>NZ_CM151308.1:4962500-5019622 GCF_056486185.1 Stenotrophomonas sp. 28608_Sma | reverse complement strand
CAGCAATAATCGTCCGGTGGCCGGGGCATGGACGCGACAAGGCGCCCAAACACAGGCCGGAAAGGGGGGAAATGGATGGCTCAGACTACCACCGAGCGCCCGCCTTCGGAATGCTTGTCCCCTACTTATTCACAAAAACATCCACAGCTATTGCACAGCCCAGTGAATTCGCGTAGCTGCCAGGGGTTGACTTGGGGCGGGGTACCTCTCTAGAATTTCCGGTTCTTTCCGTCCCATTCATACGAGAGGCCCCCAATGGCCACGAAGCGCACCTACCAGCCCAGCAACCTCAAGCGTAAGCGCGACCACGGCTTCCGTGCCCGTATGAAGACCGCTGACGGCCGCAAGATCCTGTCGCGTCGCCGCGCCAAGGGCCGCAAAGTCCTGAGCGCCTGATTGCCATGCCGCACATCGCGGCAGACGCAATCCCTTCGACAGTGAATACTGCAGACCCGCGCAAGCGATTCCCTCGCTCTGCGCGGGTTCGCACGCGTGCCGAATACTCAACGGTCTTCAACGGCGCCCGCCGTGTGTCCGATCCGCTGATGACCCTGCACTGGCTGCCGGCTGACCGGCCGGCCAGGCTGGGTCTGGCGGTTTCCCGCAAGGTTGATCCGAACGCCGTCGGGCGTAACCGGATCAAGCGCGTCCTGCGCGACATCCTGCGTCAGACACGTACCGACATCCAGCCAGGCGACTTTGTCGTCGTGGCTCGAAGTGCTGCGCGTTCCGCCAGCAACGACGAGATCCGCCAGGCCTTCCTGCGCCTGCTGCGTCGCCTGCGTGCATTGCCCACGCCGGGCGTGGACGGCACAATGCCGCCGCCTGATGGCATCGCAACTCCTTCTTTGACCGAGCCGGCATCGCGTCCCGGCCCCGCCGAGCCTGTCCGCTGATGAACCAGACCCGCGTATTCCTCATTTTTGCCTGGCTGATGGTGGCCGTGCTGCTGTGGATGGAATGGAGCCGTGAAAAGGCTGCTCCGACCCCGGCACCGACGACCACGTCGGCTCCGGCTGCCGCACAGAGTGTTCCGGGCGCGACCCCGGGCGCCATCCCCAGCGCCCAGGTGCCGGGTGCCCCGGGCCAGGCCGTGCAGGCCCAGGCCAGCGCCACCCCGGCCAGCCAGCGCGTGACCGTCACCACCGACGTGCTGCGCCTGGTGCTCGACGGCGGCCGCGTGCTCGATGCCGAGCTGCTGCAGTTCCCGCAGACCAAGGACGAAGGCAGCCCGCCGGTCCGCCTGCTGACTGAAGACCCCGCGCACCCGTACAGCGCGATCAGTGGCTGGGCCAGCGAAGACAAGAACACCCCGGTTCCCGGCGCTGACGGCTTCAAGCTGGTCGGTGACACCAAGGACTTCGTGCTGGCCAAGGGCCAGAACGAGCTGCAGATCCCGTTCGTGTGGACCGCCGACAACGGCGTGACCATCAAGCGCACGCTGACCGTCTCGCGCAACGAGTATGCCGTGCGCTTCAAGGATGAAGTCAGCAACGCCGGCGCCGCGCCGTGGAACGGCTACGTCTACCGCACCCTGGACCGCACCCCGACCATCCTGTCGCGGAGCATGACCAACCCGGATTCCTTCAGCTTCAACGGTGCCACCTGGTACGACAACGACAAGAAGTACCAGCGTCGTGCGTTCAAGGACTACCTGGAAGACGGCACGCTGAACCAGAACATCACCGGCGGCTGGCTGGCGATGCTGCAGCACCACTTCTTCACCGCCTGGATCCCGCAGAAGGACCAGACCGCACACTACGTGCTGTCGCAGGTGGCCGGTCGTGACCTGATCGAAGCGCGTGGTCCGGCCTTCACTGTGGCCCCGGGCCAGTCCACCAGCACCGAAGCCCGCCTGTGGGTCGGCCCGAAGCTGGTCAACCTGATCGCCAAGGAAGACGTGCCGGGCCTGGACCGCGTGGTCGACTACAGCCGCTTTTCGATGATGGCGGTGATCGGCCAGGGCCTGTTCTGGGTGCTGAACCAGGTGCACAAGCTGGTCGGCAACTGGGGCTGGGCGATCGTCGGCCTGGTGGTGCTGCTGAAGCTGGTGCTGTACCCGCTGTCGGCGACCCAGTACAAGAGCGGCGCCAAGATGCGTCGTTTCCAGCCGCGCATCGCGCAGCTGAAGGAACGCTATGGCGATGACCGCCAGAAGTTCCAGACCGCGATGATGGAGCTGTACAAGAAGGAAAAGATCAATCCGATGGGCGGCTGCCTGCCGATCCTCATCCAGATGCCGATCTTCTTCGCCCTGTACTGGGTGCTGGTGGAATCGGTCGAACTGCGCCAGGCGCCCTGGTTCGGCTGGATCCAGGACCTGACCGCACGCGACCCGTACTTCATCCTGCCGGTGATCAACGTGGCGGTGATGTGGTTCACGCAGAAGCTGACCCCGGCACCGGGCATGGACCCGATGCAGCAGAAGATGATGCAGTTCATGCCGCTGGTGTTCGGCGTCATGATGGCCTTCATGCCGTCCGGCCTGGTTCTGTACTGGGTGGTCAACGGCGGCTTGGGCCTGCTGCAGCAGTGGTGGATGACCAAGCGCCATGGCGGCGAGCCGGTCCCGGCCACCACCGCGCCGGCCCCGGTCAAAAAGAAGTAATCCAACCGGCAGGTCGCCGGCTTTGTAGAGTCGACCTTGGTCGACTGCCATTGAGCCCCGACCGACCCGCAGAAGCCCGCCGCAAGGCGGGCTTTTCGCATGCGGCGTTAGAATCGCCGGCACACCGTTCCTCCATCCATCGAGTCCGCCATGCCGCGTGCGTCGTCGTTCCGCCTGTTCCTGCCCTCGCTGTTGTTGACCCTGGTCGTTGCCGGCTGTGGCGACAAGGACGCGAAGGCACCGGTAACCGGCGTGACCCAGCCCAGCGCGCAGGCCGCGGCTGCCGCCGACCCGGCCGCCGCGCCGTTGCTGGCTGCGCTGCAGAAGCAGCTCGACGGTTACCGTCGGATCATCGTGCTGCTGGCCGACGAAGAACAGCAGTCGGCCGCCGACCGCGGCACCTCCACGCGTGTGGGCCAGCAGCTGTTCCATGATGGCCTGGAACAACGTACGGCCATCGCCGCGCAGTTCGACACCCTGCTGCGCGGTTCCAGTCCGCAGCGCTTCGCCACCCTGGGTACCGTGCTGGACTACATCGAGTCCGCGCCGGAACTGTTCGATGCCGACCGCCTGGCCTTCCGCGAAGTGCTGCGTGATCTGCATGAGCGCGTCGGTACCGATTCGTCGCTGCCGGCGGTGAAGCTGCACCAGCGCATCGGCGAGGACCTGGAGGCGCTCGACGAGATCGAACGCAACTACAACCAGGAACTGACCCGCATCTTCAGCCGCTTCGAGCGCACCCGCGCCATCGAGCTGAAGCGCGAGAAGTGGGACGATTACATCGCGCACCTGCACAGGGACTACAGCCGCGAAGCGATCCTGCGCGACTACGGGGTGATCGAGCCGTACCCGATGTCCATGAAGGACAGCGACCGCGAGATCTTCGGCCGCGACCTGCCGGCCAAGACCGTTGTGCTCACCTTCGACGATGGCCCGCACAAGGCCTACACCGATGAAGTGGTGGCCATCCTCAAGCGCTACGACGTGCCAGGCGTGTTCTTCGAAGTGGGCCGCAACCTGGGCAAGGTCGAGGCCGACGGCAAGGTCAGCCTCGGCCCGATGGCGAAGATCAGCCGCAACCTGATGGAAGAGGGCTATGCGGTCGGCAATCACAGCCTGACCCACGCCCAGCTGTCGCGCACCACCGGTGACGCGCTGCGCCAGCAGGTGCTGGACACCGACACGCTGCTGAAGGATGTCGACAGCAAGCGCGCGCCGCTGTTCCGCTTCCCCTATGGCGCACGCAACGCCGAAGGCCTGCAGCTGCTCAACGAAGCCGGGCTGAAGTCGATCATGTGGAACATCGACTCGATGGACTGGGCCGACCCTGTGCCGGAATCGATCGTCCAGCGCGTGCTCGACCAGGTGAACAAGGAACAGCGCGGCATCATCCTGTTCCACGACATTCACGATCGTGCGGTGAAGGCGCTGCCGCAGATCCTCGACCGGCTGATCGCCGATGGCTACCAGTTCGCTGGCTGGAACGGCCGCGACTTCACGGTCGCCCGTGCGCGCAAGGGCGATACCGGTGCCGCCACCGTCACCACCGGCTACGAGAAGTCCTGGGCGATCGTGGTCGGCATCGACAACTACGCCAAGTGGCCGAAGCTGGAGTACGCCAGCCACGATGCGCAGGCGGTGGCCGATACCCTGACCGGGCAGTTCGGCTTCCCGTCCTCGCAGGTGATCGTGCTGAAGAACGAGCAGGCCACGCGCAACAACATCCTGGCTGCCTTCCACGACCGCCTGGCCGATGACCGCACTGGCAAGAACGATCGCGTGTTCGTGTTCTTCGCCGGCCATGGCGCGACCCGCCAGCTCGCCTCCGGGCGCGACCTCGGCTACATCATCCCAGTCGATTCGGACCCGAAGGAATTCGCTACCGACGCCATCGCGATGACCGACATCCAGAACATCGCCGAGAGCATGCAGGCCAAGCACGTGATGTTCGTGATGGATGCCTGCTACAGCGGCCTGGGCCTGACCCGTGGCGGTCCATCGTCGTCGTCGTTCCTGCGCGAGAACGCGCGGCGCAGCGCGCGGCAGATGCTGACCGCCGGCGGTGCCGACCAGCAGGTGGCCGACGCCGGTCCGAACGGCCACTCGGTGTTCACCTGGGTGCTGCTGCAGGCATGGGCCGGCAAGGGCGACCTCAACGGCGATGGGCTGATCACCGGTACCGAACTGGCCGCCTACGTGGCGCCGGCGGTCTCAGCCGTTTCACACCAGACCCCGGCCTTCGGCAGCCTGCCCGGTTCGCAGGGCGGCGAGTTCGTGTTCCAGGTGCCGGACAGCCAGGAGTTCCTCAATGCCGATACGCGCCAGTTGACCGCCGATGCGATCGCACTGAACAACAAGGTTGAAGCCGCCAGCGAAGCCAAGGGCAGCCAGGCGCCGGTGACGGTGGCCGACCTGCAGGGCGGCAAGGCCAAGCTGGTGGTGCCGACTGCGGGCCCGGCGTCGGATCGCCAGCGTGCGCAGCAGGCCAATGACCGCGGCCTGCAGCTGTACCGCGAGAAGCAGTACGACGAGGCGGTGGCGCAGTTCACCGAGGCACTGAAGCTGCGTCCGGACTTCGCCCAGGCCGCCAACAACCTCGGCTTCGTCTACTACCGCCAGCAGCGCTATGCCGAAGCGGCGCGCTGGCTGGAGAACACACTGAAGATCGACCCCTCGCGCGCCGTGGCCTATCTCAATCTGGGCGACGCCTACTTCAACGCCGGCGACAAGGCCAAGGCCAAGCAGGCCTACACCACCTACCTGGCCTTGCAGCCGCAGGGCAGTGGCGCGGCACAGGCGCGCGCACAGCTGGAGAAGCTCTGAGCCATGAACGACGCGATCCGCACCGACACCATCGTCGCCATCGCCAGTGCCCCTGGCGCCGGCGGTGTCGGCCTGCTGCGCCTGTCCGGCCCGCGTGCTGCGGCCATCGCCAATGCACTGGGTGCACCTGCACTGCGTCCGCGCCACGCGCACTACGCGCGCCTGCGTGATGCCGAAGGCGAGGTCATCGACGATGGCATCGTGCTGTGGTTCCCGGCACCGAACAGCTTCACCGGCGAGGAAGTGGTGGAACTGCAGGGCCACGGCAGCCCGGTGCTGCTGCAGCAGCTGGTCGCGCGCTGCATCGCGCTCGGCGCGCGCCAGGCGCGGCCGGGTGAGTTCAGTGAACGGGCATTCCTCAACGGCAAGCTCGACCTGGCCCAGGCCGAGGCCATCGCCGACCTGATCGCCGCGGGCGACAACCGCGCCGCGCGCGCGGCACGTCGCTCGCTGGATGGCGTGTTCTCGCGCCGCATCGACGCCGTGGTCGAGCAGCTGGTGCTGCTGCGCATCCACGTGGAAGCGGCCATCGATTTTGCCGACGAACCGCTGGATACGCTCGGTGGCGCGCAGGTGCGGCGTGGGCTGGAACAGGCGCGCAGCGATCTGGCCCTGCTGCGGCGGGATGCCGAGCGCGGCCGCCGCCTGCGCGATGGCCTGCACGCGGTGCTGATCGGTCCGCCGAACGCCGGCAAGAGTTCACTGCTCAACGCGCTGGCCGGCAGCGAACGCGCCATCGTCACCGACATCGCCGGTACCACCCGCGACACTCTGCGCGAGACCATCCGCCTGGACGGCCTGGAGCTGACCCTGGTCGACACCGCCGGCCTGCGCGACGGCGGTGACGCCATCGAACGCGAAGGCATGCGCCGCGCCCACGCGGAAATCGAGCGCACCGACCTGGCGCTGATCGTGCTGGATGCGCGCGATCCGGCGGCCGGCGAAGCGGCGCTGGGCGAGGCCGTGGCGGCGGTGCCGCACAAGGTCTACATCCACAACAAGTCGGACCTGCTGGAGGCGTTGCCGTCGCTGGACGATCCGGACCGCGTGTTCGTTTCGGCCGCCACCGGCGCCGGGCTCGACGATCTGCATGCGCGTCTGCGTTCGATTGCTTCGGCCGGGGCAGGGGAGCAGGTGGATGGCGAGTTTTCCGCGCGCACGCGGCATGTGGATGCAATCGAGCGTGCGCAGGAGCACGCGCAGCGCGCCGACGGCGAGCTGGCGCACGAGCACCTGGAGCTGGCCGCCGAGGAACTGCGGCTGGCGCATGACGCGCTGGGCGAGATCACCGGGCAGATGAGTGCCGATGACCTGCTGGGCAGGATCTTCTCCAGCTTCTGCATCGGCAAGTAAGGCGGAGCTCTGGTAGGTGCCAACCTTGGTTGGCACAGGGCGTCCGGGTCATCGACGCCCGCTGGCAGAGCGCCGACCAAGGTCGGCGACTACCAGATACATGGGTCGGAGCCCCTGCGGGGATCCGACCCCAGGTCCCCCACCTGTCACATTGCCGCCGCATACTGACGCCCATCACATACCGCTTGGGGAAGTCGCAGTGAAGTCGTGGGGTTGTGCGTTGCTGTTGTCGCTGGCCGTGGCACCATCGGTGGCCATGAGTGCTGAATCCTCCACCCCGGCCGCGCACAAGGTGTCGGTCTATGGCCACCGCGGGGCAAGCGCACTGCTGCCCGAGCACACCCTGGCGGCCTATGCGCAGGCCATCGCCGATGGCGCCGACTACATCGAACCGGACCTGGTGATGACCAGGGACGGGGTGATGGTGGCCCGCCACGAGAACGAGATCAGTGGCACCACCGATGTCGCCTCGCATCCGGAATTCGCCAGCCGCCGCACCAGCAAGGTCATCGACGGGCAGAAGGTCGATGGCTGGTTCACCGAAGACTTCACCCTGGCCGAGCTGAAGACGCTGTACGCGCGTGAGCGCCTGCCGGAACTGCGCAGCACCGCCTACGATGGCCAGTTCCGCATCGCCAGCCTGGACGAGATCCTCGCATTCCTTGTCCAGCAGGCCGGGCGTGCCAACCGTGGCATCGGCCTGGTGCCGGAGATCAAGCACCCGACCTACTTCCAGTCGATCGGCCTGCCGATGGAAGACAAGCTCCTGACCGCGCTGCGTGGCAATGCCTATACCAACGTCGGCCCGGTCACCATCCAGTCGTTCGAGACCGCCAACCTGCGCTACCTGCGCGGCAAGATCCCGCGCGGCAGCAACATCCGCCTGCTGCAACTGCTGTGGAAGGGCGACACCCAGCCGGCCGACATCGCCAAGGCCGGTGGCACGCTGACCTACGCGCAGATGATGACGCCGGCAGGACTGAAGGACATCGCCAGCTACGCCGACAGCATCGGCCCGGAACTGCGCTCGATCATTCCGCTGGACGCCAAGGGCGCGCTGAGCACTCCGACCACGCTGGTACAGGACGCACATGCAGTGGGCCTGATGGTGATTCCGTACACCTTCCGTCCGGAGAACCACTTCCAGGCCAGCAACCTGCGCAAGGGCGCCGACAACGCGCGCAATGCCGAGGGTTCGATTGCCGAGATGCGTGCCTATCTGGCTACCGGCATCGATGCCTTCTTCACCGATGACCCGGCACTGGGCCGGCAGGCGGTGGATGGCATGGGCGCGGCGGGGAATGCGGCGAACTGACCGGCCAATGCCGCCGGGCATGGCCCGGCGCTACCGGATGTGACGGAATGCTCTGGTAGTTGCCAACCTTGGTTGGCATGCAGCAGGAGCGCCGACCAAGGTCGGCCACTATCGGTTCATGAGGTTGCCGGCCAGCGGCCGGCACTACCATCGCTCAGCCGCGCGGCTCGTCCGGCCGGCGGAACGGAATCACCACGTAGTCCTGGCCTTCGCGCGGCTGCCACAGCACCGGCACGCGCTGCGGTGACGGCGGTTCCAGCTCGTCGTCGGGTAAAGGTTCGACGTCTTCTTCTTCGTCTTCCCAACTGTAGCGCGGGCGCGGCGGCAGCGGGTCGGCGTTCCGGAACAGCAGCGCAGCAATGATGCCGGCGAAGGCGCCGCCCATGTGCGACTGCCAGGACACACCATCGGCGTGCGGCAGGATGGTCATCAGCATGCCGCCGTAGAACAGCATGCCGATCAGGCCGGTGGCGATGGCCGCGCGGTCGCGGCGCAGCAGGCCCAGGCTGGCCAGCAGGAACATCAGGCCGTGGGTCACGCCGCTGGCGCCCAGGTGCACGCTGCCCGGATTGCCCAGCATCCACGCACCGATGCCCGAGCCCAGCCACAGCAGGGGCAGGGCGCGCACGGTGGCTTTCGGGTAGACGCTGCCGGCCAGCGTGCCCAGGATCAGGATCGCGATGCTGTTGGCGGCGATGTGCTCGACCGAGGCATGCAGCATCGGGCCGCCGATCAGGCCAAGCAGGCCCTTGGCTTCCAGCGGCGCGACCGCCCAGGGCCGCCAGTCGAAGGTGCCCTGCAGGGCGAACACGGCCACCAGCACCAGCACGGCGGCCAGGCTGACATTGAACGCCCGCAGGATGCGCGAGCGGTCATTGCGGGGGGCCGGTACGTCGCCGGCGGGCAGGGGCGCGTTGTTGTCCATACCTCAGCAATGGCGGTGACTGGCGCGAAACCAAGGCCACCGCAACGGGAGAGTGGGTGCGGCCGGCGGGACAATCCCGCCGGCCGGCCATGATCAGGCGTGGCCGGAGCCTTCCTTCGGCGGGTACTTCAGGCTCAGTACCACGGTGGCGGCGATGATCACCGCGACCACGCCCAGCGACACCGGGGTCGGGATCTTGAACAGGTCGATGATCATCATCTTGATGCCGATGAAGCCCAGCACCAGCGCCAGGCCATACGGCAGCAGGTGGAAGCGGTCGGCCATGCCGGCCAGCAGGAAGAACATCGCGCGCAGGCCCAGCACCGCGAACACGTTGGAGGTGAGCACGATGAACGGGTCGGTGGTGATCGCGAAGATCGCCGGGATGCTGTCCACGGCGAAGATCACGTCGGTGACCGCGATCAGGATCAGCACCGCGAACAGCGGGGTGAACCAGCGCACGCCGTCGCGCTTCACGCTCAGTGCGTTGCCGGCATAGTCCGGCAGCAGGCGCAGGTGCTTGCGCATCCAGCGCAGGGCGGGATTGGTTTCCAGGTCCGGCTCCTGGCCGGCGGCGAACCACATCTTCCAGCCGGTGAACAGCAGGAAGGCGCCGAACACGTAGAGCAGCCAATGGAACTGGCTGATCAGCACGCTGCCGGCGAAGATCATGATCGTACGCAGCACGATCGCACCCAGGATGCCGATGATCAGCACCTTCTGGCGCTGCTCCTCCGGCACCGCGAAGTAGCTCATGATCATCAGGAACACAAAGATGTTGTCGACCGCCAGCGCCTTCTCGACCAGGTAGCCGGTCAGGAACTCGAGGCCGACCTTGTTGGCCACCACCTGGCCGGCGGTCTCATTCAGGTAGTACCAGAGGCCCGCATTGAACAGCAGGGCCAGCGCAACCCAGCCGATGGACCACCACAGGGCCTCCTTGAAGGTGACCTTGTGCGGCCCACCATGGCGCATCAACACGAGGTCGACCAGCAGGGCGATGACCACCACCGCTGCGAAGCCGCCCCACAACCACACGTTACCGATCGTCTGCATTGGGAATGTCCGTTGGAAAGATGAATGCCAGGCCGGACGGCGAGGATCTGCAACGGAGGATCGGGAGGGGGATCCAGGGACAGAGCTTCGCCAGTACGGCGAAGGTCTCGCTCGCAGTTCCAGTCGGCTGGAACTGCCGTTGCACCGGAGCCTGCGGGCTCGAAATGACGGCGACAACGTCTGGGAGCTACTCCCCTTCTGGCGCCGATTCTGCGGCCTGGCCGGGCTGCCGTCAAATGTCGGGCGGCCGGGGCCCCCGCTCTGGTAGGTGCCAACCTTGGTTGGCACGCCTTGCCCGGGCCGTTCAGCAACGCCCGTCGCGCCAGCTCGACTCTACGAAAGCGCCCCCCGGCTACAATAGGTGGATGAATACCCCCCTTCCGATTGTCCGCCTCAAGAACGCGTGGCGTTCCAGCCACCCGTGGATCTTCCAGAAACTGGTCGAGAAGCCGACCGTCCGGCCCAAGCCCGGTTCCATCGTCGACGTGGTCGGCGTGGACGGGGAGTTCATCGGCCGCGGGTTCTACAACGGGCACTCGCGCATTGCCGTGCGCATCCTTGAAACCGACCAGAACGTGCCGGTCGATGCCGGCTGGTTCTCGCGCAAGATCGCCCAGGCGGTGTCGCTGCGCCGTGAGGTGCTGAAGCTCGACGCGGTCTCCGACGCCTGGCGCGTGGTGCACAGCGAAGGCGACGGCCTGTCCGGCCTGGTGGTGGATCGCTACGGCGACCTGGTGGTGGTCGAGTTCTTCGCCGCCGGCATGTTCCGCCACCGCGAGTGGATCTACGACGCCCTGCGCGAGCAGTTCCCGGGCTGCCGCTTCCACAGCTTCGCCGACGAGCACGTGCAGAAGCAGGAAAGCTTCGACTTCCACGGCAACACCACCACCGAAGCGGCGGTGATCACCGAGTACGGCATCAAGTTCCGCGCTGACCCGGCCGGTGCGCACAAGACCGGCTTCTTTGCCGACCAGCGCGAGAACCGCGAGTGGCTGAGCCAGCAGGTGGAAGGCAAGAGCGTGCTCGACCTGTGCTGCAACACCGGCGGTTTCGCCGTGTACGCGGCGGCGCGTGGTGCCACTGAAGTGGTCGGCATCGACATCGATGAAGACGTCATCCAGATCGCCAAGGGCAATTCGCGCCTGAACAACGTGCGCCCGAAGTTCGTCCAGTCCGACATCTTCCCGTGGCTGCGCGACGCCGCCAACCGCGGTGAGCAGTACGACGTGGTGATCCTGGACCCTGCGAAGATGACCCGCGACCGCGACCAGGTCATCACTGCGCTGAAGAAGTACCTGGACATGAACAAGCTGGCGCTGGGCGTGGTGAAGCCGGGCGGCCTGTTCGCCACGTTCTCCTGCACCGGCCTGGTGGCCGAGGACCAGTTCCTCGACATGCTGCGCCGCGCGGCCTATTTCTCCGGCCGCACGATCCAGATCCTGAAGGTGGCCGGCGCCGGCCCGGATCATCCGTTCATGGCCCACGTGCAGGAATCGCGTTACCTCAAGGCCGTGTTCTGCCGCGTGGTGGACTGATTTCCAGATGTAGAGTCGAGCGATGCTCGACTCGCGGTGCCTGATCAGTCGAGCACAGTTCGACTCTACAAATCCGCGGTCCGCAGCGCTATGGTCGGGCTCTTCCCATTGCCGGTGAGAGCCCATGCCATCGTTGAGCCACCTGTCCGTCGTGCTTGCCCTGGCGCTGTGCGCGCCACTGTCCGCCCACGCCATCGAGTTCAGCGCGCAGGAGCTGGCCCGTGCCAAAGCGCTGCAACAGCGCCTGGTCACCCTCGACAGCCATCTGGATACGCCGGCCAACTTCGGTCGCAGCGGCTTCGACATCGAGCAGCGTCACGACCGCAACGCGCTTTCGCAGGTCGACTACCCGCGCATGGTCGAAGGTGCGCTGGACGGCGGTTTCTGGGCGATCTACACCGATCAGGGCGACCGCAGCCCCGCCGCGCACCTCGCCGAGCGTGACCATGGCCTGCAGCGGCTGCTGGAGATCCGCGAAATGCTGGCGGCCAACCCCGAGCGCTTCGCGCTGGCATTGACCGCCGATGACGCGGCGCGGATCAAGGCCGCCGGCAAGCGCGTGGTCTACATCAGCATGGAAAACGCCAGCCCGCTGGTGGAAGACCCGAGCCTGCTGTCGTTCTACCACCGCGCCGGCCTGCGCCTGCTCAGCACCGTGCACTTCGCCAACAACGAGTTCGCCGATTCGGCCACCGATCCCAAGGGTGCGGAGTGGAAAGGCCTGAGCCCGGCCGGCAAGGATCTGGTGCGGCAGGCAGTGAAGCTGGGCATCGTGATCGACCAGTCGCATGCGTCCGACGCGGTGTTCGACGACCTGCTGGCGATGATGCCGGTGCCGTTCGTGCTCTCGCACAGCTCGGCCAAGGCGGTCTACGACCATCCGCGCAATCTGGATGACGCGCGCCTGCGTAAGCTGGCCAAGGCCGGCGGTGTGATCCAGGTGAACGCCTATGGTGGCTACCTGATCGACACCGCAAAGACGCCCGAGCGCAAGCAGGCCGAGGAAGCGCTGAGCAAGCAGCTGGGTGGCTGGGAAGGCATGGGCATCGAACAGGGCGTTGCCCTGCTGAAGGCCGAGCAGGCGCTGGACCACGAGCACCCGGTGCGCCATGCCAGCCTCGACGACTTCTTCGCCCACTTCGAGCACATCCTCAAGGTGGTCGGCCCCGAGCACGTGGGCATCGGCCTGGACTGGGATGGCGGCGGTGGCCTGAGCGACCTGCCCGATGTCAGCCAGCTGCCGAAGATCACCGCGTGGCTGCTGCGCAAGGGCTATACCGAGAAGCAGATTGCCGGCATCTGGGGCGGCAACCTGCTGCGCGTGATGCGCCAGGCGCAGGACTACGCTGCAAAGCAGGGCGGTTGACCGCCCGGCGGTAGTGCCGGCCGCTGGCCGGCATTGCCCGTATCAACAGGATGCGAGGTGCCTGCCAGCGGCCGGCACTACCGGTGAATCCGGTTATTTCGCGATCAGCGCGTGGCGGCGGCTGTACAGGAAGTACAGCACCAGGCCGGCCAGGTTCCACAGCAGGAAGTACAGCTGGGTGCTGTGCGGCAGGCTGAGGAACAGATAGATGCAGCCCAGCGCGGCCAGCGGACCAACCACGAAGGCCAGCGGGGTACGGAAGGTACGTTCGCGGTTCGGCTCGCGCAGGCGCAGCACCACCAGGCAGATGCCCACGGCGGTGAACGCGGCCAGGGTGCCGGCATTGGCCAGGGCGGCGATCTCGTCCAGGCGGGCCACGCCGGCCAGCGCCGACACCACCACCGCGGTGAACAGCGTGGTCGCCACCGGCGTGCCGGTACGTGCGTTGACCTTGGACAGGCCACGCGGCAGCAGGCCATCGCGGCTCATCACGAAGAAGATGCGGCTCTGGCCGTACAGGAAGGCCAGCAGCACCGTCGGCAGCGCGATGATCGCGATCACGCCGATCACCATCGCCGCGGTCGGATGGCCCAGCTGACGCATGATCAGGGCCAGCGGCTCAGCGCTGTGGCCGAACACCGCGTAGCTCATCGCACCGACCGCGGCCAGCGCCACCAGCACGTAGACGATGGTGCAGCCGATCATCGAACCGATGATGCCGATCGACAGGTCGCGGCCGGGGTTCTTGGTTTCCTCGGCGGCGGTGGAGATCGCATCGAAGCCGTAGAAGGCGAAGAAGATGATCGCTGCCGCCGCCATTACGCCGTGTTCGACGCCATCAGGGCCCATCGACTTGGCGAAGCCATACGGCATGAACGGCTGCAGGTTGGCGCTGTCGAAGGCGGGCAGGGCCACGGCCACGAAGATGGCCAGCGCGATCAGCTTGAACACCACCAGGATGGCATTGAGGGTGGCGCTTTCCTTGGTGCCGGCCATCAGCATGCCGGCCACCAGCCAGGTGATGACGATCGCCGGCAGGTTGATCATGCCGCCTTCCACGTGCGGGCCGGCTGCGAGCCACGCTGGCAGGTGCACGTTCCAGCCGAACTGGGTGTGGACCCATTCGAGGAAGCCGACGAAGTAGCCGGACCAGCCCACCGCCACCGTACTCACCACCAGTGAGTACTCCAGGATCAGGCTCCAGCCCACCACCCAGGCGAACACCTCGCCCAGCGCGCTGTAGCTGTAGGTGTAGGCACTGCCGGCGGCCGGCATCATCGTCGACAGCTCGGCGTAGGACAGTGCCGCGCAGGCGCAGACCGCACCGGCGATGGCGAAGGAGATCAGCACGGCCGGGCCGGCCAGGTTGGCACCGACGCCGATCAGCGTGTAGATGCCGGTACCGACGATGGCGCCAATACCCAGCGCGATCAGGTGCGGCCAGCTGAGCGTCGGGATCAGGCGCCTGCCGGCTTCGTGGACGGTGACGGAATCTAGGGACTTGCGCCGGAACAGGGACATGCAGGCCTCGGAAGGGGTGACTAAGAACGACAAGTTCCCGAGTGTGACCGAACGCAGCGCAGCATTACCACTGACGGGGGTCATGCGAGGGTCAGATGCGTCACCGGCGCGGCTGTACCCCGAGCATTCTGCCGGAATCGGCACAAATGCCGGCAGGATTCGAAATGATTCGATCCCTCAAGGCGAGCCGGGAGGCGCTTGAAGCGTGAGAGCAGGGGCCAGATCGATGCTGACCCGCTGCGGATCAACCACTGGCGCCGCACCTTGGGTTCTCAACTGGGCCACCAGCACTTCGAAGCCCTGGGCGCGGCCGAACGCATGCTCGTCCAGGGTCAATGGCAGCAGCTGCAGGAAGTCGAATCGTCCCGATGGCAGTTGCTGGGGTCCAGGAAAATGCAGTGACGGAACGAAGACGGCCGCCTGCAGCATGCTCCCTGCGTGATCCACCGGCCCCCCCAGCTTCAGCCGGTCCCATGGCGCCAACGGATTGCCGGGCATGCGTGAGTGGCACAGCAGCAGGTGGTACGCGGTGAACCAGCGCAAGGTGGTCAGTGCCCAGGTCGCTTCTTCCTGCGTCTCAAGCATCAGTTCGATGCCCAACCCCGAATCGCCATCTTCGTGCCGCCCTTCCCAGGGGTTGGACAGGCCGGAGCTGACATAGATCCAGTGCGTTCGATCACCGTGCGGAGGGCAGGCATTGACGCCGACATGCAGCCAGCGCGGGTCGATCTGGTCCTGCTTGAAGACGTTGCGCAGCAGATCCATGTCGATCGGATAGATCCCCGGCCCGGTATCGCCGAACAACCGCCGGTACAGCGTCTCCTCCCGATATTCCCAGCTGCGCTCCAGCAGGGTGTCGTCGTCCATGGTGCTCACTCGGCCACCTTGCCGGGCCAGCGGCAGCCGTCTTCCTGCCAGGCCTCGACGTCATCGTGGAAGGTGGTGCGACGTCCGTCGCGGCTACGCTCGTAGCTCAGGTCCAGCACCAGCGCGCCCTGCGTGCTCAGCAGGTAGCGGCCGTTGAGGCGCCCGTTGATGCGCTCTTCCCAGACGCTGTCGAACTGGTAGGGGCGGTCTTCGGCCAGCACCGTGGTCTCCATTGAAACCCGGCGCAGCAGCAGGCGTTCGCGCTGCCCGGCATAGCGAACGTCGGCCTGGCCGTCATCCAGCCAACGCCATTCGAGATGGATGCCGTCATTGCGGCCGCCGCTCAGGCAGCGATGATCCTGTGCGGTGGCCGCCGGGGCGGTCGTGTTGGCCAGAAGCAGCAGGGCGCCCATCGCCGTCGGCCAGGGTTTCATCCGTTCAGCCCCAACCGGATGCCGAACCCCACCAGGAACAGGCCGGCCACGCGGCGCAGCGCATCGCTGATGCGCGGGTGCTGGATCAGGCGGCGGCGGGCCAGGTTGCCCACGCCGATCAACATCGAGCAGTAGGCGATGCTGACCACCAAGATGATGCCCGCCAGCGCAGCGAAGGTGGCGATGCCCTGGTGTGCCTTCGGATCGATGAACAACGGCAGGAAGGCCATGTAGAACAGGATCGCCTTCGGATTGAGCAGGCTGACCAGGATCGCCTGCTGGAAGTAGCGGCCCGGCTGCATGCGGATCGGACCGGCGTCGCCGCTCTCGTGCTTCGGTGTGCGCAGCAGGCTGATGCCCACCCACACCAGGTAGGCCGCACCGAGGTACTGCACCGCGTGGAACACCAGCGGGTTGGCCTTGAGCAGCGCCGCCACGCCCGCCAACGCCAGCCACATCAGGATCTGATCGCCGACCAGCAGGCCGGCCAGCGCGGTATAGCCACCACGCACGCCGCCACGGCCTGTGGCGGTCAGCAGCGTGAAGGTGCCGGGGCCGGGCAGGGCGAGAAACACCAGCACAGCGACCAGAAACGTCCACAGGTCCTGGATGCCCATCCACGGCATGGCGGTGTTCTCTCTTACGGGGGGCCGCCATTGTCGGCCAGCACCGGGGTGGGCGACAGGGGGCGGAGAAGTCCATCGGGCATGCCAGACAGCAGCGGTTGCAGGTGCTGGCGCAGCTGCGCGTGCAGTTGCCGTACCGCGGGCGAGAACTGCTTGCGGTGCGGGCATACCAGCTGCAACGGAATGCTGCTGCCAACACCGTCGAGCAGCAGCTGCAGGCGCCCTGCCAGCACGTCCTCGCGCAGGTCCAGCCAGGACTTGTAGGTGATGCCTTCGCCGGCCACGGCCCAGCGTCGCACTACATCGGCGTCGTCGCAGACCAGCGGACCGCGCACCGGAATCACGCTGCGACGCCCGTCGACCTCGAATGACCAGCGATCGTAGGCGCGGCCGTTGAGTTGATAGACCAGGCAGTCGTGCTCGCGCAGATCCTCCAGGCGGGTGGGCGTGCCACGCCGCTGCAGGTAGCCGGGCGAGGCGGCCAGCACGCGTCGATTGCCTTCCAGCAGCGGCAGGGCGACGTAGTTGGCGTCGTCGAAGTGGCCGATGCGGATGGCCACGTCGACCGGGTCGCGGAATACATCGGCCACCTCGTCGGACAGGCGCAGGTGCAGGCGCAGCCGCGGGTGCGCAGCGCGGAAGGCGCTCAGCCAGGGCAGCAGCAGGTTGCGGCCGAGGTCCGAGGGCGCCGACAGCTGCAGGGTGCCGTGCAGCTCGGTGTCCTCGCCCTGCACGCGGGCCTGTCCCTCGCGCAGGGTGGCCAGTACCTCCTGCGCATACGGCAGGTACAGCGCACCCTCGCCGGTGAGGCGCAGGCTGCGGGTGGTGCGCACGAACAGGCGCAGGTCCAGCTCGCGTTCCAGCCGCGCCACCGCCGCGGCGACCTGCCCGGGCAGCAGGTCGGCCTCGCGCGCCGCCTGCGAGAAGCTGCCCAGTGCGGCAGTGCGGACGAACAGCTGCAGATCGTCGAAGCGGATCATCTTCATTGCCAGAGTGAAAGTGCTGCCCGATTCTGCGCCTTTCAGCGGGAGCGCGTGCGGCGCAACCTGTCGCCTCCTTCCCCACTGGACCGCTGCCATGCGCGCCATTGCCTACACCCAAGCCGGCCTGCCGATCGATGATGCCCAGGCCCTGATCGACATCGAACTGGAGCTGCCGCAGCCCGGCCCGCGTGACCTGCGCGTGGCGGTGCGCGCGGTGGCGGTGAACCCGGTCGACACCAAGGTCCGTCGCGGCGTGGCCACCGATGGCCCGCGCGTGCTGGGCTGGGATGCGGTCGGCATCGTCGACGCGGTGGGCAGCGAGGTGACCCTGTTCCAGCCCGGCGATGCGGTCTACTACGCCGGCGTCATCGATCGCCCGGGCAGCAACGCCGAGTACCAGCTGGTGGACGAACGCAGCGTCGGCCGCAAGCCGGCCAGCCTCGACGATGCCGCCGCCGCCGCGCTGCCACTGACCGCGATCACCGCCTGGGAACTGCTGTTCGACCGCCTGCGCATCCCCGAGGGCGGTGGCGAAGGCCAGACCCTGCTGGTGATCGGCGCTGCCGGTGGCGTTGGTTCAATCCTGGTGCAGCTGGCGCGGAAGCTGACGAAACTGACGGTGATCGGCACCGCCTCGCGTCCGGATACCCAGGACTGGGCGTACGCAATGGGTGCACACCATGTGATCGACCACAGCCTGCCGCTGGCCGAGGGCCTGGCGCGGCTCGGCATCAGCGAGGTGCAGCACGTGGCCAGCCTGACCCACTCCGACCAGCACTACGCGCAGATCGTGGAACTGCTGGCGCCGCAGGGCCAGCTGGGGCTGATCGATGATCCCGGCCAGGTCGACGTGATGGCGCTCAAGCGCAAGGCGTTGTCACTGCACTGGGAGTCGATGTTTACCCGGCCGCTCTACAAGACCGCCGACATGCAGCGCCAGCATGACCTGTTGAACCGGGTGGCCGAGCTGATCGACACAGGCGTGCTGCAGACCACCCTGGGCGAGCATTTCGGGCGCATCGACGCGGCCAACCTGCGGCGTGCCCACGCGCTGCTGGAGAGCCACCGCGCCAAGGGCAAGATCGTGCTGGAAGGCTGGTAAGGCCCGGTTTTTCCTGTGGAGCCGAGCCTGCGCCCGGCTCTACAGCGCTTCATCCACGCATGGCGTGGATCAGCCGTGTCGACCAAGGTCGACACCTGCCAACAGCTGCAGAAGCCACTGCTCAGGCCACACCGTTGTCGACGTACTCGGCGAAACCGGGCTGCTGGCGTAGGCGTTCGAACCAGGCATCCACATGTGCCAGTACCGGCTTGCTGCCCGGCGTGCTGCGCCAGCGTTGGGTCGACAGCCCGAGCACGATGTCGGCCAGAGTGAAGGTGTTGCCCGCCACGTAGCCGTCGGTAGTGGCGAGCTGTGCATCAAGGACGCCCATCAGCCGGTTCCACTGCGCCAGGCTGGCCTCGGCACGGGCGTCATCCGGATAGTCCGGATGCTGGCGCACGCGTGCCATGAACACATGGCGCCATGCGCTGTTGAGGTCGCTGGCCTGCCAGTCCATCCACTGCTCCACCCGGGCCCGGTCCTTTGCTGCATGTGGCAGCAGATCCTCGCGACCGGCGCGTGCGGCCAGGTAGCGGCAGATGCTGTTGGATTCCCACAGCACGAAGTCGCCATCACGCAGCACCGGCACCTGCCGGTTGGGGTTCAGCGTGGCCAGCAGGTCCGGCGAGGGGGCCGGTTCGTGGTGCAGGGGCAGATCCAGCCCCGCGCACAGCCACAGCACTTTACGCACATTGATGGAGGTGGGCTTTCCGTAGAGGACGACCATGGTCCTGACGCAGCAGTTGAGACTCGGCCAGCCTACACTTGCCCCATGCAAACCGAATATCTGCTCATTGGCGGCCTTCTATTGGCCGTGCTCATCCTGCAGCTGGTCGCCCTGCTGCGCCGCCCGCCGCATGACCGCCTGGAACAGGCGGTGCGCGAGGAGGCGCGGGCCGGGCGCAGCGAGCTGCGCGAACAGCTCGATGGCTTCGCCCGCGCGCTGACCGATCTGTCCACCCGCACCGACCAGCGCCTCGACCTGCTGCGCGAAGCGCTGGGCGAAGATGCCCGCAAGGCGCGCGCCGAAGCGGCCGAGAGCCAGCAGCGCGGCGCGGCGTTGATGGGACAGCGGCTGCAGGAGCTGCGCGGCCAGCTGGAGACCTTCGGCCAGCAGCAGGAAGCCCGCATCCATGCGTTTGGCCAGCAGCTGCAGGAGCTCACCGGGCGTACCGATACCCAGCTCGGCGCGCTGCGGCAGACCCTGGTGGACGATGCACGCAAGGGCCGCGAGGAGGGCGCGCAGTCGCAGCAGCGCCTGACTGAAAGCCTTGGCCTGCGCCTGCAGGAACTGACCCAGCGCAACGAGCAGCGCATCGCCGAGATGCGCACGACGCTGGAAGAGCAGCTGCGCGCGCTGCAGAGCGACAATGCGCAGAAGCTGGAACAGATGCGCGTGACGGTGGATGAGAAGTTGCAGTCCACCCTGGAAACACGCCTTGGCCAGTCCTTCAAACTGGTCTCGGAGCGCCTGGAGCAGGTGCAGCGCGGCCTCGGCGAGATGCAGCAGCTGGCCACCGGCGTGGGTGACCTCAAGCGCGTGCTGACCAACGTCAAGACGCGCGGCAGCTGGGGTGAAGTACAGCTGGAGAACATCCTCGAGCAGACCCTGATCCAGGAGCAGTACGCGCGCGGGGTGAAGGTACGCCCGGATAGTGGCGAAATGGTCGACATCGCCGTGCGCCTGCCGGGTCGCAGCAGCGATGACACGCCGGTGTGGCTGCCGATCGACTCCAAGTTCCCACGCGAAGACTACGAGCGCCTGCTGGACGCACAGGAGCAGGGTGATGCCGAACTGGTACGCGTGCAGGGTGCGCAGCTGGAGCGTGCGGTGAAGGTGCAGGCCAAGTCGATCTGCGAGAAGTACATCGTGCCGCCGCACACCACCGACTTCGCGGTGATGTTCCTGCCTACCGAAGGCCTGTATGCCGAGGTGATCCGGCGCCCCGGCCTGGTCGATCTGCTGCAGCGCGACCACCGCGTGGTGGTCGCCGGGCCGACCACGATCACCGCACTGCTCAACAGCCTGCAGATGGGCTTCCGCACGCTGGCCATCGAGAAGCGGTCCAGCGAGGTGTGGAGCCTGCTGGGTGCGGTGAAGACCGAGTTCGGCAAGTTCGGTGATGTACTGGACAACGTGAAGGCCAAGCTGGACCAGGCCAGCAAGCAGATCGACCAGACCGGGGTGCGCACCCGCGCGATCGCCCGCAAGCTGAGGGATGTCGAGTCGCTGCCGGTTGAGCAGAGCCGCCAGTTGCTGCCGGACGCGCTGCCAGCAGAGGAAGGCAGTGACGGCGACGAGGCCTGAGCCACGCTGACACGCCGCCTGCATCGCCGATGCGTATGCTGGCGGCCTGTCCGCCTCGATCAGGTATCGTCATGCGCCTGCGCCGCTTCACCAGCCTTGTCCTGACCGCGCTGCTTGCCGCCTGCAGCAGCGCACCACCGGCTGCCGATACGACCGCGGCACCTGCCGCAGCCACCAGCCCTGAAGCGGCCGAGGCGTATCGCGAAGCGCGCGACGTCGACTGCCAGGCCGCCGGCGGCAGCCTGCAACGGCTGGGCCGGCTGCAACGCGAGCAGTGCGTGATTCCCTATGCCGATGCCGGCAAGGCCTGCAGCCGCAAAAGCGACTGCACGGGCCAGTGCCTGGCCGGTCCCGAGGTGGGCGCTGGCAGCGCCGCTACCGGTACCTGCCAGCGCGATGTGCGCCAGAACTTCGGCTGCCGCCAGCGCATTGATGACGGCAAGGCGCAGGGCACGATCTGCGTGGACTGATCGTAGTGCCGGCCACTGGCCGGCAACCGCATGAACCCTTGCGAACGGTCGCACGATTGCCGGCCAGCGGCCGGCACTACCGCCATCGCACGGCGCTATGCTGGTGGGCCATTCCCCGCTGTTGCCGGAGCCCCCGCGTGAGCACCCCGATCCAGGACATTTCCCTCACCACCATCGACGGCCAGCCGTCCTCGCTTGCCGACTACCAGGGCAAGGTACTGCTGCTGGTCAACGTCGCCTCCAAGTGCGGCCTGACACCGCAGTACGAAGGCCTGCAGGCGCTGTATGCGGAAAAGCACGCGCAGGGTCTGGAAGTACTGGGCTTCCCCGCCAACAACTTCCTCGGCCAGGAGCCGGGCAGCGAGGCGGAGATCCAGCAGTTCTGCCAGCTCACCTACGACGTCAGCTTCCCGATGTTCTCCAAGATCAGCGTGGCCGGTGACGATACCCATCCGCTGTACCAGCAGCTGACCGCCGCCCAGCCGCAGTCGATCGGCGAAGGCCCGCTGCGTGAGCGCCTGGCCAGCAAGGAGATCCCGATCCACGCAGCACCGGCGGTGCTGTGGAACTTCGAGAAGTTCCTGGTTGGCCGCGACGGCAAGGTCATCGCGCGTTTCGCCCCGGACGTGGCTGCCGATGACGCGCGCCTGCGCGAGGCCATCGAGGCAGCGCTGGCAGCCTGAGGAAAGCGTGCCAACCAAGGTTGGCACCTACCGGAAAAGAAAAACCCCGCCGAGGCGGGGTTTTTCATGCGCTGCAGACCGGACTCAGTGCGTCCACTGCGGCATCGGCATCGCATCGACCGGGATCGGCGAATTGGCATCGTCGTGGCCACGGTCGCGCTTGCTGCGCAGATCGTTCTCGATCTGGTAGTTGCGGCGCTGCATCCACGCATCGCGTACCAGCGAGTACTCGTCCACGGCGGTGTCACGCAGGTCGTCGATGGCCAGCAGCTGCGCGCGGGTATCGACCAGCTGCATGCCCTGCAGGCCGATGCGGATCTTGTCCTCTTCGATGCGGCGGATCGGCGACAGCGGAATGTCACCGGCCAGGCCGAACACATCGCGCACGGTGCGAGGGCCGAAGAACGGCAGTTCCACGTAACGCGAACGACGCCAGCCCCAGGCACCCAGGGTCTGCCCGAAGTCCTCATTGCGGCGCGGCACCATCGCCTTGCTGGCCGGATCGAACAGGCCGCCGATACCCAGCGTGCTGTTCATCAGGAAGCGGCCGAGGCTGTCCCACGCATCTGCACCGCGGCCCTGCAGCAGCTGGTTGGTGATCGTCACCGGTGCGCGCAGGTTGCTGAAGAAGTTGCTGACGCCGGTGCGGGCGAAGCGCGGCACCACGTGGGTGTAGGCCGTGGCCAGCGGGCGGGCGATGCCACGGTCAACCGCGTTGTTGAACGTGTGCACCTTGCGGTTGAACGGTTCCCACGGATCGTAGGCTGCCGCGCTGCCAGTGTTGCCGGCACCGCCGTAGAGGGCATCGAAGTCGTCGTCACCACCGGGGGCGGTCGCCGCCGCGGCCCTGGCCGCATCGGTGTCGGCGCTGCGGGCCGGTGCGGATGGCGGCGTGGCCGGCGCAGGTGCGGCAACCACGGCTGTTGCCGGTGCGGCATCGACCGTAGCGGTATCGGCGGTGGCGGCAGAGGCCTCGGCGATGGTGCTGGCCGGGACCACGGTGCTGGCTGCGGGCGCATCGCTGCGTGCGGGCTTGCCGGCGCAGGCGGTCAGGGCGGTGGCCAGGACGATCAGGGGGAAAGTGCGTACGACGTTCATGTCAGCTCGCAGCAGAAGTAGCGTTGAAATCCAGGTCGGGCGACAGCCGGTAGGCTGCGCTCAGCTCGTTGTAGCCGGCCGGCGCGCCGGAGACTGCCAGCGGGTGACCGCTCTTGCGCGCACGTGCGGCCAGCTCGGCCAGCAGCGCCAGGCCGGCGCTGTCCACGCGTTCGACCTCACCCAGCTCCAGCCGTGACAGCTTTGCAGGCAGGGCCTGCAGCTGCGGCCACAGTGCGATCACCGCGGCACGGTCGAGCACCCCGCGCAGGCGCAGGGTGTCGCCTTCCAGCAGCGCCAGTGCGTTACTTGCCATTGCCCGCGGGCCCGGCCTGCATGCTGCCGCTGTGCAGTTCGTTGGCCACCTGCTTGATGCCCTTCTGGCGCAGCGGGGTGTCGAACTGGTTGCGGAAGGTCTGCACGTAGGAAATGCCTTCGATGTTGACGTCGAAGATCTTCCACTGGCCGTTCACGTTGCGCATCCAGTACTCGACCGGGGTCGGTTCGTTGCCGGCGCGCACCAGTTCGGTGCTCACGCGCACGCCACGATTGCCCGGCAGCGGGCTTTCACCCTTCAGGCGGAAGCTCGGCTTGCCCTGGATGTTGAGCAGGGTGGAGCCGTAGCGCTGCATCAGGCTGTCGGCCATGGCATCGGCGAACAGCTTGATGTCGGCGTCGGAGGCGCCGCGGGCGTGCGGGCCTAGCACCAGGCGCGCGGCGTAGTCGCGGTCGAAGGTGCGGGTCAGCTCGCTGTCGATGTAGCTGCGCAGGCTGGCCGGGTTGCTGGTGAACTCGCTCTTGCGCTGCTGCAGCGTGGACAGGATGCGGCTGCTGGCATCGATCACCACCTTGCCGGCCTGGCTCTGCGTTGCGGCAGCGGCCGGCGCAGCGGCCTGGGCCTGGGCCAGGAACGGGGTGGCCGCCAGCAGCGCCGAGGCGAGCAGGGCCGGGATCAGTTTCATCTTCATGGTTGCGGTTCCGTTGCAGGCGCCTGCGCGCCATCGTTGGGCTTCTGAGCAGCGCCGCCACCGGCGCCGCCACTGAACATGTACTTGCCGACCAGCTGGATCAGGTCCACCGCCGGCTGGGTGAAGACGATCTCGTCGCCGGCCTTCAGCACGTCCGGATCACCGCCCGGCTGCAGACCGATATAGCTCTCGCCGAGCAAACCACTGGTGAAGATGCCGGCCGAGGTATCCGCCGGCAGGTCCTTGACCTTGTTGTCCATGCGCAGGGTGACGATGGACTCGAACTTCACCGGGTCCAGGTCGATCGCGGCGACCTGGCCGACAGTGACGCCGCCGATCTTCACCGGCGCCTGCTTGCGCAGCTGGCCGACCTGGGAGAAGCGTGCCTTCAGGTCGTAGCCTTCGCTGCCCCAGCTCCAGCGCTGGTTGGTCGAGGCCACGGCCAGCACCATCAGCGAGGCCAGGGCCAGCAGCAGGAAGGCGCCGACGGAAAATTCGAGTCTGGGACCGCGGATGGCCATGTGGATTACCTGATCGAGTCGTTGTGGCCGCGCGCGCCTGCGCACCGCCGGTGGAGGGGTTAGGTGAACAACATTGCCGACAGCACGAAGTTGAACATCAGTACCAGCAGCGAGGCGTTGACCACCGCACGGGTGGTCGCCACCGACGTGCCTTCAATGGTGGGCTCGGCATGGAAACCAACGTAGGCGGCAACCAGCGCGGCGGTGCCGCCGAAGATCGCCGACTTCAGCATTGCCACGCCGAAGTCGTCCCAGAAGTCCACGCTGTTGCGCAGCGCCGACCAGAACACGCCATTGTCCAGGCCCAGCACGTGCACCGCTTCGAAGTAGCTGGCACTGATTGCAAGCGAACAGAAGATGCCGGTCAGCAGCGGCACGGTCAGCACCGCCGCCCAGAAGCGCGGCGCCACCGCCTTGGCCACCGGGTCGATCGCCATCAGCTCCAGCGCCTTGATCTGGTCGGTGGCACGCATCAGGCCTAGCTCGGCGGCGATCGAGCTGCCAGCGCGGCCAATGAACAGCAGCGCGGTCAGCACCGGTGCCAGTTCGCGGTACAGCGACAGCCCGAGCAGGGTCGACAGTGCGTCGGCCGCACCGAAGGTGGTCAGCGTGCGGTAGCCCTGCAGGGTCAACACCAGGCCGACGAAGGCACCGCCGACGGCGATGATCGGCAGCGAGCGCGCACCGATCTTGTAGATCTCGCGGGTCAACTCGGCCAGGAAATCACGGGTCGGCAGCGAACCGCGCAGCACGGTCAGCGAGAACAGGCCGGCACGACCCAGCGAGCGGGTGGCTTGAACGAACGGCATCAGGCGACCCTCGCGCGCGGCGCGGCATCGAACGGGATGGGGCCATCGGGCTGGCCGTGCAGGAACTGCCGCAGCAGCGGGTCCTGGCTGGACTGCAGTGCCTCGGGCGTGCCCTGGAACACGATGCCGCCATTGGCGATCGCGATCACCTGGTCGCAGATCGGCAGGGTCTCGTGCACGTGGTGGCTGACGATGATGCTGGTCAGGCCCAGGCTGTGGTTGAGGCGCTGGATCAGGCTCATGATCACCCCAGAGGCGATCGGGTCCAGCCCGGTCAGCGGCTCGTCGTAGATCATCAGTGGTGGGTCCAGTGCCAGCGCGCGGGCCAGCGCCACGCGGCGCGCCATGCCGCCGGACAGCTCACGCGGCCAGGCATCGGCGGCGGCCAGCAGGCCCACCGAATGCAGCTTCATCTGCACCAGCCGGCGCAGCACGGCGGTCGGCAGGCGGGTGTGCGTACGCAGCGGCAGCGCCACGTTTTCCGCCACGGTCAGGTCGGTCAGCAGGCCGTTGCCCTGCAGCAGCACGCCCACGCTCTTGCGCATTTCCAGCAGCGCGCCGCTGTCATGCGGAATCGGCTTGCCGAACAGGGTGACCTCGCCAGCGACCGGGTGCAGTTCGCCGGTCAGCGCCGCCAGCAGGGTCGACTTGCCGCTGCCGGACGGACCCAGAACGGCGGTGATGCTGCCCTTGGGCACCTGCAGCGACACGTCGCGCAGGATCGTGCGTCCGCTCCGGTCGATGCGGACGTTGGATAACTGCACCAGACTGGAGGTGGAAGCCGACATGGGCACCGTTAACGTTTTTTAGACATCGAAGGATCGGGCCCGTCGGCTGAACATAAGCAGACTGGACGGTGCAGTATTGTTGCACGACAAGCCTCGGCGGAGGCCGGGACAATCGGCCGGCGTCCCGGAACAATCCGTACCGCTGGCCGCCCAAGCATTGAATACTGCCTGCCGTCCTGCACACTGTGCATGATGAGTGACCCAGGCAGCGATTTCCGCCTCTACCATTCCAACTCCCTGGACGTGCTGGCCGCGCTGCTGGCGCGCAATGTGCGTGCGCCCGTTCCTGGCCAGCCGCTGCTGGCACCGGAAGTGGTGCTGATCCCGCAGGTAGCGATGCGGCGTTGGCTGCAAGCGACACTGGCCGCCGAGTTCGGTGTGGCTGCGAACCTCGAATTCCTCACCCCGGGTGAGTTCGTGGCGCGCGCGCTGAAGGCCAACGTCAGCGGCGAGCAGGACGACCTGGACGCGGCCGGCCTGCATTGGAAGCTGTACCAGGCCCTGCGCGACCCGGCGTTGCTGGCGCAGCCACCGATGCGCGCGCTGCAGTCCTATCTTGCCGGCGATGACGCATTGAAGCCGTGGGCGCTGGCTGGCGAGCTGGCCTCGGTGTTCGAGAAGTACCAGGCGTGGCGCCGCGACTGGCTGCTGCGCTGGGCGGCCGGTGCCGATCCGTCCGATCCGCAGGCGATCCTGTGGCGCACCATCACCCACGGCCACGACTACCGCGCGCGCCGCATCCAGGAATACCTGGACCGCTTCGAGGGTGCCGGTAAGCCGCTGCCGCAGGGCTTGCCGCTGCGCATGTCCGCGTTTGCGACGCTCAACATCTCGCCCGACGTGCTGCGGGTGATGGCCACCCAGGCACGTGTTGGCGAGCTGCACTTCTATATGCCCACCCCGGTGCAGTCGTACTGGGGCGATCTGCAGACCCTGGCCGAGCGCCTGCGCAGCGGCGCGCCCGATCCCTTCGGCGAAGCAGCCGGCGAGAACCGCCTGCTGGAAGCCTGGGGCGCGGCCGGGCGCGACTTCATGGCGGTGCTGGGCAGTTACGAGGTGGTGCACCCGGCCGGCGAAATCGCCGCCTATTCCGATCCGGAGGACGACACCCGGCCGACCCTGGACGAAGGCGGCCTGTCCGACAGCCTGCTGCATCGCCTGCAGTGTGACCTGTTCCACCGCCGCGCACTGCCCTCGGGTGAGCTGCGTGACGGGCTTCGCAGCGACGACCCCAGCCTGCAGGTACACGCCTGCCATACCCGCCTGCGCGAGTTGCAGGTGCTGCACGACCAGCTGCGCAGCCTGCTGCAGGACCCGCGCTTCGACCCGCCGCTGCAGGCGCGCGAGATCGCGGTGCTGGCGCCGGACATCGATCCCTACGTGCCGTACCTGGAAGCGGTGTTCGGCGGCCGTGGTGGCGAGGAGGAGCACATCCCCTATGCGCTGGCCGACAGCAGCCCGCTGGCCGGTGAACCGCTGGCTGATGTGTTCGTGCACCTGCTGGGCCTGCCGGTCTCGCGCTTTGGCCTGAATGAAGTGCTGGACCTGCTGGCCAGCGCGCCGCTGGCCGAAGCGGCCGGGCTGGAAGCGGTGGACTTCGACCGCCTGCATGGCTGGCTGCAGCAGGCCGGTGCACGCTGGGGCCTGGATGCGAAGCACCGCCACCAGCACCAGGCGCCGGCGGACGACGCCTACACCTGGCAGTTCGCGCTGGATCGCCTGGTGCTCGGCCATGCCACCGGCAGCGAGGCCGACCTGGCCGGTGTCGCACCGTGGATCGAACTGGAAGGCGGCGCGCTGGACGCGCTGGACCGGCTGCTGCGCCTGCTGCGCGTGCTGGCGATCTACCAGCGTCGCCTCGGCGAGCTGCTGACCCCGGCGCAATGGCGACAGCGCCTGCTGTCGTTGCTGGATGCACTGCTGCCCACCGCGCCGAGTTCACCCAACAGCCAGCGCGCGCTGGAGCGCCTGCGCAAGCTGCTCAACCAGTTCGCCGAGGATGCTGCCAAGGCCGGCTTCGCGGAAGGCGTGCCGCCGGAGGTGGTACGTGCGCACTTCGCCGGCGCGCTGGGCGAGGCCGATACGCGCGCACCGCTGCTGACCGGTGGCATCAGTTTCGGCCGCATGGTGCCGATGCGACTGCTGCCATTCCGGGTGATCTGCGTGCTGGGCCTCAATGATGGCGATTTCCCGCGCCGTGACCCGGCGGCCGGTCTCAACCAGCTCACCGCCGAACTGGACACGCCGCGCCGCCGACCGGGCGACCGCTCCACCCGCGAAGACGACCGTTTCCTGTTCCTGCAGCTGTTCGCCGCCGCGCAGGAGGTGTTCTACCTCAGCTACCTCGGTGCCGATCCGCGCGATGGCAGCGTGCGCGAGCCGTCGGTGCTGGTCAGTGAACTGATCGATGCCGCCGCTGCGTATCACCTCGATCCGCCTGCGGCGGTCCGCGACTTCACCGTGCGCCATGCCTTGCAGCCGTTCTCGCCCGCCGCGTTCGGTGACGGCGACCCACGCCGCTTCAGCTATCGCCGCCAGTGGCATCCGGCGGCCGGTCGCCTCACCGGCCAGCGCGGTGGACTGCAGCCGTGGTTCGACGCACCGCTGCCACCGCCGCTCGACGATGCGGTGGAAGACGACGTCGCACTCGATACCCTGCGCCGTTTCCTGTGCGATCCGGCCGGACAGTTCCTCGCACAGTCGCTGGGCCTGCGCCTGGCCGACGATGTCGAGGAGGTCGATGACCTGGAACCGCTGGTGCTGTCATCGCGCGGCCCGGAAAAGCGCAGCGTGCAGGCGGCGGTGGTGCGTGCCACGCTCAGCGGCGATACCGAGCCGTTGTACCCGCGGCTGCGCGCGCGCGGCCTGCTGCCGTCCGGCCCATTGGGCGAGCGCCAGTTCGAGGGGGAGCAGTTGAAGACGCGCCCGTATGCCAGTGCGTTGCTGGGCTGGATGCAAGGCGAACCGCTGGAAAGCCGTCGCTACGAAGTGGACATCGACGGCGTGCGCCTGCATGGCCGCGTGGCCGATCGGCATCCCGAGGGCTTGGTGCGCCTGCGCGCCGGTACCCTCAATGGCAATGCAGTGATCCGCCAGGGCCTGGACTGGCTGCTGGCCAACGCCGCCGGCGATGCGTTGCCGCTGGTGCAGTTCCACGATGGCGGTGACGCCGGTCCCGGCCCGCATGTGCTGCCAGCACTGAGCGCCCCCGCTGCACGCGCCGCGCTGCGCGCGCTGCTGCAATTGCGCCAGCGCGGCCTGCGTGAGCCGCTGCGCTTTGCCCCGTATACCGGCTGGGTGCTGTACAACGCGCCGGCAGAAAAACAGCGCAGCGAAGGCTGGAAGCAGTGGCATGGCAGCGACCGCAGTTGGGGTGAATCCAGCAGCGACGCCTGGCAGCTGCTGCTGCGCGGTGCCGACCCGTTTGCCACCGATGCCAGCTATGCCGAGCTGCTGCGCAACAGCCAGGTGGTCTTCAGCGCGGTGCGCGAAGGCCGCACTCTCGGTACCGAAGCACGCCAGGAGGGCAACGCATGAACACCGCCATCGCTGATCAGGAAACCCAGCGTATGGCGGGCGATCCCTACCTGGCCCTGCCGCTGGACGGCATCCGCCTGATCGAGGCCAGCGCAGGCACCGGCAAGACCTTCACCCTGGCCACGTTGTTCACCCGACTGGTGGTGGAGCAGGGCCTGCGTATCGGCCAGATCCTGGCGGTGACCTTCACCGATGCGGCCACCCAGGAACTGCGCAAACGCATCCGCGAGCGCCTGGCGCTGGCCGCGCGCCTGGTCGATCTGGAACCGGCCGAGGGCGAAGCGCCAGACCTGCGGTTGACCCGCGAGGTACTGCAGCGCCATCTACAGGGCGGAACCGAGAGCGCGGTCGCACTGAAACGCCGCCTGCAGGTGGCTGCCGACGAGATCGATCTGGCGTCCATCTTCACCATCCACGGCTTCTGCACCCGCGTGCTGCGCGAGCATGCACTGGAAAGCGGCCATACCTTTGATCCGCCGGAACTGCTGGCCAGCGATCGTGAACTGCTGGAGGAGCTGGCCGCTGATCTGTGGCGCGTGCATGCCAATGACCCGGCCACATTGGAGCCGCTGACCTGGCTGTGGTCCAACCCGGACGCGCTGGCCGCAGATCTGCGCGCGCTGCTGGGCACGCCGCCCCTGCACCCGTTGCCACAGCCGGTGACGCTGGCTGATCCACACCCGGCCTTGCAGGCCACCGCCGCCGAACTGCAGCAGGCGCTTCGCGAGCATGGCGAGCAGTTCTTCATCGACCTCTGCGATGCCGTCGACAACAAGTGGATCAACGGCGTGTCCTACAAGCTGGGCTGGCTGCACCCGCTGGGCCGACAGCTGCTGGCCTGGGCCGAGCGTGCCGACCCGCGCGAGATGCTGGCCAGCGAGCGCCTGCCGGCACTGCTGCCGGAGGTGCTGGCCGACAAGACCAACAAAAAGTTCCCCGACCGCACGCCATCGTCGCCATTGCAGGCGCCGTTGGCGCGCTATGTCGCGCTGCTGGCCGAACGCGATGCCTGGTTGCGTGGTACCGCGTTGAACTTCCTGCACGCGCTTCGCGCCGAAGCCATGCAACGCCTGCAGGCGCTGAAGCGCACGCGCCGGGTACAGACCTACGACGACCTGATCGATGGCGTGGCGGTGGCGCTGGAAGGCCCGCAACGGCTGACACTGGTGAAACAACTGCGTGCGCAGTACCGCATCGCGCTGGTCGATGAGTTCCAGGACACCGACGATCGCCAGTGGGGCATCTTCCACACCGTGTTCGGCGATTCGCCGGAGGTGCGCGAACTCGGCCTGGCGCCGGCACTGTTCCTGATCGGCGACCCCAAGCAGGCGATCTACGGTTTCCGCGGCGGTGACATCCACACCTACCTGAAGGCCAAGCAGGTGGCGCAGCAGGCGCCGGTGCTGGACCAGAACTTCCGCTCGCGACCGGCTGTGTTGCGCGCGTTGCAGGCGCTGTACGACAACGGTGGCGAAGACGCCTTCCTCGAACGCGACATCCAGTTCGAGCCGGTGCGGCCCGGTGGCGTGCGCATCGACGAGGACTACCAGCGTGATGGCCATGCCGCCGCGGCACTGACCCTGCGCGTGCTGCGCAGTGGCGGTGACAAGGCGATGAGTGCGGACGCCTCGCGTGATGCCGCGACCCAGGCCTGCGTGGCTGAGATTCACCAGATCCTGGTCGAGGCGCGTGCGGACAACGCCGTGTTGCGTGGGCGCCCGGTTCAACCCGGTGATATCGCGGTGCTGGTGCGCTCGCATCGCGAGGCCACGCTGGTGCAGCGCGCGCTGGCCGCGGTCGGCATCCCCGCCGTGGCGGCCGGCAAGCAGAGCCTGTTCGCCACCAGCGAAGCGCGTGATCTGCGCGCGCTGCTGCTGGCGCTGCTGCAACCGGCCGACGAGGGCCGTCTGCGTGCAGCGTTGGCCACTGTCCTGCTCGGTCAACGCGCCAGCGCGATCGCGGCGATGGAGCGCGAGGGCGACCTGCAACGCGAGTTCCAGGCACAGCTGCTGCACTGGCGCGAGCGCTGGCAGCGCGGCGGACCGTTCGCGGTGATCGCCGATGTCTGTGCCGCACAGGGCGAACGCCTGCTGGCGCTGATCGACGGCGAGCGCCGCCTGACCAATTACCTGCAGCTGGGCGAACTGCTGCAGGAAGCCTCGGCGCAGGCGCTGGGCATGCACGGCCTGCTGGATTGGCTGCAGGGGCAGATGGCCAGCGCCGATCAGGATGACGAGCAACAGCTGCTGCGCCTGGAATCGGATGCGCGCCGGGTACAGATCATCACCCTGCACAAGAGCAAGGGCCTGGAGTACCCGCTGGTGTTCCTGCCGTTCGTCGGCATCGACGGCGGCGCGCCGAACACGTCGTCGCACTGCACGGTGCATGTGGATGGCCAGCGCCAGCTGCACTGGAAGCTGGACAAGGACGAAGCCTGGGAAGCGGCCAGCAACCAACGTGAGCGCGAGCAGCGCGCCGAGGATGCGCGCCTGCTGTATGTGGGACTGACCCGTGCCGAGCATGCGCTGTGGATCGCCGTGGGTGATCTGGCCGGGCTCGGCAAGACGCGGCTGGCGCCGCTGCTGGGTGACCTGCAGGCGCTGCGCGCGCACGCCGATGTGCACATCGATGACAGTGAGGCAGCGGCCGCGCTGCCGCAGCTGGCGGCCGAAGTGGAAGGCGACCTTCCGGCGGTGCGTGCCCTGACCCGGCGCGTCCCGCACGACTGGTGGGTGTACAGCTTCACCCAGCTGGCCCACGCCGATGCCGGCGCGGGCAGTGATATCGAAGCCGCCGCCACCGAGCTGCCGGCGCCCGCTGCCGACGAACCCGCTGGCCCGGAACTGCCACTGGAACCGGCGTTGCCGGAGCCCGCCGCGGCGGCCGAAGACAGCACACCGATCGACCCGCGCTTCATGGGCAGTCGCTTCGGCAACGTGCTGCACGAAGCGATGGAGAACGTCGACTTCGCCGCATGGGGTGATTGGCAGCCAGGTCTGCAAGCCCCTGAGGGACAGGCCGAGGTACTGCGCAAGGCACTGCACGACGAAGGATATGCTGACGTCGATCTGGATGATGGCGTGTCCGTACTGGTGCCGCTGGTCGGCCACACGCTCACCGTGCCGCTGCCCGAAGGCGGCGCGCTGCACAGCCTGGGTGAAGGCGAGCGCCGCGCGGAAATCGACTTCCATTTCGCCATCGAGCCGACCACGGTGCCGGCGCTGCTGCAGGTGCTGCATGCGCACGGTGTTTCCAGCACGCGACGCGGCTTCGGCCAGCGCCGCCGCCTGGAAGGGCTGATGACCGGCATGATCGACCTGACCTATGTGCGCGATGGGCGCTGGTACGTGCTCGACTACAAGTCCAACCGCCTGCCTGGTTACAGCCCGGACCTGCTGGCCATTGCCATGCGCCACAGCGAGTACGACCTGCAGGCGCTGATCTACACCGTGGCCCTGCATCGCTGGCTGCGTTTCCGCCTGGGTGCGGCCTACGACTACGAGCGCGACATGGGCGGCATCCGCTATCTGTTCTGCCGCGGCCTGGATGCCGCCGGCAACGGTGTGCATGTGGACCGCTTCCCGTTGGCGCTGGTGGATGCCCTGGATGCGTTGTTCGCCGGTGGCGAACAGGCCCAGGCCGAACTGGCTGCGCGTGCCCGTGGAGCAAGTGCATGAGCCTGCTGCAGGAGCTGTATCGCAACGGCCAGCTGCGCACTCTCGATCACGCACTGGCGACCAGCCTGCAACGCTTGCGGGAGGACACCCCTGACAGCGTGGCAGTGGCGGCCGCACTCGCCTCGCTGGCGGTGTCGCAGGGCCACGCCGGTTTCGATCCGGCGCAACCGCAGCGACTGCTGGAAGGCGTGCCGGAGTGGCCTGCCGCGCAGGACTGGCTGGAGCAGCTGCGCGCATCGCCGTGGGTGGCGACGCCGGAGCAGGCCGATGCCATCGCCGAGGATGCACCGCTGGTGCTGGAAAACGGGCTGCTCTACCTGCGCCGCTATCGTGAGTACGAGCGCCAGCTGGCGGCCGGCCTGCAGCGCATTGGTCGGCATCCGCTGCCGGCACCGGACATGGCCGCGCTGGCACCGCTGTTCGCGCACCTGTTCCCGCAGGCATCGGGCAGCGAGGATCACCAGGCACGCGCTGCCGGCGTGACCCTGCGCCATCCGCTGGCGCTGGTCACCGGCGGTCCCGGCACCGGCAAGACCACCACCATCGCGCGCCTGTTGCTGCTGCTGGCCGCACAGGCCCGGCACGCTGGCCAGCCGCTGCCCGAGGTAGCGTTGGCCGCGCCCACCGGGCGCGCCGCCGAGCGCATGGCCGAGAGCCTGCGCGTGGCTGTGCAACGCCTGCAGGAACAAGGACTGGACCCGGCGCTGTGCGCGGCGCTGCCCAGTACCGGCACCACCCTGCATCGCCTGCTCGGCGTGATTCCCGAATCACCGCGCTTCCGCCACCACGCCGACAATCCGCTGCCGGTGGATGTGGTGGTGGTCGATGAAGCCTCGATGATCGATCTGCCGATGATGGCCAAGCTGGTCGACGCAATCGCCAGCGGCACCCGGTTGATCCTGCTCGGCGATCCCGATCAGTTGCCCTCGGTCGAGGCCGGTGATGTGCTCAGCGCGATCCTGCGTGCCAGCGGTGATGGCATCGGCACCCGCGCCGATGACGCGCAGGCACTGCATGATCTGCTGCTTCCAGCCACGCTGCAGCCGCAGGCGGCACCACGCGCCTTCGCCGGGCGCCGCGTGCAGCTGCAGCGCGGCTACCGGCAGAGCAATGCGCTGGACCTGGCACCGCTGGCCCATGCCGTGCGCGAGGGCGACAGCAGCACCGCGCTGCAGCTGCTGCGCAGTGGTGAACTGGCCGGCGTGCATTTCCACGAAGGCGAAGCCGATCCGCTGCGCGGCCAGCGCGAGCACCTGCTGGGCCACTGGCGCGCGCTGGCCGATGCGGCTGATCCAGTGTTTGCCCTGCAGCAGGCCGGGCGCCTGCGCGTGCTGACCGCGCTGCGCGAAGGCCCGCAGGGCGCGCGCGGGCTCAACAGCCGCATCGAACAGCTGCTGGCCGGCAACACCCCCGGCTACTTCCAGGGTCGCCTGCTGCTGGTCACCGAGAACAGCTACCGTCATCGCCTGTTCAACGGCGATATCGGTATCTGCCTGCGCGATGGCAGCGGCGCGATGGTGGCCTGGTTCCCCGGAGACAGCGTCGACCAGCCACGCGCCTTCCACCCGGCCGCACTGCCCGCGCACGAAAGCGCCTTCGCGATGACCGTGCACAAGGCACAGGGCTCGGAGTTCGATGAAGTGTGGTTGCAGCTGCCGCGCCAGGACAGCCGCGTGCTGTCGCGCGAACTGGTCTATACCGGCCTGACCCGCGCCCGCCAGGTGCTGCATGTGGCCGGCAGCGCGGATGTGCTGCAGGCGGCGTTGAAGCGCCATGCCAGCCGATTGGGTGGGTTGGCCTGGCGGCTGGGTGTGGAAGAAGTGGCCGAAGCACCGGCGCACATCGAACAGCCCACCGTGCAGGGCACGTTGTTCTGAAACGGGCGCGATGCGCCCCTGTAGAGTCGAGCCATGCTCGGCTGATGGGCCATGGAGTCGAGCATGGCTCGACTCTACAAAAGCGTACTTCGATCATTCCGACGTTCATCCACGCATGCCGTGGATCTACCGTGTCGACCAAGGTCGACACCCACCAGAGCAGAACGCCGTGCCGGCAGATCGCAGGAAACTGTCGAAGGCGGGGTGGGTCCGGTTGAGGGGGCGTGAGCCGCATGGGCCCGAGGCATGCCTCGGGCGGGTTGGGCAGGACGCCCAACCCCGGTCTTGCCGTGTACGCAGGACAGCGCACACGAGCAAGCGGCGACCGAGCTTACATGGACGTACTTGCAGCGTTCCCCTCAACCGGACCCACCCCGCCTACCCACGGATAGCACGCATTTGACGTTGCTGTTGACGTTGTTTCGGCAGGTGCAGGGCGCAGCCCTGCCTCCACACCTATTCCGCGATCAACACCAGCCCATCCGGGAACACGATCGCCGCTTCATCGGCACTCACGTCGAAGAAGCCCACGCCGTGCTTCTCGGCCAGGTCCTGCACGCGGCCGTGCGCACGTTCGGCCACCGAATAGGCGAAAGCGCCGTAGATCACCTGACTACCGATGCTGTACTCGGTCACCTCAGCACGATCATCGTCGTCATTGCTCAACGGCCCGTTCATTGGCGGAAATTCCTGTGCCATCTCCGCGAACCACGCCCGCAACGCGGGACTGCTGACCGCCGGGTCGTCGTACTCGTGGCGTTCGTTCCACTGCGTCTGCTTCTCGAACCAGGCGATGAAGGCCGCCGCCTCACGTGGAGCGGTGCTGGCCTCGAACACCATCATGTCGTAACTCATTGAACCGTCCTGCGGGCGTGGTGAAAGGCTGCCGGGCGTCGCCCGGCGCTAGTGCTCATTATCAGGCCGATGCAGTGTTGGCATCCGCCAGCCCCGGCGCCAATGCCTTCGCCTCCGGGAACAGCGCGAAGCGCAGGCCGATCAGGCCCATCAGGGCTTCATCGCGGGCCTTGCAGGCGGCCACACTGCCGACCCGTCCCAGCGAGGTATCCAGCCGCTCGCGCAGCGCCTCGGCCGCCACAATCGGTTTGCGCGCGGCGATCTGCCGGCGGTAGTGCACGGCGACCTCTTCCAGGATGTGCTCGACCGCTTCGCGGCTGCGCTCGGGCAGTTCCAGCCGGGCGCGGCGCAGCTGCAGGATGTTCAGGCCGATGCGTGCTTCATTGAGCATGTCCACCGACGCGATGTCGCTGCCCTCCGGCGTCGCCGCCAGGCGCGGCGCGAGCAGGCCCAGCAGATCGAGCATGCGCGCGGCGAAGCGCTGGCGGTCCTGCTGGCCACGACCTTCGGCGGCTTCGGCCAGCGTGGTCCAACCCTGCCGCACCAGCCGGCGCGCGGTCCACTCGGCGCCCACCGAACGGAACAGGCGCGTCATCACCACCGCAAAGCCAATGCCGATGAACATCGCGATGGACGAGTTGAGGAAGGTCTGGATGTTGGCGCTGTAGGTGTTCTGCAGGCTCAGCAGCGCGGCCAGGTTCACCGTCAGCGGCAACGCGAACAGCGCGCTCTTGGGGTGGTGCAGCATCAGCCCCAGCGGCAGGAACGCCACCGCCAGCACCAGCGCCAGCAGGCCGAAGTCGTGCACGGCCGGGAACACGCCGAACAGGTACACGCCGGCCACCACCGAGGCGACCATCGCCCAGACCAGGAACGACACCATGCTCGGTGCCGGATCGTCCTGCGCGGCGAAAAATGCGGCGGTCACTGCGGCCATCATCGCGCCGTTGCCGCCGCCTTCCCAACCCAGCGCGATCCACAGCACGCAGTAGCTCATCAGCGCCACGCCGGCACTGAGCGCGGAGAACAGCGCCATGCCGTAGTCGACGTGCTTGTCGGCGGCCACGCGTTCGGTGCGGATGCGGTAGTGCGCGCGGTCCAGCGGCGCGGTGCCGTGGTCGATCGCGTGCTGCAGCGTGCGGCAGTCCTGCCACAGGTCCACCAGTTCCTCCAGGCGCAGCAGCAGGCTGGCCAGCTGCAGGTGCTGCAGGTCGCGGTCCACCTGCGGCTTCAGTGCGCTGATGCGCGCGCGCAGGCGGGCGTACTCGCTGGCGTTGGTCGGCCCGTCCAGCCAGTCGTGGATATCGTCGACCAGTGCCGGCAGCCCTTCCGGCAGGGCCTGTCCGTCGCTGCGCAGCGCACTCAGGCGGTCGGCAATCGAGGACAGCACCGGCAACAGCAGCAGCATGCGCTCGCGCAGGCGCTCCATCGACACCGCCGAACCGGTGTGGCGTGGATCATCGCGGCGCAGGAACTCGATCAGCGCCTCGAACTGCACCAGGTCGGCGGCCAGCCGGTTGCGCGGCGCATGCGCGCGGCCACGTTCAAGAATCTGCCGGCACCACTGCGCGGCGTCCTCCATCCAGTTGCCGATGCGCGCGCGCAGCATCGGACGCACCGAGGCCGGGAACAGCAGCGAGGCGAACAGCACCGCTACCACCGTGCCGAGGATGATCTCCTCGCTGCGTGCCACCACCGTGTCGAAGATGGTTTCCGGCGAGGTCACCGCCGGGAAGCCGATGAAGGCGGTGGTGTAGCCGGCCAGCAGGAACGCGTAGCCGCGCGGCCCGCGGTTGAGCAGGGCCATGAACAGGCAGCCGGCCAGCCAGATCGACATCGCCGCGCTCAGCACCAGCGGCGTTTCCACCAGCGCCGGCAGCACCAGCAGGGTGGCCAGGCCGGCCACCAGGGTGCCGACGATGCGGTACACGCCCTTGGCCCGGGTCGGGCCCAGCAACGGCTGGCTGACGATGTACACCGTGCCCATCGCCCAGTACGGGCGCGACAGGTTGCCGGCCATGGCGATGTACAGCGCGGCCACCGCGGCCAGGTAGGTCTTGATCGAGAACAGCCAGGCCTGGCGGTCGGTCAGCGCGTTCATGGCTTACTTCGCTGCGGTCGAGGCGTTGGGCGCGGCGGCGCTGGCCTGCCAGCCACCACCCAGCACCAGGAACAGGTGGATCTGGTCGCGCGAGACCTGCGCTTCGGCGGCGGCCAGGGTGGCATCGCTGGTGGCCAGGCTGCGGTCGGCATCCAGGCTGGACAGGTACGGCGTGCGGCCGCCCTGGTACAGCCGGCGGTTCTGCTCGGCGGCCAGTGCGGCCTGCTCCTGCGCGATGCGCAGCGACTGCAGCCGGCGCAGGTCCTGCGCATAGCGGTCCAACGCGGTCTGGGTCTCGCGCAGCGCCTGCAGCACGGTGTGGTCGAACTCGGCCAGGGCTGCATCGGCACCGGCTTCGGCGGCGTGGATGCGCGCGTGGGTGCCGGACGACGGCAACGTCCACGAGATCAGCGGGCCGATCGACCACTGCTGGGTCATCGGCGTGCCGAAGTCCTCCAGCAGGCCGGCGGCACCGAGCGAGGCACCCAGGCGGATGTCGGGGTACAGCTCGGCGGTGGCGACACCAATCCGTGCCGTGGCCGAGGCCAGCTTGCGTTCGGCCTGGCGCACGTCCGGGCGACGCTGCAGCAGCGCACGGCCATCACCGACCGGCAGCGGCTGCGCCAGGGCGGGGGCGTGCGCGCAGTCGATCACTCCGGCCGGCAGCTGGCCCGGGGTCTGCCCGAGCAGGGCGGCCAGCGAATAGGCGGCCGCCGAACGCTGCGCCTGCAGCGGCGGCAATGCAGCTTCCAGCAGCGCCACCTGGGCATTGGCGCGGGCCAGCTCCGGTGGTGTGCCGCGGCCGGCCGCGATCAGGCGCTCGGTGACCGTGCGGCTGCGCTGCTGCAGCTGCAGCGAATGCTCGGCCACGTGCAGCTCGTGGTTGGCGTGGCAGATTTCCAGATAGCTGTCGGCCACCTGCGCGACCACGCTGACCTGGGCCAGGTCGCGCGCTGCGGCGACCGACTGCTCGTCGGCACGCGCCGCTTCGGCGCCGCGCTTGAGCTTGCCGAACAGGTCGAACTGGTAGCTGACCGCGAACTTGCCATCGGCCAGGTTGATCACCGGCAGCTCGTGTTCCTGCAGGAACGATTCGGCCGACAGCTGCGCGCGGCTGACCCCGGCCTCGGCCTCGTACTCGAAGCCACCGGCGTCCAGCGCCTGTTCGTACACCGCCGCCGCACGACGCAGGTGCGCATCGGCGGCCTTCAGCTCCACGTTGTCACGCAGCGCCTGGGTGATCAGGCCATCCAGCACCGGGTCGTTGTACAGCGACCACCAGCGGTCGGGCAGCGCCTGGTTGGCGGCGATCTGCGGGTTCTGGGGATCGATGAAGGCGGCATTGGCCTGCGGGCGCTTGAACGCCGAGCCTTCCGGCAATGCATAGTCCGGGCCGACGGTCCTGCACGCGGCCAGGCTGGCCAGCGCGACGATCAGGCCGAGACGGGGCAGGGCGGCGTTCACAGGCCCGCCTGTGTCGGCGCGGTGCCGGCCTTGTCGTTGTGCGGATGGCGGCCGGTGTCCACGGTCACCGTGGCGGTGCGGCCGGCGATCAGTTCCACGCCCTTGGGCACCTCGTCGATGGCGATGCGCACCGGGATGCGCTGGGCCAGGCGCACCCAGTCGAAGGCCGGGGTCACGTTCGGCAGCAGGGTGCTGCCATTGCTGCGGTAACGGTCCTCGATGCCGGCGGCGATGCTTTCGACATGGCCACGCAGCGGGGTCGATTCGCCCATCAGGCGGATGTCCACGGCTTGTCCCGGGGCCACGCCACGCAGGCGGGTTTCCTCGAAGTAACCATCGATGCGGAACGAGCCGGTATCCAGCAGCGCCAGCACCGGCTTGCCGGCCACCACGTAGTCGCCCACGCGCATGGTGCGGTCGTTGACCCGGCCATCGGCCGGTGCGCGCACCTCGGTGCGCCCCAGGTTGAGCTCGGCCAGGTCGACCGCCGCCTGTGCGGTGGCCAGCGCGGCCTGTGCGGCCTGCAGCTTGGCGCGGCGCACTTCGGCGTCCTCGGCGGCGACCAGGTCCTGCAGGCTGCGGTCACGGCCGATCTCGCGGCGCAGCTGTGCCACCGAGGCCTGGCGCTCGCCCAGGCTGGCCTTGGCCTGTTCCAGCGCGATGCGGTAACGGGCACGGTCGACCACGAACAGCAGGTCACCCTTCTTCACCGCCTGGTTGTCGGCCACCTGCACCGTTTCCACCAGCCCGGATACGTCCGGCGCCACCTGCACCACGTCGGCGCCGACATGGGCATCGCGGGTCCACGGCTCATCCATGTAATAGACCCACAGCTGGCGCAGCACCAGCAGGGCGACGATCACGGCTGCGCTGGTGAGCAGCACCGGCAGGGTCTTCTTCACGATCTTGTTCACGATTGCATCCAACGCAGGAGGTGGAACAGCAGGCCCAGCACGATTCCGTACAGCGCCAGGTTGAACAGCGCCGGGTGCCATACATGGCGATAGGCGCCGGCACGCTGCAGCAGCGCGTGCAGGCCGCTGTTGACCAGATAGGCCAACAACATCAACCCGAGCAGGGTCGGGACGAACACTCCGTGGAGACTGAATTCACCGGGCATCGGTAGGGGCGGGGGCGAGGTGGGGGAGGGGAGGAACAACGAAACAACAGCAACGGGCAAAAGCCGCTGGCGTGTGCACGGCAGCGGCGGTATTCGGGGGCAGCGGTCTTACGTGATGCGGTCGGCGGCCTCGGCCAGCAGGCGCCATGCCTTCAGCACGGCGTGCAGTTCATCCATGGAAAGTTCGCCGAACACGTCCTGGCGCAGGCCGATCAACTGGTCTTCCAGCTCGCTGACCAGCGCGTGTCCCGCGTCGGTCAGCCACAGCAGGTTGGCGCGGCGGTCGCTGGCATCGCTCTCGCGGCGGACCAGGTCGCTGGCGCACAGCTTGTCCAGCAGGCGCACCAGGGAAGGACCCTCCATGCCCAGCTGCTGGGCCAGCGCCACCTGGCGGATGCCACCGCCGGAGCGGCCGATCATCAGCAGGGGCATGGTGCAGGCGGTGGAGATGCCGTAGCTGCCGAGCCGGCTGTCGGCCAGGCGCTGCCACTGCCGCCCTGCGTACAGCAGGCCGGAGCTGAGCTGCATCTGCAGCACGGTGCGCTCGTCGAGGGGTCGGTCCATAAGAGATAGATAGGATACTACTAATTTCATTCCTATCAATGGGTTTTTCTGAATGGGCGGGTGTGTTGAGTAAAGCGTTGCGCCACGTTGCTACGGGTGGGGCAGCGGGGGCCGGACGGGGCAGGACACGCCGTGAACCCATCCTTGGGGGCTCGGCCGCGGCATCCATGCCGCGGACGGTCCTGCCCCGCCCGACCCCCGCTGCCTGCCCATCACCCCGCGGGCGCGGTGGGTTGGCTCTTTAAAGGCAGAAGCAGAAGCAGTGCGGACCAACGGTCCGCACCCACCAATGCCGCAGCGCGCGGTGCTTCCGGAGCCATGAACCCCGCTTTTGACCCCCGCTTTCGGGTGGTCCGGCCGCGCCCGCAGGAAACTGTCAGGGAGGGGGGAGAGGGGGCTGCGCAGGACCGTTGGCGCCATGGATGGCGCCATCGAGCCCCCATGGACGGGTTTACGGCGTGTCCTGCGCAGTCCCCTCTCCCCCTCCAGACCGACAGCAACGACGCGCCAACAACGACCCCCCGATGAACCGTCCCAACAGGACGACCCACCCCCCGGTCGGGTACGATGCTCGCCCCCCGTTCGGGACGCTGTACGCAATGAGCAAGAACAACGAAAAGGCCGCCCCGCAGGGCGACGTGACCCAGGACCAGGCCGAGGATGCCGTGCGCACCCTGCTGCGCTGGGCCGGTGAGGACCCGTCCCGTGAAGGCCTGCTGGATACCCCCCGCCGTGTCGCCGAAGCCTATGGCGACTGGTTCAGCGGTTACCGCGACGACCCCCGCGCCTACATGGAGCGGACCTTCGAGGAAGTGGCCGGCTACGACGAACTGATCGTCCTGCGCGACATCGAGTACGAAAGCCACTGCGAGCACCACATGGCGCCGATCATCGGCCGCGTGCACGTCGGCTACCTGCCGGCCGGCAAGGTGGTGGGCATCAGCAAGCTGGCCCGCGTCGTCGAAGCCTATGCCCGCCGTTTCCAGGTGCAGGAGAAGATGACCGCGCAGATCGCCCAGTGCATCCAGGATGTGCTGCAGCCGATCGGTGTCGGCGTGGTCGTCGAAGGCGCCCATGAATGCATGACCACCCGCGGCATCCACAAGCGCGGCGTCAGCATGGTTACCTCCAAGATGCTGGGCAGCTTCCGCGACGACGCGCGTACCCGCGCCGAGTTCCTGCGCTTCATCGAAGTGGGCGGCAAGCGCTGAGCCGCTTGCCCGCACTCCGCCGGCCCCTGCGGGCCGGCATGCCCACGGCTGCCCGCGCGGCCGCCGTGCGTGGCGGCTCGTCCCTGTCAGCCCAACAGACCTCTTTCGCTGCATGAAGCATCGCGAACGCATCTCCCGTTACCGCCATCTGCGCGAACAGCCCCAGTGGAAGCTGCTCGCCGCCGACCACGCTCCGGAAATCATCGGCCTGCTGCAGGGGCTGCTGATGGACGGCGAGCGCACGCTGTCGTCGTCGGTGCTCAACGAGCGCCTGCAACGTGCGCTGGACCAGCTCAACGGCGACGAACTGTCGCGCGACCTGCCGCGTACCGCGCAGGCCTACATCGCGCACTGGCTGGCCCAGGGTTGGCTGGAACGCCGCCTGCCCGAAGGTGCCGACCAGGAGCAGTACGAGCTGTCGACCGCGGCACTGCAGGCGATCCGCTTCGCCGATGGCCTGGAGCAGGCCCGCGTGGCTGCCACCGAAAGCCGCCTGGCGCTGGTCATCGAACAGCTCTCGCAGCTGGCCGCGCAGACCGAGTCCGATCCGGATGCGCGCCTGTCGGCGCTGCGCGACGAGCGCGACCGCATCGACGCCGAGATCGCCCGCGTCGGCGCTGGCCGCGTGATCGCGCTGGATGGCAAGCGCGCACTGGAACGTGCGCGCCAGATCATCGGCCTGGCCGACGAGCTGACCGAAGACTTCCGCCGCGTGCGCGACGACTTCGAGCAGCTCAACCGCGATTTCCGCGAACGCATCATCGACGATGAGGGCGAGCGCGGCGATGTGCTGTCGCAGCTGTTCGAAGGCGTGGATGTGATCGGCGAGAGCGATGCCGGCCGCAGCTTCCAGGCGTTCTGGCGCCTGCTCAACGACGCCGAACAGAGCGCACAGCTTGATGCTGCGCTGGAAGCGGTGCTGGCGCGTGGCTTTGCGCGCCGCCTGGACCGCAACGAGCGCAACTTCCTGCGCGGCTTCACCAGCACCATGCTCGAGCGCGGTGGCCAGGTGCACGATGTGCTGCAGAACTTCGCGCGCAGCCTGCGTGGCTTCGTGCAGAGCCGTGGCTACCTGGAACAGCGCCGCCTCAACCAGCTGCTGAAGCAGGCGCAGTCCGAAGCACTGGCCCTGCGCGACGAGTTCCCCGCACAGCGCGGCATCGGCCGTGACCTGCAGCTGACCACCAGCCGCCTGCGCTCGTGGTCGCAGTGGAGGCTGCACGATCCACGCAGCGCCCAGGTCGATGGCAACGTCGAGTACAACGACGCGGCCGCGATCAGCCTGGAAAGCGTCGGCGATCTGGTCGCTTCGTCCGAAATCGACTTCCGCACCCTGCGCCGCGACCTGCACGACCTGCTCGATGCACAGCCGCGGCTCAGCATCGCCCAGGCGCTGTCGCAGCGTGAAGCGCCGCAGGGCCTGGGCAGCGTCATCGGCTACCTGTCGCTGGGCACGCGCTTCGGCAATGTGATCGCCGGCGAGCAGGAGCTTGCCGAATGGCGTGGTGGCGACGGCCAGATCCGTCGCGCCCGCATCCCGCTGGTTTGGTTTACCCAGGAGAGACGCCATGAGCTGGCATGAAGATCCCATCGACGCAGCGCAGGCCGACGTGGCGGAAGACGCCTACGAAGCCGAGCCGGTGGCGGCCGTGGCGCAGCCCCGCCGTGGCAACGACGTGTACTACCTCGGCGATACCGGGCGCCTGCCGCTGGATGCGCGCCGCGCGCTGTGCCAGCTGCTGATCGGCCCCAGCATCGACCAGCTGCGCCACGCCAAGCTGTGGCCGGCGCTGATCCGCAGCGAGGCGGCCATCCGCTCGTCGCTGGCGGACCTGTTCCTGGAACTGGTGCTCGACCGTGACAGCGGCGTGGCGTTCACCCGCCAGGCCGACACCGAAGACGTTGATGCGCCGGTACTGCTGCGCACCTCGCCGCTGACCTTCATCGATTCGGTGCTGCTGCTGTACCTGCGCCAGCAGCTGGCCGAGGCCGATGCGCGCGGCAACCGCGCGGTGGTCGCCGACGCCGAGATGGCCGAAGCGCTGGCCATCTACGAGAAGAACCTGTCCACCGACCGCGCCGGCTTCAACCGCCGCGTTGCTTCGGCAGTGCAGAAGATGAAGGACAACCACATCCTGACCCGCCTCAGCGGCCAGGAAGACCGCCACGAAGTCTCGCCGGCGCTGAAGCTGCTGTTCTCCGCCGAAGACGTGTCCCAGCTTTCGGCGGTGTACCGCCAGCTGCGCGAAACCCCGGCCGCCGAGGCCTGAGAGACCCGACCATCGCATGGCTATCTCCAAGCACACTCCCGCACTGTTCAACGAAGGCCTGCCGGACCCGCGCCTGCAGCAGTTCCGCATGCGCCGCCTGCAGGTGCACAACTGGGGCACCTTCAACGGCCTGACCGAAGTGCCGATCGCCGAGCGCGGCTTCCTGTTCGTCGGCCGTTCCGGCTCGGGCAAGTCGACCCTGCTCGATGCCATGTCCGCGCTGCTGACGCCGCCGGCCATCGTCGACTTCAACGCCGCCGCGCGTGAAGCCGAGCGCAGCGGCCGCGACCGCAACCTGGTGTCCTACGTGCGTGGCGCGTGGGCTGACCAGCAGGACAGCGGCACCGGCGAAATCGCTACCCAGTACCTGCGCAAGGGCGCGACCTGGACCGCACTGGTGCTGGAGTACCGCGCCGGCGATGGCCGCGTGGTCAGCCTGGTGCGCCTGCTGTGGATCTCCGGCAACGGCACCTCGGCCGGCGACGTGCGCAAGCACTACATGATCGCCGAGCGTCCGTTCGACATCGCCAAGGATCTTGGCGGTTTCGACCTGGACCTGCGCAAGCTCAAGCAGAAGCTGTCCGACCTGCATCACTTCGACACCTTCTCCGGCTATGCCGAGCGCTTCCGCGACCTGCTCGGCATCGACAACGAGATGGCGCTGCGCCTGCTGCACAAGACGCAGTCGGCGAAGAACCTGGGCGACCTCAACGTCTTCCTGCGCGACTTCATGCTCGACACGCCGAAGACCTTCGACGCCGCCGAGCGCCTGGTCAGCGACTTCGCCGAGCTCGATGGCGCGCACCAGGCCGTGGTCACCGCGCGCCGCCAGGTGGAAACCCTGCTGCCGGCACGCGCCTACTACAACGACCTGAAGGAAATGCACCGCCAGCGCGGCGACGACGAAGCGCTGAAGCTCGGCGTCGACAGCTTCCGCGAAAGCCGCCGCCAGGCGCTGATCGAAGCGCGCCTGCGCGAGATGGACGTGCGTGACCGTGGCCTGCTCGGCGAAGAGGCCCAGCGCCGCGCCGCGCTCGACAACCACACCGAGCGCCTGGCCGAACTGGAACTGCAGCGCCGCCAGCAGGGCGGTGAGCGCATCGAGGAACTGGAACGCGAGCAGGGCCGCGCCGAAGCCGAGCGCGACCGGCGCAAGGCCAAGCGTGACCAGGCCCAGGAAGCGGCACAGCAGCTGCAGGCCGAACTGCCCGACGATGCCCATGGTTTCGCCGAGCTGGTCGAGCGCGCGCAGAACGAACTGCAGGATCGCCAGCGTGCCTCGGCGGCACTGGACGACGCGATCAGCGATCGCCTCGGCGGCAAGCGCGACGACGAGCGCCGCTTCGGTGAAGTGCGCAGCGAACTCGAAGCGATGCAGCGCACGCCGTCCAACATTCCGGCGCCGATGCAGAAGCTGCGCGCGCGCCTGGCCGAGGAAACCGGCATCGCCGAAGCTGCGCTGCCCTTCGTCGGCGAGCTGATCCAGGTCCGCTCGGAAGAGCAGGGCTGGCAGGGCGCCATCGAACGTGTGCTGGGCGGCTTCGCGCTGTCGCTGCTGGTCGATGACAAGCACTACAACGACGTCGCCGAGTGGGTGAACCGTACCCACCTGGGCATGCGCTTCACCTACTACCGCGTGCGCCGCAACGATGATGCGTTCGCGCGCGAGCCGTCGGCGAAGTCGCTGCTGCACAAGCTGGAGCTGCGCGAGCATGTGTTCGAAAGCTGGCTGCGGCGCGAGCTCGGCAAGCGCTTCGACTACGAGTGCGTGGATGCCAAGCAGCTGCGCAACGTCGACCGCGGCATCACCCGCGAAGGCCAGGTCAAGCATCCGGGCGACCGCTTCGAGAAGGACGACCGCAGTGCGGTGGGCGACCGCCGTCGCTGGATCCTCGGCTTCAACAACCACGACAAGGTGGGCGCCTTCGAGCGCGAAGCACAGGAACTGGCCAAGCGCATCGCCAGCTGCGAGACCGACATCGCACGCCTGCGCGGCCAGCGCGACCGCGACAATGAGCGCCGCCTGGCCTGCCACGAGCTGGTCAGCATCAGCTGGAACGAGATCGACATCGCTGCCCCGCAGCAGCGCCTGAGCGATATCGAAGCGACTCTGCGCGACCTGCGTGAAGGCAACGCCGACCTCGCCAAGCTGGCCAAGCAGATCGACGCCGTGCGCGCCGACATCGAGCAGGCCCGCCGCACCTATGAAGACGTCCGCGTCGAGCGCGGGCAGCTGGTCAAGGAACGCGACCGCCTGGACCGCGCGCGCCAGCAGAGCCGTGCGCTGGTGCTGCCGAGCCTGGCCCAGGAGCAGGAAGCCGGCCTTGCCGAGCGCCTGCAGGAGCAGGGTCCGCTCAGCCTGGAAACGCTGGAAGCGCACATGCGCCAGGTCAGCAACGCGCTGAACGAGCAGCTGTCGTCCTCGCAACAGGACCTCAACCGCATCGAGAACCAGCTGATCGGCTGCTTCCGTCGCTTCATCCAGCAATGGCCGGAGGAATCGGGCGACTTCACCGTGTCGGTGGCCTCGGCCGAGGACTTCCTCGCCCGCCTCGAACGCCTGGAGCGCGATGGCCTGCCGCAGCACGAAGAGCGCTTCTTCGATCTGCTGCAGAACCAGAGCAAGAACAACCTGCTGGCCCTGCAGCGCCACAGCGCCGAGGCCCGCAAGTCGATCGGCCAGCGCCTGGACGAGGTGAACGCCAGCCTGGAACAGGTGCCGTTCAACCGTGGCACGCTGCTGACCATTGAACTGAGCGACCGCCGCCTGCCGGAAGTCGGTGAGTTCCACCTGCAGCTGCGCGAGGTGCTGTCGCAGCAGCAGACCGAGCAGCGCGAGCTGGCCGAATCGCAGTTCACCGTGCTGCGCCAGCTGGTCAACCGGCTCGGCTCGCAGGAAGGCGAGGACAAGCGCTGGCGCGAGCTGGTGCTGGACGTGCGCATGCACGTGGAGTTCATCGGCGTCGAGCTGGATGCGGAAACGCGCCAGCAGGTCGAGATCTACCGCAGCGGCGCCGGCAAGTCCGGCGGCCAGCGCCAGAAGCTGGCTACCACCTGCCTGGCGGCAGCGCTGCGCTACCAGCTCGGCGGTGCCGACAGCCAGCTGCCCAGTTACGCCGCGGTCGTGCTTGACGAAGCCTTCGACAAGGCCGACAACGAGTTCACCGCACTGGCGATGAACATCTTCGACAACTTCGGCTTCCAGATGGTGGTGGCCACCCCGCTGAAGTCGGTGATGACGCTGGAACCGTTCATCGGCGGTGCCTGCTTCGTCGAAATCAGCGGCCGTCACGACTCCGGCGTGCTGCTGATCGAGTACGACGAAGAAGGCAAGCGCCTGAAGCTGCCCGAGCGCAGCCGCCAGCAGGCCAACGAACCGGAAGAAGCGGAGGCCTGACCCGGCCGATTGAATGGGAATGCCGGCCAGCGGCCGGCACTACCCATGGGCGGGGTTCATGACCCGGTAGTGCCGGCCGCTGGCCGGCAACCGCACTCACGCTCCGCGCAACGTATCCCACGCCATCCGCGCGATCAGCACCACCACCAGCCCCACGAACAGCTTGCGGATGAACGGCGTGCCGCCCTTCAGCGCCAACCGCGTGCCCACCACCGAACCGATGATGTTGGCCGCCGCCATCGGCAGCGCGAACAGCCACAGGATGTTGCCGGTCGGCACGAAGAACGAGATCGCCGCCACATTGGTCGCCAGGTTCACCACCTTCGACGCGGCCGACGCGCGCAGAAAATCCAGGCCGAAGAAGCGCACGAACAGGAAGATCAGGAAGCTGCCGGTGCCCGGCCCGAAGAAACCATCGTAGAAGCCGATCGCCGCACCAATGGCCAGTGCGATGGTCAGCTCGCGGCGGCCGATCTCCTGCGGCCGGTGCAGCGCGCCGAAGTCCTTTTTCCACAACGTGTAGGCCAACATCGCGATCAGCAGCACCAGCACCAGTGGGCGCACCGCGTCCTTGGGCAGCAGGCTCACCGCGGTGGCCCCGGCGAAGGAGAAGATGAAGGCGGTGCCGGCCGCGAACAGCACCGGCTTCCACGGGAAGCGCACGTTGCGCGCATAGCGCCAGGCAGCCGCACCGGTGCCGAACATCGAACTGAACTTGTTGGTACCGAACAGCATCGCCGGCGTCTGCTGCGGCAGCACCGTGAACAGGCCGGGCAGCTGAACCAGGCCACCGCCACCCACGGCGGCATCCACAAGACCGGCGATGAAGGCGATCACCACCAGCCACCACAACTCAGGGGGAACCAGTTCCAGCACGGCGATCAATCAAGGTGGGGGCGCGACAGCATACGCCTGTCCTGCTTCAGCTGGCCCGTGCCGCGCGTGGATCAATCCGCGCAACCCGGCGACAATGCCGGCATGAGCCGAAAACCCGCCGATCCCTGTCCCTGTGGCCTTCCCGCCGACTATGCAGCCTGCTGCGGCCGTTTCCACGCCGGCGAAGCCGCGCCCGATGCCGAGCGCCTGATGCGTTCGCGCTACAGCGCCTACGTGCGCGGTCTGGCTGACTACCTGCGCCAGAGCTGGCATCCGGACACGCGTCCGGCCGAGTTGACGCTGGATGATGCACCCGGCCAGCGTACCCATTGGCTGGGCCTGACCCTGCACGAGCACACCGTCACCGGTGCTGACAGCGCCGATGTCCGCTTCACCGCGCGCTATCGCGTCGGCGGCGGCAGTGCGGTCAAGATGACCGAACACAGCCGCTTCCAGCGCATCGACGGCCGCTGGTACTACCTCGACGCGGCCTGAGCCCTACGCGCTGCGCGCAGCCAGCACGCGCTGGCCGCCGTGCGCGTGCACCTGGTTGCGACCCCCGTCCTTGGCCACGTACAGCGCCTGGTCGGCGGCCTTGACCACCGCCATCGGGCGCGGATCCACGCGGCTGTCGGCCAGCCCGATGCTCACCGTCACCTGTACCACCTGGCCGCTGCCACCGCGTCCGCGCTGCTGTCGGCCGGCTTCGTCATCACGGCTGCGGGTGCTGCGGTCGCGCAGCTGCATGCGGGTCTCCTCGATGCTCTGCCGCAGCGCCTCCACGGCATCCATGCAGGCCGCCGCAGGGCGGTCCAGGAACACCACCGCGAACTCCTCACCGCCATAGCGGAATGCACGGCCACCGTCGCCCACCCGCGCCAGCCGCGAGGCCACCAGGCGCAGTACATCGTCTCCGGTGTCGTGGCCATGGGTGTCGTTGAATGACTTGAAGTGGTCCACGTCCACCATCGCGATGCTGTAGATGCCGCGTGCCCGCTGCAGGGTCTCGTTGAATGCCCGTCGCCCCGGCAGGCCGGTCAACTCATCGCGGAAGGCCATGTGGAAGGACTCCTGCAGCATCGCGCCCAGCATCAGCAGCAGGGCGGCGCTGCTCAGCGCCGGCAGCAGCACCGGCTGCAGGAAGATCCGCGGCAGCATCCACCACAGGCACAGCAGGGCCAGCAGCATCGCCGTGTGCAGTGGCCGAGGATGCCGCCACGCCTGCCAGCCCAACGCTGCGGTCGCCAGCAGGAACAGCAGCGCCGGCAGCTGCGCCAGCGCGTTCCAGTCGGCGGGAATCCAGGCCCAGTGACGGTTCGACAGCAGATCGTGCATGCCGCGCGGCTGCTGTGTGGCCAGCAGCAGGAAGATCATCACCGGGGTGCCGCTGGCAATACCGCGCAGCAGCAGGTCCTGGCGCCGCCGTCCGCGCTCCGGCCACAACGCAAGGCCGGCAGACAACAGCGGCAACCAGGCCGAGATGGCGTGGAAGCGCAGCGGTGTCAGCGTGGTGACATGGCCATTGCGCAGGTAGCCAGCGACGTCCTGGTGCAGCAGCGCGAACATCACCGCCACAACCATCAGCAGGCACAACGTGCGCACCTGGTGGTAGAGCAGGGCCAGGCCGGCACCGAGGCAGGCCATCAGCCAGGGCAGGACGCGCTGGGCCGGGCTGGCCACGTCTGCGGTATCCAATGCGGTCCACACCACCACGGCAACCAGCACGGCAGGCAGCACGAACAGGTAATGCGCAGGCTGGCGGAGCGGATGCAGGGGCAAGCAGGAATTCCAGCGCGGTGACGACGCGGCCGCAGCATTGCCGTTAGCGGCGTGCGTGCCTGCATCTTGAATGCGGCAGGCTCATCCATGTGAACGAAGTGACGCCGAACCATGACGTCGCACTCACCGTCCAGCGCCGATGCTGCCCACATGGACAGCGTACCCGCCGCCGTCGCTGCCCCGCAGCACGATCTCGCCCGCCAGTTCGCCCGTGTACGGACGCGCAGCCTGCAGTTGGCCGCGCCGCTCAGTGCCGAGGACGCCATGCTGCAGAGCATGGCTGACGCCAGCCCGAGCAAATGGCACCTGGCCCACACCACCTGGTTCTTCGAACGCTTCGTGCTGGCGGGTTTCGGCACCGCGCCAGCGCATGACCCGGCCTGGGACTACCTGTTCAACAGCTACTACAAGAGCATCGGCCCGGCGCATGCGCGGCCACAGCGCGGGTTGCTGTCGCGCCCGTCGCTGCAGCAGGTGCGCGACTACCGCCAGCAGGTCGATGCGCAGGTGCAATCGCGGTTGGCGGCGGGCGATCTCGATGAACAGGCACTGCAACATCTGCAGCTGGGCCTGCAGCACGAGCAGCAGCACCAGGAACTGCTGCTCACCGACATCAAGCATGCGTTCTGGTGCAACCCATTGCAGCCCACCTACCGCGAGGACCTGCAGCCTGCCACCAGCGCTGCCAGTGCGCAGGGCTGGATCGAATCACCCGAGCGCATCGTCACCGTCGGCGCCGCGGCATGGCCGCAGCAGGCCGCGTTCGCCTACGACAACGAATCGCCAGCGCACCGGGTGCTGCTCCCCGCGCACGCATTGGCCGAGCGTCCCGTCAGCAATGCCGAGTATCGGGCCTTCATCGACGCCGGCGGCTACCGCGAACCGCGCTGGTGGCTCAGCGAAGGCTGGGCGCTGCGCGAAGCCGAGGGCTGGCAGCACCCGCTGTACTGGGATGACGCCCTGCAGCGCGAGTACACCCTGGGCGGTTGGCGCGAACTGGATCCGCACGCGCCGGTCTGCCACCTCAGCTACTACGAGGCCGATGCCTGCGCCCGCTGGTCCGGCGCGCGCCTGCCCAGCGAGTACGAATGGGAAGCCGCCGCTGCGTCGCAGCCGCTGCGCGGCCATTTCGCTGACGACGACCGGCTGCATCCGCAGGCAGCGCAGGGCAGTGGAATGCGGCAGCTGTTCGGCGATGTCTGGGAGTGGACCCACAGCGCGTATGGCGCCTATCCGGGCTTCCGTCCCTTCACCGGCAACCTCGGTGAGTACAACGGCAAGTTCATGTGCGGGCAGTGGGTGCTGCGTGGCGGCAGCTGCGCGACACCCCGCGGCCATGTGCGTGCCAGCTACCGCAACTTCTTCATGCCGCCGGCGCGCTGGCAGTTCTCCGGGCTGCGCCTGGCCAGGGACCTCACATGAGCACCGTGCATGACGCGCTGCAGGCATTGACCGATCTCACCCCCGGGCGGCAGCAGATCCTCTCCGACGTAGTGGCCGGACTCTCACGTACGCCGCGCCAGCTGCCGTCCAAGTACTTCTACGATGCGCGTGGCTCGCGACTGTTCGAGCAGATCACGCAGACCCCCGAGTACTACCCCACGCGCACCGAGCTGGCCCTGCTGAAGCGTGTGCTGCCGGACATCGCCCGCAGCGTTGGCCCGCGTCTGCACGTGGTGGAGCTGGGCAGCGGCAGCGGACGCAAGACCGCGCTGCTGCTGGCCGCACTTCACGACCCGGTGGCCTATACGCCGATTGAAATCTCGCGGGCCGCGCTGCTGTCCAGCATCGATCATCTGGCGCCGGCGTTGCCGGAGGTGGAGATGCTGCCGGTCTGTGCCGACTTCACCCGCCCCGTCGCCGTTCCCATGCCCGAGCGCGAACCCGCGCGACGGCTGCTGTTCTTCCCCGGTTCCACGCTGGGCAACTTTGAAGGCGAAGACGCGGTCGCACTGCTGCGGGCGATGCGCCAGACGATGGGCCGCGACGGCCTGGCCCTGGTCGGCATCGATCTGCACAAGGACCCGGCGCTGATCGAAGCGGCCTACAACGACGCGCAGGGCGTCACCGCCGCGTTCACTCTCAACCTGCTGGCCCGGCTCAATCGCGAGATCGGCAGCGACTTCGACCTCGACGGCTTCCACCACCGTGCCTGCTACAGCACCGCGCGGCTGCGCATCGAAACCGATCTGGTCAGCCGCTGGGCGCAGGATGTGCATCTGGACGGCCGCACCTTCCACTTCGCCGCCGACGAACCGATCCGTGTGGAGTACAGCCACAAGTACACCGACGACAGCTTCGAGGTGCTGCTGCAGCACGCGGGCCTGCAGGTCACGCAGCGCTGGAATGCCGACAGTCCCGCCTACGGCCTGCGCCTGCTGCGTGCCATCTAGGGCGGCCGGCCAGCCGGTACCCCTTCAGGTTCTGCAGCACCGCTACCCCTAAGATGGCCGTGCAACGGCAACACGGAGGACGCCATGCCCATTCTGACCACCCTCGGCCTGGCGGCCGCTCTCGCCTCGCCCCCCGCGCTGCCTGCAGCACCGGATGCCAGCGTCGATCTGGCCTTCAGCCGCTGCCTTTCGGGCCTGCAGGCCACGGCCGCCAGCCAGGGCATCAGCGCCGAGCGCTTCAACGAAATCACCGCCGGCCTCACCCCGGACCCCAGTGTGCTCGGCCTGCTCGACGCGCAGCCGGAATTCACCACGCCGATCTGGGACTACCTGGCCGCGCTGGTCGATCGCCAGCGCGTGGCTGATGGTCGCGCCATGCTGCAGCAGCATCGCGACCTGCTCGATCGAGTGTCGGCGCAGTACGGCGTCGATCCGGCCACCATCGTCGCGGTCTGGGGCGTGGAGAGCGACTACGGCCGCGTGTTCGGCAAGCGCCCCCTGCTGCAGTCACTGGCCACGCTGTCCTGCGCCGGCCGTCGCCAACCCTTCTTCCGCGGTGAATTGCTGGCACTGCTCAAGCTGATCGATCGCGGCGACCTGCAGGCACAGGGCCTCACCGGTTCCTGGGCCGGTGCCTTCGGGCATACGCAGTTCATGCCCAGCACCTACGCACGCATCGCCGTGGACGGTGATGGCGATGGCCGCCGCGATCTGGTCGGCAGCATTCCCGATGCGCTGGCCTCCACTGCCAACTACCTCAAGCGTGCCGGCTGGCGCAGTGGCGAGCCGTGGGGCATGGAAGTTCTTGTTCCCGCTGGCTTCAACGCCAGCCAGGCCGGACGTACCCAGCGTCGCGCCCTGGCCGACTGGCGTGCGCAGGGCCTGACCGCGCTGGATGGCAGTGTGCTGGCTCCGGCCAACCTGCCGGCGGATGCGCGCGCCGCCCTGCTGCTGCCGGCAGGGATCAAGGGTCCGGCGCTGCTGGTGTTCCGCAACTATGACGCGATCTACAGCTACAATGCCGCCGAAAGCTATGCGCTGGCGATCGCCACGCTGGCCGACCAGCTGCGTGGCGGCAACGGGCTGGCCACCGCCTGGCCGACGGATGATCCCGGCATCGGCCGCGATGAGCGCCGTCAGCTGCAGACCCTGCTGCTGGCGCGTGGCCACGACATCGGTACCGCCGACGGCATGATCGGTACCGCCACCCGTCGCGCGATCCAGTCCGAGCAGCAGCGCCTGGGCTGGGCCAACGCCGATGGGCGTGCCGGCCAACGCATCCTGCGCGCGCTGCAGGAAGAGGCGGCCGCCATCGCACCCGCTGCGCAGAAGGCCTTGCCCCAGGCACGCTGACCGCGACATCATCGCCGCGGTCTTCAAGGAGCGTCATCGCATGCAGTCGGATCCGGACATCAGCAGCGGCCTGTATCACGGGCTGGAGGCCTGGCACGTGCGCACCCCCAGCGCGACGGCGGTCATCAGCGTGTTCGGCGGACAGCTGCTGTCGTTCATTCCCGATGGGCAGCCCGATGTACTGTGGCTTTCGCCCACGCGCGCCGAGCTGCCCACGCCCATCCGCGGTGGCGTCCCGGTGTGCTGGCCGTGGTTCGGCCGCCAGGGCCAGAACAATGATATGCCCGCGCATGGCCTGGTGCGCACCGCGCGTTGGGAGCTTCTGCAGGCCAGCCAGAGCGATGACGGTGAGGTCGAGCTGCAGTTGGCACCTGCACCCTGCGCCGATCCCGGCCTGCGCCTGCAGATGCAGTTGCGCATCGGCCGCCAGCTGCGTCAGCAGCTCGTCACCGAGAACACCGGAACCTCGCCGGTGACCTTCACCCAGGCCCTGCACAGCTATTTCCGGGTGGGCGATGCCAACCAGGTCGAGGTCGAGGGCCTTGATGGCCTGCAGTACCTGGACAAGTACGAGGACTATGCGCAGCTGCGCCTGCAACAGGGACCGTGGTCATTGCGCGATCCGCGTGACCCCGGTCGCAGCGATCGCATCTATACCGGTGCCGGCGGCCATTACGTGCTGCGTGATCCCGTACTGCAGCGGCGGATCGAGATCCGCAGCGAAGGCAGCCAGACGCTGGTGGCCTGGAATCCCGGTGCGGAGGCGGCAGCGAAAATGGCCGATGTCGGCGATGGCTGGCACGATTACGTTTGCCTGGAAGTGGCCAACGCAGGCCCGGAGCAGATTACGCTTGCGCCGGGTGAGCGCCATCAGCTGGTGCAGACCCTGGCCAGTAACGCGCTGTAGGCGCTGGCAGCGGTTTCAGTTTGTCGATGCAGTAGCAAGGACGGAAAACATGCAGGAAGCACAATGGTGGTACGCCAATGGCAGGCAGAGCAGTGGGCCGGTGGATCTGGCCGGTCTTCGCCAGCTGCAGCGGGAAGGGACGGTCACGGCGCGAACGCTGCTCTGGTGCGAGGGCATGCCCTCGTGGCGGCCGTTGGCGGAGCTGGATCAGGCCTCAACGCAGGTCGAGGTGGCTCCGGTCCTGGATATCGACGCAGCGCCTGCGGCCGAGGGCATTGCGCCGAGCGTCGGCGATCCGTCCGACCCCTATCGTGCGCCGGTCGCTGCACCGGATGTGGCTGCGGCTGCCGGGCTGGAGGGCGAGATGGCCTTGTACGCCAGCGTGGTCGGTGGCAACTTCCCGATCTATCGCCAGCGCTGGCGGCTGGATCAGGGCATCGCCACGGGCAGTGGCACCTGGCACTGGCCGGCATTCCTGCTCGGCCTGATCTGGATGATGTACCGCAAGATGTACCGCCTGGCGGCGATGTGGGCTGGCCTGCTGCTGCTGATCAGCGTGGTCGAGACCTTGCTGGATGTGCCGGATGGCCTGTCACTGGTCATCACCTTCGCGCTCAGCATCACCACCGGCATCTTCGGCAACAGCTGGTACCTGGCACACTGCCAGCGACTGATCGCCCAGGCCCGTGCCGTCACCGGCGGCGATGACGCACGGCTGCGCAGCGAGCTGACCGCGCGCGGCGGCACCAGCGTGGTCGCCACACTGATCGCCATCGTCATCGCGGTGGTGCTGAGCACCGTCGGCGCCGCATTGGCGGGGTAGGGCAGGTCAGCGTCCCTGGCGGGGCCGCAGCACCAGCAGGCACAGCGCACCGGCCACCAGGCCCCAGAACGCCGAGCCGATGCCGGCCAGCGAGACGCCCGAGGCGGTCACCAGGAAGGTGACCAGTGCCGCCTCGCGGTCCCGCTCTACTGCCAGCGCACTGGCCAGGCTGTTGGCGATGGTGCCGAACAGCGCGATACCGGCCACGCAGGCCACCAGCTCTTTCGGGAACGCCGCGAACAGTGCGGCCACGGTGGCGCCGAACAGCCCGACGACAATGTAGAAGGCGCCGGCCGCCATCGCGGCGGTATAGCGTCGTGCCGGGTCCTCATGGGCATCACGGCCCATGCAGATCGCGGCGGTGATTGCCGCCAGGTTCAGCGCGTACGCACCGAACGGTGCCAGCAGCGTATTGACCACACCGATCCAGCCGATCAGCGGCGACACCGGGGCGTCGTAGCCGGATGCCCGCATCACCGCCACGCCCGGAATGTTCTGCGAGGCCATGGTGACCACGAACAGGGGCAGGGCGATGCCGGCCACCGCGGTCCAGGACAGGGATGGGGTCACCCATTGCGGTACCGCCAGTTGCAGCTGCACCTGCTGTGCGTGCAGCAGGCCACGGCTGGCCGCAACCGCGATGCCGACCAGCAGGGTGGCGATGACCGCATAGCGCGGGAACAGGCGGCGTCCGGCCAGCCACGTGGCGAACATGGTCAGCGCCAGTACCAGCTGGGCGTTCATGGCCACGAACACGTCCAG
>NZ_CM151308.1:412500-4952500 GCF_056486185.1 Stenotrophomonas sp. 28608_Sma | reverse complement strand
TGCTGGAGGTATCGGAAGTGCGAATGCTGACATGAGTAACGATAATGCGGGTGAAAAACCCGCACGCCGAAAGCCCAAGGTTTCCTTGCGCAACGTTAATCGGCGCAGGGTGAGTCGGCCCCTAAGGCGAGGACGAAAGTCGTAGTCGATGGGAAGCAGGTTAATATTCCTGCACCTCGCGTAAGTGCGATGGAGGGACGGAGAAGGTTAGGTGTACCAGGCGTTGGTTGTCCTGGGGAAAGGCGGTAGGTTTGGATCTTTGGCAAATCCGGGATCCTTCAAGACCGAGCACCGAGACGAGCCTTTAAGGCGAAGTCACTGATACCACGCTTCCAGGAAAAGCTCCTAAGCTTCAGCTTACGCAGACCGTACCGTAAACCGACACAGGTGGGTAGGATGAGAATTCTCAGGCGCTTGAGAGAACTCGGGTGAAGGAACTAGGCAACATGGCACCGTAACTTCGGGAGAAGGTGCACCTCTTTTTGGTGGCTCGTGCGAGCTATAGCTGAAGAGGGTCGCAGTAACCAGGCCGCTGCGACTGTTTATCAAAAACACAGCACTCTGCAAACACGAAAGTGGACGTATAGGGTGTGACGCCTGCCCGGTGCTGGAAGGTTAATTGATGGGGTCAGCCGCAAGGCGAAGCTCTTGATCGAAGCCCCAGTAAACGGCGGCCGTAACTATAACGGTCCTAAGGTAGCGAAATTCCTTGTCGGGTAAGTTCCGACCTGCACGAATGGCGTAACGACAGCGGCGCTGTCTCCACCCGAGACTCAGTGAAATTGAAATCGCTGTGAAGATGCAGCGTTCCCGTGGCAAGACGGAAAGACCCCGTGAACCTTTACTATAGCTTTACACTGAACGTTGAGTTCGTCTGTGTAGGATAGGTGGGAGGCTATGAAACTGTGGCGCTAGCTGCAGCGGAGCCATCCTTGAAATACCACCCTGTCGTGCTTGACGTTCTAACCTGGGCCCATTATCTGGGTCGGGGACCGTGTATGGTGGGTAGTTTGACTGGGGCGGTCTCCTCCTAAAGAGTAACGGAGGAGCTCGAAGGTACGCTCAGCGCGGTCGGACATCGCGCACTGTGTGCAAAGGCATAAGCGTGCTTGACTGCAAGATCGACGGATCAAGCAGGTAGGAAACTAGGACTTAGTGATCCGGTGGTTCTGTATGGAAGGGCCATCGCTCAACGGATAAAAGGTACTCCGGGGATAACAGGCTGATACCGCCCAAGAGTTCATATCGACGGCGGTGTTTGGCACCTCGATGTCGGCTCATCACATCCTGGGGCTGTAGTCGGTCCCAAGGGTATGGCTGTTCGCCATTTAAAGTGGTACGCGAGCTGGGTTCAGAACGTCGTGAGACAGTTCGGTCCCTATCTGCCATGGGCGTTGGAGATTTGAGAGGGGCTGCTCCTAGTACGAGAGGACCGGAGTGGACGAACCTCTGGTGTTCCGGTTGTCACGCCAGTGGCATTGCCGGGTAGCTATGTTCGGAAGCGATAACCGCTGAAAGCATCTAAGCGGGAAGCGCGCCTCAAGATGAGATCTCCCGGGGCACAAGCCCCCTGAAGGAACCATGTAGACTACGTGGTTGATAGGTCAGGTGTGTAAGTACAGCAATGTATTGAGCTAACTGATACTAATGATCCGAGAGGCTTGACCATATAACCTCAAGTTGCCTTGGCTTTACGACAACGTCGTAAGAGCATCCAAGTGCACGCTACGTCACAAGAACTACGAGAGGCAGGCGCCTTATCCGGCTGTATCGGATGGCGACGCTCCAACCGCCTCCCTGGTGAAATTAGCGCTGTGGAACCACCCGATCCCATCCCGAACTCGGAAGTGAAACGCAGCTGCGCCGATGGTAGTGTGGCTCAAGCCATGCGAGAGTAGGTCATCGCCAGGGTTTACACCCGAGAACCCCGCTGCATGCGCAGCGGGGTTTTTCTTTGTGCGCGCGAAATGCGGGTAGTGCCGGCCGCTGGCCGGCACTGCCGTGGCTGCACAGCGGCCGGTAGATCCACGCCATGCGTGGATGGCTGTCCCTGCGAAGAGCGGTGCCAACCCCCGGCAGCAGGTCCAGACAGTGCGCGTCGCTGTGATTGCCGGCCAGCGGCCGGCACTACCGGTAGATCCACGCCATGCGTGGATGCCCTCCGTGAGGAACCACGGCGCCAACCAAGGTTGGCAGCTACTGGCAGCAAGGCCTACGCAACAAAAAGACGGCGCCCTGCGGGCGCCGTCTTGATCAGGATCGAACTGAAGGCCCGGATCAGGCGGCCTGCGAGACCTCGTGCGGTTCCTGCTGGCGGAACACCGACACCGCCTCGGTAAGCGTACCCGCCTGCGATTGCAGCTCGCGTGCGGCCGCGGTGGCTTCCTCCACCAGCGCGGCATTCTGCTGTGTGGCCTGATCCATCTGCACTACGGTCTGGTTGATCTGCTCGATACCGATCGACTGCTCCTGCGACGCCGCGGAAATCTCGCGCATCAGGTGGCTGACATCCTCCACGCCGCCAACAATGCCCTGCATGCGTTGGCCGGCGTCAGCTACCAGCTGGGCACCCTCACCCACCTGGCGGCCGGCTTCGTCGATCAGCTTCTTGATCTCCTGGGCCGCCGCCGCAGAGCGCTGCGCCAGTACCCGCACCTCGCTGGCCACGACCGCGAAGCCTCGGCCCTGTTCGCCGGCGCGTGCCGCCTCCACGGCTGCGTTCAAGGCCAGGATATTGGTCTGGAAGGCAATGCCGTCGATGACGCCGGTGATGTCGCCGATCCGCTTCGAGGCACCTTCGATGGCCTGCATGGTATTCACCACCCGCTGCATGGCTGTGTTGCCGTCACTGGCAGCGCTCTGCGTGGAAGCTGCCAACGCACTGGCCTCACGCGCATGGGCGGCGTTCTGGCGCACGGTGGCGGTGAGTTCCTCCATCGATGCTGCGGTCTCCTGCAGGTGCGCGGCCTGGCGCTCGCTGCGCTCGGACAACGCGCCGTTGCCGGCGGCAATCTCGCTGGCGGCGGTACTGATCGACGCCGCACATTCCTGGATGCGACCGACCATGCGTGCCAACTGACCGGCCGTGGCATTCGCATCGCGCTGGATGGCAGCGAAAGCGCCGTGATACTCGCCGTGCATGCGCCGGTCCAGATCGCCATTGGCCAGTGCCGAGAGCATCTGCCGCACTTCGTTGACGGTGCTGCCGAGCGTATCGAGCAGCTGGTTGATGCCACCGGTCAGCCCATCGAGGAAACTGGCACCTTCAGTGGCCTGCAGGCGCTGGTCGAGATCACCGGCCGCTGCCGCAGCGACGATGCCGGCCACGGCGTTTTCCAGCGCGAGTTCATGGGTGCGGTCATGCCATTCCACGGCGAAGCCCAGGCGCGCGCCCTGCGCATCGAACACCGGGGTGACCACCTGCGCGAAGTGCACCGGGCCGATCTGCACCTTGCCGTTGTGCGTGACCTGCAGGCCGTTGAGGATCGCGCGGATGCGGTCCGGGTTGGCGTGGAAGCGGTGGATGCTGCTGCCGACCAGGCGCTCGGCGTCGAAGTCGGGGAAGGCCTGGCGCAGTGTTGCCTGCTGGTTGCGCAGCAGGGCCACCACCGAGCGGTTCACGTAACGGATCACGTGGTCGTTGTCGGCAATCATCATCGCGGTGCGCGAGGCGTCGAGCGCCTGGCGGATCTGCGCATTCTCGGCATGCGCGTCAGCCTCGCGCCCACGCTGCGCCTGCACGTGGCGGGCGGTATCGGCCAGCGCATGGGCCAGCGAACCGGGTGCATAGGCCGCGGTATCCGCATGTGCGCTCAGATCGGTGCCCGTCGCGATATCGCGCGCCAGTGCCGCCAGGCGGCGTGGGCCGTGGCCAAGTGCCTCGGTCTGCTGCCGCAGGCGCAGCGCGACCTGGCCGAGGAACACGGTCAGGCTGGCGAACAGGCCCGCCTGCAGCAACGTCGGTCCCACGGCTGCGCCGTGCAGCGGCGGTACCAGCAGGGCGAGGGTGCCAACACCACCGGCCAGCCATACCGGCAGGCGATCGCGGTGGCTGAGCAGCACGCCCAGCAACAGCGCAATCGGCAATGCCGGTGACAGGCTGACGATCGCGCACAACAAGGCCAGCTGCAGCGACAACAGCAATGCCAGGCCATTGCGGGCGACGGCCCGGCCCGCCTGTGGACCGGCCAGCCAGAGGGCGGGCAGTACGGCGGCCGCGGCCAACGCAGCGCCCGGTACGTGGGGCCCACGCAGGGCCAGCACGAGGCCAGCCACAGCCAACGCCGCGCTGCCGATCAGCAGTCGACGGTCAGCGCGGCGCGCGAGCTGCTGCAGATGCGGCATGCGGGCGGTATCGGGGGGACGGGAGGATGCAACGGACATCGGCGACTCCTGGATCAGCAAACGACAGCAGCCACGCCGCGGCACACGCAGGAGTGCGTGAGCAGGGCGCGAGCCGGGAATTCGGGGAATGCGGCGCGATCAGCGACGCGGAGACGGGACACCGTGGCCACATCCTGTGGGTGACGGTGCAGCAGAGCGGGCATGCGGACTTCCTTGCAGAACCAGACACACGCCGCAGGCCCGACCGGACCTGCGTGCTGCGGACGCAGGGGCCCGCAACTGATGTATCGGCCGCAAACGCGCGGAGTGAAGCGCGCGGATACTTCTGCTCAGCCGGCGTTGCCGTTGCTGAAGAAGTGCAGGATCACGCCCGCGATCTGTTCCGGGTCTTCCATGTGCAGGTGATGGTTGCCGGCAAACACCGCCAGACGGCCATCGCGCAGGTGCTGCAGGCGATCGCTGCGCATCGGCTCGGGATAGTACGACTGCGCCGGTGTGGCGTAGATCACCTGCGTCGGGCAGGCGATGGCCTGCAGCAGGTTGTCGATCTGGCCTTCGCTGAGGCGGATCGCAGTGGGCAGCATCAGGCGCGGGTCGCTGCACCAGCGGTAACCACCTTCGACCGGCTCCACGCCGCGCTCGACCAGCAGCCGTGCACAGCGCTCGCTGAGCTGGTTGGTCATCATCCGCGCGCGGATCGGGGCGGCGAGGTCGGGGAACACGCGCAGCTGCTTGCGCGCCAACGCACGGGTGGCGTTCACATGCTCGCGCAGGCGATGGGCGGTTTCTTCCTCAGGACCACGCAGGCCGCCGAGTGCTTCGATCGCCACCAGCCGTTCGACACGGTCGCTGACCGAGGCGGTGAGGCTGGCGATGCCGGCGCCCATCGAATGGCCAAGCAGGCTGAAACGGTCCCAGCCCAGCGCGTCGGCGACGTCGAGTACGTGACAGATGGCGGCGGCCGTGGTGTAGCTGGCACCGGCCGGCAGATGCGCGCTGTGGCCGTGGCCGGGCAGGTCGATGGCCACCAGCTGCAACGACGACAGGTGCGGCGCCAGCGGCACGAAGCTGGCCGCGTTGTCGAGCCAGCCATGCAGGGCCAGCACGCGCGGGCCATCACCGTGGTTGCGCAGGCCGGCGACGCGCGCGCCACCGACCTCGAGTTCAAACGGCTGCAGGCTCATGCCAGTGACGCCACGGCCAGCCGTGCCAGCGCACGCGCGTGCTCCGGTTCGGCGTTGAGGCAGGGGATGTAGCGCATCGTCGCGCCGCGCTCGGCCAGTGTTTCGGTGAAGCCCAGTGCCACTTCTTCCAGCGTCTCCAGACAGTCGGTGGCGAAGCCCGGGCACACCACGTCGATCTGCTTCACGCCGGATTCGGCCAGCGCCCACAGGCTGGGCTCGGCATACGGCTGCAGCCAGCGCTCGCGGCCGAAGCGCGACTGATAGCCCATCTGCCAGTCGTCCCTGCCCAGCTCCAGCGCCTTGGCGATGGCCTGCGCACTGGCCTCGCAGCGCTGCGGATACGGATCGCCGGCATCGGCCAGGCGCTGCGGAATGCCGTGGAAGGAGAACATCAGTTTCTGGCCACGACCGTGCTGTTCCCAGTAGCGGCGGATCGAGCCGGCAACGGCGTCGACCCAGCCCGGATCGACCGAATAGTCGCGGACCAGGCTGACGGTCACGCCCGGGTTGCGGCGCTGCCAGGCATCGACGCGGTCTTCGACCGAGGCGGTGGTGGTGGTGGAGTACTGCGGGTACAGCGGCAGCACCACGATGCGGCGCGCACCGTCGGCCGCCAGCCGGTCGAGTTCGCTGGCCAGCGCCGGTTCGCCATAGCGCATTGCATGGCGCACCGTCAGGGTCGGCAGCAGGGCCTGCATGGCCTGCGCCAGCTGGCGCGTATGCACCATCAGCGGAGAGCCCTCCGGCAGCCAGACCTGGGCGTACTTGGCCGCTGAACGGCTGCTGCGCAGCGGCAGGATCAGTCCGCGCAGCAACGGCTGCCACAGCAGTGCCGGGATCGAGACCACGCGGGGGTCGGACAGGAATTCGGCCAGGTAACGGCGTACGGCGGGGGCCGTCGGCGTCTCGGGCGTGCCTAGGTTGACCGCCAGCACGGCGGTATCGGGTGCGTCGAGCATGAGCGGTATTGTCGCCGATCCGGTGCCGCGCCGGGATGCAGGGTTCGGATTGCAGGCATAGCGGGCATCTATGTGAGCAGGGAGCGCTCATTGGCGATTCATGACAACACTACTAATTTCAGTCACTTGCTATATCTTCCTATGGACTGACTTCTGGAGCCTGCCATGCGTCGCCCGATCCAAGCCCTGCTGATCGCCGCCAGCCTGCTGTCCAGCCAGGCCATGGCCGGACCGCAGGAAGACCAGCGTGCGCGCAATGCCGTGCGCGTGCTGGCTGAAATCCAGGAAATCCCTGAACAGGGCATTCCGGACAAATTGCTCGACGAAGGCCGCGCGGTCATCGTCATTCCCGACACGATCAAGGCCGGTCTGGTCATTGGCGGTCGTCGTGGCCATGGCCTGATGTCCGTGCGCATGCCCAACGGTGCCTGGTCCAACCCGGTGTTCGTGAAGCTCACCGGCGGCAGCATCGGCTTCCAGGCCGGCGTGCAGTCCTCCGATGTGGTGCTGGTGTTCCGCAACGACCGTAGCCTGGACAACCTGGTCAACGGCAAGTTCACGCTGGGCGCCGATGCGGGTGTCGCCGCCGGCCCGGTCGGCCGCAATGCCGCCGCCGCCACCGACGGTCAGCTGAAGGCCGAAATCTGGTCCTGGTCGCGCGCCCGCGGCCTGTTCGCCGGTGTCGCCCTGGATGGTGCGGTGCTGCAGATCGACGATGCCGCCAATCTGGACGCCTACGGCAGCAACACCACGCCGCGCATGATCTTCGAAGGCCGCGCGGCCGGTTCGCCGTCGATGGATGTGGTCACGTTCCGCGACCGCCTGGAAGAGGCCACCTACGCCGCGCGTAACAACCGCAGCGGCAACGGCGGTAGCGCGCCGCGCCCGGCAGCGGCCCCGGCGGTTGCTCCGGCGCCTGTTCAGGCAGCGCCGGCCGCCCCGGCCGAAGCCACTACCGCACCGCTGCAGAACGTGCCGCAGAACCCGCCGCCGCAGCAGCAGGGCTTCCAGCCGGTCAACGACGGCGAAATCCGCACGGAAACGCTGGGCGGAAACTGACTTTCGTCACGCGCGCCGGCTAACACCCGGTGCGCTATGCTCGACAGCCTGATCACTAACGTAACGAGCGTCTTTATGGGCAGTTTCAGCATCTGGCATTGGTTGGTCGTGCTGGCCATCGTCCTGCTGGTGTTCGGCACCAAGCGCCTGACCAGTGGCGCCAAGGATCTCGGTTCGGCGGTCAAGGAATTCAAGAAGGGCATGCGCGACGAGGACAAGCCGAACGCGCAGCTGGGCGATGAATCGCGCAGCCAGGACGCCTCGCGCGCCGCGCAGGACGAGCACGACCGTAACGCTCGCTGATCCGGAGCGGTCGCGGTGTTTGATATCGGCTTCAGCGAGCTGCTGGTGATTGCAGTGGTCGCCCTGGTGGTGCTCGGTCCCGAGCGCCTGCCCAAGGCGGCCCGCTTCGCCGGCCTGTGGGTGCGACGTGCCCGTAATCAGTGGGATTCGGTGAAACAGGAACTGGAGCGCGAACTGCAGGCCGAGGACATCAAGCGGCAGATGCAGGACGTGCGCCAGGGCATGCAGGACACCGAGAACCAGCTGCGCGCCAGCGGTGAAGCGATCCGTCGCGAAGCGCAGGAAGCCCAGCAGCAGGGCGATACGCTGGCGCAGGAAGTACGCGCGCCGGCGCCCGCAGATCTTCCGCCGCACATGAGCGCCGTGCCCGACGCCGATGCGCCGGCACAGGAGAGCGTTGCTCCCGAGCCGACGCCGGCGACACCCCCTGATGCCGGTGCGACGCCGCCGCAGAGCAGCCCGGAGCGCCAGCCATGAGTGAACAGGATTTCGGCGAAAGCTCGCTGGTCGAACATCTGGTGGAACTGCGCGGCCGCCTGGTGCGCGCATTGCTGGGCCTGGGCGTGGTGCTGCTGGCGCTGCTGCCGTTTACCCAGAAGCTGTACAACGCGCTGGCCGAACCGCTGGTCTCGCAGCTGCCGAACGGGCAGACGATGATCGCCACCAACCCGGCCGGTGCGTTCTTCGCCCCGCTGAAGCTGACTTTCTTCGTGGCCCTGTTCGTGGCGGTGCCGTGGCTGCTGTACCAGCTGTGGGCGTTCGTTGCCCCGGGCCTGTATGCGCGCGAGAAGCGCCTGGCGGTGCCGTTGCTGGTGTCGTCGGTGCTGCTGTTCTACGCCGGCTGTGCCTTTGCCTACTTCCTGGTGCTGCCGGCGGTATTTCACTTCCTCACCACCTTCAGCCCGGACGTGATCGCGATCACCCCGGATGCGAACGCCTACCTGGATTTCGTGCTGGCGATCTTCTTTGCCTTCGGCGGCAGCTTCGAACTGCCGGTGGCAATGGTGATCCTGGTGCTGCTGGGCTGGGTGACGCCGCAGCAGTTCAAGGAAGGCCGTGGCTACGCAATCGTCGGCATCTTCGTGGTGGCCGCAGTGCTGACCCCGCCGGACGTGGTCTCGCAGCTGATGCTGGCGATTCCGATGTGCCTGCTCTACGAACTGGGCATCCACGCCGCACGCTGGCTGGTGCCGTCGTCGGTAGTGAAGAAACCCGCCGCCTGAAAGAAAAAAAGGGGACGGAGGGGATTAAGTCGTTAGCTGCACACACTGGGCATAAACGACTTAATCCCCTCCGTCCCCTTTTTCCGTCAGGCGTGGAACACGTCGCTTGAGGTCGGCGTGGTCGGGATCGGCGGCGCCGCGCGGCTGCCGCGATGCACGAACATCTGCTTCCACGCGGCGTAGACCGCGCCGACATACAGCGGCATCAGCACCGTGGTCAGCACCAGCTGGGCGATGAAGGCCGCAGCCAGCGGGCCACCGATCAGCATCGCGACCTGGATCACGATCACGAACAGGATGTACATGCAGAACGCGGCGATCAGGCCGAGCGCGGCGAACACGAACATCGCGCCGATGTTCTCGATGCAGCCCTGCAGGCTCAGGCGCAGCGCATGCATGCCGCTCTGCTTGTCGAACACCACCAGCGCCGGCTGGGTGAACATCGCCAGCGACAGCGCCACCGCGCTCAGGAACACCAGCAGCATCCACAGCGCGATGCGCTTGGCCGGCAGGTTGGCGACCAGCGCGGCCGCGTCGTCCGGCTTGATCTGCTGGCCGCTGCGGCTGATTTCTTCCATCTTGGTCATGACCTCGCTGAAGGCGGTGAAGCCCTCGCGGCCGATCATCATGAACAACAGTGCGCCCAGCAGCAGGACCGCCAGCACCTGTATCGCCAGCGGCACCAGCAGGTGGCTGACGCGGTGGTCGCGGATCGGCTGCAGCAGGTGCGAGGCCAGGCCCGGGCGGCCTTCGTCGATCTCGCCCACGGCATACAGCATGCCGCCGAACATGATCGGCGAAATGGCCAGGGTCATGAGCTGTACTGCCATGCCGGCGGCGCCGGGAATCAAGGTCGACAGCAGGGTCACCACCCAGCTCACCAGCAGCCAGGTCAGGCCGATCCGGGCCAGCTGCAGCGGCGCACGCCGGTACAGGGAGAACGTATCCAGCAACCACTGGGCGCCCGCCGAGGCCGGCAGCTTGCGAATCTCTTTCATGGACATCCGGGAAGGACAGGAGGGGGCCGGGCGGCTGCCCGTGCCGCCGATTATCCCTGTTTTGCCACCGGCTGGGCTGAAGACAGCCGCGCCTGGCGGACGAAGCGGCGCAACAGCTGGCGGGCCAGCGGTGCGGCGCTGACCGCGCGCTCGATGCTGCGGGCGCAGCCGCCGTGGCGGCCGATGCAGTCGGCGCGGGCGCGCACGTAGCCGCGCATGTGGTGGGTGGCGAATTCCGGATGGAACTGCACGCCCCAGGCCTGGCGGCCCCAGCGGAAGGCGTGGCAGCCGTCCAGCGGCGAGCGTGCCAGCACTTCGGCACCTTCCGGCGCGCGCAGCACGGTCTGCAGATGGGTGGCATGGGCGGCAAAGTGCTGCGGCAGGCCCTGGAACAGCGGGTCCTGCGCCGCCTGCGGCTGCAGTTCCAGTTCGATCGTGCCGGACTCGCGGCCGGCCGGGTTGTAGGCCACCTCGCCACCCAGCGCATGTGCCAGCAGCTGATGGCCGTAGCAGATGCCGAACACCGGCAGGTCGTCGTGGGCGGTCTGGCGCAGCCACGCGGCGCTGCGCTCGCTCCAGTCGGCATGGTCGGTGACGAAGGCGGCCGAGCCGGTCACCAGCACGCCGGCGAAGGCATGAGGGTCGGGCAGGGCGCCACCGTGCTCGACATCGACCACCACCGTCTCGTGTTCTTCCAGCCCGGCGGCGACGCGGATCCAGTGCGGAAAACGCCCGTAGCGGCGCAATGACGGCACCGGTCGGCCGGTTTCAAGGATCAGGAACGGGGCTGGGTTCATCCGGGGGCGGCAGCACTGACAGGACTTCCTCGATTGTAGTCAGCCCCTGCGCCACCTTTTCAAGCCCGGCCTGGCGCAGGGTTCGCAGGCCTTCAGCCCGCGCAGCCCGACTGAAACCGGCCAGATCCATGTCGGCGCGGATCTGCCCGCGCAGCCGCGAACCCAATGGCAGCAACTCATACAGCCCGATGCGGCCGAGGAATCCGGTGCGCCGGCACTCCAGGCAACCGACCGGCCGACAGGGCGTGGCGGCATCTGGATATGCAGCATGGCTATCAGCCAGCACCGCCCAATCGGCCGCGCCGAGGCTGTGCGGCTGCTTGCAGTGCGGGCACAGCGTGCGCACCAGGCGCTGGGCGAGGATGCCGTTGAGGGTGCTGGCCAGAAGGTAGTGCGGCACGCCCAGGTCGAGCAGGCGGGTGACCGCCGAGGGCGCGTCGTTGGTATGCAGGGTGGACAGCACCAGATGGCCGGTCAGCGAGGCCTGCACCGCCATCTGCGCGGTTTCCAGGTCGCGGATCTCGCCGATCATGATGATGTCCGGGTCCTGCCGCAGCAGCGTGCGCACGCCGCTGGCGAAATCCAGGTCGATGTTGGTCTGCACCTGCATCTGGTTGAACTCGGGCGCGATCATCTCGATCGGGTCCTCCACCGTGCACACGTTCACGTCCGGCGTGGCCAGCCGCTTCAGCGTGGAATACAGGGTGGTGGTCTTGCCCGAGCCGGTCGGGCCGGTGACCAGCACGATGCCGTGTGGGCGTTCGACCAGTGCATTCCAGCCCGCCGCCTCCTGCGGGCTGAAACCGAGCTGGTCGATGCTCTTGAAGGCGGCATCCGGGTCGAAGATGCGCATCACGCACTTCTCGCCGAAGGCGGTGGGCATGGTCGACAGGCGCATCTCGACCTCGCGGCCGCCCGGCGAACGGGTCTTGATGCGGCCATCCTGCGGGCGCCGGCGTTCGGCCAGGTCCATGCGGCCGAGCACCTTGATGCGGCTGACCACCGCGGTCATCACCGCCGGCGGCACCTCGAACACCTTGTGCAGCACGCCGTCGATGCGGAAGCGCATGCGTCCCATCTCGCGGCGCGGCTCCAGGTGGATGTCCGACGCGCGCTGCTCGTAGGCGTACTGCAGCAGCCAGTCGACGATATGCACGATGTGCTGGTCGTCGGCATTGACGTCGCCGGTGCGGCCCAGCTCCACCAGTTGCTCGAAGCTGGGCAGGGTGGTACTGGCTTCGCCACGCACGTCGCCACGGGCGCCGCGCACCGAACGGGTCACCCCGTAGAACTCCATGGTGTAGCGGTGCAGGTCCAGCGGGTTGACCACCGCCAGCTCGATGCGGCGGCGGGTCAGGTGCTGCAGGTCGCGACGCCATTCCTGCACCAGCGGCTCGCTGGTGGCCACCAGCACGCGCTCGGCATCCACCGCCAACGGCAGGAAACGGTGGCGGCGCGCGTAGGCATGGGAGACCAGCGCGGTGACCGCGGCGACGTCGACCCGGGTCGGGTCGATGCGCAGGTAGCGGCTGCCGGTGCGCTGCGCCAGCCACTCGGTGAGGCGCTCCAGGGTCAGTTCGCCACCGCCGTTGGCGGCCAGCTTGAGGTTGGACAGCAGCACCAGCGGGTGCACTTCACTGGCGTTGCGTGCGCCTTGCGCGGAAAAGCGCATGCGCTCGCGGTCCTGCTCGGCCACCAGGCCATCGGCGATCAGGGCCGCGGCAATCTGCTCGAACTGCAGGCGACCCCACGGCAGCGGTACGCCGCCAGCCTCGCCGGGCGTGCCCACCGGCAGCCGATGTTCCATCTGCCTGCTCCTCCCGGGTACGGAATGCCCCGCAGGTCGGCCGTTATACTAACGCACCCCCCTTGCCGGCCAAGACTCGTACGCATGTCCGCGACCCCGACCGTTCCGATCACCTTCCAGGGCCTGATCCAGACCCTGAACCAGTTCTGGGCCCAGCAGGGCTGCGTGCTCATCCAGCCGCTCGACCTGGAGGTGGGCGCCGGTACCTTCCACCCGGCCACCTTCCTGCGTGCGATCGGTCCGGAAAGCTGGAACGCGGCCTACGTGCAGCCCTCGCGCCGCCCGACCGATGGCCGCTACGGCGAGAACCCGAACCGCCTGCAGCGCTACTACCAGTACCAGGTGGCGATGAAGCCGGCGCCGGACAACATCCAGCAGCTGTACCTGGATTCGCTGAAGGCACTGGGCATCGATCCGCTGGTGCACGACCTGCGTTTCGTCGAGGACAACTGGGAATCGCCGACGCTGGGCGCCTGGGGCCTGGGCTGGGAAGTCTGGCTCAACGGCATGGAGGTGACCCAGTTCACCTACTTCCAGCAGGCCGGTGGCCTGGAGTGCCGCCCGGTGCTGGGCGAGATCACCTACGGTCTCGAGCGCCTGTGCATGTACCTGCAGAACTGCGACAACGTCTACGACCTGGTCTGGACCTACGGCCCGGACGGCCAGCCGGTGACCTACGGCGACGTCTACCACCAGAACGAGGTGGAGCAGAGCACCTACAACTTCGAGTACGCCGACGTGGAAGAGATGTTCCACCGTTTCGACGCCTGCGAACGCGAAGCGCAGAAGCTGGTGGAAGTGAACCTGCCGCTGCCGGCCTACGAGCAGGTGATGAAGGCCAGCCACACCTTCAACCTGCTCGATGCGCGCCGCGCGATCAGCGTGACCGAGCGCCAGCGCTACATCCTGCGCGTGCGCGCGCTGGCCCAGGCGGTGGCCAAGGCGTACTACGAGCAGCGCGAGAAGCTGGGCTTCCCGGGCGCGAAGAAGGCCTGACGGCCGCTCCCCCCCTTACTCCGGGGCGCCGGACGCGTCGCGCGCTGCGCCCCCACCACAGGATTGAAACGATGAGCCAACTGTCCCCCCTGCTGATCGAACTGGGCACCGAGGAGCTGCCGGTCAAGGCGCTGCCGGGCCTCGCCCAGGCGTTCTTCGATGGCGTTGTCGACGGCCTGCGCAAGCGCGGCGTCGCGCTGGAACTGGGCGATGCGCGCCCGCTGTCGACTCCGCGCCGCCTGGCCGTGCTGCTGCCGGGCGTCGGCCTGGAACAGCCGGAACAGCACAGCGAAGTGCTGGGCCCGTACCTGAACATCGCGCTGGATGCCGAAGGCCAGCCGACCAAGGCCCTGCAGGGCTTCGCCGCCAAGGCCGGGATCGACTGGACCGCGCTGGAAAAGACCACCGACAACAAGGGTGAGCGCTTCGTGCACCGCGCGGTGACCCCGGGCGCGAGCACCGCCAGCCTGCTGCCGGAGATCCTGCGCGAGGCGATCGCGGCGATGCCGATTCCCAAGCCGATGCGCTGGGGCGACCACGCCTGGGGCTTCGCGCGCCCGGCGCACTGGCTGGTGCTGCTGCACGGCGCCAACGTGGTCGAGGCCGAACTGTTCGGCCTGCAGGCCGGCCGCGTCAGCCGTGGCCATCGCTTCCACCACGACCAGGCGGTGTCGCTGGCGCAGCCGCAGGACTACGTTGAAGCGCTGCGTGCCGCGTTCGTGCTGGTCGACCCGAGCGAACGCCGTGCGCGCATCGTTGCCGAGGTCGAGGCCGCTGCGGCCAAGGCCGGTGGCAGCGCCCGCATCACCGACGACAACCTGGAGCAGGTGGTGAACCTGGTCGAATGGCCGTCGGCAGTGCTGTGCAGCTTCGAACGCGCGTTCCTGGCGGTGCCGCAGGAAGCGCTGATCGAGACGATGGAGATCAACCAGAAGTTCTTCCCGGTGCTGGATGCCGCTGGCACCCTGACCGAGAAGTTCATCGGCATCGCCAACATCGAATCGAAGGACGTGGCCGAAGTGGCCAAGGGCTACGAGCGCGTAATCCGCCCGCGCTTCGCTGATGCCAAGTTCTTCTTCGACGAGGACCTGAAGCAGGGCCTGGTGTCGATGGGCGACGGCCTGAAAACGGTGACCTACCAGGCCAAGCTGGGCAGCGTGGCCGATAAGGTGGCGCGCGTGGCCGCTCTGGCCGAAGTGATCGCCCCCCAGGTCGGCGCCGACGCCGCGCAGGCCAAGCGGGCCGCGCAGTTGGCCAAGAACGACCTGCAGTCGCGCATGGTCAACGAATTCCCGGAACTGCAGGGCATCGCCGGCCGCCACTACGCCGTGGCCGGTGGTGAATCGCAGGAGGTAGCGCTGGCCATCGACGAGGCCTACCAGCCGCGCTTCGGCGGTGACGACATCGCGCTGTCGCCGCTGGGCAAGGTGCTGGCGATTGCTGAACGTGTCGACACGCTGGCCGGTGGCTTCGCCGCTGGCCTGAAGCCGACCGGCAACAAGGACCCGTTCGCCCTGCGCCGCAACGCGCTGGGCCTGGCCCGCACGATCATCGAAAGCGGCTTCGAGCTGGACCTGCGCGCGCTGCTGGCCAGCGCCAACGCCGGCCTGGCCGCGCGCAACGTGCAGGCCGATGTCGGCGAGCTGTACGACTTCATCCTCGACCGCCTGAAGGGCTACTACGCCGACAAGGGCGTGCCGGCCACGCACTTCAACGCCGTCGCCGAGCTGAAGCCGGCCTCGCTGTACGACTTCGACCGCCGCCTGGATGCGATCGGCACCTTCGCCGCGCTGCCGGAAGCCGAGGCGCTGGCTGCGGCCAACAAGCGCATCCGCAACATCCTCCGCAAGGCCGAAGGCGACATCCCGGCCCAGATCGACCCGGCGCTGCTGCAGGAAGACGCCGAGCGCGCGCTGGCTGAAGCTGTCACCGCGGCCATCGACGACACCGGCGCCAGCCTGCAGCACAAGGACTATGTGGCTGTGCTGGCGCGCCTGGCACGCCTGCGCCCGCAGGTCGACGCGTTCTTCGATGGCGTGATGGTCAATGCCGAGGATCCGGCGCTGCGTGGCAACCGCCTGGCGCTGCTGACGATGCTGGGCGAGCGCCTGGGCAAGGTGGCAGCGATCGAGCATCTGTCGAGCTGACGCCCGTATTGGTAGTGCCGGCCGCTGGCCGGCATGGCCACCGCGCATCGGATCGATCTGTGGGTTGCCGGCCAGCGGCCGGCACTACCGGATCACCGCCGGCGGATGTCCATCGGGGTCATTGCCGGCATCGCGCACGATGCCGGCATCCTCGGCTGCGATCACGACGATCGCCACAAAGGCGCGTATTTTGACCGCCACTTAACAACCGATCCCCAATGACGTGATGCATTTCGCATCGTCACCTTCGGTCGGTATGCTGTGCCGCATGCAGCCAAAGAAATACGCCCTGCCGCTGATGGTCCTGTCGCTGGCCGCCACCTCCGTGGCCCACGCGCGCGGCACCATCGACAAGGTGGACATCAAGGGATTGGACAAGGGCGACGACGCCGCAATCATCGAGAACATCCAGGAATCGCTGTCGCTGTACGACACGATCGGCAAGGAACAGGGCGAATCGCGCCTGGAGTACCTGCTGTCACAGGCCGAGCGGCAGACCCGCCAGGCACTGGAACCGTTCGGGTACTACAACCCGGTGATCAAGGTCGAGGCGCCGCGCGAGGACGAGCACGTGCGCGTGCTGATCCATGTCGACAAGGGCACCCCGGTGACCGTCCGCCGCGAGCACATCGACATCACCGGGCCGGCGATGTACGACCAGTACCTGCAGGACGATCTGGCCGCGTTCAAGCCGCGCAAGGGCCAGCGTTTCGAACATACGCAGTACGAAGCCAGCAAGATCACCGTCACCCGCCGCCTGGCCGAACGTGGCTATTTCGATGCCGACTACACCCAGCGTCAGGTGCAGATCACCCGTGCCGACAACGCCGCCGACATCGACCTGACCTGGGACAGCGGCCGCCGCTACAACATGGGACCGGTGCGTTTCGAGCAGGACTACTTCGTCGACAAGCTGTTCGATCCGCTGGTGTACTGGGAACAGGGCAGCTACTTCCACGAGGGCAAGCTGGACCGGCTGCGCGAGTCGCTGACCAAGCTGGACTACTTCAGCGTGATCGACATCCAGCCGCGGCCCGACCAGGCCGATGCGAACGGCGAAGTGCCGGTGGATGTGAAGCTGACCCGTGCCAAGCGCACCATCTACACCGCGGGTCTGAGCTACGGCAGCGAAAGTGGCCCGGGTGTGCGCGGTGGCATCGAACGGCGGTGGCTGAACAACCGCGGCCACAAGATGAACACGCAGCTGGACTATGCGCAGAAGCGCAAGAGCCTGGTCACCAGCTACCGCATTCCGGCCTTCAACTGGCTTGATGGCTGGTACACCTTCGCTGCCAGCGCCTACGACGAGCAGACCGACTACATCGACCTGCGCAACTTCAAGCTGATCGCCAGCCGCAGCGGCGAGATCAACGAACACTGGACCGCGATCGCCTCGATCAACGCGCTGCGCGAGCGCTGGCGCTATGCATCCGGCACCGAATTCACCGACGCGGTCTACAACACGTCGACGCTGGTGTACCCGCAGATGGTCGCCGACTACGTCAACGTCGATGACGAACTGTTCCCGCGCAAGGGCATCAGCGGTACTGCGACGATGCGTGCCGGCGTTGAAGGTGCCGGTTCGGACACCAGCTTCGTGCAGGCCAATGCCGTGCTGCGCTGGTACATCCCGGTGGGCGAAAGCAACCGCCTGATCCTGCGCGGCGAGGGTGGCACCACCTGGACCAGTGATCTGGTGGCGATGCCGCCCAGCCTGCGCTACTTCGCCGGTGGTGACCGCAGCATCCGCGGCTATGCCTATCGCGAGGTGGGCCCGCGGACCCCGGCACCGGACAAGTACGCGCTGGGCGCCAAGAACCTGGTGATCGGCTCGGCCGAGTACGAGCACTATTTCAATGGTGGCCCTTGGGGTGCGGCGGTGTTCGTCGATACCGGCAGCGCCTTCGACAACACCATCGATCTGCATACCGGCGTCGGCTTCGGCGTGCGCTGGAAATCGCCGGTGGGCCCGGTGCGCGTGGATATCGCGCATGGCTTGAACAACCCGGATTCGCAGTTCCAGCTGTACCTCAACATCGGAGCGGACCTGTGAGTACGCCCGCACCCACTCCGAACCCGACCACGCCGCCGCGCGTGCGCTTCTACCGCCGCCGCCGCTTCTGGGCCTGGTCCGGTGTGGGCGTGCTGGGCCTGGTGCTGCTGGCCCTGCTGGCGGTGTACTGGTTGCTGCAGACCGTGGCCGGGCGTGACGTGCTGCTGGCGCAGGTGGTGGCACGGCTGCCGGTGGGCGCCAGCTTCACCTGGGACAAGGTGGACGGCCCGGTGGCCGGTCCGCTGACCCTGTACAACGTCGACTTCCGCTACGACGACATCCATTTCCACGCCGAGCGCGCCCATCTGGAGCCGGACCTGCGCCCGCTGCTGGGCCGCAAGCTGCTGCTGGACAAGCTGGAGCTGACCAACGCGACGTTGAACCTGGCCAAGAGTGACGAGCCGTTCAAGCTGCCGTCGTGGCCCGATTCGCTGCCGCAGATCGAAATGCCGTTGGCGATCCAGGCCGATGCCATCGCCATCGACGGCTTCCGCATCAGCCAGGCCAACGAGCCGGTGATCGACATCAGTCGCGTGCGCGGCGGCATCGAGATCGCCAATGGCGAGTTCCAGGCACACAAACTGGTGGTGGACAGCGACATGGGCAATTTCACCGCCCAGGGTCGTTACATCCCGGCCAAGGACTACGACACCGATGTGACCGTCACCGCGGTGCTGCCGGCGCCGCGTGGCCGCACGGCCGCCACCGTCGGCCTGGTCGCCCGCGGTGACCTGTCGCACATGGAAGTGGCCGTAGCCGGGCGCGCGCCGAAGCCGCTGCACGCGATGCTGGTGTTCGATGGCCGCACCGATCCGAGCTGGAGCGCCAGCATCCGCAGTGACGAGCTGGATCTGGCGCTGCTGTCGCCGGCACTGGCCAGCTCGGCGATCGCGCCGCTGGCACTGGACTTCACCGCCGCCGGCAAGGGCGGCAACGCCAACCTGCGTGGCAAGGTGAAACAGGGCGATCAGGAACTGGAACTGGCACCGTCGGTGGTGTCGCTGCAGGACCAGGTGCTGAAAGTCTCACCGCTGCTGGTGAAGGGTCTTGGCGGTGAGGCGCGGCTGGAAGGCACGGCCGATTTCAGCCAGGAAGACCAGCAGAAGCTCAACTTCTCGGTGGTCGCACATGACCTGACCTACGAGCCAGCGGCGGACCCGAACACCGCCGGCAGCGCCCCGGTGCCGGTCACCTTGAAGGAAGCACGCTTCGGCCTGGCCGGTACCCTGAAGGCCTGGGCGGCGATCGGCCGCGCCGAGGTCGAGCGCGACGCGCAGAAGGCACAGCTGCACTTCGATGTGCGCGGCAACGATCAGGCCGCGTCGATCCACCAGCTGCAGGCGCAGACCCCGGGTGGCCAGCTGCAGGTGGAAGGCCAGGTGGCGTGGGCACCGCAGCTGGACTGGGATGCCAAGGCCACGCTGAAGGACTTCGACCCCGGCTATTTCGTGCCGGGCTGGAATGGCCGCCTGTCCGGCAACCTGGCCTCCAAGGGCCGCCAGCTGCCGCCGCCGGCAAACGCACCGCCGGGTACCGCCGGCACGTTGGAAGCCACGGTCGATCTGCCGTCGTTGAAGGGCGTGCTGCGTCAGCGCAACCTGGACGCACAGGGCAAGTTCGCGCTGCAGGGCGCGCAGGGCCAGGGTGACCTGAAGCTGTCGCTGGGCAGCAGCCGGGTGACCGCTTCGGGCAAGGTCGGTGACCGCCTCGACATCGATGCGCGTTTCGAACCGCTGCAGCTGAGTGACCTGCTGCCGGGCGCCGATGGCGGCCTGCGTGGCCAGGTACAGGTGAAGGGCCCGCGCGATGCGCCGGACATCACCGCCGACCTGGTCGGCAACAACCTCAACTGGGACGGCTACGGCGCCGAGAGCGTGAGCATCAAGGGCCACCTGCCGTGGCGTGGCGACAGCGGCACGCTGGCGATCCAGGGCCAGCAGGTCAATGCCGGCATGCTGCTGGAACGCTTGAATGTGGATGCGCAGGGCAGTGTCTCCAACCTGCGCCTGGCCGCGCAGACCCGCAACGAGATGGGCGCGATCGAGCTGCAGGGCAGCGTGCGCCAGCAGGGCGCGCAGTGGCGCGGCGAGCTGGCCGCGCTGCGCATCGCACCGGTGAAGGGCGATGCCTGGTCGCTGCGTGCACCGGCGGCGTTCGCGATCAACGGCAGCAACTACACGCTGGGCGAAGCCTGCCTGGCCGCTGCCAGCAGCGGCACACTGTGCGCACAGGCCAACTGGCCGCGCGAGGGCCTGGTGGTGCGCAGTGATGCGCTGCCACTGGCGCTGGTGCAGCCGTGGTTGCCGCCGCAGTCCGGCCGTCGCATCTACCTGCGTGGCGATGTCAGCCTGGATGCGCAGATCCGCCCGCGCGGCAACGCCTGGGAAGGCCATGTGGAAGTGCGCTCGAAGGAAGGCGGCGTGCGCCTGGGTGAGAACCGCAATGCCGTGGGGGACACCACCCGTGGCGAGCTGGTGCGCTACGACCAGTTCTCGCTCAAGCTCGACATGACCCCGGCCAGCATCAAGGGCTACCTGGGCATGGGCTTCCAGGGCAACGGCTTCGTCGACGCCAGGATGCAGACCGGCTGGGAAGCCAGCGCACCGCTGAACGGCGAGCTCTACCTCAACATGTCGCGGCTGTACTGGCTGGAGCTGTTCTCGCCGGACATCGTGCGACCGACCGGCCTGATCGAAGGCCACGTCAGCCTGCGCGGCACGCGTGGCCAGCCGTCGCTGGGCGGTGACGCGCAGCTGAGCAACTTCAAGGGTGAATTCCCGGCGCTGGGCCTGACCTTCGACCAGGGCAAGGGCAGCTTCGTGGCCCAGCCCGATGGTTCGGCCAAGATCACCGCGCAGGCCAACTCCGGCCAGGGCACGCTGTACGTGGATGGTGGCCTGTCGTGGTTCGGCGATGCACAGCCGCTGCAGTTGAAGATCCACGGCGACAACGTGCTGCTGTCCAACACCAGCGAGCTGCGCATCGTCGCCAATCCCAACCTCGACTTCACCCTGGCCAAGGCCGCGATGGAGCTGCGTGGCACCGTGCACGTGCCCGAGGCCGACATCGATCTGGAGCGCCTGGACCGCGGCACCTCGGTGTCCGAAGACGTGGTGGTGCTCGACCCGGCCGATCCGGAAGAGTCGCGTACCTCGCCGCTGGACATGGAGCTGACGGTCAGCCTCGGTGACAAGGTGAAGATGACCGGCTTCGGCCTGAAGGGCGCGCTGACCGGCAAGATGCAGGTCTGGGCCAAGCCTGGCCGCGAAATGACCGCCAATGGCGGGCTGGAAGTGAGTGGCCGCTACAAGGCGTACGGGCAGGACCTGACCATCACCCGCGGCAACCTCACCTGGAACTACAACGCGGTGTCCGACCCGCGCATCAACATCCGTGCCGAGCGCCGGATCGGTGATGTCACTGCTGGTATCGACGTGACCGGGCGTGCGCAGCAGCCGCGTGCGGACGTGTGGTCCGATCCGGCGATGTCGCAGTCCGAAGCCCTGGCTTATCTGGTGCTGGGACGCAGCCTGACCGGCGCCAGCAGCGACCAGACGCAGCAGGTCAATGCGGCCTCGGCGGCATTGTCGGCCGGCAGCGGCCTGCTGGCCTCGCAGCTGGGTGCCAAGCTGGGTCTGGACGATGCCGGCGTGAGCCAGTCGCGCGCGCTGGGTGGCTCGGTGATCGGCGTCGGCAAGTACATCTCGCCCAAGCTGTACGTCGGTTACGGCGTGTCGCTGGTCGGTGCCGGTTCGGTGATCACGCTGAAGTACCTGCTGCGCCGCGGCTTCGATGTGGAAGTGGAGTCGAGCACGGTGGAAAACCGTGGGTCGATCAACTGGCGGCGGGAGAAGTAACGATGCGGTAGTGCCGGCCGCTGGCCGGCACCTGCACCGTATCTCCCGAGTTGCGTGGGTTGCCGGCCAGCGGCCGGCACTACCGTGCACGACGCCCCCAACCATCGGCCGTTGCCCCTTCCGCCCCCAGCGGCTATGGTCCCGGGCTGTTCTGTCGTACCGGATTGCCCCATGTCACCACGCAAAGCCCTTCCCACTGCCCTGGCCCTGGGCCTGACCCTCGCCGCCGGCGCCCACGCCGATGAAGGCATGTGGATGCCGACCCAGCTGCCGGAGCTGGCCAAGCCGCTGCAGGCCGCAGGCTTCAAGGGCAATCCGGCCGACCTGGCCAATGTCACCGCACCGCCGCTGAGCGCGGTGGTGCGTGCCGGTGGCGGCACCGGCTCGTTCGTATCGTCGGACGGCCTGCTGCTGACCAACCACCACGTGGCGATGGGCGTGATCCAGTACAACAGCTCGCCCGAGCACGACCTGATCAATGGTGGCTTCATCGCCAGGGACCGCGCCGACGAGCGCCCGGCCAACCCGGACTTCCGCGTGCTGGTCACCGTCGGCTTCGACAAGGTGACCGACCAGGTGCTGGCGCAGGCGCGTGGCAAGACCGGCCGTGCCTACTTCGATGCGGTGGATGCGGCCAGCAAGCAGATCGTGGCCGAGTGCGAGAAGGACGGCAGCGTGCGCTGCTCGGTGGCCAACATGTACTACGGCACCGATTTCTACCGCATTGCCCAGCTGGAGCTGAGCGACGTGCGATTGGTCTACGCGCCGCCGCGTGCGATCGGCAACTACGGCGATGAGATCGACAACTTCATGTGGCCGCGCCACACCGGCGACTTCACCCTGCTGCGCGCCTATGTCGGCAAGGACGGCAAGCCGGCCGCGTACAGCAAGGACAACGTGCCCTACCAGGCGCCGGCGCACCTGCAGATGTCGGTGGAAGGTCCGAAGGAAGGTGACTACGCGATGCTGGCCGGTTACCCGGGCATTACCTATCGCCACCGTACCGCGGCCGAATTCGCTGGCCAGATCGATACCGTGCTGCCGCGCCGCGTATCGGTGTTCCAGCAGATGATCGACACCATCGAGGCCGCCAGTGCCAAGGACGCGCAGGCGCGCACCCGCTACGCCTCGCAGCTGCAGTCGCTGAAGAACAACCGCAAGCGCGCCGCCGGTGAGCTGGAAGGCCTGCTGCGCAGCGACGCCAAGGCCCAGCGTGCCGCCGACGAGACGGCGATGCTGGCTGCCACCGACCGCAAGTACCAGGGCGATATCAAGGCGCTGCTGACCAACCTGTCGCAGGGCGCGGCGGTGGGCGAACGTGACCTGCTGCTGGACCAGATGGCCGCACAGAGCCAGCTGCTGCGCTCGGCGCTGCTGCTGGAACGCCTGCGTATCGAATCTGCCAAGCCGGACGCGCAGCGCGAGAGTGGTTTCCAGCAGCGCGACCAGGCGATGATCGAAGGCGTGCTCAAGCAGGTCCAGCGCCGCTACGCGCCGGAGGTCGAGAAGGCGCTGCTGACCACCCTGCTGACCCGTTACCAGCAGCTGCCGGACGCGCAGCGCGTGGCCGAGTTCGATACGGCCTTCGGCCGTACCCCGGAGCAGCTGGCGAAGGCACTGGACACCCTGTACGCCGGCACCCAGCTGGGTGAAGAGGCACAGCGCCTGTCCCGTTTCGCTGCTGCGCGCGAAGGCAAGGCGCTGGCCGCCGATCCGCTGATCACCGTGGCCGCCCCGCTGGTGGCCGCGCAGCTGCGCATCGAGAACGAAAGCAAGACCCGCGAAGGCGAGCAGCTGCGCCTGCGCCCGGCCTACATGCAGGCGCTGTTCGCCTGGCGTGCCAAGCAGGGCCGCGCGGTGTACCCGGATGCCAACCGCACCCTGCGCATCAGCTACGGCAAGGTCGAAGCGCTGCATCCGCGCGACGGCGTGACCTACTCGCCGGTGACCACCGTGGCCGGCATCGTCGAGAAGAACACCAACGCCTATCCATTCGATGCGCCCAAGCCGCTGCTGGCCGCGATCGCCAAGGGTGACTTCGGCAGCACCGCCGACCCGGCGCTGAAGACCCAGACGGTCAACTTCCTGACCAACCTGGATACCACCGGCGGCAACTCCGGCTCGCCGGTGCTCAACGCCAAGGGCGAACTGATCGGCCTGAACTTCGACAGCAACTGGGAATCGGTCAGCGCCAGCTGGTGGTTCGACCCGCGCTACAAGCGCGCCGTGCACGTGGACATGCGCTACCTGCGCTGGCTGCTGGCCAAGGTCTACCCGGCGCCCGAGCTGCTGAAGGAAATGGGCGTGCCGGCCCAATAAGAAGCCGGCCACGACCAACGGTCGTGGCCCGCACCGCGTAGGCCCCCACCTTGGTGGGGGTGGTTGCCCCCAACGAGCCCGCACCCCCGGCCATGCCTGGCCTACACTGCGGGTTCTTCCGACGGAAACGCACGCGTGGTCTCCAGCTGGATCCTGCTGCTGGTCTCGGTTGCCTATGCCGCGCTGCTGTTCGGCGTGGCGTGGTGGGGTGACCGTCGGCCGATGTACCCCGACCGGCCGTGGCTGCGGCCGGTGGTCTACAGCCTGGCGCTGGCCGTGTACTGCTCGTCGTGGACGTTCTACGGCGCGGTCGGCACCGCCGTGCGCAACGGCGTGGGCTACCTGCCGATCTACATCGGCCCGCTGCTGCTGCTGTTGTTCGGCTGGCGCATCATCGAGCGCCTGGCGCTGATCGCGCGCAGCCAGAACGTGGTGTCCATCGCCGACTTCATCTCTTCGCGCTTCGGCCGCTCGCGGCGGCTGGCGGCGCTGGTGGCGATCATCGCGCTGATCGGCATCATTCCGTACCTGGCCCTGCAGTACAAAGCGGTGGCGATGAGCCTGCAGGTGCTGACCGGCAACACCGGCCCGACCGGCTTCTTCACCGATCCCGCGCTGTACGTGGCGCTGCTGATGGCGTTGTTCGCCACCCTGTTCGGTACCCGCCAGGTCGATGCCACCGAACACCATCACGGCATGATGCTGGCGATCGCCTTCGAATCGGTGATCAAGCTGTTGGCAATGCTGGCCGTGGGCGTGTTCGCCTACCTGTGGTTGAGCAACCGCACCGACGCGGTGGTCGAGTCGGTGCATACGCTGTTCACCGGCCTGCCGCCGGTGGGTTTCATCTCGCAGACCCTGCTCAGTTTCCTCGCCATCATCTGCCTGCCGCGCCAGTTCCACGTGGCCGTGGTCGAGTGCGGTGACGTGCGCGATGTGCGCCGCGCGCGCTGGATGTTCGGCGGCTACCTGGTACTGATCTCGGGCATGGTGCTGCCGATCGCCACCGCCGGCGTGACCCTGTTCGGTACCGGCGGCAGCGTCGCCGACGACTCGATGGTGCTGGCCCTGCCGCTGGCCGAAGGCCGCAATGCGCTGGCGCTGATCGCCTATGTGGGCGGCTTCTCGGCGGCCACCGGCATGGTGATCGTGTCGTCCATCGCGCTGGCCACCATGGTCAGCAACGATCTGGTGATGCCGGTGCTGCTGCGCCGCAGCGGTGACCACCAGGAGGCCGCCGACGTCGCCTCGCGCGTGCTGTGGATCCGCCGCCTGGCGATCCTGCTGCTGGCGCTGATGGCCTACAGCTATTACCGCACCAGCAGCAACGACAGCACGCTGGCCTCGTATGGCCTGATGGCGTTCGCCGCGGTGGCGCAGTTTGCGCCGGGCCTGATCGGCGGCCTGTACTGGCGCGGTGCCAGCCGGCGCGGCGTCGAGGTGGGCATGCTGCTCGGCTTTGCCACCTGGCTGTACACCCTGCTGCTGCCGGCGATGACGATGGCCGGCTGGGTCGATGCTGGCTGGGTGCAGCACGGCCCGTTCGGCATCGAGTGGCTGCGGCCGCAGCAGCTGTTCGGCATGACCGGCTGGGACCCGCTGACCCACGGCACGTTCTGGTCGCTGCTGGTCAATGCAGCGACGATGATGCTGGTGTCCGCGCGCTGGCGGCCCGGCGTCGACGAGCGGCTGCGCGCCGCACCCTTCCTCGACCCGTATGCCGAGCGCCCGTCGGTGGCCGGTGGCTGGCCTGGTCACGTGCACGTGGGCGACCTGCTGGCACTGGCCTCGCGCGTGGTCGGCGAGCGCCACGCGCGGCGTTCGTTCTTCGAGCAGGCACAGTCGCTGGGCCGCGAGCTGCAATCCTCGGCGCCGGCCGACCGGCCGTGGGTGCAGTTCACCGAACGCCTGCTGGCCGCGTCGATTGGTGCGGCCTCGGCGCGCCTGCTGCTGACCAGCCTGCTGCGTGGCTCGGGCATGGATCTGGGCGAAGTGGTGGCCGTGCTGGACGAAGCCGGGCAGGAGCTGCGCTTCAACCGCGAAATCCTGTCGACCACGCTGGAGAACATCAGCGCCGGGGTCAGCGTGGTCGATCCGGACATGCGGCTGACCGCATGGAATCGCCGCTACCAGGACATGTTCGGCTACCCCGACGGCATGCTCTACGTGGGCCGCCCGGTGGCCGACCTGATCCGCTACAACGCCGAGCGCGGCGAGTTGGGCGAGGGCGATATCGAGGTGCAGATCAATCGCCGCATCGGCTACATGCGCGCTGGCTCACCGCACGTGTTCGAGCGCACCCGAAGCGATGGCAAGGTGATCGAGATGCGCGGCCAGGCGCTGCCAGGTGGCGGCTACGTGACCAGCTACAACGACATCACCGACTACAAGCACGCGGAAAAAGCGCTGCTGGAAGCCAACGAGACGCTGGAACAGCGCGTGGCCGAACGCTCGCATGAGGCCGAGGTCGCGCAGCAGTCGAAGACCCGTTTCCTGGCGGCGATCAGCCACGACGTGCTGCAGCCGTTGAACGCAGCGCGCCTGTTCGCTTCGGCACTGCGCGACAGTGATCACGTGAGCGACGAGCAGAAGCATCTGGCCGAGCGTGTGGACGCTTCGTTGCGTGCGGCCGAAGAGCTGCTCGATGGCCTGCTGGATGTGTCGCGGCTGGATGCCGGCGGCCTGCATCCGGTGATCGGCGAGTTCGACGTGAGCGCGTTGATGCGTGAGCTGGCCGCGCAGTACACCCCGGTCGCGGCTGGCCGCGGCCTGCGCCTGGACCTGTTCGCACGCCCTGCGTGGGTGCGCAGTGACCGCCGCCTGCTGCGCCGCGTGCTGCAGAACTTCCTGGCCAATGCGCTGCGCTACACCCGCCAGGGCCGCATCGTGCTGGCCGTGCGCCAGCGCGGCGACGAAGTGGAGCTGCAGGTGTGGGATACCGGGCCCGGCATTCCCGAGCACCACATGCGGCAGATCTTCGACGAGTTCCACCGCTACCAGCAGCCGTTCGACTGGGGTGAGCAGGGCCTGGGCCTGGGGCTGTCGATCTGCCAGCGCATCTCGCGCCTGCTCGACCATCGGTTGAACGCACGCAGCCGGGTCGGCAAGGGCTCGATGTTCTCGATCATCCTGCCGCGGGTGGCGCCATTGCCGGGTTATACCGAGCTGGCCACGCCGGTACAGGCGGTGGCCGCACCGGTACGCAGCGATTCGCTGGCTGGCCTGCGCGTGCTGTGCGTGGACAACGACGAGGAGATCCTCGACGGCATGCGCGCACTGCTCGGCCGTTGGCAGGTGCAGGTGATCACCGCCGCCACCGTCGACCAGGCGCTGGAAAAGATCGCCGAGCGCCCGCAGGTGATGCTGGTGGATTACCACCTGCACGACCGCATGGACGGCCTGGATGCGCTGGTGGCGTTGCGCGAGGCAGCCGGTTACCCGCTGCCGGGCGCACTGCTTACCGCCGATGGTCGCGACGAGCTGAAGCGGATGGCGCGCGAACGCGGCTACCGCGTGCTGACCAAGCCGATCAAGCCGGCCTCGCTGCGCGCCTTCCTCGGCGCGCTGCGCGACGCTCAGTAGTGCCGGCCGCTGGCCGGCAACCACGCAATCGCTCGCTCTCGGCGTTTTACCCCAGGCCGTGCAGGTGTTCGTACAGGATCGTCGCGCCGATGATCACCAGGATCACGCCGCCGATGATCTCGGCACGCTTGCCGACCATGCTGCCCAGCACGCGGCCGAGCATGATGCCGGCGGTGACCATGGTCAGCGTGCACAGGCCGATGACCGCTGCCATCACGCCGATATGCACGTCCATGAAAGCCAGGCCGATGCCCACCGCCATCGCGTCGATGCTGGTGGCGAAACCGGTCAGCGCCAGCTTCCAGAAGCCGTGGTGCTGCGAGGGGTCTTCGTCCTCGTCGGCACTGTCCGGGCGCAGGCCGTTGTAGATCATGTGGATGCCCAGTGCGCCGAGCAGGCCGAAGGCGATCCAGTGGTCGAAGGCTTCGACGTACTGCAGGGCGGCGCGGCCGAGCAGCCAACCGATGATGGGCGTGATCGCCTCGATGACGCCGAAGATGATGCCGGCACGCAATGCATCACGGAACACCGGCTTGCGCATGGCCGCACCCTTGCCGATTGCAGCGGCGAAGGCATCGGTGGACATGGCAAAGCCGATCAGGAGGATCGAAATGGGGGACATGGGCGGCGGCTGAGGTCGGGCTAGGACGGACGCACGGCCTGCGCTCGCGCCCAACCTGACGTTGCGCGCGCGGGCCGCTGGTCTCGCCAACCATCATGGTTGTCCACGCCACGGCGCACTGGCCGAGTATGTTGACGTGGACGATTCCTGCGTAGGAATCCGGCTACTCCCCAAGGGGACGCGCAGCTTAGCATCGCGATTCACGCACGGCGCATTTCCAGCGAAACGCGCAGGCAGGGCTGGTTTGTATAGCGATGGCTATATCGAGAGCGCAGCGGTGCCTGGTAGTGCCGGCCGCTGGCCGGCAGGTGCACCATCAAAAGCGTGCCAAGCGAGCTTGGCACCTACCGGAGCAGTGCCTGATGGTGCTGGGCCATGCCTGGAGGCCTGGGACCATCCGGACAGCCTTCGCGAACGAAAGCGATCAACGTGCGGATACTTTCGATTCTGTTGAGGGCAGGGTGAGAGGTTGCTCATCGGCTGGGCGGGTCATTGAACTGATCTGGAACTGACACCAGTCACCCATGATCTGCAGATTCGCAACCCGCTGCGGATCGTCCTCCCCGCTGGGCCCCACTGCACGAATGCGCAATGCAGCGATGCTTCTCTCGAGATCGTCGACATGGGTGAACAACTGCTCATTGGCTGCATATTCAAGATCGGCGAAGAGCCGCTGGTACCTTGAATAGCCGAGATCAGGCATGAACCTGCCACTCACGCGCCAGGATTCATATCGGAAGCACTGGACTACACCAATCTTCAAGCCGTCGGTATCGATCAGTGTCCAGGTGTCCATCGTTTCGGGCGGGAAGTTGGAACGTCCAGCTTGAGACCGAATCCATCATCCCGCCAGAGCTGATTGCGTCCTCGGCGGGGCTGGGCAAAAGTGCCAAGCAAGCTTGGCACCTACCGAAGCGATTTCAGGCGGTTTCAGGCCAATGCCGGCCAGCGGCCGGCACTACCTTCAGTCTTCTTCCGGCGGCAGCACGATGGCGTCGTCGTCGATCGCCAGCTTGCCGGCCATCAGCACGGCCTGGGTGCGGTTGGTGACGCCCAGCTTGCGCAGGATGGCGGTGACGTGGGCCTTGATCGTCGCTTCGGAGACGTTGAGGTCGTAGGCGATCTGCTTGTTCAAGCGGCCGGCGCCGAGCATCTGCAGCACGCGGAACTGCTGCGGGGTCAGCTCACGCAAGCGCTGGCCGACTTCGCGTTCCTCGCTGCCGGTGGGCGGCACGTTGTGCGCTTCCGGCGGTGCCCAGGTCTCACCATCGAGGATGGTGCCCAGTGCGTGGCCGATGGTGTCCGAATCCGCAGACTTCGGAATGAAGCCCAGCGCGCCGTGGTCGAGCGCTCGGCGCATCACCGTGGCTTCTTCGCGCGCGGACACCACGACCACCGGCAGCTGCGGATGCAGCGAGCGCATGTGCACCAGCGCGTTGAAACCCTGCGCACCGGGCATGTTGAGATCCATCAGGACCAGGTCGGCGTCGTTGTGCTGGTCGGCCAGCGCGTACAGCGCTTCCACGCTGTCGGCTTCGAACAGCTGCACGCCGGGGATGACCCGCTGTACCGCCCCACGCAGGGCTTCGCGGAACAGCGGGTGGTCATCGGCAATCAGGAGGGTGGTCATGGGTCGAGCTTATCGATCAGGAAAAAGAGCGACGTGATGGCAGGTGCAGGACGGGTCGGACACGGCCGGGTCCCTCCTCCCGGCCACGTCCCTGGCGCGTCCTGCGCCTGCGGTCACGCCATCAGCGCACCTTGCGCTCGTCCACCAGCGACGCCACCACCGACGGATCGGCCAGGGTCGAGGTGTCGCCAAGCTGGTCCGGTGCGTTCTCGGCGATCTTGCGCAGGATGCGGCGCATGATCTTGCCCGAGCGGGTCTTCGGCAGGCCCGGCGCCCACTGCAGGTGGTCCGGCGTGGCGATCGGGCCGATCTCCTTGCGTACCCACGCAATCAGCTCCTTGTGCAGCTCATCGGTCGGCGCCTCTTCGGCCACCAGGGTGACGTAGGCGTAGATGCCCTGGCCCTTCACGTCGTGCGGGAAGCCGACCACGGCCGCTTCCGCCACCTTCGGGTGCGAGACCAGAGCGCTTTCCACTTCGGCGGTGCCGATGCGGTGGCCGGACACGTTGATCACATCGTCCACGCGGCCGGTGATCCAGTAGTAGCCGTCTTCGTCGCGGCGGCAACCGTCGCCGGTGAAATAGCTGCCCGGGTAGGTGCGGAAATACGTATCGATGAAGCGCTGATGGTCGCCGTACACCGTGCGCATCTGGCCCGGCCAGGAATCGCGGATGATCAGGTTGCCCTCGGTCGGGCCGTCCTGGATCTCGCCATCGGCGTTGACCAGCGCCGGCTGCACGCCGAAGAAGGGCAGGGTGGCCGAGCCGGGCTTGAGGTCCATCGCGCCGGCCAGCGGCGAGATCAGGATGCCGCCGGTCTCGGTCTGCCACCAGGTATCGACGATCGGGCAGCGGCTGTCGCCGACCACCTCGTAGTACCAGCGCCAGGCTTCCGGATTGATCGGTTCGCCGACGCTGCCGAGCAGGCGCAGCGACGCGCGCGAGGTCTTCTTCACCGGCTCCTCGCCTTCGCGCATCAGTGCGCGGATGGCGGTCGGGGCGGTGTAGAAGATGCTCACCTTGTGCTTGTCGATGACGTTCCAGAAGCGCGAGGTGTCCGGATAGTTCGGCACGCCTTCGAACATCAGTGAGGTCGCGCCGTTGGCCAGCGGGCCGTACACGATGTAGCTGTGGCCGGTGACCCAGCCGACATCGGCGGTGCACCAGTAGATGTCGTCCTCGCGCAGATCGAACACCGCTTCATGGGTGTAGGCCGCGTACAGCAGGTAGCCGCCGGTGGTGTGCAGCACGCCCTTCGGCTTGCCGGTGGAACCGGAGGTGTAGAGGATGAACAGCGGGTCTTCCGCGTTCATGCGTTCCGGCTCGCAGGTGGCCGGCTGGCTGTCCACCACATCGTGGAACCAGCGGTCGCGCGGGGCCTGCATGTCGACCGCGCCGCCGGTGTGACGCACCACCAGCACGGTTTCCACGGTATTGGTGCCGGGCAGCTTCAGCGCAGCATCGACGTTGGCCTTCAGCGGAATCTTTCGACCACCGCGCAGACCCTCGTCTGCGGTGATGATCAGCTTGCTCTGGCAGTCGCTGACGCGGTCGGCGATCGAGTTCGGTGCGAAGCCACCGAACACCACCGAGTGGATCGCACCGATGCGCGCACAGGCCAGCATGGCCACGGCGGCGTCGACGATCATCGGCAGGTAGATGGTGACCCGATCGCCCTTCTTGACCCCGAGGTTGCGCAGCGCATTGCCGAGGCGGCAGGTGCGCTCGTACAGCTCGCGATAGGTCACGTGCTGGGCCGGTGCATCCGGGCCATCCGGCTCGAACAGCAGGGCGGTCTTGTCGCCACGCTTCTCCAGCTGGCGGTCCAGGCAGTTCACACTGGCATTGAGCTCGCCATCTTCGAACCACTTGATGTGGAAATCGGACAGGTCGTAGCTGACGTTCTTGATCTTCGTCGGCTTGCGCATCCACTCCAGGCGCTCGGCGGCCTTGCCCCAGAAACCATCCGGGTCGGTCACCGAAGCCTGGTACTGCTGTTCGTACGACGTCTTGTCGATGCGTGCCTTGGCGGCGAACTGCGGATCGACGGGGTAGATATCAGCCATGGCACCCTCACTTGCACGTTGACTTTGTATGTGCGGTCGCAGCATCGCAGCGACCGATCCCCTTCAGTTTGCCCCATCCACCCCCGGCCGCGTCACCACTCCGGTTAGACCATGGTCGAAAGTGAGCGCCCAGCAGGGCCGGGTTCGACCAATGGCGAATAGCCGCTGTGCGTGAACGCCCCGCAGTCTCGGCTCGACCGTGCCCCACGCGCGGCATCACCTTGCCACTTGGGAGAGAGGGCAACATGAGCCACCGTACGTTGAAAGCCGTGCGCAAACCTTTGGCGGCCTGCCTGTTGGTCGCCCTGGTCGCACCGGGCATGGCGTTCGCTGAGACCGCCAAAGAAAAAGCGCTGGAAGCACGCGTTGCCGAACTGGAACGCCAGGTCCAGCTGCTGCTGTCTTCGCAGCAACAACAACAGACCCAGATCAGCCAGACCCAGCAGGCGGTGACCGAAGTCCGCACGGTGCAGGCCGAGCAGAAGCCGGTCGCCTCGGTGCCGGCGGGCAAGCAGCCGATCCAGGTCACCACCATCACCTCGGGCGCCGCACCGGGTACCACGGTCAAGATCGGCGGCTTCATCAAGGCCGATTTCCTCGCCACCCAGACCAGCGATGGCCAGCTGGCCGACGACGCCACCGGCCGCTCGCTGTACCTGCCAGGCCAGACCCCGGTGGAAGGCGCCGGCGGCAGCGGCAGGCGCTCGGGCACCGATTTCAACGCCCACGCCAAGTTCTCGCGCTTCAACCTGGGCATCGACAACGTGAGCGAATCGGGCAACAAGGCCGGTGCGTTCTTCGAGATGGACTTCTTCGGCAATTCGCTGGGCAACCAGACCGCGACCAATACCTACGGTGTGACCCTGCGCCACGCCTACATGTACTGGAACAACTGGATGGCCGGCCAGACCTGGTCCAACTTCATGGATGCGGCCGCACTGCCGGAAGCGGTCGACTTCGTCGGCCCCACCGACGGCGTGATCTTCGTGCGCCAGGCCCAGGTGCGCTACACCCAGGGTGGCTTCAGCGTCGCGCTGGAAAACCCGGAAACCACCACCCTCACCGGTACCCGCAACCCGGTCACCGGCGCCTGGACCAACGCCAGCGCCAACTCCGATCGTGGCAGCCTGCCTGATCTGACCATGCGCTATGGCTGGAAGGGCGACTGGGGCACCTTCGGTGTCGGCGGCATCGTCCGCCAGCTGAAGGTCGACAACCAGGCCACCGGCGCCAAGGCCGACAAGGTGGCCGGCGGCCTGACACTGGGCGGCAAGTGGGTGATGGGCGACAGCGATTCGCTGCACTACCAGCTGACCGGCGGCGAAGGCATCGCCCGCTACATCGGCCTGGGCATCACCGCCGATAGTGCCTACGACGTTGCCCGCGACGAGCTCAACCCGACCGGCGTGCTTGCCGGCTACGTGGGCTGGCGGCATGCGTTCTCGCCGAAGCTGCGCACCAACCTGATCTACGCGCGCAGCGACTACGACAACGACAGCATCCTCGGCCCGCTGGTGACCAAGAGCGTGCAGAGCATCCGCGGCAACATCTTCTACTCGCCGCTGCCCAAGGTCGATATCGGTGCGGAGCTGATGTATGGCCGTCGCGAAGTGGAGAACGGCAACAAGGGTGACATCACCCGGTTGCAGTTCACCACCAAGTACAGCTTCTAAGAGCGTGCCGGCCAGCGGCCGGCACCTACCGAGATAGGGTGCCGGCCAAGGTCGGCATCTACCGAGATGGGGTGCCGGCCAAGGTCGGCATCCACCGAATTGAGTGCCGACTAACGTTCGGCACCCACCAACAACGATTGCTTCGGAGGGGAAGCGTCCCATGTCCAGTACACCCAGCACCGCCCATAAAGCGGGCACCCTGACCAAGGGCCACAAGAAGGTCATCTTCGCCTCGAGCCTCGGTACGGTCTTCGAGTGGTATGACTTCTTCCTGTACGGCTCGCTTGCAGCGATCATCGCCAAGCAGTTCTTCAGTGGCGTCAATGAAACCACGGGCATGATCTTCGCCCTGCTGGCCTTCGCCGCCGGCTTCTTCGTGCGTCCGTTCGGCGCGGCCTTCTTTGGCAGCCTCGGCGATCGCATCGGCCGCAAGTACACCTTCCTGGTCACCATCCTGATCATGGGCATCTCGACCTTCCTGGTCGGTGTGTTGCCCAACTACGCCTCGATCGGTTTCGCCGCACCGGTGATCCTGATCATCCTGCGCCTGGCCCAGGGCCTGGCGATGGGCGGCGAGTACGGCGGTGCCGCCACCTACGTGGCCGAGCATGCGCCGGACGACAAGCGCGGCCTGTACACCAGCTTCATCCAGTGCACCGCCACGCTCGGCCTGTTCATGTCGCTGCTGATCATCCTGGCCTGCCGCTACTTCCTCGGCAACGAAGCCTTCGAAGCCTGGGGCTGGCGTATTCCGTTCCTGGTCTCGATCCTGCTGCTGGGCGTGTCCGTGTGGATCCGCCTGCAGCTGAGCGAATCGCCGCTGTTCCAGCAGATGAAGTCCGAGGGCAAGGGTTCCAAGACGCCGTTCCGTGACAGCCTGAAGGGCGGCAACCTGAAGCTGATGCTGCTGGTCCTGCTCGGCGCCGCAGCCGGCCAGGCCGTGGTCTGGTACGGCGGCCAGTTCTACGCGCTGTTCTTCCTCAGCAGCATGCTGAAGGTCGACGCCACCACCTCCTACCTGCTGATCGCGGCCGCGCTGGCGCTGGGCGTGCCGTTCTTCATCTTCTTCGGCTGGCTGTCCGACCGTATCGGCCGAAAGAAGATCATCCTGGCCGGCTGCCTGCTGGCGGCCGTCACCTACATCCCGATCTTCAAGGGCCTGACCCACTTCGCCAACCCGGCCATCGAAGAAGCCCGCAGCAGCTCGCCGGCCCTGGTCGTGGCCGATCCGAACACCTGCTCGTTCCAGTTCGATCCGGTTGGCCTGCGCAAGTTCACCAGCTCCTGCGACGTGGCCACTGCCGCGCTGACCAAGGCGGGTGTGCCGTACGACGTGCAGCCCGCCGCCGCCGGTTCGCTGGCGATGGTGAACGTCGGCAGCGCCAGCGTCACCTCGTATGAGGCTGCTGGCCTGACGAAGGAGGACGGCAAGGCCAAGGCCGATGCGTTCGGTGCGGAACTGAAGACCGCCCTGACCACCGCCGGCTACCCGGCCAAGGCGGATGGCGCCCGCATCAACATCGCCGGCACCATCTTCATGCTGTGGCTGCTGGTGCTGTACGTGACCATGGTCTACGGCCCGATCGCCGCCTACCTGGTCGAACTGTTCCCGACCCGCATCCGCTACACCTCGATGTCGCTGCCGTACCACATCGGCAACGGCTGGTTCGGTGGCTTCCTGCCGGCGATCTCGTTCGCGCTGGTGGCCGGTACCGGCAACCTCTACTACGGCCTGTGGTACCCGATCATCATCGCGCTGATGTCGGTGGTGATCGGCGGCCTGTTCCTGCGCGAGACCAAGGACGTGGATATCACCAAGTAACCGGCGTGCCGACCAACGGTCGGCACCCACCGGGTTTCAGGGGCCGCGGTGCAGACCGCGGCCCTCTTTTTGGTAGTGCCGGCCGCTGGCCGGCAAATACACGATGTCTGCCGGAGATCCATGGGGCTGCCGGCCAGCGGCCGGCACTACCATTGCGTTGCACAGCACGCCGTATAGTCGGCCCATGACCACCACCGCCCCAGCCGACCTTCCCGCCACCCTGCGTGCCCTGCGCAGCACCTGGCAGTCGCAGCGGCCCACGCTCGACCAGCGCGAAGCCGACCTGCGCCGCCTGCGCGAAGCGCTGAAGCCACGCTTGGATGAAATGGCGCAGGCCATCGCCGACGACTTCGGCCACCGCGCCCACGTTGAATCGAAGCTGGCCGATGGCATGAGTGTGCTGTCGGCCATCGACCACCTGCGCCGCCACCTGCGGCGCTGGTCGAAACCGCAGCGGGTCGGTGCCGGCTGGCGGCTGTGGCCGGCGCGCGCGCAGCTGCGGCCGACGCCGCTGGGCGTGGTCGGGGTGATCTCGCCCTGGAACTACCCGGTCACGCTGGCATTGGTGCCGCTGGCCACCGCCATCGCCGCCGGCAATCACGTGTTGCTCAAGCCCTCCGAACACACGCCGTGCACCAGCGCGTTCCTGGCCGATCTCCTGGCCAGCGTGTTCCCGCCCGATCGGGTGGCGGTGGTGCAGGGTGGGGCGGATGTGGCGGCGGCGGTGTCCTCGCTGCCGCTGGACCATCTGCTGTTCACCGGCTCGACGGCTGTTGGCCGCAAGGTGATGGCTGCCGCCGCCGAGAATCTGGTGCCGGTCACGCTGGAACTGGGCGGCAAGTCGCCGGCGATTGTCTGCCGCGATTTCCCGCTGGACAAAGCCGCCGCGCGGCTCGCCACCGGGAAATGGTTCAACGCCGGGCAGACCTGCATCGCGCCGGATTACGTGCTGATCGACACCGTGCGCCAGCGCGAGTTCGTACAGGCGCTGCAGCAGCAGATACGCGAGCGCTACGGCGACTTCAGCGATGCCGACGATTACACCCGCATCATCAACGAAGGGCAGTACCGGCGCCTGCAGGGTTATCTGGCGCAGGCGCGCGAACGCGGTGTGCCGGTGATTCCGCTGGCTCAGGTGGACGATGCGCGCGCTGATCGTGAGCGGCTGCTGGTGCCGACCGTGGTGCTGGACCCGCCGGACGACCTGGACCTGATGCGCGAGGAGATCTTCGGGCCGATCCTGCCGGTGCGCGCCTACCCGGATCTGGATGCGGCGCTGGCCGACGTGCTGTCGCGCGACCGGCCGCTGGCGCTGTATCCCTTCAGCCATGACCGGGCCACGGTGGAGCGCATCCTCGGCCAGGTGGTGGCCGGCGGGGTGACAGTGAATGACACGCTGCTGCACTTCGCCGCCGATGGCCTGCCGTTTGGCGGGGTGGGGGCCAGTGGCATGGGGGCGTACCACGGCCGGGCCGGGTTCGATGCGATGAGCAAGCGGCTGCCGGTGCTGTGGCAGTCGCGCTGGGCCGCCAGCGACCGGCTGCGACCGCCGTATTCGAAGATTGCGGGGTTGTTGAAGTTCCTCTTGCGGTGATCGGGTTCCGGTAGTTGCCAACCTTGGTTGGCACACGGTGATTGCTGGCGCCAACCAAGGTTGGCGTCTACGGGGGTATATGGGCGCCCATCAAGGCCCACCCGGGTAGAATGGCCCCCATGAAGATCGCCTCGTGGAACGTCAATTCGCTCAATGTCCGCCTGCCGCACCTGGAGCAGTGGCTCAAGGACTTCGGCCCGGACATCGTCGGTATCCAGGAAACCAAGCTGGAGGACCACAAGTTCCCCGATTCGGCGCTGATCGCCGCGGGCTACCGCAGCGTGTTCGCCGGCCAGAAGACCTACAACGGCGTGGCGCTGCTGTCGCGTGAGCCGGCGCAGGACGTGCAGATCGGTATTCCCGGCTTCGAGGACGAGCAGAAGCGCGTCATCGCCGGTACCTTCGGCGACCTGCGGGTGATCAACCTGTACGTGGTCAACGGCCAGGACATCGGCACCGACAAGTACGACTACAAGCTGCGCTGGCTGGAAGCGGTCCATGCCTGGATCGCCGAAGAACTGCAGCGGCACCCGAAGCTGATCGTGATGGGCGACTTCAACATCGCCCCGGACGCGCGCGATGTGCACGACCCGGAGGTGTGGAACGAGAACCACATCCTGACCTCCACCGCCGAGCGCGGCGCGCTCAACAAGCTGCTGCAGCTGGGCCTGCACGATGGCTTCCGCCTGCACAACGACGAGGCGGGCACCTTCAGCTGGTGGGATTACCGTGCCGCGGGCTTCCGCCGCAACCTGGGCCTGCGCATCGACCTGACCCTGGTCTCCGACGCGCTGAAGGGCAGTGCGGTGGCCTCGGGCATCGACCGCGAGCCGCGTACCTGGGAACGCCCGAGCGACCATGCGCCGGCGTGGGTGGAAGTAGAGTCGAGCTTGCTCGACTGATCTCCCATGCAGTCGAGCAAGCTCGACTCTACAGAACGGGGCCCGACGATTGCCGGGCCCGTTCTGGAACACCTGCCGGCCAGCGGCCGGCACTACCCTCAGATCACCGTATGCTCTTTCGGGTGAACAGGTTGACGATCGCCAGCAGGATCACCGCACCGATCAGCGAGAACAGGAAGGTGCGGATGGTGATCGCTTCGTTGATGCCGCCGCCGAACAGCCAGCCGGAAATCAGCGCGCCGACGATGCCGACCACGATGTTGAGGATGATGCCCTGCTGGGCATCGCGCTTCATGATGATGCTGGCCAGCCAGCCTACGATGCCGCCGACGATCAGCCAGATGATGATGCCCATGATCGAACCTCCGGTGGGGAACTGTGACCAGTTGACGCGCAGGGCCGTGAACCCGTCGTGGAATTGCGTGACGGGCGCGTGCGGATGAGCCTGCCAGCCACCCTCGATGGCCCGTGGCGCTTCGGCCCGGTGACGGTCTGGCGGCGCCCGCACGTGCCGGGCCACCGCGGTGAACCGCAGGCGCGGCAGGTGCTGGCGCAGGCGCTGGGCGCCGACCCGGACACGCTGCCGCTGGTCCGCGATGACAAGGGCCGGCCGGAGCTGAGCGGCGCGCTGGCCCACTACGGCACCGGCTGGAGCCACAGCGGCGAGGTGCTGCTGGTGGCGCTGGGCGAGGGCGTGCGGCTGGGCGTCGACCTTGAACTGCTGCGCCCGCGGCCGCGTCTTCTGGAAATCGTGCAGCGCTTCTTCCACCCCGAGGAAGTGGCCTGGCTGGAAAGCCTGGACGAGGCCGGGCGCGAGCACTGGTTCTTCCGCGTGTGGTGCGTCAAGGAGGCCATCCTGAAGGCGCACGGGCAGGGCATCTCGTTCGGCCTGCACCGCCTGCAGCTGGCACCGGGGGCCGATGGCGCCCTGCACCTGCGCTGGTGCGACCCGGAACTGGGCGAGGCCGCGCGCTGGCACCTGCACGAATGGCAGGCCACCGGCCAGTTCCGCGCCGCATTGGCCTGGTATCCACACTGAAGCGGGGAATCAGCGCGCAAAACCGGCGATAATGGCGGCATGAGCGAACACCCACTTCCCGCCAGCGTGGCTGCCACGCTGGAACAGGGCCTGGCCAGCATGGGCCTGGACGCCGCGCTGGCGCCGCCGCTGCTGCGCTACCTGGCCCTGCTGCACCGCTGGAACGGCACCTACAACCTCACCGCCATCCGCGACCCGCAGGAGATGGTCACCCGTCACCTGCTCGACTCGCTGGCGATGCAGCCGTTCGTGGCTGACGGCAGCCTGGCCGACCTCGGCACCGGCCCCGGCTTGCCTGGCATCCCGCTGGCGATCGCCTGCCCGGGCCTGCAGGTCACCCTGGTGGAGAGCAACGGCAAGAAGGCGCGCTTCATGCGCGAGGCCGTGCGCCAGCTCGGTCTGGGCAATGCCCGCGTGGCCGAATCGCGCGCCGAGGCGCTGGACGAAGCTGGCCACTACGACCAGCTGACCGCGCGTGCGATGGACACCCTGGCCGGCATCGTCCGCGTTGGTGGCCACCTGCTGCGCCCCGGTGGCGTGCTGCTGGCCATGAAGGGTGTCTACCCGCATGAAGAGATCGCGGAGCTGCCGGCTGGCTGGCAGGTGCGCGAGGTGACCCCGTTGAGCGTGCCCGGCCTGGCCGGCGAACGCCACTTGGTCACTGTTACAGGTCCCTGATTCCCGTCGCCAGCCCCTTGTGGAACAAGAGGTTGGCGATCCACGATTTCCGCAAGGGCCCGGTTGTACGCATAATGACCGGTCCCAGCACACGTCGACGAGGCACACCCGCATGGCCCGCATCATCGCCATCGCCAACCAGAAGGGTGGCGTCGGCAAGACCACGACCGCCGTCAACCTGGCCGCTTCCCTGGCCAACGCACCCAAGCGCGTGCTGTTGGTCGACCTGGACTCGCAGGGCAACGCGACCATGGGCAGCGGCGTGGACAAGCGTGAGCTGGCGGCCTCCACCTGCGATCTGCTGCTGGGCGAGAACAGCGCCGCCGATGTGCGCGTGCAGACCGCCGAAGGCTACGACCTGCTGCCGGGCAACATCGACCTGACCGCCGCCGAGATCCAGCTGATGGGCCAGAGCGAGCGCGAGCAGCGCCTGAAGCGCGCATTGGCGCCGATCCGCGACGAGTACGACTACATCCTGATCGATTGCCCGCCGGCGTTGTCGCTGCTGACGCTCAACGCGCTGGCCGCCGCCGATTCGGTGATCGTGCCGATGCAGTGCGAGTACTACGCATTGGAAGGCCTGAGCGCGCTGGTGGAAACCATCGAAGCGCTGCGCACCAGCCTGAACCCGGCGCTGGAGATCGAAGGCGTGCTGCGCACCATGTTCGACGTGCGCAACAACCTGGCCAACGCAGTGTCGGCCGAGCTCACCGAGCACTTCGGCGACCGCGTGTTCCGCACCATCGTGCCGCGCAACGTGCGCCTGGCCGAGGCGCCCAGCCATGGCCAGAGCATCGTCGGCTACGACCGCGCCTCGCGCGGTGGCGTGGCCTACCTGGGCCTGGCCGGCGAGATCATCCGCCGCAACAACGAACGCAACAAGGCCGCCAAGGCCGTGGAGACCGTCTGATGACCAGCAGCAAGCCGGCAGCCAAGAAGCGAGGCCTCGGCCGTGGCCTGGACGCGCTGCTGGGCCCGAAAGGCGCGGTCAGCCAGGTGCAGGCCACCACTGCGGTGATCGAACCGCTGCCGGGTGAAGTGCTGCGCAAGTTGCCGGTCGGCCAGCTGCAGCCGGGCAAGTACCAGCCGCGCCGCGAGATGGACGAGGGCAAGCTCTCCGAGCTGGCCGACTCGATCAAGTCGCAGGGCGTGATCCAGCCGATCCTGGTGCGCCAGCTGCCGGCAGGCAACTACGAAATCGTCGCCGGTGAGCGCCGCTGGCGCGCATCGCAGCTGGCCGGCCTGGACGAAGTGCCGGTGGTGGTGCGCGAGCTGGAAGACCGCACCGTCATCGCGATGGCGCTGATCGAGAACATCCAGCGCGAAGACCTCAATCCGCTGGAAGAAGCCGAGGCGCTGCAGCGCCTGATCAGCGAGTTCACCCTGACCCATGCCGAGGCCGCCGAGGCCGTCGGCCGCTCGCGCGCGGCGGTGTCCAACCTGCTGCGCCTGCTGGAGCTGCCGGTGGCGATCCGGCTGCTGCTGGAAACCCGCCGCCTGGAAATGGGCCACGCCCGCGCGCTGCTGACCCTGGCTCCCGAGCTGGCTGGCAAGCTGGCGCAGGAAGCGGCCGATGAAGGCTGGTCGGTGCGCGAGGTCGAGCGCCGTGCGCAGGCCTTCGCCGCCGGCAAGGTGCCGAGCAACCGCCCGGTGGCGACGCCGAAGGTGCAGCAGGCCGACATCGCCTCGCTGGAAACCGAACTGTCCGAAGCACTGGGTGCCAAGGTGGCGATCAACCACGGCCGGGGCGGCAAGGGCAAGCTGATCATCCACTACACCGATCTGGATACCCTGGACGGCGTGCTGGAAAAGCTGCGTACGCGCCAGGGCTGAGCCCGGCGCAGCGCCAGGGGGTGCGGCCTGTTCCCGCCGCGTCCTGCAGATGACAGGGAACGCACCGCCGCGCGTGCCGGGGATGCACTGCTCTCCGGTCCGTGGCCTCATCCAGGGAACAGGACATGAGCAACGAATACGAGGACGTCAGCCCGGACGGCACCCAGATACTGGTACATCGCCGCGAAAAGGACTTCGTGCCCGCCATCGGCGAAGAACAGCACATCGAGGCGATCAGCGCCCACCTCGAACGCCATCTGGGCCCGGTGTCCGGTGTCTTCCACGAGATCATCTCCGACCTGGTGCACATCGACGTGCACGTGGTGCCGGCCAATGACCACTGCCCGTACCTGCGCCTGGTCACCTCCGGCATGAGCGACCTGCCGATGACCGTGCCCGCCGAGGTGGACGCGGATGTGCCGCGCTACATGGAGCTGATGGTGACCCTGCCGGCCGACTGGCCGATCTCCCAGGACGCCTTCGAGGACGAGCGCAATTACTGGCCGGTGCGCCTGTTGAAGGGCATGGCGCGGTTGCCGCATGAGTACGACACCTGGCTGGGCTTCGGCCACACCATTCCCAACGGCCATCCCAGCGAGCCCTACGCGCCGGGCGTGGGTTTCGACGGTGCCATCGTGCTGTCGCCGGTGACCGCCCCGGAGGACTTCGCCACGCTGGCGCTGGAGGACGGCAGAACCATCAGCTTCATGAGCCTGGTTCCGCTGTACCCGGAAGAGATGGACCTGAAGCTGAAGAAGGGCGCCGACGCCCTGCTCGACCGCTTCGATGCGAAGCAGATCAACGATGTGATCGAGCCGGGCCGGGTCAACGTCGCCAGGAAGCGTTTCGGTTTGTTCTGAGACCGGTAACATCAGGGGCCTGAATTTCTGCTTCCGGGCCCCTGCCATGACCATCCTGCTTACCGGCGCTGCCGGCTTCATCGGTGCCTATACCGCCCGCGCGCTGCTGGAGGCGGGCCAGCCGGTGGTCGGCCTGGACAACTTCAACGACTACTACGACCCGCAGATCAAGCGCGACCGCGTGGCCGCGCTGTGCCCGACGCTGGACCTGCGCACCCTGGACCTGACCGACCAGCAGGGCCTGGCTGCGCTGTTCGACGAGGTGAAGCCGACCGCGGTGATCCATCTGGCTGCACAGGCGGGCGTGCGCTATTCGCTGGAAAACCCGCAGGCCTACGTCGACAGCAACCTGGTCGGCTTCGTCAACATGCTCGAGCTGTGCCGCCACCGTGGCGTGCAGCACCTGGTCTATGCCTCCAGCAGCTCGGTCTACGGTGATTCGGCCACGCCGCCGTTCTCCGAGGACCAGCGCGTGGACCAGCCGCGCTCGCTGTATGCGGCCACCAAGGCGGCCAACGAGCTGATGGCCTACACCTACGCGCAGCTGTACGGCCTGCATGCCACCGGCCTGCGCTTCTTCACCGTGTATGGCCCGTGGGGCCGGCCGGACATGGCACCGTTGCTGTTCTCGCGCGCGGTGCTGGCCGGGCGGCCGATCGACGTGTTCAACGAAGGCCGCATGCAGCGCGACTTCACACATGTCTCCGACATCGTGTCCGGTATTCTCGGCGCGCTCGCGCATCCGGCCGATGGTCCGGTACCGCACCGGGTGTTCAACCTCGGCAACCATACGCCGGTCGAGCTGGAGCGCTTCATCAGCGTGATCGAGCAGGCCGCCGGTCGCCCCGCGCAGAAGGTCTACAAGCCGATGCAGCCGGGCGACATGGTGCGCACGATGGCCGATACCCGGCGCGCCCATGACGCATTCGGCTTCGACGCGGTGACCCCGATCGAAGCAGGGTTGCCCCCCGTCGTGCAGTGGTGCCGCGAGTATTTTGGCGACCGCGCCTGAGGAGGGATCCTCACACAGCCGGATTCATCTTCGGATAACCTCGGCTTCGGAGAATGCGCGGTCTTTGTCCCCCTTTGGCCGAGTGCCTTATGAGCCAACCCGAGCTTTCCGTTGTCGTCCCGGTGTTCAACGAACGCGACAATGTCGCCCCGCTGGTTGCCGAAATCACCGCCGCACTGCGTGGGCGGCTTCCGTTCGAGATCGTCTACATCGACGACCACTCGCGCGATGACACCCTGGCGGTGCTGCAGGGGCTGAAGGCGACCACGCCGGAACTGCGGGTGCTGCACCACGTGGACCAGAGCGGGCAGAGCACCGCCGTGCGCACCGGCGTCAAGCACGCACGTGCGCCGTGGATCGCGACCCTGGATGGCGATGGCCAGAACGATCCGGCCGACATTCCCAAGCTGCTGGCCGCGCGCGATGCCGCCGAGGCGCAGGTGAAGCTGTTCGCCGGCTGGCGCGTCAACCGCCAGGACAGCGGCAGCAAGCGCTGGGCCAGCAAGTGGGCCAATGCCATCCGTGCACGCATGCTGCGCGACGATACGCCCGATACCGGCTGCGGCATCAAGCTGTTCGAGCGCAGCGCGTTCCTCGACCTGCCCTACTTCGACCACATGCACCGCTACCTGCCGGCGCTGATGCAGCGCGCCGGCTGGAAGACCACCAGCGTGCCGGTCAACCACCGCCACCGTACCGCCGGTGTCTCCAAGTACAACAACCTCGGCCGCGCCCTGGTCGGCATCCGTGACCTGCGTGGCGTGGCCTGGCTGATCACCCGCAGCAAGCGCACCGCGGTGGAGGAGCGTTGATGGATCTGGAGCTGCACTGGCTCGACCAGCCGCTGACCTGGTTGTACTGGACCGGCCTGCATGTGACCGGCTGGAAGCTGATCGGCTACACCGGCGCGCTGATGTTCGGCGGCCGCTGGCTGGTCCAGTTCATCGCGTCCAAGCGTGCGGGCAAGCCGGTGATCCCGCGCTTGTTCTGGTACATGAGCGTGGTCGGCAGCCTGATGACGCTGAGCTACTTTCTGTTCTCGGCCAAGCAGGACTCGGTGGGCGTGCTGCAGAACCTGTTCCCGGCGTTCACCGCGCTGTACAGCCTGCAGCTGGACATCAAGCACCGGGGCTGGAAGCGGGACAAGGCCAGCCACTAGGACTTCGGGGCCTCATCCGGTAGCTGCCGACCTTGGTCGGCGCTGGGTTTGGGGGCCAACCAAGGTTGGCCGCTACCGGAGCCCCGGTCTGCCACGCTACGGTAGATGCCGACCTTGGTCGGCGCTGGGTTTGGGGGGCCAACCAAGGTTGGCCGCTACCGGGGCCCCGGTCTGCTGCGCAGGCAGGACCTTCGTCCCATGCCACGGGCCGTGGGCGGTGCCATCATCGGGGTCTGCCTTCCCGGGAACCTGTGCTCGTGAAAACCCGTCTTGCCGTTGCCCTGCTGATCGCCCTGTCCACCCCCGCCGTAGCCCTGGCCGCACCGCCCGCCGCCGCCGCACCGGCCAGCGTGGCCACCGAATCGCCCGCCGATGCCGCCTTCCGCGCGCTGTACGAGAAGGAATGGAAGTGGCGCCAGGAGGGCGGCGGCGAGGCCAGTGAGGACGAGGACGCTCCGGCCAATGCCACCCGCATGCCCGACGTCGGCCCGGCCGCGCAGCAGGCGCGCCTGAAGGTGTGGGATGAAACCCTGGCTGCACTGAAGAAGATCGACCCGAAGACCCTGTCGCCCGACAACCAGGTCAACTACGCGATCTACCGTGACCAGGTGTTCAACCTGGCCGAAGAAACGCGTCTGCGCGGCTACGAGATGCCGTTCAACGCCGACTCCTCGTTCTGGTCCAACCTGTCCTTCATGGCCCGGCGCGAGATGAAGACCGTGCAGGACTACCAGAACTACATCGCCCGCCTGAATGATGTGCCGCGCTACTTCGGCCAGCAGACCGAAAACATGCGCGCCGGCCTGAAGCGAGGTTTCAGCGTGCCGCGCGCGGTGCTCGATGGCCGCGAGGTGTCGATCGCCACCGTCGCCGAGCTGAAAGACCCGACCGAATCGCCGCTGTACGCGCCGTTCAAGAAGCTGCCCAACAGCATTCCGGCCGCCGAGCAGGCCAGGCTGCGGGCGCAGGCGCGTGAAGCGATCAGCGGCAAGGTGGTGCCGGCGTTCCAGCAGCTGCGCACCTTCTTCGTCAACGAGTACGTGCCGCAGGCGCGCACCACGCTGGCCGCCGAAGCGATGCCGGACGGCAAGGCGTACTACAAGCAGCAGATCCACGAATACACCACGCTGGACCTGTCGCCGGACGAGATCCACCGCATCGGCCTGGATGAAGTCGCACGCATCCAGAAGGAAATGAACGACATCATCAAGCAGGTGAAGTTCAAGGGCAGCTTCGCCGAGTTCCTGACCTTCCTGCGCACCGATCCGCAGTTCTATGCGAAGACGCCGGAAGAGCTGCTGTCGCGCGCCGCATGGATCTCCAAGCGGGCCGACGGTCAGCTCGGCAAGTACATGACGTTGCCGCGCGCGCGCTTCACCATCGTGCCGGTGCCGCCGGACATTGCACCGTTCTGGACCGCCGGCCGCGGTGGCATGGGCACCTACTGGCTCAACACCTACAACCTGCCGTCGCGCCCGCTGTACAACCTGCCGGCGCTGACCCTGCATGAATCCGATCCGGGCCACGCGCTGCAGGGTGCCATCGCCGCCGAGCAGAAGAACCTGCCCGAGTTCCGCCGCAACGCCTACATCTCCGCCTACGGCGAAGGCTGGGCGCTGTACTGCGAGAAGCTGGGCGTGGAGATGGGTATCTACGAAACCCCGTACGAGGATTTCGGCCGCTTGACCTACGAAATGTGGCGCGCCACGCGTCTGGTGATCGATACCGGCGTGCACAGCAAGGGCTGGACTCGCGAGCAGGCCTTGGCCTACCTGCGTGGCCACACCGCGCTGAGCGAGCATGAAGTGACCACCGAAGTGGACCGCTACATTTCCTGGCCGGGCCAGGCGCTGAGCTACAAGCTGGGCGAGATCGCCATCGTGCGCCTGCGCGCGCAGGCCGAGAAGGAGCTGGGCGACAAGTTCGACATCAAGGGCTTCCACGACACCCTGCTCAAGCAGGGCTCGGTGCCCCTGCCGGTGCTGGAACAGCAGATCCAGGCCTACATCGCCGAGCGCAAGAAGGCCTGACCGTTCCAAGGTAGTGCCGGCCGCTGGCCGGCAACCCGCATGCACCGCAATTGTTCGACATTGCCGGCCAGCGGCCGGCACTACCCCTGATTGGAAAACGGGGTCGGATCGCAGGATCCGACCCCGTGGTCTTTCAGCCAACTGCCCGCGGCTTGGCCACGCGTGCTGCAAAGGTCGGCAGCACCAGCAGGGTCAGCACGGTGGCGGTGATCAGGCCACCGATCACCACCGTCGCCAGCGGCTTCTGCACTTCCGCACCGGAACCGCTGGCAATCGCCATCGGAATGAAGCCGACGATCGCCACCAGCGCCGTGGTCAGCACCGCACGGATACGGCTCGATGCACCGTTGATCGCTGCCTGCAGCGGCAGGTCACCGGCATCCAGGCGTTCGCGGATCGCCTGCATCAGCACCAGGCCGTTCAAGGTGGCCACGCCGGAGACGGCGATGAAGCCGACCGCCGCCGATACCGAGAACGGCATGCCACGCAGCAGCAGCGCGAGGATGCCGCCGACCAGCGCCAGCGGCACGCAGCTGAACACCAGAATGGCTTCCTTGCCGCTGCGCAGGGCCATGAACAGCAGGCTGCCGATCAGCAGGAACACCACCGGCACCACCGTTGCCAGTCGCTTCTCCGCGCGCTGCAGGTTCTCGAACTGACCGCCCCAGGTCAGGTACGCACCCGGCGGCAGCGCCACGTCGGCTACTGCGGCCTGCGCCTCGCCGACGAAGCCGCCCAGATCACGGCCACGCACGTTGGCCTGCACTACCACGCGGCGGCTGCCGTTGTTGCGGCTGATCTGGTTCGGTCCTTCGCTGACCGTGATGCGCGCGACCGACGACAGCGGAATCACCAGCCCCGACGGCGTGGCGATCGGCAGCGAGGCCAGCTGGTCCGGATCGTTGCGCGAGGCATCGTCCAGGCGCACCACCACGTTGAAGCGGCGATCACCTTCGAAGATCTTGCCGGCCGCGGTGCCACCAATGCCGGTGGACAGTGCATCACTGACGTCTGCGGCAGTCAGGCCGTACTGCGCCGCCGCCACGTGGTCGATCGCCACGTTGAGCGTAGGCAGGCCGGAGATCTGTTCCACCCGCACGTCGGCCGCGCCGTTCACCGCACGCAGCTTCAGCGCCACCTGGTCGGCCACCTTCTGCAGCTGGCTGAAGTCATCGCCGAAGATCATCACCGCCAGGTCGGTACGCACGCCGGAGATCAGCTCGTTGAAGCGCAGTTCGATCGGCTGGCTGAACTCGAAGCTGTTGCCCAGCTGCTGCCCGGCCAGTTTCTCGAAGCGTGCCACCAGTGCTTCCTTGTCCAGCTTCGGATCGGGCCAGTCCTTGCGCGGCTTCAGCACGATCACGCTGTCGGAGATGTTGGTCGGCATCGGGTCGATGGCCGCCTCGGCGGTACCGGTGCGCGAGAACACGGTTTCCACTTCCGGCTGTTTGGCAATCGCCTTTTCCAACGCCAGCTGCATCGCCAGCGACTGCTCCAGTGAGGTCGACGGCACGCGCAGGGCCTGCATCGCCACGTTGCCTTCGTCCAGCGTCGGCATGAACTCGCGGCCCAGCAGCGAGAACGAACCGATACCCACCACCACCATCATCACCGCACCGGCCAGCACCGTGCGCGGATGCGCCACGGCTTTGCGCACCACTGGTTCGATGCGCGCACGCAGCATGCGGATCAGCTTGGTTTCGTGCTCGCCATCGTCAGCATGTGCATCGCCGTCCTTCACCTTCGGCTCGCGCACCAGCAGTGCGGCCATCGCCGGCACGAAGGTGAAGGAGAAGATGAAGGCACCGATCAGGGCCAGCATGAACGTGGCCGCCATCGGGTGGAACGTCTTGCCCTCCACGCCTTCCAGGGTAAGGATCGGCGCGAACACCAGCAGGATGATCAGCTGGCCGAAGGCCGCAGGGCGCGCCATCTTCATCGCCGAATCGGCGGCCACGCGCAGGCGTTCCATCGCGGTCAACGCACGGCCCAGTTCGGCGCGGCGCTGGCCCAGCATCAGCAGCGTCGACTCGACCACGATCACCGCACCGTCCACCAGGATGCCGAAGTCCAGCGCACCCAGGCTCATCAGGTTGCCGCTGATGCCGAAGCGGTTCATGCCGATCACCGCGAACAGGAACGACAGCGGAATGACCAGCGCGGTGATCGTTGCCGCACGCAGGTTGCCCAGCAGCAGGAACAGCACCACCACCACCAGCAGTGCGCCCTCGGTGAGGTTCTTGGCCACGGTCTTGATGGTGGAATTGACCAGCACGCTGCGGTCCAGCACCGGTGCCGCCACGATGTCGGCCGGCAGCGATTTGTTCACCTGTTCCAGGCGCGCCGCAGCTGCCTGCGCCACGGTGCGGCTGTTGCCGCCGGCGATCATCAGCGCGGTACCCAGCACGGCTTCATGGCCGTTGCGGCTGGCCGCACCCAGGCGCGGTGCGCGGCTCAGGTCGACGTCGGCCACATCGGCCACGCGTACCACCACGCCATTGCGGGTGGCTACCGGGGCCTGTGCCAGATCGTCGGTGGTCAGCGCCAGGCCGTCGGCACGTACCACCAGGCCTTCGCCGGCACGCTGCACGAAACCGGCACCGGCCTGCACGTTGGAACGCTGCAGGGCAGTGACCAGGTCGGCCAGGCCGAGGCCGTGCGCGGCCAGCTTGGCACTGTCCGGATGCACGCCGTATTCCTTGACGTAGCCGCCGACCGTATCGACGCCGGCCAGCCCCGGGCTGGAACGCATCTGCGGCGCGATGATCCAGTCCTGCACGGTGCGCAGGTAGGTGGCACGTTCTTCCGGCGTGCGAAGCAGGTTGCCTTCCGGCGTGCGGTAGACCTCGCCGGCCTGCCAACCCGCTTCACCGGGCTTGGCCAGCCTGGCCGGATCGAACGCCGTGAAGTCCACCGTCCACATCAGCACTTCGCCGAGGCCGGTGGTGACCGGCGACAGCATCGGCGACGCGCCATCGGGCAGGTCTTCCGATGCCTCGCGCATGCGTTCGGCCACCTGCTGACGCGCGAAGTAGATGTCGGTCGCATCGGTGAAGATCGCGGTGACCTGCGAGAAGCCATTGCGCGACAGCGAACGCGTGGTGGTCAGGCCGGGAATGCCGGCCAGCGCGGTTTCCAGCGGATAGGTCACCTGCCGCTCGATCTGTTCCGGGGTCAGTGCAGGTGCCACCGTGTTGATCTGCACCTGGCGGTTGGTGATGTCCGGCACCGCGTCGATCGGCAGCTTGCCCAGCTGGAACAGGCCCACGGCAGCGATCAGCGCCGCCATGAACACCACCAGCCAGCGGTGGCGCACCGCTGTTTCAATGATCAGCTTGAACATGGTCGCCTCCTCAGTGGCCGTGCTCGGCTTCGCCCTTGGCCAGTTCGGCCTTGAGCAGGAAGGCGTTGGCACCGACGATGCGCTCGTTGCCGGTCAGCCCACCGAGGATCTCGATGCGGTCGCCGGCACGGCGCCCGGCCAGCACCGGCTGCGCCTTGAAGCCGCCGTCGACGGCGACGAACACCGCGCTGCTGCCATCAACGTTCTGCACCGCATCGGCGGGCACGCTGAGCGAACCGTCCTGGCCTTCGGTGACCACCACTGCCGAAACCGGCGAACCGGCCGGCGGCAGCGAAGCGTCCACCGGCGTGGCGCGGATCACCGCGACGCCGCCCTGCTGGCGTACATCGGCGGCCGAACCGGTAACGGTGGCGGTGAAGCTGCCACCCGGCACGCTCACTTCCAGCTTCATGCCCGGCGTGACCTGCGCGGCCAGCGCCGGCGGTGCGGTGAACACCAGCTCGTTCATCGTCGGGTCGGCGACGTCGGCCACCGCGCTGCCGGCGGCGACCACGCCGCCCGGGGTGACCTGCACGTTGCCGACGATGCCGGCCACCGGGCTGGTGATGCGCACGCGGCCGCTGGCATCGGGCGCACCATTGGCAGCGGCCTGTGCCTGCGCGGCAGCGGCTTGGGCCTGTGCCGCCAGCGAGCGGGCGCGCGAGGCCTCCAGTTCCTGGCGGGCGACCACGCCCTGGTCGACCAGCGCCTTGTCGCGGCCATAGGCCAGGCGTGCGGCCTCGGCTTCGGCCGATGCAGCCAGCGCATTGGCGCGGAACACCGCAGCCTCACCGCTGACCACGATCGCCAGCGCCTGGTTCTGCTTCACCGCCGTGCCTGGCGCGACCAGCACGCGTTCGACGCGGCCGGTCACCGTGGAGGCAACCGAAGCGCGGGCGCCCACGGTGGGCTCGACCCTGCCGGACAGCCGGGTCGAGCCACCGCCACCGCGACCGATCGCGACCACTTCGATACCGGAGGCCTTGATCTGTTCCTGGGTCAGCTGCACCACGCCTTCATCGGCGTCGGCGGGGGCCTTGGCGGTTTCCGCCTTGGCCTCCTTGCTGTCGGCGGCATGGCCGTGGCCATCGTCGGTGCCGGCCTTGGCCGCAGCGGGGTCTTCATTGGCAGGCGTCTGCGCATTGCCGGCGCAGCCGGCCAGCAGGACGGTCAGCAGCACGCCGCCGATCAGCGGGAAAGTACGGGAGAGAGTCATTTGGCCTCCACAAAAGGTGCGCGCCCCTCAAGGCGGGCAAGATCGATTTCCGCGCCGACGCGCGACAGGCGCGCATCCACGGCGGTGCCGCGGGCGGCGATGAGGGCGCTGCGCGTGCTGCGCAGTTCCAGCTGCGAGATGCGTCCGGCGTCGAAGCCGACGCGGGCCAGGCGATACGCCTCTTCGGCGGCGACCACGCTTTCATCGGCGGCACGGGTCCGGCTTCCGGCGGCTTTCAGTCCGGCTACGGCGGAGAGACGTGCTGCCTCGCTGTCGCGGCGCTGCTGGTCCAGGCGGGCCTCGGCCGCGCGCTGGTCGGCATTGGCGGCGCGGATGCCCCCGCGGTTGCGGTCGAACAGCGGGATGCTGAGGCTGACCCCGAGGTTGTAGGCACGCTCGCCGCCTTCGCGGAAGCGGGTCTGTGCGGCGGTGACACTGAGGTCGGGCAGGGCGCGCTTGCGCTCCACGTCGACCAGCTTGCCGGCCGCATCGGCTTCGGCTTCGGCGATGCGCACCGCCAGTGCCACGTCGGTGGCGCCACGCGGCAGCGGCGGGGCCCGGTCGAGCAGGCTGTCGTCAATCGACTGCACCGGTGCATCCAGCAGCGCGGCACCGGCCAGGCGGGCCAGCGCGGCATCGCGGAAGGCCTGCGCTTCATCCAGCGCAGCGCTGGCATTGGCCACTTCGCTCTGCGCCTGCACCGCGCGCAGCTGTGGCTCGCGGCCCTGCTTGACCATCGCGTTGACCGCGTTGGCGTCATCGCGGGTGAGGGTCAGCGCCTCTTCGGCCAGGGAGTAGCGGCGCAGTGCACTTTCCGCCTGTGCGTAGACCACCGCCAGCTGGCTGGCCACGTCGCTGCGGCTCTGGGCACCACGCAGGTTGGCAGCCTGTGCCTCGGCACGGGCGGCACGGACACGCGCGCCACGCTGGCCCCAGACCTCCAGCGGCTGGGACAGGGTGAGCACGGTATCGGCCTTGCCCATGCCGCCATAGGAGCCGGTGCCCCAGGCGTTTTCGGCGGAGTAGGAGAGGGAAGGATTGGGCAACGCACGGGCCTGGTCGGCACGCGCATCGGCGGCCTCGGCCAGTGCCGTACCGACACGGGTACCGGGCAGCTGGTCCAGGCGTTCAAGCAGGGTGTCGTAGGAGGGGGCGGCTTGCGCCATCACCGATGCCGCCGGGGCCAGGCCCAGCAACACGGCGACGACCAGCCCGGCCGCGCGCGGCGACCGAGGTGTCAGGATCGACATAGGGGGATTCCGGTTGTGAGTGAAACGGGAGCCCGCGATTGCGGGACGCGCTCAACTCACGCCCGGGGGGGACGCGTCAATTCATCCTGGGCGACCGCATAGGTCGCAACGTCGCCGGCATTCATCCAGCGCGCCGGCAGCGGCGTACCGAAGGCGGCGAAATCGTTCGCCGGCAGGCTCAGCGTGGAGTGGTGGCAGTGGTTATGCGTGCAGGCACCCGTGTGCTTGCTGTCGCTGTCACCGCCTGCATCGTCCGCGAGGGATTCGACATGGGCGCTGCTGGCATGCGGTTCCACCGCACACACCAGTGCGTCGGCCACCGGCACGACCACGAATGCCGCCATCAGCAGCATCATCAGGTACGTACGCAGTTGGCGGGTGATCCGGCGCATGGGGGGGAGGCTAGCAAGCGGTTTTCGCCGGATACAATATCAATGGCTACCTCGGGAATTCGTCGGAACCTCCCGTTCAGGTGGGCCGGGCACGCCAGCTCTGGCAGGTGCCGACCTCCTGCCCTGGTAGGTGTCGACCTTGGTCGACACGCTTTTCGACCTCCGACACATTGCCGGCCAGCGGCCGGCACTACCGGTCTGCAGGCAGCTTCGCGATCACCTTGATCTCGAACTGGAACCCATACAGCCAGGTTACGCCGATGCCGGTCAGGGTCGGGTGCGGCGCCTCGCCCCAGTACTCGGGCACGATCGCCCAGGCCTTCTCAAAGTTCTTCTCGGGGTCGACCAGGAACACGGTCACGTCGACCACGTCATCGAAGCTGCAGCCGGCGGCGGCCAGCACCGCGTTGAGATTCTCGAAGGCGCGGCGCACCTGCGCTTCGAAGTCCGGCTCAGGCGAACCATCCTCGCGGCTGCCGACCTGGCCGGAGACGAACAGGAAGCCATTGGAACGGATTGCCGGCGAGTAGCGGTTGCGCTCGTACAGGGCCTGGCGGCCGGCGGGGAAAACGACATCACGCTGTGACATGGGGAAGATCCCGTGGGAAAGAACGCCATCCTCCCCGCCAGCGCTGTCTGGATAAACCGCGATGATCGGCCTAGATTGATTGCCAATTCCAAACAATCATGGCCAGCCATGGACCGTTTCGAGGCGATGCGGGCCTTTGCCCGGGTAGTGGAGACCGGCAGCTTTACCCGCGCTGCGCACACCCTGCAGGTCAGCCGCACCACGGTCACCCAGCTGGTGCAGCAGCTGGAGGCGCACCTGCGGCTGCGGTTGCTCAACCGCACCACGCGCCGGGTCAGCGTCACCGCCGATGGCGCGGCCTATTACCCGCGCATCGCCCGCCTGCTGGCCGAGCTGGAAGAGGTGGAGGGCGGGCTGGGCGACGCGGCCACCCAACCGCGCGGACGCCTGCGCGTGGATGTGCCCGGGCCGTACGCGCGCTTGCGGCTGGTACCAGCGCTGCCGGATTTCCACGCGCGCTACCCGGAGATCCAGCTGGACATCGGCGTGAGTGACCGCGAGGTGGACGTCATCGCCGACAACGTCGATTGCGTGATCCGTGGTGGCACTCCAGCCGACCCGGCGCTGGTGGCGCGGCCGCTTGCTGCGCTGCCGATCGGCTTCCACGCCAGCCCGGGCTATGTGCAGCGCTTCGGCGTGCCGACCGACCCGCGCGCGCTGGAAGGGCCCGATCACCACATGGTCGGTTTCCTCAGCCCGCGCAGTGGCCGCGCCCGCGTGTTCACTGCACAGCGTGGCGATGAGCGCGTCGAGGTGCAGGGCCGCTATACGGTGGGCTTCGATGACGGCAATGCGTATCTGGCGGCTGCGTTGGCGGGGCTCGGCGTGGTCGCGTTACCCAGCTACATGACCGATCCGCACGTGGCGCGTGGCGAGCTGCTGCCGGTGCTGCAGGAATGGCAGCTGCCGCCAATGCCGATGCACGTGATGTTCCCGCCCAACCGGCACATGAGCCAGCGGCTGCGGGTGTTCATTGATTGGGTGGTGGAAGCGTTGGGGTGAGTGCATCGGTCGCGTGCGAAAATCCGGCTGCACGTACTGGAGAACGCATACCCTGATGAGCCGCATCGTCGCACTGGATACCGAAACTACCGGCATCTCCCACCGCCTGGGGCACCGGGTGATCGAAATCGGTGCCGTCGAACTGATCGATGGCCAGCTCACCGGCCGCCAGTTCCACACCTACCTGCAGCCGCAGCGCAAGGTGGACTGGGGCGCGCAGCGCGTGCACGGCATCAGCGACGCGATGCTGGTGGGCAAGCCACTGTTCTCCAGCAAGGCCGCCGAGCTGCTGGAGTTCCTGCGTGGCAGCGAGATGGTCGCGCACAACGCCACCTTCGATGTGGGCTTCCTGGACAACGAGCTGCGCCTGGCTGGCATCCCCGGCACGCTGGCCCAGCATTGCCGCATCACCTGCAGCCTGAAACTGGCGCGCGGGCGCTGGCCGGGTCAGGGCAACAAGCTGGACGATGTGCTGCAGCGCCTGCGTATTCCCGGCAACCGTGGCCTGCACGGCGCGTTGAAGGATGCCCATCTGCTGGCCCAGGTGATTCCGCATTTGCGCTGAGGCCTGGTCGGCGTTACATCGGCCGCAACCAGCGCTCGATCATTGCCACGCCACATGCCACCCCGTCCTCACTGTTCATCGCCACGCCCAAGGCCGCCGCGCGTGCGCGTGTTGCTTCGGTTGCAGCGAAGGTGATGGCTGCTGCCAGCGCTGCTGCATCCAGTCGCTTCGGTGACAACGGTGCCGGTGCTACGCCCAATCGATACAGGCGATCGGCCCAGAAGAACTGATCTGCGGCGAACGGCATCACCAGTGAAGGAATGCCGGCGCGGCAGGCCGAATGCGTGGTGCCGCTGCCACCGTGGTGGATGGCGAATGCGCAACGCGGGAACAGCGCTTCGTGTGGGGTCGGGCCCAGGACGAAGACAGAATCGGGCAAGCGCATCGCAGGCAGTCCCACCCAGCCGGGAAACAGCAGGACACGGCGTGGTGCCAACGCCTGCAGCAGGGCCGGCAACACGCGGTCGCGATCAAAGCCGGTCATGCTGCCGAAGCCCAGATAGACCGGCGGCGGCCCGGCGTCGAGGAAGGCCTGCAGATCGGCCGGCGGCGTCCAGGGCGCATCAGGAAACCGCCATTGGCCACAGACGATGTGGTCGGCCGGCCAGTCCGTCGGTGGCGGCAGCAGCTGCGGCGAGATGCCATAGAGCATCGGCAGGCCGGACCACAGCGAGCGGCGCGGCGATTGCTCCAGCTGCTTGCGGGCCTCGTTGATCGGCTGGCGGAACTGGCGCCAGATCAGGCCGTTGACCAGCCCATAGCTGGCCCGGTTCAACCAGCCCGGCGAGCGTCCCGGCGGCAGGAACGGGGAGCGGAAGGCACGCGTCGGGGTCAGCGGAATCATGCCGGTCCCGATCACCGGTAGACCCCGGCGTTCGCCCACACTCATGCCCACAAAGGCCGCCAAGCCACCGGTCAGAATCGCATCGCAGCCTTCGGCAGCGGCATCGGCCTGACGCATCCAGCCGCTGACATGCTGCAGCGCCATCCGTGCCAGCCCGCTACTGGCGGCGGCAACACCGTTGCCACGCGAGACCAGCGCGACCACTTCGTCATGGATGTCACCTTCAAGAGCCGCATGGGGCACATCCAGTGCCTGCGCGCTGCCCAGGGTGCCGCCATCGGCAAGCAGTGTCACCGCGTGGCCTGCGCCGATCAGCCCATGGCAGAGCATGGCCAGGGGACGCGTATCGCCTTCGGTTCCGTAGGTCAGGGCCAGCAGCCGCATGGAAAGCTCCGCAGTGAACCGGGCCAGTATGCCGGTTGGTGGGCTCCCGGCCCTCCCGGTTCAGTCCCGGCCTGTGGGTAACTTGCGCAAGTGCTTGAACCCGTGCATAATGCGCGGCTCGCTGTGTCCGGTTTTCTACCGGGCGGCGCCCCCGGGAGCACGTCCCCGGCCGCCCAACGCCAGCGTAACCCTTTGATTCTCTTGACGTGTGGTGGGCAACCATCGAGGCCGCCGTCTCCCGGGCTACGGGCTGACACAACTTACTATCGAGGTGCGCAATGTCCCGCGTATGCCAGGTTTCCGGCAAGCGAGTGCAGACGGGTAACAACGTCTCGCACGCCAACAACAAGACCCGTCGTCGTTTCCTGCCGAATCTGCACGAGCGCCGCTTCTGGGTTGCCAGCGAAAACCGCTGGGTGAAGCTTCGTGTTTCCGCGCATGCACTGCGCACCATCGACAAGAACGGTATCGATTCCGTTCTGGCTGAGCTGCGTGCGCGCGGCGAAAAGGTCTGAGGAGTAGACGATCATGGCAGGCAAGCGCGATAAGGTCCGTATGATTTCGACCGCTGGTACCGGTCACTTCTACACGACCGACAAGAACAAGAAGAACACCCCGGGGAAGATGGAATTCTCCAAGTACGATCCGGTCGTGCGCAAGCACGTCCCGTACAAGGAAGGCAAGATCAAGTAATCCGCAAGGATTGCTGATCCCCGCGAAGAAACCCGCCCTTGTGGCGGGTTTTTTCATGCCTGGCATCCAGATGGTGGGTGCCAACCTTGGTTGGCAACTTGTCCCGCCCCCGGTAGGTGTCGACCTTGGTCGACACGCTGTCCCTTCACCCGGTAGGTGCCAACCTTGGTTGGCACGCCGTCCCCACCCCCGGTAGGTGTCGACCTTGGTCGACACGCTGTCCCCCCACCCGGTAGGTGCCAACCTTGGTTGGCACACGGCTTCAAAGCAGTCGAGCGCGGCTCGACTCTACACACCCCGCTGGGCAGAATGGCCCATCACCTCCCGACGGGCGACGCGATGCTGTTCGAGTGGTTGCTGGGTTCCTACCTGCTGCTGATCGACTGGCTGATCCGGCTGGTCGCGCTGTGCTGGATTCCCACCCGCACCACGCCCGGCGCGGCGCGCAGCTGGCTGTTGCTGGTCGGCTTCGTACCGCTGCTGGGCCTGCCGCTGTACCTGCTGTTCGGCCATCCGTGGCTGTCGCGCGAGCGCATCCGCCGCCAGGCCGAGGCCTCGCAGGTGATCCGTGAGGAGCAGGCGCTGCAGCATCGCCTGCGCTGGACCCCACAGCCCGACACCGCCAGCGCCGAGATCGTGCCGTTGGTGCAGCGCCAAGGCGATTTCATGCCGGTACACGGCAACGCCGTCGATCTGCTGACCGACTACGACGAGTCGCTGCACACGCTGATCGCCGACATCGACCAGGCCGAAGACCGCGTGCACCTGCTGTACTACCTGATGTTCGACGACGCGGTCGGCGAGGCCATTGTCGAGGCCTTGCAGCGTGCCGCCGCGCGTGGCGTGCAGTGCCGCGTGCTGCTCGATGCGGTGGGCGCCAAGCGTGGCCTGCGCGCCTATCGCAAGCGCCTGCAGGCGCGCGACATCGAAGTGCGCGCGATGCTGCCCGGTGGCCTGCGCTGGCGTCGCAGCGGACGCATGGACCTGCGCAACCACCGCAAGATCGCGGTGATCGACAACGAAGTGGCCTATGTCGGTTCGCAGAATCTGGCGGGCCCGCAGTTCGTGCCGGGCCACCCGAACCGCGAACTGGTGGCGCGCGTCCGCGGCCCGGCGGTGGCGCACCTGGAAGCCGTATTCGCCAGCGACTGGTACATGGAGACCGGCCAGCGCCTGGATGTGATCACCGATGTGCCCGAATGCGGCGACGACATCGCCACCCAGCTGCTGCCCAGCGGCCCGGCCTACCCGTACAGCAACGCGCGCGACGCGGTAGCCGCGCTGATCCACCTGGCGCGACGCCGGCTGGTGATGGTCACCCCGTACTTCGTGCCTGACGAAGCCACACTGAGTGCGCTGCGTATCGCCGCATTGTCCGGCGTGCAGGTGCAGCTGATCCTGTCTGCCAGCAACAACCAGCGGCTGACGTCGTGGGCGCAGGAGGCCTACTACGATGAACTGCTGCGCTGTGGCGTGCGCATCGCGCTGTACGAGCCGCAGTTCCTGCACGCCAAGCACATGAGCGTGGATGAGGACATCGCCGTGCTCGGCTCCATCAACATGGATATCCGCTCGTTCGCGCTGAATGCCGAGATCGGCCTGATCTGCTACGACCGCGCGCTGGTGCAGCAGCTGTGCGCGATCGAGGACGGCTACCTGCGCGAGTCGCGGCAGCTGGACCTGCAGCAGTGGCGCAGCCGCCCTGCGTGGCGGCGCAGCCGCGAGGGCATCGCACGGCTGGCCGATGCGTTGATGTGAGGCAATGCCGGCCGCCCATTCCGGCAATCCGGCCTGTCATCGCCGATGGCCTACAATTGGCACATGACTGATTCACCGCGTAATGGCGAACTGGACCTGGCGATCATCGGTGGTGGTGCGGCCGGGGTGCTGGGGGCGATCCAGGTATTGCGCCAGGCGAATGCGCCGCTGGCGCTGGCCATCTTCGAACCCGCCTCGCAGCTGGCCCAGGGTATCGCCTATGCCACGCCGTGGCCGGAGCATCTGCTGAACGTGCCGGCGGCGAAGATGAGTGCGTTTGCCGACCAGCCCGGCGATTTCCTCGACTACCTGATGGCCGCCAATGCCTACCAGGGCGAGGCGCGCGAGGTGCTGGGCGAGCGCTATGTGTGCCGCCACTACTTTGCTGCCTACCTGCAGCAGCGCCTGCAGGAGGCCGCTGCGACCAGCCCGGCACAGCTGCAGGTGATCGCGCAGCCGGTGCTGGGCCTGCAGCCGGATGACCACGGTTACCAGCTGACACTCGGCGATGGCAGCACGCTGCACGCCGCGCAGGCGGTGCTGGCCACCGGCAACAGCATGCGACCGCTGCCGGTAGCCGGTGCCGAGGCACTGCCCGCCGATGACGTGATCGAGGCCTGGGACTACGACGGCGTGCGCACCCTGGCCGGCGAGCAGGCCGTGGCCATCGTCGGGTCCGGCCTGAGCATGGCCGACACCGTGTTGGCATTGGTCGCTGCCGGCCACACCGGCCCGCTGCATGTGATCTCGCGCCACGGCCTGCTGCCGTTGCCGCATGCGCATGGTGGCCTGCCCACGTTCGACCCGGCCACGCTGCTGCCGATGAACCTGCGCCAGCGCCTGCGCGCGTTGCGTGGGTTCGCACGCCAGGCACAGGCCGACGGCCTGCCGTGGCAGGGCGTGATGGACCGCATCCGTCCGCACGGGCAGGCGCTGTGGTGCAGCCTCGACGCGGCCGACCAGCGCCGCTTCCTGCGCCATGTGGTGCGCTACTGGGACGTGCATCGCCACCGCATCGCCGAAGAGGTCGACGCACAGCTGCAGGCGCTGATCGAAAGCGGCCAACTGCGTGTTCACCGGTCCCGCCTGCAACGCGTCGGCCGCGAAGGCGATGCCCTGCGGCTGTCGGGTCGCGATGCCACCGGCAATGAACAGCAGTGGACGATCAGCGGCGTGATCAACGCTACCGGCGTGGAAACCCGCGCCAGTGCGCTGCGCAACCCGCTGCTGCAGCAGCTGCAGGCCGATGGCCTGGCCCGCCCCGGCCCGCATGGGCTGGGCCTGGACAGCACGGTGCCGGGCGATCGCCTGTGTGCCGCCGGTGGCCAGCCACAGGCGCGGCTGGGCGTGCTCGGCAGCCTGCGCATCGGCAGCCTGTGGGAAAGTCTGGCGGTGCCTGAACTGCGTCAGCAGGCGCAGGCACTGGCCACCCAGGTGGTCGCAGGAGCCGCGACGGCGATGCCGTAAAATGGGGGCATGGATGTCTCCCACCTGCTTGATGGCCTGAACCCGGCCCAGCGCGAAGCCGTCTCCGCTCCCCCCGGCCACCACCTGGTGCTGGCCGGTGCCGGTTCCGGCAAGACCCGCGTACTCACCCACCGCATCGCCTGGCTGCATGAAGTCGATGGCGTGCCGACCCACGGCATTTTCGCGGTGACCTTCACCAACAAGGCGGCCGGCGAAATGCGCCACCGCATCGACGCACAGCTGCCCAATGGCAGCCGTGGCATGTGGATCGGCACCTTCCACGGCCTCGCCAACCGTCTGCTGCGCCTGCACTGGCAGGACGCGAAGCTGCCGGAAGGCTTCCAGGTGATGGATTCGGACGACCAGCTGCGGCTGGTCAAGCGCGTGGTGCAGGCGCTGGAGCTGGACGACGGCAAGTACCCGGCCAAGCAGATCGCGTGGTGGATCAACGCGCAGAAGGACGAAGGCCGCCGCCCGCAGCACATCCAGCCCGAGCCGCACGACGCCTGGCTGGAAACCATGCGCCAGGCCTACATCGAGTACCAGGCACGCTGCGACCGAGCCGGCCTGGTCGACTTCGCCGAGCTGCTGCTGCGCGCGCATGAGCTGCTGCGCGACAATCCGGCGCTGCTGGCGCACTACCGTGCCCGTTTCCGCGAAATCCTGGTGGACGAGTTCCAGGACACCAATGCCATCCAGTACGCCTTCGTGCGCGTGCTGGCCGGCGATTCCGGCCACGTGTTCGTGGTCGGCGACGATGACCAGGCCATCTACGGCTGGCGCGGTGCCAAGGTCGAGAACGTGCAGGGCTTCCTGCGCGACTTCCCGGGCGCGCAGACCATCCGCCTGGAACAGAACTACCGCTCCACCGCCAACATCCTCGGCGCCGCCAATGCGGTGATCGCACACAACCCGGACCGCATCGGCAAGCAGCTGTGGACCGACAGCGGCGACGGCGAGCCGATCGACCTGTACGCCGCGTACAACGAGATGGACGAGGCACGCTACATTGTCGAGCGCGCGCGCCAGTGGGTGCGAGACGGTGGCAGCTATACCGAAGTGGCCGTGCTCTACCGCAGCAACGCGCAGTCGCGCGCGCTGGAAGAAGCCCTGCTGAGCGAGCAGGTGCCGTACCGCGTGTACGGCGGCATGCGTTTCTTCGAGCGCGCCGAAATCAAGGACGCGCTGGCCTACCTGCGCCTGCTGTCCAACCGCAACGATGACGCCGCCTTCGAGCGCGCGGTCAACACGCCCACCCGTGGCATCGGCGACCGCACGCTGGACGAAGTGCGCCGCGAGGCGCGCGCGCAGGGTATTTCGCTGTGGGAAGCGACCATGCTGGTCACCCAGGGCAGCGCGCTGGCCGCGCGTGCGCGCAATGCGCTGGCCGGCTTCCTGGTGCTGGTCAACGAGCTGCAGGCGCAAACCGTGCACATGACCCTGGCCGAGCGCGTGGACCACGTGCTGGCCCGCTCGCAGCTGCGCGAGCACTGGAGCAAGGAAAGCCGCAACGCGCTGGACTCGGAATCGCGCACCGACAACCTCGACGAACTGGTCTCGGTCGCTTCGCGCTTCGTGCGTCGCGCCGATGACATCGAGGAAGTGGGCGAGGACATGGACGAGCTGGTCGCGTTCCTGGCCTATGCCGCGCTGGAGGCCGGTGAGGGCCAGGCGCAGGCGGGCGAGGACGGCGTGCAGCTGATGACCCTGCACTCGGCCAAGGGCCTGGAGTTCCCGCTGGTGTTCCTGGCCGGCCTGGAAGAAGGCCTGTTCCCCAGTGCACGCTCGCTGGAGGAAAGCGGGCGGCTGGAAGAAGAGCGCCGCCTGGCCTACGTCGGCATCACCCGCGCGCGCCAGAAACTGGTGCTGAGCTACGCCGAATCGCGCCGCATCCACGGCCAGGACAACTACAGCCTGCCGTCGCGCTTCCTGCGCGAGATTCCGCGCGAGCTGCTGCACGAAGTGCGCCCGAAGGTGCAGGTCTCGCGCCCGGCCTCGATGGGCGCCAGCCGGGTGATGGGCCACGCCTCGATCGAGGCGCCGCCGCTGAAGCTCGGCGCGCTGGTCACCCATCCCAAGTTCGGCGAAGGCATGGTGACCGACTACGAAGGCAACGGTGCCCACGCCCGCGTGCAGGTCGAGTTTGCCGATGCCGGCAGCAAGTGGCTGGTGATGGCCTACGCCAACCTGACGGTGATCTGATCACCGTCGGGGGGGCGGGAATTCCTGTAGAGCCGAAGGTAGCGGCAGGAGCCGCTGCCAACGTCGCTTGCGACGGCCCGAAGGGTGCCGGTCAGGACGACCGGCATAGCCATGCTCGGCTGCTTGCAGCGGGAAAAGTCAGTCGAGCACGGCTCGACTCTACAAAAGCGAGTATCCATGACCCGCAACGTGCTCTTCCTCTGCAGTCAGAACCGCCTGCGCAGCCCCACCGCCGAGCAGGTATTTGCCGATTGGCCGGGCATCGAGACCGCCTCAGCCGGGTTGCTGGCCGACGCCGAGGAAGTACTCAGCCCCGAGTTGCTGCAGTGGGCCGACCTGGTCTTCGTGATGGAAAGGGCGCACCGCAACCGTCTGTCCAGCCGTTACAAGGCCTGGTTGAATGGCAAGCGGGTGATCTGCCTGGAAATCCCCGACGACTACGACTACATGGACCCGGTGCTGGTGGAGCTGCTCAAGCGCAAGGTGGCGCCGTTCCTGCGTTGACGGGCTGTTGTAGAGCCGAGCCCATGCTCGGCTGCTTCTGGTGGGAAAGGCAGTCGAGCACGGCTCGACTCTACAAAGGCAGTCGAGCAAGCTATGCCTGTCGTCCTGACCGGCACCCTTCGGGCCGTCGCAAGCGACGTTGGCAGCGGCTCCTGCCGGTACCTTCGACTCTACAATGGGGCCTGACATCTTCCAGGAACGCCCCGATGACCGAACCCACGCTGCACGTCACCGTGAAGTTGAACGCCAAGCTGCAGCCCGAGCATCGCCACGAACTGTTCGAGGACCCGCTCGATGCGCTGCTGCAGGCGGCCCAGGTGGGCGAGCTGACCGGCGGCGGCACCGCGATGTCCGACCTCGGCGAGGTCGAATACGGCGATATCGAAGTGGCGCTGGTCGATGCGGCCGGCGTGCCGAAGCTGATCGATCTGCTGGAGCAGCTGGGTGCGCCGAAGGGTTCGCAGCTGCAGGGCGCAGGCCAGGCTGACCGCAGCTTCGGCGTGACCGAAGGCCTGGGCATCTACCTGGATGGCCTGAACCTGCCGGACGAGGTCTACGAACAGTGCGATTCCAACCACGTATTCGAGCAGCTGTCGGAGAACATCGACGGCCTGGGCGAGATCTGCAGCTGGTGGCAGGGCCCGACCGAGACCGCGCTGTACATGTACGGCGAATCGTTCGAAGCGATGCGTGATGCGATTGCCGGATTCGTGGCCAGCTACCCGCTGTGCCAGAACGCACGCGTGGTGCAGATCGCCTGAAGGTGGGGGCGCTGTAGAGTCGAGCAAGCTCGACTCTACGGCAGCAGGTTATCGGCCGGCTGACTGCCGGGCGTTGTCGCGCAGCGCCATGTCCTTGCCGATCTGGTAGCCGCCGAACAGCACCGCCAAGGCGATGATCGCGGCGACCATGATGGACTTCTGGGAACTCCAGACGGGCGGCTTGTTGTCCTGCATGTCGGTCGTCCTTGGGTGCGGCAGTGCGCCGCCCGCCGAGCATGCGCCGCCCGACCGGTGCGTGCAAGCGGGCGGTGCGCACACGCCAATGCGCGGCGCCGGATTGATTCTGCTCAAGGCGCGCCCTGCACATCCGGTGTGCAATGGTGTTGTTCCCATCTGGCAGACCGCCACGGAGCCCCACCATGTACAAGCGCATCCTGATTGCCACCGACGGATCCGAGCTGGCCGACAAGGGCCTGGCCAAGGGTCTGGAGCTGGCCAAGGACCTCAACGCCGAGGTCGATATCGTGACCGTTTCCGAGCCGTGGGCCGTCGGCATGTACGACGCCATGGGCTGGAGCGTGGGCTACATGAACAGCCCTGAATACAAGGCCGACCGCGAGGAAGGTGCGCAGAAGGTGCTGCAGCCGGCGCTGGCCAAGGCCGCCGAGCAGGGCATTACCGCCAACCCGGTGCACGTGCTGGACCGCTATGCGGCTGACGGCATCATCGAAACCGCCGGCGAGCGCAACAGCGACCTGATCGTGATGACCTCGCATGGCCGCCGTGGCGTGACCCGTGTGCTGCTGGGCAGCCAGACCGCCGAAGTGCTGGCACGCAGCACGCTGCCGGTGCTGGTCATCCGCTGATACAAGCGTTCCCGGGGAGGGGACCCGACGCCGGCCGCAGGATGCGCGCCGGCGTCATCTTTTGTAGGGGCCGGCAGGGGCCCATCCACGCATGGCGTGGATCTACTGAATCGCAGGGATCCGACCCCGGTCACATCACCAGCTGTACAGCTTCCAGTACACCGGCGACACGCCGTCCTTGTCGTTGTCGAAACGGCCATCGCCGTTCTTGTCGTACATGTAGAACGGGGCACCGCGCGACGGGGTCACCTTGACCATGCGCAGCTGGCCGGACACGCGGTATTCCTCGATGACATCGCCGTTGTCCATGGTGCGCTTGGACACATCCGCGCCCTTGACGTCCACCGGGGGAGCGCCGGCGCCACCCATGCTGGCGCAGCCAGTGAGCAGGAGCAGGGAAGCCAGCATCAGGGTCTTCATCGGCGGGGGCCTTTGCCTGGAAAGAGCCCTGATTATGCCCCATCGCGGTGTACGGGCCGTGTCGCCGCGGTGCAGGCACGGGCGCGTAGAATCGACCCATGAGCAGATTAGTCCTGATCGACGGGTCCAGTTACCTGTACCGCGCGTTCCACGCGCTGCCGCCCCTGTCCAATGCACAGGGCGAACCCACCGGCGCGCTGTTCGGCGTGGTCAACATGCTGCGCTCGACGCTGAAGGAGCGCCCGGCCTACGTGGCGTTCGTGGTCGATGCGCCCGGCAAGACCTTCCGCGACGACCTGTACGAGCAGTACAAGGCCAACCGCCCGCCGATGCCCGATGAGCTGCGCAGCCAGGTCGAACCGATGTGCCGCATCGTCGAAGCCTTGGGCATCAGCATCCTGCGCATTCCCGGCGTGGAGGCCGATGATGTGATCGGCACGCTGGCCCTGCAGGGCGTGGCACAGGACCTGAAGGTGACCATCTCCACCGGCGACAAGGACTTTGCCCAGCTGGTGCGCCCGGGCATCGAGCTGGTCAACACCATGACCGGCAGCCGCATGGATTCCGATGCCGCAGTGATGGAGAAGTTCGGCGTGCGCGCCGACCAGATCATCGACCTGCTGGCGCTGATGGGCGACACCGTCGACAACGTGCCGGGCGTGGAGAAGTGCGGGCCGAAGACCGCTGCCAAGTGGCTGGCCGAGTACCAGCACCTGGACGGGGTGATGGCGGCCGCGCCGACCATGAAGGGCAAGATCGGCGAGAACCTGCGCGCCGCGCTGGAGCGCCTGCCGCTGAACCGTGAGCTGGTGACCATCCGCACCGACGTGGAGCTGGACGCCGGCCCGACCACGCTGGCCCTGCGCGAGCAGGACGTGCCGGCGCTGACCGAGCTGTACACGCGCTACGGCTTCACCCAGGCGCTGAAGGAACTGGGTGCGCCGCTGCCGGCGCCGGCTGCCGCCAGCGAGGCCACCCCGAGCCTGCGCGGTACCGCCGCAGGCTTCGCCCGTGGCAGTGCCGAGGCGCCAGCCGCTGGCACGCTGGATCCGGCGCTGGCCGCACCGGGTGAATACGAGACCGTGCTGACCAGCGAGCAGCTGCAGGCCTGGGTCGAGCGCCTGCAGCAGGCCGAGCTGATCAGCTTCGACACCGAAACCGATGCGCTGGACGCGATGCGCGCGCGCCTGGTGGGCGTCAGCCTGGCGGTCGAGCCGGGCAAGGCGGCGTACATTCCGGTCGGCCACGATTACCCGGGTGCGCCGGCGCAGCTGCCGATGCAGGAGGTGCTGGATGCGCTGCGCCCGGTGCTGCAGGACCCGGCGAAGAAGAAGCTGGGCCAGCATGGCAAGTACGACCTGCATGTGCTGCGCCGCCACGGCGTGGACGTGCAGGGCTACCACGATGACACCATGCTCGAGAGCTTCGTGCTCAATTCCACCGCCACCCGCCACGACATGGATTCGCTGGCCCTGCGCTACCTGGGCTACAGCACCATCAAGTTCGAGGACGTGGCCGGCAAGGGTGCCAAGCAGATTCCGTTCTCGCAGGTGGGCATCGACGAAGCCAGCCGCTATGCGGCCGAGGACGCCGACGTCACCCTGCGCCTGCACCGCGCGCTGCAGCCGCAGCTGCTGGCCGAGCCGGCGCTGGACAGCGTGTACCGCGACATCGAGATGCCGCTGGTGCCGGTGCTGACCACGATCGAAGCCAACGGCGTGCGGATCGACACCGACGAACTGCGCCGGCAGAGCCAGGACCTGTCCTCGCGCATGCTGGCCGCGCAGCAGAAGGCCACCGAGCTGGCCGGCCGCAGCTTCAACCTGGATTCGCCCAAGCAGCTGCAGGCGGTGCTGTTCGATGAGCTGAAGCTGCCGGCGGTGGTGAAGACCCCGAAGGGCCAGCCCAGCACCAATGAAGAGGCGCTGGAGGCGATCGCCGACCAGCACGAGCTGCCGCGAGTGATCCTGGACTACCGGGGCCTGGCCAAGCTGCGCAGCACCTACACCGACAAGCTGCCGGAGATGGTCAACCCGGACACCGGCCGAGTGCATACCAGCTACCACCAGTCCGGTGCCGCCACCGGCCGCCTGTCCTCGTCGGACCCGAACCTGCAGAACATCCCGATCCGCACCGAGGATGGCCGCCGCATCCGCCGCGCGTTCATCGCCCCGGAGGGCTTCCAGCTGCTGGCGGCCGACTATTCGCAGATCGAGCTGCGGATCATGGCCCACCTGTCCGAGGACCCGGGCCTGGTGCGTGCCTTCGAGCAGGGCGCCGACGTGCACCGCGCCACCGCCGCCGAGGTGTTCGGGCGCACGCTGGAGGAAGTGACCCCGAACGAGCGCCGCGCGGCCAAGGCGATCAACTTCGGCCTGATGTACGGCATGAGCGCCTTCGGCCTGGCGCGCAACCTGGGCATCGACCGTGGCCAGGCGCAGGACTACGTGGCGCTGTACTTCAGCCGCTACCCGGGCGTGCGCGACTTCATGGAGCGGATGCGCCAGCAGGCCCGCGACCAGGGCTATGTGGAAACCCTGTTTGGTCGTCGCCTGTACCTGAACGACATTCATGCACGTAACCAGGGCCTGCGCGCCGGTGCCGAACGCGCGGCGATCAACGCGCCGATGCAGGGCACCGCCGCCGACATCATCAAACGCGCGATGGTGGACGTGGACCAGTGGCTGCGTGACAGTGGCGCACCGGCACGGATGATCCTGCAGGTGCACGATGAACTGGTGTTCGAAACCGAAAGCAGTTTCGTTGAAGACTTGCGTTTGCAGGTGGTCGAGCGCATGTCGCAAGCGGCCAAACTGCGGGTGCCGCTGGTGGTCGATACCGGCGTCGGCAACAACTGGGACGAAGCACACTGAGGGTGTTTCAGGCCGAAAACGACGTGAATTCGTTCATTCGTCAGAGGTTTCTGACTCGATCATGAATGTTGTCCTGATCGAGGTTCATTAAATTGGGCCCCTTCACGAACCGTTAGTGTTCGGAGTGCTTCTATAACTCTCGACAGGCGCAACGCCTGTTGTGGATCTCTCCCATCCCCTGGAGCAGATCTCGGAACGGGGACTCCTCCCCAAGTGCCCGTTCCCCGGCCCCGTTGACCTCCCCCTGGTCAGCGGGGCTTTTTATTTGTGCCGCCACAACCTTGGATGGGGTCAGATCCCTTTGCCCACGGGGCAAAGGGATCTGACCCCGGATGCTAGGCTGGGCCACTGTCCAGCAGGGGAACCCGCAATGCCCGACCTGTTCGCACTGGCCATGCCGTGGTGGGAGTTCATCCTGCGCGCAGTGGTGGTGTATGTCGTGGTGCTGGGCATGGTCCGGCTCGGTGGCAAGCGGGCTCTGGGGCAGATCACGCCCTTCGACGTGCTGCTGATCGTGCTGCTGGGCAACGCGGTGCAGAGGCCAGGCGCAGGACTACGTGGCGCTGTACTTCAGCCGCTACCCGGGCGTGCGCGACTTCATGGAGCGGATGCGCCAGCAGGCCCGCGACCAGGGCTATGTGGAAACCCTGTTTGGTCGTCGCCTGTACCTGAACGACATTCATGCACGTAACCAGGGCCTGCGCGCCGGTGCCGAACGCGCGGCGATCAACGCGCCGATGCAGGGCACCGCCGCCGACATCATCAAACGCGCGATGGTGGACGTGGACCAGTGGCTGCGTGACAGTGGCGCACCGGCACGGATGATCCTGCAGGTGCACGATGAACTGGTGTTCGAAACCGAAAGCAGTTTCGTTGAAGACTTGCGTTTGCAGGTGGTCGAGCGCATGTCGCAAGCGGCCAAACTGCGGGTGCCGCTGGTGGTCGATACCGGCGTCGGCAACAACTGGGACGAAGCACACTGAGGGTGTTTCAGGCCGAAAACGACGTGAATTCGTTCATTCGTCAGAGGTTTCTGACTCGATCATGAATGTTGTCCTGATCGAGGTTCATTAAATTGGGCCCCTTCACGAACCGTTAGTGTTCGGAGTGCTTCTATAACTCTCGACAGGCGCAACGCCTGTTGTGGATCTCTCCCATCCCCTGGAGCAGATCTCGGAACGGGGACTCCTCCCCAAGTGCCCGTTCCCCGGCCCCGTTGACCTCCCCCTGGTCAGCGGGGCTTTTTATTTGTGCCGCCACAACCTTGGATGGGGTCAGATCCCTTTGCCCACGGGGCAAAGGGATCTGACCCCGGATGCTAGGCTGGGCCACTGTCCAGCAGGGGAACCCGCAATGCCCGACCTGTTCGCACTGGCCATGCCGTGGTGGGAGTTCATCCTGCGCGCAGTGGTGGTGTATGTCGTGGTGCTGGGCATGGTCCGGCTCGGTGGCAAGCGGGCTCTGGGGCAGATCACGCCCTTCGACGTGCTGCTGATCGTGCTGCTGGGCAACGCGGTGCAGAACGCGCTGTTGGGCACCGACACCTCGCTGGGCGGTGGCCTGCTGCTGGCGGCCACCCTGATCGTGCTGAACTATGGGGTGGGCTGGTTGACCACCCGGAATCGGCGCATGGAGCGGATGATCGAAGGAGAGCCCACCGTGATCGCGCGTGATGGCCGGCTGTTGGAGGGCGTTCTCCGCCGCGAACTGATCAGCCGGGCCGATTTCGATGCCGCGCTGCGCCAGCAGGGCGGCCTGCGGATCGAGGACGTGCAGATCGCCTTGCTGGAGACGACCGGGCACATCACGATCATCGTGCGGAAGAGCACCTGACTTGTAGCGCCGGGCCCAGGCTCGGCCGCCCTTCACCGCCTACGCGTGCCCACCAGGCCCTTGCCCAGCGCGACGACATCCATCAGAGCCAGTCGCGTGGCACCAGGTAATCGGCCAGGCGCGCCTCGGCGCTGCCGGCCTCCGGGCTGAAGCCGTACTCCCAACGCACCCGCGGCGGCAGGCTCATCAGGATGCTTTCGCTGCGGCCACCGCTCTGCAGCCCGAACAGGGTGCCGCGGTCGTAGACCAGGTTGAATTCCACGTAGCGGCCACGGCGGTATAGCTGGAACTCGCGTTCGCGCTCGCCATGGGCGGTGTCCTTGCGCTGCTGCACGATCGGCAGGTAGGCGTCGAGGAAGCCATCACCGACCGCGCGCAGGTAATCGAAATCGCGCTCGAAGTCACCGTGCAGGTCGTCGAAGAACAGGCCGCCGACGCCGCGTGTTTCGTTGCGGTGGCGCAGGAAGAAATACTCATCGCACCAGCGCTTGTGCGCGGCATAGCGTTCTTCGCCGAACGGTGTGCACAGGTCGCGTGCGACCCGGTGCCAGTGCTGCACGTCCTCGTCGAACGGATAGAACGGCGTCAGGTCGAAGCCACCACCGAACCAGCTGGCCACCACTTCGCCGTCGCGCTGCGCCTGGAAGAAGCGCACGTTGGCATGGGTGGTCGGCACATAGGGGTTGAGCGGGTGGAACACCAGCGACACGCCGGTAGCACGCCAGGAGGCGCCCGCCAGTTCCGGGCGGTTGGCCGAGGCCGACGGCGGCAGGCGGCTGCCGGCCACGTCGGAGAAGCCGATGCCGGCCTGCTCGAACACCGCGCCATCGCGCAGCACGCGGGTACGCCCGCCACCGCCCTCGGCACGCTGCCACAGGTCTTCCTGGAAGCGGGCCTGGCCATCGACGGCCTCGATCGCCGCACAGATGCGGTCCTGCAGGTCGGTGAGGTAGGCGCGCACGCGCTCGAATTCGTTCATGGCGCGTACTTTACCGCAGGGCCCGCCCGAAGCTGTGGGCAGGCCCTGGCGGGCTCAGCGCTTGCGGTTGGAGTTGCGCGGCGCCGGAACGTCGTCCACGGCCGCCTCGTCGACCGCCTTCTGCAGGGCACCGCCCAGCGTGATCAGTTCCCAGTTCTGGGTTTCGAGCACGTCGCAGGCCACATGCAGGCCACTATGGTCGGCCTTGCACAGCTGCTCCAGGGTTGCCCGTGCGTCCAGTTCCGCACCGTTGCCCTGCGCGGTGACCAGGTTCTCGCACCCTTCGCGCACGCCGGCACGGCAGACCGTGGTGTAGTGCCCGGCGGCCTGCAGCCAGTCGCCGGACAGCGCAAGGCGGTTGCCGAGAATGTTGCAGCCCTGCAGCTTGCCCTGCGCGCAGCAGGCTTCGGCACCGCCCTCGTTGGCCAGCGCCAGCGGGCAATCCTGCGGCAGTGGCAGCACCTTGAACTGCTTCGGTGCACTGCACCGGGTCGGGCCCTCGCCGGTGGGGACGAACACCTGGAAGCGGGTCCAGTTATCCAGGCCCAGCAACTGGCCGCCGGGCAGCGGGCGCAGCACGAAGTCGCCGTCCCGGTCGTGGCGGATGCGGATGTCGCCCGCTTCGACGCGTGCGCGAAGATGGCTGCTCCAGCCCACACCGACCAGGCCGGCATCGCCGAAGTCCAGCGTGTCCATCAGGCCGCCGTCGGACCGGTAATTGCCGCAGGGCAGGACCGTTGCCGGTTGCGGCTGCAACGATGCGCCCACCGCCTGCAACGCCGGCAGGCGCTCGCAGGTGGCGGTGTCATTGCCGGGGGTGCAGGCCGCAGCCAGGGCCTGCACCGCCTGCTGGGGATCTCCCGCGTCCCAGGACAGCTCAGCCACGCGGGTGCAGAAGCCGCCGTGCGGTACCTCGCGGCACAACCGCAACAACTGTTGCCGCCGCTCAGCTGGAATGATCACCGGCACGGTCGGTGCCGTCATCGTCACCATGGCTTCGGTCATGGCGGCCGTCATCGCGGCCTTGACCAGCTGCTCCTGCACTGCCGGGTCGGCCTCGAGTGCGGCGGCACACGCCGGGGTTCCCTGTTCGAAGCCACCGTTGTTGCAGGCGGCGGGGAGTTTGATGCCGGACAGGGCGGCGTCGAGCGCTGCCTTTGCCAGGGCGGGATCGGCCTCGACCGTGGGTTTGGCTTCCTCATGCCAACGATCAGCCAGTTGCAGGCACATGCCGGGCACGCCTTCCCGACACCCCGCTTCCAGGGCGGCCGGGGTCGCTTCGCGACGGTTGTCCAGGCACGCCGCCGCATCAGCCAGGCAGCTGCCTGCAGCCGGCGTGGCGGCTGCGGCGCACTGTGCGGGCGCCTGCAGGAGGTAGACCGTGCCATCCACCTCGACCGTGCGGCCACGATCGCGCACCTGCAGCGCGCTGGGCAGGCCGTACTCCAGGTTCACCAGCTGCAGCTTTCCGTCGATCTGCTGGAACGCGACCGGAGACGGCGCACTGCCGAAGTGCTTCTGCTCGCTGCGGTTGGGTGAGCTGATGCGCAGCGTGCTGCTGCCTTCATCGGCCTTGAACAGGCCGCATTGCGGCGATTGTGCGGCAGCCATCGGCGCGGCCAGCAGCAGGACCCAGGCCAGCCAGCGGCGGCGCGGTGCGGGTGAATGCATGTCGTCTCCTTGACGATCGAACGGGAAGCTCCTGGCGCTACGGCGAACCCTGGCCCTCGCGCGGGGGCGTGCATTGTGCCGCGTCGGGCAGTGGCCGGTAACGCTGGTAGCCGGTCTGGGTATCCATGCCGAGCAGGTCGCCATTGCCGAGCTGGTGCAGCACAAGGGTTTCGCCGTTCTTCTGCAGGTAGACGGCGCCTTCATGCAGGCGGGCATGCGCGCCATCACCGAAGTCGAGCATGTCGATCACGCCACCGTCGGCCTGGTAACGGCCGCACGGCACCTGCTGCAGCGGAACCAGGCGCAGGTCGGTGCCGAGTTCGCGCAGCGGTGCGGTACGTTCGCAGGCACTGACGCGGCCCGCATCGCAGACTACCTGCAGGGCCTGCACTGCCAACGCAGGTTCCAGCGCGTTCAATTGCTGCGCGGCCACTTCCACGCAGAAGCGGCCACTGCGGTGCTGCAGGCACAGTTGCTGCAGCTGATCGCGTGCAGCGGCCGGAAGCGGCGAATCCAGTGTGTCTTGGTCTTCCTGCTGCAGGCGTTGATTCACCCGCTGCATGGCGGCAGCCAATGCATCATTGGTCAGCGCCTCGCAGGCCTGCGGGTCATGCCCGGGCGTGTGTTCGCGGCAGGCAGGTGGGCGATCAAAGCCCGTGGCACCGACGTCGTCGGTGGCCTTCGCTGGGCTGTCATCCCGCAGTTGTCGCAGCAGCGCCGAGCAGCCCGCGCCAACGCCTTCGCTGCACGCGCGCTGGGCCTGGCTGGGCGAAGCCGCGGGCAGCTGCGCAATGCAGTGGCTGCCGGCGGCGCGGCAGCTGCCGGCAATCGCGGCGGGTTCGCTGGCGCAGTCCCGGGACTGCGCCAGCGTGTAGACCACCACGTCGTCTTCGATGCGCTGCCCATCGGCGCTGATCCGGACCGGCAGTGCCACGCCATCGTCGAGCATGACCAGTCGGGCCTGTGCCGCACTGCGATCGACCCACAGCGGCTCCGGCTCGCTGCCGTCGTTGCGGCGGTAGCCGCTGCTGGGTGATGTGAATATCAGCGCCATGCCACCGTCGGTGCTGCGGTATTCGCCACAGCGCAGCGCATCGGCGGCGGCAGGCAGCGCGGCGAACAGCAGCAGCGCGGGGAGAAGGGTCAGCAAGCGCATGCGACGGTCCTTGTCGTGCGGAAAAGGGGGGTGGCTCAGTGGAAGCGCGAGCGGATGTCTGGTCGCAGCAGTCGCCAGGCCAGCCAACCCTGCAGGCCGAGGAGTACGAATGACATGGCCACCATGGTCAGCGTGATCAACCAGCGCTTCAGATGGAGTTCCTGTTGCAGGACGGCGTCGTCGGAGAGAAACGGGATGACGTCGCGCATGAACACGTCCAGCCACCCGGCGATCGCAAAGTTGGTCAATGCACTCATCAGCAGGATCGCCACAAAGCTCCACAGGCCCCAGCTGCGCTCGCGCAGCAGTCCCCAGCTGGCCAGCGTCGAGGCAAGGCACAGCAGTGCGACGATCATCGACGCGGCCACCGGATGCGCCAGAAGCCAGATCAGGCTGTGCAGGTGCTGGAGTTGTACTTCCCTCTCAACCAGGTGCCAGATCGGAAGGTTGTGCAGCGGCCACAGCAGCAGTCCCTGCATCACGAAGTAGACCGTGAGCAGCAGTGACAGCCAGAACGAGGCGTGTGCGATCGGGCGCACCCAGGCGTGATAGGTCGGTTGGACCAGCGAAGGAATCGGCGGGATCGACATTGACATCCGGTGTCCTTGCAGTCGGTGCCCGCGCGCTCAGCGGGCCGTCACCCGGGTGGCGACGGCCGGCAGGATATGGTGTTCGCTCAGCGGTGCCAAGGGCAGGCCGTGCGGTGGCTGCAGCGGCACCCAGGCCAGTTCGGCGATCTCCGCGCGTGCCTGTGGCATGCCGTCCACCTGCACCCACCAGGCCTGGGCCTGCACGCGGTGGCCAGGCTCGTTCACCGCCCAGTCCTGGAACGTGCCCAGCGCGATGGAGGCATCGGTGCACAGCTGCACGCCGAGTTCCTCGTCCAGCTCACGGGCCAGCGCCTGCAGTGGCGCTTCGCCGGGTTCGGGCTTGCCGCCGGGCTGGATGAAGCGGGTGGCGCCGTGCTTGCGCACCACCAGCGCCCGGCCGCGGTCATCCAGGATGACCGCGGCCACGATGTGGATCGTGGCCGCGGCGTTGCTCACTTCAGGTTCTGCTCGAACAGCTTGAGGATGCGCTTGTACTGGTCCAGCCAGGAATCGGCGCGGACGTAGCCGTGGCGCTCCAGCGGGTACGGAGCGATCGACCAGTTGTCCTTGTGCAGTTCGATCAGGCGCTGGGTCAGGTTCACCGAGTCCTGGAAGAACACGTTGTCATCCATCATGCCGTGGGCAATCAGCAGGTTGTCCTGCAGGTTCTGCGCGTACTCGATCGGCGAGGACACGCGGTACGCCTCCGGATCGATGTCCGGGGTGTTGAGGATGTTGCTGGTGTAGCCGTGGTTGTACTGGTGCCAGTCGACCACCGGGCGCAGCGCGGCGCCGGCCTTGAACGTGCCCGGCGAGCGGAACAGCGCCATGAAGGTCATGAAGCCGCCGTAGGAACCGCCGTAGATGCCGGCGTGGTCGCGGTCACCCTGCTGGGTGTCGACCAGCCAGTCCAGGCCGTCCTTGTAGTCTTCCAGTTCCGGGTGGCCCATGTTGCGGTAGATCGCCGTACGCCAGTCGCGGCCGTAGCCCTCGCTGCCGCGGTAATCCATGTCCAGCACGATGTAGCCCTTCTGCACCAGCAGGTTGTGGAACATCTGCTCGCGGAAGTAGGCCGGGTAGCGCTGGTGCACGTTCTGCAGGTAGCCGGCGCCGTGCACGAACATCACAATCGGGTACTTCTTCCCCGGTTCCTTGTTTTCCGGTTCGTAGTACTTGGCCCAGACCACGCTGGCGCCATGCTTGGACGGCACTGCCACCAGCTTTGGCTGGATCCACTGGCGCGCCTTGTAGTCGGCGGTGCGGGTGTCGGTCAGCACGCGGGCCTGGCCACCGGTGCTCGGCAGCACGGCCAGCTGCGGCGGCAGGTAGGCGCCGGAATAGCGCACCAGCAGCTGCTGGCCGTCCGGCGACAACGAGAAGTCTTCCACGCCGTTGAGGCTGGTCAGCTCGCGCACCTGGTGGCTGCCGGTATCGACCGCGCAGACTTCGTAGTCATGCGGCGCCTGCTGGTTGCACAGGAAGTAGAAGCCCTTGCCATCGGCCGACGGCACCGGCGCCGAGGTTTCCCACTTGCCGCTGGTCAGCGCCTGCGGCTTGGCCGTGCCGGCCTGGGTGTACAGGTGCGAGAAGCCCGATTCCTCCGACAGCAGCCACAGCGTGCGGCCATCGGCCATCCAGCCGAAATCGTTGAAGCCCCAGTTGATCCAGCCGTTGTCGGTCAGGCGATGACGGTTCTGCACGCGGCCATCGGCAGCGTTGACGCTGATGATCCAGCGGTCCTTGTTGTCGTTGGCACGCAGCATCACTGCGGCCTGCTGGCCATCGGGGCTCCAGCGGATGCCACCGCCCATGAAGTCGCTCATCACCTGCAGGCTGCGCTCGCCCTTCAGCGCGTCCTTGCCGGCCTTGCGGCGCAGCTCGGCCAGCGGATCGGTGCTGATGCCAGGCAGGCCGGCCAGCGAGACCTTCTCGGCCTTGCCGGTGCGCACGTCCACGTACCACAGGGTGTGCGGTTCGAAGCCGTTGCGGCCGACGCGGGTGCGGGTGTCTTCGGTTTCCTCGTAGCCCGACTCGGTCACGTACAGCGGCATCTTGCCGCCACGGCCGTCGTCGAAGTCCTTCGGCTTGGTCACCACGATCAGGTGGGTCAGGTCCGGCGACAGCACGCTGTCGGCGATCTCCACGTCGGTGCCCAGGTACACCGGGCCCGGTGCGCGGGTCGGGTCGGCCTGGCGCCAGCGCTGGTCCTGGTCCTTCAGTGCTTCGCGCTGGTCGCGGTCGCGGCGCAGGGTTTCCAGCGTGCGCAGCTGCTGGTCGCGCAGCACGTCGGCCTTCGGCGGCGTGCGCGGATCCTTCTCGGCCTTCAGGCTGGCCACCTGCTGCACACCGCTTGCGGCGGTCCAGTGGAACCAGTTCTGGCCAACGCGCCAGATCACGCCATTGTCGGCAGCAAAGTTCACGTTGCCCGCGCGCTCGTTGCTGCGGGTCAGCTGGGTCAGCGCGCCGCTGCGCAGGTCGCGCACGAACACGTCGCCATTGCGGACGAAGGCGCTGCGGCTGCGGCTGCGGTCGTAGACCGGCTCGGCCACGTCCAGGGTGCCACGCTGGTCATCGGCCACCTGTGCGGCCACGCCACCGGCCACCGGCTGGCGGAAGGTATCGCGCACCGGGCTGCCGTTGCGCTTGAGCTGGTATTCCACCTGCTGGCTGTTCCACGACCACCAGGCCTTTTCGACCGGCGGACCGATCCAGTCCGGGTCGGCCATGGCCTGTTCGATGGTGATCGGCGTCGGCGCGGCATGCGCAGCCGGTGCGGCCAGCACGGCCGACAGCAGGAGGGACAGGGGCAGCACTCGGGACATGGGCGGACGGCACCAGAAGAGGAAACCGGCCAAGCGTAGCAGCCGCAAGGGCCCGGGGCAGGGGCCACAGGTCATGGCAGCGGGATTGGCAAAGTGGTGCAACCGGTTGCCGGGCTTGCGCATCCATTCTCCTGAACCCGCATCATCCACCGAACAGGAGCCCGACCATGCAGGAACTGATCCCGATCACCCTCTTCATCTGCATCGCCTACGCGATCCACGCCATTGCCGATGCCCGCGCCCGCAGCAAGCTGGTGGCCCCGCACGTGCCGGAGGAAGTGATCCGCTCGCTGGCCGTGCTGGAAGAAGAGCGCCGCCGCCAGGGCGCGCTGCGCTGGGGCATCAGCCTGGTCTGCCTGGCCCTGGCCATGGCCCTGCTGGAAGCCATCGGTGCCCGTGACCTGACCTTCGGCGCCGCCGCCGCGCTGGTCGGCAGTGCTGGCCTGGGCCAGCTGCTGGCCTGGCACTTCACCCGTCCTGCCGCACGCAAGGGCTGAGCCGGCCCATGTCACGGGCACAGGGGGCGCCCCGCGCATGAGCCTGCTCGGCGAAGCACTGTCGGCACTGCGGGGCCGTCGTCGCCACGAAGCAGCGGCGATGGCGGCACCCGCCGCACCGCTGGATGCGGACCAGGCCCTGGTGCGGGCCATCATCGACGGCTCGCAGGCGGCGTTTTCGCAACTGGTCGAGACCCACCAGCGCACCTGCGCGCATGTGATCGGACGCATGGTCGGCGACCGCGATCAGGTGGCCGACCTGCTGCAGGAGACCTTCCTGGCCGTGTTCCGCCAGCTGCACCGCTTTCGTTTTGAATCCTCGCTGCGCACCTGGGTTTCGCGGGTGGCCTACACCACCGCGCTGCAGCACCTGCGCCGGCGGCGACTGGAGGCGCAATGGATGGTGGCGGTGGAGGTGCCGGAGGAACTGGGAATCGGCGATGAAGGACCGGGGCCGGCTGAACTGAGCGAGGCGCTGCAGGCGGGGCGCCATCTTGGCGTGGCGCTGGAGCGGCTGAGTGCACCGCAGCGCCTGATCGTCGGCCTGCACTACCTGGAGGACTTCGACCTGGTCGAGATCGAGCAGGTGACCGGGCTGGCACGCGGTACCATCAAGAGCCACCTGCACCGCGCGCGCCAAGTCCTGAAGCAGGAACTGACGCGGCATGCCGCCGCCGGAGAACTGCTGTGAGCCCATCGACCGACCCTCGCGATGCGGAAGAACGCGCGCTGGCGCAGGCGTTGCGTGAGCAGACGCAGCAGGAAGAAACGCCGGATGTGAGCGAGGCGCTGCAGAAGCGCATTGCCGCTGAATCGCGCGATAGTGGCGTGGGCTATGTGGTGGTGCAGGTGGTGTTGTTGGGGGCGTTGGTGGCGGCGGCTGTCTGGTATTTCTGGGTCTAGAAGAACGCTGACGCCTGCACCTGATTCTGGACGCTTTTTCCTCCAACGCCTGATCAGATGGCTAGGCATCGGGCGTTGTCTGCAAATCGACAGTTGGTCTTCCGCGTCAGATTCCGTCACCTCGGTCTCGTCGTCGGTGGCGATGGCTCTATCCAGGACCCACGAGCTGCGTGTGTTTCCTGAGGAAAGTTGCAAATCCCATGTCTCCACTTGAGGCGTAGTTTCACAATCAGAGATTCTCAACCATCAGCTTCCAAAGGCATGGAGTGAGAATCACATGGACAGGTGCGCGAGTAAGCCAATGCCGGATGTAGTTGGATGATGCTCTACTACGTCCAGCTTTCGCTTGCCCGATTCAAGCAGCGAGTCGGCACTCATCTGTCAATCGCTCTCATGCTGGGTGCGGGGGTAGGGATCACCACCGTGATGCTTTCCATTGTTCTCCAGGCATCGTCGGATCCCGCTCCAGGCCGGAGCTCGGCACTGTTCCGCCCTTACCTTGACGCGCGTCCAGATGCACTGCGCAGTGGCTCTCCGGATCCTGGTCAGTCACTGACCTGGCCAGACGCGAAGGTGCTTCTGAACCAAGGCCGGACGTGGAAGCAGGCAGCAATGGCAGGGGGCGCGGTGACGCTCTCCCGGCCGGGAGAGCCCAGCGCAAGATTGCGCGCCAGGTTCGCCACGTCCGAAGTCTTCAGTGTCCTCGGCATTGCCGTTGTTCAAGGGCGCGCATGGACCGCCGAGGAGGGGCATGCTGCGAGTCGAATCGTGGTTCTGTCGCGTGCGCTCGCAGAGCGCGAGTGTGCACAGGGCTGTGTTGGTCATCAGTTGGACCTGGGCAGACGCACCTATACCGTGGTGGGTGTCGCGGAGGACTGGCATCCGGTGCCGATGTTTCAGGGAGACCTCACGCGCAGGCCGTTTGTGGAGCCTGACGAGATCTACCTGCCGCTTGAAACCGCAATCGCAGACAAGCTGACTGTTTTGGACGGGACTGCGATCTGGGGTGGTGACCAGGACACGGATCCTGCAGGGGCCAACGTTTCCTGGCTTCAATTGTGGGCGTGGCTGCCCACCGCAGACGATGTCGCCGCTTACCGCGCGAGTCTGAACGCCTATGCGCATGAAAAGGGGCTTCGGATCGAGCCAGGCGCCCAGCAGGTGGCACTCTGGCCGTTGATGGATTGGCTGGACAGGCTGGGATTGGTTCCGGAGCAGGCCAGGATGCAGCTTCGGTTGTCGCTGATCCTGCTCGGCGTGTGCATCGTCAACGCGGCGGCGCTGCTGAGCTTCAGTCTGGGGCGCCGTCGGCGGGAGCTCGCGATACGACGTGCACTGGGAGCACGACGCCGAGACGTGTTCATCCAGCTCATGTGGGAATCCATCGCGGCGGGCGTCGCAAGCGGTGCGCTCGCTGTCGTCACCTATACGCTGGGAATACGGGTGGTTGCTGCGGGAGACGTTCTGCCCAGCGCGATAACAGCGATGCATGCCGGGGCAATGCTGATGGCGGCTGGTCTGGGAGTCGTCACGACGTTGCTCTGTTCATTGGTCCCATCGTTTGAAATCTGCAGGGTCAGCTCACTGTCGAGTGCCTTCGCGAAGGGGGCTGCCTGAAATGTTCGAATCAATGAGGGAGACTCGACGACATCTGGGAAGCGCCGCACTGCTTGCAGTGCAGGCTGCGCTTGCAAGCCTGGCATGTGCGTTCGCACTGCAATCTGTGCTGGACAGCTTCGCCAGATTGAACACCCGCAGCATCCGGGACGCAGTATCGATTGGTGTGGTCAGGGTCTCGGATGTCGAAGAAGGCGCTGATGCTGCAGTGCTGCGGGCAGACCTGTCCGCGATCCGGCTGCCCGGTGTTCAGGACACGGTTGTGAGCGACGCTGTTCCGTTCGGGGGAAGAGCCCATCGATACGGTGTGTGCACCAGCGAGTCGGCCATGGCGTACTCGATGAACGCGGGTACGACAGACGTTGCTGGATGTGATCGCATTCCTGTGGTAACTGCCAGCTCTGGCTTGCTGGCGATGCTGGGCGCGGGAATCGTCCTGGGGCGGGATGCCACAGAGGACGACATGGCTGAAGGTGCTCCGGTGGTGCTGATCAGTGAAGCGCTGGCTGCCCGTCTGTTCGGAACGGAGCGTGCTGTTGGCCGCCACCTGCATTTCGGCCCCGGCAGCAGCCGGGTCATCGTGGGCGTATTTGCGTCTGTTGCTGGACCGGCACCAGGAGGCAATGAGCGGGACTTGCAGTGGGCGCTGCTTCCGGGCCTTCCCATGGGCGCCAGTCGCTATTATCTGGCGAAGTGGAGGTCGGAGGTTGATCGTTCTTCGCTTGATCGCATTGTCGATGCGCTGCAGCGGCCCTATCGGATCGTGAATTCGACCGGTGTCGAGACGCTGGCGGGATATCGCGACGCCTACGTCAAAGCTGATCGCTTCGCTACGACCGTGCTCGCGGTCATGACGGCCATCGTTCTCGGTGTGCTGATGGCCGGGGTTTCCGGAGTCGTAGGCGCCTGGCTTGATCGGCGCCGGCACTCCATTGGGGTTCGACGGACACTCGGTGCTCGCGGCTCAGTGATCTTTGCCGAAATCATGTTCGAAGTTTCACTGTTCACCACACTGGGCGCCCTGCTCGGCGCGTTGTCGTTGCAGTGGCTAGGGCCGCCACAGGATGGCATCACAGGTTCACTGTGGTTCTCGATATCGAGCGCTGTCGTGCTGGTGATGGCGGCCTGCTTGACTGCATTGGTACCCCGGGCCCGGCGAATCGCCAAGGAGCCGCCCTTGACCCTGCTGAAGCCCCTGTAGCCCGTTCATCCTGTCATCCAGCTTCCCTGCGACAAAGTGAAGCAGCGCGTCACCCGGTCGCATCCCACCTTAACGAAATCCTCCTAAAGTGGTCCGGTATCCCACCGGTCACAGGCAGGAGGCGTCCCTTGGACGCGTTGTTGTTGTCCCGGATCCAGTTCGGATTCGTCATCAGTTTCCACGTGCTGTTCCCCGCCTTCACCATCGGTACGGCCAGCTGGCTGGCCTTCATCGAATGGCGGTGGCTGCGCACGAAGTTGCCCGTGTGGCGCGAGCTATATTTCTTCTGGCAGAAGATCTTCGCCGTGTCGTTCGGCATGGGCGTGGTCAGCGGCATCGTCATGGCCTTCCAGTTCGGCACCAACTGGCCGCGATTGAGTGAAGTGGCCGGCACGGTCATCGGACCGCTGCTGACCTACGAGGTGCTGACCGCGTTCTTCCTGGAAGCCAGCTTCCTCGGCGTGATGATGTTCGGCTGGGGCCGGGTCTCGCCGCGCCTGCATTTCTTCTCCACCTGCATGGTGGCGCTGGGCACGCTGTTCTCCACATTCTGGATCCTGTCGTCCAACAGCTGGCTGCATACCCCGGCCGGCTACGAGATGGTCAACGGCATCGTGCATCCGGTGGACTGGTGGCAGGTGGTGTTCAACCCCTCGTTCCCGTACCGCCTGGCCCACATGGCGCTGGGCTCGTTCATCACTACCTGTTTCGTGATCGGTGGCGTGGGCGCGTGGTACCTGCGCAAGGGCACACATGTCGAGGCCGGACGGCGCATGCTGATCGCGGCGGTGGCGTTCGCCGCACTGACCGTGCCGGTACAGATCTTCGTCGGCGACATGCATGGCCTGAACACGCTCAAGCATCAGCCGATGAAGATCGCGGCGATGGAGGCGCATTGGCATGAAACCCAGGAAGGCGAGGGCGTACCGCTGGTGGTGTTCGCGCTGCCGAACGAGAAGGAAGAGCGCAACGATTTCGAAGTCGCCATCCCGAAGCTGGGCAGCGTGATCCTCACCCACAGCCTGGACGGCACCTTCGATCCGCTCACCTCGGTGCCGGCCAGCGAGCGGCCGCCGGTGACGCCGGTGTTCTTCGCCTTCCGCATCATGGTTGGGCTGGGCACGCTGATGCTGCTGCTGGCCTGGGTGTCGGCTTTCCAGCTGTGGCGCAGGAAGCTGCTGGATTCGCCGTGGCTGCTGCGCGGCTGGAACTGGATGCTACCCAGCGGTTTCATCGCACTGCTGTCGGGTTGGTTCGTCACCGAGATGGGGCGCCAGCCGTGGGTGGTATATGGCGTGCTGCGCACCGCTGATGCGGTCGGCCCGCAGAGTGCGTGGATGACGGCGTTGTCGCTGGGTGTCTATGTGGTTGGCTATGCCTTCGTGTTCGGCTGGGGCATCTGGTACCTGGTGAAGATCCTGCGCCACGGGCCGCAGCCGTATGCCGAGGGGCCGTCGCTGGACCATGGCAGCCATACCCCGGCACGTCCGTTGTCGGCCGCCGATGAACCGCTGGAGGAGCGCTGACATGGACCTGATGACCTGGCTGCCGGTGGCGTGGTTCGCGGTGATCGGCTTCGGCGTGCTGATGTACGTGGTGCTGGACGGCTTCGTGCTCGGCATCGGCATCCTTGCCCCGTTCGCCGAGGACGAGGAACAACTGGACCTGATGATGAACACCGCCGCGCCGATCTGGGACGGCAACGAGACCTGGCTGGTGCTCGGTGGCGCTGGCCTGCTGGCGGCCTTCCCCAAGGCCTATGCGGTGCTGCTGTCGGCGCTGTACCTGCCGGTGCTGCTGCTGGTGGTGGCGCTGGTGTTCCGCGGCGTGGCCTTCGAGTTCCGCTTCAAGGCGCATCGATCGCGCCGGTTGTGGAGCGTGGCGTTCGGCCTCGGTTCGCTGCTGGCCACGTTTGCCCAGGGCGTGATCCTCGGCACCCTGGTGCAGGGCATCCCGCTGGTGGACGGTGTCTATCAGGGCGGGCCGTTTGCCTGGTTCAGCCCGTTCGCGATGCTGACCGGTGCCGCACTGGTGGCCGGCTATGCGCTGCTGGGCAGCACCTGGCTGATCCTGAAGACCGAAGGCCGCGTGCAGGCGCTGGCGCGGCAGATGACCCGGCCACTGGTGGTGGCGGTGATCGCGGCGATGGGCCTGGTCAGCAGTTGGCTGCCGTTCCTCGATTCGCGCCTGATGGCGCGCTGGTTCAGCGACGGCAACTTCTGGTGGCTGTCGCCGGTGCCGCTGCTGACCCTGGCGGTAGCCGCCGCGCTGTGGCGCAGTGCCACCCACCCGCGCCGCGACCTGCCGCCGTTCCTGCTCAGCCTGGCCCTGTTCGTGCTCGGCTTCCTCGGCCTGGTGCTGGGCATGTGGCCTTATCTGCTGCCACCGTCGATGACCTTGTGGCAGGCCGCCGCGCCGGCGTCGTCACTGGGCTTCACGCTGGTCGGGCTGGTCATATTGCTGCCGGTCATCCTCGGCTATACGGCGTGGTCCTACCGGGTATTCCGCGGCAAGGTGCACGCCGACACCGGTTACCACTGATCGATTGAAGACGGGGCCTGCCGGTGCCGGGCCCCGTGTTGGGGAATGTGAAACCTGCACACCCTGCGCGGGACGTGCTAGCGTGCGCTCCTTTCCGGCGGCCAGGGGGGCAGCCGGCGACGTCCTGGACGGACGCACGGCTGCAGGAACGGGGGGCCGCCGCGCGTCGCCGTAATGGCTCGTGCCTATCGTTCTCCCGTTGAAGCACCATCGCTAAATGATCGAATTCTCCATCGTCGACTGGGCTGCCTGGGCGCCCGGCCTGAGTGAGCGTAGCCAGTGGCTGGGCTGGGCCGATGCGCCGTACCTGCCGCACGGCGCGGACACGCCGGCGCTGGCCGAGGTGCCGGCGATGCAGCGCCGCCGCATCGAGCGGCTGGGCCGGATGGCGATCCAGGCCGCGTGCTGGTGCGAGGACGGGCAGGGCGCCGACAGTGACGTGCCGCTGGTGTTCGCCAGCCGCCACGGCGACGTGGCCCGTTCGATGGACCTTCTGGGCGCTCTGGCCGGCGACCAGCCGTTGTCGCCGACCGGATTCGGCCTGTCCGTGCACAACGCGATTGCCGCGCTGTATTCCATCGCCCGCGGCCACCGCGGCAACTACTTGGCGCTGGCGGGGGGCCAGGCCACGGTGGAGACGGCCTGCCTGGAGGCCGTCGGCCTGCTGGCCGACGGTGCCCGCGAGGTGCGGGTGGTGGTCTATGAGTCGCCACTTCCGGAAATTTACGCGACGTTCGCCGACGAACCCGACCCGTTCTTTGCCTGGTGCTGGCGCCTGACCGCCCCGGCAGAGGGCCGGCCGACGCTGTCGCTGCAGTGGCAGCCGGCCGACGCCCAGGCCAGCACTGCGCCCGGCCTGCTGCCGCATGCGCTGGACCTGCACCGGTTCCTGTTGTCCGGCGCGCCGGCGCTGGAACACGTGGCCCACGGCCAGCGCTGGCGCTGGAGCCGCCGTGGCTGAGCTGCTGCGCCGCCTCGATCATGCCTGGCGGGTGTTTGGCACCGGCCTGAGCTTTGTCGCATTTGGCCTGGGCGGCCTGCTGCTGGGCGTTCTGGTGATGCCGGTACTGCTGCTGATGCGTGACCCGGTGGCACGCCGCCGCCGCGCCCGACGCGTGGTGCAGGTCGCGTTCGCCAGCCACCTGCGGCTGATGCGCGGCCTGGGGGTGATGACGTACGAGATCGAGGGCGGCGAACGCCTGCAGCGCAACGGCCTGCTGGTACTGGCCAATCACCCGACCCTGATCGACGTGGTCTGCCTGATCTCGCTGCTGCCCAACGCCGACTGCGTGGTCAAGCGGGCCGTGGCCTGCAACCCGTTCATGCGCGGTCCGGTACGGGCCGCCGGCTACATCTCCAATGACGATGGCGCCGGCCTGGTCGATGACTGCGTGGCCGCGGTGCATGCCGGCGGCACCCTGGTGATCTTCCCGGAGGGCACCCGCAGCGTGCCCGGGCAGCCGCCGCGGCTGCAGCGTGGGGCCGCCAACATCGCCGTCCGCGGCCGGCTGGACATCACCCCGGTGCGGATCACCTGCAGCCCGCCAACGCTGACCAAGGGGCAGAAGTGGTATCGTGTCCCCTCACGTCGCTTTCACGTTCGGCTGCAGATCGGCGAAGATATCCCGATCGCGCCATTTCTGGCCGAAGACGACTCGCCAAGGGGGGATGCCTTGGCAGCCCGTCGCGTCACCGAGCACCTTTCTCGTTATTTCGACCTGTCTGGAGATCCGAACCGTGCAAGCACTTGAGCACGAGATCAAGGAATTGATCATTTCCTCCCTTTCGCTGGAGGACATCACGCCGGAGGACATCGATCCGACCGCCCCACTGTTCGTCGAGGGCCTCGGCCTGGATTCGATCGACGCGCTGGAGCTGGGCCTGGCGCTGCAGAAGAAGTACGGTGTGAGCCTCTCGGCCGATTCGGAAGAAACCCGTCGCCATTTCTCCAGCGTGCGCGCGCTCGGCGAGTTCGTCGCCGCCCGCCAGTCGTAACTGGTGCCAGGACCTGCCATGACCAAGAATGAACTGTTCGAACGCATCGTCAGCATCCTGACCGACAGCTTCGAGATCGAAACCGCCCGGATCACCCCCGAGGCCCGCCTGTACGACGACCTGGACATCGACAGCATCGACGCGGTCGACCTGATCGTTCAGCTGAAGCCGTTGCTCGGCCGCAACCTGCAGCCGGAAGCGTTCAAGGCCGTGCGTACCGTGCAGGACATCGTCGATGTGGTGCACAGGCTGCTGCCGGACCAGGCAGCCGCCTGACCGCAGCGCCGGCGGCTCCACCATGGCACGCGCACGCACGGTCGTGGTGGCTGCGATCTCGCTGGCCTACCCGGTGCTGGTGTACCTGGCGATGGGCCGCTTCGAGCCACGCTGGTTGTCGCTGCTGCTGTTCACCCTGGCCCTGCTGCGCGCGCTGAGTACGCGCCAGCCGCTGTGGTGGGCCGCGGCCGCCGGCACCGGCCTGCTGGCGGTGCTGGCCACCGTGCTCAACCAGGCCCTGCCGCTGAAGCTGTACCCGGCGCTGGTCAACGCAGTGATGCTGGCGGTATTCGGCACCAGCCTGCGTTTCGGCCCGCCGCTGGTGGAACGCCTGGCACGGCTGCAGGAACCGGACCTGCCCCCGTTCGCGGTGGCCTATACCCGCCGCGTCACCCAGGTGTGGTGCGGCTTCTTCGTTCTCAACGGCAGCCTGGCCCTGCTGACCGCGCTGTACGCGTCGGACCGGGTCTGGATGCTCTACAACGGATTGTTGGCGTACGTGATGATGGGCGTGTTGTTCGCAGGTGAGTGGCTGGTGCGGCGGCGGGTGAAGGCGGCGCACGCGCATGGCTGAGTGGATTGCCCTGGACCGGCTGCTGCTGGAGGCGCGGCCGCATCGAAGCGTTGGCGTCTGCGATGGCGAGGTGATCGACCACGCCCGCTTCCGCCAGCGCGTACTGGCCTGGCGCGCCGCGTTTGCGGCGGCCGAAGGCCGTGACTGGGCCCTGTATTTCGATGATGCGGTGGCCTTTGCCGCTGCGTTGTTCGGTGCCTGGCATGCCGGCAAGCGGGTGTTCCTGGCTGCCGACAATCTGCCGGCCACGCTGCAGGCGCTGCAGCCGCAGGTGAGTGGTTTCGCAGGCGATGTGTCCGCCGATTATCGTCTGCTGGCGGCGCTGGACGCCGCACCGGACGAGGGTCTTCAGGCGCTGGACGAGCGCGCCTGCGAGCTGTGCGTGTTCACCTCCGGCAGCACCGGACAACCCAGTGCGATCAACAAGCGCATGGACCAGCTGACGCGCGAGGTGGACGCACTGCAGGCTGCGTTCGGCACGCAGCTGGAAGGCGTGCAGGTGCATGGCACGGTGTCGCACCAGCACATCTATGGCCTGCTGTTCCGCGTGCTGTGGCCGCTGGCTGCCGGCCGCCTGATCCATCCACGCCGGTTCTTCCACGAAGATCTGGTGGGTGCGCTGGCCGGTACCGATACGGTGCTGGTCGCGACCCCGGCCCACCTCAAGCGCCTGCCCGAGCAGCTCGACTGGGCCAGCCTGCATGGCCGCCTGCGCGCGGTATTCTCCTCTGGCGGCCCGCTGCCGGAAGAAGCCGCACGCCAGGTGCGGCAGTGGCTCGGCGTGGCACCGACCGAGGTCTATGGCAGCAGCGAGACCGGCGGCATCGCCTGGCGCCGCTGGGACACCGACCTGCCGCCGTGGCAGCCGCTGCCCGGCGTGCAGTGGCGCATCGAGGAGGGCTGCCTGGCGGTGGCCTCCGCACATCTGGAAACCCCGGATTGGTGGCGTACCCAGGACCGCGTTGAAGCGTTGGCCGATGGCCGCTTCCGCCTGCTGGGCCGCGCCGACCGCATCGTCAAGATTGAAGAGCGCCGCGTTTCGCTGGATGCACTGGAACGTGCGTTGCGCGAAGACGCCGAAGTGGATGACGTGCGCGTGCTGGTGCTGCCCGGGCAGCGCGAGCAGCTGGCCGCGGTGGTGGTACCGGCCGACCCGACGCTGCTGGAGGGCGGTGAGGCCGCGCGCCGCGCGCTGGGCCAGCGCCTTGGCACACGCCTGGCACAGGCTCATGACGCGGTCACCCGGCCGCGCCGCTGGCGGCTGGTGCCGGCGCTGCCGATCAACGCACAGGGCAAGGTCACCCAGGCGGCACTGGCAGCGCTGTTCCAGCCGCTGATGCCGGTGCCGGTCTGGGATCACCGCGATGCGGCCAGCGCCACGCTGCGGATGACCCTGGACCCGGCGCTGCGACCGTTCCAGGGCCACTTCCCGCAGGCGGCGATCCTGCCCGGCGTGGCGCAGCTGGACTGGGCGGTGCGGTTTGGCCGCCAGGTGTTCGCCATGCCGGCAGTGTTCCTGCGCATGGATGCGGTGAAGTTCCAGCACGTGGCCCGCCCGGGCGATGAGCTGACCCTGCAGCTGGACTGGGATGCCGCACGCAACGTGCTGGCCTTCCGTTACACCTCCAGCCACGGCGTGCATGCCAGCGGCAAAGTGGTCTTCGCCGATGCGGACTGATCCGGCCGTTGCCGGTGCCGCGTTCGCGCCACTGGTGGTGATTCCCGTCTACGACCACGAGCACGCCATCGCGGCGGTGGTCGACGGCGTGCAGGCCGCCGGCCTGCCGTGCCTGCTGGTCGACGATGGCTCGCATGAGGCGTGCGCGGCAGCATTGCGTTCGCTGGCACAGCGCCAGGGCGTCGACCTGCTGCGCCTGGACGTCAACCAGGGCAAGGGCGGGGCGATGCTGGCCGGTTTCGCCGAAGCCGGCGCGCGAGGCTACAGCCACGTGCTGCAGATCGATGCCGACGGCCAGCACGATACCCGCGATCTGCCACGCTTCATCGAAGCGGCGCGCGCCCATCCCGAGGCGGTGATCTGTGGCATTCCGGCCTACGACGCCAGCGTTCCCAAGGCGCGCCTGTATGGCCGCTACGCGACCCACATCTGGGTCTGGATCAACACGCTGTCGCTGCATCTGCGCGACACCATGTGCGGCTTCCGCGTGTATCCGCTGCCGCCGGTGCTGCGCCTGATCGGTGAAGAAACCATCGGCCGGCGCATGGATTTCGATACCGAAGTGATGGTGCGCCTGTACTGGCGGCACCTGCCGGTCGAGCACCTGGCCACGCGCGTGACCTATCCATCCGATGGCGTCTCGCACTTCGATGTGTGGCGCGACAACGTGCGCATCAGCCGCATGCACACCCGCTTGTTCTTCGGCATGCTCTGGCGCGCACCGCGCCTGCTGTGGCGCCGCCTGCGGGGGCAGCGCTGAGATGGCGGCCGTGCAGGGGGCCCCGCACTGGGCCGACATCGGCGAATCCACCTCGGTGGCCGGCGTGCTGTTCCTGTGCTGGGTGCACCGCTGGTTCGGGCGCTGGCCGTTCCGCCTGTGCGTGTGGCCGGTGGTGGCCTGCCACTGGCTGGGCAACCGCGTTGGCCGCCAGGCCTCGATGCAGTACCTGCAGCGCCTGCAGGCGCACAGCGGTGCGCTGGGTCGCGCGCCGACCCGGGGTGACAGCCTGCGCCACTTCTTCGCGTTTGCCGACACGATGCTGGACAAGATCCTCGGCCTGGGCGGACGCTATCCGGCCGAACGCATCCACCTGCATCGCGACCTGGTGCTGGAAAAGATCGCGCGCCGCGAGGGCGGGCTGATCCTGACCGCGCACATCGGCTGCCTGGAGCTGTGCCAGGTACTGGCCGAACAGGTGCCGGGGTTCCGCATCACCGTGCTGGTGCACACCGCGCATGCGCAGCGCTTCAACCGCCTGCTGCAGCGGTTGGACCCGCTGGCGGCGGTGGAACTGGTGCAGGTAACCGAAATGGGCCCGGCCACGGCGGTGATGCTGGCCGAGCGCGTGGCGGCGGGTGGCTTCGTTGCCATCGTCGGCGACCGCACGCCGGTGCAGGGCGGCCGCAGCGTCACCGCCGATTTCCTTGGCCACCGCGCGCCGTTCCCGATCGGCGCCTATGTGCTCGCCGCCGCGCTGGGTTGCCCGGTCTACACCATGGCCTGCCTGCACCAGGGCGAGGGCTATCGCGTGGCGTTTGAACAGTTCGCCGAACGCATCGCGCTGCCACGTGGCTCGCGCGATGCTGCGCTGGCCGAACAGGCACAGCGCTTCGCGCGCTGGCTGGAACTCCAGGTCATCCAGTCCCCGTTGGACTGGTTCAACTTCTTCCCCTTCTGGGATCAGGCTCCGCATGACGACTGACGCCGTACCCGTGTGCCGCTTTGGCGATGCACCGTTGACCATTGAAGACGTGGTTGCCCTGGCCCAGCGCCAGTGCGAGGCCGCACTGAGCGACGCGCCTGCGTTCCGCGCGCATATCCAGCGCGGTGCCGACTTCCTCGACCGCCTGCTGCGCGAGGACGGCGTGATCTACGGCGTGACCACCGGCTACGGCGACTCGTGCACGGTGAACATCCCGCCGGCGCTGGTGGCTGAGCTGCCGCACCACCTGTACACCTACCACGGCTGTGGCCTGGGCCGTTACCTGGACCCGGTCGAGACCCGCGCGGTGCTGGCTGCGCGCCTGGCGTCGCTGGTGCGTGGCATGTCCGGTGTCAGTGTGCCGCTGCTGGAAGGCCTGGCCACACTGCTGCAGCACGACGTGCTGCCGATGATTCCGGCCGAAGGCTCGGTGGGTGCCAGCGGTGACCTGACCCCGCTGTCGTACGTGGCCGCGGTGCTGTGCGGAGAGCGCGAGGTGCTGCATGACGGCCGCGTGCAGCCGGCGGCGGATGTGCTGGCGAAGATCGGCATGACCCCGTTGAAGCTGCGGCCGAAGGAAGGCCTGGCGATCATGAACGGTACCGCCGTGATGACCGGCCTGGCCTGCCTGGCCTGGCAGCGCGCCGATTACCTGGCGCGCATGGCCACGCGGCTGACTGCGTTCAACGTGCTGGCCAGCGACGGCAACGCGCATCACTTCGACGAAACCCTGTTCGCCGCCAAGCCGCACCCGGGCCAGGGCCGCATCGCCGCGCGCCTGCGCAGCGACCTGCACAGCGAGCGTCCGCCGCGCAATGAACAGCGCCTGCAGGACCGCTACTCGCTGCGCTGCGCACCGCACGTGATCGGCGTGCTGGAGGACAGCCTGCCGTTCCTGCGCCAGCTGATCGAAACCGAACTGAACAGCGCCAACGACAACCCGCTGATCGATGCCGACGGCGAGCGTATCCTGCACGGCGGCCATTTCTACGGCGGCCACATCGCGCTGGCGATGGACACCCTGAAGAACACCGTGGCCAACCTTGCCGATCTGCTCGACCGGCAGCTGGCACTGGTGGTCGATGCCCGCTACAACCACGGCCTGCCGGCCAACCTGTCGGCGGCCACCGGCCCGCGCGCGGCCATCAACCATGGCCTGAAGGCGCTGCAGATCAGCGTTTCGGCATGGACCGCCGAAGCGCTGAAGCAGACCATGCCGGCCAGCGTGTTCTCGCGCTCCACCGAATGCCACAACCAGGACAAGGTCAGCATGGGCACCATTGCCGCGCGCGATTGCCTGCGCGTGATCGAGCTGACTGAACAGGTAGTGGCCGCGATGCTGATCGCTGCCCGCCAGGGCCTGGCGCTGCGCGAACGGGTTGGCCTGAACGCGCAGCTGCATGGCAGTCTGGCCGACATGTACGCCGACCTGGGGCAGCGCATCGCCCTGGTTGAAGAAGACCGCGCGCTGGATCGCGAACTGCGGGAACTGCTGGTGGAGATCCGCGCGCAACGTTGGGAGCTGTATGCCGGTGAATGAAGCAATCGAACGGGCCGGCGAGATTTCGCTGACCCCGGCCTTCCATGACTGCGATCCGATGAACGTGGTCTGGCATGGCAACTACTTCAAGTACTTCGAGATCGCGCGCTGCGCGCTGCTCGGGCGCTACGACTACGACTACCCGCAGATGCTCGAATCGGGCTACCTGTGGCCGGTGGTCGATGCGCGGGTGAAATATGTGCGCCCGCTGCTGTTCAACCAGGCCTTGCGCGTGATCGCGCGCATCGTGGAATGGGAGAACCGGCTGAAAATCGAGTACGAGATTCTCGATGCGCAGAGCGGCCAGGTGCTGACCCGCGCGATGACCATCCAGGTTGCGGTGGACGCGGCCAGCAAGGAAATGCTGTACCAGTGCCCGCCGGTGCTGTGGGAACGCCTGGGAGTGCCTGCGCCATGAACCGAGCGAACCGTTTCGCCCGTGCGCTGCTGTGCGCGCTGCTGCTGGTGGCCGCACCGCTGGTGCAGGCGGCCGACCCCGCCATCGATGCGATCACCCAGGCGGTGGCCCGGCCGGACGTGCTGCGTGGCCAGTTCAGCCAGGAAAAGCAGGTCAGCGGCTTCAAGAACCCGCTGCGTTCGCAGGGCCGGTTCGTGGTCGCGCGCCAGCACGGCGTGATCTGGTCCACGCTCAAGCCGTTCCCCTCCGAGGTGGTGGTCACCGCCGACCGCATCCTCAGCCGCCAGCGCGATGGCAGCACCCGCGTCGAACTCGATGCACGGCAGCAACCGGCGATGCGTTCGGTGAACGCGATCATGTTCGCGCTGATGAGTGGCGACGTGCAGGCGCTGTCCAGCCAGTTCAACGTGACGGCCAGCCGTGAAGGACAAGGCTGGCGGCTGCGGCTGACGCCGAAGTCGGCGATGCTGGCCAAGGCTTTCGAATCGCTGACCCTGCAGGGCGACCGCTACGTGCGCCAGGTCGAGATCGTGGAGGCCAACAAGGACCGCACGCAGATCCAGTTCAGCGCATTGAGCGAGGCACCGGCCACGCTCAATGCCGACGAGGCCCGCCGCTTTGAGTGAGGCCGCGGCATCGAACGCACCGGACCGGTTGCGGCGCTGGTGGCACTGGCTGGGCATCGCCTGGCTGCTGGTGCTGGTGGTACTGGGCGCGCAGCAGTGGCACCTGTGGAGCCAGCAATCGCGGATCGACACCGACATCCTCGCCCTGCTGCCGCAGGATGCACACGACCGTCTGTTGAGCGATGTCACCCGGCGCATTGCCGATGGCAGTTCGCGGCAGGTGGTGGTGCTGCTGGGCAGCAAGGACGGCGCTGCCGCCAAGCGTGCGCAGGCCGCGTTTGCTGCAGCCATGGCCAAGGACGCCGATCACGCCCTGCTGGTACCCAGCGGCTCGATCGAAGGCTGGTTCGATGAGGCGCGCGCGTTCTACGCGCCGTACCGGGACCGCCTGCTGACCCCGGCCCAGCGCGAGCAGCTGCAGGGCAGCGAGCCGGGCGCGCTGGCCGAACAGGCGTTGGCCGCGCTGTACGGCCCGATGGGCGCGCCGCGCCTGACCGACTGGCGGCAGGACCCGTTGTCGCTGTGGCCGCAATGGTGGCAGCAGCAGGCGCAGGGGTCGGGGCTGCGGTTGGGCGATGACGGCTTGCTTGAAGCCGAGGGCAGGCACTGGGCCGTGCTGCAGTTCGATACGCCGGGTTCGGCGTTCCAGCTGGATGGCGAGCGCCATCTCGATGGCCTGCTGGAACGCGCCGGGCAGGCCGCCACGGCAGCGGCGCCGGAGCTGGAAATCCTGCACGCCGGCGTGCCGCTGCATGCCGAGGCCGCCGCGGTGCAGGCCAACCAGGAGATCAACACCATCGGTTGGGGGTCGCTGGCGGCGGTGCTGCTGCTGGTGTGGCTGGCATTCCGCTCGCTGCGGCCGATCCTGCTGGTCGCCGCCTCACTGCTGATCGGCTGTGGCGTGGCGCTGGCAGTGACCGTGCTGGTGTTTGGCAAGGTGCACGTGCTGACCCTGGTGTTTGGTGCGTCGCTGGTGGGCGTGGCCGAGGACTACGGCATTCACTGGTTCGCCTCGCGCCAGGCCGAGCCGGCCGATCGTCGCTGGAAACTGCTGCGGCATCTGCTGCCCGGCCTGTGGCTGGCCCTGCTGACCAGTGCGCTGGCCTACCTGGCATTGGGCCTGGCCCCGTTCCCGGGCCTGCGCCAGATGGCGCTGTTCTCGGTGGTCGGCCTGGCTGCCGCCTTCCTCACGGTGATCTTCTGGTTCCCGTGGCTGGATGGTGGCGAGATCCGCCAGACCCGCTTCTCGCAGTGGCTGGGCAACACGCTGGAGCGTTTCCCGCGCCTGCATGGCCGCCGCGCGGTGACGATGTTCGTGGTGATCACGCTGGCACTGTCTGCCATCGGCATCGCGCGCCTGCAGAGCAACGACGACCTGCGCAGCCTGCAGTCGTCGCCGCCGGCATTGATGGCGCAGCAGATCCGCCTGAGCCAGTTGCTGGGCATGCCCAGCCCGGCGCAGTTCTACCTGGTGCAGGGTGCCGATGCCGCGCAGCTGCTGCAGCGCGAAGAAGCGCTGACCGAACGCCTGCGTGTATTGGCCAACGACAAGCGCATTGGTGGCTATCGCGCGATCAGCGATTGGCTGCCGTCGCCGTCGCGGCAGCAGGCCGATGCCGCGCTGACCGCGAAGGTGGAACCCGGCGTGCTGTCGGCCGTGTCCGAGGCCGTGGGCGAGCCGCTGCAGCGACCGCAGTTCGCGGCAGCGCCGCTCAGCGCCGAAGCCTTCCTGGCCTCGCCGGCCTCGCAGCCGTTCCGTCATCTGTGGGTGGGCGAGGTCGGTGGGCAGATGGTCAGCGTGGTGATGGTCGATGACCTGTCGCGCGCCGATGCACTGGCCACCCTGCAGGGCGCGGCCGAGGGCCTGCCCGGCGTGCGCTGGGTCGACCGCACGGCCGACTTCTCCACGCTGCTGGGCCATTACCGCAAGCTGATGGGCGGGCTGCTGCTGGTCGGCATCGCGCTGGTGTTCGGCGCGTTGTGGCTGCGCTACCGCCGCCAGGCCTGGCGCGTGTTCGCGCCGACCCTGATTGCCGGTGCCTTGACCCTGGGCCTGCTGGGTCTGTTCGGCCAGCCGCTGCAGCTGTTCAACGTGCTGGCACTGATGCTGCTGCTGGGCATGGGCATCGACTACGGCATCTTCCTGATCGAGCACCGCGGCGATGCCAGCGCGTGGCTGGCGGTCTGCGTGGGTGCGGCCAGCACCTGGCTGTCGTTCGGCCTGCTGGGCCTGTCGCAGACGCCGGCGCTGCGTGCGTTCGGCCTGACCCTGCTGTTCGGCATCGGCCTGGTCTGGCTGATCTCGCCGCTGTTCCGGCCGCCGCCACATGACCTGCCGCCAGCTTGAACCTGTCTTCCGACTTCCTTCTTTCCACCTGATCGAGCAACAAGGACGCACCGATGAATACTGCTGTGGATGCTGTCGAACGTACTGAAATCCTGATCATCGGTGCGGGCCCGGCCGGCTCGGTGGCCGCGGCGATGCTGCGCCAGCATGGCCGCCAGGTGCTGATGCTGGAGCGCCAGCAGTTCCCGCGCTTCTCGATCGGTGAAAGCCTGCTGCCGCAGAGCATGGAGTACATCGAAGCGGCAGGCCTGCTGCAGGACGTGGTCGAAGCGGGCTTCCAGCACAAGAACGGCGCCGCGTTCGTGCATGGCGAGGCGCGCACCGCGTTCGACTTCAGGAAGAAGTTCTCGCCAGGCTGGGGCACCACCTACCAGGTGCAGCGCGCCGACTTCGACAACGTGCTGGCACGCGGCGCCGAGCGCATGGGCACCACGCTGCGCTTCGGCGATGAAGTGCTTGCGGTCGAGCCGGGCGAGCAGCCGGCGGTGACCGTGCGTCGTCCGGACGGCAGCGAGTACCGCATCGAGGCCGATTTCATCCTCGATGCATCCGGCTTCGCGCGCTTGCTGCCACGCCTGCTGCAGCTGGAATCGCCGTCCAACTTCCCGGTGCGCGGCGCGATCTTCTGCCACGTGCGCGACAACATTCCGGCCGAAGCGGACTTCGATCGCAACAAGATCCTGATCACCACCCATCCCGAGCACATCGACGTCTGGTACTGGACGATCCCGTTCTCCAACGGCTGCTGCTCGCTGGGCGTGGTCGCCGAGCCGTCGTTCTTCGAACGCTACGAAGGCGACGACCTGCAGAAGCTGCAGGCCATCGTCGGCGAGGACCCCAACCTGACCCGGCTGCTGGCCAACGCCGAATGGGCGGTGCTGCCGGTGCGTCGCATCACCGGTTACTCGGCCAATGTCAGCTCGTTGTGGGGCCCGGGCTACGCCCTGCTGGGCAATGCCGGCGAGTTCCTTGACCCGGTGTTCTCCTCCGGCGTCACCATCGCCTTCAAGTCCGCGCAGCTGGCCAGCGAATGCCTGGCGCGACGCTATGCCGGTGAAACCGTCGACTGGGAAGCTGAATTCTCGATCCCGCTGCGTGCCGGCGTGAAGACCTTCCGCCGCTTCGTTGAAAGCTGGTACGAGGGCGGCTTCCAGAAGATCATCTACCACCCGCAGCAGCAGCCCGAAGTACGCGACATGATCAGTTCCATCCTGGCCGGCTACGCCTGGGACACCAACAACCCGTATGTGGCCGATGAAAGCGGCCGCCGCATGCGCGTGCTGGAGCAGCTGTGCAGCGCCTGATCGCCCGTACCGCGGCCGTGCTGCTGTGCCTGCTGCTGGCCGCCTGTGCCGGCCGCATGCCCAAGCCATTGGTGGAACTGCCGCCGCTGCGCCTGTCGCCGGCCAGCCTGCCGGCGCCGCTGGCATTGCAGCAGCAGCTGCATTTCCGTTTCGGTACGCATGAGCGCGACCTGGATGCTCTGCTGGAAGCCGATGCGCAGCAGGTGCAGCTGGCGGTGCAGGCGATGGGCCAGACCGGCGTGCGCCTGCAGTGGGACGGCCAGCAGCTGACCCAGCAGCGCGCACCGTGGCTGCCGCCGCAGGTGCGTGCCGAGCGCGTGCTGGATGACCTGCAGTTCGCGCTGTGGCCGACCGCGGCCATTGCCGCCGCGTTGCCGGCAGGTTGGCAGGTCAGCGATGACGGCCGGCAGCGCAGCCTGTCGCGCGACGGCACGGTGTGGCTGCAGCTGCAGCGCCTGGACGATGGCAGCGTGCAGCTGGACAACCGCGCCGAAGGCTATGCGCTGCGCATCGAATCGATCGACATGGCCGGGCAGGACCGATGAGTGCACCGATCTACCTGAACGACCTGGGCGTGGTCTGCGCGCTCGGCGATGGCCGCGCCGCGGTCGCGTCGGCGATGTTCGCCGATGTGCCGGGCGGGCTCAGCGACAACGACAGCCTGCTGCCGGGGCGCACCCTGGCGCTGGGAGAGGTGCGCACGCCGCTGCCGGCGCTGGAGGACCTGCCGGTGGCCCTGCGCGGGCGCAACAACGCCCTGCTGGACGTGGCACTGGCGCAGATCGCACCAGCGGTGGCCGCCGCGATCGCCCGCCATGGTGCCGAGCGTGTGGCGGTGGTGCTGGGCACCAGCACCTCGGGCATTGGTGAATCCGAGCAGGCCCTGCGCACCCACGCCGAACAGGGCCAGTGGCCGCAGGGCTTCGATTACGCCCAGCAGGAAATGGGCACCGCCGCGCAGTTCGTGCGCCAGCGCAGTGGTGCACAGGGGCCGGCATGGACCCTGTCCACCGCCTGCTCGTCCAGCGCCAAGGCGCTGATGTCGGCCGCGCGCATGCTGCGCGCCGGCATCGTCGATGCGGTGATTGCCGGCGGTGCCGATTCGCTGTGCCGCTTCACCGTGGCCGGCTTCAGCGCGTTGGAATCGGTGTCGGCCCTGCGCTGCAATCCGTTCTCGCAGCACCGCTCCGGCATCAACATCGGCGAGGGCGCCGCGCTGTTCCTGCTTACCCGCGAGCCGGGTCCGGTGTGCCTGGCCGGGTGGGGCGAATCGGCCGATGCCCATCACATGTCCGCCCCCGATCCGCAGGGGATGGGGGCCATCGACGCCCTGCAGCAGGCGCTGCTGCGCGCCGGCTGGGGCGCCGACGAAGTGGATTACGTGAACCTGCATGGCACCGCCACCGGGCACAACGATGCGATGGAAAGCCTGGCGGTCTCGCAGGTGCTGGGCAACGGCGTGCCGGCCAGTTCGACCAAGCCGCTGACCGGCCATACGCTGGGTGCCTCGGGCGCGATCGAGGCGGCGCTGTGCTGGATCCTGCTGGCCGAGAACCCACAGCAGCAGCTGCCGCCGCACTGGTGGGACGGCGTGCCCGACCCCGCACTGCCGGTGCTGCCGCTGGTCGCGCCGGGCTCCTGCCTGGCGCAGGCGCCGCGGCGGGTGCTGAGCAATTCGTTCGCCTTCGGCGGCAGCAATGCCGTGCTGGCACTGGAGCGTCGATGAACACGCTGTACGCGATCGAGGACGTGGTGCCGCACCGCCAGGACATGTGCCTGCTGGAGCGCATCACGCAGTGGGACCAGGACACCCTCGAGGCTGAACTGGTGGTGCCCGAATCCGGCCTGTTCGTGGAGAACGGCGAAGTGCCGGCGTGGGTCGGCATCGAATACATGGCGCAGGCCATCGCGGCCTGGGCCGGCTGCCGCGCGCGTGCGGCCGGCAAGCCGCCGCAGCTGGGCTTCCTGCTCGGCAGCCGCCGCTACAGCAGCGCGCGCAGCAGCTTCCCCAGCGGTTCGCGGCTGCGCGTACAGGCGCGCTGCGAGCTGTTGGGTGACAATGGATTGGGGATGTTCGCCTGCCGCATCCTGGCGGGCGAGGACGAATGGGCGACAGCCAACGTGTCGGTGTTCGAACCGGCCGACGCGATGGCCTATCTGGAGAGTGGACAGGCATGACAGGGAATCGAAGCGTGCTGGTGACCGGCGCCAGCCGGGGCATCGGCCGGGCCATCGCGCTGCGCATCGCGCGCGATGGCTTCGACGTGGTGGTGCATTGCCGCAGCCGCCTGGAAGAGGCACAGGCCGTGGTGGCCGAGATCCAGGCCATGGGCCAGCAGGCCCGCGTGCTGGCGTTCGACGTAGCCGACCGCGAGGCCGCACGCGCCGCGCTGGAGGCTGATGTCGAAGCGCACGGCGCGTACTACGGCGTGGTCTGCAATGCCGGCATCGCCCGTGATGGCGCCTTCCCGGCGCTGTCGGCGGAGGATTGGGACCAGGTCATCCACACCAACCTGGATGGCTTCTACAACGTGCTGCATCCGCTGATCATGCCGATGGTGCGGCGGCGCAAGCCGGGCCGCATCGTCACCCTGTCGTCGGTGTCCGGGCTGGCCGGCAACCGCGGCCAGGTCAACTACAGTGCCGCCAAGGCCGGCATCATCGGTGCCACCAAGGCGCTGGCACTGGAACTGGCCAGCCGCCAGATCACCGTCAACTGCGTGGCCCCGGGCCTGATCGAGACCGAAATGCTCAACGATGAAGTGATCGAACACGCGCTCAAGCTGATTCCCGCCGGCCGCGTCGGTCGTCCCGACGAAGTGGCGGCCACGGTGGCGTTCCTGCTGTCCGAGCCGGCCGGCTACATCACCCGCCAGGTGATCTCGGTGAACGGAGGCATGCTCTGATGGCTGCCGATCGTCGCGTGGTGGTCACCGGTGCGGCCGCCATCAGTCCGCTCGGCCACGACTGGCCCACCATCGAAGCGCACCTGCGCAGCTGCCGCAATGCCGTGCGCACGATGCCCGAATGGGATGTCTACGCTGGCCTGAACACCAAGCTGGCCGCGCCGGCGCAGGACTTCGAGCTGCCGCCGAACTACAACCGCAAGACCACCCGCTCGATGGGCAAGGTCGCGATCATGTCGGTGCGCGCCACCGAGGTGGCACTGCGCGAGGCTGGCCTGCACGAGCACCCGGTGCTGCGCAGTGGCCGTACCGGCGTGGCCTACGGCTCGTCCTCGGGCAGCCACGAGGCCACCGGTGAATTCGGCCGCATGCTCAACGAGTTCACCACCGACGGCATCAGTGCCACCACCTACCTGAAGATGATGAGCCACACCGCGCCGGTCAACATCGGTGTGTTCTTTGGTTTGTCCGGGCGCGTCTACACCACCTCCAGTGCCTGCACCTCGGGCAGCCAGGGCGTGGGCGCGGCCTACGAAGCGATCCGCAGCGGCAAGCAGACGGTGATGGTGGCTGGCGGTGCCGAGCAGCTCGATGCCACTGCCGCGGCAGTGTTCGACACCCTGTTCGCCACCAGCGTGCGCAATGATGCGCCGCAGACCACGCCGCGCCCGTTCGATGCCGGCCGTGATGGCCTGGTGCTGGGCGAGGGTGCCTGCACGCTGATCCTGGAAGACCTGGAGCACGCGCAGGCACGTGGCGCCACCATCCTTGCCGAGGTGGTCGGCTACGGCACCAACAGCGATGGCCAGCACGTCACCCAGCCCAGTGCCGACACCATGGCCCAGGCCATGCGCCTGGCGCTGGAGGATGCCGGGCTGGACGCGGCGCAGATCGACTACGTCAACGCCCACGGCACCGCCACCGACCACGGTGACATCGCCGAGACCCAGGCCACCGCGCAGGTGTTCGGCAGCCGCATGCCGATCAGCTCGCTGAAGAGCTACGTCGGCCACATGCTGGGCGCCTGTGGTGCGTTCGAGGCCTGGATGAGCATCGAGATGATGCGCGCCGGCTGGTTCGCGCCCACCCTGAACCTGGCCGAGGTCGATCCACGCTGTGGCCAGCTCGACTTCATCACCGGCCAAGGTCGCGAATTGCAGGCCGAGTACGTGATGAGCAACAACTTCGCCTTCGGTGGCATCAACACCTCGCTGGTGTTCCGCCGCTGGCGCGAGTGATCCACTGCCCCACCGCCGCTGTTCCCGCAACCTACCCGCACCCTCGACAAGGAGATGTTCCGATGCGCCGCACCCTGATGATCGCCACGGCCACCGCACTGCTGGCCCTGGCCTCCACCGCTTCTGCCCGCGATACCCGCGTGGAGCAGTCCCTGCAGGAACTGGTCAGTTCGCAGGCTGCCAAGGACGCCGGCATCGACGGCAGCGTCCGCTTCTACCTGGCCGGCCAGCCGGTCAGCGTGCAGCAGCGCCTGGGCGAAGACGTGACCAACAAGAAGACCAACGCCGCCAACAAGAGCGATGCCGAGGCCTGCCGCTGGGTCGCGCTGTCGGCGCTGCGCGCGCTGCAGGACGGTGCCAAGTCGCGCGGCGCCAACGCCGTGGTCGACATCGTCAGCTACTACAAGAAGAACGAGTTCAAGAGCAGCACCAACTACGAATGCTATGCCGGTGCGATCCTCGCCGGTGTCGCGCTGAAGGGCACCTACGCCAAGGTCAAGTAAGCGCCCGTGTGGCGGCGGCGTTGGCTGAACGCCGCCGCCACATTGCTGAATCCTGCCGGGGAAACGCCGCCGATCACGCCGCCATCGTCGGCTGACGGCTTTCCCCGGTGTCGGCTTTCCGACACAATCATGGCTCTTCCCGGGTTATCGTCCCGCGGACATGCACGCCTACGTCTATAAAAGCCAACTCAAGCCGGACACCTACGTCTACGTTCCCCGTCGCGATGATTTCAGCGCGCTGCCTGCGCCGCTGCTCACCTCGCTGGGGACGCTCGCCTTCGTCCTGGACGTGGCCCTGGATGCCCAGCGCCGCCTGGCCCAGGCCGATCCGGAAAAGGTCCGCAGCGAAATGAGCGAGCGCGGGTTCTACCTGCAGGTGCCGCCATCGGTGGCCAGCCTGATGCCGCGCCACTATGACTGACACGTCCCGTCCGCGCGCCCTGTCGATCGCCTTCGCCGTAGGCGCCGTGCTGGCGCTTGGCGCCGCTGTGGGCGGCGTTCCAGGCGCCATCCTTGCGGCACTGGCGCAGCCGGCGTTCGCGCTGGGTGTGTCGTGGTGGCGTCGCAGCCGCGCGCTGCTGCCGCTGAAGATCGTCGCGCGCCAGGACCTGCCGGCGCTGCTGGCGTTGTGGACGGCAGCGCCGCTGTTGCTGGCGCTGCTGCTGGCCTGGCCGCTGGCGGCGCTGCGTGACAGCGGCAGCCTGGCCGCGGTGCTGGGCCTGAGCGTGCTGGTCAGTGCCGGCCTGCTGGCGGCCTGGCGCACCTGGCCGCTGTGGAACGATGTCGAACGCCTGGATGGCAATCTCGCCCAGCATTGGCAGGCGCTGGCCGGACGCGACCTGACCGCCTGGCGCGGTCTCGGTGTCGCCGCGCTGGTGATCGCGCTGGCCGCGCTGGTGGTGCTGCCGGCCTGGCCGGGCCTGTTGCCGGAAGGCGCGCGCTGGCCCGCCGCGCTGGCGGTGGTGCTGCTGTCTCCCGTGCTGCACCTGCTGCTGCAGCGGGTGGCGCCGGCACCCTTGGTGTCGCTGCGCGCGAGCCCGTTGGCCAGCGCCGGCAACGAGCACGAACCGATGTTCGCCGCTGCGGCCGAAACCGCGCCGCTGGAGGCGATGGCGCCGCAGGAGCTGACACCGGCGCTGTATGAAGCCGCGCGCCAGGGTCGCATCGACCGCGGCCTGCAGCTGCTTCAGGCCGGTGCCGATCCGTATGCGCTGCCGGACCCGAACTGGCGCGACCAGCGCAGCCTGGCGGTGCTGGCGGCGGTGCTGCCGGACCTGCGCCTGCTGCGCGAACTGATCGCCCGCGGCGTCGATGTGAATGCGCCGCACCGGGGCATGACCCCGCTGCTGGCCGCCACCCGCGACAGCTGGCACGGCCGCCCCGAAGCGGTGATGACCCTGCTCGCCAACGGTGCCGATTCGCGTGCCATCGACAGCGATGGCAACACCCCGCTGCACCATGCGGCGCGCAGTTCCGACCCGGGCGTGGCCGCGCTGCTGCGCGATGCCGCCGCCGAAGTCGACGCGCTGAACAACGAGGGCTGGTCGCCGCTGGCCGTGGCCTGCCAGGTCGGCAACTGGCGCCTGGCCCGCTTCCTGCTCGAACGCGGTGCGCGCAGCGAACCGGCCGAAGGCACCCCGGTGTTGCTGGCCGCGGCCGCCACCGAAGACGACGATCCGGCCGGCGTGCAGCTGCTGCTCAAGCACAAGGCGCGGGCTGACGCGCGTGATCGCCAGCGCCGCAGCGCGCTGCATGAGGCCGCACTGGCTGGCCACGTCGAGATCATCGGCGTGCTGCTGGGTGCCGGTGCCAATCTGGAAGCGCGCGATGCGCTTGGCCGTACGCCGTGGCTGGAAGCGGCCCGTGCCGGTCGCGCCGCCGTGGTCGAGCATCTGCTGCCGCACAAGCCGGATCTGGTTGCGGTGGACGGCGAAGGCCGCAATGCGGTGCAGCTGGCGGCGATGGCCGAGGATGTCTCGCCATTGCTGATCAAGCGCCTGGTCGAGCTGGGCATCGCCGCCGATGCCACCGATCCGGTTGGCCGCCGTGCGGTGGACTACGCCGCCGAAGCCGGACGCTGGGCGATTGTCGCGCTGCTGGATCCGTCCTATCCATTGCCGGCCGCGGTCAGTGACGGCCTGGCCGAGCGTGGCGAAGCCGCCAGTGCCAGCGGCCTGCTGCCGGACCGCCCGCCGCTGACCCTGCTGCGCGAAGCGCTGGGCTTCGGCAACACCGAAGGCATGGCCGCGCTGGCCAAGCTGTGCCAGCCGGAAGAACTGGGCGGCCTGCTGCTCGACCCCGAGCTGGCGCTGGAGCCGCGCGCGGTGGATTGGCTGCTGGGCCACGGCGCCGATCCCTACGTGCGCGACGCCTGTTCCGATACGCCGATGTTCGCGTTGCTGTCGCGTGGCATCGATGCGGTGCCGGCGCTGCAGGTGATGCTGCAGCGTGGCCTGTCACCGGCCGGTCGCGGTGGCCTGGCGCGCTTCCTTGCCGCCTGCGCACAGCACGATCAGGCCGCCCGTGGCCTGGAGCAGCTGGCGCTGGAACTGCTGGAACGTGGTGCCGATCCGTTCGCGGCCTCGCCGGCGGGTGACCCGCCGTTGTCGCTGGCAGTGCGCCTGGGCTGGCTGCGCCTGCAGCAGGCCCTGCTCAAGGCCGGTGTCGATCGTGAAGCGCGTGACAGCCATGGCATGACCGCATTGCATCTGGCCACCGCATTGGCCCGCGAAGGCGCGCTGAAGCTGCTGGTGCAGCACGGTGCCTCGCCGGAAGCACGTGCCGCCGATGGGCAGACGCCGCTGGGCGTGGCGCTGTCGATCGGTCGCCGTGACCTGGCCGACTGGCTCGACTGGCGAGTGTGGCCGTTGCCGCGCCGCACCCTGCGCGAGGCCGATCTGCCGGCCGCTGCGATGGCTGGTGACGTCGATGCGGTGCGCCGCCTGATCGATCTGGGATTTGCCGTCGACGCAGTCGACGCACAGGGCTGCACCGCGCTGCTGCGTGCGGCCGGTGGTGGCCATCTGGCGGTGACCGACCTGCTGCTGGCGCGTGGCGCTGATCCGCAGCACGCAGCGGCCAGTGGTGCCACGCCGCTGTCGGCGGCGGTCAGCATGCGCCAGGTGGACATCGTTTCGGCCCTGCTCGACGCCGGCGCCAAGCTGGAACACCGCCTGCCGGGCGGCGTGACCGTGCTGATGCTGGCCTCGGCGCTGGGCCTGCCGGACATCGTCGCGCGCCTGCTCACCGCCGGTGCCGACGTGCATGCCGGTGACGCGCAGCAGCTGGGCCCGCTGCACTGTGCCGCGCTGTACGGTTTCAGTGCCCGCGACCGCTCGCGCTTGCTGGCCCTGCTCGATACCCTGCTGCTGGCCGGTGCCGAACCGGACCAGGCCGCCGCCGGTTCGGTCACGCCGCTGCTGCTGCTGCTGGGTGCGCGTGCCGAGCCGGGTACCGCCTGCGACGAGCAGGTGGTGATGGCGGCGGTAGAGCGCCTGCTGGACGAGGACGTGAGCCTGGACGTGCGTGATCCGCGCGGCTTCGGCCCGCTGCATCTGGCCGCCCTGCACGGCCTGCCACTGCTGGTGCAGCGCCTGCTGCGCGCCGGTGCCGACCCGGAAGTGCGCGACAGCCTCAACCGCAGCCCCCGCGAGATCGCGGTGATGCGCGGCTTCATCGACGTGGCCGGCGAGTTCGAACCACGCGTGCCGGGCGTTTCGTCGATGGCGCGGTTCCTGCGCGACAACGGCTGATCGCTGGAAATGGGTAGTGCCGGCCGCTGGCCGGCAACCTCATGAAACCTCCGGGATCCCGAGGCTGCCGGCCAGCGGCCGGCACTACCGCAATCTGTGGTGGGTGCCGACCGTTGGTCGGCACGCCTACTTGCCGTCGCTTTCCGCGTCGGCCTCGAACAGGTGCATCAGGTCGTTGCGTGCATCGCGCGAGGTCTGGATCACCGCAGCCTCGTCGTCGTACACCAGGTACTGGTCACGCAGCAGCTGTTCATCGTGCTCGCGGAAACGCTGCACGTGGCGTTCGGCCACATCGGCTGCCACACCCAGCGCGGTCAGCACGCGGCCGCTCATCTCCAGGCTGGTACCGAATACTTCGCGGAACGGTTCGGCCGACATGTCCATCAGGCGCCACGCATGCTGGCGGTTGCGTGCGCGCGCCAGCACCTTCGCGTCCGGGTACAACCGGCGCACCATGCGCACCGCGCGCAGGTTGGTCTCCGGGTCGTCCACGGTGATCACGAACACATCGATGTGCTCGCCGCCGGCCGCGCGCAGCATCTCCGGCCGGGTCGGGTCGCCGTAGTACAGCTGGTTGCCGAAGCGGCGCAGGTCGGCCACGGTATCGGGGTTCGCTTCCAGTGCCACGAACGGCACCTTCTGCGCGGTCAGCAGGCGCGCGATGACCTGGCCGAAGCGGCCCATGCCGGCGATCAGCACCTTCGGCCGGTTGTCCGGCGCCACCTTGTCGGCCTCGGCTGCCTCGCGCGGCGTTGCCTTCTCCTGGCCGAGCAGCTTGAGCAGCGCGATCATCAGCAGTGGCGTGATCGCCATCGACAGGCCGACGATCGCCACCAGACGGTCATGGTTGGCGTTGCCCAGCAGGTGCGCGCGCTGCGCTTCGTTGAACACCACGAAGGCGAACTCGCCGCCCAGCCACAGCACGCTGCCCAGTAGCAGCGAGTGCCGTGAACTGAGCTTTGCGATGCGCCCGATCACGTACAGCAGGCTGAATTTGACCACCAGCAGGATCGCCACGCCGGCGGCGATCAGCCACGGCTCGGCAACGATGCGGTCCAGGTCGATGCCCATGCCCACCGCAATGAAGAACAGGCCCAGCAGCAGCCCCTTGAACGGCTCGATCTGCGCTTCCAGTTCGTGCCGGAACTCCGAATCGGACAGCAGCACGCCGGCCAGGAACGCGCCCAGGCTGGGGCTGAGGCCGGCTTCCTGCATGAACCAGGCGGTGCCCAGCACCACCAGCAGTGCGGTGGCGGTGAATACTTCCGGGCTGCGGGTACGCGCGATGATGCCGAACACCTTGCGCAGCACCGGTCGCCCGCACAGGATCACCACCGCCAGCGCGCCGAGGGCCACGGCGGCGTCTTCCCAGCGCAGGGTCTCGTTCTTTACCCCGCCCAGCAGCGGGATGGCCGCCAGCAGCGGAATCGCGATCAGGTCCTGGAACAGCAGGATGGCGAACCCGAGCCGGCCATGGTCGCTGTTGATCGCCTTGTGTTCTGACAGCAGCTGCAGGCCGACCGCGGTGGACGACAGCGCCAGTGCCACGCCCACCACCAGTGCGCTCTTCCATTGGAAATGGTCGAGCAGCAGCAGGCCACCCAGCACCAGCCCGGACAGCGCCACCTGCGCCGCACCGGCACCGAACACCGAGCGCCGCATCACCTTCAGGCGTGCCGGCGACAGTTCCAGGCCGATCACGAACAGCAGCATCACCACGCCGATCTCGGCGGCGCCGAGGATGCGGTCGGCGTCCTGCACGAAGCCGAGCCCGTCCGGGCCCAGCACCACGCCGGCCGCCAGGTAGCCCAGCACCGCGCCGAAGCCGAACTTCTTGAACACCGGCACGGCGATGACCGCTGCCAGCAGCAGCACCAGCGCCAGTTCCAGACCACCGCTATGCATGGGAATACCTGGTCATCGGGGGAGCCCGCTGTGCGTCCGTTCGGGTGGGGGAGGGCGTGGTGAGCACCACCGCGACATTATGCGCGCCGGCCTGTGTATGCACGAGAACAACTCGCCGGCCGTCGGCGCGGGGTGGCCGGGTTGACCTGCATGGCCCACGGGTCCAGACTGCCCGCCGCTGGCGGCGCGTCCTCCAGCACACGCATCCCGGAGTCCCCAACCCATGTCCAGCGACAGTAGAAGTCGACCTCGTTCGACGCCAGCGATGGCCACCGCCTGACATCGGGACGGTTTGCCTGCGTTGGCGTTGCGCGAGGTCGCACCCCCACAAGGCAAAACCGATGAACCAGAAGCAATTGCTGCGCCCGGTGGCCGATGCCGCCGCACTGGCCGCACCGCTGGCGAATTACAACACCGCCGACGCGGTGGAATTCCTCAACACGCTGGAACTGACCCGCGCCGCGGAAACGCTGGCTGCGCTGCCGTTGCCGCGTGCAGTGAAGATGCTCGAAGCGCCGGAGCTGCATCGCAGCGGTGAGCTGGTGGCCGCGCTGCCACCGGCGCGGGCTGCGGCGCTGCTGGGCCTGATGGCCGACGACCGGGCCACCGACATCGTCCACGAGCTGGATGAGGAAGAACGCGCGCGGCTGATCCCGCTGCTGGGCACCGACGCCCGCCAGGCCATCCAGAAGCTGCTCAGCTACCCACCGAACACTGCCGGTGCGCTGATGACCACCGAGTACGTGGCGGTGCCTGCCAGCTGGACGGTGGCGCAGACCCTGCAGCACATCCGCCAGGTCGAGCGCACCCGCGAGACGGTGTACGCGATCTACGTGCTGGACCCAGCCAGCCAGCAGCTGCAGCAGGTAGTGACCATGCGCCGGCTGATCACCGGCCTGCCCGAGGAATCGATCCTGGATGTGGCCCAGGTCAATCCGCCGGTGACGGTGGATGCGCTGATGGACCAGGAGGAAGTGGCGCGGCTGATCCGCCGCCACGACCTGCTGGCGATCCCGGTGGTCGACGACCAGCAGCAGATGCTTGGCATCGTCACCGTGGACGACGTGCTCGATGCGCTGATCGAGGAATCCACCGAGGACGCGCACAAGTTCGGCGGCATGGAGGCACTGGACAAGCCCTATATGCAGATCGGCTTCTTCGAGATGCTGCGCAAGCGCGCCGGCTGGTTGAGCGTGCTGTTCCTGGGTGAGATGCTGACCGCCAGCGCGATGCAGCACTATGAGGACGAACTGGCGCGTGCGGTGGTGCTGACCCTGTTCATCCCACTGATCATGAGTTCGGGCGGCAACTCCGGTTCGCAGGCCACCTCGCTGCTGATCCGCAGCCTGGCGCTGCGCGAACTGCGCCTGCGCGACTGGTGGAAGGTGGCCCTGCGCGAAGTGCCCACCGGCATGGTGCTGGGCGCGATCCTCGGCTGCCTGGCCATCGTGCGAATCGTGATCTGGCAGCTGGGTGGCCTGCATGACTACGGCGAGCACTGGATCCTGCTGGCGATCACCATCGGTGCGGCGCTGGTCGGCATCGTCACCTTCGGCTCGCTGTCCGGCTCGATGCTGCCGTTCATCCTGAAGCGGCTCGGCTTCGACCCGGCCAGTGCCTCGGCCCCGTTCGTGGCCACCCTGGTGGACGTGACCGGCCTGGTGATCTACTTCAGCATCGCCGCGATGATCCTGCACGGCACGCTGCTGTAAGCCGGAACCATCGTGCTCCGGCAGGTGCCGACCTTGGTCGGCACGCAGAACAAAAAGGGGACGGAGGGGATTAAGTCGTTCAAGGCACATGAGGCACAAACGACTTAATCCCCTCCGTCCCCTTTTTTGGGTACCGTAGGCGCATGAGTACCTACCACCTGCAGTCCGTGTTTCGTCCGCAGTCGGTCGCGGTGATCGGCGGCAGTCCACGTGAGCGTTCGGCCGGGCGCGCGGTGATGCGCAACCTGCGTGGCACTGGCTTCCCCGGCAAGGTGGCCTGGATCAACCCGCGGCATGCCGAGATCGATGGCATCCGCACGATCAAGCGGTTGAAGGATCTGGACTGGGTACCGGACCTGGTCGTCATCACCGCACCGGCGGCGATCGTGCCGCAGGTAGTGCGTACCGCCGCCGAACGCGGCGTGCAGGCCGCGATCATCCTCACCGCGCACCTGGGCGAAGGCCCGGGCTCGTTGTCGGAACAGGTGGAAACGGTGGCGCGCAAGCATGGCCTGCGCATCCTGGGCCCGCACTGCCTGGGTGTGATCGCACCGCATGCGCGGCTCAATGCCAGCATCGCCGCGCACTTCCCGCAGGCCGGCGACCTCGCCCTGATCTCCGAATCCTCGGCGATTGCGGCGGCGCTGGTTGAATGGGGTGTGGCGCGCTCGGTCGGCTTCTCCGCCGTGGTCTCGCTGGGCGACACGATGGACGTCGACTTCGGCGACCTGCTCGACTACTTCGCCACCGACTACCGTACCCGCGCCATCCTGCTCTACGTCGAGCAGATCAAGGATGCGCGCAAGTTCATGTCGGCCGCGCGTGCCGCCGCGCGTGCCAAGCCGGTGGTGGTGGTGAAGTCCGGCCGCGCCGAGCGCGTGCAGCCGGGCAGCCGCGATACCCATGTGCAGGCCCTGGCCCGCGCCGACGACGTCTACGGCGCGGCCTTCAACCGCGCCGGCCTGCTGCGCGTGGGGGCGCTGGACGAGCTGTTCACCGCCGCCGAATCGCTGGGTCGGTTGGGGACGTTCCCCGGTCGCCGCCTGGCCATCCTCAGCAACGGTGGTGGCGTGGGTCGCCTTGCGGTGGACCAGCTGATCGCATTGCGTGGCACGCTGGCCAACCTGTCCGACAGCACCGTCGAGAAGCTCGACGCGGTGCTGCCGCAGGGCTGGTCGCGCAGCAATCCGGTGGACATCGTGGTTGACGCCGATGGTGACCGCTATGCCGCAGCCATCGAAGCGCTGCTGGCCGACAACGAGAATGACGCGGTGATGGTGGTCAACGTGCCGACCGCGTTCACCTCATCGGCGGACGCCGCGCAGGCGCTCACCCGCACACTGGGCCTGCGCCCACGCCATCACCGCGACAAGCCGGTCTTCGCGGTGTGGCTGGGCAACGACGATCAGGCCACCGCCACGCTCAACGCGGCACGCGTCCCGACCTACCCGACCGAGGCCGAAGCCGTACGTGGCTTCCAGCACCTGGTGCGCTACCGCGAAGCGCAGAACGCGTTGATGGAAACGCCGCCCAGCCTGCCGCAGGATTTCAGTGTCGACACGGCCGCCGCGCGCGCACTGGTCGATGCCGCGCTGGCCAACGGCCAACAGTGGCTGGACCCGCTGGCTACGCATGAACTGCTCAAGGCCTATGGCATTCCCTCCGCGCCGGTGATGCATGCGCGCGATGCGCACGAAGCGATGGACCTGGCGCAGCCGCTGCTGGAACGCGGTGCTACGGTCGCACTGAAGATCCTGTCGCCGGACATTCCGCACAAGTCGGAAGTGGATGGCGTGCGCCTGAACCTGTCCACGCTGCCGGCGGTGCAGAGCGCGGCCAACGCGATCCTGTCGCGTGCACGCCAGCTGCGGCCGGATGCACGCATCGATGGCCTGCTGGTACAGCCGACCATCGTCCGCCCGAAGGCGCGCGAACTGATCGTCGGCATCGCCGATGACGCGACGTTCGGTCCGGTGATCGTGGTCGGTCGCGGCGGCACCGCCGTCGAAGTGATCAACGACAAGGCACTGGCGCTGCCGCCGCTGGACCTGCGCCTGGCCCACGAGCTGATCGGCCAGACCCGCGCCTCGCGCATCCTCAAGGCCTACGGTGATGTGCCCGCCGCCGACGAGCGTGCACTGGCACTGGCGCTGGTGAAGCTGGCACAACTGGCTGCCGATATCCCCGAAGTGCGCACGCTGGACATCAACCCGCTGCTGGTCGACGGCAAGGGCATCCTCGCCCTCGATGCCCGCGTAGCGGTGGCGCCGTCGCGCATCCTGCACAAGGGCCGCGGCCATCCGCGTTTCTCGGTGTTCCCGTACCCGAAGGAGTGGGAGCGCACCATCGAGCTGTCCGATGGCGGCCGTACCTTCGTGCGCCCGGTGCGGCCGGAGGACGACGCACTGTTCCGTGCGTTCTTCGCCCGCGTCAGTGACGAGGACCTGCGCCTGCGTTTCTTCCAGTCGGTGAAGCACTTCAGTCACGAGTTCATCGCGCGCCTGACCCAGCTCGATTACGCACGCTCGATCGCGCTGGTGGCGATCGAACCGCGCAGCGGCGAAATGCTGGGCGCGGTACGCCTGCACGCCGATGCCGATTACCACCGTGGCGAGTACGGCATCCTGATCCGCTCGGATCTGAAGGGCCACGGCATCGGCTGGCGGTTGATGGCGATCATGATCGAGTACGCCAAGTGGCTGGGCCTGGACGTGGTCGAAGGCCAGGTGCTGCGCGAGAACAGCACCATGCTGGCGATGTGCCAGAGCCTGGGCTTCAAGACCAGGCTGGATCCAGACGATCCGACGGTGATGATGGTGACCCTGCCGGTGCAGCAGGTCGAGGTGCCGGCACCGGACTTGTAGAGTCGAGATCCTATGTTCGTGGTCAAGCCTGCTGGAAGCAGGCTTGACCCACCTTCAGCATCGCCGGATCGAAGTCCCGGCCGCTTTTGAAGACACCCCAGGCGATCCTGGCCAGCTTTCTGGCCAGGATGTTGAAGACGGCGGTGCTGGGGTGACCGCGTTTTGACAGCTCGTCGTAGAGCGGTTGCCCCCGACGACACCGCTTGAGCCCCATGGCGGCCATGTAGAGCATCTGGCGCAGCACTGGCGCGCCCTGTTTGGACAGCCGACGCCGTCCCGTTCTGCCGCCAGACTCGTTGGGCCGGGGATCCAGGCCCGTGCAGGCGATCCACGCGTTGGCGTTGGCCAACGGCCAGCGCGTCATGTAGTAAATCAGGTGAGCGGCGACGGCGGGGCCGATACCAGGGATGGTCAACAGGCGCTTGTAGAGCGTGCCATGCTCTCCATCGCGAGCCAAGCGCTGCAGTTCGCTTTCCAGCTCGGACAGCGTCCCAGCCAGAGCGCAGAACAGATCTGACAGCTCCCCGGGGGCACTTTTGCTTACCCCGAAGGATTGCTCCAGGCGCGCGCGTGTCTTTACCAGCGTCTGCCGCTTGCGCAGCAAATCGTGCATCTGCTGCTGCTCATCGGTACGCGGTACGTATTCACGCAGGCGATCGTTCTCCTTCTTCACGTACCGGGCGATCGCTTCGGCGTCCATGGCGTCCGTCTTGCCACGCGAGCCCGTCGCCCGGCCGTAGTGCTTGATCAGACGTGGATTGATCACATAGACAACGTGGCCTGCCTGGCCAGCCATCCGAGCCAACAACTCGTAGTACCGCCCCGTCGCCTCCATGCCAATCCGGCATCGCTGGGGCAAGGTGTTGAGCCACTGGGCTATGCCGGCCCGGGTGTTGGCGATCCTGTCGCCGGCCTTGCGGTCGGCCACTGCCGGTACGAACTCCTTGGAGTCCACGTCCACGCCAATATCGAGAGAATCAGACATTTGTACGGCTCCCAGCTATCTTTAAGGGGCTGGGGTGGTACCGCACCGACGTTAGCTTGCCTACATCGACGATCTCCTTTGGGGGCCGTACGATCCTTTATCGACGTTCGTGTGCGGGATGGGGATCGCTCGACTCGTCTGTCGGCTAGTATCCGCAGATGCATGCTTGACGGTCCCTCCACCCTGGCTCCTACATACCGCGTAGGAGCCGGGAGGAACATACAAGCTTGCTCGACTGTCGTCATCGGGAAGCAGTCGAGCAAGCTCGACTCTACGGTCAGGTTAGCGGAGGGGCTCCACCACCACCGCCGTGCCATAGCACAGCACCTCGGTCAGCCCGGTCATCACGTCGGTGGCGTCGTAGCGCATGCCGATGATCGCGTTGGCGCCCAGCTGCCGCGCGTGCTTGACCATGTCGCGGTAGGTTTCCTCGCGGGCCTGTTCGCACAGCTCGGTGTAGATGGTGATGTTGCCGCCGAAGATCGTCTGGATGCCGCCCAGGAAGTTGCCGACGATCGAGCGCGAGCGCACGGTGATGCCGCGGACCACACCCAGATTGCGCACGACACGGTGGCCGGGCAGCTCGAAGGCGGTGGTGACCAGCGCATCGTCGAAGCGCAGCGCGGGCGGGGAAGGGGAGCCGCTGTTGTAGGGGTCTGCCATGGTCGCGTCCGTGTCGTCGCTTTCTGTAGAGTCGAGCCATGCTCGACTGGCTGTGGCGCAGTCGAGCATGGCTCGACTCTACAACGCAACCGCCCGTTGCGGCATGGCTCCGTCACCGTGATGGCGCGACAATACCCCCATGACCAACCGTATCCCCCTGTTGCTGCTGCCCGGCCTGCTCAACGACGCCGAGCTGTGGCGCTCACAGCTGGCTGACCTGGCCGACATCGCCGATTGCACGGTGGGCGACCAGACCCGCGGCGAAACCCTGCAGGGCGTGACCGAGGACGTGCTGGCGCAGGCGCCGGAGCGCTTTGCGCTGGCCGGTTTCTCGCTGGGCGGTTTCGTCGCCCAGCAGATCCTGCGCATCGCGCCCGAGCGCGTGCTGAAGCTGGCGTTGATCGATACCTCGATCCATGCCGATTCGCCGGAACGTGCCGAGCAGCGCCGCAGCCAACGTGCCAGCGTGCGCTTGCCGGGAAAATTCCACGGCTTCGGTGACGTGCTGATGCGCAGCTACATCGATGCTTCTCGGCTGGATGACTACGTGCTGGTGCAGCGTGTGCGCGACATGACCGCGCGGTTGGGCGCCGAAGTGTTCCTGCGCCAGAGCGCGCTGGAGCGCCGCGATGGCCACGATGTGCTGGCCGGGTACCGCGATCCGCTGCTGATCGTCTGCGGCGCAAACGACCGCATCACGCCGCTGGCGGTGAGCGAGGAGATGCACGCCCTGGTGCCGCACTCGCAGCTGGTGGTGGTGCCCGATTGCGGGCACCTGGCACCGATGGAAAAGCCGGACGAGGTCAGTGCGGCCATGCGTGGGTGGTTGCTGCAAGGCGAGGGATAGCTCTGCCTTTGGTAGGTGCCGACCTTGGTCGGCACGATGTGTCATCGACTGACCAGAGGCCAGTGCCGACCAAGGTCGGCACCTACGATTCCGATACGTAACCCCAGTTGGGATCAATCCCAGGCCGGGGCAATCCCTTCCGGATTCGCGAGGCGATGGCCGCGATCCAGCTTGGCGATCTGCGCCATGTCTTCGTCGGTCAGGCGTACGGCCGCTGCTTCCAGGTTGGCTGCCAGGTTTTCGCGCTTGGTCGACGACGGAATGACCGAGAAGCCCTGCTGCAGCGCCCACGCCAGCGCAACCTGCGCCGGGGTGGCCTGGTGGCGGCCGGCAATGGCCTGGATCACCGGGTCCTTCAGCACTTCGCCATAGGCCAGGCTCATGTAGGCGGTGATGTGGATGCCGTTGTCCTGCAGGAACTTCACCAGCAGGCGGTTCTGCAGGTACGGGTGGATCTCGATCTGGTTGGTGGCGATGGCTTCGGCGCCGAGGATCTCGATCGCCTTGCGGGTCTGCGCGATGGTGAAGTTGGAGATGCCGATCGCCTTGGTCAGCCCTTGCGCCTTGGCCTCGGCCAGTGCCGGCAGGTATTCCTCCATCGGCACATCGACCTTGTCATTCGGTGACGGCCAGTGGATCAGCGCCAGGTCGACGCGGTCGGTGCGCAGCTTCTCCAGACTGGCACGCAGGCTGGCCAGCAGCGCATCGCGCTTGAACTCGGTGATCCACACCTTGGTGGTCAAGTACAGATCATCACGCGGCACGCCCGACTCGGCGATGGCCTGGCCGACTTCGGCTTCGTTGCCGTAGATCTGCGCGGTATCGATGGCGCGGTAGCCGACCTCCAGTGCATTGCGCACCGAGTCGATCACGGTCTGGTCTTTGAGGCGGAAGGTGCCGAGACCGAAAGCGGGGACAGTCATGGGAAGCTCCAACGGGGGGAAGGGAGTAGCAGAAGGAAGAGGGTAGGACAGGCACCGTATGCATGCCGGCAACGGTGCATTGCATGGATCAATGCGCGGTGGCGGCAATGCCGTCGGCGCGGTGGTCGACGCCATCACGGCGGTCGAGGCGGCCACTGAGCACGGTCAGCGCGTAGGCCAGTACGACCACCAGCGCGCCCAGCCAGGGCGTATGCATCAGGCCGATGTGCTCCACCACCAGACCGCCCAGCGAGGCGCCCAGGGCGATGCCGACGTTGAACGCGGCAATGTTCAGGCCCGATGCCACGTCGGTGGCCTGCGGTGCATAGCGCTGCGCCTGCTTGACCACGTAGACCTGCAGGCCGGGCACGTTGCCGAATGCCACCGCACCCAGCGCCAGCACCGTCAGCAGCATCAACCAGGTGTTGTAGGCAGTGAACGTGAGGACGAACAGCACCAATGCCAGCAGTCCGAAGATGCGCTTCAGCGCGGGCACCGGACCCATGCGGTCGGCCATGCGCCCGCCCCACAGGTTGCCGATCGCCACCGATACGCCGTACACCAGCAGCACCAGGCTCACGGCGTTGGCCGGAAGGCCGGTGACGTCCTGCAGGATCGGCGCCAGATAGGTGAAGGCCAGGAAGGTGCCACCGTAGCCCAGCGCGGTCATCGCATAGACCAGCAGCAGGCGTGGCTGGCCGAGCACGGCAAGCTGCTGGCGGAGGCTGGCCGGCGCACTCTGCGGCAGGTTGCGCGGTACGAACAGCAGCGCGCCGATCAGGGCGACCACGCCGAGGCCGGCTACCGCCAGGAAGGTCGCGCGCCAGCCCAGATGCTGGCCGATGAAGGTACCCAGCGGCACGCCGGTCACCAGCGCCACGGTCAGGCCGGTGAACATGATGGCGATCGCGCTGGCCGCCTTCTCCTTCGGCACCACGGCGGTGGCGATGATCGCGCCGATCGAGAAGAACACGCCGTGCGCCAGGCCGGTGAGGATGCGGGCGATGATCAGCGAGGTATACCCGGGTGCCATCCAGGCGACGACATTGCCGAGCGTGAACAACACCATCAGCGCCACCAGCAGTTGCTTGCGCGGTACGCGTCCGGTCAGCGCAGTCAGCACCGGCGCACCGATGGCCACACCCAGCGCGTACAGCGAGACCAGCAGGCCGGCCGAGGGCAGGCTGACCTGCAGGTCGCCGGCGATGGTCGGGATCAGGCCGACGATGACGAATTCGGTGGTGCCGATGGCAAAGGCACCGAGGGTCAACGCCAGCAGGGCGAGGGGAATGCCACGGATCATGACAGGGTCCAGCAGGAGGGAGAGGCTGCGCAGTCTGCGCCGCCGACCTTTGCTGAAAAACCGGTCTTCACGCCAATCACTATTGCCGTGCAGTCAATAATAGGGGCATGAAGACCACTCTCGATGAAATGCAGGCGTTCCTTTCGGTGATCGACAGCGGTTCGATCAGTGCTGCCGCCGAGCAGCTGGGGCAGACGCCCTCGGGCGTGAGCCGCGCGCTGGGGCGGCTGGAGGACAAGCTGGGGATCACCCTGCTGACCCGCACCACCCGCCGCCTGAACCTGACCGCCGAGGGCGAGGCGTTCCTGCGCCATGCGCGCGCGATCATCGATGCGGTGGAATCGGCCGAGGAACAGATGGCGGCGCGCCGCGAACGCCCGGCGGGGCGCCTGCGCGTGGATGCGGCGATGCCGTTCGTGCTGCACGTGATCGCGCCGCTGGTGGCCGGCTATCGCGCGCGTTACCCGGAAGTACAGCTGGAGTTGAACAGTTCCGACCGCTACATCGACCTGCTCGAACGGCGCACCGATCTGGCGATCCGGATCGGCCCGCTGGCCGACTCCACCCTGCATGCGCGGCTGCTGGGCCGCTGCCAGCTGCGGCTGGTGGCCAGCCCGGACTACCTGGCCAGGCACGGCGAACCGGCCAGCGTCGCCGCGCTGGGCCAGCACACGCTGCTCAGCTTCAACGAGCCGGAATCACTCAACCGTTGGCCGCTGCCCGGAGAGTCGGATGGGCTGCTGCTGGTGCGCCCGGATATTGCCGTATCCAGTGGCGAGACGCTGCGCCGGCTGGCGGTGGAAGGTGTGGGCATCACCTGCCTGTCTGACTTCGTCACCGATCGCGACCGCAGCGCCGGCACCCTGGTGCAGGTGCTGGCGGCGCAGACGCTGGATGTGTACCAGCCGATCCATGCGGTGTACTACCGCAACACCGCCGTGTCGTCGCGGATCAGCTCGTTCGTGGATTACCTGGCCGACGCGATGGCGCAGAGCGATTACGTGCGCTGAGGTTGCCGGCCAGCGGCCGGCACTACCGCACGCGCCGGTGGGCGCGGCTGCTCTGGTGGGTGCGGACCGTTGGTCCGCACTGATCCTGCCGCCGCCCGACCAACGGTCGGGCGCTACCCATGTGGCGGCGGACGCTGCCGGCCAGCGGCCGGCACTACCGCACGCGCCGGTGGGCGCGGCTGCTCTGGTGGGTGCGGACCGTTGGTCCGCACTGATTCTGCCGTCGCCCGACCAACGGTCGGGCGCTACCCATGTGGCGGCGGACGCTGCCGGCCAGCGCCCGGCACTACCGCACGCGCCGGTGGGCGCGGCTGCTCTGGTGGGTGCGGACCGTTGGTCCGCACTGATCCTGCCGTCGCCCGACCAACGGTCGGGCGCTACCCATGTGGCGGCGGACGCTGCCGGCCAGCGGCCGGCACATCGCATGGGTAGTGCCGGCCGCTGGCCGGCAACCGGATCACTCAGGCCGCACGCGCCAACGCGTCCTTCGCTGCCGCCGGGGTCGACAGATCGAACACATCCACCGCGTCGATCAACCGGTTCGCCTGTTGTTCCAGGCTGCGTGCGGCGGCACTGGCTTCCTCCACCAGCGCGGCGTTCTGCTGGGTGGTGCCATCCATCTGGATCACGGTCTGGCTGACCTGCTCGATACCCGCGCTCTGCTCCTGCGAGGCCGCGGAAATCTCGGCCATGATGTCGGTCACGCGCTGCACCGATGCCACGATCTCGGCCATGGTGTCACCGGCCTCGCGCACGCGCTGTGCACCGTGCCCGACCTGCTCAACCGAGGCTTCGATCAACGCCTTGATCTCCTTCGCGGCCGCGGCCGAGCGCTGCGCCAGCGTGCGTACTTCACTGGCAACCACCGCGAAGCCGCGGCCCTGCTCGCCGGCACGCGCGGCTTCCACTGCCGCGTTCAGCGCCAGGATGTTGGTCTGGAACGCGATGCCATCGATCACGCTGATGATCTCGGCGATCTGCCGCGACGAGGTTTCGATCGCGCTCATCGTCGTCACCACCTGGCCGACCACGTTGCCGCCCTGCGAGGCGACCGTGTGCGCGCCGATCGCCAGCTGGTTGGCCTGGCGTGCGTGCTCGGCGTTCTGGCGCACGGTGGAGGTCAGTTCTTCCATCGACGCGGCGGTTTCTTCCAGATTGGCCGCCTGCTGCTCGGTACGGCGCGACAGATCATTGTTGCCGGCGGCGATCTCTGCAGCCGCAGTGTGGATGTTGCCGGAGGCGTGCTTGATGTCGGTGACGATGGTCGCCAGCTGCGCGGCGGTGGTGTTGGCATCGCCGGCGATGCGCGCGAACACGCCCTGGAAATCGCCATGCATGCGCGCGCCGAGGCGGCCATCGGCAATCGCGCGCAGCATGCTGGAGACCTCGCCGAGGTTCAGTTCGGTCGTCTGCATCAATCGGTTCAAGCCGTCGACCATCGCGCGGAAGTCATGCTCGAAACGTGCGCTGTCGCCACGCTGGCTGAAGTCACCCCTGGCAGCGGCTTCGGCCAGGCGGCGGATCTCGCCATTGATCATGCCGAGATTGACCTTGGCGGTATCCAGTGCGTCGGTGATCACTGCCTTCTCGCCGGGCAGGCGTTCCATGTCCTGGCTGAGGTCGCCGATGGCGTAGCGCCCCATGATCGCGATCGCGCGCAGCTTCACCTGGATGTGCGCATCGACCAGCGCGTTGCTGTCGGCCACCATCGTGCCGAACGCGCCGGGGAAGGCACTGGCATCCATGCGGTGGCTGATGGTGCCGGCTTCATGCGCCTGTGCCATCGTGGCCTGTGCATCGAGCACACCGCGCAGCGTGGACTGCACCGCCTGCATGGCCTGCGCGAGGCGACCGATCTCATCGCGGCTGCGCACCTGCACAACATGCTGCAGATCACCGGCGGCCACTGCACGCGCAGCGGCCTCCACCGCCAGCACCGGCTGCACCACCGCACGCCGCAGCCACCAGCCCAGGCCCATCAGCAGCAGCACGGCGGCCAGCACGGTCAGCGCCGCGCACAGCAGCAGCGTCTGCCGCGCCTGCTGCGAACGGGCCGCTACCGCCGCTTCGGCCACCTGCGTGGCGTGCGTACTCAACGCATCCAGCGCAGTTGCCACCGGGCGGTCCTTGCCGCGCACGAGGTTGTCGCCGGCGGCGGGATCGTAGCTGGCCTCGGCGAACGCCTGCAGCGCCGCGTGATAGTCCTCCTGCAGCTGCGCATGCAGGCCGATGAAGGCCTGCGCCAGTTCGCGCGTGCGTGCATCCGGGCTGCTGACCAGGCCCTTGGCCAGCTGCTCGACCAGACGACCCTCGCTGTCGAAGGCGTCCAGGTGGCGTTGGCGCAACGCGTCGTCGTGGCCGCGCAGCAGCACGTTCTTCCATTCCTGCACCTGGCCGCGGAACTCGCGCTGCAGGCGTTCGGCATCGCGGCTGTGCGCGACTTCGGGTGGAACCTCGGTGGACAGCTTCAACCAGGCGGAGGCCAGGCCGGCCAGAGCGCACAGCAGGACCACCGCCAGACCAACAGAAACCGCGCCGAGCAGCTTGGACTGCAGGCGCGGAGCACGGACAGACGCATTCATGGGGAAGAACTCTCGGGAAGGGGCACTGCGGTATCGACCCGCTGCGCACGCCCTGAAGTGGGATGTTGATCACATTCGCGTTTCGTTTAGTGATGTGAAGGAGATGTTTCATAGGACAGATGTGTCCATATGGAACGAAAGCAGACCCTCGACAGAGGAATTAAATGTAACTATTGTCGTTACATGAAATCCGCGAACCCGCTTTCCGACGCCCTGCACGTGATGGCGCACCTGGTCGGCCATACCGCCCCGCGCACGTCCGAACAGCTGGCGTCCTGCCTGCCGACCCATCCGGTGGTGATCCGTCGTCTGCTGGCACAGCTGCACAAGGCCGGCCTGGTGCGCAGCACCCGTGGTCACGGCGGCGGCAGCCTGCTGGCACGCGATGCCGCGGCGATCACCCTGCATGACATCTATCTGGCGGTGGGAGCACCGCCGCTGGTCCAGGTCGGCGCTCGCGATTCCGGCGGTGGCTGCCCGATCCAGCAGCTGGTCAACAGCGCCCTGCTCGAAGGCGCGCGCGAGGCGCAGCGGCTGCTTGAGCAGCGCCTGCAGGCGACCACGCTGGACCAGCTCGGCGCCGACTTCGCCCGCCATCTTGCCCATCACCGTTCCCTGGAAGGTCACCATGAATCCTGATGTGCTCATCGTCGGCGGCAGCTACGCCGGCATTGCCGCCGGCCTGATCCTGGCCCGTGCCCGTCGCCCGGTCACCGTCATCGATGCCGGTTCACCGCGCAATCGCTTCGCCAGTCATTCGCACGGGGTGCTGGGGCTGGATGGCATCAGCGGCGCCGAGCTGCTGAAGACCGCGCGTCAGCAGCTGCTGGACTACCCCACGGTGCGTTGGGTGCATGCCGAAGTAGAGCACGCCCGCACCACCGCCGAAGGTGTGGAAGTGCGTACCGCCGATGGCCAGGTGCTGGCCGCGCGCAAACTGCTGCTGGCCAGCGGCATCGCCGACCAGCTGCCGGAACTGCCCGGACTGGCCGAGCGCTGGGGCAGCACCGTGCTGCACTGCCCCTACTGCCACGGCTATGAAGTCGGTGGTGGTGCCATCGGCCTGCTCGGCGGCCATCCGATGTCCGCCAGCAAGGCGCCGCTGTTCGCCGACTGGGGCAATGTCACGTTCTTCAGCATGGGACTGGACATCACCGACGAGGAACGCGCCGCCATGCAGCAGCGTGGCGTGCACATCGAGACGTCACCCGTGCTGGGTGTGCAGGGCGACCAGCCGACCTGGCTGGAAGTGGAGCTGGCCGATGGCCGCCGCATCGCACAGCGTGCGCTGTTCGTGCCGGCTACCCAGGCGATGGCCACGCCGCTGGTGCAGCAGCTGGGGTGCACATTGATCGAGAGCCCGCTGGGGGTGCTGATCGAGGTCGACATGATGAAGCAGACCTCGGTGCCGAACGTGTACGCCGCAGGCGATGCGACCACGGTCGGCAACATCACTCTGGCCACCGCCGAGGGCGTGCGTGCGGGGATCGGCGTGCATCATGCGCTGGTGGCCGAGGACAGCGTGCCGCGCTGACCCCCGACGCGACGTGCTGCTCTGGTAGATGCCGACCTTGGTCGGCGCCGTTTCATCCACGCATGGCGTGGAAGAGCAGTTGAGCAAGCTCGACGCTACGGATCCCGGGCATCCATTCGCCCGTGCCCGTCGAGCAGGTGCCGGCCTTGGCCGGCACCGTTCCATCATCCCTTCACGCACAGCACCTGGCGCAGCGTGTGCACCACGTCGACCAGGTCAAGCTGCGCGGCCATTACATCGTCGATCGACTTGTACGCGGCCGGCGACTCATCCAGCACGCCGCTGTCCTTGCGGCATTCCACATGCGCGGTGGCCTCGCGGTGCTGGGCCAGCGTGATCTGCTGGCGCGCAGCGCCACGGCTCATTACCCGGCCGGCACCGTGGCTGCAGCTGTGGAAGCTGTCCGCGTTGCCCTTGCCACACACGATGTAGCTGCGCGTGCCCATGCTGCCGGGAATGATGCCCAGCTCGCCCTCGCGGGCACTCACTGCACCCTTGCGCGTCACCAGCAGCTCCTGGCCGTGGTGCGTCTCCTTCTGCACGTAGTTGTGGTGGCAGTTCACCGCCATCGCCGCCAGCTGGAACTTCGGCAGCCGGTGGCGCATCTCGGCCAGCACCCGCGACATCATTGCCTCGCGGTTCTGCCGGGCGTAGTCCTGCGCCCACGACACTGCTTCGACGTAGTCATCGAACAGCGGCTCGCCTTCCATGAAGAACGCCAGGTCCTTGTCCGGCAGGTGGAAGCCGAGCACGCGCCGGGCCAGTTCCTCGCGCGCCTTCTCGATGAAGTACGTGCCGATCAGGTTGCCGGTGCCACGCGATCCGCTGTGCAGCATCACCCACACCGTGTCCGTCTCGTCCAGGCACAGTTCGATGAAGTGGTTGCCGCCGCCCAGCGTACCCAGCTGGCGGTCGAGCTTGTCGGTGCGGATCCTGCGGTGCTTGTCCTTGATGTTCTCCAGACCGGCGGCCAGCCCGGACTGCACCAGCCGCGTATGGATGCTGTCGGGCATGCGGTGGTGCTCGCCGCCGCGTCCGTTGCCGACCGGGATGCTGCGCTCGATGCTGTTGCGCAGCTGCCGCAGGTCATCGGGCAGGTCGTTGGCACGCAGCGTGGTACGCACCGCCGCCATGCCGCAGCCGATGTCGACGCCGACCGCCGCCGGGATGATCGCACCGCGGGTCGGGATCACCGAGCCCACGGTCGCGCCCTTGCCCAGGTGCACGTCCGGCATCACGGCCACCCACGGCCCGACGAACGGGATCGCGGCGATGTTGCGCAGCTGCTCATGCGCCTGTGCTTCCAGCGGCACACCGTTGACCCAGCCCTTGATCGGCGTGGTGCCCTCGGCGTGCAGCCATTGATAGTTGTGTTGAGTGTCCATGTCTTCGTGTATGTCCTTGATGGGCCGGCGGCGCGTCCCTGCGCCGCCGCGACCCCCTACCTGATCGTCACCAGCTGCTTCAGCACGCCATCCAGGCCGCCGAACACGGTGAGCTTGTCGATCTTCTCGGTGACCTTCTCCAGTGCCTCCAGCTCCTTCAAGCGCATCAGCACCGGGTTGTCCTCGATCAGCTTTGCGGTGTTGAGCTGCGAACGCGTGGCGTTGGCCTCCTCGCGACGGCGGATCACGCTGGCCTGGGCCTGCTTCTCGGCCAGCACCACACCGTTGAGGATCTCCTTCATCTCACCCGGCAGGATCACGTCCTTGATGCCCACGCCGAGCAGCCGCACGCCGTGGCCCTCGATCGCCGCCTGCACATGGGCGGCGATCTCGCCGTCCAGTGCCGCCTTGTCACCCAGCAGCTCGTCCAGGCTGCGCGCGGCAATCGCCTGGCGCAGGCCGAACTGCAGCTGCCGGTAGACGAACTCGTCGGCATTGCTGAGCGTGCGGTGTGCACGCACCGGGTCGACCACCTGCACGGTCGCGGCCAGGTTCACCCGCAGGGTCACCTTGTCGCGGCTGAGCAGTTCCTGGCCGGACACGTCCAGCGAACGCGCACGCAGCTCCACACGCTCCACCGACACGTTGCCGTTGAAGTTCCAGAACGCGTGCAGGCCGGCGTCCAGCGTCTGTCGCAGCGTGCCGTCGATGAACAGCAGGCCGACCGACTCGCTTGGCACGGTGCTGATCACCGCCACACGCGGCAGCACGCCCAACTGGCCCAGGCGCTGCTGCACGTCCGCCGGAATGCGCGGCTCGTCACCCAGCGCCATCACGCGCACCTGGGTGTCGACCGAACCCCGCCAGTACAGACGGCGGCTGCCCGGCGGCAGGACTTCATCGATGCGGCCGTTGCGCAGCAACAGACCGACCTCGGTGGCGCCGACATTGGCCAGCACGAAGTGCGTGTCCAGTCGTGCGCCCAGCGCCTCGATCAGGCTGTCCTGGTCGCTGCCGGTGTAGGCCGCGCCCTTCGATGCAGTGTGGATGTCCACATGCGGACGGCCGCCGAACGGCGACAGGCGGTGCACGCCCGGCAGCAGGATCTGCTGGAAACGACGGTTGCGATACACCAGGCCGCGCTCGCCGTCGCCGATCACGACCTTGATGGTCCAGAACATGGGAGTCTCTCCTTGTATGGCTCTGGTGGTTCGACCCGTTGCGGATGAATCGCCATGACCCGGGCCGATCAGGTCGTGGCAGGGCTGGCTGCACACCTTGTGCAGCTGGCGGAAGAGGGCGGCCATCGGCGGACGGTCCACGCGCGGAGCCTTCGGTGCACCGGCACTGCTGCCGTCGTCGTTCCCGGCAGGCAGCACCGGTGCGGAACGTGGCTGGCAGTGGCGGCGGGCCGGGGCCCGGCGTGCGGTCCGTTGCCTTCCACGTTCCTGCCCGAAGGCGTTGTCCGTGGACGGCGGCGATGGCCGCTGGGGCTTGCGCCCCGGGTGTTGCTTCAAGTCATGACGTGACAGGTCATGTGGTTTGGAGTGGGAATCGAACCCACGACAGACGGATTACGGATCCGTTGCTCTGACCAAGCTGAGCTATCCAGTTGGGGACCGCGCGGAATCGAACCGCGTACCGGCGAACCGATGCCTGCTTCCAGCAGGCGATCCAGGCGATGGCATGTCCGCGACCTCCGGCATACGCCACGGCAACGCCGCGCGCACCAGCCCGTGGTGGAAACGGGACCATTGGAGAATCGAGGGTGCAGGCCACCGACATTATCGCGAGCGATAATGTTTGGGTGCGATGCAGATAATGTCCAGGCGCTGCCGATCGCGCGAAGTAAATCCTTCGGCGGGGCGGGAAAAACCTGGGTCAGTGAGCGGCGGGTTGCCGCGCGGGGTGCAGTTCTGGCATCGCGGGTCCTTGTGCCGACGCAAACGAAAACGCCCCCGGGACTTGCGTTCCGAGGGCGTCGTCAAGCCTCGGAGATCGGGGTGGCCGATCTCCGCAGGGCGGTTATCAGGCCGTTGTCAGCTGGACTTCCTTGCCGAACGCGCGCGCCAGCACGTCCATGCGCAGGCATGGCAGCAGTTTGGCGATGGCGACGGAATGCGCGTTCAAGGGAAGTTTCCAGTGGTTGTTGAAACGAGGTGCGCACGATAAACCACGATTTATTCGTGCGCAACCATTTTGTTCAATTATTTTCTTCTTTACCGCGCAATGCCGGCCAGCGGCCGGCACTACCGGACTGTGCAATGCCGGCCAGCGGCCGGCACTACCGGGTCTCAGGCTTCCGTGCTGGCGGCATCCAGCTGCGCGACATCCTGCACGCTCAGCGACACGTTGGCTGCGGCCAGCAGATCGTGCAGCTGCTCGACGCTGGTGGCGCTGACGATCGGCGCGGTGATTGACGGCCGTGCGATCTGCCATGCCAGTGCGATCTGCGCGGCACTGGCGTTGTGCTTGCTGGCCACGTCATCCAGTGCCTGCAGGATGCGCAGGCCACGCGGATTCAGATAGCGCTTCACCACGTTCTCGCCACGCGCCGGGCTCTTGGCCGCATCGGCCGGCGTACGGTATTTGCCGCTGAGGAAGCCACTGGCCAGCGCGTAGTAGCCGATCACGCCGATCTGTTCGCGCTGCACCAGCGGTTCCAGTTCCTTTTCGTAGCCGGCACGGTCATACAGGTTGTACTCCGGCTGCAGGGTTTCGTAGCGTGGCAGTTTGTAGTCGGTGGATACCTTCAGCGCATCGGCCAGGCGCGTGGCGCTGTAGTTGGAGGCACCGATCGCGCGCACCTTGCCGGCTTCGATCAGCCGGCCGAATGCGGCCAGGGTCGCTTCCAGCGGCGTTGACTCGTCATCCTCGTGGGCCTGGTACAGATCGATCACGTCGGTCTGCAGGCGGCGCAGCGAATCTTCCACCGCGGCGTTGATGTTGTCCGGGGTCAGGCCGGGGCGCTCGGCCCACTTGGCCACCTTGGTCGCCAGCACCACCTTGTCGCGCTTGCCGCTGCGGGCAAACCACTTGCCGATCAGCGTTTCCGATTCGCCGCCGGCATTGCCCGGCACCCAGGCCGAATACACATCGGCGGTGTCGACCAGGTTGAAGCCGGCATCGACGAAGGCATCGAGCAGGGCGAAGCTGGCCTTCTCATCGGCGCTCCAGCCGAACACGTTGCCACCGAAGGCGAGCGGACGTACATGCAGGCCGGAACGGCCCAGTTCGCGGGTTGCCGTCATGGGCACGGACTCCTTGGGGGAAGTGCTCCAGAATAAAACGCGTTGTGTGACCGTGCTGCGGCGGTGACCACAAAACAGTGTTCCGCGATGCGCACGCAGCTAACGTTTTGTGAACACCTGGGACGCCGCGGCTGCTAGTCTCGCCGCATCTTCCGCTGGAGTCGCTCCGATGATGCCTGCTTCGTCCCTGCGTGGTTGCCGCCTGCTGCTTGCTTCGGCCCTGCTTGCCGCTGTTCCCGCGTTCGCCGCACCGGCCACGGTGGCACCGGCGAAGATCCAGGTGTCACCGGCCATCGATGCGGCGGTGAAGGCGTCGACCCGTGATGCCAACAACGTCAAGCGCGATGGCTTCCGTCATCCGGCGCAGACGCTGTCGTTCTTCAAGGTGACGCCGGAAAAGACCGTCATCGAGATCACCCCCGGCAATGGCTGGTACTCGGAAATCCTGGCGCCGCTGCTGCAGGACAAGGGCCACTATGTTGCCGCCGTGGTCGACCCGATGGCGGTGCCCGAGGGCCGCGGCCGTGACTACCAGCAGCGCAGCCGCGACAGCCTGGAAAAGAAGTACGCCGGTGCGCCGGCACAGTTCGGCAAGACCGCCGTGGTCGCCTACGATCCGGCCAGGCCGGTGTTCGGCCCGGCCAGTTCAGCCGACGTGGTGCTGACCTTCCGCAACGTGCACAACTGGCGCAAGGCCGGCCAGGCACAGGGCATGTTCCAGGGCTTCTTCAACGTGCTCAAGCCGGGCGGCGTACTGGGCGTGGTCGAGCATCGCGCCAAGGCCGACGTGGCCGACGACGATGACACCGGCTATGTCGGCCAGCAGCAGGTGATTGCGATGGCCGAGGCCGCCGGCTTCAAGCTGGACGCGCGCAGCGAGGTCAATGCCAACCCGCGGGACACCAAGGACCACCCGAACGGCGTGTGGACGCTGCCGCCGACCAACCAGCACGACAAGGCCGATGATGCGAAGTACCAGGCGATCGGCGAAAGCGACCGCATGACCCTGCGCTTCATCAAGCCGTAAGAGGGGGGCCGGTCAGGACGGCCGACATCGTTCCTGCTCGGCTCATCCCGCGTAGCGCGGCGCATGGCTGGTCCCAACCGGCCATGCGCCGGAATTCGATCGTATGCAAGGACATGAATTGTTGAAGAAGGTCTTTTACATCGCTGTCGCGGTGCTGGTGCTGGGGCGGTTGATCGATTTTGTGTTCTACGGTGGTCATGCCCACGATCTGATGGCGACGGTAGGGTTTGCCGTGCTGTTCGCGGGTGCCCTTCTGGAGGAACGTTCGCGCAGGGCCGACCCGCCGGCCGCAGGCCTGCGGCGGCGGGCCAATGTCATCGCCGCGTGCGGCATCGCACTGGTGCTGGGCTCGTTCCTGCTGGAATGGAAGGTTTTCGGCTGAGCCGGCCGTGATCGCGGCGGCAACGCGGGAATGGGACAATGCCCCATCCGCCGCCTGCCGTGCCCGCAATGCTGATCGCCTTCAACAAGCCCTTCAACGTGCTCTGCCAGTTCACCGACCGCAGCGTGCCGCCGCGGCCGACCCTGGCCGGGTTCGGCCTGCCGCCGCGCGTGTATGCCGCCGGTCGCCTGGACCATGACAGCGAAGGCCTGCTGCTGCTGACCGACAACGGTACGCTGGCGCACAAGCTGACCGACCCGAAGCACAAGGCTGACAAGACCTACTGGGTGCAGGTGGAAGGCATGCCCAGCGACGAACAGCTGCAACAGCTGCGCGACGGCGTGGTGCTCAATGACGGGCCGACCCTGCCGGCGAAGATCGAGCGCCTCGATCCGGCGCCGTCGCTGTGGACACGCGATCCGCCGGTGCGCTTCCGCAAGACCGTGCCTGACAGCTGGTTGGCGATCACGATCCGGGAAGGCCGCAACCGGCAGGTGCGGCGGATGACCGCGGCGGTGAACCTGCCGACGCTGCGGCTGGTCCGCGTGTCGATGGGGCCTTACCGGCTGGACGACCTGCAGCCGGGGCAGTGGCTGCAGATCGGTTGATGCAGAAAGGGCCGGATACCTTCCGGTGTCCGGCCCTCATGTAGTGCCTTGGGGTCAGCGCCCTTCCTGTGGAAGGGAACCGACCCCGGCAGGCTCAGGCGTCGCTGCCGATATCGCTGTGCTCGTCCACCACGGTGTCGTTGCGGCGGTCACGTGCGTTGATGCGCTGCGCCTGCCCATTCACCACGTGGCCATTGGCGGCCTTCTTCTTCTGCTGCTTACGGTACAGCGCGTAGCCGAGCAGGCCTACACCGACCGCAGCGGCGGCCACGGCCACTGCCGGATTGCGGCGCACGAACTTGGTTGCGGCCTTGCCGCCGGTCTTCACTGCGCCGATGGCGGCGCCGGTCTTGATCCAGTCCGCATTGCGCAGGCTGCCACCGGCGCTCTTCAGGCCATCGCCGGCGGTGTGGGCCAGCTCCAGGGCGCGCTCCAGAGCGCGGTCGGTGATTACGGTCAGCTTGCTCATGCGGGGGTCCTTTGCCTCGGGTCGAAGTCCAGTGTCGCGTGTTGCCCGTAAACGGTATGTCAGTCGAGGTCACACGTGGCGTGACTTTACCGCAGCCATTCAGGATCAGGCAGGGTCCACAGCCGGCCCCACTGGTCAGGTCCCGCGCGGCTTGGCCCGATGGGTGGCCGTCGCCGTCCACGGGTCATCCGGCCACGGATGGCGCGGGTAGCGGCCCTTCATTTCCTTTTTCACTTCCGCGTAGGTGTTTTCCCAGAAATTGCGCAGGTCCTGGGTGACCTGCAGCGGGCGGCCACCGGGCGAGAGCAGGTGCAGGGTCAGCGGCACGCGGCCATCGGCGATGCGCGGCGTGTCGGCCAGGCCGAACAGTTCCTGCAGTTTCACCGCCAGCACCGGCGGCAGCGGTTCGCCGCTCTCGCTGTTCAGCGCGTAGGTGATCGCCCTCTCCAGCCCGGAGGGCACGGTGATGCGGGTGGGTGCATGGCGTTCGACCAGCTGACGCTGTGACCACTCCAGGGGCGACTTCAGCGCTTCGCCGAAGCTGGACTCGTCCAGCGCATCCAGGCGGCTCTTGCCGGCGAACGCGGGCTGCAGCCATTGCGCACGCGTGGCCAGCAGGGCGTCGTCGCTGCAGTCGGGCAGGCCGAGCTCGGGCATCCAGCGCCGCAGCGATTCCACCCGTGCCTGCCATTGGCGCAGGCCCTCGGTCCACGGCAGCGCCTGCAGGCCGAGTTCGGCCACCGCGTCGGTCAGGGCCTGCGCGGCGTGCTGCGGATCGACCCGCCCGGCTGAGCGGGTGTCGAGCACGATGCGGTCGAAACGGGTCTCGCGCAGTGCCACCAGGGCGCGACGCTCGCTGTCCCAGCGCACTACGTCCTCGGTCACGAAGCGCTCCGGCCAGGCCTTGCGCAGCTGGCCTTCGTCCACCGGTGCGGCACGCAGCAGCAGCGCGTCGCGTGCCTCGAAGCGCAGTTCACTGGCTACCAGCCACGGCTCGCCACGCAGGTCGCTCAGATCGTGCAGGCGTGCACTGCGACCATTGGCCAGCAGGTAGCGCAGCGGATCGCTGGGGTGCTGGACACCGATGCGGTCCGGGAACGCGTGCGCGAGCAGGTCGCCCATTTCGTGCGCTTCGATGCTGGCCGGCGGTGCGGCATCGCAGCGCAGGCGGCGACGCCATTGTTTGGCGGCGGCATCGATCGCGGCCAGGCCGCTGCGGTTGGCATCGCCCGGTGCGCGGCCATTGCGGAATGCCGCCAGCGCACGCCAACGCGCGGCCAGCGCATCACCGCCCTGGCGCAACGGATCGCGCGCCTCCAGCAGGGCGGCCAGATCGGCGGCCAGCGCCTGTGCGCGGGCATCGGGCGCGGCCAGCAGCATCGCCGCCATCCGCGGATGCGTGCCCAGCGCCAGCACACGGCGGCCAAGTGCGGTGATCGCACCGCTGCTGGACAGCGCGCCGAGCCGCTGCAGCAGTTCGCGGGCGGCACCCATCGGGCCGGCCGGTGGCGGATCGAGGAAGCGCAGGTCGCTGCTGCCCCAGGCGGCCAGTTCCAGCGCCAGTCCGGCCAGCTCGACCTGATCGATTTCGGCGCGGCGCTGCGGCTCCAGCCGCTGCGACTGCGGCCACAGCCGCCAGGCCACGCCTTCGGCCACGCGACCGGCGCGACCGGCGCGCTGGTCGGCCGACGCCTGCGCGATGGCCACCACGTCCAGCCGGGTGAAGCCACTGTTGGGGTCGTAGCGCGGTTCGCGCGCCTGGCCGCTGTCGATCACCACGCGCACGCCCGGCAGCGTCACCGAGGACTCGGCCACGTTGGTGGCCAGCACCACACGCCGACGACCATCACTGGCCGCCTGCAGGACCCGCGCCTGCTGCTCCACCGGCAGTTCACCGTGCAGGGCCAGCACTTCAACACCCGCATCCAGCGATTCCTGCAGCCCGGCCTGCACCCGCACGATCTCGCGCTGGCCGGGCAGGAATACCAGCAGGTCACCCGGGTGCTCGGCCAATGCCTGCTGCACCGCGCGGCGAACCTGCAGTTCCAGCGCCTCATCGCGGCGCGCCGGGAAATGGCTGACCGTCACCGGGTAGCTGCGGCCTTCGCTGCTCAGGCGCGGCGCATCGAGGAAGCGGGCAAGTCGCTCGCCATCCAGCGTGGCCGACATCACCACCAGGCGCAGGTCGTCGCGTAGCTGCGCCTGCACGTCCAGCGCCAGCGCCAGGCCCAGATCGCCACTGAGATGGCGCTCGTGGAATTCATCGAACAGGATCGCGCCGACGGTTTCCAGCATCGGGTCGTCCTGCAGCATCCGGGTCAGGATGCCCTCGGTGACCACCTCGATGCGGGTGCGCGCGGATATCTTGTTCTCGAAGCGGATGCGGTAGCCGACCGTGCCACCGACCTCTTCGCCCAGCTGCCGCGCCATGAACAGCGCGGCGCTGCGTGCGGCGACCCGGCGCGGTTCCAGCAGGATGATCTTCCGCCCCTGCAGCCACGGCGCATCGAGCAGCGCCAGTGGCACCTGGGTGGTCTTGCCGGCGCCGGGCGGTGCCTCCAGCACCAGCCGCGGCTGTGCGGCCAGGTGCTGCTGGATCTGTGGCAGCAGCGGGGAGATAGGGAAGAGCGGGGCGTTCATGTGCAAAGGATAAGGGGCCACGGCGGGCGCAGGTACAATGCGCGGGCACTTTTCCCCCGCGATGACCATGCACCTGATCGATATCGGCGCCAACCTGACCCACGACTCCTTCGACCGCGACCGCGATGCCGTGCTGGACCGCGCGCGCCAGGCCGGCGTGGTGCAGATGGTCATCACCGGTGCCAGCCGCGAGCACTCGCCACTGGCCCTGCAGCTGGCGCAGCAGCACCCGGGCTTCCTGTATGCCACCGCCGGCGTGCACCCGCATCATGCGGTGGAGTACACCGAGGAATGCGACGCCGAGATGCGCGCGCTGCATGCCCACCCGGAAGTGGTGGCGGTTGGCGAGTGCGGGCTGGACTACTTCCGTGACTTCTCGCCGCGCCCGGCCCAGCACCGCGCGTTCGAGCGCCAGCTGCAGCTGGCCGCAGACAACGGCAAGCCGCTGTTCCTGCACCAGCGCGACGCGCATGCCGATTTCATGGCACAGATGAAGAACTTCGAGGGCCGTATCGGCCCGGCGGTGGTGCACTGCTTCACTGGTGAGCGTGACGAGCTGTTCGACTACCTGGACCAGGACTGGTACATCGGCATCACCGGCTGGCTGTGCGACGAACGCCGTGGCGCGCACCTGCGCGAGCTGGTGAAGAACATTCCGGCCAACCGCCTGATGATCGAGACCGACGCACCGTACCTGCTGCCGCGCACGCTGAAGCCGATGCCGAAGGACCGCCGCAACGAACCGATGTTCCTCTCGCACGTCGTGGAAGAGCTGGCGCGCGACCGTGGCGAAGACGTGGCGGTGACCGCCGCGAATGCAACTGCCGCGACGCGTGCGTTCTTCCGCCTGCCGGACGCGGGTTGATCAGGTAGTGCCGGCCGCTGGCCGGCAGCAGCATGAACGCCGCAAACATCGCGCGGTTGCCGGCCAGCGGCCGGCACTACCGGAGCAGGTCGCGCAGGCCCTCACGGTAGCTGGGGAAGCGCGGCTCCCAGCCCAGCGCCTCACGCGTGCCGAGACTGTCGATGCGCTTGTTGCTCTCGTAGAAGCGCCGCAGCGTCTGGCTCAGCGCAGGGTCGTCCCAGGCCATGGCAGGTGGCATCGCAAACCCGCCCAGCTGCGCGGCGAAGGCCAGTACCTGCTGCGGCGGTGCCGGCTCGTCGTCGGCCGGCAGATACAGCCCATCCACGCACGGCCGCTGCATCGATGCGATAACGACCGTTGCCAGGTCATCCACGTGCAGGCGGTTGAACACCAACCCTGGACGCACTACGTGGCGCGCACGTCCCTGTGCCAGCTGCAGCAGCGCATTGCGTCCCGGTCCGTACAGTCCGGGCAGGCGGAATACCGCCGAGGCGATACCGCGCTGCTCCGCCAGCGCACGCCACTGGTCCTCGGCGCGCCTGCGTTGCATGCCGGTCGTTTCAGTGGCATCGGCCACGCTGGTTGCGTTGATCCAGCCGCCGGCCCGATCGGCATAGACCGACGTGGATGACAGATAGCCCACCCAGTGAAGTGCTGGACTTTCCTGCAGTGCCGGCAGCAGCAGACGCAGTGCCGGGTCACCCTCGGCATCGGGCGGCACGCTGCACAGCACGGCCTCGGCCTGCGCGATCTCATCGAGCAGGGCGGGAGACGGTGGCGTGTCAGCTCGCAGCTGATGGCACGGCAGGCCATCGTGCGGTGACGACGCCGGGTCGCGCACCGTGCCGGCCACGTGTACGCCCAACGCCCGCAGATGCGTAGCCAGCACGCACCCGCTCCAGCCCATGCCGAGGATCAGCACCCGCGAGGGCAGCTCGCTGGCCTGCAACGTCTGGCTCACGCGCCGCGCAGTGCCTGGTAGGCCTGCAGGCTGCTGTAGGCGACCTGCAGCAGCAGGGCTTCCTGGTCGGCCTTGCGCGCGCGCGCCAGCATGTCGCCGACGATCTGTTCTGCCTCCACCTGCTGGCCGGCTTCCAGATCGCGCAGCATCGAAGCCTTCAGTGCCGAGCCGGCCTGGGTGAGGGTGCCGCGTGCGGTGTCCTGCGCGGCATCGGGAATCGGTTCACCGGCAGCCTCAGCCACGGCCAGGCACTCGTCGTACAGGCCACGCACGATCGCCTCGCCATCATCGGTGGCGACGATGCTGCCGATATCCGCGCGCAGCAGGCAGGTCGCGGCGGCCAGCGCGGTCAGGAACGTGTACTTGATCCATTGCTCCTGGCCGATGTGTTCGCTGGCCAGGTGATCAAGCTGGGCCTGCACGCAGACCGCAGCGAATGCGCGCACACGTTCGGAGATGGAACCACCGTCACGCTCGCCGAAGGTGAGCTTGGCCGGTTTGCCCAGATGCAGCACTGCGCCATCGGGCGCCTTGGTGGCGCTGATGAAGCACAGGCCGCCAAGCACGGCGTCGCGGCCGAAGCGCGCGTCCAGTGCGTTGTAGTGATGCAGGCCGTTGAGGATCGGCAGTACGGTGGTGCCTGCGCCAACAGCCGGGGCAATGGCGTCGATTGAACTGGACAGGTCATAGGCCTTGCAGCTGAGGATGACCAGGTCGAACGGCTTCTGTGCGGCCGATGCGGGCAGCGCGTCGGCGGTGACGTGCTGCACCGGGAAGCTGGCATCGCCGAGCGGGCTGCGGATGACCAGGCCGTCGCGATCCAGCTGGGCGGCGCGTGCGGGGCGCACCAGGAAGGTCACGTCCACGCCAGCCTGAGCCAGGCGACCGCCGAAGTAACCGCCGGTACCGCCGGCGCCGAGGATCAGGATGCGCATTGCACGTTCACCGTTTTCTGGGGAATCAGGAGTGCGATTGTGCCGGAGATTGCGGCCAACGGCGGGGCCCCTCGTGGTGGTTCGCGGAATGCACTGTTCACTGGGGTTGGCCGGGCGGGTAGGCCGCGCAGGGGACGCTGCAAGTACATCCATGTAAGCTCGGTCGCCGCATCCATGCGGCTCACGCCCCTGCGCAACCTACCCGCCCGGCCACGGACATGTTCCGGGTGCGGCCACCACGGAAGACAGATCAAGAGCGGAAGCGGGTCGCTCGCTGCGCTCGCTCGTGTAGAGCGGTGCTCAGGGTAGTTGTTCGCTGAAGTCTTCGGTGTAGCCCAATAGCAGTGTGGTGCGGGTGGCCAGCGTTGCAGCCAGTTGTGCCCACGTGTCGTGCGTTCCGGCCGCGTAGATGCGCTGCAGGTCCGCGACCAACGCGCTCGCCTCTGCAGGCGACGGTGCGCGGTCGCGCTGGAAACCGAGCCACGATGCGCCGAGTCCGAACAGACGGTAGTCGTAGCGCTCCTGCAGATGCCGGATCAGGGCGTGGTTCTGGAAGATGTCCCAGTCCGCGCTGAAGTAACCGTTGGGCAGGGCGGCAATCAGCAGGTCATCGCGGGTCACGGGCACCTGCTGCACGCAGACCGCGTCATCGATGATGAGATCCGGCTTCGCATTGGCAGCGACCAGCGCCTCGATATCCTCCTCGCTGCACATCAACGTACCCGCCAACGCGGTCCACTGCAGCCGATGCGTGGAATGCTCAAGCTGCGCGACGACGTGCGCCAGCAACCGCTCGCGTGCCGCCAACGCATCTTCAGGCGTCGCCGGGTCTTCGTTCTCGTACAGCGCGATGCGCTCGTCGTCGGACGCGTGCATGCTGGTGTAGCGGCACTGGCCGACTTCGTCGAGCGTGCACAGATAACGATGAAGGGGATCAGCCACGTGCAGCGAGGCCAGGCAATCCAGCACCTCATCCAGCATGGGCGAATCGCTCAGCAGGACATGGCTGAACGCATCGATCGGACCATCCGACACGGCCTTGTCCAACGCAATGGAAGTGATCTTCATCGCTACAGCCTAGCCGTAATCCGAAACGAAAAGAGCCAAGCATCGGCCTTACCGTGAACGCTCCATCCACGCATGGCGTGGATCTACCGTGTCGACCAAGGTCGACACCTACCAACAGCGAACGGAAACTGTCAGGGGTGGGGCGGTGTGGGGGTGCAGGACCGTTGGCGCCATGGATGGCGCCATCGAGCCCCCACGGACGGGTTTACGGCGTGTCCTGCACCCCCACACCGCCCTGCCCAACTCGTGATGCTTCCGCCTTGGCTGTTGCTGTTGCCGGCCAGCGGCCGGCACTACCACTGCAGGTGCAGGGCCGCAGGCCCTGCAGGCACGCCTCAGCTGCGCATGCCCACGCCACGGCGCAGCAACCACAGCGCCAGCGCCGTCAGCACCACCACGAATCCGATCATCAGCCCGTAGGCCACCGGCAGCGGCACATCGCTGCTGCCCAGCAGGCCATAGCGGAATGCATTGACCATGTAGAAGATCGGGTTCGCGTGCGTCGCCGCTTCCGCCCAGCCCGGCAGCAGCTTCACCGAATAGAACACGCCACCCAGATAGGTAAGCGGGGTCAGGATGAAGGTCGGCACGATCGCCACGTCATCGAACTTCTTCGCGTACACCGCGTTGATGAAACCGGCCAGCGAGAAGATCGTCGCACCCAGGATCACCGTGGTCAGCATCACCAGCGGGTGCGGGATGCGCACCGGGGTGAAGAACATCGCGATGATCAGCACGATCACGCCCACCATCAGGCCGCGCAGCACGGCACCGGCCACGTAGCCCCACAGGATCACCCAGTTCGGCATCGGGCTGACCAGCAGCTCTTCCACGTGGCGGCCGAACTTGGCGCCGAAGAACGAGGAGCTGATGTTGCCGTAGCTGTTCTGGATCACGCTCATCATCACCAGGCCCGGCACGATGAACTGCATGTAGGTGTAGCCGCCCATGTCCCCCACGCGCGACCCGATCAGGTTGCCGAAGATCAGGAAGTACAGGGTCATGGTGATCGCCGGCGGCACCAGGGTCTGGCCCCAGATGCGCATGATGCGGGCGACTTCGCGGCGCACGATGGTCATCAGTGCGATGCGGTTGCGCTGGCCGTCGGTCAGCTCGGTGGTGCTCATGCAGGCTTCTCCAGGTTGCCGGTGAGGCGCACGAACAGCTCCTCCAGGCGGTTGCTCTTGGTACGCATCGATCGCACGCGGATACCGGACTCGTTGAGCGTGGCAAACACGCGGTTGAGGTCCATTGCGCGCGGCATGTCGATGTCCAGCGTGTGCGGGTCCGGTGCGGTCAGCGTCGCGCCCTCGATCACCGGCAGCTGCGCCGGCAGGTCACCGTCGATGTCCAGCAGGAAGCCTTCCACGTCCAGCTTGGCCAGCAGGGTGCGCATCGGCCCCTGCTCGACGATCTGGCCATGATTGATGATCGCCAGGTGGCGGCACAGGTACTCGGCTTCTTCCAGGTAGTGCGTGGTGAGGATGATCGTGGTGCCGGCGGCGTTGATCTCCTTCAGCACGCGCCACATGTCGCGGCGGATCTCGATGTCCACGCCGGCGGTCGGCTCGTCCAGGATCAGCAGGCGCGGGCGGGTCATCATCGCGCGGGCGATCATCAGCCGGCGCTTCATGCCACCGGACAGCGTACGGCTCATCACCTGTGCCTTTTCCCACAGGTGGGCGCGCTTGAGTTCCTCTTCGGCACGCTGCTCGGCTTCCTCGCGCGGCACGCCATAGAAACCGGCGTAGTTCACCAGGATGTCGAAGGGCTTTTCGAACAGGTTGAAGTTGATTTCCTGCGGCACCAGCCCGATCAGGCGCATGGTGGCGCTGCGGTTGCGCACCAGGTCGCTGCCGAATACTTCCACCTGGCCCTCACTGAGGTTGACCAGGGAGCTGATGATGCCGATCAGGGTGGACTTGCCGGCACCGTTGGGGCCGAGCAGGGCGAAGAAGTCGCCCGGGGCCACTTCCAGGGAAACCCCCTTCAGGGCCTGGGTGCCGTTGTCATAGGTCTTGCGCAGGTCGCGCACGCGCAGGGCGGGCGCCGTATCGTTCTGGGATGCCAAGCTCGAAGCCTTCGCGCCCATGGGCTGGCGCTGGAGAGGGGCGGGGAGGGGCTATTATAGAAGACCCCGAGGGCTTGCCCCGGCTACACACTGTCCCGAAAAGTCGTGCCTGTTCAATTCCCCCTCAAGCTGGTCGGCTGCCGCATGCTGGCCCCGACCGTCGGCCACTACCAGTTCGTGCGTGACGATGGACAGCCGCTGGATTTCCAGCCCGGCCAGTTCATCCAGGTCCATTTCAGCTACGCCGACGGCACCGAAACCAAGCGCAGCTACTCGCTGGCGACCATCCACGACCACGCGCTGGGCCCGGGCGAGGCGGTGGATATCGCGGTCAGTTTCGTACCCGGCGGCGCCGCCACGGCCCTGTTCGAGGCGCTGGAGCAGGGCGGCCAGATCTGTGCGTCCGGCCCCTATGGCCGGTTCTGCCTGAATCCCGGTGATCACAACGCCCGCTACCTTCTGATCGCCACCGGTACTGGCGTTACCCCGTACCGCTCGATGCTGCCGCTGCTGGAAACGGCCATGGCCGAGCGCGGCGTGCAGATCGTGCTGCTGCAGGGCGCGCGCAGCCCGGGCGAGCTGCTGTACAGCGAAGATTTCTACAGCTTCGCCGAAAAACACCCGAACTTCCGCTATGTTCCATGCCTGTCGCGCGAACTGCCGGCTGATCCGCACCCGGACGTGCAGCACGGCTACGTCCAGCAGGCGCTGTCCGGCTTCACCCCGGACCCGGCCACTGACATCGCCTATCTGTGCGGCAACCCGGACATGGTCGATGCCTGTGCCGAACTGCTGAAGGCCGCTGGCCTGGGCAACCCGCAGATCCGCCGCGAGAAGTACGTCAGCAGCAAGTAAGCCTGCGTAGTGCCGGCCGCTGGCCGGCAACCGCGTGGACCCTGGTAGTGCCGGCCGCTGGCCGGCAACCCCATGAAACGGAGGCGGCATCACGCCGCCCCCGGTGTCCAGCCTCAGTACGCGATCCAGGCGTCGCGCCACGCATAGCCGGTGCCCGGACGATAGGCATCGGCATTGATGTTGCACCAGGCGCCTTCCGGGAACGGGCGGCAGGCATACAGCTTGCCGTCAGTGCCCTTCACCACGGTCTCGCCCGGCTTGTAGTTGCCGAGGCCGGCCGGGTACACGAAGTCGAAGTCGCCGCCCGGCGGATCGACCGGATCGATCGGGCCCGGCCCCGGCACCTGGGTTTCCAGCTGGAAGCGGTTGCCCGGCTTCAGGTACACGCGGTTGTCGGTGGCCGAGGCGACCGGCGTGATCACGCCGTTCTTCATCACGCCCACGCGCGCATGCTGTGCACTGGCATTGACCTTGCGGGCCAGGGCCAGCGGCCACTGCGTCGGGCTGGTCTGGCCAGCGGCCAGCTTGGTTTCCACGCGCTCCAGATCGTTGCCGTTGGCATTGAACACACGCAGGGTCACGGTGCTGTCCACGTCCAGTGCGCCATTGGCGGTCACCGCGCCGGCATCCTGCCACTGCGGCGGCGGAACCACGCCACCGCCACCTTCGAAGCGCACGTCCATGCAGGTGTAGAAGGCTTCCTGCGAATCCGAGCGCTGCCAGGTGTTGTAGATGATGTGCTGGCCAGTGCGCTTGGGCAGCGGGCAGTCCAGCTTGTAGACACCGCCTTCGGACAGCGGCACGTTGCCCAGGGTGCAGAATTCCTGCAGGTCGGCCCAGCGCAGCGGGCTGCCCGGCTGCCAACCGTCACGGGTGACGTAGAACTTCCACTCGCGGGTGGCGTGCGGCGCCGGCGCCAGGAATTCGAAGGTGTAGCGGCCACGCGAATCGGCGCGCATCGGCGTGGTCGGCCAGTCGCTGCGGTTCAGATCGAGGCCGCGGTACTTGGGGATGCTGGCACTGCACAGTTCGCCGTCACGCACCAGGTCGCGGTGGTTGCCATTGGCGTTGCCGTGGGCGATCGCGCTCCAGTCATAGAACGGCTGCGCGCCACCGATGGCCTTGGCCGCGGCACAGGCCGGGTTGGTCGGGTTCTCCGGATTGCCCTCGTGGCACTGCTTCACGCGGCTGAGCGGCTTGGTCATGGTGCCGTGGGCGAAGGCGCTGCCGGACAGGGCCAGGCCGGCAACAACGGACAGAGCGAGGACTGCCCGATGGGACAGGTGCATGCAGGAACTCCTTTGCGAAGTGTGGGGAAACCTCGCGTAGTCTTCACATGCAGGCTGGCTGGCAACATCGGACAAGTTTGAAATCGATGGGCGCCGCGATCACTCCGCAACAGGATGCTCACTGTGCCGCTGTCCTGGCAGAAGGCGGTGCATGCTGCACCGCCTCCTGCATCACGACCTCAGTATGCGATCCACGCGTCGCGCCAGGCCGCGCCGACACCCGGCCGGTACGCCTCGGCGTTGACGTTGCACCATGCACCCTCCGGGAACGGGCGGCAGGCATACAGCTTGCCGTCGCTGCTCTTCACCACGGTCTGGCCCGGCACGTAGCTGCCGATACCGGCGGGATACACGTGGTCAAAATCACCGCCCGGTGATGGCGTACCCGGGTCCGGCACCTGGGTATCGAGCTGGAAGCGGTTGCCATCCTTCAGGTACACGCGGTTGGCGGTGGCCGAGGCCGTCGGTGTGATCACGCCATTGCTGAGCACGCCGACGCGCGCATGCTGGGCACTGGCATTGACCTTGCGGGCCAGCGCCAACGGCCATTGCGCGGCCGCGGTCTGGCCGCTGGCCAGGATCGCTTCCACGCGTTCGACATCATTGCCGTTGGCATTGAACACGCGCAACGCCAGGGTGGTGCCGACCGGCAGCTCGCCGCGCGCGGTGACCGGGCCGGCATCCTGCCACTGCGCTGCGGGCGGGGTGCTGCCACCGCCTCCTTCAAAGCGCACGTCCATGCAGGTGTAGAACGCTTCGGTCGAATCCGAGCGCTGCCAGGTGTTGTAGATCACATGCTGGCCGCTGCGCTGTGGCAGCGTGCACTGCAGCTTGTAGGTGCCATCGGCCGACAGCGGCGTGTTGCCCAGCGTGCAGAACTCCTGCAGATCGGCCCAGCGCAGCGGGCTGCCCGGTTGCCAGCCGTCGCGGGTGACGAAGAAGCGCCAGTCACGCGTGGCGTGCGGCGCGGTCGCCTTGAACACGAAGGTGAACTTGCCGCTGGCGTCTGGCTGGATCGGTGTGGTCTGCCAGTCGCTGCGGTTCACATCCAGCCCGCGGAAGGTCGGGTTGTTGCCGCTGCACAGCTTGCCATCGGGCACTACGGCCTGGTGGTTGCCGTTGGCGTTGGCCTGATTGATGCCGTTCCAGTCGTAGAACGCCTGCGAACCACCGACGGCCTTGGCGGCAGCACAGGCCGGGTTGGTCGGGTTCTCGGGGTTGCCCTGGAAACAGGCATAGACGCGGCTGACCGGCGTGGTCATGGTGCCGTGGGCGAATGCGTTGCCGGCCAGGCACAGGCCCGCAGCGGCGAACGAGGTGGCCAGCAACAGCGGTGTGGATCGGAATGACATGGCGCTTCCTTGTGGTCGTCGATAGAGAACGGTGACCGCAGGAGCTGCGCTGCACGGCGGACTTTCGGCGGCACCACGGCGAGTATCGAGTCGCGATGCAGGGTGCGGAACCACCGAAGCGCCGATCCGTGACTGGGGGTGTGAAGCCCTTCCCGCCGGCTTCACGCGGGACTGAACGGATGCGCTGGTGATCACGTGTTCGGCGTGGCATCGATCACGTCGTGGAGATCCTGCTACGTCGACGCCATACCCACCCGATCCGCCTGGCATGAGAAGCAACCGTGGACCGCGTTGTGCAGCTGCACGAAGGCCACGGCAGGGTCGGCAAACAGCGCGTCCAGCCGGGCGGCGACATCAGTGCCCGCGCTGATCTCTGCGGCCAGCATCAATGCAGCCTGGTCATAGGCGCGCAACGAGATCGTACGGCGCTGTACATAGGCGGGTACCTCGCCCGGCGGCAGCACGCAGCGCGATACGCCACGCTGCACGAAGATCGGGCCCGAGGCGTGATAGGGCGAGTGCAGCGGCAGGTGCACATGGGACAACAGCAGCAGCTCGCTGCCGCTGGGCGGATCGCTCAGGCCGATCCGGCAGGGGTGTCCTCCTGTTTCGCCGGCCCAGCGACGCTGGATGCCGAGCGCAGCCAGCGCGGTGTCACTCTTCTCGAACAGGTGCTGGAAGGGGCGGTGGTCGAGGCCACCGAGGTACCACGCATGCATGGGCGTCTCCTTGGTTTTCCCCGGATTCTGCGCACGCACCGGCCGTCATGCTCGCCGTTTTCAGACCGGGCATCGCCATCGGGCCAGGCCGTGCCACGGGGATCGCACCGCAAGGCGCTAAGATGCGCGCGCCGCCCCGGCCGACGAGCGCCGCATGTCCCTGGATTTCCCCACCCTCACCGTGCTTGGCTTCCTGCTCTGCATCGGCATCGCCGTGGGGTTCTCATTGCTGCTTGTGGTGCTGCGCGGGCAACCGGTGCTGCGCCTGTGGACCGCCAGCCTGTGGCTGCTGACCCTGGGCGTGACCCTGCTTGCGCTGCGCCCCTACCTGCCGTTGGTGCCGGTCATACTGGCCGGGAATGCGGCGATGGCCGGTTGCGCGGTGCTGATGCTGCGCGGCGTGGCGCTGCATCTGGAACAGCCGCTGCCGCTGTGGCGGCCGTTGTTGATGGCAGCCGCGTTCATGGCCTGCATTTTCGCCTTCCTGGTGCTCTGGCCGGACCTGGGCGTGCGCCTGCAGGTGTTCAGTGTGTTCACGCTGCTGGTCGATGGCTGGATCGCATGGCTGCTGCTGCGGCATGCCCCCGTGCAGCAGCGCACCAGCTGCCGTCTGGCGGCGGCGGTGTTCCTGGCCGAGGCGGCACTGTACGCGGTGCGCCTGTTCCTGCCGGTGGCGCCCGATGCCGGTGAGGACATCATGCGCACCGGCACGCCGATGTTCGTCACCTACATTGCCGGGGTGATGCTGGAGCTGGCGCGATGTTTCGCGATGGTGCTGCTGCTGGTCGAGCGCATGCTGGTCGATCTGCGGCGTGCGGCACGCACCGATGGCCTGACCGGGCTGCTCAACCGCAGCGCGGTGCTGGCCGATGGCCAGGCGCAGTTGCAGCGGCTGCGTCGGCAGGGCCGGCCGCTGGCCCTGTTGCTGGTCGACGTCGATCACTTCAAGCAGATCAACGACCGCTGGGGCCACCTGGCCGGTGACCAGGTACTGCGTCACTTCGCTGCGCTGCTGCAGCATGGTTTGCAGGGCCACGACACGCTGCTGGGCCGCTACGGTGGCGAGGAGTTCGTGCTGGTGCTGGCCGGCAGCACACAGGGTGAAGCGATGGCGTGGGCCGCCGCGATCCGTACCGATCTGCAGCAGAAGCCGGCGCGGCTGGGCACCGGGCCGGTGACGGTCACCGCCAGCATCGGCCTGGCCATGGACGACGGCCATGGCGACCTGTCCACGCTGCTGGCAGCGGCGGATGTGGCGCTGTACCGGGCCAAGGCCGCAGGCCGCGACCGCCTGGCCTGCGCCACGCCGGCGGAGATTTCGCGTCTGCCCATCGCCGACGACGCCGTGCCCGTGTAAGTTGAGTCACATCTTCCGCGGCAGCCCGTCGTGGTCGACAGGAACGTCCTCCAGGGGAAACGAGCACGATGCAAAGACACCACCTCGCGTTGGCCGCAGCGTTGGCCAGCCTGATGCTTGCCGGTTGCAGCCAGTCACCGTCACCCGGCGCCGAAAGCGCCAGCGATGCACCCAGCCGCCGTTTCGGCACGATCGACTTCCAGCCCTGCACGCTGTCCACCGAAGGCGCCAGCGCCAACGTGGAAGCGCAGTGCGCTACCCTGCAGGTGCCGGAAGACCGGGCCCAGCCCGATGGCCGACGCATTGGCCTGCGCATCGCCTGGCTGGAATCGGGCAGCAGCGGCTCCAGCCAGCCCGATCCGGTGTTCTTCCTGGCCGGTGGCCCCGGCCAGGCGGCCAGCGAAGTGGCGGTCATCGTCGATACCGCGCTGCGCCAGGTACGCAAGCAGCGCGACATCTTCCTTGTCGACCAGCGGGGTACCGGCGGCTCCAACCCGCTCAGCTGCCTCGGCGCGGACGGCAAGGACCTGCAGATGGACGAGGACGCCGCTCCCACCGAGGCGTCGCTGCGCGACTACGCGCGGCGCTGCGCGGCCTCGCTGCAGGGGCGTGCCGATGCCCGCTTCTACACGACCACCGAAGCCATCGCCGACCTGGATGCGGTACGCCAGGCCTTGGGCGCGGACCGGATCAACCTGGTCGGCGGCTCCTACGGTACCCGCGTGGCCCAGCGCTATGCCGGTGCCTATCCGCAGCACACCCGCAGCATCGTCATCGATGGCGTAGTGCCCAATGAACTGGTGGTGGGCGGCGACTTCGCCACGACGTTCGAGGATGCGATCGCCCTGCAGTCGGCGCAGTGCCGCAAGGATGCCGCCTGCAGCAAACGCTTCCCGACCGACACCCGCGCGCAGCTGCGCAGCGTGGTCGAGACCCTGCGCCGTGCGCCGGTCTCGGTGGAGTATCGCGACCCCGGCACCAACCAGACCCGGCAGGATGTGCTGAGTCCGGACAGCGTGATCGGCCTGGCGTTCGCCTTCTCCTATGTGCCGCAGTATTCCTCGCTGCTGCCGCTGGTGCTCGATGAAGCCGCGCATGGCCGCTATGCACCGCTGGCGTCGCTGGCACGCGGTGCGAACCGCAGCATGGATTTCCAGATCAACCGAGGCATGCAGTGGTCGGTGATCTGCAGCGAGGATGCGCCGCGTTACAAGGCGCCGGCCGAGGACCCGGAGCGACTGTTCGGCAACGACGTGGCCAGTGCCTTCTTCGCGGCCTGCCCGGTATGGCCGCACCAGCCGGCGCCAGCGGCCAATGCCGTGCCGCTGCGCAGCGACGTACCGGCGCTGCTGCTGTCCGGTGAACTCGACCCGGTGACGCCACCACGCTATGCCGAACAGGTCCTCAAGGGCCTGCCGAATGGCCGCGCGCTGGTCGCCCGCGGCCAGGGCCACGGCACGCTGAGTGCCGGCTGCATGCCGCGCCTGCTCGGCCAGTTCATCGACAAGACCGATGCCAAGGCGCTGGATGCCGGCTGCCTGGACACGCTGAGCTACGTGCCGGCGTTCACCTCGTTCAACGGATGGGAACCATGATCGTCGCCGACAACCTGCACAAGGCCTTCGACACCCGCACCGGCCGCATCCAGGCGGTCTCCAACGTCGGCTTCCGCGCCGAGGATGGCCGCATCACCGGCCTGCTGGGGCCCAATGGTGCCGGCAAGACCACCACCATGCGCATGCTGTACACGCTGATGACCCCCGACCAGGGCAGCATCAGCGTCGATGGTGTCGATGCTGCGCGCAATCCGGTGGAAGTGCGTCGCCACCTTGGCGTGCTGCCCGATGCGCGTGGCGTCTACAAGCGCCTGACCGCGCGCGAGAACATCGCCTACTTCGGCGAGCTGCACGGCCTGTCGGCCGAGCGCATCCGCGAACGCATCGAAGTGCTGTCGCATGCCCTGGACATGGGTGACATCCTCGACCGCCAGACCGATGGCTTCTCGCAGGGCCAGCGGACCAAGACCGCGATCGCCCGCGCGCTGGTGCACGACCCGCGCAACGTCATTCTGGATGAGCCGACCAACGGCCTGGACGTGATGACCACGCGCGCACTGCGCCGCTTCCTGCTGGGCCTGCGCGAAGAGGGCCGCTGCGTGATCCTGTCCAGCCACATCATGCAGGAGGTGGCCGCGCTGTGCGATCACATCGTGATCATCGCCAAGGGCACGGTGATGGCTGCCGGCAGCGCCGATGAACTGCGTGCGCAAGCCGGCGAATCCAACCTGGAAGACGCGTTCGTGAAACTGATCGGCAGCGAAGAGGGCCTGCACGCATGAGCATGATGTCGACCCTGATGACGGTGATGCGCAAGGAACTGCGCGACCTTTCCCGTGATCGCCGCACGCTGCTGCTGACCCTGCTGTTCGGGCCGCTGCTGTACCCGGTGCTGCTGCTGGGCATGGGCAAGCTGGCCGAGAGCCGGGTACGCACCCAGATCGAGCAGCCGCTGCAGATTCCGACCATCGGTGCGGAGAACGCCCCCAACCTGGTGCGTTTCCTCGCCGCGCAGGGGCTGAACACCGCACCTGCACCGAAGGACCTGGCCGAGGCCATCCGCAGCCAGGAGATCGACGTGGCGCTGCGCATCAGCGATGACTTCGGCAAGGACTGGGCCGATGGCAAGCCGGCGCTGGTGGAGGTGATCAAGGACAGTACCCGTCGTGCCGCCGAGGTGCCCAGCGCACGTCTGGAGGCGGCACTGGCCACCTACAACGGCCAGGTGGGGGCACTGCGATTGATGGCGCGCGGCATCGATGCACAGGTGGCGCGGCCGCTGGATGTGGCGCGCCAGGACCTGGCCAGTGCCGAGGCCAAGCGCGGCATGATCCTGTCGATGCTGCTGCCGGTGCTGCTCACGCTGACCTCGTTCATCGGCGGCGCCTATCTGGTGATGGATGCCACCGCCGGCGAGCGCGAGCGGCAGTCACTGGAACCGCTGCTGGCCACGCCCGGCTCGCGCAGCGCCATTGTCAGCGGCAAGATCGCCGCCGCCTGCGTGGTCGGGTTCGTATCGCTGCTGCTGACCCTGGTGGCGTTCAAGGTGAGCGCACAGATCGCGCCCGGCAACATCGGCCGCCAGTTCAACATGAACGTCGCCTCGATGCTGCAGATGCTGCTGGTGATGCTGCCGATGCTGATGATCGGCACCTCGCTGCTGACCTTCCTGTCGGCGGCGGCCAAGAGCATGAAGGAAGCGCAGAGCCACATGACCTGGCTGATGCTGTTGCCGATGATGCCCGGCTACGCGCTGGTGGCCTATCCGCTGAAGAGCGAGCTGTGGCAGTACGCCGTGCCGTTCCTGTCGCAGAACCAGATGCTGTTGAAGGTGATCCGCCACGAGACCATCACGCCGTCGGTCTGGGCCATCTATCTCGGTGCCAGCCTCGGCCTGGCCGCACTGCTGTGGTTCGCCGCCGTGCGCCGTTACCACAACGAGCGCCTGGCGATCTCGGGCTGACTGCAAAAAGGGGACGGAGGGGATTAAGTCGTTTTTAACCCTCCGCCCCCTTCTTCTGAGGGCGCCCCCGCTTGCGCAGCACCACGGGGCGGCCCAGTGTCTGTTCCACCATCCGCAGGTAAGCTGCATTTCCCAACGGATGCTGCCCGGCACTGTGCGCGCGTATTGCCGGCAGGTCGGCGGACGCGTTCACGTCCCGCAGGAACTGCGCATAGAGCGTCGTCCGCTGTCGCTTGGTCGAGGCCAGTGCCTGAAAGGCGGGGTGTTCTGTCAGCATCGGATCATCGCGGCGCTGCAGGTTTCCATGCACGCTCGACCATGGGTGATCCTCCGGGGCGCCTGTCATGCCTGCACGAACCGGATTGAGTTCGATGTAGCGATAGACGCTGAGCAGATAGGCGTCGCTGTCCACCATCGAAGAATGGAAGCGGCCCTGCCAGAGTGGTCCGCTGCGCTCATGCCGCTGATTGAACGCCTGGACATAGTTGTTGCCCTGCATCCGCATCGCGTTGGCCAAGCCGGCCTGAGTGGAGGGTGTGGCCAATAGATGGACGTGATTGCCCATCAATACGTAGGCATGCAGCGCGACCTGATGTTTCAGGAAGGCGCTGTGCAAAAGGTGCAGAAACAGCTGGCGGTCGATATCGTCAACGAAGATCGCCCCCTTGTTCACACCGCGCTGGGTTACGTGATACGGCTGTTCGGCCAACATCAGGCGTGCTTGTCGAGGCATGGCAGTTCAGGGGGTTCAAGGAATCATCAGCCTGCCGCCTCCGTGACCGCGAAGGGCATCAGGCGATGCCGCGAGTTGATGTGGGGGAGGGCAGAAGCGACTTAATCCCCTCCGTCCCCTTTTCCATACCGCGCAGGCGTCACCCCCATCTCGCGCTTGAACACGGCGATGAAGGCACTGGGTGTGTCGTAGCCCATCGACAGCGCGACGCTGATCACCGGCTCGCCGGACAGCAGGCGTGGCAGTGCCAGCAGCACCCGCAGGCGTTGCCGCCACTGGCTTGGCGACAGGCCGGTCTCGGCCAACCAATGGCGGGCGAGGCTGCGGCTGGACAGACCGCTGCTGTCGGCCCAGTCCTCGATGCTGCGGTTGTCGTGCGGTGCGCGCGCCAGTTCGGCGGCAAGTTTCTGCAGTCGCCGGTCACGCGGTTGTGGCAGGGCAAGCGGCAGAGGCGTGCTGGCGGCAATCTCATCGGCGATCACACCGGCCAGTCGTGCCTGTGTGGCATCAAGCGGAACATGCGGCCACTGCAGCGCCCGAATCACCGCGGCCTGCAGCAGCGGCCCCGGTTGGAAGATGCGAGGGGCTGCAGGCAGGTCGGTGCAGGCCTGCGCGCTGAAGTACAGGCTCCAGCCGTCGAACGCACTGGTACTGGCCAGTGCGTGGGGCAGCGAAGGTGGTATCCAGGCGACATGACCCGCCGGCAGCAGCCAGTGCAGGTCGCCCACCTCGATCCGCAGCAGGCCCTGATGTGCACCCAGCAGCTGCCCGCGGGCGTGCTGGTGGCGTGCCGTGCGGCGCGGACCCGGCAGGCGCAGCTGCGCCCCCAGCAATGCAGGCCCGTCGGCGGCATTGGCCAGCGCCGGGTCAATCAATGCGGTGGTTGTCTGATCTGCCATATCAATTGGCAGTTATACGGCAGAAACGTCGCGTCCGGGCCCCGACACTGGAGCCCACTTCAACGGAGCGCTTCCCCGTGCAGCCACAGGACATTCTTCCGGACCATCAGAACGAGGTGCAGGTAAATGGCCTCACCGTGCGCAAGGGCAGCGTGGGTGCTTTCCTGGCCAGCGTCCGCGACTGGCAGGATCCCGCCAGCGATGATGCCACCCGCGCCACAGCCGAATCTGACCTGCGTGCGTTGCTGCCCGGCCTGCATGCGCTGGGCCTGTTCCAGGTGCTGGCCGCGCGCGATCCGGCCCTGCAGCGCCTGATTGATGGCGCTGCCTGAAACGGACAAGGCCCGGACGGACCGGGCCTTGGCGTCATGGAGGTGGCAGAAACGACTTAATCCCCTCCGTCCCCTTTTTTGCGGTCAGCCGCCCGGTGCGAATACCAGGGTGCGGCGGGTGGTGACCGGCGCGTTGACCGGCTCGAAGCGCCAGCGCTTGACCGCGTTCAGGGCTTCGCGGTCGAAGGTCCGTCCCGACGTCGCGCGCAGCACGCGGGCGCTGACCACTGAGCCGTCGGTACCGACGGTGATCTCCACCAGCACTTCGCCCGACGTTCCCGAACGCAGTGCCTCGGCCGGATAGCGCGGCGCCGGCGTGCTGACCGGGCGGAGGGTGGGAGCTGCCGCGGCGGCTGCCTGGCGTGCGGCGCTGGCCTGTTGGGCGGCGGCCTGCTGCTGTTTCTGTTCGGCATCGCGACGGGCCGCGGCCTGGCGCTCGGCCTCCTGGCGCTCGTTGTCGCGGCGTGCGGCATCCTGCTGCGCGGCAATCTGCTTGGCCGCATCGGCTTCCTTGGCGCGCTGCTCGGTCAGGCGCTGCTGTTCGGCCTGCTGCTTGGTCCGGTCTTCGGCGTCCTTCCTGGCCTTCTCGGCTTCGGTCTCGGTGCGCTTGGCCGCATTTTCCACGCCCTTGGCCAGGCCTTCCTTCAGGCGCGGCAGGGCGGGAGCGGAGGCGTCCACCTTCTCGATCAGTGCCACCAGGCGCTGCGCCTCGGTGTAGTCCTCGCGGCCCAGGTGCTGCTCGGCGGCGATCAGGGTGTAGGGCAGCAGGTCGGTCAGCGCGCTCTTCACCGACGCGTCGTCCGGTGTCTTGTCGCGCAGGGCGAGGTAGTACTCGATGGCGTTGTCGCCGGCCGGCGCGTACATGCGGTTCTCGCGCAGTGCCTGGCTGGCCGATTCACGCAGCTGTTCGGTGCCCATGGACTGCACCTTGGCGGCGACCACCGGTGCGGCCGGTGCAGCGGTGGCGGGTGCGGCGGCCGGGGCCGGTGCTGCAGATTCTTCCTTTCCCGAGCAGGCGGCCAGCGCCAGTGCCAAAGCAACCGGCAGCCACCGGCGCGCGGCGGTGATCGTTGAGACGTGCGACATCCTGCTCCCCTCTAGAAGACGACGTGACGTAAATCATTGATACGCATGGCCGGGACCTGTGGTCCGGGCGCGGAACGATGACGTTTCCCGACGCCACCGCCGGCAACGGCGAGGGTGCAATCTAGCATCCCGGCCACCGCCGCGTACAAGGGGCAGGGGCCGGGATGGGGCAGCGGCGAAGGACCGCTGCCGGTTGCCGCATCAGTGGTCGTGCGACTTGCTGTGGCTGTTGGACATCAGCTTGTCGGTCCAGGCAATACCGATCGCCGACAGGATGAACACGCAGTGGATGATGGTCTGCCACAGCACGCCGTCCTGGGTCAGCATCGAGCAGCGTGCGACACCGATGTTGGCGGCGGCCACGCTCATCTGCTCAGGCGTGCACAGTGGGATGCCACCCAGCGCGCCACTGGCGATGAAGGTCTTCAGCAGGTGGATCGAGGAGATGCCGATGATCGCCATTGCCAGCTTCACCTTCAGCACGCTGGCATTGACGTGGCTCAGCCATTCCGGCTGGTCCGGATGGCCTTCCAGGCGCAGGCGCGAGACGAAGGTCTCGTAGCCACCGACGATCACCATCACCAGCAGGTTGGAGATCATCACCACGTCGATCAGGCCCAGCACGATCAGCATGATCTGCTGTTCGCCCATCGAGGCCGAATGCGAGATCAGGTGCCACAGTTCCTTGCCGAACAGGAACACATAGACGCACTGCGCCACGATCAGGCCCAGGTACAGCGGCAGCTGCAGCCAGCGCGAGGCGAAGATCAGCGTAGACAGCGGGGAGAGCGGCGGGCGGTTTGCACTCATGCGGAGGATGCTGCGTTGCGGGGGAGAGGCGAGGTTACCGGCCCGTCGTGACGGTGCCAACCCAACTCTCGCACTAGACTTCAGGTTCCTTTCCGCACCCCGAGCCGCCGCCATGATCGACCTGTATTACTGGCCCACCCCGAACGGCCACAAAGTGACCCTGCTGCTGGAAGAAGCCGGCCTGGAGTACCGCATCCATCCGGTCAACATCGGCTCGGGCGACCAGTTCAAGCCGGAATTCCTTGCGATCTCGCCCAACAACAAGATGCCTGCGATTGTCGACCACGCCCCGGCCGATGGCGGCGCCCCGCAGAGCGTGTTCGAGTCCGGCGCCATCCTGCTGTACCTGGCCGAGAAGACCGGCCAGTTCCTGCCCAGCGACCCGCGCGGCCGCGTCACCACCCTGGAGTGGCTGTTCTGGCAGATGGCCGGCCTGGGTCCGATGAGCGGCCAGATGGGCCACTTCAATGTGTATGCGCCGGAGAAGATCCCGTATGCGATCGAGCGCTACGACAACGAAGTGCGCCGCCTGCACGGGGTGATGGACAAGCGCCTGGCCCAGCACGCCTTCCTGGCCGGGGACGAGTACACCATCGCCGACATGGCCAGCTACCCGTGGATCGGCGCCTACGACAAGCTGCCGGTGGATTTCGCCGCCTTCCCGAACCTCAAGCGCTGGCATGAAGCGATCGCCGCACGCCCGGCCACCCAGCGCGCCTATGCCCTGCGCCAGCAGGTGAACCCCAACGCCGGCAAGCCGCTCAGCGACGAAGAGCGCAAGCACCTGTTCGGCCAGCGTTGACCCGCCGCGGGGTCGGATCCCTTTGCAGCGCAAAGGGCTCCGACCCCAGCACCGCGGCATGGGCAGAAGGTCATGCTGCCTTCCCGCACGGGCTTGGTTAGGATGGAGGCTGACCGCCCCGCGTCCATCGCGGTGGCGGACCTGCCGTTTGCCGGGATCCTCCATGCGCCACCTGTTCGCTTCGCTCGCCCTCATGCTCGCCACCAGTACCGCCGCCCACGCTGAAAAGCTGACTCTGGAAGCCATCACCGGCCCGCTGCCGCTTTCCGGCCCGACCCTGATGAAGCCGAAGGTCGCTCCCGACGGTTCGCAGGTCAGCTTCCTGCGCGGCAAGGACAGCGACCGCAACCAGCTGGACCTGTGGACCTACGACATCGGCAGCGGCCAGACCCGCCTGCTGGTGGATTCGAAGGTGGTGTTGCCCGGCACCGAGACCCTCAGCGACGAGGAAAAGGCCCGCCGCGAGCGCCAGCGCATCGCCGCGATGACCGGTATCGTCGATTACCAGTGGTCGCCGGACGCGCAGCGCCTGCTGTTCCCGTTGGGCGGTGAGCTGTACCTGTACGACCTCAAGCAGCAGGGCCAGGCCGCAGTGCGCCAGCTGACCCACGGTGAAGGATTCGCCACCGACGCCAAGCTGTCGCCCAAGGGCGGTTTCGTCAGCTTCATCCGCGGCCGCAACCTGTGGGTGATCGACCTGGCCAGCGGCAAGCAGCTGCAGCTCACCCGCGACGGCAGCACCACCATCGGCAACGGCGTGGCCGAGTTCGTCGCCGACGAGGAAATGGACCGCCACACCGGCTACTGGTGGGCGCCGGATGATTCGGCCATCGCCTTCGCGCGCATCGATGAAGCACCGGTGCCGGTGCAGAAGCGCTACGAGGTCTACGCCGACCGCACCGACGTGATCGAGCAGCGTTACCCGGCCGCGGGCGACGCCAACGTGCGCGTGCAGCTGGGCGTGATCGCACCGGCCGCCGATGCGCAGCCGCGCTGGGTCGACCTCGGCAAGGAACAGGACATCTATCTGGCCCGCGTCGACTGGCGCGATGCGCAGCACCTGAGCTTCCAGCGCCAGTCGCGTGACCAGAAGCAGCTGGACCTGGTGGAAGTGGCACTCGACTCCAACCGCCAGCGCGTGCTCGCGCACGAAACCAGCCCGACCTGGGTGCCGCTGCACAACAGCCTGCGTTTCCTCGATGACGGCAGCGTGCTGTGGTCGTCCGAGCGCACCGGTTTCCAGCATCTGTACCGCATCGACAGCAAGGGCAAGGCCACCGCGTTGACCCACGGCAACTGGCCGGTAGACGAACTGCTGGCGGTCGATGAGAAGGCTGGCAAGGCCTACTTCCGCGCCGGCATCGAGACCTCGCGCGAAAGCCAGATCTACGCGGTGTCGCTGCAGGGCGGTGAGCCGCAGCGCCTGTCGAAGGCACCGGGCATGCACAGCGCCAGCTTCGCCCGCAACGCCAGCGTCTATGTCGACAGCTGGTCCAACAGCACCACGCCGCCGCAGATCGAACTGTTCCGCGCCAATGGTGAGAAGATCGCCACCCTGCTCGAGAACGATCTGGCGGACCCGAAGCATCCGTATGCGCGTTACCGCGATGCACAGCGCCCGATCGAGTTCGGCACGCTGACCGCGGCCGACGGCAAGACCCCGCTCAACTACAGCCTGATCAAGCCGGCCGGCTTCGATCCGTCCAAGCGTTACCCGGTGGCGGTGTACGTCTACGGTGGCCCGGCCAGCCAGACCGTCACCGACAGCTGGCCCGGCCGTGGCGACCACCTGTTCAATCAGTACCTGGCCCAGCAGGGCTACGTGGTGTTCTCGCTGGACAACCGCGGCACCCCGCGCCGTGGCCGTGACTTCGGTGGCGCGTTGTATGGCAAGCAGGGAACGGTGGAAGTGACCGACCAGCTGCGTGGCGTGACCTGGCTGAAGCAGCAGCCGTGGGTGGACCCGGCGCGCATCGGCGTGCAGGGCTGGTCCAACGGCGGCTACATGACCCTGATGCTGCTGGCCAAGGCCTCGAACCAGTACGCCTGTGGCGTGGCCGGTGCGCCGGTGACCGACTGGGGCCTGTACGACAGCCACTACACCGAACGCTACATGGACCTGCCGGCGCGCAACGAAGCGGGTTACCGCGAAGCACGCGTGCTGACCCATATCGACGGCCTGCGCTCGCCGCTGCTGCTGATCCACGGCATGGCCGACGACAACGTCTTGTTCACCAATTCCACCAGCCTGATGAGCGCGTTGCAGAAGCGTGCACAGCCGTTCGAGCTGATGACCTACCCGGGTGCCAAGCATGGCCTGTCCGGCGCCGATGCCCTGCATCGCTACCGCGTGGCCGAAGCCTTCCTGGGACGCTGCCTGAAACCCTGATCCACAGCCGGGAAGGAGCCCGCCGATGACCCTGCCACCACCGATTCCCGCCCATCGACAGACGTCCGCCGGTTGGTGGTGCCGTCATTGGCGCTGGGCGATGCCGTTGACGGTGGTGCTGGTGCTGGGCGGCGCCGGTGGCGTGGTGACCTGGAGCGTGCTGCGCTGGAGCGAGGCGGCACGCGAGAGCCCGCCGATGCGCGAAGCGTTGCGCCGCGCGGGCTGCAGCATCGAACTGGTGGAAGCCTTTGGCGAGCCGCTGCATATCGAATCGATGCCGCTGGGCAGCATGCAGACCGCGATGAACGGCCAGCGCGACGTCGGCCTGACCGTTGCGCTGGAAGGACCGCATGCGCACGGCCGGCTGTTCGTGCAGGGCAGCCGTCGCGATGAAGTCTGGGATTACCCGGTGATGTATGTACTGGCCGAAGACAAGCAGACCTTCGACCTGACTGCACTGGATGACGACGAGGCTGCGGGGGAGTGCGAGCTGCAGGCCTGCCGTGAGCGTGGCGAATGCCCACTCACCGCCGCGTTGTGACCGCAGGTCGCGCGGCCGGGTAAGGGCGGCCATGTAGAGTCGACTGTTAGTCGACTGCTCTCCACAAGACGCCTGAGAACCCCGCGCTGCGCGCGATAGTCGACTGACAGTCGACTCTACCCATCAGCCGCGCCGTGACCTCCAGCCGATTGTCGCCATCGCCGTGAGCGCGTAAGTTGCGGGCAACCCTTTGCTGGAGTGTCCCATGAAGCCGATTGCGCTCGCTGTTGCCCTGGCCCTGACTGCCACCCCGTTGCTGTCCGCACCGCCGGCCTTGGCCGCGCCGGCCGCCAAGGCCGCGACTCCCGCCAGCCCGGCTTGGGTGGCACGCAGCAACGCCCTGGCACAGATCCTGCTGGATGCGCAGGGGCCGTTCCAGCCGGAAGAAACCGGCTTCTTCGGCGTTCCCGGCTACGACGACAAGGTGGCCGACCTCGGCCCGGACAACGGCAAGCGCTACCGCGCCGCGATGGCCAAGGCCCGCGACGAACTGAAGGCGAAGCTGGCCACCGAGCAGGATCCCAATGTCCGCCAGGACCTCGAGATCATGATCCACGCCGCCAGCCAGAACATCGAAGGCAGCGAGCTCAACGAGAAGTACCTGTTGCCGTGGAGCGATGCGCCGCAGACGGTGTTCAGCGGCCTCAACCTGCTGCTGTCCGACCAGGTGCCGGCCGAGCGCCGGGCCAAGGCGCTCGACCGCCTCAAGGCCTATGCCGGCCTGCAGCCCGGCGGCACCGCCTTCACCACGCTGGCGCGCCAGCGCTATGAAGAGCGCTTGAAGGACAGCAGCCTGCTGCAGCCGACGAAGATCGAAGTGCAGCAGTCGCTGGACAACGTCGAGACCTACATCACCGGTATCGAGTCGCTGCTGAAGAAGTACCAGATCGCCGGTGCCGATGAAGCAATGAAGGCGCTGGCCGGGCAGATGAAGGACTACGCCAGCTGGACGCGCACCACCGTGCTGCCGAAGGCTCGCACCGACGCACGCCTGCCGGCGCCGCTGTACGCCTACCAGCTCAAGCAGGTCGGCATCGACATCGACCCGAAGCTGTTGATGCAGCGCGCGCAGCTGGAGTTCATGGAAACCCGATCGGCGATGCAGCAGCTGGCGCCGCTGGTGGCGAAGGACAAGGGCCTGAAGGTGGCCGACCCGAGCGACCCGGTGGCGGTGATCCGCGCGCTGAAGGCCGACAAGATCGCCGACGATCATCTGGAAGGCCACTACCGCAAGGTGATCGACGCGATCGATCCGCTGATCCGCGAGCACGCCATCGTCGACGTGCCCAAGCGTGCCATGCAGATGCGACTGGGTTCGGCCGCCGAGAGCGCCGCCAGCCCGGCGCCGCACTTCCTGCCGGCGCCGCTGGTCAACAACACCGGGCAGCAGGGCACCTTCGTGCTGCCGCTGGGCAATCCGGCCGCCGGTCCGGGTGCGCAGTACGACGACTTCAACTTCGGCGCGGCGGCGTGGACGCTGAGCGCGCATGAAGGCCGCCCCGGCCACGAGCTGCAGTTCACCGCCATGGTCGAGCGCGGCGTGTCGCTGGCACGCACGATGTTCGCGTTCAATTCGGTGAACGTGGAAGGTTGGGCGTTGTATGCCGAAGCCGAGATGGTGCCGTACGAGCCGCTGGACGGGCAGATGATCGCCCTGCAGTTCCGCCTGCTGCGGGCCGCGCGCGCGATGCTGGACCCGATGCTCAACCTTGGCCTGACCGATCGTGCCAACGGCGAGCGCGTGCTGATCGAGCAGGTCGGCCTGTCCAAGGCGATGGCCACCCAGGAACTGGACCGCTACATGGTGCGCATGCCAGGCCAGGCCGGCAGCTACTTCTACGGCTACACCCGCATCCTGGAACTGCGCATGCAGACCGAGCTGGCACTGGGCGCGAAGTTCGACCGCCTGGCGTTCAACAATTTCCTGCTCGACCAGGGCCTGCTGCCGCCGGACCAGCTGGCCGATGCGGTGAACAAGGTGTTCGTGCCGAAGTACAAGCGCTGAGCATCACCGGTAGTGCCGGCCACTGGCCGGCAATCGCCGTTGGTAGATGCCGACCTTGGTCGGCGCTGTGGGTTTCGTGCCAACCAAGGTTGGCACCTACCAGAGCGATGCGTCGGTTGTTGCAGGGGTAGTGCCGGCCGCTGGCCGGCAATCGCCGTTGGCAGATGCCGACCTTGGTCGGCGCTGTGGGTTTCGTGCCAACCAAGGTTGGCACCTACCAGAGCGATGTGTCGGTTGTTGCAGGGGTAGTGCCGGCCGCTGGCCGGCAAGCGCCGTTGGTAGATGCCGACCTTGGTCGGCGCGGCGGGTTTCGTGCCAACCAAGGTTGGCACCTACCAGAGCGGTGCGTCGGTTATTGCAGGGGTAGTGCCGGCCGCTGGCCGGCAATTGCCGTTGGTAGATGCCGACCTTGGTCGGCGCTGTGGGTTTCGTGCCAACCAAGGTTGGCACCTACCAGAGCGATGCGTCGGTTATTGCAGGGGTAGTGCCGGCCGCTGGCCGGCATTTCCCTTGGGCAGAGAGGATTCCTGAGGTTGCCGGCCAGCGGCCGGCACTACCGGCGGTGACCCTCTCGGGTCACCGCTGCGGTTGCGGCGTAATCACTTGTGTCGGCAACCGCGCGGGCGGTGCCGGATTCGGCACCCAGATCGCGACGCCGGCGGCGCGCTTCTGCGTGGTCGGAATACCGATGCCGACGCCGCCACCGACGTGCGAGCCGAACGTGCCGGCGCCGACCGACATGCCCACCGGCGAGCCACTGCTGCCCACGCCCATCAACACCACGCCATTGGCGCCCAGCGCTGCGGCCTCACGCTTCAGGCGTGCCACGGCGGCATCGGTCTGGCCCTGGGTGCCGAAGCCGACGGCGGACGCCGATTCCAGCTGGGCGATTTCCTGGGAACCGGCCGGTGGCGTCGAATAGATCTGCACCAGCGCCGGATCGATCGGTGCGCGGGCGCGGCCCAGCATCACCTTGGAGGTACTGGCACAGCCGGCGGCGACCAGCAGGATGGCCGCCAACGCGGCCCAACGGATGTTCATGGCACGACCCCTGTAGGACTGGTTGCGATCATCGGCGGGCCACTCTGAATCGGCGCCAACACCCGGGCCAGGGCACGCACGACAGCACGCTAGCACGGGGCGGGTGACAGCCCCGCCAATGGCAGTAGGCGGCGGCAGCGGGAACGTCTATGGTTGGGGCAGGAACCAACTGCGGGAGAGCGGCATGGGTGTGATCAGTCTGTTGTGGGGCGTACTGGCGCTGTTGTGGATGATCCTGGCGCTGATTCCACTGCTCGGCTGGGGCAACTGGTTCCTGATCCCGTTCGCTGCCGTGGGCGCGGTGATCGCCGCGCTGGGCATCCTGTTCACCCATCCGAGCAAGCGTGGCCGGGCCTGGGCCGGGCTGGTGCTGAACGGCATCGTGGTGGTGGTCGGCATCCTGCGCCTTGGCCTGGGTGGCGGCGTGATCTGAGCCCGCACCCGGGTGCGACAGGGCGTCGCAGGCGCACGGTCCATGGCCGGGCAGGGGCGTACAATGAATGGCTGCGCGAGCCCCCCGCGTGCCTGTGAATCCGCGCCCGGCGCGGCTGCCCCATGATCATCCGACCCCGTCCCCACGGCTGGCAACTGCTTTACATCCTGCGCGGTTCGATCGTCAAAGCGATCGCGCCCAAGGTGCTGGCCATCCTGATCCTGTCCATTGCCGTGGCTGCGGTGGTGGAACTGGCGCCGCCCACCGGCATCGAACGCGTTTCCGTCACGCCGTTCACCCTGCTCGGCCTGGTCCTGTCGATCTTCCTCAGCTTCCGCAACAGCGCCTGCTACGAGCGCTGGTGGGAAGGCCGCAAGCTGTGGGGCCAGCTGGTCTACGAATCGCGCTCGCTGGCCCGCCAGGTGAACCTGCTGCTGGCCGATGACACCGGCCGCCGCCGCCGCATCGCCTACCTCACCACCGCCTTCGCCCATGCACTGGCCGGTCGCCTGCGCGGGCGCATCGTGGCGCTGATGGCCCTGCCGTGGCTGGACAAGCGCCAGCGCGAACAACTCGGGCAGCGCGAGAACGTGCCCGACGCGCTGCTCTCGATGATCGCTGCGGAACTGGCGCAGGCCCTGCGTGCCGGTGACCTCGACCCGATCCTCTACACCCAGCTGGAAGAACGCCTGCATGCGATGTCGTCGATCCAGGCCGGCTGCGAGCGCATTCTCACCACACCGCTGCCGTTCGCCTACACCCTGCTGCTGCACCGCTGCGCGTGGATGTTCTGCGTGCTGCTGCCGTTCGGCCTGGCCAGTTCGCTGGGCTGGGGCACGCCGGTGCTGTCGGCGGTGCTGGCCTATGCCTTCTTCGGCCTGGACCAGCTGGGCGAAGAAATGGAAGACCCGTTCGGCCTGGAGCCGAACGACCTGCCGCTGGACGCGCTGGTGCGCACGATCGAGATCGACCAGCTCGACGCGCTCGGCGAACGCCCATTGCCCGAACCCCTGCTGCCGCAGGGCTACCTGTTGCAATAGCCACTCCTCGGAGCCTGCCATGTCCCACCCGCTTTACCGCCCGCGCCGCATGCGCCATGACGAGTTCTCGCGCCGCCTGATGCGCGAGAACACGCTGACCACCGATGACCTGATCTACCCGGTGTTCGTGCACGAACTGGCCGGCCGCACCGCGGTGCCGTCGATGCCGGGCGTGGAGCGGCTGTCGATCGAAGAACTGCTGAAGGTGGCCGAAGAGGCGCTGGAGCTGGGCATTCCGGTGATCGACCTGTTCCCGGTGATCGACCCCTCGCTGAAGTCGCTGGACGCGTCGGCGGCGTGGGCCGAAGACGGCCTGGCGCAGCGTGCGATCCGCGCGCTGAAGTCGCGCTTCCCGGAACTGGGGGTGATGACCGACGTGGCGCTGGACCCGTACACCACCCACGGCCAGGACGGCATCATCGACGACAAGGGCTATGTGCTGAACGACATCACCGTCGAGGCGCTGGTCAAGCAGTCGGTATCGCACGCCGAGGCCGGTGTGGACATCGTCTCGCCGTCGGACATGATGGACGGCCGCATCGGCGCGATCCGTCGTGCGCTGGATGCCGACAACCACATCAACGTGCGCATCATGGCGTACTCGGCCAAGTACGCCTCGGCGTTCTACGGTCCGTTCCGCGATGCGGTGGGCAGCGCCGCCAGCCTCGGCAAGGCCGACAAGAAGACCTACCAGATGGACCCTGCCAACGGCGACGAGGCCCTGCGCGAGATCGCGCTGGACCTGGAAGAGGGCGCCGACATGGTGATGGTCAAGCCGGGCATGCCGTACCTGGACCTGGTGCGCCGGGTGAAGGAAAAATTCGGCGTGCCGACCTTCGCCTACCAGGTGAGTGGCGAGTACGCGATGATGAAGGCCGCCTTCGCCAACGGCTGGCTGGACGAGCGCGCCTGCGTGCTGGAGTCGCTGCTGGGCTTCAAGCGGGCCGGTGCCGATGGCGTGCTGACCTATTTCGCGCCGCAGGTGGCGCGATGGCTGCGCGAGCGCTGACAATAGCGCCACGATAGACGGAGGATTACGCGATGGGACCCGAACTGGGATGGATGCAATGGCTGATCTGGGGCATCGGTACGCTGGTGTTCGGCGCCATCATCGTCGGTGTCTTCATCGCCGCGTGGCGCGCGGGCAAGCGCCCACCGGAGCAGCTCTCCGCCGCCCGCCGCGTGGCCCGTGAGCAGGCCCTGCCGGACAGCGTGCAGGCCGAACTGGCCGCGTTGAACCAGCGCAAGGACAATGGCCAGCTGAGCGAGATCGAGTACGAGCAGCAGCGCGCCAAGGTGTTGTCGCGCTGACGGGTGGGTGCCAACCTCGGTTGGCACTTTCCCGCATGCCAACCAAGGTTGGCATCTACCAAGCGGCCATCCACGCACGGCGTGGATCTACCGCACGCACCTGGCGCCTCCATCGCTCGGGTAGCCGCCAACCTTGGTTGGCGTTTGCCGTCACCGTGCGCCCGGCACGCACCCCGCAACCGCCGCCACCTTCGGCACGGCCAACCGGTACACATCCACGCCACCGGCACGCGGTGCCTTCGCCGCACTGCTGGCGACCATCATCTCGCCGGGCTTGGCGTTGTCGATCACCGGCGCGCCGGTCCAGCCGCTGGCCTGGTTGAACGACAGCCCCAATGGCTGCAGCGCCGCACCGGTCCACGCACAGCCGCTGCTCCACACCTGCGTGGACGTGCTGTTGCCGCGGCTGAACACCACGGCGCCGTCATGCCCCAGCCAGTCGCCGTCGGTCTCGTCGTCGGCGCTGTTCAACGCGCTCAGTGCGCTGGCCGGGCCACGCAGTCCCTGCGCATCCAGCGTCGCCACGAACAGGTCCCAGCCGGCGCCACGGCCCTGCTGGCGGGCAAACAACAGCTGCCTGCCATCCGCGCTCAGGGCCGGCCCGCGCTCTTCCCGGCGGCCCGCGTCGCCCGCCAGCAACTGCGCGGTACCCAGTTGGCCGTCGGTGGCCAACGCGGCACGGTACAGCGCCAGCGCACCCTCGCGGCCGGCCGCGAACAGCAGCCAGCGGCCGTCACGGCTGAAGTAGGGATCACGGACCTCACCGGCCACGCCTACCGGCAAGGCCTGCGCCTGCTGCCAGCGGCCGGCCACCACGCGCGCCTCCCACAGGCCCCAACCGGCCTCGCCACGGCGGGCGAAAACGATGCGCTGGCCATCGGCGCTGATCGTGGCGCGGCCCTCGTCGGCACGGGTCGAGACCACGCCCATGCCTTCGATGCCGTATTCGTTCAACGCCATCGCCACGGGGGCAGAGAGTAGACTGGCGGCAAGCACCAGCAGGGGCGGGGTGATGCGCATCATCCGGGTCCGTGCACGAAAGAGCATCAGTCTAGCCAGCTTGAGGATTCCATGACCGACCGTTACGCCGTCTTCGGACACCCCGTTGCCCACTCGAAGTCGCCGCAGATCCACGCGACGTTCGGTCGCCAGGAAGGCATCGCGGTGGATTACCGCGCGATCGACCTGGCCCCGGATGCGTTCCTGGCCGGCCTGGAAGCCTTCGCCGCCGACGGCGGTGTCGGTGCCAACGTCACCTCGCCGCACAAGGAAGCCGCGTTCTCGGTGTGCACCACGCTGACCGCACGTGCGCGCCGCGCCGGCTCGGTCAACACGCTGCTGCGCAAGGGCGACCGCTGGCATGGCGACACCACCGACGGCATCGGCCTGGTGCGTGACCTGACCGACCGCCATGGCCTGGACCTGCGTGGCCGCCGCATGCTGCTGATCGGTGCCGGCGGCTCCGCGCGCAGCGCCGCTCCGGCCTTCCTTGATGCCGGCATCACCGAGCTGGTGGTGGTCAACCGCACGCCGGAACGCGCCGATGAACTGATCGACGCGATGGGCGAACCGGGCCGCGCGATCAGCCGCTACTGGGAAGACCTGCGCGAGCTGGGCGACTTCGAACTGATCGTCAATGCCACCTCGGCCGGCCGCGACCGCGACGTCGAGTTCAAGCTGCCGTTGTCGCTGGTCAACTCGATGACCACCGCCGTCGACCTGAACTACGGCGAGGCCGCCATCGCCTTCCTGGCCTGGGCGCGCGCAGCGAACTGCCGCAATACCGTGGATGGCCTGGGCATGCTGGTCGAGCAGGCCGCCGAGAGCTTCCTGCAGTGGCACGGTGTGCGTCCGCAGACCGACGAGGTCTACCAGACGCTGCGGCAGGGCTCGGCCGTGCTGGCCGGCGAGGACTGATCGATGGACAACACGACCCTGATGGTGACGGTGCTGAGCATCGTGGGCGTGCGCCTGCCGGTGCTGATCGCACTGTGCGTGGGCCTGGTCTGGGTGGTCGGCGCACCGCGCGATGCCACCCGTACCGGCGCCCTGGTCGGCCTGGTGCTGTTGCTGCTGTCCAGCCTCGGCAGCATGGCCGCCGGCATCCTGCCGATGTGGTTGATCAACAGCGGCAACTTCGACGCCATCTCGGGCATGAGTGCCATCCTTGGCGTGCTGCACTTCGCGCTGGCGATGGTCGAGGCCATCGGCGTGGTGCTGCTGGTGTGGGCGCTGGTGCGCCTGCTGCGTACCCGCACGATCCCGGCATCCTGACCGGTAGCGCCGGGCCATGCCCGGCGTATCTGGCCCTTGGGTGGTCCGCCCATCGGACCGTGACCGCCGCCTGGCGTCGTCGCTGGCCCGTTCAGGGTGCCAGCGACGGTGAACGCGGCCGGCCATGCGACAATGACCGGCCTGATCCAGCCACGGTACTTCCCGGCGTGACCGAAACCGTCGCCGCTCCGCGCACGCTTGATGACACCTTGAAGGACGCGATCCGCAAGGCGTACACGACGCTGCAGGCCAATACCCCCGGCTTCTCCACCCGTCGCTCGCAGAGCCAGATGATCGGCGTGGTGTCGCGTGCGCTGTCGAAAAGCGGTGGCGTCGGCGTGGTCGAAGCGCCCACCGGCGTCGGCAAGAGCCTGGGCTACCTCACCGCAGGCGTGCCGATCGCGCTGGCCAGCAAGAAGAAGCTGGTGATCAGCACCGGCACCGTGGCGCTGCAGTCGCAGCTGGTCGAGCGCGATATCCCGAATTTCCTCAAGGCCACCGGCCTGGAAGCGACCGTGGCGCTGGCCAAGGGCCGTACCCGCTACCTGTGCACGCGCAACGCCGCCGAGGCGCAGGGCGAGGGCTCGCAGGGCGGCATGTTCGAGGATGACGCGCCCTTGTTCGACCGGCCGCTGGCGCCGATCGAGATGGACATCGCCAAACGCCTGACCGACGCCTTCACCGGCGGCAGCTGGGATGGCGACATCGACAACGCGCCGGAGACCATCAGCCCCGGCCTGCGCAGCCGCATCACCACGCCGGCTTCGGGCTGCGCGGGGCGTCGTTGTGCCTATTCGGCGCAGTGTGCGGTGCTGCGTTCGCGCAACACCGTGCGTGATGCGCAGATCGTGGTGACCAACCACGCGCTGCTGCTGTCGGCGCTGTCGATCGGTGACAGCGACAACGGCCAGCCGTTGATCGCCCCGCCGTCGGACATGCTGCTGGTGTTGGACGAAGGCCATCACATCGGCAACGTGGCGATCGACCAGGGTGCGGCCAGCCTCGCGCTGGATGAGATGGCCAAGCGCACCGGTCGCCTGCAGATCCTGATCGCCGGCGCCTACCGCGCGGTCGACAAGGATCGGTTGGGCAACCTGCTGCCGAACGAAGCGATCGAAGTCGCCAGCAACGTGGCCAAGCAGCTGCGCGCGTTCCGTGACCACATCGAGCGGGTGTGGATGCCGGCACCGGCCGACGAAGAGCCGATGTGGCGCGCGGCCAATGGCCGCCTGCCCGAGGCCTGGCGCGAGCCGATCGAAGCGCTGGCCGACGACACCCGCAGCCTCTACAACTGGGCGCATGCCGCCACCGCGCAGGTGGCCAAGGGCAAGCCGGACGATGCCGCGCGTGAGCGCCTGCAGCGCAACCTGGGCATGGCGCTGGAGATGATCGAGCAGCAGTACAACCTGTGGCAGGCCTGGCGCCGCGAGGATAAGGACGGTGCGCCGCCGATGGCGCGCTGGGTCACCGCCACCCGCGACGGCGACCTCGTGCTGCATGGCTCACCGGTGTCGGCCGCGCACGTGCTGCGCAAGCTGCTGTGGGATGAAGTGGACTCGGTGGTGATGACCTCGGCGACGCTGACCGGCGGTGGCGACTTCCAGTCGCTGGCGATCGACAACGGCATTCCGGAAGAGGCCGAGATGGTCTCGCTGTCGTCGCCGTTCGACCTGCCCAACCAGGCCGAGCTGATCGTGCCGAAGTTCCCGGTCACCCCGGACGACCGCGAAGGCCACCCGCGCGAAGTGGCGCGCTACCTCGACACCGAACTGGACTGGGCCAAGGGCTCGATGGTGTTGTTCACCTCGCGCTGGAAGATGGAGAAGGTGGCCGGGCTGATGTCGGCCGCGCGCCGCAAGCAGGTGCTGGTGCAGGGCGAGATGTCCAAGACCCGGCTGATCGACGAGCACCTGCGCCGCGTGGCGGCAGGCGAAGGCTCGGTGCTGTTCGGCCTGAACTCGTTCGGCGAGGGCCTCGACCTGCCCGGTGAGGCCTGCACCACGGTGGTAATCACCCAGGTGCCGTTCGCGGTGCCGACCGATCCGCAGACCGCCACGCTCAGTGAGTGGTTCGAGGGGCGTGGCCTCAATGCCTTCAACCTGATCGCCATTCCGCACGCGCTGCGCACGCTGACCCAGTTCGCCGGCCGCCTGATCCGCACCTCCACCGACACCGGCCGCGTGATCATCCTCGATTCGCGGCTGCTGACCCGCCGCTACGGCAAGCGCATCATCGACGCGCTGCCACCGTTCAAGCGCGTGATCGGCTGACCGGTAGCAAAAAGGGGACGGAGGGAATTAAGTCGTTTATGGCAAAAACGACTTAATTCCCTCCGTCCCCATTTTTGTGAGCACTGTACAGATGCCGGCCAGCAGCCGGCACTACCGCACGGGCTGACGATCGGACAGCCGCTTGGTGGTTACCGGGTGGCTGTTTCAGGCGTCCGGCAGCCTGGCCCATAAGCCTCCGTGTAGGGTTTGCCGAAGCAGCGCAGTAGCCCATCAAGCACATCCAGGTTCGGTGGCCACGGCATCTGCACCTGCTGCCCGCCCTCGGTGGTGAAGTGGTAGCGACCGTCCTTGATGTTCTCCGCCATCGCGGTGGGCGTCGGTATCGCGACCAGCCTCGCACGAGCCTTTTCCAGGGCGCCGCGGTCCTGGCGCAGGAACGCGACCATGCCGTCCACGTAGGCATTCCAGTAACCCGGGTCGCCCGCGTTCACGGGTTTGTGGCTGCGTTCCATCAGCGTGATCGCCTGCGCGGTCTGCCCCAGCTCCGCGCGCAGCTGGCCCTCGTGCCAGGTGATGATGACGTTGCCTTCTGCCTTGGGCAGAGCGCCGTAGGCGGACAGCAGGTCGGCCGCTTCGCGGGTACAGCCACGGTCGGCCAGCGTGCGCCAGCCACCTGCCAGGTCCTGATCGAATCGGCCAGGTTCCATCGCCAGCATCGCGGCACGGTCGTAGCTGCAGTCGGGGGCTTTGGACGGTTCTGCTGACGTGCCCATGGCAGCGGCCAGCGCAAAGGAAAGCAACATCATCTCAACCTCCGTGTTGGTGACTTCCTGGACCACCATAACGGATCAGGAGCGGTAGCGCCGGCCGCTGGCCGGCAACCTCATTGATGGGGGGCGTCGCAGTGCAGATGCCGGCCAGCGGCCGGCACTACCGCACGGGGATCAATCGCCGAGCAGCGCGGTGTTGCGTACGGCGCCCTTGTCGGCACTGGTGGCCAGCAGCGCGTAAGCCTTCAGCGCGCTGGTGACCTTGCGCGGGCGGGGTGCGCGCGGCTTCCAGCCGCGGGCATCGGCGTCGGCGCGGCGCTGGGCCAGCGTGGCCTCATCCAGCAGCAGGTCGATGCGGCGCGCCGGGATGTCGATGCGGATGCGGTCGCCGTTTTCCACCAGGCCGATGACACCGCCGCTGGCGGCTTCCGGCGAGACGTGGCCGATCGACAGGCCCGAGGTTCCGCCGGAAAAGCGGCCATCGGTGAGCAGCGCACATTGCTTGCCCAGCCCCTTCGATTTCAGATAGCTGGTCGGGTACAGCATCTCCTGCATGCCGGGGCCGCCCTTCGGGCCTTCGTAGCGGATGACCACCACCTCGCCCGGCTGCACCTCGTCAGCGAGGATGCCGGCGACGGCGGCGTCCTGGCTTTCGTAGACGCGCGCGGGGCCTTCGAACACATGGATCGACTCGTCCACACCGGCGGTCTTCACCACGCAGCCGTCGATGGCCAGGTTGCCGCGCAGCACGGCCAGCCCGCCTTCCAGCGAATACGCGTGCTGCAGCGAGCGGATGCAGCCCTCGGCGCGGTCTACGTCCAGCGTCGGCCAGCGCGTGGCCTGGCTGAAGGCTTCCTGGGTGGGGATGCCGGCCGGGCCAGCCTTGAAGAAGGTATGCAGGGTGTCGTTGTCACTGCGCACCACGTCCCAGCGTTCCAGTGCTTCGGCCAGGCTGGCGCTGTGCACGGTCGGCACCGTGGTTTCGAGCAGGCCGGCGCGGTCCAGTTCACCGAGGATGCCGAACACGCCGCCGGCGCGGTGCACGTCCTCGATGTGGTACTTCGGCGTGTTCGGCGCCACCTTGCACAGCTGCGGCACGCGCCGTGACAGCGCATCGATGTGGATCAGGTCGAAGTCCACTTCGGCTTCCTGCGCTGCGGCCAGCAGGTGCAGGATGGTATTGGTCGATCCGCCCATTGCGATGTCCAGGGTCATCGCGTTGGCGAACGCGGCCTGGGTGGCGATGCCGCGCGGTAGTGCGCTCGGGTCTTCGCCGCCATACCAGCGGTGGCAGAGCTCGACGATCAGGCGGCCGGCACGGCGGAACAGCGCCTCGCGGTCGGCATGGGTTGCCAGCGTGGTGCCATTGCCCGGCAGCGACAGGCCCAGTGCTTCGGTCAGGCAGTTCATTGAGTTGGCGGTGAACATGCCCGAGCAGGAGCCGCAGGTGGGGCAGGCGCTGCGCTCGAACGCCGCCACCTTCTCGTCGGAGGCGCTGTCATCGGCGGCCACCACCATCGCATCGACCAGGTCCAGCTTGTGCTCGGACAGCTTGGTCTTGCCCGCTTCCATCGGCCCGCCGGAGACGAACACCACCGGGATGTTGAGGCGCAGCGCGGCCATCAGCATGCCGGGGGTGATCTTGTCGCAGTTGCTGATGCACACCAGCGCGTCGGCGCAGTGCGCGTTGACCATGTACTCCACGGCGTCGGCGATGATCTCGCGGCTGGGCAGCGAATACAGCATGCCGTCGTGGCCCATCGCGATGCCATCGTCCACGGCGATGGTGTTGAATTCCTTGGCGACGCCGCCGACCTGCTCGATCTCGCGCGCGACCAGCTGGCCGAGGTCCTTCAGGTGCACGTGGCCGGGCACGAACTGGGTGAAGGAGTTGGCGATGGCGATGATCGGCTTGTGGAAGTCGCCGTCCTTCATGCCGGTGGCACGCCACAGGGCGCGGGCGCCGGCCATGTTGCGGCCGGCAGTGGAGGTGCGGGAGCGGTATTCAGGCATGGCTGGCGGAACGGGCGGGCCGTACAACGTGGGGGTCGCCCGATCATGGCCAATTTTTTCGGTTGCTGCTGCAACCACCCGTTTTCGGTAGATGCCGACCTTGGTCGGCGCCGTGCCGTGTGTGCCAACCAAGGTTGGCACCTGCCAGAGCGGTGCGCCGCCCGGGGTCGGATCCCATCGCGGCGCGATGGGCTCTGACCCCAATGCCCGACGAAAATGAAAGTCCGTTCATCTTTCGGACTTTGCCGATTCCGGTTGCTGGTCCGGATTTGGCATCATTGGGGCATTGATCCGTCGACAGGGCATGAGGCCATGAAACGTTCCCGCACCACCGCGCTGCTGCTGATGAGCGCCGCACCGCTGCTGTTCACCGCCTGCCAGAAGGAGCCGGAGGTGAAGGTGCAGGAAGGCCTGTACACCTCGGTGGAGGCCTGCACCGAGGCCACCGGCGATCCCTCGTCGTGCCGCAATGCGTTCGCCGAAGCGCAGAAGCAGGCCGCCGATGCGGCGCCGAAGTACGCCAGCAAGGAAGCCTGCGAGAAGGACTACAAGCCGGAACAGTGCGTGCAGCAGCACACCTCGGCCGGTACCTCGTTCATCGGCCCGATGATGATGGGCTTCTTCATGTCGCAGATGCTGAGCAACCGCGGCGGCCTCGCGCCGCAGGCGCCGGCGGCGTCGCCGGCCTACCAGGACAAGAGCGCTGGTTGGGCGCGTCCGGCACCGGGCGGTACCGGTGGCCTGAACACCGCCAGCGGCATCGGCGCCGGCAAGGCGGGCCTGGCGCCGGTCACCAGCGAACCGAACCGTGCGGTCACCGCCAGCCGTGGTGGCTTCGGCAACACCAGCGCACGCCGCAGCACCAGCGGCAGCTACGGCGGCTGATCGACCCATGCAGCGTATCCGGATTGCCGAGCGTGCCCAGTGGCGGGCACGCGCGGAAGAGGCGGGTTTCCGCTTCCACACCATCGACGGCCAGCCGTACTGGGATGAAAGCGCGTATTACGCGTTCACCCTGCGCCAGATCGAGCAGGACATCGAAGACCCCAGCGCCGAGCTGCACCAGATGGCGCTGGACCTGGTCGGCGATGTCATCGGCAGCGAACGCCTGATGGACCAGCTGGCGATTCCGTCGCATTACCGCGACTGGATCGCCGACAGCTGGCGCCAGCGCCAGCCGCATCTGTACGGTCGCCTGGACCTGGCCTACGACGGTACCGGCCCGGCCAAGCTGTACGAACTGAACTACGACACGCCGACCTCGCTGTTCGAGGCCAGCTTCTTCCAGTGGCAGTGGCTGGAGGACCAGCGCAACGCCGGTCGCCTGCCGCAGCACGCCGACCAGTTCAACGCGATCCACGAAACGCTGGTCGAGCGTTTCGGCGAACTGGCCACGCAGCTGCCGCCGCCGCTGTATTTCAGTGCCGTGGGCAGCTCCGAAGAAGACCGCGGCACCGTCGACTATCTGCGCGACTGTGCATCGCAGGCCGGCCTGCATGGCCAGGCCATCGCCATCGAGGACATTGGCCTGTCCGAGGACGGCCGCTTCACCGCGCTGGACGATGCGGTGATCGGCACGCTGTTCAAGCTGTATCCGCTGGAAGACCTGATGGCCGAGGAATTCGGTCGCGCGCTGCCCGGCTCGGGCGTGCAGCTGCTGGAGCCGGCGTGGAAGGCGGTGCTGAGCAACAAGGGCATCCTGCCGCTGCTGTGGCAGCGCAACGTGGGCCATCCGAACCTGCTGGAAGCGCATTTCGATGACGGCAGCACGCTGGCGTCGGGCTGGGTGCGCAAGCCGCTGTTCTCGCGCGAAGGTGCCAACATCGAGATGCACCTGGCCGATGGCAGCACCCAGCGCAGCGAAGGGCCTTACGACGGCCCGGCGATCATCCAGCGTGCGCATCCGCTGACCCGCTTCGAAGGCGGCTACCCGCTGATCGGCAGCTGGGTGGTGGGTGACCACGCCTGCGGCATCGGCATCCGCGAAGACGACAGCGCGATCACCCGCGACAGTGCGCGCTTCGTGCCGCACGCGATCGTTGATGAGGCGCCGACGCGGATCTACGTCTGATGACGGTACGGCGCAACCGGGCCGGCGTGGGCAACCGACGCCGGTCGTAGAACAACCCCTGTAGGTAGAGGCCGACCTTGGTCGGCGCCGTTGATTCCGTGCCAACCAAGGTTGGCACCTACCAGAGCGGTGCGTCGGTTGTTGCAGGGGTAGTGCCGGCCGCTGGCCGGCAACCGCCGTTGGTAGATGCCGACCCTGGTCGTCGCAGTGGGTTCGTGCCAACCAAGGTTGGCACCCACCAGAGCGATACGTTGGTTGTTGCAGGGGTAGTGCCGGCCGCTGGCCGGCAACCGTTGTTGGTAGATGCCGACCCTGGTCGGCGCCGTTGATTCCGTGCCAACCAAGGTTGGCACCTACCAGAGCGGTGCGTCGGTTGTTGCAGGGGTAGTGCCGCCCGCTGGCTGGCAACCGCCGTTGGTAGATGCCGACCTTGGTCGTCGCAGTGGGTTCGTGCCAACCAAGGTTGGCACCCACCAGAGCGATACGTTGGTTGTTGCAGGGGTAGTGCCGGCCGCTGGCCGGCAATCGCCGTTGGTAGATGCCGACCTTGGTCGGCGCCGTGGGTTTCGTGCCAACCAAGGTTGGCACCTACCAGAGCGGTGCGTCGGTTGTTGCAGGGGTAGTGCCGGCCGCTGGCCGGCAACCGTTGTTGGCATCCACCAAAGCGATCGTTGGTATCAGAGCAGCCCTTCGCGCTTCACCGCCAGGTAGCGTTCCACCAGCGCACCGGGCAGGGCATCGGCGGTCACGTCCAGCACCATCACCTTCTCGCTGCGCAGCGCCTCATGCGCCTTCGCGCGCTGCTGCAGATACAGCGCCGCTGCACCGGCCTGGGTGGCGTCTTCCAGTGTCTGCACTTCGCTGTCCAGCACGCCGTCCAGCTCACGCTCGCGCAGGCTGGCCACGCATACCAGATGGCGCTGCTGCAGCAGGCGCACCGCCGCCAGCAGGTCTTCGATGTCTTCGTCGCGCACGTTGCTGACCAGCATCACCAGCGCGCGCCGGCGCTGGCGCAGCGACACTTCGGTGGCGGCGGCCAGGTAGTCGGTGGCCACCGCGCGCGGCTGCAGATCGTAGCTGGCGCGCAGCAGGTGCTCGACGGTGCCCATCCCGCGCTGCGGTGCCACCCAGCGGCGCTCGCCACCGGTGGCGAACAGGCCGGCGGCATCGCCCTGGCGCAGCGCCAGGTAGGCCACCACCAGCGAGGCGTTCAATGCATGATCGAAGTGCGAGAGCCCGCCTTCGCTGGCCAGCATGCGGCGGCCACTGTCGAGCATCAGCAGCAGCTGCTGGTTCTTCTCGTCCTGGTACTCGCGCGAGATCAGCTTGCGCGCACGCGCGGTGGCCTTCCAGTCGAGCTGGCGCAGGCTGTCGCCGATGCGGTACTCGCGCATCTGGTGGAAGTCGGTGCCTTCACCGCGGCGGCGCTTCACGTGTGCACCGACCAGCCGCGAGGCCTGGTCGGCACTGAACAATGCGAAGCGGGTGAGCGGCACGAAGTTCGGATAGACCCGCACGTCCAGTGCGGGCGGCAGCGTGCGTTGCTGCCACCACAACCGCCACGGTGAACGCATGCGCAGGTGCACGCCTTCGAAGCGGAAATGCCCACGCTGCAACGGCTGCAGGTGGTAGTGCAACGTGGAGGCACTGCCGGCCTGCAGGCGCACGCGCTGCGGCAGCGCTTCCAGCGGCCAGCCACCGGGCACCAGGTCGAACACCTGCACCGTCATCGGTGCGTCCGCCTGCAGTCGCAGTGCAGCCTCGCGGCGCACGCCCAGTGCCAGCGCTTCGGGCAGTTCGCGCTGCACCTGCGGCGACGGACGCCGCGACTGGCGCCATAGATCCACCAGCGCCGGCACGGCAATCGCCAGCGCCGCCAGCGCCCAGCTCCAGCGCGGCAGCAACCCGCCCAGCACCAGCCCGCCCAGGACAGCCCAGGCCAGCAGCAGCGCCAGCAGCAGCGGGGCCGGCCTCATCGGCGCGGCGCTTCCACCTTGGCCAGCAGCGCGCCCAGCACGTCGTCGGCGTCCTGGCCTTCGATCTGCAGTTCCGGTGCCAGCGCGATGCGGTGGCGCAGCGCCGGGCGTGCGATGTCGCGCACGTCATCCGGAGTGACGAAATCACGACCGGCCAGCACCGCCTGTGCACGCGAGGCACGCACCAGCGCGATGCTGCCACGCGGGCCGGCGCCGACCGCGATACCCGGCCACTGCCTCGTGGCCGCCACAATCCGCACCGCGTAGTCGATCACTTCGTCGTCGACGGTGATCGCCGCAGTGGCGCGCTGCAGTTCCAGCAGCTCACCAGCACCGAGCACGCGTGGCACCTGGCTCAGGTCGAAATCGCTGGCGGCGCGGCCGCTGGTGATCGCGGTCACCATGCGCTTCTCGTCCTCCAGCTGCGGGTAGTCGATCAGCACCTTCAGCAGGAAGCGGTCCAGCTGTGCTTCCGGCAGCGGGTAGGTGCCTTCCTGCTCCAGCGGGTTCTGCGTGGCCAGCGCCATGAACGGCGGCGCCAGGGTGAAGGCCTTGCCTTCGATGGTCACCTGGCCTTCCTGCATCACTTCCAGCAGCGCCGACTGGGTCTTGGCGGGTGCACGGTTGATCTCGTCGGCCAGCAGCAGGTTGGTGAACACCGGGCCGCGGCGGATCTTGAAGCTCTCGCTCTTCGGGTCGTACACCGCGTGGCCGCTGACGTCGCTGGGCATCAGGTCGGGGGTGAACTGTACACGCCCGTAATCCAGCTCCAGGGCCTGTGCCAGTGCGCGCACCAGCAGGGTCTTGCCCAGCCCGGGCACGCCCTCGATCAGCACGTGACCACCGGCAAGCAGCGCCACCAGGATCTGGTCCAGCACATCGGCCTGGCCGATGAAGGCGTGGCCGACGGCATCGCGGATGGCATCGACGCGTTCGATCAGGCGGGCGTTGGCGGCCGCCGGCAGCTCGGGGACTTCGGTCATAGCAGGGATCTCATCTGGAGCAGCAAGCGGATGCGCTCGCGCAGGGCGGAGGAATCGTGCGGCGGTGGGGGCGTGAGCGCGCTGGCGACGCGGCCCTGCGGCCACTTCAGCAGCTCGGCGATGGCCTGATCGCGCGGCGCACCATCCAATGCGGCGGCAATCGGTGCGCGCAGGCGCAGGCGGTGCAGGAACAGGGCGAGCACGGCCTCGTACAGGCGTATGCCGTGACCGAAGCGCAGCAGCAGTTCGCCACTGGCGCGCACGTGCTCCAGCAGCGAACGGCGTTCCAGAACCGGCGACGGCAGCAGGCTGCCGAAGCGCTGCGAGCGGCCCCAAAGCCAACCCAGCAGGGCCAGCAGCAACGGCACCCACAACGGCCAGCCCTGATAGAACATGCGCGACCACAGCGACGGCGGGCGGCTGGCATAGACCAGCCAGACCGCACCCTTGCCATAGTTCGGATCGAGCAGGTAGCGGGTCAGGTCGCGATGCGCAGCGTCGTGCAGGCCGTCGCTGGCCCCGCCACCTGCCGACGCCAGGCGCGCTGCCGGTGAGTCCACTTCGCTGCGCATGAACTCCATGTCGGCCAGCACGCTCACTCTGCCCTGGCCGTGGCGCAGGCGCGCGAACACCAGGTCGCGATCAGTGCCCCAGCGGCGTTCGGCCTGCGCACTGGCGGCAAAGCCCAGGGTGAAGCGGCGGCCACCACAGAATTCGACGTGGCCCGGATCGTCGTCGACATGGAAGGCCTGGCAGTCGCTGCGCTGGAACAGGCTGTCCACGCCCAGCCGGTCCAGCAGGGGGCCCTGCGTGCTGCCGGCATCGTCCTCGGCCGGCGGCGGCGTACGTACCAGCAGGTGGCCACCCCCGTCGACCCAGTCCAGCAGTGCGCTGGCGACGGGCGGCGGCAGTTCGCTGCTGTCCTGCAGCAGCACTACCGTGTCGTGGCGCCCCAGCGTCATCTGCTGCAACTCCAGCCGCGGTCGCGAATGCACGTCGATGCCATCGGCGCGCAGGGCCTGGCCGAGTACGTACAGCGGGTTGTAGGCGGCCTCGCCCTGTGGCGGCAGCCGGATCGTCTCGGTCACCCGTTCGTGCGTGCGCAGGTAGAGGATGGTCAGCGGTACGCCGAACAGCACCAGCACGCCCAGCAGCAACGACCAGAACAGGCGCGGACTCATGCCTGCCACCCGTACTGCTGGCGCAGGGTATCGGCCAACGCATCGAAATCGGCGCGGCTGGGCAGGCGGCCACCGTAGGCAGCGTACTGCCACATGCGCACGATGCGCGCGAACAGGTCACGGTCGCTGGCCTGGGGCATGCGTCGCGATGCGCGCAGGCATTGCGCTTCGGTGGCACCGGGTGGAAGCGCGATACCGCTGCGCTCGCCCACCGTGCGCACGCTGGCGCGGTACAGCAGGGCCAGCGCCTGCCGCGGCCGGCCCTGGTCCCAGAGCAGGCCGGCCTGGGTGGCCACGTCCGGCGGCAGCACCACCGGCAACTCCACCTGCTCCTCCAGCACCTTCGGTGCAGCGTCGGCCTTGCGCCGGCCACTGCCACGCAGCCACGGCAGCCACAGCCGCGTGGTCAGCAGCAGCACCAGCAGCAGGATGCCGAGCAGGCCCCACAGGCCCCATTCGGCCAGCCGTGCCAGCCAGGCGATGCCGTCCTTGCGCGCCTTGCGTTCACCTTTGCTGTTGGTGTCACGCTGCAGCTGCTTGTCTTCCTTCTTTTTTTCCTCGGCCTGCTCGATCGGCTTCCAGCGGGTCACCTGGCGGGTCGGGCGCTGCAGCGGGTCTTCATAGGCGCGGTTCACTGCCTGACGGAAACCGGCGGTGTCCACCGGCGCTGTACCGAAGATCATTGCCGGCGTATTGGCGGGGTCGTTGGCCGCGGTGGCCGCGGTGGCCGGTTCTTCCGCACTGTCTTCGTCCTCTTCGGCATCGCCTGCCTGCTCCGCGACCGTCTGCGCGTCCTGCGCATGCACCGGTGCGGACACCAGCGGCAGTGCCAGCCACAGCAGCAGCGCCAGCGTCGATGCTGCCGGCAGCAGCCGCTCGCGCAGGCGGCGCAGGGCGATTTCAACGTCCCAGGCTTCCATCTGCGTTCGACGGTTCAAGTACAGGCCAAAGCCCGCACCGACGAAGAACGGGCCGATCAGCACCGAGGCCAGCCAGCACGCCAGGTTGAAGCCCAGCCGTGCCCATGCCGGCGTGTCCTTGCCAATCATGTCCCACGCCGCACGCCACGATTCGGACATCAGCTCCAGTGGCATGAACATGAACACCGCACCGATCGCGCCGGATACCAACACGGCTTCGAACGCCAGGCAGGTCACCGTCAGTACCAGTGCCGCGCCCACTGCGCCGGCTGCCACCGCACGACGGCGTGGGCCGCGTTGGCCCGGTGTGTTGCCTTCCAGCAGGTTCACCGGCAGGCACAGGCTGCGCAGCACGCTGAAGCGGCGCCAGCCCAGGTAGCCCCAGAAACCGGTGTTGCCCCAGTGGCGCTGCGCGCGCAGGGCGGCCAGCGTGCCGACCGGCTCACCGAAAATGCCGCGCGACAGCACGTACAGCGGCGCGCGTTCGAACAGCGGCTTGCACCACCACATCGCCAGCCAGGCCCAGCCGAAGGCATCCAGCCACCAGCCCAGCGCGTTGAAGATCACGAACAGCGGTGCACTGGCCAGCAGCCAGCTGCCCCACAGCGCACGCGCGTGACGGCGGGACAGGGCGGTGCCCAGCTCCATCGCTTCCCAGCCACTGCGGGCGCGCAGCGCCACGTCCAGGCGGTCAATGCGCATGGCCGCCCCCACGTCCGCCGCGCCACAGCCACAGCAGCACGCCGGCCCACAACACACCGGCCACGCTGAACTTGCCCCACGCCGGTACTTCGGCAAGCGAGGACCAGAAGGCTTCGATGAAGGCGGCCACCAGCAGCATGAAGGCGACGCCGAGGCACAGCCGTGCGCCGATGCGGCCGCCTTCGACCAGTGCATCCAGGCGGCTGCGCCGGCCCGGTGCCAGCAGCTTCATGCCCAGCTGCAGACCGGCACCGCCGGCGATCACGATCGCGGTCAGCTCGAAGGCACCGTGGCCGACCACGAAGCGCCAGAACGGGTCGCCATGGCCGATGTGCTGCAGGTGACCGGCCACCGAACCGATGATCACGCCGTTGAACAACAGCACCAGCAGCGTGCCCAGCCCAGCCAGCAGCCCGCTGGCGAAGGTGCGCAGGGCGATGCTGATGTTGTTCATGATGTAGTGGCCGAACATCATCCAGTCGGTGCCGCTGTCACGCCCCAGGCGCTCGGCGGCGGGATCGTACATGCGCTCCATCTCGGCGATCTGGCGGTTGTCCATCAGCATGTGGATCAGGTCCGGATAGACCTGCACCAGCACGAAGCAGGCCACCGCCGGCAGCGCGAACATCGCCAGCGCCACCCACATGCTGCGCGCCTGGCTGCGCACCAGCAGCGGGAAATCGGCCACCAGGAACTCCAGGGCACCCCGCCAGCGCGTCGGCGGCGTGCGGTACAGCACGCTGTGGCCCTGCTGCATGAGCTGCTGCAGGCGCTGCACCAGCTGCGGGCTGTAGCCGCGTTCGCGGGCCAGCGCCAGTTGCTGGCACAGCCGCCGGTAGCGCTGCGGGAAGGTGGTGTCGTCCAGTGCCAGGCCGCTGGCCTTGCGGCGCGTGCGGCGTGAGGCACCGGCACGCAGCAGCAGCCACTGCTCCAGGTCCTGCCATTCCTGCTGGTAGCGGGCGACGAACTGTTCCTGCTTCATCGCCGCCCCAGCAGCCAGTTGGCCATCGCATACAGGCGCAGCACGCCGACCTGGCCATGGGTGCCGGTAAGTGGCTCGGCAATACCGGCCAGCTCCTGCTGGCGCGCCGCCGACAACCGTGGCGCGCGCTCGGCGAAGGCCATCAACGCAGCCTGTTCCTCTGGTCGCAGGGGCTGCGGCGGGGCCAGCACGCTGTCGATGGTCGGCGGCGGTGGCAGGTACAGCGCGGGTGCGTGCACCACCACGGTGCCCGCCACCAGGTCGCCAAGGCGGCGGCCATGCGGATCGAACAGGCTGCTGATCAGGCCCAGCGCATAGCCGAACGGCAGCATGTCCACCGTGCGCAGCAGGTTGCGGGTGATCGCCGCCATCCAGCCTACCGGCGCGCCATCGCGGGACAGCACGCGCAGCCCCAGCGCACGCTTGCCCAGCGTGCGCCCCCACAACGCTTCGCAGACGATCGGGTAGGCCCAGTAGACCAGGAACATCAGCACCAGGTAGAGGCCGGAGCCGAACTTGTCCAGCAGCGCCAGCGGAATGGACACCAGCACCAGTGCCGCGATGCGCACGCCAAGATCGACCAGCCAGGCCATCGCCCGCGGTACCGGGCCGGCGGCAGGCAACTGCAGCGGCACACCCTCCGGCGTCACCACCTCGCGGTAGGTATCGAGCATCGGTGCGGCCATCAGCGCGATGGCCTTCGTTGTGGGCGCCGGAGTCCTCTCCGGCGGGCAGCCACAGGCATGGGGGTCTCGACAGGTCCTGGTCGGGCCAAGACTTTAGCAGAGCCGCATGGCAGCGTCGGGGGCTCAGCCCCGGTATTCGTCCTTCAGCCGCACGTAGTGGTCGGCCGAGTAATGCAGCGCCTCGATCTCCTTGTCACTGAGCGTGCGTGCCGGTCGTGCAGGGTTGCCGACCCACAGCTCGCCTTCGCCCACCACCTTGCCGGGGCCGATCACCGCACCGGCGCCGACGAAGCCATGGCGCTCCACGCGGGCGCCATCGAGGATGCAGGCGCCCATGCCGATCAGGCTGTAATCGCCGATCGTGCAGGCATGGATGATGCAGCCGTGGCCGACGGTCACGCCTTCGCCGATCAGGGTCGGGTAGCCGGCCTTGTTGTACGGGCTGTGGTGGCTGACGTGGATGATGGTGCCGTCCTGCACGTTGGTGCGTGCACCGATACGCACATGGTTGACGTCGCCGCGGATGACCGTGCCCGGCCATACCGACACGTCATCGGCCAGCTCCACGTCGCCGATGATGGTGCAGGCCGGATCGATGTACACGCGTTCGCCGAGGACGGGCATCTTGTCGCGGAAGGGGCGCAGCGGGTTCATCGAAGTCTCCGGAAATCAGGGCGTTCACGACGATGATACCTGCGTGGTCTGCACGCCGCGCGCGCACCGCAGGGTAGTGCCGGCCGCTGGCCGGCAACCTCATGGGCGTGTCTGGAGTTCTGCGATTGCCGGCCAGCGGCCGGCACTACCCGCTACGGTTCGTAGCTGCAGCCGATGCTGTATGCGGAACAGCGGATCGCGCGCAGCATTGCAGTGGATCCACGCCATGCGTGGATGGCATCCACCGCGCTCGTGTTATGCCACGCGTCCCCGGCGTGCGCGCTCCAGGTGCACCAGCAGCAGCGAGATCGCTGCCGGGGTCATGCCCGGAATGCGCTGTGCCTGGCCGATGGTCTGCGGGCGTACGCGCTCCAGCTTCTGCAGCGCTTCGGCCGACAGCCCGCGCACGGTCGCGTAATCGAAGGCTTCAGCGATCGGCGTGGCTTCGTGCCGCTGCTGGCGCTCGATCTCCTCGCGCTGGCGGTCCAGGTAGCCGGCGTACTTCACGCCGATCTCCACCTGCTCGGCAACCTTGCCATCGGCCACCGCCGGGCCCAGCGAGGGCACCTGCATCAGCTTGGCGTAATCCAGCTCGGGGCGCTTGATCAGGTCCAGCACGTTGGTCTCGCGACTGACCGCCACGCCCAGCGTCTCGTTCACTTCGCGGCCCAGTGCATTGGCCGGGGTTGCCCACAGCGCACCCAGGCGTGCGCGCTCGGCAGCGACGGCGGCCTGCTTGGTCTCGAACGCGCTCCAGCGGCGATCATCCACCAGGCCCATTTCGCGGCCGGTCGGGGTCAGGCGCTGGTCGGCATTGTCCTCGCGCAGCTGCAGGCGGTACTCGGCGCGGCTGGTGAACATGCGGTACGGCTCGTTGGTGCCGTGGGTGATCAGGTCATCCACCAGCACGCCCAGGTAGGCCTCGTCGCGACGCGGGCACCAGCCGTCCAGCCCGCGCACCTGGCGTGCGGCGTTGAGGCCGGCCAGCAGGCCCTGCGCGGCGGCCTCTTCGTAGCCGGTGGTGCCGTTGATCTGGCCAGCGAAGAACAGGCCGTTGACCAGCTTGGTCTCCAGCGAGGCCTTCAGCCCGCGCGGGTCGAAGAAGTCGTACTCGATCGCGTAGCCGGGGCGGGTGATGTGTGCGTTCTCGAAGCCACGGATGCTGCGCACCATCTCCAGCTGCACGTCGAACGGCAGCGAGGTGGAGATGCCGTTGGGATAGATCTCGACGATGCCCAGGCCTTCGGGTTCGACGAAGATCTGGTGGCTGGCCTTCTCGGCGAAGCGCACCACCTTGTCCTCGATGGACGGGCAGTAGCGCGGGCCGATGCCTTCGATCTGGCCGCTGTACAGCGGTGAGCGGTGCAGCGCGTCGCGGATGATCTGGTGGGTCTGCTCGGTGGTGTGGGTGATCCAGCAGCTGACCTGCTGCGGATGCTCGTCCACCGAGCCGAGGAAGGACATCACCGGCCGCGGCGAATCGCCGGGCTGCTCGTCCATCACGCTGTAGTCCAGCGAGCGGCCATCGATGCGCGGCGGCGTGCCGGTCTTCAGGCGGTCCACCTGGAACGGGCGCTCGCGCAGCCGCGCGGCCAGCGTGGTGGCCGGCGGGTCGCCCATGCGGCCGGCGGCGTACTGGGTCGGGCCGACATGGATCTTGCCGGCCAGGAAGGTGCCGGCGGTCAGCACCACGGCCTCGGCATCGAAGCGCAGCCCGGTCTGGGTGATGACCCCGCGCACGGCGTCGCCTTCGATGACCAGGTCGTCCACGGCGGCCTGGAACACGGTCAGGTTGGCCTGGCCTTCGACGATGGCGCGGATCGCCATGCGGTACAGGTTGCGGTCGGCCTGGCAGCGGGTGGCGCGCACGGCCGGGCCCTTGGAGGCATTGAGCGTGCGCCACTGGATGCCGGCGCGGTCGGCGGCATGCGCCATCGCACCGCCCAGCGCGTCGATCTCCTTGACCAGGTGGCCCTTGCCGATGCCGCCGATGGCCGGGTTGCAGCTCATCGCACCCACCGTTTCGATGTTGTGGGTCAGCAGCAGGGTGCGCACGCCGGTGCGGGCCGCGGCCAGCGCGGCTTCGGTGCCAGCGTGGCCACCGCCGATGACGATGACGTCGTAACGATGGAAGGACGGATTCATGGGGGCTGTTCAGCTGGGGGCGGGCGCGGCCGGAGGCGGCGCCGGGGTGGCGATTTTAGCGCCATTCGGGGCCGGGACGTCGCCGCCGGCCGGCCAGCGCCGAAATCAGCCCTAAAGTTGGCAGGATTTTTGCAGATAACCCAATAGCACCCACCGTGGCTGGCGCCGTAGGCGCCCGTGACCGGAATTGGAACAGGGGCCGGTACAGGCGCACGGTGGGGGAGCAGAGGGCCGGCAGTCGGGGGACTGTCCGGCCCTGTTTTTTTGCGGCTGTCGGGAAGGCGCCATCCACGCATGGCGTGGAGCTACTGACGCTGGGGCCCTCGCCGGTTGGCGACCCAACAAAACAAACGGCCCCGCATTGCGGGGCCGTTTGTTTTCAGAGGTGCCGACATCCGACAGGGCCGGAACAGGGGGGATCCAGATGTTCCTGTCGGATATCGACGTAGAGCTTTTTGCGGCGGCCCGTGTCGTTTTTGTCACTTTGTGACGCGGGCCGTCACTGTCCGCGTAGATTGCGGCTTAGACCGTGTGAAATGCAAGACGGTTCAGCGCTCAACTGTGCGCTGCGTCGCACGATCCATGTTGCGCCAGGGGGAACCGTTCATCCTCGGCGCACTCGGTGCCGGTGCCGGACGGGCCTGCGGCGGGGGCGCCGACGGCTGGGCGTTCGATTGCGGCGGGCGGCGCATGGAGTCCATGTTCCGCCACGGCGAACCCCCGTTGTACGACGGACGCGACGGCGGCGGCGGACGGTGCTCGCCGCCATTGCCCGGACGCGGCGGCGGGCGGTGGTTGTGCGGCGGACGGTAGATCGGGCGCGAGTAATACGGGTTGCCGTAGCCGCCGTAGTAGCCGCCATAGCCACCGTAGTAGGGGCCGTAGTTGTAGGGATAGCCGGCCGGGTAGCGGTATTCCACCGACGGCGCACCGTGGTAGTAGCTGCCGCTGCGGCCGCCGCCGACATAGTCGTAGGTGGTGCAGCCGGTCAGGGCCAGCAACAGGCCACCGGCAAGCATCAGGCGCATTTTCATGGTGGGTCCCCCCAGAGGACGGGTGTGCAGTCAGCTTCGGGCGCCAGCGTTGAATCGGCCCTTAATTCCGCCGGCCAGGATGAATGGAGGCGTAGGGCTGCATGCTGGCATGACCTGTGTCCCGGTCGCCAGCGCGGGGGCATACGTTAATCTTGCGTCATGAGCGATTCACTGTTGCCCCGCGCCGACGACGTCCTGCTTGCTGCCGCGAGGATCGCCCCGCATGCCAGCGTGACCCCGGTGCTGCGCTCGCACACGCTCGATGCGCTGGCCGGGGCACAGCTGGCGTTCAAGGCCGAGCACCTGCAGCGTGGTGGTGCGTTCAAGTTCCGCGGTGCCTGCAACGCGGTGTGGTCGCTGGAGGCTGATTCCGCCAGTGCCGGCGTGGTCACCCACTCCTCTGGCAATCACGGCGCCGCGCTGGCGCTGGCCGCACGTACCCGGGGCATTCCCTGTCACGTGGTGGTGCCGGAAGGTGCGGTGGCGGCCAAGCTGGCCAATATTGCGCGCCATGGCGCCACGCTCTGGCACTGCCCGCCGACCATTGCCGACCGTGAGGCCACCTGCGCCAAGGTGCAGGCCGACACCGGTGCGACCCTGGTGCATCCTTATACGAATCCGGCGGTGATGGCCGGGCAGGGCACCGCCGCCCTGGAACTGCTGCACAGCGACGGCCCGTTCGACGTGCTGGTGGTGCCGGTGGGCGGCGGCGGCCTCGCCAGCGGCACTGCGCTGGCCCTGCAGCACGCCAGCCCGCAGACCCGTCTGGTGCTGGCCGAACCGGCCGGTGCCGACGATACCGCGCGCTCGCTGGCCGCTGGCGAGCGCCAGGACGCGTTCACCCCGGACACGATCTGCGATGGCCTGCGTACCCTGATCGGCGCGCCCAATTTCGAACTGCTGCGCGCGGCCGGTGCCGAGGTGATCGTGGTCGATGACGCGGCGACGATGGCCGCGATGCGCCTGCTGTGGGAGGTGCTCAAGCAGGTGGTCGAGCCGTCCTCGGCCACCGTGCTGGCTGCGGTGCTGGCGCAGCCGCAACGTTTCGCCGGACTGCGCGTGGGCCTGGTGCTGTCCGGCGGCAACGTCGACCTGCCAGCGCTGCGCTGGGGGGCGCCGTGAGCCGCGACCGGCAGCGGCCTCGCACCGGCCTGCTGGGCTGGCTGTGGCGGCTGTTTGTCCTGCTGGTGATCTGGCTGCTGGGCGTGACTGCCTGGATCGTCTGGGTCGGCGAGCGTGACCAGGCCGCCAAGGCCGACGCCATCATCGTGCTGGGTGCGGCCGCCTATGACGCCAAACCGTCACCGGTGTTCGAAGAGCGTATCCGGCATGGGCTGGACCTGTACGAGGCCCAGTACGCGCCGCTGCTGATCTTCACCGGCGGCTACGGTGGCACCGGTGCGCGTTTTTCCGAATCGCAGGTGGCGCGGCGTTATGCGCTGAAACATGGCGTGCCGGACGATGCGATCCTGATCGAAACCGCCTCGCGCAATACCGTGCAGAACCTGGTTGAAGCCAAGCGGCTGATGGACCAGCGCGACCTGCACCGGGTGATCATCGTCAGCGATCCGCTGCACATGGCGCGCGCGCTGCGCCTGAGCAAGGCGCTGGGCATCGATGCGCTGGCCTCGTCCACGCCCAGCACGCGCTTCCGCAGCTTCCACACCAGCTGGCGCTTCCTGGTGCAGGAAATCTATTTCTTCCACCGCGACCTGGTGCGCCCGCCGCTGAGTTCGCCGGCCAATACCTGAGGCGGAAGCCTGCATTTGGGTGGGTGCCGACCTTGGTCGGCACACTGCTGGCGGCACCGCGATCTGATGGGGTGTGCCAACCAAGGTTGGCACCTACCGGAGCGATTCGCGTGCGGTGTGGATTGCGGTAGTGCCGGCCGCTGGCCGGCAGATGCCCACCATGGAATCGCGAGGTTGCCAGCCAGTGGCCGGCACTACCGGACGATCAGCTCTGCTTGCGCCGGATCGGAATTGCCGACACCGGCACCGCGGCCACGTCATGCCCGCCTTCGCGGATCGGTGCGCCCGGGTCCGGTGCCCAGGCGTGCGCATAGATCACTTCCCAGCTGCTGGGCAGCTTGCCGTCGGCACGGCGCATCGGTTCATACGCCGCTGCCGCAGCGGCGAAACGGCCACGCCCGGTCAGCGTGTGGCGACGGTCGACGCGGGCATTGGTCGCGCCCATCGCACGCAGCTCGCGCATCAGTGACGGCAGGTCGTCGTAGGTCAGGGTGAACAGGTCGCGGTCCAGCACCGGGTCGCGGAAGCCGGCCATCATCAGCGCATCGCCGAACTGGGCGATCTGCGCGAAGCGGCTCACGTGCGGGCGGTCATCGGCGGCGGCGAATGCCTCGTTGAGTTCAATCAGGGTTTCCGGGCCGAAGGTGGAACACACCAGCAGGCCACCTGGCTTGAGCACACGGCGGAACCCGGCGAACACCGCCGGCAGGTCGTCCACCCACTGCAGGCACAGGTTGCTGAAGATCACGTCCACGCTGTTGTCGGCCAGCGGCAGCGCGGCGGCGTCGCCGCACAGCCGCTGGAACGGCTTCCACCAGCCGGCCTGGCGCTTGGCCTGGTCCAGCATCGGCAGCGCCACGTCCAGCGCGATCACCTGCGCCTTCGGCCAGCGCTTCTTCATCAACGCGCTGGCATGGCCGGTGCCGGCACCAATGTCCAGCACCACCTCGGGCTTGCGTGCCTCCAGGTAGTCCAGCGATTCGATCAGCCGTGACTGCACTTCGCGCTGCAGGGCGGCGGCGGCGTCGTAGCTGTTGGCGGCACGGGCGAACGCGCGGCGGACGTGGCGGGCATCGAAGTGGGACGGCATTGCGAAAGTCTCTTAGAACGTACCGGGGTAGGCGCCGCCGTCGATCAGCAGGTTCTGCCCGGTGAGGTAACCGGCCTGTGCACTGCACAGGAAGGCGCAGGCGGCGCCGAATTCGTCGGGTGTGCCGAAGCGGCCGGCGGGGATCTGCTGGCGGCGGCGTTCGGCCACTTCGTCGGCGTCGCCGTCCTTGCCCGCACTGTGGGCGAAGTTGGCGCGCAGGCGGTCGGTGTCGAACTGGCCGGGCAGCAGGTTGTTGATGGTGACGTTGTGGGCCACGGTGCGGCGCGATAGGCCGGCGACGAAACCGGTCAGGCCACTGCGCGCGCCGTTGGACAGCGCCAGGATATCGATCGGGGCTTTCACCGCCGACGAGGTGATGTTGACGATACGGCCGAAGCCGCGCTCGATCATCGCGTCGACGGTGGCGCGGATCAGCGCGATCGGCGCCAGCATGTTGGCGTCCAGCGCGGCAATCCAGTCGTCGCGCTCGAAGGTGCGGAAATCACCGGGCGGCGGACCACCGGCGTTGTTGACCAGGATGTCCACCTGCGGGCATGCGGCCAGCGCCGCGACGCGGCCGGCTTCGGTGGTGACGTCGGCGGCGATCGCGCGCACCTCGGCGGCACCGGCCAGCGCGCGCAGCTCTTCAGCGGCGGCCTGCAGGGCGGCTTCACCGCGGGCCACGATCACCACGTTGACGCCTTCACGCACCAGCGCACGCGCGCAGCCCAGGCCCAGCCCCTTGCTTGCGCCGCAGACCAGTGCCCAGCGGCCATTGATACCCAGATCCATGCGTCAATCCCGCGGAATGAGGAAGGCGCTCATTGTCCGCCATCGGCCGGTGACAGGCCGGCAACGAAGTGTTGCAGGGCGGCGGCCACATCATCGGCATGGCCGAGGAAGGGCGCATGGCCGCCGTGGGCGATGGTCAGCGCCTGCGCGCCCGGGGTCAGCGCCGCAGCGGCCTGCATGGCGACCGGTGACACCAGGCGGTCGCGCTGGCCGGCGATCCACAGGCTGGGTTTGCCCAGCGTTGGCAGGGCACCGCGCAGGTCGGTGCTTTCGAGCAGGCGCAGGCCTTCCAGCAGGGCGCGTTCAGTGGGGGCACCGCGCTCGACCAGGCGCTGGCGCAGCGTGCGCAGCTCCTCGCGGGCGTGCGCCGAGCCCATCACGTCCAGCGCCAGGAAGCGCTCCAGGGTACCGCCGAAATCGTTGGCCAGCTCGCGCCCGAACTGCTCGAACACCTCCGGTTCCACCGCGTGCGGCCAATCCTCGCCACGCACGAAACGCGGCGTGGCAGCGATCATCGCCAGCCCGCGTACCTTCGGCAGCGTTGCCGCCGCGTGCAATGCGAACAGGCCGCCCAGCGACCAGCCGCACCACACCGCCGGCGGCGTGGCCGCAGCAATGGCACTGACCACGAACGGCAGGCGCAGCGGCGTGGTGTCCTCGCGACTGTGTCCATGGCCGGGCAGGTCGACAAGATGCAGGGTGAACTGGTCCGCAAGCCGCTGCACCAGCGGCGCGAACACGCCGCCCTGCAGGGCCCAACCGTGGATCAGCACCAGGTCCGGGCCACGGCCGGTGACGTCAATATGCATGGGCAACGACACGGAACTCAGGCAAAGACAGGCAGCGGCGGTGGCGCGGCTTCACGCACGGCCAGGGTCACGCGATCGCGCGCGCTGGCGATGGCCTCCACCAGGCCACGCACCTGTTCCGGCGTATGCAGCGCGGACAGGGTGACGCGCAGGCGTGCCTTGCCTTCCGGCACCGTCGGTGGGCGGATCGCGCCGACCAGCCAGCCGGCCTGCTCCAGCGCCGTGGACATCGCCACGGCGGTATGGTCATCACCACATAGCAGCGGCTGGATCGGCGTTTCCGAAGCCATCAGGTCCAGGCCGTGGCGACGCGCTTCACTGCGGAACAGCGCGATCAGGTCGGTCAGTTTGGTGCGGCGCCAGTGGTCGCGGCGCGCCAGGCGCACTGCTTCAAGCGCCGCAGCGGCCATCGCCGGTGGCACGGCGGTGGTGTAGATGTACGGGCGCGCGGTTTCGGCCAGATGCTCGATCAGGTCGTCACGGCCCAGCACCAGTGCACCGGAACCGCCCAGTGCCTTGCCCAGCGTGACCAGTTGCAGCGGTACGTCGTCCACGCCCAGCCCGGCGGCGGCCACGGCACCACGGCCATCACCGACCACGCCCACGCCGTGCGCGTCATCGACGTAGAACAGCGCCTGCTGCAGGCGTGCCACAAGCGACAATGCACGCAGCGGTGCGATGTCGCCATCCATGCTGAAGACACCATCGGTGGCCAGCATCGCCGCGCCATCGGGCGCGTGCTTGAGTTGACGCATCGCGCCTTCCGCATCCAGATGCGGATAGCGGCGCAGGCGTGCACCGGCCAACCGCGTCGCATCGAGCAGGCTGGCGTGGTTGAGCTTGTCCTGTACGCAGACATCGTTCTCTTCGCTCAGCAATGCCTGCTGCACCGCCAGGTTGGCGGCGAAGCCACTGCCGAACAGCAGCGCACGCGGATAGCCCAGCCACTCGGCTACTTCGCGTTCAAGTGCCTCGTGCAGGGCGTGGTGGCCGCAGACCAGGTGCGAGGCACCGGCGCCAGCACCTTCGCGCGCGGCAGCATCCTGCAGCGCATTGACCACGCTGAACTGCTGGGCCAGGCCCAGGTAATCATTGCTGCAGAAGCCGGTCAGCCACTGGCCGTCCACTTCCAGGCGCACGCCATCACGACGGCTGACCGTGCGTCGCGGGCGGCGACGGCCTTGGGCATCGCGCAGGGCGCGTTGGGCGTGGAGGCGGGCGGTCAGGTCGGGGCGGGCCATGGTGGCTGAATGCGACGACGGGGCGGCTAGGGTAACGCGTTGCCGCGACGCCTGCTTGCGGCCCGTCTCAGGCCGCGTGAGCGCAGCCACAGCCGGGTGCATCGGCGCTGATATCGGCGTGCACGGTGCCGCCGTGGTCGTGGCCCTCTGCATCTACCTGCACCGCCATCGGTTGCAGGCCCAGGCGTGCGAACAAGGCCAGGTCGCGTTCGCTTTCCGGGTTGCCGGTGGTCAGCAGCTTGTCGCCATAGAAGATCGAATTGGCACCGGCCAGGAAGCACAGCGCCTGCAGTTCGTCGCTCATCGCCTCGCGCCCGGCGGACAACCGCACCATCGAGCGCGGCATGGCGATGCGAGCCACCGCGATCATGCGCACGAACTCGAACGGGTCCAGCTCGGCGCTGCCGTGCAGCGGCGTACCCGCCACCTGCACCAGCTTGTTGATCGGCACCGAATCGGGATGTGCCGGCAGCGTGGCCAGCGCCAGCAGCAGGCCGACGCGCTGCGCGCGCGTCTCGCCCATGCCGACGATGCCGCCGCAGCAGGTCTTCAGGCCGGCATCACGCACGTGCTCCAGCGTGTCCAGGCGGTCCTGGTACTGGCGCGTGTGGATGATCGAATCGTAGTAGTCCGGCGCGGTGTCGAGGTTGTGGTTGTAGTAGTCCAGGCCGGCGTCCTTCAGCGCACGTGCCTGTTCGCCACTGAGCATGCCCAGCGTGGCACAGGTCTCCAGGCCCAGTGCCTTCACCCCGGCGATCATTGCCGCCACCTTCGGAATGTCGCGGTCCTTCGGCGAACGCCACGCGGCACCCATGCAGAAGCGCGACGCACCGGCGGCCTTGGCCTGGCGTGCCTTGGCCAGCACCGCATCGGTCTCCATCAGCTTCTGCGCGTTCACCCCGGTGCTGTAGCGCTGCGCCTGCGGGCAGTACGCGCAGTCTTCCGGGCAGCCGCCGGTCTTCACCGACAGCAACGTGGAGACCTGCACCTGCGATGGGTCGAAGTGCTCGCGGTGGACCGCTGCGGCGCGGAACAGCAGCTCGGGGAACGGCAGATCGAACAGCGCCTGCAGTTCGTCGTGTTGCCAGTCGTGGCGGATGGAAGCAGCCATGGCGGGACCTTGGGTGCGAGTGGAGCGAGGGCGGCAGTGTGGGTGGGTGCGTTCAGGCTGTCAACTTCAATGTGTTAAAAATGGTTTACGGGGCGGTGGTGGCCCGCTTCACCGACTACCCGGTGACGCAACAACAGGCCGGCACGTGCTGCCGGGACACGCGTTGAAGCTGATCCGGAAAGAGGCGGTGCGCGGGGCCCTGGAGATACACTCAGGCGTGCACATTCAATCGGGTGCGTTGCAATGGACCCTCTCGACAGCTGGTTGCCCATCACCCGCGAAGAACTGGAAGCCCTGATCGCGCGGCAATTACAGGACTGCTCACCGGGGCATCGAGCCATCTTCGAGTCTCTGCGTGTGCCATTGCGCGCAATGCCACTGCACAGGCTGCGTACCATCGAGTCGGTGTGGGTGGTCGCACATCTACCTGACGGGTTGCTGTACTACGAGGACGTCGAGGAAGGGTTCGAGGTGGGGGCGCCCGGCGAGGATGGTGTACTGCCGGACCGGGGTTGTTCCCAGCTTGCGCTGACCCACGTTCTCAATCGTTTGGCGATCTGAACATCGGGCGTGGCAGATCGTTGCATCTGTCCGGGTTTCGGGTGCGTTTCCGGCAGTACCGGTGCATTTCACCGCATCCTGCAAGGCCTTCAGCCACAGTGGCCGCTGTCCGCCTTCCTCCGCAGCGTCCAGACTGCCCTGCATGACCGATCTCCATCGCCTCCGCGGCCGCATCACCGCGCTGGTTCTCAGCGAGGCCTGGCGCCGCCGTGCCGCGCTCTGGGGCGGCGCCGTGGCCGTGGCACTGGTGGCCATCCTGTTCGCCAAGGCCAGCGACGCGGCGTTTCACCTGTTCCAGCGCATCACCTCGCACTCGCCGTGGTGGGCCCTGCTGCTGACGCCGGGCATCTTCGCGCTGCTGGCCTGGCTCACTTCCGGTGTGCTGAAACCCACGCGGGGCAGCGGTATTCCGCAGGTCATCGCTGCGTTGGACAAGCCCGATGAGCCGTTCCGGAAGGTCAATCTTTCGCCTGCGGTCTCGGCGGGCAAGCTGCTGCTGACCTCGTTGTCGCTGCTGGGCGGCGCGTCGGTCGGGCGCGAGGGCCCGACGGTGCATGTGGGCGCCAGCCTGATGTACCTGTTCGGCCGCTGGTTCGGCTTCAAGGACCCGCGCGAGCTCTCGCACTTCCTGCTGGCCGGTGGTGCTGCCGGCATTGCGGCGGCGTTCAACACACCGCTGGCGGGTATCGTCTTCGCCATCGAAGAGCTCAGCGGCCGCTTCGAACATCGTTTCTCAGGCACCTTGCTGACCGCGGTGATCGTCGGCGGCGTGGTATCGCTCGGACTGCTGGGCAACTACACCTACTTCGGTCATGTGAGCGCGCGGCTGCCGCTCGGCCAGGGCTGGCTGGCGATCCTGCTGTGCGGCGTAGTGGCCGGGTTGCTGGGTGGATTGTTCGCGCGCGCGGTGCTGGCCAGTGCGGCGGGCCGCCCGCGTTGGCTGGGCCAGCTGCGGCAGCGGCATCCCGTGCTGCTGGCTGCAGGCTGCGGCCTGGTGGTGGTGGCGCTGGCGTTGACGTTCGGCGAAGGCGCGTTCGGCACCGGCTACGAGCAGGCGCGCAGCCTGGTGCAGGGGCAGGCGATGGTGGGCCATGAATTCGGTCTGATGAAGCTGCTGGCGAATCTGGCGTCCTACGTGGCGGGCATCCCCGGCGGCCTGTTCTCGCCGGCGCTGGCGGTCGGTGCCGGCCTCGGCCACAACCTGGCGGTGCTGATGCCGGGTGTGGATCCGCGTGCGTTCGTGCTGCTGGGCATGTGTGCCTATCTGACCGGCGTCACCCAGGCACCGCTGACCTCCGCGGTGATCTCGCTGGAGCTGACCGACAGCGGCGATCTGCTGCTGCCGATCCTGGCCACGGTGCTGATCGCACGTGGCGTGTCCGGGCTGGTGTGCCGGGTGCCCATCTATCGTGGGCTGGCGGAGGTGTTGATGATGCCCGCCGTGGCGCCGTCGGATGCCGGGGATCGCGAACGCGCGCCCTGAAGGGCGGCGCGGTAACAGATAGCGCTGACACCGCAGCACGCGGTCCGCTGATGGTGAAGCTGACGCAGCGATGGAAGGCTGGCGCATGCGCATCAACTTCCTGCACGCGGCAAGCACTGTCCCTCACGCGCTGCTCCGCGTTCTGCTGCCATTGCGTTGCCTGGTCTGCAACGACCCCGGCCACGATGGGCTGGATCTGTGCGCCGCGTGCTATGCGGAACTTCCGTGGTCGGGCCGCGCCTGCCTGCGCTGTGCATTGCCGCTGCCCGACAACGCCCTGATCGTCTGCGGCAGCTGCCGCGAGGAAGCGCCACCGCAGGCCGCTACCCATGCCAGCCTGCTGTACCTGCCACCGGTCGACCAGCTGCTGGTGCGCTACAAGTTCCATCAGGATCTCGCCGCCGGTCGCCTGCTGGCGCAGTTGATGCAGCGCGCACCGCCGCCGTGGTCATGCCTACCGCTGGTGCCGGTACCGCTGCACCGGCGCCGCCTGCGCCAGCGCGGCTACAACCAGGCGGCAGAACTGTGCCGCCTGCTGCCGATGCCGGTCTGGCAGGGGCTGTACCGGCGGCGGTATACCGCGCCGCAGTCTGAGCGTACGGCCGAACAGCGCAGGGAAAACCTGTTCGATGCGTTCGATGTACGTGGTCCGGTGCCGCCGCGACTGACAGTGGTGGACGATGTGATGACCACCGGCAGCACGGTGATGGAGGTTGCGGAGACGCTGCGGTGGGTGGGAGCGGACGAGGTGCGGGTATGGGTCTGCGCGCGGGCGCCGTGATCGCCCTCTTCATCACCAGGGGCTAGGATGAGCCCGGTTCCGGATCGAAGGAGTGGCCATGAATTCCCCCTTGTCTCCCTTGTTGTCGGCGGTTGGGCGCAGCTGGTGGATCCTCCTGCTGTATGGGCTGGTTGCGCTGGGCTTTGGCATCGTCGCCATCGGCTGGCCGCTGTCTGCAGCCATGGCATTGGCATGGACGCTGGGTGTGATGGCCATCGTTGAAGGTGTCATCAGCCTGTTCGCACTGGTCAGCGGCGGCAGCGGTGCCTCGCGTGGCTGGCTGGCGCTGTATGCCATCGCCTCGCTGGGTTTCGGCATCCTGGCGGTGATCAATCCGCTGGCCACCGCCAGCGTGCTGGTGCTGTTCCTGGCAGCGTGGCTGCTGGTGGCCGGCATCTATCGCATCGTGTTCGCGATCCGCGTGCGCAAGCAGATCCAGGGCGAGTGGCTGCTGATCCTCAGTGGCGTGCTGGCGGTGGTGCTGGGCGTGCTGTTCGCGGCCAACCCGTATGCGGGCGTTGCGGTGACCACGCTGTGGATCGGCATCGGCAGCCTGCTGTACGGGCTGTTGCAGGTGCTGGTGGCGTTCAAGCTGCGGAAGCTGAAGTGAAGGCTGCGCTTCCCCTGTTGCTGGGCATGGCGTTGACCCTGACCGGATGCATGCCGGGCGCTACGCCCGGTGCGTTGGCAGGCAAGGAGCATGCGCCACGCCCTGGCGTGGATGTGCGCCTGAGTGCGGTCGATGCGGCGGGCAAGGGTGCGCCGGCGCAGTGGCAGGGCGAGAACTTGGCCCTGCGCGAGCCGCCGATTGCCGGCAGCGCGGACATCGCCGATGTGCGTTATGTGCTGGATGAAGGCAAGCAGCCGGGCCTGCAGATCCGCTACCGGCCGGAGGCACATCAGCGCATCCACGATGGCACCGCTGCCTTGGTGGGCCAGCGTGCGGCGCTCAGCGTGGATGGCCGCGTGCTGATGGTGGCGACCGTGCAGGGGCCATTCGGTGAATCGATGATGCTGAGCGGGTTGTCCAGCGTTGCCGAGGCGCGGGAGCTGGCGAAGCACATCACTGGCGAATGACGGGCGCGCCATGAACCCGCGCTGCGCGCGGAGGTCGACCAAGGTCGACCGCTACCGGGCGAAGCGGGCCTCGATCTCTTCCAGCGACTTGCCCTTGGTCTCCGGCAGCCAGAACGCGGCTACCAGGAAGAACACGAAGGTGCACGCCGCCCAGAACACGAACATGCTGGCATAGCCGTAGTGCCCCACCGTGGGCAGGAAGATCGCGGCGATAGTGGTGGACACGAACTGGTTGATCAGCAGCGCGATGCTCATGCCGTTGGAGCGGATGCGGTTCGGCATCAGCTCGGACAGCGCGAGCCACACGCAGACGCCGGGCCCGACCGCGAAGAACGCGACGAACACCAGGATGCAGGCGGCCACGGCCCAGCCGTGCGCCGGTGGCGGCACCGGGCCGATGCGGGCCTGCTCGATGCGCAGCGGTGCCTGCGCGGCCTTGGCCGGGTCGGCGAACGGGTTCAGGTGCAGTTTGCGGAAGAACGCGCCGATCACGCTGTCCGGCTGCACGGTGCCGGCACGCTCGATGCGCAGCTCGCGGTCGGTCAGGTTGTCGCTGCGCAGGGCGCGCACATTGGTGAAGTCGCCGTAGGCGTAGGAGACGGTCAGCTGCATCGGCCGGCCCTGGCTGTCGATGCCATTGCTCAGGCGCTGCCACTGCGCATCATCCAGCACCAGCTGCAGGCCGTCGCCGCTGACCGCCGCCTGCAGCTGCGGCTGCACGTCGGTGCGGCCGCGTTCGGCCTGGAAGAAGAGGGTGGCGGCGGCCAGCAGGGCCACGCAGATGCCGCCACTGCCGAGCATCAGCAGGAACTTGCGGCCCTTGCGGTCGACCAGCAGCAGCGCGACCACGGTCATCACCGCATTGAGCAGCTTGATCGCCACGTCGGCACCATTGGCCACCGAGCCGGACAGGCCGGCCTGGTTGAGGATGTTCACCGCGTAGGCCAGCACCGAGTTGATGCCGGTGGCCTGGGTGCAGGCCAGCACTACGCAGGCGAGCAGGAACGGCACCACGTAGCGGCGGCTGAGCAGCGGGTCGCGCTTGCCGCTGCCGCTGCTCGATTCCGGTGCCTGGATCTGTGCAAGCGTCGGCTCCACCTCCGAAGCCGGCAGCACGCGCTGCAGGCTGCGGCGCGCGTCATCGATGCGGCCGCGACGCACCAGCCAGCGCGGCGATTCGGACAGCCAGAAGATGCCAGCGCAGAACAGCAGGCCCGGTGCCAGGCAGGTCCAGAAGATGGTGCGCCAGGCGTGGTCCTTCACCGTGAACAGTTCCTGCGCCTGCTGTGCCACCGGCAGTGAGCGCACGGCTTCGGCGGCGGCATCCACGGCGTGGGCGTGGTACAGGCCGATAAGGGCGGCCAGCACCAGGCCAACGGTCAGCAGCAGCTGGAACATGGCCGCGCCGCGCCCGCGTCGCTCGGGGCTGAGCACTTCGGCCAGGTACAGCGGAATCACCACACCGATCAGGCCACCACTGATGCCCTGCAGCAGCCGGCCGAGCAGCAGGGGCGTGTAGCCGGAGGCCAGTGCCATGATCGGGATTGAGGCGGTGAACAGCAGGCCGGCCAGCAGCATCGCACCGCGGCGGCCGATCAGGTCGGCAATCATGCCGGCGAACAGCGAGGACAGCACGCTGCCCAGCAGCACTGCCGCCACGACGAAGCCGAGCTGCTGGCTGCTGAGCTGCCAGGCGTGGCTGGCAGTCGCTTCAAGATAGGGCAGGGCGCCGGCGATGATGCCGATGTCGATGCCGTACAGCAGGCCACCGAGGCCGCCGATGAAGAGCAGGTAGCGTACGGGCCAGCGCGGAGCAGTGCTTGCAGTCATCGGCATATCCCAGGAGGCGTTTCGGTGCGGATTGCCTTCGTAGAGTCGAGCTTGCTCGACTGACCGCGCGGGGCGCGGCAGAGCAGTCGAGCAAGCTCGACTCTACAAAGGCGGTGCGTCAGGCATTTCCGGCGTTAAGGAGCGGCGGCACGTCAGGCGTTTGCGGCGTTCAAATCAACTACGCGCCCGCCCACCACCACCTGCTGCAGGCGCAGTTCGGCGTCCAGCACCACCAGGTCGGCGCGGGCGTCGGGCGCGATGCGGCCGCGATCGCCCAGGCCCAAGTAATCGGCCGGGAAGGTGGAAACACGTTGCGAGGCATCGGCCAGGTCCAGGCCCACACGCACCAGGTTGCGCAGCGCCTGGTCCATGGTCAGTGCACTACCTGCCAGCGAACCGGTAGCGAGGCGCACGCAGCCGCCACACTTGTGCACGCGCTGCTCGCCCAACGCGTACTCGCCGTCGGGCATGCCGGTGGCGGCAGTGGCGTCGGTCACCGCGTACAGGCGCGGAATCGCGCGCGCGGCCAGGCGGATCACGCCGGGGTGGATGTGCTGCAGGTCAGGAATGATCTCGGCGTACTGCGCATGCGCCAGTGCCGCCGCCGCAATGCCCGGGCGATAGTGATCGACGCCGGTCATGCCGTTGAACAGATGGGTGAAGCCGGAGGCACCGGCCTGCAGCGCGGCCACGCCTTCCTCGTAGGTGCCAGCACTGTGACCAAGCTGCACGCGGATGCCCATGGCCGAAAGTGCGGGAATCAGCGCGGTGTGCTCGCCGATTTCCGGGGCCAGCGTCATTACCCGGATCGGTGCCAGCGCATGCAGCTGCTGCACCAGTGCCAGCGTCGCCTCGATCGTGCGGTTGGGCTGCGCACCCAGACGCTGCGGGCTGATGAACGGTCCTTCCAGATGCACACCGACGATGCTGGCGGCGTCGGCATCGGGTGCCGCCATGGTGGCGGCCACGCCCTGCAGCGCGTACTCGATCTCGTCCAGCCCGGCGGTCATGGTGGTCGCCAGCAACGTGGTGGTACCGAAGCGCAGATGGGTGCGGGCGATGGTTCGCGCCACGTCGCCGCCCTGCATCAGGTCCACGCCGGCCGCGCCATGCACATGCAGGTCGATGAAGCCGGGCAGGATCACCGGCAGCTGCAGGTCGTCAGCGCCGCTGTGGTCATCCACCTGCAACTGGCGCACGTGCGAATCGAAGTGGACGTGGCCACGTCGCCAACCCAGCGGGGTGAGGATGCGGCCATGCAGGGTGCGGGTGTCGGTCATGCGGTGGGCTCGGCGATGATCACTTCGATGCCCAGCCGCTGCAGCCCCTCACGGGTTGCGTCGTCAATGCCGGCGTCGGTGATGATGGCGTGGATCTGATCCAGCAGGGCGATGCGATGCAGGCTGACGCGGCCGAATTTGGAGGCGTCGGTCAGCACCACGATACGGCGCGCACGCTCGACCATGCGATGGTTGAGGCGGGCTTCGGCTTCATCGTGGGTAGTCAGGCCGAACTGCAGGTCCAGGCCGTCCACGCCCAGGAACAGGGTGTCGAAGCTGTACGAATTGAGGCTGGCCTCGGCCTGGCTGCCCTGCAGCGACAGCGACTGCTGGCGCAGCAGCCCACCGGTCAGCAGTACGGTGATGCCTGCGGCATTGGCCAGTTCCCAGGCGATGTTCAGGCCGTTGGTCATCACCGTCACGTCGCGATGCGCGCGCAGGTGGCGGGCCAGGGTCATCGTGGTCGAGCCGGAGTCGATGATGATGTTGTCGCCGGGCTGCACCAGGCGCGCAGCGCGCGCACCGATCGATTCCTTCAGCGGCAGGTTCAGCGCGTCTTTCTCGTGGATGTCCTGTTCCTGCGGCGGCGTACGAACGAGCGTGGCGCCGCCATGGGTACGGTTGGCCAGGCCCTGCGACTCAAAGTGGGTCAGGTCGGCACGGATGGTCACCGCCGACACGCCGAAGCGCTCGACCAGATCGGCCACCTGCACCGAGCCATGCTCGATCAGCAGCTGCAGGATCTGTTGCCGGCGGGAGCGGGTGTTGCGCATGGCCATTCTCGGTTTCGCGGGAAAAGGTAGAGATTAGCCGTTCGCAGGAACGCCGGCAGCCGAGCCCGCGTTCTGCGTGCGGGGGCCGGCCTGGTTGGCGCTGCAGGCGCGGGCGTATTCGCCCAGGCACAGGCCGATACGGTGCTGCACCAGGGCGGTGGGGGTGTTGGCCAGACGGCCCTCGCGCACGGCGCGGTACTGCTCCGGCAGGTACTGGCTGAGCAGCACCAGCGGCGGCGCATGCTGCTCCAGGTTGGCGAACAGAGTCTGCACCGCCTGCACCAGCGCCGGCTCGCCCCAGTAGTAGCGGCAGCGGTCGCTGAAGGAGTAACTGCGCAGCAGGCGAAGCGTGGCGTCATCGCCCTGGTAATAGGACTGCCAGTATTTCGGCTGCGCCAGCATCACCTCGTCCAGCACCTGCGGCAGGCGCGAGCACTGCGCGGCCGGCAGCAGCTCGGCCTCGATCGCGGCCAGCGCGAACAGCGCCTCGCGGTAGGCGAAGGTGGCCGCCGGGCCGACCTTCAGGATGGCGAAGTGATCGCGCACCAGTGCATGCAGGCCGCTTTCGCGCTGGTAGTCGGTGGAATGCGCTTCGAACACGATGCGCGGCTGCTGTTCGAGGAAGCCGGCCAGCGTGCTGGCGGCTGCGGCATCGTACTCGTGCACGCTGCTGTGGTCGAAGTCCACGCCCGGCTGCACCACCATCGCGATCACGCGCTGCCACGCGTCGCGCAGCTGCAGCGTGTCGAACGCCTGCTGGTGGATGGCCAGGGTCTGCGCGGCGGCGGCCGGCGTGGTTACCTGCAGACCTTCGGCCAGCGAGGCTTCGCCACCGGGAATCGGCACCTCGGTACCGATCACGTAGACCGGCGGCGGCAGGCCGTGTTCGGCGGCGGTACGTTCGGCGATCTCGGCCAGCTCGGCCGAACGCGCGGCGACGATGGCATCGGGCAGCGGCACCGGGTCATCGGCGCAGGACATGCTGCAGTCCAGGTGGATCTTGTGGAAGCCGGCGGCGACGTAGGCTTCGATCAGCACGCGCGCGTGGGTCATCGCTTCGGCGGCCGGGCGCTTCTGCCAGGCATTCGGGCCGAGGTGGTCACCGCCCAGGATCAGCCGTTCGCGCGGGAAGCCTTCCTCATCGGCCAGCGTGCCCACGTAATCGCGGTACTGCGGTGGGGTCATGCCGGTGTAGCCGCCGAACTGGTCGACCTGGTTGGAGGTGGCCTCGATCAGCAGCACGGTGCCGTGTGCCAGCGCCACGTGCATGGCCGCGCGCAGCACCTGCTCGTTGCTGCAGCAGACGCTGTACAGGCCGACGTTGGCGCCAGCGCGGTGGGAGGCAAGCAGGGTCTGCAACGGGGACATGGTCAGGCTCCGGACATCAGGAAAACGAGGGTTGGCAGGCGAGCAGGGCAGCACCACGTGCGCCGCCGGCATCGCCAAAGCGTGGCGGCACGATCGGTGGTACCTGCACGCCGTTGAACAGATGCGCGGCGATGGCCGCAGGCAACTGCTGGTACAGCGGCGCATACTGCGAAAGACCACCGCCGAGCACGATCACGTGCGGGTCCAGCGCCAGCACCAGCGCGGCCAGGCTGTGGCCGAGCAGGTCGCGATGGATGTCCAGCGCCTTGCGTGCGCGGGCATCGCCGGCTTCGGCCAATGCAATCACCGCGCTGGCATCTGCGGCGCTGCCACCGAGGTGGCGTTCGATCATCGCCACGCCGCTGCCGGACACATAGCGCTCCACGCAGCCCTGCAGGCCGCAGGCGCAGTCGATCAGCGGCAGGCCGTGGCGCTGCAGCAGATGACCGGGCACGCTCCAGTGGCCCCATTCGCCGGCCAGCCCGTTGAAACCGGACAGCAGGCGGCCGTGCAGGCAGAAACCACCGCCCGCGCCGGTGCCGAGGATGGCGCCGAACATGCTCGGATAGCCGTCGGCGGCACCGCCGTGTGCTTCCGACAGGGCAAAACACTGCAGGTCGTTGCCGAAATGCAGCGGCCGCTGCAGGCGCGCCTGCAGGTCGGCCGCCACGCTGTGGCCGGTCAACGCCGGCACGTTCGCGCTGAGCTGGCGACCGCTGCGGCGGTCACGCACGCCGGGCAGGGCGATGCCGATGGCCGCATCGCTGCGGCCGAGGGCGGCGTCCGCCTCGGCCACCAGCGCCACCACCGCCTGCAGGAAGCCGTCGTAGTCACCCTGTGGGGTGGCCACGCGGCGGCGCCAGGTGACCTGCATCGCCGCATCGCACGCCACCAGCTCGATCTTGGTGCCGCCGATGTCGATGCCGTAGCAGGCGTGGGCGATCAGCTCAGCCATGGTGGATGGTGACGCCCTTGACGACGCGGTTGACGGTGCCGTCCGGGAACGGGTTGTCCGGAGTCAGGCCCAGCGCAGCCGAGCGCTGCAGCGCGAACAGCTGCGCAAAGCCCAGCCACACCGGCGCCAGCCACGGATCATCCAGTGCCGGTACGGTGAGGGTGTACTCGTCGTCCGCACCGATGTCCGAATGCGGGCCGATCGCCAGCACCTGGCCGGCCACGCCATCGCGGCGCAGTTCTTCCAGCAGGTCCTGTTCGTAGCGGCGCGCCAGCGGCTGCACGCTGCGCAGCACCACCACCAGGGTGTTGCCGTCCAGCGTCGACTTCGGGCCGTGGCGGAAGCCCAGCGGGGTGTTGGCCAGCGCCAGCACGCGGCCGGCGGTCAGTTCCAGCACCTTCAGCGCGCACTCGCGTGCCAGCGCTTCCAGCGGGCCGCTGCCGAGGTAGATGATGCGGTTGAACGGGCGCTGTGCCAGCGCGGCCACCGGTGCATCCCACTGTGCCTGGCCTTCGCGGGCCAGCGCGGCGATCTGCTTCAGGCGCGCCACACGCGCATCCCACGGCGAACGATCGAACACGGTCAGCGCGGCCAGCAGCATGCAGGTCAGGCTGCTGGTCATGGCGAAGGCACGGTCACAGCTGGCCGATGGCATCAGCAGGGTGCAGGTATCGGCACGGCCGGCGCCACGACGGGCCAGTTCGCCATCGGCATTGCAGGTGATGTCGAGGAAGCGCGCGTCATCCACGTCGCTGCGCACGCGGTCCACCGCTGCCACGCTTTCCGGGCTGGAGCCGCTGCGGCCGAACGAGACCAGCAGGGTCGGGCGGTCGCGCTGCAGGTACAGCGCCGGGTGGGTCAGCAGGCTGGTGGTGTGCACCACGCGCACATCGGCCTGCCATTGCGCGTTGATGGCATCGGCCACCATTTCGGCGATGAAGCCGGAGCTGCCGGCGCCGGTGAACAGCACGCGCTGGTTGGGATCGTTGAGGCTGTCGCCGAGGAAGGCCTGCAGGCGGTCGCGGGCACGCGACAGATCCTGTGCGAGGGCGTCCCACAGCGCTGGCTGCTGGGCGATTTCGGTAGCGGTATCGGCTCCGCCAAGGCGCTGCCAGGCGGACACATCGGAAAGCAGGGTGACGTCCATTCGGAGGTTCCAGTTGGGCCAGCGCACCATCTGTGTTTTCTTTCGAAATGTCAAATAGCGAAAGTAAAAAGAAAGAAAATGGCATGGTGACTTTTCCCGCCCGGGAGTGCTTGGGAAAACGAAAGAACCGGCCAGATGCCGTATCGCACAATGCTTAACAGGCGCCTGCAAGCGCTTACACAAAGTATTGCGGCGCAACAACTTTCGTTTCAATGGAATATATCTTCCTTTTTCCTTTCAATTTGTTGACATCTTTCGAATCGCTGCCCTAGAGTCGGCCCAATCGCTTTCGAAACGCCCGGTGAACGGGTTGGGAGTCCGCGTGGAAATCTGCGTTCGTCGCTCGCCGCTGATGCTGGCCCTGTTGCCGGCATTGATGCTGGCGTCCATGCCGGCCCGGGCCGAGCCCGTCGGCAACCTGCGTTCGGTCAGCGCCAGCGCCAGCCGCGACGGCGTGCAGGGCTGGGACCTGCAGACCGACAAGGGCGCGCGCATCCGCATCGAACTGCCGGCCACCGACATCATCCGCGTGCAGGCCGGCCGCAACGGCACGCTGACCGGTGCCGGCGACAAGGGCGCACCGATCGTGCTGCCGCAGCCCAAGGCGAACGTGAAGGCGCAGCTGGAAGAAGACGCACAGGAAATCCGCGTGCGCACCGATGCACTGGTCCTGCATGTACAGCGGCAGCCGCTGCGCATGCGCCTGGAACGCCTGGACAACGGCCAGCCCACCGCGCTGTGGCAGGAACTGCAGCCGCTGGACCTGGATGCCACGCAGAGCGTGCAGGTGCTGTCCTCGCAGGCCGATGAGGGCTACTTCGGTGGCGGCCAGCAGAACGGCCGTTACCAGTTCAAGGGCCGCGAGCTGGAGGTGTCCTACTCCGGCGGCTGGGAAGAGGGCGACCGCCCCAGCCCTGCACCGATGCTGCTGAGCAGCCGTGGCTGGGGCATGCTGCGCAACACCTGGAGCGATGGCAGCTACGATCTGCGCGAGGCCGACCAGGCCACGCTGCTGCACCGCGAAGACCGCTTCGATGCCTATTACTTCGTCGGCGCCGACCTGCCGAAACTGATCGAGCGCTACACCCAGCTGACCGGCCGCCCGAACATGGTCGCGCGCTGGGCGCTGTCCTACGGCGATGCCGATTGCTACAACGACGGTGACAATGCCAAGAAGCCCGGCACCGTGCCCGAAGGCTGGAGTGACGGCCCGACCGGCACCACGCCGGATGTGATCGACTCGGTGGCCAAGCAGTACCGCGCCCACGACATGCCCGGTGGCTGGATCCTGCCCAACGATGGCTACGGCTGCGGTTACAAGAAGCTGCCGGAAACCGTGCAGGGCTTGGCCAAGTACGGCTTCCGCACCGGCCTGTGGACCGAGAACGGCGTCGACAAGATCGCCTGGGAAGTGGGCAAGGCCGGCAGCCGCGTGCAGAAGCTGGACGTGGCCTGGACCGGCAAGGGCTACCAGTTCGCGATGGACGCCAACCGCCAGGCGTTCAACGGCATCCTCGACAGTTCCGATTCGCGCCCGTTCCTGTGGACGGTGATGGGCTGGGCCGGCATCCAGCGCTACGCCGTAGCGTGGACCGGCGACCAGAGCAGCAGCTGGGATTACATCCGCTGGCACGTGCCGACCCTGGTCGGTTCGGGCCTGTCCGGCATGGCCTACGCCAGTGGCGATGTGGATGCGATCTTCGGCGGCAGCGCCGAAACCTTCACCCGCGACCTGCAGTGGAAAGCCTTCACCCCGGTGCTGATGGGCATGAGCGGCTGGTCGTCGAACGCACGCAAGCACCCGTGGTGGTACGACGAGCCCTATCGCAGCATCAACCGCGATTACCTGAAGTTGAAGATGCGCCTGACCCCGTACATGTACGGGCTGGTGCACGAGGCCGCGCAGACCGGTGCACCGCCGGTGCGTGGCCTGATGTGGGACAACCCGCGCGATCCGCATGCGCAGGATGAAACCTACAAGTACCAGTTCCTGCTCGGCCGCAACCTGCTGGTGGCGCCGGTGTACCGCAGCCAGGCCGCAAGCCGTGGCTGGCGCCGCGACATCCACCTGCCTGCCGGTGGCTGGATCGACTACTGGGATGGTCGCCGCGTGCAGGCCGCCGCCGACGGCCGCCAGCTCGACCGCCAGGTGGACCTGGCCACGCTGCCGGTGTTCGTGCGAGCCGGTGCGATCCTGCCGATGTACCCGTCGATGCTGTTCGATGGCGAAAAGCCACTCGATGAGGTGACGTTCGACCTGTACCCGCAGGGCGATTCGCAGTACACGCTGTACGAGGACGACGGCAACACCCGCCGCTACCAGCAGGGCGAATCGAGCACGCAGCAGATCCGCGTGCAGGCGCCGGCGCAGGGCAGCGGCCCGGTGCAGGTGCAGATTGATGCCGTGCAGGGCCAGTACAACGGCCAGCTGGCGCAGCGTCGTTATGGCCTGCGCGTGCTCAGCCGCCAGGCGCCGCGTGTGGTGCAGGCCGGTGGCCGCGCGCTGCCGGCGCTGGCCGATGCCGCTGCGTTCAACAACGCCAGTGAAGGCTGGTACTTCGATGCCAAGGAGCGTCGTGGCACCGTGCATGTGCGCACCGCCGCCCAGGATATCCGCCAGCCGCTGCAGCTGCAGCTGGACTTCGCGGTGGCCGCCGCGGCCGCCGATGATGCCTATCCGGCCGCGCCGGTGCTGGGCCGCGAACTGCCGGCCGACAGCCTGCTGGTGGTCAACCGCCCGGCCGAAGAACCCGGTCATGCGTTGGAAAATGCCTTCGATGATGATCCGGGCACCTGGTTCCGCAGCGTGCGCAACCAGGCCGTGCGCACCGGCGCGCATGAGTGGGTGATCGGCTTCGGCGAGCGCAGGATGATCGACGGCATCGACATCGCACCGCGCAACGACAAGAACTGGAAGCACGGCCAGGTCCGCGACTATGAGGTCTACCTGGGTGACAGCAATGGCGAGTGGGGCGAGCCGATCGCCCGTGGCCGCCTGCAGCTGAAGGAAGGCATGCAGCGCATCGACTTCCCGGCCCACGCCGGTCGCCTGCTGCGTTTCCGTGTGCTGAGCGTGCAGAACCCAGAGGGTGATGGCGCCAGCAGCACCGACCCGATGGTGACCGCCGCACAGGGCAGCGCCCGCGCCTTCGATGCATTGCAGCCGCGCGACGTCGGCCCGATCGCGCTGTCCACCTTCCACATCCTCGAACACCAGGAACCGGAGCGACCGGCCCGGCAGCGCTATCTCTCCGAGCTGCCGGTGCCGGCCGCGCTGGCCAGCCAGGTGCGCACCGACCAGTCCTTCCGTGGCGACGCCGGCATGCGCATGAACGGCCTGCAGTTCCGTCGTGGCCTGGGCGTCGGCGCCAACAGCCGCATCGACCTGCGTCTGCAGGGAGGCTGGCACCTGCTGCGCGCCGACCTCGGCATCGACGACGCCTGCCGCACTGCCGGTGGCCTGCAGTTCCAGGTCTGGGGTGACAACCGCCTGCTGTACGACAGCGGCCTGGTCAAGGCGCCCGGCGTGGTCAAGCCGGAGCTGGACATCCGTGGCCTTTCCACCCTGAGCCTGCGCACGCTGGGTGCGCAGGGCAGCCAACCCGCCCAGGTCTGTGCCAACTGGGCCAACGCCGTGCTGATCGGCCAGGAGGGCGACTCCGCCAGCATCGTCGCCCCATGACCCCTACGTAACACCGCTCCTCCCCCCGCCCATTCCGACTACGGCCCTCATGGCCGTGGCCCGGGAGCGTTTTGCCCGCCGAACGCCCACGCGCTCACTTTTTGCGCCGCACCCCTGCCAGGAGAGAACCCCGATGTTGCCCGCCCGCCACCACCGCCCCCCCTGTCGTTCGATCGCTCCGCTGACGCTGGCCATTGCCGGCGTGCTGTTGTCGGTCGCCGTTCCTGCCTTCGCCCAGGAGAGCAAGGACAAGGCCACCGACCTGGCCCGCATCGAGGTCACCGGCTCCAACATCCGCCGCACCGACGTTGAAACCGCGTCGCCGGTGCAGGTGATCAGCAAGCAGGACATCCAGAACATGGGTGCGCGCACGCTGCTGCAGGTGCTGGACAACCTGCCGGCCGCACGCCCGGCGCAGCAGGATGCGCGCTCGCTGTTCACCGGCTCCGATGGTGCCTCGCAGGCCAACCTGCGTGGCCTCGGCGCACAGGGCACGCTGGTGCTGCTGAACGGTCGTCGCCTGTCGTACTACGGTGCGCCGGCCGGCTTCCAGACCCAGTTCGTCAACATCGATGCGATCCCGGCTGCGGCCATCGAGCGCATGGAAGTGCTGACCGACGGCGCCTCGGCGGTGTACGGCACCGATGCGGTGGCCGGTGTGATCAACGTGATCACCAAGCGCAACTTCCAGGGGGCCGAGGTCAGCTTCACCAACGACACCTCCTCGCGCATCGATTCCTACGGCGAGCGCCAGGCCAGCATCACCGCCGGCTTCGGTGACCTGACCGAGAACCGCTTCAACATCTACGGCGCGGTGAACATGTACCGCCGCGACGCGATCCCGCTGAGCGATTTCTACGACAAGCGGCCCGACCAGTACTACGTCAACAATCCGAACTACCTCAACAACCTGCGCCTGGGCGTGGGCAGCAAGCCGGGTGAATTCAATCCGGGCACTTACTTCGCCTTCGATCCAGTCACCGGCCGCCGTGTGCAGGAAGCTGCGCCGGGTTGCAGGAACGTGCTGACCAGTGAAGCGGCCGGTCCGCGTTGCGTCTGGGAAACCTGGATGAACAACGAGATCGATGCCGGCGCCAAGTCCGAGCGCAACACCGCCTACCTCAACGGCACCTTCCTGGTCGGTGACAGCACCGAGATCTTCGCCGAGGCGACCTACACCGACATCGACCTGCGCGCCAACGGCGGCACGCCGCGCACCTACGGCACCACCACCGGCAACCCGACCAGCTGGTTCTCGCGCAATACCGGCAACACCGTCAACCAGTTCCTGTACCCGTTCCTGGGCCCGAACAACGAATACAACCACGCCAGCCCGCAGATGAAGGCGATGATGGGCGGTGTGGTCGGCCTGAACTACCTGCTGCAGGATGCCGGCCCGAACTATTTCGGCCAGCGCAATACCGACAAGAGCTACCGCGTGCTGGCCGGTGCGCGTGGCAACCGGGGCGACTGGAACTGGGAAACCGCGTTCGCCAGCGCCGGCACCCACTCCACCACCTACCAGACGATCAACGTCAACACCAAGGGCTTCGAGAAGGCCTTCGGCCCGTACACGATCGATCCGGGCACCGGCCGCGTGATCATTTCCGACCATCCGGCGTACAAGTTCGGCGAGATCAGCGAAGCCAACGCCGCGCTGATCCGTGAAGCGTTCCCGACCTTCGACATCCAGTCGTGGACCCGCCTGCACACCCTCGACGGCAAGATCGAAGGCCCGCTGTTCCAGCTGCCGGCCGGCGAGATGCGTGCGGCATTCGGCTTCAACGCCAGCCGCGAAACCTTCTACACTCCGGGCAACGCCGACGCCGCCAACGGTCTGATCACCCAGCAGGGCGGTTCCTGGTTTGACGGCAAGCGCAACACCTACGCGCTGTTTGCCGAAACCGTGGCGCCGATCACCGACAAGCTGGAACTGGATGCGGCGGTGCGCGTGGACAAGTACCCGAACTTCAGTGCCAACGTGGCACCGAAGATCGGCTTCAAGTACCAGGCGTTCGACCAGCTGATGCTGCGCGGTACCTACTCCACCGGCTTCCGTGCACCGAGCCTGGCCGAGTCCGGCAATGGCGGCGTGTTCGCCCAGCTGGGCGGCTTCCGCGACGAGCTGCGCTGCAACGAGACCAACGCCATCGCGAACCTGTTGCTGAAGTCGCAGCGGCCGGGTGATGTCGACCTGGGCAAGAACATGCTGAACGTCGACTGCAGCCGCACCGTTGCGCGCATGACCCAGCCGAACAAGGACCTGAAGCCGGAGAAGGCGAAGATCGCCACCCTCGGCTTCGTCTACGAGCCGGCGAGCTGGCTGTCGGTGTCGGCCGACTACTGGTTCATCTACCGCAACAACGAAATCGTCGCGCCGGACTATCGCCGCATGGAAGACATCATCTCGATGTCGCGCTCGCCGATCACCGACAGCGACCGCGCCAACCTGGCGCAGCTGGCGGCCATGTGTGCCGACCCGGCCAGTGGCGTGAGCTGCCCGTCGGTGCTGCCGGGCTATTCGGCCGGCAACGTGGCCAGCGTGGTGGGCCAGTACAAGAACCGAGGCAAGACGCTGATCGACGGCTTCGACATCGATGCACGCAGCCGCTTCTCGCTGGGTGACTGGGGCAACCTGAACATCGGTCTGGCTGCCACCATCGCCAACCGCAACCGCTTCTACATGGACGAAGCGAGCGGCTGGTACTACGGCGACGTGGTGGGCTACTACAACAACCCGCGCCTGCGTGCCACGCTCAACGCCGACTGGACCTACAAGCAGGTCACCACCAGCATGTTCGTCAACTACGTGGGCGGCACCAAGTGGGCCACCGACCAGGTTGATGAGGTGAGCAACAACAAGGAAACCTGCACCGGCGGCTACCTGGCCCTGCAGAAGAGCAAGTGTGATGGTGCACCGTCGTGGTGGACCGCCAACATGAGCGTCACCTGGCGCCCGGATGATGCGTGGAACCTGAGCTTCACGGTCAAGAACCTGTTCAATCGCCTGCCGTTCTACGACCCGAACAGCTTCCTGGGTGACTCCAGTGACTACGCAACGATCTTCGGTCGTGGTTACAGTGTGACTGTCGGTTACCGGTTCAAGTAATTCCGTTTGCGTGACCTGGCGTGCCGGCTTCGGTCGGCACGCTGCCAAGAGGAGAGATGTTTGCCATGAAGCGTAGGGAATTCATTGCGGCCAGTGCCGCTGTCGCCGCCAGCAGCCTGTTGCCGCAGACCCCGGCATGGGCACGCGGGCGCAAGGTGAGCCTGGCCATGATCGGTACCGGCATGCGTGGCCTGGTGCTGCTGAAGGAACTGGTGCGCCGCGATGACGTCGAGGTTGTCGCCGTCTGCGATATCGAGCCGATCATGCTCGGCCGCGCGGTGGAGATGGTCAGCAAGGCCGACAAGCCGGCACCGAAGACCTACGGTCAGGATCGCGACACCAATGCCTGGAAGCGCCTGCTGGAACAGAAGGGCATCGATGGCGTGATCATCGCCACGCCGTGGGAGTACCACGCGCCGATGGCGATTGCCGCAATGCAGGCTGGCGTGGCGGTGGGCTGCGAAGTGGTGGCCGGCATCACCCTGCAGGACCACTGGGACGTGTTGAAGACCCAGCTGAGCACCGGCACCCCGTACATGCTGCTGGAGAACGTCTGCTACCGCCGCGACGTGATGGCCGCGCTGCAGATGGTGCGCCAGGGCCTGTTCGGCGAGCTGGTACACCTGCAGGCCGGCTACCAGCACGACCTGCGCGGCGTGAAGTTCAATTCCGGTGACCCGAACCAGCCCTACGACAGCGGCGTGGAGTTCGGTTCCAAGGGCTGGAGCGAAGCGCGCTGGCGCACCGAGCATTCGGTGGAGCGCAATGGTGAGCTCTACCCCAGCCACGGCATCGGCCCGTGCGCGATGTACACCGGCATCAACCGCGGTAATCGCTTCACCCACATCAACGCCTTTGCGACCAAGGCGCGCGGCCTGCACGAATACACCGTGGCCAAGAGTGGCGGCACCACCCATCCCAGCACCAAGGTGAAGTTCAAGCTGGGCGACATCGTGACCACCACGCTGGCCTGCGAGAACGGCGAGACCATCCTGCTGCAGCACGACACCTCGCTGCCGCGCCCGTACTCGATGGGCTTCCGCGTGCAGGGCACCAAGGGCCTGTGGATGGATGTGAACCATTCGATCCACATCGAAGGCCGCAGCCCGCCGCACCAGTGGGAAGAGTTCAAGAAGTACCAGGACGAGTACGAGCACCCGCTGTGGAAGCAGAATGCCGAGACCGCTGCCAGCGCTGGTCATGGTGGCATGGACTGGTTCGTCATCCATGCGTTCGTGGAAGCGCTGAAGGCCAAGGCACCGATGCCGATCGACATCTATGACGCGGTGACCTGGAGCGCGATCACCCCGCTGAGCGAGCAGTCGATCGCCAACAGCTTCCAGACGCTGGAATTCCCGGACTTCACTGCAGGTGCGTGGAAGCAGCGTAAGCCGATCTTCGCGTTCGACGGGAAGTATTGATTCGCTCTTGTAGAGTCGAGCCATGCTCGACTGTTTTGAACACAACGCCGGGCCATGCCCGGCGTTGCTGTTTGCGGCGCCCCCTAACAGGCTCATGCTAGGCTCGGCTTCGTGCCCGGCAGTTGATGTCAATCGACAGAGAGGAGCTTGCCTGATGCGCCTGCTGACCTTCACCTGTCCACTTTGCGGCGCTGCCGGGCAGCGATTCCCGCTGCTTTCCGCATCGAGACGGCAGGCGAAGACGGCATGCAGGGGATGTGGCGTGATGCTGCGCTCGGATCCCCGCTTGGGCCTGCACACGCTCTACCTGCTGCATACGCAGATCATCGTGCTGCTGGCTGCATTGCCCATGATCTGGGCCTGTGCCTTGGGCCGATGGTTCTGGTTGGCTGTGATCTGGGCCGCGGTGCTGGCGTTGTGCTGGTTCCCCGGCGTAATCAGGCACGCACGAAGTCCGATCATGCGCGCCTGCCGGGATCCCGATTACAGCTACGCGCGCAGGCCGGGCGGACCATCCACCGGCGGCACCGCAGAACCGGCACCGTGCAGCCGCATTCCATGATGGCTATCGATGGATGTCCTACGGTGTTCGCGTCGGTCCCAGCTCAATCGGCAGGCCAACCCGCTGCCACCCGGTCCGCCAGCACCAGTTCGGTATCCATCTGCCGGCCATCGCGTAGATAGCGGACGCCAACGCGCGTTCCCACCGGACGCTCGCGCAGCAGCGCACGCCAGTCCCCCAGTATCCGTGCGGCAATCGGCTCTCCCGCAATCATGACGATGCAGTCATCCCTGCGCAGGCCGGCGCGTGCACCGGCGCTGGTCGGCGCTACATCGGCTACGCGCAGTGCACCGTCCTCGGCCTGCAGCCACAGTCCGCTGCGGTCGAAGGCATCGGACTGCGTGCTTTCAGCGTTGGGCACCAGATAAAGGCGCTTGGTGTTGTAGTCGATGCCCATGGAGAAGCGCCGCAGCACGCCGCCGCCCAGGATCGCGCCATAGTCGGCCAGGGCCAGCGCGCCCTTGTCGGTGCTGGACAGATCACCGACCAGACCAGTGACTTTGATGTCGCCCATGCGCAGCACACCGAGCCGGGCCGGTCGCGCGCGGCCGGGGCCACCGAGGCCCCATCCAAGTACTGCCTCCTCGCTGGCGTGGTACTTCTCCAACAAACGATGGGTGCGCACGAACGGGCTGCTCAGGCTCAGCGAGTTGCGTGAGCCGGTGTCCAGCCACAACCGCAGCGGGATGCCGTCCAGTTCGCCGTTCAATACCGGCGCGCGGTCGTCCTGCTCGAACGGCAGCACCACCGCGTTGGCGGGTGGCCGGTAGTGGCCCGGTCGAGTGAAGCTGAGCACGCGCGCGCCGTAGTCGAAGGTGGTGACGAAGCGCAGGAAGGTCTCGTAGCCAATGAAGCCATCGTGTGGCACGCCCATCGAGTTGATCTGCTGGCCGAGGTCGATGATGTGGAACACCGGGTTTGCAAGGTGCGCGTCACCGATGCGCAGGTGGCGGGCCTGCGCCAGGCCCAGGTCGCTGGCGTTGTCGCCGGCACCATGCACGCTCAGGCGGCCCGCTGTGGTCAGCCCCAGGCGCTTGGCGGCGATCGGTGTCAGCAGGTTGATGGCACCGGTATCCACCAGGAAGCGCGCTGGTTGGCCGTCCACTTGGGCCTCGATGTAGACATGGTTGTTGATCAGGTCGAACGGGACGCGGGTGGTGCCGCTGGCATCCTCGATGTAGCTGTCGTCGGCCATCGCTGGTGGTGCATACAGCCCATCCGGCACAGGGAGATCCACCCGGTAGCGCTGCACCTGCACGTGGCTGCGCAGTCGCGGATCGGCTCGGCCCTGGGAATCGAGCGTATCGGTGATGATGCGATGGGGCAGCAGCAGGCCATCGACCGCCCGGTAGTCCTCCAGCGTGGTGGCGGTGGGTGTGCGGGGGGAGGCGATGACCACCCGGCCGAGCAGGCCGCTGCGCGCGTCGAACCAGAGTTCGATCGGGTCCGCTTCCTCCGGCGTCGTCGACAGCACGTCATAGCGCTGCCCGTCGTGGACCTCGGTACGTGGGCCTGCAAAGCGCGAGGCCGGATAGGCGCTGGACCAGTAGGCGCGGGTGGCCAGCCACGCCTGCGTGCGGGCAGTGCGGCGTGGCACGGTGCCATCCAGCAGGCCTACTTCGCCGCCGTAGTCGCGGCGCCACGACAGCTTGCCGTCGAAACCCTGGGCAACAGTGAAGGCCCCCAGCTGCGCCTGTTCGGCATAGCGCCCGGCGCGCAGGTCCTGGTTGAGCTGCCAGCGGCCTTGCAAGCCACCGAGCGAGTGCTCGCCCTCAGCCTGCAGGCGCTGTACCGACAGCCACGGCTCGCCGCCACTGGCTGCACGGGCGCGGGCCAGCACACCCGCCGCATCCCCCACCGCAGCCTGCGCAGGAACCGCCAGCATCCACAGCAGGCCGAACATCATCCGTTGCCATCGCATTGCATCACCTTCTTCGTCGGGTCGAGCGCTGATGGCAACGCAGCGGCGGGCGCCGTTCGACCGGGCGTGAAGGATTGGACGTTCAGCCGGAGGTGGCGCGGCTGCGGCGGTATTCGCTGGGGGTCTGCCCGGTGGCGCGCTTGAACGCGCTGTTGAACGTGGACTTGCTGCCGAAGCCGGCGGCAAGGCCGATGTCCAGCACGCTGCGTGGGTCAGCCGGGTCGGAGAGGCAGGATTTCGCCGCCGTGATGCGGAAACCGGTCACGAACTCGGAGAAGCTCTGGCCCAGGCCCTGGTTGAGCGCCTGCGAGACCTGGTTGGGTGACCAACCGCTATGCTGGCTCAAGCCCTGGAGATCGAGTCCGGGGGCTTCATGCAGGCGTTGGTCCTGCATCAATGCGGTCAGCGCGCTGGCGATGGCCGCGCATTGCGCCGCGTCGATGCCCGAGCGCTGGTAGCGTGCGACGGCGACGTCCTCGGTGGGCGCGGGGACAAGGTTCCCCATGCCCGGTGCAGCGGCGCTCACAGGCGCGCGCAGCTGCTGCCGCACCACGCGGCAGGCCAGCAGGTACATGCCGGCGGTGGTCAGCAGGCTGAGCCCGATGCTGGCCAGCAGCGGAGCGGTGTCCGGCGGCCACCGGTTCATCGCGCTGGCAAGCCAGCAGCCCGCCATCACGATCGCCAGCCCGCGCAGTCCGCTGCGTTGGATGGCGGTTCCGCGCGAGGCCGAAGACGTGCGCAGCGAAAGCCACAGCGTGGCCAGCAGGTAGGGGGCGCCCTGCAGCAGCCAGCCATGGAAGCTGAGCGGGAACAGCACCTTGCCCAGCGGCAAGCCCTCGGAAGGCGCGAGTGCGTTCAACAGGGAAATGACGAATGCGAGGCCAGCCGGCAGCAGATGCGCGAGCGGCAGCAACGAAGTGTGGCCCGGTGCGGGCAACAGCAGCGCACGCGCATGGCCATACAGCAGCGGACCGAGCAGATAGACCAGCGGCACTTCGATGACCCGCAGCCAGCGCACCGCGTCGGCCGAGAGCCAGGCCTGGCCACCCAACAGCACCAGTCCGAACAGATTGGCGGCGGCGAAACAGGCGAAGAAGATGGTGAGCAGATGACTGCCACGCCGGGCGCGGCCGAAGCTCACTCCGGTGGACAAGGCGGCCAGGCCCAGAATCGCAGCGCCTGCCGCCAGCTGCAGCAGATCCGGTGGCGTCATGCGCGCAGTGTTGATGAAGCGCGCGGCAACGTCCAGCGCGGGCTGGCAGCGGGCAGGCAACACAGGGGGAGATGGCGCGCCCGGAGGGATTCGAACCCCCGACCAATGGCTTCGGAAGCCACTACTCTATCCGGCTGAGCTACGGGCGCGTTGTAGAACCGCCGCGCCACCGACCAGTGCCGGGGCGGGCATCGCAGCGCCATGAGGCGGTGCGGGACCGGCATTCTATCCAGTTTCGCCGAACAAATCTTCCCCCATGGGCAAAGCCCTGCCGGAGGGGCAGGAGTATCCTATCGCCATGGCTGATACCCCCCTCACTTCGCCGCAGTCGCCGGCGACGCCGCGTTGGCGGCATTACTGGAGTCTGATGCGCGCTGATCGCCCGATCGGCACGCTGCTGCTGCTGTGGCCCACCTGGTGGGCGTTGTGGCTGGCCGCGGGCGGCATGCCGCCGCTGTGGACGCTGTTCGTGTTCACCGCTGGGGTGTGGCTGACCCGCTCGGCCGGTTGCGTCATCAACGACTACGCCGACCGCTGGCTCGACCCGCATGTGGAGCGTACCAAGGCGCGTCCGCTGGCCACCGGTGCGATCAGTGGCCGCGCTGCGCTGGCGTTGTTCGCGGTGTTGATGCTGGTGGCATTCGGCCTGGTGCTGACCCTGAACGGGCTGACCATCGGCCTCAGCTTCATCGGCGTGTTCCTGGCCGCCAGCTACCCGTACCTGAAGCGCTACACCCATCTGCCGCAGGTCTACCTGGGCATGTCGTTCGGCTGGGGCATCCCGATGGCGTTCGCCGCCGTGCAGGGCGAGGTGCCGATGCTGGGCTGGCTGCTGTATGCCGGCAACATCCTGTGGTCCACCGCCTACGACACCTGGTACGCCATGGTCGACCGCGAGGACGACCTGAAGATGGGCTCGCACTCCACCGCGATCCTGTTTGGTGACCTCGACCTGGTCATCCAGGGCGTGTTGTACGCGCTGTTCCTGGCCACCATGGCGCTGGTCGGCGTGCGCGGCGGGCTGGGCGGCTATTACCTGGTGGGCGTGGCGGTGGCCGCTGCGCTGGTGGTGTACGAGTTCTGGATCTGCCGCAACCGCGAGCGCGGCCCGTGCTTCAAGGCGTTCCTGCACAACAACTGGGTGGGTGCCGCGCTGTTCGCCGGCATTGCCGTGGATCTGGCGCTGCGTTGACCCCAGGGTCTGGTAGAGCCGGCCGCTGGCCGGCTGCAGCCGTATGCGGTCCCGAGGTTGCCGGCCAGCGGCCGGCACTACCGCCTTCTACCACCTGCGATGATGCTTGGATCTGGTAGAGCCGGCCGCTGGCCGGCTGCACCCGTATGCGATCCCGAGGTTGCCGGCCAGCGGCCGGCACTACCGCCTTCCACCACCTGCGATGATGCTTGGATCTGGTAGAGCCGGCCGCTGGCCGGCTGCACCCGTGTGCGATCCCGAAGTTGCCGGCCAGCGGCCGGCACCACCATCCCGCCACCTACGACCAATAGGTGGCTGACAGCCTGCACCTCACCGCCCAGAATCGATCCATCGAACCTGGGAGGGTAGGCGATGGCCTCGACGGCAGCAGTACAGGACGGCTGGATGGCGCGCGCTGCGCTGCGCTCGGCGGCCTGGGCGGAAAAGTGGTTCCCCGATGCGTACGTGTTTGCGGTGCTGGGCGTGGTCATCGTCGCGCTGGCGGCGATGGGCTTCGGCTCGACCCCACAGGCCACCGCCAGCGCCTTCGGTGATGGCTTCTGGAGCCTGATTCCCTTCACCATGCAGATGGCCTTCGTGGTCATCGGTGGCTATGCCGTGGCCACTGCACCGGTGGTCGCACGCTTCATCGACTTCCTGGCCCGGGTGCCGCGCACCGGCCGTGGTGCGGTGGTGTACGTGGGCCTGGTCAGCATGCTCGCCTCGCTGCTCAGCTGGGGCTTCTCGCTGGTGTTCGGCGGCCTGCTGGTGCGCGCGCTGGCCCGCCGCACCGAACTGCGCATGGACTACCGCGCCGCCGGTGCGTCGGCATATCTTGGCCTGGGCGCGGTGTGGGCCATGGGGTTGAGTTCCTCGGCCGCACAGCTGCAGGCCAACCCGGCCAGCATGCCGCCGGGGCTGGTGGAGATCACCGGCGTGTTGCCGTTCACCGAAACCATTTTCCTGTGGCAGTCGATTGCGCTGACTGCAGTGCTGATCCTGGTCTCGCTGCTGATCGCCTGGCTGACCGCACCGGCTGCCGGCAGTGCGCGTACTGCCGAGGAGTTCCCAGGCGCTGCGCAGGCCGAGCCGGAACCGCTGCAGCGACGCACGCGCCCGGGCGAATGGCTGGAATACAGCCCGCTGCTGACCGTGCTGCTCTCGCTGCTGGCGTTCGGCTGGCTGTTCAACGAGTTCGCCAGCAAGCCGGTGGTCACTGCCATCGCCAACCTCAACACCTACAACTTCCTGTTCATTTCGCTGGGCCTGCTGCTGCACTGGCGGCCGCGCAGCTTCCTCAACGCGGTGGCCAAGGCGGTGCCCAGCACCACCGGCGTGTTGATCCAGTTCCCGCTGTACGGTGGCATCGCGATGATCCTCACCCATGCTGCTGGCGGCGACGGGCAGACACTGGCGCACCGCCTGTCGAGCCTGTTCGTGCACGTGGCCAGCACCGATACCTTCGCGCTGGTGATGGGCGTCTATTCGGCGGTGCTGGGCTTCTTCGTGCCCTCCGGCGGTGGCAAGTGGATCATCGAGGCGCCGTACGTGATGCAGGCCGCCAATGAACTGAAGGCACACCTGGGCTGGGCGGTGCAGGTCTACAACGCGGCCGAAGCGCTGCCGAACCTGATCAACCCGTTCTGGATGCTGCCGCTGCTGGGCGTGCTGGGCCTGAAGGCACGCGACATCGTGGGCTTCACCTTCATCCAGCTGCTGGTGCACATTCCGCTGGTGCTGGGCCTGCTGTGGCTGCTGGGCATGACCCTGGCCTATGTGCCGCCCGTGATGCCCTGAATGCAGGGTTGGCTTCCCTGCGTGCGTTGGGAAGCCAACCTTGTTCAGCGCGTGTTTCCGGCGGCGAACGCCATGAATGCGTGCAGGCTGACGATGGCATGAGCACATGCCGAACCCGCATGAATCCTTCAGCCGCTTGTGCCACAAGGGCTTCTGCGCGTTCATTCACACGCGTACACACAGATGTAGCCGCCCACCCACGCGTGATTAACCATTCGCTGCAGACGATGGCCACGTCCACCGCATTCCGCGAGTGGCTTTGGAGATCGGACATGGCACAGCAGAACCAGAACCCGAACCAGAAGCAGCAGGGCCAGCAGAACCAGCAGGATCAGCAGCAGGGTCGTGGCCGCGACCAGCAGCAGCAACAGCAGCAGGAACAGCAGCAGCGCAACCAGCGCAACCAGCAGCAGGGTGGGCAGGACGAGGAAGAGTGACCTCGCCACCAGCTCCGGTGATGCGAAGCCCCGCCCCGTGCGGGGCTTTGCTTATTCCAGCATGCCGATGCGCTGCAACACCGGCGCCGCCGACATGTCGTTCGGATTGGTGCCGGGCTGATCCTGCGGCACGTCCATGCCCATGCCGCGGTACAGATCCACCCAGTGCTGGGCGATCTCCCCGGTCTGCGGGTTGCGGAAGTTCATCGGCTGCAATGCGAATACGTGGTGCGCACGGAAGGCGCGTTCGATGAAGTCCGAGCAGTAGTAGCTGTCCTCGTTCAACATATACGATGTGTTGTACGGCTTGCCCAGCATCGTGCGCGCGGTGGCGACCGCATCCTTGATCGCTGCCTGCTGCGGCGCGCGCAGGCGATAGACCACGATCTGCCGCTGCCTGGCGCGCGCGTCCTGGCGGAATTCGACCAGCGATTGCCGGCGCGATCCTTTCTCGTCTGCATGCAATATCTCCCAGCCCTTCGACGCGGAAGCGACCAGCGCGACGTGATCGAAGCTGGGCGCGCCCTGCTTGCCGGTGGCATCGTCGATGGCCGCACTGAGACCGCTGCGGCCGGCGGTGACGAACAGCAGGTCGCCTTCGTGGACAGCGACGGCCCTCGCCACCGCCGGCCACAGGGCGGGCAGCAGCAGGCCGATCAGGAGCAGGAGGCGATGCATGAGCATTCTCGGACAGGCGGAATGCCTGAATTGTAGGGGGCGCGGTAGCATGGAGCGACCGGACCGGATTCAGGATGAGCCCATGTGTCGATACCGTTCTGCCGCAGTGCTGATGCTCGCCTGCGCCGTGGTGCTGGTTGCCTGCACGCCAGCGCCGCAGGCACCGCAGACCGCGACCGAAGCCTCACCTGCCGCAGCGGCGCCGGCGACCACCGTCGCCGAGCCCACAGCTGTGGCTGCACGCGGTGAATGCCTCTACCCGGACTTCGATACGTTCCTGAAGCATTTCGGCAACGAGATCGCGCTGCAGGAAAAGACCACCGCCGATCCGCTGCTGGACAGCTACATCGATGCAGAGGCCGAGCCGGAACCGCGCAAGGTGGAAAGCCGGCTGGCGCGGGCCGATGTCGAGTGGCCGGTGATGCCTGATCCCGCCGCACTGGCCGGGCAGGGCCGCGAAATGCAGGTCAGCCTCCTGGCCGATGGACAGCGGCAGGTGCAGATCCGCACGCCGGACAGCAGCGACCAGCAGACCTATACCTTCACGCAGGCGCCGTGCTGGACGCTGGTCAAGCGTGAGGATGAGTCGATCTGATGGCTGATCCGGCACAGGCGCGGCGGGCCAGCGGCTGCTAGGCTCGATCCCTGGTCCAGGCAGGGAGACGCCGATGCAGGCTTTCAGGAAGCGCACCACCACCGCCGCCATTGCCGCCGTATTGGCGATAGCCCCCTTCAGCGGCGCGCAGGCACAGTCGGTGCATGCCGATGACCGCACCTACTTCGCCAGCGCCGCGTCCGAACAGACCGCGCGCGAGGCGTTGGGCAAGCGCGTCGAGGCCCTGCAGCAGGCGTCCACCCTCGCACCGGCGGAACGCTTCCAGCAGGCCGAGGCACTGGAGGGGCAGTGCTTGCGGCATCTCGGCTACCTGCATCTGCAGTCCGCCCGCAACGCGCGCGATCTTCGCCCGGCACAGGCGATGGAGCAGGCAGCGGGGCTGTGCAGCCGCATCGCTCGCAGTGGTCGCGCCGCACTGCGCGAGGCGCCCGCAGATGCGGCGTGGGCAGCACCGTATGGCTTCCTGCGCACTCGGGCGCTGAAGGAGGCTGCCACCCCGGCCAACGTCGCGCTGGATGAGGCCGTGGAGGCACTGGCCGATCCGGCGCTGGACAGCTTCGCGCGCCTGCGCGGGCAGATCCTGCGCAGCGCCGAGTACCCGCAGATCGAGCACGGCGGTCGGCACTGGGACACGGGCCGCGACAAGCAGCTGCTGGCCCAGCAGCCCGACCGCGCCCTGCGCGAGGCCGGCTGGAAGGGCTACTGGCAGGGGCTGCACTCGCGCCGTGAGCCGATGGCCTCGGTGCTGCTGGGGCTGGTGCAGGTGAATGACGCCGCCGCACGCCTGCAGGGTGACGGCTCGGCGCCGGCATATGGCTACCAGCGCATGGGCCTGGATACTGCCGCAGTGGATGCAACGCTGGTGGCGATCGAACAGCACGCCGGGGACCGCCGTGCCTACCAGGACATGCTGCTGCGCCACGCTGCGCGATCCGGCATCGACGCGCCGCAGATCTGGGATACCACCGTGCCCGATGCCGGCTATACGCCACCGGTGCTGACGTTGGCGCAGCTGCGTGACAACGCCGCCGATGCCATGCAGCACCTGGGACCGGCGTACGTCGCCGAACTGCGCGCGCTGCTCGATCCGGCCAACCAGCGCATGGATCTGGCCACCGAACGTGGTGACCGCAGCCAGGACGCGTTCCCGGTGAGCGCTCCCGGTGTGCCGGCAATGCTGTTCGTTGGCCTGCGCCGTGGTGATCTGGAAAGCGACGTCGAGATCGCCCATGAAGCCGCTCATGCCGTGCACGGCGAGTGGATGCAGCGCGGTCATGCGTCGCCGCTGCAGCGTAATGGCAGCCAGTGGCTGACCGAGGCGTTCGCGATCTACAACGAGCTGCGCTTCCGCGACCAGCTGTACCAGCAGGCAGAGGATCCGCGCGCCAAAGCCTATTACCTGAAATCGCTGCTGGACGACATGGTGCTGCAGCTGTTCACCTCTTCCGAGGAAGCGCAGCTGGAGCAGTCGATCTATCGGGGCGTGGCCGCCGGCACGCTGGGCACCGCCGATGACCTGGACGCGCTGACCGGGCAGGTGCTGGCGCGCTTCGGCCAGCAACCGGAGCGCTACCCGCAGCTGCGCAACACCTGGATCGGCAAGCGCCTGATGTATGAAGACCCGAACTATCTGGTGAACTACCTGTATGCGGGGCTGCTGGCCGTGCAGTTGTATGTGCAGGACCAGCGCGACCCCGAAGGGTTCCGTGAGCGCTATCTTGCCGTGCTTGGCGAGGGCTTCGACCGCGCGCCGAACGAGCAGGTGGCGCAACTGCTGGGGCACGCGCCTGACTGGGCGGCCCTGGTGGATGCCGATCTGCAGGTGTTCAACCAGACGGCGGCGCAGCTGCAGGCGCTGCATGCGCAGATCGAGGCAGGGCAGGGTACGTGAACCCGGCGCGCCCCTTGCAGCAGGCGGCCGCCACCGTGTGGATGCTGTTGCTGCTGTGCCTGCTGCCGATGGCGGCGACGGCGGTCACCCCGATACCTGCGCTGGACGATCCGGTGGTGGATGCCGCCAACGCGTTGTCCGCTGAAACCCGCGCCACCCTGCGCAGGCAGGCACTGCAGCTGCAGGCACGGAAAGGTGCACAGCTGCAGGTGCTGGTGGTACCCAGCGTGGGCAGCGAAGGCATCGAGGCCTATGCACAGCGGGTGTTCGATCAGTGGCAGCTGGGGCGCGCCGGTGTCGACGATGGTGTGCTGCTGTTGGTGGCGGTGCAGGACCGCCGCGTGCGCATCCAGACTGGCTATGGCCTGGAAGGAGCGCTACCGGACGCGTACGCCGCTCGCATCATCGACAACGCGATCGTGCCGCGCTTCCGTGAGGGCGATGTCGACCAGGGCGCGCTCGATGGCACGAACATCATGGTGGCGCTGATCGATGGCGAGGACCTGCCGGCATGGGAAGAACCGTCGGCCAGCAATGTGCTGCCTGCGGACTGGCGACGCGCAGACTCGGTGGTGGCGTTGACCCTGCTGGCCGGTTTCCTGGCCGGGCTGTGGCGCTCGCCGCCGCCCCTCCCGCCGGCGAAGACCGAGGACGATTTCAGCGGCAGCCGTCGGGAGCGGCGGCGCAAGGCACTGGCCGCCAATGCATCGGCACCAAAACCAACCTGGCCGACCTTGCCGGCCTGGGGGCGCCCGATGCTGGTGACCGCTGTTGTGGGTGCGGGCATGCTCTCCGTGGCGCTGCTGCTGCCACGCCATGTGCTGCCCGGCCTGTGCTTCGTGCTGGCGCTGGGTGTGCCGGTGGCTGCCCTGCTGGGCTGGTGCTGGCGCCGCAGCCGAGGTGTGCGCATCGTGCTGTGCGGGATGCTGATACTCAGCGTGCTCTTCCTTGTGCAGGCGTTGCTGCGTGACCAGCTGCCACCGAGCCTGGCCCGGCACCTGCTGCTGCAGGCCGCCGCGGGCGTTGTTGCCCTGATGGTGTTCCTGCTGGTGCAGGCCTGCCGCACACGCTGGAAGAAGAACCGCAGCAGCTTCATCGTGCGCATGACGGTGCTGGTGCTGTTGACCCTCGGCTATGCCGCGGGCGCGTTGCTGGCGATCCATCGTGCCGAAGGTGACGATCCACGGCTGCTGGCAATGATCGTGTCCGGGGTGTGCGGCGTACTGCTGTACTTCGTGTGGTTGTTCACCATGCTGCCGGGCGAGCGCGCACGCGGCCGGGCTTCATCATCCCGCGAACGCACGTCGTCCCGTTCGCCGTCCTCGTCGAGTTCGTCGTCGAGCAGTTCCAGCAGCTGGTCTGGAGGCGGCGGCCGCAGCGGCGGAGGCGGCGCGTCCGGCAGCTGGTAGTTCAGGTCGCCTGCACCCGCCAGCCGAGCGAGGCGTCCTCCACAACACCCGGGCCGGCCACGTCGCCGACCTGCAGCTGCAAGCCGCGCGCGTTCGGCAGGTCCTTCTGCTCGGGGAACCAGCGTCGATCCGCAGCGACCACGATCAGCAGGCCCTCGTCGTCGCCCATCGGCGCGAACTGCGGCGAAGGCGGGCTGATCGGTTGCAGGCCGAACCGCAGGCTGGACTGTTCGCGCGCAGCGTCGACATCGTGGCTGGGCAGGCCGACTTCGCTCAGGCAGGTCAGTTCGCTGCCGTGGAACGCACCTTCGCGCGCGCTGGCCGGCAAACGGCGGCGGCCGATCAGTTCCAGGATCAGGCCGTCAGGGCCAGTGAAGTACACCGACTGCGACTGCCAGCTGCTCTCCAGCGCGAAGTAGTCCAGTCCCGCCGGATTGCGTTGCAGCGGCGTGCGCTCACGCAACCAGGTCATCGCCTCGCTGAAGCGGTTGTCCGGTACGTTGAAGGCCAGGTGCACGCCACCGACCGGATGATCGCCCGCCGGCTGTAGTTCGATCGTGCTCCATCCGATGTGCACATGATTGCCGACCACGCGCTGCTGCAGCACGTCGTGGAAATATGCAGCGATGGTGGTGACGTCGGACACCGGGAGGGTGAGGCGAAGCAGGCGCATGATCGATCCTCCGTGGAGCGCATGCACCGAGTGTAGACCTGGCGGGATTGCGTGGGTGTCACCGCGGGCGCAACGATTCGTTACGGTGGGTGCCGCGCTCGAAGATCACTCCACTGGCAGCCAGATTTCCACGCCGCCGTTGCCGCTGTGCTCATCGAAACGCATGTCATAGCGTTCCAGATCGGGGGCATCGGCCAGGCTGAGACCGGAGCCGGGCAGGTAGTGATCCAGCAGCCAGAACCAGGTCGAGCGGATGGTCGAGATGTGCCCGCCGTGCCAGGCCACCAGGTAGCGACGCGGCGGAATGTCCACGCGTTGCCAGTGCGCAGGTACGCTCGGCACCGCGCTGGCCGGCAGTGCGGCGATGTAGTCGAAGCCGCCATCGTCGTCACTGTTGCAGCACACGCCGAAGCTGATCGGTGCCGGCGTCGGCCATTCCCGGTTGAGCTGCGCCCACTGTCCGGGTATCGCACCGCCGCTGTCGCGGGTATGCCGCATGCCGATACCCGCGACTTGGAAGGCAGGGGTATCGAGCAGGCGCGGCGCTTCACCGCAGGCAGTCGGCGCATCGTCCACGCGGATCGCCTGCACCAGCGCCAGCCCATCGGTGCCTTGTTCGCGTACCCGCTCCGGGGTCTGCCCGAACTGTTCGCTGAAGGCGCGGGTGAACGCGGCATGGGTGGTGTAGCCCGCGCCCAGTGCCACCTGCAGGATGTCGCCCGCCCCGTTGGCCAGCCGCTGCGCGGCAGCGGTCAGGCGCCGTCCCCGCAGATAACGCACCACCGAGGTGCCGGTGCGGGCCTGGAACAGGCGCGACAGATGGAACGGCGAAAGCCCCGCTGCGGCGGCAATATCGGCCAGTGCCAATGGCCGGTCCGCATGGGTTTCGATGTACCACAACGCCTTGCCTGCCGCGCTCATCCTTCCGTTCCCCGAATCCAATGCCGGGCACAGTAGCGGATCGGCAGGCGCCGCGTTTAGCAGTTCTTGCGCTGCAGCGGCATCAAGCTGTCGCACTGACGTCATGGCTCCTTCACAGATCGCGCCGAGACTGCGCGCCTTGTCCAGCCCTGTTGTTTCCGAACAGGTGCTGGCCCAGTCGCGTCCTCCCGGAGCCTTGCCGTGCATCGTTCGAAGCTTTCGCGTTCCATCCTCCTTGCCCTTTCCATGGCCAGCGCAGGAGGCGCGACTGCAGCGGAGGCCGATGCGGTCGATGCCACGGCGGGCAGCCGTGCGGCGCCCACCCAGCTCGACGCGATGCTGGTCACCGGCACCCGCGCCTCCAACCGCACCCAGTTCGAAACGCTGGCGCCGGTGGACGTGTTCACCAAGGAAGACATCAAGTCGGTGGAATCCACCGACCTGAAGGACGTGCTGGCGCAGCTGGTGCCATCGTTCGTGGTGCAGCGCCTGCCGATGGCGGACGGCCAGGTGTTCGTGCGCCCGGCCACGCTGCGCGGCCTGTCGCCCGACCAGACCCTGGTGCTGGTCAACGGTCGTCGCTTCCACCGCAGCGCGCTGCTCGGCAACCGTGGCGCGCAGGCGGCCGATCTGGCACAGATTCCGACCAGTGCGATCAAGCGCATCGAAGTGCTGCGCGATGGTGCGTCGGCGCAGTACGGCTCGGATGCCATCGCTGGCGTCATCAACATCATTCTCGAGGATGGCCCGGGTACCGAGATCACCGCTGGTTATTCGCAGTATGCGCAGGGCGATGGCGCCTCGCGCGATTTCAGCGCACGTACCGGCTGGTCGCTGGGTGACTACGGCAGCCTGGTGCTGTTCGCCGAATCGTCCAACTCCGACGCCACCTCGCGCACCCGCCAGCGCCCCGATGCCATCGCCTTCCAGGCTGCACATCCGGAGCTGGACGTGCCCAACCCGGTGCAGCGCTGGGGCCAGCCGGAACTGGAAAGCCGCCGCGTCGGCTTCAACGTGAAGGCCAACGCCAGCGACACGCTGGAGCTCTATGCCTTTGGCCTGTACAGCCACAGCGATGGCGTCAGCGATTTCAACTGGCGCAATCCGGACACCACCACCGGTGCCTACCGCACCACCGCGATCTTCCCCGGCTGGAACCTGCGTTCGATCTATCCGGTGGGCTTCAGCCCGCAGTACGGCAACGTCCAGAATGACCTGCAGCTGGTCGGCGGCCTGCGTGGCGAGATCACGCCGAAGCTGCGCTGGGATGTCAGCGCTTCATATGGCCGCAACGCCATCGACTACAGCCTGAAGAACTCCATCAACGCTTCGCTCGGCCCGGCCAGCCCGACCGCCTTCGATCTCGGCCGCCTGACCCAGACCGAGAAGAACGCCAACGCCGACTTCAATTACGAGTGGGACGTAGCCGCGCTGTCCAAGCCGATCAACGTCGCCTTCGGTGGTGAGTTCCGCCAGGAGACCTACCAGGTGCGTGCCGGTGATCCGGCTTCGTACGCCGTAGGCCCGGGCGCGGCCGCTGGCCTGGAAGCCAATTCGAACGGTGCGCCGGGATTCTCGGCCAGCCAGGCCGGGCAGTGGAGCCAGCGCAGCAAGGCGGCCTACGTGGATATGGAAGTGCCGCTGGGCGAGCGCTGGAGCATCGGTGCGGCCAGCCGTTACGAGGACTTCTCCAGCTTCGGCAGCACCCTGGACGGCAAGCTGTCGGCACGTTTCGCGATCACCCCGGACGTAGCCCTGCGCGGCACGGTGTCCACCGGCTTCCGCGCACCGACCCCGGCGCAGCTCAACACCACCAGCACCACCCAGGGCCTGGATACGCGCACCCTGCAGATCTTCACCAGTGGCCGCCTGTCGCCGAACGACCCGCTGGCGCAGCTGCTCGGTGCCAGGCCACTGAAGCCGGAAGAATCGCGTACCGCGTCGCTGGGCCTGACCTGGCGCACCGACCTCGGCCTGTCCGGCTCGGTGGATGTCTACCAGATCAAGCTCACCGACCGCTTCAGCCAGTCGGCCAGCTTTGCCATTCCGGCAGGCACGCCGAATCCGCTGGGCTATACCTCGGTGAACTACTTCACCAACGATTTCGATACCACCACCACCGGCGTGGACGTGGTCGGCAACTACCTGCGCGACCTCGGCGCGGGCCGCATGACGCTGACCCTGGCCTACAACTACAACCGCACCCGCGTGGACAATGGCAGCACCTCGGTGGCCACCAACGAAACCCAGCGCGTGCTGTTCGAAGACCGCCTGCCCGAGCACAAGGGCAGCCTGACCGGCAGCTGGGACATTGGTGCCTGGTCGTTGATGGCGCGCATGCGCTACTACGGCGCCTGGACCGACGCCAGCGGCAATGCGGTGGGCGACATCTACCAGCGCTTCGGCGCGATGAGCTTCCTCGACCTCGCCGTGGGCTATCGCATCAACGAGCACCAAAGCCTGCGCGTGGGGGCCGACAACGTGCTGGACCGCTATCCGGATGAGGCGGTGTTCCAGGCCAGCCGCGGCCTGGTCTACTCGCGCAACGCGCCGTACGACACCGATGGTGCCAACCTGTACGCGCAGTACCGGTTGAGCTTCTGATGGACCGCACGCGCCGCTCCCTGCTGCGTGCCGGCACCCTGCTGCCGGCCGCAGCCGCACTGTCTTCACTGCCCGCCATGGCTGCCACGCGCTACGCTGCGCCCATGCAGATTCCCGCAACGACCGTGGCGCCGGACGTGCTGGCCCGCGATGAAGGCTATTGGGCCTCCGTGGCCAGCCACTTCGACATCACCGACGAAGTGAACCACCTGGAGAACGGCTACTGGGGCGCGATGGGCCGCGAGACGCTGGCCAGCTACCAGCGCCATACCGCTGAAGTGAACCGTGGCAACGCCTGGTACGGCCGTCGTGAGTTCCCGGCGCAGTACCTGGCGGTGCAGCGGCAGGTAGCCGAGCTGCTGGGCGTGGGCGTTGATGAAATCGCACTGACCCGTGGTGCCACCGAGGCGATGCTGGCCCTGATTGGCGGCTACAACCGCCTGCAGCCCGGCGACCAGGTGCTGTACGCCGACATCGACTACGACAGCATGATCGGCGCGATGCGCTGGTTGCAGCAGCGTCGCGGCGTGCAGGTCGAGCGTATCGCGCTGCCGGCGGTGCCGGACCACGCGCAGATCCTGCAGGCCTACGAGGCCGCATTCGCGCGGCTGCCACGCCTGAAGCTGGTGCTGCTGACCCAGGTCAGCCATCGCCATGGGCTGGTGCTGCCGGTGGCGGAGATTGCCGAACGCGCGCGAGCACGCGGTATCGATGTGATCGTCGATGCCGCGCATGGGTTTGGCCAGATCGACTACGCGGTGCCGCAGCTGAAGGCCGATTTCGTCGGCATCAACCTGCACAAGTGGATCGGTGCGCCGGTGGGCGTCGGCGCGATGTACGTGCGCAAGGGGCGCGTGACCGACCTGGATCCCTACATGGGTGAAGCCGACGATGGCCGCGTGGGCAGCCGCGTGCATACCGGTACGGTCAACTTCGCCGCCTACCTGGCACTGCCGGATGCCATTGCCCTGCATCAGCGCATCGGCGTGGCCAACAAGCAGGCGCGGCTGCGCTACCTGCGTGAGCGCTGGACCGTGCCGGCGCGGCAGATGGCGCATATCGAAGTGCTGTCCTCGGCGGACCCGGCGCTGGCCAGTGCGCTGGCCAGCTTCCGCCTGCGCGGGCACACCAGCGTGGCCGACAACCTCGCGCTGCAGAAGCGCTTGCTGGATGAGCATCGCGTGTTCACTACGCATCGCGACGGTTTGGACTCCGGCGCGTGCGTGCGGGTGACACCGTCGGTGTTCACCCGGCCGGAGCAGATGGACGCGCTCGTGCAGGCGCTCTCCGCCCTGGCCTGACCCTGCTTTGGTGGGTGCCAACCTTGGTTGGCACATTCCGTCCGTGCCGGGGAATCTTCCGCCGGGCATGGCCCGGCGCTACCGATCCTCCTCCAGCCTGGCGGGTGCCGACCGTTGGTCGGCACATTCCATCCACGCATGGCGTGCACGGGCATTGCCAACCAAGGTTGGCATCTACCGAAGCGGGTCCCGTAGATCCACGCCATGCGTGGATGCTCTCCACCTACCGCTCGATCGCCGGCAACGCATCCGACAGCAACAACCGATCAATCCGCCGCAGCGCACTTTCCAGCTGCCGGCGATCCGCCGCCAGTCCCAGCGACAGCCGCACGCCACTCTGATGCAATACCCCCGGCGGGCAGAATGCCGATGACGGCGCGATCGCCAGCCCCTGCAGCTGTGCGGTACGCACCAGGGTGGCATCGGTCCACGGTGCCGGTATCCGACACCACGCATGCAGGCCTTCGGCGCGCTGCAGCAGCGACGGCGCCAGCAGGTAGCGCGCCATGCGCATGCGCTCGCGCGCCTCGGTGCGCACCTGCGCCAGCAGTGACTGCGCCGAACCATCCAGCAACAGCTGGCTGGCCAGCGCCGAGACCAGCGGATGGCCCATCAACCGCGTTGCCCGCAGTGCAGCCGTCATCGCCTCGGCATGCGCCGCGCTCGGGCAGCGCACGAAAGCGGTGCGCAGGCCGGGGCTGATCACCTTCGACAGCGTCGCCACGTAGAACACATGGCGCGGTGCCAGCGCCGCCAGCGGTGTCGGTGCATCCTCGGCGAGGTGCCAGTACGGATCGTCTTCGATCGCCAGCAGGCCTTCGCGCTCCAGCACGCGTGCCAGCGCTTCGCGCCGCTGCAGCGGCAGGGTCAGCGCGGTCGGGTTCTGGCAGGTGGGATTGAGATAGACCAACCGCGCGCCGCTTTCGCGTGCCAGCCGGGCCAGTGCATCGGGGCACATGCCGTGTTCGTCGCTGTCCACCGGCAGCAGGCGCCGGCCCAGTGCGGCAGCGGCCTGCAGCAGGCCCGGATAGACCAGCGCATCGCAGAGGATCGCATCATCGTCGCGGCCCTGGCTGACCAGGATCGCGGCGAGCGCCACCTGGGCGCCTTCGGTCAGCAGCAGGCAGGCGTCGTCCACCTTTCCCAGCATCGGCTGCAGCCAGCGCGCCGCTGCGTGGCGGTCGGTGGGGTTGCCGCCGCCCAGGTGATAGGTCATCAGGTTCGGTGCGTTGCTGCGTGCGAGTACGGCGGCCGCGCCACGCCGCAGCGTCTCGGCCAGCGCATCGGCGTCGGGCACCGGCGGCACGTTCATGCTCAGGTCTACCACCTGGTCGAAGCCGGCCTTGGGCGGTGCGATGAAACTGCCCTGTGGTCCACGCGCTTCGATCAGGCCACGCTTGCGTGCTTCATCGAAGGCGCGGGTGACCGTGGTCAGGTCGATACCGAGCTGCTGCGCCAACGCGCGCTGCGAAGGCAGGCGCTGTCCCGGTGCGAGACCACCGCGGCGCACCGTGCGTTCCAGCGAGTTGACGATGCGCAGGTAGATCGGCCCGCTGTGCGCGAGTACGTCCTGCACCCATTCGCGGGCTGCGACATCCGGTCGCGGCATGTACGGAGCATGTCGGGGCGTATCGTTGCTTCCAACGGCGGGAGCCTGTCCATAACCATCGGTCGGTTCGGACAGGTGACCGCCGTTGTTGTTTGCGGCGGCCACGCCGGCCAGCGTCAGTGATGTCATTGCGCGTCCTCAGCGCTTGGCCTGCCAGGGGCAGTAGCAGCCCACGGCAAGCAGTCCTTTCGGGCGCACGGTCTCGCCGCGCACCAGTCTGTCCAGCAGCGGTTCGACGAAGCTGTTGGCCGAGTTGCAGACCATGCCGATGCTGTACGGTCCTGCGTAGGCGAGGTGGCCCTGGCGATCCCAGATGGCTACGGCGGGGCTGGCCGGAATGTGTTCGATGCCGTCGATGGTCGGCAGGTTGATCACCTTGTTGCGCAGTGGCTCGGGCAGCTCGCCCTGCGTACCCGGGCGGCGGATGGCATAGAAGTCGATGCCGGCGCGGCGGTACATGCTGATCAGGTAGCTCAGGTGCGCACCGGTCTCGCGGTTGCACACGCTGCAGGCCGGGTCCCAGAAATGCACCACGCGGATGCGGCCGGTATCACCGGCCAGATCGGCCGGCAGGCGCAGCTGCGAATCGTCGAAGACGATGGCCTGTTCGGTGAAGGTGGACTGCGCGCTGTAGCCGAAGTACTGCCACAACGCAGCTGCCACGCCGGCCATGAACAGGCAGGCGAGGGCGATCATCGTCGGCAGCAGCCAGCGGCGACGCGGCGCGGCTGCGCCCATCAGGAATCTTCCCGGCCGAACTTGTGCACGTACTGCTTGCGCATCTCGCGGCAGGAATCGGCCTGCGCGCGGCGCTGGATCTCGCTACGCGACGGATCCTCGCTGCGCTGCACGCACTGCTCGATGGCGTGGCGTTCGGCGGCCTGCACGTCCACGGTCTGCGGCTGCAGGCAGACCCAGGCCAGCGCGGTCAGCATCAACACCACAAAGCCACCGCAGCCGGCCATCACCAGGTGGAACTTCAGTTTCTCGGCGCGCATCGATGCACGTCCCTTCATCCATACATTGCATACAAAATATCATCTTGTATGGATGAAGTGCCATGCACCCGGTTCAGACGATGGCGTTGTGCCGGGCCTCGGGGGCTTCGGACAGAATCTCGTTCAGCTTGGCCAGCGCCCCGGCCAGCGCGCCCTGGTCGACCGCGCCGCCCAGCGACAGGCGGATCGCGTTGCCCGGCGGCGGCTCTTCCACGCTGAAAGCATCCGAGCTGGCGATGCCCAGGCCCTGTTCCTGTGCGGCCTGGATCAACCGGTACTGGTCCAGCCGTGGCGGCAGCGGCAGCCACACATGCAGGCCGGCCGGATGCGCCTGGGCGCGGGCCGGCAGGTAACGGGCGGCAATGGCCTGGCGCTCGCGCAGTTCCTGCTGGAAGCGCTGCACCATGTCCTGGGCCTGGCCGCTGCGGATCCACTGCGAGGCCACCGCCACCATCGACTGGGTCGGCATCAGTGCGATCGCACGCAGGGCGTCCAGCACCGGTTCCATCGGTTCGCCGGCCGGCACCACCAGGTAGGCGGTGCGCAGGCCCGGTGCCAGGCACTTGGACAGGGTGGAGATGTAATACACCGGGCAGCCGGCGTCGCGGTGGGCGGCCAGCGGCGGTGCTGCGTCTCCGGCCAGCAACCAGTAGGGATCGTCTTCGATCACGGTCAGATCGTGGCGCTTCGCGACCGCCAGCAGCGCCTGCCGGCGCTGTGCCGACATCGTCGCCGTGGTCGGGTTCTGGATGGTCGGCACCAGGTACAGCAGGCGCGGGCGACGCAGCTGGCAGGCCTCTTCCAGCGCTTCAGGCAGCATGCCTTCGGCGTCCATCGCCACCGGCACCACGCCCCGCTGCAGCACGCGCGCGGCGGCCAGCAGGCCCGGGTAGGTCAGCTGCTCGGCGGCGATCAGCTCGCCCGGCTGGGTGCGGGCCAGGATCAGCGCGCACAGCGCGGTCTGCGCGCCGGGGCAGATCACCACCTGGTCGGCGCCGACCGTGCCCAGCATCGGCGCCAGCCACTGCACGGCGGCGGCGCGGTCCTCGCGGGTGCCGGCACCGACGTGGTAGCTCATCAGTTCGCCCTGGCCCAGCTGCTGGCCGACGTGCTGGAAACCGGCCTCCATGCCCTGCGCGAACGGCGCGCTGCCCAGCAGCGGCGGGATGTTCATGCTCAGGTCGACCGAGGTGCTGCGGTTGCCGGCCGACAGTGCGATGAAGGTACCGCCGGCGCCCTGCGCGTCGAGCAGGCCGGCCTGGCGCAGCTCGGCGAAGGCGCGGGTGACCGTGGTCAGGTCCACGCCCACCTGCTGGGCCAGGTCGCGCTGCGGCGGCAGGCGGTCGCCCGGGCGCAGCACCCCATCGTCCACCGCCTCGCGCACCTGCTGGGCAATCTGCAGGTACAGCGGGCCGGCGCCCTCGCGGAAGGGGCGAACCCAGGTGCGATTGGGGTGTTTCAGGCGGCGGCCGGCGGCAGGTGGCGTCATCGGTCAGTTTTTCCATACGTGCAGATGCACAAGTCCATACAATGATGTATCTTGTATGGTCTTGATTGGAGTGGTTCGCCTTTTTGTAGGCGACCTCGTACCCACAGTGTAGCCGCTCCACGCCCGGGCGCTGCGCGCAGGCGAGCCGGTCAAGCGCGCTTCTTCAACAGGGTTGACCTCCAATGAATATCTGCTGGAACCGCATCCGCCTGGCGCTGGTCGCCCTGGCCTGCGTCGGCCTGTCGGGCTGTGACTGGGTGCTGCTGGATTCGAAGGGCATGGTCGGGCTCGCCCAGCGCGACCTGATCCTGATCTGCATCGGCCTGATGCTGATCGTGGTGATACCGGCCATCGTGCTGACCTTCGTGTTCGCCTGGCGCTACCGCGCCGGCAACACCAAAGCCAAATACATGCCTGACTGGTCGCACTCCACCAAGGTGGAGATCGTGGTCTGGGGCGTGCCGCTGATCATCATCGCGGTGCTGGCGGTGATCGTGTGGAAGTCCACCCACGAACTGGACCCGTACAAGCCGCTGGACGTGGCCGGTGAGCCGCTGCATGTGGACGTGATCGCCACCGATTGGAAGTGGGTGTTCGTGTATCCGGACCTGGGCATCGCCACGGTCAACCAGCTCAACTTCCCGGTCGACCGCCCGCTGGCGTTCAACATCACCTCCAACTCGACGATGAATACCTTCTTCATCCCGCAGCTGGGTGGGCAGATCTACGCGATGGCCGGCATGCGCACGCAGCTGCACCTGATCGCCAACGAGCCCGGCCAGTTCCGTGGCATGTCCGGCAACTACAGCGGGCATGGCTTCTCGAACATGAAGTTCATCGCCACCGCCAGCAGCAACGAAGAGTTCGAGCGCTGGGTGACCGAGGTGCGCAGCGCGCCCGACGCCCTCAGCTTCACGCAGTTCAAGGCGCTGGCCGCGCCGTCGAAGAACGCACCGGTGCAGCACTTCTCCAGTGTTGAACCGCTGCTGTTCAAGAAGGTCATCGACCAGTTCATCGGCGTTGGTGAGAACACCGCTGCTGCGACCCCGGCGGGCGCTGCCGGCGGTGCCCAGGTTTCCCAGGAGTAACGAACATGTTGGGTAAATTGACGTGGGAGGCCGTGCCGCTGCACGAGCCGATCGTCGTGGTCACATTGGCAGCCATGGTGCTGGGTGGCCTCGCGCTGCTCGGCGCGGTGACGTACTTCAAGCTGTGGGGCCCGCTGTGGCGTGACTGGTTCACCACCGTGGACCACAAGAAGATCGGCATCATGTACGTGGTGGTGGCGCTGGTCATGCTGGTGCGTGGCTTTGCCGATGCGCTGATGATGCGCGCGCAGCTGGCCGCGGCTGGCCCGGGCAGTGACGGCTTCCTGCCGCCGGAGCACTACGACCAGATCTTCACCGCACATGGCGTGATCATGATCTTCTTCGTGGCCACCCCGTTCGTGGTCGGCCTGATGAACATCATCGTGCCGCTGCAGATCGGCGCGCGCGACATGGCGTTCCCGTTCCTCAACGCCTTCAGCTTCTGGATCTTCGTGGTCGGCGCCGCGCTGATGATGATCTCGCTGGGCGTTGGCGAATTCGCCATGACCGGCTGGGTCGCCTATCCGCCGCTGTCGGGCATCGAGTTCAGTCCAGGCGTGGGCGTGGACTACTACATCTGGGCGTTGCAGGCCTCGGGCATCGGCACATTGCTGACCGGCGTCAACCTGTTCATCACCATCCTGCGCATGCGTGCGCCGGGCATGACCCTGATGAAGATGCCGGTGTTCACCTGGACCGTGCTGGTCACCAGCGTGATCATCATCGCCGCCTTCCCGATCCTGACCGTGGCGCTGGGTGCGCTCACCCTGGACCGCTACCTGGACTTCAACTTCTACACCAACACGTTGGGTGGCAACCCGATGATGTACGTGAACCTGGTGTGGGCCTGGGGCCATCCGGAGGTGTACATCCTGGTGCTGCCGGCGTTCGGTATCTTCTCCGAAGTGACTGCCACGTTCGCGCGCAAGAAGCTGTTCGGCTACAAGTCGATGGTGGGCGCCACGCTGGCGATCGGCATCCTGTCGTTCATCGTCTGGCTGCACCACTTCTTCACCATGGGCTCCGGTGCCAGCGTCAATGCCTTCTTCGGCATCATGACGATGATCATCGCCATCCCCACCGGCGTGAAGATCTTCACCTGGCTGTTCACCATGTACGGTGGCCGCGTCGAGTTCAGCGTGCCGATGCTGTGGACCATCGCTTTCCTGGTCACCTTCACCATCGGTGGCATGACCGGTGTGCTGCTGGCCATCCCGGGTGCGGACTTCCTGCTGCACAACAGCCTGTTCCTGGTCGCCCACTTCCACAACACCATCATCGGCGGCGCGCTGTTCGGCTACCTGGCCGGCTTCGCCTACTGGTTCCCGAAGGTGTTCGGCTTCACCCTCAACGAGCGCCTGGGCAAGTGGTCGTTCGCCTGCTGGGTGATCGGTTTCTACCTGGCCTTCATGCCGCTGTACATGCTCGGCTTCATGGGCATGACCCGCCGCATGAACCAGTACGACAACCCGGCGTGGACGCCGTACCTGATCGCCGCTTTCATCGGTGCGCTGTTCGTGTTCGCGGGCATCATCCTGATGCTGGTGCAGATCTACGTGAGCGTGCGCGACCGCAAGCGCAACGTGGACCTGACCGGCGACCCGTGGAATGCACGCACGCTGGAATGGGCCACGCCGTCGCCGCCGCCGTTCTACAACTTCGCCGTGGTGCCCAAGGCCGATGAGCTGGATGCCTTCCACGAAGCGAAGAAGCGTGGCCTGCCGCCGCCGCCGAAGAAGTACGCACCGATCCACATGCCGAAGAACACCGGCGTGCCGCTGATCCTCAACATCTGGATCCTGATGCTGTGCTTCGCCCTGGTCTGGCACATCTGGTGGATGGCCGCGGCCAGCTTCATCGCGATGATCGTGACCCTGATCGTGCGGTCCTATGACGATGACGTGGACTACTACGTCAGTTCCGAAGAGGTGGCGCGCACCGAAGCGGCCAACCTGGCCAAGCTGAAGGAGGCACGCGCATGAACCTGTTGACCCGCCCGGAGCTGGCCAGCGACACGCAGGCGCACGAGGACCACCACGAACACGACCATGGCCACGAACAGGGCGGCATGAAGGTGTTCGGCATGTGGGTCTACCTCATGTCCGACCTGGTGCTGTTCGGTTCGTTGTTCGCCTCGTACGCGGTGCTCAGCACCGCCTACGCCGGCGGCCCCACCGGCAAGGACCTGTTCTCGCTGCCGTTCGTGATGGCCGAGACCTTCCTGCTGCTGGTTTCCAGCATCACCTACGGCCAGGCCGTGCTGGCGATGCATCGTCACGACACCTCGGCAGTGCTGCGCTGGCTGGGCGTGACCTTCGTGCTCGGTGCCTCGTTCATCGGCATGGAGATCTACGAGTTCTCGCACCTGATCCACGAAGGCGCGGGCCCCAGCACCAGTGCCTACCTGTCGGCGTTCTTCGCGCTGGTCGCCACTCACGGCCTGCACGTGGCCAGCGGCCTGATCTGGATGGCGGTGGTCATGCACCAGGTCTACAGCCGCGGCCTGACCCCGACCAACATCACCCGCGTGTCGTGCCTGAGCCTGTTCTGGCACTTCCTGGACCTGGTGTGGATCTGCGTCTTCACCTTCGTCTACCTGATCGGAGCCTTCTGACATGGCCCACGTCGAAACCTCGCGCGCCGGCAATGCGCACGGCTCCACCAAGTCCTACCTGATCGGCTTCGTGCTGTGCGCGCTGCTGACTGTGGTGCCGTTCGCGCTGGTGATGAACCCGGTGCTGTCGCGGCCGCTCACGCTGTTCCTGCTGGTCGGCTTCGCGGTGGCGCAGATCCTGGTGCAGCTGGTCTATTTCCTGCACATGGACCGCAAGTCCGAAGGCGGCTGGAACCTGGCCAGCTTCGTGTTCACCCTGGTGATCCTGTTCATCGTCGTCGCACTGTCGGTCTGGATCATCTGGAGCATGCACTACCACATGATGATCAACTGACCGTGGCCGGGGTGATCGGCATGGACCGCGCGATCACCCCGGCACCTCCGTCCTCTTTCCCCCAAGGGCAGGCCTGACCGAGACCCCGCCCGCGTCTGCGTTGGTGGTACCCGTGAAGCGTCCTGCTGCTGTTGCCCGTTCGTTGTTCTCTCCCCGATTCCGCCTGCCGCTGCTGGCAGGCCTGGCCATCGGCCTGCTGGCTGGCTGCAGCGCGCAGTCGCGCATGGATTTCTACTCCAAGGACATTGCCTGCGAAGAGCTCGGCCAGCACTGGTCGATGCCTGACAGCTACGGCGCCGTGCGCGGGCCCAAGGACCTGCAGGGGCAGGTGACCTATCTGTTCTTTGGCTTCACCAGCTGCCCGGACGTGTGCCCGACCACCATGGTCGAGCTCAGCCAGGTCAAGCACCTGATGGGCAAGGATGCCGACCAGTTGCAGGTAGTGTTCGTCAGTGTCGATCCCGCACGCGACACGCCCGAAGTCGCCCGCACCTATGTGGAAGCGTTCGACCCCAAGGCGGTCGCATTGGTCGGCAACGAAGCACAACTGGCCGCGATGGCCAGCGACTTCAAGGCGTTCTACGAAAAGGAACCCGGCCCGGTGCCGGAGACCTACACCATGAGCCATATCGCCGGCGGCTACGTGTTTGATCGCCAAGGCCGTCTGCGCCTGTTCGCGCCCTATGGCATGCCGGTGGACAAGCTGTTCTCGGACGTGCAGCGCCTGCTGCTCGAGCCTGGCCATCCGACCGCCGGCAACGGCCCGCTGGCCAGCTGCCACCTCAAGCGAAGCGACACGCTCGCCGCGCGGTAATCCTGGGCCATGCCCGGCTGATGCCGCCTGTTCGTCGCGCCCACTGCCCCGGTAGGTGTCGACCTTGGTCGACACGCGGTGAATGAATCTGGTGGGTGCCGACCGTTGGTCGGCACACCCCACACACCAATCCCCCGGCCGGCCAGGAGAGCCAACCGGCCGGGGGCACCACTCAACGCCTTACTTGGTTTCTTCCCACTGCACCACGTCCGGCTCGGCCGCCTTGATGCCGGCGGTCGACAGCAGCTTGGTGGTCGCATCCAGTGCCGCGTTCACCGACGGATACTCCACAATCGCGCGGCCCGAGGCCTTGGATACCTTCACCACGGTGCCGCCGGTGGCGGTGGCCGCACGCTGCGCCGAAGCCGCATCGGTGAAGAACACCTTGACCCGCGAGGTCGCCACGACCGGCGCGCCATCGTTGGAGACAGCGGCCGCAAACTTGCTGGCACCGGCATCCGCACGTGCGGCCACACCGGTAGACGCATCCGTGGACCGCTTGCTGCGGGTGCCGACGGCCGCCGCGCTGGCATCAGCCCCGGTGGTGATCCGGAACTGGCCGCCGCTGGCCTGCTGCACGGTTGCCGACGGCGCCAGCTGGAAGCGCGAGCCGCCCACATTGAACGAACGGCCGGTGGCCTCTGCCTTCAACTGCTGCGTGTCTACGGTCGACAAGGTCTTCGCCGGAGGTGTCTGGCCCGAACTCTGTGCCCAGGCGGTGGTGGTCATCGCCGCGAGGGCGAGGGTGCTCAACAGAATGGTCGTCTTCATCATCAGTGCCCCAGAACGCGGATCTTGAAGAATTCGAGGTTGCCACGCGATGCAGCGTTCGCGGCCTGCCCCAGGTCGGTGACTTCCAGCGTCCAGGTGCCCGTGGCGTTCTCATCCAGGAAGGCATTGCTGGACAGCAGGTCCCAGTTGGTGAAGTTGCGCTGCACACCGTTGAGGCCAGAGCCGATCGCGGTGAATGCCGGTTGCACCACGCTGCGGGTGCCACTGGGCGAGATCAGCACGAACTGCAGCTGGCGGGTGTTGCTGTGGTTGACGCGGAAGCCGAGCTGCACGCTCTCGATGTTGCGTGCACCGTTGGCGAGCTGGAAGGTCAGGCGCGCCGCGGCCGCCGAGGTATTGCCGATGGCCACGGTACGCGTCGTGTTGCGCCAGCCACTATCCACCAGTGCACCCAGCGGCTGGAAGTCCTCTGCGACCTGTACCGCGCGTGCTGCATTGACCACACCGAAACCGTACCAGTTGCTGTAGGCACGGCCGGCGGCATTCACCGTCCAGCCCGGCACCAGCACGCGGCCGTCGGAGTGGGTCACCGCTGCCCGGTTCGGATCGGTGCGGGTGGCGGTGGTGGCCAGGATGTACTTCACATCGCGGTAGGACAGGTTCGGGTTGGTCTCCAGCAGCAGTGCCGCCACGCCCGACACCATCGGCGTGGCCGCCGAGGTGCCGTTCATCTTGCCTGTGTAGTTGCAGGTGCTGTCGATGGCAGACTGGTCGCCGTCCAAAGTGTTGCGCAGGCTCGTGTTCTTGTTGCTGCCCTGCGCGCAGCCGGTGACATCGGTGGTGAGGATGGCCGGATCGTAGCGGATCGCCAGCTGTCCCGGCACGACCTGCCGCTGCCAACCATTCTCACCGCCGAAGCCGGACACCCACAGCGCCGAGCCGGTGGACGAGTAGGACGAGCGCACGCCATCGGCGCGCACGGCGGCAACGGTGATCACGTTGAACAGGTTGTTACGCGGGTCGCGACCGGCCGGAATGCAACCCGTGTTGCGGTTCTTGGTGTCTGCCGAGCAGATGTCGGTGCCATCCGAGCGTGCGCCGTTGTTGTGGTTGTTGCCTGCGGCCTTCACGTAGATGCCACCGCGGCCGCCACGGGTGCCGGACATGGCCTGCTCATAGGCGGCGATGTCGTTCTGGCTGTAGGCCAGCGGCAGGTTGGGGTTGCCCGGGCTGGAGCCCCAGCTGTTGTTGAAGACCCCCACGTCGGCCACTTCGGCGCCGTCCCACCACGAGTACTCGATGTTGGAATTCGAATTGCCCTGGGCATTGGACGCCAGGAAGTTGAAGCCCTTCAGGGTGGCCGCCGAGGCGACGCCGCGCACGCCCAGGTTGTTGGCACCTACTGCACCGGCGATGCCGCCGACCATGGTGCCGTGATTGTCGCGGTCCGGATTGGACGGTGAAGGGTTGTTGCTCTGGTTGGCGAAGTTCTTGCCCGCGACCGCCGCGACGTTGGCGGCCAGGTCCGGGTGTGCGATCTGCAGGCCGTCATCGACGATGGCGATGGTGACGCCCTGGCCACGGATGCCATTGCGGAACAGGCCATCCACGTTCAGATCGTTGCCAGCCACCGGCAGGGTATCGCCCAGTACGGCCTGTCCGGTGTTGAGCAGATGCCACTGACGCCCGGCCAGCGGATCGGCCTGCTGGGCCTGGGCGGTAGCGGCCAGGCTGCCCAGCACCAGGGCAGTGGCAAGGGCCAGGCGCGCGGAGCGCGGTGGCGCGGAGCGTTGCGTGTGTCGCTTCATACACGAATCCTTCTGTTGTGAATCGGCATGGCAGGACGGCGGGGCGGAACTGCCCCATCGCAACGAGCCAAACGCGACACAACGAACAACCCCCTACCTCTTCACACTCCCAATCTGCAGATGTGCCGATTGCGTCACAAACGCTTATGCCGTGGGGTAATGACGACTGCAGCGGCCCGCATCTGGTAGGTGCCCACCTTGGTTGGCACGCGTATCGACGCATGGCGTGGATCCACCCGGCATCATCGCGCGCCCTCACATCCGGCTGTGCTACTACAGCCCGTGCACCCTTCCGCATCGGAGCACGATGATGGTCAACCCTCTGGCCCAGGCCCATCGCGGCCTCGGCACCACGCTGTTCAGCCTGTTGAACCCGATACCCTTCGGCTTCTTCGTCGGCGCACTGATCTTCGACGCGATCTACCTCAACAGCGCCGAGGTGATGTGGGGCAAGGCCGCCGCCTGGCTGATCACCTTCGGCCTGTTGATCGCCATCGTGCCGCGCCTGATCAACCTGTTCGCGGTCTGGCGCCGCAACGGTACCGGCACCCGCATCGACCGTATCGACTTCTTCCTCAACCTGGTCGCGGTCGTGCTGGCCATCTGGAACGCCTTCGTGCACAGCCGCGATGCGTATGCCGTTGCGGTGCCGGGCACGATCCTGTCGGCGCTGACCGTGGCCCTGATCGCCCTGGGCCTGATCCTGCTGTCACTGCAGCCGCCGGTGCTGCAGGGAGGCCGTCATGGCTAAGCACATCCTGCCCACCGTGGCCGCGCTGGCGCTGGCCGTGACCCTGTCGGCCTGTGCCGGCAAGGCCGAGTACCATCCCGCCGACCAGTCCGGTGCGCAGCCGCCGCTGCCGGCACCGAAGAACTTCCTGATGCCGCCGATGCAGGTGCCACGTGGCGTGGGCTGGGCCGATGGGCAGTCACCCACAGTGGCCGAAGGCCTGAAGATCGAACGCATCGCCGCCAACCTGCAGCATCCGCGGCGATTGTTGACTCTGCCCAACGGCGATGTGCTGGTGGTGGAGGGCAATGGCCCCGGCGAAGAACCGGTCACCACGCCCAAGCAGTGGATTGCCGGCAAGGTGAAGGCGCGCTCGGGCAAGGCCGGCAAGGGCGGCAACCGGGTCACCCTGCTGCGCCGTGCGCCTGGTACTGCCACGTGGACCCAGCACGTGTACATCGAAGGCCTGCATTCGCCGTTCGGCATCCAACTGATCGGTGACACGCTGTACGTGGCCAACACCGGCAATATCGTGCAGTACCACTACGTGCCGGGCGAGACCCGCATGTCCGACAAGGGCCGCGAGTTCACCGACCTGCCCAGCACCATCAACCACCACTGGACCAAGGAACTGCTGGCCAGCCGCGATGGCCGCAAGCTGTACGTGGGCGTGGGCTCCAACAGCAACATCACCGAGAATGGCCTGGCCGTTGAATACCGCCGCGGAGTGGTGCTGGAAGTGGACGTGGCCACCCGTGGCAGCCGCATCTTTGCGTCGGGCATCCGCAACCCGACCGGACTGGACTGGGAGCCGAGCACCGGCACGCTGTGGGCCGTGGCGAACGAACGCGATGAAATCGGTGCGGATCTGGTGCCCGATTACCTCACCTCGGTGAAGGAAGATGGCTTCTACGGCTGGCCCTACAGCTACTACGGTCAGCACGTGGACGAGCGCGTGCAGCCGCAGCGGCCGGACCTGGTGGCGAAAGCCATCACGCCGGACTACGCCATCGGCTCGCACGTGGCGCCGCTGGGCCTGCTGTTCTACACCGGCCAGGCACTGCCGGCGCAGTACCACGGCGGCGCCTTCATCGGCGAGCACGGCAGCTGGGATCGCTCACCATTGAGCGGCTACGAAGTGGTCTACGTACCGTTCAAGGACGGTAAGCCGACCGGGCGGCCGCAGACCGTGGTCAGTGGTTTCGCCTCGAAGGACGAGAAGACCCTGATGGGCGCACCGGTGGGGATGGCGATGGACGCCGAGGGCGCACTGCTGGTCGCCGACGACGTGGGCGACGTGGTGTGGCGGGTGTCGGCCAAGTAACTCTGCAGCGTCGAGCCACGCTCGACTGCGTTGGATCTGGCCCTTGTAGAGTCGAGCCATGCTCGACTGCTTTTGCCAGCAGCAGTCGAGCATGGCTCGACTCTACAAAAAGCCATAAGCCGCCGAGCCTGGGATCGGTTCTACACTTCCGACGGCGCCGCGCGCAGCCCGCTGAACACCGATTCGGCAGCGAACCCCACGCCACCCAGCAGCACGCCGAAATACACCACCGTGGCCACAACAAAGCCGTACCCAGCGGCCACCGCCGCACCATCGCGCTGGATGAAGCCAATCGCAAAGGACATCAGCGCCAGCGCCGGCAAGGTATTGCTGAACGGAATCGGCCCGGCCGGCGCCATCAGCAGCAGGGTCGCGAACACCAGCATCAGGTTGTTCAGGCGCATCATCTTCTTCGAGCGCACCATCACTGCCAGCCGCATCGGCCGCGACAACCGCTCCATGCGGTGCACCCACTTCAGCGCACGGCCCAGGTTGGCCTTCAGCTTGTCGGTGGCGATCTCGCGGCGTGCCAGCTTCTGCGGCACCCACAGCGGCCGGTTGCGTACGCGGCTCAGGCCGATCAGCAGGATCGAGGCACCAAACACCGTGCTCAGCCCCGGAATCGACACCGGAATGATGAAGATGGCCGAGAGCAGGATCACGATCAGCAGCAGGCCTTCGTCGCCCAGCGCACTGAGCAGGGTGCCGACACTTACCTGGTCGCCGGGCAGCTCGTCGATCATCTGCTCGATCTGCTGGGCCAGGGGTGCGCTGTCATTGGTTTCGGGGGCACGGTAGGTCATGCGTCGCAAGGTTCTCCAGGGAAGGGCGGTCAGCGGGCCGTCCTGCGGTGGGGGACGCACAGGCTCCCGCAGTATCCCGGCCAACGTGGGCAAAGAGGTGAACCGGGCATGAGGGGTTAAACTGGCGTGCCCCGCACGAGTTGAACGCAATGGACATGGGCCGCAGGCAATCGACCATCGAACTGGTCGCCATCGATATGGATGGCACCCTGCTGGACCCCACCCACACGCTCACCGCGCGGGCCAAGCAGGCGATCGCGCAGGCGCGCGCGCTGGGCGTGCACATCGTGCTGACCAGTGGCCGCCCGGTTCCCGGCCTGGCACCGTTCCTGCACGAGCTGGGCATCACCGGCGACGACGACTACTGCATCGCCTGCAATGGCGGCCTGGTGCAGCGCATCGGCACGCGCGAAACCGTGGTCGAGTATCCGCTCAGCTTCGACGACTTCCTGTTCTGCGAGCAGGTGGCCCGCGACCTGGGCGCGCACTTCCAGGCGCTGGACAGCCGGCGCATGTATACGCCCAACCAGGACATCAGCTACTACACCGTGGCCGACTCGCATCTCTCGCGGATGCCGCTGTCCTACCGCCGCGTGGCCGACATGGACCCGTCCATGTCGTTCATCAAGCTGATGATGATCGACGAACCCGACGTGCTGGATGCCGCCATCGCGCGCCTGCCCAGCGAACTGACCGAGCGCTTCGCGGTGCTGAAGAGCGCACCGTTCTTCCTGGAAGTATTCGACCACCGCGCCGGCAAGGGGCCAAGCCTGCAGAAGCTGGCCGAGCACCTGGGCATCGACCGCGCCAACGTGATGGCCATCGGTGACCAGGAGAACGACCTGACCATGCTGCAGTACGCCGGTACCAGCGTGGCGATGGGCAATGCCATCGACGCGGCGAAGGCGGTGGCGCGGTTCGAGACCACCAGCAATGCAGACGAAGGCGTGGCGCGCGCCATTGAGCGTTTCGTCCTGCAGTAACCGCGCGTCCCTATGCCCTGGTAGGTGCCAACCTTGGTTGGCGCACGCACACCGTATGCGCCGACCAAGGTCGGCCTCTACCATGTCCCATCCGCCCTGGTAGGTGCCAACCTTGGTTGGCACACGCAGACGGCAAGCGCCGACCAAGGTCGGCCTCTACCGGGTCCCGTCCGCCTCGGTAGGTGCCAATCTTGGTTGGCACACGCGCACCGTATGCGCCGACCCAGGCTATACCCACGTATAACCCACCCATCCCCATCGCCATCCGCGCTGTACCACCGCGCAATGGCGAATGCGGCACTGCGATGCAAGAATTTCGCACGTCGAAATCACCCCATCGAATCCCACGGCAGATGATCGCCTTCGTCTGCTGACCGGCGCGCACCGCGCCGTCACTCCCTCAACGCAATCGCATTGCCAGCCAGGGCGCCGACACCGGTGCTGCAACGCGCTGGGCGTGCGCCTGCGCCGCTCTCTCCCTGCACCTGGATCTGCCCATGAACACCCCACCCACGACGCGCCTCGCTCTGGCCGTCATCACGGCCATCACCGCACCTGCGTACGCCGCAGAAACGCACGATGCCGCGCATGACACCCCCACCACCTTGAACGCGCTGCAGGTCATCGCCACGCCGCGCGGCGCGGCCGTTGCGCCTACTCAGGTGGTCGGCCCCAACCGCTACGTCATCAAGGCTGAAGACCTCGACGCGATGGTCACCGGCAACAACGGCCTGGCCATGCTCAAGCAGGTACCGGGCGCCAGCTACACCGCCACCGATGGGCTGGGCCTGGATATCTCGGCCACCAGCCTGTTCGTGCGCGGCTTCCGCATGAACGAAATGGGTATCACCTTCGAAGGCGTGCCACTGAACGACAACGGTTTCCTCTCGCTCACCGGCACCAGCGTGGTGAACGTGGGCGTGCCCGATGGCATCGGCGCGATCACGGTCAGCCCCGGTGGCGCACCGGTCAGCGTGTTCTCCAGCAGCGTCAACGGCGGCAGCCTGGAATACCGCCTGCGCGAGCTGCAGGACACGCCCAGCCTGCGCGTGAAACAGGGCGTGGGCAGCAACAACACGTTGGTCACCACCGTGTCCGGGCAGAGTGGCCAGCTCGGCGAGCATGGCCCGAAGGTGCTGGTCGACCTGCAGCGCGTGTCCGCCGACAAGTACCAGGGCGAGGGCACCCAGAACTTCCTGCGCGGCGACCTGAAGCTGCAGCAGGACGTTGCCTGGGGCGACTTCACCGTGTTCCTGTCCGACAGCAAGGCCAAGGTCTGGGGTTACAACAACATTTCGTTCGACATGATCCGCAAGCTGGGCTGGAAGGCCGACATCTTCTATCCCGATTATGCCTGGGCGTGGTACGTGGCCTCGCCGGAGAATGCGGACAAGTCCTGCGGCGCCTATACCTGCGGTGAGCTGTCCGAACTGATCCCGTACGACACCGGCCAGATCACCCGCGACCGCGTGTCCTCGATCAACCACCGCTTCCAGATTGCCCCGGCGCTGAGCGGCAACGTGCAGCTGTACAACGCCAACAGCCACACCCAGGCCACGCTGACCGATCCGACCGTGCCGTCGCCCAACGGCGCACCGTTCTCCGAACAGGTGCAGACGCCGCGCGTGAATCGGCTGGGCGGCATGCTCAACTTGCAGTTCGAGACTGGCGCGCACACCTTCACCGCCGGTTTCTGGCAGGAGAAGAGCAAGGCCGCGGCCAAGACCGAGTGGTACCAGCAGCCGCTGCTGGGTGAGGGCCCGCCGCTGAAGGCCACCGGTCCGTTCGATGTGTACGGTCCCGCGTTCAAGACCGACAACGCATCGAGCTGGGTGACCCACTCGCGCCAGTTCTACCTGCAGGACGACATCGTGTTGAACGACACGCTGAAGCTGGGTGTCGGCTTCAAGGCCGTGGACTTCCGCACCAGCGGTGGCGGCCTGGGTGACGCCAAGGATCGCCCGGTGAACGGCACGCTGCGCGCGAAGAGCAACTTCCTGCCGCATGTCTCGCTGTTCTGGAGCCCGACCGAATCCACCGATGCCTTCATCGACCTGGCCAACACCATGAACGGCTACCGCGTGGCCCAGCGCGGCAACATCGGCTACACCGCCTCGGCGTGGACCATCACCGACCAGGAAGAGTTCGACCGCGTGGCCGGCACGCTGCGCCCGGAGAAGAACTGGAACCTGACCGTCGGCGCGTCGCATCGCTTCGACCGGCTGACGATCACCGGTGACGTGTTCTACAACGACATCCGCAACCGCCTGCTGTCGGCGGCCATTGGTACCCAGTTCGCGCAGATCAACACGGTGCGGCTGATGCCGAAGATGCACGTGATCGGCGCCGACCTCGGCATCACCGCCGACCTGACCGACCATCTGCAGTTCTACCAGGGCGTGGCCGTGGCCCGTTCGTACTACGACAGCGATTTCGTGGTGGGCGATACGGTGTATCCGATCAAGGGCAATGCCCAGCCGGGCTACCCGCAGATCTCGCTGGTCAGCGACCTGTCCGCCCACTTCGGTGACTGGCGCTTCGGTGCCACCAGCACCTCCTACCTGCGCCAGCCCTTCACCTACGAGAACGACATCCGCGTGCCGACCTTCTGGCAGGTCAACACCTATGCCGCCTACCGCTTTGGTGCGGACAGCGCCGTGCCCGGCCTGGAGCTGCGGCTGGACGTGAGCAACCTGTTCAACCGCCACAACATCGGTACCGCCACCATCGCCGGCTCGTCGTTCTCGGGGGATTACCAGACCCTGCAGCGCAGCGCGCCCCGGCAGCTGATGTTCAGCACCTCGATGACCTTCTAAGTAGATCCACGCCATGCGTGGATGCACTTGGCGGCCCCAGGCAGGTGCTCGGATCCGCCCACAAACCCGCCTTGCGCAATCAACAGGGATTTTCTGGCGGCGACGCAAGGTTCCCACAATGTTGCTGGGTCATGCTGTCGGCATGGCTCAGTACAACCCGCGATCACCGTTGTTCGGCATACGGAGTCATGGACGGCCCCGGCAGGCGCTGTCCGCGGCGCCTGTGATCGACCTGCAGGCCGAGTACCAGTTCTGGCACGTGTACGAGCGCGTGGTCCGCCCGCTGCCCGGTGGGGGGCTGCGGCTGGCCTGGCTGGTGTGCCAGAAGGTGTATCGGGACCGGTGGCAGCACCCGGACGACAGCGACGAGGCGGCGTTGTCGCGGGTGTTGTTCGGCGGGAACATGACGGCTGACCGGGCGTCGGAGCTGGCGGAGCTGCACGCGCTGGTCAGCCGTCGGGTGGCGTTGCTGGCGAAGCGTGGGCGGGTGGATTCCGCGGCCTGATGCGTGGGGGCCGCTCCCGGCGTGCCGAGCTGCCATGACCCGCTCTGGCACCATGGCACCATCCGTCGCCGTGACCCGCTGTTGGTAGAGTCGACTAACAGTCGACTCAACCAACGACCACTCCGAACGGTGCTCCTAGGGCTTTCCCCGATCCAACTGCCGATAGCCAATCGCTTCAGCCAGATGCGCCGTCTGGATCACCTCGCAACCCGCCAGATCCGCAATCGTGCGCGCCACCCGCAGAATCCGGTGCATCGCCCGCGCAGAAAGCTGCAGGCGCTCAATCGCCTGCTCCAAAAGATCCTGATCGGCCTCGCTCAGCTTCGTGCACGCCCGCAGCGCCGCCGGCGGAAGGTGCGCATTGAGCGCGCCACGCGCCTGCTGCCGGGCGTGCGCGGCTTCCACCCGTGCACGTACCGCAGCACTGGGCTCACCCAGTGGCGTGCTCTCCCGCAACTCCACTGCGTCCATACGCGCCACTGTGATATGCAGGTCGATACGGTCCAGCAACGGACCGGACACGCGCGCGCGATAGCGGTTGATACGTTCGTCGCTGCACAGGCAGCGATTGCTGCGGTCGCCGGCCCAGCCACATGGGCAGGGATTCATCGCAGCCACCAGTTGGAATCGCGCGGGGTACTGCACGCTGCGTGCCGCGCGGGCGATGCGGATGTGGCCGGACTCCAGCGGCTCGCGCAGGGTCTCCAGCGCGCTGCGGTTCCACTCTGGAAGCTCATCAAGGAAGAGGACTCCATGGTGGGCCAGTGATATCTCACCGGGGCAGGGCGGGTTGCCCCCACCTACCAGCGCCGCCGCACTGGCACTGTGATGCGGTGCCCGAAAGGGTCGCTGCCGCCACCGTCGTGGGTCCAGTCCTTCGCCACTCACCGATGCAATCGCGGCCAGCTGCAGCGCCTCAGTCTCTTCGGTATCCGGCAACAGGCTGGGCAGGCGCGAGGCCAGCAGTGTCTTGCCGCAGCCAGGGCTGCCGATCAACAACAGATGATGCCCACCCGCTGCGGCCACTTCCAACGCGCGTCGTGCGTGCGCCTGCCCGCGCACGTCGGCCAGATCGGGTAGTGGCAACGGTGTCGTGTCCACGCGCTCCACGGGCGGCAACAGACGCGGATTGCCCAGCCCGGCGCAGCACTCCAGCAGCGTGCGCGCTACACGCACATCGGCGTGCTCGGCCAGTGCGGCCTCCGCCGCATTGCCGGGCGGCACCACCAGAATGCGCCCGGCTTCGGCGGCCGCGATTGCGGCAGGCAGCGCGCCCGCCACTGGCCTCAGTTCACCGGTCAGCCCAAGCTCGCCCAGAAACTCGTATTGAAGCAGCGACTGCGGATCGACCTGGCCGCTGGCCGCCAGAATGCCTAGCGCAATCGCTAGGTCGTAGCGGCCGCCTTCCTTGGGCAGGTCGGCAGGCGCGAGGTTCAAAGTGATGCGCCGCTGCGGGAAGTCGAAGCGCGCGCACAACAAGGCGGCACGCACGCGCTCGCGAGATTCGCGCACGCTGGTTTCGGCCAAGCCCACGATCTGAGTGACAGGAAGGCCGCCAGAGAGATGCACTTCCACCCGCACCAGCGGGGCATCGACCCCGGCGCGGGCACGGCTGTAGACCAGCGCCAGGCCCATGTGTGGTTTCCCGTTTAGAGACATTGAATAGTGCAACAGCAATCGGCGGTCAGCCATCGGGGACTGCATCAGACGCGGCTAGGAAATGCCCTAACGTTGAATGAAAGTTGTGATGGGCAACGCAGCGACGCCCGTCACTTTGGACATTGAAGCAGGCGTTGATCGAGATGTGGGAAGTTGGAGTCAGTAGTCGGGTCCCGGGCAAGCCCGAATCATCGTGTACGAACGCACAGGCGAATCTTCTTTGGTTGATGGAACATCATGGATTCGGGGAATTCCAAGTTCCGGCTCTAAAGCGTTGCCTCATAGAAACGGGTCCACGTGACCAAAAGACGAGTAGCGCTAATCGTCAACCGTTGTTCCCGCCAAAGTGACGCATATGGCTGAAAATTAGATGTCCCAATGCGCGGCTGATGGGTGAATATGAAATTCAAGATCTGACCAAAACCCTTTACATCACGGTGTTTGCAAGTCTGCGAGAAAGGAATGGAGCGTCGATAGGAAGAATCAATTGTCATTTCATTGATGTCGGTGAAAGAAGAGTATCCAACACTGAGTCCATCGTGATCCGGAGAAGAACGGTAGAAATCCAAAAGTTCGATGCCTTGTTCTTATCTGCCTATCAGGGAGATTGCGACAGTAATGTCGGTGCGGCGTCTGGCAATTGGATGCCGCTGGTATGCAGTATCTCTGGCGGGCCGAAAGTAAGTCGCTCGTTCCACATGTTGAGAAATTGGTTCTCAGCCTGTGAGTCTCTAAGGATCAGTTTCCGGTTCTGGTGAGTACATGTGGAGCAATGATGTGTGCTGCCATTCCCTGCCGTTGGCGGTGCACGATGAAAATTATGAGAGGAATTTCTATGGCGAAGAAGTGATGGAGTGAGTTCAGAGGCTCAATTGCCCCATCTCCTGGGATCAGGAACATTTCTCCCCGGGGTGGTCTTATCCATCCTTCTCCGCGTACCAATCTGCGCGTCTGATCATTCAGATGCGCAGTGTGCCGCCGATTACCCAACCTTTGGCTGGGGTTGATCGGAAATTCGTAGTCAACCAAGGAGGAATGTCATGAATCGTGTACTGAATCTGCAGCGTTTGGCCTTCGATACCAATGTCAGCCTGATGGGCAATAGCTGCAGCAGCTCCACACACAGCTGCTGTGATGGCAGCGTAGAGGATCCGCGGCTGTAATAGCTGTTGCTGCATGACGTGTCGCCGCCGGCTTCCTAGGTGTCCCGGCTACACCACATGTATTGCCACACCAATCTGATCGATCTACCGCAAGGGATTCATCATCGACGCTATCGACCCAGCGACATGGCCGAGAGTGACTCATCGGCGAATCTCCTATCAGAAAGAGGATCCTTCATTGAATCGAGTTCTCAACTTGCAGAGACTGCTTGTGGAAAACACCGTGTCTGCGCTTGCCAACAGCTGTACCAGCTCCCAGCACAGCTGCTGCGCCACGCCTGTGGAAGGAGAGCGTTAACACAAGAGTCGTCAGCTGATCGTGTGATCCGCCAGCTGTCGTGAGTAAGTGCCAACTCAGGGGGCGCGCTCATCCAGGGACGATGAGCCAAGGAGAGTGACGCTACCTTGAGTCACTAAGGAGAGAAAGAATGAATCGTGTACTGAATCTGCAGCGCCTGTCTCTGGATACCTCGTTAAGCCTGATGGGCAACAGCTCTACCAGTTCGACCCATTCATGCTGCGGCCCCACGGAGGAGCAGAAACTGCAGTAGTTGACCTAAAGGAGGGCGCCGGATATCTGGCGCCCTCCCATGACAATGCCGGCTGCCAGTGCTCGGTTGGAGACTGCGGGCCGATCATCTCCAAGGATAGCGCGTGATGTCTTCCAGAAAACCTACGCTGCGCGAGCTGCGGCATGTTGACAAGGTCAACTTCATCAGCAGCGACGAGCGCTTCTACGAGCCGAACTACGAGCATTACAGGCCGAGCGATGAGCTAGTGTCGATTGTTGATCAGCTTCTAGTGGCGCATGGGCAAGGCTGGGGCATTCGCCGGATCGGAGTGTGGTCCCATGTCTTGCCACTCGCGAGGTCTGGCTCGCGGTCGCTTCCAGCTCAGGGTTGGAAGATCCATTTGTCAGCAATCGAAGATAACTGCAAGCAGATTCTTCAGCGTGTTGCTGAGCTTCTGCTTCAGCGTGATGTGGAGTTTAAGTTCGCCAACGACCGCCGCACGATGAGGATGATGACATCCAAGCGTTGGCCCCGAGGTGGATCTGGGAAGTTCATTACGGTCTACCCACATACGGAGACTGAGTTCAAAGAACTCATCGAGCTGATGTACCAAGAGGTGGGGGCGAATGTCGGATCTTACATCCTGTCCGACAAGCGCTACAAAGACAGCCGCTGTATCTACTACCGGTACGGCGGCATCATCCAAGTGAACCGTCTGGACTTCATGGGAAGAATGATCCCGATGCTTGTTTCACCGTCAGGAGACCATGTCCCTGATCATCGGACCCCGTACTTCGAGACTCCTGAGTGGGCTCAGGACCCCTTCCCTGCCGAGGAAGAGGAAACAGGGGAGATGGTCTTGAACAACGGTCGCTACTTGATCGAGAGCGCGCTGGGCTTCTCGAACACTGGTGGAGTGTACCTGTCAAAGGACACTCTCACCGGTCGCCAAGTCGTCATCAAGGAGGCCAGGCCCCATGTGGAGCTCTATGAAAATGGCGGAGATGCAACCACCCGCCTGGAAAGAGAGATGTCGAATCTGAGCATCCTCAGTCCGCTGGGAGTCGCCCCTGCAGTCTTGGACTCGTTCTGGGATTGGGAGAATTTCTACCTCGTTGAGGAGCATTTCGATGCTCTCGACATGCGGCAGGTCATGCTCCAGTTCTCGCCGCTGATGACGGTGCGCCCAACGGTGGCAGACAGTGAGAAGTTCTATGGGATGTATCGAACGATCTTCATTAATCTCTTCAGAGTCGTTGATCTGGCGCATAGGGCAGGAATGGTTATTGGCGATCTGTCACCCCCAAATATTCTGGTTAAGAAGGAATCCCTGGAGGTGCGGTTGATTGACCTGGAAGCTGCATTCCGACCGTCTCATGGAGAATCCGACGACATCCATACACCTGGATTCAGAAGCAAGATGAAGAGCAGGACAAAGGTAAGCAGCATCGAGGATGACCTGTACGCAGTTTCGGCGATCATGATGTACTCCATGTTTCCGATCGTGGCGATGGCGTATGTCAGAGACGACCTCTTCGACAACGTCCTTCCCATTCTCGTCCAGGATATCGGCTGGGAAGGGACCCCGGTGCTCGATGTGATTCGTGGTCTCGCGCAGGGACGGATCGATCTTCGCGAGGCCGAAGAAAGGCTACAGGTAGGAGCCTCAATAGATGAGCCGTACGGTATGCGCGAGGCTTCTTCTGAGCCAGTGGAGCACTTGATAGAACGGTTGTCTAGGTTCGTTCTGATGAACTATCGACTGAATTCGAAGTACACGCTGTTTCCTTGTGACCCCTTTGCTCTCTCCACAAATGCAACTAGCTTGGGATTTGGTTCCTCCGGCGTAATCTACGCACTCACACGCGCCGGTGCCGAGGTGGCCAATGAAGTACTCGAGCGGCACTTTTCGGATGCAGGACGTCTTCATGAGGCGAACACAGCGCCCGGTGTGCTGACGGGGCTGGCGGGAATCGGATGGGCCCATTTGGCCATGGGCTACGATTCTGTCGGGCTTGGCTTCATTGACATGGCCAACAGAAGTTCAGTTTCGAAAGGCCAGATCTCGTTCTACTACGGAGCAGCCGGCATCGGAATGGCGAATCTGGCAGCCTTTCTTGCCTCGCAAGTCACGAACTATCTGGAAACTGCCTTAGAGCTCGGTCTGCAGCTGAAATCATCTGCGGTTCGTACGGAGAACGGAATCTATTGGGAGGACGACGGCGTCATTCGAGTAGGACTCGGCTATGGTCAATCCGGAGTGGCGCTTTTCTTCCTCCGGCTGTCTCAAGTGACCGGCGATTCTAAGTGGAGGGCGATAGGAGAGTTGGCACTGGCCTACGACCTGTCGAAGGGAAACGAGCTGGAGGCAGGTATCACCACGTTTGCCGCCGCACCTACTGGCCTAACCACCTACGAACCCTACGTGGAGCAGGGTACCGCAGGCATTATAAAAGTCGCCATCAGGTACGGTCTCTGGGATGTAGTTGAATCTCTGGCCTTGGATCTCTACCGCAAGTATTCCGGATTTCCGGGTCTTATTTACGGCCTTGCCGGATTGATAGACACTCTGGTAGATGCCTATGTGTATTCAGGAGATGCAAAGTACCTGAATCTGGCCAATCGCCCTTATGAGGGGCTGACCGACATCTATGTTTTTGGCGACGATGACACAGCGGCGATACCGGGAGAGAACCTGTTTCGCATTTCCTGTGACTACGCCACAGGTGTTGCTGGGGCTATCCGGGCCTTGCATCGACTGAGTTCGCCGTATCCCGATGAATTCTGTCTGGACATCTTGGACGCCCCCTTCTTGAAGGTGCAGGCAGGCCATCAGCTGGGCCCTACCCTCATGGAAGGGCCTGAGTGGGGAATAGGGCAAGAATGAGTACGCCGAGCGGCAGCACTGCGGTGGATCCTGGCCGCGGCCACACACCATGGCGTGACTTCTCGCGTTTGCTAGGCGAGAACCGGAATGAGTACGTGGCGGTGACGATCACCTCCTGTGCAATTGGTGCATTTGAAGGTCTGATACCCCCCCTCCTGATCAAGGCGATTCTTGATGAGGCGTCGTTGAGGGGCGATTTTTCGCGTTTGATGTACCTGATCCTTGGCTATCTTGCGCTAGGTGTGTCGCTCAACGTGGGTGCCTACGTGACTTCGCTTTGGCAGCAGCGATTGGACAATCGCATTGTGAGGCGAGTCAGTGAGGAACTTCTGCGCGTCTTCTACAGTGAACGCTACGAAGACTTCCTGCGAAACGGAGTGGGATACTACATTTCGCGGATCAGATCTGACGTAAAGGATGGTCTGGTACCAATGCTTGCCTTGGTCAGAGGAGTTGCAGTCAAGATCTCCATGCTTGTGGCCTTGGTCATAGCACTGCTCTACATCTCATGGAAGGCCTTCGCAGTTCTTGCCGCGATCATCCCAATTGCCACGATTGTCAGCTTGGTGGTCGGCAAACGCATCAGTGCTTTGACATCTACGGAGCGGGAAAAGGAAGCCCAGGTTCTGGTTGTCCTTGCCAGAGCTGTTGGAAGCCTGAAGATGGTGGGGACGTTCGGATTGACAAGCAAGACGTTGAGTTCGTTCGATAGAGGCATGCACGGCCTCTTGGATGCAGGCTACAGTCGATTCAAGGTGGTGCGCACACTTCAAGGCGCAAGTGATCTGACGATGGTTCTGTCGGATGTCTGCTCGATATTCGTTGGTGCGATATTTGTCTTTCAGAAGAAGATGACATTTGGTTCGTTCATTGCATTCATGAACGCATTCTGGCGTGCGGCTACAACCCTAATTGCCATCTTCAAGAACTGGGCAGATCTGAAGAGCTACGGCGCCACGGTTCATCGAGTTTCAGGGTTTCTTGAGTTGCGAAAATCGTCTGAATTTAAGTATTCAGAAAGTGTCATAGCCGATCGCTTGTCCTTTAGCTTCGGCCAAACCAGCGTTCTTCGAAATGTATCCACAGTCATTGATCGGGGGCAGAGGGTTCTCGTCACTGGTGACAACGGCTCTGGAAAGACCACACTTGCCAACATCCTCGCGAGGCACCTGCTGCCCACAGCAGGTAGTCTTTCACTGCCTGCACGAATCAGCTCATCCACTCTGCCGCTCGCATTTCCTCCTCTCGCCATAAAGGACCTTGGGGTTGACGTAGAGCTTCTGAAAACACTGGCTGTATTTTCTTCAGAGATTCTTGAGGCCTATCCTGACCAGCTGTCTGCGGGTCAGCAACAGAAGGTTGCCTTGGCCATGGCACTTAGCAAGAGGGCCGATCTCTATGTATTGGACGAGCCACTTGCGAACCTGGACGCCGGCATCCAACGTATCGCCATGGATATGATCATGACGATCACGAAAGGCAAAATACTGATAATGATCATGCACGGCGGAATCGAGTACCGAAATCTGTTTGATACAACTCTTGCGCTTGAGTCAGAGAGTGCTGGGACTATGGATGAGAACGCAGTCCAGCAGGCTTAGTCGGACCCCATGGGCCGGCGCAGAACAGGTGGGACAGCACAGGAGGGTTGCTTAGATGTTTGGCTATTACGTGAAAGTTGCGCTGCATAACGCCGCAAGGAACAAGGTCATCACTGGATTGGTGATTCTGGCGATATCGGTTGGCATCGGAGCGAGCATGACAACCCTCACAGTCATGCACATCCTGTCTGGAGACCCTCTTCCAGGCAAGAGCGGGCACATCTATTACCCTCAAGTTGATGTGAACCCAGAGTCCAAAGGACGTGAGCCCTATGATGTAATGGATTACCGCACCGCATTTGATCTATGGTCGGCCAAGCAGGCGGACAGCCAGGCGATGGTGGTATCCAATCCCGTCAAGGTTAGGTCAGAGCTTCCTAGCGGAGTACCGCTGATGATCTCTTCGATCTCAACAACTTCAGAATTCTTTACGATGTTCGACGTGCCGCTACAGTACGGGCGCGCTTGGGGTGCTGAGGATGACGCGCGTCGCAGCCGTGTCGCAGTGATCTCAGATCGACTCAACCAGCAGTTGTTCGGCGGCCGCAACAGTGTCGGTCAGAGCTTAAGAGTCAAAGATACAAATCTTCAGATCATCGGTGTTCTAGGCCCATGGCGTCCTTCCCCACTGTTCTACAAGATCAGAGGTGGGCGCTTCTCTGGTGGTGAGACATCCGGCTTCTACGGTGTAGCGGACGATGTGTTTCTTCCTCTCTCAGCTAGCCTCGAGATCAACGAGGGCGACTTCCAACCGTTTACCTGTTGGGCTACCCCAGATCGTCCTGGTGTTCTCGAGAGCTCGCCCTGTGTCGCGGTCGCGCTATGGGTAAAGTTGAGTGGTCCGGAGCGCGTTCAGGGATACGATCGCTTCCTCCGTAACTATGCAGCTGAGCAGAAGCGCCTTGGACGTATCAAGCACGACGACAACACCCGGTTGAGGTCTCTGATGGAATGGCTGGACTTCAATCAGGTAGTTCCCAGCGACGTAAAAGTGCAGACGGTTTTGGCCTTCGCGTTCCTTCTGATCTGCCTCGCAAACGTAGTCGGCTTGCTGCTTGCGAAGTTCATGAGACACGGCGGAGAGATCGGCCTGCGTCGCGCGTTGGGAGCGAGCAGAGTCGCTATCTTCACGCAGTGTCTGGTCGAGGCCGGTCTAATCGGTGCTTTGGGCGGCGTGCTTGGCTTGTTCCTAACGTTACTTGGCTTGTGGATGATACGCATCCAGCCAGTAGCATACGCAGATCTGGTGCACCTGGACATCGCAATGTTTCTGGTCACAGTCATTCTATCTTTGCTCACAAGCCTCTTGGCGGGTGCGATTCCCGCGTATCGAGCGAGTTTTATCCAGCCGGTTACCCAGCTGAAGCTGCTTTGAAGGAGTGTGCCATGCAAGTTGGAATCATAGTGGCGGCGCTGAAGAAGCACAAACTGGCCACATTCTTGATCACCATTGAGATAGCCTTAGCGTGTGCAGTTCTATGCAACGCAATCTTCATGTTCATGGAGAAGAGTCGAGCGCTCAACCTTGATAGTGGCGTTCAGGAGTCGTCACTTGGGATCGTCCAGCTCTCCGGATTCAGCGCAGAAGACGCACATGACATCAACGCCCGTGTGATGAACGCTATCCGGGCTATTCCAGGTGTGGAGGCTGTGGGCGCCATTAGTGCTGTTCCCTTTGGCGATCCTGGAGTCCGTGCCGGTGTGAACACTGACGAAGCGCTTGAGCGCTCTGGCGGTGTTCTGGATTTCTACCTTGGGGATGCTGTGGCGCTGAAGTTGCTCGGTTTGAATGTGGTGTCTGGTCGTATGCCGGAGCCGGCCGAGTATGCGCCCATCGAGCAGTACGTCCCATCCAACGCCCCGGTGCTGGTGACTCGGCAGTTGGCCGATCGCTATTGGCCGGGGCAAAGCGCAATCGGCCAAAGCATTTGGGCCATGGATACCCGATTCACGGTAATAGGTACCGTCGACCACCTTGCTGTCTCTCAACCGGGATTGGGAGAGGCATTGGGCAATGACTGGTCGCTCATCGTTCCAGCATTGGCCGGGCCTCGGCTCGCTGGCAGATACCTGGTGCGAGCCAATCCGGAAGATCTTCCGCAGATCTTTGGCCAAGTAGGGAGGGCTATATCGGCGGCTGCACCTGATGTGGTTTTTGACCATTCTGCCAGTCGCCCGGTCTCCGAACTCAGGTCAGACCACTTTCGCGGTGCCAAGGTCATGATGGGGTTGCTTGCCGCAGTGATCATTGCCCTTCTTGGGGCCACTGCATTGGGAATTGTGGGCTTGGCCAGCTATTGGGTAGAGCAGCGCCGGAAGCAGATCGGCATTCGTCGTGCTTTAGGGGCCACGCGATCGGATATTCTGCGTTACTTCCAGATCGAGAATTTTCTGATCGTCAGTCTCGGCATTGCGGTTGGACTGGTCCTTTCCTACGCGATGAATATTGGCCTAATGCGGTTCTACGAGTTGCCAAGGCTACCGGCAGCCTACTTGCCGGTGAGTGCTATAGCATTGTGGTTGCTAGGCCAAGCAGCGGTCCTGGTTCCGGCACTGAAGGCCTCAGCAATCACGCCCCTAGAGGCGATCCGCTCGCTCTGACCCATTTTAGGTGAAGCCGAGCCCGCAGCCCGACGACGCCAAGGTGCGACATGCTCGAGGCGCGATGTTCAACGTGATGCGCCGCTGCGGAAAGTCGAAGCGCGCGCAGAGCAGGGCGGCTCGCACGCGCTCGCGTGATTCGCGCACACTGGTCTCGGCCAAGCCCACGATCTGCGTGACAGGCAGGCCGCCAGAGAGATGCACTTCGACCCGCACCAGCGGGGCGTCGACCCCGGCGCGGGCACGGCTGTGGACCAGCGCCAGGCTCATGTGTGGCTTCCTGCGGAGGGATGTTTGATGGTGTGGCAGGCGCTCTGCGCAGGGATATCGGGGTTTGTTGGCGACGCAGCTAGGAGGATTCCGACAGGTGCCCGGAGCGTGCCTTGTTCCTATGCGGCGACCAGTCTCTGCAATGTGAGCGCCGGAACTCGCCCGGTATCAAGTGGATCGACGTTGATCAGCCAGAACCGCTGCCATCAGCCCATCCGCGGTCCCTGCCGGCTCTCTTCCTGCTGCCGCTCCTGCGCTTGCGCCAGCTGCTGCGACTGCTCCCGATCCTGAGCGTCGAGGCTCCGGTTGGCCGCTGCATACTGCTGCTCCGGTGCGATCGCCAGGGCGTCCTGTGTTGGCATCTGCACCCGGTTGGCGGCGGGGTCCGAGGACGCGCCCGGCCCGGAGCGCGTCACGAACAGCGTAGTACCCGCAGCACGGGTTTCGGTGGCTTCACTCAATGCCATGTCTACTTTGTCGCCAGGCTTGAACCCGGCGTCTGCCGCAAGCCTGTAGGCGCTGGCCAGCAGGCGGTCGCTGCTCTGGTCCCACGGCTTGTTGTTCTTTTCATCCAGCATGGCTACCGACGAGCGCAACTGCTCCAGCAGCCTGCTGCCATCCGGACGCAGGACCGAGCTTTGGTCTCGGTCTACGTCAGCGTCGTGCTGGGTGGCAGGCCTGGAGGCGTGTGGCGAAGGTGCGTCCGGTGCGACGCCCGCAGGTTGCTGCTCTTGTTCTGAGGTCGTGCGCCGCACGTGTGCCTGAGCAATCTCCTCTGGCGTGGTAACGGAAACGATCTGCATGCGCTCGTCATCCTTCCCCGCCAAGGTGGCCAGCGAGCCATCCTTCTGTACCTGCAGCATGAAGGTGCCAAAGCTGGGCACGGTGCGTGCGTGATCCTGGGCAACAGCGGCTACAGCGTCATCAATTTCTTCTGCGTTTCGCTCAATGCCGGCGCTTCGGTAGGCGTCCACCACTTGGCTGCGCAAGCCGTACTCGGTTGGCGTGGGATTGGCCCGGGCAATGTCCGCCATGGAATTCAGCTCCTGCACACCGGCCTGCTGGCTCTGACGCGTGCGATTGAGCTCCTCGATGATGCTGCCCTCGGCCGGGTTGGTGCCATACACCCAGCCCGGGGTGTGCCACTGCCCGTTGGCGTCCTGCGTGTACTTCTCGCCGTTGGAAGCGCGCAAGGGCTGCGTCTGGGTCTGCGCGTTGGCGATCACCTCCGGCACCGGCTCGATGGTGGCAAATTCATGCCAGTTGTACTGGTTGAACGCCACCTGGTAGCGCGCGGCGAGCGCCTCCGGCGTGTTTGCGGCGTTCTGGGCAATGATGCGCTGCGACTCCAGTTCCAGCTGGCCGGCCTTTTCCGGGCTGACCGACACGCTGTAGTCCAACGGGACGCGTCCATCAATCACTGCGTGGATGGAGAGGTTCCATTCGCCGTTGTGCGGGTTGCGCACATAGTGGCGGTTGGTTTCGAACGGCTCGCGTGGCGGCGTGCTCTCGCCGCCTGCATCCAGCTTGAAGGGGTTCTGCGGTTTGGGCAGGTTGGCCATGCCCAGCGAATAGGAGTCGTTGGCGGCTTTGTAGTTCAGCTCATCCACCAGCCGGCCACCGGCGACCATCGTGGTCTCGCGGTAACTTCCGTCGGGTTGCGGCGTGCGCACTCTGCGGCTCCAGGTGCCCTTTGCATCCTCCGGGTCGCGGCTCCATTCGTTGCCGCTGCGGTCCACCTGGGTGTAGACGGCTTTCTTGTCCTGGTACTGGGCCCAGTACTCACCGGCGAAGCCACCGGCCACGCCGCCCAACAGCCCGGTAGCCAGCGCACCTGGTCCGGTCCACGAGCCGGTAACGACGCCGTACCCTGCGCCCAACAGGAAACCGCCGCCGAAGCCGCCCGCGGTACGCCCCACGAAGTGGGTGGCAGCTGATTTTGCGCCGGCATCGTTGCCCTCGCTGCGCAACTCGGCCACGCGGTGGCCGGTGATGGCGAAGTCCACGGCCAGCGCGGCGACGCCCGCGGCACCGAGTACGCGCCCGCCGGTGATCTGTCCGCGCGCGGCGGCAGCCGCTTCGGCGGCACCTTCCGCAGCACCCGCTCGCCCTGCAGTGCCAGCCAGTTGCGGAGCTGTGGTTGCTGGGCCAGGGCGCACGATGGTCAGTGGCATTTCCGGGTTGAACGCAGTGCGTACGCGGGCAGCGGTGTGCTCGCTCAACGGCAGGCGGCCGCCTTGATTGGCCTCTTGAATGGCGGTGCCCAACGATGCGCGGCCACCCCAGCGCTCGCTCAAGGTGGAGTTGCCGGGTTCGTCGATAGCATCCAGCGCCAACCTCACGTTGCCTTCGGACTGGGTGACGCCGCGCCAGCGCAACTCGGACGGATTGAGCGTCTTCAGTTCCGCAATCTGCGCGGCGTGGGTACGCTGGTAGCCGTCCAGATCAGAGAAGAAGGTGCGGACCTTGGCGTTGGCTTCCGCCGGGGTCATGTTCTCGGGCGTGTTGGTGACCAGGTCGCCGTTGAGGATGCCGGCGCGAAGGGTATGTTCGAGGTTCTGGATGCGGGCACCCATACGCTCGGCCGCGGCGGCCCGCACGTCCGGCGGAGTCTCCTTCGACAGCAAGGCTCGGCCATCGGATGTTTCCGCGAGGTCGTCGAGAACGAACTTCAGTTGATCCGAGTACGCACTCAATGGGCCGCCTGAGTGTGGCGAAATACTCAGCCTGGTCGCCAGCGCAGGGCTCGCGGGCAGGTTGAGAATGTTGTCGGGTCCGTGGAGCGCGAAATGACCACTCCTGGCAAGCGACTTCAGCAGCGGGCTCTGTTCGAACGCAATCTGTTCGATCAGATGGTGTCCCTGAAAAACCGGTGTGTCGGCCATGCGCACCACCTCATTCAAGAATCCGTTTGAAAGAGCGCTTGCTAGATGTCGGCTACATCGCGCAGCCGTACGCCGGAGAAGTTGGCTGCACTCAAAGCATCAAACATCGCGCGGTCGCAGATGGGTGGTGCTCCCATGCGATCCTGGCGGAAGATATGGGCATCTCCCACAACATCCTGTTTGAACACCAGGCTCGCTCCGCCGACGAGGCTGTAGAGCTTCTCGTCCTCGCCGGTCTGATAATTGTGGTCGAGCTTGATCCTCACGCGGGAAGCGGCTTCATCCAGGGCATCGAGCCTGCGCAGCACATTGCCCAGGTAGTACTGAGGGCCGGGGCTGCCGTCAGCAAGGCTGAAGTCGCAGGCCACAAAGGCAAACGCCTGGGGGTCCATCTGCTCAAACAGCTGCTTCAGCGGCTCCGACACAATCCAGATGCCAGCGAGCTCTTCCAGATCGCGTGGCATTGCGCCCTTCTCGGGCACATGAACCAGGTGGGGGCGCTCCGGATACTGGCCTGGCGTTCCATCAGGACGCGAGATGACATTCATCCCCGGATCGATCAGCTTGTCTTCGTTGGCGATCTCTATACCGGGAACCCCGCCGTTGCTCAGCAAGCCTGCGTCGATCAGGAAGAATTCGCCCTTGTGGGATGCGGCTTCGGCTGAAACTTCGGTGGCGGTCGGTTCGGTCACGGGGGCTTCCATCATGGATGCAGGGGCAGAACGGGAAAAGCCGTTGAGCCGATGCTAGCGGGGCTTCTGCGCAGCCACAAGTTGCGCCGAAACGGTGCCGGGGGCACGTGGTTCACGCGGCTCTTTTGGGATTTCGGAACAATGCCGAGGATGATGCTGCCATTCCTTCCACTGCCTGCAATGGTCTGCTGGATAGGCGGAATGACGAGGGAGATTCCAGCCGAGGGTGGCCTGGGTCCCTGAACACGCAGCGCTGGTCATCAGGCACCGACCTGTCAAGGCGCCCAAGCCGTGCCTCAACCCACGAAGGCCCCGCACTTTCCACCAGCAACCGCCCCTGGCTCTGGTGCAGATCCAGCCAGCGCTCGAAGCTGATGCGCAGGCGCTCAATATCTGGCGCCCGCCAGCGGGCATCGGCAGGCATGCGGATCAGCACGCGCGACGGCGCGTTCTCCACGTCCATCACCACAACGCCCTTGCACCGGATCTCGAAGGACGTCGCCCTGGCATGGCGCGCGTGCAGTTCAAAGCCCTCGTGGGCCTTCGCGGTCACGAAGCCCAGCGCATCACTGTGCAACAACCGGTAATCGGCCGGCTGCAGCTTCTGGTAGGCCCACACCTGATCACCGGCGGGCTCGGGCCACTCCACCCACATCGCGCCGATCACCGCGATGCACACCGCTGCAGCGGCCAGGCCGTGCATCTTCATTCGTCACCCCCGCACACAGGCAGAAAACCCAGCGCCATAAGCGCGCTCAGGCCTTGGGTCGCATCCGCTCGTGGATGAAGGCGGTCAGCGCCAGATCGGCCATCACCAGCCCCTCCATCACCCGGTCGCCCACGTACTGCTCGGGCTCACCGTTCTGGCGCGTGCGCTCGGCCGCCAGCAGGATCTCCTGCACGATGCGCTGTCCGGTGAGTGCGCAGTCGGCGTCGGACAACTGAATCTGCCGGCTGCGCAGGTGATGCCGCTCGGGCCAGGGTTGTCCGTCGGCCGCAGCGCCCGCGCCGATGGCGTGCAGGATGGCGATGAGGCTGTTGGGGTCCGGGGCCGGAGCGCGTGACGGCGCTTCCTGGATCGGGCGTGGGGGCGGGGAGTGCGGCGTGGTCATGGCGGGCTCCGTGCATGCAGGCAGAAGCCGCCACCGATAAAGGTGGCGGACAGGGCGTGGCTCGAAAACCGGTGTGTGATGATCGCCGGTGGGCACGAGGCCCCCACGCCCCGCCCGCCATAGCCGGCAGACGGATTGCCAGCCGGCACCACGCAAGGTGATGCCGGCTGGCAAGCGCAAACTTCATCACAACAACGGGTTTTCGAGTCCCGGCCACCGATGCACGGTGGCGCAGTAACGATTACCTGCTGTTGTGCGGAATGCCAACGGGTAGGGGTCAATGCCGCCAAAACCCGAGACGCTTTTGGCATTGTCGCATAGCACCGGAAGCGGCGAGAGCCTTGGCGTGCTAGGCGGAACGGCACTTCTGGAACGGAGTCGACAGAACCTTCCGTAAGAAATGCAAGGCGCGGCAAATGCGACAGCACTCGCCCATCGGACATGTGTGATCGCTCATGCAACCGAACCGCTGCGACACCCGCTGGATGGTTTGAATGACTTCTTGCCTATTGAACCTACCGAGTGCGGCGCGCAATCTGACTACAACTGTAGTCACTCGCGATCGTCCTGCCCGCAGTAGGAAGGTTCTGCAGCGCTCGTCTGGATTCCACCCACTGATGCAGGCCAAAGAAGGACCACCGTACGTGTCACGCCGCAGCCGACTGCTTCTCTGCGCGGGTCTGGTCCCGCTTCCATGGTTCCTGTTCTGGACCAGCGTTGCCGCCGTGTTCTCGCCGGGCTACAACCCGCTTGCACAGCACGCCAGCGAGCTGCTGCAGGCGCCGACGCTCGCAAGCATCTGCGCCAGGATTGCTGCCATTGGCTCCGGTGTGGGCTTCGTGGCGTTCTCCATTGGGGTATGGCGGGAGTCCGGCCGCCGGATTGCCGTAGGTGCAATCTGCTGGTTGGTCTTTGGCATTTCCATGCTGACCAACGGGCTCTGGCCCATGGGCCATCCGATGCACGGCTTCTACACCATCGGTATCGCCAACATCATTGCACCGGCAATGTCGCACATCGAATTGAGTGCGTGGTCGGCCAACCGAAGGGCTTACGCCGTGACTGCTTTGGTGAGCATCGCGGGCATTGTCTATCTCTGGTTGAACGTGGTGGGAGCGGACCCTGAGGGGTACCGGGGACTGACCCAGCGCTTGTTCTCGTCAATCAACTCGCTGTGGCCATTCCTGGTTGCGTTGTACCTGCTGCGCAGGGATTCCAACGAGCTGAAGACGCACCTCGTGCACTGATGGGCACACATGCGGGTTGATGTGTTCAATTGGTGGCCGGCCCACTACTTCTGACTGGATGAAGGACCTCACGCGATGAAACTTCCAGCCCGCTTCTGGGTGCATCTTTTCAGCCATCTGGGGTTCGTCGGGATCCTGGCCGGGCTGTTGGCCGGCTGGGTCGGGACGTTCTTCGAAGCCCTTGCCGGTCATTCCGATGCCGCAACCGACGCCGCCCGGGTGGGCGACGTTGGAACGCTGTTCGGGTTCTGCATGCTTGCCCTGTTGCTGCTGGGAGCGCTGACCGTCCCTGGCGAGCTGTTCGGGCTGATCAGGCCGTACGACCGCAAGGCGCGCTATCGGCACGAGGCGCAGGCGATGCATCGGAAGGTGTTGCTGATTGTCGTGGCGGTACTGTCCTGGGCGGGCCTGACTGCGGCGTTCGTCATTGGGTCGATGATGCGCTCCAGCTAGGTGCTGATGGTGGTGCTGGCATCTTCGGATTCCTCGGCAGAAGGAATCGGCGGGTTCGACACGGGAAGCCGGGCGGAGTGGTGATTCATCCGGAATCGGTTGCCCTGACCAGGGACAGCCTGCGGATTGAGGTGATACCGGTGTGGTCGCCGCGATGAGACGACTGGAGGATGAGATGCCGTGTGGCACGATTCGCGGATAAGGGCCACACGAGCGTGTTGATAGGAAGACGCCGACGTGCCCCGTCGGCGTCTTCCTCCATCAATTGATGATCTCCCCACTCCCCGAAGCAACAAACGCCCTCAACTGCAGAACGAACTCCGCGTCATAGGCTTCCCACTCCACAATCTCCCCAACCACCCGCAACGGCTGCGCACTCCGATACGACCGCGTCGGGTTCCCGGGAAACTTCTTGTTGGTCACGTTCGGATCGTCTTCAAACGGCCCGGTCGGCGCCACCACATACACGCGCGGCCGCCCTTCACCGCGGGCGATCTCCGCAGCCAGCCCGGCGCCCTTGGCAATCGTGGTGAAGTAGATGTGGTTCATCACCACACTGTCGCGATAGTTGGACCTGAAGCCCGCGCTCAGCAGTTCGCCCACCGCCAGATCAGCGCGGGTGCCGTGATAGAACGGCCCGGCAACCTGGTCGCAGGTGTCATGCGAAACGGGTGTCCATTCGGTGTCCTGCGCCATCGCTGCTGCCCCTGCTTGTCCTGCCGGATCGACAGACCGGCGAGTCTAGGGCGCCCGGTGGGCCTTGCTGCAAGGCCCCATCCGGGAAATAATCTGTAAACGGGAGGCGCGGTGCGCCTCCTTTTTTCATTCTGCGGCGCCGCGCCCTTCCAGCTCGCGCACGGCGGTTTCCAGCGCGTCCAGCTTCTGGCGGGTCTTCAGCAGCACGGCGCGCTGCACTTCGAACTCCTCGCGGGTGACCAGGTCGAGCTTGGCCAGGCCGGCCTGCAGCGCGCTCTTGAAGGTGGCCTGCAGTTCCTCGCGCGATTCGCGCAGGCCCGGCGGCACCAGGTCGCTGAGGCGACGGGCGAGGTCATCGATGTGGTTCAGGTCGATCATGGGGTGCTCCGTGGGGGTGGGCCCGTGCATCCGGCGCGGGCAGGCCATTCGGGCACAAGGATACTGCTGGCACCCATCGCCCGGACAGGCGGCAGCGGCTTCGCACGGGCCGCGTTCAGGCGCTATCCTCCACGCCGGAAGACAGGAGATAGACGATGAAGATGGTCATGGCGGTGATCAAGCCGTTCAAGCTCGACGACGTGCGCGAAGCGCTGGCCGAGCGTGGGGTCACCGGGATCACGGTGACGGAAGTGAAGGGCTTTGGTCGCCAGAAGGGTCATACCGAGCTGTACCGCGGCGCGGAGTATGTGGTCGATTTCCTGCCGAAGGTGAAGCTGGAAGTGGCGGTGACCGATGACCAGGTTGAGGCGGTGGTTGAGGCCATCGTGAAGGCCGCCGGGACCGGGAAGATTGGTGACGGCAAGGTGTTCGTGTACGACCTGGGCAGCGTGGTGCGTATTCGTACCGGTGAACTGGACGCGGACGCGTTGTAACCCGGTTTCTGTAGAGTCGAGCCATGCTCGACTGCATTTCGCGCGATGCAGGAAGAGCAGTCGAGCATGGCTCGACTCTACAAGGAGCGGTAAAGCGGTCGAGCAAGCTCGACCCCTACCAAAGCAAAGCGCTTACCGGCGCTTCGCCCACTTATAGAACCGCTTCCAGCCCTGCCGCACGGCGGCCACCCAACCCGGGTCGGCCACCAGTGCGGCCTGCGCGGCACTCGGCGCCTGGCCGGTCACGCGCTGGCGGATCTTCAGCAGGTTCTTCATGTCGCTGCGGCGCATCTGGCGGCTCAGCGGGTTGCGGCGGAGCCAACGCGGGGCCCGCCAGGCCGAGGTGAAGTCCAGCAGCACCGGTACGCCGCTGCTGACCACCACGTTGGTGCCATGCAGGTCGTTGTGGGTGATGCCGGCGGCGTGCAGGCGGCTGAGCGCGTGCTGCAGCTGCTCGAATACTTCATTGCCAACGGCCTGTGCGGTGCTCAGGGTCTGGCCGGGAATGAACTCCATGCCCAGCGCCAGGCCACCGAGGGTGCCGAGCAGCGCGGGGGCATGCTTCCAGCCGCCGAGGCGCTGCAGCATGCGGGCCTCACGGCGCACCATCAGCCGCGCGATCAGTGAAACGGGAGTTCCGCGGTAGCGGGAATAGTCCTTGATGACCGCCTCGCGCCCGTCCAGGCAGGTACGGTAGACGTCGGGGGCCAGGAAGCGTTCGCCGCGCTTGAGCAGCAGCGGGGTGGCGGCGTCATCGCCGCAGGAGGAGGGGGGGAGAGCAGGAAGATACATGTCGGGGTCTCGGACGACCCGGTGGGTGGCGCAAAGCGTCAAGCGAACCGGTGTTACAGGGAGTTACTAAGTTTTCGTTAATTTTAGTACTCGCCAGTTCGCTATTCCACGATTTGTCGGAGAAATGTCGGGGTCGTGGCTGGAACAGTTCGTCGCGCCCAATCGGACAATTCTGTCTCACTTGGCCGGTGGTTCTTTCAGAATCAATAGGTTGCGTTTCGCTCCACTTCGTTCATCCGCGGCCCGCTGAACGTCACGCACGTCCAGCTTGACCCCGACGCACGGCCTGCCGACCATAAGCTGTTAATTCGCGACATCGGCGGCCGCCCCTTCCTGGCACGTCCCCGTCCCCTGCCGCGGTCCCCACCGGTGCTGGCCGTCCGGCCGTGCATCGCCCTGATTCCCGTTCCGGCTGCGGCTGGAGGAAAGTGTTTTGATCATCAAAATCGTCATTGCAGCGCTGTTCGTCGCCTGCGTGCTGTACATCCACTTCCGTGGCAAGGTCCGCGCGCGCTGGTCGCGCCAGCTGCTGGACCACTCCAGTTTCATGGCCCCGATCAACGTGGTCATGTACATGTTCTCGAAGGTGCCGACCACGCCGTTCCTGGACCCGGCCAAGGAATTCCCGCAGCTGGAGCCGCTGCGCCAGAACTGGCAGATGATCCGCGACGAGGCGCTGGCGCTGCGCGATGCACAGAAGATCGCTGCGTCCAGCACGTTCAACGACGCCGGCTTCAACTCGTTCTTCCGCCGTGGCTGGAAGCGCTTCTACCTGAAGTGGTATGGCCCGTCGCATCCGTCGGCGAAGGCGATGTGCCCCAAGACCACCGCGCTGCTGGAGTCGCTGCCGGATGTGCGCGCGGCGATGTTCGCGCAGCTGCCGTCGGGCAGCGAACTGCGCCCGCACCGCGACCCCTTCGCCGGTTCGCTCCGCCTGCACCTGGGCCTGGCCACGCCCAACAACGACGGCTGCTACATCGAAGTGGACGGCATCAAGAAGAGCTGGCGCGACGGCGAGTGGATGATGTTCGACGAGACCTACATCCACCACGCGCACAACGAGACGCCGGATGACCGCGTGATCCTGTTCTGCGACATCGCCCGACCGCTGCGCTTCGGCCTGCCGGGTCTGTTCAACCGCGCGGTGGCGGCCACGCTGCTGGCCGGTGGTGCCTCGCCGAATCTGCCGGGTGACCCGACCGGTGGCGTCAACAAGGCCTTCGGCAGCGTCTACAAGGTGCGCCTGAAGGCCAAGGCACTGCGCGAGCGCAGCGTGGTGGCCTACCAGTTGATCAAGTGGGGCTTGGTGGTGGCGGTGATCGCCGGTATCTGGGCGCTTTGATCGTTACATGCGGTTGCCGGCCAGCGGCCGGCACTACCGCAACATGAAAAAACCCGCGCTGTCGCCAGCGCGGGTTTTTCTTTGGGTAGGTGCCGACCGTGGGTCGGCACGCCTTACTTCAGTGCCGCCTGCACGAACGGCGGGGTCACCAGCACGCCGGTGTGCAGCGCGGCGGTGTAGTACAGGGTGTTGAAGGTCTTGGCGGCCGAGTCGGCCTGGCGGAAGTCGAAGCTGCTGTCGCCCTTGCGCGCCATGGTCACGCTCCACCAGCCGGTGGGGTAGCACGGCTGCGGGAACGGCAGGGTCTTGAACGAGCCGAAGCCGGCCTTGCCCATCTCGGTGCGCATTTCGTTGATCAGGTCCAGCTGCATCAGCGGCGACTCGGACTGCTGCACCAGGATGCCGTCGTCCTTCAGGGCCTTGAAGCAGCTCTCGTAGAAGGCCTTGTTGAACAGGCCTTCGCCGGGGCCGACCGGGTCGGTCGAATCGACGATCACCACGTCCACGCTGCCGGCCGGGCAGTTGGCCATGTAGGCCACGCCGTCGTCGAACAGCAGCTCGGCGCGGGCGTCGTCGTTGGAATCGCACAGTTCCGGGAAGTGCTTGCGCGCCATCACCGTGACCTGCTCGTCGATATCGCACTGGGTCACGCTCTCCACGCCGGTGTGCTTGAGCACTTCGCGCAGGGTGCCGCAGTCGCCGCCACCGATGATCACCACGCGCTTGGGCGCGGCGTGGGTGAACAGCACCGGGTGGCTGATCATCTCGTGGTAGAAGAAGTTGTCCTTGCTGGTCAGCATGATGGCCCCGTCGATGGTCATCAGGTTGCCCCAGTCGGTGGTCTGGAAGATCTCGATCTTCTGGAACGGCGACTGCACCTCGTCCAGCTTGCCGGTGATGCGGTAGCCGATGGCCGAGCCGGTGCGCTCGAAGTGCTCGATGTACCAGTTGTTGCTGTCAGTCATTTGAAAACAGTCCTGTTCGGAGGGGTGAAGCCGGGCTGGCGGGCGGGGCCGCGTGGCACAGATGCCACATCCGGACGGATCGGCCCGTTCAGGTTGGAACCTGTCACGGGCGCGGGCGCGCATGATAACGAACCTGTGGGCATATAGGCGTTATCATGCCCCCCCTTTTATTGCCAACAAGGCCGACTGAAATGACCGATTGGTCCCTCGACCAAGCCCGCAAGACCTACTCGATCCCGCATTGGGCGGACGGTTACTTCGACGTGGATCAGGCCGGGCACATGGTGGTGAGACCGACCGGGGCGGACGGCCCGGTGGTGTCGCTGCCCAAGGTGGTCGACGCGGCGCGTGCGGCCGGCGCCAAGCTGCCGTTGCTGGTGCGCTTCCCGGACATCCTCGGCCAGCGCCTGGGCAAGCTGCAGGCGGCCTTCGGCCAGGCCCAGCAGGACTGGGAATACAGCGGCGGCTACACCGCCGTGTACCCGATCAAGGTCAACCAGACCCGCGGCGTGGCCGGCACCCTGGCCAGCCACCACGGCGAAGGCTTCGGCCTGGAAGCGGGCAGCAAGCCCGAACTGATGGCCGTGCTGGCGCTGTCGCGCCCGGGCGGCCTGATCGTCTGCAACGGCTACAAGGACCGCGAGTACATCCGCCTGGCCCTGATCGGCCGCAAGCTGGGCCTGCAGACCTTCATCGTCATCGAGAAGCCGTCCGAACTGAAGCTGGTGCTGGAAGAGTCCAAGGCGCTGGATGTGAAGCCGGGCCTGGGCGTGCGCATGCGCCTGGCCTCGCTGGGCGCCGGCAAGTGGCAGAACAGCGGTGGCGACAAGGCCAAGTTCGGCCTGTCGCCGCGCCAGCTGCTGGACCTGTGGAAGTCGCTGCGTGACACCGAGTATGCCGACTGCCTGAACCTGCTGCACTTCCACATGGGCTCGCAGATCTCCAACGTGCGCGACATCGCCAACGGCATGCGCGAAGCCACCCGCTACTTCGTGGAGCTGTCGCGCCTGGGCGCGAAGATCACCCACGTCGATGTGGGCGGTGGCCTGGGCGTGGACTATGAAGGCACCCGTTCGCGCAGCTTCTGCTCGATCAACTACGGCCTGCATTCCTACGCCAGCAACATCGTGCAGCCGCTGGCCAATGCCTGCGAAGAGTTCGGCCTGACTCCGCCGCGCATCGTTACCGAGTGCGGCCGCGCGATGACCGCGCACCACGCGGTGCTGATCGCCAATGTCTCGGAAGTGGAAGAGGCGCAGGAAGGCCGCGTGCCGGACCAACACGACGACGAGCCGGCCGCGATCCGCCACCTGCGCGAGATCCACGACGAGCTGGACGTGCGCCCGGCGGTGGAGCTGTTCCAGGAAGCACAGCACTTCCACGCCGAAGGCCTGGCCAGCTACGCGCTGGGCCAGATCGATCTGCCGCAGCGTGCGCGCATCGACGATCTGTTCTACGCCATCGCCCACGGCGTGCGTGCGCGCCTGAGCTACGACGAGAAGAGCCATCGCCCGGTGCTGGACGAACTGAACGAGCGCCTGGTCGACAAGTACTTCGTCAACTTCAGCGTGTTCGAATCGATCCCGGACGTGTGGGCGATCGACCAGGTGTTCCCGATCGTCCCGATCGAGCGCCTGGACGAAACCCCGGACCGCCGCGGCATCATCGCCGACATGACCTGCGACTCGGACGGCATGGTGGAAACCTATGTCGAGAACGAGAGCCTGGACAGCTCGCTGCCGCTGCACAAGATGAAGCCGGGCGAGAGCTACCGCATCGGCTTCTTCATGGTGGGCGCCTACCAGGAAATCCTGGGCGACATCCACAACCTGTTCGGCGACACCGACGCGGTGGAAGTGCTGGCCGATGCCGATGGCTATGCCATCACCCAGCAGCGCCGTGGCGACACCACCGATGTGATGCTGGATTACGTGGGCTACCGCCTGGACGAACTGCGTGCCACCTACGCACAGCGCGTGGCCGAGGCGCAGCTGTCGCCGGAACGCGCGCAGGAGTTGTCGGAGGCGCTGGAAGCCGGCCTGACCGGTTACACCTACCTGTCCGACGAACCGCTGGTCTGAGGTCAACGGGAACGCCGGGCATGGCCCGGCGCTTCCGGTCCCGATGAGCGCGCGCGCGATCTTCCACCTGTTCCTGCATGCCGCCGTGCCAGCCCTGCTGGCATGGCTGTTCTGGCGCAAGCGCTTCGCCTCGGCGTGGCTGCTGATGCTGCTGGGCTGGATCATCGACCTGGATCATCTGCTGGCTGATCCGATCTATGCACCGAACCGCTGCAGCATCGGTTTTCATCCGCTGCACACCGCACCGGCCATCGCGGTCTATGCGGGGCTGTGCGTGCCGAAGAAGACGCGGTTGTTCGGTATCGGTTTGATCATCCACATCGTGCTGGACGCGATTGATTGCTGGTGGATGCATCACCGTTGATGCTGGGTGCGTGTCGACCAAGGTCGACACCTACCGGGGGCGCGATGGCCGAGGGAACTGATGCACTGCTTTGGTAGATGCTGACCTTGGTCGGCGCTTTTGATGCGTGTCGACCAAGGTCGACACCTACCGGGTGCACGGCGACCGGTCGGGTTGGCGCTTGGTAGAGCCGGCCGCTGGCCGGCTTCCGCAGGGTGTTCCCGTTGATCACGTGGTTGCCGGCCAGCGGCCGGCACTACCCGCCGTTGGGTTGGCCAAGGTCGACACCTACCGGATGCACGATGGCCGACGGAACCGATGCACTGCTTTGGTAGATGCCGACCTTGGTCGGCGCTTTTGATGCGTGTCGACCAAGGTCGACACCTACCGGGTGCACGGCGAACGGCGTTCCCGGTGATCACGTGGTTGCCGGCCAGCGGCCGGCACTACCCGCCGTTGGGTTGGCCAAGGTCGACACCTACCGGGTGCACGATGGCCGACGGAACCGATGCACTGCTTTGGTAGATGCCGACCTTGGTCGGCGCTTTTGATGCGTGTCGACCAAGGTCGACACCTACCGGGTGCACGGCGAACGGCGTTCCCGGTGACCACGTGGTTGCCGGCCAGCGGCCGGCACTACCCGCCGTCAGGTTGGCCGCCTCACGCCACCGGCAACCACAACGTCGCACGCAGGCCGGGCTGCGCATTTTCCAGCGCCACGCGTCCGCCATAACTGGCGGCGATATCCCCGACAATCGCCAACCCCAGCCCACTGCTGCCCTCGCGCTCATCCAGGCGCACGCCACGCTGGGTGACCTGTTCCAGCGCGTCTGCAGCCAGCCCGGGGCCGTCGTCGCGTACCTCAATGCGCAACTGCCCTTCGCTGGAGTCTGCAGTGACGTCCACCTGTTGCTTCGCCCACTTGCCGGCGTTGTCCAGCAGATTGCCCAGCATCTCCTCCAGGTCCGCACTGGCACCGGCGAACTGCAGTGCCGGATCGATACCAGCCGCCGTGAACGTGATGCCACGTTCGCCATGCACGCGTGCCATCAGCCGGCACATCGCCTGTGCGACTGCCGCCACGTCGGTGCGCTGGCGATGGTCGGCGGCCAACCCTGCGGCCAGGTAACGGTCGACGCTGGCCTGCATACGCGCACTCTGCTCGCGTACGGTGGCGCGCCAGTCCGCGCCGTCGCCGTCGGCCTCAGTGGCCAGCACGCTCAGCGGGGTTTTCAGCGCATGCGCCAGATCCTGTGCACTGGTGCGCGCGCGCGCGACCATGCGTTGCTGATGCTCCAGCAGCGCGTTGAGCTCCTCGCCCAGCGGTGCGACCTCCGCACCCAGCCCCTGTGTATCGATGCGCTGCGCGTCGCCGCGCCGCACCCGTTCCAGCTGTGCACCGAGGCGATGCAATGGACGCAATCCGAAGTGCACCTGGCTGGCCAGCACCGCCAGCCACGCCGCGACCAACACACCCAGCGCGATGGCAGTACGCTGGCGGAACGCGGCAACGTCTGCATCCAGCGCGCTGCGATCGGTGGCAACCACGGCCACGAACGGTTCGTTGGCGCGTGGCAGGCGCACCTGCTGCACGCGTGCGCGCAGGGATTGCTGCAGCGGCCCACTCAGATTGCGCGTGGCCGGCCCGCTGGCTGTGACGGGCAGGGTTTCATCCCACAGCGAGCGCGACTGCAGCAGTACGCGGCCATCGGCGCCGGCGATCTGCCAGTAAGCACCTGAGAACACGCGCTGGAAGCGTGCGTCATTCGGTTTCTGGCGCAGGCGCAGCTGTCCGTCCGCATCCACTTCGGCCTGCGCCAGCAGGGTCAGCATGTCCTGCTGCAGTTCATGGTCGAAGCGATCGCGCGCGCTGCGCTTGAACAGTTCGCCCAGCAGTGCACTGGCCAGCAGCGAGACCAGCAGCAGGCCGACACCGCCAGCCAGCAGCAGGCGCCGTCGCAGCGAGGGTTGCCGGCTCACGGCGCGGCCAGCCGCCAACCCTGGCCGCGTACGGTCTGGATCAGATCGATGCCGAGCTTGCGGCGCACCCGCCCGAGCAGCACGTCCAGTGCGTTGGAGTCCGGGTCATGGCCGCAGTCGAACACCTGTTCACCCAGCCGGTCGCGGCCGATCACCTGGCCGCTGTGGTGGATGAAGTAGCTGAGCAGGCGGAACTCCTGCGGGCTCAGCGACAGCGCCTGCCCATCCAGTTCAAAGCGGCCGGCGTTGACGTCCAGCTGCAGCGGGCCGCAGTGCAGGCGCGGGCTGGCGTGGCCGTGGCTGCGACGGATCAGTGCGCGCAGGCGCAGCACCAGTTCGTCGGCCTGGAATGGCTTGGTGAGATAGTCATCGGCACCGGCATCGAACCCAGCCAGCTTGTCGTGCCAGCGCCCGCGTGCGGTCAGCACCAGCACCGGAAAGCTGCGGCCGTTGCCGCGCCAGCGCTCGATCACGCTCAGTCCGTCCAATCCGGGCAGGCCCAGGTCGACGATGGCGGCCTGCAGGTCTTCGATCTGACCGATCTCCTCAGCCTGGCGGCCGTCGGCAACCACGTGCACCACGTAGCCCGCCTGCTCCAGCAGGGGCAGCAGGCGCTGTGCCAGCGCGGCATCGTCTTCGGCCAACAGGATGCGCATCAGTCGTCGAGCTCCGTCTTCAGCAGCTTTCCGCTGCGCGCATCATAGTCCAGCTCCACTACCACGCCGTCGCCGCGCAGAATCTCCACTTCGTAGACGCCGTCGTCCAGCTCCACTTCCAGCAGCTGGCCCGGAAAGCGCTTGAGCGCATCGCGCACCACGCTTTCCAACGGCACGTAGCGGCCCTGCTGCACGGCGCGGCGCGCGACCTGCTGCGCCGGGTCCTGTGCCGGTGCGGCGGCGGTCGGGGCGCTGGCCAGGGCCAGCAGCAGGGGCAGGGTGGAGAGCATCGGGGCGCAGGGCGGGCTGTAGGAACAGGCGTGAGTGTGCCGGGGCTGGCTAACAGCTGGCTAACAGTGCCGGCTAAGGAGCTGTTAACCACGGGGTGCATTGTGGCGTTGCCGGGATGGTCCGGCCACGAACACGAACAGGAGAACCCCCATGTTGAAGTCGCTCACCCTCGCCACTGTTGCTCTGCTGGCCATCGCACCGGCCGCACAGGCTGCACCGCTGGGCATGGCCCAGGTTGAACAGACCCTGCGCAAGGCCGGCTACACCCAGATCCACGAGATCGAACGCGATGATGGCCTGTGGGAGGCTGACGTGAGCCGCGCCGATGGCCGCTTCAGCGAGGTCTACGTTGACCCCAAGACCGGCGAGATCTTCGACGAGCACAGCGGCCGCGCGCTGTTGACCACCGAGCAGGTGCTGGCACGGGCACAGGCGCATGGCCTGCGCGAGATCCATTCGCTGGAACGCGATGGTGCGACCTGGTCGCTGGAAGCGCGCAATGCCCGCAACCAGAAAGTGGAGGTGCGCCTGAGCGGCTATGACGGCCGCATCCTGCACAGCGAGCGCGATGGCTGGCTGGATTGATTCGCGTGCCGGTAGGTGCCGGCCGCTGGCCGGCACACGGGGAGAAAGCGTGTCGACCAAGGTCGACACCTACCGGACACGTGCAGCGGTAGCGGCCGACCCTGGTCGGCCCAGGCCCGACGCGGCGCTTACCAGCCAAACGGCGGCGGGTAATCCCAATAGCCCGGGCCGCGGCCGTAGTAGCCGCCGTACGGGCCGTAGAAGCCCGGGCCCTTGCCTTCGCTCACGTGGATGTTGACGTTGACCCCGTGGGTCTTGCCCTCATCAGTGGTGTAGTTCTTGCTCAGGTTCAGCGTGGCGGCGTTGTAGTGGCTGTTGCCACCGTTCTTGGAATAGCCGATGCCGGTGGTGAAGCTGCCGGACACTTTGACCTTGTCGTCGGTGACGTCGGCGATCTTCGCGTCGTCGTGCACGCGCGGGCCGCTCTTGTCACCGTAGTACGTGCCCGGCGGGTCCTGCTGCAGGGCCGGGTCGTTGAGGTAGCGCATCGGCGCCTGCGGCAGCGTCAGGTCCAGGCCGGCGGCCTGCGGCGCGGTGGCGCCAGCGGCGGACTGGGCCAGCACGGTTCCCGGCAGGGCCAGGCACAGCAGCAGGGTCAGGGGGCGGATCATGACGGCGCTCCAGCGGACAGGTGGCCACGCAACACGCGGCGGTACAGGCCGACGCTAGCAGGGGTTGCTTGAATGATGCCTGTCGGCGCCGGATTGGGGTAGAGCCAGGCCATGCCTGGCTGCAGGTCAGAGCCGCCCGAACCCGAACAGCCCTTCCAGCGCATGCCTGCGCCGCTCGATCCGGGCCCGCAGCAGCTGGGCGCCGATCATCGAATAAGTGATGCCGTTGCCGCCGTAGGCCATGGCGAAATGCACCCGTGGCCCCCACTGATCGTGCGGGCCGAAGAACGGCAGGCCGTCGGCGGTTTCGGCGAAGGTGCCGGCCCAAGAGAAGGCGGGCACCGGATCCAGCCGCGGGAACCAGTGCTGGAGCTGTTTCATCAGCTTGTCGGCCTTGCGCTCTACGCGCCTATCGCGGCGGGCGGGGATGTCGATGGCGTCGTCCAGCCCGCCCACCAGCAGGCGGCGGTCGCCGGTGGCGCGCAGGTAGAGGTACGGGCGTGCGCTCTCCCACACCATCGTGTTGCGCAGGCGGCCCAGCACGTCCGCATCGATCGGGTCGGTGATGAAGGCGTAGCTGCTGCGGTTACGTGCGACGCGCTGCTGCAGCCAGCGTTGGTTGGCATAGCCCATTGCCAGCACCACATGGCGGGCGTGAATCGTGGCGCCGCCCTCGGTGAGGGCGGTTACCCCGCGCGCGCTGGGCGTGAGCGTGTGCAGTACTGTACGGTCATGCACATTGCCGCCGCGCCAGCGCACGCGCTGCAGCAACCCATAGGTCAGGCGATAGGGATCGACCCGTGCCGCCTGGCGCGTGAGCAGGGCACCACCGGCGTCCACGCCGAAGCGTTCCTGCAGTGCCTCCGGGCCGAGCCAGCGGGCATCCAGACCGATGCCGCGCCGCGCCTCACCCTCGGCCATCAGGCGCGGCACGTCGCGATGGCGGCTGGCCAGGTACAGGCTGTCCATGCGCTGGAAATCAACGTCTTTCAGGCCGCGAGCCACGTCGCCCAGGGCCGGAATCGCCTCGGCACACGCCCGATAGGCAAGCGCGGCGGCGTCCTGCCCGTAGCGCTCGGTCAGCTCCAGCAGGTGGGTATCGATCTCGTACTGCAGCAGCGCGGTGCTGGCGGCGGTGCTGCCCCAGCCGATGTCGCGCTGCTCGATCACCGCCACGTCGTGGCCATGACGGGACAGTTCGTCGGCAATCAGCGCACCGGTGATGCCGCCACCGACCACCAGTACGTCGCAGCGCAGATCCTTTTCCAATGGCGGAAACGCCTGGATCAATCCATTGCGTATCGCCCTCCAGGGGTAACCGCTCTTCAGGTCCATGGCCGTGTGCTGATCAGGCCGTGGGCTGGCCGGTATGCGGGGTCTGGATCAGTTCGGACAGATCGAAGCCCTGCAGGCGGGCGGCCGCCAGATAATGGTCCTGCACGGTCGCGTCCAGGCGCGGCTCGCGGGCCAGCAGCCACAGGTACTTGCGATCGGGGCTGCCGACCAGTGCCACGCTGTAGTCCGGCGCGACCTGGATCACCCAGTAGTCGCCCTTGGCGAACGGCAGCCAGCGCAGGCCCTTGGGCAGGAAGCTCACCTCCAGGCGCGCGCTGTCGTTGTCGACGGCGCAGGCCTCGCCGGTGGCTTCCTCGACCTCGCCGTCCATACGGCAGCGGTTGGTGACGCCGACGTTGCCGTTGTCGAGCAGGGTGTAGTGCGCCGACACGTCGGTGCAGCCTTCCGGTTCATGGCGCATCGGCAGGCGCGCGATCTCGTACCAGGTGCCCAGGTAGCGGGGCAGCTTGAGGTCGGCGACGGTCTTCAGCGGCGGGTGTTCGGTCATCGGCAGTCGTGGCAGGGGTGGGCCTCCACGATGCCGATGGCCTTGCCATGGGCGGGTGAAGCCGGGGCGATGGCCGTGTCCAGAACGTTCCGTCGCCCCGGCGGAGCGCCCGTTGTCACCGGCGTGGCGGTATCCTGCTGCCAGCGCCGTGTTTTCCTGATCCAACCGAGGTGGAGGTGCCGATGTACCAGGTGATCCTGTTGAAGAGTGAATCCGCGTTCGCACGCGAACAGTGGCCGCAGGTCGATGACCTGGTCGACTACGAAGGCGTGGCCTACAGCCTGCGTGCCGGCCCGCGCCAGCCGCTGCCGACCGACCACGACTGGCACCCGGTGGCGGTGTATGCGCCCGATGAGATCACCGAGGAAGAGTTCCAGGACTGGTACGCGCTGCAGCAGCCGGCCGTGGAAGAGCTGCGGCTGAAGTACTGATGCTCGACGTTGCCAGGGCCGCCCATCCGCCCTTGACCGCCTCTGCCGTATAGTCGCGCGCAGGCGCGGTGGTCCGCGCGAACCGGTGTGGCTGGCTTGTCTTCTTTCCTGCGATCGATCCGTGCACGGGGCCCTTGGCTGGCCCTGCTGCTGTGCAGCGCCTTCCTGCTGTCCGCGCCGGTGCTGGCGCAGGATGATGCGCCCACGCCGAAGCAGCAGCTGGCAGATATCGATGCGAAGCTGAAGGAGGTCGACCGCAAGCGTGGTGATGCGGCTGCCATCGAGACGCTGGCGATGCTGTCCGAGAATGCCTCGCAGGTACGGCGTGACGCCGAGGCGCTGGAAAAGGAGCTGCAGCCACAGCTCGTCCGCCTCGACGAACAACTGGCGCAGCTGGGCACGCCTGCCGAGGGCACCACCGAGCCGCCCGAACTGGCGGCGCAACGGCGCAGCATCAACAAACAACGCGACGGCCTGGCCGCGTCCGTAGCACAGGCCAAGACCAGTGCCGTGCGTGCCCAGCAGCTGGCAGCCGACATCGACCAGCAGCGCACTGCGCAACGCGCCGAAGACATGGGGAAGAAGGTCGCCTCGCCGTTGTCGCCGGCACTGTGGAGCAAGGTTGCCGAACGCCTGCCGATCGATATCGCACGCGTCGCGCCGTTGGCAGAGCAGGCGCGCGAAACCTTCGTCGCCGGCATGCGGGTCAATGGCTGGGGCACGCCGTTGCTGGGCCTGGTGGCCGCGCTGGTGATGATGTTCCCGCTGCGGCTGTGGCTGCGCAGGCTGGGGCGGCGCTTTGCGGAGTCCGAGCGCGCGCCGGACGGTCGCCTGCGCCGTTCCGGCCTGGCCATGTGGCTGCTGCTGGTGGGCACGCTGCTGCCTGGCTATGCCGTGGTTGTGCTGATGGCAGCGCTTGATGCGATCGATGCCATCGCGCCGCGCCTGCAGGTGGTGGCCGACGGGCTGGAGACCGCAACGTTCCGCGCTGCGTTCATTGCGGCACTCAGCGCCTGCATGCTGGTTCCCAAGCGGCCGTCGTGGCGGTTGCTGAATCTGGATGACACCGCCGCGCTCAAGCTGCGCAAGTACGCGTGGGGCGCGGCGGCGCTTGCCTGGCTGAGCACGGTGCTGGTGGCCCTCGATCAGGCCACGCGTACCAGCGACGTCACCACGGTGGCGTTGGATGGCCTGATTGCGCTGACCTATCTCGGCCTGATCATGGCCATGCTGGTGACGCTGGCGCGCCTGCATCGCCGGCAGACCGCCGAGGCCGAGGCCAAGCTGGAGGCGCAGGCGGATGGCGTGGGCGCGGCCACACCGGTGCGCCGCAGCAGCTGGCTGGTGCTGGCGCGCGTGGCGGGCAATGTCGCGGTGGTGGCCGCCATCGTCGCGACGTTGATGGGCTATCTGAACTTCGCCAAATTCGTGAACCAGCAGCTGATCGGCGGCAGCATCGTGGTGCTGGCGGCGACGTTGCTGTTCAAGTTCGTCGATGACTTGAGCACGTGGATGCTCAACGCCGACAGCAAGGTGGGTCAGACCATCCTGCTCAGTACCGGCCTGAGCGTGTCGCGGCTGGAGCAGGCCGGCGTGCTGCTGTCGGCGGTTCTGCGTACCGTGGTCGTGCTGCTCACGCTGCTTGCCCTGGTAGCGCCGTTCGGCAACATCGGCGCAGTAGTGGAGCGATTCACTTCACTGTTCACGACCGGATTCGATATCGGTGGCACCAAGCTGGCACCGGCGGGGATCGTGATGGCAGTACTGGCGCTGCTGGCCGGCCTGGCGATCACCCAGCTGGTGCAGCGCTGGCTGACCGACACCTATCTGCCCAAGACCGAACTGGACCTGGGCGCACGCAATTCGGTCAGTACGGTTGCCCGCTACGTCGGCATCATCATCGCGGTGATCTGGGCGTTGAGCGCGATGGGCCTGCAGCTGAGCAAACTGGCACTGCTGGTCAGCGCGCTGTCGGTGGGTATTGGTTTCGGCCTGCAGGTGATCACGCAGAACTTCGTCTCCGGCCTGATCCTGCTGGCCGAGCGTCCTGTGAAGATCGGCGACTGGGTGAAGCTGGGCGACCAGGAGGGCGACATCCGCCGCATCAGCCTGCGTTCGACCGAGATCCAGGTGGGCGACAAGTCGACGTTGATCGTGCCCAACTCCGAGCTGGTCACCAAGACCGTGCGCAACATGACGATGGGCAACAACCAGGGCCGCATCCAGATCCAGTTCGCGGTGCCCCCCAGCACCGATGTCGGCAACCTGCGGCAGGCGCTGCTGGATGCGTATACCGCACACACCAACGTGCTGAAGCAGCCGGCGCCGACGGTCTACATCGACAGCATTGCCGGTGGCCAGATCACCATCAACAGCTTCGCGTACGTGGCCAGCCCGCGGCAGGTGTATGCCACCCGCAGCGATCTGTACTTCAGCCTGCTGCAGATCCTGGCGGAGCGGAACATTCCGCTGTCGACCCCGACCGACATCCACATCACCCGCGATCCGCAGGAGTAGGGGTTTCTTTGCAGGGCTGCGCCCTGCACCCGCTACGAGCCGGAGCGAAGGCAACAGCAACAGCGTGCATTCCGTGGGATGGCGGGGCGATGTCGGAGTGCGGGGGCGCCGTAAATCCGTCCATGGAGGCTTGGCAGCCGCATCCATGCGGCTGACACCCCGCACTCCGACACCGCCCCACCTCTGACAGATTCCTGCGGCTGTCGGTAGGTGTCGACCTTGGTCGACACGTCTGTCGGATATCGAAATCAATCTGGGGTCAGATTCGTTTTCCTCCGGAAAACGGATCTGACCCCATCGGCATGTCCAACAGACCGCAGCCAACTGTCGAAGGCGGGGTGGGTCCGGTTGCGGGGGCGTGAGCCGCATGGGTCGGGCGCATGCGCCCGACGGGTTGGGCAGGACGCCCAACCCCGGTCTTGCCGTGTGCGCAGGACTGCGCACACGAGCAAGCGGCTGCCAAGCCTCCAGGGACGGATTTACGGCGTCCCCGCACTCCGACACCGCCCCGCCATCCCACGGGATGTACGCTGTTGCTGTTGCCGTTGCCCCGGTTTGTAGCGGGTGCAGGGCGCAGCCCTGCAAAGAACCCTATCCTCGTGGTCGGCCGCGCGAGGGCACCAGTGCGAACGTGTCCACCGCCAGCTTCTCGGCATGGTTCAACCACGCGCGGATCTCCAGATCATCCACTTCGTGGTCCAGCCCGAACGACACGTTGATCTTGCCGTTGGCATCGGGCTGCACCCACTGCTGGGCCAGCACCACCTTGCGCTGCGAGGACACCGCCTCGATCCAGAAGCCACGATCCGGCCGCGTGCTCGCCACCAGCTGCAGCATGTACTGGCCGGCGCGGGTGCGGCGACCCTTCTGGGTGATCATGTGCGCCTGGCGCACGCTCGGGCGCGGGCCCTGGAATGCGTCCAGCGGTGCGTCCACGGCAATGCCGCCACGCAGGTCGTTGTCACGGTACAGCTTGATGCCGTTGTCGCGGTTGACCAGCAGGGCGCACCAGTCGCCGTCGGCCGAGCTATCCTCGAATGCAGTGCAGCGGTCGACGTAGGCCAGGGTGTTGTCCGGGTTGGCATCATCGAACTGGCGCGAGGTGTTCTCCAGATACACCGACTTCAACCCCCAGTCCTTGTCGTACTCCAGCAGTACCGGCGGCTGCACGTGCTGCAGGCCGACCACCACCTGGTCATCGCCATCGATCTTCAGTTCGCGGGTCGGTTCGCCCAGCCACAGCGACCGCGCGAAGGCGAGGTATTGCGGATAGTCACGGCCGCCATCGCGCTGGGTGGCTGCGCTCGCGCTCGGCGCGCGCTGGGCATCGATCAGCGAACGGCCGAAGCCCATCGTCTTCAGGTTCGGGTCCAGCAGGCTGAGCAGGGTCGCACCCGAATCCAGGGTGGTGCCGGCATCGGCGCTGAGCTGCTGCGGAGCAATGCCGTCGCCGAGGAACAGCAGCAGGTTCTCGCGCTTCTGCTGGGTCAGAATGTGGGTCAGATCGTTGGGCATCGCCAGGTGGTCGGAGGCGATCACGATCAGCGTGTCCTTGCCGTACGGGCTGGCCTGGATGCGTTGCACCAGCTGCGAGATCAGGCGGTCGCTGCACTTGAGCGCGTTGAGCATGTTGATGTTGCCGTACTGGCTCTGGTAGCGCTCGCCCTTGCACGACACCGGCAGGTGGCCCGCCGGATGGTGGGTATCCATGGTCAGCGTGGTCAGCATGAACGGTGAGCCGGCGCGCGAGAGCTGTTCAAAGCGCTGGTAGGCGGTGTCCAGCAGCACGTCGTCGTGCACGCCCCAGGCCGAGTAGTGGATGCGACCGATCTTCTTCTGCTGCTTGAACCACGCCAGGTCGTGCACTTCGTCGAAGCCGTGGCTGGCCAGGAACTGGCCCTTGCCGGCGAACTGGCCGTTGGCGCCACCCAGGTAATGGTTGGTGTAGCCCTGCTGCTTCAGGTAATCGCCCAGGCACACGGCCTTGGGCAGGAAGCTGCCCATGCGGTCCATGCTGTTCTCATCGCCCTGCGAGGTGGTCAGCGGCACGCCGCACATCGACGACACCAGGCCGGCGATGGTCCAGCCGCTGCCCTCGGCCGAGGCCAGGTTGCGCACGTCCAGTGACTCGGACGCCAGGCGGTTGAGGTTGGGCATCAGGCCGGGAAACACGGCCTCGTCCAGGTAGGTGCGTTCCAGGCTTTCGCCGTAGATCCAGACGATGTTGCGCGGACGCTGCAGCGGCTGCGTCGGCACCTGGTATTCGGGGGCGATGCGGGCGAAGTCGACCGGACGCAGCTGCTGGTAGAGGCGTTGGCCGTCGCGGGCCAGCGGGCTGATCATGATCGTGGCCACCCATACGGCCGCGAAACCGGCGAACAATGCGCCACCATGGCCGGGCCGGCGCCAGCGCTTCACCCGCGTGGCGAACAGCGGTAGCAGCGAGACCAGCGCCAGCACGATGAAGCCGGCGATATAGCCCTTGAAGTCGGAGACACCGGCGCCTTCCATGTCGGCGCCCAGGTGGTACAGGGTGGCGGCATTGAGCCCATCACCGGACAGCTTGTCGATCAGCCACCACGCGCTGAGCATGAGCAGCAGCAGCGAGAATGCACCAGCCTTCCACCACACCCACTTGTCGGACGCGAGGAACAACCAGCACAGCAGCAACAACGACAGCAGCAGTATCCAGAGCATAGGCAGCTTCGGCAGTGACGGGGTGGTGGTGATGGACGTCGTACCGACGCGTGTCCATCCGACCGACGCTGCCACAAGCACATGCACATGACAGGCCGATGACCCGATAGTGCATGCACGAACCTGACTGAAATGTTTGTTGAAATAACACGCGCGCAATCGCGCTCAGAAGGTAAAACGAGCGTGAAGGGCTTCGTTGGATTACATTAAAAACCGCATGAATACGGCGGTTTTCGCTGATGCGCTAGCGATGCCCGCGTTCTTCGCGTGCCCGCGCACGACGGTCGAACAGCAATGCACTGGTCACGATGCCAAGGCCGAGCACCACGCCGATGAACAGCAGAATCAGCGCAATGAGCGGGTAGCCGAACAGGTGCCAGCCGGTGTCGATCTTCATCATCATCGCCGCAGCCATGATCAATGCGGCACTGATGATGCCGGCCGCCACGCGGTTGGCGATCTTCTGCAGGTTCTCCATCAATCGCGATTCTTCCAGCCCGGTCACCTTCATCTGCAGGCGGTTCTCGGCCAGCAGCGCCATGATGTCCGACAGCTTGCGCGGCCCATCGCGCAGCAGCTGCTGCAGCTCCATCGCCTCGCTGGCGATGTTGGCGGCAGACAGCGATTTCTTCAGGCGCGCACGCATCACGTGCTGCAGCTGGCGCTCGACGATGCGGCGGGTTTCCAGCTCGGGTGCCAGCAGCCGGCACACGGTTTCCAGATTGAGCAGCGCCTTGCCCAGCAGGCTCAGTTCCGGCGGCGTGCGCAGGCCGCAGGCGGTGGCGATGCGCACCATGTCCAGCACCACGCGGCCTTCCGAGAAGCTGCCACTGGCCGCATAGCGTGCGATCAGCTGGCCGGTCTCGCGCAGGTAGCGTTCTTCGTCGAACGCCTCCAGCCGCGTGCTGATGCTGATCAGGTCGTCGGCCACTTCTTCGCCGCGGCCATCGACGGCAGCGAACAGGATCTTCAGCAGCCGCTCGCGCAGGCGTGGCGGCATGTGCGCGACCATGCCCAGGTCGAAGATCGCCAGCCGGCCATCGGGCATCACCCGCAGATTGCCCGGGTGTGGATCCGCATGGATCTCGCCGTGCACGAAGATCTGGTCCAGGTAGCCGCGTATCAGCGCCGCCGCCAGCGGGTCCATCGACTGCTCGGTGCGGCGCACATCGGGAATCGCATCCACGCGCACGCCGGTGGCCAGTTCCATGGTCAGCACGCGCTGGCTGCTGTAATCCCACAGCGGCTGTGGAATCCACAGGCGCCGGAATGGCTTCAGGTGCCGGCCGAAACGGGCCAGGTTCTCGGCCTCGGCGTGGTAGTCCAGCTCCTGCATCAGGGTCTTGGCGAACTCGTTGAGCCAGTCGCGCAGGCGCACGCGACGGCCCACCTGGGTCAGGTGGTCGGCGGCCAGCGCGAAGCTGCGCAGTGCCTCCAGGTCCGAGCGCAGCTGCGCGGCGACCTCGGGTTTCTGCACCTTCACCGCCACCTGGCGGCCATCGTGCAGCACCGCGCGATGCACCTGCGCGATCGAGGCACAGCCCAATGGCTCGGGATCGAACGCGGCGAACAGCTTGTTTACCGGCGCGCCCAGCTCCTGTTCGACGATGGCATGGATGCGCTCGACCGGAATCTCGGCCACCTTTTCCTGCATGCGCTCCAGCGCCGTGGCGAACTCCACCGGCACCATGTCCGGGCGGGTGGACAGCATCTGGCCCAGCTTGACGAAGGTCGGCCCCAAGGCCTCCAGGTCGCTGACGAACTGTTCCGGGTTGCCATCGGCGGGAACGTCGGCCTGGTTGCTGGCGGCATCCAGGTTCATGCCCGAGAACACGCCCGAATGGCGGTAGCGCATCAGCAGGCGCAGGATCTGGCTGCGCCGGTTCATGCCTTTGACCAGCGGGGGATTGCCATTGGCGGTGGGCGGATTGCTCAAGCGGAACTCCCATGCGACGAATACAGGTAGTGCCGGCCGCTGGCCGGCAATGTCCGGAACTGCGCGGTTGCCGGCCAGCGGCCGTCACTACCGGATTCCGCAGTGTCGCCGGGGGGCGGTAGGCACGCGGTGAATCCGACCGCTTCCGCAGCTGCCCCGGTATCGGTCAGAATCCGCTCATTCCCTCACTTGGACGCCCCATGGCCGGTGCCAGCCTGTTCGCCCTGCTCGACGATATCGCCTCCCTGCTGGACGACGTCTCGGTCCTGACCAAGGTTGCGGCGAAGAAGACCGCCGGTGTGCTCGGCGACGACCTGGCGCTGAACGCGCAGCAGGTCACCGGAGTCAACGCCAACCGCGAACTGCCGGTGGTGTGGGCGGTGGCCAAGGGCTCGCTGGTCAACAAAGTGATCCTGGTACCGGCGGCGCTGGCGATCAGTGCACTGGAAGCGTGGCTGCACAGCCGTGGCTGGAACGTGCCGCTGATCGTGCCATTGATGATGATCGGCGGTGCCTTCCTCTGCTTCGAGGGCGTGGAGAAGCTGGCGCATCGCTTCCTGCATTCGGCTGACGACGATGCCGAGCATCAGGCCGAGCGGCGCAAGGCGCTGGCCGATACCCAGGTGGACATGGTGGCGTGGGAGAAGGACAAGGTAAAAGGCGCGATCCGTACCGACTTCATCCTCTCGGCCGAGATCATCGTGCTGACCCTGGGCGTGGTCGCCACCGCACCGTTCACCAACCAGATCCTGACGCTGAGCGTGGTTGCGCTGGCCATGACCGTGTTCGTCTACGGACTGGTGGCGGGCATCGTCAAGCTCGATGACGTTGGGCTGTACCTGTCGCGCAAGGGCGGTGCCATCGCCGCCTTCGGTCGCGGCCTGGTGGCGTCGGCACCGTGGCTGATGAAGTTCCTGTCGGTGGCCGGCACCATCGCCATGTTCCTGGTGGGTGGCGGCATCCTGGTGCACAACGTGCCGGCGCTGCACCACGCGGTGCAGGCGCTGGGCGGCGAAGGGCAGTGGGGCTGGCTGATCAGCGCTGCGGCCAACATGGTGGTGGGCATCATCGCCGGCGCCATCGTGCTGGCGGCGGTGACCGGGTTCCAGAAGCTGCGCGGGAAGTAGGCGCCGGCCCATTGCCCGGTAGAGGCCGACCTCGGTCGGCGCATTGTTTCCGCGTGTGCCAACCAAGGTTGGCACCTACCGAAGCGCTGTCCTTGGCGTTGGTAGAGGCCGACTTTGGTCGGCGCTTTGTTCCGGCGTGAGCCAACCAAGGTTGGCACCTACCGAAGCGATGTCCTTGGCGTTGGTAGAGGCCGACCTTGGTCGGCGCATTGTTCCGGCGTGAGCCAACCAAGGTTGGCACCTACCGAAGCGCTGTCCCTTGCGTTGGTAGAGGCCGACCTTGGTCGGCGCTTTGTTTCGGCGTGTGCCAACCAAGGTTGGCACCTACCAAAGCGCTGTCCTTGGCGTTGGTAGAGGCCGACCTTGGTCGGCGCTTTGCCCCGGCGTGTGCCAACCAAGGTTGGCACCTACCGAAGCGGTTTGCGGTGGGCCGGACGATCAACCCGCCTGCACCCGGTTCTTGCCCTGCCGCTTGGCCGCATACAGCGCGTCATCGGCGCGCCGCAGCAGGGTCTCGGTATCGTCGCCGGGCTGCCATTGCGCCAGCCCGGCACTGAAATGCACCGGCACGCGCCGGTCCTGCACGGTCAGCACGCGGTGTGCCAGTGAACGCTGCAGGCGCTGCACGGTGGCCATGCTGTCGGCGCCCTGGGTCTCCGGCAGCACCAGCACGAACTCGTCGCCACCCAGCCGCGCGATGCCATCGGTGGCGCGCAGCAGCAGCTTGCAGACGGCCACCAGGTGCTGCAGCAGTGCATCGCCACCGGCATGGCCATGTGCATCGTTGGTCTGGTGGAAATCATCCAGGTCGATCACCGCCACGCCCAGCGGCGAGTTGTTGCGCGCGGCGCGCGCCAGCTCGCGCTGCAGCAGTTCGTCCAGGCCACGGCGGTTCAGCGCCTGGGTCAGTGGATCGATGCGCGCCAGGTCACCGGCGGCGCGCAGTTCCTGCTCCAGCTCGGCAATGCGTTGCTCTGCACGTTCCACTTCCTGCCGCGCGTTGGCCAGGTGATCGCGGGCCTGCGCGGCCTGCTGCTGCACCTTGCCGGTGTCGCGCATCACGTCCTGTAGCAACTGGTTGAGGTCGGCGATGCTACGCGCCTCGCGCAGCTGCAGTGCGTAGCTGCCGATGCGGTCGTGGTATTCGCCGGTGCTGGTGGCCATGCCATCCATGCGCTCGATGAACTCGCCCATCAACCCGCGCATCGCCGCCTTCGAATCGTCGATGCCCTGGCGCAGCAGGCCCTGCTTGTAGATCACTTCGCGCAGTTCGGCGCGGGTGCGCTCGACCGCCTCAGCTTCCAACGGCCCGTCCAGCAGCTGGCGTACTGCGGCGATCTGGCCCTGCAGCCAGCTGCGGTCATCCAGCAGCTCGCTCACGTTCTCCAGCAGCAGCGCGAACAGCTCAAGCAGCAGCGCCTGCTGCTCCTGCCAGCTCTCGGCACGCACGCCGACCTGGTGGCCGAGTTCGCGCACGCCCTGTTCGATCGGTTCCAGTGCCGTGCCCGGTTGCCACTGGCGCAGGCGCGTGGCCAATGCCTGTGCCTGCTCGCGCAGGTCCGGATCGTGCTGCAGCAGGGCCACCACCGCGCCGCCCAGCAGCAGGCGCAGCTGCTCGGACAGGCGCAGGCTTTCCGGCTGCCCATCCGGCGAATGCTGTTCGATGGTGCGGATGTACTTGTCGATCAGCTGCCGCATCGCGCGCCCATAGCGCGGCCAATCGGCGCTGGCCTGCGCCGACTGCAGGCGGTCGCCCATGTCGCCCAGTTCGCCGGGCAGGGTGGCCATGCCATTGGCGAACGCGGCCAGCAGCGGCTCCGGTGCGTCGGCCCCGGCGAACAGCTGCTGCAGGGCCACGCCACCGCCACCCTGCAGCACCACGCGGTCGCCCAGCCCATCGTCCACCACCGCGCGCACGCGTGCCGGTGGCCCAAGGGCGGTACCGGGGGCAGGGCGGTGGTCGGGCTGGTCCGTCATGGAGCAAATCCTGGGGCTGGCAGGGACTGGTTCCAGCATATCGGCGCGGCCGCCGACGGCTTGAACGGCTAGGATGGGCGACAGGATGCCGCAGTGGAGGTGGTGATGCGCGTGATGTTGCTGGGGGCGACCGGGCTGGTCGGTGGGCTGACCCTGTCCAGGCTGCTGGACGACCCGCGCTGCAGCGCCGTGATCGCGCCGACCCGCCGCCCGTTGGCTGTGGCCTACGCCAAGCTGGAGAATCCAGTGCTGGCCTTCGATGCGTTGCCTGGCGCGCCCGAGTGGGCACGCGTGGACGCGGTCATCTGTGCGCTCGGCAGCACCATCGCCCAGGCCGGCAGCCGTGAGGCCTTCCATCGCATCGATCATGACTACCCGCTGGCGTTCGCCCGGCTGGCGCAGGCGCAAGGTGCGCAGACCTATGTGCTGAATTCCGCAGCCGGTGCCAACCCACAGTCGTCGATCTTCTACAGCCGGGTGAAGGGTGAGCTGGAGCGTGACCTGCGCGCGCTGGGCTTCAACTCGTTGACCCTGGTCCGCCCCGGGCTGATCGGCGGCGAGCGCACCGAGGTGCGACGTGGCGAGCGCCTGGCCCTGACGGTGCTCGGCGCGCTGGGGCCGGTGTTGCCACGGGCGTGGCGGATCAACCCGGCCAGCGAAATCGCCAAGGCACTGGTCGAGGCTGCGCTGGCCCCGCAACCGGGTGAGCATGTGGTGGCATCGAGCGCGCTGGTCGGCTGATGTCGCGTGCGCTGCGCCTGACCCAGCTTCAACAGCTGCTGCGCCGCCATCGACGCCCGGTGTCCGGGCAGGTGCTGGCCGAAGCGCTCGGCATCAGCTTGCGCACGCTGTACCGCGATATCGAGACGCTACGCGAACAGGGGGCTGACCTGCGGGGTGAGGCTGGCGTCGGCTACCAGCTGGCACCGAGCGATACCCTGCCGCCGATGACCCTGCCACCCGCAGAGATCGATGCACTGGTGCTGGGCCTGCGCTGGGTTGCGGCCCGCACCGAACCCGCGTTGGCCGAGGCCGCACGCGATGCCTTGGCCCGCATTGCGCATGTATTGCCTGCAGCACGGCGCGAAGCGCTGCGTGACAGCGGCCTGCGCGTGGGTCCCTCGCGCGCGGCAGCCAAGGTGCCGGCGGCACGCCTGCAGGCCGTGCGTGAGGCTGTGGGGTCACAGCGGCGCCTGAAGTTCGGCTACCAGGATGCACAGTGCCAGCGCAGCGAGCGCATTGTCTGGCCGTTCGCGCTGGGCTACTTCGATGAAGTGCCGATGCTGGCGGCGTGGTGCGAAGGACGCGAGGACTTCCGCCATTTCCGGCTGGACCGCATCCGCCAGGTGCGCGTGCTGGAGGATCGCTACCTCGTGCCGCGCGCCACCCTGCTGCGGCGCTGGCAGAAGGCACAGGGCATCGCACCGGACTGGCTGGACCGTTCGTAGGGTCGAGCTTGCTCGACTGCTTCTGCGCTTCGCTTCCTGCTTCTGGGGGAGGGGGCCTTCGCTCTTCGCTCCTGGTAGAGGTCGAGCTTGCTCGACCGCCTTTGATCTTCGCGAACAGCAGTCGAGCAAGCTCGACATCTACCAGAGCAACGGCAACAGCAGTCGAGCAAGCTCGACATCTACCAGGGCCGGGGCAACAGCGGTCGAGCACGCTCGACGCTACTGACAGAATCTGTCAGCAGGGCCGTACCACCATGATTGCTCCCAACAACGGAGCTTCCCCATGTTCACGCCCAGCACCCTGCTGCAGTACGTGCGCGACGTCGCCACCAGCGCCACCTTCTACAGTGGGATTCTCGGCAAGCCACCGGTCGAGCAGTCGCCCGGTTTCGCCCTGTTCCTGCTCGGCGATGGCGCCGCACTGGGCCTGTGGCAACGCGATGACGTGCAGCCACCGGTATCCGCACAGGCCGGTGCCGCCGAACTGGCGATGGTGGTCGCCAACCCGGAGGCCGTGCAGCAGATGCACGATGCGTGGCGCGCACTCGGCGTGCAGATTCTGCAGGCACCGGTGACGCTGGAGTTCGGCCATACCTTTGTCGGGGCAGACCCGGATGGACACCGTCTGCGTGTCTACAGCCGCGCCGAAGGCATGGTCGCGCGGAACTGATCAAGGGGGGGGGGGCGGCACTTGCTGGCTCCTGGACCTACCCTTGCTTCTGCGCTGCTTCGATGACGATTGAGAATGTCTCGTCGTCTTCCGAATCCCGCTCAATGGCCAGCTGGGCCAGCTCTCCGACCACATCGCGGCCGGGATTGCACCGCCTGAGTTCCTTGATGAACTGCCGTATCTGACGGGGCGTCAGTTCACAACCTGGATAATCAAACAGATTGAGCGCGGCATCTGAAGAACGGTCCAGCAGTTCAGGTGCGAGGATGGAATAGGCTTTGATGTAGCGGGAGAACGGAATATCCGACAGGAAGTTGTCCGTTGCAGTCATGATCGACGCATCATGTGGTGGGTCGCGAAGAAATTCCCTCATGACTGCCAGGACGACTTCTACTGACGGTAGTTTTGTCAGTGGCCTGTAGAAGTGGTTGGCGTATGCACGGTCACCTTCGTGGGTGACCGCAGCATCCGATAGCGTTGCGAGCATCGTAATCCAGACGTCAGCGTCCAGCGGCGTAGCCGGTTCAGCGTCTCCTTGTTGATCAGCATTGGGGATGACCGCCCGGACGATGGGCTCGCCATTGCGCCATGACTGCAGACGGGAGTCGATAACTGCGTACACCTGCTCCTGTTTGTCCCACATGGCGTCCGGCGAAGGTATGGCGTCTTGAGGGAACAACGAGAAGAAGTCCGACAAGTAGGGTGCGGCCATGCAGAAGTAGCGAACGGTGAACTCCAGCAATTCCGGGTCGAATGCAGCGCCGGGGATTTCGTCCTGGAAGGCAGCTTCGATGCATGCCAAGGTATCTGCCGGCGAGGGTGCGGCGGCCACCGTAGAGCCGACCGATGCGTCGAGGAACGCGCGATTTCGAGCGAGCCAGCGCAGGAAGATGATGCTGAGGACCCAGTTCGCGTCCGACGGATCCTCATCCCTCGTCAACCGTAAGAAGAATGGAGAGGCGCGGAAAAAATCATCGCCCGCCTTCAGGAATTCTTCGAGTGTGGGTGGTGTCTCGAACATGGAAATTCGACGTCTGCAGAGAGGCTCAATGCTATCGAGCTACTCTTGGGAATCCATGCAACTATTCTCAAAATGCTCCCTTGCGCTCTCGCCCGACCGTCGGAGAGCCCAGTAGATCCACGTCCATGTGTAGATGGGGCACGACGGAGCAGGCACAAAAAAACGCCGGGCAGTGCCCGGCGTTTCTCCACTTCATGTGCCAACCAAGGTTGGCACCCACCAATCAGTTTCATGTGCCAACCAAGGTCGGCACCCACCGATAAGGTGGCCGATCAGCTGGCCAGCGCCAAATCGTCCATCATCGCGCGCAGGAAGCGGGCGGCTTCGCCACCGGTAGCCGCGCGGTGGTCGAAGGTGACCGACAGCGGGATCACCTTGTGCGCTTCCACGCCGCCCATCACCGGGGTCATCTGGTGGCGGGCACGGCCGGCACCGACGATGGCCACGCACGGCGGCACCACGACCGGGGTCGCGTAGCGGCCGGCGAACATGCCGAAGTTGGACAGCGAGATGGTGTAGCCGCTCAGTTCCGAGGCGGCGATCGAACGCGATTCGACCTGCTCGCGCAGGCGGTTGACGCCTTCACGGATGCCGCGTGCGTCGAGCATGTCGGCGTTGCGCAGCGCCGGCACGAACAGGCCGTCGTCAGTGTCCACGGCGATGCCGATGTCCACCTGCGCGTGCAGGGTGCGGGTCAGCGCTTCACCGTCGAACCAGGCGTTCATCGCCGGCACCTTCTGCGCAGCGACCACGATCGAACGCACCAGGCGCGCGGTGACGTCGTTGCCCGGCAGCCAGGCGTGGATGTCGGCATCGTCGTTCAGCGTGGTCGGCACGACCTTGCTGTGCGCATCGGCCATCACGCGCGCCATGTTGCGGCGAACGCCCTTCAGCGGTTCCGGCTGGCCCTTGGCGACCACGCCCGGCGGCTGGGTACGCATCGGCTTGCCGGCAGCAGACAGCGGGGTGCGGGCTTCGCTCTGCACCGGGGCAGACACCTGCGCCGGGGCCGGCGCGGTGTAGGCGGCAGCAGCGGCCTGCGCCGGAGCGGCACCGATCTTTGCGCTGCCATCCGCAGCTGCCTGCTTGACGTCGGCCATGGTCACCGCGCCATCGGCGCCGGTGGCGCGCACGCGGGACAGGTCCACGCCCAGCTTGCGCGCGGTGGCACGCACGGCCGGCACGGCCTTGACGCCACCGACGGCCAGCGCCTGCTCGGCGTGCACGGCATTGGAGCTCTGCATCGCGCCGACCACGGTACCGGCGTCATCACGTTCGGCGGCGGCGGGCTTGGCGGCTTCGGCGGCCACCGGTGCGGCAGCGGCCGGCAGCGGCGGCGGGGTCGGTGCCGCGGCAGGTGCGGCATGGCCGTGGCTGTGGCCGGTGTCCTGGCCATCGGCGCGCTGCGGCAGGTTCGGGTCCAGCTCGAAGCTGGCCAGCACCGAACCGGTCGGGATGATATCGCCGGCGGCGCCGGACAGCTTCAGCACCTTGCCGGAGAACGGCGACGGCACCTCGACGACGGCCTTGGCGGTCTCCATCGAGACCAGCGGCTCGTCCAGCTTGATCACATCGCCTTCCTTGACGAACCACTCGACGATGGTCGCGTCCGGCAGGCCTTCGCCCAGATCGGGCAGGTTGAAGTTCTTGGTCTGGCTCATTTGCAGTTCTCTTCCAGCAGTTCCAGTTCGCGGGCCGGCAGCCAACCCGTCGCGCCATTGGCGCGCTCGGACCACCACCACCCGCCGTGTTCGTGATGAAGCTTCACCATCTCGCCGCTTTCCACATCCAGCTCGCGGGCGTCGTAGTCGCACAGCGCTTCGGCGCGACCCTCGTCCAGCAGCTGCAACCAGGCGATGGGCGCCCATCCAGCGCGCCCATCGTTGGTGCGTACCCAGGCAAACGCCGGCCATTCCTCGTCACGTACACCTACTTCGACGATCTGGCCGGTGCGGAACCGGAGCGGGTTGGGATACTGGCTGCGGTAAGCCCCCAGAAGGCGGGCCCGCATGTCAGCCGGCCGCCACCGCGCGCTTGGCCGCAGCCACGATCCGCTCAACGCTCGGCAGGTACTTCATTTCCAGGCGGAACAGCGGAATGTGGGTGTCGTAGCCAGTGACGCGCTCGACCGGGGCCAGCAGGTCGTAGATCGATTCCTCGGCCAGGCGCGCAGCGATTTCGGCGCCGAAGCCCGCGGTCTTGGGGGCCTCCTGCACGATCACGCAGCGGCCGGTCTTGGCCACCGATTCGGCGATGGTGGCGAAGTCCAGCGGACGCAGCGTGGCCACGTCGATGACTTCGGCACTGATGCCTTCACCGGCCAGCTTGTCGGCCGCTTCCAGCGCTTCCTTCACCTGCGCGCCCCAGGTCACCAGGGTCACGTCGGTGCCGTCGCGCAGCACGAAGCAGACGTCCAGCGGCAAGGCTTCGCCGTCGTTGACGACCACTTCCTTGTACTGGCGGTAGATGCGCTTGGGCTCCATGTAGATCACCGGATCCGGCTCGCGGATCGCGGCCAGCAGCAGGCCGTAGGCGCGCTGCGGCGACGACGGCAGCACCACGCGCAGGCCCGGCACGTTGGTGAAGATCGCCTCGTTGGCTTCGCTGTGGTGTTCCGGTGCGCGGATACCACCACCCCACGGCACGCGCAGCACCATCGGGCAGTGCAGGCGGCCACGCGTGCGGTAACGCAGGCGTGCGGCGTGGCAGACGATATGGTCGACCATCGGGTACATGAAGCCGTCGAACTGGGCTTCGGCCACCGGCTTCATGCCCTGTGCGGCCAGGCCGATGGTCAGGCCGGCGATGGTGGTCTCGTCCAGCGGGGTGTCGAGGATGCGGTCCGAGCCGAAGCGCTGCTGCAGACCGGCGGTGGCGCGGAACACGCCGCCGTTGACGCCCACGTCTTCGCCCAGCACCAGCACCGACGGGTCATGTTCCAGCTCCCAGGCCAGCGCCTGGGTGATGGCTTCGATGAGGGTGATCGGGGTGGTGGTCATGCTCTCTTCTCCGCGCGCGACGGCGGCGCTGTCGGCGGCGTTGGTGTGCGCGCCGGGCGCGCCGTTCTTGATCTCATCCATGGCGCTTCTCCAGGGCGATCGCCTGGGCACGCTGAGCCAGCAGGTCCGGCGGCGGATCGGCGTAGAGGAAATCGAACATCGCCTCGACCGGCTGCACCGGCGTGTTGAGGTACAGGTTCACTTCCTCGTCCACGCGCGTGCCGCACTGGGCGACCCAAGCAGTTTCTTCTTCCTCGCTCCACACACCGGCGTTGATCAGGTACTTGCGCAGGCGCAGCATCGGCTCGCGCTGCCAGGCATCCTTCACTTCGGCGTCGTCGCGGTAGCGGCGCGCGTCATCGGCGGTGGTGTGGTCGGACAGGCGGTAGGTCATCAGTTCCAGCACGGTGCCACCATCGCCGGCCAGCGCACGTTCGCGCGCCCGCTCCATGGCCGCCAGCACTGCGATCAGATCGTTGCCGTCCACCTGCAGGCAGTGCAGGCCGCCGGCCAGGCCCTTCTGCGCCAGCGTTTCGGCACCGGTCTGGGCCGAACGCGGAACCGAGATGGCCCAGCCGTTGTTGACGATGCACAGGATCAGCGGCAGCTTGTAGGCGCCCGCCGAATTCAGGGCCGCATAGAAGTCGGTCTTGGAGCTGCCACCGTCACCGCACACCGCCACGGCGATCTGCGCTTCCTTGTTGAGCTTGAACTTCAGCGCCGCCCCTGCGGCATGCAGGCACTGGGTGGAGATCGGCACGCAGAACGGGAAGTCCTTGGCCGCGTTGCCGCCGTAATCGTTGCCGCGTTCGTCGCCGCCCCAGTACATCAGCACGTCGTGCGGGCGCACGCCACGCATGAACATCGCGCCATACTCGCGGTATGAAGGCGCGAACACGTCGTCCTTCTGCATCGCCGCGCCGATACCCACGTGCGCGGCTTCGTGGCCCAGGCAGGCGGCATAGGTGCCGAGCTTGCCGGTGCGCTGCAGCGCGATGGATTTGCTGTCGAACGTACGTACGAACAGCATCTGCTTGAACAGCGGTACCAGGACCTTGGGGTCGCGAAGCGACGCAGGCAGGTCATCGCGGACGAGTTTGCCGTCCGTATCCAGGTACTGCAGGTATTCGATCTTGAATTCAGCGGCAACCGTCATTGCGTACTGCACCTTCGACAGAGAAGTTACAAATGATATGAATCGCCATGTTAAGGAACGCGTACGGAATAGCCTTCCTGCGCCGCAACACGGCGATTCCCCGTTTTACCCCTGCCGGCGGGTGGGGGGCCAATAACAACAACGTATTCAGTCGTTGCTGCAAAGCATCAGAATACGCCTCTGGCTGACCGCCAGTACAACGGCCTGGACGGTTCCACGCGCAGGCCTGGGATCGGCCGATGCTCCACGGCCAACCGCACGCTCCGGTATGGACCCGGCGGCTGCCAGCGCGGCGGCAACGCGCTACCCTTGCCGCCCCCGATCTGGTCCCGCCCATGTCCGTCGACAACAACCAACGCGATCTCGAAGCCGGCATCCACACCGACCTGCAGGGACGCCTGACCTATGGCGGCTACCTGCGGCTGGACCAGCTGCTCAGCGCGCAGCAGCCGCTGTCCAACCCGCCGCACCACGACGAGATGCTCTTCATCATCCAGCACCAGACCTCGGAGCTGTGGCTGAAGCTGCTGGGCCATGAGCTGCGTGCCGCAATCGGCTTCCTGCAGCGCGATGAAGTCTGGCAGTGCCGCAAGGTGCTGGCGCGCAGCAAGCAGGTGCTGCGCCAGCTGACCGAGCAGTGGTCGGTGCTGGAAACGCTGACCCCGTCCGAGTACATGGGCTTCCGCGACGTGCTGGGCCCGTCGTCGGGCTTCCAGTCGCTGCAGTACCGCTACATCGAGTTCCTGCTGGGCAACAAGAACGCGCAGATGCTGCAGGTGTTCGAGCACGACCCGGCCGGCCAGGCGCAGCTGCGCACCGTGCTGGAGGCGCCCAGCCTGTACGAGGAATTCCTGAAATACCTGGCCCGCTTCGGCCACGCCGTCCCGGCGGTGTACGAGGCCCACGACTGGACCCAGCCGCATGTGGCCGATGACGCACTGCAGCCGGTCTTCGAACGCATCTACCAGGACACCGATCGCTACTGGCGCGAGTATTCGCTGTGCGAGGACCTGGTGGACCTGGAGACCGCGTTCCAGCTGTGGCGATTCCGACACATGCGCACCGTGATGCGGGTGATCGGCTTCAAGCGCGGCACGGGCGGCTCGTCCGGCGTGGGCTTCCTGGCCAAGGCGCTGGAACTGACCTTCTTCCCCGAACTGTTCCAGGTGCGGACCAGCCTGCAGGCCGGGCCCCCGGCAGAACAGGGTTGATCCGTATTCAGCTTGGATCCCGGCCGGCGGCTGGATCGTTTCAGATGCAAGTTCAGGGAGCAGGCTGGCACCTGCCTCAAACGGCGTGTATTTGACGTGAACGCCAGAAGTCGGTGATCCTCGCGCGTTGCTCCAACTGCACATCGGACGTGCTCGTCATCCACCGAACCAGGAAATCCGCATGAGCGTAAACGCCACTGCGAACACCCCAGAGCCGGCGCTGCCGGACTTCAAGACCACGCTGGGCCACCCGCGCCCGTTGTGGATGCTGTTCATGACCGAGTTCTGGGAGCGCTTTGCGTTCTATGGCATCCGCTGGGCCTTGGTGCTGTACATCGTCGCCCAGTTCTACAACGGCAGCGCTGCCGGTGAAGGCGACGCCAGCCGCATCTACGGCGCCTACCTGGCCCTGGTGTATGCCGCAGCGATCTTCGGTGGCTACGTGGCCGACCGGGTACTGGGTTACCAGCGATCGATCCTGACCGGCGCGATCATCATGGCCGCCGGCCTGTTCATGATCTCTCTGCCGCAGGAGCACATCTTCAAGCTCGGCCTGGCCACGATCATCGTCGGCAACGGCCTGTTCAAGCCCAACATCTCGACCATGGTCGGCAAGCTGTACGGCCTGAAGGATGAGCGCCGCGACTCGGGCTTCACCATCTTCTACATGGGCATCAACATCGGCGCGATGATCGCCCCGGTGCTGACCGAGTACCTGGCCCGCAAGGTCTTCGGTACCGACGCGATGCCCTCCTACAAGGTCGTGTTCATCGCCTCGGGCGTGGGCATGCTGATCTCGCTGGTGTGGTTCTACATCGGTCGTGCCGGCCTGAAGGGCATCGGTGCACCGCCGGCCGGCGCTGAAGGCTTCGGCCGCATCATCATGGTGCTGGCCGGTGCCGTGGTCGCCATCCCGGTCGCGTACTTCCTGCTGGCCACCGGCGCCACCGCGCTGGCCTGGATCCTGGGTGCGATGTTCACCGCGCTGGCCGTCCTGCTGCTGGTCGAGGGCATCCGCGAAGGCAAGGTGCAGCGCGACCGCGTGATCGCCATGCTGATCATCTTCGCCTTCAACGTGATGTTCTGGATGTTCTTCGAACAGGCCGGCAGCTCGTTCACCTTCCTGGCCGAGAACATCGTCAACCGCCAGTTCGGTGACTGGACCTTCCCGACCGCGTGGTTCCAGTCGGTCAACTCGGTGGCGATCATCACCCTGGCCCCGGTGATTGCCTGGATCTGGGTGGCCATGGGCCGCGCCAATCCGTCCATCCCGCGCAAGTTCGGCCTGGGCCTGCTGTTCAACGGCGCCGCCTTCGCGCTGCTGATGTTCGCCCTGTCGCAGATGGTCGTGGACGGCAAGATCCCGTTCTGGACCCTGTTCATGGTCTACGTCATCCAGTCGGTGGGTGAGCTGTGCCTGTCGCCGATCGGCCTGTCGATGGTGACCAAGCTGGCCCCGGTGCGCCTGGTCGGCTTCGGCATGGGCGGCTGGTTCCTGTCCACCGGCATCGGCAACAACCTGTCGGGCATCTTCGCTGGCGTGGTCAGTGGTGAAGGCGGCATGACGGTCGAGTCGGCCCTGAAGGGGTATACCTTCGGGTTCTGGGCCCTGATCGGCTCCGGCGTGGTGCTGTTCCTGATCGCCCCGCTGATCAACAAGCTGATGCACGGCGTCAAATGATGATGAGAGGGTAGAAGGCATGCGTAGCAAGCTCGGTACTGCGGTAGTGGTGGTCTGTGCGGCGCTGATCGGCGCCTGTTCCCAACCGCAACCGCCTGCCACCGCCGAGCCCACGCAGCCCCTGGATACCCGACCCACCGAGCCACCGGTCGCTGACCCCAGCGAACCGGTGGCCTCGGGCAACACCCCGGTGGCGGCAGACATCGCCGCCATCGCCGGCCTCGGCGCTCAGTTCGACCCGGCCCGCAACCCCGCCGATGATCTGGCCACCGCCAAGGTGGAAGCCCAGCGGGGCAAGAAGCGCATCCTGCTGGAGGTCGGCAACGCCGCCTGTGAGCGCTGCCGGGCGCTGGACGAGGTGGTGGAAGGCAACGGCGACCTGCGCCGCTTCCGCGATGCCCACTACGTGTGGGTGAAGGTCAACGCCAGCGACGAACAGCCCAACACCGCTTTCTTCGCCCAGTTCCCGATGATGGAACGCGACTACCCGTACCTGCTGGTACTCGATGTCGATGGCGGACTGCTGGTGTCGCAGGCGACCGGCGAGCTGCGCAAGGGCGAAGCCTTCCAGCCCGCGCGGGTGACCGCGTTCCTCAAGCAGTGGGCACCTGACAAACCGGAATAGGGTAGTGCCGGCCGCTGACCGGCAGCTTCGGTGGATGCCGACCGCTGACCGCCACCCCCGGCGGGTGCCGACCGTTGGTCGGCACTGAGGCACATCCACGCGTGACGTGGGTCGATTGCGCGCGCCGTCACACTCTCTGAATCGGCGTCTCAACTTCACCGCACGTACGCCGTTACCGGCAAGGACCTCAGTCGACATCCCGTCGATGCAACCTTCCGGAACGCCCATGCACAGCGACCACGCCGAACGACTGCCCGAACCTGCCAGTGACCTGGCCGAGGCTGGGGCAGGCGAGGGCGTGACCCTGCCGCCGCAGGAGGCGTTGCTGGATGACGCCGGTACCGGCGAGGACACCGTTGAACTGGCACCGCCGCGTCACCGCCTGCCGCAGATCGCGCTGCCCGACAACGTGGTGCTGAAGGGGGCGGTGCAGAAACTGGTCGAGCAGAAATCACGGCTCGATGCATTGGCCGCCGACGGCCAGCTGGCCGGGCTGCTGCCGCCGGAATGGCAGGGCCATGGCGTGCGGGCCATCGAACTGTCCACGTTCATCCAGGGCGTACTGCCGTTCCTGCAGCCGGGCGAACGCGGCGAAACCGCGCCCGCACGCCTGCCGGTGCGCCATGTGCTGGGGGACGACAGCCGCTGGGGCCTGGAGGATGTCGCCGAACCGAAGTCGCTGGCCTGGTACCTGGCCAGCGACGAACGCGCCACCGCTGGCAGCAAGGACGTGGCCGAGGCCTATCTGGTGGGTGCGCTGGGACTGGCGTGGATGCAGGAAGGGCGCAGCCGCCCCGGCTTCCTGCGCGCGATGGGGCAGGACAGCCTGGCCGCGCGGGTGACCATGCTCGGCTACCCGCCGGCCAACGAACTGGCGCTGTACAGCGTCACCGCGCATGGGCAGCAACAGATCTGGTGCGTGCATGGCCGCCGTCGCATGCGCCCGCTGGTGGCGCCGTGGCTGAGCGTGCCGGTGCTGACCGCGTATGGCGTGCCGGCGCCGGTCGCGTGGCCGTCCAGTTTCCCGCCGGTGGAGGCCGTGGCCGAGCTGCTGGCGACCGCACGGCAGGGGCGCGCGCTGCCGGAAGTGGACCTGGCCAAGGCGGTGGCGAAGATCGCCGAGGACGCTGCCTCTGAAGCCTGGCAACCGGTCAGCCTGCTGCAGCTCAATACCTGGTCACCGCGTTGGCATTTCTTCCTGGGCACCTTCGTCGGCCTGCCGTCGCTGCTGCTCGTGGCGGCGGCGCTGGCGCTGCCAGGGGCGGTCGAAGCAGCCACGGTTGCGGCTTCCCTCGGCTTCGCCGGTGGTGCCATCGCGGCGCTCGCGGTGCCGTGGATCCATGCACGGCGCAAGCATCTGAGCTGAAGCATGAGCGCCATCCGCGCGTGGCGTAGATCTACGGGAGGCCGGGCGCCGCGGTCTGCAGCTGCTGCCGCGCCCGCTCCATGGCAGTCTGCAATCTTTGCTTGAGGACCTCACGGGAGGGCAGCGTGGTCAGGTACTCCGCAACATGGATGCCTGAGCGGTCCAGCTCCAGCAATTCAATCTGGCCCGCCTTCTTCCCTGTGCAGAGGATGATGCCCAACGGCGCCTGCTCGCCGTCCTCACGTTCGTACCGGTCCAGCCAGCGCAGATAGAGTTCCATCTGTCCCTTGTAGGCCGGCTTGAACTCGCCGATCTTCAACTCGATGGCAATTAGTCTGCACAGGCGCCGGTTGTAGAACAGCAGGTCCAGGTGGAAGTCATCGCCGTCGATCTGGATGCGCTTCTGGCGGGCGACGAAACTGAAGCCCGTGCCAAGTTCAAGCAGGAAGCCCTGCATCTCGCGAAGGATCGCGGTTTCAAGGTCCTGCTCGTCCCAGCTGTCCTTGAGGCCAAGAAAGTCCAGTACGTAGGGATCACGCAGTACCAGCCCCGGAGACAGCTGCTGGTTGCCGCGCAGTGCCGCCAACTCTTCGGCGATGGTCTGCTCTGGCTGACTGGAGAGTGCCGTGCGCTCATACAGCATCGAATCGACGCGCTGGCGCAGCGTACGTACACTCCAGCCCTCGGTGGCGGCCATCTGTGCATAGAAGTCACGCTTGAGCGGATCCGCCAGGGGGATCAGTGCGATGAAGTGGGTCCAGCTCAATTGTCGTATCAGCGATACGACAATCTGCTCGTCCGCAAATGCGGTGGAGAACTGCACCATCCGGCGCAGGCTCTTTTCACCGAAGGATGTGCCGAACTCGGCAGACAGCGCCTTGGCGATCCGGGTGAAGAGAACCTCGCCGTAACGCGCACGCTGCCCCGCCATCTGGTCAACATGGATGCGACGACCGATTCGCCAGTACAGCAGCGTCAACTCGGCGTTGATGGACCTGTGCATCCTGCTGCGCGCTGCGCAGATCAGCTCTCTGAGATCGGCCAGCAATTCCTGGCCATGCGGCGACGTTGAACGCGAGTCATCCATGAGGGAGCCCGTTCGATGTGGATGGCCGGGCTGATACCCGTTGAACGTTTACCGTCCGGCCGCACACGTGAGCAGTCCAATAGGAGAATTCACTGGATCAGCCCGTTTCGATACACCAGCCTGGCGGAAACGGGCCGTATCGGGCCAATGCGGAAATGCTGCTGGGCGAGGGCGACACTTCAGGACGGGATCTGCGGAAGGTGAATGCGTCCGATGGCATCGTTCGCGGTCGGTCCGCAGTCCGCCAAGAAGCGGGTCCCGTCAGATCAAAGGGGGCGGACGACAATCGCCCAGCCACTGTTCCGCTACCGGCCGGGGTCGGCACCCGCGACTTGGGGCCCAAAACGACTTAATCCCCTCCGTCCCCTTTTTCTTTCAGACGCCTTCGCCCATCCGTTCCAGGCCTTCGCCGGCCAGGCGCAGGATCAGCTTCTCCAGCACCTGCTCTTCCTCTTCGCTCAGCACCGACATCAGTTTGCGGGTGATCTCGATCACCATCGGCGCGATGGTCTCGTAGACCTCGAAGCCGGCTGCCGACAGCGCCAGCACCGAGCGGCGGCGGTCGTCGCCGTGGGTCTCGCGCTTGATGAAGCCACGCTCCAGCAGGCGGGCCACGGCGCGGCTGACCGCCACCTTGTCCATTGCCGTGCGGTCGGAGACCTCGCTGGCCGAGGAGCCCGGGTACAGCGCCAGGATGGTGATCACCCGCCACTCGGGGATCGCCAGACCGTAACGATCGCCGTATAGCTTGGCGATGTTGCCGCTGACCCGGTTGGACAGCACGCTCAGCCGGTACGGCAGGAACTGTTCCAGGTCGAGCAGGACGTGCGAGGAACGCAGGCGGGTCGAAACGGGATCGGCGGGGCTCATGTTGCGGTGCACCTTGCTGGTGGTTTCAAGTGTAACTATAAGGGGTAGGTCCAGACCCTGCATTCTCGCCGGGTCCCTACCTGCCCGCACCTGGTTTGTACCGATGCGGTACCGATTCGGAGCCACGCCATGAATACCGCAGTCCCGACCGCCTCGCACCCCAACCCCGGCATGCAGGTCACCACCTTCGAGAACCCGATGGGCATCGACGGCTTCGAGTTCGTCGAATTCGCCGCCCCGGCCGGCCGTGGCCAGGAGCTGCACGAGTACTTCCGGAAGATGGGCTTCAGCGCGGTGCTCAAGCACAAGCAGCGTCCGATTACCGTCTATCGCCAGGGCGACGTCAACTTCCTGGTCAATGAAGACCCGGATTCGTTCGCCTCGGACTTCGCCGAAAAGCACGGCCCGTGCGCCTGCGGCTTCGCCATCCGCTTCAAGAAGCCGGGCCAGGAGGTCTACCAGACCGCGCTGGGCAACGGCGCCGAAGCCATCGCCTTCAAGCCGGACAGCAAGGCGGTCAGCGCGCCGGTCATCAAGGGCATCGGCGACTGCATGCTGTACCTGGTCGATCGCTACGGCAGCGCCGGCAGCATCTATGACGGCGACTACGAGCCGATCGCCGGTGCCGACCTGCACCCGGTGGGCTTCGGCCTGACCTTCATCGACCACCTGACCCACAACCTGTACTTCGGCAACATGCAGCAGTGGTCGGACTACTACGAGCGCCTGTTCAACTTCCGCGAGATCCGCTACTTCGACATCAAGGGCCTGAAGACCGGCCTGGTGTCCAAGGCGATGACCGCGCCGGATGGCATCGTGCGCATCCCGCTGAACGAATCGTCCGACCCGAAGAGCCAGATCAACGAGTACCTGGACGCGTACAAGGGCGAGGGCATCCAGCACATCGCCTGCTTCACCGAGAACATCTACGAGACCGTCGAAGCGATGCGCGCGCAGGGCGTGGACTTCCTCGATACGCCGGAGACCTACTTCGACGTGATCGACCAGCGCGTGCCGAACCACGGTGAAGACGTGCCGCGCCTGGCGAAGAACAAGATCCTGATCGATGCCGATCCGGAAACCCACCAGCGCAAGCTGCTGCAGATCTTCACCCAGAACTGCATCGGCCCGATCTTCTTCGAGATCATCCAGCGCAAGGGCAACGAAGGTTTCGGCGAAGGCAACTTCACCGCACTGTTCGAGAGCATCGAGCGCGACCAGATCCGCCGCGGCGTGCTGTAAGGTCAGCAGGCAATGTCGGCGTCCCGCCGGCAGTGCCTGTCCGAATGGTCGTGCCGGCCGCTGGCCGGCAATCTCTGGAGTTCCCATGTCCCCCGCCATCACCGCCCGCGGCTACCAGTCCGGCTTCGGCAACGAATTCGCCACCGAGGCCGTCGCCGGCGCGCTGCCGGTCGGGCAGAACTCGCCACAGAAGGTGGCCCACGGCCTGTACGCCGAACAGTTGACCGGCACCGCCTTCACCGCGCCGCGTGGCAGCAACCGCCGCAGCTGGCTGTACCGGATCCGCCCGGCGGTGACCCATGGCGAGTTCACCCCGTTCGCGCAGTCGCAGCTGCAGTGTGATTTCGGCGCACAGCCGGCTTCACCGAACCAGCTGCGCTGGAGCCCGCTGCCGCTGCCGGAATTGCCGACTGACTTTGTCGAAGGCCTGTACACGATGGGTGGCAACGGCTCGCCCGACGCGCATGCCGGCGTGGGCATCCACCTCTATGCCGCCAACCGCGACATGGTCGGCCGCTACTTCTACGATGCCGATGGCGAGCTGCTGATCGTGCCGCAGCTGGGCGGCCTGCGCCTGCTGACCGAGCTGGGCGTGATCGAGATCGAGCCGCAGCAGATCGCGGTGATTCCGCGTGGCGTGCGCTTCCGCGTCGAACTGCCCGATGGCCCGAGCCGCGGCTATATCTGCGAAAACTACGGTGCGCTGCTGAAACTGCCGGACCTCGGTCCGATCGGGTCCAACGGCCTGGCCAATCCGCGCGACTTCGAAACCCCGCACGCGGCGTTCGAGGATGTGGATGGCGATTTCGAGCTGATCGCGAAGTTCGAGGGTCGCCTGTGGCGTGCGCCGATCGACCATTCGCCGCTGGACGTGGTGGCCTGGCATGGCAATTACGCGCCGTACCGCTACGACCTGCGCCGCTTCAACACCATCGGTTCGATCAGCTACGACCACCCGGATCCGTCGATCTTCCTGGTGCTGCATTCGCCCAGCGACACGCCCGGCACCAGCAACATGGACTTCGCGATCTTCCCGCCACGCTGGCTGGTGGCGCAGAACACGTTCCGTCCGCCGTGGTTCCATCGCAACATCGCCAGCGAGTTCATGGGCCTGGTGCATGGCGCCTACGATGCCAAGGCCGAAGGCTTCGTGCCGGGTGGCGCATCGCTGCACAACTGCATGAGCGGCCACGGCCCGGACGCGCCGACCTTCGACAAGGCCTCCAATGCGGACCTGTCCAAGGCCGATGTGATCAAGGACACGATGGCTTTCATGTTCGAGACCCGCGCGGTGATCCGCCCGACCGCACAGGCGCTGGCCGCCGGCCATCGCCAGGGCGATTACCAGCAGTGCTGGAACGGCCTGCGCAACAACTTCCGGTCGTCCCGCTAGCTTGGTGGGTGCCGACCTTGGTCGGCACGGATCCTGATCGCATCCACGCCATGCGTGGATGTTCTCCGCCGGAACCTGCGCTTACGCCACCTCCGCGAACGCGTCGCAATGCTCCAGCGGCAGCGCTTCCAACAGGCGCTGGCGTACGCGCTGGCAATAGCCGTCCGAGGTCAGCCCGGGCAGCATCTGCATCGCCGACTGCAGCCGCTGCAGCACCTCGTCTTCCGCACGCGCCTGCTGCAGGTCGCGGAACAGTGCAGCCGCCTGCGGGTGGCGCTGCATCTCCAGGATGCCCAGCACATAGATGCGCGCGGCCACCAGCGAGCGGCGGCGTTCGACCGCGGGTGCAGCAAGTGCTGCAGGTGCGGCTGCCGGCGGTGTGGGCACCGGCGCTACCGCGGTTGCGGGCGACGGTGCTGGGACGCCAGTGCTCAGGTACCCCGCCTGCACAAGCTGGATGACCATCGCAGGTGCGTCCTGGCCGAGCAGGCCGGTCAGGTCATCAATGGTGCGCTGGCCGTCGCACAGGATCAGCAGCCGTCGCTGGCGCATGTCCAGCGGCGCGCGGTGGGCCTGCAGCGCGGTTCGGGCGAGATCGGTCTTGCGCGGTTGCATGGAAGGGACGGCCAGATCGGTGCTCGCCGAGCCTGAACGAAGGCGATGAAACCGCGATGACAATGCAGCGCCTGCACACAGGATGGGCTAGCGTGCAGCCACCTTCGTGCCAGGGAACCGCACCGATGAAGCACCTTCCGCTTGCTGGTCTGTTGCTCCTTTCGCTCGCCGCATGCAGTGGCGGCCCCGACAAGGAGGGCGCCGCCGGCAGCGGCAGCGATACCCCGGCGGAAACCGCCTCGGCGACCGGTCCGGCCCAGTCGACGGATCCTGATCTGGCAGCCCGTCCAGCCAATGACCGCCGCGAGGACAGTCCCGCGCACCTGGAGGGCTTCGCCGGCGCGAAGCTGGGTGCCGGCATCGCTGAGGTCCGCAGTGGCTTCGGCGCGCCGTTGCAGGGGCTGGGCACCGATGCCAGTGGCAAACCGCTGCAGGTCGACGACAGCAACGATGGCTGCTATTTCCTGCGACCGCAGAATGCCGAAGACCCGCGTCTGATGATCGAGGGCCGCAAGCTGGTGCGCTACGACGTGCGCAGCGCCGCCATCATCGCACCGGGCGGCGGCAAGGTCGGCATGACCCTGGGCGAGCTGCAGGTGCTGTACCCCGACCGCGGTGACGTCGGCCCCGACAAGTACGACGAGAAGGCCCAGCACCTGCGCGTGCGTCCGGCGCAGGAGGGTGGGGCGGTGATCGACTTCGCGCTCGGTGCGGACGGTCGGGTCGGCGCGTGGCGGGTCGGGCAGACCCCGCAGGTCGATTATGTGGAAGGCTGTGGCTGATCCTTGATCTACGGCCCAGCCATGCGCGCGGGGCCAGCGTAGAATCGCGCCACGACCGCTGGGGGAGTGCTCGATGATCGCCATTGCCATTGCCTGGTTCCTGCTCGGCCTGCTGCTGCTGGCGCTGGGCGGGGACTCCATCGTCAAGGCCGTGTCCGGCCTGGCGCAACGCTTCGGGGCCAGTCCGTTCACGGCTGGCCTGTTGCTGCTCGGCGTGACCACTTCGCTGCCGGAACTGGCGGTCAACGCGCGCGCGCTGGCGGTCGGTCAGCCGGAGCTGGCGCTGGGCAACGCGGTGGGCAGCAGCATCGTCAACCTGGGCCTGACCCTGGCCGTGGCGGCCATGGCTGCGCCACTGCTGCTGCGCGCGCGCCTGCAGACGGTGCTGTGGTGGGCGCTGCTGGTGGCCGGCGTGCTGCTGATCCTGTTCGGGCTGGATGGTGGCCTGGCACGCTGGGAGGGCGGCGTACTGCTGGCCGGCTTCATCGTGGTGCAGGTGCTGCTGCTGCGCCGTGGTCGCAGCGAGAGTGCGGAGGTGCAGGCAGCCATCGCCGAGTCCGCACTGAGCCGCACCAGCCTGCCGTTGAATGTACTGCGGGTGCTCATCGCCGCGCTGGCCCTGTACTGGGGCGCACGCCTGGTGGTCGGTGCGGCAGCGGACTTCGGTACTGCACTGGGTTGGACGCCGCTGCTGGTCGGTCTGCTGCCGGTCGCGATCGGTACCGCGCTGCCGGAGGTGGCAACCGCGATTGCTGCCGCACGCCGTGGTCATGGCGACATGGTGCTGGGCCACGTGCTGGGTTCCAGCGTGGTCAACCTGTTGCTGGTGATTGGTGCGATGGCCGTACTGCAGCCGCTGGCGCTGCCGGCCTCGTTCGTGCGCCTGGAACTGCCGGCGCTGCTGGCCTTCGCACTGGTGCTGTACCCCATGCTGCGCGGCGACCTGAAGATCAGCCGCGGCGAAGGCGCGATCCTGCTGGTCGCGTTCGCGGGCTGGTTCGTGCTGGAGCTGCTGCTGGTGGGTGCCCCGGCGTTGTAAATCCACGCCACGCGTGGATGCGGTTGGTTCCGTGCCGACCAAGGTCGGCACCTACCGGTCACCTCGCCGATGATGGGGTAGCTGCCAACCTCGGTTGGCACTCGGGGAAACAAAGCGCCGACCAAGGTCGGCCGCTACCGGGCATTGCGGTCGGTAGATCCACGCCATGCGTGGATGCGGTTGGCTCCGTGCCGACCAACGGTCGGCACCCACCGGTCCACCCACCGATGATGCGGTAGCTGCCAACCTTGGTTGGCACTCAGGGAAACAAAGCGCCGACCAAGGTCGGCCTCTACCGGGCATTGTGGTCGGTAGATCCACGCCATGCGTGGATGCGGTTGGTTCCGTGCCGACCAAGGTCGGCACCCACCGGTCCATCCACCGATGATGCGGTAGCTGCCAACCTTGGTTGGCACTCGGGGAGCAAAGCGCCGACCAAGGTCGGCCTCTACCGGGCATTGCGGTCGGTAGATCCACGCCATGCGTGGATGCGGTTGGCTCCGTGCCGACCAACGGTCGGCACCCACCGGTCCACCCACCGATGATGCGGTAGCTGCCAAGCTTGGTTGGCACTCGGGGAGCAAAGCGCCGACCAAGGTCGGCCTCTACCGGGCATTGCGGTCGGTAGATCCACGCCATGCGTGTATGCGGTTGGCTCCGTACCGACCAACGGTCGGCACCCACCACCAATCACCCGGTAGCTGCCAACCTTGGTTGGCACTCGCAGCAACAAAGCGCCGACCAGGGTCGGCCTCTACCGGATTCACCGGTTCTGCGTGGTTTCTTCTTCCCGCACCGGTTCCGGCGGCGGCAGCTGCTCTTCGGCGGCCGGCTCGTTGCCGGGCAGGCTGGGGCGCTTCTCCATCAGCAGCGACAGCGCGGCCTTGGCCATCATGTGCGCGCTGATCGGTGCGGTGATGAACAGGAACACGGTGATCAGCAGCTCGCGCGGCTGCGGGTCCTGGCCCAGGAAGATGTGGTAGCACACCGAGCACACCAGCACGCAGCCCACGCCCAGTGTGCTGGCCTTGGTCGGTGCGTGCAGCCGCTTGAAGAACGTGGACAGCTTCACCAGGCCCAGTGCACCGACCAGGATGAAGAAGCAGCCGAACAGCAGCAGGATCGACAGGCCGATCTGGATCGCGGTGATCATTCGACGATGTCCCGGCGCAGCACGAACTTGCTCAGCACCACGGTGCTGCCGAAGCCGAGCATGGCGATGATCAGCGCCGCCTCGAAGTAGATCGGCGAGTTGAGGTACATGCCGAACAGCATCAGCTCGGCGATCGCGGTCACCGACAGCGTGTCCAGCGCGAGGATGCGGTCGGGCACGGTCGGCCCGCGCAGCAGGCGCCAGGTGGCCAGCAGCATGGCCAGGCCGACCACGTGCATGCACACCACCAGGGTGGTCTGGATGACTTCAAAACCGGTCATGGGAAGATCTCCATCAACGGCGCCTCGTAACGGCGCTTGATCGTATCGATCAGGTCCTGTGGGTCCTCCAGGTGCAGCACATGCACCAGCAGGAACTTGCGGTCGTCACTGAGCGCGGCCGAGACCGTGCCCGGGGTCAGCGTGATCATGCTGGTCAGCGCGGCGATGCCGTGGATGTTGGCGATGTCCAGCGGCAGCCAGATGAAGCCCGGATGGATGTTCTTCTCCGGGCCCAGCACCTGCACGGCGACGCGGATGTTGGACATCAGGATGTCCCACAGGGTGACGCACAGCAGCTTGGGCAGCGGGCGCAGGGTACCGATGCGGGCGAACTCGCGGTCCAGACGCGCGGCGAACAGCGGCACCACCACGCCCAGCACCAGCCCCAGCACGAACTGGCCGAGGGTGAAGCTGTCGGACATCAGCAGCCAGAACGCCACCACCATGATGCTGAGCATCGGCGAGGGAATGACGCGACGGAACAGGGAGCGCTGGGCGGTCATGGCTGGCGGATCTCCGGCGTGGTCGCGCGCAACTGCTGCACGTACTCGCTGGGGTGCAGCAGCTGTGCGGCGGTGGCGTCGGTGTAGCGCATCAGCGGTGCAGCGGCCAGGGTCATGCCGATGCCGTAGGCCAGCAGGATGCAGGCCGCGTACAGCTCGACCCGGCGCAGGCGTGCCTTGCGCGGCTTCGGTGCTTCCGGATCGACCGGCGGAACGCGCCAGAACAGGCGGATGCCGCCGCGGGTCAGGCCCATGATCACCAGCAGGCTGCTGACCAGCACGGCGGTCCAGACCTGGCCGGTGTACTGCGCCGGCATGCCGGCCAGCAGTGCGGCCTTGGCCAGGAAGCCGGACAGCGGTGGCAGGCCGGCCACGGACACCGCGCCGATCAGGAACAGCACCGCCGGCGTTTCCTTGCCCGGCATCGGCGCGACCACTTCCTTGCGGTCGCTGGCGCCACCGCGGCGGCGGCGGATCAGGTCGGCAATCAGGAACAGTGCGGCGGCGACGAAGCTGCTGTGTGACAGGTAGTACAGGCCGGCGGACAGCACCTGCGGCGTGCCTACCGAGAAGGCGATGAACAGCGTGGCCGCCGAGACGATCACCAGATACGAGATCAGCACGCGCAGGCGGGTCGCGGCCAGCGCACCGAGGCCGCCCAGCACCAGCGTTGCCACGCCGGCCCACAGCAGCCAGTCGCGGCCATAGCCGGCCATCGCACCGGCATCGTCGCCGAACCACAGCATCTGGATGCGCAGCACCGAGTACAGGCCGACCTTGGTCATGATCGCGAACAGCGCAGCCACGGCGGCCGGTGCGCGCGAATACGCTTCCGGCAGCCACAGGTACAGGGGCATCAGCGCGGCCTTGGCGCAGAACACCAGCAGCAACAGGCCCATCGTCGCCTTCACCAGGGTCAGCTGCGCCGGCGGCACCTCGGCGATGCGCTGCGACAGCTCGGCCATGTTCAGCGAACCCAGCGTGGCGTACAGCAGGCCCAGCGCGATCAGGAACAGGGTCGAGGCGGTGACGTTGAACACCACGTAGTGCACGCCGATGCGCATGCGCAGGCCGCGGCCACCGCTGAGCAGCAGGCCGTAGGAGGCGATCAGCATCACCTCGAAGAACACGAACAGGTTGAAGATGTCGCCGGTCAGGAACGCGCCGTTGAGGCCGACCAGCTGGAACTGGAACAGTGCATGGAAGTGCGGAGCGCGGCGGTCCCAGCCCGAGCAGGCATGCAGCAGGCAGGGAATGGCCAGCAGCAGGGTGGTCAGCAGCATCCACGCCGACAGCCGGTCGGCCACCAGCGCGATGCCCAGACGCGACGGCCAGTCGCCGAGCAGGTAGACGTTGATCTCACCAGTGGCGGTGGTGGCAAACAGCAGGCCCACCGCCAGCGCCAGCGCCGACAGCGCAGTCCAGGCCACCGCGCGCTGCACCTTGGGGCCATAGCGGCGGTGTTCGACGAACAGCGACAGTGCAGCACCCAGCAGCGGAATCAGGATGGGCAGGATCACCAGGTGGTTCATGCGCGGTCCTCGCCCTGGCGCGGCAGCACGCTCTCATCCTGCAGGTCGTCATCCGGCTCGTGGGCGTCCACATGGTCGCTGTGGTTGTCGCTGCGGCTGCGCATGGCCAGCACGATGCTGACCGCGGTCATCGCGAAGGCGATCACGATCGCGGTCAGCACCAGCGCCTGTGGCAGCGGGTCGGTGTAGTTGCCGAGGTGACTGTCCACGCCTTCCTGCAGCACCGGTGCCTTGCCCAGCACCACGCGGCCACCGGCGAAGATCAGCAGGTTGGTGGCGTAGGACAGGAAGGTCATGCCGAGGATCACATCGAAGCTGCGCGCACGCAGCAGCAGGTAGATGCCGATGGCGGTCAGTACGCCGATCGCGGTAGCCAGGGCCAGTTCCATCAGTGCATCTCCCCGGTGCGTGCCGAACGGCGTTGCAGGTCGATCTCACCCTTGCGGGCAGTGCGGGTACGCGACGGCTTGATCGTGCCCATCATCGACAGCATCAGCATGGCGCCACCGAACACCACCAGATAGACGCCGATGTCGAAGCCGATCGCACTCGCCAGCGGCACGTCGCCGATCAGCGGCAGGTGCAGGTCGAGGTGGCCGCTGGTCAGGAATGGCACGCCGAACAGCATCGACGCGCTGCCGCTGAGCAGGGCGATCAACAGGCCCATGCCGATGCAGCGGATGTAGTCGAAGCCGAAGCGCGACTCCACCGATGCGGTGCCCTGGATCACGTACTGGATCAGCAGCGGCACCGCCAGCACCAGGCCGGCGATGAAGCCACCGCCCGGCGCGTTGTGGCCGCGCAGGAACAGGAAGATCGATACGGTCAGCGTCAGCGGGAACATGATCTGCGCCAGGTCGGCCGGCACCGGCAGCTTGATCGGTGGGCCGGGCATGATCTGCTCCGGCGCCATCCGCGTGCGCCGCAGCAGCGCATGCACCACCAGTGCGGCGATGCCGAACACGGTGATCTCGCCGAAGGTATCGAAGCCGCGGAAGTCGACCAGGATCACGTTGACCACATTCTGGCCGTAGGCCTCGGGCAGGGCACGGGCGAGCAGCTCGCCGGCCATGGTGTTCGGCGGCAGCGTCATCGCCGAATAGGCCAGCGCACCCAGGCCGGCGCCGGCGATGATCGCGATCACCGCATCGCGGCGCTTGCGCCAGCGCGGCCGCTCCGGCCCGGACTGCGCGGGCAGGTAGTTCATGCCCAGCAGCATCAGCACCAGGGTCACCATCTCCACCAGCAGCTGGGTCAGCGCCAGGTCCGGTGCGGACAGGAACACGAAGGTCAGCGCCACCATCAGGCCGACGCCGCCGACCAGCAGCACCGCCAGCAGGCGCTGCTTGTAGATACGGAGGGTGGCAACGGCGCAGGCCATCATCACCAGCCACAGCGCCCAGCCCAGCAGCGGAATCGGCTGCGGCGCGGTCCAGTTCGGCGAGGCCGGGTTGGCCACGAACGGCGCGGCGGCGACCACGATCGCCACCAGCACCAGGCCCAGCAGCATGCGCTGCAGGCTGCCATTGGCGATGCCGTTGGTCAGGCGCATGGCCAGCGCGGAAACCGCATCCAGCTGCGCATGGAATACGTTGCGACCGGTGCTGACGTTGGTTACGCCGTGCAGGTTGATCAGCTTGCGCAACCCGAAGTACAGCGCCACGCCCCCGACCACGCCGATCGCGCTCATCGCCAGCGGCAGGTTGAAGCCGTGCCACACCGCCAGGCTGTACTCGGGCATCGCCGGGCCGAGGATCGACGCCGCGGCGGCATGCAGCACCGGTGCCACGGTCAGTGCCGGGGCGATGCCCACCGCCACGCAGATCACCACCAGCAGTTCCACCGGCACCTTCATCCAGCGCGGCGGCTCATGCGGCACGCGGTCGAGGTCGTGCGGGCCGGGGCCGAAGAAGGTGTCGTGCACGAAGCGCAGGCTGTAGGCCACGCCGAACACACCGGCCAGCAGCGCGGCGATCGACACGGCCGCGCGCATGATGCCCGGTCCGCCCGCGGTAATGGCTTCGGCGAACAGCATTTCCTTGGACAGGAAGCCGTTGAGCAGCGGGATGCCGGCCATTGCCAGCGAGGCGATGATCGCCAGCGCGCTGGTGAACGGCATCAGCCTGCGCAGCCCCCCCAGCTTGCGCATGTCACGGGTGCCGGTTTCGTGGTCGATGATGCCGGCGGCCATGAACAGCGAGGCCTTGAAGGTGGCGTGGTTGAGGATGTGGAACACGCCGGCCACCACCGCCATCGGCGTGGACAGGCCGAACAGCAGGGTGATCAGGCCCAGGTGGGAAATGGTCGAGTACGCCAGCAGGCCTTTCAGGTCGTGCTGGAAGATCGCGTTCCAGGCGCCGATCAGCAGGGTCAGCGCGCCGATGCCGCTGACCGTGTAGAAGAACAGGTCGCTGCCGGCCAGTGCCGGGTGCAGCCGTGCCAGCAGGAACACACCGGCCTTCACCATGGTGGCCGAGTGCAGGTAGGCAGAGACCGGGGTCGGCGCCGCCATCGCGTGCGGCAGCCAGAAGTGGAACGGGAACTGCGCGCTCTTGGTGAAGATGCCGGCCAGCACCAGGAACAGTGCGTACGGGTACAGCGCGCTGGCGCGGATCTGCTCGCCGGCGGCCAGCACCACATCCAGGTCGAAGCTGCCGACGATGCGGCCGATCAGCAGCACGCCACCGAGCAGGGCCAGGCCACCGCCGCCGGTGATCACCAGCGCCATGCGTGCGCCTTCGCGGGCGTCCTGGCGGTGCGACCAGAAGCCGATCAGCAGGAACGAGCTGATGCTGGTCATTTCCCAGAAGATCATCAGCAACAGCAGGTTGCCCGACAGCACCATGCCCAGCATGGCGCCCATGAACAGCAGCAGGTAGCAGTAGAAGCGGTGGGCGTTGTCCTGCTGGCTCAGGTAGTAGCGCGCATACAGCACCACCAGCGCGCCGATGCCGAGCACCAGCCCGGCGAACATCCAGGCCAGCCCGTCCAGGCGCAGGGTGAAGTCCAGACCGATCTGCGGCAGCCAAGGGACCATCGTCCGCACGACCTGGCCGTCGAGCACCGACGGGGTCAGCCAGCCGAGGATGGCCAGTCCGCCCAACGGCGCCAGCGCCGCCAGCCAGGCAGCAGTCGAGCGCGAACTACGGGGGAAGGCCGCAACAGCCGCTGCCATCAGGAACGGCAGGGCCAGCAGCAGGGGCAGGCTGGGGAGCATGCAGGGAATCCATGATTCACGAGCAGGTCAGGGAGGATAACAGGCTGCGAAATGTCGCCGAAACCCATCGAACAGCGATCAATTGCATGTAACGTCCGCTGATTCATTTTTTCTGCAGCGCAGCATCACGTTGCTGCGGTCCCTCCCCGGTTGCCCTAGGGGGACACCCTACGCCCACGCAGGGAGACCGCAGGCCCTGTCGCACAGGGGCTGCCGTCGACGGGCGGGAGGTGGGGAATGGATCACCGGTGCAGGCTGGCAGGGCCGTCGTGGAGTGTGGGTGACGGAATCTGCCCGTTCAGGAAACGAGGGGTACCGTCGGCCACGGGCAGGTCAGTAGCGCCAGTCGAGCTTGCGGTAGAACTTGGCCATCACCCAGGCCGGGCCGATCAGCAGGTAGGTCAGGTCGGTCAGGAAGCTGGGCTTGCGGCCCTCGAACTTGTGACCGATGAACTGCGCGATCCAGGCCATAACGAATACACTCACCGCCAGCCAGAACAGGTTATGCAGGCCGATCTCGGCCTCCAGCAGCCTGCACAGGCAGCCGAACACGAAGAACTGGATGAGCATGCCGATGCCCAGCGGGCGCGACAGCTTGTTGTAGAAGCACCAGGCGCTGAACATCGCGAACGCCGACCAGATGCCGTACTGGAACCAGGTGATCAGCGGCGGCAGGCACCACAGCAGGGCCACCACCGACCACAGGATTGCCGGCACCGCCACCACGTGGATGCGCTGGTTGATCACATTGCGGTGGTTGTCGGAGTAGCTGGCGAAATAGCGGTCGATCGGCCGCGCAAGCTCGGTGGATGTCTGCATGCTGCGATGCTTCCTCGGACAACGGTAGTGCCGGACGCTGGCCGGCAATCCAGAGCATAGCCGAGTTCGCGAGGTTGCCGGCCAGCGGCCGGCACTACCCCAGGCAACCGGCAGTAGAGCCAGGCCATGCCTGGCTGCAGGCTTGCGAGGTTGCCGGCCAGCGGCCGGCACTACCCCCAGGCAACCGTCAGTAGAGCCAGGCCATGCCTGGCTGCAGGTTCGCGAGGTTGCCGGCCAGCGGCCGGCAGTACCCCAGGCAACCGTCAGTAGAGCCAGGCCATGCCTGGCTGCAGGTTCGCGAGGTTGCCGGCCAGCGGCCGGCAGTACCCCAGGCAACCGGCAGTAGAGCCAGGCCATGCCTGGCTGCAGGTTCGCGAGGTTGCCGGCCAGCGGCCGGCAGTACCGCATTCAGAACGCCCCCAGCCAGACCGGCGGGGGGGGCGCAGGGCATCAGTCGACGCTGATGCCGGCCAGGCGCTGCAGCGCCTCGGCGTACTTGGCGCGGGTGCGCTCGATGATCTCGGCCGGGATGGTCGGGCCCGGGGCGGTCTTGCCCCAGTCCAGCGTCTCCAGGTAATCGCGCACGAACTGCTTGTCGTAGCTCGGCGGGCTGGTGCCCACTTCGTACTCGTCGGCCGGCCAGTAACGCGAGGAATCCGGCGTCAGCATCTCGTCCATGATGTACAGGCGGCCATCGGCGTCGGTACCGAACTCGAACTTGGTATCGGCCAGGATGATGCCGCGCTCGCGGGCGTATTCGGCGGCGAACTTGTAGATGCGCAGGGTGGCATCGCGCACGCGCTCGGCCATCTCGGCACCGACCTGCTTCACCATCGCATCGAAATCGATGTTCTCGTCATGGTCGCCCACGGCGGCCTTGGTCGAGGGGGTGAAGATCGGCTCGGGCAGCTGCTCGGCCTGGCGCAGGCCGTCGGGCAGGTCGATGCCGCTGACCTTGCCGGTGCGCTGGTAGTCCTTCCAGCCGCTGCCGATCAGGTAGCCGCGGGCGATCGCTTCCACCGGCACCGGCTTCAGCTTGCGGGTGACCACCGCGCGCTTGGCGTACAGGGCCGGGTCCACGCCTTCGGGCAGCACGCTGGCCACGTCGATGCCGGTCAGGTGGTTGGGCATCAGGTGCGCGGTCTTGGCGAACCAGAAGTTGGAGACCTGGCAGAGCATCTCGCCCTTGCCCGGGATCGGGTCGGGCAGGACCACGTCGAACGCCGACAGGCGATCGGTGGCCACCATCAGCAGGTAGTCGCCCGGCGGGGTCCCTGCTGGCAGCCGCTCGCGCGGGATATCGAACACATCACGCACCTTGCCGCGATGGCGCAAGGGCAGGCCGGGGAGATCGGATTGCAACAGCGTGGTTGGCACGGGCACTCCTGGGGCGTTGTCGATACGGCTGCCCAGCGGACCCGGCGGGCCCGCTGACCAGCGGGCGGCCTAGTGTAAAGCCGTCCGGGCCCGCTGTGACGTAAAATGAGCGTCCATTTCGTCGGCCGACCCCGGAGCGCCATGCGCTGGTACGGAAAACTGCTCGGATTCATCGCCGGCGCCCTGCTGTTCCGGCCCAATCCGCTGTTCGGCGCGGTGGTCGGCCTGTTGATTGGCCATGCCTTCGATTCGGACTGGTTCCGCCTGAACAAGGAGAACCCGTACCGGGAGCTGGGGCTGACCTCCGAGGCCACCGATGCCGAGGTCGAGCGCGCCTACCGCAAGCTGATTTCCCAGTACCACCCCGACAAGCTCGGCGGCGCGGCCCCCGAGCTGCAGCAGCAGGCCGAGCAGAAGTCGCGGCGGATCAATGCCGCCTACGACCGCATCAAGACCCTGCGCAAGCGCTGACCCTCTTTCCTACCGTTGCAAGGCCCGGCCATGTCCAACTGCCTCATCGCCCCCTCCATCCTGTCCGCGAACTTCGCCCGCCTCGGCGAGGAAGTCGACAACGTCCTCGCCGCCGGCGCGGACTGGGTCCACTTCGACGTGATGGACAACCATTACGTGCCGAACCTGACCATCGGCCCGATGGTCTGCCAGGCGCTGCGCAAGCACGGCGTCACCGCGCCGATCGACGTTCACCTGATGGTCGAGCCGGTGGACCGCATCATCCCGGACTTTGCCGAAGCCGGTGCCACCTACATCAGCTTCCACCCGGAAGCGAGCCGCCACGTGCACCGCACCATCCAGCTGATCCGCTCGCTGGGCTGCAAGCCGGGCATCGTGCTCAATCCGGCCACCCCGGTGGACATCCTCGACTGGGTACTGGACGACCTGGATCTGGTGCTGCTGATGTCGGTCAACCCGGGCTTCGGCGGCCAGGCCTTCATTCCCTCGGCGCTGGACAAGCTGCGCGTGGTGCGCAAGATGATCGATGCCAGCGGCAAGGACATCCGCCTGGAGATCGACGGCGGCGTGAAGGCCGACAACATCGGCGAGATCGCCGCTGCCGGCGCCGATACCTTCGTTGCCGGCTCGGCCATCTTCAATGCCAAGACCAGCTACCAGAACGTGATCGCGCAGATGCGCGCGAACGTCGCTGCGGCGCGCTGACAAAAAAGGGACGGAGGGGATTAAGCTCGCCTGATTCCCTCCGTCTCCCTTTTCCGCCCATGGCTCTGTTGAACATCCGTCCGGCCACTGTGGCCGATGCCGGCCTGATCCTGCATTTCATCCGCGAACTGGCCATCTACGAGAAGGCCGAGCATTCGGTGCAGACCGATGAGATCGGCATCGCCGAGAGCTTGTTCGGTGCCGATGCCACGGCGCGCGCGCTGATCTGCGAAGCCGACGGCGAGCCCATTGGTTACGCCGTGTATTTCTACAACTACTCCACCTGGTTGGGCCGCAAGGGCATCTACCTGGAAGACCTGTATGTCAGCCAGGAAAAGCGCGGCGCCGGCGCCGGCAAGGCGCTGCTGAAGTACATCGCACGCCAGGCCGTGGCCGAGGGTTGCGGTCGTTTCGAATGGTCGGTGCTGGACTGGAATACCCCGGCCATCGAGTTCTACACCGCCGCTGGCGCCACGCCGCAGGACGAGTGGACCGTGTACCGGCTGCAGGGCCAGGCATTGCACGATTTCGCCAACGGTTGAGGCGAAGTGCATCCACGCATGGCGTGGATCTACCCACCGGGTGTGCGCGAACCGCAACCCGGTGGGTGCGAACCGCAGCCTGGTGGGTGCGAACCGCAACCCGGTGGGTGCGAACCTTGGTTCGCACTCCCTACGCACCAAAAAAAAGCCACGCCAATCACTGGCGTGGCTTCGCTGCATGCGTGGGAGGCTGATCCTGCCTCCATCCGTCGTCCCTGCTATGGCCTTCCATTCTCCGGTTGCTGAATGACATCTGCGTGACATTCACTGCGGACAAACGGCGCATTGCTAGCCTGTGCCACCCCCGTCCTGGAAGCACCGCATGACCACCCCGCGCTGGCGCCTGATCCTCAACGGAAAATCCGCAGGCAATGACGAGCTGCGCGACGCGGTCGGTCATTGGCGTGGGCAGGGCGTGCAGCTGGAAGTGCGGGTGACCTGGGAAGACGGTGACGCCGAACGCTACGTGGCCGAGGCGATCGATCATGGCGTGGACGTGATCGTGGCCGCCGGTGGCGACGGCACGCTCAGCGCGGTGGCCGAGACACTGGCGCATCGTGAGGAGCCGGCAGATGCGTTGCCCTCGCTGGCGCTGATCCCGATGGGGACCGCCAACGACTTCGCGACTGCGGCCGGCATCCCAACCGAGCCGAAGGCGGCCTTGGCCTTGATCGGGCAGGCCACGCCGCATGCCATCGATCTGCTGCGCGTGGACGCCGATGGCACGCAATGGTGGTGCGCCAACCTCGCCAGCGGTGGCTTCGGCACGCAGGTGACGGTGGAGACCGATGCCGGCCTGAAGAAGATGCTGGGCGGGCTGGCCTACGTGATCACCGGCATCGCCAAGCTGGGGCGGATCGAGCCGATCCATGCGCGCCTGTCGGGCCCGGATTTCGCGTGGGAAGGCGACTTCATCGCGCTCGGCATCGGCAATGGCCGCCAGGCCGGTGGTGGCCAGCAATTGTGCCCGCAGGCGCTGATCGATGATGGGCAGCTGGACGTGACGGTGCTTCCGGAGCTGGAAGGTGAAGTCACCGCCACGCTCGGCCAGATGCTGAAGTCGGGCACCCAGGCCGCACTGGAACAGCTGGCAACGCGCGCGCGCCTGCCGTGGCTGCAGGTGGATTCCGAGCGCCCGTTGACGCTCAACCTGGACGGCGAACCGGTACAGGCGCGCCAGTTCCGCATCGCGTGCGTGCCGGGCAGGGTGCGGATGCACCTGCCCGTGGGCTGTGCCCTGTTGTCCGAGCCGCGCTGAGCCGGACCGGAAGTCCTACAACGGGGGGATGTCCTGCTCCTTCGCCGGGAACCCGAATGCTTCACGCTTCTCGCGGATGTACTGCGGCAGCGGCGGCCGGGCAATGCCGTGATCGATCAGCCACTGCTGGCACTTCTTCTGCCAGGGCAGCAGGTCCGGTGTGGTGATTTCCCAGTAGATGGCTTCGACCATGGCCATCCGATCGGGCGCGCCCGGTTGCGCCGATGACGGCGATGCAATCGTGGGGTCCGCGCCATGCTCAAGCAGCCAGTAAGCCTGCTCGAAGCCGCCACGGCCGGTGTACCAGCTGAGAACGGTATCGGCCTGGCCGATATTGGATTCGTTGACGTGCGCGCCTCGCTCCACCAGCAGCTGGATGTTCTTCCACAGGTTGCCGGAAATGAAAGCCTGGAACAGCAGCGTTTCGGTATTGGAGGTGCGCGTGTCCGGGTCGCCGCCATGATCCAGCAGCAGGGCCAGGTAGCGCGGATCGTCCATCTTCGCGGCATAGACCATGGCGTTGTTGTGGCGGAACGTCTCGCCGTCCAGCGTTTCAATACGCCGTACATTCGGGTCGGCGCCGTTGTCGAGCATCGCGCGCAGGCCTTCCAGGTTCTGTGCGCGCAACGGCCACGCGATGAGCGGAATGCCATCCTGCTTCGAGAACTCCTTGTCGGGGTTCACGCCTTCGGTCTTGATCAGGCGCGTGATCGTCGCTGCATCACCCTGTTCGGCGGCGATGGCCAGTTCAAGTGCCTTGCCCTCGAAATAGCGCTCCGCGCCATGTGAAGACGTGCGCGCGCAGGCGCTCAGCAGCATCAGCAGCATCAGCGCCAGGCAGGAAAATGGCGTAAAGGAACTGTGAGGGTGACGGTGCATGTGATCCCTTGACATGGACGCGTTCGGGGGATGATAGCGTTGGCCGTGGTCATTCCAGCAGGTCCTGGATGACCGTGTCTTCACTGATGAGCAATGGAGTCTGCCATGAGCGGTCACGATCCCGAGCAGCAGGAACGCCTGTTGCAGGCCCGCGCCAAGAGCGTCCAGGCGCAGCAGCACCTGGTCGAGCAACTGCAGGGAGGTGGACATGCCACCGAGGCGGCGCGCTTGCGCGAGACCTATCACGCCCGCGAGCTGGGTTCGCTTGCTGATGATGTGTATGCCTCGGCAAAGGGCAAAGGTGAGCCGCCGGTCGGGTGGACGCGAGCCAGTGCCGTGACCGACCCGGACACGCTCAAAGCGGCGGGCATCAGCCTGGGAGCGGCCGACCTGAAGAAGCTGATGCGGCCGAACGATTCGGGCTTCCGCGCAGAGATCTACATTCCGGACAAAAGGGTGTTCGGTGATGACGCCAAGCCGGTGCTGGTGTTCAAGGGATCAACGGGCGAAATCATCGATCCCCGGGCGAAAGGCGGGCGGCGTGAATCCGGAGGCGAGGATTTCCTCAACAATGGACGCCAGGGCGTAGGCATGCAGAGTGACTACTACGATCGGGCCATGGCACTGGCGAGTCGCTTGAAGACCTCTGGTACCCAGTTTGAACTCGCCGGTCATTCGCTTGGCGGCGGCATGGCCTCTGCCGCTTCGGCGGTTACCGGTGTACGTGCGACCACCTTCAATTCGGCCGGGCTGCATCCGGCCACCGCCGATCGCTACGCGAAATCCCACGGATTGCCGGTGTTCAACACGCGCGACACGGTGCACACCTACCAGACGTCGGGTGAAGTGCTCAACGATGTGCAGAATGGATTGAAGCGGCTCAACGAGCATCACCGGCAGGGCTTTGGCCTGTTGGCCAGCGAGACCAGCCAGCTGCTGCGTCAGCCCGGCGTGCAGCAGATGGTTACCCGCAAGCTGCAGGAGATGATGCCGGCGGGTGCGCAGACGGCCACGGCCCAGCTGGTTGACCAGCTGGCGTCGAAATCCGGGGCAGAGGCATTGCGCAATGTTCCGGTGGCCGCGGGCAGGATGGAACTGTTGCTGGACGCCAAGACCGAAGTGAACGGAAAGGTGGTGGATCGCCGCCATCGAGAAGCGCCAAGCCAGCTTGCCGAATACGGTGGCCCGCTGGCCGAGGTGCTGATCGCAGGTGCGCGCGGCATGCGTGCCGGACGGGTTGCCGGTGAACATGTCGAGCAGGTCGGCGCGCTGGCGGGCCGGGGCATGAGCTTGTCCGGCGTGGCCGTCGAGCGTGCGTCGACCCTGCAGGGAAATGCGATCGGCACCGTGGTCGACTACGGTGGCAAGAGCATGCGGGTGGGCATCGAAGGCGGTGCGACGGTCATTGCCAAGGGTCGCGAGCTGCAGGGTCTGGTCGAATCGGTCAGCCACCGCGTGCAGGCCAAGGGCAGTTACGGCTGGAACATCGGGGCCAGCGTGCTGGGTGCGCTCGGTGCCGACGACATGGCCAGACAGATGCGTGAGCACGGTGATGCGGCGCGCAATCAACACGAAACCAAGGCCCGTGAAGCCACCCGTGAAGCGGCGGCGGATGCCGGCCGCATCCGTGCCGGCGGCCATCATCTGGGCGGCCAGCTGCAGCAGGGCGTGCATGGCGTGGCCAATGGGCTGCGCAACGGCTATGCCGTGTACGGCGCGACTTTCCACATGGGCATGAACTGGAGCAGCCATCAGATCACCGGGCTGACCTCGCAGGCGCCGGCCGTGCTGGCCGGCACCGTCGGGCTGGGCGCGATGGCCAACAAGGGCATTGCCACCCACCTGCCCACGCCGGCACTGCCGCAGAACCTGGTCAACCTGGCCAAGACGTCGTGGGTGATCGGGCGCGGCAGTGCGACCATGGGGGAGTCGGTGGACCGGCATGGCATGAGCGAGACGATGAACCCCAGTCTCGACGCGGCAATCGCGAGCCAGGAGGCGGCCGCGCGCAAGCTGCTTGGACGGCCGCATGCGCAGTTGCAGGAGGGGGGCGCGAAGATACCCACGCTGAACGATCCGGGGCACATCGATTTCCATCTGTTCAAGGGCGCGCAGACCGGCGTGCATGGCCTCGATGTGGCACATGGCCGCATCCCGAACCTGCAGAGCGATCAGCTGGCCGGGGCGTTGGCTGTGCAGGCCAAGCGCGAAGGGTTGCAGGCCATCTCCCATGTGCTGCTCAGTGACGACCGCACGCGGGCATTCGCGGTCGACACCCCGGATCTGCAGGCGGCCCACCGCCGACATGCGCATGTGGACGTGGCGGCCGGCATGGCCCAGCCGCTGGCCGTGAGCACGGCGCAGGTTGACGCGCTGAACACCGGTCGCGAACAGGCGACGGCAGCCGGACTGGCCCAGCAACAGGGGCTGGAGGCCCAGGAGAACGCCCGGCGGATGGGCTAATGGCCGAATGAACCGCGACGCCGCGACGGGGTTCCCCTCCCGCCCCGGCTGCGATACAGTCAAGGGGTGTCCAGCCTGACGACCCCGCATACCCTTTCTTCCGCACGCCGTTGGTGGCGATGGTGGCCCGTTGCCGTCGTCCGCCCCCATAACGCTGTGTCCCGGAAGGAAAGTCGTCTTGAACTCGCACGCTCAGTTTCTGCAGCAGGCCGCTGAAGGCCACACCCATATTCCCGTCGTCCGTGAAGTGCTGTCCGACCTGGACACGCCGCTTTCGGTCTATCTGAAGCTCGCCGACGGCCCCAATACCTACCTGTTTGAATCCGTCGAAGGCGGCGAGCGCTTTGGTCGTTACTCGATCATCGGCCTGCCGGCGCGCCGCGTGTATGCCTTCCACGGCCACACGCTGACCGTGCGCGAAGACGGCCAGGTGGTGGACACCCGCGAGGTGGCCGACCCGTTCGCTGAAGTCGAGGCGCTGCGCAGCGCCCACTCGGTGCCCAAGCTGGAAGGCCTGCCGGGCTTCACCGGTGGCCTGGTTGGCTGGTTCGGCTTCGAGTGCATCGGCTACATCGAGCCGCGCCTGGCCCCGCCGGCCGGCCGCGATGAGCTGGGCACGCCGGACATCCTGCTGCTGGATTCCAACGAGCTGGCGGTATTCGACAACCTCAAGGGCCGGCTGTACCTGATCGTGCATGCCGACCCGCGTGTCGAGGGTGCGTTCGAGCAGGCCCAGGCACGCCTGGATGCATTGACCGCCAAGCTGCGCGCACCGGGGGCCGGCTATCCCGCACCGCTCAACAGCGACGTGCTGGACGAGTCCGATTTCGTCTCCGGGTTCACCCGCGAAGGCTTCGTCGATGCGGTCCAGCGCAGCAAGGAATACATCCGTGCCGGCGACATCTTCCAGGTGGTGCTGAGCCAGCGCCTGAGCGTGCCGTTCAAAGCGCGCCCGGTGGATGTGTACCGTGCGCTGCGTGCACTGAACCCGTCGCCCTACATGTATTTCCTTGATGTCGGCGACCTGCAGGTGGTCGGTTCCTCGCCGGAAATCCTGGTGCGTTTGCAGGATGGCGAAGTGACGGTGCGTCCGATCGCTGGCACCCGGCCGCGCGGTGCCACTGTCGAACAGGACCTGGCGCTGGAAGCCGAGCTGCTGGCCGATCCGAAGGAGCGCGCCGAGCACCTGATGCTGATCGACCTCGGCCGCAACGATGCTGGTCGCGTGTCCAAGGCCGGCACCGTGGAAGTGGGCGAGCAGTTCGTGATCGAGCGCTACAGCCACGTCATGCACATCGTCAGCGAAGTGACCGGGCAGCTGCAGCCGGGCCTGAGCTATGCCGACGTGCTGCGTGCCACCTTCCCGGCCGGTACGGTCAGCGGTGCGCCGAAGATCCGCGCGCTGGAAGTGATCCGCGAGCTGGAACCGATCAAGCGTAATGTCTACGCCGGCAGCATCGGCTACATCGGCTGGCACGGCGATGCCGATACCGCGATCGCGATCCGCACCGCGGTGATCAAGGATGGCCGCCTGTACGTGCAGGCCGGCGCCGGCATCGTCTACGACTCGGACCCGGACAAGGAATGGGACGAGACGATGAACAAGGGCCGCGCGCTGTTCCGCGCCGTCGCCCAGGCCGCCAAGGGCCTGTAAGCCTGCCTCGCCACGGCCGCTGCGCCGTGGTCGTTCCGCCGTTCCCGTTCAAGACAAGGAGTACCGCATGAAGCTGCTGAGCGCATTGCTGTGGTCGTCACTGCTGGCCACGATGGCCCCGTCTGCGTGGGCGCAGGCCAACACCATTCCCTCCCAGCCGCACCTGCTGGTGAAGGGCGAGGCGCGCCGCGAGGTGATGCCCGACCGGTTCGGCCTGCAGTTGAACATCGAAGAGACCGACATGGATGCCGACGCCGCGCGCCGCCGCGTGCAGGACAACGTCGCGCGCGTGCTGGCGCTGTTCAAGCAGCACAAGGCGGTGGAGGGCAGCGTGCGTGCGGACAATCTGCGGATCGGCCCGGCCACGCGCTATGAGCAGAACCGGCAGGTCTTCGTCGGCACCCGCGTGTCGCGCCAGCTGCGTGCCAGCTTCGCCAGCGTGAAGGCGATGCAGGACGTGCTGGGTGCACTGAAGGCCAACGAGAACCTGCAGGTCAGCAGCGTGGCCCCGACCTACTCGGGCGAAGTGGCGCTGCGGCGCGAACTCAAGGGTGAGGCCGCCGCGTCGACGCGCCAATCCGCTCAGGGCCTTGCCACCGCCTACGGCACGAAGTTGCGCGGGCTGTACAGCATTTCCGATGTGGCACCGAACTTCGCCTATGGCGTGCAGGCGGGCAATTGGCCCAGAAGCGACGACATGGTGACACCGCCATCGCCGCCGTCACCTGCGGCGCAGATGGACATGATCGAGACCACTGGCTCACGCCTGCGCGAATCCATCGAAGCCGGCCCCATCACCTACACCGAAAACGTGTACGCCATTTTCCTGATAAGCGACGGAACCTGACCATGTTGTGGATGATCGACAACTACGACAGCTTCACCTACAACCTCGTGCAGTACCTGCAGACGCTGGGCGCCGAGGTGAAGGTGGTGCGCAACGATGCGATGAGCGTGGATGAGATTGCCGCGCAGAAGCCCGAACGCATCGTCATCTCGCCCGGCCCGTGCACGCCCAACGAAGCGGGCGTGTCGCTGGAACTCATCCAGCGCCTGGGCCCGACCACGCCGATCCTCGGCGTGTGCCTGGGCCACCAGGGCATCGGCCAGGTCTACGGCGGTACGGTCATCCGCGCCGGCAACATCATGCATGGCAAGACCTCGCCCATCCGCCATCAAGGCAAGGGCGTGTTCGCCGGCCTGCCGGACCGTTACCAGGCCACCCGCTACCACTCGCTGGTGGTGGACAAGAACAGCCTGCCCGAGGTGCTGGAAGTGACCGCCTGGACCGAGAACGACGACGGCTCGATCGAAGAGATCATGGGCCTGCGCCACCGCCAGTTCCCGGTGGAGGGCGTTCAGTTCCACCCCGAATCCATCCTCACCGAACACGGCCATGCCCTGCTGCGCAATTTCCTGCAGCGTCCGGCCGCCTGATCCCAGGAGCATTCCCATGAGCTTCTCCCCCCAGGAAGCCCTGCAACGCACCATCGAGCACCGCGAAATCTTCTTCGACGAAATGGTCGACCTGATGCGGCAGATCATGCGCGGCGACGTGTCGCCGATGATGACCGCCGCCATCCTCACCGGCCTGCGCGTGAAGAAGGAAACCATCGACGAGATTGCCGCGGCGGCCACGGTGATGCGCGAATTCGCGCTGGCGGTGCCGGTGGCCGATACCACCCACCTGGTCGACATCGTCGGCACCGGCGGCGATGGCTCGCACACCTTCAACATCTCTACCTGCGCGATGTTCGTCGCCGCTGCGGCCGGTGCGCGCGTGGCCAAACATGGCAACCGCAGCGTGTCGTCCAAGTCCGGCAGCGCCGATGCAGTCGAAGCACTGGGTGCGGCCATCGAGCTGCAGCCGGCGCAGGTCGCCGCGGCCATCGAACAGACCGGTATCGGTTTCATGTTCGCGCCGATCCATCATCCGTCGATGAAGGTGGTCGCGCCGGTGCGCCGCGAGATGGGTGTGCGTACCATCTTCAACATCCTTGGCCCGCTGACCAACCCGGCCAGCGCACCGTCGGTGCTGATGGGCGTGTTTCACCCGGATTTAGTGGGTATCCAGGCACGCGTGCTGCGTGAGCTGGGCACCGAACGCGCCATGGTGGTCTGGGGCCGCGACAACATGGACGAGATCTCGCTGGGCGCCGGTACCCTGGTGGGCGAACTGCGCGACGGCAAGGTACGCGAGTACGAGATCCACCCGGAAGACTTCGGCATCGCCATGTCGGCCAGCCGCAACCTGCGCGTGGATGGCCCGGAGCAGTCCATTGCCATGCTGCGCGCCGTGCTGGACAACCAGCCCGGTCCGGCGCTGGACATCGTGGCCCTGAACGCCGGCGCCGCGCTGTACGTGGCCGGCGTGGCCAGCGACATCGGCGACGGCCTGGCCCGTGCCCGTGCCGCCATCGCCAACGGCAGCGCCCGCCAGCGCCTGCAGCAGTATGTAGAGACCACCCGCGCGCTGGTTGCCTGAGCGCGCGGTTCAGCCTGACCCTCTTGATGGCCGATAATGGCCGTCCTCACCGCCCCCGCACCGAATCGAAGACGATGAGCGACATCCTGCAGACGATCCTGGCCCGCAAGGCCGAAGAAGTGGCCCAGCGCCGTGCCCAGCGTCCCCTCGAGGACCTGCAGGCCGCCGTGGCCAGCGCCCCGCCGGTACGTGGCTTCGTGCGCGCGCTGCAGGCGGCAGTGGCCAACGGCGATCCGGCGGTGATCGCCGAGGTGAAGAAGGCCAGCCCGTCCAAGGGTGTGATCCGCCCGGATTTCCGCCCAGCCGACATCGCCGTCAGCTATGAGTTCGGCGGCGCCAGCTGCCTGTCGGTGCTGACCGATGTGGACTTCTTCCAGGGTGCCGATGCCTACCTGCAGCAGGCCCGTGAGGCCTGCACGCTGCCGGTGCTGCGCAAGGACTTCGTGATCGACGCCTACCAGGTGTACGAGGCGCGCGTGCTGGGTGCCGACTGCATCCTGCTGATCGTCGCTGCGCTGGACGACACGCAGTTGGCCACGCTGTCCGAACTGGCGATGTCGCTGGGCATGGACGTACTGGTGGAAGTGCACGACATCGACGAGCTGGAGCGTGCGCTGCAGGTACCGGCACCGATGATCGGCATCAACAACCGCAACCTGCGCACCTTCGAGGTGTCGCTGCAGACCACGCTGGACATGCAGAAGGCGGTGCCGCGCGATCGCCTGCTGGTCACCGAGAGCGGCATCCTCGGTCCGCAGGACGTGGCGCTGATGCGCGATGCCGGCATCCACTCGTTCCTGGTGGGCGAAGCCTTCATGCGCGTGGAAGAGCCGGGCGAGGGCCTGCGTCAGCTATTCTTCGCGGCATGAAAACGCATTATCCGACGCCGCGCGACGATGCGCCGCTGGTGGTCTTCGATTTCGACCACACCCTCTACGATGGCGATTCGGGTACTCACCTGTTCGCTTCGCTGATCAAGCGCAACCCGCTGCGCATGCTGGCGGCGCTGCTGGTCACGCCGATCGCCGGGCCGATGGTGGCGCTGCTGCCGACCCGCCGTACCGGCATTTCGGTCTATGTGTGGATCGGCAGCTTCGGCCTGCACCGTGCGCGCGATTTCAACAAGGTGATCGACGCCTATGTGCTGCGCAACGAGGCGCAGATGCGCGCCAAGCTGCTGCCACAGGCGCTGGAGGTGTTCGCAGCGCACCGGGCCAAGGGTGACCGCGTGGTGGTTGCCACGGGCGCGCCACCAGAGCTGGCACGCGCGATCCTGGCCTTCGTCGCCCACCAGGACGTACCGGTGATCGGCACCGAGGTCGGCCCACGGCTGGGTGGCGTCGGCCCGACCCGCCACTGCCACAACGAAGAGAAGATGCGCATGCTGCGCGAGCGCGGCTACGGCGACATCGATATCGCCTACTCCGACAGCACCGCCGACCTGCCGTTGCTGCTGGCCGCCAAGGCGCCGGTGGTGGTGAACCCGAAGCCGGGTAGGGTGGACTTCTTCCGCCGCGTGCTGCCGGCCGGCACCCGCATCCTCAACTGGGGCTGCGTGGACCGCGGCGGTGACAAGGCGTAACGCGCGGAATCCGCCGGGGATGGGATGACGGAGTGCCGGGCTGCGACCCGGTAGTGCCGGCCGCTGGCCGGCAACTTCATGATTGCGGAAGGGCTTGCGGGGTTGCCGGCCAGCGGCCGGCACTACCGAATCCCGTGCAGCTAGCGCCGGGCCATGCCCGGCGAGCGCTCAGCGCGCCAGATACCCGGTCAGCGCATGCCCGATCTGGAACAGGCTGATGCCCAGCACCAGCACGCCCACGGCCACCAGCACCCAGCGCTCCTTCAGGCGCTTCACCAGCAGTGCGGCCACCGGCGCGGCCATCATGCCGCCGATCAGCAGGCCGGCCACGATCTGCAGGTGATGCAGCCCCATCGACAGCAGGAACGTTGCTGAAACTGTCAGGGTGACCACAAACTCGGCCGCGTTCACCGTGCCGATGGTGGTGCGTGCCTGGCCGCCGCGGGCCAGCAGGGTGGAGGTGGCCACCGGCCCCCAGCCGCCCCCGCCGCTGGCATCCAGGAAGCCGGCGACGAAGCCCAGCACGGGCACCCGCTTGACCTCGCCCTTGGGCATCAGGCGGCCGGCGGCACGTGCCAGGATGATGATGGCCAGCACCAGCAGGTACAGGTAGATGAGCGGGCGGATCACCTCGCCGGGCAGCTGGGTCAGGCCGTAGGCACCCACGGCGCCGCCCACGGCGCCGGGCAGCGCCAGGCGCAGGAACAGGCGCTTATCGACATTGCCGGCGACCAGATGCGACACGCCGGAGGCGCCAGTAGTGAACACCTCGGCGGTGTGGATGGCTGCACTGGCCTGCGCGGGCGGAATGCCCATGGCCAGCATCACCGACGACGACACCAGGCCGAACGCCATGCCCAGCGCGCCGTCCACCAGCTGGGCGCCCAGGCCGATGAGGATGAACCACCAGAATGCGCTGCTCAGTTCCATGCACCGAGCCTAGCGCGTGAAAGAGTGCGGACCAAGGTCCGCACCCACCGGGTGCTCAACGATCAACGGGTGCCGTACAGCACCACGGTCTTGCCGCGGGCGTGCAACAGGCCGTCGGTCTGCAGCTTCTTCAGCACGCGGCCGGCCATTTCGCGCGAGCAGCCGACCAAGCGGGCCAGTTCCTGGCGCGAGACGCGCAGCTGGCTGCCCTGCGGATGGCTCATCGCCTCCGGCTCCTGCGCCAGGTCGTGCAGGGTGCGCACGATCCGGTCGGTAACGTCCAGGAATGCCAGGCGGCTGGCCTTGCGGCTGGTGTCGAGCAGGCGCTTGGAGATCTGCTGGCCCAGCGCGTACAGCAGGCGCGGGGCATCGGCCGACAGCGGGCCGAGGAACAGCTGGTGCAGGCGCTCGTAGCTGATTTCGGCCAGCTCGCAGGCGGTACGGGTCCTCAGGATCACCTCGCGGCGGTCCGATTCAACGAACAGGCCCATCTCGCCGACGAACTCGCCGGCACCGAAGTAGCCCAGCACCAGCTCGCGATCGTCATCTTCCTCGGCCATGATCGAAACCGAGCCGCTGATGACGTAATACAGGGTTCCCGCCGGGTCACCGGGTCGGAAGACGTCGGTACGGGTGGGGTATCGCCGCCTGTGGCTGTGCGCCAGGAAACGATCGATTGTGGCGATATCCAGGGCCAGTGGACTGCTAGCTAGGCGCACGGTTGACACGATAGGAGCGCTCCCTCTGCGCATGAACGGATTCACGGGGTCGATAGCGGAGCTTAACCAGCGCAATTGTTAAGGGCAAACAGTGTGCCAGATGTGAGCGCTCTTCACGTTCCCCCCGGGGGCAGTTTGCCCCATAATTCCCCCTTTCCCTTCTTACACAGGAATCGACCGCCGTGGTCAAGCCGTTGCCTCGCCTGAGGCTGCAGGGTTTCAACAACCTCACCAAGGCGCTGAGCTTCAACATCTATGACGTGTGTTACGCGCGCACCGAAGAGGAGCGTCAGCGTTACATTGAATACATCGATGAAGAGTACAACGCCGACAGGCTGACTCAAATCTTGACCGATGTCGCCGAGATCATCGGCGCCAACATCCTGAACGTGGCCCGCCAGGACTACGATCCGCAGGGTGCCTCGGTGACCATCCTGATCTCCGAAGAACCGGTGATCGACAAGAAGCAGGCCGGCAAGGAGCTGATCTCCGATGCCGTGGTCGCGCACATGGACAAGTCGCACATCACCGTGCACACCTATCCGGAAACGCACCCGCAGGAAGGTATCGCCACCTTCCGCGCCGACATCGACGTGGCCACCTGCGGCGTCATTTCGCCGTTGAAGGCGTTGAACTACCTGATCGAAAGCCTCGAGTCGGACATCGTGATCATGGACTACCGCGTCCGTGGCTTCACCCGCGATGTGAAGGGCAAGAAGCACTACATCGATCACAAGATCAACTCGATCCAGAACTTCCTGGCCAAGAACATCAAGTCGCGTTACGAGATGTTCGACGTCAACGTCTATCAGGAAAACATCTTCCACACGAAGATGCACCTGAAGGACTTCGACCTGGACCAGTACCTGTTCGAGGAAAAGGCCAAGAACCTGTCGTTCAAGGAACGCATGAAGATCGAAGCGCTGCTCAAGCGCGAGATCGAAGAGCTGTTCCACGGCCGGAACCTGTCCGAGTAAGCCCCATGTGCGATGCCCGCAGGCATCGCCGCCCAGGCGGGACGACCCGCCCCGTGGAACCAGTGCCCCCGCACGCGTTACAGTTCCACGGTGATGTACCGACCCACGGCCCGGTGTGAAAACACCGGGCCGTTTCGTTTTTCTCAAAAAAGGTAAGGAGCCCCCACCCATGCCCTGGATCTACCTGCTGCTGGCCGGCCTGTTCGAGATCGGTTTCGCCCTCGGAATGAAGTACTCCGAAGGCTTCAGCAAACCCCTTCCCACCGCTGCCACGGTCGTGTCCGCGCTGATCAGCCTGTACCTGATGAGCCAGGCGATGAAGAGCATCCCGGTCGGTACCGCCTACGCGATCTGGACCGGTATCGGTGCCATGGGCGTAGCGGTGCTGGGCATCTACCTGTTCAACGACAGCGCATCGCCGGCCCGCCTGGCCTGCGTGGGCCTGATCGTGGCCGGTGTGATCGGCCTGAAGCTGGTCTCGCCCAATTAACTGGTAGTGCCAGCCGCTGGCCGGCAACCTCCGGATCTTCTGCGGCGTCTGCGTGGTTGCCGGCCAGCGGCCGGCACTACCTGGCGGTCACAGCCGGTAGGCGATGGCCTTCATGACCTTGGAGGCCAGCGCCATCGCGCCCGGGATCGGGAACGGCAGGCGGCGTGCGCCGGCCTGCTCGGCGTGGTCCGCATGCCGGGCCTCGTCTTCTTTCATCACGGCGATGACCGCGCGGCTGCGCAGGTCGCCGGCCGGCAGGTCGACCAGGTGCTCGTCCAGATGGGCTTCCACCTGGCGCTCGGTCTCGACCACGAAGCCCAGGTTCCAGCCGTCGCCGCGCAGCCCGGCCAGGGTGCCGATGGTGTAGCTGCCGGCGTACCAGAGCGGGTTGAACAGGCTCGGACGGCTGTCCAGTTCGCCCAGGCGAGTGGCGCACCAGGCCAGGTGGTCGGTTTCTTCCTGGGCCGCTTCCAGCAGGTGTTCACGCGTGGCCGGGTCGCGGGCCACGGCCGCCTGGCCGAAGTACAGGCCCTGTGCGCAGACCTCGCCGACGTGGTTGATCCGCATCAGGCCGGCCGCGTGGCGGCGTTCGGTGCTGTCCATGCCCGGCTCGTCGGTGTCCGCAGCCGGATAGGGGCGGGCCGCCGGCGGGTTGCCGAACACCGTGTCCAGGGCGCGCTGCGCCTCGGTCAGCAGGTGGTCCAGCGGGGTGATCTGGCGGAGCACGGTCATGGCGGTACACGGTGGGGCGGAAGACCCCGCGATTCTCGCCCGACCCCGTCCCCCTGCCAACCCGGTCAAGGGCCGGCTTGCAACGGGGGGCTGACCTGCGTACAATCCCGCCTCTTACGCTTCACCTTTTCACAACGCGTGGCAGAGTTCCGGCGAGCCTTTCGCCGCAATGAGCCCGACCTAACCTAGAGTTCTTCATGAGCACTTTCACTGCCAAGAACGAGACCGTCCAGCGCGACTGGTACCTCGTCGACGCCGAGGGCAAGACCCTGGGCCGTCTCGCCACCGAGCTGGCCCGCCGTCTGCGTGGCAAGCACAAGCCGGTCTACACCCCGCACGTTGATACCGGCGACTACCTGGTCGTCATCAATGCAGAAAAGATTGCCGTCACCGGCAAGAAGCTGCAGGACAAGATGTATCACCGTTTCACCGGTTACATCGGCAACCTGAAGACCGAATCCCTGGCACAGGCGCTGGAGCGCCACCCGGAGCGCGTGATCGAGATCGCCGTGAAGGGCATGCTGCCGAAGGGCCCGCTGGGTCGCCAGATGTACCGCAAGCTCAAGGTCTACGCCGGCACTGAGCATCCGCACGCCGCACAGCAGCCGCAGGTTCTGGATATCTAATCATGGCTATCACTCAAAACTACGGCACTGGCCGCCGCAAGTCCTCCACCGCTCGCGTGTTCCTGCGCAAGGGTTCGGGCAACATCACCGTCAATGGCCGTCCGCTGGACGAGTTCTTCGGTCGTGAGACCGCGCGCATGATCGTGCGCCAGCCGCTCGAGCTGACCAAGAACACCGAAAGCTTCGACATCCTGGTCACCGCCGCTGGCGGCGGCACCACCGGCCAGGCCGGTGCGATCCGTCTGGGCATCGCCCGTGCTCTGGTCGAGTACGACGAAACCCTGAAGTCCGAGCTGCGCAAGGCTGGCTTCATGACCCGTGACGCCCGTGAAGTCGAGCGTAAGAAGGTCGGTCTGCACAAGGCCCGCCGCGCCACCCAGTTCTCCAAGCGCTGATCTACCGCGCCTGGTTGGGCTCCTTCGGGGGCCCGCTGGTTGGACAAGCAAAAGCCCAGCTTCGGCCGGGCTTTTGTCGTTCTGGGGTTGCGCATTTCGAGGTTGCCGGCCAGCGGCCGGCACTACCCGTGGTCCGCATGCCTGACCCCGGTCTCTGTCTGGAGAAGAGCCCCCTTGTTGTTCAAGGGGGTGCGCCGACAGGCGCGGGGATAAGGTGGAATGCGCGACCAAATTAAAAGCAAAAGGCCAGATCTTTCGATCTGGCCTTTTGCTTTTAATTTGGCTGCCCCGGATGGATTCGAACCACCGAATGCCTGAGTCAGAGTCAGGTGCCTTACCGCTTGGCGACGGGGCAAAACGTGCAACTATTTTCTCACTTTTCACACTGAAAAACAACTTGATTTTCAGTGTGGTGGCTATGGGTGGACTCGAACCACCGACCCCAGCATTATGAGTGCTGTGCTCTAACCGGCTGAGCTACATAGCCTTGGTGAGCCCGCTATTCTGCGGATGTGTATCGCCCCTGTCAACACTTTTGTATCGTGCTTGTGGGCCGACAGGCGGCATGGGATAGTCCCGACCAGTAGATTTTTTAGGAGTCCGCATCGTGATCGATCCGGACGGCTATCGACCGAACGTCGGCATTGTGCTGATGCGGCAGGACGGCCAGGTGTTCTGGGCACGACGTGTGCGCCGGGACGGCTGGCAGTTCCCGCAGGGTGGCATGAATACCGACGAGACGCCTGTCGAGGCCATGTATCGTGAACTGCAGGAAGAGACCGGCCTGCTGCCTGAGCACGTGGAAGTGCTCGGGGCAACGCCCGGCTGGCTGCGCTACAAGCTGCCGGCGCGGGCCATCCGCCGCAACGAGCGGCAGGTCTGCATCGGCCAGAAGCAGGTCTGGTTCCTGCTGCGCCTGACCGGAGACGAGTCCCACGTGAAGCTGGACCACACCGACTCCCCCGAGTTTGACCACTGGCGCTGGGTGGACTTCTGGTACCCGGTGGAGCACGTGGTGATGTTCAAGCGTGGCGTCTATGCGCGCGCCTTGCGACATCTGGCGCCGTTGGCGCGCGGGGTGGCCGGGCAGGGCGTGACCGCCATGCCCAAGAGCGCTGCGGAAGCCTGGATGCCGGGCCATACCGCCGGGCATGACCGCCCACGCAAGCGCCCACGGACCCGCGGCTACTGGCCGAAGAAGGCCACCGGCGATGGTCCGGCCACGTGAACGGCTGAACCGTATCGAGAATGGTTCAGGTCTCTGATTGACAACCATTCTCGTTTCCATTGGAATAGCCAACAGGCCACTCTTGGCCTGTCAGCCCGGTTCACGCCTGTGTACGTCTGCATCTGCAACGGAGTCACCGACCACCAGATCCGCGAAGCCGCCAGCCATGGCGTCAGCACGGTGGCCGAACTGACCATGCGCACCGGTTGTGGTGCCACCTGCGGTTCCTGCCTGGACATGGCCGGCGATCTGCTGGCCAAGGCGCGTGCCACCCACGATCTGCCGCTGCCGGTCCTCGGTCTGGCCCAGGTCGCCTGATCGTCTCTTTCGCGGCGCGTTGACGCCGCGCTTTCGCATCCTTCACGTGCCGCCGCACAGGCCAATGCGCACGATTCGCGTTCCTTCACGGCCGCGCGCAAGGCGTTAAAGTGCCTGCGTTTTCAGCGTGCAGGAGCACCCCCATGAAGGGCGACACCAAGGTCATCGAATTCCTCAACAAGGTCCTCTACAACGAGCTGACCGCGATCAACCAGTACTTCCTGCACGCCAAGATGCTGAAGAACTGGGGCATCAAGGAGCTGGCCGAACACGAGTACAAGGAATCGATCGACGAGATGAAGCATGCCGACATGCTTGCCGACCGCATCCTGTTCCTCGAAGGCCTGCCGAATTTCCAGGCGCTGGGCAAGCTGCGCATCGGCGAGAACCCGACCGAGATCCTGCAGTGCGACCTGTCGCTGGAGCGCGACGGCGTAGTGACCCTGCGCGAGGCCGTGGCCTACTCCGATTCGGTGGGCGACTACGTCAGCCGCCAGCTGTTCGTGAAGATCCTCGACTCGGAAGAAGAGCACATCGACTGGCTGGAAACCCAGCTCGACCTGATCGAGCGTATCGGCGAGCCGAAGTACCTGCTCAGCAAGCTGGAAGAGTGACGTAGCGTCGAGCTTGCTCGACTGTGATCAGCATGGCGATGGTCGAGCAAGCTCGACGCTACCGATGCTGTGCCAGGTAGCCCGTCAGCGCCACGCGCGCCCGGGCGAATTCGGCAACCAGCAGCGCCACCGCCACTGCGGGGCGCTGCAGGCTGCCACTACGGGCTTCGTGCTCGATCCGCTGCGCGATTGCCGACAGCGACAACGCCCCCACGTTCGCACTCGATGATTTAAGGCTGTGGGCGATTGCCTGCAGTCGCGGCTCGTCGCTGCTCTGCGCGGCGTGCTGCAGCTGCTGCACCATCGCCGGCGCATCCTCCAGGAACACCGAGACGATCTGGAGGGCGGTATCGCCGATCACCGCCTGCAGTTCGTCCAGCACATCACGGTCCAGCACCGGTTGCGTCACCGCTTGGCTTTTCGTCTCTTGTAGAGCCGGGCCATGCTCGGCTGGCGGGATTCCACTGGCCCCGGATGCTTCGCCGTCGAGCAAGCTCGACGCTACGACATCGCGTGATCGCTGCCCCCAGCGCTTCAACAGCGCATGCAAGGTGGCGCGTGCGATCGGCTTGGACAGGTAATCGTCCATGCCGGCCTGCAGGCAGCGTTCGCGGTCACCGGCCATGGCGTTGGCCGTCATCGCGATGATCGGCAACCGCGAGCACCCGGTTTCCGTTTCTTCCGCACGCCAGCGGCGCGTGGCGGCGTAGCCGTCCAGCACCGGCATCTGGCAATCCATCAGCACCACGTCCACGCCGCCTTCGCGAAGGGCGGCCAGTGCCTGCTTGCCGTCGGCGGCGTTGCGCACCTCGCACTGGAACACGCGCAGCAGATGCTCGGCCACCATCCGGTTGACCGTGTTGTCTTCCACCAGCAGCACGCGCAGGTGCAATGGCGGCAGCGTCGGTGCGGGCAAGCCGTCTTCGGCATTGGCCAGCAGGGCGGCAGGGCGGGCAGGCGTGGCAGGCGCCGCCAGCAGTGCATGCAGGGCTGCATCATCGAAATGCGGGAGCAGCTGGCGTTGGCGCGGGCGTTGTGCAGGCGTGTCTTCCTGCAGCCACAGTACCTGCAGTGCATCATCGTCGCCGCGCTCGGCCAGCGCCTGCTGCAGCGTGACCTCGCCGTTGCGGCGGGTGCGGGAATCGACAATCAGCCATGCCGGTGCTGGTTGTCCGGGCCGCGCGGGAGCGCGCAGGCGCTCGACCACGGCATCCAGCTGTGCCAGCACCTGCACCTGCAGCCCATGGTGGGCGGCGATGCGCTCGATGCGTGCCTGCAGCGTTGCATCGGCGCTGAACAACAGTAGCGCTGCGGGGGCGCGCGCCATCGCAGGCAGGTCGCCGGGCACTTTCAGCAGCGGGATCTCGAACCAGAACGTTGCACCCTGGCCGGGCGTGGACTGCACGCCGATCTGCCCGTGCATCAGGTCGATGATGCGCTTGCAGATGGCCAGGCCCAGGCCGGTGCCACCGTAGATGCGCGTGGTCGAGGCATCGGCCTGGCTGAAGGACTGGAACAGGCGTGCCTGCAGTGCCTCATCGATGCCGATGCCGGTGTCGATGATCTCGAAGCGCAGCTGGTGCTGGGCCGCACCTTCGCCCAGGCGCTGCACGCGCAGCTGCACCTGGCCGCGGGCGGTGAACTTGATGGCGTTGGCCAGCAGGTTGCTCAGCACCTGGCGCAGGCGTACCGGGTCGCCGCGCACCGGCAGGCGCACCGATGGGTCAAGCTGCAGGGCCAGGGACAGGCCCTTGGCATCGGCGGCGCGCTGCATCAGCTGCACCACGCCATCGAGCAGGTCGCGCAGGTTGAAGCTGGTGATCTCCAGTTCCAGCGCCTGCGCTTCCAGCCGGGAGTAGTCGAGGATGTCGTCGACGATGCGCAGCAGCTGCTGTGAACTGGCCGAAGCGGTGGCCAGCATCTGCCGCTGGTCCTCACCCAGCGGCCCGCGCGCGATCAGCTCCAGCATCGGCAGGATGCCGTTGAGCGGCGTGCGGATCTCGTGGCTCATCGTGGCCAGGAACTCGCCCTTGGCCAGCACGGCCGCTTCGGCGGCCTGCTTGGCCTGCAGCAGCTGCTGTTCCAGCTGGCCCTGGCGTTCGGTGGTATGGCGCAGCTGGTCGCGCTCGGCGGCCAGCGCGCTGTGCTCGCGCTGCAGCTGGGCCAGTGCCCGGTTGCGCGCGCGCAGGCGCAGGCCCAACAGCAGCAGTGCGACGGCCGCAGCAAGGGCAACCAGCAGCACGCCCCACAGCGGCACCTCAGAGCACCGCGTTGTGGAAGTCGAAGTTCAGGTCACTGCCGGCCGACTGCACCATGTTGCCCTGGATGTAATCGACGCCGCCGACCCACATCGCTGCTGCGGCCTGCGGGTCCTCGATCTGCTGGCCGATGATCTGCAGCCCGGCGGCATGCGCCTGTTCGATCGCCTTGCGCAGTTCCTCGCGCGTGGCAGGGTTGGAATGGCTGCTGGAGAAGCGCGCGGCCATGCGCACGAACGACAGCGGCAGCTGGGTCAGCAGTGCATCGGCTTCGCCACTGGGTTCGAACTGGCTCAGGCAGAAGCGCACGCCGGCGCCGGCCATGCGCTGGCAGAACTGCTGCAGCGGCACGGTGTGGATCAGCGCGTCGGGCAGGCGCACGTCGATCACCAGTGCACTGCCGGGCAGGTCACGCTGCTGCAGCGATTCCAGCAGCCAGTCGCCAAAGGCATCGCGCTGCAGCGTGCGCAGCGACTGCGAAACGAACAGGTTCAGCGGTTGCGTTGCGTGCCGGTAAAGGTCCAGCAGGCCCAGCGCATGGTCCATCACCTGCTGGTCGAGGTCGGCGATGCGGCCTGCCGCTTCGGCGGCGGGAATCACCTGGCCGGCCGCAAGCACCGTGCCGTCGGCCTGGCGCAGGCGCAGCAGCAGCTGGTACTGCGCGGAGTTGCCACCGGCGACGGCGACGATCGGCTGATAGGCCAGCTCCAGCTGGCCCTCCAGCAGTGCCAGGTGTTCCTGTTCGGTGACGGCCTGGCGGTGCACATGGCCTGCCACGCCGGCGCTGAGCAGGCGTGCCTGCAGGGTGGTGCGCTCGACCGCTTCCAGTGCAGCGTTGGCATCGTCGAAGCCCGGCGACAGCGGCGCGTAACCCACCACGCCGCGCAGATGCACCGATTCATCATCGCGGATCACGAAGGCGCGCGCCGAGAGCTGCTCACGCAGGGTCGCGGCGATGCTTTCCAGGCTGTCTTCATCGGTATTGCGGGCCAGCAGCAGGAAGCTGTTGTCGTTCAGGCGTGCCAGCAGGTGCGGATGGCCGGCCTCGGCCAGGCGCTGCCCGGCCTGCACCATCAGGCGCTCGAAGGCGGCGTAGCCATAGCGTTCGCGCAGGCCCAGCGCGCTGGCCACTTCAATGAAGAACACGCCGCCCCGGTCGCGATGGGTGAGGGTGGCGTTGAGTTGCTGCAGCACGTGGTGACGTGTCGGCAGGCCGGTTTCCGGATTGCTGGTGGCCGGTGCGCCGGTAGCACCAGGCAGGGTCGCTGCCTGCGCACGTGCGCGGCGGATGCGGTTGGCCACGGCGGCGATCAGGTGGCGGGGGCGGATCGGCTTGCTCAGATAATCGTCGGCGCCGCTGTCGAGCACCTCGAACTGGCGTTCCGGGTCCGGATCGCCGCTCAGGAACACGATCGGCAGCAACTGCAGGCCAGGCTGCTGGCGGATCAGCGCGGTCAGGCGCATGCCGTCCAGGCCGGGCAGGTGCAGGTCCATCAGGATCAGGTCGGGCCGATGCTCCTTGATCGCCTGCAGCGCGCCGTCGGCATCGCTGTGCACGATCGCCTGCATGCCGGCGCCATGCAGCACGCTCTGTGCGAACAGGGCCTGCGCGCGGTCGTCCTCGACGATCAGCACGCGGTAGGGCGAATCGGAGGGCGGCGGCGCCTGGTCGTTGTTGCCAGCCTCGGCCAGCACGGCCGGGGCCGGCAATGGCGGCGGTGCGCTGCCGATCGATGCGGGTGCGTCGGAGGCGGCCAGCGGCGGAACCGCGGCCGGCGCTGCGGCGACCGCGCTCGCCGGTTCAGCGGTCCAGCGTTGCCAATGATCGGCCGGAGGGGTTTCAGCGCGTCCCGGGCGGGCGCCCGCGGGGGATTCGTTTGCGGCCATCGGTGCTCCTGGTGTTCGCGTCCATTATGCGACAAGCCCGGCGATCAACCGGTACCGGGCTGGCGTGGACTGTCGGGCGACGCACTGCGTGCCAGCCAGCGCACGCCCTTCCACAAGGTGCGCCAGACCAGCCACACCAGCAGCGCGCCGGCCAGGCTGCAGGCCAGCACCACGATCAGCGCGATCCACGGGTGTGCCAGGGCCAGGGCCAGGCCACCGACCACCACGGTGTCCTCGGCGGCGGAGGCCACCCAGTTGCTGGCAGGCTCGGGCGATGTATTGAGCAGGGCGCGGGTGCCGGCCTTCAGGCCATGGCTGGCCAGCGCGACACCGGCACCGGCAGCAAGTGCGCCGGTGCCCAGCTGCCCATCCGGCGACAGCGTGGCTGCGGCAAGGAAGGCACCTGCGGGTACGCGTGCCAGGGTCTGCACCAGATCCCACGCCGAGTCGACGCCGGGAATCTTGTCGGCGAAGAATTCGGTCACCGCCAGCGCTGCCGAGGTGCCCAGCACCCACCACGATTCCGTGGCCTGCAGGGCCGGCGGCAGGTCGACCCAGCCGAGCAGGCCGGCCAGGCCGACACCGAACACGGTGAGGTAGACGCGGATGCCGGCCAGCCAGGCCAGCAGGATGCCGATCACGAACAGGTGGGCTTCGGTCATGGCGATGCTCCGGCGACGGAACTGTGCAGGGGACCACACTATCGACGATGGCATGCCTGAACGCCACAGACGGTGGCTCGCCACTGCGCAGGAAACCCACCCGTCCTGTCATACACTAGCCCGTCGTTTGCCACAGGGGCCGTACCGGTGTCGCCCTCGCGATGCCCCGGAATCCACCCATGACCAACCGTCCTCCCATGCGCGTGCAGGTTCGCCTGCCCGGCGCGCCGCAACCGCCGGCCGACCGTCGCCGCCTGCTGGTGATCGGCGGCATCTGGCTGCTCAGCCTGGTGCTGGCCGTGCTGGGTGGCTGCTGGATGGCCACGCCGCGCGATGCACAGGGCCAGCGCCTGCAGGCCGCCGAGAAGCGCGCCGAGACGTTGCAGGCGCAGCTGACCGAACTGCGCCAGAAGCAGGCCACGCTGGAAGCCTCCGACCGCATCAGCCGCGCCGCCAACACCGAGGTGCAGTCCTCGCTGGCCGAACGCGATGAGGAAATCGCCGGCCTGCGTGCCGACGTTGCCTTCTATGAGCGCCTGGTGGGTTCGACCAGCCAGCGCAAGGGCCTGAACACCCATTCGATCGAGTTCAGCCCGGAAGCGGCCGGCACCTGGCAGTACACCGCCGTGCTGACACAGAACCTCAACCGCGGCGCCATCAGCCAGGGGCAGATGCGTTTCACCGTGGAAGGCGTCAAGAACGGCAAGCTGGCCACGATCAGCTGGGATGATCTGCACCAGCGCAGCAAGGTACCGGGACAGGATTACTCGTTCCGGTACTTCCAGCAGCTCACCGGCAGCGTGATGCTGCCGGCTGACTTCACCCCGCAACGCGTGCGGGTGACATTGGGGAGTGGTACGGGGGGTACCACCCAGGTATTCGACTGGAAACAGGCCGGTGCGCCGGCCGCCAAAGGGGAGTAGGCAGATGTTCGGAAGCAGCAAATCCAACCGTGAAGGCCAGCTGGTGGTGGATGCCCTGATCGGCAACCAGGTGGTGATCCGCGGTGATGTGGAATTCAGTGGTGGCCTGTATGTGGAAGGCCGCATCCACGGCAAGGTGATCGCTGCCGAAGGCGCCAGTGGCGCGACCCTGACGGTCGCCGAGCATGGCGTGATCGAAGGTGAGATCCGTGCCCAGGTGGTGGTCATCAGTGGACGCCTGGACGGCGACGTGCATGCCACCGAGAAGGTCGAACTGACCCCGAGCGCGCGGGTCAATGGCAACGTCCATTACCAGGTGGTGGAGATGAATGCGGGTGCCCAGCTGAACGGCCGCCTGATCCATGCCAGCGCCCCGATGGCGGCCCTGCCGGCCCCGGAAGGTGATGAGGCCAATGGCGGCAAGGGTGACACCGCCGCACGCCGCAAGCTGGCCGAGGCGATGGCTTGAAAGCCATCGTCGGCACCCCCATGCTGACACCATGAGCACGCTAGTCTCCCTGCCCGGCGCCACCCCGGTTGCCGCGCCCGATTACCAGTCGCTGGAGCGCCCGCTGAACTTCACCGAGTCGGCGGCCGCCAAGGTCAAATCCCTGATCCAGGAAGAGGGCAACCCCGACCTGGCCCTGCGCGTGTACATCGAAGGCGGTGGCTGTTCGGGCTTCCAGTACGGGTTCGAGTTCGACGAGAACCGTGCCGAGGATGATCTGGCGGTACAGACCAGCGGGGTGACCCTGCTGGTCGACCCGCTGAGCCTGCAGTACCTGATGGGCGCCGAGGTGGACTACACCGAGAGCCTGACCGGTGCCCAGTTCGTGATCCGCAACCCGAACGCCAAGACCACCTGCGGCTGCGGCAGCAGCTTCAGCATGTAAGAGGCCTGTGGCCGGAAGGTGCCAACCAAGGTTGGCACCTCTGTAGATCCACGCCATGCGTGGATGCTGTGCCTGCACGCCCACACCGGCAGATTGCGCACAGCGCCGAACTTGCCACCTGCATCGATTGGCGGCACGCTTGCCGGATGCCCAATACTCCTTCGCCGCTTTCCGGTTTCGCTTTCGTTGGCGAACCGCTGGAGCGCGCCGATGCCCTGCGCGACGATGCCGATGCACTGGCGCGCCTGTGGCCGGGCGCGCGCATTCTCGTGCTCGATCAGGACGGCAGCGCCTTCACCGGCGATGACGACCAGCCGCTGGCGCTGACCGGCGCCGACATCGGCGGCGGCCCCGGTGCCGCGATCTTCCTTGGCCTGCGTGGCGAGCAGGCCTGGTTCTCGGTCGAAGCCGCCAACGTTACCGTCACGGCCCCGCGCCGCCTCGACCTGCGCCAGGCCGCACTGCTGTGGCCGATGGCCGATGCGACCGCCTTCAGCTACGCCCGCGGCATGTCCTACTGGCATTCGCGCACCCGCTTCTGCGGCGTGTGCGGCGGCGCCGTGGCGTTTGCCCGTGGCGGCTTCGTCGGTCGCTGCGGGCAGTGCGCCACCGAGCATTACCCGCGTGTCGACCCCGCCGTGATCGTCGCCGTGGAAAACCAGGGCCGGCTGCTGCTGGGCCGGCAGTCGAACTGGGCACCGCGGCGTTACTCGGTGCTGGCCGGCTTCGTCGAACCCGGCGAGACCTTCGAGCAGACCGTGGTGCGTGAAGTGCACGAGGAGAGCAAGGTACGGGTGACCGCCTGCCAGTACCTCGGTTCGCAGCCGTGGCCGTTCCCGGGCGCGCTGATGATCGGTTTCCGTGCACAGGCGCAGGATGACCTGCCGACCGTGGATGGCGAGCTGGAAGATGCGCGCTGGTTCAGTGCCGACGAGGTCGGCGCGGCACTGGCACGCGATGTGGAGGACGATGGCCAGGGCATCCGCCTGTCGCCGCCGATCTCGATTTCGCGCGGCCTGATCGAACACTGGTACCGGCAGCAGAAGGGCTGAGCGGGGCTGACGGTGGCGCCTGTATTGCCGCCACCTGAACACGGCCCGGGTTACAGTCCGGTTCACCGCTGAGGGCGCCGCTGCGACAGGTAAGGTAGCGACGCCGAGCGTTCTGTTTCGTAGGGAGACCTGCCATGTTCACCACTCTGGCCGCCGTGCTGGTGGCACTGGCCCTGGGCCATGTTGCCCCGGCCGCTGCCGCCTCGCTGCGCCGTTTCGACGGCTTCCGGCGTTGGCTGGGCTGGCTGGACGCGCGCGGTGGCAAGGCCTGGCAGGGGCCGGCAGGCGTTGCCCTGGCACTGCTGCCGCCGCTGCTGCTGATGGCGCTGCTGGCGTGGTTGCTGCGTGGGGTGCTGTTCGGCCTGCCGTCGCTGCTGCTGGGCGTGGCGGTGCTGGCGTGGTGCTGGGGCCCGCGCGATCTGGACCGCGATATCGAAGCGATCATCGATGCCGATGACGCGGCGACGCGCCAGGCCGCGGTGCGTAACCTGCAGGCGGCCGGTGGCAGCCTGCGCGAGGACATTCCGTCACTGGTCGAGGCAACCGTGCTCAACGCCTTGCGGCGCTGGTTCGCGGTGCTGTTCTGGTTCCTGCTGCTGGGCCCGGCCGGTGCTCTCGGTTACCGGCTGCTGGCGCTGATGGCGGAAAGCCCGATGCGTGCCCGCGTGCCGGTGGAGCCGCTGGCGCTGGCGCAGCGCCTGCTGGGCTGGATCGAGTGGCCGGTGGCGCAGCTGATGGCATTTTCGATGGCGCTGGTGGGCAACTTCGATACGGCGTGGAAGGCCTGGCGCCAGGCCCACGGCGAGCGCCTGGCCGGCAACATCGGCTTCCTGGGCGCGGTGGCGCGGGCCAGCGTCAATGCCGAGCTGCGCGAGGATGCGCACGATTACACCGAGGCGGGGCTGTTGCCGGTGTGGCAGCGGTTGCCGGACCTGCGGGATGCGATGAGCCTGGTGTGGCGGATGCTGCTGCTGTGGCTGGCGATCCTCGCCCTGCTGGTGATTGCAGGCTGGGTGACGTAGTTGCTTTGCAGGGCTTGCAGCCCTGCACCTGCAGAGGCAACAGCAAGAGCAACAGCTGGATTGCTGCGGGTTGGCGGGGTGGGTCGGATGGCGGGGGACGCCGTGAATCCGTCCGTGGAGGCTTGGTCGCCGCATCCATGCGGCTCACACCCCCGCCATCCGACCCACCCCGCCTTCGACAGATTCCCGCGGCTGTTGGTAGGTGTCGACCTTGGTCGACACGGTAGATCCACGCCATGCGTGGATGCAGAGCGAAGCGATCCGCTTCCGCTTCCGCTTTTGATCTTCTCTTTCTTTTCCGTGGTGGACGCACACGGAAACTGTCCGTGGCCGGGCGGGATGGGTTTGCGGGGGTGTCCGCGGCATGGGCCCGAGGCATGCCTCGGGCGGGTTGGGCAGGAGGCTCAACCCCGGTCTTGCCGTGTGCGCAGGACAGCGCACACGAGCAAGCCGCGGCCAAGCCTCCACGGACGGATTCACGGCGTCCCCCGCAAACCCATCCCGCCCGGCCAACCCCATGATCGACAAACGCCGCCCACCACGAGGGGCTGCGCCGTTGGCTGGAAACCTAGATCGGTGCCAGTGCAGTGAACGGCGCCCACGGCAGGTTGCGCAGCAGCGCATACCCGGGCAGCACCCAGAGCCAGAACACGGGATTGGCCAGCACCCGCATCAGCGGGTCGAGCACACGCGGGCGGATGCCGGCGATGTTCAGCAGCATCAACAACAGGAACGGCAGGCTGATGACCAGCAGCGGGTTCATCGCCATCGCGCCGGGCAGGTCGAAGTGGACCAGGGAATACAGGCAGCGCGTGCTGCCACAGCCCGGGCAGTACAGGCCGGTCAGCGCGTACAGCGGGCAGCTCGGCAGGGGATTGCCGGCGACATACGGATTGACGTTGCGCAGCACCACCGTGGCACCCACGGCCAGGCCGGCGGAAACCAGCAGCGGTGCCCAGCGGGCGAGTCGGGAACGAGCGGGAAGCGCGGACATGCAACAACGGATCCGGCGCAGGCGCCGGATCCGTCCAGGCGTATCAGTAGTTGCCGTTGCTCATCGCGCCCATGCCGCCGAGCACAACGAAGAACAGCACGTACAGCACGACCAGCACGACCCAGGCGATGGCCGACCACATGGCCCACTTCTTGGCCTTGGCGGCGGAGTCCTGGGCGCCGGCGATGTCGCCGGCCGCCAGCTTGCCGTTGACCTGGGCGGCGTAGACGATCGACACGATGCCGGCCGGCAGGCAGCAGAACAGGGTGGTCAGGATCGCCCAGACCAGGTTGTTCGGGACCTGCGGAGTAGCAGTATTCATGGGTTCAAGCTCCTTGATGGGTGGTGGTGGTGAATCATTGGTCGGAAAGAGCGCCCAGTACGGCCAAGCCGCCGAACAGCCCGAACCACAACAGCAACAGGACCGGCAGGGCCACGGCCGAAGCCACCGCCCACCAGCCCGCCTTGCGCGACGCACTGTAGGCCCCCGGCAGGTCGCCGGCCGCGCGGCGGCCATCGACCTGGGAGGCGTACACGATCGACACCACGCCCAACGGCAGGCAGCAGAAAAGCGTCGTCAGGATCGCCCAGACCAGATGGTTGGGGATGTAGACCGGACGGCTGAGCGGTGGTGGTTGATTCAAAGCGAGACTCCATTCCTTGGTGGCCGGCCATGATGAATCGGCCGGACCTCCCCCCTGTGGGTGCGTAATCTACCGCAACCTGCGTTGCATGTATGCGTTTACAGTCACGACATGTCGCGTACACCACTGGACGATGACGTATGTGGGGGAGTCCGCTGGGCCCGCTCGGCGGGCCCATCTCGTCAGGCGTGATCGCCGCGCAGGGCCCGCACCTGGGCCTCCAGCACCGGTGCGCTGGTGCTGTGGCCATCCACGGCCGCTGCCGCCACCACCTCGACGGTGGCGCGGAAACGGCGCGGCACGCGCATGCGGCCCAGGCGGCTGTCGCGCCGGCTCCACATGCTCGACCACATGCCGCGCAGCGCCATCGGCACCACCGGCACCGGCCGCCGTTCGAGGATCTTCTCGACGCCGGACTTGAACGGTGCCATCGCGCCATCCTTGGTCAGCGCGCCTTCCGGGAAGATGCAGACCAGCTCGCCTTCGGCCAGCGCAGCGTCGATGTCATCGAACGCGCGCTGCATCAGCGCCGGGTCTTCGCGCGCACCGGCGATCGGGATCGCCTTGGCGGTCCGGAAGATCCAGCGCATCACCGGAATGTTGAAGATCTTGTAGTACATGACGAAGCGCACCGGGCGCGGGATCGTCGCCGACAGGATCAGTGCGTCCATGTAGCTGACATGGTTGCAGACCAGCAGCGCGGCGCCCTCGTCCGGCACGTTGGCCTCGATGCCGTGCGGGCGCAGGCGGTACAGGGTGCGCACCATCAGCCAGCTGAGGAAGCGCATCAGGAATTCGGGGACGATGGTGAAGATGTAGATCGCCACCAGTGCGTTGGCGATGGCCAGCGCCAGGAACTGCTGCGGGATGGTCCAGTGCAGCAGCTTGTGCGCGGCCAGCGACAGCAGGGCTGCGCCGACGATGAAACCGGAGTTCTGGATGTTCAGCGCCGCAAACACGCGCGACATCTGCGCCTTCGGCGTGCGGCTCTGGATCAGCGCGAACAGCGGCACCACGAAGATGCCGGTGAACAGGCCGATGCCGATCAGGTCGATGACGATGCGGATGCTGCCCGGCTGCTGCAGGAACGTCCCGATGGTCAGTCCGTGCACGGTCGCTTCGCCACTGCGGGCGAAATACAGGTCGAGCAGGAACGCGGTCATGCCGAACGCACCCAGCGGCACCAGGCCGATTTCCACCGTGCGTGCCGACAGCTTCTCGCACAGCAGCGAACCGATGCCGGTGCCGACCGAGAACAGGGCCAGGGCGAACAGATACAGCTTGGGTTCGCCGCCGAGGTTGGCCAACGCGTAATTGGGCAGCTGCGATGTCAGCACGGTACCGACGAACCAGAACCAGGATACCCCGAGGATGGCGTTGCGCACCGCCTTCTGCTGCCGTGCCATGCGCAGCACGACCCGCGACTCCGGCAAGGGGTTCCAGTTGATCTTCAGGCTCGGATCGCCGGCGTCGACCTTGGGAATCAGGCGCGCCGCGATGTTGCCGCAGATGGCCAGAGCGATCACCGCTGTGGCTGCCACGATCGGACCGTAGCTGCCCGCAAGCAGGAATACAGAGCCGCCGATGATCATGCCGGACAGGATCGAGATCGAAGTACCCATCTCGACCAGGCCGTTGCCGCCGGTCAGTTCCTCGGGTTTCAGCACCGAGGGCAGTACCGAGTACTTTACCGGGCCGAACAGGGTCGACTGCATGCCGGTACAGAACAGGGCGACCAGCAGGAACGGCAGGTTCTCGGTGATGAAACCGACAGCCGCCATCGACATGATCACGATCTCCATGGTGGTGGTGATCACGATCAGCCGCGATTTTTCCAGTTTGTCGGCGATCTGCCCGGCCAGCGCCGAGAACAGGAAGTACGGCAGGATGAAGATGGCTGGCGCCAGCGTGGTGTAAAGCGAACGCTGCTCCTCCGAAACGCCCAGATAGAACAACAGGCCGATGATCGCCTGCCGGTACACGTTGTCGTTGAACGCTCCGAGCGCCTGGACGACGAAGAACGGCAGGAAACGGCGCTGGCGCAGCAGGGCGAACTGGTTGTGACCGGACATGGAGCCTCCTTGACCGGCGCAGCCTAGCATTCCTGCCTATCCGCTGTGGGTGCGGACCTGTGGGTGCGGACCGTTGGTCCGCACACCTTGATAGGTCTCAGACGATATCGTCGACCACGCCGCCATCCACGCGCAGCGCCGCACCCGAGGTCGCCGAGGCCTGCGGCGAGGCCAGATACACCACCATGTTGGCCACTTCCTCGACCGTGGCGGTGCGCTGGATCACCGAAGACGGCCGGTGTGCCATCACGAACTCGCGGCCGATCTGCTCCAGTGGCTTGCCGCTGCGCTGGCGTTCATCTTCGAACATCGCCGCGAAACCGTCGGACAGGGTCGGGCCGGGCAACACCGCGTTGACGGTGACGCCGCTGCCGGCCACGCGCTTGGCCAGGCCGCGCGACAGCGACAGCTGCGCGGTCTTGCTGACACCGTAGTGGATCATGTCGGCCGGAATGTTGCGTGCCGATTCGGACGAGATGAACAGGACGCGACCCCAGCCGGCATCGACCATGGCCGGCAACAGTGCCCGCGACAGGCGCACGCCGGACATCACGTTGGTCTGCCAGTAACGTTCCCAGGTCGCGTCTTCGGTCTCGAAGAAGTCCTCGGGGCCGAAAATGCCGGCGTTGTTGACCAGGATGTCGACCTTGGGCAGGCCTGCCAGCAGCGTGTCGACGCCGGCCGCATCGGAAAGGTCGGCGGCCACGCCGAGCACGTCGGCACCCGGAACGGCGGCGAGCAGGCGCTGGCGGGCGCGTTCGACGCTGTCGGTGCTGCGGCCGTTGAGAATGATCCGCGCGCCCGCGTTGGCCAGGCCCTGGGCAATCGCCAGGCCGATGCCGGCGGTGGAGGCGGTGACCAGCGCGGTACGGCCGGTGAGTTCGATCTTCATGGAGGAATCCGGGGCAGGGGATCACCCAGTATCCGCGCGGGAACGTGATCGGGATGCATCGCCATACGCAACGCACGGTTGCACGCGATGCAGTAGATCCACGCCATGCGTGGATGGAATGTCCGACCAGCGATGAGGGATCAGGTCAGGCTGGTCACCGCCTCATTCGCCGCCGCCCGCACCTTCGGCAGCATCCGCAGCACCAGCGCCATCTGCGTGCGGATCAGCTGCAGCTTCGGCGGCATCGCCTCGTCGATCTGTTCCAGTTCGGCCGCCACCGCGCGATCAGCGTCGTTGTCGTCCTCGCTGACCGGTTGCCGAGCGCTCAGGGCCGTCGCCAGCTGCTGCAGCGCCTTGCGCACGCGCTCACCGGCAGCCAGCGCCAGCGGATCGCCGGCGTAGCTGTCCACCTGGTCGCGGTGCGCACCTAGCGCCGACAGGTGCCCGAGCAGTGTGTTGGACAGCGCCAGGAAGTGGAAGCCGGCATCCAGATTGCGGCGCACATGGCCGGGTTCACGCAGCATGTTCGACAGCGCGGTGGACAGCGCGGCGTCGGCATTGTGCATGTCGCGGCGGGCGATGCGGTAGGCCAGGTCATCGCGCATGCCGCTGCGGTACTGGCCCAGCACCGAATCCAGATAGCGCGCGGCGGTGTCCAGCACGCGCGCCAGCACAAGGTGCAGCTGGCGGCCCTGCCAGTCGGGCAGGATCAGGAACGCGGCCGCCGCCGCGATCGCACAACCCAGCAGCGTATCGACCATGCGCGGCACGATCAGCACGAAGCCGTCGCCGATCAGGTTGAAGCAGGTCAGGGCCATCACCGTGATCGCCGCCGACGCCACCAGGTAGCGGTCGGTGCGGGTGAAGAAGAACAGCAGCGCCGACAGCAGCGCGATCAGCAGCTGTACGTGCAGCTGTGGGAACAGCTGCAGCAGTGCCCAGGTCAGCACCAGGCCGGCCACGGTGCCGACGATGCGTTGTGCAAGGCGCTGGCGGGTCGCGCCGAAGTTGGGGCGGCACACGAACACGATGGTCAGCAGCACCCACGAGCCGTTCTGTGCATTGAACAAGCGGATTGCCGCGAAGCCGGCGATCAGAGCCAATGCCATGCGCAGGCCGTGGCGGAACAGGACCGAGCCGGGCGTGAGCTGCTGGCGCACGCGCACGCCCATCTCGCGCAGGGTGTGCGGGTTGCTGTCGCGCAGGCGGGTATCGACGTTGTCCAGGCTGGCCTCGGAGCGCTCGGCATCCAGCAGGCGGCGCTCGATGCTGCGCAGGTTGTGCACCAGCAGATCCAGCGAGCCAAGCAGTCGCTGCCACTGCGGCCGCTGCTGGTCGCGCAGATAGGCCAGCGCATCGGCCAGGTCGCGCCCGGCCTGCTGGTTGCTTTCGCCATACACGAACGGACGGCGCAGGCGGATCGCCTCGCCCAGCCGTGCGCAGGCCTGCCCCTGCAGGTCGAGCAGGCGCTGGCAGCGGTACAGCACGTCGCTGTGGAAGAAGGCATCGACCAGCGCACCGTACGGGTAGTGCGAGGAGCTGGCGCGCTCGTGGAAATCCTGTGCCATGTAGTAGAGGCGCAGGTACAGGCCGGAGTTCACGCCGGGCCGCCCGGAACGGCCGAAGCGGGCCAGGATCGCGGTCTTGGCTTCATTCAATGCACCAACCACGCGCCGGTTCTGTTCGGCCAGGTCGAGCTGGCGACGCTGCAGGTCGGCCTCGCGCACTGGCTCGAACAGTGTTGCCTTCAACTGCAGGTAGCGGCCCAGTTCAACGTACAGTCGCGCCACGCGTTCGCGTACCGGACGGTTGGCGAACAGTGCGGTCCACAGGATCGACAGCAGGCCGTACCAGACCGCACCGGCCAGCAGGTGGCTGACCGCGTCCAGCGCGCTGTGCAGGTCGCTGGCGCCATGCTGCTCCAGCCCGATCATGGTGTAGATCGCAAGCGTTACCGTGGCCTGGGCGATGGACGCGTAGCGCTCGCCGAGCGCACCCAGCAGGGTCAACCCGAAGGTGGACAGCGCCAGCGCGCCGATGAAGATCCACGGCCAGGGGAACAGCCAGATCACCGAGGCGGCGGCGAGGCAGAAGCACAGCAGCGACAGCAGTACCGCCTTGGTACGGCCCCACCAGTTGTCATCGGTCTCGGCGATGGCGCTGGCGATGATGCCGAGGAACACGCCGGGCAGGGCAGTGAGCGCGTCCAGCTGCCAGCACACGGCAAGCGCTGCGGTCAGGGCGATGAACACCCGAAGGCCATAACTGGCCTTTTCGTGGGCCCACAGGCGGCTGAGGCGGGATTCGCGGGCGGGCATGCAGGCTCGGTGGAAGGGTCTCCCACCATTATTGCGGGTGCGGGGTGAAATATGGAGTGCGGACCAACGGTCCGCACCCACCGTCCATGTGCGGGCCCGTCGTCCGCATGGACGGCGGGGACCGGCACCTTACATCTCCCAGCGCACGCTCACCGCGAACGTGCGCGGCAGGCCGGCGCCGGCGTTGGACCAGTACTTCCGGTTGGCCAGGTTCTCGACGCTGGCACGCAGGGTCACCGGATGGCCGGACGCCAGCAGGCGATAGCCGATGCCTGCATTCACCAGCGTGTAGTCAGGCAGCTTCAGGGTGTTGTCGGCGTCATACCAGACATCGCCGTAGTAGCGCACGGCGGCGTAGGTTTCCAAGCCGTCTACCCACGGCAGCTGGTAGGTGGCGTGCAGTACCCCGCTCCAGCGCGCAGCACCGGCGGTGCGGTTGCCTTCCTGTGCGGCGCTGCCCGGGGACAGCTTGTCGTAGGTCGGATCCAGCCAGGTGACGCCGCCGCCGACGGTCAGTGTATCGTTGAGGTGCAGGTCAGCACTGGCTTCAATGCCTTCGTACAGCGTGATGCCGTCCTGCACCAGGCGCTTGCCGGCCGGCGTGAGCTCATCGATGTTGGCACCACGTTCCAGCCGGAACGCGGCCACGTTCGCATTCCAACGCGCCGCTTCGACCTTGGCCCCGATCTCGTACTGCTTGCTGATGGTGGGATCGAGCACGTCACCGGCGTTGATGTAGCTGTTGCCTACGCGGCTGCCCGCTTCGAGCGACTCGATGTAGCTGGCGTAGAGGGTGACCGCCTCGCTGGGCTTGAACATCACAGCGTAGGTCGGGGTGACCGGGTAGGTGTGGTACCGCCCCTTGGTTTCGAAGTCGTTGTAGCGCCAGCCCGCCAGCACCGACCAGCCGCTGCCGAGGTTCACCGTATCGCTTGCGAACACCGCCTGCTGCACCGTCTCGTCGCCGCGGGTCATCACCCGCGAACCAACGGCGTCGTGGCGGATGGCATGGCGCTGGTACAGGTTGGCGCGGCCAATCAGGTTCCACTCGTAGGGGCGGTCCCAGCCCAGTCCGGTCTGGTGGCTGATGCCCGCCACCACCTGATGCTGAAGGGGGCCGGTGCGGAAGCTGCCCTGCAGCATCGCCTGGGCCAGCTTCCACTCGCTCTTGCCACCCAGTTCGTAGACGTTGACGTCGTAGTCGCCGTTGAGATCGTCGATGTAGGCGAAGATCTTGTTGACGTCATTCCACGAGGTGGTGACGCCGTAACTCAGGCTGGCTTTCCAGTCGCTGTTGATCTGCCAGTTCAAGCCGGTCGACAGCAGGCTGGAGCGTGTGTCGTAGTAGGTGCCGGGCACGCTGTTGTCGGTATCTCCGGCGATCGGCCGCGGCAACGAGGTCAGGCCACGGAAGTAGTACTGTGGTGATTCCTCGCGCAGGTCGCGCGACTGGAACACTCCGTCGAAGGTCCAGATGAGCGCATCGCTCAGGCGCGCGTCCAGCGACAGTGCGCCCACCTTGCGATCGACGTGTCCGCCATTGAAGGTCTCGCCTGTTTCCTGGAAGGCGTTGAAGCGGTAGCCGAACATCTGCTCGTTGCCGAAGCGGCCGCCAATGTCGATGCCGCCGCTGACGATGCCCTGTTCGCGCCAGCCCAGCTGGGCGGAGAAGGTGGGCGTGTCCGTCGGCTTCTTGGTGATGTAATTGACGATGCCGCCGGGGGTGCCGAAGCCATACAGGAATCCGCCCGGGCCTTTCAGCAGATCGACCTGTTCCATCACTTCCAGCGGCCATTCGGTGCCCCAGGAAGAGACCTGCAGGCCATTGACCCGGTAGCTGTCGTAGTTCAGCTCCAGACCGCGGTTGCGGATGGGCGAGCTCCAGCCACTGGCATAGGCGCTGACCTGGGTGCTGACCGAAGGGTCGAGCAGGAAGGCTTCGCCCAGCGAGACCACCTGGCGCTGCTCGATCTGCTCGCGGCCAACAGCGGTGATCGCGAACGGAGTGTCGCGCAGGGCGCGGTCGCCCAGTGCGCCAGCGTCGGTATGGGTGCGTTCGGCGGTGACCTTCACCGCATCCAGATCGGTGGCGTTACGGCTGACGGCCGGCGCTTCGGCATGGGCAGCGCAGGTGGCTGACAGGGCGATGGCCAGCAGGGCCAGGCGGGGAGAACGGGAAGGCAGCATCGATGGTGGTCCTCGACGGACGGCCACAGGCCATCCGCCCACGGGTGGGGGAAGGGGCAGTGGCTGGGATCACGCAGGCTGGCCGGAGATGGCAGCGGGGCGCCGCGAAGGGGCGCAGGACCATGGCTGGATGAGAATTGTTCTCTTTTCGTTACCGTGCGTCAAACCCGGAGGTATGCGGACCAACGGTCCGCACCCACCATCCGCTCCCACGGTAGTGCCGGCCGCTGGCCGGCAGATTGGCTGTACGGAGAACGCCGGCCAGCGGCCGGCGCTACCAGTAGATCCACGCCCTGCGTGGATGGGCCCTTCTACGCCCGTTGCGCGCGCTTGAGCAGCTTCGCTTCGCGCCTGCGTGCGCGACGTGCGCGCCAGCGCTCGGCCAGGCAGGAGAAGATCACGTACAGCGCCGGCGTGCTGAGCAGGGTCAGGCTCTGCGAGAACAGCAGGCCGCCGATCATCGCGATACCCAGCGGACGCCGCAGCTCGGACCCTTCGCCCAGGCCGATCGCCAGCGGAACCGCCGCCAGGATCGCCACCATCGTGGTCATCATGATCGGGCGGAAGCGCACGATGCTGGCCTCGCGTGCCGCTTCGCGCGGTGCCAGCCCATGTTCGCGCTGCGCCACCAGCGCGAAGTCGATCATCATGATCGCGTTCTTCTTGACGATGCCGATCAGCAGCACCAGCGCGATCATCGAGATCACCGACAGTTCGGTATTGGTGCCGAACAACGCCAGCAGCGCACCCACGCCCGCCGCCGGCAGCGTGGACAGGATGGTGACCGGGTGGATCAGGCTCTCGTACAGCATGCCCAGCACCAGGTACACGGTCAGGATCGCGGCAAACACCAGGATCAGCATGTCGCTGGGGTCGGAGTTGAAGCCGAAGCCGGCGTCATCAGCCAGGCGGATGTCGCCGGGCATGCGCATGCCGGCCACGGTCGCGTCGATGATCGCCTTGGCCTCGCCCATGCTCACGTTCGGCGCCAGGTTGTAGCTGAGGTCCATCGTCGTGTACTGGTTCTCATGGGTGATCTGCGAAGGCGCCAGCCCCGGCACCTGCTTGGCCACCGCCGTGAGCGGCACCATGTCGCCGTTGCGCGCACGCACATGCACCTCGTCCAGCGCCGCCGGAGTAGCGGTCTGCGAGGGCAGGGCGTTGACCACCACGCTGTACTGGTTGATGTCCGAATAGATGGTCGAGATCTGGCGCTGGCCGAACGCACCGTACAGAGCGCCGTCGATGGCGCCGACCGAAACACCCAGGCGGGCGGCCTTGGCACGGTCGATCTCGATGTTCTGGCGCAGCCCGGCATTGTCCACATCGGTGCCGACGTCGCGCAGCTTCGGGTTCTTCTTCAGCTCCGCCTGCAGCTTGGGCAGCCATTCCTGCAGTGACGCCAGGTCATTGCCCTGCAGCGAGATGCGGTACTGCGCGCCCTGGCTGGAGCCACCGCCATCGTTGCTGGGCAGGTCCTGGATCGCGCGCAGGCGCAGCTGCAGGTCGGGGTAGCGGTCGGCCTTGGCGCTCAGTCGCGCCAGGGCATGTGCGGTGGTTTCGCGGCGGCCTTCCTTGCGTGATTTCAGCTCGACGTTGAACTGTGCGCTGGAGCCCTGGCGACCGCTGCCCAGGCGCACACCCACGGTCTTCACCGCCGGGTCGGCCATCAGCATGTCGGTGATGCGGCGCTGGCGGGCGACCATGTCCTCGAAGGAGACGGTGGCGCTGGAGTTGGCGCGGCCCCAGATCAGGCCGGTGTCCTGCGGCGGGAACGCGCCCTTCTTCACCGCGCCGAACAGGAAGACGGTGGCACCGATCAGCAGCAGCGGCGTCAGCGACAGCAGCAGCGCATGGCGCAGCGAGAAATCCAGGAACACGGTGTAGATGCGCAGCATGCGCTCGTGGCCGGCATCCAGCCAACGGCCGAAGCGCGACGGCGGCGCCGTGTGGTCGTGGGCGCTAAGGAAGCGGCTGCACAGCGCCGGGGTCAGGGTCAGCGAGACGATCATCGAGACCACGATGGCCGCCACCAGGGTGACGGTGAACTCGCGGAAGAACGCACCCATCATGCCGCTGGCGAACAGCAGCGGGATGAACACCGCCACCAGCGAGGCGGTGATCGAGACGATGGTGAAGCCGATCTCGCGCGCGCCGGTCAGTGCCGCCTGCATCCGCGGCATGCCTTCGTCGAGGTGGCGCATGATGTTCTCGATCACCACGATCGCATCGTCGACCACGAAGCCGATCGCGATCACCAGCGCCAGCAGGCTCAGGTTGTTCAGGGTGAAACCCATCACGTACATCACCAGCGCGGCACCGGCCAGCGACAGCGGCACGGTCACTGCGGCGATCAGCGTGGGTGCCAGCCGGCGCAGGAACAGCGCCATGGTCAGCACCACCATCGCCAGGCTGATCAGCAGAGTGATCTGCACTTCATGCAGCGACGAGCGGATGGTCGGCGTACGGTCGAAGTACGGCGTCATCGTGGTGCCCGGCTGCAGGTAGTCGCGCAGCGCGGGGATCTGTGCCTTGACCCGGTCCACGGTTTCGACGATGTTGGCGCCGGCGCGGGTGAACACGTACATCACCACCGCCGGTTTGTGGTCGAACCACGCGGCCTGGTAGGCATCCTGCTGGCCGTCGTAGACGTTGGCGATGTCCTTCAGGCGGATCACCCGGCCATCGCCCTGGGTCTTGACCACCAGGTCGGCGAAGTCGGCGGCGCGTGCCACCGAATCGTTGGCGATGATCGCGGTGGTGGTGTTGCCATCGCTGAGGAAGCCGGTGGGCGAGGTCACGTTGGCCGCACGCACGGCGTTGCGCAGGTCATCGGCGGTCAGGCCGAGTGCGTTCATCAGGCGCAGGTTGACGTCCACACGCACCGCCGGCGTCGAGGCACCGGCGATGTCGACCGAAGCAACACCGCTGATCTGGCGGATGCGCTGCGCCAGCAGCGAATCGGCGACGTTGTACAGCTCGTCGGCCGACTGCGTCTGCGAAGTCAGCGCGATGGCGATCACCGGGTCGTCGTTCGGGTTCGCCTTCTGGTACATCGGCGAGCCCATGCCCGAGGGCAGGTCGGCCTGCGCCGAATTGATCGCGGTCTGTACGTCCAGCGCGGCCGAATCGATGTTGTGGCCGCTCTGGAAGATCATGAACACCAGCGAGCTGCCTTCCGAGCTCGACGAGCGCATGCGGTCGATGCCCGGCAGCTGGCCGAGATGACGTTCCAGCGGCGCGGTGACCGTGGAGGCCATGGTTGCCGCATCGGCACCGGACTGGCTGGCGTGCACGAAGATCACCGGGATCTCGATGTTCGGCAGCGCCGACACGCCCAGCCGCAGGTAGCAGATCAGGCCGACCATGAACAGGCCGATGGCCAGCAGCGCGGTGCCGATCGGGCGGCGGATGAAGGGGCCGGACAGGTTCATCGTGCGGCCCCCCGCGGCAGCGGGGCGTGGATCATGCCTGCGGCTCCTGCAGCGAACCGTCGCGCAGTGCGCGCTGCTCGCGGCGGCGGGCCAGCCATTCGGAGAAGCGCTCCATATACAGGTAGATCACCGGCGTGGTGTACAGGGTGACCAGCTGCGACAGCAGCAGGCCGCCGACGATGGCGATGCCCAGCGGGCGGCGCAGTTCCGAACCGATGCCGGTGCCCAGTGCCAACGGCAGCGCGCCGAGCATGGCCGCGGCGGTGGTCATCATGATCGGGCGGAAGCGCAGCAGACAGGCGCGGCGGATCGCTTCATGCGCGTTGGCGCCGGCGCGGCGCGCCTCGATCGCGAAGTCCACCATCATGATGCCGTTCTTCTTGACGATGCCGATCAGCAGCACGATGCCGACGATGCCATCCACCGACAGGCTCAGCCCGCACAGCATCAGTGCCAGCAGCGCGCCGACACCGGCCGGCGGCAGCGTGGAGATGATCGTGATCGGGTGGATGTAGCTCTCGTAGAGCACGCCCAGCACGATGTAGATCACCACCAGCGAGGCCAGCAGCAGCCACACCACATCGGTCTGGCTGCCGGTGAATTCGGCGGCCTTGCCGATGAATTCGGCATGCAGGTGGGTGGGCATGTCCAGGCTGTCCTTGGTCTCCTGGATTGCACGCACGGCTTCGGACAGCGAATAGCCCGGCGCCACGTTGAACGAGACCGTCACTGCCGGCAGCTGCTGCTGGTGGCTGACCACCAGCGGCGCACTGCTGACCTTGCCTTCGGCCAGTGCCGACAGCGGAATGATGCTGCCCGCGCCGACGGTGATGCCGGTGTTCTGCGCGCCGATGCCGGTAGCCGTCGATGAGTTCGACGAGGTGACCTGGCCGAAACTGGTGGCATTGGTGCCGGTCAGTGCACCGGCACCATTGGAGGCAACGGCCAGCTGTTCCATCAGCGCGGTGCTGGTGCGGAACTCCGGCGCCACTTCCAGCACAACCCGATACTGGTTGAGTTCGGTGAAGATGGTCGAGATCTGGCGCTGGCCGAACGCATCGTAGAGGGTGTCGTCGATGGTCTGCATCGGCACGCCCAGCACGCTGGCCTTGTCGCGGTCGATGTTCAGTTCAAGCGCGCGGCCCTGGTTGGACAGGTTGTTGTCGACGTCGGTCAGTTCCGGGCGCTTGCGCAGCGCTTCGGTCAGGCGTGTGGCCTGGGTGGCCACGGTCGCCGGATCGACGTCCGACAGCGAGTACTGGTACTCGGTGGCGGCCACGCGGGTATCCAGCGTCACGTCCTGGACCGGCTTCAGGTACAGGGCCACGCCCGGAATACCGGCCACCGCCTTCTGCAGGCGCGGCAGGATCTTGTCCAGGCCGTCGCGCTCGCCGCGTTCCTTCAGCACGATCGACAGCTGGCCCTGGTTGAGCGTGGGGTTCATGCTGCCGGCACCGATGAACGCCGACACGCCGGTCACATCCGGGTCCTGGCGCAGCGCTTCGGCCACCTGCTTGGTGCGCTGCTCCATCTGCGGGAAGGCGATGTTCTGGTCAGCCTGGACCACGCCGGTGATCAGGCCGGTGTCCTGTTCGGGCAGCAGGCCCTTGGGAATCAGCACGTACAGCAGCACGGTCAGCACCAGTGCGCCGCCGGCCACGGCCAGGGTCAGGCGCTGGTGGTCCAGCACCCAGTCCAGGCTGCGCTCGTACAGGCCGACGGTGCGCGTCCACAGGTTCTGCTTGCCGGCCGCCGCCGCACGCTCATGTGCGTCCTCGCCTTCGGGCAGGGCGTCGGGCTTGAGCAGGTAGGCGCACATCATCGGGGTCAGCGTCAGCGAGATCAGCATCGACAGCACGACGGCGATGCTCAGCACCCACGCGAACTCGTGGAACAGGCGGCCGGTGACGCCGGGCATCAGCAGCAGCGGCAGGAACACCGCCACCAGCGAAACGGTCAGCGACAGCACGGTGAAGCCGATCTGGCGCGCACCGATTTCGGCCGCTTCCTTGCCACTCTTGCCCTGCTCGATGTAACGCACGATGTTCTCGATCATCACGATCGCATCGTCGACCACGAAGCCGGTGGCCACCACCAGCGCCATCAGCGAGAGGTTGTCCAGCGACATGCCGGCAAAGGCCATCACCGCGAAGGTGCCGGCCAGCGACAACGGCACCGCCACCGAGGGAATGATCGTGGCCCACAGGCGGCGCAGGAACACGAAGATCACCGCCACCACCAGTCCGATGGTCAGGATCAGGGTGAACTGCACCTCATGCACCGAGGCGCGGATGGTCTCCGTACGGTCGTTGAAGATCTCCAGGTGCACGTCGGCTGGCAGCACGCCCTGCAGCTGCGGCAGGATCGCGCGGATGCGCTCGACGGTCTGCACGATGTTGGCGCCGGGCTGGCGGCGCACTTCCAGCAGCACCGCCGGCTTGCCATCGGCCCAGGCGGCCAGCTGGTCGTTCTCCACGCCATCAACCACTTCGGCCACGTCGGACAAACGCACGGGACGTCCGTTCTTGTAGCTGATGATGGTGTCGCGGTACTCGGCGGCACTGGTGAGCTGGTCGTTGGTACCGATGCTGTAGGACTGGGTCTTGCCGTTCAGCGAACCCTTCGGCGCGTTGACGTTGGCCTGGGTCAGCGCGCTGCGCAGCTGCTCCAGCGTCAGGCCCATGTTCGACAGCTGCGCCGGATTGACCTGGATGCGCACGGCCGGGCGCACGTTGCCGGCGATCGAGACCAGGCCCACGCCCTGCACCTGCGACAGTCGCTGGGCCAGGATCGAGTCGGCGTAGTTGTTGACGTCGCGCAGCGGACGCGTGTCAGAGGTCAGTTTCAGGGTGACGATGGCCGCGTCGGCCGGATTCACCCGGTTGTAGACCGGCTGGTAGGGCAGCGACGAGGGCAGCGTGGCCTGGCGGATCGCCGCCTGCACGTCCTGCGCGGCAATGTCGATGTTCCGGTCCATCGAGAACTGCAGGATGATCGTGGACAACCCGGCCGACGAGTCGGAGGTCATCAGCTCCAGCCCGGAGATCTGCCCGAACTGACGCTCCAGCGGTGTGGTGACCAGCGAGGCCATGGTGGTGGCGTTGGCGCCGGGGTACTGGGTGGTGACCACCAGGCTGGGCGCATCGATTTCCGGCAGCGCCGACACCGGCAGCTTGCGGTAACCGAGGATGCCCAGCAGCAACAGGCCCGCCATCAGCAGCGAGGTGGCGATGGGGCGGCGGATGAAGATCGTCGAAAAGCCCACGGACTGATCCTTGCTGGCACTTCAATGTCGGCGCCGGCAGGCTTGCCGGCGCGAGGGAGGTCGGTAGCCTGCGCTCAGCGCGGGCCGCCGCCACGACGGCCACCGCCGCCGTTCTTCTGCTCGGCGGCCTTCAGCTCGGCTTCGGTCGGCACCGCCGGGGTTTCGCCCGGCTTCAGCGCGGTGACCTTGCTGCCCGGCTTCAAGCGGAACTGGCCTTCACTGACCACCCGCTCGCCGCCCTTCAGGCCCTCGGCGATCTGCACCTGGCTGTCACCCACTTCCACGCCGCTGCGCACGGTCTGCATCTTCACCGTGTTGTCGCCCTGCACCACATAGACGTACTCGCCGTCCGGGCCACGCAGCACCGCCTGGGTCGGAATGACCACGCCACCGGCAATCGTGCGCAGCTGCATGCGTACGTTGACGAACTGGCCCGGCCACAGGCCGTTGTCGGTGTTGTCGAAGGTCGCGCGCGCCTTGAACGTGCCGCTGTCGGCACTGATCAGGTTGTCGACCACGTCAAGCTTGCCGTCGCCGGACAGCACGTGCGAATCGGCGCGGTCCAGTGCCGCGACGGGTACCGCACCGGCGGCCTGCGCCTGGCGCACATCGCCGAGCTGGCGCTCGGGCAGGTTGAACAGCACGTGGATCGGATGGATCTGGGTCAGCGTGACCAGCGCGGTGCCGGCGTTGACCACGTTGCCAGCGTCGACCGCGCGGATGCCGGCGATGCCGGTGATCGGCGCGGTGACCTTGGTGTACTGCAGCTGCACCTTCGCCGAGCGCATGCTGGCCTCGTTCGCCGCGACTGCGCTTTCGTACTGTGCCACTTGGTTTCGCTGTGTATCCAGATCGGTCTTGGCGACGAACTGGCGATACTCCGGCGCGTTCGAGCGCTGGTAGTTGGAACGCGCGGTGGCCAGCAGCGCCTCGTTCTGGCGCTTGGAGGCCACGGCCTGGTCATAGCTGGCCTGGGCGGTGCGCGGGTCGATCACCGCCAGCACATCGCCCTTCTTCACTTCCTGGCCTTCGCGGAAATTCAGGCTCATCAGCTGGCCGCCAACCTGCGGGCTGACGGTGACGGTGTTCATTGCGGTCACCGTACCCAGCGCGCTGGCATAGACCGGCACGTCCTGGCGTGCCGCATCCACCACGGTCACCGGCACCGGGCCGGCATCCGGGTCTTCACCGCCCTGGCGCGCAGCTGCCGCCGGGCCACCGGCCTTGTCCTTGCCCCCGCCGAGTACGCGCAGGCCGACCACGGCCAGCACCAGTACCGCCACGACCAGCAGCACGATCTTCCAAACACGTGACATTCAAGGACTCCAAGAGGGCTGGACGGGGCACGGCCCCGGTTGGCAATGCGCAAAGCATACCTGCGCCACATCACGTTTCCTGCATGACGGATGGGACGGGCGCTAAGACCGGATCCGGCCGCGGAGGTTCCCGTAGCGGCGGTGTTGCCCTACATTCAGCTGGAACCCCTGCCGTGGAGATCGTGATGCGCCGTTCGTTGCTGCTGTCCGCCCTGCTGCTGGCCTTGCCGGCTCTTGCCCACGCCCAGGACGGGCAGCGCCCGGAGGTGACCGCTGCCGCCCAGCGGCTGCAGGCCAAGGTGGTGGAATGGCGGCGCGATTTCCACCAGCACCCGGAACTGTCCAACCGTGAGGTGCGCACCTCGGCCGAGGTCGCCAAGCGCCTGCGTGCGATGGGCCTGAAGCCGAAGACCGGCATCGCCCACCACGGCGTGGTGGCGATCATCGAAGGTGGCAAGCCCGGGCCGAAGATCGCCCTGCGCGCGGACATGGACGCGCTGCCGGTGACCGAACAGACCGGCCTGCCGTTCGCCTCGAAAGCCACCGACCAGTACCGTGGGCAGACCGTGGGCGTAATGCATGCCTGCGGCCATGACGCGCACACCGCCACCCTGCTCGGCGTGGCCGAGGCACTGGTGTCGATGAAGAAGGATCTGTCGGGCCAGGTGATGCTGATCTTCCAGCCGGCCGAAGAGGGTGCACCGCCGCCGGAAGAGGGTGGTGCTGCCCTGATGCTGAAGGAAGGCCTGTTCGCCGACTTCAAGCCGGAAGCCGTGTTCGGCCTGCACGTCTTCTCCAGCGTGCAGGCCGGGCAGATCGCGGTGCGTGGTGGCCCGTTGATGGCGGCTTCGGATCGTTTCGGGATCAAGGTGATCGGTCGGCAGACGCATGGCTCGGCGCCGTGGAATGGTGTTGATCCGATCGTGGCCACCGCTGACCTGGTTGGCACCGCGCAGACCATCGTCAGCCGCCGCGCGAACCTGTCCAAGCAGCCGGCGGTGCTGACCTTCGGCGCGATCAACGGTGGCATCCGCTACAACATCATTCCGGATGAAGTGGAAATGGTCGGCACCATCCGTACCTTCGACGAAGGCATGCGGCAGCAGATCTTCGCCGACCTGCGCAACGTGGCCGAGCACACCGCCGCTGCGCACGGTGCCAGGGCGGTGACGGACATCTACGAGTCGGAGGGCAATCCGGCCACGGTGAACGACCCGGCGCTGACCGCGAAGATGCTGCCGAGCCTGCAGGCGATGGTGGGCAAGGACAACGTGTACGAGCCACCGCTGCAGATGGGTGCGGAGGATTTCTCGCTGTACGCGAAGGAAGTGCCGGGGATGTTCTTCTTCGTCGGTTCGACCAGCGCGGGCATCGACCCGGCGACGGCACCGGCGAATCATTCACCGAAGTTCCTGCTGGATGAGAAGGCGCTGGATGTGGGACTGCGCGCGCTGCTGCAGGTGAGCCTGGATTACTTGAACGGTGCCGGCACTCCTGCGGGGTGAGGGTTTCCGGCAGGGCTGCGCCCCGCCCCCGCCGAAGCAACGGCAACGTCAACGGCAAAAGCGGTGCTGGATTTCTGTTGGTTGGGCGGGGCGGTGTGGGCCTGCAGGACACGCCGTAAACCCGTCCATGGGGGCTCGATGGCGCCATCCATGGCGCCAACGGTCCTGCAGGCCCACATCGCCCCGCCCCCGACAGGTTCACGCGGCTGTTGGTGGGTGTCGACCTTGGTCGACACGGCGGACGTCATGAACGTCTGAAGCATCGGCTTTTGATTTTGATTTTTCTGATCTTTCCCGTGGTGGATCGGCGGCAGAAATGTGTCCGGGGGCCGGGCGGGTGGGGATGGCGGGGTATCCGCGCCATGGATGGCGCGGCTAAGCCTCCAGGGACGGATTCACGGCGTCCCCGCCAGCCCCACCCGCCCGGCCCGCATCCGGGAGTCGGGGCTTCCCGCGACCCACCCACCACGGAGGGGCTCCGCCGTTGGCCGGCCCGGCCGAAGGCCCGCCCTCCGCGCGATACAATGACCCCCATGAACACCCCACAGGATTCCAGCCTCGGTCGCGAGGTCAGTTACCCGTCGCAGTACGATCCCGGCCTGCTGTTTCCCATCCCCCGCAGCGGTGCCCGCGCCGAGATCGGCCTCGACGACGCCGCGCTGCCGTTCGTCGGCCATGACCGCTGGCATGCCTTCGAGCTGAGCTGGCTCGACACGCGTGGCAAGCCGCAGGTCGCCGTCGCCACCGTGCAGGTGCCGTGCACCTCGCCGCGGCTGATCGAATCGAAGTCGTTCAAGCTGTACCTGAATTCCCTCAACAGCACCCGTATCGACAGCGCCGAGGCACTGCGCGCGCGCATCGTCGACGACCTGTCTGCCTGCGCCGGTGCGCCGGTCCAGATCGAGTTCGGCCTGCCGGGTCTGCGTGAGACGCCGCTCGGTGAATCCATCGACGGACTGGACGTGGAGATCGACTGCTACGGCCCGCCGCAGGCGGACTTTCTGACTGCCGACGCGGGCGAAGTGGTGGAGGAGACCCTGGTCTCGTCGCTGCTGAAGTCCAACTGCCCGGTCACCGGCCAGCCGGACTGGGCCACGGTCAGCCTGCGTTACCGTGGGCCGAAGATCGACCGCGCGGGCCTGCTGCGCTACCTGGTCAGCTACCGCGAGCACGCCGAGTTCCACGAGCAGTGCGTTGAGCGGATCTTCAGCGAAGTGTCCGCCCGCTGCCAGCCGCAGTGGCTGGAAGTGGAGGCCCGCTATACCCGCCGTGGTGGCCTGGACATCAATCCCTGGCGCGCCAGCCCCGGCATCGCTGCCCCGGCCGCGACCTACCGCGAACTGCGGCAATAACCGCCGCAGACGGTTACGGGTAATGCCGGCCGCTGGCCGGCAACCGCAGGGAACCCGCATCCAGGGCCAGTGCAAGCCGGCCAGCGGCCGGCACTACCGGGCACCGTCTCTCCCGATTGTTCAGCCGCCCCCGGGGGCGGCTTCACATCTGCACCATCCCCATTTAACAACCGCCATGGCAACGTGCGAACCACGTAGTCATGCAGACGGGAGTTGTGGATGAGTACCGAGAAGAAAGCCGATTTCTCCGGCGTCAGTGGCAGCGTCGACAGTACCGCCGAGCAGGTGCCGAAGGCGGACTTCTCTGGCGTCAGCGCTTCGGTGGACAGCACCGCAGACGTCGTCAGCGGCGGCACCTACACCGTGCAGAAGGGTGACTCGTTGTCGAAGATCGCCAAGCAGCATCTGGGCGACGCCAATGCCTGGAAGAAGATCTTCGAAGCCAATCGCGATGTGCTTGACGACCCGGACAAGATCTTCCCGGGCCAGACCCTGAAACTGCCGCCGAAGTAAACGGCGATCGAACGCCGTCCGACAATCCCTGGGAGGAACCCCGAATGATCAAGACCACCCCGCTCCAGACCGCCCTGATTGCCGCCCTGCTGGGCAGCGTTGCCCTGGTCGGTTGCAAGAAGAAAGAAGAGTCGACCGACAGCAACGCCGCCCCGGCAGCGACCGCTCCGGCCGAACCGGCAGCACCGGCGCCGATGACCGGCGCACCGCCGCCGATGGCAGAAGCCGCTGCCGTCAGCGTCTCGGCCGTCACCGTTGGCAAGACCGCAGCCGCCGACAAGTCGGTTGCAACGACAGCATTGTTCGCACCGAAGGATGACGTCATCGTCTCGGTCAAGACCGACGGTGCCGCCAACAACGTCACCGTTGGCGCGAAGCTGACCTACCAGGACGGCCAGGTGGCCGGCGAACAGAACGCCACCCTGAACACCAGCGGTGCGGAAACCACCAACGTCACCTTCAAGAATGCAAAGGGCTGGCCGGCCGGCAAGTACCGCGCCGAAGTCACCGTCGATGGCAAGGCGGCCGGAACGCCGCAGGAGTTCGAGGTCAAGTAAGTCCTGCCGACTCTCTCCCGGCAGGGCTCACGATGGACGCAGCCGCGAGGCTGCGTCCTTTTTTGTTGGGCGACGGTTGGCGCTATCCACGCATGGCGTGGATCTACTGACAACCGGGCCGTGCTTCATCCACACCGTGCGTGGATGGATCACAGCGTTGCCGGCACGCAGTACCGCCGCGTATGGCGCGGCTTTGCCCCGCGCGGCTGAAAACGCGACAATGCAGGGGTTTCCCCGCCGCGCGCCCACCCTGACGGCGACGGGGGAAAGCGCGGGGCCCGGCCTCGCGCGCGACACGGTTGCACGTGGCCCGGCGCTGGCGCCGGCCTTCCCCTGAGCATTGCTACAGAGTCCAAGTCCCCCATGTCCAAGATCCTCTACACGCTGACCGACGAAGCACCGTTCCTGGCCACCCAGTCGCTGCTGCCGATCGTCGACGCCTATACCTCCACTGCCGGCATCGCGGTGGAAACCCGTGACATCTCGCTGTCCGGCCGCATCCTGTCGCTGTTCCCGGAACTGCTGAGCGACGCGCAGAAGGTCAGCGACGACCTGGCCGAGCTGGGCCAGCTGGCGACCACCCCGGACGCCAACATCATCAAGCTGCCGAACATCTCCGCTTCGGTGCCGCAGCTGAAGGCGGCCATCAAGGAACTGCAGGACCAGGGCTATCCGCTGCCGGATTACCCGGAAACCCCGGCCGACGACCAGCAGCGCGACTACAAGGCGCGCTATGACAAGGTCAAGGGCAGCGCGGTGAACCCGGTGCTGCGCGAAGGCAACTCCGACCGCCGCGCACCGCTGTCGGTGAAGAACTATGCGCGCAAGCACCCGCACCGCATGGGCGCCTGGGCCTCGGATTCGAAGTCGCACGTCGCGCACATGGCTGCCGGTGATTTCTACGGCAGCGAAAAGTCGGCCACCCTGGCCAACGCCGGTTCGCTGAAGATCACCTTCCACGGCAAGGACGACAGCTCCGTCGTGCTGAAGGAAAAGACCGCGGTGAAGGCCGGCGAGATCGTCGACGCCGCCGTCATGAGCCGCAAGGCACTGGCCGCCTTCATCGGCGAGCAGATCGCCGATGCCAAGGCGCAGGGCGTGCTGTTCTCGCTGCACCTGAAGGCGACCATGATGAAGGTCTCCGACCCGATCATGTTCGGCGTGGCGGTCAACGAGTTCTACAAGGACGTGCTGGCCAAGCACGCCGACGTGCTCAAGCAGGCGGGTTTCGATGCCAACAACGGCATCGGTGACCTGGCCGCACGCCTGCCGTCGCTGCCGGAAGCCACCCGCGCTGCGATCGAAGCCGACCTTGCCGCCGAGTACGCACAGCGTCCGGGCGTGGCCATGGTCAACTCGGACAAGGGCATCACCAACCTGCACGTGCCGAGCGACGTGATCGTCGACGCCTCGATGCCGGCGATGATCCGCGACTCCGGCAAGATGTGGAACGCCGAAGGCAAGCTGCAGGACACCAAGGCGGTCATTCCGGATCGCTGCTACGCCGGCGTGTACCAGGCCGTCATCGACGACTGCAAGGCGCACGGCGCCTTCGATCCGGCCACCATGGGTTCGGTGCCGAACGTCGGCCTGATGGCGCAGAAGGCCGAAGAGTACGGCTCGCACGACAAGACCTTCCAGATCGCTGCTGATGGCGTGGTCAAGGTCACTGACGATGCCGGCACCGTGGTGTTCGAGCACGCCGTGGAAGCCGGTGACATCTGGCGCATGTGCCAGACCAAGGACGCGCCGATCCAGGACTGGGTCAAGCTGGCCGTCGAACGCGCCCGCCTGAGCAGCACCCCGGCCGTGTTCTGGCTCGATGCCGCCCGCGCCCACGACGCGCAGGTCATCGCCAAGGTCGAGCAGTACCTGAAGAACCACGACACCAGCGGCCTGGATATCCGCATCCTTCCGCCGGTGGAAGCCACCGCGTTCTCGCTGGACCGCATCCGCAAGGGCGAGGACACCATCTCGGTGACCGGCAACGTGCTGCGCGATTACCTCACCGACCTGTTCCCGATCATGGAGCTGGGCACCAGCGCCAAGATGCTGTCGATCGTGCCGCTGATGGCCGGTGGCGGCCTGTTCGAGACCGGCGCCGGTGGTTCGGCCCCGAAGCACGTGCAGCAGTTCGTTGAAGAGGACTACCTGCGCTGGGATTCGCTGGGCGAATTCCTGGCCTTGGCCGCGTCGCTGGAACACCTGGGCAACCGCTACGACAACGCCGCAGCCCGCGTGCTGGCCAAGGCGCTGGACGAGGCCAACGGCCAGTTCCTGGACAACGACAAGTCGCCGTCGCGCAAGCTGGGAGGCATCGACAACCGCGGCAGCCACTTCTACATCGCGCTGTACTGGGCGCAGGCGCTGGCCGCGCAGGACGAAGATGCCGCACTGAAGGCACGCTTCGCCCCGCTGGCCAAGGCGCTGACCGACAACGAGCAGAAGATCGTTGACGAGCTGATCGCGGTACAGGGCAAGGCCGTGGACATTGGTGGCTACTACCGCCCGGACGTGGCCAAGGCCAGCAAGGCGATGCGCCCGAGCGCGACCTTCAACGCCGCGCTGGAGCAGCTGCGCGGCTGATCCATCGCCGCTCGGCCGTGACACCGGAACCCGCGCTTCGGCGCGGGTTTCTTTTTGGGCCAGGATTACTGCGGCCCTTCATCCACGCATGGCGTGGATCTACCGGGGTCCAGAACCGTGACATCCATCGGCTGTCGGAATGCCGTCAAAGGGGCATGAAACTTGCCCGCGATGGCCGTCGCAGAACGGATAGGAGACAGCCTTCAACCGCCCTCGATCTGAGCAGTCGATCACGACGGCTGCCGCTGGCGATGCCCTAGCCTTGGCGACGCGAGGCCACCGGGGAGGTGGCCGCACGGGGAACACGGATGGCACGCGTGCTGGTAGTGGGAACCGACATCCAGGGCGAGCAGGCCCTGCCGCAGCGGCTGCGCCTGGCATCGGCCCTGCCGGACGGCCAGATCCGCCGCAGCCAGGACCTGGATGATTGCGATCTGCTGGTCATCCGCGATACGCCGGCGCTGCGCAACGCGGCCCAGCGCATGCGTCAGCAGCGTCCGCGACTGCAGTGCTGGATCGAGGACATCGGCGGCCAGCTGCGTGATGGCGACGGGCATCAGGACGTGCTTGACGATGGTGCCATCGGCCGCGCGCTGCGCCGCATGCAGTTGGCACCGGAGCCCATGGCCATGCACGCACCCGCACCGATCCGTCTGGCCGATGGTGCGCATGCCATCACCCGACTGCTGCGCGAGCGGCTGCCGCTGCGACAGGGGCAGGCACTGTTGAGTGATGCGGGCGAGCCTCTGCTGCTGATGGATCTGGAGCACGACCAGGCCGTGCTGCTACAGGAACCGGCTGCGGCGCTGGTGGAGCGTCTGGCCGATGCCTTCGAACGCCTGCAACTGGATGCGCTGACACCCGCACGCCTGCAGGCGCTGGCCGGTGAGCGGCCACGCCAGCCACTGCGACCGCTGCTGTGGCAGTGGGCACAGCGCAGCCGCCATTGGCAGGCATTGGACGAACGCCTGCGTGGCGCTTCAGTGAAGCTGCTGCGCTGGCCGGACTTCCGCGTACTGGGCCACGACCATGATGGCTTCCGCCTGTGTTCGCTGCTGCTCAAGCGCGCGTGCACGGTTGACGAGTGCGTGATGCTGCTTGAGTTGCCGGCTGCGGCGGTACGCGATTTCATCCATGCCGCCTACCTGTGCGGCTACGCGCAGCTGCAGACTGCACCGGCGACGCCGCTTATGGCGACAGGTGGCACCCGCACCGACAACGGCCTGCTTGCCCGCCTGTGGCGGCACCTGCGCGGGAGCGAACGCAATGCGTGAGCACAAGGTGGTGGTGCTGGGCGGCATGGGCAGCGGCAAGTCGACCTTGGTACGCAGCATCGCGGTTGGCGCGGTGGTCGACACGGATGTGGCCAACAGTGATCGCCTTGGCGCCGACAAGGCGTCCACCACCGTGGCGCTGGACTACGCAGACATCGACTTGCCCAATGGCGAACGCCTGCGGTTGTACGGAACACCCGGCCAGCAGCGTTTCGATTTCCTGTGGCCGATCCTGCTGCAGGGCGCGCGTGGCGCGGTGCTGCTGCTGGATGCGCGTCGTGCCGGGCTGGCCAGCGAGCTGGAGGACTACCTGCAGGTGCTGCAGCCGTTCGCATCATCCTTGGCACTGGTGGTGGCGGTCACCCACCTGGACCAGGCACCGCAGGCCGCACTGGATGACTGGGCCGCCCGTGCCTGCCTTGACGAGCAGCCGCTGCCGCTGCTCGCCGTGGATGCCCGTGACCGCGAACAGGGACTGCTGCTGATGGATGTACTGATGAGCGAAATGGAAGCGCACGCACTGGTGGCGGCGCATGGCTGACGGGCAGATGGCGGTACTGCCCGATGCCGGTCAGCGTGAGCGCCTGCAGCCGCTGCTGCAGGACCTGCAGCAGCGCGTGGAAGGCGTGCGCACGGTGGTGCTGGCCAGTGTCGATGGCTTCGCCCTGGTCAGTGCCGGGGCCGAAGGGCGCGGTGAGCGGCTGGCGGCGATGACCAGCGCGATGCTGGCGCTGGCCGCGGCAGTTGGCCGCGAACTGCTGCTGGGCGATCTGCAGACGCTGATGCTGGAGGCCGCGGGCGGCAAGGTGCTGATGCTGGCGATCCAGGCTGAAGGGCGCGCACCGCTGCTGCTGATGGCGGCCTGCGACCAGCGCAGCGTGATCGGCCAGGTGCTGTGGCAGAGCAGGGAATGTGGCCAGGCGATCCTGGCCGAACTCGGCGGATCGTGAGCCCGGCCGCAGGGGAACGAGGGGCTCGAACCAACATCGACAAGGGGTGCGACGTGGCTGGATTGAATGAATCGTTGAACGCACTGATGGGCATCGACGGCGCGCAGGCAGTGGCGCTGGTCGACTACGAAAGCGGCATGCTGCTGGGCGAAGCCGGTGCCGGCATGGACATGGAAGTGGCCGCCGCCGGCAACACTGAAGTGATCCGCGCCAAGATGAAGACCGCCGCGTCGCTGAACCTCAACGACAGCATCGAGGACATCCTGATCTCGCTGGGCAAGGCGTACCACATCATGCGCCCGGTGGCGAAGAAGAAGGGCCTGTTCTTCTACATCGTGCTGGACCGGACCAAATCCAACCTGGCGCTGGCGCGGCGCAAGGTGCAGGACGTAGAGGCCGAACTGGCGATCTGAGCCGGTAGTGCCGGCCACTGGCCGGCATCTGCATGGATCCATCGGCGGTCCAGGGGCTGCCGGCCAGCGGCCGGCACTACCTCTGCGCTCGACGGCATCACACACGCCAGCGTATGGTGAAGCCGGTCCTCCCGGATGAGCCCTGCATGTCCACGCCTGACATCGTTGCCGAGCTGGCGCCGCGTATCGCCGGTGCCATCCGCGATGGTTTCGAGCAGTACCATGCCCGCTTCGCGGCGATCACCGCGCGGGCGCGGCAGCGCTTCGAGCAGCGCGATTGGGCTGGTGCGCGACAGGATGCGGTCGAGCGCATCGCCCTGTACGACCTGTGCATCGCCGAGCAGATGGATGCGTTGCGCCGCCTCGCCGGTGACGCGATCGGCGAGCGTGCGCTGTGGCTGCAGGTGCACGCGCAGTACAGCGGGCTGCTGCAGGGCCTGATCGACGCCGAGCTGTACAAGACCTTCTACAACACGCTGTCGCGGCGCCTGTTCGCTACCCGCGGCGTGGACCCGGCGCTGGAATTCATTGCTTTCGACGTCGAGCCCTCCGATGCAATCACCCATCCGGTCGCGCGGCATACCTACGCGGTCTCGCCGACGCGGCCGGTGGAGGCCCTGCAACGCGTGCTGGCCGACTACCGCTTCGACATCCCCTATGCGCACCAGCTGCGTTGTGCGGCGGCCATCGCCGTGCGCCTGCAGGACGATCTCGCCCATTGGGGGGACACGCCGGTACGCAGCATCGAACTGCTCGACACGGTGTTCTACCGCGAGCGCCGCGCTTACCTGGTTGGCCGCGTGTTCGGCGAGCATCGCTTTTCGCCATGCGTGATTGCCCTGGTCAACGATGCGCGCGGCCTGCGTGCCGATGCGGTGCTGACCCGGCGCCGTGATGTCGCCCATCTGTTTGGCGTGTCGCGCAGCTACTTCCAGGCTGACCTGGGCACCGTGGGCGACGCGGTGGTGTTCCTGCGCAGCCTGCTGCCGGGCAAGCCGATCGACGAGATCTACACGGTGCTGGGACGTGCCAAGCAGGGCAAGACCGAGCGCTACCGAACCTTCTTCCGACACTTCAACGAGCATCCGCAGGAACGGCTGGTGCATGCCGAAGGCACGCCGGGCATGGTCATGGCGGTGTTCACCCTGCCCAGTTATCCATTGGTGTTCAAGCTGATCCGTGACCGTTTCGCCTGGCCCAAGGCAATGTCGCGGCAGCAGGTGGAAGAGAAGTACGCGCTGGTGTTCAATCTCGATCGTGTCGGCCGCCTGCTTGATGCGCAGCCTTATCGCCACCTGCGTTTCCCGCGCGAGCGCTTCGCGCCGGCCCTGCTGGAAGAGCTGCTGCAGCAGTGCGCGCAGAGCGTACGTGTCGATGGCGACGAGGTCGAAGTCGCACTGTGCTATGTGCAACGTCGTTTCCGTCCTTTGAATCTGTACCTGCGCGAGCAGTCCGGCGAGGCGGTGCGTGCGGCGGTGCTCGACTACGCGCAGGCGATCACCGACATGGCGCGCAACAACATCTTCCCCGGCGACATGCTGCCGAAGAACTTCGGTGTGTCACGGCACGGCCGGGCCGTGTTCTATGACTATGACGAGCTGTGCCTGGTCAGCGACTGCGTGTTCCGCGCCTGGCCGCAGCCACGCACGCCGGAGGAAGCGATGGCCGACGAGCCGTGGTTCCATGTCGGCCCGCGCGACGTGTTTCCCGAGCGCTTCGGTCCGTTCATGGGCCTGCCTGCTGCGGAGCTGGCAGCCGTGCGCGAGCACTACCGGCACCTGTTCGACCCGGGCTGGTGGCAGGGCCTGCAGGAACGCTTCGCCCGGGGTGATTATCCGGACACGCCGCCCTACGCAGGCGCACACCGGCTGGCGTGAACCGGCTGTCATCGCGGCTGGGACTGGGATAGGCTCGCCGTTCATCACCAAGGATCCGGCAATGATGCGTTCCCCACTGTTTCTCGCCCTCGCGCTGGCCGTAGGTGCCGGCGCCCCCCTGCTTGCAGGCGATGCAACTGCGCAGACCGCACGTGCTGTACGTGCGACTGCGGAAATGAGCATGGTGCTGTCCGGTCATATCGAGGTCACGCCGGAGGGCGCGGTCCGTTCGCTGGTGCTGGACCAGAAAGCCATGGTGGCCCCGAGCATCGCCTCCTTCGTGGAAGGCACCATCGGTGGCTGGCGCTTCGAGCCCACGCTGCGCGATGGCCAGGCGGTGGCCACGCGGGCCCCTTTGCGCGTTCGCCTGCGCGGCAAGGCTGCGGCCGATGGCGGTTATGAAATCAGCATGACCAGTGTCGACTTCAGCGAGTACGATCCGAAGGCTACCGATTCGGTGACCCAGCTGCACATGACGCCGCCGCGCTACCCGGAAGTGGCCTACCGTAACGGTGGCCAGGGTGAGGTGCTGCTGTTGGTCAAGGTGGCCCGTGACGGAACAGTGGCCGATGTGGCCGCCGAGCAGGTGAACATGGCCGTGGTCGCACCTGAGCGGACCCTGGCCAAGATGCGTGACATCCTGGCCAGAGCCAGTGTCAGCACCGCCCGCACGTGGACCTTCAAGCCGCCGACCACCGGCGAGGACAGCACCCGGGACAGCTGGACGGTTCGCATCCCGGTGAACTTCGCCCTGAACAATGATCCCAATGCAGTAGCGGAACGCTATGGCCGCTGGCGCGCCTTCATTCCGGGGCCGCGGCAGACCGTCCCGTGGCGCGAGGCGGACCCGGTCGAGCAGGTCGGCAGCGATCTGCTGCCGGAAGGCGGCGTCTACATGGTGGACGGCGCCAAGCGCGGCCTGCGCCTGCTGACCCCGCTGGCGCAGGGCTGAGACCCGCTGCGGAGCCGGGCAGCCCGGCTCCGCGTCAGTCCGCGTACGGGTAGACCACCACCCGGTTGCGGCCCTGTTCCTTGGCCATGTACAGCGCCTTGTCGGCCAGCCGCAGCGCCTGTTCTGCGTCGACATGGAAGCTGGGGAAGTGGGCCACGCCCAGCGATACGGTGATGGTGCCGACCGGTTCGAACGGATGGTCGGCGATGTGCTGGCGCAGGCGTTCACCGGCCTGGCGGGCCGATTCAGTACTGATGCCCGGCAGCAGCAGCAGGAACTCCTCGCCGCCGGCGCGGCAGAGGATGTCGCTGTCGCGCGAGTAGCGGCGCATCTGGTCGGCGATGTGGACGATGGCGTTGTCGCCGACGTCATGCCCGTAACTGTCGTTGATCGACTTGAAGCGATCGATGTCCAGCGCCAGGATCGCGAACGGAATGCCCTGCACCTGCAGCGCATCCAGCGCCTGCTGCAGCCCGCGGCGGTTGAGCAGGCCGGTCAGCGGGTCGGTGCGGCTGGCACGGTTGAGCGTGCCGATACGATCCTGCAGCGCATTGAAGCTGTGCAGCACCGCCTGTTTGAGCTGGGCGACCTCGAAGTACCAGGCGCGGATGCCGCTGACGTGGTTGATCGCGTTGCCGGTGTCCTCGCCGCCCTGCACATTGCGCGCCAGTTGCCACAGCGGCATCGAAATGCGGCGCGCGAACCACCAGGTGACCAGCAGCGACAGCAGGCCGAGTGGAATCGCATTCCAGATCACTGCGGTCATCAACCGCGACAGCGGCTGCAGGGTGGCATCGGTCGGGCGCTGCGCGATGATGCCCCAGCCGGTGGCCGCCACCGGTGCATAGCCGGCCAGCATCGACACGCCGCGGTTGTTGCGTACCTGCTGTGCGCCCCGTTCTCCGCGCACCACGGCCTTCACCGCCGGGTTGCCGACCACGTAGTCACCCACCCGCTTGCCATCGGCGTGGTACAGCAGGCGGCCATTGCGGTCCACCACGTACAGGTAGGAACCGTCGCGGTAGTAGTGCTTGCCCAGCAGCGTGTGCAGTGCACTGCGCTGGCGCAGGTACAGGGTGCCGCTGACATAGCCGCGATAGCGGCCCTGGCGGTCGAAGATCGGGTGCGACAGCGACACCAGCAGCTTGCCGGTGGCCGATTGGTAGGGATCGCTGATCATCGGCTGGCGCGCCGCCAGTGCCGCGTTGTTGCCGACACTGTGCAGCACCTCACCCTGCAACTGCAGGGTCTGCGGCGAGGTGGCGATCACCAGGCCGTCGGCATCCACCACCAGCGAGGAGTTGAAGCTGCTGGACTGCAGCTGCAGGCGGCTGGCTTCATCCTGGGCCTGCTTCGGATCAAGGTCGTCCTCGCCCAGGCGGGTCGCGGCATAGGCCAGCTGCTGCTGCGCGGCCAGCAGGAAGTTCTGGGTGGTCTCGGCCAGCTTGGTGGCATAGACGCGGTTGGCTTCCAGGGTGTTGCCGACCAGCTGGTCGCGCTGCACGCGGTAGCTGGCCAGCAGGGTATTGGCCAGGGCGATGATGGCGCTGAGCAGGGCCAGGGCGAGGATCAGCTTGCCCAGGTTGAGGCGGGGGGACAGCGTTCGCATGCGTCGACGGATCCGGCAGGAGGCTGGACCCGACCGGTTCTCCGGAAGGGGCGACAGCGGGAATCGGTGGCCACGCCCTTGGGGCCGGGCAGGGTATCGGGCGAATTATCGCCAAAAGTCGGCGGCGGCAAAGTGAAGTCGGTCGCCCTGCAGGTAAAAAAAAACCTGCCGCAGCGAGCGGCAGGTTCTTTTCGATGCAATGCCGTGGATCAGCGCTTCATCGAACCGAAGAACTCGTCGTTGGACTTGGTGTTCTTCATCTTGTCCAGCAGGAACTCCATCGCGGCCATTTCATCCATCGGATGCAGCACTGAGCTTCTTTAGGATTTCGCATCTTCTCAGACAGTCAAGCCCATGATTTCGTAGTCTTTTTTGTGGGTCTATTACGGTTTTGAAGCACCGTGCGGAGGTCGGTTGGCCAGTGGGCAATGGCGAGATGAGGCCCGGTTGGGGTGCAAGGTCCGGGTTCAAGCTCTGGAGGGGGTCAACCCTCCAGTACGAACCTGCCATCAGAGAAGCGCCAAGCCTTTTTTCCTGGCAGACTCCTCACCACAGGCTTACCGCCTCGGTTGTCCAAATAGAAGTTCGTCCCCTTGAACTGGCTGGCGTTCTCGGAATAGCCAGGCAGGACATCTCTGCTCACGTTGCGCCACTTGCCATCCTCATACCGATAGACGTTCAACTCATGCAAGCCTGAGTTGCCTTCGTAGTGGGTCACCAGCGTGTTCGAGGAGCCAGGCGGTAGCCACATCTGAGTGCTTGCATCGAGTTCGGCGAACCCGTTGCTAGCATCTATGCGCACGAAGTCCGATGATGATGTCCCTGCATAGCTTGGATGAGTCCTCAGTGCAGCGATGGCATCGTGGATTGAGGTGAACCCTTTCGATGCATCGGCACGGCGGTCACAGTCACTGCCAAGTGGGAAGGTCACTCGATTCACCCGTACCTGCATGAGACGGGCCTCAATGCGCTCGTCATACATCTCATCTTCGGGCAGCAACTTCACATTGGCTAGCACAACGCTGGCCGTTCCCTTTGCTATGTATTTGCATCCTGACTTCTGCGCGGTCGGTACGACCCCAAGAAGCTTGGCCGCTTCCGAGGGGTTTGACAGGCACAAGGCACCTCCCAACTGCTGCAACTGCGGATTCCGCGCCACCGAGGCGGCATCCAACTGAAAGCAGATGTTGAGTCCTTCGTCCGTTTCCATACGGGATGCGTCGTGGTACTCCCACTGTCCGGTGACGGTAAGAAGCCCTTGTGCTGGGGAGGATATGGGGACAATCGCGAGGGAAGCCGCAATGGCGAGCCGGGTCATCATATGAGTTGTCCTTGAGTGCAATGAATGTAAGAACATGGCTTTTGGGCTTCGCTGAGCAGCTACGCTCCCCCATGAAAGGGGTCCCTCTCTACGCGAACCCGCGAAAAGCCAAACTTGTTGAGCCTTTAGCTCGGACGCTGCTTTGGTCTCCGCTGCCTCACTTGCCCGCTACAGAGCAAGAACTGAGGTGATGTCCTTGGCCTTCGGGTCGGCAATCAGCTCTTCCACCCGATTGAACGTTGGGATGCTGTCCTTCACGTCTACGCACACCAAGCTGGTGACCCCCTTCTCATAGAAGATGGTGGCAACTCGCTCTTCTCCTGGCATCAAGGTAACGCCCATCATTGCGTGCACATTCTTGGGTCTACCGACCATGCGTTTCTGACCGTCGAAACCTACGCACTCCATGTTGGCCTCTCTAGGAGCGCTCATGTGATTGCGCATCACGCAGTTGAAGCTGACAGGGCCACGCCGCTCGCATGACGTGGGTCTGACGAATCCGAATGAGACCATTTCGCTTGGACCACCCATTGCCGTGAGCTGGTCACAACCAGCGAGGAGGATGGGAAGTAGGGCGATGCAGATGGGGAGAGCGGGGCGCATGGTTCTCCTTTGGCGCAAGGGATGTTCTAAGGGAAAAGAAGCCCGCTTAGCGGCGGTGGAGGTCTGCCTCGCAGCTCGGGCAGGAGTAGATGTCACGGCTTCCAGACATTGCCAGTCCGCTCACCACGGCACCCACAATGAATGCAGCCGCTATTCCTATGCCACCGAACAGGACAAATGCGGCGCATGCTGCTGCGGTTGAGAGAAGCGTGCTTCCCCACCAAGTCGCGTACCACGGCTTCCAACTGGATTTGATGCCCATGAGACCGGTGTATCCGCACTCCAGGCATGTCATGCCCGGTGCGTGCCGTTGGTGCCTCTTTAGGTTCTTACGTATGTGGTCGGGCAGCGCGTACGTTGCGGTACTGTCAGAGGGCGACTCATTCCTGTTCACAGATGTCCCCTAATCGAATGATGACTGCATCCCTCCCTAGCAAGCTTCGATTGACTCACAAGCACCTTACGGTCTAGTGAGCCGCCTCTAATTCCTCCTAGGCGAGGGCTTGGGGGCACATCCGAGCACACCTTCCCGCGCGAACAATTAAATGCTCCGACCGGGTCAGTTTGTCCGGGATGCCCGCACCTCTGAAGTATGGTTACTCCTAACACATGGAGTCAAGCGTAGCCGAACGACAGTGGTGTGGACTCTCCATATTTTGGTTGCCTAGTTCAGCGGGCAATCGAGATGAAGAGCTTTGGCGATAGATTGCGGGAAGCGCGTGCAGCTTCCGGCCTGACACAGGAGCAACTGGGCTTTGCTATTGGTGTCACCAAGGCTTCGATTTCGGCTTGGGAGAATGGTCGTGAAACGCCTAGCTTCCGCGTCTTGGTTGACCTGCGTGACGCCCTGAACAGGTCTTTGGACGAACTCATTTGCGGCAGAGTGAGCGCCGTAGCCGACCCTGCGGCTACCAAGGAAGGCGAGCTACGCGCCACCAATGCGCAGGAAGAGGCCTTACTGGTTCGCTTTCGAGCGCTCCGAGCCAGGAAGCGCGAAGCTCTTCTTGAAGTCCTTAAGCCGTAGTACCGGTCTGTAGGGCACGGTACACGCTGCTACGGCTGATGGAGAAGCGCTCAGCCAGTTGCTCAATACTGAATCCTTCTTCCACCCGCAGCCTACGAATGCGCTCTTCCTGTGCACTCGTGAGCGCCTTCTTGCGGCCGAACTGGGTGCCCTTCTGCTGAGCGAGCGCGATGCCGTCTCGTTGGCGCTCAGCTCGGATGTCGGCCTCGAACTCTGCAAAGGCTCCAAGAAGGTTGAACATGAGCTTGCCTTCTGACGTGGTCGTATCCAAACCCTGGTCGAGCACTCGTAGGCTGACACCCTTCTGTCTCAGACGGTCGGCAATCTTTGCAAGGTCCAGTACTGACCGGGCCATGCGGTCCAGGCGGCATACGACCAGCACGTCCCCATCGCGCAGATATTCCAGGGCTGCCTGCAACTCAGGGCGGTTCTCGGCCTGGCGACCAGAGCGCTTCTCCTGGTACACCTTGCTACACCCAGCCTTGCTCAGCTTGTCCAATTGAACGTCGAGCGATTGGCCCGCTGAACTGACACGTGCATAGCCAATCACTTCCATCGGTGTCTCATAAATTCTAGATATTGTGAGAATAACATTCTGGCATGAATTTTGGAACGGGCGGGAGGTCGTCCCAAGATGTATACGTATTGGGAGATGAGGTTGAAACGTAAATGGGGGAGTTGGACGGATGTTGCTCAAGGTAGAGGAGCTTAAGACGCTATGCATCGCTCGGGCCGCAAGGCAATCGATTCGTACTCGGAACTTGTTGAGAAGGCATCGAGCAGCATTGACCCTAGCGGGCTTGGCTGGGCTCTTTGTCTTGACGCTATGGGGAACTTCCGCCAACCAAGAGACGCTTCAGGCCCACCTGTCATCGAAGGAGGGCTTTCAGGCTCTAACTAATGTTCTCCTGGGCATAGGCTCCGCGATGGTGGGCGCGACCGCTATCGTGTTTACCCTTGTGCTGTTCGCGACGCAGACGAATGTAGCCCGGATGCCAACGGAGCTGTTTCGTATGTTTAGCTCCGACTGAATCGCCCAGGGTTCCGTAGACACCTCGCAGCCATAAACTATGGCTTAGGCGGAGGTGGTTATGAGCACGAAGCGGTACACCGATGAGTTCAAGATCGAGGCGGTCCGACAGATCGTTGAGTACGGCCGTCCGGTAGCGGAGGTTGCCGAGCGACTGGGCGTGTCGATCCATAGTCTTTACGGCTGGAAGCGGCAACAAGGCAAAGGCGATGTTGGCCGGCGTGTCGAGCAGGACCAGAACGCGGAAGTGCGCCGCCTCAAGGCTGAGCTACGCAGGGTCACTGAAGAGCGAGACATCCTAAAAAAAGCCGCCGCGTACTTTGCAAAGGGGTAAGAGCAAAGTACGCCTTCATGAAGCAACACGCAGATGAGTTCGGCCTCGCGGCGATGTGTCGGATGCTTGGCGTCCATCGCAGTGGCTACTACGCCTGGCTAAAAGAGCCGGCAAGCGCTCGCGACAAGGACGATCAGCGGTTGCTCGGCCTAATCAAGCACAGCTGGCTGGAAAGCGGCTCTGTGTATGGCCACCGCAAAGTGACCACAGATCTGCGCGAGCTTGGCGAGACGTGTAGTCGTCATCGCGTGGCACGCTTGATGAAGAGCGAGGGGCTGCGGGCAATGGTCGGCTACGGTCGGCGACCACGCCCATTGAGCGGCCCTGTTGGATCAGTCGCCAAGAACGTTCTGGCTCGCGGCTTCAAAGTCAGTGAGCCAAATCGCGCGTGGGTCACGGACATCACCTACATCCGCACGTACGACGGCTTCCTGTACTTGGCGGTAGTGCTTGATCTGTTTTCGCGTCAGGTCGTTGGATGGGCAACCCGACCAACTCAACATACGGACCTGGTTTTGCAGGCGCTATTGGCTGCAGTGTGGCGGCGCAAGCCAAGCCCCGGGCTTCTGCTTCACTCCGACCAGGGAACCCAGTTCACCAGCGAAGACTGGCAGAGCTTCCTGCGCGAGCACGACATCGTGTGCAGCATGAGTCGACGAGGAAACTGCCATGACAACGCAGCGATGGAGAGCTTCTTCCAGCTACTGAAGCGGGAGCGTATTAAGCGGAGGATCTACAGCAATCACGACGAGGCACGGGCCGACGTCTTCCAGTACATCGAGATGTTCTACAACCCAAAACGGCGGCACAGTTCCAACGACGGGCTGTCCCCGGTAGAGTTCGAGAAGCAGTACGCACTAAACGGCTGACGACTGTCTAGAAAACCCTGGGCGATTCAGACAGGAGGCTGCTGGGGGCCTTTTTTGGCACGCTGATAGGCTCCATTCTCATCGCAATGACGACCATCGTTATCAGCCCGGAAACGGCAACTTGGTACTTGTTTGGGTCGCTTTGGACCATTGCACTCATTCTGCTGACGTTCGTACTGGCTTATCAGAGGGCACTAAGCCTCGTAAATCCCACTGTCCAATCCAAACTCGCTGCCTCCAAGGCGAATCGCAGTCTGAAGCGATGGGGGTTTCTCGCTGACAGCCTGACTGCTTCGGCCAAGAGGCAGGGCGCGGAAGGATTTGACGCCGAGCGCTTCGCTTTCTTTGCAAAAAATTCAGGTTGGGAGAGGGGCGCCCAAGAAATTGTGGGGCATATGACCAACTATGGAGCGAGGTTGGCAGAGCAAGGCGACCACGATTCGTTCAAGGCCATGTTGACGGCGGCAATTAGCGTTCACAAATTCTATGTGGCCGTCAAAGGAAAAACCTTCCTTCCGGGAAACCCGTTCTTTGAAGTCGTGCCGAGCCGTGATGGCTTTCAGATTTCCATGCTGGAGAATCTACGGCGTGCAGGAGTTTCGGCTCTATCAAGGAAGGATGAAAGGCAGGTAATTCTCGTTTTTCAAGCATTGCATGACGTGTTCAATGTCTACATGAAGATTCAGTACGACGTGGAGCGAGCAACCAAGACACACGCCGCTATGGCTGCCGGCTATTTGCGTGCTCAAGTTCTGGATTCGCTTTCTCACGGTATGCCCGACGCGACAATGGAGGGCGTTCGTCAGTTAGGTAGCGCAGCACGTCATTGCCTGAGCTACGGTCTTACCGAAGATGCTTCGTCTTTGATAAAGGCGTTGGGTCAGTTGGCAGCGGCAGGCATCGCTGGTAAGCAGTTGCTACCCGTTACTAACACAGCGGTCGAACAGCTACGAGACAACCTCCTTGTTGGTGTGGTGAGCCGTCATGGCACAGAGTTCACAATTGAAGACATACATCATCAGGCCATTTCCGCAGCCATGTTAATCATGGCGGGGGTCAAAGAGTCTTCTCCAATCGAGAGTATTCATCGAGGCTACCTGTCGCCGTACTTCTCAACTTCAGACCATACTTCACTCTTGCCGCAGCTAGCTCAAACGTTGAGCTTAGCTTCGCAGAATCACCCCCAGGTGGGGCCGCATTCGGTCAAGAACTTCGTGAACTGGGTTGACCGCATCAGACACCCGACGAAGGAATTGATGCTATCTGCTTTCAAAGTGAAGTCTTCTTTGGTCTTCGACCTGCTCAATTGGCCAGTAGAGTTGGCTAAGCTCCTTCTAAGGCTCGCCTCTGATGCGGCTCATGGAGAAATTGCCACAAGCCTGTTGGACCAAGCGGACGGGGTTGTTGCAATGCTTACGTGGGTTCCCGCTGACCAAGATGGGGCGCATCAGGCGAACGCCGCAGGCTATTTGGAGTTGTTGATGACGCTTGCCATTGAAGCTAGAAGGGCAAAAGCGAACGGCGCCTATCTAACTGCCACGAGGCAATTGCTGCGTTGGTCTATTGCCAGGTCAGAAGCTCCCACCGGATGGGCCGAACTGGAAATCGCTGTGGTCGGTTTGGTTGGCCTTGAGCTAGCAGTCGGTGAGAAGGATATTGATGCCCTTGTAACTCGCGTCAAAGAGGCTGTGATTCAGGCGCAGCTTGTGTCGCCGGAGGTTCTGCATCGGGCTGCGCAAGGCCTGGCCCGAGAGGCTGGCGTGTACCGAGACGATGTCATGGCAATGCGAGTCTCGGAACAACTGTTGGCAGCAGTTGCGCAGGCTGATGCAATGCATGGGTTGAGGACGCTTGCTGCAACCTTGGAAGAGCTGAGTCAGAGGCCTGGCTGAGTATCCCGCAATCCGAGCGCTAGGCAGATGTGGGCTGGTCGGCAGCAATGTTGGTCTCGGTATCCTTGTGCTCCGTCGTTGCCGTGTGGAATGCCCGAACCCATTCCGGAGGTGGGGGGCTTCACAGCAGGCCGATACCAAGGAGGCTTCCTTTTACGCCGGATGGACTGATATCAAGCAATTGACCGCCAGCAGGCATGTCCAGTCTTAGCACGTCTTCAACGGTATATTCGTAGACGAGTTCTGGGGTGTAATCGATACGCTTGACCGCAACGCACTCCGGTCCTGACATCTGTGGTCCTCGACAGCTCAAGCCACCCTTGCATGTCTTTGGTCGTTTTTGCCTTTTTGCCTCGGCACAATCGCATCGCGGGCCAGCAAGTCTAGGGTGCAAGGCAGATGCAGCACGAATCACGTTGGTTTGAAGCCAAGCGTAGGCGTCCTGCAACGATTCGTCGAGGCCCCAGAACAGGAAATGGAAGTGGTAGCAGCCTTCGAACTTGACATCGATATGACGCTCTGCACAGACGAGTCCAGAAAAGTGTGGCCTTGCTCGCTTGGGTAGCCTGTTGAGGAGTTTGAGGACGAACCCATTCATTCCCATCTCTGCAACCCGGTCACCATATGGGTACCGATAGGTCAATGTTACGAAGTACTCTGGTTCGTGCTCTCCCAGGTATTGCAGATAGCCGCGCTCAAGTCTTATGCGTTGTTCTAGGTTCAATATAGTTCTCCATTCGTGATGTTCAAATCATGGGCAGCGTATTCGTCAGGCAAGTTTATAGAATCCGTCAGTACCACTACTAACAGCTTCTGCGTACAGGTGACACGCCAATGGCCATGACACAGGGTGACCAAAAAAGAAGTTGGTACCTTTCTATGTAGTCTCCCTTGTTCGATTTTGTCATCGGGACTTGATTACGTGTCTTCAATGAAAAGGGCAGCAGCAGATTCGACATCCGGCGGGTACTCAATCATCTGGGCCGTCGCGGCCTGGGTGGCTTCGGTAGCGCCACCACTGTAGAGCTGGAAGGCGAGAGTAGGTAGGGAGTGTCCGACGTACCTCGCAATGCGGACCTGGTCTACGCCGAGGTTCTCCAGGCGAGTGATGAACGTCCTGCGTAGCGAGTGGAAATCGGTTGCCCCGGTTAGTCCGCGTCCGTTTCTGTGATAGCGGAAAGCTTGACCCACACGCCAAGAGAGCTTGTTGTCATAGCCTCCCCCCTTCAGTTCAGGAAATAGCTGGGCTGTCTTTGCTTCTTTTTGCTTGAGGCGTCGCATCAGCAGTCCCTTGGGAATGGGATGCCAGATTGCCAGCGTGCGTGTACCGGCGGCTGTCTTGCTCTTGCAGATATGGATGTATACGAAGCCATCTTCCACGCGAACATCCCCGCGTTTGATTGAGCAGATTTCATCAATTCGGGCGCCGGTATACAGGCCGAGCACCATCACCTCCCGAAGTGCTGGGTAGCTGGGCTCTCCAGAGAACAGTTGGACCAGCTCTGGCATTGTGTACGGACGCTTCTTGGGCGTGCTTGATGCACCCTCCGCACGGATGCGGAAGCCCTTCCAGGGATTTGTTCCCTTGGGCAGATAGCATCGACTGCTCATCCATTCCCAGAATGACGCTAGGGCACTGAGCTTGCGTCTACGAGTGCTGGGGCTGTCCTTGGACTCAAGTAGGATTTCATCGACATACGAGGCTGCCAAGGCGCCCGTGACAGCCGTAGGGCTGCGGTTGCTCCCCAAGTAGCAGCGCAACTCTTTGTAAGCCTGCTGTCGTTGAAACCGAACAGTCTTGAGGTTGCTAGTTGCGGCCCATTCCTCTGAAAGCGCATCCAGGCCGGCTGAGGGGCGGAGACTCTCCCGGTTGGCTTCTGCGAGAGAGAAGGTCGCACCTTGCTCGATAGCTTTAGAGCGAGATACGACAAGAGCCAGACCAAGGTTCGGATTACTGGCTTGCGCTTGGAAGTGCTCATGCACCTGAGAGATGACCGCCCACTTCCTGCGGTTTGCCTCATCCAGGTCGCGTGTGTTCAGCGCACGCCGGATGTGTGTGCCTTTTACGATTCCGCGTAGCGCGGTTGGAACCTTGATACGGACGTACCAAGAGTGTCCGAGGCGTTGCAGATAGCGATTCTTGCTCATATCCCGTCCTGATGGAGGGGCATTGAGCTGTCTGGTGGTCAAGGTTGGTGGTCAAAGTCGTGAATTTCGCCATGCCCTCAACCCTGTGCATTCCACCAAGAAAAAGGGCCTCCGGAAATCCGAAGGCCCTGTTCTCATGTGCTTTTCGATGGTTTACCGCTTCATCGAACCGAAGAACTCGTCGTTGGACTTGGTGTTCTTCATCTTGTCCAGCAGGAACTCCATCGCGGCCATTTCATCCATCGGATGCAGCAGCTTGCGCAGGATCCAGATCTTCTGCAGCAGCTCCGGTTCGATCAGCAGGTCTTCGCGGCGGGTGCCGGAACGGTTGATGTCGATGGCCGGGAACACGCGCTTTTCAGCGATACGGCGGCTCAGGTGCACTTCGCTGTTGCCGGTGCCCTTGAACTCTTCGTAGATCACCTCGTCCATCTTCGAGCCGGTGTCGACCAGCGCGGTGGCGATGATGGTCAGGCTGCCGCCTTCTTCCACGTTGCGCGCGGCACCGAAGAAGCGCTTCGGGCGGTGCAGGGCGTTGGCGTCCACACCACCGGTCAGCACCTTGCCCGAGCTCGGCACCACGTTGTTGTAGGCGCGGGCCAGGCGGGTGATCGAGTCGAGCAGGATCACCACGTCCTTCTTGTGCTCGACCAGGCGCTTGGCGCGCTCGATGACCATTTCGGCCACCTGCACGTGGCGCGCTGCCGGCTCGTCGAAGGTCGAGCTGATGACCTCGCCGCGCACGGTGCGCTGCATCTCGGTCACTTCTTCCGGGCGCTCGTCGATCAGCAGCACGATCAGGTGCACGTCCGGATGGTTGGTGGTGATGGCGGTGGCGACCTGCTGCATCATCATGGTCTTGCCGGCCTTCGGCTGCGACACGATGAGCGAGCGCTGGCCCTTGCCCTGCGGGGCCATCAGGTCGAGGATGCGGCCGGTGATGTCTTCCGACGAACCGTTGCCGCGCTCCAGGGTGAAGCGGCGGCGCGGGAACAGTGCGGTCAGGTTCTCGAACAGCACCTTGTTCTTCGACGCTTCGATCGGCTCGCCGTTGATGGTGTCGACGATGTTCAGCGCGAAGTAGCGCTCGCCGTCCTTCGGGAAGCGGATGCGGCCGGAGATGTGGTCGCCGGTGCGCAGGTTGAAGCGGCGGATCTGGCTGGGCGAGATGTAGGTGTCGTCCGGGCCGGCCAGGTAGCTGGCTTCGGCCGCGCGCAGGAAGCCGAAGCCGTCCGGCAGAATTTCCAGCACGCCATCGGCGGCGACGCCGTCACCGTGGCGGGTCAGCACCTTCAGCAGGGCGAAGATCACGTCCTGCTTGCGGGCACGGGCCACGCCTTCGGAGATCTGCAGCTGCTCGGCGATTTCCAGCAGCTTCTGTGCCGGCATGCGCTTGAGGTCGCTCAGCGAGTAGACCGGGAAGCCCTCGGGCACGTTGGCGTGCGGGCGCGGCACGAACGGCTGCTGCTCGCCGCCGTCGTTGGGCAGGCCATCGTCGCGGAAGCGGTTGTTGCGGTCACGGTCGCGGCGGTTGCGGAAGCGGTCACGGCGGTTGCCCTGACCTTGCCCCTGGCCCTGCTGGCCGTTCTGGTTGTACGGGTTCTGGCCCTGGTTCTGGCCGCCCCCCTGGTGGTTCTGCTGGCGCGGCTGGCCGGATTCGCGACCCTCACCGCCTTCGCCACCGCCACTGCTGGCAGGGGCCTCGGCGGCGGGCGCGCTCGGTGCAGGGGCAGCCGCCGGTGCCTCGGGCGCGGCGGCCAGCGGCAGGGTCGGCTGCGCCGGCGCGGCGCTGGTTTCGGCGGCTGCCGGAGCGGCGGCCTTGCTCACGCGGGGCTTGCGCACGCGCTTTTCGGCGGGCGCATCGGCGCTGCCGGTTTCGGAAGTGTTATCGGACAAGAGCGTTATTCCTCGCTTGAAGGTGCGAGCGCCCGGCTGGGGCGGCGAACGTTGGGAATGGGTCTGGAAGAAACTGCGTCCAGAGGGTGCGGCACGCGAACGCGGCCGGATATGCCGACACTATCATCGGCCTGCGGCGCCACGCAAGGGTCGCCGGGAACAGCATTCATCATGGGCGCGGGGCGCCCGCCGGCAGCCGCGGTCGGCGGCTGCCGGAGAACAGCAGGATCAGGCCAGGGCCTTGTCCAGCAGGCCAGCCAGCTGGGCCTTGCCCACCGCACCGATCTGCTCGCCGACCTTCTCGCCGTCCTTGAACACGACCAGGTACGGAATCGAACGCACGTGGTACTTGGCGGCCAGCGCACGGTTGTGGTCGACGTTGACCTTGGCGATTTTGGCGCGGCCCTGGTAGGCATCGGCCAGTTCGTCCAGCGCCGGGGCGATCATCTTGCACGGGCCACACCACTCGGCCCAGAAATCGACCAGCACCGGTTCCTTGGAATTCAGCACTGCGCTATCAAAGTCGGCGTCGCCGACATGTACAACCTTGTCGCTCATCTTGGTTTCTCGTCTTGGATTGCACCCGGCCATGCCGGAGGTGGGTGAACTGGGCCATGCCCGGTGGCGCGACCCTCGTCGTTGCCTCGCGGCGCACTGCCGCGGTGCGTTCGGCGGGATGCCTGGACGCTCACGGCCGGCAGTGTACCCCTATCGCAGGGCGGGGACAGGCGCCGGCTGGAACCCAGCGTATCGTGATCGCTTCGATGCCTGGTATGTGTCGGATTTCACTGTCTTCCTGTACATGGGGCTGGCAGCGGGCGACACCAACGGCCCTGGCAGGGCCGTTCAAGTCCGGTGTGGCTGGGTGAAGGGTGCCGTCTCTTGACTTTATGAGACAGCTCATTCCGGTTTGCCGGCCCGAGTGCGTTAAACTGGGGCATTGTGCGGCGCGCGGACCGGGTGGTCCCAGCCTGCCAACCCGCCGCAGGGGCCGCAGTTTGCGACGGTGCCCCTAGACGATGAAGTGCCAGCCGCCCCACGGGCCGGCGGCCATACCAAGACGGACTCATGAGCGACAAACCGCTGACCGATTTGACCTTCTCCTCCTTCGAGCTGCATCCGGCCCTGCAGGCCGGCCTTGAAGGAGCCGGATTCACCCGCTGCACCCCGATCCAGGCGCTGACCCTGCCGGTCGCGCTGCCCGGTGGTGATGTTGCCGGCCAGGCCCAGACCGGCACCGGCAAGACCCTGGCCTTCCTGGTCGCTGTCGTGAACCGCCTGCTGACGCGTCCGGCCCTGGCCGACCGCAAGCCGGAGGATCCGCGCGCGCTGATCCTCGCCCCGACCCGCGAACTGGCCATCCAGATCCACAAGGATGCAGTGAAGTTCGGTTCCGACCTGGGCCTGCGTTTCGCCCTGGTCTACGGCGGCGTGGATTACGACAAGCAGCGCGAACTGCTGCAGCAGGGCGTGGACGTGATCATCGCCACCCCGGGCCGCCTGATCGACTACGTGAAGCAGCACAAGGTGGTCTCGCTGCACGCCTGCGAGATCTGCGTGCTGGACGAAGCCGACCGCATGTTCGACCTGGGCTTCATCAAGGACATCCGCTTCCTGCTGCGCCGCATGCCCGAGCGCACCACCCGCCAGACCCTGCTGTTCAGTGCCACCCTCAGCCACCGCGTGCTGGAGCTGGCCTACGAGCACATGAACGAGCCGCAGAAGCTGGTGGTCGAGGCCGAGACCATCACCGCCGCGCGCGTGCGCCAGCGCATCTACTTCCCGGCCGACGACGAGAAGATCCCGCTGCTGCTGGGCCTGCTGTCGCGCAGCGAAGGCGCGCGCACCATGGTCTTCGTCAACACCAAGGTGTTCGTCGAACGCGTCGCCCGTTCGCTGGAAAAGGCCGGCTACCGCGTCGGCGTGCTGTCCGGCGACGTGCCGCAGAAGAAGCGTGAGAGCCTGCTCAACCGCTTCCAGAAGGGCCAGCTGGAAATCCTGGTGGCCACCGACGTGGCCGCGCGCGGCCTGCACATCGATGGCATCAAGTACGTCTACAACTACGACCTGCCGTTCGACGCCGAAGACTACGTGCACCGCATCGGCCGTACCGCGCGCCTGGGCGAAGAGGGCGATGCGATCAGCTTCGCCTGCGAGCGCTACGCGATGGGCCTGCCGGACATCGAGGCCTACATCGAGCAGAAGATTCCGTCCGAGCCGGTCACCAAGGAACTGCTGACCCCGCTGCCGCGCCCGGAACGCCCGGCCCCGGCTGCGGGCGAGGAAGGCGAGGACAACGAAAGCGTCGGCCAGATCTTCCGCGAAGCGCGCGAAGCCCGCGCTGCCGAGGAAGAGCGCCGTGGCGGTGGCCGTAGTGGCGGCCGTTCCGGCAGTGGTGGTGGCCGCGGTGGCCGCGACGGTGAGCGCAGCGGCGAGCGCCGTTCGCGTGGCCCGCGCAAGCCGCGCGTGGAAGGCGAGCAGGGCGCTGCCGCCCCGGCCGCCGGTGCCGAAGGCGCTGCCGCGCAGGCCCCGCGTCCGCCGCGCCCGCCGCGTGCTGAAGGCGCACCGGAAGGTGCGGTGGACGGTGAGCACAAGCCGCGCAAGCGCCGTCGTCGTCGCCACGGCCGTCCGGTCGAAGGTGCCGAGGGTGTGCAGAACGCCGCCGGCAATGGTGCCAGCCCGGTCACCCCGGTGCAGGTGGTGGCCAAGCCGGTGCGCACGGCTGCTGATACCGGCGATTCGTTCCTGACCCGCATCGGCCGCAAGATCCGCCGGATGCTGTCGGGCAGCTGATCCGCCGATGGTGGTGCCCCATGGGGCAGGGTAGTGCCGGCCGCTGGCCGGCAACCCACGAAGCTGCCGGCCAGCGGCCGGCACTACCGATGGCGCTACCGATCCGTCGCGCCGCTCCTGCATAATCGGGGCATGAGTGTCCTGCGCTTCGACAATGTCAGCAAACAGTACGCCGGTGGCCACGAGGCGCTGACCGATGTCAGCTTCGAGGTCGCGCCGGGCGAGATGCTGTTCGTCACCGGCCATTCCGGTGCGGGCAAGAGCACCCTGCTCAAGTTGATCCACCTGGACGAGCGGCCCAGCCGCGGCGCGGTGGTGTTCGACGAGCGCAACCTGCTGAAGGTGCGCGGTGGCGACGTGCCCCGCCATCGACGCGCGGTCGGCGCGGTCTACCAGGACCACCGCCTGCTGATGGACCGCTCTATTGCCGAGAACGTGGCGCTGCCGCTGATCCTGCGCGGCACCCGCCGTAGCGACATCAACAAGCGTGTGCGCTCGGTGCTCGAGCGGATGGGCCTGGGCCATCGCGAGAAGGCGCTGCCCTCGCAGCTGTCGGCCGGTGAGCAGCAGCGCGTCGGCATCGCCCGCGCCATTGTCGGTGAGCCCAAGCTGCTGGTGGCCGATGAGCCGACCGGCAACCTCGACCCGACCCTGGCGGCGGAGATCATGGCCCTGTTCGCCGAGCTGCCCGCGCGCGGCACCAGCGTGCTGGTGGTCAGTCACGACCTGCCGCTGTTGCGCCGCATGCGCAAGCGCGTGCTGATCCTTGACCACGGCCGGCTGGTGGATGACATCTCGCCGCAGGACCTGGCGGAGTAATCGATGGCGAAGAACGAAAACAGCGAAGCCGCCGCCCCGTCGCGTGTGGGCGTCTGGTTCCAGCACCACGTGCACAGCGTGGTGTTCAGCCTCGGCCGCGCCTGCCGCAAGCCGTGGGCGACCCTGCTGACGGTGATGGTCATGGCGCTGGCGCTGGCCCTGCCGCTGGGCCTGTCGATCGCGCTGGACAACCTCAAGCAGTTCGCCGGCAGCGTGCAGCAGTCGCGCGATATCAACGTGTTCCTGAAGGGCAACGTCGATGGTCCCGGCGCGCTGCGCCTGGCCGGCCAGCTGCGCGATCGCGATGACGTGGCCGAAGTGAACGTGCGCACGCCCGAGCAGGGCCTGCAGGAACTGCGCGATGCCGGCCTCGGCGAGGCGATCGATGCACTCAACGACAATCCACTGCCCTCGCTGCTGGTGATCACCCCCGGCCAGGGCAAGGACGACGCGCGCCTGGCGCGCGCGCTGGAAAGCCTGCCCGAGGCCGACCTGGTGCAGCACGATGCGCTGTGGCGCCAGCGCCTGGATGCCTGGCTCGCGTTCGGTGCGCGGCTGGTGCAGGTGCTGTCGGTGCTGCTCGGCGTGGGCGCCGCGCTGGTGGTCGGCAACACCGTGCGCCTGGACATCCAGGCCCGCCGCGAAGAGATCGGCGTGCTGCAGCTGCTCGGCGCCAGTGATGGCTTCATCCGCCGCCCGTTCCTGTACCTGGGCGCGTGGTATGGCCTGGGTGCCGGCGCAGTGGCGCTGGCCCTGATTGCTGCGGCCGGCGCTGCCTTGCGCGTGCCGCTGGCCGAACTCTCGCGCAGCTACGGCAGCCCGTTCGTGCTGCACGGCCTGGACCTGCTGCATGGCAGCCTGGTCCTGCTCGGCACACTGCTGCTGGGCTGGCTGGGCGCGTGGCTGGTGACCGGCCATTTCCTTCGCCAGACCCGCCCGACCGACACCTGAGACCGGCATGCAACCGCAAGCGCTGAAGCACCTTGAAGGGCCCGCGACGCGGGTGATGGTGGTCGATGGGTCAAAGCTGGTCCGCAAACTGATCGCCGACGTCCTGCAGCGCGACCTGCCGGGCGTGGAAGTGATCGGCTGCGACAGCATCGAAGATGCGCAGCTGGCGCTGGCGCAGGGCCCGGTGGATCTGGTGACCACCTCGCTGACCCTGCGTGATGGCGACGGCCTGGCACTGGCGCGGATGGTCCGCGAAGCCGCAGGCCAGGCCTATGTACCGGTGATCGTGGTCTCCGGCGATGCCCAGCAGCATCTGGAGCAGCGCCGCTTCACCGAGTACGTCACCGACTATTTCGACAAGGCGCTGGGCCACGAGGCACTGGCGACCTTCATCCGCGGCTACGTGCAGCCGCAGACCATTCCCGGCGCCACCATCCTCTATATCGAGGACAGCCGCGTGGTCGCCGAGGCTACCAAGCGCATGCTGGAACGCCAGCAGTTGAACGTGCTGCACGTGGTCAGCGCCGAAGAGGCGTTCACCCTGCTCACTGCCGAGTCGCTGGGCCGCAGCCGCCATCGCATCGACCTGGTGCTGACCGACGTCACCCTGAAGGGCGAACTGAGCGGCCGCGACGTGGTGCAGCGCGTACGCGTGGACTTCGGCTACGGCAAGCGCCGCCTGCCGGTGCTGGTGATGACCGGCGATGGCAACCCGCACAACCAGACCGGGCTGCTGCAGTCCGGTGCCAACGACCTGGTGCTCAAGCCGATCGAAGAGCGCCTGCTGGTCACCAAGGTGCTGTTCCAGCTGCGCCTGGCCCGGTTGAACGATGGACCCCTGATTCGATGAAGTGGCGTGATGATTGATGAAGTAGCCGGCACCCCGACGATCCAGCTCGAGCCGAGCTGGAAGCAGCATGTCGGCGATTACCTGATGCAGCCGCAGATGCGCGAGCTGTCCAGCTTCCTGCGCCAGCGCAAGGCCAGCGGTGCGGCGGTGTTCCCGCCCGGCCCGCAGATCTTCGCTGCGTTCGATGCCACGCCGTTCGAGCAGGTGAAGGTGGTGATCCTCGGCCAGGACCCGTACCACGGCCGCGGTCAGGCGCATGGGCTGAGCTTCTCGGTGGCGCCCGGAGTGCCGGTGCCGCCGTCGCTGCTGAACATCTACAAGGAGATCGAGAGCGATCTCGGTATCCCGCGTCCGGACCATGGCTGCCTGATCCCGTGGGCGCAGCGCGGTGTGCTGCTGCTCAATGCCGTGCTGACGGTGGAAGAGGGCCAGGCCGGTGCCCACCAGGGGCGTGGCTGGGAAGGTTTCACCGACCACGTGGTGGATGTGCTCAACCGCGAACGCGACGGCCTGGTGTTCATGCTCTGGGGCGCGTACGCGCAGAAGAAGGGCAAGGTCATCGACACCCGCCGCCACCGTGTGCTGAAGTCGCCGCACCCGTCGCCGCTGTCGGCCCACCGCGGCTTCCTGGGCTGCCAGCATTTCTCGATGGCCAACGAGTACCTGCAGCGCCGCGGCCAGGCCCCGATCGACTGGTCGCTGCCGCCGCGTTCGGCGCTCTGAGCGGGCCGGGCAGTAGCCCGGCGCCGCCAGCGATGGATCAATGGCCCGCTGCTGGCGCGATATCCGCGCGCCGATAGTAGGCACGCGCGCCTTCGGCGATCACGCTGAGGGCTTGGACCGTGCCGTCGCCACCACGGTGGAACAGCAGCTCCGCACCTACGCTGCCGGCGAGGAAGCGGACAGGGGTCAGTGCCTGGAGCATGACGGCCTTGCCCCGTCCTGGAAGGCGCAGTTCCAGTCCCGCTTGGCCTGCCTGTACGTCCAACGTCGTGGCTTCGAACCAGTCAGCGAGACCGCCGCGGACGTCCATCGGCAGCGCGCCATCGAGTACGAAGTGGCCGCTGAAACCTGGGTAGCTGTCGCGCAGAAGCGCCGGGTCAAGCGTGCGGATGACTGGTTTGGCATTGTGGCCGAGTGCGTCGGAAAGGGCATTGCGGATTTCCCCGCGCAGTGCGGGGCCGTTGTCGCCATTGGTCAGGATGACGAATCCATCGCCGCTCTCCGGGTAGCCTTCGATGCCGGCGTGATAGCTGTCATTGCTGCCATTGTGGAAGAAGCGGCGACTGGCGCCGTTGCCGGCGAGCTCCGGTCCCAGGCCACGACCGGCCGGCGCCACTTCGCTGACCATCTGCAGGGCCAATGACTGCGGCAGCCATCCATCCTTGGTGCGGATGCTGCGCAGCAGGGCCGCGACGAACAGGCCCATGTCGTTGGCGCTGGTCCACAGCCCGGACGCCGCCTGTTCCGGAAAGCTCTGCCAGCCGCGTGGCAGGGCCTCCGGCAGGCCTTTGTTGTCGTGCGCATGGGCAACGTTGCCGTAGCCGGCAGGCAAGGGGCTCTGGTACGTGCTGCGGGACATGCCCAGTGGCGCGAACACCTCGCGACGTGCGACGTCAGCGAATGCTCTGCCCGTCAGGTCTTCGATCGCCAGCTGCACCACCGTGTAGCCGCCACCGGAATAGTCGACCTGCTGGCCGGGCGCGTGGATCAGGCGTATCGGTTCATTCTTTGCAGGCGCCAGTCCATCCAGTGTCTGCAGCAAGGTCGGCAAGCGTTCGGCGGGCTGGTAGTCCTGGAAGCCATGCACATTGAAGCCGGCGGTGTGCGACAGCAGCATGCGCAGGTTGATCGGCGGGTGCAGTCCCTGCGCATCGGCAGGCACATGCCAGCGGCGCAGGCGTGGATCGATGTTCTCCTCCAGCGAGACCTTGCCGGCAGCAACCAGCTTCAGGGTGGTCGCCGCAGCGCCCATCTTGCTGACCGAGCCCACCGAGAACACGGTATCGGCATCCACCGCGTCGTGCGTGCCCGCTTGGCGCAGGCCGTATCCGGCGGCGTACACCACCTTGCCATCGCGGATCACCGCAACGGCGGCACCCGGCACCTTGTAATGGGCAAGGCGTTCCTCGATCGACCACTGCGGCAGCGCCGCGCCCAGCTGCGCGGTGCTGGGGCGCAGGCCATGGGCCATTGCCTGGGCAAAGCGCGCAGCGTCTTCAGCGCTGGCGTCAGTGGCCATCACGTGGAACGGGGTCAGGCAGACCAGCAGCGAACACAGCAACAGGCGGTTCATCATCGACATCCTTGCGGGAGTGGAAGAGGGTTGGGATCGGCGCAGGCGTTGCCACGTACGCCTGCCGCGTCCGATCGTTGCGGGTGGAACAGGTTGCCGCCGCAGCGCAGAAGGCGATGCGGCGGCGGAGTCAGCGTCGTTCGCGGCGGGCGCCCTGCGTCAGCAGGTAATCGCGTACGGCCGCGGTGCCGGCCTGGTTCAACGGTGTCCGCCAGCGGCCCAGCCAGCCGTCGGCTTCCACCCCCAGGTTGATATCGGCGCCGTGCGCGAGCAGGTACTGCACGGTGACCAGGTGCCCTTCGCGCGAGGCATTGATCAGCGGCGTCTCGTCATAGGTCACGACCCGGTTGACGTCTGCACCGGCCTGCACCAGTTGCTCGACGATGGGTTGCAGGCCCAGCGCGGAGGCGACGATCAACGGATTGCCTTCGCCCAGCGCAGCGCGATCAGGGTCGGCTCCCAGCTGCAGCAGGGCGTCGACCATCACCGGATCGCGTGCGCGGATGGCCTGGATCAGCGCCGTGCCATCGCCGAGCACGCGCGCATCGAGATCGACGCCCGCCACCGCCAACGCGTGGACCTGCGCGACGTCATGCGTGCTGGCGGCCTGGAGCAGAGTGTTGACGCGCGTATCGGAGGTGCTGGCCGCTGGTGAGGCCAGTCGTGGTGAGACAGCCACCGCGGTGCCGACGCAGGCCAGCAGAAGCAGCAGGCCCAGCATCAACAGACTGCGGCGCCGAGGGGCGTACGACGGGGCGTCCAGCAGTTGGTCGATGCGCTGCGCCAGCTGGCTGCGTGCACTGAACATGCCCAGTGCAAGCGTCGGCGCCTCTTCGCGCAGGGCCTGCAGCTGTTCGATACCGGCCAGCAGCGAGCCTGCATAGTCCAGCGGTTCGCTTGCCTGCATCGCAGCGCGTGCATCACAGGCCATTTCGCGCAGTAGCGCCAGGCGTGCCTGGGCAAGGTGCAGGAGTGGATTCCACCAGAACAGTGCTGTTCCCGCCCGCAGCAGCGTGCTTGTCCACAGATCGCGTCGATGCAGGTGTGCAACCTCGTGGCGGACGATGTCGCGCAGCACGTTGTTGTCCAGCCGTGCCAGCAAGGGGCGGGGCAGCAGGATCTGCGGGCGCCACAGGCCGACCACCATCGGCCCGTCGACGGCGCAGGTGGCGATCGTCACGTGGGCGGGCACGATGTCGGCCAGGGCCGCGCGCAGTCCGGCGGACGCCGGTTGTGCCAGCCGCCGCAGCCGGCGCGCGTGCAGCATCGCGTCCAGCAGGCGCATGCCCAGCCACAGGGTGCCCAGCAGCCACACCACTGCAAGCACTGTCGGCAGGGTCTTCGGTAGTTCGACGTAATAGATGTCGGGCTGCCGTCCAGCTTCGAAGATGGCCTCTCCCGCCGTTGCGCCTTCGCCGGGCAGGGGGTGGAACGCGGCGGCGGGCGGTGCCGGTGCAGGCAGGGTGGTCGACCAGCCCGGTAGGAAGGCGCTGAGCGGCAACAGCAGGGCCGCTGCCATCGCGCCGGTCAGCAGCCAGGAGCGTTGTTCGGCACTGAGGGCCCGCCGCCATGCCAGCCACAGCGCGGGCAGCAGCACAACGGCAGACAACAGCAACTGCCGAAGGCCCAGTGCCATCGCCATGTCGATGAGGTTCATTCCTTCCTCCCGGCCCTGGCATCGCTGATGCGCTGCTGCAGTGCCTGCAGTTCGTTGCGGTCGATTTCGCGTTCGTCCACCAGGTGCTGTGCCAACACGTTCGGTGAGCCGTCGAAGAACTGATGCAGCAGATGGTCGAGCGCTTGCCGGCGGGCCTGCTCGCGGCTGAGCGTGGCGTGATAGATGTAGGCGCGACCTTCCTGGCGATGACTGACAAAGCCCTTCTTCGCCAGCACGTTGAACATGGTCAGCACCGTGGTGTACGCGACCGGCTTGTGTTCGCCGAGCACATCCGCCACTTCGCGCACGGACGCTTCGCCCTTGTCCCAGAGGATGTCCAGGATGGCCTGCTCGGCGGGGGTGGGAGTCTGCGAGACAGGACGGGCCATGTGCTTCTACGTATGAATTAGTTGATGCATCGGAGCATGTCGCCGGATGGCTGTCAACGGGTTTCTTAGTAGTAAAGGGGGCGACCCTCAGCCTTCGGGCCTGAACACCCGGCAACGTCTCCAGGCCTGAATGGACCTCCAGGCCGGCCCGTTCAGCTCCGCTTGACCGGAAATCGCCGGTTTCCGGCAGTTAATTGATTGAATTCCAAGGGATTGTGAATCCCGAAAAGCGTGCTCGCCACTGTCATCAAATCGCGCTACGGTAGGGCTCTGTTTGGGACCAGTGTTGCATCAATAGGATGCTGGAACTTTTTCCTCCTTTAGCAGTCCAAATCCCGGACTGCTAAGATGGGTGCCTATGAGCCAGAACACCTCTACTGCCCTTGTGGCAAACAATCTCCCGATTCCCAGTGCGCTCGGTTCGCTGGACGCCTACATCGGTGCCGTGCACCAGATCCCGGTGCTGTCGGTCGATGACGAACAGGACCTGGCCCGTCGCTTCCGCGACGGCAACGATCTGGACGCCGCCCGCGAGCTGGTGCATTCGCACCTGCGCTTCGTGGTGCACGTGGCCCGCGGCTACAACGGCTACGGCCTTGCGCTGGGCGACCTGATCCAGGAAGGCAACATCGGCCTGATGAAGGCGGTCAAGCGCTTCGACCCGGACATGGGCGTGCGCCTGGTCTCCTTTGCCGTGCACTGGATCCGTGCCGAGATGCACGAGTTCATCCTGAAGAACTGGCGCATCGTGAAGGTCGCCACCACCAAGGCGCAGCGCAAGCTGTTCTTCAACCTGCGCAAGTCGAAGACGCGCCTGGGCTGGATGAACGCGGCTGAGGTCAGCGCGGTGGCGAAGGACCTGAACGTGTCCGAGCGCGAGGTCATGGAAATGGAGTCGCGCCTGTCCGGTCGCGATATCGGTTTCGATGCGCCGGCCGACGAAGACAACGAACACGCGCCGCCGTCGCCGGCCGCGTTCCTGGTTGCCAACGACGAAGACCCGTCGATGGCCTACGAACGTGCCGACAGCGAAGACAACCAGATGCAGCTGCTGCGCGAAGGCCTGGCCGAGCTGGATGCGCGCTCGCGCGACATCATCCGCCGCCGCTGGCTGGATGCGGACAGCAAGGTGACCCTGCAGGAACTGGCTGACGAATACGGCGTGTCGGCCGAGCGTATCCGCCAGGTTGAAGCGAACGCGCTGAAGAAGATGAAGGCGCTGTTCACCGCGTAAGCGGGGTGGCGTTGAAACAATGAAAAGGCCCGGCACTGCCGGGCTTTTTCTTTTTGGTGGCGTTCTCATCCACGCATGACGTGGCTCTATTCTGACGCCAGGACGGTGGTTGCGCCGACCTGATCATGTGCTGGATGCTGATGTTCACGCTGTACCACGCAGTGGCACGGTATGATCATGCCACGCGTCTTCCTCACACGAAGTTTCAATCGCAGCATGCGCAGGACCACCCTGTCCGACGCTGCGCTGTACCGGTCGGTACGTGAAATGGAAGCGGGTCTGGTGGATGCTGATCTTGGCGGCGGAATCTTCAAGAAGCGCGTTGCCTTGCCGGGGCGAGGAAAGCGTGGGAGCGTTCGAATCATCGTCGCCACACAGCGAGGCGGGCATTGGTTCTTACTTTTCGGCTACGAGAAGAATGAGCGTGCTGCGATCACGAATGCGGAACGCGATGCGCTGCAGCTGTACGCATCGGAGTTCCTGAAAATGAGTACGGCACAGCTGAATCGTGCCGTGCAGTACGGGGATCTACAGGAGATCGACCATGACGAAGACCCCTGAGCGACGGCGCGCGAAAAGTGCGCTTCTTGAGGCGGTGCATGATGCCGCTGTGAGTCTGCACGCGCATGGTTTCATCGATAAACGTCGATTGAGCAGCTACGAAGCGCTTTGCCTTGAGCCGGTGCCTGAGTACAGCAGTGCCCAGATACGTGCCCTGCGTACGTCATTGCAGCTCAGTCAGCCGGTCTTTGCGGGAGTTCTCAATACCAGCGTTTCCACCGTACGCAGCTGGGAGCAGGGCGAAAAGAAGCCCAGCGGACCGTCACTGAAGTTGCTTAACCTGATTGATCGGAAGGGACTCGAAGCAGTCCTGTAAAGCAAAGGCCCGGTTCTGCCGGGCCTTTGTTTTTCCGAGGCGTTCAATCCACGCATGGCGTGGATCTACCCAGTGTCAGTAGAGCCACGCCATGCGTGGCTGCGGCGCGGCCGTCACTCTTCGCGTGCGATCGCCCGCCAGCCGATGTCGTTGCGGTGGAACTCGTTGGCCCAGGTCACCTTGGCCACGCCTGCATACGCATTCGCCTGCGCGTCGCGCACGCTGTCGCCCAGTGCGGCCACGCACAGAACGCGGCCGCCGGCGCTGACGACCTGGCCCTGCGCATCCAATGCCGTACCGGCATGGAACACCTTGGCGCTGGCCGGCACGTCGTCCAGGCCGGAAATCACGTCACCGGTGATCGGCGCTTCTGGGTACGGCCTGGCCGCCAGCACCACGCCCAGCGACGGGCGCGCATCCCACTGCGCTTCGACCTGGTCCAGGCGGCCATCGATGGCGGCTTCCACCAGCTCGACCAGATCCGACTGCAGGCGCAGCATCACCGGCTGGGTTTCCGGGTCGCCGAAGCGCACGTTGAATTCGATCACCTTCGGTGCGCCGTTGGCATCGATCATCAGGCCGGCGTAGAGAAAGCCAGTGAACGGGATGCCGTCGGCGATCATGCCCTGCACGGTCGGGTTCACCACCTCGCGCATCACGCGGGCATGCACATCCGGCGTCACCACCGGGGCCGGCGAATAGGCGCCCATGCCGCCGGTGTTCGGGCCGGTATCGCCGTCGCCGACGCGCTTGTGGTCCTGCGAGGTGGCCATCGGCAGCGCATGCACGCCGTCCACCATCGAAATGAAGCTGGCTTCCTCGCCGTCGAGGAATTCCTCGATCACCACACGTGCGCCGGCATCGCCGAACGCGCTGCCGGAGAGCATGTCACGCACCGCGTCTTCGGCTTCGGCCAGGGTCATTGCGACGATCACGCCCTTGCCAGCGGCCAGGCCATCGGCCTTGACCACGATCGGTGCGCCCTTCTCGCGGATGTAGGCCAGGGCGGCGTCCACGTCGGTGTGCACGGCGTAGAACGCGGTGGGGATGTCGTGGCGGGCCAGGAAGTCCTTGGCGTAGGCCTTGCTGCCTTCCAGCTGCGCGGCAGCGGCGGTCGGCCCGAAGATACGCAGGCCAGCAGCGCGGAAGCGGTCGACCACACCGGCCACCAGCGGTACTTCCGGGCCGACCACGGTCAGCGCCACGCCTTCGGCCTGCGCCAGCGCCAGCAGGCCGTCGATATCGGTCACCTTCACCGCCACGTTGCGGCACTTGTCTTCGCTGGCGGTGCCGGCGTTGCCGGGCGCCACGATCACTTCGGTGACACGGGAGGACTGGGCCAGCTTCCATGCCAGGGCGTGTTCGCGGCCGCCAGAGCCGATGACAAGTACGTTCATCACGAGATTCCAGATTGCGTGGGAAGGGAAGATCGATATCCCCGGCGGCGCGCGTGGTTCACTCGCAGCCTTCGCGTCGCAGCGATTCGGGGAAGGAATAGGCCCAGGTCTTCGGGTCCAGGGTGAAGCGGTGTTGCTGCCGGACCTGCTTGCCACCGCAGGTGGTGCCGGTTTCGTCGATCAGCAGCGGCCAGACCCGCGCGCTGCGGTCGCTGTCGTCGAAACGCAGGGCGAAATCGATGCTGAAGCGGCGGGTGCGGCAGTCATTGGCGGTGTCCGGGTCGGTACTGGCGTCGACCGTGTCGCACTCGTACTGGGCGTCATTGTCGATATGGCTGCGCACGCTGCCACTGGCCACCAGGCCGTTCGGGCCCGGCAGGATCAGCGACTGCGAGAGCAGCGAGAAGCCCTGCCCGAACCAGCCGTCCTCGACGCGGAAACCATAGAAGTCACTGCCGGCGCGGATGATGCTGGCGGTGCCGGGCTGGCCGCCGCTACCGAAGCGCTCGCCGGTCAGTTCGCTGGTCACCTCGAAGCCATCGCCCTTGGGGCGCAGCACAAAGAACTCGATGGTTCCCGGGTCGATGTGCGCGCCATCGACCAGCGCACCGCACACGGCCAACAACTGCTGCCAGCTGTCCCCGCTCACCACCGGTTGTTCCGCGCAGACCTGCCAGTCCACCGCATGGGTATCGCCATCGTCGGTCCAGCTGCCGCGCCATTCAGCGGAGAGCGTGGCGTTGCTGCCGTAGCGCTGGTCCAGGAACGCCTGCAGTCGAGCGGTGCGGCTGACATGCTGCGCCGGTGAGGCGGGGGCCATCGCAGGCGCATCTGCCTTCGGGCTCGCGCTGGGCTCGACAGCAGGCTTGCAGCCGGCCAGCATGGCCGCGCCCGCGAGGGCGAGGGCGGCCAGCGATTTCATTGAAACTGTGGACATCCGTGTCGCTCCAGGATCAGTGGCGGAAGTGGCGCACGCCGGTGAACACCATGGCCAGGCCATGTTCGTCGGCGGCGGCGATCACTTCGGCATCGCGCATCGAACCGCCCGGCTGGATGACCGCCTTGATGCCGGCGGCGGCAGCGGCATCGATGCCGTCGCGGAACGGGAAGAACGCATCGGAGGCCATCACCGAGCCCTCGACCACCAGGTTCGCATCGGCGGCCTTGATGCCGGCGATGCGGGCCGAGTACACGCGGCTCATCTGGCCGGCACCGACACCAATGGTGCGGTTGTCCTTGGCATAGACGATCGCGTTGGATTTCACGAACTTGGCCACCTTCCAGGCGAACAGCAGGTCGGTGAACTGCTTGTCGGTCGGCGCCAGCTTGCTGACCACCTTCAGTTCGTCGCGGGTCATGCCGCGGTTGTCCGAGGACTGCAGCAGCAGGCCCGAGCCGACGCGCTTGCTGTCGAAGTTGTTCAGGCCATCGCCGTGCGGGATGCGCAGCACGCGCACGTTGGCCTTCTTCTGCGCGTATTCCAGCGCGGCCGGCTCGTAGTCCGGGGCGATCAGCACTTCGACGAACTGGCGGTCCAGAATCACCTTGGCGGTGGCGGCGTCCAGCGGTTTGTTGAAGGCAATGATGCCGCCGAAGGCGCTGGTCGGGTCGGTGGCGTAGGCCAGCTCGTAGGCATCGCCATTGCCGGCACCGACCGCCACGCCGCACGGGTTGGCGTGCTTGACGATGACGCAGGCCGGCGCATCGAACTGGCGCACGCATTCCCACGCCGCGTCGGCATCGGCCAGGTTGTTGTAGCTCAGTTCCTTGCCCTGCAGCTGCTGGAAGGTCGCCAGCGTGCCCGGCACCGGGTACAGGTCGCGGTAGAACGCGCCGCTCTGGTGCGGGTTCTCGCCGTAGCGCAGGTCCATCACCTTCACGAAGGTGGAGTTCATCTGTGCCGGGTACTCGGTACGCGCCGGCACCGCAGCGTCGGTGGCGGTGACCGCCGACAGGTAGTTGCTGATCGCGGCGTCGTACTGGGCGACGCGGTTGAACGCGGCCACCGAGAACGCGAAGCGGGTGGCAGCCGACAGCTGGCCGTTGTTGGCCTCCAGCGAGGCCAGCAGCTCGGCGTACTGCGACGGATCGGTGGACACCGCCACGCGGGCGAAGTTCTTGGCCGCCGAGCGCAGCATGGCCGGGCCGCCGATGTCGATGTTCTCGACCGCGTCGGCCAGGGTGCAATCGGCCTTGGCGGTGACCGACTCGAACGGGTACAGGTTCAGCACCAGCAGGTCGATGGCACCGATGCCGTGCTCGGCCATCACCGCATCATCCAGGCCGGAACGGCCCAGCAGGCCGCCGTGCACCATCGGGTGCAGGGTCTTGACCCGGCCGTCCATCATTTCCGGGAAGCCGGTGACGTCGGCCACGTCCTTCACGGCCAGGCCGGCATCGCGGATCGCCTTGGCGGTGCCGCCGGTGGACAGCAGCTCCACGCCGCGTGCCGCCAGCGCAGTGGCCAGCTCGACCAGACCGGTCTTGTCGGAAACGGAGAGGAGGGCCCGGCGGACGGGCAACAGATCAGCAGTCATGGGACAGAATCGGCAGCGGAGCGGGGCCGATATTGTAGGCGGTGGGGGCCGGTGGCGGGCGCTGGAAGGGGCAATTTGCCATGGCAATCGACGTAAGGCCGGGTCGGGCACATCGATCCGGACCGGTCCGGGGGGCTGGGCTGTGGACCGGAGCCGGGTTGTCGGAATCTGCCGACGATGGGGTAGGCTGTGCCCGCACTGCCAAGGATCAGCGGGTACGGATCATGTCGATCTATGCACTGAAAGGACGTTTCCAGGACCTGTTGCGTCCGGCCGTACGCGGCCTGTACCGCATGGGGATCACCGCCAACGCGGTGACCGTGGCCGCCGCCGTGGTTTCGCTGCTGGTGGCCGTTGCCGTGTGGTGCTGCGCGCCGGCCCAGCCCCTGCTGTACCTGCTGCTGCCGCTGTGGATGCTGCTGCGCATGGCGCTCAACGCGGTGGACGGCATGCTGGCCCGCGAGTTCGGCCAGCAGTCGAGGCTGGGCGCCTATCTGAACGAGCTGTGCGATGTGATCGCCGACGCGGCGCTGTACCTGAGCCTGCTCGGCGTGCCGGGCGTGCGCCCGGAAGCGCTGTGGCTGCTGGCCTGGACGGCGGCCCTGAGCGAGTACACCGGGGTGCTGGGGCTGATGGTCGGTGCCAGCCGCCGCTATGACGGCCCGATGGGCAAGAGCGACCGCGCGTTCGTCATCGGCGTGCTGGGCCTGCTGCTGGCGCTCGGCTGGGGGGCTGCGATGACTGTCACTGGCGTGGCCGCGGCCATGGCGGTGCTGTGCGTGCTGACGATGATCAATCGCGTCCGTCGCGGACTGCGGGAAGCGGCGGTTTCGCCGAATTAATCAAGCAGATACAAAAAGACAATCAGGAGATTGCATGCGTCAGGCGCAGGAACGGGAATTCCACAGCTTCGACCAGGTACCGCTGTTCTACCGGTACTGGGCGAGCACCACCGCGACCCCAGCCACCAAGGCTGTCGTGCTGCTGCATCGCGGCCATGAACATTCTGGCCGGGTCACCCACCTGGTCGATGAGCTGGACCTGCCCGACACCGCCTTCTTCGCCTGGGATGCACGCGGTAATGGGCGTTCGCCCGGCGCACGAGGCGATGCCCCGGGCTTCCCGGCGCTGGTGCGTGATCTGGACAGCTTCATCGCCCACATCGGCGCCGAGCATGGCATCGCGGTGGAAGACATCGTGGTGATCGCACAGAGTGTGGGGGCGGTGGTCGCCGCCACCTGGGTGCACGACTACGCGCCGCGCCTGCGCGCGCTGGTGATGGCTTCGCCGGCGTTCAAGGTGAAGCTGTACGTGCCGTTCGCACGCCCGGGCCTGGCCTTGATGCAGAAGCTGCGCGGCAATTTCTTCGTCAACAGCTACGTCAAGCCGCAGTGGCTGACCCACGATCCGGCGCGAGTGGAAAGCTACCGCACCGATCCGCTGATCACCCGGCCGATCTCGGTGCGCGTGTTGCTGGGCCTGTACGAAGCGGCCGACCGCATCGTCGCCGATGCGCAGGCGATCAGCGTGCCGGTGCAGCTGCTGGTGTCCGGCTCGGATTTCGTGGTGCACCGTGGCCCGCAGGACCGCTTCTACGAGCGCCTGTCCAGCCCGATCAAGGAGCGCGTGCATCTGCCGGGCTTCTTCCACGATACGCTGGGCGAGCGCGATCGGGCGCCGGCGCTGGCGCGTATCCGCAGTTTCATCCAGGCACGTTTCGCCGAGCCGCTGCGCGAACTGTCGCGGCGCGATGCGCACCGCCATGGGCCGACTTTCGAAGAATCGGAGATCCTGGCCTGGCCACCGGAACGCAACAGCCTGGCCGACCTGCGCTGGCGCGTGGTACGTGGCGGCCTGCGCTTCGGCGGAACGTTGTCCGAAGGCATCGCGCTGGGCCTGCAGACCGGATTCGATTCGGGCAGCACGCTCGACTACATCTATCGCGATGAGGCGCGCGGCAAGGGCCCGTTGGGGCGCATGGTCGATCGCAACTATCTGGATGCGATCGGCTGGCGCGGCATCCGCATTCGCGGCCAGCACCTGCAGGAACTGCTGCGCGACGCTGCCCAGCGCCTGCGCGGGCAGGGCACGCCGGTGCGCGTACTGGACGTGGCTGCCGGCCATGGCCGCTACGTGCTGGAAGCGCTGGGCCAGGGCGAACAGCGCGCCGAGCGCATCGTGCTGCGCGACTTCAGTGATCTGAACGTCACCCAGGGTCAGGCCTTGATCGAGCGCCTGGGGGCGGCCGACATCGCGCGCTTCGAACAGGGTGATGCGTTCGACCCGGCGCAGCTGGCCAAGGTCGATCCAGCACCGACGCTGGCCGTGGTATCGGGCCTGTACGAACTGTTCCCCGACAACGATGCGGTGCTGCGCTCGCTGCAGGGCATTGCTGCGACGGTGCCGGCGGGCGGCTACCTGGCCTATACCGGCCAGCCGTGGCACCCGCAGCTGGAGTTCATCGCACGCGCACTGACCAGCCACCGTGGCGGCGCCGCGTGGGTGATGCGCCGCCGTACCCAGCAGGAAATGGACGAGCTGGTGCGCCTGGCCGGGTTCGAGAAGGTGGCGCAGCGTATCGACGACTTCGGCATCTTCACGGTGTCGCTGGCGCGCCGGACCGCGTGATGGCGACGCTCGCCGCATCCCCGCTGGCCGCAGAGGGGCGCCCCTGGCGGCGCGCCCTGTTGTGGCTGGCCCTGCTGGGCCCATTCTTCTTCGCCAGCTATGGCTTCGCCAACTGGATGGCTGGCCGTCATGCCGAACTGCCGGTGATGGCGTTCGGATGGGAAACGCAGATTCCGTTCGTACCGTGGACGATCGTGCCGTACTGGTCGATCGATCTGTTCTATGTGGTTTCCTTCTTTCTGTGCCGGCAACGGTTGGAGCTGGACCGGCATGCGTTGCGGTTGTTCAGTGCACAGTTGATCGCGGTGACCTGCTTCCTGCTGTGGCCACTGCGCTTCAGTTTCGAGCGGCCGGAGATCGGCGGTGTGTTCGGTTGGTTGTTCGATGTGCTGCTGGGCTTCGACAAGCCGTTCAACCAGGCGCCATCACTGCACATCGTGTTGCTGATCGTGCTGTGGGTGAAATTCGCGCAGTACCTGCATGGGGTGTGGCGTTGGGTACTGCATGTGTGGGCGCTGCTGATCGGCGTCTCGGTGCTGACCACATTCCAGCATCATTTCATCGATATCCCGACCGGCCTGCTGGCCGGTTGGCTGTGTGTCTGGCTGTGGCCGGAGCAGGGCACGCCACCCTTGCGTGCCTGGCGCACCGCGCGTGACGCCAAACGTTGGCGCCTGGCAGCGCTGTACCTGCTGGGGGCCGCTGCATTGCTGGTGCCTGTGGTGCTTCTGCGTGGCGCGGCGTTGTGGCTGCTGTGGCCGGTGGTATCGCTGCTGCTGGTGGCGTTGGCGTATGCGGGGCTCGGTACGGCGGTGTTCCAGAAGCGTGCCGATGGTCGCCTGACCATGGCGGCACGCTGGTTGCTGGCGCCGTACCTGGGTGCGGCCTGGATCAATTCGCGGCTGTGGACGCGCCGCGCGCCGCAGCCGGTGCCGGTGATGGACGGTGTATGGCTGGGGCGTGTTCCCTGCGCTGCATTGCCGGCACCCTTGGTCGGCGTGGTCGATGCCTGTGCCGAACTGTCCTATCGTGCACCGGGCGCGGCGTATGCCAGCGTGCCGATGCTGGACCTGGTGGTGCCCACGCCGCACCAGTTGCACGAGGCGGCCGAGGTCATCGAGCGGCTGCGTGCGCATGGACCGTTGCTGGTGTGCTGCGCACTGGGCTATTCGCGCAGTGCTGCCAGTGTGGCGGCCTGGCTGCTGCGCAGTGGTCGTGCCACCGATACCGATGCCGCGGTGGCGATCGTGCGCACGGCACGTCCGGGCATCGTGCTGGGCGCGGCGCATCTGCATGCCATCACTGCTGCAGCGGGAGCACGCACGTGAGTACGGTTCCCGATCTGGCGACCATGCAGCTGCTGCTGCGGCAGGGCCGTTGGCCGGCCGGCCTGTCGCTGGGCCTGCTGCTGGTGGCGCTGCTGCTGCTCGGCACCGAACCGGGCCTGGCGATGATTGCCGCCGGCGTGTTGCTGCTCAGTGTTGCCGCGGGCATCGCACAGATCTACCACGCGTGGCGGGTGGCGCTGGACGCCAGCCTGCTGCAGCTGCTGCGCGATGAGCGCCTGGACGGCGATGCCGCCGCGCGCCGCACTGATCAGCTGCTGCACGACAGTGGCCTGCGCCGCGCGTCGCCCGATGCGCCCCTGCGGGGCTGGGACGCGCGCTGGGCCGGCATGCGTCGCCTGCTGCTGCGCCAGTACCTGCTGACAGCGGTGCAGTTCGCACTGCTGGTGCTGGCCGTGTTGTGGCCGCAGACGTGAACGGGAGGGACCAATGTTCGCCGAACTGATTGCCCGCGCCTGCAGTGGTGCGATCCATGTAGTGACCGGTGCCCGCGCGCTGTGGATCGGTTGCGCGCCGTCCAGCGAGCGCCGCGTGTACTACGGCAACCACGCCAGCCATGGCGACTTCGTGCTGATCTGGTCGTCGATGCCGCCTGCGTTGCGGCGCCAGGTGCGGCCAGTTGCCGCGGCCGAATACTGGCAGCGCGACGGCCTGCGTCGCTACCTGATCGATGCGGTGTTCAACGGCGTGCTGGTCGAGCGCGAGGCCGGCCATCGCCAGCAGGATCCGCTGCAGCCCCTGCGTGACGCGGTGGACGAAGACTGCTCGCTGATCCTGTTTCCGGAAGGTACCCGCAACGTGGGCGATGAGCCGCTGCTGCCGTTCAAGAGCGGCATCTATCACCTGGCACGGCAACGACCGGAGCTGGAATTCGTGCCGGTGTGGATCGACAACCTGAAGCGGGTGATGCCCAAGGGCCGGTTCCTGCCGCTGCCGCTGCTGTGCACGGCCACCTTCGGTACGCCGCTGCGGCTGCAGGCCGACGAGGACAAGGCGGCCTTCCTGGCCCGCAGCCGGCAGGCGCTGCTGGACCTGGCGCCGAACGGGGGGCGCGCATGAGTTTCCTGATCGATGTGTCCGGCGACCTGGCAGCGCAGAGCGTGGGCCAGCAGACCGGCCTGCTGTTCGCTGGCGTGGGTGCGGTGCTGGTGCTGGCCACGCTGGTGGCCGAGACATTGCGCTGGCGCCAGCGTGGGCAGCCCAGCGCGGTGATCGCCAACCTGGTGTCGCGCATCCGCGCGTGGTGGGTGATGGCGATCGTGGTCGGGCTGGCGCTGTTCTTCGGTCGTGCCGGGGTGATCGTGCTGTTCGCGATCATCTCGCTGTTCGCCCTGCGCGAGTTCATCACCCTGGCGCCGACCCGCTCGGGCGACTACTACGCGCTGCTGGCCGCGTTCTACATCGTGCTGCCGTGGCAGTACTACCTGGTCTGGATCGACTGGTACGGCATGTACACGCTGTTGATTCCGGTCTATGCGTTCCTGTTCCTGCCGATCCTGTCGACCATTGGCGGTGATACCACGCACTACCTGGAGCGGACCGCGAAGGTGCAGTGGGGGTTGATGATCTGCGTGTTCTGCATCTCGCATGTGCCGCTGCTGCTGAACCTGCACGTGCCCGGCCATGACCCGTCGCGCAACGTGCTGCTGTTCGCCTTCCTGGTGATCGTGGTGCAGTCTTCGGACGTGCTGCAGTACATCTGGGGCAAGCTGCTCGGCAGGCATCTGATTGCGCCGAAGCTGTCGCCGTCGAAGACGGTGGAGGGCTTCGTGGGCGGCGTGCTGAGTGCCAGCGCGCTGGGCGCGGCGCTGTGGTGGATCACCCCGTTCACGCCGCTGCAGGCGTTCGGTCTGTCGCTGCTGATCAACCTGATGGGGTTCTGGGGCGGCCTGGTGATGTCGGCGATCAAGCGTGATCGTGGCATCAAGGACTGGGGCCACATGATCGAGGGCCATGGCGGCATGCTCGACCGGCTGGATTCGGTGTGCTTCGCCGCGCCGGTGTTCTTCCACGTGGTGCGGTATTACTGGAAGGCGGGCGGCGGCGGTTGATTCTGCCGGGCTTCCATCCACGCATGGCGTGGATCTACTGGCGGGCGGGGGCGGTTGATTCTGCCGGGCTTCCATCCACGCATGGCGTGGATCTACCGGTAGTGCCGGCCGCTGGCCGGCAACTGCAACATCCTGCCATCGTTCGTGGGGTTGCCGGCCAGCGGCCGGCACTACCTGCGCGCGTTTACGCGCTGATGCCGTATTCCTTCAGCTTCTTGCGCAGGGTGGCACGGTGGATGCCCAGCATCGCGGCGGCACGGCTCTGGTTGCCTTCGCAGTGATTGAGCACTTCCACGAACAGCGGAATCTCCATCTCGCGCAGCACGATCTCGTAGACATCGTCCGCATCGCAGCCATCAAGGTCACGCAGGTAGCGGCGCACGGACTGGGCGACGTGTTCACGCAGCGGTGGCCGGGGAGCGCCACGACTGTTGTCAGGACGAGAAAGGACAGCGTTCAAGGGGGTTCCCGATTCGGTTGGCCCGTGCGCGCGGAGCGCGCGGCCGGACGAGGTGGTGGCGGCCAGTCTAGCGCGAGCGTGCCCGGCCTGCCACGGCTGGTCGCCTCTCCCCGGTCAGAGGAAGTCGAAGGTGAATGCGACGGTGGACGCAGCGGGCTCCTGCAACCGGAAGGCGACGCGCGCGCTCTGGCCCGGTTCCAGCAGGGCTGCACCGGGGTTCTCGCCCAGGTACTGCGCGGGCGTGAACACGCCGCTGCCGATCACCCGGCCATCGGCATCGGACAATGACAACCGCAGGTCCGGCCACGCCTGTGCCCAGCGCGCATCGTTGCGGATGCTGGCCTGTACCTGCAGCACACCGGCCTGGCCCGGCAGGGGGCGGATCTCGCGGCTGGTCATGGTGAACGCAGCGGGTTCGTGCCAGGCAGGCAGGCTGCAGCGCAGCACGCCGCACAGCGTGCCCAGCCATGCGCGGTTGCCGGCGTCGGCGGCCAGCCGCGCGCGGTCGGCCAGCACGCTCTGCAGTACCAGCAGCAATGCCAGCCCGGCGACCAGCAGCCAGTGCCAGCGGGGTGTTGGCAGCGTGCGCGTGCGCGCGCTGCCGAGGAAGCTGGGGGCATCACTGGCGACCGCCGTTGCCTGCACCGCGACCGGCGCCGGCTCGATGGCCGCTGCTTCATCAACGATGACAACGTCATCGTCGTGTCGCATCTCTGTCGCCGGTGGGCGTGCCAGGTCGATGGGCTCGGCCTGCATCTGCTCCACGGGCGTTGCGTGCCCGGCTTCGTCCTGCATGCGCGCATCGGTCGCAGGCGCAGGCTCACCCTCCGGCGTCGTGCGCAGGAAGGTGGCCAGGGGACGGCGCGGTGGGTTCGGCTCGGACATGCTCAGGGCGCGGGCTCGGATCCAGCAGTCATTCAACCACGATCAGGCGCGGCGCACGCCGGTGATGCGCATCCAGTCGCCATCCTGGGTGGCCTGCAGATCGTCGAACCATGCTGCGTAGCGCTGCAGCAGTTCGCCTTCCTGGCCATGCAGGATGCCGGACAGGGCGATGCGGCCACCGGCAGCAACGCGCGCAGCCAGCAGTTCGGCCAGCGCATCCAGCGCCGAGGCGAGGATGTTGGCGACCACGATCGGATAGGTCGCGACCGGTTCGTCCTGCGGCAGGTACACATGCATGCGGGCCTGCTCGCCGTTGCGCTCGGCATTGTCGGCGGTGGCGACCAGGGCCTGCGGATCGTTGTCCACGCCGATGGCTTCGGCGGCGCCCAGCTTCAGCGCGGCCAGTGCGAGGATGCCCGAGCCGCAACCGAAGTCGAGCACGCGCTGGCCCTGCAGCAGGCCATCGACCGCCAACTGGTCCAGCCAGCGCAGGCACAGTGCGGTGGTCGGGTGGGTGCCCGAACCGAACGCCAGGCCCGGGTCCAACCGCACCACGGCGGCATCGGCGGCCTGTGCGGCCTCCGGCAGTTCATGGTTCCACGGCACGATCCAGGTGCGGCTGCCGAAGTCCATCGGCTGGAACTGGTCGAGCCAGGCACGTTCCCAGTCTTCATCCTCGACCGCGCGGAAGCTGCCGCTGCTCCAGTCCAGCTCCGGATCGAAGGATTCCAGTGCGGCCAGCAGCAACAGCGCGTTGCTGTCGGCGGGGAACAGCGCGCTCAGCACCAGCGTGTCCCACAGCGGGGTCTCGCCCACGCCCGGTTCGAGAATGGCCTGTTCGTTGCTGGTATCGGCCTCGGCATCGAGCAGGGTCACGGCCAGTGCACCAACGTCCTCCAGTGCATTTTCATAGCGGGGCTGGGTGGCTTCGGTGCAGCGCAGGGTCAGTTCCAGGAACGGCATGGTGGTGGGGGCAATCGCGGGAAAGGGGGCCATGCTAGACCATCGGGGCGTCTCCGTATTGCCTGAGATGCCGCTCCGAGATGAACGAAGCCCGTTCAGACAGGCCCGTCGGGCCTTGCTAAACTTCGTGCTTTCCTATGCGCCGCATCGCCTACCGCCGCCGATGGCCTTCGCTCCGACCCTGAAAACCTGGTTGCTCGTACTGCCGGCTGTGGCCGTGCTGGGCGTGGCCGGTTATCGGGCCAGCGGCCATGCTGCGACGTCTTCGGTAGCGTCGGCGGATCTGGCAGGTGCGGTCGCGGCCGCTGACAGTGCGGCGCCGCTGCCGGTGATGCCGGAGGCGCTCGCGCGCCGCCTGGCACCCTTCGAGCGTGGCAACGCATTGCCGTCCGGGCTGCCCCTGGATCTCCGCGCCGATATCGAAGACGCCACCGACCTGTATGCCTATGCTCAGCGGTTGCGTGCCCAGGCGGACGAAGGCAACCACGAGGCGCGCTGGATGCTCAGCCGTGTCTATGACTACTGCGCGCAGTACGCGGTCGATCCGGGTGGCTACCGCTTGGACAACAACGTGCTGGCCGGGCTGGGCCTGACCGCCGCACCGGCGATGGTGCAGGCGCGCGAACGCGTCGCGCAGCGTTGTGGTGGTTTCGTGCCGGGCGACAAGCTGGGCACGGCCTTGGTGCTGTCCGAACGTCGCAAGGCGGCCGCACAAGGCAATCTGGCTGCTGAGGCTGCGTTGTTCGCCGAGGGCGAACCGCTGCAGGACAGCCCCGAGTACCGCCGTGACCTGGTTGAACGGGTGCGCACCTCGCGCGACCCGGAGGCCTTCATGGCGATCGCACCGGGCATGGGCGTGCGCGCCTCGGGTGACCGCGCGCTCAACGGCCTGGTGGCGGGCGAGCAGCTCAGTGAACTCGCATGGCGGCTTGCGGCCTGCGAACTCGGTCTACCGTGTGGGGCAGACAGTGTGCTGGTCAACAGTTTTTGTGCGAACGGAGGGATCTGTTCGCAGGATGGTACGCAGGATTTCCGGGATTTCGTGTATGACGCTGCGGTATCGCGGCAGGGCGCTGGGAAGATGAAGGAATGGATCAAGCGATTGGTTGGAAAGAGGAACGAGCAATGAACTACCGCCGATTCCTGCACGGGGCCAAGTTCTGGTTCTGGGTGGCCCTGTTCGTGGCCTACTCGGCCGGCGCGGTTGGCCTGTTGATGATCGATACCTATGAAGATCGCTACCGGCATCTGTCGAAGGTGGAACTGACCACGGTGAAGGCGCAGGAAGACGTGCGCCGTGCCGGTGCCAGCCAGGTGGCCGCGGTCTATCGCGCGCAGAGCGGCATGCCGTTCGCGTCGCTGCCGGCGGGCAGCACCTTCCAGGTGGTGTGGCCGGATGGTTCGACCGAGACCATGGTGATCGTCGACCCGACGTCGCCCAATGGCGTGCGTCCGCTGGCGAACTCGCAGATTCCGGCCGAAGCTGCCGACAAGCGCTGATGCGCCTGCTGTAGCGCCAAGCCCACGCTCGGCTGAGCTTTCCGGCAAGCCGAGCATGGGCTCGGCGCTGCAGCAACAGAAAAGGGCGGGGATATCCCCGCCCTTTTCATGTCCATGACCCGTCCTGAATTGGGTTGACACCTTTTCCCTCTGGAAAAGGAATGTTCAATGAAATCAACAATCAGGCGCAGTCAGCGGGATTACTCGCTGGCCTTCAAGTTGTCCGTGGTCGATCAGGTCGAGCGTGGAGAACTGACCTATAAGAAGGCTCAGGAGCGATACGGTATCCAAGGCAGCAGCACGGTTCTGAAGTGGCTTCGCCGCCATGGTCGGCAGGATTGGTCAGGTGGTGCATCATCTGCCCCCATGACGACTTCTCCCAAAAGTGGACCGGCCACGCCGCTGACGCCGGAACAACAGATCAAGGCCCTGCAGGTCCAGTTACGGGAGGCCAACGAGAAAGCACAGCTTTTCGAAGCCATCGTGGATGTCCTCAAAGAGGATTACGGGGTGCGCATCGTAAAAAAGCCTTCAGGCAAGTCCTCACGCAAGGGCGCCTCAAAGGCGTAAGCGTGGCAAGGGCTTGCCGCCATTTCGGCATCAGTCGACAGGCGTTCTATCAAGCGGGGTGCCGGCATCAACGACGACGCGCCAGCGAGACCAAAGCACTGGCGCTGGTGAGCGATTGCCGCGTGCGGCAGCCACGGATCGGGACGCGCAAGTTGCACTATTTGATCGAACCGAAGCTGCAGGCGGCGGGAATCACCATGGGACGTGACCGGTTGTTTGACGTACTTCGGGAAGCGCGCCTGCTGGTACCGAAACGTCGGGCTTATCACAAGACTACCGACAGCCATCATCGCTTTCGCAGGCATCCGAATCTGCTCAAACCTGGCCAAGGATGCGTAATACCAACCGGTAGCGAGCAGGTGTGGGTGGCGGACATCACCTATCTGCCGACGCAGGGGAAGTTCGTGTATCTGAGCCTGGTCACCGATGCCTGGTCGCGCAAGATCGTGGGCTGGAGCGTGCATGAAACGCTACAGACAGAGCAGGTAGCTCAGGCGCTGGAGATGGCGCTGAAAGGGAGAAAGACATCGCAGAAGCTGATCCATCACTCTGATCGTGGAATCCAGTACTGCTCGGATTACTACCAGAAGATCCATGCGCGGCACGGCCTGACCTGCTCGATGACCGACGGCTACGACTGCTATCAGAACGCTCTGGCAGAGCGAGTCAACGGGATCCTCAAGTGCGAGTTCCTGCTTCATCGCCCACGGGACCTGGGGCAAGCCCGCCAGATGGTGGCTGAGGCCGTAGACATCTACAACGCTGAGCGCCCCCACCTGTCCCTTAAAATGCAGACGCCCGATGCGATGCATCGGGCGTCTTTGGCCGCCTGACGGCGGCCGGACCATCCACCCATCGGTGTCAACCTATGGCAGGACGAGTCACCAGCACGTGGCGCCGATCAGGTCAGCGCGATCGGCTTGTTCTTGCGTTCGGCCAGGCGCTTTTCCAGGTAGTGGATGTTCTGGCCACCGGCCTGGAAGCCCTTGTCGCGCATGATCCGCTGCTGCAGGGCGACGTTGGTCTTGATGCCATCGACCACCATTTCGCTCAGTGCCACGCGCATGCGGGCAATGGCGGTTTCGCGGTCCGGGCCGTGCACGATCAGCTTGCCGATCATCGAGTCGTAGTTCGACGGCACGCGGTAGCCACTGTAGATGTGGGTGTCCACGCGCACGCCGGGGCCGCCCGGCGGATGGAAGCCGGTGATGGTGCCCGGGCTCGGCACGAAGGTCTCCGCATCTTCGGCGTTGATGCGGCATTCGATGGCATGGCCGGTCAGCACCACGTCACTCTGCTTGATCGACAGCTTCTGGCCGGCGGCGATCTTCAGCTGCTCGGCCACCAGGTCGATGCCGGTGACCATTTCGGTGACCGGGTGTTCCACCTGGATGCGGGTGTTCATTTCGATGAAGTAGAAGCGGCCGTCCTCGTACAGGAACTCGAACGTGCCGGCACCACGGTAGCCGATGCGTACGCAGGCTTCGGTGCACACCTTGCCGATCTGCTCGCGCTGCTCGGCGGTGATGCCCGGTGCCGGCGCTTCTTCCACCACCTTCTGGTGGCGGCGCTGCATCGAGCAGTCACGCTCGCCCAGGTGGATGGCGTTGCCCTGGCCGTCGGCCAGTACCTGGATTTCCACGTGGCGCGGGTTCTCCAGGAACTTCTCCATGTAGACCTCGCCATTGCCGAACGCGGCCTTGGCCTCGCTCTTGGTGGTTTCGATCGAGGTCTTCAGCGAGGCTTCGGCGTGCACCACGCGCATGCCGCGGCCACCGCCACCACCGGCCGCCTTGATGATGACCGGGTAGCCGATCTCACGGGCGATCTTGGTGTTGGCGACGATGTCTTCGCCCAGCGGGCCGCCCGAGCCGGGCACGCACGGCACGCCGGCGGACTTCATCGCGCGGATGGCTTCGACCTTGTCACCCATCATGCGGATGGTGTCTGCCTTGGGGCCGATGAAGATGAAACCGGACTCTTCCACGCGCTCGGCGAAGTCGGCGTTCTCCGACAGGAAGCCGTAGCCCGGGTGGATGGCCTGGGCGTCGGTGACTTCCGCCGCGGCGATCAGTGCCGGGATGTTGAGGTAGCTCTGCGGCGACGGCGCCGGACCGATGCAGACCGACTCGTCGGCCATGGCCACGTGCTTGAGGTTGCGGTCGACCGTGGAATGCACGGCCACCGTGCGGATGCCGAGGGTGTGGCACGCGCGCAGGATGCGCAGCGCGATTTCCCCTCGGTTGGCGATGACGACTTTGTCGAGCATGGCGTGCCCCTCAGCCGATCACGAACAGCGGCTGGTCGAATTCGACCGGCTGGCCGTTCTCGCCGAGGATGGCGACGATGGTGCCGGACTTGTCGGCTTCGATCGGGTTGAACATCTTCATCGCTTCGATGATGGCCAGGGTCTCGCCTTCCTTGACCTGCTGGCCAACGCTGACGAACGCAGGCTTGTCCGGGGCGGACGACGCGTAGAAGGTGCCGACCATCGGCGAGCGCAGCACGTGGCCTTCCGGCAGCGCCGGGCCCGGCTTGGCGGTGCCACCGGTGGAGGCTTCGGTCGGCGACTGCATCGGCATCGCCTGCGGCGCCGGAGCGGCCGGAGCGGCGTACACCGGGGCGGCGACCGGGGCGGCATAGCCGGCCACCGGGGCGCGCGACAGGCGCACCGACTCTTCGCCTTCCTTGATTTCGATTTCAGCCAGGTTCGACTCTTCCAGCAGGTCGATCAGCTTCTTGATTTTGCGGAGATCCATGGTGGCCTCTTTGCTCTTGATGTCAGTGTGGTGGGAAGCGCATCGCGCTCGGGTCAAAGCAGTTCGTAGAACTCGCGCAGCTGCCGCGTACGGTCGCGCGTCTGGGTGATCAGGCACTGCATCTTCGCAGGGTTGCGCGAGGTGCCGTCTGCATTGAAGGCGTAGACTGCCTCGCAGTCTGCATCGCGCAGGGTTATCCAGATGCGCTGGGCCTTCACCAGCTGCTGTTCGGCCGCTGCGCAGCGGCTGCAGCTGCCATCGGCGGCCTGCGCCTTCAGTTCGCCGCGCGCCTGGACGTAAACGGCGTTCAATGCGCTGTCGGCGTCATCCAGGCGATCGGAATCGCACATGTCGCGCTCGTAGCCGCCGGTCGCCTGCGCGCAGTCAATGCCGGCGGCCGCGCGCTCGGCGGCGATGCTGGCGCCGCACACGCCGGCCCACAGCGCGATGCAGGCAAGCACTCTTGGGAGCATCTTCACGCGCGGGCCGCCTGCACGCGCAGCAGCGCCGCGTCCATCGCGTAGCGGTAGCTGTCGGCGCCGAAACCGCAGACCACGCCCACGGCCTTGTCACTGAAGTAGCTGTGCTGGCGGAACGGTTCGCGGGTATGCGGGTTGGACAGGTGGATCTCGATGAACGGCACCGCCACCGCCGCCAGCGCATCGCGCAGGGCGACCGAGGTGTGGGTGAAGGCGGCGGGGTTGATCAGGATGAAAGCGGTTCCGTCGTCGCGTGCGGCCTGCACGCGGTCCACCAGCACGTGCTCGGCATTGGACTGCAGGCTCTCCACCGCGTGCCCGGCAGCCGAGGCCTGGGCGGCCAGCGTCTGGTCGATGTCGGCCAGCGTGGTGTGGCCGTAGACCTCCGGCTCGCGGGTGCCGAGCAGGTTGAGGTTGGGGCCGTGCAGGACCAGCAGCTTCGCCATGGGATCCGGAAGACGGGAAAGGGCGGCAGTCTGGCGGAACCGGCGGATGCTGTCCAGTTCGGCGAAGTTTGCAGCGTTTCAATCGATTGTTTGAAATTCCCCGGAGGGCTTGCGGCCGTATGGCGGGCGCTGGATCAAGGCGCGCTGAACGCCGTGCAGCTGGGGGATGCGTGCACGTAGGCCGACGATGGCGGCAGGCCGGGCGATGACCGATGCCGCAACGGGCTGTGATGCGGTAGATCCACGCCATGCGTGGATGAAGGAAGTTCGGTGCGCAGCAGGCTACGCACCCACCGAGGGGCAGCCCAGGGTGCGCTGCACGCCACCCACCGCCCCCGCCACGCACCCGCTCACGTCTCCAGCGGCACCGTCGGCACCACGTTCGGGAACACCTCCTCCAAGGGCTCCCGTTCCCCCGGCTTCGGTGCCGGCCAGTTGTAGGCGTTCACCGGCTGCGCGCGGTTCACCCACAACGCGTAATACAGATGGTCGGCGCGGCCATCACCGGTATTGGGGTGGATCAGGATGGTCAGGCCCAGGCTGTTGAGCTGCAGCCAGGGCACCAGCACCGGCAGCAGGTCGTTGGTGAAGCCGAAATAGAACGACGGGGTGACGTGCGGTCCGCGTGGTTCCAGGTTCCAGTTGCCCAGCTCCACCGGGAAGCGCTCGGCCGCCCAGCGCCGCAGCAGCGCAGCTTTCTCGAAGCTGTCCTCGTCGAAGTAGATATGCGCGTGATAGCTCTTGATGTCGGTGTAGGCGCGTGGGGTCGCGGGCAGGGGGGCCTCCCCGGGACGCACGCTGGCCGGGCGCGGGGTCGGTTCGCTGGCGGTGACCTGGCCCCAGGGGCTGCTGCCCTTCACCGGCGGCGGGACGATGGCACGGAAGCCGGGGCGCCCGGGTTCGGTGGTGTTCACCGTGCTTTCGCCGCGCGGGGCTGCGGCGGCGGTCGACGCACTGGCCAGGCCGCCGGCGGCCAGACCGGCCGATGCGATCAGGCGGCGGCGTGTGGGCGAAAGCAGGTCGGCCCAGTGGGCGTCATCGTCGCCGGCGTCGATCAAGGTCAGCGGGTCCGGGTGCATGAAGGGCTCCGTGGCGGCATCGTGTGGGCAGGCAAGCACGCTCGGGCACCTGCATCCACAGCGTCCAATAAGCAGGTGGCATCACCTCATGCAGGTTTGCGCCGTCGTCGTTGAGCCCGGCTGCAGGGCGGGCTAGGGTGCAGGTCTGCCGCCCCGGAGCCCGCCATGACCTCGCCCGATGCCGATACCCAACGCAAGCGCGCGGCCTTCCGTCAGCTGCATGCAGCAGGGTGCTTCGTACTGCCCAATCCGTGGGACGTGGGCAGTGCGCGCTACCTGCAGCGGCAGGGCTTCCAGGCACTGGCCACGACCAGTGCCGGCTGTGCCTGGAGCGAAGGGCGGCCGGACGGAGCGGTTTCGCTGCAGGCCACGCTGGACCATCTGCGCCTGATGGCGGCAGCGACGCCGCTGCCGTTGAACGCCGATTTCGGCGATGGTTTCGGTGATACGCCGCAGAAGGTGCAGGAGGCGGTGGCCGCGGCGATCGACACCGGCATCGCGGCGTTGTCGATCGAGGATGCCAGCGGCGTCGCCGATGCACCGCTGCGTCCGATCGATCAGGCGGTGGAGCGTCTGCGCGCTGCCCGTGCAGCCATCGACCGCGCGGGCGGCGACGTGCTGCTGGTTGGCCGTGCCGAGAACTTCTTCGTCGGCGTGCCGGATCTGCCGGACACCCTGCAGCGCCTGCGCGCCTATGCCGAGGCCGGCGCCGATGTGCTGTATGCACCGGGCATCAGCACGCGCGAGCAGATCAGCGCGGTGGTTGCCGCCGCAGGTTCGAAGCCGGTGAACCTGCTGGTCGGTGGGCCGACACCGCTGCGCCTGCAGGACATCGCTGCTCTCGGCGTACGCCGGATCAGCCTGGGCGGCGCACTGGCCCGTGCTGCGTGGGGCGGACTGATGCTGGCGACACAGCCGATCGTGCAGGACGGACGCTTCGACGGCCTGCAGCAGGCGGCTTCCGGGGCCGCGTTGAACGCGCTGTTCCGTTGAGCGAAATCCCGGTGCAGTCCCAGACCAGCAGGGATAGTAGATCCACGCCATGCGTGGATGGATGCGCCTGCGATTACAGCGCTTCCATCCCACCCCTGGGCAGCGTCACCCCAGGCTCCAACGCCGGCAGCAGCAGCCGCAGCAGCGCGGGATTGTCCAGCAACGCAGCACCGTCAATGAAACTCCATTGGGCTGTGCCGACGCGGCGCACGGCGAGCATGAACGAGGTGCTGCGCATCGGCGCCTCGCGCACGCGCAGCAGCGACTGGCGCGGCACGAAGCAGACCTCCTCATCACCGGCTGCATAGGTGTGGCCCGGCACGCCGGCCTCGTCGCTGATGATGGTGACCCCGGCCTTGCGCAGCTCTTTCAGGGTGTCGCGAGTCATATGCGCATAGGCCTCATCGCCCCCGGCCAGGCGCTTCAGGCTGGGATGGGTTCGGGCGATGATCAACTCGGCATCGCCGCGGGCGAATGCGCCCAACATCGCCTGCACGTCCTGGCGCAATGCGGCCGAGTCTTCCGGACTGAGCTCACCGGCCAGCGCTGGCGCAACGGCCATTGCCATCGGCAGGGCCAGCAGAAGGGCGAGCAGGTATCGGTGCATCGTCGGGTATCTCAGCGGGAACCGCCGCACTATACGGCGGATGCGGAAACAGCGTCCCACGCATGGCGCTGGTGTCCCGGGCATCACTATTTACTATTGGTAGGTAGTGAGTTCCGGACATCCCCCATGCACACCCTCATCGTTACCGCCCATCCTGAATCCGCCGCGTTGACCCATGCCATCGCCAGGCGCATCGGCGAAGCCATCACCGCAACGGATACCGCCAATACCGTGACCCATGCCGATCTGATGGCCGAAGGCTTCGATCCGCGCTTCAACACGCACGACCAGGCGCTGTTCCGTGGCACCGGCGCACCTCCAGCCGACGTCGCCGCCGAGCAGGCGCGGCTGGATGCTGCCGACACGCTGGTACTGGTCTACCCGCTGTACTGGTGGTCGTTCCCCGCGCTGCTGAAGGGCTGGATCGATCGCGTGTTCACCCAGGGCTGGGCCTACCAGGACGGTGCAGACGGCAAGGTGCAGAAGAAGCTGCAGCGGTTGCGCGTGCACCTGGTCGGCATCGGTGGGGCCGGCGCGGACATGATCGAACGGCGCGGTTACGGCGCGGCGATGAAGACGCAGATCGACATGGGCATCTTCGACTACTGCGGCGCGCACGTGCTGACGTCAGAACTGCTGCTGGATGCCGATACCGGTGCGGCCGAAACGCATCTGCAGACCGCGCTGGCGATCGGCCGTAAAATCGGAACTCCGATGCACTGATCGCCGTGTTCCGCCGATGCCTGCCAACGCCGCTCCCACGCGCCGCCGATTGACCCGCGAGCAACGCGCCCGCCAGTTGCTGGACGTGGCCTGGGCGCTGGTTGGCGAAGAAGGCACCGACGCGTTGACCCTGGGTCGGCTGGCCGAGGCCGCGGGCGTGACCAAGCCGGTGGCCTACGATCACTTCGTGACCCGCAACGGCCTGCTGGCCGCGCTCTACGATGACTACGACGGCCGCCAGACGGTGGTGTTCAACGAGCGCATCGGCCGTGCCCGGGCGCAGTTGGCCGATCGTGCGGCGGCCATCGCCTCCGGCTACATCGACTGCATCCTCAGCCAGGGCAGTGAAGTGCAGGGCATCCTCGCCGCGCTGGTGGGCGCGCCGGAACTGCACGAGGTGCGGCGGCGCTACCAGCAGGATTTCATCGACAACTGCGACGCCTGGCTGGGCCCGTTTGCTGCCGACGGCACGGTGCCATTGGCCGGGCGCTGGGCGATTCTCGGTGCGGCCGAAGCCCTGTCCGAAGCCGTGGCAGCAGGCGCGCTGGACAAGGCCGCAGCCGAAGCCGAGCTGCAGCGGCTGATCGTGGCAACGGTCAAGCGGTGCTGAGCCGCTCAGGCGTCGGCGGTGCTGTCGGCCAGCGCCGCGAACCCGGCGGCCAGCCGCTCGCGCACAAGGGCATCGCGTGCGTCGCGGCTTTCAGAACCCAGCACCACGGTGATCAGGCGCACCGGCTGATCCCGCCCGGGCACTGCCCGGCAGGCGGTGGCGGCCAGGCAGAAGCCTGCGGCCTGGGTGTAGCCGGTCTTCAAGCCATCCACGCCGTCATCGCCAAGCAGGGCGTTCTGGTTGCTGCGGCTGAAGCTGCCGTGCGCGAACACGCGCTGCGCGGTGATCGCCAGGATCTGCGGATGATCGTTCAACAGGCAGGCGGCCAGCACCGCCATGTCGCGCGCGCTGGACGCATGGTGCGGGGTGGTGATGCCGGACACGCTGGCGAACCAGCTGCTGCGCAGGCCGAGCTGGCGTGCGTGCCGGTTCATGCGCTCCAGGAACGCAGGCTGTGATCCGTCCAGATGGCGCGCGATGGCCAGCGCCGCGTCATTGCCGGAGACGATCATCAGTCCTTCCAGCAGGCGCGCGAGGGTGACTGTTTCACCGGGCACCAGGCCCATGCGCGTTTCATCATCGGCCACCGCGTGCACATCCTCGGCGGCGATGGTGACCGCTTCGTCCCACGCGCCTCCGTTCTCTTCGACGCATTCGTATGCCGCATAGGCGGTCATCAGCTTGGTCAGCGAGGCCGGTTGCCTGGCGATGTCCGCGTTGTGCTGGTGAATCACCGCGAACGTTGCCGCATCGAGGGTGATGGAGGACAGCGGTGCACGCGCGGGAGCAGGAGACGGCATGGAAACGAGGATGGCAGTGGGGGCCTGCAGGATAGTGTGCAGCGGCTGCACGAAGCTGCAACATTGCAACGATATAACGTATCGACATTGTGGGCCGCCGATGGCCCGACGGGACACCCGATGACTGCACGCATTCCACGCCGCTGGCTTCATTCTTCGTTGCTGCTCGCGCTGGCCGCACTTGGCGGCTGCCAGCCCAACCTGCGCGCCGAGGCTGTTGCTTCCGGCCCAGCGCGCCCGCACAACGTGATCGTGATGATCAACGACGGTGCCGGTTGGGGCACCTGGGACGCCGCCGCCTACTGGCAATACGGCAGCCGCGAAGGGGCGCCGTATGCGGATTTTCCGCAGCGCCTGGCGGTGACCACCTTCCCGTTGAACGCCAGCAGCCAGCCGACCCGCGACAACGCGCAGACCCTGGGCTACGACGCGGGAAAGGCCTGGGACAGCGAACCGGTGCCGGCGCAGGACCTGCCATTCGTCGGCTACCAGTACCTGGCCGCGGTCGCCACCGACAGTGCTGCGGCCGGTACGGCGCTGTCCTCGGGCATCAAGACCTATAACAACGCCATCAACTTCAACAACGATGGCAATCCGGTCGAGTTCAACACGCTGCGCGCCAAGCGGCTGGGCATGGCGACCGGTGTGGTGACTTCGGTACCGTTCGCGCATGCCACGCCGGCCGCGTTCGCGGCGCAGAACGAATCACGCAACAACTATCACGCCATCGCCCATCAGATGCTGGCACAGGGGCATATGGACCTGGTGATGGGCACCGGAGGCCCTGGCTACAGCGTTGATGGTCGCGCCTGTGACGAGAGTGCCGGCACGGCCAAGGCCGAGGGCTGCGCGAACCCGTGGGAATGGGTGTCGCAGCAGGATTGGCAGCAGCTGGAAGCGGGCAGCACCATCGGCGGCAATCCGTCCGGGCCGTGGCGCCTGATCCGCAGCAAGGAAGCGTTCGCCGCGCTGGCGCAGGGACGGTTGCCGGCCGACCGGCCGCTGATCGGTGTACCGCGCGTGGCCAACACGCTGCAGCAGGCGCGGCAGCTGCAGGTGCTGGGCAAGGATGCGGCCACGCCTTCCGGTGTGAGGAAGATCGACAGCGTGCCGGATCTTGCGACCATGACCCGTGGTGCGCTGCAATTCCTGCAGCAGCGTTCGTCCAACGGCCTGTTCCTGATGGTGGAAGGTGGCGCCACCGACTGGGCCGCCCATACCAGTGCCTGCGGCACTGAATGGCACTACGGCCAGTGCAGCGACCAGCCGCAGTACGGCCGGCTGATCGAGGAAACCGTGGAGTTCAACGACGCGGTGACAGCAGTGATCGAGTGGATCGAACGCAACGGTGGCTGGGAGCGCAACCTGCTGATCGTCACCACCGACCACGACAACAGCATGCCGATGGGCCCGGATGCACAGAACGTCGCCTTCGAGCCGGTGCGCAACAACGGCCGTGGGCGCATGCCCGGGATCAGCTTCCGTCCCACCGGCAACCATTCCAACGCGCTGGTGCCGTTGTGGGCCAAGGGCGCGGGCGCGGAGCTGCTGGGCCAGCGCGTGCGGGGCGTTGATGCCGGCTACCGCCAGCATGTGCGCTGGAACGACGGCAGTTACATCGACAACACCGACGTGTCTGCCGCGGTGCAGGAAGCGCTGCAGCGTCCACGGTAACGCCCGGTTGCACGCGGGCTGTTGTCGAGGCAGCCTGCGTACATGCAGTCGGATATCCGCATCGACGGTCGTGTCTTCGCCTACGTCTTCCCCTGTGCGTGGGAAGACTACGCGAAGATTGGTTTCTCACGTGATCCGCTTGGGCGCATCAGCGCATTGCATCGGCGTTGGTTCGAGTTCTTCGATCTCGACGCCGGTGCGCTGGTGGAAGCGGAAAGCGAGCGCGATGCGCGGGATCTGGAGCTGCAGCTGCGTTCGCCGTTCAAAGCGCACCGCGCGCCGGCGCCGATGACGGTCCAGGACAAGGCTGGAGGCCGCACCGAATGGGTGCGTGGTGCCAACCACGCTTTGTCGCTCGCGGTTGCCGGCCTGGGCGAACAAGGCTATCGCTGTTATCCACTGAAGGGGTGGCTGCGAGCCGCCCTTCGCCTGCGCATGGACCGGTTGCACGACTGGGCTGCGGTGCAGCTTCCCGAAGAGGAAGGCCTGCGGATCCCCGGTGGCCCCGGCGAGGGCGCGCTGCGTGACACCCTCGACGGTTGTCGGGCATTGGACATCGATCCGATCCCATGGCTGCCTGAACACGTCCAACGCTGGTATGCAGGTTGAGGAGCGTTCAACGGTTTCGCGGCGGCTGAACCGGCACGGCCGGTTGCCGCGCGAACTGCGGGGCAGGTGTGGACGGGCTGGCCAGCTGGCGTGCCAGCTCGGCGCTGGCCACGTGGCCCTGCAGGAACAACAAGCCGCCGAAGATGTTCATGAGCGTGCCTCCACTTGAGTGGATTGCACGATACGGGCAGCATGGACGGGCAAAAAGCGACATTTCCGCAAGCATGCCTTGAGAGGAATTCAAGCCTGATGTCCCGCCCTCCGCTCCATGCCCTGCAGGGCTTCGTGGCTGCTGCCCGGCTCGGCAACCTGTCGCGCGCGGCGGCGTCGATGAACCTGACCGTCAGTGCGCTCAGCCATCAGATGCGGCAACTGGAAGAACGGCTCGGGCAGCCGCTGCTGATCCGCCAGCCGCGTGGTGTCACCCTCACCCTTGAGGGGCAGCGCCTGCTCGACCAGGTCGGACCGCATCTGGATGCGATCAACGAAGCCTTCCAGCCCTATGCCGCACGTGCCGAGCACGTGCTGACGATCAGCGCGGTGCCGTCGATGGCGTCGGCCTGGCTGGTGCCGCGCCTGGGTCACTTCGTGGCCGAGCATCCACAGATCGAGATCAACCTGCAGTCGAGTGAACGCCTGATTGATTTCGAGCGGCAGCGCCAGTTCGACGCCGCGCTGCGTCTGGGCAGCGGGCAATGGCCGGGCCTGGTGGTGGAACCGCTGTTCGACGAGTGGCTGGTGCCGATGGCGAGCCCGGCGCTGATCGAACGCATGGGCGGCATTGACCGTGTGCCGTTGACCCGCTGGCCGCTGCTCGGTGATCCGGACGGCGCGTGGGGCGCCTGGTTCGCGTTGAGCGGGCAGAGCCCGCCGTCGCGTTTCGTGGCGGTGCTGGATGATTCGGAGGCGCACCATCGCGCCGCTCTGGATGGCGTGGGCGTAGCGCTCGGGCGGGTGACGCGGGCGCGACTGCTGCTGGATTCGGGCCAGCTGGTCGCACTGTCCAGCCAGCGCCTGAAGACCGACTGGCCGCATTGGCTGGTGTACCCGCAGCGCTCGGTCAGCCATCGCGGTTTCCTTGCGTTCCGCGACTGGCTGCATGCGCAGGCCGCCGAGCATGTGCGGCACATGGCAGACGCACATCTATAGCGCCGAGCCATGCTCGACCATTGCATCTGGATCTGTAGCGTCGAGCCATGCTCGACTGCTGGTGCTCTGCAGTCACCGAACCAGCGTGACCGCCTGCCCGGCACGCGCGAACGCTTCCTCAAGCAACGGGCCGGCCTTGATCGCCTCCACTTCCTCGAACAACGCCCGCAATGCATCGGCCGGGCGTGAGGCCGGCGCCGCCACTGCCTGCTGGATCGCGGTGAAACGGCCGGCCAGCACACGGTGGCCGGGATGCACCTGCGCCCATGCCTCCAGCGGCTGGCGTACACCGGCGGCGGCATCCAGGCGCTGCTGATCGAACAGGGTGATGGCCGCCGCCGAGGTCTCCGCCCGCTCGATCGTGGCGTGGCGCAGTTCGCGACTGAGGAACAGGTCATAGGCCGCGCCACGCCCCACCGCGATGCGCAGCCCCTCGCGATCCAGGTCGGCTACCTGCTGCGCAGGGCTGTCCGCGCGCACCAGATAGGTACCTTCGATCTCCACATACGGAGCACTGAAGGCAATGCGGTCGGCGCGTGCCGGATCGATGGCCAGGAAGGCCAGATCCCAGCCGTCTTCGCCTGCTGCCTCGACCACCGAGGCTGCGGCATCGTGGCAGGTGAAGCGAGCCTGCACCCCCATCCGTTGCGCCAATGCGGTAGCCAGTTCCAGCGAGGGGCCGCGCGGTGAGCGCGCATCGCCCTGTGCCAGCACCGGGTTGCCAAGGTTGATCGCCACGCGCAGGAAACCGTGCGGTGCCAGCGTACTTCGGTGGTCGGCCAGGGACATGCAGAGCTCCACGGGGCAGGGGGAGACCCAGCATGCCAATAACGGTGTCCGCGTGGCGTGGAATCAGCCGCGCGCGGCGAAGGTGCCGTGGAAGCCCAGTGGTACCGCATAGGGCAGCCAGGCCTGTGCCAGCGGACCGTCGTCCAGGTGGCGGGCATCGAGCACCGCCAGGCCGCTGCGCTTGTTCACCGGGTCAAGCAGGGTGCCGATCAGCCAGCCATCATCGGCGTTGCGGCTGCCCGGGCGCGGTACGAACACATGCTCTTCGGCCATGATGTCCGCCCCGTAGTTCCAGAGCTGGCGGCGTCCGTGCTCGATCTCGAACGCGGCCACCGCGTTGAAGTACGGCGCAGTGGCCGTGCCGTCGATGGTCGGCGCATACAGCCGTGCGCCACGTGTGTTCGCCGAGCGCGGGTCGAACAACGGGAACTCCATCGCGCTGATGCCCAACGTCTGCCAGCGGGCCTGTCCACGACGCAGGTCCAGATGCAGCTCGACCAGGCTGGCGCCACTGTTGGCCGCGTGTGCGCCATCACCGGCCATCGCTTCCTTCATCGGCGAGCGCGCCTCATTGATGTCGTCGTGGCGCACTGCGCGCAGCACGATGCCGCCATCGCGGGTGAACGCGTCGCCGAAGTGGTAGATCGCCGCGAACGGGGCCTCGAACCATTGCGCCTTGTCCGGCGCATCCTTGGCGACCACCGCGATGCGCACCGGACGCTGCGGTGCGAACTGCATGCGCTCGAAGAAGCTGCCACCTGCGCCGGTGAAATCGAACGGCATCATCACGAACACCAGGTGCTGGTCGGTCATCGCGAAGGCATGCAGGTAGCCATGCTCGGGTGTTTCGATCACATTGGCGCTGCGCAGCTGGCCGTCCGCACCGATGTGCCAGACCAGCAGGCCATGGCCCCCCATCAGGCTGATCGAGCCGAAGTTCCAGAGGCTGCCGTCGCGGTCGCGCAGCGGGTGCGCCGAGAACGGCAGTGCAGCGAGGTCCGGACGCCAGGTCACCGGACCCAGTGTCTGCAGCGAATCGGGATCCACTTCGAACGCCGAGCCGGACTCGCACAGCGCGAACAGGCGGCCATTGATCATGGTTACCGAGGTGTTTGCCACGTTGGCATCGTCGTTGTTTCGAACTGCCAGCGCACCGGGAACGCTGGTGCCGGCAGCCGGATACTGGAAGCGGCCGGCCTTCTGTTCACGGGTGAATTTCGGCGTGGCGACCATACGCCCGTGATGGGTCAGGCTGCCGTCACCATTGAAGCGCCAGCCATGCACCATGCCGTCGCCGTCGAACCAGTGGTCATAGCGGAAGCCATCGCGCTCGGTCCACGCCGGGCCGTTGCGGTACAGCGTACCGGCCAGGCCTGACGGCAGCTTTCCCTGCAACTGCACGGTGGCCGGGCCGAGGCTTTCGCTGCCGACGCTGCGCCAGCCGAGCAGCCACGGGTGTTCCTGCATGCCCTGCGCGAACCGCGCCGGGTCGCCGGCGAAGGCGGGAGCGCTGCGCAGCGCGGTGGCGCCCAGGGCCAGACAGGCACTGCTGCTGAGCAGGGTACGAAGGAAGCGGCGACGGTCCATGGTGGCCTCGGGTATGGATGCGGAATCAGCGCAGGGTGATGTCGATGGCGGTGCCGGCGGCCGGCACGTCGACGCGCGCCTCGTCGAAGGTCGGCTTGCGCATCACCTGCGGGTTGTTGCTGAAGCCGTAGCCTTCCACCGGCATCCCGACCAGGTTGGTGTCGAGCTTGCCGTTGTCGTTCTCGTCGTGGGTGAGCAGCACGGCATAGCTGCCGGCCGGCACGCCCTTGAACGTGAAGTGGGCACTCTCGCCGCTGGGCGCCGCCTGCTGGGCCTGCACGGGCTTGGCCTTGCCGTCCCAGGCGGCGGCGTTGTCGACCAGCGCAACGCGCAGGGTGCCGGTCTGCGCGCGGACGTCGTGCACGGTCACGGCCAGGTCGGCGGCGTGGGCACTGCCGACCAGGGCCAGGGCAGTCAAGGCAGTGCTGAGCAGGGCGGTGCGGATCATGGCAGTGGCTCCGGAGGTGTGTGTGGCGGTGTGGAGCCAGTCTGCGTGGGGCGCTGCACCGGGTTCAGGGCCAGTGGTCATCGATTCGACGTGCCAGAAGTCACTTTCTGCGCCGGACCCATTGCCGCCGGCGTGCGCGGCCGTCAGCATCTGGCCATGCCCAGCCTGTTCCGCCATCTGTTGCGTCCGCTCAGCCTTGCCGGCCTGATCACCGTGCTGGTGGTCGGCCTGTCGTTCGCAGTGCAGCGCAGTGGCGCCGGGCTGAGCCTGCTGTTGCTTGCTGTGTTCCTGCTGCTGTTCGTGGTGCACGGCTGGGCGTCGATGCCATCCCGCGTGCGCGCCGCCGCTGCGGTGTTGCAGGCGCTGCTGGCAGTTGTGCTGGTTGCGCTGCAGCCGCGTACCGGTACCGCCCCGGTGCTGCTGGTGGTGCTGGTTGCACAGCTGGCCGAACACTGGCCGCCGCGCTTCGTGCTGGGCGTTGCGCTGCTGGCCAACCTGGCGGTGTACGCCGTGCTGCGCCACAGCGGCTTCAGCCAGCCGCTGCTGGTGGTGCTGCTGTATGGCGGTTTCCAGGCCTTCGCCGCGCTGACCGCGCACTATGCGCGCAGCACGGCGCTGGCCCGCGATGACCTGGCCCGGGTCAACGCCGACCTGCTGGCCACCCGCGCGCTGCTGGCCGACAGCGCACGCGATGCCGAGCGCCTGCGCCTGGCGCGCGAGCTGCACGATGTGGCCGGGCACAAGCTCACCGCGATGCGGCTCAACCTGCGCGCCCTGGCCGCAGACCCTGCGCTGGCCGGCCGCGAAGGGCTGGTGCTGGCCGAACAGTTGTCCGGCGAGTTGCTGGCCGACATCCGCCAGGTGGTGCAGTCGATGCGCGATGATCGCGGCCTCGATCTGGCCACCGCGCTGCATGCGCTGGCCGCACCCTTCCCACGACCGAAGCTGCAGCTGCAGATCGGCGACGGGGTGCGCGTGGCTGACCCATTGATGGCCGAGACCGTGCTGCGGCTGGTACAGGAAGCCCTGACCAACGCCGCCCGCCACGGCAATGCGGACACCGTGTGGCTGACGATCAGTGAAGAGGATTCCCAGTTGCGTATCGATATCCGCGATGACGGCCAGCGCGCCGAACGCATCCGCGAGGGCAATGGCATCGCCGGCATGCGCGAGCGTCTGGCGGCCGTACAGGGGCGGCTGGAGTTGGCCCGAACGGCGCAGGGCGGCATGCATCTGACCGCGCGGTTGCCGGCATGAGTGCCGCCATGATCAGGGTGGCGCTGGCCGATGACCAGGCGCTGGTCCGCGCCGGCCTGCGCGCCCTGTTACAGGGGCTGGGCGTGGACGTGGTGCTGGAGGCCGAGGATGGCCAGGCCCTGCTGGATGCGCTGGATACGCAGCGCGTGGACGTGGTGCTCAGTGACATCCGCATGCCCGGGCTGGATGGGATCGAGGCACTGCGCCAGCTGCGCACGCGCGGCGATGCCACGCCGTGGCTGCTGCTGACCACCTTCGATGAAAGTGATCTGCTGCTGCGCGCCAGCGAGGCCGGCGCACAGGGCTTCCTGCTCAAGGATGCCGCGCCGGCCGACCTGCGCGAGGCCATCGAACGCGTTGCCGCTGGCGAGACCCTGCTGCTGCCGGTCAGTACCGATCCGGTGCGCGCGCGTTACCGCTTCCACGATGAAGCGCCGCCCACCGATACCTTCGGCGAACGTGAAGTGGCAATCCTGCGCCTGCTGGCCGGGGGCTACAGCAACAAGGAGATCGCGCGCAGCCTGTTCCTGGCCGAGGGCACGGTGAAGAACTACGTGTCCGCCATCCTGGACAAGCTCGGCACCCGCGACCGTACCCGCGCGGTCCTGAAGGCGATTACCCTGCGCATCATCTGAGTGGAGGTGGCAAGGAGTGTCAGTGAACCCGATCCTGCATGTGGAAATCCCGGCGACTGACCTGGACCGGGCCATCACGTTCTACCAGCGATGGCTGCAGGTCGCGGTGGACAAACCTGTCGTGCTGCACGACTGCCGGATGGCCTATCTGCCGTTCTCCGATGAGGCCGCCGGTGCCAGCATTGCGCTGGTGCACGGCGCGGACTATCTGCCTTCCGAGCAGGGCGCGCGCATCTACATCGGCGTCGATGATCTGGATGCCAGCCTTGAGCGTGCGCTGCAGGCCGGAGCCGAGCTGCGCTTCGGCCCGGCCGATGCCGGCGATTGGCGCGTGGCCGAGATCCGCGACAGCGAAGGCAACCGTATCGCACTGCAGGCGCGCACAGCGCCGTAACGTCAACGCTGCGGTGCGCGCATCTGTAGAGTCGAGCTTGCTCGACTGATTTTGGCGTCGCCGTAGATGCATCAGTCGAGCAAGCTCGACTCTACAGCGTCGGGGCACGCGAGCGCTGCAGCCAGTCGTTGATCGCGGGATCCAGCCGCGGGTCGTCCGGCAGCTGGATGCCGAAGCGCTGCTCCAGCACGTCGCGCACATCACCCACATCATGCAGCGGGCGCTTGTCCGGTGCCTGTCCGGGGCGGTACTCGGTGTAGTTGCCGCTGCCGATGGTGCGGCGCCAGTCCGGCCCGGTCAGCGATGCGCGCAGCTGGCCGGGGAAACTGGAATCGGGATGGGTGCACACGTACCAGTTGCCCACCACGTTGTCGATCGGCGCCGGCGCCTGCAGATCGAAGCGGTACATCACCCGCCAGCCGTCGCTGGATTCGGCCGACAGCATGAAATCACCGCCGTCTTCCAACCGCTGCAACAGATAGCGTTCGTGCGGGGTGGCCTGCGGCTGCGGGTCATGCAGGCGCAGCGGTACGGTCGGGGTCAGGCTGCCAAAACCGGCATCCACCAGCCAGTCATCGCCGTCCACGTGCACGCGCAGCAGCAGATGGGTACGCGCGGTCAGTTCGCCGTCCTGGGCGGCCAGCAGTACGCGCGCGCTCAATGGCTGGGCATCGAAGCCCAAGGCCTGCAGCAGCGCCAGCAACCCACCATTGAGCTCGAAGCAGTAGCCACCGCGGCGCTCGTCAAGCAGCTTGCGCTGCACGCTGTCCAGGTCGATCGGCACCGCATCGCGCAGCAGGCAGCTGAGGGTTTCGAAGGGCAGCAGTGCGTTGTGGCGCTGCTGCAGCAGGGTCAGGCCGGCCAGGGTCCGTGGTGGCGGCGCATCCAGCTGCAGGCGCTGCAGGTAGCGGGGGACATCGAGCGTCGTCATGGGGGCACCGGGCGGGGAAGGGAGGTCCACTGTGCTCCCCCAACCGGGGTTGAGGTCAAGCACGGCGGCCGTGTCATGTCCCCGTCGCCTGCACCCGGTACAAAGACCGCGTCCGCCAGCGACGGGGGGACGCAGACGAAACAGGGCCTAAAGCTGCTCTGAATCCGGCCGATACAGGTGCGTCCTTCCGCCTGGAGTCTGTCATGTCGGCCGTTGTTCCCCACCTCCGGTCCCTGCGCACGCGTCTTGCCACGTTGCGCTCGGCGTCCCCCGGCCTGCTGCTGTGGCTGCAACCACACCGGCTCAGCGTGGCCAACAAGCTCAAGGCGACCCTGTGGGTCTGTGGCCTGGGGCTGGTGGCGATCGCCGCCGTCTACGCCTGGACTGGCCATGCCAACGCCCTGGCCGCGCGCAGCCAGGCCAGCTACCAGCGCGGCAGCGACCTGGCTGCCAGCCTGTCCACGCGGGTGGCCGAAGCGCGCCGCCTGCAGACCCAGTATGCACGCAGTTTCGATGATGCTGACCGCAGCCAGTTGCTGGCAACACAGAAGGCCCTGCAGGCTGACCTGCAGGCGCTTCGCGCGATGCCGATGGACGCCGGCCGGCGCAAGGCGCTGCAGGCGCTGACCGAAGCCGCCGACGCGTTCTCGCAGGGTGTGGCCGCCCTGTTCGAACGGGTCGACGAGATGGGCCGCGGTGAGGCCGGCCTCGCTGCACAGCTGCAGCAGGCCGCCGAAACCCTGCAGGCGCAGGTGGATGCGCTGCAGCGGCCGTCGCTGGCGCTGTCCCTGCAGAAGATGCGAAGGCAGGAGGCCCTGCTGCTGCTCGACGGTGATTCCACCCACGCCGACCGCGCCAGCGAGGAAAAGCTGCCGTTCGACCTCGCGCTGGCGGGCCTGCCCGCGGATGCGCAGGACGCTCTGCGCACCGGGATGGAGGGCTATCAAGGCGCCCTGCTGGGGTATACCGCTGCCCGCGTCGGCCTGGATGTGGAAGCGCAGTCGCTGCTGGATACCGCCGCGGGCGTAGCGCCGGCGCTTGCCGCTTTCCAGCAGGTGCAGGTGGCAGCGCTGGCCAAGGCGCAGGCGCGCCAGCAGGTCGGCGCGCGCACGATGAGCGTGCTGTTCGCAATGACCCTGCTGCTGGTGGCCGGCGTGCTGATCACCAGCCTGGTGCTGGTGCTGCGTGCGGTGCGCCAGCCGATCCAGGACACCCTGCGTTTCGCCAGCGACATCGCCGACGACCGCCTCGACACCACTCTGCGCGTCTACAACGCCAACGATGAGATCGGCCAGCTTGCCCAGCGCCTGGTCGACATGCAGCAGCGCCTGCGCGCGCGCATCGAGACCGAACGTGCTGTGGCGCGCGGCAACACCCGCGTGCGCCAAGCGCTGGACAGTGCGCAGACCGGGCTGATGGTGGTCGATGCCGAAGGCCTGGTGGCGTACGCCAATCCGGCGCTGCTGGAGCAGCTGGAACGTCAGGGCGATGAGCTGGTGGGGAGCGATGCGGTACGCCTGCATCCGGCGCTGGCCAGCCTGGCTGGCCAGCGACAACGCGAAGAACGCGAGATCGGCCATTCCGGTGTGCGCTATCAGCTGGTCGCCAATCCCATTGTCGACGAGGGGCATTTCCTCGGCGTGGCGGTCGAATGGCGCAGTCGCGCGCTGGAAACCCTGCTGGAAACCGAAGTGGCAGCCCTGGTCGACGCGGCCGCGCACGGTGACCTGCACGGTCGCATCGCGCTGGAGGGGAAGCAGGGCTTTGTGCGTACGTTGTCGACCAGCATCAATCGTCTGTTGACCACCTTCGAGACCAACCTTGGCGATCTGCAGGCGCTTCTGGCCGCGCTGGCCCGCGGTGACCTCAGCGTGCGCATGGAAGGTGAACTGCAGGGCGTGTTCGCGCGCATGCGCGACGATGCCAACGCCACCGTCGCGCAACTGGGCCGCATCGTCACCCGCATCCAGCAGGCCACGTCCAGCCTCGACACCGGTGTTGGTGAGATCGTCGCCGGTCACCATGATCTGTCGCAGCGTACCGAACAGCAGGCGGCCAACCTGGAAGAGACGGCAGCGTCGATGCACGAGCTGACCGACACTGTTGGCCGCAATGCCGATGCCGCGGGCCGTGCGGATGCGCTGGTCAAGGGCGCGGCGGCAGTGGCCCAGCGCGGCGGCGAGGCGGTCGGCCAGGTGGTGGCAACCATGCATGGCATCAGCGAAGCCTCACGGCGGATCGGTGACATCACCCAGCTGATTGATGGCATCGCCTTCCAGACCAACATCCTCGCGCTCAACGCGGCGGTGGAAGCGGCGCGTGCCGGAGAGCAGGGCCGCAGCTTCGCCGTCGTGGCTGCCGAAGTGCGCCTGCTGGCACAGCGCAGTGCGGAGGCGGCCAAGCAGATCAAGGGATTGATCGAGGATTCGGTGACGCGTGTCGGGCAGGGCAACCAGCAGGCCGAGCAGGCTGGCACCACGATGGGCGAGATTGTCGGCAGCGTGCAGCAGCTGGCGGATCTGCTGGCCGGGATCCGCAGCGCGTCGCAGGACCAGCATACCGGCATCGCCCAGGTGAACCAGACCATCGTGCAGATGGAGGCCAGTACACAGCGCAACGCCAGTCTGGTGGAAGAGGCGGGGGCCTCGACCGCGCAGATGCAGGCGCAGGTGCATGCCCTGGCAGAAGCCGTGGGCGCGTTCCGTCTGCAGTCGATGCCACAGGCGCGCGCTGTGGCCTGATCCCGCTCCGGTAGTGCCGGCCGCTGGCCGGCACTCCCCTTGTGGCTCAGTACACGTCGCGCCGGTAGCGCCCGGTCTCCAGCAGCGTTTCCACAACCTCATCGCCCAGCGCAGCGCGCAGCACCTGGTCCACGCCTTCGGCCATGCCCTGCAGCGAGCCGCAGACATGAATCACCGCACCACGCTGCATCCATTCGCGCAGCGCATCGGTGGCGGCATGCAGGCAATCCTGCACGTAACCACCTTCCCCATCGCGCGAGAACGCCAGGTCCACCCGCGCGAGATGGCCATCGGCCTGCCACGCTTCGATCTCGTCGGCGAACAGGAAGTCGTGCGCGCGCTGGCGCTCACCGAACAGCAGCCAGTGCCCGTGCTCGCCTGCATGGGCAGCTTCGCGCAACAGGCTGCGCAGACCCGCGATGCCGGTGCCGTTGCCGATCAGCACCATCGGCGCACCGCCAATGCGATGGAAACCGGGGTTGCGATGCACACGGGCCACGATGCTGGCACCGACCGGGGCATGCAGCGCAAGCCAGCCCGAGCCCAGCCCGGCTTGACCCGACAGGTCATGCACCAGGCGCACTACCAGTTCCACCACTTCATCACTCGTGGAGGAGGCGATGGAGTATTCGCGTCCGGGCAGCGTTGGCAATCCGGACAGCCACAGGCAGGCATCCTGCACTGCCAGCGCGGCGTCGGCCTCGGGCAGCTCGCGTTCACTGGCCAGCGCCAGCAGGGTGCGTGGGTGGCCGTCCACCAGCAGCGGCTGCAGCGGATCCAACCCCTGTGCCTTCAACACGGCGCTGGCGTGCCGTGCGTTGTGCCGGGGCGCGATATGCAGGATGTCGCCCGCCTGCCACTGCACGTCGGCCGGTGGCGCAAGACGGATGCGCCAGATGGCACCACCGATGCTGCCCGGATTGAGCCGGTCGCGGCCGAGCAGCCGCCACTCATGCATCTGCGTGGCCGCCGGCAGCACGCTGTCATCGGTGACGATGCCGGTCAGCGCGCCCAGCTGCAGCTGCCATTGGCGCAAGGCCGCTACCGAGGCGGCATCGACTTCGATGCGGTCGAACAACGGGCGCGCGCCGTTGCCGAGCAGCCAGCCATCAACCTGGCGACCGAAGCCGCAGTAGTGCGGGTACTGTCGGTCACCCAGCGCCAGCAGTCCAAACTGCAGGCCTGACAGGTCGAGTGTCTGTGCCATCAGCCGTCGTGCAGCGCCTCGCGCCGCATCCGGTGGCTCGCCGTCGCCGAAGGTGCTCAGTACCCACAGCACCTGCGCGGTGCGTGCCAGCTGCGCGGCATCGACGCGGGCCAGTGGCAGCACCTGCACCGCATGACCGGACGCCTGCAGCTGCGCGGCGGCGCGCCATGCCAGTTGTTCTCCCAGTCCACTCTGGCTGGCATGCACCACCAGCCACGGCGTACCACCGCCATCGGCAGGCGTTGCTGGCAGCGACTGGCGCAGGTCACGCGCGGCGCGCTGGCTGCGGCGGCGGTCCAGGTAGAGCATCCAGCCGGTGATGAAGAACAGGCTCATGCCCAGGCTGCTGAGCATCACCACGACACGCCCGGGCACGCCGAAGTAGCTGCCCGAGTGCAGCGCGAACACGCTGGTGGCCAGCTGCGCGCCGGCGCCCTGGCGCGCATAGGGGCGGGCATCGAGCGTGCCCCCCGTGCCTGGGTCCAGCTGCAGCAGATCATGCGCGCGGTCATGCTGGCCGCCGCGCTGCGACGGATCACCGGCCATCACCCGCACGTTCAGTGCCTGCCCCGGCTTCTCCGGCAGGCGCAGGTCGATGTAGCCGGTGCGCACGCCGGGCAGTGCGTACAGCGTGGCTTCGATGCGTTCCAGGTTCAGGGCGTCGTCGGTGGCGACCTTGTGCCTGGCGGCCGGTGCGACGCCCAGCAGGGTGTTGGCGGCACTGCGATACCAGTCGAAGGACCACCACAGGCCGGTCAGCGCACTCATCAGGTAGATCAGCAGCACCCAGGTGCCGACCACCGAGTGCAGGCTCCACAGGAAGCCACGGCCGCTGCGTTTCCATTCCACCGCCAGCCAGCTGCGCCAGTGCCACCAGCGCCGCGGCCAGCGCAGGTAGAGCCCGGACAGGGTGAAGAACAGCAGCGCGATGGCACAACTGCCGGTGATCCATTTGCCGCGCTCGCCGGCGGCGAGGTGGCGATGCAGATCCTCGACGAAATCGAAGAACGCCTGCCCGCGCAGGGCGCTGAAGCGCTCGCCGGTGTACGGATCGAAGTAGACCCAGTGTTCCTTGCCGCCAGCGAAGCGCGCCACCGAGGGCCGTTGCCCGGTGGCATCCACGCGCAGGCGTTGCAGGGGGCGATCACTGCCGGCCTGCAGCAGCGGCACCAGTTCGCTGAGTTCAAGCGGAAGCTGGCCGTCGGCATGGTGCTCGGCGATCTCGGCGAAGCCGGGATTGGCCGCCCGCAGCAGTTCATCCTCGAAGGACAGCACGGCGCCGCTGAGGCCCATCACGGCCAGCACGGCACCGGCGGTGATGCCCAGCAGCCAGTGCAGTTGGAACAGGACGTTCTTGAACATCGAAGGAGGAGGGCCTGGAAGGCTGCCGCCCGCATCCTGCGCAACAGCAAATGAGAATTAGTCGCGGAATTCTCCGTGGCGCCCCGGCTGCGGTCAAGCAGGGGATATCGGCCGGGCGGCGCCCGGCACCCGCGGTAGTGCCGGCCGCTGGCCGGCAACCTCAGAAGCAACAGCCGAAGCAACAGCGGGTTTCCTGTGAGGAGGCGGGGTGGGTCCGGTTGCGGGGGACGGCGTGAATACGTCCATGTAGCCTCGGTCGCGCCATCCATGGCGCTCACGCCCCCTCAACCGGACCCACCCCGCCTTCGACAGTTTCCTGCGATCTGTCGGAAATACTTTTGGGGTCAGATCCGTTTTCCGCAGGAAAACGGATCTGACCCCGGAATTTCATTCGATATCTGACAGATGTGTCGACCAAGGTCGACACCTACCAACAGCCGCGAAGATCTGTCAGAGGTGGGGCGGTGTCGGAGTGCGGGGTGTCAGCCGCATGGATGCGGCTGCCAAGCTTACAGGGATGTACTTGCAGCGTCCCCGCACTCCGATACCGTCCCGCCATCCCACGGAATGCCCGCTTTGGCTTTGGCTGTTGCCGTTGCGTTGCATTGAGCAGGGTGCAGGGCTGCAAGCCCTGCAAAAAACACCCTCACTTCACCCAGCTGTCGATCTCGCCGTGGGCAAACGGCCCCAGCTTCGCCTTCACCAGCCGGCCCTGTGCATCGAACAGCACGCTGTAGGGCAGCAGGCCCTGCGTATTGCCCAGCTGCACGCTGGCATCGCGTGGCCCGGGTGTCTCGATCACGATCGGGTAATCCACCGGTACCCGCTGCAGGAAACCGCGCACGTCTTCCGGCGTATCCAGCGCCAGGCCAAGAACCTGCACACCGTTATCGCCCTGGGTGTGGGCAAAGCGCGCCAGTTCAGGCATTTCTTCAACGCAGGGCGCGCACCAGCTGGCCCAGACATTGATCAACAGCGGGCGGCCGGTAGCGTGCTGGCGCAGGTCCAGCGGTCGGCCTTCAAGATCGGGCAGCGACAGCGCGGGCAGGCTGTCGCCGACCTGCAGGGCGGGTGCCACCGCCGCCACCGCAGGCGCCGCTGGCATGGCCTCAGGCGCAGCCGGCGCGGGAGCCAATCGATGCCCGGCCCACAGGCCGAGGCCGGCGGCCAGCACCGCTGTCCACAGCAGCGCTGGCCGTTGCCATTTCATCGTGCGGTGCGCAGCAGCGCTTCCTCGACCACCGCCTGGGTCAGCAGGGTCGGCAGCACGGTCGGCGGTGCGCCGGGGCCGTACACCACGTACAGCGGCACGCCCACGGCCTTGTGCTCTTCCAGGAACGTGGTGATCTGCGGATCGACGTTGGTGTAGTCACCGCGCATGTACACCGCGTTGGTGCGCTTGAGCAGTTCCTTGAACTCTGGGCGCGACAGCACGGCGCGCTCGTTGGCCTTGCAGCTCACGCACCAGTCGGCGGTCATGTTCACGAACACCACGCGGTTGTCGGCGCGCAGGCGATCCAGCAGCTGCGGCGAGTATTCGACCACGTTGTCAGTGGCCGCCTGTGCGGCACGCGCCGGCGCTGCCAGCTGGGTCACGCCCCAGGCCGGAACCAGTGCACCGATCGCCAGCAGCACGCCGAGCAGGGTGACGGCGCGCGAGCCGGTCCAGCGGTTGCGTTCAAACAGCCACAGACCGAAGGCCAGCAGCAGCAGGCCACCCAGCACCAGCGCCATGCCGTCCACGCCGCGCTGCTTGCCCAGCACCCACAGCAGCCACAGCACGGTGGCATACATCGGGAAGGCCAGCACGTGCTTGAGCGTTTCCATCCACGGGCCCGGCTTGGGCAGGCGGCGCGCCAGCGCCGGCACGAAGCCGATCAGCAGGAACGGCAGGGCCAGGCCCAGGCCGAGGAACAGGAACACGGTCATCGCCTTCAGCGGCGGGGCAATGAACGCGTAGGCAATCGCGCCGCCCATGAACGGGCCGACGCAGGCACTGCCGACCACGCAGGCCAGCGCACCGGTGAAGAAATCACCGGCCGGGCCACTGCGGCTGGCCAGCGACTGGCCGAGGTTGCCGATGCCGCCGCCCAGTGTGAACACGCCGGACAGGCTCAGGCCCACCGCGAACATGATGTAGGCCAGCGCCGCCACCACGCCCGGGTGCTGCAGCTGGAAGCCGATGCCGACGGCGTTGCCGATCGCGCGCAGGCCAACCATCAACGCACCGATCACCGCGAACGCGACCAAGACGCCCAGCGTGTACCAGAGGGCATGGCTGCGCGCGCGCTGCGGGCTTTCGCCACTCTGCGCCAGGCTCAGGACCTTCAGCGACAGGATCGGCAGCACGCAGGGCATCAGGTTCAGTACCAGGCCACCGGCCAGCGCCAGCAGCAGGACCCATACGAACGAACGGTCCGGATTCGGCGTGGTCACCGGCGGTCGCGTGCGCAGCGCGTTGTCACCCTGTGCATCGGCGGCGAACTCACTGCTGGCGGTGCCGTCACCTGCAGCAGGGGTCGTTGCATCCGTATTGGGCACGGTTGGCAGCAGGCGCAGCGGTGCGCCGTTGGCGGCTTCGCGTGGTGCGCCGTTGGCAGCGGGCAGCGGGCTGATCACCTCATTGCGCGGTGGCGCCTGGTCGGCACTGCTGCTGACCTTGCCGGCCGGAATGGACAGCTTCACCCGGCGGGTCATCGGCGGGTAGCAGATGCCATCGGTCTGGCAACCCTGGAAGGTCACCACCAGAGTGCTGTCGACCGCATCGGCGATGGAGCGGCGCAGCGGCAGCGGCACTTCCACCTGGTTGAAGTACACCGAGACATCGCCGAAGTGTTCGTCGCGATGCGACTGTGCGGCAGGCCAGCGCAGCTTGTCGGCCAGCACCCCGGTGCTGCCGTCCAGCTTCACCGAAGTGCGGTCGCGATACAGGTAGTAGCCCGGCGCCGGGCTGAAGCGCAGCAGCAGGGTATTGCCGTCGCTGGCGATGGCGTCGAAGCCGAACGCCTGCTCCGACGGCAGCGGCAGCGCCTGGCTGTTGTTGGCCGCGCCCGGCAGGCGCAGGCCACCGCTGTTGCCGGCACCGGCCAGCGGGTTGTTGAACGGGCTTGCGGCACCGGCACGCGCGGCAGGCCCCGCGGCCGCCGCACCGGCGCCCGGCAGGGTGACCTGCACCACGCGCTTCTGCGGCGGGTAGCAGACACCGGCATCGGCGCAGCCCTGGTAACGCACTTCCAGGCTGATGGTGCCGGCGGCGTCGGTCGGCGTGCCGGGCAGGGTGGCCTGCAGGCGTTCGCGATAGGTTTCGACTTCGCCGAAGAAATCGTCGTGGTGCTTGTCGCCCTTGGGCATCTGCAGCGCGCCGGCATTGAAGGCCGGGTCGGCCTTGACGCTGGTGCGGTGGCGATACAGGTAATAGCCCGGTGCGATCTTGAACTGCAGTTGCACCTGGCCCCGTTCGGGGGCGCTGGCGGTCAGCGCGAACGCCTGGTCCACCGGCAGCAGGTCCTTCTCATCCAGCGCGAAGGCCGGCAGCGAGAGCCACAACAGGGCGCACAAGGCGGCGCCACGCGCAAACAGAGTCTTCAATCAGTGTCCTCCCGGGTCTGTGCCCGGATCCAGTCCAGATACGCCGGCAGGCCGGCCCGGGTTTCGACCGCAATGCACTCCGGGAGTTCATACGGATGCAGTTCGACGATCCGGGCAATCGCGTCATCGACGCGACTCGCGGTGGTTTTCACCAGCAGCTGCAGCTCGGCGTCGGTGGTCACCTCGCCCTGCCAGCGGTAGGTCGACTGCGCGCCATCGAGGCGGGTCACGCACGCGGCCAGGCGCTCGCCGACCAGCGCGTGCGCGATGCGCTCGGCACTGGCCCGGTCCGGGCAGGTGGTCAACAGCAGCAGGACGGGATCGACGGTCGACATGACCGTCGAGTATAGGGCCGCCGCCGGGTCAGGGCCCGGCGGCGGCAGCGGACCGCTGCGTTGCGCGGTCAGTTGGCCAGCTGGCAGGAGGCCGGCTTGGCCGAGGTGAACAGGCCCGGGGTCGCCCACTCGGGGTGGTCGATGAACGGGTTGCGGTTGCCCTGGAAGCTGTAGATCACGTCGTTGCGGGCACGCTCGGCATCATCCGGCGGATCGGACAGGTGCCAGTCGATCAGCGTCGAGAGCAGGCCCATGTAGGCCGGCGAACTGCTGGTCTTGACGATCCTGCTGCGGTCGTCGGTCAGCTCCAGGTCCGGCTCGGACTGGCCGGTGGCCGCATCCTTGCCGCCCTCGTAGCGGATCGCCATGTACATCACCGCACGCGCCATGTCGCCCTTGCGCTTGCCCCACACCTCGAAGGTGCCGGTGTTGCCGTCCGGCGTGCGCACCCAGTTGGAGTTGCCCGGGTAGCCGCCGTTGCCGCCGCCCTGGCCGTTGTTGGCCTCGGTGGCGCGTTCGCCGCAGTTGGCGTCGCACTTGCCGAACGGCTTGTTGCCACGGTCGGCGTTCCACTGCGCGTCGGTCAGGTACAGCATGTGGGTGTCGGTGTACGGCGCGTACGGCAGGCCCTTGTCGCCGGTGGTGCTGGCAAAGCCCAGCGAGTTCGGCCAGGTGTGCTCGCGGTTGTACTTCAGGCCGCCGCCGCTGCCGGCGCGGTCGGTCACCTTGGCGTAGCTGCGGTTGCGGTACGCATCCAGGATCCTGCCGCTGTTGTTCGGATCCTCGTCGGCGATTTCCAGGATGGTCCAGGTGCTGGTGCCCGAGCCGCTGTACGGGTAGGCGGTGTGGCCCTTGATGGTGGCGTGCAGCGAGCAGCGCAGCTGGCTGGGGCTGCTGGTATTGACCTTGGAGTAGTAACCGGCCGGCACGCCCGGGTTGCCCGGGTCCGGATTGCCGCCGGTGCTGGCCACGGTGAAGGCGATGCGGCTGTCGGCGGCGGGGTGCGCCCCCTGCAGGTCGGTGATGCGCGCGGCGCGGATGTCGAAGCGGCAGGCTTCCCCGGCCACCAGCGCGGTGTTGGTGGACAGCTTCACGCTGCGGCCGCTGGCCGGGTAGGTCAGCGGCACGCTGCCGGAGGTGCCGCAGCTCAGGGCGAAGGCGCCGCTGGCCAGGTTCACCGTCTCGCTGAACACCACTTCCAGGTCGGCGGCGGCCGGGAAGGTGCTGCTGCCCTGCGCCGGGGTGGTGGTGGAGACCGACGGCGGCGTGTTCGGGCCCGGGGTGCCACCCCCGCTGAAGGTCTGGCCGTTGTTGCAGCTGCCAAACGTCTGCCTGGCCGATTCGGCCCAGGTGAAGTGGGCGTACTGGCTGCCGCTGCCGGTCAGCTGAAGCGAGGTGCCCGGGGCCGTGCTGTTGGTCTCGGCCACCGGAATGTTCTGGCTGGTCATGCCGGCGGCAGGGCCACCGGAGGCGGTGATGGCGCCCTCGTAGCTGAGGAACTGGACCACCTTGCCGCTGGCATCGACCAGGGCGATGCCGTCGTTCGGACCGTTCTGCAGGCCGTTGGTCGGGTAGCTGACCACGGCCAGGGTGGCGCTGCCGCAACCCGCGGCGGTGCCGGCCGGGACCGGATTGTTGGCGTAGACCGTGGCGGCTGAAGGATTGCTGCCGTTGTAGAGATAGAGGCGGTAGCCGGACAGGTCCTCGCCCGCGGTAGCGACCACTTCGATGGCTTCGCCGACGTCACCGGCGGCGGTGCTGTCGTCGTAGTGCAGTTCGTTGATGAAGACTTCGGCCTGGGCCGGCGCGGCGGCCAGCGCCAGCAGGCAGGCGGCGGCAAGCGGGGACAGCAATCGCATCGACTACTCCTTGTGATTGGGAATGCGCGGCCGAGCCTAAGGCCGATCCAGTGACACTTTGTCGTAAATGAACGTCAGATATCTGACAGTGCGACGCGAGTCACCAAAAGTCGAGGATTCCAGAGACAGGGTTGCCGCGTTGCACCGGCATCCAGGCCTTCACATGGGCGCAGATCGAGTGGGCCCGGGGCAGTGAAATTTTTTCCGCGAGCGGCCTTGAAAGGTCCGGGGCCAGCTCCATCTCTGTCCTGCTCCCGATTCATCGGGCTTTTTCGCGAGCAATGCTGGCAGTCACCTGGGGTGAGTGCTAACATCGCCAGACTTTTTCAGACCAATCAATAACTTAAGAGGTCTCTCATGAGCATCAAGCCGCTGCACGACCGCGTTGTGGTCAAGCCGATCGAAGCCGACGAAATCTCCGCCGGTGGCATCGTCATTCCGGATTCGGCCAAGGAAAAGTCCACCAAGGGTGAAGTCGTGGCCGTCGGCCCGGGCAAGCCGCTGGACAACGGCAGCGTGCGCGCTCCGTCGCTGAAGGTCGGCGACAAGGTCATCTACGGCCAGTACGCCGGCAGCTCGTACAAGAGCGAAGGCGTCGAGTACAAGGTCCTGCGCGAAGACGACGTGCTCGCCGTCATCGGCTGAGCCTCGGCGCGACCTGTTTCAACCTGATTCCCAAATCCCAGCCGCCGGGCATGGTCCGGCGCTACCAATGAGGTAATTGCAATGGCTGCCAAGGATATTCGTTTCGGTGAAGACGCCCGTTCGCGCATGGTGCGCGGCGTCAACGTTCTCGCCAATGCCGTCAAGGCCACCCTGGGCCCGAAGGGCCGCAACGTCGTGCTGGAAAAGAGCTTCGGTGCTCCGACCATCACCAAGGACGGCGTTTCCGTCGCCAAGGAAATCGAACTGGCTGACAAGTTCGAGAACATGGGCGCGCAGATGGTGAAGGAAGTTGCTTCGCGCACCAACGACGACGCGGGCGACGGCACCACCACCGCCACCGTGCTGGCCCAGGCCCTGATCCGCGAAGGCGCCAAGGCTGTTGCCGCCGGCATGAACCCGATGGACCTGAAGCGTGGTATCGACAAGGCCGTCGTGGCCGCCGTTGCCGAGCTGAAGAACATCTCCAAGCCGACCGCCGACGACAAGGCGATCGCCCAGGTCGGTACCATCTCGGCCAACTCGGACGAGTCGATCGGCCAGATCATCGCTGACGCGATGAAGGAAGTCGGCAAGGAAGGCGTGATCACCGTTGAAGAAGGCTCGGGCCTGGACAACGAGCTGGACGTGGTCAAGGGCATGCAGTTCGACCGCGGCTACCTGTCCCCGTACTTCATCAACAACCAGCAGTCGCAGACCGCTGACCTGGATGACCCGTTCATCCTGCTGCACGACAAGAAGATCTCCAATGTCCGTGACCTGCTGCCGGTGCTGGAAGGCGTCGCCAAGGCCGGCAAGCCGCTGCTGATCGTTGCCGAAGAAGTTGAAGGCGAAGCGCTGGCCACCCTGGTGGTCAACACCATCCGTGGCATCGTCAAGGTCGTGGCCGTCAAGGCGCCGGGCTTCGGCGACCGTCGCAAGGCGATGCTGGAAGACATGGCCGTGCTGACCGGCGGCACCGTGATCTCCGAAGAAGTGGGCCTGTCGCTGGAAAAGGCCACCATCAAGGACCTGGGCCGCGCCAAGAAGGTGCAGGTCTCCAAGGAAAACACCACCATCATCGATGGCGTGGGTGACAAGGCTGCCGTCGACGCACGCGTCGGCCAGATCAAGACCCAGATCCAGGACACCTCCTCGGATTACGACCGCGAGAAGCTGCAGGAACGCGTTGCCAAGCTGGCTGGCGGCGTTGCCGTGATCAAGGTCGGCGCTTCGACCGAAATCGAAATGAAGGAAAAGAAGGATCGCGTCGACGACGCCCTGCACGCCACCCGTGCAGCCGTTGAAGAAGGCGTGGTCCCGGGCGGCGGCGTTGCCCTGGTCCGTGCGGTCACCGCGCTGGCCGGCCTGAAGGGCGCCAACGAAGACCAGAACCACGGCATCCAGATCGCCCTGCGCGCGATGGAAGCCCCGCTGCGCGAAATCGTGGCCAACGCCGGCGACGAGCCGTCGGTCATCATCAACAAGGTCAAGGAAGGCACCGGCAGCTTCGGCTACAACGCCGCCACCGGCGAGTTCGGCGACATGCTGCAGTTCGGCATCCTGGACCCGACCAAGGTGACCCGTTCGGCGCTGCAGAACGCGGCCTCGATCGCTGGCCTGATGATCACCACCGAAGCCATGGTTGCCGAAGCTCCGAAGAAGGACGAGCCGGCCATGGGCGGCGCCGGTGGCATGGGCGGCATGGGTGGCATGGGCGGCATGGACTTCTAAGTCCCCCGCGTTCACCCCGCAATGAAAAACCCCGCTGCAAGGCGGGGTTTTTTTGTGGCCGGCTGCAATGGCATCGCTTTCCGAGCGGCTCATCCTGCGTCCTGCAGGGTGTGTGTGCCTGCTGCCTGCGGCGTCATCAGTGCTGCATGCAACCAGGTCATGAAAGCAGGTATCGCCGCGTTGGCCTCGCCGTCCGCACGCGTCACCGCGTAGTAGGCGAAGGCCTGTGGCCAGGGCTGGTCGATCACCACCTGCAGCCGGCCATTGGCGAGTTCTTCGGCCGCGTGGATGTCGCGCACCAGGGCGATGCCTTGCCCGGCCACCGCCGCGCGGATCAGCAACAGGTCGTCATCGAACGCAGGGCCGCGCTCCAGTCGTTCATCGACGGGCAGATCCAGTGCCTGGAACCACAGCCGCCAGTCGCTGCGGTCGGCGTCCTGCAGCAGCGGCAGCTGCAGGCAATCCTGCACTGTACCCACGGCAGGCGCGCTGGCCAGCAGCGCAGGGCTGGCCACCGGCAGCAGTACCGGTGCCATCAGGTGCTCGGCATGCAGGCCAGGGTAGCGGCCCAGTCCATGACGGATCGCGATGTCCACCCCCTCGCGGCGCAGGTCGACCAACGCCGCGCTCGAGTCCAGCTGCACGTCCACCTGCGGATGCAACGCACTGAACCCGCCCAGTCGCGGCGCCAACCACTGTGCGGCGAAGCTCGGTGCCGCGCTGATGCGTAGCGTGCACCGTGTTTCCCAGCGTTCGAGTGTCTGCAGGCTCTGTGCGATCTGATCGAAGGCCTGCAGCAGCTCCGGATACACGCGCGCGCCGGCTGCACTGAGCACCACGCCATGCCGGGTGCGGTCGAACAGGCTCACGCCCAGCCGCTCCTGCAGCTGTCGAAGCTGCTGGCTGATTGCACCAGGTGTCACCCCCATCGCATCGGCGGCGGCGGTCAGGCTGCCATGTCGGCCGGTTTCAACGAAGGCCCGCAGGCCCAGCAGCGGCAGCACCGCACCCATCTCAACTCTCCTGTAACCGCGTCGGCACGCGCCGCGCTGCGACAGCATATCGACCGCACTGCAGGCTGTCGCGCGCGCGTCGCGCACGTTGAGCCCCGCTCAACTCCCCGTGCAGGAGACATCGTTTCCCCGCGACGCAGGCCTTTCCTAGACTGCCTGCACGGCTGCTGCAGCGCCCGTTCCCGCATCGCCCGGCCACCTTCAACGGCCGATGCATGCCGTCGCTCCCTGCCGTCCAGGATTCCCATGAACGAACCTTCGCTGCACCTGTACTCCGACAGTTCTCCCAATGGCTTCAAGGCCACCATCGCACTGGAAGAACTGGGTCTTCCCTATCACCTTCACCACGTCCACATCGCCGATGGTGAACATCGCCATCCCGACTTCCTGCGGCTCAACCCGCATGGCCGCATTCCCGTGCTGGAAGATCGCGCGCGCGGCATCGTTGTCTTCGAGTCGGCGGCGATCCTGATGTATTTGGCCGAACAGGGCAATGCGTTGCTGCCTTCCGAACCGGTTGCGCGCTGGGAGACGCTGACCTGGCTGCTGTTCCATGCCGCCAGCGTCGGCCCGATCCTCGGCCAGCGCGTGCACTTCGAGCATTTCGCACAACAGCCCGATTCCGCGGCAATCGAACGCTACCGCCGCCTGAGCGACGACCTGTTCGGCGTACTCGACCAGCGTCTGCAGGGACGCGAGTGGTTGGCTGGCGATCACTACTCGATTGCCGACATCGCCCACTTCGGCTGGCTGCACATCTCCCGCATCATCGACATCGATTTGTCGCGGCATCGCCATCTGGATGCGTGGTACGCGCGGGTTGCAGCACGCCCTGCGGTACAGCGCGGCGTGCAGCTGCCCGAACCGGCCACCGGACCGTAAGGAGGCCATGCAGATGAATGATTCCATTGCGATGCGGGGCGCGTCGGCGCCGGCCTTTGCCATGCACCCGGGCTACCAGCGCATGTTCCGTGCCGATGCACTGACGCTGGGCATCTACCTGCCGTTGCGTTTCTACCAGGGCGACATGAGCGTGCTGCAGGGTCAGGGGCGGTGGGTGGAGCAGATCGATCGCCACGGCTTTGCCGCGGCATGGGTGCGCGACGTGCCGCTGTTCGATCCGATGTTCGGTGATGCAGGCCAGTTGTTCGACCCGTTCACCTACCTTGCGTGGCTGGCAGCGCGCACACAGCGCGTGGCCCTGGCCACCGGCAGCGTGGTGCTGCCACTGCGCCATCCGATCGATCTGGCCAAGGCCGCGGCGTCGATCGATCAGCTGTCCGGTGGTCGGCTGGTGATGGGTGTGGCGTCCGGTGATCGACCACTGGAGTTCCCGGCCTATGGACTGGAGCACGCGGCGCGCGGAGAGCGTTTCGCCACCGCAATGAACGAGATGCGCCGTTGGCTGCAACCGGGCACGGATGGGCGGATGACACATGCCGGTGCCGGGCAGGGCGTGCAGTTGCTGCCGCCCACGGTCAGTGGCCGCGTTCCGCTGATCGTCACCGGTGGCGCACGCCAGCCACTGGAATGGATCGGCCAGCATGCCGATGGCTGGCTGACCTACCCAGAGGCCACCCATGACAACGCTGGTCCGCAGCGGCTGGCCGCGAAGATCGGCGCTTGGCGCGCGCTGATTCCGGACGGCGGCTTCCGTCCGCACATGACCAACGAATGGATCGACCTGGTGGACGATCCGGATCATCCACGCATGCCGTTGCGGGGTGGCTTCACCCTGCGCACCGGCCGCAAGGGTCTGATCGATCTGCTGCAGGCCTGGCAGCGGGCCGGCGTCAACCATGCCGCACTGGGGATCCAGTTCGCCGAGCGGCCTGCCGGCGAGGTGCTGCAGGAGCTGGCCGAGGAGGTACTGCCGTTGTTCCCGTCGCATCCCGGGCCGGCGGCGAAGGTGATGGACTGGTAGCCACGCCGAAGGGGATGGCATATGATTAGGCGCCTAATCATATCGGTATGGATGATGATCGAAGCCAAGCACCATGCCCTGATGGATGAGGCGCAGCGACGCGGCCACGCCAACGTCGCGCAGCTGCGCCTGTGCTTCCAGCTGCTGTCGTTGTCGTCGTCCATCGACCACGATTGCGCCACCCGGCTGGCGCCACACGGGCTCAGTGAGGGTCGCTTCATCGTGCTGTTCCTGCTGCATGGGGCCGGTGGCACGCTACCGCCCCACGAGCTGGCCGAACGCGCAGGCGTCACCCGCGCCACCATCAGCGGCCTGCTCGATGGCCTGCAGCGCGAAGAACTGCTGCAGCGTCGCAGCGATGCTGAGGATGGCCGTCGCCTGCAGATCGTATTGACCGCACGGGGAAAACGCTTGGCCGAGACACTGTTTGACCAGCACACACAGTGGATCGGTGGCCTGTTCAATGGTCTGGATACCGATGAACAGCGGCAGCTGTCGCGGTTGCTGCACAAGGTCTGGCAGCACACCGATGCTGGACGAGAGTCTGCAGCATGAGCCCGGCGATTGCGGCGCAACGCCTGCATGAACTCAACACCGGTCGCGTTGCCACCACCCATCTGGCCGAATGCCTGGCAGTGGATTTCGCCGCGTTGCTGCAGGTGGTGGCGCCTGCGCTTGCACCGGAAGCGCTGCAACGCATGCGGGATGCCTCAGGCAAGGGCATCACGCTGCGCATGGCCCTGGCCGCGCAACTGCTGCGTGAGGCGGGGCAGGGCGCGCCTGAGTTCTGGCAGGATCACAGCTCCGATACCGTGCGTGGCTGGGCCTGCTATCTGGTCGGCAGCGATGCCCGCGCAACGTTGGCAGAGAAGCTGCAGCAGATGCGCACGCTGGCCGATGACCCACACTTCGGTGTGCGCGAATGGGCGTGGCTGGCGCTACGCACGGACATCGTTGCCGCGCCGATGCAGGCGCTTGAGTACCTGCAACCCTGGACACAGGAAACATCGCCGTACCTGCGCCGCTTCGCCTGTGAAGCGCTGCGCCCACGCGGTGTCTGGGCCACGCATATCGCACTGTTCAAGCAGCATCCGGACCTTGCGTTACCCATGTTGGAAGCACTGGCTGACGACCCGGAGCGCTATGTGCAGGATTCGGTCGGCAACTGGCTCAATGACGCCGGCAAGACTCAGCCGCAGTGGCTGCGCGAGCTGTGCACGCGTTGGCAGCACGAGCGCCACAGCGACGCCAACGCCTACATCCGCAAACGCGCATTGCGCTCGCTCCGGTAGTGCCGGCCGCTGGCCGGCAACCCCGCAACCTCGTCAACCTCAAGGAAGAACCACCGTGTCGCACACCTTCATCGAGCTCTACACCGCCACACCTGCCTGGACCGCACTCCCGCCCGAGCAGCGGAATGCCTTCTTCGCCCGTATTGGCGCCGGCATGCAGCAGTTCGATCCAGCCCGCATCACGCCGCTGGCGATGGGCCGCATTGCCACGGACGTACCGCACGGCAGCGATGAGCAGTTCTATGCGGTCTGGCGCTGTGCAAGCCGCGAGGAGGTCGATGCGCTGGTGGCCGGCATCGCCGCGACCGGCTGGCATGCGTACTTCACCACCACCCATGCGGTAGGCGCGATGGACAGCATGGCCCAGCACCTGGCCGACCTGGCCGCCCTGTAGCGGGGCGGCAGACGCCGGCAGATCCCGGGCCTCGGCATGGGAGGCACATGCGCCTGTCACCCAGACACGGTAAACAGTGCATTGCCCATGTCCATCCGCAGGGAAGTCGATCATGCAGAGCACGCTCCAGGTCACGCTGTTCGGCCCTCTTGGCGACAGCCCGGCGTTGCAGTTGCCGGGCCTGGAGGGGCCGTCGGTGGCCATCCCGGAATCGGCCCTGCGGCGGTTGGTTTCCGACCTCTACACCGCGCGTTCCCTGCTCAACCCCGAGCAGCTGGACGAAGCCAGGCAGGAGCTGGACCGCGTGCTGGAGCGCTGGGCCGACATCCATGAGGGCCTGCTGCTGGATGTGGAAGTGCATGGCAAATGAGCAACTTCGCGTGGCTGCCGCCGTGTAGGCATGGCTGGTGCGCACCTCGCTGAACCGCGTCCCCAGTTGCGGATGAAACATTTTGCACTGCGCAAAAGCTGTGTTATCAATAGATCCCATGAACGCAGCCCCCACCAGCTTTTACTGGTATTACTTTCCGAAGCCACTGGCGGAGGAAGGACTGCGCTCACCCTGAAGAAAGCTTCAGACGCATTCCCGAAAGCCGCCAGCGAACCTGGCGGCTTTTTTCATGCCGCCACGCTGGGGACCCCCAACGTTCCGGAGATCTCCCGCAATGCCCCCGCACACCGACGACCTGCGTATCCGCACCATCGAACCGCTGACACCGCCTGCCCAGCTGCTGGCGATGCTGCCCTGTGACGATGAAGCCTCCGACACCGTCAGCGCCTCGCGCGCGGCCCTGCACCAGATCCTGCATGGCCGTGACGACCGCCTGGCGGTGGTGGTTGGCCCGTGCTCGATCCACGACCCGAAGGCCGCCATCGAGTACGCCCAGCGCCTGAAGCCGCTGCGCGACGCACTGGCCGGCGAACTGGAAATCGTCATGCGCGTGTACTTCGAGAAGCCGCGCACCACGGTGGGCTGGAAGGGCCTGATCAACGATCCGGACCTGGACGGCAGCTTCAAGATCGACAAGGGCCTGCGCATCGCCCGCGGCCTGCTGCGCGACATCAACAAGCTGGGCCTGCCGGCCGGTGTCGAGTTCCTCGACGTGATCTCGCCGCAGTACATCGCCGACCTGGTGGCATGGGGTGCGATCGGCGCACGCACTACCGAAAGCCAGGTGCATCGCGAGCTGGCCTCGGGGCTGTCGTGCCCGGTCGGCTTCAAGAACGGCACCGATGGCAACGTGAAGATTGCGGCCGATGCCGTGGGTGCGGCATCCAACCCGCATCACTTCCTCTCGGTCACCAAGCAGGGTGGCACCGCCATCGTGTCGACCACCGGCAACCCGGACTGCCATGTGATCCTGCGCGGCGGCAAGCAGCCGAACTACGACGCCGGCAGTGTCGCCGAGGCCTGCCAGGTGCTGGCCAAGGCCAAGCTGCCGACGCGCCTGATGATCGACGCAAGCCATGCCAACAGCCTGAAGAACCCGGAGAACCAGCCGAAGGTGATCGACGACATCGCCGTTCAGCTGGAAGACGGCGAACAGCGCATCGTTGGCGTGATGATCGAGAGCCATCTGGTCGGTGGCCGCCAGGAACTGGTGGAAGGCCAGCCGCTGGTCTATGGGCAGAGCATCACCGATGGCTGCATCGACTGGGACACCACCGTGACGGTGCTGGAGCGACTGGCTGCGGCCGTGCGCGCCCGTCGCGACGTGAAGGTGTCCGAAGCAGCTTGATGGAAGCCGCCTGAGTGCGGCACGTGTGTGGATGGCGGCCAGCGCCTGCGGGGGTGCGGCCGCGATCAGGGCCGGTCGGAGTTGGAGACCGGCCCATCTGCACCGGCGATGCGCCTGGCGCTGCGCATGAGCGACAGCGCCAGGTACATCGCCGGGGTGGCAGTAGATCCACGCCATGCGTGGACGATTCGCCGTCCCCGGCAATGACGGCTACGACCCGCTGGAGGCCACATTTGTCGCGGGCCCGTCGGGTCGCATCCGGCACGCCAAGTGGTCCAGTCCGCACAGTGCGATGATCCGCCTTGGACACGTAGAGTCGAGCTTGCTCGACTGCGGAAAAACGTGCACCAACGGCAGTCGAGCAAGCTCGACTCTACTCAAGGTCCGCAGTAGATCCACGCCATGCATGGATGTGGGTCACAATGCGATCACTTCTCCTTGCGGCTGCCGCCATGAAAGAACTGATCATCCCTGAAGCTGCCCAACGCGACGAATCTTCGGTCGAGATGATTCGCGTGTGGATCGCTGAGCGCGGGCTGCATGCATCATTGAAAGTGGGGCTGTACGAGGATCGCCCCGACATCCGCGAAGAACGTGCCTGGGGGCGAATTCTTGCAGATGTTGCCCAGCACGTTGCCGACGCGCTGGTGACCAGTGAGGGCATGGACCGTGACGTGGTGGTCGAGGCCATCAAGGCAGCCTTCAACGAGGAGCTGCAGGCGCCATCCAGCGGCCGGTCCGGCGGGTTCGTCGTGCGGCATTGACGGTAGATCCACGCCACGCGTGGATGAATTCCCAGCCCCACCTTCACCGCTTCGCCCGAATCCTCGCCAACGCCAGATACATCGCCGGGGTCGTGTACAGCGTCAACCACTGGCTGACCAGCAAGCCGCCGACAATCGCAATGCCCAGCGGTTGCCGCAGCTCCCAGCCTTCGCCATTGGCCAGCATCAGCGGCAGCGTGCCCAGCAGCGCTGCCAGCGAGGTCATCAGGATCGGCCGCAGGCGCAACCGTGCGGCTTCCATCACTGAATCCTGCGCGCTCAGCCCGCGCCGCTCGCCGGCCAGTGCGAAATCCACCAGCAGGATGGTGTTCTTCATCACCACGCCCACCAGCAGGAACAGGCCGAGCAGGGCGATCAGGTTCAGTTCGTTGCCGAACAGCCACAGCGCCAGCAGCGCACCGACACCGGCCGAGGGCAGTGTGGACAGGATCACCAGCGGCTGCAGGAAGCTCTCGTAGAGGATGCCCAGCACCAGGTAGACCGCCAGCGTGGCGCCCAGCACCAGCCATAGCTGGCGCGCGCGCAGCTGATCCAGGCCGCCGGCTTCGCCTGACAGTTTTCCCTGTACCGAACGTGGCAGCATCAGTTTCGACATCGCACCATCGATCGCCTGTGTGGCCTGTTCCAACCCTACGCCCGGTGCCAGTGCGAACTCGATCCAGATCGAGGCGAACTGCTCGCTGTGGTACACCCGGTCCGGTGCCATGCCATAGCGCCAGCTGGCGATGCTCGACAGCGGAATGCGCTGGCCGTTGCCATCGATCACCTGCAGGCGTGACAGCGTGCCCGGGTCCTGGGTGTGCTTCGGGTCCAGCTCCATCACCACGCGGTACTGGTTGAGGCTGTCGTACAGCGTGGCGACCTGGCGCTGGCTGAAGGAGTTGTTGAGCATGTTGGCGACGGTGCGCAGGTCCACGCCGTGGCGCGCGGCTGCTTCGCGGTCGATATCCAGCACCACCTGGCGCATGCCCGCTTCACCCTGTGCTTCCACGTCAACCAGTTCGGGCAGGCCACGCAGGGCGGCAGCCACCTTCGGTGCCCATTCGCGCAGGGGCGCTGTATCGGCTGAAAGCAGCTGGAACTCGTACTTGCCGCTGCTGCCGGCGCCCTCCAGGCGGATGTCCTGGTCCACCCACAGATAGAGATTGCCGCCGGGCAGCTTGGGCAGCCGCGCGCGCAGGCGGTCGATCACCTGCTGGCTGGACACCTTGCGCTCGGCCAGCGGCTTCATCTTGATCATGATGAAGGCGTTGTTGACCCCGTTGCTGCCACCGATGTAGCCGATGATGTCCTCGATGGCCGGATCGGACAGCAACAGCTTCCTGTACGCATCGATCTTCGGTTGCATGGCCTGGAAGGACAGGCCGTCATCGCCGCGCGCGAAGCCACGCAGCTGCGCGGTGTCCTGCTTGGGCACGATGCCCTTGGGCACCTGCTGGAACAGCCACGTGTTGAGCGCGATGACTGCAACGAACGCCAGCAACGGCCAGCGCAGCCGGCGCAGGCTGACCTGCAGCGTACGCAGGTAAGCGCCGCGCACGCGCTCGAACAGTGCGTTGCTGGCGTGCTGCCAACGCGAGGGTTGCTGCGCGGCATCCACGAACAATCGTCCACACAGCATCGGAACCAGGCTCAGCGCGACCAGCACGGAGACCGTCATGGCCGCCACCAGGGTCAGTGAGAATTCGCGGAACAGGCGTTCGACGAAGTCATCCAGGAACAGGATGGAGACGAACACCACGGCCAGTGCAACGTTCATCGACAGCAGCGTGGCACCGACTTCCGATGCGCCACGCACCGCCGCCTGCCAGCGGTCAGCGCCCAGCTCGCGATGGCGGGCGATGTTCTCCAGCACCACGATGGCATCGTCCACCACCAGCACCGCCGCGACAATCAACGCCATCAGCGAGAGCGTGTTGAGCGAGAAGCCCATCAGCGCGATCAGCGCCAGCGTACCGAACAGCACCACCGGAATCGCCACGCTGGGCACCAACGCTGCACGCCAGTGGCCGAGGAAGCCGAGCACCACCAGCACCACCAGCACGATCGCCAGCACCAGCGTGAGCTCTGCTTCGTGCAGGGTGGCGCGGATTACCGGCGAGCGGTCCATCACCAGCCGCATGTCCACGCTGGAGGGCAACAGCGCATGCAGTTGCGGTAGCTGCGCCTGGATGGCATCAACGGTGGCGATGATGTTGGCGCCGGGTTGGCGGCTGACGATCAGCAGCACGGCGGGGCGTTCGTTGTGGAAGCCGCTGGCGTAACGGTCTTCCACGCCATCGGCAACGGCGGCGACATCGCCCAGCCGCAGCGTGCGGTCGTCGCTGACCTTCAATGCCAGTTCGCGGTACTGCGCGGCCTGGCGCAGCTGCAGCGGCGCTTCCAGCTGCCACTGCTGGCGGTCATCGCCCACGGCACCCAGCGGGCGCATGGCGTTGGCGCGGCCGATGGCCTGGGCCACGTCCTCCAGTGCCAGGCCTGCATGGTTCAGCGCATTCGGGTCCAGCGATACACGCACGGCGGGCAAGGCGCTGCCGCCCACCTGCACTTCGCCCACGCCCGGCACCTGCGACAGCTTCTGCGCCAGCACGGTGGAGGCCAGGTCATACAGCTGGCCTGGCGAACGCGTGTCCGAGGTCAGTGCCAGCGCCAGGATCGGTGCCTGTGAGGGATTGACCTTGCGGTACTGCGGCATGCCGGGCATGCCACTGGGCAACTGCCCGCGTGCAAGATTGATGGCGGCCTGCACTTCACGCGCTGCCTCATCGATGTCGCGGCCGAGTACGAACTTCAGTTCGATCTGGGTCTGGCCCTGGGTGCTGGCCGAGTCGATGCGTGAGATGCCGGGCAGGCTGCCCAATGCGCGCTCCAGCGGCGTGGCGACGGTGGCTGCCATCGACTCGGGCGAGGCGCCGGGCAGGCTGGCGCTGACTTCGATGGCCGGGTAGTCGACCTGCGGCAGTGGCGCCACCGGCAACAGGCGCAATGCCAGCAGGCCGGCCAGCACCAGCGCCACCGCCAGCAGGATCGTCGCTACCGGGCGCTGCACGCAGGCCTGCGCCAGGCGCGCGATGGGGTTCACGCGCGCGCCTCGTCAACCGCCACCGGGGACGCTGCACGGCCACGCTGCAGGCGGTCGAAGGCCAGGTAGATCACCGGCGTGGTGAACAGGGTCAGCACCTGGCTGACCAGCAGTCCGCCCACCATCACCCAGCCCAGTGGCTGCCGCAGTTCGGCGCCGGAACCGCTGGCCAGCATCAGCGGCACCGCGCCGAACAGTGCAGCCAGCGTGGTCATCAGGATCGGCCGGAAGCGCAGCAGCGCGGCCTGATGAATCGCCTCGCGCGGTGACATGCCGCGTGTGCGCTGCGCGTCCAGCGCGAAGTCGATCATCATGATCGCGTTCTTCTTCACCAGCCCGATCAGCAGCACGATGCCGATCACCGCGATCAGGTCCAGGCTGCGTCCGCTCAGCCACAGTGCGGCCAATGCACCCACGGTGGCCGAGGGCAGGGTGGAGAGGATGGTGATCGGATGGATGAAGCTCTCGTAGAGCACGCCCAGCACGATGTACATCACCACCACCGCGGCCAGGATCAGCCACAGTGTGGACGACAGCGAGCTGCTGAAGGCCGCTGCGGCACCCTGCAGGCGAAGTTCGATGCTCTGCGACAGGTTCACCTGTGCGCGCGCGGCGTGCACAGCCTCCACCGCTTCGCCCAGTGATGCGCCCGGGGCAAGGTTGAACGACAGCGTGGCCGCCGGGAACTGGCCGACATGGTTGCGCAGCAGGGCGGTCGGGCCCAGATCCACGCGTGCCACCGCACCCAGCGGCACGGTCTGCCCACTGCTGCTGCGCACACGCAGGCCCGTGATCGCCTCCGGCCCGGGCTGTCGTGAAGGATCGGCCTCCAGCACCACCCGGTACTGGCTGGCCTGGGTGAAGATGGTCGAAATCTGGCGCTGCCCATAGGCGTCGTACAGCGCATCGGCTACTGCTTCCACGCTTACGCCCAGGCGCGCCGCCGCATCGCGGTCGATCGCCACGCGCGCCTGCCGGCCCTGCATCTGCAGATCGCTGGCGACATCGCGCAGTGCAGGTTGCTGGCGTAGCGCCTGCAGCAGCTTCGGGGTCCAGCGTTCCAGTGTTTCAAGATCCGGCGTGGTCAGGGTGAACTGGTACTGGGTGCGGCTGATGCGGTCTTCGATGCCCAGCTCCTGTACCGGCTGCAGGTACAGGGTGATGCCGGGGATCTTCGACACGCGCTGTTGCAGGCGCGCCATCACCACGGCGGCGCCATCGCGGTCGCCGTGCGGTTTCAGCTCGATCAGCAGGCGGCCGGTATTGAGCGTGGCATTGTTGCCGTCCACGCCGATGTAGGACGAGACGCTGGCCACCGCCTCGTCGGCTTCGATGGCCGCCGCCAGCGCCTGCTGGCGCTCGCGCATGGCCTGGAATGAGATCGCCTGCGGCGCTTCGCTGATGCCCTGCACCAGGCCGGCATCCTGCACCGGGAAGAAACCCTTGGGCACGGCGAAGTACAGCGCCACGGTCAGTGCGAGGGTGGCAACGGTGGCCAGCAACATCAGCGGCTGGCGCTGCAGCACCCAGCGCAGCTGGCGGTCGTAGAGGCCGATGACGCGGTCGAAGACATCGGGCGCATGTGCAGTCTTCGCGTGCGGCTTCAGGAACCGCGCGCACAGCATCGGCGTCAGCGTCAGCGAGACCACCAGCGAAATGCCGATGGCTACAGCCAGTGTCACTGCGAACTCATGAAACAGTGCACCCACCAGGTCGGCCATGAACAGCAGCGGGATCAGCACCGCGATCAGCGAAACAGTCAGCGACACCAGGGTGAAGCCGATCTCGGCTGCGCCTTTCAGCGCTGCATCGCGGGGGCTTTCGCCTTCCTCCAGATGGCGGGCGATGTTCTCCAGCATCACGATGGCATCGTCCACCACGAAGCCGGTGGCGATGGTCAGCGCCATCAGCGTGAGGTTGTTGAGCGAATAGCCGGCCAGCAGCATCACCGCGAAGGTGCCGATGAGCGACAGCGGCACCGCGACGCTGGGAATGAGCGTGGCCGGCAGATTGCGCAGGAACACCCAGGTGACCAGCACCACCAGGCCGATGGCCAGTACCAGTTCTTTCTGCACGCCGCGCACCGACGCGCGGATCGATTCGGTGCGGTCGCTCAGTACATTCATCTGCACGCCGGCGGGCAGCGTGGCCTGCAGCTGCGGCAGCAGCGTACGCACCTGCTCGACCACGGCGATCACGTTGGCGCCGGGCTGGCGCTGGATGTTCACCAGCACTGCCGGCGTGGTACCGCTCCAGGCGGCCAGCTGGCGGTTCTCGGCGCCATCGGTAATGGTGGCTACATCGCCCAGCCGCAGCGGCGCGCCGTCGCGCCAGGCCAGTACCAGGGCACGGTACTCATCCACGCTGCGCATCTGATCGTTGGCATCGAGCATCACCGCGCGGATCGGGCCATCGAAACTGCCCTTGGGCAGGTTGACGTTGGCGGCGGCGATGGCGGTGCGGATGTGGTCCATGCCCAGGTTGTTGGCGGCCAGCGCCGCTGGATTGACCTGGATGCGCACCGCCGGGCGCTGGCCACCGGCCAGGCTGACCAGGCCGACGCCGGGCAACTGCGCCAGGCGCTGGGCGATGCGCGTATCCACCAGATCGTGCACCTGCGGCAGCGACAGGCCTTGCGAGGTCACCGCCAAGGTCAGGATGGGGGTGTCGGCCGGGTTGACCTTGCGGTACACCGGCGGCACAGGCAGGTCCCCGGGCAGGAAGCTGCCCGCCGCGTTGATGGCGGCCTGCACGTCCTGCTCGGCCACACCCAGCGACACCTCCAGCCCGAACTGCAGGGTAATGACCGAGGCGCCACCGGAACTGGTCGACGACAGTTGTTTCAGGCCGGGAATCTGGCCGAGCTGGCGCTCCAGCGGTGCGGTGATGGTGCGTGTGGTCAGTTCGGGGCTGGCCCCCGGATACAGCGTGGTGATCTGGATGATCGGGTAATCGACCTGCGGCAGCGCCGCCACCGGCAGCAGGCGATAGGCCAGCACGCCGGACAGCAGCAGCGCCACCATCAGGAGAGTCGTTGCGACCGGGCGCAGGATGAACGGGCGCGAGAGGTTCATGCGCCGGCCTTGGTCGCGGCCTCCTCGGTGATGATCTCCACCGCCGTGCCGTCTTCCAGCCCGTCGATGCCTTCGATCACCACCTTGTCCCCTGCGGCCAGCCCGGAGCGCACGGCCACGCGTCCATCATCGGCTGGACCGAGCACCACGGTGCGGCGTTGTGCCTTGCTGTCCTTGTCGACGATATGCACGTAGTTGCCCTGGCTGCCGAACTGCACGGCGGCATCGGGAATCAGCAGCGCGGGCTGCTCGCCCAGCTGCAGGCGGACGTTGACGAACTGGTTGGGGAACAGCGCCAGATCGTGGTTGTCGAAGTGCGCACGCAGTTTCAACGTGCCGGTGGTGGTATCGATGCGGTTGTCGACGCTGGACAGCGAGCCGCGGGCCAGCTGCCGGCGTTCTTCGCGGTCCCAGGTTTCCACCGCCAGTGCCGGTTGCGCCTGCACGGCATCGAGCAGCGCAGGCAGCTCGGGTTCGGGCACGGTGAACAGCACGCTGATCGGCGCGGTCTGCGCCAGAGTCACCAGGCCTTCGGCATCGCTGGCGCGCACCAGGTTGCCCACGTCCAACCGGCGCAGCCCGACGCGGCCACTGACCGGCGCGGTGATGCGGGTGTACTGCAGCTGCAGGCGCGCTTCATCAACGGACGCCTGATCGCTGAGGCGGCGGCCCTGCAGCTGGCGCACCTTGCTCTGCTGGTCGCTCAGTTCCTGCCCGGACACGTAGTTCTGCTTCTGCAGTTCGCGGTAGCGCTGCAGCTGGCGCTCGGCGTTTTCCAGCTCGGCCAGATTCTGCTGCTGGGTACCCTGCGCCTGTGCCAGCTTCACTTCATACGGGCGCGGGTCGATCTGCGCCAGCAGATCGCCGGCCTTCACCTGCTGGCCTTCCTGGAAATGCAGCCGTAGCAGTTCGCCATCCACGCGGCTGCGTACCACCACGCTGTGCAGCGGGGTGACCGTACCGACCGCCTTCAGGCGCAGCACCAGCGGCTCGGCGCTGGCGCGTGCCACGCGTACCGGCACCGTCTTGCCCGGCGCATCGTCGCTGCTGCCGGCGCCGTTCCGGGGCCACAGCCACCACGCCAGAACGGCGACGAGGGCGATGGCCAGCACCGCCCACAACAGGCGGGCACGACGGAAGCGGGAATTTTCGGCGACAGACATGGGGCATCCTGCGCCCTGCGCGCGCAGGGACATGCGGGCCCGTCGGCGCGTTCACGGCACCACGGGCAGCGGGGAGGGAGTTGTCTGGCGGGGCCGCGGGCGCGGCGTGGCTGGATGCCGTCGCGGCAGCGACGGGGTGACAATGGTAGCCAATCACCCCGGCCAATGCCGCATGACCATGGTCATGCAACGCATTCGGTAGTGCCGGCCGCTGGCCGGCAACCTGCCGGAATCTGTGGGCGCGTGCCGTGTTGCCGGCCAGCGGCCGGCACTACCGTCAAACAATCAATGCACTTCGTCGTGATAGACGAACTTCGGCATTTCCCAGCGGTAGTGGATCGCCAGCAGGCGCAGCGCGAAGCCGCCGCCGAGGCAGCACAGGATCGCGGTGGCGTCGGCCACGCCCCAGTGCAGCAGCAACAGGTAGGCCGCGCCGGTCAGCAGCGCGATGATCGCGTACAGCTCCTTCTGGAAGATCAGCGGCACCTCGTTGCAGAGAATGTCGCGCAGCACGCCGCCGAACGCGCCGGTCAGCATGCCGGCGATCAGCACGATCGGCATGGCATGGCCGGCCTCGCGCGCGATCGAGCAGCCGATCAGGGTGAAGGCGATCAGGCCCAGGCCATCGAGCACCAGGAAGGTGCGGCGGAAGTGGTGCATCCAGCGCGCCACCCAGGTGGCGATCAGCGCCGCGCACACGGTGAAGCCCAGGTACTCGGGATGCTTCACCCAGCCCAGCGGGTAGTGGCCGAGCAGGATGTCGCGCAGCGAACCGCCCCCGAGGGCGGTGACGCAGGCGATCATGACCACCCCGAACAGGTCCATGCGGCGACGGCCGGCGGACAGCGCGCCGGTCATGGCTTCGGCGGAAATGGCGATCAGGTAGATGATGGACAGCAGCATGGGACAGGCTCCGGGCGCGGTGGGGCCGGCCATGCGCGACTACCGCCACTGCCTGCGCAATGACGGGATGACGATGACCGGTGCCGCTCCCGCTGTCCTTTTGCCTGAGAGTTCAGCGGCGTTGGCCGCGTGCCCCTTCGGCGGATCGTCCCGGGCGTGCCCGGTGACCTCTCTCCAGCTCGGCGAGTCGAATGCATGGTTGGTGGGATTCCAGCCCACCGGCCTGAGCGATCATGGGAGCCTGCGCCTTCGGCGGGCGCCAGCGCGGCGCCTCTCTCCTGCATTCGGGCGCCAGTATATCCGCTGCAGTGCAGCACGGCATAATCCGGGCATGGCCCCGTCCCTCCGCCCGTGGTTCCTGTACCTGCTCGAATGCCGCGATGGCAGCTACTACGCCGGCATCAGCACCGATGTGGAGGCGCGTTTCGCCGCCCACCAGGCCGGCAAGGGCGCGCGCTACACCCGGGCACGGCCGCCACTGCGCGTGCTGGCCGTGCGCGAGTACCCGGACCGGGCCGCCGCCTCGCGCGCCGAGTGGCAGCTCAAGCAGCAGCCGCGCGAACGCAAGCTGGCCTGGCTGCAGGCGCCGGTCCTGTAGATCCACGCCATGCGTGGATGGTGTGCTGGGCCATGCCATCATCGCCACATCCATCGACACAGGAAGCGGTCCGATGAAATCCTGCTGGATGCTGATGTTGACGTTCTGTATCACCCTGTCGGCCTGCGCCCAGACTCCGCCACCGCTGCAGCACGGGCAGATCGGCAGCGCCGCCGAACTGGCCGCACAGCGCGGCCCGGACACGCCCGAGCCCATCCACCTGCGCCGCGACCAGGTGCCGCCCGATCTGGTCGACCTGATCCCGCTGGCCGAAAAATGGGGCATCGGCGATGACCTGCTGCGCGATGAGATGCAGGAACATGCCACCGACGCGGAAAAGCGCGCGATAGCTGATGCGCTGAAGCATCGGCATGCGCGCATCTCCGCCTGGCTCGACAGTTTCCCGCAGGGCCAGCCGATGACCGACGAAGCGGCCGCGTTCCTGTACATGCAGCTGAGCGTCGACGAAATGGGCCTGATGCAGTAGATCCACGCCATGCGTGGATGCGGCTTGCCCATGCCATGATCGCCCCGCGCCCAGAGCTGGAGACCCGGATGTCCACGATTGCCCTGCTGTTCGCTCTTTCCGCAGCAACGAGCCCTGCCGCCGACCCGGCCACCATCGCGGCCATCGAAGCCACCTGCCACGATTACGTCGACGGCCAGCTGGAGGCCGACCCGCAGCGCGTCGCCCGCTCCCTGCACCCGGACCTGGCCAAGCGCGCGGTGCTCGGCGATACACCCGACGAACGCCTGGGCCTGCGCCGCATGTCGAAGGAAGAGCTGGTCGCGTTGACGAAGCAGGGCGCGCTGAAGACCCCGAAGGATCAATGGGACCGCCGCTGCACGGTGCTGGACGTGACCGGCAACGCCGCCTCGGTGCGGCTGGAAACCCCGTGGTTCGTCGACTACTTCCACATGGGCCGCTTCGACCAGCGCTGGGTCATCGTCAATGCACTGTGGTACCCGAAACCGAAGGCGCCGTAGAGCGATGCGTGCTGCCGGCAAAGCATGGATCTCCGTCGTCATGCTGGCCGCGGTCATCGCACTGCTGCCTGGCCTGCTGTACCGGCTCGGGCTGGCGCTGGTGGAAGGCCGGCCGAAGCCGGCGGACCGCGCACCCAGTGGTATGGCTGCGTGCAGCAGTGAGCAGCGCACGGGATTCCAGCCGATGAATCCATGGAGCTTCACGACGCGGTTCTTCGATCCTGAAGCGTTGAAGAAGGCGACTGACGTCGAGCGCGAAGCGTTCTGGGTTGCACGCCGCCACCTGATGCGGCAGCCAAGGCACGACATGCTGCGCTGGCATCTCAGCAGTACCGCACTGACAGTCTGGATCACCCGGCATTGGAGTAGCACGCAGATTGCCGATGCCGCGAGGAAGGAGGATTTCTGCCGCACCTGGTCGAAACGGCGGGTGCCGGGCGGCCCGATGAACCGGTAGATCCACGCCATGCGTGGATGGTGTTGACGGGGTCAGAGCCCTTTCCTGCGGAAAGGGATCCGACCGCGCAGCAGCCGGCCAGCGGCCGGCACTACCGTCGGGGTCGCCGGTCTTCCTGGTCATCACCAAAAATGATGCGCGCGCTGCGCTGGTAGCTCCAGTACGCCACGGCCCAGTTCAGCAGCACCACGATGCGGTTGCGGAAGCCGATCAGGAAGAACACGTGTGCGGCCAGCCAGAACCACCAGGCGAGGACGCCCGAGAGTTGCAGCCGGCCCAGGTGCACGATCGCGGCCATGCGGCCGATGGTGGCGAGGTTGCCGAAGTCGGCGTACTTGAACGGCCCCGGTGCGGCCTTGCCATGCAGACGCGCGCGGATCACCTCGGCCACGTACTTGCCCATCTGCTTGGCGGCGGGCGCAACGCCGGGTACCGGCTTGCCATTGGCCTGGTTCAGTGCGGCCAGGTCACCGGCCACGAACAGCTCGGGGTGCCCAGGCAGGGTGAGGTCGGGTTGCACCTGCACGCGTCCAGCGCGGTCCAGTGGCACCTCCAGGGTGCGCGCCAGCGGTGAAGCGGCCACACCGGCGGCCCACACCACAGTGCGGGCCGGTACGAACTGATCGCCGAGCTTGAAGCCCTGGCTGTCGATGTCGCTCACCGGGGTGCCGGTCAGCACTTCCACGCCCAGCTTTTCCAGCTGACGGCGCGCCTTCAGCGAAAGCACTTCCGGGAACGAAGACAACACGCGTGGGCCGGCCTCGACCAGCCGCACCTTGGCGCTGGCAGGATCGATGTGGCGGAACTCGTTGCGCAGCGTATGCCGCGCGATTTCTGCCAGGGTGCCGGCCAGCTCAACACCGGTAGGTCCACCGCCGACCACGGCGAAGCTCAGCCACGCCGCCTTCTTCGCCGGGTCCGGTTCGGCCTCGGCGCGCTCGAACGCCAGCAGCAGCTTGCGGCGCAGTGCGATGGCATCGTCCAGCGTCTTCAGCCCGGGCGCATCATCGGCCCATTGGTCGTTGCCGAAGTAGGCGTGGGTGGCGCCGGTAGCCAGCAGCAGGCTGTCGTAGTCCAGCGTGCTGCCATCGGCCATGCGGATCTGCCGGGCCTGCTTGTCGATGGTCACCACTTCGCCGAGGCGGACTTCCACATTGCGCTGGTGGCCGAGGATGTGGCGCAGCGGCGCGGCGATATCCGGCGCGGACAGGCCGGCGGTGGCCACCTGGTACAGCAGTGGCTGGAACAGATGGTGGTTGCGGCGGTCGACCAGGGTGATGCGTATGCGCTCGCGGGCCAGGGCACGGGTGGCCCAGAGGCCGGCAAAACCGCCGCCGACAACAACCAGGTGGGGAACGCGCTCGCGACTCATCGACTCACTCCAGTGGGGGCATTGGGGGAAGCGCCTGGCATCTTCGCACGATGGCGCCCTGTCACGTCAGCGCCCGCATGGATCGGCGATACTCGGGTTCAGGCAACCGCCCGTGAGGAGCCCATGAGCGAACCGGAAAAGCGCATCGCCCTGTTGATCGACGCCGACAATGCGCCGGCCTCGAAGATCGACGAGGTCCTGGCCGAAGTCGCCCGCTACGGTGTGGCCAACGTGCGCCGCGCCTATGGCAACTGGAAGAGCCCGCGGTTGAAGGGTTGGGAGGCCGTGCTGCACGAATATGCGATCCGCCCGATCCAGCAGTTCGCCTACAGCAAGGGCAAGAATGCCTCGGACATGGCGATGGTGATCGATGCCATGGACCTGCTGTACGCGCGCAATCTCGATGGCTTCGCCATCGTGTCCAGCGATGCCGATTTCACCCCGATGGTGATGCGCCTGCTGACCGATGGCGTGAAGGTGTATGGCTTCGGCGAGAAGAAAACCCCGGAGCCGTTCGTCAACGCGTGCTCGAAGTTCACCTATCTGGAAGCGCTGGGCCAGACCCATGCCAGCGTGCCGGATACCGAACAGGCGTCCAGCGAACAGGCATCGAACGAGCCTGTTGCCAACGACGATGCCCGGCCACGCAAGAGCGGTGCGGAAATGCGCAGCGATACGCGGCTGGTGAAGATGCTGCGCCGTGCGGTGTCCTCGGCCGAGGGCGAGGATGGCTGGTCGCATCTCGGCCCGGTCGGCAGCCAGATCGGCAACCAGGCGTCGTTCGACCCGCGCAACTACGGCTACGGCAAGCTCAGTGACCTGCTGGCGGCGATCGGCCTGTTCGAGCTTAAGAAGGATGGCAAGTCCTCCTACGTGCGCGCGCTGCCGAAGAAAAACCGGTAGTGCCGGCCGCTGGCCGGAAAGGAACCAGTAGTGCCGGCCGCTGGCCGGAAAGGAACCGGTAGTGCCGGCCGCTGGCCGGCAGCGCGCAGATGCCCGATTCCACATCCGCCACCCACACACCCACTCCGATCAGGCGTATCGTTGCCGCTCGCATTGCCAGCAAGGAAAAAACCCGCATGTTGAAGATCTGGGGCCGCCGCAATTCCAGCAACGTCCGCAAGGTGCTGTGGTGCGCCGAGGAAATCGGCCTGCCGTACGAATCCATCGAGGTTGGTGGCAGCCATGGCGGCACGCAGACGCCGGAGTACCTGGCGATGAATCCCAACAGCCTGGTGCCGGTGATCGAAGACCATGGCCTGCCGCTGTGGGAATCGAATGCCATCGTGCGCTATCTGAGTGCGCGCTACGCGCTGGGCACGCTGTACGCTGAAGACCCGATGGAACGCGCCCAGGCCGAGAAGTGGATGGACTGGAGCACCTCGCGGATGGCGCCGCTGTACACCGACCTGATCTGGGGCATCATGCGCACCGCCCCAGCTGACCGCGACGAAGCGCGCATCAATGCCGCCATCGTGCGTGCCGGTGACTACCTGGCGATGGCCGATGCCACGTTGGCCAGACAGCCGTGGCTGTCGGGCGAGACGTTCGCGATGGGTGACATCCCGCTGGGCTCGCTGATCTATGCCTGGTTCGAACTGCCCATCCAGCGCCCGGAACTGCCGCACCTGGCCGACTGGTACGCCCGCCTGCGCGAACGCCCGGCCTACCAGCGCGGCGTGATGTCGCCGCTGACCTGAGGGGTAGCGCCGGGCCATGCCCGGCGAGCGTGGTATGCGGAGGACTGCCGGGCATGGCCCGGCGGTAGCGTTCGTCTGCCTCAATACAGATCCGTCGGGTCCATACGGACCGACGGTAGAGTCGAGCTTGCTCGACTGTTTCTGGCGCACGGCAGTCGAGCAAGCTCGACTCTACGCAGCATTGGGCAGCGCCCTCAATACAGATCCGTCGGATCCACATCCAGCGACCAGCGCACTTTGCGTGCCTCCGGCAGCGCATACAGCTGCGGTACCAACTGCCCGAGCACGCTGTGCAATGGCGGCCGCTGCAGGGCAGACAGCAACAGCTGGGTGCGCTGGTAGCCGGCACGCCGCGGCATTGGCGCCGGCATCGGCCCGTAGGCCTCGACCACATTCTGTTCCCCCAGCAGTTGCCGCGCCGCCAGCAGGAACGCATTGGCATGCTCGACCTGCTGTGCCTCGGCGCGCATCAGTGCCAGATGCGCGAACGGCGGGAATCCGGCGGCCTGGCGCTGGTTCAACTCGGCCTGCGCGAACGGGTGGTAGCCACCGCTCACCAGGGTTTCCAGCAGCGGATGCCCGGGGTGATGGGTCTGCAGCCAGACCTCACCAGGATCACGCGCGCGTCCCGCACGGCCGGCCACTTGGATCAACTGCTGCGCCAGTTTCTCGCTGGCGCGGAAGTCCGCGGAGAACAAACCTTCGTCGATGCCCACCACCACCACCAATGTCAGCTTCGGCAGGTCGTGGCCCTTGGCCAGGATCTGCGTGCCGACCAAGATGCCGGGTTGGTCGCCCAGCCTCGCCAGCTGCTGTTCCAGTGCGTCGCGTCGTGAGGTGGTGCCGCGGTCGATGCGCACCACCGGAAAATCGGCGAAGGCGGCGGTGAGGTGCTCTTCCAGGCGTTCAGTACCGATGCCCTGTGGCTGCAGCGCCAGGCTGCCGCAGGCCGGGCATGCCAGCGGCGCCGGTTGCCGCGCACCGCAGTGGTGGCATTGCAGGCGACGGCCGCCACCATGCACGGTCATCGGCGCATCGCAGCGCTGGCACGGCGCGGTCCATCCGCAGTCGTGGCACAGCAGCACCGGTGCGTAGCCACGGCGGTTCTTGAACACCAGCACCTGCTGGCCACGCTGCAGGTGCTCGCCGATGCCGGCCAGAACATCGGCCGAGAGGCCATCGTGCAATGGCCGTTTGCGCACATCAAGGATGCGCACGCGCGGTGGTCGTGCATCGCCGGCACGCTGCTTCAGGCGCAGGTGGGTGTAGCGCCCGGCATAGGCGTTGTGCAGGGTTTCCAGCGAGGGCGTGGCACTGCCGAGCAGCACGGGAATGCCGAGCGCCTTGGCGCGCACCAGGGCGAAATCGCGCGCGTGGTAGCGGATGCCGTCCTGCTGCTTGTAGCTGCCGTCATGTTCCTCGTCGATGATCAGCAGACCGGCCTGCGGCAGCGGCGTGAACACTGCCGAGCGGGTGCCGACAATGACCCGTGCTTCACCACGTGAGGCGGCTGCCCAGACGCGAGCGCGCTCGTTATCGTTCAAGCCCGAATGCAGCGCATGCACGGCGATGCCGAGGCGGCCGCGGAAGCGTGCCAGGGTCTGCGGAGTCAGGCCGATTTCCGGCACCAGCACCAGCGCCTGCCTGCCCTGTGCCAGGCAATGGATGATCGCCTGCAGGTAGACCTCGGTCTTGCCGCTGCCGGTCACGCCATCCAGCAGGAAAGGCTGGAAGCCGTCGGCGGCGTTGATCGCAGTCACGGCCGCGGCCTGGTCCGGGTTGAGCGTGGGCCCGGGCAGCGGCTGCGCATGCTGCGGTGCCACCGTCATCGCCACGCGCTCGGCCAGTGCACGCTTGGCCAGACTGCGTGCGGCGGTGCGCCAGTCCTCCATGCGTTCGCCCAGTACGTCTTCATCCACCACGGCCTCGGCCAGCAGTTCGGCCAGCTGCCGCGGGCGGCTGCCGGCGCGCAGCTTCCCGCGCTGGGCATGGCCTTCGGGTGTCAGTTGCCAGCCCCAGTGATGGGTGTCGGGCAGGGCCTCGCCGTGGCGCAGCGGGCCGGGCAGGGCGGTGCTGAGTACTTCGCCCAACGGCGCGTGGGTGTAGCGCGCCAGCCACTGCAGGCTCTGCCACAGCTCACCCTGCAGCAGCGGCTGCGGGTCGCACCAAGCCAACGCCTGGCGGAGTCCCTGGCCGTCGTCGGTCTGGCCGTGTCCCACCACCACACCGACCAGCTCACGGTTGCCGAACGGCACCTTCAGGCGGCAGCCGACCGCAACCGTGGGGGCCACGCCCTCCGGCGACAGGTAGTCGAACAGGCGGGGCAGGGGGACGGGCAGGGCGACCTGCAGGGTCGGAATCGGTGAAAGCATCGGGCCAGTGTACCGGGCCATGCGCGCGCGAATGGCGGAGTGGGCGGCGGCGGGGCGGGGTCCGTTGAATCATAAATGTCACCTAAATATCGGTGTCCATTGGAGATTCAGTCTTATCCACATGTTCTGTGGATAACGCTGTGCGTTACCGGTCGGCGGGCGCGCAGGAGGCCGATGGCGACGGCCTCACGCTCGGGTTGGTCAAAAAATCGCCATACTTTAAAATACATCAGAATCAATTACTTAAGTGTGAAACAATGCTGAAACAGAGTGAATTCAGCTGGATGCCACAGTTTCCTGCGCAGGCAGCGTGGTGCTGTGCACAACCTGCAGCACGAAGTGCCTGTGGGCGCAAGTCCTACGGGCGCCGATGGCCTGCCGCTATCATGCGGGCAGACCTTTGGAGTGATCGATGACGGCTGTGCCCGCCCCTGTTTCCTCGACCGCGGCCGGTGCGCTGTCGGCGTTCCTGCGAGGTGTTGAACGCCGCGCCCTGGTGGTGGCTGAACTGCAGTGCGGCGATGCTGCCCGGGCCGAACAGACCCTGGTGGCGGTGATGCGCGCGTTTGCGGCGGTCGCCAGTGACCTGCCGATGGCGCAGTGGCCGACCCGCTTCTGGACCCTGCTGGGCCAGCGCCAGGCGCTGCGTGAGCCGGTGGGCGGCCAGTGGGAGCCGCCGCTTGCCGCCTTGGGCCAGATGGGACCGTTGCCGCGCCTGGCGCTGTTGCTACGGGTGGGCGGCAGCCTGGATGAAGGTATCGCCACGCGCGTGCTCGACCAGGACGAAGCCGGCTACCAGCAGCTGCTGGCCGATGCCTGCCCGCGTGACGCGCACGGCCAGCCCGACGCCTCGGCCTGGCGCCAGCTGGCCGAACAGGTGCAGCTGCGCATCCGCGATCTGCCCGTCAAACGCCTGCAGCAGCTGCAACAGCCGGCCGCACCGACGAGCAGCAGTGAAGCGCCGACCTCCAGCTGGCGCACCCCGCAGCGCGACGAGCGGGCTGCAGCCACTGGCAAGCGCCGCCGCGCCAATGCCAAGCCGCGCTGGCGCGGTCCGTTGATCCTGCTGGTGACCGTGGCGGTGCTGTTGGCCGCAGCGCTGGGGTGGCGCTACTGGCAGGGGCATTCCTTCGGCAGTGATGCACCGCTGCCGGAGGGTGTGGTCGGCGAAGCCGGTCCGGTGACGGTGGAAGCCCTGCCACCAAGCAAGGTCAACGCCACCCCGGATGCGACCACGCCCCAGGCCACGGACGACGCCACGATGCTGGCCGACCGCGACTATCCGCTCGTGGCCGATGCCGATCTGTATGCATGGACCGCCGCGGGCGGCCCGCTGCCGGTGGACGAGTCGCAATCCAAGCCGAGCCGGCCGGAGCCGGCCAGCGCCACGCTGGAAACCGCTGCTGCCGATGAATAAGACCGTATTCGCCAGCCTGCTGCTGGCCCTGCCGTTGTCGCTGTCCGCCGCGCCGCAGACCTTGAACGTGCCGCTGCCGCCGCCAGTGCCGGGCAGTTCACCGGCGGCCCCGGCCACCACAGGTACGACGCCCGCTGCGTTCGCCCAGCTCGATGCCCAGCAGCAGCGCCAGCGCCGCGCCGACTACGCCGCATGGCGGGCATTGCCGGAGGGCGAGCGTGAGCGGATCCGTCAGGCCGCTGCGCGATTCAATGCGTTGCCGGCCGACCAGCAGCAGCGCCTGCGCCAGCAGTTCCAGGCGCAGGACCAGGCCTTCCGCGAAGGCTGGCGGCTGGGCCCGCAGCTGGGCCTGGAGTTCCCCAAGCTGCACGGCCTGTTCGGCTTCGTGCCGCCGGAACAGCGCGAGGCCGCGCTGGCCGTGCTGCGCCAGCTCAGCCCGGCGCAGCTGGCCCAACTGACCCTGGTGGCACAGCGCACGCCACCGCAGGAGCGCGACAAGGTCCGCGGCGCGTTCCTCGCGGTGCCGCCGGCCGAGCGCGATACCTGGCTCAAGCGCCAGGCTGGGCAGTAGAAAGAAAAGGGGACGGAGGGGATTAAGTCGTATTAGGCACAGTCGGGCTTGAAACGACTTAATCCCCTCCGTCCCCTTTTTCTGTTCGTAACGTGATCGCAACGCGTGATGCCGGGGCCTGCCGGAACCCAGCATTCACGCCATGTCATGGGAATGCGCGCGCTGCACGCGTAAGATGGCGGCCCGCAACCCGGTGCCTGTGCCCTTCGCGCGCAACCGTAGTTCGCGTCAAGCACCTTATGTCTACTGCAACCTCCACGCCGCGCTTCAGCAAGGAAGTCGGCGCTACCGGTCTGCTCGCCCTGCCGCTTGTGCTCGGGCATGTGTCCACCGGTCTGATCTCCTTCGTCGACAACGTCATTGCCGGCCACCACGCCACGGCGACCCTGGCCGCGGTGACCATCGGCACCGCCCTGCTGTGGCTGCCGATGCTGATCCCGATCGGCACCCTGATCTCACTCACCGCCTCGGTGTCGCAGCTGCATGGCGCTGGCCGCGAGCGCGAGATCGGCCCGCTGTTCCGCCAGGCACTGTGGCTGGCGCTGGGCCTGGGCCTGATCATGTTCACCTTCCTCACCGTGGTGCCGCCGCTGCTGCCTGCGTTCGGCATCGCGCCGGACATCGTGCCGGGGGCCACCGCGTTCCTGCATGCGGTGCGCTGGGGCGGACCTGCGCTGACCCTGTACTTCTGCATGCGCTATCTCAGCGAGGGCATGCACTGGACGCTGCCGACCATGCTGCTCGGCTTCGGTGGCCTGCTGGTGCTGGCACCGATGGGCTACGTGCTGGCCAACGGCAAGCTCGGCTTCCCGGAAATGGGCGCCGAGGGCCTGGGCATCGCTTCGGCGGTGATGATGTGGCTGCAGGCGATCGCCTTCGCCACCTACCTGTGGTTCACCAAGCGCTTTGCCCACCTGCAGCTGTTCTCGCACTTCGAAGGACCGCGCTGGAAGGCGATCTGGGACCTGCTGCGCACCGGCCTGCCGATCGGCATCACCGTGCTGATGGAAGGCGGCCTGTTCATCGTCACCGCGCTGCTGATCGGCCGTCTTGGTGCCAATGAAGCGGCCGCGCACCAGATCGCGATCAACGTCGCCCAGCTGTGCTTCATGATCCCGATGGGCGTGGCCGAGGCCACCACCGTGCGCGTCGGCCATGCGGTCGGTCGTGGCGATGGCTTCGGTGTGCGGCGCGCGGCCTGGGCCGGCTACGCGATCATCATGGGTACGCAGACGTTGTCGGCAGCGGTGCTGCTGTTCGGCCATGACGCCATCGTCGGTGTCTACACCAACGACCTGGCGGTGGCCGGCCTGGCCTCCACCCTGCTGCTGTACGCGGCCACCTTCCAGTTCCCGGATGGCATCCAGGTGCTGTCGGCGGGCGCGCTGCGCGGCCTGAAGGACACCCGCGTGCCGATGTTCATCGCCATGTTCGCGTACTGGGGCCTGGGCATGCCGCTCGGCGCCGGGCTCGGCCTGGGCCTGGGCATGGGCCCGCAGGGCATGTGGATCGGCCTGATCGTCGGCCTGACCGCCGCCGCCATCCTGATGGGCTGGCGCCTGCGTCGCAGCAGCCTGCGCATCGGCCAATCGATGTTGTCCTGATCGTCCCGCCCGCCCTGCCGACCCATGGCGGGCGATCCCCTGACTTGTGTCCGATGCCGCATCACACGGCACCGGCTATGCTGGCACCACGGCAAGAAGCCATCCGGAGCGTTCCATGAATCAACCCGTGCCCCCGCTGCCCCCGGCGCGTCGCAACCCCGTCGCCAGTTTCTTCATCGGGCTGTGGGACGTCATGAACTTCACCCGCCGGTTGATCCTCAACCTGGTGTTCTTCGGCCTGCTGTTCCTGCTGCTGGTGATGTTCGTCATCGCCGCCGGCATGGGCGCCGGTGCCAGCAAATCGCTGCAGGACCGCACTACCCTGGTGATCGCGCCGGAAGGCCGCCTGGTCGAGCAGTTCAGCGCTGACCCGGTCAGCCGCGCGCTGGCCAAGGCGGTGGGCGACAACGGTGCCGAAGAGATCCAGCTGCGCGACCTGCTGCGGGTGATCGAGTCGGCCAAGGAAGACAAGAAGATCGAGCGCGTGGTGCTGGAGCTGGACAAGCTGCAGCCGTCGGGCTTCGCTTCGCTGCGTGAAGTGGCCGCGGCACTGCAGGACCTGCGTGCGTCCGGCAAGCAGCTGGTGGCCTACAGCGAGAGCATGGGCCAGTCGCAGTACCTGCTGGCCGCACAGGCCGACGAGGTCTACCTGGACCCGATGGGGTCGGTGGTGCTCGAGGGCCTGGGCCGCTATCGCCAGTACTTCCGCACCGGCCTGCAGGACAAGCTGGGTGTGGACGTGCACCTGTTCAAGGTGGGCGAGTACAAGTCCGCCGCCGAACCCTACGTGCTCGACGCCGCTTCGCCGGCCTCCAAGGAAGCCGACCTGTTCTGGATGAACGACGTGTGGCAGCGCTACCTGGGCGACATCGCCAAGGCCCGCCGCCTGGATCCGGCACAGCTGGCCGCCGGCATCGACACGCTGCCGGAAGGCATCGCCGCTGCCGGTGGTGACCTGGCCAAGTTCGCCCTGCAGCAGAAGCTGGTGACGTCGCTGAAGACCCGCGAGGAATTCGAGGATCTGATGATCGAGCGCGGCGTGGCTGACGACGATGCCGACGGTGGTTTCCGCAACATCGACTTCGGCTCCTACCTGGGCCAGCTCGATGCGCGCCGCAACCCGGTCGACAGCCGTCCGCAGGTGGCGGTGGTGGTGGCCGCCGGCGAGATCAGCGGTGGCGACCTGCCGGCCGGCCGCATCGGTGGCGAATCGACCTCGGCGCTGCTGCGTGCCGCGCGTGACGACGAGAACGTGAAGGCCGTGGTGCTGCGCGTGGATTCGCCGGGTGGTGAAGTGTTCGCCTCCGAGCAGATCCGCCGCGAAGTGGTGGCCCTGCAGGCCGCCGGCAAGCCGGTGGTGGTGTCGATGGGCGACCTGGCCGCCTCCGGTGGCTACTGGATCAGCATGAATGCCGATCGCATCTATGCCGATCCGTCGACCATCACCGGTTCGATCGGCATCTTCGGCATGGTGCCGAACTTCAGCCGCGCGCTGGACAAGATCGGCGTGCACACCGACGGTGTCGGCACCACCCGTTTCGCCGGTGCGTTCGATGTCACCCGCCCGATGGATCCGGCCGTGGGCCAGGTCATCCAGTCGGTGATCAACAAGGGTTACGCCGACTTCACCGGCCGCGTCGCCGACGCCCGCAAGAAGCCGGTCGAGGCCGTCGACGAAGTGGCCCGTGGACGCGTGTGGAGCGGTGCGCAGGCCAAGGAACGTGGCCTGGTCGATGCCTTCGGTGGCCTGAAGGATGCGGTGGCCGATGCCGCCAGCCGCGCCAAGCTGGGCAAGGCTGATGCCTACCGCGTGCGTTACATCGAGAAGGCGGCAACGCCGTTCGCGCAGTTCGTCAGCGGTTTCGCCGGCAGCCGTGCAGGTGCCTGGATGCTGTCCGACTCGGGCATGGCGCGGATGGTGCTGGCGCGCACGATGCCCGAAGTGGATACGCAGCTGCGCTTTGTCGAGAACGCGGCCCGCGAGAAGGGCAACGGCACGCCGGTGAAGGCGTTGGCGTACTGCTTCTGCGGGTTCTGATCGGACGCCATCCACGCACGGCGTGGATCTACTGGAAGCGCCCGGCCTCGGCCGGGCGTTTTCGTCTGCGGGGTTACTGCGTCGCGTCGGCCTCGGCCTTGCGCTCACGCGCGGCGGCATCGTCCACGGTCTTCTGCACGCCCTTGGCGCGGTCCAGCGGTTCGTTGATTGCGCGCGACATCGCCCGGGGCACCGGTGGCTTTTCCGGGTTCGGCGCCGGTGGGCGCTGGCAGCCCGCCAGCAGTACGGTGGCCAGCAGGGGCGTGGACAGGATCAGGATGCGCATGGCGGCACTCCGTGATGGGCGTGCGGGCAGTGTCGCATCCTCGGCAGGGGGCGGCCGTGAGCGCGTATCCTTGCCGCATCGAAACACAGCGGGCGCGGCCCGGGAGAACACATGACCCAGCAACGGTGGCGCCTGGACGGCCAGACCGCCCTGATCACCGGCGCCAGCGCCGGCATCGGCCTGGCCATCGCGCATGAACTGGCTGGCTTCGGCGCCGATCTGATGATCGTCGGCCGTGATATCGACATGCTGGAGACCGCGCGCGACGAACTGCTGGACGTGTATCCGCAGATGCAGGTGCATGCGCTGGCCGCCGATGTCTCCGACGACGAGGACCGCCGCCAGATCCTGGACTGGGTGGAGGACCATAGCGATGGCCTGCACATCCTGGTCAACAACGCCGGCGGCAACGTCACCAAGGCGGCCACGGAGTATTCCGAGGACGAATGGCGGAAGATCTTCGAGACCAACCTGTTCTCGGCCTTCGAGCTGTCGCGCTATGCACATCCGTTGCTGGCACGCCACGCGTCGTCATCCATCGTCAACGTCGGCAGCGTGTCCGGCCTGACCCATGTGCGCAGCGGCGTGGTCTACGGCATGACCAAGGCGGCGATGCACCAGATGACCCGCAACCTGGCCGTCGAGTGGGCAGAGGATGGCATCCGGGTCAACGCGGTGGCGCCGTGGTACATCCGCACGCGGCGCACGTCCGGTCCGTTGGCGGACCCGGACTACTACGAGGAAGTGATCAACCGCACGCCGATGCGTCGTATCGGCGAGCCGGAGGAAGTGGCCGCAGCCGTGGGCTTCCTGTGCCTGCCTGCGGCCAGCTATGTGACCGGCGAGTGCATCGCGGTGGACGGCGGTTTCCTGCGCTACGGGTTCTGATCTTTCAGCAGGTAGTGCCGGCCGCTGGCCGGCAACTGCAATCATCTGCAGATCCTGTGGTTGCCGGCCAGCGGCCGGCACTACCGGTAGCTGTCACCCCGGTACCGGGCAGTTGCTGGCCTCCAGCACACCCTGCAGCCGCTCGCGTTCACCGCGCGCGGTATCGCGGTTCTCCGGCGCGGCGAAGCGCTCACGGCCGCGGGCATCGCGGAAGCGCTGCTGCCAACCACCGCAGCGCTGCGCTTCGGGAAGCGCTTCGCAGTGGTCGCGCACCACTTCACAGCTGGCGGCATTCACCGGCGTCACTCCGCCAAGGCCCTGTACCGTCATCAGCTCGCAGCGGCCGGGCGCGGCTTCGTACTCGTACAGGTAGCCGCCGCCCTGGCTGTCGGTGCACTGGAAGATCGGAGGAAGCGGCGGCTTCGGTGGACCGTCACCTGCGGCGGCGCGGGCCTCGGCATCGCGGCGCAGCGTCGCGCTGTCGAGGATCTGGTCGTCTCCTGCGTGTTCGACCATGCCTGCTTCCATGATCGTGCGTCCTTCGTCCGCGCGTCGTGATTCTGCTGGGGCCGCAGGGGCAACGCCCGGTCCGGCCGGCACCGGCGCGGGTGTTTCAACGGGCGCGGATGCAGGTTCGGCGGCTACAGGCGCAGCGGCGGCCGGCTGCGAGTTGGCCGGGTCGGGGATGCGCAGCACCTGCTGCTTGCTGCCGGTGGCGCACGGCGTGCGCTGCAGGGTAGGGACGTCACTGCTGCTGGAGGTACAGCGGTAGATCACGCCCTCTTCGGCCAACGCGCTTCCGGGCAGCAGCACCAGGAGCAGCCAGATCACTCGGTTCATGCGCACAGCGTACAGGCTGCGACGGCGTGCTGCGCTCAGCGTTCGCAATCGCGCGACAGGCGCGCATCGATACCGCGCTGTTCGTTGCTGATGGCGGTGCGTTCACTCTGCAGCGCGCTGTTGTAACGGCGATCCAGCTCCCAGCGGCGGTCACTCAGCCGTGCGCAGACTTCCTGTGGTGGCAACGCATGGCAGCTGTCGCGGACCAGCACGCTGCCGGCCGGCACCTGCACGTCCATGCCGATCGAGGGGCGGCGATAACCCGTGCCTTCGCCGATCGGCGTGCCGATGGCCGGGCGTGGTCCGGGATAGGCTGGACCACGATGGCCGTGCGGCAGCCAGACACTGGTCCACAGCGGCACCCAGCGCGGATTGCCTTCGTTGTTGTCGCTGGTATAGCGCCGTCCGTCCTCGCTCACGCACTCGTACATCGGCTGCGGCGGCTGGATGTAGACGTGGCGGACTTCGCGCTCGCGGATGACCGGGGTTTCGCTGGGCGGCGGAGGCGTGGCATCACTGCGCACCACCCGTGGAGCGGGATCGCGCGGGCGCTGCAGGTCGCGCACCTGCTGGCGGCCGCTGTTGCACGGCCTGTCCTGCAGGGCGACGGCACCGTTGCTGGCAACGCAGCGGTAGACACGCACGTCCTCGGCCGCGGGTGCCGTCCACGGCAGCAGCAGACACAGGCTCAAGGTGGCGCGCAGCAGGGTCATGGCGGCAGGGTGCGTGATTGTCCGCAGCAGCGCAATCGCCGGCTCAGGAGCGCAGCACGTTGCCGCTGAGCGCGTCGCGGATCGGGGTGGGCTGGGCCAGGCCGCCGGTCTGCCCATCGAGGATGCCGTCGAGCAGGCGCAGCAGGCGCGGGTCCAGTTCTTCGCGGCTGCGTGCCGGTGGTTCGCCGGCCAGGTTGGCGCTGGTGGAGACCAGCGGGCCGCCCCAGGCGCGGCAGAGTTCGGCCACCAGCGGGTGCGCGCTGATGCGCACCGCGATACCGCTGTGTTCGCCGGTGACCCAGGGCTGCGCGCGCGGGCCGGCAGGCAGGATCCAGGTGTTGGCACCGGGCCAGCTGGCCAGCACCGCGCGCTGGCGGGCGTCGGGCAGCGCCTGCAGCCGCACCCAGCCTTCCAGCTGCGCCAGTTCGGCCGCGACCAGGATCATGCCTTTCTCGATCGGGCGCTGCTTCAGCCGCAGCACCATGTGCACCGCAGCTTCGTGCGAGGGATCACAGCCCAGGCCCCAGACCGCTTCGGTCGGGTAGGCGATCACGCCGCCCGCGCGGAGCGTGGCGACAGCAGAGTCCAGGGTGAGTTCTTTCATGGCGGCGACCGGCCCGGCGTGGGCCTTCATTATCCCCCTGCCGCGTGCAGAAGGGGTGGACCCTGGCACCCGGTAGTGCCGGCCGTTGGCCGGCATCTGATGCATCTGGGGTTGCCGGCCAGCGGCCGGCACTACCCCTCATCCACGCATGGCGTGGATCTACTTCTTTGCAGCGGCCTTCTTCGCCGGGGCTTTCTTCGCAGCAGCCTTCTTCACCGCTTTCTTTGCCGGGGCCTTCTTGGCAGGCGCTTTCTTCGCAGCGGCCTTCTTCGGCGCCGCTTCCTTCTTCACCGCCGCCTTCTTTGCCGGGGCCTTCTTCGCGGCAGCCTTCTTGGCGCCGAAGCCCTTGCGCACCGGCTTGCCGGTTTCTTCCATCAGCTGCTGCACTTCGGCCAGGGTCAGCGAGGCCGGTTCGCGATCCTTGGGGATCTTGCCGTTCATCTTGCCGTCGCTGATATACGGGCCGAAACGGCCGTTCAGCACCTGGATGTCGCTGCCCTCGAACTCCTTGATGATCCGGTTGCGCGCGATCTCTTCCTTCTCTTCGATCAGGAACACGGCGCGGGCCAGGTCGATGGTGTACGGGTCGTCTTCCTTCTTCAGCGAGGCATAGGTGCTGCCGCGCTTGGCGAACGGACCGAAGCGACCGATGCCGACGCTGACCGGTTCGCCCTTGTCCTCACCCAGCGCGCGCGGCATCAGGAACAGCTCCAGCGCGTCTTCCAGGGAGATGGTGTGCATCGACTGGCCGGGGCGCAGCGAGGCGAACTTCGGCTTCTCCTCGGCGTCCTCGGCGGTGCTGCCGATGGCAGCGTAAGGCCCGAAGCGGCCGAGGCGTACGCTGACCGGCTTGCCGGTCTTCGGGTCGGTGCCGAGCTCGCGCGCGCCACTGGCCTCGGCACGGTCGACCGATTCCTTCTTGTCTTCCACCAGCTCCTTGAACGGCTCCCAGAAGCGGGCCATCAGCGGGATCCACTCTTCTTCGCCACGCGAGACGGCGTCGAGCTCGTCTTCCAGCTTGGCGGTGAAGTCGTAGTCCACGTACCGGGTGAAATGGCTGGACAGGAACTTGGACACCGCGCGGCCCACATCGGATGGGCGGAAGCTGCGGCCTTCCATTTCCACGTACTTGCGGAACAGCAGGGTCTGGATGATCGAGGCGTAGGTCGAGGGACGGCCGATGCCGTACTCTTCCAGCGCCTTCACCAGCGCCGCTTCGGTGTAGCGCGGCGGCGGCTGCGTGAAATGCTGTTCGGCCTGGATGCGTTCCAGCGGCACGCGGTCGCCGGGCTTCATCGCCGGCAGCTTGCGGCCTTCGTCCTCGTCCTCGGCGCTCTTGTTGTCCTTGCCTTCTTCGTACACGGCCAGGAAGCCGGGCACCACCACGGTGGTGCCGCTGGCGCGGAACACGTGTTCGCTGCCGGCGGACAGATCGACGCTGACGGTGTTGAGGGTGGCCGGAATCATCTGGCAGGCCACCGCACGCTTCCAGATCAGCTCGTACAGCTTGCGCTCGTCATCGGTCAGGTAGCGCGCCACCTGTGCAGGCGTGCGCAGCGCCGAGGTCGGGCGCACCGCTTCGTGCGCTTCCTGGGCGTTCTTCGACTTGGTCTGGTAGGTGTTCGGCTGGTCCGGCAGCGAGGCGATGCCGTAGTCGCGGGCGATCACGTCGCGGATCTCGGCCAGCGCGTCCTGCGACAGGTTCACCGAGTCGGTACGCATGTACGAGATCAGGCCGACGGTGCCTTCGTCACCGATCGCCACGCCTTCATACAGCTTCTGCGCGACCTGCATGGTCTTGCGGGTGGTGAAGCCGAGCTTGCGCGAGGCTTCCTGCTGCAGGGTGGAGGTGGTGAACGGCGGCGCCGGGCGGCGCTTGCGCTCCTTGCTGGCCACATCGGTGACATGCAGCGAGCCCTGCGCGGCCTGCTGGATGCGCAGGCGGGCGGCCTCGGCGGTGTCGCCGTCGGTGATGGTGAACTGTTCGAACTTCTGCCCGTCGAGCTTGATCAGCTTGGCGTTGAAGTGCTGCGACGGGTGCGCGCACTCGGCGGCGATCGACCAGTATTCGCGGGCGATGAAGGCTTCGATCTCTTCCTCGCGCTCGACGATCATGCGCAGCGCCGGGCTCTGCACGCGGCCGGCGGACAGGCCGCGCTGGACCTTGCGCCACAGCACCGGCGACAGGTTGAAACCGACCAGGTAATCCAGCGCGCGGCGCGCCTGCTGGGCGTCGACCAGGTCGCTGGCGATCGCGCGCGGCTGGCTGATCGCTTCCTTGATGGCGCGCGGGGTGATCTCGGTGAACACCACGCGCTGCATCGGCTTGTCCTTGACCAGCCCGCGTTCCTTCAGGATTTCGGCGATGTGCCAGCTGATCGCTTCACCCTCGCGATCCGGGTCGGTCGCCAGCAGGATGTCGTCGGCGCCCTTGGCGGCCTTGGCGATCGCATCGACATGCTTTTCGTTCTTGTCGATCACGTCGTAGTGCATGGCGAACCCGTTGTCCGGGTCGACTGCGCCTTCCTTCGGGATCAGGTCGCGCACGTGCCCATACGAGGCCAGGACCGTGTAGTCCTTGCCGAGGTATTTGTTGATCGTCTTGGCCTTGGCCGGCGATTCGACGATGAGCAGGTGCTTGGGCATGTCAGGAAAGGTCTGTGGGCGGACCGGGGGAGAGGGGCCGCTAGGGTGGAGCAAACGGCCGCATTAGTGAAGCGGCCACGGGCAAATCCATAAACTGAACGCCCGGTAATGTGCCGGGCGTTCAGGTTTCACCTTATTAGAGGAATCACGCCCGGCCAGCCCATGTCAAGCAGCCAGGCGTGAGGATGGCCGTTCATGAGGCCATCTTGGCGATGAAGCCAACCGCGAACACCATGAGCGCAAGGCCCACCAGCGACAGCAGGCCGGTCAGTACGAGCACCAGCACGGTCACCGTGCCCAGCTCCCGGCGCTGCAGTTGCGGCTGGTCGGTGTAGGCCCAGCGGTCGACCACCAGGGTGTCGCAGATCATGTCGTGCAGGCCCTGCTTGCGCTCGGTGAAGGCGGCCATCAGGAAACCGATGCCGAGGGTGAAGGTGCTGAGCACCGCGGCCCAGTAGCGACCAAATGCGCGGGCCTTGGTCAGGCGCTCGCCATTGCTGCGCACGACCTTGATGCCGACCGCCATCTTGCCCAGCGTGGCACCGCCCTGCGAGGCATGGAACCAGGTGTAGTACGCCATGCCGATGGCCAGGTTGATCAGGGCACTGGCCAGCTGGGCCACGATTTCGATGGCCGATTCGCCGCTGCCCACCGCACCCATGCTGGCACCAAGCACCACACCGAGGATGGCGCCGATGATGCCGCCGGGGATGGCCAGCACGAAGTAGTCGATCATGTAGGCCGCCACGCGCTTCCAGAAGCCCGCGTAGACCACTTCGCCGCCCATCACCGGCTGGGCATGGCCGCCGCCGCCGAGCGCCGCAGGGGCGCTGTAGGGCGAACTGCTGAGGGCGCCGGTGCCAGGCAGTGGCGCCGTACCGTTGTCGATCGCGGCATAGTCGCCACGCAGGTCGAAGCCGCCACTGCCGGTGGCCGTGCTGGCGTCGGCCAGTGTCTGCAGTCCCAGTTCGTCGACCACCTGGCGCAGCGCAGCCCACTGCGCCATGCCTTCGCGCCAGACCAGGGTGTCCAGGTTCAGCTGGCCGCGCTGGAAGCGCTGGCGGATCTCCTGGACCGGCAGCGGGCCCTGGCGTTGCTGTCCTTCGGCGTAGTACCACTCAGTCATTGCATGTTCCCTGTTGAATCATCCTTGGAGGTGCTGGCGTGCGCGTGGCTCAGCCGCGGCACGTCGGCGGCAGGTACTTGTCGTTGCTTTCGCCACTGCATTCCCAGCGGCCGCTGTCGCGATCGTATTCCAGCCACAGCAGGTCGCCATCAAGGCTCTTGCCGGGCAACGCCAGGGTGGCTTCGATGCCGCAGTGGCCATTGTTGAAGCGACCGATGTTCACCGCCGACAGCCCTGCATGGGCGAAGTCACCCGGGGCCGGGAAGCCGGCGTCGTTGGCACCGGGGCAACGGCCTTCGTCATCGGCGAAATGCTGCACCTGGTCCTTCAACGGCTGCAGCGCGGTCACTGCGCCGGCGACCTTGGCGCGCACGGTGTAGTCGTTGTAGGCGGGCAGCGCGATGGCAGCCAGGATGGCCACGATCGGGACCAGCACCAGCAGCAGGCCGCCGCCGATGATGGCGGTCAGGGCGCAGCCGGACAGCTTCTTCTTCGGCGCCGGCAGGGCGGTGGCCGATGCACTGGTGGTGTAGGGCGTGGACGGCGGCAGTACCGGCGGCTGCGGCGGAGGCGGTGCCACCGGTTCCGGATCGGGCTCGGGTTCCACCGGCGGTGCGGCAGCGTCCAGCGCCGGCACGATCAGGCCGAGTTCGTCGACCACGGTGCGCAACGGCTGCCATTGCGGCAGGCCGTCGCGCCAGACCAGGGTGTCCAGGGAGATCTGGTTGTTGCGGAACAACTCGACCAACTGTTCCGCCGGCAGCGGACCCTGCTGCCGGTTGCCTTCTGCATGGAACCACTCGCTCACGGGGACGCTCCTGAATGCGCTATGCCCCCAAGTGTACGGTCAGTGCAGGGGTTCTGGCTCGTCCATGAACATCTGCGTCTCCATCCAGGCATACGCCGCCTCGGAGCCGGGCTGGTTGAACAGCACCATCAGCACGACCCACTTCAGGTCGTCCAGGTCCAGTTCGTCCTGGTCCAGGGCCATGGCCCGGTCCAGCACCAGCTCGCGCTGGTCGGCGTCGAGGATGCCGTGCTGTTCCAGGTACAGCAGGAAACCACGGCATTCCACGTCCAGCTTGTCCAGCTCGGGGCCGTGGTAGACGCGCACGGGGCCATCGACCCGTGCCTGGGCCACGCTCGGCCGCTGCGCGGCCAGGGCATCGAGCCAGTCGAATGCCTTGTTGATCTCGGTTGGGCTGAAACCGGCCTGGATCAGGCCGTTCTGAAGCGAATCGCGGTCACGGATCAGGTCCGCATCTTCGCTGAAATAGTGTTCAAACAGGTACAGCAGTACGTCCAGGATGCTCTCTTTCATTGCCCCTCGGCCTGCGTCGCGCGACGCTGTGGAGGTGAAGAAACTAGGGAGTTCGACAGTAGCGGCCGTGTACGCACACCACGATTCCCGCCAGTTCCATGACCAGCAGCATGGAGGACACCTGGGGCGCCGTCAATCCACAGCGCGTGATCAGTGAATCCATACCGCTTGGGTTGTGGTCCAGGGCCCGCCACAAGCACTGGTAGTCAGGGTCGTCGGCCCAGCGCGCCGGCAGGAGTACCGGCGGTGCCTGTTCAGTGGGGGTGGCGAGCCGTGATTGCAAGCCCGGCAGCTGCTGGCGAAGGGCGGGCGCCAGCATTTCAAGGACCTCCTCCGGGCGCTCGACCAGTGCGGCACCCTCGCGGATCAACCGGTGGCAGCCCGCGGCGCGTGGGTTGAGTACCGAACCGGGCAGGGCACAGACCTCGCGGCCGGCCTCGGCGGCCAGGCGTGCGGTGATCAATGCGCCGGAGCGCTGGGCGGCCTCGACCACCACCGTCGCCAGCGCCAGCCCGGCCACCAGGCGGTTGCGGGCTGGAAAGTGACCGGGGCGTGCCGGTGTGCCCGGCAGGTACTCGCTGAGCACCGCGCCTTCGGCGGCGATCCGGGCCTGCAGCCTGGCGTGGCTGTCCGGGTAAGCCCGGTCCGGGCCGGTGCCGATCACCGCCACGGTGCAGCCCCCGGCGTCCAGCGTGGCCTGGTGAGCGGCCGCGTCGATGCCTGCCGCCAGTCCGCTGGTCACCGCCAGGCCCGCTTCGACGAAGCAGCCAGCAAACCGGGCGGCCAGGGCGCGTCCGCCCGGCGTCGGCGAGCGGCTGCCGACCAGCGCCACCGACGGGCGCCAGGCCAGGCTGGGGTCGCCGGCGATGAACAGCGCCAGGGGTGGGTTGGGGACATCCAGCAGGGGCGGGGGGAATGCCGGATCGGTGAAGGCCAGCAGGTGCTGGTTGTCGTCTTCCAGCCAGCGCCGTGCCACGGCCCAGGCCCGGGTGTCCGGGCATTCCAGCGCGGCGCACTGCTCGGGCGTGCAGCCGTGCGCGCGCCAGTTCGCGGCGCCCTGCGCGATCGCAATCTCCGCGCTGCCTGCGGCCTGCAGCAGGGCCCGCCGTGGCGCCAGCGCGCCGCCTGCCATCAACAGGCGCAGCAGCGCCTCGTCAGCTTGGTTGGTCATCCCCCCACTATCGAGCGCATACAACAAAGGCGCCCTAGGGCGCCTTCGCATGTGGCTGTCAGGTTTTGCCGGAGGTGCCTGCCGGCCAGCGGCCGGCACTACCTGCAGTGGCCGGGCAACACGGGACTGGTTACTTCGCGTCCGGGTGCAGTGCGTTGAACCCCACGCGTACCGGCTTCACGCCCTGCATCACCAGCGCGTAGCTGACGTTGTCGAAGGTACGGAACACCATGGCGTGCGCGGCGTATTCGTCCGGCAGCGAAACCCGGCCGGCGCCGGTGCTGAGCGAATCGTCCATGCGCGACGAGGTGGGGTACTTCATGCGGTGCGCCACGTGGCGGCCCGGGCGCCACAGCGAGAACACGGTGCCGTTGTCCACGCCCTGTGCGCGACCTGCGGAAATCGCGATCACATCGCGCGGGCCAGCGGCGGTGAACATGTCGGTGACGGCCAGCACGCGCACATCGACGCCTTCGACACCGGCGGCCGGGACATGGGGGACGAACTGCAGGTCGTACGGCTTGGCCTCGACCGGGACCAGGCGGTCGCCGGCACGCACCTCGCGGCCGCCTTCGTTCTTGTCCAGCACCAGGGTGGACGCCTCGACCTTGCCGCCGGCGACATGGGTGATGGTGCCGGTGGCGACCTGGGCCAGCTCATAGCCGAGTATGCCGCGGCGGTGGTTGGGGGCGTTGTAGGCCCGCCACAGGTTGCCGCTGCCGGGGGTGACGTCGCCGTTGGCGGTCAGGTCCTCGGTCGGCTTGGGCTGGGCGTAGCGTACGGTCGGGCGGACCACGGCCCAGCGCTGGCCCAGCTGGGCGTCGGCCAGGCGAACGTAGACCGCACTGCCGCTGGTGACGCGCAGGCGTTCTTCTTCCAGGCCGGCCACGTAGGGTAGCTGCTCGATGCTGTCGACCACGCTCAGCTGCTTCAGGAACGGCTCGACCTGGGCCAGCGGAATGGCATCGATCGGGGCTTCCTGGCGCGGGCCGGGCTTGGCAGCGACGGTCACCCGGTCCAGATAGGCCAGGCTGAGCACGTCACCGGGATAGATCAGGTGCGGATTGGCGATCTGCGGATTGGCCTGCCAGATCTCCGGCCACAGCCACGGCTTCTGCAGGAAACGTGCGGCGATATCCCACAACGTATCCCCTTTTCGGACCACATAGGTGTCCGGGTGCCCGCCATTCACTTCCACGGCGGTAGCATAGGCAGCCACGGTCAGCATCGCCGCGGCGACGACCGTACGAAAACGAAGCAACATAGGTGTGAAGCCCTGATTCCCCAACAGGTCCGCGCACTATAGTCCAGAAACCGGGGCGCAAGGCAAGCGTTGGAGCTAGAATCTGCGACGTATGCCGGCGTGCCGGCCCCCTATCCGGAAACAGCCATGGCCCTTCTCCCCATTCTCGAGTTCCCCGATCCGCGCCTGCGTACCAAGGCTGCGTTGATCGAAGCCGCCGAAGTCACCACGCCGGCCTTCCAGGAACTGATCGACAACATGTTCCTGACCATGTACGACGCCCCGGGCATCGGCCTGGCCGCCACCCAGGTGGACGTGCACAAGCGCTTCATGGTCATCGACGTCAGCGAAGAAAAGAATGAACCGCATGTGTTCATCAACCCGGAAATCGTCGCCAAGGACGGAGGCCGGGTGTATCAGGAGGGCTGCCTGTCGGTTCCGGGCATCTTCGCCGACGTGACCCGCGCCGATACCATCACCGTGAAGTACCTGGACCGCAACGGCCAGGAACAGCAGCTGGAAGCCGGCGAAGTGCTGGCCACCTGCATCCAGCACGAGATGGATCACCTGGACGGCAAGCTGTTCATCGACTATCTGTCGCCGCTCAAGCGCGAGATGGTGCGCAAGAAGCTGGCCAAGCAGCGCAAGCACGTGGCGTGATCGCCAATCCGGGCCGCCCATCGGGTGGCCCGTGCCTGCGCGACGCGCGCGGGCTGTACGGCGCCGGCCGACGGCGCCGTTTTCTTTCCTGCACGAATCCATCCTGCAAGTGGGGTAGCCATGAGGATTGTCTTTGCCGGTACGCCGGAATTCGCGGTGTCGTCGCTGCGCGCGGCTGCGCGCCACCATGAGGTCGTGGCCGTCTACACCCAGCCTGATCGTCCGGCCGGCCGTGGCCGTGGCCTGGCGCCGTCGCCGGTCAAGCTTGAAGCCGTGGCCCGTGGCATTCCGGTCTACCAGCCCGAATCGCTGAAGGATGAAGCCGCCCAGCAGCAGCTGCGCGACCTGCAGCCGGACCTGATGGTGGTGGTGGCCTATGGCCTGATCCTGCCCAAGGCGGTGCTGGCCATTCCGACCCACGGCTGCTGGAACGTGCATGCCTCGCTGCTGCCGCGCTGGCGCGGTGCCGCGCCGATCCAGCGCGCGATCCAGGCCGGCGATGCGAAGACCGGCGTCTGCCTGATGCAGATGGAGGCAGGCCTGGATACCGGCCCGGTGCTGCTGCACCAGGAGCTGCCGATCGCGGCCACCGATACCGGTGGCCAGCTGCATGACAAGCTGGCGGAACTGGGCGCGCAGGTGCTGTCCGACGGCCTGGGCCTGCTGCGGGCCGGCATCAAGCCGATCGCGTGGTCGCAGCCGGAGCAGGGCGTGACCTATGCGCACAAGCTGGACAAGGCCGAGGCCCGTCTGGACTGGGCGCTGGATGCAGGGGTGCTGGCACGCACCGTGCGCGCCTTCAATCCGTGGCCGATCGCCGAGGCGACGCTGGCTGGCGAGCGGGTGCGCATCCATGGCGCGGTGGCGCTGGATGAGGCCCACGGCCAGGCGCCGGGCACGGTGCTGGCGGCCAGCCGCGATGGCATCGATATCGCCTGTGGCCAGGGCGCACTGCGCCTGCGTGTGCTGCAGCGGGAAGGTGGCAAGGCGATTACTGCGGCCGACTACCTCAACGCCCGCCGCGATCTGCGCGTGGGGGCATAAGCGGTGTCGAAGCAGAACGATTTCTCCGTCGCCAAGGCGGCGCCGGGCGCGGCCACGCGCATGCTGGCCGCACGCGTGCTGGCACAGGTGTTCACCCGTGGCCGTTCGCTGAAGGCCGAACTGGCCTGGGCGCTGCCGAAGCTGGCCGACAGCCGCGACCGCGCGCTGCTGGAAGCCCTGTGTTTCGCTGTGCTGCGCCGTCGCAGCACCTATGACGCGGCCTTGCAGGCCTGGATGCAGAAGCCGCTGTCGGCGCGCGATGCCGACCTGCGCACGCTGCTGATGGTCGGTTTCGCCCAGCTGGACGTGCTCGAACTGCCTGCGCACGCAGCGCTTTCGGCTACGGTCGATGCGGCGCGCGCGCTGGGCCGTGAGCGCCAGGCAGGCCTGGTCAACGCGATCCTGCGCCGCGCCCAGCGCGAGGGGTTCCCCGAGCAGCCTGCGCGCGACGCCTTCCCGGAATGGTTGGCTGATGCGATCGAACGCGACTGGCCGGCGCAGGCCGAAGCGATCTTCAGCGCCAGCCTGCAACCCGCGCCCTTGTGGCTGCGTGCCAACCGCCAGCACGGCGGTCGCGACAAGGCCCTGGCGACGCTGGCCGAGGCCGGCATTGCCGCTGAAGCCACTGCACTGTGCGCCGATGCGTTGCGCCTGGCGACCCCCGTTGCCGTGAACCAGCTGCCGGGCTTCGGCGATGGTGCACTGTCGGTGCAGGACCTGTCGGCGCAATGCGCGGCCGATGCGCTGGCACCCGCGACCGGTGCCCGCGTGCTGGATGCCTGCGCGGCACCCGGCGGCAAATCGGCGCATCTGCTGGAGCGTGACCCGAGCCTGCGCCTGCTGGCGCTGGATATCGACGCGCGCCGCCTGGCCCGTGCACGCGATACCTACACCCGTACCGGCGTGGGCGAGCATGCGCAGACCCTGGCGGCAGATGCCAGTGATCCGGGCGCCTGGTGGGATGGCGTGCCGTTCGACGCGATCCTGCTTGATGCGCCGTGCTCGGCGACCGGCGTGATCCGCCGCCAGCCGGATGTGATGTTCCACCGTCGCGCCGAAGACATCGATGCACTGGTCGGCGTGCAGGCGCGCCTGCTGGAAGCCTGCTGGTCGATGCTGCGCCCGGGCGGCGTGCTGTTGTATGCCACCTGTTCGATCCTGCGCGCCGAGAACATCGATCAGGTGCGCGCGTTCCTGAAGTGGCATCCGGATGCCGTGGCGCAGCCGCTGGGCGATGCATTCGGCGTGGATTGCGAAGGGGTGGCGCGCCAGCGGCTGCCGGGTGAAAACGATGCTGACGGTTTCTTCTACGCGCGTCTGTTAAAAGCAGCCTGACCTCCGCTGCCGTTTCGAGTCCCATGCTGAAAGCCCACGCGTCGCGCCAGACGTGGTTGTTGGTGGTGATGGCCCTGCTGGTGCTGGGGGCCGGCCTGGGCCTCCGTGATCCATGGCCCTCGGATGAGCCACGTTTCGCGCTGGTGGCCAAGCAGATGGTCGACAGTGGCTACTGGTTGTTCCCGCATCGCGGCCCCGAGCTGTATTCGGACAAGCCGCCGATGCTGATGTGGTTGCAGGCGGCGATGTACAGCCTGGTCGGCCACTGGCGGGTGGCGTTCCTGCTGCCCTCGCTGCTGGCCGCGCTGGGCACGCTGTGGTGCGTGGTCGATCTCGGCCGCCGCCTGTGGACGCGGCAGGTGGGGCTGTACGCGGGCTGGGCACTGCTGTTCGCGCTGCACTTCACCTTCCAGGCGAAGAAGGCGCAGATCGATCCGCTGGTGGTGCTGTTCATCACCCTGGCCAACTACGGCCTGCTGCGCCATCTGCTGTTGGGTCCGGCCTGGCGCTGGTGGTGGCTGGGCTGGTTCTTTGCCGGCATCGGTGTGATCACCAAGGGCGTAGGCGTGCTGGCGCTGATGATGATCGCGCCGGCGGCAGTCGCATCCGTGCTGCACTGGCCGCGGGTACGCCTGCACGTGCGCGACCTGCGTTTCTGGCTGGCACCGTTGGCCTTCCTGCTGGCGGTGTCGTTGTGGCTGGCGCCGATGCTGCTGGCAGGCTTCGCCACCGGTTCGGAACCGTACCGCGCCTACATGGACGACATCCTGTTCCGGCAGACCGCGCGGCGCTATACGCAGTCCTGGGACCATCACCAGCCGTGGTGGTACTTCCTGGCGATCATGCCGTCGATGTGGGTTCCCGCGTTTCTGCTGCTGCCCTGGGCGCTTCCGGCCTGGTTCCGGCGGCTGCGCCGGCGCGATGCGCGCTACCTGCTGCCGTTGGCCTGGTGGCTGCTGGTCGTGCTGTTCTTCTCCCTTCCGCACGGCAAGCGCGACGTCTACATCCTGCCGGCATTGCCGATGTTCTGCCTGGCGCTGGCGCCGTTGCTGCCCGGGTTGCTGAGGCGGCGCGATGTGCAGCGCGTGCTGGGCGCATTCACCGCGTTGCTGGCACTGGCGCTGGGGCTGGTCGGTGCGCTGGCGCTGCTGGGTGATCCGGATTTCGAAGTGCGCCTTACCCATGGCCGCGGGTTGCTTCCCGGTGCCACCGATGCGCTGGCCTGGGCGGCGCTGGCGATGGCGGTCTGGTCGGCCTTGAGCCTGTGGGTGTGCGGGCGCCAGCGTCGGCACGTTGCCCTGGTCTCTACCCTGGCAGGAGTCTGGGTGCTGTACAGCCTGGTCGGTTATCCGGTGTTGAACGACTCCAGCTCGGCCCGTGGCCTGATGCGTGAAGTGAGTGCACGCATCGGCCCGCAGGCCGAGCTGGGACTGGTGGCATGGAAAGAGCAGAACCTGCTGATGGCCGATCGCCCGGCGGCCACCTTTGGATTCGAAGCACGTTGGCATCAACAGCTGCAGGCGGCCGTGCGCTGGCAGCGGCTGGTTCCGCAGCAACGCTGGCTGCTGGTGAACGAGGATGCGATGCAGGCCTGCATCGATCGTGCGCGGGCCGAGATGGCGGGCATTTCCAATCGTCGCCGCTGGTGGCTGGTGCCAGCCGATGCGGTCGCCGGCGACTGCCGGCCGTCAGTGGCGGAACTCGAGCACGAGCGCCGCCTGCAGGGGCCCGGCATCACCGATTGAGCGTTCGGGGAGCGTGGCTCAGGTGCTGGCCAGGGCGGCGTGGTAGCTGGCCAGCGTGGCGTCGGCGAATGTCTGCAGGCCGAACTCCCGCTGTGCATGGCGGCGTGCTGCGCGGCCCTGTTCCGGCAGCGCATCGCGCTGTGCGTACAGCGCCTGTACCTGGGCGGCGATGGCGTCGATGTCGCGTGTGGCAACCACCCAGCCATCGACGCCTTGTTCGATGTTCTCCGGCAGGCCCGCGTAGTCGCTGACCAGCATCGGCTTGGCGCTGGCCATCATCTCGCGGCAGGCGAAGGAGATCGTCTCGACGTCATGGGACAGTACGAAGCCAGCATCGCCGGCCGCGATCAGGACACGGGTATCGGCCAGCAGGCCGGTGAAGTGCACCTGCGCGGCCACCTCGCCCAGCGCCTGCACCTGTTCGCGCTGCTGCGCGCTGGGCAGGTGGCCGGCCACGGCCATGTGCACATGCGGACGCACCGCATCGGGCAGCCGTGCGATGGCCCGGGCCAGGTCGATCCAGCCCTTGTAATCGTCGGTGCCGGCGTTGCTGACCAGCACCAGCGCCTGTGGATCCTGCGTCCACTGCTGGCGCAGCGCGCTGCCGGTGCCGGCCGGCTGCGGTGAGTAGCGCTCCAGGTCAACGCCATTGCGGACCACGTCGATCGGGCAGCGACGGTACGGGCCCTGTTCCAGCAGGCGCTTGGTGTCGGCCGAGACCGCGATCAGCCGATCGGTGGCCCAGCGTGCGCGCAGCGCATTGCCAAAGGTATTGGTGGGTTTGCTGTTGTGCTTGGTCAGCACGATCGGCGGGCGGCGCATGCCCAGCAGCCCCTGCATCACGAAACGGTGGTCGCGTGCACCGTTGACATGGATCAGGTCGATGCCTTCATCGTGGACCAGCCTGCGCAGCGCGCGCTGTTCGGCCAGCTGCCGGGGCAGCGTTGGCAGGCCGCTGCCGAACGCAATCGGCAGTGTGCGGGCAATGCCTTCATCGGCCATGGTCCGCAGCAGGCGGCTGTCGGCCGGCGCGGCGACGTGGAGCGTGTGCTGGCCGTGCAGCGCACGCACCAGCGAGACGATGTACGTGGTGTGGCCGCCACCGTCGCCGTAGTGGAAGTTGGTGTACAGGATTTTCATGGGGGGGGCTTCAGGCAACGCCCACGCAGTGTGACACAGCGTGGTCAAGGCCGGTCCGCGGAAGGCGCCGGGTCGGCCACCGCCTGTCCATTGCCCAGCATCCACAGCATGATGGTCTTCTGCCGCACGTAGTTGGCGCGGACGTAGGCGTAGACCAGGCCGTGCCAGCCGTCGCGGAAGCCGCCACGGAACAGGAAGCCGCGCCAGAACCGCCAGGCCGGCGCCAGCACCAGCTTGCCCAGCGTGGCCCGCTTGCCGCGTGCGAACTCGTGCTCGGCCATCATCCGCGCGTACTTCTCGGTCTTGGCCAGCTGCTGCTGCAATGACCGGTACGGATAGTGGATCAGGTCGCCGCGCAGGGTGCCCACACTACCGTCGGCACTGGCCGCCTCGTGGATCTCGCGCTTGCCGCGCCAGCCGCCGCGGCGGCGGTCGAACAGGCGCATCACCCGGTCCGGGTAGGCATTGCCATGGCGCAGGAACTTCCCGAAGTACTCCGAGAGGCGGGCGAAGCGGTAGCCGGCCTGGCCGCCGAAGCCACCGTCGCGGGCCTGCTCGATGGCGGTGCGCAGTTCGGGGCTGATGCGCTCGTCGGCGTCCAGGCACAGCACCCAGTCGTGGCTGGCCTGCTCGACGCAGAACGCCTTCTGGCTGCGGAAGCCCTCGAACCGGCGCTGCAGCACGCGGGCACCGGCGGACTCGGCGATGGCTACGGTGGCATCGGTGGACTGCGAGTCCACCACCACGATCTCATCGCAGAAGGCCAGCGAGGCCAGGCAGTCGCCGATGCGCCCGGCCTCGTTGAACGCGATAATGCACGCCGAGATGCGAGGCCGTTCGATGGGAGCGGTCGTGGAGGACATGATGGCCGGGTACCTGTTGTTTGCGACGGAGCGCTATGCGCTGCCTATTCTCGCCCCGTTGGCGCAGGCCTTGCACGCGTCAGGGCAGGAGGTGGCGGCCTGGTTCGAGGACGGCGCGGCCGGCAGCAGCCTGCCGGGGGTGCCCAACGTGGGCCTGAAGCAGGCCCTGGCAATGCGTCCGCGGGCGGTGTTCAGCGCGGCCAACTGGGTGCCGACCTTCCTTTCGGGGGCCAAGGTGCAGCTGTTCCATGGCTTCAACGTGGAGAAGCGGGACAGTGCGCGCGGCCACTTCCGGGTGCGCGGCATGTTCGACCTGTACTGCACGCAGGGGCCGGCCACGACCGCACCGTTCCGCGAGATCGCCAGCCTGCAGGGCCACTTCGCCGTGGCCGAGACTGGCTGGCCGAAGCTGGACCCGCTGTTCCGCGATGACGGAGGCGAGAGTTCCGCGCTGCGCGCACCGGCCGGTGACCGCCCGGTGATCCTGTTCGGTTCCACCTTCACCGAGCGGCTCAGCGCGGCTCCGCACCTGCATGCGCAGATCGCCGCTGATATCGCCGCCGGTGACCACTACTGGCTGCTGACCCTGCACCCGAAGTGCCCACCGGAACTGTTCGAACGCTACCGCGCGCTGGCCGGTGCCAATGCCCGCTTCATCGAGCCGGAGCAGGTGATGGCCGCGCAGCGTGCCGCCGATGTGCTGGTGTCGGACACCTCATCGATCGTTTCGGAGTTCATCGTGCAGCACAAGCCGGTGGTGACCTTCCGCAACCGCGTGCCGAAGCCGCACATGATCGACTTCGATGATCCTGCGCAGCTGCAGGCGATGCTGCAGCGCGCGCTGCACCCGGACGCCGCGCTGCAGGCGGAAATCGTGCGCTACGCCGATGCCATCCACCCTTACCGCGATGGCCGCTCCAGTGAACGGGTGATCGCGGCCACCGAGGATTTCCTGTCTGGTGAAATGGGTGCGTTGCGGCGCAAGCCATTCGGCAGCTGGGTGCGCGATCTGCAGATCCGCAAGGACCTGGGGTATTGGGGCCCGTCGCAGCGCTGATGCCTCGCTGACCCCGCTCGCGGTAGTGCCGGCCGCTGGCCGGCAACCTCGGGAATGGCGGCAGTTGCCGGCCGGCGATCGGCACGACCTGTAGTGCTTACCAGCGCAGCTTGCGCCGAGCCAGTGCCGCGGCCAGCTGCTCCATCAGCTGCTGGGCCTGTGCCCGCGGCAGATGGTGCAGGGTCAGCGCCACATCACCGTGCGCGCCGGCGGTATCCAGCTGCAGGCTGCTGGTGCTGAGCAGCTTGTCCAGCGGCGAGCGCTGCAGGCGCAGTCCCTGCACCTTGTCCAGTTCGGCCCAGCGCCACCAGCGCTTCCACCAGCCGCCCCGCACCGCCACATAGTGGTCGTCCAGATACCAGCCCATGCGTGCCATCTGCCGGTGCGCGACCAGCAGCGCCACCGGCAGCCACGCCAGCACCAGCAGCCCCCACGATCCCCAGCGCCAGTACGCGGCCGCAGCCAGCAGCGGCACCAGCACCAGTGCGCCCAGGCACAGCCGCCACCAGCCGCGCTGCGGAATGGACTGCCATTGCAGCGGAGGCCACTGCAGCTGCGGCAGCAGGTGCTGCACCAGCTGCTCACAACGTGTACTGGACGCCAGCGGCGCGAGTTCGCGCAGGGCGCGGTCCTCATCGCGCGCGGGGCCACCGGCGGCACTGTCGATGCGCAGCTGACGCAGCCCGAACCAGCGCTGCAAAGTACCTTCGCGCAGCGTCCAGGCCTGGATGCGCCGGCGCGCCACGCTGCTGCGGGTGCGGCTGAGCAGACCGGCCGATACGGTCAGGCGTCGGTCCTGCTCGCTGAGGGTGAAGCCGTGGTAGCGCAGCAGGGTCAGCACCACCGACAGCACGCGCAGCGCCAGCCAGCCCAGCAGCAGCGCGGCAGCCAGCAGCAGAAACGCGCCGGTCACGCCGGGGTGCAGATGGCTGGCGTAGCCAAAGGCTTCGCGTCCACCGCGCTGGAGGGCATCGTCCATCACCGGCCGTGGCACGGTCTGGAACAGCACGCCGAACGCGGCGATCGCCAGCGCCCAGCCGCGGTTGGAGAGCAGGCCCATGCGTACCACGTCCCAACTCGACAGGCGCAGCAGTACCTGCTCGTTCTCAGTCGCGGTGCTGGCAACCGGGTCGAGCTCGGTGATGCCGGCGGCCTGCGGCGCCTGCCCGCGCTGGCGGACCAGCCGTTCCAGCGCCAGCGCCTGGTCCAGCTTCAGCACCCGCATCTCCGCTTCCGGGCGCACGCCACCGGCTGATTCCAGGCGCAGCTCGGCCACACCAAACAGACGGTGCAGCGGGTTCTGTCGCACCTCCACGTTGTGGATGCGCGCGAACGGAATCTCGCGCCGGTTGCGCGCGAGCAGACCGCTGCGCACGGTGATCGCATCACTGCCGATACGGTAGCGGTAGCTGAGGTACTGCAGCACCGACACCAGTACCAGTGCGGCAATTGCCGTCAGCGGAATCAGCTGCGCCCACATCGGGTCGCGGTCGCCGCGCTGGCCGAACACCAGCAGTGCGACCAGCGGCAGGAAGTAATGGCGCAACTGCATCAACAGTACGAACAACCACGACCACGGATGCAGGCGGTGGTCCTCGCCACCGGCGGGCAGTGCTGCAGGCAGAGGCGGTGGCAGGCTCACAGGGCGTCGGCGTCCTGGTCGAGCTGGTGGGACAGGGTATCGCGCAGGCGCTCGGCATCCGCCTCGTCCAGGCCGCTGACGGTCACCGCGCTCATGCGGGTGCCGGCGGTGTGCACGATCAGCGTGGCCAGGCCAGCACGGCGTTCCAGTGGTCCACGGCGCAGGTCCAGGTGCTGCACGCGCGACAGGGGAATGCGGGTTTCCAGCTGCCACATCAGGTCACGGCGCAGGCCCAGGCCCTGTGCGTCCAGCCGCCAACGGGTGCGGACCAGGCGGCGGTGGCCGAGCCACGCGCCACATGCAGCCCCCACCAGCAGCCCAAGGGCGGCCGTCCACAGGCCGCCGGGCAGGTCGAAGAACCACGCGGCTGCGGCCAGCGGCAGGCCCGGCACAAACAGGCCGCCGAAGGCACCTTCCAGTGCGGCCAGCCGCGCGGCGCGGCGCGGCAGCGACTGCCAGGCATCGGTGGTCGGAGCAGTAAGGGGAACGTCGGTCACGCGGGCTCCGTCAGGTGGCAGGGCGGGCGGTGGCGGCCGTGGCCGCACCGCGCAGACGGTAGCAGGTCGGCTGCGTTACTGGGCAGCCTGGATCAGCGCGTCCACATCCAGCATGTGGCCGGCACGATCAGCCTTGGTGCGCAGGTAGTGCTCGTTCTCGGCGGTGATCTCGCCGGTGACCGGAATGCAGTCCAGCACCTCGATGCCAGCGTTGCGCAGGCGCTGCGCCTTGGTCGGGTTGTTGCTGAGCAGGGCCACGCGCGAAATGCCCAGGCCGCGCAGCATCGCCACCGCGCTGCCGTAGCGCCGTTCGTCGGCGCCGAAGCCGAGCTGTGCATCGGCATCGATGGTGTCCAGGCCGTCATGCTGGTAGCCGTAGGCACGCATCTTGGCCGCGATGCCGGTACCGCGTCCTTCCTGGTCCAGGTACAGCAGCACGCCGCCGCCCAGTTCCTTCAGCTTGCGCAGGCCGCGCCGCAGCTGGTCGCCGCAGTCGCACTTGAGCGAACCGAACAGGTCGCCGGTCAGGCACGAGGAGTGCACGCGTACCGGTACCACCGCCGACAGATCCGGTTCGCCGACGATGATCGCGACCTGGTCACGCTGGGCGACGCCACCACGGAACACCGCGAACGTGGTCATGCCGACATCGCGCAGCGGTACCGGCGAACGCGCCACCAGTTCGTAGTCATGCGCGGCATGTGCTGCGCCCTCGGCCAGGTCGCACAGCGCAACCTCGGCCGCGCCATCGAAGGTGCGGTCTTCTGCGTCCAGGCGCACCGCCACCATCGCCGGCAGCAACAGGCCGAGGCGGGCCAGTTCCACCGCGCCTGCATCGAAGGCGTCACCGGCGCTCCAGCCGTCCGGCATCGGGCCCGGTTCACGCAGGTAGCCCAGCGAGGGCAGGGCATCGAAGGCAACACCGGCCAGCGGCAGGCGCGCACCTTGCGGGGCCTCCACGCCAAGCACACGGGCGCGGGTGGCGGTCAGGAACAGGTAATGGCGCTCGCGGGCGGCATTGGCGAAGGCAGCGAAGCTGCTGGCCGTGGCGCTGTCCAGCGCGATCACCGCCAGGCGCTGGCCCTGGCCATCGTGGAGCAGCACCGGGCGACCGGCACGCAGTTCGGCCACCGCGCGCTCGCAGCGGATCGCGGCCGGATCGCCGAACAGGGAAGAAGCAGCAGACATGGCAGGACCGGGGGAGTTGGACATCGCAGTCTCTATGGGGGCGCCGGCGTCGTATTCAACGTGGTGCGGCCGCCGGTCGCAGGGGCCGGATGGGCCTGGGTGCGGCGGCCGTCAGTGCGGATGCTCTTCGGTCGCGTACGGGTCTTCCTCGCCGCTGCCCGGTGGCCGCAGCGTATAGCGCTTGTAGGTCCACTGGTACTGCGCCGGATCGCGGCGGGCAATGCGCTCGATGCCGGCATTGAGCGCGGTGGCGGCCACCTGCGGGTCGGGGTCGGCCACGGCGGGGTCGGTCGGTTCGATGTGCAGGGCGAATTCCATGTCCGGGCCGATGCGCTCGCACCAGCCATACAGCACGGTGGCGCCGGTGCGCTCGGCCAGCCGGTTGACCAGGGTCATGGTCAGCGCCTGCACGCCGAAGAACGGCACGAACACGCCATCGCCGGCCTTGGGCTGCTGGTCGGGCAGGATGCCGGTGGCACCGCCGTCCTTGAGCACCTTGAACAGCTGGCGCACGGCCGGGCCTTCGGCGCGCACCTGCTGTACGTTCTGGCCGCCCCGCACCAGTTGCAGGAAGGCATCGCTGGCTTCGTCCTCCGGCGGCTTGTAGACGATGGCGATCTGCCCGCGCGAGGCCAGCCACTGGTTCAGCAGCTCCCAGTTGCCGAAGTGCGGTGCGGCCACGATCACGCCCTTGCCGCTGGCCAGGGCCGCGTCGTACAGGGCCTCGCCGTGGCGCTGCTTCAGATGCAGGCGCAGGTTGTCCGCCGGCGCCTGGCTCCACAGGCGCAGGGTCTCGATGGCCTGCAGGGCGGTGGAGCGCAGCAGATCGCGGTGCAGGCGGTCGCGCGTGGCGCGGTCCAGGTCCGGGTAGGCCAGCTCCAGGTTGCGTCGGGTGACGCGGCTCTCACGGGCGTTGAGACTGATCCAGGTCCAGGACAGGGCACGGGCGATTCCCCGCAGCAGCGGCCAGGGCAGGCGGGCGAACAGGGTGGTGGCGCGGTAGACCAGCCGGGCTTTGCGTTGCGGATTCATCTGCGCCAGTTTAGCCAAGGGCGCTGCTATCGTGGCCGGCCCCGTTCATTGGAGCCCACGATGCTCGTCCTTATCCAGCGTGTCAGCCAGGCTGCCGTCCACGTCGATGACGAAGCGGTCGGCCAGATTGGTCCGGGCCTGCTGGCGCTGGTGGGCATGGAACCGGGCGATACCGAGGCCCAGCTGCGGCGCATGGCCGAGCGCCTGCTGGGCTACCGGGTGTTCGCCGACGAGGCCGGGAAGATGAACCGCTCGCTGCGCGACACCGGCGGCGGCCTGCTGCTGGTCAGCCAGTTCACCCTGGCGGCCGATACCCGTTCGGGCATGCGGCCCAGCTTCACCAGCGCCGCACCGCCGGACGAGGCTGAACGCGGGTTCAATCGATTTGTCGAGATCTGTCGTGAAAATCACGCACCAGGGGTGGAAACGGGCCGATTTGGTGCCCATATGGTCGTCAGCCTGGTCAATGACGGTCCCGTGACCTTCCTTCTCAGGCCCTGAGCCTGCGGGACCACCGCCCGGCAGGCGGGGCCCCGGGCTGGTATAATGCTACGTTCCCTATTTCTCCCTAGCCGGTGGCGCGAGCACTACATGGCCAACGAACGTCCTGCCCAATCCGAAATCAAGCAACTGATCAGCAAGGGCCTGGAACAGGGCTACCTGACCTACGCCGAAGTCAATGACCATCTGCCGGACGACATGGTCGACCCGGAACAGATCGAAGACATCATCGGCATGATCAACGGCATGGGCATCGATGTCCATGAAGTTGCGCCGGATGTGGAAACCCTGCTTCTCAACGATGGCAACACCGGTAACCGCGAAGTCGATGACACCGCGGCCGAAGAAGCTGCCGCCGCGCTGAGCGCGCTCGACACCGAAGGTGGCCGTACCACCGACCCGGTGCGCATGTACATGCGCGAAATGGGCACCGTCGAGCTGCTGACTCGCGAAGGCGAAATCGCCATTGCCAAGCGCATCGAGGAAGGCCTTTCGCAGGTCCAGGCCGCCCTGGGCCAGTTCCCGGTCTCGGTCGAGTCGCTGCTGACCGACTACGAAGCCCACAAGGAAGGCAAGAAGCGCCTGGCCGAAGTGATCGTTGGCTTCAACGACCTGGCCGACGAAGAGCCGGCGCCGCCGGCGGCTGCTGCCGATGACAGCAGCGATGCCGACGCCGAAGGCGACGAGGACGAGGACGATGATGTCGAGGGTGGCGAGGAAGAAGCCGCACCGACCGGTCCGGACCCGGAGGAAGTCGCTGCGCGCATGCAGGCGCTGAGCGATGCCTTCAACGCCTTCAAGAAGGCGGCGACCAAGGGCGACAAGAAGAACCTGCCGCGCCTGCGCGAAGAGATGTCGGCGGTGTTCGTCACCCTGAAGCTGCCGCTGCCGCTGACCGACGTGCTGACCAAGCAGCTGCGCGACACCATGGCGTCGATCAAGGCCCACGAGCGCCGCGTGCTGAACCTGGCCACTGTCACCGCCCGCATGCCGCGCAAGGACTTCATCCGTTCCTGGGAAGGCAACCAGACCAACCTGGAGTGGGTGGAAGACGCACTGAAGCGCAAGCAGAAGTGGTCGTCGGCCCTGCGTGAAGTGAAGGACCAGATCATCGCCGAACAGCAGGCGACGATCGACATCGAGAAGCTGACCCAGCTGGACCTGGAAGAGCTGAAGGAAATCAGCCGTGCCATGGCCTACGGTGAAGCCAAGGCGCGCAAGGCCAAGAAGGAAATGGTCGAGGCCAACCTGCGCCTGGTGATCTCGATCGCCAAGAAGTACACCAATCGCGGCCTGCAGTTCCTCGACCTGATCCAGGAAGGCAACATCGGCCTGATGAAGGCCGTGGACAAGTTCGAGTACCGCCGCGGTTACAAGTTCTCGACCTACGCCACCTGGTGGATCCGCCAGGCGATCACCCGCTCGATCGCCGACCAGGCGCGCACCATCCGTATTCCGGTGCACATGATCGAGACGATCAACAAGTTGAACCGCATTTCCCGCCAGATGCTCCAGCAGTACGGCCGCGAGGCTACGCCGGAGGAGCTGGCCAAGGAAATGGACATGCCGGAAGACAAGATCCGCAAGGTGATGAAGATCGCCAAGGAGCCGATCTCGATGGAAACCCCGATCGGCGACGACGAGGATTCCCATCTGGGCGACTTCATCGAGGACACCAACGTGGAGTCCCCGATCGAGAACACCACCAACATCAACCTGTCTGAAACCGTGCGCGACGTGCTGGCCGGCCTCACCCCGAGGGAAGCCAAGGTGCTGCGCATGCGCTTCGGTATCGACATGAACACCGACCACACCCTTGAGGAAGTCGGCAAGCAGTTCGACGTGACCCGCGAGCGCATCCGCCAGATCGAAGCGAAGGCCCTGCGCAAGCTGCGTCACCCGAGCCGCTCGGAGCAGCTGCGCAGCTTCCTGGATATCGATTGATTTCCAGCGGCTGTTGAAGCGTTGAGAGAAACCCCGCTTCGGCGGGGTTTTTCTTTGGTCACCATATCCCTGCAAAGCCCAGCCCATGCTCGGCTGAGGGTTATGATTACGTAACAAATAATGTAACAAAGACCCGCGTCGAAGCTGGCTATTCGTGAATATGCCCATTATTTTCAAGCTCATAGGTGCACGGCCGCGCTTGCAGCCCCGCTTTTTTGATGCTAATTACGTAACAAATTTCGTATTACGTAATGCACATGCCACGCGCTCAACGCCCACAGGTACTGGATCTGATCGCTCAGCTGGCCCCCGGCCAGCCGCTACCTGCCGCGGCGCTGGCCGAGCGTCTGGGGGTGGACCGGATGGCACTCAGCCGGCTGGTGGCCGCCAGTGGCCCGCAGGTGGTGCGCATGGGCAGCACCCGGGCAACCGCCTATGCACTGCGGCGGCCCACCCGGGCCGGCAGCGAATGGCCGCTGTACCGGCTGCGCGAAGATGCGACGCTGGAGGAGCTGGGGCGGGTAATTGCGCTGGTAGGAGGGGGCTTCCACGTCGATGCCGGGCCTGACTGCCCGAACCTGCGACGCGCGCCCGAAGGTGACGTTGCCGCCTTCTTTCCTGACTTGCCGTGGTACCTGGATGACCTGCGACCGCAGGGATTTCTTGGTCGCAGCTTCGCCCATGGCCGTGCGCAGGCGCTCGGCCTGCCGAAGGACCTCAAGAGCTGGCAACCGGACGATGTGTTGATGGCCCTGGTAACCGCTGGCGGGACTGAAGCGGGCGATCTGCTGCTCGGTACCGCCGCCGTGGAGGCGGCGATGGAGACGTTGCAGGTGCCGATCGATCGGGTTGCGGCCGACGATCGTCTTGCACAGTATCGCGAGCGTGCGCGTGCTGCGCTGGACGGAGAGGACGTGGGCTCCTCGCCGGGTGGCGAGCAACCCAAGTTCACCGCCACCGTAGAGGCCTACGGCAGGCGCCGCTCGGTCCTGGTCAAGTTCGCGCAGCCCGATGAAGGCGCCGCCGCCCAGCGCTGGAGCGATCTGCTGGTCTGCGAACATCTGGCGCTTGAGGCCCTGCGCGAGTCCGGACAAGCCGCGGCGTCCAGCGAACTGCTGCAGTCGCCCACGCACACCTTCCTGGAAATCGAGCGCTTCGACCGCACGCCCGATCTGCTGGGGCGGCGAGGCCTGGTCTCGCTGCTGTCGCTATCGTCTGCGTTCACCGGCGAGGTCACCCCAGCGTGGCCGGTTGCAGGCGCCGAACTGCGTGATCAAGGCTGGCTGACGGCCGACACCGTGCAGGCGATGGGCCGACGCCATGCGTTCGGGCGGCTGATCGGCAACAGCGACATGCACCACGGCAACATCGCCTTCCACTTCATTGATCGCGGCCCGCTGCCGCTGGCGCCGGTCTACGACATGCTGCCGATGTCGCTGGCGCCGTCAAAGCTGGGCGTGTTGCGCGCGGACGAGCCGCTGTCGCCGGTCGCGCCGCTGGGCAGTGGTGATCTGCAGCATCTGCGCTGGGCGGCACCGGTGGCTGAAGCATTCTGGCAGTGCGTGGCTGTTGACGGGCGGATCCAGTCGCCGGCAATGCGGTCGTTGGCGGGGGCGAACGCCGAGCGGGTGCGGGAGATGGGCGCGCGGTTTGGGTGAGCCAGCTGTTGCGCAAGCCTGGGCGCGTGGCGTTGCGCAGCGATGGCTGAGGGTTTTTCAGTGTGTCTTGGCGCCGGCGGGTAGCCGGTTGAGCGCAGGCTCCACTACACTGTGACGCTGCGCAGGGCCTATAGCTCAACGGTTAGAGCAGGGGACTCATAATCCCTTGGTTCCAGGTTCGAATCCTGGTGGGCCCACCACATTGACGTCCGGCTAAGTCCAGAGACGTCCGCAAATCCCTTGAGTTGCTTGATTTAACCCTTGCGAGGCATCCAGCGCCGTCCACCGGCATCCACTTGCATCCACAAAAAAAGTGAGTCAGGCTGTGTGTCAGCGGGCTAGACGCCCCTAAACGACTCACAGGCGCTCGACTCACATGCTGACCGACACCAAGTTGCGCTCGCTCAAGCCGAAGGCCAGCCCCTTCCGTGTGGCTGATGCCAACGGCTTGTGCATTGAAGTGCGCCCCTCGGGAGCCAAGGTGTGGCGCTACCGCTACCGCTATCTGGGAAAGGCCAGCATCGTCACGCTCGATGAGTACCCGTCGATGTCGCTGCAGGCTGCCCGCGTCGAACGCGACCGTCTGCGCTCGCTCCTGCGCGGCGGGGCTAATCCCGCTCAAGTGGCCAGGGTCGAAAAGGCAGTCCAAGGAGAACGGGCCGCGAACACCTTCGGAGCCATCGGCTTGGAGTTGCTCGCCAAGCGAACGAAGGAGGGCCTTTCCCCTGGATCGGTTGTGCGTGAGCGTCGGCTGATCGAGAAGGATCTGGCTGGACTGGCGGATTTGCCTATTGGGGACATCACCGCCCCCGTACTGCTGGCTGCGCTGCGGAAGTTGGAACAGCGCGGTGTTGTAGAAACCGCGCATCGCGCCCGGGCACATGCTGGGCGGGTCTTCCGCTACGCCATAGCTACGGGGCGTGCTGACAGAAATCCCGCTCAGGACCTGACAGGAGCGCTTGAACAGCCTCAGACCAAGCACTTTGCCAGCGTGACTGATCCTGCCGTTATAGGAGGCCTCCTGCGCGCGCTGTGGGGCTACCAGGGGGCACTGGTCACGCAAGCCGCTCTAAAGCTGGCCCCAATGGTGTTTGTTCGCCCTGGGGAGCTTAGGCAGGCGAAGTGGGCTGACATCGACCTCGATGCTGCAGAGTGGCGCTACGTCACCAGCAAGACCAAAACGCCGCACATCGTCCCTCTGTCCGATCAGGCCGTTGAGGTTCTCCGGGAGCTGTACCCGTATACGAAGCGGAGCGAATTTGTCTTCCCTGGCGTCCGCAGCTCGCTAAAGCCAATGAGCGAGAACACGATGAACGCGGCGCTCCGAAACCTTGGCTTCGACTCAGACACGATGGTTGGCCATGGCTTCCGAGCGATGGCAAGAACCGTGCTGGACGAAGTGCTTGGCTATCGCCCGGACTACATCGAGCATCAGTTGGCGCATGCCGTAAAGGATCCGCTTGGGCGGGCCTACAACCGGGCAACCCACCTGCCGGAACGCCGGAAGATGATGCAGGCTTGGTCTGACTATCTCGACCAGCTGCGCGTTACAGAACCGAACGTGCTGGCCTTCAAAGCCAAGCGCGCATAACCACCGGAGACAGGCCTTTGAGGAGGGCCGAACAAAGAAGCACAGCCGCATAAACAAAGCGGCCGAGAAAGGGGCTGGAACCCCTAGCTCGGCCTACCACAACCGACTATTGGAGAGTCGATCATGGATTGCAGCATTGTACTTGTTGCGCCTGAACGGGCGCGTTTGGCCAAAAAATGGCCATCAAACACCATCCGGGCAACTCGCCCAATCACGCTCGTCCGAGTCCACCGCTGGCTTGCCCTCAACGACGACGCGAACACATACAAGCTTTGCACGGCGCTGTTTGTCGCCGCCCTGGCTTTGGCCACTGCTTCCCCTTCGGTCGCTACATGCCTGGAGGTGATCTATGGCTGCTTCTGAAGTGACCATTGAGGCCACGTATGGCGGGATCCCAGTGCAGGACAACGCGCCCACGTACAAGATCTGCGCCGGCATCGACACACTGCACGCACTTGGCGACGCCAGCCTTTACGTCAGTTTTGTTCGCTCCTTCTTCAAGACTTGCATGGAGAACGACTCGGTTCCCTCGTTCGATGATCTTGCCGTTCTGGACCATCTCTTGGAGCAATCCCAAGCACTCCGCCGTGCATCGAGGGTCGACTAATGGAAGCGACAGCGATGAAAGAGCGTCTCACTGAGCTGCGCCATGCGCTTAACGATGCAGCACAGGCTGTATGGGATATCCAGGGTGTAACCGACCTGCTCCTCAACTCCGGCGAGATGGGAGAGTCGGCGATCCATCCTGCGGTTCGGGCTGTGGTCAATTTGGTCAACGAAAGGGCCACCGCTGTTGCCAAGAAGATCGAGGAGGTCCTGTGAGCCGGGCAATCAGCCAAGCTGTAACAAGCTCTAACGGAGGAGGGCTCGTCAGTCAGTCGACGGCCATGGAGGCGGTCTGTGTGGGTGACTGCTCGGCCGGCGAGCGCACTGGGGCAAGTGTCGCCTACGTGTCCGTCAAGGATGATCTGAACGCACCAGCCTTGGAGGCTGGCGACGTTCTGTTGGTCGATCTCGGTGTTACCCGATGGGGATATGACGGCGTCTACGTCGTAGATCTCAACGGAGAGCCTGTTGTTCGCTTCGTGCAGGACCGAGGTGGTGGAGGACTTTACGTGTACTGCCTGTCGCTCATCGATCAAGGACAATCGCTGCCGCGCGAGTCGGTGCCCATTCTGGCTGCGGTAATTGCCGTTACGAAGACCAGGAGGACCGCGTGAATCGATCAATCACACCCCGGCATAGACGACCGGTCCGATTCAATCGGACCCGTGCAAACCCCATCCAGCGCTTGCCGTTCTACCGCCAGAGCCACGCCAAGCTTGGGGACTACTGGCGCATGCCGGAGGTCCATGGCCACCTGATGGGCCGTGAGGTGGGAAGGGTGTGTTCCCTTGCATTTGTGCAGGCCTTCTGTGCAGCTCTGACTAGCCACGAATTCTTGCGGGAAGCTCACCTGGCGAACTTGGTTCTTTCAGCCATTGAGGCCCACGGCGCCGCTGTCACCGAGGAACAGAGGGGAATTCTCAACGGATTCTTTGGAGCTGGTTCACCTTTGGTGGAATTGCTGAGGCTCGGAGCCGGCGCCAGAGGTAATGGGAAGGACTATGAGGAATCTCAACTGGAAGAAGCACTTAGTCAGCTATCAACCCTGACAGCGGACAGCTACGGCCTGCTTCGAGATTCCACTGTGGCCAGTCTTATTCCAGAATCGAGAAGCAAGCCCCGATTGGTGCTGGAGAGTCCTCACGCATCTCCGCCAGTGAGTAAGGCCCGCAAGCCAGACTAATCCCGTGGAGGATAGTAGTAGTGAATCGTGAGCCTTTTGACTTCTTTAAAGACAGCCCAGTTGCGTTTTTCGATGAAGGATCTTGGGAACCAGGCGACCTCCTCACTCGTGATTACGATGAGGGGTTGGCGTTCGGGGTGCTTAAAGAGATGGTGGAAGATGCGAGGTCGGCGCTAGAAGGCGTTCGCGCCGAGGGCGTTCGAGCGATTCTTCAACTTGCTGATGCAATGCTGCACGCCGGTGCTTTTGCGGGTTTGCTCAGGGATGAGCATGGCGAACCCGTGGCATGGACGTCGGAGACAGCGTTGAGGGTGAGCCATCTAGCATTGCTGCCGTTTGTTCTTGAGTCTCTTAGCAAGGATTCGTTCCTACTCGGGGACGCAGAGCTTGGAATCGAGGCCTTCGAGGTGACGCCAGCTAGGTTCTGTGCGGCATATCTGCTGAGAGCGACCTTCTCAGCTCTCGATTTTGGCTATGACCACGGTATCGATGATCTCCCGATCTGCTATCTGATGCAGGCCTCGGCGGTCTATGGATACCTATCTGTCCTGAGAAATGGGGAGGCAGACTCCGTACGCCAGATCGTGATTAAAGGAGCGAAGAGCGAAAGCGCCAGAACATCGGCGTCTCTTCGGTGGTCCAAGGATCCGAGCCGCGACATGTGGTCTGCGGTGTTTACCGAATGGTCAAAGTGGCGAGATGATCGTAGCTCTATGCCCAAGCCGGCAGACTTCCGGAGGGCAATGCAGCTGCGTTTCCCCGATCTCGTCGACGGCACTCTCAAGAATAAGATGTCATTGTGGGAGCGGCAGTTCCGTAACGATGCAGGCAGAGTGTCACGCTGATAGCAGCGTGACCAATGCTGCGGGAAGCTGATCATTAATAGTTGCACCCGCCGCACAGCGGCCACACGGTGCAGTCAGTGGATACACATGGACAACGGGACTTCCGGCCCTTCATTCCGGAATGCGCAAAAGTCGGCATTGGTCGCTCCAAGGCTTACGAGCTGGCGAATGCAGGCCTTCTTGAGACCGTCAGTATTGGCCGTCGCCGCTTCGTGTACCTGGATAGCCTGTACACGCTTCCCGCGCGACTGGCGAGGGAAGTCCGGGAGGCCGTTCAATGAGCGGATTCGACTTCTCCGATCTGAGCCCAGATCAGCGACGTCTGCTGGACCTCGGTGGCTGGACCGCAGATCACCCCCATGCCGAGACCAAGCCGGGCCGTAAGGATGCCTGGGGCTTGATCGAGCGCGGGCTCCTTCTCGCTGTCAGCGTTCGGAGGCGTGACAGCTACGGCTCTTACTCCCTCACTGAGTACCGGGTGCCGGACACGGCCCGCCGGGCTTGGGCTCAGCATAAGGAGACCTCGGTATGACCTCCGATGCTATCCGGCTTGGGCGCGTGGCCGCTCAGGGCCGAACCCTAATGCGCCTGCCCGAGGTGATCGCGGCTTGCGGTATGTCCCGCTCTCTCATCTACAAGATGGCGAAGGATGGTCGGTTCCCCCGACCTATCCGAGTAGCTGCGCGCTTGTCTGCCTGGGACTCGGAGGCGGTGAGGTGCTGGATCGACTCCCGTTGCGAAGAGGGGAGGGCCGCCTAATGGCTACTGGAATCGTCCACGTCGAGTTCCACGGTGCCGAACTCATCGGCCGTCTCCACCAAGGACAACCCTTTGTCGCCATGCGGCCCATCGTGGAAGGTATGGGGCTGGATTGGTCCAAGCAGCTCGAGAAGCTGAAATCTCACCCCGTGTTGGCCCGGCAACTGTCTACCTTAAGGGGGATGGTTGCCGGTGATGGCAAAGGTCGCCAGATGCAGGCATTGCCCCTGTCTAGGCTCCCGTTCTGGCTGGCCACAGTGAACCCTAACAAGGTGAAGGCTGCCATTCGGGAGCGCGTGGTGCTGTTCCAAGAGCAGGCGGCTGACGTTCTCGCAGCGGCATTCCTCTCAAATGGCACGAGGCAGGATGCGGCAATGGCAAAGCGTGTCGCAGGCACCGTAATGTGCCGGATCCTGCACGACACCCTGGTTGGGCTGGGCAGGGACCCGAAGGGTTACGACTACGCTACCGAGCATCGACTCGTGAATCACTGCATCACTGGGGTCTTTGGCGGTGTCTGTGAGGACTCGCTTTCCAGAGACCAGCTCAAGCTGCAGCAAGAGCTCAGGATGCAGAACGCGGTGTGGATCGGGCAGGGCAGACCATATCGTGAGCGCAAGCCTCTCCTTGAGCAGCATGCAGCCACTTGGTGCAGCTCTCAGCAGATCGGTTGGGAGGCCCCCAATGCTTCCTAGCGTGACTGACAGGCTATTGCATTGCGCCAGCGGTCTCCTCGTCTCGCCGAGTACTGGGGAGCTATGGAGCGCCTGCGGGCGGACAGTAGGCCGGAGATACCGTGACGGGTACATCAGGGTCATTCACCGCCGGGCAGGTGGTTCCTGCACAACCTGGTATGCCCACAGGCTCGTGTGGGAGGCCGTCCACGGTCCTGTACCCAAGAGGATGGAGGTGGACCACCTCGATGGTGATTCGTCGAACAACAGGCTGGACAACCTGCAATTGGTGACTGGTTCGGAGAATCGCCGACTTCAACGCGCACGGAACATAGCCAAGTTCGGCAGCCCCTCCTCACAGTGCAAGCTCAGCGTTGCAGAGGTGGAAGCGGTCCTGCGCACGGTGGGAATCGTTCCAACCAAGGTTTGGGCGCGCCGCTACGGCGTGAATAGTTCAACTATCAGGTGCATCCGCAAGAAGAAGACTTGGCGTCACGTGGACGCAGGGACGACCTGTAGAGCCAAACGTCCTAAGCGCGGCTGAGGCCGTGTTCCTTGCCCTTGGGGGGCACATGCACAGTACAAGCCAAGACCGCGCCCAGCGGTCTCCAGAGGGCGGCGCAAGCTATGGCCAGGCGCAACCCAAGAAGAACACTGACAGGCGGCGCCAGAAGCTCGTAGGGCGGTCGAAGGGCGCGCCGTTCCTGATGCTTGAACACAGGATTTCCGACTCGCCGGAGTTCGGCCAGCTATCTGGTAACGCCGTAAAGCTGCTGCTGGAACTGGCCCGGCAATACAGGCCTGGCAAAAACGGCGATTTGAGCATCCCCTGGTCGATGCTCTCGACCCGTGGTTGGAGGAGCAAGGCGACGGTGCACGGCGCCAAGCTTGAGCTCCTCGCCGCAGGCTGGATCATCGAGACGCGCAAAGGTGGCAAGAACATGTGCAGCCTGTACGCGCTGACCTATTACGCCGTCGATGAGTCCGAAAAGCACCTTGAGCCACCGACCGTAACTCCACTGAACCTGTGGAGGAATCGCAATGGGTAGTCGCTATGTAGGCCAACTAGGTCGCTATGCAGGCCAATCCCGCTATGAGTTGGCCCGCATAGAGACCTACGAGGTCGCAATGCAGGCCAGTCAGGCGGTTATCCACACCCCTTCGAGGTCGCTATGTGTACACCCTTCTAGATATATACCAAGCGGAGCGCGCTCTTCTTGCTTCAAAGCATTGGCTTTAGGGCTTCATGCCACGGCGGTCGTTTCTGGACGCCTCCAAGGAGAAGCGCGAACCGGTTCGCGAGGCGGAGTAGTCCGTCTGGCGGACGGGTCGTGCTGGGAGGCCGACCATGGCATCTCGAGAACATGAGCGGTACTTGGAGATGGTGCTGCTGGAGAACGAGGCAGTCGATTTGGTTGTGAGGAGCATCGCTCGTGCGTTTGGCTTCGGGGCGCCAACACGGCCCGCAATCCGGCATGCGACGAGGCGGAGCCCCAGCGAGGAGTGCTGCCCGGATGACGGTGCGTACCTGCCTATCCATCGGGTGCACTCGATTGAGCAGGCCGCATCCAAGTACCTGCCGACGCAGGCGGCGGCCCGCAAGCAAGCGCTGGATAGGTTCAGCCCGAGGGATCGCCAAGCGGTGCTGGATTTTGATCAGTTGGCAATGATGCGCTCGTCGGCTGCGGCTGATCGTACTCGCCAGCTACGGAGCTGGAAGACGCAGGGCTCGCTTACGGCCGCGCCTGTCAGGGGGCAGAGCAGGCTGGTGCTGCACGCTCTGGCGGATGCCCAACTGGACGGTCCACTTGGCGCCTGGCTGATGCTGTACGCCATCGGTGACGAGAGAAGCTGGCCGTTGGTCTGTATGCACATGACCGCATGCGGCCATCCGGAATGGGCTGCGTTGGAGGCGGCGCGGAGATTGCTGGTGAGTCGGCCTCAGCGGTCCTATCGGGAGTCGGCGAAAGACCAGGCCCTCCAAGAACAACGGTTTCGTACCGAGGTCCAGTCGGCTGAGAGGCGCCTGCTTGAATGGCTGGGCCGCGCCAGCCGGAGAGTTGCCGCCGCAATGGGCGCTTTCTGCGAGTAGTAGACCCCTGTGGACGCCAGTGGACGCGGGAGTCAGAAACACCCAGATCCCGACCTATCTAGTAGGACCCCACGTCCCCCCAAGGGCGGGTCCAGGCGGCAGCCCCCGAGAGCTGCCGCCTTCTTTTTTTGCTGATGAAGGCGCGCCAGGCGCTCCTTCCCACTCGCAGCCAGGCGACTACAGACGGAGTACCCGAATCCAATGGCCACCTTCTACGATTCTTTCGCTCAAGGCATGCAGAACGGTCTTGAGCGCCAAAAGGCAGTCACGCAGCGGAACATGCTGGCGGAGCTGCAGGACCTGGGTCCCAAGGTGATCGCAGGCGATCGCGCGGCTACAGATCGGGCGTTTGCTCTCGATCCGCAGCGCGCCCAGGTGTATCAGGGGCAGCAGGACCGTAATCGAAACATGGTCTACAACGCGGCTCGCTACCTCAAGGGTGCCTTGGATCGGCAGAACCCAGCTGAGATTTCTGGGGCGTGGCGTGCCGTCCGTCCGAGCCTCATCAACGCAGGCATTGCTACTGAGCAGGACCTGTCCCCCGATTGGCAGCCGGACTACGCGCAGACCGTGTATCAGGTGCTGGCAATGGGCGGCGGAGGGACATCCCAAACTCCTACTGATGTTCGCTCTTTTGAGATGATGACTCAGGGTCTCAAGCCAGAAGATGTGGAGCGCGCACGCCGCATCAATTTGGGATTGGATGGCCGCGCCTCCAACGCTGGTTATGGATTCTTCGAATTCCAAGGAGCGGACGGTCTTAAGCGCATGGGCCGGAATAACCCGCGTACGGGATCGCGTGAGGTGTACGACGAGTCCACTGGGGAATTTGTGCCGCTGGGCGGCACTGCTGGGATGGGTGCTGCTCCGCAAGCCCCGACTGGTCCGCAGCCTGTAGCTACTCCGGCAGACGGCAATCACTTCGCTGCATTCAGCCAATTGGCGACCGAATTCCCAGCTGTGACTATGACGAGCGGCGTCCGATCTGCCGAGCGGAATGCCCAGGTCGGGGGGCAGCCCAACAGCCAGCATCTCAATGGCACTGCAGCAGACTATGCCGTCCCGACCAACCAGAAGCCTGCATTCATCTCCCGTGCGCGCCAGCTGGGCTATCAGGCCATTGATGAGGGCGATCACATCCACCTGCAGCTTCCCCGTGGCGCGTCCAACAATATTAATCCTGCACTTGCAGTTGGTCGCAGTCCCGAAGACCAGGCTGCGCGTACTGCGCAGGCTACGACGAATGTGGAGAACGCCAACTTCCCGAACAAGCTCAATCAGGAGCGTCAGCTGCAGGATGTGAAGACTCAGGGGGCGATCACTCAGGCAGCCGGAACAGCAGCGGCGGAAGCACAGGCTAAGGACGCAGCACAGCGTCCGAAGCGTATCCAGCAGTACAGGCAGGCTCTGACCGCCGCCGGGAACGTGGAGACGTCGCTGGACAAGGCGCTCGGTCTAGTAAGCCCATATTCGACTGGCTTCGTAGGCGCTCGCTCTCGTGGCGTTGAGGGGAGCCCCTCCTACAACCTGGCTGCAGAACTGGAAACCATCAAGGCCAACCTCGGCTTCGACAGGCTGCAGCAGATGCGCGATTCGTCGCCCACGGGCGGTGCGCTCGGCGCCATCGCGGTACAGGAGCTGGTTGCGCTGCAATCAACGATTGCCAACCTCGATCCCAATCAGTCTGAGGCTCAGATCAGAGACAACATTGAGCGTGTAAAGACACACTACAAGAAGTGGAGGTCTGCGGTGGAACAGTCCTTGGCGGACGAGGAGCGGGCTCAGAGCGCAGCGCCCGCTGTAGGGGCTGGTCAGCACTACGGAGGCGCAGCTCCTTCATCAACGCCATCTTCTTCCAACTACAGCAATCTCTGGAACTGACCAATGGCCAAGAAATGGGTTGACGTGGCCGCTTCCCCTGCCTACCAGGCCCTTGCGCCAGAGCAGCAGGAGGAGGCTCGTAATCAATACTGGAACGAAGTTGTTGCTCCACATGTGCCTGCTGCTGAACATGCTCAGGTTCGTCAGGCGTTCGACAGTGATACCTCGCGCACTGTGAATTGGCCTGGACAGGCTCCAATGGAGCTCGAAGTCGTTGGCGGAAGACCCGAGCGGGCTGATTTCTCGGATGTGACCTCCAGTGTTTCCAGTACTGCAGATGGTCGCCAAGCCGATGGGTGGATGCCGGGCAGGGGGCGTGACTTCGCATTCGGCGTTCGCTCGGCGTTGCAGAGTGCTGGCGGCCTCCTAGGGGCAGTTGGCGGCGACGCCTTCAACAACTATGTCGCCAACCCAGTGGCGCGCGCTGCGGGGATGCAGGAGGCCCGCCCCTACCGCGAAGAGGCTGAAGCGCTGGCGGATCGGCTCGGCCTACCCAAGGCGCAGACTGGCGCTGATCGTGTTTTGGGCGATGTCGCTGAAGCACTGGCGGGCACTAGCCTCACCATGGGTGCTGGCGTCGGGATCAACGCACTTGCCAATCTTGGAAGGAGCGCTGCAATACGAACCCCGGGCTATGTGGCTCCCGTCAGGAATCGCCTTGCCGACCTCCTGACCACCCAGCCTGGTCTGCAGACTGTGTCTTCCATTACCGGATCTGGAGCATCCTCTGTAGCGCGCGAATCAGGAGCATCTGAACGCAATCAGCTCCTTGCCGGGCTTGCGGGTGGACTCGCCCCAGGTGTTGCGACGGCTGGTGGCGCGGCTACATTGCGCGGTGCGGTTCGGGGCCGCTCTGGCCAAGGCATGCAGAACACACTTGCTGACTTTCAGGCACTTGGTGCGACGCCTTCCGTTGGACAAGCTGCGGGGCCGGGATGGGTTCAGGGGATGGAGGGCCTGCTATCCAAGGGTCCTACGAGTGGTGGAGTACTCGGCCGATTTGCCGAGGACCAGGCTGATCGGATCGGCGCAGGGCTTAAAGCAAAGGCTTCCAACCTTTCGCCAAATCCGGGCTCGGAGAACGCTGGTCTCGCAATTGAGAGAGGCATGAATGCCTTTAAGGGCGACACAAACGCGGTGAAACGCGCGTTGTACTGGGCGGTCGATCAGCAGATCCCTGGAACCGCGCCGACTCCCATGGCCAATACGCAACGCGTTCTTCAGCGGCTCACCACTCCCAACCCGAGTGCAAGGGCAACAACCGGGGATTTGATCCAGCCCAGCATGACTAGGCTTCGAACCAACCTCGAAGCGGATCTCCAGGCGAATGGCGGAAACCTGACGTATGAGGCGCTCAAGCGCATCCGCACCGACATCGGTGAGCAGATCGGGCGCTCCTCGCCCCTGAACCCTAGCACTGATCTGCAGGAACTCCAGAAGGTCTATGTGGCCCTGTCGGAGGACATGCTTGCGGCTGCGCAGAACAGTGGACCGGCAGCAGTGCGGGCCGCAGCACGTGCTAACAACTACACCCGGAACGTCGCTGAAAGGAATGATCTGGTTCAGCGCATTCTGAACAAACATGGAGGCCCAGAGAAGGTCTACCAGGCAGCTACTTCGGGCACCAGGGATGGTGCAACCACGCTCCGCGCCGTGATGTACTCGCTACCGCAGGACGAGCAGAAGGCCGTGTCCGCAGCTGTGATCAAGCGCTTGGGGCTAGCCACGCCGGGGAATCAGAACGTAGAAGGCGACGTTTTCAGTTCGTCCACTTTCATGCGCAACTGGAATGACCTGAGCGAGGAGGCCAAGGCGGTGCTGTTCGGTCGCTATGGCAAGAACTTCAGGGAGTCGATGAACCAGGTGGCCCGGGTTGCGCACAACATCAAAGAGGGCGCAAAGGTCTATGCGAACCCATCTGGCAGCGGCGACAAGGTTACCGCGATCGCTTACTGGGTTGGCCTTCTCAATGCTTTGGGCAGTGGCCATTTCAGGACTGCAGCCGGCGTGGCAGCGGGTGGAGTTGGAGCAAATGCGACTGCTCGCGCACTCACCAGCCCAATCGCCGTGAGGTGGCTTGCCTCACAAACCAACATGCCGAGGGGGGCGGCAGTGCCGCAGGCAATTCTCCTGCAGAAGCAGGCAGCTGCCGCGAACGATCCAGAACTGGAAGAGATCGCAAAAGCCCTAGTGGAACGGGCCAAAAATGACCGAGATCAGCATCCAGGCAGCGAAGACGAACAAGGCAATGATCGCTCCAACTGATAGGAATACCTTCCACCCATCAGTCGAGTTTGATGCGACTTCCTTCTCATGCTCCCGCTGCATCCAATCCTTCTGCTGTCCACCGACATTGGAGAGGTCTACCTTGTCACTGCTCATCGGGTCACTCCATTGGGTAGGTGATTTTGGCTCATCGATGCTTCTCTGCGCATGACGATTCGTCAGTCTGAAGGCAGCAGATATACGACCAGTCGTCTGCGCTGTCCTTCTCCCTCGCCTGCGCGGTATTCCAGGCGACGGTCCCGCACTGCTGAAGCCCAATGGCTGTGCCAAGGAAGATCTCATTCGGCTCAGATGAGGTATCCGTGACTTCGTAGTAGTAGACGTTGAAGGTCTGCGTTTCAAGTTGCTTGCAGGTAAATCGGGAGTATTCCTTACAGGAGTCCGTTTGGCACCCTGGCAGAGCCACTAAGGAAGCAGCGGCTAGGAGGGAAGCCATAAATAGGCGCGCATCTTGCGGCTTCATCTTCCACCCTGCCCAGTCCTAGAAGCTACATACGCCATGCAGCCTTCCACGAACGACTTGGAGCTCCCTCGGCAGTTCTGCACCGAGGATGTGCCTTGCTCTGAGGCCCAAGCATAGCCCGCCCTGTGCCCGCTGCAGTCTGAGGAGCACTTGTAGCCCATAAAGGTGCCAGGCGGATCAGGCTGTACAGAGCGCTTGTCTACCCAGCGGTACTTGATGGTCCGGCATGCACTATCAGTGGGCAGGGGCGTAGCAGTGTACGTCCGTAATCCATCTCGAACGCAGGCATACAGGACTCCCTCCTTTCCCTCATAGGTCTGGGCGGAGGTGACACAGGACATCGTTAAGAGGGCCATAAAGGCGAGCGCGGTCGGGAACAGTCTGTCCATGAGTCCTCCCCCTGTTTGGGCGGATCGTACACCAGGGGCTGGCGCGGGCCGTAGGTCGACTACCACCGATTTTGAGACCAGTACGCGCGCGTTGGGCCGTCCAGCGGCGTCCACATAGATCCAGCAGTCTGAACGAGACAACTGAGGGGAAGTGCCAGATGGACCCAAGCATCGCCGAGCTGAAGATCACACGCCGCCCAGGCCAATCGGACGAGGAGCTCCATGCCGAGCAACTGGCAGATGGGGTTAACAGCAACGCGTTCCTGGCGCTTCTTTTTGCTCAGCATTCTGGCTTTGCCAAGGGTTCGGAGATTGGCGAGCTTGTAGGGGCTACTCAGCAGGCAGTGGAGCGAGCTAAGCGGGGAGGAACTGAGCAGGCCGACTCCCTTCTCACCAGTCAGGCCATAGCTCTCAACGCGGTGTTTCTGGAGATGAGTCGGCGAGCGGCTCTCAACATGGGTAGCCACCTGAGGGCGACCGAGACATACATGCGGCTGGCCCTGAAGGCACAGTCCCAGTGCCGGACGACTCTGGAGACCTTAGCCGAGATCAAGAACCCCAGAGCCGTGGCGTTCGTGAAGCAGGCCAACATTGCCGGTGGCCACCAGCAGGTGAACAACCTTGCCCCGGAAAGTTCCGGGCCGGTCCCGGAAGAGGCCGGGCGCGCGGGAACAAAAAGTCGGCCGAACGAACTATTGGAGGAGATCTCAGATGCGCAATGGCTGGACCCCAGAGCGGCGCCAGCGGCAGGCGCAGGCAATCCAGAACTGGCGACCGTGGGAGCGGGCGACCGGCCCGCGAAGCGTCGAAGGAAAGGCCAAGGCGGCTAGGAATGCCTGGAAGGGTGGGGAGCGCGTGTCGCTTCGGCAACTGGCCGGTGTCCTTCGGGAATCCTGGGGCTAAGGTGGCAAGACGCGCACGGCACAGTTTTGTGGAGTGCTTGTAAATCAATGAGTTATCGGGCTCGGATCGTTCCATGCGCGAGGGCGCCGGAATTAATGGACGCCTCTACGCGCGCGAGTCCGGCGACCGCCAACCCGGAGTTTCGCGACAAGTACGCGCACGCGCGCGAGGCCGGCCGGGTCTTCGGAATTTAGTGACACCTTTACGCGGGCGAGCGCTGAGGGCGGCACGTCCGAGCTGGGCCTTAGCCCCAGTATCTGGAGCCCCTAAAAGGAGCGGTTGTATGTTGCTTTGCGATGTTCCCCAAGTCCCTCCGGCAGAGGGAGAGCTGGACTATGTGGACCTGATTACGCGCGCTGGGCTGGCGAAGGACCTCATCCGTAGGATTGATCGGCACTACCTCCTGCATGAGGACGGGTGCCCCGGGGAGGGCGGTGAGGCTTGCTCCTGCGGCTTGGTGGTCGTCTTTGTGGGCCCAGCGGCGTTGGTCATGGTGGACAGTCACTATGCCTACCGAACTGACCCCATCAACTGAGTTTTGTCAGGCCTAAAGGACTAGAGTTCTTGGCTGTGGGTGCAAGGCCCTAGCCTTGCTAGGGGCGGCTAGGGCGATCAGCCGAAACCAAGGCGTCGTCGAACTTTGCCTGGAGAGCAGGGCCCAGCAGCATCCACCATGAGGCCCTAATGGCCGCTTGCGCAAGCGGGCGATCAGCGGACAGACGGCGTTACGCGAGTAGGGGCAATTCTCAATAGATCGCCGTTGCAATCGCTGGTTCATCAGAACAGACGCATCATTGCGTAGCTGGCTAGGTGGTCTGAGCCAGTACTGGAAGTTGTCTTTCCATTCAGCTACCTTGCGGGGATGTGGATCTGAGACATGGATCCCCGAAGATGAATGGGGCGCGGTTGCGCTTGACGCCGATCTAACGGAATATATCTTATAAGACATGGTAGTCAGAGGCGGAGCCGCCTACACCCTGAAGGTGACAAAGGCGGCGGAGAGTGACATAGACGATGTCTGCGGGGAGGACGATGAACTCTTCGATGCTGTGTGGCTGTATGTGAGAGAGCTAAAAAATGATCAGGAACTGCTGGAAAAGCTTCTGGAAGATCGTTATGGAAAACTGAGGCACGAAGACCGTTTCACTCACCGGATCGGAGTTCAGCAGATCGGTGAGTTTTTTCGCGACAGGCCAGCTAGGGATACCTGGGCATGGAAGTTCTGGGATATCGAGAACAAGGGCGTCGCACTTCGCTTCGTGTACATGTATCTGCCAAGGCAACGCTGGTTCATCGTGTTAGCTGTGGCAAAAAGGGAATGGAACTATGAATCTTCTCACCCTCTCTCCGATCGGATTCGAGCGGACTACGACCGATTTAAACGTAATTACGGCTAGAGTTCTGAAGAATTTCTCTGCTGAGGCGGAAGCGCCGCATACGCTAGTGGGTGCGTGGAAGAGTTTGGCTGGCACCGTAGCCGCACCAGGCGTTCGTATACACAGATTCCCTGCCGTAGAGCCTTCGCCGGAAGCCGACTTCGTCGATATCGATGCTAAGGCAGAGGCGGCCTCGGCACGAGCGACTGCCGCTGGGCGTTTGCCGCGTGTTCTTCAGCGCGTGGGTGCAATGCTGTATGGGGATGATCTTCCTTCCTTGAAGGCATTGCGCTTAAAGAGTGGACTCTCGCAAGAGCAGTTCGCGGAGAAGATGAAGACCAGTCAGGCTACAGTCTCAAAGTGGGAGCGCGGCTTGATCGATCCTCGTCGGTCGACCATGAGCAAGATTGCTGACGTTCTTGGGGTGAGTGTGGGATTAGTCGCTGAAGTCTGGTGCCGTTCCTGCAAGGCTGAGGGATCTGGCAATGCCTGATTTGGATGTCAATGTAGTCTTTTGTGATGACGTTCGTCGTGAAGCTGATGGCCGCGTCTCCATCATGGGGGTGTTTGAGGGACTACGCATCCTCCCTTCAAGCGTCGACACCCTGCCCAAGACAACAATTTTGGCGCTAGTTTCGGCTACTCCTGGAGTTGATCTGAGTGAAATTGACCTCAGAGTCAGTGTCTACCGCAGCGGACAACTGGAGCATGAAGAAAGCTACCCAGCGCTGCCAAATCAAGCCGAAGCTGATTCGCGCTTGACTTCGGCTGCTGAAGATTTGGGTCTAACTTTTCCAGTGAAGGCCTACTATGCAGGGTTGGTTGAGCTGCAGAATTTTCCGGTTCATGACGGTTGCTCCATTCAAGTCCGTGCGATGAAGGGAGAGCAGGTGCTGTCCGAGCATGGCGTGGTCTTTATCCAAGATGCTGACGCTGTCAGTGAGATCCAGCAGTCGGCCGTTGTTCAATCGAAATCGAAGTCGAAACGAGTTCGCCGAAAGCCGCGCAGCTGATTAGTTCATGGCTGCGAGTAGGTACGAAAACGGCTCGGCACGATGCATCTGCACCTCCATTAGCCTTGGACGCCTTCACTAGCCAAGGCCAGCAACAGGTAGCTGTGATCGGCGACACAAGTTCCCGTCCTGTAGGCCGATATCGCTCCAGATGTCTAAACAAAGGAGCGGAGAACATGGACGATCAGATGATCTGCCCGATGTGCATGGGATACGTGCCACGCGGTGCCGTCGTGTGTCGGGGGTGCAAGGCTAGGATTGAGTACGGCAGCCCCGGCTGGGCTTCTCTGTTCGTCTTGATCTGTTCTATTTCCTTCGGGATCTGGTCGGGCAGCGTCCTTGCATGGTGGATCGGCCTGGTCGGTGGCTTGGTATTGTTCGGCCTCGGCTCTGCTGGACTCGAGCGCCTGTTTCGCAACCGAGTCGTATTCCGCCTCAAGTACTGAGCACGGTCTGACGTGCTTGGAACAAGTCGATCTAGTGGCCGATAGGCGAAGTGGCGTCGTCAGAAGTCATCAGGATCGTAAGGTTCGAGATGTGGCGTTGCTCCGGCTAGGCCAAGCGCTTCATTGAGCGCGTCCATAGTCGTCCAGATCCCGCCGTTTCCGTCATACAGGAAGCGGATCCCGCATTCGTTGGCCCATCGGATCACAGTGGCAAGCCTAGGCCTCTTGCCTGGCTGGCAGAGTTCCTGCAGGTCGCGGAACTGAAGGATCGACTTGTTCAACGGGATAGCTCATCTGGCGGGGAACGTGCGCCCTTCCTTCAGGCATTGGGACAGTCTCTTCTCAAACGCGAAAGAGTCGTTTTGAAGCGCCTCCAGTCCTGTGCAAGCGCGCCGGTCGTGCAGCTCAAGGTGGAAATTGAGATACATGCCGCCTACCCACAGGGACAGGAGTATGGATAGGGAAATGGGCAGCCACTTGGGCAATTCGATGTCTAGGATGTCCAGCATGGCTCCGCGCAGGCTTGTCTGGTTGTAGCCGTACCGTCTCAGACGCAGCTTATAGCCGCCAGTCAGGACAATCCTGACGCCCCACTTGGGTCGATGGCCGACGCCGAGTCGGTTTCGTGGCCACCGTCTTGATCCGGGCGTTGATGGTCGAGCCCTGCAGGCCCTTGGCCTTGGCCCAGAACGGCAGCAGGCCTCACGACAGCCGGGCCTTCGCCGCGATCCAGAATCACCGAGGCGCGTTGTGTCGGCGCCAGGTTGTAGCTGGGCTGGATCTCTGCCAAGCCGGGGGCAAGGTCTGCCAGCCCGGGCTGGCAGAAGTCGACAACGGGGAGCTGGACGAATCGGCCGCACATGGCGCGATTCAGGCCGGTATCGCTAGGGGCATCGTAGGCCCCAACACTTGGTCGCATTCGACCAAGCGGGCGTTGCTGACTGCCTGACGCTCGCCGCATCCAGCGCAAGCGAGCAGGGTTCCTCCCGGCATTGTCTGCAGGTCCGGAGCGCTTGAATGGGTGACATGTCTGCACTGGTTGCAGCGGACAGTAATGGCACTTACGTGCTTCAACTTGCCCAGCTCGTCGCGGTCCGCGTCGAGGTCGATAACGTGAAAAAGGCCTGTATCTGGCATTGCTAACTACCGGGAAATTTTGCGCATGCTGCGCTTTGTGGTGCCTGCATCTTGTGACGAAGGTCCGAATTCAGCAACACCCAAACCTGACGCGTTCAGAACGTTCCAACGACCTCACGCTCACATGAGCCCGCTGGTGCTACGGTGGTCCTTCATCAAGGAGGTGCGCAATGCCCATCAGGGCAGTTGTATATGTGAGCGGTGCCGGAGAGGGAATCGCCGGCGACAAGCTGGGCCTATCCAACGGAAAGCTGGATCAGATCGTGGATGACGCGGCCCGGTTCAACCGTAATGCTGGGGTTACGGGGGTGCTCCTCTTCGATGGCGAACGCTTCCTCCAATACATGGAGGGGCCAGAGGACGGATTGGCAGTGGCCTACTCCAGGGTTCTGGGTGCCACCAGCCACAACGGCGTTGTCGAGCTGCAAAGGGGCAGGGTGGGGCAACGACGCCTGCCGTTCTGGCCGATGAAGTGGCTTCCGGTAGAGCCAGTGGAACTGAAGCGCTTGGCCCACGCCGATTGGACCCGATTCAATCAGCGCGGCGATGCCGACGATGCCAACGCTACGGCCATGGACCTCTTGGCCGCGTTGGTCGAACCGTACGCTATTGCCGCGTAGTCGGTGCCAAGTGGGCTCCATGGCGCTAGCATGGTCATGGAGCTCTTGACTGAAATGGCCGGACTGGATCATGGAAGAATTGCCAAAGCGAAATAAGAAGCCCAGCCGCAAAGACGGCTTCCCTTGGAAGAGCACCATTGCCGTCGTGGTTATCCTCGGTATTGTTCTTGCCGTATTTGAAATGGGACGAGTCGAACGGGCGTACCGCGCGCAAGCCAACCGGCAGGCCCTTGAAGCCATGCACGCTGTGCTTCAGCAGGAAGAGATCGTCGGCCATCCGGCTGCGGACACGATCCCGGCCAGCGATGCAGATCAGAACGATCAGCAGGCCGGAACAGACCCCTCCACCAAAGCGAAGTGAAGCGTCGGTGCGTAGGTCAAGCACCTGATCAGCGCCGCACCGGCGCAAGTGCAGTGGACAGAGGGTAGGGCTCCGGCCATAGTCATGGCTGGCCAATGGACGTGTCCCATGAGCATCCTCAACGTGCTGATCAGCCGTGACCAGCTTGTCGTTGCAGTGGATACGCTTGCGGAGGATGCGCTGACTGGCGCCCACTCTGCCGGTGCCAAGGTACTCCTGATACCGCAGCACAACGTGCTGCTGGCCACCAGAGGTGGAGCCCAGTTCTTCCTGAAGATCTACGAGCTGGCTCTGCAGGCGAGCTTTCGGGCCGACTTCTCCATTGAGCAGCTTTCGGCCGAGATGGGGCCTGTAATGGACCAACTGTGGTTGAACTATGAGAGGGCGGCCGCAGAGGCTGACCTGCCTATCGAACAGTTGGGGACCGAGATTGTCCTGGGAGGCTGGTCGCCCAGAAGCGGCAGGATGATGGCCACGGTTTATGCCAAGAGCGACAGCCGGCAGGCTACGGCAGTGCAGCCGATCGGTGGCCAGTTCGCGTCACCCGGTGATCCTCTCAAGGGCGTGGCGCCGAGCATGCTGCAGGCCGACCTGATGGCTGCCGGACGGCTACAGGCGGGCTACCTCAATGAGCAGATGGGCCGGCAAGTCGCCGGAGGGCGTCTGCTGATCGGATTCCTTCAACGGGGACAGGCCGTCGTGAAGGACCTTGGGGCGATATGAAGTAGTGTCCCCGCTCGCGTGGGGACGATCCTGCTCGTAGTAGTCAGATGGGGATCAATAGCTCTTAAGGCACGTCGCCTGAGAGCTTGATGTTTGGATGCCGACTACTGGCAAACGTACTCCGTAGAGCTTTCGAAGAACCTGTCGTAGTAGTCGTTGGGATTATCGCCAGAGCCGAAGTACACAAGCTCTGCACGGTAGTAGTTGGTGACCCCGTAAAGTCCCGGTGTACTACAGGTCGCGGGTATCGGACCCTGGTACTTCTGACCTGCGAAAACGTGGTGATACTCCTGGCAGGAATAGCCGCCTCCAACGCCCTGAGGATCTGGCCTACAGGTGCCGCCACCGTACTTCATGTTGTCAAAACCGGTGTATGCGTCTGTCGGGCACGAGCCAAGCCCTTCCGAACCCCAGTCGCCGTACAAATAAACTCCGCTCGGCCCATCCACGCCGCCCTGGCAAAAGTTGGTATACGCCACTGGATAAGGCTGGATAGTTTCCGAATCCACCCATAGCAGGCGGCCCGTTGGCACCCACTGACCAGCGAACGCGCTTTGGGCGAAGCCGACTGACAGCAAGGCAAGTGACATGCCCAACATCAGGCGGCGCGGGGTCGAGCGGCCAGTCCTGCAATCATTTTGCACTGAGTTCACTTCCATCTCTCCATGAGTAGGGTAGTGCTGCACTGCTCGCGCAAGGTCGCAACAGTAAGACGGGGATACAATCGGAAAACCGCCAACACGGCTGTAGGTGAAGCCCTACGCCGAAGTGCAAGAGGCAGCCCGTAGGGGAGTCTGAGCGGTTAAGAATGGCAATTGGTTGGATCGCAGTGGTTGAGACGGCCGGTCGTATCCTTCCGGCCATGATCTCCGCCACCTACCAAGGCTTCCGCACCGCGCCGATCCCGTCTGGCTGGGTCCAGACAGGTGAGCGCTGGGCGCTTTGGTACAACGGCCGCGAGACGGCCAGCGTCACGCCCGACGGCGGTCCCGGGGTCCGGCTATGGATGGAAGGCCAGAAGATGTGGCAAGTGAAGGAAGTGCGCGCGGCCAACGTCCGGCAGGCGAAGCGGTACGCCGAGCGCTGGTGTGCGGCTAGGCTCTATCCCGATCTGCCCTTGCGCCAGGGAGTTGCCAGGCTCACCGACAGCACCCCGATCCAGCCGGAGTCCCCGCTGCCTGGCCTGCCGCCTACCCGAGAGCAGCAGCAACAGGCACGGCGTCTGGCCGAGGCTGGGGCGGTGGAACTGGCGCGAATCAAGGAAGCGCTGGAACCACGCCGACCGCCGAAGGAGATCAAGCCCAGGGCGAGGGATCCTATGAAGGCCTGGGTCAGAGCAGGTAGAGATCAGCTGTCCCGCGCTCGAATCTGATCCCCCGTTCAGGGGAGGCAGTCGCCGCTGATTGCTTGCCACACTTGCCCTTTCCCTAGAGAGAGAGCAACGATGAGCGCCGCCATTCGCAAGACCGCTAGCTTCGGAGTGCCGTGGGAGTCGGCCTACGGGTACGTGCAGGCCGTCCGCGTCAACAACACGATCTTCGTGTCCGGTCAGCTGTCGCATACGGCGGAGGGGCAGTTGGTAGCGCCGGCGGAGCTGGGGGCGGACGGCAAGCCCGCCAATTTCGACACCATGGAAGCCCAGATGAGGCGCACCTACGAGAATGCCCAGGTGCTGCTAGCGGAGCTGGGCGGGTCGCTCGCGGATGTGGTCGAGGAAACGCTGTTCGTCATCGACGTTCCGGCCGCGTTCGCGGCCAGTGGCAAGGTTCGGCCGGCCGTCTATGGTCAGCCCATGCCGCAGGTCGCCAGTAACCTCATTGGTGTCTCGGCGCTTGCATTCCCAGAGCAGTTGATTGAGATCGCCTTCCGGGCCGAGGTCCAAGATTAGGGCGTAGTGCGGGCGGAGCCTTCTCCGCATTGCCGGACCTCGCTGGCCGGACCTCGCTGGCGTTGCAGATCCTCATTGCTTAGCGTCGGCGGGGAACCGTCTTGCCCTTGGCACTGATTCCCAGCCTCTTCTCGAGTCTCGCCTCCGCCGTATCGAGCGGTGGCGGGGGAATGTCACGCACAGATATTCTGGGAGCTGCTACAGGTCGCAGGCGGCATTGGTTCCACCAAGTCTCTAAGTCTTCTCTATGGATGCGATCCGACTTGGCGCTTTGTCCAAGTCTCACAGCGGTGAGTTGCCCGCCATCAATGGCTCTGCGTATCGTCTTGGCAGAGCACGCGCTCTGCTCAGCCGCTTCTGCAACGGTCATTAACTTGCCGGGATGTTGCACTAGCGTTTCCCCTTGCGCTCGTCATAGCGCTGTAGCCGGGCAAGAGCTTCCTTCATCTCAGGGGAGGTTGCAGCTAGGGTTGGTGCGGAAGTTACCGATGGACGCGACCAAGCCTTCGCGCCGTAGATCGCCCGGTAGAGAGCCGCCTTGGCATAGAGCTTCTTCCCCATGAACTTGCGCGGATCAAGATCGTATTCGTGGGCGCGGGCATTGAACTGGCTAACTGACACGCCGCAGTAGTGGGCGGCCACTCGAGTGGCACCAGCGGCGTCGGACGACTGGTATCTGCCCTCCATGAAGCCGTTCCGTTCTGCAACGGCGGCTTTGGCGCATCCGTAGTGATACCAAGCCGCCTCGACATCGCCGCTCCGATGAAGTTGCCGGGCGTGGTCCAGAGTCTCGTTAACGTATCGCACCTGTCTGGCGGTCAACGGGATGGTGCACATCTTCTCGGTCATCGGGTCGCCCTCCAGTCCGAAACTCGACTCTACTTGGCCACACGCCTCGCTAAAGGTCGGCGGCACCAACTCGAAGAGCTCGTAGAAGTCGTCTTCCTTGTCTTCAGTGTTCATGGCTCACTCCTTTGATAACCCATTCAGTTTGATCCCATTGGCCCCAAGTGGCTATCACCGCCCACGGCATCCCCCACGAAAGTGAGTCCGAATGCGAGTCAACGCAGTGAGTGATTACTCGTGACCGCAATAAATTCAATCACTTGAGGATTCGATGTGGTTGCTGGTGGGCCACCAACCCAGCATGCATGAACGGCTGCTGGTCTGCCTTCAAGGCAACATCTGATCCACACGCAAGGATCGAACATGCCCGACACCCGCGCCCCGGTGGAAGACTTCACCACTGAAATCGAAGACAGCCGGCATCTGTTCGCCTGGTGCCTGGTGCGCTACGGCCAGATTCCCGAAGCGCTGGCAATCGAACAGGCACGCGAACGCTATCCGGACCAGACCGCCGGCCACGAATACGAGCACGAACTGCTCTTCCACGACGAGCCCTGGCATTGGGCGATGCTGCACGTGCTGGGCGAAGGGTACTGGCACCAGAACCCGGAACTGGTGCAGCCGTCGCTGGAGTACGACACCGAATCGGACGCGCTGTGCCTGGCGCGTGGCGAGCCGATTCCCTTGCTGGATGAGGATGAGTATCTCGGTGCGCTTTCGCACGCGCGCCATATGCATGCGTGGACGTTGATCCATCAGGCAGGGATTGACGAAGAGCAGGCACAGCGGCAGGCGCTTGAGTACTACGCGTACTTTCCGCCGCATCATCGCTGGCGCATGTGCGTTCACGATGCGCGCGCTGCATGGGTCGACGTGATGAGCGTGCTGCACATCAATGACTACTGGAGCCGGCCCGAAATGCAGAGGCCGCCTGAGGCGTACTGGCGCGCGTCACGTGCATTCGCCCTGGCGCAGGGGCTCCAGCTTCCGGAAACTCCGCCTCCCTCATGAGAGGGCGCTGCAAGGGTGGCATGATGCGGCTTCCGCCGATCCGTACGACAAGGAGCCCGCATGATGCGCAGTGCCCGTATGTTCGTCGCCCTGACTGCCCTTGCGGCACTGCCTGCCGCTGCCGAGCCATCCGACTCACCCAAGCGCCCGTCGGTTGACACCCTGCAACGCCTGATCGTCGACAAGGCACCGCAGACGCGCGTAGCAACACCGGACCACGAGCGCATCACCGCACGGCGCATCGATATCGTCGATGACACGGGGGTGATCCGCATGACGCTGTCCGGCAAGACACCGGCACCGATCATCGATGGCCTGCAGTACAAGCGCGCCTTCAACGTGGCCGGCATGGTGCTGTACGACGACAAGGGCAGCGAACGCGGTGGCTTCGGCACCGCCGATGTCGACGGCGGCATGGCGGTGCTTGCGCTGGACCATCCGGCGATGGATGCGATCGGCTGGCGGGTATCACCCGATGGTGCGGTGAGTTTTTCGATCAACCAGGCGCCGAAACTGATCCGTGAGCCTGCATTGGGCAACAAGCTGATTCCTGGGGTGCAAGCACCGACCCGCATCGGTCTGGTGGTCGGGCCTGACGGCACGCCGGCCATTGCCTTGAACGACAAGGCAGACCGCACGCGACTGCGGCTGACTGTCACTGCGGAAGGCTACGGCGCGATCGAGTTCCTCGATGCGCAGGGCAATGTGATCCACACATTGGCGCCGGAGGCTGAACTTCGGCGCTAGCACGTGCGGGTCGCCGATCGGCGCTTACCCGCGCCGCCCCCTGCCATCAATGCTGTACCGCCCGGCCCCGGTGCAGGCCAGCAGCAGGAAGCCACCGGCCAGCCCCAGGTTCTTCAGGAACATGATCTGTTGGGTCTGGTTGGCGAAGTTGTGATGGAAGATGAAAGCGGTGACCAGGCTGAAACCCACCAGCACGATCGACACCAGCCGGGTCTGGAAGCCGAACAGGATGCACAGTCCGCTGCCGATCTCGAAGGCGATGGTGGGCCAGAGCAGGATGCCGGGCACGCCCATCGCTTCCATGTAGCCCTGGGTGCCGCTGAGATCACCGAGCTTGCCCAGGCCGGAGATGAGGAACAGCGCCATCAGCAGGATGCGTGCAAGCAGGTAAGCGAGCGAATGGGATGAGTGGCTCACGTCGGTGTCCTCGGAGATGGCCGGCGAAGGCGATCGGAGCCCACCGGCAGTGAAGCCCGTGTCTACGCCAAGGGCAAGGCGCCTTGACAGCTGGCCGTCCGCAGGAGACCTTTCTCCCATGACGATTGATATTGAATCGCTCAGCCTTCGGGAGCTGGGCGCCTTGGTGGTTGCCGCTGAACAGCGGAAACAGCTGATATCCAGCCGCCGTCCGGCCAGTGCGGTACGGCGGATGTTGAAGGCCGCAGCAGCAGAAGCGGGGTATACCCTCGAAGAGCTGTTCGGCGGAGAGGTGAACGAAGAGGCCGCTCCCCGCCGGAAACCGGCACGGCGCAGAACCGGGAAAGTGGCTGCCAAGTACCGTGACCCGGAGTACAAGCGCCTGACCTGGTCCGGCCGCGGGCGCATGCCGCGCTGGCTGGCGTCCAAGGTGCAGAAGGGCCACAAGGTGACCGACTTCCTGATTCCCGGCCTGGCCCGGCCGACGGCGCGCAAGAGCAGCCCGATCGGCAAGCGCACGGTTTTCAAGAAGGATTGAACCTGCCGCGCTGCTACCCTGCCGGGGTCTTTGAACGAAGGAACACGGGATGGCGCACGATGGCAGCATGACGATCTCATCCAGAGCCCTCTACATCGCGGCAGGCGCGGCGGTGCTGGTCAGCCTGCTGGCCTGGGCGGTGGAATGGAGTGGGATGGCCTATGTCTGCCCGTACTGCCGCGTGCAGCGCACGGTCATCGGCGTCTTGGGCGTGCTGATGCTGTTTGCACGACCGGGCGGCCTCATCGTGCCCTGGTTGTCGTATACCGCGGGCGGCTTCGCATTCGTGGTCGCGGCGATGCAGCACTTCAACGGCTGGAAGCGTATTTCCGCCGGAGATTTCAGCTTCAACGCGCAGTGGTATATCGACCCGTGGCTGCTGTCAGGTTGCGCGATGCTGATCCTGGTGGCGCAGCTGATGCTGGTGCAGGCCGCATGTCGGCGTAGTCTGCACTGAAGCCTGCCCACGGGCGTAGCGTCAGGCGTTCTGGAACACCGCCAGCTGCGCAGCAAACGCACGCTGGTAGGCGGGGCGCTGCGTTGCACGGCCCACATAGGCCACCACCTGCGGGTACTCATCGAGGAGGCCGCTGCTCTTCAGGCGCAGCAGCACCGAAACCATCATCAGGTCGCCGGCGCTGAACTCGCCCTCCAGCCACAACGCCGATCCCAACCAGGCGGACAGCTGTGACAGCCGCATACGCACGCGCTCATCGAGCATTGGCAGACGCTGCGCATACCAGGGCTGCTCGTGCTCCAGCACCCAGACCATCGAGCGCTCGACGATGGGCGGCTCCACCGTATTCAATGCAGCGAACACCCACATGATCGCGCGCATGCGTGCATCTGGATCAGCAGGAAGCAGGCCGGCATGCTGCTCGGCCAGGTGCAGCACGATCGCGCCGGATTCGAACAGGACCTGGCCGCCGTCCTGCCAGGTGGGGATCTGCCCGAAGGGGTTGCGGGCCAGGTGCGCGGGCTGCTTCAGCTCGGCAAAGCCGAGCAGCTGCACGTTGTAGGGCACGCCCAGCTCCTCCAGCGCCCAGCGCACGCGCATGTCACGGGCCAGGCCCTGGCCGCGGTCCGGTGAAGTGGCGAAGGCGGTGAGGATCGGGCACATCGTGGCACTCCTGCAGGTCGAAGGGCCTGCCTTTCCTGTTCCGACGAACCACGGGGCGGGAAATCGACACCCTTCCCGGGGCGGCGGGCGATACACTGCCCGCCACCCACCACACCTGTGCCTCCTCATGTGGCAGCGCCGCACTTCCCTGGCCGAACTGCAGCAGCAACGCGATGTGCTGCAGGCTGAGATGGATGCGGACGCCCAGCGATGGGTCTCACAGCTTCCGCCGGATGATCTCGTGGCAGCGCTGATGCCGCAGGCGCGCCGGCTTCAGGAGCTCAATCAGCTGATCCTGCGGGCTACACCGCCGCGTGAGCTGATGAAGCGCCTGAAGGCGCTTGAGCGACAGCTGCTCGAACCCGGTGCACAGAACGCAGGCGTGCGGAGGGGGCTGGAAGATGAACTGCGCGATCTGCACCTCTATTTCAGCAATCCCCGCCGTCGCCCATTGACGGCAAAGGTCATTCTCATCCTGTTCGCCTGCGTTCTGGCCGCCTTGTTCCTGCCGAGGCTGCTTGTGGACCTGCTGATCGCTCTCTAGGCCGCCCTCACCCCGCCCGATGCAGCTTCCGGTACTGATCCGGCGTGCACTGCGCGTGCCGCTTGAACATCTCGGCGAAGGCGCTGACGCCGGAATAGCCAAGCTCCTCGGCGATCCGGCTGATCGGCCGGCGGGTGCACAGCGCCTCGGTGGCGCGCACGAACTTCACCCGTCCACGCCAGTCGCCGAGCGACATGCCCAGCTCGCTGCGTGCCATGCGCTCCAGCTTGCGCACGCTCATATGGTGCCGCTGCGCGATTTCGGCAACCGATTCGGCCACCGACAGGTGTTTCTCCATGTACGCCATCACCTGCTTCAGTGCATCGCTGCTGGCGATCGGCAGGAAGCTGGGCAGTACGGCCGCATTGACGATCTGGTCGATGACCACGGCGGCCATACGCCGCTGGGCCGGGGTCTGCGGATCGGTCACGCCCTGCCGTGCCAGTTCGTGCAGCAGCTCGCGCAGCAGCGGGCTGACTTCCAGTGCACGGCAGCGATCAGGCAAGCGGCGTGACAAGGCCGGCGACAGATAGGCCGAGCGGTAGGCCAGCTGCGAGCGGTTGCGCGAGTAGTGGGCCATTCCCGGTGGAATCCAGATCGCGTAGTGCGGCGGGGACACCATCCATTCGCCGTCGATCTTCATCTCCATCACACCCTGCGCGACGAAGTTGAACTGGCCCCACGGATGGCTGTGCGTGCCCCAGTCCGTGGGCTCCATCGCACCCTGCCGGAAGTAGATCGGACCGGGCAGCTGGCGGAAGGTGGGGATTGGCTCCATCGGTTGCTGCAAGCCGGGGTCGGTGTGGCGCATTTTCGGGATGTCCTCGATATGCGCCAAGCGTACGCTGGCCATTCCCCTACGTACACCCGCGTTCCGTGAACTATCTTTTCCCGATCCTCGCCTGCCTGCTGTGGGGCGCGAACACCATCGTTACCAAGCTTGCTTCGGGCTCGGTCGGTCCCATCGACATCGGCTTCTTCCGCTGGCTGGTCGCGGCGCTGGTCCTGCTGCCGTTGGCGCTGCCACGTCTGCGCGAAAACCTGCCGACCGTGCGCGCCAATCTCGGGCGCTTCCTGGTGCTGGGCTGCCTGGGTGGGGTGATGTACCAGTGCCTGGCCTACTATGCGGCGCACTTCACCTCGGCCACCAACATGGGGGTGATCCAGGCGCTGATTCCGTTGATCGCGCTAGCGCTGTCGCGCGTGTTCATGGGCCATCCGGTGCGAGGCACTTCCATTCTTGGCGCGGTGATCTCCACCGTCGGCGTGGTGGCGGTGGTCTCGCAGAGCGACCTGGCGCGGTTGGCAGCGCAGGGCCTGAACCGCGGCGACGCGATCATGCTGATCGGTGCATTGGCGTTCGCCGCCTACAACGTGCTGATGCAGCGCTGGAAGATTCCGCTGTCGGTGCTGGAGTCGCTGTTCCTGCAGGCCACCGCTGCATCGCTGATCCTGTTGCCGGTACAGCTGCTGGTCGGCACCGGGGTGAACAACCTCACGGCGGTCGGCTGCATCGGCTTCGCCGCCGTGTGCGCTTCGATCCTGGCGCCGCTGACCTGGATGACCGGACTGTCACGCCTGGGCGCTGCGCGCGTCTCTGGCTTCTTCAACCTGGTGCCGATCGTGACCGCCGCGCTGGCTGTACTGCTGCTGGGAGAATCGCTCAGTGGCTGGGTACTGGGCGGTGGCCTGCTGGCGGTGTCCGGCGTGGTGTTCGCCGAGTACAGCGCCAGGCGCGCCGCCGCAGTGCCGAGCGAGCAGCCCGCATAGGGCTTCGGTCATGCGGGATACGTGTCTCCGCTCAGCGCCTGTTCCACCCGCTGTTGCAGCGCGTCTGCATCATGGCCGCGTTTGCCCTGCAGGCTGAGATACAGCGAAAGCGGGTCCACCACATCGCCAATACTGGTGAATGCCGGCGGATAGGCCCAGATCTGCAGCCGTGCGCTCTGAAGGCAGTCCGGGCCGGGCATGGGAAGTGCGCCCAGCAACCGCCACGCATCGATGTGCAGTGCGCGGGTGCCACCGATCGGGGGCGGTGACGTTTCAGCAAGCGCATCGAGGCCGGCCGTCGGCGCCGGATGCCCCGCATCGCGGAGTGCCTCGGCGGTCGGGCCCCAGCAGACATCCACTTCCTTCAGGATGGGGGAACGCAGGAACGGCTGTGCCCTGGCCCAGACCTCGTCGCGGTTGCCGGCCAGCTTCAGGAAGCGCTCGCGGCCCCCGGTGGAGCGTTCAACCAGGCCGCGACCGACCAGTTCGGCAGACAGGCGCGACGCCGTCATCGAGGTGTAGCCGGCGACGGCACTGATCTCGCGCGGCGACCACCAGCGCGACTGGCCGCTCAGCAGCACGTGGATCAGTACGGCCTGCGCCGAAGGCAGCAGCGAGATGGCTTTCTTCTCATGATCGGGGTCGTCGCGGAACTCAATGGCCAGGCTCGGCGCGAACAACTGGGTGTGCGGGACCACGAAGTCGATGTGGTTCTCGACCAGGAAGCGGCGCTGGGTCGGCGTGAGATAGGGCGAGACGTACAGCACCAGTGCATTCGCTGCAGAGCGCAGGCAGCGCACATCCTGGATCACGCGGGTGCTGGACTCGCCCGGCTCGCGGGCCACGGCGAGCATGGCGGGGGTTTCCCCGTACAGCATCAGCCCGGCGAGGTGGTAGCGCGATGCCATCGCGTGGGGAATGGCATGCAATGAAGCAAGTGGATGCACTGCCGAGGCGAGCCCGGGAAGAATCCTGCGCAGGTACCGCTGCGCGTCAGCGACCAGGTCGGTCAGGCCGGTGCGAACTGCCGTCGTCATCTCGTACTTCCCTTGCGGCGGCATGTCCGGAAGATCGGAACCCGGCCACACCGTCACATTCAGTGGTGAACCTGGAGACGGGTGTGCAGTGTCGGGGCGCGTGGCGATCCATGCGGTCCTGCTCCTTAGCCGTCATGACATCAAGTGTTGCCGGGAACCTTGGAGATTCCGTCGAAAAACGATGGAGATTGGGTGGAGGCGGTGTGCATCGTGGCCGGCGGACTCCCCTTCCGCCGGCCACGAGCACGGACCTGCCCGTCAGAAGCGCTGCGAGTACTTCACGTACACGGTGCGGCCGATATCGAAGCCGCCGTAATAGGGGAAGGAGCTGGACGGCTTGGAGAACATGATCGGGCCCTGGTGGTTGAACACGTTGTTCGAACCCAGCGCCACGGTGCCGTCCCACGGCAGCTTGTAGCTGACCTGGATATCGTGGAAGGCATTGGAACCGACCTTGCGCAGGGCATCCGGCTCACCGTAGGCGTAGCGGTCGGGCAGGGTGCACGGACGGTTCGGTACGCAGTTTTCAACCATGCCGGAGTAGTAGCGCACGGTGTACTGCGTGCTGAAGTTGCCGAGCTGCCAGTTCACACCCAGGTTCGAGCGCAGGCGGGAAATGCCCGGCTGGCCGATCCGGCCCATCATGATCGTATCGCCGGCCGAGTTCTGGTTCTCCTCGTCGTACTTGGAGACATAGCTGTTCTGCAGGTCGATGGTGAAGCGGCCGAACGAGAACTCGGGCAGGCGGTAGCGGATACCCAGGTCCCAGCCTTCGGTTTCCATCGAGCCCAGATTGGCCAGACCGTAGAACATGCTGGTGATGTGGCCATCGCCAGCGCGCTTGACGCTGCCACAACGCGAAGCGTTGCCGAGCACGTAGCAGTCACGCAGGATGCGGTCGACGCTGTCCTGGATGATCATGTTGGTGATCTTGTAGCTGTACCAGTCGAGGTTGATGTCCAGCCCGTCCACCCAGCGCGGGCTCCAGACCACGCCCACGGTCTTGCTCTTGGACTCTTCCGGGCGCAGCTTCGGATCGGAGCCGGTGGTGAACTCGTCAGGCGTGGCGCACGGATAGCTGGCGCAGGGCTTCAGGCTCTGGTTCAGCTGCTGGTAGCCCAGCGGGACGCCGGCGGCGTTGCAGGCGGCATTGCCGTTGACGCTGTTGGTGGCGCCGATGCCGCACGGGTCGACATAGGTTTCGAAGCTGGTGCCCAGGCCGCCATACAGATCGGAGATGCTCGGTGCGCGGAAGCCTTCGGCGAAGGTGCCACGGATCATGAGCTCTTCGATCGGACGCCAGGCGAAGCTCGCCTTGGAGTTGGTGGTGCTGCCGAAGTTGCTGTAGTCGGAGTAGCGCGTAGCCAGGTTCACGGTCAGTTCCTTGGCGAGCGGCAGGTCGCGCAGGATCGGCACGTTCACTTCGGCGAAGAACTCGTTGAGGCTGTAGTCACCGGCGGTGGTGGATGCGCCCAGTGCGGTGCTCTGGCGCGACTGGGCGAAGGCATCGGGCACGAAGCGGCCTTCTTCCTTGCGGTACTGATACCCCAGGGCGACGGACAGGTCACCGGCAGGCAGTTCGATCACCGGGCCGGAGATGTTGGCGAAGTAACTGCGGGTCTTGGTGATGCCGGTATCGTTGAACGTCGGGAACAAGAAGCGCTGCAGTTCGGGATCGGAGAGAGAGCCAGCCCCCGCGACCCCGAACGGCAGCAAAGGATTCCAGGCCAGGCAACCCGAGACCGGCGATGCCGCCGTGCCACACCGGGCCACACCGTTGGCATCGAGGTAGGAGGGCCCCAATGCCTGCCGGGAAGCGATCAGGCTCATGTCGCCACGGCCTGTTTTTGTAACTTCATTTCGGTTGAACAACGCGCCGACTTCCCAGTCGTACGTCTTGGTGCCCAGCTCGAAGTAGCCGGACAGACTGGGTGCAACCCGCAGCGACTTCAGCTTGCTTTCGGTCGTGCGCGGCACTTCCCACAGGCGGCGATTGAACGCGATGCCGTGGTCGAGCGGGTTGAATACGCTGGCCGCGTCCAGGGGCGTGCCGAACTTGGTCGACTGGTACGGGTAGCCCGCGATCTGCTGGTCGGTGGTGCGCTCGTTGTAGCCGATGTCGGCAGTGAACTTGATCTGGTCGGTCAGCGCATAGTCCGTGCTCAGGAACAGCGAGCGGCGCTCGATGCCGGTCTGCAGGTGCATCTGGTCGTTGCCGTTGGCGAACTCGGCCGGCGTGATCGGGTGGTAGTCGTTCGGGTTCTTCGGATCGCCGCCACGATTGAGGGTCTTGAATACGGCATCACCGGTATTGCACTTGTAGAGCGCCGGGTCGCACCACGAACCGTTCTGGCTGATGTTGCTCCAGTCCGCGCCCGGGTAGTTGGGGCCGGCGCCACCGTACCGGGAGAACTCGCGGTCGCGGGCAAACACCGGGTCTGACTTCTGGTATTCCAGTGCGAGCGTGTACCCGCCACGCTCCCCACGGGCGCCGGTGACCAGCGAGAACGTGCTGTCCTTGCCATCGCCCTGGCTGAACTGCCCGTGCTGCATGGACACTTCCAGGCCTTCGTAGTTCTTGCGGGTGATGATGTTGACCACGCCAGCGATTGCATCCGAGCCGTACAGCGAGGAGGCGCCGTCCTTCAGCACGTCGATGCGTTCCACCGCGCTCATCGGAATCTGGCTGAGATCCTGCAGGCCGCTGGTGGTGGCGCCGAGCCGCTTGCCGTTGACCAGAACCAGGGTGCGCGTGGCACCCAGATTGCGGATGTTGACGTAGTAGCCGCCAACGTTCTCGCCGGACGCCAACGCGCGCGCACGCGAAATGGTCGGCGCGCCGGTGGAGGTCAGGTTCTGCAGCAGGTCGGCGATGGTGGTGAAGCCCTGCTGCTCGATCATCGCGCGGGTGATGGCGATGATCGGCTGCTGCGTTTCGATATCCACGCTGCGGATGGCCGAACCGGTAACCTGGATGCGATCGAGGTTCTTCGGTGTTTTATCGCTGTCATCCTGCGCATGCGCGGCCGGTGACCAGGCAGCGGCCAAGGCCGTGCCCACTGCCAGGGAAAGCAGGGTGTACTTGTAGTGCATTTGGCTCTCTCCAAATCCAGTTGAATGGGTTTCCGCATCGCTGCGTGGAAACCGATCTGAAATCCCGCTGTGCGGAATCGGAAGGAACCTAACACTCCGTTTACAACTCGATTACGTTATGGACGCGTTATCGTCGCGCGCCGGATACAGCGTTCATGCACAGGCCATGCACGAAACCGCGACGCGCACCAAGGGTGCTCTGCTTCAGTCTGGCTGCGGGCTGATGACAGACTTCAGGAGACATCCGATGAATACCCCCGGCAAACCAAGACCCACGTGGAAGCAGTGGCATGTGCTGTTGCTGGTGCTTGCCATCGCACTGTTGGTGACGCTGATCATCGTCATCGCGCCATGGTGAATCGTCGGCGTTCTGCTCAGGTACCGTGAACGCGGAAATGCGACGGGATGAAGGAGTCAGGGCGCGTTGAGGGTGGTGATGCATGCATCAATTCGTACTCACCCAATCGGCACATTCAAACCTCCACAGTGGTCCCGAAGGCAACGCACTCGCGCTGTCATTCTCCATAGACCATCGAGCACACAGGAGCGATTCCATGAGCACCCAGTCCACCATCGAACACCGCCTCAACGACCTGATCGAGATCGCCCGCGACGGAAAGTCGTTCTACGAGGAAGCTGCGACCAAGGTGAAGGATGCCGAACTGTCGGCCCTGTTCACTCGTATTGCCGGCGTCAAGGGCCGCATCGTCGCCGCACTGAGTGGCTCCGTTGCTGCCAGCGGTGGCAAGCCGGCCGAGCACGGCACCGTGGTCGGTTCGATGCAGCAGTTCTATGGCAAGGTCCGCGCTGCATTCGGCGACACCAACTATGGTTACGTGGCCGAGCTGGAAGAGTCCGAAGACCGGCTGCTTGGCGCGTTCAAGGACGTGCTGAAGGATAACGAACTGCCGCCGGCCGTGCGCCAGGAAGTCACCCAGCTTCTGCCTGAAGTGCAGGAGTGCCATAACGTGATGCGTGCGCGCAAGCACGCCATGAAGGCGGCCTGACGATCATCGGCGGCCTTCTCCCCGGGGCCGCCACGGTCGGGGCAGCGTGGCTGCCCCGGCCATCTTTGCAACCAGCGCTCCAACATCATCGCCGCGTGGTGCTACGGCCCAGCAGCAACACCGCAAGGCTGGCCAGCAGCGCGGCGATGGCCGACGTCCACAGTGCACTGGAAAATCCATGGCTGTAGATCGCCTGTGCGAAGGCGGCGGTGCGCGCATCGGCGAAGGTGCCGGTAGCGATCGCATCGGCCATGGGCAGTACGTCGCGCGCGGGAACCGTCGCGGACAGTGCGCTGCGGATGCCCAGGCTCAAGGCACTGGACAGTACGGTGAATCCGAGCAGGATGCCGACAAAGCGCGTGGTCGCGCTGATGCCGGAGGCCATGCCGGCGCGCTCGCGCGGTGCCGCGCCGATGATGGCTTTGGATGTCTCGCCATTGAGGATGCCGCCGCCGGCACCGATCACCACCATTGCGACGAGTGCCAGCCAAGGCAGGTGCTGCCACGCGGCCAGTCCGGCCACGGCATTGCCCGCGGCGGTGACCGACAGCCCGATCGCCAGCACCGCCGGACTGGTCAGATGGCGACCGAGCCGCCGGCCCACGCTGGGAAACAGCAGCATCGCCGCAGCGAACGGAAGCATGCCAGCACCGGCAGCCAGTACGCTCAGGCCGATGCCGTTCTGCAGGTACTGCGGCAGCATCGATGCCATCACCTGTGCGCTGACCGAATAGCCGACCATGGCAATGAGTGCGCCGACGAAACGCGGACTGGCCAGCAGCCCGAGATCGACCATGGGATGTGACCGTGCCCGTTCAACGATGACGAAGGCAACAGCCATGATGATGGCCAGGCCCAGCCCAATCAGCGCCGGGGCCGATGTCCATCCTTCTGCCAGTCCTTCCACCAGGAAGAACACCATGCCGAAGATGGCAGCGCTGAACGTGATGATGCCGGGTGGATCGAGCGGGCGGACCACGCTGTCTGACGACTCGGGTATCCAGCGCAGCGTGCCGTAGCCGAGCAGGCCCAGGAACGGCAGGATCGCGACGAACACCGCGCGCCAGCCCCAGAGTGCGGACAGCACGCCGCCGATCAGCGGTGAGAGCACCATCATCACGCCCATGGCTGTGCCCCAGAACGCCCATGCAGTGTCCTTGGCGGCCCCCTCGTGGTACGTGTGGCCGATGATCGACAGCGAGGGTGCCAGCAGAAAGGCTGCACCAATGCCCTGCAGAGCCCGCGCCAGGTAGAGCAGGGCAGCACCGGGCGCCAGTGCGCAGAGCAGAGAGGTGAGGCCGAACAGGCTGATGCCGATCAGCAGCACCCGGCGGCGGCCGTAGCGGTCGGCGACAGCGCCGGCGGGCAGCAGCAATGAGGTAAAGGACAGGATGTAGGCACTGATCACCCACTCGATATCGGCGAATCCGGCGTGCAGGTCACGCGCGATGCTGGGCAATGCGACCGCGACGGCATTGGTCTCCAGCACGGTCATCGTGCAGCCCAGCGAGGCCACCAGCAGGACCGCGTCAGGCAGCGTGTGCCGTGCAGGCGAAGAGGGAGGAGAGGGCGGCACCGGTCACTCGCAGGAAGAGGAAGACGGCCATTCCATCAATGATCGGTGTTTGTTTCATTCTCGGTGTTTTCTGGTTACGTTAGCTTGAGCCTAACGAAATGCCGCCCATGGAACGCCGTCACCTGGAGTACTTCGTCACCCTGGCCGAAGAACTGCACTTCGGTCGTGCGGCTCTGCGCCTGGGAATTGCCACTCCCACGCTGAGCGTGCAGATTCAGGACATCGAGCGTCGGCTCGGCACGCGCCTGTTCGACCGCGGCCGGCGCGAGGTGCTGCTGACCTCGGCAGGCGAGGTTTTCCTGGCGGAAGCCCGTGATGTGCTGCGCCGGTTCGAACAGGCCGAAACCCTGGGCCGGCGCGCGGGGCGGGGTGAGATCGGCAAGATCGAGATCGGCTACGTCGGCTCGGCGCTGTATGCCGGAGCATTGCAGGATCAGCTCAGCCGGTTCCGCAGCCGCTACCCGGGCGTGGAACTGCAGGTGAGCGAATGGCCGATGGGCGAGCTCCCGCAGCTGCTGCAGGAAGGACGGGTGGATGTGGTGTTCTGCCGGCCTCCGATGGATGTACCCGACAGTTTCGGCGAACACACCCTGGTCGAAGACCAGTTCTGCGTGGCCCTGCCGGAAACCCATCCGCTGGCGCAGGCCCGGTCGCCGGTGCAGCCGGCGTCATTGGCCCGGGAGGGTTTCGTCATGCCGGAGCAGCCGGTGGGCGCAATGGAAGTCGGGCGCCGCGGCGGTTTCATTCCACGTATCCGTTCCCAGCCCGGGCATCTGGCGGCGGTGTTGGCCGAGGTGTCGGTCGGCGTTGGTTCGGTGGCGATCGTGCCATCGGTACTGCAACGCACGCTGGTGCTGCCCGGAATGATCTATCTGCCACTGGCGGGCCCCACCATCGTCTCGACCATCGCTGTGCAGTACCGGCGGGCAGAGACTTCGCCAGTGGTGCGGCGGCTGATCGAGCAGGTGAAGGAGACACCGTGCAGGCGCATCGACATGTTGCCCCTGGCCTGAGCGCCGCGCGGCAGGTGGACGATTGCTACACTGGTGCCACCTGCATTCGCATTCGATGGACACCATGAACAACGGGAACGGTCCGCAGACAGTTCGCTGAGCCGCAACAACGACGCAGACGTTGTTGCGGTGATCATCCCTGCGATGCACGCGAATTGGATGGATCACCGCCGGATTCACTCTGGGCGGAGACTCCCCATGTTCAATCGTCAGGCCCCGCGTTGGGCCCATACCCTGCCATCGGCCATCGTGCTGATGGCGCCGTTCGACCTCCTGGCCTCGCTGGCCATGGATATCTATCTTCCCGTGGTACCGGTGATGCCGCAGGCATTGCAGACATCACCAGCGGTGGTGCAGCTCACGCTGAGCATCTATCTGCTGGTGCTCGGCCTGGGCCAGTTGCTGTTCGGTCCGTTGTCCGACCGCATCGGGCGGCGGCCGGTCCTGTTGCTGGGGGCGTTGCTGTTCGCGCTTTCGTCGTTCGCGCTGGCCATGTCCAGCAGTGGCGCGGCATTCCTGGCCTGGCGAACCGTGCAGGCGGTGGGAGCGTCGGCGGCATTGGTGGCGACCTTTGCCACGGTGCGTGATGTGTATGCTGATACAGCCGAAGGCGCGTCGCTGTACGGGCTGTTTGCCTCGATGCTGGCCTTCGTGCCGGCGCTGGGACCGATCCTCGGCGCCCTGCTGGCAGGCGCCTTCGGCTGGCGCGCGATCTTCGTTCTGCTCGGCGTACTGGGCATGATCGCCGGCATGCGCGCGGTACGGCATTGGCAGGAAACCCGCCCGCAGTGCCGGGAGGCGTCGCGACCCGCGCTACGACGCATCCTCGGCAGCGGCGCGTTCTGGGTCTACACGCTGGGCTTCAGTGCGGGCATGGGCACGTTCTTCGTGTTCTTCTCGGTCGCGCCCCGGCTGCTGGTCGGGCGCATGCAGTACTCGCCGCTGTCGTTCGGCCTGGCCTTCGCCACGGTGGCGCTGGTGATGATCGTCACGGCGCGGATGGCGAACGTGTGCATTGCCCGCTGGAACGTGCGCGGTACCTTCCTGCGTGGCCTGTGGGTGATGGTGGCCGGCGTACTGCTGATGGCGTTGGCCGCAGCGTGGCCTCCCTCGTTCGTCGGAGTGGTGCTGCCCATGTGGGGCATCGCGGTGGGGCTGGTGATGGTGGTTTCGGTGGCTGCAAGCGGCGCGCTGCGTGATTTCGCCGACGCGTCAGGTACGGCGGTGGCCCTGTACTACGCCGTGCAGAGCCTGATCGTGGCAGGCATCGGCACGCTGGTTACCCTCGTGCTGCCCGGCGATACCGTGTGGCCGCTGGTGGCCTATGGGTTGCTGTTGCCACTTGCCAGCCTGGCAGGTGCCGCCGCGCTGCGGCATCGCGCATAACGCTGGGTGGCGGGCAAAAAAGGGGGCGGCCGCAAGGCCGCCCCAACCCGTCAAGAGAGCACGTGTTTAGAAGCGCACAGACCAGCGTGCGGTGGCGCCATGGTCGCGGCTTTCACTGCCGAACTGGCCGCTGTAGCCCAGCTCCAGCTGCTGCCGCGGGGTCAGCCACGCCGCCAGGCCCAGCTCGGCCACGACGGCGTTGTCGGCAATCGGTGCGCCCTCGACTGCAAAGGTGGTGCTGCTGTTGGCGAAGGCCAGGTTGGCCACCTGGCTGCGGTCACCGAAGGCGCGGCGATAGCCCACGCCACCGCGCAGGTGCAGCCAGCTGTCCTGCTGGAACGATGCCTTCAGGCCCTTGTCGAAGCGCAGGCCAGCGGTGGCGATGGTGGTGCCGGTGTCGTCCACCTTGCCGTGCAGTGCGGCCGCGCCGCCACGCTCGTTGATCTGCTTCAGGTCCACTTCCACGCGGGCGACCTGCAGGTACGGCTCCAGCCCGCCTTCCGCATTGCCGAAGCGGTAGCCCGCTTCGATGAAGGCCTGGCGCGTACGTGCGTTGTAGCGCGCGCTGAGGCTGTCGCTGAAGCCGGCGAAGGCAACATCACGCGTGCTCTTCACTTCGTTGCGGCTCCATGCCACGCCACCACGCAGGCCGAAGCCGCCCCAGGTATGGCTGGCATAGGCGCCGAAGTGCGTGTTGTCGATCTTCGACTTGGCACGACGCTCCTGCTGCTTCACGTCGGTGCGGCCGGTACCGGCCAGCACGCCGATCTGCCAGCCACCGAACTCGCGGTCGATGCCGACCAGCAGGCCGTTGCTGTTGGCGTCGGTGCGCGCGGTGTTGCTGTTGCCATCCAGCTTGCTGTTGCCGCCCAGTGCCTGCACCCAGGCGCCGGTGGCATCACCCGCATCGGCACCGGGTGCGGTGGCACCGGCACGACGTGACAGTGCGGCATCGCGCACATAGCGGCTGCCCTCGACCAGGGCCAGCGCCGTGGCCGGATGCAGCTCGCCGCTGAGGCCATCGAGCACGCCACCCACCTGTTGCGGGAACAGTTGGGTCAGCGGCTTGGGCAGGCCCTGGTTGATCGCCAGTCCATCGGCCACCGCCGCGGCCGCACGCTGGTTCGGCGTGGTGGCGGCGCTGGCGAGCGAGGCACCCCGAGCCACGTCGATGCGGGTGCCATTGGCGCCGTAGGCCAGGCTGAACTGCAGGAACGGCGAGAACGCACTGAAGTCGGTTTTCGCGAACTGGCCGCTGACACCGCCGTCGGCGCGGATGAAGTTGAACTGCTCGCCGAGGTAGTAGGTACCCGGCTCCGGCAGTGCGACCAGGGTGCCGCCGAGAGTGGCGGTGCCGGTTACGTGCAACTGGTCACTGCGGCCGCCCGGGGCAAGTTCGGCGGCATAGACGCCGGTTGCGCCCTGCACGTAGTTGCCGTTGATGGTCAGCGTGCCGATCGAATTGCCGGGCGCGATGATGCCGTCCACACGGGTGTTGCCCAGCGTGCCGATGCCCTTCAGCAGGCCGTTGGCACCGACCGTGGTGGTGCCGCCGGTCTGCGTGCCGTTGAAGGACACCACGCCACCGTTGACCGTCAGGTTGCTGTCCTTCAGCAGGCCGCTGCTGCTGACCGTGCTCACGCCTCCGGTGGTGTTCAGGGCGGTGGAGACCAGCGAGCCGTTGAGCAGGAACTGGCCACCCTGAACTTCGACCGCTGACGTGAGTGTGTTGGTGCCGTTCAATTCCAGCGTGCCGTCCTGCAGCACTGCGCCGTTGAAGGTGTTGCCACCACTCAGGCGCAGCCAGCCGATGCCGGACTTGGTCAGCTTGCCGGGGCCGCCGATGTCGTTGGTCCAGTCATCCCAGGCATCGCCTTCCCACACCTTCAGGCCACCGGCCTTCTGGTTCATCACCACGTTGGTGTCCACGCGCAGCGAGCCGTAGCCTTCGATGGCCTTGCGCAGGTCGACCATGCCCCAGCCGTAGATCTCATCGACGCCCGGATCGCCCAGATCGCGGGCGGTGGTCAGCAGCACGTCGCGGACCTGGGCGTTGTCCAGATAGGGGAAGCGCTCCATCAGCAGGCCGAGCGCGCCGGTGATGTGTGGCGCCGCCATCGACGTGCCCGTCTTGGTGCCATAGACGTACTGGGTGCTCTCGCTGTCGATGATCAGGCGGACATAGGCGGAAGTGTTCTCGACGCGACCCTGGATATCACCGGACACAATGGTGCTCAGGATGTCGGTGCCCGGTGCCGAGATGCACCAGTTGGCGGCAACGCCGCAGATACTGGAACTGCCATCGATCACGTAGTCGGTTTCGCCCGCAGCAGCGTTGGGCCGGCGGACGTTGGCCACGGCCAGCCAGTACGGTTCAAGTTCCGGCTTCCAGCGCGGCATGGCGGCCGTGATTCCGGCGACGGCGCCACTGCCGTTACCAGCCGACCACACCTGGATGAGGGTGGAGGAGGGGGCATCGCCATCGTTGGCGTAGATGCTGCCATACACGCCGTAGCCGTCACCGATCGCTGCATACTGTGCATCCAGCGCGGCAGCAGTCATGTTGCGGGTAGAGATACCCCAGCTGTGGTTGATGGCGCGCACGCCCTGCGCCTGGATCTGCGCATACATATCCAAGGTAGCGGTGTCATCGGGATCGGTGCGATATAGCGCGCGCGGACGATAGAAGTTGTCCGGATCCAGGCGCCACTCATAGTAGGTATCACCAAACACACGGGCTGCGGTCAGGTTCGAACCGAATGCTACGCCATGCATGCCTTTGCCATCGCGGTTGGCACCGATGGTACCCAGCACGTGGGTGCCGTGGTCGGCGTAGCTGAAGCCATAGGGCTGGCCTGCCGCGATCAGGCGTGCGGCCAGTGCGGCGGGAACGCCGGGGCCAAGGCCGTAGTAGTTGTAGCCTGGCTGCTCGCCACGGGTTTTTTCGCAGGCACCGGTACCGGCCACCACGCCTGGCGTGGCGCAGTCCGCGCCGATGGTGATGCTGGACGTATTGCGCCCCGCAAATTCCTGATGGGCCAGTGCCGAGCCCGAATCGAACAGGGCAAGACGTACGCCCTGGCCGGTCAGTCCACGTGCATAGGCGTAATCGGCACCCATCGCACCCAGCCCCCAGTCAGCGTTGAATTCATCGCTGCGCCAACTGGCTGCATCGCCGGGGTTGCCGAGAACGGACGTGTTGGCCGCCGCTGGCGTGGTGGCCGTCGGTGCTGCGGACGCGCCGACGCCTGGTTGCGCCCAGGCCGCCTGCAACTGGCGCTGTTGTTGCCAGACCTCGAATGAGTCGTTGGCCATGGCGGGCAACGTGCTGGCAAGCAGCAATGTGCTGGTGACCGCCAGCGCGAGGCGGCTGTGCAGGGGAGAACGGGAGTGGGACGAACGGCCGTGCAGCGGGTGATTCATCGGACAACTTCCTTGATTGACGGACAACAAGGCCGTTAACCCCGCAGCGCGCCGATCCCCCCCAGTGGTGTGAAGGAAATTTAATGAACAGGTTAATGTTCCGTGACACGGGCGTTCACTCCATCTCCCGGAGGCCTCGCTGCCGTGGCCCGGCCTGGGCTCACCAGGCTTATCAAGGAGTGATGTCGATGCGTACTTTCAGGAAAATGATCGCGGGTGCGGTGTTCGCCTTGGCCTGCAGCGGTTCGGTTGCTGTGGCTGGGCCGATTCCGCCATGCGATCTTCCCTGTTGGAAGGCTTACCAGGCGTGTCTGTCCGGTGGCGTTGATGCGATGGAATGCCAGTACGAATACGATCGTTGCATCATGGATCGCTGCGGCGCTGTGTAAGCAGTGGCAATGCAGGATTGATGACGAGCCCCGTCCCTGACGGGGCTCTTCTGTTTCAGCGCCGCCCGCTTGCAGGTCATGCACGCAGCAGCGAGGATGGGGAATCGCATCGGAGCCGCCACACATGGCCGTCAAACGTGTCGTCGCCAACATCGCCACGCCTGACCCTGCGCGTGCCGCAGCGTTCTATGGCGAGCTGCTGGGCATGCCGGTGGTGATGGACCACGGCTGGATCGTCACCCATGGCGGCCAGGGCAGTGCGCTGGCACAGGTCAGCTTCGCCAGCGAAGGCGGCGCCGGAACCCCGGTGCCGGACCTGTCGATCGAAGTGGACAACCTGCAGGAGGTGCTGGATCGCATGCGCGCGGCCGGCATTGCGCTGGAGTATGGCCCCGTCGATGAACCCTGGGGCGTGCGCCGCTTCTTCGTACGCGACCCGTTCGGGCGCTTGTTGAACATCCTCGCCCACGCCTGAGCGAGGGACAGCCCGTCAGCGGCGCCTGCCACCACGCGCCGAGGTGGGCGAGACGCCGACCATGCGCAGGCAATCATCCACCACGGCGGCGATGAAGGCATCGGCATCCTGTGCGGGTATGGCGATCAGGTCGTCGGTGGCGCCGTGCACGCCGGCATAGATCAACGAGGCGGTGACTTTGGGCGCTGGAAGCTGCCACAGAGCTGCGGCATTGCCTGCTTCGAGGATGCCCAGCAGTTGCTGCTGGATCGCATTGCGTTCGGCGTTGCCACGCTGGTGGTGATGATGGTTGGCGTACACCACGTCGTGCAGTGCATGGGTACGCACATAAAGTTCGATGTTGGCGCGGATCCAGGCGCGCAGGCGTGCTACGCCATCGCTGGCCGGGTAGCGCTGCACGGCGTGGTCGACGTCTTCCATGAAACGCTGGGTATAGCGCTGCGCCAGCGCCTGCAGAATCTCGGTGCGCGAGGCGAAATAGGTATAGAAGGTGCCCTTGGCAACGTCGGCTGCGGCGACGATGTCGCTGATGGTGGTGGCATCCACTCCCTTTGACAGGAACAGCGCCTGCGCGGCGTCCATCAGTTCTTCCTGGCGGGTTTCCGCAGGTTTGGTGCGTGGCCTGGCGACAGCTGGGGTCTGCATGTGGGAGGGATCCGGGTGCGACGGGAGCCATTCTAGCTGGCCTGTGGCACCGACTGACCGTCAGTCAGTGACCGACGGTCAGTCAGTGGCTAGGATGCGCACACATCCTTCCCCCGGGAGCCGTACATGCGACGTTTCCAGCGGCCGGCCCTGGTGCTGGCGGCCTACCTCGGCACATTCCTCGCCTCGCTGGACATCAGCATCGTCAACGTCGCCCTGCCGACCCTGCAGCAGGCGTTGAATACCGACATGGCCGGCCTGCAGTGGGTGATCAATGCGTATGCAATCGCGCTGTCGGCGTTGATGCTGTCGGCGGGGCCGCTTGGGGACCGTTACGGTCATCGGCGGATGTGGCTGCTCAGCGTCGCCACCTTCACGCTGGGGTCGCTGCTGTGCGCCTGTGCCGGCAATCTTGCGACCCTGGTAGCCGGGCGTGCAGTGCAGGGCATCGCGGGCGCCTTGTTGATTCCCGCCGCAATGCCGATCCTCAGCCACGCGTTTCCCGATGCGCGCCAACGTGCACGTGCGATCGGTGGCTGGTCGGCGTTCAGTGCGCTGGCTCTGGTGCTTGGCCCGCTGCTGGGCGGCGTGCTGGTACAGCGCGTCGGATGGCCCAGCATCTTCCTGATCAACCTGCCGTTGGGCCTGCTCGCACTGGCGCTGGGCGCCTGGGGAATTCCGGAGCGGCGGCATCCGCAGCACGCTGCGCTGGACCCTGCCGGGCAGCTGCTCAGCGTCGTCGCGCTGGGTGCGCTGAGCTATGGCCTGATCGCGATCGGCGCGCATGGCCTGCTGGCCCCGGTGACGCTGCTGGCGCTGGGCGTGGCAGCTGCCGGGTTGATCCTGTTCGGCATCGTCGAACGCCGGGTGGCACGCCCATTGCTGCCGCTGGACCTGTTTGCCGACCGCCGCTTCGGCATGTTCAACCTGGCCTCGTTCGTGCTGGGCTTCACTGCCTATGCCAGCCTGTTCTTCCTGTCGCTGTTCTTCCAGCAGGCGCAGGGGCACAACGTTGCGCTGGCAGGCTCCCAGTTGGCCCCGCAGTTCCTGTTGATGGGTGCCGTGTCGCTGTTGTTCGGGCGTCTGGTCGCCCACCTCGGGCTGCACGCCGCGCTGGTGCTGGGCTATGCCCTGGCCGGGGCGGCGCTGTGCGCGATGGCCACGTTCGAACCGGCTACTTCGCACGCTTGTTCCAGTGCTGTGCTGGTGCTGCTTGGCATTGGAATGGGGCTGGCAGTGCCGGCGACCGGCATGGCGGTCATGGCCAGCGCGCCGGTCGAGCGCGCGGGTATTGCCTCAGCCACGATGAACGCGTTACGTCAGGCAGGCATGAGCCTGGGCATCGCGCTGCTGGGCAGCCTGATGGGCCAGCGCGCCGTGCAGCAGTTCGCCGCGTCCGCGCAGGCGGCCGGGCAGCGGGAGCTGGCGGCACAGGCGCGCGAACTGATCCTGCAACCGGGCTCGATGCACGCCACGCCGCAGATGCTGACGTGGTATCGCAGTGCGATGGCCAGTGGTTTCGGATGGGCGATGGCTGTGGCCGGTGCGCTGGCCCTGCTTGCGGCGCTCGGGCTGTATCGGCAGCGCGCACCGGCCTGACGCGCTGCATTCAGCCCTGCTGGCGTTGCGGACCCGCTGCCGTGCGTTCGATCTCCTGAGGCTGTTGTTGCTGCTGGCGCGCATTGGCGTGGCGAGCGTGTCCACCTTCACGACCGATCTCGGCCATGTGCTGGCGGTTGCGGCTGATCGCCTCGCCGCCCTTGCGGCCTGCGACACGTGCCTCGGCCGGACTGAATTCATGCGCGTTGCCGGAGGCATGTGCGGCGCGCCCGCCCTTGGCCGCGATCGCGCGCTGCTTTTCCTGGTCCATTGATGCGAAACCCCGGTTGGAGCTGCGCGGGTTCTGCTCAGTCATGTGAAATCTCCTACGGTATGGGCGTCGCCTTCGTAGACGACGGCATCCATGCTTGGCCATCGCACGCTAAGTCAAGGTCGCCATCTTGGCCCTGGTTTTCACGCGCCCTGCGCACGGGGCTGATCAGGCAGCCATTCAGGCGGGCGCTGCCTTCGCTGCCGCCAGTGCCATGCCACTGACCACCGACCCGATCGTCTCTACGTCTGCCAAGGGAGCTCCCTGGTTCAGTCGCGCCTGCAGAGCTCCGTGGGAGACGGCGAAGACGATCGCTTGGCCGAGCAGGGCGTGGGTACGCAGCACCGTCTCGGCGCTGGATGGTTCGCTGCCGCGCAGGCACGCTACGCACGCGGCCAACGTGGTGTGCAGGGGTTCGAACAGCGTACGGTGGGCACTGGCGAACGCCGCCGTCGGTTGGATCTGTTCGCGCGCCAACAGCAGCGTGCGTGGACCTGCATCCGGCGCCGAAAGCAAGGCATGGACGAATGCCCGCATCAACTGCTGCAGCTGCTGCGCGGCCTGCCGCGCGCCGTTGGGTGGCGTTGCCGGCAGCGGCAATCGCTCGGCAATGGCTTGAGCGCAGCGCTGCAGTACGGCGGCATACAGTTCCTGCTTGCCACCGAAGTGATAGGGAATGGCTGACTGGCTGCAGCCGGCCATGTCCACCAGCTGGCGGGTACGCACACCCTCCACGCCGAACGCGCTGAACAGCTGCAGCCCCGCGTGCAGCAGTCGGGCTCGGGTCTGCCCGCTGCGCGTCTCGGCCGCGCGCCGCCGTGCCGGTGTCTGCAGATGGGCGATGAACTCAGGCATCGGCCTGCATCAGCCGTGTCGAGTTTTCATTGAGCGCGGTACCCGCGTCCGCGCCGACGATGACCGTACCGCCGATGTTGGCCATGTGCCGGCCGAATGCACAGTTCGGTTCGAAGGCGAAGCACATGCCGGCCTGCAGGGGCAGTTCGCGCCCGACAGTCGGCAGCGGCGCGATGTGCGCATAGCGCGCGGCCTCCGGCAGCGCTTCGATGCCCGGTGCACGGCCGAAGCCAATCGGTCCATAGGGGTTGAGGCTGTGGACCAACGGATGCACGTGCCAGCCGCCCGCCTCCAGCAGGGGCGCTTCCATCGCGTCGACGACATCGCCGAAGGTATTGCCCACGCGCAGTGCGGACAGGCCTGCTTCGTAGCTGCTGCGGGCGACGGCAGCGGCGCGATGGATGTCGTCGTGCACCTCGCCAATGGCAACCGCGGCCTGATGCTGGGTTTCCATCAGCCCGTACAGTGCGAAGATCTCCGACAGCACCAGGTCACCATCGCGCAGAATGCGCGGCGGCTGCGCACGATACTGCCAGGCGGGTGGTCCCCAGCCCACATACTCGGGACCCGAGCCGAGCAACACCTCGGCGGTATAGCCCCCCAGCGAGAAACAGGCGGCGGTCACTGCGGCAACCAGTTCGGCTTCCGAAACACCGGGGCGAGCAGTGGCACGCAGCGCCTCGCTCATGGATTCACCGATCCAGGCGGCATGCGCAATCAGCGCCAGTTCCTCCTGGCTCTTTACCGAGGCGCGCTGGAAGAACGCACGATATACCGGTACGAATTCCGCGTTCGGCACCGCCGCCTGCATGCCCTGCAGGGTGCGCGCGGGCATCGCGCCGTCGAAGTAGAACGGTGGATAGGGCTCCAGCCCCAGCACGCCGATACGTGCCGTGTGCAGGCCACATTGCTGCAGCCAGCGGCCAACCTCCAGACCGGATTTTCCAACCCACAGCTGTTCGGGTGCGATCCACTGCAGGTCGCCGCGCAGGCAGGCCTGCAGGTGGTCGGCAATCATCAGCGAGGCAAAGGTGAACACCCGTGGCGGCTGGTCGCCGACGAACACCACGATCGAGCCGGGCCGGTCATTGGTGAAGTAGCAGTCCGGCGAGAACCCGGCCGGTGCGGCGGCTTCCCGGTCGCCATGCACAACCAGGGCATCGAGGCGTTCACTGGCCATGAGGTCGCGGGCCAGGGCCCAGCGGCGGTCGCGTTCCATCAGGCTGAGCGGTGCGGGCGGCGTGCGCATGAGGAGTATTCCAGGGGAAGGAGCGCGCAGGCTCGATCACGCAGTTGAATGAATCAACCGCTTGAATCGGCATTGCACGTGCGCTGCTGCGGGGGCAGCTGAAGTCGGCGATTGCGCAGTGTTGTCGATGATCGTGATGGGGCCACCGTCGCTGTTGATAGGATGCGCAACAACGCCACTCGCCTGGCCGCGACAGGGACGTAGAACATGAACAGGATTGGATTGATCGCAGTGCTGGCCTGTACCGCTCCCGTCCACGCAGCCAGCCCTCTGTTGTCCGGCAGCTTCGTCCACGTTGGCTACTCGGGCAGCGACGAACAACTGCCGGCCGCGCAGTTGCCGCTGTTCCTGGATGAACTGCAGGACCTGGGCAACGACACGATCATCCTCGGTCAGGTGCGTGCCACCCGTGCCGGCGTCGGCTGCGCCAGCGGCGTGCAGGATTTCGAATGGATTGCCGGCTTTCCCGGCAAGCTCGGCACCGTGCTCGATGCGGCGGCCGCGCGCGGCATGAAGGTCGTGGTCGGCACCACCTACAGCTCGGGGCAGTGCGCCACCTTCTGGCAGGGGCAGAACGCAACGGCCGTGGCACAGGATGCGGCGCAGTCGCTGGCCCAGCTGGGCCAACAGTACGGATCGCATCCGGCGTTCGCTGGCTGGTACATCACCGACGAGCCAGCACAGGTGCCGGCTGATCGCGCGCCGTTCTACCGTGCGATCGTGACGGCGCTCAAAGGCAGTACACCCTCGCGGCCGGTGATGGTGGCCCCCTACCTGGTGTCATCCAGCGTGGATCCGGCCAGCGTGGGCCGGGCTGCTGCACAGTTCCGTACGGCCACCGGCGTGGATGTGCAGATCTGGCAGGACGGCATCGGCGCCGCCTCGCATGCACGCCTGTTCCAGTGGGATCGCCCAGGTCATTCCACCGAGGCGTATTACGAGGCGCTGTCGGCGGCGCTGGGGGCCAGCGGCCTGTGGGCCGACATCGAACTGTTCAACCATGGCAGTCCCTTGTTCCTGGAAACCGGCAACGGATTGTCCGGTGCCTATCGCTCCGCGTCGGTGCAGCGCATCAACCAGCAGTTGTGGAGCGCGCGTTCGGCCGGCAAGCGCGTTGCCTGGCTCAACCAGTACCACATGTCCGAGGTGGTCGGCCCCGGCCAGGGCTATGCCGAATCTCCGCGGTTGATGAACACCTATCGCGGGCTGTATGGGCTCGGTGCGTCCTACAGTGTCGATCCGGTGCAGACCACCTACAGCTACAGCGTGGCGCCGGATGCAAACTATCCCGACAGCACCGGGCATGAACTGTTCGATCGCCGGGTGGGGGATCCGCGCAACCCGATGGATGCCGGCTGGGTAGGCGTGCATGGCAACGCCAGCATCACCATCGACCTGGGCCAGCGCCGGCGGGTGGACTGGATCGGCCTGCATACGATGACCCGCCCGGCGTGGGGCATCGTCACGCCGACAGCTGTGGAGGTGATGTGTGCCGAGCCGGGCGCCGCTGCGGTGAAGATCGGTGTGCTGTCGGCGCCATTCCCCCAGGCCGGACTGAGCGGTTCGACCGAAGAGGAATACGTGCTGGGCAACGCCGCGCCGCTGGCCGCGCAGTGCCGCACGCTGGAGCTGCGGTTGGCCAATGGCAGCTGGACGTTCCTCAGTGAAATCGAGATGGCGGCCGAGCAGTAAGCGCCTCAGCGTTGGGGCGTGCCACGCAGTCGCTGCGCGAACGGCCGCTGTTCAAGCGCCTGCAGTGCCTCGCGCAGCACCTGCTCCAATGACTGTCCAAGATCGGCATCGAGGCTGCGCGCCGCGCGTGCCGTGGCCCGCCACTGCGCCTGCAGCGCCGGCAATGCCTGCAACGCGCGCGGGCTCATCTGCAGGATGCGCTCGCGGCTGTCTTCACCGACCGCAGCGTGCAGCCAGCCGTCGCGCACCATTGCTGAAACCGTCTGGCTGAGCGCCGAATGGCTGAGCCCGCAGGCCAGTGCGAGATCCTTGATGCGGCAGGGTCCCTGCGCCATCAGCGTGCGCAGCACCGGGGTGTAGCGCGGCCGGTAGTCCAGCTTCAGGTCGCGGTAGGCCTGCTCGACCGCCGGGTCCAGCTGGTCGAGCAGGGCCCGCAGCAGTGTTCCCAGGGTGGCATGTTGGAGATCCATGGTGGCGATGATATATAAGCACTTACATATCATCAACATGGGGTGCGGTCATGGCGGTTTCGTGGATGCTGGGCGCGCTGCTGGCGGCGTCCTGCCCGGCCCAGGACGCGGTGCTGCAGGCGGCGGCCACGGCGATACAGGCGCAGTACCTGGACGTGGCCGAAGGCGCGCGCATTGCCGAGGCCGTGCGCGGCTGGTCCACCCAACAGCGCTATGTGGACAGCTGCGCGGACCCCAAGGCGTTCAGCGCACGCTTGAACCAGGATCTGGACGTGTTCGATGGCCACTTCCATGTCGAGCGGGTGGATGCCCGCGCCGGCCAGGACGACTGGCTGATGGCCTGGCGCGCGGATGCGCGCAGCAATGGTGCGGGCGTGCGCGAGGTGCGGGTGCTGGAAGGCAACATCGGTTACCTGCGCCTGAGCACCTTCTATCCGCTCGATCTGGCCCGGCCGAAGCTGGCTGCTGCCTTCACCCTGCTGGCCGACACCGACGGCCTGGTGCTGGACCTGCGCCAGAACGGTGGTGGCGATGACGGCAGTGCGGACCTGCTGGTGCGGACCCTGCTGGCGGCGGAGATCACCCAGGTGCAGTCACTGCAACGCCGTGGCCAGCGCAGTCCGGTACCGTTGCCACCGGCGAGCCTGGGGCTGTACCTGAAGCCGCTGGTGGTGCTGATCGACCGCCGCACCGGGTCGGCCGCCGAATTCGTCGCGTACTCGCTGCAGGCGCAGGGGCGGGCACGTGTCGTTGGTAGTCGAAGTGGCGGCGCGGCACATATGTTCGATGATCCTGTGCTGCTGCCGGATGGCTATCAGATCAGCATTCCCGACCGGCAGCCGATCAACCTCCGTACCGGAACCAACTGGGAACGCACCGGCGTCACGCCTGATGCAGCAGGCGGTGACGATCCGCTGTTCGTCGCCCGGCAGCTGCTGGCCCGATCGGCATCGCCAGAATGAACGCACAATTGCAACCGCGCCCTATCGCAGACGACATGCAGCGTGCCTAGAATCGATGCATCCCGGTAGTTCCCGGGCGCTTCGAGTGAATGGACTCAATGAAGATTCTGTTGACCGGCAGTTCCGGGCGGATCGGGCGTGCGATCTTCGGCGCGCTGGCGGCGGCCCACGAAGTGGTGGGGCTGGATCGCAGCCCATTCGCCACCACCCGCATCATTGCCGATGTCACCGATCGTCAGGCCGTGAAGCGGGCAGTGCAGGGCGTCGACGCGGTGATCCATACCGCCGCCCTGCACGCACCCCATGTCGGCCTGGTGCCGGATGCGGTATTCCAGCAGATCAATGTGGAGGCGACTGCACACCTGTTGCAGGCTGCCCGCGAGGCCGGTGCACGCCGCTTCGTGCTGACCAGCACCACGGCGCTGTATGGCCATGCGGTGGTGGCGGGCGGTTGCCGCTGGATCGATGAAGATACCGAGCCGCTGCCACGCACCATCTACCATCGCAGCAAGCTGCAGGCCGAGGCATTGGCTGAAGCCGCTGCGGCGCCGGGCTTCAGCGTGCGCGTGCTGCGCATGGCCCGCTGTTTCCCCGAGCCACCGGAGCGGATGGCGATGTTCCGCCTGCACCGCGGCATCGACGCGCGCGACGTGGCCAGCGCACATGCCGCGCTGCTGCACGATGAGGGCGCTGCCTTCGCACGCTACATTGCCTGCGCACCGACGCCGTTCCTGCGCGAGGATTGCCTGGAACTGGCGACCCAGCCTCGCAGGGTACTGGCCCGCCGCGCCCCGCAGTTGCTGGCCGAGTTCGAGCGCCGTGGCTGGCCGCTACCGCTGAGCATTGACCGCGTCTACGACAGTGCACTGATGCGCAGCACACTGGGCTGGCAGCCGCGCTTCGGCCCGGACGACGTGCTGCAGCAGTACGCGGTTGGCAGCATCGAGGTGCTGCCGCGGGCGGAATGGATCAAGGACCGCGTGGCCGAATAGGGCGGCAGCCGGGCGGGTTCCTGACCCGACCCTGAGCAGGTTCAGGAATGTGCAGATGGACCGCCTCAACCTCGTTCGCAGGCGGCCGCTAACCCGGTGCGCTTCCAGCGCCGGGCGTGTCCCGGCGGCCGGTGGCCTGCGCGACGGATCGCGCACCTGCGCGGTGCCCTCGCGGTGCCGGTCGTCCTGAACTGCCTTGCGGATCCTTCCATGCCTTCTCCCCGTTCCGCCGCTGCCCGCCGCCCGGGCAGCATCGCCCACAAGCTGATGCTGGGCACCGCTGCGATCGCGCTGCTGTGCTTCGGCCTGACTGCGTTCCTGATCTACCGCCAGGCCAGCGCCAGCCTGATCGACGCCTCGCGCCAGACCATGGCCAGCGAAGCCACCGCCGAAGCCCGCCAGGTCGCGGCCGATCTGGGCACCGCCTTTGCCAGCAACGACGCCATGGTCGAGGCCGTGCTCGCCCAGCGCGCGCGCGGCGATGTTCCGGACCGTGCCAGCCTGGCTGCCGTGCTGGGCGAGCAGCTGCGCACCCACCCCGAGTGGCTGGGCAAGAGCACCATGTGGGAGGCCGACGCCTTCGATGGCAAGGATGCCGAGTTCGTCAACACCGAAGCGCACGATGCCACCGGTCGTTACATGAGCTACTGGGCCTGGCACGACGGCAAGCCGCAGCAGTCGACGATGACCGACTACACCGAGACGGCCAGTGGCTCCGGTGACTGGTACATGGTGCCCAGCCGCGACAAGCTGGCGAAGGTAAGCGAGCCCTACGCCTACGACATCGGTGGCCAGCAGGTGCTGATGAGCACGCTGAGCACGCCGATCATCGAAAACGGCCGGTTCCTCGGTGTATTTACTGTGGACTTCTCGCTGGCGGCGCTGCAGAAGCACCTGGCCACGCTGAAGCCGATGGGCGCCGGGCGCGTCGAACTGCTCTCGCCAAATGGCGTGGTGCTGGCCTCGGCCAATGCCGCCGAAATCGGCAAGCCGCGTGGCGACGCATTGACCCGCAGCATGCTGGCAGACATCGCCGCCGACCGCCGGTTCGAAGCCTTCACTCCGGATGCCGCCGGCAACGTGCGCGTATACGTGCCGCTGCGTGTGGGCGATGCGCCGCAGCGCTTTGCACTGGGTGTGGTGATGCCGCACGCGGTGATCGTGGCCGAGGCGCGCCAGCTGCTGTGGCTGACCCTGCTGGTTGGTGTGGTGGCCGCGCTGACGCTGAGTGCCGGTGTCTATGTGCTGCTGCGCCGGTTGGCGATCCGCCCACTGGCCGAAGCCGTGCGCGTGGCCGGCGACGTCGCCGCGGGCAAGCTGGACAGCACCCTGCCGGCACGCAGCAACGACGAAGTGGGCCGCCTGCTGGACGCGATGCAGGGCATGCGGGGGCAGCTGCAGTCGGTGATGGCGGCGCAGGCGGAAATGGCGCGTCGCCATGACGCCGGTGAAATCAGCTACCGCATGGACGCCTCGGCGTTCCCGGGTGAGTACGGCCGGATGGTGGCTGACAGCAACCAGCTGGTGGCCTCCAGCAACGCCGTCACCCAGCGCCTGGTCGACGTGATGCAGCGCTATGCGGTGGGTGACCTGAGCGTGGACATGGAAGCGCTGCCGGGCGAGAAGGCGGTGTTCACCGCTGCAATGGCCACCACCAAGAGCAACCTGGCGGCGATCAACGATCAGATCCAGCAGCTGGCCGCTGCCGCAGCAGCCGGTGATTTCGCGGTGCGCGGCGACACGCTGCGCTTCGACCACGACTTCCGCCGCATGGTGGAAACCCTCAACACCATGATGCAGGTCAGCGACCACAACCTGGCCGAGCTGTCGACGCTGCTGCGCGCGATTGCCGCAGGCGACCTCAGCGCGCGCATGCAGGGCGACTTCCACGGCGTGTTCGCGGTGATGCGCGACGATGCCAACAGCACCGTGCAGCAGCTGACCCAGATCGTTGGCCAGATCCAGCAGTCGGCGGCCAGCATCCGCCTGGCGGCGGGTGAGATTGCCGCCGGCAACAGTGACCTGTCGCGCCGCACCGAGCAGCAGGCGGCGAACCTGGAAGAGACCGCGGCCTCGATGGAAGAGCTGACCTCCACGGTGCGCCAGAATGCCGACCACGCGCTGCAGGCCAACACCCTGGCCGGCTCCGCAGCGGGCGTGGCCAGCGAAGGCGGGCAGGTGGTCAGCCAGGTGGTGCAGACCATGGAACAGATCGAGGCCTCCTCGCAGCGCATTGCCGAGATCATTTCGGTAATCGATGGCATCGCGTTCCAGACCAACATCCTGGCGCTGAACGCGGCGGTGGAAGCGGCGCGTGCCGGCGAACAGGGCCGCGGATTCGCCGTGGTCGCCAGCGAAGTGCGCGCGCTGGCCCAGCGCTCGGCAGGCGCGGCCAAGGAGATCAAGGAGCTGATCGACGCCTCGGTGGCGCAGGTCGGTGCCGGTGCGCAGCTGGTGCACGGCGCGGGCCGCACCATGCAGGAAATCGTCGGCCAGGTCGGCCGAGTGAACGAGATCATGGCCGAGATCTCGGCAGCCTCGCGCGAGCAGTCGGCGGGCATCGAGCAGGTCAACCAGACCGTGGTGCAGATGGACGAGACCACCCAGCAGAACGCCGCACTGGTGGAAGAGGCCAGTGCCGCCGCGCGTGCGATGGAAGAACAGGCCGAGCAGCTGGCGGTGGCGGTCTCGCGCTTCCGCCTGCAGGCCGAGCCGGTGGCTACGGTCCGCCGCGCGGCCTGATCCTGTTGCGCGCACATGAAGACGCCCGGCCAAGGCCGGGCGTCTTCATGTCTGCTTGATGCTATGCCAGGCCGGAGTGCGGCGGCAGCATCGCGTCAGAACATGCCTTCGAAGGGATTCCAGCTGGCTTTGCCCTTCACCTGCTCCAGGTAGTAGCTGTAGTTGGTGCTGGCGGCAACCAGGAAGTTCATGGCGATGAACAGCGGGCGCGCGATGATGTCCGGCAGGAACAGGGACACGATGCCCAGCACGAGGCCGATGCCGATCACCACCAGCGCCTTGCGCCACATGCCCAGAATGAACAGGTAGATGAAGCCGAAGAAGAAGGCGAAGAAGTTGATGTTGATCTTGAGGCGGTCGCCGAAGGACAGCGCCTTCCAGGCTTCCTTGAAGCGCGGCTCCTTCGGAGCGCCGTGCTGCTGGAAGAAATTGAAGCGGAACTGCCACTTCGGGCTGAAGCGGGAGAGGTCGACGGCGTTCATTGACGATTACGTCCTTGTAGGAAAACGGTTACATGATACGAGGCCGACGGTTCAGGAAACTACCCTCAACCGTCAAAAATGTGACGCGCCCGGCATGTGCAGGCCTGCGGCGGGGCGCCGCACCGTCACCCATCCGCCTTGTTTTTAGGATAGGGTGCGCAGTTCCGCTGCCGCCCCAGCTGAACCCGGGCGGCGGCGGGATGTCCATGGAGGTTGCATGACCACACCTGCTATACCGGAAAACGCACCGGGACCGGTGCTCCTGCCGACACCTGAAGTGGTGCAGGCACAACAACTGCTCGCACGCCAGCAACTGGCGGTAGCGATGGACCGTGCACGCACGGCCGCTACGCAGAACGCGGCCGCGGCCGCGCTGGAAAGCGAGTAATCCGCAACACCGCCGATCGCGCTGGCGTGCTGCCAGCGCGATCGCGGCGCGCGCCGCCGGTCAGAACCGCGCGGTCATGCTCATGAAGTAGCTGCGCCCGGCCACGAAGTAGTCGGTGGAGCCTTCCGCATACAGCTTCTTGTCGGCCAGGTTGCTGATGCCGCCGCGCAGGGTCAGTACCTCGTTGACGTTCCAGGCTGCGGTCAGGTCATACAGGGTGTAGGCCTTGAGGAAGGTCGTGGCGGTACCGGTCTGCTTGCCGGTGTACTGCGCCGACAGGCTGCTGGAAAACACCGTATTGGGCGTCCAGTCCAGCGACGAATAGCCGGAAAACTCCGGCGTATCGATCAGATTCCTGCCGGTGGTCAGGTTCTTGGCTTCCTTCATCCAGGTGGCCGAGGTGCGCCAGCGCCACTGCTCGCCGAAGCGGACATTGAAGTTGCCTTCCATGCCACTGGTGCGCGCGCGCTGCACGTTGCTCATGCGCGTCCACCAGATGCCGTTGAACTTGCCCAGGGGCGCGTACTCGATCTTGTTCTTGAAGTCGGTATGGAAGTAGGTCAGGCCGGCATCGAACAGGTCATTGTCGAAGCTGATGCCGATCTCCCGATTGGTGCTGGTTTCCGGGTCCAGGTCCGGGTTGCCGGCCATGTAGCAGCCACCGCGGGTATAGCCCAGCGGGATCAGCGAGGTGCAGCCGCGGCCGCCGGACTGGGTGGCCGCGCTGGGCGAGTTCTCGGTCAGGCTGGGCGCGCGGAAGCCCTTGGAGACGCCACCGCGGATCGTCCACTGTTCGGCCGGGTGCCAGACCAGGTACGCACGCGGGCTGACGTGGCTGCCGAACTTCTCATGGTGGTCCAGGCGTGCGCCCAAGGTCAGCGCCAACGTGCGGTGCAGCTTCAGTTCGTCCTCAACGAACAGTGCCCAGGTATCCACTTCCAGGTTGGAGCCGCTGACGGCATTGCCGGCATAGTCGATCGGCGCGCGGCCGATGGTATCGGTATTGGTCAGTTCCTGGCGCTTCCACTGGCCACCGACGGCGAACTGGTGTTCAACGCCCAGGGTGAACGGCGTGGTCAGGCTGCCTTCGATGATGGTATCGGTGGCCTCGGAGCGGCCGGTGGCACCGATGTCGTTCTTGTACTCGGTCCAGTACGCGCTGAGCTTCGAGTTGCCGAAGCTCCACTTGCCATCGTGGTTGAGTGCCAGCGAGCTGCGCTTGAGTTCGCTGGCACCCCAGGCGCCTTCGTCCTGCTTTTCCAGCGATGCGTCGATGAAGGCCTGCTGCACGCCGTGGCCGGCTTCCAGCGACAGTTCCTGCGCATCGCTGAGCTTCCACTGCAGCAGCGCGTCGACATTGCGGTCCTTCTCGCCGGCGTAGGCATTGCCATAGACACCACCGTTGGAGCGGTCCGAGTCGCGGCGCATGCTGTTGGCACCGATGCGCAGGCCGAAGCGCTCGCCGAGCGGGCCGGAGAACGTCGCACCGATCTGCTGGGTATCACCGCGCTTGCCATCACCCGGGCGGGTATAGCTGTGGGTGGCGCTGCCGTTCCAGTCATCACCGATGCGCTTGGTGATGATGTTGATCACGCCGCCCATGGCGTCGGAGCCGTACAGCGACGACATTGGTCCGCGCACCACCTCGATGCGTTCGATCTGGTCGGGCGAGATCCAGTTCAGATCCTGGCGGCCGAGGTCGGGCCGGTAGTTGGTCGAGGCCGAGCTGCCCATGCGCTTGCCGTCCACCAGCACCAGCGTGTAATTGGACGGCATGCCACGCAGCTTGATCTTGGACTGCTCGCCGACCGCGCTGAGGCCACCGGTCACGCCCGGCACGCGGCTGAGCAGGGTGGCCAGGTCGTGCACCGGCTGGCGCTCGATGTCCTCACGGCTGATCACGCTGATGCTGGCCGGTGCATCCTTGATCCACTGCTGGTTGCCCGAGGCGGTGACCACCACGGTATCCAGATCCTTGGTGGAGGCATCGGCGCTGGCCTCTGCGGCGGCCAAGCCGGGCAGGGCCAGCAGGCAGGCGGTGGCCAGAGCGCAGGCCAAGCGGGTGCGCGGCAGGCGCGCGGAAGGGGTACGGAACGACAGGGACATGACGGCTTCCATCGGAGGAGGGGGACCCGGTGGAAGCAGCAGGCGCACGCAGACAGCAGGCAGCCCCCTTCCATGGGTCGTTGGGCGCTGGGTTGGAACCGGCGCAGCTGGGTGGGTCTCGGCCGTGCGGAAGACGGTGACCTGCCTGGTTAATGAAATGATAACCGTTCGCGTTTGTTACGATCCAGTACCTGGGGCGACCAAGTGACATCCGTTCCCCTGCCCCGGCACTCGCCTGCTGTTTGCTGAATGGGGATAAATCCCGGCGTAGACCTTCGCACTCGGCTTACATCCGGCGCCCTAGACTGAGCCGCATTTTCGATTCCGCCCCGTTGGAGATCGTGTGGGTTCCGGTAGTGACAGACAGCGACTGCGTGGCGTGATGCCGACGCAGCCAGGACAAGTGCGGGCGCCGGGAAAGCGCGCCGGGAACCTTGGTGCATGCAGCCCGGCCGGGATGGCCGGCCGTGCCGACTGCGCGGAGTAGGCGGCAATGGAGGTGCAGACCATCCATGCGGAAGCAGATACGTCCCGGCTTGATGCCGGCTGGACGCTGCTGCCGGCCGAATCGCCGTTGCAGATGCCTGAGCAGACCCTGCGCGAAGGCCAGCTGAAGGTTCGCCGCCACCGCACCTCGCCGCGGCTGATCGGCCTGCGCCGGTTCTATATCTTCGGCGGCACGCTGGCGATGACCGCCATCGCTACCCGGATGATGTGGCGGGTGCTGTCGGCCAATGGCATCAGCGTGCTCGAGGCCTGCCTGCTGGTGCTGTTTGTCGGCCTGTTCGCCTGGATCGCGCTCTCTTTCGCCAGCGCCGTGGCCGGCTTCCTGACTGCCGTGTTCGACCGGGGGTATCGCCTCGGCATCGACCCGGACAAGCCACTGCCGACAGTGCACAGCCGCACCGCGCTGCTGATGCCGACCTACAACGAAGATCCGCGCCGGCTGCTGGCCGGCCTGCAGGCGATCTACGAGTCGGTGGCCGCCACCGGCCAGCTCGACCGGTTCGACTTTTTCGTGCTCAGTGATACCCGGCGCGAAGACATCGCACGGGCCGAGGAGCAGGTGTTCGCCGAACTGCGTGAGCGCGTGCCCGATGGCCAGGCGCGGCTGTTCTACCGCCGCCGTGGCGACAACAGCGGGCGCAAGGCCGGCAACATCGCCGACTGGGTCCGCCGCTTCGGCGGTGCCTACCCGCAGATGCTGATCCTCGACGCCGACAGCCTGATGACCGGCGACAGCATCGTGCGCCTGGTCGCGGGCATGGAGCACAACGCCGACGTCGGCCTGATCCAGACCCTGCCGTCGGTGATCGGCGGGCGCACCCTGTTCGCGCGCATGCAGCAGTTCGGCGGCCGTGTGTACGGTCCGGTGATCGCCCGTGGCGTGGCCTGGTGGCACGGTGCCGAGAGCAATTACTGGGGCCACAATGCCATCATCCGCACCCGCGCCTTCGCCGATCAGGCCGGGCTGCCGGCGCTGCCGGGGCGCAAGCCGTTCGGTGGCCACGTGCTCAGTCATGACTTCGTCGAAGCGGCGCTGATGCGTCGGGGGGGCTGGGCCGCGCACATGGTGCCGTACCTGGGCGGCAGCTATGAAGAAGGTCCGCCGACCCTGACCGACCTGCTGGTGCGCGACCGCCGCTGGTGCCAGGGCAACCTGCAGCACGGCAAGGTGGTCGGCAGCCGTGGCCTGCACTGGATCAGCCGCATGCACATGCTGATCGGCATCGGTCATTACTTCACCGCGCCGATGTGGGCGATGCTGATGCTGATCGGCATCGCCATCCCGTTGTTCCAGGAAGGCATCGATTTCAACGCGCTGCTGCACCTGTCGCCCAGCGTGTACTGGCGGGCCCAGGACGAGGAACAGGTGGTGCGCCTGTTCGCGGCGACCATGGCGGTGCTGTTGCTGCCCAAGGTGCTGGGTTACTTGGCGATGCTGCTGGACCCGGTCGACCGCCGCGGGTGTGGCGGTGCCCTGCGCGCGTTCGTCTCGATGCTGGTGGAAACCGTATTGGCCGCGCTGATGGCGCCGGTGGTGATGTACGTGCAGTCGCGCGGCGTGGCCGAAGTGCTGTCCGGCCGCGATTCGGGGTGGGACGCGCAGCAGCGTGACGATGGTGGCATTTCGTGGCTGGCGCTGATCCGTGGCTACGGTGGGCTGGGGGTGTTCGGCGCCTTCATGGGCATGCTGGCCTGGGCGGTGTCGCCATCGCTGGCCGCGTGGATGGCGCCGGTGGTGATCGGCATGGTGCTGGCGGTACCGGTGGTGGCACTGACGTCTTCGCGTGGCCCCGGCGCCTTCCTGCACCGTCTTGGCCTGCTTGATATCCCCGAGGAGAACATCCCGCCGCCGGTGCTGGTACGCGCCGCGCAGCTGCGCCGGGAAGCGGCCGAACAACCGCCGCTGTACTGATCGTCCCGCGGCAGCGGCATAATGCGGCTCGAACTTGAAGGAGCCGCATCATGCTGCAAACGGTGGAACAGGAGACCGGCGCCTCGCCGCAGTGGTCGGTGATCTGGCTGCACGGCCTCGGTGCCGATGGCCACGACTTCGCGCCGATCGTGCCGGAGCTGGTGCGTCCGCATTGGCCGGCGCTGCGCTTCGTGTTCCCGCATGCACCGGTGCGGCCGATCACGATCAACAACGGCGTGCCGATGCGCGGCTGGTACGACATCGTCGGCATGGATTTCCGATCGCGCGCCGACATGGTGGGCGTGCAGGAATCGGTGGTGCAGCTGGATGCGCTGATCGCGCGCGAGATCGAGCGTGGCATCGCGCCGGAGAAGATCTTCCTGGCCGGTTTCTCGCAGGGGGGCGCGATCATCCTGACCGCCGCGCTGTCACGCACTGCGCCGCTGGCCGGCCTGATCGCGCTGTCCACCTACCTGCCCGAAGCCGACGGCGCAAAGCGCGCTGAAGGCGCCGTGCAGGTGTCGGTGTTCATGGCCCATGGCAGCAGCGATCCGGTGATTCCGCAGGCGGTGGCCGCACACAGTGCGCAGGCACTGCAGGCGCTGGGCCTGGAGGTGGAATGGCACAGTTACCCGATGGCCCACCAGGTCTGCGCCGAAGAGATCCAGGCGCTGGGTGACTGGTTGCAGGAACGCCTGGGCGCTGCCTGACCCATGCCGCCGGCCAGCACCCCGCCCTGGATGCCGGAACTGTGCCGCCTGCCGCGGCTGGCGGCGATGCTCGGCCTGGCCGAACTGGTGGTGGTGGTGCTGGCCCTGGCCCCGGATGGCAGCCGCCACTGGACTGTGGGCGAACTGCTGTCGGCCAGTGGTTTCGCGTTGTGGCTGGCGCTGGCCGTAACGGCCAGCCTGTGCCTGCTGCGGAACGCGTTGTCGAGGCTGCCACAGGTTCTGGGGGCGGTCTCGGCCATCGCACTGGCGACGCTGATCGCGGTGGTCTGCGCGGGCATCGTGCATGCCCTGTACGCGGTGCTTGGCGACAGCTTCGCCCGCGGCATCAGCTTCTGGCGCTTCACGCTGGGCAGCGCGGCGACGACGGCGCTGATCACGGCCTTGGCCCTGCGCTACTTCTATGTGAGTGATCGCTGGGCCGCGCAGGTACAGGCCAACGCACGCGCACAGGCCGATGCCCTGCAGGCGCGGATCCGCCCGCATTTCCTGTTCAACAGCATGAACCTGATCGCCAGCCTGCTGCATCGCGACCCGGTCGTGGCCGAGCGTGCGGTGCTGGACCTGTCCGATCTGTTCCGTGCCGCGCTGGGGGCGGGCGAGGGTGATTCCACCCTGCGTGACGAATGCGAGCTGGCCGAGCGCTACCTGTCGATCGAATCACTGCGCCTGGGCGAGCGCCTGCAGGTGCGCTGGCAGCGCGACGAACCGCTGCCCTGGGATCTTCCCCTGCCTCGCCTGGTACTGCAGCCGCTGGTGGAGAACGCCGTGCTGCATGGCATCTCGCGGCTGCCCGAGGGTGGCACCATCGAGCTGCAGCTGATGCGCCAGGGCAATGAACTGCAGATCTGCGTGCGCAATCCGGCGCCCGACCCGCAGGCCCCCGGGCTGGCCCTGGCGCGCGGTGCCGGCCATGCCCAGCACAGCATCGGCCATCGGCTGGCCTGGCGCTTCGGCAGCGCCGCGCGGATGACGGCTGGCTGGAGCGAGGGCTACTATGCCTGCCAGGTGACAGTGCCGATCCAGTGAGGGAGCGATCGTGAGGGTAGTCATCGCCGATGACGAACCGCTGGCGCGTGAGCGCCTGCGCAGCCTGTTGGCCGCGCAGGACGGCGTGGATGTGGTGGCCGAGGCCGGCAACGGCGAGCAGGCCCTGCACGCGTGCGCGGAGCTGCAGCCGGACCTGGTCCTGCTGGATATCGCCATGCCCGGGCTGGATGGCCTGGAAGCCGCCCGCCACCTGGCCAGCTTCGAGCCGCGGCCGGCGGTGGTGTTCTGCACCGCCTACGATGCGCATGCGCTGTCGGCGTTCGAGGCGGCAGCGATTGATTACCTGATGAAGCCGGTACGTGCCGAGCGTCTGGCCGCGGCCATCGCGCGCGCGCGCACGTTCCTGGCCGGCCGTGATGGCCAGCCACAGGACCACCGCGGGCAGCAGGCGCGCAGCATGCTGTGCGCGCGCCTGCGCGGCAGCCTGCGCTTGATTCCGTTGGACGACATCCATTACCTGCAGGCCGAAGAGAAGTACGTGGTGGTGCACCACGCGCGCGGCGAGGACCTGATCGAAGAGTCGCTGAAGTCGCTGGAAGAAGAGTTCGCCAGCCGCTTCATCCGCATCCATCGCAACTGCCTGGTGGCGCGCCATGAGCTGGTGGAGCTGCGTCGTGGCACGGGTGGGCAGGTGCAGGCGATGTTGCGCCATGGCAAGCAACCGCTGGAAGTCAGCCGCCGCTGCGTGGCGACGCTGAAGCAGGAACTGCGGCATCTGTGAGTGTTCCGCGCGGCCTGCGGCCGCGACTGCTTACGAGCAACGTCTGAAGCAACAGCAACAGCAACAGCAGATTGTCGGCTCTGTGTTGTTGCGTGTTGGGTGAGGCGGGAAGGGCGGGCGGGACACGCCGTAAACCCATCCCTGGGGGCTCGATGGCGCCTTGCACGTGTGCGCAATCCTGCGCACACGGCAAGACCGGGGTAGGGCGTCCTGCCCAACCCGCCCGAGGCATGCCTCGGGCCCATGGCGCCAACGGTCCCGCCCGCCCATCCCGCCTCACCCTCGCGAATTTCCCGGTGACGGACGGCAAGGGCATTGTTGTTATCGAGTGGGGAAGAGGGGTCAGATCCCTTTTCCTGCGGAAAAGGGATCTGACTCCGGAAGCCGTCGGCTGTTGCTTTTGCTTCTGCTTTTTTCTTTTGATCTTCCGTGGCTGACGCACACGGAAACTGTCAGAGGCCGGGCGGGGTGGGCTGCGCAGGGGCGTGAGCCGCATGGATGCGGCGACCGAGCTTACATGGACGTACTTGCAGCGTCCCCTGCGTGGCCCACCCCGCCCGGCCACGCGCGGCTGTTGCTTTCATGACCCCTCCACCAGCCACGAGGGGCTCCGCCGTTGGCCGTATCCGCGCCGAAGGCGCGATAATGACCGGATGGAAACCGTCCGCATCGCCACCCGCAAGAGCCCGCTCGCCCTCTGGCAGAGCGAACACGTCGCCGATCGCCTGCGCCAGGCCCACCCCGGCCTGCATGTGGAACTGGTGCCGATGAGCACCCGCGGTGACGAGGTGCTGGACCGCTCGCTGGCCGCCATCGGTGGCAAGGGCCTGTTCCTGAAGGAACTGGAGCTGGCCATGCTGCGTGGCGAGGCCGACTGCGCCGTGCATTCGCTGAAGGATGTGCCGATGGAACTGGATGAACCCTTCGCGCTGCCGGCGATGCTGACCCGCCACGATCCGGCCGATGGTTTCGTCTCCAACCTGTACGCCTCGCTGGATGCGCTGCCGATCGGTGCGCGGGTTGGCACCTCGTCGCTGCGCCGCCAGGCCCAGCTGCGCGCGCTGCGCCCGGACCTGGAACTGCTGGACCTGCGCGGCAACGTCAACACCCGCCTGGCCAAGCTCGACAACGGTGGCTACGACGCCATCGTGCTGGCCGTGGCCGGCCTGGAGCGTCTGGGCCTGGGCGCGCGCATCGTCGCGCGCCTGCAACCGCCGCACTGGCTGCCGGCCCCGGCGCAGGGCGCGGTGGCGGTGGAGTGCGACGGTGGCAATGCGCGCCTGATGGCGCTGTTCGCGGGCTTGGATGACGGGGAAACCCGTGCCTGCGTGGAAGCCGAGCGAGCGATGAACCGTGCGTTGCATGGCAGCTGCCACGTGCCGGTGGCGGCGATCGCGCAGTGGCAGGGCACCGACCTGCACCTGCAGGGCCTGGTCGGCAGTGCCAGTGATGGCCGTGCGGTGAGTGCCGAGGCGATCGGCCCGGCCAGTGACCCGGAAGCACTGGGCCAGCGCGTGGCGAAGATGCTGCTGGATGCCGGTGCCGGCGAACTGCTGAACGTCTGAGCCATCGCAGGTAGTGCCGGCCGCTGGCCGGCAACCTCGTGCTCCGATTGAATGCAGTTGCCGGCCAGTGGCCGGCACTACCGAAAGAAGAACGGGCGCCTTTGGCGCCCGTTTCTTATTTGAATTTGTAGACCACGTTCATCGTGGTCAGCGTATCGGTCTTGCGCTTGTCCTCGGCCACGTCACTGTTGTAACGCGCCTGCCAGCCGGCCTTCAGCGCCAGATGTTCGTTCATGCTCACCGAAACACCGAAGTCGTTCTGGCCGAAGGTGTTGTAGGAACCCGACTCGACCAGCAGGGTGTTGACCAGGTCGGTGTTGTCGGTCAGCGAGTACTTCATGTCGAACAGGCCGCGGCCGATCATGCCGGTGCGGGTGCGGTCGTCCTCGGTGCTGTGGGTGCGGCGCACACCGGGGCCGATCTGCGCGTCGAACGAGAAACGCTCGGTGTTCCACAGGCGGGTGCCGTAACCCAGACCGAACGAGCTCTGGCGGTCGTAGGTGGCGAAGTCATCGCGCTCGGTACGCACCGTGGCCGTCAGCTGGCGGTGCTCGCCCAGCTGCAGCGCGCTGCCGGCACTGCCGGTATAACGGTTGGCGGTGGTGTTGTTGCGGCGGCTGGTGGAGCCGTCGTCGCGGGTCTCGATCACCTTGGAGCTGGAACGCAGGCCAGCCAGATCCATGCTGTGCACCCAGTCACCATCGGTGTAGCGCAGGCGCAGGCGGCCGTTGAAGCTCTCGGTGCTGCTGTTGCCGCGTGCCGAAGCGAAACCGAGCTCGCCGCCACTGCCGCTCCACGGCGAGGACATCGCCGCCAGTTCGGAGGCATCCTGCGCATACGCGAGCGGTGCGCACAGCAGCAGGGGGATCAGCAGGGACACGCGCAGGGACATCGGGGCTTCTCCGAAGCGGTTGACAGCCGGTGATGATACTGGAAGCGTGACGGCGGTCCGAATCGATCCAAACGGTTTCTTCAGCAGGCGTTGCCGCGATCGCCTATTCAGGGCAGATCGACGCGCAATGCCGGGTCGTTGAAGCGCGAATAGCGCAGGCGTAGCTGGAAGCTGCGGCCATTGCTGCTGCCGCTGCGTACGATCTGCCGCGGCAGGCCCTGCGCGTCCACCCAGTACTCCAGGCGTTCGCCGGGCTGCGCGCCACGCAGGCGGTAGTGACGCGTCTCGACCCCGTCCAGCGACTGGCTGCCCAGGTCTTCGGCCTGCAGATCGGCGGGCAGGGCATCGGCCGGCAGCGGGTTGCGCCATTGCTCGAGCAGGCCCGGCGGGGTCGGCACCTGCCGGATCGCGTCGTCGGCCTGCAGGAACATGGTGTCGCCGATGATCGTCTGCGGACCGGCCGGGGTCTGCACCCGGAAGCGGTCGGGGGCGACGAAGTCCATGGCGCTGCGCACCGGCTGCGGCGCGCCCAGCACCTCCAGTTCGGCGTGGAAGCTGCGCAGGGCCGAGAAGCGCTGGCTGGCGCCCAGCACCGCCTGCGCCGGATCCGCCGCAGGCACGGGCGCTTCGGTGCTGGCCGGGGCGGGCGCGCGATCACAGGCGGCCAGCAGCAGGCAGGCCAGCAGGGACAGGGCAGGCAACCGGCGCATCGGGTGTTCCAGAGGGGTGGGGGCGACCACGATAGCCCAAACGTCCCACACAAGACCCGCGACTCGGACATAATCGGGGGTATGGACCGATACGAACGCATCACCGCCCTGCATCGTCTGCTCAAGTCCGCACGCTATCCGGTGACGGTGGCGACCCTGCAGGACAAGCTCGGTTGCTCCCGTGCCACCGTCTACCGCGATCTGGCCTTCCTGCGCGATGCGCTGATGGCACCGATCGAGGGCGACGGCGAAGCCGGCTTCCGTTACCAGGCCGACGAGAGCGACCGCTTCGAGCTGCCCGGCCTGTGGCTGAGCTCGGAGGAGCTGCATGCCCTGCTGGCCTCGCAGCACCTGCTGGCGCGGACCGGAGGCGGCGTGCTGTCCTCGGTGCTGGCACCGCTGCAGCAGCGCATCGAGAGCCTGCTGGCGGCCCAGGCTGGCGTTTCCAGCTGGCCGGTGGACCGGGTGCGGGTGATTCCGCACCGTGGCCGCAAGTTCGATGAAGGCAGCTTCCGCAGCGTGGCTTCGGCGGTGCTGGAGCGCCGCCAGCTGGCGTTCGAGTACCGCGCCCGTTCCACCGACGAGCCGACCAAGCGCACCGTTTCGCCGCAGCGCCTGACCCACTATCGCGACAACTGGTACCTGGATGCCTGGGACCATGACCGCGAGGCGCTGCGCAGCTTTGCCGTGGATCGCATCCACAAGGCGCGGGTGATCGACAGCACCGCCCGCGACGTGGCCGACAGCGAGCTGGACGAGCAGCTCGGGGCCAGCTACGGCATCTTCTCCGGTGCGCCGAAGGGCTGGGCGACCATCCTGTTCAGCGCCAAGGCCGCGCGCTGGGTGGCCGACGAGCACTGGCATTCCAAGCAGCAGGGCCGCTTCCTGGCCGATGGCCGCTATGAACTGAAGGTGCCGTACAGCGTCTCGCGCGAGCTGCTGATGGACGTACTGCACTACGGCTCGGATGCCGAGATCGTCGAACCGGTGATGCTGCGCGAGCAGGCCAAGGCGCTGCTTGAGCTCGCCCTGAGCAACTACGACAACTCCTGACACTCCCCCCGAGAACCCTTCCGCCCATGAAGAAGACCCTGTTGCTGCCCCTGCTCGCCGCTGCGCTGGCCCTGACCGCCTGCGGCAAGTCCGGCGAGCCCTCGCAGAAGCTGGTGGTGGCCGCCACGGCCGTGCCGCATGCCGAGATCCTTGAAGTGGTCAAGCCCATCCTCAAGCAGGAAGGCGTGGACCTGGACGTGCGCGTGTTCAACGACTACGTGCAGCCCAACGACCAGCTGGTGCAGAAGCAGGTGGACGCCAACTACTTCCAGACCGAGCCGTATCTGGATGCCTACAACCGCGATCGCAAGACCGATCTGGTGAAGGTGATCGGCGTGCACATCGAGCCGTTCGGTGCGTACTCGCGCAAGATCAAGTCGCTGGCCGAGCTGCGCGAAGGTGCCGACGTGGTGATCCCGAACGACCCGAGCAACAACAGCCGTGCACTGATCCTGCTGCACAAGGCCGGTGTGATCGAGCTGAAGGATCCGACCAACGCGCTGTCGACCCAGCGCGACATCACTGCAAACCCGAAGAACCTGAAGTTCCGCGAGCTGGACTCGGCGATGCTGCCGCGCGTGCTGGACCAGGTCGACCTGGCCCTGATCAACACCAACTACGCACTGGATGCGGGCCTCAACCCGACCAAGGATGCACTGGCGATCGAGAGCAAGGACTCGCCGTACGTGAACTTCCTGGTCGCACGCCCGGACAACAAGGACGACGCCCGCGTGCAGAAGCTGGCCAAGGCCCTGACCAGCCCGCAGGTGAAGGCCTTCATCGAGACCAAGTACAAGGGCGCGGTGCTGCCGGCGTTCTGACGGCCGCTGGCCATGTGGTAGTGCCGGCCGCTGGCCGGCAATCTGCAGACGCCGCCAAGGATCATGGGGTTGCCGGCCAGCGGCCGGCACTACCGTCAGTCGACGTGGAAGGCGAGGGTGGCCGCCACGGCCTGCTGCCATCCCGCATACAGTTTCTCGCGCCGCGCCACCTCCATCTGTGGCTCGAAGCGCCGGTCCAGGCCCCATTGCGCGGCGATCTGTTCGCGGCTGGACCAGAACCCCACCGCCAGCCCGGCCAGGTAGGCCGCGCCCAGTGCGGTGGTTTCGGTCAGCCGCGGCCGCAGCAGTGGCACGCCAAGGATGTCGGCCTGGAATCCGGCCAGGAAGTCGTTGCCGATCGCACCGCCATCGGCGCGCAGCTCGGTCAGCGCGATGCCGGCATCGGACTGCATCGCATCGAGCACGTCGCGGGTCTGGTAGGCCATCGCCTCCAGCGCGGCACGCACGAAGTGCGCCTTGCGAGTGCCACGGGTCAGGCCGAACATCGCGCCGCGCACATCACTGCGCCAATAGGGCGCACCGAGGCCGACAAATGCTGGTACCAGGTAAGCACCGCCACTGTCGGGCACCTGCGCGGCCAGCGCCTGGCTGTCGCTGGCGCGTTCGATCATGCGCAACCCATCGCGCAGCCACTGCACCACCGAGCCGGCAATGAAGATCGAACCTTCGAGTGCATATTCCACGCGCCCGTCCAGGCCCCAGGCGATGGTGGTCAGCAGTCCATTGCGCGAACGCACCGCCTGCGCGCCGGTGTGCATCAGCATGAAGCAGCCGGTGCCATAGGTGTTCTTGACCATGCCCGGCTGGAAGCAGGCCTGGCCGAACAGCGCCGCCTGCTGGTCACCGGCGATGCCGGCGATCGGGATCGGGTGATCGAAGAAGAACTGCGGCCGGGTATGCGCGTACACCGCGCTGGAATCGCGCACCTGTGGCAGCATCGCACGCGGGATGTCCAGCAGCGCCAGCAGGTCGTCATCCCAGTCCAGCGTGTGGATGTTGAACAGCAGCGTGCGCGCCGCGTTGCTGTAGTCGGTCACATGCGCCTGGCCACCACTGAGGTTCCAGACCAGCCAGCTGTCGATGGTGCCGAACAGCAGCTCGCCACGCTCGGCACGCTGCTGCGCGCCCTCCACGTGGTCGAGGATCCAGCGCACCTTGGTGGCGGAGAAATAGGCATCGATCAGCAGGCCGGTGCGCTCGCGGATCAGCGCCTCATGCCCTTCGGACTTCAGCCGCTCGCAGATGGCGTGGCTCTGCCGCGACTGCCAGACGATGGCGTTGTGGATCGGCTGTCCGGTGGCACGGTCCCAGACCACGGTGGTTTCGCGCTGGTTGGTGATGCCCAGTGCGGCGATGTGGCGCGGGTCGATCTGCCCGCGGCTGAGCAGTTCGGTCAGCGTGGCATAGACGCTGGTGAGAATCTCGCGCGGGTCATGCTCGACCCAACCCGGCTGCGGGAAGATCTGCGCGAATTCGCGCTGCGCGCTGCCGACGATGTCGCCGGCGCGGTCGAACAGGATCGCGCGCGAACTGGTGGTGCCCTGGTCGATGGCCAGCACGTAGCGGGGCGTCATGCAGCGTCTCCGGTAGCGATGGTGTTGGTAGAGTCGAGCCTGCTCGACTGCTTTTCATGTCAGTCGAGCAAGCTCGACTCTACCGTCTATCGATCCACGCCTGCAGCCGCGCCACCTGCGCAGCATCCAGCCGCAACCCCAGCTTGCTCCGCCGCCACAGCACGTCCTCGGCGTCCCAGGCCCATTCGTGGTCGCGCAGGAAAGCCACTTCCCGCGCATGCAGGCCGCCGCCGAAGTCCTCTCCAAGATCGTCCATGCCCCGTGCACCCTGCAGAAGGGCGGCGCTGCGGCTGCCGTAGGCTTCGGCCCAACGCCGTGCGATCTCCACGGGCAACCACGGTGCCAGCGCCTGCAGGCGGGAGCGCGCCTGTGTGGCGTCACCCCAGTCGCTGCCCGGCAGCGGGTCTCCGCCTGCCGTCCAGGCCGGTCCCATCTGTGGCAGGGCAGGGCGCAGCAGGTTCAGCGCTTCCTCGGCCAGCACCCGGTAGGTGGTCAGCTTGCCGCCCAGCACATGCAGCGCCGGCGCCGGGTTGGACTGCAGCTGAAGGCGGTAGTCGCGGCTCAGCGTTGCCGCACGCGGGTCCGGGTCGGCCAGCAGGGGACGTACACCGGCGAACTGCCAGACCACGTCTTCCGGAGTGATCGGCTCACGCAGATAGCGGTTGGCGGCCGCGCACAGGTAGCTCACCTCGGAAGGCAGCACGCTGCAGCGCGCCGGGTCACCGCGGTAGTCGGTGTCGGTGGTGCCAATCAGCAGATGCTCGTGGGCGAACGGCAGCAGGAACACCACGCGGCCATCGGGCTGCTGCAGCAGGCAGGCACTGTCATCGGGCCAGGGGCGGCGCAGCACGATGTGGCTGCCCTGTACCAGCCGCAGCGCGGGGCCGCCGCTGCGGGCCTCCATCTGCTCCAGCAGGCCACCGGCCCATGGGCCAGCCGCATTGGCGACGGCGCGCGCGGTCACATGCTGCTGGCCATCGGCGGATTCCAGCACGGCCAGCCAACGGCCCTGCACAGGGCGCAGCTCGATGCAGCGGCTGCGCACATGTACCTGTGCGCCACGCCAGGCAGCATCCAGGGCATTGAGCAGTACCAGACGCGCGTCATCGACCTGCGCGTCGGCGTAGCTGAAGGCCTGCCGCAGATCCGGGGAGAGCCAGGGGCCGAGCGGATCACGCTGAAGGTCCAGGGCGCGCGAGGCGGGAAATGCCGGGCTGCGTGGGCCCAGGTGGTCGTACAGCCACAGTCCCACGCGCAGCATCCAGCGTGGGCGCAGGTGCGGTTCCCACGGCAGCACGAAACGCAGCGGGCGGACCAGGTACGGTGCCTGCCGGCGTACCACTTCGCGTTCACCCAGTGCCTTGCGCACCAGTCCGAACTCGCCCTGTTCCAGGTAGCGCAGGCCACCGTGGATCAGCTTGCTGCTGGCGCTGGAGGTATGCCCAGCGAGGTCGTGCTGCTCGCACAACAGCACGCGCAGGCCGCGGCCGCTGGCATCACGGGCGATGCCGGCACCGTTGATACCGCCACCGATCACCAGCAGGTCGACGTCGTGCATCGCGCCTCCGCATCCTGTGTATAGAGTCGACTGTCAGTCGACTGCTGTTGCAAAAGTCGAGCAAGCTCGACTCTACGAAAGGCAGTCGAGCAAGCTCGACTCTACAGAACGCGGGTGACGGAAACGACGACGGGCCCCGAAGGGCCCGTCGCGTTACATCAGTGAAGCAGGTGCAGCCTGGATCAGAAGCGGGCGCCGATGCCGAAGCCGACGGTCCACGGATCCATCTTGGCTTCGCCGATCTTCTCGCCGCCAACCTTCACGTCCGGGCGGGCGCGCATGTAGCGGGCGTCAGCACGGGCGAACCAGGTGGAGTTGATGTTCATGTCCACGCCGACGGTGCCGATCACGCCCTTGGCATCCTTGAAGCGGATGTCGGTGTCAGCGCCGTTGCCCAGCTTCTCGTTGCTGAAGCTCGACTGGTAGTAGCCCACGCCCACGAACGGACGGAACACGTTGTCAGCCTGGCCGAAGTGGTACTGGCCGCTCAGCGCGATCGGCTGCTGCTCGACCGAGCCCAGGCGGGCGTTGTTCGGGCCCTTGAACTTGTTGTCGAACTTGTCGGCAGCGCCCCACAGTTCAACGGCCCAGTTGTCGTTGATGTAGTAGCTGAAGCTGACGGTCGGCGCCGGGCCACCATCGGTCTTCTTGACGCCGGTGATCGGGTCGTTCTTCGGTTCCAGCAGCGAGATGCCGCCAACAACGGCAAAATGCTTGCCCGAAGCGGTGTCGGTGCTGCTGCTGTCCTGGGCGAAAGCGGCCGGCGCGAAGGCGGCGGAGGTCAGCAGGGCGAGACTCAGGATACGGATGGAGCGCATGGGGGTATCTCCTAATGTTTCTTGTTTTGGGCCCCCGGTTGCGGGGCGAGCACACCGTAGTCGCCCCAACATGAATCGAATCCGACGCACGTTAAAAAATAGTTTCCCTTGTTCAGCGACTGGAGCGAAAAGCCTGTTTTCATGGGCTTTTCGGCCTTCGGCGACATTCATGCAGTTGGAGAAGATGTGAGCGAAGCAACGGTGTGCATCGGCCTGCAAGCGCAGGTGAACATGGAGTGCAGGGTGCTGCTGCTGGGTTCGATGCCCGGCGTTGCGTCATTGCAGGAGCAGCGCTACTACGCGCATCCGCGCAATCGCTTCTGGCCTGTGCTGGCCGATATCTGTGGCTTCGATGTGGCCCTGGCGTACCCGCAACGGCTGCGCGCACTGCAGGCAGCCGGTGTGGGTCTGTGGGATGTGATCGGTCAGTGCGAGCGGCGTGGCAGCCTGGATGCCGACATCGTGCGTGGCACGGAAGTACCCAATGCGCTGCCGGCATTGATCGCTTCGCTTCCTGAGCTGGAGCTGATCGGCTGCAACGGTGCGGCATCGCTGAAGGCATTCCAGCGTTGGGTGCTGCCCGGCCTGGAGGCGCCGCCAAGGCTGCTGGCGCTGCCGTCCACCAGCCCGGCCAACGCGGCCTGGTCACTGCCGCGGCTGCGCCAGGCCTGGCAGCCGGTAGCCGACGCACTGGCGACATGAAGCGGACATCGTCCGGACAATACGCTACCGACTGGTCGCGGCCGCAACCCATGAGCAACAGCGTGTCCCGGCTGCGTGAGTACTGAAAACACCTGTAACGGTTGGCGCTGGCCCCCGCTGGCCGCACAATAGACGTTTCCCTACACCAGATTGCCGGAGTTATCCCCATGGCCGAAATCAAGGAAGCACTTGTCCCCGATATCGGTGACTACAGCGATATCCCGGTAATCGAGGTGCTTGTCGCCGTCGGCGACACGGTCAAGAAGGACCAGGGCCTGGTGACGCTGGAAAGCGACAAGGCGACCATGGAAGTGCCGTCGGCCGTCGCCGGCGTGGTCAAGGAGATCAAGGTCAAGGTCGGTGACACCCTGTCCGAGGGCAAGGTCGTGGCGCTGATCGAAGTGGCTGAAGGCGAGGCTGCCAAGCCGGCCGCTGCCGCCCCGGCACCGGCCAAGGCCGCTGCCCCGGCTGCCGCCACCCAGAGCGCGCCGGCCCCGGCCGCAGCTGCGCCGGCCGCTCCGGCTGCCAGCGGTGGTGCGGTTGAAGCGCTGGTGCCGGATATCGGCGACTATTCCGGCATTCCGGTCATCGAAGTGCTGGTCGCCGTCGGCGACACGGTCAAGAAGGACCAGGGCCTGGTCACGCTGGAAAGCGACAAGGCCACCATGGAAGTGCCGTCGTCGGTGGCTGGCGTGGTCAAGGAACTGAAGGTCAAGGTCGGCGACACTCTGTCGCAGGGCAATGTGGTCGCCATCATCGAGGCCGAGGGCGCTGCCGCGCCGGCGCCGACCAAGGCAGCCGCTGCTGCCGCTCCGGCTGCCGCCGAGACCGCCACCAAGGTCGAGCCGGTCGCTGTGCCGGCGCAGCCGGACAAGCTGGCGGCCCGCGAGATCGCCTCGGCCGGTACCCCGTCCAGCCCGCCGGTGCAGTTCAACGCCGATGGCGTGCTGCCGGCCAAGGTGCCGTATGCCACCCCGGCGGTGCGTGTGTTCGCCCGTGAACTGGGCGTGGACCTGCTGCAGATCAACGGCACCGAGAAGGGTGGCCGCATCACCAAGGGTGACGTGCAGAAGTTCGTCAAGGCCGCACTCAGCGGTGGCGTGCCGGCTGCCGGCGGTGCTGCTGTTGCTGCCGGTGGTGGCCTGAACCTGCTGCCGTGGCCGAAGGTCGACTTCAGCAAGTTCGGCGAGACCGAAGTCCAGCCGCTGTCGCGCATCAAGAAGATCTCCGGTGCGAACCTGGCCCGCAACTGGGCCATGATCCCGCACGTCACCCAGTTCGAACAGGCCGACATCACCGATCTGGAAGGCCTGCGCGTGGCGCTGAACAAGGAGAACGAGAAGGCCGGCATCAAGCTGACCATGCTCGCCTTCCTGATCAAGGCCAGCGCCGCGGCGCTGAAGAAGTTCCCGGAGTTCAACGCCTCGCTCGATGCCAGCGGTGAAAACCTGACCCTGAAGAAGTACTTCCACATCGGCTTTGCCGCCGACACGCCGAACGGCCTGGTCGTGCCGGTCATCCGCGACGTGGACAAGAAGGGCGTGGTGCAGATCGCGCAGGAAACCGGCGAACTGGCCAAGAAGGCGCGCGACGGCAAGCTCGGCCCGGCCGACATGAGTGGCGGCTGCTTCTCGATCAGCTCGCTGGGCGGCATCGGCGGCACCGCGTTCACCCCGATCGTCAATGCACCGGAAGTGGCCATCCTCGGCGTCTCCAAGTCGTCCATCCAGCCGGTCTGGAACGGCAAGGAGTTCGCACCGAAGCTGATGCTGCCGCTGTCGCTGAGCTACGACCACCGCGTCATCGACGGCGCACTGGCCGCACGCTTCACCACGTACCTGTCGCAGGTACTGGCCGACATGCGCCGCGTGCTGCTGTAAGGCACCGCTTCGCCCCCACCGTTCGGCCGCCGCCCCTGGCGCGGCCGTGTGAACAGATGCAGTGACAGCCCGCCGGTACCGCCGCGCGGGCACGAGGAAAACCCACCATGGCCACGATTGAAGTCAAGGTTCCCGACATCGGCGATTACAGCGATGTGCCGGTGATCGAAGTGTTGGTCGCCGTCGGCGACACGGTGAAGAAGGATCAGGGTCTGGTGACCCTGGAGTCGGACAAGGCCACCCTGGAAGTGCCGTCCTCGGCCGCCGGTGTGGTCAAGGAAATCAAGGTCAAGCTGGGCGACACCCTGTCCGAAGGCGCCGTGGTCGTGGTGCTGGACGCCGAAGGCGCCGCCGAAGCCCCGGCCAAGGCCGCCGCGCCGGCCGCAGCTGCGGCCGCCCCGGCCAGCAAGCCGCCGGTGACCCCGTCGCACCGCGCCCCGGCTGAGCCGGCGGCGCCGAAGCCGGCGCTGTCCAGCGGCAAGCCGGCCGACATCGAATGCGAAATGGTCGTGCTGGGCTCGGGCCCGGGCGGCTATACCGCCGCCTTCCGCGCCGCCGACGTCGGCCTGGATACGGTGCTGGTCGAGCGTTACGCCAGCCTCGGTGGCGTCTGCCTCAACGTGGGCTGCATTCCGTCCAAGGCGCTGCTGCACGCTGCAGCGGTGATCGACGAAGTGGCCCATGCCGGTGATTTCGGCGTCGAGTTCGGCAAGCCGACCATTACCCTGGACAAGCTGCGCGAGTACAAGGAAAAGGTCGTCAGCCAGCTGACCAAGGGCCTGGCCGGCATGGCCAAGCAGCGCAAGGTCCGCAGCGTGCAGGGCGTCGGCAAGTTTGTCTCGGCCAACGAGCTGGAAATCACTGCGGCTGATGGCAGCACCCAGTTGCTGCGCTTCCAGAAGTGCATCATCGCTGCCGGTTCGCAGGCGGTGAAGCTGCCGAACTTCCCGTGGGACGACAAGCGCGTGATGGATTCCACCGACGCGCTGGAGCTGGCCGAAGCGCCGGGCTCGCTGCTGGTTGTCGGTGGCGGCATCATCGGTCTGGAAATGGCTACCGTGTACGGTGCGCTGGGCAGCAAGGTGACCGTGGTCGAGTTCATGGACCAGCTGATGCCGGGCGCCGACAAGGACCTGGTCAAGCCGCTGGCCGACCGCCTGAAGAAGCAGGGCATCGACGTGCACCTGAAGACCAAGGCCTCGGGCGTCACCGCCGATGCCAAGGGCATCACCGTGACCTTCGACGCCGCCGAGGAAGGCCAGGCGCCTGCGCTGGCGCAGGGCACCTTCGACCGCGTGCTGGTGGCCGTGGGTCGCTCGCCGAACGGCAAGAAGATCGATGCCGAGAAGGCTGGCGTGCAGGTCACCGACCGCGGGTTCATCCCGGTCGACCGCCAGATGCGCACCAACGTGCCGCACATCTTTGCCATCGGCGACATCGTCGGCAACCCGATGCTGGCCCACAAGGCTACGCATGAGGGCAAGCTGGCCGCCGAAGTGGCTGCCGGCCACAAGAAGGAATGGGTCGCCCGCGTGATTCCGTCGGTGGCCTATACCAACCCGGAAATCGCCTGGGTCGGCGTGACCGAAACCGAAGCCAAGGCCAAGGGCCTGAAGGTCGGCGTGGCCAAGTTCCCGTGGGCCGCCAGTGGCCGTGCGATCGGCATTGGCCGCACCGAGGGCTTCACCAAGCTGATCTTCGACGAAGAGACCCATCGCATCATCGGTGGTGCGATCGTCGGCGTGCACGCCGGCGACCTGCTGGCCGAGATCGGCCTGGCAATCGAGATGGGTGCGGAGGCGGAAGACATCGGCCACACCATCCACGCGCACCCGACGCTGAGCGAATCGGTGGCGATGGCCTCGGAAATCTACGACGGCACGATCACCGATCTGTACATGCCGAAGAAGAAGTAAGGCGCCCGCGCCTTCGCGAACGAAAAGCCCCGGCATCTGCCGGGGTTTTTTGTTTCTCCGCTCCGGATTTTTGCGAGCGGTGGGGCCGCTGCGCGGGTGGCAGGCGTCTGGACAAATGTCCCCCGTCGTCCGCCTGCGGCGGTCGCCTCCTCCTTTACTTTGTCCAAACGCCTGCCACCCGCGCAGCGGCTCGGCTTGCGGATAGTCGAGAGCCACAGCTTGGCCCGCCTGGATGCCTGACACGCGGGGGAAGAGGGACTTGCGTGCGAAGTAAAGGAGGAGGTGACGGCCGCAGGCCGGTGCCGGGGGACATTCGCACGCAAGCCCCTCTTCCCCCAGCGCTCGACCAACCTGCTTCTCTGCTCGACGATGCAAAGAAAAAGCGCGGCCCCGATGTTCCGGAGGCCGCGCCAGGAGAGAGAGTGCCGTGGAAGGGGCGTGGGATCAGAACACGAAGCTGACGCCGGCCACCGGGCCCTTGAATTCCTGCTTCAGGCCGATGGTGCCGTCGCTGCCCTTCTTGTCCGCGTCGAGCTTGAACCAGTCGTAGCCAGCGAACACACCGAAGTTCTTCGTGAAGCGGTAATCGACGATGGCGTTGGCGCGGCTCAGGTCGCCCTTGTAGTCATCGAAGCTGCCCCAGCGCGTGTTGAGATACTGGCCCTGCAGCGTGATCATCCACTTTTCCGACGGGGTGAAGCTCAGGCGCGCACCGACCACCGGCGCCACGCCGTCCGTCTTCTCATTGAGGAACTGGCCTTCGTAGACGGTGCCCAGATCGGCGTAGGCCTTGGTGCTGACCTTGGCGTACTCGGCACCCAGCTGCAGGCCGAGGTCGAAGGTATCGGTGTCCACCACCGAGTAGTCATAGACCAGGCTGGCGACCTGGTACTTCAGTTCACCCTTGACGAAGCTGCCGGACGGCACGTTGACGTCACCGAAGGAGATGTCCTGGCCAAGGGTCTCGCGGCGGTCCTTGTCGTACTTGAAGTAGTTGAACAGCAGGCGCTGGCGGTTGCTGATGCGGAACATGCCGTCGATGCGCGGTTCCCACTCCTTGCCACCCAGCTTGAAGTCCTCGGAGAAGCCGATGTCCTGGCCGGCGACGTTGGTCTTGCCGCGAAGGGTGTTGTCCGAGTCGATGTTCATCGCACCCAGGCGCAGGGCGAAGCGGTCGTCGCCTTCAGCGGCGTGGGCGGCAGTGGCGAACGAAGCACCAGCGGCGAGCAGGGAGAGGGCGAGCAGGGTGGGTACGGGGCGCATCGAAGAGTCCTTGCAGTGGTTCATCAGAATGAAGGCCACTGTGCCGGACAGGCCCGTCCACCATCCGTGAACGTATGGTCCACGAAGTGTGCACGGTTCAGCGCTGTCGCGACGATGCAAAAAGATGGCCCCGGAGCCGGGCTTCGGGGCCATCGTGGGACCTGCGGGGCGGAGCGTCGACGAGGTTGCTGCAGGCAGGTCGAAAGATCGGACCGGCGCATTCGGCGAAAGTTCCGCGGCCTGCGACCAAAGTTCAATACTGCGCTGCAACATCATACGGACGTCATTGTCCCCTGGGTGGCACGCAAAAATGTAACCGTTACCGCAACTTGCGGCCTCCCGGGATGAACAGGGAGCGGTTGTCTCGCAAATTGTCCCATTGCTATAATTTGGCGGCTCGATGAGGCCCCCCTGCTGTAGTCGCCTCAGCCCTCCACTTGCAACCACGCGGGACGTCCTGTGCTGAACTCCGTTGATGCGGGTCGGCGACTGATGCTGCGCGCCGCGGTCTACCCGCTGGCCGCAGTGGCTGTCCTGGCCCTGGCCTTCCTGCTGGTAGGTCCGAAATATGCCCTCGGCGCGCTGGCGTCCGGTGTGGCCATTTCGGCCGGTGGCTGGGTGGCGGCACGGATGGCCCTGGGCGGTGGGGCACTGGCCGCAGGATCGGCGATGGCTCGCCTGATCATTGCGATCGTGGCCAAGTGGGTGGTGGTTTTCGGCGTCCTGCTGGTGGGGTTTCTGGTCTTCAAGCTGCCTGCATTGGCGCTGTTGGCCGGTATCGCCGTCGGCTTGATGTTCCAGGTCCTGGCGATGGCCAGGCGTTGACAGAATTCAATTAACTGAAGGTTCCGGACACATGGCGGGCGAGGCTCTAACCCCTACCAGCTACATCCAGCATCACCTGCACAACCTGACCGCGCCGGTCGGCAAGGGTGAGGGTATGTTCTGGCATATCCACGTCGATACCTTCCTCACCGCTGTCCTGATGGGCCTGGTGATCGTTGTCGCGTTCTGGCTGGGCACCCGCAAGGCCACCGCCGGCGTGCCGGGCAAGTGGCAGGCCTTCGTCGAGATCTGCCTGGAGTTCGTCGACCGCCAGGCCAAGGACACCTACCACGGCAAGAGCAAGCTGGTCACGCCGATCGCCATCACGATCTTCTTCTGGATCCTGTTGATGAATCTGCTGAAGATGATCCCGGCCGATTTCATCGCCAAGCCGCTGGAATGGGTGGGCGTGCACTACTGGAAGCCGGTCCCGACCGCTGACGTCAATGCCACCCTGGGCATGGCCATCAGCGTGTTCTTCCTGATGCTGTTCTTCGCGCTCAAGTCCAAGGGCCTGGGCGGCTTCATCAAGGAATTCCTGACGGCGCCGTTCGGCAAGTGGATGATGCCGTTCAACCTGATCCTCAACATCGTCGAGTGGCTGAGCAAGCCGATCTCGCTGGCGATGCGACTGTTCGGCAACATGTTCGGCGGCGAAATCGTGTTCCTGCTGATCTGGGTGCTGGGTGGTGCCGGTTTCTTCGGTGCCATTGCCGGTGGTGTGTTCGGCCTCGGCTGGATGCTGTTCCACCTGCTGGTGATCCCGCTGCAGGCCTTCATCTTCATGATGCTGTCGATCGTGTACCTGAGCCTGTCGGAAGACGCTCACTGAGTTTCAAGCTTCAACGCGTTTCAACCTTCATCCGTTTCATCACCCTTAGCAACTTAAGTTCCTGGAGATAACCATGTACTTCGCCGTCCTGACCAACTTCGCGCAGATTCAGAGCTCCACCGCCCTTGCCGTCGGCATCATGATCGGCCTGGCCGCGCTGGGCGCCGGTCTGGGTCTGGCCATCATGGCTGGTAAGTTCCTGGAGTCGGCCGCCCGCCAGCCGGAACTGATCCCGGTCCTGCAGGTCCGCATGTTCATCACCGCCGGCCTGATCGACGCCGCGTTCATCATCTCGGTCGCCGTTGGCCTGCTGCTGGCCTTCGCCAACCCGCTGTCGGCTGCCTTCGCTGGCGCCGTCACCAAGGCTCTGGCCGGCTGATACAGCGGTTTGAGACGACCGGGTGCTGATGCACCCGGTTTCGGATGAAGGCCGGATGTGCCGCTACGGCGGCGCGTCCACCCCGAAACCAGCGATCGAGCTAACCATGAATATCAATTTCACCCTTCTTGCGCAGGCGCTGGCCTTCGCTGGTCTGATCTGGATCATCGCGACCAAGATCTGGCCGCCGCTGATGAACGCGATCGAAGAGCGCCAGCAGAAGATTGCTGAAGGCCTCGCTGCTGCCGACCGCAGCCAGAAAGATCTGGCCCAGGCGCAGGAGAAGGTCAACGAAGCGCTGAAGGAAGCACGCACCAAGGCCAACGAGATCATCGATCAGGCTCACGCGCGTGCCAACCAGATCGTTGATGCTGCCCGTAACGAAGCGATCACCGAAGCCACCCGTCAGAAGGAACTGGCCCAGGCTGAAATCGACGCCGCCGCCAACCGTGCCCGTGAAGATCTGCGCAAGCAGGTGTCCGCGCTGGCCGTGACCGGTGCCGAAAAGCTGCTCAAGCGCGAAATCGACGCCAACGCCCACAAGGCGCTGCTCGACGAGCTGGCCTCGGAGATCTAAGGATGAGCCAGGCCCTCACGCTTGCCCGCCCGTACGCCCGCGCCGCGTTCGCGACCGCGCGCGACGAAGGCGCGTTCGCGCCGTGGTCGGACGCCCTGGCGTTCTCCGCCCACGTCGCCGCCGACCCGCGCGTGGCGGCCCTGCTCGCCAACCCGGAGCTGGGTCGTGACGACGCCGTCGCCCTGCTGGCGCCGGTGTCCCACGGCGAGACCTACTCGCGCTTCCTGGCCATCCTGGCCGAATCGCATCGTCTGCCGCTGCTGCCGGAGATTTCCGGCATGTTCGACGCCCTGCGCGCCGAAGCCGAGCACGTGGTCAAGGCCACCGTCACCTCGGCCGCCGAACTGTCGGCCGGTGAGCTGGACGCGATCAAGGTCGCGCTGCGCAAGCGCTTCAACCGCGAGGTCGACGTGACCACCGCGGTCGATGCCTCGCTGATCGGCGGCGCCGTGATCGACGCCGGCGACGTGGTCATCGATGGTTCGCTGAAGGGCAAGCTGGCCCGTCTGCAGACCGCGCTCGCTAACTGAATTCATTTAACGTCCGGCCCCGCTGCCGGCACTAGGACTTGACGATGGCAACCACGCTCAACCCCTCCGAAATCAGCGAACTGATCAAGAACCGCATCGAGAAGGTCAAGCTGGCCGCGGAATCGCGCAACGAAGGCACCGTGACCAGCGTGTCCGACGGCATCGTGCGCATCTTCGGTCTGGCCGACGTGATGCAGGGCGAAATGATCGAACTGCCGAACAACACCTTCGCCCTCGCCCTGAACCTGGAGCGCGACTCGGTCGGCGCCGTGGTGCTGGGTGACTACGAGCACCTGCGCGAAGGCGACGTCGCCAAGACCACCGGCCGCATCCTGGAAGTGCCGGTCGGTCCGGAACTGCTGGGCCGCGTCGTGAACGCGCTGGGCGAGCCGATCGACGGCAAGGGCCCGCTGGGCACCGACCTGACCGCTCCGGTGGAGCGTGTTGCGCCGGGCGTGATCTGGCGCAAGTCGGTCGACCAGCCGGTGCAGACCGGCTACAAGTCGGTCGACTCGATGATCCCGATCGGCCGTGGCCAGCGCGAGCTGATCATCGGTGACCGCCAGACCGGCAAGACCGCGATGGCGATCGATGCCGTGATCAACCAGAAGGGCACCGGCATCAAGTGCGTGTACGTTGCGATCGGCCAGAAGGCTTCGACCATCGCCAACATCGTGCGCAAGCTGGAAGAGAACGGCGCGCTGGCCCACACCATCGTGGTGGCCGCGACTGCTTCCGAATCGGCTGCCATGCAGTACATCAGCGCCTACTCGGGCTGCACCATGGGTGAGTACTTCATGGACCGCGGCGAAGACGCGCTGATCGTGTACGACGATCTGTCCAAGCAGGCCGTTGCCTACCGCCAGATCTCGCTGCTGCTGAAGCGCCCGCCGGGCCGTGAAGCCTACCCGGGTGACGTGTTCTACCTGCACTCGCGCCTGCTGGAACGCGCTGCCCGCGTGTCCGAGGAATACGTCGAGAAGTTCACCGAAGGCAAGGTCACCGGCAAGACCGGTTCGCTGACCGCGCTGCCGATCATCGAAACCCAGGCCGGCGACGTGTCCGCCTTCGTTCCGACCAACGTGATCTCGATCACCGACGGCCAGATCTTCCTGGAAACCGACCTGTTCAACGCCGGCATCCGCCCGGCCGTGAACGCCGGTATCTCGGTGTCGCGCGTCGGTGGCTCGGCCCAGACCAAGATCATCAAGAAGCTGTCGGGCGGCATCCGTATCTCGCTGGCCCAGTACCGCGAGCTGGCTGCGTTCGCGCAGTTCGCCTCGGACCTGGACGAAGCCACCCGCAAGCAGCTGGAGCGTGGCCAGCGCGTCACCGAACTGATGAAGCAGAAGCAGTACGCGCCGATGTCGATCGCCAACCAGGCGCTGTCGATCTACGCCGTCAACGAGGGTTACCTCGACGACGTGCCGGTCAACAAGCTGCTGGCGTTCGAAGAAGGCCTGCACGCCCACTTCGCCAACACCCAGGGCGAGCTGGTCAGCAAGGTCAACGCCACCGGCGGTTGGGACAACGACATCGAAGGTGCCTTCAAGAAGGGCATCGCCGAGTTCAAGACCACCGGCAGCTGGTAATCGCGGTCCTGTAGAGCGGAGCCTCTGGCTCCGCTGGACCAGATGACAAACGGTTGAACAACGCGGGGCAGCAGCCCCGCGCCACGGGAAACAAGAGATGGCAAGCGGACGCGAAATCAAAACCAAGATCAAGAGCGTGCAGAACACCCGCAAGGTGACGCGCGCCCTGGAAATGGTCTCGGCCTCCAAGATCCGCAAGGCGCAGGATCGGATGAAGACCTCGCGTCCGTACGCGCAGGCGATGAAGCAGGTGATCGGTCACCTGGCCCAGGCCAGCACCGACTACCAGCATCCGTTCCTGGTCGAGCGTGAGCAGGTCAAGCGGGTCGGCTTCATCGTGATCTCCTCCGATCGCGGCCTGGCCGGCGGCCTGAACAACAACCTGTTCCGCAAGATGCTGGGCGAAGCCAAGGCATGGCAGGACAAGGGTGCGGAAGTGGACCTGGTGACCATCGGCCAGAAGGCTTCGACCTTCTTCCGCCGCGTGAAGGTCAACATGGTCGGCAGCGTGACCCACATCGGCGACGTGCCGAAGCTGGAATCGCTGATCGGTGTGATCAAGGTCATGCTCGACGCCTTCACCGAAGGCAAGATCGACCGCGTGTACCTGGTCTACAACCGCTTCGTGAACACCATGGTGCAGAAGGCCAGCTTCGATCAGCTGCTGCCGCTGCCGCCGGCTGAGAAGCAGGTCGCTCACCACGACTGGGACTACCTGTACGAACCCGATGCCGCGACCGTGCTCGAGCACGTGATGACGCGTTACATCGAGTCGCTGGTGTACCAGGCACTGCTGGAAAACGTCGCCTCCGAGCATGCGGCACGCATGGTTGCGATGAAGGCGGCGAGCGACAACGCCAACAAGCTGATCGGCACCCTGCAGCTCGTCTACAACAAGGCGCGCCAGGCAGCGATCACCCAGGAAATCTCCGAAATCGTCGGCGGCGCGGCAGCAGTCTGACCGCGTTCGTTCAAAGCACACATTAGAGGATGCAGCAATGAGTCAGGGCAAGATCGTTCAGATCATCGGCGCGGTCGTCGACGTCGAATTCCCGCGTGAATCGGTGCCGAAGGTGTACGACGCACTGAAGGTGGAAAACACCGAGATCACCCTCGAAGTCCAGCAGCAGCTGGGCGACGGCGTGGTGCGTACCATCGCCCTCGGTTCCACCGACGGCCTGAAGCGCAACCTGGTTGCCGTCAACACCGGCCGTGGCATCTCGGTGCCGGTCGGCGCTGGCACCCTGGGCCGCATCATGGACGTGCTCGGCCGTCCGATCGACGAAGCCGGCCCGGTGGCCGCCAGCGACAGCTGGGAAATCCACCGTGCGGCCCCGTCGTACGAAGACCAGTCCCCGGCCACCGAACTGCTGGAAACCGGCATCAAGGTCATCGACCTGATGTGCCCGTTCGCCAAGGGCGGCAAGGTCGGCCTGTTCGGCGGCGCCGGCGTCGGCAAGACCGTCAACATGATGGAGCTGATCAACAACATCGCCAAGGCGCACAGCGGTCTGTCCGTGTTCGCCGGCGTGGGTGAGCGTACCCGTGAGGGCAACGACTTCTACCACGAAATGAAGGACTCCAACGTCCTCGACAAGGTGGCGATGGTGTACGGCCAGATGAACGAGCCGCCGGGCAACCGTCTGCGCGTCGCCCTGACCGGCCTGACCATGGCCGAGTACTTCCGCGACGAGAAGGACGAAAACGGCAAGGGCAAGGACGTCCTGCTGTTCGTCGACAACATCTACCGCTACACCCTGGCCGGTACCGAAGTGTCGGCACTGCTGGGCCGCATGCCGTCCGCCGTGGGTTACCAGCCGACCCTGGCCGAGGAAATGGGCGTCCTGCAGGAGCGCATCACCTCGACCAAGAACGGTTCGATCACCTCGATCCAGGCCGTCTACGTTCCCGCGGACGACCTGACCGACCCGTCGCCGGCAACCACCTTCGCCCACCTGGACTCGACCGTGACCCTGTCGCGTTCGATCGCCTCGCTGGGTATCTACCCGGCCGTCGATCCGCTGGATTCCACCAGCCGCCAGATGGACCCGCTGGTCATCGGCCACGAGCACTACGACACCGCCCAGCGCGTCCAGCAGACCCTGCAGAAGTACAAGGAACTGAAGGACATCATCGCGATCCTGGGCATGGACGAGCTGTCCGAAGAGGACAAGCAGGCCGTGTCGCGCGCCCGTAAGATCGAGCGCTTCTTCAGCCAGCCGTTCCACGTGGCCGAAGTGTTCACCGGTTCGCCGGGCAAGTACGTGCCGCTGAAGGACACCATCCGTGGCTTCAAGGCCATCGTCGATGGCGAGTACGACCACCTGCCGGAGCAGGCGTTCTACATGGTCGGCGGCATCGAAGAAGCGGTCGAGAAGGCCAAGAAGATGGCCGAGAAGGCCTGATCCGGGACGGGCGGGAGCGATCCTGCCCGACCTGACGCCGGCGCCGGGCAACCGCCCGCGCCGGTGGACTCCCACGGTGGCATTGCGCCGCCGCGAACAGCGAAGAGATTTGCATGAGCACGATCCGTTGCGACATCGTCAGCGCCGAGCAGGAAATCTTCCGTGGCGAAGCGACCCTGGTCGTGGCCACCGGTGAGCTGGGCGAACTGGGCATCGCGCCCAAGCACGCGCCGCTGATCACCCGCCTGAAGCCGGGCAAGGTGGTGGTGACCACGCCGAACGGCGAGCAGCTGGATTTCGCCATTTCCGGCGGCATCCTGGAAGTGCAGCCGCAGGTGGTGACCGTGCTGGCCGACACCGCGATCCGCGCGCAGGACATCGACGAAGCCTCGGTCCGCAAGGCCAAGGAAGAAGCCGAGCGCATCCTGGCCAACCGCGGCGAAGCGATGGAAGTGGCTGAAGCCCAGCAGAAGCTGGCCGAAGCCGTCGTCCAGCTGCAGGCGCTGGAGCGCCTGCGCAAGAACCTCAAGCACTGAGGTTTCTCGCGCTGCATCCACGAGAACGCCGGCCCTGTGCCGGCGTTTTTGTTTGTGCGGGGTAGAGTGCCGGCTGGGTAGAGTCGACTGTCAGTCGACTATCGCGCGCAGCGCGGGATTTCCGCAGTCTGATGGAAGAGCAGTCGACCAACAGTCGACTCTACCGATCCCGATCCCGATCCCGATCCCGATCCCGATCCCGATCCCAGCGCCGTATCAGCGGTAGACCACGCAGCGCATCAGCAGGAAGGAAACGCACGCCAGCCCGCCTTCCACCAGCGGCTTGGCCAGCCAGGTGTACTGCAGGCCCAGCGCGTGGTCGACCAGGCTCACCAGCAACGTGCTTGTCGCGGTCAGCAGCAGCCACAGCCCGAAGAAGCGTGAAAATCGACGCCAGCCAAGGCGCGCATCACCTGCGTTGGCAAAGGTGTAACGGCCGTTGAGCCAGAAGCCCAGCAGCATCCCGGCCAGGCGTCCGGCAATGTTGGCAGGCACCACCGGCAGGCCCAGCGCGGTCGCGGCGACGAACACCAGCCAGTCGAGCAGCAGCTGCACGAGCCCGATGATGAGATAGGTGCTTCCCTGGCGGACGAGGCCCATCAGTGCGGTGAAGGAGGTGGGATGCACATGTTAACGGCCCACGCTCTAGAATCATCGGCAACGAACCACGGACTGCCGTTTCCATGACCCAACCCCTGCACGTCATCATCCTCGCCGCTGGCGCGGGCAAGCGAATGAAGTCGGTGCTGCCGAAGGTGCTGCAGCCGATCGCCGGCCAGCCGATGCTGGCGCATGTGATCGATGCGGCCCGCGAACTGCAGCCCTCGGCGATCCACGTGGTCTACGGCCATGGTGGTGAAGCGGTGCGCCAGTACTTCGCCGACCAGCCCGACCTGCAATGGGCTGAACAGGCACGGCAGCTGGGCACCGGCCATGCGGTGGCCCAGGCGATGCCGCAGGTGCCTGACGCCGCGCAGGTGCTGGTGCTGTACGGCGACGTGCCACTGATCCGCACGCAGACCCTGCGCGACCTGCTGGCGCAGCCGGGTCGCCTGGCGGTGCTGGTCGCCGATGTCGATGACCCGACCGGCTACGGCCGCGTGCTGCGCGATGCCGAAGGCAAGGTGGGCTCCATTGTCGAGCAGAAGGACGCTACCGACGACCAGCTGCGTGTGCGCACGATCAATACCGGCATCATTGCCGCCGAGTCGACCGCGCTGCGGCGCTGGCTGTCGCAGTTGTCCAACAGCAACGCGCAGGGCGAGTACTACCTGACCGACGTGTTCGCCTTTGCCGCGCACGAGTACACCCCGGCCGAAATGGCACTGGTGGCCGACGCGCAGGAAGCCGAAGGGGCAAACGATCCCTGGCAGCTTGCGCAGCTGGAGCGTGCCTGGCAGCGCCGCGCGGTACGGGCCCTGTGCGCGCAGGGCGCGCGCGTGCGTGACCCGGCACGACTGGATATCCGTGGCACCGTCACCGTGGGCAGCGATGTGCTGATCGATGTCGACGTCGTTCTGGAAGGCCACATCGTGCTCGGCGACGGCGTCACCGTGGGCCCGTTCAACCGGCTGAAGGACGTCAATCTTGGCCCGGGCACTGAAGTGCGCGCGCATTGTGATCTTGAAGGCGTGGTCACCGAAGGTGCTGCGCTGGTAGGACCGTTCGCGCGGCTGCGTCCGGGGACCGTGCTCGCCGACGGCGTGCACGTGGGCAACTTCGTCGAGACCAAGAAGGTCACCCTCGGTGTTGGCAGCAAGGCCAACCATCTGACCTACCTGGGCGATGCGGTGATCGGCAGCAAGGTAAACATCGGTGCCGGCACCATCACCTGCAACTACGACGGCGTGAACAAGTCGACCACCACCATCGGCGACAACGCCTTCATTGGTTCCAACAGTTCGCTGGTAGCACCGGTGACCATTGGCGACAGTGCGACGATTGCCGCCGGTTCGGTCATCACCCGCGACGCCCCGGATGGCAAGCTGACACTGGCACGTGCACGACAGGAAACCATCGATGGCTGGAAGCGCCCGCTCAAGAAGTCCTGAGCCACGCATCCCGCATGCCGACGAACTCGGCATGCTGCCGGCAATTGAACAACGTGCCGGTGAACTGCTGAAGGGTCACCAGGCCTACCCGGTGTTTGCCGGGCATGGTCTGGACCTGCCGACGCTGCAGGATGGCCTTCAACGTGGCCAGTTGTGGGTGGTGGATGCGGCTGACGGTGGTATCGCGGGTTACCTGCTGGCCGGCGAACTCTGCGGTGAATTCCATGTGCTGCAGATGGACGTGGATCCCGCACACGCGCGGCGTGGCTACGGCCGCGCTTTGCTGCGCCATGCCTTGGCGCAGGCGAGGGCGGGAGGCTACGCGGCCGCGGTGCTGACCACGCTGTCCGATGTGCCGTGGAATGCGGCCTTCTATGCCAGCGAAGGATTCGACGTAGTGCCCGAGGCGCAGTGGAACGATGGCCTGCGCGCGGTGATGGCCGAAGAGGCTGCGCTCGGGTTCCCGATGCACCTGCGGGTGGCGATGCGGCAGGTTTGGTAGGTGCCGACCTTGGTCGGCACATCCGCGCATGACGTGGACCTACCCGCTCAACCCACCGGCAACAGGATCGACACGCACAACCCGCCATCGCCGCGATTCTGCAGTGATACCCGGCCGCCATGCGCTTCCACGATCTCGCGGGTCAAGGCCAAGCCCAGCCCGGTGCCATTGCGCTTGGTCGAATAGAACGGCATCAGCGCATTCTGCAGCACCTGCTCGTTCATGCCCTTGCCGCGATCCAGTACGTCCAGGCGCAGCCACTGCGGCAGCCGCGTGAGTTGCACCTGTACGTCGTCGTTGGGCGGTTCTGCTTCGGCGCAGGCTTCGTGCGCGTTCTTCAACAGGTTCAGCAGTGCCTGCCCGAACTGGGCGATGTCGATGCGGCTGCTCAGTTCCTCGTCCGGCTCACGTTCCATGCCGAATGGGATCTGATGGCGCAGGCTGGACAGGAAGGGGGCCCAGTGCACGGTCTGCAACTGCGGTTGCGGCAGCTTGGCAAAGCGCGCATAGCCGCGGATGAAGCCTTCCAGGTGGCGTGCACGATCCTCGATGGTGGTGAAGATCTCCGGCAGCCGGTCAAAGCGCTCACGCTGCACCAGTACACCGCCGGAGTGGGCCAGCGAGGCAATCGGTGCCAGCGAGTTGTTGAGCTCGTGGCTGATCACCCGGATCACCTTCTTCCAGGTCTGTACTTCCTGGCGGCGCAGCTCGGCGGTCAGCAGGCGTACCAGCAGCAGGTCGTGCGGACGACCATTGAGCTGGAAGGCGCGGCGCGAGAGGTGGTACACCTGCTCGTCGTCCTCATCGCCGTCCTCGCCCTCGGCATGCACCGCGAACAGGCTGTCGCCACCGCGGGCGATGGCATCGCGCAGCTCCACCGGCACCTGTTCCAGCACGTCCTCCAGGCGCTGGCCTTCCAGCTTCCAGCCGCCATGCAGCAGCTTGCGCGCAGCCAGATTGGAGAACACCACGCGGGCGATGCCATCACCGCCCGAGGCGATCAGCAGCATCGCCACCGGCGTGTTCTGCACCATCGTGTCCAGCAGAAGTTCGCGTTGCACCAAACCCTGCCGCTGTGCACGCAGCACATCGCCCAGTTCGCGGTGTGCCTGCACCAGGTCGCCGAGCTCGTCATTGCCGGGCCAGTGCACGCCGAAGTTGTATTCGCCGTCGCGATAGCTGCTGGTGGTGCCCGCCAGGGCCCGCATCAGTGACCGCACCGGGGCGGTAGCGCGACGCAGGGTCCACCACATCAGCGACAGCAGGATCAACGCCGACACCGTGGTCACCACCCAGCCATGGTCCATCCAGTAGGCCAGCAGCCACGGCAACGCGGCGGCCAGCGCCAGCACCGGCAGCAGGCGCAGGAACAGGCGGAAAGTGAACGAGCGCCGTTTCATTCTCGCGGGATACCGTGGCGGTCCATGCGCCGGTACAGCGCCTGGCGGCTCAGGCCGAGTTCGGCGGCGGCCTGGGCGATGACGCCATGGTTGCGCGCCAGTACCTCTTCGATGCGCGCGCGGTCGGGGTCATTGCCCGCACTGGGGGCCGGGCGCGGTGCTGCGGCTGCGCGCGGCAGGTTCAGGTCGGCCACTTCAATGCGGTTGCCGGTGGCCAGCAGTTCGGCGCGCTGGATCACGTTGCGCAGTTCGCGCACGTTGCCTGGCCACGGGTGGCGCAGCAGGGCGGCGGTGGCGGCGCTGGACAGGGGTTTGCCAGCGGTCAGGAAGCGCTCGGCCAGCGGCACGATGTCGCCCGGGCGATCGGCCAGCGGCGGCAGCACCAGTTCCACCGTGTTGAGGCGGTAATAGAGGTCTTCGCGGAAGGTGCCGTCGCGGATCATCGCCGGCAGGTCGGCATTGGTCGCGCTGACCACGCGGACCTTGACCTGGCGTTCGCGGTTGGAGCCCAGGCGCTCGAAGCGGCCGGTTTCCAGCACACGCAGCAGCTTCATCTGCCCGCCCAGCGACAGGTTGCCGATCTCATCCAGGAACAGGGTGCCACCATCGGCGGCCTCGAACTTGCCTTCGCGCGCCTTGTTGGCGCCGGTATACGCACCGGCCTCGGCACCGAACAGTTCGGCCTCGATCAGTTCCGAAGGCAGCGCGCCACAGTTGACCGCCACGAATGGACCCTTGGCCACCAGGGAATTGGCCTGGATGATCTGCGCGATCTTCTCCTTGCCGGCACCGTTCGCGCCGGTGATCAGTACCGGCAGTTCCGAGCGTGCGACCTGGCAGGCGAGAGCGATGACGCGCTCGCTGGCGGGGTCGGCGAAGACCGCGCCGCACAGGTCATACTTCTCTTCCAGCGCATTGCGCTGGCGCAGTTCACGGCTGCGGCGCCGGTCCAGTTCGCGGCGCGCCTCGGACAGTTCCAGCAGGTTGTTGACCGTGGTCATCAGCTTGCGGTCGTCCCAGGGCTTGGCCAGGTAGTCGGCCGCACCGGCCTTGACCAGATCCACCGCGCTGCTGAGGTGGGTCCAGGCGGTCAGCAGGATCACCGGCAGATCGGGATGGCGCGCGCGGATCTGCGCGAACAGGGCCTCGCCTTCTTCGCCGGAGGTGGTGTCCTCGCTGAAGTTCATGTCCTGGATCACCAGGTCGACCGGCTGCCACTCCAGCAGGGCCAGCCCTTCGGACGGGCTCTGCGCCTGCAGGGTGTCGATGTCGTGCAGGGAGAACAGCACGTCCAGCGCGGTACCCACGCTGGCGTTGTCGTCGATGATCAGGATTGCAGGCATCAAGCGGTTCTGCAGAAAGGGATGGGCGGCGCCGTTGGAGCCGTTCGTGTCCACGCACCGGGAGAGCCCGGCGCCACCCATCAAGCATAGCCAAACCCGTGGCTGTGCAGGAGCGGCCCTCGCTCAGCGCCGGGGAGGCACCGGGGGCCGTGGCGGCGCGGGTGGCGGCGGCACCTCCAGCGCCTGGCGCCAGGCTGCGGCGTCGACCGCCACCGTCAGTTCGCGCTTGTCGCGGCGCAGCAACAGATAGGCGGTGGCTGCGTTGGAATGACGCAGGGCCTCGGCAAGGTGTTCGACCCGGCGCACCGCCGTGTCGTCCACGCGCAGGATGCGATCGCCACTGCGCACGCCGAAGCGCATTTCCGGGCTGGCGGCCTCCACGCGCACCTGGCCCTCCGTTGAGCGCAAGGACAACCGCGCGGCATCCTGGCGCCACTCCAGTGTCTGCGCACTGCCACCGCCGGCCAGCGCCGGCAATGGCAGGAGCAGCATCAGGCACATCGCGCGGGCACGCATCTCACGCGCCCCGCGTGGCGACCGCAGGCGGCACCGCTGCCGCACGCCGCGCCGGCCCGAACACGGCGATCTGGCCCAGCACCCACAGCAGCAGTGCACCCAGCGGCAGGTAGTACAGCGGCATGCGCGGCAGCTCGTACAGGTTCATCAGTGCCAGGTTGATGGCGTAGGCCGCCAGCATGCCCAGCACGATGCCCAGCGTGGCCAGCAGGAAGTTCTCGGTCTGGAAGTAGCGCAGGATCTGCCCGCGGGTCGCGCCCAGCGCACGGCGGATGCCGATCTGCTTGCTGCGCTGCTGCACCCAGAAGCTGGCCAGGCCGATGATGCCCAGCGCGGTGACCACCAGCAGCGAGATGCTGACGGTGATCAGCAGGCCGACCATCGCGCGGTCGTTCTTGAAGAAGTCCTTGCGCTGGTCTTCATAGGTCAGCTTGTCGCGCATCAGCCGGTTGGGGTCGTTGCGTTCCAGCGCGGCGGCACCGGCATCGAGTACTTCCTTGCGGCGTTCCGGCGAAGTGCGCAGCACATACGTGCCACCTTCGTCGAAGGTGCGCCGCATGGGCAGCAGCATCGAGTTGGTCCAGTTGTCATTCCAGCCGTTGGGCGTGCTGAGCGTGTCGACGATGCCGACCACATGCAGCGGCTGCTTGCCCATGTAGTAGGTTTTGCCCAGCGCACTGCCATTGGGTTCCATCTTGGCGGCGGTGGCCTGGGTGAGGATGACCGGGATCGCGTTCTCCTTTGCGCCGCCCTTGCTGGCGTCTTCGAAGTTCTGGTACTCGTCGGGCAGGAAATCGCGGCCTGCGATCAGGTTGATGCCCATCGTGGCCAGCCCGTTCTCGGACAGGGTGTACATCGAGGCGTTGGTGGTCGGCCGTTCCTGGTCGATCACACGCGAAATGCTGCTGCTGGAGGAGCCGTCGCGGAAGGGGACCTGGTTGATGATGGTGACGTTGCTGACGCCGGGAATCGCGCGCAGCGATGCCAGGTCCTCGCGGGTGCGGGCCATGGCGTCGGTCTGCTTGCCGATGCCGCTGACGCGCAGCATGACCAGTTCGCTCTCGGCGATGCCGCTGGGCATGCTGATCTTCTCCACGCGCTGGCTGACCAGGAACAGCGCGTTGCAGACGATGGCGCAGGTCAGTGCGACTTCCAGCACGATCAGGGCAGCGGCGGTCTTGTGCCGGCGCAGCGTGCTGAGGATGGGGCGGATGTCCATGGGAGTCCTCGTTCGGGTGCTTACTGCGACTTGAGCTGGATGGCCGGGGTGACCTGCATGGCGCGCCAGGCGGGCAGGAACCCGGCCGCAAGACTGGCGAGCAGGGTCAGGCCCAGCGCGAGCAGCAGCATGTTGCCGTCCAGGTGGGCCAGCTTTGCGTATTCCACCGGTTGCTGGCGCACCGCGAACAGGCCAAGCAGGGCCAGACCGATACCCAGCACGCCACCGACAACGCCGACCGCACCGGCTTCCACCAGGCACTGCAGGAAGATCTGGCCACGGCTGGCACCGAGGGCGCGGCGCACGCCGATCTCACCACTGCGGCGCAGGAACTTGGCCAGCAGCAGGCCCACCGTGTTGATCAGGCAGACACCCAGGAAGCCCAGCGCCAGCCACAGCTGCAGGCGCACATCGCTGGGGACCGCGCCATTGAAGTCCAGCCATTCCATCACGGTGCGCAGGCGCACGTTCGGCGGATGCTTGAAGCGGCCGGCCTCGCGCTGCTGGGTCGAATAGTTCTCCAGGTAGCGGCGGTAGTCGGCGGCCTTGGCCGGGTCCATCTCCACCCAGTACTGCAGCCACGCGCACGGTGCGTTGAGCGAGTAGCTGTTGCCGTCGGGATTCTCGCCGAAGCAGTTCATGTTGCCGTTGTTGCCCAGCTTCAGGTCGAAGGAGGTGGAGATCGGCAGCAGCAGGTCCTCGTTCTTGCCGTAGCTGCCCGTGGTCAGGTCGTAGAAGTGCGGCTCCGGGCTCCATTCCTTCATCACGCCGACAATGCGGTAGCTCTGCCCTTCCATGCGCAGGTCGCGGCCCACGCTGTTGGCGCCCTGGTACAGCTTGTCATTGAGCGCCTTGGAGATGACCACCACGCGTGCACGGCCTTCATCGTCCTCGCGCGTCCAGGGGCGGCCGTACTGCATGGGCACCTCGAACATCGGGAAGAAATCGGCCGAGGTCCAGCGGGTGTCGATGCTGAAGGGCTTGAGCGTGCTGTTGTCCGGTTCGATGGTGCCGCCGCCGCCGCTCATCAGCGCCTGGCGCTCGCCCTTGGCCTCGCGCAGCAGCGCTTCACCGTCGAAGCGGGTCAGCTGGGTTTCCGGTTCCTCGCCGGCGACATAGGCGCCGGTCGCGGCATCGAGCTGCACGTAGAACAGGCGGTCACTCTTGCCCGGAATCGGGTCGCCGGACAGCACGTGGAATACGGTCAACGTGGTCATCGAGGCGCCGATGCCGAGCGCGATAGCGATCACCATCAGCGCGGTCAGGACCTTGTTGCGGCGGAAACTGCGCGCCGCCAATCGGGCGTAGTAGGCGAACATGGTCGGGCCCTCACTCGTTGACGGCGACGATGTGGCGCGGCGGGGTGGCCAGCACCGGCTCGCGCACCAGGTCGGTCACCTGACCATCGACGATGTGCACGTTGCGCTGCGCGCGCGCGGCCAGTTCCGGATCGTGGGTGACCATCACGATGGTGGTGCCGGCAGCGTTGATCTCCTCCAGCAGTTCCATCACGCCGCGGGCCATCTGTGTGTCCAGGTTGCCGGTCGGTTCGTCGGCCAGCAGCAGGCGCGGGCTGCCGGCCAGCGCACGCGCGATGGCCGCGCGCTGCTGCTGGCCACCCGACAGTTCATTCGGATAATGCTTCATGCGCGAGCCGAGGCCGACCTGGCTCAGCGCCTTCTCGATACGTTCGCGGCGCTCGTTGGCGCTCATCTTCCGATAGCGCAGCGGCACGTCGACGTTGTCGAACAAGTTCAGGTCGGGGATCAGGTTGAAGCCCTGGAAGATGAAGCCGATCTTCTGGTTGCGCAGGCGGCTGCGGGCGTCGTCGCCCAGCGTGCTCACGTCCTGGCCGTCAAGCATGTAGGTGCCGCTGGTGAAGGTTTCCAGCAGGCCGGCGATGTTGAGGAAGGTGGTCTTGCCGGAGCCTGACGGGCCGGTGACGGCGACGAACTCACCTTCCTTGACCTGCAGTTCCAGCGAGCGCAGTGCGTGGGTTTCCACCTGTTCGGTGCGGAAGACCTTGGCGACCGAACGCATTTCGAGCATGTACATGGGGTGTCCTCTCTCCAGGATTCAGGTATCAGGTATCAGTTGACGGAGACGCGTTCGGCGTCCTTGAACAGGTCGCTGCCAGAGACCACGATGCGGTCGCCCGGCTGCACACCCGACTTGATTTCCACTTCGCCCAGGCTGCTGACGCCCAGTTCCACCGGACGCCGCACTGCGGTGCGGCCATCCATCACGTAGGCGATGCCGTTGCCCTGTTCGACGAACGGGCCGCGCTCGACCTTCAGCACGTCCTTGCGGGTGTCGAGCAGCACGCGCACCGACATCCGCTGGCTCTGGCGCAGGCCTTCCGGCTGCGCGCTGGCGAAGCGCACGCGGGCGTTGACCTCGCCGTTGACCACTTCCGGCGACACCGCACTGATCTCGCCCGGGAACGGCTTGCCGTTGCCGCCGGTCAGCTGCGCCGGCATGCCGATCGCCAGGTCGCGGGCGAAGCTCTCCGGTACCTTGATCTCAACCTCGAACTTGGACAGGTCGACCACGCCCAGCACGGGCGCATTGGCGGCCAGGTTGGTGGACTGGACGGCCTGCACCTGGCCGACCTGGCCGTCGAACGGCGCGCGCAGGGTCAGCGCGTCCACCTGGCGCTGCACCTCGGCCACCACCGCCTTCTGGCGGTCGGCCAGCAGGCGCTTGTTGCGGGCGTCCAGGTCAGCGCCCTGGCTCTGCAGGCGTGCATCGGTGGTGGCATTGGCCAGCGTGATGTCGGCCTTCTTCAGCGAGTCCTTGGCCTTGGCCAGATCGATCTGCGGTACTGCACCGCCGTCGTAACCGCGCTGGTAGCGCTGCAGGTCGCGGTCGGCGGCCTGGCGCTCGATGGTGGCCTGGTCGGTTTCCTTGCGCGACTTGGCACGGGCCAGGGTGGCGTCCAGCGCGGCGCGGCTGGCCTCGGCTTCCAGGCCGGCCAGGGTGGCCTGCTCCTGGGCCAGCTTGCTGCGCAGTTCCGGGCTGTCGATGACCGCCAGCTCCTGGTCCTTCTTGACCACGTCACCGGCAACGACTTTCAGGTCCACGGTACCGGCCGAGATGGCGTACAGGATCGGGCTGTTGGCGGCGATCACGCGGCCGTCGGCGGCGATGTCGCGGACCAGGTCACCGCGCTTCACTTCGGCGATGCGCACGCGGCTGCTGTCGTAGGAGCGGCTGGCGTTGGACCAGGCGTACACGGCCCAGCCGATGCCGGCCAGCAGCGCGATGGCGCCCAGTGCCGGCCAGCGGTAACGCTGCCAGTTGGCGCGGGTGGTGCCGGCCGGGGCGGAGGAAACGATCTGGTCCTGTGCGGAGGTGTCGCGGATCATCGGGTGCGTGCCTGACGGTGGTAGTGGGTACCAAGCACGTAGCGTGCCAACTTTATTTCCTTGTGGGTCAATGGGTTGGGAGTCGCCCTGAAGTGTCCGGGTGTCCGCGGACACCTTTCCGGACACTTTCATTAAGCGGACAGGAGGGGGAGCGCGGGCCCGCAGGCTAGAATGCGGCGATCGTCTTCAAGGAAACGCGTGACATGTGTGGAATCGTGGGTGCGATCGCTGATCGCGACGTAGTGCCGGTGCTGATCGAAGGCCTGAAGCGCCTTGAGTACCGTGGTTACGATTCCTCGGGCATCGCGGTGATCGACCATGCCGAACGGCCGGATGTGCGCCGCGTGCGTCGTACCGGCCGTGTGTCGGAAATGGCCACTGCGGCCGAGGCCGAGGGCTTCAATGCAGTGCTGGGCATCGGCCACACCCGCTGGGCCACCCACGGTGGTGTCACCGAGGCCAACGCGCATCCGCACATCAGCCACGGCGTGGCGCTGGTGCACAACGGCATCATCGAAAATCACGAGGAGCAGCGCGAGAAGCTGCGTGCCCTGGGTTACACCTTCGAGTCGCAGACCGACACCGAAGTCATCGCGCACCTGATCCATCACCACCTGAAGGACGGCGACGACCTGCTGGTGGCGCTGCAGCATACGGTGAAGGAGCTGACCGGTGCCTACGCACTGGCCGTGGTCAGCCGCGCCGAGCCGGAACGCTTCGTCTGCGCGCGCATGGGCTGCCCGCTGCTGATCGGCCTGGGCGAGGGCGAGAACTTCGTGGCGTCCGACGTTTCGGCGGTGATCTCGGCCACCCGCAAGGTGATCTTCCTGGAAGAGGGCGACACCGCCGAAATCCGCCGCGACGGCGTGCGCATCTTCGATGAGCATGACCAGCCGATCGAGCGCGAGGTGCACCTGTCCGACGTATCGCTGGCATCGCTGGAGCTGGGCCCGTACCGCCACTTCATGCAGAAGGAAATCCACGAGCAGCCGCGCGCGCTGGGCGACACCATCGAGGCAGCGATCGACGCCGGTGGTTTCCCGGCCGAACTGTTCGGCAAGAATGCCGAGGCCGTGCTGTCAGGCATCGAAGGCGTGCAGATCATCGCCTGCGGCACCAGCTATTACGCCGGCCTGACCGCGCGCTACTGGATCGAAGCCATCGCCGGCCTGCCGTGCAGCGTGGAGATTGCCAGCGAGTACCGCTACCGCGCCGCCTATGCGAACCCGAAGCATCTGATCGTCACCATCTCCCAGTCCGGCGAAACGCTGGATACGATGGAGGCGCTGAAGTACGCCAAGTCGCTTGGCCACAAGCACACGCTGTCGATCTGCAACGTGCCGGAAAGCGCGATTCCGCGCGCCAGCGAGCTGGTCTGCTACACCCGCGCCGGCGCCGAGATCGGCGTGGCGTCGACCAAGGCCTTCACCACCCAGCTGGCCGCACTGTTCCAGCTGACCGTGGTGCTGGGCAAGCTGCATGGCCGCATCGACGCGGCGCAGGAGGCGGACTACCTGGAGCAGCTGCGCTTCCTGCCGGGCAGCGTGCAGCACGCGCTGAACATGGAGCCGCAGATCGCCGCCTGGGCCGAGCGTTTCGCCCGGAAGAGCAGCGCGCTGTTCCTGGGTCGTGGCCTGCATTACCCGATCGCGCTGGAAGGCGCGCTCAAGCTCAAGGAAATCTCCTACATCCACGCCGAGGCCTATCCGGCGGGCGAGCTGAAGCATGGCCCGCTGGCGCTGGTGGACGAGGACATGCCGGTAGTGGTGATCGCGCCCAACGACAGCCTGCTGGAGAAGGTGAAGTCGAACATGCAGGAAGTACGCGCGCGCGGCGGCGAGCTGTTCGTGTTCGCCGACCAGGACAGCAACTTCAACGAGTCCGAAGGCGTGCATGTGATCCGTACGCCGCGCCATGCCGGCGTGCTCAGCCCCATCGTGCACACCATCCCGGTGCAGCTGCTGGCCTACCACACCGCGCTGGCGCGCGGCACTGACGTGGACAAGCCGCGCAACCTGGCCAAGAGCGTGACGGTGGAGTAACTCCGGGCAGATCCGCTGGCATCGCAGACGAGGGCGGCCCGACGGGTCGCCCTTTTTTCATGCCGGCATGGCATTCTCTGCACCCGAATCGGCGCATCACGGAGGATGCCTGTGCCACGCTGCAGTGCGGCGATCCATGCAATGCAGAGCGCAGCAGGCGAACCCGGAGGCGTCCGCATGTCCCGGCCGGGCCATGCCGGGAACCCATTTCACTGCTGGCAGTCCACACCCGCAACGGGTGTGCGTAGCCATGTCCATTCCGCGCGCGATGGCGCGCATTACAGGGGCTGTAGATGAAAAAGCTGCATGGAGTCGCGTTGGCAATGGCAATCAGTGCGCTGTCCGGTTGCGCGACTGTGCCTATGACCGAGAAGAGCGTGGTTGATACGGCGAAGACCTTCCCGGCACCGCAGGACGGCAAGTCCGGGGTGTATGTGTTCCGCAACAGCTTCGTCGGCAAGGCACTGAAAAAAGACGTCCTGATCGACGGAGAGTGCTTGGGCGAAACCGCCGACAAGGTGTTCTTCTATACCCAGGTCACGGGTGACAAGGAGCATGTGATCTCCACTGAGTCGGAGTTCTCGCCCAACGACATCAAGCTATTTACCGAAGCCGGTCGCAACTACTTCATCCAGCAGTCGATCAAGATGGGCGTTTTCGTAGGCGGCGCCAAGTTGACGGTGGTGCCGGAAGCTGAAGGCCGCAGCCAGGTGATGCAACTGAAAATGGCCCAGAACGGTCGTTGCTCGAAGTAGGGGAAGGTGGCCGGCGGGGCGAGATGCTCCGCCGGCCGGACCACAAGTGGGACAGCAACCGGGTGTTCTGTCCGCTGTCGGCAGCAGGCAATCAATCTTTAATGCGCGGCATCGCCTGTATTCAGCGGCGGTTTCAGCCGCGGTGCCATTCTCTGGATCGTCAGTTGGTTCCTACGACGAACTGTCCTATCGATGCCGGTAGTGACCGATGGTCGCAGTCGTAGAATCGATTTGACCGAGGGCCGGGTTGAGCGGTTGAACCCACCTCGTTCGCGTTGCAGCACGTCGTCTGCCGATCCATTTCCACCGGCAGCCGGGTGCGCCAGACGTGCGCTGAAAGGTCTGTTCCCGGGGAGGGGGCGTATCGGAAGAGCACACTTTTTTGACTTCAGTGACCTGCACCAGGAAACAAGAATGAACGTCCGCGAACTCCTGCAATCCAAGAAAGAAGCTGTCATCACCATCGACGCCGAAGACACGATCGGTGCCGCCGCCCACAAGATGAGCGCGAACAAGATCGCTGCGCTGGTGGTGATGAAGGACGATGCCCCGGTCGGCATCATTTCCGAGAAGGACATCGTGCGCACCCTGGCCGACGACGGCCCGCAGGCCGGCCGCCGGGTGATTTCCAGCCTGCCGTCCACCGGCCTGGAAGGCATTGCGCCGGAAGCGACCCTGAAGCAGGCCATGTCGCTGATGACATACTCGCGGCGCCGTCATCTGATGGTCACCGAAGGCACCCTGCTGGTGGGCATCCTCAGCCTGGGCGACATCGTGAAGAACCTGCTGGGCGAGCTGGAGCTGGAAAAGGCCGTGCTGCAGGACATCTACATGGCCGCCCACTGAGGGCTGGACCCTTGGATGCAGAGAAGCCGGGCATTGCCCGGCTTCTTCGTTCACGGCTTCGGTGATATCAGAAAGTGACCTTCACCGAATCGGCACTGTAGTTCGCCGGACCGTGATAGACCACTTCGATGTTGTTGCCATCCGGATCGAGCACGAAGGCGCCGTAGTAGCCGGGATGGTAGGGGCGCTCGCCGGGTGCGCCGTTGTCCTTGCCTCCGGCGGCGATCGCGGCGGTATGGAAGGCATCGACGGTGGCGCTGTCGCGGGCCTGGAAGGCCAGATGGTGGCGCCCGGTCAGCTGGCCGGCGGCGGCCTCGCTGCTGGCGCTGGAAATGAACAGCTCATCGGCCCAGAAGAAGTCCGGCCCTTCGCCGCCCAGGGGCACGCCGATGGTGTCGAACACCGCCTGGTAGAAGCGGCGGCTGGCTGCCAGGTCACGCACCACCAGCTGCAGATGGTCGATCAAGCGCCCGCGGTGCAGTTCCATCGTTTCCATACGAACCTCGCAAAAAAGGGGACGGAGGGGATTAAGTCACTTCCAGCCAATAGTGCCAGAAACGACTTAATCCCCTCCGTCCCCTTTTTGGGTCAGACGTTGGAGATGATCTCGACCCAGTAGCCGTCCGGGTCCTTGATGAAGGCCAGGTTCTTCATGCGGCCGTCGGTCAGGCGCTTCTGGAAGGTCACGCCCAGGTCCTCGAAGCGCTGGCAGGCGGCTTCGATGTCCGGCACCGACACGCAGATGTGGCCGAAGCCGCGCGGGTCGCTGTTGCCATCGTGGTAGACCGTGCCGTCCTGGGTTTCGGTGCCGTGGTTATGGGTCAGTTCCAGCACGCCCGGCAGGCCGGCCATCCACACGCGGCGCTGGCTGTCGTCTTCCGGCACCACCGCGCCGGCCGGTACGTAGGCCAGGAAGTACAGGCTGAACTGGGCGTCCGGGAAGTCGCGCTTGTCGATCAGCTGGTAGCCGAGCACGCGGGTGTAGAAGTCCAGCGAGGCGGTGATGTCCTTCACCCGCAGCATGGTGTGGTTGAACACGAAGCCGGTGGTTTCGGCCGGGGCCTGGGCGGCGACGCCGGGGACATCGCGCAGGGCGGGAATGGTCATGGGGGAGGTCCTTCAGACAGGGCCGTTGCTGGCCGGATGGGGCCATTCTACCGGCCGTCACCTGACGGCACCGCGACGTACAATGGGCGGATCGCACCGTTCCGTTCTGAGCATTGCCCGCCATGTCGCAGCGTGAATGGGTGGCTGCCGCCATCCGCAAGATCGAAGCCGATTTCAACCGTTCCGCCGATACCCACCTGATCCCGCTGGCGCTGCCCGGGTTCGCGGGCATCGATGTGTACCTGAAGGATGAATCGAGCCATCCCACCGGCAGCCTGAAACACCGGCTGGCGCGCTCGCTGTTCCTGTATGCGTTGACCAACGGCTGGCTGCGCGAAGGACGGCCGGTGATCGAGGCTTCCAGCGGGTCGACGGCAGTGTCCGAGGCCTATTTCGCGCGCCTGCTGGGGGCGCCGTTCATTGCGGTGATTCCGGCCACGACCTCCCCAGAGAAGATTGCGGCCATCGAGTTCCACGGGGGCCGCTGCCACCTGGTCGAGCGCGCCTGCGAACTCAACGGTGAATCGGAGAAGCTGGCCCGCGAAACCGGTGGCCACTTCATGGACCAGTTCACCTATGCCGAGCGTGCCACCGACTGGCGCGCCAACAACAACATTGCCGAGTCCATCTTCAAGCAGATGGCCGAGGAGCCCAGCCCGGTTCCGGAATGGATCGTGTGCAGCCCCGGTACCGGCGGTACCGCAGCGACGCTGGGCCGCTATGTCAGCTACCGCCGGCATGACACCCGCATCCTTTGCGCGGACCCGGAAGTGTCGGTGTTCTTCGATGGCTATCAGGCTGCCGTGGCCAGCCAGCAGGACTGGCGCGGCCTGACCTGCAGCGGCGGTTCGCGCGTGGAAGGCATCGGCCGGCCGCGGGTGGAGCCGAGTTTCATCCCGACCAGCGTCGATGCGATGGTGAAGGTGCCCGATGCACTGAGCCTGGCCGCGATGCGCCATGTCAGCCGCCAGCTCGGTCGACGCGTGGGTGGCTCCACCGGCACCAACTTCATCGGCGTGCTGCAGGCCGCGCAGTGGATGCGTGAGGCGGGCCACCAGGGCAGCATTGTCAGCATCCTGTGCGACAGTGGCGAGCGCTACGCGCAGAGCTACTACGACCCGGCGTGGTACGCGCGGCAGGGCATCGATGTCGACGGCGCCGATGCACAGCTGGCAGCGGCGGTGGCCGGGCAGGGGCTGCCGGAACTGCCGTGGTGCAGCCTGGAAGCGTTGTAGAGCCCTTGTAGAGTCGAGCCATGCTCGACTCCGGGAAAGAGCCGTCGAGCATGGCTCGACGCTACAGATTCAGTACCCCGCCGCGGTGAACGCATCCAGTACTGCATCGCGCAGCGCATCGGGCAAGGCCTCGATGTCCATCGCGCGATCATCCAGATGCAGGCTCGGGTCCAGGATGCTGGCACGGCCCTGGGCCAGCGCCTGCAGCCACAGCAGCAGGCAGATCACGAACTCGCGCTCATGGCCCAGCCGCAGTTGGCTGGCGCCGCGCTCGATCACCTCGAACGGGTACCACTCCTGGGCATCGTTGAGCATGCCGCCCTGCTGCAGCACTGCCTGCAGTTGCTGCAGGTGACGCGGGGCGTCGTCGCCGGCATCGCACAATGCGGCGATCCAGGTCAGTTCGGCCGGGCTGGCGGACAATGCCAGTGACCGGGCCGGTGAGGCGGATGCAACTGCAGCCAGACCTTCCATGTAGGGCCTCGTTCGGTGCGTACCGCTGCGGACTCCCCCGCAGCCAGAGCTTCAGCGCGGGACCGTAAGGCCGACGTGAATGCCAGGCCGTGCCCCCTTGTCAGCCCCGCCTGCCAGCGCCATATCCTGCATGCTGCCCGCCCGCCGGGCCCGTACCCTGGAGATCTACCGTGACCGTTGCCAACCCCCTGCTCGATTTTTCCGGCCTGCCGCGCTTCGAGGCCATCCGCCCCGAGCACGTGGCGCCGGCGCTGGACGTGCTGCTGGCCGAGGCCGAAGCCGCCGTCAGCGCGGCCGAGCAGGTGCAGCCGGTGCGCTGGGAGACCTTTGTGGCCCCGCTGGATGATGCCACCGAGCGCCTGTGGCGCGCCTGGGGCCTGGTCGGCCACCTGCAGGGCGTGGTCAACACCCCGGAACTGCGCGAGGCCTACAACAGCAACCTGCCGCGGGTGACCCGCTTCGCCAGCGCGCTCAGCCAGAACCTGGCGTTGTACCGGCAGTACCAGACCCTGGCCGCCAGCACCGAGGCGGCGCGCTTCGACGAGGCCCAGCGCAAGGTGCTGGACAACACGCTGCGTGACTTCCGCCTCGGCGGCGCCGAGCTGGCGCCGGAGGCGCAGCAGCGCTTCGCGGCGATCAAGGAAGAACTGTCGGCGCTGTCGGCGAAGTTCTCGCAGAACGTTCTTGACGCTACCGATGCCTGGTCGCTGATCGTCGAGGACGAAGCGCGATTGAAGGGCCTGCCGGAAGACGTGAAGGCCGCCGCGCATGCCGCAGCACAGAAGGACGGCAAGTCTGGCTGGAAACTGACCCTGCAGATGCCGTGCTACCTGCCGGTGCAGACCTGGGGTGAGGACCGCGACCTGCGCGAGATCCTGTACCGTGCCAGCGCACAGCGTGCGTCCGAATTCGGCGATGACACGCTGGACAACAGCGGCAACATCGACCGCATCCTCGCCCTGCGCGCGGAACTCGCCGCACTGCTCGGCTTCGGTTCGTATGGTGATTATTCGGTGGCGACCAAGATGGCGCAGGACCCGGCCGAGGTGCTCGGTTTCCTGCGTGACCTGGCCTCGCGCGCCAAGCCGTTCGCGGCCAAGGACCGTGCTGAACTGGAACAGTTCGCACGCGAGCAACTCGGTATCGACAGCCTGCAGGCTTGGGACCTGGCATTCGCTGCCGATCGCCTGAAGCAGGCGCGTTACAGCTATTCCGAACAGGAAGTGAAGCAGTACTTCACCGAACCGAAGGTGCTGGGCGGCCTGTTCTCGGTAATCGAGCAGCTGTACGGCCTGCGCGTGCAGGAGGACAGCGCGCCGGTGTGGCACGAGGATGTGCGCTTCTTCCGCCTGGTCGATGCGCAGGGTGCGCTGGTGGGCCAGTTCTACCTGGACCTGTACGCGCGCGAAGGCAAGCGCGGTGGCGCGTGGATGGATGATTGCCGTAACCGCCGCGAGCGTGCCGACGGCAGCGTGCAGACGCCGCTGGTCTACCTGGTGTGCAACTTCGGCCGAGGTGCCAATGGCAAGCCGGCTACCTTCAGCCACAATGAAGTGACCACCCTGTTCCATGAAATGGGCCACGGCCTGCATCAGCTGCTGACCCGCATCGGCGAACTGGGTGTGGCCGGCATCAACGGCGTGGAATGGGACGCGGTGGAGCTACCCAGCCAGTTCATGGAGAACTTCTGCTGGGAATGGGAGCACCTGCAGGCGATGACCGCACGTGTGGACAGTGGCGAGCCGCTGCCGCGCGCGCTGTACGAGCGCATGCTGGCTGCACGCAACTTCCACAGCGGCATGGCCACCGTTCGCCAGCTGGAGTTCGGTCTGTTCGACATGCTGCTGCACAGCCAGTTCGAGCCGGCGCAGGACAGCGTTCTGGCACTGCTCGATCGTGTGCGCGCGGAAGTGGCGGTGAACCACCCGCCGGTCTGGAACCGCTTCCCGCATCAGTTCAGCCACATCTTCGCCGGCGGCTACGCAGCCGGTTACTACAGCTACAAGTGGGCCGAGGTGCTGAGCGCCGATGCCTATGCGGCGTTCGAGGAGGCGCCGCAGGCGCTGGCTGAAACCGGCGCGCGCTTCCGCGAAGAGATCCTGTCGCGCGGTGGCAGCCGCCCGGCGGCGGAGAACTTCAAGGCCTTCCGCGGCCGCGCGCCTCAGATCGACGCGCTGCTGCGCCACTCGGGCATGGCGTAAGGTGTTTGGTAGGTGCCAACCTTGGTTGGCACGTTACCGTTATCCACGCATGGCGTGGATCTACCGGAATGTTCGGACATGGCGTAACGCCTTGGTTGGCGAAAAGCCCAGGCCAACCAAGGTTGGCCTCTACCGGGCGTCGCGCCTTGGGGTCATTCGGCGTAGATCATCTTCCGGGTCATGCCGCCGTCCACGATGAAGTCCTGGCCGGTGGTGAAAACGGACAGCGACGACAGCAGGTACACCGCCAGTGCACCGATGTCTTCGGGGCGGCCGACCCGGCCGACCGGGTGTTGCGCATGGTCGATGGCTGAGTATTCCGGCGCGTGGCGCCGTGAGGGTGCCTGCCACGCAGTGGTGCCGATCCAGCCGGGGCTGATGCTGTTCACCCGCACCGCCGGGCCGGCGCTGATCGCAAGTGCATGGGTGAAGGCCACCAGCCCACCCTTGGCTGCCGCGTAGGCTTCGCTGTGTGCTTCGGATTGCCAGGCGCGGGTGGAGGCGATGTTGATGATCGCACCGGCGGCGCTGGCGATCAGTGCTGGCAACGTGTGCTTGCTGCACAGGAATGCACCGTGCAGTGACGACAGCCGGCGCTGCCACTCGTCCCAGTCCATATCCTGCAACTCTGTGCCGTGTGGACCGGCGATGCCCGCGTTGTTCACCAGTCCGTCGATACGGCCGAAACGCTGCAGGGCCACGGCGATGAAGTCGCGCACGCTCGCTTCGTCGGTGATGTCCAGGCGCTGGAACGCGGCATCCTCGCCGCGCTGCCATTCCGCCAGACACGCTTCTCCGGCCTCCACGTCCAGGTCGCCGATCAGCACGCGTCCACCGGCACCAAGTACGGCCTGGGCAATACCACGGCCGATGCCGTTGGCACCGCCGGTGACCAGCACAACCTTGCCCGACAGTGGCGCGGCCGGCCATGCGGCGATCGGCGGCACCGTGCTCACGTCAGGTCTTCGCCGCGCAGGCGGCGATGCCAGCCGTCCACACCGATGCGGTCCAGGGTCTGGATGTTGCGCTCGACGATCACGTCCGGGTCCGGATAGACATCCACCGCGCGTGCCACGCTGTCTTCGCGCAGCAGGTGCAGGGTGGGGAAGGGTGCGCGGTTGGTGTAGTTGCTGGCGTCGTCCGCGGCCACGCCATCGAACTGGTAGTCCGGGTGGAAGCTGGCCACCTGCAGGATGCCCTGCAGGTCCAGTGCCTCGATCGCCGCATCGGCGTTGTCGAGGAAATCGTTGTAGTCGAGGAAATCGGTCAGCACCTGCGGATGCACGATCAGCGTCGTGTCGATCTGCTCGGCCGGCGTATCGCGCAGCAGCACCAGCTCCTCGGCCAGCTGTTCAACCAGCGCTTCCGGCGTGGTCGCATCGCTGAGCACGATGCGGACCTGGTCCTTCACGTACACCGCCTTGGCGAACGGGCACAGGTTCAGGCCGATGACGATGCGCTCCAGCCACAGGCGGGTGGCGGCGATCGGGTCATCGGTGGGCAGGTGGGAATCGGTCATGGCGGGCACGTGGGCTGGCGGGGCCGCCATTGTAGGCAGTGTGCCGGTGCTGCGCTGTCCACTGTGCAGGAACTGGACAGTGGCGAAGCTGGAAATTCCTGAAGATTCAAACCGTTGCGCGCTACCGATGGATGGCCGATTGCCAGTCCGGGGCGACGGGCGTGGAATGGATGCACGACACAGGAGGACACCCATGACTGCATCTTCCCCGTGGCTGCCGGACGCCCTCTGGGCCGGCGCCTTCTTTGATGGCCACTGGCAGGCTGCCCCGCAACGGCACCCGGTGATTGAACCGGCCACTGGCCGGGAGCTGGGCGAGATCGGCCTGGCCGACCCGGCGCAGATCGCGCGTTCGGCGGCTGCCGCGGCACAGGCGCAGCAGGCTTGGGCGGCGGCGCCCTACGAACAGCGTGCCGACGTGCTGCGCAAGGCCGCGCGTCTGGCCGAAGAGAACATCGACACCCTGGTCGAGTGGCTGGTGCGCGAAAGCGGCTCGACCCGCCTGAAGGCCGGCTTCGAGGCCAAGGTGACGATCAAGGCGCTGCACGAGGCCGCCGCACTGCCGTCGCGCAGCACGGGTGAGATCCTGCCCTCCGAGCCGGGCAAGCTGAATCTGTCGCGGCGCCGCCCGCTGGGTGTGGTCGGGGTCATCTCGCCGTTCAACTTCCCGCTCTATCTGGCGATGCGTGCGGTGGCCCCGGCGATCGCGCTGGGCAACGCTGTGGTTCTCAAGCCGGACCCGCGTACGGCAGTGTGTGGTGGCGCGGTGATCGCACGCCTGTTCGAGCAGGCGGGCCTGCCGGCAGGCGTGCTGCACATGCTGCCCGGCGATGGCGCGGCCGGGGCCGCGCTGACCAGCGACCCGCACGTGGCGATGATCCAGTTCACCGGTTCCACCGCCGCCGGGCGCAAGGTCGGCGAAGCGGCGGGCAAGCACCTGAAAAAGGTTTCGCTGGAGTTGGGTGGCAAGAATTCGTTGATCATCCTGGACGATGCGGACCTGGACCTGGCGGTGGCCAACACCGCGTGGGGCGTCTACCTGCACCAGGGCCAGATCTGCATGGCGACCGGCCGCGTGCTGGTGCACCGGAAGATCCACGACACGTTCCTGCAGAAACTGGTGGCCAAGGCCAACGCGCTGAAGGTAGGCGACCCGGCACGTGAGGACGTGGCGATCGGCCCGCTGATCAATGCTGGCCAGCGCGACCATGCTGCACGCGTGGTCGAGCAGGCGGTGCAGGCCGGTGCCACGCTGGAAGCGGGCGGCACGCACCGGGAGCTGTTCTTCGCACCCACCGTGCTCGGCAACGTTGCGGCCGACAATCCGGCCTTCAACGAGGAAATCTTCGCGCCGGTAGCGGTGGTGGTGCCGTTCGACGATGACGACGAAGCCGTGCGCCTGGCTAACGACAGCGAGTACGGGCTGTCGATGGCGATCGTGTCCAGCAACGTCGGCCGCGCGCTGAAGATCGGCGAGCGCCTGCGTACCGGTCTGCTGCACATCAACGACCAGACCGTGAATGACGAGGTGATCAACCCCTTCGGCGGCGTCGGCGCGTCCGGCAACGGCACCAGCATCGGTGGCCCGGCCAACGGCGAGGAGTTCACCCAGTGGCAGTGGTTGACCGTCAAGGGCGAAGCGCCCGCTTACCCGATCTGATCGAAGGAGCCATCACGATGAACGACAACAACGCAACGCGTGAGATCACCGCCGCCGTGGTACGCGGCAAGGAGCAGCCCTTCGTCATCGAGCAGGCGACGCTGCGCGGTCCCCAGGACGACGAGGTGCTGGTGAAGGTGGTGGCCACCGGCCTGTGCCATACCGACCTGATCGTGCGCGATCAGTACTATCCGGTGCCGCTGCCGGCGGTGCTGGGCCATGAGGGGGCGGGCATCGTCGAAGCGGTTGGCCCGAACGTGCGCGACCTCAAGGCGGGGGATCACGTGGTGCTGACCTACGGCGCCTGTGGTCACTGCAATCCCTGCCGGGGTGGACACGGTGCTTACTGCAGGGATTTCTTCGCCCTGAACTTCGGTGGCGATGATGGTCACGGCCATACCGCGATCACCGATGCGCAGGGCCAGCCGCTGCACGATCACTTCTTCGCCCAGTCCTCGTTTGCCACCTACGCGCTGGCCCGCGAGATCAATGCGATCAAGGTGCCTGATGACGCACCACTGGAACTGCTGGGCCCGCTGGGGTGCGGCATCCAGACCGGTGCCGGTGCGGTGCTCAACTCGCTGCAGGTGCGGTCGGGCAGCAGCTTTGCAAGCTATGGTGCCGGTGCGGTGGGCCTGAGCGCGGTGATGGCGGCCAAGGTGGCCGGGGCCACCACCATCATTGCCATCGACGTGGTGCCTTCGCGCCTGGAGCTTGCTCTGGAGCTGGGGGCCACCCACGTGGTCAACAGCCGGGAGACCGATGTGGTCGAGGCGGTGCGTGCGATCACGGGTGGGGGTGCTGACTTCGCGCTGGAATCGACCGGTCGTCCGGACGTGCTGTCCGCTGGCGTCGAGGCGCTGGGTGGGCTGGGCATGATGGGCGTGGTCGGTGCGCCGAAGCTGGGCACCACCGCCAGTTTCGATGTGAACAACCTGCTGCTCGGCGGTCGCAGCATCCGCGGCATCGTCGAGGGCGACAGTGTGCCGCAGGTGTTCATTCCGCAGCTGGTGACCCTGTTCCAGCAGGGACGCTTCCCGTTCGACAAACTGGTGAAGTTCTATCCGCTGGAACAGATCAACCAGGCCGCCGAAGACAGTACCCGTGGCATTACCCTGAAGCCGGTGCTGCGCATCGCGGCGTAGTTTCCCTTGTTGGTAGTGCCGGCCGCTGGCCTGCATGGGGCAGATCCGTTTTCCATAACGGCTCTGCCCCTTTGTTTGAACGCGTCTTGAAACGGAAACGCTTCGTTGCCGAGACGTAACATGGCGTTGCCGCTGGCGGGTGTACGCTGCGTCCATGATGGCCACGACAGTCGGGCAGCAACAACTGGTGGCGGCACGTGCCGCTTTCGCCGACGGCGATGCGCGCTTATTGGGCGTGTTGCCGCTGCCGCTGCAGCAGTCATGGCTGCGTTCGCGCGCGGCGGGCCTGCAGCCGGGGCAGGAGCCGGACTATCGGCCGCTGCTGGGCGATGGCCGCCATCTGTCCCATCCCGATGACCGGCGCCTGGCGCGTTGCGTGCAGCCGGAGCTGGAACAGCTCTGGGCGGCCTTCGGTGGGCGTGGCTGGACAATGTTCTGCGCCAACCGCGACGGCATGGTGATCGCGCAGCAGGCCCACGGGCTGGAAGATGCTCCCTTGCTGCGGCCGATCCAGGTCGGGCGACAGCTGGGCGAGACCGAGATCGGCACCACCGCGCCAGCGGTCAGCCTGGCCGACGATGTGCCGGCACTGGTGCGCGGCAACGAACACTACCTGCAGCGGTTCGCGCCGGTGTTCTGCCTGAGCGAGCCACTGCACGATCTCGACGGTCGGGTCTGCGGAGTGATCGATATCACCGGTCTTGGCGAGCGCGATCCCGCGCTGCTGCAGGGCTATTTCCGGCAGGCTGCGCTGGCTAGCGAAAATCGCTTGTTCCACAGCCTCACTGACGTGCACCTGCTGGCCGTGCAACATGATCCGCGCTGGCTGGCGTCACCGCTGCAGGGGCTGCTGGCGGTGCAGGAGGATGGCCAGCTGCGTGCAGCCAACCGCGTTGCACGGCGCCTGCTGGGCCTGCCACGGCGCGGGCCGTTGCCGCTGCTGGGTCTGGAAGCGCTGTTTGCCGGTGCCAGTGCGGCGCAACGGCGTCGGCTGCTGCAACCGGGCGCAGCGCATCGGGTCCGGCTGGGCGAGGGCAGTGCGGTCTACCTGCAGCGTCTGCAGGGGCCGCGGGGCGCGGCGCACCGGTCTACTGTGCGGAGCACCCCGGCAGATCCAGGCGCGCCGCTGCTGCGTGACCAGCAGCGTGAGGCCGCGCGTCGCGCGGCCCAGGCCGCTGACGGCAACCTCAGCCTGGCCGCACGCCAGTTGGGAATCTCGCGCACCACGCTGTACAAGCTGCTGCGCGATTGACCGCGTAGTCCACCGGGCAGGGCCCGGCGGGGGCATCAGTCGCGGAAGTTGTTGAACTGCAGCGGCAGTTCGAACTTGCCGGCCTTGAGCACGGCGATGGCGTCCTGCAGATCGTCGCGCTTCTTGCCCTGCACGCGCAGCTTGTCGCCGTTGATCTGGCTTTCCACCTTCAGCTTGGCGTCCTTCAGTGCCGCCGCGATCTTCTTGGCGATCTTCTGCTCGATGCCCTGCTTGACGGTGATCTTCTGCCGGGCCTGCGCCAGGTTGGTTTCGACATCGCCGAACTCCAGGCTGAGCACGTCGATGCCGCGCGCGGCCAGGCGTGCGCGCAGGATGTCGTTCATCTGCTTGAGCTGGAACTCGGTCGGCGCCGTCTGATTGATGACATCGCCATCGCGTTCGAACTTGGCGTCCACGCCCTTGAAGTCGAAGCGGGTGGCCAGTTCGCGGTTGGCCTGGTCGATGGCGTTGGTCAGCTCGTGGGTGTCGACTTCGGACACGACGTCGAAGGAAGGCATGGGCGGTGCTCCGCAGGATTCAGTGGTGGCCATTCTATCGCGCCGGCCCGCATGCCCGCTTTCTGTAGAGTCGAGCAAGCTCGACTCTACAAAACGGCCAGTCGAGCAAGCTCGACTCTACAAAACGGCCAGTCGAGCAAGCTCGACTCTACAAACCGGTGCTGTCGGCGATAATGGGCCATGAACGTGCAACGCTCTCCCTCGCGCGCGGTGGCCTGGATGGTCGCTGCGGTCGCCTGTTTCTCGCTGATGGATGCTGGTATGAAGCAGCTGTCGGCCAGCTATCCGACCCTGGAAGTGACCTTCCTGCGTGGGGCGGCTTCGTTGCCGTTCGTGCTGGTCTGGGTGCTGGTCAGCGCCGGCCCGCGCTCGCTGATCCCGCGCCGCTGGGGCCTGCACCTGCTGCGTGGTGGGCTGGGCATGGCGATGATCGGCTGCTTCGTGTTCGCCCTGCGTGACCTGCCGCTGTCCACCGCCTACACCATCTATTTCGTTGCCCCACTGCTGATCGCCGCGCTGTCGGTGCCGTTGCTGGGTGAGCGGGTTGGCCCGCGGCGCTGGGTGGCCATCGGCATCGGCCTGGTCGGCGTGCTGGTGGTGCTGCGGCCGGGCGTGGACGGCTTCATCTCGGTGCCGGGGTTGATGGTGCTGGCGGCGGCCACCGCCTATGCCATCGCCGCGATCACGGTCAGCCTGCTCACCCGCACCGATACCTCGCAGTCGATGGTGGTCTGGTTCCTGGTGATCATGGCCATCGGTGCCGGCCTGCTGGCCCTTCCCGGCTGGGTGCCACTGCAGTTGGCGCATGCGCCGCTGATCGCCGGCATGGGTCTGGCTGGGGCGCTGGGCCAGATTGCTCTGACCAAGGCGTTCCAGCTGGGCGAGGCCTCGATGATCGCGCCGCTGGAGTACAGCGGCCTGGTCTGGGTGATCGGCTGGGATCTGGCCTTCTGGGGCCAGCTGCCGGACAGCTATACCTGGGTGGGCGCGGCGATCATCGTCGCCTCGGGGCTGTACCTGCTGCACCGTGAGCGGGTGAACCGGCAGGAACCGCCGAAGCCGCTGGATCATCCCTGAGCCGGGGTAGTGCCGGCCGCTGGCCGGCAACTCCTTGCCCCGGAGGGATCGCTGCAGGTGCCGGCCAGCGGCCGACACTACCGGGTGCGGGCGACTTAGAACCAAAAGGAATAACATTCTGGCCCATGGCGCGGGCGCGCGACCGCCTGCGCTGGTAGGCTGCACGCCCCCTTCCGTCACCCAGCCGGTGAGCCACGCCCGTGATCGAGTTCCAGCGCCTGCACAAATCCTATGCCGTTGCCGGCCGCGCAGTCAGCGCGCTGCAGCCGCTGGACCTGACCATCGAGGCCGGTGAGGTATTCGGCATCATCGGCCATTCCGGCGCCGGCAAGTCGACCCTGATCCGCATGATCAACCGCCTGGAAGAGCCCAGCGGTGGTCGCCTGCTGATCGGTGGCGAGGATGTCACCGCACTGGACGCGGATGGCCTGCGCGCGTTGCGCCGGCGCATCGGCATGATCTTCCAGCACTTCAACCTGCTGTCGTCGCGCACGGTGGCCGGCAATGTCGCCTTCCCGCTGGAGCTGGCCGGCACGCCGAAGGCGGAGATCGACGCGCGCGTGGCCGAGCTGCTGCAGACCGTGGGCCTGGAGGCGCATGCGCAGAAGTATCCGGCGCAGCTGTCCGGTGGCCAGAAACAGCGCGTCGGCATCGCCCGCGCGCTGGCGACCCGTCCGCAGATCCTGCTCTGCGACGAGGCCACCAGTGCGCTCGACCCGCAGACCACCGCTTCGGTGCTGTCGCTGCTGTCGAAAATCAATCGCGAGCTGGGCCTGACCATCGTGCTGATCACCCACGAGATGGATGTGATCCGCCGTGTCTGCGACCGTGTCGCCGTGCTCGACGCCGGCCAGATGGTCGAGACCGGGCCGGTCACCCGGGTGTTCCTGCATCCGCAGCACCCGACCACGCGCCGTTTCGTCAGCGAATCGGAGCACGTGGACGAAGGCGCGCTGCATCGTGATTTCGATGCCGTCGGTGGCCGCATCGTGCGGCTGACCTTCCTCGGCGGAGACACCTACGAACCCCTGCTCGGCAGTGTCGCGCGGGAGACCGGGGTCGACTACAACATCCTGTCCGGCCGTATCGACCGGATCAAGGACACCCCGTATGGCCAGCTGGTGGTCGCCCTGGTGGGCGGTGACCAGTCCGCCGCGCAGGCCGCGTTCGTGGCTGCCGGCGTGCACGTTGAGGAGCTGCGTCGATGATCATCGCCACTGCCGGCGGATTCTTCCGCCACCTGGATGCGGGCAAGTGGGCCGACATCGGCCAGGCCACCATCGACACTCTGCTGATGCTGCTCGGTTCGCTGCCGCTGACCCTGGCCATCGGCCTGCCGCTGGGCGTGCTGCTGTACCTGTTCGGCGCGCCGCAGATGAAGCGCCGTCCGTTCGCCTACGGCGTGCTGGCGCTGGTGGTGAACCTGTTGCGCTCGGTGCCTTTCATCATCCTGATGATCGTGCTGATCCCGGTCACCCTGTTCCTGATGGGGACGTCGCTGGGGGTACGCGGTGCGATCGTGCCGCTGGTGATCGGTGCCGCGCCGTTCTACGCGCGCCTGGTCGAAACCGCACTGCGCGAAGTGGACCGTGGCGTGATCGAAGCGACCCAGTCGATGGGTGCCACCACCTGGCAGCTGGTCACCCGCGTGCTGCTGCCCGAGGCGCGCCCCGGCCTGATCGCCGGTGCGACGGTCACCACCGTGGCGCTGATCGGCTTCACCGCGATGGGCGGTGCGATTGGTTCCGGCGGCCTTGGTGATCTGGCGTTCCGCGATGGCTACCAGCGTTCGCACACCGACGTGGCCCTGGTTACCGTGGTCCTGCTGTTGGTTCTGGTGCAGCTGCTGCAGATGCTCGGCGACCGCCTGGTCGCGCATTACAGCCGCAAATGACGAGGCGCCGGGGCGCTGCCCCGGCGTCGCCCGGTGCATCGCGGCAGCCGGCCAGCGGCCGGCTCTACCCCATTGCCTGGAAACGGTAGTGCCGGCCGCTGGCCGGCAATCCCACCTGCAATCAACGCACGTTCGGTACTTCGTAGCCCAGCTTGCCGACCTGCTCCGGGTGCTGCGGCACGCGCTTGAGCTTGTCGGTGTTCACGCCGTACTCGTCACGCAGGCGCTCGGCCAGCTCCTTGTACAGGGCTTTGTCCATGTCCGGCGTACGCGAGAAGATCCAGGCCATTTCGCGGCCCGGGTAGCCGATCAGTGCCCACGAGTAATCCGGCGCTACTTCCAGCACCCTCGAATGGGTGGGCACCACGCGGTAGAACCAGGTGCGCCAGCCGTGGTTGCCACTGTCCGGGTCGACGCTGGCGCGGGCACGCACTTCCTGCAGCGGTTCGCCGAAGCCATCACGGTAGCGGTAGGTGATGCCGACCTTGTGCGCATCGCGCAACTCGTACTCGTTGACGCTGGCGACATGGCCACGTTCGATGAAGTTCGGTACGCGGCCGATCACGTACCAGGTACCCATGAAGCGCTTCAGGTCGATCGGTGCGTCCAGGGCAGCCGCACCAGAGGCGCTGGTACGGGGCGACGGCGGCTCACTGGCGGCCACGGCGGGGCCGGCCAGGGAAAGGGCCAGCAGCGCGGCGCAGAGCGGGCGGATCGAAGTCATGCGGGAGCGGGCTCCAGTGGGCTTGCACGCGCATGGTCGACTGTGTGCACGCGATCCGTCAATGGTGTCGCAACCTGTGAGAAGGGGGTTGCCCATGCTGTGTTGCATTGTCCACCGGAGAAGCCCCATGAACGCACGTTCCGTCCGCCGCTCTGCAACTGAACGCGTCATTCTCGAGCGTGCCGACCCGCGCCTGCTGCGCAGCGTGCAGCAGCTGGCCCTGGCCGGTATGGCGCTGGTACTGGTCTGGCCGGCCGCGCGCGGCAGCAGTGCCTGGCTGGGCTGGCTACCCATGTGGCTGGTGGGCATGCCGCTGGTGGCCTGGTGGGCGTTGCTGCGCTTTCCGTTGCCGCGCCTGTCGTGGCTGCGGCTGGCGCGTCGTACCGGTGGACAGGCACGTCGCCGTAGCGGCGGGGCGGCGCGAGGCCGTCGCGGCTCCACCGCCGCGGCCTGACCTTCGACACGGGGGCGGCCGCGGCGATCCATGCTAGCGTTCCACGGCTTATGACTGCCTGGAGCTGCAATGTCTCGACTCGCTTCCGCCTGCCTGCTGGCCGGCATGATGACCGCTGCCTCGGTGGGGACCGCCGTGGCCGCTGAAGACACCGATCGCTACGCCTGGCTCGAAGACGTCACCGGCGACAAGCCGCTGACCTGGGTCAAGGAACAGAACGCCAAGTCCGAGGCGCGCCTGGCGCAGACCCCGGCCTTCAAGCAGATGGAGACCAGCATCCGCGAGGTGCTCGACTCCGATGCCAAGATCCCCGGCGTGCAGAAGATCGGCGACTACTACTACAACTTCTGGAAGGACCAGCAGCACGAGCGCGGCCTGTGGCGGCGCACCACCCTGGCCGAGTACCGCAAGGCCTCGCCGCAGTGGGAAACCGTGCTCGACCTGGATGCGCTGAACAAGGCCGAGGGTGAGAACTGGGTCTGGCATGGCGCCGATTGCCTGCGCCCGGACTACAGCCGCTGCCTGATCGCGCTGTCGCGCGGCGGCGCCGACGCCGACGTCACCCGTGAGTTCGACCTGGCCAACAAGACCTGGATCAAGGACGGCTTCTTCCGTCCCGAGTCCAAGGGCGGCCTCAACTGGGTCGACCGCGACACCGTGTTCGTCTACACCGACTTCGGTGCGGGCTCGATGACCACCTCCGGCTACCCGCGCGTGGCCAAGCTGTGGAAGCGCGGCACGCCGATGACCTCGGCCACCGTGGTGTACGAAGGCAAGCCGGAAGACATGTACATCGCGGCGATGCACGATGACACCCCGGGCTTCGAGCGCAACCTGGTCAGCCGCACGCTGGCGTTCTACAACAACGAGCTCTACCTGCGTGGCGACGACGGCACGCTGACCAAGATCGACGCGCCGAACTCGGCCGAGAAGGGCCTGCACAAGCAGTGGCTGACCCTGGAACTGCGCGATCCGTGGACCGTGGGCGGCAAGACCTACGCGTCCGGTTCGCTGCTGGCGACGAAGCTGGACGACTTCCTGGCCGGCAAGCGCGACTTCGAGGTGCTGTTCACCCCGACCGCGACCACCTCGCTGGCCGGCGCCACCTGGACCAAGAGCCACCTGGTGCTGAACGTGCTGGATGACGTCAAGAACCGCCTGTCGGTGCTGACCCCGGGCGCCGATGGCTGGCAGACCAGCCGCTTCGTCGGCGCGCCGGCCTTTGGCACGCTGGCCGTGGGCGCAGTGGACAGCAACGACAGCGATGCGGTGTGGCTGACCGCCACCGACTACCTGACCCCGACCACGCTGGCTCTGGCCGAGATCGGCCAGGCGCCGGAAACGTTGAAGACCATGCCGGCCTTCTTCGATGCCAAGGGCAAGGTGATCGAGCAGCACTTCGCCACCAGCAAGGACGGCACCCGCGTGCCGTACTTCGTGGTGCACGACAAGGCGATGAAGCTGGACGGCTCCAACCCGACCCTGCTGTACGGCTATGGTGGCTTCGAGATCTCGCTGACCCCGAATTACTCCGGTGGCATGGGCCGCGCCTGGCTGGAGAAGGGCGGTGTGTACGTGGTCGCCAACATCCGTGGTGGTGGCGAGTACGGCCCGCGCTGGCACCAGGCAGCGCTGAAGCAGAACCGTCACAAGGCCTATGAAGACATGGCTGCGGTGGCGCGCGATCTGGTCAAGCGCAAGATCACCAGCGCCAAGCACCTGGGCGTGCAGGGTGGCAGCAACGGTGGCCTGCTGACCGGCAACATGCTGACCCAGTACCCGGAACTGTTCGGTGCAGTGGTGGTGCAGGTGCCGCTGCTGGACATGAAGCGCTACAGCCACCTGTTGGCCGGTGCCTCGTGGATGGCCGAATACGGCAACCCGGACACCAGCGACTGGGAGTTCATCAAGACCTTCTCGCCGTACCATCTGTTCAACGAGAAGAAGAACTACCCGCCGGTGCTGTTCACTACCTCCACCCGCGATGACCGCGTGCACCCGGGCCATGCCCGCAAGATGGCGGCGAAGATGATCGACGCCGGCAAGGACGTGACCTACTACGAGAACATCGAAGGTGGCCACGGCGGCGCAGCCAACAACGCGCAGGCCGCACACATGTCCGCACTGGCCTACAGCTTCCTGTGGGAGCGGTTGGGCGGCAAGTAAGCAGAACGGAAAACGCCGCCCCAGGGCGGCGTTTTTCGTTGGGTTCACGTATCCACGCATGGCGTGGATCTACCTACGTATCGTGCGCTGGGTCAGTAGATCCACGCCATGCGTGGATGCCGTTCGCGCAGATCGATCAGGCGCCCCAGCTCTTCAACCCGCGTGCAATCCGCGCCACCGCCTCCTGCAGCCGCGGCACTTCCTGGGTATAGGCCAGGCGCACATGCTGATTGGCGCGATGGAAACCGAAATCCAGGCCCGGGGTGAACGCCACGTGTTCGGTTTCCAGGAAGTGCGCACAGAACGCCTGCGCGTCATCGGTGAACGCGCTGACGTCGGCGTACAGGTAGAACGCACCCTGCGGTTCCACTTCGATGCGGAAACCAAGCTCGCGCAGCGCCGGCAGCAGATAGTTGCGACGCTGGCGGAACGCCTCGCGGCGCTGCTCGAAGATCGCCATCGATTCCTCGCTGAAGCAGGCGAGTGCGGCATGCTGGGCGATGCTCGACGCGCTGATGTACAGGTTCTGTGCCAGCTTCTCCAGGTCCGGCACCGCCGCCGGCGGAGCCACCAGCCAACCCAGCCGCCAGCCGGTCATGCCGAAATATTTGGAGAAGCTGTTCAGCACGAACGCGCTGTCATCCACCTGCAGCACGCTGGGTGCATCCAGGCCGTAGGTCAGGCCGTGGTAGATCTCGTCCACCACCAGATGGCCGCCACGCGCGTGCAGGGCCTGCGACAGTGCCGCCAGTTCGTCGGCGGACAGCACGGTGCCGGTCGGATTGGCGGGGGAGGCCACCAGTGCGCCGACGCTGTCGGCATTCCAGTGCTGTTCCACCAGCGACGGCGTGAGCTGGTAGGCGGTGTCCGGGCCGACCGGAACCAGCTGTGCACCGCCTTCCACCAGGCGCAGGAAATGACGGTTGCAGGGATATCCGGGGTCGGCCAGCAGCCAGTGGCGGCCCGGATCGACCAGCAGGCTGCTGGCCAGCAGCAGCGCACCGGAGCCGCCGGGAGTGACCAGGATGCGTTCGGGATCGATATCCAGCCCGTAGTGGCTGCGATAGAAGCCACTGATCGCCTGGCGCAGGGCCGGCAGGCCACGTGCGGCGGTGTAGCGGGTATGGCCGGCGGCCAATGCGGCCTGGCCGGCACGCACGACCGGTTCGGCCGTGGTGAAGTCCGGTTCGCCGATTTCCAGATGGATCACATCGTGGCCCGCCTGTTCCAGCGCCTGCGCGCGGGCCAGCAGGGACATCACGTGGAACGGAGCGATTTCATGGCTGCGCCGGCTGTAGCCCGGCGTGTGGGGCAGGGTACTCATGTGCCCATGGTACGCCGCGCGTCCTGGTAGTGCCGGTCGCTGGCCGGCAACCACCCGCCTCTGTTTATCCCGAGGTTGCCGGCCAGCGGCCAGCACGACCCATGACCATCCGCAGGGTTGCCCGCAACCCTCCTGCAACCCAGACTCGAGCACAAGGACGCCATTGCATTGCGGCTCAAGGAGCCTTATCTCATGAAATCCACCCTCTGCCTGTTGCTTGCGAGCCTGATGACCACCACTGCCACCGCCGCCACGCCGCCCGTTCCGCCGGATGCCGCCAAGCATCCGCATGTGGTCAAGGCGCCGTTCGGCGCGACCCGCAACGACGACTATTACTGGCTGCGCGACGACAAGCGCGAGAACAAGGACATGCTGGCCTACCTGCAGGCCGAGAATGCCTATGCCGACCAGTTGCTGGCGCCGTTGAAGCCGCTGGAAGACACCCTGTACAAGGAGATCGTCGGCCGCATCAAGCAGGACGATTCCAGCGTGCCGGCGCGCGAGCGTGGCTACTGGTACTACAGCCGCTTCGAGACCGGCCAGGACTACCCGATCCACGCACGCCGCAAGGGCGGCATGGATGCCGCCGAGGAAATCCTGCTGAACGTCAACACGATGGCCGCCGGCAAGGGCTACTTCAGCGTCGGCTCGATGGAAGTCAGCCAGGACAACCAGCTGCTGGCCTGGGCCGATGATGATGTCGGTCGCCGCCAGTACACCATCCGCTTCAAGGACCTGGCCACCGGCAAGGTGCTGCCTGATGTGATCACCGGCAGCTCCGGCGACCTGGTCTGGGCCGACGACAACCGCACCGTGCTGTATGTCGAGAACGATCCGGAAACCCTGCTGACCGTGCGCGTGAAGAAGCACGTGCTGGGCACTCCGGCCAGCGCCGACACCGTCGTCTACGAAGAGAAGGACGACAGCTTCTACATGGGCATCGGCCGCACCCGCGACGATCGCTTCATCACCATCGGCGTGCACAGCACTGTGTCCTCGGAAGAGCGCTACGCGCCGGCCAGCGACCCGACCACGTTCACCGTACTGGCGCCGCGCCAGCGCGATGTGGAGTACGACGCTGACCACTACGACGGCCGCTGGGTGATCCGCACCAACGACGGTGCGAAGAACTTCAAGCTGGTCACCGCACCGACCGATGCGACCTCGCGCGCACAGTGGAAGGACTGGATCGCGCATGACGATGCAGTTTTCATCGAAGGCTTCGAGCTGTTCGATGCGTACACCGCCATCGCCGAACGTTCCGAGGGCCTGGAACGCATCCGCCTGCTGTTCAAGGATGGCCGCAGCGACTACGTGAAGGCCGATGAGCCGGCGTACTCGATGGGCCTGGGCGACAACACCGAGGCCGATACGCCGTGGCTGCGCTACGTCTACACCTCGATGACCACCCCCACCACCGTGTTCGAGCTGAACACCGCCACCGGCGAGCGTCGCCAGCTGAAGGTGCAGCCGGTGATCGGCTATGACGCGTCGAAGTACGAAACCGATCGTGTCTGGATCACCGCACGCGATGGCGTGAAGGTGCCGGTGTCGCTGGTCTACCGCAAGGGCTACCAGAAGGACGGCAAGGGCGCGCTGTTCCAGTACGCCTATGGCAGCTACGGCATGTCGATGGATCCGTACTTCAACCAGACCGCGGTGAGCCTGCTCGATCGTGGCGTGGTGTATGCCATCGCCCATATCCGTGGCGGCCAGGAGATGGGCCGCGACTGGTACGAGAACGGCAAACTGCTGCACAAGCAGAACACCTTCAACGACTTCATCGACGTCACCCGCGGCCTGGTCGCACAGGGCTGGGCGGCGAAGGATCGCGTCGCCGCGTCCGGCGGCAGCGCCGGTGGCCTGCTGATGGGCGCCGTGGCCAACCAGGCGCCGCAGGACTACCGGGTGATGGTGGCGCAGGTACCGTTTGTCGACGTGGTCACCACCATGCTCGACCCGACCATTCCGCTGACCACCAACGAATACGACGAGTGGGGCAACCCCGAGCAGAAGCAGTATTACGACTACATGCTGTCCTACTCGCCCTACGACAACGTGAAGCAGCAGGCGTACCCGGCGCTGTTCGTGGGCACCGGCCTGTGGGATTCGCAGGTGCAGTACTGGGAGCCGGCCAAGTGGGTGGCCAAGCTGCGTGACGACAACACCGGCCATTACCCGATCCTGTTCCGCACCAACATGGAAGCCGGCCACGGCGGCAAGTCGGGGCGCTTCCAGCGCTACCGTGAACTGTCCGAGTCGTACGCGTTCGTGCTGCAGCAGCTGGGCATCGCCCAGCCGTAATGGTGCAGGGGTGCCGGGCGTTGCCTGGCATCCCGAACCGGTATCCTTGCGGCCATGAGCCAGCCCGACCCCTCCGCACCCCGCGATGCTGCCACGCCACCGCGCGTGGTGCGTTTCCGCTGGGCGTGGTGGCTGCTGGCCTACGTCAGCCTGGGCACCGGTATCGTCGGCATCTTCGTGCCGGGCCTTCCCACCACCGTATTCATCCTGATCTCGGCCTGGGCTGCCTCGCGTGGTTCCGAGCGCCTGCACAACTGGCTGCTGCAGCACCCGCGCTTCGGCCCGGCCATTGCCAACTGGCAGGCACACGGGGCGGTCAGCCGCTACGGCAAGTGGATGGCCACGATCACCATGGCAGTGTGCGCCGGCATCATGCTGTGGTGCGTGCCGATCGCCTGGGTGAAGTGGTTCTCGATCGGCAGCATGACCGTGGTGGCGATCTGGCTGTGGACCCGGCCGCTGCCGCCACCGGAGCGGTAGTGCCGGCCGCTGGCCGGCACCCCGGTTCCCTGCACCAACCGCTCAGCCGCCAATGGCTATACTCGGGGCATGAAGATCCCCCATCGAAACGCCATCCTGATTCCGCTGGCAGCGGCCTCGCTGCTGCTCCTCGCCGCCTGCGGCAACAAGGGCCCGCTGGTACTGCCGCAGAAGCCGGTGCCGGTGGAAGAAACCGTCGAACCGGTTGCCGAGCCCGCTACCGAAGCGACCCCGGCGCAGACCGAAGGCAGCGGCACCCCGGCCACGACCGTGGAGCCGGCTGCACCGACCACGCAACCGGCGCCTGCGCCTGCGAAGAAGGTGGGCGGCGGGAATGAGTAAGGCCGGTTCCAAGGCCCTGCGCTTCAGCAAGATGCATGGCGCGGGCAATGATTTCGTAGTGATCGACCTGCGTGACGGCACTGCGCCGCCCACGCCTGAACTGGCCGCGCGCCTGGCCGACCGCCACACCGGCGTCGGCTGCGATCAGATCCTGACTATCGAAGCGCCGCGCGCGGAAGGCTCGGTGGCGTCGTACCGCATCTGGAATGCCGACGGTTCCAACTCCGAGCAGTGCGGCAACGGCGCGCGCTGCATTGCGGCCTGGCTGGTGCGTGAGGGCAGTGCGCAGGGGGATCAGTTCGTCATCGACAGCCCGCTGGCCAGTCATGAGGTGAAGGCCCTTGGCGATGGCCAGTTCGCGGTGACCATGGGCGTGCCTGCGTTCGAGCCGGTCAACGTGCCGCTGGTGGGCTTCGCCCATGCACGCGAGGAGTACCTGCTGCCGTTGCAGGGCGAGAGCATACGCTTTGCCGCGGTGTCGATGGGCAATCCGCATGCGGTGATCGAAGTGGGCCTGATCGATGCAGCACCGGTCGAGCGCGTCGGTTCGCTGCTGCAGCAGCATGCCTCGTTCCCGCGCTCGGTGAACGTGGGTTTTGCCCAGGTGATGGGCCCGGCGCATGCACGTCTGCGTGTGAATGAACGTGGCGTCGGCGAAACCCTGGCCTGCGGCAGCGGCGCCTGCGCCGCTGCGGTGACCCTGATGCAGCGTGGCCGCCTGCAGCGCGACGCGCGCATCAGCCTGCCCGGGGGTGACCTGCGCATCCAGTGGCCGGGCGATGGCCAGCCGGTGGTGATGGCCGGCCCGACCGCATTCGTCTTCGAAGGGGAGTGGATCGCATGACCGAAACCGTCGACAAGCTCGGGGCCCATGAAGTCGCTGCCTGGTTGCGGCGACATCCCGGCTTCCTCAAGCAGTTCCCGGACCTGGCCCTGACCCTGGTGGTGCCACGCGACGACGGCCCGACCGCGTCGCTGGCCAGCTACCAGCTGGAAGTGCTGCGCGAGAAGAACCGCGAGCTGGCACGACGGTTGGCCGATCTGGGTGCCACCGCCCAGGTCAATGAACGCCTGGCAGTGCGCACGCATCAGCTGACCCTGGCGCTGATGAAGCAGGACAACGCCGCCGACACCCTGCGTGCGATGGCAGCCTCGCTGCAGGAAGATTTCGCCGGCGACCTGGTGCGATTGGTGGTGCACGCGCCGGTGGCTGGGCTGGAGCAGGCCGACTGGCTGCAGGTGATTGCTGCCGATGATGCGCAGCTGGGCCCGTTCCGCGATTGTCTGAACGACGGCGAGCCGATCTGCGGCCGCCTGCAGCCGGAAAAGAACGCCGTGCTGTATGGCGTGCGCAGCGAAGAAGTGCAGACCACCGCGCTGTTGCCGTTGCCGGGCGTGGGCCTGATTGCTGTGGGCAGCCACGACCCGAACCGCTTCTACCCGGGCATGGGCACGCTGTTCCTGCGCATGATGGGCGATGCGTTGGCCACCGGCCTGAAGCGCTTCCCGGGCTGAGCAGGACACGACGATGAGCGCGGTACAGGCCTTCCTGCAGCATCTGCAGGTAGAGCGGCGGATGTCGGCGCATACGCTCGATGCCTACCGCCGTGACCTGGACGCGTTGTCGGTCTGGGCCGAGCCGCGCGGTGTTGCGGTGGACGCACTCGATGCCGAGGCGCTGCGCCAGTTCGTTGCCGACGAGCACCGCAGAGGCCTGTCAGCCAAGAGCCTGCAGCGCCGCTTGTCGGCCTGCCGCAGCTTCTATGCCTGGCTGCTCAAGCACGGGCGCATCGAGGTCAGTCCGGCGGCGACGCTGAAGGCGCCGCGTGCGCCGCGCCGGTTGCCGCAGGTGCTTGACGCCGACGAAGCCGTGCAGCTGGTCGAGCTGGAACCGGAAGGTGAACTCGGCCGCCGTGACCGCGCGCTGCTGGAATTGTTCTATTCCTCTGGCCTGCGCCTGAGCGAAGTCTGCGCGCTGACCTGGCGCGACCTGGATTTCGACAGCGGCCTGGTCAACGTGCTGGGCAAGGGCAACCGCCAGCGTCGCGTACCGTTCGGCCGGCCGGCACGCGAAGCGCTGCAGGCGTGGCGTGCGGAAAGTGGCGGCGGCCCGGCCTCGCCGGTGTTTCCCGGTCGCAACGGGCCGATCAGCCAGCGTGCGGTGCAGATCCGCATCCGCCAGCTGGCGCAGCGCCAGGGCCTGTTCAAGCACGTGCACCCGCACATGCTGCGGCACAGTTTCGCCAGCCACATCCTGGAATCGTCCGGCGACCTGCGCGGTGTGCAGGAACTGCTTGGCCATGCCGACATCGCCACCACCCAGATCTACACCCACCTCGATTTCCAGCACCTGGCCAAGGTCTACGACGCCGCGCATCCACGTGCGAAGCGCCGCGGCAAGGACGACAAGGCTGAATAGCGAGCCCTTGATCTGGATCAGGGCAGGGCGGGCGCTATCGGCGCATCGTGGCCGCAGGCCACGAGGACACCGCCACCATGGCGAAGCCCATACCGTTGCATCCCAAACACCCCGAGCGCATCTGCTGGGGCTGCGACCGCTACTGCGCGGCTGACGCCCTGGCCTGCGGCAATGGCTCCGGCCGCACCCAGCACCCGATCGAGACGCAGGGTGAAGACTGGTACCTCGCCTGGGGCATCGAGCCGAATCCGGATCGGCCGTCGCAGGCAAAACGCTGAACGGCAGGTGTTCCACGTTCGGGCGGTGGGATCCGCGCGCATTGCGATGCGCTCGTCAGAAAGGCGCCCTCCTGTCGATGGGGCGCGGCCAAGCGCTGAACGGCAGCCATCCGCACAGGCTTGATCGCACCCGGCGCTGTCCCCATGTCCCGGGAACAGCTATCGGAGGCCGCATGGACCCCAGTCAGAATCCCAACGTTTTCCACGCCACCACCATCGTCTGCGTCCGTCGCGGCGAGCACGTGGCCATTGCCGGCGACGGCCAGGTCACGCTGGGCCACACCGTGATGAAGGGCAATGCACGCAAGGTGCGCCGTCTCGGTCGTGATGGCCAGGTGCTGGCCGGCTTCGCCGGTGCCGCCGCCGATGCCTTCACCCTGTTCGAGCTGTTCGAGGCCAAGCTGGAAAAGCACGGCCAGCTGCAGCGCGCTGCGGTCGAACTGGCCAAGGATTGGCGCACCGAGCGCCGCCTCGGCAAGCTCGAGGCCCTGCTGGCAGTGGCCGACAAGGAAACCTCGCTGATCATCAGCGGCACCGGTGATGTGATCGAGCCGGAGGACGGCATCATCGCCATCGGTTCCGGTGGTTCCTATGCACTGTCGGCCGCGCGCGCACTGATGGCGCACACCGAACTGGATGCGCGCACCATTGCCAGCGAAGCGATCGGCATTGCCGGCGACATCTGCATCTACACCAACCGCAACGTGGTGGTCGAGGAGCTGTGAGGGTCGTGCCGGCCGCTGGCCGGCAACCTCATGATCCCCCGCACGCGTGCCTGGTTGCCGGCCAGTGGCCGGCACTACCGACAATGAATCCGTGAGCACATCCATGTCGAAGATCGAAGTTTCCTCCGCCACCATGACCCCGCGCGAGATCGTGCAGGAACTGGACCGGCATATCGTGGGCCAGCACGACGCCAAGCGCGCCGTGGCCATTGCCCTGCGCAACCGCTGGCGCCGCATGCAGCTGGTGCCCGAGCTGCGCAATGAAGTGATGCCGAAGAACATCCTGATGATCGGCCCGACCGGCGTCGGCAAGACCGAGATCGCGCGTCGACTGGCCACCCTGGCCAACGCGCCGTTCGTCAAGGTTGAAGCCACCCGCTTCACCGAAGTCGGCTACGTCGGCAAGGACGTCGAGCAGATCATCCGCGACCTGGCCGATACCGCGGTCAAGCTGTACCGCGAACAGGCCAAGGTGCGCGTGCGTACCCAGGCCGAGGAGCGCGCCGAAGACCGCATCCTCGATGCGCTGCTGCCGCGCCGCAGCGGTGGCATCGGTTTCGATCCGGAAGTCGCCCGCAACGAGCCGTCGGCGCAGGACAACGAGACCCGCATCAAGTTCCGCAAGATGCTGCGCAACGGTGAGCTGGACGAACGCGAGATCGAGCTCGACCTGGCTGCCAACGTCAGCATGGACATCATGACCCCGCCGGGCATGGAGGAAATGGGCCAGCAGCTGAAGTCGATGTTCGCCAACCTCGGCGGCGGCGCCAAGGCGCACAAGCGCACGCTGACCATCAAGGCCGCGCGTCCGCTGCTGATCGAGGAAGAGGCCGGCAAGCTGGTCAACGAGGACGACATCCGCACTGCCGCGATCGAGGCCTGCGAGCAGCACGGCATCGTCTTCATCGACGAGATCGACAAGGTCGCCAAGCGTGGTGACAACGTCGGTGGTGGCGACGTCTCGCGCGAAGGCGTGCAGCGCGACCTGCTGCCGCTGGTGGAAGGCTCCAACGTGTCCACCAAGTACGGCACGATCAAGACCGACCACATCCTGTTCATTGCTTCGGGCGCGTTCCACCTGGCCAAGCCCAGCGATCTGATTCCGGAGCTGCAGGGCCGCTTCCCGATCCGCGTGGAGCTGGGTGCGCTGAGCAAGGGTGATTTCGTGCGTATCCTGACCGAGCCGAAGGCCGCGCTGACCAAGCAGTACGAAGCGCTGCTGGCCACCGAAGGCGTCAAGGTCAGCTTCACTGCCGATGCTATTGATCGTCTGGCCGAGATCGCCTTCCAGGTGAACGAGCGCCAAGAGAACATCGGTGCCCGTCGCCTGCACACCGTACTGGAGCGCCTGTTGGATTCGCTCAGCTACGAGGCACCGGACCGCGACGGCGAGACTCTGGCCATCGACAGTGCTTATGTCGATGTGCACCTGGGTGAGCTGGTGCAGGACCCGGACCTGAGCCGCTACATCCTGTAATGCCCGACGCTGCAAAGCATGAGGCCGCCGAAAGGCGGCCTTCTGCTTTGGCAGTCAGCGCGAGTGCCGTGTGCGGTAGGCCTGCAGCACCTGGTCGATCACCGCGCTGGTGCGGGCTGCGCTGATGCCGTTCGATGGCGAGTGGCCGTTGCCGCGCAGCTCATCCACCAGAGTGGCGATCAACGGCTGCTGGATCGACGGCGGGTTCGGGATGTCGAACGCCTGCACGCCCGCTTCCGTCTCCAGAACCACCGGAACGTCCTCGAAGGTGGCAAAGCGCAGTTGTCCGCGATCGCCGGTGATCTCGATCTCATCCTGGCGGCGGAACGCGCAGAAACTCCATTGCGCGATGCCGTGCGCCCCCGTCCCGGTGCGGAAGCACATCGAGACGCTGTCCTCGGCGGCGTAGGCGCCGGTCAACGAGCTGGCCAGGCCACGCACATCGCTCAGCGGCCCCAGCAGATGATCCAGCAGGTCCAGGGTGTGCGAGCCCAGATCGACGAACAGCCCGCCGCCGGCGATCGCCGGGTTGGTCCGCCAGAAGTCCGGCGATGCAGCGTTCGCCGAATGCGGCCGGTGCAGGGTGGCGCGCACACTGCGCGGCGTGCCGATCGTGCCGCTGTCCAGCAGCTGCTTCACCTGTGCGAAGCGGGGCAGGGCGCGGCGGTAGTAGGCCACGAACACCGGTACGCCGCTGCGGGCGCTGGCTTCAATGATGCGCTGGCACTCGCCGTGGTCCATGGCCATCGGCTTTTCGATGTAGACCGGCTTGCCCGCGGCAATCGCCTGCAACGCGTAGTGCATGTGCGTGGAGGGCGGCGTCGCAACGTAGATCGCGTTCACTTCCGGGTCGGCGATGAGTGCATCGGCGTCCGCGTACCAGCGGGGAATCGCATGGCGCCGCGCATAATCCTCGGCCAACGCCGCATTGCGGCGCATGACCGCCGCCACCCGTGAGCCCGGCGTGTTGGCCAGAGCCGGCCCGCTCTTCTTCTCGGTGACGCTGCCGCAGCCGATGAAGCCCCACACCACGTTGTCCAGGATCATGGGTCCGTCCTCAGATGAGTGTCGCGGTGGCGGCAGCAGCTCTACTCACGCTTCGGGCAGCGGCTCGGGCACCGTCCCGGGCACGAACACGCCTTCTTTCACGTAGGCGGCCAGGGTCATGTCCAGCGCAAGCATGCCGTCGCGCTTGAGGTCCATCAGTTCCGGTTCGACCATCGCGCCATGCAGTACGCCCAGCACAGTGGCGTGCAGCATGCGCGAGGCGATCTTCGGGTCCGCGCCTTCGCGCAGCTGGCCCAGGTCCTGGGCCCGGCGCAGGGCGCGCTCCATCCGGTCCAGCGCATCGCGGAAGCCGGCCTGCTGCATTTCGGTCAGCACCTTGGTATCGGCCGAGGCGTCACTGCGCAGCATGATCTCCATGGTCTTGCGCAGGCGTTCGTCCTCGGACAGCTCGATGAACGAGTGGATCATCACTGCGCGCAGGTCGTGCACCGGTGTGTCGCGCTGGTCGGTGGAGGTGCGCTCCAGTTCCTGCATGAAGGGCAGGTGCACCCGTTCGACGATCGCGGCCAGCACCTCGCTCTTGTTCTTGAAGTGCCAGTACACCGCGCCACGGGTATAGCCGGCGCGGGCACCGATCATCTCCAGCGTGGTACGGGCCACGCCGTGTTCATGGAAGCAGGCTTCGGCGGCGTCAAGGATGCCTTCCCGGGTTGCCTGGGTGTCCTCTTTGGTCTTGCGGGCCATGGGTGTGGGTACGAGTGCGGGTGAAACGTGGCTGAATTGTACCGGTTTACAAACAAACAAGCATGTATGTATATTTCGAACCCATCATTCCCGTCGTGTGCGTGGCAGGCCCGTCCGGCTCCCACTCCACCCGGGTGGGCGCTGTTCGCACGGTCTTCACCTTCGCTGGTGGAGGGTCCGCCGTATCAGCGCTGGCTGAGACCCTTTCCTTCAAGAGCCTTTCCGTCATGTTGCTGAGCCGAATCCGACCCTTTGCACTGTCGCTGGCAATCGCCGCGACCGTGGCTGCCTGCGGCGGCCAACCCCAGGCCCCCGAACAGGGCCCGGGTGACGTCACCGTGGTCACGCTGAAGTCCGAGACCGTGGGCCTGACCCGCGAGCTGCCGGGCCGTACCAACGCCTTCCTGGTCGCCGAAGTGCGTCCGCAGGTCAACGGCATCGTCGCCAAGCGCCTGTTCACCGAGGGCGCCATGGTCAAGGCTGGCGAGCCGCTGTACCAGATCGAGGACGCCAGCTACCGCGCACAGGCCAACAGTGCCCGTGCCCAGCTGGCGCGTGCCGAGGCCACCGCCAACGCCGCGCGCCTGAGCGCCAAGCGCATCACCGAGCTGGCCAAGGTCGATGCGGTCAGCCAGCAGGACCTGGAAAACGCGGTGGCCGCGCAGAAGCAGGCCGAGGCTGACGTCGGTGCCGCCAAGGCCGCGCTGGATGCGGCCAACGTCACTCTGGGCTACGCCCGCATCACCGCGCCGATCAGCGGCCGCATCGGCAAGTCCAGCGTCACCCAGGGTGCGCTGGTCAGCGCCGGCCAGGCCAATGCGCTGGCCACCGTGCAGCAGCTGGACCCGATCTATGTCGACCTGACCCAGTCCTCGGCCGAGCTGCTGCAGCTGCGCCGCGAGCTGGCCGCGGGCCGCCTGCAGGACAACCAGACGCTGCCGGTCAGCATCCTGATGGAAGACGGCAGCACCTTCGAGCACAAGGGCACGCTGGAGTTCTCCGAAGTCAGCGTCGACCCGGCCACTGGCAGCTTCGGCCTGCGCGTGAAGGTGGACAATCCGGACGGCCTGCTGATGCCGGGCACGTACGTGCGCGCGGTGATCGGTGGCGGCGTGCGCAGCGATGCAGTGCTGGTGCCGATGGCCGGCATCGCCCGCGATCCGAAGGGTGACACCTCCGCGATGGTGGTCGACAAGGACAACAAGGTCGAAGTGCGCCCGGTCAAGGTCAGCCGCACGGTCGGCGACAAGTGGCTGGTCGAGGACGGTCTGAAGGCCGGCGACAAGGTCATCGTCGAAGGCCTGCAGAAGATCGGCCCCGGCATGCCGGTCAAGGCCACCGAGAAGGGCGCTGCTCCGGCCAAGCCGGCAGCGGCCGCCCAGCCTGCCGCTCCGGCCGGCGACGCGAAGTAAGCGGAGAACCCCATGGCACGCTTTTTCATCGATCGACCCATCTTTGCATGGGTGATCGCCATCATCATCATGCTCGCCGGCGGCCTGGCCCTGTTCAAGCTGCCGGTCTCGATGTACCCCAACGTCGCACCGCCGGCGGTGGAAATCAGCGCCACCTACCCGGGTGCATCGGCCAAGGTGGTCGAGGACTCGGTGACGCAGATCATCGAGCAGAACATGAAGGGCCTTGATGGCCTGATCTATTTCTCCTCCAACAGCTCGTCCAACGGCCAGGCCACCATCACCCTGACCTTCGAGAGCGGCACCAACCCGGACATCGCCCAGGTGCAGGTGCAGAACAAGCTGCAGCTGGCCATGCCGCTGCTGCCGCAGGAAGTGCAGCGGCAGGGCATCAACGTGGCCAAGTCCAGCTCGGGCTTCCTGAACGTCATCGCGTTCGTGTCCGAGAACGGCAGCATGGACGCCAACGACATCGCCGACTACGTCGGTTCCAATGTTGTCGATCGCCTGAGCCGCGTGCCAGGCGTGGGCAACATCCAGGTGTTCGGTGGCAAGTACGCCATGCGCATCTGGCTGGATCCGAACAAGCTGCATACCTATGGCCTGTCGGTTGCGGAAGTGACCGCAGCGATCAAGGCACAGAACGCGCAGGTGGCCATCGGCCAGCTTGGCGGTGCACCGTCGATCAAGGGCCAGCAGCTCAACGCCACGATCAACGCGCAGTCGCGCCTGCAGACCCCGGAACAGTTCCGCAACATCATCGTGCGCGGTGCGCAGGACGGTGCCGAGCTGCGCCTGGGGGATGTCGCCCGCGTCGAGCTGGGTGCGGAGTCCTACGACTTCGTCACCCGCTACAACGGCCAGCCGGCCAGCGGCCTGGCGGTGACCCTGGCCACCGGCGCCAACGCGCTGGATACCGCCGCTGGTGTGAATGCCGCGCTGGAAGACATGAAGAGCTTCTTCCCGGCCGGGCTGAAGGCCGAGGTCCCGTACGACACCACCCCGTTCGTGCGCGTGTCGATCAAGGGCGTGGTGCAGACCCTGATCGAAGCGATCGTGCTGGTGTTCGTGGTGATGTACCTGTTCCTGCAGAACTTCCGCGCCACCCTGATCCCGACCATCGCCGTGCCGGTGGTGCTGCTGGGTACCTTCGGCGTGCTGGCGATGCTGGGCTTCTCGGTGAACATGCTGACCATGTTCGCGATGGTGCTTGCGATCGGCCTGCTGGTGGACGATGCCATCGTGGTGGTTGAGAACGTCGAGCGCATCATGTCCGAGGAAGGACTGTCGCCGCTCGAGGCGACCCGCAAGTCGATGGGCCAGATCACCGGCGCGCTGGTGGGCATCGGCCTGGTGCTGTCGGCGGTGTTCGTGCCGATGGCCTTCATGAGTGGCTCCACCGGCGTGATCTACCGCCAGTTCTCGGCCACGATCGTCTCGGCGATGGCATTGTCGGTGCTGGTCGCGATCGTGCTGACCCCGGCGCTGTGCGCGACCATGCTCAAGCCGCTGAAGAAGGGTGAGCACCACGTCGCCCACCGCGGCCTGGCCGGTCGCTTCTTCAATGGCTTCAACCGTGGATTCGACCGCACCAGCGAAAGCTACCAGCGTGGCGTGCGCGGCATCATCCATCGCCCGTGGCGCTTCATGGGCATCGTGGCGGCGCTGTTCGTGCTGATGGGCGTGTTGTTCGTGCGCCTGCCCAGCTCATTCCTGCCCAACGAAGACCAGGGCGTGTTGATGGCGCTGGTGCAGGCCCCGGTGGGTGCCACCCAGGAACGTACGCTGGAATCGATCGCGGCACTGGAAAACCACTTCCTGCAGAACGAGAAGGATGCGGTGGACTCGGTGTTCTCGGTGCAGGGCTTCAGCTTCGCCGGCATGGGCCAGAACGCCGGCATGGCATTCGTCAAGCTGAAGGACTGGAGCGAGCGTGACGCCGACAATGGCGTGATGCCGATCACCGGACGCGCCATGGCGGCCCTGGGCCAGATCAAGGATGCCTTCATCTTCGCCTTCCCGCCGCCGGCCATCCCGGAACTGGGCACCGCCTCGGGCTATACCTTCTTCCTGAAGGACAACAGCGGCCAGGGCCACGAGGCACTGGTGGCCGCGCGCAACCAGCTGCTCGGCCTCGCCGCCGGCAGCAAGAAGCTGGCCAACGTGCGCCCGAACGGCCAGGAAGACACGCCGCAGTTCCGCATCGACATCGATGCAGCCAAGGCGACCTCGCTGGGGCTGTCGATCGACCAGATCAACGGTACCTTGGCCGCCGCATGGGGCAGCTCGTACATCGACGACTTCGTCGATCGTGGCCGCGTCAAGCGTGTGTTCGTGCAGGCCGACCAGCCGTTCCGCATGGTGCCGGAGGACTTCGATCTGTGGTCCGTGAAGAACGACAAGGGCGAGATGGTGCCGTTCAGCGCGTTCGCCACCAAGCACTGGGACTACGGTTCGCCGCGTCTTGAGCGCTACAACGGTGTGTCGGCGATGGAAATCCAGGGCGAACCGGCCCCGGGTGTCGCGTCCGGTGATGCCATGGCCGAGATCGAACAGCTGGCCAAGCAGCTGCCGGCGGGCTTCGGCATCGAGTGGACGGCGATGTCGTACCAGGAGCGCCAGGCTGGCTCGCAGACGCCACTGCTGTACACGCTCTCGCTGATGATCGTATTCCTGTGCCTGGCCGCGATGTACGAAAGCTGGAGCGTGCCGACCGCAGTGCTGCTGGCGGCCCCGCTGGGCATCCTCGGCGCGGTGCTGGCCAATACCTTCAAGGGCCTGGAACGCGACATCTACTTCCAGGTGGCGATGCTGACCACGGTGGGCCTGACCAGCAAGAACGCGATCCTGATCGTCGAGTTCGCCAAGGAAAACCTGGAGAAGGGGGCCAGCCTGATCGAGTCGATCATGCACGCCGTGCGCGACCGCTTGCGCCCGATCGTGATGACCTCGCTGGCCTTCGGCATGGGCGTGGTGCCGCTGGCAATCTCCACCGGTGCCGGCTCCGGTGCCAAGCAGGCGATCGGCACCGGTGTGCTCGGCGGCATGATCGTCGGCACCGTGCTCGGCGTGTTCTTCGTGCCGCTGTTCTTCGTGGTGGTGCAGCGCGTGTTCAAGCGCAAGTCCACGACGTGACCTGAAACGGTAGTGCCGGCCGCTGGCCGGCACCTACTGCCCGCGTGATGTGAATCCAACGAGGTTGCCGGCCAGCGGCCGGCACTACCTCCTGCCATCCGGCAGTACCGATGGAAGTCATTCCCATGAAAAGTGCATCCCTGTTTCTTTCCATTGCCGCCGCGCTCGCGCTCGCCGGCTGCTCCACCCTGGTGCCGAAGAACACCGCCGTTGCTCCGGCCATTCCGGCGCAGTGGCCGGCCGAGGCCGCGCAGGGCGAGGTGGCCGATGTCGCCGCCGTCGGCTGGCGCGACTTCTTCACCGATGCGCGCCTGCAGCAGGTGATCGACCAGTCGCTGCAGAACAACCGCGACCTGCGCGTGGCCGTACTCAACGTTGAACGCGCGCGCGGCCAGTACCGCGTACAGCGCGCCGACCGTGTGCCCGGCGTGGCAGTCACCGGCCAGATGGACCGCCGTGGTACCGACGCCGGTGTCAACGAACAGTTCACCGCCGGTGTCGGCGTGGCCGAGTTCGAGCTGGATCTGTTCGGCCGCGTGCGCAATCTCAGTGAAGCGGCGCTGCAGCAGTACTTCGCGGTGGCCGCCAACCGCCGCAACGCGCAGTTGAGCCTGGTGGCCGAGACGGCTACCGCATGGCTGACCTACGGTGCCGACGCGCAGCGGCTGAAGATCGCCGATGCCACGCTGAAGACCTACGAGGATTCGCTGCGCCTGGCCGAGGCCCGCCACGAACGTGGTGGCAGTTCGGCGCTGGAGCTGACCCAGACCCGTACCCTGGTCGAGACCGCACGTACGGACGCCGCACGCCTGCGTGGCCAGCTGGCCCAAGACCGCAACGCGCTGGCGCTGCTGGCCGGTGGCCAGCTGGATCCGGCGCTGCTGCCGGACAGCATCGAGCCGCAGCTGCTTGCACTGGCACCGCCGCCGGCCGGCCTGCCCAGCGACGTGTTGCTGCGGCGCCCGGACATCATGGCCGCCGAACACCAGCTGCTGGCGGCCAACGCCAACATCGGTGCGGCACGCGCGGCGTTCTTCCCGAGCATCTCGCTGACCGGCAGCATCGGTAGTGGTTCGAGCGAATTGTCCAACCTGTTCGACAGTGGCACCCGCGTGTGGAGCTTCCTGCCGAAGATCACGCTGCCGATCTTCCAGGGTGGCAAGCTGCGCGCCAACCTGGCCATCGCCAATGCGGACCGTGACATCGCGCTGGCGCAGTACGAGAAGTCGATCCAGGTGGGCTTCCGCGAAACGGCCGATGCGCTGGCATTGAATGTCAGCCTGGATGAGCAGGTCAGTTCACAGCAGCGCCTGGTGGAAGCGGCCGAACAGGCCAACCGCCTGTCGCAGGCACGCTACGACGCTGGCCTGGACAGCTTCGTGACCCTGCTTGATGCGCGGCGTACCGCCTACAACGCGCAGCAGACCCAGCTGCAGGCGCAGCTGGCGCAGCAGGCCAACCGCATCACCCTGTACAAGGTGCTGGGCGGCGGCTGGCACGAGCGCGGGTAAGCAGTGCTTCTGGTAGGTGCCAACCTTGGTTGGCACGGATGCGTCAGCGCAGGCGGCTGGCCCTGTGCCAACCAAGGTTGGCACCTACCTGGAGATCGAGGGTAATGCCGGCCGCGGGCCGGCATTGTCATTCCAGAGCGTGTGCGCTACACCGCTTCATCGTCGCGCCGTGCTGCATGGCAGGCGCGCACCCGCGCCAGCGCGTCGCCGGCTTCGCGGGCCATCTGCTCGTACTCACGGCGGATTTCTTCCAGCCGCTCCTCGTCCAGTTCTTCCAGATCCAGAAGCTCGTTGTTGGCCTCGCTGGTCGCGCGGATCAGCTCGTCCAGCTTGATCTGCATCGCCGCGGTGTCCGCGTTCTGCGTGTGCTGGATCAGGAACACCATCAGGAAGGTGATGATGGTGGTGCCGGTGTTGATCACCAGCTGCCAGGTGTCGTTGAAACCGAACACCGGACCGCTGACGCCCCAGATCACCACGATGGCTACCGCAGCCAGGAAGGTCCACGGCGAACCGGTGGCGGCCGCGGCCTTCTTGGCGATCGTATTGAACAGATTGCGTGCTTTCATCGTCGTCGTCCCACTCAGGTGACGAGGATGATCGGCAGTAGCTCGTGCAGGGGCCGTGCAGCCGTCGCGAGGCAGCTCAGGCGCGCAGGCGCGGGGCGTCCTGCAGGCGCACCGGGCTGGTCTGGTAGACGTGCTGCCAGCAACGGTCGACGAATTCGCGGGCCTGGGCTTCGCTCAGGCGCGGCATGATCTGCAGGGCGTACTGGGTCTGGAACATCTCGTCGCGCTGCGCATTGCTGGCGCGCGGCTGGGTGATCAGCGAATCACAGGCGAACTTGATCCACGGCACGTAGGAGCCGAACGAGTTGTGCGGTAGTGCGCCGTCGGCATGCTGGCGACGCCAGTGGTCAAGCTCGGCGTCAACGTTGATGACCGGGGGAATGGTGGGGACTTCAGCGTGCATGACAATCCAGTTCGGTTGAGTGGAAAGGGAGTGGGGGTTCATCCGAGTGTGGCCGATGAGGCAGTGGATGCCGCGTCAGCGAGATGTGGAGCCGGCGTTGCGATTGCCTATCAACTGTGCATGCTCGACCGCGCCGAGGTCTTCGGCGATGTTGGCCATCGCATTGCACAGGCGCTCATGGTCGAGCGGATGGCCACGCACCAGTTCCAGCTGCAGGCCCTGGTAGGCGGTCCAGAACAGCGCGCCGCGCTGGTGCAGCGCGTACTGCTGCTGCAGGCGCTCGCGGATGGCATCAAGCATCGGGTCGGGCGTGGGGCGGACGGCGTGCGCGCACATGGCTGGCTCCGCCGGGGGAGAGAAGGCCCCGGTAACCCCACCCTAGGCGCCTCGGCCGGGTGGGGTGTTACCGCAGCGTATGCACGCAGCGCAGCTGACTGTGCGCGGGTTCACAGCAATGGCCGCAAACGCTGCCGGCACTAGGGCAGGCCGGCACTGAAGCGTTCATTAAGCGGGTTCAACAGGACACTGCGCGGTGTTCATTCACCGATGTCTTCGTTCCAGATCTCCGGATGCTGCGCAATGAAGCCGCCCAGCAGGTCCACGCATTCCTGGCTGTCCAGGTCGATCACGTTGACGCCGTTTTCGCGCAGCCAGTCGATACCGCCCTGGAAGGTGCGCGATTCGCCCACCACCACGGTGCCGATGTTGAACTGGCGCACCAGCCCCGAGCAGTACCAGCACGGCGCCAGGGTGGTGACCATGATGGTGTCCTGGTAGCGGCGCTGGCGGCCGGCCTTACGGAACGCATCGGTTTCGCCGTGCACCGACGGGTCGCCTTCCTGCACGCGGCGGTTGTGGCCGCAGCCGAGCAGGCGGCCGTCGTTGTGGTACAGCGCCGCGCCGATCGGCACGCCGCCTTCGGCCAGGCCCTGGCGGGCTTCGGCGATGGCGGTCTGCAGCAGGGCCTGGTAGTCGGGCGTGGTGATCATGCGGGGCTCCGGTAAGTCGTGGCCCGCCATGATACGGGCAGGGGGTGCCGCTGGCCCCCGGCGGTGCGATAATCGGGGCCATGAGCGAATCCCCCTACAAAGCCGGTACCACCCATTTCGGGTTCCGCGACGTCGCCGCCAAGGACAAGCAGAAGCTGGTCGGCCAGGTGTTCACCTCGGTCGCGCGCAACTACGACCTGATGAACGACCTGATGAGCCTGGGCGTGCACCGGGCGTGGAAGCGCTACTACGTGGCGACCGCGCAGGTGAAGCCGGGCGACCGTGTGCTCGACCTGGCAGGCGGCACCGGCGATATCGCCGCGCTGCTGAAGGAGCGCGTCGGCGCCGAGGGCTCGGTGGTGCTGGGCGACATCAACGCCGGCATGCTGTCGGTCGGCCGTGACCGCCTGACCAACCGCGGCCTGGTGCTCGGCCTGGACTACGTGCAGTGCAACGCCGAAGCCCTGCCGTTCCCGGACAACAGCTTCGACCTGGTGACCATCGCCTTCGGCCTGCGCAACGTGACCGACAAGGACGCTGGCCTGCGCGAGATGTACCGCGTGCTGAAGGTGGGTGGCCAGGCCCGCGTGCTGGAATTCTCCGAAGTCACCGCCGACTGGTTCAAGCCGATCTACGACTTCCACTCGTTCAAGATCCTGCCCAAGCTGGGCAAGCTGTTCGCCAATGATTCGGACAGCTACCAGTACCTGGCCGAGAGCATCCGCAAGCACCCGCCGCAGGACGAACTGAAGGCGATGATGGGGCAGGCCGGGTTCGAGCGCTGCCACTACAAGAACCTGACCGGCGGCATCGTTTCGATCCACTCCGGTTACAAGCTGTAAGCCCTGCTCTGGTGGGTGCCAACCTTGGTTGGCACACGCCTGCACCGGGCGCTGACACATCCGTGCCAACCAAGGTTGGCACCTACCGGTAGAGGCCAACCTTGGTTGGCATGCGCCCGAGGCGCAGCGCAGCCCCGGCCGCCCGTACCGCGTCCGCCGCCATTCCGGTAGAAGCCAACCTTGGTTGGCATGCGCCGGAGGCGCAGGATCGGCCCCGGCCGCCATTACCCCGCACCGCGCAACGCCTGCGGAGCCGGAGGGAGTTACCATTGGGGGTCTGATCCCCGTAACGGTCCCGATTCATGCGTAATCCGCTGATGCTCCTTCCGCTGGCCGTGGCCCTGGCCGCCGGCTGCTCCCAGGAGGCGGCCGCGCCCGCCGCCGCCCCGACTGCCGCCAAGGCCCCCGCCGCCCCCGTGAACGCCGAGAACCGCAGCCACGACGAAAGCTCGTACGCCGAGCCGGACAAGGTCGTCATCAAGGACATCGCGCTGGACCTGAAGCTGGACTTCGACCAGAAGCAGATCGGCGGCACCGCCACCTACACCCTGGAATGGAAGCAGAAGGACGCCAAGCACCTGGTGCTCGACACCCGCGAGCTGAGCGTGTCCAAGGTCGAGGCGATCGCCGCCGATGGCGCGCGCAGCCCGCTGCAGTTCGTGCTGGCCCCGGTCGACAAGGTGTTCGGCAGCAAGCTGACCATCGAGACTCCGGAGCAGCCGGCGAAGGTGGAAGTGACCTACCACACCGCACCGACCGCCTCGGGCCTGCAGTGGCTGGCGCCGTCGATGACCGAAGGCAAGAAGCTGCCCTTCATGTTCAGCCAGTCGCAGGCCATCCATGCCCGTTCCTGGGTGCCGCTGCAGGACACCCCGAGCGTGCGCTTCACCTACAGCGCGCACGTGGTCTCGCGCCCGGACGTGATGGTGCTGATGAGCGCCGACAACGATCCGAAGGCGGCGCGTGACGGTGACTACACCTTCAAGATGCCGCAGCCGATTCCGTCCTACCTGCTGGCCATCGCGGCCGGCGACCTGGTGTTCGAGCCGATCTCCGGCCGCTCCGGCGTCTGGGCCGAGCCGACCATGGTCAACAAGGCCGCCAAGGAATTCGAAGACACCGAGAAGATGATCGGTGCCGCCGAGAAGCTGTACGGCGAATACCGCTGGGGCCGTTACGACATGCTGGTGCTGCCGCCGTCGTTCCCGTTCGGCGGCATGGAGAACCCGCGCCTGACCTTCGCCACCCCGACCGTGATCGTCGGTGACAAGTCGCTGGTCTCGCTGGTCGCCCACGAACTGGCGCACAGCTGGTCGGGCAACCTGGTGACCAACGCCAGCTGGAAGGACATCTGGCTCAACGAAGGCTTCACCACCTACGTCCAGGGCCGCATCACCGAAGCTCTGTACGGCAAGGAAATGGCCGAGATGGAGAAGCAGATCGACCAGACCGATCTGCTGGCCGAAGTGAAGGACATGAGCCCGGCCGACCAGGCGCTGGCGCTGCCGCCGCTGAACGAGCGTGACCCCGACGAAGCCCTCAGCCAGGTTGCCTACGTCAAGGGTTCGTGGTTCCTGGAGTTCCTGGAACAGCGCTTCGGCCGCGAAACCTTCGATCCGTTCCTGCGTGGCTGGTTCGATGACCACGCCTTCCAGAGCGCGAACACCGACCAGTTCGTCGAGTACCTGAAGAAGAACCTGCTGCCGAAGAATCCGTCGGCAGTGACCGATGCCGAACTGAAGGCGTGGCTGGACGAGCCGGGCATCCCGGCGTTCGCGGCCAAGGCGCAGTCGCGCAACTTCAGCAGCGTCGATACCGCGCGCATCGCGTTTGCCAGCGCCGGCACCGTGCCGAGCAGCCAGGTCATCGCCGACTGGAGCACGCAGGAATGGGTGCGCTTCATCGACGGCCTGGGCGCGACCCAGCCGCTGGACAAGCTGGCCACGCTGGACAAGGCGTTCCACTTCACCGGCACCCCGAATGGCGAGATCGCCATGCGCTGGTACCCGCTGGCAATCCGCAGCGGCTACGAGCAGGCCAATGAAGGCGCGGCCGCCTTTATCGAGCGCGTCGGCCGTCGCAAGCTGATCCTGCCGATCTACGCCGAACTGGTGAAGACGCCGAAGGGGCTGGAGCTGGCCAAGCAGGCCTTCGAAAAGGCCAAGCCGGGCTACCACCCGATCACCACCGCCTCGGTCCAGGACATGCTGGCCAAGGCCGAAGCCAAGTAAGAAAACGCGCCGGGTATCCCCCGGCGCTTTTCTTTGTAGAGTCGAGCCATGCTCGACTGGCTCTTCAACAGCAGTCGAGCATGGCTCGACTCTACAAGAATGCGAAAACACCAAGGACCTCCGCCATGAAACGACTGATCCTGCTCACCGCCTGCACGCTGGCCCTGGCTGCCTGCAGCAACCCCGAGGAAGAACGCAAGGCGCAGGAAGCCGCCGCAGCCGCCGTGCAGGCGGAGAAGGAAGCCAAGGCCGAAGACGTGGCCAAGCAGTACGACATGGCCGTGGCCGCGCAGGACTGGGAGCGTGCGCGCCTGCATGGCGCCTCGCTGCTGGACCAGTACAAGGACACCGCCGCCGCCGAGCGCATCGCCGCAGGCTTCGACGAGGTCAAGGCCAAGGGCGATGCCGCGCGCGACCTGCGCCGCATGCAGGCGCTGTGGCAGTACAACCAGATTCCGGTGGGCAACAAGGGCAACCAGGTTTCGGCGCAGATCTACAGCAAGGAACGGGTGGACGTGGACGGCAGCGGCGCCAAGCCGGTGCAGCTGGTGTTCCGCGATCACCCGGAGTGGAAGCGGCATGCCTACCTGGTGCTGCAGGCCGGCGACTTCCGCTGCCCGCAGTGCACGGTGAAGGTGACCGTGGACGACGGCAAGCCGATTTCCATGGCGGCCTGGCGCCCGAAGACCGATGAAGCCATCGCGCTGTTCATCACCGACCAGAAGGCGCTGTGGAAGCTGGCGCGCAAGGGCAAGTCGATCAGCATCGAGTTCCCGGTCAAGGCCGGCGGCACCCGTACTGCGGTGTTCGAGACCGGTGGTGTCGATGCCAGCCGCATGCCGCAGTGGTGGCAGTGATGGTCGCGACGGGCAGCGCAGTGCACGCGCTGTCCGCGATCCGGCACTGGGTGTTCGACATGGACGGCTCGGTCGTGGGCCGGTTGATAAGTCAAATGGGGCAATATCTCCCTCATCCATCAGGTTTGAAGAAGAATGAAAGATGTAGGTGTTCTTGCCGCAATGACAATATCTGTCTTAGGCCCGGCTTCTGATGTTGACTGTTTCTTTAAGTCAGTTGTGTTCTTTCTTGAGAACGGCAAAAGAGGAAGCAAGTACCCCTCGGTTACAGAGAAGCTCTATTGCCGCTCTTTAAGTGAAAGCGAACTGGCTGAGCTAAAGGTAGATTTGGAGAGCATAAGGGTTGAGTTTGATGGCATTCCCGCGGATGGCTTTGATAAGGGCGCTTTCGGGGTGAGTGAGGGAAACACTCGTTTGCTTTTGAATGGTAATACTCTGGCTGACATTTTTTCTCGATTCTTCAAGGCCATTCTTGATGCCGTTGAATGTTCAGATGCCTTTCATGAGGAATTTAATGAGTGCGTACCTTTAAGGCTCGGCTTTACCGACGCGCCTGACTATATTTTTGATGTGAATCGTCCCGAAGACTTGTATAACTCTATTGCTTCCGACGAGTTGCCGTTCTGGCTTCGCTGATCTGCAGAAGTTTCATTCTTTATCTGGCGTCGGCTTAAATGGTGTCAGGTAACACGTTGGTCGATGTGGCCCGCTGCCAGGGATGCGGCAAGGGCTCTGTTTTTCCATTCCTGGATTCCTTTCATGCCTCCAGTTGTGTTGCTGTCGCTGTACCGGCGTCTGTGCCCGATTGCCGCTTTCTTCCTGTTTGGCCTGGAGGCCGTGATCGTGCTGTGCTGGGCGCTGTTGCGCGGGTCGCGTCGCCGGGTGGAACGGCGCCCGACGGCGGCGACCGAAGCTGGTTGGCTCTGGCGGGTACCGGTGGCAGTGCTGGCGCTGCTGGCAGCACCGGCAATGGCGGCGGCGCCGCCTGCGGGTGAACCGGGCAGCGCCTTTCCGGTGCAGGGCGAACAGGGCCAGCACGCCATTCCAGCAGGCTGGACACTGGCCTGGATGGACGGTGACCGCAGCGGCAACGGCGAGGTACTGGCCGAATACCTGCCGCCGGGCGAGGACCTGCAGCGCTGGCGTGGCGGTTATCTGCTGATCCATCGTCTGCCCATGCCCGATGCCGAGGTGATGAAGCAGGTCGCGGCCAGCGGCGCCACTCTGGTGCAGGTTGCGGTTTCGCAGCAGCAGGACAAGGCGCGCGGATTCTGTGTGGGCACGTTCACGCCCACCAGCGCACGCAGCAACCGCTTCAACGGCGTCGAGTTCGCCGTCGCTGGCGGCTTCTGCGACAAGGTAGGCCCGGCCGCGCCGTTCGGCGAAGGTGCGGTGGTGGCCTACCTGCAGGGCAATGGCTTCATCCACCAGGTGCAATACGGCTGGCGACCGGCCGATGCGGCCGAGCAGCGCCGTGACCTGCCGTACCGGATCGCACCGGCGAAGGTGGCCGGCTACATGCAGGCAATCACCGCCAGCACGTTGTGCGGTGGCGCGTCGCAGCCCGCCTGCACGGCGCAGGGCGAATGAGCATGGCGTTGGCACGGGTGCGGCACTGGGTCTTTGACATGGACGGCACGCTGACCGTCGCCGTGCATGACTTCGCCGCGATCCGCCGCGCGCTGGAGATCACCGCGGAGGAAGACATCCTCGACCATATCGCAGCGCTGCCGGATGCGCCGGCGCAGGCCAAGCGCGAGTGGCTGCTGGATCACGAACGTGCGCTGGCCGAGGAGGCACTGCCGGCGCCGGGTGCGGTGAAGCTGCTGCGCGCGCTGTCGGCGGCGGGCTGCCGGCTGGGCATCCTGACCCGCAACGATCATGCGCTGGCGAAGCTGACCCTGGACGCGATCGGGGTCGGGGAGTTGTTCGACGATGCCGACATCATCGGCCGCGATGAAGCGGTACCCAAGCCGTCGCCGGATGGCCTGCAGCAGCATCTTCGACGCTGGGGAATCGGGGCTGCGGAGGCGGTGATGGTCGGAGACCACGCCTATGACCTGGAGTGCGGGCGCGCCGCGGGCGCCCATACCGTGCTGGTCAACCTGCCGGAGAACCCGTGGCCAGGCAGTGCCGACTGGCATTTCGCCGATTGCCGTGCACTGTTGGCGGCCTGGCAGCAGAAGGGGTAGTGCCGGCCGCTGGCCGGCAGTGTCGACCAAGGTCGAAACCTGCCAGGGCACAGCGTGTCGACCAAGGTCGACACCTACCAGAGCAAAGCGTGTCGACCAGGGTCGACACCTACCAGAGCAAAGCGTGTCGACCAGGGTCGACACCTACCAGAGCAAAGCGTGTCGACCAGGGTCGACACCTACCAGAGCAAAGCGTGTCGACCAAGGTCGACACCCACCGAGCGGGTGCGCGGGCAGTTTGGTTTACGCGCCCAGCGCGTAACCGAACTGCTGCTTGAACTGCTCGTTGAACTCATCGAAGGTGAAACGCTGGTTCTGCGTGCCCGGGTGCTCGACCTTCAGTGCGCCCATCAGGTTGCCCATGCGGCCGATGGTCAGCCAGTCGTAGCCCTTCTGGATGCCGTAGATCAGGCCGGCGCGGAAGGCGTCGCCACAGCCGGTCGGGTCGACCACGCGGCGCTCATGCGCCGGCGGGATGTCGTAGCTCTTTTCCGGGGTGTGGATGACCGCGCCCTTCGGGCCACGGGTGGTGATGTAGGCCTTGACCCGGCTGACGATCTCTTTCTCATCCCAGCCGGTGCGCTCCTGCAGCAGGTTCGACTCGTAGTCGTTGACTACCACGTAGTCGGCCTGCTCGATGAACGCGCGCAGCTCCGGGCCGTTGAACAGCGGCATGGCCTGGCCCGGGTCGAAGATGAACGGAATGCCGTCTTCGTGGAATTCCTGCGCGTTCTGGATCATGCCTTCGCGGCCGTCCGGGCCGACCAGGCCCAGGGTCACGCCCGGCACGCCACGCACGTGGTTTTCGTAGGAGCGCATCATCGCGCCCGGGTGGAAGGCGGTGATCTGGTTGTTGTCGTGGTCGGTGGTGATGAACGCCTGCGGGGTGAACAGCTCATCGATCACGCGCACGCGCGACAGGTCGATGCCCAGGCCGTCGAAGTATTCGCGGTACGGGCCGAAGTCCGAACCCACGGTCCCCATCGGGATCGGCTGGCCGCCCAGCAGGTGCAGGTTGTAGGCGATGTTGCCGGCGCAGCCGCCGAACTCGCGGCGCATGCGCGGCACCAGGAAGGACACGTTCAGGATGTGCACCTTGTCCGGCAGGATGTGATTCTTGAACTGGTCCGGGAACACCATGATGGTGTCGAAGGCAAGAGAACCACAGATCAGAGCGGACATCGATGTAAGCCTATGCGGTGAATTTTGGGGTGGGCCGGCCCGGTTCGGCGGGCAAGCAAACGGCGCCCTTGGGCGCCCGACGGCGCAAAGGTTACCCGCTGGTGCCGCTCAGGGCCAGAACCGGGTGAGACCCGATCAGGCCGAAAGCCTGTGAAGACGCGGGTTCAGCTAGTTTTTTCCTTGCTCGGCGGCAGGCGGGTTGCTAGGCTTGTCGGCCTCGATTTCTGCCCATTTTTTCGCCATCCCGCGGCGGGCACGACACCCCTCAGGACTCCTTCCTCAGATGTTCAAGAAACTCCGTGGCATGTTCTCCAACGACCTGTCCATCGACCTGGGCACGGCCAACACCCTCATCTACGTGCGCGGGCAGGGGATCGTGCTGAACGAGCCATCGGTCGTGGCCGTGCGTCAGGACCGTGCCATTGGTGGCACCCGCTCGGTGGCAGCCGTAGGCGCCGAAGCCAAGCAGATGCTTGGCCGTACCCCGGGCCACATCACCACCATCCGCCCGATGAAGGACGGCGTCATCGCCGATTTCACCTACACCGAGGCGATGCTCAAGCACTTCATCAAGAAGGTGCACAAGTCGCGCGTGCTGCGCCCGAGCCCGCGCGTGCTGGTCTGCGTGCCGGCCGGCTCGACCCAGGTCGAGCGCCGCGCGATCAAGGAATCGGCCGAGGAAGCCGGTGCCCGTGACGTGTTCCTGATCGAAGAGCCGATGGCCGCCGCGATCGGCGCCGGCATGCCGGTTACCGAAGCCCGTGGCTCGATGGTCATCGATATCGGCGGCGGCACCACCGAGGTTGCGGTGATCTCGCTCAACGGCATCGTCTATTCGGCCTCGGTCCGCATCGGCGGCGACCGCTTCGACGAGTCGATCACCAACTACGTGCGCCGCAACCACGGCATGCTGATCGGTGAAGCCACCGCCGAGCGCATCAAGGTCGAGCTGGGCTGCGCCTACCCGCAGGCGGAAGTGATCGAGATGGAAATCTCCGGCCGCAACCTCGCCGAGGGCGTGCCGAAGATGATCAAGATCAGCTCCAACGAAGTGCTCGAGGCCCTGCACGAACCGCTGTCGGGCATCGTCAGCGCGGTCAAGCTGGCGCTGGAGCAGACCCCGCCGGAACTGTGCGCCGACGTCGCCGAGCGCGGCATCGTGCTGACCGGTGGTGGCGCCCTGCTGCGTGACCTGGACCGCCTGATTTCCGAGGAAACCGGCCTGCACGTGCAGGTGGCGGACGATCCGCTGACCTGCGTGGCCCGCGGCGGTGGCCGTGCGCTGGAGCTGGTCGACATGCACGGCAACGAGTTCTTTGCGCCGGAATAAGCCGTCCCGGCTGCCTGCGCCCGCAGCGCCCCTCCGGGGTGCGGCCCACCATGAGGGTAGGCCGGCACCGGCGGGGTGTCCGCGTGTTTCCCTTCCGCCTTCTGCCAGTTGAATCGTTGCCGTGCCGCCCTACGCCGGACCTCCCGTTGCTTCCCGATCCGGTGATGCCGCCAGCCCGCTGCGTCTGCTGGCTTATCTCGCACTGGCCATCACCCTGATCGTGCTTGACGACCAGGCCGGCTGGCTTGCGCAGCTGCGCGGGCAGGCCAACAGCCTGGTGCAGCCGGTATGGGCACTGGCGGGACTGCCGGGCAAGCTCGGCAACCAGGTCAAGGACTCGGCGGCCAGCCACGGCCAGCTGGTCAACGAGAACCGTGAACTGCGCAACCAGCTGCTGCTGGCCAACGCCCGCCTGACCCGCCTGCAGACCGCCGCGTTGGACAACGCCCAGCTGCGTGAACTGCTGAACGTGGCCGAGCGCAGTGGCCTGGACGTGCAGCTGGCGCCGATCCTGGACATCGACCTGGATCCGGTGAAGCAGCGCCTGGTGCTCGACGCCGGCAGCCGCGAAGGCGTGCACGTCGGCCAGGCGGTGATCGATGCCGGCGGTCTGATGGGCCAGGTGATCAGCGTCACTGGCGGTACCTCCACCGTGCTGCTGCTGACCGACCCCGACCATGCCGTGCCGGTGACGGTGGCCCGCAACGGCGTTCGCCTGATCGTCTACGGCCGCGGCGACAAGCTGGAACTGCGCGACATCCCGCTCAGCGCCGGCGTGGAAGTGGGCGATGAGATCGTCACCTCCGGCCTCGGTGGCCGCTTCCCGGCCGGCTTCCCGGTCGGCACCATCACCGGCCTGCGTCCGGACGATACCCATGCCTTCCTGGTCGGCGAACTGAAGCCGGCGGCGCAGCTGGATCGCGGCCGCGACGTGCTGCTGCTGCGCCCGGGTGCAGCAATTCGCTTGCCTGCGGCCAGCGAACTGTCGCCGACTGCACCTTCGGTGCAACCGGCCCCCGCATCCTCCCTTACCCCCGCGCCTTCGGCGCGACCCCCTCAACAAGAGGGGGGCTCTCCACCCGATGCTGGGTCGGCGACGGTAGTGCCGGCCGCTGGCCGGCAACCGACGCCGTCTTCGACGAAGCCGGTTGCCCCCGCATCCTCCCTTGACCCCGCGCCTTCGGCGCGCCCCCTTGAACAACAAGGGGGCTCCACTCCAGCCAGCTCCACGGTAGTGCCGGCCGCTGGCCGGCAACCGACCGCGCCGGAGGCCCAGCGATGAGCCGCCTGCGCGACAACCCGTGGGTGCTGCCGGCCAGCCTGGTGGTGGCGCTGCTGCTGGGCCTGCTGCCGTTGCCGGCGCTGCTGCAGCCGCTGCGCCCGTACTGGCTGGCGCTGGTGCTCGCGTACTGGGTGATTGAAGCGCCTGAGCGTGTCGGCCTGGGCGTCGCTTTCGCCAGTGGCGTGATCGCCGATCTGCTGTACGGCGGTGTACTCGGCGAACAAGCGCTGCGGCTGGTGATGCTGGCCTTCATCCTGCAGCGCTTCCGCGCCCGCATCCGCTTCTTCCCGATGTCCCAGCAGATGCTGGCCATCGGCGGCCTGCTGTTCAACGACCGCATCGTCAGCGCGCTGGTCCACATCGTGGTGGATGAGCCGACCCTGCCGTGGTCGTACTGGTGGGCACCGCTGCTGGGCATGGGCCTGTGGCCGCTGGTATTCGTGCTGCTGGACGCGGTGCGCTTCGGCAAGCGCGGGCGCTGAGCCATGATCCCGCGCCGCCAGGTCAAGAATCCGCATGCCGAAGCCGAACAGTTCCGCCGCCGCGCGGCGCTGGGCTTCCTGGGTGTGCTGGTCTGCCTGCTGGGCCTGGGCGGCTGGTACTTCAAGCTGCAGGTGCTGGACCACGACGTCTACGCCACGCGCTCGGAAGCCAACCGCATCAAGCCGCGGCCGGTGGTGCCCGGGCGCGGCATGATCTACGACCGCAACGGCCGCCTGCTGGCCGAGAACGTGCCCGCCTTCCGCCTGGACGTGACCCCGGACAAGGTCAAGGACATGGACGCCACCCTGGAAGGGCTGGCGAAGATCATCAGCATCAGCCCGGAAGAACTGGAAGCGTTCAACAAGTCGCGCAAGGCGCGCCGCAAGTTCCTGCCGGTCACGCTGAAGCTGCGCATGAGCGACGAGGAGATGGCGCGCTTTGCCGTCGACCGCTGGCGCTTCCCCGGCGTCGAGCTGGAACCCTACCTGACCCGTCGCTATCCCTATGGCGATCTGTTCGCGCACATCATCGGTTACGTCGGCCGCGTCGATGACAAGGACCTGGAAATCCTCGGCGAGGGCAATGCCGCGCTGACCCACATCGGCAAATCCGGCCTGGAGCGTTATTACGAGCAGCAGCTGCGCGGCAAGGTCGGCTACGAGCAGGTCGAGACCAACGTGCAGGGGCGTGCGATCCGCACCATCGGCCGCGTTGCCGCGCAGTCCGGCGCCGACCTGCGGCTGTCGATCGACGCCGACCTGCAGCGCGCCATGGTGGCCGCCTTCGGCGACCAGGAAGGCTCGGCGGTGGCGATAGACCCGCGTACCGGCGAGGTGCTGGCGATGGTCAGCCTGCCGTCCTACGACCCCAATCTGTTCGTCAACGGTATTTCCCATGCCGACTTCAAGGCGCTGAACGACAACCCGTCGCGGCCGCAGTTCAACCGCCTGGTGCTGGGTGGCGTCGCGCCCGGTTCCACGCTGAAGCCGCTGATCGGCCTGGCGGGCCTCGATTCCGGCGTGCGCCGCCCGGAAGACAAAGTGCTGTCCACCGGCATGTTCTACCTGCCCGGCACCTCGCGTGGCTGGGGTGACTCGCACCGCGGCGGCCATGGCTGGACCGACCTGCGCAAGTCCATCGCGCAGTCGGTCAACACCTACTACTACAAGCTGGCGCTGGATCTGGGCATCGAGCGCTTCGACCATTACATGGAGTACTACGGCTTCGGCCAGCCGACCGGCATCGACCTGACCGGCGAGATCGGGGGCATCCTGCCGTCGCCGGCCTACAAGCGGAAGAGCCGCAAGGAAGCCTGGTATCCGGGCGATACAGTCAACATCAGCATCGGCCAGGGTGACTGGAAGGTCACTCCGTTGCAGCTGGCGCGGGGCGTCAGTGGGCTGGCCAACGGGCAGCTGCGCACGCCCCATCTGGTGATCCAGCAGCGTGCGGGATTCGACCACGACTGGATGGCGACCGACCCGGGCGAGAGCAAACCGGTCAGTCCGAACCCGAACAACCTGCAGGCGGTGCGCGAAGGCATGATGGCCACCATGCTGCCTGGCGGCAGCGCTGCGCGGATGGCGGCCGGCGCGCCGTACACGATGGCTGGCAAGACCGGTACCGCGCAGGTCATCAGCCGTAAGGGTACCGCCGCGGTGAATCCGAAGAGCCTGCCGATGCACCTGCGCCACCGCGCGTTGTTCGTCGGCTTTGCGCCGGTCGATCAGCCGGTGATCGCGCTGGCGATCGCAGTGGAGGGCGGTGGTTACGGCGGCGCGGCGGCCGCGCCGATCGCACGCAAGGTGTTCGACGCCTACCTGCTGGGCAAGATGCCCGAAGGCATGCAGCCGCTGGACAGCGAGCGCGGCACCACCGCCATCGGTGCAACCGCATTCGACAACGAAGATGTGGGCGCGCGCCAGGCCGGTGACCTTGCTGCGGCACAACTGGGGGAACACCCCGTGCTGATTGGCGTGCCTGCGCCGGCACCCGCACCGCAGCCGGGGACGCCGGCCGCCGCCGCGCTGCCGGCCACGCCACGCCCGACCACCGCGGAGCCCGCACGATGAGAGTGTTCCTGCGTTGGGCCGGCGACATGCTGCGCCGCTTCTTCAGCACGCTGGACTGGGTACTGTGCCTGGCCCTGGGCGCGCTGATGGTGATCGGCCTGGCCACCTTGAAGAGTGCCGGTGGCGACGGCCTGGTGATGGCCCAGGGCGCGCGCTTCGCAGTGGGCATGGCTGCGCTGTGGGGCATCTCACGGGTACCGATCCTGCGCATCCGTTCGGCTACGCCGATGATCTACGCGATCTCGATGATCCCGTTGCTGGCGGTGTTCGTGCTGGGCACCGGCAAATACGGCCGGCAGTGGCTCGACCTGAAATTCTTCTACCTGCAGCCGGCCGAGCTGCTCAAGGTCAGCCTGCCGATGATGGTGGCCTGGTACCTGCACAAGATGCCGTTGCCACCGCGCTTCAATACCGTGCTTGTGTCCCTGGTCATCATCGGCGTACCGACCGGCCTGGTGATGCTGCAGCCGGACTTCGGTACCGGTGTGCTGATCGCCGCCAGCGGCGTGTTCGTGCTGCTGTTGGCAGGCCTGCCGTGGTGGTGGGTCGGGCTGGGCGTGGGTGGCGTGGCTGCGGTCGCGCCGGTGGCCTGGTTCTGGCTGCTGCGGCCGTACCAGAAGGACCGCATCATGATGTTCCTGGACCCGGAGATGGATGCACTGGGAGCCGGCTGGAACATCATCCAGTCGAAGATCGCGATCGGTTCCGGCGGCTTCGATGGCAAGGGCTGGGGCGAGGGCTCGCAGTCGCATCTGAACTTCATTCCCGAGCAGACCACCGACTTCGCGTTCTCGGTGCTGAGCGAGGAGTTCGGCTGGATCGGCGTGGCCACCGTGCTGGCGCTGTACCTGGTGGTGATCGGGCGCTGCCTGTGGATCGCCAGCCAGTCGCGCGATTCCTATTCGCGCCTGCTGGCCGGCGCCACCGGCCTGGCGTTCTTCGTCTACGTGCTGGTGAACGGCGGGATGATCTCCGGCCTGCTGCCGGTGGTGGGCGTGCCGATGCCGCTGATCAGCTATGGCGGTACCTCGGCGGTCTCGCTGCTGGCCGGCTTCGGGTTGGTGATGGCCGTGCGTAGCCACAATCCAGTGCACGGCGGCTACGGGTAACAACGGCCGCGCCTTTCATCGCGCTTCCATATGCTCGATTGCTTCTCGCTGTTCTGTAGAGTCGAGCCGTGCTCGACTGCTTCTGCTGCATGAAGGGCAGTCGAGCACGGCTCGACTCTACAGACGCAGAAGCACCCTGACAGCTTCACGCAAGCGCGCGTTGTTACCGTGGCCAGCGTGGACTGGAAACGAATGCTTGGCGGCTGCCGTGAGGCGGTGCGCACGATCGACCTGCCGTTGCTGGTCGCGCTGTTGATCCTGATGGGCGCGGGGCTGGCGGTGCTGCACAGCGTGTCCGGTCCGGTCACCGGGCAGGCGGCGCGCTTCGCCGGTGGCCTGCTGGCGATGTGGCTGCTGTCGCGTGTTTCGCTGCTGCGCCTGCGCGCGTGGACACCGGCGCTGTACGCGCTGTCGATGCTGCCGCTGATGGCGGTGTATGTGATCGGCACCGGCAAGTACGGGCAGCGCTGGCTCAACCTCGGCGTCTTCTACCTGCAGCCCTCCGAGCTGCTCAAGCTCAGCCTGCCGTTGATGATGGCCTGGTACCTGCACCGGCAACCGCTGCCACCGTCACCACGCACGGTACTGACGGCCGCAGTGCTGATCGGCGTTCCCGCCGTGCTGATCCTGATGCAGCCCAACCTCGGCACCGCCACGCTGGTCACCGCCAGCGGCGTGTTTGCGTTGTTGCTGGCCGGCCTGCACTGGGGCTGGGTGGCGACGGGGGCGGCAGGGCTGGCGGTGGGCGCACCACTGGCGTGGTTCGGCCTGTTGCGGCAGTACCAGAAGGATCGTGTACTGACCTTCCTCGACCCGGCGGCAGACCCGCTCGGCACCGGCTGGAACATCCTGCAGTCGCGCATCGCGATCGGTTCGGGCGGATGGCACGGCCGTGGCTGGGGGCAGGGCACCCAGGCCACGCTGGATTTCCTGCCCGAGTACACCACCGACTTCGCGTTTTCGGTGCTGGCCGAGGAATTCGGCTGGATCGGTGTGGCGACGCTGTTCGCGCTGTACCTGTTCGTGGTCGGGCGTTGCCTGTGGATCGCAGTGCACGCGCGCGACACGCATGCGCGGTTGCTGGCCGGCAGCCTGGGGCTGGCGTTCTTCGTCTACGTATTGGTGAACGGTGGAATGATTTCCGGCCTGCTGCCGGTGGTGGGCATTCCGATGCCGTTGATCAGCTATGGCGGGACATCGGCGGTCTCGTTGCTGGCCGGTATCGGGTTGGTGATGGCGGTACGCGGGCACCGGCCCGTGCACGGGGGATAGGGTTTCCAGCCAACGGCGCAGCCCCTCGTGGGTGGTCGTGTAACGCGGCTCATGTGTGGGGCGGGCGCGGTGGGTTCGCGGGACACGCCGTAAACCCGTCCTTGGGGGCTCGATGGCGCCATCCATGGCGCCAACGGTCCCGCGAACCCACCGCGCCCGCCCCCTGACAGTTTTCGGGCGTGTCCACCCACGGAAAAGAAAAAGAAGATCAAAAGCAAAACCAGCTTGGCCGCCCGCTTCATTGCTTCCTGTAGAACCGAAGGCAGCGGCAGGAGCCGCTGCCAACGTCGCCCATGGCGACGGCCCGAAGGGTGCCGGTCAGGACGACCGGCATAGCCATGCTCGGCTCTCGAGCAAGCGCAGCGCGCGACCCGCTTGTGATCTTCTCTTTCTTCTCCGTGGGTGGCAGACCACCGAAATCTGTCAGAGGGCGGTCGGGTTGGGTATGCGGGGGTGTCAGCCGCATGGATGCGGCTGCCAAGCCTCCAGGGACGGATTCACGGCGTCCCCCGCGTACCCAACCCGACCGGCCCAGCGGCGGCTTCTGCTTTCCGCAACACACCCCACCCACGAGGGGCTGCGCCGTTGGCTGGAAACTTCCTGACTCTGCGCAACGCCCGTTGTGGAAGCGTTCTCACAACGATGCACGGCAGCACGCCCACTGACCAAAGTCCGGAAAAAGCGTTAGCTGGTTCACACTTTTACAGCGCGTTGATCCTGATCAATGGACTTGTCGTAATCGGCCTGCACAATGGCGGCCCGTTCGGCACGGCGCGCCGTCAATCGTTGCAGCGCGAGGGGGCGTCGGGCGGGAAGCAGTACTGATCCAACGGGTACAGGGAGCGCGGAGCACTGCCACTGGGGAGCGGCAGCCGCGCGGGTACCGACCGGATCCGGTCGCCGGTTGCGTCTGCGGGGATGGGGACGCAACCGGCAACCTCTATCTGAATGGGGAAGTGTGATCACGACGTCTTCACATTTCCCGCTACTCGCAGGCAAATCGTTGTGATTCATGGTGTTAGGGGTTTTAATTCATCCATGACCTGCTAACCTGCGACGATGATTCGACGCACTCTGGCCTGCATGCTCACCCTCGGCCTGGTCGCCTGCGCGACCCAGCCGAAGTCCCCACCGTCTTCGCCCCAGGCCAGCAGTACGCCGCGCCAGCCCGCCGCCAAGGCCCATGGCCCGGCCGAGGCCGCGCCCGAAGCTGCTGCCGCCACCGCGCCGCCGGTCGATCTCACCCCGGTGCCGTTCGAGGTCGCACGGGCCCGCTTCATTGCCGATACCGCCAAGCGCTATGGCCTGAAGCCGGAGCAGATCAGCAGCGTGCTCGACCAGGCGCAGGTGCGCCAGCCGATCATCGCCGCGATGTCGCGCCCGGCCGAACGGGTCAAGCCGTGGAACGAGTACCGGCCGATGTTCATCAGCAAGGCACGCATCGATGGCGGCCGCGCGTTCCTGGCCCAGCATCGCGCCGAACTGGATCGCGTCCAGCAGCGCACCGGTGTGCCGGCCGAGGTGATCGTGGCGATCATCGGCGTGGAAACCAGCTACGGCAAGAATGCCGGCAGCCATCGCGTGCTCGATGCGCTGTACACGCTGGCGTTCTATTACCCGCGCAGCGGCGACCCGGCCAAGCTGGAGCGCGAAGTGCGCCGCGAGCTGTTCTTCCGCGATGAGCTGGCCAAGTTGTTCGAGCTGGGCCGCGAAGAAAACCTGGACATCACCACGCTCAAGGGCAGCTATGCCGGCGCGATGGGCATGGGCCAGTTCATGCCGTCCAGCTACCTCGATTACGCCGTGGACGGTAATGGCGATGGCCGTCGCGACCTGTTCACCAGCTACGACGACGTGTTCTCGTCCATCGCCAACTACTTCGTGAAGAAGGGCGGCTGGGTGCGTGGCGGGCAGGTGGCCGTGCCGGCCACGCTGGCGCCGGGCCGCGAGGAGTTCAATCCGACCGAATGGATGCCGACCTGGTCGCTGGCCGACCTGGCGAAGCGTGGCTACCAGCCCAGCGCAGCGGTGCAGCCGGGCGCCACCGCTACGCCGATCACGCTTGAAGGCAGCACCGGCAAGCAGTACTGGCTGGGCTTCCAGAACTACTACGCGATCACCCGCTACAACCTCTCGAAGATGTACGCGATGGCCGTGTTCCAGTTGTCCCAGGCCATCGCCGGACAGGAGCTGCCCCCGGCATGAACATCAGATGGCTGGTCCCAGGCTTGATCGTCCTCGCGCTGGCTGCCTGCAGCAGCGCGCCGAAGAAGCCGGCCACGGCCGGCCATGGTGGCAAGTCCGGCGGCACTCTGGTGCAGGGTCGTGGCTCGCGCCCGGCACACTGCCCGGAAGGGTCGCCGTACGCGGCGGCCAAGGAAGACCTGAGCACCCGCGGCAATTACACCGCTGGTGGCCTGTACAAGCCGGGCGTGCGCGACAGCACGCCGGATTACATTCCCAACGTGGCCTGCATTCCCGAGCCGGAAGTGACCGCCGAGGAGCGCTCGGCGATCGGCAACAAGTCGCCGTACGTGGTGCTGGGCAAGTCGTACAAGGTGCTCGACGATACCCGCAACTATGTCGAGCGTGGCACTGCGTCGTACTACGGTGCCAAGTTCCACGGCCGCCTGACCTCCAACCGTGAGGTCTACGACATGTACCAGTTCACCGCTGCGCACAAGACGCTGCCGCTGCCCAGCTTCGCCCGCGTGACCAACCTCGACAACGGTGAGTCGGTGATCGTGCGCGTCAACGATCGCGGTCCGTTCCATGATGGCCGCGTGGTCGATCTCAGCTATGCCGCCGCTGTGCGCCTGGGCATCACCCAGCGCGGCACCGGCAACGTGGAAGTGCGCGCGCTGCAGCCGGGTGAGGGCAACCTGCTGGCGCAGAAGCCGTCGCGCCGCGAGCGTCGTGCTGCGGAAGCGGCCGCCGCCAGCGCTGTAGCCAGTGCGCGCCCGGCACCGACCGCGCGTGCCGCCGCCGACAGCGACATCGATCGCCTGGTCAAGGGGCTGCCGGCCGATGGCATGCCGGCGCGTGGCCAGCCGGCCACCACCCAGGGCGTGGCCAGCACCGTGCCGGATGTGGCGGTCAGCAGCCTGCCGCCGAGTGCTCCGCCGGTGCGCAGCACCGCATACGCGCCAGCTCCGGCGGTCGTTGCCAGTACCACGCCGCGCGCCGCTGCGCAGGCACCGGTCCGCACCGCCGCCGCTACCCCCAGCCTGTCGCAGCAGGTGGTGGGCGCAGTCATGGTGCAGGTTGCCAGCTTCTCCAACCGTGACAACGCCAACCGCGCGATGGGCCAGCTCAACGCCGCCGGCATCGTCGGTGCCACCATCAGTGACATCGCCGCCGGTGGCCGTACCCTGTTCCGCCTGCGCGTTCCCGCCAGCGACCATGCCAGTGCCGCGGAACTTGTCGGCCGCATCGCCGGTCTGGGGCTGGGTTCGCCGCAGATCGTCAAGGATTGATCCACCCGGGCCGGTGCTGCCGGCCCATGCTGCCCCGGCCTTACAATGGCCGCTACGTTCCACCCTCCATTCCCGGCCGTCCCCTGGAGCCTGCTGTCCAATGAATTTCCGTTCCGCCGCCACCGCCCTGGCCGCCACCCTGGTGGTGGGCCTGGCTTCCGCCCAGACGCCGCTGCCGACTCCGGCCACGCCGGCGCCTGCCGCCGCCGCTGCCGCCCCAGCCACCGTCGCCACTCCGCCGGCGCCGGCGCCGAGCGTGTCCAAGGCCTGGGTGCTGATGGATTACGCCACCGGCCAGGTGCTGGCCGGTGAAAACATCAACGAACAGCTGGCTCCGGCCAGCATCACCAAGGTGATGACGTCCTACGTGATCGCCGCCGAGGTCAAGAACGGCAAGGTCCGTGCGGATGACCAGGTGATGATGAGCGAGCGCGCCTGGCGCGAAGGTGGCGCGGGTACCGATGGCAGCTACAGCGGCTTCCCGGTCAACCAGACCGCGCGCCTGGAAGACATGGAAAAGGGCATGGCGATCCAGTCCGGCAACGACGCCGCGATCGCCCTGGCCGAGCATGTGGCTGGCAGCGAGGAAGCCTTTGCGTCGCTGATGAACAGCTATGCCGCCAAGATCGGCATGAAGAATTCGCACTTCGTCAACGCCCATGGCCTGACTGCGCAGGGCCACCACAGCACCGCCTACGACCTGGCGCTGCTGGGCCGTGCGATGGTGCGCGATTACCCGGAAACCTACGCGTACAACAAGATCAAGGAATTCCAGGTCGGCAACATCAAGCAGCCGAACCGCAACCTGCTGCTGTGGCGCGATGGCAGCGTGGACGGCATCAAGACCGGCCACACTTCCGAAGCCGGTTACTGCCTGATGAGCTCGGCCCAGCGCGGCGACCAGCGCCTGATCGCCGTGGTGCTGGGCGGCCAGTCGGAAAAGCAGCGTGCCGATGACAGCCTGGCCCTGCTGAACTGGGGTTTCCGCTTCTTCGAGACCCACCGCCTGTACGAGCCGGGCAAGGCCGTGGCCGAGCACAAGGTCTGGAAGGGCACCACCGACAAGGTGCAGCTGGGCGTGGCCCAGCCGATGCTGGTGAGCGTGCCGCGCGGCCGCTACAACGACCTGAAGCCGAGCATTGACGTGCCCAAGACCCTGGAAGCACCGTTCACCGCCGGCCAGCAGATCGGCACCGTGAAGGTGATGCTGGATGGCAAGCTGGTGGCCGAAGCGCCGCTGGTGGCGGTGGCTGCCGTCGAACAGGCCGGCTTCTTCAAGCGCCTGTGGGACAGCTTCTGGATGTGGTGGGAATCGGAATGATCCACGCCCCGGCGTGGTGAAGGAAAAGGCCGGCAAATGCCGGCCTTTTCTGTTTCGGGATGCCGCTTGCGCATGAATCCTGCCGGATGTGGGTAGTGCCGGCCGCTGGCCGGCTCCTCATGAACCCATCCGGATATGCCGGCCCCGGTGTGCCGACCAACGGTCGGCACCTACCTACAGCGACCGGCTGATGGTGAAGCTGCCGAACACCGGCGCTTCGCGCTGGCCGTTGAACTCGCGCGTGCTGTGGTAACGCGCCGCGGCGAACTTCCAGCGTCCGTACATCACCGCCACGCCATAGCCGCCGTAGGCCACCACATGGCGCTTGTCCACACTGTGGCTGTTGCGGAACGTGTTGCCATCCAGCGTGATGTCACGGATCACCCAGGCGGCGTCCGAGGTCGCGAACAGGTGCCAGGACCAGCCATTGGGACGGCCGCCGCGGGTCGGCGCAGTGTTCTCACCGGCCGGGCGCAAGGGCGTGCTGCCGAAGTCGTCCGGCAGCTTCCAGCCAAAGCGCACTTCACCGCCGAGATTGGCCTTGGTTTCCAGGTTGCCGATTGATCCGCCGTAGTGGCTGATGGCGTCCCAACCCCAGCCGTCGGCATTGACGCTGGCATCGCCCGGCCAGCGGCGCATGCGCTCATGGGTCAGCATGAACAGCGGCTCGTTGTGCAGCTGGTTGTCCCAGCCCTTGAATTTCTCGTCACCCAGCACTTCGTGCACGGCATTCTGCACCTGCTTGCCCTGTGCCCACGGGCCAACCACGCCCAGCGTCAGCTGGGTGGTCTGCAGGCGGTCGCCGCTGCGCGCATTGAAACCGAAGTTTGCGATCAGTACGCCGGCGTAAGGGCGGTCGTCCTCGATCAGGTCCCTGCGGCTGAAATCGGTCGGGGTGAAGATGCCCTGGCCGATGCTGAAGATCATGTTCTGCTGTTCGAACTTGCCCGGATGCAGCCCTTCCAGGTACTGGTTCACCCAGCGGGCCATGCGTGGCAGGCAGGGGTCGTCGGTGTAATCGACCAGATTGGGCGAGACCAGGGTCAACAGTGCACCATTGGTATAGCCCTGGTCCTGGTGGCGGCCGCCGAACAGGTCGTTGTCAACGCGGAAATTGACCTGCGGAGGGTGGTCGCGCATCGCGTCCGGGCCACATTGTTCGGCCGCCTGGGCGGCGAGGGGGAGGGCAGCAGCCAGCAGGCCGGACAGCCCGAGGGCTGCAAGGCGGCGTTGGGAAGGGGGGCTCATGTGGAGGTTTTTTCTGTCTGTCGTTATATGCCGCGACACGGTACTCGTGCGGGCGTGATGGAACGAGCGCGTTCGAATCACTTGTCTGTTCCGAAAACGACATTGTCTCGTGAAGACAATCCTGCACTGTCCTGCGGCGCCCCAAGGGGCAACGGCCAATGCTGAACGGCTGTTCAGCTGCAACGCAGCGACTCACCGGTGCACTGTTTGACGTTGATGAATACTCTTGGGTTTGTTGGCCTGCGGCCCGATAATGGGGGCATGGAAATCAAGTCCGACAACCCCGACCACGGCTTCCAGTTCCCCGGCCAGTTCGAGCTCAGTGCCATGGGCCCGGCCAACCGCGGCCTGGAACATGAGCTTCCCCGCCTGCTGCTGGCTGCCGGCATCGATGTGGTGAATGAACGCATCAGCTGGAAGCATTCCTCCAACGGCAAGTACGTGTCCGTGCGCATCGTGTTCAAGGCCGAGAGCCGCGAACAGTACGACCTGGCGCACCAGGCACTGCGCGACCACCCGGAAGTGAAGTGGACGCTGTAGCCGACAGCTGCCCGGCCGAAGCCGCCCCGGAAGACCGCGCGCCGCGCCCGGCGCTGGTCCGCGACCTCGGCCGCCAGGCCTATGAACCGGTGTGGCGCGCCATGCAGCGCTTCACCGACCAGCGCAGCGAGGCCGACGCCGATGAGCTGTGGGTGGTCGAGCACGACCCGGTATTCACCCTGGGCCAGGCCGGCAAGGACGAGCATGTGCTGGCGCCGGGCGAGATCCCGGTGCTGCACGTGGACCGCGGCGGCCAGGTGACCTATCACGGCCCCGGCCAGCTGGTGGTCTATCCGCTGCTGCGCCTGCCACGGCTGGGCATCGGTGTGCGCGACTACGTGTGCCGCATCGAGCAGGCCATCATCGATACCCTGGCCGAGTGGAACATCGGCGCCGAACGCCGCGAGGGCGCCCCGGGCGTCTATGTCGGTGGCGCCAAGATCGCCGCGCTCGGCATCCGCGTGCGCCGCGGCTGCACCTTCCATGGCCTGGCCTTCAACGTGGCCATGGACCTGGAACCTTTCCACCGTATCAACCCCTGTGGCTATCAGGGGTTGCAGGTGACCTCGGTAGTAGACTTGGGTGGGCCCTCCGGGATGGAGGCCGTCAAGCCGGTGCTGCTGGACCACCTGGCCCGCCAGTTCGGCCTGCTGCTGCAGCCCACGCCCGAACTGCCTGATCTTTCTGCGGCCGCCTGACCGCCCCCCCGGAACTGCCATGACTGAAACCACCGCCCGTTCCATTCCCCTGCAGATCGTGCAGGGCGACTCCCCGTCCGCCGCGCCGTTGCAGGCCGGGGTCAAGCAACTGGGCGGTGACAAGATCAACCGCTCGCCGGTGCAGTTCGCCGACGCGCCGGTGCTGCGCAAGCCGTCCTGGATCCGCGTGCGCATTCCTTCGGGCAATGCGGTGCAGAACCTGAAGGCCAAGCTGCGCGAGAACCGCCTGGTGACGGTGTGCGAGGAAGCCAGCTGCCCGAACATCCACGAGTGCTTCGGCCACGGCACGGCAACGTTCATGATCCTCGGCGAGGTCTGCACCCGCCGCTGCTCGTTCTGCGACGTCGCCCACGGCCGCCCGAAGCCGCCGGATGCCAACGAACCGGCCAGCCTCGGCCAGACCGTGGCCGACATGGGGCTGAAGTACGTGGTGGTGACCAGCGTCGACCGCGATGACCTGCGCGACGGCGGTGCCCAGCACTTCGTCGACTGCATCAGTGCCATCCGCGCGAAGTCGCCGGGCACCCGCATCGAAGTGCTGACCCCGGACTTCCGCGGCAAGGGCCGCATGGAGCGCGCGCTGGAGATCCTGGCGCAGAACCCGCCGGACGTGTTCAACCACAACATCGAAACCGTGCCGGACCTGTACCGCAACGTGCGCCCGGGTGCGGACTACCAGTGGTCGCTGAACCTGCTGAAGAACTTCAAGGCGCAGCACCCGGACGTGCCGACCAAGAGCGGCATCATGCTGGGCCTGGGCGAAGAGTTCGAACAGATCAAGGCCACCATGCGTGACCTGCGCGCGCACGACGTGGACATGATCACCATCGGCCAGTACCTGCAGCCGACCGCGCACCACCACCCGGTGCTGAAGTACTGGACCCCCGAGGACTACAAGGCGCTGGAAGACTACGGCTACGAGCTGGGCTTCAGCCACGTGGCCTCCGGCCCGATGGTGCGCTCGTCGTACCACGCCGACGTGCAGGCCAAGGGCGCCGGCGTCCGATAAGCGGTTGCGCGATGCGCGCTACCGCTTCCCACGCTGCGCTGCGCACACCGTGGGCCCCGGCTTACCACCACCCACACCCCCGCCGCTTCGCGGCCGCCCCCTGACTCAGGGGGCTTGCAACCCCATGCCCTCTGCAACCGGACAGACGGCGCCGCTGGGTGCGCCGCTCTTCAGCCATTCACAATTTGCTACACCGGCCCGGCTAGGCTGGTTTTCCACCGAGCGCGGCCGGGTGACAAACCCGGCAACTTTCGGCACTGTCGTGGTGTCTTAACACCCCGCAGTCTCCCCCTTGGCAAGGCGCCTTCGAGCACGTCAATGAAATTCAAAGCCCCCGCATTCCTGATGGCCCTGGCGCTGGTCGCGCCGCTGGCGCTGGCGGCCAAGGCCGATTCGCCGGCATTGCCCGCTGCGGCAACCGCCGATCAGGTGACCACCTCCAAGCTGGTGTACGGCCTGCTGTCCGACAGCCGCTACGCGTACCGCCCGCGTGCGCTGGACGAGGCCACCTCCAAGGACGTGTTCAAGCGCTACCTGGAGACGCTGGACGGCGGCAAGCAGTACTTCACCCAGGCTGACGTGGCGCGCTTCGCGCCGTTCGAAGCCAACATTTCCTCGGCCATCCGTGGCGGCGAGCTGGAGCCGGCCTTCCAGGTGTTCGCGGTCTACAAGCAGCGCGTCGGCGAACGTGTGGCCTACGCTCGCAAGCTGCTCAAGCAGGAGCCGGACTTCACCACCGACGAGCGCTTCGAATACGACCGCAAGAAGGTGCCGTGGGCGGCCAGCAGTGCAGAGCTGGATGAGCTGTGGCGCAAGTCGGTCAAGAACGACTGGCTGCGCCTGAAGCTGGCCGGCAAGAAGCCGGACGACATCCGCAAGACGCTGGACAAGCGCTACGCGACGCTGGAGAAGTCGGTCAATGAACTGAAGGGCGAAGACGTCTTCCAGTTCTTCATGAACTCGTACACCAGTGCCGTTGACCCGCACACGGATTACTTCACCCCGCGCACCGCTGAGAACTTCAACCAGGCGATGTCGCTGTCGCTGGAAGGCATTGGTGCGCAGCTGCAGCGCCAGGACGACGTAGTGGTGATCCGCGAGATCATCGCCGGTGGCCCGGCCGCAGTGGATGGCACGCTGAAGCCGGGTGACCGTATCGTCGGCGTCGGCCAGGGCAAGTCCGGCCTGGTCGAGGACGTGATCGGCTGGCGCATCGACGACGTCGTGGCCAAGATCCGCGGCGCCAAGGATACCCAGGTCAAGCTGGAGTTCATCCCGGCTGCTGAGGGCGCCGACGGCAAGCACCACACTCTGGTGCTGACCCGCCAGAAGGTGCGCCTGGCCGAACAGGCCGCCAAGGGCGAGACCATGACCATTCCGGCCGCCAATGGCGAGCCGGCGCGCAAGGTCGGCGTGATCAAGCTGCCGACCTTCTACCAGGACTTCGAAGGCCGTCGCCGCAACGCGGCCGACTACGCCTCGGCCACCCGCGACGTGGCCAAGCTGCTGGCCGGCTTCAAGAACGACAAGCTGGACGGCGTGGTGCTGGACCTGCGCAACAACGGTGGTGGTTCGCTGGATGAAGCCATTGAACTGACCGGTCTGTTCATCGAGCAGGGCCCGGTGGTGCAGGTGCGGGAGTCCGGTGGCCGCGTCACCGTCAACAGCGACCGCAACCAGGGCGTGGCATGGGATGGCCCGCTGGCAGTGCTGATCAACCGCGGTTCGGCCTCGGCTTCGGAAATCTTTGCCGGTGCCATCCAGGATTACGGCCGTGGCCTGGTGATCGGTGAGACCAGCTTCGGCAAGGGCACCGTGCAGAACATCGTCGACCTGGACCGTTGGCCGAGTGGCGAGACCCAGCGCTTCGGCCAGGTGAAGCTGACCATCGCCCAGTTCTTCCGCATCAGCGGCAGCAGCACCCAGCACAAGGGTGTGGTGCCGGACCTGGCCTTCCCGGCCAGCGTCGATGCCACCGAGTTCGGCGAGAGCACCTACGACAACGCGCTGCCGTGGACCCGCATCGCTGCCGTGCCGCACACCCAGTACGGCAACTTCGCGCCGCTGCTGCCGAAGCTGGAAACCCGCCATGACGCGCGCATCGCCGCCGACAAGGAATTCCAGTGGTGGAACGAGGACGTGCAGCAGTTCCGCACCGAGGCCGCGAAGAAGTACATCTCGCTCAACGAGGCCACCCGCCGCGCCGAGCGTGAGCGCCAGGACACCCAGCGCAAGGAGCGCCAGGCGATGCGCAAGGAGCTGGGCCTGGCCTTGGACCCGCTGGCCGATGACAGCAACGACGACGGCCTGACTGGCAACGAGCGCGACATCGTCAAGGATGCCGCCCGCGAGAAGGCTGCCGAGAAGCGTCCGGACCCGCTGCTGCGCGAGTCGGCCTCGATCCTGGCCGATGCGGTGAACCTGCTGGCCAATGATCGCCCGCTGTCGGCGCAGGTGCTGCCGCAGTCGACCGGCGCTGGTCGCTGGGCGGACTGAGCCGGCGACGGCATGTGATACCCGAGGGGCCGGCATTGCCGGCCCCTTTCTGTCTGGGGATCTCGTTCACGGTAGCGCCGGGCCATGCCCAGCGAGCGAAGTGCCACAAACGACTTAATCCCCTCCGTCCCCTTTTCTGTGCATGAACCGGCAGCAACGGGGTGGCTCGGTCACGCCGGTTTCAACCTGCCGCACACGGCCGCAGGGCTACCCTTGGCGGTACCGTCCTCGCAGGAGTACCCATGCGGGCCTCCCGTCTTTCCAGTGCTGCCGTGGCGCTCGCCAGCGCCCTGATCCTGTCGGCCTGTGGTGGCCGCGCCGCCGACAGTACGTTGCTGCGCGAATCCTTTGATTCCGGCGACACCTTCTCGCGTACCGTCGATGGCCGCCCCGGTGACGCCTGCGAGGCCGCGCGGCGCACCCTGCTCAGCCAGGGCTACGCCATCGCCCGCTCCGACGAAGCGCAGGTGGAAGGCAACAAGAACTTCCAGCCACGCGAGGATGATCACGAGCAGCTGGTGCTGCGCATCTCGTGTGCCCCGCGTGGCAACCAGACGCTGGTATTCGTCAGCGCGGTGCAGGACCGCTATGCGCTGAAGAAGAGCCCGACGTCGGCCAGCGTGGGCGTGGGTGCATTGGGCTCGGTGTCGCTGCCGTTCGGCAGCAATGACGACTCGCTGGTGAAAGTGGCCAGCAGCACCGTCACCGATGCCGAGTTCTATCGCCGCTTCTTCCAGCGCCTGCAACAGTACCTGCCGGCGGATGCTGGCAAACCCGCACCGCCTGCGCTCGCGCCGCCCGAGCCTGCATCGTCCGAGCCCGCAACGACCCCCAGCACGGATCAAGGGTGATCGTGCGCGGCAGGTTGATGGGCGTGGCACTCCTGCTGATGCCCGCGCTGGGCATTGCGTCCGCAACGCCGGACTGCACGCAGGGCCTACTGCAGCGGCTGGGATGGCGCTTTGACGAGGTCACGGCCGGTGCACCACAGGTGCACGGCGGCCCGGTGTGTACACGTGCCTCGCTGGCTGAAGCACAGGCGGCAGGCGATCTGCGCGTGGGGTGGCCGGCCGGAATGTCCGCTGCAGCACGCCAGGCGTTGCTGCAACAGTTGCTGGACGATCCAGCCACGGTCTGCGCCTATGCCTTCGAACTGGGCGCGGCCACGCAACGTGCGGCTTCTGCACTGCAGGACAACCCCACCTTCCGCTTCTCCGGCCCGCAGCTGGGCTGGATCGGCTTCGGCCTGCAGGGCCCACGCGCGCAAGGCTGGCAGCGCACACGCAGTTTCGGTCGTGGCTTCGTGCCGAGCGCGGGTAACAGTCATGCACTGGAGGCGTTCTACAGCGGTGCCGTGCGTGCCGAATGCGGGGTCGGCCGCCAGGTCGCGCAGCTGGCTACGCAACGAGAGCTTTATGGTGATGCCGCGTTCGATACTGAGTTCGCAGCGGATGAACTGTCGATCGGCACCTTCCTCGCCCTGCACGAGACCGACAGCATCCTGCTCGGTGCCCACGCGGGTGATTTCTTCGCTGATGGCAAGGCGGTGCGCACCTCGGCGATGGGACGGCAGGCCTTCGTTGGCGTGCCCGGCTTCATCGAGCACGTGTACGACAAGGGCACGCTGGACGACCTGAGCAACCAGGCCGAGAACTTCGTCGTGGTCGAGGTGGGCGAGGGCGCCGCGCAGGCACTGGCTGCGCATGGCGGCCTGGCCTGGTACGACCAGCGCAATGCCGAACTCTGGAAACTCGCGCAGGGCATCCCGCGCATCGGCCAGCGTTACTTCGAGCGCCTGTTGTTCGAGCGCGATCCCAACCTTCGTGCACGGCTGGAACCGCGCTACCACGACACGCTGGCACGCATGGACCAGCTGCTGGACGATCCGTTCTACCAGCAGTTCGTGATCTATGTGCATCCACGCGGTATACGTCCCATCGGCTACCACATCGCCCGCCTGCTCGATCGCAACCCGCGAACGCCGTTTTCGATCGACCTGGCGGTGCACAATCTGCATACCACGCTCTACCGGCGTTGGCGCGAGGCGCAGCTGCGCCACTGCGCGGCTACCGGCAGGCCAGGCAGCCTGACCCTAGACCCCAACTGAAGGTGAAACAATGGACATTGCAATGATCGGCCTTGGCCGCATGGGCGCCAACATGGCCCAGCGCCTGCATCGCGGCGGCCACCGCGTGGTCGGCTACGACCCGGGCGAAGGCGCCCGCCAGCGCGCCGCCGAGGCCGGCCTGGAGGTGGTCGATTCGCTGGCCGCCGCGGTTGCCGCGCTGCCGGTACCGCGCGTGGTGTGGCTGATGGTGCCGGCCGGCGAAACCGTCGACCAGACCCTGGGCCAGTTGACCCCGCACCTGGCCGAGGGTGACATCGTCATCGATGGCGGCAACTCCAACTACCAGGACTCGATCCGTCGCGCCAAGGCACTGGCCGAAGACGATCTGGGCTACGTCGACTGCGGCACCAGTGGTGGCGTGTGGGGCCTGCAGGAGGGCTACAGCCTGATGGTCGGTGGCGAAGCGTCGGTGGTGGAGCAGATCGCACCGCTGCTGCGCACGCTGGCACCGGCCGAAGATCGTGGCTGGGGTCGTGTCGGCCCGTCCGGCGCTGGCCACTTCACCAAGATGGTCCACAACGGCATCGAGTACGGAATGATGCAGGCCTACGCCGAAGGCTTCGCGCTGATGGAGCGCAAGCAGGAAATGGAACTGGACCTGGCCCAGGTCGCCGAAGTCTGGCGCCACGGCAGCGTGGTGCGTTCGTGGCTGCTGGACCTGAGCACTGAAGCCCTCAAGCGCAATCCGTCGCTGGATGGCATCGCCCCGTACGTGGAGGATTCCGGCGAAGGCCGCTGGACCGTGGCCGAAGCGATCGCGCTCGATGTGCCGGCACCGGTGATCACCCTGTCGCTGCTGGAACGCCTGCGCTCGCGCGAATCGAATTCGTTCACCGACCGCCTGTTGTCGGCGATGCGCAATGAATTCGGCGGCCACGCCATCAAGAAATCGTAAGCACCGCGGTGGGGTCGGAGCCCTTTCCGCAGGAAAGGGCTCTGACCCCTTGCAGCCAGTCGAGCATGGCTCGACTCTACAAAAGCGTTCTCCGATCGTTTCCACGTCATCCACGCATGGCGTGGATGTGTCGACCAAGGTCGACACCTACCGTCGGGCGCGGGAATCTGTCGAAGGCGGGTGGGTCCGGTTGCGGGGGCGTGAGCGCCATGGATGGCGCGACCGAGCCTACAGGGACGTATTTACGGCGTCCCCCGCAACCGGACCCACCCCGCCATCACACGGATAGCTTGCCTTTGACGTTGACGTTGACGTTGCCGTTGATTCGGCAGGTGCAGGGCGCAGCCCTGCCGATCACCCCAACGCGATTCGCCGCCCTTCGCGCGCGCTGTCCATGCCGGCCTGCAGCAACCGCATCAGCTGCAGTGCCTGCACCGCACTGACCGTCGGCTCGCCATCGCCGTGCATCGCCGCCGAGAACTGCGAATACAGCCGCCGGTAGTCGCCCGGCAGGTTGTCCACGGTACTGCGCTGCACATTGTCCTCAGTATCGCAGCGCACCAGCTCGCCGTGCCGTGGGTCGATGCCCCAGCCTGGCGCTCCTGGCCCAACACCGCGCCGCAGCTGTGCCTCCTGCACGTCCAGCCCATGCTTGATCCAGCTGCCACGACTGCCATGCACACTGAAGTGCGGCGTGGGGGCCGCCACCAGCGAACCGGCATGCACGATCGCGCGATGCCTCGGGTAGTGCAGTACCGCGTGGAAGTAATCGATGCCGCTGCCACCTTCGCGTTGCACGGCCAGATCGGCATCGATGGCCTCGGGCCAGCCGAACAGCACCAGCATCTGGTCCAGCAGGTGCGGTCCGAGGTCGTACCACAGGCCGCTGCCCGGTCCGTCCTGCTCGCGCCAGCGGTCGCGCACCTGCGGCCGGTAGCGGTCGAAGTGCGCATGGCACTCGGCCACGTTACCGAGCGTGCCTTCGGCCAGCAGCGCCTGCAGGGTGAGGAAGTCGGCATCGAAGCGCCGGTTCTGGAACACGGTCGCGATGCGTCCGGCATCACGTGCCGCAGCCAGCACCGCTTCGGCTTCAGCGACATCCAGCGCGAACGGCTTGTCGACCAGCACATGCTTGCCCGCGGCCAACGCCGCGATCGCCAGCGGTGCGTGTTGTGCGTTCGGAGTGGCGATCACCACCGCGTCCACCGCCGGGTCGTCGAACACCTCCTGCGGCGTGGCGCGCACGTGCACGTCGCTGAACGCGCGCAGCAACGTGTCGCGCTGCGAACTGACGATGCTGTGCAGCACCAGCCCGGGCGTGTGCTGGATCAGCGGCGCATGGAAGACGCGGCCGGCGAGGCCGTAGCCGATCAGGGCCAGTTGCAGGTCGGGGCGCATGAGACGGCTCCGGCAATGGGGAAGGGCAGGGTAAACGACACCTGCGTACAGGCCAAAACTGAACCGTTGCCGTTGGAAACGCCTCGATTCACAGCGGCATGACCGCAACGCCACGCCTGCTCTACGGAGGCTTGTCCAGACTGGCAGCACATCCCGAAGGAGTACGACACGATGAGCAATACCACCCGCACGCTGATTGCTTCCGCCCTGACCCTGGGCCTGGCGCTGTCCTCCTCGGCTGCATTCGCCAAGGACCCGGCCGCGAAGAGCCCGCCGACCAGCACTCATCCGACGACCCATGCCGATCGCCATGACTCAAACGAGCCGGTGACCGACAGCTGGATCACCACCAAGGTGAAGGCCGACCTGCTGGCCAGCAGCAACGTTCCGGGCACTGAAATCAAGGTTGAAACCGTGAATGGCGTGGTCAGCCTGAGCGGTGCCGTGGCCACCCAGGCCGAGAAGGACAAGGCGGTCACCACCGCCAAGGGCATCAAGGGCGTGACCCGCGTCGATGCCGCCGCATTGAAGGTCAGCGCTGCCGCCAAGCGCTGAACCGGGCGGGCGCCCCGGTGCGGGGCGCCCGCTGCCTGGGTAGAGTCGAGCTTGCTCGACTGCCCTTTGGGTTGCAGCCGAGCACGTCTCGGCTCTACCGTGGGTTTCCGCAACCCGTTCAGCCAACCAGGCTGGAAACTCCAGAGTTGTGACCGCCTGCGCTATATTGCCCGTTCCGCCGCAGCCGGGCCGGTATCGGCCTACGCTCCGCGGCTGTGCTGACGAGGAACTATGGCGCTGGTTTTCAGTGATGACATCTGGGACCGTTGGCGGTTGCCGGCCTTGGCGCTGGCCGCCGCCGCGATCATCGTGGTGCCGTGGTTGACCCTGCGCCAACTGCAGCAGGACAGCGAAGATGCGATGGCCTGGGTCAATCATACCCAGGCCGTGGGTGTGGCCCTGCAGCAGCTGCAGGCTGATGTACGCGATGTCGAATCGGCTGCGCTGACCCTGTCCAAGGGTGTGGATGCGCCTGGCCTGCGCGAGCGCATGGCCAAAGCCAATGACCTTCCCGGTCGCCTGGCTGAACTGGGCCGGATGACCCGCGACAATCCTGAGCAGCTGATCCGCATCGGCCGTATCGAGTCGATGCTGGAAGGGCGCATGGCGCTTGCCCGCGAACTGGCAAAATCCGAACCCAACAGTGATCAGCGCGAGCTGGTGCAGGACCTGAGCACGCGCTATCCGATCCGTGGCCTGGTGGAGGAACTGCAGGCGAGCGAGCAGAAGCTGCTGACACAGCGCGCCGAGCAGGCCGCACGCCAGCGCAAGCAGACCGAGCTGGTGTCGTGGAGTTCGCTGGTGATCCAGCTGGCGCTGCTTGGCCTGGTGCTGTGGCTGCTGCAGCGGCAGATCGGTCGCCGCCTGCATGCCGAACGACAGTCGCTGCGTTCGGCCGCGCGTGCAGCCTCGGTGCTGCAGACCGTGCGTGAGCCGATCGTGCTGCTCGACCGCGACCTGCGTGTGCAGCTGCACAACCCTGCCTTCGCCGAGCTGTACGGGCTGCAGGATGAACGCGCCGATGGCCTGTTGCTGGACACTGTCGGCGACGGTGCATGGAAAGACCCCGTGATGCGCCAGCGACTGTCCGATGTGCTGTTGCGCGGCCGCGAACTGTGGGACTTCGAGCATGAACAGCGCGCCGCCGATGGCATGGTGCGCTACATGCTGCTCAACGCGCGGCGCATGCCGCTGCCGGACACCGACGACGAAGTGGTGTTGCTCACGGTCAGCGACGTCACCGTGCAGCGTGCCGTGCAGCTGCGGGTGGAGGAACTGAACCGCCAGCTGGAAGGCAAGGTTGCGCAGGTGTCCGAGGTCAACAGGGAACTGGAAGCCTTCAGCTACTCGGTGTCGCACGACCTGCGTGCACCACTGCGCCACGTGGCCGGTTTCTCCGACAAGCTGTCGCGCCACCTGGGCGACGCCGCCGATGACAAGAGCCGCCATTACCTGGAGGTGATCTCCAGTTCGGCGCGGCGCATGGCGGCACTGATCGACGACCTGCTGGTCTACTCGCGGCTGGGCCGCGCGGCAATGCGCCAGCAGGCGGTGGACATGCAGTCGCTGGTGGCCGATACCCGCGCCATGCTCGATTCCAACCTGCAGGCCGAGGCCGAGAACAGCGGCCATGCGCACCACGTGGAGTGGAGCATCGCGCCGCTGCCGATCGTGGTGGGCGATGAGAACATGATCCGCCAGGTCTGGCTGAACCTGCTCGGCAACGCGGTGAAGTACTCGGGCAACCGCGAACCAGCGAAGATCCGCGTGGACTACCAGCCACAGCCTGACGGCGGTCATCAGTTCACGGTCAGCGACAATGGTGCAGGCTTTGACATGGCCTACGCCGGCAAGCTGTTTGGTGTCTTCCAGCGCCTGCACAAGGCCAGCGACTACCCGGGTACCGGCATCGGCCTGGCCAGCGTGCGCCGCGTGCTCACCCGTCATGGCGGCCGTATCTGGGCCGAGGCTGAACCGGACGTCGGCGCCACCTTCCACTTCTACCTGCCTCCCGCGATCGATGCGGACAAACAAGGGCCTTCTGCATGACCACTCTGCGCACCATTCTTCTCGCCGAAGACAGCCCGGCTGATGCCGAAATGGCGATCGACGCCCTGGAAGAGGCGCGTCTGGCCAACCCCATCGTGCACGTCGAGGATGGCGTGGAAGTGATGGACTACCTGTTGCGCCGTGGTGCCTTCGCCAACCGCGAGGAAGGCCTGCCGGCGGTGCTGCTGCTGGACATCAAGATGCCGCGCATGGATGGCCTGGAGGTGCTGCGGCAGATCCGCGAGCACGAAGAGCTCAAGCGCCTGCCGGTGGTGATCCTGTCGTCCTCGCGCGAGGAAAGCGACCTGGCCCGCAGCTGGGACATGGGCGTGAACGCCTATGTGGTCAAGCCGGTGGACGTGGACCAGTTCTTCGGCGCGGTGCAGACCCTGGGCAAGTTCTGGGCGTTGATCAACCAGGCACCGGAACTCGAGTGAGCCCATGCCCCTGACCGGTCCCGCCCTTGGGGCGCTGCGCATCCTGCTGGTGGAGGACTCACCGGAAGATGCCGAGCTGATGTCCGAACAGATGCTCGACGCGGGCCTGGAAGCCCGCTTCGAACGTGTCGAGAGCGAGGGCGAACTGCGCCAGGCACTGGTCGCGTTCCAGCCGGACATCGTGCTGTCCGACCTGAGCATGCCGGGGTTCTCCGGTGATGACGCGCTGCGCATCGTGCGCGAGACATCACCGGAAGTGCCCTTCATCTTCGTCTCCGGCACCATGGGTGAGGAGAATGCAGTGGCGGCGCTGCAGAAGGGCGCCAACGATTACATCATCAAGCACCTGCCGGCGCGCCTGCCGTCGGCGGTGGCGCGTGCGATCCGCGATGCACGTAGCGCCATAGAGCGCGCACGGGTGGAAACCGAACTGATGCGCGCGCAGCGCCTGGAAAGCCTGTCGCTGCTTGCCGCCGGCCTCAGCCACGACCTGCGCAACATCCTGCAGCCGCTGCTGATCATGCCGGATCTGCTGAAGGCACGCACCGAGGATCCGCAGCTGCACCACCTGGCCGACGTCATCGCCGAATGCGGCCGCCGTGGCCACGAGATGGCCGAGTCGATGCTGTCGTTCGTGCGCGGCTCGCGCAAGCCGAGCGAGCGCATCGAGATCGATGGCCTGTTCGATGCGGTGGCGCTGCTGTTGCGCAGCAACGTGCCCGATGCGGTGCGCCTGGAGTTGCAGGTGCAGGACGAAGGCCTGGTGGTCGACGCCAACTACACCGAACTGCAGCAGGTGATGCTGAACCTGGCGCTCAACGCGATCCAGGCGATGCCCAATGGCGGCCGCCTGAGCCTGACCGCCAGCCATGCCGGCCAGCGCGATGGCGTGGACTGGATGCAGATCTGCGTGGCCGATGAAGGCATCGGCATGGATGCGGACACGCTGTCACACCTGTTCAATCCGTTCTTCACCACCAAGGCCGATGGCACCGGCCTGGGGCTGATTTCCTGCAAGCGCATCGTTGAAGGCGCCGGTGGCAGCATCCACGTCAACAGCCAGCCGGGGCAGGGCACCTGCTTCGAACTGCGGCTGCCGATGCATGAGGCCATCGATGGCAGCGAGCCGATCGAGCAGCTGGTGGCGCTGGGCAGTGGCCAGTCGATCCTGGTGGTTGACGGCGAAGCCACACGCCTGTCGCTGCTCGGCAACGCGCTGTCCAGCCAGGGTTACCAGTTGCAGCTGGCCTCCGATGGCCCGGCGGCGTTGCGCTGGATGCAGCAGGAGGCGATGCCGGCGCTGGTGATTGCCGATGCCGGCTCCAAACTGCTGCCGGCCAGCCAGCTGCTGGGCGAGATGGCCACGCTTGGCTACCGCGGTCCGGCGCTGGTGCTGGAGGATCCGGCGGTGCCAGTCGCGGCGGACGCGTTCCCGGCCGGTGTGGAGGTGCATGTGCTGCACAAGCCGCTGCAGATGCAGCAGGTCTTCCGCGCGGTGGCTGAAGCGCTGGGCTGATGCCGCGGTAGTGCCGGCCGCTGGCCGGCATCGCCGTGCAGTGGGATCACTGCGGTTGCCGGCCAGCGGCCGGCACTACCGGTCCCCGGTTTCCCTGGCGATGCGTGGCTGGTGTTGCCGCTGCCGATGCAGCAGGTGTTCCGCGCGGTGGCCGAAGCGCTGGGCTGACGCCGCGGTAGTGCCGGCCGCTGGCCGGCATCGCCGTGCGATGGGATCACTGCGGTTGCCGGCCAGCGGCCGGCACTACCAGTCCCCGGTTTCCCTGGAGATGCGTGGCTGGTATTGGCCGCTGCCGATGCAGCAGGTCTTCCGCGCGGTGGCCGAAGCGCTGGGCTGATGCCGCGGTAGTGCCGGCCGCTGGCCGGCATTCCCGTGCGGTGGGATCACTGCGGTTGCCGGCCAGCGACCGGCACTACCAGTCCCCGGTTTCCCTGGAGATGCGTGGCTGGTATTGGCCGCTGCCGATGCAGCAGGTCTTCCGCGCGGTGGCTGAAGCGCTGGGCTGACGCCGCGGTAGTGCCGGCCGCTGGCCGGCATTCCCGTGCGATGGGATTACTGCGGTTGCCGGCCAGCGGCCGGCACTACCGGTCCCCGGTTTCCCTGGAGATGCGTGGCTGGTATTGGCCGCTGCCGATGCAGCAGGTGTTCCGCGCGGTGGCCGAAGCGCTGGGCTGACGCCCCGGTAGTGCCGGTCGCTGGCCGGCATCGCCGTGCGATGGGATTACTGCGGTTGCCGGCCAGCGGCCGGCACTACCGGTCCCCGGTTTCCCTGGAGATGCGTGGCTGGTATTGGCCGCTGCCGATGCAGCAGGTGTTCCGCGCGGTGGCCGAAGCGCTGGGCTGACGCCCCGGTAGTGCCGGTCGCTGGCCGGCATCGCCGTGCGATGGGATTACTGCGGTTGCCGGCCAGCGGCCGGCACTACCGGTCCCCGGTTTCCCTGGAGATGCGTGGCTGCTATTGGCCGCTGCCGATGCAGCAGGTCTTCCGCGCGGTGGCCGAAGCGCTGGGCTGATGCCGCGGTAGTGCCGGCCGCTGGCCGGAATCGCCGTGCGGTGGGATCACTGCGGTTGCCGGCCAGCGGCCGGCACTACCGGTCCAGGGTTTCCCAGGGGAACCGCGGCAGCGCGTCCACCGCCTGTTCCAGCCGCCGCGACCAGTTCTGGTGAATATCGGCATACAACGCGGAATCCGCGCCCAGCCGCAGCTGCTGGCCGATGCGCAGCTCGCCGTCGCGCAGCAGCGCCAGATCGATCGGCAGGCCCACCGACAGGTTGGAACGGATGGTGGAGTCCAGCGAGACGATCGCCGTGCGCGCGGCATCCTCCAGGTGTGTGGCCGGACTGAGGATGCGATCGAGTATAGGTTTGCCGTACTTGGACTCACCGATCTGCAGGTAGGGCGTTTCCGGCGAAGCAGCGATGGCGTTGCCGAGCGGGTAGATCATGTACAGCCCGGGACGCTCGCCGGCGATCTGGCCGCCGAAGATCAGCGTGGCCTGGGTGTTGACCCCGTCATGGCCGTGTTCGCTGTGGCTGCTGTGCACCTGGCTGTCCACCAGCAGCTGGCCGACGTACTCGGCGGCTTCGAACAGATGGGCCATGTCGCGCAGGTTGGGCGTGCGCCGTTCGCCGGCATCGCGCCCCAGGCGCGACACCAGCAGCTGGGTGGTGGCCAGGTTGCCAGCCGCCATCAGCACGTAGGCTGCCTGGCCGGGGTACTCGAACACGTGCAGCTTGCGGTGCACGCGCACATCGTCCAGCGAGGCATTGGTCCGGGTGTCGGCGGCGAAGACCAGGCCCTCGTCCACCTCGATTCCAACGCAATAGGTCATGTCGGTGCCCTATCATGTGCGTCCCGGATTGTAGGCAGGCCGCCGTGACGACGGCATGTCCACGCCCCCCAAGTGCCGTCACCTGAACCGCATGACCACCGTGCTCCTGAGCCTGGGCAGCAACGTCCAGCCCCGTCGCTACCTCCACGCCGCGGTGGCGGCCCTGCGCGAGCGCTTCGGCGCGCTGCAGGTGTCGCCCGCCTACCGTACCGCCGCGGTCGGCTTCGATGGCCCGGCCTTCCTCAACAATGCGGTGGCGATCGAAACCGACCTGCCGCTGCAGGAACTGGACGAGTGGCTGCATGCGCTGGAAGACGCGCACGGGCGCGACCGCAGCGGGCCGCGCTTCTCCGATCGGACCCTGGACATCGACGTAGTGTTCTACGGCGACCTGGTGGTGGAAGGTCCCGGCCACCTGCGCATTCCGCGCCCGGAGCTGAAGCATGCCTTCGTGCTGAAGCCGCTGGCCGACATCGCGCCGGGCTTCATCGACCCGGTCAGCGGGTTGGACCTGGCCACGCTGTGGCGTGCGCACAGACAGTTTGGCGAGGCGTTCGAGGTGGTGGACCTGGAATGAGGGTGGTTGCCGGCCAGCGGCCGGCACTACCGCTCGCGCCGGCCGCTGGCCGGCAACATTTCAACTGACCGTGCGCCCACCATCCACGCGCAGGGTGTGGCCGGTGACGAAGCTGGCTTCGGCCACCAGCCAGTAGACCGCCTCGGCGATCTCCTCGACCGTGCCGATCCGTGCCAGCGGCGTGCGTGCCAGCAGCGCTTCGCGGGCGAAATCGTCCTTGCCCTGTTCCGGCCACAGGATCGCCCCCGGCGCTACCGCATTGACCCGCACTTTCGGCGCCAGCTCCAGCGCCAGCGAGCGGGTGGCCATCTCCAGCGCGGCCTTGGCCATGGTGTAGGCGATGTGGTCGCGCATCGGGTCGGTGCCGTGCAGGTCGGTCAGGTTGACGATGCAGCCCTGCTGGCGGCGCAGGTAGGGCGCCGCCGCCTGTGACAGCAGCAGTGGCGCGCGCGCGTTGACCGCATACAGCTCGTCCATTGCCTCGGCAGTGACCTGGCCGATCGGGGTGGGGAAGAAGTTGGAGGCGTTGTTGACCAGCGCGTCCAGTCGCCCGAAGTGGGTGACGGCCTGTTCCACCAGGTCGGCCAGGGCGTCGGCGTCACGTAGGTCGGCCTGCAGGGCCAGCACGCTGCCCGGGCGCACGTTGTCGAAATCGAACGCGGCCTGCTGCAGCTCGGCGCTGGAGGTGTTGGCGTGCAGCACCACCGACCAGCCACAGGCATGGAACTGGCGGGCGATGGCCGCACCGATCCGGCGCGCGCTGCCGGTGATCAGGACCACGGGGTGGGTGTCGCTCATCGAGGGTCCTCCAAGGCTCGGCTATCCTGTGCACCATTGTCACCGCATTCGAAGACGCCATGCAGCCCACCTTCCCCTTGCCCGAAGCCGATGCCCTGGCCCACAGCGACCAGCTGGCCGCCGCCCTGCGCGCCGAAATCCTTGCGCAGGGCGGGGCGATGCCGTTCTCGCGCTTCATGGAACTGTGCCTGTACACCCCCGGCTGGGGCTATTACAGCGCCGGCGCCAGCAAGTTCGGTGGCAGCGGTGACTTCACCACCGCGCCCGAGCTCGGCAGCCTGTTTGCCGGCAGCGTGGCCAATGCGCTGGCGCCGGTGTTCGCCCAGCTGGGTACGCAGGCGCGCATGCTGGAGCTCGGCGGTGGTACCGGCGCCTTCGCCGAGGCGGTGCTGCTGCGCCTGGCCGAGCTGGACGCACTGCCCTCGCGGTACGCCATCCTCGAACCCAGCGCCGACCTGCGCGAGCGCCAGCAGCAGCGCCTGCAGCAGAACCTGCCGGCCGAGCTGGCGGCGCGCGTGGGCTGGGTCGACCGCCCGTTCGAGGAGGACTGGGAGGGCGTGGTGTTTGCCAACGAGGTGATCGACGCGCTGCCGACCCCGCGCTTCCTGATCCGGGATGGCGAGGTCTATGAGGAAACCGTCGAGCTGGATGCCGAAGGCAACTTCATCCGCGGCGCGCAGCCGGCCGACATCCTGCTCAATGGCGCGGTACGCCACATCGAGCGCTACCTGGAAAAGCCCTTCGCCGAGGGCTACCGCTCCGAAGTGCTGCCGCAGCTGCCGTACTGGCTGCAGGCGGTGGCCGGTGGCCTGCAGCGTGGCGCGATGCTGTTCGTCGACTACGGTTACAACCGCGGCGAGTTCTACCAGCACGACCGCGACGATGGCACCGTGCGTGCGTTCTACCGCCACCACGTGCACAACGACGTGCATCGCTGGCCGGGCCTGCAGGACATCACGGCGTCGGTGGATTTCACGGCGATGGCCGAGGCCGGCATGCACGGCGGTTTCGAGCTGGCCGGTTACTGCAGCCAGGCCAGTTTCCTGCTTGGCAACGGCCTGGACCAGGTGCTGCTGCTGGCCGAGGAACGCACCGATGAAGTGGGGCGCATCCAGCTGCGCGACCAGGTGAAGAAGTTGACCCTGCCGACGGAGATGGGCGAGCGCTTCCAGGCTATCGGCCTGCAGCGTGGCGTCGACTTCGAACCGGCCTTCGAGCTGGGTGACCTGAGCTGGCGCCTGTGAGCCACGCGTTGCCGGTGATCAAGCCGCTGCGGCGGCCCCGGCTCTGGGCCGCGCTGTGGGCGGTGGCAGTACTGCTGGTGATCGTGGTCTGTCTGATCCCACCACCGCCGATTCCGTTGCCGGAAAACAGCGACAAGGGCGAACACTTTCTCGCCTATTTCATCCTGGCCGGCAGCGCGGTGCAGCTGTTCCGTCGGGGCCGCCCGCTGCTGTGGGTGGGCGTGGGCCTGGTGCTGATGGGCATCGGCATCGAGTTCGCGCAGGGCGCGCTGACCAGCAACCGCATGGCCGACCCGATGGATGCGCTGGCCAACACCATTGGCGTGCTGGCCGGCATGGCCACCGCACTGACCCCGATGCGCGACCTGCTGCTGCGCTGGCGCGGGTAAAGGCGTGCCAACCAAGGTTGGCACCTACCGGTAGATCCACGCTGCGTGTGGATGGAATCAGTAGATCCACGCCATGCGTGGATGAGCTGCCCGAGGTGCCGACCAAGGTCGGCACCCACCATGACAGACCTGTCATTACTTCCCCAGCGTGACCTCATCCAGCACCCACATCGCCGGGCGCGTGTCGCCGGTGAAGTTGATGCACAGGTCGCCGTTACCCTGGGTGCCCTTCGGCAGCGTCGCACGCAGCGTCACGAAGCCATCGGCATCCGGCTTGGCCGGCAGCGGTACCTCAGCCAGCACCTTGCCGCTGCAGTCGCCGCGACGCACCTGCATCTCGCCGTGGGCACGCTTGGCCTTTTCGAAACGGCGCTTGGGTTCGTCGTGGGCCAGTTGGAAGTAATACGGGATGCGACCTGCACGCACTTCCACGCTGCCGATGCCGTCCAGCTGCGCCTGCGGCCAGCGCCAGCACGGCTGGAAGATGTCCACGTTGAACACCGCACGGTTGCCTTCGCGTGGGCCATCGTCTTCCAGGCGCAGCACCAGGCCCTTCTTGCCCACGCAGCTGAGCAGCTCATCGCTGCGGCGGCTGAGCAGCGACTGTGCGGTGAAGGTGGCAATGGTCGGTTTCGCCGCCAGCATCTGGCCCTGGTAGAACGCGGCAGCCTGCACGGTGGTTGGCAGTTTTCCGGTCAGCGGCTGCTGGTACAGCGGTGACTGCGCGCTCACCGGCTGGCCATCGGTGCTGTAGCGCACTTCATAGCCCAGCGGATTGGCCAGCGACACCGTCACCGTGTTGTCCGCGCGATTGTCGGTGTAGTCCACGCCCACTTCGAACGGAGTCTGCGCATAGGCCAGGCCCCAGGCACGGTAGCGCTGCAGCTGGGACGGCAGGCGCGCGAGGAAATCGCGGAAATCGCGATGTTCCGGCGTGCTCCAGCCGGTCTCGGCCACGGCGGCCAGGCGTGGGAACAGGTTGTGCTGCAGGCGTGCGTAGCTGCGCGTGTGCTCGGTGAACATGTTGGCCTGCAGGCCGAGGATGTGCCCGCGCTTGTCAGCGGCCAGCTCGGCCGGCACCGGCTCGAAGTTGTACAGCTTGCCGAGGTTGACTTGGGTCGGGCGGCCGGGCGGTTCGTTCGGCGAGGCCGTCTGCAGGTAATCCAGATAGAGGTAGCCGACCGGTGACATGATCACGTCATGGCCGGCGCTGGCCGCAGCCAGACCGCCTTCGGTGCCCTGCCAGGACATCACCGTGGCCTGCGGCGGCAGCCCACCTTCGAGGATCTCATCCCAGCCGATCAGGCGCCGGTCGTGCTCCTCCAGGAAGGTCTCCAGGCGCTTGATGATGTGGCTCTGCATGGCCATTTCATCCTTGATGCCCAGCGCACGCATGCGCTGCTGCACCTGCTTCGACGCTTCCCACTGGTCCTTCACCGCCTCGTCGCCACCGACGTGCACGTACTTGGCCGGGAACAGGTCGATCACTTCTTCCAGCACGTTCTCGAGGAAGGTGACGGTGCTGTCTTCAGTGTTGAACAGGTTGGGGAACACGCCCCATTCACTGATCGGTTTCAACGGCGTATCGATGGTGCCCAGCTCCGGATACGCAGCAATCGCGGCAGTCGCGTGGCCCGGCACATCGATTTCCGGAATCACCTGGATATGCAGCTTCGCCGCATAGGCAATAACTTCGCGGATCTGGTCCTGCGTGTAGAAGCCGCAATACGGATGCTCCTTGCCAGTGACCGGATCGATGCCACCGTCGCCGGCCGGCAGGCGGCAGCTGCCTACGTCGGTCAGCTTCGGATAGCGCTTGATCTCCATGCGCCAACCCTGGTCATCGGTCAGGTGCCAGTGGAAGGTGTTGAGCTTGTGCGCGGCCATCGCATCGAGCACGCGCTTGATCTCGTCCAGGCTCTGGAAGTGACGTGCGGAATCGAGCATGAAACCGCGCCAGCTGAAGCGCGGCGCGTCCTGGATCTGCACCGCCGGCAGCACGCCATTGCTGCCGCCGGTGGCGAGCTGGGCGAGGGTGGTCGCGCCGTAGAACAGGCCGGTTTCGTTGCCGGCCTGGATCAGCACGCCCTGCGCGGTGCTCTCCAGCGTGTAGCTTTCGCCGCTGTCGCGGAAGGTGGGCACGATCTGGAAGCGGATGCTGCCCGACGTGCCTGCCGCCTTGCCCCTGGCTGGTGCAAGGCGCGGACCACCGCTGCGGGCCAGCAGATCGGCGAACTGGCTGGCGACGCGCTGCGCGGCTTCGCCTTCGGCCTGCAGCACGGTGTCGGCGCGGACGGTGATGCCGCTGCCCTGGCCGCGCTGCACGGTCGCCGGTGCGGGAATCAGCATGAGGCTGCCGGCGCGCAGCAGAGGGCCGGGTGCTTCAGTGGCGGGTGTGGGGTCGGCGGCAAGTGCCGGCAGTGCCGGCAACAGGGCGAGCAGGCTGCCCAGCAGCACTGCGCTGCGCATCCGGGCGCGGGAAGGCTTGACCATCGGTACGACTCCTTGGAACGGTGCGATGAACGCTATACATGAAAAACGCCGGGCCCGGAATGACCCAGGCCCGGCGTGCGTGCACGACTCGGCGATGTTGCCGCCGCTGGATCAGTACTTGAAGCGGAAGTTGAGGTAGTACTGGCGACCGTTGCTGTAGAACGAGGTCGGGATGGCCGCGGTCTGGTAGTACTTGTAGGTCGGGTTGTTGAGGTTGAGCGCATCGAAGCTGATGCTCAGCCAGTCGGTGGCCTTGTAGCTCAGCGACGCCGACAGGGTGCCGAAGTCATCCTGGTAGTACGGGTTGGCGCCGGACAGGCCGATCAGGAACGACGAACGGCGGGTATAGCTGACGCGTGCACCGAAGGTATCGTTCTCGAAGTAGGCACCGACGTTGTAGGTGTTCTTCGAAGTACCCAGCAGGTTGTCGCTGCCATCGGCCCAGGTGTGGTCGGTGCTGCCATCGGCGTAGGTGTAGTTGGCATTGACACCGAAGTACTCGCCGATCGGCTGCTCATAGGCCACTTCGATACCGCGCACCTTGCCGTCGGCATTGCGCGGGCGGGAGATGTTGTATTCCTCGAGACGGTTGGTCAGCTCGCTGAACAGCATTTCCTTCTCGGTGCTGAAGGCGACGTAGTCCTTCAGGCGCATCGAGTAGGCACCGATCGACAACATGCCGCGCGGCATGAAGTACCACTCCAGGTTGGCGTCGAAGTTGGTCGACACCACCGGCTTCAACTTCGGATTGCCGCCACCGCCGGTCCGGTTCAGGTCCGAACCGTAGGACGAGGCACCCAGTGCCGAGAAGTCCGGCAGGGTCTGGGTCTGCGATGCGGCCACGCGCAGCACCAGGTCGTCACGCAGGTCGTACTTGAAGTTGGCGCTCGGCAGCACACGGTTGTGCTTGTTCTCGAAAGCTTCGCGGGTCCACGCGCCGAACAGGCTGCTCACGTCCGGCACGGTCGAGCCGGTGGCGGCGGCGTAGGTATCGATATCCTGCTTGATGTTGACGTAGCGCAGGCCGACGTTGCCGCTCCAGCGGTCGCCGCTGAAGTTGCCCTGTACGTAGGCAGCAAAGTTCTTCTCGGACACCTTCCACTCGGCGCCGTAGTTGTGGCGGCCGGTCGGGCCGTCATTGCCGGACAGCCAGGTGGAGTTGTTGGTCACTGCTTCCTTCAGTGCGCCCGGGGTGAAGTACCACAGGTCACGCGGGAAGCTGCCACCGATGCCGTTGGCGAAGCCACCGGGGAAGTTGGCAGTGGCGCCGTTCTTCAGCGCATTCCAGATCGCGCCCGGGGTTGCGCCTTCCGGCGACTTGGCCTCGCGCTCGTGGTCGCCGAAGCGGGCGCCGAAATCAATCGAGTTCAGTACGCCAGCGTCGGCGAAGTACTGGTTGAAATCGAGCGTGGCCCACTTTTCCTTGTCGATCGCGGTGACCTGCTGGTTGCCCCAGGTACCGAAGTCGGTCACGCCGCTCGGGCCGATGTTGCCCCCGACGTTCCAGTCGATCGGCGAGCCGTTGCCGTGGGTTGCCCAGGTGGCGCCGCCACCACGGGCCAGGTTGACTTCGGCGATGTACTGGCGCGGCGTTTCGCCGGTGCCCTTGGTGCTGCCAGCCTGGAATTTCATGCCCAGGTTGTCGCTGATCTGCCAGTCGGCATCGAAGGTGATGTAGTTGGTCTTGGCCTTCGACTCGCGGTAGATCATGTCGTACACCGCGTAGTCGCGGTCGGCCTGGCCGGCGAAGGTGGCGTTGGACAGCACGCCATCCTTGATGACGTAACCCGGATTCGGGGCCTGGCCCGGAATCAGGATCTTGTTGCCATTGGCATCTTCAACGGTGCGGTCATTGAGGATGCGGCCACCCCACAGCATGAAGTTGCGGTTGTAGTTGTTCGCCTTCAGTTCCGAGCTGAAGCCTTCCAGGCCCAGGGTCAGGTTGTCCATCGGCTTGAACTGCAGCGACACCAGGCCGCCCTTGCGCTCGCGGGTCTGTTCGAACAGGGTCGAGCCGAGCAGGCCCGGGGCATAGACGCCGGCCAGGTCCGGGTTGGACTTGGCCACGGTGCCATTCGGATCGATCTGGAAGAAACCGCCCGGGATTTCCTGCGCTTCGCGGCGCAGCTCGCGCTTCTGGCTGAAGGCCTGCACCATCACGCCGAAGTTGCCTTCGTCGTTCTTGTAGTTGAACAGTGCCGACAGCTGCGGGTCGTTGGACTTGGCCTGGTCCGAACGCACCATGCCGACGGAGCCTTCCGCAGTGAGCTGCTTGGAGAATTCCAGCGGCTTGCGGGTGATGATGTTGACGGTACCGGTGGTGCCGCCGTCCTGCAGCTTGGCCTGCGAGGACTTGTTGACTTCCACCGAGCTGACCAGTTCCGATGGCAGCAGCGAGTAGCTGACGCTGCGGCCGACGTTGTTGCCCTGGCTGAGCACGAACCAGTCGGCCGAGCCGACGGTATGGCCGTTGATCAGGGTCTGGGTCAGGCTCGGGCTGGTGCCGCGCAGGCTGACACGGTCGGCTTCGTCGAAGCCGCCTTCGTCGGCGCTGGACGAGCTGATGTTCACACCCGGCAGGCGCTGCAGGGTGTCGGCGACGTTGTGCGCGGGCAGCTTGCCCACGTCTTCGGCGGTGACCACTTCCACGCGCGCATTGGCTTCGCGCTTGGTATCCAGCGACTTTTCCATCGAACCACGGATGCCGGTGACCTGCACGGTATCCAGGTCGGTGGCGGTCTGGGTGGCCTGCTGCGCGTGCGCGCTGAAGGCGAGGCAGCTGACGATGGCGGCCGAAAGCAGGGTCTTGCGGGTGTTCATGATGTCTCTCCTCATCACTCGATTGGATGCCGGCGGCGGTGTTCGATTACGGTTGCGATGACATGCGCGGGGCGGCGGCGAAGTCCCGTGCGTTGGCGTGCCACGTACTGCGTGCTGCGATTGCGTTGAAGCCTGTTGCGGTGTCAGGCGGCCGACTGCTGCAGGTACCAGCTGGCAGCGCCGACCACGCCCAGCTGGCCGTGCTCGACGACCTTCACCGGGATGCGTGCCAGCGCTTCGCCCATCGGTCCCTTCTGCAGGTAGCGTTCGACGAAAGTGCTGGCGTGCAGGTATTCACGGATCTGCGGCAGGATGCCGCCGGCCAGGTAGACGCCACCATGGGCGCCGTAGAACAGCGCCATATCGCCGATGGTGCTGCCGAGCAGGCCGCAGAACACATCCAGCGCCTGGCGCGCATGTGCATCGCTGTCGGCCATGGCCGCAGCGGTGACCGCGTCGGGGCTGGCCAGGGTCGGCGCCTGGCCCTGCAGTACGCACACCGCGCGGTACAGGTTCATCAGGCCCGGGCCGGAGATCGCGTGTTCGATCGACACGTGCGCGCGGTCGCGCTGCATGTGGCGGACGATGGCCATTTCCAGTTCGGTGCTGGCGGCCAGGGTCGGTTGCCCGGCTTCGGTCGGGAGCACGACCGGGCCGTGCGCGGTAGGGATCCACAGCGCGGCGCCGAGGCCGGTGCCGGGGCCGACCACCAGGGTCGGGCCGCGGGCGGCGGTTTCCGGTCCGCACAGGTGCAGCACGCCACTGGCGTCAACCTGCGCGGCGGCGTAGGCCACGGCTTCGAAGTCGTTGACGATGTAGACCCGCTGCAGGCCGACGTCGGCTTCCACCTGGCGCGCCGACAGCGGCCACGGCAGGTTGGCGGTGATCACCGTGCCGTCCTCGCGGGCGTAGCCGGCACTGGCGACCACGCAATGCGTGGGCCGCGGGCCTTCGCCGAGGAAGTCGGACAGGATCGCGCTGAGGCCGGCATGGTCGGCGTTGCGGTATTTGCGGTACTCCAGCACCTGCACCGGATGGGCGGCATCACCGCTGGCCTGGACCCGGGCCACGCGCACATGGGTGCCACCGACGTCGGCGGCCAGGAACGTCGGCGCGACTCGGGACAGGACATGGGCCGGGGCGGGGTGGCTGGCGGTCACGCGGGCTCCTGCTGCAGGTGGGGCCGGCCCCGGGATCGGGGGCGGCGATTGGGGCGGAGTCTGTAACCCCGCTGACAACGATGTCAACGAGTTCGTGACACTTTCGTTGCTGCATCGCAACGAATGCGACATGCAGTAAACGTTTACATGGCGTGAGTGCGGGTTTCACGTGGGAACCGTTGCCGCACATGGGTCAAGGCCTTCGGCGCATTCAGCACGATGCGTTGCGATCGGGTTGCGCAGTGCAGCACGAGGTTCACAGGGTTGCGCGTGGAAGTTGACAAACCGCGGCTGTCCATCGAAAGAATGTGACAACGTTGTTCCCAGCCACTCTCCGACGCCGTGTTCTGCGGCCGTCGCCGCAGGAGCCCTCCTGATGTCCGCCGTCCCCGCTGCAAGCGCGCGCCCGAACGTGGCCACCTCCATCGCCATCGTTGGCGTGTTGTTCTTCCTGATCGGCTTCTTCACCTGGCTCAACGGCCCGCTGATCACCTTCGTCAAGCTCGCCTTTGAACTCAGCGAGGTCGGCGCCTTCCTGGTGCTGATGGTGTTCTACCTGTCCTACTTCTTCCTGGCCCTGCCGGCGTCCTGGATCCTGCGCCGCACCGGCATGAAGAAGGGCCTCAGCCTGAGCCTGCTGGTGATGGCCGGTGGTGCTGCGTTGTTCGGTGAGTTCGCCACCCAGCGCTGGTACCCGGGCGCGCTTGGCGGCCTGTTCGTGATCGGCAGCGGCCTGGCCCTGCTGCAGACCGCGATCAACCCCTACATCTCCATCCTTGGCCCGATCGAGACGGCGGCACGCCGCATCGCGCTGATGGGTATCTGCAACAAGATCGCCGGCATGCTGGCGCCGGTGCTGATCGGCACGCTGGTGCTGCACGGCATCGGTGACCTCGATGCACAGGTGCAGGCCGCAGATGCGGTCACAAAGGCCGCGCTGCTGAACGAGTTTGCCGCCAAGATCCACACCCCGTACCTGGCGATGGCTGCGCTGCTGGTGGTACTGGCGGTGGCCGTGCTGTTCTCGCCGCTGCCGGAAATCAAGTCGTCCGAAGCCAACGCTACGCCGGTGGCGGCCGGTGCCGCCGAACGCCGCAGCATCTTCCAGTTCCCGCACCTGTGGCTGGGCGTGCTGTGCCTGTTCGTCTACGTGGGCGTGGAGGTGATGGCCGGTGATGCGATTGGTACTTACGGGCATGGCTTCGACCTGCCGCTGGACCAGACCAAGTTGTTCACCTCGCTTACCCTTGGCGCGATGCTGGTGGGCTACGTGGTCGGCCTGCTGCTGATCCCCAAGGTCGTGTCGCAGTCGCGCTACCTGACCATTTCGGCGGTGCTGGGCGTGGTGTTCTGCCTGGGCGCCTGGGCCACCCACGGCTATGTATCGGTGGCCTTCGTGGCCCTGCTGGGCTTCGCCAACGCCATGATGTGGCCGGCGATCTTCCCCCTGGCGATCCGCGGCCTGGGCCGCTTCACCGAGACCGGCTCGGCCCTGCTGGTGATGGGCATTGCCGGTGGCGCGATCATTCCGCAGCTGTTCGCCGTGCTCAAGCAGCACATCGACTTCCAGCTGGTGTTCGTGTTGCTGATGGTGCCGTGCTACCTGTACATCCTGTTCTACTCGGTGGTCGGCCACCGCGCCGGCCTGCCGCAGGACAAGGCCTGATCGGCGATGATGGACGGCAGCCAACCCCAGGGAAAACCCATGCGCAGAGCGACCATCAAGGACGTTGCGGAAAAGGCCAAGGTCTCGCTGAAGACGGTCTCGCGGGTGATCAACAACGAGCCCTCGGTGATGCAGGCCACCCGTGCGCGGGTGCTGCGTGCCATCGCCGAACTCGATTACGAACCCGATCCGTCCGCGCGCAACCTGCGCAGCGGCACCACCTTCGTGATCGGGCTGGTCTACGACAACCCGAACCCGTACCACATCATCGGCGTGCAGAACGGCGTGCTTGCGGCCTGCCGCGAGACCGGGTTCGGGCTGCAGATCCATCCCTGTGATTCCAGCTCGCCGCTGCTGGCCGATGAGCTGGCCGACTGGGTGCAGCGTTCGCGCCTGGCCGGGTTGGTGCTGACCGCACCGATGTCCGAGCGCCGCGACCTGATCCAGGCACTGACCGCACGCGGCATCAAGCTGGTACGCATCATCGCCGCCACCGAGGACCCGGCCGACGGCGCCTGCGTATTCGTCGACGACCGCGAGGCCGCCTATGAAATCACCGAGCACCTGATCCAGCTGGGTCACCAGCGCATCGGCTTCCTCTGGGGCGGCATCTCGCACCGCTCCTCGGGCGAGCGTTATGCCGGTTACGAAGCTGCGCTGAAGGACTACGGCATGACCGTGGACAAGCACCTGGTGGTGCAGGGCGACTACACCTTCGACGACGGTTTCCGCGGCGCGCGCCGCCTGCTGGCGCTGCGCGAGCCGCCCACGGCCATCTTCGGTTCCAACGACGAAATCGCCGCCGGTGTGCTGGCAGCAGCGAAGTCGGCCGGTATGAACGTGCCGTACGACCTCTCCATCGCCGGTTTCGAGGACAGCCCGTTCTCGCGCCAGTCGTGGCCGCCGCTGACCACCGCCAAGCAGGCCACCGAAGACATCGCCCGCCACGCCGCGCGCCTGCTGATCGCACAGCTGCGCAGCGACGCCTATGACGATGCGCCGGCACCGCTGCACAACCAGGGCTTCGTGCCGCAGCTGGTGGTGCGCGGTTCGACCGCGCCGATGCGCCCGGTCGGCGCACGCCCCCTTCCTTCCGATCCTGCCTGAGCCTGCCATGTCGCTGTCAGACCCCACGTCCACCCTGATGTTCGCCGAGGCCGCTGAAGCGGCCGACGTGGTCGCGCGCCAGTTCTCGCGCAACCACGCCACCATGGAAACCCTGGCCGCCAGCCTGCGTGCGGCGCCGCCGCCGTTCGTGGTCACCTGCGCACGCGGCAGCTCCGACCATGCCGCCACCTATGGCAAGTACCTGCTGGAAACCCAGCTGGGCCTGGTGGTCGCATCGGCTTCGCCGTCGGTGGGTTCGGTCTATGCCGCACCGCTGCAGCTGCGTGGCGCGCTGTTCATCGTCATCTCGCAGTCGGGCAAGAGCCCGGACCTGCTGCGCAACGCGGAAGCTGCCAAGGCCGCCGGCGCGCGCGTGATCGCACTGGTCAACGTCGAGGATTCGCCGCTGGCGCAGCTGGCCGATACGGTCATTCCGCTGCATGCCGGTGCCGAGAAGAGTGTGGCGGCGACCAAGAGCTACCTGGCGTCGCTGGCCGCGCTGCTGCAGCTGGCTGCCTACTGGAAGCAGGACGCAAGCCTGCGTGCGGCGCTGGACCTGCTGCCGGACGCGATGCGCGAGGCCTGGCAGTGCGACTGGACGCCGGTGACCGAGGGCCTGGTCGAGGCGACCAACCTGTTCGTGCTCGGCCGTGGCCTGGGCCTGGGCGCGGCGCAGGAAGCCGCACTGAAGTTCAAGGAAACCTGCAGCCTGCATGCCGAAGCCTACAGCTCGGCTGAAGTGAAGCATGGCCCGATGGCGCTGGTCGACCGCGGTTTCCCGGTGCTGGCCTTTGCCCAGCCTGATGAAACCGGCGCCGGCACGCGTGCCGTCGTCGAGGAATTCACCGCGCGCGGTGCACAGGTGTGGATGGCCGGTGCCGGTGGCAACCTGCCGGTAGCGGCCGCGCCGCATCCGCTGTGCGCACCGCTGCTGACCGTGCAGAGCTTCTACCGCGCCATCAACGCGCTGGCGCTGCGTCGTGGCTTCAATCCGGATCTGCCGCCGCACCTGAACAAGGTCACGGAGACGGTGTGATGGCCACGGTCCTGCGCAATGCCCGCATCCTGGCAGGCGACGAGTTCCGCGACGATCTGGCGGTGGTGATCGAGCACGGCCGCATCAGCGCGCTGCTGCCCGATGCAGCGCCGCAGCTGGGCCAGGCCGCCGAGCAGGTTGATCTGAGCGGTGGCTGGCTGCTGCCCGGTTTCATCGATGTGCAGGTCAATGGTGGCGGCGGCGCGCTGTTCAACAATACGCCGGACGTGGCGGCACTGCGCACCATCGCGCAGGCGCACCGCCGCTTCGGTACCACCGCGATGCTGCCGACGCTGATCAGCGACGACGTGGGCGTGATGCGTGAAGCCATCGATGCGATGCGCGAGGCGATCGCGCAGGGTGTGCCAGGCGTGATCGGCATCCATCTGGAAGGTCCGTACATCGCGCCGGCCCGCAAGGGTACGCACGATGCCAGCAAGTTCCGTGTGCCAGACGAAGCAGAGATCGCGCTGGCCGCATCGCTGGACAACGGCGTGACCCTGCTGACGCTGGCACCGGAACGCGTGCCGCTGGAGACCATTCGCGCGCTGGTCGAGCGCGGCGTGGTCGTTGCCGCTGGGCATACCGCAGGCACCTACGAAGAGATCCGCGCCGGTCTGGATGCAGGCGTGCGTGGCTTCACCCACCTGTACAACGCGATGTCGCCGCTGCAGGGCCGTGAGCCCGGCGCGGTGGGCGCTGCGCTGGAAGACCGCGACAGCTGGATCGGCATCATCGTCGATGGCGTGCATGTGCATCCGGCCAGCCTGCGCGTGGCGCTGGCAGCCAAACCGCGTGGTCGCCTGCTGCTGGTCACCGATGCGATGCCGCCGGTTGGCGCCGACGATCCCAGTTACGTGCTGTATGGCGAAACCATCACCGCCATCGATGGCGTGGTGCGCAATGCCGCCGGTTCGCTGGCGGGCTCGGCGCTGGACATGGCCACCGCCGTGCGCAACACCGTGCAGCTGCTCGGCCAGCCGCTGGCCGAAGCGGCGCGGATGGCCTCGACCTATCCGGCACAGTTCCTCAATGTCGACGACCGCCTCGGCCACATCGCCGAGGGCTACCAGGCCGACCTGGTGCTGCTGGACGATGCCCTGCAGGTGCGTGGCACCTGGATTGCCGGACAATACGAGGCCGCCTGATGAACAGTATGCCGCCGCGCCGCCTGGGCTCGATCGATGCCCTGCGCGGCATCACCGTGGCGGCAATGCTGCTGGTCAACAACCCGGGTGACTGGAGCGCGGTGTTCGCGCCGCTGCGTCATTCGGAATGGCATGGCTGCACGCCCACCGATCTGGTGTTCCCGTTCTTCCTGTTCCTGGTGGGCGTGTCGATGGCCTTCAGCGTGGCGCCACGCGCGCTGGACACGGCGGCGCGACCCGCGTTGGCGCGCGGCGTTCTGGAGCGCGCACTGCGCATCCTGGTGGCCGGTGCGTTGCTGCACCTGCTGATCTGGTGGGCGCTGGATACCCATCACTTCCGCATCTGGGGCGTGCTGCAGCGGATCGCGGTATGCGCGGCGCTGGTGGGCGTGCTCGCGGTGTATGCGCGTCCGCGCGCACAGGCGGCCGTACTGGTCAGTCTGCTGGTGGGGTATACCGTGCTGCTGCTGGGCGTCGGCGATCTGGCGCCGTGGACCAATCCGGCCAGTCGTCTGGATACCGCGCTGTTCGCACCGTGGATCTACCAGTGGCATGCCGATACCGGGCTCGGACATGACCCGGAAGGATTGCTGAGCATGCTGGGCGCGCTGGCCAGCACGGTGCTCGGCCTGCTTGCTGGTGGCCTGCTGCGCAACGGGCGTTCGGCGGCATTGGCCGGGCTTGGCGTGGCGACCGCTGTGCTCGGCCTGTTGCTGGCCATCGTGTTGCCGCTGAACAAACAGCTGTGGACGCCCAGTTACGTGCTGTGGACGGGCGGTCTTGCGGCGCTGGCGCTGTGGCTGGGCCACGTGCTGATCGACCAGAAGGGCTGGCCCGCGCTGGGCCGGCGCTTCGGGGTCAATGCAATCACCGCGTACCTGGGGGCATCGGTGATGTCGGTGGTGCTGATGGCCACCGGGATCTGGGGGGGGATCTGGCAGCAGCTGGCCACCGCGATGCCGCAGGCGCTGGAGCTGGCGTCGATGCTGCAGGCGCTGGTGTTCGTCGCACTGTGGTGGGGCGTGGCGTGGTGGCTGGATAAGCGGAAGATCTACCTGAAGATCTGACCCCATCCGCCAACGGCATCCACGCATGACGTAGATTTACCAGTGCCGTGAGCGAATCGATTGGCGATGCAGGATCCGTAGATCCACGCCATGCGTGGATGCTTTGCGCGTGATTCCGGATGGCGGAAAAATGAACGATTTCAGCCACATCACATCGGCGTGAGGGCCGGGCGATTTCCCATCTGAACTGTGATTTCCCGCACGCAAGTTCACCTGTCGAAACGGTTCACCACACGGCAGACTGCAAGCGCAGTGCCGCACATACGCAGTTCCTGATTTCCCGTCCAGGAGTGCCCCATGTCCCGTGCCGTTCCGCGTGCGTTCCGCCCGCGCCGCCTTGCTGTTTCCGTGTTGCAGGCCCTCGCCGTTCCCTCCCTGCTTCTGACGACCGCCAGCGTCGCCTGGGCCGGCTGTAACAACTCGACACCGACCGCCGGCCAGACCGTCACCTGTGATGCCAACGCACCGAATCCGCAGACCACTCCCGTTACCGCCAGTGGCGCGGCTGGCGTCACCGTCAACGTCGGCAATGGTGCCCAGTTGCAGCAGAGTGGTGGTGGATCGGCCCTCGTGCTGGTCGGTGCCGGTGGTCACCTGCTGTCAAACCAGGGCACGATCAGTTCGGTGGGCGGTGCGGCCGTGCAGCTTGGGGGCGGCAGCCGCGTCGACAACCGCGGCAGCATCAGCACCGGCAACAACATTGCCCTGCAGTTCATCGGCGCAGGCGACAGCGTGCTGGTCAATCGGGGAACGATCAGTGGTCAGACCGGCGTGCAGTTCGATGCGGGCAACGATCGCCTCGAGATGCAGGCCGGCAGCATCACCGGAGGCGTCCTGCAGGGCGATGGAAACGATGTGCTGCTGCTCAGTGACGGCACGATCGACAGCGTCGACCAGGGCGGTGGCGATGACCAGATGACTGTCACCGGCGGCACCGTCACCGGCGTGGTGGTGCAGGGCAGTGGCCGCGATGATTTCGTCATGAGTGGCGGTACGATCGGCGCGCTGCAGCAGGGCGACAACATCGATACCTTCCGCATGAGCGGTGGCCGCATCGTCGGTGCGTTCGAGGATGGCGACCAGGCCTGGATGACCGCTGGCCGCATCGGCCGCGTCAACATGAAGCTGGACAAGAATCTGTGGGATCAGTCCGGCGGCATCGTTGAGGGCAACGTGGTCACCGGCTTCGACACCGACACCATCATCATCTCGGGTACGGCCTACATCGGCGGCAACATCAGTGTCAGTGGTGGTGCCGACAGCGTGACCATCACCGATGGCACCGTGCGCGGCCAGGTACTGCTCAGCACCGGCAACGACACCTTCAACTGGAGAGGTGGCGGCATCGTCTATGGCGCGATCGACATGGGTCCTGACAACGACGTGGCCAATCTCGCCAGCCTCAACCAGGGCAACCTTGGTGCAGTGCCGCTGTTCGACGGTGGCAGTGGCATCGATCAGCTCAACTTCAACAACGTCAAGGCTGCAGGCATGGGACGCTTCCAGAACTGGGAGGCGATCAGCCTGGCCAACAGCACCGAGCTGAGCTTCGATGGGGATCTGGTGCTGGGTGACAGCGGAACCGGCACCGGCACGCTCACGGTGGATGACACCAGCACTGTCTACGCGGGCAGTGGCGGCCATGCCGTCCGTCCGTTCAACAGTGGCACACTGGTGGAGATGGTCAATGCCGGGCGCATCGACCTGACCGGTGCCGGCGCCGGCGACGTGTTCACCGTGCGTGGCAACTACCGCGGTGACGGTGGCGGCCTGTACCTGCGTACCGTGCTGGGTGCGGACAATTCCACCAGCGATCGACTGGTGATCGATGGCGGTGCCGCCACCGGCACGACCGGCATCGGCGTCATCAACGCTGGAGGCAGTGGAGCGGCCACGTTGGCCGATGGCATCCTGGTGGTGCAGGCCTTGAATGGTGGTCGCACCGCGCCGGGCGCGTTTTCGCTGTTCGCACCGGTCGCGGCCGGTGCCTACGAGTACTTCCTGTTCAAGGGCGGTGTCAGTGCCGGTACCAGCGAGAACTGGTACCTGCGCTCGACCGTGGTGGCCGGCCCGGCACCGGCGCCCAACGGAAGCGGTATCAATGGCGTACCACCGCCGCCGACGCCACCCGTCGCACCCCCACCACCGATCACCCCGGCGCCGCCACCGCCGCCCGAAGGTGCCACCGATCCGGATCTGACCGCAGGCGAGACCGCGCCGCCACCACCGCCGCCGGAACCCGTGCCGGTGGCGCCGCCCAGTGATCCGGCGGTGCCGGACGTACCGGTGGCGGGTGGCAGCCTGCCCGGTACCGGTGCGCCGCCGACGCCGGGCGCACGCCCCGCCGAGGGCGCAGTGGTGCCGCTGTACCGCGTGGAAACCGCCACCTACGCCGTGCTGCCGCCGCTGCTGCGCGAGACCTCGCTGGCCAGCCTCGGCACGTTCCATGAGCGGCAGGGCGAACAACGCCTGCTGTACAACCAGGGCGCATTCCGCACCGCGTGGGGCCGGTTGGTGGGGCAGAGCAGCGAGATCCACTGGAAGGGTGATGCGAAGCCCGGCTTCGATGGCGATGTGATGGGCCTGCAGGCCGGTCTGGATGTGTGGGCCGCAGCGTCTGACAATCATCGCAACCAGATCGGCGTGTTCGTCGGCCGCACCCGCGCGCAGGGCAAGACCACCGGCCTGGCACTCGGCTGGGAGAACGTGCAGGTGGGGCAGAACCGCTTGGACGACAAGCACGTGGGCCTGTACTGGACGTTCACCGACAGCAGCGGTGGCTACATCGACGCCGTGGCGATGCAGAGCCGTTACGACGGCCGCGTACGCTCCTCGCGTGGGCTAGGCTTCGGGATCAAGGGCGATGGCACCAGCGTGTCGGTGGAGGCGGGCAAGCCGCTGCTGCACTTCGGTCAGTCCGCATGGTGGCTGGAACCGCAGGTGCAGGTGATCTGGCAGCGCACCTCGCTGGACGACCGCCGCGATGAAGTATCGAGCGTGCGTTTCGACAACGACAATGCCTGGACCGGCCGCATCGGCCTGCGCCTGGCCGGCGACTACCAGTTGGCCGACAACGGCTGGCAACCGTACTTCAAGCTCAACCACTGGCATGGCCGTTCCGGCGAGGACCGCGTCAGCTTCGACAACGACACGATCATCAATTCGCAGCGCTCGCGTGCACTGGAAGCCGGCGTAGGTGTGGTCGGGCGCTTCAACCGCACCATCAGCGCCTATGCCGTGGCCGACTACACACGCGAGCTGGGCGGCGACCGCAACGAGAAGCGCAGCATCATCGAAGGCAACATCGGCCTGCGCGCGGACTGGTGACCACCGCAGGCTTGGGTAGGTGCCGACCTGGGTCGGCACTCATCCCGTCACCGCCATGCTCCGCTCTGGTAGGTGTCGACCTTGGTCGACACGAATCCATCGGTGCCATTACCCCGCGCATGCACCCGGCGCCACCAGCGCGCTAGCATGATCGGCCAACACCACCACCGCGTGCAGCAGGCCTTCCTCCACCTGTGGCGGACACTGCGCCTGTGCATCGTCCGTCTCGCGCGCCGACTGTGCAGCCAGCAGTACCCCGCAGCACGCAGACAATGCTGCCAAGCAGCGCGTCGCCTCCGCCAGTTCCCGGCCACGCACATCGCTGAGTTGCCGTTCGCGCCAGACCTGACCATCGGCGGCGTGGCTTTGCGCGATGCCGTGCAACCGGGCGAAGAAGGCCGGCGGCGGAGCGTGTTCATGGGCTTCTGTGAGCGCATCTTCCAACGCTTCGGCTGCGGCATTGGAGAGCTGCAGGCCGGGCATTGCGGCACCGAGCAGTACATACAGACGTGGGTAGGTGGGGTAGAGCGTGGTCATGGCAGCAACCTCACAAGGCTGGGCCACCTGCAGGGATGCAAGGTGGCGGGCGGTGCGGGTTGGCGTGCCGGTGAAGCTACCCAAAGGAAACGAAGCCGGCGGATCGGAAGGATCCCCACGCACCGCCCGCCGCAGGACGACGGACGGTGCATTATTCGAGCCCGCGACATGGTCGCAAGCCCGACTTCAGGTAGCTTCATTCAGGACGCCAATCCCGGCCAGCGCAGGAGGCGCCGACGGAGGCAACCTTCTCGCGTTCTACGTGGCGATGACATGGGCAAAGTTGCAATCTACTGATCGCGTGCAAGCTGTCTTGCTGCAATCCGCGGCGGGGCCAGATACGACAGTCCGCGCATGGCGAAAGCCATCACCTGCGGGCTATGCTGTGCGCCTGCCTCAACGACAAGGAAACGTCACATGCAGGTTCGCAAGGGAGTGCGTCGCATTGGTGCGCTGATGATTGCGCTGGTGGCTGCCAACGCCATGGCCGATACGCCCAAGGCAATCGAGGTGCCCTCGCCGGAGGCGGAGGCCGAGATCCTCAACCTGCTTGAACGGCAGGCGCTGTATCGCGACCGGGTGGACTGGCCTGGCACCCGCACACGACTGCAATCGGTGCAGGGCGACCCCCAGAAGCGGCTGGCGTTGCTGCGCGAAGCCATTGCGGTCAGCACGGGCAATCATGGCGTATGGACGACGACCCAGCGCCAGAGCGAATCCCTTGCGCGCGCGCAGCAGGTCGGTGCCGCCGCCGTGGAAAGGGCCAAGGCCGCCGATGCGGTGGATGCGCGCATCGGCTGGTTGGTCATCGAGGGATATGCCTCCACGCCCGGCGCGACGCCACAGGAAGCGTTCCGCCAGAACATCCAGCGCGCCGCGCGGTGGCAGCAGGTCATCCGCAGCAAGGACGACGGCATGCGCTGTGGCTGGATCGTCGACCTGCGTGACAACAGCGGTGGCAACATGTGGCCGATGCTGCTGGGCATGGCACCGCTGCTGCGCACCTCGGTGGTGAACAATGAAGATGTGGGGTCGTTCGAAACCGCACAGGGGCCGGAGCGCTGGACGTTGACCGCGACCGCCGTGCAGCGTGCAGGCAAGCCGGTGCTGGACTTCGGCCAGACCGGCTATTTGCTGCGGCAGCCTGGCGCGCCGGTGGCGGTGCTGTTCGGACAGCGTACCGGCAGTTCGGGCGAGGCCTCGGCGCTGGCGTGGCGTGGCCGTGCGCAGACGCGCAGCTTCGGCCAGCCGACGGCAGGGGTCTCGACTGGCAACAACGTGCGCACACTGGCCGATGGTAGCCGCCTGTTGTTGACCACCACCGTGATGCGCGACCGCAATGATCGTGGTGATGGGTTGAAGATCGAGCCCGACCAGCGCATCGAGGGTGATGCCGCCACTTTGGCCGCCGCCCAAGCCTGGCTGCTGGCCCAACCCGCCTGCCAGGGCCGCTGATCCATGATCCTGATCGGCCAGCAGGAACGGGTGATGGTGGTCGGCCCGACCGAAGCCCACCACTGCCTGCGCTGCCAGACGGAAACCGAGTTCGCCCCCCAGCTGCGTTACAAAATGGCGCGCATCGACCTGCTGTTCGGCCTCACCTACCATCGCCGCTACGAGCTGGCCTGCTGCCGGTGCGGGCACGGCTGGGTGCTGGATACCGAGACCATGGACCAGCAGCTGGGTGGGGTGCCGATCCCGTGGCGGCACCGCTTCGGCCTGCCGCTGATGCTGGTGGTGGTGGCCGGTCTGGCGGCGCTGGGCTGGCTGTGGCGTCATGGATTCCTCGGTTGAGGAGCGGGCCTGTTAAAGTCTGCCCTGCAATCACGTACCGGAACCGACCATGGACCACGACACCCCGTTCGAACCCCTCAACGACCTCGAGGTGCGCCTGCTGCAGGCCCAGGACGGCACGCTGACCGCAGCGCAGTTCCTTGACGGCCTGCTGACCTCGACGGCGTTCGTGCTGCTGGACAAGGCCATCGGCGAAGATGGCGCCTGGGACGAGAGCATCTCGCCGCTGGTGCTGACCAGCGAGAGCGGCGAGCCTATGTTCGCCGTGTTCACCGCCCCCGAGCGCGCCGGCCTGTGGCACGAGCAGCTGCCGCAGTTTGCCCATGCCATGCCGATCGCGGTGCACGCGCTGCTGGCCGGTATCGGCGACGGCGTCGGCCTGGTGCTGAACCCGGGCCTGGACGTGGGCATGGAGATGATTCCCGATGCCGTGGCCCAGCTGAAGCAGCGTGCGGCGGCGATCACCCGCGGCATGGCGCACTGAATCCAGGGATTGTCTGGGTGCCGGCCAGCGGCCGGCACTACCAGGGCTTCAGCGGGCGGCGGCGATGGCTTTCACCCGCGCCTTGGCCAGTGCTTCGCCGATGGCCGGGCCCTTCAGATGCGTGGTATCCAGATCCCGCGCCTGCACTGACAGCGCCGCCTGGTGCAGGCGCTTGAGCGTTTCGCCCTGTGGGTAGTCGGCATCCTCGAAACCGAGCCGACCGCGCTTGTCGGCCTCGCAGCACAGCGCGATACGAGCCACGCGCTCTGGCCTGCGCAGCGCATCGCAGCGGCCCAGCAGTTCCAGCACAGTGGCATCGCGCAGTTCGTCGATGCGGTGCACGTTCAAGTGCTCGCGGCAGACCGCTTCGGCCAGCTGCTGGTGCTCGGTGGGAATCTTCAACCGCGCGCACAATGCCTTCAGCGGTTTGATGCCGCGCTGCTCGTGCATGATGTGGCGCGGCCATTCCTCCGGCGGGGTCAGGCCCTTGCCGAGGTCGTGGGTGAGGGCAGCGAAGCCGACCAGGTCATCGCCCGGCGCCAGTTTCGCGGCCATGTCGCTGACCATTTCCTGGTGGATGCCGGTGTCGACTTCCGGGTGGAATTCGGCACGCTGCGGTACGCCATACAGCGCTTCCAGTTCGGGCAGGATCGGGCCCAGCGCCTGCGCATCGTGCAGCGTACGCAGGAAGGCGGAGGGCCGTTCACTGACCAGCGCCTTGCGCAGTTCCTGCCAGACGCGTTCCGGCACCAGCGCGTCCAGCTCGCCACTGGCGGCGACCTCGCGCATCAGCGCCATGGTCTCTTCGGCGACGGTGAAGCCCAGTGGCGCGAAGCGCGCCATGAAGCGCGCCGCACGCAGCACGCGCAGCGGGTCTTCCACGAATGCAGGACCGACGTGGCGCAACACGCGCTGCTCAATATCGCGAACGCCACCGTAAGGATCGACCAGCGTGCCGGTTTCCTCATCGCAGGCGATCGCGTTGATGGTGAAGTCACGGCGCTGCAGGTCCTCTTCCAGCGTCACCGCCGGATCGGCATCGACCACGAAGCCGCGATAGCCACGGCCGGATTTGCGCTCGGTGCGCGCCAGCGCGTATTCCTCGCCGGTCTTCGGGTGCAGGAACACCGGGAAATCGCGGCCGACGGCGGTGTAGCCCTGCGCTTCCATCTGCGGGGGCGTGGCGCCGACGACGACCCAGTCACGGTCGCCGGCCGGGCGCTGCAGCAGGCGGTCGCGCACGGCGCCGCCGACAAGATAGATCTTCATGGGGGGATGATCGCATGGTCGGCGCAGATGCACCGGTAGTGCCGGCCGCTGGCCGGCAACCCTTGGACAATGGCGGTTGCCGGCCAGCGGCCGGCACTACCGATGAAGAGGAATCACGGCAGGCCGCGCCACTCCGGCACGAACAGGCCGGCCAGGAACCACAGGCCGTAGACGATCCACAGGCAGAGGAAGTACAGCTTGATCTGCGATTCGTCCCACAGGCTGCCCCAGCTGTCGATGAAGGCCAGCGACTTCCAGCCTTCCATCCAGGCCGCGCCACCCCAGCGCAATACCCAGGTGGCGAACAGGCTCCAGGCGGCGAATATCCCGATCCAGGCCAGCAGGCTCATCGCTTTCCCCTCCCCGGGAAACGGATGCCGGGCAGTGCCGGCCGCTGGCCGGCAACCCTTGGATGATGGCCGAAGCCGGCCAGCGGCCGGCACGACCGCAGTGCGATCAATCGCCGCCCTGGTCAGCGTTGGCGGCGCAGCTGAAGCTCTTGCGCTTGTCCACCAGGCGGCCCATCAGGCGGTCGCTCAGCGGCAGCGCATCGCCGTTGAGGCGCCAGTCGTAGATCACGCTGAAGGCCAGCACGCGCGCCACGTACTCACGGGTTTCCTTGTAGCTGATGGTCTCGATCCACAGGTCCGGGTCAAAGCCCGGGCGCTGGCCCTGCCAGCGCGCGGTCGGGGTCGGGCCGGCGTTGTAGGCGGCGATGGTCACGTACGTCAGGCCGTCGTACTTGTTCATCAGCTGGCGCAGGTAGGCGGTGCCGATGGCGATGTTGGTGTCCGGGTCGTACAGGCTGTCGGCGCCGCCGTAGCCGGTCAGGCCGATCGACTTGGCCACGCCGGCACCGGTGGCCGGCAGCACCTGCATCAGGCCCATGGCGTTGGCAGGCGAGCGCGCGCGCGGGGTGAAGGTGCTCTCGGCGCGGATCTCTGCCGCCACCCAGGCCGGATCGATCGCGTTGCGTGCCGATTCGCGGCGGATGGTGGCGTCGTGGTGCAGCGGGAAGCGCAGGTCATACAGGCGCTGTTCCTGCGGCTGCTTGCCGAGTGCGAACACGGCGCGGTCGAACCAGCCATTGTCCTGCGCCACGCGAACGGCGAGGCGGCGCTGGGTGTCATCGAAGCGCGACAGCGCACTGTTCCATTCGGCCACGGCCCAGCCGGCGCGGTCGATCTGGTACAGCGCCATCGCGCGCTGGATGGCTGGGTCGCGCGCGATCACCGCCTGTGCCTGCGCGCTGTCGTTCGGCTTCCACGGGCACAGCGTGTAGCCCTGCTGCAGTTTGTCGGCGGCGAGGAAACCATGGAAGGTCGGTGCGCGCGCGGCCTCGCGGAACAGCGGCTGCGCCTGTTGGGCCTGGCCGGTCTTCTCCAGCATGCGGCCTTCGAAGTAGCGCCAGCGCGGGTCGCTGCGCTGCTTGCTGCCCATCTTGCGGATCGCGGTCAGCGCCGCCGGCCAGTCACCGCGCGACATCGCTTCGCGCACGCGCCACTCGTGCAGGCGTTCGTCGTACGCCGATTCCGGCACCGCGTTGAGGCGCCGCGCCGAATCGGGCAGGTAGGACGCCACCGTCCACAGTGCGATCTGGTACAGCACCTGGCCCTGCTGCTCGGCACTCAGGCCCAGTGCCTGCGCGTACTGCGGCAGCTGCTGTTCGGTGGCGCCGGGATCGGCCTTGGCCAGCTTGGCCAGGCCATCGGTGGCGATGCGCCGGCTGCGCTCGTTGCGCGGCCAGTTCAACGCGCTGGCGTTGGGCTTGTCGACAAAGGCGGCGTAATTGTTGGCCAGCGCCAGGTCGGTGGCAGGCAGGCCCCGTGCGGCGCTGCGCATCACAGCGGGTTGCTGGGCGTCGGCGGCGGCATCGATGCGTTCCCAGCGCAGCGCGTCGCTCAGACCACCCTGCGCCTGCAGCACGGCGAAAACGGCATCACAGCCGTCCGGCAGCGACTTGCCGTTCTTGCGCCACAGATCCTGCGCTTCGCTGATCCACTGCGGATCAACCTTGCCGGTCACCTGGCGCGCGGTCAGCTGCACACAGCGCAGGCCGGCGTTGTCGGTGGGCGCCCAGTTGGCGAGCAGGGTCGGCCAGTCCTGGCGGCGTGCGACCGAGGGCAGCCATACGCTGCGGAACGTGGTGGCCACGGCCTGGCCGTCATAGCGCTTGAGGAAGGCCTGCGCCTGCGCGGTATCGACGGTGTCGATGTTGCGGCGCAGGTTGGCGTACTCCAGCCAGCCGTATGCCGGATGGCGGCTGAGTGCGGCGGCTTGGCCGGGATCGAACTGGCCGCGTTCGGCGGCAGCGATCGCGGCCTTCAGCTGTGCGTTCTGGGCGTCGAGGGACTGGGCATTGGCGCAGCCGATCAGCAGCGTGGTGGCCAAGGGCAGCAGGGACAGGGCGGTCGAAGAGCGTCGGGTCATGGCGGGCAGCATAGCGGGCAATGGCTGAATTCAGTTTCGCATTGCGTGCACGCGATGGGTCGGCAACGGCAGCTGAATGCTCGTGCTGCAGGCACTGCCTCGCGAGCCTGCGGGCGACGTAGTGTCGAGCTTGGGCGAACGGCCCGGCTGCAGGGAGCGGCACATGGCGTTCAGTAGCGCAGGAAGAAGCGGCCCGCTGGCGGACATCAATGTCACGCCACTGGTGGATGTGATGCTGGTGCTGTTGATCATCTTCATCGTGACCGCGCCGATCGTGGCCCGGCCGATAGCCGTGCAGTTGCCACAGGCCACCGATCGCGTGGTCGACCGTCCCGAACCGCCACCGCCGATCGAGCTGCGCCTGGACGCTGCCAACCAGCTCAGCTGGAATGGTCAGCCGATGGTGATCAGTGAGCTGCAGGCGCGCCTGCAGGCACAGGCGGGCGAACATGCCGGCAACCTGCCGGAGCTGCGTATCGCCACCGATCCGGCGGCCGAATACGAAGGCATGGCGAGGATTCTGGCCGCAGCCGAGGCGACCGGCATGGAGCGCATTGCGTTCGTGCGGTAGTGCGATGTCTCACTGCCGCTCATGCGGTGATTGCCGCATGGGCGGCGCTTCCCCTGCTGACAGCGTCGCATCCAGGATCCGCAGAAAGGCCATTTCAATCTGCGCTGGAACCGGGGTTGGATGTGCTCGCCACCTTCCGGTCCCAGGGGCACGTTCAACGTCGAAAGCAGTCAACTCGGCTCTCTCGAAATCCACCACAACCGTCAATCCCTCTCCCGAGGCCAAGGCCGCATCGCTGGGAGAGGGGCAGTTGTTGCACTCGATCACGCCGCCTGCTCTCGATTCGCCCGCCAGGGAAAAAAGCAGCGTCATCACCGTCGTGACACCCAGCACCGCACTCACCGCTTTCATGATCGACCCTCCCGCGAATGGCTGGAGGTGCGAGTCTGCGCTGGATCGACTAGCGGCGCCTTCTGAAAGAGGGAATTTCAAACTATTCCTGAAACGGTCCGGCAAAGACCTTTTCCATGAATGTGGCAGCCCCCGGCGTGCGCTGTCGCAGCCGGCATCAAGGCTGCCTGTCGCGAACAATATCGTCCGGTCATAACCTGCAGCTATCTGACGCAATTGGCCTGCAATTGCGTCAATTTCGCGTGAAAGAGTGTCGATCATCACGCCGCGATTTTTACCACTTGTTTACAAAGGAGACGGCGCCGCCATGCAGGGAGGGAGTGCGGCAGCCCATGTCCCGACATTCCTTTGGAGAGAGAGCGAATGAATCACCTGCACCACCGCCCTTTGGCGGTTGCCGTCGCGCTGTGCGTGATGACCCTGGCACCGTTGGGTGCCGCTGCACAATCCACCACCAACCTCGATGCGGTGGAAGTCACCGGTACCCGCATCAAGCGCGCTGAAGTCGAAGGCCAGGTGCCGATCCAGACGCTGACCCGCGGTGATATTGAACGCACCGGCCTGACCTCGATCGGCGAAGTGCTGCAGCAGCTCACCGGTTCCGGTTCCGCGCTCAATGCCAAGTTCAATTCGTCCGGCAACTTCGGCTTCCCGCCCGATGGCAGTGGTGTAGGTGCTGGCTCGGCGCAGGTGGACCTGCGCCATCTGGGCGCCAAGCGCGTGCTGGTGCTGGTTGACGGCATCCGCTGGGTCAATGAGTCGTCCGCCTCCGGTGTGGGCTCGGCCACCGACCTCAACACCATTCCGCTGGCCATCGTCGAGCGCATCGAAGTGCTGGAAGATGGCGCGTCGTCGCTGTACGGCTCCGATGCCATTGCCGGCGTGGTCAACATCATCACCCGTCGTGATTTCGATGGCGGCCAAGTGACCCTGAACTACGGCGAGTACAGCAAGGGCGATGGCACGCAGAAGGGCGTGGACCTGGCCTGGGGCAAGAGCGGTGACCGCTTCAGCCTGTTCCTCGGCGCCAGCTGGACCAAGCAGGATCCGGTGTTCGCCAAGGACCGCGAGCAGTCGCGCTTCCCGATTCCCGGCACCGGCCTGGCCTTCGGCAGCGGTGGCATTCCGCAGGGCCGTTTCATGTTCACCGACCCGAACACCGGTGCGGTGCAGAACATCGTGCCCAATACCGGCGTGAGCAACCCGCGCTACGACGGCAGTGCCGGCTGCGCGCGCACCGATGACTATCACTGCTTCACCAGTGCTGATCGCTTCAACTTCGCCGAATACAACATGGTGCTGACACCGTCGGAGCGTAAGGGCCTGTTCGGTCAGTTCCGCTTCGACATCACCGACAACGTGCAGTGGTACGTCAAGGCACTGGGCAACCGCCGTGAGTCGGCCAACCAGGCCGGCCCGGAGCCGCTGTTCTTCGGTCCCGATGGCGCCACCGGCAATCCGCTGGCCGACAACATCACCGTGTCTGCGCTCAACCCGTACAACCCGTTCGGCTTCGACCTGGTCTCGGGTGACAACCTGAGCCTGATCGGTCGCCGTCCAGTAGAAGGCGGCGCGCGCGTGTTCAAGCAGGAAGTGGACACCACGTATTTCGCCACCGGCTTCGTCGGCAACTTCCAGGCGGCTGACCGCAGCTGGTACTGGGACGTCAACGGCATGTACAGCAAGAACAAGGCCGAACAGACCAACTACGGCAGCTACAACATCTACAACGTCAACATGGCGCTGGGCGATCCGTCCGTCTGTGCGGCGACGCCGGGCTGCGTGCCGCTGAACATCTTCGGCGGTGCCGGTTCGATCACGCCGGACATGCTGAAGTGGATCCAGCCGGTGGTGCGTGACCGCAGCCAGAACGAACTGAGCCTGTTCACCGCCAACCTGTCCAGCGACCTGTTCACGCTGCCGGCCGGCCCGGTGTCGTTCGCTACCGGCTTCGAGTATCGCAAGTACGAGGGTTCGTACCAGCCCGATCCACTGACGGTGGCGGGCCACTACAACGGCGTGCCTTCGCAGCCGACATCCGGCTCGTATGACGTCAACGAGGCCTATCTGGAGTTGAGCGTGCCGATCTTCGCCGACTCTTCATTCGGCAAGAAGCTGGACCTGAGCCTGGCCGGCCGCTATTCGGACTACTCCACCTTCGGTGGCGAATTCACGCCCAAGTACGGCCTGCGTTGGCAGCTGACCGACGATTTCGTGCTGCGCACGACCTATGCCGAGGGCTTCCGTGCACCGTCGATCGGTGAGTTGTACGGTTCGGCCGCGCGTGCCGACCTGCAGTTGTTCGATCCATGCTCGGTGGGCCTGGGCGGTACGCCGCCGCGCGGCAGCGCCGCCAACTGTGCCGCGCTGGGCGTGCCGGCCGGCTTCCAGCAGGCCAACTCGCAGATCTCGGTGACCACCGGCGGCAACCGCGAGCTGGATCCGGAGCGCTCGCGCAGTTTCAGTGCCGGTTTCGTGTGGAGCCCGTGGTTTGGCAACAACACCTCGTGGTCCGAGCGCTTCGACGTGGAGGTGACCTTCTATCGCCATGCCATCGATGGCGCGATCCAGGCAATCAACGCGCAGACCCAGCTGGACCTGTGCGTGGAAACGCTGGATCCGATCTACTGCGATGGCATCACCCGCGCCAATACCGGTGCAGTGAGCAGCTTCAACAACCGCCTGACCAATCTCGGCTCGATCAAGACCGATGGCTGGGACGTGGATCTGTTCTGGACGTTGCCGCAGAGCTCGATCGGCCAGTTCAAGCTGGGCTGGAAGAACACGTTCGTCGGCCGCTACGAGGCCACCGGTGCGGCGGGCCAGAAGCAGCCGCAGAAGCCGGGCGTGGAAGTGGCCGACAGCTCGATTCCGGAATGGACCAGCAATGCCAGCATCGGCTGGACGCTGGACCGCTGGAGTGCCAACTGGACCGTTCGGCATATCTCCGAATTGACCGAGAACTGCGGTGACGCCTCTGTATTCCCGGTCTGCAGCAACCAGGCCGCAGGCACCAATACGCTGTCGGCCACCACCTTCCATGACATGCAGGTGGGCTACAAGATCGACTGGATGAAGGGGTTGCAGCTGACCGCTGGCCTGAACAACGTGTTCGACAAGGATCCGCCGATCTGCCTGTCGTGCTCGTTGAACGGTTACGACGCTTCGACCTATGACATCCCGCGTGGCCGCTACTGGTACCTGCGCGCGGACCTGCGTTTCTGATGAAGGGACGGCGCCGGGCTCAGCCCGGCGCCGTTGTGGTGTCGAGCCGTGCTCGACGACCCCGTGTGATCGAGTCGAGCATGGCTCGACGCTACAAGGCCGGTTGGATCAGAACGCCCAGGTGAACGTCAGCGAGCCATTGCGGCCGTCGCCGTAGGCACCGTAGCCGGTGATCTGCGAGTAGTACTTCTTGTCCAGCAGGTTGTTGAGGTTGGCCTGCACGCTGAACTCCGGCGAGATGCGGTAGCGCACGAAGGCACTGACCAGCGCGTAGCCTTCCTGTTCGAAGCGGCCCACTACCGGCGCAGCGTAGTAGATGCGGTTCTGCCAGTTGGCACCGCCGCCGACGGTCAGTTCCTGCAGCGATTGCGGGGTGTAGCTGGTGAACAGCTTCAGCGCGGTCTGCGGCAGGTTGGTGTTGATGTCGGCGCCGTTGATGTCCTTGGCCACGTAACGTGAAGCACCGAAGGTCGCGTTCCAGCCCGGTGCCAGTTCGCCGTTCACTTCGAACTCGAAGCCGCGGCTGACGGTGCCACGTGCAGCGATGTAGGCGGTCTCGTTCATTTGCCCGTCGACCTTGTCCATGGTTTCCTGGCCAACGTTGTCCTGCTCGATGCGGAACACTGCCACGGATGCATTCAGCCGGTTGTCGAACCACGCGCCCTTGACGCCGACTTCGTAGCTCTTGCCATCGACCGGATCGAGGTAGCTGCCCTGCTTGTTGCGCAGCGTCTGCGGCTGGAAGATCTCGGTATAGCTGGCGTAGGCGGAGTAGGTATCGTTGATGTCGTAGACCAGGCCGGCATACGGCGTGGTCACTTTGTGCGAGCGGTCGTTGCCTTCGTCTTCGCTCTTCCAGTCGGTGTAGCGCGCACCGATGATCAGCTTCAGTGGATCAGCCAGCGACAGGCGTGCGGCGGCATAGCCGGCCTTCTGGGTGATGGTGCCCTGGCTGGCAAGCTTCAGCGGTCGCCAGTTCGGCTGCGGGAAATCACCGGTCCAGCCGAAGTAGCTGGCCAGCGGCAGGTACTGTGCATTCGGATCGTTGAAGTCAGGCTGGAAATCACCATAGTTGGCGAACTCACGCTTGTTGTAGCTCAGGCCGGCCATGAACTGGTGCTCGCGGCCGAACAGCTGGAACGGCCCATCGATGTAGCCATCGATGCCATCAACCTTGCGCTCGGTGTTGTAGAAGCCGGCCATCGGCGTGATGCCGGCGCCCGTGGTCTTGTTGAACGCGGTGTAGGCCGGATAGAACAGCTTGTCGTCGGCCTTGGTGCGGTCGTGGGTGGCGCCGATCTTGAACTTCCAGCCGTTGCTGAAGGCATGCTGCAGGGTGGCGAACGCACGCTTGCTGGTGGTGTCCCAGTAGGTCCAGTCCGGCGACGGATTGAACGAGGTCGGATAGTTGGTCGGGCTGCCATCGGCGTACCACATCGGGAAGCCGCCCCAGGTCGCGCCGTTGGCGCGCTTCTGCTGGTAGTCGTAGCCCACGCTGAGCTGCGTGTCCGGGGTCAGGTCGGCGTCGATGACGGCATAACCCAGCGTCTTGCGCTGGTTGTAGCGGTCCATCTGACCATCGGTGTCCAGGTAGCTGCCGATCACCCGGCCGCGCACCGTGCCACTGGCGTTCAGCGCCGTGCCCACGTCCACGGTGGTGCGCGTGCGGCCCCAACTGCCGACGTTCACCGAGATGCTGCCGGTCAGTTCTGCGCTGTCGGCGTGTTTGCGGATGAGGTTCACCGAGGCGGACGGATTGCCGGCACCGCTGAGCAGGCCGGTAGCGCCGCGTACCACTTCCACGCGGTCGTACAGCGCAAGATCGAGGCCGGAATCGCCGTAGCTCCAGTTCTGCACCATCTGCGTCGGCAGGCCATCGAACTGGTAGGCATCGATGTAGAAGCCACGCGCGTAGAACTCGGTGCGCTCGCTGTCGGACTGGGTGCTGGTCACGCCGGTGGTGTTGGCCAGCACGTCGATGATGTCGTCCAGCTTCTGATCTTCGATGCGCTGGTGGCTGATGATGCTGACCGACTGCGGGATCTCGCGCGGTGCCAGATCGAAGCGGGTACCGGCCGAGGTGCGGCGCACCGAATAGCCTTCGGCACGTTCGCCCTTGACCACCACCTTGTCCAGCGTGGTCGGATCGGCGGCGGTGTCGGCGAAGGCGGCCGGGGCCACGGCGCAGAGAACGGCAAGCACGGCAACGGACAGCCGCTGCGGCTGCAGGGTACGGAAGGCGGGACGGGTCATGGGGGTCCTGGACGAGCACGCGCGTTCGGCCGGCATCCAGGAGGCGAGGCGCTACGGGTAGGGGAAGGGCGGGCAGGCCGTCCTGGCACCACCGGAAACGAAAGAAATGGTAATACGAACTATTCCTATTTACAAATCATGAACGGTTCGGTGCGCGGGTGCGCCGTGGCGATCAGCGCAGCAGCGGCAACGGGTTGCGGGGACCGTTCGTGCCGTAGATGCCCCAGTGCAGATGCGGCGGCGTGCCCTTGGCATTGCCGCTGTCGCCCACGTGGCCGAGCAGGTCACCGGCCTGCACCACCTGGCCGCGCGCCAGGCCCTCGGCCCAGCCTTCCAGATGCGCGTAGTAGTAGCGTTCCCGCCCGGGCCCGATCACCCAGACCTGGCGACCACCGAGGCCGCGTTCGCTGACATCCGCGATGACGCCGGCAGTGACGCTGCGCACCGGCGTGCCGCGCTGGGCGAAGATATCGATGCCGGCGTGGGAGCGGTCGCGGCCGCGCGGCGCGCCGAAGGTATCGGCGATCTGGCGGGGGCGCACACCCTCCACCGGCACCGGGAGTTCGGTGGCCGGCGGCATCTGCGCGAGTGTCCACAGCATCTTTGGTGCGGCGGCCCAGGGACTGTTCCACAGCGCCATCGCGGCAACGACAGCAATGGCCAGCCACAGACCGCGCAGCAGCCAGCGGCGCAGGCGACCGGCAGGAGAGGATGGAGTGCTCATGGTCTCCGACTGTAGCGTCGAGCCATGCTCGACGGCTGTTGCTCTGCGGTAAAAGCGCAGTCGAGCATGGCTCGACGCTACAGAACCGCTGCCAGCGGGACCTCGAAACTCCGCTTCAAGGTGCCCAGTGCCACCGAGGTACGGAAGCGCTCGATGTTGTCATCGCCACCGAACAAGCGCTCGGTGATCGCCTCGTACTCCTCCATCGACGCCGCTGAAAGCAGCAGCAGGAAATCGCCATCGCCGGTGATCGAGTAGCACTGCTGCACGGCCGGGTCGTCCTGTACGCGGCGCTTGAACGGCGCCACCCGCTCGCGCTGCTCGCTGACCACGCGCACCTCGACGATGATGGTCAGCGGCCGCCCGACCTTGGCGGCGGCGACCACCGCTACATTGGCCGCGATAACGCCGCTGTCCTGCAGGCGCTTGATGCGGCGCTGCACGGCCGGGGTGGACAGGTGCACGGCCTCGGCGATTTCGCGCTGCGGCAGGGTGTTGTCCCGCTGCAGCAGGTCGAGGATGGCGCGGTCGAAGCTGTCGAGCACGGGGGCGGTGGCCATGGCGAGCAGAAGTTGCACGAACGGGCCGTCAATTGAGCCAAGTGCTCGGCGCCGGCGCAATAGACTTTGCGCATGCAGACCTCACGACTCGCGCCGATGTTGCCGGCGCTGGCGGTGCTCGGCTCGGTCACCTCGCTGGCCATCGGCACCTCCTACGCAAAACACCTGTTCCCGCTGATCGGTGCCCAGGGCACCAGCGCGCTGCGCGTGGGCTTTTCGGCGCTGTTGCTGCTGCTGTTCTGGCGGCCATGGCGCTGGAAGACCAGCCGCGTGGATGCGATCACCATCCTGCGCTACGGGCTCACCCTGGGCCTGATGAACCTGCTGTTCTACATGGCCCTGCGCACGATTCCCTTCGGCATCGCGGTGGCCATCGAGTTCACCGGGCCGCTGACGGTGGCGATGCTGTCATCACGACGACCGATCGACTTCCTGTGGGTAGGCTGCGCGGCGGTGGGGCTGCTGTTGCTGTTGCCGATCGGTGGCGGCCCGGCGCTGGACCCGGCCGGCGTGCTGTATGCCATGGGTGCGGCGGCGTGCTGGGGCCTGTACATCGTGTTCGGCAAGCGTGCCGGCCATCTGCACGCCGGGCATTCGGTGTCGCTGGGGCTGCTGGCGGCGTCGCTGGTGGTGGTGCCGGTGGGCGTGGTGCATGCCGGCGCCGCACTGCTCGATCCGAAGATCCTGGCCGCTGGCCTGCTGGTGGCGTTGGTGTCCAGCGCGATCCCGATGTCGCTGGAGATGATGGCGCTCAAGCGCCTGCCCAAAGAGACCTTCGGCATCCTGATCAGCATGGAGCCGGCAGTGGCCGCGCTGTGGGCGATGCTGCTGCTGCACGAGCACCTGCATGGATTGCAGTGGCTGGCGATCGGCTGCACGGTGCTGGCTTCGGTGGGCAGCACGATGACCGCGCGGCGGCTGAAGGTGCCGGTGGTGCAGGCGGGGTAGCGCCGGGCCATGCCCGGCGGAGAGCGTGCCAACCAAGGTTGGCACCCACCAGGAGCGGTCAGCGCAGGGCGTCGGCCGGGACGTCGATCTGCATCGCCAGGGCGAGGTGATCGGAGAACGCGGCCGGTACGGCTTCCACGGTGCGGGTCTGCAGGCCGCTGCTGACCAGGATGTGGTCGATGGCGCGATCGGGGCGCCAGCTGGGGAAGGTCGGCACGATGCAGCCGGGGGGCTGCAGCCGGGTCTTCTGGTACAGCACCTGCATTTCCGGGCGTTCGGCCAGGCAGTTGAAGTCGCCCATCAGGACGGCGTTGGGATGGTCGGACAGCAGCTCGGCAATGAAGCCCAGCTGCGACATCCGCGAACCCGCGCCCAGCGACAGATGGGCTACCGCTACCGCCAGGCCATCGGCGCCGTCGCCGAACTTGGCCAGCAGCACGCCGCGCCCGCCGATGCGGCCGGGCAGGGCGTGATCCTGCACTTCCACCGGTTCCAGCTTGCTCAGCAGGCCGTTGGCGCTGGAGGCGACCCCGCCCATGCGCCGGTTCGGCTGGTGGCTCCAGTAGTTGAAGCCGGCACGCTGGGCCAGGTAGTGGGTCTGGTTGGTGAAGCCCGAGCGCAGGCTGCCCGGGTCGGCCTCCTGCAGGCCGACGATGTCATGTTCGCGCGCCAGGGTGGCGATCGCGTCCAGGCTGCTGCGCTTGCGGCCCGCCGGCAGCGCATGTGACCAGCTGCGGGTCACATAGTCGCTGTAGCGGCGGGTACTTGAGCCGGCCTGGATGTTGGCCGTCAGCAAGCGCAGGGTCCGTGTACGGGGGGAATTCACGGCCGGGAAACGCTTCTCTTGGATCAGTGAGCCTGGGCCGCACCGCGTTCGCGGGCGATCAGGTGGTCGGCAATGCGCAGCATGTCCGGGAAGCTCTTGCCCTTCACCAGGTACTTGCCGTTGACGATGATCGACGGGGTGCCGCTGATCTGGCTGCGCTGGGCGAACTGCTTGGCCGAGTTGGTCTTGGCATTCACCGCGAAGCTACCCATGGTGGCGGCGAACTGCTTCGGATCCACGCCGTAGGCACCGTAGAACTTGGCGATGTCGTCAACTGAATCGGTGCCGCGCTCGCCCTTCAGGGTCTTCTGCGAATGGATGGCAGCGTACAGGGCTTCGTGGGTCTTCTCCTGCACGCCCAGGGTCTGCGCGGCGTAGAAAGCACGGGCGTAGTTGTCCCAGGTACCGCCGAACATGGCCGGCACGTAGACGAAGTTCACGTCGCTCGGCAGGCCGGCCTTCCACGGGCCGACCAGCGGCTGGAACGCGGCGCAGGCCGGGCAGACATAGCCGAAGATCTCGGTCACTTCGATCTTGCCGGCGGCCGGCTGGAACGGCTGGCCGTTCGGGATCACCTGGTAGTCGGCGCCTTCCACCGGGGCCGGGCCGGTCAGTGCGGTGGTGGTCGGGGCCGGTGCAGCGGCCGGGGCGGCTTCAGCCGCGTCCTTCTCGCCTTCGGCAGCGGCCGGGACGGCGCCTTCGGTACCCGCGGCCGGAGCGGCCGGTTCGGTGGTCGCCGGAGCTGCAGCCGGTTCGGCCGGGGCCGCGGTGGTGTTGGTGCTGCCGTCGTCGGCCTTGCAGGCCGCCAGGATCGGCAGCAGCGCTGCGAGTGCGAGGGCGTAACGGATCTTCATGGAAACGTCTCCAGCATCTGGAAAGGTGGGGCCGGCGTCATGCGCCGGCCAGGGGGAAATGATGACACGCGGCGGCGACAGCGCCGTGTCGGTGGTGGGTGTTGGTTCAGCGGCCGCGGGCGGCGCGGGCCTGGGCGATCAGCGCCGAGGCGATGCGCAGCTGGTCGTCGAAGCTGTCGCCACGGACCAGGTACTGGCCGTTGATGATCAGCGCCGGGGTCCCGGGGATCTTGGTGCGCTGGGCGAACGCGCGGGCGGCATCGACCTTCTTCTGTACGGCATCGCCGCGCAGGGCCTGCAGGTAACGGTCCGGGGTCACGCCGTAGGCCTTGTAGAAGGTGGCGAGCTCATCGGCCGAGACGTTCTGCATCGGCAGCGAGCCGTCCTGGTGCAGGGCCTTGAACACGGCGCCATGGCTGCGCTTGGCCACGCCGACTTCGTCGGCGGCGTAGTAGGCCAGTGCCCAGGCATCCCAGGCGCCGCCGAAGGCTGCCGGTACCGGAGTGAAGCGCACATCGGCCGGCAGCTTGGCTGCCCAGGCTTCCAGCTGCGGTTCGAAACGGGCGCAGTGCGGGCAGGTGTAGCCGAAGACCTCGACCACCTCGATCTTGCCGGCCAGCGGCTGGAACGGGCCCGGCTGGGCGATGCGCTCGTAGTCCTTGCCTTCGACCAGCGGGGCATTGGCGGGGGTGGCGGCGCAGGCTACCAGCGGCAGCAGCACCAGCACAGACAACAGCAGGCGGGAAATCAACCTCATCGACACGCATCTCCGTTGAAAAAAGCAACGCCGGCGCGGTCGCCGGCGTGAAGGAAACATACCGCAGCCGCGGGCCGGCGTGGCGACCCGGGCCGACCAGTGGTGGTCAGGGGGCGGCAGCCGGTTGTGCCGGCGAGGTGGCAACGGCCACGTCGTCGGCCTTGTTGTGCAGGCCCTGCAGGTAGCTCGACAGCGCCTGCACCTCCTGCTCGCTCAGCTTCTGCGCAACCGCAGCCATGATCTGGAAGTGCGCCTTGTCGGTCTCGTTGGTCTGGCCGGCCTGGTATTCCTGCAGGCGGCGCGCGACATAGCTGGCATGCTGGCCACCGATGTGCGGATAGGCCGGCCCCGGATTACCGGCGCCACTGGGGCCGTGGCAGGCCATGCAGGCCGGCAGGCCACGCTTGGCATCGCCGCCACGGTACAGCTGCTGGCCGATCTCGTAGAACTTCATGCCCTTGTAGGGGCCTTCGGTAACCGCCGTGTCGTCGGCAATGCCGGCGGTGGCCTTCTGCGTGGCGAAGAACGCGCCGATGTCGCGCATGTCCTGCGGGGTGAGGTTCTGCACGAACGGCACCATCGCCACCGCCGCGCCGGAGCTGCGCTGCCCGTTGGCGATCAGGGCCATCTGCTGGGCGACGTAGCGTTCGCTCTGGCCGGCGATGGATGGGTACATCTCCACCGTGGAATTGCCGTCGGCGCCATGGCAGGCCGCGCAGGCCGAGGCCTTGGTCTGGCCGGCCTTGGCATCGCCCCAGTGGGTCTTGCTGAAATCGACCTCCAGCGAGGCGGTGTTGATCGGCCCGTTGTCGGGCAGCGGGGTCAACGTGGTCTGCGCGAACGCAGCAGCGGCAACAACTATGGCAGTGGCAAGGGCGGATACGGCAAGAACGCGAGCGTGGCGCATGCTAAAGCTCCGTATGGACCGGGCCGGGCGGCAGCCACGGCATCGTCCGGATTATCAACGCCGTTTCCGCGCACGGTCAACGCAGCAGTGCAGCATTTTCCCGGCGGAGGGCCCGGGGCCGGGCGCGCGGTGCCGCAACATGCGATCCTATGCACATGTCATTGCTCATCGAACGCGCTCAATACCACCTCTCTGCCCACAACATGGGGCAGCTGCCGCCCGATGAGGGGGCCGAAGTGGCCTTTGCGGGCCGCTCCAACGCCGGCAAGTCCAGTGCCCTCAACGCATTGACCCGGCAGAACAGCCTGGCCCGTGTCTCCAAGACCCCCGGCCGCACCCAGCAGCTGGTGTTCTTCCAGGTGACCCCGGAAGCCCATCTGGTCGATCTGCCCGGTTACGGTTACGCCAAGGTGCCGCTGGACCTGCAGGCGCACTGGCAGGCCTTCATCGACCGCTACTTCCGCACCCGCAATGCGCTGAGGGGCCTGGTGGTGGTGATGGATATCCGCCACCCGCTGAAGGACTACGACCGGCAGATGCTGGCCTATGCCGTGCAGCGTGGCCTGCCGGCGCATGCGTTGCTGACCAAGGCCGACAAGCTGAGCCGCAGCCAGCAGATGCAGACCCTGCAGAAAGTGCGCAAGGAACTGCACTCGGCCTACGGCGACAGCGTCAGCGTGCAGGTGTTCTCCGGCGAAGACCGCACCGGCGTGGACGAAGCCCGCGGCGTGATCGGCGGCTGGCTGGGGTTGGAGTAAGCGCTCCCCCGTCGCCCGGCTGGCAGCCGGGCGCTACCGGATCGGGTGGGTGCCGACCTTGGTCGGCACACCCTCACAACGGCGAATATTCCGCCGGCACCCAGGCATAGGCCTGGCCTTCGCTGCGCACATGGCCCAGACCGGGGAACGGCAGGTGCGCACCGGCCACCCACCAACCATTGGCGGTGGCCTGCTGCAGCAGCCCGCGACGGCTGGCGATGGCCGCTGTGCGGTCCGAATCGGCCTCGAATGCCGCCTCCGGGTGCGCGAACTGCACCGCATGGAAGTGCAGCACATCACCCCATACCAGCAGTGACTGGCCCTGGCTGTCGAACCGGTAAGAGACATGGCCGGGCGTATGGCCATGGGTGTCCATCGCCACCGCGCCACCGGGCAGGGCGTCGCCGGGGCTGAAGGTGCGGAGGTGGCCGCTGGCCTGGTATGGCGCGACCGCATTGCGTGCCAGCGGGAAGGCGAAGCGCACGCCCTTCGGCGCGGTGGCCTCGCTGGCTGGGTTGAGCCAGTAATCGGCATCCGCCTTGGACAGCCACACCGTGGCATTGGGATAGGCCGGCTTGCCCTGCGCGTCGAGTACGCCGCACAGGTGGTCCGGATGAGCGTGGGTCAGCAGCACCTCATCTACCTCGGCCGGGTCCACGCCGGAGGCGCGCAGATTGCCCAGCACCTGGCCCAGGCCGGGGCCGAAGCACTGCGCGGTGCCGGTGTCGACCAGGGTCAGGTGGTTGCCCTGGCGGATCAGGAACGCATTGATCGCGGTCTGCAGGCCCTTCTTGTCTTCGGGCACGTAACGGCCTTCCAGCAGGCGGCTGACCAGCGTCGGCGGCACGCCCACGACTTCCTGCCGGCCCAGCGCGACCACGCCATCGAACAGGGCGGTGACCTGCAGCGCACCGACGCGCTGGTGGTAGACGCCTGGGACCTGCTGGGTGGGGGCAGGCGACGTGGTTTCGGCCAGCGCGGCCAGTGGCAGGGATGACAGGGCCAACAGCAGGGCGCGGTGCAGCGGCAGGGGACGCAGGGTCATGGTGGTTCTCGGTGGACGACGGGCGGTTCCGTTGCCGTATAGCGTGCCGTGGTCGACGTGTGTGCGGCGCTCAAACCACTACGCGGAATGCTCAGGGAGGGGTGTTGTCTGCAGGGCTGCGCCCTGCACCCGCAGAGGCAACGGCAACGGCAACGGCCGAAGCAACAGCAACAGCCGAGGCAACAGCAACAGCGGGCTATCCGTGGGATGGCGGGGTGGGTCCGGTTGCGGGGGCCGCTGCAAGTACGTCCATGTAAGCTCGGTCGCCGCATCCATGCGGCTCACGCCCCCGCAACCGGACCCACCCCGCCTTCGACAGTTTTCCGCGATCTGTTGGAACGACGTATTGCTCTGGTGGGTGTCGACCTTGGTCGACACAGTAGATCCACGCCATGCGTGGATGACTCATTCGATATCTGAGAGAAAAATCGTGTCGACCAAGGTCGACACCTACCAACAGCCGCGCGGAACAAAGCCGCTGTTGCTGTTGCCTCGGCTGTTGCTGTTGCTTCGGCCGTTGCCGTTGCCGTTGCCTCTGCGGGTGCAGGGCGCAGCCCTGCCGAACCCCTTCAAATGTCTGTGGGAGCCAGTCCGTACTGCTCGGCGAAGCGCTTGCTGAAACTCGCCGCAGACCGGTAGCCCGCGCGTGCTGCGACGGTCTTCAATGGCAGGTCCGTGGTGTAGAGCAGCTGCATGCCATGCGCCAGCCGGGCCTCGGTAAGCAGCTGGCGCAGGCTGGTGTCCTCGGCGGCGAGACGACGACGCAGGGTCGCACCGCTCAGCGCGAACTGTTCTTCCACATCACGCGATTGCCAGTCGCGTGCCGGTTCGGCGGCGATGCGGTCGCGGATCTGTTCGCCCAGGCTCGGCGCCTGCGGCAGCAGCAGGTTGCCGTGGCCCTGCCGGCACAGGGTCAGCACCAGCGAGGCCAGCGCCAATCGTGCCTCGCTGTAGCGGCCGTCCTGCAGCGATTGCCGCCACTGGCGCAGCACCGGGCCATGGTCGATCAACGGCAGACGTGCCATCGCCTGGCCCGGCGCGGGAAGGTCCTCGCTCCACAGCGTGCGTGCGGCCGCCAGCACTTCGGCACACAGCGGCACGATGGCACTGAGGTAGCGGCCGGTCCCCGGGTCGGGCGTGTTGACCACATCGATGCGGCAGCGCTGGGTCAGCAGCAGGATGTCGCCGGGGATGAATTCCAGCGACTGGTGCGCGGTGCGCACCTGCTTGCGGCCCTCCAGCAGGATCGCGAACTGCGGTTGCGGAATCTCCACCGAGCTGGCGCCATGCTCGCGACGGGCGGTGATGCAGGCATAGCCTTCGGCGCGCTCACAGCCCGCCAGACTGGCCATCTCGGCCAGCAGTGCGGTGGCCGGGGGCAGCATGGCGGTCATGTTACGTGTGCGCCGAGCAGGCGACCGACGCCGGCGGCCGCGGCCATCGCCAACGCACCCCAGAACATCACCCGGATCGCGCCGCGCACCGGCGGTGCGCCGCCGGCCTGGGCCGCCATCGCGCCGGTCAGGCACAGGCCGAGCAGGGTGCTGGCGGTGGTCATCATCGCGACCTTGTCGACCGGCGCGAGCAGCGCGGTCAGCACCGGCAGTGCCGCACCACAGGTGAAGGCGCCGGCCGAGGCCAGCGCTGCCTGCAGCGGGCGCGCGCGCAGGGTATCGGTGATGCCCAGCTCGTCGCGGGCGTGGGCGCCCAGTGCGTCGTGGGCGGTGAGCTGCTCGGCCACCTGCCGCGCCAGCGCCGGCTCCAGGCCGCGGTGGCGGTAGATCGCGGTCAGCTCTTCCAGCTCGCTGTGCGGATCTTCGTGCAGTTCGCGCTTTTCCATCGCCAGGTCGGCGTCTTCGGTGTCGGCCTGGGTCTGCACGGAGACATACTCTCCAGCAGCCATCGACATCGCGCCGGCCACGGTGCCAGCCACGCCGGTGGCCAGAATGGTCGCTGCGGAGGCGCCGCTGGCGGCCACGCCGACCACCAGGCCGGCCACCGAGACGATGCCATCGTTGGCCCCCAGCACGGCGGCACGCAGCCAGCCGACGCGCTCGGAGCGGTGCAGTTCGGGGTGTCGTGAATGGCGGCTCATGGCCCCGAGTGTACGAGGGTCAAGAGGGCGTCGGTAGGATGCTGAAAACCGTCTCCGTCGCATGACGCAACGGGTCGCCACGCTATAGTGCGCCCTTGCGATGGAAGGCTCCGAGCCCCACATCCCCCGCCACTGTCCAGCGAGCCTTCCCCTTGTCGAGCCCCAGCCACGTCGCCGATACACCCATTACCGACCGCTCGCAGCTGGTGGAGGTGATCGCCTCCGGCGAGAAACCCCGCGCGCAGTGGCGCATCGGCACCGAGCACGAGAAGTTCGGGTTCCGCCTGGATGACCTGCGCCCGCCGACCTTCGAGGGCGAGCGCGGCATTGAGGCACTGCTCAACGGCCTGGTCCGCTTCGGCTGGGAGCCGGTGCAGGAGAACGGCAACACGATCGCCCTGCTGCGCGATGGCGCCTCGGTGACGCTGGAACCTGCCGGTCAGTTGGAACTGTCCGGCGCGGCGCTGGAGACCATCCACCAGACCTGCGTGGAGACCGGCACCCATCTCAACGAAGTGGCACAGGTGGCCGGTGAGCTGCAGCTCGGCTTCCTCGGCATGGGCTTCCAGCCGAAATGGAAGCGCGATGAAATGCCGTGGATGCCGAAGGGCCGCTACAAGATCATGCGCGCCTACATGCCCAAGGTCGGCTCGCTGGGCCTGGACATGATGACCCGCACCTGCACGGTGCAGGTGAACCTGGACTACGCCACCGAAGCGGACATGGTGAAGAAGTTCCGCGTGTCGCTGGCGCTGCAGCCGATCGCCACCGCGCTGTTCGCCGATTCGCCGTTCACCGAAGGCAAGCCCAACGGCTACCTGAGCTACCGCTCGCACATCTGGACCGACACCGACGCCGACCGCACCGGCATGCTCGACTTCGTGTTCGAGGATGGCTTCGGTTACGAGCGCTATGTCGATTACCTGCTCGACGTGCCGATGTATTTCTCCTACCGCGATGGCATCTACCACGACGCCAGCGGGCAGAGCTTCCGCGATTTCATGCAGGCCAAGCTGCCGGTGCTGCCGGGCGCGCTGCCGACGCTGCGCGACTGGTCGGACCACATGACCACCGCGTTCCCGGAAGTGCGCCTGAAGAAGTATCTGGAGATGCGCGGTGCCGACGGTGGCCCGTGGAGCCGCCTGTGTGCGCTGCCGGCATTCTGGGTGGGCCTGTTGTACGACGACACCGCACTGGATGCGGCCTGGGACCTGGTGCGTGACTTTACCCTGGCCGAGCGCCATGCACTGCGCGACGGCGTGCCGAAGCATGCGATGAACCTGCCGTTCCGCACTGGCAGCGTGCGCGACCTGGCCCGTGAAGCGTTGAAGATTTCCGTCGAAGGCCTCAAGCGCCGCGCGGCGCGCAATGCCGACGGCCAGGACGAGAGCAAGTTCCTGGACGTGCTGCAGGAGATCGTCGAGTCCGGCCTGACCCCGGCCGAACGCAAGCTGGCGCTGTTCCATGGCCGCTGGCACGGCGACGTCGATCCGGTGTTCCGCGAGTTCGCGTATTGATTCGATTGCGGTAGCGCCGGGCCATGCCCAGCGGTGATGTCAGCCCGGCTTGCCGTCGCGCCGTGGGCACAGGTAGATCCAGCCCAGCCGCGCCACCCACGGTGCCAAGGCCAGCAACCAGCCGATGGCTCCGGCGAAATGCCACGCATAGGCGTCGGGCATCAGTTCGGCAGCGATGCGCATGATCGCCACCGCCTGCAGCGCGACGAACGCAAACCAGGCCACTGCCGGCATCACCAGCGGTCGGCCGGAATGGCCCTGGGTGACCCGGGTCACCATCGCCACCAGCAGGCTGCCGAACAGGCCCACGGCGAGGGCATGCAGCGGCGCGCGGCCGAGCAGTTGCGGATGGCCCAGCATCTGGCCGATGTCCTGCAGCAGATACAACGCGAAGCTGATCGGCAGCCACGCCAGTGCCAGGAACAGGGCGGCAAGCAGGCCCGGCATCGGCCCGCGTGGCCACCAGTGCCATAGCGCCTGCAGCGACAACATCAGCAGCGGCCCATCGGCCAGCCACAGCAGGTGGTCGACCTGCAACGCGCTCAACAGCAGGCGCAGCATCAGCAGCGCCCACATCGCAGCCAACCAGCGCAGCGGGCGCCACGCCACATAGCCATCGACCACGTTGTTGGCGAAGAACGGGATCATCCGGTGCGCGACGGTGAGGTAGACCGGCAGCAGCAGGCCGAAGGTGCCGAGTGCCACCGTGACCGGCATCAGCGTGGCGTGGCCGCGCCCCACCGCCATGAACAGCAGCAGCCCCAGCCAGCCCAGCAGCAGTGCGGCATAGCAGGCGCGCGCATGCCAGTTGCGGTTGGGACCGGCGGCCTTGAGCACGCGTCCCAGCACGATCAGTCCGGCGCTCCAGCCGGCCAGTGCCAGCAGCAGGCCGGGCCACAGCCCGGGTGTCCACCCGCAGGCGGCGGCAATCAGCAACGCCTGCCCACCAAACAGGCCGATGCCGACCGGCGCATAACGGCTGCGTGGCAGCTCCGGCTGTGCCATCCAGCGCGGGAACACGGTGAGCAGGAAGCCGAAGATGAAACTGGGCAGTACCAGGTACTGCATCAGCAGCGCGTGCAGCCAGGCCGGAGGCAGCGGCGATGGCTGCGGCGTCCACAACCCGCGCAATGCGCCCAGCCACAACGCCCACCACAGCATTGCCAGCAGCAGGTTGCTGGCGCCGATGAAGAACAGCAGCCGGTGCGGCGCGCGCATCAGCATCGCAGGGGAGGGCAGGCGGGCCATGCAGCGAGTCTGCGCCCGGCTGGTGGCCGGGTCCTTGATCTTCGTCATGCCCAAGGAGGGAGGCAACCGCTTCGCTCGCCGGGCCATGCCCGGCGGACGGGCCGTGCAACGCAAACAAGAAACCCCGGCAGTGCCGGGGTTCTTCGTTCACAGTCGCCGATCGATCAGGCGGCGTTCTTCATCGTCGCCATGTCGATCACGAAGCGGTAGCGCACATCGTTCTTCGCCATGCGCTCCCAGGCTTCGTTGACGTTCTTGATGTCGATCATCTCGACATCGCTGACGATGCCGTGCTCGGCGCAGAAATCCATCATTTCCTGGGTTTCGGCCATGCCGCCGATCGCCGAGCCGGTCAGGTGCTTGCGGCCGAAGATCACGCTGCCGCCGGTCAGCGGCGGATCCAGTTCGGTCAGCACGCCGACCAGGCACATGGTGGCCTCGCGCTTGAGCAGGCCCATGTACGGGTTGGTGTCATGGCCAACCGGAATGGTGTTGAGCAGGAAGTCGAAGCTGCCGGCGTGCGCCTTCATCTGCGCGGCATCGCGCGAGACCAGCACTTCATCGGCGCCCAGGCGCTTGGCATCGGCACCCTTTTCCGGCGTGGTGGTGATCATCACCACGTGCGCGCCGAGGGCCTTGGCGAACTTCACGCCCATGTGGCCGAGGCCACCGAGGCCGATCACGCCGACCTTCTGGCCCGGGCCGACCTTCCAGTGGCGCAGCGGCGACCAGGTGGTGATGCCGGCGCACAGCAGCGGGGCGGCGGCCTTCAGGTCCAGCGTTTCGGACACCTTCACCACGAAGCGCTGTTCGACCACCACGTGGTCGGAATAGCCGCCATACGTCGGCGCGCCGCTTTCGCGCTCACGGCCGTTGTAGGTCCAGGTCGCGCCTTCGGCGCAGTACTGCTCCAGGTCGTGCTCGCAGGCGTCGCAGTGGCGGCACGAGTCGACCATGCAGCCCACGCCGGCGTGGTCGCCCACCTTGAAGCGGGTGACGTTGCTGCCGACCTCGGTGACGCGGCCAATGATCTCGTGGCCCGGCACCATCGGGTAGATCGAGCCACCCCAGTCGTCGCGGGCCTGGTGCAGGTCGGAGTGGCAGATGCCGCTGTAGAGGATCTCGATACGTACATCGTCCGGGCCGACCGCGCGGCGTTCGAACTCGTAGGGGATCAGCGGGTCGGTATGTGAATGGGCGGCGTAACCACGGGCGAGGGACATGGGGAATCCTTGGCAGGGTTTGTCGAAAGGCGCTTTACAATACGCCCCGTACCCAGTGGCAAAAAGCCCGGATATCGGCATGATTCATCAAGTGAAACTGCACAATCATGGCCACTGACAATCTCTCCCACCTGGCTGCGTTCGCCGCAGTCGCCCGCCACCGCAGCTTCCGCCGTGCCGGCGCCGAGCTGGCGCTGTCGACCTCGGCGGTGAGCTATGCGATCCGCGCGCTTGAAGAACGGTTGGGGGTGGGCCTGTTTCATCGCACCACCCGCAGCGTGGCCCTGACCGAGGCCGGGCAGCGCCTGCTGGAGCGCCTGCAGCCGGCCTTGGGGCAGGTGCACGATGCGTTGGAGGAGATGAACCAGTTCCGTGCTGTCCCGGCTGGCCTGCTGCGCATCAACGCCACCCGTGCTGCGGTGGCGACACAGCTGGGACCACGGCTGGCGCGCTTCCTGCACGCCCATCCTGACGTGCGGGTGGAGCTGACCGAGAACGACGGCCTGGTCGACATCGTCGCCGAGGGCTATGACGCCGGCGTGCGCCTGCACGAGTTCGTGCCCGAGGACATGGTGGCAGTGCCGATGGGGCCACCACTGCGCGGGCTGATTGTCGGCTCGCCGGAGTATCTGCGGCGGCATCCCGCGCCACAGCATCCGCGCGATCTCGCTGCACACGAATGCATCCGCTTCCGCTTCGCCAGCGGGCATCTGTACAAGTGGCAGTTCGAGCGCGGTGGGCAGGCGCTGGAGATCGACGTGCCCGGACGGCTGACGCTGGGCGAGCAGGGCACCGTGGTCGGCGCGGTACTCGATGGCATCGGCCTGGCCTACGTGCTGGAAGACACCGCGCGGCCCTACATCGAATCGGGGCAGATGGTGGCGGTGCTGGAAGACTGGAGCGAACCGTTCGCCGGCTTCGCGCTGTACTACCCGAAGCAGCGGCAGATGCCCGGTGCGCTGCGTGCGTTCGTGGATATGCTGCGCGAGTGAGGTGCGGTGGATGGCGCAGTGCCGTCCAATGACCGGCTCCAACGAGAGCTTTCCGGGGAGATCCACGCCATGCGTGGATGGCGTTCACCCGCTAGAGTGAGTCTTCTCAACAAAAGGACGTCATTGAGCATGCTCGCCGATCTCGAACAGGCTTCCGGCCAGACCTTCCCGCCGTTGTTCCGCCAGCTGGTGGAAGGCAACCGTTTCAGCTGGGGCGAGCAGGGCCCGAACTGGTACCGCACGGTGTTCCCGCAGGTGCAGCCGCAGCCGCCGGTACTGCTGTATGCCAACGACTATGAACCGATCGAGCCGAGCGAACTGCGCGCAGCGTGGGAAGATCTGACTGCCGAAGATCATTACAACCCGCTGCGCGATGACCTGAAACTGCTGCCGTTCGCGCGCACCGGCGCGGGTGATCATTACTGTTTCTGGACCAATGCACCGGGTTCCAGCGAGTCGCCGGTGCTGCTGGTCTGGCATGACGATGATCGCGCCGATCTGCTGGCCGCGAACTTCCAGGACTTCCTGTTCCGCAAGATGGCCGAAGCGGTGGTGGAGCTGGAGGAAGAGGATTCGCTGCTTTCGGAGGGCGATATCGGAACCAATCTGCAGGCTTGGCTCGGTACCCATCGTGGCTGGCTGCGAGGGGACCAGGTAGCGGCGCTGCAGGCGTTGTATGCACGCGTGGAGGACATCACTGCGGGTGAGATCAGTGACGAGGACGTGCAGCCGCTGCTGCAGCTGATCACGTTCGACGGTATCGACAGCGAAATGCCCTACGTGCAGGCGTGACCTGATCCGAAGCGCTGCCGGTAGAACCTCGCCATGCGTGGATGCGGTCTGCTACGGCACCTGCAGTACGGGTGCCAACAATTCCAGGCAATCACGCAGATGCACCTCTACCGGCGCATCCTCGGCCACCACACCGATCACGCGTTCGCGCAGCGGCTCGGCCACGGCCATCGCCAGGATCAGCCGCGCCATGCACGCGGCATCTCCCTCGCGCAGCAGCCCGCGCTGCTGCTGACGCGCCAGCCAGTCGGCCAGCAGCGCACGGCCGCGTTCGATGCCATTGTCCAGATAGGCCTGCAGCAGCGCGTCCTTGCCAGGAAAGTCGGTGGCCAGCAGGCGGAATACCTGCACTGCCTGCGCCGACAGTGCCTGCGCGCACACCGCTTGCAGGATGGCCCGCAGCAACGGCATCACCTCGTCGGCGTCGTGCGCATCGCGCTGCAACTGCGGCGCGAAGCCGTCGGTCCACTCGCGCACGGCCAACCCGACCAGTTCTTCGCGGTTGCTGGCGTGGCGGTACACGGTCTTCTTCGCTACCCCGGCGTGCGCCGCCACCGCTTCGATGGTAGTGGCCTCGTAACCCTGTGCCAGCAGCAGCTCCAGCGTGGCCTGCAGCACGGCGTGGCGGACTTCGGCTTCCGGCCGCGCAGGGCGGCCGCGGCGGCGGATTGGTGAGGGTGGCTCGGGCAGGGTGGTGCTGTTCATTGCGCCCATCTTACCGCATTCGGATAATTGCGAAACGAATAACGTTTCCGTATTGTCAGATCTCCCGACATGCAGGAGACCCCGATGGATACCGCTGTGAACGCCCGCGCCTGGCTGGACCACCACGATCTGCTCGACCCCGCACCGATGCGCTTGGAAACCGGCATCCAGCGCCGCGAAGATGGCACCCTGCTGGTGGCGGTGCGTACCGATCTGCACGGTTGCAAGGGCCGCATGCTGGACTGGTGGTTCACCTTCTTCGAGACCACCCAGCACATCCGCTGGTGGCATCCGGTCGATCATGTCGAGCATCGCGGCTGGGACGCGGCCTGGCAGCGCGGACGCAGCTACCACGGTGCCAGCATCCACGCGGTGGAATCGCTGGCCGACATCCCGCCGGTGGCGGCACGCCTGAAGTTCCATGACCCGCGCACGTTGCTGGTGCCCGAGCGCCTGCAGGTGGCACAGGATGCAGGCGATGTGTCGGCGGTGATCGCAGCGCGCATCGGCTTCGGGGATCACGTACGCCTGGATGCAAACGGTGATCCCTGCGACGGGCAGATGCTGCACGTGGCGCGCGATACGCCGTTTGGCTGTGTGCTGCGCAGCCGCTTCGTGCTCGGCCTGGACAGCACCGATCCGCACTGCGATGCCGGCGATGCGGTCGGCCTGGGCCTGCTCAAGCACTGCTACACGGAGTTCAGTTTCCTCTCGCGCCTGCTGCCGTCGCTGTACTACGGTGAGCGCGCCAACGGTGAAGCAGTGCCGTTGCCGTGGTGAACGGCGCACCGGTCATTCGACCAGCGCGTTGTAGCCTTCGCCGCTGAACTGGATCAGGCAGAAGCCATGCCCGAACGGATCGGCCAGCACGGCGATGCGGCCCCAGCGGCGCTCGCGCACAGGCTGTTCGAGCGTCGCCCCGGCCGCAACCGCACGTGCCAGTGCCGCCTCGATGTCATCCACCACCCAGTCCAGGTGCAGCGGCGTCCAATGGCGCTCGTAGTCGCGCACGTCGCCGTCTTCGGTGGCGGCGCTGCCGGCCTCGTTCTGCAGCAGGTACAGCGGCGTTGGCCCACCGAGCAGCTCCACGGCGCCCGGGCCTAGACGGCGCCCGATGCTCAGGCCGAAGGCTCGGATGTAGAAGTCCTCGGCAGCGGCAAGATCGGGGACATCGAGGTTGACGATGAACGATGCGGTGGGCGTATCCATGGGCAGATCCAGTGGATGCGGGTGAGCAGTGTACGCCCGCATCCACGCATCGCGTGGCTCTACTGCGCGCGCGGGTAGTCGAGGTAGCCTGCCTCGCCGCCACCGTAATAGGTATTGCGGTCGGGCGTGGCCAGCGCGACGTTGTGCTGCAGGCGTTCGACCAGATCCGGGTTGGCGATGAACGGCTGGCCGAATGCGGCCAGGTCGATGGTGCCGGCCTCGACCAGCTGCAGGGCGCGTTCGCGGGTCATGCCACCGGCCAGGATCAACGTGCCACCGTAGACCTGCTTGAACTGCTGCAGGAACGCCTCGCCCAGCACCGACTGGCCCGCCTGCAGGTTGTCGTTGAGATGCACATAGGCCAGCCCGCGCTTGCCCAGTTCCTCGGCCAGGTACAGATAGGTGGCTTCGTTGTCGGGGTAGAACGGCATGTCGAAGGTGAGGTTGTTCGGTGCCAGGCGTACGCCGATGCGGTGCGCACCGATGCGCTGGGCCATCGCATCCACCGTCTCCAGGATCAATCGCGCGCGGTTCGGCAGCGAGCCGCCGTAGCGGTCGTCGCGCTCGTTGATGAGCGGGTTGAGGAACTGCTCGAACAGGTAGCCGTTGGCGGCATGCAACTCGATGCCATCGAAGCCGGCAGCGATGGCGTTGTCGGCGCCGCGTGCGAAGTCGTCGATGATACCGGGGATCTCCGCAGTCTCCAGTGCACGTGCCGGGGTGGGATCGGCATGGCCGCGGCTGCCGTCGTCCAGATAGACGAACGAGGTGTTCTTCGGTGCGCTGGCCACCGGGCGGGTACCGGCGCTGACCGGTTGTCCGCCCTCAGGCTGCAGCGAGGAATGCGACATGCGGCCGACGTGCCAGAGCTGGGCGAAGATCGTGCCCTGCGCGGCATGCACCGCCTCGGTGACGAGCTTCCACCCGGCCACCTGCTCGGCCGACCAGATACCCGGCACGTCGATGTAGCCCTGGCCCTGCGGCGAGACCGGCGTGCCTTCGCTGATGATCAGGCCGGCGCTGGCACGCTGCCGGTAGTACTGCGCGGTGAGCTCATTGGCGACCGAGCCGGGGTTGCGGGCACGGGTCATCGGGGCCATCGCGATGCGGTTGCGCAGGGCGATGCCTGTCAGGTCGAACGGGCGAAAGAGGGCGGTGGTCATGTTGGTCATCTCGGTGCGGGGAAGAGCGCCAGCGGCGCGATGCACACAGGATGGAGTTGACATGCGGGCGCATAAAGCGCTTCGATCTCCCTTGGTGGGGGACTATTTGTCCCCAATGGGGTGCGAACGATGCTGCCGCTGGAATCCTTGAATGGCCTGGTCACGTTCGTCACGACCGCACGCTCGGGCAGCTTCACCGAGGCGGCAGACGCGCTGGGCATCTCGCGCTCGGCGGTGGGCAAGGCCATCGCCCGTCTGGAAGCGCGGCTGGGGGTGCGCCTGTTCCATCGCACTACGCGGCGCATCGCACTGACCACTGATGGCGAGGCGTACTACGCCTCCTGTGCGGCGGCGCTGGAAGAAATCTCCGCGGCCGAGGCCTGTCTGGGTTCGGCGGGCCTGCCCAGCGGGCGGCTGCGCATCGACATGCCGTCCTCGTTCGGGCGGCTGGTGGTGCTGCCGGTGCTGCTGCGGTTGTGCCGGCAGTATCCGGACCTGCAGTTGACGATGACCTTCACCGATCACTTCGTCGATCCGGTCGAAGAGGGCATCGATCTGCTGATCCGTTTCGGTGGGCTGCACCAGGCCGAGCACCTGGTCGCGCGCCGGCTGGGGCGCCAGCGCCTGGTCACCTGCGCATCGCCGGCGTACCTGCAGGCGCATGGCGTGCCGCGCACGGTGCAGGAACTGGCGCAGCACCGCAGCATCGTCGGCTTCCGCCACGGGCAACCGATCTGGTGGCGGATCGGCAGCGAGGAGGACGAGGGAACGTTCATTCCCAGTGCGCCCTATCAACTCAATGATGGCGACGCGGTGATCGAAGCGGCCATCGCCGGCCTGGGCATCTGCCAGATGCCCATTTCACTGGTGCGCCGCCATCTGGATTCCGGCGTGCTGCAATCGGTGCTGGACGAACACATGCAGCGGCACATCGACATCCATGCGCTGTGGCCACCGACGCGCCACCTGCGGCCGAAGGTGCGCTACGTGGTGGATGAGCTGACCCGGTTGGCGGAACAAGGTCTGTTTGATTGAGCGGGGCCCGTACACCGGGCCCCGCCTGTGGAAACGCTGCGCCAGGCCTACTTGAAGTTGTAGCGCAGGCTGGCCATGTAGCGACGGCCCAGTGCATCCAGTACATACGGGAACGGCCCGATGTCATCGCCCACGTTGATCACCGACAACGTCACGCGCGCGGCGTCGGTGATGCGGTAGGTGACGTTGGCGTCCCAGGTGGTCCAGCTGTCGCGGTAGAAGTACTGACGGCTTTCCGGGGTATCGGTCATCGTGTACTGGGCGCGGCTGGTGTAGTTGGAGGCCACGCCGTAGTTCCAGTTGCCGATGCGATGCTGGGCCGTCCAACGGAACTGGCGCTTGGGCTCGTTGAAGCTGCCCGCCTGTTCGACGAACGGCACGTCCCGGTTCGCGGCCTGGCCACGGTTCTTCGGCATGTAGCCGTAGAAGTCCAGGTCCAGTACGCCGAAGCGCGACAGGTCCCAACGGTAGCCGACTTCGGCGGTCCAGCCACGGAACATCAGCACCGGGCCGTTGCCATACTCGGTCTTGATGCTGGTAGCCACGCCGGTGTTCGGATCACGCGTCACCAGGCTGCAGAAGCGGTTGGCGTTGGGGACGTTGGCGGCGTTGAAGTCGGCAGTGTCGAAGCAACCGGTGATGATGTCGTTGGCGCTCAGCGACGTGATCACGTTGTTGATCTTGATGTCATACCAGTCGGCGGCGACGCGCAGGCCCGGGATCCATTCCGGCGCGAACACGATGCCGGCCGTCCACGACTTCGCCGTTTCGTTCTGCAGGCGGGTGCTGCCGTTGGTCGAACCCAGCGTATTGGTCGGCTGCTGGCGGAAGGTGTTCGGATCGGCACCCGGGTAGGCGGCGAAGAACGCCTCGCAGTTGCGGCGACGCACCGCCGGATTTGAGCCGCCGCTGATGTTGTCCAGCGAGCACACTTCCGGGATGTTGTAGTAGGCCGGCTGCTGGGTGGTGTAGAGCTCGGCGATGGAGGGCGCGCGTAGTGACTGGGTCTTGTTGCCGCGCAGCTGCAGGCCGGCGATCGGTTCGTACTGGATGCCGTAGGTGAACGCATTGAACGCGCCGGCGACGGAGTTGTCGACGCGGCGGAACTTGGCGGTCAGATCCAGGCGATGCAGGCCCGGGATATCCCAGTCGGGATTGAACAGCGGTGCCAGCACTTCGGCGAACACTTCGTTGGTGTGGTACTTGCCCTCGGCCGCCTGGGTCGGCACCGAACGGCCCTGGCCCAGGCGCTGGTACTCGCTGGGGGTGAAGGAGCCTTCTTCGCGGCGGTGTTCGAAGCCGGCCGCTGTGGACAGCTCGCCGCCGGGAAGATCGAACAGGCCGCCGGATACCGACGCATTGATGACGGTCTGGCGGGTCTGCGCCTTGGCCACGGTCCGGGTGGAGACATAGTCCAGGGCTTCGCGCGACGCCTGGTTCTCGCCGAACAGATTCAGCGGGCGGCAGTTCGCATCGGCCGTGGTGCCCGGGCGGGTGGCATCACAGATGATGCGCCCGCTGGCGTCGGTGGTGACGTTGATCGCATTGATGAAGTTCTGCTGGATCAGGCCAGTGCCGAGGTAGTCGAAGTCACCGCGGCCGTGGGTGACGCTGGCTTCCCAGTTGAAGCTGCGCTTTCCGACCTCGAAGAAGCCGTTCAGGCCGAGCACCGCACGGGTCAGGCGGGTTTCGGTGCTGGCGTTGTTCATCGACAGGTCGCGCGAAGATCGCGACAGGCGGAACGAGGTGATGCCGTTGTCGGCGAGGATCTTGCGGGTTTCCGCACTGAGGAACGGATTGCTGGCGCTGAAGGTCAGTGCACCGCTGGCGGTACCGCCGCCGTCCAGGCGCGCATTGCCGAAGGACACCGCGTTGTAGACGTTCTGGTCGAGGGTTTCGCGGGCGGTCGCTTCGTATCGCGAAAGTTCGAAGAAGCCGCGCACGTTGTCGGTGAAGTCGAAGCTGCCGGTGGAGAATACCGAGCGTCGTTCGAGGTCGGCGATCAGCGGCACCGTCTCGAACAGGTTCAGGCCGTCACCGCCGGAGGCGTTGCCGCCCGCGTAGCTGGTGCCGGGATTGAACTCGACCAGCTTGCCCTCGTTGTTGAACTGCCACAGTCTGTCTTTGTTCGGGCCGAAGCCAAGGATGTCGCCCAGGCCGTTGCGCGTGTAGCTGCCGGTGGCCGGCATCACCAGGCCACCGAAGGTCATGCTGGCAATGCGCCGGTTGCGGATCCAGACCTGGTCGGGGATACCATCGCGGGGCCCGGTGTTGAACGGAATGCTGCCGTCGATGCGGCCATCATTGGTCGGCCGGCGCAGGGGCTGGGCAGTGGCATTGGCCGCCGTGGGATTGGCCTGCAGGCTGTAGCCCTGGCGGTAGAAATCGCGTTGCAGCGCGTTCACCCCATCGGCATTGTCCAGTTCCGCCGCCACCACGATGTGGCCACGGCCATCAGCGAAGTCGGTACCGAAGATGGCCGACCAGGAGTAGCGCTCGTTGTCGTTCTTGCTGGTCCTGCCGTAGCCCAGTTCGACTTCGGCACCCTCGAACCGGTCGCGCAGGATGATGTTGTTGACGCCGGAGATCGCATCCGAGCCATAGGTGGGGGCACCGCCAACGCTCAGGCTTTCAATGCGTTGCACCATGACGCTGGGAATGGCGTTCATGTCGACCTGGATGCCCGAGCCGCCGCCGGCTCCGAAGATGGTGGGCGGCGTAGAGGTGACGAAGCGGCGTCCATTGACCAGGGTCAGCAGGCGATTGCTGCCCAGCCCGAACTTGCTGGCGAAGTTGACGCCTGCACCGAAGCCGGCCTGGTCGCCGCGCGAACTGACGCCGGCACTGACCCCGGGAATCCGGGTCAGGGCATCGATGAGGTTGGTGTCGCCATAGTTCTCGATCGATTCACGGCTGACCACCGCGGCGGGCTCGAGCGTGTCGAAACCGGCGCGGTAGATGCGCGAGCCGGTGACGGTCATCCGGTCCAGCTGCACGGGGGTCTTGCTGCTGGCGGGCTCGGCCTTCTGTTCCTGCGTGGCGGCCTGCTGCGCCATAGCCGGTGCGGCGGCCACCAGCACCAATGCCGAACCCAGCGCGACAGACAAGCGACTGCGGGCGAACAACGGTCGGTACATGATTTCTCCCTGGTCACGCCAATGTGACTCAGGGGTAAACGCAGGGGCGAATGCGACACCCTACGTCATGAAAAAGTAACAAATGAATCTATTTATTGTTCATTCATATTCTGGGCTGGTCTGTCCCTGGGGCATGCCTCGGCAGCACCAGATGGCTTCATTCGCCCCTGTGTGTATACTATCCCCCAGTATAGTTCCAAGGTGGCCCCGCCATGCCGCACTCCCCCGAAGAGAAGAAGAAGGTCCTGGCCCGCGTGCGCCGTATCCGCGGCCAGTGCGATGCGCTGGATCGCGCGCTGGAAGCCGGTGCCGACTGCGGGCCGGTGCTGCAGCAGATCGCCGCCATCCGTGGCGCGGTCAACGGCCTGATGTCCGAGGTGATGGAGGCCCATCTGCGCGAGGAGTTCGGCCAGCCTGCGGCCTCCGATGAACAGCGCGCCGAACGCGTGCGCGACATGAGCGCGTTGATCCGCTCGTACCTGAAATAAGCATCGGCGCCATATCCCGCCGATCATCCTGCCATTCCCTTTCCGCCTGATCCTGGAGAAGCCACCATGAAGTCCCGTGCCGCCGTCGCCTTTGGTCCCGGCCAGCCGCTGCAGATCGTCGAGATCGACGTCGCCCCGCCGAAGAAGGGCGAGGTGCTGGTCAAGATCACCCACACCGGTGTCTGCCATACCGATGCTTTCACCCTGTCCGGCGATGATCCGGAAGGCCTGTTCCCGGTGGTGCTGGGCCATGAAGGCGCCGGCATCGTGGTGGAGGTCGGTGAGGGCGTGACCAGCGTCAAGCCCGGCGACCACGTGATTCCGCTGTACACCGCCGAGTGTGGCGAGTGCCTGTTCTGCAAGAGCGGCAAGACCAACCTGTGCGTGTCGGTGCGTGCCACCCAGGGCAAGGGCGTGATGCCCGACGGCACCAGCCGCTTCAGCTACAACGGCGAGCCGCTGTACCACTACATGGGTTGCTCGACCTTCAGCGAGTACACCGTGGTGGCCGAAGTCTCGCTGGCGAAGATCAATCCGGACGCGAACCCGGAGCACGTCTGCCTGCTCGGTTGTGGCGTCACCACCGGCATCGGCGCGGTGCACAACACCGCCAAGGTGCAGGAGGGCGACAGCGTGGCGGTGTTCGGCCTGGGTGGCATCGGCCTGGCGGTGATCCAGGGTGCGCGCCAGGCCAAGGCCGGTCGCATCATCGCGGTGGACACCAACCCGTCCAAGTTCGAACTGGCGCGCGAATTCGGCGCCACCGACTGCATCAACCCGAAGGACTACGACAAGCCGATCCAGCAGGTCATCGTCGAGATGACCACCTGGGGCGTGGACCACAGCTTCGAGTGCATCGGCAACGTCAACGTGATGCGCGCGGCGCTGGAATGCGCGCACCGTGGCTGGGGCCAGAGCGTGGTGATCGGCGTGGCCGGTTCGGGCCAGGAGATCTCCACCCGTCCGTTCCAGCTGGTGACCGGGCGCAAGTGGATGGGCACTGCCTTCGGCGGCGTGAAGGGCCGCAGCCAGTTGCCGGGCATGGTGGAGGACGCGATGAAGGGCGATATCGAACTGGCACCGTTCGTCACCCACACCATGGACCTGGACAAGATCAACGAAGCCTTCGACCTGATGCACGAAGGCAAGTCGATCCGTTCGGTGGTCCACTACTGAGCCGCGTCATGGGCTGGCTTGATGCCCTGCGCCGGCCGCGTGCGGAAGACCCGCGCGCGGCTCTGGTGGTTCCGATCGAGCAGGCGTTGCGTGCGCTTGGCTGGGTAGTGGGGGAGGTGGGGCCACCGCGTGCGGTGACCTCGGCCTTCGGCAGCGACGATGGCATGCCGTTCGAGCAGTGGCTTGCGCAGGTATTCCTGCCGCGCCTTCATGAGGCGCGCGCGGCCGGTCAGTGGCCGCCGCGCAGCGATGTGGCCGTGGCGGCCTGGCGCAATCTTGATGGCCAGCCTGGCGTCGAATCGTTGCTGCGCCTGCTGGCGCAGCTGGATGAACGGATCAACAAAGGCATCCACGCCGCGCGTGGATAAGCCGACCAAGGTCGGCATCTACCAGAAGCACGCGTGCGCTGACGCGCCGCGCAGGAGAGCACCATGGAACGTATTGAACACCGCGCCTGTTTCGGCGGCTGGCAGGACGTCTACCGGCATCATTCCACCACGCTGGGCTGCGACATGCAGTTCGCCGTGTACCTGCCGCCGCAGGCGGAAACGCAGAAACTGCCGGTGCTGTACTGGCTGAGCGGGCTGACCTGCACCGAGCAGAACGTCATCACCAAGGCGGGCGCGCAGCGCTACGCGGCCGAGCATGGCGTGATCATCGTCGCGCCCGATACCAGCCCACGCGGCGATGACGTGGCCGATGCCGAGGGCTATGACCTGGGCAAGGGGGCGGGGTTCTACCTCAATGCCACCCGTGCACCGTGGGCGAAGCACTACCGCATGCACGACTACGTGGCGCAGGAACTGCCGGCACTGATCGAGGCGAATTTCCCGGTCACCGATGCGCGCGGCATCAGCGGCCACTCGATGGGCGGTCACGGTGCGCTGGTGATCGCGCTGCGCAACCCGGGGCGCTACCGCAGCGTGTCGGCGTTCTCGCCGATCGTTGCGCCCAGCCACGTGCCGTGGGGGCAGAAGGCCTTCCACGCCTACCTGGGCGACAACCCGGCGGACTGGGCGCAGTGGGATGCCAGCGAACTGGTCGCCGTGGCCACTGAGCGCCTGCCGTTGCTGGTCGACCAGGGCGAGGCGGACGAATTCCTGCAGACCCAGCTGCAACCGCAGCGCCTGCAGCAGGCCTGTGATGCCGCCGGCCATCCGCTGACCCTGCGCCTGCAGCCGGGCTACGACCACAGCTACTACTTCATCGCCAGTTTCATCGGCGAGCACATCGCCCACCACGCCCGCGCCCTGCACGGCTGACGGCTTTCCGGTAGTGCCGGCCGCTGGCCGGCAACCTGCAGCCCTGTGATTCCCCGGGATTGCCGGCCAGCGGCCGGCACTCCCATGGCGGGGCACGCGAAGTGTCGTATTGCCGTATTGGATCACGTGGCCGTGGCGCGGGCGGGGCTATCGTGCGTCCATACGGCCTTGCGGATCGGGGGATGCATGCCGGTAGTGCTGGCGCTGCTGTATGTGCTGTGCCACGGCCTGGTCGTGGCCCTGTGGCCGGGTCCGGCCGGTGCGGGTTCCTTCGTGTTCCTCACGGGCGCCCCGTTGCTGGCGGCGGCGGCCTGCCTGCGGCGGGCGCGCCGCGACCGTGCCGCGCTCGGCTGGCGCGCCACCGCCCTGGCGCTGCTGCTCTGGGCGGGTGGCATGGCCGTCAACATGATCGATGCGCTCGGTGCCGGCCGTGCCGATGTCACGCCGCAGGCCAGCCTGTTCCTGTATGTGCTGTACGGCGTGCCGCTGGTGTTCATCCTGGCCCGTGCACGCCGTGAGCGGCTGAGCATCAGCCTGATCGACGCGGCGATGGCCGCGTTGCTGGGCGTGCTGTTCTTCGTGCATGCGCAGTCGTTCGCCGCGCGCGTCGACATCGACGACCACGCGTTGTCCAACATGCAGCGCATGTTCGATATCCAGAATCTGTGCATTGCCGGGTTCGCGGTGGTGCGCTGGCTGGTGGGCGACGTTCCGGAGCGGCGCAACTTCTTCCGCGCGCTGGCGATCTACGCGGTGGGCTACCTGATGGTGGCGTACTACATCAACCACTACACCTCGGAACAGTCCTTCGGTGCCTACAACGATCTGCTGATCGACCTGCCGTTCCTGCTGCTGGCGTTGCTGGCGATGAGCCAGGCGCCCGCGCCGACGTTCGTGATGCACCCGAGGCTGGGCAGAACGGTGCAGGCGGCGGGGCCGATGATCCTGCCATTGCTGCTGCTGGTGGTCGGTACCCTGGTGGTCGACCATGCGCGGCCGCTGGCGGTCACTGGCTTCGTGGTGGCAACGCTGGGCTTCGGCGTGCGCAGCATCCTGCTGCAGGTGGACCTGATGGAACGGCAGGCATCGCTGGACCAGCTCGCTCGGCAGGATGGCCTGACCGGTGTGGCCAACCGGCGCGAGTTCGATGCACTGCTGCTGGCGGAATGGAACCGTGCGCGGCGCAGCGGCAGCGAGCTGGGGCTGCTGTTGCTGGACATCGACCATTTCAAGGTCTTCAACGACCGCCACGGACATCCGGCCGGGGACCGCTGCCTGCAGGCCGTGGCCAAGGTCCTGAAGATCAGTGCCGGCCGTGCCGGTGACAGTGTTGCCCGTTACGGCGGCGAGGAATTTGCGGTGATCGTGCCCGGAAGCCCGCTGTCGGGCGTGCTGGCGCTGGCCGAGCGCCTGCGTGAGGCGGTGGCGGCGCTGCCACTGCCGGAAGGGTCGGTCAGTATCAGCATCGGCGTGGGCTACCTGCACCCGCCGGCTCTGGCCAGCGCGGATCAGTTGCTGGCGGATGCCGATGCCGGCCTGTACGCCGCCAAGCGTGCCGGTCGCAACCAGGTGATCCTGCATGCGCACGTGCTCGACGACGAAGGCAGTGCGCACGGCAGGATGGATTGCTGAGCGCGCCGGGTGCCCGGTCCCCGTGCGTGATTGCGCACGGGCGGCGCGGCCGGGTCAGCGCTGCCGCAACCAGCCAGTGGGATCGAGCAGCCTCAGCCCGACCGGTGACAAAGAGCGCTGGCGCAACGGCAGGTTTGCCGCCTGCACGGCCATCGCACAGCGCGCCAGCTGCTGGCGCAACGGTGCCAGCGTGTCATCTTCGCGCGGGCGTGCATGCCGCCACTGGGCGATGCGCAGCAGGCAGACCAGCAGGTCCAGTTCGCTGGCCGCGATGAACGGTGAGCCAGCGGGCAGCAGGTCGATCGGGGCGGTGGGCGTGGCCAGCAGCGGCAGCAGGCCGACGAACGCGTCGCAGCCTTCGGGATCAATACCGAGGCTGCTCAGCTGGGCGAGTCCATCGGCCTGTTGATCAGGATCGTGCAGCTGGCGTATCGCCGCCAGCAGTGCCTGTTCGCCGCGGCCGAACTGGCGGCCGAAGGCGCGGTAGTTGACGCGGGTGGGAAACAACGGGGAACGGGAGGCCATGGTTGCTAGGGTCGTGGGTCGCGGGTTTCCACCAGCACGGGACAGGGCGCGTGGTCGATGGTCCATTGCCCGATCGAGGGTTCGAACAGGCGTTCCAGGCGGGACAGGTGGCGGTGGCCGATGACGATCAGGTCGCACTTCAGGCGCCGGGCCTGCTCGCTGATCACTTCGCCCGGGTCACCCGAGGGAATCTGCGCGATGGCGTCGACGCCGCGCTCGCGCAGCTCGGCCAGGGCTTCGGCCAGCACCGCTTCGGCCCGCGAGCGCTGGCGGGCGGCTTCCGGGTACTCGATGCGGTCGGCTTCGCTGGCATCGGCCGCCAGCGCGAATTCGGGGTCGAGCACGCACAGCAGGTGCAGGCGGCTGTGGGGGCCGGCGATGGCTGCGGCCAGGTCCAGCACGCGTGCGTGCTGGGGGCCACCGTCCAGGGCGACCAGCAGGGTATTGAACATGGATGTCTCCTTGGCAGGCCGGGGATGGTCGCCGATGTCACTGCGCGCACCCATGCCGTGCGCGGCAGTCAATGAATGCGTAAAACGCAATCCGCTGTGGTTACAAGTGTCGTAGAGTCATCTGATTTACTGGAGACTGTCATGCCCCTGCCGGACCTGAACCTGTTGCTGGCACTGGACGTGCTGATTGACGAATGCAGCGTGGCCGCCGCCGCGCGGCGGATGAACCTGAGCGCGCCGGCGATGAGCCGTACCCTGGGCCGGATCCGCACCGCGCTGGGCGACCCGGTGCTGGTGCGTGCCGGCCGCGGTCTGGCCCCCACGCCCCGCGCGCTGCAGCTGCGTGAGCAGGTCCGCGATGTGATCGAGCAGGCCCACCGTGTGTTCAACGCCGGTCGCGAGATCGACCTGCGCACCCTGGAACGCACCTTCAATGTCCGCGCCAACGATGTCTTCATCGGTGGATTCGGCGGACGCCTGCGTGAACTGTTCCGCCAGCAGGCGCCGCGCGCGGTACTGCGCTTCGTGCCCGAGGGCGATACCGACGACGACGCGATGGCGCAGGGCCGGATCGACCTGTACATCAGCACCGCGGGCAAGCATGCACCCGATACCAAGGTGCAGAACCTGTTCAGTACCTCGTTCATGGGCGCCGCGCGCGAAGATCATCCGTTGTTCGATGAGGAGATCAGCGCCGAGCGTTTTGCTGCCTGCGACCACATCGCGGTGTCGCGGCGGGGGCTGCCGCGTGGCCCGATCGATGACGACCTGGCCACGCTGGGCCTGCAGCGGCGGGTGGCGCTGATCAGCCCGACCTTCCACGGCGCGATCTTCGCTGCCGCCGAGTCGGACCTGATCCTGCCGCAGATGCCGAGCGTGATGCTGGAGCGGATCGTCAGCATGCGCCTGCCGCTGCGCCTGTTCCCGCTGCCGATCCCGGTGCGCACCGCCGCCATCGTCCAGGCCTGGCATCCACGCCTGGACAACGACGCCGCCCACCAGTGGCTGCGGCGCTCGATCAAGACCATGTGCGAAAGCGCAGGGGGGGCCCCGCGCTGACATCTGCATGCGTGCGCCTGGCGCACGCCTGGGATGCGGGCTGCGCCATTTTTCGCAGGGTACCAGCTCCCTAGACTGCGCTCCCCGGAGTTTCACTGAGCGCATTCCAATGACCCCCAACATGCCGTGCACTGCACGGATCGGTGCCCGGCGATGAGTACGCCGGCCGCCGCTGTCCCGGCCGCTGCTGCGCCCCGTCCTGCCGCCGCCCCCGGGCTCGACCGCCGCGTTCTGGTCGGCCTGTGTGGCGTGCTGCTGGCGGTGCTGGTGTCGGGCTTCAACGAGAACATCACCAAGGTCGCCCTGGCCGACATCCGTGGTGCGATGGGTTTCAGCGTCGATGACGGCAGCTGGATCGTCGCCCTCTACAGCGCGATGTCGGTCAGCGCGATGGCCTTCGCCCCGTGGTGTGCCGCCACCTTCTCGCTGCGCCGCTTCGCGCTGGCGATGATCGGTGGCTTCATGGTGCTGGGCGTGCTCTGCCCGCTTGCGCCGAACCTGCAGGTGTTCCTGCTGCTGCGCGCGCTGCAGGGGCTGTGTGGTGGTGCGCTGCCGCCGCTGCTGATGAGCGTGGCACTGCGCTTCCTGCCGCCCGGCATCAAGCTGTATGGCCTGGCGGGCTACGCGTTGACCGCTACCTTCGGCCCGAGCATGGGCACGCCGCTGGCCGCGTTCTGGGTCGAGCAGGTGGGCTGGCACTGGGCGTTCTGGCAGATCGTGCCGTACTGCCTGGCCGCCATGGCGATGGTCAGCTGGGGCCTGCCGCAGGACCCGCTGCGGCTGGAGCGTTTTGCCCAGTTCGATGGCGTGGGTCTGGCGCTGGGCCTGCCGGCGCTGGTGCTGCTGGTGCTGGGCCTGGTGCAGGGCCCGCGCCTGAACTGGTTCGACTCGCCGATGATCACCCTGATGATCGGTGGCGGCGCCGGCCTGATGGTGCTGTTCATGATCAATGAATGGTTCCACCCGCTGCCGTTCTTCAAGCTGCAGCTGCTGGCCAACCGCAACCTCAGCTACTCGCTGGTGACGCTGGGCGGCGTGCTGTTCGTGCTGCTGGCAGTGATCTCGATTCCCTCCGGTTTCCTGGCCAGCGTGCAGGGCTACCGGCCATTGCAGACCGCACCGATGCTGCTGTGGGTGGCGCTGCCACAGGTGATCGCACTGCCGTTGGTGGCGGCGTTGTTGAACATCCGCGCAGTGGATTGCCGCTGGGTGCAGGCCACCGGCCTGGCGATGCTGGCGCTGGCCTGCTGGCTGGGCTCGCACCTGGATGTGGCCTGGATCCGCGACAACTTCCTGTGGGTACAGCTGCTGCAGGTATTCGCCCAGCCGATGGCGGTGTTGCCGCTGCTGATGCTGGCCACTGGCGGGCTGGCACCGCAGGACGGTCCGTTCGCCTCGGCGTGGTTCAACACGGTCAAGGGCTTTGCTGCCGTGCTCGCCAGCGGCGTGCTGGATGCCGTCGCCCAGGGCCGCCGTCATTTCCATTCCACCGTGCTGGTCGACCGCCTCGGCGAGCAGCCGTGGCTGGCCGAGGGCCCGCAGCTGGGTGCGCGCCTGCATGCACAGGTGCAGGCGCTGACCTCGGCCGACCTGTACTGGGTGGTCGCGCTGGTGGCGCTGGCCTTCATTCCCCTCATTGCCTGGATGCCCACCCGCATCCATCCGCCACGTGCCGTGGCCTGAACCTTTCGCAGGAACCCCCTCATGACGATCAATCGAACCACTCTCAATACCGGCCTGGGCCTGGGCGTGCTGGCCCTGGCCATCGGTGCCTGGCTGCTGCTGCGCGACGGCGGTCACCAGACCACCAACAATGCCTATGTCGTTGCCGACTACACGCTGGTTGCGCCGAAGATTCCCGGCTTTGTCAGTGCCGTGGAAGTCGAGGACAACCAGTCGGTGAAGGCTGGCGACGTGCTTGCCCGCATCGACGACCGCGACTACCAGGTGGCCCTGCAGGCGGCCCGTGCCGACCTCGCCAACGCCCGTGCACAGCTGGCCAACGCGCAGGCCGCACTGGCCCAGCAGGACTCGCTGATCGAACAGGCCAAGGCCAGCGTCGATGTCAGCCGTTCCGAACTGACCCTGGCCAGCGCCGACCAGCAGCGCTACCGCGAACTGGCCCGTGACGGTGCCGGTACCGTGCAGAACGCACAGCAGGCGCAGTCGAAGCAGGCCGTGGCCAGTGCGCATCTGCAGCAGGGCCAGGCCGCGCTGTCGACCGCACGCCAGCGCACCGACATCCTCAGCGCGGGCGTGCAGGCTGCACAGGCGGCGGTGCAGCGTGCGGAAGCGGCGCAGGCGCGCGCCGAACTGGATCTGTCGCACACCGTGCTGCGCGCACCGATCGATGGCATGGTCGGTCGCCGCGCGGTGCGCGTGGGTGCCTACCTGACGCCGGGTACGCCGGTGGCCGCGGTGGTGCCGCTGAAGCGCGCCTTCGTGGTCGCCAACTTCCAGGAAACGCAGATGACCCGCATGCAGGCCGGCCAACAGGTCGAGCTGAAGGTGGACGTGTTCCCGGGCAAGCCGCTGCGCGGGCACATCGACAGCATCGCACCGGCCACCGGCGTCACCTTCGCCGCCGTCGCACCGGAAAACGCCACCGGCAACTTCACCAAGGTGGTGCAGCGCATTCCCGTCAAGATCGTGCTGGAACCCGGCCAGCCACTGCTGGACCAGCTGCGTGCCGGCATGTCGGTGGAAGCCAGTGTTGACCTGGGCAGCCGCGCCCGCGCGCAGAGCGTGCAGCACAGTCCGGGCCACAAGAGCGGGGAGGGTGCATGAGCGCAGTCACCCTGTTCCGCACCTTCGTTGCGGCCAGCCTGTGCACGGCCCTGGCTGCCTGCACGATGGGTCCGGACTTCGTACGCCCGCAGGCGGAACTGCCCAACCACTGGCAGGGTGAGGCGGTCGCCGGCAACGCCATCGACCAGGACGCGGCCTGGTGGGCCGGCTTCGACGATCCATTGCTGGGGCAGCTTGCCGGCCAGGTGCTCGCGGCCAACCTGGACCTGCAGCTGGCGGCCAACCGCGTGCAGCAGAGCCGCGCCGCGCGTGGCATCACCGCCGCCGATCGCCTGCCCGGCGTCAGCGCGAGCGCCAGTGGCGTGCGTGCACGCAACAGCGAGGTGGGCCTGAATGATCCGTCCGGCAACGGCGGCCGTGATGACTACGGGCTGTTCCAGGCCGGCATCGGCCTGAGCTGGGAACTGGACCTGTGGGGGCGTGTGCGCCGCCAGGTGGAAGCGGCCGACGCACGCGTGCAGATCGCCGAGGAGGATGCACACGCGGTGCGCATCGCGCTGCTGGCGGAAACCGCGCGTGATTACCTGCAGCTGCGCGCGACGCGGCAGCTGCTGGCGATCACCGAGGACAACCTCAGCATCGCCCTCGACATGAAGCGCCTGACCGAGGCACGCCAGCAACAGGGCGTGGCCAGCACGCTGCAGGTGTCCAGCGCGTCCGCGCAGGTGGCATCGCTGCAGGCCCGCATCGCGCCGCTGCGGCATCGTGAATCGCAGCTGCGCAATGCGCTGGCGTTCCTGCTGGCGCAGCCGCCGCAGGCGCTGGACGCGCAGCTGCAGGATGCACGCCGTGACTGGCCGGCGCTGCCGGCCGTAGCGGTGGGGTTGCCCAGCGAACTGGCCGAGCGTCGCCCGGACATCCGTCGTGCCGAAGCGGCACTGCATGCGGCAACGGCCGGCATCGGCGTGGCCAAGGCCAGTTTCCTGCCGCGCATCACCTTGAATGGCGACGCTGGGTTCCAGGCCAAGCAGCTGGATGATCTGGATGGGTGGAACGCGCACCGCTTCAGCATCGGGCCGTCCATCAGCGTACCGATCTTCCAGGGCGGGCGGCTGAAGGCCAACCTCGCGCTGAGCAGGCTGCAGCAGCAACAGTCGGTGCTGCAGTTCCGCCGTACCGTGCTGCGGGCCTGGCATGAAGTGGACGACGCCATCGATGGCTATGCCGCCGAGCAGCAGCGCACGGTGCAGCTGCATGTGGCGGTGGACGAGAGCGAGAGCGCACTGGGCGCGGCGCGCCGGCAGTACCAGGCTGGCGTGGTCGACATGCTGGATGTGCTGACCACCCAGCGCATCGCGCTGGACAACCAGGCTGCACTGGCCAACAGCCAGGCCACCGCCGCGATCGCGCGTGTAGAGCTGTACCGCGCGCTGGGCGGAGGCTGGTAGCGATAGGGAAACGCCGGGCCATGCCCGGCGGTTCGTCGGTAGTTGCCAACCTTGGTCGGCAGTTCTTTTGGAGCGCCAACCAAGGGTGGCGTCTACCAGAGCCCGTCGTGCGCCGGGCCACGTGCTGTGGACCCGGTGGACGCATCAACACCGGTCCGCTACCTCGCCGTAAAACCAGTATTCCTGTTCCAGACCGTCATCGTGGTCGGTGGGAGGAATGCTGACCTGCACACCTCGCTCCTCAACGCCTTGGGGTAGGACGAGCTGCCATTCGGCGGAAAGACTGCGCGAGGTGATGGCGGTGACCTGGCCATCCGCTGTCGAGGCGACGTGGCCCTGGAAGTACGCTTCGTCCAGGTAAAGGCAAATCTCGCTGGAGAACATCCCTGGCTGGGCGATGCAGCAGGTTACCCGCACAGTAGCTTGTGAAGCGGGCCGCGACTGGATCAGATTTGCGCAGGCGCTGATGAGCGATTGGGCGCAGGCACGCTGGATTCTCAGGGTGGTGGCCGGGCCTTCGATCAGACCGGCTCGGGTCGGAACCTTGTAGTTCCAGTAGCGAGCTTGACTGCCCAACTCCTCTGGCGAGGGAAACGCACCACTGAAGCAGTCAGCCCAATGCTGCAGGTCGCGTAGTCGGCGTGGGGCATCACGCAGCTTCTTCTCGCCGCGCGTACCCGGCCGGGTGATGGCATCTCTGTTTCTCATTCCCACAGTGTGCCAGCCACATGCGCGGCGGGTTGGAAAGCGCCAACCGAGGTTGGCATCTACCGGAGCAGCCCTCGGAAGCGCCGGGCCATGTCCGGCGGCGCGTCAGTAGTGGCCAACCTTGGTTGGCAGCCGTTTGTGCAAGCGCCAACCAAGGTTGGCGTCTACCAGAGCATGGTCATCGGCACCGGGTCGATCACGACACGGGCACGGTAGCGCCGGGCCATGCCCGGCGGGCGGGTGCCTCAACGCACGTCGCGCAGTTCCCAGTGGCTGCCGGCCAGCAGGCGCAGGCGCTGCTTGAACACGTCACTGTCGATGCGGGTGGTGGCCACCAGATTGATGCGCAGGTCCTTCTGCTCGCCGGTCACGGTGGCGTCCGGATCGGTCACGCCCCACTGCGGTTCCACCGCGTCCGGGTCGGGCTGCTTGGCCTTCCAGCGCTCGAACAGCGTGCCGCTGCGCAGGGCATCCTGCAGCTCTTCAGCGAAACCGGCGGCGCCCTGCGAATGGAAGGACAGGTCAGGGTCATTGCCGCGGGCCTTGGACGGGTCGGGCAGGCTGATGTGGTACTGCGCAGGCATGGAGTTCTCCTTGAAGTGCGGGAAGACTGGCACAACCGCGGTGGAATCGATGTGCAGATCCGCGCCGCGTCGGGGCCTCACTCGAACCGATGCGGCCCATCGGCGAAGCCCACGGTGACCGCGCCCTTGCCGACGTTGACCATGCCGGTCAGGCTCATCACCGATTCGTACACGGTCACGCCATGGGTGGCGCAGACCTCTTTCAGCTGTGCATAGCCGGGCAAGGTGCGCAGCTCTTCCAGCTCACCGCCGTAGCTGACGCACACCGTCGGTGTCATCAGCCCGGCGCGTACGCGCTGGCCAACTACCGCGAACAACTTCTGCACGGCGTTGTCGAAGCCCTTGATCTTGGCCACCGGTCCGGTCTCGCCGCGGTAACCGTGCAGCACCGGCTTGATGTCCAGCGCACTGCCCAGTGCGGCGCTGAGCAGGCCGACACTGCGGTCGCCCTTGTGCCGCGCACGCGCGCGCATGTAGTACAGGTCACGGGTGACCATGTAGCCGTGCACGTTGCCGGCCAGTTCCTCCAGCCGCTCGCGGATCTGCTGCACGCTGGCGTTGCTGTCGCGCAGGCGCACCGCTTCCACTGCGGTCACCGCCTGCGCGGCGAACAGGTTCTGGGTGTCGAGCACGCGCAGCGCGAACGGCGAGTTGTAACCCGCCGCCTGCCGCACCGGCTTGTAGTCGTTGAGGATGGCGAAGCTGGCCTGCAGCGCGTTGTCATGGATGGGGCTGCGGGTCTTGGTGATGGTCATGCAGAACACGTGGTCGTAATCGATCACCAGCTGCTGCAGGAACAGGTCGCGGATCTGGTTGACGCTGAAGGGGATGGTTTCCGCTTCAGCACCGTGTTCGGCCACGTGCGCGTGCAGGAAGCTCAGTGTGGCCTGTTCATCGCGATGATCGGCCAGCACGGCTTCGCCGATGCGGACGGTGATCGGCAGCAGCACGATGTTGTGCTCGGCAATGAAGTCCTGCGGCAGGTCGCAGGCCGAGTCGACGACGATTCCGATGCGCATCCGCGGCTCCCCCTCCAGGGCGGTTGTAGGTTCGGAAACGTGAAATCTATCTCAAATCCCAGCCAGGCGCGCGAGGGAAACGCGCCACGCCCTGTTCAGCGACTGCGCTGCACCGCCACCGGCAGGCTGTCCAGGCGTTGCCATTCGGGCTGCTGCAGCAGGGCAGGATCGGCCAGCACGGCCGCCATCAGCGGATGGGCGTCGTTGCCCCAGAACAGTTCCTGGTCGATGGCCAAGGTCGGGACCCCGAACACCCCGGCGCCAATTGCGGCCTCTGTGTTACGGCGCAGCTGCTCCTTCACCGCCGGGTCGGCGATGGCGCTGGCGACATCGTCAATACCCAGCTGTGCGGCCGGTTCGCGCAGGGCGTCAGGGCTGTCGGCCGCGTTGCCGTCGCGCCAGATCCAGTCGAACAGGACGTCCACCGCCTGCACGCTGGCACCCGCGGCCAGGCACAGGCGCAGGGCGGGCAGCGGGTTGAACGGATGGCCGGGCGGGAATCGCAGCGGTGTGCCCTCGGCCTGCGCGGTCCACAACAGCTGGCGGTAGATGAAGCGGCGCTTGGCCGGAATCTCGGCCGGCCCGAGGTTGCCCAGGTGATGCAGCACCGCACCGAAGGCGATCGGCACGGTCTGGATCTGCGCGAACTGCGGCAGCTGCTTCAGCTTCTGCCAGTGCAGGTAGGAGTAGGGCGAGATGAGGTCGAAGTACCAGCGCAGTGTCGCCATCGGTGTGTCCTCGTGTGCGGTCAGGGCTGCGCGTTGCGCTGCAGGTAGCGGTCACGCAGTTCGGTCTGGCGCGAGCGCATCGGCATCGCACGGCCGCCCAGCCAGACCTGCTCGGCATAGTGCGCCACGTCCAGCGGATCGCCCTCCCACAGCACCAGGTCGGCGCGCTTGCCGGGCTCGATGCTGCCGATCTGGTCGGCCACCCCGAACGCCTGTGCAGGCACCCGGGTCAGGCCGGCCAGGCCATCGGCCCACGGCAGGCCGTTGGCCACTGCGTTGCCGGCCAGCTGGCGCATCTTGCGCGCGTTGTGGGTGGCGTCGCCGCGCTGCACGAAGGAAACCGCCACGCCGGCACGCTGCAGGCGCGCGGCGTTTTCCAGGGTGGCGCCGATCTGGTCGAAGCTGGCCGGCAGGTTGGCCAGCACGTCAACGAACACCGGCACCTGTGCGGCGGCCAGCTCCGGCGCGACCTGCCAGGCTTCGCTGGCACCGGCAATGGCGATCTTCACCTTCTCGCGTGTGGCCCAGCGCAGCAGCTGGCGGATGTCCGAGGCACGATCCACCTCCACCACGATGCGGCCCTGGCCGGCCAGGTAGCGACTGAGTGTGCGGCGCCCGGCCGGGGTCAACAGCGCGTGCGGCGAATCCACAGCAACCTGGCCGCGTGCTTCGTCGACCATCTGTTGCAGCAGCATCCATTGCGCGGCGCGCGAATGGCCGGTCAGTTCGGAGGCGGCCGCGCCGATGCGCAGGAACAGGGCACGCGGTCCGATCGGGTCGGCGCTGCCGTCCAGCCGCATCACGCCGCCCTGGCCGGCCACGAAACCACCACCGGTGGCTGCCCCCAATGCAGTGAAGCCGATGCCTTCCAGGCGCGTGACCGGAATCAGCACCGAGGCCGGGTTGTAGGCGAGGGTGACGTCGAATTCCGGGCGCAGCGGCTGCTCACCGAGCTTCAACGAACTGTCCACCGTGCTCGATTCACCGGAAACTTCTTCGATGCCAGTCTCGGTGATGCCACCGAACAGTGCCGGCGTCAGGGGACGGCCATTGGCCTCGACCACGCTGGCGCCGGCCGGCGCCGACAGGCCGTTGCCCACCGCGCGGATGATGCCGCCCTGCACCAGCACATCGGCGTTCTGCAGGCTGCCACGTGCGCTGGCGGTGTGCACCGTTGCGTTGCGCACCAGCAGGTCCTGCGCCGAGGCTGCGGTTGTCATCAACAACAGCGCAACCAAGGTAGCGCCGGGCCATGCCCGGCGACGCTTGTTCAACACGCCCATCAGCGCACCTCCTGGCCAAGCTGGAAATCAGAACGCGGCGGCGCTGCCGGTGCACTGCGGTCGTACAACCTGCGGCCATCAATGAAGACCTGCTCGGCCAGCGCATACGAACTGAAGGGGTTGCCGTTCCAGACCACCACGTCGGCCATCTTGCCGGCCTCCAGGGTGCCGGTCTGGCCTTCAATGCCCAGCGCCTTGGCGGCGTTGGCGGTCATCCAGGTGATGGCGTGTTCAGGCGTGATCTCCGGCATGCGCGCGCGGCGCGCGGACGCCATCACCTTGGCTGCTTCCTGGTTCAGGCGCTGGATGCCCTCGGGTGAATCGGAGTGGACGATGGCGCAGCTGTTCTTCGGCCGGTCGACCAGCGCGATGTTCTCCGGGATGCCGTCGAAGGCTTCCATCTTGAAGCCCCACCAGTCGGCCCACAGCGCACCGCAGACGCCGTCGGCGGCCAGCCGGTCGGCCAGCTTGTAGGCCTCCACGCCATGGTGGAACGCAGCGACCTTGAAACCGAACTCCTTGGCCAGGTCGAGCATGGTGGCCATCTCGTCGGCGCGGTAGCAGTGGATGTGCACGCGGATGTCGCCTTCGATCGCGCCGGCCAGCGTGTCCAGCTTGAGATCGCGCTTGCCGCCGGCATCACCGGCGCTGTCGCCCTTGTCACTGCCGAACCAGCCCTTGCGCTTGGCTGGCTTCGGCTTGTTCTTGGCGATGTAGTCGGCGGCATCGATGAAGGCGGCGCGGTAGCCGGCCACGTTGCCCATGCGCGTGGCAGGTGCAACGCCCTTGCCTTCGCCATAGACGCGCTTGGGGTTCTCGCCGCAGGCCATTTTCAGGCCCCACGGCGCACCGGGGAACTTCATCGCCTGGTAGGTGATGGCCGGGACGTTCTTCAGCGTCACGCCGCGGCCACCGACAAGGTTGGCCGAACCCGGCAGCACCTGCATGCTGGTCACGCCGCCGGCCAGCGCGGTGGCGAAGCCCGGGTCCTGCGGCCACACCGAATGTTCGGCCCAGACGTTGGCGGTGACCGGTGCGGTCATCTCGTTGCCGTCGCTGTGCGCACCGACGCCCGGGCTGGGATACACGCCCAGGTGCGAATGCACGTCGATCAGGCCCGGAGTGACCCACTTTTCTTGTGCATCAATGCGGGTGACGCCCGCATCGGCCTGCAGCTGGCGGCCGACGGCAACGATGCGGCCGTCGCGCAGCAGCACATCGGCGTTGTCCAGGCGCTGGCCGGTACCGGTCAGCACGGTGGCGTTCTGGATCAGTACCGGCGCATCGGGATGGGCCTGGTAGGTGCTGGGGTAGGGATCGGCGACGAAGCGCGAGGCGCCCACCGCCGGAGCCGTACTCAATGAAAGCAGCGCCAGGGCCACCCCGGCGCGCAACAACGTCGATGCCATGCAGTTCCCCTTGCAACCTGGTCCAACCGCCGACGCTAGCCCGGTGGTGGCGGGCTTGCCAAGTGACCTTCTTCACAGGACGGTCGACGGCGGCTCGACTGCACCGGCCGGGTGGCCGAAAATACCCGGTCCCCCGCCGTACCGGACCGCCCATGAAAAGCAAGCAGGAAATCGTCGACAACTGGCTGCCCCGGTATACCGGCGTGCCTCTGGACCAGTTCGGCCAGCACATCCTGCTGACCAACTTCGGCGGCTACCTGCATACCTTTTCCGAGCTGACCGGTGCGCCGGTCATCGGCCTGGACCGGCCGATGGCAAGCGCCACGATCGACGGCATCACCATGATCAACTTCGGCATGGGCAGCCCCAATGCCGCGATCATCATGGACCTGCTGTCGGCGGTGATGCCCAAGGCGGTGCTGTTCCTGGGCAAGTGCGGTGGCCTCAAGCGCAAGAACCAGCTGGGCGACCTGGTGCTGCCGATCGCTGCGATCCGTGGCGAGGGTACCTCGGGAGACTACCTGCCGCCGGAAGTGCCGGCGTTGCCGGCGTTCGCGCTGCAGCGTGCGGTCTCGACCATGATCCGCGACCTCGGCCACGACTACTGGACCGGTACCGTCTACACCACCAACCGCCGGGTCTGGGAGCACGACGAGGCCTTCAAGGAGCGGCTGCGGGCGATGCGCTGCATGGCCATCGACATGGAAACGGCCACGGTGTTCGCCGCCGGCTTCGCCAACCACATCCCCAGCGGCGCGCTGCTGCTGGTTTCGGACCAGCCGATGATCCCGGACGGGGTCAAGACCGAGGCCTCCGATGCCAAGGTCAGCTCCCAGTTCGTGGAAAACCATATCCAGATCGGCATCGAGGCGCTTAAGCTTATCCGGCGCAACGGCAAGTCGGTCCGCCACCTGCGCTTCGACGAATGATGATGAAGGCCGGGCGCGGGGCGTCCGGGCCTGGGAGTAGGTAATGGACGTTGCCGCGCAAGTGGTGGAATTCTGGAAGGAGGCGGGCCCTGCGAAGTGGTTCGCCCGCGACGACGCGTTCGACGCGCAGTTCCGCCAGTTGTTTCTGGATGAGCATTTCGCCGCCGCTTCGCGCGGGCGCGAGCATTGGCTGGGCAGTGCCGAAGGGGCGCTGGCCCTGATGCTGCTGCTGGACCAGTTCCCGCGCAACTGCTTCCGGGGCACTGCCCATTCCTACGCCACCGATGGCCTGGCCCGGCATTACGCCATGCGTGCCATCGAGGAGGGCCTGGACCTGCAGCTGGTGCCGAAGCTGCGCGCCTTCATCTACCTGCCGTTCGAGCACTCCGAGGATCCGCTGGACCAGGACCGCTCGGTGGCGATGTTCGACGTGCTGGGTGACAAGGAATACCTGCAGTACGCCGAACTGCACCGCGACATCATCCGCCGCTTCGGTCGCTTCCCGCATCGCAACGCCGTGCTGGGCCGCATCCCCACGCCGGAAGAACTGGATTACCTGGCCGAAGGCGGGTTCGCCGGCTAAGAAAAAGGGGACGGAGGGAATTAAGTCGTTTTTGCCACAAACGACTTAATTCCCTCCGTCCCCTTTTTCAGTGCCGATCAGTACTTCGGCACGCCGTTGTCCACGTCTTCCGACCAGGCGTTGATGCCGCCGGTGACGTTGAACACCTTGGTGAAGCCGAGGGCGCGGAACTGCTCGGCGGCCTGCGCGCTGCGGCCACCGTGGTGGCACATGAAGGCCAGTGCGGTGTCCTTCGGCAGGGCCTCCAGCGCGGCGCGGCCGTTGCCGTCGAAGCTCTTGAACGGTACGCCGACGGCTGCGATGGCGCGCTCGTCGGCCGGGCGCACGTCCACCAGGGTGATGTTGCCGGCACGCACCAGGTCGTCGGCGTCGCGCACGCTGATTTCCTGCACCGGCTTGGGCGCGTTCGGGTTGTCGATCGCCAGGCCCTTGCCGCGGATGTCGTCCACCCAGTCGATGGTGATGCCGTTGGCGCGACGCGCGCTGGCCAGGTCGAACTGCACGCGCAGGCCGTTGGACTCGGCGGCAATCGCGCCTTCGTCGTGCGGGGCCAGCTGGAAGTTCGGCTGGAAACCGGCGTCGATGGACAGCTGCAGGGCAGCGCCCGGAGCATCGGCCAGCGCGCCCTTGAGCATTTCCACGGCGGCAGGAGTGACGGTGATGCTCGGCGGGGTACGGTCCGGCGCAGCCAGGCCCAGCACGCTGCTCAGCTCGCCGCTGGCGGCCATCTGCAGCACGATGTCGCTGCCGCCGACCAGTTCGCCGTCGATGTACAGCTGCGGGATGGTCGGCCAGTCGCCGTAGGCCTTGATGCCTTCACGGATTTCCTGGTCGGCCAGCACGTTGACGTGGGCGAACTCGACGCCGAGGTCCTGCAGGGCGCCCACGGCCTTGGCCGAGAAACCGCACTGCGGCATCGACGGCTGGCCCTTCATGAACAGCACGACGCGGTTGGCGTTGAGGATGGATTCGATGCGCGAACGCAGGGCGGGATCGAGGGACATGGACGTCGGGGTTCCGGGAATTCGAATCATCAATTCTAACCCCCATGGCATCATGGGGGATGAGCAACGCAGGAACATTGCATCGCATCCCGGCCCGCCCCTGGCGCTGGCTGCCCTGGCTGGTGGCGTCGCAGCTGGCCGTGATCCTGGTCTGGGCCCTGGCCGGCTGGCAGTGGGGGCTGCCGCTGATGGTGGCCAGCCACGCATTGTTCATGGTGCCGGTGTTCCTGCCCAACAGCCGCTTCTATGCGCCGGTGCTGAGCCGACTGCCGGAGGCCGGCAACACGGTATGGCTGACCATCGATGACGGCCCCGGTCCGGAAACCCGCGCCGTGCTCGACCTGCTGGACCGCCACCAGGCGCGCGCCACCTTCTTCCTGGTGGGCGAACGTGCGCTGGCACAGCCGGAACTGGTGCAGGAGATCCTGCGCCGTGGCCATGACCTGGGCAATCACAGCCACAGCCATCCGCAGGCGCGCTTCTGGCGGCTGGGCCCGGCGGCGATGCGCGCCGAGATCGAGGGCTGCCAGCATGCCCTGCAGGCGGTAAGCGGCCAGCCGGTGCGCTGGTACCGCTCGGTGGTGGGCATGACCAATCCGTTCGTGGCGCCGGTGCTGCAGCGGTTGGGGCTGGTCCGGGTAGGCTGGAGCGCGCGCGGCTACGACGGCGTCGGCTGCACGCCGGACGGCGTGCTGGCACGGCTGCTGCCAGACCTGTGCCCGGGTGCGATCGTGCTGCTGCACGAAGGTGCCGCCCATGGGCACAACCTGGTGATCATCGAGCGCGTGCTGCAGGCGCTGGACGAGCGCGGGCTGAAGGCGCAGCTGCCGGCCGGATAACCGGTAGCGCCGGGCCACGCCCGGCGAGCGCAGCGGCATGGATGGAATCCGCCGGGCGTGAGCTCGGCGCTACAACGAAGGGCGTTCGGCCACCAGCAGCCAGCTGTTGAACGGGGTACGCCCGTGCAGTGGCCGGGGCGACGTCACCTGCAATCCGGCCTCGATCAATGTCGCCTGCAACACCTGCGGATCGGGATAGTGGCGCGGTCGCGTGCCCATCCAGCCGATCAGCCAGGCCAGCCGGTCCGCCACCCGCGTGGTGCGGTCGCGGCCATCGCCGGTGGCCAGCGGCGTGCGCAGCAGCAGGCGGCCGCCGTGGGCCACCTGTGCGCTGGCCGCGCGCAGCAGTGCCTGCTGTGGGCCCGCGTCCAGGTACTGCAGCACGTCCAGCAGCAGGACGTGCCCGGCCTGCGCCGGCAGCGGCGCCTGCACATCCACGCAATCGAAGCGCACGTCATGCAGGTCGGCGGCAGCACGCTGCGCGCGGGTGATCTTGCCGGCATCCACGTCCACGCCCAGGTAATGCTGGGTACCGCCGCGCTGGCGCAGCACATGGGCGAACAGGCCCAGCCCGCAGCCCAGGTCCAGCACCGGCTGCCCATCGTCAGGCAGATGCTGCAGCACGCCGTCGTACAGCGGATCGCTGCCAAGTTTGCCGCGTGTGTAGTAGTAGTCGCGGCGGCTGCCCCAGGCCTGCGCTGGCCGGAATGCTTCTGCGATCGCGCGGGCCTGCGGGGCGGTCAGGGGCGTGCAGGGCAGGGGCGTGCCGTTCCGTGGCGTGCCGTCCATCGCCTCAGTCCGTTCCGCCAAGCAGATGCGCGGCCACCGGCAGAGCGCGCGCGCTCCACAGCGCATACATCCGCGCTGAAGGATGCAGGCCGTCCTCGGCAATCATCGTCGGGTCTTCGCCCTGCGCGCGGCTGATATCGGTGATGTCGACGAAGGCCACGCCCTGCTGGGTGCTGATCACCTCGGCAGCCGCATTGAACTCGTCGGTCTCGATCTCGATGGCGGCCAGGTCGCGGCCACTGCCGGCGCCGAACGGGGTCGCACCCCAATCGGGGAAGGACAGCACCAGCACGCGGCCGGCATCACCGCCAGCGAAACCGATGGCCCGCTGCAGCAGCGCCTGGAACTGGCTGCGGTATTCGTCCAGCGGACGCCCGCGGTACTGGTTGTTGACGCCGATCAGCAGGCTGACGAAATCGAACGGCCCCTGCGGCGCGGCCGCATCGATGCCCGCATCGAGTTCGTCGGTGGTCCAGCCGGTAGTCGCAATGGTCTGCGGATCGGACAGCTCAGTGCCCTGTGCACGCAGCGCGGCAGCCAGCTGGTGCGGCCAGCGGCCTTCGACTGCAACCGCTTCACCGATGGTGTACGAATCGCCCAGCGCCAGGTAGGACAGGGTCACAGGTCAGGCCACCGAACGGCGCGGCTTCAGCGGCACGACCTTGGTCGCGTCCTCGGCACGGCGGGCCAGGGCACGGTCAATGCGCGCGAATACATCGCGCATCACCGAGGCTTCCGGCATCAGGGTCACGCGGAAATGGTGGCGGTAGGGCACGTTGAAGCTCGAGCCCGGCACCACCAGCACGCCCTCGTTGTTCATCAGGTCCAGCGCGAAGTTGTGGTCGTCGAAGCCCTTCGCCGCAGCGCCGACCACGGCCGGGAACGCGTACAGCGCACCGGCCGGCGCGACCAGCGACAGGTGTTCGCTGGCTTCGCAGGCTTCGATCACCGCACGGCGGGTTTCGTACAGGCGGCCGCCCGGCGTGCACAGCTCGGAAATGGTGTCCGGGCCGTTCACCGCTGCCTCGATGGCGTACTGGCCCGGCACGTTGGCGCACAGGCGCAGCGCACCGAGCAGGTCCAGCGCCGCGCGGAAGTCACCCAGGCGGGCATCATCGCCGCTGAGGTGGGCCCAGCCCACGCGCCAGCCGCAGGCGCGGTGCACCTTGCTCAGGCCGCTGAAGGTCAGGCACGGATGATCACCGGCCAGCGGCGCGACCGGCTGGAACACCGCGTCGTCGTACAGGATCTGGTCGTAGATCTCATCAACCAGCAACAGCAGGTTGTGGCGGCGCGCGATCTCCACCACGCGCTCCAGCAGTTCGCGTGGGTAGCTGGCGCCGCTGGGGTTGTTCGGGTTGATCAGCACGATGGCGCGGGTGCGCGAGGACACCAGCGTCTCGATCTCGCTCGGGTCCGGCTGGAAGCCGTTCTCCGGTGCGCAGCGGTAGTACACCGGGCGGCCATCGTTGAGGATGGTCGAGGCCGACCACAGCGGGTAGTCGGGCGAGGGCACCAGCACTTCGTCGCCGGGATTGAGCAGCGCACGCAGCGACAGGTCGATCAGTTCGCTGACGCCATTGCCGAGGAAGACGCGGTCCGGGTGCGCATCGGGCGCGCCACGGCGGGCGTAGTAGCTGGCGATGGCTTCACGCGCGACCGGCAGGCCCTGCTGGTGCGTGTAGGGGTCGGTGCGGCCCATGTCGTCGGCGATCGCACGCTGAAGGTGCTCCGGCGCGCGGAAACCGAAGGCGCCGGGATTGCCGATGTTGAGCTTGATCAGCTTGCGGCCCTGCGCCTCCAGCTCCCGGGCTCGCCGCGCCAGTTCTCCGCGGATTTCGTAGCGCACTTCGGAAAGGCGCTCGCGGATGGCCAGGGGCTTGGGCGAGTTGGTGGACATGGGGGCTGGGCCGTCAAAAGGCATGGGGCTTCCATCCTACCGGAATTGCTGCAATGCATGGCAAGGGCTCCGAGCCCGTCATTGCTGGGCTGGCAGGGCGCCGGCACAGGTAGAATGGCGGCGATGACCCAGACCCCCGATTTCATCGCCCTGCAGACCATTGGCTGGCCCTGGCCGGGCCCGGCGCAGCAGGCCGACTGGCAGGCCGCGATGGCCGCACATCCGCAGGCCCGCCCGGCACGGGTGATCGAACAGCACCGCACCCACTACGTGGTGGCCGATGGCCCGGATGCGTCGATCAAGGCCGAGTCGCTGCCGGAATGGCAGCGCCCGCGCTTCCCCAGCCATGAACGGCCAGCGGTGGGTGACTGGGTATTGCTCGATGGCATCCGCATCGTCGCCCTGCTGCCACGGCGTACCGCGATCAAGCGCGGTGCGGCCGGCGAGCATTACCACCAGCAGGTGATCGCCGCCAACATCGATACGGTGTTCATCGTCTGTGGCCTGGATGCCGACTTCAATCCGCGCCGCATCGAGCGCTACCTGCTGCTGGTCGGTGGTGGTGGTGCAGAACCGGTAGTGGTGCTGACCAAGGCCGACCAGACCGAGTACAGCGAAGACGCACTGGCGGTGCTGGAAGAGCTGGAGATGCAGGGCATCGCGCTGCATGCGATCAACGGCCTGGATGCCGACAGCGTGGCGGTGCTGCAGCCGTGGCTGGGCCCGGGCCGCACGGTGGTGCTGGTCGGTTCCTCCGGTGCCGGCAAGTCCACGCTGACCAACACCCTGCTCGGCGAGCAGCGGATGAAGACCAACGCAGTGCGCGCCAACGATTCGCGTGGACGCCACACCACCACGCACCGCGCGCTGATGCCGCTGCCGGCCGGCGCCTGCCTGATCGACACCCCCGGGATGCGCGAGCTGAAGCCGACCGGCGAAGAGACCCTGTCCGAGGGTGGGTTCGCGGACATCGAAGCGCTGGCCGCACAGTGCCGTTTCAACGACTGCAAGCACCAGCAGGAGCCGGGCTGTGCCGTGCGTGCAGCGATCGAGGCTGGCGAGATTGAAGAGAGCCGGCTGCTGAACTACTTCAAGCTGAAGGAAGAAGTGGCCGCCGCTGCCGCCAAGCTGGCAGTACGCCAGGCTGAGACCGCGCAGGAACGCGGTGGCAAGAAGGGCAAGGGCCAGCAGTTCCGCCCGGCCGGCAAGCCGCGCAGGCGTTGATCGGTATCGCGGGGTCGGATCCCATTGCACCGCAATGGGCTCTGACCCCTGCAATGAACTCGCGCCTGCCTGCTTCGGGTGGGTGCCAACTGCCCGCTCCTGGTAGGTGCCAACCTTGGTTGGCACGGATGTATCCGAAGTCCGCCTTCAGCGGATGCCAACCAAGGTTGGCAGCTACCCGATCCATTGCACCTACCAACGCGCGGGCAGGGCGCTATAGTCCGCGCATGGAACCGACTGCGACGCTGGACCGTGACGTGGCCCACCATGCAGCGCTCGATGCGCGCCTGGTCGAGGCCGTGGGAGGCATCCGCCTGCTGGGCCTGACCAGCTGGCCGGCAACGGTGCAGGCACCGTTCCTGGACAGCGTGGCACGTGGCCAGCCGGTGCTGCCGAAGGTGGATTACCCACGGCTGGACTTCAGCGAAGAACGTCGCGCGCTGGCCGCGATCGCCACCGACTGCGACGACAGCCACCCACTGGGCCACTACGTGCGGCAGTCGGCGCAGAGCTGGGACCTGGCCGCACAGCTGCTGGAAGGGCTGGGCACTGCTGCAGTCGATACCTGTTCGGTGCAGCTGTTCGGCGCCCCCGAGCAGCCGTTGCCGGGCAATGGCCCGAGTACGCGTGAGGCTGCACGCCACTTCATCCAGATCGCCGCCGAACTGGACCACGAACTGCTGGCGCCGGAAGAACAGGTGCCGGTCTCGGCCATCGCGCTGCAACTGCAGCTGCAGAACGATCTGGACGCGTTCTTCGAATCGCGCATCATCCAGGTACAGCTCGACCCGGAGCTGGTGTCCAAGGCCGCCGCCGGCCCGACCCGCATCCGCCTGCGCACCAGTGCACGCTTCAGCGCCTACGACCGCGCGCAGCTGTTCCACCATGAAGCGCTGGTGCATTCGCTGACCGCACTGAACGGCCGCGAGCAGCCGGTGCTGCCGAGCCTGGCACTGTCCTCGCCGCGGGTGACGGCAACCCAGGAAGGGCTGGCCACCTTTGCCGAGCAGATCACCGGCAGCATCGACATCGAGCGCCTCAAGCGCATCAGCCTGCGTACCGAAGCGATTGCGATGGCCCGCGAAGGTGCTGATTTCATCGAAGTGTTCCGCTACTTCTGCGATGCCGGGCAGAACGCTGAAGAGAGTTTCGCTTCGGCGCAGCGCGTGTTCCGCGGCGTGCCGCCCAGTGGCGGCCTGGCCTTCACCAAGGATACGGTGTACCTGCGCGGCCTGGTGTCGGTGCACACGTTCTTCCGCCACATGCTGGCCGAGGACCGTTTGCAGGTCTGCCGCTGGTTGTTTGCCGGCAAGATGAGCCTGACCGACGCGATTGCGTTCGCGCCGTTGTTCGATGCGGGGGTGCTGAAGCCGCCGCGCTGGCTGCCGCACTGGATGAGCCGGGCGAACGGCCTGGCCGGGATGCTGGCGTTCTCGCTGTTCGCCAACCGGATACGGATGGACCAGCTGGCGCCGGAATGAAATGCGTTGGCGGGATGATGCGCTGGCGCCTCGATTGATATCGCTGGGCGGCGGTGGGGCACCCTGGCCAGGACACGCCGTAAACCCATCCATGGGGGCTCGATCGGCGCATCCATGCGCCTCACGGTCCTGGCCAGGGTGCCCCACCGCCGCCAGACAGTTTCCCGCGCGGGCGGCAGCACATCACCGCGCCGAAGGGATTGCGCTTGAAAAGCAAAGAGCCGGGCAATGCCCGGCTCTTTGCTTTTGCTTTTCATTGCCTCCGCGCCGGCGCAGGAAATTGTCGAGCGCGGTGGGACGGGCCGAGGCAGGACCGTGAGGCGCATGGATGCGCCGACCGAGCCTACAGGGACGTACTTGCGGCGTGTCCTGCCTCGGCCCGTCCCACCTCGCCCCGCTGCGGTACTGATGCGCCGCAGCGCCCGCTTCTGACTTAGAACTCCGCCGCCACCGTCATGAACAGCTGCCGCGGCGCGCTCGCATGGATCGCATAGCGCTTGCCCTCCGGATCGGTCGGTGCGAACGAACTCAGCTGGCCGGCGTAGCGCTTGTTGGTCAGGTTGGTCGCGTTCAACGACACCCGCACATTGCGCAGGCCCAGGCCCGGGCCGAAATCGTAGCCCGCACCGGCGTCGAAGGTGGTCACGCCCGGCACCGACTGGTCGTTGGTGTAGGTGTAGTAGCGCTTGCCGGTGTACTTGGCACGCAGGCTGGCGAAGAAGCCTGCGCGGTTCCAGCTGATTTCACTGGAGGCCATGCGCTGCGGCGTATCCACGGTGATCTTGCCGGCCACCGGCACCACCGCGCCGCCGGACAGGTAGTCGTCCTCGTAGGTGGTCTTGTTCCAGGACAGCGCGTTGTACCACTGCAGGCCGTCGATCGGCTTGAGGATGAAGGTCAGTTCCGCACCGTAGCTCTTCACCGAACCGACGTTGATGAAGCGCGTCACGCACTCCGGACGCGTGCCGACTTCGATGCTCGAGCACGGGTTCAGCGACAGCAGGCGGTTGTCGAACTTCACGTTGTAGCCCGCGATCGACGCCTGGTACTTCTCGCCGAAGGTACGGAAGCCGGCTTCCAGGCTCTTGGACTTCTCCGGCTCCAGCCCAGCACTGGCCGCGAACGATTCCGGCGACACCTGCAGCGGGCCGCCGCTGCCACCGCCGACGAAGGCGGCGATGTTCTCGGCGTAGGAGGCGAACAGCTCGTTGTTGGCGTTGAGCTTGAAGCCCAGGCCCACCTGCGGCAGCACCGATTCCTTGGCGGTCAGCGTGCCCGAGGCGATGCTGGTTTCCACGCCGGGGTTGGCGGTGGCGCGCATGCGGGTGTTCGGGCTCTTGATGCCCACGTCCACGGTCAGGCGCTGGTCCAGGAAGCGCATGCGGTCCTGCACGTAGAACTGGCGCGTGCGGATGTCGAAGTCCTGGTTGAACAGCAGGCGGTCCGGGTTCTTCAGGTACAGGTCGTCCAGGAACGGGCCGCTGATGTAGTAGAAGTTGCGCGAAACGTTATGGTCGTTCTGCTCGTACCACAGGCCGGCTTCCAGTTCGTGGATACCCACCGTCCACGACAGCGCGGCGGTCAGGCCATCGCGGTTGATCGTGTAGTTGGTGCTGCGGATCGAAATCGGCAGCATCTTGTCGGTACCCGGGTAGGACGGCTGGCCCGGTGCCCACCAGTGGCCCTGGCCACGGTTGTCGTGGTGATAGGCCAGCAGCTTCAGGCGCCCCTGCTCACCCAGGCGCAGGTCGGCATCCACCGAGTACAGGTTGTCGTCACGCAGTGCACGGCTCTGGTAGTACGCATCGTCGATGCTGGTGACGCCACCGCTGAACCTGCACTTGCTGCGGTCCAGAGTGCCCGGCGCGCAGTACGCAGCAGCCACGGCGCGATCCCAGTCCGGCGCGTAGATGTTCCAGTCATAGCCCAGGCCACGTGCCAGCATGTCCTTGGACAGGTAGGCGTAGTTGGCCTGGCTGGCGCGCGAGGTGGCCACGAACGCACCGAAACGATGGTCGCCCACGTTCCACACCGCCTTGGCGTTGAACTGGCGGGTGGTCTGGTTCTGGTACGGCGCAGCCCACATGTCCTGGTCCTGGTGCACGCCGGACACGTAGGCCGAGAAGCCGTTGATGTCGCCGGTATCCACGCGCAGGTAGCCACGGCGCTGGCTGTTGTCGCCAACGGTGACGCTGGCGCGGCCGCCGAATTCGGTGGACGGGTCCATCGAGAAGTACTGGATGGTGCCGCCCAGGTTGCTGGTCGAGGCCACGCCCAGCGAACCGATGCCCTGCGACAGCTCGGCACCGGCCAGGTTCTCGGCGATGATCGCGCGGGCGATGCTCAGGCCGTTGTAGTTGCCGTAGCTGTTGTCGCCCAGCGGGATGCCGTCCAGCGTGTAGCCCAGGCGGCTCTTGTCGAAGCCGCGCAGGCTGATGGTCTGCGATTCCTCGTTGGCGCCGAAGGCGTCGTTGGACTGCACCGACACGCCCGGCAGGCGATCGAGGATCTTCTGGCCGCTGGTGCCCGGCGGCAGCACCTGCTTGTCGACGGCGGTGATGCGCTGCACCTGGCGGGTCTCGCCCTGGCCGATCACGGAGACGGTATCCAGCGTCTGCGCGCTCAGCGCGGCATCGGTGCTGGCGCCGGTATCGGCGGCGGTGGCAGCATGGGCGCTGGCGGCGGCGGAAAGCGCGATCGCCACGGCGATCGTCAGGTGTCGGGTCTGCATGGTGGTCCGTTGCATTGGGGGTGGTCACCGGCACGCGTGCGCGGTGCATGGCCACTATGCGAACGGAACATGAAACCTTCTTTACGAAAAACCAACGAACGATGCAGGGCAGTGGTGCGTGTCCTGCAACATGTTCGTCATGGTGGTAGGCCGGTGGGAATCAGAAGCGCTCCCCAGGCCAGCTCAATTTGAGCTGGTCCATGCAGTCACGGTCATGTTCGGAGAATGAGAACCCGATCTGGATGCCGTTCACTACTGTGCCGAACACCGTCGACTCGTCCAGGCTATGCCCTGACGGCACGGAAAGGACATTGAAGTCGGGGTAGCGACGACCCATCTGCTTTCGCGAGATGCAGGCGCCGCTCAGCCGCAGCGTAATGCCTTTGATGATTCGCCCCGACGCGTCGGTGTAGATCTGGCCAGAGGGCCCCTTGATCCTCCCAGCGACCGCGAATGGCGCCAGATCGATGGTGGCGCTGTCGCCCCGGCCCATTCTTGCCTCCGAACGCGAGCCGGCCGGAGCCAGGGGTGATAGCTGCGCGACAAGGTCAGAGCGTGACAGCTGCAAGGACCAGCGCTCCACGAGCCGCCAGGTTGCATCCGCCTCTTCCGCAGTGGCAGCGGACGTGGCTGCTGTTGCAGAACCGGCAACCAACAGGCTCAGGATCAGAAGAAGTTCAGGGACGGGCTGCGATCGCTTCATCGTAGATTCTTCCGTAGAAGTCGTTGTAGTTCTCGCCGGTGGTTGAAGTTACGTTGTTGTCGCAGAACAGCTTACCTACCTGCCGGTCCAGGTCTTCACCGCCGGCATCGGCCTGTGCGATGAGGCCAGGACCGTTGGACGCAGCTACGCCGATGTCGTAGTACCCCAGGCTGGTCACCAGAAGCTCACTGCGCGCGGTGAGGTTGTTGAGTACCGCTTTCCCCTCCATGGTGCAGAAGTGCTGGATGAACGCACCTCGGGTGCTCAAGGCGATACCTTCGAAATACAGTGCGTGTCCCACTTCATGGGCAATGGCTGCGATCCGGAAGTAATAGCCTGCAATGTCGGAGGAATCGCAGTCGAAGGACTGGATGTAGATCCGGATGGGATCGCGATTGGTATAGGACGCGGGAGCCCAGGCGAAGGTCCACTCCGGATGGCCGGTGATCTGCGCGTCGAGCGTGGGCGCGCCTGGGATCAGCCAGTCGGGGCAGCCCAGGCCCGTGATCACCCGCATGGGCGGGGGCTCCGCGCGGGTCGGTGTCGCCAGCAGCGTAGTGGCGACCACGAGAAGCGCAATCAGCAATGCACGCATGCCAACCTCCTTGATCCGCGATTCCAGCCGTTCATCCATCGGGCTCGGCGAGCGCTGGCAGGTATAGCACCGGTTCTGCCGATGTATCGGGAAGTGCGTCTCAGAAATGCAGAAACAAAAGGGGCCGGATCACCTTCACAACTGAAGGTGATCCGGCCCCCGCGCACTCCGTGGGGGAGGGCTTAGCCCATGTACAGACCACCGTTGACCGGATAGTCGGCACCGGTCACATACGAGGCTTCATCCGACGCCAGCCACGCGCACAGGCCGGCCACTTCATCGGGGCGGCCCAGGCGGCGCACTGGTACCGAGGCGGCCAGCCGGTCCAGCACGTCCGGCGGGAAGCTGCTGATCGCCTGGCTGGCGATGTAGCCCGGCGACAGCGTGTTGACGGTGACCCCGCGTGAGGCCACTTCGGCGGCCAGCGCACGGCTGAAACCATGCATCGCGGCCTTGGCGGTGGCGTAGTTCACCTGGCCGATCTGGCCCTTGTGGGCGCTGACCGAACCGATGTTGATGATGCGGCCCCAGCCCCGCGTGGCCATGCCGTCCACCACCTGCTTGGTCAGGTTGAACAGCGCATTGAGGTTGGAGGCGATCACCGCGTTCCAGTCCTCCACCGTCATCTGCCGGAACAGCAGGTCGCGACTGCCACCGGAGTTGTTGACCAGCACGTCCACTTCACCGACTTCGGCGCGGACCTTGGCAAACGCCGCGCTGGTCGAGGCCCAGTCGGTCGCGTTGCCTTCGGAGGCGATGAAGTCGAAGCCCTGTTCGCGCTGCTCGCGCAGCCAGTTGGCCTTGCGCGGTGAGTTCGGCGCGCAACCGGCGACCACGGTGTGGCCGCTGCGGGCCAGGCTCTGGCAGATGGCAGTACCGACACTGCCCATGCCGCTGGTGACGTAAGCGATTCGAAGCGTCATTGCAGAAGGCTCCTTGGTAAGGGGTCAGGCCGCGAGCGGGTACAGGCCGAACAGCAGGCTGCCGACCATCAGCAGCATCGAGATGGCGATGGCCCACTTCAGGGTGAACTTCTGGTGATCGGCGAACTCGACCTTGGCCAGGCCAACCAGCAGGTAGGTGGACGGCACCAGCGGGCTGAGCAGGTGCACCGGCTGACCGGCCAGCGAGGCGCGCGCCATTTCCACCGGGGTGATGCCGTAGTTGCCGGCGGCTTCGGACAGGATCGGCAGAACGCCGAAGTAGAACGCGTCGTTGGACATGAAGAAGGTGAACGGCATCGACGCCACCGCCGTGATCACCGCCAGGTACGGCCCCCACGATTCCGGGATCACCGCCAGGAAGCTGTGCGACATCGCTTCGACCATGCCGGTGTTGTTGAGAATGCCGGTGAAGATGCCTGCAGCGAAGATCAGTGACACCACCGACAGCACGTTACCGGCGTGGTTGACCACGCGGCGGCGCTGCTCGGCCAGGTTCGGGTAGTTGATCACCAGGGCGATGGCGAAGCCGACCATGAACAGCACCGGCATCGGCAGCACGCCGATGATCAGCGCCGTCATCAGCGCCACGGTCAGGGCCAGGTTGACCCACAGCAGCTTCGGGCGCTTGATGTCCTCGGCGTCTTCCACGGTCGGCAGCGCATTGCTGTCGTCGGACACGCTGTTGTCCATCCAGCTGCCACCTTTGGGCAGGGTCACCACGCCCAGGCGACGGCGTTCCTTCAGGCCCAGGTACCAGGCCAGCAGCAGCACGCCGGCACAGGCGATCACCATCGACGGGATCAGCGGCACGAACACATCGGCCGGGTCCACGTGCAGCGCGGTGGCCGCGCGCGCGGTCGGGCCGCCCCACGGGGTCAGGTTCATCACGCCGCCGGCGAGGATGGTCACGCAGGTCATGTTCAGTGCGTTCATGCCCAGCCGCTGGTACAGCGGCAGCATCGCCGAGACGGTGATCATGTAGGTGGTCGAGCCATCACCGTCCAGCGAGATCAGCATCGCCAGCACCGCGGTGCCGAGCACGATCTTCATCGGATCGCCCTTCACGAAGCGCAGGATCACCCGCACCAGTGGATCGAACAGGCCGGCGTCGATCATCACCCCGAAGTAGAGGATGGCGAACATCAGCATCACGCCGGTCGGCGCGATCTTCTTGATGCCCTCCAGCATCATCTCGTCGATGCCGGCGCCGAAGCCGCCGATCAGCGCGAACAGGATGGGGATGGTGATCAGGGCGACGAGCGGCGACAGGCGTTTGCTCATGATCAAGTACATGAACGTAATGACCATGCCAAAGCCGAGGATGCTCAGCATCATCTGCGGACTCCTTGCGAAAACAGGACGTGGGGGAGTGGAAAAGGCCCGGGCGGCGTGCCCGGGATGCCGGGCTTAGAAGTCGTACTGCAGGCGGCCGGTGACCGCGCGCGTGCGGTCCACCGTGACCCCGGCCAGACGATCACGGTTGCGGCTTTCGATCACGTTGAGCATGAAGCGCAGGTTGTCGCGCAGGTACCAGTTGCCGCCCAGCGTCCACGCTTCGGTGCTGCCACGGCGCAGGTCGGGTGCACCGTCGAGGTGCTGCGCGCCCCACATCTGGTCGTAGCGCAATGCCACTTCGAAGGCACCGGCCTTGTGGCGGATGTCCTTCACCCGCGCGAAGCGACCGGTCTTGCGGTCATACGCGCGGCTTTCGCCGGTGACGAACCAGCTGAGCATGCCGTAGGCCGCCATCACGTCACCGCGCTGCGCGCCGTCATCGAAGGTGGCACCGCTGAATTCCCCCTGCCACGACAGCGGGCCGCGCACCTGCGCGTATTCCAGCGACCACTTGTTGACGTCGGTATCGCGGCCGGCGGAGAAGTCGACCAGGGTCAGGCGGCTCTCGTCGGACAGGTGGCCGGCCGGGCGCGGGCGGATGCGCAGGCCGGGCACGCCGTTGGCGCCCGGGTTGTCATAGGCCTCGCGGGCCAGCGACAGGCCCAGGTGCAGCACGTCGCCATCGCTGGGCGAGGGGGCCCAAGTGACGCGGCCACCGGCGGCGCGGCCCTTCACCTGCCAGGCGTCGATGCTCTCCAGGCTGTAGAGGCTGGCCGCCCAGGTGAAGTCCCCCGGGTTGGCCTGCCACGACGCACCCAGGCGGTACAGCGGCGCCAGCGTAGTACCGGCGTTGCCGCGCTCCAGGAAGCTGCCGTAGTTGGAGCTGGTGCGGTCATCCAGCGAGAAGTACTGCTTGAACTGGCCCACGGTCAGCTTGCCGGCCTTGCCGAAGCTGCGCGCCAGGTACACGTCCTTGGCCTCGACGCGGTCGCCGGAGAAGTCCGCTTCCAGCTTGTAGTCGACCACGAAGAACTTGCCGGACACGTCCAGCCAGGCGCGGCGGATCTCGGTGTCGTCCTTGTTCGGGGTGCCGCGGTTGTCGTTGTCGAAGGTGGCGAAGTCCAGGTGCAGGCGGCCACCGAGGCTGGCGGTGACCGGGCGGTCGTCTTCGGCGGCAAAGGCCGGCGCCGACAGTGCAGCCAAGGCCATCATGGCGGCAGGACGCCGCCAGGCAAACGTGAATTCCACAAACCCTCCCAGGTGCGCGCCAGGCGCGCGGCAATCGTGGGCACCGGACGGTGCGCGGCCGCAGTCTGGGTCGGGCAAGCTGTCATCGTCCTGTCAACGGTTTGTGCGGTGCAGCGTAAAAGCGGCCGCTGCGCTCCCTGGGCCACGCCCGGCAAGCGCGGCGGCGGCATGCGGTAGCATTCGTTTCCCCTCCCACCCCCGTGCCCATGCGCCTGCTGCTGGTCGAAGACAACCCGGATCTGGCCGATGCGATCATCCGCCGCATGCGCCGCAGTGGGCACGCCGTGGACTGGCAGGCCGATGGCCTGGCGGCCGCCAGCGTGCTGCGCTACCAGAGCTTCGACCTGGTGGTTCTGGATATCGGCCTGCCCAAGCTCGATGGCCTGCGCGTGCTGGCCGGCATGCGCGAGCGCGGCGACAGCACACCGGTGCTGATGCTGACCGCGCGCGACGGCATCGAAGACCGTGTGCAGGCGCTGGACGTCGGCGCCGACGATTACCTGGGCAAGCCGTTCGATTTCCGCGAGTTCGAAGCGCGCTGCCGCGTGCTGCTGCGACGCGCGCGCGGCCAGGCCAGCGAAGTGGTGCAGATCGGTGGCTTCCAGTTCGACAATGCCGCGCACCGGGTCAGCCTCGACGGCGAACCGATCGAACTGCCGAACCGCGAGTACCGGCTGCTGGAGATCCTGGTCGGCCGCCTCGGCCAGGTGGTCGGCAAGGACGAAATCGGCAATGGCCTGTTCGGCTTCGACGATGAAGCCGGCCCGAATGCCATCGAGCTGTATGTGGGGCGCCTGAGAAAGAAGCTGGCAGGTGCACCGCTGCGCATCACCACGGTGCGCGGCGTTGGCTACCTGCTGGAAGCCAGTGATGACAGCGCCGACGCCGATGGCTGACGCGCGTACCGCGAACGCCGCACCGGGCTCGCTGCGGCGCACGCTGCTGCTCTACCTCGGCGCGTTGCTGGCGGTGTTCGCGGTGGCTCTGCTGTTTGCCGCGCGCGGCTATGGCCAGCGCGCCGCCAACCGTTCCTACGATCATCTGTTGGTGTCCTCGGCGTTGTCCATTGCCGATTCGGTGGCCCTGGTCGATGGCCAATGGCAGGTCGATCTGCCCTATGCGGCGCTGGACCTGCTGGCGATGGCCCCGGAAGACCGCGTGTTCTACCGGGTGGCCGACAGCCGCGGCACGCTGATCACCGGCTACGGTGACCTGCCCGCACCGCCGCGCCGGCCTGGTACCCAGCCGCAGCTGTTCGATGCGGCGTACAGCGGTGAGACCGTGCGCTTCGTGGTGGTCGGCCGCAGTTTCGCCGCCGCCTCGGCGCAGGGTGAGGTACAGGTGCAGGTCGGCCAGACCCGGCGTGCGCGTGAAGCGGTCGCGCAGGACATGGTCAATCGTGCATTGCTGGCGATCGGTGTGTTGTCCGGGCTGCTGCTGGCACTGGTGGCGTTCGGCGTGCATCGTGCGTTCCGGCCGCTGGTGCGGGTGGAGCGCGAGCTGTCGCGCCGCGAACCGTCCGACCTGAAGCCGCTGGATGCCCGTGTACCGCGCGAGATGGACCAGATGGTGGCAGCGTTGAACCGCTTCATGGAACGGCTGTCCAGCAGCAACGAGACCTTGCGTGCGTTCATGGCCGAGGCCGCGCACCAGATGCGCACGCCGTTGGCGGCATTGCGTGCGCAGGCACAGCTGGCGCTGGATGACGACGATCCCGAAGACATGCGGCGCAGCCTGCAGGCGATCGAGCGCAACGCCACCCACATGAGCCGGTTGTTGAATCAGTTGCTCAGCGATGCCAGCGTGATCCATCGTTCGCATCTGCAGCGCTTTGCTGCAGTGGATCTGGCCGAGACCGTGCACCAGGCCCTGCATGAAGCGCTGCCGCAGGCCGGCCCGGCGCCGCGCGTGCAGCTGGCGATGACCGCCGAGCCGGTACAGGTGCATGGCGATGCGCTGCTGCTGCGCGAGGCGATCAAGAACCTGGTCGACAACGCGTTGAAGTACGGTGGTGATGGGCCGTTGCAGATCGCATTGACCGTGGAAGGCGGGCAGGCCGTGCTGACCATCGCCGACCACGGTGCCGGCATTGCCGCCGCCGATGCCGAACGCGTGTTCGAGCGCTTCGCCCGTGGGGAGGGCGCGCCGTCCGGCGGCGCCGGGCTGGGCCTGGCCATCGTCAAGCGCGTGGTCGACAGCCATGGCGGCCGCATCGATCTCAGCAACCGTCCGCAGGGTGGTTTGATCGCTACCATCCGCCTGCCCCGGAGCAGTTCATGATCCGCCTGTTCGCCACCGCCGTTGCCCTGCTGTTGGCCCTGCCGGTGCTGGCCGCGCCCGGCGATGTGCGCCGTTTTCCCGCACAGGCAAAGACCACGGCGCAGCTGCGCATCCACGGCACCACCGACATCGAAGTGTTCGCGGTGGTCATCGCCGACTACCAGCGGCTGCACCCGGGCACCGAAGTGGTGTACGAGGACATCATCACCCAGGACCTGTACGCGCGGTACCTGCACGACCGCGGCGGACCGGCATCGCCGGACCTGCTGATCTCCAGTGGCATGGACCTGCAGACCAAGCTGGTCAACGATGGTCATGCACTGCCGCACCGCTCCGCGCAGACCGCCGCGCTGCCGGCTTGGGCGCAGTGGCGCAACGAGGCATTCGGCATCAGCTACGAGCCGGTGGTGATGGTCTACAACACCCGCGCGCTGACGGCTGCGAGGGTGCCGCACACGCGCCGGCAACTGCTGGACCGGTTGCGCGCCGAAGGCGCACCGCTGCGCGGCAGGGTCGGCACCTATGACATCGAACGCAGCAGCGTCGGCTACCTGCTGTCAACGCAGGATGCGCAGCGTGGCAGCATCGCCGGTGCGCTGCTGGGCGCGCTGGGCGACAACGACGTGGTGCGCGAGGAGCGCACCGGCGTGCTGCTGGACAAGGTGGCCAGCGGACAGCTGTCGCTGGTCTACAACGTGCTCGGCTCTTACGCGCAGGCGCGCATCGACGCGGGTGCTCCGCTGGCGATTGTGGAGCCTGAGGACTACACGCTGGTGGTACTGCGTACCGCGCTGATTCCACGCACCGGCCCACACCCGGAAGAAGCCCGGCGCTTCCTCGACTACCTGTTGTCGCCGCGTGGCCAGCAGGTGCTGTCACGCGAGGCACGGCTGATGCCGATCGTCACCGGCAGCGCACGTGGCGACGATGCGCCCGGCCGCAGCCGCCGCCCGATCCAGCTGGGTCCGGGCCTGCTGGTGTACCTGGATGCACTCAAGCGCCGCCAGTTCATCGATGCCTGGCGCAGCAGCGTGGAGCCGGCAGGGCGCTGAGGCGACGGCCTGCCCGTACAATGGCGGCATGAGCGAATACACCATCCTGATCGCCGATGACCACCCGCTGCTGCGTTCGGCGGTGGTGCAGTCATTGCGGCAGAGCCTGCCGCTGGCGCAGGTGCGCGAGGTCGCCAGCGCCGAGGCATTGGCCGAAGCCCTCGACGCGCACCCGGACGTGGACCTGGTGCTGCTCGACCTGACCATGCCTGGCGCACACGGTTTTTCCGCGCTGCTGCACGTGCGTGGCTCGCATCCGGACATCCCGGTGGTGATCCTCTCGTCCAACGACCACCCCCGTGTGATCCGCCGCGCCCAGCAGTTCGGTGCCGCCGGTTTCATCCCGAAGTCGGCCCCGGCCGAGACCATTGGCGAGGCCGTGCAGGCGGTCCTTGATGGCGGCTTGTGGTTCCCGGCGATGGCCGCCGAACGCTCCGAGGCCGACGCCCTGCTGGCCAGCCGCCTGGCGCAGCTGACCCCGCAGCAGTTCCGCGTGCTGCTGTGCCTGGCCGACGGGCTGCTCAACAAACAGATCGCCTACACGCTGGGGCTGGCGGAAAACACGGTGAAGGTGCATGTCACCGCGATCCTGAAGAAGCTCGAATGCCATAGCCGCACGCAGGCGGCGGTGCTGGTGAAGGCGCTGGAGCCGGAAGGCGACGCGGGGATCGGGTTGTAGTTTCCAGCCAACGGCGCAGCCCCTCGTGGGTGGGTTTGGGTTGGTCGCTGAAAGCAGAAGCCGCGAGTGGGCCGGTCGGGTCGGGTGCGCGGGGGACGCCGTGAATCCGTCCCTGGAGGCTTGGCAGCCGCTTGCTCGTGTGCGCAGTCCTGCGCACACGGCAAGACCGGGGTTGGGCGTCCTGCCCAACCCGCCGAGGCATGCCTCAGGCCCATGCGGCTGACACCCCCGCGCACCCAACCCGACCGGCCTCTGACAGATTTCGGTGGCCTGCCACCCACGGAGAAGAAAAAAGATCAAAAGCAAAAGCAGGCTGTCAGGCCGCCTTTTGTAGAGCCGAGCATGGGCTCGGCTTTACACGAGCAAGCGCAGCGCGCGATCCGCTTCTGATCTTCTTTTTCTTCTCCGTGGGCGGACGCGCACGGAACTTGTCCGTGGTCGGGTAGATGGGCTGCGCAGGGGCGTGAGCCGCATGGATGCGGCGACCGAGCTTACAGGGACGTACTTGCAGCGCCCCCTGCGCAGCCCATCTACCCGGCCTCACCCATGAACCGCGTTACGCCTCCACCCACGAGGGGCTGCGCCGTTGGCTGGAAACTACCCGCGATGCCGGATCAACAACTGACTCATCAGCGCCCGCAGCGCCGGCGGTTTCACCGGCTTGGCCATCATTCCCCAGCCACGCTCGGCAGCCATCTCACGCAATCCCGCATCGCGCTCGGCAGTGACCAGCACCACCGGCGGGCGGGCCCGCCACAGCTCTGCCAATGTCTCGTACAGCACCGGGCCGTGGTGGTCACCCATGCGCACATCCAGCAGCACCAGCTCCGGCACGGTTGCCGTCGTGGCCAACTGCAGCGCTGCCTGCGGGCCATCGGCCAGCAGCACCTCGCAGCCCCACCGCTCCAGCAGCGCGCGGCTGGCCGCGCACACGTGCGGATCGTCATCGATTACCCACACACGGCGCCCTCGCAGCGGGTTGTCCGCCGCCGGTTCCTGCGCCAGCACCGGCGCGGGCGCGGTGGCGGGAATCGCGCTGGCGTCGCCGAACGGCACGCCCACGGCGAACACGCTGCCCTGGCCCAGCTGCGAGCGCAGCCGGATCGGATGTCCGAGCAGGCGGCCGATGCGGTCGACGATGGCCAGGCCAAGGCCGGCACCGCGCTGCTGGCCGTCGTGCAGGCGGCGGAATTCCTCGAAGATTTCGCCCTGCAGCGCATCGGGAATGCCGGGGCCCTGGTCGTGCACTTCGATCCACAGCAGGCCTTCGCGGCGACGGCAGCCCAGAAGCACGCGACCGCGCTCGCTGTAGCGCAGCGCGTTGGACAGGAAATTCTGCAGGATGCGGCGCAGCAGCGCTTCATCGCTGACCACCACCGCATCGGTATCGACCCAGTCCACCACCAGGCCACGTGACTGCGCGGCGATGCCGAATTCGCGCGCCAGTGTCTGCAGCAGCGGCCCGAGCCGGAACGCCTGCACACGGGTCGGCAGGCTGCCCGATTCCAGCCGCGCGATATCCAGCAGGCTGTTGAGGATCGCATCCTGCGCGGCCAATGCAGCGTCGATGTGATCGCTGGTCTGCTGCTGCGCCGGATCGCTCAGCTTGCCGCGCAGCACCGAGACGAACATGCGTGCTGCGTTGAGCGGTTGCAGCAAGTCGTGCACGGCCGAGGCGACGAAGCGGGTCTTGTAGCGGTTGGCCTGTTCGGCCTCGCGGCGTGCTTCGTCCAGGTCGTGGGTGCGTTCGGCGATGCGGTGTTCCAGTGCATCGGCCAGCGAGCGCAGTTCGCGTGCAGCATTCTTGTAGCTGGTGATGTCGGCGTAGCTGGTGACGAAACCGCCGTCGGGCAGCGGGTTGCCGCGGATTTCCAGCACCGTACCGTCGTCCTTCTCACTTTCGCGCATGTGCGGACGGCCGCTGCGCAGATGGTTGAGGCGACGCTCGATGGCCTCGTCGACCGGGCCGGGACCGAGCAGGCCACGGCGTGCGTTGAAGCGGAACAGTTCCTCGATGGGCCGCCCCACGCGCACCAGGTCCAGCGGGAAACGGAACAGTTCCAGGTAGCGCGAATTCCATGCGACCAGACGCAGGTCCCGGTCGATCACCACCACGCCCTGCGGCAGGTGTTCGAGGCTGCGGCTGAGGCCGCTGTCGGCATCGGTGGCGGCCTGCAGCAGGCCATCCTGTGCGGTGCGCAGTTCCTGTGCATGCTGCTTGAGCAGGGTTTCCAGCTCGCGGCGGCTGCGCAGGCGATGCTTGGCCAGGCGCCGGCGCTGCTGTATGAACAGCACCAGGAAGCCCAGCGCCAGCCATGCGGCACCTCCGGTAAGCGCGGCCGCACGGCCGGCGGCGGTGGCGGCACTGGCGTCGTGCAGCAGGTGCAGATTCCAGTCTTCGGCCGGCAGCGCAAGGCTCTGCCACAGCATCGGCTGCGGCAATGCCGGATCCAGCAGGCGCACCATGCGGCCGCCATCGGCCAGTACATCCTCGGTACGTGCGCGCAGTGGCTGCAGGGTGCGATCGGCGTACTGGCGGGCGTCCAGCATTTCGCGGCGCTCATCGGCGCCCAGCGGTCGCAGCAGGCGGTAGCGCCAGCTGTCACGGTTGGCCAGGAACACCACGTCGTGGTCGTCACTGGCCAGCACCACGTCAGGGCTGCTCAGCCACTCCTGCTCCAGTGCCGACAGCTCGACCTTGATCACCACCACGCCGAGCCGCTTGCCGTCTTCCTCGATGGCCTGCGACAGGTAGTAGCCGGGCACACCGGTGGTCATGCCGATGCCGTAGAAGCGGCCGCGGCCCTGGGCCAGCGCCTGGCGGTAATAGGGACGATAGCTGTAGTTCTCACCGACGTTGGTGGTCGGCTGGTCCCAGTTGCTCGCCGCCACCGCCACGCCATCGTGACCGACCAGGGTCAGGGTCGAGGCACGGGTGACTTCATTGGCGCGTTGCAGCTTGAGGTTCAGCCGCTGCCGTTCGGTGGGCGAGGGCGGTACGCGCAGCGCGTGCAGCAGATCCGGATCCAGTGCCAGTACCTGCGGCAAGGTGCCGAAGCGGTCGATGCGCTGCTGCAGGCCCTGGCCATACAACTGCAGCTGGCGTTGTACCTGGCTGCTTTCGTCGCCGAGGGCGCGCCGCCAGGCGTAGTGGCCGGCGGCGACCGCACACAGCACGGTGCCGCCGACCATCACCGCGATGGTCAGCAACAGCATCCGGTGGCGGCTGAGCCAGTACATGGCGGCAGTCTACGCAGGGCCGGCGGGCGTGGCGTGCACGCCCGCCGGGATCTGACGTGGAAGGGGTCAGAAGTGCATCTGCGCGCGCAGTTCGAAGATCTCCGGCGTGCTGTGCACGCCGCGACGGCTGGCGTCGACCTTGACGTAGTTGGCCTGGAACTTGAAGTGGCTGGTCAGGTACCAGTTCGCACCCAGAGTGAGGTCGTGCTGGCGGCCGCCGAGGATGCTGCCATCGTCGAGGTCGAGGCGGCTGTAGCGGGCCACCAGTTCCACTGCGCCGTAGTCGTGCGCCGGCTTGATGTTGGCCACCGCACCGGCGTTGTACGGGCGCGATTCGCCGGTCAACACCCAGCTGGCCATCGCGTACTGGCCGTTGCCGGTGTAGTCGGGCTTGCCGTCATGACGGGTGACCGTGGCGCGCAGGGCTTCGGCCTGCAGCGAGAACGGGCCGCGGATCCAGATGCCTTCCAGGCCGGTGCGGCGGATCTGGTCGGCGGTGACCAGCGCGCCGGAATCGACATAGCGGATGTCGGTCAGGCCGGCTTCCGGACGTGCGCGCAGGCGCGCGCTGGCCTCGTGGTGCACGTCGCGGCCATCGCTGTAACCGCGCGGATTTTCCTGCGAGTAGGCCAGGCCCAGGTGGATCACGTCACCCGGCGCCTTCACCGGGGTCCACACCGCACGCACGGCCTGGGTGGTGCCCGGGTTGTCACCCTGCAGGTCCTTGCCGCCATAGGCGCCGGCCTGCAGCAGGTACTGCGGGCGCTCCAGCACCCATTCCACACCCGTGCGGCGGCCGGCGTAGAAGGCCTGCACGGGCAGCGCGGTTTCCAGGAAGCTGCCGGCGCGCGAGGACGTGTTCGCGTCCAGACCGACCGGGGTCTTCATGTAGCCGAAGCGGAAGCGGCCGATGTCGCGGCCGAAGAAGGCCTTGCTTTCGAAGCGCACGAACACGTCCAGCCAGGTATCGGACTGGAAGTCGTAATAGACCATCGCGTCGTAGACGCCCTTCTTCTTCAGCGTCGCACCGAACTCCTTGCGGCGCACGGCGTCGTCGTCCTCAAGGCCGCTGCCCGAGGAGAAATCGTTGTAGTCGTAGGCGATGTTGGCGGTAGCGGCCAGCTCGGTGCCGTCGCCGAAGGCGTACTTGGTCGGCCAGTTGTCGAAATCGGCAGCCGAAGCGAAGGCGGGAAGCGCGGCCAGCGACAGGGCCAGCAAGGTGGGAATCGGGCGCATGTTGGGTGCGGCTCTCTCAGATTGCGTGTGGACAGGACAACAACGGCCGCAAGGGCCGGAACTTTCGCAATGACGCGCCCGGCCGTTCAGCTCGGGCCACCGGCCTCCCCGTGATCGGGCGGTGCGGCGCCAGTGTAGGCATCGCGGCCACCTGAACCGGGGGGCTAGTACCAATAGGTTATCTGCGCCAGCGAGCCCGGCGCGTACAAAGGCGTCCATTGGTCGCACCCCCTGCGCGTGCTGCACAGGGCCTGCGGTCAGTTTCCACGGTAACGGTTCCCGTGCAGTCCCGGGGCCGTACGTGCCTGAAAATGCCCCTTCCGGAGTCCGCCATGCACATCCCGACCGCAGCACCGGTGCCTGCAAAGCCGTTGCCGATCTATCGCCAGCTGTACTTCCAGGTGATCGTGGCGATCGTCCTGGGCGCCATCCTCGGCCACTACGAACCGTTGATCGGCGAGAAGATGAAGCCACTCGGCGATGCCTTCATCAACCTGGTGAAGATGATCATCGCACCGGTGATCTTCCTGACCATCGTCACCGGCATCGCCGGCATGACCCACCTGCGCACGGTGGGCCGCGTATTCGCCAAGGCGATGGCGTACTTCCTGTTCTTCTCCACGCTGGCGCTGATCGTCGGCATGATCGTGGCGCACGTGGTGCAGCCCGGCGCCGGCATGAACATCAACCCGGCCGAGCTGGACCAGACCGCGGTGCACAGCTACGTCGAGAAGTCGCATGACCTGACCCTGGTCGGCTTCCTGATGGACATCATCCCGAAGACGCTGCTCAGCGCGTTCGTCGATGGCAACATCCTGCAGGTGCTGTTCGTGGCCGTGCTGTTCGGCATCGCGCTGGCATCGGTGGGCGAGAAGGGCAAGCCGATCGTGAACTTCCTGGAGGCGCTGGTCGCCCCGGTGTTCAAGCTGGTGCACATCCTGATGAAGGCCGCGCCGATCGGTGCCTTCGGCGCAATCGCCTTCACCATCGGCAAGTACGGCGTTGGCTCGCTGATCAACCTGGCCTGGCTGGTGGGTTCGTTCTACCTCACCGCCTTCCTGTTCGTGGCGGTCATCCTGGGCCTGGTCTGCCGCCTGTGCGGCTTCTCGGTGTTCAAGCTGGCGCGCTACCTGAAGGCCGAACTGCTGCTGGTGCTGGGCACCTCCTCGTCGGAGTCGGCGCTGCCGTCGCTGATGGAGAAGATGGAACGCGCCGGCTGCAGCAAGTCGGTGGTGGGCCTGGTGGTCCCGACCGGCTACTCGTTCAACCTGGACGGCACCAACATCTACATGACCCTGGCGGCGCTGTTCATCGCCCAGGCCACCAACACCGAACTGACCCTGGGCCATCAGATTGCCCTGCTGCTGGTCGCCATGCTCAGCTCCAAGGGCGCGGCCGGCGTCACCGGCGCCGGCTTCATCACCCTGGCCGCCACCCTGGCCGTGGTGCCGGAGGTGCCGGTGGCCGGCATGGCGCTGATCCTGGGCGTGGACCGCTTCATGAGCGAATGCCGCTCGCTGACCAACTTCATCGGCAATGCCGTGGCCACCGTGGTGGTCTCGCGCTGGGAGGGGGCGCTGGACCGCAACCGCCTGAAGCTGGCGCTGGATGGCCGCGAAAGCGAACTGCCGCCGCTGATCGATGCCGTGCCCGAGGCGCTGCCGGCCAGGGGCTGATCCAGGTGTGTGGTACCGCGGGGCCGATCACGACAGTGGTACGGCCCCGCGGCGTTTCAAGGCGTCCCATGGCTGTCATGGGACGCACCGAAGCTGGTGTCGCGGTACCGTCGCATACGGCACGGAATTGTGCGGTCGCAGCATGCCTGCGACAGGATAGCGACAGGTCCAGACGCTCCAACGGGGGTATCATCCCCTGTCCCTTCTGCCCATTCATGTAACCCACATCGATGTCCAACGAAGATTTCAAACAGGCCGCCCTCGATTACCACCGGATGTCCCCGCCGGGAAAGATCAAGGTTTCCGCTACCAAGCCCATGCTGACCCAGCGCGACCTGTCGCTGGCGTATTCGCCGGGCGTGGCGTACGCCTGTGAAGCGATCAAGGCCGACCCGCAGCAGGCCAGCGAGCTGACCGCCCGCGGCAACCTGGTGGCGGTGATCTCCAACGGCACCGCGGTGCTGGGCCTGGGCAACATCGGCGCGCTGGCCGGCAAGCCGGTGATGGAAGGCAAGGGCGTGCTGTTCCAGAAGTTCGCCGGCATCGATGTGTTCGACATCGAAGTGGACGAAACCGACCCGGACAAGCTGGTCGACATCATCGCCTCGCTGGAGCCGACCTTCGGCGGCATCAACCTGGAAGACATCAAGGCGCCGGAATGCTTCGTGGTCGAGCGCAAGTTGCGCGAGCGCATGAAGATCCCGGTGTTCCATGACGACCAGCACGGCACGGCGATCATCGTCGGCGCAGCGGTGCTCAACGCCATGGCGATCACCGGCAAGAAGATCGAGGAAGTGAAGCTGGCGACCACGGGCATGGGCGCGGCCGGCATTTCCTGCGTGAACATGCTGGTGCAGCTGGGCCTGAAGCCGGAGAACATCCTGGCCTTCGACCGCGAGGGCGTGATCCACACCGGTCGTACCGACCTGGACCCGGAAAAGCAGCGCTATGCGCGCGACACCGACAAGCGCACCCTGGCCGAGATCGTCGACGGCGCGGACATCTTCCTGGGCCTGTCGGCGCCGGGCATCCTGACTGCCGACATGGTCAAGACCATGGCGCCGGATCCGGTGATCTTCGCGCTGGCCAACCCGACTCCGGAAATCATGCCGGAACTGGCGCGCGCCGCCCGTCCGGATGCAATCATCGGCACCGGCCGTTCGGACTACCCGAACCAGGTCAACAACGTGCTGTGCTTCCCGTACCTGTTCCGTGGTGCGCTGGACGTGGGCGCGACCGCGATCAACGAGGAAATGAAGATCGCCTGCGTGCGCGCCATTGCGGCGCTGGCGCGTCGTGCGGCGACCGACATGGGTTCGGCCTATGGCGGCGAGACCCCGAGCTTCGGTCGTGAATACCTGATCCCGCGCCCGTTCGACCGCCGCCTGCTGGTGGAGCTGTCGGCCGCCGTGGCCCAGGCCGCGATGGACTCGGGCGTGGCCTCGCGCCCGATCGACGACATGGGCGCCTACCGCGACAAGCTGGCCCAGTTCGTCTACCGCACCAGCCTGATGATGAAGCCGGTCTACGACCGCGCGCGCAGCGACAAGCAGCGCGTTGTGTATGCCGAGGGCGAAGAGGAAGTGGTGCTGCAGGCGGTGCAGAACGTGGTCGATGACGGCCTGGCGCACCCGATCCTGATCGGCCGCCCGGAAGTGATCGAGTCGCGCATCGAGCGCCTCGGCCTGCGCCTGAAGATCGGCGAGAACGTTGAAGTCACCAACATCAACGACGACCCGCGCTTCAACGAGTACTGGCAGTACTACCACGGCCTGACCGGCCGTCGTGGCGTGACCGTGGCCGCGGCGAAGAACCTGATGCGTTCGCGCCCGACCCTGATCGCGGCGGTGATGGTGGCCCGTGGCGAAGCCGATGCGATGCTGACCGGCATCGTCGGCCGCTTCCACAAGAAGCTGGGTTACGTGCGCAGCGTGCTGCCGCTGGAGCCGAAGGTCACCTCGACTTCGGCGATGACCGGCGTGATCAACCAGCAGGGCGTGTTCTTCTTCGTCGACACCCATGTGCAGGAAGACCCGACCGCCGAGCAGCTGTGCGAAGCGACCCTGCAGGCCGCCTACCGCATGAAGCTGTTCGGCATCGAGCCGAAGGTGGCGCTGCTGTCGCACTCCAACTTCGGCAGCCACGATTCGAAGGACGCGCTGAAGATGCGCCAGGTGCGCGAGCTGCTGCTCAAGCGCAACCCGCGTCTGAACGTGGACGGCGAAATGCAGGGTGACACCGCATGGGACGAAGCGCTGCGCCAGAAGCTGCTGCCGGGCTCGACCCTGCAGGGTCGAGCCAACCTGTTCGTGCTGCCGAACCTGGAAGCGGCCAACATCGCCTACAACCTGGTGCGTGTGTTCACCGACGGCGTGGCGATCGGCCCGATCCTGATGGGCGTGAACAAGCCGGTGCATATCCTGACCACCAGCGCGACCTCGCGCAGGATCCTGAACATGACCGCCATTGCGGCGGTGGATGCGCAGATCCGCAAGCAGCTGGAAGCGGAAAAGAAGGCGTAAGCCTTCTTTCCAGCGTCAGCTGCAGAAGCGCGCCCCCGGGGCGCGTTTCTGTTTCCGCAAAGCGGAAACGGGTAGTGCCGGCCGCTGGCCAGCAACCGCAATCATGTCCACCACCACCGCAGCCGGCCAGCGGCCGGCTCTACCGCCCGCCGGCCTGTGCCACACGCGCTACGCCGCCCGGTCATGTCCCTGCAACGCCGTTGCGGCCCAATACGCCCACGCGGCCCGGCCGTGGGAAGGGACCGGACCGGCCTTCCCACCCTGGGCCCGACCAACTTTTCATGGGCGAGGGTGTCATGCGCAATCGAGTGACGCGGCGGTACTTCCAGCAGCTGTTCGCGCTCTACGCCGGCTTCGTGCGGTCGCGCTGAGGCAGCGATGTGGTAGCGCCGGGCCATGCCCGGCGAGCGCGCAGCGTGGCGAATCAGGCATTTCGCCGGGTGTGGCCTGGCGCTACTGAGCGAACGTGGCAACCAAGGTGTGCCGCAGTGGTAGCTGTTGAGCTACCGAAATATCTCCGATGGTCACCCTTCCTCCGCCACCATATCCCCGGCTACATTGCAGGCCTTGCCGCAGTAGAATTTCCCAACCGACGCTGCGATTGCTGTGCCACCCAGGCACGCGACCACGATCATCAGCCAGCGATTGCGTTTCGACTTTCCTTTCATTTCATTTCTCCTTTTCTTCGATTCGATATCTCGATATGCCATCGGTTCGATTCCCGTTGCTGGTCCGGTGAGAGTTGGCTCCAGAGCCGCTCGGCATAGCGAAGCCCCTTGCCGCCACTGGCCTGGCTGAATGCGCGCGCATAGGCGTGTGCGCGTGCTGCATCGCGAGGCACATGCAGGCCATCCTCAAAGGTGGCCGCAAGAAGCATCAGGGCATTGCTGTCACCCGAGTCCGCGGCTTCGTTGAGGAATCTCACTGTCGCTTCCTTGAATCGCTTGACGAGCTCTTCATCGAACATGGAGTGCTCATCGTCGAACTGATGAGATGCCAGTCCCGAGAACATCAATTTCGCAGTGGAGTCGCCGTCTGACGCCGCGTAGTAGGCGAGGTCATAGATGGAGTGTTCTGATTCAAGAGCGGAGCAGTCTGAGTCACCCAGAGCGTTTTCCCGGAACTCACGCTGCTGGTCGGGAGTCAGTCCCGTCGGAATGTCTGTTTCCGCCAAGCTTGCGGCGTTTGTGCAACGCGCTATGTCCTGCGCCAGCAGAAGGGCCTGCTGGGGCGACAACTTTCGGCGAATTGCAATCAACTGAGTCCCGGCGGCGGCAACGCTTGCGGCCTGCGTCGTCTCGATCGCAGCATCTTTTCCGTTGATACGAACCCGTACGGTCTGCTGCTCTTGGGGGGCAACAGCGAGAACGCTCGGCGTGTTGCTTCTCGTCCAGATCGCGGTCGTAATCAGTGCAATGGCTGCTCCTGTCACCAGCACAACGACCGCTTTGCGCCTACCGACCTTGGTTCTGATTTTCATGCAAGCAAGGTTAGCGACCCTCGCTCAGTCACGATGTCGGTTGCTGCCGCGTGCTGTTGTGAACAGGCGCCTATCCGACTTGTCGGATTACTCCGCGCGAGATCGTAATGAGATCCCGTTGGGCAGGTCGTGCCGGGCCATGCCAGGCGAGCGCGCAGCGCGGCGAAACAGGCGTTTCGCCGGGCAAGCCACGGTGCTACCTGCGGTCAGCGCTTGCCGCGCCGTGCCGGCGCCGGCGCCGGTGCATCCGAACGCGGCTTGGCGTACTGGGCCCACAACGCCGGCAGTGCCTTGCCGGTGTGCTTCTGCCACAGCGCCGGTGCATAGCGGCCGTCGCGCAGGGCCTTGTCCAGTGCCAGCACCAGGCCGGGATGTTCCGCCTCCGCCCACTTCAGGAACGCACCGGTCACCCGGTAGCCGCTGTCGACGTTCTGCCCCTTCTCGACCTTCACCGGCAATGCCCAGCCAGCAGCGGCGTTGTCCATGCCGTAGCGGTCGCGCGCGTAGTCGGCGATGCCTTCCACCAGCCAGCCCGGTACCCGTGCATCGCCGTAGCCGGGATACCCCTGCACGATGTGCATCGCCTCATGGGTGACCAGGTCGATGTCGTTCGGATGCTGCGCCAGCCAACCCGGATTGATGGTGATCGTCGCTGCCTGGTCCTTGTCGCCGACGAAGGCGATGCCGGTGTAGGCCGGATCGATCACGATGCGCACCATTGACGGCGCAGCGGGATGGAAGTCCGCACGTTCGCGCAGGTACGCGAAGAAGAACGTATCGATCACCCGCTTGCGCTGCGGTGCGGCCAGGGCGCCACGGGCGTCCTGGTAGTTCAGCGTCACGCCGTCGCGGGTCAGCTGCGTATCGAACGCCTGGGTCTGGCCGAAGCTTGAGAAGGACAGGGCAACTAGGGCCAGAGGCAGTAGACGGAAGCGCATGCAGTTCATTGTACGGTGCCGGGCGCCAGCAGTTCGATCTCCGCCAGCGGCAGCCGTGCCGGTGCCGCCAGGCGCAGGCGGTACTCGCTGTAGCGGCCAGGCTTGGCGATGCGGAACGGACGGGTCTGGCGGGCGGATGCGAAGTCTTCGCCGCTGCGCTGGTCGAGCACGGCCCAGCTGCCGCCGCCGTTGCGCGCCTCCAGCGTCCACTCACCGCCCTGGATGCGGCCGTCACCGCTGGTCAGCGTGTACATCGTCGGGGTGCCCTCGGCCAGGCCGGTCAGCGCGATGGTTGCACCGGCGCCCAGACCCACCGTGGTGCCGGCATCGTCATCGACCAGCGCGGGCAGGGCACGGCCATCGGCCAGCGTCGCCTTCGCGCCGCTGCCGAGCAGGTCGTGCAGCAGCTGCGGGTGCTGGCCGCGCGCGGTCAACGAGCGCGGCACATCGTCCACGCCGCTGCCCCAGCGCGAGGGGCGGGGTCCCATCACGAAGTCGAGGGTCGCGCCCTTGGCGATCAGGTCGTGCGGCACCCAGGTCTTCGTCCACGGCGTACCGTTGATCTTCAGCGACTGCACGTAGACGTTCTCACGCGAGTTGTTGGCCGCGTTCACGGTCAGCACCGCGCCACCCTGCAGCTCCACCCGTGCATGCTCGAATGCCGGCGAGCCGATCACGTACTCCGGGGCGCCCATGCGCAGCGGGTACAGGCCCAGCGAGGCCAGTACGTACCATGCCGAGGTTTCACCGTTGTCCTCATCACCCGGGTAGCCCTGGCCGATCTCGCTGCCGACGTACAACCGCGACAGGATCTCGCGCACGTGCTGCTGGGTCTTCCACGGCTGCCCGGCGTACAGGTACATCCACGGGATGTGGTGCGCCGGCTGGTTGCTGTGCGCATACATGCCCATGCGCACGTCGCGCGCTTCGGTCATCTCGTGGATGGTGCCGCCGTACGAGCCGGCCAGTGCCGGGTCCGCGGTTTCCGGCGTTGCGAAGAAGGTATCCAGCTTCGCCGCCAGCTTTTCGCGGCCGCCATACAACGCGGCCAGGCCTTCGCCGTCATGGGCGGCGGTGAAGGCGAAGGTCCAGCCATTGGATTCGGTGTAGTCGTGGCCCCACACGCGCGGATCGTAGGCCTTTGCGTCCACGCGCCAGCGACCATCAGCCTTGCGGCCCTGGAAGAAGCCTGCCGCCGGATCGAACATCGTCGCGTAACTGGCGGCGCGATGGCGGAAGTAGTCGGCCTCGGTGCTGTAGCGCTCGCGTGCGGCGGGCGCGGTCGCGCGCTTGGCCAGGGCATCGGCCATGTTGGCGATGCCAAAGTCATTGAGTGCGCCTTCCATCGTCCACGACATGCCTTCGTGCACGTCGGCACTGGCATAGCCGCGGAAGGTCGAACGGTTCATGCCCTTGCGGCCGACATGGCGGTCCGGCGGCACCACGGTCGCGTTCTTCAGCGCGGCGGCATAGGCCTCGGCCGGATCGAAACCGCCGACGCCCTTCAGCCATGCATCGGCGAAGGCCACATCGGAGCTGGTGCCGACCATCAGATCGGCGTAGCCCGGCGACGACCAGCGTGCGATCCAGCCGCCGGCGCGGTACTGCTCGATGAAGCCCTGTACCAGCTGCCCGGCATCGTCGGGCGTGAACAGCGCATAGGCCGGCCAGGTGGTGCGGAAGGTGTCCCAGAAGCCGTTGTTGACGAACACCTTGCCGTCGCGCACGGCGGCATAGCTGCGGGTCGCGCTGCCCTCGGTGTTGTCATCGCTGGCGCTGGCCTGGTTGGCGTAGCGCCACTCCGGTGCGGCGGCGCTGCCCACGTTCTCATGGCCGGAATTGGGGTACAGGAACAGCCGGTACAGGCTGGAGTACAGCGTGGTCTTCTGGTCGTCGCTGGCATCGCCGATGTCGAAACGGGCCAGGCGCGCATCCCATGCATCCTGCGCACGGCCGGCCACGCTTTCCAGCGTATCGGCTGCGGCGATTTCCAGGGCCAGGTTGTGCCGTGCCTGCTCCATCGAGATCAGCGAGGTGGCGATGCGCATGGTCACCCGCCGGTCGCTGCCGGCATCGAACTTGATGTAACCGGTCGGTCGGCCGGTGTTGAGGCGCCCACTGCTGCGCCACGGCCTGTCGAAGCTGGCCACCACGTACATGCGGCTGGCGCCGTTGGACAGGCCGCTGCGCGTATCGGTGTAGCCGGACAGTGTCTGCGTGGCAGCGTCCAGGGTCAGGCCACCGCGTGCATCGACATTGTCGAACAGCAGGTTGGCGTCGCCGCCCTCGGGGAACTCGAAGCGGAACAGCGCGGCATGATCGGTCGGCGCGATGGCGGCCGCGATGCCGTTGTCGAAGCGCACGTCGTAGCGATACGGGCGCGCGCTTTCATGGCTGCGCTCGAATGACAGCGCGCGCTTGCGACGGTCGGCCTCCGGCACGCCACGGCTGGCCGAGGGCATCACCTGGAAGGTCTGGCGGTCGCCCATCCACGGGCTGGGCTGATGGCTCAGCGCAAGCGCCTGCAGCTGCGGACGGTTCTGTGCGTCGTTCTGTTCGTTCCAGCGGTACAGCCAGTTCAGTGCGCCAGCATCGGTCACCGGGGTCCAGAAGTTGAAGCCGTGCGGTACCGCGGTGGCCGGGAAATTGTTGCCGCGCGAGAAGGTGCCGTTGGCCTGGGTGCCACGGGTGGTCAGCACCCAGTCGGAGACGCGCGCTGGCTGCTGACGTGGCACTGTGTCCAGGCGCACGTCATCGATCCAGCCCGAGACCGGTGCACCGTCGGCACTGGCCACCTCCAGTTCGATCGCCACCACGCGGCGGCCCTTCAGCGCGGGCACGTCGCCCAGCCGCACCGCCGTGCGCGCCCACTGCTGCGGATACAGCGTCTTCGAATCGCCCTGCGCGCGCGCACCGATGGCCACGCCATGCTGGTCGCGTGCAGCGCTGGCCGAAACGCGGCTGCCATCGTCCAGCAGCAGGTCCAGTGACACATAGGTCGAGGCCACGGTGTCCTTGCCGACGATCTCCGGCAGCACCAGCCACGACAGGGTGGTATCGGCCTCGATGGTCATGTCCGCCTTGAACAGCTCGCGTCGCGCGCTGCCGCCTTCGCTGCTGTAGCGCAGTGCATGCAGGCCGCTGTAACCCGCATTGCGCTTGGCGGCGTAAGGCGCAGCAGGGCCGTTGCCGATCGTGACCTGCAGTGCGCCTGCGGCCGGTGCCGGAGCCGGCTGGCCCGGTTCGAACGAGGTCTGCAGTCCCTGTGCCAGCACCGGCATCGCGGTAGTCGCACAGGCCAGGGCCAGGGCGAGCGGAAGCAGGGCGCGGCGTGGATCGGACAGGGTCATGCAGGGGTCTCCCGGAAGGGCAGGCGGCGGGCAGAACCCGCATCGGCGGACACCACGGACAGCATCGCTCCGCCCGCCGGGATGGCAGTGGAAGAAGCGATGCCGGTCCGGTGGGGGCGGGCCATGCGATCGGGTCGGATTGGAGTGGGCCGGTTTACGACCTGGCCCGATCCTGCAACAGCCGTGGCAACCTGACAAGTGCCATTTAGTTCGATCCAAATGCGGGAAATATCGTTGTCGGCGGATTTTCGGCGTGAACCTGCAGGATCGATCGGGAATTTCCACCGGCACCCCGTCCCGAGGTGGCATGCAAGGCAGCAGGGAATCGGCCCGGTACGCGCAAAGACCCGTTGCGGCGCAATGTCGGGGCGGCCCAGATGCTAGAATCACAGGCCTCGCAACCCGTTCATCGACATCCGCCATGAGCCATACCGCCACTGCGCCCGCCAACGCCGAGAAGCGCTACACCGTGCACCGCAGCGATCTGCCGCTGAGCTGCCCGACCCCGGAAATGGCGCTGTGGAACTCGCATCCGCGCGTGTACCTGCCGATCGAAGACGAGCCCAACGGCGAAGCGCAGTGCCCGTACTGCGGATCCGTGTTCGTGCTGGCCGACTAAGCGGCCGCCCCTTCGATGCGCCGATTGACCGTGGTGCAGTTGCTGCCGGCGCTGCACTCCGGCGGTGTCGAGCGCTCGACCCTGGAAATCGCTGCGGCCCTGGTCGCTGCCGGCCATCGTGCGTTGGTGGTCTCCGCCGGTGGCCGCCTGGTGCAGCCGCTGCTCGATAGCGGTGCCGAGCACCTCACCCTTGATATCGGCCGCAAGTCGCTGCTGACCCTGCGCCACCTGCCGACCCTGCGCCGCCTGTTCGCTGAAGTTGGCGCCGACATCGTGCATGCCCGTTCGCGGCTGCCGGCCTGGCTGGGCCTGTACGCGATCCGCGCGATGCCTGCCGCACAGCGCCCGCATTGGGTGACCACCGTGCACGGGTTGAACTCGCCCAGCCGCTACAGTGCGGTGATGACCAGCGGTGAACGCGTGATCTGCGTGTCCAACACCGTGCGCGACTACGTGCAGCGGCACTACCCGACGGTTCCCGAAGCGAGGCTGCGGGTGATTCCGCGCGGCGTCGATGTCGCACAGTTTCCCCGCGTGGCCCGCGCCGACCGTCGGCCACGACTGGCGCTGGCAGCCGATTACCCGTGGCTGGCGCAGGTTGAGGGCCCGCTGCTGCTGCTGCCGGGGCGTGGCACCCGGCTGAAGGGGCATGCTCATGCGCTGCAGTTGCTGGCGGATGTACGCGCGGCCGGTGTGCCGGCACAGCTGTGGATGCTGGGCACCGATGAACCCGGCCGTGAAGCCTACGTGGCCGACCTGCGCCGGCAGGCGGCTGCTTTGGGCGTGACCGACGTCGTGCAGATCAGCACGCCGACCGCGCGCATCGCCCAGGCCTATGCGGCCAGCGATCTGGTGCTGCAGCTTTCGGACAAGCCCGAAGCGTTCGGCCGCACCGTGGTCGAAGCGTTGTCGGTCGGTCGCCCGGTACTGGGCTGGGACCATGGCGGCGTCGGCGAACTGCTGCAGCAGCTGCAGCCGGCCGGCGCCGTGCCGCTGGGCGATGCACGGGCGCTGGGTGAACGTGCGCTGGCCCTGCTGGCGCAGCCGCCGTCCTTGCCGACCCGCATCCCGTTTACCCTGCAGGCCATGCAGCGCGACACCCTCCGCCTCTATGCCGACCTCGCCGGCTGACCCCGCAACCCTCGTGCGCGAGGACCGCGCCGGGCGCTGGGCGCCCTGGTGGGTGCTGGCGTACGTGGCGCTGTGGCCGTTGCCGGGCATCGCCGAAACCGTGCTGGGTCTTGGCGCGCTGTATGCCGCGGTGCGCATGATCATGCGCCGCCTGCAGCGCCGCCCGCACCTGCTGACACCCGTCGCGTGGGCGCTGACCTCGATCCTGTTCCTCGGTTACTGGCTGCCGCAGGCGTTCTCCGCCTTCGATGCGATCGATCCGGCGGCGTCGTGGACCAAGGCGGCCGCCGGCCTGCGCTACCTGCCCTTCATGTGGCTGGTGGCGATCGCCGTGGCCACGCCGGAACGCCGGCGGCTGACCTTCGGTGGCCTCGCATTGATTACCGCTGCGTGGACGCTGGATGCACTGGTGCAGGCGGTCGTGGGTACCAGTCCATGGTTCTGGTCACTTGAGCAGCTGAAGTTTGCAGTAAGCGGTCACGCGTTGTGCCCGGCCAGCGAGGCAGCATGGGTCGATCGCCTCAGTGGCGCGCTGGGGCCGTGCAACCTGAAGTTCGGCCAGGTCCTGGCCAGCCTTTCACCGTTCCTGTTGCTGCCGCTGGCGCGCCGCTTCGGCAATCCAGGGTGGGTCCTGGCTGCGGCGGCGCTGGGCTGCGTGCTGCTGCTGGCCGGCTCGCGCGCGTCGTGGATCACCTTCGCGCTGGTGCTGGCCTACAGCGGCGTGCGCCAGTTCGGCTGGAAGCGGTTGGTGCTGCTGGGGCTGGTCGCTGTCCTCGGAGCGGGTGTGCTGACCGCCAGCGTGCCGCAGCTGCGTGAGCGCTTCGCACGTACGGCGATGGCCTGGGAGGGGAGCGAACGCGGTGTCGACGAGGCGTTGTCGGGGCGCGCGCGGATCTGGGACGCCGCGGCCTGCATGATTGAAGAGCACCCGATCAACGGGGTCGGCGCGCGCGGTTTCCGCGATGCCTATCCGGCCTGCGTGTCTGGCGACGAACCGGCGGTGTGGGGCGATGCCCCGGCGTTGCATGCCCATCAGATCGTGCTGGAGATCCTGGCGGAAACCGGCGTGCTCGGCCTTCTGCTGTGGTTGGCTGCGGTGGCCCAGGCCTGGCGGGCCTGGCGATATGCACCGGCCGCCGCCCGTGAGCGTGCGCGCCCGGCGATGCTGGCGCTGGCGGTCACCGTATTCCCGCTCAATACCCATCTGGCGTTCTATTCCGCGTTCTGGGGGGGGCTGACGGTGATGCTGGCCGCGTTGTTCGCCGGCAGCCTGTTGGCCCGCGAAACGGACGACACGCCGACGGTGGTGTGATCGTCCATCCACGCATGGCGTGGCTCTACTCCACGTACCGAACAAACGTCCCCATGGTGGATCCACGCCATGGCGTGCATGGGGCGGTCACCGAACGAACGTCGCCGTAGTAGATCCACGCCATGCGTGGATGGGGCTTTACCGACGCAAACACGCGCCAACCTCCACTAGCCGTGCCTCCGTGTGTATCGCACGCTGAGGCCATGGCCAGCCCAAGACTCCGCTACGGTCGTTACTCCTGCACCGGTAACGTCTATTCATTGACTACGGTAACCCTCGATCGTGAACCCTTCTTTGCCGATGCTTCCAACGTAGCGATTCTGGTTGAAGCACTGCGCTTCGTAGAGCGCAAGGGCGTGAGCCACAGCTTCACCTGGGTGGTGATGCCCGACCATCTGCACTGGTTGATGGAATTGCGCGGGGGAACCCTGGCCGAGTGCATGGCCCTGCTCAAATCACGCAGCAGCCGGCTGCTGAATCGGCGATTGGAGCGGCGAGGGTCGCTGTGGCAGCACGGTTACCACGATCACGCCGTACGCAGCGATGAATCCCTTCACGAGAAGGCGATGTACATCCTGGCCAATCCGATCCGTGCGGGCTTGGCGTGCGTGATGGGGGAGTACCCGTACGCCTGGTGCCGCTGGCCGTTGTGAATCCCGGCACGGAATCGAAGAGCATCCACGCATGGCGTGGATCTACTTCAGAATGCCCCACGTCATTGAATCCACGCCATACGCGGATGAAGCCGCACAAGGCAGTAGATCCACGCCATGCGTGGATGAAGCCATCCCTCCCACCGCTACTTGTAGAAATCGCTCCGGCCGCCGGGCTGGCGCTTGAACCGCCGATGGATCCACAGGTACTGGTCCGGGGCTTCGCGCACCATCTCTTCGATGGCCTGGTTGACCCGCGTGGTATCGGCTTCCACATCCTCGCTGGGGAAATTCTCCAGCGGTGCGCCGATCTTCAGGAAGTACTTTCCGCCCTCGCGGCGGTGGAAGTACGGAATCACCGCGCAGCCGGTCATCCGCGCCAGCTGGTGGGTGGCGGTAATGGTGGATGCGGTATGGCCGAAGAACGGCACGAACACGGTGTCCTTGCCGCGCATGTCCTGATCCGGCGCATACCAGAGGAAGCCGCCCTTCTTCAGGTGGCGCACGGTCGCGCGGATGTCCTCGTTGGCGAACATCGCCTTGGCATAACGCAGGCGGCCGAACTTCACCGCCCATTCGTACACCGGGTTCTTGTGCTTGCGGTACATGCCTGAAAGATCGACGTAGTCGCACAGCAGGCGGCCGCACATCTCCAGGGTCATGAAGTGGCCGGACACCAGCAGCACGCCGCGGCCTTCGGCCTGCATCTGCCGCAGATGCTCGAGGCCTTCGATCTTCACCTGCGGGCGGATGCGGTCGATGCTGCCCCACCAGGCGCGGATGCACTCGAGCACGCCCACGCCCAGCGCGTCGAAGCTGTCGCGCACCAGGCGCTGGCGCCAGGCTTCGTCCTTCTCCGGGAAGCACAGCTGCAGGTTGACCTCGGCGGCGCGACGGCGGCTGCCGAGCAGGCGCCAGCTGATCCAGCCGACGCCCCGGCCGAGCGCACGCTGCAGCATCCACGGCAGGCGGGCGATGGCGAAGGCGCCGAGCATGGCGGCGAACATCGGCCAGTTGCGGGGATCGCGCAGCGACGGGCGGACGGCGGTGGTGGCATCTGACATGGCGCCATTCTACCAACCCGGCTGCGTGTCTTTCCCGGGGGGCTCCCGTATCCTTGCCGCATGCGTAAAGACCCTGTCGAATGGATCCTGCGCGGCCTGTACTCGGCCGTGCTCTACATCCTGCTGCCGATCACCGTGTACCACCTGGTCTGGCGCGGTTTCCGGGTCCGTGAATACTTCCGGCGCTGGGACGAGCGTTATGCCTCGTATCCGCAGCCGACCGGCCAGCCGCGGGTCTGGCTGCACGCGGTCTCGGTGGGCGAGGTCAATGCCGCCGCGCCGCTGGTGAATGCCCTGCGCCAGCAGCGTCCGGACATCCGCTGGGTCATCACCACCATCACCCCGACCGGTTCGGAGCGCGTGCGCGCGCTGTGGGGAGACGCGCTGGACCATGTCTATCTGCCGTACGACGTACCGGGCAGCGTCAACCGCTTCCTCGGCCATTTCCAGCCCAGCCTGGCACTGATCCTGGAAACCGAGCTGTGGCCGAACATGCTGTTCGGCTGCCGCGACCGTCGCATCCCGGTCTACATCCTCAACGCCCGCCTGTCCGCGCGTTCGCTGCGCGGTTACCGGGTGCTGGCGGCGCTGATCCGCCGTGCGCTGCGCACCGTCACCTGCGTGGCCGCGCAGTCGCAGGACGATGCCGAGCGCTTCGTGCAGCTGGGGGCTGCGCGTGAACAGGTGCAGGCGCTGGGCAACCTCAAGTTCGATATCGCCACGCCGGATGTGCAGGGCTTCGTCGAGCAGTTCCACGCCTGCGTGCCCGCCGGGCGCCCGGTGTGGATCGCGGCCAGTACCCACGATGGTGAGGAGCAGGCGGTGATCGACCTGCATCGGCGCCTGCGCCAGCAGCACCCCGACCTGTTGTTGCTGTGGGCGCCGCGGCACCCCGAGCGCTTCCCGAAGGTGGAGGCGCTGGCGCGCGAGCAGGGCTGGAACGTGACGACCCGTCGCGCGAAGCAATGGCCGGAGGCCGGCACGGATGTATTCGTCATCGACACCCTGGGCGAGCTGATGCCGTTCTATGCCTGCGCGCAGGTCGCTTTCGTCGGCGGCAGCCTGCAGCCGATTGGTGGCCACAATCTGCTGGAACCGGCGGCGATGGGCACTGCCGCTGTGACCGGTCCGCACCTGCACAACTTCGCCGAGATCTCACGGCGCATGCGTGAGGCCGGTGCCTTGCTGATCGGCGAGGACGTGCAGGCGGTAGGTGACCTGCTGCAGCACCTGCTGGGCGACGCAGCGGCGCGCGAGGACATGGCCCGTGCTGGATGCACGCTGGTCAGCAATGGCCGCGGTGCCCTGCAGCGCACGTTGGCGCTGGTCGCGCCACATCTGCCGCCGCCGCGCAGCTGAGCCGGGCAGCAACACCGCCAGGGCGGACACTACGTGGACCGACTGACGTGATCGACTGCATCAATTCTGCTTAGCAACCGGATTCCTGTCGCAGCAGGACCGGATGCGTGGCTGCGAACGTGTTTGTGGTCACATCGCGATGCGCACGGTACGGATTCTGATACCGCCCTTTGGCGCAGGCTGCCAGCCTGCTGTCGACCGCGCATGGGCGGAATCAAGAGGGCTTGCGATGGACAGCGACAACCGCCGTGGCCGGCACGCGCTGCTGGGAATGGATCACTTCGCGTTGGTGGCGTTGACCCTGTTGCTGGGGGGCAGCGTGATCGCCCTGGTCGGCCAGTACACCGCCGCCCAGGCCGGCCCGGCCATCGTACTGAGTCTGCTGCTGGCCGCACTGGGCACAGCGCCGATGCTGTATTGCCTGCACGTGCTGAACCAGCAGCAGCCGGAAGCCGATGGCCTGTACGGCCCGCTGCGGGCCGCCTGGGGCCCGGCAGTCGCGCGCCTGCTGGGTGCTGTGCTGCTGCTGGAGCTGGTGGTGACCAGCGCCGGCGTGGCGCAGTCCATGGCGGGCCACGCGCGTGCGGTGTTTGCCAGTCGCGGTATTGAAACCGGCAGCGCATTGCCGGATCCGGTGATGGCCGTCACCAGCCTGCTGGTGCTGGGTGCGTTCGTGTTGCTGCCTCCGCGTCGCATCGCGCTGATGGTCTGCGTGCTGTTGACGGTGAAGATCGGTGTTGGGCTGTTGCTGCTGGCGCTGGCGGTCCGCCACGTGCACTACGCGAACTGGATCCCGTGGCTGCCGGACGCCACCGCGCCCTATCGGTTCGGACCCGGCGGGGTGCTGGCGGCAAGCGTGCCCTTGCTGGCGGTGTTTGCCAGTGTGGGTCTGGCATTGGGGTTTCCTGGGCGTGGCCCGCAGGTGCGTGCGCGGTCACCAGGGCTGCTGGCGGCCGCGCTGCTGCTGGCAATGCTGCTGCTGATCGTGCTGGCGGCGTTGCAGGCCGGCCTGGTCGAGTTCCCGGCATTGGCCAGTACGCGGCCGTTGTCGGTGGCATTGCAGGGCCATCCGCAGTTGCAGTGGCTGCTGCCGTTGCTGCCGCTGGCGGGCATGGCTGGGCTGGCAGCACTGCTGCTGGTGCTGTTGTCGTTGGCCACACAGCTGGCAGCGCAGCTCTGGCCTGTGGCCGTGGATGAAGCGCCCGGGTTCCGGACACGGCTGATACCGGTCACCGTGGTGCTGGCGGCGCTGCTGGCGTTGGGAACGCCCGTCGATGCATTGCCGGTGCTGCCAGGTCCGGCAACCCTGCTGGTGATGGCGGCTTTGTGCCTGGCAGTACTGCGTGTGCGCGCGCCGATGCCGGGTGCTGCGATGGTGCTTGCGCCGCTGGCCGCGGCGCTATGCGTGCTGGCCGCAGTGGAGCGGGCAGGCGCGTGGCCGGGCTGACGGCCGGCGGATCTGCGCCATGTCTGGGTGGGGCCGTACGCGCTGCCCACAAAAAAGCCACCCTCCCGGGTGGCTTCTTCGTTGCCGGCAGGGCGACGACTCAGTGCGTGGTCGTTGCCGGGTTGCCCGCGTCCTGGGTCAGCAGGCGGTTCACGTCCTGCAGCTCGGCCACATCCAGCGCACCCAGCGACTGGCTCAGCAGCAGGCGGTTCTGCAGGAAGGTGTAGCGGGCCTGTGCATAATCCAGCTGCGCCGAGAACAGGATGCGCTGGTTCTGGATCACGTCCAGCACGGTACGGGTACCGACTTCCAGGCCGACCTGCGACGCGTCGTACGCGCTCTGCGCCGAGACCACCGCCAGGCGGCGGGCTTCCACTTCGCTGATGCCCTGCACCAGGGTCTGGTAGGCATTGCGGGTGTTGCGGTCCAGGGCACGCTTCTGCTGCTCGTAGCCGTCCTGGGCGATGTCGCGCTGGGCCAGTGCCTGGCGCACGCCGGACTGGGTGGCACCACCGGCGAAGATCGGCACGCTCAGGGTCAGCCCGATGCTGTTGGTGCGTGCATCCGGCGACAACGAGCCGGCACCGGTGCTGTCGCCCCAGGTGGCGGTCTTGCCCCAGCTGCCGCCCAGCGACAGGGTCGGGTAATGGCCGCCACGAGCGGCCTGCACGCCAGCCTCGGCGGCGCTGACCTTCAGTTCCTGGGCCTTCAGCGCCGGATTCTGGTTGGTGGCCTGGTGCACCAGCTCATCGATGTTGCCACGGTTGGCCGGCACTTCCGGGCGGAAGTCCGCCGGCAGGCCGCGCAGGTTGACCACCGGCTGGCCGGTCAGTTCGGTCAGGGCCTGGTAGTTATCGGCCAGGGTGTTCTGCGCAACGATGGTGTTGGCACGTGCCTGGTCGTACTGGGCGCGTGCTTCGTGCACGTCGGTGATCGGCGCCAGGCCCACTTCCAGGCGCTTGTCGGCGAAGTCGAACTGCTTCTTCGCGGCCGCTTCATTGGTCTGTGCGGCGTTCAGCGATTCGATCGCCACCAGCACGTTGAAGTAGGCCGCCGAGGTGCGCACGATCAGGCTGTCGTTGGCCGAATCGAGGGTGAAGTCCGCCGCCTTGCTCAGCTCGCGCTGCGAACGCAGGTTGTTGATCTGGGTCCAGTTGAACAGCGTCTGGCTCCCTTCGATCGTGTAGTTGCGGCGCTTGCTGGTCACGGTGCCGGAGTTGGCGTCATGGTCCGCCTCGCTGCGCGAGCGGTTCAGCGTGGCCTGGCCGTTGATCTGCGGCAGCAGGGCAGCGCGGGCCTGCACGGCGCCTTCCTTGTCGTACAGCCGGGTGGATTCGGCGGCGGACAGCTGCGGATCGCCATTGCGCGCCATTTCGTAGACCTGCAGCAGGTCGGCGGCATGGGCGGACAACGGCAGCAGGGCAGTGGCCAGCGCAACAGCGAGGGATCGGCGGATCATTGCGGCTTCCTTGGACTCAGAGGTGGAACTGGGGGGCCGGGGCGGCACCACGCAGGTAATCAATATCGGTCTCGAACAGGGACTCGCTGCTGCCGTCGGCCTTGACCAGCAGGGCCTCCATCGCCGGCGAGCGGCCGTGGATCACGAACAGGCGACCACCCGGACGCAGCCACGAGGCGAACTGTGACGGCACCACGTCGACCGCACCAGTGACACAGATCACGTCAAAGCGGCGTTCGGTCTGCCAGGACAGGGCGTCGGCCACTTCCACGCGGACGTTGGTGCCCAGGCCGGAAGCGTCCAGGCGGGCACGCGCGGCGGCGGCCAGTTCCGGGTCGATCTCCAGGCTCAGCACGTCGCGCGCCAGCGCGCCGATGCAGGCTGCCAGGAAGCCGCTGCCGGTGCCGATTTCCAGCACTTCGTCACCCGGCTGCAGATCCAGTGCCTGCAGGGTACGGCCCTCGATGACCGGCTTCATCATCTTCTGGCCATGGCCGATCGGGAGTTCAACATCGGCATAGGCCAGTGCCCGGTGTGCATCGGCGACAAAGGCCTCGCGCGGCAGGCGGGCCAGGACGTCGAGCACCTTGATGTCCAGCACGTCCCAGGGACGGATCTGCTGTTCCACCATCAGTTCGCGGGCGTGGGCGTAATCAATCGTCATGAGGTTCAAATCCAGCGCAGTGGGCCGGCCATTTTACCGGTGCCGGAGGCCGGCGGCGCGCCCAGAGCATCAGCTGCCGGGTGGCCGGGGTCGCAGTGCCGGAAGTCATCGCGACCTCCGGTTCGTTCAGTTTTGGTTATCCGGCCGTCCCGGCCCCTCTTGGCGCGTAGGCGCGCAGGAAGAAGTCGATGCTGGCGGTCACATGGGCAAGAGGGTCGCACTCCACCGGTGACAGTGGCATGCCGCACATCATATGCATGTGCACTTCGCCCTTGACCAGGGTCAGGAACTGCTGGCCAGCCAGGTAATAGTCGGGGATGTCCAGTTCGCCGCGTTCGCCGCGCGCGCGCAGGAAATCGGCCAGGGCCTCGCAGGTACGTTCCGGGCCGGCCTGCCAGAACAGCTCGCGCAGGCGTTCGTCGGTCTCCGGCGCCATCATCATGCGCTGGATCGAGATCGCTGCGTCGGAGGTGATCAGCTCGAAGAAGGCCAGGCCGATGCCGATCAGCTGGTCGCGCAGGGGGCCGTCCGCGTCGGCCACGAACAGCGCATCAGGCAGCATTTCAATGCATTTTGACTGCACGGCCTCGGAGAACAGGGTCTCCTTGTCGCCGAAGTGGCTGTACACGGTCAGCTTCGAGACGCCGGCCTGAGCGGCGATGGTGTCCATGCTCACGCCGGTATAGCCCTGTTCGATGAACAGTGCCTTGGCTGCTTCAAGGATCGCCGCGCGCTTGCCGAGGTCCTTGGGACGCCCGGGTCCGGCGGCCTTGGCAGCGGGCTTGGCCGACGGCTTGCGGGAAGTGGGAGAACTCATCGCGACAATACTAGACCAAGCGGTTCGATATTTATACTATACCGGCCGGTTTATTAAATTGGGCCGGCAGTCGCGGCTCCCCCCTTAGTTGCAACCCTGCGTTTTCAGGACGTTGACCGATGAAGATCGTGCGCTGGATGGGCGGTATGGTGTGGGTGGCTGCGCTGGCAGCCTGTTCGGGACAGGAACAGGCGCCACAGGCGGCCGTACCGGTGCTGGTGGTTCACCCCGGCGAACAGGCCGGGCAGGCGCCGGCGGCGTTCCCGGGCACGGTGCGTGCCCGGCAGGAAAGCCCGCTGTCGTTCCGCGTCGGTGGCAACCTGGTCAAGCGCCATGTCGATGCCGGGCAGCGGGTCAAGAAGGGCGATGTGCTGGCCGAGCTGGACGTGGCCGACTTCGCGCTGCAGGCCCGCGCCTCGCAGGCGCAGCTGGCTGCGGCCGAAGCCGATCTGGTACGTGCCCGCGATGACCTCAAGCGCTACCAGGTGCTGGCCGACCAGCAACTGGTCAGCCGCTCGCAGCTGGACCAGCAGTCCGCCGCCTTCAAGGCCGCGCAGGGCCAGGCCAACGCCGCCCGCGCCAACCTCGATGTGCTGCGCAACCAGGCCGATTACGCCCAGCTGCGCGCACCGGCCGACGGCGTGATCGCCAGCCGCGAGGCCGAGGCCGGGCAGGTGGTGTCGGCCGGCCAGACCATCTTCAACCTGGCCGCCGATGGCGGGCGCGAAGTGCTGATCGACCTGCCCGAGGCCACCATCCGCGACTATGCGGTGGGCCAGCCGGTCGAGGTGGAGCTGTGGAACCGTCCTGGCCAGCGCCTGCCGGGCACGATCCGCGAGATCGCCGCCGCCGCCGATCCGCAGGCACGTACCTACGCGACCCGGGTCAGCCTGGCCGCCGATGCGCTGGCCGATGTCGAACTGGGCCAGAGCGCACGCGTCTACAGCAGCGCCGGCCGCCACGGCACCCTGCAGCTGCCGCTGGGCGCGCTGCAGCGCGGTGCCAACGGTACCGCCAGCGTGTGGCTGGTCGACCCGGCCAACAGCACGCTGAAGGCTGCAGCGGTCACCACCGGTGCGTTTGGCAGTGAGACCGTGCCGGTGCTGTCCGGCGTGAGCGCAGGTGACTGGGTGGTTGCTGCTGGTGGCCATCTGCTGCGTGCCGGTCAGCCGGTGATCGCCGTGGACCGGCAGAACCGTCCGGTGCTGAAGCCGGCCGCGCCGGCCGCTGCCGCCAAGGCCAAGGAGTAAGCCGGTGCGCCGCTTCAATCTCTCCGAGTGGGCGCTGGCCAACCGACCCCTGGTGCTGTTCGCGATGCTGGCGTTCGCGCTGATCGGCGCGTGGTCGTACAAGCATCTGGGCCAGTCCGAGGATCCGCCGTTCACCTTCAAGGCGATGGTGGTGCGCACGCTGTGGCCGGGCGCTACCGCCGAACAGGTCTCGCGGCAGGTGACCGAGCCGCTCGAGAAGGCGCTGATGAATACCGGCGAGTACGAGTTCATCCGCTCGTATTCTCGGCCGGGCGAGTCGCAGATCATCTTCATGGCGCGCGACAGCCTGCGGTCCAAGCAGATCCCCGACCTCTGGTACCAGGTGCGCAAGCGTGTGGGGGACATCCGCCCGACACTGCCGCGTGAAATCGTCGGTCCGTTCTTCAACGATGAGTTCGGCGATACCTACGGCAACATCTATGCGTTGACCGGCAAGGGCTTCGACTACGCGGTGATGCGTGATTACGCCGACCGTATCCAGCTGGAGCTGCAGCGCGTGCCCGACGTCGGCAAGATCGACCTGGTCGGCCTGCAGGACGAGAAGGTGTGGATCGAGCTGTCCAACACCCGCCTGGCCACGCTGGGTGTGTCGATGCAGCAGGTGCAGCAGGCACTGGCCGACCAGAACGCGGTCACCGGCACCAGCTTCTTCGAGACCGCCACCGACCGCGTGCAGCTGCGCGTGACCGGCCAGTTCAACGACATCGACGCCATCCGCCAGTTCCCGATCCGTGCTGGTGACCGCACCGTGCACCTGGGCGACATCGCCGAGGTCAAGCGCGGCTTCGCCGACCCGGCGTCGCCGAAGATGCGCTTCATGGGCGAAGAGGCCATCGGCCTGGCGGTGGCGATGAAGGATGGCGGTGACATCCTCAAGCTCGGCGCCAACCTCGATGCAGAGTTCGAACGCCTGCAGAAGACCCTGCCGGCCGGCATGCAGCTGCGCAAGGTGTCCGATCAGCCGCAGTCGGTGGAGGAGTCGGTCGGCGAGTTCGTGCAGGTGCTGACCGAAGCCGTAGTGATCGTGTTGCTGGTCAGCTTCTTCTCGCTGGGCCTGCGCACCGGCCTGGTGGTAGGTGTGACCATCCCGCTGGTGCTGGCGATGACCTTCTTCGTCATGCACTACTTCGACATCGGCCTGCACAAGATCTCGCTGGGCGCGCTGGTGCTGGCGCTGGGCCTGCTGGTGGACGATGCGATCATCGCGGTGGAGATGATGGCCACCAAGATGGAGCAGGGCTACGACCGCCTGCGTGCGGCCAGTTTCGCCTGGGAGTCGACCGCGTTCCCGATGCTGACCGGTACGCTGATCACGGCGGCCGGCTTCCTGCCGATCGCCACGGCGGCATCGAGCACCGGCGAGTACACCCGTTCGCTGTTCCAGGTGGTGACCATCGCACTGGTGGTGTCGTGGATTGCCGCGGTGCTGTTCATCCCGTACCTGGGCGACAAGATGCTGCCGGACCTGTTCAATCCGCAGCCGCCGAAGCCGGGCAGCTTGTCCGCGCGCTGGCTGGCCAAGCGCCAGCAGTGGGCCGACCGCTATCCGGCGCTGGCCAACCTGATCGCGCCGCCGCAGCACGGGCACGACCATGATCCGTACCAGCGCCCGTTCTATCGCAGCTTCCGTCGCTTCCTGGATGGCTGCCTGCGCCACCGCTGGTGGGTGATCGCCGCGACCATCGCCCTGTTCGTGTTCTCGCTGATGATGTTCCGCTTCGTGCCGCAGCAGTTCTTCCCGGATTCGACCCGGCCGGAACTGATGGTGGACATCGAGCTGGCCGAGGGTGCGTCGTTGCGCTCGACCCAGGCCCAGGCCGAGAAGCTGGAGAAGCTGCTGTCCAACCGCGATGGCATCGCCAACTACGTGTCCTACGTGGGCACCGGTTCGCCGCGCTTCTACCTGCCGCTGGACCAGCAGCTGCCGGCCACCAACTTCGCCCAGTTCGTGGTGCTGGCCAAGGACATCAAGTCGCGCGAAAGCACCCGTGACTGGCTGCTGCATGAGGTGATCCCGAAGTTCCCGGACGTGCAGATGCGCGTGACCCGCCTGGAGAACGGCCCACCAGTCGGCTATCCGGTGCAGATGCGTATTTCCGGCGAGCACATCGAGAAGGTGCAGGCGATCGCACGACAGGTCGAGGCCAAGGTGCGTGAGAACCCGCACGTGATGAACGTCAACCTGGACTGGAGCGAGCCGAGCAAGGTGGTGCGGTTGGTGATCGACCAGGAGCGTGCGCGCGCGCTGGGTGTGAGCAGTGCCCAGGTCAGCCAGTTCCTGTCCAGCTCGCTGGCCGGGCAGTCGGTGAGCGTGTATCGCGAAGGCAACCGCCAGATCGAGATGCTGCTGCGCGGGCCGGCCGATGAACGCAACCAGCTGGAGCTGCTGTCCAGCCTGTCGATGCCGACCGCCAACGGCGGCAGCATCACGCTGTCGCAGGTGGCGACGATGGAGTACGGCTTCGAGGACGGCATCATCTGGCACCGTAACCGTCTGCCGACGGTGACCGTGCGCGCCGACATCAGTGATGGCATGCAGCCACTGGACGTGGTGCATCAGATCCTGCCGACGCTGGATGGCATCCGTGCCGAACTGCCGAATGGCTACCTGCTGGAAACCGGCGGTACCGTGGAGGATTCGGCACGTGGCCAGAACTCGATCAAGGCCGGCATGCCGCTGTTCCTGGTGGTGGTGGCCACGCTGCTGATGCTGCAGCTGCGCAGCTTCTCGCGTGCGGCGATGGTGCTGGTGACCGCGCCGCTGGGCATCATCGGTGCGACCCTGTTCCTGCTGCTGTTCCGCGCGCCATTCGGCTTCGTGGCGCTGCTGGGCACGATCGCGCTGGCGGGCATGATCATGCGCAACTCGGTGATCCTGATCGACCAGATCCAGCAGGACATCGATGCCGGGCATGACCGCTGGCATTCGATCATCGATGCGACTGTGCGCCGTTTCCGCCCGATCGTGCTGACCGCGCTGGCGGCCGTGCTGGCGATGATTCCGCTCTCGCGCAGTGCGTTCTATGGCTCGATGGCGATCTCGATCATGGGCGGCCTGATCGTGGGCACGGTGCTGACCCTGGTGTTCCTGCCGGCGCTGTACGCCGCGTGGTTCCGGGTCAAGCCGGACGAATCCGGGGCGTAATGCCCCGGGTTCGGCGGCCACTGCCCTGGTAGGTGCCAACCTTGGTTGGCACTGATGCACGCATCCACGCATGGCGTGGATTTACCGCAGCGGGTCTTGGCCCTGGTAGGTGCCAACCTTGGTTGGCACTGATGCACGCATCCACGCATGGCGTGGATTTACCGCAGCGGGTCTTTGCCCTGGTAGGTGCCAACCTTGGTTGGCACTGATGCACGCATCCACGCATGGCGTGGATTTACCGCAGCGGGTCTTTGCCCTGGTAGGTGCCAACCTTGGTTGGCACTGATGCACGCATCCACGCATGGCGTGGATTTACCGCAGCGGGTCTTGGCCCTGGTAGGTGCCAACCTTGGTTGGCACTGATGCACGCATCCACGCATGGCATGGATTTACCGCAGCGGGTCTTGGCCCTGGTAGGTGCCAACCTTGGTTGGCACTGATGCACGCATCCACGCATGGCGTGGATCTACTGCAGCTGCAGGCCGCTCCGCAGCACCGGCAGCAGCCATTCGATGAACACCTGCACGCGTTGCGCGCGGTGCTGCCGATGCGGTTGCAACAGGGTCACCGGCAGCGGTTGCGCCACGTGCTGTGGCATCACTTCCACCAGCGCACCGGATTGCAGTTCGGCCTGCACGTCGTAGCGCGGAATCTGCAGCAGGCCGAGCCCCGCCACGCAGCACGCGATCGAGGCCTCGGCGCTGTTTACCCGTACCCAGCCAGGCATTGGCAGCGTGCGCAGCTGGCCACCGTCCTGCCATTCCCACGGTTCCACCCGCGCCGTGGTCGGCGATGCGTAGTTCACCGCGCGGTGCTGCTGCAGGTCGGCAGGATGCTGCGGTACGCCGTGTTCGCGCAGGTAGGCCGGCGCGGCGACGTTGACGAAGTCGAGCTGTCCCAGCATGCGGGCCACCAGGCTGGAGTCACCCAGCTGGCCGACCCGCAGCACCGCATCACAGCCGTCTTCGATCAGGTTCACCGCGCGGTCGGTCATGCCCAGGTCCACTTCAACCTGCGGATGGCGCGCGAAGAAGTCGGGCAGGGCCGGGGCGAGGATGCGGCGGCCGATGCGGCTGGGCACGTCGATCTTCAGCAGGCCCACCGGCTGTGCGTCATCCTGTCGGAACAACGATTCGGCGTCTTCAACCTCTGCGATCAGGCGCAGGCAGCGGGCATGGAACACGTCGCCATCGTGGGTGGTGGAGACCCGCCGGGTCGAGCGCTGCAGCAGGCGGGTGCCGAGCCGCTGCTCCAGCTCCGCAATGGCCGCCGAGACGGTGGAGCGGGGCAGGCCGAGCTGGTCGGCGGCGCGGGTGAAGCTGGCGCATTCCACCACCCGGGTGAAGATGCGGAAGCGATCGATCCGGTCCATTGTTCGCCTATTCTGGAAAGTTAAGTCAATGTGGCGGGCTTTATCCGCATTTTCTGCACGATATCGTCGTCAGGGCAGGGTTGCCACCCCGGGCAGCCCCCTCCTGAGACAAACGCCATGACCGACCATTCCCTCAAGGGCAAGACCGTGCTGATCGCCGGTGGCGCCAAGAACCTGGGCGGGCTGCTGGCCCGCGACTTTGCCAACCAGGGCGCCAAGGCCATCGTCATCCACTACAACAGCGCCGCCACCCAGGCCGATGCAGAAGCAACCGTTGCCGCCGTGCAGGCCGCTGGCAGCAAGGCGGTGGCGCTGCAGGGCGACCTGACTTCGGCCGCAGCGATGGAGCGCTTGTTCGCCGATGCCGTGGCTGCAGTCGGCCGGCCGGACATCGCCATCAATACCGTCGGCAAAGTGCTGAAGAAACCGATGCTGGAGATCAGCGAAGCCGAGTACGACGAGATGAGCGCGGTCAATGCGAAGTCCGCGTTCTTCTTCCTCAAGGAAGCCGGTCGAAACGTCAATGACGGCGGTCGCATCTGCACCCTGGTCACCTCGTTGCTGGGCGCGTTCACGCCGTTCTATTCCAGCTACGCCGGTACCAAGGCGCCGGTCGAGCACTTCACCCGTGCGGCGTCGAAGGAGTTCGGTGAGCGCGGCATCTCGGTGACGGCGATCGGCCCCGGTCCGATGGACACGCCGTTCTTCTATCCGGCCGAGAGTGCCGATGCGCAGGCGTACCACAAGACGGCTGCGGCACTGTCGCCTTTCACCCGTACCGGCCTGACCGACATCGCCGACATCGTGCCGTGGATCCGTTTCCTGGTCACCGATGGCTGGTGGATGACCGGGCAGACCATCCTGGTAAATGGCGGTTACACCACCAAGTAGAGACGAATCACGCGCGATTGGGGAGGACCTGAAGCGTCGCGCCATGCTCGACGCTTCATCCTGTAGGCCGTCCACGGGCACAATAGCCGGCTGTTCTGGGCCCGGAGTGCCAGCATGTTCCCTCGCACGTTCCAAGCTTTCACGTTGATGTTGATTGCCTCCAGCGGCGTTGCCGATGCAACGCCCGCAGGAACCGATGCCCAGCAGTTCCAGCAGAACCTGATCGCAGTGCTGGAATGCCGCGCGACACCTGCGGTGCGGCAGGCACTGGGCAGCCAGCTGCGGGTCGTCCGCTATGGCTCTGCAACGGAACGACCTGCGCACCTGCGTGGCTGGCGCTTCATCGCAGCCGATCACCCCGAGATCGAGAGCGCGGTCACGCGCATCGAACTGCCTGGGCCCATCACCGCCAACGGCATCACCACCCGCGAGCTGCTGGCTGACGACCTCGGTCTGGGCATGTTCCTCGATGCGGTGCAGCGTGAGCGGATTGTGGCTGAGGACGGCCTGCGGATGCGGACCAGCACGCTGCACGAGCCGTTCCGGGCCTGGTGGCAACCAGCGTCGGACGTTGCTGCGGCGGCACAGGCCTGGCGGGTGATACGAAGCGAAGGCGCAGGCAACCGCCTGTCGTGTGATTACCTGGAGCGATATCAGAAACTGGACGACCAGCAGGCGGCCGACCGCCTGCGCGAGGACCTGGTAGCGGTTCTGGAGTGCCGCGCGGACGCGGCGGCCTGGCAGCGCTTTGGCGAATTCTGGACGCGTGTCAGCGCGCACAGCCCGCTTGGGTGGCCGGCGCAGGTACGCGCGCTGGACGCACCTGCATGCATGGCTCGCGAAGGCGGCTCCCGTTGTGAGCGGATAACGCTCGATGCGCCGATCACCGTGCATGGCCTGACCGTGTCGTCGGTGATGATCGAGCCCAGCTACGCGTCAGGCCATGTTGCAGCGGACCTGGGCATGGTGCCCGTCGACGATGCACTTCAGGCGGCGATTCCAGGTGCTAAGGCGGCCGGGGAAATCATCTGGACCTTGCCGGCATCACCTCTGCAGGAGCGGCCGCGCGAGCGCTTCGTGGTGCGCACCGCCGATGGGCGCACACTGATGGGGTGTGCGACGTCCAAGGCGGTCCACAGAGGACGGTAGCCCTATGCGTGCATGACGGTGCCGGGCAATGCCCGGCACCGTCATGCATCAGCCCAGCTTCGCCAGCACCGCATCTGTCGCGGCGGCGGTACTCACCGCCTGGCCCTTGGCGGCCAGGTCGGCAGTGAACACACCATCATCCAGCACGGCGTGCACCGCCGCTTCAACCGCGGCGGCTTCCGCTTCCAGCCCCAGCGAATGGCGCAGCAGCATCGCCGCACTGAAGATCGTTGCGTAGGGATTGGCGATGCCCTTGCCGGCGATGTCCGGGGCCGAGCCATGGATCGGCTCGTAGATGCCGACTGCGCCCGGCTCACCCAGCGAGGCCGACGGCAGCAGGCCGAGCGAGCCGGCCAGCATCGAGGCTTCGTCGGTGAGGATGTCGCCGAACATGTTCTCGGTCACGATCACATCGTACTCGCGCGGCTTGGCCAGCAGGTGCATCGCCATCGAATCGACCAGCTGGTGCTCCAGCGCAACGTCCGGGAACTCCTCGCGGCCGATGCGCGCGGCCACGTCACGCCACAGGCGCGAGGTTTCCAGCACATTGGCCTTGTCCACCGAGGTGACCTTGCCGCGGCGCTGCCGGGCCAGGCGGAAGGCACTGCGCAGCACGCGTTCGATCTCGGCCACGGTGTAGCGGCACAGGTCGCTGGCGCTGTCGGCGTCGCGGGTCTTGTCGCCGAAGTAGATGCCACCGGTCAGCTCGCGTACCACCACGAAGTCCACCCCCTGCAGCAGCTCGGCCTTGATCGGCGAGGCGTGCAGTGCGGCTTCGTGGGTACGCACCGGGCGCAGGTTGGCATACAGGCCCAGCGCCTTGCGGATCGCCAGCAGGCCCTGTTCCGGGCGCACCTTGGCGTTGGGATCGGACCACTTCGGGCCGCCGACCGCACCCAGCAGCACCGCGTTGGCGGCCTGGCAGGCGGTCAACGTAGAGGCGGGCAATGGCTCGCCATGGCGATCGATGGCGACGCCACCGATGTCGTGCTCGCTGAAGGTGAAGGTGTGGTTGAAGCGTTCGGCGACGGCCTTCAGGACCGCAACCGCGGCGGCGGCCACTTCCGGGCCGATGCCATCACCGGGCAGGACAACAATTTCAGCGTGCATGCTCACTCTCGTAACGTTCAATTTCAGGGACACGGCCCAACAGATACCCCAACTGGTCGACACCTTCCAGCAGGCAGGTCTGCGAGAAGCCATCCAGCGGGAAGGAATAGACGCGCCCATCGGGCGTGCGCAGCTCACGCGCGGCCACGTCGATGGTCAGCTCGTCGTCCGGGCGCTGCATCAGCGCCTGCACGTCGGCTTCGTCCAGTAGGATCGGCAGCAGGCCGTTCTTCAGCGAGTTGCCGCGGAAGATGTCGGCGATCTCGCTGCTGACGATGGCGCGCAGGCCCAGGTCGGTCAGTGCCCACGGTGCATGCTCGCGCGACGAGCCGCAGCCGAAGTTGCGGCCCGCCAGCAGGATGCTGCGGCCGGCGTTGTGCGGCTGGTTGAAGGCGAAGTCGGCCACCGGCGAGCCGTCGGCCTGCCAGCGCCAGTCATTGAACGCGTTGCGGCCCAGGCCGGCGCGTTCGGTGGTGGACAGGAACCGCGCCGGAATGATCTGGTCGGTGTCGATGTTGGTCTGGCGCAGCACCACGCTGGCCGAGGTCAGGGTACGGAAACCGGCCATCACGCCACCTCCTGTGCGAACAGTTCGCGGGTATCGGCGACGTGCCCGTTCACCGCGGCCCACGCCGCGCTCATCGGTGAGGCCAGCAGCGTGCGCGAACCGGGTCCTTGGCGGCCTTCGAAGTTGCGGTTGCTGGTGCTCACGGCCAGCTGCCCGGGCGCGACCAGATCGCCGTTCATGGCGATGCACATCGAGCAGCCCGGCTCGCGCCACTCGGCACCGGCCGCGCGCACGATCTCATGGATGCCTTCGGCCTCGGCCTCGCGCTTGACGATCTCCGAGCCCGGCACCACCAGCATGCGCACCCGCTCGGCGACGCGGCGACCGCGCAGCACCTGGGCCACTTCGCGCATGTCGCTCAGGCGGCCGTTGGTGCACGAGCCGACGAACACCACGTCCACCGGCGTACCTGCCAGCGCCCTGCCGGCCTGGAAATGCATGTAGTCCAGGCCTTTCTGTGCGGCAGCATCGTTGGCCGCCGGAATCGGCGCATCCACTGCGATGGCGGTGCCCGGATGGGTGCCCCAGGTCAGGGTCGGGCGGATATCGGCAGCGTCGATGTGCACTTCACTGTCGAAACGCGCGCCCTCATCGCTGCGCAGCTGCTGCCAGCGCGCCACGGCAGCGTCGAAGTCGGCGCCCTTGGGACCACGTGGGGTCGCGGCGACGAAGTCGAAGGTGACCTGGTCCGGCGCCACCATACCGGCGCGTGCGCCGGCCTCGATCGACATGTTGCACAGGGTCATGCGCTGTTCCATGTCCATCGCTTCGATGGTGCTGCCACGGAATTCGATCACGTGGCCGGTTCCGCCGTTGACGCCAATCACGCCGATGATGTGCAGGACCACGTCCTTGGCGCCAACGCCGGGAGCCAGCGGCCCATCAACAGTGATCGCCAGCGTCTTCGCCTTGCGCTGCAGCAGGCACTGCGTGGCCAGCACGTGGCCGACTTCACTGGTACCGATGCCGAACGCCAGCGAGCCGAAGGCCCCGTGGGTGGAGGTGTGGCTGTCGCCACAGACGATGGTCATGCCGGGTTGGGTGAAGCCTTGTTCCGGCGCGATCACGTGGACGATGCCGCGATTGTCCGAGGCCATGTCGAACAGCTCGATGCCGTGCTCGGCGCAGTTGCGTGCCAGCGTGGCGACCTGGGCTTCGGAGGCGGCGCTGGCATAGGGCAGCGTGCCATCGGCGGCAGCCGGCAGGGTCGGCGTGGAGTGGTCCATCGTCGCCTTGGTGCGATCCGGGCGGCGCGGCGACAGGCCGCGCTCGCGCAGTTCGGTGAACGCCTGCGGCGAGGTCACCTCGTGGATCAGGTGCAGGTCGATGTACAGCACGGCGGGCGCGCTGGCGGATTCAGGGACAACCACGTGGGCGTCCCACAGTTTGTCGTACAGGGTGCGGGGTGCGGAAGTCATGCGGGTGCCTGGCAGAAGTACGAAGGTGCGGACATCAGGAAAGATAGCGAAAAGGTCATGTCAGCGACGGCGGGCGAGCACCCGCAGCCGCACGTAGTCGGCCAGCGGCTGGCCGGCGGCATTGCGCGGCAGCTCGGCCAGCAATGCGGTGGCGGCCTCGCGCACGGTGGCGCGTGCCTCGGCCGGCAGGTCGTCCAGCAGCGGCGCAGCGAATACCCGCAGCCAGCCGGCAACGCCGGTAGGCAGTGCGGTCGGGCGCGGCGTGCACTCGATCAGCTGCACCTGGAAACCATGCTGGCGCAGGCGGTCGGCATAGGCATCGGCAGTGGGGAAGTACCACTGGAAGGCACTGGCGCCGTGGCCGTGGGCCACGCGCGCGGCCTGCACCGCCGCGATGATGGTGGCCACGTTGCCATGGCCGCCGAATTCGGCGACGAAGCGGCCACCGGGGCGCAGGGCGCGGCGCACACCTTCCAGCACCTGGTCGGGGTTGCTCATCCAATGCAGCGCTGCGTTGCTGAATACCGCATCGAACTCACTGTCGAACGACAGCGCGTGGCCATCCATCACCTGCGCATCGACGCCGCGCGCACGCGCGGCGATCACCAGCTCCGGCGAGGCATCCACGCCGTGGATGTGTGCGCCGCTGAGCGCCAGCTCAGTGCTGAGCACGCCATCGCCACAGCCCAGGTCGAGGATGCGTTCACCGGCGCGCGGGTCGAGCAGGCGCGATACCGCGCCGCCGAGCAGCGGCACGAAGCCGGCGTCGATCGCATAATCCTGGGCGTTCCACTGCTGGCCAGCGGCGCTGGTCGGGGTGGGGGTGTCGAAGGCGCTCATGGCGGGGTCCTCAGGCGGTGGCGGGGGTGGCAACGTCGGTGTTGCTGTGGGCGGCAGCCTGGCGCTGGCGCAGCAGGCGGTTGGCCACATCCAGCCAGGCCAGCGCAGAGGCTTCGATGATGTCCTTGCTGGTGCCGGTGCCGTCGTACTCCACGCCCTCGTGGCGCACGCTCAGATTGGCTTCGCCGCGTGCATCGGCGCCGATGCCGACGCTGTGCACGTGGTAGCTGTCCAGCATCAGCTGCACGCCGGTAGCGGCCGACAGCGCGCCGAACAGCGCATCGACCGGGCCATCGCCCTGCGCGGTCTCGGCCACGCGGTTGCCGTCCGGGTCGGACAGTTCCACCAGCGCATTGGCGCGGCTGCCGACGTCGCTGATGGTCATCGACGCCAGGCGATAGCCCTGCGCGTTGGAGCCGCCCTGCATCAGCGTCTGCAGGTCGGCATCGGTGACCACGCGCTGCTGTTCGCACAGGCCCTTGAACTGCTCGAACACCAGCTTCAGTTCGTCTTCGTCCAGCCAGAAGCCCAGCGCACGCAGGCGCGCTTCGACGGCGGCGCGGCCACTGTGGCGGCCCAGCACCATCTGCGAATCCTCCCAGCCCACGTCTTCCGGACGCATGATTTCGTAGGTGCCGCGATGACGCAGCATGCCGTGCTGGTGGATGCCCGATTCGTGGGCGAAGGCATTGGCACCGACGATGGCCTTGTTGCGCTGTACCGGCATGCCGACCAGGCGCTGCAGCAGCTGCGAGGTGCCGACGATGCGCGGGGTGTTGATCGAGCTGTCCTGTTCGTAGAAGGCCTGGCGCACCTTCAGCACCATCGCGATCTCTTCCAGCGAACAGTTGCCGGCGCGCTCGCCGATGCCGTTGATGGTGCACTCGACCTGGCGTGCACCGCCTTCGATGGCGGCCAGCGAGTTGGCCACGGCCAGGCCCAGGTCGTTGTGGCAGTGTGCGCTGAAGATCACATTGGCGGCATTCGGCACGTCGGCGACGCCGGCGATGACCTGCTGGAACATCGCGCGGATCTCTTCCGGCGTGGTGAAGCCGACGGTGTCGGGCAGGTTGATGGTGGTGGCGCCGGCAGCGAGGGCCATGCGCGCGACTTCGATCAGGTAGTCCAGCTCGGTGCGGGTGGCATCCTCGGCCGAGAATTCGACATCGTCGATATAGGACCGGGCCAGCGATACGTGCTTGCGTACCGACTCCAGTACCTGCTCGCGGGTCATCCGCAGCTTGTGCTCGCGGTGCAGCGGGCTGGTCGACAGGAACACGTGCAGGCGCGGGTTGGCAGCGGCCTCCAGCGCACGTGCCGAGGTTTCGATGTCGGCCTGCAGGCAGCGCGACAGCACCGCCAGGGTCAAGCTCGGGCGGCGCAGTTCGCGGCCGATCAGTGCCATCGCCTCACGGTCGGACTGCGAGCTGGCCGGGAAGCCGGTCTCGATGATGTCCACGCCCAGTTCGTCCAGCGCACGCGCCATCACCAGCTTCTGCGGCGGACTCATGCTGCAGCCGGGGGACTGCTCGCCGTCACGCAGGGTGGTGTCGAAGATGCGGATGCGCGGGGTGGTAATTCGTTCGATGGTGGTCACAGGGAAATCTCCTCGACAGCGGGTGCGACGGCTTGCAGGGGGGAAGGGGAAGAGGTGGGGGAAGCGATGGCGCTGGGCTTGGCGGGCGAGCGCGGTGTTTCGCTGCGCCGTCGCCGTGGTTTGCGTGGCGGGCGCGGGCGGATGTCGGTGAGCAGGCCGGCGAGGACGCCGGCATCGATGTTGCCGCCGGAGACCACCGCACACTTGCGGCGGCCGGCGACGCGGCGGCCGGCGGCCAGTGCCAGCGCACCGGCGCCCTCGGCGATGATGTGTTCTTCCAGTGCCAGGCGGACCAGGGTTTCGCGCAGTTCGGCTTCGCGCACGATCACCACATCGTCCAGCAGCGAGGTGCACAGGCGGCGGGTCAGGAAGCCGGGAATCTTCACCCGCACGCCGTCGGCCAGCGAAGCAACGGGGGCGATCTCGCGCACGTCACCGTGGATCGCGCGGGCCATCGAATCGACGCCTTCCACCTGCGCGCCAACGACGCGGACGCCCTGCGATTTCAGTGCCAACGCAACGCCGGAGGCCAGCCCGCCGCCGCCGATCGGCACGATCACCACGTCCGGCGCGTGTGCGGCCAGCTCGATGCCGACCGTGCCCTGGCCGGCGATCACGTCGGCATCGTCGAACGCGGACAGGAAGCGGTAGCCGTGGCGTTGTGCCAGTTCGACCGCGAAGGCGTAGGCCTCGTCATAGCTGGTGCCGTGCTGGCGCACGGTCGCGCCCCAGTGGGCGACGCCGGCGATCTTGGTGGCGGGCGCGCCATGCGGCATCACGGTGATGGCCGGCACGTCCAGGCGGTAGGCCGCCCACGCCACGCCCTGGGCATGGTTGCCGGCCGAGGCGCAGATCACTGGCCGGGTATCGCCGCGCTCGCGGCCGGCCAGCAGCGCATTCAATGCGCCGCGTACCTTGTAGGAACCGGTGCGCTGCAGGTTCTCCAGCTTCAGCCAGGTACCGAAGCGTTCGGCATGGTGCAGCGGGGTGGGCGGCAGGAAGCGGCGCAGACGAGCCTGCGCCGCCAGTACGTCGGCGACGCTTACGTCGCCGACATCGCTTTCCTGGCTGGTGTCAGCGGCCGGCATGGGCCACCAGCGCAGTGCAGAAGACCGCCGCATGCGGGCACGGGCGGCGAAGAAGACGCCTCCGTACCGGCACCGTGGTCGCTACGGTACGGGTGTTCATACGGATGCTCCTTCCACGGCGGTGACCTGCACGGACACGCAGTCGTAGATCTTCTCGATCTGCCGGCACAGCGTTTCCGCCGGACGCTGGCCATCCACCACCAGCTGCAGGTGCCAGCGGCCATCGTCGGCGGCCACCGGCGCACCACTGATCGCACGCGGCGCGAAGCCACGGCGTTCGGCCATGCCGATCACGCGCAGCAGCGCGCCTTCGGCCGGGTGCAGCACCAGGTCAAGCCGGTATTGCATTGGGGGTCTCCTGGCGGGCGTGGGCGGGATTGCTTTCCAGCATCGTGCTGTTGGCAGTGTTCGGCGGCACCAGCGGCCACACGTTGGCGCGTGCATCGATGGCCACGTGCAGCAGCGCCGGGCCTGGTTCGGCCAGCAGTGCGGCCAGGCCGCCCTCCACGTCGTCGCGGTTGTCGATGCGGGTGGCGGCGATGCCGAACACCTGCGCCAGTGCCACGAAGTCCGGGTTGTCGGACAGGTCGATCTCGCTGTAACGCTCGGCGAAGAACAGCTCCTGCCACTGCCGCACCATGCCCAGCGAACTGTTGTCCAGCAGCACGATCTTCACCGGCAGGCGGCAACGCGCGATGGTGGCCAGCTCCTGCACGTTCATCATGAAGCTGCCGTCGCCGGAGACCAGCACCACGGTGCGCTCGGGGCATGCGAACTGCGCACCCATCGCGGCCGGCAGGCCGAAGCCCATGGTGCCCAGCGCGCCACTGGTCAGATGATTGCGCGGGTGGTTGAAACGGCAGTGCTGGGCGACCCACATCTGGTGCTGGCCGACATCGCAGGCGATCACTGCATCTGCCGGTGCCAGCTCGCTCAGGCGCTTCAGCAGCGCCGGGGCGTAGATATGCTGGCCGGGGGCGTCGTAACGCGCAGCGAAACGATCACGATGCTGTGCACAGCGCTTGCGCCAGGCGTCCTGGTGGGCCTTGGGGGAGGGGAAGGCCGCACGCAGGGCGCGGATGGCGTGGCCGACATTGCCGGGCACGGCGACGTCGGCGCTGCGCAGCTTGGAGATCTCGTAGGCGTCGGCGTCGATGTGGACGACGCGGGCGAACGGTGCGAACTCGGCCAGCTTGCCGGTGGCACGGTCATCGAAGCGCGCACCCAGCACCAGCAGCAGGTCGCTTTCCTGCACCGCCATGTTGGCCGCGCGGGTACCGTGCATGCCCAGCATGCCCAGCGACTGCGGGTGGTTGGCCGGCAACGCGCCCAGCCCACGCAGGGTCATCACCGTGGGGATGGCACTGGCCTCGACGAAGTCGCGCAGGTCCTGCACCGCGTCGCCCAGCGCGATGCCACCACCGGCGTAGACCACCGGCTTTTCGGCGGCTGCCAGTGCGGCGATGGCCTCGGCGATGGCCGCTTCGGCCGGCGCAGGCGGCGGCTCGATGCTGCTCGGCACGTGCGCTGGCAGATGACTGGCATCGGCCAGCTGCACGTCCTTGGGCAGGTCGATCAGCACCGGGCCGGGCCGGCCTTCGCGGGCGATGCGGAACGCATCGGCGACCACGCGCGGCAGGTCATCGACGCTGCGCACCAGCCAGCTGTGCTTGACGATCGGCATCGTCAGGCCGAACACATCCAGTTCCTGGAAGGCGTCGGTGCCCAGCAGTGGCGTGCCGACCTGACCGGTGATGCAGACCATCGGTACCGAATCCAGCATCGCATCGGCAATGCCGGTGACCAGGTTGGAGGCGCCCGGGCCGGAGGTGGCCACGCAGACACCCACCTGGTTGCTGGCGCGGGCGAAACCGTTGGCGGCCAGCGCCGCGCCCTGCTCATGGCGTACCAGGATGTGCTTCAGCGACGAATCCACCAGCGCGTCGTAGAACGGCATGATGGTGCCACCGGGATAGCCGAACAGCGTGCGGACGCCTTCGGCCTCCAGCGCCTGGGTCAGCCAGCGCGCGCCGTTGGGCGGCGCGCTGCGATGTGTCGAAGAGTTCATGGGGGAACCTTGCAAAGCGGGTGGGGGAGGGCCGCGCGGTTACGCGGCCTGTCCTTGCAACCAGACCATCTTGGCGCGCAGTTCCTTGCCTACCTTTTCGATCGGGTGCTCCAGGTCGGCCTGCTTGAACCTGTTGTAGTTCGGCAGGCCCGCTTCGTACTCGGCCACCCAGTTCTTGGTGAAGGTGCCGTCCTGGATGTCCTTCAGCACTTCCTTCATGCGTGCCTTGGTGCCGGCGTCGATCACCCGCGGGCCGCTGACGTAGTCGCCGTACTGCGCGGTCTCGGAGATGAACTCCAGCATGCGCGAGATGCCGCCTTCGTAGAACAGGTCCACGATCAGCTTCAGTTCGTGCAGCACTTCGTAATAGGCGATCTCCGGCTGGTAGCCGGCTTCGACCAGGGTTTCGAAACCGGCCTGCACCAGCGCCGAGGCGCCGCCGCACAGCACCGCCTGCTCGCCGAACAGATCGGTCTCGGTTTCTTCCTTGAAGGTCGTCTGGATCAGGTTGGCGCGGGCGCCGCCGAGGCCGGCCGCATAGGCCTGCGCGTGCTGCGCAGCCTTGCCGCTGACATCCTGGTAGACCGCCCAGATGCACGGTACGCCGCGCCCGATCTCATACTCACGACGCACCAGCGCACCCGGGCCCTTCGGCGCAACCAGCACCACGTCCAGGTCGGCGCGCGGCTCGATCATGCCGTAGTGCACGTTCAGGCCATGCGCGAACAGCAGGCAGGCGCCCTGCTTCATGTTCGGCGCCAGCACGTCGTTGTAGAGCTTCTTCTGCACCATGTCCGGGGTCAGCACGGCGACCAGGTCGGCGTCTTTCACCGCTTCAGCGGGCGCGATCACGGTGAAGCCATCGGCCTGCGCCTTGGCTTCGGTCGGGCCGCCCGGACGCAGGCCTACCACCACATCGAAGCCGGATTCACGCAGGTTCAGCGCGTGGGCGCGGCCCTGGCTGCCGTAGCCGATGACGGCGATCTTGGTCTGGGGCAGGTCGTTGGTGCTCATGGGGGAGGTTCCTTGCGGTGGGAAGAAAAAAGAACGGCCGGTCGTCGAGGTGACGTGCCGGCCGGTCAGGGGAAAGCGGTGGAGGAGGCGCCGCGCGTTGCACAGGCACAGCCACCACGAGGCGTCGCGGTGGTGCAGGTCCGGGTTGTGCGATCGGCGTTGTGCATGGTGGTTGCGTCTGAAACCAGGTTCTGAAATGAAAAAACCCGCACCGGGGCGGGTGCGGGTTTTTGAAGAGTTCCGGTGTGTTTGTTGCTTACACGCTGGCTCGTCCCGCACCTGTTGGTTGGGTAATAAGTACGAGCACAAGAATCGAACGCAGCGAGGCGGCGCCGATGTCGGCGGCTTCGATGTGGGTTCGCGGTGGCGTGTTGTGATGCAACATGTGATCGAGAGAAACACAGCCGTTTCGGCGCTGTCAACCCTCGCAACGGATTTTCTATCGGTTTCCGGTGCATCCAGCGCAATCGCTTGCGGCACAAGGATGGTTGCCGCTGAAAGTGTTTCGGTGAACCCCAATTCACTCCTTTCAGGCCGGCTTTTGCGCGGAATTCGGCGGATTTTCGCCTTGGCGGGTGCGGAGCTTCCGCACCCCGTCCCAGGATCAACGTCCATGACCTCTGCCCGATACCGCGTGAAGGCCGCAGCGGCGAAGATCGAGGGACCACCCTTCCATCGGAACCCGACCGTGTCCCGACGCCTTGCCCGTTCCCTGCTGGCCGCTGCTCTACTGGCCGCTGTGCCCGCACTGTCTTCTGCCGCCGACCGCATCACCGGCCACACCTTTGCCACCCGTTCGGAGGTGATCGCCCCGCATGCGATGGCCGCCACCTCGCAGCCGCTGGCCACCCAGATCGCGCTGGACGTGATGAAGGGTGGTGGCTCGGCGGTGGACGCGGCGATTGCCGCCAACGCCGCGCTTGGCCTGATGGAGCCCACCGGCAACGGCATCGGGGGCGACCTGTTCGCCATCGTGTGGGACCCGAAGACGCAGAAGCTCTACGGCTACAACGGCTCGGGCCGCTCGCCGAAGTCGCTCACCCTGGCCGAGTTCCAGCGCCGTGGCCTGAAGGACATCCCGGCCACCGGTCCACTGCCGGTGTCGGTACCGGGCGCTGTCGACGGCTGGTTCGCACTGCACGACCGCTTCGGCCGCAAGCCGATGGCGGACAACCTGGCACCGGCCATCCGTTACGCCCGCGAGGGTCACCCGGTGGCTGAGGTGATCGCCTACTACTGGGACCGCTCGGTGCCCAAGCTGTCGCAGTATCCGGGGTTCAAGGAACAGTTCACGATCAACGGCCACGCCCCGCGCAAGGGTGAGATGTGGAAGAACCCGAATCTGGCCAGTACGCTGCAGAAGATCGCCGACGGTGGCCGTGATGCCTTCTACAAGGGCGATATCGCCCGCACCATCGGCGACTATTTCAAGGCCAACGGTGGCTACCTGAGCTACCAGGACATGGCTGACCACCACGGTGAGTGGGTCGAACCGGTCAGCAGCAACTACCGTGGCTACGACGTCTGGGAACTGCCGCCGAACAGCCAGGGCATCGCCGCGCTGCAGATCCTCAACGTGCTGGAAGGCTACGACTTCTCGAAGATTCCCTTCGGTTCACCGGAGCATGTGCACCTGTTCGTTGAAGCGAAGAAGCTGGCCTTCGCCGATCGCGCGCGCTTCTATGCCGACATGGCGTTCCAGCCGGCGCCGGTGCAGAAGCTGATTTCCAAGGACTACGCCGCACAGCGCCGCGCGCTGATTTCCATGGACAAGGCGCTGAAGGAAGTGCAGCCGGGCACGCCGAAGCAGCTGGAAGAAGGCGACACCATCTACATGACCGTGGCCGACGCCGACGGCATGATGGTTTCGCTGATCCAGTCCAACTACCGCGGCATGGGCAGCGGCATGGCGCCGCCGGGGCTGGGCTTCATCCTGCAGGATCGTGGCGAGATGTTCGTGCTGCAGAAGAACCATCCCAACGGCTATGCACCGGGCAAGCGCCCGTTCCAGACGATCATCCCGGCGTTCATCACCAAGGGCGGCAAGCCGTATGCCAGCTTCGGCGTGATGGGTGGCGCGATGCAGCCGCAGGGCCACGTGCAGATCGTGATGAACCTGGTGGATTTCGGCATGAACCTGCAGGAGGCCGGTGATGCACCGCGCATCCAGCATGAAGGCTCGACCGAACCGACAGGTCAGGCCACGGCGATGACCGACGGTGGTGAAGTGAATCTGGAAACCGGCTTCCCGTATGAAACGGTGCGTGCGTTGATGCGCAAGGGGCATCGCATCGTGTTCGCCGATGGTCCGTATGGTGGGTATCAGGCGATCATGCGTGATCCGGAATCCGGCGTTTACTACGGTGCGTCTGAGAGTCGAAAGGATGGGCAGGCGGCGGGGTATTGAGGTTTCCCGGCCACCGGGCGCAGCCCCCTCTGCGGTGATGGTTCAGCGATGCTTGGCTTGGCCGGGCGGGTGGGCTGGTCGGGGGACGCCGTGAATCCGTCCCTGGAGGCTTGGCCGCGGCATCCATGCCGCGGACACCCCCGCCCAGCCCACCCGCCCGGCCACGGATAGTTTCCGTGTCCATCACCGCAGGAAAAGAAAAAAGAAGATCAAGAGCAAAGGCAATGGCAACAGCCGCGTGCTGTGGGTTGGGGTCGGATCCGTTTTCCACAGGAAAACGAATCCGACCCCTTCTTGTTTTCCGATACACCTCATCCACGCATGGCGTGGAAAACCCACCGTCACCGGGAAACTGTCGGAGGCGGAGAGGGGGCAGATGGCGGGACCGTCCACGGCATGGATGCCGTGGCCGAGCCTTATCTGATCGGAATCTGGCAGCGTAGGCGTCGAGAGCCGGCGTGGGCCGCCGTGCGAGCCTAGATCTCGACGATCCGTAACCAGGATCGCGACGATCGCCATGTAGCTTGGCGCCCACGCCGGAATCTCCCTTGATCCGCCCGAACAGTTGCTGGAGCGACCACTCGAAGCGATAAGACTGGGCAAGCGGGGGAGCTCTCGACCCTTCCAGACTATACGGAGTCAGGTGATGAACGGGATCGGGATTGATGTCAGCAAGCGTCAGCTGGATATCGGTACGACGGACGGAGAAACCCTGCAGGTCGGCAACAACCGCTCCGGGTTTTCTGAACTGGATGTTTGGCTGAAGAAGCGTCCGACCCGCCAGATCGTGCTTGAAGCCACAGGTGGCTATGAGCAGCCGGTGCTGGATTTCCTGCACAAGGCCGGTCATCCGGTGGTCCGTGCCAATGCCTTGCGCGCCCGGAAACTGGCTCAGGGGTTGGGTCAGATTGCCAAAACCGACCGTTTGGATGCCTACGCGTTGGCGCAGATGGCCGCCCTGGTGAAGCTGCCTCCCTATCAGCCGCTGCAGTCTTGGCAGCAGAAGATGCGGGAGTTCGTTCGGGCACGTCGGCAGGCGATGGACGCCCTGACCATCGCGCGGCAGCAGCAGGAAATGGTGCTTGATCGTGAACTGCGCCGACTACTGCAGGGCAACATCACCCGCCTACAAACGTTGGTTGAGCGTCTGGGCAAGCAGATCGTCGAGCAGGTTGGTCAGCAGCCTCAACTGAAGATGCTGAAGTCGATGAAGGGCGTAGGGCCTGTGCTGCAGGCAGTTCTAGCCAGCTATCTGCCAGAGCTTGGCAGGATCACTGGCAAGCGCATCGCCAGCCTGGTCGGGGTAGCCCCGATGTCCCACGACAGCGGCACGATGAGAGGAAAACGAAGCATCCACGGTGGAAGAGCCGAAATCCGGCAAGTGCTCTACATGGCGGCAATGTCGGCCATGCGGCATGAACCTCGGCTGCGCGATTTTTACCAGTCGCTACGAGCCCGCGGCAAGGAAGGCAAGGTGGCCATCGTGGCAGTAATGCGGAAGATGCTGGTCATCCTCAACGCCCGTGTGCGCGACGCTGAAAGCGAGCTAGTCCCCGCCTGAGGCGAGCCAGGGCGAAAGACCAAAGGCTGCCGGCCAGCGGCCGGCACTACCGTGCCCGTTTACCTGACGGGCCTGAGACTCTCCAGCAACACAGTTGCTACAGGGACGTACTTGCGGCGTGTCCCGCCATCTGCCCCCTCACCGCCAAACCAGCAGCAACCCAGAGCCGCTTGTGAAGTTGCTGTTGCAGTTGCCGTTGCTTGAGAAAAGCGGTGCAGCCGCAGGCTGCAAAACACCCTCAATCCTGATCGTGCGCGCGCGCCGCCTCCGCCTGGGTCTCCTCCTGCGCCGCCATCTCGCGCGCGATCCACGCATCGATCATATGCCGCTGGCGCTGCGCCTGCCGCCGCTCGCGCGTGTACTCCTGGTCCAGCACCCGGTACAGCGACACCATCACCAGCACCATCAGCAGCGCGAATGGCAACGCCGCAATCGTGATCATGCCCTGCAGTGCATCCAGGCCACCGGCCAGCAGCAACGCCGCTGCGATCAGCGCCACCGCGATGCCCCAGGCCAGCTTGCGCTTCAACGGCGGATCGCCTGCCTCGTCAGTGGACATGCTGGCCAGTACCAGCACCGCCGAATCGGCTGATGTCACGAAGAAGATCATCAGCAGCACCAGTGCGGTGCAGGAAAGCAGCAAGGGCAGCGGCATGCTGTCAAACAGGGTGAACAGCACCGTTTCATAGCCATTGCCCAGCGCCTGCACCAGGTCGGCGTGGCCGAAGATCTGCGCCCACAGCGCAGTACCACCAAACACCGCGAACCAGAAGAAGCCCAGCACCGTGGGTGCCAGCACGACGCCGATGACGAACTCGCGGACGCTGCGCCCACGCGAGATGCGCGCGATGAACGAGCCGACGAACGGGGCCCAGGAAATCCACCACGCCCAGTAGAAGATGGTCCAGTCCGCCACCCATGTGCTGCCCGAGAACGGCGACATGCGCAGGCTCATCGTCACCAGCTGGTTGAGGTACGACCCCAGTGTGGTGGTGAACGTATCGAAGATGAATCCGGTCGGACCCAGCACCAGTACGGTGGCCGCAAGAAGCGCGGCCAGTGCAAGATTGAAGTTGGACAGCCACTTCACCCCGCGCTCGACACCGCTGGCGGTGGAGGCCATGTACAGCACGAACGCGATGGCGATGATGGTCAGCTGCAGTGGCACACCCGCGTGCAGGCCGAACACGCGTTCCATGCCGGCAGCGATCTGGATGGTACCGAACCCCAGCGTGGTGGCCACGCCAATGGCAGTGGCAACAACCGCGGCGATGTTGACCACGCGTCCGATCCAGCCGCGATGGTGCCGGCCGATGATCGGTTGCAGCATGTCACTGACCAGTCCACGGCCATTGCGGTTGAACTGGAACCAGGCCATGGCCAGGCCGATCAGCGCGTAGATCGCCCATGGATGCAGACCCCAATGGAAGAATGCATAGCGCATCGAAGCCCGCGCCGCGTCCATGCTCTGCGGTGCGAGGCCTTCCGGAGGCTTGGTGAAGTGGGAAATCGGCTCGGCGGCGCCCCAGAACACCAGGCCGATGCCCATGCCGGCGGCGAACAGCATCGACATCCAGCTGGCGCGCGAGAACTCCGGCTCGGCATCTTCACCGCCGATGCGCAGGTTGCCGAAGCGACCGAATGCCAGGTACATCAGGAAAGTCAGCGCCAGGAACACGACCAGAAGATAGAGCCAGCCGACACTGCGGATGACATCGGCCAGTACCGACTGCACCACGGTATTGAAGGGGCCGGGTGCAACACCGGCAAGCAGCACCAGAAGCAGAACCAGTGCGATGGAAACGCGAAACACCATGAAGGAGCTTCTCCGATCAAGGGATTGAGGGGAGCGAGCAGAGCTTGCTGCGAGGGGCCGGCGACATGCAGCACAGACCGGGCAGGGGCCGCGAAGGCGGCGGGGAAACACCGGCCGCAGCGGCACGATGCGCGTGCACGTTACTGAATGCGATGTCACGGTTCTGTTAATACAGAAACAGCGGATCCACGCCGTGCGTGGATGGAACAGCCAGGAGCTGCAGTGCGTTCTATGCTCTAATGCACACCAAGAAGCGGGGGTACCGCGGCCATGTGGCCACGGTTGAGACAGTCCCTTGGAACCTGATCCGGCTCATACCGGCGTAGGGAAGCTTTGCAGTGCAGCCATGTCCGGACTCCGCCCAAGGACCGTCCGGGCGCGGCAGCAGTGCGCCGCCGCTTCGTCCCTGACCTTCCTGGACGATGCCCGATGAACGCACAGCTCTCCGCCCTGCAGCAACAGGCCCAGCAACTCTCCGAATCCGTGACCCGGCCCATTCCCGGCTCGCGCAAGATCCACGTGCCCGGTTCACGTCCGGATCTGCAGGTGCCGATGCGCGAGATCGCGCTGACCCGCACGCCGACCTTGTTCGGCGGCGAAGAGAATGCACCGGTGACCGTTTACGACACGTCGGGCCCGTACACCGATCCGGAGGTGCGCATCGATCTGTCCGCTGGTTTGCCGGCACTGCGTCGCGGCTGGGTGGAAGAACGCGGTGATACCGAGCGGCTGGAAGGACTGAGCTCTTCGTTCGGTCGCGATCGCGAGCATGACCCGAAGCTCGATGCGGTGCGCTTCCCCGCGCGCAGCCTGCCTCGCCGTGCGCGTGCAGGTGCCAACGTCACCCAGATGCACTACGCGCGCCGCGGCATCATCACGCCGGAAATGGAATTCGTCGCCATCCGCGAGAACCAGCGGCTGGACGCGATCCGCGATGCCGGCCTGCTGCAGCAGCACCCGGGCGAGGCGTTCGGCGCTTCGATCCAGAAGATCATCACCCCGGAGTTCGTGCGCGACGAAATCGCCCGCGGCCGTGCGGTGCTGCCCAACAACATCAACCATCCGGAGAGCGAGCCGATGATCATCGGCCGCAATTTCCTGACCAAGATCAACGCCAACATCGGCAACAGCGCCGTGTCCTCGGGCATTGCCGAGGAGGTGGAGAAGCTGGTGTGGGCGATCCGCTGGGGCGGTGACACGGTGATGGACCTGTCCACCGGCAAGCACATCCATGAGACCCGCGAGTGGATCATCCGCAACTCGCCGGTGGCGATCGGTACCGTGCCGATCTACCAGGCGCTGGAGAAGGTCGATGGCCGCGCCGAAGCACTCACCTGGGAGATCTTCCGCGACACACTGATCGAGCAGGCCGAGCAGGGCGTGGACTACTTCACCATCCACGCTGGCGTGCTGCTGCGCTATGTTCCGCTCACCGCCAAGCGGGTCACCGGCATCGTCAGCCGCGGTGGCTCGATCATGGCCAAGTGGTGCCTGGCACACCACAAGGAGAACTTCCTCTACACGCATTTCGAAGACATCTGCGAAATCATGAAGGCCTACGACGTGACCTTCTCGCTGGGCGATGGCCTGCGCCCGGGCTGCATCGCCGATGCCAACGATGCCGCGCAGTTCGGTGAGCTGGAGACGCTGGGTGAGTTGACGAAGATCGCCTGGAAGCACGACGTGCAGACCATGATCGAAGGCCCCGGCCACGTGCCGATGCAGCTGATCAAGGAGAACATGGACAAGCAGCTGCGCGAGTGTGGCGAAGCGCCGTTCTATACGCTGGGCCCCCTGACCACCGATATCGCACCGGGCTACGACCACATCACCAGCGCGATCGGTGCGGCGATGATCGGCTGGTTCGGTACGGCGATGCTCTGCTACGTGACGCCGAAGGAACACCTCGGCCTGCCCAATCGCCAGGACGTGCGCGACGGCATCATGGCCTACCGTATCGCCGCGCATGCGGCGGACCTGGCCAAGGGACACCCCGGCGCGCAGGTGCGCGACAACGCGCTGAGCAAGGCGCGCTTCGAGTTCCGCTGGGAAGACCAGTTCCATCTCGGGCTGGACCCGGAGAAGGCCAAGGAATTCCATGATGAGACCCTGCCGAAGGATGCGCACAAGCTGGCGCACTTCTGCTCGATGTGCGGCCCGCACTTCTGCTCGATGAAGATCACCCAGGACGTGCGCGACTACGCCGAGGCCGGCATGAAGGAGAAGTCGGAAGAGTTCCGCGCCGCCGGCACCGAGGTCTATCACCAGGGCTGACGTGTAACGGGTAGTGCCGGCCGCTGGCCGGCATTCCGTCGTGCGTGGGACCGGGGAGAGTGCCGGCCAGTGGCCGGCACTACCGCTCATCACGCCGCTCCCGGCTATCCTCCGCCCATCACCCTGGGGAAAGGACGCCATGCCCGTTGCCATCACCACCCGCTGGCTGGCCATTGCCCGCCGCCATCCTTCGGCCTGGCTGCTGGGTGCCCAGTTGATCGCGGTGCTGCTGTATCCCGCACTTGATGACACCGCCGGCGGCCGTGCGGCACTGGGCATGTTCGGCATGGCGGTACTCGGCCTGGCGCTGTGGGTGGTCCAGCGCAGTCCGCTGGGCACCTGGCTGGCACTGCTGCTGGCCATTCCTTCGGTGGTGTTCTCGCTGGTCGGCGCACTGCTGGATCGCAGTGCGCTGCTGACCACCGCGCAGCTGCTGGAAAGCCTGCTGTACTTCTATACGGCCGGTGCGCTCATCGCCTACATGCTCCAGGACCATAAAGTCACCCGCGATGAACTGTTCGCAGCAGGTGCGACATTCACATTGCTGGCGTGGGCCTTCGCGTTTGCTTTCGCCGTGTGCCAGCAATGGTATCCGGGCAGTTTCCAGGGCACCGGTGGTGGCGCGCAGCGCACCTGGATGGAGCTTCTTTATCTGAGCTTCAGTTTGCTCTCGGGTGTTGGCTTGAGCGACGTTGTGCCACTGCATCCGCAGGCGCGCGCCTTGGTCATGCTGGAGCAGTTTTCAGGCGTGATGTACGTAGCTTTGGTGGTTTCGCGACTGGTTGGATTGACCATGCTGCGGCGCATGTGAAAATGAACGCCAGATAAAAATTTCGCGCCCCGCAGGGCGCGAATGGTGCAGCAAATTATGTGAATGCGTCGGCGAGAGAGAGCCTGGATGTCGACCACGCGATAGGCGAGGTAACCCGCATAGGCTAGTATTCGCCCGCTTCATTGTTTTTGCGGTATGCGCCGATGCTTTGTGCGGAGTCTGGCTTTTTGCTGTTCCCAGGACGGGAGGGTATCGAAGGCAAACGCTGCCCCGGACCTGTCTCTACTGTGTAGCGGAAAATGAACAGCAGTGAAAACCAGCCCCCCGGATTCGATCGGATCCGGATAGGAGAGTGCACTGTCACTCTGTCCTCGCGCGAAGTCGAGGTCGTGGGTGCGCGTCGCCCGCGTCGGCTGACGCCGAAGGCGCTGGGCGTGCTGCGTGTGCTGCTGCGCCAGCCGGGGCGTGTTGTCACCCGCGATGAACTGTTCGCGGAAGTCTGGCCGGACACGCTGCCGACCAATGATGTGCTTACCCAGGCCGTCACCCAGCTGCGCAAGGCGTTCAGCAACGACGACGACAACGGCCAGGCCTATATCGAGACCATCGCCAAGACCGGCTATCGCCTGCTGGTGCCGGTGCAGGTACTGGACGATGTCGAGCCGGCGCCGCCCGCGGGAGCCGATGACGAAATCGTGGACATGCAACCGGCGATGGCCATCGCCGAGGTGATGCCGCCACACGTGCAGGCATCGCGCCGCCGCTGGCGCCACGTCCGCCGACGCGTACTGCTGGTGCTGGGCGTGCTGATGCTGGCCACGGTGGTGGTGCTGACCGCGCTGCTGCTGCAGCGGGCACCGGCCAGCAGTTCAGCTGTGGACGCGGCCGTGGAGAACGGCACGCGCGTGATCGGCAGCCCGCAGCGTCCCTATCGGTTGATCACCGCGACCAGCGGCTTTGAAACCTATCCCACGCTTTCACCCGATGGTTCATTGGTGGCCTATGAGGGCGCCAACGAAGACGGGCAGGGCGGTGGCGCGATCAAGGTGCAGACCTCCGGCAACGCGCCTGCGCGGCAGCTGCTGGCTCCGCCGGCCGGCTCGGTCGATCGCTTCCCGAGCTGGTCGCCGGATGGACGCGAGATCGCCTTCGCGCGGTTCAGCAACAACGGCGGTTGCCAGGTGCTGATCGCCAGCGCGACCGGTGGTGCCCTGCGCCAGGCCACACGGTGCGATGGCACCGAGCTGCTCAGTTTCGACTGGACTCCGGACGGCCGTGGTCTGGTGTTCGGCAGCATGGTGGGGCGCTATGCCCATCGCGGCATCCGCAAGCTTGATCTGGCCAGTGGCCAATGGGAGGCGCTGGACTACGGTGTCGCCGAGGATGACTTCGACTATGCGCCGCGCTACTCGCCTGATGGCAAGTGGCTGGTATTCGTGCGCAATCCGCAGCTGGGCGACCTGTGGCGCATGCCGGCCGCGGGTGGCACGCCCGAGCAGCTGACCAACGAGGCCGCTGAACTGCGTGGCTGGGCCTGGTTGCGTGATGGCCGGACGATCGTGTTTGGACGCCGTGTCGACAGTGAGGTGCGCCTGTATTACCTGGACGTCGAGAGCCGCACGCTGCGCGACGCCGGGCTCGACGACGCACAATGGCCGGCGACGGCGCGCCGCGCGGGGATGCTGGCCTTCGTTCACCGCCGCGCGCAGTTCGGCATCTTCAAGGTGCCGATGGAGGGCGGTTCACCCCCGCAGCGCCTGTTTGCATCCAGTGGTCGGGATGGGCAGCCGATGGCGGCGCCGGATGGACGCCAACTGGTGTTCACGTCCGATCGTTCAGGCAGCTTCGCGCTGTGGTGGGCGGACATGGAGCGCCCCGATTCGCTGCGGCCTATCGAAGGATTGCGGCCTGAGGCACGTCAGGCACCGGACTGGTCGGCCGACAGCCGGCGGTTGCTGGTGGTCGGGCGCGACGAACACGGACGTACGGTGGTCTATGAGATCGCACCGCGTGACGAACGCGTCCAGCCGTTGCCGGTACCGTCGGAGCAGCCGCTGCAGGCACTGTACGGCGCAAACCCGGACCAGCTGCTGGTAGTCGAGCGCGATGACCAGCAACAGACCCGGCTGAGCCTGTTTGATCGAAGCGTGCAGCCTTGGCGCCGCCTTGCCAGCATCGAGGGCGTGTCTCAGGCGCGGTTCGATCGCAGCAGCGGGCGAGTGCTGTTCACCCGCCTGGCGGCAGGTGGCCTGTGGTCGGTGGATGCGGCGCTGGCGCCAGGCAGCGTGCAGCAGATCAGCGATGACCAGCCCAGCCGGTGGCGGTACCGGGCCTGGACCGTGGCCGGCAACAGTGCGATCGGCTATCTCGGTACGTCCACCCGCTGCGGTACGACACTGGTGCTGATCCAAGCCGGGCGCGAGGAACCGGAACGCTGCCTGGATGCGGAACGCCTCAGTGCCGGCAACGGGCTGAGTGCCGGCGCCGATGGGCGCACCCTGTTCGTGGCAATGGCGGTCAGCGACGGTGCCGACATCGGTGTGATGCGTTTGCCCGAGCGCTCGCCGATGCTGCTTCCGGCGTTCTCCAAGTTGTTGTTGTTCAACGGAAATGGGCCTTCGTAATTTCTTCGTGGCGACCTCGCCGCGAATTCGTGGCGATCTCGTCTGACTTTCCTGACGTGGTGCCGCCTGATTTGGCAAAACGGAGGCCTGTACTAGGCAAATCCGTGGTGCCCCCATGCGTCAACTCTCGCTGGCCGATCGCGGCCAAACCGTCTCTCTGGACCGGTCGCTCGACGATGCTGCGCCGACCTGCCTGGGCGTGGCCCGGCTCGGCAGCCTGCAGACCGCAGGCAGCAGCTTCACTGTGTGGATGCAGGTGCGCGGCAGCTCCTGGGTGGAAGCCAAGGAAGGACGCTTCCGCTTGCGCCAGGGCGAGTGGATCGCCTTCGAGAAGGAGTCGCGGCCGCTGGTGCAGGCCGGTCGCAACGGCTTGTGCGTTGGCCTGAACCTGACGGTCGAAGCGCTGCGCGTGCTGGCCGAGATGGCCGATTGCGGTCTGTATGCCGGGCGTGGCCGCATGAACCGTGGCGATGCCCGCGTTGCGCTGCGCCTGTGGCGCGATGCGCTTGCCAGTGGCCAGCCGGCACAGGCACTGCGCCCGCTGCTGCTGCACCTGGCGGGCCTGCAGCGTGGGCTGGCCGACAACGTGCAGCGTTGCCCGGGGCGCTCGCGCAGCCGCAAGCGCCAGGTGTTCGGCCGCATGCAGCGCGCCCGCCTGTACCTGGAAGGCAACAGCCACCGCGTGGTGCGCATCGGTGAACTGGCCGAGCTGACCAACTTCTCCAGCTGGTATCTCTCCAAGACCTTCCAGAGCCTGTACGAGGAAAGCCCGCAGTCGCTTTCGGCGCGGCTGCGCCTTGAGCGCGCTGCCGACCTGCTGCGTGACACTGACATGATGGTCGGCGAAGTTGCTGCAGCCAGTGGCTTCGACAACTGCTGCAGCTTCGCGCGTGCGTTCCGCGCCCGCTACGGCCAGTCCGCATCGCGCTTCAGGGAGAACGGCGGCTTGCTGCCGCCACAGTCTGCAAAGTCTCCGGTTGGTTCGCGCAAATACAGCGCTGCAACGCAATCGTAACGTGCTGGGGTGTTTTAACACGCTGCTAACACGTACCTTGGAGAGATAGATGAACGTTCGTAATCCCGCAGTGCGGCTGGGCCTTCTGCCGGCTGGCATTGCGTTGGCGCTGACGCCCGCCTTTGCTTCTGCACAGGAAGCAAAGGATGCGACCACCCTGGATCGCATCGAAATCACGGGCTCGCGCATCCGCGGCGCCTCGATGGAGACCCAGCAGCCGGTCCTCACCCTGAGCCGTGAGAACCTGGAAAAGCAGGGCTACACCACCGTCGCCGATGTCCTGCAGAACCTGACCTCGGCAGGTTCGCCGGCCATTTCCCGTGCGGACTCGCTGTCCTCCGGCGAAAACGTTGGCGGCTACTACGTCGACCTGCGCAACCTGGGCGCGCAGCGCACCCTGGTGCTGATGAACGGCAAGCGCCTGGGCGCGACCACTGCCGGCTACCAGGATCTGAGCCAGATTCCGATGGCCGCCGTCGAGCGCATCGAAGTGCTGAAGGATGGCGCCTCCGCCATCTACGGTTCGGACGCCATCGCTGGCGTGGTCAATGTGATCACCCGCAAGCGCTTCGACGGTGCTGAAGCCAGCGTCTACGTCGGCCAGTACGGCCGCGGCGACGGCGACACCAACACCTACTCGTTCACCCTCGGCTCCGAAGGCGAGCGTGGCGGCGTGACCCTGTCGGCCGAATACTCCAAGCAGGATCCGGTGTGGGCGAAGGATCGTTGGTTCAGCCGCGACGGCGGCCTGGGCCCGAACACCACCTCCGGTGATTGGAGCCCGCTGAGCCAGAACAGCACCTGGTGCGACCCGCGCGTGTGGGGCGACTGCAAGCCGCGCGCTGCAGGCCAGCCGCAGCCGGAGTGGATGACCCTGAATCCGGGCGGTGACCCGAAGAATGCGGCCGACTACCACCAGCTGACCCCGGCCGAGTACTCCAATGCCAACCAGCAGATGATGGTGCAGACCGGCATCGAGCGTAAGTCCGTGTACGTCAACGGCAGCTACGATCTGGCCGACTCGATCACCTTCAATGCTGACGTGCTGTACAACCAGCGCACCACCGACCAGCAGATCGCGGGTTACCCGTACCAGTCGCTGTCGTTCGGTACCCCGCTGTCGAAGGACAGCGCGTTCAACCCGATCGGTCAGGACGTCGAGTTCCGTCGCCGCCTGTGGGAAGTGCCGCGTACCACCAAGAGCGATCTCAAGACCCTGCGCTTCGCGCCGAGCCTGAGCGGCTTCTTCGAATTCGCTGGCAAGACCTGGGATTGGGACGTCGGTGCGCTGTGGAACCGCAACGAGCTGACCAAGACCGGCTACGGCGACATGAGCCTGATCGCATCCGAGCAGGCACTTGGCAAGTCGTTCATCAACGGCCAGGGTGTTGCCCAGTGCGGCACCGCCGCCAACCCGATCCCGCTGAGCCAGTGCCGTCCGTGGAACCCGCTGCTGCCGTATGGCGTCAACGGCCAGGGCTCGCTTGCCGACCGTGATCTGCAGAACTTCCTGTTCCCGACCTACACCGACACCGGTGTGACCAAGACCACCAGCTACACCGCCAACCTGTCCGGTTCGCTGTTCGAGCTGCCGGCCGGTGACCTGGGCGTGGCCATGGGCTACGAGCACCGCAAGGAAGAAGGCCGCTTCGTGCCGGACGCCTTCCGTCAGTCGGGCCAGTCGACCGGCCTGGCGTCGACCACCACCTCGGGCAACTACTCGCTGGATGAGTTCTACCTGGAACTGAACGTGCCGATCCTGTCGGACCTGCCGTTTGCCAAGGAACTGACCTTCAACGTCGCCAGCCGCTACTCCGACTACAGCAACTTCGGTGACACGATCAACTCGAAGTTCGGCCTGGTGTGGCGCCCGATCGAAGAGCTGCTGGTCCGCGGTACCTACGCAGAAGGCTTCCGCGCGCCGACCGTCGACGATCTGTACGGCGGCACCAACTCGAGCTTCGAGCGTTACACCGATCCGTGCGGTTCGACCTCGCCGGGCAACGTCGCTGGCAATGCTGCCTGCGCCGCGGCTGGCGTGCCGGCCAACTACGTGCAGGTCGGCCAGGGCTTCGCACCTTGCAGCACCTTCCCGTGCGCGACCCCGGACCAGTTCGTCAGCGGTTCGAATTCGGCTCTGAAGCCGGAAACCTCCAAGAGCAAGACGGTTGGCCTGGTCTGGAGCCCGCGTTGGGTGCAGGGCCTGGACATCTCGCTCGACTGGTACCGCTACGAGCTGAAGAACATGATCATCGCTGACAGCGTTGATCGCATCCTGCGTGACTGCTACGTGCTGGGCAACGCAGCCCGCTGCGAAGGCGTCACCCGTGCCGCCGATGGCCATATCGAGGCGCTGACCTACGGCCTGGCCAACCTCGGCTCGATGGAGACCGAAGGCTACGACCTGGGTGTCAAGTACCGCCTGCCGGAACTGTCGATCGGCAAGTTCAGCATCGACTGGCAGACCAGCTACCTGGCCAAGTACGACGAAGCCGGCCAGAACAAGAAGGGTGAGAACATCACCATCGGTCGCGTTGGTGAGCCGGGCCTGTTCCGCGTCCGTTCGAACCTGGGCGTGAACTGGGAGCTGGGTGACTTCGGTGTCAACTGGACTGCTCGTTACTACTCGGGCATGAAGGAAAGCTGCATCGACGACGCATGGTGCGACGCCCCGAACCACTACGCCAATGGTGAGCCGGATCCGCTGCGCCACACCGGCTCCAACACCTTCCACGACGTGCAGGTCAGCTGGAAGGCTCCGTGGGATGCCACCATCGCCCTGGGTGCGAACAACGTGTTCGATCACCGCGGTGCGCTGCAGTACTCGGCGCCGAACTCGAGCTTCGCCTACTACGGTGGCTTCGACGTCGGTCGCTTCCTGTACATGAAGTACACCCAGCGCTTCTGATCGTTCGAAGTGCGATAGCAATACCGGGAGGGCGGACCGCAAGGTCCGCCCTCTTTTTTTGTAGGGGAATTCCGAAATGTCGTGGAAGGTGAGCAGAGTCACGTTCCTGTCGTGTCGTAATCAACACAGTTGCTGGGTCCACTTGCGGACACTTGCACATGGAGAGAGCGATGAAGAGCACGCTGTTGCACAAACTGTCTGCTGCTGCACTGATCTATGCAACATTGGTGGGTGCGGTGTTCGCCCAGACCGGTGGCGTCTGTGGGGGCGGGCTGTACTGCGAAGAGCTGCGCCAGCAATGCCTGGCTGCAGGCAATTCGAAGGTCATGTGCGATCTGCAGTATCGCCACTGCGTGCAGGACGCCTGCGGCGCGCGCTGATGCAAAAAAAGGCGCGCCTTTGGGCGCGCCTTCGAGGTTGTTCCTGCGTTGACAGCTCAGGCCTCGCTGGGTACCAGTCCCATCAACGCATTGGCATGCTCGCGCCACTGCGGCAGCCTGTTGAGTACACCTGCGCGCTGCAGGTAGTCCTCATCCACCGGATCGCCGTTGACCAGCGCCAGCGCCACATGCACCGCACCGGTCACCCAGAAGCTGCGCGTATTGGCGCGCTGCGGCTGCAGGTGGAAGGCAACCGCTTCGATGATCGGCATCGGCAGGCCCCACAGGCCCAGCAGGTAGGCGCCGGCCTCGGCATGGCCGGGGCGGGTGTCACCGGCCAGCGACGGTTCGCTGCGCTCGTTGCGTACGCCGGGCAGCAGCAGGCCGATGTCGGCCAGCAGAGCGGCGGTCGCGCCCAGTTCGGCACTGGATTCGGGCAGCAGGCGCGCGGCCAGGCGCGAGGCGAGCAGGGCGCGCTGCTGCAGCGAATTGCGTTCGGCGGTGGACAACGTGGGTGCGGAAAACACCTCGCTGGCCAGCACGAGGTCGCGCAGCGTCGACAGACCCAGGCGGGTCACGGCCGTGCGCAGGTCAGCGATGGTGCGTCCCTGGCTGAAGAACGCCGAGTTCGACAGCTGCAGCACCTTCGCGGCAATGGCCGGGTCGGCCGCCACCAGCTTGGCGACGTCGGCGCTGTCAGCGTCGTCGTCATGCTCCAGCGCCTGGGTCAGGCTCAGGTACAGGTGCGGCGGCGAGGGCAGCTTCTCGATACGGCCGATGGCATCGCGCAGGCGTGGGCTGTCCAGTACTTCGCGCAGCTCTTCCAGGCTGGTCAGCGCTTCCAGCAGCACTTCCGGTGCCAGTGGCAACGGCAGGAAACGGTGAGCGACACCGATCAGGCGTGCCGGCGGCGGCCGGTTGCCGTGCTGGGCATCGATCAGCGCGATGCGGATGGTTTCCGGGCGCAAGGTCCGGATCTGGCCCAGCAGCGTGGTGGCATTGAGATCCGGCAGCTGCGGGCAGACGATCACCGCATCCACGCCCTGCGTGGCCACCGCAGTCATCGCGGTCTGGCCATCGGTGGCGGTCAGCGGCTGCCAGTCTTCCCCAAGATCGGCAATGAATTCGGTCAGCTCGGCCGGCAGGCTGGCTGCATCCCCAACAAGCAGAATACGCACGACACATTCCCCTGGCTGTCTCGACGATGGATGTCGACGACGTGTGAAGTGACGCAATTTACCTAATACGGCGGCACGTGTGATGTGCCGTCGTCATGAAACGTGACCCGCATCGCTCCGGCGGGGTGCCGCCGGAGCGATCCGGTTCAGGCTCAGGCCTTGCTGTCGAGATGGCGCTGGTGCGCCTCGATCAGGATCTGCTTGGCCTCAGCGGCGCCGCCCCAACCGTCCAGCTTGACCCACTTGCCCTTCTCCAGGTCCTTGTAGTGCTCGAAGAAGTGGCCGATGCGCTCCAGCCAGTGGCTGGACACCTGGGCGATGTCTTCGACGTGGGCATAGCCACTGAAGATCTTCGACACCGGCACGGCCAGGATCTTCTCGTCGCTGCCCGCCTCATCGCTCATCTTCAGCACGCCGACCGGACGGCAGCGCACGACCGAGCCCGGCACCAGCGGCAGCGGCAGCACCACCAGCACGTCGGCCGGATCGCCGTCGCCGCACAGGGTGCTCGGCACGTAGCCGTAGTTGCAGGGGTAGCGCATCGGGGTGGACAGGATACGGTCGACGAAGATCGCGCCGGTTTCCTTGTCCACTTCGTACTTCACCGGCTCCGAGTCCTTCGGGATCTCGATGATGACGTTGATTTCTTCCGGCGGGTTCTTGCCGGGCGAGACGAGTTCCAGACCCATGGTCGTGCTCCAGGTGGGGGATGTAGGCGGATAGCCCCCCATTTTATGCCTTTGCCGGGCGCTGTGCAGAGGGAGGGGCCGACGGCGCTGCGGGGCGGGGGCCTACCGGGCAGGCCGGGATTGGCTGATGGGGGCGGCCGGCATGGGAGCGCAGGCTGGACCAACCTTCCCAAGGAGTCTGCCCATGAACGTGTCTGCCCTGTCGTTTGGCCTGACCTGCATGTTGCTGGTTGCGCCTTTGGCCCAGGCGTCCCCTTATGTCGACCTGATCGACTACCCGCACCAGGAGGCCAACTGGGACCGCTTCTTTGCCCTGGAAGGCCGTTTGCAGCATGGCTTCGATGCCATCTGTGGCGACACCTTCTGCGAGGGCGAATACAGCGATATCCGCGCCCTGCGCCTGCGCTGTTCGGTGGATGCGGTGCGGGGAACCGTGCATGAATGCCTGTGGGCATTCGCCGCCAGCGATCTGGAGGTGTCCCGCAACGATGGCGCGATCGTGGCCCGGCAACCGACCTGGTTGTGCCGCCTGCCGCTGGTGGCGGGAACCCCGGTGGAAGCCTTCCATGCCGCGCTCGCCGCCCGCAATCCACTGCATGACCCGCTGCCGGGGATCTCGCAGAGCGTCTATGACGGGCTGACCGGGTGCATCCATTGATGAGAACGTGACTGATTCTCATTAACGGAGTAGCATGCGCGGCGCCTTCCGTCTGTCGTCCCGGTTCCGCGCATGTCCTCCAATGCCGCCTCCCTCACCGAACTGCTGATCCGCGAGCGGCCTGCGTTGCTGCGCCGGGTGCAACGCATCCTGGGGGGCGACAACGGCGCCGAGGACGTGATCCAGGCGGTGTGGTTCAAGGCACGTGGCGTCGATGACAGCCAGGCCATCGACAACCCGCGCGCCTATCTGTACCGGCTGGCCGCCAACCTGGCCACCGACCATGGCCGCGAATCGACCCGGCGCAACCGTCTGCTGGCCGACCACTACCTTTGGGGGCCGGACGAGGTGATCTCGACCGAGGAGCAGGCGATGGCACAGGACGAGCTGCAGCGGGTGCTCGACGCGGCGGGACACCTGCCGGAGCCGACCCGCACCATCTTCCGGCTCAACCGCCTGCAGGGCCTGACCCAGGCCGAGATCGCCCGCCGTCTGGGGGTGTCGGTGACTACCATCGAGAACCATGTGCGCACCGCGCTGCAACGCCTGGCCTGGGCGCGCAGCGGCCGATGATCGCCCCGGCTTGGGGTTGGCCCTCGCTGAAACGTCTTGATCACTGGACCGCGGATGCGGTCTAGTTCCTCCGCCCGCGCTTGAATGCGCCTGTCCGCCAGCCGATGAGCCCGCCGAACACGCTGCCCGCCGCCAATGACGATGCCCTGGCCGAACAGGCCCGGGGCTGGATCGCGTGGCTGGCCTCGGGTGACATCGGCGAGGGGCGCATGCATGAGTTCGAACGCTGGCTGGCACAGCCGGGGCACCGTCGGGCCTTCGAGCACGAGCGCGCGCTGTGGCGCAGCGTCGGACCACGCCCGCAGGCCCGGCCCGCCGAACGCCGGCGCACGCGGCGGCTGCGCTGGGCAATGGCCGCTGCAGCTGCGCTGGCGATGCTGGTGGCATGGCCGGAGGCCTGGTTGCGGCTGCAGGCCGACCATCGCAGTACGCATGTCGTGCAGAACGTGCAACTGCCCGATGGCAGTCGTGCCGTGCTGGATGCGGACAGCGCGATCGCCGTGCGGTTTGATGCCGATGCACGCCGGATCGAGCTGTTGCGCGGGCGCGCCTGGTTCGAGGTCAGCCCGGATGCCCAGCGGCGTTTCAGCGTGCGCGCGGGCAATGGCGTGGTCGAGGACATCTCGACCGCGTTCTCCGTCGCACGCGACAACGATCAGGTGGAAACCCAGGTCGGACAGGGCAGGGTGCGCGTGGCCAGCCCGGCCGACGGTGGCTGGACCTACCTGCAGGTGGGACAGCGTGCGGTCTATGGCGAGCGCAGTGGCGTGACGCGTCTGGAAGATGTGGCGGCCAACAGTGTCGGCGCGTGGCGGCAGGGTGAACTGCTGCTGGAGCAGGCCAGCGTCGCCGAGGCCGTGCAATGGGTCGGGCGCTATCGCGCTGGCCCGACCTTCGTGCGTGGCGATCTGTCGCAGCTGCCGGCCGTCAGTGCAGCATTGCGCATCGATCGCCCGGAACAGGCGCTGGATGCGTTGGCGGCAACAGCAGGTCTTCGGGTTACTCGTCTTCCATTCGGCGTCGCCATCGTGCAGTAGATCCACGCCATGCGTGGATGACCGTCCCTGTGCCGACCAACGGTCGGCACCCACCGCGGCAACCAGCCGACCCACGGTCGGCACCTGCCGCGGCCGCAAATCGCTCTTGGGGTTGCCACGCTTTCATCCGTCTTACTCCGCGAACGTACCCGCCGCCGCCAGTACGTCGCCGTGTCCGCCCGTGTTGCGGATGTCGCCGCGCCCGCGGCACCGATTACCTGACAGGTTCCCCCATGTTCGATTTCCATCGTCCGGGCCGCATGCCGCGCCCGTCCCGCCTGTGCATCGCCCTGCTGGCGGCCGGCCTGGCCAGCGCCGCGCCCTCCGTACTCGCGCAGGATGCCAGCGGTGACCACGCTGCCGTGCAGCGCTTCGATATCCCCGCGCAGCCACTGGACGAGGCGCTGCGCAGCTACATGCGCCAGTCCGGCGTGCAGGTCGTGTACCCGGCCACTCTGGCCCGGGGTGTGACCTCGCGTGCGGTCAGCGGCAGCCTGTCGGCCAGCGAGGCTTTGCAGCACCTGCTGCAGGGCAGTGGCCTGGCGGTGCGCCGGGTCAGTGCCGATGCGGTGACCCTGGAAGCGGCAGCGTCGGCGCAGGCCGACAGCGGTGTGATCGTCACCGATACGCTGAGCGTGGCCGGCGACCGTATCGACAGCGGCGCAACCAGCGACGAGGCGCGCCTGCTCGACGGCTATCGCAGCGTTGGCTCCACCACCACGCTCAACCGCACGCACCTGGAGCGATTCCGCGGTACGTCCAACGGCGACATCGTCAAGGGCGTGGCTGGCGTCACCGCCGGTGATCCGCGCGTGGGCAACGGCTTCGACGTCAACATCCGTGGCATCCAGGGCCAGGGCCGTGTGCCGGTGATCATCGACGGTGGCCAGTCCAGCATGGATACCTACCGTGGTTATGCCGGCCAGTCGCAGCGCACCTACCTCGACCCGGACCTGATTTCCAGCCTGACCATCACCAAGGGCCCGAGCCTGCAGGCCAACGCCTCCGGTGGCATCGGCGGCGTGGTCGAGATGGAGACGCTGAAGATCGGTGACGTGCTGCGCGAAGGGCGGGACTTCGGCGTGCGCGTGCGTGGCGGCCTGGCCAACAACAGCGCCAACAACCTGCCGTCCTACAGCGCCGCGCCGCGTACCGACCGCAGCGCCACCGGCAGCCAGTTCTTCAATGTGGCCGCTGCGGGACACTGGGATCGCTTCGATCTGGTTGCCGCCTACGCCTACCGCGACAACGGCAACTACTTCTCCGGCAAGCATGGCTACGATGACTTCCCGCAGACCCGGCGCACGCTGGCGCCGCTGAACCCGCCGCGTACAGAGGTGTTCAATACCTCGGCCCGCTCGAAGTCGGCGCTGCTCAAGGGCACCTGGCGCATCGACGATGCACAGACCCTGGAAGCGGGCTACCGCCGCTACGAGGGCACCGCCGGCGAGATCATGGCCTCGCAGATCATCCGTATGGATCGTGACCGCATTCCGCAATGGGACCCGGGCCACGTCGACATGGACAGCTACACCCTGCGCTATCGTTTCAACCCGGACAGCGAGCTGGTCGACCTGCGCGTCAACGCCACGTACACCGATACCGACAGCGTGATGTACAACAGCCTGACCGGCATCACCCCCTGGTACTTCGATCGCCGCACCGAGTGGTACGACGCGCCCAGCTTCAGTGGCGACCCCGGTTACAAGGATGCCTACCGCAATCCGCTGCGGCAGAAGCGCTTCGGCCTGGATGCCAGCAACACCTCGAAGTTCGATACACACGCCGGTGCATTCACCCTCGACTACGGCCTGTCCTACAGCGATGAGGACATTGCACCGGGCAGTTCGGGGCCGGTCATGCACGATGACCTGATCAACAACCGCTTCCTGCGCAACGCCGAGCGCAAGGAATACAGTGCCGTGGCCTCGCTGAAGTGGCAGCCCGATGAGCATTGGGAACTGCTGGCCGGCGGCCGCTGGAACCGCGTGGATGTGCATGACCGCAACCGCCTGGCCACGCCCGATGCCTACGAGGTGCAGGGCCAGTACCGCTACACCGAGCTGCTCAATGGCAACCCGGCGCTGCCGTCGTGGCGAGCCAAGCGCATCGCGCTGCTGAACTGGTATCCGGACGCCAACGGCAATTTCACCCAGGAATCGCTGCTGGCTTCACCGTACAAGAAGGGTACGGTGGGCGACATCGGTGGCTGGAACTTCTACGACGCCGGCAAGGCGCAGGACCTGGAGGTGCCGGTCAGCTGGACCTGGTCGCAACCGATCCGCCGTCGTGACACCGCGTTCTCGCCGACCGCCAGCGTGGCCTACCGCTTCAGCGAAGACACCATGGTCTACGTGAAGTACGCCGAAGGCACCAAGCTGCCGAGCCTGTTCGAGACCACGCTGGGGCTGTTCACCGCCGCCAAGCCGGTGGGCGAACTGAAGCCGGAGCGTGCGCGCAGCTGGGAAATCGGTGCCAGCACCATCCGCTACGATCTGTTCACTGCCGGCGACCGCCTGGCACTGAAGCTGGCCTACTTCGATACCCGCATCGATGACCTGATCACCCGCGACTACCGCACGCTGTCGGCTGGCCTGATCCGCAACGTCGACCAGTTCAAGGTTTCGGGCATGGAGTTCCAGTCCAGCTATGACAGCGGCAAGGTTTTCGCCGACCTGTCCGCGCACTACTACTTCAAGGCCAAGACCTGCGCGCCGGACATCGCCGCCGAGCGCCGTGCCTATGGTGCGCAGCGCAGGAACGATGAACTGGCCAACACGCCCAACTGCGTGGACGGCGGCTTCGAGGGCTCGTACACCAATACCCAGAACCCGCCGCGCTACATGGTCAACCTGACCCTGGGCTCGCGCCTGTTCGACGAGCGCCTGACCTTCGGTACCCGCGTGGTCCACAACGCCGGTCCGATCAGCAAGCTGGACAAGGACTGGAACGTGGGCCTGTCGGCGATCCAGCAGCTGTACCGGCCGACCACCCTGGTCGACCTGTTCGCCAGCTGGAGCTTCAACGACCAGCTGTCGGTGGAAGCCGGCGTGGACAACCTGACCGACCGCTACTACCTGGACCCGCTAGCCCTGGGCGTGATGCCGGCCCCGGGCCGCACCGCGCGGCTGGCGTTGACCTGGAAGTACTGATCGTCGGGGTCGGATCCCTTTCCTGCAGAAAGGGCTCTGACCCCAGCGGGAGACAACGGTAGCGCCGGGCCATGCCCGGCGCCTTCCTCCAGCCAGTTACAGCCCGGTCGCCGCCTTCACGGCATCTTCGTGCAGCGACTCGTTCAGCTCATCCACCACCGTGGTCCATGCCGCATCGGCCTGCAGCGACTCGGACAGGAACTGGCGCTGGGCATCGTTCCAGTACGGCGCTTCGACCACTTCCACATCGGTGGCCAGCTGGTGTTCGCGGATGAAGCGGGCGATGCCCTCGGCGCTGGCATCCAGGCCCAGCTGCAGGAACAGGTTGGTCATGCGCGGTTCGGTGGTGATCATCGTCGGTTCCTGCGGGAAGAAGGGATACGCCATTATCGGTGCACATGGCCTTGGGGAAAGCCCCATGGCGAACGTCTACAGCAGGACGACCCCCTTGGCATCCCCCATGAACGCACACATCGCCCCTGAAGACAGCCGCAGCCTGCGGCTCAAGGCCGCCACCCGCGACAGCCATGGCGCGCTGGACAAGCGCATCATGGCTGGCGACATCTTCGCCGACCGCAGCAACTTCGCCCGTTTCCTGCGCGTGCAGTACCGCTTTCATCGCAGCATCGATGCGCTGTATGCCAACCCTGCGCTGGATGCACTGCTGCCGGACCTGGGTGAGCGCCGCCGCCTGACCCAGGTGGCGCGCGACCTGCAGGATCTGGAGCAGACCCTGCCGGGGGCCGACATCGCGGCGTTGCCGTCCGATCTGGAGCTACCCGCCGCATTGGGGTGGCTGTATGTGGCCGAAGGCTCCAATCTCGGCGGCACCATTCTGTACAAGATGGCTGCCAAGCTCGGCCTGGACCGCGACTTCGGCGCCCGTCACCTGGCCGCGCACCCGGATGGCGCGGCGCGCCACTGGCGTGAATTCACCGCTGCGCTGGATGCGGTGCCGTTGAGCGCCGAGCAGGAGCAGCAGGTGATCGATGCGGCGGACGCCGCCTTCCGCAGCGTGCACGGCCACGTCGAAGTGGAATTCGCCTGATGCACGCCTCCCGCCTATCGGCGCAACGCTGATGCGCTGGCTCTGGTTCGCGCTGGGCTGGGTGATGGTCGGCCTCGGGGTGATCGGCGCGCTGCTGCCGGTGATGCCGACCACCATCTTCCTGATCCTGGCCGTGGGCTGCTTCGCGCGCAGTTCGCCGAAGTTCGAGCAACGCCTGCTGGCGCACCCGCGCTACGGCCCGTCACTGCGGCTGTGGCGCGAGCAGGGCGCGGTGTCGCGCAAGGGCAAGGCGTTTGCCAGCGCCGGCATGGCGGTGGGCTTCGCGCTGTTCTGCTGGGGCGCACATCCGTCCTGGCGGCTGCTGCTGGGCGTGGGCCTGTTCTTCGCGGTCAGCGCCGGCTACGTGCTCAGTCGGCCCGCACCGCGGCTGGAGCCCAACCCGGTCGTGGAAGTGGACGACGCCAATGATCCGCGCACGACACGCCGCCGTGCAGCGACCCCTGATGCTGATGGAAAACGAGACGATGCTGCCTGCTGACCTGGCCCCCGTGGCTGCTCCTGCACTGACCCCGTGGGGCATGTACCTGGCCGCCGATGTGGTGGTGAAAACGGTGATGATCGCGCTCGCGCTGGCGTCGCTGGCCACCTGGACCGTGCTGCTGGCCAAGGGCTGGGAACTGGCCCGCCAGGCACGGCAGCTGCGCGCAGCGCGTGCGCTGCTGCTGCAGGCGCCGAGCCTGCCCGGCGGGAGCGCCGACGCCAGTATGCAGCAGGGTACCGCACTCGCCATGCTGGACGCAGCGCGCACCGAACTGCGCCTGTCGCAGGAACTGGATAGCCGCGACGGCATCAAGGAGCGCGTGGCCTCGCGCCTGGACCGCATTGAACTGGAAACCGCGCGCGTGCAGCGACGCGGCATCGGCGTGCTCGCCAGCATCGGCGCGGTGGCGCCGTTCGTCGGCCTGTTCGGCACGGTGTGGGGCATCATGAACAGCTTCATCGGCATCGCGCACAGCAACACCACCAACCTGGCGGTGGTTGCGCCCGGCATCGCCGAGGCTCTGCTGGCGACCGCGCTGGGTCTGGTCGCAGCGATTCCCGCCGTGCTGGTCTACAACCACTTCAGCCGTGTGCTGGCCGGCCTGCGGGGTCTGCTCGGCGATCTGTCCGCGGCTGTGCAGCAACTGGTCTCGCGCGATCTCGATCGTGCCGTTCCGCGTACCGCAGCGGCGCCGCTGCGTGCGGTGCACTGAGGCGCGTCGATGGCGATCAGGACCGCGTCCGACCGCGACGATGTGCCGGAAGAAGCACACGAGATCAATGTCACGCCCTTCATCGACGTGATGCTGGTGCTGCTGATCATCTTCATGGTGGCCGCACCGCTGGCCACCGTGTCGGTGCCGGTGCAGCTGCCGGCCAGCAATGCCAGTGCCACGCCGCCGGAACAGGCACCGGTGTACGTGACCGTCCAGGCCGATCTGTCGCTGCGCGTTGGTGAACAGGCCGTGGCGCGCGACAGCCTGGCGGCTGCATTGCAGGCGGCCACTCACAGTGACACCACGCAGCGCATCTTCCTGCGTGCCGATACCCGTGTGCCCTACGGCGAACTGATGGCCACGCTGGATGCGCTGCGCGCGGCCGGCTACCTGAAGGTGGCACTGGTCGGCCTGGAGCAGGGCGCACGATGAGTGGACTGCGGCGCTGGGCGACCAGCCTGGCGATCGTGCTGCTGGTGCATGCGCTGTTGATCGGCGCGGCCTGCTGGTGGGCGGCCCGTGCGCCGGCGCTGACGGCTGCGGTTCCGCCTGCGGCGCTGATGCTGGAACTGGCGCCGATGGCACAGGCACCGCCGGTGCCGCCGCGCGAGGTCGCGACCGGGCCGCTGCAGCAGCAACAACAGCGGCAGGCGCCGACGCCGGCCCTGCGTGAACAACCCAAGGCGCCGGTGCAGCCGCAGGGTGACCTGCCGCCGCCGCGTACACCGGAGCCGACGCCGTCGCCGGACACCGCTGACGCCAACGTCGCGCAGACCAGCGCACCGCCGCAGGTGGCGGCTGATGCGGCCACACGCTACACCGCACCGCAGACCACGGCGGGTGAGCGCAGTCGTGCCGAGGCGACCTGGGAAGGACGCCTGCTCGGGCACCTGCAGAAACACCGCCGCTATCCGCGCCAGGCCGAGCGGCTGCGCCAGCAGGGTGTGGTCTACGTGCGCTTTGCGGTTGCCCGCGATGGCGCGGTCTCGGGGTTGAAACTGGGCCGCAGCAGTGGCTTCGCGCTGCTCGACCAGGAGACGCTGGACACCGTGCAGCGGGCCAGCCCGGTACCGGCGCCGCCGGCCGAAGTGGCCGGCGACCCGGTGGAAGTGATGGTGCCGGTGTCGTTCTTCCTGCGCGGGCGGTGACCGCTTTGGTAGACCCGGCCCCATGCTCGACTGCTCTGCTCTTGCTGCCCTTGTAGAGTCGAGCTTGCTCGACTGCTCCTGCGGTGCGGGCCAGAAGCAGTCGAGCAAGCTCGACTCTACGGGTTTGCGCATGGTGTGGATCTACAGCAGCGGCACCAGCAGCAGCGCCACGATGTTGATGATCTTGATCAGCGGATTGATCGCTGGGCCGGCGGTGTCCTTGTAGGGATCGCCGACGGTATCGCCGGTTACCGCCGCCTTGTGCGCCTCGCTGCCCTTGCCGCCGAAGTGGCCGTCCTCGATGTACTTCTTGGCGTTGTCCCAGGCACCGCCGCCGGTGGTCATCGAGATGGCCACGAACAGGCCGGTCACGATCGTGCCGATCAGCAGGCCGCCCAGTGCGCGCGGCCCCAGCAGCAGGCCGACCACCACCGGCACCGCCACCGGCAGCAGCGAGGGCACGATCATTTCGCGGATCGCCGAGCGGGTCAGCATGTCCACCGCCTTGTCGTACTGCGGCTTGCCGGAGCCCTGCATGATGCCGGGGATCTCGCGGAACTGGCGGCGCACTTCTTCCACCACCGCACCGGCGGCGCGGCCGACCGCTTCCATCGCCATCGCACCGAACAGGTAGGGAATCAGGCCGCCGATCAGCAGTCCGATGATCACCGTGTGGTCGCTGAGGTCGAAGCGGAATTCCTGCCCCGGATGTGCTGCCTGCAGGTTATGGGTGTAGTCGGCGAACAGCACCAGTGCCGCCAGTGCCGCAGAGCCGATCGCATAACCCTTGGTCACTGCCTTGGTGGTGTTGCCCACCGCATCCAGCGGATCGGTGATGTCGCGGATCTCCGAGGGCAGCTCGGCCATCTCGGCGATGCCACCGGCGTTGTCGGTGATCGGTCCATAGGCATCGAGGGCGACGATCATGCCGGCCATCGACAGCATCGCGGTGGCGGCGATGGCGATGCCGTACAGGCCCCCAAGCGCGAACGCGCCCCAGATTGCCGCACACACCGCCACCACCGGTAGCGCGGTGGACTTCATGGAAATGCCAAGGCCGGCGATGATGTTGGTGCCATGCCCAGTGGTCGAGGCCTGTGCCACGTGCTGCACCGGCTTGTACTGGGTGCCGGTGTAGTACTCGGTGATCCACACGATCAGGCCGGTCAGTACCAGCCCGATCAATGCGCAGCCATACAGCGCCATCGGCCCATGCACGTTGTCACTCATCAGCCCGGTGGTGATCGGGTAGAAGGCGATGGCGGCCAGAACGCCGGAGACGATCACGCCCTTGTACAGCGCGCCCATGATCGAGCCGCCTGGCTTCACCTTGACGAACAGTGCGCCGATGATCGAGGCGATGATCGACACGCCGCCCAGCACCAGCGGATACAGCACCGCATTGGCGCCTGCCTCGGCCAGCATCAGGCTGCCCAGCAGCATGGTGGCGATCACGGTCACCGCGTAGGTCTCGAACAGGTCGGCGGCCATGCCGGCGCAGTCACCCACGTTGTCACCGACGTTGTCGGCGATCACCGCCGGGTTGCGCGGGTCGTCCTCGGGAATGCCGGCTTCGACCTTGCCGACCAGGTCGGCACCGACGTCGGCACCCTTGGTGAAGATGCCGCCGCCCAGGCGCGCGAAGATCGAGATCAGCGACGAGCCGAACGCCAGCCCGACCAGTGCATGCAGCGCCTGGTCCATCTGCAGGCCCAGGCGCAGCAGCAGCGCGTAATAGCCGGCCACGCCCAGCAGGCCGAGCCCTACCACCAGCATGCCCGTGATCGCACCGCCGCGGAAGGCGACGTCCATCGCCGCGCTGATGCCGTGGCGGGCAGCTTCGGCGGTGCGCACGTTGGCGCGTACCGACACGTTCATGCCGATGTAGCCGGCCGCGCCGGACAGCACCGCACCGATGGCGAAGCCGATCGCGGTGTACCAGCTGAGGAAGATGCCGACCAGCACGAACAGCACCACACCGGCCACGCCGATGGTCAGGTACTGGCGGTTGAGGTAGGCACGCGCACCTTCCTGGATCGCGGTGGCGATCGCGACCATGCGTTCATTGCCGGTGGGTTGGCGCAGGATCCAGCGCGCCGAGACGATTCCGAACAGGATCGCGAGAATGGCGCAGCCCAGCGCCAATGACAGCCCGTGACGTTCCAGCATTAGACCCCTCCGCAGAATGGATGTAGGCATCCAGTGGCGATGAACGGCACCACGAGGGGGACGACGGGCTGCAGCCTGGAACCAACCCGTACCGACCTTGGTGGTCGTCCGACGTATGGCGGTGTTCAGCATTCCCTGGTGCCCGCAGTATGCGTGCCGCGCACTGTAGAGTCGAGCCGTGCTCGACTGGTTTTTACGAGCCCCGCCGCATGCCGCCAGTCCATGGGCATGATTCGAAAGCCGCAGGCCTTTGCACCCCGTTAAGCCAGCCTCTGCAAGCCTGCGCCCAGTCCCGTAGGAGATTCCCCATGCGCCTGTCCCTGTTGATGCTTGCCGCCCTGGTCCCGGCCGTACCGGCACTCGCCGCGGAAACCCCGGAGCTGCAGCGCGCCGTGGGTGCCCCCCAGGCCGTGGGCGCGGTGCACACCCTGCGGCAGATTCCCGAGGCCTGCGCGCGCCTGGAAGGTGCCTTCACCGGTCAGGCGGCCGAGCCGTATCGCTTCGCGCCGGTGCGGACCAGCGAGCAGTGCCAGCCGCGCGCGCGTTTCGTCGACTATGCCAAGGCGCAGCCAAGCGCCGACAAGGGCTGGAAGCTCAATGATGTGATCCGCGTACCCAATGCCGCGTGCCCGGCGCAGCAGGCGGTAGTGCGGGTGTGGCGCCTGCCGTCGAGCAACAAGGTCGAGCTGGACGGGCAGGGCCAGTCGCGCATCTATCTGGAAGAGGCCAAGAAGCAGGCCGCTGCCGGCCAGATTCCGCAGGTGACGATGTTCGCCGCGCAGCTGCAGATGGAAGGCAAGGCCTGCAATTGAGGCCTTCCAGCAGCGCGCATCCACGCACGGCGTGGATCTACTTCGCTGCGCATCGGTAGTGCCGGGCCATGCCCGGCGGGCAACCTGGTAGTGCCGGCCGCTGGCCGGCAACCCTGCCATCATCACTCCGCCAGCATTGCCCCACGTGCCACCAGCAGCTCGCGCAATGCCCTGCGATGGCAATGCGCTTCATCCTCGCAGTAGCACCCCACGCTGATGTCGCTGTGCTGTGACATCGCGGCCAGCAGGTCCAGCGCGTGGGCCGCGTCCGGCGCCTTCATCTCGGCCTTGTAGTGGCGGAAGAACGCATTCCAGTCGGCCGCGGTTTTCGCTTCGTGCGCCCGCTTTACCAGTTCCGCGCTGGGTGACAGGGGCGGGAACCAGACGTCGTACCAGTCCTGTGTCGCGAATTCGCTGCGTGGTACGCCGCGCGGTGGTCGTCGCACGGTACCGATACGCAGCCCTTCGCCGGGGTGGCGCGGCGTACCCAGTCGAACAACACGCAGTGCCATGATGACCTCCGGGCGGGGCATCCATCATCCTGCGATGCACGTGCGCCAGGTGTGAACCGCTGTGGAAACGAAAAGGCCCGGGCGCCTGCGCACCCGGGCCTTTTCCCATGCTGGCAACGATCAGTTGCCGCGGCAGTCCTTCAACCACAACACACGACCAATCTGGTCGTAGCTGTCGACCACGCCGGTCAGCGTCACCTTCTCGCGCGGGCGCAGGGCCAGCGCATACGCGGCCTGGTTGGCTGCAAACGAGCAGGAAATGGCCACGCGCTCAAAGTCGATGCTGCCATCGCTGGGCAGGTCGAAGCTGGTGTTGTAGGTGCCGCCACTGCGCAGCACGGAGGTGATGCGACCGGTGATGGCGTAGGTCTTGCCCTTGTAGCGCGGCTCGACCGCGGCCGGGTTGTCCTTGTTCTGGTTGCGCAGCTGGAAGCCGAAGCGGTCGGCGGCAATCGTCACCACCGACGCCTGCGGAGTGGCCTTGGCTGCCTGTTCGCCAGCCTTGCCCGGCTTGATCTGGTTGAGCAGCTTGCACATTTCTTCGCGCACGCCATCGGCCGAGGCAATGGCGCCCTTGTTGACCTTCACCACCATGCCGACGGTGCCCTGGCCGCCTTCGGAGGTGGCACTGATGATCATCGGAATCGGCTTGTGGGCCATGGATTCCGGCTCTTCGATCAGCATCGAGCCGCCTTCCACGTCCTCGCTGAGGACGTCCATGTTGGCGTTCTTGGCGATCACCCGCATCTGGCCGATGGCACTGGCCACGGTCAGGTCCGGATGGGTGACCGATGAGGTGAAGGTCGTGCCGACGAAGGGATTGCCCTTCTTCTGGAAGTTGCTTTCGCAGGTCGCAGCGAAGGCCGGCGCGGCGGCACCGGACAGCAGCGCGGCGATCAGGATCGGGTGCTTCATGGTTACAGTCCTTGTGAAATGGCAGCACAGGCCCGGGCCTTGAAGGCCGGGCAGCGTCGAATCTGGCTTGCGGCGGCCCCTTTGCCCCGGGCCGGAGCCCGATTGTGGGGTGCTTCGGCGGCCGCCGCAATGTGCCCTGCGCTCCGCACAGGGCTCAGCACAGAGGGGCGTATACGACTTAATCCCCTCCGTCCCCTTTTTCGGCTCAGCCCTCGAAGGCCGGCAGCTTCTGCTTCACGGCCACGTTCTTCAGCGTCACGTACTTCGGCAGGCCGTCGGTGCCGTACGGCAGCGGGGCTTCGCCCTTGATCAGCGGCGACAGGTAGGCCCGCGCCTTGGCGGTGATGCCGAAGCCGTCGCGGCGGATGAAGCCGGCGGGCATCTTCTTTTCATGATTGGCGATCTTCGACAGCGGCGCCGCTTCGATCTTCCAGCGATAGGGCGCATCGCTGCTGCGCACGATCACCGGCATTACGCCGTTCTGGCCCTTCAGCGCCAGCTGCACGGCGGCCTTGCCGACCGCCTGCGCCTGCTCCCAGTCGGTCTTGCTGGCCAGGTGGCGGGCCGAGCGCTGCAGGTAGTCGGGCAGCGCCCAGTGCACCTTCAGGCCCAGCTGGTCCTTGACCCGGCCGGCCAGGTGCGCCGCCACGCCGCCCAGCTGCGAGTGACCGAACGAGTCCTTGCCGCCGCCCGCGTCGGCGACGAAGCGGCCATCGGCGGTGGCGATGCCTTCCGACGCCACCACCACGCAGTAGCCGACGCGCTCGACCACCGCCTTGACCTTGGCCAGGAACGCCGCTTCGTCATAGGCGCGTTCGGGCAGCAGGATGATGTGCGGGGCCTCGTCATCGCCATTGCCGGCCAGGCCGGCGGCCGCAGCCAGCCAGCCGGCGTGGCGGCCCATGGCCTCGTAGATGAAGACACGGGTGGAGGTCTCGGCCATTGCCGCCACGTCCAGCGCCGCCTCGCGCACCGAGACCGCGGTGTACTTGGCCGCCGAGCCGAAGCCGGGACAGGTGTCGGTCACCGCCAGATCGTTGTCGATGGTCTTGGGCACGCCGATGCAGGTCAGGTCGTAGCCGGAGGCCTTGGCCAGGTGCGAGACCTTCAGCGCGGTGTCGGCCGAGTCGTTGCCGCCGTTGTAGAGGAACCAGCGCACGTCGTGTGCGCGCAGCACTTCCAGCAGGCGGTCGTAGCGGGCGCGGTCGGCATCCAGCGATTTCAGCTTGACCCGGCACGAGCCGAAGGCGCCGCCCGGGGTGTGGGCGAGGGCGCGGATGGCCGCAGCACTCTCCTTGCTGGTGTCGATCAGTTCCTCGCGCAGCGCGCCGAGGATGCCGTTGCGGGCGGCCAGGACCTTGATGCCCTTGGCCCGGGCCTGCTCGATCACCGCCGCTGCAGTGGCGTTGATGACGGCGGTGACACCGCCGGACTGGGCATAAAGGAGAGTACCGTTGCGCATGCTTCTACCTGCTCGGGGGAGGGGACATTGCAGGGACATTACCCGGATGCGGTAAAGTGGCGCTATTGCGGTGCAGCGATACCGGTCCGTCCGGGACGCGAACCTTCTTTGTTTTCAACACGTTGGAGTCAGGTCAATGCGATTGGTTCTGTTGGGACCGCCCGGTTCGGGCAAGGGGACACAGGCGACGCGCCTGAAGGAAAAGCTGGGGATCGCCCACATTTCGACCGGTGACATGCTGCGCGCGGAAATCGCCGCGGGCACGGAGCTGGGCAAGCAGGCCAAGACGGTGATGGATGCCGGCAACCTGGTGTCGGACGACATCCTGCTGGGCATGCTGGAGTCGCGCCTGACCCAGGCCGATGTCGCCAAGGGCTTCATCCTCGATGGCTACCCGCGCAATGTGGCCCAGGCCAATGCGATGGACGGCCTGCTGGCCAAGATCGGCCAGCCGCTGGATGCCGTGGTGCAGCTGGACGTGGCCACCGAGCTGCTGGTCGAGCGCATCGCCGGTCGTGCCAAGGAGCAGGGCCGCGCCGATGACACGCCGGAAGCGGTGCGCCAGCGCCTGCAGGTCTACAACGACCAGACCGCCCCGGTGGTCGACTTCTACGCCGGTCGTGGCACCCTGGCCCGCGTCGACGGCGTCGGTGAGCTGGACGAGATCGAAGCCCGCATCCTGGCGGCGATCAAGGGTTGATCCTGCAGGGCCGGTGCACTGCCGGTCCTTCGGGCGCAAAAAGCACAGGCCTGGTCCGCGAGGACCAGGCCTGTGTCGTTTGATAGGCGCCAGCAGAGGGCTTGCTCAGGGCCCCGCAGCATGAGCTCCCTTGGGGATGGCCTCTTGGGGAGTAGGACCGGTTCGGGTACTGCGGCTGGCAGTTCGAATTGTGTCCGGGTTCACAGAACATCGCTATCGGGATTTCCCTGACAGATGATTGGAGTTTTCTCACATCCTGTGTAGGACTTGTCTTACCCCGGATCGGACATTGGCCCTATACAGCCGTCATCGGTCACAATCCTCGGTCATGAGCAGCGTACATATCCTTGCAATCGCCGGCACCTTCATGGGCGGCGTGGCCGCCCTGGCGCGGGAACTGGGCCATACGGTCAGCGGCAGCGACCAGGCCATCTATCCGCCGATGTCGACCCAGCTCGAACAGCTGGGCATCACCCTGGACCAGGGTTACCGCGCCGACAGCGTGCCGGCCGGCACCGACGAGGTGGTGATCGGCAACGCGCTCTCGCGCGGCAACCCGGCCGTGGAGGCCGTGCTCGACGCCGGCCAGCGCTACATCTCCGGCGCCCAGTGGCTGTCCGAACAGGTGCTGCCGGGCCGCGACACTCTGGCCGTGGCCGGTACCCACGGCAAGACCACCACCACCACCATCCTCACCTGGCTGCTGGAAAGCGCCGGTCGTTCACCCGGTTTCCTGATCGGCGGCGTAGCCGAGGATTTCGGTGTCTCGGCCCGCCTGGGGCAGGGCCGCGAGTTCGTGGTCGAGGCCGACGAGTACGACACCGCCTTCTTCGACAAGCGCAGCAAGTTCGTGCACTACCGGCCGCTGGTGGCCATCCTCAACAACCTTGAATACGACCACGCCGATATCTTCCCCGACGTGGCCGCGATCCAGCGCCAGTTCCACCATCTGGTGCGCACGGTGCCGGCGCGTGGCCGACTGATTGTCAACGGCGAGGATCAGCATCTGGCCGAAGTGCTGGCGATGGGCTGCTGGACGCCGGTCGAACGCTTCGGATTCGATCCGTCGCTGGAATGGCATGCCGAGCTGCTGGCCGCCGATGGCAGCGCCTTCCGCGTGCATCACCGCGGGCAGGCAATGGGCGATGTGCAGTGGTCGCTGCTGGGCCGCCACAACGTGCTCAACGGCCTGGCTGCGCTGGCCGCCGCGCATGCGGTGGGCGTGGCACCGGCCGACGTGATTCCTGCACTGGCACGCTTCCGCAGCGTCAAGCGCCGCATGGAAGTGATCGGCCAGCATGACGGCATCACCATTTACGACGATTTCGCCCATCACCCGACCGCGATCGCCACCACATTGGAAGGCCTGCGTGCCAAGGTGGGTGATGCGCGCATCGTGGTCGCGATGGAGCCGCGCAGCAATTCGATGCGGCTGGGCGCACACGCGCAGGCGCTGGCTCCGTCGCTGGCGCTGGCCGATGAAGTGGTGTTCCTGCATCGCCCGGAACTGGCCTGGGATGCCGCTGCGGTGATCGCCGCGGTGCGTGGCGAAGCGCACGCGGTGCCCGATATCGACGCGTTGCTGGCGCAATTGCAGGCCAGCGCGCGCAGTGGTGACCACGTGGTGTTCATGTCCAACGGTGGCTTCGACGGCGCGCCGCGTCGCTTCCTCGCCGCGCTGCAGGCCCGATGAGCGTCGACGGTTCGCTGCCGCTGTTTCCGCTGCACACCACGCTGGTGCCGGGTGCGGCGGTAGGCCTGCGCGTGTTCGAGCGCCGCTACCTGGATCTGGTCCGCGACAGCGGCCGCAGTGGTGAGGGGTTTGGTGTCTGTCTGATCCTCGATGGCGAGGAAGTCGGCGCACCAGCGACGCCGGCCGCCTATGGCGTGCAGGTACGCATCGAAGACTTCGATGTCGGCGCAGACGGCGTGCTGCAGTTGCGCCTGCGTGGTACCCGCCGCTTCCATGTCGAGCGCACCCGCGTACGCGACAACGGTCTGGTGGTAGCCGACGTGCGTTGGTGCGACGAAGATCCGGACGATGAGCTACGGCCGCAGCATGCGCTGCTGGCCACGGTGCTGGGGCACATCATCGAACAGGCCGGCGAGGCCTATGCGCCGGCCAACCCGGCGTTGCTGGACCAGGCCAGCTGGGTCGGCTGGCGGTTGGCCGAACTGCTGCCGCTGAGCGAGCAGCAGCGCCTGCAGTTGCTGCAGATGGATGACCCGCACCAGCGGTTGCAGCAGTTGCTGGGCTGGATGCCGTAGCCGATAACCGCCAACCAAGGTTGGCGACTACCAGGGCGCAGCGGAACCGGGAAACGCCAACCAGGGTTGGCGACAGCCAGAGCGCGCCGGAACCGGGAAACGCCAACCAGGGTTGGCGACAGCCAGAGCGCGCCGGAACCGGTAGATGCCAACCTTGGTTGGCGGCCTTTTCCCGAAGAGCCAACCAAGGTTGGCGACTACCAGAGAAGCACCGGCTCGATCACGGCATGGTCTTCAACCGCAACACCGGCAGCCCGGTTTCGCTGTGCACATCCTCCCGCTGCGGCAGGTCCTGCACGGCGTCCTTCACCGCGTTCAACGCCGGGTCGACACCCCGCAGCGGGTGCCACATGCCGATCCATTCGAAGTGGCGCTCGTAACGCAGGGTCTGTGCACTGCCCAGCCACAGCGGCGTGTTGCCCGGCTGCAGCTGCGCGGGTGCCGGCCACAAGCGCAGCACATAGCGCTCATCCGGCTTCGCGCCCTGGCGCACCATCAGCAAGGCTTCCACGCGGGTGTCCAGCGTTGCCGGCAACACCGGCAGCTCGTCGGCACCGGTGTTCTTGTCCAGCATCAGCAGCGCCTGCTGCCAGCCGGCCTGCTCCTGCCGCTTCCAGCCGCGGGCTTCCAGCTGCGCCTGCAGCGGCGCCAGCGGGCCCGCCACCTGCACGTCCAGCGGCCAGCGCTGGTCGTCGTCGAACTCGTTGCGGCGCGCCGGCAGCGTGGCCCAGTCGTGCTGCCACCAGGCTTGCGCATCCATCGCCTGCGGTGCCGGCAGGGTCGGCTCGAACCGCTCCAGCTTCACCGGAATGTGGCGCGGCGCGTACCACATCGCCGCCACGGCGAATACGCCGTAGAACAGCCAGGCCACCGGCTTCACCCAGAACGAGCGGTTGAAGCGGCGGCGATAGGCGATGCCCAGCACCAGCAGCCAGAACGTGCCGAACAGCATGCCGCCGATCACATCGCTCAGCCAATGCGCGCCCAGGTACAGGCGCGAGAAGCCGATCAGGCTGACCACGATGCCCGACACCAGGTACGGCCAGACGCGGGTGCGACCGGGCATCTCGCGGGCGATCAGCACCGCGAAGAAACCGAAGGTGATGGTGGCCATGGTCACCGACACCGACGGGAAGCCAAAGCCGCTGCTGGCATCGACCGGGCGCACCACATCCACGGTGGCGCCGAGCAGCATGGTCAGGGCCAGGCCGAAGGCAAGCGCGGCCAGCCAGTGCGCGGCTGCCATCCAGCGCCGGCGCCAGATCAGATAGCCCATCGCCGCCGCGGTGGCCGGCAGCAGTACCTGCCAGGCGCCCAGCGATGCCAGCGCGGCCATCGGGTAGTCGGCCAGCGGATTGCGCAGCGCCAGCATGGCCTGGTGCACCAGCAGGTCGATCGCCAGCGGCTCGCCGTGTGCGACCACCACGGTCAGCAACGCGAACCAGCCCCAGCCCAGTACCAGCAGCATCAACGCCAGCATTGCCAGCGGCACGGACTCACGCCGCTTCGGGTCCAGCACGCCAACGGTGTAGCGGCCCAGCGTCGGGTGACGGTTGGACCAGTCCAGCAGGCGCGCCAGCCAGTTGTCCATACGCGCGGCCGACCAGCGATAGCCGTACAGAACGATGGCCCAGACCAGGCCGAGGATCACCGCCAGCAGGCCGACCACCACCACCAGTCGTCCGGCCACGGCGGCCACGGCGTCATACGCCTCGCCAAGAATCCAGCCCGGCGCCAGGAACAGCACGGCCCAGGAGATGCTGGCGATGCCGCTGGCCTGCACGTAGCGGCTGGCCGGCATCTTCATCATGCCGGCGATGGCCGGCACGAACGGGCGGATCGCGCCCACGTAGCGTGCGATCAGGATGCTCTTGAAGGCGTTGCGGCGGAACAGGTTCTCGCCGCGGTCGAGCAGCTGCGGGTAGCGGCTGAACGGCCAGATGCCGCGCAGGCGGTCGCCCCAGCGTCGGCCGATCCAGTAACTGATACCGTCGCCGGCAAATGCGCCCAGGGCTGCAGCCGCCACCGCGTACGGCCCGGAGATCTGGCCCAGGCCGATGAACACGCCCACCGCGAACAGCAGCGGCAGCGCCGGCACGATGGCGCCAAGAATGATCACCGCATCGCAGAAGGCGATGAGGAAGATAACGGCACCCGCCAGCACGGGGTGAGCGGCAATCCACGCGAGCGTGGCGTCGATCCATGAAGAGTCCATTGCCCGATTATAGGGGCGTGAAGGTGACTGGTTCCCAGCCGCTTCGTGACCGTTTGCAACCGGCGCCTTCGCCTAGAATGGCCCCATGCCGCATACGCCAGACGCTCCACCGCATGCTTTGAAGGCCGACAGCTTCGGCCAGATTCTTCTTGTGAAAGGGCCCGATGGCCCCTTCGTGCGCCGTGATCTGGGCGCCACGCCGCTGTGGCTGCGGCTGCCGGCCTGGTGGCTGGCCCGCCGCGAAGCACGCGCGCTGCGCCACATCCACGGCATGGCCGATGTGCCGCAGCTGCTGGCGTGGGATGGCCGTCACCTCGACCGCAGCTTCATGGCCGGCGATGCCATGTACCAGCGTCCACCACGCGGTGACCTGGCCTGGTTCCGCTCGGCGCGTCGACTGCTGCAGCAGCTGCACCGCAATGGCGTGGCTCACAACGACCTGGCCAAGGAAGCCAACTGGCTGGTCACCGAAGACGGTCGTCCAGCGCTGATCGACTTCCAGCTGGCGGTGATAGGCAACCCGCGCTCGTGCTGGATGCGGCTGCTGGCCCGCGAGGACCTGCGCCACCTGCTCAAGCACAAGCGCATGTATTGCCGCGAGTCGCTCACCCCGGTGGAGAAGCGCGTGCTCAAGCGCACCTCGTGGGTGCGCGAACTGTGGTTCGCTACCGGCAAGCCGGTCTATCGCTTCGTCACCCGCCGCATCCTGCATTGGGAAGACAACGAAGGGCAGGGGCCGAAGCCGTGAGCAGTGCGTCCGTCGTGAGCAGGCCGCCAACTGCCTGCAGCGTGCTGCGTGCGCAGTTGCCCGGTGCCGACTTCGTGCACGCCTGCCAGGCGACGACCTGTCGCGATGGGCGCTCGGCCCTGCAGGCCTATCGCGATATGGCGGCGACCATTCCCGGCTGGTTCGATGGGCTGATGGCACTGCGCAATCGCGGCATGCGCCTGCTCGGCATGAAGCACCTGGGCTCGTTGCGTGCGGTGCAGGATGTTGAGGATCCTCAACCCGGCCAGCGGCTGGGCATCTTCACCCTGCAGTCGCTGGACGACGATGCCATCGTGCTGGAAGACGACGACCGCCATCTTCGCGTACAGCTGGCGCTGCAGTGGCAGGGCGACGTGCTGGAAGTGGCCACTGTGGTGCATACCCATAACGCGTTCGGCCGGGTCTACATGCTGCCGGTTGCGCCGGTACATCGATTGATCGTGCCGCACCTGTTGAAAAAGCAGGTGCGCGCCTATCGGTAGCGCCGGGCCATGCCCGGCGGCATTGAACGTTGCGTCCGCCGGGCATGGCCCGGCGCTACCTGCTTACGGCGTTGCCGGCACCACCTGCTGGCCGATGAAGTTGCGCTTGGCGTCGAAGTCATAGGCGATCTGCAGCTGCCCCACGTCCGGGCAGGCGTGGCAGTCGCGCAGCGGCGTGCGGTACAGCAGGCGGATGCCGCCGTTATCCAATGGCGAAGCGCCGGCCGACTGTGCCGGCGCGAACGGCGTGGCCTGCGGGCTGGCCTTCAGTAGTTCCTGCACGGTCGGGTCGGCACGCAGGGTGTCGTCCAACTGCACGGCATCCACGTCGATGCGCTTGCCGCTGGCATCGACCAGGCGGGTGCCTTCATTGGTGTTGGCGCGGAACGGATACTCGACCGTGGCAATGCCCAGTCCTTCGTTCTCGTGCCAGGCGGTCACATAGGCCAGCTCACCGCCGCTGGACAACTGCTCGGCGGCGGTAACGGCATCGGTACTGGCGCCACCGGCGCGCATCGCATCACGCAGGCAATCGCGGGTCGCAGCATTCTCGCCCTGGCGGCAGGCGTTGAGATCGCCATCCCAGACCACCGCCTCGCTCCAGCGCATCTTGCCGTCGGCGGCGGCCTTCTCCGCGCTGGGCGCGTCACCGGCGGGCGGCTCCTTTCCGGGTTCCGGCGAACGGCCCTGGCAGGCAGTCAGCAGGGCAAGCCCCAGGGCAGGCAGCAACAGGCGGGAACGGCGCATGGCGTGGACCTCGTGCGTTGTCTGGAGGCCCGAGTATCGTCAAGGCCGGGTGAACTCCGCGTCGGCGCGGCATACTAGCGGCTCATTGCATACGCTGGAGTGTGGAACGTGGGCAGTCTGCAGGGCAAAACGCTTTTCATCACCGGTGCCTCGCGCGGCATCGGCCTGGCCATCGCACTGCGCGCTGCGCGCGACGGCGCCAATGTGGCCATTGCGGCCAAGTCGTCGGTGCCGAACCCGAAGCTGCCGGGCACCATCCATACCGCGGCCGAAGCGGTAACGGCGGCTGGCGGCCAGGGCCTGGCCCTGAAGTGCGACATCCGCGAGGAAGAGCAGGTGCAGGCGGCGGTGGCGGCCACGGTCGATACCTTCGGTGGCATCGACATCCTGATCAACAACGCCAGCGCGATCTGGTTGCGCGGCACGCTGGATACGCCGATGAAGCGTTTCGACCTGATGCAGCAGGTCAATTCGCGCGGCAGCTTCCTGTGCGCGCAGGCCTGCCTGCCGTACCTGCAGCAGGCGCCGAACCCGCACATCCTCACCCTGGCGCCGCCGCCGAGCCTGGAGCCGAAGTGGTGGGCACCGCACACCGGCTACACGCTGGCGAAGATGGGCATGAGCTTCGTCACCCTGGGCCTGGCCGCCGAATTCGGTCCGCAGGGCGTGGCGGTGAATGCGCTGTGGCCCCGCACGGTGATCGCCACCGATGCGATCAACATGATTCCGGGCGTGGATGCGGCTGGCTGCCGCACGCCGCAGATCATGGCCGATGCCGCACATGCGGTGCTGGTGCGTGAAGCGGCCGGCTTCCACGGCCAGTTCCTGATCGACGATGAAGTGCTGGCACAGGCCGGTATCACCGATCTTTCCGGATACGCGGTGGATCCGTCGCGGCCGTTGTTGCCGGATCTGTTCCTGGATTGACCGCGCGTCGCTGGAAGAGGCCGAGGGCTGCGACCCTCGGCCTGCTGCGCTAGAATGCGTGGCTGTAATCGTTTTCAACAAGGATGTGAGCACATGTCACGCACTCTTTCCGTCGCGGCGCTGGCCGCTTCGCTGTCGTTGATCCTGACCGCCTGCGGTGGCAAGGCCCCCGCAGCTGCAGGCGGCGCCGCTGCCTCCGGCACGCCGGATGCCAGCGCGGCCCCGTCCGATACACAGCAGCAGTTGACCGCCAAGCTCAACGCCTACATCGGCTGCTTCAACGCGCTGGATTCGAAAACCCACGGCAGCATCCAGTCCTACACGCGCTGGATCAAGGATGTCGACGCTGGCCCGACCGGACGCGAGACGCACGTGTACGGCCCGTTCGAGATCAGCGACTACGACATGAAGCAGTGCGACGCTCCGGTGACCGAGGCGATTGCTGCCAAGCCGGCGCTGGCCGATCTGGATGCCGCTGCAGGCCATTACCAGCAGGCGCTGAAGGCGCTGGTGCCGCTCAGCAAGGACGCGCATGACTACTACGATCGTCAGGACTACGAAGACGACCAGTTCGCCAAGGGCAAGCAGCTGCACGCGCCCTTGATGGCCGCCTTCAAGGATTTCGTGGCTGCCAGCGAAACGTTCAATGCCGAGCTGGAGCGCCAGAACGACGCCGCCCAGCGCGAGCAGCTCAAGGTTCTGGAACAGGCCGAGGGGCGCACGCGCGAGTACTACCGTCTGGCGATGATGCTGGAAGCCAAGGCCATCATGGATCTGATGAGCGAGGATGATTTCGATCAGGCCAAGGCCCGCGAACGCCTGGATGCCTTCAACCGCATTTCCGATGAAGCGCACGCCAAGGTTGCCGACCAGGAACCGGGCAAGTCGGACTGGGAAGGCTTCGAGCGTGGGGCTGAGAATTTCCGGCGCGAAGGCAAGGAGCGGCTGCAGCGCGTCAGCGAGAAAAAGCCTTACACCGATTTCGAACGACGCATGCTTGATTCGCCGTCGATGGCGCCGCGTGGCTCTGCCAGCAAGCTCATGCAGGAATACAACACGCTCGTTTTCCAGAGCAACCGCCAGTGACCGGCGCGTCAGCACCCATGCGAGAGACCATGATGACTTCCTGTCTGCGTATCGTGCCGCTGCTGCTGATCGGCGCTGTGGCTGGCCTGAGCGGCTGCAACAAATCGGCAGGGTTGTCGCTGGCCGACCCCAGCCTGGAGAAGGTGAACGCCTACATCGAGTGCTACAACGGCGTTGAACAACCCATTCACCAGGGTTTCCAGACCTACACCAGCTGGATGAAGGACCCTGAAGCCGGCCCGACCGGCAAGGAAGCGCAACCGCGTTCGCCCGGTAAGGTGCTGTCGCACCGCGTCGAGTACTGCGGCCAGCCACTGACCGACGCGCTGGCGAAAACCCCGGCCCTGCCGATGGATGGCCCCGCGCGTGACTATCAGCAGGCCTTCCAGGCATTGAACACCCTGGTCGAGCGCGCCGATGGTTACTTCACCCGCGAGGATTATCGTCGTGATGGCGGTGAAGGGATGCGCAGCCAGCATGCCCCGCTGATGCAGGCCTATGCTGATTTCTTCAAGGCCAGCGAAGCGATGGATGTGGCGCTGGAAAAGAACGAGAACGATCGCCGTGCCGCGCAGCTGAAGCAGATCGAGGAGAGCGAAGGGCGCTCGCTGGCCTACTATCACCTTCGCCTGCTGGGCGACGGCAAGCTACTGGCCACGGCGTTCCAGGACGACGCACCGGATGTTGCGGCGCTGCGCGTGCAGCTGGCTGACTATCAGGCACTGGTGACGGAAATCCAGAACGGCGGTGTCGGCAAGGACGACCCGATGTGGGGCCACGTGCAGCGTTCGGCGGACAAGCTGGTGCGTACTGCGGGACGTGGCGTCGAGCGCCTGGAGCAGCACAAGCCGATCACCGCCGAAGCGCTGGCGGCAGAGCGGAAGGCGTCGGGCAGTTGGCTCACCACCGACCCGGAAGGAGCGCAGTCAACGATCCTCGCCGCATACAATGATCTGGTGACCACCAGCAACCGCATGCGGTGAGCAACGGCACACGCATCCATGCGTAACCGCCGAGAGGTAGTGCCGGCCGCTGGCCGGCATGTGCCTCAATGGTTGAACGCATCCGGCAGCTTGCCGCCGCACTTGCGGCAGTGCAGTGCATCCGGTTCATGGCCTTCCAGCCCACAGTCCGGGCAGCCGCGCGCATCGCGGCGCGCGGCCTGCTCGGCTTCACGCATGGTGCTGGCCAGTTCGGCGGTATAGATGCCGGTGGGCACGGCGATGATGCTGTAGCCGATCAGGATCAGCACCGAGGTGACGAAGCGGCCGAGCACGGTCTGCGGCACGATGTCGCCGAAACCGACCGTGGCCATGGTCACCACCGCCCAGTACATGCTGGCCGGGATGTTGGTGAAGCCATGTTCGGGGCCCTCGATCACGTACATCAGCGCACCGGCGATGATGGTGATGGTGATGACCGTGAACAGGAACACCAGCACCTTGCGCCGGCTGCGCCACAGTGACGTCATCAATACGCCGCTTTCCTCGATGTAGCGGGTCAGCTTGAGGATGCGGAACACGCGCAGGATGCGCAGCGCACGCACCACCAGCAGGCTCTGCGCGCCGGGGATGAACATCGACAGGTAGGCGGGCAGGATCGACAGCAGGTCGATGATGCCCCAGATGCTCACCGCGTAACGCAGCGGGCGTTTGACCACCGCCAGCCGCAGCAGGTACTCGGCGGTGAAGATGATCGTGAAGCCCCATTCCAGGATGTACAGGCCGGTGGACCATTCGGCATGCAGGTGCTGCACGCTGTCGATCATCACCACCAGGATGCTGGCGATGATCGCCACCACCAAGATCAGGTCGAAATTGCGCGAAGGCCGGGTGTCGTGGCGGTAGATGATGTCGAACCACCGACGGCGCCAGCCGGTCTCGGTGGCGGGGTTCAGCTGGGGGGCGGAGAACGGTCGCATGGGCGCATTGTGCCGCAGGGGTTCCGGCGCGAGAATGGGTGTTCCTGAACCCTGCCGACTGCCATGACCGCCGCTACCGATCCGCTGATCTCCCTGTCGCACTATTACCTGCCGGTCTACAAGCCCCGCCAGGTGGTACTGGAGCGAGGCCAGGGCGCCCGCGTGTGGGACAGCCAGGGCCGTGAGTTCATCGACCTGGCCGCCGGCATCGCCGTGTGCGGCCTGGGCCACAACGACCCGGACCTGGTCGCCGCGCTGGTCGAGCAGGCCGGCAAGCTCTGGCACACCAGCAACGTGTTCTACAGCGCGCCGCCGTTGCACCTGGCCGAGGAGCTGGTGAAGGCCAGCCGCTTCGCCGAGCGCGTGTTCCTGTGCAACTCCGGCGCCGAAGCCAACGAAGTGGCGATCAAGTTGGTCCGCAAGTGGGCCTCCAGCCAGGGTCGCCCGGCCGACAAGCGGGTGATCATCACCTTCCGTGGCAGCTTCCACGGCCGCACCATGGGCGCGGTGACCGCCACCGCCCAGCCGAAGTACCAGGAAGGCTACGAGCCGCTGCCCGGTGGCTTCCGCTACATCGATTTCAACGATGAGGTGCAGCTGGAAACCGCGATGGCCGCCGGCGACGTGGCTGCAGTGATGCTGGAGCCGATCCAGGGCGAGGGCGGCGTGATGCCGGCCAAGTCCGGTTTCCTCAAGCGCGTGCGCGAACTGTGCGACCAGCACAACGCGCTACTGGTGCTGGACGAGATCCAGGCCGGCATGGGCCGCACCGGCACGCTGTTCGCGCACTGGCAGGACGATGTGGTACCGGACATGGTCACCCTGGCCAAGGCGCTCGGCGGTGGCTTCCCGATCGGCGCGATGCTGGCCGGCCCGAAGGTGGCTGAGACCATGCAGTTCGGCGCGCACGGCACCACCTTCGGTGGCAACCCGCTGGCGGCCGCAGTCGCGCGCGTGGCGCTGCGCAAGTTGGCCTCGGCGGAGATCGCCGCCAACGTCAGCCGCCAGTCGAAGGCGCTGCGCGATGGCTTCGCCCGCATCAACGACGAGTTCGGTGTGTTCAGCGACGTGCGTGGCCGTGGCCTGATGCTGGGCGCGGTGCTGAGCAAGGACTTCGCCGGCCAGGCCGGTGCGATCCTCGACCACGCCGCCGAGCAGGGCCTGCTGACCCTGCAGGCCGGCCCGGACGTGCTGCGCTTCGTGCCGTCGCTGAACATCACCGACGAAGAAGTGGCCGAAGGCCTCAAGCGCCTGCGCGCGGCGATTGCCGCGTTCATCGCCGCGCGCTGAATCTGCTGAGGTCGGACCCCTCTCCTGCGGAGAGGGCTCTGACCCCGATCAGCTCACCGCGTAACGCTTCAATACCTTGCCCAATCCCCGGCCATCGCGCACGGTTTCCGCGTGCAGGCCGGCGGCGCGTGCGCCGCGCACGTTGGCGAACAGGTCATCGACGAACAGCGTGCGCGCAGGTGCCACGCCGAGTACCTCAAGCGTGCGCAGGAAGACTTCCGGCGCCGGTTTGCGCAGGCCGAAATCGGCGCTGCAGAACACGCGGTCCTGCAGGGCAGGGAACAGTTCCGGTAGCAGGTTGGGCAAGGCCTGTTGCATCAGCGCGCCGTTGTTGGTCAGCACTGCCATCGGCAACTGCAGGGCCTGCAGCCGCTGCAACACGGCAGCCTGCGGATGGCTGGCGGCCCGCCGCGCCGCGGTCCAAGCAGTCACATCGACCGTCGTGCCTAGAAGCTCTCCCAGCTGCGCCAGATAGGCCGGGCCATCCAGCGTGCCATTGTCATGTGCCGCTTCCAGCCCGCTGTCGTACAGCGCGGCCTGCACGGTTTCCGGCACGACATCCAGCGCCTGCGCAAGGTGCAGTACGCGCTGCGCGCGCTGGTACTGCACCAGCACGCCATCCACGTCCAGCAGCAACAGGTCGATCCGCATTGGTCGAGCATGCCATTGCAGTGAACACGCGGGAAACCCTGGAGCAGCCATGCGACAGACGGTCGCAGACGCGGCCGCAGGGGCCTGCCTAGAATGGCGCTTGAATCCGCAGGAGACGCAACGATGAAGGCTTGGATGGTGGCAGTGGGACTGGGCGCGCTGATGCTGGCGCCGTCGGCGATGGCGCGGGTGTGTGCGGTGAGCATCGACAGCACCGACCAGATGAGCTTCAGCAGCCGCGAGATCAAGGTGGCCGCTGATTGCACCGCCGTGGATCTGACCCTGCGCCACACCGGCAAGCTGGCCGCTACCGCGATGGGCCATAACTGGGTGCTGACCCGCAGCGCGGATTACCAGCCGGTGGCGATGGCCGGCATGCGCATGACCCTGGCCGACAGCTACCTGCCGAAGGCCGACAAGCGCGTGCTGGCGCACACCAAGGTGATCGGCGGTGGCGAGACCACGCGCGTGCGCTTCTCTACCCAGGGCCTGCAGAAGGGTGGGGATTACACCTTCTTCTGCTCGTTCCCCGGCCACTTCGCGATGATGAAGGGCAAGTTCGTCTTCGGTTGATGCCCTGTGTAGAGTCGAGCCATGCTCGACTGCTCTGTGCCAACCAAGGTTGGCATCTACCAGATGCGGCAGTGCCAACCGAGGTTGGCACCTACCAGAGCGGGCTCAGCCCTTGGCGGCCTTGAACGCCACGCGTGCAGCGGCGAGGGTGGCCTCGATCACCGCGTCATCGTGAGCGCTGGACAGGAAGCCGGCCTCGTACGCCGACGGTGCCAGGAACACGCCCTGGTCCAGCATCGCGTGGAAGAAGCGGTTGAACGCCGGGATGTCACAGGCAGTGGCCTGCGCATAGGTCTCCACTTTTTCACTGGTGAAGAACAGCCCGAACATCGCGCCCACGCAGGTGGTGGTCACGACCACGCCGGCGTCGGCGGCGGCCGCTTCCAGGCCGGCACACAGGCGCGCGGTGCGCTCGGCCAGGTCGGCGTGGAAACCCGGCTGCTGGATCAGTTCCAGCATCGCCAGGCCGGCGGCCATCGCCACCGGATTGCCGCTCAGCGTGCCGGCCTGGTAGATCGGGCCGGCCGGTGCGATCTGCTGCATCAGCTCGCGGCGACCACCGTAAGCACCCACCGGCATGCCACCGCCGATGATCTTGCCGAAAGTGGTCAGGTCCGGGGTGATGCCGTAATGCGCCTGCGCACCGCCGAGGGCAACACGGAAGCCGGTCATCACCTCGTCGAAGATCAGCAGCGCGCCATGCTTCGTGCACAGTTCGCGCAGGTGCTGCAGGTAGCCTTCGCGTGGCGGAATGCAGTTGGCGTTGCCGACCACCGGTTCGATGATCAGGCCGGCGATGTCGTCACCCTGCTGTTCGAACAGAGCAGTAGCCGCTTCGAAGTCGTTGTAGGGCAGGGTCAGGGTCAGTTCGCTGAGGCCGGCCGGCACGCCGGGGGAGGTCGGCACGCCCAGCGTCAGCATGCCGCTGCCGGCCTTGACCAGGAACGAGTCGCCGTGGCCGTGGTAGCAGCCTTCGAACTTGACGATGCGGTTGCGGCCGGTGGCGCCACGCGCCAGGCGGATCGCCGACAGCGTGGCCTCGGTGCCGGAGTTGACCATGCGCACCATCTCGCACGATGGCACCAGGCGGGTGATGGTCTCGGCCATGGTGACTTCGGCCGCGCACGGCGCACCGAAGGACAGGCCATTGTCGATCGCCTTCTTCACCGCCTGGCGCACGGCCGGGTGGTTGTGGCCGACGATCATCGGGCCCCAGGAACCGACGTAGTCGATGTAGCGGTTGCCATCGACGTCGTACAGGTAGGCGCCATCGGCGCGTTCAACGAAGAACGGCTCGCCGCCGACCGACTTGAACGCACGTACCGGCGAATTGACGCCGCCCGGCAGCAGCTGCTGGGCACGGGAGAACAGGGCGTGGGACTGGTCGTGGTTCATGCGGATTTCCTGGGCATTACGCGAACTGGGCGAGGTAGGCGCGCTGGGTCGCGACCGGGTCCGATGCGGCATAGATACCGCTGACCACGGCCACCAGATCGGCGCCGGCGTCGATGATGGGACCGACATTGTCCGGCGTCAGGCCGCCGATCGCCACCCGCGGCACGCCGAGTGCGGCGCTTTGCCGCAGCAGGTCGGTGTGGGCGCGGCTGCTGGTGACCTTGGTGGTGGTCGGGAAGAAGGCGCCGAAGGCCACATAGCTGGCGCCGGCCGCCACGGCCTTCTCGGCATTGGCCAGCTGGTCGTAGCAGGAGGCGCCGATGATGGCCTCGGCACCGAGCAGCGCGCGCGCGCTGGGGATGTCCCCGTCGGTGCCGCCCAGATGCACGCCGGCGGCGCCCACGGCCTTGGCCAGCACCGGATCGTCGTTGACGATCAGCGGCACGCCGTGGGCGGCGCACAGGCCTTGCAGGGCCGTCGCCTGTTCCTGCCGCAGGGCATCGCTGGCGGTCTTGTGGCGGTACTGCAGCCAGGTGGCACCAGCGGCCAGCAGCGGCGCGGTGCGGGCCAGCAGGCGTGCGGTATCGGGCTCGTCCGGGGTGATCAGGTAGACGCCGCGGGGCGCCGGGGAAGCAGAAGTCATCGATGGCTACCGGTGAGTGGACCGCGATGGGACAATGGCGGCCCGTGAATCCAGCCCTGATTATCTGATGAGCGATGCCACCCCCACCACCTTGCGTACCTGGATGTGCGTGGTCTGCGGCTTTCTTTACAGCGAAGCGGAAGGCTTGCCGGAAGAAGGCATCGCGCCGGGGACGCGCTGGGAAGACATTCCCGAGACCTGGACCTGCCCGGATTGCGGCGTGACCAAGGCCGATTTCGAGATGGTCGAGGTCGATTGATGGCGGGGCCTGCAGGCCCTTCTGTGGGTGCGGACCGTTGGTCCGCACACCGGACACCCTCAATGCAGCCGCGGCACTGGCCCGCCGAGGTCGATCAGCTTCTCGCGCAGCCACTGCGCATCGCTGGCTTCCGGGTTGCGCTTCAGATACTGCCCCAGGTCGTGGCGGGCACCGGCCAGATACTCCAGCTGCAGGTAGGCCAGGCCACGGTCACGCAGCGCGTCGTCCTGCTCCGGGGCCAGCTTCAGCAGGCGGTCGGCACTGCGTGCGGCACGGTCCCATTCGCCCGCTTCGGCATACACACCGTGCAGGTTGCGCAGCATCCGCATCAGGATCGCGCGCGCAGGGGCCGGGTCGAGGATCTGCGCCAGCACCTGGTCGTCGGGCATCTGCCCGCCCAGGTGTGACTTGGCCCGCTCGCGCAGTTCGTCCACGTCCAGCGGGCGGCCGCCATTGAACGGGTCCATCACCAGCACACCGTCGTCCACCGGCAGGCGCACCAGGAAGTGGCCGGGGAAGGACACGCCGTCGAGCGGGATTCCCAGCCGGCGCGCGACTTCCATCTGCACCAGTGCCAGCGAGATCGGGTTGCCCAGGCGGCGCTCGAATACCTGGTTGAGGTAGCTGTTGCGCGGGTCGTAATACTCGTCGTGGTCGCCGCTGTAGCCCAGCTCGTCGAACAGGTGGCGGTTGATCGCCGCCATCTTCAGCGGGCTGTTGTCGATGCTGTCCACTTCCGAGCGGAGGTGGTCGACGTGGCTCTGGATCAGCGCGTCGTAGGTGGACGGCTGTAGATCGGGGTATTCATCGCGCGCGATCAGCAGCGCGGTCGGCAACAGTGGCAGCGCCTCGTCTTCGAGGTCGGCCAGTGCATCCCAGTCGGGGAGTGAGATCTGGTCCTGCATGACCACAGACTGGCGGCAATTGCAGGCGGTTTCAAGCGGTGTCGCGTGAAAAATCCGGGGGTCAGATCCCTTTCGCGTGCGAAAGGGATCTGACCCCTGCAGGGTTGCCGGCCAGCGGCCGGCACTACCGCGGGCAGAACCCTGTTACTCGATGCCTGGGCCGAATTTCAGCTCCGTGCCGTCCTTCAGCTTGAGCTTCTCGGCCTGACCGGCGTTGAGCTCCAGCACATAGCGCGCCGGTCCACCGCTGGGGTAGGGCGGGCACATGTCGCCGGCCGAGCACGGCGGCACATCGCGCTGCTGGCTGACCAGCTTGCGCTGGCTGTCGAAGTACAGGATGTCCAGCGCAAGCTTGGTGTTCTTCATCCAGTACGCCTGCATTTCCTCGCGGTCGTGGATGAACAGCATGCCGTGATCGGCGGCCATCTGGTCGCGGAACATCAACCCGCGCGCGCGGGTTTCATCGTTGGTGGCCAGCTCCACCTGGTAGCGGGCGCCATCCAGCTCGACCCAATGGCTGGCCGCGTCGGTAGCACAGCCGGCCAGGGCCAGCAGCGGAAGCATCAGCAGCGAACGCAACAGCGACATCGTCAGGATCCTTCGGAAGGGTCAGAGCACGACCGGCGGCTCGCCGCCGACGATCACCACATCGGCGCGACGGCGCGCGAACAGGCCGACGCAGACCACGCCCGGCAGCTGGTTGAGCTCGCGCTCCAGCTTTTCCGGATCGGTGATCTGCAGGTTGTGGATGTCCAGGATCTGGTTGCCGTTGTCGGTGACCACGCCTTCGCGCCAGGTCGGCTGGCCGCCGGTCATGTCGCGGATCTGGCGGGCGACCAGGCTGCGCGCCATCGGGATCACTTCCACCGGCAGCGGGAACTTGCCCAGCACCGGCACCTGCTTGCTCGGGTCGACGATGCAGATGAAGCGCTCGCTGGCCTCGGCGATGATCTTCTCGCGGGTCAGTGCGGCGCCGCCGCCCTTGATCAGGCACTTGTTGGCATCGCACTCATCGGCGCCGTCCACGTACAGCGACAGGTTGCCGCTGTGGTTCAGCTCGATCACCTCGATGCCGTGCTGCTTCAGGCGCGCGGTGCTCTGTTCGGAGCTGGACACGGCGCCCTTGATACGGTGCTGGATGCGGGCCAGGGCATCGATGAAATAGGCCACGGTGGAACCGGTGCCGACACCGACGATCATGCCGTCTTCAACGTACTCGATGGCTTTCTCGGCGGCCAGGCGCTTGGCTTCGGACATGGGAGAACTCTCAGGCAGGGAATCAGGATTTCTTTTCCAGCGACAGCAGCAGCTTCCACTGCGCGGCGGTCACCGGGAACACCGACAGGCGGTTGCCCTTGGCAACCAGCGGGAAGCCCTCGCCGAGTTCTTCGGCGTGCAGCTTGATCTCGTCCAGCGCGATCACCTGCTTGAGCTTGCGGTCGAAGGCCACGTCCACCAGCATCCAGCGCGGGTTCTCGCGCGTGCTCTTGGGGTCGTGGTAGTCGGATTTCGGGTCGAACTGGGTGTCGTCCGGATAGGCCGGGCTGGCCACCGTGGCCAGGCCGACGATGCCGGGCACCTTGGTATTGGAGTGGTAGAACAGGATGCCGTCGCCCACCTGCATGCCATCGCGCATGAAATTGCGCGCCTGGTAGTTGCGCACCCCGTTCCAGGGTTCGACCTTGACCTTGGCCAGGTCATCGATGGAGAAGGCGTCCGGTTCGGACTTCATCAGCCAGTAGCGCTTGCGGGCGGTCATGCGTTCACGGGGGCAGCGGAGGGGAACAGGGGGCCGTCTTCGGTGCAGATCGCATCCACCGGCACGTCCCACGACGCCACCGGCAAGGACTCGACCTGCTGCACCGCGAACGCAGCACCGACCAGCCAGGGCGGCGCCGGCCGGTCGTGGCGGAAGGCGAAGCTGCGATCATACCAGCCGCCCCCCATGCCCAGCCGCCGGCACTGTGTGTCGAAACCCACCAGCGGGGTCACTACCAGCGCCATCTGCGCCGGTTCCAGGGTGTCTTCCACCGCCACGTCCGGCTCGGGAATGCCATAGCGGTTGCTGGTCAGCGGCTGCCCGGGGCGCCACGGTGCGAAGCGCAGCACGTCACCCGCCAGTACCGGCAGGCAGTAGGTCAGTGTGTCGGGTAGCTGCAACTGCCAGCGGTGCAGGGCAATTTCGCCATCCAGCGCCCAGTAGCCGGCCACGGCGCCTTCGCGCGGGGCGAACGGCAGGGCCAGCAGGGCATCGGCAAGCGATTCGGCGGCGGCGATGCGCTCAGCGGCGGAAAGGTCGCGGCGGCGTTGCCGCAGGTCGTGGCGCAGGGCCTGGCGCGGGTCGGTCATGGCAGCGTGCGGCAAGGATCAGCCGTCATTGTGCCGGAAAGAACAAGGGCGACGCCCGAAGACGCCGCCCTTGCTGGAATATTGCATTCTCCGCAATGTCGATGCATGCGAAACGACCTTGAACCCGGGGGCTCAAGTGGGAACGCTGGAGAACCATCGGGCTTCCCGCTACAAGGCGGACCTGCACTCCCGGCGCTGTCGCGCTCCCGGTGTCGTTCTTAAGGGACAAGGCGAATGTTTGCACATGCCGTCGAGTACCGCAGAGAACGCGTGGCCATTATAGCCAGCACGCAGGATCTGGATAGGCCGTTCGTCGGCAACAGTCCGTGCCAATTCAGATATGAGAAAAGGGGACGGAGGGGATTAAGACGTTTCCGGCACGGAAGGGGCGAATGCGCCTTGATTCCCTCCGTCCCCTCTTCTACGGGGTGCCGTCGATCGCGCGGTCCAGGCGCCGGTTCAGGTCGGCCAGCGTCTGCTGCAGGGCGACTGCCTGGCGGGCGTTCTCGTCGCGCAGCAGTTGCAGTTCATGGGCCAGGTTCAACGCCGCCAGCACGGCGACGCGGTCGACCGCGGCCATGCGGTTGCTGCCGCGGATTTCGCGCATGCGCGCATCGAGCAGGCGCGCGGCCGCCATCAGGCTGTCGCGTTCATCGCCGCCGACACCCACGGTGTATTCACGATCGAGGATGCGGACACTGACCGGTTCGGCGCTCATGTGTGCTGCTCCAGGGATTTGAGCCGGCTGATCATTGCTTCCACCCGCGAGCGTGCCTGCTCGTTCTTGGCCAGCAGCGTGGAACGCTCGGCCACCAGCTGTTCCTGCTGGTGGCGCAGGCTGCGGTTCTCCTCGGCCAGGCGCTGGTTGCGTTCAAGCAACGCTTCCACGCGGGCAGCGAAGTCCTGCAGCTGGGCAAGGGGATCGGCGGGTTCCATACGGGCACGATAGGCAAGCCGGGTAAGGGCGGTCAAGCGTTGTCGCAGCAAGGCCTGACGGTCGCAGAGAGGATGCCGTCGGGTTGCTACACTACGGGGTCTCACGGGCGCGCGCGTGCGCGCCCGGGTTTCCTTTCCGAACGAGCCGCACGATGACCGAACTTCCCTCCGTCGACGACGTTACCCGCGCCAGCCAGGAGCTGGGCCTGGGCGCCACCGCTGCCGAGCTGCACGGCGCACTGTGCGGCTGGCTGGCCGCCGGTGGTGCCCCCGGCAATGATTGGCCGGCGCGTGTGCTGGCCGACGACAACCTGCCGCCGGTGGCCGCCGACAGCGTGCTGGGGCAGCTGCTGCAGGTCACCATCAAGCAACTGGAAGACCGCGATTTCGCCTTCGAACTGCTGCTGACCGATGGCGACGACGTGTCCGCGCAGGCTGATGCCATGTTCAGCTGGACCCGTTCCTTCCTGGGCGGCTTCGGCCTGGGCAGCGGCGGCCGCCGCCCGACCCTGTCCGAAGAGGGCGAAGAAGCGCTGACCGACATGGCCAGCCTGGCGCGTGCCTCCAGCGAGGATTTCGAGGCCGGTGGCGATGACGATGACGAAGCCCTGTCCGAGATCGAGGAATTCATCCGCGTGGCGGTGTTGCTGCTGCACGGTGACGTGGTGCTGGCCTCGCGCCATCGGCAGCGCCTGAACTGATGGACATCAAGCAGCGCACCGGCATCGCGGCCGGCGAATACAAGCGTCGGCGCCGCCAGCTGATGGACATGGCCGGCGAGGATGCGATCCTGGTGCTTCCCGCCGCCGCCGAGAAGGTGCGCAGCCTCGATACCCATTACCCGTTCCGGCAGGATTCGGACTTCCAGTACCTGAGCGGCTTCCCGGAGCCGGAAGCGGTGCTGGTGTTGATCCCGGGCCGCCGCCACGGCGAGGCCATCCTGTTCTGCCGCGAGCGCGATGCCGAGCGCGAGGCCTGGGACGGCAGCCGTGCCGGCCAGGAAGGTGCGGTGGCGCAGTACGGCATGGACGATGCGTACCCGATCGACGATCTGGACGACATCCTGCCGGGCCTGCTGGAAGGGCGTTCGCGCGTCTATTACCACTTCGGCCGCGACGCCGATTTCGACCTGAAGCTGATCGGCTGGGTCAACCGCGTGCGTTCGCAGGTGCGCCACGGTGCGCAGCCGCCGCATGAGTTCCTGGAGCTGGGCCACCTGCTGCATGAGCAGCGCCTGTTCAAGTCCGGCGCCGAAGTGGCGCTGATGCACCACGCCGCGCAGATCAGTGTACGTGCGCATCTGGCAGCAATGAAGGCGGCCAGGGCAGGCATCCACGAGTACGAACTGCAGGCGGAGCTGGAACGCGTGTTCCGCGCCAACGACGCGGTGCCGGCCTATTGCAGCATCGTCGGTGCAGGTCGCAACGGCTGCATCCTGCACTACCGCGACAACAACGCACGTTCGCGCGATGGTGAGCTGGTGCTGATCGACGCCGGTGCCGAATACCGCGGCTATGCCAGCGACATCACCCGCACGTTCCCGGTGAACGGCCGCTTCAGCGCCGAGCAGCGCGCGCTGCACGACCTGGTCGGTGACGCGCAGGCCGCGGCACTGGCCCAGGCCAAGCCGGGCGTGGCCTACGAGATGGGTCACCTGGCGGCGGTGCAGACCCTGACCGAAGGCCTGCTGCGGCTGGGCCTGCTGAAGGGCACGCTGGAAAAGAACCTGTCCGAGGGCCTGTACCAGCGTTTCTACCGGCACAAGACCGGGCACTGGATCGGCATGGACGTACACGACGTGGGTGACTATCGCCTGGCCGGCGATTCGCGCCTGCTGGAGCCGGGCATGGCATTCACCATTGAGCCGGGGCTGTACATCGGTGTGGACGATACGACGGTGGAGCCGCGCTGGCGCGGTATCGGCATCCGTACCGAGGATGACGTGCTGATCACCGATGACGGGCATCGCGTGCTGACCGAAGGCCTGGCGCGCAGTGCCGACGAGATCGAAGCGGTGATGGCGGGGTAAAGGGTTTCGGCAGGGCTTGCAGCCCTGCACCTGCTGCAATCAACGGCAACGTCAAAAACCGAAGCGGCATTCCGTGGGAGGGCGGGGCACTGTGGGTTTGCGGGGACGCCGCAAGTACGTCCCTGTAGGCTTGGTCGCCGCATCCATGCGGCTCACACCCCGCAAACCCACAGTGCCCCGCCTTTGACAGGTTCAGGCGGCTGTTGGTGGGTGCCGACCGTTGGTCGGCACATCTGTCAGATATCGAATGAATCCTCCACGCATGGCGTGGATCTACTGGCGACTGCGGCCGTTGGAACGCGCGGCTGTTGGTAGGTGTCGACCTTGGTCGACACAGAGCGAGCGCAGCGAGCGACCCGCTTCTGCTTTTCTTTTTCTTTTCCGTGGTTGAACGCGGCAGGAAACTGTCAGAGGTGGGGCGGGTGGGCCATGCAGGGGCGTTGGCGCCATGGATGGCGCCATCGAGCTTACAGGGACGTACTTGCAGCGTCCCCTGCATGGCCCACCCGCCCCGCCAAACCCATGAACCGCTTTCCGCGACCAACCACGAGGGGCTCAGCCGTTCGCCGCCGCAAACTCCGGCCGCGTCAGGTTGTCCGCCTCGCCCTCAGTGCACAGCACTTCGTCTTCGATGCGGATGCCGCCATACGGACGGAAGAAGTCCACGCGGTCCCAGTTGATCGCATCGCCATGGCCGGCATCCTTCACTTCATTCAACAGCATGTCGATGAAGTACAGGCCCGGTTCGATGGTCACCACCATGCCCGGTTCCAGCACGCGGGTCAGGCGCAGGTACGGGTGGCCCGCCGGGCGCTCGATGCGGCCACCCTCGTCGCTGGCCGCGAAACCGGCCACGTCGTGCACCTGCAGGCCGATCAGGTGACCGATGCCATGCGGGAAGAACGCGGCGCTGACGCCGGTTTCCACTGCGGTCTGCGGCGAGACCTTGATCACGCCGAAGTCCTTCAGCACGCCCATCAGCGAAAGATGTGCGTCCACGTGCAGCTGCTTGTAGTCGAAGCCCGGGCGCACCGCTGCGCACATCTGCTGCTGGGCAGCGTCGACGGCGGCGATCATCGCGGCGAACTCGTCGTGGCCCTGCGCGGCGTAGGTGCGGGTGATGTCGCTGGCGTAGCCGTGCGCGCTGGCACCAGCATCGATCAGGAAGCTGCGCAGCGGCTGCGGCGCCTTGCGGCCCAGCTCGGTGTAATGCAGCACAGCGGCGTGTTCGTTCAACGCCACGATGTTGCCGTAGGGCAGCTCGTTGGCATCCTGGCCGACGGCCTGGCAGTACGCCATGTGGATGCTGAACTCGTCGGCGCCGTTGCGGAACGCGGCTTCGGCGGCACGGTGGCCGCGCACGCCCAGCACCTGCGCCTGGCGCATCAGCGCGATTTCATACGGCGTCTTGCTGCCGCGGTGCCATTCCAGGTAGTTCACCACCGGTGCCGGGTTGTTCGGCACGTAGTTGCCCAGCGTGCTCTGCGGCTCGCCGAGGATCGCGCAGCGCGACGGGTCGGCCGGCAGCAGGGCCAGCGCCTCTTCGGGCTTGCGGATGATGTGGATGTCGAAGTGCTCCACCCACCAGCCGCTGGGGGCGTCCGGTACCACGTGCCAGTAATCGAACGGCTGGTGGAAGATCACCGCCGGGCGCTTGCCGGGGGTGAACACGATCCAGCTGTTGGGCACGCGGGTCAACGGCAACCAGGCCTTGAACTGCGGATTCACCGCATACGGGTAGTCGCGATCGTCGAACACCTGGTAGTGCAGGGTGCCGCTGGGCACCACCAGGTGATCGAAGCCGCCGCGGGCCAGCGCCTGTTCGGCGCGTCGGCACAGCACGGCCAGGTGGTCGGAATACAGGGCGCCGGGGTCTTGCTGGATCATTGCGGTGGCTCGACACGGAAAACGGCCCTAGATTCTGCCGCATACCGCGAAAAACCGCTGTGCCGGAACCGGCACTCAGGCCGTCGAAACCGGTCCCTCGTCGCTGTCCTCGCCCACCCACTGGCGCAGCAGCTGCCGATGTTCGCGCGACAGGGTCAGGAATCGGAAGCCGGTCCAGCTCTGGCCGGGTGCATGTGCGGGCTCGCTCCACAGCAGGTGCACGCCCACATCGATGGCCTGCTGGCGGCCATCACCCAGTGGCAACGGGAAGCGCAGCTGGTACAACGCATCCTCGCGCAGCGGCACGCTGGCGAGCATCAGCATGCCGGTTTCGGAGACATTGCCGAGGCGTCCGACCACGCACTCGCGCATCTGGTCGGTGACCGGCACCAGGTCCGAGACCTGGCGGCGCGGCGCGCGGCGGGTGTCCTGCGGCGGTACGGCTTTCATGCGGGGGTCTCCTGTGCGCGGCCCGTGGCCAGTGCGCGCAGCGCACCAAGGCTGGCTTCCCAGGCACGGTCGACCAGCCGGCCCTTGTCTTCGGTGACCAGTTGCGCGCGCCCGGCACTGATCTGCCGTGCCAGCGTATCCAGGTCGGTATCGGTGATCTTCTGCCCGCGTGGATTGACGAACAGGGCGTGGCCGGTCAGCAGGCTGTACCAGGACAGGCGCTGCCGGCGCAGCGTGCCATCACCGGTATCGATGTCGAACCAGCTGCCGAACGGCAGCGTGGACAGCTGCTGGTAGGCGGCCTCTTCGGCGCTGCTGCGCGGTGCGAGCGGGGCATTGCCGCCGCCGCTGGCGGCATGTTCGCCCAACCGTGCACGCGCCTTCAGGCGGGCACTGAGTTCGGTACGCGAGGTGCTTTCATCCTCGCCGCCGGGCGTGGCCAGCCTGCGCGCGACGGCGGCGGCTTCCTCGGCGTGGTAGCCGACCTGCAGCAGTGCGGCCTCCACGTCCGCTGCCAACGCGGTATCGGTGCCGCCGGGGGCGTCGATGGCCTGTGCGGTGATGGCAGCGATGCGCTCGGTCTGTTGCAGGCGTTCCTGCCACTGTGGCGAATCATCGCCATGGCGCAGGCGGGTGAGGGTCAGTGCATCGGCCCAGGCCTGGCGCAACAGGGTCTGCACGAAGCGCGGTGGCGACTGCGTGTCGCAGCACTGGTCGATCTGTGCGGTGGCCTGGCGGCGGGCCAGTTCCAATCGTTCCTTGCCGCGCGCGGCTTCCACGTGGCGGCGCTCGGCCAGTTCGGCACGATGGGCCGCCGCGCGCTGGTGCTGCTGCACGTCTTCGTTGGCAGCGGCGAAGGCTTCCGGCGCGCGTGCATCCTGGCCGAGCAGGTCCTGCACGCTCTGCGCCATGCGCTGCAGCAGCTGCGGGTCGACATCGTCGTCGCCCAGCCAGTTGGCGCCGACTTCGGCAATCTGGTTGAGGAGCTCGCGCGCGGGATGTTCGTCGCGTACGAAGAAGCCCGGATCGGCCATTGCCGCACGTGCCAGGGGCACCTGCAGGCGGGCCAGCAGGGCGGCCGGCACCGGATCGGGACGCTGCTGCTGTTGCACCTGCTGCATCAGCATGCGCAGCAGGTCCAGGTTGTCCCGATCGTGACTGCCCAGCTGGGCCTGCGCACCATGCTCGCTGCGCAGCTGCGCGACCACGGCGGCCTGCAGGTCGGCCACGCCGGTTGCCGCGCTGGACTGAGCCTGCAGACGCGCGAGTACCGCGTCGACTGCCGCACTGGGCACTGCGCCGCTGTCCGCCGGGGCAGGGTTGGCGTGCCGGGCCTGCTGCAGCAGCTCATGCAAAGCACTGCCGGTGGATGTGGTCACGCCCGGCGTGGCGGGGCCGGCTGCGCCACCCTCGTGGAAGGCGTCCTGTACCAGGCTGGACCAGGAGCCGGCCGGTGCCGAACCGTTCCAGCCGGTCAGTGGGGCCGCGCTGCGCTTGGCCGGCTGCGTGGTGCGGCCGCCACCCACCGACTGGGTGATGATCCGCCGCGTGCTCGACGAGCGTGCCAGGTAGGGGGTGTAGACCAGCCCCGGCAGTACGCCGGACTGGGCCAGCAGGGCATTGGCACGGTCAAGGATATCGCCCAGCCGTTCCAGCACCTGTCGTTCGAAACTGCGATACAGCGCCAGCTGTACCTCGACGCTCAGCGCGTCCTGTTCGGCAATCCGGCGCACCATCGCGCACAGTGCCTGCGGCGCCAGCGGCAGGGTGTCGGCCTCGAAGGCCGGCGCCGCCGCCAGTACCCCCAGGCGTTGGCCCAGCAGGTTCAGTGTGTTGGTTGAACGCAGGGTCTCGCGCCGCACCATCTCGGTCAGCAGCAGGTCGCGATCCACTTCGTGCTCATCAACCAGCGACAGCCCGAGCATGCCCGGCAGTGCTGGAGGCGTAGCACTGGTGCTGACACCGCTACCCGGTTCGCGCAACCGTGCGAGGGCGTCGGCAACGGCATCAAGCATGCGGTCGGCGAAGTGGCCGGCGAAGGCGTGCAGCTGTCCACGCTGGGCCATCAGTTCGGCCTGCTGCTGCGGATTGCGTGCGCGATCGGCGTCGTGCAGCAGGGTCTGCTCCAGCGCTTCGACAGTCAGGATCAGGGGCGCGGCCAGCGTCTGCCGGCACAGGCCGATCAGCGCGCCCAGCAGCTCACGTACCCGCGGTGGCAGGTCGCTGGCGGCCAGGCGGTTCTTGTCGGCAGGAGTGATGGAAAAGACAGCTGACATCGGCAGGCGGTATCCGGATTCCCGCGGATCGATCTGGTGAATCTACCGTGTCGGCCGCTGTCGGCGCTACTTTAGGGCGAATGTGCATCCCATTCGCCAGGCATGGCCCGACCGATGAACGGTAGTGCCGGCCGCTGGCCGGCAATCCGCGCCGATCGAGCTGCCGGCCAGCGGCCGGCACTACCCCCTGTCAGGCGAGGATCACTCCTCCAGGAACAGGCTCACCACATCGTTGGTGAAACGGCGGCCCAGTTCGGTCGGCTGCACATGGCCATCGGTCACGTCCAGCCAGCCGCGCTGCACGGCCTCGGCCAACGGTGCATCCAGCACGCTGCGCGACAGCCCGGTACGCGACTCGAAATCGCGCAGGCCGAAGCCTTCGTGCAGGCGCAGCAGATTCAGCATGTACTCGAAGGGCAGACGCTCAGGCGCGATCACATCGTCACCCCCGAACGAGGCCGGGGTGCCCGCACTGTCCAGATAAGCCTGCGGATGCTTCAGCTTCCAGCGTCGCAGCACGTGTTCCTCGGCGCCCGAGCTGATCTTGCCGTGCGCGCCGGCACCGATGCCCAGGTAATCGCCGAAGCGCCAGTAGTTCAGGTTGTGCGCGCTCTGCCGGCCAGGGCGTGCGTAGGCGCTCACCTCGTACTGGCCGAAACCGGCCTGCGCCAGCAGCGCCTGGCAGTGTTCCTGCATGTCCCAGGCGTTGTCTTCATCGGGAATGCCCTGCGGCGGCCGCGCGAAGAACACCGTGTTCGGTTCCAGGGTCAGCTGGTAGTGCGAGATGTGTGCCGGCTGCAGCGCGAACGCGCGTTCCAGATCAGCCTCGGCACCGGCCAGGGTCTGTTCCGGCAGCGCGTACATCAGGTCGATGTTGAAGTTGTCGTAACCCGCGTCCTGCGCCATCTTCACCGCGCGCTCGGCTTCGCCACTGTCGTGGATGCGGCCCAGGCGCTTGAGCATCGCATCGTCGAAACTCTGGATACCGAAGCTGAGGCGGTTCACGCCGGCCGCGCGATAGCGGTCGAAGCGGCCATGCTCGGCGGTGCCCGGGTTGGTTTCCAGGGTGATTTCGGCATTGGGCGCGAAACGCAGGCGTGCGCTGGCCTGTTGCAGGAAACGGTCGATTGCTTCCGGCGGGAACAGGCTGGGCGTGCCGCCACCGAAGAACACGCTGTGCACCACCCGGCCCCAGACCAGCGGCAGGTCCTGGTCGAGGTCGCGCAGCAGCGCATCGATGTAGGCATCGAACGGCAGCTCGCCCTTGGCCTGGTGCGAATTGAAATCGCAGTACGGGCATTTGCGCACGCACCACGGCAGGTGCACGTACAGCGACAGCGGGGGTGGCACCAGTCGTACCGAAGTGTCGTGGTCCGCCGAACAGGCTTCGCCGGGCAGGTGGTTGCAGTGGTCGTGGGCGTGCGGCATGGGCTTCTTCGGTAGTGCCGGCCGCTGGCCGGCTTCCCTGGTTTGATCGGGTGGCGTCAGTACAGCGTCGCCAACTGCTGCTTGAGCTGTTGCAGGGCGAGGGCACGGTGGCTGATGGCGTTCTTCAGTGCCGGCTCCATCTCCGCAGCGGTCAGGCCGTGGGTGGTGTCAAGGAACACCGGGTTGTAGCCGAATCCATTCGTGCCGCGCAGTTCACGGATGATCTGGCCCTCCCAGCGACCTTCGCAGATCAGCGGCTGCGGATCGGTGGCGTGGCGCAGCAGCACGATCACCGCATAGAAGCGGGCACCGCGCTGGCCATCGGGAACGTCGGCCATCGCGTCCAGCAGCTTGGCGTTGTTGGCCGCGGCATTGGTCGGGTGGCCGGCATAGCGCGCGCTGTACAGGCCGGGTGCGCCGCCGAGGGCATCGACGATCAGGCCGGAATCATCGGCCAGCGCCGGCAGGCCGGTCGCTTCGCAGGCCGCGCGCGCCTTCAGCAGCGCGTTCTCGACGAAGGTCAGGCCGGTTTCTTCCACGTCGCCCAGGCCCAGCTCGGCGGCCGAGGTGATCTGCAGCGGCAGGTCGGCGAGGATCTCCTGCATCTCCACCAGTTTGCCGGCGTTGTGGCTGGCCAGTACCAGTTTCTTCATTGACGGGGCTCCAGCAGGTCCCAGGTGTTGCCATACAGATCGCGGAACACCGCGACCGTTGCATAGGGTTCTTCGCGCGGTGCTTCCAGGAACTCGACCCCGGCGGCCAGCATCGCCACGTGGTCGCGGTGGAAGTCGTCGGTGTTGAGGAAGAAGGCGACGCGGCCACCGGTCTGGTTGCCGATGCGGCTGCGCTGTTCCTCGTCGCTGGCGCGGGCCAGCAGCAGGGCGGCAGCGCTGCCGTCGGTCGGCCCCACAACCACCCAGCGCTTGTGGCCCTGGTCGATGTCCTCCAGCAGTGCGAAGCCGAGCTTGCCGGTGTACCAGGCAATGGCTTCGTCGTAGTCGGCCACCACCAGGGTGGTCAGGGCGATGCGCCGGTTCATGCCGACAGCGCTGCCTGCTGTGCGGCCAGCAGTTCGGCCACGCCCTTCTCGGCCAGGCCCAGCAGCGCGTCCAGTTCATCGCGGCGGAAGGCATGGCCTTCGGCGGTGCCCTGCAGCTCGATGAAGCCACCGCCGTCGTTCATCACCACGTTCATGTCGGTGTCGCAGTCGCTGTCTTCGGCGTAGTCCAGGTCCAGCACCGGGGTGCCGCGGTAGACGCCGACCGACACCGCTGCCACCGCGCCCAGGATCGGGTTGCGCTTGATGTCGCCGCGCTTCATCAGCACATTCACCGCATCGACCAGGGCCACGTAGGCGCCGGTGATGGCGGCGGTGCGGGTGCCGCCGTCGGCCTGCAGCACGTCGCAGTCGAGGGTGATGGTGCGTTCGCCCAGCGCGTTGCGGTCCACGCAGGCACGCAGGCTGCGGCCGATCAGGCGCTGGATCTCCAGCGTGCGGCCGCCCTGCTTGCCACGGGCCGCTTCGCGGTCGCTGCGGGTGTGGGTAGCGCGCGGCAGCATGCCGTATTCGGCGGTCACCCAGCCTTCGCCCTTGCCGCGCAGGAAGCCCGGCACGCGGTTCTCGACGCTGGCGGTGCACAGCACACGGGTTTCACCGAAGCACACCAGCACCGAACCTTCGGCGTGGCGGGTGAAGCCGCGTTGGATGACGACCGGGCGGAGCTGGTCGGGCTGGCGGCCGCTGGGGCGGGAATCGGACATGGTGCGGGTTCCGTAATGGCGAGGGAGTACGCCGCCACGCCCGCGGCCTTCACGGGGCGGGCAAGGGGGCTCTGGTGAGGACGCTAGGGTACCATTCCCCCTTTGCACGCACCGGACACAATCCATGATTCGAAGCATGACCGCCTATGCCGGCGGCGAGCGGGTCACCCCGTGGGGCACGCTGGGCTGCGAGCTGCGCTCGGTCAACCACCGCTTCCTGGAGGTCGGCACCCGCCTGCCCGAGGAACTGCGGGCGCTCGAGCCGCAGCTGCGCGAGCGTATCGCCGCGCGCCTGAGCCGCGGCAAGCTGGATCTGGTGATGCGCCTGCGCGCGCCGGAAGCGGCCGCCAACCTGCAGGTGGACGAGGCCCTGCTGGGCCAGCTGGGCCGCCTGGCGCACCGCCTGACCTCCGATTTCCCCAATCTGCAGGTCAGCTTCACCGATCTGCTGCAGCTGCCGGGCGTCACCCGTGGCGAGGCCACCGATGCCGCCGCCCTGCAGGTCGAGGCACTGGCCCTGCTGGATCAGGTGCTGGATGGCTTCGTCGAGGCCCGTGAGCGCGAAGGCGGCAAGTTGTCCGCGGCCATCAGCGAGCGCGTGGACGGCATCGAACGCATCGCTACCGAAGTGCGCACCTTGATTCCGGCCATTCGCGACGGCCAGCGCGCCAAGCTGGCCGCCCGCCTGGCTGACCTGCCGCACCCGGTCGACCCCGGTCGCGCCGAGCAGGAACTGGTGCTGTGGCTGCAGAAGCTGGACGTGGATGAAGAGCTGGACCGCCTCGGCAGCCACATGGTCGAGATCCGCCGCGTGCTCAAGCAGCGCGAGCCGGTCGGCCGCCGCCTCGACTTCCTGCTGCAGGAGTTCAACCGCGAAGCCAACACGCTGGGCTCGAAGTCGGTGGACAGCCGCACGTCCAATGCCGCGGTGGAGCTGAAGGTGCTGATCGACCAGATCCGCGAACAGGTGCAGAACATCGAGTGATGTTCTGCGCAATCGCCTGGGAGGATCACAGTCCTTCCAGGTAGTCCGCAGCTATCGCGACGCAGTGGTCGAAGTCTGGCGTGTAGTCCAGCGTGTCGATGGCCTTGAACGCAATCTTCAATGTCGGATGGGGATTGCGGATCTGATCAAGAAACGTTGATCGATGGCGGACCAGCGCGTGCGCGGCGGCCGCCAGCGCGTCCGGCTCGCGTTCGATGACCAGCGCAAGATCGAACAGGTCTCGGGCGGTTGTTCGATGCCCGCGATGGAACATTTTCTTGGCGATGATTTCCGCCGACGTTTCCACCCGTATGCGCTGACCATCGATCGTCCACTCCTCCCAGGCATCATCGAGAAGATTGGGGGCCGCGACGAAATCCACCTCGCCTTCCTCGAACTGCAGCTTGACCCATGCGCTGGGATCTTCGCTGTAGTCGCCGGTAAGGCTCGCGGCCACATCGCTCAAGCGGGGAGTGACGAAGCCCAGGTACTGGGGGTTCGGCACGAAGATGTCGATGTCCTTGCTGAGCCGGTGCCGATGTCGAAACATCAGTACCGTTCCGCCACCCAACGTCCAGAACGGATCGGTGATGCCGCCGTGACGCCGGATCTCCCCGATGAGGACAAGCGCCCGGGGTAGCAGCGCCTGCCAGGCGCCGGCCGGCAATTCGCGGTTCACATCCACAGGTCCTTGCGGTGAGCAGAAAGTGTGTTGGCCATCTTCGCCACGTTGCGCCAGATGCGTCGTGGTGGCATCTGCGCGCCGATTGCAGCTTCCTCGACCGCCATCACCATCATGGCGGGAGGGGCTTCATCCAGCAGGTGCGCCATCTGCGCCGCGTAGGTGGCAGGAACCTCCCCGCTGACCAGTACGCGGGCCAGCTCGCCCGCAGTCAATTCGCTTGCGTAGCTCACGTTCGCGGTTCGCGCGGCCATTTTCAGGCCTTGCTTGCGCAGCCGGTTTTCGGTGGTGGGTGCCGGAACATCCAGACCGAGCACGGCCATCAGCTGTCCCACGCGATTGACGCCCAGATCACTAAGGGTGCCCCCTTCCAGGCCGACCACGGTCTGCCGGGAAAGGCCGCTGAGATGAGCCAGTTGGCCTTGCGACAGGCCAAGCTGCTCACGGCGGGTACGAACCGCCTTGCCGATGTCGATCAGGTTCATGGCTTAAGTGTCCAATATTTTGGACATTATTCAAGTGCCCGGAAGTGGCACGTTGGCAAACCTTCACGTCTCAAACCACGCTGACGCCCGGCGCTCCTTCGCTCAAACGCCCGACCACGGCCGCCTGGCCGAATCCGGCGTCGTGGAAGCAGGCCAGCACCGCATCCACCGCTTCCGGGGCACAGGACACCAGCAGGCCGCCGCTGGTCTGCGGGTCGGTCAGCAGCGGCTGCCAGTGTGCGGCCAAGCCCTCGTCGAAGCGCACCTCGGCACCATACGAGGCCCAGTTGCGGCTGGAGGCACCGGTCACGCAGCCACGCTGCAGCAGGTCCAGGCTCTGCGGCAGCAGCGGCACCTGTGCACTGTCCACTTCGGCGGCGACGCCGCTGGCGCGGCACACTTCCAGCAGGTGGCCGAGCAGGCCGAAGCCGGTGACGTCGGTCATCGCGTGCACGCCGTCCAGCGCGGCCAGTGGCACGCCCACGCTGTTCAAGCGGGTAGTCGACGCGATCATCTGCCGGTAGCCCTCGGCATCCAGGACTTCTTTCTTCAGCGCCGATGAATACACGCCCACGCCCAACGGCTTGCCCAGCACCAGCACATCACCGGCGCGGGCATCGGCATTGCGCTTGAGCCGCTGCGGATCGAGCACGCCGATCGCGGCCAGGCCGTAGATGGGTTCCACCGAATCGATGCTGTGGCCGCCGGCCACCACGATGCCGGCATCGGCGCAGGCGCGCTCGCCACCCTGCAGGATGGCGCGGATGGTGTCCTGCGGCAGGGTGTTGATCGGCATGCCGACGATGGCCAGCGCGAACAGCGGGCGCGCGCCCATCGCATACAGGTCCGACAGCGCGTTGGTGGCGGCGATGCGGCCGAAGTCGAACGGGTCGTCGACAATCGGCATGAAGAAGTCGGTAGTGGCGACGATCGCCTGATGGTCATCAAGGCGATACACCGCCGCGTCGTCGCTGGTCTCGCGGCCGACCAGCAGCTCAGCCGGTGCCGGAAGCGCGGGGACCCCGCGCAGCAGATCAGCCAGCACGCCCGGCGCGATCTTGCAGCCGCAGCCACCGCCATGCGCGAGAGACGTCAGTCGTTGCGGGACATCGGCCGTTGAAGGAGCGGGGGACTGCGCGTGCGTGGCCATGCCGACATCTCCTGCGGAAACACGAATGGCGGAAGGCAGCAGGAGTCGAACCTACCAGGGAACGATCGACGCCCCCTACTGGGTTTGAAGCCCAGCCGCATGCCCGGATGCGCATGCCTTCCGAAAGTACGGCGGTACCGGTGGGCTCACTCGTGGGCTGCGTTCCACTGCAGGTCGCCGCGCGGCCGATGCTGGTCACCGACGCGCCGAGTGTAGCCAACGCGATTGAAGAACTCCAAGATCTGGATGCTGCGTTTGCGGCCCAGGCCGATGGCATCGCGGAACGCCGCCGCATCCACCGTGCCGCTGGCCTGTGACAGCTGCGCGACGATCGCGGCCAGCTCGGCGATGCGGGCCGGTGCATAGAACAGGTCGGGCACCACCTGGAACAGTTCACCACGCGCGGCGGCCCGCCGCAGGACCGCGCGGAGCTCATCCTCGGCCAGGCCGATGTCGGCCGCCAGGGTGCGCACCCACGGTGGATCGAAGCCACCGGCGTGCAGTTGCGGCAGCACGCGTTCCAGCAGGAGACGTTCGCGTTCCGGTGGCGCATGGTGATGGCCGGGCAGGCGCCACCACGCGCCCACGCGCTGCAGCGTGCCATCGGCCAGCAGGTCCTGCAGCAGCGCATTCCACAGGTCGCTCGCCAGCATGGGCAGGGTGCTGCGCTGCAGGCGTCCGCTGTCGACGCCGGGTTCGTCGGGGCGTCGCTCGTGCCAGCCGCGCAGCGAAATGATCACCTGCTCGCGCAGCGCCTGCCAGTGCGAGGCGAGGATGATCACCGCGTCATCGCGGGTCGCGATGCGTCGCGCGTCCTCGGGCAGGTCGATGCGGTCGGCGGCGCGTCGGCAATAGCGTTGCAGCGCGGTGAGGGGAATGCCGGCAGGTGCCTGCTGCAGCAGCGGGACAACACCGGCACCGGCCGCCAGCTGCTCCAGTGCCTCCAGCCAGGCCAGTCGTGCAGGACTGCGCCGACGCCGCTGCGGAGGATCCGGATCGAGCACGACGCCACCGCCCAGCGTGTGGGTCGCGGCGGAATCGCGGGCGATGAAGCGATCGCCACACATCGCGCAGACCTCTGCATCGAACACCAGCTGCACCAACTGACCATCGCCGTGGTCGTGGTCTTCCAGCAGTACTACATGGGCCTGCCGGTGCGTCGTGCCCCAGTGAATATGCAGCGGTGCCCAGTCGCGCAACGGTGCGGCCAACGCGGACAGCCGCAGGCGCACGTCGACGCGGGTAGTGGCCAGCAGCGCGCGTGGATCGGCAATCCAGTCGCCACGGCGGATGTCGTCGCGGGCGATGGCGGCCAGGTTCAGCGCGCAGCGTTGCCCAGCCATCGCGTGCTCGCTGGCCTGGTTCTGCGCATGGATGCTGCGCACGCGCACGTCGGTGGCGGCCGGCATCAGCTGCAGATGCTCACCCACCGCGGCGATGCCGCCATGCACCGCGCCGGTCACCAGCGTGCCGTGGCCGGCCAGCGAGAACACGCGGTCCACCGGCATGCGGAACAGTTCGCTGCGCAGCTCGGCCTGGCGTGTGCTGGCGTCGTCCGCCGCCCATGCGTGCAGCTGGGTACGCAGTGCGCTGATGCCGGCATCGTCGGGTGCGGTGCTGTTGCAGGCGAACAGAGGAGAATCCTGCAGCGGTGTCGCGGCCAGCAGCGCGGCAATCTCGATCTCGACCCGGGCGAGGCGCGCCGCATCCACACGGTCGATCTTGGTCAGGGCCACCGCGCCGCGATCCACGCCCAGCAGCTGCAGGATGGCCAGATGCTCGCGGGTCTGTGGCATCACGCCGTCGTCGGCAGCGATCACCAGCAGGGCGACATCGATACCCGTGGCGCCGGCCACCATCGTGTGCACGAAGCGCTCATGGCCTGGCACGTCGACGAAGCCGAGCGTCGCGGCGGGGCCTTCGACGTCCCTGCTTTCCACCGGGACATAGGCGTAGCCCAGTTCGATCGATATACCGCGCGTTCGCTCTTCCTGCAGGCGATCGGTTTCGATGCCGGTCAGTGCGCGTACCAGGCTGGTTTTGCCATGGTCGATATGCCCGGCGGTGCCGACGATCATGCCTGCAGCGTGCTCCACTGGGCGAGGAAGTCGGCTTCGTCGGCCGGTTCCAGGCAGCGCAGGTCCAGCCACAGCGCGTCATCGGCAATGCGGCCCAGCACGGGCCGCGGCAGCTGACGCAAGCGCTTGGCCAGGCGATCCAGTCCGCCACGGCGCGCGCTGGTAATGCGCAGTCCGGCGCTGGCCAGCTGCGCCTGTGGCTGGGCGCCGCTGCCGAACTGGCTCTGCATTGGTGACCGTTCAAGATCGTAGTCGGCCGCCAGGGCGGAACGCATCGGCTGCAGCAGGCGCTGGGCCTGCACATCGATGTCCTCCTGCGTACGTGACAGGGTGCGCAGGGTGGGCAGTCGCTGTGCCAGCAGCTCCGGTTCGCGGTACAGGGCCAGCACCGCTTCCAGTGCAGCCAGGCCCATCTTGTCCATGCGCAGTGCCCGCTTCAGTGGGTTGCGGTTGATCCGCGCGATCAGGTCGGCGCGGCCAGCGATGATGCCGGCCTGCGGCCCGCCCAGCAGCTTGTCGCCACTGAACGACACCAGGTCGGCGCCGGCCGCCAGCGTTTCCTGCACGGTGGGCTCGTGCGGCAGGCCGAAGACCGCCAGATCGCACAGACTGCCGCTACCCAGGTCCACCACCAGCGGCAGGCCGTGCTCGTGCGCGATCGCGGCCATCGCCGCGGTGTCGACCTTGGCGGTGAAGCCGGTGATCGCATAGTTGCTGGCGTGCACCTCCATCAGCAGCGCGGTGCGCGTGCCGATGGCATTGGCGAAGTCAGCCGGATGGGTACGGTTGGTGGTGCCGACTTCCAGCAGCCGCGCGCCGGCACTGCGCATCACATCGGGAATGCGGAAGGCGCCACCGATCTCCACCAGCTCGCCGCGCGACACCACCACCTCGCGGCGGTTGGCCAGGCTGTTGAGCAGCAGCAGGACCGCCGCGGCATTGTTGTTGACCACGGTGGCGGCTTCGGCGCCGGTCAGCTCGCAGATCAATGCCCGCACCCGGGCATCGCGATCGCCGCGGCGGCCGCGGCTGATGTCGAATTCCAGGTCAACCGGCGCGGTCATCGCGCGGGTGACGGCATGCACGGCGGCATCGGGCAGCAAGGCGCGGCCGAGGTTGGTGTGCAGCACGGTGCCGGTCAGATTGAACATCGGCTGCAGATCCTGCCGTGCGTCAGCGGCCAGTGCGGCCTCGACTGCTGCCACCAGCGCCGGGCCGTCAACCGCTTCCTGCAGCTGCGTGGCCGAGAGCTGGCCGGCGCTGATACGGTCGCGCAGCACCTGCAGGTGCGAACGCAGCAGCTGGGTGATACGGCTGCGGCCGTGGCCCTCGATCAGTGCTGCCAGGGCAGGCAGACGCAGCAACCGGTCCAGCGAGGGCAGGGCGGAAACCGGTGCCGGGGTTGGGAGCGTGGCTGTCATCGCCTCACTCGCCGTCGGATTGCCACAGCAGCGGATTCTGGCTGGCACGCGCATACCCTTCCTCGCCCAGCAGCAGGTCCAGCGCCAGCGTGCCGAGGTCGTCGGCCACCGGCTCCAGCGACGGGTCTTTCTCCAGATACAGGATCTTGCGGTAGCTGTGGCAGTGGTCGCAGGTCTCGGCACGGACCGCGCTCTCGCGCACCGCCTCGCCGCTGTCGCCGTCCACATCGGCCAGGGCGCGATAGGCGATGTCCTTGCCGGCGGCACCACACTGGCTGCACTGCACGCGTACGTAGTGCCACTGGCAGGCACACAGCGAGCACGACAGGTAGCGGTAGGAGGCATAGGGCGGCCGCGCCTGCACCACGCTGACCACCGGCAGGGTGCCGCACAGCGGGCACAGCCCTGGCGCATCAGCCAGCGGCTTCAGATCGGTAGGGCGGAAGCTGGCTGCGAGCACCGCCCAGTAAACCTGCAGTGCGTTCATCACCAGCAGCGCAGCGACCGCATCCACCGACGGCGCGTCATCGCGCTCCAGCACCGCGTGCGCCTGAGCATCCAGCCAGGCGTCGTCGGCCGCCGCGACGCGTTGCAGCTCCTGTCGGGTTTCCAGCGGCAGCCCCGTTTCGTCGGCACAGTGCTGGCACAGCGTGCGCAGCCAGTCGCGCCAGCATCCATCCAGCTGAAGCGTGTTGGCCGGCCGCAACGGCATGCCGGCACCGGCCGCCGCACTCGACTGCTGCGCACGCGCCTGTGCCTGAAGTTCCTCGCGTTGCTGCGGTGTCAGATCCTCCAGCAGCGCCTGCTGCGCATCGGCCAACGCCGCCAGCAGCTGCAGGTAGCCGCCGATGGCACTGTGTGCAGCCAGACTGCGCAGGCGGTCCGCACGTCCGGCAAACAGCGACGCGGTATCGGGCAGGATGATGCGCGGCACATCGCGCGAGGCGAGCGTCTCGATCTCACCGGGTTCAAGGATGCGTTGCGCCATGCAGGGCCAGCCAGAAGAACCAGGCTCCATCCTCGCCGTTGTCGACGCCGGCGTCCAGCGTGTCGAGGCAAAGCAGTCGAGCATCGCTCGACTCTACAAAAGCCGGTTTCGATCATTGCCATGTTCATCGTGTCGACCAAGGTCGACACCCACCAAAAGCACCGCGGACCTGTCGAGGGCGACCGGACCCACCCCGCCATCCCTCAGGAAACCCGCTCTTGACGTTGATGTTGACGTTGATCCAACGGGTGCAGGGCCGCAGGCCCTGCCGCTACCCCTCTTCCCGCCGTCCGCGCAGGATGTCCCGGAACCACTGCCGGTGATGCTTGTACGCCCACCCGTAGGTCACCTTGCCCTGGGTCATCGCCCGCACCGAGCCCTTGATCCAGATCGCTGCATAGATGTGCACCACGATCGCGCAGATCAGCACCCAGCCGAACAGCGCGTGGGCCAGCACCGAGAAGCGGATCACCCCGATCGGGAAGAAGTGGCTGAAGTACTGCCGCCAGATCACGAAGCCGGTCAGCAGCAGCGCCGAAAGGCAACCGATGATGGCCCAGAACAGCAGCTTCTGGCCGGCATTGAAGCGGCCCACCGGCGGCAACTTCTCATCCTCGTTGCGCAGTACATCGCGCATGCCGCGCATCCACTTGCCATCGTCGGCGGTCGGCAGATTGTCGCGCCACATGCGGAACGCCAGCAGCGCAAAGCCCACCACCATGGCCAGGCCGATGAACGGGTGCAGGATGCGCGTCCATGGCCCACCGCCAAACAACTGGGTCAGCGGGAACAGGGCAGGGTGGAACAACGCCAGCCCGGACAGCGCGGTCAACACGAAGCAGATCGCCACAATCCAGTGATTGATGCGGGTCGGCGCGCGGTAGCGGATGATCTGCCGCGGGTGCGGGGCGTACTTCATGGCCGCTGCTCCTCTTCGATCTTCTTCGCCTCGTGCTCGGCTTCCTCTTCTTCCTCGTCATTGACCGTGTTGCGGCCGATGCCGATGTAATGCAGGAAGCCGGCGAAGGCGGTAGCGGCAATCGCCAGCACGCCCAGCGGCTTGGCCACGCCCTTCCACACCTCCACCATCGGGCTGATGCGCGGGTCCTTCGGCAGGTCGGCATACAGTTCCGGCTTGTCCACGTGCTGCAGCACGTACATCACATGGGTGCCGCCCACACCCTGCGGGTCGTACAGGCCGGCGTTCTCGTAGCCGCGCGATTTCAGGTCTTCCACGCGTCCCGCCGCGTGCTCGGTCATCGCCTGCTTGCTGCCGAAGGTGATCGCGCCGGTCGGGCAGGTCTTCACGCAGGCCGGTTCCTGGCCCACCGCCACCCGGTCCGAGCACAGCGTGCACTTGTAGGCCTTGTGGTCCTTCTTGGAGATGCGCGGCACGTCGAACGGGCAACCGGTCACGCAGTAGCCGCAGCCGATGCAGTTCTCTTCCTGGAAGTCGACGATGCCGTTGGCGTACTGGATGATCGCGCCCGGCGACGGGCAGGCCTTCAGGCAGCCCGGATCGCTGCAGTGCATGCAGCCTTCCTTGCGGATCAGCCACTCCAGCTTGCCCTTCTCGTCCTCGTACTCGCGGAACTTCATCACCGTCCACGACTGTTCGCTCAGGTCGGGCGGGTTGTCGTAGCTGCCAACGCAGCTGCCGACCTCGTCGCGCAGATCATTCCACTCCATGCAGGCGACCTGGCAGGCCTTGCAGCCGATGCACTTGCTCACATCGATCAGCTTGGCGACCTGGCCGGTGTGCGCGCCACGCGCCTCCGGCGAGGGCGTGGTGGTGGCCGAGCGGCGGATGATGTCCAGGGATTGCAGTGACATGGCGTGTCTCCTACACCTTCTCGACCTTGACCAGGATGCACTTCGATTCGGGCGTCTGCGAGTTGCCGTCACCGATGGCGTTGGTCAGCGTATTGGCGATGTATCCGGGCTTGGCCGCACCGAGGAAACCCCAGTGGATCGGCACGCCCACCTGGTGCACGGTTCTGCCATCAATCTGCAGGGCCTTGATGCGCTTGGTCACCATCGCCACCGCTTCGATGTGCCCGCGCTTGGAACTGACCCGCACGCGGCTGCCGTTGTTGATGCCCAGCTCATCGGCCAACGCCGCGCCGATCTCGACGAACTGCTCGGGCTGGATGATGGCGTTCAACTTGCCGTGCTTGGTCCAGAAGTGGAAATGCTCGGTCAGGCGGTAGGTGGTGGCTACATGCGGGAACTCGTCCGGCGAACCGATCTGTGCGCGATCGCTGGCGAACACGCGCGCCGCCGGGTTGTTCAACGTCAGTGCCTGGCCCGGGCTGAGCGGGTTGCTGCGCAGCGGGGTATCGAACGGTTCGTAGTGCTCCGGGAACGGGCCCTCGGCCATGCCGGCCTTGGCGAAGAAGCGGGCGATGCCTTCCGGATTCATGATGAACGGGCCCATGCCCCCGGCGGGATCTTCATCGGCCTTGAAGTCCGGCACGTCCACGCTGCCCCAGTTCTTGCCGTTCCAGGCCAGCAGCGTGCGCCGCGGATCGAACGGCTGGCCGGCCACGTCACACGAGGCGCGGTTGTACATCACCCGGCGATTGGCCGGCCACGCCCAGGCCCAGCCCAGCGTGTTGCCGATGCCGGTGGGGTCGCTGTTGTCACGTCGCGCCATCATGTTGCCGGTCGGGCCCCAGGCGCCGATGTAGATCCAGCAGCCGGAGGACGTGCTGCCGTCGTCGCGCAGGTCGCCGAACGCCGCCAGCTGCTCGCCGGCCTTGCGCACCAGCTTGGTCGGGTCCTTCGGATCGAACACGTCGGCCAGTGCCTTGCCGTTGTATTCCATCGCCAGTTCTTCCGGCGTCGGCAGTTCCGGGTTGGAGTACTTCCAGGCCAGGTCGCGCACCGGCTCCCACCACGCACCGCCGTCCTTTTCGTACATCGCTTTGATGCGATGGAACAGCTCGGACATGATCTCGATGTCGCTGCGCGCTTCGCCCGGCGGATTGGCACCCTTCCAGTGCCACTGCAGCCAGCGCGAGGAGTTCACCACTGCACCGTTCTCCTCTGCGAAGGAGGTGGTCGGCAGGCGGAATACTTCGGTCTGGATCGCACTGGGATCAACATCGTTCAGTGCGCCGTGGTTCTGCCAGAACGCGATGGTCTCGGTTTCCAGCGGGTCCATGCTGACCATGAACTTCAGCTTGGAGAACGCGCTGATCAGCTTGCCCTTGTTCGGCGCCGAGGCCAGCGGGTTGAAGCCCTGGCAGATGTAGCCGTGGATCTTGCCCTCGTTCATCAGCTCGTACGCCTGCAGCATGTCGTACGGCTTGTCGAGCTTGGGCAGATGGTCGAAGCACCAGTTGTTGTCGGCGGTAGCGGCGTCGCCCCACCACGACTTCATCAGGCTGACGTGGAACTTCGGGTAGTTCTGCCAGAACGACATCTGGTTGGCGCGCAGCGGCTTCTGCGTGCGCTTGGCGATGTAGGCGTCGTAGTCCTGCTCGTCCTGTTTCGGCAGCGTCAGGTAGCCGGGCAGCAGGTCGGACATCAGGCCGATGTCGGTCAGGCCCTGGATGTTGGAATGCCCGCGCAAGGCGTTCATGCCACCACCGGCCACGCCGATGTTGCCCAGCAGCAGCTGCACCATGGTGCCGGCACGCACGTTCTGCGCACCGATCGAATGCTGCGTCCAGCCCAGCGCGTACAGGATGGTCATCGCCTTGTCCTTGCCGGCGGTGGACGCGATCATGTCCCAGACCTGGCGGATGCTGTCGGCGGGCGTGCCGCAGATGCGTTCGACCATCTCCACGGTGTAGCGCGCGTAGTGCTGCTTGAGCAGGTTGTAGACGCAGCGCGGGTCCTTCAGCGTCGGGTCGCTGCGCACGAAGCCATCGTCACCGTAGGCGTAGTCCCAGCTGGAACGGTCGTAGCTGCGCTTCTCCTCGTTGTAGCCCGAATACAGGCCGTCCTTGAAGGCGAACTCGTCCTTCACCAGGAACGACATGTCGGTGTAGTTCAGCACGTACTCGTGCTGGATGCGGTCCTCGGTCAACAGGTAGTTGATCAGACCGCCCAGGAACACGATGTCGGTGCCGGTACGGATCGGCGCATACACGTCGGCCACCGCGGCCGAGCGGTTGAAGCGCGGATCGACCACGATCAGCCGGGCCTTGTTGTGTGCCTTGGCCTCGGTCACCCATTTGAACCCGCACGGGTGTGCCTCGGCGGCATTGCCACCCATGATCAGGATCAGGTCGGCATTCTTGATGTCGACCCAGTGATTCGTCATCGCACCACGGCCTAGCGTCGGGGCAAGACCTGCCACCGTCGGGCCGTGTCAGACACGTGCCTGGTTGTCGAATGCCAGCATGCCAAGGGAGCGCACGACCTTGTGGGTCAGCACCGCGGTTTCATTGCTGGTCGCCGAGGCCGCCAGCATGCCGGTGGTCAGCCAGCGGTTGACCGTCTGCCCGGCCTCGTTCTTCTGCACGAAGTTGGCATCGCGGTCTTCCTTCATCAGCCGCGCGATGCGGTCCAGCGCATCGTCCCAGCTCAGCCGCTTCCACTCGTTCGAGCCCGGCGCGCGGTACTCGGGGTAGAGCAGGCGCGACTTGCTGTGGATGATGTCGGCCAGGCCGGCACCCTTCGGGCACAGCGTGCCGCGGTTGACCGGATGGTCCGGGTCACCCTCGATATGGAAGATGCTCGGCTCGGCGTTCTTGGCGCCATCGCCGAGGCTGTACATCAGGATGCCGCAGGCCACCGAACAATACGTACAGGTGTTGCGGGTCTCGGTCGCGCGGGTCAGCTTGTACTGCCTGACCTCCGCGAGCGCGATGCCGGGCGCGAAGCCCATCAATGCCAGGCTGGAGCCGACCAGGGTTGTCCCGGTCACTTTCAGGAACTGGCGGCGGCTCATCGATGGCATGCCGTTCTCCTGGGATGGCGGGGAGGCGCAGGCCTCCGGGCTGTCGTTGGGTACGGCCCGGTTATAGCACAGGCCCCCGCACGCCCATGTGGCACAAGGCCCGGCGCCTGCCGGACGGGCGCGCAACGCGGCCGCTCTGGTAAAGTTGCGTGCCCGCCCCCCGGGGAAGCGTCTGCCGGGCCTGGTTCCAGGATGTTCCGCGCAGCCCCCGCCGTCCTGGCGCGATCCTCCGCGCCGGATCTGGAACACCGAGGAAAAATTTTGCGAAATCAACCAGTTGGGTTCCGCGCATGAGCGCCCCGTCGAAGCCGTCGGACGCCGTTGCGCGCGGCACGCTGTACATCGTTGCCGCCCCTTCCGGCGCCGGCAAGAGCAGCATCGTCAATGCCACCCTGGCGCGTGACCCGCAGATCGCCCTGTCGATCTCCTTCACCTCGCGCGCGATGCGCCCGGGTGAAGTGAATGGCCAGCACTACCATTTCGTCTCTGCGGAGAAGTTCGAGGAAATGATCGCCGCCGGCGACTTCTTCGAGCATGCCTGGGTGCACGGTGACTGGAAGGGCACCGCCCGCCAGTCGGTGGAGCCGCAGCTGGCCGCCGGCCAGGACGTGCTGCTGGAAATCGACTGGCAGGGCGCGCAGCAGGTACGCCAGCTGGTGCCGGGCACGGTCACCGTGTTCATCCTGCCGCCGTCCAAGCAGGCCCTGCAGGACCGCATGCGCAAGCGCGGCCAGGACAGCGAGGCGGTCATCGCCCAGCGCCTGGGCGCAGCCCGTGACGAGATGCTGCACTTCAACGAGTTCGACTACGTCATCGTCAACGAGGTGTTCGACACCGCCGTGGACGAGCTGTGCGCCATCTTCACCGCCAGCCGCCTGCGCCGGGAGGCCCAGAAGGTCCGCCACGCAGGCCTGATCCAGGCCTTGTTGACCCCCGATCCGGGCGCAACTGACTGATTCCAAAAGAATCGGGTAGGGGTTGGCTTGATTTTGTCCAGCCCCTGCCAGTACACTCCGTCCCCTTTCCCTCATTCGACTGAGCGGCCGACCGGTCGCCGGGAGCCCGTATGGCCCGCATCACCGTAGAAGATTGCCTGGAAGTCGTTAACAACCGTTTCGAACTGGTCATGATGGCTTCCAAGCGTGCCCGCCAGCTCGCCAACGGCGTGCAGGCCACGCTGGACAACAGCGAGACCGAGGACAAGCCGACCGTGCTGGCGCTGCGCGAAATCGCCGCCCGCAAGATCGACAACGCGCTGATCGACGAAGTCGAGAAGGCCGAGCGTGAGCGCGCCGAGCGCGAAGCGCTGGAGTGGGCTGCCGCGGAAGTGGTCGCCGACGAAGACATGTCCAAGAACGACGATTGATCGCATCGATCAACGTAATCGTTGGATGTGCCGAACAGCCCGCCCCGTGCGGGCTGTTTCGCATTCAGGATTTGCCGTAAACGTCGCGCTGGAATAGGCTTCGGGCATGAACCCAGGCCCCACTGCCAAGGTCGCCGCAGCCCCCGCTGCCGCCGTACCCGACTACGTCCTCCAGCTTGAACGCGCCGCCCATTACCTGCCGCCGGAACAGCTGCCGCTGTTGCGCCGTGCCTGGGAAGTCGGAGCCGCCGCACACGCCGGGCAGACGCGCAAGTCGGGCGAGCCCTATATCACCCATCCGGTGGCCGTGGCCCAGGTGCTGGCCGAGCTCGGCCTGGACGTGGAGGCGCTGATCGCCGCGATCCTGCACGACACCATCGAAGACACCCCGCTGACCCGTGAAGCGCTGGCTGCCGAGTTCGGCGAAGCCGTGGCCGAACTGGTCGACGGCGTGACCAAGCTGGACAAGCTGAAGTTCCGCGATCGCCAGGAAGCGGCCGCCGAGAGCTTCCGCAAGATGCTGCTGGCGATGTCGCGCGACCTGCGCGTGATCATGATCAAGCTGGCCGACCGCCTGCACAACATGCGCACGCTGGGCGCGCAGAGCCGCGAAGCGCGCGGCCGCATCGCCCGCGAGACGCTGGAGATCTACGCGCCCATCGCCCAGCGCCTGGGCATGAGCCTGGTCAAGAGCGAGCTGCAGAACCTCGGTTTCAAGGCGCTGTATCCGTGGCGCCACGCGATCCTGGAAAAGCACATCCGCAGCCAACCGGTGGTCCGCCGCGAAGCGCTGGCGCAGGTGGAAGTGCAGCTGTCGCAGCGGTTGGCGAAGGAAGGCATCGAGCACCGCTTGGTCAGCCGCATCAAGACCCCGTGGAGCATCTACAACAAGATGCGCGACGAGAACAAAACCTTCGACCAGGTGATGGACGTGTTCGGCTTCCGCCTGGTGGTGCGCAGCGTGCCCAGCTGCTACCACGCGCTGGGTTCGGTGCATGCCACGTTCAAGCCGCTGGATGGGCGTTTCCGCGATTTCATCGCCATTCCCAAGGCCAACGGTTACCAGTCGCTGCACACGGTGCTGTTCGGGCCGTATGGCTCGCCGATCGAGGTGCAGATCCGTACCGAGGAGATGGACCTGATCGCCGAACGCGGCGTGGCCGCGCACTGGACCTACAAGTTCGGCGGCGATTCGCCCAACAGCGCGCAGAGCCGCGCCCACGCCTGGATCGTCGAGCTGATCGACTCGCAGCGTGCCGCCGGTTCCTCGCTGGAGTTCCTCGACAACGTCAAGGTCGACCTGTTCCCGGACGAGGTCTACCTGTTCACCCCGAAGGGCAAGATCCTGGCCCTGCCGCGCAATTCCACCGCGCTGGACTTCGCCTACGCCGTGCATACCGACGTCGGCAACATGGCCGTGGCCTCGCGCGTGGACAAGAAGCTGGTGCCGTTGCGCACCAAGCTGGTGTCGGGCCAGTCGGTGGAGATCATCACCGCACGCTCGGCCACGCCGAAACCGCAGTGGCTGGAATTCGTGGTTACCAGCAAGGCGCGCACCGCCATCCGCCACCAGCTCAAGCAGCTGGAGCATGAAGACGCCGTGCAGCTCGGCCACCGCATGCTGGACCGTGCGCTGGAAGCGATGGATTCCTCGTTGGAACGGCTGCCGAAGGGGCGCCTGGATGCGTTCCTGGCCGAGCACCGCTTCCCGCGCCTGGAGGCGCTGCTGGCCGAGGTCGCACTGGGCAACTGGATGCCGACGCAGGCCGCGCAGGCGCTGATGGCCTATGCCGAACTGCGTGGCGGCCCGCATTCGCGCCACCACTCGCAGGAAAAGATCCTGATCAACGGCAGCGAGCGCGGCGTGGTCACCTTCGCCGGTTGCTGCCAGCCGATTCCCGGCGACGAGATCATGGGCTACCACACCGCCGGCAAGGGCATCGTGGTGCACCGCATGGACTGCCCGAACCTGGCCGAGCTGCGCAAGTCGCCCGAGCGCTGGGTGCCGATCGGCTGGGACACCACCGTTTCCGGTGACTACGACACCTCGCTGGTGGTGGAAGTGGAGAACGGCACCGGCGTGCTGGCGCAGCTGGCCGCCGCCATCGCGCAGAGCCATTCCAACATCGAGCGCGTGGACTACCTTGACCGTGATTTCAACGCCGCCGTGCTGGCGTTCAACATCCAGGTGCGCGACCGCAACCATCTGGCCGAAGTGATGCGCCGCCTGCGCCGCCTGTCGGTCGTGCAGTCGGTACGCCGCCAGTAATGCGAACCCGATAGTGCCGGCCGCTGGCCGGCAACTTCGCGGTGCTTCCGACGTTCATGGGTTTGCCGGCCAGCGGCCGGCACTACCGAAGCGGCGCGGTAGATCCACGCCATGCGTGGATGCGCCCCCACCCGGTACAATCACCGCTCTGTTTTCCCCCAAGCACCGGAGCGACCCATGTCCCGCCAGATCATCAACACCGAAAAGGCTCCCGCCGCCATCGGCCCGTACTCGCAGGCCGTGCGCGCCGGCAACACCGTGTACTTCTCCGGCCAGATCCCGCTCGACCCGGCCACCGGCGACATCGTCGGCGCCGGCGACGTTGAAGCACAGGCCCGCCGCGCCTTCGACAACCTCAAGGCCGTGGCCGAAGCCGCTGGCGGCTCGCTGGACAAGGTCGTGCGCCTGGGCCTGTACCTGACCGATCTGGGCGAGTTCGCCAAGGTCAACGCGGTCATGCAGGACTACTTCCAGGCCCCATACCCGGCCCGTTCCACCATCGAAGTCTCCGGCCTGCCGAAGGGCGCCAACTTCGAGGTCGACGCGGTGATGGTCATCGACTGACCGCCACGTGGCACGCAAGGCGGCGGTCACCCCGGTCCTGTCACCGTCCGGCGAAGCATCCCTGGCGATGCTCGCTGGCGTGGGGCCGGCCGTGGCCGCCAAACTGCAGGCGCGTGGCCTGGCCACCCTGCAGGATCTCTGGCTTCATCTGCCGCTGCGCTATGAAGACCGGACCCGGCTGACCCGCATCGAAGACCTGCGCAATGGCGTGCCGGCGCAGGTGGAAGTGCGGGTGGTCGCGGTCGAGCGCGGCATGCGCTACCGGCCGATGCTGAAAGTGGCGGTGGAGGATGAGGGGCAGGGCACCCTGGTGCTGCGCTTCTTCCATTTCCGCCAGCAGCAGGTCGGCCAGTTCGCGGTCGGCAACCGGCTGCGCTGCTTCGGCACGCCCAAACCCGGCCACCTCGGCCTGGAAATCGTCCATCCCAGCTACCAGGTGCTGGGCCGCAACGACGATCCCGAACTCGGCGACCGCCTCGACCCGGTGTATCCCACCGTCGAAGGCGTCGGCCCGATGACCATGCGCAAGCTGATCGGTCAGGCGCTGGACCGCCTGCCCGAGGAAAGCACGCTGGAACTGCTGCCCAGCGGCTGGCTGGATGGCCTCGGCCTGCCGTCACTGCGCAGCGCGCTGCTCACTGTGCACCGGCCGCCGCCGGATGCCGATCTGGCCGCGCTGGCCGCAGGCACCCATCCGGCGCAGCGTCGTCTGGCAATGGAAGAGCTGCTGGCCCACCACCTCAGCCTGCGCCGCCAGCGCATCGCCTTGCAGGCGCACCATGCGCCGCCGCTGGCCGGTCCCGGCAAGCTGGCCAAGGCGCTGCTGAAGCAGCTGCCGTTCGCGCTGACCGGCGCCCAGGCGCGCGTGTTCAAGCAGATCCGCGAAGACCTCGCGCGGCCCAGCCCGATGCTGCGGCTTGTGCAGGGCGACGTCGGCTCCGGCAAGACCGTGGTCGCCGCGCTGGCGGCGATGCTGGCGGTCGAGCAGGGCAAGCAGGTCGCATTGGCAGCGCCCACCGAGCTGCTGGCCGAGCAGCATCTCAACAACCTGCGCGGCTGGCTGGAACCGCTGGGCGTGCGTATCGCCTGGCTGGCCGGCAAGGTCACCGGCAAGGCGCGCGCCAAGGTGATGGAGCAGGTCACCAACGGCGAAGCGCAGGTGGTGGTCGGCACCCACGCGCTGATGCAGGAGGCGGTGGTGTTCCAGGACCTGGCCCTGGCGATCGTCGACGAACAGCACCGCTTCGGCGTGCACCAGCGGCTGGCCCTGCGCGACAAGGGCGCGGGTGGCAACAGCGTGCCGCACCAGCTGGTGATGACTGCCACGCCGATTCCACGCACGCTGGCGATGTCCGAATACGCGGATCTGGATGTCTCGGCCATCGACGAACTGCCGCCGGGCCGCACCCCGGTGCAGACCGTGGCACTCAACAACGACCGCCGTCCCGAACTGATCGAGCGCATCGCGCTGGCCTGCCAGGAAGGGCGGCAGGTGTACTGGGTGTGCACGCTCATCGAGGAAAGCGAAGAGCTCGACGCCACGCCGGCGCAGGCCACTTACGAATCGCTGCAGGCGCTGCTGCCGGGTGTGCGCGTGGGGCTGGTGCATGGCCGTCTGAAAGCCGCCGAGAAGCTGGCGACGATGGTGGCGTTCAAGGCGGGTGAGATCGATCTGCTGGTGGCGACCACGGTCATCGAAGTGGGCGTGGACGTACCGAACGCTTCGCTGATGGTGATCGAGAATGCCGAGCGCCTCGGCCTGGCCCAGCTGCACCAGTTGCGCGGCCGCGTGGGCCGCGGTTCGGCGGTGTCGCGCTGCGTGCTGCTGTACCAGGCGCCGCTTTCGCAGATGGCGCGCGAGCGTTTGCAGACCATGCGCGAAACCAACGATGGCTTCGTCATCGCCGAGAAGGATCTGGAGCTGCGTGGCCCGGGCGAACTGCTCGGTACCCGCCAGACCGGCCTGGCTGGCTTCCGCATCGCCGATCTCGCGCGCGATGCCGGCCTGCTGCCCGGCGTGCATGACCTGGCCGAGCGCCTGCTGGACCAGCAGCCCGCGCTGGCCGATCGCGTGGTGCAACGCTGGATCGGCACCGCCGTGCGTTACGCCTCGGCGTAATGCCGCATTGGTGGGTGTGGACCCTGGTCCACACATCCCCGCATGGCGTGGATCTACTGCGCGCCGCGCGCGTGAGTCGAGCATGGCTCGACTCTACAGACAGCGCTTTCGATCACCTTCCCGTCATCCCCGCATGGCGTAGATCTACAGCGCCAAACGTTCCGACAGGCCGGGAAGCACGAGATACTCGGAGGCCTTCCCGACGCGCTCTTTGCTGACAAGCCCGGAAGCCACCAATCCGTTCAGATCCTTCAACGCGGTCGGATAGGTAATGGTGTGTGCCGCCTGGTGGCTGGCGACGGTGTAGGTCCGGTCAGGATCCTTCAGCGCGTTGGCCAGCAACGCGCGCTGACGATGATTGAGAGGCACACCGCCAAGCCGGGCGGTTCGCAGCACGCGTCGCGCTGCCTGATCCTCCGCATGCTTCCTGGCGATGTAGGCATGCAAACCCTGGATCGATTGCTCAATCGCCTCCAGTTGTTGCGCCACGAAGTAGCCAAGATCCCGGTTGTCGCTTTCGGTGTAGAGGTAGGCCCGCATGTACTTGCCTGGGGACTTCTTCAACACGCTGGAAATGGAGAAGTACTCGGTCATCCAATATCCGGCATTCATCATCGCCCAGTAGAACAGTGCGCGTGCCGTACGGCCATTGCCATCCACGAAAGGATGGTCATAGCCAATCTGGAAATGCAGTGCGATGGCTTTGGCGACAGGATGGATGAACGGTGTGCTTTCCTCATTGATGAACGTGCACAGCCGCTCGATCCGTGCGGGCACTTCCTCGGCCGGAGGAGGGATGTGCAGCAGCGTAGGTGGTGAGCCGCGATCGAAGATCGCAACGTTGTCTTCGGCGGTTCTGAAACGCCCGCTGTCGGTTGGAAGCTCCAGCGTGCCGTCGGTGAGGATGCTGTGCAGCTCCAGAATCTCGCCGGGAGTGATCGGGCGTATGCCGCGCTCGCGGATCACGTTCATTGCCACGTAGTTGTTGTAGATCATGCGCTCGGACTGGTCGCGCGGCGCACGGCCTGTGCTCAGCATTTCCTTTGCCACCGCCCGCGTGGTCGAGGCGCCCTCCAGCTGCGATGAGGTCATGGCTTCCTCGATCAGCGAGCGGATCAGGAACCGTCCTTGGCCGCTGGCAGCATCCACACCCTTCACCGAGCCTGCGGCCTCCCGATCAATGTAGTGCAGGTGCCGCTGCATTGAATCGGTAAGTGCCAGCTTGAAGGGTTGCTGCGTCTTGTCCAGCAACAGCGGTAGCGGCTTCAGCAATGCTGCGCGCGTCCACGTGATACCCAACCACCATTGTTCCGCGTTCAGGCCTGCCGGTGGCATCCTGTGGCGCACCTTGTCCCAGTGCTCATAGGCGCCGTTCACCTCGGGCCCGATCCGGGCGTCCAGGATGGTACCGAGGGTCTCCATGTACTTCCGGGTGAGGGTTGCCAGATCGGGAGCTGGCGCGGGCAGCTTCATGGTTGTTTTCTATAAAATGTTCAACAGTTTTTATAGCAAATGATGTTGGGCGCTCCAAGCGACCCGAACTAAAATCTGTTCATGTTCGTGAGTGCGTTGGGCGGGGGCGTTGGTGGGGGCAACGGATCCAACCCTCTCACTACATCTTTGCCGCCGGGGTAGACCGGTATTGCAACGGTCATCATCCCGGTCCACACTTCGTTGCCGATCTGAAGACGGCAACGATGACCCACAAGATCCCCCTGTTGATCGACACCGACCCCGGTGTGGACGACGCCCTGGCCCTGCTGATGGCCTTTGCCGATGAACGGCATGACGTGGTCGCCCTGACCATCGCCGCCGGCAATGTCGGCCTGCAGTACACCGTCCGCAACGCCCTCAAGCTCTGCGACATCGTCGGCCGCGCCGACGTACCGGTGTTTGCCGGCAGCCCGGATCCCCTGCTGCATCCCTCCGTTGACGCCGCCCACGTGCATGGCCGTGACGGCTACGGCGACGTGGACCTGCCGCCGCCGAGCCGCCAGGCTGAAGCCGAGCACGCCGCACTGGCCATCCTGCGCCTGTCGCACGAGCACGCCGGTGAACTGATGCTGGTGATGCTTGGCCCGCTGACCAACCTGGCCCTGGCACTGAAGCTGGACCCGACCCTTCCCGAGCGCATCAAGCGCATCGTGGTGATGGGCGGTGCGGTCACCTGCCACGGCAACATCACCCCGGCGGCCGAATTCAACATCGCGTTCGATCCGGAAGCGGCGCACGTGGTGTTCACTTCGTTCAAGCACCTGCTGGTGTCGGACTGGGAGGCCACCGTCGCCCATGGCCTGCCGCTGCAGGATGCTGAAAAGTGGCTGCAGGCTGATTCCGATCGCGCCCGTTTCTACGAGCTGATCTCGCGCAAGACCCGTGGCCTGTCCGAGGACAGCAAGGGTGGCCGCTGGTATACCGCCGATGCGGTCGCCATGGCCTGGGCGCTGAACCCGGAAGGGCAGCTGCAGGTCGAATCGCGGCCGCTGAACGTGGAGCTGAACGGTACGTTCAGCCGCGGCGCCACCATCGTCGACTGGAACCGCCAGACCGGCCAGCCGGACAACTGCGATCTGCTGATGGCCTACGACCAGCAGCGTTTCGAGGCCCTGGTGCGCCAGGCCCTGGGCGCGGACTGAAGTCTGTTGACCCGCACCGGTTGCCCCGAGCGGCAACCGGTGCTTATAATGCCGCTCTTGACCACCAGCCCATTTACGGTGTGAGCCCATGAAGGCCGATATCCATCCGAACTACCGCGACGTCGTCTTCCATGACGTCACCTCCGATTTCAAGATCCTGACCCGCTCGACCATGGCGACGAAGGAAACCATCCAGTGGGAAGACGGCAACGAATACCCGCTGGTCAAGGTTGAAATTTCCTCTGCTTCGCACCCGTTCTACACGGGCAAGCACAAGGTCATCGACACCTCGGGCCGTATCGACAAGTTCCAGAAGCGCTACGCGCGCTGATCTGTCGATCCAGCTTCGAACCGACGGCCGCGCTCTGCGCGGCCGTTTGTTTTTCCCCAACGCCTACCCAACGGGCGTTTGGATGGACGGAACACTGCGTTCGGATGACAACGCTTTTGCCGATCCGGGCCGCTCAACGGCCGGCGTCTGGCCGCCTGTCGTATACGACTTCTGTCTAGCGCCGGGCAAATGCTGCTGTGCGATAATGGCGTGATCCCCGGCACAGGCCGAGGACGTCATTCACGTGCCTGACCAATGCGCTTGGGCAGGCGCCTTCCCATGAAGGAGCGCACACAGTGTCCGATCTTGATCAGGTCACGCTCAACGCCGGCGATAAGTCGGTCGTTCTGCCCGTCATCAAACCCACCCTTGGCAACGACTGCGTCGACATCGCGAAGCTGACCAAGGAAACGGGGTATTTCACCTACGATTCCGGCTTCACCGCGACGGCCAGCTGCAAGTCCGCCATCACCTACATCGACGGCGACAAGGGCGTGCTGCTGTACCGCGGCTACCCGATCGAACAGCTGTCGGAAAAGTCGAGCTACGTCGAAGTGGCCTACCTGCTGATCAACGGCGAGCGCCCGAGCGCCGAGCAGCTGAAGGCCTTCACCGACGAGCTGGCGGCTGAAGCCAACGTCGATGAGTCGATCAACACCCTGATCGGCAGCTTCGCCAAGGATGCACATCCGATGGCCATCCTGACCGCCGCCATCGCGCAGCTGTCGGGCATCTACCACGCCTCGCTGGACCTGTCCGACGCCGAACAGCGCCGCCAGGCCGCTGTGCGCCTGATCGCCAAGGTGCCGACCCTGTCGGCGCTGATCTACCGCCACGGCAAGGGCCTGCCGGCCAACAAGCCGGACACCTCGCTGGACTACGTCAGCCGCTTCCTGAAGCAGACCTTCGAGTCGGCTGATGGCCAGTACGATCTGAACCCGGACGTGGTCAAGGCGCTGGACCTGCTGTTCATCCTGCACGCCGACCACGAGCAGAACGCCTCGACCTCGACCGTGCGCCTGGTCGGCTCGACCGGTGCCAACCCGTACGCGTCGGTTGCCGCTGGCGTCACCGCGCTGTGGGGTCCGGCCCACGGCGGTGCCAACGAAGCCGTGCTGAAGATGCTGGAAGAGATCGGCAGCGCCGACAACGTCGAATCCGCCGTGGTCAAGGCCAAGGACAAGACCTCCGGCTTCCGCCTGATGGGCTTCGGCCACCGCGTCTACAAGAACTTCGACCCGCGCGCCAAGGTCATCGGCGAGATGACCAGCAAGGTGCTCAAGCAGCTGGGCGTGCAGGATCCGCTGCTGGACGTGGCCGTGAAGCTGGAACAGGCCGCGCTGCAGGACGAGTACTTCGTCGCCCGCAAGCTGTACCCGAACGTCGATTTCTACAGCGGCATCATCTACAAGGCGCTGCAGATCCCGACCGAAATGTTCACCGTCATGTTCGCCCTGGGCCGTACCTCCGGCTGGGTCTCGCATTGGCTGGAACAGCAGGTTGACCCGGAAATGAAGATCGGCCGTCCGCGCCAGGTCTACACCGGCAGCGACGTGCGCGACTACCAGGGCTGATCGCCCGCGTAGGTTGTGCCGAGAACGCCCCGCATCCGCGGGGCGTTTTTTTTGCTTCGGCTCTGGTAGCTGCCAACCTTGGTTGGCACGCTTTCGACACTCGTGAAAAATCATCCACGCATGGCGTGGATCTACTTTGTCCTCGCCCTTGGTTGGCACGCTTCCCCATCCACGCATGGCATGGATCTACCGCGTTCCCGCTTTTTGGTAGGTGCCAACCTTGGTTGGCACGCTCTTCACCGCGCCAAGACCGCGTGATTCAAGGGTCTCGCCAGCTTCACAAGCGCTCGCGCAGCCTCAGGACGCCAGCTGCATCCGCAGCATCTGATCCGGAGCGTCCGTCCCATGAGTACCCGATTCGACCCACCCGAGCGCGGCCCGCTCGGCCCTGACGTCGGCACTGTCGTCGCCGCCCCCATCGTTGCCCCGCCAAGCGAAAGCGCCGTGTCCTGGGGTGCAATCTTCGCCGGTGCCGCCGCCGCCGCCGCGTTGTCCCTCATCCTGCTGATTCTCGGCGTGGGCCTGGGGCTGTCCTCGGTGTCGCCGTGGTCGTTTGAAGGCGTCAGCAAGGAAACCTTCGGTTGGTCCAGCATCATCTGGCTCACCTTCACCGCGCTGGCGGCTTCGGGTCTGGGTGGCTATCTGGCAGGACGCCTGCGTACCAAGTGGACGCAGATCCATGGCGATGAAACCTACTTCCGCGATACCGCACATGGCTTCGTGTCGTGGGCGGTGGCCACGCTGCTCACCGCCGGTCTGCTCACCTCGGCCATCGGCGGCGTACTCGGCACGGGCGCGAAAGTGGCCGATGCCACTGCAGGCGCCGCTGCCTCCACGGCAGGCGTTGCCGCCGCGAGTGCCGGTAGCGCCGCCTCGGCTGCGCCGGAAGGCGACCTCAACTACTGGGTGGACTCGCTGTTCCGAAGTGCCACCAGCGCAGGGCCGTCTGATCCTGCAACGCCGCCTCCGCCGGGTGCGCCGATGGATCCGAATGCGGCCCCGCCGCCGCCGGTCGCAAGCGTCGGCCCGCGCGACGCGCGCATGGCCGCACCGCCGCGTCCGATGCCAGGCAATGGCCCGGTGGCTGACCGCCGTGAAGTGCGTGCCGAGGTGAATCGCATCATCGTCAACAGTCTGCAGGGAGATGGCCTGGATCCGGCCGACACCCAGTACCTGTCCCAGCTGATCGCGCGCGAGACCGGCATGAGTCAGGCCGAAGCGCAGGCGCGCGTGACCGATGTGCAGACGCGCATGCGTGCTGCGCTGGAGAAGGCCAAGAACACTGCCAAGCAGGCGGCCGACGATGCCCGCAAGGCAGCAGCGTATGCCGCGCTGTGGCTGTTCATCACGCTGCTGATCGGCGCGTTCTTCGCCAGCCTCAGCGCCACCTGGGGCGGCCGCCGTCGCGACCTGTAACCCCGTTCCATGCAAGGAGACCTGCCATGAAAATGATTCTGCTCTGGTTGTTGGGCGTACCGATTCCGCTGCTGATCCTGTACGCGATCTTCTTCTGACCACGCGCCAACGCGAAGTCCACGCATGCGTGGATGGGTATTTGTAGAGTCGAGCCGTGCTCGACTCTACAAAACCTTGCTTCAGGATCTGAACGAATTCTGACACTGAGTGTCGCTTTCACATCTCTCGGATCTATTGCATAGGCATCACATCCGGGGCGATAGAACCTGAGGGCACTTACTCAGCCACGGAGAACACCATGAACCGACTGCTTGCCATTGCCCTCATCGCCACGCCGCTCACCCTGTTGAGCCCGCAGGGGTTTGCGCAGTACACCGGCCCAGGCGCAGGAGTCGCTGCCAGCACCGTGGCCGATGCGCGCGCCCAGCGCGATGACCACCCGGTGGTGCTGCGTGGCACCCTGGTCGCCAAGCTTGGCCACGAGCGTTACCAGTTCCGCGACGCCAGTGGCCAGATCGAAGTGGAGATCGATGACGACGACCTGCCGCAGCAGGCCATTGGTGCGGACACCGTGGTGGAACTGCATGGCAAGGTCGACACGCATCGGTTCAAGCCGACCGACATCGATGTTGATCGCGTCACCGTGGTGCCTGCAGGCTGAGGCTCGCGGCAGCCGAGCATGGGCTTGGCTCTGCAGTAGAGCCACGCCGCGCGTGGATGGCGTGGAAATGACCGGAGAAGCTGTCTCTACAAAGGCGATGCAATGAGGTTTTTTGCATTCAACGAATGAGGGAAATTGCATAACCCTCAAACATTGAGCGCCTTCAAGAATCCTTCTTAACGTTCAACGTTTTAGGAATGCTTGAATGGCCTGCAGGACAATGGGTTCCTAACATTCTCTCCGTCGCCCGCAACCACCTCTGCGGGCGGCGCCTCCCTCCCTTTCTCCTTAGGGGAGGGGGGCTTTCTCATTCCCCCTTGTCCGAGAGAGACAACCCATGCACGCCATTCTCAAGAAGGCCGCGCTCGCTGCAGCGCTGGCCACGGCTTCGCTGTCCGCGCACGCCGTGGAAACCAAGATCACCGTCTATGCCGACGTCGACCCGACCCTGGCCCTGCTGCGTGATGACGGCAGCGCACTGCCGGACGCCGTCACCCTGACCCACGATCCGCTGCGTGGCCTGATTCCGGATACCCAGCACGTGCGCATCCACTCCAACGATGACGCCGCCGATATCGAAGCCAAGATTGGTGGTGCATTCGTGCTGGCCAACGGTGACGGTACGGTCACCGTGCCGATGAAGGTCAGCCTCAACGGTCGCGATCTGGGCCTGACCCCGATTGAGTACGCTGCGGCCGATCTGTTCACCGGTGCCGGCTCCACCCCGGGCGCGTCGATCTCGATGCCGCTGGTCATCGCCCAGACCGCTCCGGCACCGCTGACCACCCAAGGTCGCTACACCGGCGTCGTCAATATCGTGCTGAACCAGAAGGCCACCACGCCGTAATCCCCGCGCCGGCCCGCACACCGGGCCGGCTGCCTTTCCAGCGGTACCCCCATGACCCCACACGCCCCCGCCATCACCCGGCTGGCGGTCGCGCTCGCCCTGGCGCTGGCAACGCCGCTGGCGGCGGCGCGCGGCGTCCCGCCCGGCTTTGAGGATCTGGTCGAAGGCCAGACCGAACAACTCGACATCCAGCTGTTCGGCCGCTCGGCCGGGCTGTCGCCGGTGCGTGTGACCCTGGAGCACGTACAACTGGAAGACCCAGCAAGCGTGCTGCAGGCGCTCGACCTGCCCGCCGAGGCGCAGGCCGCGCTGCTGCCCGCGTTGTCACAGCCCATGCCGCGCAACAGCCATCTGGCCTGCCGCTTCGGTGGCGCCACCGCCGGCTGCGGCTATCTCGATCCACCGGAAGACCCCGCCGCCGTGCGCGCCCTGTACGACGAGGGCGAGGGCGCGGTGCGCCTGTTCGTCGCCCGCCAGTGGATTCCCGGCAAACCGGCTGCCGAACGCTTCCACAGCGTCAGCGCCAACGCCGAAAACGCGTTCCTGCACCAGCAGGTGATCAACGTCAGCGGCAGCCGCGACTACCAGACGCTGTCCGCGCGTGGCACCGGCGTGCTGGGCCTGTTCGACCGCGGGCATGTCTCCGCCGAATGGAACTTCAACCAGCAGCGCTACCGCAGCCGCGGCAGTGACAGTGAATTCCAGTTCGACAACGTCTATTACCGCCACGACCTGGGGCAGGCGCACTACCTGCAGGCCGGGCGCATGGACCGCCGCAACCTGTCCAGCCCGCAGGGCGGCACCTTCAGTTTCAGCATGCTGCCGCTGGACCGCCTGCAGGGTCTGCGCGTGGGCACCACCCAGGCCTATGTGGATGCCGATGCCGCCGTGCAGGCCACGCCGCTGACCGTGCTGTTGGCCCGCGACGCACGCGTGGATGCCTACGACGGCACGCGGCTGCTGCAGACCTCCTACCTGCAGGCCGGCATCAACCAGATCGACACCCGCAACTTCCCGTTCGGCAACTACAACGTCACACTGCGCATCTATGAAGACGGCGTGCTGGTGCGCAGCGAAGACGCGCCGTTCGACCAGGGCGGCGACTGGACCAACAGCCAGTGGCAGTGGTTCGTGCAGGGTGGCAAGCGCAACGAGCGCCGCAGTGATCGCTTCGATGGCGAACGTGTGGCCGTGGCCGGCATGCGCGTGCCGCTGGGCCGCGACGTGGCGATGGTGGCCGGCGCCGCCGACCTCGGCGGCTTCCGCTATGGCGAGCTGCGCGTGGACCTGCGCCGCCTGTACGCCTCCCAGGAACTACGCGCCAGCTTCGGCGGCATGCGCGGCAACGATGGCAGCACCGGCCAGCAGCACCAGCTGTCGTACCGCCGCACCGCGTCCTGGAACATCTACCAGCAGCGCATGCGCGGCAAGGCCTGCCAGTTCGAGGCCGACGCGCGCGACCAGCTGGGCTGCACCAACTCGCTCAGCGCCTCGATGGCGCTGCCGCTGGCCGGTGGCAGCGCCTATGTGGGCTACACGCGGCGCCAGACCTGGCGCGCGGGGCGTGCCCTGCCGGGTGCGGAGGGCGACCCTCTGGCTGGGCTGGACCCGCTGCTGCCACCGCCACCGCCGTGGCAACCGCGCCGCGAGCCGCAGCTCAGCCGCACCTGGCAGGCCAGCTACAGCCGCAGCCATCGCTGGCAGGATTTCAGTGTCTCCACGCGCGTGGGCGTGTGGCAGCAGCGCGCCAGCGACAGCCTACGCGGCAGTGACCAACGCGACCGCGGCATCTACTTCAACCTGAGCTTGACCCGCCTGCTGCGCGGCACCGCCGGCGGTGGCCAGCGCCGCTACAGCGTGGACGTGCGTCAGCCGCAGCACCAGCGCCCGGACATCAACTACAGCGTTGGCCACAGCCTGCGCCAGGACGTCGATGCACAGTACCGCGAGCTGTCAGCCGAACTGCGCGCCAACAACAGCGACCGCTACAGCGCCACGCTCAGTGGCCAGCTGCAGAACAGCCTGGGCCAGAGCGGCGCCACGCTGGCGCACTACCAGCAGCGCGGCCGCAGCGAGACCGCCTACAGCGGCATGCATAGCTCCGGTTTTGCACTGGGCAAGCGCGGCTTCTACTGGAGCGGCAGCAACGGTGCCGACGCCGGCCTGGCCGTACAGGTGGCCGACACCGACGACGTCGACCTGCGTGGCGTGGCGGCCGAACTGCAGGTGGGCGGCCTGCGCAGACAGCGCCTGCAGATTGGCGAGCGCCGGTTGCTGCCGTTGTCGTCGTACCAGTCGCACCGTGCCGAAGTACAGGACGCCAGCACGCTGGACAGCATCGCCGCCATCCGCGTGACCGGCGTGGGCGGTGCACGGCCGATGTTCCTCAGCCCCGGGCGGCTGATGCGCATGCCGGTGCCGATCGAGGTGACCTACACCTTCATCGGCAACGCCAAGGATCTTGCCGGAGCGCCGCTGGGCGGTGCCCGCATCCTCAACGCGCCGGTGCCCGGCACCAGCGCCAACGGCGGCTTCGTTGCCGATTTCCCGCGTCGCGAGACAACGCTGTACCTGCTGCAGGACGACCGCCTGCTGCACTGCCCGTTGCAGGTGCGCGAGCGCCGCCAGGTGGTGCTGCTGGTCGGCGCCGTGCACTGCGAGCCGCTGGCCGTGGCCCAGCTGCCGGCCGAGATCCGCCAGCAGGCCCGCGTGACGCGCCTGCTGCAGGAACGCGCATTGATTGCCGCAACGCCCCAGACCGCTGCTGCAGGAGGAACGCCATGAACCGGCGTGTGTTGTTGGTGTTGATGCTGGTGTGTGCGCTGGTGGTGCTGGCGCCGAGGGCGTGGGCGCAACGTCCTCCCGATACGGATCCGCCCAGTGGTGTGGTTGCTCGCGATATCAAGATGGCGTGGGATCGTTCGGCGATGCCGGGGGATATCGAGATCTGGGCGCCCAAGACTTTGATCGCGTACGACATAGATCTGAGTAAGCAGTACGGAAAGCTCTATCTGACGTGCGAGTCAACCATTGATCCCGCATCTGGAATGTGCCGTACCGAAGATACAGAGGCGGAAAGTGGCGATGTAACCAGTGTGATACCGGTACGGGCGATAGAAGAGCGTACGGGAAGTCCGAGCACGATCAACTTCGCTGCTTCCATCTATAGGGCTGATTCCACCCAAATTTGCTCACTCGACTACTTTCGGGATACCACGTACGCAATCTGGTCGTCGCATTCCAGACCTTGCGGCAGTGACGACGCAGTCGGTACAGGTCTGGCCATTGCGATTGCCGGGGACAGTGTTGCGCGCTTGGTGGCCGGCCGCTGGAGGGGCAGTCTCGTACTCAATCTGAGAGTGCCACCAGGCAGGCATTTGGCGAAGTATGTCGTCAACTTCGACTTCACCGTCACCGATTACGACGCCATCTCGATCTACTTCCCGGGCTTCGACGGCGTTGCACCCCTGGTCAACATGGACCTGCGCTACGACCCCATCCGCAAGGTCGTCGCCGGGCGCAAGGACGTGGACATGTGCCTCTACGACGGGGTGGGTTCGCAGAGCGAATTCCTCGGCGTCACCGTACGCGACAGTGGGCCGCGCCCACCGCCGGGGCGCGACTTTGCGGTCTGGCATCAGGACGGTGGAAGTGACGATACCCAGCGACTCGATTACCAGGTCGGGCTGAACTATGGCGGCAATCTGCTGGCCATGAAGCATGGTGAGGAACAGCTGCTGCGCGGCATCGACAGCGCACAGCTGCGCATGGTGCTGCTGCCGGGCATCAGTCAGCCCGTGTACTGCGTGCCGACGCCGCTGACGCTGGAAACACCGCCCACGCCCATCGCCAGCAAACGCCCCGGTCTCTACGACGGCGAGCTGACGGTAGAGCTGCGCGTGCCGACCGCCAAACCCTGATCCCCACGGAGGCTCATCATGAAGAAGCTGCTGTTCTGCCTGTTGCCGTTGAGCGCACTGCTGGCCCCGCCGGCACACGCCAATCTGTCCATTCATCCGATGCGCGCAGCGGTGGATGCCAAGCACGGCACGAAGATCCGCGTGTACTCGCAATCCACCCAGCCGCAGTACGTGCAGGCACGCCTGCTGCGCATCACCAACCCGGCACAGGTGGGTGAAGAAGAGATCGAAGTGGAAGCTGCCGATGCGGCGATTGCCATCACGCCCGGCAAGTTCGCACTCAGCGGTGGTGGCAATCGCCTGATCCGGGTGATTCCACTGCAGACCGTCGAGAAGGAGGCGGCCTACCGCATCTACTTCGAGGGGGTAAAGGGCCCCGACGGCACGATCCTGGAAGGCGATGAACAGGCGGCGCAGGCCAACGTTGGTGTCAGCCTGGTCTGGGGCGCGCTGGTGAACGTAGTGCCCGCCAAAGGCAGCGTGGATCTGCAATTGCAGGGCAACACCCTGCGCAATACCGGTACGTTGCGTGTGGGCATCACCGGTGCTGCCGAGTGCAGCGCCGGTGGCGTGTGCACGCCGCTTGAGCTGTCCAGAAGTCTCTACCCCGACGCTGCGCTGACCTTGCCGTTCCAGCTCCAGCCGGGCAGCACCCTGCAGTTGCAGTACCGACTGTCCAACGACGGATATCGCGATCACGTAACGACCCTGGCGCCGAGCGCCTGACCTTCTATCGCCCCGCGCAAGCGCGGGCTTCATTTCCCTTTGGTGTTAAGGAGAACAAGCATGAATCGAATCTATCGACGTATCTGGAGCGTGGCCAAGCAGTGCTGGGTGGTGGGCAGCGAGTTGAGCAGTCCACGCGGGAAATCCTCCCGGACCACGCCGCGGTTGCTGGTACTGGCGGCTGTTGCATCGGTCGGGATGTCTGCATCAGCCCAAGAGCGCCCGAAGGATGAGTATGAGAACGGAGAGCCTCAGGAAGAGGTGACCAGGTTCCTGGCCAGCTCTCCCATGATCTCTTCGCTGTTCGCTGCGCAACCGCGCAAGATCGTGGTGCAAGGCGCCATCGTCAATGATGCCTACTACAAAGACTCAACCCTCAACGGTGACATGCAGATGATTCTGGGCTCGAGATCCAGCATCAGCGGTTGGGGTTCGGTGGCCGTCGGCACCGCGTCGGCGCTGTCAGGGAAGGGGAGCGTACTCCTCGGAAATGAGGCGATTGCAAAGGGTGACAGGAACGTGGTGGTTGGGTACAAGTCGGAAGCCACAAGCGGCTACTCGACGGTGCTGGGTGCGAGTTCGGTTGCGTCGGGCGTCGGCACCACTGCTATCGGTCACGATGCTCGCGCCTACGCTCAGAACTCCATAGCAGTAGGTAGTGGCGCCCGCACAGTTGAAAGCACGGCGGGTGTGTCCCGCATCGCGATCGGAGGGAATGCATTTGCGGGAACCGCTGGCTACTCGGGAGCAATCGCCTTGGGCGGAAACTCGCGTGCAGAGTTCAGCGGCGTTGCGCTCGGTCATCATGCGAAGGCACTGGCTGATGGATCGGCCGCCATCGGCGCCAACTCTGAAGCGACCGAGGCGAACTCGGTCTCCGTTGGCAACGCGTCGACCAAGCGACGAATCGTCAACGTGGCTGATGCGCGCTTGAGTGCGACAAGCACGGATGCCGTTACCGGCAAGCAGCTGTTTGCAACCCAAACCCTTGCGCAATCGGTCAACAATCGGGTGGATGCGACAGCGCTGGCGCTTGGCAAGGGGGCATTGGCAGAGTCGAATACCACCTATGGCGCAAGCACGGCAGTCGGCAACAACGCCAAAGGCTACAACGGCGCGAGCGTTGCGCTAGGCGATGACGCGCGCGCCGGCGTCGATGTCGCTGGAAACAAGGCCAATGGCAGTTCAGGCGGTGTCTCGGTAGGTTCCGGCACCCGCAGTGCGCACGGCGCCGTTGCCATGGGTCACAAGGCTGTTGCGGGTGGCAATTTCTCCGTTGCGATCGGCTCCGATGCCGTCGCCAATGAGGAGTTGAGTACCGCCTTTGGAAAAACCAGTGTCGCAGGTGCCCAGCAGACGACGGCCTTGGGGAGAGGGACACAGGCAACGGCGAAGTTCGCAACCGCAGTGGGCAATCTTGCGAGGGCAACGGGCATCAATTCGCTGGCACTTGGAAACAGTGCACATGCAGGTCACGAGGACGCTGTTGCGATTGGCGCCGGGTCGGTGACCGCATCGGCCAGCTCCGTTTCGGTCGGCAGCGCCAGCAGGAAGCGGAAGATCCAGTACATCGCCGATGGTGTGGTGGGTGCCGGCAGCACCGATGCCATCACTGGAAACCAGTTGTTCCAGACAAATACCCGGCTCACGGCCGTGGAAAAGATCGCAGGCGATGTCACGGGTGAGCTGGCCGCAGTGAAATCAGTTGCGCAGGCCGCCACGAACCGCATAGATGCGACGACCCTGGCTTTGGGCAGGGGGGCCACCGCAGAGAACGGCAGCTTCGGTATCAGTACAGCACTCGGCAACAATGCCAAGGCCTACAATGGCCGTAGCGTAGCGCTAGGCGACGATGCGCGCGCTGGTGTGGATGCGGACGGCAACAAAGTGACCAACCAGAACGCGGGTGTCTCGGTCGGTGCCGGAACCCGCAGCGCCAATGGCGCCGTTGCAACCGGCTTCCGTGCGAACGCAAGCGGCAACTTCTCCATTGCCGTAGGCGGCGACGCCAAGGCCGAGGCAGAGCATGCTACGGCGGTTGGCTATCTGAGCAAGGCAGGCGCCAGCCAGGCCACCGCACTCGGGCGTGGCAGCGAGGCGACGGCGCAGTTCGCCAGCGCACTGGGCAATCTGGCCAAGGCTACGAACACCAGCTCTGTGGCGCTGGGTGACCGCGCTCAGGCCTCGCATGAGAATGCCGTTGCCTTGGGTGCAGGTGCAGTGACGGCCTCGGCCAATTCGGTATCGGTGGGCAGCGCCAGCAGGAAGCGGAAGATCCAGTACATTGCCGATGGTGCGGTGGGCGCCGGCAGCACCGATGCCATCACCGGCAACCAGCTTCATGCCACCAACCAGGCCGTGACCAAGGCCCAGACAGCAGCTGACGGCGCGACGACCACCGCCAATGCCGCAAAGGTGGAGTCGGGCAAGGCACTGGCCGAGACGGTGGTGCTGGGTGGCCTGGTCAACCAGACCGCTGCCAATGGCAGTGTTCGTCTGGGCCAGAAGAACAGTGGCACGCAGCTGGATGTGCGCAACAGCGCCAATGCGAACCGCAGGATCATGGGCGTCGCCGACGGGGCCATCAGCGCGACCAGCAACGAGGCCGTGACCGGCAAGCAGCTCCATGAAACCAACGCGAACGTGACTGCGGCACAGACGGCAGCCGCCGCGGCGAAGGTCAGCGCGGACACAGCACTGGCTGATACTGGAGTGCTGAAGGGTCTTGTCGGTCAAGTCACTGCCAACGGCAACGTTCGTGTTGGCGAGAAGAACAGCGGCACCGTGCTGGATGTGCGTAACAGCGCGAATGCGAATCGGAAGCTGACCGGCGTAGCCGATGGTGCGGTCAGCGCCAGCAGCTATGAGGCCGTCAACGGCAGGCAGCTCAACGCGACCAATGACAAGGTGGCGACGGTGGAGGGCATTGCCAAGTCTGCGGGTACGGAAGCTGGCGGGGCAAAGAGGGATGCAGCCAAGGCGCTGGCCGAGACCGCAGTGTTGGGTGGGCTGGTGGCGCAGGTATCCGCGACTGGCAATGTGCGCCTGGGTGAGAAGAACAGCGGTACGACGTTGGATGTGCGTAATAGTACGAATGCCAATCGGAAGATCAGTGGTGTTGCGGATGGCTTGATGGATGTCGGTAGCGCCGATGCAGTCAATGGTGGGCAGTTGCATGCTGTTGAGCAGTCTGCGCAGGGAGCGAGGAACACTGCAGATGAAGCTATGAGAAGAATTGAGGGGCTTGCCGAGAGTTCTCGCTATTTTTCGAGCGGAAAGGGAGGGCCTCAAGGTGCGGCGCGAGCAGGCTTGATCGGTGTCGCTATTGGTGATTCCGCCGAGGCATCAGTTTCAAGTGAGGGGGCAGTCGCCGTAGGTAGCTTCTCTGCTGCTCGCGGCAAGAATTCTGTTGCTTTGGGGAGGGCTGCCCGCGTGGATGAGCTTGCTGACAATGGGTTTGCTCTTGGCGTTCTCGCTTCAGTGCAGGAGGCTGGTGGTGTCTCGATCGGGGCGAATAGCATTGTGCAGAAGGGTGCCACTAGTGCATTGGCTCTGGGGGTGTCCTCTGTGGCCGATGAGGCTCATACCGCGTCATTTGGCAGCGACGAGGTTAAGCGTCGGCTCACCAACGTTGCCCGCGGCACCGCCGACCACAACGCCACCACCGTTTCTCAGCTCAATGATTCCCTCGCCACTCTCGGCGGCGGCGCAGGCATGGATGGCAGCGGAAATATCATCGCCCCGACCTACACGGTGCAGGATGGAACGCAGAATACTGTCGAAGATGCGCTGACCGCACTCGATGACGCCGTCATCACCGCTGGCCGTCGCGCGGACAAGGTGGAAGGTCAACTCAGTTCGATTTTCCAGGATTCACCTTCGGCCCGTGCCGACGGCATGAGCCAGATCGCGCTGATTGGCGTGAATGGCATGGTGCTGACCAATCTTGCCGATGGCCGGGTGGCGCCAGGAAGCCGTGATGCCGTAACGGGCAACCAGCTCTACGCCGCAGAGCAGAAGATCTCGCAGAATCGGAATGATCTGGAGGCGATGCGCAAGGAGCGGGAGATGGGGCAGCAGGCGATGCGAGAGATGGATGCAAACGGCCCGATCGACTTCGGTGGTGCGCGTTTGACTGGCGTGGCTGAGGGGAAGCTTTCGGCTGATAGCTCGGACGTAGTGCGCGGCAGTCAGCTCTATAAGACCAATAGCCGTGTGTCGGCCTTGGAAGGCATCGGTCAATACCTCAGCGTGGGCACAGCTCCTGAATATGGTCAGGCTCAGGCTGGTCCGGCTGGTCTCGCCATTGGAAACTTGGCAAAGACGGGCATTGAGGGTGGCACGGCGATTGGAACATTCGCCAAATCAATGGGAAGAAACTCAATTGCCCTCGGACGAGCATCTACTGTCTACGAAGGCTCAGATTCCAGCTTTGCCATTGGGACTGGAGCTGAGGTTGGTAGGGCTGGCGAGCCGGGTGCAATCGGAGCCATTGCGTTCGGCGTTGGATCAAGGGTCGAACCCGGAGCCCACGGTTCTATCGCGTTCGGAACCAGCTCTCATGCGACCGAGGCAGGAGTTGTATCGTTTGGTAATGTTGGAACGAAGCGCCGCCTCGTAAACATCGCCAACGGCACCGCCAATCACAACGCCGCCACCGTCGGTCAGCTGCGCGGTGCACTCTCCGCCCTCGGCGGTGAAGTCGATGCCAACGGCAACGTCGTTGGCCCGCACTTCAACGTCCAGGGCCAGGCACAGTCCACTTTGAATGGCGCACTGGAGGCGCTGGATGGCGCGGTCGCCACCAACACCTCGCGCGTGGACAAGGTCGAAACCCAGCTCCGTTCCGTCTTCCAGGACACTCCCTCGGTCCGCGCTGACGGTGTCAACCAGCTCATCCTCGCCGGTGCCAACGGCATGGTCATCTCCAACGTTGCCAACGGCCTGATCGCGGCCGGCAGCCGCGATGCGGTCAATGGTGGTCAGCTGCATTCGATGCAGCAGCAGCTCAATGGCCGCATGGATGGGCTGGAGCAGCGCATCGACGAGGCCCCGGCACCGCGTGCGCTGGCGTCGTCCTCTGTGCCGACGCCGCAGGCCGAGGAAACTCCGGTGGTACCGGAAGGCAAGGACTCCCAGCAGGTCGCCTCGGTAGGCGAGGGCGACAAGCCCGCACCGCAGCCGAAGGCCAACAAGGACGACTCGCCGAAGCCGCAGGTCGACACCGCCGAGCTGGAGAAGATGCTGGCCCGCGCCAACGAGTACACCGATGGCGCGATCAGCAACTTCGAACGCCGCCTGGACAAGATGGACAAGCGCTTCAACCGCATGGCGGCGATGAGCAGCGCGCAGACGGCGATGGCGATGAACACCGCCGGCCTGGCCACCTACAACCGCCTTGGTGCGGGCGTGGGTTACAGCGAGGGTGAGTCGGCCATGGCGGTGGGTTACCAGCGCGTGCTCAACGAGAAGGGCTCGGCCACCTTCAGCCTCAATGGGGCGTTCACCAACAGCGGTGAGCGCAGCATGGGCGTCGGCGTAGGCATCGGCTGGTAAGCCATGGAGCCCCGGCGTGACGCGCGTACTCCACCCCGCCGCGCCGGGGTCCTCGCCCAGGAGATGGCGATGTACAGATGGGTAAAGGGAATCATCAGCTATCGCACGTTCTACATCTGGCGGGCGCGCTATCGCTACTACACACGGAACCTGGATCTGTGGACGCTGATGAGCGGGCTGTGCATCGCCGGTCTGTTGCTGGTACTGTGGTACATGTGGCGGATGCTGAGCGTGCCGACGCCGCGCGTGCATCCGGAGACAGCGGCGCTGCGCATCGAGGGTGTCACCAGAGAGGCGATCCATCGCATCGTGCTGGTGCGCCACGCGGGCAGCACGCCGGGTGCTCCGTTCACTACGCCGGAGGAGGTGCGGGCGAGCACGCTGCGCACGATGCGGGTACGGCAGGTGATGGACAGCGAAGTGGTGTGGCGGCTGAAAGCCGACATGCTGGCGGACATCGCTGACTACATCACCGCCACAGGTGGGTGCTTTCCCTACGATTGTCGGCGGGTGCTGGATCGGTTGGACTACGTGCGCCAGGCCGGTGTGGAGAATGCGCAGATCAACGCGGCGCTGGCGACGATCCTGGAGGTGTCGTTGGACCAGATGCCGTCGTTGGAGGCAGACGAGCATGAGCGGGTGAAGAGTGGTTGGTCGGATGGGTTCAACGACATCTACTACCAGTCCTGGGTGTTGCGGGACCTGCAGGCCATGCACGCACAGATGATGCGGGAGTATCCGCAGCGTGCCCCCGCACCGTGGTTGCCGCGGCTGCTCAGCGACCCGCTGCGCGATACCCGTTTTGTCTGGTAGCGGGAGCAAGATGGGCATCATCTGCCAGAGCAGGTAACACCGCTTTTGTAGAGTCGAGCTTGCTCGACTGCTCTCCGCTCAGCCATCGAAATGCACGAAGCACAGTGCGGACCAGCGGTCCGCACCTACCAAACACGGGTGCAGCGCCCCTGTAGAGTCGAGCCATGCTCGACTGCTCTCCGGTCAGCCATCGAAATGCCCGAAGCACAGTGCGGACCAACGGTCCGCACCCACCCAAGGCAGGCACCGCTGCGCTCGCCGGCCATGGACCGGCGCTACCGTCACCCGCCGATGTACGCGGTGATCTCCGCTTCGGCCAGCACCTGCCGCAACTGTGCCACCGACGCGCGCCGCATCGGCTTCTCATCCACCGGTGACAGTGGTGCCTGGCGCAGGGCGTCGTAGGGCAGCACGGCCAGGTCGAAAGTCAGCTCTTCGGCACTGAACACCCACACCGGCACGTCGAGGCAACGCTCGCGGTCCATGCGCAGGCGGCGTGTTCGCGATTCGGCGGGGATGCCGTGTTCGTCCAGGAAGCGGTGCACGGCTTCCGGGTCGTCGCTGTGCAGGTGCAGCTGCACGGGGCTGTTGGCGTCGGCGGTGCCGTCCAGTACCGGACCGGCCAGGCGCGGGGCGAAGCCGTGCAGGAACTCCAGGGCACGCATCGCGGCTTCGCGGCGGCGCTGCAGTTCGTTGCCGTGCTGCGGCCCGGAGAACAGCCGCTGGTACTCGCGCAGGGCGTCTTCGATCTCGGTGTTGCGGGGCAGGGAGGCATCGTCGTGGATGCCGAGCCGGCTGGCGGCCTTCAACTTGGCCTGGTGGTAGTCGCGGATGCCGCCTTCGGCCATCAGGCGGGCGGCTTCGTGGGCGAGGCGGTGGCGCCGCTCGCGGGTCTGGCTGGCAGCATGCTGACGGGCGCGATGCATGCGATGACTCCCTGTTGCGACCTGGCTACAGACTAGCGCACGGATGTGACATCTGCGTGGGTATGGCGGATGCAACCGCTTTGGTGGGTGCCGACCTTGGTCGGCACGGGGCGCCAACCAAGGTTGGCAACTACCGGGGCGGCGTCGGTGCCAACCGAGGCTGGCACCCACCAACGCTTTGGTAGGTGCCGACCTTGGTCGGCACGGGGCGCCAACCAAGGTTGGCAGCTACCGGGGCGGCATCGGCGCCAACCGAGGTTGGCACCCACCAACGCTTTGGTAGGTGCCGACCTTGGTCGGCACAGGGCGCCAACCAAGGTTGGCATCTACCAGAGCGGCACCCGCTGCACCCTTCCTCAGAAGATATCGAACGCGGCGGCGTCGGCCTGCGGCGTATTGAGGTTCAGGTCGTAGTCGGTCAGGCGGTCCATATCTTCCACCTTCACCCACTCGGTGGCGCCGTTGAGGGTGGCCTGGACCATGCCGCTGGGCGGGTCGTTCTGCGCGATCGGGGTGTCCTTCAGCGCGGTGCGCATGTAGTCGATCCAGATCGGCAGGGCGGCCTTGCCACCGTATTCGCGGTAACCCAGCGAGCGGAAGTCGTCGCGGCCCACCCACACGGTGGTCACGTACGGGCCGCCGAAGCCGGAGAACCAGGCGTCACGGTGGTCGTTGGTGGAGCCGGTCTTGCCACCCACGTCCTCGCGGCCGAGCACCTTGGCCTGGGCACCGGTACCGCGCTGGACCACGTCGCGCATCATCGACACCAGCTGGTAGGCGGTGCGGGCGTCGATCGCGCGCGGGGCGGTGCGGGCATCCGGGTTGACCGGCGCGGCCGGGGTTTCGGTCTTGGCTTCGGCCTTGGCGGCAGCAGCCGGGTCCACCTTCGGGGCCGGGGCACCGAAGTTGAAGCCGTCCACCACCTGGTTGACCGGCTGGTCGCTGCTGCCGGCGCAGTCGCGGCAGGCCAGTGCCGGGTTTTCCTTGAACACCAGGTTGCCGTCGCGGTCATTGACCTGGTCGATCAGCCAGGTGTCCACGCGCGAGCCGCCGTTGGCGAACACGGCGTAGCCGCGGGCCACCGACAGCGGGGTCAGCGAGGCGGTACCCAGCGACATCGACAGGTTCGGCGGCAGTTCCGATTCGGCGAAGCCAAACTCGCTGATGTACTTGCGCGCGTAGTCCACGCCCATGCCATCGAGCAGGCGCACCGAGACCAGGTTGCGCGACTGCACCAGCGCTTCACGCAGGCGCATCGGGCCGCGGAAGCCGCCACCGTCGTTCTGCGGGGCCCAAGTCTTGCCGCGGCGGTCGCGGAACACGACCGGGGCGTCGAGCACGATCGAGGCCGGGTTGTAGCCCTTGTCGAACGCGGCCGCATAGACGAACGGCTTGAAGCTCGAACCCGGCTGGCGACGGGCCTGGGTGGCGCGGTTGAACTTGTTGCCGGAGAAGCTGAAGCCGCCCACCAGCGCCTTCAACGCGCCGTTGTGGGCATCCAGCGAGACCAGTGCGGACTGGCCGCGCGGGATCTGGTCCAGCAGCCACTCACCTTCCTTGGCACCGGCGCGCACGCGCACGATGTCGCCGCGCTGCACCAGCTTGCCCGGGGTCTTGTTGGTCCACTTGGCGGCGCCGGCCGGCAGCACGATCTCGCTGCGGTTGGCCAGCACCACCGTTGCGCTGCCATCGGCACCGGTGCTGGCGACGATGGCCGGCAGCAGGCCGGCCTGGCCGTACATGCCACGCAGGTGCTCGGCCAGGGCAGCGGCGTCTTCGCCGGCACCCACCTGCACCTGCTTCTCCACGCCGTGCCAGCCGTGGCGGTGGTCGTACAGCAGCAGGCCGTCGCGCACCGACTGGTTGGCGGCGGTCTGCAGGGTGGCATCGATGGTGGTGGTGACGTGGTAACCCTTGTTGACCACATCGCCGCCGAAGCGGGCGATCATTTCCTGGCGCACCAGCTCGGCCACGTAGGGGGCATCGACCTGCACCGGCGGTTCATGCGCGGTGGCGTGCATCGGCACGGCCTTGGCCGCGTCGGCCTCGGCCTGGCTGACGAACTTCAGGTCGGCCATGCGCTGCAGCACATAGTTGTCGCGGCGCTGGCGGGCACGTTCCGGGTTGGAGATCGGGTTGCCCGAAGACGGGAACTTGGGGATGCCGGCCAGCGAGGCCATTTCATCCAGGTCCAGCTCGTTCAGCTTCTTGCCGTAGTAGAACTCGGCGGCGGCGGCCACGCCGTAGGCGCGGTTGCCGAAGAAACTCTTGTTCAGGTACAGCTCGAAGATCTCGTCCTTGCTCAGCTCGGACTCGATCTTCCGCGCCAGCAGGATCTCGGCCAGCTTGCGGGTGTAGCTGTACTCGGAGCTGAGGAAGAACTGGCGGGCCACCTGCTGGGTGATGGTGGAGCCACCCGGCACGCGCTTGTCGTTGGTGGTGGCCAGCAGCCACACCGCTCGGCCGATGCCCATGTAGTCCACACCGCCATGCTCGTAGAAGCGGGCATCCTCGGTGGCCAGGAACGCCTGCTTCAGGCGCTCGGGCACGTCCTTCATGGTGATGGGGGTACGGCGGGTCTCGCCGAACACCGCCATCAGCTTGCCGTCGGCGGCATAGACGTACATGGGCTCCTGCATTTCCACGTCGCGCAGGGTCTGCACGTCGGGAAGCTTGGAGGACACGGCGTAGTACAGACCGCCCACGGCGGCCGCGCCGATCAGCGCCAGGACCAGGACAATCAGGAAGATCCAGCGCAGCCAGCGGCGGAGTCGAGTCATCGGGTTCAGATTCCGATTGCGAATTTCGTGGTCGCAGAGTATAGATTACGCAAGGTGGCGGCTGGGGTCGGCACCGGGGAGCGCAAGGGGAACAGTCAGGGGCTGCATGGTGAATCCGTGAGGGACTTCACAGCAGGGCCGTTGCCATTTGCTAAGAATACGTTATTAATGCTCGGGCGCAGGTCTTGCGTCCAAGTGCCCGTCGGCAGGGGAGAAACCGTGGGGCTCATCCCAAAAAGTCAGTCGCCGCTTGTAGGCGTCGACATCAGTTCGACTGCGGTAAAGCTTTTGCAGCTGTCCCGCAGTGGCAATCGTTTTCGTGTGGAACATTACGCTGTGGAACCTCTTCCGCCGAATGCGGTGGTGGAGAAGAACATCGTGGAAGTGGAGGCCGTGGGTGAGGCCATCCGCCGCGCGATGAACCGCTCGGGGAGCAAGGCCAAGCTGGCCGCTGCCGCCGTCGCTGGGTCGGCGGTGATCACCAAGGTGATCCCGATGCCGGCCGAGCTCGACGAGAACGACATGGAAGCCCAGATCGAGCTGGAAGCGGTCAACTACATTCCGTACCCGATCGAGGAAGTGAACCTGGACTTCGAGGTGATCGGGGCGATCCCGAACAACCCGGAGATGGTCCAGGTGCTGCTGGCGGCGTCGCGTTCGGAGAACGTGGAACTGCGCCAGTCGGCGCTGGAGCTGGGTGGCCTGCAGGCCAAGGTGATGGACGTGGAGGCCTTCGCGGTCGAGAACGCCTATGCCCTGGTCGCCAGCGAGCTGCCGGTATCCATCGAGGGTGTGGTCGCGCTGGTCGACATCGGTGCCACCATGACCACCCTCAATGTCCTGCGCGGCGGCCGCAGCCTGTACAGCCGCGAACAGGTGTTCGGTGGCAAGCAGCTGACCGACGAGATCATGCGTCGCTACGGCCTGAGCTACGAGGAAGCCGGACTGGCCAAGCGCCAGGGCGGGCTGCCGGAAAGCTACGAGATGGAAGTGCTGGAGCCGTTCAAGGAAGCCACGGTCCAGCAGATCAGCCGCCTGCTGCAGTTCTTCTATGCAGGCAGCGAGTTCAACCGCGTTGATCACATCGTGCTGGCCGGCGGCTGCGCCGTGCTCGGCGGTCTGCCGGAAATGGTTGAAGAACAGCTGGGCGTGCCGACCGTGGTCGCCAACCCGCTGGCGCAGATGACCCTGGGCCCGAAGGTGAACGCGCATGCGCTGGCACAGGATGCCCCCGCGCTGATGATCGCCACCGGTCTGGCGCTGAGGAGCTTCGACTGATGGCACGCATCAATCTATTGCCCTGGCGCGCCGAACGGCGCAAGCAACGCCAGCGCGAGTTCTACGCAATGCTGGGCATGGCCGCGATCGGTGGCCTGCTGCTGTCGCTGCTGATCTGGTTCTATTACGACCGCCAGGTGAGCGGCCAGATGGACCGCAACGCCTATCTGGAAGCCGAGATCGAGAAGGTCAAGGAACAGAACAAGGAGATCGACCGCCTCGACGCGCAGAAGGAACGCCTGCTGGCCCGCAAGAAGGTGATCGAGGAACTGCAGGCCAAGCGCTCGCAGATGGTGCACCTGTTCGATGCGCTGGTGCGCACGATTCCCGATGGCCTGGTGCTGACCGCGCTGAAGCAGGAAGGCGACGTGCTGACCCTGGAAGGCCGTACCCAGTCCAATGCCCGTGTTTCGGCCTACATGCGCAACCTGGAGACCTCCGGTTGGATGACCAACCCGGAACTGTCGATCATCGAAGCGCGTGATCCCGAGAAGGACAAGGACGGCAAGGTGGGCCCGCTGGCCGACATCAAGGCGCTGCCCTATGTGTTCGTGGTCAAGGTGAAGCTGCCGGCACAGAGTGAGGAAGTGGCCGGCACGCCAGGCCTCAACGCCGATGGTTCGGTGGCAACGCCGGCTCCGCCCGCAGTGGCACCGCTTGCAGCCGGCCCGGATGCAGCGGCACCTGCTGCACCGGCCGCCGGCCAGCCTGCTGCTGCACCGGCTGCACCGGCTGCACCGGCTGCACCCGCTCCCGCCGCCGCGCCGGTCAACGCACCTGCTGCCACCCCGGCCCCGGCTACGCCGAACCAGCCGGCAGCCCCGGCTGCAAAGCCTGCGCCGAAGCCCGAGGGCAGCCGCCTGGCGCAGCCGCCGCAGGCCTTCAACGCCCCGCTGCAGGGGGATCGCGCATGAGCCAGAAAATCGATCTGAAGAACCTGGATTTCAACGACATCGGCAACTGGCCGCAGAAGGCCAAGATCGTCTTCTGCTCGCTGTTGGCGCTGGTGATCATGTTCGTGGCGTGGATGCTGCTGATCAGTGGCAAGCGCGAGGAGCTGGCCGGCCTGGAATCGAAGGAAGTCGAGTTGCGTTCGGAGTTCACCAAGCAGCAGGAGCGTGCGGTGAACCTGGCGCCGCTGAAGCAGCAGCTGGCACAGATGGAACAGGTGCTGCAGCAGATGCTGCGGCAGCTGCCCAGCAAGACCGAAATGCCGGACCTGATCATCGACATCTCGCAGACTGCGCTGTCCAGCGGCCTGACCAACGAGCTGTTCGAGCCGGAGCAGGAGCAGGTCAAGGAGTTCTACGCCGAGAAGCCGATCAAGCTGCGCATGGTGGGCAGTTACCACCAGTTCGGTGCCTTCGTCAGTGGCGTGGCGTCGCTGCCGCGCGTCGTCATCCTGACCATGCACGACATCAACCTCAAGCCCAAGGACAAGACCAGCGGCAACGCCCGCAGTGGTGCGCTGGAGCTGTCCGGCACGGTCAAGACCTACCGCTATCTGGATGAGACCGAGGTGCAGGCACAGCAGGCGGCTGACGCCGGCAAGGAGGAGAAGAAGTGATCCGTTCCCTCTTTGCGCGTTGTGGGATGGCTGCCGTCGTGCTGATGCTGGCCGCATGCGGCCGCGATGTGACCAGCACGCCGGGTGATGCACCGAATCTTGAAAAGTGGGTGGAAGGCGAGCGTGCGCGACCGGCACAGCCGCTGGAGCCGCTGCCGGTGATGCAGCAGTTCGAAACCTTCGAATACTCCGCACAGGGTCTGCGCGACCCGTTCACCGATGCCTGGACCAATCCGCAGCAGGGGAATGGCGGATTGCGTCCGGATCCGAACCGGCGCAAGGAGCCGCTGGAAGGCTTCCCGCTGGACGCACTGGACATGGTCGGCACCATCGGCACCGGCGCCGCCACCGTGGCGCTGGTGATGGGGCCGGACAAGGTGACCTACCGGGTACGCCCGGGCGGCTACCTGGGGCAGAGCGACGGGCGGGTCACGGCGGTCTTCGAAGACCACGTGGAGCTGATCGAACTGGTGCCGGATGGCGCGGGTGGCTGGCTGGAACGGCCGGCAACGCTCTCGCTTGAAGATCAATGATCGTTTACTGGGGATAGCACGATGACCTTTCACCAAGCCAAGGGGCTGCGTCCCATCCGGCGCTTTACCTTGAACCGTGTCAGCGCGTTGGGAGTCGCGCTGATGCTGGCCTGCGCTCCGGCGCTGGCCGCCGCACCGGCGGAAAAGCCGGTGGGCGCCACCGTGGCACCGGCGGCAGCGCCGGCCGGCCTGTCGGTGGCCAAGATCGATTTCAAGCGCGGCGATGATGGCGCCGGGCGCCTGATCGTCCAGTTCGACGGCCAGGGCGCGGTTCCGGACCTGCGTACGCAGGGCAACAGCGTGGTGGTCGATGTCGGTAACGCCCGACTGCCGGCCAACCTGCAGAAGCCGATGAACGTGACCGACTTCGCCACGCCGGTGCAGCGCATCGACGCCAAGCCGTCCGGTGCCGGTACCCAGCTGGTGCTGAGCACCGGCGGTGCGGTCGAATCACTGGCCTACCAGAGCGGCAACGAATACGTGGTCGAGATCAGCCCGCGGCAGGCGCCGGCCGCTGTCGGTGCAGTCACCGCCGGCAGCGTCACCCAGGCTGCCAAGGCCGTCGGCCAGCGCGGTTTCACCGGCAAGCCGGTGACCTTCAACTTCCAGGACGTGCCGGTGCGCACCGTGCTGCAGCTGATCGCCGAGGAATCCAATCTCAACGTGGTGGCCTCCGATTCGGTACAGGGCAATGTGACCCTGCGCCTGGTCAACGTGCCGTGGGACCAGGCACTGGACATCGTGCTGCGTGCCAAGGGCCTGGACAAGCGTCGCGATGGCAGCGTGATCTGGGTCGCTCCGCAGGCTGAGCTGGCCAAGTTCGAGCAGGAGAAGGAAGACGCGCGCATCGCCATCGAGAACCGCGAAGACCTGGTCACCGATTACGTCCAGATCAACTACCACAGCGCCACGCAGATCTTCAAAGCGCTGACCGAGGCCAAGGGCATTGGTGGCGGTGGCGGTGGAGCAGGCGGGGGCGGCGGCGGTGGCTCATCGCAGGAAGAAAGTGGCTTCCTGTCCAGCCGTGGCCGTATCGTTGCGGACGAGCGCACCAACACGCTGATGATCAGCGACATTCCGAAGAAGATCGCGCGCATGCGCGAGCTGATCAGCGTGATCGACCGCCCGGTCGACCAGGTGCTGATCGAAAGCCGCATCGTCATCGCGACCGACACCTTCGCCCGCGAGCTGGGTGCGAAGTTCGGCATCAGCGGCAGCCGCGACAACGTGTACTTCAGCGGCAGCCTCGCTGCCAACGAGGAAACCCGCAAGTCGCAGGTCGATACCGCACTGGCCAACGCCAAGGCGGTCCGTGAGTGGCAGGCCGGTGGCAGCGTCGGCCCGGCGCCGGTTCCCAGCGGCCCGACCATCAAGCGTGGCCTGAACTGGAACCTGCCGGTGGCTACGGCCAGCAATCCGGGTTCGCTGGCGCTGTCGATCCTCAACGCAGGCTACCTGCTGGACGTGGAGCTGTCGGCCATGCAGGAAGAGTCGCGGGGTGAGGTGATCTCCAACCCGCGCGTGGTCACCACCAATCAGCGCGAGGCGATGATCAAGCAGGGCAAGGAAATCGGCTACGTCACCATCAGCGGCACCGGTGCTGCCGGTGGCGCCGGTTCCACCCCGAACGTGCAGTTCAAGGAAGTGGTGCTGGAACTGCGGGTGACCCCGACCATCACCAACGACAACCGCGTGTTCCTCAACATGCAGGTGAAGAAGGACGAAGTCGACCGCCTGATCGAACTGCAGGGCTACGGCACGGTACCGTCGATCAACCGCCGTGAGGTCAACACCGCGGTGCTGGTCGAGGATGGGCAGACCGTGGTCATCGGTGGTGTGTACGAGTTCACCGACCGCAGCAGCATCAGCAAGGTGCCGTTCCTGGGCGACGTGCCGTTCCTGGGCAACCTGTTCAAGAAGCGCGGCCGCAACAAGGACAAGGCCGAGCTGCTGGTGTTCGTGACCCCGAAGGTGCTGCGCGTGGCCAAGCAGAACTGAGCCCGCGCCTCCGCGAAACGCAGAAGGGCCGCCCTGCGCGGCCCTTCTGCGTTTCCGCCCGTAGATCCACGCCATGCATGGATGGGCCGTTCAGCCGTTCTTGATGCCATTCGCAGGGCACCCTGCGATGATGTCGGGAACCCGTGCCGTCCCGCGCCGGTCAAAGGCCACCATGAACCTGCCACCGCCGATGCCCGAAACCGTCTCGCCGCCGTCCGCGCCGGCCACCTCCCGCCTGCATGCCGCTTTCAGCCAGCTGCGCGACGCATTGTCGGCCGAGATCGTCGGCCAGGCCGCGCTGGTCGAACGCCTGCTGATCGCGCTGCTGGCCGATGGCCACCTGCTGGTGGAAGGCGCTCCGGGCCTGGCCAAGACCACGGCGATCCGCGCGCTGGCCTCGCGCCTGGAGGCCGACTTCGCCCGCGTGCAGTTCACCCCGGACCTGCTGCCGGCCGACCTGACCGGCACCGAGATCTGGCGCCCGCAGGAAGGCCGCTTCGAATTCGTACCCGGCCCGATCTTCCATCCGATCCTGCTGGCCGATGAAATCAACCGCGCGCCAGCCAAGGTGCAGTCGGCACTGCTGGAAGCGATGGGCGAGCGCCAGGTCACCGTGGGCCGCCACACCTACGCGCTGCCGCCGCTGTTCCTGGTGATGGCCACGCAGAACCCGATCGAGCAGGAAGGCACCTTCCCGCTGCCGGAAGCGCAGTTGGACCGTTTCCTGATGCATGTGCGCATCGGCTACCCGGACCAGGCCGCCGAATCGGAGATCCTGCGCCTGGCCCGCGAGCGCGCCCGTGGTGCGTTGGGCGAAGCCGCACAAGCGCCGGAAAAGCTGCCGATGCAGGATGTGTTCGATGCCCGCCGCGAAGTGCTGGACCTGCACATGGCGCCGGCGCTGGAACGCTACCTGATCGAGCTGGTGCTGGCCTCGCGTGATCCGTCGCGCTATGACGCTGGCCTTGGCCGCCGCATTGCCTGGGGCGCCAGCCCGCGCGGTTCCATCGCGCTGGAACGCTGTGCACGCGCGCGCGCTTGGTTGGCTGGCCGCGATTTCGTCACCCCCGATGACGTGCGTGCGGTTGCCGCCGACGTGCTGCGCCATCGCGTGCTGCCCAGCTATGAAGCCACCGCTGAAGGCTGGGATGGCGAACGCCTGGTGCAGGAGCTGCTGGCCCGGGTGCCGGCACCCTGAGCCTGCGCATGACCGATCCATCCCTGCACCACGCCTCCTCCGTCAGTGACGGTGACGGGCTGCGCCCGCAACTGTCCGAACTGGTGGCGCTGCGCCGCCTTGCACAGCGACCGCCGCCGCCACGCCGTGGCCGTGCCGGCAACGCCGGGCAGGCGCCGTCGCCGCTGCGCGGGCGTGGCATGGAATATGCGGAGTCACGCGAGTACGTGGCCGGTGATGATGCACGGCATATCGACTGGCGGGTGACCGCGCGGACCGGTCGTGCCCACACCAAGCTGTTCCAGGCCGAACGCGAGCGGGTCAGCCTGATCGTGGCCGATACCTCGCCGGCCCTGTACTTCGGCACCCGCGTGCGCTTCAAATCGGTGCAGGCTGCACGCGCGGGCGCCGTCGCCGCGTGGTCGGCGCAGCGTCGGGGCGATCGCATCGGCGCCCTGCGTGGCAGCGACCGTGAACCACCGATTGCACCGGCAGGCGGCCCGCGCGGCGTATTGCGCGTGCTGGACGCGCTCACCCGCTGGTATGCGCAGCCCCCGGCCGATGACCTTGGCCTGGAACGTGCGCTGGACCATGCCGGTCGCGTCCTGCGCCCGGGTGCACGTGTGCTGGTGCTGGCCGATCCGCAGCAGGCCATCCGTATTCCGCCGGCGCGCTGGAGTGCGCTGGCCCAGCACCACGACCTCAGTCTGGTGCTGCTGGTGGATCCATTGGAACTGCAGCCTCCGTCAGCCGCGCTGCAGTTCCAGACCCTGCAGCAGCGCATCGGCCTCGACCTGCGACGCAGCGAGGTCCAGGCTCATTGGCAGGCCCATTTCGTTGAACCGCTGCAGGACCTGCGGCGCCAGCTGGGAGCGCGCCGCGTCGATGTGCAGGTGCTGTCCACCGACGCGCCCAGTGATGCCTGGCTGGCGCCATCCCCGACCGAGGTGCCGGCATGAATGCGAACCTGCCGCTGCGCGATGTGCAGGTGCCCCCCGCTCCATCGTGGTGGCCGCCGGCACCGGGCTATCTGATGATCGGCGGCGTGGTGCTGCTGTTGCTGGCGGTGGCTGCATTCTTCTGGTGGCAGCGTCGCCGTCGCCGCCAACGCTGGTTGCAGCTGTTCGATCAGGAGCTGGCATCCACCGCCGATGCTGCTGCGGAACTGGCAGCCATCGCCGGACTGCTGCGTCGCGCCGCACGCCAGGCGCAGCCCGGCAGTGAATCCCTGCGCGATGACGCCTGGTGGCAGCGCGTGGATCCGCAGGGCACATTGCCGGAAGCACGCCGAAGCCTGTTGGCCGAAGGTGCCTATCGCCCACGCGTGGACGTCAACGAGGTGGCCGCAGTACGCCGCTGGGCGCGCGAGCGCTATCTGGCCATGCTGCTGGAGCGGCGCCGATGAATCTGCTGGCAAGTTACTGGCCATGGCCGGACCTGCAGCTGGCGTGGCCGTTGGCCCTGCTGGCGCTGCCATTGCCGTTGCTGATGCGCTGGTGGAAGCGTCGTGCCGATCCCGGCGCTGCGCTGCGGGTGCCCTATGCGGCGACGGAACTGGAAGCGCTGTCCGGTGGCGGCCGCGTTGACGTGTCGTGGCTGCGCACGCTGCTGTTGTGGCTGGGTTGGTGCGCGCTGTGCGTCGCACTGGCTCGCCCGCAACAGCTGGGTGAAGCGATCACGCCGCCGCAGGAGGGCCGGCAGATGATGCTGGCGATGGACGTGTCCGGCAGCATGGGCGAGGGCGACATGGTGCTGGGCGGGCAGGCGGTGGATCGCCTGACCGCGGCCAAGGCCGTGCTGGCCGATTTCCTTGATCGTCGTGCCGGTGATCGCATCGGCCTGCTGATCTTCGGCGACCGCGCCTACACGCTGACGCCGCTTACGGCCGATCTGGCCAGCGTGCGCGACCAGCTGCGCGACAGCGTGGTCGGCCTGGCCGGGCGCGAGACCGCCATCGGTGATGCCATCGGCCTGGCGGTGAAGCGCCTGCGCAGCCAGCCTGAAGGCCAGCGCGTGCTGATTCTGCTGACCGACGGCGTCAGCAATGCCGGCGTGCTGGAACCGCTGCGTGCCGCCGAAGTCGCGCGTGCCGAGGGCGTGCGTATCCACACCGTCGCCTTTGGCGGTGATGGCAGCATGCGCCTGTTCGGTATTCCCATTTCCGCCGACCAGGATCCGGTCGACGAGGCCACCTTGAAGAAGATCGCAAGCATGACCGGCGGCCAGTTCTTCCGCGCCCGCGACACTGCACAGCTGGCCGGCATCTATGCCGAACTGGACCGGCTCGAGCCGATCGCTGCGAAGGGACCAAGCCTGCGACCGCGCGAGGAACGCTATGCATGGGCGCTGGGCCTGGCCTTGCTGCTGGGCGCATTGGCCTGGCTGTGGCCGGAGCGTCGCCGATGATCGCGCTTGCTTCGAATCTTCCTGACTGGAACGCGCTGCACTTCCTGCGTCCGGAATGGCTGTGGGCGTTGCTGGCGCTGCCGTTGATCATCGCTGTGGCGTTGTATCGGCAGCGGCGCAGCGACGTGTGGCGAACAGCGGTGGATGCCCACCTGTTGCCGCATCTGCTGGCTGCGGGCACGCGCCGCCGTGCACGCCTGCCCTGGGCCGTGCTGCTGGGCTGGACCCTGGCAGCGCTGGCCATGGCCGGGCCGAGTTGGCGGCAGCAGGCACAACCGATGTTCCAGGCCAGCGCACCGCTGCTGGTCGTGCTGGATCTGTCCAGCCGGATCAATGCCACCGATCTGCCGCCGTCGCGCCTGCTGCAGGCTCGGGCGAAAGTGGGCGAGCTGCTGCGTGCCCGCCAGGGTGGCCAGGTGGGCCTGGTGGTCTATGCCGAGGATGCCTACACCGTGGCACCGCTGACCGATGACGGCAGCAACGTCGCGCTGTATCTGGACGCGCTGTCGCCGGATGTGATGCCGCGCGACGGACAACGCGCCGACCGTGGCATCGACTGGGCGACGCGGTTGATGCGCCAGATCGGGGCATTGCGGGGGCAGATCCTGCTGGTCAGCGATCAGGCGGATGATGAAGCGGCACTGGCCGCAGCGCAGGCGCGCAGCCTCGGCATGCAGGTGTCGGTACTGGGGCTGGGCACATCTGCCGGTGCGGCGTACCGGGATGGCACTGGGCAGATCCGCCAGGCCGCGCTGGATGAAGGCAGCCTGCGTGCGGTGGCGACCGCAGGCGGAGGCCGCTATGCCCGCATCGCCACCGATGACAGTGATCTGCGTGCGCTGGGCGTACTTGATGCACGCGAGGGTACTGCGGCGCAGCGGCCCGGCGAGGGCAAGCAATGGCGTGATGAAGGGTTCTGGCTGCTGCCACCGGTGATGCTGCTGGCGCTGCTCGCTTTCCGTCGCCGCGCGCTGCTGGCGGCGGTGCTGGCGGTGGGCCTGTTGCCATGGATGAGTGATGTGCAGGCGCAGGCGCCTGCGGTGCCGGCCGCACCGCCGGCGCAGGGCACGCTGTGGAAGCGCGCCGACCAGGTGCAGCACCAGCGTCTGGCCGAAGGTGCGCAGGCTTACCGCAACGGTGATTTCGCCAGTGCCCGCAAGCAGTTCGAGGGCATCGACAGCGATGCGGGCTGGTACAACCTGGCCAATACGCTGGCCCGCCAGGGCAACTACGACGAAGCCATTGCCGCCTACGACCGCGCGCTGGCACTGCATCCCGGCATGGCCGATGCGGTCGCCAACCGTGCCGTGGTCGATGCCGCGCGCAAGCGCAAGCAGTCGGGTGGCAAAGGCCAGGATCAGCAGAAGCCACCGCAGAACGGGCAGCAGAAGCAGCAGAACGATTCACAGGGCCAGCAGAATCCGCAGGGCCAGCAGCCGCAGCAGGGCCAGCAGAATCCCGGTCAGGGACAGCCGCAGTCGGGTCAGCAGGGCCAGCCCAATCCCGGTGACGACAAGAACCAGTCGAGCCCGCAGCCCGGCGAGCGCGGCCGCGATGGACAGCAGGCGCCGCCACAGGTGGAGGATGCCAAGGCGCAGGCCCAGGCTGATGAGCAGCAGCGCCAGCGCATGCAGCAGGCCATGCAGCAGGCACGTGAGGGCAAAGGCGATCAGGATGGCAAGCCCGTGCCAGGCAGCGACGGCACCACCCCACGCCAACGCGAGGAGCAGCAGGCGGTGGAGGCGTGGATGCGGCGCGTGCCGGATGATCCGGGCGCATTGCTGCGGGCCAAGTTCCAGCTGGAAAACGAACGCAGGAAGAGGGAAGGGCGATGACGCGGGCGATCAACATGCACGGGCACTGGCCCCGACAGGTACTGGCGGCGCTGCTGCTGTGGCTGCCGCTGCTGGCCTGGGCGCAGCCGCGTGCGTGGCTGGACCGCGACCGCATCGCGATGGGCGACACGGTCACGCTCAATGTCGAGAGCGACCAGGGCGCCCCTGACTTCACACCGTTGCGCACCGACTTCGACCTCAGCGGGCAGACCAGCAGCCGCCAGGTAGCGTGGAGCAATGGCAGCATGCAGCAGCGCAATCTGTATGGCGTGGCACTCACGCCACGGCGTAGCGGTGCGCTGGTGGTGCCGGGCCTGCAGGTGGGCAGCGTACGTACCGCACCGTTGACCCTGCAGGTGGATGCCGCTGCCGTGGCCGGTCCCGACAGCAATGCGGTGGCGTTCATCGAAACCGTTGTCGATGACGAGACACCGTATGTGCAGCAGAGCGTAGGCGTGGTGGTGCGGTTGTATTTCGCTTCGCAGCTGGCCTCCGGCGAACTGGTGCTGGATACACCGGTCGGCGCGTCGTTGCAGCGCGTGGGCGACGACCGCACCGACGTGCGCCAGGTCAATGGCCGCCGCTACAACGTGGTCGAGCGGCGCTTCCTGCTGATCCCCGAGCGCAGCGGTGCACTTCGGCTGGCCGGTGCGCGCTTCAGCGGGCGCAGTGCCGGTGGCTTCTTCGACGATTTCTTCGGCGGCGGCGACGGGCGCATGAATGCCACTGGCGCGGACCGCACGTTGCAGGTGCAGGCGCAACCGGCACAGGCGCCGCAGCCATGGCTGCCGCTGCAGGGCCTGCAGCTGCGCTACACCAGTGCACCGACCAGCGCCCGTACCGGCGAGGCGGCCAACGTGGTGGTGGAGGCGATTGCCGAAGGCGCTACCCGCGCGCAGTTCACCGATCTGCCGGTGCCCGACGTCGGCAACGCCGCGCAGGTGTTCGCAGAACCTGCGCAGTACGAAGAGACCTTCAATGGCAGTACGCCGCGGCTGAAGATCACCCGCCGCTATTCGATCGTGCCGCGCCAGCCGGGTTCGCTGGTGGTGCCGGGGCCGCGCCTGCCGTGGTGGGACGTGCGCAATGGCAAGGCACAGGAAGCGAAGCTGCCGGACCTGACGCTGGCCGTGGTGGCCGGTAACGGGGCTGGCAGTGCGTCACCTGCACCGCTGCCGCCGATCGACACCGATGCGGCGTTGCCGGATGGCGATGGCCAGGACAGCCGTATCGCGGCGACCGATCCGCGCGCCAGTGGTTTGTCCGAGCGGCCATGGCCGTGGATGGGCGCCGCCATCGGCCTGGCGTTGCTGTGGCTGTTGACGCTGTTGTGGGGCTGGCAGCGAGGCCGTCGCCCGCGCGTGGCGGCGCCCGTGGCGGCCAAGGGCGCTGTGCCGGCTGTGGCGACTGGACGTGCCGGCGTGGCCGAACTGCGCCGCGCGCTGGATGGTGAAGGGTTTGATCAGGTGGAAGCGCAGCTGTGTGCGATGGCCGGTGTCGAACGCATCGAGCAGGTGATCACGCGGCTCGATGACCCGGCCCAGCGCCAGGTGCTGCAGGAGCTGCAACAGGCCCGATGGGGCGGGCAGGGCGACCTGGCCTCGCTGCGCGCGCGTCTGCGCGAGGTCTTCCGTGACGGACCGCACTGGTCGGCGGCAGCAAAGACCGCTGACACTGGCCTGGCGCCGCTGTATCCGCCGCGGCGAACCTGAACCGGCGCCGCTTGCGCGCTTTGTTAGAGTGCATTCATTTTTTGAGGAAACCCGCGCATGACAGCAGCTGCTGCCGACAAGAAGAAGTTGCCCCTGCATTGGAAGATGGGCATCGGCTTTGCGATCGGCCTGATCCTGGGACTGATCGTGCACGCCCTGGGCGGCAGCGTCGATGGTCTGCAGGCCGGTGCCAAGTGGGTAATGGACTACATCACCACCCCGGCGTCGGGCCTGTTCCTCAACCTGATCTTCATGCTGATCGTGCCGCTGATCTTCTCGGCGCTGATCATGGGTGTGTCGGAGATGGGCGACATCCGCGCCCTTGGCCGCATCGGCTGGAAGACCCTGGCCTATACCGTGCTGCTGTCCGGCATTGCCGTGGGCATCGGGCTGGTGCTGGTGAACCTGCTCAAGCCGGGTGTGGGCGTCGACCCGCAGGTCGCTGCGATGATGCTGTCGGAGAACGCCGAGCGCAGCAAGGAGATTGTCGCGGGCATCCACGGCACGCCGAAGGGCATGGACATGCTGCTGTCGATCGTGCCGAGCAACGTGCTGCAGGCCGCGTCTGACAACGGCGCGATCCTGTCGCTGATGTTCTTCGCGCTGATGTTCGGCATCGGCATGGTGCTGACCGACAACGAGAAGGTCGCCCCGCTGCGCCGCGCCATCGAAGGCGTGTTCGAAATTTCGATGACCCTGATCAACCTGGTCATCCGCCTGGCCCCGTATGCGGTGGCCTGCTTCATGTTCAACCTGGCCGCGCTGTTCGGCTTCGAGCTGATCATCCGCCTCGGTGCCTACGTGGGCGTGGTGGTGTTGGCACTCGGCCTGCACATGGTGGTGAGCTACGGTACGGCCGTATGGCTGTCCGGTCGTTCGCCGCTGTCGTTCTTCCGCGATACCCAGGAAGCGACGGTGATGGCGTTCTCCACCGCCTCCAGCAACGCCACCCTGCCGACCGCGCTGCGCGTGGCCGACCAGATGGGCCTGCCGCAGCGCGTGTCGCGCTTCGTGCTGACAGTGGGCGCCACCGCCAACCAGAACGGCACCGCGCTGTTCGAGGGCGTGACGGTGATCTTCCTGGCCCAGTTCTTCGGCGTGGACCTGAGCATCGGCCAGCAGATCATGGTGATGGCGGTCTGCATCCTCGGTGGCATCGGCACGGCCGGCGTGCCGTCAGGCTCGCTGCCGGTGGTGGCGATGATCTGCGCGATGGTGGGCGTGAACCCGCTGGGCATCGGCCTGATCCTGGGCGTGAACCACTTCCTGGACATGTGCCGTACCGCGCTGAACGTGACCGGCGACCTGGCCCTGACCACCCTGGTGGCCAAGGGTGAGTCCCACGACGGCCCGGCGCTGGGCCCGCAGCAGGACTGAGACCGGATTCCCGCCCCCGGACTCCGGGGGCGGGTAGTGCCGGCCGCTGGCCGGGTACGCGTCATCGCATGCGCGCTGCCGCTCCCACGTTTCGCGATGCGAATCGTGGGCCCCCCTTACCGGCTTCCACACCCCCGCGCCTATGGCGCAGCCCCCGGACTCCGGGGGCGGTAGTGCCGGCCGCTGGCCGGCAACTTCATGATCTTCATTGAATTCTGCGCAACTGCCGGCCAGCGGCCGGCACGACCGGGCAAGGTGAACCGACCCCCCGCCCGGCGACTATGGGACAATAGGCCGCCCGCACGTCCGCGGCCGCCTCCCGATTCCGACAGAACCATGACGCAGCCTACCCGTCGCCAGTTGGCCAACGCCATCCGCTTCCTTGCCGCCGATGCGGTTGAAACCGCAAAGTCCGGCCACCCCGGCATGCCCATGGGCATGGCCGACATCGCCGAAGTCCTCTGGAACGACTATCTCCGCCATAACCCGAGCAACCCGCACTGGTTCAACCGCGACCGTTTCGTGCTGTCCAACGGCCACGGTTCGATGCTGCAGTACGCGCTGCTGCACCTGAGCGGTTACGACCTGCCGATCGAGCAGCTGAAGCTGTTCCGCCAGCTGGGCAGCCACACCGCCGGCCACCCGGAACGCCACGAGACCCCGGGCGTGGAAACCACCACCGGCCCGCTGGGCCAGGGTTTCGCCAATGCCGTGGGCTTCGCCCTGGCCGAGAAGCTGCTGGCACAGCGCTTCAACCGCCCGGAGCTGGAAGTGGTCGACCATCGCACCTGGGTGTTCATGGGCGATGGCTGCCTGATGGAAGGCGTGTCGCATGAAGCCGCTTCGCTGGCCGGTACCTGGGGCCTGCACAAGCTGGTCTGCTTCTGGGACAACAACCACATCTCCATCGACGGCAACGTCGAGGGCTGGTTCACCGACAATACCCCGGAGCGTTTCGAGGCCTATGGCTGGAACGTCGTGCGCGATGTCGATGGCCACGACCCGGAAAGCATCAAGGCCGGCATCGAGGCCGCGCTGTCGCAGAGCGACAAGCCGACCCTGATCTGCTGCCGCACCACCATTGGTTTTGGTTCGCCGAACAAGGCGGGCAAGGAATCCAGCCACGGCGCACCGCTGGGCAAGGACGAACTGGAAGCCACCCGCAAGCAGCTGGGCTGGGAATACGGTCCGTTCGAGATTCCGCAGGCGATCTACGACGGCTGGCGCGCCAATGGCGCCGGCACCCTGCGCCAGGCCGAGTGGGAACAGCTGTTCGACAAGTACGCCAGCCAGTACCCGGCTGAAGCGTCCGAGCTGACCCGCCGTTCGCACGGCGAGCTGCCGGCCGACTTCGTTGCCAAGGCCGATGCCTACATCGCCCAGGTGGCCGCTGAAGGCCCGACGATCGCTTCGCGCAAGGCCTCGCAGCTGGCCATCGAAGCCTACGCCCCGCTGCTGCCGGAAATCGTCGGTGGCTCGGCCGACCTGGCGCACTCCAACCTGACCCTGTGGAAGGGCAGCAAGTCGGTCGCCAGCGACGACGCCAACGCCAACTACGTGTACTACGGCGTGCGCGAGTTCGGCATGACCGCCATTGCCAACGGCCTGGCCCTGCACGGCGGCTTCATTCCGTTCGACGCCACCTTCCTGGTGTTCAGCGATTACGCCCGCAACGGCGTGCGCATGAGCGCGCTGATTCCGGCGCACGCCATCCACGTCTACACCCACGACTCGATCGGCCTGGGCGAAGACGGCCCGACCCACCAGCCGGTGGAGCACCTGGCTTCGCTGCGTTACATCCCGAACAACGACGTGTGGCGTCCGTGCGATGCGGTCGAGTCGGCGGTGAGCTGGAAGGCTGCGATCACCCGTCAGGATGGTCCGAGCTGCCTGGTGTTCAGCCGCCAGAACCTGCCGCACCAGCCGCGCGACGCCGAGCAGATCGCCCAGATCGAGCGCGGTGGCTACGTGCTGGCCGATGCCGCCGGTACCCCGGACGTGATCCTGATCGCCACCGGTTCGGAAGTTTCGCTGGCGACCGAAGCCAAGGCCCAGCTGGACGCGGCCGGCCTCAAGACCCGCGTGGTCTCGATGCCGTCCACCGACGTGTTCCTGCGCCAGGATGCGGCCTACCGTGAATCGGTGCTGCCGAACGCCGTGCGCAAGCGCGTTGCGGTGGAAGCCGGCGTTACCGGTTTCTGGCGCCAGTTCGTCGGCCTGGACGGTGCGGTGATCGGCATCGACACCTTCGGTGCCTCGGCCCCCGCCGACCAGCTGTACAAGCACTTCGGCATCACCACCGCCCACGTGGTGGAAGCGGCCAAGGCGCTGTAAGCAGCCTCGCGAAGCAGGAAGGGAAAGGCCGGCGCACGCCGGCCTTTCCTTTGCTCGAGAGAAAAGGGGACGGAGGGGATTAAGTCGTTTGTGCACAAACGACTTGATCCCCTCCGTCCCTTTTTTCGTCCGGCATGTTGCGCCCTGCGGCACCAGTGTCGCGTTGGCCTCTTCATCTAGCCTGCATTCCTTGCGAAAAGGAGGGCCTGCCGAGGTACCCCCGGAAGTAGTCATGGACAAGAAGAGCGGCGCAGAAACCCATGGTGGATTTGCGGGGTGTAAGGTGATGCCTTACACTGGCGCCGCATGATCGTCAGCTTCAGGCACAAGGGCCTGAAGGCGCTCTATGAGCGGGGCGACATGTCCGGAGTCCGTGCCGATCATGTGGCTCGGTTGCGGCGTTTGCTTCTGCAGCTGGATCAAGCCCGGCTGCCTGGAGACATGGGGCTGCCCGGAAATCGCCTGCACCCCCTGCGCGGGAGCTATAGCGGCTACTGGGCTGTAAGTGTCTCGGCGAGTTGGCGATTGGTGTTCCGCTTTCGTGGGCTGGACGTCGAACTGGTCGATTACCTTGATTACCACTAGGAGTCTGCTCGATGCCGTTGCATGATCCACCGCATCCCGGAGAGTCGCTGCGCGAAGACATCCTGCCGGCGATAAGCATGTCGATCAGTGCGCTGGCGCAGCATCTTGGCTATTCGCGCGGACAGCTGTCGACCATCATCAACGGGCACGCTGGCATCTCCGCGGAACTTGCATTCCGCCTTGAGCTTGCAGGTCTGGGCAATGCCCGCATGTGGCTGGCGATGCAGGCGGCATACGACCTGTGGCAGGTCGAGCATCGAGCGCATCCACCGATTGCCCGTCTGTATCTTGAGGATGCAGTGAGGATAGAGCGGTAGATCTACGCCATGCGTGGATGAGAAAAAGGGGACGGAGGGGATTAAGTCGTTTGTGCACAAACGACTTAATCCCCTCCGTCCCCTTTTTCAGGTGGTGCGTGCCAGTGCGAGGCGCAGCAGTCGCGCGTCCAGGCGCTCGCCGAAATCCTTCGGTGCCTGCAGGCCCATGCGCTGCAGGTACACCGCATCGCCGTCGCCAGCCGGTTGCCGCAGCGCTGCCCAGACGGTACGCAGTTTGTCGCCGCGGGTCTGCGTGTTGGCCTTCAGCCAGCCCAGCGCTTTCACCAGCACCTGCTCGATCTCGTTGAAGTCGCTGCCCAACGGATAGTCGGGCAGGCTGCCATCGACGCGGAACGGTGCCAGTGCCGCGGACAGAGCCTGCGGCGTGTTGCGCTGCTGCCGCTGCGGATCCGGTTGCGTGGCCGCCAGCAGCTTGCGCGAGGCGTGTGCCTGCTGCAGCAGGCCGCCCTGGAACGGGGCCTCGGTGATTGCGGTCATCGCATGCACGCAGTCCTCGTCGGTCAGGCCGCGCAGGTCGGCGATGCCGTATTCGTTGAGGTAGATGTCGCGCAGGTGGCGTGGGATGGTGGTGTGCCCGTAGTTCCAGCGCACGTTGGATTCGCGCTGGCCCTTGTCATCGCGCGCGGCGCGGAACATCAGCACGCTGCGCGCTTCCGGCAGCGCATGTGCCATCGCCACGAAGTTGTACTGACCACCCACGCCGGACACCACACGTCCATCATCCAGCGCATCCGACACCGCCGCGCCCAGCGCGGTGGCCATCATGCAGGAGTTGAAGAAGCGCGCGTGGCGGCGTTGCAGGCGTTCCAGTGTCTCGTTGCCACCGTACAGCTGGTTGATCTCGCTGATGCGGCGCATGCCGATCGCACGGCATTCGTCTTCCGGCAGCGTGCGCAACCACTCGTAGAACTCCGGCGAGCCCAGGTAGAAGGCGCCATGCAGATACTCGCCCTCGGCAGCCAGGGTGGCGTGGTCGATGGACAGCGTGCTGCCGTTCTCGATGCGTTGCATCAGCGCCAGGTCATCGTGCACCTTGCGCTTGATCACGCCGGTCTGTACCAGCCGGCGGAAGCCCTCGTTGAGCATCTCGCTGCAGCCGTACAGGCCCACTTCGAACGGGTCCACGCCGCCGATCTCCTGCACCAGCGGATGGCTGACCAGCTGCGGATCCAGCGCGTGCAGCACGCGGCGGTAGCGGGCGTTGTCGGTGTGGCGCAGCACCAGCGCATGGCTGAGCGCGTCGGCCAGCGTGCCGATGCCGATCTGCAGGGTGCCGCCGTCGCGCACCAGCGTGCTGGCATACAGGCCGATCGCGTAGTCGGCATCGCCGACCGGCTGCCGCGGCAGGCCGAACAGCGCCGGATACGGCGGTGGCGGGGTGATCACCAGATCGAAGAACGACACATCGACCGTAGCCGAGCCGCCCAGATAGGGCAGCTGCGGATCGATCTCGGCGATCAGCAGCGGGCGAGGCAGCCCGCGAGCGGTCATCGCATCCAGCGTGTCCTGGGTGATGTCGTTGTTGCACGACAGCGAGAGCCGGCGGTCGTTCGGCCGCATCGCCACCTTCTGCACGATCACCTGCGGCGCGCGCTGCGCCACCGCATCGGCGGCGTGGGTGTAGTTCAGGCTGGTATAGCTGGACTGCGCCTGCCGCGAGCCGAGCAGGGCGCCGGATTGCATGTAGAACTCTTCCACCTGCACATGTGCCGGCAACGTGTCGCGCGCGATCGCATCGGCATAGGCCAGGCGCGGGAAATCGTCGCCGAAATGGCGCTGCGCGAACGGCGCCATGAAGCGCGCTTCCAGGCCGTTGCCGCGCGCCTTCGGCGGGTTCAGCGACAGCGCGGTATACAGCTGCAGCGGCCGCGACGGATCGTGCTCGACGCGTGCGTAAAGGGCATTGAGCAGCCGATGCGGCTTGCCCAGTGCCAGCGGTGCCCCGATCCGCAGCGGCCCGTCCACGCGCGCAAACAACCAGTCGACGGCGGCGTCCAGGTCGGTGAGGTGTTCGGTCATGCGCGGCGGTCCTGCGTGTGGGGGAGTGCGGGCATTACAGCATGTCGGGCTTGAACCGCCGTCGACGCGAGACTTCGGCGCCGGACACCATGAACTGCCCATCGCCCCGGTAATGCATCGTGCGCGGTAGTTTCGGCCGGGGCGCAACATGGGCGCGCACGATTTCCCAGATGAACAGGTTGTTCGACGCCACCTGGCTGTCGTCGTACAAGCGGCATTCGAAGCACGAATGGCATTGGCCGACCAGCGGCGCGCCGACCTCGCGCGCGGGCAGCGCATCAAGCTCGAAACGGGCGAACTTGTCGACCTCGCGGCCGCTGCAGTTGCCGATGTCCACCACGGTATCGAGCAGTTCCACCCCCGGCACATTGATCACGCACTCGCCGCTGCCACGCGCCAGCGCATGGCTGTGGTTTGCGTCCCACAGGAAGGTGGCGACCAGCGAAGGCGAGAAGCCCATCACCATGTGCCAGCCCATCGTCATCAGGTTGCGCTGGCCGCGCCAGGCGGTGCTGACCAGCACGACCGGCCCGGGTTCGAGGAAGCGGCGGGCCTGCTCGACCGGGAATTCCTTCTTGGGCAGCGCTTTCATCCGGGGCCTGGGGCGGGAGGAATCGATGCTGGCGCAGCCGGGATGAACCTGGAGTCGAGGTGCTTGACAGACGATTCGATTACGCGCGTAATCGGGTGGTCGATTACGGATGTAAACCATGACCCCGATCAGCGAAGCCGAAGCCGTTGTGATGGAAGTGCTATGGCAGCAGGCACCGCGTAGCGCCGATGACGTGGTCGCCGCACTGGCCCACCGTGACTGGGCCGAGCCGACCATCAAGACCCTGCTCAACCGCCTGCTGACCAAGGGCGCGATTACTGCCGAGCGCGATGGCCGGCGCTACCTGTACCGGCCGCTGCTGCAGCGGCAGGCCTGGGTGGAGGCGCAGAGCCAGGACTTCATTGGTCGTGTCTTCGAAGGGCGCGTTGCGCCGTTGGTTGCGCACTTCAGCGAACGCGGCCAGTTGAGTGCGCAGGACATCGCCGAACTGAAGAAACTGATCCAGGAGCTGGACCATGACTGAGCTGCTCGATGGGCTGTGGCAGGCCAGCCTGTGGCTGGCGGTGGGCGTGGTCGTGCTGGCGGTGCTGCGACCCTTGCTGGTGCGGCTGGGGGGCGTGGCGTTGGCCTACCGCAGCTGGTGGCTGCTGCCGTTGCTGCTGCTGGCACTGATGCTGCCGTTGCCGCAGGTGGCACTTCTGGAGCATGTGCCGACGCTGCCGCTGAAAGTGGTACCCGGCGCCGTCGAAGGCATGGCAGGGCAGTCGTTGCCGTGGGCCGGGCTGTTGCTGCTGGCATGGATGCTGGGGGCGGTCCTTTGTCTGCTACGCGATCTACGTGCGCAGTGGCGCTTTGAACGTGGCATGGGCCAACTGTGTGCACGCGCCGATGGCAGCTGGCAGGCCAGCGCTGACCCGGGCCTGCCCGCGCTGGTCGGCCTGTGGCGGCCGCGCATCGTGGTAGGCCCGGATTTCGACCAGCAGTTCACCGCACAGGAGCAGGGCCTGATCCTGCAGCACGAGCGCAGCCACCGTCGCAATGGCGATCACTGGGCCAATGGGGCGCTGCTGATGGCACGCGCGGTGTTCTGGTTCCATCCGCTTCTGCCGTGGGCCTCCCGCCGATTCCTGCGTGACCAGGAGCTGGCCTGCGATTCCCGCACCATTGCCCCGCAGCCTGCGCTGCGCGGTCTCTACGCCAGCACGCTGCTGAAGGCGCAGCTGGTCCATCCGGTTGCGCCAGCGGTCTGCCATTGGCGCAGCCAACCCGTGTTGAAGGAGCGTATCGCCATGTTGAAGCAGTCCAAGCGGAAGGCATTGCCGTGGGTGTCGGGGCAGGTGCTGGTGGTCGGGTTGTGTCTGGGAATGGGCGCGGTGGCGTGGGCCAGCCAGGGCGGTGCAGCCGCAGACGGCCAGACAGTGGCCGCCATGGATCGGGAGATAGAGGTCGACAAGATGTCGCCGCCGTCCTATCCGAAGTCCGCGTTCGAACAGCGACAGGTGGGCGTGGTGAACCTGCGCGTGGAAGTGGATGCCAAGGGCCATCCGACTGACGTCCAAGTGCTCAGCGCAACCAATCCGGGTGTGTTCGATGCGGTGTCGATCGCCGCTGCGCGGAGCTGGACCTATCGTCCGGCGATAAAGAACGGAAAGCCCGTTGCAGGGGCTGTGAAGATTCCGATCACCTATGCCATGGACAACACCGAGGACTCCCAGTGAAGACCGCGCCGCTGTTGATGATGGCGGCGCTGTTGGCAGGATGCGCGACCCAGGATCGCCTGACCACCGTTGATACCCGCAGCGAGAATGTCGGCCATCAGCGCCTGCAGCCGCAGGCCGGTGGCGGCAGCGGGCAAGTGCAGACGTATTCGCTGGGCGCGAGCGAGGGCTACCGGATGCCGCAGTTGTACGCGGCGCCGGATCCGGAGGTCGGTGATCGTGACCCGCGTGCGGAGCTGGCACCGACCACCATCTGCCTGCAGGTGGTGGTTGATGCACAGGGCAGTGTCGAACGCAGCGTGCCGCTGACCGATCGCCCTGAGTGCGCGGCAGGTGCTGCAGGCGAGAATGCGCCCCTGCTGCAGGCGGCGCAGGAAGCCGTGGCGATGTGGAAGTACTCGTCCGCAGCGGTCTGCCACTTCGCGGCTGGCAAGGTGCCTGCCGACCGTGGCGACTGTCGCGGCGCCGAGCGCGTCGAGCCGGTGGCGGTCACCCTGCAGTATGCCTTTACCTTCGAGATCGTGAAGGGACAGCACATGGTGCGTACGCAGGGAAAATGACCGCTTGCGATGACCGGGGCAGCGCCGGGCCATGCCCGGCGAGCGCAGCGGCGTGGATCAGGCCCCGCCCTGGATGTTGGCCTTCACCGCGGGCTGCATCAGCTTGGGTTCTTCCAGCGTCGCGTCGCGTGCCTGGCGCACGCTGACGAACTCCGCCTCGGCCACGCCGTCATGCACGTGGATGTTGTGTGCGCGCTGTTCGCCGATGGTCGTCTCGTTGGCGAATGCACGACCACCCGGACCGTAGTCGTGGCAGACGAACACGCGCGTCGCATCGGGCAGCGCCAGCAGGCGCTGGATTGAACGGTACAACTGCGCGGCATCGCCACCCGGGAAGTCGCAGCGGGCGGTACCGCCGTCGGGCATGAACAGCGAGTCACCGGTGAACAGCGCATCGTCGATCAGGTAGGCGATGCTGTCGCTGGTATGGCCGGGCACGGCGATCACCTGACAGCGCAGTTCGCCCAGAGCAAAGGTTTCGCTATCGCTGAACAGGTGATCGAAGATGTCATCGGCCGCCGGAAGCTGCAGCCCATAGCGCGGTGCGAAGGTGGCCTGCACCGCGCGGATGCCTTCGCCGATGGCCAGCGTGGCCTGCGGGAAGCGCTCCTTCAGGCGGCGCCCGGCCGACACATGGTCGGCGTGGGCGTGGGTTTCCAGCAGCCAGCGCAGCTGCAGGCCCTGTTGTTCGATGGCCTGCAACGCGGCATGCAGCGGCGCTTCACTGCTGGCGTCGGTATCCGGGTCGTAGTCCAGGACCGGGTCGATCAGCGCTGCCTCGCCGCTGGCCGGGTCGCTGACCAGATAGCTGAAGGTGTTGCTGTCACGGTGGAAGAACGACTGCACCTGGACCGGCATCGGAACTCTCCTCAGCGCGTGCCGAGCACGCGGTTCAGCAACTGCGCCAGGTTCTCACCGGCCAGTCGCAGCTGCGCTTCGGCCAGCGGCCGGTAGCGCTCGGTGTATTCGTCACCGATTTTACGCGTGGCCGGATAAACGCCAGCTTGCATGGAAATGCGGCAGCTGGCTTCGGCCCACGTCTGCGGGTCGCGCTGCGGGTTGGACTGGCGCGCCAGCTTCGGCGCGCGCTGGCTCTGCAGCAGCGGGAGATAGCCGGCGTCGTCCAGCTTGCGGGTGTTGAGCATGCCGCTGTCCCACAGCGAGTGCAGGTTGGTACCGCGGTTGCCGAACTGCAGCTGGAAGTCGTTGCCGCCCTTGTCGTGGGCGTAACCGGCGTGCATCGGCTGGTGGATATCGCCGACCAGGTGCACGACGAACTTCAGCGCCTGCAGGCGCTCGCCGTCGGTCAGGCTGCGGTCGCCGAGGATGGCGCTCTGTGCCTTCAGGGCCTCGACGATGCAGTTGCCGTTCTTGCAGTGCTTCGGTGCTTCGTAGTGGCAGTTGTCTTCGGCGATGTTGACGTAGTGCCAGCCGGCCGAGCGACGGCCCAGACCCGGGTCTTTGGCGCGCAGCTGGTCGGCCCACGGCGCGATGCTGGCCAGCGTGGCATCCGGTTCGGTGGCCAGCAGGCGGTCCACTTCGGCGCGGGCGGTGGGGTTGAGGCGGGCGTCGGCGACTTCGGCGACCAGACGGTGGCCTTGCGCGCCCCAGGCATGGGCGGGGGCGGAGACGGACAGCAGGGCCGGCGCCAGGGCGGCGGCGAGGAACAGAGAGTGCAGGGCTTTCATGCGCACATTCTAGCGGGGTAGGTGGATTGAAGAGCGGCGCGTTCCTGTTCTGAAGGGGGGGCGCAGCGGGAGGGGCGGCGGGACACGCCGTAAACCCATCCATGGGGGCTCGATGGCGCCATCCATGGCACCAACGGTCCCGCCGCCCCTCCCGCTGCGCTCCCCTCCAAACATGGCCGCGAAGACGGATGCAAACGTCAAAGGCAACATCAAAAACAAATGCAGGATCAAAATCGGCCTCCTGCAATTACAGGCAACCACTACGCCTCGGATGTTCAGGTTCTGTTTCTGCTCTTGCCTTTGCTTGAGCTGGCACGCGCGCGCAGATGGGAAGGGTGGAGAGGGTGGGGTGATCGGGACCGTTCGCCGCATGGATGCGGCGATCGAGCCTTATCTGATCGGAATCTGGCAGCGTAGGCGTCGAGAGCCGGCGTGGGCCGCCGTGCGAGCCTAGATCTCGACGATCCGTAACCAGGATCGCGACGATCGCCATGTAGCTTGGCGCCCACGCCGGAATCTCCCTTGATCCGCCCGAACAGTTGCTGGAGCGACCACTCGAAGCGATAAGACTGGGCAAGCGGGGGAGCTCTCGACCCTTCCAGACTATACGGAGTCAGGTGATGAACGGGATCGGGATTGATGTCAGCAAGCGTCAGCTGGATATCGGTACGACGGACGGAGAAACCCTGCAGGTCGGCAACAACCGCTCCGGGTTTTCTGAACTGGATGTTTGGCTGAAGAAGCGTCCGACCCGCCAGATCGTGCTTGAAGCCACAGGTGGCTATGAGCAGCCGGTGCTGGATTTCCTGCACAAGGCCGGTCATCCGGTGGTCCGTGCCAATGCCTTGCGCGCCCGGAAACTGGCTCAGGGGTTGGGTCAGATTGCCAAAACCGACCGTTTGGATGCCTACGCGTTGGCGCAGATGGCCGCCCTGGTGAAGCTGCCTCCCTATCAGCCGCTGCAGTCTTGGCAGCAGAAGATGCGGGAGTTCGTTCGGGCACGTCGGCAGGCGATGGACGCCCTGACCATCGCGCGGCAGCAGCAGGAAATGGTGCTTGATCGTGAACTGCGCCGACTACTGCAGGGCAACATCACCCGCCTACAAACGTTGGTTGAGCGTCTGGGCAAGCAGATCGTCGAGCAGGTTGGTCAGCAGCCTCAACTGAAGATGCTGAAGTCGATGAAGGGCGTAGGGCCTGTGCTGCAGGCAGTTCTAGCCAGCTATCTGCCAGAGCTTGGCAGGATCACTGGCAAGCGCATCGCCAGCCTGGTCGGGGTAGCCCCGATGTCCCACGACAGCGGCACGATGAGAGGAAAACGAAGCATCCACGGTGGAAGAGCCGAAATCCGGCAAGTGCTCTACATGGCGGCAATGTCGGCCATGCGGCATGAACCTCGGCTGCGCGATTTTTACCAGTCGCTACGAGCCCGCGGCAAGGAAGGCAAGGTGGCCATCGTGGCAGTAATGCGGAAGATGCTGGTCATCCTCAACGCCCGTGTGCGCGACGCTGAAAGCGAGCTAGTCCCCGCCTGAGGCGAGCCAGGGCGAAAGACCAAAGGCTGCCGGCCAGCGGCCGGCACTACCGTGCCCGTTTACCTGACGGGCCTGAGACTCTCCAGCAACACAGTTGCTACAGGGACGTATTTACGGCGTGTCCCGATCACCCCACCCTCTCCGCCCAATTCCAGATGCCGGTGCTTTTCGCGCAAACAAAAAAAGCCCCGGCAATCACCGGGGCAACATGCTGCGAGGGTTTTGCATGTAGCGGGGGAGCGGGGGCGAAGCCCCCGCGCTCAACACGCCGCTTTAGAACTTGAAGACGTACGAAGCGCCGTAGACCAGCGGATCGATGTTGACCGTGCCGATCTTCTCGCCGTTCAACTTCACCTTGCTGTCGATGTCGATCCAGCGCATGTCCACGCGCAGTGCGCCCTTCTCGCCGATCGCGAAGTCCACGCCCGCATGCGCGGCCAGGCCCCACGAATCCTGCAGCTTCAGGCGGCTGTCCTTCAGCGCACCGGTGGTGTCTTCGCTGAAGAAGGTCGTGTAGTTCACGCCCGCACCGATGAACGGCGACACCTTGCCCTTGCTGTTGAAGTGGTACTGCACGGTCACCACCGGCGGCAGCTGCTTGGTGCTGCCCACGCGGCCCAGGCCGTTGATGTTGATGTCGTGCTTGAACGGCAGCGCGGCCAGCACTTCGATGCCCAGGTTGTCGGCAATGAAGTACTCACCGGTGATGGTCGGCTTGACGTCGTTGTCGACGTCGACCTTCAGGGTGTGGTTGGCCAGCCAGCCGTTGTTCGACTTCGGGGCCACCTGGTGCACGCCGGCGGAGAGGGTCCAGTCGCCCTTGGACTGGGCCATGGCCGGGGCGGCGGCGAGGGACAGGGCGGCGGCCAGGCTGGCCACGATCAGGGGGGAGGTCTTGCGCATGGGGGTGATCTCGTTGCTGGGTGGATGCGGCCAGTCTCGGCCTCACATCGCGCTAACGCTTTGATCCGGATCAAATCCTGTCCGCCGGCCTGCTGCCTGCCGGGGCTGGCCGGCGGTGGCCAGCCCCGGTTTGCTAGACTTGTGGGCCCTATCCATCCCGCCGCACCCGTCGCGGCCGCAGGAGCTTGAGAACATGGCAATCAAGGTTGGTATCAACGGTTTCGGTCGCATCGGGCGTAACGTCCTGCGCTCGGCGGTGCTGAACTTCGGCGACGACATCGAAATCGTGGCCATCAACGATCTGCTGGAGCCGGACTATCTGGCGTACATGCTCAAGTACGACTCCGTGCACGGCCGTTTCAAGGCTGACGTGGCGGTGCAGGGCAACGACCTGCTGGTCAACGGCAAGAAGATCCGCCTGACCCAGGAACGCGACCCGGCCAACCTGAAGTGGAACGAAGTGGACGTGGACGTGGTGATCGAATCCACCGGCCTGTTCCTGACCAAGGAAACCGCGCAGAAGCACATCGATGCCGGCGCCAAGAAGGTCATCATGTCGGCCCCGTCGAAGGACGACACCCCGATGTTCGTCTACGGCGTGAACGACAAGACCTACGCCGGCCAGGCGATCGTCTCCAACGCGTCGTGCACCACCAACTGCCTGGCCCCGCTGGCCAAGGTCATCAATGACAAGTGGGGCATCAAGCGTGGCCTGATGACCACCGTGCATGCGGCTACCGCTACCCAGAAGACCGTCGATGGCCCGTCCAACAAGGACTGGCGTGGTGGCCGCGGCATCCTGGAGAACATCATTCCGTCGTCCACCGGTGCGGCCAAGGCCGTCGGCGTGGTCATCCCGGAACTGAACAAGAAGCTGACCGGCATGAGCTTCCGTGTCCCGACCTCGGACGTGTCGGTGGTCGACCTGACCGTCGAGCTGGAAAAGGAAGCCACCTACGCCGAGATCTGCGCGGAAGTGAAGGCACAGAGCGAAGGCCCGCTGAAGGGCATCCTGGGCTACACCGAAGACAAGGTCGTGGCCACCGATTTCCGCGGCGAGACCTGCACCTCGGTGTTCGACGCCGAAGCCGGCATCGCCCTGGATGGCACCTTCGTCAAGCTGGTCACCTGGTACGACAACGAGTGGGGCTACTCGAACAAGTGCCTGGAAATGGCCAAGGTCGTCGCCGCCAAGTAAGGCCGGCCAAGATCGCGCACGGACCCCGGCCTGGCCGGGGTTCGTCGTTTATGGGGCCAGCCCTGTCGTAGCATGGGGCGGTCGACCGCTGCCGCTGGGGCGCGGGATTGCAATGGAAGCATGCAATGGAAGCATTGATAGCCCTGGTGGTGCTGGTTCTGCTGGCCATCCCGCTGCTGCTGGTGGTGGCGCTGGTGATGATTGCCGGCCTGCGCCGCCGTGTGGCCGCGTTGGAAGGTGCCTTGGCCGCCGCGCCGGCCGCCCGTCCGGTTGCAGCCGAGCCTGCACCAGAACGGGCTGCGCCCATGCCTGCGGCCAGTGCCGATCCACCGTTCCTGCGGCCGGTGGCGGCTGCCGCGCCGCCTCCCCCCCAGCCAACGCCGCCGCCGGTGCACGAACCGGTGCCTGCGGCAGCGGAGGCGCTGCGCCCGGTCGCACCACCGCCGGTGCCACCCGTGCCAGTGCAGCCGCCGTTGCCTTCCGAACCGACGCTGCCGAACTTCATCGAGCGCGGCATCGGAGCGGTCAAGCGCTGGTTCACCGAGGGCAACGTGCCGGTCAAGATCGGCATGCTGGTGCTGCTGGCCGGTGTTGCCGCGCTGTTGAAGTACGTCAGTGACCAGGGCTGGCTGGTGCTGCCGATCGAGCTGCGCCTGGCCGGTGTCACCGTGGGTGCGCTGGGCCTGCTGGCGTTCGGTTGGCATCAGCGCGACCGCCGGCGCTTGTTCGCACTGGCGCTGCAGGGCGGTGCCATCGGCGTGCTGCTGCTGACCATCTTCGCCGCGTTCAAGCGGTTCGAGCTGCTCAACCCCGGGTTTGCCTTCGCCAGTTCGATCGCGCTGGTGGCCGGGCTGTGCGTGCTGGCGGTGGTGCAGAACTCGCGCACGCTGGCGGTGCTGGGCATCCTCGCAGGCTTCATGGCACCGCTGTGGCTGTCCACCGGCAGCGGCAACCACGTGGGGTTGTTCAGCTACTACGCGGTGCTCAACGCCGGCATCTTCGCCATTGCCTGGTTCCGGCCGTGGCGCGCGCTGAACCTGCTGGGCTTCGCCTTCACCTTCGGCATCGGTACGTTCTGGGGCGTGCTGCAGTACGCGCCGGACAAGTTCAGCAGCACCGAGCCGTTCCTGCTGCTGTTCTTCGCCTTCTACCTGCTGATCCCGCTGCTGTACGCACGCCGGCAGCCCGCCGGGCGGCGTGACCTGGTCGACGGCAGCCTGGTGTTCGGTACGCCCTTGGTCGCCTTCTCGCTGCAGGCCGGCATGCTGCACGAGCAGCCGATGACGCTGGCGCTGTGCGCACTGGGCCTGGCGGCGATCTACGCCGTACTGGCGCGGGCACTGATTGCGCGCGCGTCGTACACCGTGCTGGCGCAGTCGCATGCGGTGCTGGCGGTGGGCTTCGCCACGCTGGCGGTGCCGCTGGCCTTGTCGGCGCGTGCCACCGGCGCGGTGTTCGCGCTGGAAGGTGCAGGCCTGGCCTGGCTGGGCCTGCGCCAGAAACGCTGGCTGCCGCAGGTGTCCGGTGCGTTGTTGCAGATGGGCGCGGCGTTCGCTTTCGTGGCCGGTGGCGATCACTGGCATGAGGACCTGCGCTTCCTGCTCAACCCGACCGCGATCGGTGCACTGCTGCTGGCCGTTGCCGGCTTCGCGTCGGCCTGGAGCTACCAGCGCAGGCAGCGCCACGAGATTGCCCTGGTCTACTACCTGTGGGGCCTGCTGTGGTGGCTGGGTGGCCTGGTGCACGAGATCACCCGGTTCTTCCCGTACCGCACCGAAGTGGATGCACTGCTGGTGCTGGCTGCGGTGACCGCATGGCTGGCCGCCGAGGTGCAGCGCCGCCAGCCGGCGCGTGCGCTGGGGATGACCGCACTGACGATGCTGGCGCTGGGCTTCCCGCTGGCGCTGATGCAGAGCGATGCGCACCAGCAACCGTTCGCCGGCTACGGTGCGCTGGCCTGGGCGGCGTTCGCGGTACTGGGTGTGCGCACGCTGCTGTGCCTGCGCCAGGGCGGCGACACCGTGGCACGCATCGCGCAGTTCCTGTGGTGGCTGCTGTGGCCGTCGCTGCTTTCGCTGCTGGCCCTGTGGGGCGGTGGTGAAGCCGGGCTGGCACAGGGCTGGACCACGTTGCTGGTGACGCTGCCGTGGCTGCTGATGGCGGCGCTGTCGCTGTGGCGCTGGAATGCGCTGCGCTGGCCGCTGGGTGAGGCGTTCGATCGCGTGCGCCAGCCGCTGCAGTGCGTGCTGTTCGGCCTGTTGTCGATCGGCTGGCTGTCCGGCCAGCTGTTGCCGGGCGATGCCGCGCCGCTGCTGTGGCTGCCGGTGTTGAATCCGGCGGAGATCGGGCAGTGGCTGAGCCTGCTGCTGCTGGCGCGTTGGCTGTACAGCGATCAGGCGCCGCAGGCGCTGCTGGGTATCCGCGTGCCGCTGCTGTCACTGGCAACCTTCGTCGCGCTGACCAGCGTTGTGCTGCATGGCGTGCATCAGTGGGGCGGCCTGTCGTGGAACGCGTCGATGATGCGCTTCAGCCTGGCGCAGACCAGCCTGACCGTGCTGTGGAGCGTGCTCGGCGTGATTGCCTGGGTGTGGGGCTCGCGCCGTGGCCAGCGCGTGTTGTGGATGGTGGGTGCGGTACTGATGGGCGTGGTGCTGGCCAAGCTGGTCATCGTCGATCGCCAGCACCTGGGCAACCTGCTGGGCATCGCATCGTTCATCGCCTACGGCCTGCTGTGCACGGTCGTGGGTTATCTGGCACCGGCACCGCCGAGCGCGGCGCCGACCGTGGAGGAAAAACAATGAAGACGTGGAGCAGGGCGCTGCTGCCGGCGATGTTCGGCATGCTGGCCGCCGTCACCGCACAGGCCGCCGATTACCGTACCCAGTACGCCGAGCAGTGGCCGCTGACGTTGTCCAGCGCACAATCGGGTGCCTACCGTGTTGTGCTGGAACCGGCGATCTACCGTCGCGCCGGTAGTGCGGACCTGGGCGATGTGCAGGTGTTCAATGCCGCCGGCCAATCGTTGCCGTCGGCATTGCTGGCGCCGGACCAGCCGCTGGCACAGCCGCCGGTGCAGCGTGAGCTGCCGTGGTTCGCGTTGCCGCCGCTGGCCGAAGCGCAGCGCAACGACCTGCAGTTGCTGACCGAGCGCGATACCGATGGTCGCGTACGCCGGGTCGAGGCGCGTGTGGGTGGTGGTGCGGTAGCGAACGGGCAGGGCGGTTGGCTGATCGATGCCAGCGTGCTCGGCCAGCAACCATTGGCGGCACTGGTGCTGGATTGGGCGGACAGTGGCCAACCGTTGCAGGCACAGGTGCAGCTGGACGTCAGCGACGACCTGCAGCACTGGCGTGCGATTGGCCTCGACATTCCGCTGGTGGATCTGCAGCGCGCCGGCAAGCGCCTGCTGCAGCGCCGTCTGCAGGTGGATGGTGAAGCGCGCTATCTGCGTGTGCTGGCGCAGGGCGATGCCCGTCTGCCAACGTTGCGTAGCGTACTGGCCGAGCTGCCACCGGCACCGGCCACACTGCCGTGGGAGTGGTTGTCGCTGGAACCGACCTCGAAGCGCAAGGGCGAATACACCTTCGAGATGGATGGCCGCTTCCCGGCGGCGCGCGCTGACGTGGCCAGCACCGACAACAGCCTGGTGCAGTGGACATTGTTCAGCCGCGATGACGAGAGCGCGGAATGGCAGCGCCGTAGTGCACCGTGGATTGCCTATCAGCTGCAGCAGGGCGCCCAAGGCCAGCGTCAGCAATCGGCCGCGCAGCCGCTGGGCGGCGTGCATCGGGATCGTTACTGGAAGCTGGTAGCGAATCCGGCTGAAACGGCGACGGCTCCAACCCTGCGTCTGGGTTATCAGCCGGAAGTGCTGGTGTTCCTGAGCCAGGGCGCGGCGCCGTATGCCCTGGCGGTGGGCAGCTCGACTGCGCGCCGGATGGAGGCGCCGATCGGTGTGCTGATCGAGGAGCTGCGGCAACGCAATGATCCGTCGTGGCAGCCGACGCTGGCGCGCCTGGAAGGCAGCCCGGAGCCGCTGGCCGGTGAGTCGGCACTGAAGCCGCAGCACGACTGGAAGTCGTGGCTGCTGTGGGCGTTGCTGGGGCTGGGTGTGTTGGTTGTTGGCGGCCTGGCGGTCAGTCTGCTTCGGCAGAAGCCGGCGCCTTCGGCGTAGGTTCCGGCGAACGGCGCAGCCCCTCGTGGGTGGGGTTGGTCGTGTAAAGCAACAGCCGTGCTTGGCCGGGCGGGTGGGCTGGGAAGGGGACGCCGTGAATCCGTCCCTGGAGGCTTAGCCGCGCCATCCATGGCGCGGATACCCCTGCCCAGCCCACCCGCCCGGCCTCTGACGGTTTCCGTGTGCGTCCACCCACGGAAGAAAAAAATGAAGAGCAAAAGCAAAAGCAGCTTGGCTGCGCGCTCTTTGTAGAGCCGAGCCCACGCTCGGCTGCTGTTCGCGGAGACGGCCATCGGGGTCAGATCCGTTTTCCGCAGGAAAACGGATCTGACCCCTTCTTTCTCCATCCGACATCAGAAACTGCTTTTGCCTTTGCCATCCGCATCACCTCATGAACCTGTCTAGGCCGGGGTGGTGTGGGCTGGCAGGGGTATCCGCGCCATGGATGGCGCGGCTAAGCCCCCAAGGACGGGTTTACGGCGTCCCCTGCCAGCCCACACCACCCCGGCCCAGCCCCAGCATCACAAGGCGCCAGCGCTTTGGCTTCGGCCGTTGCTGTTGCCGTTGCCGTTGCCGTGCGCCTCTGCCTGCCGCAGGCATCGGCCCTCCCACCACCCGCACCCGATACAATGGCCGTCTGCCGTAGCCCGGCATCCCGTCCCTGAGCCAAAGAGTTGCCCATGTCCATCGTCCGCATGACCGACCTCGACCTCTCCGGCAAGCGCGTGCTGATCCGCCAGGATCTGAACGTGCCGATCGAGAATGGCCGCATCACCTCCGAACAGCGCATCACCGCTTCGCTGCCGACGCTCAAGCGCGCGCTGGAGCAGGGTGCGGCGGTGATGGTCACCTCGCACCTGGGGCGCCCGAAGGAAGGCGTGTGGAGCGAGGCCGATTCGCTGGCGCCGGTGGCCCAGCGCCTGTCCGAGCTGCTTGGTCGCGAGGTTCCGCTGGTGCGCGACTGGGTCGACGGTGTCGACGTGCAGCCGGGCCAGCTGGCGCTGCTGGAAAACTGCCGCATGAACGTCGGCGAGGGCAAGGACGATGAAGCCCTGTCGAAGAAGTACGCCGCCCTGTGCGATGTGTTCGTGATGGATGCCTTCGGCACCGCGCACCGTGCGCAGGCCTCGACCCATGGCGTCATCCGCTTCGCCCCGGTCGCTGCCGGTGGCCCGCTGCTGATGGCCGAACTGGACGCGCTGGCGCAGGCGCTGGATGCACCGGCCAAGCCGCTGCTGGCCATCGTCGCCGGCAGCAAGGTCAGCACCAAGCTGGAACTGCTGGCCAACCTGGTCGGCAAGGTCGATCAGCTGATCGTCGGTGGTGGCATCGCCAACACCTTCATCGCTGCCGCCGGCTACAACGTCGGCAGGTCGCTGTACGAGCCGGACCTGCTGGACACCGCGAAGAAGATCGTGGCCGATGCCAAGGCGCGTGGCGCCGATATCCCGCTGCCGGTGGACGTGGTCACCGCCAAGCAGTTCATGCCGGACGCGGTTGCCGAAGTAAAGGCGGTCGACGCCGTTGCCGAAGACGACCTGATCCTGGACATCGGCCCGCGGACCGCGGCGCAGTACGCGCAGCTGATCGGGAAGGCCGGTACCGTGGTCTGGAACGGTCCGGTCGGTGTGTTCGAATTCGAGGCCTTCAGCAAGGGCACCGAAGCGCTGGCCCGTGCCATCGCCAGTTCGCCGGCGTTCTCCATCGCCGGTGGCGGCGACACCCTGGCCGCGGTCGACAAGTTCGATATCGCCCAGCAGGTCAGCTACATCTCCACCGGTGGCGGTGCGTTCCTGGAATTCCTGGAAGGCAAGACCCTGCCGGCGGTGGCCGCACTCGACGCGCGCGGCGCATGAGTGCCGATCGCAGCTAGGATGTCCTGTTCTTCGACCTGGACGGCACGCTGATCGATTCGCAGGTGGGTATCACCGCCTGCATCGCCTATGCGCTGCAGAAGATGGACCATCCGGTGCCACCGCAGGAGACCCTGCTGGGCTGGATCGGTCCGTCGCTGCGCACCACCTTCGCGCCGCTGTTCGGTGAACCGGCGCGGGTGGAACAGGCGGTGGGCTACTACCGTGAGCGCTTCGACGTCGAGGGCTGGCGCGAGCACACGGTGTACCCGCAGGTGGAAGACACCCTTCGCACGCTGCATGGTCGTGGCCATCGCCTGGCGGTGGTCACTGCCAAGAACGAGCCGCACGCGCGCCGCATCCTTGCCCACCTGCCGTTCGGCGGGCTGTTCGAGGAGATCGTCGGTTCGACCCTGGATGGCTCGCGCAGCCACAAGCCGGAACTGGTCGGCGAAGCATTGCGTCGGTTGCAGGTGCAGCCTGCGCAGTGCTGGATGATCGGCGACCGCCGCATGGACATCGAAGGCGCACGCCACCACGGCCTGCGCAGTGTCGGCGTGCTGTGGGGCTTTGGTGGTGAGGAGGAACTCACTGCCGCCGGTGCTGGCCAGCTCGCCCGTGAGCCGGTACAGCTGGAAACGCTGCTGGCCTAGCCTCCTGTGGAGCCGAGCCCATGCTCGGCTCCACAGAACTCCCTGCGCCAGCGTATGTCCGGACAATGTCCGTTCCATGACCCGCGAAGTCAGGCCGCACAAGGCTGTAACCGTATACATGCGGCGTGAAGGATGTGCTAATTTCCGTGCTTTATCGGGAGAGGCCCATTCACCATGTTCGAGCGTCAGCGTCGCACCAAGATCCTTGCCACCCTCGGTCCGGCCACTGATCCGCCGGGCGTGCTGGAGGATCTGTTCCGCGCCGGCGTCAACGTGGTGCGCCTGAACTTCAGCCATGGCGATCCCTCCGGCCAGGCCAAGCGTGCTGCCGAAGTGCGCGCTGCCGCGGCCCGCGTGGGCGTGGAAGTGGGCATCCTGGCCGACCTGCCGGGCCCGAAGATCCGCATCGAGCGCTTCGCCGAAGGCAAGGTACAGCTGAAGGCGGGCAACCGCTTCGACCTGATCGCAAGCACCAGCGCCGGCCCGGGTGACGCCACCCAGGTGGGCGTGAGCTACCTCGGCCTGCCGCAGGACGTGGGTCCGGGCGATGTGCTGCTGCTCGACGACGGCCTGATGCAGCTGCAGGTGGTGGAAGTGCAGGGCGAACGCATCATCAACACCGTACTGAACGACGGTGTGCTGTCCGACCGCAAGGGCCTGAACAAGCAGGGCGGTGGCCTGTCGCTGGGCGCGCTGACCGAGCGCGACAAGGAACTGATCGGCATCGTCGCCAAGATCGGTGTCGACTTCATCGCCGTGTCGTTCTGCCGCAATGCGCAGGACATGAACGACGCGCGTGAGATCGCCCGCTCGCACGGCTGCGATGCCGCGCTGGTGTCGAAGATCGAGCGCACCGAGGCGATCGAGAACCTGGAAGAGATCGTCGAGGCCAGCGACGTGGTGATGGTGGCCCGTGGCGACCTTGGCGTGGAAATCGGCGATGCCGAACTGCCGGGCCTTCAGAAGAAGATCATCAAGGCCTCGCTGGCGCAGAACAAGGTGGTGATCACCGCCACGCAGATGCTGCAGTCGATGGTCGAAAGCCCGATCCCGACCCGTGCCGAAGTGCTGGACGTGGCCAACTCGGTCATCGATGGCACGGACGCGGTGATGCTGTCGGCCGAGACCGCTGCCGGTGCCTGGCCGGTCAAGGCGGTGGAAGCGATGGCGCGCATCTGCCTGGGTGCAGAGCGCCAGTTCCAGACCGAGACCGACTTCAACGCCTCGCCGCGCAACCTGGAACGTGCCGACCAGGCCATTGCCATGGCCACCATGTTCCTGTCGCAGCACGTGGGCGTGCGCGCGATCGTGGCGATGACCGAATCCGGTGGCACCGCCCGCTACCTGTCGCGTTTCCGCGCCAAGGCGCCGGTGTTCGCGGTCACCCGCCACGACGGTGCACGCCGCCAGATGGCGCTGATGCGCGATGTCTACCCGATCAACTTCGACAGCCGTGGCCTGACCCCGCGTGAAGCCGCACGCGGCAGCATCCGCCTGCTGGTGGAAGCCGAACTGCTGCAGGCCGGTGACCGCGTCGTGTTCACCAGCGGTGAGCACATGGAAACCCTGGGCGCGACCAACACCCTGCGCCTGCTGGAAGTGGGCGAAGACGGCCGCGCCAGCGGCCTGGGCGATCTGTAAACCCAGTCGGCCCCGGGTCGGAGCCGCTGCGCGGGTCCGAGCCGGGGTCAGATCCCCGAAGGGGTCGTGACCCGGCGCAACAGGACATCGCCTGTTCGGTGCGGACATTGGAATCGTTTCCAGACTGCCCTGCACGTCGGTGCAACGGGCGGCGGGGCTATACTTACGTTTTTCCCGCACCCGCCACAGGAAGTACATGAGCATCGAACAGCTGGCTGAAACCGCCCAGGCCATGGTTGCCCCGGGCAAGGGCATCATCGCGATCGACGAATCCACCGCTACCATCGCCAAGCGTTTCGCTGGCGTCGGTATCGAGAACACCGAGGAGAACCGTCGTGCCTACCGCGAACTGCTGCTGACCACGCCGAAGCTCAACGAGCACATTTCCGGCGCGATCCTGTTTGACGAAACCATCCGTCAGTCGACCAAGGACGGCGTGCCGTTCGCCAAGTACATGGCCGACCACGGCATGATTCCGGGCATCAAGGTGGACAAGGGTGCGCACCCGCTGGCCGGCTGCCCGGGCGAGCTGGTGACCGAAGGCCTGGACGGCCTGCGCGAGCGCCTGCAGGAGTACTACAAGCTGGGTGCGCGCTTCGCCAAGTGGCGTGCGGTGATCAACATCGGCGAAAGCATTCCGTCGGGCACCTGCATCGAGTCCAACGCCCACGCGCTGGCCCGCTATGCCGCCCTGTGCCAGGAATGCGGCCTGGTGCCGATGGTCGAGCCGGAAGTGATCATGGACGGCGACCACGACATCGAGACCTGCTACGAAGTCACCGAAGCCACCCTGCGTTCGCTGTTCGATGCCCTGTACCAGCAGAACGTGCTGCTGGAAGGCACCATCCTGAAGGCCTCGATGGTCATCTCGGGCAAGGGCTGCGATGAGCAGGCCGACGTCGAGGAAGTGGCCGAGTCGACCGTGATGTGTCTGAAGAGCACCGTGCCGGCCATCCTGCCGGGCGTGGTGTTCCTGTCCGGTGGCCAGAGCGACGAGCAGTCCACCGAGCATCTGAACGCGATGAACCAGCTGGGCAACCTGCCGTGGCCGCTGAGCTTCTCCTACGGCCGCGCCATGCAGCAGGCCGCGCTGAAGCTGTGGGCCAAGGACATGAAGGGCAACTACGCTGCCGCCCAGAAGACCGTGTACGAGCGCGCCAAGGACAACGGCCTGGCCGCGCTGGGCAAGTGGAACGGTTGATCCGTCCCATCGCAGGATGAACAGGGCAACGCCGGCATCACGCCGGCGTTTGCTTTTGCGGGTATCTTTTCCGCCCCCACGCACCGGGCCGGTGTGCGGGACATACATGGAAGGCCAAGGAGAAAAAACATGCGTTTGGCAGCAATCACACTGGCCGTCGCCACGGTCCTGATCGCCGGCGGTTGCAACCGCATCGGTGGCGGTGGTGACGCAGGCAAGGCTGCGTCGCTCGATTTCGACAAGCCGGTGTCCGGCGAGATCACCTCGCGCAGCGGCATCAACTTCAACGACGGCAGCCATCACCAGCTGTACCAGATCAAGCTGGAAGACAGGGAACTGGTCGGCCTGAAGCTCACCGGGGCACTGACCGGTTCGATCGCCGTGTTCAACAACGGCAGCCTGGTGTCCACCAGCAATACCGGTTACGAACGCGAAGGCGATGTCTCGCTGGCCTTCCGTGCCAACGGTGGCGGCACCTACCAGGTGGCGGTCAACGCCAACGGTCCGAGCGCCTTTGGTCCGTACCGCCTGCGCGCCGAGAAGCTGAAGCCGTACGACGGCAAGCCGCTGGTGGGCAGTGGTGAGATCGTCGATATGCTGGCCAGCAACTCGCAGGACTACACCCTGCAGGTGGAGAAGGCGGGCCTGTACGAGATCCGCCTGGTCTCGGATGTCTTCGATCCGGTGCTGAAGCTGTCCGGCCAGGGCGTGGATGCCGAGAACGATGACGGCGGCGACAGCACCAACTCGCGCCTGAACCTCTCGCTGAAGCCGGGCAAGTACACCCTGACTGCACGCGGCCTCGGCGACGGCGTCAATGGCATGTTCACCCTGTCGGCCACCCGCATTGAACTGCCAGGCAACCTGGTGGATCGCGATGGCACGGCACTGCCGAAGTCGGGCAGCGCGTACACCATGCTCGACAACGAAGGCCGCCGCCGCTTCCTGCTGACCCTGGATCGTCCGGCCGACGTGCGTCTGGATGCGATTTCCAGCCAGGTCGATACCGTGCTGCGCGTGGTCGGCGGCGACGTCGAGCTGACCGACGACGACGGTGGCAATGGCACCAATGCACGCCTGGAAGAGACGCTGCCGGCCGGTCACTACACCGTCGACGTGTCCAGCCTGAACAACGGTGCGGGCCTGGTGGAAGTGCGCGTGCAGGTCGAAGGTGCCAGCGCCGACGGTGCTGCCGCCTCGGCCGCACGCGCCGCTGCGGATGCAGCTGCTGCCGTGGCCGATGACGCCGCTGCTGCGGTGGAAGCAGCCAGCCGTTGAGGTGATCCACACGTAGCGTGGATGACCTCAAGGCCGCAACGGGAAAGGCCGGGCAATGCCCGGCCTTTCCTTTTACCGGAAGTGCTGCGGTTCAGTGCGCAGCGGCGAAGCCCGCATCGCCCAGAGGCGGCAGCATCGATCCGCGCGGTTCGTTGTCCGTGCTTTGTCCCGCGGCGCTCAATGCCTGCTGGTAGGCCTTCGCCGTAGCAGTGTTGAACGCCACCAGCACGATGCGCATCGGCTGTGCATGGCTGCGCTGCCACGCCAGTGTTTCCGTCACTGCGATCTGCGCGGCCTGGTACAGCGGATAGCCATACACACCGCAGCTGATCGCCGGGAACGCGATCGACTTCACGCCCAGCGACTCGGCCAACTGCAGCGATTTCCAGTAGCAGTTGGCCAGCAATGCCGGTTCGTCGCGCTGGCCGTCGTGCCAGACCGGGCCCACCGTGTGCAGTACATGCCGCGCAGGCAATGCGTAAGCGTCGGTGGCGCGCACTTCACCGGTCGGGCAACGCACGCCCGGACGCAGTTCCGGCAACTGCTCGCACTCGGCCAGCAATGCCGGCCCGGCCGCGCGATGGATCGCGCCGTCGACGCCGCCGCCGCCGAGCAGTGTTTCATTGGCCGCGTTGACGATCGCATCCACCGCCAGGGTCGTGATATCGCCCTGCCAAACTTCGATCTTCATGCGTCCGTCTCCTGCCTGTGAGGTGTTCCGCGCAGCATCTGCGCCGGCTGTTCCCACGGTAGGGGACAGGGCATCGATACTGCGTCATGACCGTCTCACGCGCTGCGATCCGACGGCCTTCACGCACGATGGCGGGCGACGCCTTCACGCAGGCTGAAGCAGAAAGGGGGAGGTGGCGAAACGGTAGCGCCGGGCCATGCCCGGCGGATGGTGAACGAAGCGAATGCCGGAAACAGCAACGCCGGGCATGGCCCGGCGCTACCTTGAACGAAAACGGGATCCGACCCTGAGCTCACGGCAGGCCGGCCAGCCAGTCGTCGTCGGAACCCTCATTCACATCGGCGAACAGCGGTGTGGAGAAATAGCGCTCGCCGGTATCGGGCAGCATTGCCAGGATCACCGAGCCCGGTTCAGCGCGGGCGGCCACGTCCAGCGCGCTGGCCACGGTGGCGCCGGCGGAGATGCCGACGAAGATGCCTTCCTCCGCAGCCAGGCGACGCGCGGTGGCGATCGCGCGGTCATCTTCGACCGAGACCAGTTCGTCCACCACATCGCGGTTGAGCACGTCCGGCACGAAGTCCGGGGTCCAGCCCTGGATCTTGTGCGGCTTCCAGTCATCGCCCTTCAGCAGCGCGGCACCGGCCGGTTCGGTGGCGATGATGCGGGTCTGCGGGCGCGCGACCTTCAGCACTTCGCCCACGCCGGTAAGCGTGCCGCCAGTGCCCCAGCCGCTGACGAAGTAGTCCAGCCGCTTGCCGGCGAAGTCGCGCAGGATCTCGGCAGCGGTGGTGTTGCGGTGGTAGGCCGGGTTGGCCGGGTTGGCGAACTGGCTGGCCAGGAACCAGCCGTGCTGCTCGGCCAGTTCGGCCGCCTTGCGCACCATGCCGCTGCCGCGCTCGGCGGCCGGGGTCAGGATCACCTTGGCACCGTAAGCGCGCATCAGCTTGCGGCGCTCCACCGAGAAGGTCTCGACCATGGTGGCCACGAACTTGTAGCCGCGCGCGGCGGCGACCATCGCCAGTGCCACGCCAGTGTTGCCTGAAGTGGCTTCGACAATGGTGTCGCCCGGCTTGAGCAGGCCGCGTGCCTCGGCGTCGAGGATGATCGCCAGCGCCAGACGGTCCTTCACCGAACCGCCCGGGTTGAACGACTCGACCTTGGCGTAGACGCTGACCTGCGGGGGCGCCAGGCGCTGCAGCCTGACGATGGGGGTGTTGCCGACGGTATCGAGGATGGAGTCGTACAGGGCCATGGAAGCGCTCCGGAAACGGGGCCGCGCCGGGCTTCGGCGGGCGAAGGGGGAGGGCTGGCTGTTCAGGCCAGCGGCTGCCGGCTGACCGTAGCGCCGGCATATGACGCCCGGAAATGACCAGATACCTTTCTTAAACAACCTTTGGTTATAAGCTGGTGACGGCAATTGACCCTAGAGTGGACCTCCGCCCCACGCCGCCTGCCTCCCATGACGCTGACCCAGCTGCGCTACCTGGTTGCCATCGCCGACGCCGAGCTGAACATCACGCTGGCCGCCTCGCGCGTGCACGCCACCCAGCCCGGCCTGTCCAAGCAGCTCAAGCAGCTGGAGGACGAGCTGGGTTTCTTGTTGTTCGTGCGCAAGGGCCGCAGCCTGGAGTCGGTCACCCCGGCCGGCACCGAGGTCATCGCCCGCGCTCGTGCGGTGCTGGCCGAGGCCAACAACATCCGCACCTACGCGGCCAACCAGCGCCGCGAGAGCCAGGGCCAGCTGATCCTGACCACCACCCACACCCAGGCGCGCTTCGTGCTGCCGCCGGCGGTGGCAGCGATCAAGCAGGCCTATCCCCAGGTGAGCGTGCACCTGCAGCAGGCCGGCGAAGCCGACGCGCTGGACCGCTTGAACCAGGGTGATGCCGATATTGCGATCATCAGCACCGCTGGCGGTGAGCCCACCGATGGCATCGCGGTGCCGCTGTTCCGCTGGCGGCGCCTGGTGGTGGTACCGAAGGGCCACCCGCTGGACCGCGCCGGCCGCGCCCCAGACCTGGCCGCGCTTGCCCGCCAGCCATTGATCAGCTACGAATCCTCGACCCGGCCGAATTCCTCGTTGCAGCGCGCCTTCGCTGCGAACGGCCTGGTGCCGGATCTGGCGCTGACCGCACTCGATGCCGACCTGATCAAGACCTACGTACGTACCGGTCTGGGCGTGGGCCTGCTGGCGGAGATGGCGGTCAGTTCCAACGACGAAGACCTGAGGTCGTGGCCGGCCCCGGAGCCGATCACTGAGTGCATTGCCTGGGCGGTGCTGCCTCGCGATCGCGTGCTGCGTGATTACGCGCTGGAGCTGGTGCACGTGCTGGCACCGCAGATCGATCCGCGTGATCTGCGCAGGGTGCTGGATGGCAACCAGGCGGCGGCGTGGCCGGTGCCACCGACGTGGGAGTCACTGACCCAGACCATCACGGTGTGAGGTGGGTCGAGCAGGGCTTGCAGCCCTGCACCCGCGGTAGTGCCGGCCGCTGGCCGGCAACCTCAGAAGCAACAGCAACAGCAACAGCAACAGCAGAAGCTGGCATTGCGTGGGGTGGCGGGACGGTGTCGGAGTGCGGGGACGCCGCAAGTACGTCCCTGTAAGCTTGGCAGCCGCTTGCTCGTGTGCGCAGTCCTGCGCACACGGCAAGACCGGGGTTGGGCGTCCTGCCCAACCCGCCCGAGGCATGCCTCGGGCCCATGCGGCTGACACCCCGCACTCCGACACCGCCCCACCTCTGACAGATTCCGGCGGCTGTTGGTAGGTGTCGACCTTGGTCGACACGGTAGATCCACGCCATGCGTGGATGCATTTCGATTCCAATTCGAAATATTCGATTCCGATGGAGATTCATCCACGCATGGCGTGGATCTACTGCAGATCGCAGAAATCTGTCGAAGGCGGGGTGGGTCCGGTTGCGGGGGCGTGAGCGCCATGGATGGCGCGACCGAGCCTCCATGGACGGATTTACGGCGTCCCCCGCAACTGGACCCACCCCGCCATCCCTCAGGAAACCAGCTTCTGCTGTTGCTTCGGCTCTTGCCGTGGACGTGGCATCTGCAGGTGCAGGGCGCAGCCCTGCCGAACACCCTGCGACGGGTGTCGCAAATGCCTGCGACGGTTCGTCGCACGGGCAACCCTGGACCCGGCTCTACACTAGCGGGGTGACCCGCCTGTCCCGCCCGCAGCGCCTTCTGCTCCAGCTCGCCGTCCTGGCGACGCTGTTGATGGTGCTTGCGCCACTGGTCAGCCGCGCGCTGCAGGCGCAGCCGATGGAGCATGCCGCGATGGCAGGCATGGACCACGCCGCCATGGGCCATGACATGCACGACATGGCCATGGCCGGGCACGATCAGCACGGCGCCGCGCCGGCCGCGCCCAGCCGTCCGCCCGACCCCCACGCCATGCACGGCGAAGCCTGCGAATACTGCGTGCTGGCAATGCGCCTGCTGCCATGGCTGGCCGTGCTGGTGCTGCTGTTGCCGCTGCTGTGGCGGCCGCAGCTGGTGTTCCCGTGGTCGCAGCAGGTGCTGCCCGCGCTGTGCTGGCCGGCGCATGCCGCGCGCGGGCCGCCGCGTTTCTCCATCGTCCGCTGATATCCCTATCGAATCTGCCGCACGACGCCTGACCGGGCGCCGTGCGCGCGTGCGTACTTTGGAGCTGTTCCGATGAAAATGACTTCCCGCCCCGCGGGCGCCTGCGCGCGCCTGCCGGTTGCCCTTGGCCTGGCCGTGGCCGCGTCACTGGCCCACGCTGCGCCTGCCGAAGAGGCACGTACCCTCGACACGATGGTGGTCACCGCCGCCGCACCGTCGTCCCCGCTGCACTGGGTGACCGATCCGCGCCTGCCGCGGCAGCCGGTGCCTGCCAGTGATGGCGCCGACTACCTGAAGACCGTCCCCGGCTTCTCCGCCATCCGCAACGGCGGCACCAACGGTGACCCGGTGCTGCGCGGCATGTTCGGTTCGCGCCTGAACATCCTCAGCAACGATGGCAACCTGATCGGTGCCTGCCCGTCGCGCATGGACAATCCGCTGTCCTACATCGCGCCGGAAAGCTTCGACCGGCTGACCATCATCAAGGGCCCGCAGAGCGTGCGCTGGGGGGCGGGCGCGTCGGCCGGCACCGTGCGTTTCGAGCGCGATACGCCGCGCTTCGAGGAGCCGGGCCTGCGTGCCGATGCCAGTGCGCTGGTCGGTTCGCGCAACCGCAACGACCAGGTGCTGGACCTGACCCTGGGCAACCCGACCGGCTACGTACGCGCCAGCGGCAACCGTTCCGAAGCCGATGACTACAAGGACGGCCACGGTGACGTGGTGCCATCGAAGTGGCGCAAGTGGAACGGCGACGTGGCCATCGGCTGGACGCCGGATGCCGACACGCTGCTGGAAATTTCCGCCGGTGCCGGTGATGCGATCGCGCGTTACGCGGGCCGTGGCATGGACGGTGCCGCGTTCGAACGCACCAGCTACGCGGCGCGTTTCGAGAAGCGCAACCTGCCGGGGGCATGGGACACGTTGCAGGCCAACGTGTACTACAACAACGCCGACCATGTGATGGACAACTACACGCTGCGCACGCCGAACCCGAACAGCATGATGCCGATGCCGATGGCGTCGAACGTGGATCGCCGTACCCAGGGCGGCCGGGTCAGTTCCGAGTGGCGCTGGCAGGATGTGCAGCTGGTGGCGGGTATGGATGGCGAAGACAGCCGCCATCGTGGCCGCATGGGCATGGGCCGCGACACCTACCGCCAGGCCGCCTGGGAAACCGATGCCAACTTCCGCCGCTATGGCGTGTTCACCGAGTTGACCCTGGGTGCGGGCACCGACCAGCGCTGGATCAGCGGCCTGCGCATCGACCGCGCCAGCGTCCGCGATGAGCGGCAGTCGGTGCGCGGGATGATGGGCAACCGACCCAATCCCACGGCCGGGCGAACGCGCAAGGAATGGCTTGGCAGCGGCTTCCTGCGCTACGAGCAGGACCTGGCCGATGGCCTGACCTGGTACGCCGGCCTCGGCCACAGTGAACGCATGCCCGACTACTGGGAGCTGTTCTCGCCCAACCACGGCCCGGCCGGTGCGGTGAACGCGTTCACCGGCGTGCAGCCCGAGCGCACCACCCAGCTTGATGTTGGCATGCAATACAAGGGGCCCCGTGTGCAGGCCTGGGTCTCGGCGTACGCCGGGCAGATCCAGGACTACATTCTGTTCACCTACCACGGCAGCGGCATGATGGGCATGAGCCAGGCCCGCAACGTTGATGCACGTATCGCTGGTGCCGAGGCGGGCCTGGAAGTGAGCGTGGCCGAGCAGTGGAAGCTGGGCGGCACGCTGGCCTATGCCTGGGGCGAGAACCGCGACCAGCATCGCCCGTTGCCGCAGATGCCACCACTGGAAGCACGCCTGAGCGCGAACTGGGAAGGCCAGCGCTGGAGTGCCGGTGCGCTGCTGCGCGCGGTGACCCACCAGCATCGTGTCGCAAATGGCCAAGGCAATGTGGTCGCGCAGGACCTGGGGCCGAGTGCCGGCTTCGCCACCTTCGCGCTCAACGCTGCTTACCGCTTCAGTTCGCAGCTGCAGCTCAGCGCGGGCGTCGACAACCTGTTCGACCGTGCCTACAGCGAGCACCTGAATCTGGCCGGCAGCGCCGACTTCGGTTTTCCGGCTGACCCGGTGCGCATCAACGAGCCGGGCCGCAGCCTGTGGATGAAGGTGAACTACCGGTACTGATCCGCCGGGTGTGTAACGGCGCGCGATAAATCGCCCGCCGCTGGTGAGATAAACGATGGGCCACCAATGTTGCGCCCAGCGGAATGAAATTGCACGGGGCGGAACCGCCCCGTGCCCTGGCTTCCCTACCAGGTCGTGTAGATCAGCTCCCGCCGCTGAACAGCCTGGCGGCCGATGGTGTAGCGGATTGGCACTACCCGGTCCTTGAACTGACTGAAGACTTCCCGCATGGCCGGGTGGTCGTTGATCGTCAGGATGGCTGAGCCGCGCAGCCCTGCCATCTGACGGGCCAGCTCCTGGTACTGGTCCATGCCAAAGGGAGCGCCGTACCCCTCGGTCTCCCAGTACGGCGGATCGAGGAAGAACAGGCTGTCGGCGGCATCGTATTTGGCCACGCACTGCTGCCAGGACAGGTGCTCGACGGTGACCTTATGAAGCCGGAGGTGCGCAGCACTCAAATCCTCCTCAATCCGCAGCAGGTTGAGGCCCTTGCCGCCCCGGCCGAAACCGGGGGTCTGGCCAGTCGCCTTGCCACCCCATGCCAGTCGCTGCAGGTAATAGAAGCGTGCGGCACGTTGGATGTCGGTCAGGGTGTCCGGGTGCTGGAGCTGGCACCATCGGAACATCTCGCGGCTCGTCAGCGCCCATTTGAACTGGCGGACGAACTCTTCCAGGTGGTTGGCCACTACCCGATACAAGCGCACCAGCTCGCCGTGGCAGTCGTTTAGGACTTCAGCCCTGGCCGGCTCCCTGGCGAACAGCAGAGCAGCGCCACCAGCGAATGCCTCGACATAGGTGCGGTGGGGGTTCTCGGCCACCAGGGGCAGCAGGTGCGGCAGTAGGCGGGTCTTCCCGCCCGGCCAGGGAAACAGCGTTGTGGTCTTCATTCTCAGCCTCTGCGATGGATCTCGGCCAGACTGAGCCTCCCCGCGCGAGGGGGCTGGGCCTTGGCCAATTGCACGCGGGCTGTCGCGTGTGTTGCGGCGCCGGCCGATCAGTTCCCGCTGATCGGCCGGCGCCCAGTTCTTGCACTACTTGCCGGACTCAAGGACAGCCAGGCGCTGCTCGATGTTGGCCAGACGCAGCTCGACCGCCTCTCGCTCGCGGCGGTCGCGGCGAGCCATAGCTGCCAGAATCCAAGCATGCAGCTCGGAGGTGCGGAAGCTGTAACGGTCACCGGCTTCCCTTGCTGGCTCGACGAGGATTCGCTCAGCTGGCTTCCCCTCTAGCACGCAGATGCGGCGCGCCTCGACAGCTGGGGCCAGCAGGCCGCCTTGTCGCTCTGGCGTGAGCATCTCCCCCTGCCGTGCCGGCTCCAATTCTTCGCCAGTAGCTTCGTCGTACTTGGCCGGAATGATTGCGTAAGTAGCTGGTACCACCTCATAGACCGCATCCTGCGCGGGGATTTCAAGCCACTCCCCTTCCTGCGCTGGAATCTCATGCCATACCTCCTCCGTGGCTGACCAAGAGTCGTAGCAGAATGCGCTGTAAGCGAACGGGTCCAGATCGTGCTGCTCCATCACTGCAGCAGCGGCTTGAACGGCCGGACCGGCATGCCAGCGAGCATCGTCACCCTCCTCGGAAACGCGCTCCAACCACTTCCACTTCATCGCCAGCTCGTTGATCTCCAGGAATGCCGCTTCCTCAGCATCCGTCATGGTCTCCAGCGGGGTTTTCAACCGAGCGTCGGATGCGCTGATCGCCGTGTTCTGCGCGAAGAACTGGTTGAACGGAAGCGCTGCTGTACCAACAGTCTGCGTATTGGCTGTGAATGGCGTGAGGGACGTGCCAGTACGAGCCCCCGAATCAGTGAACTGGAACAGAGTCGACACCTGAGCACCGAAATTCGGGGATCTCAGGTTGACGTTCAGCCGAGTGCCATCCGTGTTGACCATGAACCCGTAGGTCGCCGACAAGGACTCGAGCCAAAACCCGGCGCCGGCTGCGAGGCTTCGGATAGCGTTGTTCGAAGTGTAGGTCTTTGCGCCGGCGATGTTCTCATCACCGACGTTGTGGACAACGTTGGGCTCAAGAGCGAGTAGCTTCGCCGTTGCGTAGACGATCCCGGCCGGCTCTGCAGTCACAAGATTCCCAGCTCCACCAAGCGGAGGCGCGAGGTAAGCGACTCCCACCTCACCACGCTTGGCAAGCGTGAAGCCGCGAGTGTACGCAGGAAGCCGGATCCATAGATCTACACCTGTGAATGAGCCTGGAGAGCCAGCCAGCGTCAAACCAACCTGAATCGGGATAGATGGTGCACCGTCCTGCAGACGCAGGTGGCTGACCATGTCGTCAACAATGCTCTGAGTGAGCGCAGAGATTGCAGAGCTGTAGCCCTTGACCGAAGCGGTGACAAGATCACGGGCGAATTTCGTCGTGTTGATGTTGCCGCTTCCAGCGTCGAACATCAGCATGCTGCCTGCAGCAGGTTGCCAGGGAAGGGTTGCCAGGCGGATCCACTGCACAACGGTGTTGTTGATCCCCAGCGGTTCGGCGGGTATGGCACCGGCCCATTGCGTGCCAGTAGCAGACCTCTGTACGAACTGCCCAGCCGTGCCGCCCGAGGGAAGCCCCTGCTCGCTGGTTGCCAAGCCCGCCCGAATCGCACTGACCAGCACCTTCACGTTGCTGCCCCCTTGGACAGCAGGAATCGCCTCATTACCGGTGAGCGCAGCGGCGTTGGGGAGGCCAGAGATCTTTACGTCGACCATTTTCGTTACTCCAGAATCAGGGGGTCGCCCGCTTCGGTGACCAGGCGATCGCCTGCCTCGGTCACCAGCTGCGCGCGGTACAGGAAGGTGTGCTGCTGGATCTGCCAGCTGCGGTAGCCATCACGGATGGCTTCGACTTCGACACGGATCTGCTTTCCACCGCTGCCGGCGGGCGGCGTGTAGGTGTCGGTCGTGCCGCTGATGGCGGCCTGCGTCCGCACCAATGCCCCGGCGAGGTACCAGCGAACGGTGTAGGTGGTGCCAGGCTCCGGCCCAATGTTGCCCTGCGTGGTGTCGACCAGCTGGTCGGCCTGCAGGATGCGATCGCGGTGTGCCCACTGCACCGTCAGTTCGGTGCCGAAGGTCCACAGCTCCGGCGGGTAGGCCTCACCCTGCACGCGCAAGCGGCCGGGCGGATAGGGCCGGATCTGGCGACGCTGCAGCGTCAGTCCGATCGTCGTAGCCAGATCCGGATTCAGCTCACCCTGGCTGGTGCGGGTGATCAGCTTCGCCTGGGGCGATTCGTTGGCCAGGTACTCGCGCCCGTCGAAGCCGACGTATTCGTCGGTGAACCACACCCGCGTGCCCACGGCATGCGGCATCGGCACCGTGTCCACGCATCCACGGGCCACGGTCAGCGTCGCGGCCACCGGGTCGATCGAGACCACGCGGACCAGCTCGTCATCGATCAGCGCCTCGGTGCCGACCTCGATCATGTCCAGGCTGACGCCGGCGGACAGCGCGATCGCCGTTGTGGTGGCCGTCATTGCGGTGATCAGCAGGCCAGTGGGGGCGAAGTCGGCCGCGCCCGCCTCGGCGAACGGCGCGCTTCCCAGCCGGGTCTGCAGCGTGTAGCCGAACGCCACCGAGGTCGGCCGCACACCGATCGAAGTCAGGTAGCCCACGTCAGGCGACACAGCAGCCAGCTCCGACGCCCCAAGCGTCGTGGCCAGGTCGCGGTAGCTGGCCTCCTGCAGGCGCTGCACGGTGACCGGCTTGGGCTTGGTGTCCGGCTCCACCCAGGCATTCTCAGAAGGCTGGATGTAGCTGGCAGCGGCCATGCCGGCGACGTCCTGGACGACGGTCAGCACCACGGCTGTCTCGGTCTGTGTGCCGTCGTCGACGTCCAAGATGCGCACTGGCATGCGGGCAACGCCGCGCCGTGGCCACGACAGGGCACGCACCTGCCCGCGCTTGAAGGGGCCGGCGTCCTGACGCACCCGGATCTTCACCCTGCAGGGCAAACTGCTCACTGCAGCTACTTCGCGCGCTGCAACCCGCCCCGCGAGTGCTGCGTTCCACAGGCCGGGATAGTTCTTGCGACTGCTGACGACCCGGCCCTGCGCCTGAACGCTGGCCAGGTTCTGGTAGGTGACAGCTGCGTCCTTGTTGGTGGCGATATCCCGGTAGACGATCGTGATCTCATTGACGCTGCCTTCCAGCATCGGCTGTTGCCACTCCAGCAGCTCGATGATGTTCGCCGGGCCGATCTCCTCCAGGGTGGCTGGGTCATAGTCCGGCCGCACCAGCACCAGCTCGGTCAGCCCCGTCACCGGATCCTCGATGCGCATGCCACCAATGTGGTCGCACACCATGTCCATGAACTCGCCTGCAGGAACTGATCGGGACCACTTCAGGCACAGGCCGAACCCTTCGTTCTTCAACGTCTGTGCCGCCTTGCGGAAGCTTTCGTCGTTGATCACGTCGATCGGGTGGCCCATGCCCTCTGTGCGCACCTGATAGATGATGTGCGCCGGGTTCATCCCTTCATCGATCTGCACCAGGTCGCCCTGCCAAAGCCCCTTCTTCCAGCCTTGGCGCCAGCGCGAGACCTTCTTCGTCCAATTCTTGATGTACGGGTTCATGGCCGACACCTGGCCATTGAAAACCGTCGTGAACAGGCCACGGGCGGCTGGCCACGGGCCGGGCACCAGCGACTGCAGATAGGTGCTTGGCATCTGGGCGGGCTCGCCCATGCGCACCTCCAGCGTGCCGACGATGCCGCCTTCGCCCTTGTCGCCGCCGAAGATCTCCGGCGCCAGGATGGTGATCGAGCGAGACGCCGTAATCGGGCCGGTGGCAGGCACCGTCCTGGGGATGTTCATCCCGAGCACCTTGGTCCATGCCGTTTGCGCGCTACCGTCCCAGACCTTGCGGTCGCCTACGCGGATCTCCCGCAGTGCGTCCACCGGGCCGAGGCATTCGCCCATATAGAGGGCCATGTAGTAGCGATAGCCTACGGTCTGTTTCTTGCCACTACCCACGGCCAGCCTCCTCGCGGGCGATCGCCGCCAGGCGCCGTGCGAAGGCGTCGTCCAGCGCTTCGAACTGCTCTACCGGCAGGCCTTCATCCAGGAAGCGACGCAGATCCAGACCGTGACGATCCATCCAGCTGCGGATGCCGGCGGCGCACAGCACGCCGCTGTGTTCGCCCAGCTTGGCCGCGCGGGCGTGCTCGACGGTAACCAGGACAGGACGATCCATCACTTCTTGCCACCCTTGACCTTGATCGGTGTGGTGCGCAGATCGCCGTAGAACAGCACGTTGGGATCATCGATCCAGTTCGTACCGAAGACCATGCTGCACTCGCGACCGTCCTCGGCGGTGGGGACATTGAAGTCCTCCAGGGCGGCCGGCTTCGGAACCGTAGGCTTCGGGCGCATCACGTAACTGACGATCAGCGCCACGATCATTACGACGATTTGAACCCACATAGGAGGCTCCTTTAGAAGATGGGATCGGGTCCGAAGGGGTTCTTCGGCGGTATGGTGTGCTGGCCGCCGTAGTTCGGTGCGTTGTTGAACTTCTCGTGGCAGATCTGCAGGGCGTGGCCACAGCCGGGGTAGGCGGATACCAGTGCGCCCGCTGCGAGCGGCGCTGCGGTAAGCAAGGTGAGGGTCGGCCCAACATGGCCCACCACGAAGCGGTACTCGACGGCCGTGCCCTGGACCCACTTGATGAATCCACCGACGAACCAACCGTCCGGCTTCGCCGCGAAGGCAGTGGACGTGATCGTCTGAGCGGATGCGGCTGACAACACGCCATCGACCCGGAACAGCTCCGGATTCAGACCGCAGTCGGCGTCGAACAGCGCGAACGGACACTGCGCCTGCCAGCACCGGCGGAGGCCGTTCGTCGCAGCGGCGCCGGCATTGCTCTGACAGGTCAGGAGCAGATCATTCTGCCGCTCGCTGAAGTCGCTCAGCACCCCGTTCCAGGTGCCGCGGATCGCGCCGTCGCTCTTCCGGATCCGCCGCCAGCGAACGACGATGCGATCGGTCGGCGGAAATGGCCGCAGGACTGACGCCAAAGAGATGGACAGCGGTACGGTCACCTCCAGATTGGACCTGGCCTCCTGTGCCGACTGGCCAAGGCGACCGCGTTTGATCGCCTCGGGGCTGAACGGCTGCGCATCGTAGATCTCGACCCGATCGCTGGACGTGTAGCGCCAACGCTGGGAACCGCGCCCAAATTCATACAGCTCGACATGGCGGGAGAACAGGCTCACGGTTCGCTCTCCTCAGCGCCAATGCCGGCGAAGGACACGCGGCAACGCGCGACGCCCTCACCATCGGTTTCATGGGACAGCTCCACGGTGTCGGAACTGAGGCGGGCCAGCACCATCCAGCTGATCAAGCGGATGGCACTCGGCTGCAGGGCGATGCCGTGCGGCGCGTCCAGCTGCAGGAACTCCCGCTGTGGATCCAGCTCTGTGGCCTCTATCAGCTGCCGGTACAGCACCTGGCCACTGAACAGCTCGATGCGCAGGTGGCGCCGGCCGGACTGAGCACGCCCGAAGCGGGCTACGCCCGCCCAGGCGACCACGATGCCGCTGGAGGTGGTCAGGGCTGGCTCGACCAACTCCAGATCGTCGGCCCAAGACGGCACCCACAGCGCAGCCGCGCGACCCTGCAGCCAGTACAGCAGGCTGCGCAGATTGGCCTGCTCGGTGCGTCCCCAGGTTTGCCAGGCGTGTGACTGCAGTGGCCATGCCTTGCCGGTGATGTCATCGACGGCAACAGGGCCGATATCGCCATCGATCACCACCAGCTGCCGGCCGAACTCGGCCGTCTGCGCCTGGTCGAGGTCGGGACGCTGCTCCAGCACAGGTCGACCGCGATAGACAGCCGCCGGCGCAGCTGCCGGCCAGTCGCAGGTCTCCACCGCAGCCAGGCGCACGGTCGACCGCATGACCTGGTCGGTCACGCGTTCCAAGCTGGGGGTCTCGGCAATACGAGCCGTCCGGCAAGGCAGCACACGGGTGCCAGGTGCCCAGGCATTGGCCGTGGGGCGCGCCAGCTGCAGGCCATCGGCGTTGATATCCGACACCTCGACCAGCTCGTAGGTGGTGACGTCCTTCCAGAGCATGGCCAGGCCGCCGGGGCGGTAGTCGCGCTGCGTGGCGGCCTGTACCGGGATGGACTGCACGCCCAGCGCCAGGCGCGCACTCAGCCACGACACGTCGTTCCAGACCGGCAGCGCCCAGGTACGCGCCGACCAGTCGAACAGCGCGTGTTCAAGCACCTGCCGCTCGCGCCGGTCGGCCAGCACGCTGAACTCCCAAGAGCGCCTCGGCGAACCACGCAATGGGAATCGGGCTTCGCCGCCGCCGATCGACTGCTGCACGTCGGTCGCCCAGGCCAGCGTTTCGGTGACAGGCCGCTCCCAATCCGGCGGCAGCATCCACGCCGACATGCGATTGCCGGTAATCGTGACGGTGCGGCGCCCCAGGGCCACGAAGTCGTAGGACAGCGACGCCGCGATCACCGGCGGGCCTTCGGTCGTGACCGACAGCTGCCAACGTCGCAGCTGGAGCGGCGCAAACGGCAGCGGCGGTGCGCCGGGACCCACCATCTGAACGCCCTCGCCGTTCTCAAGGGTTGCCGAGGTCAGGGTCTGCTGCTGGAGGTAGGAGTTCCAAACCTGGACGTAGCGCACCTGGTTGGTGACCAGATTGCCCAAGTCAATGCGCAGTGGCAGGACGTGGATCCGGTAGTACCAGTCGTCAAACGAGGTGCGCTGTGCCGGGCCAGCTGAGCGCTGCTCGGGCTCGACGATGGTGGCCTCACGGGTGCTCCCCAGGCGGAACACGGAACTGGCCAGCCTGGCGGTGAACGGTACCGGGATGCGGGTACGCGGGACTGCCAGATTGGCACTACGCCAGTACGGCCCGGTGCTGCTCTGGTTGGCGAGAATGATGGCCATCAGGACTTCTTCACGGCCCAGCCATAGTTGCCGCTGGCCGGAGGCGCGTTGGTCGCGCTGCTCATGGCCAGCTTGCGCAGCCAAGGAAATACCATCCACGTGTCTTCGCCGATGGTGATCTCCTGCTCGGGCTCGAGCTTTTCCAGGTAGCAGGCACGCAAGCCAGGCACCCTACCGATGGGCGACAGATAGGCACTGCTGCCTGGGCGGCGAATGCTCAGCTCGATGGGCTGCAGGATGCTGCGGCCGGAGAAGGTGTTCTCGTCGGCCCCTGCAAGGGCGTACCCCAGCCACAGACTGTCGTAGTTGGAAGACGTCGTGGTTTGATAGATCGAGCCGACACCACTTCCAGCCTGCCCTTCGGTCTCGAGCGCACCGCCGTAGTAGTTGCACAGCCGGTGGTAGCTGTTGACACGTCCATCCTCCACCGAATCGGCGCGCACGTGTCCACAGCCGGTCTCGCTGGTATTGTGACCAAATAGGACGACGTTGCTGCCGGACGTTGTGACCATGCCGCTGTAGCTGCCGGTCTTGTTCCAGTAGGTGCCATCGGCATAGGTCCCACCAGCGTAGCTGCCCGCCTTCTCAAGCACACCGAAGGCATGATGACGGTATTCGCCCGCCACGGCCTGGGCGAGGGCGACGTGGATGGCCGTGCCGTTGGCGAACAGTTTCAGCCGCGGGAAGGGTCCAGTGAGCACCCAGGAAAACGCATTGCGCGGCGAGGCCAGCGGCTGGGCGGTGACCGCTGCGTCGCCGTTGTACCCGATGGAAATCCGTGAGCCCAAGGATGTCTGGTCACCATTGAACAGGTGAACGTAGTCGGAGACCCCGGGAATGCGAACCGTTGCGGTGCGATTGGTTCCGACAAGGTTGTTGCGCTCGACGGTCCACCCGTTGGCCTGGGCAAACTGAACCACCAGGTCGATGACTGTCTGGACGTTGGGAACGTTATTGAACTCGGCGTAGGCCATCTTTCACTCCAGGGCGAAGGCGGCGAACTCGCCATCACCAGTGCGGAACACATTGGGAACCAGCAGGTGATCGACACTGCCGACCGTTGCAATCTGTTCGGCGGTGGCGCCAAAGGACGGCGTGTAGAAGACGCCATCGAAGCTGCCGTAGAACTGGCCGCCTTCGGGCATCTCATCAACCCGATTGCCGCGATCGACACTTCCCGAGCTCCAGCCGATGCCGATCAGTTGCCCGCGCTGCAACCAACGCTGCCCATCCAGGCAGCCACGCACGTTCTGGTTGCGCAAGCTGCGGCACCACGGTGAAGCGATCCGTCCCGTGACAATGGCCGAGGTCCCATAGGCATTACGTATCGGCAACCACGATTGCATCGGCGTGAATAGATAGGATTGGCTCAGGCTCGTGTTGGAACGCCCGTCGGCACTGGGATTCCAGAAGTTCGAATGGGAGTAGTCATCCAGCGATGCCTGGGCGTTCCTTCCGAGGTAGGACGCGCCAATGAACAGCGGGTAGCTCCAATCCCCGGGCAGATGCTCGGGAAGGATGAAGCCGGCATACATGGCGTCATAGCGGCCATTGATGCGGGTGATGACCTTGAAGCAACGCCCGCTGGCGATGAACCAGTACTTGATCGGGGAGTTCACCCCCAGGATCGAGATGTAGTTTGAATTGGCGCCGGGCGGATCGATGCTGGGCGCTGCCGGGTTATAGGCAATGTGCCCGCGCAAGGTCAGGTTGTAGTAGTTGCTTGCCGGCACGACCTGGGCCAGCAAAGACACATAGATTTCATCCTCGCCAGCCAACCCTCGACCCTTGAGCGACACGAAATCGCCGGCCGCGATCGGGCCGCTGGCCACGCCGCCCACCACCTGCCACTGCTGGTTCGCTGCCACCAGGGCCGCGTTGGTGGTCAGGAAATCCCGAAGGCGGGCCATGAGGTCGGTGATATTGGCTGCGGTGTCGGTTGCCCAGGCCATGTTCAGAGTCCCAATACTTGGCGGATCGCCGCAGAGTTGCGGTTGATCTTGTTGATGACGGTGGTGTCGCTGCCCGGATCGTCCAGGTACTGGTCGAGCAGGTCCGGCGACACCTGGTTGATCACTCGCAAGCCCAACTGCGCGGCAGTGCTCGGCGGCGCCGAAGCTGCGCTGGTGAACACGGGGGACCGTTGCAGCATGGGCATCGATGCCACATGCCCTCCGTCGGCATAGCCGCGCCAACGATCGATTGCCGCCATACCGACCTGGTTGAAGGCCGACAGGAATGCCAGCGCACCGGGCTGGCGCACCACCTCCTGTCGGTGGACGAACTCACCGGCGTGAACAAAGCCCGCCAGTTGGTACTTGCCACCCGGTCCGGTGAAGCCGCCGCTGGAGTAGCCGGCCGCGCTGGAAACGGCCATTGCCGCAGCAGCAGCCTGCATCTGACGGGCCGCCTGGGAAATCGCCTGCGCGCCGACAATGAGTCCCACGCTGGACGAACCAAGGGTGGTGGCCGAGGTCTCCAGTTTGGAGGCACCCACACTGACGATCGCGCCCGCGGCCGCAGTAGCTGCCGCAGCCTTGGCCATGTCCTGCGCGCCGTCACCACCGCCATTCCCTTTGTCGCCGGCGAAGAGCCCCATCAACTTCATGGTCGCGGCCTGCGCCAACTGCGCGGCCGCGAATTCGGCAATGCCTTGGGCGATGCTGAGGAAGAAGTTCCGCACCGACTCGGATAGCGAATCGGTTTGCATGATCAGCGAGGTGAACAGGTTCGAGAACGATCCTTCAAGCGTGTTACGGATGGACTGTTGGAGCAGGTTTGTGGTCGCCTCCATCTCCTGCAGCTTGAGTTTGATCTGCTCTACGTTTGCCACGGCAGCAGGATCACCCAGCGCCTGAGCTGCGGCCTCCATTTGGGGAACCAGCTCACGGAGGGCACCTGACTGCTGACGGTAGAGATCGACCACGCGCTGCTGCGCGCCCGCCTGAGTGATCAGGCCAGCCTGCAGCTCCAGCTGAATCCGCTGCTGCTCCAGTGCAATCCCGCCAATTACCCTGTCGTAGGCCTCCTGCAGATTCTTGAGGTCAGTACTGGCCTTGCTCAGATCCATCAGTTTGGAAATGTCGGCGGCATCCGCTGCTCGGCCCGCAGCCTCCAGCTCTTCCTTCAGCTTCGTCAGCTCGCGCGTGGTCTTGGCCAGCTCTGCGTCGGGACCACGTCCTTGCAAGGCTGCAATGCGATCACGGATGTCCAGCATCTTGCGGTCGGCTTCGACCCGGAGGTTGGCCAGATCCAGCTTCTTGGCTTCGTCCAGCAGGTCCTGCTTGGTCTTCGCCGAAGCGTTCTGGAAATTCCCCTCGGCAATGGCCGCCTGGATGCGGGACGTTTCGGTCGCCTTCTTGCGGGTCTCATCCAGCGTTCCGACCAGATCGATCTGCTGCTTGAGCCGCTCCAGCTCCCGCTGTGCGGCGGCCTCATCTTTCTGGCTCTCGGTCTTGGGCGTCTTTCGAGTGCGCTCTTTGAACTTCTCCTGCAGCTGGGCGACCCGCTTGTCATAGGCGCCGCCGCTGACGCTGCCATCGTCGCCGAAGCTGACACCCTTGAGGAGGTCGCTTCCTGGATTGGCCTTGCGCAACTCGCGGAACTGCTTGGCAACCTCTTCGGTTGCCTTCTTCAGCTTCTCGGCCTTGCTGGCACCCTCTTCGAGACCTGAAGCGATCGCCTTGGCGGCTTCGACGCCGGCATCTTGGACCCGCTGGGCCTGGCCGGTGCTCTCGGCGGCATTGACGTCACGATCGTAGGCGGCCCGCGCCTTGCGGAGCCGGTCGATCTGCTTGATCTGCTGGTCGTAGTAGTAGCCGATGGCTGGGGCATTACCGTTCTTCAACGCCTGCTGCAGTTGCTCGGTCGTACCACGCATCGCCGCAGTTTCTGCCCGGAGCATCGCTTCGGAGTCGGTGCGACCGATGTCCTTCAGTCCTTGCCAGACGCGCTTAAGCGTACGAGCAACGGCATCCCACGCCTGCTCCAGATATCCGGCCCGCGACTCCATTTCTCTGACACGCTGGTCGCTGACATTGGCGATGGCCTCCAGCGCTGTCTTGGCGGCGTCGGTCGCCTTGCCCTGGTCCTCCAGTGCCCGAACCTGTTCGTACACCGCTGCGGTGAGGAAGTGGTACTGCTCGTTGAGCTTGGCCAGCGTGGCCGAAGGCGCCTTGGAGACCTCGACCACCTTGGCGGTGGTGCCCTCAATCGACTCGCCCGTCAATTTGGCCAGGTTGACTGCGACGCTGATCGCTGTAGACAGGGTGTTGGCGGTCAGCTTCCCGCTGGCCGCAAGTTGCTGCGCAGCTGCCGTTGCATCGGAGTATTCGCCAGTGACCGCACCGACAGCATTCGCCTGGGCATAGAGCTGACCACTGGACACGCCAAGTGAATGGCCTGTCGAGATCACAGCGGCGTCGAAGGCTCGCAGCTGCTTGTAGCCCTGCAGCGCGGCAAAGCCAACAACACCCAGTCCGGCGGCCACACCGCCCAGGACGACCACCGCGGGATTGAGCGCACTGGTGAGCGCGCGCGCGGCGGGGACCACACCGCCGAAGGAATCCTTCAGCTGGCCACCCTGCTGGATGGCCACCATCCAGATCGGCATGCCGCTGACGATGCTGGTGGTGATATCGGTGATCTGCGCCGGCAGTTGGCGCATGGCCATCTGGTACTGGCCGGCCGAGATCGCCCCGGCGCCCAGGCTGCGGCTGGTCGCTTCGGCAACCTTGACGGCGTTGCGTTGGACATTGATGCCCGCGAGGGCACGGTTGTACTGCTCGCGGCTGATGCGGCCGGCATCCACCGCCACCTTGAGCTCCTGCTCGTCCCGCTCCAGCTTCTGCAGCTTTACCGATGCACTGTCATAGCGCCCCAGGGCGCCCTCAACAGCACGCTGGCGCTGTTGCTCCGACCGAGCCAGGCCTGCTTCCTGCTTATCCAGCGCCTTGAGCGCGCTGTTGTAGTCCTCGGTGGTAATCAGGCCGCGCGCCATCACCCGATCAAGCATCGCCTCGGTGTCGGCCAGATCGGACATGCTCGCCGCGCCGCGCTCCAGACGTGCATCGAGCTCGGAGATGAGGCGGATCTCATCGGCCACTGTTTTCTGCACCGCCGCGCCGGACGTTCGGACGCGATCTGCGGCGGTGGCCACATCCGCCGACATGGCCTTGGCTGATTCTCCTGCCGTGGCCATGCCCGCCGCGCCGGCGGCCGCCTTCCGGCCAGCATCCTCCATTTGGCTGCCCGAGGCGGCACTGCTGCGGGCGGCCCGATCCAAGGCATCAGCGGCCTTCTTCGCCTCTTTCGTGACGTCGCCCAGGCCGACGCCGGCATCCTGGCCGGCGCCCTTGACCGAGGCGAGCCCCTTCTGGACCACTGGCAGCGCCTGGCGCACCTGCTCGATGTCCAGGGCGATACGCATCGCCAGTTCGAGGTTGCGCGAGGAAGCCATTGTTATTTCAGATCCTTCAGCAAGGTGGTCATCGAATTACCGCCGGCATACGCAGCGTTGACGTCGGTAATGCGTTCCCGCCGTGCCCGCCGCTGCTGAGCCTGGACGTGCTCCCAGGCGAGGGATATCTGGCGCTTGGTCATGCGACCGATATCGCCAAAGCTGTGGCCGTAACCAGCGTTGATCAGGTCGGTGAAGACGCGTCCGTAGCCGACGGGACTGCCTTTTGACTGACGGCGTTTCGGAGCAGGCGGCGGAGAAAAAAACTGCTATTGGCCTGCCACCACAACAGCAGCATCTGTTCACCGTCGGATTCGTTGAGCGTCTCCAGCCACGCTTCCTGCTCCCGCACCTCGGCTGCGTGATCCTTGGCATCAGCCGGCGGCGCTGCGATCGAACATGCCAGTAGATGCCGGATCAGGTCCGGGTGGGACATAAGTGCATCCATCACCTGCAGCATGGAAGGCGGATCGGTGCCTTCGAACATCGGCTGCAGATCCCCAACCAGTGGTGCGGCGGTCTGCAGGATGCGAGCGGCCTCAAAGAAGCCGTATTCGCGCACTGTGATGGTCTTTCCGCCGAGCTGCCCCTGCTGCTGGCCGGCCAGCACGTCCAGCTCACCGGCTACGGCCCCCGGATCCTTAGAGCCGGATCCGGAGGGCTGTTGACCGACATTGCCGATCACCTTGGCCATCAGGCTGCATCCACCAGCAGGGCACGGGCGTACAGGCCGAAGCGCGGATCTGCCTGGCGGACCGGGTCGATCTTGGCCTCGCCGGTGAGCGCAATCTCACCGAAGGTGTCGTTGATCAGCGACAGCGTCTCCGAGGCCGGGAAGGTGACGCGGTGCACCTCGCCGCGGAAGCGCATCGTGGTGCCGTCAACGCTGTTGACGCCGTCGAAGAGCACGTAGTACTCGGACTTGGTGCTTTCGAAGACCTTCACCAGGCTGTGCGCAGCGTACTCGTACGTCTTGGCCACCACCGCCGTCTTAGCGGTGAGGAAGGTGATGATGCCGGTGGTCAGGTTGACGGTGTAGTCGGTGTCCAGCACCAGCGGTGCGGCCGGGGTGCCCCCTTCCAGTGCCAGCGCGCTGATCGCCGCATACTCCAATGCGACCACGTCACCCGGCTTGACCGTACCAATGGCCTCGTTTGCCGCTGAGCCGGCAGCCAGCTCCATGCGGGTGCCGTCCGTGGCCAGCGCCAGGTGATCGGTGTTGAGCTGGCCCAGGGTCAGATTGACGCCGAGGTTGCGCTCGGTGGTCATGGTAGCGCCGACGCCGCGCACACCCGACCAGCTTTCCTTCTTGGTTTCACGGGAGCTGGACATGGTCAGCTCCAGGACGCTGGCATCGTACGCCCAGCGCGCCGGCGCGCGGCTGCCGTCGGCATTGCGCAGGCCCAGGTACACGCGCCCCTGCAGGGAGAAATATTCGGTCTCGGACATGGCTTACTTCGCCTCCTGGGCGCTGGCAGTGGTCGGCTGGCCACTGGCCTTGCGCGACGTGTTGGGGAAAAAATCAGCCTCGGGGGCGTCGATGAAGCCGCGTTCGACTGCCCAAGGCACCAGGTCGGCGGGAACCTCGACTGTTTCGCCGACGGCAATGGGCTTGCGCGACAGCGTCAGGCCCGGCTTCTTGATCGTGTATTTCTGGGTGGTCATCGGGGGATCTCAGGTTGAAGAAGGGCCTGGGTCTTCCATACGTCGACCCACAGGGCGGTAGCGGCGTCGTAGTCCTCGAGGTTGCCCTCGATGAGCTGGCAGGCACGGCCACCGGCAATGGGCGGCGTCCAGCCCAGCAGTGGTTGGCGAACCTTGCCCAGCAGGATCCGGAGCTCATCGATCACCTGGGCGCCGCGCTGTTCGCGGTAATTGCGGCACACGGTCACCACCGCGAAGTTCACTTCGACCAACTGCGCCAGGCGCGTCTGCTGCCCGGGAAACGAAGCGCCGGTCTTGGTCTCCAGCGGCATCTCGCGGGCCAGCAGCACGTAGCAGCACGGTGCAGGGAAGTCGCGCAGCGCCTGGACTGCGGCATAGTCGGCGCTGCCCTGCACCTGACGCAGTTCCTTGTCGCTGACGCCCTGGCGGATGCGATCGCGCACCAAGCCAATGTCGAAGGGCTGCGTGCTCACCGGCCGTAGTCCTGCAGGGTGCCGTGGCTGAACTCCCGCGGCGGTGCGCAGACCTCGGGGGCGCCGCCACTGGGCGCAGGCAGCGGGTCATCGGCACCGAGGCTGAACTTGCCATCGCGCACCAGCTCCAGAAAGCGCAGTGCTTCCTTGTAGTCGCGCACCACCGGATCGGTCCGCTCCTCGGTGTTGACCCGGTCCTTATGCAGCAGGTAGCGCGCAATCCATCGCGCCCAGGTGGACACGATGCCCGGTACCGGCGCCGGCAGTGGCACCGGATAGGGTTTGGGTTTGCGCATGACCAGGTAGCCGTTGATCACGCCGTCGGCGTCGTCCAAGGCGCGCTGCACGTGCGCGGCCGCCTCATCGGCGACCGCCACGTCGGCCGGGTCGAAGGCACTGCGATCGCTGCCGAGCAGCGTGGCATCCATCAGCGCATCGTCCACGACCGGATAGCGCTCCGGTGTGGCCACCTGCGCCAGTTCCTGGGCGAGCTTGGCCGCCGACAGCAGTGCGAGCGTGCAGTAGGACATGACGGCCAGTTACTCCAGCTCTTCCGGAGTGGCCGGTTCGTCACCGAGGACGCCAGCATCCTGGTAGTCCTCGGCCTCGTCCCAGGTCATCTCGATCCATGCCGGCGGCTTGATGACCACGCCGTTGTGCTTGAACGGACTGAGTACTTCGAAGCACCAGGTGCTCGGCGCATCATCGTCACCAGCTGTGGCGGTAGCAGGCGCAGCAGCATCGAGAGACGCAGCATCAGGCGCAGACGTTTCCGCTCCGTTGCCGTCGTCCTGATCAGCCGCTGCCTGATCGCCCTGTGGCTGGTCCACTGCGGCTCCATTGGCTGCGGAGACGGCCGACGAGGCGGACTCTGGTTCGCCGCGGCCTTCCTCCGGCACCGAACCGTCCTTTGCCGGCGACGCATCGGCCGCCTTCTCTTCCGCGACCTCCGGCGCATCGGCCGGCTTGTCGTCCTGGACGGTCTTGGGTGCGCTGGGCAGTGCGGTGCGGGGCTTGGCCACGACGGGATCTCCGAATAGGTGTGGTGCCGTGCTCTCCGGCTGTCACGCATGGTTCTCCGTGCTCCGCACAGCCAGGCCCGCGTTCGCCTGGTGCTGCCGCTCGCTGGGTTGTACGGATGAGCGGCAGCCAATCCGGCGACGTCCTGTCGCCGGCTGCGTATTACAGGCCGGCGCCCTGAATCAGGTAGCCGGCAGCCATACCGGCCAGAACCGGGGTGGCGTCGTTGCTGACGCCGTAGATCCAGCTCTTGGCATTCGCATCCCAGTACGGAAGCTCGACCAGCGGCATGCCTTCGATGCGATAGCCATAGCCATAGCTGGGCTCCTCCACGTTGGCGTTCACGTCCGCACCAGGGCTGACGTAAGCCAAGACAGCCGAAGTACCCCAGACGTCACCGAAGGCACCGTTGTCGTCGGCCACCACACCACCACCGACCACGATGTTGTCGATCTCGAAGATCTGCTTGAGCAGGTCCAGGGTGACCTTGCGCACGCCTGTGTTAGCCGAGCGATCGATCAGCTTCGGATGCTGCTTGAGCTGCTTGAACGACTTGGCAGACAGCAGCATGGTGTTGGGATACAAGCCGATGCTGTCACGCACCGCTTCCTTGCCGGTTTCGACATCCTGCGCCGGGTTTGAGGCGGCGTTGGACCACACGTTGTTGCCAGCCAGTGTCACCTTGTGATCGTTGTCGTAGTTGCTGGCGGAGGTGGCGATCTTGGCGCTGTCCACCTCGTACTCCAGCAGCAGCGAGCGCAGCGCGGTGTTGACAGCTCGCGTGCCCAAGTTGATGCCAGGCACCTGGCTGGCGTCCTTCATGTGCTCGCGTGGCACAAGGGCTTCCAGTGCACTCGGGATGATCGAGTAGGGCTTGCCCTGGTAGCCAAAGCGGATCCGCTTGGTGTTCGAGCCAGGGGCACGCTTGGAGTTGTAGATCTTGAAGGATTCCTTGCCGAACTCGATCACCTGGCCGCCATAGGCGGCGACATCGGCGAAGGGGAACAGCGCGGTGGCCACGAGCTGCGCCTGGCGATAGCCACGGGCGTGCTCGGAAAGGATCGGGTCAACGACGCGAACCTGGCCGGGGGTCATCTGTGCGGACATGTAAATCTCCTGCGGCGCTTGCCGGTCAGTTCGGGATGAGGATCACTTCGAGCACGTCGCCGTCGGCGGCGGCCTTGGCGCCAGGTGCCGCGCGGGCGACGACCTTGCCCGCGTCAGCCGTGACGGCTTTGCCGTCGACGCCGACCTCAAGGGCAGCGCCCGCAGCAATGGCGGCACCTGCGGTCACCTGGGTCGTGCCCAAGACGTCAACCGGAGCCAGTTGTCCGATCGCCGCATCGGAGCGCGTGACGCCGTAGGCGTTGCCGCCGGCAGCTGCTACGCCGCCCGCCGGGGAGACGAAACGGTTGTTGGTAAGGGCTGCCGTGGCCAGCACGGACAGCGTAAGCAGAGCGATGTTCTGGGACATGGTGGGCTCCTGGATAGATGAGTCAGCCGCCGACCGCGGCGACTGCAGCTGCCCAAGACGTGCCAGGGTGCTGCTGCTGATAGGCCTTGGCCTTGTTGAAGAGATCCGCGCGGCCTGCATCCACATGCACTCCCGCAGGCGCTGCGAAGTTCGCGGCTGCGTTCGGCGCGTCGCCAGCGGACTTCTCGCTGAAGTCCACCGCCTTGGGCAGGCTGGTCAGCAGCTCGCGCAGCACCGACTCCGCCGGTTTGGTCACCGTCGTTTCGCCCTCGGCAAAGTTGAGCGGTTCCTTGCCATTGGGCTGGGCCAGCAGCAGCTCCACCACCGCCGGCTGCTGACGGGGCAGCAGCTTGCCTTCCTTCACCAGGCCTTCGGCGAACGCCACTGCATCTTCGCGTCGCGCGGCCTGCTCACGGGCGGCGAGGGCCTTCTCGCGAGCGTCCAGGGTGGAAGCCTGCTGGTCGAGCTGCTGCTGGCGCTGTGCGTGCTCGGCGTTGTTCTGCTGGGACATGGGGTCGATCTCCGATTTGACCTGTTCACGAGTGGGAGGCGTTGCCTGGACGGGCGCAGGCGCACCGAGGGCGCTGCGCGGGAACTGGGTGAGCAATGGCGATGCGAAGAGGGCCGACGCGCGCGAGTTGTCGTCATCGCGTGTGCTGCTCTCGATGCCGCGGATCTGCCAGTCCGGAATGACCTGGTCGGCTGTCTCCAGACCCTGGGTATCGATCAGCCAGTCGCGGAAGCGGCGGAACAGATCCGTCAGCGTCCAGCCCAGCGGGGCCAGCGACATGGCAAAGCACGCAGCGTCATCGCCTTCGGCGAAGGAGGCCGACTTGAGCCCCTTTACTGCCGGCGGCTGCGCACCCAGGAAGCCGATGTGGCGCAGGTAGTACTTGCCCGGCGTCGGGTTCCCCGGCGAATCGGGCATGAAGATGGAGGCGCTGATCTTCTTGAAGCGGCCGTTGTTGACCAGCTCCGCGAAGGCAGGATCTACCTCGTGCGGTTCGGCCATCAGGAGGCCGTCCTTGGCCTGAAGCACTTTGCTCCAGCCATAGGCCGGGTCGTCGGTTTTGGGATGGCCCACCACAATGGGCGCTTCGTGCAGCGCCGGATCGTAGCTGTCGGCGATCTGCTGCACATCCGCCTCGCTGAAGGTCAGCGTGCGGCCGTCTTCGGCAACGTGCGTGCCGGCTTTGAAGATCTGCAGGGTGGCGGCGGGCTGGTTCATGCCGCCAGTTTTCCCGCGCCAGAGGTCGCTGTCTTTGAAACTGGTTTCCAACTTTCGAGGGCGGCAGCGGACTGGCTCATGCCCTCCTTTTTCCCGCAGTACCGTCTCACGTCTTGGGACGGTGCATTGCAGAGAATTTCAACCGCAGATGCACGATGCGCGTGCGGTGATCGTCCTGCGTGGAAACAAGTGCCAGTATCGGCCGCACAGGTGTGTCAGACACCAAGCCGGTGTGGGTGACGCCCGAGTGTGGCGGCGCGCCTGTAGCGGCGCGCAGAGCGCCGCTTATGCGTGAGCTACTCGAAGGCGCCGCTCACGTGATCCTGGGCGATATCCAGCAGCTCCTTCTCATCTTCGCGACTTACACCCAGCCACGGGCGAGCGGCGATGGTGTTCGTGTACGCAGGCATTGTGACCGAGCGCTTGAAGCGCGCGTTCCTACGACTGGCTTTGACGAACCGGCTGCCGCCCTTACCCGTCTTCAGGTGGATATTGGCCGGACGCGCGGCGTGTTGGATGGTGCCGCCGAATTGGTGGATGGCGCCATAGGGTGCATTGGTACCGACCAGGACGGCGTCGTTCCCATCCGTTTGCCATGAGGCCATATCACCGAGCATGTGGAAATCGAACTTCAGAATCGGCACGCCGGGGCGCTTCTTCTGTTTCCAGCGTTTGTAGCTTGGCTCCAGTGCACGCCATCGCTGTCCGGTCGGATCACGCTCCTTCTTGGCTCGCTCGCGTGTCGACCTCAGCAGGTACTCGCCCCAGTCTCTCAGGATCAGTTGCCGTGCTTCGCCCTCCAGCTGGCGCAGCGCATCAGCCAGCGCAGGTGTTGCCGAATCCAGGGTGACTTCGAGCTGCGCCATCAGAGTGCTCCCTGCAGCAGCTGCAGCGTGCCATCGGCGACGCTGCGCTTGAGATCAGAAGGCATCAGCATCTGCAGCTGGGGCTGGATGGTGCTGACGCCCGTTTCCGAGATGGCCACGTCGACCACCATGAAGGCCGGGCGCCCCACCGCAAGGACATACCGCAGGTGGCCTGCGGCCACGTCCAATAGGATGGCCACCGCATCGAGCAGGCGGATAGGCAGCTCGGCTGCGGCGATGGCGACCGCGCCAGGCCGAGTGATGGGGAGCTGCTCAGCCAACACTGCAAAGGCCGCCGTCGCTGGTCGAACGGCAGCGCGCTGCAGCTGCGACACCAGACCGGGAGACAGTGCGCCGGCCAGGTAGCGAGCAGCGTGCGCGGCATCAGCGTCAATGCTGGCCAGCCAGCTGGCGTAGCCGGCCTGCAGGGCGTCCCTGGCACGCGGCCGCGCCAAGGCCCGGGCGGCACTGGCGGCAGCGGGCGCCGCTGGCAGCCGCGCGCCCGTCTCCAGTGCACTCTGCAGAGCGGAGGTCAGTTGGCCTGTCAGCGAGGGCGGTGTGACCGGACCACCACGCCCGCCGGGCCAGTGGTCCGCCGTTGCTCCAGGCGCGTAGCCGAAGCCAGGATCGACGCCTGCCGGCGTCAGCACCGTGCGCGGTCCACCGGGACTGCGCTGCCCGACCGTCACCGACTGCATCACAACCTCAGGGGCCGTGTCGGGGCCGTCCTTGCCCAAGCGGCGCAGATCGCGTTCGTTGAGCGCATCGACGTAGCACTGGCAGCCCCAGCCGTTGGCCGGATAGTGATAGCGCCACCAGGGATCATCATGGCGCAGCACCATGCCATTCCAGGACACGTGCAGTGGCCGGGGGTGTTCGACGGCATCGTTGTGGTTGTAGCGCCAGAACGGCCGTACCTTGATCAGCTGCTGCAGCTGGGCCCAGCGCCCGGCGTTGTAGCTCTGACGCAGGTTGGTTTCGTAGATCACCCGCGAGCGCCAGTTCCGGCCGCCGTTGTAATCCCAGCCATGCGTGGCCACGATGCGGTCGAAGTCTTCGCGGAACTGCTCCAGCGTGCGGCCTTCGGCGATGACACGGTCGATGGACTGCCGGAAGTCGGCCAGCAGTGCGTCACGGTTGGCACCGGCCACCATGAAGCTGGTGTCGTGCTGGGCGTCCCACACGTCCAGGTAGCTCTCGGTGAGCACGTTCTTCTTGCGACGGAAGAACTCGATTTGCTCCTGGAACGGCAGTTGAGCGTAGGCAACCCCAGCCATTGATCAGCCTCCTGCGCCCTGGACGTCGCTGCGGCCGGCCAGCGTCGCTGCCGTCATCGCATCGGCCATCACCGAGGCGTAGTCGTCCAGGGTCATGTTCGGATGTAGCTCGAACAGCCGGTCGCGCAGTTCCTCCAGCGAATCGACCTCATCGACCAGCTGGCGGATCTGCTCCACCCAACCAGCACCGAGGGGCGACAGTCGCCGATCAAGCTGCTGGCCCAGGCCGATGGCAGGATCAGGTGCCTTCGGGGTGCTGTCGGCAAAGGCCGCCGGATAGTGCCGGCGCAGCAGGCTACCCACCGTACCGCCGGCATCAGCGAACTGCGGCCCATCGATCGCTGTCGGTACCGCAGGTGGCTCCGGCAGCGCCTGGACAGGCTCGTAGTTGTCCCCATAGGTCTGGTCCATGTAGACCTGCTTGGGCTTGTAGCCCAGGTCGAGGATCTTCTTGTCGCGACTGGCAGTGGCGTCCAGATCCTCCGGCTCTTCCGTGACGCGGTAGACCCGTGGGATGGCTGCGCCGGGGAAGTTCCATTCGGTGAGCCAGCGCGCCGGCCCCTTGTTGAAGGACTCACACACCAGGTCTGCATCGGAGGTGATGATGTCGCGGCGCACTTCCCGCTGCAGCTGGTCGTTGCCCAGCTTGCCGGGTGTGCCCTGGGTGCTGGCGGTCTGGCCCAGCACCACCTTCTGGATGGTGGCATCCATATAGTCCTGCAGGGCCTTGTAGTCGGCCGTGCCACTGCGCCCGGCCTCCAGCAGCGCCAGCTCCATGCCCTTGGGCATGATGATGCCGCTGTCGGTCTGGATCGCGCGGGTGGCCTGCAGCAGCTTGGACTTCTCCGGATCGGTCGCCTCACTGTCGTACTTGCCCACTGCGGTGGGCATGCCGAACTTCTCCAGGAAGATCAGCCAGAACTTGAGCCCGTTGCGCTTGAACAGCACCGGCCAGTACAGCCAGTGCGCCAGCCCCAGGCCGTAGGGCTCATCGTCGTGATCGGCACCGGAGCAGAAGTTCCAGAAGTACGGCGCGAGTGCCGGGACGCCCTCCGTCATCTGGGTCTGGGTGAGCAGGCGCAGGTCGCCTTCCTTGCCGTAGCGGAAGCGTCGGCGATTGCGGACCTTGATCGCCTCCAGGCCGATGCGGGTGCCGTCGACCTTGTACAGGATCTCGGCCACGCCGTAGCCGTAGAACACGCCAAACAGCATCTTGCGGGTGACGTTGTCCCACCCGATCCCGTGCAGCTGCTCCTGCAGATACTCTGCCGCCTGGCGGTCGATGCGCTTCTCGCCACCGGGCTCCACCTGCCATTCGCAGGCCACCACCGAGTCCTGGCGCGATCCGAAGGTGGTTTTCACCTCCGGATCGGACAGCACCTGCTCGTAGATCTGCAGGTCATAGCCGCCCCGATTGCGCAGCACGCTATCAAAGGGCAGCAGCAGCGGCCCGGTGTAGCCACGGGTGATGTCGATGCCATCGGCGGTGGTGGCAATCTCGCGGCCGATCTCTGGGCGGGCGATGGTCATGCGAATCCTCCAAAATCATTGCCGCCGCTGACCGTGCCGAAGGCATCATCGGTCACGACGGTGGCCACGCCGTCGGCTCGGCCGTCGCCGATGTAGGCGCGAGCGCCGGCCGCCTGGAACTCGATGGGTACCGAGGTGACGTGGTTGAGCGCGGCAAACTGCATCAGGGCGCCTGCGATCGCGCCGTCGCCGTGGCGCACCAGTTCCGGATCCTGCAGGTCCTTGCGCTCCAGGCGCGGCACCATCGGAATGCCATCAACGTACTCCACGGCCCGATGGTCATCCTCCAGCGATGCGTCCCTGGGCACGGTGATGAATCCGTCCTCGAACAACGCGATGTACTTGGGCATCCATTCGCTGTACCAGGGGCGCGACAGGGTGACCTCGTGGATTGGGCCACCGCTGTAGCGGCCCGTCTCGGCATCGAGCTCGGCACGGCCGTAACGGTCGCCTGTGTACTCCATCAGAGTCTGGCCCGGCCCGGTGGCGTCGCCAGCGAACGACCAGCGGCCGCGGAAGCCCTCATTCAGCGCGTCCAGAAACGCCCACAGGATCTGCTCCTGCTGGCGGGTGGGCGCGTTGGCCATCTCGATCAGGAACGGCACATCCCGGCGCAGATCCTGACTGACCTTGGCCGGCTTGATGACCGAGAAGTGGCGGTGGCGCGCAAAGTCCATGCCGACCGCCCAGCGCCCAGTGAACCCGGCCACCGCAGCACGCAGCACCGGCAGCAGCGTGGTGGCGATCCAGACCGAGCACCAGATCTCGCGTTCCTTCTCCGAGCGCTTGGGGAAGTCGTCATCGAAGACCAAGCGCAGCACAGGGCGGACCTCGGACATGGCCCGATCGATCCAGACTGAGGGGATGGCCGAGCCATCTCCGTCGCGCGGGATGACATCCAGCTCCTCGCGCATGGCGGCCTTGCGCGGGCCATAGGCCGAGCGGATGGCGGTGTACCACTCCTTCTTGCCCTCGGCGGTGGCCACCTTGCCACGCATGGCGCAGACCCGCTCGTACAGGCCGTTGGACACGGCATCATCGAAGCTGATGCGGATCACCCCGGCCTTCTTGCCGTAGCGACCGGCCTGGACGTCCTGCACCAGCTGGTTGAACGGATTCTTCTTGCCGCGGTGTGTGGACCACACGCGGATCCGGCCACCCCAGATCAGCAGCGCGGTGGCTGATTCGAGCACCTTGGCCACGTCCTTGTGCAGCGCCGCTTCGTCCAGGTCGACCACGCCCTGCAGGCCGTGGATGTTCTCCGGGCGCGAGGACAGTGCCGTGATACGGAAACCACTGGCGAAGCGAACCCGGAAGGCCTGGATCTGCCGGCTGGTGCCGTCAGGCTGCTGGTCCTGGAAGATGTGCTGCTCGATACGCGAGGCTTGGCCTTGGGCAATGATCGGCGCGAACTTGGCCACATAGCCAATGAACTCCAGACCCTTTTCCTTGGTGTCGGCCATGTACCACACGTTGTCGCCGCCGGCGTCCTTGGCAGAAGCGGCGGTGATGGTGTCGCTCAGCGCCTGGGCGAAGGTGATGCCAGTGCGGCGCCCCTTCTCGCAGACCGCGATATCCAGCCCTTCCTGCATCCGGATCCATTCGGACTGATGAGCCATCAGCACACCGGCCTTGCTCGGATCGAAGTTGGTCGAGATCGAGCGCACGCTCTCAGGCAGCTCATCCCAGTCCAGGACGCGCTCGGTATCCGGCAGGGGACCCAGTGCACTCACTTAGCCGACTCCATGCAGCACCTTGTTGCGCCAGAACTCCACGCCCTCGGCGTCCAGGCCCTTGGCTCGCGCAGCCTCCTCGACCCGGCTGGCCGCGTCGACGAGCGCCTTCTGACGGATCTCGCCGGCCCACTTCTCGCGCACGATGGAAGAGCGGGTCAGCTCGGCAATGGCCTTGGCCGCCTTGCTGTACAGAGCAATACGGTCGGCGGGGGAGATGCTTTCATCGTCCTGGTCGGCGGCCTCCTGGAACTGCAGCAGCGCCTCGAACAGATCGGTCTGCAGCAGGCCCAACAGCGCGCTGCCGCGCTCGGCGGCATTGTCGGGCGCCTGCTCAGCAACCAGCTTCATGGCTTCGGTGCTGGCACTGATCGAAGCCAAGCGGCGCTTGAGCCGCTTGGCGCGTTCGTTGACGGTGGTCTTGCTGATCTCGTAGCCCTGTTCGCCCAGCCATTCGGACAGCGAGATGCTGCCACCGAAGGCGTTGGCAACCAGGCGCCGATCCAGCTCGTCACGCACATCGGCCGGCAACAAGTCGATCTTGCTCACGGGAGGCATGGGGTCACCAGTACTTCGGCGGGCGGGCGATCCCCGGACCGCAGTCGATGCTGTACTCGACGATGTCCACACCGTGGCGGGTCAGCTCCGCCGACCACGGCCCCGACGGGGATTTGGTGATGTCGATCAGGCGACGGGTGTCCAGGTAGTCCAGTTCCCGGCGAACCTCCAGCGCGGTGGCATCCGGGTACATGTCCTGGGCCGCGCCGGCCAGGACGGCTTCACCGATCGGATAGGGGCGTGAGCGATCCAGCACCAGCAACATCAGCCAGCGCAGCTGCTCCCTGCGCAGCTTGCCCAAATCCGGGCCTTGATTTCCGTGACTCACGGCGTGTTCCCCTTGCTTTGCATGTTCGTGATCTTCGAAGCCACTGCATCAAGCTTTGCCTCGATAACGCTCTGTCCGCGGGCATAGTCCTCGCGGCGGACGTAATCCTTCGCAACTTCCAGGCGGAAGTCGGTGAGGTGACTCTCAACCTCGCGCCAGCGCTTGCTGTCGTTGATCAGAATCGCCAGCTGCTGATCAGTGCGTTGTTGCAGCTGGTTGACCAGCCAGCGGCCGCCGGCGATCAGGCCGCCAAGCAGCGTGATGCCGATGCCTGCGAACCACACCAGGTAGAGCGGTTGCACTTCAACGATCATGGGTTGGTCTCGACGGGTAGGCGCTGTCCGGTGAGGACGCCGATGACGCGCTGGCAGGAGCGGACGTGGTCTTCAGCTTCGGTGACGATTTGAAGAGCAGTGCCTGCAACCTCTGGACGTAGTTGGGCGCTCGCATCACGTTCGACGGCGCCAGAGACGGCTTGGGACAGGCGGGCGGTGTGACAGGTGGCGAGGTCGTCGCGCAGCTGGAGATTGCCAGCGCGCAGGTCAGCCACAACAGCAGCAGGGATGGACGCGGACGCCTCCCGATCATCTTCATGTTGGTCTCCGATCTGGGCCATTTCCCTGGCCTGGGTATGCTCGGTGTCGCGAGCATTGCGCTCGCTTTCCAGTTGCGATTGAAGCGTGGTCACGCGCTGCTGCGCCCTGGCATCACGGGCTTGGGCGTCCAGCGCATTGCCGCGATAGAGAAGTGCTGCGGCAATGGCGACCAGCAGGAGCACCAGCAGCAGGGCGACCGTTGCGGTCAGGGTGCGGACCATCAGTACCGGCCCTCGCACATCGCGCGCTCAGCGGTGCGGCGGCGCTCCAATCCCTTATAGGACTTGCCGCCGGCATTGGCCCAGTTGCTCAGCTGGGCACATGCGAGGTCCCAGCGGCCTTGATTGGCGTAGACACGGATCCGCGGCTGCTGACCGTTGCGCAGCGTGCACAGGCCGTCCTTGACGCCAGCACCACCCGGACCGACGTTGAAGGCGAACGACGTCAGCGCGGCCGCCTGGTAGTCCGTCATCGGCACCTTGATGCAACTCTGCACGGTGTTCCAGGCGACGCCGAGGTCCGACTGGAGCAGACGCTCGCATTCGGCGCGGGCGTAGGTGCGCTGTTCTACCTTGGCCGTATGGCCGTAGCAGACCGTCAGCTTCCCGACGACATCACGATAGGGCTGGGCCGAGTAGCCCTCGAAGGGCTGCACCAACCCGAGCAGCAACGCCAGCATGGTTGCCAGCATTCCGCCCGCGATGGGCAGTGCCTTGTTACCGGGTTGCTCTGCTGCCATGCGCCATCTCCAGGGAAAGATGGCCGACGGGCAGACGAGGATGCCCGCCGGCCAGGTGCGCCATGCGCACACCAAACCGATGGGCAGAGTTTCAGTCTTTGACTGATCGTCGTCTTTGAAACTGGTTTCGAGGAATCTCACGCGCGCGCGTGGGACTGTGCAGATCCCTTCGCGACGTGCGTAGCTGCAGAAGACTATTCGCCCTTGGGCTTATGCGCTTCCCACCAACTGTTGACAGAGGCAGCGGGCGGTGTTTCCGGTTTGGAAGGTTGATAACCAGGATTTACAGCGGAAGGTGCGATCGCCGCAGGACCCGGGGCTTCTACCCTGGGAATTTCAACGTCTCCACATCGCTTGGCGGCAAAAGCCCCCTGAAGCTGAGCTCGCCTTTCCACTGACGTCCTCTTTGCTTCATTCCGTTCGATCACATTTCCGATCCCAAAGTCACCCAAAAAGCTGGCAATGGACATGCCGCTGAACTTTGCTTGCTGCTCGACCTGCCTATCAAAGGCATCCACCTTGGATAGTTCAATTCGGATCTGCTCACAAGAATAGTTCAGCGTCTCGTAGCTCGTTACCGGCTGCAGACGCCCATAACGCTTGGTGGCACACCCACTCAAGGCCGCTGCCATCAGCACGCTGGCGATGACGAACTCTACTCGCTTCATTACTCCCCCTTGCTTGAGACCTGTCATTAGCGCGCTCTTCGTAGCACTTAATGCCTATGTGATTGGTCGCTTTCGTATCCCCCGGGCCACGCCGTCCTCAACGTCTTGAGTCAGCAGAGCCATCAACAGACGTGACGCCGCCGCTCGACCGGCATCGGAAAGTGCCCAAAACGTGTCAATCACTTCGTTGAACTGCGCAATCTGCTCCTCCTCCATTCCAGGCCTAGCAACGCTCCTTTGCCCGGTCAGCACGTAAAGGGGATCCAAACCGTTCTCGGACCAGCCAGCAAGCTGGGCTGCCGTTGGCGATGTTGCTCCCTTTTCCCAATCGATGACGGTGCGCTTCGACGCCCCAACTACTTCCCCAAAGGCGGTCTGACTCAGACCGAGGCGAATTCGCTCCTCACGGAGCCGAAAGCCAAGAGTGCGAATTAATTCACCCATAAGTGTTGACATGTGCAGATTTCTGCACCAGTCTTATCCCGTCCGGTTTAAACAACACCGCAAGGATACGACATGGCTCAGCACCTGCCGCCCGGCCGCGACTTGATGAACAAGGTTCGCGCCGGCATGACCCTCCAGAACACCACTGTCAGCGCTTGGTGCCGCAAGAACGGCATCAATCCCAGCGCGGCCCGCCAAGCCATCTACGGCACTTGGGCTGGGCCGAAGGGCAAGGCTCTGCGCGCCACTCTGCTCAGGGCAGCAGGCGTGAAGGACGTCGCATGAACGCCCCCGGCCGCCCCCTGGACGAGGTGCCCACCCGCGAACTGGAGCTACTGCTCGCCTCAGCCCGCGACCAGTACGCCACCGCCGTGAACAACTGGCAGCGCGCCGTCGAGTCAGACGCGCCTCTGGCCAACACCCTGCCGCTGGCCGGCGCCGTCGACGCAGCCGACCGCCGCGCCGTCCGGATACTGAAGGAACTGGCGCGCCGCCAGCAGGACGCTGCGGCATGAGTGAGCAAAGCATCTTCGCCCGCCTACTGTTCGCCCTGGCCGGGCACAGCCGCACCGGCCTGCGCCTGAAACCGATCGCCGACGGCATCGGCGAATCCCCCAGCACCACGCTGCGCAACCTGCAGCGCCTGGCCGAAGACGGCCTGGTCGAACGCTCTCCCTTCGACCAGGACAACTGGCGCCTATCCCCCCGAATCGTCCAGATCGCCTTGGCTCATCAAGCAGAGGTGGCCCGTGAAGAGCGCCAGCTGGACGACTTCAAGAACCGCTACAGCCGTAGCCCCAACTGATGACGAGGACCGAAATGGCAGAGAAGCAACCCAACAAGCGCGGCGCCAAGCCGCTCGCCCAGGCCGAGCCAGTTGTCCAGGATCTGGACGCGGAAAAGCTGGCCGAGCGCAGCCAGGAGCTGGTTACCCTCGGTGAGCACCAGAGCGAGGTGGTGGATCAGTTCGGTGACGGCCTGCCGTGGCACCCGGACCACTACGAGAACGCCATCCGCAGCGAGCTTCGCCGCGGCTGCGAAGCCTTCCTTCGCGCCGGCCGCTACTTGATCGTGGCGCGCGAATGCGCCGCGCATGGCGAATGGGACGGCATGCTGGAACGTCTGGGCATTGAAGGATCTCAAGCACGCCGGATGATGGAGGCGTCCAAGCGCGTAGCCGCGCTGCCAAATCGTGCGACGTCGCACGATTTGATTGCAGCCGCCAAGTCCGGAAGCAAGATCATCGAACTGCTCTCTCTTCCCGAGGAGCAGTTCGCGGAACTGGCAGAGAAGGGTGCGACGGATGGCCTCTCGCTGGACGATGTCGAATCCATGACGGTACGCGAACTCCGGGCAGCCATCCGCGAAGCCCGTGCCGATGCCGACGCAAAGGATCAGCGCATCAACAAGTTGAGCGACGATCTCAACAAGGCGGAGGAGAAGACAGCAAAAGCGCAGCGGAAGTGGAAGAAGGCCACCCCCGACGAGCAGTCCCAGGAACTGCTGACCCAGCTGGAGCTGGCCGCCTCCCAGGTGCGCCTTGCCATCGCCAGCGGCAGTGAAGAAGCCGGCTTCAGCGGCGCGGTGATCACGCTGATGCAGCACGCCGAGCAACACGACCTCAACGTTGATGAGCAGGTGGCCGGGATCATCGCCAGCCTGATCAACGACCTGCGCCTTGTCCGCGACCACCAGGAGGTGGGCGTCACGGTGATCCATGACCGTCGCCTGGCCGACTGGAAGCGGGAGGGCTGACATGGCCCTCAGCGCCAGCTTGATCGAGCAGGCCGCTGCTGACCTGCTCTGCGCCGGGCACGGCCAGAAGCGCGCCATTGCCGAGCGATACGCCGCCGAATGGGGCTGCAGCGTACAGACGTTGTATCGGCAGGTCTCGAAGCTGACCTGTTCGCTGAAGCCTCGCAAGCGCCGCAGCGATCGGGGCAACTCCGACTGGACCCAGCAGGAACTGGAAATGATTTCCGCTGTATTGCTGGAGTCGCGTCGCGGCACTGGCAAGCGCCTGGCCAGCATCGGCGAGGCCATCGACATGCTACGCGCCAATGGCATGGTGCGCGGCGAGACTGTGGATGCCGGTACCGGCGAGATCCGACTGCTGAGCGAGAGCTCCGCAGCCAAAGCCTTGCGCACCAACCGCTTGCACCCTGATCAGCTGTCGGCACCTGCACCGAAGGTTCAGCTGGCCAGCGAACATCCCAACCAGGTGTGGCAGGCCGATCCCAGCCTGTGCGTGCTGTATTACCTCAAGCGCCAGGACGGCCTGCATGCGATGCCGGCAAGCGAGTTCTACAAGAACAAGCCCAAGAACCTGGCGCGCGTCGAGAACGAGCGCGTCTGGCGCTACGTGTTCACCGACCACACCAGCGGCGCCTTCTACGTGGAATACGTGCTGGGCGCCGAGAGCGGCGAGAACCTGTGCCGCACCTTCATCAACGCCATGCAGTACCGCGGTGCGGCTGATCCGTTCTGTGGCGCACCGACGATGGTGATGGTGGACCCGGGCAGCGCCAATACGGGTGCGATGTTCAAGAACCTGTGCGCGGCCCTGGGTATTCGCATCTGGATCAATCAGCCGGGCCAGCCGTGGGCAAAGGGCCAAGTCGAAAAGACCAACGACCTGATCGAACGCAAGTTCGAGCACCGCCTTCGCTTCGACAACGTGCAGAGCTTGGAGCAGCTCAACGCATCGGCGTGGCGTTGGATGCGCAACTTCAATGCCACCGCTCAACACACCCGGCACAAGTCCTCGCGCTACCAGGCGTGGATGACGATCAAGCCCGATCAGCTGCGCCTGGTACCGGCGACCGAGGACTGCATGAAGCTGGCCACCCGCGCTCCGGAACTGCGCAAGGTCAACCCGCTGCTGCGGATCAGCTTCCTGGGCAAGACCTACGACGTGTCGGGCGTGCCGGGCGTGATCGTGGGCCAGAAGCTCACGGTCGCCCGTAATGCCTTCGGTAGCGAGTTCGGTGCGCAGGCGCTGTTCACAGACGATGCTGGCCGCGACACCTGGTACACGATGGAGCCGCTGGAAGCAGACGCATACGGGTTCACCGGTGCGGTGGCGGTCGGCACATACCACGCGCACGCCGACACCCCGGCGGACACAAACCGCAAGCGGGTCGAGCGCCTGGCGATGGATGCCGAGACCGACGAGCAAGCCAAGGCGCAGCGCAAGGCCAAGGCAATGCCGTTCGGTGGCCGTATCGACCCCTACAAGTCGGTGCAGCAGGCGCCGGAGATCCAGCACCTGCCGCGCCGGGGTCATCGCGTCGACGTCGCGGTCCCCGATGTGGTCGAGGCCCCTCGCTTCACGGTCGATTCGGTCACGCCCATCCGCGCGGAATTGCCGCCACTGAACCATGTGGAAGCGGCCATGCGCTTGAAGCCGCTACTGGAGGCCGCCGGTTCGGCTTGGTCGCCGGACCACTACGCACGCACCGCCCAGCGCTGGCCGGAAGGCCTGCCGGTGGATCAGGTCGAGTCCTGGGCGCACGCCCTGGCAACGCCTGAGCGCGGTGGTCTCCGGCTGGTGGAAGGAGGTGCCGCGTGATGGCTTCGCTCGACAGCATCAAGAAAGACGCACGCCTCATCCAGGAACGCGACGGATTCGGCTACTGCCAGGCGCTGGAGATCGCTGCGCGAAAGGCTGGCTTCAACACCTATGCAGCTGCGAAGGCTGCCTTGCAGGGGCGGAGGGCTCGCCCATGACGTTGCGTCTGAAGCGCCTGCTCACCGAGGCCGGCATCAAGCAGGGAGACCTGGCCAGTGCTGCAGGTCTGAGCCGTCCGGCCCTCAATGCCTTGAGCAACCACGGCCAGTTGCCCACCAGCTGCGATCCGGCAGTGGTGCGCGCTGCCATCAGTTCCTGCCTGACCCAGCACGGCGTAACCGACGCCCACTGGCATGAAAAGGAGGGGCCGACGTGCGGGGTCACGCCAGCCCCGGTTTCCCCACCGCAAGACACCGATAACGACAACGACATTCACGACGAGGAAGATCCCATGCTACTGCGTTTTCAGGCTTTGACTCCACAGGCCAAGCGTCACTTCGGCCTCACCAGCAATCCCTTCGCCGATCCGGCTAGTGCCGAAGAGGTGTTCCTGTCGCCGGATATCCGCTATGTCCGCGAGAGCATGTACCAGGTGGCCCGCCACGGCGGCTTTGCTGCGGTGATCGGCGAAAGTGGTGCTGGCAAGAGCACGCTGCGCGAAGACCTGGTTGATCGCATCCAGCGTGAAGAGCAGGCCGTCATTGTTATCCAGCCCTACGTGCTGGCCAGCGAAGGCAGTGATGCCGTGGGCAAGACCCTGCGCAGCCACCATATCGCCGAGGCGATCATGGCCGCTGTCGCCCCGCTGGCCAAGCCGAAGAGCAGCCCCGAGGCCCGCTTCCGCCAGCTGCACGAATCGCTGCGTGACAGCGCCCGCGCCGGTCACAGCCACGTCCTGGTGATTGAAGAGGCCCACAGCCTGCCGCTGCCGACCCTGAAGCACCTCAAGCGCTTCCGCGAGCTGAAGGACGGCCTGCGCCCGCTGCTGTCGGTGATCCTCATCGGGCAACCCGAGCTGGGCGTGAAGCTCTCTGAGCACAACCCGGAGGTACGCGAAGTAGTACAGCGCATCGAGATCATCACGCTGCCGCCGCTGGACAACGAGCTGGGTGCCTACCTGGCGCACCGCTTCAAGCGCGCCCAGGTGCCGCTGGACAAGGTGGTGGAACAGAGTGCCATCGACGCGCTGCGCGCCAAGCTGGTTCCTTCGCGCGGCGCTGGCTCGTTGCTGTACCCGCTGGCGGTTCAGAACGCCCTGACCGCTGCGATGAACCGCGCCGCTGACCTGGGCGTGCCAACCGTCACCGCTGACGTCGTGCGGGGGGTGTGAGATGGCGATCCGAACCGAAGGCTGGCCGGCGGTAGAAGGCATGGTGGTTGAGCCAATGACGGCGCAGTGGCCGCTTGCAACGCGTGTTGTGGCGGTTCCCTTTGAAATGCAGGACCGTCCGGCGCCGGTGAATGTGGACATCCTGCAGGTGGTGATCGTGCCGCGCGCCAACTGGGAGCGCATCACCGCGCATGTTCCGGCCGATGTGCTGCAGCGTGAGGGGGTGGCTCATGGCTGATACGCCCCACAGCAATAACGGACTACAGCATCTGCGCTGGTTCGCCGAAAGCCTGATGCGCGATGCCGAGCTTCCGGATCGTCAGGTGACGGTGATGCACCGAGACCTCTTCCGCCGTGCCGGAATCCAATGGCGCGACGGACAGGATCTGGTGGAACTCTTGGCATCACTGGACCTGCAGCAGCTGAGCGGCCTGATCAGCCAGCTGCGCGACGGCGATGACGACGAGGAGGAATGATGGCCGTTCCGACCCTCCAGCGCTGCCTCGGCCAGGTGCGTAACCGCCAGCGCCACAGTGCCCAGCACCCCCAGCGGAAGAAGTCCATCGGGACGCTGGTGCAGGACTGCCACACGTTCCCGACAGCGTCGCGTGTGGGAGAAGTCCAGGTGCACGACCCTGAAACCAGGCGCGAGTACTCGGTCGAGGTCTGGATCCACAGCGGCGTGGTGGTGATCGCGCACAGCACCAGCAAGCGCTGGCTGCTGGAACTGGACGAGATTCTCGACCTGGCCATCGCCGCCGGCATTGATCGGGGGGCCATCTGACATGCAGCTGGCCCTGCTACCGCAAGAGCTGTCCCCACAGACGGTGCTTTTGCAGCTGCAGGGCCGTCGCGGCGCCGTCAACGGCATCACTGCCCGCGACCTGGTGCAGCAGATCACTTCACGTACCAGCACCGCCGACGAGCGCCGCCTGCGCCAGATCATCGAGCAGCTGCGGCGCGAGGGGCACCCGATCTGCGCCCACCCGGCTCACGGCTACCACCTGGCCGCCAGTGCGGCCGAACTGGACCGCGCCTGCACCTTCCTGGTCGGGCGCGCCATGACCTCCCTGGAGCAGGTCAGCGCGATGAAGCGCGTTGCGCTCCCGGATCTGTACGGACAACTCGGGCTGGACAAGCCCGCTACCGACGAGGAATCCAACCATGAACCATGAACGCAATTCCGACGTGCTGTATGCCGCCGCCAACACGGCACGCGAGCTGGAGAACAGCGGCATCGAGATCCTGGGCCTGCACAGCAATGGCCGTCGCGCGGTGCTGATTCTGGACCGCCCTCCCACGATGGTGGGTGGCCACCTCAAGCGCCGCCAGCCCAACGGCAGCGGCGGGCAGGACCGCGTGATGGCCGCTGAGTACCAGGGCGTGCAGCTGGAGTGGACCCAGCGTCCTCCGATGCTGCGGGAGGTGGCTCATGGCTGAGCGCGGCCAGTTCCTGGTGGTCCCTGCTGAGTGGGTGGGTGGCGACACCTTCACCGACTCGGACAAGGCGATCGAAGACGCCCAGGCCCGCAGCAAGGTCGACGGCAAGCACCGCGCGGTGGTTTGCGTGGTCGCTCGCACTACGCCCAGCCCTGCACCGGTCATCGTGCTGACGCGTACGGAAGCCGGCATCACGCAGCCGCAGGTTGTTCAGCCATGAGCGCCGTCCCCAGCGTCGCAATGCAGCACGCTATCGCCCTGTCACTGGGCGCCAGCGTGGTCCGTTCTGCGGATCTGATCGATCGGGTGATGGAGCACGGCTTCCATTACCGCGGCTATGTGTCCAACGCGGTCGCCAAGGCGGTGCGGTGCGGAATGATCCTGCGCGTCGGCGAAGGGCTGGCCCGCAACTACCGCCTCAACCCCGACTGGAAGATCGACCAAGCGGCGTTGGCTGCCGCGCAGGCGCAGCGTGTGCGTGGTACCCGGCCGGGTATGACAGGGGCGCAGAAGGCTCGATCTGCTGCTGGGGGCTACGAAGGTCCCGCCTTCGACAAAGGCCCGCTGACGCCCTCCATCGGCACCGTGTGCCAGTCCCAGGAGGATCTGGAAGGTGAGTTACCGCCTTACCTCGGTGGTCGCCTGGTCGATTCGTTGCACAACCACTTCGATCGCATCTTCGGCGGGGTGGAGTGATGGCTCGCACCGGCCGCCGGCGCTACGACCACCTGTGCGCGATGCGCTTTGCGCTGTGGGCTCGTATGCAGAACCCGCGCCAGCTCACCCCGCAGCGCATTTCCGGCCTGCTCGGGATCTCGCTGGATGCCGCCCGCCGCTGGCGAGCCGACTGGTTCACCGCCAACAGCCCTATCCATGTCGAAGGCGTCCCCGACGTCCTTCGGCCCACTCAACCGTTTGTCCCCCCCGCCGCCCAAGGAGGCGCCCAATGACCCCATCCATTCCCGAAGGCTACCGCGAGGACCGCAATGGTCGGCTGGTGCCAGAGGCACAGATCAAGCCGATCGATCTGGCCCGCGACCAGCTGGTTCAGGAGAAGATCCAGCGCGCCCTGCAGCTGCGCGAAGAACTGCGCACCTTCAAGGCGGACACGTTCGCTGACATTGCGGCCTTCGTGCAGCTCAGTGGCGAGCAGTACGGCGCCAAGATCGGCGGCGACAAGGGCAACGTGAGCCTGTACACCTACGACGGCCGCTACAAGATCCTGCGCGCCTGCCAGGACAGCATCCAGTTCGATGAGCGGCTGCAGGCGGCCAAGGCCCTCATCGATGAGTGCCTGAACGACTGGACCGAAGGCTCCCGTGCCGAGCTGCGTACCCTGGTCAACAGCGCCTTCAAGGTGGGGCAGGACGGCAGCATCAAGACAGGCGAGGTGCTCTCGCTGCATCGCCTCAAGTTCGATGACCCCCGCTGGCAGCAGGCGATGAAGGCCATCAGCGATGCGGTGACGGTGGTGGGCAGCAAGACCTATGTGCGGTTCTACGAGCGCGACGCACGTGGCCAGTATCAGCCCATTTCTCTCGACGTGGCGGGGGTCTGACATGCCGAAGATCCGAGACACCTGCACCTTCCGCTTCGACGGTGTTCGCGGTGCCCTGAATGCCAACACCCTGGCGCTGGCGGTGGAGATCGCCGACCAGGCTGCACGGGCCGACGTGGAGATCCACGCGCCGGCCGTGGAGCTGGATGGGCTGCGCTTCTTCGACGCCACTTGCGGCAACATCCAGGGCGAAGACGCGACCGCTGCTCGCTATGCCATTCGCCAGGCGGTGCGGTACATCGAAGCGCGCGGGGACGCACTCCCTTGGCGCCTGAAGCGTCATATCTCCCAGCCGGGCCTGCTGCACTTCGAAGAGCGTACGGACGTTGAGGTGGCCACCTCCGGGCCGCGCCACGCGTGCGTCAACTGCGACATGCCCACCGGCTTGGCGGAATCGCCGATGTGCGGTCCGTGCGCCCAGCAGGCGGTAGGTGCGATGGCGTCTACCACGGCTGACGCGATCCGGCGCATGGACGGGCTCGACTTCGTGTGTGGCCTGCGCGACCCGCAGACGAAGCGGAACGTGGCCACGGCCATTGCTCGCCAGGTTGGGCATGGCATGGCCGAGAAGTGCGAAGCCCAAGCCGAAGCGGCCCTCAACGCCATTCTCGAGCTGCTGCTCCACCCGCCGGTGCTGGTCTTGCAGCGCAGTGGCCCAATCAACCTCCTGGGGGTGCACTCGTGATCGCGTACTGCTGGGCCAATGGCCAGATTGGGTTCGGCAACAACGTGCCGGAAGGTGCGATCTTCATCGCCGAAGGGAGCAACGGGCAGCTGCGCAAGGTGATCAGCGTCGTAGCCAGGCACGGAAAGGGACTGATGCAGGGGATGCTGGTTGTCCCGGGTGTGCCAGAGGCGCAGACGCAGCGGGCAAAGGGTGACGCGCTTGGGGATTGGCTTGCGTGGTGTTCCCAGCATCCGCGTCGGCTGCGCTGGGGCGCACTGCGTGCCAGCAACCGCAACACCGACTCAAAGGAGAACCGCCATGTTCATGCGTAACCTGGTGCTGTTCCGCTTTCCAACCAGCACCGACTTCTCCGAAGTCGAATCCGTGCTGCCGTATGGCGTTCTGAAGCCGGTTGGACCGCTCGAAATGAACTCGCGCGGCTTCATTTCCCCCTTCGGCCGCGAGGAGCAGGAGCGCCTGTCGTGCCGACAGGGCGACTTCCTCTGGCTGACGGTGGGTGGCGAGGACAAGATTCTGCCCAGCGCGGTGGTCAACCGTGCGCTGGAGAGTCGTCTTCAGGTCATGGAACAGGAACAGGGGCGTCGACCGGGTGGCCGTGAGCGCAAGCGCATGAAGGACGACATCTTGCACGAGCTGCTGCCCAAGGCCTTCGTCAAGAACACTCGCCACGACGCGATCCTGGACCTGACCCACGGCTATGTGGCCGTGGATACCTCCAGCCGCAAGGTGGGCGAGGCCTTCGTGTCCGATATCCGTGGCCTGTTGGGCGGCTTCCCGGCGGTTCCGCTGAATGCCCAGGTTGCACCGCGCTCGATCCTGACTGGCTGGATCGCAGGTGAGTCCCTGCCGGATGGCTTGTCCCTTGGAGAGTCCGCCGAGCTGCGTGATCCGGTCGAGGGTGGCGCCAAGGTGCGCTGCAGCGACCAGGAACTTCGCAGTGACGAGATCGACAAGCACCTGGATGCCGGCAAGCAGGTCACCAAGCTGGCCCTGGTGCTGGAGGACGCGCTGTCCTTCGAGCTGGGCGATGACCTGGTGTTGCGCAAGCTGAAGTTCCTGGACGGCGCGCTCTCCCAGCTGGAGCAGGCCGACGATGACGGCCGCCGCGCCGAGTTCGATGCCCGCTTTGCCCTGCAGAGCGGCGAGATCCGCCGCCTGTTCCTGGTGCTGGAACAGGCCTTCCACCTTTCAACGAACCCGTGAGGCCCGGCATGACCATCAAGCGCTACAACATCGAACGTAATTGGGGCGAAGGCCAGGTACAGCTTGAGATCGACCACAACATCCTGACGCCGGAGCTGGCGGCGGAAATCAACGAGTTCTGGACAGGGGCCGATGAGCGGCTTGACGCCGCCGACGACAACCCCGTGCTGGCCGTCATCAAGATCGCCGGTGCCGAGTTCATGGGTTGGGTGCTCGATGCGAACTCAAGCTACTCGACCGAAAGCATGCAGCGTGAGTTTGACCAGCTGGAAGGGTGGCCATCGCCACACGGTATCCGCCTGGTTGGCTGGGATGACCGTCCTGACCTCGATTCCTCCCTGATGCAGGTCGAGGAAATTGAGGTGCCACATGGATGAGACCGTGTACGACGCCGCATGGCGGGCCTACAAAGCCGCGCCTCGCGCCGTGGCCAACGGCCCGTCACGCTCAGCCGTTCGAGCGGCGGTGGATGCGGTGCTTGGCTACCTGATGCCGCCTGGTTCGACGCCAGCGTTCTTCGCCGACCGCGAACTGCGGCGGGCAGTGGCGGCGGACCTCATGGAGATGGGCAGTGAGAGCCAGCGCGGCGGCTGGCCGGCCATGCGGGCAACCTACACCGTCCCGCTTTTCCAGGTCCCGCCAGGCCCTTTGCAGACCGACGTCCTGAAGCGGCTTCACTGTGTGCCGCCGATGTGGTTGAGCGAACAGGTTGGAGGTCCGTTTGATGACCTGACTCCCGGTCAGGCATGGCGCGACGGGTTCAACGAATGCCGTAGGCGTTCGCTACTGCTGATCGAGCAGGAACTGACCGAAGCTGGCCGCGAGGAAGGGGCTGTTGATGCGCCGTGATCCGCTGACAAAGAAGTCCCAGGTGGCCACCGTCCTGAAGGACGGTGGCCGTATCGTGCCTGGCGTGCGCGAAGGGCTGCTGCAGTTGCTGGACCATGCGGGCCAGGAAGTGCCGGCATGGCAGACCGCCCTCCGGGCCGCTCAGGGCGCAAGGAGCAAGGCATGACGCGCGTTCGCAAGGCCGGCGACGGCCGTAACCGGGTGCTGGCCGCGATCCACGCCGGCGCCAAGAAGCTCAGCCTCTCCGACGACGTCTACCGTGACCTGGTCGAGCGTGTATCCAGAGAGCACGGCGTTGCCCAGCGCAGCGCCGGCAAGTGCGATCGCCGGCAGCTCGATGCGATCGCCAACGAGCTGCGTCGCCTGGGTGGAATTCCCGCCAAGGCGGCGTACGCAGCCAAACGTTGGGCAGGCCGCCCCAAGGGCGACCTATCCCCCCAGCTGTCCAAGATCGAAGCCCTGCTGGCTGATTCGGGGCGTGAGTGGGAATATGCCCATTCGGTGGCCCGCCACATGTTCAAGGTAGGACGCCTGGAATGGTGCAACCCGGATCAGTTGTTCAAAGTGATTGCCGCTCTTCAGATCGATGCCAATCGCCGCGCCCGGCGGGAGGCCCCTTCGGCATGAAGTCGATGGAGGCCCGCCGCAACGAGCTCTTGGCCAATGCCGCTTCGGCGGCGGCTACGGCTGCGCGTGCGCTCGGCCTCGGCGACGACTTCGCAGAGCAGATCGGCGCGGCGGTGGCGGACACCTTGGCCGAAGACTGGGGCGGCCAGACCATCTACTTTCCCCAGGACGCCTCATTCAAGCTCAGCCCACGCGAGCGTGAGATACTGAACGCCCACCGCAATGGGGCTACAGTTCCGGGCTTGGCGAAGCGATACAGAATGTCTGAGCAAGGGATCCGCAAGCTGCTCGCCAGGGCGAACTTCCGGGATCGTAACCTCAATCAGATGAGTCTGTTCCGTACAGCACCCTGATTGCACCAGGCGCAATGGCTTTCCATCTTGATCCGCCATTGCCAGCTTTCTTCCGGGGTCTTCCGGCTAGATATCTCGCAGCCCCCCCTGATATATCTCACCCCTGAACACGGGTGTAAAAAAAAAACCGGGGCCGGATCCCCGCCAGGATCCGCCCCCGCCCGACGCCCTCAGCCGGGCAGCTTCGACTCTACGATGGCAACGCCTGCGGTGCACGGCTGGATACACCTCGACACATGCCGACACCGCTGCGGTCAGCCTTGCACGGAACGGGTTCACGGCGCTATCGCGACGCCGGTTCCACGCCAGTAAACGCTTGGCACATATCGCTTCTGTGGGCGCTTGCCTACACTCGGCGGCCGTGGATCACTCAGGACCGTTCATGTTGGCTCGCATCGCTTCGACCCTGGCCCTTGGCCTCAGCCTGGCCGTGCTGGCCGGGTGCGCGGGCAAACAGGAGGCCGCCGCCCGTCGGCAGGGAGAAGCGGTGCCGGTCACCGCGCAGGTCGTGCAGTCCACGCAGTGGAATGACACGCTGCAGGCACTGGGTACGGCCAAGGCGCGCGAATCGATCAGCGTCACGGCCAAGGTCAGCGAGATCGTCGAGAAGGTGCACTTTGAAAGCGGCCAGCATGTTGCCGCTGGTGCGCCGATCGTGACGCTGCGCGGGCAGGCCCAGGAAGCGGCGCTGGTGCAGGCGCAGGCCACCTTCCACGAGGCCGACCAGTTGTACAAGCGCCAGCGCGAGCTGGCCTCCCAGCGGCTGGTGTCCAGCGCCACGCTGGATACGCAGAAGTCGATCCGTGATGCCGCCGAGGCGCGCGTGATGCAGATGCAGGCCGACATCGGTGATCGCCGTGTACGCGCACCGTTCGCCGGCGTGCTCGGCATCCGCCAGGTCAGCCCCGGCTCGCTGGTGACTCCGACCACGGTCATCGCCACGCTCGACGACATCGAGCACATGCACATCGATTTCCAGGTGCCGGAAGTGGAACTGGCCGCACTGGGCGTCGGTGACAAGGTCAGCGCCACCAGCGTGGCGTGGCCGGGCCGCACCTTCGAGGGCGTGGTCAGTACCATCGACGCACGCATCGACCCGGCGACCCGTGCGGTGACCGTACGTGCCGATTTCGCCAATGGTGACCATGCCCTGCGCCCGGGCATGCTGCTGGACGTGCGCCTGTTCCACCCTGAGCGCCCGGCGCTGGTGATTCCGGAAATCGCCGTGGTCCAGGTCGGTCGCGATACCTTCGTGTACCGCATCACCGCCGACAACAGTGTCGAACGCGTGGATGTGGTCACCGGCGCGCGCCGTGCCGGCGTGGTCGAGATCAGGCAGGGCCTGGAAGCGGGCCAGCGCATCGTGGTCGATGGCACCGGCAAGCTGCGCCCGGGCCTGAAGGTCGCAGCCAAGGACGCGGCACCGGCTACGGGTGCCAAGCCGGCTGATGCACCGGCGCCGGTCGCGGCCGAGGGCCACGGCGGATGAAGCTGTCCGACATCTCCATCCAGCGGCCGGTGTTCGCCGTGGTGATGAGCCTGTTGCTGCTGGTGCTGGGCGTGATGTCCTTCACCCGCCTGACCCTGCGCGAACTGCCCGCCATCGATCCGCCGATCGTGTCGGTGTCGGTGGACTACACCGGCGCCTCGGCGGCGGTCATCGAAAGCCGCATCACCCAGGTGCTGGAAGATGCGCTGGCCGGCATCGAAGGCATCGATACGATCAATGCGCGCAGCACCAACGGCCGCTCGCAGGTCAGCATCGAGTTCACCTCCAACCGCGATATCGAAGCGGCGGCCAACGATGTGCGCGATGCGGTCAGCCGCGTCGCCGACCGCATGCCGGAGGAAGCGCGTCCGCCGGAGATCGCCAAGGTCGAGAGCGATGCCGACCCGATCATCTGGTTCAACATGGTCTCCTCGACCATGGACACGCTGGAGCTGAGCGACTACGCCGACCGCTACGTGGTCGATCGTTTCTCCAGCCTCGATGGCGTGGCCCAGGTCCGCATCGGCGGCCGCCAGCGCTATGCGATGCGGATCTGGCTGGACCGCGACCAGCTGGCGGCGCGCGGGCTGACCACCGGCGACGTGGAAACCGCGCTGCGCAACGAGAACGTGGAACTGCCGGCCGGCCGCATCGAGTCGACCGACCGCGATTTCACCCTGCGCGTGGAGCGCAACTACATCAAGCCCGAAGACTTCGCGACCATCCCGCTGGGCAAGGGTCGCGATGGTTACGTGGTGCGCATGGGCGATGTGGCGAAGATCGAGCTGGCCTCGGCCGAGCGACGTGCGTACTACCGCAGCAACGGCGAGCCGGGCATCGGCCTGGGCATCGTCAAGACCTCCACCGCCAACTCGCTGGACGTGGCGCGTACTGCGCGCGCTGAAGCCGAGCGGGTCGCGCTGACCCTGCCCAAGGGTACGCAGATCTTCGTTGCCTTCGACAACACCACCTTCATCGAAGCCGCAGTGGACCGCGTCTACGCCACGCTGGTGGAAGCGATGATCCTCGTGCTGGCGGTGATCTGGCTGTTCCTCGGCAGCTTCCGCGCTGCGCTGATTCCGGCGGTGACGGTGCCGGTCTGCCTGGTCGCCGCGTTCATTGCGCTGTATGCGTTCGACTTCTCGATCAACCTGCTGACCCTGCTTGCCCTGGTGCTGTGCATCGGCCTGGTGGTGGACGATGCGATCGTGGTGGTGGAGAACGTGCAGCGCCGCATCGACCTGGGCGAACCACCGCTGGTGGCGTCCAAGCGCGGTACCACGCAGGTCGCCTTCGCGGTGATCGCCACCACCGCGGTGCTGGTGGCGGTGTTCCTGCCGGTCGGGTTCCTGGAAGGCAATACCGGGCGCCTGTTCCGCGAACTGGCGGTGGCGCTGGCGGCGGCGGTGGCGTTGTCCGCCTTTGTGGCGCTGACGCTGACGCCGATGATGGCCTCCAAATTGCTCAAGCCGCATACCGGGCAGGCACCGCGTGGCCTGCATGGCTTCATCAACCGCAACCTGGAACGCCTGGCCGGGGCCTATGGGCGGGTGCTCGACCACCACGTGGACCGCACCTGGATCTACCTGCTGGTGATGGTGGCCGCACTGGCCGCCAGCTGGGGCCTGCTCAAGCTGCTGCCGTCGGAACTGGCGCCGGCCGAAGACCGCGGTTCGTTCCAGATCATGATCGACGGCCCGGAAGGCGCCGGCTACGACTACACCGTGCAGCAGGTGCAGCAGGTGGAATCGATGCTGGCACCGCATGTTGGCCCGGACAAACCGATCGTGCGCGCCAATCCACGCGTGCCCGGTGGTTGGGGTGCCAGCGAGGAAATGCACACCGGCCGCGTCAGCATCTTCCTGCAGCCGTGGCGCCAGCGCAGCGAAGGCACGCCGGAAGTGGCCAACGAACTGCAGAAGGAACTGGACACCATCCGCGGCGTGCGCGTGCGTACGCAGGTGGGCGGTGGCCTGGTGCGCAGCGGCGGGCAGCCGTTCCAGATCGTGCTGGGCGGCCCGGAATATGCCGAGATCGCGCAGTGGCGCGACCGTATCCTGCTGCGCATGGCCGACAACCCCGGCCTGGTCGGCCCGGACTCGGATTACAAGGAAACGCGGCCGCAGATGCGGGTCAACATCGACCGCCAGCGTGCGGCCGACCTCGGCGTGCCGGTCACCGCGATCGGTTCGGCACTGGAAACCATGATGGGCTCGCGCCGCGTCACCACCTTCGTCGACAACGGCGAAGAGTACGACGTGCTGGTGCAGGCCGGTCGCGATGGCCGTGCCAGCCCGGCCGACCTGGCCGCCATCCGCGTGCGCGCGACGTCCGGCGAACTGGTGCCGCTGTCCAACCTGGTCACGCTGAGTGAGGTGGCCGAGGCCGGCACCCTGAACCGCTTCAACCGCCTGCGCTCGATCACCATCAACGCGGGCCTGGCGCCGGGCTATCCGCTGGGTGAAGCCATTGCCTGGGCGCAGCAGGTCACGCGCGAGGAGCTGCCGCAGTACGCACAGGTGAACTGGAAGGGCGAATCGCGCGAATACCAGAGTGCCGGTGGCGCGGTGCTGCTGACCTTCGCCATGGCGCTGCTGGTGGTCTACCTGGTGCTGGCCGCGCAGTTCGAGAGCTTCATCCACCCGCTCACCATCATGCTGACCGTGCCGCTGGGCGTGCTCGGCGCGCTGGTCGGGTTGTGGGTGAGTGGCGGTACCGTGAACCTGTTCAGCCAGATCGGAATCGTCATGCTGGTCGGCCTGGCCGCGAAGAACGGCATCCTCATTGTTGAATTCGCCAACCAGCTGCGTGACGACGGAAGAACCGTGCGCGAGGCGATCATCGAATCGGCGATGGTGCGCCTGCGCCCGATCCTGATGACCTCGATCGCCACCGTGGTCGGTGCGATTCCGCTGGTGGTGGCCGGTGGCCCCGGTTCGGCCAGCCGTGGCACCATCGGCATCGTGATCATCTTCGGTGTGACCCTCTCGACGTTCCTGTCGCTGTTCGTGGTGCCGGCGTTCTACGCGCGGCTGGCGCCCTACACCCGCTCGCCGGAAGCGGTGAAGCGCGAGTTGGAGAAGCAGGAGGCGGAGTCGCCCTCGGTGGGTGGTCATGCCTGATCCGACCACCGTGCTGCGAGGCGACGGCTTCCAACTGCGCCCCTGGCGCCCGGATGATCTGGAATCGCTGCTGCGCCATGCCAACGACGCCGAGGTATCGCGGGGCCTGCGTGATCGTTTCCCTTACCCGTACACGCGCGAGGATGGCGAGGCCTTCCTCGCCGGTCGCGTGCTGGCCCCTGGCACCCTGAACCTGGCCATCGAGATCGACGGCCAGGCCTGCGGCAGCGTCGGGGCCCAGCAGGGCAGTGCCGAGCGCGGGCACATGGCGGAACTGGGCTACTGGCTGGGCCAGGCCTACTGGGGCCAGGGGCTGATGACCCGGGTGGTCGGCCTGTTCGCACCCTGGGTGATGGACGAGCTGCGCCTGTTCAGGCTGCAGGCCGGGGTGGTCGACTTCAACCTCGGCTCGGCCCGGGTGCTGGAAAAGAACGGTTTCCAGGAAGAAGGCGTGGACCGCTGCGCGGTCTACAAGCGCGGGGTGCTGCACGACCTGCGCCGCTTCGCCCGGGTGCGCACGCAGCTGCCCTGAACACGCGGGCCGGCCGCGGTAGAGCCGAGGCCGTGCTCGGCCGCCGTCATCACCACGCCGAGCATGGGCTCGGCTCTACAACACAGCGCTACCGCAGCGGCCTTCGATCAGGGAGAATCGACCGGTCCCTTCCAGCCGACGGGACGTCCTTACAACCCGCCGACTGGAGAGAGCGCGCGTGGAAGCTACCGTACATTTCATCAACAGCATCATCTGGAGCAAGGCACTGATCTTCGTGTGCCTGGCCGCCGGCCTGTTCTTCAGCCTGCGCACGCGCTTCATGCAGATCCGCGGCTTCCTCGAGATGTGCCGCCTCACCGTCAAGGGTGAGAAATCCGACGCCGGTGTGTCGTCCTTCCAGGCCCTGGCCATGTCGATGGCCGGGCGCATGGGTATCGGCAACATCGCCGGCGTGGCCACCGCCATCGCCTTCGGCGGCCCCGGTGCGATCTTCTGGATGTGGGTGATGGGCTTCCTTGGCGCATCCACCTCGTACGTGGAATGTACGCTGGCACAGATCTACAAGACCAAGGATGCCGAAGGCCGCTACCGTGGTGGCCCGGCGTACTACATCGAAAAGGCCATGGGCCTGAAGTGGTACGCGCTGGTCTTCGCTATTGCCACGATCATTGCCGCCGGTTTCCTGATGCCCGGCGTGCAGGCCAACGCCATCGCCGACAGCATCATCAACGCCTGCCGTGGCACCGCGCTGTGTGGTCCGCTGGATGGCCAGACGATGGGCATGGAGTCGGTGCAGGCGCTGAAGCTGGGCATCGGCATCGTGGTGGCGCTGCTGCTGGGCGTGGTGATCTTCGGCGGCGTCAAGCGCATCGCCAACTTCGCCGAAGTGGTGGTGCCGTTCATGGCGGCAGCCTTCATCCTGACCGCCATCGTCATCATGATCATCAACTACGATCGCGTGCCGGAGATGTTCGGCATCATCTTCAGCAGCGCCTTCGGCACCCACGCCGCGTTCGGCGCGATGATGGGCTTGGCGGTGGAGTGGGGCATCAAGCGCGGCATCTACGCAAACGAAGCCGGCCAGGGCTCGGGCCCGCACGCGGCAGCCGCCTCGGAAGTCTCGCACCCGGCCAAGCAGGGCTACGTGCAGGCCTTCGCCATCTACTTCGACACCATGATGGTGTGCACCGCCACCGCGTTCCTGATCCTGGCCAGCGGCACCTACAACGTGTACTCGCCGGCAGGTGCCGGCGCCCCGCCGATCTTCCAGGGCCTGGCCGGCATTCCGGAAGGCGCGGGCTACGCCCAGGCGGGTGTGGAAGCCGTGCTGCCGGGCTGGGGTTCGGCGTTCGTGTCGATCGCGATCTTCTTCTTCGCCTTCACCACGATCATGGCCTATTACTACATGGCCGAAACCAACCTGACCTACGTCAACCACAACAAGAAGCGCCCGCTGACCGTGCTGGTGCTGCGCCTGGGCATCATCGGCATGGTGGTGTTCGGCGCGTTCCATAATGCAACCCTGGCCTGGGCGCTGGGTGACATCGGCGTGGGCCTGATGGCCTGGCTGAACATCATTGCCATCCTCATCATCCAGAAGCCGGCCATGCTGGCCCTGCGTGATTACGAGCGGCAGAAGAAGCTGGGCCTGGATCCGATTTTCGACCCCGATGCCCTGGGCATCAAGAACGCCGATTTCTGGCGTCAACGCAAGCTGGAGTTGTCCCGTAGTGAATGATCCCTGGAAGAATGCCCGCCGTCCGTCGTCGCGACCGCCGCGGGCCACCCCGCTGCCGCCGCGTGAGGGCGGCACCCCGCCACCGCCGGGGCGGGGCAACGACGAACTGCGCCTGTACGGCTGGAACGCCGTGCAGGCCCTGTTCGCCAAGCGCCCGCAGGCACTGCGCAAGCTGTACCTGGTGGATGCGCTGATTCCGCGCATGCAGCCTGTGTTGAAGTGGTGCGTGGCCAACCGTGTGGGCTACCGCGTGGTGGAGGAGGGCGACCTCAACAAGCTGGCCGCTACCACGCACCACGAAGGCCTGGTGGCCGACGTGCTGCGCGCGCCCGTCGTGCCGCTGGCGCAGTGGCTGGAGGATCTGGGCGAAGGCTCGGCGCTGGCGTTGTGGCTGGACGGTGTCGGCAATCCCCACAACTTCGGCGCAATCCTGCGCTCGGCCGCGCACTTCGGTGTCAAGGCGCTGCTGCTGCCGTCCGGCAGCACGCTGGCGTTGTCCGGTGCCGCCGCACGCGTGGCCGAGGGTGGTGCGGAGTCGGTGCCGCTGGTGCAGTTGCCGGAGACCGCCCAGGCGATGGCGCAGCTGCGTGCAGCCGGCTTCGGGCTGGCTGCGACCCTCGTTGATGGTGGCGACGACGTGTTCCGTGCGTCGCTGCCGGAACGGTTGGTGTACGTGATGGGCGCCGAAGGCGAGGGCATGGACCGCGGCCTGGCCAGTCAGTGTGACCAGCAGCTGTCGATTCCCGGCAGCGGCGCGGTGGAAAGCCTGAACGTGGCCTCGGCCACCGCCGTGCTGCTCGCGCAGTGGGCCAGTCGACGCATGAGGTGAGAACGGCAGGGGGCCAGGTCGAGTTGAGCTGAACCCTGGGCCGTTTGAAGTGTCTCGGCTCGGGAAGTGAACGAGCCGGGACGCTATTCCAGCAACGTACGGGCTAGAACTGCACTTTCGTCTGCCAGGAGGTTACGAGCTCCACGTTGGCGCTCAGCAACGCAAGAGCGCACGCCATCTCTCCAGCCTCGAAACATTGTCCGGGCTGGCAAGTGGTGTCGGCGGGATTATGCATGAGCTGGTTTCTCAGATTGCGCAGATAAGTGAGAGCTGGCTTATGCTGGTCGCTAAGCGGTCCTCCTTCACAAAGATTGTCGATGAGCTTCCAGGTTTTGGGAGATTCCGCGCTTCCCGGATTCTTCATCATCCAGTGCCATCGAAGGGAGGATTCGATGACGAACCACGACAGGACGAACGACATTCTGTAGTCGTTGTCGGAGTATGCAGTTTTGGCTTTGAGTAGATAAGAGAGCCAGGTAACGCGATGTTCGTCGCGTGCAATGAGCGCGAACTTCTGAAGCGCAAGACGCGCAACCTCCACGTCAACTACCTCGTGTGGAATCCTCCAGCCGGGTGCTTCGAGAGGAGACGGGGCCAGTGCGCCGTCGGAAACCCATCGCGACATTGCATGCATGACCGTCGTCAAGGTGCGGGCGCTGCCAAAACTGACGTTCACCGGGAAGCCATCGAGAAATCCGATCTTGCAGATGTCGTTAGCACGGGTTGCTGTAGCGGAAACTTCGTAGGAGTCCGGATGCTTTATCGACTCTGATTCCAGGCACAACTGCAGTGCGTTGGCGTAATCCAGATGTCGATCCATCCATAGCGCGGACTGATCAAAATCACCTGCAACGCTCATGTCTGGTGTGGTTCGAGAAAGGTGATGCACGTGCAAAAGCATTAGACCGTTGACGCAGATTGCCGCATCGAATTGATCGGTCTGAAGGCTTGCCCTCACCTCCGGAATAATGCCGCGCAGGCAATCATTCTGTTCGGGATCGTAGATGTCGATGCGTTCTCCCAGCCAGAATGGATGGGCGCTGTGGAATCCCAAGTGGAATTCCATTTTGTCGAGCATTTCGAAACCTTCCATGGGCATTTTCCTTGATGATGGGATGCCTTCATGCGGGAGGGCGGCAGATGAAAGGAAGAGGAGAAGACGCCAAACCTGAAAATTGGCGTCTTCCGTCGTCACCGCATCATTCGTTCGGCGGCGTGGTCGCCTTGGCTTCGCTGCCGAAGTTGCCATCGGCCTCTGCCGCCAGGTACGCGAACACGGTGTATGCAGCCACGTTCTGCGCCAGTGCCTTCGGGTCGATCTTGTCCAGCGTGTCGTCGGCGGTGTGGTGCAGGTGGAAGTAATCCGAGCCGTCCTGCGCCAGCCATGCCCACGCGCCACCCTTGGCGGCCAACGGGCCGACGTCCGGGCCCGGGCCACCCTTGTCGGCCTGGTACTCGATGCCCAGCGGCTTCATCACTTCGGCAATCTGCTTCGTCGCTTCGCGCGAACCTTCCGGGTTCGGCGAACCGGTATTGAAGGCATAGATGCGGCCGGCACCGAAGTCACTCTCGGCCGCCAGCTGGTGCAGGGCCACGTCCTTGGCATGCGCCTCGGCGTAGGCCTTGCCGCCGTAGAGACCCTGCTCCTCGTTGGCGAACGCGATCACACGGATGGTGCGCTTCGGCGCCTGCTTGAGCTGGCCGATCAGATGGCCCGCAGCCATGGTGATGCCCACGCCCGCGCCGTCATCCACCGCGCCGGTGCCCAGATCCCATGAATCCAGGTGACCGCCGATCACCACCACTTCCTTCGGCAGGCTGCGGCCGGTGATCTCGCCGATCACGTTGTACGAGGTGGCGATGCCGTCCCAACCGCAGTCCAGCGCCACCTTCACCGTGGTGCTGCCACGGGCCAGCAGGCGGGCCAGCTGGTCGGCGTCGGGCACCGACAGTGCTGCAGACGGCACTGGGGTCAGGCCGTCGTCGAAACGGGTGATGCCGGTGTGCGGCACGCGGTGCGAGTCGGTACCGGCCGAGCGCATCAGGAAACCGACCGCGCCCTTGCGGATCGCTTCGGACGGGCCCTTGCTGCGGATCGCGCCACCACGGCCATAGTCGCGGCCATCGCGGAACGGCAGCATCTGGTAATCAACGAACGCGATCTTGCCCTTCAGCGAACCGGCCGGTGCGGCCTGCAGTGCGCTCAGGTCGGCGAAGCGGACCACTTCGGCTTCAACGGTGCCGCCCGGGCTGCCACCCAGCGCCGTGATCTGCAGCGGCTGCGGGTTCCTGCCGGTCACCGCGGCGTGTTCACTGCGGCGCTCCCACTTCGGGAACGTCACCGGTTCCTTCCACACCTTGTCGAAGCCGAGGGCCTTGAACTTGGCTTCGGCCCAGGCCACGGCGCGGGCGTCGGCCTCGCTGCCGGCGATGCGCGGGCCGATTTCGGTGGTGAGCGATTCAACCACTTTCCAGCCGGTGTCATCGGCCAGCGCCTGGTCGCGCAGCTGCGCAGCGGTGGACAGCGACGCCGGGGGCAGGGTGGTGGTGTGCGGCGCCGCGAAGGCCGGGGCGGCCAGCAGGGCGAGGGAGGATGCGATGGCAAGGACGCGGCGACGCATGGACAGCTCCGGGAAGGGACCAAGCCTTGGAGCTTAACAGTCGTTCAGGCCGGCGCATGGGCGGGAGGTCATGGCTGCCGCGAACGCTGTTTTCCGCCACGTCCGGCAAAGCGAAAGCCCCGCCAGGGCGGGGCTTTCGTGCAGTCGCGGTAGTGCCGGCCGCTGGCCGGCTCCCGCATGTTCCGATGTTGCCGGCCAGCGGCCGGCACTACCGGTAGGCGGCCTTACTTCTTCAGGCTGTCGCGGATCTCGCGCAGCAGCACCACTTCCTCGGCCGGTGCGGCCGGGGCGGCTTCCTGCTTGCGCGACAGGCGGTTGATCGTCTTGACCACCAGGAAGATGGCGAAGGCCACGATCACGAACTGGATCAGCGTATTGATGAAGTCGCCGTAGCCGATCACCACGGCCGGGATTTCCTTGCCGTCGGCACCGATGCTGGCCGGTGACAACGTCCACGCCAGCTGCGAGAAATCCACCTTGCCGATCAGCATGCCCAGCGGCGGCATGATGATCTTCTCGACCAGTGCGGTCACGATCTTGCCGAAGGCCGCGCCGATCACCACGCCGACGGCGAGGTCGATGACGTTGCCGCGCATCGCGAATTCCTTGAACTCGGTGAGCATTCCCATTGTTGTTTTTCTCCGGTGGGGGAAGTGGACAGCGCGCAGGGTAGCGCAGGTGATGTCAGCCGGCGATCACGCCGTGGCGCTCGGCCACGTTTTCCAGGCGGGCACTGAAGCGGTCGCCGGGCTTCAGCGCGGCCACTCCGGACGGGGTACCCATGAACACCAGGTCGCCGGCACGCAGCTGCCACAGCTTGGACAGCTCATGCAGAATCTCCGGCACGTTCCAGATCATCTGGTCCAGCAGCGCCTGCTGGCGCACTTCGCCGTTGACCTCCAGCGACAGGTTCAGCGCGGCCAGGTCGCCGACTTCCTCGGCGTGGACGATTTCACTGATCGGCGCGGAAGCATCGAAGCCCTTGGCCGCATCCCACGGGTGGCCCTTGTCCTTGGCGGCGGCCTGCAGGTCGCGGCGGGTCAGGTCCAGTCCAACGGCATAGCCGTAGACCAGCGCCTCGGCGTCGGCCATGGCCAGCTCGCCCACGGGCGCGTCACGGCCGATCGCCACCACCAGCTCCACTTCGTGGTGCAGGTTGGCGGTTGCCGGGGGATAGGGAATGGCATCGTCGTGGCCGACCACGATCGCATCGGCCGGCTTGCTGAAGAACATCGGACGGCCGCGATCGTCGGCCGCCGGCACTGCTGCGCCCATTTCGCGGGCATGGTCGGCGAAGTTGCGGCCGACGCAGTAGATACGGTGCACGGGGAAACTGCCGCCACCGGCTACCGGCACACGCGGCAGGGCTACGGCAGGGATCACATCGGAGACATCGGACATGCGGGCATCCAGGAAGGGCGTGCCCGCAGTCTAGAACGCATGGCGCCCGCCGTCAGCGGGCGCGGAGGGCGTGGATCAACGCGAGGCCGGCAGCACCGGCTTGCGCACCACGCGGTACTCGCCTTCGACCACGGTCGGATCGACCGGACGGGCAACGCCCGGCTTGCGCGAGGCCAGCAGCTTCCACGCCAGGCCGACCAGGATCATCGCCGCACCGACGAACACGCCGATGAACACCATCGCCGCCAGGATCGCCAGGCCAAGCAGGCCCACGGCAACGCGCACCAGCGGGTGACGCGGCTTGCGCGGCGCGAACAGGGTGCGGAACTGGTTGAAGGCGGATGCGCGATTGAACATGGCGGCTCGATAGGCTGGGATCAGCGAAACCAGAGTATCGGGAGGTGCCACTGTCATTGAGTGAAAAACTCGTTAAATATAGCCTGTGCTTATTACGAATCAATGACTTGTGTTCATGTTGCAGCCAGTCACCTGAGCGGGCGTGCGACAATGCGCGTTTACTGTCCGAGCCTTCGCCATGACTGCCGCCGCTGCCCTGATCGCCCTTGATGCCATTGCCGATGGCGCGTTTGCCGAGGTCGAAGCGGTGGTTGATGGCGATGCCGAATCGCTGGTGCTGTACCGCGATGGCGCGCAGGTGCGCGCGTTCCTGAACATCTGCCCGCACGCCGGCCGTCGCCTGGACTGGGCGCCGGGCCAGTTCCTGAAGAGCCGCGAGGGCCACCTGGTGTGCGCCGCCCACGGCGCTTCGTTCGCGCTGGACAGCGGCGACTGCATCGCCGGTCCCTGCAAGGGCGACCGCCTGCGCGCGGTGCCGGTAAACGTGCGCGACGGGCAAATCTACCTGGCCTGACCTATCGGTGTGCGGACCAACGGTCCGCACCCACCGGATCAACAGATATCCAGAGATCCATCCACGCATGGCGTGGATCTACCGTGTCGACCAAGGTCGACATCTACCAAAGCAGTGCAGGACGCCGTTCCGACAGATCGCAGAAATCTGTCGAAGGCGGGGTGGGTCCGGTTGCGGGGGCGTGAGCCGCATGGATGCGGCGACCGAGCTTACAGGGACGTACTCGCAGCGTCCCCCGCAACCGGACCCACCCCGCCATCCCACGGATAGCCCGCTGTTGCTGTTGCTTCGGCCGTTGCCGTTGCCTCTGCGGGTGCAGGGCGCAGCCCTGCCAACAAACCCAACCCTCAGAACATCAGGTTGATCATCAGCACCACCACGCAGGTGTAGATCAGCGACAGCGGGCCGCCGACCCGCCACATCTCGCGCGGGGTGTAGTTGGCCGGGCCGGTGATCATCGAAATCACCGGGTTGGAGGCCGTCATCAGGTTGTTGGACGCCGACAGCGCCACGATCAGCGCGAACGCCGTCGGGTTGCCGCCCGCCGCCAGCGCCAGGTTCACCGCAATGGGCACCATCACGATGGTGGCGCCCACATGGCTGATCACCAGCGAGAACGCCGTGGTCAGCAGCGCCAGTGCCACCTCCAGTACCCATACCGGAATACCGGTGGGTAGCTTGTCGATGGTATGGCCGGCCACCCATGCCGCCGCGCCACTGGAATCCATCGCCCAGCCGAGCGGGATCAGCCCGGCCATCATGAACACTGTCTTCCAGTTGATCGAGGCATACGCCTCGTCCATGCGCAGCACGCCGGTCAGCAGCATGCCGGCCACGCCGGTCATCAGCGTCAGTGCCACCGGCAGCTTGCTGGTCAGCGCGATCAGGATGGTCAAGGCGAAGATCGCCATCGCGATCTTGAACTTGTGCGGGCGCTGCTCGCCGGTCGGGTAGTCGGTCACCACCACGAAGTCACGGCTGCGGGCGGCCTGCGCCAGGTCGGTCCAGATGCTGTGGAAGACCAGCATATCGCCGGCGCGCAGCTGCACGTCGCGCACGTCCTCGCGGATCACCTGCTTGTCGCGGTTGATCGCCAGCAGGCTGATGCCGCGCTCCTTGCGCAGGCGCAGATCGGCCGCGCTCTTGCCGATCACGTTCGAGGTCGGCGGCACCACCGCTTCGGAAATACCGGCACGGCTCGGGTTGAACAGGTCGCCCAGGTGCTTCAGCCGCGAAGACATGCGCAGGAACTGGTTCTGCGCGAAATCGTTGATCTGCTCGCGCGGGCCCATCGCGCCGAGCACGCTGCCGACCCAGATGCGCATCTCCGCCGGTGGCGCCAGGCGGGTGTCATTGCCGGTTTTCAGGGCCAGCAGCAGCGGGGCATCGTGCAGGTTCTCGGCCTCGCCCAGGGTCATGCCCACCAGCGGGCTTTCGGCACTGACCACCAGCTCGAACACATCGCCTTCGATGCCATAGGTCTTGGCGAAGTAGCTCTCGGTGCGCGCGGGCGTGACCCCGTCGTTGACCAGGTTCTCTTCTTCGATCAGCTTGCGGTCGCCGTAGTAGCGGAAATACAGCAGCGAAGCGATCAGCAGCGCCACGCCGATCGGCAGCGGCGCGAACATGCGCAGCGGCTCGATGGTGGCCAGGCCGGAAGGCAGGTTGTTGTTGGCCGAGGCCAGCAGATCGTTCAGCAGGATCAGCGGTGAATTGCCGACCATGGTCAGCGCACCACCCATCACGATTGCCGCCGAAATGGGCAGCAGCAGGCGCTGCAGGGTCAACCCGGTGCGCGCGGCCAGTCGCGAGGCGACCGGCAGGTACAGCGCCATCACCGACGGGTTCTGCATGAAAGAGGAATTCAGGCCGGCAATGGCCGTGGTCATCATCAGCAGCCGCTGCTCGACGCCATGGCCGCGCCGCAGCAGCCAGGCGGCCAGCCGGTTCAGCGCCCCGGTGCGGTCCAGGCCCGCACCGAGGATGGTGGTGGCGATGATGCTCATCACCGCGTTACCGGAGAAGCCGCCGAAGATTTCCTCCGGCGCGATCAGCCCGGTGACACCGAGCACCACCAGGACCACCAGCGCGACCACGTCGGCGCGGATGCGCTCGAACAGGAACATCGCCATCGTGAAGCCGACCAGCCCGAGCACGAGCTTCATGTCGTTGGTCAGCGTCAGCGCGGTATCCATGTGGGGCGCGGTGTCCTCAGGCGATCATCAGGTGCGGTCGTACAGCAGGTCCCAGACGCCGTGGCCGAGCTTCTGGCCGCGGGTCTCGAAGTGCGTCTGCGGCCGCCAGTCCGGGCGCGGCACGCTGCCACGCGGGCCGGCGCGGTTGACCAGGCCAGCGGTGGCGTCGAGCACGTCCCACATCTGCTCGGCGTAGTCTTCCCAGTCGGTGGCGCAGTGCAGGCGGCCGCCCGGGCGCAGCTTGCGCACCAGCAGCTCGGCAAATGCAGGCTGCAGCAGGCGGCGCTTGTTGTGGCGCTTCTTGTGCCACGGGTCCGGGAAGTAGATGCGCACTTCATCCAGCGCGCCATCGGCGATCTCGTTCTGCAGCACTTCCACCGCATCGTGGTGGTACAGGCGCACATGGTCGGCGTTGTCGTCGGCCAGCGCGTTCAGCAGCCGGCCCACGCCGGGCGCATGCACTTCGATGCCGATGTAGTCACGCGACGGATCATGCTGGGCGGCGAAGCGCAGCGCGGCACCGTTGCCGAAGCCGATTTCCAGCACCTTGTGCGCCGGGCGGCCGAAGGTGGCGTCCAGATCACGCGGCTGGCCGTTGTAGTCGATGCCGAAGCGCGGCCAGCGTTCGTCGAACGCGCGCTGCTGGGCAGGCGTGAAGCGGCCCTGGCGCAACACGAAGCTGCGCACCTCGCGGCGGCCCTCGCTCACGGTGAAGGGCTTGGGCGGGGCCTTGGAACCGGCGCTGTCGAAGGGATTGGTCATCAGCCGATCAACCCATCCACCGGGGAGGAGGCGCTGGCGTAGCGCTTGCGCGGGATGCGCCCGGCCAGGAAGGCCTCGCGGCCGGCCTCGACCGCCTTGCGCATGGCACTGGCCATCAGCACCGGGCTGCGCGCACCGGCAATGGCGGTGTTCATCAGCACGCCGTCGCAGCCCAGCTCCATCGCGATCGCCGCATCCGACGCGGTGCCCACGCCGGCGTCGACGATGATCGGCACCTTGGCGTCTTCGATGATCTGCAGCAGGTTGTACTTGTTCTGGATGCCCAGGCCCGAACCGATCGGCGCGGCCAGCGGCATCACCGCAGCGCAGCCGATCTCTTCCAGGCGCTTGGCCAGGATCGGGTCGTCGGAGGTGTAGACCATCACCTCGAAGCCGTCCTTGACCAGCTGTTCGGCGGCCTTGAGGGTCTGCACCACGTCCGGGTACAGCGACTTCTGGTCGCCCAGCACTTCCAGCTTGGTCAGGTTGTGGCCGTCCAGCAGTTCGCGCGCCAGCCGGCAGGTGCGCACCGCGTCTTCGGCGGTGTAGCAGCCGGCGGTGTTGGGCAGGATGGTGTAGCGCTCCGGCGGCAGCACGTCGAGCAGGTTCGGCTCGCCCGGGTTCTGCCCGATGTTGGTGCGGCGGATGGCCACGGTGACGATCTGGGCGCCTGCAGCCTCGGTGGCCAGGCGGGTTTCTTCCAGATCCTTGAACTTGCCGGTGCCGGTGAGCAGCCGCGAGCCATAGGTCTTGCCGGCGATCACCAGCGAATCGGGGGAGACTTGAACGTTCATGGCGCGATTATCGCTTATCCGCCTGAAGATGGGATCACGCAATGGCGTGCAGGCCGTGGATGGGTAGGGGTAGTGCCGGCCGCTGGCCGGCAGATGTGAGGTGTCAGGCAGCGTCGGATTGCCGGCCAGTGGCCGGCACTACCCGGGATGGCCTCAGCCCCCGCCCAGCGCGTGCACGATCTCCACCACGTCGCCTTCGGCCAGGAGATGCTCACCATGGCGGCTGCGGCTGACGATCTCGCCGTTGACCTCCACCGCCACCCGGCGCTGCAGCAGCTGCTCGGCCTCAAGCAGGTCGTGGAGGGTCGCCGAGGCGGGCAGGGTGCGGGGTTCGCCGTTGAGCTGGATGTTCATCCCTGCATTGTCGCTGATAGCCCGTCGGGATCGGAACGTTTGTAATTTGAACCGGGCGCCAGCTCCGGCACAGCAGGTTTCGACGTGGTCAGGCGACAATCCATGCGGCGGCGCAGCGTGAGCAAACGGCGGCGCGGTGAAACCATTGACCGTGCGCCGGCGTACGTGCGCCGGATTCCAACTTGTTTACCCCACAGGAGTTCCTAGATGCAGCTCAGCAAACACCCGATCCGCTCCCTCATGGCGGCTGCGATCGCACTGGCCGCGCTGCCGGCCATGGCAGGCGAAAATCCGTACTCCAAGGCGGTGTTCTTCGGTGACAGCCTCACCGACGCCGGCTACTTCCGCCCGCTGCTGCCCGAGGCCACGCAGGGGCTCTCCGGCCAGTTCACCACCAACCCGGGCTGGGTGTGGTCGCAGCAGGTCGCCAATTACTACGGCCTCAACAAAGACCCCAACGGCAACGGCCAGAACGGCGACAACTACGCTGTCGGCGGCGCCCGCGTGTCGGTCGAAGGCAGTGGTGCCCTCGGCGCGATCCCTTCGTTGAAGTCGCAGGCGGCCCGCTACCTGGCGGCAAACGGTGGCAAGGCTGACCGTAACGCCCTGTATACCGTCTGGGGTGGCGCAAACGACCTGTTTGCCGCCGCCGGCGCTGCCGGTGCGGGTGCGCCGCCGGCCCAGGTGCAGGGCATCATCGGTGCGGCGGTCACCGACCAGATCGCGCTGGTCGGTGCCCTGAAGCAGGCCGGTGCCCAGTACGTGCTGGTGCCGAACCTGCCGGACGTGGGCATCACCCCGCAGTTCCGCGGCCCCAATGCAGAGGCTGCCACCGCCATGTCGGTCGGCTACAACAAGGCGCTGTATGGCGGCCTGAAGCAGGCGGGCATCGAGTTCATTCCGCTCGATACCTTCAGCATCCTGCGTGAAGTGACCGCCAACCCGGGCATGTACGGTTTCACCAACGTCACCGGCACCGCCTGCAAGATCAACCCGGCCAACACCACGGGCAGCATCATCGGCTGCAACCCGACCACCTACGTCAGCCCCGATGCGTACCAGACCTATCTGTTCGCCGATGGCGTGCATCCGACCGTTACCGGTCACCAGCTGCTGGGCCAGTACGCCGTCTCGGTGCTGGAGGCTCCGCGCCTGCAGCAGGTGCTGAGCCACTCGGCACAGACCGTCGGCCGTTCGCGTGCCGACCAGGTCAGCAACCACCTGGGCGCCCGTCCGGCCGATGGCCTGTCGTGGTGGGGTGGCGTGCGCGGTGACCTGCAGCGCTATGACCACGCCGACCTGTACGACGGCGTGGCGCCGGCCGGCCTGTTCGGTGTCGACTGGGCACGCAACGGCGTGGTGGTCGGCGGCTTCGCCGGCTTCGGTCGCATGAGTGCCGACTTCGGCAACAGCCGTGGCGACTTCACCCAGAAGGACACCACCGCCGGCCTGTTCGCTGCCTGGTATGGCGACCGCGTCTGGGTCAACGGCCAGGTCAGCTACACCTGGTTGTCGTATGACGTGAACCGCAAGGTCCAGCTGGGCCCGGCTACCCGCGAACACGGTGGCTCGCCGGATGGCAGCAACCTGACCGCTGCACTGAATGCCGGTTACGAGTTCGGCACCGAAGGTGGCTTCCGCCACGGCCCGATCGCTGCGGTGATCTGGCAGAAGGTCAAGATCGATGGTTACAGCGAAAGCGCTGCTGCGGGCACGCTGGCCACCGCCCTGGGCTACGACCGCCAGAACGTCGACTCGACCGTCGGCCGCATCGGCTGGCAGGCCCGCTTCGATGGCGGCACCGTCAAGCCGTACGTGCAGGTGACCTACGACCACGAGTTCGAGGACACCAAGCAGGCCAGCGCGTGGCTGCAGACCCTGCCGGAACTGGGCAGCTACCGCGTGCCGGGCCTGGACTTCGACAAGAACTACGCCACCGCTGTTCTGGGTGCGCGCATGGACCTGTTCGGCCTGCAGGGCAACGTTGGCCTGAGCACCACGGCCGCGCAGAAGCGCGCCCGTGACGCGACGATCTTCGCCACCGTGGGTGGCAGCTTCTGATGAATGCAACATCCCGGGCACCGCAAGGTGCCTGGGATGCCTGCACGGCAGCGCCGGGTCATGCCCGGCGGGTGCGGCGGCCACCATTGCGCAACACCGGCCGCTCCGCATAGACTTTCACCCGCAATGCGGGCGTAGCTCAATGGTAGAGCTGTAGCTTCCCAAGCTACTGACGTGGGTTCGATTCCCATCGCCCGCTCCATGTCTCCAGGGTATTCACCCCAGGCAGACGCGGCGCACTCGTTGAACCACACCCCAGTCCAGCGTGTGGCAACGGCGCCAGAACCTCATTCTTCAATGCGTCGGGCTGTGGCTCTTCCGAACCACAGCCCGGGTGGCTTATGCGCCCGCTTGCGCAGCCGCGTCCTTGGCCGCGGCAGTGACGGAACTCCCGAAACCGGTATAGGTCGATCCGTTGCAGTGCAGGTATGCGCGGAAGACGACGCCATTCAACTCGGCGTTGTCAAAATAGCAGTGCGTACCGGTCTTGGATGATTTCTTCACAAGCCGCATTGCCATTGCGTTTGAATCGTCGACGCTGGAGCCAAGACCGGCAACGCTCCAGGACTGGCCCGGGCGGTTGCAGGTGTAGGGATACTTATAGCCATGCGCCGACCCATAGTAGTAGTCGACATTGCACCAGGCCTGCGTCGCCGCCAGGTTGATGGCCAGCTCAAGCACGTTCTGTCCCGCAGTGGTGGTCGTCATGCCGTAGGCGGAAAGCGGAGAGGAACTGCATTCCGCTTTGATGCCAACACCCGGTGCCGGGATGCTGACATAGGGATCGCGTGCGAAGACACTGCAGACGGGGCCTTCCTCGGCGACGGCAAGGAAGCCATTGGCGTTGGCCGTCGCAGCATCGATATTGCTGCCAACGCCAGCGACCGTTCCATTCGTGCCGCAGCGCCGGATCACCACCCCTCCGCCGTTCGGCAGCATGTCCATGCCGGGGTCGCAGATGCCAGGCCCGATCGAGGATGCCCCTGCCGGTCCTGTGTAATCACGTTCGGCGTTTGCGGCCATCGGGGCCTGCGCGGAAAGCAGTGCAAGCATCAGCGGAAAAGAAATCGCAGCCATTCAAAACCTCGAATCCATGAGTGAGTCGTGACGCTAGCAGAGGCACCATTCTGGAAAACTGGAATTCGACCAATCCGCCACTGCTGCAAGCCAGTGATCCGATTCAGAATGCCCACGCCTATGGAAATGTGCGGTAGTTCGCGCTGCGTCTCTGGCTGCGCGGCTGCCGCGGCGGGCTCCTGCAACCTCCGCTGTCTGCCGGGCCCGCCGGGCCGCAGGGTTCAGTTGGTGCTGGGCTTGGGGATGCTAAAAGATCGTTAACCCTTGCCTCCCATCGTCCGCTGCCCGGAGCGCGAATGATCCCCGCACTTTTGCCCCTCAGGCGTTGCTTTGATTTTTCAGGGCGATCCAACCGGAAGGAGTTCTGGTCGTACTCCCTGTCTGCTGCCCTTGTGGTGGCAGTGGGCTACACCTTGATGGACGGCGGATACTGGCTGACGGGCACCGTGCTGCTCGACTGGGAGGCCTTCGAGCCATTCCGGACGCTGGGGTGGGTCATGACGGTCTGCGCGGTCATCGTCCTCCTTCCGCCCATGCTGGCCCTGGCCGTTCGACGACTGCACGACATCGACGAGTCCGGCTGGTACGTCGTGATCGCCTTCATCCCGTTGGGTGTGTTCGTCCTCTTCCCGGTCATGCTTCTGCCGGGCAACGAAGAAGAGAATCGATTCGGCGGTGTTTCCGGCCTGCCGGGTGCCTGACTCAACGCCGGGCGAAGTCCACCAGATCGGAAGGGTAGTGGGGGCAGGTGCGCAGCGTGGCGTCGTCACCGCCATACAGCACCACCAGCGCAGCCACTTCAAATGCCCAGTAGCCCCACGCGTTCGGCCCGATCAGGCGCCGGGTCCGCTTCTGAGCCTTTGGCGGCAGCAGGAAGAAGTCGCGGTACTGCACCTGCAGGTAGCCGGCCAGCAGTGAAGGGTCGAACGCTTCACCGTCGCGCAGCGGCGCGAACAGCTCAGCGAACGGTCGCGGATGAAAGACCTCATCACTGGCTTCCACCAGGCCCAGCGCCGGCGCGCTGAGGTAGTCCAGCACGCGGTCGGTGTCGAAACAGAGCACCTTCTCCACCAGCGCCGGCAGGCGTTCCTGCGCATCCAGCAGCACGCCCAGTGACAACAGCTGCAGTGCGTATTCGTAGTGCTGCGTTGTACGCGATTGCAACGACGCAGCCAGCGCGATGTCGTGGCCTTGCTGTTGCAGGCTGTCCCGGGCAAGGGCCAGCAAACGCGCATGCTCGAGCCAGAGATCTGCTACGTCGGCATGCATCTGCTGCAACGCCGTGGGGGCGAAGCCGCGGTCAACGCCTTTCAGCAGCAGGTTGCTGCCGGTCTGTGCAACCGTCTCCCAGCCGTAGGCATGCTCCAGGGCCGCATGTCCCTGCAGCGGTTCCTCCGCAGATTCACCGCCATTGCGCGCATGGCGTGCAAGCAAGGCCATGCCTGCGTTCCAGTCCGCCTGCCAATCCGGCAGGCGAAGCGTGCGGCGCGGCTGGCCCGGGGCCTTGGCCAGTGCTCTCCATCGCGGCAGCATGTCCTGCAGCAGATTCCGGCGATTCGCGGCAGTCATCGATTCCATCATCAGCGAGAGTCTAGCGGCATTGCCGGTTCGAACCCCATTGCCTGGCACAGCGTTGAAGGTTTGAATGGTGCACAGTCGCCGCCATCCAGCCTGCATGACCGTTGATCGAATCGCCCTCCGCCGTTTCACCCAGTGGCTGCCGTTCCTGATATGGGTAGCGATCTGCGTGGTGTGGTGGTCGCCTTGGGGTGTGGTCGTTGGCCTGGCCGCATGCCTTGCCCTGGGCGGCGTGCTGCAGCACTTCGATCTGGTCGGCGATGCCGTAGGGGGCGCACTGCTGCGCTCGCGGGCGAAGCTGCCCTTCGCCACCCGGCCGCCCACGCATGATGTCCTGTTGGATTGGGGCGAGCTGGGCATGGGCGGGCCGGCCTACGGCACCCTGATGCTGCGCGATGGCGCCATTGTCGAGGGCGTATCCACCGCAGGCAGCCACGATGCCAGCGGCGAGTGGCTGGCGCTGGCGGGCAGCGCGCTGCGTGTGGCCAGTGGCTACAGTGATCGCAGCGAAGCGGTGATCGTCTACGACGAAGCGGACAAGAGGGTGATGCACCTGCTGGCGATTGTTCCCAGCCTGTTCTGGCAGGAACTGCACGAGCGCCGGCAGCTTGGCGGGGATGCAGAAGCCGCGATGTGGTTGCGGGATATTCCCAGTCGATCGACCACGCTGCGCCCCTGCCGGGGTCTATGGCTGGAACAGGAGCATCCGGCGCTGGCCGCCGGGGTGCCGCAGGTGTTGCGGCATGTCCTGCCTGATGCCCGGGTGCTGAAGGCCATCCCGCTGCTTCCCGACGACCTGCGCCTGACTGCGCATCCGACCTTGTTCGCGCGCATCTGCCCGTACGCGCTCTGTCTTGATGGCGCGCCCAGTGACCGTCACGTCTGCGATCTGGAGACGGTCATTGCCAGCCCGTCCGGTCGATGCGTGGTGGTGGCGGGAAGCGTGCTTGATGGGGATCTGCGTCCCATCGAGGGCGTATGGCTCGTTCACTGGCAGGGGCGTTGGCAGGCCATTGGCCGCCGTGCGATGGGCGGCACTGGCAAGACCCGGAGTGGGGCCTGGATCGATGTGATCGCGGTCGGCGATGACGGAACGCTTCGCTGCGAAGCCTATGAGGAACACTGGACGTTCGAGGCGATCACACGCGTCCCCACGCCACACACGGCATTGGCGCTGCCTGTGGAATGGCGGGAAACCGCATTGGCCGTGCGTGTCCGCGATGGGGGCTTCTCGCTGCGCCTGCCCCGCGCGGATCAGCGGCCCTCAGTCACAGGTTAGACTGCGTCGAATCAAGCAGGGAGGTTCCGGCATGCGTCGTCGATGCAGGCCGGGAAAGCGCTGGAAAAGCTGAAGAAATGGGCTGCGGGCAGTACCGGGTGCGGATGACCGGCCTTCCGTATGGCTCATGCGTCTGCCGCCTGCACCTGTTGCGCATACTCCTCGGTAAACAGCCCTGACAATGCCCGGCGCTGCTCTGCATCGATGGCGCGCGAGGCGTTGGTTGTGTAGTCGAAATGCACCATCACGCAGCGCCCGCTGGCCACCAGGGCCTCGAACTGGAACGCCTGCTGCACGATCGACAGCGAGGAGCGGCCGATGTTTTCGATGCGGGTCTCGATGCGCACTTCGTGTCCCGGCTGTATCTGCTGCAGGAAGTCGATCTCGTAGCGGCGCAGGATCAGCGTCAGGTCGCGCATGCTGGCCTCGCGACTGAAATGACGGAAGATCTCTTGGCGACCTTCCTCGAACCAGACGGGCAGGGCGGTGTTGGTGACGTGGCCGAGTACATCCACTTCGGAGAAACGCGGAAGGATCGTCAACGGCATGAAGTCTCCGGGCTGTAGTGGGTGGGGTCTCCGGCGACGGTGCAGCCATCGCCGGAGACAGTGCGGCGACTACCGGCTGTCAGTCTGAGTAGAAGCCGTTGCCGAGGGTGCCGGGCAGGCCGGGTTCCGGCCACGGCATCAGTGACGTGCAGGCGTCATACAGCGTGCAGAAGTCCTGCCGCAGTTGTGCAGGCACCCAGCTGCCATAGGAAACGTCGGTCGAGTCGCCCTGGCAGGCGTAGGAAACATCGATCCAGCGGGTATTGGCGTGTGAGGCAACGCCCTGGTGCTGTGTCTTGCCCGTGCAGTAGCGCAGGCCCTGCCCGATCAGGGTGTTGTTGGCATCGAAGTAGAGCCGGGAGACTGCGTGGGTTGGCGCAGCCTGTACGTGTGCGGCGCTCCCCATCAGGCCAAACAGCAACAACAGCGGAATTCCCATTCGCATCTGTGGTTCTCCTTGGGTTGTGTAAGCCGGCCGTGTCCTGTCCTGTAGCCGGCAACAGCCATCTTCGCACAGCCTCGGCAGGCACGCAGATACGGCGGTCTGCAGGGCATCATCCGCCCGCCACACGCCCGCGCTATGCTGCGCGCCTGCCGTCCGATCCTGCCGCGATGAAGCTCGCCATCCTGTCCCGCAACAGCTCCCTGTACTCCACCCGCCGGCTGGTCGAGGCGGCCCGCGCGCGCGGCCACACCGTTCGCATCCTCGACCCGCTGCGCTGCTACATGCGCATCGCCGCCGATGGTTTTTCGATGCACTACAAGGGCCGGCCGATGACCGGCGTGGACATGGTCATCCCGCGCATCGGCGCCTCGATCACCCGCTATGGCACCGCCGTGCTGCGCCAGTTCGAGCTGATGGGCGCGCGCACTCCCAACCCGTCCGATGCGATCCTGCGTTCGCGCGACAAGCTGCGCGCGCACCAGTTGCTGGCAGCCAAGGGCATCGACATGCCGGTCACCGTGTTCGGCGACAACCCCGATGACACCGTCGACCTGCTGTCCATGCTCGGCCCGCCGCCGCACGTGGTGAAGCTCAACGAGGGCACCCAGGGACGGGGCGTGATCCTCACCGAGAAGGCCAGCGCTTCGCGTGGCATCGTCGAGGCCCTGCGGGGCCTGTACGCCAACTTCCTGATGCAGGAGTTCATCGGCGAAGCCAAGGGTGCCGACCTGCGCTGCTTCGTGGTCGGTGACCAGGTGGTGGCGTCGATGCAGCGCCAGGCGCCGGAGGGTGACTTCCGCTCCAACCTGCATGCCGGCGGCACCGCGGTGGCGGCCAAGGCCAGCCGCGCCGAACAGCAGGTGGCGGTGCGTTCGGCCAAGGCGCTGGGCTTGTCGGTCTGTGGCGTGGACCTGATCCGCTCCGCGCGTGGCCCGCTGGTGCTGGAGGTCAACTCCACGCCCGGGCTGGAGGGCATCGAAGCCGCCTGCGGGGTGGATGTGGCCACGCGCATCATCGAGCACGTCGAGAAGATCAAAAAGCCATGATTAATCAATGGCTTGAAATTCTCATGGGCAAATGAGGCCGGCTTTAACGCGCCTTTAATCGGCGCCGGCGTAGCCTTCAGCGAACCGCAGCTCTGCCTCTCAGCAGGATCGGTATCGGGATACGACTTCAGACCCAGGCGGGGCACCGCCTGGGTCTTTTTTATGCCGCCGGAAGTCCCTTGTGGAGGCAGCGTGACGGCCGTAGAGTGGCGCCCATCGTTCCTGGATGGATCCGGAGGCTGGCGATGTACCGCATCACGATGATCGCGTTGTTGCTGGGGCTGTCTGGCGCTGTCTCCGCCAAGCCGGAGAAGACCGCCATACAGATGGACGGGCAGGCCCCGGTGGCCGAGCAGGTCCGGCGGGTTGAGAAGGCCCTCGATGACGGCGAGTACAGCGAGATTTCCGCCGATGACCGCGCCCAGGTGCAGCAGGCACTGGCGCGCATCACCCAGCGCATGGGCGACCACCGCACGCTTCAGGAGCTCCCGCCGCAGGTCCAGGCGGAGGTGTTCAACGACCAGGAGCGTATCAATACCGTTCTTGTCCGCGCCCACGAGGACAGCCGCCAGATCTGCCAGCACACCCGCACCACCGGCAGCAACATGCCTAAAAGCCGCTGCCTGACCGTGGCCGAGCGCCGCCGGATCGAAGAAAAGGGCAAGGCCCTGCTCAACGACCAGCGCACCTTCAACAACTTCAACCCTGCCACCAACCACTAGGCCGTCCGATGCCCCTGCGCATGGCACTTGCTGGCGTGAAGGTGGTGCGAATACAGTCAACACTCAACTCAAACAAGGATTCGTTTGTCATGAAGTCCCTCCTGATGTCGGCGGTCCTGATCTCGGGCCTGACCCTGGCCACCGCCGCCTCTGCATCGAACCAGTCCGGTGAGGTCTTTATCCCCGGCAAGCCGCTGCAGCAGCAGATCGAGCGCATCGAAATCGAACTCAACGATGGCGAGACCTACAGCGAACTGAAGCAGGCCGACCGCAGCCGTGTACGCGAGGCGCTGGTGCGCATGCGCACGGCTGTCGAGCAGCATCCTGACCGCGATTCCATGCCTGAACAGGTACGAACCGATGTCTTCAACGACCAGCAGATCGTGAACACGGTTTTGACACAGGCACGTGAAGATAGTCGTCTAATATGCCAACGTGAAAAGGCCACGGGTTCGAACCGGTCCACGACGCAGTGCACTACCGTTGCCGAGCGCGCCCGGCGGAAGGACAAGGCACAGCGTGATATGGGCCAGGCCCAGCGCATCGGCAAATTCGTAAATTAGAGGTGACAGTGAGAATCCTGGTAATCGAAGACAACAGCGACATTGCGGCCAACCTGGGCGACTACCTGGAGGACCGGGGCCACACCGTGGACTTCGCGGCTGACGGGGTTACCGGTCTGCACCTGGCCGTGGTGCACGAGTTCGACGCGATCGTGCTGGATCTCAATCTGCCAGGCATGGACGGCATCGAGGTCTGCCGCAAGTTGCGCAATGAAGCGCGCAAGCAGACCCCGGTACTGATGCTCACCGCCCGCGATTCGCTGGACAACAAGCTGGCCGGCTTCGATTCCGGCGCGGACGACTACCTGATCAAGCCGTTCGCGCTGCAGGAAGTGGAAGTGCGTCTGAACGCCCTGTCGCGACGCGGCAAGGGCGTGCAGACCCGCGTGCTGGAAACCGGCGATCTGGAATACAACCTGGATACGCTGGAAGTGCGCCGCCAGGGCAAGCTGCTGCAGCTCAACCCGACCGCACTGAAGATCCTGCAGGCGCTGATGGAAGCGGCCCCGGCCGTGGTGACCCGCCAGGAGCTGGAAACCCGTGTGTGGGGTGAAGAACTGCCCGATTCAGATTCCCTGCGCGTGCACATCCATGGCCTGCGTGCGGTGGTCGACAAGCCGTTTGAAGTGCCGCTGATCCAGACCCGCCATGGCATCGGATACCGCATCGCCACCCCGGAAGCCTGATTCGGTGGCAACCAAGGGGGAGCGCCGGCGCACGCCTTATCGGCGGCGCCTGCGCAGCCGCATCATCGTTTCGTTCGTGTTGTTGGGCTTCTGCCTGACGACACTGTTCGCGTTCGCCACCAACTGGGCCCGCCTGCGCGTGGAAAACCAGCTGGTGGAAGAGCTGATGAACCGCAACATCGACGAGTATGCGCGCCGCTATTACGAGCACCCCGGGCATAACCCGGACGCACCGGTGCTGCAGATCAAGGCCTATGCCTATTCGAAGGACAAGTTCGACCGGGTGCGCGAAGAGCGCGCGCAGTGGGCGGGCTTCTCCGATGGCATCCACAGCGTCAGCGGCGATGAGCACGGCGAGCCGTACTCCTACAAGCTGGCCGTGCGCAAGACGCCCGACGCCTGGTTCTTCCTCGCCTATGACATGACCGACAGCGTGCGCGGCGGCAAACAGCTCAACCGCGCGCTGGTGCTGTCGGTGCTGGTGTTCAGCGTGCTGTCGCTGGTGCTGGGCTGGTGGTCGGCCTCGAAGGTGATGAAGCCGGTGTCGGATCTGGCCGCGCGGCTGCGTGCCTATCGCGGCGGCACCAGTGATCCCGAGCCGTTGGCGCCACGCTTCCCCGACGACGAAGTGGGGCAGCTGGCCCAGGCGCTGGACGACTATTCCTCGCGGCTGACCGAAGTGGTGCAGCGCGACCGTGAATTCAATGCAGATGTCAGCCATGAGCTGCGCACGCCGCTGGCAGTGATCCGTGGCGCCACCGAGCTGCTGCTGACCCGGCCCGGCCTGGACGAGAAGGTGCTGCAGCGCCTGCAGCGCATCCAGCGCGCCGAACAGCAGTGCAGCGATCTGATCGGCGCGCTGCTGCTGCTGTCGCGCAACGAGCGCGGGCAGGGCACCAGCAACGTCGCCCGCGTGGCCGAGCAGCTGCTGGACGCACACCGTGCGCAGCTGGGTGGCAAGCCGCTGGAGCTGCTGCTGGAAGGTGAGCGCAATCTGGTGATCGACGCGCCCGAGGCGGCGCTGTCGGTGGCACTGGGCAACCTGATCGGCAACGCCGTGAAGTACTCGCAGGACGGCGAGGTACGCGTGTTCGTCGGCACGAACTCGGTGTCGGTAACTGACAGTGGCCCGGGCTTGAGCGAGGAAGACGCGGCCAAGCTCTTCCAGCGTGGCTACCGCGGCACGCATGCTGGCCACTCGCAGGGCGGCGGCATCGGCCTGTCGATCGTCAGCCGCCTGTGCGACCTGTACGGCTGGCAGGTAAGCGTGCGCCCCGGCGGCCAGCGTGGCGTGATTGCCACCCTGACGTTCTCGCCGAAGCCGTTGTAAGGGCCCCTGCGTTGGTGGGTGCCGACCTTGGTCGGCACGAACCCCGCCGACCTTGCATCACGCCCTGTGTCGCTTGTGCCACCACCGTGATCGCTGCCGCGTCCCGCACTTGTAGATCCACGCCATGCGTGGATGCACTTCGGTAGTGCCGGCCGCTGGCCGGCAACCAGGCCTCACCCCCCGGCCAACCCCAGATACCGCGCATGCAGCTGTTCCACCTGCACCTGCAGGTCCTCCGGCTGCCCATCATTGACCACCACGTCATCGGCCAGCGCCAACCGCTGTGCGCGGCTGGCCTGCGCAGCAATCATCCGGTCGGCCAGCGCGGCATCAATGCCATCGCGCTGCATCAGCCGCGCATGCTGCACGGCTTCGGGCGCATCCACCAGCAACACCCGGTCCAGCCACGGGTAGGCTTTCTGCCCGCCCACCTCGGTCAGCAGCGGAATCGCGGCAATCGCATAGGGGCTCTCAGCCTGCTCGCACTGCTGCTGCATCAGCCGACGGATGGCGGGGTGGGTGATGGCTTCCAGCGCCGTCCGCTCGGCCGGGTCGGCAAACACGTGGGCGCGCAGGCGCCCCCGGTCCAGGCTGCCATCGGCCAGCAGCATGTCGGCGCCGAAACGCTCGGCGATACGGGCCAGCGCCGGGCTGCCGGCAGCCACCACGGCCCGTGCGGCCAGATCGGCGTCGGCCACCACGATCCCCAGCGCCTCAAAGCGCCGGGTCACCTCACTCTTGCCGGAGGCGATGCCTCCGGTCAGGCCAACCACATAGCGGCTCATGGGGACTCCCCTCAGCGCAGCCCGCTCATCACCAGGTACTGCTCCACCAGTGGCGCACCCCACATGAAGTACAGCCAGCCGGCGATGGCCAGGTACGGCCCGAACGGGATGGGCGTGGCGCGGTCACGGCCGCGGCTGTACAGCCAGATCGAGCCGATGATGGCGCCCAGCACCGACGACAGCAGGATGATCGGCAGGATGCCCTTCAGACCACACCAGGCGCCCAGTGCCGCCAGCAACTTGAAGTCGCCGTGGCCCATGCCTTCCTTGCCGGTCAGCTGCTTGAACAGCCACCAGACCGTCCACAGCGACAGGTAACCCACCGCCGCGCCCACCAGGGCGGGCTTGGCCGGCATGTACAGATTGTCGATGCTGCCTATCAGCCCCAGCCACATCAGCGGCAGGGTGAGCTGATCGGGTAGCAGTTGCGTGCGCAGGTCGATGCCGGACAGGGCAATCAGGAAGCAGGTCAGCACAATGGCGCCGAAACCCTGCCAGCCGAAGCCGAACTGCCAGACGCAGGCCAGCACCAGCACCGAGGTCAGCGCCTCCACCAGCGGGTACTGCAGCGAGATCGGCGCCTTGCAGTGGCGGCACTTGCCGCCCTGGACGATCCAGCTGAACAGCGGGATGTTCTCGTACCAGCTCAGCTTGTGCTTGCAGTGCGGGCAATGCGACGGCTCCACCACGATCCCCGGTGGGGGTGGTTCATAGAAGTCCGGTTCCTCCAGGACTTCGCGCGCATCGCGCTTCCACTGCCACTCCAGCCGCTTGGGCAGCCGCAGGATGACCACGTTCAGGAAACTGCCCAGCAGCAGTCCCAGGGCGGCCGCGGCGGGGTAGCCGAGGCCGGGGTGCTGGTCGAGAAATGCCATTGATACCTTTAGCCGACGACGGCGCCGAGTTTGAAGATGGGGAGGTACATGCCGATGACCATACCGCCCACCACGATGCCAATGAAGATCATGATCATCGGTTCCAGCAGGCTGCTCAAGGCATCAACGGCATTGTTGACTTCCTGTTCATAATACTCCGCCACCTTGAACAGCATCGAGTCCAGCGCGCCCGCCTCTTCACCGATGCCGGTCATCTGGATGACCATGTGCGGAAACAGGTTCAGCTGCTTCATGGCCACATTGACCGGATAGCCGACCGATACGTCATCGCGCATCCGCAGTACGCCTTCCTCATAGACCTTGTTGCCGGTAGCGCCGGCCACGATGCCCAGCGCCTCCACCAGTGGCACGCCGGCCTTGAAGGTCACTGCCGTGGTGCGGGCGAAGCGGGCGATCGAGCTGTTGTGCATGATCTGGCCGATCACCGGCACCCTCAGGATCAACCGGTCCATGGTGTGCTGCATCCTGGGTGATCGTTTGTAGGCCATGGTGAACGCCACGATGCTGCCAATCGCTACGATCGCCATCAGCCACCACCAGGAAACCATGAAGCGCGAAAGGTTCACGATCATCTGGGTAAACGCAGGCAGGTCTGCGCCGAAACCGCGGAAGACTTCCTCAAACTGCGGTACGACAAAGATCAGCATGATGGCACTGACCAGTAGCGCCACCACCACCACCATGGCCGGGTAGAACAGCGCCTTCTTGATCTTGCCCTTCAGCGCTTCGATGTTCTCCTTGTAGGTGGCGACCGTGTCCAGCACCGTTTCCAGTACACCGGCACCCTCGCCGGCCCGGACAAGATTCCGATAGAGTTCGTCGAACTGCACTGGATGCTTGCTGACCGCCTCATACAGCGAGGAACCGCCCTCGATATCGGCGCGGATCCCTTCCACCATCTTCTTCATGCGTGGGTTCTTGTGCCCACTGGCAATGATGTCCAGGGCCGAAACGATCGGCACACCGGACTTCATCATCGTCGCCATCTGACGGCTGAAGAAGGCAATGTCTTTCGGCGTAACCTTGCTGCCGGCTGCTCCGAACAGTGGCTTGGGCTTGGGTTTTACCGTGCCGGGGTTGATGCCCTGGCGCCGCAGTTCCGCACGCAGCAGATTTGCGTTTTTGGCGACCTGCTCCCCTTTCATCTTCACGCCCCGCTTGTCGGTCCCCTCCCAGACAAACGGTTGCAGCTCCGTGGTGGCGCGGGCCACGGGCTCTTTCTTGATCGCACTGCGACTGACAGACATGTTGGCTCCCCAAGGCCCGCCATCCCCAGGCGGGCATCATGACCGGCGATGGTAGCTGGTTCGGGGCCGTCCGGGGAGTGTGCCAGCGTGACGCTGAGCAGGTTTTTTGACCTGCGGAGACGAAAGGTGACGTGCTGCGTCACATTGCTGCGCCCATCGCAGATTCGTTCGGAGGGGGGTTTCCATCCGCGAAATTGCTGCCATCATGGGCACGGGGAAATCGGGGAGGCGCTGCCATGAAAGATTGGCACGTAACCTGCGTTGATCCACCCGCGGGGACGGGTAGCCTGCTCAACCGGCCATTGGCCGGCCGGCCGCCACCCTGACATCAACCATTACTTATCTTGGGGACGTACCACCATGAAGAACCAGAAGGGCTTCACCCTCATTGAACTGATGATCGTTGTTGCGATCATCGCGATTCTGGCTGCCATCGCCATTCCGCAGTACAACGATTACACCGCGCGCGCGCAGATGACTGAGGCGTTCACTCTCGCAGCAGGGCTTAAGACTCCGATTGCCGAAGCGCTTGCCCAGGATAACAGTGATGCGAGCTGCAAAGAGCCCGCTGGCATCGTGGCAACTGGTAAGTATGTCGATACTGTAGCTGCTGCGGGTACCGCTGCCAGCTGCGTAATTACCGCCACAATGAAGGCGAGTGGCGTGAACGAGAAGATCAAGGGCGCTACGGTTAAGCTGACTTACACCCCGGCTGATGGTAAGTGGGACTGCAAGAGCAGCGTTAGTGCGGCTTTGACCCCGAAGGCGTGCACGGCTGCTGCCGCTGGCGGCAGCACCCCCACTCCTCCGTAAGAGCCCAGACTCCTTAGGCTCAACAGAGCCCCGGCCGCGCCGGGGCTTTTTTTTGGCATGAACCCTGCTTTGCAGGGAATATCCATCTGCGCGTTGGGGAGCGCCTCCATGAACAAGCAATCTGGTTTTACCTTGATCGAGTTGATGATTGTCGTAGCGATCATCGCCATCCTGGCTGCTATCGCTATACCGCAGTACAACGACTACACCGCACGGGGCCAGTTGTCTGAGGCCATTGTGCTGTTGGGCGGCCTGAAGACGCCGGTGGCCGAGCAGTTCGCGAACAGCAACGGCGCAACATCCTGCGCACTGCCGGACAGCGCAGTGCTGACTGGCAAATATGTCGACGGTATCAAGGCGACAGCAGCGGTTCCTTGCATCATCACGGCAACGATGAAGGCCACAGGCGTGAACGACAAAGTGAAGTCCGCCACTGTCACCATCACCTATGCTGCGAATTCCGGCATATGGGATTGCAAGACCGATGCCCCGGCTGAAGTGGCGCCCAAGGGTTGCCCTCACGGTTGATGCTGTTGGGCATTCCGCGCAGGCGGTGTGTGGGGTAGGCTGCGCGGGGGAGTAGGAGTACACACATGAACACAGTTGTCACCGCCAACCTTGTCGGCATCACCGGCTTGGCCCGTCGCTTGGTCCAGGACGGTGCCTTGGACGAGGCCACCGCCCGCGACGCCATGGCCAAGGCCACGGCTGCCCGCCAGCCGTTGCCCACGTGGTTCGCGCAGAACAAGCTGGTCAGCGCCTCGCAGCTCGCCGCCGCCAATGCGGTCGAGTTCGGCATGCCGCTGTTCGACGTGTCTACCTTCGACGCCAGCCAGAACGCGATGAGCCTGGTCAGCGAGGAGCTGCTGCGCAAGCACAACGTGCTGCCGCTGTTCAAACGCGGTGGCAAGCTGTTCGTGGGAACCAGCAACCCGACTCATGCGCTGGACGAGATCAAGTTCCACACCAATCTGGTGGTGGAGCCGATTCTGGTCGATGAGGACCAGATCCGCCGCACGCTCGAGCAGTGGCACGCCAGCCACGATGCCATCGGCAACGCACTGGGTGGCGATGACGAGGGCATGGGCAACCTGGATGTCGCGGCCGGTGACGAAGATCTCGGCGCCAGCAGCGGCGACTCCGGTATCGACGCCAAGGGCGACGACACCCCGGTGGTGAAGTTCGTCAATAAGGTGTTGGTCGATGCCATCCGCAAGGGCGCATCGGACATCCATTTCGAGCCTTACGAAGACGACTACCGCGTGCGCCTGCGCATCGACGGCCTGCTGAAGATGGTGGCGCGCGCGCCGGTGAAGTTGAACCAGCGCATCGCCGCGCGCCTGAAGGTGATGGCGCAGCTGGATATCGCCGAGAAGCGCGTGCCGCAGGACGGGCGCATCAAGCTGAACCTGTCCAAGACCAAGCAGATCGATTTCCGCGTCAGCACGTTGCCGACCCTGTTCGGTGAGAAGGTGGTGCTGCGTATTCTTGATGGCAGCGCGGCCAAGCTGGGCATCGACAAGCTGGGCTACGAGCCAGACCAGCAGAAGCTGTTCCACGACGCCATCCACAAGCCGTACGGCATGGTGCTGGTGACCGGCCCGACCGGCTCGGGCAAAACCGTGTCGCTGTATACCGCGCTGGGCATCCTCAACGATGAGACGCGCAACATCTCCACCGCCGAAGACCCGGTGGAAATCCGCTTGCCCGGCGTCAACCAGGTGCAGCAGAACAACAAGCGCGGCATGACCTTCGCTGCAGCGCTGCGCTCGTTCCTGCGACAGGATCCGGACATCATCATGGTCGGCGAAATCCGCGACCTGGAGACGGCCGAGATTGCGATCAAGGCGGCGCAGACCGGCCACATGGTGCTGTCCACGCTGCATACCAACGATGCGCCGCAGACCATCGCGCGTCTGATGAACATGGGCATCGCGCCGTACAACATCACCAGCTCGGTGACGCTGGTGATCGCCCAGCGTCTGGCGCGCAGGTTGTGCGGCAACTGCAAGCGACCGGCCAACCTGCCGGAGCACGCGCTGCTGGCCGAGGGCTTCACCCAGGCGCAGCTGGATGCGGGCATCCAGTTGTACGAGGCGGTGGGCTGCGATGAGTGCACCGAGGGCTACAAGGGCCGAACCGGTATCTACCAGGTGATGCCGATGACCGATGAGATCGCCACCATCGTGCTGGCCGGCGGCAACGCACTGCAGATTGCCGAGGCGGCGCAGCAGATCGGGGTGAATGACCTGCGGCAGTCGGCGTTGAAGAAGGCGGCAGCGGGTGTGACCAGCCTGGCCGAGATCAATCGCGTTACCAAGGATTGAGGTAGATCCACGCCATGCGTGGATGACGCGATGCATGAGGTTGCCGGCCAGCGGCCGGCACTACCACGTTGGTGGGTAGATCCACGCCATGCGTGGATGACGCGATGCATGAGGTTGCCGGCCAGCGGCCGGCACTACCACGTTGGTGGGTAGATCCACTCCATGCGTGGATGGCGCGATGCATGAGGTTGCCGGCCAGCGGCCGGCACTACCGCGTTGGTGGGTAGATCCACGCCATGCGTGGATGACGCGATGCATGAGGTTGCCGGCCAGCGGCCGGCACTACCACGTTGGTGGGTAGATCCACGCCATGTGTGGATGGCGAGATGCATGGGGGTTGCCGGCCAGCGGCCGGCACTACCGCGTTGGTGGGTAGATCCACGCCATGCGTGGATGGCGCGATGCATGGGGGGTGCCGGCCAGCGGCCGGCACTACCGCGTTGGTGGGTAGATCCACGCCATGCGTGGATGGCGCGGCGGCGCATGCCAACCAAGGTTGGCGCCTACCAGGGCCGTTCGGCCCTTACTCCATCCCCAGCTTCTTCAGCTTGTAGCGCAGCGCGCGGAAGGTAATTCCCAGCTGCGCGGCCGTGCGGGTCTTGTTCCAGCGGTTCTCTTCCAGCGCGCGCTGGATGGCGCTGCGCTCCAGCTGCTCGATGTACGAGGGCAGGGCGGCACCGCCCGGCTGCAGGTCGGCCACGGCTTCGGCGGGAGCAGCGCCGCCGGGCGCACGCGGGGCGTGCTGCGGCAGGCGCAGGTCGTCGGCACCAATGCGGTCTTCTTCGGCCAGTGCAAGCGCGCGCTCCAGAATGTTCTCCAGCTCGCGCACATTGCCCGGGAACGCATAGTGGGCCAGCGCTTCCAGCGCCGACGGCGCCAGCAGCGGGGTGGCACGGCCGTGGCTGCGGGCCAGGCGTGCCAGCACGGCGGCTGCCAGCTCCGGCAGGTCCTGGCGGCGCTCGCGCAGCGGCGGCACCTTCAGTTCGATCACGTTGATGCGGTAGTACAGGTCGTGGCGGAAGCGCCCGTCCTCGACCAGCTCGGCCAGGTCACGGTGCGTGGCCGAGAGAATGCGCACGTCCACCGGTTCTTCGTTGGCCGCACCCACCGCACGCACCGACTTTTCCTGGATCGCGCGCAGCAGCTTCACCTGCATCTGCAGCGGCAGCTCGGCCACTTCGTCCAGGAACAGGGTGCCGCCGTGTGCAGCCTGGAACAGGCCCGGCTTGTCGGCATGGGCGCCGCTGAAGCTGCCTTTGCGATGGCCGAAGAACTCGCTCTCCATCAGCTCGCCGGGAATGGCACCGCAGTTGACCGGCACGAACGGACCAGCCGCACGCGCGCCCTGGGCGTGGATGGTGCGCGCGACCAGTTCCTTGCCCACGCCCGATTCACCGAGGATGTAGACCGGCGCCTGGCTGCGCGCGACCTTGCCGATGGTGGTGCGCAGAACGTCCATGGCCGGTGAAGCGCCGAGCAGGCGTGCAGCCTGTTCGGTGGCGGGGCCGGGCGCAGGGCGTTCGGTGTTGTTGAGTTCCAGCGCGTGCTTGACCAGGCCGCGCAGCACCGAGATGTCCACCGGCTTGCTGACGAAGTCGAAGGCGCCGGCCTTCAGCGCTTCCACGGCCAGGTCCATGCTGCCGAATGCGGTGATCATCGCCACCGGTGTGCGCGGGTAGTGCTGGGCGATCTCGCTGACCAGCTCGATGCCGTTGCCATCCGGAAGGCGCATGTCGGTGATGCACAGGTCGTACGGGTTGCTGGCCAGCAGCTCGCGCGCTTCGGCCAGGTTGGCGGCAGTACTGATGCGCAGCCCCATGCGGCCGAGGGTCAGTACCAGCAGTTCGCGGATGTCGCGTTCATCGTCGACGACGAGGGCGCTGCGGGTTTCGTTCATGGGCGTGAAAGATAAACGAGGGGGCTGGAAGCGACAAATGTTTGACGCACAGATTTGGAATCAGGTGGGCAACAGCGTGTGCGGGCCGGGCAGCACCAGGCGGAAGCACGAGCCTCCTGCCGGCACCGGGATGTAGTCGAGCCGTGCCTGGTTGGCGCGGCACAACTCGCGGGCGATATACAGGCCCAGCCCGGTGCCGTGCTCGGAGGTAGTGAAGAACGGGCGGAACAGCTGTGCGGCCACGCTCTCGGGAATGCCGGGGCCACGGTCCATCACGTCGATCACCGCGCTGCGCTCGTGCTGCGCCACGCGCAGGCGCACGCGTGCCGGCTGCTGGCCGATGCGGCCGTATTTCAGTGCGTTGTGCACCAGCACGGTGAGCACCTGGTACAGGTGTTTGCTGTCGACCTGCGCCATCACCGCCGTGTCGCTGATGATCGGTTCGATGCTGTCGGTTTCCAGCGTCTGGCCCTGCTTGTACTCCAGCACGAAGCGGCGCACGAAGGCGACCAGGTCGACGTTCTCGGGCGTGGCGCGCTCGCGCCGTGCCAGCCCCAGCACGCTCTCGACGATGCCGTTGGTGCGCTGGCATTGCTGGCGGATGATCTGCAGCAGGCGGCGGTCGCTTTCGTTGAAACCGGTGCCTTCCTCCAGCAGCTGCACGGCGTAGTTGATCGCCGCCAGCGGATTGCGGATCTCGTGGGCGAGGCTGGCCGAGAAGCGGCCCATCGCCGACAGGGTGAGCGATTCGGCGCGCCGCGAGACCACGCTGGAGTCGTCCAGGAATACCAGCGCCAGTTCGCTGCCTGCCAGCAGGCGGGCGAAGCGCGGTTGCACTTCCGGCTGGTCAGGGTTGAGCTGCAGCGGCAGTTCGTCCTGGGCCCAGCCGTTGCGCCAGCGCTGCAGGCGGCGCGCCAGTTCCGGCGCGGCACTGGCCAGATCCAGGCGTCCCGTCTCACCGATGCCGTCGTTGTCGCCGAGCAGCATCGAGGCCGCTTCATTGGCCAGGGTGATGCGGTTGTCGGCGTCCACCACCAGCACGCCGGTGCGCATGCGGCGGATGATCAGTTCGTTGATCTGGAACAGGTTGGCCACTTCGTCGCCGCGCTGGTTGGCCAGCTGCTGGTTGCGGCGCGCGCGGTTGCCCACCTGGTAGCTGATGAAGGCCAGCGCCAGGTAGCTGGTGGCGAACATGGCCAGCTCGGCCAGCGTGCGGGTGGGGTCACCGCCTTCGAGCACCTTCCAGAGGTATTCGGTACCGGTGGCCAGGCTGGCAGCAACCGCCAGGCCCAGGCCCCAGCTCAGCGGCAGCAGGGTGGCGGCGGCGGCGATGTTGAACAGCAGCGACATCGAGATGCCGGCGCTGGCACCGGGCAGGGCATGCGCCAGCAAGGTGGCGGCGATGATGTCCACCAGCACGCTGCTGACCACGATCGGGCGCAGCCAGCGTTCGTTGCGGCCGATCGCCAGGGCCAGCAGCGACAGCAGCAGATAGATCGCCGCGACGGTATCGGCCAGACGCGGGTGATGGGCCTCGCCGACCATGCCGGACAGGGGGCTGTAGAGCAGGCCGGCGATGACCGCGGCGATCAGCACCCGGTACAGCGCGAAGAAGTACAGCTCACGCCGCGGAATCGATTCGATGCGGTCGATCAATGAAGCACTGGGTGACACGCCGGAACTCCCCTTCTGGCTGCCTGGGTCTGGAATCTGCGGCGGCCCTGCCTGGCATCCCCTGAAGCCGGGCGGGTTCGTCGCTTCTATGTGGCCTGCGGTGGAAGCCGCCGGGCAAGCCCGACACTACACACCTTGGTTGACCAGTATAGGGCCCCCGGCAGGACGCCGCCGGAGCCGCCCGGATCGCGCATTTGGCCTGCCGTGGATACCGGTGGTCAGCGCCGGCCCGGGCGCAACTGCCTGAATGGCGGTGGAAATCTGGCCGGGTGTGGCGTTTTGTACAGACTTCTTTGCGCCCCGGCGCTGGCTCGGCCACAATAGTGGGCCCGCCGCGGTCCATGCCGGCGCCCCGCCGGGGCCCTGAGGAATTGCGTGCGGTCGTTCCTATTCCCACGGTGACGCATGAATTTCCACGAATACCAGTCAAAACAACTGCTTGCCGAGTACGGCATCCCGGTCCCGGCCGGCAAGGTCGCTGCGACCCCGGACGAAGCGGTTGCCGCTGCCAACTCCCTGGGCCAGGGCCCCTGGATGGTCAAGGCGCAGATCCACGCTGGCGGCCGCGGCAAGGCTGGCGGCGTCAAGTTCTGCAAGACCACCGACGACGTGAAGGCCGCCGCGGCCAAGATGCTCGGCACCAAGATGGCCACCTACCAGACCGCTGGCGTTGAACTGCCGGTCAACCTGGTGCTGGTGACCACCGCCGGCGAGATCGTCAAGGAACTGTACCTGTCGGTGCTGGTTGACCGTGGCACCAAGACCATCACCTACATCGCCTCTTCGGAAGGCGGCGTTGAGATCGAGCAGGTCGCCGCTGAAACCCCGGAGCTGATCCACTCGCTGAACGTCGACTTCGTCGAAGGCGTGCAGGGTTACCACGGCCGTGATTTCGGCTTCAAGCTGGGCCTGACCGCCAAGCAGGCCGGCCAGTTCGCCAGCATCATGGTGAACCTGTACCGCCTGTTCAACGAAAAGGACCTGGCGCTGGTTGAAATCAACCCGCTGGCCATCCTGGACGACGGCAACCTGTACGCGCTGGACGGCAAGTTCGACAGCGACGACAACGCCGCGTTCCGCCAGAAGGCCCTGGTCGCCATGCGCGACAAGACCCAGGAAGATCCGACCGAAGTGATCGCTTCGGAGCTGGACATCAACTACGTCACCATGGACGGCAACATCGGCTGCATGGTCAACGGCGCAGGCCTGGCCATGGCCACCATGGACGTCATCAAGCTCAACGGCGGCGAGCCGGCGAACTTCCTGGACGTGGGCGGCGGTGCCAACAAGCAGCGCGTCATCGAAGCCTTCAAGCTGATCCTGTCCTCGGACAAGGTTGAAGGCATCTTCGTCAACATCTTCGGCGGCATCGTCCGCTGCGACATGATTGCCGAAGGCATCATCGCCGCCGTGAAGGAAGTGGGCGTCAAGGTTCCGGTCGTGGTGCGCCTGGAAGGCACCAACGTGGAAGAAGGCAAGCAGCTGCTGCGCGACAGCGGCATGGCCATCATCCCGGCTGACAACATCAACGATGGCGCCAAGAAGATCGTTGAAGCTGTCAAGAACGCTGCCTGATTCGACACCAAGGAATTCCCATGTCTGTTTTGATTAACAAGAACACCAAGGTGATCGTGCAGGGCTTCACCGGCCAGCAGGGCACCTTCCACGCCACTCAGATGATCGAGTACGGCACCCAGGTTGTTGGCGGCGTGACCCCGGGCAAGGGTGGCACCACCCACATCGACCTGCCGGTCTTCAACACCGTTGCCGACGCCGTGCAGAGCACCGGTGCCAACGCTTCGGTCATCTACGTGCCGCCGCCGTACGCGGCCGACGCGATCCTGGAAGCCGCTGCTGCCGGCATCAAGGTCATCGTCTGCATCACCGAAGGCATCCCGGTGCTGGACATGCTGCGCGTCAAGAACGTGCTGACCCGTTCGCATCCGGACACCGTGCTGATCGGGCCGAACTGCCCGGGCGTCATCACCCCGGGTGAGTGCAAGATCGGCATCATGCCGGGCCACATCCACCAGCCGGGCAAGATCGGCATCGTGTCGCGTTCGGGCACCCTGACCTATGAAGCGGTCAAGCAGACCACTGAAGTCGGCCTGGGCCAGTCCACCTGTATCGGCATCGGTGGTGACCCGATCAACGGCCTGAACTTCGTCGACTGCCTGAAGCTGTTCAACGAAGACCCGCAGACCGAAGGCATCATCATGGTTGGCGAAATCGGCGGTGACGCTGAAGAAGCCGGCGCCGAGTACATCAAGAACCACGTGAAGAAGCCGGTCGTCGGTTTCATCGCCGGTGCGTCGGCTCCGGCCGGCAAGCGCATGGGCCACGCCGGTGCGATCGCCTCGGGCGGCAAGGGCACTGCCGAAGGCAAGTTCGCCGCCATGGAAGCTGCCGGTGTTGTCACCGTCCGCTCGCCGGGCGACCTGGGCGCTGCCATCGCCAAGCTGGTGAAATAAGACCGCTTGTGTAGAGTCGAGCCATGCTCGACTGACGCTCTTGCTTCAAACAGGAAGGCCGCCTCCGGGCGGCCTTTCTGCGTCTGGTGCCCTGACCATCCCGGTAACCCCATCCACGCATGGCGTGGATCTACTGAGCCGGGGGCTGTCCACGCAGTGAGCGCGCCCGGCGCGCGCATGGCGCAGCGCTACAATGGGCACATTGCAACCACAGGCTGGATTCCCATGGCTTCGATCCGCATCGCGATGGCGCAGTTCGACTTCCCGGTCGGCGATGTCGCCGGCAACACCGAGCGCATCATCAAGATGATCGGCCAGGCGCGCGACGAGTACGGCGCCGAGCTGGTGATGTTCCCCGAGCTGGCGGTGAGTGGTTATCCGCCGGAAGACCTGCTGCTGCGCCCGGGCTTCCTGTACGAGTGCGAGCAGGCGATGGCCCGCATCGCTGCTGCCTGCCGTGGCATCACCGCCGTGGTCGGTTGGCCGCAGGCGGCCGGTGCGGTGGTCTACAACGCCGCCAGCGTGCTGCGTGACGGCCTGGTCGAGCAGACCTACCGCAAGCGCGAGCTGCCCAACTACGCGGTGTTCGACGAGCGCCGCTACTTCGATGTCGATCCGGATGGCGGCAGCTGCGTGTTCGAGGTCAACGGCATTCCGGTCGGCCTGCTGATCTGCGAGGACCTGTGGTTCGCCGAGCCGCTGGCCGACACCGTGCGCGCCGGTGCGCAGCTGGTGGTGGTGCCGAATGCCTCGCCCTACGAGCGTGGCAAGCATGCCCAGCGCGATGCAGTGCTGGCCGCACGCACCCGTGAGAGCGGGGCGGCGATCGCCTACCTCAACGTGGTCGGTGGCCAGGACGCGCTGGTGTTCGACGGCGCCTCGGTGGTGGCCGATGGCGACGGTACCGTGCACCCGGCCGCCGCCGCCTTCGTCGACCAGTGGCTGGTGGTGGAGTACGACGGTGAAAGCCGCCGCTTCATGCCGCACGTGTGGATGGACGATGGCGACGAGAGCATGGACGCGCTGGCCTGGCGCGCAGTGACCCGTGGCATCCAGGACTACTGCCGCAAGAACGGCTTCAAGAAGGTGTGGCTGGGCCTGTCCGGCGGCATCGATTCGGCGCTGGTGCTGGCCATGGCCGTGGACGCGATGGGCGCGGAAAACGTCACCGCTGTGCGGTTGCCGTCGCGCTATACCGCGGGCCTGTCCAACGACCTGGCCGCCGAACAGTGCCAGGCACTGGGCGTGAAGCTGGAGGCGGTATCGATCGAGCCGGCGTTCAAGGGCCTGATGGAATCGCTGGCGCCGATGTTCGAAGGCACTGCGCCGGACGTGACCGAAGAGAACCTGCAGTCGCGCAGCCGTGGCGTGATCCTGATGGCGCTGGCCAACAAGTTCGGTGGCCTGTTGCTGACCACCGGCAACAAAAGCGAATACGCGGTGGGTTACGCCACCATCTACGGCGACATGTGCGGTGGCTATGCGCCGCTGAAGGACCTGTACAAGACCGAAGTGTTCGGGCTGTCCAAGTGGCGCAACACCGTGGGCGGCGCGCCGGTGATCCCGCCGGCCGTGATCAGCCGCCCGCCGTCGGCCGAGCTGCGCGAGAACCAGCTGGACCAGGATTCGCTGCCGGCCTATGACGTGCTGGACGGCATCCTGTACCGCTACATCGACCAGGAGCAGTCGCGCACGGAGATCGTTGCGGCCGGTTACGACGCGGCCGTGGTCGACCGGGTGCTGCGCCTGGTGCGCATCAGCGAGTGGAAGCGGCACCAGGCCGCGCCGGGGCCGAAGGTCTCGCGCCGGGCATTTGGCCGCGAGCGTCGTTACCCGATCAGCAACGGCTACAAGGGCTGAAGCTGCGGTTGGCGGGTAGTGCCGGCCGCTGGCCGGCAACCCCGCATACCGCGTATCCACGCATGGCGTGGCTCTACTGCGTTCGGTAGTGCCGGCCGCTGCCGGCAACCCGTGTACCGTGCATCCACGCATGGCGTGGATCTATTGCGTTCGGTAGTGCCGGCCGCTGGCCGGCAACCCGTGTACCGCGTATCCACGCATGGCGTGGATCTACTGCGTTCGGTAGTGCCGGCCGCTGGCCGGCAACCCCGCATACCGCGTATCCACGCATGGCGTGGATCTACTGCGTTCGGTAGTGCCGGCCGCTGGCCGGCAACCCGTATACCGCGTATCCACGCATGGCGTGGATCTACTGCGTTCGGTAGTGCCGGCCGCTGGCCGGCAACCCCGCATACCGCGTATCCACGCATGGCGTGGCTCTACTGCGTTCGGTAGTGCCGGCCGCTGCCGGCAACCCGTGTACCGTGCATCCACGCATGGCGTGGATCTATTGCGTTCGGTAGTGCCGGCCGCTGGCCGGCAACCCGTGTACCGCGTATCCACGCATGGCGTGGCTCTACTCCGTTCGGTAGTGCCGGCCGCTGGCCGGCAACCCGTGTACCGTGCATCCACGCATGGCGTGGATCTACTGCGTTCGGTAGTGCCGGCCGCTGGCCGGCAACCCGTATACCGCGCATCCACGCATGGCGTGGCTCTACTGCGTTCGGTAGTGCCGGCCGCTGGCCGGCAACCCCGTATACCGCGTATCCACGCATGGCGTGGCTCTACTGCGTTCGGTAGTGCCGGCCGCTGCCGGCAACCCGTATACCGCGCCTCCACGCATGGCGTGGATCTACTGGGCGTCCTCAAGCAGCTGTTCGAGGCTGGCGGTTTCCGCAGCGTCGTTGAAGCGTCCGTCCCCCAGCCGTGCCCGCACAAACGCCAGGACATCCGCCGCCGCCGCATCCAGCGTGCCGCGGTGGTCGACCGGGTAACGCCGGAACGCGACCGGCTCGCCTCGCAGGGCCAGGCCTGCGGCATACAGCAGGGTGGTCAGATAGGGCACGTCGCGGTCCTCGCTGCCGTGGCCCAGCATCAGCGGTTGGCTGAAGCCGCGGCGCGGTACGCCGACATAGTCGTACAGCACCGCCCAGATGCCCGGCACGCTGGTCAGCGGTGCAGTGAACATGCTGCCGGTATCCGCACCGTCCAGCGTGGTGGCCAGTTCGCCCAGGCACTGTTCGCGTGCCACTGCCACGCGGGCGCGACCGGTGTCGCTGAGGACGCGGTCGATCTGTGGCGCAACCTGCAACAGACCGTCGAGCAGATACGCGTGATACGCGTTGAGCGCGCCAGGATTGGCGGTGCGGTTGTCCGGCTTCATCACCAGCGCGGTCAGCTCGACGGCGGTGGGCGTGCCGGTGGTGAAGCTGCCACGGTAGTGCAGGGAAGGACCACCATAGGTGGGCGCCAGATGCCCGGCTGTGAGGGCTGCAGCGCCACCCTGTGAATGACCAACAGAGACCCAGCGCGGCGACAGCGCTGCGTTGCCCAGGTACTGGCGGCTGGCCTTGACCAGGTCGATGGCATTGCGCGCGGCCGTGCGGACGTGCAGATAGGCATGCTCGCCGGGGCTGCCGAGCCCCTGGTAGTCCGCGGCGACCACCGCATAGCCCTGGGCCAGGAACTGATCGAGGAAGCGCCCGTCGCGTTCGGGTTGGTAGGGGCCGGACACCGAGGGCGCGCAGCGATCGGCGATGCCCTGGGTGCCATGTGCCCAGGACACCACCGGCCAGCCGCCCGCTGGAGCCGCGCCGGCGGGCAGGTACAGCAGGCCGGTGCCTTCGGCCAGCTGGCCGCGAAGATCCGGGGTGCGGTAGTGGAGCTTGTAGGCCTGCGCAGCCTTGGACGGCACCCATGACGCGCGATAGGGGGCAGCAGACAGCAGATCGCCCGGTGCACCCGGTGCGGCAGCGAGGGGGCCCGAGGACAGCGCCAGCACGGCGGTGGCAAGGAGGCAGGCGAGGGGGCGGAAACGGCGGGGCGGTAGGGTCATGGGGCGCTCCTTCACGGCCGGGATGGCCGTTGCGCCGCAGTGTGGAGGGCGTCGCCGGAGCGGGATGCGACCGGCGTCGCATCCGCCGGGAATTCGTAGAATTCCTAGTGTCGTGGTCCATGGGCGTACGAACCATCCACGCATGGCGTGGATCTACCGACAAAGAAAAGGCCCCTTTCGGGGCCCTCTCTTACTTCTTTTCCAGTCGCGCGTTGCGCTGGCCGGTGCTGGCGGATTTCTCGCCGGCGAACGGGTTCAGCTTGCGGATCATCCACGGGTACTTCGGCCACTTGCCTTCCAGCCACGGGTGGTCCGGCTGGTTCAGCTGCAGGACGCGGCGGGCATCGTCGGCCAGGGTCTTGTTGCCCAGGTGGGTGTAGGAATCGGCCAGCACAGCCACGGCGTCGTACTGGAACGCGCTCTGCGGGTAGGTTTCCAGCAGGTAGTTGGCGCGGCCGGCGGCCGAGACCCAGGCGCCGCGGCGCATGTAGTACAGGGCGTTGTCCAGCTCATGCTGGGCGAACACGTCACGCAGCTCCAGCATGCGCTGGCGCGCATCGGCGGCGTAGCGGCTGTTGGGATAGCGGTCGACCACGATGTTGAAGTCCGAATACGCCTGGTGCGGCGTGGACAGGTCGCGACGGCTGGCATCCAGCGACCATACGCGGCGCAGGAAAACCGTACTGCGGTTGGAGTTGGCCAGGCCGCGCAGGTAGTACAGGTACGCGATGTTGCGATGGGTCGGGTAGGTACGGATGAAGCGGTCGATGCTGGACACCGCGTCATCGTGCTTGCCGGCCTTGTACTGGGCGTAGGCGGTCTCGATCATCGCCTGCTCGGTGTACGGACCGTACGGATACTGGGCCACCAGGCGGCGGAAGCTGGCTTCGGCGCCGCTCCAGTTGCCACCCTGCATCAGCTTGTGGCTCTTCTCGTACAACTGTTCGACCGGCGTCCCTTCATCGGGGCGATCGCCCTTCTTGGCACCACGGTGGCAGCCGGTGGCGGCGATGACCAGCACCAGCAGCAGGGCGGTGAGGCGGACGGGCGCGGAGAGCATGGCGGAGCGTCGGATCATGGGGTCGAGGCGGGACGCGGCTGGAATACGAAGGGTCGATGATAGCCTAGTGTCCTGTCCAGCGACTGAAACCGGCCGCCGGGACCCCAAAATTTCAAAGAATGCCCCCTGCCATGTCTGAACAACCCTCTGAATCGGCCCGCCAGGCCATCGTCCCCGACACTGCGGCCGGCCGTCGTTTCGACGCCGTGGTGGCCGAACTGTTCCCCGAATACTCGCGTTCGCGCCTGACCGAGTGGATCAAGGCCGGTGAGGTGCTGCTGGACGGCGCCCAGGTGCGCCCGCGCGATCCGCTGCGCGGCGGCGAGCTCGTGACCCTCAACGTGGTGCTCGAGACCCAGACCGACGCCCAGCCGGAGGACATCCCGCTGGACGTGCTGTTCGAGGACGAGCACCTGCTGGTGATCAACAAGCCGGTCGGCCTGGTGGTGCACCCGGGCGCGGGCAACCACAGCGGCACCCTGGTCAACGCCCTGCTGTTCCGCGACCCGTCGGTGGCGGTGCTGCCGCGCGCCGGCATCGTGCACCGCCTGGACAAGGACACCAGCGGCGTGATGGTGGTGGCCAAGACCCTGGAAGCGCAGACCGCACTGGTCGAGCAGCTGGCCGCGCGCGACGTGCACCGCCAGTACCTGGCCATCGTGATGGGTGCGCTGGTGGCCGGCGGTACCGCCGATGCCCCGATCGACCGCCACCCACGCGACCGCCTGAAGATGGCCGTGCGCGAGGACGGCAAGGAAGCGATCACCCATTACCGCCTGCGCGAGCGCTTCCGTGCGCACACTGCGCTGGAGTGCCGCCTGGAAACCGGCCGTACCCATCAGATCCGCGTGCACATGGCGCATGTGCGCCATCCGATCATCGGTGACCCGCTGTACGGCGGTGCGCTGAAGCTGCCCAAGGGCGCCAGCGATGAGCTGGTAGCCGCGCTGCGCGGCTTCAAGCGCCAGGCCCTGCACGCCGAGACCCTGGAGTTCACGCACCCGATCACCGGTGAGCCGGTGCGCAACACCGCGCCGGTGCCGGACGACATGCTGCACCTGATGAAGGTGCTGCGCGAAGACAGCGAAGCCTTCGCCGCACGCGAGCGGGACCGCTGGTGATGGCCGCCGCGTTGCCTTTGCTGCAGGCGGACTGGCCGGCGCCTCCGGGCGTCCATGCGCTGACCACGCGTCGGCACGGTGCGGGCATTTCGCCGGCGCCGTTCGCGCAGTTCAACCTGGGCAACCGGCACGCGGCCGATGGTGATACCCCGGCCAACGTGGAGCACAACCGCCAGCTGCTGCAGCAGGGGCTGGCGCTGCCCTCGGCACCGCACTGGCTGCGCCAGGTGCACAGCAGCACGGTGCTGCGCTTCACAACGCCGCCGGTGCCTGGCGCAAGCGAACCGGTGGCCGACGCTGCGGTGACCTCGGTGCCCGGCGTGGTGCTGGCGATCCTGACCGCCGACTGCCTGCCGGTGGTGTTCGCCGCTGCCGACGGTAGCGAGGTGGGCGCCGCTCACGCTGGATGGCGCGGGCTGGCCGACGGCATGCTGGAGGCCACCGTGGCCGCCATGCAGACCCCGCCCGCGCAGCTTCGCGCGTGGCTGGGCCCGGCGGCCGGGCCGGCCGACTACGAGATCGGCGAAGAGGTCTTCCACGCCTTCGTCGGCCATGATCCGGCGGCCGAGGCGGCGTTTGTGGCGACACGCCCGGGGCACTGGAAGGTGGACCTGTTCGCCCTGGCACGTCAGCGCCTGCAGGCGGCGGGCATGGACCCGGCGCAGGTGTATGGCGGCACGGTGTCGACGATGGCCGATCCTGACTTGTATTCGCACCGGCGCGACCGTCGCACCGGGCGCATGGCGACCCTGGCCTGGATCGCGCCCTGACCACGCCGTTGTTCGCGCGCGTGCTGGGGCCGGCCTTCGCCACCCTGGCCGCGCCGGTGCAGGCGCTGCATGCCGCACCGTTGCCTTGCCGCTACGTGGGGCAGGCGCGCATCGTGAGAGGGCGACACTGGCTGGTGCCGCTGCTGGCCGCGTTGGCGCGGTTGCCGAAGGACGGTGAAGCGCTGCCCACCGAAGTGGCGTTCAGCGCACACGGGCAGGGCGAGCAATGGGCGCGGCGGTTTGGCCGCTGGCCGATGGTGTCGCGGCTGTGGGCGCACGAGGGGCATCTGCGCGAGCAGTTGGGTGCGGCGCGCTTCGAGTTTGATCTGCAGGCCCGCGACGGTGGCATCGACTGGTCGGTGCGCCGGGTCTGGGCGTTCGGGCTGCTGCCGCTGCCGAGGCGCTGGTTTGGTGGCGTGCGTTGCCGCGAAGCCTGGCAGGGTGAGCGTTACACTTTCCTGGTCGATGTGACGCTGCCCTGGGCGGGAGCCCTGATTCGCTATGAAGGTTGGCTCGAACCGCAGTGAGGCCGCCGCCGAGGCGGGCAGCGCGGTGATCGTATTCGATGGCGTATGCGCGCTGTGCAACCGCTGGGTGCGCTTCCTGCTGCGTTTCGACCGCGCGGGGCGCTACCGCTTTGCGGCGATGCAGGGGCAGCAGGGCAGCGCGATGTTGCGCGCGCACGGGCTGGACCCGCAGGACCCGATGTCGTTCCTGCTGCTGGACGCGCAGGGTGCCTGGACCGATACCGATGCGATCCTCCGCGTGCTGACGGGGCTGGGCGGCGCCTGGCGCCTGACCGGCGTACTACGGGCAGTGCCGCGCGGCTGGCGTGATGCCGCGTACCGCGCGCTGGCGCGCAACCGCTACCGCTGGTTCGGACGGCACGACGCATGTCATCTGCCCGCACCGGAGCAGGCAGCGCGATTCCTGGATTGAAGGAAAAAGGGGACGGAGGGGATCAAGGCGTCTGTGCACAACTGCCTTGATCCCCTCCGTCCCCTTTTTTCCTCAACCTTCCAGCGCGTCCAGATAGCTGCGGCGCCAGTGATTGATGTCGTAGGTGCGCAGGTGCTCCATCATCGCGTGCCAGCGTTCCTTGCGCCTGCGCAGCGACATCGTTGCCGCGGTGGTGATGGCGTCGGCCACGCCGTCCAGATCATGCGGGTTCACCAGCAGCGCCTGCTTGAGTTCGTCGGCGGCGCCGGCCAGCAGCGACAGCACCAGCACGCCGGGGTCTTCCGGGTCCTGCGACGCCACGTACTCCTTGGCTACCAGGTTCATGCCATCGCGCAGCGGAGTGACCAGGCCCACTGCCGCCGCCCGGTAGAAGCCGGTGAGGGTGGCGTGGGTGAAGTTCTGGTTGACGTAGCGCAGCGGCGTCCAGTCCGGTTCGGCGTGCCCACCGTTGATGTGGCCGGCGATCTGCTCCAGCTGGCTGCGCAGCTGCCGGTACTCGGTGACATCGCCGCGCGAGACTGGGGCGATCTGCAGGTAGGTCAGCGAGCCGCGCTGATCCGGATGGCGCTCCAGATAGCGCTCGAAGCCGAGGAAACGCTCGGGCAGGCCCTTGGAGTAGTCCAGGCGATCCACGCCGATCGCCAGCTGGCGATCGCGCAGACTGGCGCGCAGGTTCTTTACGGCGGTCTTGGTGGCGGCGGTGCCGGCCTGGCGTGCAATCAATTCGGTATCGATGCCGATCGGGAAAGCCGCCGCACGGAAGCGGCGCCCGCCTGGTGCTTCCAGCTCGCCGTTGTCGAGCACGCGACCACCACCGAACAGGCGCAGGTAGGTCTGGAAGCGATCTGCATCGCGCTGGGTCTGGAAGCCGACCAGGTCATAGGCGTACAGCGCGGAGAACAGCCGCAGGTGGTCGGGCATGGCCTGCAGCAGGTCGGCCGAGGGCATCGGGATATGCAGGAAGAAGCCGATGCGGCAGCCGATGCCACGCTCGCGCAGCAGTGCGCCGAGCGGGATGAGGTGGTAATCGTGGATCCAGACGATGTCGTCCTCGCGCAGCAGCGGCGCCAGTTTGTCAGCGAACAGCGCGTTGACCTTGTGGTAGGTCTCGCGGGTGCCCCGGTCGTAGTCGACCAGATCCAGGCGGAAGTGCAGCAACGGCCAGAGGGTGCGATTGGCGAAGCCGTTGTAGTAGCCGTCCACCTCGCGCTTGCTCAGGTCCATGGTGACGTAGTCGATGTCACCGTCTTTCTGCCGGTGCAGCGTGCCGCTGCCTTCCTTCACCGTCTTGCCACTCCAGCCGAACCACAGGCCGCCGCGTTCCTTCAGGGCAGCCAGCAGGCCGACCGCCAGGCCGCCGGCGCGGTTCTCGCCGGGCACGGCCACACGGTTTGAGACCACGACCAGACGACTCACGATGCCTCCTGCCAGGACCGCGACAGGCGCATTGCGGCGGTGATCAGGCCGACGTGCGAATAGGTCTGCGGGAAATTGCCCCAGGCCTCGCCGCTGTCGAAGGCCAGATCCTCCGACAGCAGGCCCAGGTGGTTCCGCTGCTTCAGCAGCAGCTCGAACATCTCGCGTGCTTCATCCATGCGCCCGATCGCGGCCAGCGCGTCGATGTACCAGAAGGTGCAGATGGTGAAGCTGGTTTCCGGCTCACCGAAGTCATCCGGCGCGACATAGCGGTACAGCGAATTGCCATGCTTGAGGTCGCGGCCGATGGCATCGACGGTGGCGATGAAGCGGGCGTCCAGCGCGTCGATGAAGCCGATGTCGGCCAGCAGCAGCAACGAGGCATCCAGCCGATGGCCACCAAAGGTGTCGGTGAAGTGGCCCAGCTCCTCGCTCCAGGCCTCGGCCATGATGCGCGCATGGATGGTGTCGGCACGCTCGCGCCAGTAATGGGCGCGGTCATCGCGCTTCAGGCGCACGGCGATCTTGCACAGGCGATCGCACGCTGCCCAGCACATCGCGCTGGTGTAGGTGTGCACTTCGGTGCGGCCGCGGAACTCCCACAGGCCGGCATCAGGCACGTCGTGCAGGGCGAACGCCTGTTCACCCAAGGGTTCCAGGCGGGCGAAGGTGTGCGCATCGCCCGGGTCCTGCAGGCGGCGGTCGAAGAACAACTGCGTGGACGCCAGCACCACGCTGCCGTAGACATCGTGCTGGCGCTGCACCCAGGCCAGGTTGCCACGCCGCACCGGGCCCATGCCGCGGTAGCCGGACAGGCTGGGTACTTCGTCCTCGTCCAGCTTGGCCTCGAAGCCGATGCCATACAGCGGCTGCAACGTGCCATCGGTGGTGGCCAGGTTGAAGATATAGCCGAGGAACTGTTCCATCGTGCGCGTGGCGCCGAGGCGGTTCAGTGCGCGCACCACGAACGCGGCATCACGCAGCCAGCAGTAACGGTAGTCCCAGTTGCGCACGCTGCCGGGCGCTTCCGGAATGGAGGTGGTCATCGCCGCGATGATCGCGCCGCTGTCCTCGTACTGGCACAGCTTCAGGGTGATCGCACTGCGGATCACCGCGTCCTGCCATTCCAGTGGAATGGACAGGTAGCGCACCCATTCGCGCCAGTAGTCGCGGGTGCGCTGGAAGGCTTCCTGCACATAGCCACTGATCGAGCGGTTGAGCGATTCATCCACGCCCAGGATCAGGTGGATGGGATGGTTGAGCACGAACGGCAGGCCATCGCGCACGAAGCGCACCGGCACGTCGGTGGTCAGCCGCAGCACGTGTTCGGGCAGGATCCAGCGCACGTGGTTGCTGCCCCAGGTGGACTCGGGCACGCGTGCGCCCCAGTCGGCCAGTGGCCGTGCGTGCACGGTGATGCGTGGGCTGCCGGCCAGGGGTCGTACCTGGCGGATCAGGCTGACTGGTCGGTAGAAACGGTCGTTCTGGCGCCAGCGCGGGGCGAAATCAAGGATTTCCAGTTCACCACCGTGCGCGTCGCGCAGCACGGTACGCAGGATCGCGGTGTTGGTCAGGTATTCCTGCTCGCTGCTCGCGAAGTCCTCCAGCTCGATGGCGAAGTCGCCACCGGTCTGCTGGTTGGGGCCGAGCAGGGCACAGAAGGTGGGGTCGCCGTCGAAGGTGGGCAGGCAGCTCCAGACAACGCGGGCACGTTTGTCGACCAGGGCGCCGAAGCTGCCGTTGCCGACCACGCCCAGATCAAGATCGGGTTGGGTCATCACGCGGTACATCTCGGTTGCGGCCGTGGGGTGGCCGGGTCAATAGGCATTCTCACGCAGCCAGGCGTGCACACTGCGTATGTCGGGCAGCGCGAACACGGCTTTGCTGGGTTCCCGTTCGCCTACCAGTACGCTCCAGCCATGCTGGCCATTGGCGGCATCGAAGCCGAATTCGTCGGTGAGGTCATCACCGAGGAACACCGGCAGGCGGCCGCGGAAGGGCAGGTACTGCATCATCCGGCGCACGGCACGGCCCTTGTCGGTGCCGACAGGCACGAACTCGACCACATGGTCGCCAGGCTGCAGGCGGTAGCTGGCACGGCCACGCACGTGGCGGTCGGCGAAGGCGCGCACATCACTTGCCGCGTGCGGCGCACCGCGCCAATGCAGCGCCAGGCCGACGCCCTTGTCTTCCACCAGCACGCCGGGATGGCCATGGGCGAAGCGCATCGCCTGCTGGTGCAGCGCGTGCAGCCACTCGGCGGTGTCGTCGTCGTGTTCGTCGCGCAGGACGCGACCGTCTTCGCCGCGCAGTTCGTGGCCATGCAGGCCGGCGGCGGGCAATTTCAGGGGAGCGAACAGTTGATCCAGCTGCTCAAGCGGGCGACCACTGACCAGTGCCACGGCACCTTCCAGGCGGTCGCTGATGCGGCCGATGGCTTCACGCACATCCGGCAGCAACTGCACGGCATCCGGGCGTGCAGCGAATTCGATCAGGGTGCCGTCGACATCGAGGAACAACGCGCAGGCGTCATCCAGCAATGGCGGTGGCGGACGCAGGGGGAGCGGTTCAGCCATGACGCCCAGCTTGCCAGCGCGGGCGTGTACGTGGGGTCGAGGGCAGGCTACGGATTGGGTAGTGCCGGCCGCTGACCGGCACCGTCATGGTCCCTGGATGCACCCTGAGGTTGCCGGCCAGCGGCCGGCACTACCGGACTGATGAATCAGAACGTATAGCGGACGCGGCCGTAGTAGTACGCGCCGTTGCTGCCGATCGGCGACAGCACGTCGTACGGCAGGTTGCCGAAGTAGTGGATATCGCTGTTGGATCGATCCGGGTAGTTGTCGGTCAGGTTCTGGCCGCCGATGGCCACGCTCCATTGCGGGGTGATGCGGTACTCCACTTCCGCATCCAGCTGCCATTCGGCCTGGTAGGTCTGGCGCGGGATGTAGCCATCACCGAAGTTGAACACGCGTGTGGCGCTGCCGTAGCGGTTCACGCGGGTGCTCAGCGACCAGTGGTCGTTGCTCCATGCGGCCGAGAAACTGCCACGCGTACGCGGCGTAGCATCGGTGAGCGTGTTGGTTTCTTCGATGCCGAACAGCACGTAGTCCGGGTTCAGTGCACGCAGCTGCGCCGGCGTGGCCAGCACGTTCTTCAGCGTGGTCTTGGTGTACGCATAGGTGCCGGTCAGCAGCAGCTGGCCATCGCCCAGCGACTGGCGCCAGTTGGTGACAAGCTCGGCGCCGCGGGTGCGGGTATCGGCGGCGTTGACGAAGAAGCTGGCGCTCTGCAGGCCGCTGACGCCGTAGTTGGCGGCGACGTAGTCGGTCAGCGCATCACCGGTGATGCTCTCCGACAGCGCGATGCGGTCGTCGATGTCGATCTGGAAGAAGTCCAGCGACAGGTCGAAGTGCTCGCCGATGCGGCTGGTAAAGCCCAGCGAGGTATTGATCGACTTTTCCGGCTTCAGGTTCTGCGCACCCAGGCCACGGGCGATCGGATTGTTGACCGACAACAGGCGGCCCTGTACCAGCTGGCCGCCAGCGTTGTAGCCGGTCGAGGTGGATTCGTAGCCGATCTGCGCCAGCGACGGTGCGCGGAAGTTGTTGGAGATCGCGCCGCGCAGCGCGAACGCCGGGGTGAATTCATAGCGCAGGCCAAGCTTGCCGGTCAGCTCACCGCCGAAATCGTCGTTGTGCTCGTAGCGTGCGGCCAGATCGGTGGAGAACTTCTCGCCGAACTGGCTGGACAGGCTGGCGTAGGCGCTGGCCACGTCGCGCGACAGCCGCGCCGCATCCTGCGGGGTCAGGCCACCACCGGCCTGCGAGCCGGTCGGGCGATCGGTGTAGGGGCCGGCGGCGTAGCTGGCCGGGTCACCCGGGCGGGTCTGGTAGCGCTCATGGCGCGCTTCCACGCCCAGGCCCAGGGTGTGGCTGATGCTGTCGCTCTGGGTGAACACACGACTCAGATCGAGGTTTCCCACGGTCTGTGCGTATTCGTAGTCGGCGGTCTTGAAGCGGGTCGGGCTGGTCGGGCCCAGCGACGCGTTGAGCGAATCACGCAGGCGGTAGGTGAAGTCGTTCTGGCCGTAATCCAGGCTGCCGTCGTAGCTCCATTCACCCCACTGGCCGCGCACGCCGGCCACGGCCTGCACGTCGCGGTTCTCGCCTTCGGAGATTGGCCGGTAACCGTTCGGATAGACCTGCTTCCAGTTGGCGTCGCCATCGGGGTAGCGGAAGTAGTTCGCACCTTCGGTATCACGCTGGTTGAAGGTGCCGAACGCATAGAACGTAGACGTCTGGCCCACCGGGATCTCAGTGTTCAGCCACAGGTTGATGTCCTTGCTCTTGCCATCGCCCAGCACGTAGTTGCGCTTGCCCTGCAGCGCCAGGTTGTCCGGCGTCTGGTCCCACGGCGGAATCTGGTCGAAGCCGGCGCGGTTGGTGCCGTTGCGGTGCTTGTACTCCAGGCCGGCACGCAGGAAGCCGCCGTCCTCACCCAGCGAGGTGCCGACCTTGGCGCTGATGTTGCCGGTCTGGCCGTCGGTGAGGGTACGGCCGATCGGCTTGAGGTCGGTGTGGTTGGCACCGTAGCTGGCCTCGATCTCGCCGCCGTCACCGCCGTTGTCGAGGATCACGTTGATCACGCCGGCCACCGCATCGGAGCCGTACAGCGCACCGGCGCCGTCGCGCAGCACTTCGATGCGCTTGATCGCGCTGACCGGGATCGAATTGAAGTCGACCGGCGTGGTGCCCTTGCCGATCTTGCTGTCGGTGTTCACCAGCGCGGTGTGGTGGCGGCGCTTGCCATTGACCAGCACCAGCACCTGGTCCGGCGACAGGCCACGCAGCTGTGCGGCGCGCACGTGGTCGGCGCCGCCGGAGTTGGACTGGCGCGGGAAGTTGAACGACGGCAGCAGGGCCTGCAGCGCACTGCCCAGCTCACCGTTGACCACGCCGGCCTTGCGGATGTCCTCGGCGGTGAGCACATCCACCGGCGAGGTGGATTCGAGCACGGTGCGGTCGGCGGCACGGGTGCCGGTGACGATCACGGTGTCGAGGTTGGTAGCGTCCTGGGCCAGAGCCGGGACGGCGGTGGAGGAAAGCGCGAGGGCGATGGCGAGGCCGAGCGGCGACGCGGGCAGGCGGATGGACATGGGGGCTCCAGCAACAACGACGACGGGGAAGGGGGAGATAGTTTCACTTACATCCATCCGGATGAAGCGATATATTATCTTCGCGTGATGGCCGGTGCCGATGCAAGTCCCTGCCGGTCCGGCATGAGTTGATGCCCCGTTGGCATCAGCACGCCGGACCGGTGGCGCTGTACGCTGCCGGCTCGCCTTGTCCCCCTTCCCCGGAGCTGTACCGATGAAACACCTTGGCCTCGTCTTCGCCGTGCTGCTGGCCACCAGTGGCTGCGCCAGCCTGTCCTCTCAGGCGCCCAGCGCCTATGCCACGGCCACCACCGCCGAACTGAAGGGTGATGCCGCACGCCCGTCCGCCGGCCACGGTTGGGTGCGCAGCGAGCTGTACTTCGGCGTGGGTGAAGAGCAGGGCGCTGGCAATCGCCCGCAGGCCGACACCATCAGCGATGCGCAGTGGCGCGCTTTCCTGGACAAGGAAGTGACCCCGCGCTTCCCGGATGGACTGACCGTGTTCGATGCGTATGGCCAGTGGCTGTTCCGCGGTGATGCCGCGCCCAACCGCCTGCGCACCAAGGTGCTGGTGGTGCTGCACGAGGACACCCCGCAGCGCCGTGCTGATATCGAAGCGATCCGCCTGGCGTGGAAGCAGCAGACCAAGCACCAATCGGTGCTGTGGTCGCGGCAAGCGGTCGAGGTATCGTTCTGAGTTGAAGGTGCCGCCGCGGTGCCGCAGGGAGCGATGATGAACTACAGGGAATGCCTGCTGGGCCTGGTATTGGCAGGTGTGCTGGCACCGACGGCGCAGGCGCGTGGGGACGATAGCGAAACGCTACGCTTCCAGGTGGCCGCGCATGTGCAGGCGCATGCCGATCCCCGGCAGGACGGCAGCATCGCAGTGCAGCTGTCACCGTGAGGCAAGCGCCAGACGCTGGCGGGTGCGGCGGATGCCGATGGCAATTCGCGATGGTCTCTCGAAGATGTCGATTTCGATGGCTACCCGGAACTGGTCGCGCGCGCCTCGGTGGGCATGGTCAACGAAGCGGTGACGGTGTACCGCTTCGATCCGTCCAGTGCCGGGTTCCGCGCGCTGCAGGCCGACACCCATGGCAAGGACAGCTGCGGTGACCTGATGGGGTTGAGCGTGGATGCTGCCACTCGAACCCTGACCAGCAGCTGCCGCAGTGGCCCGATGTGGTACGCCGACCAGTACCGGTTTGCAGGTGCGAAGCTCTATCTCTACCGCAGCGAATGCGTGCTGATGCTGGGCGACACGGTGAACGCCGCGTTGCAATGGGAACAGAGCGACGAGCAGGGCCCGTTGGCGGTCTGGCGTACCTATGATCCCGCCGGTCGTGTGCTGGAGACCGCCATCGCTGATGGCCTGGGCGCACCGCCGGATGGGCCGCTGCGTGGCCAGCAGGCCACCGTGGTGCCAGCGCGCCTGTTCCTGTTCGACCGGCCCGGTGCATCCAGCACCAAGCGTTATCTGGTGCAGGGCGACCGTGTGGAAATGCTGGATGAACAGGATGGCTGGATGAAGCTGCGCTACCGCAATCCGAAGCTGGGCGCGGTGGAAGGTTGGATCAACGTCAACGATTGAAGAAAAAAGGGGACGGAGGGAATTAAGTCGTTTGTGCCGTTAACGACTTAATTCCCTCCGTCCCCTTTTTTTGCGGTGGCATCACTTCATCGGGTCTAGCCTCGGATGTTCCCCCGTTCGAGGATGTATCCGATGAGCAAGCGCGTGGCCGAAATCGTGGTGGACGCCCTGCAGCAGGCTGGTGTCCGCCGTTGCTACGGCATCGTGGGCGATACGCTCAACCATGTGACCGATGCGATGCATGGCAGCGAGATCGCTTGGGTGCACGTACGCCATGAAGAAGTGGCAGCGTTCGCTGCCGGCGCCGATTCGCTGGTCAGCGGCCAGTTGACGGCGTGTGCTGGCTCCTGCGGGCCAGGTGGCCTGCACTTCATCAACGGTATCTTCGAAAGCAATCGCAACCGCGCGCCGATGGTGCTGATCGCCAGCCAGATCGTCACCAGCGAGCTGGGCATGGAGTTCCCGCAGGAAGTGGACTTCAAGGCGGTGTATGGCAGCTGCACGGTGTTCTGCGAGCAGGTGCACAGTGCCGAACAGGCGCGACGCGTGGTGGCGCTGGCCTGCCAGGCCGCGATCAGCCGTCGCGGCGTCGCCGTAGTGATCCTGCCGGCTGACATCAGCGAGGCCGAGGTGAAGCACGATGTGCCGTTCTCAGTGCACTACACCCAGCCGGTGCTGCGCCCGTCCGACGCCGAACTGCAGCGCATCGCCGAGCTGCTGGGGCAGGGCAAGCGCATCGGCATCTATGCCGGCGCCGGCTGCCAGGGCGCACACCCGCAGCTGCTGGAACTGGCACGACGCCTGCAGGCGCCGGTCGCGCATACCTCGCGCGCCAAGGATTTCGTCGAGCCGGACAACCCGTACAACATGGGCATGACCGGCATCTTCGGCATCGAATCCGGCTTCCACACGCTGATGGAGTGCGACACGCTGCTGCTGCTCGGCGCCGACTTTGCCTGGGGCCAGTTCTACCCGGACAAGGCCACGATCATCCAGGTCGACCGCGATGGCAGCCACCTGGGTCGCCGCCATCCGGTGAATCTGGGTGTGGTCGGTGACATCGCACCGACGCTGGATGCCTTGCTGCCGATGCTGCCGCCGCGCGAGGACTGCAGTTTCCTGGACGAGTGCATCGAGCGCCGTGACAAGGCACTGAAGAAGCGCGAGAAGGAAGAGCAGCCCGGCGAGGGCGAGCTGATCCATCCGCAGCACCTGACCGCGCTGCTGTCGAAATATGCCACCGATGATGCGCTGTTCACTGCCGACGGTGGCTCGCCGATGGTGTGGGTGTTGCGCCACATCCGCGTCAACGGACGCCGCCGCACGCTGACCAGCCTGCTTCACGGCACGATGGCCAACGCGATGCCGCAGGCGCTGGGCCTGCAGAAGGCGTTCCCCGGCCGGCAGGTGATCTCGCTGTCCGGCGATGGCGGTCTGGCAATGCTGTTGGGCGACCTGCTGACCGCCGTGCAGGAAAACCTGCCGATCAAGGTGGTGGTGTTCAACAACGGCTCGCTGAATTTCGTCGAGCTGGAGCAGAAGGTGGAAGGTCTTCTGGACAACTACACCGACCTGAAGAACCCGGACTTCGGCCGCCTGGCTGAGGTGATCGGCTTCCACGGACGCACGGTGACCCGCAGCGAGGATCTGGAGGAGGCGGTGCAGGACTTCCTGGCGCAGCGCGGCCCGGCGCTGTTGGATGTGCATACCAGCCGCGCTGAACTGGTGATGCCGCCGCAGATCGAGGCCAAGCAGGTGGCCGGTACCGCGCTGTATGCGGCCAAGGCGGTGTTGAACGGACGCTTCGACGACGTGAAGCATCTGCTGGTGGACAACTTCCTGAAGAAGTAGGGGGTTGGTTGATGCAGGGCTGCGCCCTGCACCCGCGGTAGTGCCGGCCGCTGGCCGGCAACACCAACAGCAGGAGCAGGTTTCTGAGGGATGGCGGGGTGGGTCCGGTTGCGGGGGACGCTGCAAGTACATCCATGTAAGCTCGGTCGCGCCATCCATGGCGCTCACGCCCCCGCAACCGGACCCACCCCGCCTTCGACAGATCATCGCTGCTGTTGGTAGGTGTCGACCTTGGTCGACACAGTAGATCCACGCCATGCGTGGATAGCGTGGAAATGATCGAATTGTTCTTGTAGAGCCGAGCCATGCTCGGCTGAGAGGCTTCGCGTACAGCAGCCGAGCATGGGCTCGGCGCAACAACGAGAGCCTGCCTTTGCTTTTGATCTTTTGATTCTCTTCCGTGGCTGGCACGCGCAGGAAACTGTCAGGGGCCGTTCGGGATGGGCTGCGCAGGACCGTTGGCGCCATGGATGGCGCCATCGAGCCCCAGGGATGGGTTTACGGCGTGTCCTGCGCAGCCCATCCCGACCGGCCCAACCCAGAAATCGCTGTCCGCGACCAACCCAGCCACGAGGGGCCCCGCCGTTGGCTGGAACCCATCATTCCACGACGGAATTGGCGCCCGGGCCCCGCTGGGCCTACCATCGGCGGTCCCCACCCCCACCACCCCTTCCATGTCCGCTCCCGCTTCCGCCGCACCGCGTCGCTGGTTCATCGCCGGCGACTTCAACGGCTTCTTCGGCCTGGTCGTCGACAACCTCTCCATCCTCGGCTTCATCGCCATGGCCCTGGTCGGGATCTTCCAGTTCCCCGCCGACGTGGTGTTCGGCCGCATGTTCCCCGGCACCGCCTTCGGCGTGCTGGTCGGCAACCTGCTGTACACCCTGATGGCCCGCCGGCTGGCTGCGCGTACCGGTCGCGACGATGTCACTGCCATGCCGCTCGGCCTGGATGCACCGACCAGCATCGGCATGGCGTTGCTGGTGCTCGGCCCGGCCTTCATCGCCTTCAAGCAGCAGGGCATGGATCCGCACGAGGCGGGCATCGCCACCTGGCAGCTGGGCATGGCCGCGCTGGTCATCATGGGCGTGCTCAAGTTCGTGCTGTCGTTCTTTGGCGAGGCGGTCACGCGCGCGCTGCCGCGTGCGGCGCTGCTGGGCTCCATCGCCGGCATCGCGCTGGTGCTGATGGGCCTGCTGCCGCTGCTGGAAACGCTGCGCTCGCCGCTGGTTGGCTTCACCACGCTGGGCTTGCTGCTGTATGTGCTGATCGCCAAAGGCAAGCTGCCGGTGCGTGGCCCGGGCGTGCTGCTGGCCTTCGTGTTCGGCACCGTGCTGTATTACGGCCTTGGCCTGGCCGGGCTGGGCGCACCGGGCTTCCACGTGCCGGCGTGGGTGCCGCCGCAGGTGGTGCTGCCGCTGCCGACGCTGGGCTTCCTCGACGGCCTGCCCACCGCGATGACCTACCTGCCGCTGCTGTTGCCGTTCGGCCTGCTGATGGTGGTCGGTGGCATCAACGTCTCCGAAAGCGCGCGCGCGGCCGGCGATGACTACCGCACCCGTGACATCCTGCTGGTGGAAGCGGTGGCTACGCTGGTGGCCGGTGTCTGCGGTGGCGTGGCGCAGACCACGCCGTACATCGGCCAGCCGGCCTACAAGCACATGGGCGCGCGCAGCGGCTACACGCTGCTGACCGGCCTGTTCGTCGGCATCGGCGGCATGCTCGGCATCATCTCCGGGCTGGTGCAGTGGCTGCCGCTGGCGGTGCTGGCACCGATCATCGTGTACGTGGCCATCGACATCACCACCCAGGCCTTCCAGGCCACGCCGCGCCACCATACCGGCGCGATGGTGTTCGGTTTCCTGCCGTCGGTAGCGTACCTGCTGGCGATCAAGGCGCCAGGCTGGATCGCACCGGACCAGCTGCCGCAGCTGCTGACCAAGCTCGATGGCCACGGATTGCCTGAGCTGGCGGTGATCTTCACTCTCGGCAATGGCTTCATCATCACCTCGATGCTGTGGATCTCTGCGGTGGCGGCCATGGTTGATGGCCGCCTGCGCCGCGCCTGCGGCTTCCTGCTGGTGGCGGCGGTGCTGACCCTGTTCGGCCTGATCCACTCGGTGGACCCGCGCGGTGGCATCTACCTGCCGTGGGATCTGGACGGCCTGGCGCGCATGATCAGCTGGCAGTTCGCCGGCGCCTATGTGGCATTGGCGCTGCTGCTGGGCCTGCTGTCACTGCAGAAGCAGGCGGTGAAGCCGCTGGGTGAGAACAGCTGACCCCAGGGTAGTGCCGGCCGCCGGCCCGCATCCTCATGGACCTCGGACGTAGTGTGCAGCTGCCGGCCAGCGGCCGGCACTACCGCTCTCCGTCCAGTTCCGGGTAGTGGCGGAAGATGCCGTTGGTGTTGAACGGCAATCGCCGTTCCGAGTCCAGATAGGAGGCAATGTTGGGTCGTTTCGCCACCCGCTCCTGCAGCGCGCGCAGCAGGGGCAGGGTAGGTTCCAGTGCCTGCATGCGGCGTGGGAACATGTAGTTCAGCCCGCTCAGCAGCTGGAACAGCGACAGATCCACATACGAGTGCTCGCGCAGTGCATGGCGGCCACCGTTGGCGGCCAGCACCTGCTCGAAGTAGCCGAGGAACTTCGGCAGCCTCTCGCTGCGCAGTGACGCGGCGCGTGCCTTGGCTTCGGTCTTCTGCTCTTCGTAGTACCTCGATGCAGCGATCGGATGGTGGGTGTCATGCACCTCGGCCACCAGGTCGGCGATGGTCAGCTGCAACTGCAGTGCCTGCGTCCGCCGCGAGGCCGCCTGCGGCACCAGGTCCAGCGTCGGGCCCAGGAAATCCAGGATTGCCGCGACCTGCGCGATGACCTGGCGACCGGCCTTCAGGAACGGCGGCGCGAAGGGCTGCGCACCTTCACTGCTGCCATCGAGAAACGGCTGCATCACTGCATCGCCGTGCGCCCGCGCCATGTCGATGTAGTCGGCACCGGCATCCTCCAGCGCCAGGCGCACGAACTCGCCACGGCCCTGGATGCCGGTCCAGTAATACAGCGCGTACTGCATGGCTGTGTCTCCACGGGACAGGATGCATAGCGTCGCGCTGCTCGCGCAAAGCGGGCGTGAGTGCAATGCCTACCTGGCGTTGGATGTCGGAGTGTTCAGGCCGATGGCGCGACGGTGATGATGTCGTGTTCATTGACGCTGCCAGCCAGCGTGTAGCGATATCCCTTGGCCAGCACTTCAACGTAGCTGTCATGTGCGGCAAGGATGAAAAGCTGCAGGTCGTGGACATTGCGGGGATCGTAGTGCGCGAGCAGTGCCGCCAGGCCAGGATCGTGGATGACCCGGTAGAAGCCGGGGAAAGGGCAGAGACCGGTTTGCCGCCAGTGCGCGGTTTCATCGGCTGGTCCGGTTTCCTCGACGATCTCGCCGTGGCGCATCTCGTGAAAATTTCCGCCCCGGCAACGCGCTTCATGGACAAGTTCGAAATCCACCTGCAGTGAGCGGTAACGCATGCCCGGCTGCGCTGCATAGTCCTCCAGCGTCTGTGCCTCCACGTTCACCTGTGCGCTCGCGTTCTGCTCTCGATACACCAGTGTCAGGTCGAGCGTGCTGATGCGGAAAGGCACCGGTTCCGGGCGAAGCTCCATGGGTCGTTCGTCGAAGGGGCTGGACTGCTCATTGGGCCGCCCGTCGCACTGCGCTGTCAACGCGTTTCCCGAACCTTACCGGAACGGGTGGGGAACCCACGGAAATCAGCCGGGTCACACCTTCTCCATGCGTGTGAAACGAGGTGCTGCATCATGCAGAGTGGAAAGGCGGTATGGCCCTGGGTGTTGGGTGTAGTGGTGATCGGTGGCGCGGGCGGTTGGTTGTTCCGCGATCAGCTGAAGAGCTTGGCAGACGGTGTTTCGGTGCCGGTGCAATCAACCCCTGCCAGTACCAGCGCACCGCCACAACCGCAGGCGGCCGCAGAACCCGCGCCAGCGTCGCCTCCGATCAAGCATCCGCTGGATACCGGGGCCGCGGCAGATCCGGCGCTGCCGAAGCTGGCTGACAGCGATGCCGCTGCCTGGGGCGCGCTGAGCCAGCTGTTCCAGGGCGAGGGTCCGCTGACCCTGCTGTTGCGCGACCATCTGATCCAGCGCCTGGTCACCCAGGTCGACAACCTGGACAAGCCCAGCGTGCCACCCACCGCGCTGGCCGCGCGGCCGCTGCCGGGCAACCTGCAGGTCGAGGCGGGTGAGGGCGGCGAACGCATCGCCGCCAGCAATGCGGCGCGCTATGCGCCCTACGTGCAGGCATTTGCCGCGCTCGACCCGGCGGCAACGGCTACCGCCTACAAGCGCTTCTATCCGCTGATCCAGCAGGCTTACGTGGACCTTGGCCGGCCCGAGGGCTATTTCAACGACCGTCTGGTCACGGTGATCGACCACCTGCTGGAGACCCCGGAACTGGCCCAGGCGCCGCTGGTGCAGCGCGACGAACGGGGCCGCTATCGCTTCGTCGATCCCACCCTGCAGTCACGCTCGATCGGGCAGAAGGCCCTGCTGCGCATGGATCCGGCGCAGGCGCGGGCGGTCAAGCAGCAGCTGCGGGCGATCCGCAGCGCGATCACCCGCTGAGTCCCTCCACCGCGCGGAACTGATCGGGATCAACGCGCCGACCACACCCGTTCCGGCATGCTGGCCGCAGGCTGACTGGCCTCGGGGTGCAGTCGCAGCCACCCTTGAAACGGGGTGGGGCAACCGCATCTTTCCAGCATCGCCGGCGCGGGCCGGCCCTGATGACCGATGAGGATTCGCAATGCGGATGGACAAGCTCACCTCGCGTTTCCAGCAGGCGCTGGCAGACGCACAGTCGCTGGCCGTGGGCCGCGACAACAGCATCATCGAACCGGTTCACCTGTTCAGCGCGTTGCTGGACCAGCAGGGCGGCAGCACGCGCCCGCTGCTGGCCCAGGCGGGAGTGAACGTGCCGGTGTTGCGCGAGCGCCTGACCGAGGCGCTGGATGCGTTGCCCAAGGTGTCCGGCCAGGCCGGCAACGTCTCGATGGGCAACGACCTGGGGCGCCTGCTGAACCAGACCGACAAGCTGGCCCAGCAGCACGGCGATGCCTTCATTGCCAGCGAGTGGTTCGTGCTGGCGGCGCTGGAAGACAGTGGCACGCTGGGCATGGCGCTGCGCGCCGCCGGTGCCGACAAGACCCGCCTGCAGGCCGCCATCGACAAGCTGCGTGGCGGCGAGAACGTGCAGTCGGAGAATGCCGAGGAACAGCGGCAGGCGCTGGAGAAGTACACCATCGATCTGACCGCGCGCGCCGAGAGCGGCAAGCTCGATCCGGTGATCGGCCGCGACGAGGAAATCCGCCGCACCATCCAGGTGCTGCAGCGCCGGACCAAGAACAACCCGGTGCTGATCGGCGAACCCGGCGTGGGCAAGACTGCCATTGTCGAGGGGCTGGCCCAGCGCATCATCAACGACGAAGTGCCCGAAGGCCTGCGCGGCAAGCGCGTGCTGTCGCTGGACATGGGCGCGCTGATCGCCGGTGCCAAGTTCCGTGGTGAGTTCGAAGAGCGGTTGAAGGGCGTGCTCAACGACCTGGCCAAGAGCGAAGGGCAGATCATCCTGTTCATCGATGAGCTGCACACCATGGTCGGTGCGGGTAAGGCCGATGGCGCGATGGATGCCGGCAACATGCTGAAGCCAGCGCTGGCGCGCGGCGAGCTGCACTGCATCGGCGCCACCACGCTGGACGAATACCGCAAGTACATCGAGAAGGATGCCGCGCTGGAGCGTCGTTTCCAGAAGGTGTTCGTGGGCGAGCCGTCGGTGGAGGACACCATCGCGATCCTGCGCGGCCTGAAGGAAAAGTACGCGGTGCACCACGGCGTGGAGATCACCGATCCGGCCATCGTGGCTGCTGCGACGTTGTCCAACCGCTACATCACCGACCGCCAGCTGCCGGACAAGGCCATCGACCTGATGGACGAAGCCGCCTCGCGACTGCGCATGGAGATCGACTCCAAGCCGGAAGAGCTGGACCGCCTTGAGCGCCGGGTGATCCAGCTGAAGATCCAGCGCGAGATGCTGAAGAAGGAGAAGGACGAAGCCTCGCGGCAGCGCCTGGCCGACCTGGAAAACGACATCGACGGGCTGGAGCGCGAGTTCTCCGACCTCAATGAAATCTGGAAGTCGGAGAAGGCCGCGCTGCAGGGCGCGACCAAGATCAAGGAACAGGTCGAGCAGGCCAAGCTGGAGCTGGAGGCCGCGCAGCGCCGCCAGGATTTCGCCAAGATGAGCGAGATCCAGTACGGGCTGCTGCCGCAGCTGGAAAAGCAGCTGGCCGCGGCCCAGGAGGCCGAGCACAAGGACTTCAAGCTGGTGCAGGACCGCGTGACCGACGAGGAGATCGCCGAGGTCGTATCGCGCTGGACCGGCATCCCGGTCAACAAGATGCTCGAAGGCGAGCGCGACAAGCTGTTGCGCATGGAAGAGGTGCTGCACAACCGCGTGGTCGGCCAGGAAGAAGCGATCAAGGTCGTCTCCGATGCCGTGCGCCGCTCGCGTGCAGGCCTGTCCGATCCGAATCGCCCGGCCGGCTCGTTCCTGTTCCTCGGCCCGACCGGTGTCGGCAAGACCGAGCTGTGCAAGTCGCTGGCCGAATTCCTGTTCGACAGTGCCGACGCGATGATCCGCATCGACATGAGCGAATTCATGGAGAAGCACAGCGTGGCCCGCCTGATCGGCGCGCCTCCGGGTTACGTGGGCTACGAGGAAGGCGGCTACCTGACCGAGGCCGTGCGTCGTCGCCCGTATTCGCTGATCCTGCTGGACGAAGTGGAGAAGGCGCATCCGGATGTGTTCAACATCCTGCTGCAGGTGCTGGACGATGGCCGCCTGACCGATGGACAGGGCCGTACCGTGGACTTCCGCAACACCGTCATCGTGATGACCTCGAACCTGGGCTCGCACCAGATCCAGGACATGAGCGCCGACGACAGTCCGGAGGCCTACACGCAGATGAAGGCGGCGGTGATGGGCGTGGTGCAGGCGCACTTCCGGCCGGAGTTCATCAACCGCCTGGACGACATCGTGGTGTTCCACCCGCTGGACAAGCAGCAGATCAAGCAGATCGCGCGCATCCAGATGCGCGGGCTGGAGAAGCGCCTGGCCGAGCGCGGGCTGAAGCTGGCGGTCTCCGATGCGGCCTTCGACCTGCTCGGCAACGTCGGCTTCGATCCAGTGTACGGCGCGCGCCCGTTGAAGCGCGCAATCCAGGCACAGCTGGAGAACCCGTTGGCGCAGCAGATCCTGTCCGGCGCCTTCGTCAACGGCGATACCATCGAAGTCGGAAACGACGGCGGCCGCCTGGTGTTCGCCAAAGCGTGATTCACACGGGGCGCTGCCTGGCCGCAGCGCCCCGTTTCCTGCGAAGTGGGCCGGGCCATGCCCGGCGCTCACTCAGAAGCGGTGCGTGTAGCCGCTCATCAGGCCGAACTGGTTGGGCTTCTGCACGATCGGGCTGTCGGCGGCGTCGCCAAGCAGTCGCGTGCCCTCAGCCGAGATGTACCAGTTGCCGTTGCGGCCCACGCGGTGGCTCCATTTCAGGCCAAGACCGGCACTGACCAGGCCGGCCTTCGGCGTGTGCTGGGCAAAGCCGGTGCGCGCCGCCTGTTCCGGGCTGACGCCGTACCAGGTCTGCATGTAGCCACGGTTGCCGTAGTCGGTGGACACGCTGCCGCTGACCACACCGCCGGCCAGGTCGAACAGCGGCATGCTCAGGTTCAGATGGATCTGCTGGGTGGCCAGGCCGTTCTCTGCCTTGTCCTCGTCCTTGCGGGTGAACTGCCAGGAGCCGCTCAGCACGGCTTCGCCCAGCGTATAACCAGCCGAGATGCCGACCAGGGGACGGGTATCGATATCACCCATGCCGCGCAGGAAGTCGGAACCGCCGAGCAGCGAGTCCTTTTCCTTGCGGATGCCGCTGGCGCCGACATAAGCGCGCACGCGGGTGTGCTCGCCGATGGAGGTGCCCCAGCCAATGCCACTGGTGCCCAGAAACCATCCACCCGGCGAGGTGACATCAAAGGACAACGACGGCGTCGCACGATACTCCTCGCTGCCGCTGTAGCGCGGCGCCACGCCACCGCCGGCAGCGACCTCGAAGGTCCAGTGGTCATCCTTGGCGTGGGCGATCGGTGCGGCGAACAGCGGCAACAGGGCCAGGCAGAGCAGGGCGGGGGAACGGCGAAGCTGGGACATGGAAACTCTCGACAATGGGAGGAAGGCAGCACGCGCATCCGGCGAGTGCTGCAGGGTCGCTAGCGTGGCGATACGCTGGCGACCGATCCGTCCGCAGTTGTGCGGGAGTTGTAATCAACTGTAATCGCGCCCAAGGGCGTTCAGCTGGCAGCCAGCGGCCAGTGCATTTCCATGCGCGCGCCGCCCAACGTGGCGCGGCTGATGCGAAGTTCGCCGCCGTGGCGGACGGCAATGCGGCTGACGATGGCCAGGCCCAGGCCGAAGCCCCCGGTATCGCGGCTGCGGCTGTCATCCAGGCGGGTGAACGGGCGCATCACCTTCTCGCGATCGGCTTCGGCAATGCCGGGACCGTCGTCATCCACACGCAGGCAGGCGCGGCCGCTGACACCGACCAGCGAGACTTCCACCTGCGAACGCGCATGGCGCAGCGCATTGCCCACCAGATTGCTGAGTGCCAGCTGCAGCAGGCGTGGTTCGGCATCCACCTGCGGCAACGCACTGGGCTGCACGCGCAGTACCACCCCGGCACGTTCGGCATCACGGCGCGCATCGGCCAGGCAGGCCTGCAGCCAGTCGTTGGCTTCGATGCGCTGCATCGGCTCGCCCTCGCTGGGATGCTCCAGCCGTTCGTAAGCCAGCAGTTCGCTGACCAGCCGGTTGAGTTCGGCCAGATCGCCGTGCAGGCCCCGCGCCAGCCGTTCGCGGCGTTCGCGGTCATCGCTGTCCTGCATCAGGTCCAGGCCGAAGGCCACGCGCGCGATCGGCGTGCGCAGCTCGTGGGAGATCGCATGGGTCAGGTCGCGCTGGCGCTGCACCAGTTCGGCCACGCGTGCCGCCATGCGGTTGGAGTGGTCGACGATGACCCGGATCTGCGAGCGTGGCGAGACCTGGGCACGTGCCTGCAGATCGCCCGAACCGATGCGGTCGGCATGCCGGCGCAGCGCTTCCAGGTCGCGCCAGAGCAGGCGCACCCACGCGTACAGGCTGGCGCCCACCAGCAGCAGGATGCTGAGGTAGGCGGCGATGGTCATGTACGTCGTCATCTGCACCGCGCCAGGCAGGCGCAGGTGCAGCCAGCGGCCATCGCTGCCCTCGATGGGCAGCAGGACCTGCTGGTATTGATCGCGCACGATGAAACCATCGGCCTTCACGGCCACCTGTTCCTGCGCGTCGAGTGCGGGAGGTTTGTCGAGCAGGGTCAGGGCGATGCCGTAGTGTGGCTGCCACTGCTGCAGGCGCTCACGCTGCTGGTCGGCATCCAGGCCGGCCAGGCCACTGCGCAGGGCGTACACCTGACCACGCACCTGCTGGACGAAGACGCGATCCTGCACGGGCGTGTAGATGCCGTCCAGGATGTGGTTGAGGAAGAACACCGACACTAGGAAGCAGGCACCCGTGATAAACCACAACCACAGGAACAGCCGCTTCATGCCGACCAGGACGAGGGATTGAACTGGTAGCCGCGGCCCCACACCGTCTTGATCCGCCGCGGTTCGCGCGCGTCATCGCCCAGCTTGCGGCGAAGCTTGCCGATGCTGACATCGACACTACGGTCCAGCCCGTCGAAGCCGATGCCGCGCACCGCCTGCAGGATCTGGTCACGCGACAGGATCTGCCCCGGCTGGCTGGCCAGCAGCCACAGGATCTCGAATTCGGTGGTGCCCATGTCCACCGGCTGGCCGTGCAGATGCACCTCGCGCTGCATGCGGTCGATCAGCAGCTCGCCGTGCATCAGGCGGCAGGGGGTTCCGGTGTTGCTGCTGCCATGGCGGCGGCGCAGCAGGGCGCGCAGGCGGGCCAGCAGCAGGCGCGGCTCGATCGGCTTGTGCACATAGTCGTCGGCGCCTGATTCCAGGCCGAGCACCTGCTCGATGTCGTCCTCGCAGGCCGTCAGCATCAGGATCGGCACATCGGAGAAGCTGCGGATCTGCCGGCACACATCGATGCCGCCAAGGCCGGGCAGCATCAGGTCCAGCACCACCAGTTCCGGCGCGTGCTGGCGGCAGGCCGCACCGGCGAGGTCGCCACGGGCCACATGCTGCACGGCGAAGCCATGTTCGTGCAGGTAGTCGCTGACCAGTTCGGCCAGGCGGCGGTCGTCCTCCACCAGCAGCACCGGGGTCGGCGAGCCGCTGGCGGCGGGTGTCCAGGGGGATGACTGCATGCGCTTGGGCCTCCGTGCCCGGGCAGGAGCGCCCGGCGGCGAAGCCTAGCAACGACCCATGACGGCTGCCTGAATCGCGGCCAACCTGATAACCGGTGGTACTGGCGTCATCGCCAGCAGCTTTCAGCGCGTGGTTCTGGCTGGCCTATCGTGGCGGTTTCCCCGGATGGAGCCTGGCGCAATGAGCGACCCGCAGTGGCAACTGGAAACCCTGGCCGTGCATGGCGGCTACCGTCCCGATCCGACCACCCGCGCGGTGGCGGTGCCGATCTACCAGACGGTGGCGTATGCCTTCGATGACACCCAGCACGGCGCCGATCTGTTCGACCTGAAGGTGCCGGGCAACATCTACACCCGCATCATGAACCCCACCACCGACGTGCTGGAACAGCGCCTGGCCGCACTGGAGGGTGGCATCGGCGCGCTGGCACTGGCCTCGGGGCAGGCGGCGATCACCTATGCCATCCAGACCATCGCCGAGGCCGGTGACAACATCGTTGCCTCCAGTGCGCTGTATGGCGGCAGCCTCAACCTGCTGGCGCATACGCTGCCGCAGTACGGCATCCAGGCGCGCTTCGCCGACCCGGCCGATCCGTCCGCGTTCGCCGCGCTGATCGACGAACGCACCAAGGCGGTGTTCGTCGAATCGATCGGCAACCCGCGTGGCAACGTCACCGACATCGCGGCGATTGCCGAGGTCGCGCATGCCGCCGGCGTGCCGCTGATTGTCGACAACACCGTGGCCACGCCGGTCCTGCTGCGCCCGTTCGAGCACGGCGCCGACATCGTGGTGCATTCGCTGACCAAGTACCTCGGCGGCCACGGCAACAGCCTCGGCGGCGCGATCGTCGATTCCGGCCGCTTCGACTGGGCTGCACAACCCCAGCGCTTCGCGCGGCTCAACCAGCCCGACCCCAGCTACCACGGCGTGGTCTATACCGAAGCGCTGGGGCCGGCGGCCTACATCGGCCGCGCGCGGGTGGTGCCGCTGCGCAATACCGGCGCGGCGCTGTCGCCGTTCAATGCGTTCCTGATCCTGCAGGGCATTGAAACCCTGGCGCTGCGCATGGAGCGCATCAACGCCAACGCGCTGGCTGTCGCGCAGTTTCTGAAGTCACACGCAAAGGTGGCCTGGGTGCGCTACGCTGGGCTGGCCGACGACCCCGAGCATGCCGCCGCGCAACGTTACCTGGGTGGGCACGGCTCGGGCGTACTGACCTTCGGCCTGCCGGGCGGCCGTGAAGCCGGCGCACGTTTCCTCGATGCGCTGAAGCTGTTCACCCGCCTGGTCAACCTGGGCGATGCAAAATCGCTGGCCACCCATCCGGCCTCGACCACCCATCGCCAGCTGGATGCCGCCGAACTGGCCAAGGCCGGCGTCAGCGAGGACACCGTGCGGCTGTCGATCGGCATCGAGCACATCGGCGACCTGCGTGCCGACCTGGAGCAGGCCCTGGCAGGCGCCTGATAGCCGCACGCTTGGTCGTCATCGCCACAGGCGATCACCATCGGTCACCCAATGCGCTACGGTGGAGCTGCCTCTCCAAGGCATGGCAACGTGGCGATCCAGATCCCCGGTCGATGCGGGTCGACCGGGGATTTTTTTGTTTCCGGGGTCAGATGCACCGCCGTGTCGACCAAGGTCGTCACCTACCAACAGCCGCAGGAAATTGTCGAAGGCGGGGTGGGCCCGGTTGCAGGGGCGTGAGCGCCATGGATGGCGCGACCGAGCCTCCATGGACGGATTCACGGTGTCCCCTGCAACCGGACCCACCCCGCCATCCCACGGAATGCCAGCTTTTGCTTTTGTCGTTGCCGTTGCTTCAGCAGGTGCAGGGCTGCAAGCCCTGCCGCACCCACACTCCTCACACCACCGGAATACTGTGCTGTCCCAGCCCGCGATACGGCGGCGTGGCCATCACCATCTCGGCCAGCGAGTACGCCAGCTCACGCTCGGCCATCACCGTGCCATCCGCACCGTGCTCCAACAGATGCTTCACCTCTGCATCGCTGTGTGCTCGCGCCAGCAGGGTCAGATCCGGATTGATCGCACGCAGCTTGGCCAGCGCCTCACCGGCTTCCAGCGGCTGAGGAATCGCCAGCACCGCAATCTTCGCGCGTTCCGGATGCGCTTCGGCCAGCACGCGGTCGGCAGCAGCACTACCACGGATCGCCGCCAGGCCCTTGGCGTGCGCCTGTTCGACGTGCTCCTTGTTGTCATCGATCACCAGCACCGGCACGCCACGATCGCGCAGCACCTGCGCCAGCTCGCTGCCGACCCGGCCGTAACCAATGACGATGGCATGGTCACGCAGGTCACGCGAGGGACCGGTGGCCTCTTCCGGCTCGGCGGCCTGGGGCGACTGCTCCTGCTTGGCCTGCCAACGGTCAAGCAGCCCGAACACCAGCGGGTTGAGCATGATCGACACCAGCGCACCGGCCAGCACCAGCGACTGGCCTTCCTTCGGCAGGATCTGCAGGGCGACGCCGAGGCCGGCGATGATGAAGGCGAACTCGCCGATCTGCGCCAGGCTGGCCGAGATGGTCAGCGCGGTGCTGGTCGGGTGGCCGAACGCACGCACGATGAAGAACGCGGCGGCCGACTTGCCGAACATGATGATCAGCACCGTGGCCAGCACCTGCCACGGGTGCTGGACGAGGATGTTGGGGTCGAACAGCATGCCGACCGAAACAAAGAACAGCACCGCGAACGCATCGCGCAGCGGCAGCGAATCATGCGCGGCCTTGTGGCTCAGCTCCGATTCGTTGAGCAGCATGCCGGCGAAGAACGCGCCCAGCGCGAACGAGACGCCGAACAGCATCGCCGAGCCGAACGCCACGCCCAGCGCGATCGCCAGCACCGACAGGGTGAACAGTTCGCGCGAACCGGTGCCGGCGATACGTTCGAGGATCCACGGGATGACCCGGCGCCCGACCACCAGCATCACCGCCACGAACAGGCCCAGCTGCACGAAGGTCCAGCCGATGTCGGCCAGCACGCTGCCCAGCGAGTGCGATTCCTTGGCCGCATCGGGGCCGAACACACCGGCCATCACCGGCATCATCACCAGCGCCAGCACACAGGCCAGGTCTTCCACGATCAGCCAGCCGACCGCGATCTTGCCGCGCATGGTTTCCAGCAGGCGGCGCTCCTCCATCGCCCGCAACAGCACCACGGTACTGGCGGTGGCCAGCGAGAAACCGAAGATGACGCCATGCAGGGCTGGCCAGCCCATCAGCGAGGCCACGCCCCAGCCGAGCAGGGTAGCGACCGCGATCTGGCCGATGGCACCGGGGATGGCGATGGCCTTGACCGCCATCAGGTCCTTCAGCGAGAAGTGCAGGCCGACGCCGAACATCAGCAGCATCACGCCCAGCTCGGCCAGCTGGTTGGCCAGCGCCTGGTCGGCGACGAAGCCGGGGGTGAACGGGCCTACGCAGATGCCAGCAACCAGGTAACCGACCAAGGGAGACAAGCGGAGCTTGTTGGCCAGCGCGCCGAAGATGAAGGCGAGCCCGAGGCCAACGGCAACGATGTTGATCAGGTCGGTGTCATGGTGCATCGGCACTCGCAGGAAAACGGGGGGTATCCCGATTTTCACCGATGACGCCAGATACGGCAAACCTTAAATGCGAATGGGGTCAGATCCCTCTCCCGCAGGAAAAAGGATCTGACCCCACCAGGGAGTTGCCGGCCAGCGGCCGGCACTACCAGAGAGGCGCCCGCCAGCGCTTACCAGGTGTACTTGACCCGGCCGTACACGTACGCGCCGTTGAAGCCGAACGGCGAGTAGTTGCTGTACGGCAGCATGCCGAAGGTGGAGTTCTGCAGGTCTTCTGTGCGGTCCGGGTACTTGTCCAGCAGGTTGTCGGCGCCCACGGTCAGGGTCCAGTTGCTGCTCGGCTTGTAGCTGGCCGAGGCATCCACCACCCAGGCGTCGCCATAGGTCTGGTCGCGCAGTGCGGTGGCCGAGTTGCGCACGGTGAATTTGCCGTAGCGGGTCGCGGCCAGGCCCAGTTCCCAGTGGTCCGAACGCCAGGTGCCGCTCAGGATCGCCTTGTCGCGCGGATAGCTGTCCTCGATGCGGCCGATCTCATCGCGGCCGATCAGCGACTGGGTCAGGCCCAGCGTGCCGAACACCGCCGGGGTGCCGCCGACGCGGCGCACTTCGGTGTCGTTGTAGCTGTACGCGGCGGTCAGTTCCAGGCTGCTGGCGCTGAAGGGCACCGTGTAGCTGGACACGAAATCGACACCGCGGGTGCGCGTATCCAGGCCGTTGGTGAAGTACGAGAACGCGGTCACCTGCGGCAGGCCCAGCGTGCCCAGCAGCGCGCTGGTGGCGGCGTTGGTGGTGATGCTGGACGACAATGCGATGCGGTCATCGATGTCGATCTGGTAGGCGTCGACGGTGATGTACAGGCGGTCGACCGGCTGCAGCACCAGGCCCAGGCTGTAGGAGGTGGAGGTCTCGGCCTTCAGTGGCGAGGCGCCCAGCGCCTGCGCAGCCGGGCTGGTGGTCGGGAAGGTGCCGCGCTCGACGAACACGCCGTTGAGGAACTGGCTGGTGACCGCCTGGTAGCCCTGCTGCGCCAGCGACGGTGCACGGAAGCCGCTGGACGCGGTGGCCCGCAGCGCGACCTTGTCGGTGAACGCGTAGCGCGCCGACAGCTTGCCGGAGAAGCGGTCGCCGAAGTCCGAGTAATCCTCGTAGCGGCCGGTGATGCCGGCCGAGAACTTCTCGGTCAGGTCCGCTTCCAGACCCGCATAGACCGCGTAGTTGTGGCGGTCGGCATGCACTTCATTGGTCGGGGTGAAGCCACCGAAGCCCTGCGCGCCACTGCCGGTGTACGAGTTCAGCTCGCCCGGCTTCTGGTCCCACTTCTCCTTGCGGTATTCACCACCGAAGGACAGCGTGACCGGGTAGGCCAAGCCCCAGTCCAGCGACTTGGTCAGGTCGGCATTGAAGATGTCCTGCTGGTATTTCAGCGTGCCGTCGTAGAACGAGCGCGGGCTGGTTGCGCCGAGGCTGTAGTTGATGCTGTTGCGGGTGTGGAAGTCGAGGGTGTTCTCGCCGTGGTTCAGGCTCAGGTCCCAGGTCCAGCCGTTATCGGTGTTGCCCTTGACCCCGGCCACCAGCGAGCGGTCCTTGGAGTACTGGTTGATCTCCGGCACGAAGCCGTCCGGGTAGGTCTGCGCCAGCAGCGCGCTCTGCCCGCTGTGGTTGCGCGAGCGGTAGAACGCGAACGAGGTGATGTCGCGGTTGCTGAGCAGCGCGCTGGCGTAGCCGGTCACGCGGTCGCTGAAATCGAAGCTGGCGTTGACCGAAGCCGCAGTCGCATCCACGCGCGGGTCGCCGACGATGAAGGTCTTCTGGCCGATGCTCGGGAAGTTGCCGGTGTTCGGGGTGGCGCCGCGGTACGGGCCGGCGCGGTTGCTTTCGTCCTGCTGGCTGATCTGGCCGGCCACGCGCACGCGGCCACGGCCGTTGCCGAACTCGACGCCGGTATCGCCGGAGAGCTGGTACTTGTTGCCGTCACCGGCCGAGTACTGGCCGTAGTCCACCGCCAGGCTGCCGCCACTGCCGCTGCCCTTGAGCACGATGTTGATGACGCCGGCGATGGCGTCCGAGCCGTACTGCGCCGACGCACCGTCGCGCAGCACTTCCACGCGCTCGATGGCGGCGATCGGGATCGCATTGATGTCCACCGCCGACGAACCACGGCCGATGCTGCCGTTGACGTTGATCATCGCCGAGGTGTGGCGGCGCTTGCCGTTGACCAGCACCAGCACCTGGTCCGGTGACAGGCCGCGCAGCTGCGCCGGGCGCACGCCGCTGGTGCCATCGGTCAGCGCCGGGCGTGGGAAGTTCAGTGAGGGCAGGGCGCGCGACAGTGCGGTGGCCAGCTCGCTGGTGCCAGTGGACTGCAGGGCTTCTGGGGTGATGATGTCGATCGGCGACTGCGATTCGGCCACCGTGCGGTCGGCCACGCGGGTGCCGGTGACGATCACCGTGTCCAGGGTGTTGGCGGCGGTGCCGGCCTGCTGGGCAGCGGCAACGAACGGAGAGCCACCGAGTGCGACAGCGACGGCGGCGGCGATCAGGCTGGTCTTGCGGGTCATCGGGACGGAGCTCCGGTTGGCGGGGGCGGCACCGGAATCGACATCACGGGGGTGAGGCGGACGGCGGTTGTTGCGGTGCGCAAAGCAGGAATTAACGGGATATTCAGTGCGTGTCAAATGCCGGTCATCGGAAAAAACGTTGCAGCAGCAACCATTTAGCCCGGATCGGCACTGGCGGGGGAGGGAGCCCGGGACGCGCGCGGCAAGGACGTGGGAGAGAGGAACGCCGGCCGCCGCGCATCCCGGGACGCGTCAAGTATTCGTTAACGCTAGAATTGCGTCGCAGGAACAGTGCTCACCAGCACATTCCATCTGGTTATATGGACGCCTCCCCCGATGATTTCCCTTCGTAATTTCGCCTTGCGCCGCGGCGAGCGGCTGCTGTTGTCCAATGTCGACCTGACCCTGCACGCCGGTTACCGGGTGGGTGTGGTCGGCCGCAACGGTGCTGGCAAGTCCAGCCTGTTCGCGGCGGTGAAGGGCGAGCTGGAGGCGGACAAGGGCGATGTCGATCTGCCCGGCAAGGTGCGCATCGCCAGCGTCGCCCAGGAAACCCCGTCGCTGCCCGACCCGGCGCTGAGCTTTGTGCTGGGCGGGGATACCGATGTGGCTGCGGTACTGGCTGAAGAGGCTGAAGCAACCGCGCGCGAAGACTGGGAGGCGGTGGCCAACGCGCACACGAAGATGGCCGAGATGGGGGCCTACGACGCCGAAGCGCGCGCCGGCAAGCTGCTGCACGGCCTCGGTTTCCCGGCCGAGACCCACCACCGCGCGGTGTCCTCGTTCTCCGGCGGCTGGCGCGTGCGCCTGAACCTGGCCCGCGCGTTGATGATGCCAAGCGACCTGCTGCTGCTGGACGAACCGACCAACCACCTGGATCTGGACGCGGTGTACTGGCTGGAGCAGTGGCTGCTGAAGTATCCCGGCACCCTGCTGCTGATCTCGCATGACCGCGAGTTCCTCGACAACGTGGCCACCCACACCCTGCACCTGCACGGTGGCGGCGCCAAGCTCTATCCGGGCGGCTACACCGACTTCGAGCGCCAGCGCGCCGAACAGCTGCGCCAGCAGCAGATCGCGCACGAGAAGGAACAGGCCGAGCGTGCCCACCTGCAGAGCTTCATCGACCGCTTCAAGGCGCAGGCCAGCAAGGCCGCGCAGGCGCAGAGCCGCATGAAGCGCCTGGCCAAGCTGGCCGGCACCGAAGCGGTGCGTGCCGAGCGCGAATTCCGCATCGAGTTCGCGCCGCCGGCCAAGCTGCCGTTCTCGCTGATCCGCCTGAACCACGTCGAGGCCGGCTACGGCAAGGACGCGGTGATCCTGCACAACGTCGGCTTCGGCCTGGAAGCGGGCCAGCGCATCGGCCTGCTCGGCCCGAACGGTGCCGGCAAGACCACCCTGGTGAAGACCCTGGTGGGCGAGCTGGCGCCGATCGTCGGCGAGCGCATGGCGCATCCGGACCTGAAGATCGGCTACTTCGCCCAGCACACGGTGGAGTCGCTGCACGAAGGCCAGTCGCCGATGGAGCACTTCCGCGAGATCGCCCCGGACGCACCGAACCAGTCGTTCCGCGATTTCCTTGGCAAGTGGAACTTCCCGGGCGACCGCGCGTTCGAGCCGGTCGATGGCTTCTCCGGTGGCGAGCGCGCACGCCTGGCGCTGGCGCTGATCGCCTGGCAGCAGCCGAACGTGCTGCTGCTGGACGAACCGACCAACCACCTTGACCTGGAAATGCGCGAAGCGCTGGCCGAAGCACTGGCCACCTTCGAAGGCGCGATCGTGATGGTCTCGCATGACCGCCATCTGATCGGCCTGGTCTGCGATACCTACTGGCGCGTGGCCGATGGCGTGGTCGAGCCGTTCGACGGCGACCTCGACGCCTACGCGGCCTGGCTGCGCACCCGTCCGCAGGCGCAGGGCACCAAGGCGCGCATGGAACAGGTGGAAGAGCCGGTGGTGGTTAAGACCGCGCCGGTGGCGCAGGTGGTGCAGAAGAAGCCGGTGAACCCGCACAAGCTGGCCGCCGCCGAAGCCAAGGTGGCCGAGCTGGAAAGCGCCCTGGCCGAGCTGGACCGCCAGCTGGCCGACCCGGCCAACTACGCCGATGCCACCCGCATGGCGGTGATCGGCCGTGACCGCGAAACCGCTGCCGCCCAGCTGGAAAAAGCCGAGGCAGCGTGGATGGAGCTGCTGGAGTCCTGACCGGTAGTGCCGGCCGCTGGCCGGCAGCGCGATGCGCCCACAACGATCAAGGGGTTGCCGGCCAGCGGCCGGCACTACCTACGCGCCCTGTGCCTGCAGCCATTCGCGGAACCGCTTCGCCGGCTCACGCTCGGCACGCGAGCATGGCGGTGATCGGCCGTGACCGCGAAACCGCTGCCGCCCAGCTGGAAAAAGCTGAGGCAGCGTGGATGGAACTGCTGGAGTCCTGATCGGTAGTGCCGGCCGCTGGCCGGCAGCGCGATGCGCCCACGACGATCAAAAAGCTGAGGCAGCGTGGATGGAACTGCTGGAGTCCTGACCGGTAGTGCCGGCCGCTGGCCGGCAGCGCGATGCGCCCACGACGATCAAGAGGTTGCCGGCCAGCGGCCGGCACTACCTACGCGCCCTGCGCCTGCAGCCATTCGCGGAACCGCTTCGCCGGCTCACGCTCGGCACGCGAGCATGGCGGTGATCGGCCGTGACCGCGAAACCGCTGCCGCCCAGCTGGAAAAAGCTGAGGCAGCGTGGATGGAACTGCTGGAGTCCTGATCGGTAGTGCCGGCCGCTGGCCGGCAGCGCGATGCGCCCACGACGATCAAGGGGTTGCCGGCCAGCGGCCGGCACTACCTACGCGCCCTGTGCCTGCAGCCATTCGCGGAAGCGCCTGGCCGGCTCACGTTCGGCACGCGATCGCAACCGCGTCAGCCAGTAGCGCCCCAGCTCCAGCGTGGTGCTGAACGGCTGCAGCAAACGGCCTTCAGCCAACTCCTGCTCGAACATGCGCAATGGCAGCAGCGCCACGCCGGCACCACCGACCGCGGCCATCGCGACCGTCAACGAGGAATCGAATACCGGCCCGCGCGCTTCCACGCCGCTGACCCCGGCCGCCTGCAGCCAGCGCGGCCATTCGTCGCTGCGGTAGGAACGAAGCAGCGGCAGCGTGCCCAGGTCGCGTGGCTGTTTCAGCCGCCGCGCCAGCGCCGGTGCGCACAGCGGTGCAAACGGCGCGTCGAGGATCGCCGTGCACGCCTGGCCCTGCCAGTCGCCATCACCGAAGCGGATCGCCAGGTCCAGGCCCTCGCCGGCCAGATCGATGCGATTGTTGTGGGTCTGCAGTCGCAGCTCGATGTCCGGGTGCGCGGCCTCGAACGCAGCCAGCCGTGGCAGCAGCCAACCGGTGGCGAAGGTGCCGACCACGCCCAGCGTCAGTACTTCACGGGCCGGGCCACCGGTGTAGCGCGCGATGCTGGCCGAGATACGCTCGAATGATTCGTTGAGCACCGGATACAGCGCCGCGCCCTCCTCGGTGAGCGCCACGCCGCGCGGTAGGCGATGGAACAGGCGGATGCCGAGCCGGTCCTCCAGCCCGCGGATCTGGTGGCTCAGCGCGGCCTGGCTGACGCACAGCTCCAGCGCGGCACGGGTGAAGTTCTGGTGGCGTGCGGCCGCCTCGAAGGCACGCAGGGCGTTCAGCGGCAGGGTAGGGTGCAGCATCAGAGTAGTCGTGAGCCAGGGTGATGGCTGATCCTACCTTCCCAGTAGCTAGTTCAGAAGAATTAAAGGGTTGATTGCGACAGGCATTAATCCAGCTAATGCCTTCCGCTGATTTTTCGCGCTGGTCGCCTGCGTGCGAGGCTTCAATAATCGGGCGGTCCCCAGGAGAACCCCGCATGCTCGCCCGTCGCCGATTCCTGCAGTTCAGTGGTGCCGCTGTTGCTTCCTCGCTTGCCCTGCCGTTGCTGGCACGTGCGGCGGGCAAGACCACCGCCAGTGCACCGACTGATGCCGCCCTCACCGCCGCCACCGACTTCGCCGCGCTGGAAAAGGCCTGTGCCGGCCGCCTCGGCGTGACCCTGCTGGATACCGCCAGCGGCCGCCGCATCGGTCATCGCCAGGACGAGCGTTTCCCGATGTGCAGCACGTTCAAGAGCGTGCTGGCCGCCACCGTGCTCAGCCAGGCCGAGCGCAGGCCCGCGTTGCTGGACACGCGCGTGCCGGTGCGCGATGCCGACCTGCTCTCGCACGCGCCGGTCACCCGTCGCCACGCCGGCAAGGACATGACCGTGCGCGATCTGTGCCGTGCCACGATCATCACCAGCGACAACACTGCCGCCAACCTGCTGTTCGGCGTGGTCGGTGGCCCGCCCGCGGTGACTGCGTTCCTGCGCGCGAGCGGTGATGCGGTGAGCCGCAGTGATCGCCTGGAGCCGGAGCTGAACAGCTTTGCCAAGGGCGATCCGCGCGACACCACCACGCCGGCGGCGATGGCTGCGACCCTGCAGCGCGTGGTGCTGGGCGAGGTGCTGCAGCCGGCGTCGCGGCAGCAGCTGGCCGATTGGCTGATCGACAACGAAACCGGCGACGCCTGCCTGCGCGCGGGCCTGGGCAAGCGCTGGCGCGTCGGTGACAAGACCGGCAGCAACGGCGAGGACGCGCGCAACGACATCGCCGTGTTGTGGCCGCTGGCCGGCGGCACGCCCTGGGTGCTGACCGCCTACCTGCAGGCGGGTGCGATCAGCAACGAACGGCGTGCCACGGTGCTGGCGCAGGTAGGCCGCATCGCCGATCGGCTGATCGGTTGAGGTAACCGGGGTCATTCAGAAGTGGCTTGCCGGATCGGTTCGGCGCGCGCATCCTGCGCGCGTTCGAATCACACGGAAGTCCCCCATGAGCCATGAACTGATCTACCTGCTGCTGATCTTTGCGCTGCTGGTGATCCCGCGCGCGCTGCAGCGTTTCAGCCTGCCCGCGCCGCTGACCTGCCTGCTGTTCGGCATCATCGGCATGCTCTGGCTGGGCGACCAGGCGCACGACGCGGTGATCGGTCTGTTGGCCACGCTGGGCATTTCCTCGCTGTTCCTGTTCGCCGGCCTGGAAGTGGATCTGCAGGCGCTGCGCCGTGGCATGTGGCCGCTGCTGGCGCATCTGGTGATCCGTACCGGCACGCTGTTCGGTGTGGGCTGGCTGGCCTGGCGCTACGCGGGGCTGCCGTGGCAGGCCGCGGGCCTGCTGGCGCTGGCGCTGCTGACGCCGTCCACCGGTTTCATCATGGATTCGCTGTCGCGGCTTGGCCTGAGCGAGGACGAGCGATTCTGGGTGACCAGCAAGGCCATTGCCGGTGAACTGCTGGCGCTGGCCGCGTTGTTCATCGTGCTGCAGGCCGGCGACCCGGGGCACATGGCGCTGTCCAGCCTGGCGCTGCTGGCGATGATGGTCGGCCTGCCGCTGCTGTTCATCGCGCTGGGCCGCTGGGTGGCGCCGCACGCGCCGGGTTCGGAGTTCTCGCTGCTGGTCATGGTCGGCATGGTCGCGGCGTACATCACCTATCTGCTGGGTGTGTATTACCTGGTCGGTGCCTTCATCGCCGGCCTGGTCGCGCGCCTGCTGCACCAGCGCATGCCGCTGCTGGCCTCGCACGAGAACCTGCATGCGCTGCGCCTGTTCGCCTCGTTCTTCGTGCCGTTCTACTTCTTCAACGCCGGCACCAAGGTGCCCAGCGAAGCACTGAGCTTTGAGGCGCTGGGGCTGGGCATCGTGATCACCCTGGTGGTGCTGCCGCTGCGCATCGGCGTGGTCTGGCTGCAGCGTCGGGTGATGTTCGGCGAGAGCTTCCGCAGCAGCCTGCGGGTCTCGCTGGCGTTGGCCCCGACGCTGATTTTCACCCTGGTGCTGGCGGCGATCATGCGCGAGCGTTTCCAGATTCCGGCGGTGCTGTTCGGCGCGCTGCTGCTGTATGCCGCACTGACCACGCTGTTGCCGTCGCTGGTGTTCCGCACGCCGTTCGATGTCGATCCGGTTGAACAGGAACCTGCGGGTGAAGGCGAAGCCGCGCCGGTGGCGGCCACCGAAACCCTGCCAGCGGCATCTGCAGTCGATCGCTGAGCGGATGCTGCGCGTGCGGTTTGCGCACTTCGGCCATGGCCGTTAGGGTTGGGGCATGAAACTGCCTGCCGTTGTCACCGCTTCCGCCCTCCTGCTCAGCCTTGCTGCGTGTTCGCAGCGCTCCGATACGGTCGCCCATGATCTGGCGACCGCACCGGCCGATGCCTTCATGGCCGCCATCGCCGCGCATTGCGGCCAGGCTTACGCCGGCAAGGTGGTGGAGGACACGCCGGCACCGACCGGCAAGGATCCGTTCGCCGGGCAGCGCCTGGTCATGCATGTGCGCGGCTGTGCCGATCCGGCGCACGAGCTGCGCATCCCGTTCCATGTCGGCGATGACCACTCGCGGACCTGGGTGCTGACCCGTACTGAAACCGGCCTGCGCCTGAAGCACGACCATCGCCACGAAGACGGCAGCCCCGACGCGATCACCCTCTACGGTGGCGACAGCACGCCGCCGGGCACCGCCGAGCGCCAGCAGTTCCCCGCCGACGCCGATTCGGTGGCGATGTTCCGCCGCGCCGACATGCTGGCCTCCACGCACAACACCTGGGCGATGGAGATTGATCCCGACCAGACCTTTGTCTACGAGCTGACCCGCCCGGAGGGCCGCCGCTTCCGCGTGCAGTTCGACCTGAGCAAGCCGGTTGCCCTGCCGCCTGCACCGTGGGGCGACGACAAAGCGTCCGCCCCGTGATCCCAGGGTCGGATTCCTCCTGCGGAGGGCCTCGACCCCAGAAAGGCCCTCAGTAGATCCACACCATGCGTGGATGCGGGATACCGGACCGGGATCAGAGCCCTGGCCGTCGGCAAGGGATCCGGCCGTGTGCTTACCGCGTACCGAAACGCGCGCGGCAGCCATTGCTCACCCACACCTGGCCACGTGAGTAGCCCCAGCTGCGGCCTTCCTGGCAGGCACTGCCGGACAGCTGCTGCTGCAGCACCGGGCGGCCCTGACGCTCATCCCAGTCGCAGGTCTGCGAGCGGTTGTTGTTGCTGCTGCAGGTAACTGAGTAATTGCTGTTGCCGCCCCCCCAGCCACCGCCACCACCGCCCCAGCCGCGGGCTTCGGCGAATTCGGCACGGCAGCCGCCACTGACCCAGACCGCGCCGTTGCGCACGCCCCAGGTACGCCCTTCGTTGCAGGGGCTGCCGGACAGCTGGCGGACCAGGCGGGCATTGCGCCAGCCGACCGGGCAGCTGCGCTCGCGGTTGTTCTGGCTCTCGCAGCGGATGGTCTCGCCGGGCCGGCCGTTGTTGCCGCCCCAGCCACCGCCATTGCCGCCGCCCCAGCCACCGCGGGCCTCGACGAATTCCGCGCGGCAACCGTTGGTGACCCAGATGCTGCCGTTACGGCTGCCCCAGGTGCGTCCTTCATCGCAGTCCGAGCCGGACAGCTGGCGCACCAGCTGCGCATTGCGCCAGCCGGTGTTGCAGACCCGTTCGCGGTTGTTCTGGCTTTCGCAGCGGACCACGCCGCTCTGCGCATGCGCGGAAGGGGCGGGCAGGGCAAGGGTGCCCGCGGCACCCAGGCTGAGGGTTACGGCCAGGCTGGCCAGGGACAGCGGTTTCATGGCGGCATCCCATACGGTGGCAGGTGCCCGACTATAGGGAGGGGGGCGATCAAGCCGGTGTGACTGGCCGGATTTGCCCCGGCCGGGGCCTCGGCCGCAGAATACGAGGCTTTCCGGCCCCCATCCGGTGCCGGCGTTCTCCAGCGGAGCTTCCCCCCATGCGTACCCACTTCTGCGGCCTGGTCGATGAGACCCTGATTGGCCAGACTGTCACCCTCGCCGGCTGGACCGACGTGGCCCGTAACCAGGGCGGCGTCTGCTTCATCGATCTTCGAGATCATGAAGGCATCGTGCAGGTGACCGTGGAAGTCGACAACGCCGACGTGTTCGCCGTGGCCGCGTCGCTGGGCTACGAGGATGTGCTGCAGGTGGAAGGCGTGGTGCGTGCCCGCCACGCGGTGAACGACAAGATGCGCACCGGCAAGGTGGAAGTGATCGCCACCGCCATCACCGTGCTGAACAAGGCCGCGCCGCTGCCGTTCCACGCCCACGAGAATCCGGGCGAGGAAACCCGCCTGAAGTACCGCTACCTGGACCTGCGCCGCCCGGAAATGCAGCGCATGCAGCGCACCCGCATCAAGCTGGTGCAGGCCCTGCGCCGCCATCTGGACGAAAAGGGCTTCCAGGACATCGAGACCCCGATCCTGACCAAGGCCACCCCGGAAGGCGCGCGCGACTTCCTGGTGCCGGCGCGCATGCATCCGGGCGAGTTCTACGCCCTGCCGCAGAGCCCGCAGCTGTTCAAGCAGATCCTGATGGTGGCCGGCTTCGACCGCTACTACCAGATCGCGCGCTGCTTCCGCGACGAGGCCCTGCGTGCCGACCGCCAGCTGGAATTCACCCAGCTGGACATGGAATTCGCCTTCGTCCGCGAGCGCGACGTGCAGGATTTCGTCGAGGACATGATCCGCGCCATCTTCAAGGAAGTGGTCGACGTCCAGCTGGATGCCAGCTTCCCGCGCATGACCTGGGCCGAGGCAATGCGTCGCTACGGCTCGGACAAGCCGGACCTGCGCATCGCGCTGGAGCTGGTCGACGTGGCCGAGCTGGTCAAGGACAGCGAGTTCGCCGTGTTCACCGGCCCGGCCAATGATGCTGAGGGCCGCGTTGCCGCGCTGCGCATCCCGGGCGGTGCGTCGCTGTCGCGCAAGCAGATCGACGAATACGCCACGCATGCCGCCAAGTACGGCGCCAAGGGCCTGGCCTACATCAAGATCGCCGACAACGGCGAAATCAGCTCGCCGATCCAGAAGTTCTTCAGCGAGGAATCCTTCGCCGCGCTGGTCGCCCATGTCGGCGCCGGTAACGGTGACATCGTGTTCTTCGGCGCCGGTGGCTACAACAAGGTCTCCGACTTCATGGGCGCGCTGCGCCTGAAGGCCGGCAAGGACTTCGGCCTGGTCGCCGACGGCTGGGCACCGCTGTGGGTCACCGACTTCCCGATGTTCGAGTGGGACGAGGAAGAACAGCGCTACGTCGCCCTGCATCACCCCTTCACCGCACCGGCCGTGGACGACATCGCCGACCTGCGCGCCAATGCCCGTACCGCCGTTTCGCGCGGCTACGACATGGTGCTCAATGGCAATGAAATCGGCGGCGGTTCGATCCGTATCCATCGTCCGGACATGCAGAGCGCGGTGTTCGAACTGCTCGGCATCGGCGCCGAGGAAGCCCGCGCCAAGTTCGGCTTCCTGCTCGACGCGCTGAACTACGGCGCGCCGCCGCACGGTGGCATCGCCTTCGGCATCGACCGCATCGCCGCGCTGATGGCCGGCACCGAGTCGATCCGCGACGTCATCCCGTTCCCGAAGACCACCGGTGCCCAGGATCTGATGACCGACGCGCCGTCGCCGATCGTCGACGCGCAGCTGGCCGAAGTGCACATCCAGGTTCGCCCCAAGACCAACTGATCAGGAGATCCAGGCAATGACCGAGTTTGCGTTTTCGCTGGAGTGGGAAAAGCTGGGCAATGAAGGCTCCGAGGCCACCCTGGTCACCGAGCGTGCGCGCGTGTTCGGTGGTTGGCTGGTCCGCGTCGGTACCAATCCGGCGGCGATGGCCCTGACCTTCGTCGCCGACGGCGAGGGCCGTTGGGACGGTGAAGACTTCGGCGTCGAGGATTACGAGGACGACGAAGAGGAAGAGTACGACGAGGACGAGGAAGGCGAAGAAGAGGACGAGGACGAGGACGAAGAGGAATACGAGGAAGAGGACGAGGAAGAAGAAGCGGAATCGGAATCGGAATCGCCTGAAAAGGCTTGACCCGCGCTTCGCCCTGACGTCAACTTCCTGCATGTATTCGATCCGCCGCGCCACCGTGGACGACGCGCCGACCCTGTCGGCGCTGGCTGCCCGCACGTTCACCGAAACCTTCGGCCATCTGTATCCGCCGCAGGACCTGCAGGCCTTCCTCGAGGAGGCCTACACGGTCGAGCGCCAGCGCGTGATCCTGGCCCACCCCGATTACGCGGTGTGGCTGCTGGAGCTGGACGGGGAGGCGGTCGGCCATGCCGCCGCCGGCCCCTGTGGCTTGCCGCACCCGGACGTGAAGCCCGGTGACGGCGAACTCAAGCGGCTGTACCTGGTCAAGACGCAGCAGAGCTGCGGCTGGGGCAGCCGCCTGCTGGAAACCGCGCTGGCCTGGCTGGAACACGAAGGCCCGCGCACGCTGTGGCTGGGCGTGTGGTCGGAGAACTTCGGCGCACAGCGTTTCTACGCCCGCTATGGATTCGAGAAGGCCGGCGAGTACCTGTTCCCGGTCGGTGACACCCAGGACCTCGAGTTCATCCTGCGCCGCGCACCGCGCGCGACCTGACGTTCACCGCCGCTTGCTGCGCGCGCGTGTTCAATCACCGTACGTTTCCGCCCCGCTGACCGCCAGGCTGTTTGCATGACTCCCCCCGTATTGCTGCTGCATGGCATCTGGAATGCCCGTGCCTGGGTCGGGCCGCTGGCCTGGCGCCTGCGCGCGCGTGGTTTCCAGGTGCACGCGTTCGGTTACTCCTCGGTGTTTGGTGGCCCCGACGTGGCCGTGCCGCAGCTGCTGGAGCGGCTGGCCGATGCCGGCCCGTTGTCGCTGGTCGGCCACAGCCTGGGGGGATTGCTGGCGCTGGAGGCCTTGCGCCGCCAGCCGCAGCTGGATGTGCAGCGCGTGGTCTGCCTGGGCTCGCCGCTGCGCGGCAGTGGCACTGCGCGTTCGCTGTCCGAGCACGGCTGGGGCCTGGCGTTGGGGCGCAGCAGCGATCTGCTGCTCGATGGCCTGCCGGACTGGCAGGGCAGGGCCGAGGTTGGCCTGATCGCCGGTTCGGTGCCGCACGGCCTGGGCAGCCTGTTGGGCGCCATCGACGACGCCTCCGACGGTACCGTGGCCCTGGCCGAGACACGCCTGCCGGGCCTGGCCGACCATTGCGTGGTACGTACCAGCCACAGTGGCCTGGTGGTATCGCCCGATGCCGCGCGGCAGACCGCGCATTTCCTGCGCCACGGCCAGTTCGATCACAGCCGCGACGCCGCCGCTGCATGATTGAGTGGGTGCGACGGGCCTGCCTCGGTGGGTGCGAACCGTTGGTTCGCACGCTCTCCGCCGGGCATGACCTGGCGGCATCCCTCCGCCCTAGACACGGTTGCCGCCCCCGATCAGGTAGAATCCGCGCCTTGATCCTGAAGCAGCCAGACGGTAGCACCCATGGGTAGAGGCCCCTCCATCGAAGCCCGCAAGAACGCGTCCGACGCGAAGCGCGGCAAGATTTTCACCAAGATCATCCGCGAGATCGGCGTTGCCGCGCGCGGCGGTGGAGGCGACCCCAACAACAACCCGCGCCTGCGCGTGGCCGTGGACAAGGGCCTGGCCGTGAACATGTCCAAGGACGTGATCGAGCGCGCCATCAAGAAGGCTACCGGCGAACTGGAAGGCGTCGATTACGAGGAAATCCGCTACGAGGGCTACGCCCCGGGTGGCGTGGCCGTGATCGTCGACTGCCTGACCGACAACCGCGTGCGCACGGTGGCCGATGTCCGCCATGCGTTCAGCAAGTGCGGCGGCAACATGGGCACCGAAGGCTCGGTCGCCTTCATGTTCAAGCGCCTGGGCGTGCTCAGCTTCGCCCCGGGTGCCGACGAGGAAGCCATCACCGAAGCGGCCATCGAGGCCGGCGCCGATGACATCGTGGTCTACCCGGACGACGGCTCGATCGACGTGGTCACCAGCCCTGACGCGTTCAACGCGGTCAAGGATGCGATGGCCGCCGCTGGCCATGTCGCCGACCACGCCGAAATCACCTTCCGCGCGGACAACGACATCAAGGTCGAGGGCGAGGTTGCCCTGCAGGTCAAGAAGCTGCTGGACATGCTTGAAGACCTGGACGACGTGCAGGACGTGTACTCCAACGCCGAACTCGGCGCCGACGCCTACGCCTGAGCCGTCCTTGACGGCCTGGGCGCGGGCCGTTGAACGGTCACCGCGGACAGTCATGAGCCCATACGCCTGCCAGCGCCTCCCGTTCCGCCCCGCCAGGAGTGCAGCATGACCCGCATCCTCGGCATCGACCCCGGTTCGCAGCGGACCGGGGTCGGCATCATTGATGTCGACGCCACCGGCCGCGTCAGCCACGTGCACCACCAGCCGCTGGTGCTGCTCGGCGCCGACGATTTCCCGCAGCGCATGAAGCTGCTGGTGCTGGGCCTGGCTGACCTGTGCCGCGAGTACCAGCCGCAGGAAGTGGCCATCGAACGCGTGTTCATGGCGCGCAACCCCGATTCGGCGCTGAAGCTGGGCCAGGCCCGTGGCGCGGCGATTTCCGCCGTGGTGCTGCGTGACCTGCCGGTGCACGAATACGCCGCCAGCGAGATCAAGCTGGCGGTGGTCGGACGCGGTGGCGCCGAAAAGCAACAGGTTCAACACATGGTCGGGCTCATGCTCAACCTGAAAACCAAGCTGCAGGCCGACGCGGCCGACGCGTTGGCAGTGGCGATCACCCATGCCCACGTAAGGGCAACGGCCAACCGCCTGGGGCTCAGTGCCCGCCAGGCGTGGGGCCGCAAATGAGGAGCTGCACGCAATGATCGGTCGACTGCGCGGCATCGTCGCCTACAAGGCGCCGCCGTGGCTGGTGGTGGACGTGAACGGAGTGGGCTACGAGCTGGAGGCGCCGATGAGCACCTTCTACGACCTGCCCGAGCTCGGCCGCGAGGTCACCCTGTACACCCATTACTCGCAGAAGGAAGACAGCGTCTCGCTGTACGGCTTCCTGCGCGAAGGTGAGCGGCGCCTGTTCCGCGACGTGCAGAAGGTCAGTGGCATCGGCGCGAAGATCGCGCTGGCCGTGCTGTCCGGCGTCACCGTCGAGGAATTCGCGCGCATGGTCCAGGCCGGTGACATCACCGCGCTGACCCGCATTCCGGGCATCGGCAAGAAGACCGCCGAGCGCATGGTGCTGGAGTTGCGCGACCGCGCCGCCCAGTTCGGTGCCGGCGGCGCGCTGCCCACCGGCAGCGGCCCGGCCCCGGCCGATCCGCTGTCCGATGCCACCGTGGCCCTGCAGCAGCTGGGCTACAAGCCGGCCGAAGCGGCGCGCATGGCCCGCGATGCCTTCAACGAAGGTGACGAAGTGGCCACCGTGATCCGCAAGGCGCTGCAGTCGGCGCTGCGCTGACCCGCTTTCCTTTCCTCCAACGAACCGCCTGAGCCCCGCCAGGAGTCCCATGTCCAGCAGTCAAACCCCGCACGCAGCTGCCCCAGGCGGCCACGGTCACGCCCCTCCAGCCGGAGGCCTGGCGCTGATCATCGGTGCGATCGGCGTGGTCTTCGGCGATATCGGTACCAGCCCGCTGTACACCCTGAAGGAGGCGTTCTCGCCGCACTACGGGCTCAACAGTGACCACGACACCGTGCTGGGCGTGCTGTCGCTGGCGTTCTGGGCGTTGAACATCGTGGTCACGCTGAAGTACGTGACCATCATCATGCGCGCCGACAACGACGGCGAGGGCGGCATCATGGCGCTGATGGCGCTGACCCAGCGCACGCTGCGCAACGGGTCGCGCTCGGCCTATGTGGTCGGCATCCTCGGCATCTTCGGTGCCTCGCTGTTCTTCGGCGATGGCGTGATCACCCCCGCGATATCGGTGCTGGGTGCGGTGGAAGGCCTGGAAGTTGCCGCGCCAGGACTGCACGCCTTCATCGTGCCGATCACCGTGGTGGTACTGCTGGCCGTGTTCGCGGTACAGCGCTTCGGCACCGCGAAGATCGGCAAGCTGTTCGGGCCGATCACCTCGATCTGGTTCATTTCGCTGGCGGCGATCGGCATCTACAACATCGTCGATGCACCGGAAGTGCTGAAGGCGTTCAACCCGTGGTGGGCAATCCGCTTCTTCATGGAGCATGGCTGGCACAGCATCTTCATCCTCGGTGCGGTGGTGCTGGCAGTGACCGGCGGTGAGGCGCTGTACGCCGACATGGGCCACTTCGGTGCCAAGCCGATCCGCCACGCCTGGTACTTCTTCGTGCTGCCGTGCCTGGTGCTGAACTACCTGGGGCAGGGTGCGCTGGTGCTCAACCACCCCGAGGCGGTGAAAAATCCGTTCTTCGAAGCGGTGCCGTCGTGGGCGCTGTATCCGATGATCATCCTGGCCACCATGGCCGCGGTGATTGCTTCGCAGTCGGTCATCACCGGCGCGTTCTCGGTATCGCGCCAGGCCATGCAGCTGGGCTACATCCCGCGCATGCGCATCAAGCACACCTCGCACGACACCATCGGCCAGATCTACATCCCGGGTATCAACTGGGGCATCGCGGTGATGGTGATCGGCCTGGTGCTGGCCTTCCGCAGCTCCTCCAACCTGGCGGTGGCCTACGGCATCTCGGTGTCGGCCACCATGCTGATCGACACCCTGCTGCTGGCCCTGGTGGCGCGCTCGCTGTGGCCGAAGGCGCGCAAGTGGATCCTGCCGCTGTGTGTGGTGTTCTTCGTCATCGACCTCGGCTTCGTCATCGCCAACGGCGCCAAGCTGCTGCAGGGCGCCTGGTTCCCGGTGGTGCTGGGCATCTTCCTGTTCACCATGATGCGCACCTGGCGCCGTGGCCGCGAGCTGCTGCGCGATGAGATCCGCAAGGACGGCATCCGCCTGGACACCTTCCTGCCAGGCCTGATGCTGGCGCCGCCGGTACGCGTGCCGGGCACCGCGGTATTCCTCACCGCCGACCCGACCGTGGCCCCGCACGCGCTGATGCACAACCTCAAGCACAACAAGGTGCTGCACGAGCGCAACGTGTTCCTGCACGTGGAAACCCTGCCCATTCCCTATGCGATGGAAGGGCAGCGGCTGAAGATCGAATCGGTGGGCGACGAGTTCTATCGCGTCTACGTGCGCTTCGGTTTCATGGAGACCCCGGACGTGCCGCTGGCGCTGATGCGCTCGTGCGACCACGGCGGCATCTACTTCGACCCGATGGACACCACCTTCTTCGCCAGCCGCGAAACCATCGTCGCCACCGCCAACCGCGGCATGCCGATCTGGCGCGACAAGCTGTTCGCGCTGATGCACAGGAACGCCGCTCCGGCCACGGGCTTCTTCCGGATTCCGGGCAACAGATTGGTGGAACTGGGCGCGCAGGTGGAGATTTAATCTCCACCTGCGCTACGTCCCACGATTTGCTGCGCAAACCGTGGGTCCCGCGCGCATTCCACCTTATCCCCGCGCCTGTCGGCGCGCCCCCTTGAAACGCAGGCGCCTTGGGCGCCGGCGTTCCGCGCATTCCACCTTATCCCCGCGCCTGTCGGCGCGCCCCCTTGAAACGCAGGCGCCTTGGGCGCCGGCGTTCCGCGCATTCCACCTTATCCCCCCGCCTGTCGGCGCGCCCCCTTGAACAACAAGGGGGCTCCACTTGCGGAGGCGCCGCGCGCTTGAAGCTTGGCCCACTCTGCTCTCCAGTTTCCTCCACGCCTGGATCTACCGTGCCGACCAACGGTCGGCACCCACCAAAGCAGAACGCCGTTCCGACAGGCCGCAGGAAACTGTCGAAGGCGGGGTGGGTCCGGGGGCGTGAGCCGCATGGGCCCGAGGCATGCCTCGGGCGGGTTGGGCAGGACGCCCAACCCCGGTCTTGCCGTGTGCGCAGGATTGCGCACACGAGCAAGCGGCGACCGAGCTTACATGGGTGAGGGCGCTTTGCTTGCGAAGCACTGCTTCGCAAGCGCCCGAACGCACAGCCGCCAGCGGCTGGGCCGGGCCCCGGAGGGGTACTTGCAGCGTTCCCCGCAAGCGGACCCACCCCGCCATTCCCCAGGAACTCAGCTTTGGCTGTTGCTCCGGCCGTTGCAGTTGCCTCTGCGGGTGCCGGGCGCAGCCCGGCCGAAACGCGCGCTTTTGCCGCATAATCAGCACATGACCGACGACCGCATCATCGGCGCCGGCGCCACCCGCGAGGATGACGCCGCCGACGCCAGCATCCGCCCCAAGCGCCTTGCCGACTACCTCGGCCAGGTGCCGGTGCGCGAGCAGATGGAGATCTACATCCAGGCGGCCAAGGGGCGCGGCGACGCGCTCGACCACGTGCTGATCTTCGGGCCGCCCGGCCTGGGCAAGACCACCCTCAGCCATGTCATCGCCAACGAGCTGGGCGTGGCCCTGCGGGTCACCTCCGGCCCGGTGATCGAGAAGGCCGGCGACCTCGCCGCGCTGCTGACCAACCTGCAGCCGCACGATGTGCTGTTCATCGACGAGATCCATCGCCTGTCGCCGGTGGTGGAGGAAGTGCTGTACCCGGCGATGGAAGATTTCCAGATCGACATCATGATCGGCGAGGGCCCCGCCGCCCGCTCGATCAAGATCGACCTGCCGCCGTTCACCCTGATCGGTGCCACCACCCGTGCTGGCCTTCTGACCGCGCCGTTGCGCGACCGCTTCGGCATCGTCCAGCGCCTGGAGTTCTACAGCGTCGAGGAGCTGACCCGGATCGTGCGCCGCTCGGCAGCCATCCTGGCCATCGACTGCACGGCCGATGGGGCAGGGGAGATCGCGCGCCGCGCGCGTGGCACCCCGCGTATCGCCAACCGCCTGCTGCGCCGCGTGCGCGACTATGCGCAGGTGAAGGCCGGCGGCCACATCGACGAGGCCGTGGCCCAGGCTGCGATGAAGATGCTCAAGGTTGACCCGGAAGGCTTCGACGAGCTTGACCGGCGCCTGCTCAAGACCATGGTCGACTACTTCGATGGCGGCCCGGTCGGCATCGAATCGCTGGCGGCGGCGCTGTCTGAAGAGCGCGGCACGCTGGAAGACGTGGTCGAGCCGTACCTGATCCAGCAGGGCTTCCTGGTGCGCACCGCGCGTGGCCGCATGGCCACCCACAAGGCCTACCGGCACATGGGCCTGAAGCCGAAGAACCCGCCGCAGGACCTGTTCGCGGAGGTTCCCGATGTCGGTTGAGCCCCGATTCAGTTGGCCGACACGCATTTACTGGGAAGATACCGACGCAGGTGGCGTGGTCTACCACGCCCGCTACGTGGCCTTCATGGAACGGGCCCGGACCGAATGGATGCGTGCGCTGGGCTACGGCCAGGAGCGCATGCGCGCCGAGCACGGGATGGTCTTCGCGGTGCGCTCGATGCAGATGGATTTCATCAAGCCGGCACGGCTGGATGACACCCTGCAGGTGAGTGCCCGCCTGGTCCAGCTGAAGAAGGCCAGCATGGTCTTCGACCAGCAGATCCTGCGCGACGGCGAGCTGCTGCTGTCGGCGCAGGTCCGCATCGCCGCACTGGAAGCGGCCAGTTTCCGCCCGCGTGGCATGGACGAGGCCGTCCTTGCCGTGCTGCAACCCCACCTCCACCCCGAATCCGAACACTGAGGAACAACGGATGATCGCAACGCTCCTGGCCCTGCAGGCCACGGTCACCGAGGCACTGCCGGCCGACGTCAGCAATGCCGCGACACAGACCCTTGCCCAGGCCACCACTGGCGGCGGCATCAACTACCTCGAACTGATGGCCAAGGCCAGCCTGCCGGTGAAGATCATCGTGCTGCTGCTGCTGGTCGGCTCGTTCGTCAGCTGGGTGATCATTTTCCGCAAGGCCCGCGTGTTCAAGCAGGCCACCCGCGAAGCCGACGAGTTCGAGAACCGCTTCTGGTCCGGTGCGGACCTGGGCAAGCTGTACAGCTCGGCCACCGACCGCAGCCGCAATGTCGGCGGCCTGGAAGCCATCTTCGAAGCCGGCTTCCGCGAGTACACCCGCCTGCGCGACAAGCGCCGCCTGGACGGTCGTGCCCAGCTGGAAGGCGCACAGCGTGCCATGCGCACCACCTACACCCGCGAAGTGGACCAGCTTGAGCGCAACCTGGAACTGCTGGCCAACATCGGCTCGACCGCGCCTTACGTGGGCCTGGTCGGTACCGTGTTCGGCATCATGGTGACCATGCACGACATGATCAGCAGCGGTGCGCAGGCCGGCATCGCCGCCGTCGCGCCGGGCATCTCCGAGGCACTGTTCGCCACCGCCATCGGCCTGTTCGTGGCGATCCCGGCGGTGTGGGCCTACAACCGCTTCACCACGCGCGTGGAGCGCATGTCGGTGCGGTTCGAGACCTTCGCCGAAGAGTTCAGCTCCATCCTGCAGCGCCAGAGCGCTGGCGACGAGTAAGCGCCTGACCCGGGAGTCCAAGCCATGTCCGCTGCCATCGGTCGCCGCAAGCGCCGCAAGCTGAAATCGGAAATCAACGTCGTTCCCTACATCGACGTCATGCTGGTGCTGCTGATCATCTTCATGGTCACCGCACCGCTGCTCACCCTGAGCTTCGACGTCGACCTGCCGCAGTCCAACGCCAAGGCGCTGGAGAGCAAGCAGGATCCGGTGATCGTCTCGGTGCGCCAGGACGGCCAGCTCAGCCTGAAGCTGCCCGACGCCAAGGACCCGACCGCCGTGTCGGCCGAGGAACTGGAAGGTCGTCTGGCCGGCATCGCCGCCCAGGACAAGGGCGTGCGCGTGATCGTCGCCGCCGACCGCGCCGTGGCCTATGAAAAGGTCATTGCTGCAATGGATGTGATCAAGCGCGCCAAGGTAGACAAGGTAGGCCTGGCCACCGATGCACGCTGACGCCCTGCCACCCCCGCATCAGCGCGAACCCGGCTGGGGCTTGCCCCTGGCGCTGGCGTTGCTGGTGCACCTGCTGGTCGCGCTGGTGTTCATCGTGGCCTGGTTCTGGTCGCCCGAGCGCAACACCGATGCCGCCGCCGGCGACCCCTCGGTCGAGGCCAGCCTGGCGCTGTCCTCGTCCGAGGCCTCCGCCGCGCGCCAGGCCCTGCGCCAGTCGGAGAAGCTGGAGGACCTGCCGCCGCCAGTCGCCGAGCCGATCCCGGTGCCGGAAGACACCATCCCGCCGCCGCAGCCGATTCCCGAGCCGCGCCCGCAGGACGCCCCCACGCCCCAGCAGCAACAGGCGCAGGAGCGTGTCGCGCAGCCGGACACCAAGGACCAGGAAGCGGTGAGCGCGCTGGCCATCTCGCAGGAGAAGGCCAAGCAGGAACAGGAAGCCAAGCGCCGCCAGGAACAGATCGACCTGACCGAACGCAAGCGCCAGGAAGAAGCGGAGCAGAAGCTGCGCCTGGCCAGGCAGCAGGAAGCGGACGAAAAGAAGAAGCAGGCCGAGCAGGAGCGCGTGGCGGCTGACAAGGCCGAGGCCGAGAAGCAGAAGAAGATCGCCGAGATCCGCGCCCGCCGCGAGCAGGCCGAGAAGGAAGCCAAGCTGGCCGAGCAGAAGCTGCGCCAGGTGGCAGCCGCGCGTAATGCTGCCGGCAGTGCCGCTGCCGGTTCCAGCGGTGCCTCCCAGCCGGCCGCCGGTGGCGGTGGCAACAGCGATGATCTTTCGGCCAAGTACGCGGCCGCGATCCAGGCCAAGGTGCTGTCGCAGTGGGTGCGCCCGGATACGGTGCCGCTCGGCCAGCGTTGCCAGATCACCATCACCCAGATTCCGGGGGGCACGGTGATGCAGGCCAAGGTCAGCCCGAACTGCCCGTACGACGAGGCCGGCAAGCGTTCGATCGAGGCCGCCGTGCTCAACGCGCAGCCGCTGCCGTACCGCGGCTTCGAGTCTGTGTTCGCACGCACGCTCAACTTCACCTTTACTGCCCAGGATCGCTGAGGCGGGCAGGGCAAGGTGGCTCTCGGGTCACCTGCGCCCACGGATGTCGCGCTTGCCTCTGGCGGGCCCGGTTTCAGCCGGGCAGGCTGGGGGCTGCTGTGGAATACCACCCTGCGGGGCGGTGTGGCCGGGGCAGGCGGTGCGATGTTAGCCACGACGTTAACGGTGCGTGAGAGGACGGGCTGGAACTGACCCGGAATTCACGTACCCTTGGTTCATGATTGCGAAGCGGTTCACTCCCGCTTTGCTATCCCTCGTTCCGGTTTCCCCCTATTGAGCGCTCCATGAAAAAGATGCCTCGCTGGCTTGCCGTGTTTGCGGCCCTGTTGCTGCCCTTTGCTGCCGTCGCGCAGCAGAAGGGGCTGGATATCGACATCATCGGCGGCAATGCCTCCGCGCTGCCGATCACCATCGTGCCGATGCCCTACCAGGGTTCGGCGGCTGCACCGCAGACCGACGTCGCCGGCGTGGTCCGCGCCGACCTCGAGCGTTCGGGCCAGTTCCGCACGCTGCCGGAAGCACAGATCGTCGAAAAGCCCGTGCGGGGCGGCGACATCCAGTTCGCCACCTGGCGCGCGCTGAAGCAGAACTACATCGTGGTCGGCCGCGTGCTCGACGCCGGTGCCGGCGCCTACCGTGTCGAGTACGAACTGTTCGACGTACCGAAGGGCGAGCGCCTGCTGGGCCTGGCGATGACCGCCCGTGGCAACGCCATGCGTGACGTCGCCCACCAGATGGCCGACGCCATCTACGAGAAGATCACCGGTGTGCGCGGCGCCTTCTGGACCCGCATCGCCTACGTGACCGCCAGCGGCAAGGGCGACGCCATGCGCTACGCGCTGATGGTGGCCGACTCCGATGGCTACAACCCGCAGACCATCGTGCGTTCGGCCGAGCCGCTGCTGTCGCCGTCGTGGAGCCCGGATGGCAGCAAGCTGGCCTACGTCAGCTTCGAGCGTGGCAATTCGGCCATCTACATCCAGAACATCGGCACCGGTGCGCGTGAGCTGGTCACCAGCTTCCGCGGCATCAACAGCGCCCCGGCGTTCTCGCCGGACGGCCGCAAGCTGGCCCTGACCCTGTCGCGTTCGGGTAACCCGGAAATCTACGTGATGGACCTGGGCAGCAAGCAGCTGACCCAGCTGACCAACCACTTCGCCATCGATACCGAGCCGACCTGGGCACCGGACGGCAGCGCGGTGTACTTCACCTCCGACCGCGGCGGCCGTCCGCAGGTCTACAAGGTCGGTGCGGGCGGCGGCAGCGCCGAGCGCGTGACCTTCCAGGGCAACTACAATGCCAAGCCCTCGGTGTCCTACGATGGCAAGAAGATCGCCGTCGCCCAGGGCTCGGGCAACAGCTACAAGATCGCGATGATGGACAGCTCGCTGGGTTCGCCCCGCTGGAGCACGCTGTCCCCGGGTTCGCTGGATGAATCTCCGAGCTTTGCGCCCAACGCAAGCATGGTGTTGTACGCCGCCCGCGAGGGTGGCCGTGGTGTGCTGTACGCCGTTTCTGCCGATGCGCGCGTGCGCCAGCGGTTGGTTCTGGCTGACGGAGATGTGCGCGAACCGGCATGGTCCCCATACCGTACCCAGCGCTAAAAGAGTGTTAATATTTTCGCTGTCTTGAACCCCTCATCGGCCTAGGAGCCACAAAGGTATCGCCATGAACAAGTCCACCCGCGTTCTGCTTGTTTCCCTGCTGTCTGTGGCCGTCCTGGCCGGTTGCTCGAAGAAGGTGAAGGAAGAGCCGGCAGCCCCGGTTGACACCGGCACCTCGACCACCACCCCGACCGCTCCGTCGACCTCCGGCCTGTACGGCCCGGGCGACCTGGACACCGACGCTTGCCTGCGCCAGCGCGTTGTCTACTTCGACCTGGACAAGGAAGACGTGAAGCCGGAATTCCAGGCCATCATGGCGTGCCACGCCAAGTACCTGCGTGACCGTCCGTCCTCGCGCATCACCCTGCAGGGCCACACCGACGAGCGCGGTTCGCGCGCGTACAACCAGGCCCTGGGCGAGCGTCGTGGCAACGGCGTCAACTCGGCCCTGCAGGCCAACGGTGGCTCGGCTTCGCAGCTGACCGTCGTGTCCTACGGTGAAGAGCGTCCGGTCTGCACCGAGTCGAACGAGTCCTGCTGGTCGCAGAACCGTCGCGTCGAAATCGTCTACACCGCGCAGTAATCCATGCGTATTGGCATCAAACTGATGCTGGTCGTTGCGGCAGCCCTCGTGGCTGCCGCACCGGCGCATGCACAGCGACAGAGCCTGGCCGACCGCGTTGGCGCGATCGAGCAGCAGATGTACAACAACAGTGCCAACCAGGACCTGTTGAACCAGATCAATCAGCTGCGGCAGCAGGTCACCAGCCTGCAGGCCTCGATCGAGCAGTTGCAGCACGACAACGCCCAGCTCAAGCAGTCCGCCCAGGACCAGTACCTGGATCTGGACAGCCGCCTGAACCGGTTGGAAGGGGGCAATGCCGCCCCGGCCCTGCCGCCCGTTCCGGCGAGCGCGCCGAAGGCCGCCCCGGCCCCGGCAAAACCCGCAGCGGCGGCCACTTCCGAGCGGCCGCCTTCCGTCCATGGTGATGCCGGCAGCCTTGCCGCCACCGGCGACGAGCGCACCTCCTACAACGTCGCCTTCGATTCGCTGAAGGCCGGCAAGTACGATGATTCGGCGCAGCTGTTCCTGAGCTTCCTGCAGCTGTACCCGAACGGCGTCTACGCGCCGAACGCGCTGTACTGGCTGGGCGAGAGCTACTACGCCACCCGCAATTTCCCGATGGCAGAGACCCAGTTCCGTGAACTGCTCTCGCGCTATCCGACCCACGACAAGGCCGCTGGCGGCATGCTCAAGGTCGGCCTCTCGCAGTATGGCGAGGGCAAGGTCGACCAGGCCCAGCAGACGCTGGAGACCGTCGTGGCGCAGTACCCCGGCTCGGACGCCGCGCGCACCGCGCAGGACCGCCTGCAGTCGATCCGCCTCGGCAAGCAGATCCGCTGATCCGCTGACCGGGCGTACAATGGGTGCCCTGTAGAGCCGAGCCCACGCTCGGCTGCTTTCGTTTCCGGACCGGCAAACCCGCCCGGATCCGGTAGCGCCGGGCCATGCCCGGCGGCCTGCATTACCGGCTGGGCCACACCCGACCGGCTGCAGTTGTAGAGCCGAGCCATGCTCGGCTGCTTTCGTTACCGGCCACGGTAGCCCACCCGCCACGTGTCCCACCAAGAAGTCCCCGCCATGACCGCCGTTACCTCGTCCAGCGCCGCAGCCACGCCCAGTGAGATCGTGCAGTCGCCGCTGCCACGCCTGAAGATCACCGAGATCTTCACCTCGCTGCAGGGCGAAGCCGATACCGCCGGCTGGCCGACCGTGTTCGTGCGCCTGACCGGCTGCCCGCTGCGTTGCCAGTACTGCGACACCGCCTATGCCTTCCATGGCGGCACCTGGTGGGACATCGACGACATCGTGGCCGAGGTGCTGGCCCAGGGCGTGCGCCACGTCTGCGTGACCGGTGGCGAGCCGCTGGCACAGAAGCGCTGCCTGGTACTGCTGCAGAAGCTGTGCGACGCCGGCATGGATGTCTCGCTGGAAACCTCCGGTGCGCTGGACGTCAGCGCCGTGGACCCCCGGGTATCGCGCGTGGTCGACATCAAGACCCCGGGTTCGGCCGAAGTGGCGCGCAACCGCTGGGACAACCTGCCGTTGCTGACCGCCCGCGACCAGATCAAGTTCGTCATCTGCAGCCGCGAGGATTACGACTGGGCCAAGTCCCTGTTGGCCGAGCACGATCTGGTGAAGCGTTGCACCGTGTTCTTCTCGCCGAGCAAGGGTGAGATCACCGCGCGCCAGCTGGCCGACTGGATCGTCGAGGACCGGCTGCCGGTGCGCTTCCAGATGCAGTTGCATAAAATCCTGTGGAACGACGAGCCGGGCCGATGAGCCCAGGCAGCGTTCCCTGATGTAGCTCCGGCGCGGGACAGCGTGCTGGCTTTCCCCTCCCAACCGGATGTTTTACCCATGAAGAAGGCAGTCGTGCTTCTCTCCGGCGGCATGGATTCAGCCGCCGTCATCGCCATGGCCCAGGAACAGGGCTTCGCCGTGCATGCCCTGAGCGTGCGCTACGGCCAGCGCCATACTTCCGAACTGGATGCCGCCGCCCGCGTGGCCAAGGCCCAGGGCGTTATCGCGCACAAGACCGTGGACGTGGACCTGCGCAGCATCGGCGGCTCGGCGCTGACCGACGACATCGACGTGCCCGAGGCCGGCGGTGCCGGCATTCCGGTCACCTACGTGCCGGCGCGCAACACCATCATGCTGTCGCTGGCGTTGGGCTGGGCCGAAGTGCTCGGCGCCAACGACATCTTCTGCGGCGTCAACGCCGTGGACTACTCCGGCTACCCGGACTGCCGTCCCGAGTTCGTGGCCGCGTTCCAGGCGCTGGCCAACCTGGCCACCAAGTCGGGCGTGGAAGGCGCGGGCATCAAGGTGCACGCACCGCTGCAGTTCCTCAGCAAGGGCCAGATCGTCAGCGAAGGCGTGCGCCTGGGCGTGGACTTCGGCCTGACCGTGTCCTGCTACAACGCCGACGCCAACGGCGCCGCCTGCGGCCACTGCGATGCCTGCCGCCTGCGCGCGCAGGGCTTCACCGAAGCCGGCGTAGCCGACCCGACGCTGTACGCCTGAAATACGGGTGCCGGGCATGGCCCGGCGCCGCCGGGGTCTGGAATCTGGTAGTGCCGGCCGCTGGCCGGCATTCCCGTGGGTGCCAACCTTGGTTGGCACTGTCCGCAGGGCATGGCCCGGCGCTACCGCTGCCGCAACCACCCCGACGCGTCAATAAACGCCCGCACTGCCTCCGGATCGGCATAGTCCAGTTCGATCATCCGCGCGATCGCCGCCTTCTCATCGGCCTGCTGCCGCATGTACCCCTGCGCGATGCGATACCCGGCGTAGTACCCCACATCACTCACCCCGAACGGATTGCGGGCGCTGTTGTAGAGCCAGTTGTCGAGATTTTCCCCGTTCATCTCAGCAATGAAGCGCGTGCGGATTTCCGCTTCGTGTGTTGCGCCGTAGTCGTAGAAGGGTAATGCCGGCCGGCGCCCACTGATGCGCTCCGCTACATACTCGGCCACACCCTCGCGCACCGCGTACTGGGCCAGGCTGCCGGTGGTCTCGCGCTGCTGCGTATGCACGTACTCGTGCAGGTTGTTCTGCGCGTTGTTCGCCCCCGGGCGGCTGTCGTAGAAGATCCGCAGGCGGCTGCGCATCGGCTCCGGCAGCTCGCTCACGTCCACGCGCTCATCGCCCAGCGCCATCTCCGCTCCGATCAGCACCTTGTCACCCAGCGTCGTGCCGCCGGTACGCAGAACACCGACCGCATAGGTGATGGTGGCGGGGCGCAGGGCGGGGTAAAGCTCCCGGAACGCAGCCAGGTCCCGTTCCAGGGTGGTGCTGGCCTGCTGCGCGTTGGCGGTCAATGGCCGTACTGACGTCCAGAAGCGCGGCCACGTACGCATGGCCGTGGCGTATTCGCGGGCGGTGTAGTTGCGGACCTGCATCAGCGCATGCAGGCCGGGGCTGCCCGGATCGATGTAGCGCTCCTGCACCAGTGCGACCTGGCGTTCAACGTCGGGCTCGGTGCGCACGGCGTCATAGGTAGCCCAGAAGCGGCCGATATCATCAGTGACGACTTGGGGCGGGGCGGCCAGTGCTGCGCAGGGCACCAGCAGGGCGGCAATGAGGCAGAAGGGCAGGCGCATCCGTGGCTCCGGGGAAGGATCACAGATGGGATGCGACGGAGGCCCGGAAGGTTTAAGCCGGCGGCCCAGATCGGGGTAGTGCCGGCCGCTGGCCGGCAACCTCGACGCACCAGGGTTTCACCCGGCCCGGCAAAGTAGGGTAGAATGCCCACCCCGCCGAAAGGCTGGGGCAGTGCAATGGGCCGTTAGCTCAGTCGGTAGAGCAGAAGACTTTTAATCTTTTGGTCGAAGGTTCGAATCCTTCACGGCCCACCATTGCGACAGAAGGGTTTCGGAGCGATCCGGAGCCCTTTTTGTTTTTCCGCAATCGTCAGTCTTTTCCGCAAAATCACTTCGTCGGGGTTACGCGGTCGCCCTTACGCTTTCGCGTGTAGGTCTCGGTCATCACCACGGACGAGTGACCCAACTGTCGCTGCGCTTGGCGGATATCTGCCGCCGCGTCCGCCTTGTCAGTGCCGGCCTTGGCCCGCAGGTCCCGGAACTGGAAGGCCTCCTTGGCAACGCCTGCACGTGCGCGCGCTGCATCGAATCGGCTTCGCAGTTGGCCCTTGCTCAGCGGCTGGCCATACTCATCCAGCAGCAGCGCCGTGTGCACGATCACCGCACCTTTCTGCTTGCCGCGGCGCTTGAATGTCCTGGCACCGAAGCGCACCAGCAGCTCGGCCAGCTCACCCTCGATGGCAATGCGCAGCTTGTGCTTGGTCTTGCTCTGGCTGATATGCAGGAAGCCATCCCGCACGTCTCGCCGATCCATGCTGAGAGCATCGGACGGGCGCTGGCCAGTCAGGTAGGCCAGATCCAGCGCATCGCGCAGCGGCTGATCTGCTGCATCCCACACTGCCCGGTATACGTCATCCTCGACGTACACATCGCGGCCCGCTTCGCCGTAACCACGCACGCCCTTGCAAGGGTTTTCCGCGTCGGTGAAGCCCCATTCCCTGCACTTGTTCCACAAATGGCTCAGCAGCGCTTTCTCTCGGTTGGCGCTGACCATGGCCACCGTCCCGTTCTTCGTTCTCCAGTCCAGGTACTGCCGAACGTGAAGCGGCCGGATCTTCGCCAGCGGCGCTGGTGGATTGCAGAAGAATTCTTCCAGCTTCGCCAGTTCTGCCAGGTTGACCTTGGCCGTTGATGCGCGCTTCTTGGGGATAACCAATTGTTTGTAGCGAGCCGCTGCATCCCGGAAGGTCACGATCTCCGGAACAGCCGCTTCGGTCGCCATCAGCTCCGCCCACTTGCGAACGGCCTCCGGGTAGCTTTTACCCAGCGGAGTTTCTCGCCGCGGCTTACCGCCATGGTCGAAGAAGTAATACGTGGTTTTTCCCCGCGGCCGCTTCCGCATGTGCGGGATCGCGCCCGGATCCTTTGAACGTCGTCCCATTACGCAGCAGGCCTCAACGCGTTGCTTGACCACCCACCTTCTACATCAGGTGCTTTCTTCGCTGACCCATCGACGGCCGACCACATCACCACCGGCCAGCCGGCTGCGTTGATGGTATGGGGGATTCCGTTCCGGGCCAGATTCTGGATCTGCCGACGCTTGGTGTGTGCGCCTGTCAGCTCCGCCACATCGCCGTGCGCGCCAGGACGCATGATTTTGTCAGCCGTTGACACGGCGCACCTCCCGCGGCGAGCCCAGCAGTGGAAGCTGCAGCACATTCTCTGGCAAAGCCGGTTCTGCCTTGCGCGCGCTGCGCGCGGGGCGGTTGAGCCTGCGCCAAGCGGCGATGGCCGCGTCGGGCTCCGCGTGCTTGCTGGTCGACCTGCAGGCGCACTCGACCAGGTGGCCGCCGCCGGCGGAGGCGCAGCGCTTGTCGTGGATGTGGCGCGCGCGGTGGCCGGCGGCGCAGTTCGGCAACCCTTCCGGGTGGCTGATATGTTCCTGGGTCATGGCTTGTTGCACTCCTCGATGTGGGCTTCGAGCTTTTCGATCAGGAAGGTGGCTTCGGTGGCCCGGCGGCGGCGTTCGTGCGTGCTGACCGGCGCGGGACCGGCGTCCCGGATCCACTTCAGCGGTTCAAGGAGCCAGCTCGCCTCAACCGGGAGCCTGGTGCGCGGGTCGACTTTCTGGATCAGTGGCTCACAATCCGGCCCGGCCCAATCCTCGCTGTCGCCGCAGCGGACGCACACGCGCCCCCGGAACTCGTGCAGCTTCTCCGGCTGGATTACGCGAGGTGTCTCGAATAGGGCGCGGACAACGAGCCCACGCTGGTGGGCGGCGTAGACGTGCCCTGCATCGGCCTGGACCCAACAGCCTGGCGCGAAGTCGTCCTTGCGCCGGTACTCCCAGCGCACGGGCTGCGCGCTGTAGAGCGCTTTCAGGAGGGTGTCGGCCCAAGCGTGCACCTGTTTGGCGGCAACGCTGCCGCTGGCGGGATCGACACGTCGCATGGCAGCGACGACCGCAGCGACAGGCGACGATGCTTTGGTGGCCTCGACAACGGTGGCCGGGGAAATTGGCAGTGGTGCGGTCATACGAACAGATCCAGTTGGGCCGGCAGTGCCAGTGCGCGCGGCGGAGTTGGCAGTGGGGCGGGAGTGCTGGCGCGCAAACGCGCGCGCTGAGCGGCGTTGAACGAGAACCAGTAGCCGAGGCCATTCCGTCGCGCTCGCGCCTCGCTGAGGAAGACGCGCGCTGTGTGCTTGGCCTGTGCAGCGGTGAGCAGTTGGTCAGCCATGGTCGGACTCCGCCTGATTCACCCGCATGGCAGAATGCAGCTCAATCCAAAGGGAGGCGCCTGAATGGGTGTGTTGGATGGAATAAGTCAGTGCTGGTGGCTTGGTGAGACATGTGCCGTGAACTGGAATGCTTGGGCGGCAATAGGAACCGTTGCGGCGGTCTTCACGGCGATTTTTGCTCCATCCGTGCAACGACTGTTGATCAGACGAAAAGCGAATGCACTTTTTGCGCTCGCGTATCGAGGGGACGTGCTTACTGTCCTCGTCAAGTTGGCCTCCATCCGAGGCCGATTCCCACTTCACGAGGAGCAAGGGGCTGCGTGGGCCGCGCAAGAGCTTCTCCAGCGGGACGAGTCTGCTCGAATGGAACTCTTGGCGAAGGCCAGGTCTCTCGACGTTCTCACGAAGAGAGAGCTTGATATGAGTAAATGGCCGGCTGTGGACCTCGATCTTGCGGCCACGGTGGCACGTGCGATGGAATCGGTTCGACACTTTCAAACGGGCGCGGAGGTTCTTGCAGTTCCAGAAGGCGACCGCAACTGGGAGCTGATGTTTGGCACCATAGATGAGGCACTTCGCGAGGCTCTGGCGATGGTTGATCGAGCAGAGCTGTCCTTGATGAAAGCCCTTGTTGCGATGCCAAAGACCTAGCACAGCTGGTCGCATCTCGCGGTAGTTGTAGACTTCAGCCATTGCGCACCGCCGTGTCGTTGGTGATCGCCTTCATCGCCAGCCCCGCAGGTACTCGCCGAACGTCACGCCACCGTCGTAGCGCAGGAACTGCTGGTAGCGCTGCTGCGACCTGGTCAGTTTTGGCGGAGGCGGGGTGTGCTCCTGCACCGCGGCTCGGCCGGCCTGCGTGACGTTGAACAGGTCGCTGCCGCCGGTGAGCGCATTGCCCTCGCGCCGGACCATGAATCCACGCTCGACCAACACCATGCAGTGCTTGTAGTCGGTGCCGCCTGGGCCGGTGACGAAGTGACTGCGGTAGCTGCGCTCCCGGCCGTACTCGCCGACGCCCAGGGCGTGGCGAAGGATCTGCAGCTCGGCATCCGGCAGTGCGCCGGCGTTGGTCTGGTCAGCCATTGCCCAACGCCTGGCTGTCTATCAGGGCGCGCAGGCGGCGTGCCTGTGCATAGATCACACGGGACTGCGGCTGCTTCTCGGCACTGAACGCGAACTCCTCGCCAAACTCGGCAAGCGCCCGGAACTGCCCCAGGTCCACGGCCTGCGCGGGCGGGGCGGCGTAGAGCTTGGTCCCGATGGGTGGCATCGGTCCGATCCACAGAAGACCCCCACCACCGAAGGCGCCATTCTCGATCACTGCCACCGGCTCCCCCACCGGCTCCCCCACCGGCTGGCGGGCGGCGAGGGCGGCTACCAGCGCGTCGTAGGTGGCCATCGAAATCGTGCCGCCGTAGTCGCCGCTATCAACGTCGCTGATTACGCGGCGCGCGGCATCGGCCAGTGCATCCTGACCACCCGGGGAGGGCTGGGCGGATAGTTCGCTCAGAACTTGAGCTGCAATGCGGCAGTCGCGGGCACGGTCAGCCCACTCGGCAAGCCCAGTTGGCATGTAGGTGCTGAGCCGGTGTGCAACCTCGCCGATGCTGCCGGATAGCCATTTCAGATCAACGTCGCCGTGATATGCCACCTGGGAGGGCTGGGCGGAGAGGGCGGCATTCCATCCGAGCTTCGCCGAGTTGAGGTGGCTGTCAACGTAGTTGCCATGCTCGTCAGCGGCGACGCAGGCGCCGATGCTGCGCGCCCACGCCTGAAACTCAAGCCGATCCAGCTCGGCCTGGTCCCCCAGCCTCACCCTCCCACCGGGCTGTGCGTCCGCCAGGGTCTTGTTGTCGTTGCTCATGCCTGCATGTCCTTGCTGTTGGTGGAGCGCGCGCTGTGCGCGGCGAGGTGTTCCCAGCGTTCGGCTTCGCCCACGTAGTACTCGTGTCGTTCCTGGCGGACGGTGGCGGTGAACTGCACGTCGGTCAGTGCACGCTCGGCAGCAGCGCGGTTGGCGGCTGCCATGCGGGCCGGGTCGTGATCGAAGATGTCGAGCTGGTTACGCACGCTGGACTCCTGGAATGGGTTGCCGGCTGGTGGAACCCGGCCGGCGCGGGTTCCCTGCGCTACAGGGTGAGAGCGCAGGGCAGGGGGTCAGTGGGTGTCGTCAGCGGTCAGCGGCGCGCGCTGCCGCTCTTCGTGGCGGCGCTGCATCTCGTCCTTGAAGTCGGGCCAGCTGGTGTTGAGGTCTTCCCAGCAGCGCCATGCGAAGAACACGGCGCCGATGGCGCAGGCGAGGGCGACGGCGTCGACCTGGTTGCGCAGGGCCCAAGCGAGCAGGGCGAGGAGCAGGCCGACGACGACGGCGCAGAAGAAGGGTAGGGCCAGGTGGCGCATTACTCGGCCCCGCACAGGAAGCCCGCGCTGGCTTCTTCCAGCCACGTCCGCATGGTGGTCATCTCGCCGGTCGGCTGTTCGTCTTCGCCGAATTCAGGGATCGACCGATCCAGTTCTGCGGCGGACACCTCGCGGGGATAGCCGTCATCGCAGGGATCGCCCATGTCTTCCTCATACAGACGGGCGGCATCTTCGGGCGTAGCGGCGGCGTAGATGGTCGGCATGTCATCGACGTAGAAGGCTTTCAGCTTGGTCATGGGGTTCTGCTCCTCGGTGATGGCGTAGAACGCGCCGTCGGCGGTGATGCCGACTTCGGCGTGCATGTCGGGGCCGTTGGCCAGGTCCATGCCGATCCAGATCGGGGCCGGCCCGGCGGGCGGGGTGATGGGCGGGATGCCGACGGCCATGGCGGCGAAGAAGTCGTGGTCGGTCACGAGTGCACCCCCGTGAAGCTGAAATTGCAGGCGCGCTGACAGTTGCCGTTCCTGGCTTCCCAACGCAGCGAGGCGATCTCTTCCTCATGCGGCGTCAGGGCGTCTTTGATGGCCTGGAACGAGGGCAGCGTGAAGTCCTGGAAGGCCGACAGCTTCTCGGCCAACCAGATGGCGCGGTAGTGGGTTGGCAGGCCGCGCTGCACGCACGCTCCGGTGTCCACGTGCGTGACCTGCCAGTCGCCCAACTCGGCCGTGGTGCGATCGCCCATCATGGTCGACTCGTCGTCGCTGTAGACGTGGTGGCAGAAGAACGGGCCGACCACAAAGCCGGTGAACTTGCTCGGCGGCGAGGCGTCTGCTCGCTGTAGGTCTTCGCCGCGCGGCAGGGTGAAGGTCTGCATTGCGGCCGGCACGGAGGGGAATGTGGTCATGCGACACCGCCTTTGACGCGGATGCTGGGCTTGCCGTCGACTTCGACCGAGGGATAGAAAACTCGGTACTTGCCGGTTTTCAGGTTCTTCGTGCGTACATTGATTGACGCCCACGGCTTTTCGTTGACGGTGAGGTGCAGGTGGACAGTGGTGCGGACGATCAATGCCTCGCGCTCGACCGGCGGGTGGCCATAGCGTTGCGTGCGAACGATGCAGCGCGCACCCGGCGGATATGCGTCCCAGCCGGCGTCAAACGCGTCCATTGCCGCGCCTTCCAGCACCGAGAGATGAGTGTCCAGTGCCGGGTGGTCGTCGCGATACTGACGGCTCATGCTGCACCGCCTTTGACGCGGGCGAGGGCAGCCGCGCGGCGGTCCCATGCTGCGCGAGCTGCAAGGAATTCGTCGTGCTTGGAGGGATCCGACAGCCATGCCGCCCGGGCGCGGTCGTACTCCGAATCAGCAGCGATCAGGTCGGTTACTGCATCCCGCAGCGAGTTGACCTCGCGATACTCGGAAGGGTCGCCGGATGCCGCCCGTTCGCAGAGGGCATCCAGCAGCGCCATCGCATCGACAGGGGCGCTCATGCCCCGATAGGTTTCGCGGCAGCGTTCGATGGACTCGCCGCAGCAATGGCAGCGCTGCTCGTGGGGTTGAACATGGACAAGGGCGCTCATGCAGCACCGCCTTGGGCGCGCGCTGCGCTGCGGACGGCGGCGACGGCGCCGGCAGCGCTCTTGCCCTGCCGCAGGACGGCATTGGCGGCGATGCTGGAGGCAGCGACGACCTGGTGGGGGAGGAGGCCCCAGCGGCGCCCGGCGCGGGCGACGATGCCGGCGGCGGCAGCGGCACGCTGGGCGTTGGAGTGGTGGGCGAGGGCGGCGCTCATGCGGCTGCGTCCTGGCTTTCGCCGCGCAGCTGATGCGCGGCGTGCTGGATCTCCACCGAGAGGTGGTCGGCCTCTGCCAGTTCAATGTAGAGGCTGGCGGCGCCTACCTTGATGGCGACCACGCCGAGGGAAGGAATCGCTACGACGGTAGGTGGCGCCTTACTGACGCCCAGGGAAAGGGTGGCCATGCGTGATCTCCTGCGCCCGGCCCCGGGATGGGGTGGTGTTGGGCGACCGGGCTAGATTAGGAGTGGCTAATCCTCCAGTCAATAGGAGTGGCTAATATTTTTCTGAACGGACTTCCTAATGGGGGACGGGCTTACGTAGGGGTGGGGCTGATCACCCCTGCAAGTGATACGGCTGAGCCAGGCTGGGACACTGTCCAGGAGGCAGATCGGAGGCAGGGACGCGCCCAGTCGTGTTTAACGTTAAACGGATCGACCAGTTGCCCATGCAGCGTCGGTACTGCAATGCATCACCAAGATGAACGGGTATTCAGGGCTGCACTTTGAGCCTGTTCAATCAGGTACTTAGCGCTCCATTTATCCACCGGTTCATAGAGGATCTGCGCAAACGGGTCGACCTAAGTTCATCGTGGAACCTTGGGGGCGGACCAGGCGTGGTGGGAATTGCACCGTCTATGCGACGTGCCTTGAAGCGTTGCCGCTATTGGCTTCACTAAGGTTTGACGACCAAAAGCCGACAGTCTTTTCGAGGGTGGAATTCGTGTGACTTGTTTCACGGAGCGCTACCAAACATGACCGCCAGTTTTGTGTCAACAAACATGTTGTTGTTTTTGCGGAAGTGAAACCCTAAGATTGCTCGCGTAGTAGGTAGCAAATTGCTACCCACCACTTATTGATGTATCGGCAGACCGCCCGGCTGCCTAATAGAGCTGCCCACGGAGGGTCAGCATTTGGAGAACTCTATGCGTCCGAACCAGCTACTTCTGCGTTGCTTTGCGGAACGCGAGGATGGGTTGTGGGTGGCGTATTGCCTCGATCTGTCGCTTGCTGCCCAGGCTGACAGCCTAGCCGAGGTCAAGCACAAGCTTGATCAGCAAGTCCGCGAGTATGTTGCGGATGCTCTGGCTGGCCAAGATCGCAAGCATGCAACGTACCTGATGACCCGCAGAGCCCCTCTCGGCCTTTGGGCGCGGTACTACTTTGCACGGCTGATGGTTGCGCTGAATGGGCTAATTCATAGCCAAGTTCCGCGAGACGAGAAGGTGTTCCGAGAGCCCGTTCCGATGGTCCCGGCTGGCTGCCGATAGGAGAGTATGGTCAGGGAGCGGCCGGTTACTCATAAGGAATTTACGGCGGTACTCAAGCATCTGGGCTTCGAACCCCGCGCGCAGACGAGTGGAACTTCGCACGTGCAGTGAATCGCCCAGGGTTTTCTAGACAGTCGTCAGCCGTTTAGTGCGTACTGCTTCTCGAACTCTACCGGGGACAGCCCGTCGTTGGAACTGTGCCGCCGTTTTGGGTTGTAGAACATCTCGATGTACTGGAAGACGTCGGCCCGTGCCTCGTCGTGATTGCTGTAGATCCTCCGCTTAATACGCTCCCGCTTCAGTAGCTGGAAGAAGCTCTCCATCGCTGCGTTGTCATGGCAGTTTCCTCGTCGACTCATGCTGCACACGATGTCGTGCTCGCGCAGGAAGCTCTGCCAGTCTTCGCTGGTGAACTGGGTTCCCTGGTCGGAGTGAAGCAGAAGCCCGGGGCTTGGCTTGCGCCGCCACACTGCAGCCAATAGCGCCTGCAAAACCAGGTCCGTATGTTGAGTTGGTCGGGTTGCCCATCCAACGACCTGACGCGAAAACAGATCAAGCACTACCGCCAAGTACAGGAAGCCGTCGTACGTGCGGATGTAGGTGATGTCCGTGACCCACGCGCGATTTGGCTCACTGACTTTGAAGCCGCGAGCCAGAACGTTCTTGGCGACTGATCCAACAGGGCCGCTCAATGGGCGTGGTCGCCGACCGTAGCCGACCATTGCCCGCAGCCCCTCGCTCTTCATCAAGCGTGCCACGCGATGACGACTACACGTCTCGCCAAGCTCGCGCAGATCTGTGGTCACTTTGCGGTGGCCATACACAGAGCCGCTTTCCAGCCAGCTGTGCTTGATTAGGCCGAGCAACCGCTGATCGTCCTTGTCGCGAGCGCTTGCCGGCTCTTTTAGCCAGGCGTAGTAGCCACTGCGATGGACGCCAAGCATCCGACACATCGCCGCGAGGCCGAACTCATCTGCGTGTTGCTTCATGAAGGCGTACTTTGCTCTTACCCCTTTGCAAAGTACGCGGCGGCTTTTTTTAGGATGTCTCGCTCTTCAGTGACCCTGCGTAGCTCAGCCTTGAGGCGGCGCACTTCCGCGTTCTGGTCCTGCTCGACACGCCGGCCAACATCGCCTTTGCCTTGTTGCCGCTTCCAGCCGTAAAGACTATGGATCGACACGCCCAGTCGCTCGGCAACCTCCGCTACCGGACGGCCGTACTCAACGATCTGTCGGACCGCCTCGATCTTGAACTCATCGGTGTACCGCTTCGTGCTCATAACCACCTCCGCCTAAGCCATAGTTTATGGCTGCGAGGTGTCTACGGAACCCTGGGCGATTCACAGTGGGTGAAGGAGACGCCGAACGGGATCCTCAAGGTGACCGTAGACGAGCATCATGCCCCATATCACAGAGGGCTCCTCAAGTTGATGATGGCGCAAGCTGGTCTAAAGAAAAAAGACTTCTTTGCCTTGCTTGATCAAGTGTGAGCCCCGCCTAGGCGGGGCTTTTCTGTTGTCCCAAATTGGGACGGTAGTAGAAATTTTCTCGCTACTTAGAACTTCCGCAGGCCGGCGTGGATCAGCGCCTTACCCAAGATGCTCACATCGCCAGGATCTGGCCTATAGGCCGGGAAGTCAGTGTTGACGCTTACGACGTAGAGACCGTCGCCGCGCTTCTGCAGCATCTTGATCTGCGTCTCGCCCCCGATGTTGATCAGGTAGTAGTCATCGCCGTCGAAGTAGTCGCAGCTTGTGTCGATCCAGACAATGTCGCCGTCTTCGAGCTTGGGTTTCATCGACGGCCCACGGCCGGTAATGATCTGGATTCGGCCTGGCTTAGGTAGGTAACCGAGCTTCCTGCGGACTTCCCATTCTGCGACCTCGATGGTCTTCACCACCTCTGGGTAGTCCTGGTTGACCATCCCTGCACCCATTCCCGCACCCCCTTCAAACAAGTCGAAGCGAACATAGCCGGGTGGCGTCTCAATCTCTCGGACTGGCGAGATCCACTCAGTCGGATCCGTGCTGGACTGCATCTGCCCCTTGCCAGTGGCAAGCCACGTCTCGTTCACGCCCAGGGCTTTGGCGGCGGCCAGCAGGTTCTCGCCGCGGAGAAATTTTGCTTTGCCGCTGAACCAGCCATTGACACTGGGCGCGGAGATTCCGACGCGCCGGGCAAGTTCGGCCTTGGTCAGCTGGGCGTGCTCGATTGCGAGCGTCAAACGTTCGGCAAGAGTAGTCATTAGGAAAGGCTAACTACAATTGAATTAGGACTGGCTATTGACTGGCGCATTAGCTAGTCCTAACCTTGGCGGCATGGACAACCTTACTGCTTCCGAGATCATCGACCGCTTGGGCGGCACCTCCGAGGTGGCCCGCATCTGCCGCATCAAGCCGCCGTCCGTCAGTGAGTGGCGTGCCAGTGGAATTCCCCCAGCGCGCAGGCAGTTCCTCGAATTGCTGCGGCCGGAAGTCTTCGTGGGGTCCAGCATTGCGGCTGTCCGCCAGCTGGTCGACAGCCGCATGAGTAAGCGCGCGCTGCGCGCCAAGCTTGGTATGGCCAGTGACAAGCACTTGGCCACCCTGCTGCAGCTTCCCGTCGAAGAGGTTGCGGCATGGCCAGAGGAGGGCGTTCTGCCCGCCTTGCCGCAGATCCAGCGCTTGCTCGGCGCTGAGCCCCAGGCCGCTGCTGAGCCAGCGAACGATGATCCCGACGCCAATCGCATCGCCCCGGTCGACACCGCCTGAAAGGCCGTCCCTGGCCGTCGTCCCTGACTTGTTGATCTCCATGGCGCCCATCGTGCGCCACCCGGGCCCAGCCCGAAACCTTGAAACACAGCCTTCCCCAAGGTGACCCATGACCTGCCGTACATCTGCACTCAACTGGCTCGACGTTCTCTACAACTCGGTGCGCAAGACGCCCGGCGGTGTGGTGGACGCAGCCGCTTTCTTGGCCGACCGCCGCGGCAAGTCGATGCACCCGGAGACGCTGCGCGCGAAGCTGCGCGGGTTGGAGGGTGAATCGGTGACGATGGAAATCGCCGAACTGCTGACCGAGTGGATGCAGGAGAAGGCCGGCGGCAGCGATTACGCCCTGGACTGGATGCAGGCGCTGGCGGGCCAGTTCGGCATGGCCGTGGCCACCGTTCCGCCGCCGCCGGAGGGCGGCTGGTCGGACGAGATTGGCGCCATCCAGACGAAGCTGCTGGAGATCACCACGCGGGTGGGGCGCCTGTCGGGTACGGCAGTGGAAGCCATCGCCGACCGCCACATCGACAGCGACGAAGCCAAGCTGATGGTGGAAGAGGCCAACTCGCTGATCACGATGGCGCACCGGCTGATCCGCAACGTGTCGCGCGCTGCAGCGAAGGGGAGGGCGCGAAATGTCTAACTGCCCGCGAAATCCCTTGAGTTGGCCTACAACGCTGGAGATCTATGCAATGACCATTGGAAGCATCTTCAGCGAGGTGTATCCATGAACGTTCCGGCCCGCTCCACTGATCCGCAGTCCAGCCACATCGCCGCAGCTGACCTCGCTGCCAGCGGCGCGCTTCGTGTCCAGCACGCCAAGACAGAGGCCGCTGTGACCCGCCATCCCGGCCACAGCAGTCTGCATCTCTCGGTATTGACCGGCCTGGACCGCCACATGCTGGGCCGCCGTCTGCCTGAGTTGGCCCGAGAGGGGCGAATTTGGCGTGGGCCGACCGCTCCGTGCGCCACCACCGGCAAGCCTGCGTGCACCTGGTGGCCTGTTGCGCCGGGCCAGAACATGACGCTGGGGCTCTGACATGTCGACCATCATCATGTCGCAGTGCTGGCCGCTGCAGGGCCTGAGCGTCACGCAGAAGGCCGTGCTGATCTCGCTGGCCGACCAGGCGAACGACGACGGCGTGTGCTGGCCAGCGGTCGGCACCATTGCCGCGCGCTGCTGCATGTCGGCGCGCGCTGTGCGTAGCGCCATGGATCACCTGGAGGCCGTTGGCCTGCTGGCGCGTGATCGCCGATTCAACAGCAGCACCGTCTACTCGGTTACGCCGGCCAAGTTCAACGCTGCCGCTGCGCCGTCCAAGGGCACCCGCAAGACCGGAAAGAACGGTACTGCACCGGGCGCAGGTGCTGCGCCCCATGCAGGGGGTGCGCCCGGTGCAGGCGGGGATGCGCCCGCTGCAGGAGGGGATGCACCGGGCGCAGGTCTGGAGGTGCGCCCCGTGCCGCCTAACCGTCATATAACCCCCATTGAACCGTCAGATGAACCGCCAATTGCGCCGCCGGTGGCGCCGCCGCCGACGAAGGCGGAGCTGGAGGAGCAGATGCAGTTGGCCTGCAAGGCGACGTGGGGCGCCTACCGAGCCGCCTACCGCAATCGGCACGGCGTGGACCCGGTCCGCAACGCCAAGGTCAACACCAACGTTCGGGATCTGGTGAAGCGTCTTGGTCGTGAAGAGGCGCCGCTGGTGGCTGGGTGGTTCGTGAGCGTCAACGAGCAGTACGCCGTGAAGCGCATGCACGACCTGGGTGTGCTGCTGGCCGGCGCCGAGGCTTACCGCACGCAGTGGGCCACCGGTCGCCAGGTGACCGCCACCATCGCCCAGCAGCAGGACCAGACCCAGGCCAACGCCTCGGCCGCCGACGACGCCAAGGCGCTGCTGCGCCGCATGAAGGGGAACGCCAATGCTCAGTGATGCCGACCAGGACAGGCTGGTCGAAATGCTGGTGGCCACGGCTGAGGTGATGGGCGAGCAGATCCGCCCGGCCGCTGCGGCCTACATGGTTGCCGACCTGGCGACCTATCCGCTGCCGGTGCTGGCCACCGCGCTGACCGCCTGCCGCCGCGAGGTGAAAGGCAAGCTCAGCCTGGCCGCGATCATGGAGCGCATCGACGACGGACACCCGGCACCCAACGAAGCGTGGGCCGTGGCCATCCGCGCCGCTGACGAGGCGGTGACGCTGGTGTGGAGCGAGCAGACCCGTGACGCATGGACTGCGGCGCTGCCGCTGGTGGAGGCTGGCGACAAGATCGCAGGCCGGGCTGCATTCCTGGAGGTCTATACCCGGTTGGTGAAGGAGGCGCGCGCTGCAGGCGGCTGCGCCGTCTACCAGCCGTCGTTGGGCCACGACGCGGGTGCCCGCGACGCCGCGCTGCAGCAGGCGGTCAACGCTGGTCGCTTGGCGCATGAGCAGGTTGCCGAGTACCTGTCGCTGCCACCGGCCACGCCGGCGTTCAATCCGCTGGCACTGCTGGCCGGCCGAGTGGAGGCGAGCCCGGAAGCGAACGAACGCACCCGGAAGCGGCTGGCCGAGATCGCCGAGCTGTTCGGCTCCGCTCAGGACGCTGCGGCATGAGCCAGGACCACGTCGAACTGGAAGTGCGCCCGGTGTCCGAGCCCGTGGCGGTGGCCGGCTGGTATCTGGCCTATGGGTACGGGATCAAGCCGCTGGTGCTGTACGCCACCCGTGGCACGCGCGTGTGGCGCGATGGCATGCGCCAGATCCCGATTACCCGCTATGCCGGCCCGATCCCGGAGCTGCGCTGATGTGGTGGTCGCTTTCGCTTGGCCCACCTCCTTCCCAGGAGGAAAGGGCCCGGATGGAGCTGGCAAAGACGGGCCCTTGCATGGCCTGCCTGGCGTTGCAGATGCAGGAGCTGCTGGAGCCGGAGCTGGTGGTCTACGGCTGCGACTACAACCACGCCAAGAGCGGGAACCTGCGGCGCGGTCACATGTTTGGCTACGCGCTCTGCAAGTGGCACCACATGCGGCATCCGATGGAGGGGAACACCTTCGCGACGATGCGCCAGATCTACGGCCCGAGCCTGATGGATGGCTCGCGGACCTTCCACGAGACGTACGGCTCCGACGACGAGCTGATTGCAAACCAGACATTCATCAACGAACTGAGGGCAGCAGCATGATGGACAGGAGCAAGACCAATGCAGGCCGAGTGCGCGCGCTGTTCGAGCGCCGGCCATCCGCGGCGCTGGTGGCTCGCGAGATCTACCAGGGCGTGGGTGCAACGACGCCCACCGACCGTGACCGAATCCGCAGCGCGCTGCGAGACCTGACCGAGGCCAGCTACCTGGTGAAGGATGGCATTGGCCAACGGGCGTTGTTCCGGCTGTCGGGTATAGGCATGCCCAGGGCATTCGTTGTGACGGACGAGCAGCGCGAGCGCTGCCGTCTCGACAAGGCACACAAGGAAGCGCTGCGCCGGGCCGCAAGGCGAGGTAAGGCGGCCGGCCCGCGCACGGCGGACAAGATGACCATCAGCCGGGCGCGGGTGGAGCGGCTTTCAGGTTTGGCTCCGGCGAAGGCGTGGGGCAAGGAAAAGGACGGCCAGCGACCGGCCGAGACGGTGGAGGAGTTCCAGGCGCGCGGCGGGCAGGTGCAGCGCCTGACGGCCAGCTGGGAGCAGCGCGCATGAACGCCGTGTTTCGCGTGGGCCAGTTGGTCGTCGTGAAGGAGGATCCGGACGTATTCCCGTTCTGTGGCGAGATCGCACGTGTTTCCGTTCTCGATGTCCCTTGTATGGATGGGATCGGAATGGAGGTGGTCAGCGATCAACTGGGCCGGTTCAAGGGCACCTACGAGCAGTTTGAGCCGATTCCTGAAATCAAAGCGAGGCACTGATGGACGGCATCGAGAAGCGGGCGCGATCGCGCGCTGAACAAGCAAACCACCAAGGGGAAGGCGCATGCAAATGAACAATGCTCGAGAACTGCTGTCCAGCCGGACTGGCCCAAAAACGATGAGCTTTGACGGGTCTGCCGGTGGCCCGTCCACCCAGGAGATCGTCGCTGCATTGGCGTACGTTCCGCATGGGCTAGGGCATGAGCTGCTGCAGGCACTATGGTGGCCCGAGAGCGGCCAGCGTCGGCGTGAGCAGTTGCGCCAGGCCGTCGTTGGCTTGGTCGCGCCGGAGTTCACCCGCCAGATGCACGATCTTGCCGATGCCCGCACGGAGTTCGGGATCGCCAAGGCCAGCATGGGCTGGGGCGGGCGCACGGTGACGGATGTGCAGCGACGTGAACTGCGGCGTGCTGAGCAGGCGCTGGAAGATGCAAGGGCGGCGGCGTGGCCGAACAACACGATGGAGCAACTTGGCGGGCTGGCCGGGGCGGTGATCGAAGAGATGGCCGGTGCATGCGAGTGTTCCCGCTGTGGAGGCAAGAAGGTCCTTTTGGACCCGACGATCGCGGGGATCGTGAACTGCGACAGCTGCGGTGGGAGTGGCTTCGATCCGCTCAGCGGGCGGAAGCGTGCAGCCGCCATCGGTGCCGACTGGTCCGCCTACAGCCGGTTCTGGCGACCGGTCTATGAGTGGATGCTCTTCAACTTCCGCGCTGCGGAGGCGCGCGCTGCAAGGCAGTTCAGCAAGGCACTCACGCAGGCGGCATAGCGATGACTTCCTAGGTCATCGAAAAAGGCGGCAATCTTGCCACCATCCAATCGCAAGCCCCGGCCCAGCCGGGGCTTTTTCTTTGCCCGCGTCCCAGCCGGACAAACTCTCGTGCCCAGCCGGCGCTAGGGGCGGGCACCAATCAACCGGGAGGGGCATATGCCGAACCGGACGAGCTACGGGGCCACCATGAAGGACGAAATCATTGGCACTGCCGCTGGTGCTGTAGCGAAGGCTGCTCCACCGGTGACGGTAGCTGGCGCGGTCGCCGCAGGAGCGAACCTCGACCGCGTGGTGGTAGTTCTGACGATCATCTACCTGGTGGGCCAGATCAGCTATCTGGGCTGGCGCTGGGTTCGCGAGTGGCGGCAGAGGGCGCGAGCATGAAGGCCAAGATCGTTGGTAGCAGCGCCGCCGCCATCATTGCTCTGACTGCGGCCGCGCTGGTGAAGCCATGGGAGGGCTACTCGGCGACTCCCTATGTCGACATGGTCGGCGTTGCCACCTACTGCTACGGCGATACCAGCCGCCCGGAAAAGGCGGTCTACACCGAGCAGGAGTGCGCCGAGAGGTTGAACAGCCGGCTTGGGCAGTACCTGACCGGTATTCAGGCATGTATCCGCGTCCCACTACAGCCCCACGAGGCTGCGGCTCTGCTCAGCTGGACCTACAACGTGGGAGTAGGCGCTGCTTGCCGCTCAACACTGGTGGGGCGGATCAACGCTGGCCAGCCCGCCGCGCGCTGGTGCCCGGAGCTGGACCGCTGGGTCTACGCCGGCGGCAAGCGCGTGCAAGGATTGGTGAACCGCCGCGCGGCAGAGCGGGCCATGTGCGAGGGCAAGTCATGAGCCGTATCGCCGTTGTGGTCGTCGCACTCGGCTTGTGGTCCGTCGCCATGTTTGGTGCCGGCTGGACTTGGCGAGGTGACCGGGCGGAGGCGAGGGAAGCCCATCAGCGTGGCGCCGCAGCCTCCGCCGTGGCCGAACAGGTGAATCAGGCCCGAGCCGTCGAACACCGCCAGGCGGACAGCCTGGCAACCATCGGAGCGAAACATGAAGAAGACCGCGCTGCGGCCGAGACCGTCCCTGCTGCTGTTGTGGCTGACCTGCGCGCTGGTCGTCTCCAGTTGCGCGACGACCTCGCCACCTGCAATGCCGCTCGCCTGTCCGCAGCCGTCGCCGGCGCCGTCGAACGTGACCAGGCAGCCCAACTACGAGCAGAGGTCGCGGGCGCTCTTGTTCAAATCGGACGAGACGCCGACGACCACGTCCGGGCCTGCCAGGCCGTGATCGCAGTTGACCGTCAACCGGTGACGCCATGAACCGCCGGCTGCTGGCACTGGGCCGGTTGAAGACCGGCGAGATGAACAAGACCGAGACCGCGTATGCCGAGCGGCTGCGCGCGCTGCAGGCTGCGGGCGAGGTCCAGTGGCACCGGTTCGAGGGCCTGAAGCTGCGTCTGGCCGACAACACGTTCTACACCCCGGACTTTGCCGTCCTTGTTGCCGATGGCGTCATGGAGTGCCACGAGGTGAAGGGTCACTGGCAGGACGATGCCAGGGCCAAGATCAAGATCGCCGCCGCCATGTACCCGTTCCGCTTCATTGCGGTGAAGGTGAGGCCCCAGCGGGACGGCGGCGGCTGGGCAGTGGAGGAGTTCTGATGGCTGCGACAGTGCGCGCGGCAGTACGTATGCGGTGGTGGCTTCGTTGCTACCTCGCCGTAGTGATGTGGTTCGCCCGGGCAACCGGGATGGAGCCGGACTGGGATCGGGTGGACCGGTGGATACGTCGTGGCCTGGTGCTGCAAACAACAGGGGTTACTGATGGACGTTGCACGGATTGAGGCGCTGGCCACTGAGCTGGCCACCGAGCGGGCTGCGCGCGCTGCTGCCGATGCAGCCTTGGCTGCTCGCCTTGACTGCAGCACCGACGCGCGTATCGATCGCTTGATCGGGGCCATCGAGACACTGGGCAAGCAGACCGGCGAGTTGGCGATGCACAACGGGCTGCTGGTGCAGGCCGTGGCCCAGCTGCTGGGTGAGGAAGCCGGTGCACCGGTGCAAGACGAAGGTGCCGAGCCAGAGCGAGTCGACCTGGACGGGAAACCGTACTGATGGCTGCAGGTGATACCCCGCGCCGCGGCAGGACCCGACAAACAGGCGGCAGCGCCTTCGCGCACCTGTATGGCACCGCGCGCTGGCAACGCACGCGCAAGGCGCAGTTGGAGCGTGAGCCGCTGTGCAGCAGGTGCAAGGCCAGAGGCCACGTCACGGTCGCCACGGTGTGCAACCACACCAACGGCCATCCCGCCGGAGAGACGGAGGAGATGTTCTGGACAGGACCCTTCGACAGTCAGTGTGCCAACTGCCATAGCAGCGACCAGGCGCGACTGGAGCGCGGCGCCGCGCAGGTTCGCGGGTGCGACAACGACGGTTGGCCGATAGGTCACTGACGGTTCCACGGCCCGACGTTCCACGTCGAGGGGGTAGGGGGGGCGAATTTATGACGTCGGCCGGCTCCTAGACCGTGCGCCCCCCCAAACACGCGTATCCACAATTCACGGGACGACCCTCTCATAGGTAGTTCCAGCCCAGAAAACCCGCACTTTTCAGAGGAAAACATGGCACGGCCTCGACTGCCCGTCGCAAAAGCTGCGACAAGCGGCGCCGCCATCAAAAACCCAGGCCGGCACGCCGGCAGGAAGAAGCCAGCGGGCACGCGAACCTTGGGGGAGCCATACAAGGCGATGACCGCGGCGGAAAAGCGGGCATGGAAGGAGTTCGCGACGGAAATGCCCTGGCTCAACGCGAGCCACCGAGTACTGCTCCGCCTTGCCTGCCTCTGGACGGCTCGGATGGATGACCCGAAAGCCGAATTCGGCGTGTCAGCAACCCAGGCGCTCAGCTCGATCCTTTCGAAGCTGGGCGCCACACCTGTGGATGAATCGAAGGTCTCGCATGGCGGTGACGAAGACGACCAGGGCGAAGAATTCTTCGGTGGCCCCAGCTCCGGCCGACCGCACTAAGGCGTATGCGCTGGATGTGGTGGCTGGCCGGATCGTTGCCGGCCCCCATGTCCGAAACGCGTGCCGGCGCCACCTGCAGGATCTGATCGAAGGCCCCGAAAGGGGCCTTTACTTTGACCACGCGGCTGCGGAGTACGCCTTCCGGTACTTCGAGAACGTGCTGATGCTCTCCGAGGGCCAGTTCGAGGGACGGAAGTTCGAACTGCACCCCTCGCAGGCGTTCATCATCGGCTCGCTCTTCGGTTGGAAGGGTGCAGACGGCCTTCGCCGGTTCCGCCGCGCGTACATCGAGCAGGGTAAGGGCAACGGAAAGAGCCCGCTGGCCGGCGGGCTGGGTCTGCTGGGCATGACTGCCGCAGGCGAGGCTGGCGCACAGATCTACTCAGCGGCAGCGAAGAAGGACCAGGCGGGCATCCTGTTCGCCGATGCGGTGAAGATGGTCAAGAAGTCGCCGCTCTTGGCCAAGCGAATCGAGTTCGCTGGCGGTGAGGGCCGGGAATTCAGCATGGCCCACCACGCCAGCGCGAGCTTCTTCCGCCCGGTTTCGCGCGATACGGGGCGCACCGGTTCCGGTCCCCGACCGTTCTTCGTGCTGGTCGATGAGGTGCACGAGCTTCCCGACCGCCGAATCATCGAAATGCTGGAGCGCGGCTTCAAGTTCCGCCGCGAGCCGCTGCTTTTCATGATCACCAACTCCGGCAGCGACCGGACCTCGGTGTGTTGGGAGGAGCACGAGCATGCCGTCAAGGTCGCCGCAGGCCACACCGAGGCGGTGAACGATCCGACCTTCGTTGGTGACGTGATCGATGACCGCACCTTCAGCTACGTGTGCAGCTTGGACGACGGGGACGACCCGCTCGAGGATCCCAGCTGCTGGGCGAAGGCCAATCCCCTGTTGGGGGTAACTATCACCGAGCAGTACCTGGCGGACGTGGTGGCGCAAGCCAAGGCCATCCCCGGGTCACTGAACGGCATTCTTCGTCTGCACTTCTGTGTGTGGACCGATGCGGAGACCGCCTGGATGACGCGCCCAACGCTGGAACCGGCGCTGGCCGACTTCGACCCGCGCGTGCATGAGGGACGCAAGGTTTACCTCGGCCTCGATCTGTCGCAGGTTCGCGATATCACCGCGATGGCGGCGGTGGTGGAGACCGGCACAGTGCCGGTGGAGGTTGAAGTCGAGGGCGAGAAGCTCGTCATCGAGAAGCCCACATTCGACGCCTGGATCGAGGCTTGGACGCCCGGCGACACGCTGGACGCGCGGCAGCTGCAAGACAAGCTGCCATACCGCACGTGGGTCAACGGTGGATACCTGCACGCGCCACAAGGGCAGGCCATCAACTTCCGGCACGTGGCCCAGGTCATGGCCGAGTACGACAACCGGTATGACGTGCAGCTGGTCGCGTACGACCGCTACGCGTTCCGCAGGTTCGAGGAAGATGTCAACGACATTGGCTTGTCGGTGACCTTCGCCGAGCACCCGCAGGGCGGCTGCAAGAAGGGCAAGCCTTTGGAGGCCGCGGTCGAGGCCGCAGAGCAGTCGGGACAGCCGGCGCCCGAAGGCATGTGGATGCCCGGATCGCTACGCCTGCTGGAGGAGGCGCTGCTGGAAGGCCGCCTGCGCCTGCGCCGGAACCCCGTTCTGGTGTCCGCAATTATGTCCGCCGTCATCGAATCGGACCGCTGGGGCAACAGCTGGCTGTCGAAGGCCAGGTCGGCAAACAAGATCGACGCCGCCGTGGCCCTTTGCATGGCCATCGGTGCGGCACACGCCATGCCGCCGGACGCCGGCGGCATCGATGACTACCTGGAAAACGGGTTCTTTGGACTGATCGGATGACAACCTTTCGCTGGTACAACCCGCTGAGCTGGCGGTTCTTCGGGTACGACGACCCGGCAACGGGCAACTACGTCGAAGTCGACCTATCCACCGGTGGCCGCGGCACGAAGGCGGGTGTTCGGGTCACTCCCAAGAAGGCACTGACGGTCAGCATCGTCTGGTCCTGCGTCAAGGTCCTGTCCGAGTCGGCCGCGGGGCTGCCCTGGAAGCTGTATGAGGACAAGGGCGGCGTACGAGCGCTAGTCAAGGGAAGCAGCCCTCAGCGCCGGCGACTCCTGCGCCTGCTCAGCAAGCCCAACCCCTACATCAAGTGGCTGGACCTGATCAAAGCGGTTGTGGTGAACATGGCTTTGCGCGGCAACGCCTTCATCATCATTCGACGCGATGACAGCGGCGAATGGATCGGCCTGATCCCCGTGGCGGTGGATAGCGTCCGCATCGACACCGACGACGGGCTGATCTACTGGGCAACGATCAACGGCAGTGAAACGCCGGTGTCGCCGCAGAACATGCTGCACTTTAAGTTGTTCAGCCCAGATGGCATCGCTGGCCTGTCGCCAGTTGAGTATCAAGCCGAAACAATCGGCCTGGCGCGCGCAGCGCAGGATTGGTCGGCCCGCTTCATGCGCAAGGGTGGCTTCACGGGCGGATACATCATCTATCCCGGCTTCCTGACCAAGGAGCAGCAGGCGCAGATCAAGGCGAAGTTGCCGGATATCCGGCAGGGCGACGTGGACGATCTGGGCAAGATGGCCATCCTGCAGGGCGGTCCGACGATCACGCCGGCCGGCCTGACGCAGAAGGACAGCCAGTTCATCGAATCGCAACAGTTCCAGGAAGAGGCGCTCGCCGGCATCTGGGGCGTTCCGCTCTATCTGACGAACCGCGCCCGGTCCACGTCGGTGCTGGGCTCCAATCTGGAGCAGCAGACCAGCGGCTTTGTCACCTTCGGGCTGAAGCCGTACCTCGATGCGATCGAGAGCGAGATCAACGACAAGCTGTTCGCTGATGGCGACATGTTCGTGGAGGCCGTTGTAGAGGGCCTGCTACGCGCCGACAGCGGCGCCCGCTCCACCTACTACAAGACCGCCCTGGGCGGCTCTGGCGGCTCGGGGTGGATGACGATCAACGAGGTTCGGGTGAAAGAGAACCTGCCTGTGCTCGATGGCGAGCAATACAACCAGGTCACCCGGTGGACCAGCAACAAACCTGATTCCAGTAGCGACGACCCAACGGGAGATCCCGCCAATGCTTAGCAAGTACTCCTGCCCGTTCGAGGTCAAGGCGGCAGACGATGCCGGCAACTTCGAAGGCTATGCCTCGGTGTTCAACAACGTGGATCTCGGTGAGGACCTGATCCTGCCGGGCGCCTTCGTCAAGGTGAAGACGACCCGGACTGGCCGACTACGCCTGGCGCTGTACCACAACCTGACCCGTCTGATCGGCGATGCCCAGTTCAAGCAGGACGACAACGGCCTGCACCTGAAGGGCAAGGTCAATCTCAACGTCAGCTACGCCAAGGACGCCTACGAGCTGATGAAGGCCGGCACCTTGGACGAAATGTCAGTCGGCTTCAACACGTTGGAGGACGCGATCGAGAACCGCGAAGGGCGGCGGGTGCGCGTCATCAAGAAGGCCGAATTGTGGGAGGCATCGGTCGTCCCCTTCGGCATGAACCCGGAAGCACAGGTGATGAGCGTCAAGTCCGACGTTCGCGCCTTCGAATCGGCCCTGCGCGAACGCATGGGGCTGTCCCAGAAAGAGGCGGCGGCCGTCGCCTCGCTCGGCTTTCCCGCAATCCACCGTGACGGTGGCATTGGGGACACGGAGACCGTGAAGCAGCTGAAGCAACTCGGCACATCCATCGAATCCATTTTCAAAGGTATGAACCAATGAGCGAGAACATCAGCGATATCCGTGATGGCCTGGAAAAGCAGCTGAAGGATGGCTTTGCCGGCCTGCAGCAGAAGTACGACAGCGCCTCGGCCGAGATCGAAAAGGGCAACCAGGTCACCACCGATCTGAAGAAGCAGATCCAGACCGCCACCGATGAAATTCAGAAGGTGGTCGACAAGGTCCTGAAGCTGGAAGAAAAGGGCATCGGCCTGGGCAACCAGCCCGGCACGAAGAAGGGCTTCATCGACTTCATCAAGGGCAACGACGAGTACAAGTCGCTGATCGGCCGCGAGAAGTCTGCCGCTGAGATCGAGATCAAGAAGGACGAACTGGCGTCCATGCAGGAGACCAAGGCGGTCACCAGCGCAGGCATCGTCGTGCCGAATTTCGACCCGACGATCCAGCCGGGCATCCGTCAGGAACTGCGCATCCGCGACCTGATCCCGTCGATCTCCGTCACCGGCCAGAGCTACACCTACTTCCGCGAGAAGCTGCATAGCCGCGGCGCTGGCCCGGTCGGCGAAGGCGGGACCAAGCCGCAGAGCAACGTCGCCTTCGAGCAGAAAACCGATCTGGTGAAGAAGCTGGCGGTCTGGATCCCGGTCACCGACGAAGCGCTGGACGACGTGCCGCAGATGTACGGCTACCTGCAGCAGCTGTTGCGCTACGACCTGAAGCTGGAAGAAGAAGTCCAGATCCTGAAGGGCGACGGCCTGGGCAACAATCTGCCGGGCCTGATGACCGACGCCACACTGTTCGATGACGATCTGTCCAAGACCAGCGACACCTCGATCGACACGGTCCGCCGCGCGATCTACCAGGTGCGCAAGCAGTCGAAGCTGTCGGCCGATGCCACGGTGATGACCGAGCTGGACTGGATGAACATCGAGTTGGAGAAGGACAGCCAGAACCGCTACCTGTTCGCCAACCTGCAGGGCTTCGTGACCCCGATCCTGTGGGGCCGCCCGGTGGTTGCCTCGGACAGCATGGACGAAGGCGACGGCACCACCACCGGTGGCGAGTTCCTGGTGGCCAACTTCCAGCGCGGTGCCACTATCTACGACCGCATGAGCTTCCTGTTCAAGGTCGGCATGATCAACGACGACTTCGTCAAGAACCAGCGTGTGCTGCTGGTGGAAGAGCGCCTGGGCTTGGCCAAGCGCCGCGTCGAGGCATTCGTGAAGGGCCGCTTCAAGCCGCAGGCGTGATAGCGAGCTGATCCCGAACGAGGCCGGCCACGTGCCGGCCTCTCTCTTTCGATACGGAGCAGAAACATGAAGATCAAAGCCAAATGGGGCTTCCGCGGCGACGCCCCGAAGCTCAATGCGGAGTGTGCCGATGTGAAGGCAGGTCAAGTGTTCGAAGACGTGGATCCGGAATACGGCCACGCGCTGGTCGGCAAGGGCCTGGTGGAGCCGATCCACGAAGGTGCCGCACCCCAAGAAACGAAGCCGGCCAAGCCCAACGAACTGAAGGCGGTCGAGAACGGCGCTGTTGGCGAAACAACCAACACTGGCGGACCGACCGACGCTGCAGGCACCCAGTCAGCCGATGGTGATGCATCCGGCGATGCTGGTCCGGCCGACCCGGCTGCCGATGCGGCAGCAGGAAGCCCGGCCCCTACGGACCAAGGCGGCGCCGATGAGCGGGCGCTGCTTATCCAGCAGCTCGAAGCAGCTGGCGTCGAGTTCGACCGCCGCTGGGGCGCTGCTCGACTGGCCGCTGCACTGGCTGAAGTCAAGAAGAACGAGGATCCCGCGTAATGGCAATCACCCTCAACCTTGCGCTCGTGCGTGAGCAGTGCCGCGTCGTGGACGAGATCACCGACGCTTTGCTGCAGTCGTACGTTGATGCTGCCCTCGTCCACGTGCAGATGCACTGTGATCGTCGCCTGGTTGAGGGTGAACCATCCAGTGAAGAGGAGATGGCGCTGACGGCGGACGTGCATCAAGCAGTTCTGTTGATGGTCGGCAGCTGGGCGGAGAACCGCAGTGCCCTGGGTGAACTGACCTCGGAAATTGCCCTCGGTGTGTCACGACTGCTTTGGTACAGGAAGCGATTCTGATGGCTACTTCAGCAGGGCAGCGTCGTCACCTGATCCGATTCGAGCGCGCAGTCGACGTCCGTGATCCGCTTGGAGGCCCGCCCAAGAAAGAATGGCAGTTCGTTGCCGAGGCGTGGGCAAAGAAGACCAATCAGCTCAGCGCAACGGCAGAGGCGATCGCCGCAGGGGCCGAACGATACCGCGAGCAGGTCCGGTGGGACTTGCTCCCGCGTCATGTTGAGCCTACCTGGCGCATTGTCGAGCGGGGCAAGCCCTACGCGATCAAGAGCATTGCGCCGAGCAACGACGGTAGTGAGATGGCGATCATCGCCGTAGCGGGGTTGAGCAATGGCTGAGCAAGTGTCAATTCAGGGGCTGGATGGCCTGTTGCGCTCGCTGCGGGAGGTCCCCAAGGCGATCCAGGGAAGGGCGGTGCAGGCCGGCATGCGCAAGGGTGGCAACGTCATTCGGGACGACGCCAGGCGTAGGGCGCCCAAGGCGTCCGGATTCATGGCCTCGCAGATCGTGACGCGCAGAGCCAGCGCCAAGGGCCGGCAGCGTGCAGGGGTAGGTCAAGGCGGCGAGTACTTCACCGTGGGCGTGAAGACTGGACGCCGGCGCAAGTACGCCAACACCAAGCGCAATCAACGGAGTGGGCGAACCGGTAAAACCTATGTCGATCGAGGCTGGGCCTACTACTGGCGGTTCGTGGAGTTCGGCACCAAGAAGATGCGGGCATCTCCATTTCTCACGCCCGCCGGTGAGGCCAAAGGTCCGGAAGCAGCTCAGGTGGTCATCGATGAGACCTGGGCGGCGCTGGATAAGCAGCTGAAGAAGGATGGCTGGCGATGATGGTTCCCCTGATCCAATCGCTGCTGGAAGGCGATCCGACCGTCCGGCAGCAGCTCGGCGACCCCGTCCGCCTGTTCCTGGGCAGCGCGCCTCAGAACACGCCGCTCCCGTACGCAACCTGGGAGGTGGTCAACGGCTCGCCAACCGCGATGCTGTCCGATCCGCCGCCGGCTGACGGCTGGCGGGTCCGCATGACCGTATGGGGCGGGGTCCTGAGCCAAGCCAACGGCGTTGCCGTCGCTATCCGCGATGTGGTGGAGCGCGTGGGCAGCATCGAGTCGTACAACCCAACGCCAGACAGCGACGGCACGGATGCGATAGGCATTTCATTCGACGTGCGGCTGCTGCAGCTGCGCTGATCCACACAACGGCAACCCACCGGCCCCGCGAGGGGCCTTTTTCATGCCCGGCGACGGGCACAACGCAAGGAAACCCCTATGGGACAGGTACTCAAGTCGAAGCACACTCAGCTGTTCATCGCCATCGGCGCGGCAGAGGTCATCAAGGTGACCCGTGTCCGTTCGGTCGGCTTCCCTGATGGCCAGGCGTCGGAAATCGACATCTCGGACTTCGATGACGACTGGGATCAGTTCGTCGCTGGCCGCAAGGCGACCGGCAGCACGAGCATCGAGGTGATCTATGACTCCGTCGATTCCGAGGCGCTGGAGGAACTGCACCGCACTGGCGCGGTCGTCAACTTCCTGGTCACCGCGCCGGCCAGCGAAACGGCGGGTGCGGCCAAGCCGGTGGCGGTCGATGGTGTCATCACCCCGCCGACGACGGTTGTGTCGAAGCAGTTCAATGGCTTCGTGCAGAACTTCGCGGTGACGGTGGCCGACAACGATGTGTGGAAGGCAACGATGACCATCCGCGGCTCCGGCGCCGTCACCACGCACCGCCCGACGCCGTAAGGCTGCGGCAACGGCGCACACCCCGGCCCGCTCCGGCGGGCCATCTCTCTGACAGGGCGCGCGGATCCTCCGCGTGTTAGCCGTGCGCGGCCCGCGCGCCCTGTCGCCACTGAAGGAAACGGCCAATGAGCAAGACCAACGAAACCACCGAAACCCAGCCGCAGCAGCCCGTGAGCATCCTGCAGTCGTTCACTGACCTGGGCATGTTCGCGTCCAAGGACGTGCACGCTGACACAATCACCCTGCCGAACGGCGCCAAGGCACAGTTCCACGTGCGCGAGCTGCCGGATGCGGAGTTCCGCAAGCTGTGGGGTGAGGGCGACCGTGCAAAGCTGATCGCGGCCACCATCTGCGACGAGGACGGCAAGCCGGTCATGAACGTGACGCAGGCCGCCCAGCTCAAGCCGCTGGTGGCCGCGGAGCTGCAGCGCGTGGCAATGAAGCACTCCGGGTTCGGCGACGCCGCCGCCCAGGCGCAGGCCGACGCGGGAAACGGCTAAGGCAGCGCGGCGAGGACTGGTTCTGGAAGGTCCTCGCCGGTCACCTGCACCGGACGGTGTTGGACTTGCGGGCCACCATGTCGCGTCGCGAGTTCCTGGAATGGTGGGAGTTCCACAAGCGGAACCCCATCGACCCCGTGAGCCTGCACATCAAGCCCGCCGCCTTCGCCGCGTACATCACCGCCTTGCACAGCCAGGGTGGGACCAAGCGCTCCTTTCAGCACTTCCTCGACGCCCTCTTGCCCCGCTCCGATGAGGACGAGGCGCAGGACTGGTTCGACGGACTGGGATGACCATGACCGACACTTTCGGGCGGTTCGCCGCCACGCCCATTGGCCCGGTACTCGCTGCGCGAGATGGCGGGCTTACCTTGGCCACCACTGGCGCCACCACGCTGGCCAGTCACGCGCGTTCCGACTTCAGCCTTGATGCCGGGACGGTGGGCGTGGAGTTTGCCGTGTGGGGTGATGACGCCGTTGCAGCACTCGTAGGCTTCGCCACTGGCCCGGCAGCGCTGAACAAGGCGCTGGGTGCGGACCTCGCCAGCATCGGCTGGGACCTCGCCGCCGGGCGCCTGCTACAGGCGGGCGGTGCGATCGCCACTGGCCTGCCGGTGGCTACCCATGGCGACATTGTCGGGCTCCAGGTGGCCTTCGGGGCACCGCGCCAGATCCGGCTTTACCTCAACGGCGCGCAGATCCTGGTGCGCGAGCTGCAGCTGTCCGGGCCACTGTTCTTCGCCGCTTCGCTGGGAGCTTCGAAGGCTGGCGGGCTCTGCCTGGCTGTCAACGCCGGCCAGTGGGGGCCGCGAAGCGAGGCAGCAGCTGCAGGCTGGCGGTTGCCCTCTGCATCCGTCAACCCGACCCGGCTGGCGGACGTGGACTGGCTGTCAGCCCCCGGCGACAGCCCGGCGAACGCTCGCTACGAGGGTCTCGTGGCCGAAGGCGTCAACCTGATCCAGGAGTTGGCGTTCTGGCCGTGGGGCGGTGATCCGGTGTCGCAGGCAGCGGCCGCCGAGTGCGTCGTGGTCGACGCGGAAGGTTTGCTGGACGGGTTGGCGGGCACCGGTGCCTCTGGCAGTTCGGTGCAGATCCTGCTGGCACCCGAGAGCGGCATGCGGGCCGACGCGGTCCCAGCTTTCCGTTGCGCGATCGAACAGATCGAGATCAATGATGATGGCACCAAGACGCTGCACCTGCGCGATGCGCACGACTACCTGGACGAGACGATCAACCGGGGCGTGTTCCTGCCGAATGTCGCGTCACTGGCGTGGAAGCCCCAGCCGGTGGTTATTGGCGCAGTGGCCAGCATCCCGGCCATGGGCGCCAATTCGGACGCAACATCGATGTTCGTCGCTGACAGCCGGGTCTACGTCAATGCGGTGATGGACCGCGGCGACCTGATGGAGATCAACACCTACAACGAGGCGCCGGACGGGCAACAGCTGCTGCTGAAGTCGCCACCGGTGACGCCGGTGGTGGTTGACGCCTCCAGCATCGGCGCGGGCATGATGCCGGCACGGCTGGAGCAGGCGGTGGGTGATGTGATGGCCCGGTTGGGCCGAGCGGCGTGGTCGGCCAGCGACTGTGCGGTGATCGACCAAGCCACGGGCTACATGGGCATCGGCTATTACGCAGGAACAGCCATCACCGGCCGCGCGGCGCTGAATTCCCTCCTGCCGAGCTACGGCGCCGGCTGCTACCAGGATCCTGCTGGCGTGTTGCGCTTTGTCCGCGTGACCGCGCCCGAGACACATGCCGGTGCGTTCGCCTTCGACCTGTCGGAGGATGATCTGGCGGCTGATCTGGTCATGGTGCCCGATGACGCCCCCAACCTGACCCGACGCATGGCCTACCGGCCCAACGGCCAGGCGCTGGGCGCATCGGACCTGGTCACCGACGTTGTCGACGTGCCTCAGTCCCGGCGCGATGAGCTGACCGGCCTCTATCGGGGGCAGGTGTATGGTGCTGGTCCGCTGCACGCCCACTACCAGCGGGCAGAGGCTGCGGACCCGGTCATCTCGTTGTTCTGGCACGCGGCCGATGCGCAGCAGGAGATTGAGCGCGTCCTGGCCATGTACCAGGTGCAGCGCCACTTCTACCAGCTCGCGGTCCGTGGTGATCAGGATCTGGCGCCACTGCCCGGGCAGATCGGTCGGCTTACCTACGGTCGCTACGGCCTTGAGGACGGCAAGCCGGTGCTGGTGCGTCGGGTAGAACGCAACCCTGCCACGGGGGACGTGGTGCTGACGGTGTGGGGATGATGACGTGTTGATTGGATATGGCATGCCGGCAGTCACGACAGTGACCCTGACCGGTGGCACGTGGTTGAGTGCGGATCAGGGCTCGGCGCTCTTCGACGGGAAGCCAGGCAGGGCCTCTCGGATCCGGCGCACAAGCTCGCTGGCGATCACGATCACCCTGGCCGACGCTGTCGTCCCGGGGATCATCGCGATTCTCGGCCTCAACATTCCGCCGGGTGTACAGGTCAGCGCTGCCGGCGCGACCGGGACCACTGTGCGTCTGCCCGACGGCAGCGTCTGCGCCTGGCTGTTCCCGCAGGCCAGCGCCTTGGTCTCGGTGGTGTCCGTGGAGATCGCCACCACCGCCACCAACGTGGACGTGGGCGAGATTGCGATCTTCCGGGCGGTGGACGTTGGTATCAAGGACGGCTGGGCCGTGGCCGCGATCGACGCCAGCGTTCATGCCAGAACCAAGGGCGGCCAGGTCAATACGGTTTCCGGGGCGCTGTACCGCCGCCTGACTTGCACGCTGTCGGGCCGCTCCACGCCGGTTGTGCGCGGCAACGGTCTCGGCGGCATGGATTGGGAGACGATCGGGGCCGCACTCTCGGGCCGGCGGCGCTCCTGTGTAGTGACCCAGTACCGGGATATGGTCACGAAGGCGTTTGATCCAGCACTGGCGGCGCGGTCCGCTCTCTATGGCTTTCCGACCCAGCTACCCAGTGCCGAGAACATCAGCCGGCAGTACTTCTCGGGATACATGGAGTTTGAGGAAATCCCGGCCTGATTTTGTTGTGCAGGTTGCCCGCTGGCACAATCCCGATCTCAACGAGCAGGGAGCGGCAATGATTGAACACACGAGCAAAGTCGATGTACCGGAGGGGGATCCCCGGCCAGAAAAGCTGCCAGCCAAGGCTGGATCTGGGCTGGAGGACGTGGGCCGATTGATGGTGCTGCTGTCGCTGGTTGCGGGAGTGGTTGGCGTGTTCGCCTTTGGACGTGTGCCCCGCGTTACGTCGTGGGGCGGGGTTTCCCACGACTGGAACCTGCTCAACGTGTTCGCGGTGGTGCTGAGCACCGGGTGGGCGCTGGCCATGTCATGGGCCGTTTACCGACTGGGGACCGCCCTCTGCTGGCTTGAGCGAATTGGGAAGAAAGTCGAAGTTGAGTAGAGATCGGGCGCAAAGCCCGGAAAACCTGTAGCCCAAGGCCCGCCCAGTGCGGGCCTTTTTTATGGATGAAACCATGAGCCTGTACACCCTCACTGTCGACCTTCTGTTGAAGTCCGGATCGTTCGAGCGGGACAGCGGCAAAGCGGCCCGAGTAGTGCAACGGGACATGTCGAGCATTCAGTCGGCGATGTCTGAGGCAGCGCGACGTGGTGCCGATGACGTGGCGGCAGGGTTCCGTCGCGTGACGCTTGAGGCGGTCGGGATGGGCTCGGCTCTGGCGGCAGTCAAGGCGACAATCGGCCGGGCTGACGAATGGACCGGGATGAGCAACCGCATTCGCCTGGTCACCGCCTCGCAGGCCGAGTTTGTTGCGGCCCAGCAGGATGTGGTCCGGATCGCCAAAGCGACATATCAGCCGTTGGACGCCACCGCGAGTCTCTATCAGAACCTGGCAATGGTTCAGGATCGACTCGGCGTAACGGGCGCGCAGACAGCGCGGATCGTGGAGACGGTGAACAAGACGATTGCCATGTCGGGTAGTAGCGCAGCTGCGTCGGAGGGCGCGCTTACTCAGTTTGGCCAGGCCCTGGCGGCAGGTACGTTGCGCGCCGAAGAGTTCAACTCGATGGTCGATGGCGCATCCAAGCTGGTGCAGACCATTGAAGACGGAATGGGCATCGCCCGCGGCAGTCTCCGCAAGTTCGTGGTGGATGGCGGTGTCGCAGCCGATCAGATCGTCAACGCTCTGCTGAAAATGTCTGACGGCGTTGATGACTCGTTCGGGAAGATGCAAGTCCGTGTCTCGCAGTCGATCACCAACCTAAATACCAACCTGACTGAGATGATCGGCAGGGCAGATGAGGCAACGGGGGCTTCCCAAGCGCTTTCTGCGGGCATTGGGGCGCTTGCCAGCAACTTGGAAATGGTAGCGGTTGCTGGCGCTGCCGTGGCATCTGGCCCACTACTGAAGGCCCTACTGGCGAGGGTAGCTGCAGCTAACGCTGGAATGGCAGCAGATCGGGCCGCAGCCGCGCAGAACGTCGCCGCGGCGCAGCAGCTTGAGCTACGGACCCGCGCAGCAATGCTTGATGCTCAGGCGGAGGTGCGGCGCGCCGCTGCGATCGGCGGAAGCGTGTCTGTCAGTTCCAAGGCAGCTGCCGCGACCCTGGAGCATCGGCAGGCCGTCCTCCTGCTTGCTCAAGCACAAGGACAGGCCGCTGCCGCAAATGCCGGATGGGTGGCGCGCGCTGGAGCTTCGACGCTCGCGATGCTTGGAGGCCCGGCCGGTATCGTCACGATGCTGGCCACCGCCGCAGCCGGGTGGCTGATCTTCCGCGACAACACCGCGATAGCATCGGCCGCGCTGATCGATTTCGGTGGTGCAGCTGACACCGCCATCGAGAAGTTCAAGACCCTCAACGCCCAGATGCAGGCCGGTGAAATTCTGCGCCTGCAGAAGGAGATCGATGAGAACTATCGGACCATCACAGGTTCGATCACTGAGATGGTGGCGGCGGCGACGAACTTCGCTACAGCGAGCCAGGCATCCGAGTTCATTCAAGAAACCCAACGGATCGACGCTGCCTTCAAGGCTGGAAAGATTGGCGCCGATGAATTCTCCAGCGGATTGGAGGCAGCATGGCGGGCGATGATTGCTGGCTCGCCCGCTGCCGCTACGGTGGCCAAGAGCCTCACGGAAGAGACCGCCGCCGCTGCGACTGCCGGTAGGGAGGTCGATCGCAAGCGGGCGATCTTGGATGCGTTCACTGGCAGCAGCACTCAAGCGAAGGGTGCCACCGACGCGCTGTCGGGCTCCTTCAATGCACTGGGGGACTCGGCCGGCGCTGCTGGGAAGCGGATCGCGTCGGCGATGCAGTCGCTGCCTGGCCAGCTGGCGCGCGTTGGCAAGAGCGCGGCAGAGGTGGCAAAGCTGGACGTGGGCGACTGGTTCAAGGAGGCCCAAGCCAGCGGCGTCGACTTCTCCAAGCGCGACGACCCGAAGGTCAAGCAGTACCTTGAACAAGGCGCCCAGTACATCCGGCTGCAGACCGAGCTGGCCGCGGCGCAGAAGAACTTCACCGAATCGCGCAAGGCTTCGTCGGCCGCAGAGCGTGCGGGAGCGAAGGACCGCAAAGCCGACGCGGAGGCAATCAAGCGCTACGGCGAGCAGGCGGCGATGGCTGCCGCGACCATGGCTGGCCCGCTGGCTGAGGCCACCGAGCGCCAGAAGCAGCTCGAGGACAAGCTGAAGGAAGCGCTCAAGGAAGGGCGCATCGAGCGTGCCGCGTACAACACGCTCGTGCTGGAGTCGCAGAAGGCGTTGGAGCAGTCCAGCGCTGAGATCAAGAAGGCCCTGGCCAGTCCGGAATCGCTGCTGGCGACCATGGACGCCGAGGTGGCCATGCTCGGCAAGGTCGGGCGTGCGCGAGAGCTGTCGCGCCGGCAGATGATGAACGAGCGCGACATGAGGCAGGAGCTGCAGAGGGCCGTGGAGGCGGCAGGCAGCAAGGAGGAGCTGGCCAGGAGGAAGGGTGTCGCCTCCTATGAGGCGTATGAGCAGTCCATGCTTGCTGCGGCTCGCGCCTCGGCCAATCTGTCGCTGCGGGTGGAAGAGGCCGCAGCGAACGTAGAAGCATGGGCCAACGTGCTGGTGTACGGCGTCGGCGATGCCGCAGATGCCATGGCGGACTTCGTTGCGGGCGGCCTGCGCGACTTCGACAACCTGTGGGACGACCTGAAGGACGCCGCCAAGCGTGGCCTGCGCGATCTCGCTCGCGAGTTCCTGCAGCAGAAGCTGGTGATCCCGATCCAGACGCAGATCCTCAACGGGATGAGCGGTCAGGGCGGCGGACTGAACCTGCAGAGCTTGATGGGGTTGTTCGGCGGCAACGGCTCGGCGGCGGGAGGTCAGAACCTGAGTACGGTGGCCGGCCTGCTCTCCAAGGGGCAGGGCCTGTTCGGCTTCGGTCGTTCGGCAGGTGCCGCGGCGGGAACCCTGACAGGCTTCGGCGACGTGACCAGCATGGCCGGGATGACCGGTTCCAGCTTCTCGGGGCTGATCGGCGGCGGGAGCGCCGGCGCTGGTGCCGGTGCAGGGGCTGGTGCGGCCGGCTCTGCAGCTGCGGCGGTGCCGATCATCGGCTGGATCGTGGCCGGCATGATGAAGAACGCCCAGCTGTTCGATCAAGGCTGGAACATCGCCAATGGGGAGAGCTGGGCCGGCAAGATCGCCACCGCCGGGGCTGTCGGCTTGGCCGACAAGGGGTTCCGTGCCCTGGGCTTCAACGACAAGGTCGCTTCGATCCTGTCTGGCTCCAGCATCCACGCCAAGCTGTTCGGTCGACAGGCGCCCAAGGTCACAGGCCAAGGCATCACCGGCAGCTACGGCTTCGGCGGGTTCGACGGCCAGAGCTATGCGGATATCAAGGCCAAGGGTGGCCTGTTCCGCAGCGACAAGAAGTGGACGCAGTTCGGCGCGCTGGATCCGGGCATCGATCGCACATTCGATATGGCCGCGCGCCAGGTGCGTGGTGCTGCGACCGATCTGGCCAAGCAGTTGGGTGTGGACCTGACCCAGAAGCTCGGCAGCGTGCGAGTAGACCTGGGCAAGCTCCAGCTGTCGGCGGACTCCACCGAGGCCAAGGCGCAGCTAGAGGCTTACCTCGCCGAAATGACTAATCGGTTGTATACCGAGGCGGTCAAGGCGGCTGGGTTCGGTGGTCAACTCGACGGCTACTTCGAGTCGGCGGACGTGTTCACCGCGCTCAGTGCATCGATCGCGCTGGCAGTGGGCAATGCCGACGAACTGGGGCGAGCCCTCAACGGGCTAGAGGTCGACAAGGTCAACAAGGCGGTCGACTACTTCCAGGACCTGGCCGGCGTCGCTGGCACGGACTTGGCCACCCAGGTGCAGAAGGTGACCGGGCTGCTCGGCAACTACGCCAGCCTCATGGCCGACGTGAGCACCCAGCTGATGACGGCCAACCTGACGCAGTACCAGTCGCAGGCGTTGTCGATCGAGCGCACGTATCGCCAGCAGGTGAAGTCGGCCAATGACTACGCCAAGGCGCTTGGCTTGTCCGGCGCCCGCGCGGAAGACCTGGCCAAGATCGAGGCGCTGCGTGCCACCAACATGGGCAAGCTGCAGGCGCAGATCGACAAGGACAAGAAGGCCATGCAGTACGGCCTGTCGATCAGCGATCTTTCGCCGCTGACGGACCAGGAGAAGCTGGGCGAGGCGATGAAGGAGCTGGAGCGGGCGGTGTCCGGTGGCGACACCAGCGCCGCGCAGGCTGCCGCTCAGGCCGCGCTGGGCTTCGGTCGGAACCTCTACGCCAGCGGGCAGGACTTCAACAGCCTGTACGGCCGCGTGACCGGCCTGATTGATGGCATGAAGGTCGGCGACCTGGACCAGCAGGACGGCACCAGCATGGGGGCGCTGGCCGACGCTATCGAGGCGTTGCCGGACAACTTCAGCCGGGCCGTGTTCGATCTGGTCGTGAACAACGACGCTCAGACCCAAACCACCGCCGCCGTACAGCAGAGCAACGCTCTGCTCGCCGAGCAGAACCAGCTGCTCCGCCAGCTCGTCTCTACCACTACCCAGGGCGTACGCAACGCCAGCAGTTCAGCGCTGCGCGAAGCACTCAACGCGAGGTAATCAGCAATGCAAGCAAGGAAACTCACGCTGGTGGAAATCGGCGTGGGCGGGCTGCCGTCCGCGTCTCCGGTCACACCGCGCTTTTCCACGTGGTTCCCGGTGCCCTTCAAGGCGCCGGACGTGCCGCCGGCGAACGGGGTCAGCCCCACGCCGGTGGCAGACGGCGTCGTGCTCGAATGGGACGCCGTCAATCTGGAGGGCGTGGTCTACGTCATCTCACGCAGCGAGAGCCAGGATGGGCCCTGGACGGAGATCCACCGCACCACCGAGACGCGGTACGTCTATAGCGACGGTAGCGGCAAGACCTGGTGGTTCCAGATCACCCCGACCGTGCGCGGCAAGACAGGCACCGGAACCGTGGTGGGCGTTGTTCCGCCCACCACCTCCAAGGACCTGGCCGAGCAGCAGGCCAAGCTGACGGCGGAGATCAGTGCCCGCATCCAGGCGATCGCAGACGAGGCGGCGGCACGCGCTGCAGGGCTGGCGCAGGCGGCACAGGATTTGGTCGCGGAAGCGCTGCTGCGACAGCAGGGCGTGACCGAGGCCTTGCAGGCGATCAGTGCGGAGGCCCAGGCACGGATCGACGCCATCCTGAACGAGAAGATGGCGCGCGAGGCGGCGATCACCCGCGAGGAGCAGTTGCGACAGAGCGCCGATGAGTCGTTGGCGCGCGCGGTGTCGGAGGTCGCGGCCGGCAGCGGGACGCAGTTCGACAGCATCAAGCTCTGGCCGTTCAATCAGACCATTGAAGGGTGGACGGGCAACGGCGCGCCGACGCTCGTGGACGGCTGGCTGCGGCCCGCCAACCATGCCACCGCGCCGTGGGTGCAGTCGCCGGTGGCCTTGGCCGTAGACGGCAGCGCATACCGCTTCGTGAAGCTGCGCGTGAAGCGCGTTGGCTCGCCGACGTGGAGCGGGTTCCTGCAGTGGATCACCGCCACGGACCAGGCATGGAATACGCAGAAGCGTGCAGCCATCCCAGAACCGGCGTGGGACGTGAACGGCGTGGCCACCGTGGACGTGCAGGACATTGCCTGGTGGCCGGCCACGGTTGATGCGATCCGCCTGCAGCTGGCGTCGGCGCAGACCGTCGCCAACTACTACCTGATCGATTACATCGCCGTCGGGCGTCCGCAGCCTGGCGCGTCGGTGGCGTTGGTGCAGGAGGAAACCCAGGCGCGTATCACCGCAGACGCCGCCGAAGCTCTCCAGCGCAACACGCTGGCCGTTCAGATGCGAGGCAACTACACCGGAACGGATCCGCTGCAGCTGACTGCAGGGCTGGCCTACGAGGAGCTGAAGGCCCGTGTGGCTGCGGACTCGGCGCAGGTGCAGCGCATCAGCACGATGGAAGCCCGCATGCCGGCCGGTGCCGGTTCGCTGGCAACTGCGGCATCGGTGACGGCGCTGCAGGAGGCTACCGCCACCACCACCAACGCGTTGGCGCAGTCGATCACCAGCATCAACGTCTCCCTCCAGAACATCGGCGGGGACAATCTGCTGCCGAACAGCAGTTTTGAAACCAGCCAATTACCGAACAGCACACTTCCCGACTGGTTCGCGTCCAACAGCATCGCGCAGACGGTGAGCTATGGCGCAACCTATGCAGTGACCGGATCTGCGCGGGCCATCCAGGTCGGTTCGACCAACGCCCTCACAGCCGCCGGCCAGTACATCGGCGTTGAAGTGGCGACTGCCAACAGGCCGAAGCCCGTGCCGGGGGCCAAGTACACGCTGTCGGCGTGGGCATGCCGAATGACTGCCACCGTCGGCCGAATTCAGTTGTTGGTGCAGTGGTTGGATAGCGCCAACGCAGGAATCGGGCCGGCGCAATACGCTCCGATCGTCGACCTGACCGACGTCATGACGCGGTACACCGGGACGTTCACTGCGCCAGCCAATGCTGTCAGCGTGCGCATCTTCATCCGTGCTGCCGGCACTGCGGCAGGGCAGTGGCTGGCTATCGCGATCGACAACGTGATGTTCCAGCAGGGAGAGATAGCAACCAATTGGATGCCCAGCGGTACTGAGTTGCAAGGAACGATCAATGCCACGGCCTCGGCACTCTCGGGTTTGACCACGACCGTGACCCAGCTTGGGTCGACGGTGGATTCCCAGTCCGCGCTGATCACAGCACTACGCAATGACGTGACTGATGTGTCTGGCAGGACCACCGCGAACACCACGGCGCTTCAGCAGCTCGGCGGACGTGTCACCACAGCTGAAGGGAAGATCGAGGCCACCGGCTCGAGCGTCACCAAGCTGGAGGGGCAGATCGTCAGCATCGGCGGCGACAACCTGCTGTGGAACAGCAGCATGGAAGACGCTCCGGCAGCCGCCGCGGCTCCAACTGGTTGGAACCTGGAACGTATCCGCAGTGACGTGGGTGGGACCTTCTCCTACGTCGATTCGCCGCTATCCGGTGGCGGCAAGGCTGTGCGTCTCGATTGGACCGCTGCCAACGCCAAAGACTGGGTGGGCCTGAACCGAGCCGGTCCTGGCACCAACTACGTCAAGGTCGACCCGACCACTGACTACACACTGTCCAGCTGGGTAAGGGGCTCAGTCGGAACCAAGGCGCAGCTTTACGTTCAGTGGATGAACGCATCGGGTGGAACGGTCCTCGGGACGGTGACCTTGCCGGAAGTGGCCATGACCGGGCAGTGGCAGCGGCTGATACTGCCCGCCCGCTCTCGTGGTGACGCGGTGCTTGCTCGCGTCTACGTTGGCCGGCAGTTCGCAGACCAGGCGGGGTCGTACTGGCTCGAAATCGACAACGTGCAGTTCCAGCGTGGGTTGGTTGCCACGGAGTATCGCCCGAGCGGTCAGGAGGCGATCAACGTCACGTCGCAGAACGTGTCCGCTGTTTCCGGCCTGACCACCCGCATGGTCAACGCCGAGAACAAGGCGACCGCGCAGGCGGATCAGCTGACGAGCCTCACGTCGTCGGTGAACGCCAGCTTCAACCGTGGCGACAACATCAACACCAATTCCGCATTTGACGGGTCGGCACAGCCGTTCGCGCTTGACGGGGCGGTGGAATGGGTAAGCGGTGGGGGGCAGGTAGGGTCCGCTATCCAGATGACCCACGTCGAGGGAGCGACGAACCCAGCGGTGCGAGCTAACCGTGGCGCTTGGTCTCCACTGCGGGCGGGCACAGGACGGCGCATGCGTACCGTCATCGTGGCACGCGCCACGTCGGGTTCCATTTCCTTGACGGCGCGGTGCCGGGTCCGCACGGGAGGCGTGGCGGGCGAGGGCAACAACGACCAGACGACCCCCGTTCTGACAACTGCCTGGCAGCGGTTCGCCCTGGAACACCCCATTGGTGATGACCGCACCGAAGTAATGTCCCACGTGTGGGCAACGAACCGGGGAACCGGAACCGCTGTGGTGCTAGTGGATCGCATCGAGTTCTACGACGTGACCAACGAGCTACTGATCAGCGCCAATGCTTCGGCGACGGCCGGGCTGACCACGGCGGTTAACCAGCAGGGCAGCAAGCTGGACGCGACTGCGCAGGACCTGGTGAGCCTGAAGACGCAGGTGGGTGATGTGTCGGCCAGCGGCTTCAACCAGCTGAAGACCCAGGTCACGCAGCAGGGGCAAACGCAGGCGGCGCAAGCACAGCAGATCACGGGCATCCAGACCTCACTGGGAGAAAAGGCCGATGCGGCTGTGGTGGTGGAGATGGGAACCAGCATCAAGAACCTTGGAGAGTCTGGCAACCTTCTGCAGAACTCCACGTTCCCGTTCTGGTCAAGGAACGGTTGGGAGTGGACGACAAACCCCGACAATTGGTGGAATGAACTCGGCAACCCGACAGGTGGCGGCGACTGGAACCCCCAGGGTGTGTTTGGCCTAGGAGCAGTAGCGAAGGGCGGCATGGCGGCCGGTCAGGTGTCATCGACATCCACGACCTACGACACCGCCGTACTTCCAAACCGCACGTACTGTTTCAGCGTGTGGCTTCAGACGCATCGGTGTGATAGCCAGATCGAGATTGCATTCTATGATCGTGGTGGCAACCACCGGGGCAGCGCCTACAGCGGTTGGTCCCCCGCGAACGGTGGCAACGCGTCGTGGGGCTTGGACGCCATTCCGCGAACCTATGTGTTCGGAAAGGCACCGCCAGAAGCTACCTTCGCCCGAGTTCGTGTCTTCCTGCGAGGTGTTGGTGGCCTACAGGCTCCGTACTGGTGGATGTTCCGGCCGATGTTCAGTCAGGTGGCAGAGGGGGCGACTGCCCCGCCTGCATGGAACGCGGGTGGCCTTGAAGCGAACGCTAACTGGGGTGTGAACGTTCGTGCTGACGGGAAGATCGGCGGCATCCAGCTGGCGAGTAACGGTGCGATTTCGTCGTTCGACGTAGTGGCCGATGTGTTCCGTGTCTCCGCCCCTGGTAATGGGGGGCAGCGCACCGAGTACAGCGACGGTCACTGGCGTTGCTTCTACCCGAATGGGCAGCTGGCCACGCGCATGGGCTGGTGGCAATAGCGAAAAGGCGGGAGGGGCAAACGTCCTCCCGTCAATCAATAGAGGAGTAGAGCGCATGCCTGCGGGCATTCAGACCTTCAATCTCGACGGGTCGCTGGAGATCGACTACACGACCCGCTTGGGGCTTTTCATCGGCACGGTTCAGACCGACACTGTGCACGGTAATTCGACTTGGGTGGGACCGCTGCCCCCCGGGGATTTCCTCTTCTATGTGGTGCCTCCGCCGGCACAGCCTGGCCGCACGCCAACCGTTTGGTACTCGGATGGCCGGGTCTACTGGGGAACGGATGTGGATGCCAACGGGCAACCAGTCTTCTCCCTGGTCCCTGCAACTGTGCTGTACGGAGTGCACTGATATGCCAGCAGGCTTTGAGGCGTACACCCCATCTGGAACAGTGCAGGTCCGCAGTGATCTGCTCAACTTCCACCTGCGCCACAAGTTCGATATCAACGAAGCTGGCGCCGTTGCGTACCAGGTGTCGGGGATCGTGGTAACCCGGTACGTCACGCGTGACTTCCAGGCCAAGAGCCCGGTGGTTGCGGTCACGGGTCCGAACAACAACTTCGGGCTCAGCGTGATTCTGACCAATCTCGGCGGCAACAACTGGCGAGTGTCGGCCTACACGGGCTCATCGTTTGTGTTCGGCACGGTGTGGGTATACGACTCGGTCGTGACTGGAACGCCGGGTAAGACCGGCATTGAGGTCTACCGAGAGCACACTGGCGAGCTGGCTTTCGCTTCCTGGGCAAAGCCCCTTCGCATTGTGGGCGTGACAACTGCCCCCTTCGGGGCGGCAGAGGGGGCCTACGTGCAAGTCCCGGCCGGTCGGCGCTACGCGGTGATCTCGTCTCGTTCGTGTCAGCGGATCGAGCGTGGCGTGGGGTTCCGGTTGACCGGGCCGCAGGGGGACGGGACGGGCTCAGCGGGTTCGGGGCGCTTCTACTATGCCGGCGCGACTGCCCTGATCCCCCAGTCCGACAATGCGACGCAGTTCAGTGCATCCGGCCACTTCGTGCTGATCGACGTGACCGGCCACTAAGCTGCAGCGTCACGGCGAATGAACGAAGGGGCGTGTCAGATTGCGCCCATGTGCTATTCCGCCCAGATCACCGCCGCCTATCAGAAGCTGGTCTGGATGACCGGCGCCACCCTGTCGCTGCAGGAGTTCGCCGCACTCTATGCCCACGACCCGGGCAAGAAGCGGCCCAAGACCCCGAAGGCGATGGACGACGCCTTCCGCGCGGGCGCGAGCCCGGCGGAGCTTGCGGTGTGGGCTGAGGTGGAACAGTGGAACCGGGCAGAGGCCGTGGTGCTGGAACAGGAGCTGTTCGCCAACCGCAAGCGCCTGGCCGCTGCCGAGCGCGCGCTGCAGGTGAAAGAAACCAAGAAGGCCCGGGAAGATGTGCGGATTGCCGGGAACAAGATTGATCGGGCCCTGGCCAAGCTGGCCGATCTGAAGCGTACCGAGCCGAAGGACCGCGATAACCGCATCTTCCCTGGGGTCTATGCCCCGGTGATTGTCTCCGAGGGCGGCAAGCTGGTGATCCAACCCATGCGCTACCAGTGCCGTCTGGCCGGAAAGCCGGCCAACTACGACCAACGCTTCCCGGGCACCTACAACGCCCGCCGCGACAGCCTGGAGAAGTTCTGGGCGCCGGCCTTCGGCCATACGCACGGGCTGCTGGTGGTCGACACGTTCTTCGAGAACGTGGAGGGGCCGGACGGTAAGAACCAGGTGGTGCAGTTCACCCCACGCACGGGCGAGCCGATGCTGGTGGCCTGCCTGTGGTCGCACTGGAAGGACCCGGCCGGCAAGGAGCCGGATCTGCTGTCGTTCGCCGCCATCACCGACGACCCGGAGCCCGAGGTGGCCGCCGCCGGCCACGACCGGACCATCATCAACATCAAGCCCGAGCACGTGGACGCCTGGCTCAACCCGGACCCGACCGACCTGGCCGCGCTATACCGGATCTTTGACGACAAGAGGCACCCCTTCTATGAGCACCGGTTGGCGGCGTAGGGAGAACCCCGAACGTCAGTGGGTGGTTGCCCGATAGCGCGGATACGCTGAGGAAGGCATCCTGACCTTGCCGGATCCGGGGCCGCAGGCAGCTCAACCCGGGGGCGCGTGAGCAGCGCCGCGCCGGCACCGATTCCGAACGGTTCAGGCACGTGGCAGCCACGTTCGCAGGATCTGCGACGGTCCGCCGTATTCTCCCGGCCATGCCACTTCCCGCCGACTTCCGCTGGACGACCAGGTCCGCCAGCCGCCCGGATGACCCCCTGACCGTCATCGCCTGCCATGGCGTGTGGGTGGTGGCCATGGCCCAGCGGGTGAACGATGGCATCTGGATCGCCTCGCTGGATCGGCACCGGCATGGCCCCGGCGGTCCGTTCCGCTGGTGCAGCAGCTACGAGCAGGGCCGGGCAGGGGCCGAGCTGTGGGTGGCCAGGCACGAGGCCCGACTGCGCGAGGACGTGGCCAAGATCCGGGAGTACCGGGAGGCGATCGCGGGGAACCGCCTCCTGAGGGACAGCCTGAAGCCGCCGTTCGGGTGGATGGGGTAGGACTTGCCGAAGCCTGCTGGAGGGTTGGAAATCCGTTCCGCAAAATTCCAGCGCCCTTTGTGTCCCAAGGCTTTCAATTGTCAGCTTCGAAGATTGAAGCGGAACGGATAGAGACGCAACGCATTGAAAACAATGAAGTTGTCCAGTGACTTTTAATCTTTTGGTCGAAGGTTCGAATCCTTCACGGCCCACCATTGCATCCAATGACCCAGGTCATTCAGAAAGGCACCGCAATGCGGTGCCTTTTTTGTGGCGCTCGTCCAGGTCAACTACTTCGTCCGCGCATTCTTCGCTTTAGCCGCCGCCGCGTCGGCAGCCTCCTGTGCGGCCGTTGCTGCCGCATTCGCAGAACGTGCCGCCTCCGCTCTTGCCGCCTCGAAATAGGTGAGCCGCTGCAGACTGGTTCTGCGTTCCAGTTCCATTGCTGCGGCGAAGCTCTCCGGATGCTTTGCAGCACAGGCCTCCTGCACCAGTTGCACGGCACGATCAGACAGCCCGGGCTGGATGTTGCCGAGCAGGCAATCGGCATACGGTACGGGCGCGGCCGGGCTGGCGGCCAGCGCGGCGATGAGCACGGCACTCAACATGCAAACCTCCTTGTAGGTTTCGAAGGGACTGGCGACCAGCCCGTCCCAAGTATGGACCGGTTCTGGGTGCAACGGCGGGTACGCCGGCCGGATATCCCGGCACACCCGTTCCGCCAGCCTGCGGCAGGCGAAGAACAACCCATCGCCCCCCTTCATCCAGATGGCAGTCGGGCGTGGCCATCGACCGGCAGCGCTCAGTGGCGTGCAGCATTTCCGCCACGGTCAGCATGCCAACGGCGGCACGCTTCGCGCGTGCCATCGCCTGTTCCCGCCCGGGCGGCAGATCGGTTTCCGGCCAGGGCAGGCCGTCGGCGCCGTCGCCATCGCGGATGCGCTTGAGGCATCCCCAGAATGCGCATCCACGCATGGCGTGGATCTACTTTCGCCTGAGGACAATCGCTGCGATGACGGCTGCGATGCCGACCGGGATCAGGACGACCGCCAGAAGAATGATCCAGTGCCAAATGCTGAAGCCCCCCATGTCCCAACTCCTTGTAGGAAACGACGAATGCTAGCAAACGCGATTGCAGTCATTTCCCGATACAGTTCAAGCATCGCGCAGCGCCATAGCATACTTGCAGGCATGCCGCATCGGCCGACGCCTTGGCCTTGGCGTTATGCTCGGCACTTTCCCAGGATGGGCCGCTCCATGCGCTTGATCGTGCTGTCGCTGTTGTTGTCCGCTGTCTCCGCCGCGCCGTTGATGGCCGCCGAGCCGGCGCCGTCCGCACAGGCCGCCGCCGCAACCCCGCTGGTCATCGGCGAGACCTTCACCATTGAATCGAAGGCGCTGGGCGAAACCCGCCGCATCAATGTCTACCGCCCGCAACCCTGGGGTCTGGACCCGAAGGCACCATTGCCGGTGCTGTACATGGCCGATGGCGGCATCGGCGAGGACTTCCTGCATGTGGCCGGGCTGGTGCAGGTGCTGAGTGGCAACGGCAGCATGCGTCCGTTCCTGCTGGTAGGTATCGAGAACACCGAACGCCGCCGCGACATGACGGGCCCCAGCAGCGACCCACAAGACCAGAAGATCGCGCCCCGCATCGGCGGTTCAGCGGCCTACCGCAGCTTCCTGCGCGATGAACTGATGCCGCAGGTGCGCCAACGCTACCCGACCACCGACGAGCGCGCGCTGATCGGTGAATCGCTGGCCGGCTTGTTCGTGGTCGAGACGTTGCTGCAGGAGCCGACACTGTTCAACAGCTACATCGCGCTGGACCCCAGCCTGTGGTGGAACCGGGGCGCGATGTTGGCCGCTGCGGCCAAGCAGTTGCCGGCGGTGACGCGTGCGCAGCCGCGCGTATTCCTGGCCAGCAGTGGGCAGCCGGAGCTGGCTGCGTCCGCCGCGCAGTTGGCCACGCTGCTGCAGCAGGCGTCGCCGTCGCCGCTGGTGAAGTACCTGCCACTGCCGGAGGAAACCCACGCGACGATCTATCATCCGGCCGCCTTGCAGGCGCTGCGCACGCTGTTCCCGGCACCGCCGCCGGCCTCGCCCTGATCCGGCGTGGCACTGCACCGCACGACGTGTGAGGATGCGGTAGCGGCGCCACCTGAGGGCGTCGCCCGCAACGGGAGAGCGTGGATGCAGCGTGTGCGTGGATGGAGTGTGGTGGCCTGCCTGGCCGTGGGTGGCTGTGCGATGTCGGTGGCACCACCGGCAACGCAGAGTGACGCGAAGGAAAGCGCGGCAACGGCGGTGCCGGGCGTGGTGCTGCCGGATACCGAAGCGCTGCGCGTACATGACCCCGTGGGGCGCGATTACCCGATCTGGGTGGCGCTGCCGGCCGACTATGCGGCGCATCCGGAAAAGCACTATCCGGTGCTGTACGTGACCGATGCGCTGTACAGCTTCCCGCTGGTGCGCAGCGTGCGCAATCTGGTGGGGCAGCAGGGTGTCAACATCGAGAATTTCATCCTGGTCGGTCTGCCGCCGCAGGAAGGCCTGACTTCAAAGCAGAGCCGCTCGCGCGACTACACGCCCAGCAATCCGGCGCGCACGGTCGATGGCTATTACAGTGATGACGTCACCTACGGCGGTGCCGCGCACTACCGTGATTTCCTGGCGACACAGGTGCTGCCGATGGTCGATGCGCGTTATCGCACCGATCCCGCCCGGCGCATGTTCGCCGGTCATTCCTATGGCGCGCTGTTCGGCGCCTATGTGCTGACCACTCAACCGGACATGTTCAGCACCTACATCCTGTCCAGTCCTTCGCTGTGGTTCGACCAGCTTCTGCTGCCGCGCATGCAGGATGGCGCCGTCATCCCTGCGCAGCCTACGCGCGTGCTGCTGTCGGTGGGCAGTTACGAGACGGACAAGCCAGGGCCGCGTTATTCAACCGGCAACGACATGCTGAGGCAGACCGCGGACTTCACTGCCCAGCTGAAGCGCACGGGTCGCAAGTTGAATGTGGACAACGTGGTGATTGACGGCGAGGACCATCTCACGGTTTACCCGCGGGTGATCACTCGCGCACTGCTGGAGGTGATGCCGGGTGAAGGGCCGTACACCGGCGGTTGATGGAGGGCTGCATCCACGCATGGCGTGGATCTACCGGTGGTGTTGACGTGGATCCATGCCGAAGAGAAACGGAATCAGTAGATCCACGCCAGGCGTGGATGATTGCCTCAGGCCGCGCTGGCCTGCGGCGGCGGTATCAGCGTGGCATCCGCTGCGTGCCGGAAGCACAGCCGGATGGCATCGAGCAGCTCGCTCATGCTGTACGGCTTGGGCAGGAAGTGGATGCCGGCGCGCAGCTGCGGCAGCACGCGGTGCTGGTCCATGCCGGAGGTGACCAGGATCGGCAGCTGCGGCAGGTGCTCGCGCACGCGGTTGGCGGTTTCGATGCCGCTGATGCCGCCCAGGCAGACGTCGGTGAACAGCAGGTCGAACGGTTCGCCGGCGTTGAGCAGGCCCAGTGCGGCCTCGGCGCTGCTGACAGCGGTGACCTGGCAGGCCTGGCTTTCCAGGGCGAGGCGACTGAGTTCCTGGGTTTCCTCGGCGTCCTCGATCAGCAGGACGCGCGGTTCCACAAAGCGCTTGGACAGCAACATGACGCGGCAACTCCGGACAACAGGGGGAGCGAAAGGCGCGCAAGTATGCGCAAGCCGGTAGTGATCCCGGCGTGCACGGCAAGCTAAGTGGGCGTTACAGCTGTCTGCGTCGCTGGCGGCGCACGTACCAGGCCAGGATTGCGACCGCGAGCAGGGCGGTGCCGATACGCAGGCTGGTGGCCTGCCAGCCGAGCGCGACGGCGTCATCAAGGCTGAACACATTCCAGGCCAGGTTCATCGAAACGTGCAGGACCAGGCCGCACCACAGGGTGTCACCGTCGAGGTGGTCGAGCCAGGCGAAGATGAAGCCGCCGAGGGCGATCACCGCGCCGACGAGCAGCGCGATGCCGCCACCGTCGAACCCACCGAAGTCCAGCCAGTGCACCATGCCGAACAGCAGCGCCTGCGGCAGCGCGAGCAGCGGCCACGGACCACGCACGATCTTCACCAGCAGCACGAAGCCCAGGCCGCGGAACAGCACTTCCTCGGCCAGTGGGAACAGCACGGCCAGCATCGTGGCATCCAATGCGGTCAGCGCGGTGTTCGGGGTACCGAGCAGCGCCAGGCCCAGCCAGCAGGGCAGGCTGGCCAGCAACACCCACATTGGGCCGCCCCAACCATTCCCGCGCAGCCCGAGGCTGGCCAGCAGGCCCATGCCACGGGGCCGCAGCAGCGTGGCCAGCAGTAGTGCCACCAGCACCGCCAGCGCGTTGTCCAACAGGCTGCCGCCGTAGGGTATGGGCAGGGCGGGAATCGGTGTGCCGATGGCTGAGGCGATATCGCGCAGGTTCAGGCCCAGGCCGACGCCCAGCAGGACCAGCAACAGGCGCGCGGCGTTGGGCAGGCGGGACAACGCGGTCATGTACGCACTCCCTGCGGAACAGGGGCCCAGTGTGTGCGACTGCCGCCGCATCGGCACGCGTCGGAAGTCCCTGTGCCATCGGTCATGCGTTGCCGCACAGTCATCACCGCACAGGTACAGTCGATGCAGGACCGACAGGAGCAATGCCGATGCTGTGCCCCGTGTGCAAGACCCAGACCCTGCAGATGGCCGAACGCCATGGCATCGAGATCGACTATTGCCCCGGCTGCCGGGGCGTGTGGTTGGATCGTGGTGAACTGGACAAGATCATCGAGCGTGCCGGTGCCGGTGCGGCCGTGCCGCCGCCCGCGCCTGTACAGCAGCATCCGGCATCCTCTCCGCCGCCGGTGATGCACCGTGATACCCGCCACTTGGGCCAGCGCTACGAGGACAATCGGGGCCACGGATACAAGAAAAAGAAGAAGGACAGCTTCCTGTCGGAGCTGTTCGACTTCTGAGGCGTTGTAGAGTCGAGCTTGCTCGACTGGCTCTTGTTACCAATAGTCGAGCAAGCTCGACTCTACGGATCAGGTGCAGTCGAGCATGGCTCGACGCTACATGGAGCGCGTGATCACGGCCGCCGCAGGATGAACTCGCGGTCGTGGGTGTCGCCGACGATGAAGTCGTACTCGCCAACCTTGCTGCAGCCGTAACGCGCATAGAAGCGCTGTGCGCCGAAATTCTCTTCCCACACGCCCACCCACAGGGTACGGCGCTGCGGCTGGTCCAGCCAGGCCATGAACGCGTCCATCATGCGTGCACCATGGCCGCCGTTCTGGTGTGCGGCCAGGATGTAGAACCGCTTCAGTTCGATGTCGCCCTCGCGTGCATCCGTGTGCGGCAGGGTGTTGGCACCGGCGGCCAGATAGCCGACCACCGACTCACCGTCCATCAACAGCCAGATGGCACTGCGTGGATCGGACAGTTCGATGCGTTGCGGTTCGCTGCTGTAGTGCGCCTGCAGGAAATCGTGCAGCTCCTGCGGCGGATAGGAATCGCCCCAGGTTTCGTTGTAGGTGGCAATCGCGATGGCCGACAGCGCGTCGACGTCGGCAAGGGTGGCGCGGCGGATCTGCAACGACATGGCGGTGCCTGCATTGGAACGTGGCGCAGTGTAGCCGGCCCCGGCGGCTGCCGGGGCTGGCCATTGCTCACGATCTGCTGCTCAGAACCACATGCGCACGCCAGCCACCCAGCGCGTGTCGCGCGCGTGGTCACCGGCATAGTCGGCGGTGTCACCAAACGTGCGTTCGTGGCTGATGCCGATGTAGGGCGCGAAGCGGCGGCTGAACTCATAGCGCAGTCGCAGCCCGGCTTCGACCTTGTTCAGGCCACGACCGATGCCGTACTCCTTCTCGTCCTTGGCCGCGACGGTGGCTTCCAGCAGCGGCTGCAGGATCAGGCGGTTGGTCAGCAGCACGTCGTACTCGACTTCGGCCTTGGCCAGCACCTGGCCGCCGGAGCCCATGTACAGCGTGGCCGAGCTCTCGAACTTGTACGGCGCCAGGCCCTGGATGCCGACGGCCGCCCATGTGCGCGAGTCGGCCGGGCGGAAGTCCTGGCGCACGCCGACCAGCACGTCCCACCACGGCGACACGCTGCGGCCATAAAGCGCTTCCAGCGACGACGATTCGGTGCGGCCACGACTACGCTCGCCATCGGTGCGCAGCCACAGGCGGTTGATGTTGCCGCCGATCCAACCGGTCGCCTCCCAGGCCTGGCCATTGCTGCTCTTGCCATCCCAATGTTCCAGACGGTCGATCAGCAGCAGGCTGTTGATCTCCGGCGCATGCTCCATCGCACCGTGGGCGATGGGCGGGAAGGCCGCGGCGCGGTCGGCGTCGGTCGGCACCGGGATGGGTTCGCGCGGTTCGGTCGGTGCAGGCGATCCGTGGTCCATCGCGGCGTGGTCCATCGTGGAATGGTCCATCGTCGCCGGCTGCCTCGCGCCATGGTCCATCTTCGAGTGATCCATGGCTGAGTGGTCCATCGCGCCCGAATCCATCTTCGAATGATCCATCTTCGAATGATCCATCTTCGAATGATCGACCGGTTCGACCGGTGCCTTCACGGTCTTCGCGGGCGGATCCATCGCGGCCATGTCGTGACCAGCGTGCGACTGCGCGAACACGGGCAATGCAGCGGCCAGGCCCAGGGCCAGCAGGCTGGGGGAAAGCAGTGAGCGGCTCATTCTTCGATCCTCACTTCGCGCATCATGCCCGCTTCCATGTGGTACAGCAGATGGCAGTGGTAGGCCCAGCGGCCGAGTGCATCGGCGCGCACGCGATAGCTGCGGCGGGTGCCCGGCGGCATGTCGATGGTGTGCTTGCGCAGCTGGAACTCGCCCTGTGCGTTTTCCAGATCGCTCCACACGCCGTGCAGGTGGATCGGGTGCTGCATCATGGTGTCGTTGACCAGCACGATGCGCATGCGCTCGCCGTAGTTCAGCCGCAGTGGTTCGGCGCTGGCAAACGGGATGCCATCGAACGACCAGGAGAACTTCTCCATGTGTCCGGTCAGGTGCAGTTCGATCTCGCGGTTCGGCTCGCGGCCATCCGGGTCTTCGAACAGGCTGCGCATCGCACCGTAGGTCAGCACCTGGCGGCCGTTATCGCGCAGGCCGATGCCGGGGTCGTCCAGCTTCGGTTCGGAGGCCGAGCTCTGCATGTCCACCAGCGGGTTGTTGCGTTCGCTGGCGGGGTGCTTCGGTGCCTTGCTGGCGGCATCGCCGCCGCCGTGCGCGCCGTGGCCCATGCTGGCGCCGCAGCCACCTTCCATGCTCTTCATCGCGGCCATGTCGTGACCGCCGTGGCCACCACTGCCCATGTCGTGACCCATGTCGCTCATCGTCAGCAACGGACGTGGGTCGCGCGCGGGAATCGGTGCCAGCAGGCCATGGCGAACCGCCAGTGTTCCGGCGGCGTAGCCGGTGCGGCCCATGTCCTGGCAGAAGATGGTGAAGGCGTCCTGGCCGCTCGGTTCGACGATCACATCGTAGGTTTCGGCCGGGGCGATGCGGAACTCATCGATGCTCACCGGGTGGATGTACTGGCCGTCGGCAGCGACCACGGTCATCTTCAGGCCAGGAATGCGTACGTCGAAGTAGGTCATCGACCCGCCATTGATGAAACGCAGCAGCACCTTCTCGCCGCTGCGGAACAGGCCGGTCCAGTTGCCGGCCGGGGCGGTGCCGTTCATCAGGTAGGTATAGGTGTGCGCGTTGATGTCGGAGATATCGGTGGGCGTCATCCGCATCCGGCCCCACATGCCACGATCGGACAGCGCCGCCGACCAGCCGTCGCGTTTCGCGTCGCGCAGGAAGTCGGGCAGGGTGCGCTTGTAGTAGTTGTCGTGCTCGGCCAGCTTCTTCATGCGGCGGAACAGCGCGCCCGGGTCCATGTCGGTCCAGTCCGACAGCATGATCACGTGCTCGCGGTCGTGGTGGTACGGCGCCGGTTCGGCCGGGTCGATGATCAGCGCGCCGTACAGACCAGCCTGCTCCTGGAACATGGAGTGGCTGTGGTACCAGTAGGTGCCCGACTGCTTCAGCTCGAAGTGGTAGTGGTAGGTCTCACCAGGGCCGATGCCGTTGAAGCTCAGGCCGGGCACGCCGTCCATGTTGGCGGGCAGCAGGATGCCGTGCCAGTGGATCGAGGTCGGGTGGCGTTCCAGCGTGTTGCGCACGAACAGGTCGACGGTCTGGCCTTCGCGCCAACGCAGGATCGGTGCCGGCAGCGAGCCGTTGACGGTAATCGCCGGGCGGGTGCGGCCGGTGAAATTGGCGAGCGATTCGCCGATGGCCAGTTCGATGCGGGTGTCGCTTAGCACGGCGGGGGCGCCGGCCAGCCGGGGGGCGGCCGTGGCGGCAGCGAGCGCGCGCTGCGGCACGCCGACAGCGGCGATGCCGGCAACCACGCCGCCGGCGGCCAGGCCCTGCACGAACAGGCGGCGCGACGGCATGGGCACAGCGCCCGGACCGGGGGGAATGCGGGTATTCATGGTGGTGACTCCAGACACGTAAAGACGCCGGCAGGCGGCCGGCTGCGGTGCGCAGGGCGCACGGTGCGTGTGGAATCAGCCGATGGGAGGACGCGAAATCGGCGGCAGTGGCGGCGCCGGACGGCCAGTGGCCGGCATCGGCTGCGGGGCCAGCGACAATGCCGGGCCGGCCATGACCGGCAACGGCAGCACTACCAGCAGCGGGTGCTGGGCACAGCTGCGCACGCAGTCCTTGATCTGGCAATGAGCGTCATGGGCGGGGCCTTGGCCTGCGGAGCCTCGTCGGCCTGCATGCCGGCGTGGTGGTGGCAGTCGGCGGTGCCGCCGTCAACAGCAGTGGCTACGGCGTGCGCCATCCGGCCCATTTCCTCGTGACCACTGGCCATGGCCGCGTTCAGCCCGTTGAGCAACAGGCTGAGCATGAGCACGACACGGAGCAGGGTCGAGGCCAAGGACATGACACTAATCTAGCTGCAAGCGGGCGCGGATGCACTTCCGGCTGAATGGCCGGTTCAAGGTTGGAGTAGCACCAATGTAGAGCCGCTACCCTTCTTCGCGCACGATCTCGACCAGGCGCGGGCCGTAACGGCTCAGCTTGGTGCCGCCGATGCCGCCGACCCGGGCCAGTTCGTCCAGGCTGGTCGGGCGCTGTTCGGCGATGTTGCGCAGAGTGCTGTCGTGGAAGATCACGAAGGCCGGCACGTTCTGTTCGCGGGCCAGTTCGGCACGCAGGCCGCGCAGCGCGTTGAACAGGGCCAGATCCTGCGGCAGCACCGACAGCCCGGTACGCTGTGCGCTGCGCTCGCGGCCGCTGGTACTGCTGGCCGGATCGCGGCGCATGCTGATCTGGCGGCGGCCGGTCAGCACGTCGCGGCTGGCATCGGTCAGGCGCAGGCCACCATGGCCCTCGCTGTCCACTTCCAGCAGGCTGGCGGCGACCAGCTGGCGGAACACGCTGCGCCAGGTGCGCGCGTCGAGGTCGCGGCCGATCGCGTAGGTGCTGAGCTTGTCGTGGCCCTGCTGCTTGACCTTTTCGTTCTCGCTGCCGCGCAGGACATCGATCAGGTGGCCGACGCCGAAACGCTGGCCGCTGCGATAGACACAGCTCAGCGCCTTCTGCGCCGGAATGGTCGCGTCCCAGGAGGCGGGCGGGGTCAGGCAGTTGTCGCAGTTGCCGCAGGGCTGGGGATAGGTCTCGCCGAAACCGGCCAGCAGCACCTGGCGGCGGCACTGCATGGATTCGCAGTAGCCCAGCAGGTGATCGAGCTTGCCCCGCTCCAGCTGCTTGCGCTCTTCGCCGGCTTCGGACTGCTCGATCATCTGCTTGAGCAGCACCACGTCGCCCAGGCCGTAGCACAGCCAGGCCTCGGCGGCCTCGCCATCACGGCCGGCGCGGCCGGTTTCCTGGTAGTAGCCTTCCATCGACTTGGGCAGGTCGGTATGCGCGACGAAGCGCACGTCCGGCTTGTCGATGCCCATTCCGAAGGCGATGGTGGCGCACATCACGATGCCATCCTCGCGCAGGAAGCGGCGCTGGTTGCTGGCGCGTACTTCCGGTGGCAGGCCGGCATGGTAGGGCAGGGCGTTGAAGCCCTGGCCGCAGAGGAATTCGGCGGTCTCTTCGACCTTGCGCCGCGACATGCAGTAGACGATGCCGGCCTCGCCGCGGTGGCCGCGCAGGAAATCGGTCAGCTGCTTGCGGGCGTTGTCCTTCTGCACCACGGTATAGCGGATGTTGGGGCGGTCGAAGGAGCTGACGAAGTGGCGTGCTTCCTGCAGATCGAGGCGCTCGGCGATCTCGCGCTGGGTCGGCGGATCGGCGGTGGCGGTGAGCGCGATCCGCGGGATCTGTGGCCAACGCTCGTGCAGCACGGTCAGCTGGCGGTACTCGGGGCGGAAATCATGGCCCCACTGCGACACGCAGTGTGCTTCGTCGATGGCGAACAGGGCGATCTGGCTGCGCGACAGCAGCGACAGGAAGCGGCCGGTCAGCAGGCGCTCGGGGGCGACATAGAGCATGTCCAGCTCGCCCGCGAGCAGTTCGCGCTCGACGCGGCCGGCGGTCTCGGCGTCCAGGGTCGAGTTCAGGTACTCGGCACGCACGCCGAGCTGACGCAGGGCTTCGACCTGGTCCTGCATCAGCGCGATCAGCGGCGAGATGACGATGCCACAACCGTCACGCAGCAGGGCCGGCACCTGGTAGCAGAGCGACTTGCCACCGCCGGTGGGCATCAGCACCAGGGCATCATGACCGGCAGCCACATGCTCCACGATGTCCTGCTGGGGACCACGGAAATCGTCGTAACCAAAGACGCGTTGGAGCAGGTCGTGCGCGGGACGGGAAGCCATCCGGCTAGTTTACCCCGGCGGGGGTGTCTCGGCAGGGCTGCGCCCTGCACCTGCAGAAGCCTTCAAGCCAGAGCAACGTCAAAGGCAACAGCCGGCTCTGGGGTGATCCGTGGGTTGGCGGGGCGGTGTCGGATTGCGGGGACGCCGCAAGTACGTCCCTGTAGGCTTGGCAGCCGCATCCATGCGGCTGACACCCCGCAATCCGACACCGCCCCGCCCTCGACAGGTTCACGCGGCTGTTGGTAGGTGTCGACCTTGGTCGACACATCTGTCAGATATCGAATGAATTCATCCGCGTCGACCAAGGTCGACACCTACCAGAGCGGACGCTGTCCCGGCAGATCGCGAAAAACTGTCGAAGGCGGGGTGGGTCCGGTGGCAGGGGTGTCCGCGGCATGGATGCCGCGGCCAAGCCCCCATGGGTGAGGGCGCTTTGCTTGCGAAGCACTGCTTCGCAAGCGCCCGAACGCACAGCCGCCAGCGGCTGGGCCGGCCTGGGGGTTTACGGCGTCCCCTGCCACCGGACCCACCCCGCCTACCCACAGGAAACCAGCTTTTGACGTTGATGTTGACGTTGATTCGGCGGGTGCAGGGCTGCAAGCCCTGCCGACCCCCCCTCAACCCTTACTGCAGCAGCGAGCGCAGCATCCAGGCGTACTTCTCGTGGGTCTGCAGGCGCTGGGTCATCAGATCCTCGGTCGGGGCGTCGTCACCCTTGGCCGCCACGTCCAGCACTTCACGTGCCGTACGGCAGACCGCTTCGTTGGCGACCACCAACTGGCGTACCATTTCACGCCAGTCCGCACTGTCGGTCAGGCCCGGTTCCTCGGCGATCGAGGTCAGCGCAGCGAATTCCCGGTAGGAGCCCGGGGCATTGAAGCCCAGCGCGCGGATGCGCTCGGCCACGTCGTCCAGTGCCGCCCACTGCTCGGTGTACTGCGTCTCGAACATGGTGTGCAGCGAGTTGAACATCGACCCGGTCACGTTCCAGTGGAAGTTGTGCGTCTTCAGGTAGAGCGTGAACGCATCGGCCTGGAAGCGCGAGAGACCGTCGGCGATCTTCTTGCGGTCGCCCTGGGTGATCCCGATATCGATGTTCGGCGCCGACGGTGCCGCCGCTGCAAGCTTCTGCTTGCCGGTCTTGGCCTTGGTCGTGCTCTTGGTCTTCGCCATGGGGTTCCTCCTTGTGGAATCGTTGGCCTTCACAATAAACCGGTCGTGATGACTGGTCGCTTTCAAAGTTTTGAACGAACCGATTGATGAACTCTATCGATAAAAATCCATCGCCCCGCCTGCGCCAACAGCGCGCCGCCATCGACGGCGCCATGAGCCGCGACCGGGGCCGTTTGCTGGGGATGCTCTCGCGTTGCCAGGCCAAGCCACAGGATGCGGCATTGGCCGCCACTTTCGAGCAGGCCTTGCAGGCGTCGGTGCAGCGCCGGATGACACGGGCGCAGCAGCAGCCGTCCATTACTCTGGACCCGCAGCTGCCGATTGCGCGTGAAGCCGACGCCATCATCGGGCTGATCCGCGACCACCAGGTCGTGGTGATCGCTGGTGAAACCGGCTCGGGCAAGACCACCCAGCTGCCGAAACTGTGCCTGGCCGCAGGCCGTGGCCAGGCCGGCATGATCGGCTGCACCCAGCCGCGACGGATTGCCGCACGTGCGGTGGCCAGCCGCGTGGCGCAGGAACTGCAGAGCGAACTGGGACAGCTGGTCGGTTACCAGGTGCGCTTCAACGACAAGGTCGGCGAAGACACCCGCATCAAGTTCATGACCGACGGCATCCTGCTGGCGGAAATTGCCAGTGACCGCTGGTTGTCGAACTACGACACGATCATCGTCGACGAGGCGCACGAACGCAGCCTCAACATCGACTTCCTGCTGGGCTACCTGAAGCAGCTGCTGCGTAAGCGCCCGGACCTGAAGCTGATCGTCACTTCGGCCACCATCGACACCGAACGCTTCGCCCAGCATTTCGACAATGCGCCGGTGATCAGCGTTGAAGGCCGCACCTACCCGGTGGAAGTGCGCTATCGCGCGCTGGAAGGCGAGGGCGAAGACCAGGGCGAACGTACCGTCAATGACGCCATCGTGTCGGCCATCGACGAAATCACCCGCCTGGATGCGCGCGGCGACGTGCTGATCTTCCTGCCGGGTGAGCGCGAGATCCGCGATGCGCACCAGTCGCTGGAACGCCGCAAGTACCGCAATACCGAGGTGCTGCCGCTGTACGCGCGCCTGTCCAACCAGGACCAGGACCGGGTGTTCAACCCCGGGCCGAACCGGCGCATCGTGCTGGCCACCAACGTGGCGGAAACCTCGCTGACGGTGCCGCGCATCCGCTACGTGGTCGATCCGGGCTTTGCCCGCGTCAAGCGCTACAGCCCGCGCAACAAGCTGGACCGCCTGCACATCGAGCCGATCTCGCAGGCCAGCGCCAACCAGCGCAAAGGTCGCTGCGGACGTATCGCCGAAGGTATCTGCTACCGCCTGTACGCCGAAGCCGATTTCCAGGCGCGGCCCGAATTCACCGATCCGGAAATCCGCCGCTCCAGCCTGGCCGGGGTGATCCTGCGCATGCTGCAGCTGGGCCTGGGCCGCATCGAGGAGTTCCCGTTCCTGGAAGCGCCGGACGAACGCGCGGTGGCCGATGGCTGGCAGCAGCTGACCGAACTGGGCGCGATCGACGCCGAGCGGCGCATGACTACCATCGGCAAGCAGATGGCACGCCTGCCGGTGGACGTGAAGCTGGCGCGCATGCTGGTCGCCGCGCAGGCCGCCGGCTGCCTGCGGCCGATGCTGGTGATCGCCTCGTTCCTGGGCATCCAGGACCCGCGCGAACGCCCACCCGAAGCGCGTGGCGCGGCCGACAGCGCGCACGCGCAGTTCGCCGATGGCCGCTCCGAGTTCGTTGGCGTGCTGCGCCTGTGGGATGCCTATCGGCAGGCCCACGAAGACCTGACCCAGTCCAAGCTGCGTGACTGGTGCGGCCGCCACTTCCTTGGCTTCCTGCGCATGCGCGAGTGGCGCGAGCTGCATCGCCAACTGCGCCTGCTGTGCGAGGAACTGGGCTGGAAGGAAGAAGCCAACGAGGCCTCGATGGCACCGCTGCTGGCCGGCAGCAGCGCACCGGCCCCGGCGCGTGATGATGCCGCCGCAGTGAAAGCCACCCGAGGCCAGCTGCACCGTGCCGCGCGCCTGGCCCGCGAAGGCAAGGCCGAGGCCGTACCGGCGCCGGTAGCCGTGCGTGCGCAGAAGGAACAGGCGCCGGTGGGCGGCGGTTTCAGCGAGCGCGTGCGTGCCGCTGCGTACCAGACCCTGCATCGCGCGCTGGTGGCGGGCCTGCCGACGCAGATCGGCCACCGCACCGAGAAGGGAGATTTCCAGGCGCCACGCCAGCGCCGCTTCCTGCCGTTCCCGGGTTCGGCGCTGTCCAAGCGGCCGCCGCCGTGGCTGCTGGTGGCCAACCTGCTGGATACGCAGAAGGTGTGGGGCATGACCCTGGCGGCGATCGAGCCGGACTGGGTAATCGCCGAACTGCCGCACCTGCTGCTGCGCAAGCACTTCGATCCGCACTGGTCGCGCGCGCAGGGCCAGGTGCTGGCCTCCGAGCAGATCAGCCTGTTCGGCCTGGTGCTGGCGCCGAAGAAGCCGGTGCACTACGGTCGCATCGCGCCGGGCGAAGCGCACGACATCTTCGTGCGCCAGGCACTGGTGACCGGCGAGATCAACACCCGCGCCAGCTTCGTGGCGGACAACCAGAAAGTGCTGGAGATCGCCCGCGAGGAAGAAGCCAAGCTGCGCCGCGCCGGCATCGTCGCCGACGAGGACTGGCAGGCGCGCTGGTATCTGGACCGGGTGCCGCCGCAGATCCATTCGGCGGCGGGTCTGGATACCTGGTGGAAGGGGCTGGCGCCGGAACAGCGCAAGACCCTGCACTGGTCGCTGGTCGATCTGTTGCCGGGTGAGGGCAGCGAACAGGAGCGCTATCCGAAGTACCTGCCGCTGGGCCAGGCGCGCCTGCCGCTGCATTACCGCTTCGAACCGGGTGCCGACGACGATGGCGTGACCCTGGACGTACCGCTGCACCTGCTCAACGCACTGGACCCGGTGCAACTGGGCTGGCTGGCGCCGGGTTTCGTCGCCGACAAGGCCTCGGCACTGATCCGCAGCCTGCCCAAGGCGATGCGCCGCAACTACGTGCCGGCACCGGACTTCGGCCGCGCGTTCTACGAGGCGTTCCCGCAGCCGAGCGCCGATGCCATTACCGGCGAACTGGCGCGCTTCCTGTCACGTGCGACCGGCGCAACGGTGACCGCGCTCGATTTCGAGCCTGGTTCGATCGAACCGCACCTGCACATGAACCTGCGGCTGCGCGACGAGCAGGGCAAGGTGCTGGCGACCTCGCGCGATCTGGATACGCTGCGCGCGAAGTTCGGTGGGCGTGCCGGCGATGCGTTCGCTGCACGCGCTGGGCGCGAGATGGCCGCCGATGGCCTGCGCACGTTCCCGGCCACGCCGATTCCGCTGCAGGTACCCGGTGAAGCAGGCGTGCCGGCCTATCCGGCGCTGCTGGACGAGGGCGACAGCGTGGCGCTGCGCATCTTCGCCGATCGCCAGCAGGCGCTGGAGGCCCATCCGCTGGGCGTGCGCCGTCTGCTGGAGATTGCCCTGGCCGAGAAGGTGAAGCAGGCACGCAAGCAGCTGCCGGTCGGTGCCAAGACCGGCCTGTTGTATGCGGCGATCGAGTCGCAGGAGCGCCTGCGTGGTGACCTGGTCGATGCGGCGATGAACGCGGTGCTGGCCGAGGGGCTGGAAGACATCCGCGATGCGGCAGCCTTCGAGCAGCGTCGTGAGCACGCGGCCAAGGCGCTGTTTGGCGAGGCCATGTCGCGGCTGAAGCTGGCCGAAACCATCCTGGCGCTGGTGGCGGAACTGAAGCCGATGCTGGAAGCACCGTTGATGGGCTGGGCGCGCGGCAATCTGGACGACATGGAAGCGCAGCTGGTCGGCCTGATCCATCCCGGCTTCCTGCGCGATACGCCGGCTGACGCGCTGGCACAGTACCCGCGCTATCTGAAGGCCATGATTCTGCGCACCGAGCGCGCCAAGCGTGATCCGCCGCGTGACCAGGCGCGCATGCTGGAACTGCACCCATTCCTGGAAGCGCTGGACGTGGGGGAGCAGCAGGGACTGCGCGAGCGCCCGCAATGGCAGGCCCTGCGCTGGGACCTGGAAGAGCTGCGCGTATCGCTGTTCGCGCAGGAGCTGGGTGCGCGCACCGGCATCTCTGCGAAGAAGCTGGCGCAGCGGGTGACCGCATTGCGCCAGGCGTGACGTCGTTGCTGCAGAGCCGAGCCCTCGCTCGGCTCTGCAGCAACGTCACGGCGTTACTTGGTTCGGCGCACCTTCGGCTGGGTGTTCACGCCGTCGACCTTCAGGTACCACACGCCCATCACACCGGGCTTGATGCTGACGGCGGGGGACTGCTTGCGCACACCGGCCAGGGTGCTTGCATCGGTCTGCTCCCATTCCTGGCCGTTGTCCAGCACGTAGACGCGGCCCTTGCCGAAGCCGCGGAACTCGCCCTGCAGCACGCCGGTGATCGGCTCGCTGCTGCCGAAATCGAAGAAGCCGCGATTCTTCACGATCACTTCCTGACGGCCTTCCTCGCGCGCCGTTTCCCGTACGGCCGCAACCGCCTGGGTGGTGGCCGCTTCGACCTTGCCCTGCAGCCAGCGGTTCAGCGTGGCCAGTTCCTGCGCGTTGAGCTTGTCCAGGCCGGCCGCCTTGAACTCGGCCGGTGACATCTGCTGCTGCAGGTCACCCTCCACCACGCGCTGGGCCAGCGCAGGCGCCGACAGGGACAGCAACAGTGCGGCACAGGCCAGCAGCCGTAGGCGGAAACGCGGGACGATCGAGGACATGTCGGGACTCTCCTGGGTTTGCCCGCGAGTGTAGCGGCATGTCTTCATGCCGGGTGATGGTGGCCGCAGTGATTGTCCCTGAACGGCGCCGGCGCTAGTGTAGGGGCCTCTGTCTTGCCTGCTCGATGCTGTGAACCGCGCTTCCGTCCCCGGCCTGGATGCCTTGTTGAACCGCCCCTCGGCAGCCGTGCTGCCTGCTCCGCTGCGCCAGGCCCTGCGCGGGCACTGGGAAGCGCCGGACTGCGACCATCAGATGCGCGCCAGCTGGTCGGTGCTGGGCGACACCCTCGACGCACTGGCGATGCTCTCGGCCGACGAAGGCGCGGTGGTCGCGGCCCTGCTGTTCGATCTGCCCGGCCTGCGCGCCAGCCTGGAGCAACTGCCGCTGGGCAACCACAAGGCCGCAGTGATCGGCCTGCTGGATGGCCAGGATGCGGCCGATCCGGTGTGGGCGCTGCACGCCGGCCGCGAGGCCGGGCGCAACAGCGAGGGCCTGCGCCGCCTGCTGCTGGCGATCATCCGTGACCTGCGCGTGGTGCCCATCCTGCTGGCGCGGCAGCTGGCGCGCATGCGCGCGGCCGACAAGCTGGACGACGAGCAGCGCCGCGCGCTGGCGCAGCTGACCCGCGACATCCATGCGCCGTTGGCCAACCGCCTGGGCATCTGGCAGCTGAAGTGGGAGCTGGAGGACCTGGCGTTCCGCCACCTGGAACCGGAGACCTACCGGCGCATTGCGCGGGAGGTGGACGAAACCCGCATCGCCCGCGAGCGTTACGTCGAGAACGTCAAGAAGGTGCTGTCGCGCGAACTGGTCGCGCAGGGCATCAAGGCCGAGGTCAGTGGCCGCCCGAAGCACATCTACAGCATCTGGCGGAAGATGCAGAAGAAGCGGCTGGCGTTCGACCAGCTGTACGACATCCGTGCGGTGCGCGTCATGGTCGACGATGTCGCCGCCTGCTACGCCGCGCTGGGCGTGGTGCATGCACTGTGGGCGCCGGTGCCCAGCGAGTTCGACGACTACATCGCCCGGCCCAAGGCCAACGACTATCGCTCGTTGCATACCGCCGTGGTCGGCCCGGAAGGGCGCACCATCGAAGTGCAGATCCGTACCCACGAGATGCATTCGCAGGCCGAGCTGGGCGTGGCCGCGCACTGGAAGTACAAGGAAGGCGGCAAGGGCGCGGAGAAGTCCTTCGACCGCAAGATCACCTGGATGCGCCAGCTGCTGGAGCAGGCGCAGGACGGGCAGGGCAATGAACTGGCCGGGGCGCTCGATGCCGAGCTGACCGAGGACCGGGTCTATGCACTGAGCCCGAAGGACGAGGTGCTGGACCTGCCGCAGGGCGCCACGCCGCTCGATTTCGCCTACCAGGTGCACACGATGGTGGGCCACCGCTGCCGTGGTGCGAAGGTCAATGGCCGTATCGTGCCGCTGACCTACCGCCTGCGCAGCGGGGACCGCGTCGAGATCCTGACCGGCAAGGAGGCCGATCCGCGCCGCGACTGGCTGATGCCGGCCAACGGTTTCCTGGCCAGCAACCGCTCGCGCGAGAAGGTACGCAGCTGGTTCCACAAGCTCGACCGCGCGCGCAACGTGCAGGCCGGTCGCGAGTTGCTCGAGCGCGAACTGAAGCGGCTCGGCCTGCAGCACTCGGACCTGGCCGTCGCCGCGAAGAAGTTCCATGCCGACAGTGTCGATGACCTGTACATCCAGGTGGCGCTGGGCGACACCGGCCCGAACCAGGTCAGCCGTACGCTGCTGGAAGCGGAGCGTGCCGCCAGCCAGCCGGCGCCCGCGACGCCCCTGCCGCGGCCGACCGCGCGCCGCGAGAACCTGGGCAAGTCCAAGTTCACCGTGCAGGGCGTGGGCAACCTGCTGGTGCAGCTGGCACGCTGCTGCCAGCCGGTGGCCGGCGAGCCGATCGTCGGTTACCTGACCCGTAGCCGTGGTGTCACCGTGCACCGTGCAGACTGTGCCGCGCTGGCCCGGCTGGCAGCCACCAGCCCGCAGCGCATCCTGCCGGTGGAATGGGGCCAGGCCGGCGGTGGCTATGAAGTGGACGTGGTGGTGACTGCCGTCGACCGCCGCTGGCTGCTGAAGGACATCACCAATCTGATCGCCCAGGAAGACGCCTACGTGCTCGACATCCACAGTGACAACGTGCGCAACAGTGGCCGTGCCCACCTGCGCCTGCGCCTGAAGGTGAGCGACTACGGCCAGCTGTCGACCCTGCTGGGCAAGCTGGATGCGCTGCCCGGCGTGAGCGAGGCGCGTCGCCTCGGCTGAGCTTCACGCTGCCCCGGCTACCCTGCACGCATGGAACGCGAGCCTCCGCATCGCCCGCATGGCGCTGAACATCCTGCGCTGGACCGCGTCCGCCGCGAAGGCCGTTGGTGGTGGCTGCAGGCACGTCACGCGCGCCGGGTGTGGCGCTGGGCGCTGGTCGCGGCGCTGGCGGTGTTCGTGCTGCTGGTGCTGCTGCGCAAGCCGCTGGCCGACTGGTTCTGGGATGAGCCTCAGATTGAACAGTTGCTGGCCGAAGGCGATCGCGCACTGGCGGCTGGGCGGCTGAGTGCCGCCGATGGCAGTGGTGCGCGTGAGCGCTACCAGGCCGTGCTGGCGCTGGATGGTGATCGTCCGCAGGCCCGTGAGGGGCTGGCCCGTACCGGCGCCGCGGCCCTGCAGCAGGCCAGCGAAAAACTGCAGGCCAACGACCTCGAAGGCAGCGCGCAGGCGCTGGCACTGGCCCGGGAACTGCAGGTGCCGCAGGGCGATGCGGATGCCGTGGCACGCCAGCTGCAGGCCCGGCGCAGCGCAGGCGCCGGCATCGGTGCACTGCTGGCGCAGGCGCGCAACGCCTTTGCAGCGGGCCGGCTGGACGACGGTGACAGCAGCGCGCTGCCCCTGTTCCAGCGCATCCTGGTACTGCAGCCGGACAATCTGCCGGCGCTGGAAGGTCGCGAGGACGCACTGAGCGATCTGCTGCAGCAGGCCCGCATCCTGGCCGGGCGCGGCGAGCTGGCCGAGGCAGCCGCGATGCTGCAGCGTGCGCGCCAGTTCGATGCCGGCCACGCCGATCTGCCCGCCAGCCAGGAAGCATTGGCACAGGCCGTCGACCAGCGCCTGCGCCAGGCCCAGCGCGCCTTGCAGCGTCGGCAGCTGGAATCCGCAGCGAAGGGATTCCTCGCCGTGCTGGCAGTGGCGGTTGATGATTCCAGTGCCCAGCGCGGCCGCGAACAGACCTTGCAGGCGGTGCTGGCACGCAGCCAGAAGCAGGCCGACGATTTCCAGTTCGAAGCGGCGCAGGCCGATGCCGCACTGGCAGCGGAACTGGGTGCTTCGCCGGCGGCGCAACAGCAGCTCGCGCAACGCCTGCAGCGCGCCCAACTGGCGCAGAAGGCGCTGCAGCAGCCGGCGGTCAGCAACACGCAGCGCGAGCGCCAACTGCGCGACCACCTGCGCAGGATCGAGCGCGCCGAACGTGCCGGGCAATGGATCAGCCCCCCCGGGCACAGTGCGTTCGACGCGTTGCGCGAAGCGCAGTCACTGTCGCCACGCGATGCACGGGTGAAGGCTGCCGCAGCGCGGCTGCTGCCCGCCAGTCGCCGCTGCTTCGACGACAACCTGCGGCAGAACCGCGTGCAGGCCGCAGGTGCCTGCCTGCAGGCGTGGCAGACCCTGTCGCCGACCGCGGTTGGACTTCCCTCGGCACGCCTGCGCCTGGCCCAGCGCTGGCTGGCGATCGGCAGCGAACGGCTCGGCAACGGCGATCTGGCTTTCGCGGCACACGCCGCCGAACAGGCCCGGTTGCTGCAACCGGACCTGGCCGAGCTGCCGGCGTTCGAAGACCGCCTGCGCCGCGCCGGCGGTCGCCCGGATTAGGTGAAGAACACCCGCTGCACGGTCGCGCGGGCAGCGTCGAGGGAGAAGTGCTCTGCGATGTTGGCCAGGCCGGCGTCGGACAACTGCTGCCACAGCTGCGGATCCTGGTACAGGCGGACCACCGCATCGGCGAAGCCCGCCGCATCATCTGCCACCAGCACGTCCTGGCCCGGGTGCAGGTGCATTCCTTCCACGGCGCAGGTGGTACCTACCACCGGCTGGCCATGGGCCATGCTCAGGTTGATCTTGCCCTTCACGCCGGCGCCGAAACGCAGCGGCGCGATGGAAATGCGTGCGCCGTCCATGTAGGGCGTGATGTCCTCGACGAAACCGTGCATCTGCACGCCGGGCTGGCGTGCGGCCAATGCCAGCAGCGATTCCGGTGTGGCGGCACCGATGCAGTGCAGGCGTACCTCGGGCAGGCGGGCGCGGATGCCGGCAAAGACTTCGCCGATGAACCACTCCATGGCATCCAGGTTCGGCGGATGACGGAAGCCGCCGACAAACACCAGATCATGGCGCTGTTCGAACGGCTTGCCGGCGCCGGCGACGTCGTGCAGGTTGGAGATCAGCTCCACCTGCACGGAAGGGGCGTCGGCCTGCAGCTGCTCGCGCTCGGCGGCACTGACCAGCACGGTGACGTCGCACTGCTCCATCACCGCCAGCTCGCTGGCGCGGGTGCGCTCGGCGGCGCGCAGCAACCCGGCATCACCGGCGACTTCGGCACCACGACGTTCGCGCAGGTAGTGCAGGTCCACGGTGTCGAACACAGTGCGGGCCTGCGGCGCATAGCGCTTCAGCAGCGGCAGGCACTCGTGGGCGACATGGTGGCGGACCAGCAGCGCCACGTGGAAACGCGCACCGTGCGTTCGCAGCCAGCTGGCGACGCCATCGAGGAACGGCGCATACCAGACTTCCACGCCCATCCGCTGCAGTGCTTCGGTGGCGGCACCGCCATGTTCGCGGCGGGTGGGAACAAACACCACATGAGCGCCGCCCTGCAGCAGCAGGCGGATCAGGTTCACCTGGCGCAGTGACGCCGAATCGCGATCCGGCTGGGGTACTTCCTCGTCCAGGATCAACACCTGGCGTCGGCCACGCAGCAGCAGCGCGGGTGACGGCACTTCGCCCACCGCCGGATGGTGGGCCAGCTCGGTGGCCCAGCGGGCGGCGAAGATGGCCTGGTTGCGCACCTGGTAGGCCTTCACCCCGCTGCCGGTATCGGTGCCGTTGCTGGTGCCTTCATCGTGGATCACCCGGCTGGCTGGTTGCACCAGCACACGCAGGCCCTGGGCGCGAACGCGGAAGGCCAGATCGGTGTCCTCGTAGTACGCCGGCTTGTAACGGGTATCGAAGCCGCCCAGCTGCTGCCAGAGGGCGCGCGGCAGCATCAGCGCCGCGCCGGAGCAGTAGTCGACGTCGCGCAGGCTGGCAAAGCGTGGGTCGTCCGCCGCCTCGAAGCGGCCGTAGCTCCAGCCGCTGCCGTTAGCGAAGATCACACCCCCTGATTCCTGCAGGCGGCCATCCGGGTACAGCAGCTGGCTGCCGACCAGACCGGCGTCGGGTGCGCTGGCGAACGTGTCCAGCAGGGCATCCAGCCAGCCCGGCTGTGGCACCGTATCGTTGTTGAGCAGCACCACATAGCGGCCGCGTGCGCGCGACACGCCATCGTTGCAGGCCTCGATGAAGCCGCCGTTGTACTCGCGCACTTCATAGCGCAGTCCGGCGACCTGCGGCATCCATTGCACGGTGGCGTCGCTGCTGCCGTCATCCACGACCAGGATCTCGCACGCCGCCAGCGGCGGATGTGCCGCCAGGGCGCGCAGGCAGGCCAAGGTATGGCCGACGTGGTTGTAGACCGGGATGACGATACTCACTTCCGGCGTTTCGCTGAACGGCACCGTGAAGGGGGCGAAATCCTGTGCCGGCGGCAGGAACAGCGGCGTTCGCGGCGCGGGAACGGCGCGCTGGGTATGCACGCGGATGCGCTGCCAGGTCGCCCGCCACCCACGGGTACGCAGGCTGGCCAGGCTCCGGCGGGCCAGGCCCGTGAGGCGGTTGATCAGGTATCGGATCTCGGCCAGAGACATCGCCATCCGGTTGCAACTCCAGCTTAAGCAGGGGAACCCGGGAGAATTCGCCAGCCGCAGCGGCTGGGGTAGACTCGCCAGACCCTACATTCTCGCATTCCCGTGCCCCGACGCTACGATTCCGACGACATCGACGATTTCGACGACGACGACCAGCAGGACAACGGCCCGCTGTGGCGGCGCCGGCTGATCACCTGGAGCATGGCTGCGGTCGCGTTGGGATTGGGTTTCCTCATTCCCTATACGCTGTACCTGAACCAGCAGGTGACCCAGCGTTTCGGCGAGCTGCGCTGGCAGATCCCGACGCGCGTCTACGCGCGCCCGCTGGTGCTCACCCCCGGCAAGGCGATGGATGCGTCCACGCTCAAGACCGAGCTGGCCGCCTCCGCCTACCGCGATGACGGCCAGGGCAAGGAGCCGGCCACCTATGCGGTGAACGGCGGGCGCTTCGTCATCTCCAGCCGCGGCTACAACGACGTCGATGGCCGGGTTGCCCCGCGCCGGCTCGAGTTGTCACTGGCCGATGGTGCGGTCGCCTCGCTGCGCGACGCCGACAACCGCAAGGCCTTGAAGGCCGCGCGGTTGGACCCGGCCCGCATCGCCACCCTGTACGGCCAGAAGCAGGAAGAACGCCGCCTGATCCGCATGGACGAGGCGCCGGACCTGCTGGTGACCGGCCTGCAGGCGGTGGAGGACAAGGACTTCAACCGCCACCACGGCATCGACCTGTCCGGCATCGCCCGTGCGGTGTGGGTGACCATCCGCTCCGGTGGCCAGAGCCGCCAGGGCGCCTCTACGCTGACCCAGCAGCTGGCCCGCAGCGGCCTGCTCGGCATCGGCAAGGAGCAGACGGTTACCCGCAAATTCAACGAAGTGCTCTACGCGCTGATCATGGAAGCGCGCTACGACAAGCGCACCATCTTCGAGGCCTACCTCAACCAGGTGTACCTGGGCCAGCGTGGCAGCCAGGCGATCCATGGCATGTCCTCTGGCGCCGAGTTCTGGTTCGGTCGCGACCTGCAGTCGCTGGAGACCGAGCAGATCGCTCTGCTGATCGGCCTGGTCAAGGGCCCGTCCTTCTACGACCCGCGGCGCAATCCGGAACGCGCGCTGGATCGCCGCAACTTCGTGCTGGGCAAACTGCACGAAGCCACGCTGATCGATGACGCCGAGTACCAGCGTGCGTTGAAGGCCCCGCTGGGCGTGCCCAAGACGCCGGGCCTGGTTGCCGCCAACCGCTTCCCCGCCTATGTCGATCTGGTCCGCCGCCAGCTCGGCCATGACTATCCGGAATCTGCCCTGCAGGGCGCCGGCCTGAGCGTGATGACCGGTATGTCGCCATCCGCGCAGGCCTATGCCGAAGGCGCGGTGACCCGCACCATCAAGTCGCTGGAGAGCAAGCGTCGCCCCGAACTGCAGGCCGGCATGGTGCTGACCGACGTGCACAACGGTGACGTGCTGGCGGTGATCGGCAGCCGTGAAGTGTCCGAAGTCGGCTTCAACCGCGCCATCGAGGCACAGCGCCCGGTCGGCTCGTTGCTCAAGCCGTTCGTGTACCTGCTGGCGTTGGCGCAGCCGGACCGCTACTCGCTGGCCAGCTGGGTCGACGATTCACCGGTGACCGTCCAGCTCGGCCGCGGCCGCAACTGGAGCCCGGGCAACGCGGACAACCGCAGCCACGGCACCGTGCGCCTGATCGACGCGCTGGCGCATTCCTACAACCAGGCCACGGTGCGCGTGGGCATGCAGGTCGGCCCCGAGCGTGTGACCCAGCTGATCCACGTGCTGGCCGGCATCAAGGCCGAAGCGAATCCGGCGGTGATTCTCGGTTCGACCGACCAGAGCCCGTACGCGATGGCCCAGCTGTACCAGTTCCTCGCGTCCGGTGGCGAAATCCAGCCGCTGCATGCGGTGCGTGGCGTGCTCGATCCGCAGGGCAAGCTGCTCAAGCGTTACGACAAGACCCCGGCACCGGCCCAGGAAGGCGACTCGATTGCCGCCAACCTGATCAGTGTCGGCCTGCAGCAGGTGGTTGCCAGCGGCACCGCGCAGCGGCTCAACGCCGATGGCCTCGGCCGCCTGCAGCCGGCCGGCAAGACCGGTACCACCAACGATGGCCGCGACAGCTGGTACGCCGGTTATACCGGCGATCATCTGGCGGTGATCTGGATCGGCAACGACCAGAACGAGCAGGCCGGCCTGTACGGTGCCACCGGCGCGATGCGGGTCTGGTCGGGCATCTTCCAGCGCCTGCCGAGTGCGCCGCTGCGGGTCAGTAACAAGGGCCTGGACTGGCAGTCGGTGGCGCCGACCGGACTCAACAGCACGGATGAAGGCTGTCCGGGCGCGCGTCGTTTCCCGTTCGTGGTGGGCTATGCGCCGGCCTATGCACCGTGTGCGCCGGCGGTGTCGCCGGACGGGCAGGGTGCCGAAGGCGAGGGCGGTGGCTGGCGTAGCTGGTTCGGCCTGGACCGCAAGCCTGAGCCGCCTGCTGAACCTGCCGCGGCGCCCGCCGCCGCCACTCCTCCCCCGAGCCGATGATGCCGATGAACATGCGATCCCTGCTGCAGCCCCTGGCCCTGACCGGCCTCAGCCTGGCCCTGGCCGCCTGCGTCAGCAGCGCACCGCCGGTGGCCAAGCCGCCGGTTGATACCACCACGCCGGCACAGCGCCTGGCTGCGGTGGAAGCGGCCGCAGGTCCGGACGACAAGGAGCTGTCGGTGCAGCCGCTGCGTGATTCGCAGGTGGAGGACCTGCGGGTGACTGCACAGACGCAGCGTCAGGCCAACGACCTGGCCGGCGCCGCCAGCAGCCTGGACCACGCGCTGGAAATCGTGGCCGGTGACCCGGCGGTGTTGCAGGAGCGTGCCGAGCTGGCGCTGCTGCAGGGCCAATGGGCACAGGCTGAGACGTTCGCGCGCAAGGCGGTGGATCTGGGCTCGAAGACCGGGCCGCTGTGCCGCCGGCACTGGGCGACGATCGAGCAGTCGCGTCTGGCGCGCGGCGAGAAGGAGAACGCGGTGTCCGCGCATGCGCAGCTGGAAGGCTGCACGGTGCCGGGGATCAAGCGGTACTGAGGTATTCCACTCCATCGGGCGCTGCCCCCTCTGCGGCGCGCGCTCGCACTGATGGATACAGGTGATGGGCCGGGTAGGTGGGGCGTGCAGGACACGCCGTAAACCCATCCTTGAAGTGACCCCCGGGAGTTGGACGCTAGATCCAACCCCGAGGGATACATGAACAAATACGACGCGCGTTTCAAACTGCAGGTCGCCAAGGAGGCCTGCAAGACCTCCACATCGGTCAAAGCCATTGCCCGTCGCCACGGCCTGGAGTTCTCCACGGTCAGGCGCTGGGTGGCGACCTATCGGCTGCATGGTTGGCGGGGATTTCATCGCCAGGCCCGGTCCTATGACCTCCCGTTCAAGCTGGCTGTCCTGGAGAAGATGAGCCAGGACGGCCTGTCCGGGCGCGAGGCCACCACCTACTTTCAAATTGGCGATGCCGGCGCGGTGGGGCGATGGCGGCGCCTGTATGCTCAAGGCGGTGCCCAAGCGTTGGCACCCCCTCCGCCGCCGCCCCGAAAGCCGATGAAGAAGACCCGTTCGTCCAAGCCGCCTGAAGATATGAGCCGCGATGAGCTGCTCAAGGAAGTCGCCTATCTGCGTGCGGAGACCGACTACCTAAAAAAACTCGATGCCTTGATCCGGGAAGAGCAGGCGGCGCAGGACGCAAAGCGCAAGCCGTCCAAGGATTGAGGCAGGTTCATACGCTGTCGCTTCTGCTCGAAGCAGCTGAGCTGTCACGCAGTACGTTCTATTACCAGAACCATGTCCTGGCCCATCCGGATCAGGATGAGGCAGCCCTGTGCGAGCGCATCCGTGCAATCTACGATCAAAGCCAAGGGCGCTATGGCTATCGCACGGTGACGCTGGAATTAGCCAATCAGGGTCATCGGACCAATCACAAGCGGGTTCAGCGCCTGATGGGGGAGATGGGGCTGAAATCGCGGGTGCGTGTGAAGCGCTACCAGGCCTTCAAGGGGGCGGCCAATGTTGTGGTTGGCAATGACCTCAATCGCCAGTTCCATGCAGAGCGGCCCAACCAGAAGTGGGTGACTGACGTGACCGAGTTCAAGGTGCAGGGTATGAAGCTGTACCTGTCGCCGATCATGGACCTCTACAACGGCGAAATCGTGGCTTATCAGATCAAGCGTCGGCCCGTATTTGATCTGGTGGGTCAAATGCTGGAGGAGGCCATCAAGAAGCTTTCCCCGGATGAGCGCCCCATGATCCACTCCGACCAGGGCTGGCAGTACCAGCATGAAAACTACCGGCACATGCTGGAAAAGCACTCGTTGAAGCAAAGCATGTCCCGGCGCGGCAACTGCCTGGACAATGCGGCGATGGAGAGCTTCTTTGGAACGCTGAAGTCGGAGTTCTTCTACCTGAACAGCTTTGACAGCCTCGAGAGTCTGGAGGCTGGGCTGGTGGAATACATCCAGTACTACAACGAAGAACGCATCAAACTGAAACTGAAAGGTCTGAGCCCGGTAAAGTACCGGGAGCAGGCCCAATCGGCCGCCTGACCCCGTCCAAGTCTCGGGGGTCACTTCACCTTGGGGGCTCGATGGCGCCATCCATGGCGCCAACGGTCCTGCACGCCCCACCCACCCGGCCCGCTATACATCGCGCGGGCCGCAGGCAAGAACAAAATCAAAATCAAAAGCGGGTCGCGCGCTGCGCGCGCTCGCGGTAATTCGTCCTCTTTTCCCGTTCCCTCAACCGCTTTTGACATCCCAGTCGAGCAAGCTTGTATGTTCCTCCCGGCTCCTACGAGGTATGTAGGAGCCAGGGTGGAGGGACCGTCAAGCATGCATCTGCGGATACTAGCCGACAGACGAGTCGAGCGATCCCCATCCCGCACACGAACGTCGATAAAGGATCGTACGGCCCCCAAAGGGGATCGTCGATGTAGGCAAGCTAACGTCGGTGCGGTACCACCCCAGCCCCTTAAAGATAGCTGGGAGCCGTACAAATGTCTGATTCTCTCGATATTGGCGTGGACGTGGACTCCAAGGAGTTCGTACCGGCAGTGGCCGACCGCAAGGCCGGCGACAGGATCGCCAACACCCGGGCCGGCATAGCCCAGTGGCTCAACACCTTGCCCCAGCGATGCCGGATTGGCATGGAGGCGACGGGGCGGTACTACGAGTTGTTGGCTCGGATGGCTGGCCAGGCAGGCCACGTTGTCTATGTGATCAATCCACGTCTGATCAAGCACTACGGCCGGGCGACGGGCTCGCGTGGCAAGACGGACGCCATGGACGCCGAAGCGATCGCCCGATACGTGAAGAAGGAGAACGATCGCCTGCGTGAATACGTACCGCGTACCGACGAGCAGCAGCAAATGCACGATTTGCTGCGCAAGCGGCAGACGCTGGTAAAGACACGCGCGCGCCTGGAGCAATCCTTCGGGGTAAGCAAAAGTGCCCCCGGGGAGCTGTCAGATCTGTTCTGCGCTCTGGCTGGGACGCTGTCCGAGCTGGAAAGCGAACTGCAGCGCTTGGGTCGCGATGGAGAGCATGGCGCGCTCTACAAGCGCCTGTTGACCATCCCTGGTATCGGCCCTGCCGTCGCCGCTCACCTGATTTACTACATGACGCGCTGGCCGTTGGCCAACGCCAACGCGTGGATCGCCTGCACGGGCCTGGATCCCCGGCCCAACGAGTCTGGCGGCAGAACGGGACGGCGTCGGCTGTCCAAACAGGGCGCGCCAGTGCTGCGCCAGATGCTCTACATGGCCGCCATGGGGCTCAAGCGGTGTCGCCGGGGGCAACCGCTCTACGACGAGCTGTCAAAACGCGGTCACCCCAGCACCGCCGTCTTCAACATCCTGGCCAGAAAGCTGGCCAGGATCGCCTGGGGTCTCTTCAAAAGCGGCCGGGACTTCGATCCGGCCATGCTGAAGGTGGGTCAAGCCTGCTTCCAGCAGGCTTGACCACGAACATAGGATCTCGACTCTACGAAGCGCGTGCCTCCGTCACCGGGGCACTGTCGAAGGTGGGGGACTGTGGGTTTGCGGGGTGTCCGCGGCATGGATGCCGCGGCCAAGCCCCCAAGGTGAAGTGACCCCCGAGACTTGGACGGGGTCAGGCGGCCGATTGGGCCTGCTCCCGGTACTTTACCGGGCTCAGACCTTTCAGTTTCAGTTTGATGCGTTCTTCGTTGTAGTACTGGATGTATTCCACCAGCCCAGCCTCCAGACTCTCGAGGCTGTCAAAGCTGTTCAGGTAGAAGAACTCCGACTTCAGCGTTCCAAAGAAGCTCTCCATCGCCGCATTGTCCAGGCAGTTGCCGCGCCGGGACATGCTTTGCTTCAACGAGTGCTTTTCCAGCATGTGCCGGTAGTTTTCATGCTGGTACTGCCAGCCCTGGTCGGAGTGGATCATGGGGCGCTCATCCGGGGAAAGCTTCTTGATGGCCTCCTCCAGCATTTGACCCACCAGATCAAATACGGGCCGACGCTTGATCTGATAAGCCACGATTTCGCCGTTGTAGAGGTCCATGATCGGCGACAGGTACAGCTTCATACCCTGCACCTTGAACTCGGTCACGTCAGTCACCCACTTCTGGTTGGGCCGCTCTGCATGGAACTGGCGATTGAGGTCATTGCCAACCACAACATTGGCCGCCCCCTTGAAGGCCTGGTAGCGCTTCACACGCACCCGCGATTTCAGCCCCATCTCCCCCATCAGGCGCTGAACCCGCTTGTGATTGGTCCGATGGCCCTGATTGGCTAATTCCAGCGTCACCGTGCGATAGCCATAGCGCCCTTGGCTTTGATCGTAGATTGCACGGATGCGCTCGCACAGGGCTGCCTCATCCTGATCCGGATGGGCCAGGACATGGTTCTGGTAATAGAACGTACTGCGTGACAGCTCAGCTGCTTCGAGCAGAAGCGACAGCGTATGAACCTGCCTCAATCCTTGGACGGCTTGCGCTTTGCGTCCTGCGCCGCCTGCTCTTCCCGGATCAAGGCATCGAGTTTTTTTAGGTAGTCGGTCTCCGCACGCAGATAGGCGACTTCCTTGAGTAGCTCATCGCGGCTCATATCTTCAGGTGGCTTGGACGAACGGGTCTTCTTCATCGGCTTTCGGGGCGGCGGCGGAGGGGGTGCCAACGCTTGGGCACCGCCTTGAGCATACAGGCGCCGCCATCGCCCCACCGCGCCAGCATCGCCAATTTGAAAGTAGGTGGTGGCCTCGCGCCCGGACAGGCCGTCCTGGCTCATCTTCTCCAGGACAGCCAGCTTGAACGGGAGGTCATAGGACCGGGCCTGGCGATGAAATCCCCGCCAACCATGCAGCCGATAGGTCGCCACCCAGCGCCTGACCATGGAGAACTCCAGGCCGTGGCGACGGGCAATGGCTTTGACCGATGTGGAGGTCTTGCAGGCCTCTTTGGCGACCTGCAGTTTGAAACGCGCGTCGTATTTGTTCATGTATCCCTCGGGGTTGGATCTAGCGTCCAACTCCCGGGGGTCACTTCAAGGACGGGTTTACGGCGTCCCCGCAAACCCACAGTCCCCCCCAGCCCTCAGTGCAACCCAGAGCCATGACCGCTGTTGCCGTTGCTTGTGCTCTGGCTTGAAACGGGTGCCGGGCAGCGCCCGGCCGGGTATCCTTTCCCTCTGATGTCCGACCTTGTCCATGCCAGCCGCGAAGCCCTCAGCGACGGCGGCGCGCTCGCCTCGCACCTGGATGCATTCGTCCCGCGTCCGGCACAGCTGCACCTGACCGAAGCCATCGCCGATGCGCTGCAGCAGCGTGATCTGCTGCTGGCCGAGGCCGGTACCGGCACCGGCAAGACGTTTGCCTATCTGGTGCCGGTGCTGCTGTCCGGGTTGCGCACCATCATCTCCACAGGCACCCGCGCGCTGCAGGACCAGCTCTACCACCGCGATCTGCCACGGGTGCGCCAGGCACTCGGGGTCGGCCTGCGCAGTGCGCTGCTGAAAGGGCGTGCGAACTACCTGTGCCGCTATCGCCTGCAGCAGGCGCGCGGCGAACCGCGGTTTTCCAGTCCCGAGCAGGCCGCGCAGTTCCAGCGCATCCTGGCCTGGTCCGGTCGCTCGGAGTTCGGTGACATCGCCGAGCTCGACGGGCTGGCCGACGACTCCCCATTGCTGCCGATGGTCACCTCCACCGTCGACAACTGCCTGGGCACCGATTGCCCGTTCTGGGATGACTGCTTCGTGGTGCGTGCGCGGCAGCGTGCACAGGCTGCCGATGTGGTGGTGGTCAACCATCACCTGCTGCTGGCCGATCTGGCCCTGAAGCAGGATGGCTTCGGTGAACTGCTGCCGGGCGCCCAGGCCTTCGTCATCGACGAGGCACACCAGTTGCCCGAACTGGCCGCGCAGTTCTTCGGCGAGGGTTTTGGCATGCGCCCGTGGCAGGAGCTCGGGCGCGATTGCCTGGCTGAAGCACGCGGTGTGGGCGGCGCGCAGTCGGCGCTGCAGGAACCGGTCGACCAGTTGCAGCAGGCGCTGCTGGCGCTGCGTTCGGCGATGGAGGGACTGCCGCCGCGTGGCACGCAATGGCGCGCGCTGGCGATGCCACAGGTGCGCGACGGATTCGATACGGTGATGGCAGGGTTGGTGACCCTGGAGCAGGCATTGCAGCCGCTGCGCGAAGCGGCGGCGGGTCTGGATGCCTGTCATGCGCGGGCGCGCGAGGCGGTCTCGCGGCTCAGCCGCTGGCTGGGCGATGACGAACCCACTCTCGATTTCGACACCGATCCGTCGGAAGCGAGCAGTGCGGCCGATGTGCTCTGGTACGAGCTTACGCCGCGTGGTTTCCGTTGCCAGCGCACGCCGATGGATGTGTCCGGTCCGCTGCGTGAGCATCGCGAGCGCAGCCGTGCCGCGTGGATCTTCACTTCGGCAACGCTGACCGTTGGCGGTGGTTTCGATCACATCGCCACCCGCCTGGGCCTGGACGATCCGCACACGCTGGTGCAGCCAAGCCCGTTCAATTGGCCCGAGCAGGCGCTGTGCTACCTGCCCGAAGGCCTGCCCGATCCGGCGGCGCGCGGGTTTGGCACCGCGCTGATCCAGACCTTGCGGCCGGTGTTGCAGGCCTCGCAGGGCAGGGCCTTCCTGTTGTTCGCCTCGCACCGTGCATTGCGTGAGGCCGCCGAGGCATTGCGCGACGGGCCATGGCCGTTGTTCGTGCAGGGCGAGGCGCCTCGCGCGACGCTGCTGCAGCGCTTCCGCGAATCCGGCAACGGCGTGCTGCTCGGCTCGGCCAGCTTCCGCGAGGGTGTGGACGTGGTCGGCGAAGCGCTGAGCGTGGTGATGATCGACAAGCTGCCGTTCGCGGCGCCGGACGATCCGGTGTACGAGGCGCGGCTGGAGGCGATCCGCAGCCAGGGCGGCAATCCGTTCCGCGACGAGCAGTTGCCGCAGGCGGTGATCGCATTGAAGCAGGGTGTCGGCCGCCTGATCCGCAGCGAGAGCGACCGTGGCGTGCTGGTACTGTGCGACCCGCGCCTGCTCAACCGGGGCTATGGCCGGGTCTTCCTCGATTCGCTGCCGCCGTTCCGGCGTACCCGCAGCCTGGCCGATGTGCAGGCCTTCTTTACGCCACAATGGGCGCCCGTGTCCGATGATGCGGCTGCCCCAGTCGCTGTTGCGACCGGCCCTGAGCCGGCGCCCGGTGCCACGTTCCCCCTGTTTTGACCCGATCCGATGAAACTGCTCGCCTTTGAAACCGCCACCGAAGCCTGTTCCGTTGCCCTGCATGTCGATGGGCAGGTGCTGGAACGCTTCGAGATCGCCCCGCGCCGGCACGCCGAACTGAGCCTGCCGTGGGCGGAGGCGCTGCTGGCCGAAGCCGGCATCAGCCGCCGCCAGCTGGACGGCATCGCGCTCAGCCGCGGCCCCGGCGCGTTCACCGGCGTGCGTCTTGCGATCGCGATTGCCCAGGGCATTGCGCTGGCCCTGGACCGTCCGCTGTTGCCGGTCTCGACGCTGCAGGTGCTGGCGTTGCGGGCACCGACGGAAGAAACGCAGATCCTGTCAGCGATCGATGCGCGGATGGGCGAACTCTACGTTGCCCGCTTCGAGCGCGTGGACGGCCTGCCGGTGGCGCGTGATGCCGAGCGCGTATGCGCACCCGCTGCGGTATCGCTGCCGGAAGGGCTGTCCGCTTACGGCGTTGGTACCGGGTTTGGTGCGGCCGAGGGCGCGCTTGTTACGCAGTTGGGCGCTGGCCTGCGCGGCGTTGATGCCACTGCGTTGCCGCGGGCATCGGACGTGCTGGCGCTCGCGGTGCCGGCCTTCGCGCGCGGTGAAGCCATCGCACCGGAGAAGGTCGAGCCGGCGTACCTGCGTGACAACGTGGCACTGACCCTGGTCGAGCAACAGGCCGCGCGCGAGGCGAAGGCGAAGGCCAACGGCTGAGCCCCTCGTGGCGGGGGTGGTTGCGTAGATCAAAAGCCGTGGTTTGGCCGGGCGGGTGGGCTGCGCAGGGGGCGCTGCAAGTACGTCCCTGTAAGCTCGGTCGCCGCATCCATGCGGCTCACGCCCCTGCGCAGCCCACCCGCCCGGCCTCTGACAGTTCCCGTGTGCGTCCGCCACGGAAAATCAAAAAAAGAAAAGTCAAAGTCAAAAGCGGGTCGCTTCGCTCGCATCCACGCGTGGCGTGGATGTGTGTCGACCAAGGTCGACACCTACCAATAGCAAAAATGCGCCGCGATCTGTCAAAGGTGGGGCGGTGTGGGCTTGCAGGACCGTTGGCGCCATGGATGGCGCCATCGAGCCCCCAGGGACGGGTTTACGGCGTGTCCTGCAAGCCCACACCGCCCCGCCAAACCCAAAGCCCAACCGCAGCTCTTGATCCTGCTTTTGCAGTTGCTTGGGCTTGCAGCGGGTCCCGGGCCGCAGGCCCGGGCAACAGAACCCTATCGATCGTCGTGCAGGGTGCCGCCCGGCAGGAACACCCACGTGCGGGTGACCTGCAGGATATCGATCTCATCCTCGGTCTTCGGCAACGGCGGGAACGGCTGCGCCAGCTTCACCACCCGCAGCGCCGCCTCATCCAGCAACGGCGTCCCGCTCGAACGCAGGATCCGGCTGCTTTCCACGCTGCCATCGCGGCGCACACCCACGCTGATCACCACCTGGCCACCCAGGCGGCGCTGCCGGGCCTCGTCCGGGTAGTTCAGGTTGCCGACGCGCTCGGCGCGATCGACCCAGGCACGCAGGTAGTTGGCATAGGCATATTCGCGCGTGCTGGCCGACACGAACTTGCGGTTCGGACGCTTGGCGTACTGCGCCGAGCGCAGGTGCACTTCGGCGGCCAGGCGCGCCATCTCCACGTCGCGCTGTTCGCGTGCGCTCAAGGGCGCATCCGGTTCGGGCTGATCCGGCGTGGGCCGGGACTGTGCCTGCGCGACCACCTCTTCGCCATTGCGGCTGCTGACCACCCGCGCCTGCGGCGGCGGAACCGGTGCGGCCGATTGCTGCTGCTGCGGAATCGGGCTGATTCCGGACTGGGCCTGCGGCACGATGCCGGCCTGGTTGTCACGCGGACGCTGTGCGCGGTCGTGTTCGCCACCGCCTTCCTGGTTGGCTGCGGCCAGGAAATCAGCCTGCTTCGGCGTCAGTGCGGTGCGGGTCTGGCTGAAGATCACTTCCAGCGTCGGCACCAGCGGCGCATCGCCCTTCACGGCGAAGCCCACGCCCAGGATCAGCAGGGCGTGGACCAGCACCGACAACGCGATGGTCGCCCCCAGCCGTTGCGCTTCGCGCGGCGGCGGGGGCAGGACGGCAGGGGCGGACGGCATCAGCGCAGGCCGGCCTCGAGTGCGTCGAACAGGGTGCCAGCGATGTTCAGCCCGTACTGGGCGTCCAGTTCGCGCACGCAGGTCGGGCTGGTCACGTTGACCTCGGTCAGGTAATCACCGATCACGTCCAGGCCGACGAAGCGCATGCCGCGACGCTTCATCTCCGGCCCGACCTGGGCGGCGATCCAGCGGTCGCGCTCGCTCAGCGGGCGGCCTTCGCCGCGGCCACCGGCGGCGAGGTTGCCGCGGAATTCATCACCCTGCGGGATGCGCGCCAGGCAGTAGTCGACGGGCTCGCCATCGACCAGCAGGATGCGCTTGTCGCCGGCGGTGATGTCGGGAATGAACTTCTGTGCCAGCGCCATCCTGTGGCCGCCGTCGGTCAGGGTTTCCAGGATCACATTCAGGTTCGGATCGCCCTTGCCGCTGCGGAAGATCGAGCGGCCGCCCATGCCATCCAGCGGCTTCAGCACGGCCTGGCCGTGTTCCAGGGCAAAGGCCTTCAGCGCCTTGGCATCGCGGCTGACCAGGGTCGGCGGGCAGCACTGCGGGAACAGCAGGGCGGCCAGCTTCTCGTTGTAGTCGCGCAGGCCCTGCGGGTTGTTGACCACGCAGGCACCGGCAGCGGCGGCCACGTCCAGCACCTGGGTGTCGTAGATGTACTCGGCGTCGACCGGCGGGTCCTTGCGCATCAGCACGATCTGGCCGGGACCGAACTCGGTACGGCTGAACGCACCCAGCTCATACCAGCCGGCCGGGTCGTCGCGCACCTGCAGCGGTGCGGTCTGGGCCACCGCCACGCCACCTTCCAGGGCCAACCCGCCCGGGCGCACGTAGTGCAGGGCATGGCCGCGGCGCTGGGCTTCCAGCAACATGGCGAAGGTGGTGTCCTTGGCGATCTTGATGTGGGCGATGGGGTCCATCACCACGATGACGTTCAACGGCATGGGCGCACCTGTCTGGCAAGGCGTTGATGGTAGCGGCAACGTCGGTCGCGCGCCTCCCCGCCGTACTGCAACGCAGCGTCCGCCCGGCGGTCGCGCACGCATTGCGAAACCCGTCACGTTCAGGAGGGTGCCATGCCCCGCGCCATGGGGCGGCCTTGAAGCGGGCGCGGAAAGTGCGATATAGATACGCTTTCGTAGCGGCCCCCGCCAGAGATCGGGCCGTGCGCTTGGGGATAGGCAATGACTGAAAACACGACTGCGGGCGGGGAACTCGCAGGACTCCGGGTGATGGTCATCGATGATTCGAAGACCATCCGCAGGACTGCGGAAACGCTGCTCAAGCGCGAAGGCTGCGAGGTGGTCACCGCCACCGACGGCTTCGAAGCGCTTGCGAAGATCGCAGACCAGCAACCGCAGATCATCTTCGTCGACATCATGATGCCGCGCCTGGACGGCTACCAGACCTGTGCGCTGATCAAGGGCAACCAGCTGTTCAAGGCGACCCCGGTCATCATGCTGTCGTCCAAGGATGGCCTGTTCGACAAGGCGCGGGGACGCATCGTCGGCTCGGAGCAGTACCTGACGAAGCCTTTCACGCGTGAAGAACTGCTGGGTGCCATCCGCACATACGTCAACGCCTGACCAGGGGGGAAAGGCACAATGGCTCGTATCGTTCTGATCGAGGATTCACCGACCGACCGCGCGGTGTTCACCCAGTGGCTGCGCCGTGCCGGCCATGAGGTGCTGGAAGCGGACAACGCCGAGGATGGACTGCAGCTGGTCCGCGACCAGGTGCCGCAGCTGGTGCTGATGGACGTGGTACTGCCCGGCATGAGCGGCTTCCAGGCCACCCGCGCGATGGCCCGTGACGCAGCGATCAAGCACATCCCGGTGATCATCGTCAGCACCAAGGCGATGGAAACCGACAAGGCATGGGGCCTGCGCCAGGGCGCAGCCGATTACATCGTCAAGCCGCCGCGCGAGGATGAACTGATCGCGCGGATCAACGAACTGGTGGCCTGATGCGCTCGCCCTTCGACATCCTCGAAGCCTATGAACGGCGCAGCCTGGCCCATGCGGTGCAGCTGCCCGAGCGGCAGTTCGCCCAGGACCTCTGGCGTGGCGTGGGCTACCGCGTCGGCCAGCGCCGGCTGGTATCCGATTTCCGCGAAGTGGTGGAAATCGTGCCGATGCCGCCGGTCACCCCGGTGCCGTGCGCGCAGCCGTGGCTGCTGGGCGTGGGCAACCTGCGCGGCAACCTGTTCCCGGTGGTCGACCTGAAGTACTTCCTGGAAGGCACGCGTACCGTGCAGCAGGAAGGCCAGCGCGTGCTGATCATGCGCCAGGCCGGCGGCGACGTCGCGCTGACCATCGATGAACTGTTCGGCCAGCGCAGCTTCGAACTGGACCAGCAGATCGCGGCCGGCACGCTGGCCGAAGGACGTTACGGCCACTTCGTCGATCGCGCCTTCCACGCCGACGGCCACGACTGGGGCGTGTTCTCGCTCTCGCTGCTGTCGCGTACCCCTGAATTCCGGCAAGCCGCGGCCTGAGGCCGGGCATCGCCCCCTGCATTGAAGATCGAGGTTGAACGATGAGTACTGCTTCGGACGCCACCAAGACCGGCAAGCTGCGGCTGGGCGGCAGCAACCTCTGGTTGTTCCTGCTGCTGGCATCGATGATCCTGTTCGGCGTCAACACCGGCGTCGCCACCTGGCAGGGCAGTCGCCTGGCCGATGCCGGCTCCAAGGCGGCCGACCTGCAGGTGCTGTCACAGCAGCTGGCCAACCAGGGCCGTGATGCGGTGGGCGGCAACGCGCAGGCGTTCACCGCCTTCAAGGCCACCCGCAACGCGATCGAACAGAACGTGTCGACCCTTCAGGGGCGCTACGGCAAGGAACCGGGCGTGTCCGGTGCGATCGCCACCCTGGCCGAGACCTGGGCGCCGCTGGGCAAGCAGGCCGGGCAGCTGGTTGCCAGTGAACCGGCGGTGCTGGCGCTGGCCGGCAATGCCAACAACTTCACCGGCGCGGTGCCGGGCCTGCAGGCCCAGCTGAACGAGCTGGTGCGCGCGATGTCCGCCTCGGGCGCGCCGTCGTCGCAGGTGTACAGCGCACTGCAGCAGGTCGTGGTGGCCGGTTCGATGGCCCGCCGCGTGACCGAAATGCGTGCCGGTGGCAGCGCCGCTGCCACCTCGGGCGATGCACTGGCACGCGACATCACCGTGTTCTCGCAGGTGCTCGACGGCCTGCGCAACGGCAACGAGGAACTGGGCATCACCGCCGTGCGCGGTGCCGCCGCCGTGGCCGCGCTGGAGCAGTCGCAGCAGAAGTGGGAAGCGATGAAGCAGGACGCCGATGCGATCCTGGCCAGCTCGCGCCAGCTGTTCGCCGCCCAGTCCGCCGCCACCGCGCTGGGCCAGGGATCGGCGCACATGCTGGACGACAGCCGCAAGCTGTTCGAGGCGTTCTCCTCGTTCGGCTCGGTGTCCGATACCCGCCTGTTCCCGAACTTCTGGATCGGCGTGGTCTCCGGTGCGCTGTCGCTGATCGCGATCATCGGCTTCGTCTCCACCAACGTGCGCAGCCGCTCGCGCGAGCAGGAACTGCGCTACCAGACCCAGGTGGAATTCAACAGCCGCAACCAGCAGGCGATCATGCGGCTGCTGGACGAAATCTCCTCGCTGGGTGAGGGCGACCTGACCGTGAAGGCCTCGGTGACCGAGGACATGACCGGCGCCATCGCCGACGCGATCAACTACGCGGTGGACGAGCTGCGCCACCTGGTGACCACCATCAACGACACCTCGGCCAAGGTCGCGCTGTCCACCCAGGAAACCCAGGCCACTGCCATGCAGCTGGCAGAGGCGGCGGGCCATCAGGCCAACCAGATCACCTCGGCCTCGGACCGCATCGGTGAAATCGCGGCGAGCATCGAACAGGTGTCGCGCAACTCGGCCGAGTCGGCCGACGTGGCACAGCGCTCGGTGGTGATCGCTGCCGAAGGTGCCGGCGTGGTGCGCGAGACCATCCAGGGCATGGACCAGATCCGTGACCAGATCCAGGAAACCTCCAAGCGCATCAAGCGCCTGGGCGAGTCGTCGCAGGAAATCGGCTCGATCGTGGAACTGATCAACGACATTTCCGAGCAGACCAACATCCTGGCATTGAACGCGGCGGTGCAGGCGGCTTCGGCCGGTGAAGCGGGCCGCGGTTTCGCGGTCGTGGCCGACGAAGTGCAGCGCCTGGCAGAACGCACCTCGGGCGCAACCCGACGCATCGAGAACCTGGTCCAGGCCATTCAGGCCGATACCAACGAAGCGGTCACCTCGATGGAACAGACCACCGCCGAAGTGGTGTCCGGTGCACGCCTGGCCGAGGACGCCGGCACCGCACTGACCGAAATCGAGCGCGTGTCCAATGCACTGAACACCCTCATCAAGAACATCTCCATCGCCGCCCAGCAGCAGTCGGCTGCGGCCTCGGACATCACCCGCACCATGGGCGTGATCCGGCAGATCACCGGCCAGACCTCGCAGGGTGCCGGGCAGACCGCCGAATCGATCGGTCACCTCGCGCAGCTGGCGGCCGACCTGCGCCGTTCGGTCGCCGACTTCAAGCTGCCGGCGTGACGCGGGCAGGGCGGCGAGCAAGGAACCAGTCGATGAAGCATTTCCATTTCCCACGCCAGAACTCGCGCGGCCACCGCGCGGCGGCGAACGGAGCGCGTCCATGAGCAGTCTGCGCGATGCGATGAGCCACGCAGCGCTGGGCTGGGTCAAGCCCGAGCTGGACGAGACCCTGCGCCAGGTGCGCAACGAGGTCGAGTACTACGCGGAAGACCCGGCCGATGCCAGCCGCATGCGCATCTGCGCCGGCTACCTGCACCAGGTGCAGGGCACCCTGCGCATGGTCGAGCTGTATGCCCCGGCGATGGTGGCCGAGGAGCTTGAACAGCTGGCCAATGCCATCGGCGCCGGTAGCGTGGCTGATCGGGATGAAGCCTGCGCGACCCTGATGCGCGGCAGCGTGCTGCTGCCCGATTACCTGGAGCGCCTGCAGAACGGTCATCGCGATATTCCGATCGTGCTGATGCCGCTGCTCAACGAGATCCGTGCCGCGCGAGGCGAGGAAGGTGTGCATGACAGCGTGCTGCTGGCGTTCGCGCCGGACAGTGTCAGTGCCACCGAGGCCGAGCTGGACCATGCCCGTGGCAGCCTGAGCGGGCGCAACCGCGAGCTGCTGGATACCGTGGGCAGCGCGGTGAAGGAAGAACTGCTGCGCATCAAGGATGCGCTGGACCTGCACCTGCGTACTGGCGGTGCGCCCGAACAGCTGCAGACCCAGGCCAACGAACTTGGCGCCGTGGCCGATACGCTGGGCATGATGGGCCTGGGCGTTGCCCGCGGCGTGGTCGTGCAGCAGCGCGATGCGCTGCGTGGCGTGGTCGAAGGGCGCCAGCAGATCGACGAGAACCTGCTGCTGGATATCGCCGGAGCATTGCTCTACGTGGACGCGTCGCTGGACGACCAGGTCGCCCATCTGGGCGCCGGCGGCAGTGGCGAAGATGACCCCAGCGCGGTGGAGAACCGGCGCACGGTGGAGGTGCTGGCACATGAGGCCATCGCCAACTTCGCCGCCGCCCGCGAGCATTTCGTCGCTTTCATTGAAACCAGCTGGAACCATGCCGAGCTGCAGGACGTGCCGCGCCTGCTGGGCGATGTCTCCGGTGCGCTGCGCATGCTCGACCTGAACACCGCCGCCGATTACCTGCGCGGTGTGCAGCAGTACATCGAAGCCGAGCTGATCGGTCGCCAGCGCGTGCCCAGTGGCCGCCAGCTGGACACCCTGGCCGATGCCATGGCCAGCCTGGAGTACTACCTCGAGGCTCTGCGCGACCGCCGCCCGGGCCGCGAGGACATCCTCGACATCACCCGCAGCAGCCTTGAAGCGCTGCGCTATTGGCCGTTGCCGGACCGCAATGCGGTGGAGCCTGTTGCCGCCGCGCCGATTCCGTTCGCATCGCTGCTGGTGGACCGCGAGCCGATCGCACTGCAGGCCGAGCCGGTGCAGCCGGAGCCCATCGAGATTCCAGTGCAGCCGGCCGCGCCCGCCGCCGGCACGGTGCCGGTGCCGCTGCCGGACTTCACCTTCGATCCGCCACCGGCCACGCCTGCACCGGAGGTGGTGGACAACCGCCTGATGTTCGGGGCGCTGGGGAGCGTCGCCTCCACACCGCTGTCGCTGCATGACGACGCGGATGCACCGCTGGTCTTCGCCGCCTCCAGCGCGCCTGCGCCCGAGGTACCGCAATGGGATCTCGCACCGTTCCATCCGGACTCCGAGCCGACCGCGAGTGCCGAAGACGAGCGCAGTCCGACCTTCGCCAGCTTCGACCCGGTCAGTTTCGAACGGGCCGAAACCAGCGTGGAACCGGCGCCGCAGTGGACACTGTCGGAGGCAACACCGCCGGCATTGGCCGATGTGGCTGTGATGGATGTCGAGGACGACGTCGACGCGTCGGTGCCCTTCGACACCGCTGACGTTGCCGCGCCCGTGTTCGACCCGGTGGCTGCCGAGCACGATGTGGTCGCCGCCGGTGACGACGTGGTGTTCCGTTTCGACGCCGATGCGCTGGACAATGCCGACGACGTGCTGTCGCTGCACGCGATGGAGACGCTGTCGCTGGACGACGACGCCGGATTGCACCCGGCGCTGGAGATCGTCGATCCCGCGGCATCCGTGCGGGTGGACGAAAGCCCTGTGGTTGCCGAAGCGGACGCGGTTCCGGCGGATGTGCAGGAGGACGTGCCCGCGCCGATGGCCGAGGTGCTGACGCCGGTCTCCGATGCACCGGCACCGGCGGTGTCGGTGATTGATATCGACACCATCGCGCCCATCGACTTCAGCGAAGCCGACGCGCAGTTCTTCGCCGAGCTGAGCGCCGCGGCGGCCGATTTCAATCCGCAGGCCATGGCGGCTCCACCCGCTGCGGACATCCCGGTCGTGGCCGGCACCGAGACCGGCTTCGAGGCCGGCTTCGACGACGATGCCGAGAACATCGACGAGGACATCCGCGAGGTGTTCCTGGAAGAGTTCGACGACGAGCTGGCCAACCTGGGCACGCTGCTGCCGGCATGGCGCATGCAGCTGGACAACATGGACCGGCTGCGGCCGATCCGCCGCATCTTCCACACCCTCAAGGGCAGTGGCCGCCTGGTGGGTGCACGCACCCTGGGCGAGTTCGCCTGGAAGATCGAAGGCATGCTCAATCGCGTGCTCGATGGCAGTCGCCCGGCGACTCCGGCGGTGCTGGCGATGGTCGACAACGCCCATGCCGCGCTGCCGCAGCTGAACGCCGCGCTGCGCCATGGCCAGCGCATCAGCGTGGACCTGCAGGCGATGCAGGCCATTGCCGATCGGGTCGGTGCCGGCGAGGAGACCTTCTACGTGCCGTTGCCGGCTGCGGCCGCACCGGCAGCGACACTGGCCGAGTCCGAAGGCGAAGACGAAATCAGCCGCCTGCTGGAAGCCGAGGCCGCTGCGTCGGCGCAGGCCGATGCCACGGCGGTGGCGGAAGACGCCGGTACCCCGGCCAACATCGACAGCGTACTGCGCGAGATCCTCGAGGCCGAGGTCGAAGTCCACCAGGCGACCCTGCAGGAATGGCTGCGTTCGGCGCAGCAGGCACCGCAGCCGGTCAGCGACGCACTGCTGCGTGCGGTGCACACCATGAACGGCGCCTTCGCGATGACCGAAGTGCCGGAAATCACGGCGGTCACCGGCGGTGCCGAGTCCTACATCAAGCGTGCACTGGCCGCCGACGTGGTGCCTGGCGACGAGGGCGTAGCCGCACTGGATGCGACCGCGCAGGCGATCACCGCGACCATGGAGGCGCTGCAGGAGGAACAGCCGCGGATTGTTCCGCAGGGCGCGCTGGTGCAGCGGCTGCAGGCATTGGCCGGCGAGCTGCCGGAAGCGCGCTGGCCGCTGTTCGCGCTGGAAGACGAGGACGAAGAGGGCGTCGAGCTGGCGCCTGATGCCGAGCAGGCATCCGCGGCCGAAGCGCCGCTGGCCGGGCTGGACACGCTGGACGAAACCAGCATGCCGTCCGCTTTCGATGCGGCGACCGATTTCATTGCCGAGCCGCAGTCGCATGCCGAAGATGCGCTGGAACCGGTTCCAGCTGCAACCGGGCTGGAGGCGCTGGACGTCGCAGCCGACAGCGGCCTGGACGTGGGTGAGCTGACCGCCAGCGACGATCTTTCGCGTTACTTCGACGCCGGCTGGCCGTCGGTGCCGGGCGAGGGTGAACCTGCCGCGGACGACACCGGCGCGATTGAATCGATCCAGCCGATTGAAAGTGCGCCTGATGTTGCCCAGCACGAATCAGATGCCGTGCCGGCGATCGCGACGGTCGACGACGCTGACCTGACCATGGCGGACGATCTGTCGCCGTACCTCGACGCCAGTGCGCTGCCGGTGGATGACCGCGACGCGGAAGAGTTGCCGGTGTCTGCGGAAGTTGACGCGATCGACCTGAATACGCCGTTGCCGTTTGATTCGGACAGTGACGATGACAACGTCATTGACGACGCTGCTGCACTGCCACTCGACAGCGAGCTGTCGAGCCTGCAGGATGAAATGGCTGTGCCGGGTTTTGCAGAACCGGTCACGCTGGCAGCCGCGCTCGAGGCCGGCCTGCACGTGATCGAGGAGGAGCAGACCCTGGACGACGACGGGCAATGGCCCGTGATCGGCCTCCAGGCCAGCGAACTCGCGCCGGGCGAGGCAGATGCCTTTGCCGAGGATGCGGACGTCGGCGGGGAGGCGGCGGTCGGTGAAGGAGAGAGCGCCGATCAGCCGTCCCCGGCGACGGTGATTGAGGAGATCACCGCGGAGGCGCCGCAGGGCGGCACTGCTGCGGTGCGCTTCTTCGAAATGGAAGACGCACCGGGCCAGGGCACGGTCGATACCGATGCACAGGTTGCAGCGACCGACATCGTGCCGCGTGCGCCGCACCACGAGCAGGCACCTGTTGCGGCGGATGCCGAGGACGGCGCCGATGCACTCGACTTCAGCGTGTACGACCGCGAGCTGGTCGATATCTTTGTCGAGGAAGGCAAGGACCTGCTCGACCACTGCGATGGCCTGATCAGCGAGCTGCGTGATGCGCCGCAGGACCGCGAGGTGCTGGCCGGCCTGCAGCGTGATCTGCACACCCTGAAGGGTGGCGCACGCATGGCTGGCATCAATGCCATCGGCGATCTTGGCCACAGCATCGAATCGCTGCTGGAGGCGGTGGCCGCTGGCCGTACCGAGATCGAACGTCGCGACGTGCAGCTGCTGGAGCGTGGCTTTGACCGCCTGCACCAGTTGCTCACCCGCACCGGCGCGCACCGCGTGGTGGAGCCGGCGCAGGATCTGGTCGAAGCCTTCGAGGTCCGCACCACCATCGATATCGCCGCAGCCGCTGCGGCCGCGCGTGTGGCAAGCGAGATCGAGACCGTGCCCGCACAGGCCGCGGGCCCGCTGGCGACCCTGATCGAAGCGCCGCTGTCGGCTCCGCTTCCGGCCGAGGGCGTGGTCGATGAAGATCCGCTGGCGCGTCCGCAGCAGGAGCAGGTGCGAGTGCGTGCCGACCTGCTCGACCGCTTGGTCAACCATGCCGGTGAAGTGGCGATCTACCGCTCGCGGCTTGAACAGCAGCTGGGTGCCTTCCGTGGTGCCATGGGCGAACTGGAGCGCACCAATGCGCGACTGCGCGACCAGCTGCGGCGACTCGACCTGGAAACCGAGGCGCAGATCGTCGCCCGCTACCAGCGCGAACAGGACCAGGCCGACCAGAAGTTCGATCCGCTGGAGCTGGACCGCTTCTCCACCCTGCAGCAGCTCAGCCGTGCGCTGAACGAGTCGGCGGCCGACCTGGGGGGCCTGCAGGGCGTGCTGGACGATCTGTCGCGCCAGTACGATTCGCTGCTGCAGCAGCAGTCGCGCGTCAGCTCCGAGCTGCAGGATGGCCTGATGCGCGCGCGCATGGTGCCGTTCGATGGCCTGGTGCCGCGCCTGCGCCGCGTGGTCCGCCAGTCCGGCATGGATACCGGCAAGCAGGTCCACCTGACCCTGGAAGGAACCCACGGCGAACTGGACCGCAACGTCCTCGACCGCATGGTCGCGCCGCTGGAACACATGCTGCGCAACTCCGTGGCCCATGGCCTGGAAGCGCCGGAACAGCGCCGCGCCGCCGGCAAGCCGGAGGAGGGCGAGATCGCCATCCGCCTGCACCGCGAAGGTTCGGAAATCGTGCTGGAAGTGGCCGATGACGGTGCTGGCCTGGACCGCGAGGCGATCCGCCGCCGCGCCATCGACCGTGGCCTGCTGGCCGCCGATGCGCAGCCGAACGAGCAGGAGCTGGACAACCTGATCTTCGCGTCCGGCTTCACCACCGCCGACCAGGTCAGCCAGCTGGCCGGTCGTGGCGTGGGCATGGACGTGGTGCGCAACGAAGTGCGCCAGCTCGGTGGCTCGGTCGACATCCAGTCGGTGCGGGGCCAGGGCGTACGCTTCACCCTGCGCCTGCCGCAGACGCTGGCCGTCACCCAGGCGGTGTTCGTGCAGATCGGCGAAACCACCTTCGCGGTGCCGGTGGCCTCGGTCAGTGGTATCGGCCGCCTGTCGCGCGAGCGTTTCGAAGCCGCCGACAGCAGCTACCGTTACAGCGGCGAAGACTATCCGCTGTACGACCTCGGCAGCCTGGTCGGGCAGGCCCCGGCGCGTGCCGATGGCCAGGACCAGGTGCCGCTGCTGCTGGTCCGTGCCGGTGATCTGCGTGCCGCCGTGGCGATCGACCAGGTGCTGGGCAACCGCGAAATCGTGGTCAAGCCGGTCGGCCTGCAGATCGCGTCGGTGCCGGGCATCTACGGTGCCACCATCACCGGCGATGGCCGCGTGGTGGTGATCCTGGACGTGGCGCCGCTGGTGCGCCGCTTCCTCGCCAACCCGACGCTGCCTGTGCTGGCCAACGCACCGCGCCAGGAGCGCCAGGTGCCGCTGGTGATGGTGGTCGACGACTCGCTGACCATGCGCAAGGTCACCGGCCGCATCCTCGAACGCCACAACTTCGAGGTCAGCGTCGCCCGCGACGGCGTGGAAGCGCTGGAACGCCTGGAAGAGCGCGTGCCGGACCTGATGCTGCTGGATATCGAGATGCCGCGCATGGATGGCTACGAGCTCGCCACCGCGATGCGTGCCGACCCGCGCTACAGGGACGTGCCGATCGTGATGATCACTTCGCGCAGCGGTGACAAGCACCGCCAGCGCGCCTTCGAGATCGGTGTCCAGCGTTACCTGGGCAAGCCGTACCAGGAACTGGACCTGATGCGTAACGTGTACGACCTGCTGGGGATCGCCCGTGTCCGTGAGTGAAACCCAAGCGGCTCCGGCCGTGGCCCTGCTGGCTCGTCCCGGCGCGGCGCGTGAGCGCCTGCGTGAGGCGTTGTCGCACGCCGATGTGCAGCTGGTGCTGGAAGATGATCCCAACACGCTGGAGACGCGGGTCCTGCAGGAGGCGCGCCCACAGTTCGTGGTGATCGCGCTGGAAGCCGCCATCGAGGACGCCTTGGAGCGCCTGGAAGCGGTGCTGTCCGCACCGGGCCTGACCCTGGTCTTCGACGAGGCCGAACTGGCTGCACGTCGTGATGGCTGGGAGGCTCAGCGCTGGGGCCGTCATCTGTCCGCCAAGCTGCATGGCCACCAGCAGGTGTTGCCGCCGGGGGCCGAAGAAGAACCCAGCCTGCAGTTGGAGCCGGGCCACCCGGCACCGCCACCGGCGCCGCAGGAAGAAGCGCTGCAGCCGCACCTGGAGCAGGCATTGAGCTGGGCCGACGAGGTCCCCGCTGACACTCTGTACTCGCCGCCTGTACAGCTGCACGAACCGATCGCGCTGGAACAGGCGCTGGCGGCCTTGCAGCCGGTGGTGCCTGAGCGGCTGGAGGCCCCCGCACTGCCGTCGCTGGCAGAGACCGCGTCCGCAGCACCGCCGCTACCGCCGGTCTCCTTCGACCACACCGCCTGGTCGCTGGTCGAGGACGAGGCCGATGCCTCGGCAACCGCTCCGCACCACGCTGCCGTGGAGGCTCCGCTGCCTTCCTTCGATACCGGTCATCTGAGCCTGGTCGATCTGGATGCCGCAGCGCCCGTGGGCGCACGCGCCGGATCGCTGCTGGTGCTGGCCGGCATCGGTGGCCCGGATGCGCTGCGTCGCCTGCTCGGCGCGCTGCCGCCTTCGCTGAGCGTGCCCGTCCTGGTGCACATGCGCCTGGATGGCGGGCGCTACGGCAACCTGGTCAAGCAGATGGCACGCGTGTCGCCGTTGCCGGTGCAGCTGGCTGAAGCCGGCCAGCGTGCAACTCCGGGTGAAGTGCACGTGCTGGCCGATGACATCGGCGTGCAGGCAGCCAGTGACGGCCTGCATTTCGTCAGCGACGCGCAGGGCATTGCGATTGCCGCGCTGCCAGCTGACCACACCGCGCTGGTCCTGCTCAGCGGCGCTGACCTTGCGCATGTTGGTCCGGCGCTGGATCTGGCCGCCGCCGGTGCATGGGTGGCCGGGCAGGTGGGCGAGGGCTGCTACGACCCGGCTGCAGCCACGGCGGTGGTTGCTGCCGGCATGGTGGCCGGTGAACCGCAGGAACTGGCGCAGGCGATTGCCGCGCGCTGGGGTGAGCAGGACGACAACGGAGAAGCACCATGAGCTATGCCAGCAATGACGAAATCCGTGGCGTCCTGATCCAGGCCGGCAACGCGCGCGTGCTGCTGCCCAATGCCACCGTGGCCGAAATGATGTCGCGCGTGCCGGTGCAGCCGGTCTCCGGTGCGCCGCGCTGGCTGGTCGGCGAGATCGGCTGGCATGGCTGGCAGGTGCCGCTGGTGTCGTTCGCACGTCTTTCGGGACTGGGCGAAGAAGCCGTGGGCGGCCACAACAAGGTGGTGGTGCTGAAGGCCCTCAGCGGCAACGCGCAACGCCCGTACTACGCCCTGCTGACGCAGAACTTCCCGCAGCTGATTTCGGTGCCGCGCGACGGCCTGCTGGCTGACGCCTCGGAAGAAACCCTGCCGGACATCGTGCACATGCGTGTGCTGCTGGGCGAGCAGAGCGCGCTGCTGCCGAACCTGGACGCGCTGGAAGCCGCCCTGGATTCGCTGGCGGCCTGATCGGACATCCGCCGGGCATTTTGAATTCCCGGTAGTGCCGGCCGCTGGCCGGCATCCACGGAATCATGCGGTTGCCGGCCAGCGGCCGGCACTACCAGGAATCGGGCCTTACCCCAGATCCCCCAACCGCGCCTGCAGTGCTGCAATCGCGGCCAGGCCGGCCGTTTCCGTGCGCAGGATGCGCGGGCCCAGCTGCAGGCCCTGGAAGCCCGCGGCTGCCAGTTGATCACGGTCGCGTGGCGACCACCCACCTTCCGGGCCGATCGCGATCACGATGCCGCCTGCCGGAGCGGCCGCCAGCGTCGACAAGCGATGTGTGCCCAGCGGGTCCAGGGTCAGCCGCAGCGTATCGGGCGGCAGCGCCGCTGCCGCCTGCGCCAGCGACAGCGGGGATCCCACGTGCGGAATGCGCGCGCGCCCGGACTGGCCGCAGGCCGAGGTCACCACATTGTTCCAGTGCGCCACGCGCTTCTCCGCCCGTGCTGCATCCAGCTTCACCTCGGTGCGCTCGGCGTTGACCGGAATGATCGCCGCCACGCCCAGTTCGGTGGCCTTCTGCAGGATCAGGTCCATCTTCTCGCCGCGGGCGATGCCCTGCAGCAGGGTGATCGCCAGCGGCGATTCGGTGTCGATGGCCTGCACGGCGTCGATGCGCACCTGCACTTCGCGCTTGCCGGCCACGGTCAGCGTGGCGCTGTAGTCATGGCCGTCGCCGTTGAACAGCACGCAGGTATCACCCTCGCGCAGGCGCATCACCCGCACCAGATGGTTGGCCGTCTCTTCCGGCAGGGTCACGGTCTGGCCGCTGTGCAGCGCCAGGTCGATGGGGCAGCGGGTCACGCGCATGCAATCGCCTCGTCAATCGCCGCCAGCGTGGTATGTGCCAGCAGCTCCAGTTGTTCGTCATCCACGCAGTAGGGTGGCATCCAGTACAGCACGTCGCCCAGCGGACGCAGCACCACGCCACGTTTCAGGGCAGCCTTGTAGGCGTGCAGGCCCAGCCGCATGGCCGGGTCGAACGGTGTGCGCTTGTTGCCATCGCGCGACAGCTCGAACGCCACCACCATGCCGGCCTGGCGCACGTCGGCCACGTGCGGATGGTCGCTGAACGGTGCAGCCAGCGTGCCCATCACCGAGGCGATGCCGCGGTTGCGCGCGATCACATCGTCGTCGCGGAAGATGTCCAGCGTCGCCAGCGCGGCCGCGCAGGCCAGCGGGTTGCCGGTGTAGCTGTGCGAATGCAGGAACGCGCGCTCGCGCGAGTCGTCGAGGAACGCGTCGTACAGGGCCTGCGTGGCCAGTACCGCGGCAAGCGGCAGGAAGCCGCCGGTCAGGCCTTTCGAGAGGCACATCAGGTCCGGCATCACCCCGGCCTGCTCGCAGGCGAACAGGGTGCCGGTGCGGCCAAAGCCTGCGGCGATCTCGTCGGCGATCATGAATGCACCGTGCGCATCGCACAGTTCGCGCACGCGCTGCAGGTACACCGGGTCGTGCATGCGCATGCCGCCGGCGCACTGCAGGCGCGGTTCCAGGATCACCGCGCAGATCTCGCCCGGGTGCTGGTCGAACAGCGTGGCCAGTCCATCCGCGGCCTGCCGCGCGCGATCTGCCGCACTCTGGCCCGGCTCGGCCAGGTAAGCGTCGGGCGAGGGCGCGAACAGGCCTTCGGCCAGCAGCGGTGCATAGACACGGCGGTACAGGGGGATGTCGCCCAGCGCGAGCGCGCCCAGGGTCTCGCCGTGGTAGCCGTTCTCCAGCGCGATGAAGCGCGTGCGGCGCGGCTCGCCACGGTTCTGGAAATACTGGAAGGCCATCTTCAGCGCCACTTCCACGCCGGCGGAGCCGTTGTCGGCGTAGAACACCTTGGCCAGCGGTTCGCGGCCAGGCTGGCGCGGGGCCAGCGCCAGCAGGCGTTCGGCCAGGGTGATGGCTGGCTCATGACCGAAGCCGGCCAGCATCACCTGTTCCAGCTGCGTGGCCTGGGCGGCGATGGCACCACCGATGCGAGGTTCGGCATGACCGAACAGGTTGGTCCACCAGCTGCTGACCGCGTCCAGGTAGCGGTTGCCGTCGTGGTCGAACAACCAGGCGCCCTGGCCGCGTGCGATCGGGACCAGTGGCAGGGTGTGCGGATGCTCGCGCATCTGCGTGCACGGGTGCCACAGCACCTGCAGGTCGCGCTGCCGCCAGTGCTCGACCAGCGGGGAGGGGGTTGGGTCTGCTAGCATTTCGGGCTCATGAACATGTTGCTGCCTGCACATTCTATCGGCCCCGGCGCAGGCGCCGGCCGCCGCGGAGATTCCGCATGAACGATGACCGTGCCGGCCGTCGCTTGCCGATCATCCATCGGATCACCGATGAGGAGAACGGTCCCTTCCAGCGCCAGCACCTGGACTTGGAGTTCTCCAACGGCGAACGCCGCCGCTTCGAGCGGCTGGTCAGCCGGGGGCATGGCGCGGTGGTGGTGGTGCCGATGCTCGACGACGAAACCGTGCTGCTGGTACGTGAATACGCCGCCGGCATGCACCGCTACGAACTGGGCTTGGTCAAGGGCCGGATCGATGCCGGCGAGACCCCCGAGCAGGCCGCCGACCGCGAACTGAAGGAAGAGGCTGGTTACGGCGCGCGCCGGGTGGACGTGCTGCGCGCGATGACCCTGGCCCCGACCTACATGAGCCACCAGTCGTGGCTGGTGGTGGCGCGCGACCTGTACCCGGAAAAGCTGGCCGGCGATGAGCCGGAAGAGCTGGAAGTCGTTCCGTGGAAGCTGGCCGAGCTGGACCAGCTGATGCTGCGCGAGGACTTCTCCGAGGGACGCTCGCTGGCAGCGCTGTTCATCGCCCGCCAGTGGCTGCAGGGAACGCGATGATCAAACTGACCACGGACCTGCGCGAGACCGCCATCGCCATTGCCCAGGAAGCCGGACAGGCCATCATGCAGGTCTATGCCGACGGCTTCGACGTGCAGATCAAGGATGACAACAGTCCGGTCACCGCAGCCGACCTGGCCGCCAACCAGGTCATCGAGCAGGGCCTGCAGCAGCTGACCCCGGATCTGCCGATCCTGTCCGAGGAATCGGCGCAGGTCCCCTGGGAACAGCGCCGCCACTGGGGCGCCTACTGGCTGGTCGATCCGCTCGATGGCACCCGTGAGTTCGTCAAGCGCAACGGCGAGTTCAGCGTCAACATCGCGCTGATCTACCAGGGCGCACCGGCCTTCGGCGTGGTGCTGGCCCCGGTGACCGGCATCGTCTGGCATGCCATGCGCGGGGAGCTGGCCTATCGCCGGCAGGGCCTGCACGACACCGTGTTGCGCACCCGCACGCCGGCCACCGCACCGCTGCGGGTTGCCGCCAGCCGCTCGCACCGCTCACCGGAAACCGAGGCGCTGCTGGCGCGCATGGGCCGCATCGAGACCATCGCACAGGGCTCATCGCTGAAGTTCTGCCGGATCGCCGAAGGCGGGCTGGATGTCTATCCCCGGCTGGGCCCGACCTCCGAATGGGACACCGCCGCCGGCCAGTGCGTGCTGCACGCCGCCGGTGGCGCGGTGCTGTCGGCGGCGACCGGCAAGCCGTTCCGCTACAACCGCCGCGAGACCCTGTTGAACGGTGATTTCATTGCCCTTGGTGACACCAGCCTGCCCTGGCGCGACTGGTTGTCCGATTGACCCTGGAGACCGCATGAGCGCGCACGACACCCCCACCACCGGCAGTGCCGCCAGCAACGAATTGGAACGCCTGCTGTCGATCATGGCGCGCCTGCGTGATCCGCAGGGTGGCTGCCCCTGGGACCTGGAACAGAACTTCGCGACCATCGCGCCGTACACCATCGAGGAAGCCTACGAGGTGGCCGATGCCATCGATCGGGGCGACCTCGATGATCTCTGCGATGAGCTCGGCGACCTGCTGCTGCAGGTGGTGTTCCATGCGCGCATGGCCGAGGAGCAGGGCGCCTTCGCCTTCGCCGAGGTCGCGCGCGCGATCAGCGACAAGATGCAGCGCCGCCACCCGCACGTGTTCGCCGATGTCAGCGTCGATGACGCCGATGGGGTGACGCGTAACTGGGATGCGATCAAGCGCGCCGAGCGAGTCGCCAAAGGAGAGCAGGACACTTCCGCGCTGGCCGGCATCTCGCGTGGCCTGCCCGAATGGCAGCGAGCGGTGAAGCTGCAGTCGCGCGCGGCCAAGGTCGGTTTCGACTGGCCGGGCCCGTTGCCGGTGCTGGACAAGGCGGCGGAGGAACTGCAGGAGCTGCGCGAGGAGTTCGAGCGCGGCGATATTGCCGGCAACAAGGCGCGCCTGCAGGAAGAGCTGGGCGATCTGCTGTTCGTCTGCGCCAACCTGGCACGCCACGCCGATATCGATCTGGGTGCGGCGCTGCGCGGGGCCAACCACAAGTTCGAACGCCGCTTCCGTGCGATGGAAGCGCAGGCTGACGCCCAGGGTGGAGCGCTGGCGTCGATGGACCTGGATGCGCAGGAAGCACTGTGGCAGCACGCCAAGGCGGCGGAGAAGGCGTGAAGACGCTCGCGCTGTTCCTGCTGACCGCGCTGGCCGAAATTGTCGGCTGCTACCTGCCGTGGTTGTGGCTGCGCAAGGGCGGCAGCGTGTGGCTGCTGCTGCCGGCTGCCGCCAGCCTGGCCCTGTTCGCCTGGCTGCTGACCCTGCACCCGACCGCCAGTGGCCGGGTCTATGCGGCCTACGGTGGTGTCTACATCGGCACCGCGCTGTTCTGGCTGTGGCTGGTCGATGGCATCCGCCCCAGCCGCTGGGACCTGTTCGGCGCAGCCCTGTGCCTGGCCGGCATGGCGGTGATCATGTTCGGGCCGCGCACGCCCCCGGTGTAGCGTCGAGCCATGCTCGGCCGCTTCGGCTTTTGTAGCGTCGAGCCAGGCTCGACCGCTTCCGCTCTTATGTAGAGTCGAGATCCTATGTTCGTGGTCAAGCCTGCTGGAAGCAGGCTTGACCCACCTTCAGCATCGCCGGATCGAAGTCCCGGCCGCTTTTGAAGACACCCCAGGCGATCCTGGCCAGCTTTCTGGCCAGGATGTTGAAGACGGCGGTGCTGGGGTGACCGCGTTTTGACAGCTCGTCGTAGAGCGGTTGCCCCCGACGACACCGCTTGAGCCCCATGGCGGCCATGTAGAGCATCTGGCGCAGCACTGGCGCGCCCTGTTTGGACAGCCGACGCCGTCCCGTTCTGCCGCCAGACTCGTTAGGCCGGGGATCCAGGCCGGTGCAGGCGATCCACGCGTTGGCGTTGGCCAACGGCCAGCGCGTCATGTAGTAAATCAGGTGAGCGGCGACGGCAGGGCCGATACCAGGGATGGTCAACAGGCGCTTGTAGAGCGCGCCATGCTCTCCATCGCGACCCAAGCGCTGCAGTTCGCTTTCCAGCTCGGACAGCGTCCCAGCCAGAGCGCAGAACAGATCTGACAGCTCCCCGGGGGCACTTTTGCTTACCCCGAAGGATTGCTCCAGGCGCGCGCGTGTCTTTACCAGCGTCTGCCGCTTGCGCAGCAAATCGTGCATCTGCTGCTGCTCATCGGTACGCGGTACGTATTCACGCAGGCGATCGTTCTCCTTCTTCACGTATCGGGCGATCGCTTCGGCGTCCATGGCGTCCGTCTTGCCACGCGAGCCCGTCGCCCGGCCGTAGTGCTTGATCAGACGTGGATTGATCACATAGACAACGTGGCCTGCCTGGCCAGCCATCCGAGCCAACAACTCGTAGTACCGCCCCGTCGCCTCCATGCCAATCCGGCATCGCTGGGGCAAGGTGTTGAGCCACTGGGCTATGCCGGCCCGGGTGTTGGCGATCCTGTCGCCGGCCTTGCGGTCGGCCACTGCCGGTACGAACTCCTTGGAGTCCACGTCCACGCCAATATCGAGAGAATCAGACATTTGTACGGCTCCCAGCTATCTTTAAGGGGCTGGGGTGGTACCGCACCGACGTTAGCTTGCCTACATCGACGATCCCCTTTGGGGGCCGTACGATCCTTTATCGACGTTCGTGTGCGGGATGGGGATCGCTCGACTCGTCTGTCGGCTAGTATCCGCAGATGCATGCTTGACGGTCCCTCCACCCTGGCTCCTACATACCGCGTAGGAGCCGGGAGGAACATACAAGCCATGCTCGACTGCAACTGGGAGGGCCAGTCGAGCATGGCTCGCCTCTACAAAGGCAGCGCGGATCATGCACTGCCTTGTCAGAATCGGCCACGCTGTCCAGGCCGCTTTCCCTCCCGGGAAGGCGCATGATGGCGGTGACCACGGCCCCCGGAACACGCACATGTCCCGCTTCGCCAGCTTCCGCGAGTTCTATCCGTTCTATCTCAGCGAGCACCGCCACCCGGTATCGCGCCGGCTGCACTTCGTCGGCAGCTGCGGCGTGCTGCTGCTGGTCGTTGCAGCGATCCTGCGCGGGCAGCCGGTGCTGTTGCTGGCCGCCCTGTTCTGCGGTTACAGCTTCGCCTGGGTCGGCCATTTCTTTTTCGAGAAGAACCGACCGGCCACCTTCCAGCACCCGCTGTACTCGTTCATGGGCGACTGGGTGATGTTCGCCGACATCCTGCGCGGGCGCGTGCCCTGGTAGCTCCGCTGTGAATGTGGCCTTCACGCGCTATGCTGGGGCCTGGACGTCATAGATAAGGAAAGCAAGATGTTCCCGACCATGTTCTTTACCGTGGTACTGGCCTTCGTGGCCGTGGTGATCCTGTTCAAGGCAGTACGGATGGTGCCCCAGGGCTACGAGTGGACCGTCGAGCGCTTCGGGCGCTACACGCACACCATGACCCCCGGCCTGCATTTCCTGATCCCGATCGTGTACGGGGTGGGGCGCAAGGTGAACATGATGGAGCAGGTGCTGGACGTGCCCAGCCAGGAAGTGATCACCAAGGACAACGCCGCCGTGCGCGTGGACGGCGTGGTGTTCTTCCAGGTACTGGATGCCGCCAAGGCCGCCTATGAGGTGGCCAACCTGGAAGTGGCGATGATCGCCCTGGTGCAGACCAACATCCGTACGGTGATCGGTTCGATGGATCTGGATGAATCGCTCAGCCAGCGCGAGGTGATCAATGCCCAGCTGCTGAGCGTGGTCGACCATGCCACCAATCCCTGGGGCGTGAAGGTCAACCGCATCGAGATCCGCGACATCCAGCCGCCGCGCGATCTGCTGGATGCGATGGCGCGGCAGATGAAGGCCGAGCGCGAAAAGCGCGCGCAGATCCTCGAGGCAGAGGGTTCACGGCAGTCGGAGATCCTGCGCGCCGATGGCGAGAAGCAGGCCACCGTGCTGGAAGCCGAAGGCCGTCGCGAAGCCGCGTTCCGCGATGCCGAGGCGCGCGAGCGCCTGGCCGAGGCCGAAGCGATGGCGACCAAGGTGGTGTCGGCGGCGATTGCCGAGGGTGACGTGCAGGCGATCAACTATTTCGTCGCGCAGAAGTACGTGGAAGCGTTCAAGGAGCTGGCCAGTTCGCCGAACCAGAAGCTGGTGCTGATGCCGATGGAGGCCAGTGGCGTGATCGGTTCGATCGCGGGCGTGGCCGAACTGGCGAAGCAGGCGCTGGCCAGCCAGGACAACAAGGCCGCCGGCAAGCGGCCGCCGCCGCTCGGAGGCTGACATGCGCTGGGAAGTCGTCGGTTGGGGCGCGCTGGCGCTGCTGCTGTTCGCGGCCGAAGCGCTGGCGCCGGGTGCGTTCATGCTGTGGATCGGCATTGGCGCGGCGGCAGTGTTCGTACTGGTTGCGGTGTTCAGCGACATTCCACTGATGTGGCAGGTGATCGCCTTCGTCCTGCTGAGTGTGGTCTCGATCCAGTGCTACCGGCGCTGGGGGAGGCCGCGGGCACGGCCCAGCGATGCGCCGTTGCTCAACCGCCGTGCCGAGCAGCTGGTCGGCCGGGAGGTCGCATTGCAGCAGGCCATCATCGGCGGCCAGGGACGGGTCAGCATTGACGATGCGTCCTGGCAGGTGAGCGGTCCGGAGCTGCCTGCAGGTACGTGGGTACGGGTGGTGGCGGTGCAGGGCAGCACGCTGCTGGTCGAAGCGGTGGCCTAGGGGTTCCCAGCCAACGGCGGAGCCCCTCGTGGGTGGTCGCGGAAGGTGGTTCATGTGTCTGGGTCGGGCGGGTTGGGTTAGCGGGACACGCCGTAGACCCCGCTCCGCGGTCCGGCCCAGCCGCTGGCGGCTGCGCGTTCGGTCGCTTGCGAAGCAGTGCTTCGCAAGCAAAGCGCCCTCACCCATGGGGGCTCGATGGCGTCATCCATGGCGCCAACGGTCCCGCGAACCCAACCCGCCCGGCCCCCGACAGTTTCCGTGCGCGTCCAGCCCACGGAAAAAGAAAAAGAGCAAAGAGCAAAAGCACTCGCTCCGACCCGCCCAGGCCGAGTCAATCCAGAGCCGATGAACTCAGGCTTTGCGCTCCAGCTGTAGAAAGCGGCGCCGGCCGCAGGCCGACCAAACACCCCGCTGCGCTGCGGCGCGACCTGCGGGCGACCGATCTGGGATAATGGGGATTCTTGTTTCCTCTGCTGCCGGACCCGGTCATGACCCAGAAGACGCTGCTCAACGATACCCACCGCGCCCTTGGCGCCAAGATGGTCGATTTCGGGGGTTGGGACATGCCCATCCACTACGGCTCGCAGCTCGACGAGCACCACCTCGTTCGTCGCGAGTCGGGTGTGTTCGACGTCAGCCACATGACTGTGGTCGACCTGCGCGGTGACCAGGTCAAGCCGTTCCTGCGCCGCCTGCTGGCCAACTCGGTCGACAAGCTGAAGGTGACCGGCAAGGCGCTGTACTCGTGCATGCTGAATCCGCGCGGCGGCGTCATCGACGACCTGATCGTCTACTACCTGGGCGACGATTTCTTCCGCATGGTGGTCAATGCCTCTACCCGCGAGAAGGACCTGGCCTGGCTGCGCGAGCAGGCTGCACCGTTCGGCGTCACCGTCGAGCAGCGCCCGGACCTGGCCATCCTCGCCGTGCAGGGCCCGCAGGCGCGCGACATCGTGATCGGCCTGGCCCGCGAAAGCGATCGCGCAGCGCTGGCCAAGCTGGGCCGTTTCGCCGCCCTGCAGGTGCGGTCCGATGATGGTGTCGAACTGTTTGTCGCCCGTACCGGTTACACCGGCGAAGACGGCTTCGAAATCCTGCTGCCGCAGGACGCCGTGGTCGCGTTCTGGAACCGCCTGCTGGCGGCGGGCGTGAAGCCGGCCGGCCTCGGCGCACGCGACACGCTGCGCCTGGAAGCCGGCATGAACCTGTACGGCCAGGACATGGACGAAGAGATCAGCCCGTACGAAGCGGCGCTGGCCTGGACCGTGTCGCTGGACGAAGGCCGCGACTTCATCGGCCGCGAGGTGCTGGAAGCGCAGAAGGCCGCTGGCACCGCACGCCAGATGATCGGCCTGGTGATGGACGAGAAGGGCGTACTGCGCCACGGCCAGGCGGTGACCACCGCCGGCGGCCAGGGCGAGATCCTGTCCGGCACCTTCTCGCCGACCCTGGCCAAGGGCATCGCCTTCGCCCGTGTACCGGCCGGTGAACTGGGCGAGGTCACCGTCGACATCCGTGGCCGGCAGGTGCCGGTGCGCGTGGTCAAGTTCCCGTTCGTGCGCGAAGGCCAGGCCCAGCCCGGCGTGCTCGCCGACGCCTGATCCGAAACTGCCGATCGTCACTGACAGCAGTGGCGGCCGGTTGGTTACACTAGCCCCGTTTTTTCCACCCCTGCATATCTCTGGAGCAGTCCCATGAGCGAGATCCCCGGCGACCTCAAGTTCCTCAAGTCCCATGAGTGGGCCCGTGTCGAAGGCAATGGCCGTGTCACCGTCGGTATTTCCGACCACGCCCAGGGCCTGCTGGGTGACCTGGTCTACGTCGAACTGCCGGAAGTCGGCGCCGACGCAAAGGCTGGCGAGCAGATCGCCGTTGTCGAGTCGGTGAAGGCCGCCTCGGACGTCTACAGCCCGATCAGCGGCAAGGTCGTCGAGGTCAACTCGGCGCTGTCCGACAAGCCGGAAACCATCAATGAAGATGCCTACGGCGAAGGCTGGATGTTCGTGGTCGAACTGACCAACGCCGAAGAGGTCAACGAACTGCTGGATCCGGACGCGTATGCCGAAGCCCTGGAAAACGACGACCACTGAGTCGTCACTTCCGGGTTCTGGAACGGCCACCTTCGGGTGGCCGTTTTTGTTTTGGCGAGTGCGTCGGACTCATGACGGCGGGTTCGCTCTGCACCCTCGGCGTGGCATCAGCCGACAGACGAACGGTGCCGATCAGCGTGCGCAGTTTTGCGCAAATCCGCGTTTCCGCCCCGCGCCAAAGCGATCGAATGTGAAAACTTTTCGCCCCCCGTTGCGGCCCCGTTGTGCTGGCGTTGGCGACGGTGCCGGTGACCATCGGCGATGCACGTGCGCTGTTGTCCGGAACATGTGCCTATCTGCGCAGAGTGCTTATTTCAAGTGTTTTTTGTTCAGAGAGCGCATCGACTTCGTCGTATGCGGCGCGCGTGCGCGCCGCTTCAATGGTCGTTGCAGGGCGCGCACGGCGGTGGCGAGGGCGGCGTCCGGGATGGCGCGGATGTGAAAATTTTTCGCGGGGGTTGTTGACAGTAAAAAAAACCGTGATTAGGTTTCGCCTCAGCAGACCTTGCCTGCCCAACCGAGTGCGCAGAATCAATCGTCCGATGCGAAGCAGCCCCTTCAAGACCACCGCGACCCTGATGACGGTGGACATGGCCCCGCTTCCCCCGGAGAAATGCAAGGCAACTCCCGTTCCGATGTCCGCTCCGCCGATCGAGGCGGGCATTGCCGCATCCGTAACGGCGCGCCTGACGCGCCGGCGGTCCCCGCACGCAGCATCCGCGGGTTTGATCCACCTGGGCGTTTCAACTCCCTATCACTGACGAGGAGCCATCCCATGGCAACCAAGAAAGCTGCGAAGAAGAAGCCCGCCGCCAAGAAAGCGGTGAAGAAGGTCGCGAAGAAGGCCGCTGCCAAGAAGGCAGTGAAGAAGGTCGCGAAGAAGGCGACCGCCAAGAAGGCAGTGAAGAAGGCTGCGAAGAAGGTCGCCAAGAAGACCACTGCGAAGAAGGCAGTGAAGAAGGCGGCGAAGAAGGTAGCCAAGAAGTCCACTGCCAAGAAGGCCGTCAAGAAGACCGCGAAGAAGGCCGTCAAGAAGGTAGCCAAGAAGGCCACCAAGAAGACTGCCAAGAAGGCAACGGCCCGCAAGCCGGCCAAGAAGGTCGCGAAGAAGGCTACTGCCAAGAAGGCCGTCAAGAAGACCGCCAAGAAGGCAGTAAAGAAGACCGCGAAGAAGGCGACCAAGAAGGCTGCCCCGAAGAAGGCAGCGAAGAAGGTTGCCAAGCGCAAGCCGGCCGCCCGCAAGAAGAAGGCTGCTCCGGTCGCTCTGCCGGCAACCCCGGCGCCGCTGATCTAAGTACTTCCCGATAGCCGCATCCTGAAACCCCCTTCCCTGACTGCCCAGCGGGGAGGGGGTTTTTTTATTGGCCGTTTGCAGGGTCGAGCCGTGCTCGACTGCTTTTCTGACGGTCGACGCTAGCGGTGCGGCGCCGGTGGAAAGCGCTCCACCAGGAAGTCCAGGAAGCTGCGCAGGCGGGTCGAGTGGTAGCGATCGTGGGCGTAGACCACGTGCATCGGCCGACCGGTCTGGCCGAACTCCGGGAACAGCTGCACCAGGCGTCCGGTGTCGATGTCGGCAGCCAGCAGCAGTGCCGACTGCAGCACGATGCCCAGCCCGTGCAGCGCTGCCGTGCGCAGCGCTTCGCCGTTGTTGATCTGCAGCCGGCCGCCGGGCACACGCTCGAGTTCGCCAGCATCGGCCTGCAGCCACTGTGCGAGTGCGCTCGGTTCGAAGGACAGGCACTGATGCAGGGCGAGGTCGCGCAGGCTGCGAGGCGTGCCATGCCTGGCCAGGTACGCCGGCGATGCGCACATCATCAAGCGATACGGTGCCAGCGCACGCGCCACCAGCATGCTGCTGTCGGCCAGCGTGCCGATGCGCAGCGCCGCTTCGAAACCCTCCTCGGCGAGGTCGACCACGCGGTCGCTCAGCGTGACTTCGACCCGGACATCCGGATGGCGCGCCATGTATTCGGCCAGTGCCGGTACCAGTGCGTGCGTGCCGAAGATCACCGGCGCACTGATGCGCAACGTGCCCGCCGGTGCCAGCTGCTGGTGCTGCGCCTGTGCGTCCGTTTCTTCCACCAGCCGCAGGATCTCCCGGCAGCGGGTGTAGTAGTCCTCGCCGAAGGGCGTCATGTGCTGGCGTCGGGTGGTACGGCTCAACAGCTGCATTCCCAGCCGTGCTTCCAGCGCACGCAGGTGCTTGCCGGCCATCGTCGCCGAGATATCCATCGCCGCCGCCGCAGCGCTGAGGCTGCCCTTGTCCACGATCAGCACGTAGACCTGCATGCTCTCCAGCAGATTCATCTGACACCCCGGGTGTTGAATGCTGAAACCTGCGCGGAGTTTATCAATCAGGGGTGATCAAACAGCATGTACTGGACGGGCCGGATGTACCGGCTGGCGGATTGGGAGAACATCATGGATCTGGGGCTTGAAGGGCGTACCGCGCTGGTCACCGGGGCGGGCAGTGGCATCGGTGCCGGTGTGGCCAGGCTGCTGGCGGCCCAGGGAGTACGCATTGCGCTCAGCGCACGGCGTGCCGAGCCGCTGCATGCACTGGCGGCGGAGATCGAATCTGCAGGCGCGCCGGCACCGATCGTCCTGCTGGGCGACCTCACCGATGCGGAGCAGGTACGCCACATTGCGGATGCAGCCTCGGCGGCACTGACGCGTGTCGACATCCTCGTCAATGCGGCTGGAGGAGGCCGGCCGACCACGGTGGATGCGGGGGACGATGTCTGGGAGGAAGCCATGGCCTTGAACTTCTCTTCGGCACGACGCCTGACCCAGGCACTGCTGCCGGCGATGCAGGCGCAGGGCTGGGGGCGGGTGATCAACCTCAGCGGTTCAATGGAACCGCGCGCGGTGAATGCTGCCACGGCGGCGAAGGCGGCGTTGCATCTGTGGAGCAAAGGGCTGTCGTCGGCGCTGGCCTCACAGGGCATCACGGTCAATGCAATCGCGCCGGGACGCATCAACAGTGCTCAGATCCGGGACCGCCTGCATCCAACCGAGGAAAGCCGGCGTGAGTTCATCGAACGCAACATTCCGATCGGGCGTTTTGGTGATCCGGAGGAAGTGGCGCCGCTGGTGGCCTTTCTGGCCTCGCCCTTGGCCGGCTACATCACCGGCGCGGTGATTCCGGTGGATGGCGGCATGCACTACTTCGCGCATTAGCCTTCCGTTTGTAGAGTCGAGATCCTATGTTCGTGGTCAAGCCTGCTGGAAGCAGGCTTGACCCACCTTCAGCATGGCCGGATCGAAGTCCCGGCCGCTTTTGAAGACACCCCAGGCGATCCTGGCCAGCTTTCTGGCCAGGATGTTGAAGACGGCGGTGCTGGGGTGACCGCGTTTTGACAGCTCGTCGTAGAGCGGTTGCCCCCGACGACACCGCTTGAGCCCCATGGCGGCCATGTAGAGCATCTGGCGCAGCACTGGCGCGCCCTGTTTGGACAGCCGACGCCGTCCCGTTCTGCCGCCAGACTCGTTAGGCCGGGGATCCAGGCCGGTGCAGGCGATCCACGCGTTGGCGTTGGCCAACGGCCAGCGCGTCATGTAGTAGATCAGGTGAGCGGCGACGGCGGGGCCGATACCAGGGATGGTCAACAGGCGCTTGTAGAGCGTGCCATGCTCTCCATCGCGACCCAAGCGCTGCAGTTCGCTTTCCAGCTCGGACAGCGTCCCAGCCAGAGCGCAGAACAGATCTGACAGCTCCCCGGGGGCACTTTTGCTTACCCCGAAGGATTGCTCCAGGCGCGCGCGTGTCTTTACCAGCGTCTGCCGCTTGCGCAGCAAATCGTGCATCTGCTGCTGCTCGTCGGTACGCGGTACGTATTCACGCAGGCGATCGTTCTCCTTCTTCACGTACCGGGCGATCGCTTCGGCGTCCATGGCGTCCGTCTTGCCACGCGAGCCCGTCGCCCGGCCGTAGTGCTTGATCAGACGTGGATTGATCACATAGACAACGTGGCCTGCCTGGCCAGCCATCCGAGCCAACAACTCGTAGTACCGCCCCGTCGCCTCCATGCCAATCCGGCATCGCTGGGGCAAGGTGTTGAGCCACTGGGCTATGCCGGCCCGGGTGTTGGCGATCCTGTCGCCGGCCTTGCGGTCGGCCACTGCCGGTACGAACTCCTTGGAGTCCACGTCCACGCCAATATCGAGAGAATCAGACATTTGTACGGCTCCCAGCTATCTTTAAGGGGCTGGGGTGGTACCGCACCGACGTTAGCTTGCCTACATCGACGATCCCCTTTGGGGGCCGTACGATCCTTTATCGACGTTCGTGTGCGGGATGGGGATCGCTCGACTCGTCTGTCGGCTAGTATCCGCAGATGCATGCTTGACGGTCCCTCCACCCTGGCTCCTACATACCTCGTAGGAGCCGGGAGGAACATACAAGCACTGCTCGATTGCTTTGCTCTACAACTGCCACTAAAAAGGGCGACCCGCAGGCCGCCCTTCGCACACACGATGAAGCCCGCCAACTCAGCGCGGCGAGGCCACCGCACGGTTGCTCGAAGCACCCTTGCCCTTGCGCTTGTCCTGCTGTGCCGGGCTCGCGCCTTCGGCCATCAGGTTGTCGCTGCCGAAGTCGGTGTCCACGTCCAGCCAGCGCTGCGTCGGCAGGCCGAGCGCGGAATCGAGCACCGTCGGCAGCAGGCCGCTGGGCAGGCCGCTTTCGCCGTTCCACATGATGGCGATGCCGAGATCGCGTTCCGGCACCAGCGCGACCAGGCCGCGATAGCCCTGCACGGCACCGGCATGGAACACCACATCGTGGCCGGCGTAGTCGAAGGTGCGCCAGCCCAGTGCGTAGCCGGCCGAATGCAGGCGCTCGCGGCGCCAGCCCGAACGCATTTCGCCCGGGGTGTTGATCAGGCTCGAATGCAGGGTGGCCAGCAGCGGTGCCGGCAGCACGTCCGGGCGATGGCCGGTGTGGGCGAGCAGCCACTGCGCCATGTCGCTGGCGCTGGCGTTGACGCCGGCGGCCGGGGCGACGCGGTAGTAGGTCGGCTTCGGTGTCAGCGACACCCAGCCATTGCGGCTGCGCACGTGCGGACGCGCCCAGCGCGAGCTGGCCTGGATGCCGGCCAGGCCGAGGCTGGCATCGTTCATGCCCAGCGGCTTGAAGATGCGGCGCTCGACCGACTGCTCGTAGAAGCTGCCCGAGGCGGCATAGACGACGTCGCCGATCAGGCTGAAGGCCACGTTCTGGTAGGCGTAGCAGTCGCCCGGCAGGCACTTCAGGCTGGTATTGGCCAGCTTCTGGGTGAGTGCGTAGTACTCGGCGTTGCCTTCGATGTCGCGGTCGTAGGCGTTGTACGGCAGGCCGACGCGGTGGCTGAGCACGTCGGCCACGGTCAGGCGATCGGTCGCTTCCGGAGAGTTCAGGCGGAAGCCCGGCACATAGTCGGTGACCTTGCTGTCCCAGCGCAGCGTGCCATCGTTGACCAGCAGTCCGGCCATGGTGCCGGCGAAGGCCTTGGACAGCGATGCCAGGCGGAACACAGTGTGGGCGTCGACCGGCAGCGGGTTGTTGACGTCGGTAACCCCATAACCACGCGCGCTGAGTACGCGGCCACCCTGCACGATGGCCACGGCCATGCCGGGCACACGCTCGCCATAGGTGAGTTGCTGCGCCATCGATTCGATGTTGGCCACGTTGAAGCCGGCCGCCGGCAGCTGCACCTGCGGCACCAGGCCGGTGCGGTAAGCGGCGGGCTGGGTGTGGGCGACGGCGGTGGCGGCGGATTCGATGTTGGCCGGCATCGGCGGCAATGGCGGCGGGGTCTGCGCGGTGGTGGACAAGGCAACGGGCATCAACATGCCCAGCAAACCGGTGGCCGCCGAACGGATCGGACGACGCAGGCTGTTCTTTTTCATCGTGGAGACCCGTGCGCGACTGCTGATGGCGATTCTAGCGCCGCTTTTCCCTTGTGCACAAACAAAGCGAAGATGAATGCGCATCTCGTTGAAAAAGTTGGAATTTTGACGCCCCGAAAGCATGTATCGGAACGTGTCGTCCGGGCGGGGCCGTGACACTGCGTTGCGGCCTTCTGCGTGGCTGCTGCTGGCGATGTTGCAGTGCATTGGCTAACGTACGCGCTTCACCGCCCCCGGAGCCTGCCATGCCGCTGTCCAACCGCCGTCTTCTGGCGAGGGACACCGCGTGAGCGCGGTGAAGGGCAAGGGGCCGTTGCGTGGGCTGACGGCGGCACTGCGTGAGTCGCCGGCGCTGTGGTGGTCGTTCCTGTACTTCTTCTGCCTGCTCAGCGGCTACTACGTGCTGCGCCCGGTGCGGGAGGCGATGGCCGCCTCGGCCGACCTGGAAACGGTGTTCCCGCCGATGCTGATCGCCTGGTTCGCCAGTCATGGCATCGCGCTGAAGGATTTCGTCCTGCAGTTCCTGTTCTCCTGCGTGTTCGTGATCATGCTGGTGCTGCAGCCGGTGTACGGCTGGCTGGTCAGCCGCTTCCCACGGCGGGTGTTCCTGCCGGCGGTGTATGGGTTCTTCATCGTCACCTTGCTGGGTTTCTACGTACTGTTCGACAGCGGTGTGCCGGGCCGCGGCATGGCGTTCTTTTTCTGGATCACCGTCTTCAACCTGTTCGCGGTGGCGGTGTTCTGGAGCTTCATGGCCGATGTGTTTTCCAACGCGCAGGCACGAGCCTTCTACGGTTACATCGGCGCGGCCGGCACCATCGGTGCCTTTCTCGGGCCGATCATCACCGGTGCCCTGGTGCAGCGTCTGGGCATCGCCAACCTGATGCTGGTCTCGGCTGGATTCCTCGCCATCTGCCTGTTGAGCATCTGGCGGCTACGGCACTGGGCGGTGCTGCGTGAGCAGGAGCAGCAGCTGGTATCCGGCGAGCAGCCGATGGGGGGCAGCGTGCTGGACGGTCTGAAACTGATCGTGCGTGAGCCGTTGCTGCGCTGGCTGGCGATCATGGTGGTGTTCGGCGTGGGCGTGGGCACCCTGCTGTACAACCAGCAGGCCAGCATCGTGCGTGCGGCGTTCAACGATGCAGGCGCTGCCACGGCCTTCTTCTCGCGTATCGACCTGGCGGTGAACGCACTGGCGCTGCTGATGCAGCTCGGCCTGACCCGCTGGCTGCTGTCGCGCCACGGTATCGCGCCGGCCCTGTTGATCCCTGGTTTTGCGATCCTGATCGGCTTTTCGGTGCTTGCCGCTTCACCCATGCCGTTGATGGTCGCAGTGGTGCAGGTGATGACCCGCGCCAGCGAGTTCGCATTGGCCAAGCCGGCACGCGAAACCATCTATACCCGCGTGGACCGGCAGTGGCGCTACAAGGCCGGTGCGGCCATCGATACCGTGGTGTACCGCGGCGCGGACCTGAGCTTTGCGTGGGTGCACAAGGGCTTGTCGCTGTTTGGTTCACACGTGGTGTTCATCGGCGGCGTGGTCGTTGCCGCGTGCATGACCGCCGCCGCATTCGGTGTGCTGCGCGAAGAAAAGAAGCTGCCGCGCGACCGCTGAGCCGCGCGGGGTCGGCTCCCTCTCCCACGGAGAGGGCTCTGACCCCATCACCCCATTCATCTATCCAAGGAACCGCCCATGTACTGGATCGCACTCGCCCTGACCCTGCTGGTCGCCCTGCTGCACGTCTATTTCCTGGTGCTGGAGATGTTCCTGTGGACCCGCCCGCTGGGCCTGAAGACCTTCGGCAACACGCCCGAGAAGGCAGAGACCACGCGCGTGCTGGCGGCCAACCAGGGCCTGTACAACGGCTTCCTGGCGGCGGGCATCGTGGTGGGGCTGGTGATCGATCAGCCGGTGCTGGTGACGTTCTCGCTGGCCTGCGTGGTGGTGGCCGGGTGCTATGGCGCGTACAGCGTGAGCCGGCGCATTTTCATGATCCAGGCCGTACCGGCCATTCTGGCGCTGGTGTCGCGAGCGCTCTGACGTGGGCGCGTGCTGGCAGGCGCCGCCGCTCAGCGGCTGATGGCGCGCATGAAGCCCAGCCACATTGGCACGGCATGCAGCGCCGCACCCAGCACGAACAGGCCCGTCAGCAGGTGTACGCGCCAGTCGTTGATGCGCAGGAAGACGAATTGTTCAAGCGCGCGGCCCACCCAGAACACCGCCATGAAACCCAGCAGGACCAACCCCAGACGAGTGCCGACCAGGTCCGGGGCAAAGATCAGCGCGATCAGCCCCATTCCCAGGAACACATAGATCACGCGCAGATTGAGGATCTGCATGATCGCGCGGTTGACCGTGCCGAGCTGGGCGAGCTCGCGTTTCCAGCCGAACAGCCGCCAGAACGCCAGATGGAAGGCGGCAAACCCCAGGCTGTGAATGCCTGCCAGGCGCACAAGCAGTTCAGCGGTCGTCATGGTTGATCAGCCTGTGCGCGGAGGGCGCGGCGATACCCACATTGCGATGGTCGCATGGAACACCTCGGTCCCTGCCGCATCGGTCACGCTGACCTTCACGGGCAGGTCGTAGCCGTCCGCAGCACTGACGATGGACAACACTGGCGTCGCCACGGCCTTCAACGTGCCCAAGGCCTTGGCCTGGTATTTCACTTCCATGCCCTTGGGGATCCAGCGCATGTCTGCCGGCAGGCTGGCGTCCACCATCACCCCGCCGACCAGCTCGGCCAGGTTGCACATCGCGATCGCATGTACCGTGCCGATGTGGTTGTTGATGCGGCGGTGCTGGCGGATCACGCCTTCGCAGCGGCCTGGCTCCAGTGCGGTGATGGTGGGTGCGATGCTGGCGAAGTAGGGCGCCTTGAAGCACACCGCGCGCGAGAACAGCCAGTTGCCGGCAGGCCAGCGCTGCAGGCGGTGGTAAAGCGAGAGCAGGGGCGTGGACATGGTTGATGTTCCGGTCGGCGGATAAAGCGACGGCGGGCCGAGGCCCGCCGTCGTGGCAACGCGTGTCGCGGGCGATCAGGCCGCCTGCGAATGCGGGTCCTTGTGCTGGCGGTCGTAGTAGCTGGCCGCGCGCAGTTCGTGGGTGTCGAAGTCGTCCACGGTGATGGTGTCCAGGGTCAGCGTACGCAGTTCTTCCAGCAGGCTGCGCTCGTCCTGGGTGATCACGCCTTCGGCCACGGCCTCGTCCAGCTGGCTCTTGAAGTCCAGCGCTTCGATGCCCTTGCTCTTCAGCGCCTTCAGGAACTTGCGCTCCACCGGCTCGGCCATGATCGCCTTGCTCAGGTAGCTGTTGATACGACCGCCCGGGTTGTTCTCGCACGGGGTCAGGAACACGCCGCTGGCCAGACGGTCGCGGGCTTCGTTCGGCGCCATCAGCAGAGCTGCAACACGGCGGCTCAGGCGGTCGCCGGGGGCCTCGGCACGACGGCCCAGCGGGAAGATCAACGCCCACATCAGCCAGCCGATCGGACGGATCGGGAAGTTGCGCAGCGCGGCCGACAGCGATTCTTCGATCTTGTGCACGCTGTCATGGAAGGCCCAGGCCAGCAGCGGCTGGTCGGCCTGCGGTGCGCCTTCGTCGTGGTAGCGCTTGAGCATGGCGCTGGTCATGTAGACGTGGCTCAGCACATCGCCCAGGCGGCCGGACAGCGATTCCTTGAACTTCAGCTTGCCGCCGAGGGTCATCATCGAGATGTCGGCCATCAGCGCCAGGTTGGCCGAGTAACGGTCCAGCTTGCGGAAGTAGCGGCGGGTGTAGGCGTCACCCGGGGCAGCACCGAAGCGTGCACCGGTCAGGCCGAACCAGAACGAACGCACGGCATTGGAGAGGCCATAGCGGATGTGGCCGAACAGGCTGCGATCGAACTCCTGCAGACCGGCACGGGTATCCGGATCCTGCGCAGCCTTCATTTCCTTCAGCACCCACGGGTGGCAGAGGATCGCACCCTGGCCGAAGATCAGCAGGCTGCGGGTCATGATGTTGGCGCCTTCCACGGTGATCGCGATCGGCGCGGCCTGCCAGCTGCGGCCGGCGAAGTTGCGCGGCCCCAGGATGATGCCCTTGCCGCCGATCACGTCCATCATGTCCGAGATCACTTCGCGGCTCATGTTGGTGCAGTGGTACTTGGCGATCGCCGACGGCACCGACGGCACGTCACCACGGTCAACCGCCGCGGCGGTGGCCTGCGACAGCGCACTGATCTTGTAGGCCTTGCCGCCGATGCGGGCCAGCGCTTCTTCCACACCTTCGAAGCGGCCGACCGACAGGCCGAACTGCTTGCGGATGCGCGCATAGGCGCCGGTCACCGCGGCACCGGCCTTGGCACCGCCGCTGGCGGTGGACGGCAGGGTGATCGAGCGACCCACGGCCAGGCACTCGTTGAGCATGTTCCAGCCCTTGCCGGCCATGGCAGCGCCACCGATCAGCTGGGTCAGCGGAATGAACACGTCCTTGCCGCGGATCGGACCGTTCTGGAACGTCGAGTTCAGCGGGAAGTGGCGACGGCCGATTTCAACGCCGGCGGTGTCGCGCGGCAGCAGGCCCAGGGTGATGCCGATGTCGCGGGTATCGCCGATCAGGCCATCCGGATCGTACATGCGGAAGGCCAGGCCGATCAGCGAAGCGACCGGGGCCAGGGTGATGTAGCGCTTGTCGAAGGTCAGCTTGACGCCGAGCACCTGCTCGCCGTTCCACTCGCCCTTGCAGACGATGCCGTAGTCCGGAATCGAGGTGGCGTCGGAGCCGGCGAACGGACCGGTCAGGCCGAAGCACGGCACTTCGCGGCCATCGGCCAGGCGCGGCAGATACTGGTCCTTCTGTTCCTGGGTGCCGTAATGCACCAGCAGTTCACCCGGGCCCAGCGAGTTGGGCACGCCGACGGTGGAGCTGACCACCGAAGACACCGACGCCAGCTTCTGGATCACCTTGTGGTGGGCCAGCGCAGAGAAGCCCAGGCCGCCGTACTCCTTCGGGATGATCATGCCGAAGAACTTGTTCTTCTTGATGAAGGCCCACAGTTCCGGCGGCAGGTCGGCGTGGACGTGGGTGATTTCCCAGTCGTTGACCATGGTGCACAGCTCTTCCACCGGGCCATCGAGGAAGGCCTGTTCTTCGGCGGTCAGCTGCGGCTTGGGATAGTTGAGCAGGATGTTCCAGTCCGGATCACCGGTGAACAGTTCACCCTCGAAACCGACCGAGCCGGTTTCCAGCGCGATGCGCTCGGTCTGCGATAGTGGCGGCAGCACCTTGCGGAACACCTTCATCATCGGGCCGGTCAGCAGCGGCTTGCGGATGAACGGCAGCAGCAGCGGCACGGCGATGACGGCCAATACAGCGGCTGCGACGATCGTGGCGGTCTGGTTGACGTAGGGAATGAACCAGCAGGCGGCCAGCAGGGCCACGCTGATCAGCGTCCAGGTAACCAGCCGCATGCGGTGGTAGGCGACGAACGCGCCTGCCAGCAGCAGGGCGAGGAAGGGAAGAACGATGCTCATGAGCGTGCTCCGGTGACGTGCTCGTTTGTGGCGGACGAAGCCGCAGCGTCTGCTGCGGGCAACACGTCCAGATAGTCCAACACAGTAGCGGTAAAGGCGTCGTTGTCATCGCCGGCGACCATGTGCGTGGCCTGCGGCAGCTGTACATGACGCGCGTGCGGCGCCAACGCCAGGAATTCGGCCACGGTCTGCGGCGTGACCAGGTCGCTGCGACCACCGCTGACCAGCAGCAGCGGGCACTTCACCTGGCGCGCGGCTTCGGCCAGTGCGTCCTGGTGCTGTTCGCTGTCGCGGGCCAGTTCGGCCACCAGGCGCGGATCCCAGTGCCAGCGCCAGCGGCCGTGACCGTCTTCGCGCAGCAGCGCGCGCAGCGACTGCTCGGATTTGCGCGGACGGTGCGGCATGTAGGCCGAGATCACGTCGGCAGCCTGGCTCAGCGAGGCGAAGCCGTCGGGATGGGCGGTCATGAAGGCGAGGATGCGCTCGACACCGGCGGTATCCCAGCGCGGGGTGATGTCGACCAGCACCATCGCCGAGAACAGGCCCGGCCAGCGCGACTCGGCCAGCAGGCCGAACAGGCCCCCCATCGAGGCCGCAACCAGCACCGGCGGGCGCGGCTGTTCACCGGCCAGCACGATCAGGTCATCGGCGAACTGTTCGCCGTGATAGGGCAGGTCGGCGGCATTCCAGTCCGAATCGCCGTGACCACGTGCGTCATAAGCCAGCGTCTGCAGGCCGGCTGCAGACAGGGCACGCGCGGTGGCATTCCAGGCGTGACGGGTCTGGCCGAAACCGTGCGCGAACAGCACCCGGCCACGACGACCGTGGTCGCTGGCAGTGGCGGCGAGGCGGGCACCATGGGCCGCCTCCAGGTCCAGGTCATGGAACGCAGCGGGAGTAGGGGACGTAACCATACTTGCTAGTATGGATCGCTTGTGAGGGAAGTCAATACTGCATCGTATGGTGCGGTGCGGCAGCCCTGCGGGAGAGCCCTTTGACGGTTTCGCCCGCAACGGCGTACTGCAACGAACCCCGGCGTATGGTTAAATCAGCCCATGAATCAACCTGACGCTTCCGCCGGCGAACCGCGCGCCGGCCGCAACAGCCGCCTGAGTGCCGAAGACTGGGCCCAGGCGGCCCTCGACCTGATTGCTGAACAAGGCGTAGGCGCCGTTGCGGTGGAACCGCTGGCGCGGCGCCTCGGCGTGACCAAGGGCAGTTTCTATTGGCATTTCCCCTCGCGTGACGCCTTGCTGCAGGCCGCGCTGGAACGCTGGGAACTGTTCGAACAGGAACAGGTGTTCGGCAGCCTGGAAGACGTACCGGACCCGCGCGTGCGCCTGCGCCAGCTGTTCCAGATGGTGGCGCATGAAGTGCAGCCGCACATCATCTACAGCGAGCTGCTGAAGGCATTGGACCATCCGATGGTGCGTCCGGTGATCGACCGCGTGTCGCAGCGCCGCCTCGACTATCTGATCGCTTCGTTCCGCCAGGCAGGGCTCAGCTCGACCGATGCGCGCCACCGCGCACGCCTGGCGTACGCGGCCTATGTCGGCTTCCTCCAGCTGTCGCTGCAGTTGCAGCAGCCCAAGCAGGCGCGCGAGGATTTCGAGGCCTATGTCGAGCATCTCATCGAGACGCTGATTCCGAACGGTTGAAGATCGCCGTACTGGTCACGAGAAAGCCGCGGCATTGCCGCGGCTTTTTTCTTGCGTGCCATCCTTGCGTGCCATCCACGTATTGCCGGAGGCACAAAGAACAACGGCCCCTTGCGGGGCCGTTGCTGCATCAGCTGATCAGTGGATCGATCAGAACTTCTGCTTGTACTGCATGTACATGTAGCGGCCCGGCAGGTCGTACTGCGGGTCGAACATGTTGTACGAGGTGTAGTACGAAACCGGCGGGCTCTTGTCCCACGCGTTGTTCAGGCCGACCATGATGGTGCCCTTCCACGGCGTGTTGTAGCGGAACTGGATGTCGTGGTAGGTCGTGGCACCAATGTGGTTCGTTCCCTTCGCGCCATCAGAGCAGTATGCGAAGGTTTCCGGTTCCTTGACTGGATCAAACGGGCACGGTTCGGTCATGCCGGACTTGTAACGAATGCCGTAGTTGACCCCGAAGTCCCCGTAGGACCAGTCCACATACAGATTGGAACGGATGCGCCAGTACGGATCCTGGTCGAGATAGCGTCCCTGGCGACCCTCGATCGGAGCATCCTGAGTCGACTTGGTATCCCACTTGGACAGGTAGGTGCCGTCCAGAGTGATGGTGAACTGGCCGATCGAAGTTTCCGGCAACTTGTACAGGATGCCCAGATCCCAACCTTCCACCTTGTACGACGCCAGGTTCTGCAGCGGCATGTTGACGTTGGTGATGGTGTAACGCTGGTTGGTGCTGCCGTAGTTCGGGTCACGCGTGATCAGGCCGCAGTTGGCTGCCTGCTCCTGCGCGGTGCCGCCATAGCAACGATCCATGATGTCCTGGATGGCCGGACGGGTGATGGCGTCCTCGATCTTGATCTGCCACCAGTCCAGGGTCACGTTCAGACCCTGCACGAAGCTTGGGCTCCACACCAGGCCCAGCGTCTTGCTGGTCGAGGTTTCCGGCTTCAGGTTCGGGTTGGCCTGCCAGGTGAACGGCTCAGGAGTCTGCTTCGCACCACTACCAGCGCCCGGCTGAACGAAGCCGATCGGCACGCCCTCTGCCGCACATTGTGCCGCGATAGCGCCGGTACGGCGACCAGACGTTGAGGAGCACGGATCGATGTAGCTCTCGAACGAGTCAGCATCACCGCGATACAGGTTGTTGATGCTCGGGGCGCGGAAGCCTTCCGAGTAGTTACCACGCACCATTAGGTCGTCGATCGGCTTCCAGCGGAAACCGAACTTGTTGTTGGTGGTGTTGCCGAAGTTGCTGTACTTCGAGTAGCGGGTTGCCGCGCTGAAGTCGAGCAGCTTGGCGCCCGGCAGGTCAGCCAGCACCGGGATCGACAGTTCCAGGAAGAACTCGTCCAGGTCATAGCTACCCTTGGTGGGGGATGCTCCGTTGCCGGTGCTCAGGCCAGAGGCGATGAAGGCGTCCGGATCGAACTGACCGGTTTCCTTGCGATATTCGTAACCAGCTGCGAAGCCCAATGCACCCGCCGGCAGCTGCACGATTTCGCCGGAGATGTTGGCGTAATAACCCTTGGACACCAGGCTGGCGGAGTCATGCGCGGTGAACGAGGTGTAATCCAGTGCCTCCTGCGAGATCGAACCCATCCCACCCAGCGGATTGATCGGGGCGCAGCCCGGAATGATTGCGCCAGCGGAGTTGAGGCACACAGCCTTGCCATCGCGGATCGCCGAGGGACCATATGCCTCGGCCAGACGCTGCTTGTTGAACAGGCCGTAGGTCAGATCGTTCTGGTCGGTCTTGTCGTAGCGGTAGCCGACATCCCAGTCGAAATTGCGGTCGGCGAATTCGAAGAAGCCCTCGAAACCACCGTAGAAGTGCCAGTTCTTGACGTTCTGGTTGAACGAACGTCCACCGGTTTCGTTGAAGCGGCGCGCGACGCCAGTCAGATCAACGCCGTACGGATTGTACATGCTGCCCGCGCTGAGGCGCTGGCCGGTGACCGGCATGGCAGCCAGCAGCTGTTCGGACTTGCGTTCGTTGTACATCGCCTCGGTGCGGAAGGTGATGTTGTCGGTAACGTTGTAAGAACCCACCGCGAACAGCGAGGTGCGCTCGTTGGGGGTCAGCAGGTAGTTGTCCGGCGCGGTGTTGTAGCCGTGAACATTGGGATCGAACGGCGTTTCAACGCCGTTGAGGATGATGTAACGCTCGTCGTTACGCAGATACGAACCCGGAATACCGGTGCTGCTCTGGCCGCTGAAGAAAGGCGGGCCACCGGCGGAGATCTTGCGATCGCCGGCCATCACGGCCTTTTCGTTGACGTAGGAGACGCCCAGCACCAGCGAAGCGCGGTCAGTGGTGGTGCCCAGAGTGAAGTCGGCCGCTTCGCGGTCGCCGTCACCGGCGCTGTACTGGCCCTTGTAGAAGTTGGCTTCCGCGCCATCGAAGTTCTGCTTGGTGATGATGTTCACCACGCCGGCGATCGCGTCCGAACCGTAGATGGTCGATGCGCCGTCCTTCAGGATGTCGATGCGCTCGATCATCGCGGTCGGGATGGTGTTCAGGTCGACGCTGCCATCCAGGCCGGTGGTCCAGCGGCGGCCATTGACCAGCACCAGAGTGCGCTCGGAACCCAGGTTGCGCAGGCTGACGCCGGCAGAACCGTCACCGCCGTTGTTGTAGGTACGGTTCAGGGCGGCACCGTTGGCGGCAACGCGCTGCAGGATGTCGGCGACCGAAGTCACGCCCTGCTTGTCGATGTCGGCGCGGGTCAGGCTCAGGACCGGCTGCGAGGTTTCGATGTCGGTGCTCTTGATGCGCGAACCGGTGACCGAGATGCGGTCAAGGTTGGTCGCTTCCTGGGCCTGGGCGGTGGCAGTGGACGCCACACCGGCAACGAGCGCGACCAGAACGGCATCGCGCAGCTTGTTGGACTGGAAATTCATTGGCTCTCTCTCTCCAAGAAATCTTGGCTGGGTTAATGCCCGGCGGGGGAGCGAAAAGCGCTCCCAAATCGCGAGGCTGAGCCGATAGTAGCGGGCGTTCGCCAAGAATTAAAGCTGCGTTAATCAAGTCTATGATTTTGGTAAAAATGAAAATTGATGCACGAAATCAAGGGGTTGAATCGCAGGTGACATCACTCTGTCTCGTTTGTTAGCGCAAAGTGACGAAAAAAGTTTCCGTTGATGTGTATCGCAGTGTGTCGACGTGAATTGCGCGGTATCCAATTCGTCGAAAAGCGCTCTGCGTGTATCACGATCGCGCATACGCAACGGGCGCCTTTCGGCGCCCGGGAGAAGTCACTGCAGGAGGGCCCGCGTGGGGGGGTCAGAGATCCTGTTCGTAACGCACATACGGCACAGTGCCGTCGTCGTTGCTTTCATTGCGCGGGGAGAACGGATTCTTGCCGCGGCTGATCACGTTCTCGGCGCCAACAGTAAGCTGGCCAGACCACGGGGTACGCCAGGTCAGGCCGATGCCCAGGCCCTCCCACTTGCCGGGCTTGCCCGGCACATCGATCACGCGGCCGATGATGCTGCCGGTGAAATTGCCGTACCCGGCGCCGATGCTCAGGCTCTTGCTGTCCCAGCGGTCGACGATGGACGGTGCGGCGTCGGCCAGCGGCACCAGGCGCGCCTTGGCGTAGGTACCGGCAATCGAGACAAAGCCCTCGCGGCCGATGTTCTTCTGCGCGAATACGGTCAGGTCGTTCTGCTCGGCGCGCAGCGAGGGGGTCTTGTTCGGGCCGGACAGCCACGCCGGCAGCGTTTCACGGCCGGTGCCGGCGGTGATGCCGAGACGGCTGCTGCCGCGGTTCAGCGCGGCGGTACCGGTGAAGCGGCGGCTGTTGAGGTCGTCGTCGTCACCCAGGCTGGCCAGCATGCAGTGACTGGCCAGGCCGCTCATGCTGGTCCCGCTGCTGCTGTTGCAGAGCAGGCCCAGCGAATCGCCGGAGGACAGGCCGAAGGCCGCATCCAGCGAGTTGCGGCCGAAGTGCCAGCGGGCGCCGGCGGCCTGTTCACCGGTGGGCTCCAGGTACAGCAGGGCCTCGACCTTGCCGCTGCCCTTGTTCCATACCGGCAGCACGGTCCGGGTGTCCTTGCTCTGCGCATGCACGCCCGTGATCGCGCCAAGGGCGATCAGCAGGGCCAGCGGTAGACGCAGGAAGGTACGCATCGGACCAGTTCAGACAGGGACGGACAACGGAAGTTCCCGCGGAGACGGGAACTTGATCCTAGGGTGTTTATGAATTCTTAACAAGCCTTGATCCCCCCAGATGCAAGACAAGCCGTTTACTGAAGCCGTTCAGGCGCCGGTACAGTCCCCTCGGCACCGTGGAACAGTATGCCGAACTCCGTCAAAGGAAAGTGATACTCCCGCCCGCAGAATTCGCAACGGACCTCGACGGCGCCGGTGTCCGCGGCTGCGGCACGGGCCTCGTCCTCGCCCAGCGACTGCAGCATCGACGCGACCCGCTCGCGGGAACAGGAGCAGGCGAAGGACAGCGGCTTGCCGCCCATCAGTTCCGGCTTCTCTTCGTGGAACAGGCGGTGCAGCAGCTGCTCGGCCGGGGTCGCCAGCAGCTCGGCTTTGCCCAGGGTCTCGAACAGGGCGCTGGCACGCGCCCAGCCGTCCTCGTCACCCTCGTCGCCCGGCAGCTTCTGCAGCAGCAGGCCGGCGGCGCCGTTGCGGTCGGCGGCCAGCAGCAGGCGGGTCGGCAGTTGTTCGGACTGGCGGAAGTAGTCCTCGAAGGCCTCGTCCAGCTCCGGTGCGGTCAGCGCGACCAGGCTCTGGTAGCGCTGCGGCTCGCGCGGGTCCAGGCCCGGGTTCTCGATGGTGATCGCGAGCAGGGCGTCATCACCCAGGCTGGACAGGTCGCGCGGCGCATCGGCGCCGTCGCTGAGCTGGGCGATGCCGCGCAGGGTACCGGCGGCGGTGCACTCGGCAAACAGGGTGCGCAGCGCGGTGCTGCTGCGCAGCTGGATCGAAAGGCGGCCATCGATCTTGGTGTGGCCGGTGAACAGCGCCGAGGCCACGCAGGCCTCGCCGAGCAGTTCGGCGGCGGTATCCGGGTACTCGGCGTGGGACAGGATCTCCTGCCAGGTCGCCTGCAGGCGCACGTGGACGCCACGGACGCCAGCGTCGGGAAGCAGGAAGCGGATCAGGGAATCGGGGTTGGCGGTCATCGGCTCACATCGCGCGTAAACGAGGGCGGTTGCCGGATAATGCGCCGACAACCGGATAGAAGAAGGATGCACCAGTAATGGGGGCAGGGGGAGAGCAGCACAAGGTGGAGGCCATCGCGGAAGTCCCGCGCCGCAGGCGCTGGCGCTGGAAACGGCTGCTCTGGCTGCCGCTGCTGCTGGCCGCTTTCAGCTGCCTGCAGGTACTGGTGCTGCGGTTCATCGACCCGCCGGTATCCACGGTCATGCTATGGCGCTATGGCGAGGCATTGGGGGAGGCCGACTGGTCCTATCGCCTGCATTACCAGTGGCGCGACCTGGACCAGATGGCAGCGAGCCTGCCGATCTCACTGGTGGCCGCGGAGGACCAGCGCTTCCCCGACCACAATGGCTTCGACCTGCAGGCCATCGAGAAGGCCCGCGACCACAACGCCAAGGGCGGACGCCTGCGGGGGGCCAGCACGATCAGCCAGCAGGTCGCCAAGAACCTGTTCCTCTGGCAGGGCCGCAGCTGGATCCGCAAAGGCTTGGAAGTCTGGTACACGGTGCTGATCGAAGCACTGTGGCCGAAGGAACGGATCCTGGAGATGTACGCCAACATCGCCGAGTTCGGCGACGGCGTCTATGGCGCGCAGGCGGCGGCGCAGACGTTCTGGGGCAAGGATGCGTCCCGCTTGAGTCCGGCCGAGAGTGCACGGCTGGCGGCGGTGTTGCCGGCACCGCGGCGCTACAACGCGGCAAAGCCAGGGCCGTACGTGCAGCGGCGCGCGGCATGGATCCAGCGCCAGGCACGGCAGCTGGGCGGCGCGGCTTACCTGTCGGAAGACTGAGGACACCTGCCCTCGGGGCGGCAGGCCATGCACCTGCAGGCAACGTACAATCCGGGCATGAACCGCGAACGCCTTACTTTCGTCATCGCCGCCTACAACGAGGAGCAGGCGCTGCCGTGCCTGCATCCCCGCCTGTGTGCGGTGCTGGACGGAATGCCCGACATCGATGGCCACATCCTGTATGTGGACGATGGCAGCCACGACGGTACCTGGCAGGTGATCGCAGGATTGGCGCAGGACGACGCGCGCGTATCGGCGTTGAAGCTGTCGCGCAATTTCGGCAAGGAGGCCGCGCTGACTGCCGGCCTGGATCTGGTGCGCGACGGCGCGGCGATGATCCTGGATGCCGATGGCCAGGACCCGCCGGAACTGGTGCCGCAGTTCGTTGCGCGCTGGCGCGAGGGCCATGACAACGTCTATGGCACACGCATGGCCCGCGATGGCGAAGCCTGGATCAAGCGCGCCACGGCGGCGGCGTTCTATCGGGTGATCGGTCGCCTGTCACGCACGCCGATCCCTGCCGACACCGGTGATTTCCGTCTGTTGTCGCCACGCGCGCTGAGTGCGCTGCGCGAGATGCGTGAACGCCACCGCTTCATGAAGGGCCTTTTCAGCTGGGTCGGATTCAAGCGTATTGCTGTGCCCTACCACCGTCACGCGCGGGTGGCCGGCTCCAGCAAGTTCAGCCTGTGGCGGCTGTGGAACTTCGCGCTGGAGGGCATCACCGGGTTCTCGACCGTTCCCCTGCGGGCGGCGACCTACATGGGCCTGGCAACGGCGGCGGTGGCCTTCGTATTCGGCGTGTGGGTGATTGCCAAGGCGGCCCTGTACGGTGACCGGGTGGCGGGTTGGCCGACGATGATGGCGGTGATCCTGTTCCTGGGCGGGGTGCAGTTGATCGCGCTGGGCCTGATCGGCGAGTACCTGGGACGGCTGTACGAGGAATCCAAGCAGCGCCCGTTGTACCTGGTTGACGCGTGGCTAGCATCCGCCGTGGCAGACTCGGCCCTGCAACCCACCCTCGGAGGGCAGGCAGATGACCACGGTACGGCAACTGTTGGACGGCAAGTCTCCTGAAGTACATGCGGTCGCGCCGGATGCGGCGGTGATCGATGCGATCCGGTTGATGGCGGAAAAGGGCATTGGCGCGGTGCTGGTGATGGACGGTCCGCGGCTGGTCGGGATCCTTTCGGAGCGCGATTACGCGCGCAAGATCGTGCTGCGTGATCGTTCGTCGCGGGATACGGCGGTGGCCGAGATCATGACGGCGAAGGTGGTGACGGTCTCGCCGGGCGAGCAGGTGGAGCACTGCCTGCAGCTGGTGACCGACTACCGCATCCGCCACCTGCCAGTGGTGGAGGGGGCACAGGTGCTGGGGGTGATTTCCATCGGCGACCTGGTGAAGTCGGTGATCGATGCGCAGCGGCGCGAGCTGGATCAGCTGCAGCAGTACATCGTGGCAGGGTGAGTTGTTCGCTGGCGGGCCTGCGGCCCGCCGGCCCGCTTTTCGAAGCTCAAAGCCGCGCCTTCCTGCTACGTCGGAGGGCGGAGGGCATGGCCGTGCAGGACACGCCGTAAACCCCGCTCCGCGGTCCGGCCCAGCCGCTGGCGGCTGTGCGTTCGGGCGCTTGCGAAGCAGTGCTTCGCAAGCAAAGCGTCCTCACCCATGGGGGGCTCGATCGGCGCATCCATGCGCCTCACGGTCCTGCCCAGCCGCACCCTCCGCCTCTGGACACGTTCCTGCGAGCGCGGTGCGCACATGCGCGGTGCCTCGCCTTTGGTAGCTGCCAACCTTGGTTGGCAACAGCTTTTGAATTTGCTTTTTTCTTCTGACTTTGAATTTCCGCTCTCGTTCCGCGCGCAGGAACCTGTCCGGAGCCGAAGCAAGGCGGCAGGCAGGACCGTGAGGCGCATGGATGCGCCGACCGAGCCTTATCTGATCGGAATCTGGCAGCGTAGGCGTCGAGAGCCGGCGTGGGCCGCCGTGCGAGCCTAGATCTCGACGATCCGTAACCAGGATCGCGACGATCGCCATGTAGCTTGGCGCCCACGCCGGAATCTCCCTTGATCCGCCCGAACAGTTGCTGGAGCGACCACTCGAAGCGATAAGACTGGGCAAGCGGGGGAGCTCTCGACCCTTCCAGACTATACGGAGTCAGGTGATGAACGGGATCGGGATTGATGTCAGCAAGCGTCAGCTGGATATCGGTACGACGGACGGAGAAACCCTGCAGGTCGGCAACAACCGCTCCGGGTTTTCTGAACTGGATGTTTGGCTGAAGAAGCGTCCGACCCGCCAGATCGTGCTTGAAGCCACAGGTGGCTATGAGCAGCCGGTGCTGGATTTCCTGCACAAGGCCGGTCATCCGGTGGTCCGTGCCAATGCCTTGCGCGCCCGGAAACTGGCTCAGGGGTTGGGTCAGATTGCCAAAACCGACCGTTTGGATGCCTACGCGTTGGCGCAGATGGCCGCCCTGGTGAAGCTGCCTCCCTATCAGCCGCTGCAGTCTTGGCAGCAGAAGATGCGGGAGTTCGTTCGGGCACGTCGGCAGGCGATGGACGCCCTGACCATCGCGCGGCAGCAGCAGGAAATGGTGCTTGATCGTGAACTGCGCCGACTACTGCAGGGCAACATCACCCGCCTACAAACGTTGGTTGAGCGTCTGGGCAAGCAGATCGTCGAGCAGGTTGGTCAGCAGCCTCAACTGAAGATGCTGAAGTCGATGAAGGGCGTAGGGCCTGTGCTGCAGGCAGTTCTAGCCAGCTATCTGCCAGAGCTTGGCAGGATCACTGGCAAGCGCATCGCCAGCCTGGTCGGGGTAGCCCCGATGTCCCACGACAGCGGCACGATGAGAGGAAAACGAAGCATCCACGGTGGAAGAGCCGAAATCCGGCAAGTGCTCTACATGGCGGCAATGTCGGCCATGCGGCATGAACCTCGGCTGCGCGATTTTTACCAGTCGCTACGAGCCCGCGGCAAGGAAGGCAAGGTGGCCATCGTGGCAGTAATGCGGAAGATGCTGGTCATCCTCAACGCCCGTGTGCGCGACGCTGAAAGCGAGCTAGTCCCCGCCTGAGGCGAGCCAGGGCGAAAGACCAAAGGCTGCCGGCCAGCGGCCGGCACTACCGTGCCCGTTTACCTGACGGGCCTGAGACTCTCCAGCAACACAGTTGCTACAGGGACGTATTTACGGCGTGTCCTGCCTGTCGCCTTGCTCCGGCTCTACGCGCGGGAAAAGAGGCGCCGCGAACAACGCTGTAACCCTACTTCGCATACTGCCCCCCGCAGTCGGCATCCTTGCCCGGCCCCAGTTCGATGGTCGCCAGCAACGCCGCCGGCGGGGCAATGCTGCCCAGTACCAGGGCCACCGCGCCACGAATCCCCAATGCCTTGAAGTCCGGGCGGAACGAGGGATCCTTGAAGGTGCCGGAGATGTGCAGCGGCGAGCGCAGTACCAGGATGCTCTTGTCCTTCGGGCGCGGTTTCAGCAGCAGGTCCAGGGTCTCGTCGCGCAGGCTGACCGTGCCTTCGCCGATGAGGATCGTATCGGTAGTGTCCACCGCCAGCGCCTGGCTGGTCATCAGGCCGTCGCGCACGCCGAAGTCGGCGAAGGCGCAGCGCAGGGGAATCTGTTTGTCGCCGGTCACCAGGAATTTCAGTGATTCGGTGATGTCCAGCCCTGCAAGTTCCATCACCAGGTTGCCGACATGGCCGCGGCCCATCGCCAGGCCGACCTTGCCACTGCTGCTGCCGAGCATCGCGGCGATCGAGTTGCCGCGGCCGCTCAGGTCCACCTCGCCGCCGATGCCGCCCTTGGCCTGCTCGGCCAGTTTCGCGTCCGGAAACAGCTGGCCGAGCTGCACGCCGCGCACGCTGGCCTTCAGGGCGGTGCTGATCTGCGGACGGCGCGCGTCCATGCGGATCGTGCTGCGGATATCGCCTCCGGCCACGCCGAAGTTCAGCGGGTCCAGCCGCAGTACGCCGTCATCCAGCAACAGGTGCGCATCCATGTCATCCAATGGCAGCGATGGCGCGTTGATGCGGTGGGCCTTCCAGCGCACGTCGGCATCCATCGCGCGCAGCTTGCCGAGGTTGTAGGGTGTGTCGGGCAGCACGCGTGCGCGGGCGGCAACCCGTGCGGCCTCGGCCTTCTGTTCGGCGTTGGCGGTTTCACCGCCGCCGGTTTTCGGTGGGGCACCGACGAAGCCGGCAAGGTCATCGAAGTCCAGGCGCTTGGATTCCAGCGTGGCGGTCAGCCGCGGCCGCGCACCGCCCACTTCGAACTGCAGATTGCCACCGAGGTCGCTGTCGCCGACCTTGCCGGTGAAGGCGTCGTAGCGCCAGACGTTGTGGTCACGCTTGAGCCGGCCGTTCAACGCATAGGGTGGCGACGGCGGAATGGCAATGCCGAGCAGCGGATAGAGGTCGGCGAGGTCCTGGCCGCTGAGCGCAAACTGCAGATCGAACACGCGCAGCTGGAAGGGGTTGGTCAGCGTGCCACTGGCTACCGCGTGGGTGGCGCCTGCTCGGCCATCGAGATGGATGCGGAACGGATGGTCGCTGTCGGTCAGCTCCAGCGGTGATTCCGTGCCGCCACGCAGGGTGAACGGATTGCCCTGCCAGTGTCCCTTGCCCTGTACCAGCAGCGGTGGCGCCGCATCGGCCTGTTTCGGCCGGCCGCTGCTCACGTCCACGCGGATATCGGTACGGCCGAGCGCGTCGAGGAACTGCAGGCGACCGTCATCGATGCGCAGCCGTTTGAGCTGGGGGCTGGTCCCGCCGGCGCTGTCACCGAGGAAATCCCAGTTGCCCGGTTCGCCCTTGCGCGGGGCGGTTTCCAGCAGCACGTCCGGGCGGGTCAGGCGCACTTCGGGCAGCTGCACGCTGCCGCGCAGCAGCGGCCACACCCGCACGTCGATCTCGACGCGGTCTGCGGTGGCCATATCGGGTTGCTTCGCCCAGCTGGCATTGGCGAAGGTGATCGCATCGGCGCGGATCGTACTGGTGCGGCCGAGGTCGACATCAAGGTTCCCGATGTGCAGCGCACGGCCGGTGCGTGCCTGCACCGCGCGCTCAACCGGTCCCTTGAACCAGTTCCAGTCCCACAGCGCGATCAGCAGCAGGAGTGCCGCCAGCAGGAAGATCAGGATCGTGAGCCAGCGCCGGCCTCGTGGGCCGGGGCGGCGGAGGCGCCAGCGGGCCGTGCGCTTTGCGGCAGGGGAGGCGGCAGCATTCACGCCGCCATGGTTGCCCCCTCTTCGTGGACAGGGCGCGAAGCGTCCATGTGCGTGGTGTGCACACGCCGCGTTCGAACGCTGGTTTACAGCACCTGCATGGTGACCGCGACGAAGTGGCAGACGCTGCCACCGATCACGAACAGGTGCCAGATCGCATGCGAATACGGGATCGATTCACGGTGGTAGAAGTAGGTCCCCAGCGTGTACGACAGGCCACCGGCGAACAGCCAGGTGAGGGTGCCGCCGTCGATCGAAGCCCACATCGGCTTGATCGCCACGACCACCAGCCAGCCCATGGCGATGTAGATCACCGTTGAGAGCACCTTGAAGCGGCCGGTGTAGAACAGCTTGAACACCACGCCGCCCAGCGCCAGCGCCCAGATCGCGGTGAACAGGCCCCAGCCCCACGGACCACGCAGGCCGATCAGGGTGAACGGGGTATAGGTGCCCGCGATCAGCACGTAGATCGCACAGTGGTCGAACACCTTCAAGCGGCCCTTGGCGACCGGATGCTGGATGGCGTGATACAGGGTGGAGGCGGTGTACAGCAGCAACAGCGCGATACCGAATACGATCGCACTGGCCAGCTGCCAGCCGTCGCCGTAGATCGCAGCCAGGGTGATCAGCACCGCGCTGGCTGCCAGGGCGAACACCGCGCCCAGGCCATGGGTCAGGGCGCTGGCGATTTCTTCACGGATCGAAGCAATGGACGTCGTGGACATGGGCATGGGCATCGTTCACGGGGAGGGGGACCCGCGTCCCCCTATCATCGCCGCGATGGCCGCCGTGTGCACGCCCGTCACCGTATGGTGGGTGAATCCCTGCGTTGCGCCGATGAATCCGTGAGCGGTAGATCCACGCCATGCGTGGATGAACCACCCGCGACGGCCGGGGCAGAGCCCTTTCCTTGCGGAAAGGGATCCGGCCCGCTGGCATCAGCCCACCGAAACCGTATGCGCCGCTTCGCGGGTGGCCGAGAAGCGCACGTCCGGCGAGCGTTCCTGGGCCAGCTGCAGGTTGACCCGGGTCGGTGCCAGGTAGACCAGGTGGCCGGCCGCATCCAGCGCCAGGTTCAGCGCATTCTTCTCGCGGAACTCTTCCAGCTTCTTCTCGTTGCTGCAGTGGACCCAACGCGCAGTGGTCACGCTGACCGGCTCGAAGGTGGCTTCCACGCCGTACTCGTCCTTCAGGCGGTAGGCGGCCACGTCGAACTGCAGCACGCCGACCGCACCCAGGATCAGGTCGTTGCTGGTCAGCGGGCGGAAGAACTGGGTCGCACCTTCTTCGGACAGCTGGGCCAGGCCCTTCTGCAGCTGCTTGAGCTTGAGCGGATCGCGCAGGCGTGCGCGGCGGAACAGTTCCGGGGCGAAGTTGGGGATGCCGGTGAAGGTGACTGCTTCGCCTTCGGTGAAGGTATCGCCGATGGAAATGGTGCCGTGGTTGTGGATGCCGATCACATCGCCCGGCCACGCCTCGGCGGCGATCTCGCGGTCGCTGGCCATGAAGGTCAGCGCGTTGGCCAGCTTCATTTCCTTGCCGGTGCGCACGTGGAAGGTCTTCATGCCGGCGCTGAAGCGGCCCGAGCAGACCCGCATGAACGCCACGCGGTCACGGTGCTGCGGGTCCATGTTGGCCTGGATCTTGAAAACGAAGCCGGTCAGCTTGTTCTCTTCCGGGGCGATCTCGCGGCCGGTGGTGGAACGCGCCTGCGGCGACGGGGCATGTTCGACGAAGAAGTCCAGCAGCGGCTGCACGCCGAAATTGTTCACGCCCGAGCCGAAGAACACCGGGGTCTGCTTGCCGGCGCGGTAGGCGTCCAGGTCGAACGGATGGCTGGCGCCCTGCACCAGTTCCAGTTCGTCGCGCAGGTCGGCCAGCATCTGTGCACCGATCTTCTCGGCCAGGCCGGGCGCATCGATGGACGGGAAGATGGTCGAGTCCTGGCGGGTGAAGTTGCGGCCCGGTTCGTACAGGTGCACTTCGCCGGTCAGCAGGTGGACCACGCCCTTCAGGCGCTGGCCCATGCCGATCGGCCAGGTCACCGGCGCGCACTGGATGCCCAGCACGGTTTCCACTTCATCCAGCAGCTCGATCGGGTCCTTGCCCTCGCGGTCGAGCTTGTTGATGAAGGTCATGATCGGGGTGTCGCGCAGGCGGCAGACTTCCATCAGCTTGATGGTGCGCTCTTCCACGCCCTTGGCCACGTCGATCACCATCAGCGCCGAGTCCACCGCGGTCAGCACGCGGTAGGTGTCCTCGCCGAAGTCGGCGTGGCCGGGGGTGTCGAGCAGGTTGACGATCTTGCCTTCGTACGGGAACTGCATCACCGAGGAGGTTACGGAGATGCCGCGCTCCTTTTCCAGCGCCATCCAGTCGGAGGTGGCGTGGCGGGCGGCCTTGCGGCCCTTGACCGAACCGGCCATCTGGATCGCGCCTCCGAACAGCAGCAGCTTTTCGGTCAGCGTGGTCTTGCCGGCGTCAGGGTGGGAGATGATGGCGAAGGTGCGGCGACGCGACGCTTCGTTGGCGACTTCGGACATGGCAGTGGCGCCCGCCCGGGGCGCTTTTCAAAGAGATAAGCGCCCGATTATACCGGCCGGGGCCGTTCAGCGCCCGATGCCGCCCTCGACCTTGTCCTGGCGGGCGAACTGCAGTTGGCCCTGTTCGGCGAAGATGCGTGCCGGCACCGAGCGCAGGCCCATGCCGCGGTTGACCTGCACCACGAAGTGCAGGTGCGGCGCGCTGCTGAAGCCGCTGTTGCCTGACAGGCCGAGCGGCTGCCCGGCCCCCACCGCCTGGCCGCGACGCACGCGCATGCCGCCGGCCTGCAGGTGGCCGTACAGCGCCATGCTGCCGTCGCTGTGCAGCACACGGATGAAGTTGGCGCGGGCACCATCACGTTCGCGGTCCTGGCCGTTGCCACGAAAACCATCCTGGATCTGCATCACCGTGCCCTCGCGCGCGGCCAGCACCAGCGTGCCCTCCGGCAGTGCGAAGTCGACCGCATCGCGGTTCTCCTCGTCATCGTGGCTGAACCGGCCCTGCGGCGCCTGGTCCACGCGCGGACGGGCCGCATCGAAAGGCAGGCGATAGGCGACATCTTCGGCCTGTGCGGCCGGGTTGCCCGGCACCGACTGCAGGCGCAGATCCAGCGTGCGGCCATCGAGCGGGGCGGGCAGGTGGCCGACCACCAGGCTGCTGTCGCCCTGGATCAGCGATTGCAGCGGCAGCCCTTCGACCGGGCGTCCGGGTGCAGCGCGCAGTTCGATCTGCAGCGGTCCTGCCAGCCCATTGTCGATCCGGGCCTGCCATTGCGTGCCGACCGGCTGCAGGCGCAGCCGGGCCATGGGGGCGGCGCCCTCGGCACTGCCAGCGTGGGTGGTTGGGGTGGCGGGGGAAACCAGTCCCCAGCCCTGGCGCCAGTCACCGGCGCTGGCCGTCGTGCTCGCCAGCAGGGACATCAGCAGGCAGGTCAGGGGCAGGCGCAGCATCAGTGGTTCCAGAGGGTAGGGACCGCCGGGACTGTAGCCGATCCTGAACAGGACGACCGCGACCGCCTTCGCATAGTCACGTTGAAAATATTCATCGCTTTATCCGCATGAAGGGATTGACAGTGCCGGAAAGGGCTGGCATCGTGGCTCCACCATCGAGACCGGCAGAGGGACAGGCCCTTTGAAGCCGGGGCAGCCCGCGGATGCGAAAGCGTCTGCGTAGGTGCCAAATCCTGCGGGGACCGTGGCGTCCGCCGAAAGATGGTTCGAACCATGCACCCCACGTGCATCTCGAACGCGGGCCCCGCGAAGGCTCGATGGCCGATTCCCCAACCGGATCCCGCCATGAGCTTCGCCGCCAGTACCGCGCTTCGCCCCGAACCCTTTGTCCCCGTCAGCGTGCCGGTCGAAGACCGCGTGCATGCCGAGCGCGGTGAGTTCGCCGCGGTGCTGTCGATGCGTCACGCCGGCCCCAGCCCGGTGCGCCTGCGCTATGAGTGGGTCGGCCCGGCCAATGCGCCGGTGGTGGTGCTGGCCGGTGGCATTTCCGCCCATCGCCACGTGGCGTCCAATGCACAGTTCAGCGAGAAGGGCTGGGCCGAAGACCTGGTCGGCAGCGGGCGCGCGCTGGATCCGCAGCAGCTGCGTGTACTGGCCTTCGACTTCATCGGCGCCGATGGTGCACTGGATGTGCCGATCGATACCGCCGACCAGGCCGATGCACTGGCGCTGCTGCTGGACCATCTCGGCATCCGCACGCTGAAGGCGTTCGTGGGCTACTCCTACGGGGCGCTGGTCGGCCAGCAGTTCGCGATCCGCCACCGTGCACGCGTGCGCCAGCTGGTGCTGGCCAGTGGCGCGCATCGCCCGCATCCGTATGCCGCCGCCTGGCGCGCATTGCAGCGCCGCGCGGTCGCGCTGGGCCAGCTGCAGTGCGGCGAAGACCACGGTCTGGCGTTGGCCCGGCAGTTCGCCATGCTCAGCTACCGCACCCCGGAAGAGTTCGGCGAGCGCTTCGATGCCGCGCCGGAAGTGATCAATGGCCGCGTGCGCGTGGCCGCCGAAGACTATCTCGACGCTGCCGGTGCGCAGTACGTCGCGCGCACGCCGGTGACTGCTTACCTGCGCCTGTCCGAATCGATCGACCTGCACCGCGTCGACCCCACCGCGATCCTGCCGCCCACCGTAGTTGTCGCGGTGGAGGGTGACCGCCTGGTGCCGCTGGCCGACCTGGTCGGTCTGGTCGAAGGGCTGGGCCCGCGCGGCAGTCTGCGCGTGCTGCGCTCGCCCTACGGCCACGACGCCTTCCTCAAAGAAACCGATCGCATCGACGCGATCCTCGCCACCGCCTTCCGCACTTCTGGAGAGTCCGCATGAGCCTGCACGCAAACGAGCCGTCCTGTAGTCGCACCACTGCCGCCGTCCGTGCCGGCATCGATCGGGACACCGCGCATGGTGCGGTCACTCCGCCGATCGTGCTGTCGTCGAACTTCAGTTTTGAAGGCTTCGGCAACAAGCGCCAGTACGACTACACGCGCAGTGGCAACCCGACCCGTGACCTGCTCGGCGAGGCGCTGGCGGAACTGGAGGGCGGCGCCGGCGGCGTCATCACCGCCACCGGCATGGGTGCGATCAACCTGGTGTTGAACGCATTGCTGCAGCCGGGCGACACCCTGGTGGTGCCGCACGATGCATACGGCGGCAGCTGGCGCCTGTTCAATGCGCTGGCGAAAAAGGGCCACTTCGAACTGGTCACCGCCGACCTGACCGATCCGCGCGCACTGGCGCAGGCGCTGGCCACGCAGCCGAAACTGGTGCTGGTGGAAACGCCGTCCAACCCGCTGCTGCGCATCACCGACCTGCGCTTCGTCATCGAGGCCGCGCACAAGGCCGGCGCACTTGTGGTGGTCGACAACACCTTCCTGTCGCCGGCCCTGCAGCAGCCGCTGTCGTTCGGTGCCGACCTGGTGCTGCATTCCACCACCAAGTACATCAATGGCCACAGCGATGTGGTCGGTGGGGCGGTGGTCGCGCGCGATCCGGCGCTGCACGAGCAGCTGGTTTGGTGGGGCAACGCGCTGGGCCTGACCGGCTCGCCGTTCGATGCGTTCCTGACCCTGCGCGGCCTGCGCACGCTGGATGCGCGCCTGCGCGTGCACCAGGAGAACACCGCGTCGATCGTTGCCCTGCTGGACCAGCATCCGGCGGTCGGCACGGTGTACTACCCGGGCCTGGCCGATCACCCGGGCCACGCCATCGCCGCGCGCCAGCAAAGCGGCTTCGGCGCGATGCTGTCGTTCGAACTGGCCGACTGCGAAGGCGATGATCCGCATGCCGCAGTGCGTGCCTTCGTCGATGGCCTGCGCTGCTTCACCCTGGCCGAATCGCTGGGTGGCGTCGAAAGCCTGATCGCGCACCCGGCCACCATGACCCATGCGGCGATGACCGCTGAAGCGCGCGCGGCCGCCGGCATCAGCGAAGGCCTGCTGCGCCTGTCGGTCGGCATCGAGGCCGAGCGTGACCTGCTGGCTGATCTCGGCGCAGCGCTGCAGCGCGCCGAAGCCGTGATTGATGCGGCTGCGCGCCGCAAACAGGTGGTGGATGCATGAGCGCGCTCGCTGCTGACATTCCTGCGCTGGGCGCGGGGCGCCTGGCGCTGCTCGGCACCGGCACGGTCGGCTCAGCCTTCGTGCAGCGCTACCAGGCGTTGCAGGCACGCGGGTTGGAACTGCCCAGCGTGCAGTGGCTGGCCAATTCGCGCACCGCACTGGCGATCGACCGTGATCTGGCGTTGCCGCTGGAGCTGGCACGACGCGCACCGCGTGACGGTCTCAGCTCACCGCCATGGGCGAGCGCCGAAGGGCTGGAACGGGGTGACGTGGTGGTCGATGCCACTGCCAGCGAAGATGTGGCCGCACGTCACGTGCAGTGGCTGGCGCGTGGGGTGCACGTGGTCACCGCCAACAAGCTGGGCCGCGGTGCGCAGCTGGCACGTGCCACGGCCATCGCCGAGAGCTGCGCAGACAGTGGCGCACGCTATGGCGACAGCGCCACCGTCGGTGCCGGCCTGCCGTTGCTGAGCAGCCTGCGCGCGCTGGTAGCCGGTGGCGACCACATCCACGCCATCGAGGGCGTGCTGTCCGGCTCGCTGGCGTGGCTGTTCCATCGCTATGACGGCCAATCGCCGTTCTCGGCGGCGGTGCGCGAGGCGCTGGCGGCCGGTTATACCGAACCGGACCCGCGTCTGGATCTGTCCGGCGAGGACGTGCGCCGCAAGCTGCTGATCCTGGCGCGCAGCAGCGGGCTGGCGCTGGATGCTTCGCAGGTGCAGGTGGATTCACTGGTGCCTGAAGCGCTGGCAGCGCTGCCGCTGGAGGATGCGGTGGCTGCGCTCGAGCAGCTGGATGCGCCGCTGCAGGCGCGCTGGCAGCAGGCACGCGACAATGGTCGTGTGCTGCGTTTCGTCGGCCGCGTTGATGGCGAGGGTGCGCAGGTAGGCCTGCGCGAGTTGCCGGCCGATCACCCCTTGGCGCAGGGTGCAGGCACCGACAACCGCGTGGCCATCCACAGCGATCGCTATCACCGCCAGCCGTTATTGATCCAGGGGCCGGGCGCGGGTGCGGAAGTCACTGCGGCCGCGTTGCTGGATGACGTGCTGCGGATCGTGGGTTGATGTCCGTGCTGCTGCGCTCGCCGGGCCATGCCCGGCGGGCCCGCAATCTCAACGCGACCTCAACGCCTTCAACAATGCCGCATTGAACTGCTTCGGGTCCTGCACCTGCGGCGAATGGCCCAGTTCGGCGAACTCGACCAGCGTCGCGCCCGGAATGGCCGCGGCCGCTGCTCTGCCCAGCTCCGGATAATTGCCGAGCGTCGCCTTCACCGCAGGCGGCGCCAGGTCACGGCCGATCGCGGTGCGGTCCTTCTGGCCGATGAACAACGTGGTCGGCACCTGCAGATTCTTCAGTTCGTAGACCACCGGCTGGTTGAACACCATGTCCGATGCCAGTGCCTGGCTCCATGCAACGACCTGCTTGCCCGGGCCTTCATACATGCCCGACTGCATCCGCGCCCACGGTTCATACGCCGGCTTCCACTTGCCGTCGTAGTACACGTCCAGCTGGTAGCGGCGGATGCTGTCATAGCTGATGTTCATTTCGCCGGCGTACCACGTATCCACGCTGCGCCAGGGAACACCCAGCGCCTTCCAGTCTTCCAGTCCGATCGGGTTGACCAGTGACAGACTGCGCAGGTCCTGCGGGTACATCAGCGCATAGCGCACTGCCAGCATGCCGCCCATCGAATGGCCGACCAGATGCACCGGTACATCACCCAGCTGCAGCTGCTGCAGCAGCGCATGGGTGTTGGCCGCCATCTGCGCGAACGAGTACTGGTAGCGCTCGGGCTTACTGGACTTGCAGAAGCCCACCTGGTCCGGGGCGATCACCCGGTAGCCGGCGTTCAGCAGCGGCGCGATGGTCTGCTGCCAGGTGGCTGCGCAGAAATTCTTGCCGTGCAGCAGCACCACCACGCCGATGGCGCGGCGTTTGGGCAGGACATCCAGATAGGCCATTTCCAGTGGCTGCCGCTGCGATTCCAGCCCGAAAGTCTTCACCGGATAGCCGTAGTCGAAACCTTCCAGCCGCGGACCATAGGTCGGCGCGGCAAGCGCGGACAGCGGCAGGCAGGCAAGCAGGGCAGCAGCGATCACGCGCATGGGGCCAATCCGGGGCGGGGGAGCCCCGAGCCTAACCGGAACGCGGTGACGGTGTCGTCCGATGTTGAGCCGGGCTCATGCCCGGCTGCAGGGTAGAGCCAGGCCATGCCTGGCTGCGGCCATCAGCACTCGATGACGTTCACCGCCAGGCCACCGCGGCTGGTTTCCTTGTACTTGTCCTGCATGTCGCGGCCGGTATCGCGCATGGTCTTGATCACCTTGTCCAGCGACACCTTGTGCTTGCCGTCGCCGCGCATCGCCATGCGCGAGGCATTGATCGCCTTCACCGCACCCATCGCATTGCGCTCGATGCACGGGATCTGCACCAGGCCGCCGATCGGGTCGCAGGTCAGGCCCAGGTTGTGTTCCATGCCGATTTCCGCAGCATTCTCGATCTGGCTCGGGTTGCCGCCCAGCGCCGCGACCAAGCCGCCGGCCGCCATCGAGCAGGCCACGCCCACTTCGCCCTGGCAGCCCACTTCGGCACCGGAAATCGAAGCGTTTTCCTTGTACAGGATGCCGATCGCCGCCGAGGTCAGCAGGAAGTCGAACACACGCTGCTCGTTGGCGCCGGGGCAGAAACGGTCGAAGTAATGCAGCACCGCCGGCAGCACGCCGGCTGCACCGTTGGTCGGCGCGGTCACCACGCGACCACCGGCGGCGTTTTCTTCGTTCACCGCCAGTGCGTACAGGTTGACCCAGTCCAGCGTGGTCAGCGGATCGCGCATCGCCGCTTCCGGCTTCGACGACAGCTCGCGGTACAGCGCCGGTGCACGACGGCCGACCTTCAGGCCACCCGGCAGCACGCCTTCCTCGCGGATGCCACGCGCGACGCACGACTGCATCGCGCTCCAGATCTCGCGCAGGTTGGCGCGGATCTCGTCTTCGCTACGCCAGCACTTCTCGTTCTCGAACATCAGCTGGGCAATGCTCAGGCCGCTGCGTGCGGTCTGCGCCAGCAGCTCGTCGCCGCTCTTGAACGGGTAGGGCAGCGGGGTCTCGTCGGGCACGATGCGGTCATCGGCCGCGTCGTCCTGGTTGACCACGAAGCCGCCACCGACCGAGTAGTAATCGCGGGTGGCGATCACTTCGTCCTCGGCGTTGTACGCGGTGAAGCGCATGCCGTTGGTGTGGTACGGCAGCTTCTGGCGCTTGTTCATGCCGAGGTCGCGCTTCTCGTCGAAGGCGATCTCGTGCTGGCCCATCAGCTGGATGCGCTTGCTGCTGCGGATGCGCTCCAGCGTGGCCGGGATGATGTCCGGGTCGATCAGGTTCGGCCGCTGCCCTTCCAGGCCCAGCAGGATCGCCTTGTCGGTACCATGGCCGCGGCCGGTCAGCGCCAGCGAGCCATAGACATCGGCGCGGATGCGCGCGACCTCGTGCAGGCGGCCCGGGTCGAGCAGCCAGCGGTGGATGAATCGCTCGGCGGCCTTCATCGGCCCGACGGTGTGCGAGGAGCTCGGGCCAATGCCGATCTTGAAAACGTCGAACGTGCTGACAGCCATGGTTGCCGTACTGCGGGTACCGGAAGAGACCGCTATTCTAGCGGTTCACGCCGCACTTCAATGGCTGCGGCGCAGCATTTCCACCAAGGGGACCCTGCCGGTGTTGACTCTGTTCCAGCGTGACGACTGCCACCTGTGCGACATGGCGCTGGCCGAGCTGGCCAAGGCCCGGGCGCCGGAATTCGAATCGGTGTTCCTGGATGACCAGCCAGCGCTGGAATCGCGCTACGGCGCGCGGGTGCCGGTGCTGCGCGACGAGCGCGGCGACCGTGAGCTGGACTGGCCGTTCGACGCGGCTGCGGTTCAAGCCTGGCTGGCCGTCGAACGGTAGTGCCGGCCGCTGGCCGGCACCTGCCCGCATCGGTGAGGTTGCCGGCCAGCGGCCGGCACTACCGGAGATGATGGCCGGGGCGGTGCCCCGGCCTGTTGATCATTTCGCGTCGAACTTCACGATCGTGCTGATCGCGGTTTCGTCCGGGATGGTCTTGGTGTCGGCCCAGTCACCGCTGCCGACGCCGAAGTCCAGGCGCTTGACGGTGGCCTTGCCGGTCAACACCGGCTGGGTGCCCGGCTTCCAGGTGAAGGTGAGGGTGACCGGCTTGCTGACGCCGCGCAGCTCCAGCGTGCCGTCGGCGGCGAACTGGTCGTTGCCCACCGCACGGAAGCCCTTGGCGGTGTAACGCGCAGTGGCGAACTTGCCGACGTTGAAGAAGTCGGCGGTCTGCAGGGTCGAGTCGCGGTCGCTGTTGCCGCTCTTGGCACCGGCCAGCGGAATCACCACGTCCAGCGAACCGGCGGCCGGGTTGGCCGGGTCGAAGCTGAGCTTGGTGGCAAAGCCCGGGAAGCTGCCGGTGAACACTTCGCCGTCGTACTTGGTGGCGAACACCAGGATCGAGCCGGCGCCGGGGGCCTGCGCGTAGTCCGCGGCGAGCGCCGGGGCGGTGGCCAGCATGCCGGCCAGGGCGGCGGCCACGGCGGCCGGAGTGGTCAGTTTCAGGTTCATCGGTCAGTCCTTCTGAGGGGAGGCGAGCCAGCCGCGCGGCAACATGCGGGACAACGTTGCATCGCGCTGGAACAGGTGGTGGTAGAAGGCAGCGCCGGCATGGGCCAGCACCACCGCGATCAACAGCCAGAAGCCGTATTCGTGGATGGCGTGGGACACCGCCACGACCTGCGGATCCGGGCCACTCAGCTTGGGCACATCAACCAGGCCGAACCAGCGGAACGGGCGCAGGCCACTGGCCGAGTCGTACAGCCAGCCCGACAGCGGGATGGCGAACATCAGCACATACAACAGCACGTGGGTGGCGCTTGCGATGCGCTCCTGCCAGCTGGGCACGCCCGGCACCGGCTTGGGGGCGCCGGCGTACAGGCGCCAGCCGAGGCGGAACAGGACCAGCGCCAGTACGGTGATGCCGATCGACTTGTGTGCGGTGTAGACCCAGAAGTACTTGGGCGTCTTGGGCAGTTCGCCCATGGTCAGGCCGACCACGCCCAGGGCGAGGATCAGCAGTGCGATCAACCAATGCAGGATCTGGCTGACACTCCCCCAGGCGGCGGGGGTGTTCTTGGCGGTCATGAAAGGTCCTCTAGCGGGCCGTCTTGGGGTCGGAGTGCGGAACGGGAGCGGGAGTTCCCGGGGCGTCGCTGCGGTCGAGGGTGGCTTCAGCCTCGATCCTCAGCTGTACTGCATCACCGATGACGCCCGGCCAGGCGGTGATGCCGAACGCGCGCCGGCTCAGCGTGGTGCTGGCGGAGAAACCGGCGGTGCGTCGGAACGGGGGGAGGGGGTAGCGCTTGATGGCGTTGAGGGTCACGTCCAGGGTGACTTCCTGGCTGACGCCGCGCAGGGTCAGGGTACCGATCACGTGCGCACGCTTGGCATCGATCGGTTCGACCCGGCTGGAGACGAAGCGCGCGCTGGGGAAACGCTCGCCGTCGAGCAGGCTGCGGGCCAGCGTGGCCTGGTTCCATTTGGCATCACCTAGGTCCAATCGCGACACGGGGACCTCGACATCCAGTGTGGCCTCGCGCCAGTTGTCGGGATCGAACTGCAGGCGGCCCTCACTGCCGGAGACCGTCCCCATCGCCTGCGAGTAACCCGCGTGGTCGATGGTGAACAGCACACGCGTATGCACCGGATCGAGGCGATAGGTATCTGCATCCGCCCAGGCGGGGGCGGTGGCGAGCAGCATCGGCAGCAGGGCCAGGCAGGGACGCATCGATGGCGGGCTCCGGAAGGGGGACGTTGCGATCATACGCACAGCCCCCCGCCAACGTTGCGTGCATGGCTGCAACAGTTCGTGGTGGGTACACCGGTGGAAACAGCCTGTTGCAGCCATGAACCCGGCCCTGTGTGACAATCGGGACAGGACAGGGGGTTCAGGATGACGAGCGGTTGGCGCCTGTGGTGCCGAGGCATCGCGGGAATGGGGCTGCTGCTGATGGCGTTCGCCACGGCGGCCACGGCCCTCGACATGGCGGAAACACCGCGCCTGCGCCGTTTCGGTGCAGCTGAAGGCATGCCCTCGCGCATGGTGCTGGCGCTGGCCGAGGACCGCCAGGGCCATATCTGGGCGGCCACCGATGGTGGCCTGGTGCGCTATGACGGCGGCAACCTGCGGGTCTGGGAACATGATCCGGAGCAGCCGGGCTCGCTGCCCGGCAACGAGATCGAGACCCTGCTGGTCGATCCCCTGGACCGCGTCTGGGTCGGCATCAATGGCAAGGGCGTGGCCCGGCTGGATGCCGACCGCGAACGCTTCAAGACCTTCGATGCGGTCAACGGCCCCTGCATGAGCCAGTTCTGGACGCTGGCCTACGCCGAGGATGCACTGTGGATCGGCACCAGTGGCCATGGCGTCTGCCGTTTCGGTGAAGACGGCAGCCTGCGCTTCTTCGAGCATGATCCGGCCCGTCCTGGCGGGTTGCCCAGCAATACCATCTACAGCAGCCTGGTCGATGCGCAGGGGCGACTGTGGATCGGCACCGAGGCGGGCATTGCGCGCTGGAACGGGACTGGATTCGAGGCTGTCGCGCCGCGCGAACTGGGGGCGCTGAGTGTATTGCGCCTGAGCCGCGACCCCGATGGCTCGATCTGGGCCGGCAGCCAGAATGACGGCCTTTACCGTATCGACGCGCAGGACCGGGTCAGCCGTCCGCGCTGGGCCGACAGTGCGCGCCTGCGTTCGGCACTGGTGCTGGCCGATCGCCAGGGCGGTTACTGGGCGGGCACCTCCGATGGCCTGTTGCGTGGAGATGCCAGCATGCTGCGGCGGCTCGACGGCGACCGCGGCAGTGGCTTCCTCACTGCCCAGAGCGGTGTGCTTGATCTGATGCAGGACCATGAGGGCGGATTGTGGGTGGCGCTGCTGACCCAGGGCCTGGCCTACCTGCCGCCGGACTGGCGCCGGTTTTCGATCTGGAACCAGCTCGACGGCAAGCCGCTGGACAGCCAGTACCTGCTGAGTGCAGCCAGTGATGGCCGGAATTACTACGTCGGCTCAGCGCATGGCGTGTACCAGCTGGACGCGCAGGGAGTACTGAAGTTGCTGGCCAGCGATCGCGAGATCGGCAGCGGGGCGGTGTGGTCGGTGCTGCCGCGGCCGGACGGGCGCCTGTGGCTGGGGCGTGCCGGCCGCATCAGCGTGTACGACCCGGCCACCCGCGCGCTGCACGATTGGCATATCGATGGGGGAGCCGATCTGCGCCAGCGCATCGATCTGATGCGGCAGGCCCCCGATGGCACGGTCTGGCTGTCGGTGATGAACCTGGGCCTGCAGCAGCGCAGCGCCGATGGCCGCGTGCTGCGTAGTTACCCGCTGGAGGATCTCCGCAAGACCGCCGATTCACCGGTTGAGCAGATCCGCTTTGATGCACAGGGCAAGGCCTGGGTGATGGGCGACATGGGGATCTGGCGTGAACAGGCCGGGCGCTTCGAAGCGGTGCCGGGCGTTTCGCGCGGGCTGATCTACGATCTGGTGTGGGTGGATCCACAGCAGCTGTGGCTGGCCCGGCAGGGCGCGCTGGAACGCTACCAATGGGATGGCATGAGCCTCCGCCTGATCCAGCGCATCGATGGCAGTGCTGGCGTACCCTCGGTCAGCATGGGAGGACTGGCGCTGGCCGAAGACGGCCGCCTGTGGGCGACCACGCCACGTGGCCTGCTGCGGTGGGACCCGAAAACGCGCCGCCTGCAGCAGTTCAACGAACGCGATGGTCTGCCCGACGCCGAGTTCACCAGCAGGCCGCCGGCGGTGAATGTCGATGGTCGCGTGCTCGCGGTTGCCCAGACCGGCCTGGTCGTGTTCGATGTGAATGCTGCCGATGCGGTGCTGCCGCCGTCGTCGCTGGTGATCGCCGAGGTCCGCGTGCGGCGTGATGATGCCCGCGGCTGGCAACCGCTGCCGACCACCGGCACGCTGTTGCTGGGCCCGGATGATCGTGATCTGCAGATCGATGCGCGACTGCTTTCCTATGCCAATCCGCAGGGCAACCGTTACCGCTTCCGGGTGCAGGGCTACGACCAGAACTGGGTGGAGCAGGGCGGTGACGGCCAGCGCACGCTGTCGCGGCTGCCGACCGGCAGCTACGTCATTGAAGTCCAGGCGGCAACGGCCAGTGGCACGTGGACGCCTTCACAGCAGTTGCAGGTGAAGGTGCTGCCACCCTGGTGGCGCAGCGGCATGGCGATCTTCGGCTACCTGCTGATCGGCTCGCTGCTGCTGCTTATCCTGGTGTGGTCGATCCGTGCGCGCCTGCGCCGCCGCCAGCAATGGCAGTTGACCGTGCACAAGCAGCAACTGGCAGAGCAGGCCTCCCAGGCCAAGAGCCGGTTCCTGGCCACGCTGGGCCATGAGGTGCGCACCCCGATGACCGGTGTGCTCGGCATGAGTGAGTTGCTGCTGGCCACCCCGTTGGATGCGGTGCAGCGCAGCTATGCAGGCTCGATCCAGCAGGCTGGCAGCCACCTGCTGCGGCTGGTCAATGACGCACTGGATCTGGCCCGCATCGAGGCCGGCCGGCTGGAGCTCGACCTGCGCCCGTTCGATCTGGCTGGCCTGCTCGACCAGGTGCAGGCGTTGATGGAGCCGATGGCGAAGCAGCGCAACCTGGGGTTCCAGCGTGGGAGCGATCCGCTGGGGCCGATCAGCGTCAGCGGCGACGAGATGCGCGTGCGGCAGATCCTGCTCAACCTGCTGGGCAATGCAATCAAGTTCACCGAGCGCGGGCACGTCGGCCTGGCCGTGCGCCTGGAAGAGAACGGTGGCGGACTCTGCTTCGAAGTGCATGACACCGGCCCGGGCATCAACGCCGAGCAGCAGGACCGGCTGTTCCATCGCTTCGAACAGGCGGACGGCCCGCGCACCGCGTCGCGCTATGGCGGCAGCGGGTTGGGCCTGGCGATCTGCCAGGAGCTGGCCGTGGCCATGAACGGACGCATCGAAGTGGACAGCCAGCCGGGCAAGGGCGCGCGATTCCGGGTGTGGTTGCCGCTGCCCTGGATCCGGCAGGCCGCCAATGCGCCGGGCGAGTCGCCGGTGCTGCCGGTGCTGCCGCCGCTGCGCATCCTGCTGGTGGAAGATGACGCGACCGTGGCCGAGGTCATCGCCGGCCTGCTGCGTGGCCGTGGCCACGACGTGGTGCACGTGCTGCATGGCCTGGGCGCGCTTTCGGAGATTGCCACCGATGGTTTTGACGTGGGCCTGCTCGATCTCGATCTGCCCGCGCTGGACGGCACCGCCATCGCTCGCCAGCTGCGCACCATGGGCTATGAACTCCCCCTGGTTGCGGTCACCGCGCGCTCCGATGCCTACGCCGAGCCCCAGGTCCTGGCGGCCGGGTTCGATGGCTTCCTGCGCAAGCCGGTGACCGGTGACATGCTGGTGACTGCCATTGCCCAGGCGCGCGCAAAACGACAAACCGCCCTTTGAATGCGCCAGCGCCGGGCGTGAACGGCGCGACTTTCGGTTTACCATGCCGACGCCCGTAGTGCGGGAATCATCAGAAGCAGCGTGAGGAGGCAATCGGTGGTGTATCTGCGGGCGGCGATGCTGCTGCTGGTCCTCCTGTGCTGCCTGTCGCCCGCTGCGGCGCAGCCGGTGCCACCGAGCCCGCGTCAGGTGACGGTGTTCGACGGCTTGCCGTCCAATACCGTGAACCGCATGGCCGAGGATCGTTACGGTTACCTCTGGATCGCCACCAACGACGGTCTGGCCCGCTACGACGGGCGCAACTACCGGATCTGGCGCTCGGAAGACGGCCTGCGCGACAACCGCATCTGGACGGTGCTGGTCGATGCCCGCAACCAGCTCTGGATCGGCACCGAGAACGCGGGCCTGGTACGGATGTCGGCCGATCGCCGCCAGCTGCATTTCTACGACCGCAGCAGCCAGCCGTTGATGGGCACCAACACGGTCTGGAGCCTGGCCACCACGCCGGATGGTTCGGTCTGGTTCGGCACCCACGAAGGTGGTCTGTACCGCCTGGACAACCAGGACCGGCTGCAGCGCTTCCTGCCCGAAGCGAACAACCCACGCAGCCTGCCGGCCGCATCGGTGCCTTATCTGGCAACCCTGGCCGATGGCAGCCTGTGGATAGGCACCAAGCATGGTGTCGCGCGCTGGACCGGCACGGACTTTGAACGGGTTGGTGCCGGCATCGTTCCCAGCCTGCTGATCAATGGCCTGACGGCCGAGCCCGATGGCAGCCTCTGGATCAGCACGATGGCCGGTGCCATCGTGCGTCGTCCCGATGGTCGTTTTGAGGCACCGTCCTGGAAGCTGCCCGAAGGCGAACAGGTGCTGGGCATGATGCTGCGCGACGAGCAGGGCGGGCACTGGCTGGACACCCGCACCGGCCTTGGCCGCGCGGTCGATGGCCAGTACCAGGCCGTGCCGCTGTACAGCGCGGTGGCGCGTGGCCCGGTACGCCCGAACTGGACCGGCGCCTACGAGGATCGCGAGGGGGGCATCTGGCTGGCCAGCACCAACGCCGGCCTGTGGCACCTGCTGCCGCGCTGGTGGCAGTTCTCGGTGCTGTCGCGGCTGGAGGACGACCCGCGCTCGCTGCGCAATGCCTTCGTGCTGGGTACCAGCCCGTCCAGCAACGGCGGCATCTGGACGGTCGGCAGCCACGGCGCGCTGGACCGCTTCGATCCGAAGACCGGCCGCATCGAACAGCACCGCACCTGGGTCAACGGCATGCACTGGCTGACCTCGGTGCGCGAGGATCGCCGCGGCCAGGTCTGGATCGGCTCCAACGACGCGCTGCTGCGCTACGACCCGAAGCGGCGTGATCTGCGCCGCTGGGGCCGGGATGCCGGCGCCGACGCGACCATGGAAGGGGTCATCGAATCGATGATGACCTGTGATGGTGACAGCCTTTGGCTGATGCTGCCGTCGGGTCTTCAGCAGCGCGATCTGGATGGGCGCCTGCGGCGCCAGCTGGACAATGGCCAGCGCGGATTGCAGCAGGGCCAGCTCAATCTCGATGTGGAATGCGGGCCGCAGGACCATATCTGGCTGGCCAGCAGCCGAGGCCTGCTGCAGTGGCTGCCGGAAAGCGAGCGCTTCCAGCCGGTGCCGGGCGCACCGGCGACCGCGATCCATGCACTGCACGTGGGCAGCGATGGCCAGGTCTGGCTGTCCGAGGATGGCCGCCTGTCGCGCTACCGCTGGAGCCAGGGCCGGCTGGAGCGGCAGGCCGTGATCGGTGCCGAGCAGGGCTACCCGGCGATCTCCGCTTCGGGGCTGGTGGTCGATGCACAGGGGGTGGCGTGGGCAACCAGCGCGCGTGGCCTGGTGCGCATCGGCGCCGATGGCCAGAGCGTGCGCCTGTATGGCGTGCATGACGGCCTGCCGAGCCAGGAATTCCGCGAGCACACGCTGGTGATGTCGGGAGACGGCCATCTGGTGGCGGGTACGCCGGCCGGTGTGGTGGTGTTCGACCCGGAGCAGGTGCGGCCCTCGATGCGGCGTGCGCCGCTGGTGATCGAGCGGGTGGAGGTGCGCCGCAACGAGCAGGTGCTGGACCTCACCCACGACACGCCGTTGCAGATCGCCGATGGCGACCGCGATCTGCGCATCGTCGCGCGCCTGTTGTCGTTCGCCGATTCGGCGTCCAATACCTATCGTTACCGGTTGGCCGGCTATGACCCGGACTGGGTGGAAGTGGGACCGGCCGGTGAGCGCCTGTTCTCGCGGCTGGCACCGGGCAGCTATCGGCTGGAAGTGCAGGCGCGGTCGGCCGACCATGTCTGGTCACGGGTGCAGAGCCTGGAATTCCGCGTGCAGCCACCGTGGTGGCGCAGCCTGTCCGGCCTGCTGGTGCTGGCCTCGTTCGCGCTGCTGCTGACCAGCTGGTTCGCCTGGCTGTACCGTCGCCGCCTGCAGCGTCGCCACGCCTATCAGCTGGCGCTGCACAAGCAGGAGCTGGCCGAGCAGGCGTCGGCGGCCAAGACCCGCTTCCTGGCCAACCTTGGTCATGAGATCCGCACGCCGATGACCGGTGTGCTCGGCATGAGCGAGCTGCTGCTGTCCTCACCGCTGGATCCGCAGCAGCGCGGCTATACACAATCAATCCGCCACGCCGGCGAGCACCTGCTGCATCTGGTCAACGATGCGCTGGACCTGGCGCGGATCGAATCGGGCCGTCTGGAGTTGCAGTCCAAGCCGTTCGCGCTGAGCTGCCTGCTGCAGGACCTGGCGGCGCTGATGGGCCCGTTGGCTGCACAGAAGGGCCTGCGCTTCACCCTCGACAACCAGTTGCCGCCCGGCCTGCAGGCCACCGGCGACGCGATGCGGGTACGGCAGATCCTGCTGAACCTGCTCTCGAATGCGGTCAAGTTCACCAGCCGCGGCACCATCACCCTGCACGCGCGCAGCGACGCCGAGCTGCGATCGCTGCATTTCGAAGTGCGCGACACCGGCCCCGGCATCAGCCAGGAGCAACAGCAACGCCTGTTCCGCCGCTTTGAGCAGGCCGATGGTGCACGTACCGCGGCGCAGTACGGCGGCAGTGGCCTGGGCCTGGCGATCTGCCGCGAACTGGCGCATGCGATGCAGGGGCGGATCCAGGTGGAGAGCCAGCTTGGTCGCGGCACCTGCTTCGGCGTGACGTTGCCGTTGCCGATGGTGGTCGATGCCGATGCCGAAGCAGATGGTGAAACGCACCGCGAGGACGCGGCCAACATGCCGCCATTGCGGGTACTGCTGGTGGAGGACGACGCGACTGTGGCCGATGTGGTGCGCGGGCTGCTGAGTGCGCGCGGGCACGAGGTGGTACATGCGGGCCATGCGCTGGCGGCACTGCGTGAGATCAGTGCCGGTGATTTCGACGTCGGCCTGCTGGATCTCGACCTGCCGGGCCTGAGCGGCTTCGAGCTGGCCCAGCATCTGCGCAACCAGGGCTACATGCTGCCACTGCTGGCGGTGACCGCACGTACCGACCCGGACCTGCAGCAGCAGGTGGAGGCGGCCGGCATCGGTGGCTTCCTGCGCAAGCCGGTGACCGGGGAACTGCTGGTGGAAGCGATCGCCCGGGTGATGGGAAGGTAGGGATTATTGCAGGGCTTGCAGCCCTGCACCTGCAGAAGCAACGTCAACGTCAAAAGCGTGCAATCCGTGGGATGGCGGGGTGGGTCCGGTTGCGGGGGACGCTGCAAGTCCCCCTCCGGGGCCCGGCCCAGCCGCTGGCGGCTGTGCGTTCGGGCGCTTGCGAAGCAATGCTTCGCAAGCAAAGCGCCCTCACCCATGTAAGCTCGGTCGCCGCTTGCTCGTGTGCGCTGTCCTGCGCACACGGCAAGACCGGGGTTGGGCCTCCTGCCCAACTCGCCCGAGGCATGCCTCGGGCCCATGCGGCTCACGCCCCCGCAACCGGACCCTCCCCGCCTTCGACAGTTTTCCGCGATCTGTCGGAGCACGGGGTCGGATCCCGTTGGCGCGCAACGGGCTCTGACCCCAATCTGGAATTCGATATCTGACAGATGTGTCGACCAAGGTCGACACCTACCAACAACCGCGCGTTCCAACAGTCGCCGTTACCCACAGCCGCGTGAACCTGTCAGAGGTGGGGCGGTGTGGGCTTGCAGGACCGTTGGCGCCATGGATGGCGCCATCGAGCCCCCATGGACGGGTTTACGGCGTGTCCTGCAAGCCCACACTGCCCCGCCATCCCACGGAATGCTCGCTGTTGCTGTTGCTGTTGCTTCGGGTTGGGCCTCTGCGGGTGCAGGGTGCAACCCTGCCGAACCCCCTCACTCCGCGACGTGCTCGACCTGCCGTGGCTCCGGCTTGGTATCGGGCAGCTGCCAGAAGATCATCGTCGAGGTCAGGGTGATCGCGCCCACGCACAGGAACGTGGCATGCAGCGCGGCGGTGGCGCTGTTGCTGTCCAGGTGGTTGCCGAACGCGGCCAGCAGGCTGCCGGCCGCAGCAGCACCAAAGCCGGCGGCGAGCATCATCACCATCGACAGCAGGCTGTTGCCGGAACTGGCGAACTCGCGGTCCAGATCCCGCAGCGTCACGGTGTTCATCACGGTGAACTGCAGTGAATTGACCGCACCGAAGAACGCCAGCTGCAGCAGGCGCCAGGCCAGGTGCTGGCCGGGCGTCATCAGGATGAAGCTGGCCATCGCCAGGCCCACCAGCACGGTGTTGACCATCAGCACGCGGCGGTAGCCGTAGCGCTCGACCAGCTTCACCGCCAGCTTCTTCGACACCATGCCGGCCGCCGCCACCGGCACCATCATCAGGCCGGCGTTCATCGGGCCAAGGCCCAGGCCGACCTGCAGCAGCAGCGGGATCAGCATCGGCATGGCGCTGCTGCCGATGCGCGAGAACAGGTTGCCAAGGATGCCGATGCGGTAGCTGGGCACGCGGAACAGGGCCAGCGAGAACAACGGCGCGGTGGAGTTGGCGGCATGCAGCCAGTAACCGACCAGTGCGGCCAGGCCGGCCACGGTCATCAGCATCACCAGCGCATGTGGCGTTCCGAGCCCGGAGATGCCGTCCAGCGCCAGCGACAGCACCACCATCGCAAAGGCCAGCATGATGTAGCCGCGCAGGTCGAAACGGGTGCGATGGCTGGCGTAGTGGTCGGGCATGATCTTCATCGCGGCGATGAAACCGATCACGCCGATCGGCAGGTTGATCAGGAACACCCAGTGCCACGACGCGATCTCGACCAGCCAGCCACCCAACGTCGGGCCGATCAACGGGCCGACCAGCGCGGGGATGGCGATGAAGCTCATCGCGCGCAGGAAGTCCTCGCGTGGCACCGAACGCATCACTGCCAGGCGTCCGACCGGCAGCAGCATCGCACCGCCGATACCCTGCAGCACACGTGCCCCAACCAGCTGGTGCAGGTGCTGGGCCAGCGCGCAGGCCAGCGAGCCGAGGGTGAACAGGATGATCGCTACCAGGAAGGTACGACGCGTGCCGTAGCGGTCGGCGATCCATCCTGAGGCGGGAATGAAGGTGGCTACCGCCAATGCGTAGCTGAACACCACCGACTGCATCTGCAGCGGGCTTTCGCCCAGGCTGGCCGCCATCGCCGGCAAGGCCGTGTTGACGATGGTCGAGTCCAGCATCTGCATGAAGATCGCCAACGAAACCAGCCACAGCAGGGGGCGCTGGCGGTTGTAGGTCGATGGCGATGTGGACATGGGGTGTGGCCGGTGCAGCGTGGGGGACGTCATGATCGCGCACTGCGGGTCACGGCGCGATCAACATCGCGCCGCAACCGCATGCGCAATGCTCAGCGCTGGCTGTGCGCGTGCACCGCGTCGACCAGCACCTGCACGTGCGCCGGGTCCATGTCCGGCGACATGCCGTGGCCGAGGTTGAACACATGGCCCTCGCGCGAACCACCGTTGCCGGCGGCATAGGTGTCGAGCACGCGTGCTGCTGCGGCGGCGATCGCATCCGGCGAGGCGTACAGCGTGGTCGGGTCGAGGTTGCCCTGCAGGGCGACGCGGCCGCCGGTGCGGCGCATCGCCTCGTCCAGATCCAGCGTCCAGTCCAGGCCCAGCGCATCGGCACCGGTCTGCGACAGCGCTTCCAGATGCAGGCCGGTGCCCTTGCCGAACAGGATCAGCGGGGTGCGCTCGTTGCCTTCGCCGCGCTCCAGGCCCTCGGCAATCCGCTGCAGGTAGCGCAGCGAGAACTCGCGGTACATCGACGGCGACAGCACGCCACCCCAAGTATCGAATACCTGCAGCGCCTGTGCACCGGCCGCGCGCTGCGCGCCGAGATAGGCGATCACCGCCTCGGTGGTGACCTCCAGCAGGCGGTGCAGGGCCTGCGGATGGTTCAGTGCCATCGCCTTGATCCGCGCGAAGTCCTTGCTGCCGCCGCCTTCCACCATGTAGCAGGCCAGCGTCCACGGGCTGCCGGAGAAACCGATCAGCGGCACCTGGCCGTCCAGCTCACGGCGGATCAGGCGCACCGCGTCCATCACGTAGCCCAGGTCCTGTTCCATGTCCGGCACCGCCAGCCTGGCGATGGCCGCTTCATCACGCACCGGGTGGCGGAACTTCGGGCCTTCGCCTTCGACGAAGTACAGCTCCAGGCCCATCGCATCGGGAATGGTGAGGATGTCCGAGAACAGGATGGCCGCATCCAGCGGGAAGCGGCGCAGCGGCTGCAGGGTAACCTCGCAGGCAATCTCCGGATTCTTGGCCATGGCCAGGAAGCTGCCGGCCTTGGCCCGGGTCGCGCGGTACTCCGGCAGGTAGCGGCCGGCCTGGCGCATCAGCCAGACGGGGGTGCAGTCCACCGGTTCGCGGCGCAGGGCGCGCAGCAGGCGATCGTTGCGGAGAGGGCTGGTCACGATGGGCATTCCTTGGACGAAAGTTGGCAGCGGCGTCAGTCGCCGTGCGAGAGGATCTGGAAACCGCGATGCAGTTCGGCATCGCGGGCCTTCTCGAAGGCATGGCGGGCTTCGTCGGCCTGCAGGAACAGCTCGCGCCGCAGCTGCGAGCGGCTGCCGACGCGGCCGCTCTCGCGCAGCAGTTCCCAGCCGCCGAACAGATCCGGCTGCAGGCTCAGGCGCAGGAAGCGCGGTGCCTGCGCACCGGCGTCGGGATGTTGCAGGTAGACGTGCATGGCGCCGATTGTAGCGGGGCCAGGGTGACCCCGGCCGCAACGCGGTGGTGCCGGCCGTTGGCCGGCAACGTCATGAGCGGGGAAGCCGGCCAGCGGCCGGCACTACCAGGCTGCGCGGCAGGATTGCCGGCCAGCGGCCGGCACTACCGGGCCGACAGTACCTTCAGCACCGCCGCCTCATCCACGTCCGGCACCACTTCGGCGCGGCCCATGCCACGCCACAGCACCAGGCGCAGGCGGCCGGCCACGTTCTTCTTGTCCAGCCGCATGCGGCCGAGCAGGGCCTGCGGATCCAGTCCTGCGGGGATCGTCACCGGCAGGCCCAGACGCTCCAGCAGTGCCTGCAGGCGCACGCGGTCGGCATCGTCGGCCAGGCCCAGGTCGGTGGACAGCGTTGCCGCCAGCACCATGCCCACCGCCACCGCTTCGCCGTGGTTCAGCGCATCGCGGCCCGGGGCCGAGTAGCCCTGTTCGGTCTCGATGGCATGGCCGAAGGTATGGCCGAGGTTGAGCAGGGCACGTTCCCCCTTCTCGAACGGATCGCGCTCGACGATGGCGGCCTTGTGCCGGCAACTGCGCGCGATGGCTTCGGAAAGCACGTTGTCTTCGCCGGCCAGCAGCGCATCGGCATGCTGCTGCAGCCATTCGAAGAACACCGCGTCGCCCAGCGCGCCGTACTTCACCACTTCGGCCAGGCCGGCGCGCAGCTCGCGCGGTGGCAGGGTGGCCAGCACGCGGGTATCGGCAATGACCGCGCGCGGCGGATGGAATGCGCCGACCAGGTTCTTGCCGGCCGGAATGTCGACCGCGGTCTTGCCGCCCACGGACGAATCGACCATCGCCAACAGGGTGGTCGGCAGCTGCACGCAGTCCACCCCGCGCATCCAGCAGGCGGCAGCGAAACCGGCAAGGTCACCGACCACGCCGCCGCCGAGGGCGAACACGCAGGCGTCGCGGGTGGCACCGAGCGCGGCCAGTGTTTCGATCGCGCGGCCGAACTCGGCCAGGGTCTTGGAGGCTTCGCCGGCAGCCAGCACGTGCTCGCCGATGATCAGGTCCGCGCGTGCGGCCAGCAGCGTCTGTTTGACCGATGCCAGATAGCGCGGGGCGACTTCACTGTCGCTGAGCAGCAGCACATGACGGCCGCGCACGTACGAGGCCAGTGCGGTGCCGTCGGTCTGGGCACCAGCGCCGATGGTGATGGAGTAGGGGCGGTCGCCGCCAACGGCGACCTGCAGCAGGGCGGGGGAAGTCATGCGGTCAGGTCCTGGCGCTGCCATTGCGTGGCCAGCTTGACCACCAGGTGGGCGGTCGCGTCGGCAGCGGTATACGGGTCGGTATCGAGGGTGAGGTCGGCCAGTTCGCGGTACAGCGGGTCGCGGTGAGCAGCCAGATCGTGCAGCACCTGCTCGCGGTCCGGGCGCTGCAGCAGTGGCCTGCCTTTGTCGCGGGCCAGGCGTTCCAGCTGCGCGGTAACGCTGACCCGCAGGTAGACCACGAAGCCGCGCTGGGCGATCAGCGCACGGTTGTCCGGATCCAGTACGGCGCCGCCACCGGTGGAGACCAGCTGGCCGCGGCCTGCCAGCACACGGGCCAAGGCTTCGCGCTCATGGCTGCGGAAGCCGGTTTCACCCGAGTGCTCGAAGATGGTCGGGATGCTGGCGCCGGCGGCATCGACGATGGCCTGGTCGACATCGACGAAGTCCAGCGTGAAGCGCTCGGCCAGGCGGCGGCCGATGCAGGTTTTGCCGGCGCCCATCGGGCCGATCAGGATCAGGTTCGGAGCAGGATTCATGCCCTCTGATGCTAACACCTCCGTGCCCTTGCCTTTACGTTCTTCACGTCAGGCTAGGCGTTCCTGCGGGGTCTCCCGCGCCAGCCGGAGTACAGGCCATGACGGTCGCCAAGGTCATCGAAATCACCGCCTCCTCGCCGAAGAGCGTGGAGGACGCCGTGCGCAGCGGTCTGAAGAAGGTCTCCGAGACGGTCAAGGGCATCCAGGGCGCCTGGGTGAACGAGACCAAGGTGGTCACCAACGGCAGTGGCGAGATCACCGAATGGCGGGTCAACCTGCGGGTGACCTTCCTGGTGGAATAGGCGTGCTCAGCGCACGTCCTGCACCTGGCGCTGGCCGTCCAGCACCACCACGTGGTCGGCCAGGGCGGGCAGGGCGTGCAGTGCCTGCCGGCTGACCCGCTCGTAGTACTGCACGAAGCGCTCCAGCTGTGGCCGGCTCATGCCGTGCCGGCCCGGCTGCGCGGCCTGCAGGTTCTGTTCCTGCTGCCAGCGCCAGCGTGGTACCACCGAGAAATCCGGCGGCTGCAGGAACCAGAGGCGGTCGCAGCGCTGCCACAACGCCGGGTAGTCGCGGGCCAGCGCCTGGTTGCACCAGCGGCGCCAACGGCCATCGGCGTCGGCCTCGCGCTCCAGTGCGTTCAGCGGGCTGTCCAGTGCGTTGTCATCCTGCGCGGGTGTGCCCAGGAACCAGCCTTCGAAGACCAGCAGGTCCAGCGGTTGCTGCAGCTGCGGCCATTGCGCTTCGGGCAGGCGCTCGTCGGCCAGCTTGTCGAAGCGCGGCATTGCGAAGGGCTGGCGTGCGGCCACCGCGTCCAGCACGGCGTGGGCCAGCGGCAGGTCGTGGGTGCCGGGCGGCCCGCGGGTGATCAGCAGCGGATGCACCTGGCGGGCCAGTCGTTGGCGCTGTGCGCGGGTCAGGTAGACGTCATCGATCGACAGCGTGGCCGCGTTCAGGCCGCGTGCCTGGGCGCGCGCCACCACCTGCGCGGCCAGCGTCGATTTGCCGCTCCCCTGCAGGCCGCTGATCGCCAATACTGGAACCGCTGCGCCGCTGCCCAGCGCATCATCCAGCGCCTGTTCGGCCAATGTTTCGGGGAATCCTTTCACCTGGGGCATATACGCAGCAGCGGCCATGCAGCCACAATAGCCCAATCCGTGTGAGAAGAACGCAATCATGAGCGACCTGTACGCCGAAGCCCTGTCCACGTTTGCCGGCCTGTTCGACGAGGCCAAGCAGAGCCGCGAAGTCGAGCCGAACGCGATGACCGTGGCCACTGCCGATACGCAGGGCCGCCCGTCGGCGCGCACCGTGCTGCTGAAGGCGTTCGACGAGCGTGGCTTCGTCTTCTACACCCACCTGGACAGCCACAAGGGACAGGAGCTGCAGGCCAATCCGCAGGCCGCGCTGTTGTTCCTGTGGCGCAGCCTGCGCGAGGCGGGCATCCAGGTGCGCATTGAAGGCCGCGTCGAGCAGGTCGCCGATGCCGAGGCCGACGCCTATTTCGCCAGCCGCCCGCGCATGAGCCAGATCGGCGCCTGGGCCTCGCAGCAGTCGAAGACGCTGGCAACGCGCGAGGAATTCGATGCGCGCGTGGCCGAGGTCGAAGCCCGCTTCGAGGGCAAGGACGTGCCGCGCCCGGAGGGCTGGAGCGGCCTGCGCGTGGTGCCTGACCGCATCGAGTTCTGGTATGGCGCGCAGTTCCGCCTGCACGAACGCTGGTGCTATGAAGCCGGTGCCGAAGGGCGCTGGAGCAAGCGCCTGCTGTATCCGTAAGGCAACCTGATGCAACGCCTGCCGCTGTACCGTGTGGTGGTGTTCGTGCCGTCGGCAGCACTGGATGCAGTGAAGCAGGGCATCCTCGCGGTGGACGCGCTGGCGGCCGGCGACTACGAGCACGGGATGTGGTGGTCGGCGCCGGGGTTCGAGCAGTTCCGCCCGCGCGTGGGTGCGTCGCCCGTGCAGGGTGAGGCGGGCCGCACCGAAGTGGTCGACAGCGTGCGCCTGGAATTCTGCCTGCCTCGGAATCCGCAGCGGCTGCAGCGCATCTTCGAACAGGGCATCGTGCCGCATCACCCGTGGCAGGTGCCGGTGGTGCAGGTGGAGGAAATCGAGCTGCTGCTGGCCAGGTAGATCCACGCCATGCGTGGATGAGATGCTTGACGGAAGAGCGGTGCGAACCAAGGTTCGCACCCACCAGGCAACGAGTGGTTACAACCCCTCCGCGCGCAGCCAGCGCCACAGCGTGGTGCGTGAGACGCCCAGCGCCTGCGCCATCCCCTCGCGATCATTGCGATGTTCCTGCAGCAGCGTCTCCAGCTGCGCACGCGGCGGGCGCTTCCCGTTGCTTTCCACCGGCAATGCTACAGCGCCCTCATTCACCAGTTCGGGTGCCAGCTGCAGCAGTCGCGCAGCATCAATCAGCCCTTCACCGGGCTGCCAGTGGATGCGCAGCCGATCCACCAGATTACGCAGCTCACGCACGTTGCCTGGCCAACTGGCGGCGGTCAGCACCGCCAGCGCATCCTCATCCAGTGGCGCATCGATGCCACGCAGCTGGCGGAAGAAGTGCTGCGCCAGCAGCGGGATATCACTGCGCCGCGCGCGCAGCGGCGGCAGGGCAATGCGCAGTGCGGCCAAGCGGTAATACAAGTCGCGACGGAAGCTGCCGGTTGCTGCGCGCTGCTCCAGCGACTGCAGGGTGGCGGCCACCACGCGCAGGTCCACCGGGGTCGGTTCGGTGGCGCCCACGCGCAGTACCTCGCGTTCTTCCAGCACGCGCAGCAGGCGGGTCTGCAGCGGTAGCGGCAGTTCGCCGATTTCGTCCAAGAACAGCGTCCCGCCGTCTGCGGCTTCGACCAGGCCGACACGGCCACCACGGCGTGCGCCGGTGAAGGCGCCATCGCTGTAGCCGAACAGTTCCGCCTCAAGCAGCGATTCGCTGATCGCGCCGCAGTTCAGTGCCACGAAGCGTCCACGACGGCCGCTGGCGGCGTGCAGCTGGCGCGCCACCAGTTCCTTGCCGGTGCCGGTTTCGCCGCTGACCAGTACGGTGCTGTCATGTGGGGCGTACAGCGCGATCTGCGCGCGCACCTGCGTCATCGCGTCGCTGTCGCCGAGCAGTTCATGCGCATCGGCGCGCGCTGCCGGGCGCCGACGTGGGCTAGGCCGATTGCCACTGGAACGTGCCAGGGTCTGGGTCAGTTCCAGCGCATGTTCGAACGCCTGCCGCACCGAGTCGGCGGAGTACAGCAGCACCCCGGGCAGGCCGGCCTGTTCGGCGTGGTCGATGGCCATGCCGGTGCCGACGATCACTTCGATGCCGTTGGCGCGCAGATCGGCGATGCAGTCGCGCGCATCCTCGCGGGTGACGAAACGCCGATGCTCGATATCCAGGCCGAAACTCTGCTGGAAGTTGCTGAACACCGGCACGTCGCTGGCGTGGGTGACCAGGCCGATGCGGCTGGCGATGCGGCGGGCACGGGCCAGTGCTTCCATCAGGTCGAAGCCGTTGGCCTGGATCGGCACCAGTGGCAGCTCCAACCGGCCACGCAGCCAGGCGGCGTTGGAGCCGCCGGCAATCACCACATCGCAATGCTCGCGGCGCAGGCGCTGGCCGATCACCTCCACCGCTTCCTCGAAGCCGAGGTTGATCTGCTCGATGCGCGCGCGGCGGTCGAACTCGGGAATGACGTCGCCGAGCAGGCCGGTCAGTCGCGAGACGCTGACCGTCCAGATCACCGGTCGGCCGGGGTCGGCATCGGCATGGCGCAGGGGCGAGCGGGGCAGGTACATGGCGGCGGGTTCAGATGGGGTGTTTCATGATACATCCGTTTCAATGTTTCATTTGTTTCGCGGTTGCGTGTCGGTCATCCCCGTGAAATCAATCGCTTGCAGCTTGGCATGGTGCTTGCGCCTACCCATCCGTTCTTCAACCTGGATTGCCGCATGACTGCTTCCGCCTCTTTCTCCGCCGGTGCCCGTTTCCGTGAGGCGCTGGCTGCCGAGTCGCCGCTACAGGTGATCGGCGCGATCAACGCCAACCACGCCCTGCTGGCCAAGCGCGCCGGCTTCCGTGCCATCTACCTGTCCGGCGGCGGCGTTGCCGCAGGCTCGCTGGGCCTGCCGGACCTGGGCATCAATACCCTGGAAGACGTGCTGGTGGACGTGCGCCGCATCACCGATGTCAGCGACCTGCCGCTGATGGTCGACATCGACACCGGCTTCGGCCCGAGCGCGTTCAACATCGCGCGCACCGTGAAGTCGCTGATCAAGGCCGGCGCGGCCGCCTGCCACATCGAGGACCAGGTCGGCGCCAAGCGCTGCGGTCACCGCCCCGGCAAGGAGATCGTCTCGCAGGGTGAAATGGTCGACCGCGTGAAGGCGGCCGCCGATGCCAAGACCGATCCGGACTTCTTCCTGATCGCGCGCACCGACGCCATCCAGGTGGACGGCGTGGACAAGGCCATCGAGCGCGCCATCGCCTGTGTCGAGGCCGGTGCCGATGGCATCTTTGCCGAGGCCGCCTACGACCTGGACACCTACCGCCGCTTCGTCGACGCGGTGAAGGTACCGGTGCTGGCCAACATCACCGAATTCGGTGCCACCCCGCTGTTCAGCCGTGATGAACTGGCATCGGCCGGCGTCGCCATCCAGCTGTTCCCGCTGTCTGCGTTCCGTGCGGCCAACAAGGCTGCCGAGAACGTCTACCAGGCGGTGCGCCGCGATGGCCACCAGCGCAATGTGGTTGAGACCATGCAGACCCGCGAAGAACTCTACGACCGCATCGGCTACCACGCGTTCGAGCAGCAGCTCGATGCACTGTTCGCCGCCAAGAAATAAGCAGTACCCTGCACCATCAAGTTTTCGGAGGGAAACATGAACGATACGACCGCAACCCCGACCTTCAAGCCGAAGAAGTCCGTCGCCCTGTCCGGCACCGCCGCCGGCAACACCGCGCTGTGCAGCGTGGGCCGTAGTGGCAACGATCTGCACTACCGTGGCTACGACATCCTGGACCTGGCCAACACCAGCGAGTTCGAGGAAATCGCCTACCTGCTGGTGCACGGCAAGCTGCCGACCCGCGCCGAGCTGGTTTCGTACAAGGCCAAGCTGAAGTCGCTGCGTGGCATCCCGGCCGCGGTGAAGGCGGCGCTGGAAGAACTGCCGCCGTCGGCGCACCCGATGGACGTGATGCGCACCGGCGTGTCCGTGCTCGGCTGCGTGGCGCCGGAGAAGGATGACCACAACCATCCGGGCGCGCGCGACATCGCCGACAAGCTGATGGCCTGCCTCGGTTCGATGCTGCTGTACTGGTACCACTGGAGCCACAACGGCCGCGCCATCGACGTGGAAACCGACGATGACTCGATCGGTGGCCACTTCCTGCACCTGCTGCACGGCGAGAAGCCGCAGGAATCGTGGGTGAAGGCGATGCACACCTCGCTGATCCTGTACGCCGAGCACGAGTTCAACGCCTCGACCTTCACCTGCCGCGTCATCGCCGGTACCGGCAGCGACATGTACAGCGCGATCTGCGGTGGCATCGGCGCGCTGCGCGGCCCGAAGCACGGCGGCGCCAACGAAGTGGCGTTCGAAGTGCAGAAGCGCTACGACAACCCGGATGAAGCCGAGGAAGACATCAAGGCCCGCGTCGAGCGCAAGGAAGTGGTGATCGGTTTCGGCCACCCGGTCTACACCGTCTCCGATCCGCGCAACAAGGTGATCAAGGACGTGGCCCGCGAGCTGTCCGAAGAACAGTCCAGCATGAAGATGTACGACATCGCCGAGCGCCTGGAATCGGTGATGTGGGACATCAAGAAGATGTTCCCGAACCTGGACTGGTTCAGTGCCGTCAGCTACCACATGATGGGCGTGCCGACCGCGATGTTCACCCCGCTGTTCGTGATCGCCCGCACCGCCGGCTGGAGCGCGCACATCGTCGAGCAGCGCATCGACGGCAAGATCATCCGCCCGAGCGCCAACTACATCGGTCCGGAAGACCGCGACTTCGTCGCCATCGACAAGCGCGTCTGATCCACCTGCTGTACCCATCCGGCCGGCCCCATGCCGGCCGGATGCTTTCGCCGCCGCACCGCCGGCACCCGGCCCGCCTCAAGCACTCCGCCAGCCCATGAATACCGATTACCGCAAGAACCTCCCCGGCAGCACGCTGGACTATTTCGACGCGCGCGCCGCTGTCGATGCGATCCAGCCTGGCGCCTATGCCACCCTGCCGTACACCTCGCGCGTGCTGGCCGAGAACCTGGTGCGTCGCTGCGATCCGGCCACGCTCAGCGATTCGCTGAAGCAGCTGATCGAGCGCCGCCGCGACCTCGACTTCCCGTGGTTCCCGGCGCGCGTGGTCTGCCACGACATCCTCGGCCAGACCGCGCTGGTGGACCTGGCTGGCCTGCGTGATGCGATCGCTGACAAGGGTGGCGACCCGGCCAAGGTGAATCCGGTGGTGCCGGTGCAGCTGATCGTCGATCACTCGCTGGCGGTGGAGTGCGGTGGTTTCGATCCGCAGGCGTTCGAGAAGAACCGCGCCATCGAAGATCGCCGCAACGAAGACCGTTTCCACTTCATCGACTGGACCAAGCTGGCCTTCGAGAACGTGGACGTGATTCCGCCGGGCAACGGCATCATGCACCAGATCAACCTGGAGAAGATGTCGCCGGTGGTCTACGTGCAGGACGGCGTGGCCTTCCCGGATACCTGCGTGGGCACCGACAGCCACACCCCACACGTGGATGCGCTGGGCGTGATCGCGATTGGTGTTGGCGGCCTGGAAGCGGAGAACGTGATGCTGGGCCGCGCGTCCTGGATGCGCCTGCCCGACACCGTCGGTGTCGAACTGAGTGGCCGCCCGCAGCCGGGCATCACCGCCACCGATGTGGTGCTGGCCCTGACCGAGTTCCTGCGCAAGGAACGCGTGGTCGGTGCGTGGCTTGAATTCTTCGGCGAGGGTGCCGCGGCACTGACCATCGGTGACCGCGCCACCATCTCCAACATGTGCCCCGAATACGGTGCGACCGCCGCGATGTTCTACATCGACGGGCAGACCATCGATTACCTGCGCCTGACCGGCCGCGAGGAATCGCAGGTGGCGCTGGTGGAGAACTATGCCCGCACCACCGGCCTGTGGGCCGATGATCTGGCCACCGCGCAGTACGAGCGCGTGCTGCGCTTCGATCTGTCCAGCGTGGTGCGCAACATGGCCGGCCCGTCCAACCCGCACAAGCGCGTGGCGACCGCCGAGCTGGCCGAGCGCGGCATTGCCGACGAAGCCAAGCTGGAAGCGGGCAGAGCCGAACAGGCGCAGGGCCTGATGCCCGATGGCGCGGTGATCATCGCCGCCATCACCAGCTGCACCAATACCTCCAACCCGCGCAACGTGATCGCCGCTGCACTGCTGGCGCGCAACGCCAACGCGCGTGGCCTGCAGCGCAAGCCGTGGGTGAAGTCGTCGCTGGCGCCGGGTTCCAAGGCCGTGCAGTTGTACCTGGAAGAGTCCGGCCTGATGCCGGACCTGGAGCAGCTCGGCTTCGGCATCGTCGCCTTCGCCTGCACCACCTGCAACGGCATGAGCGGTGCGCTGGACCCGAAGATCCAGCAGGAGATCATCGACCGTGACCTGTATTCCACCGCCGTGCTGTCGGGCAACCGCAACTTCGATGGCCGCATCCACCCGTATGCGAAGCAGGCCTTCCTGGCTTCGCCGCCGCTGGTGATCGCCTATGCCATCGCCGGCACCGTGCGCTTCGATATCGAGAAGGACGTGCTGGGCGTGGACACCGACGGCAACGAGGTGCGCCTGAAGGACATCTGGCCGAGCGACGCCGAGATCGACGCGGTGGTGAAGGCCTCGGTGAAGCCGGAGCAGTTCCGCCGCGTCTACAACCCGATGTTCAACGTGCGCGTGGAGCACGGTGCGGCGGTCAGCCCGCTGTACGACTGGCGCCCGCAGAGCACCTACATCCGCCGTCCGCCGTACTGGGAGGGCGCACTGGCCGGTGAGCGCACGCTGTCTGGCATGCGCGCGCTGGCGGTGCTGCCGGACAACATCACCACCGACCACCTGTCGCCGTCCAACGCGATCCTGGCGTCCAGTGCCGCCGGTGAGTACCTGGCGAAGATGGGCCTGCCGGAAGAGGACTTCAATTCCTACGCCACCCACCGCGGTGACCACCTGACCGCGCAGCGCGCCACCTTCGCCAACCCGAAGCTGTTCAACGAGATGGTGCGCAACGACGACGGCAGCGTGAAGCAGGGTTCGCTGGCGCGAGTGGAGCCGGAAGGCAAGGTGATGCGCATGTGGGAAGCGATCGAGACCTACATGGACCGCAAGCAGCCGCTGATCATCATTGCCGGTGCCGACTACGGGCAGGGCAGCTCGCGCGACTGGGCCGCCAAGGGCGTGCGCCTGGCTGGCGTGGAGGCGATCGCGGCCGAAGGCTTCGAACGGATTCACCGTACCAACCTGATCGGCATGGGCGTGCTGCCGCTGGAGTTCAAGCCGGGCACCACCCGCCTGACCCTGGGCATCGATGGCACCGAGACCTTCGACGTGATCGGCGAGCGCACCCCGCGCGCTGACCTGACCCTGGTCATCCACCGCCGCGACGGCCAGGACGTGATCGTGCCGGTCACCTGCCGCCTGGACAGCGACGAGGAAGTGGCGATCTACGAAGCCGGCGGCGTGCTGCAGCGCTTCGCCCAGGACTTCCTGGAAGGCGCCAAGGTGGCGTGATGCCGGACTGAATGCCTGCCCCCGGAGGCCGGGGGCGGGCTTGTCCGACACCAGGGCAGGGCGCACACTGACTTGGCAAAAACTGCCAAAGGAGAGTTTCATGGCCACCATGAACATTTCGCTGACCGATCCGCTCAAGCAGTTTGTGGACGAGGAAGTGCGCGAAGGCGGCTACTCCAGTACGTCGGATTATGTGCGTGACCTGATCCGCCAGCGTCAGCGCAGCAAGGCTGAAGAGCTGCTCAAGCAGCTGATTGCCGAGGGGCTGGCGTCGGGACCTGCCGTTCCGGTGACAGCGGCCACATTCGAGCGGATGCGTCGCGAACTGACCGAAAGGATGGAGCGTGAAGGCGATTGAATGGAGGCCCCGGGCCGAAGCCGACGTAGCCGATGCCGCGCTGTGGTTCGCAAGGCAGGGTGGCCTGGTACTGGGTCGGCGCTTTCTCGCCGAGTTGGAGGCCACGCTTCAACGCATCGCGGTGTTTCCATGCTCGGGTTCCATCCGGCACGCCGATCTTGCAGCACAGCTGCCGGTGCCTTTGCGCTTCATGCTGGTTCCTGGCTTCGAACGCTACCTCGTCTATTACCTCGATCTACCGGACCGCGTGGACGTCATGCGGGTGTGGTGCGTTGATCGTGGCCTTGACGCACTGATGCAAGACATTTCCTGAAATCCAAACGCTTGGATCCGACGATGAATTTTCTTCCGCAACTCCGTATTCCCGCTACCTACATGCGCGGCGGCACCAGCAAGGGCGTGTTCTTCCGCCTGCAGGATCTTCCCGAAGCCGCGCAGGTGCCGGGCGCCGCACGCGATGCGCTGCTGATGCGCGTGATCGGCTCGCCCGATCCGTATGGCAAGCAGACCGACGGCATGGGCGGCGCCACCTCCAGTACCAGCAAGTGCGTGATCATTTCCACCGCTTCGGTGCCTGACCACGACGTGGACTACCTGTATGGCCAGGTGTCGATCGACACCGCCTTCGTCGACTGGAGCGGCAACTGCGGCAATCTCAGCACTGCGGTGGGTCCGTTCGCGATTGCCAATGGTCTGATCGATCCGGCCCGCGTGCCGCGCGATGGCCTGTGCACCGTGCGCATCTGGCAGGCCAACATCGGCAAGACCATCATCGCGCACGTGCCGATGCGCGATGGCGAAGTACAGGAGATCGGCGATTTCGAGCTGGATGGCGTGACCTTCCCGGCCGCCGAGATCCAGCTGGAATTCATCGATCCGTCCGATGACGGCGATGCGGGCGCGATGTTCCCGACCGGCAACCTGGTCGACACCCTCGATGTCCCCGGCGTGGGCAGTTTCGAGGTGACGATGATCACCGCGGGAATCCCGACCATCTTCCTCAACGCCGCCGACCTCGGCTACACCGGCACCGAGCTGCAGCCGGCGATCAATGAGGACAAGGCCGCACTGCAGAAATTCGAGACCATCCGCGCACATGGCGCGCTGCGCATGGGCCTGATCTCGAAACTTGAAGACGCAGCAACCCGCCAGCACACGCCGAAGGTGGCCTTCGTGGCGCCGGCGCAGGACTATGTGTCGTCCAGTGGCAAGGCAATCCCGGCGTCTGCCATCGATCTGCACGCACGTGCGTTGTCGATGGGTAAGCTGCACCACGCGATGATGGGCACCGCCGCCGTGGCGATTGGTACCGCCGCGGCGATTCCGGGCACGCTGGTCAATCGTGCGGCCGGCGGCGGCGAACGCGAAGCGGTGACCTTTGGTCACCCCTCCGGCACGTTGCGCGTGGGTGCGCAGGCCGGGTTCGTTGACGGACAGTGGACGGTGACCAAGGCCATCATGAGCCGCAGCGCCCGTGTGCTGATGGAAGGCAAGGTGCGGGTGCCGGCCGAGTAACCAGCCGGTCGGCGCTGGCATCACATGCTTCGGTAGATGCCAACCTTGGTTGGCATGGCATTGGCACCGCCCGGGCAATGTCCAGCGCCAACCACGGTTGGCGACTACCGGGAGGCGCGGCCTGACCTGCTTTCTGAAGAGGAGATCGACGATGTCTGACAGCCACACCCCATCCAACGAGCGTGCAGCGTGGGATGCGCTGCTGGTGGACATCGTCGATTACGTGCGCGACGCCCGTATCGACTCACCGCTGGCGTTCCAGACCGCGCACCACTGCCTGCTTGATACGCTGGGCTGCGGGCTGGAAGCACTGTCCTTCCCGGCCTGCAGCAAGCTGCTCGGGCCACTGGTGCCAGGCATCAGCGTGGTCAACGGCGCGCGCGTTCCGGGCACCCACTACGTGCTGGACCCGGTGCAGGCGGCGTTCAATCTGGGCGCGATGGTGCGCTGGCTCGATTTCAACGACACCTGGCTGGCCGCCGAATGGGGCCATCCGTCGGACAACCTGGGCGGCATCCTTGCCGTCTGCGATTGGCTGGGTCGCAACGCGCAGGCCCTGCGCCGCCCGCCGCCGACCGTGCAGGACGTGCTGCTGGCGATGATCAAGGCGCATGAGATTCAGGGCGTGTTGGCGCTGAAGAATTCGTTCAACCGGGTCGGGCTGGACCATGTGGTGCTGGTCAAGGTCGCCACCACCGCTGTGGTGGCGCAGCTGCTCGGGCTGGATCGCGAACGCATGCTCAATGCAGTGTCGCTGGCCTGGGTCGATGGCCAGGCGCTGCGGACCTACCGGCACGCGCCCAACACCGGTTCGCGCAAGAGCTGGGCCGCCGGCGATGCCACCAGCCGTGGCGTACGCCTGGCGCTGATCGCGGCAACGGGTGAAATGGGCTATCCGAGCGTGCTCAGTGCACCGACCTGGGGCTTCGAGGCTGTGTCCATGCATGGACAGGCACTGACGCTGGAGCGGCCGCTGGGCAGCTATGTGATGGAGAACGTGCTGTTCAAGATCAGCTACCCGGCCGAGTTCCACGGCCAGACTGCGGTGGAGGCAGCGATCGCGCTGCACCAGCAATTGCGCGCGATGGGGCGGCAGGTCGAGGATATCGCGCACATCGCCATCCGCACCCAGGAAGCCTGCATCCGCATCATCGACAAGAGGGGCCCACTGCACAATCCGGCCGACCGCGACCACTGCGTGCAGTACATGATCGCCATCGCGCTGCTGCATGGGCGGCTGGTGGCCGAGGACTATGAGGACGACGTCGCCGCCGATCCGCGCATCGACGCGCTGCGCGCAAAGATGGCCTGCCACGAGGATCCGCAGCTCAGCGCCGATTACCTGGACCCGGAAAAGCGCAGCATCGCCAACGGCCTGAGCGTGCGCTTCACCGATGGCACCGAGCTGCCCGAGGTACTGGTGGAATACCCGCTGGGCCACGCGCGCCGACGTGAGGAGGGCATTCCACTGCTGATGGACAAATTCCGCCGGCACCTGGCCCACCGCTTCCCGACCAGCCAGCAGCAGCGCATCCTGGCCGCATCGCTGGACCCGGTGGCCCTGGCGGCAATGCCGGTGACCGACTACGTGGACCTGTACCTGCCGGTGTAGCAACGCTTTGGTGGATCTGACACCACGCCTGCTCGCCGGGCACGTGGCTGCACCTGCTTTGGTAGGTGCCAACCTTGGTTGGCACGGCCGACGCCAACCAGGGTTGGCATCTACCGGGATGCTTTGGTCCACGCTGCAGTCTGCAGAGGTTCCTCAGAGATAGTGTAATCCCGCGATAGCGATAGACTAAGCCGGATCAGATCGCATATGTGGAAAGGCATCCATAGTCGGTGCGTACCGAAATGGCATTGTCTCCCGTCCATGCAATATGCGCGGTACGCACCACATGATCGACGGGAAAGCGTCGAATTTCCCTCATATCCGTGAAGTCATGAAGGGCAATATGTCCACGGTGCAGGATGGCGAGTCGCTTGCTATCGCTATCCAGTGCAAAGTCAGTTCGTGTCATGTCAGCGAACTCCGGCCACCCGGGGCGGGATTCGCCTGTTGCCGCGTCCAGGCACAGCAGGCGCCACCGTCCATACTCTTCCAACGCCAACAACCAGCGCCCATCCGCGCTCCACTCCATCTTGACGATCATTTCAAAATCAGCCTGATGTCGGCGCACGGTCTTGGCCTGGGCGACATCGATGTACTCGATCTCACCCGGATTGGCACAGCAGGCAAGCATCGTGGCATCCGCTGAGAGCGTGCCCATCATCTGCTCGGAATGCCCGCCAACCATCGCAGGGGAGCGCGCCAGCTGCATGATGTGCCTTCCATCGTCGAGTCTCATTACCGTTACCTGCTCACCGTCATGCCATGCGGCATGCCCGTTGGACCTTGTCAGGAAGGGCGATGACAGTACGGATGCATCGCTGATCCGCTGGGGAGGACTGCCATCTGAAGTCCAAAGGTAGATTCCAGAGTCGAATCGAATCAGGAATCCTGTCCGGTCATCCGTAGGTAGTGCCGACCAGGCAAGGTCCGTCTTGCTTGATCGCCAACCATGGATGATCTCAGCGTCTTCACCAATGAGCAGCAACATGTCGGTTGCCGCACCATGCGTGTCTTCGTCCTGGTGCTGATTGGTCGCCAGCTTCCCATTGCAACCCGCAATCATCAGGGCTCCCGTGTACCCCCCGCCAATGTAACGATGCATGCAGGGTTCGCCTGCGGCAGCAGCAGGGTTCACGAGTACGAAGCCCTTTTTCAGCCGCGACCACTCCTGTTTGATGGCCCATTTCAGTGCCTCGTCGGGACTCGGGAAGTCTTTCAACTGTGACTTCAGCTTCCCGGGGCTTCCGGAGGTGACTTCGACAGTACCTCGGTCACATCGCGTACCCCAGACCTTACCGGTCGCTGGATCCTGAATCATGCGTACTCGTGTCATTGCAATGTTCACTGCTGTTCAGAAGGCCTGATGCCGATGCTACAGCGGCGATTGAAGGCCGATTGGGAAGTCGCTCAATCGAGGGTTGAACCCGTCACTTTGGGGCGACTTCGGCCTTCTCTCCGCCGGGACATTGCGCGCCACGATTGGGGGAGCGCCCGATCCCAAGCCAGACAGGTTGCCGGCATCGGCCTGTGCCTGGCGCGGCGGGGGAGGGGCGCTTGGGTAGGTGCCAACCTTGGTTGCCACGGCTATCGCCAACCGAGGTTGGCGGCTACCGGTCCTGCCGGCCAGCGGCCGGCACTACCCGCCCCGGGCAATTGCCGAATTCGCGTCAACACCTTGACGCGGCCTGCCTATAATGGCCGCCTCGATCAAGGAGTGACGACATGAGCGGTCCGGCACGGCGGAAGCGGTGGGGATGGGCGGCGGCTGTACTGGCAGGAGGCCTGTTGCTGGGCCTGGCCGGTTGCCGCAACGACAGCGGGCAGCTGCCCAAGGCCAGCGGTGAAGCGATCACCACCCGGGCCGAGCAGGTGAAGGAGTTCACCCTGCTGCGTGCCTACCCGGACCAGAAGAATGACGGCCTGTCGCTGGCGCTGGAGTTCTCGCGCCCACTGGTCGGCACCCAGGATTTCGACAAGCTGGTGCGCTTCGAAGAGAAGGTCGGCACCGACGACAGCAGCTGGACGCTGTCCGATGACGGCCTGACCCTGCGTTACCCGTTCGTCGAGGCTGGCAAGGAGTTCAGCCTGGTGGTCTCGCCGGACCTGCTGGCCGCCGATGGCAGCCGCCTGGGCAAGGAACTGAAGCAGAAGGTGTTCAGCGGCGAGCTGAAGCCGGTGGTCGGTTTCGCCTCGCAGGGCAGCGTGTTGCCGGCCAAGGACAGCCGTGGCCTGCCGGTGGTCTCGGTGAACGTGCCCGAGGTTGACGTCGAATTCCTGCGCGTGCGCGAGAAGGACCTGCCGACCTTCTTCAGCCAGTACCAGCGCGGCGGCCGCCGCGGCAGCTGGGAGCTGAGCAGCGACTACGAGCGCAGCCCGATCAACAAGCTGGCCGAGCCGGTCTACGTCAACCGCTTCATCCTGGGGGGCAAGAAGAACGAGCGGGTGCTGACCTACCTGCCGACCCAGGACATCAAGGAACTGCAGGAGCCGGGCCTGTACTTCGCCCTGCTCAAGCGCACCGGTGACTACGAAGGCGAGTTCGATACCGCGTTCTTCTCGGTCAGCGACATCGGCCTGCATACCCGTGCCTACAAGGACAAGCTGTTCGTGCACACCGCCGGCCTCAAGGACGGCGCGCCGCTGAAGGGCATCGACCTACGCGTGCTGGATGCCAAGGGCGAAGTGGTGCTGAAGGGCAGCACCGACGGCAACGGCAATGCGCTGCTGAACTACACGCTGGATGCCACCCACGTGCTGGTCGCCAGCACGGGCAAGGACACCAGCTTCCTGCCGTTCAACCAGCCGGCGCTGGACCTGAGCGAATTCGCCGTGGCCGGCCGTGACAATGCCTGGTTCGACGTCTATGCCTGGTCCGGGCGCGACCTGTATCGCCCGGGCGAAACCGTGCGCCTGTCCGCCCTGCTGCGCGACAACGATGGCAAGCCGGTCAAGGCTCAGCCGGTGTTCCTGCGCCTGAAGCAGCCCGACGGCAAGACCTTCCGCGAGACCCGCCTGCAGCCGGGCGAGCAGGGCTACATCAATTTCGAGCAGGTGATCCCCGCCGAGGCGCCGACCGGGCGCTGGCAGGTCGAGTTCCGCACCGACCCGGCGAGCAAGGAAGCGATCCAGGGCATTACCCTGCGCATCGAGGAGTTCCTGCCCGAGCGCATGAAGCTGGACCTGGACAGCGCACAGAAGACGCTGAAGCCGGGTGAGGACCTGCGCCTGCAGGCCAATGGCGCCTACCTGTACGGGGCGCCGGCCGACGGCAACCGTTTCACCGCGCGCATGGCGGTGGCCGCCGAGCAGCAGCCGGTCGAGGGCCTGCCGGGCTACTTCTTCGGTGACCCGACCCTGCAGCTGCCGCGCGAAGCCAAGGACGTGATCGATACCACGCTGCCGGCCAATGGCCAGCTGCGTGAGGACGTTGCGTTGCCGGAAGAGGCGGCCAAGGCCAAGGCACCGGTCGCCGTGGTGCTGTCCGGCAGCCTGTATGAAACCGGTGGCCGCACGGTCACCCGTACCCTGAAGCGGGTGATGTGGCCGGCCAACGCGCTGGTCGGCGTGCGCCCGCTGTTCAACCCCGAGGATGGCGCCGACTCCAACGGCAATGCACGCTTCGAGCTGATGCGCGTGGATGCTGCGGGCACACCGCAGCCGGCCAAGGGCCTGAAGATCACCCTGGTGCGCGAGCTGCGCGACTACCACTGGACCTTCAACGACAACCGCTGGGACTACGATTTCACCCGCCGCTTCGAGAACAAGGAAACGCGCACCGTCGACGCCGGCAGCAGCGCGGTCGCCTTCGATTTCCCGGTGGAGTGGGGCGAGTACCGGGTGGACGTGTTCGATCCGTCCACCGGCCTGACCAGCCGCTACCCGTTCCGTGCCGGCTGGAGCTGGGGCGATGACAACCGCGGCCTGGACGCGCGCCCGGACAAGGTCAAGCTGGGCCTGGACAAGACCGGGTACAAGGCCGGTGACACGCTGGAGGTGACGGTGACCCCGCCGCATGCCGGCAAGGGCATCCTGATGGTCGAGACCGACCGCATGCTGTACGTGCAGGACATCGAGGCCAAGCCGGGTTCGACCTTCAAGATTCCGGTCACCGCCGACTGGGAGCGCCACGACGTCTACATCACCGCACTGGTGTTCCGCGGCGGCAGCGCGCCGAGCAAGATCACCCCGGCGCGTGCCGTGGGCGTGGTGCATGTGCCGATGGACCGCAAGGGCCGCACCGTGGCGGTCGGCCTGGTGGCGCCCAAGCAGATGCGCCCGGAACAGGACCTGCCGGTGACGGTCAGTGCACCGCAGCTGGCCGGCAAGATGGCGCACGTCACCGTCTCGGCGGTGGACGTGGGCATCCTCAACATCACCCGCTTCCCGGTGCCCGATGCCGGTGCGCACTTCTTCGCCCAGCGTCGCCTCGGCATTGATGCCTATGACATCTACAGCCGGGTGATCGAGAGCTTTGACGGCGGTGCCGGCAAGCTGAAGTTCGGTGGCGACATGGCGCTGCAGGCATTGCCGCAGGCCAAGCGCCCGACTGCGCGCGTGCAGACCGTGGACCTGTTCTCCGGCCCGGTGCAGCTCGATGCCAAGGGCATCGCCCGCATCCGCCTGAAGGTGCCGGACTTCAACGGCACCCTGCGGGTGTCGGCACTGGTCTACAGCGATGACCAGTACGGCAAGCGCGATGTGGAAACCGTGGTGCGCGCGCCGATCCTGGCCGAAGCCAGCATGCCGCGCGTGCTCGCCCCGGGCGACCGCAGCACCGTGACCCTGGACGTGCAGAACTTCACCGGCAAGCCGGGCCAGTTCAACGTGAAGGTGGAAAGCGAAGGCCCGCTGAACCTGGGCGAGGGCAGCCGCAGCGTGCAGTTGAATGCCGATGCCAAGACAACGCTGAGTTTCCCGCTGTCCGCGCGTGAGGGCCACAGCGTGGCCAAGGTGCGGGTGCGGGTGGACGGCAACGGCTTCAAGGCCGATCGCCGTTACGACCTGCCGGTGCGTGCGGCGTGGCCGCAGGTGCTGCGTTCGCAGGTGCGCACGCTTGATCCGCTGGCCGCGGTCAGCCTCGACAACAGCCTGACCGATGGCCTGATGTCCGAGTCGGTGAATGCCCGCCTGCTGGTCAGCCCGCTGCCGCCGATCCCGTTCGCCAGTGCGCTGCAGGCCGCGCTGAACTACCCGTACGGCTGTGCCGAGCAGACCACCAGCAAGGGCTACGCCGCGCTGATCCTGGACCAGGCGACGTCGTCGATGCTCGGTGCCGATGGCCTGGATGCCAAGACCCGCCGCGAGCGCATGGAAGGTGCGTTCGGTCGCCTGGCGTCGATGCAGGTGGCCAACGGCAACTTCTCGATGTGGGGTGACGACGGCTACGTGAACCCGTGGCTGACCCCGTACATCACCGAGTTCCTGCTCGATGCCAAGGACGCCGGTTTTGCGGTGCCCGACAACGTGCTGCAGAAGGCGCTCAACCGTCTCAGCGAGGATCTGCTGTCCGGTGGCAATCAGTTCTACGGCCAGGACGACCGCGAGAAGCTGAAGTTCGCCAATCAGGCGTATTCGGGCTACGTGCTGGCCAGGGTCAACCGTGCGCCGCTGGGTACCCTGCGCACGCTGTACGACAACGAGCGCAGCAAGGCGGTCGGCGGCCTGTCGCTGGTCCATCTGGGCGTGGCGCTGTCGCTGCAGGGTGACGCCAAGCGTGGCCAGGCTGCGCTGGCCGCAGCCTTCGCCAAGTCCAGCAGCGAACGTCCGTCGTACTTCGGCGACTATGGCAGCGCCATCCGTGATGACGCGCTGATGATCGCGCTGACGCACGAGAACAAGCTGGCCAAGCCGGCCTGGGATGCCCGTGCGGTTGACCTCGGCCGAGGCCTGGATGCGCGCCGCAATGCCGGCTGGATGTGGCTGAGTACGCAGGAGCAGGTGGCCATCGCCCGTCTTGGCAAGGCCCTGGCCGCCAACCAGAAGGCACTGGTGGCCGGTGAACTGGTGATTGGTGGCAACACCGAAGCCATCGGTGAGCGCAAGCTGTTCGGCCGCAACTTCAGTGCCAGCGAACTGGCCAGTGGCGTGCGCTTCACCCCGCAGGGCCAGCCGCCGATGTTCGCCAGCATCGACGTGGCCGGCATCCCGCGCAGTGCGCCGGCACCGGACAACAGCGTGCTGGGCATTGAGCGCAGCTACTTCGGCACCGATGGTAAGCCGTGGTCGCCGCGTCCGCTGAAGGAAGGCGAAGCGCTGATCGTGCGCGTCACCGTCACCGCCGACACCACGATGCCCGATGCACTGCTGACCGACCTGCTGCCGGCCGGCCTGGAGATCGAGAACTTCAACCTGGGCGATGCCAAGCAGTGGGCCGACGTGGTGGTTGATGGCATCACCATCAGCGACCGCGGCGAAGCTGCCGACACCAAGCACGAAGAGTTCCGCGACGACCGCTATGTGGCTGCGCTGAAGCTCTCGCGTGGCAGCAAGGCCAACGTGTTCTATCTGGTGCGTGCGGTGACCCCGGGTACCTACTCGGTGCCGCCGCCGCTGGTGGAGGACATGTACCGGCCGCAGCTGCGTGGCGTCGGCCGTAGCAACCCGACCACGATCACGGTGGTACAGCCGTGACCGCGCGGACGGGCCGCGACGGCGCGGCCCGTCCCGCTGGCAAGCTCCAATCCGGCACGCTGCAATGAAGAAGACGATGTCGATCCGGCTGGCGGCCCTGCGCCGCCGGTTGCGGCCGCTGTGGCCGTGGCTGCGCTGGGGCACGGCCGCCACGCTGGCGCTGCTGCTGGTGCTGGATTTCGCCTTCCCGCCGCCGCTGCCGAAGCAGCGCGATACCAGCACCCTGGTGGTGGCTGCCGACGGTACGCCGCTGCGTGCGTTCGCCGATGCCGAGGGCGTGTGGCGCTATCCGGCATCGATCGACAGCGTCTCGCCGCTGTACCTGCAGGCGCTGCTGACCTACGAGGACCGCTGGTTCTGGCGCCATCCGGGCATCAACCCGCTGGCCATCCTGCGTGCCAGCGGCCAGCTGCTGCGCGGCGGCCGCATTGTGTCCGGTGGCTCGACCCTGACCATGCAGGTCGCGCGCATCCTCGATCCGCATACGCGCACGCCCTGGGGAAAGCTCAAGCAGATGCTGCGCGCGGTGCAGCTGGAAGTGCATCTGAGCAAGCAGCAGATCCTGGCCCTGTATCTGGAGCGCGCGCCCTACGGTGGCACCATCGAGGGCGTGGAAGCGGCCAGCTGGGCCTATCTGGGCAAGCCGGCGGCGCAGCTGTCACATGCCGAGGCCGCGTTGCTGGCGGTACTGCCACAGGCACCAAGCCGGCTGCGCCCGGACCGCCACCCGGAAGCCGCGCAGAAAGCGCGCGACAAGGTGCTGTCACGCATGGCCGAACTGGGCGCGTGGACGCCGGAGGAAGTGCAGGATGCGCGCATCGAGAACGTGGTGGCACGCTCGCTGCGACCTCCGATGCACGCCGCGCTGCTTGCGCAGCGCCTGCATTCGGCGCATCCAGGACAGGCACGCATCCAGAGCAGCATCGACATCGGACTGCAGCGCACGCTGGAAGAGCGCGTGGCCAGCTATTTCTCGACGCTGCCCGAGCGCACCTCTGCCGCGTTGCTGGTAGTCGACAACCAGACCCTGCAGGCGCGTGCCTATGTCGGCACGTTGTCCTTCGGAGACCGTCAGCGGCTCGGCCACGTCGACATGGTGCAGGCCTGGCGCTCGCCGGGCTCCACGCTGAAACCGTTCCTGTATGCAATGGCGCTGGACGATGGCCTGATCCATTCGGAAAGCCTGCTGGTTGATGCGCCACAGAGTTTCGGCAGCTACCGGCCCGGCAATTTCGACATGGCCTTCAATGGGCCGATCGGCGCGTCCAGTGCGTTGCGCCTGTCGCTCAACGTGCCCTCGGTGGACCTGCTGCAGCAGGTCGGGGCCGCGCGCTTCGCCGCGCGCCTGTCGCACTCCGGCATCCAGCTGCGTTTCCCGCCGGGCAGCACGCCCAACCTGTCTTTGATTCTGGGCGGCACCGGTGCGCGGCTGGAAGATCTGGTCGGTGCGTTCGCCGCGCTCAACCGCAACGGCATCGCCGGGCGCGTGCGCTACACCGATGACGAACCGATGATCGAGCGGCGCCTGGCCTCGCCGGGCGCAAGCTGGATCGTGCGCGAGATGCTGGAATCGAACCCTCGCCCGGGCTACAGCGTCGGCACCTTCGATGTCGGTGGACGCCCGCGCGTGGCGTGGAAGACCGGCACCAGTTACGGGTACCGCGATGCGTGGGCGATCGGCAGCACGCGCCACTACACCGTGGGCGTGTGGGTGGGCCGGCCGGACGGCACACCGCTACCGGGCCAGTACGGCGCGGTGACCGCGCTGCCGCTGATGTTCGAAGTGGTGGACAGCCTGCCGCGCCAGCGCGGCGATTCGGCTGCTGCACCGATGCCGGCCAGTGTCAGCCAGGAAGACATCTGCTGGCCCACCGGCGAACGCGCCGAAGGCCTGCCGACGGCACTGTGCCAGCGGCGGATGTCGGCCTATCTGCTGGACGGCGCGGCACCACCGACCTTCCCCGAGCGCGAGGCGCGGCGCTGGCAGCCGGGGCGGCAGCGTTACCTGGCCGACGCGCGGACCGGACTGCGTGTATCGGCCGATTGCCGTAATCCACATGAGGAAGTAGCGCGCGAGATCGCGCGCTGGCCGGCGTTGTTGTCACCGTGGCTGCCCAAGGCCACGCGCGCTGCCTCGCAGTTGCCGGCGCTGTCGCCGGATTGCCGCGACGACGGGCGTGAGGCCAGCGTGGCCCTGCACATCGATGGCCTCAATGATGGCGCCACGCTGGCGCGTGCGCCAAACTCGGAACATGGCGTGCGCCTGCAGCTGCGCGCGCTGGGCAGCGAACAGGTGGTGGACTGGTTGCTGGATGGACGCTGGATCGCACAGACCCACGGCGCGCAGTTGATGCAGCGCGAATTCGCCGAGCCGGGTGCACACACCCTGACCGCGCTGGCGACCGACGGCGCGTGGACGCAGGTGCGGTTCAACGTTCTCCGCTAGATGCCGGCCTTGGTCGGCGCGCGGCCCAACGCCAACGACACCGCCGTGCTCTGGTAGGTGCCAACCTTGGTTGGCACGCGGCAAAGACGCCCACCAAGGTGGGCATCTACCAGATCATTCCCCGATCCACCCATCCAACAGGTCGGCGAACTCGTCGGCGTGTTCCTCTTCCTGCGCCAGTATCTCTTCAAGGATGCGCTTGGTGGTGGTATCGCGGTCGCCGATGAAGTTGATCATCTCGCGGTAGCTGTCGATGGCGATGCGTTCGGCCACCAGGTTCTCGCGCACCATGTCGCGCAGGTCGCTGCCTTCCTTGTACTCGGCATGCGAGCGCGCGGTCAGCGTGTCGGGGTTGAAGTCCGGCTCGCCGCCGAGCTGGACGATGCGCTCGGCCAGCTTGCCGGCGTGCGCCTGTTCCTGCTGTGCATGTTCGAGGAATTCGGCTTTCACCGCGTCGGCCAGCATGCCCTTGGCCATGAAGTAGTGCCGGTAGTAGCGCAGCACGCATACGTACTCGGTGGCCAACGCATCGTTGAGCAGCTTGATCACGACCTTGCGGTCGGCGCTGTAGCTGTCGGTGATCGCACCGTCTTCGATATTGCGACGGGCGCGTTCGCGCAGGGTCTTGCGGTCACTGATGCCGGGCACCTTTGCGGCAGGCTTTGCGGCTTTGGCTGGCTTGGTGGACATGGCTGGCCGTTTCCTCTTGCGGTGGAAGATCAGGTTGGCAGGTGCTCCAGCACGTATTCGGCCGAAGACACTTCGAACTGGCCGGGCTGCTCGATCCAGGCCGCACGCACCACGCCATCCACCACGTACAGGGCGAAACGGCGTGAGCGGATGCCCATGCCCGAGGCGCTGGCGTCGAGCTCCAGGCCGAGCGCACGGGTCAGTTCGGCATTGCCGTCGGACAGCATCAGCAGGCCGTCGGGCACGCTCTGGTCGGCGGCCCAGGCCTTCATCACGAACGGGTCGTTGACCGCCATGCAGTAGACATCGATGCCGCGCTGGCGGAACGCCTGGAATTTCTCGACGTAGCCGGGCAGGTGGCGCGCCGAGCAGGTCGGGGTGAACGCGCCGGGCACGGCGAACAGCACCACCTTGCGTGCGTCGAACAGCGAATGCGTATCGAGCGTTTCAATGCCCTCGCGGATGCGCTTGAGGGTCACTTCCGGAATGCGGTCGCCGACATGGATGGTCATGGGGAACTCCTTGCTGGGGCAGGCTAGTGGGCCGGATGGGACAGGGGCGTCAAGACATTGGAAAACCCGTGTGCAGGCCCCATCTTCAGGCTTTGCGGCGGGGGCTTCCAGCCACAGCGTGGCGCATGGGGATGGCAGTCGCATTGCGCAGGATCAGTCGGCCTCACCGTGGCCGCACGAGGGGCGGCGTAGCATGCCGGCGCGTAGAATGAACCCGGGGCGGCGCCACCGGCGCGGCCGAAGCAGATCGAGGTAGCTGGATGGAATTCAAGGATTACTACGCCACCCTGGGGGTGGAACCGAGCGCGGGCGAGGCGGAGATCAAGACCGCCTACCGCCGGCTGGCACGCAAGTACCACCCGGACGTCAGCAAGGAGGCCGGGGCCGAAGACAAGTTCAAGGCGGTCAACGAGGCCTACGAGGCGCTGCGCGATCCGGAAAAGCGCGCGGCCTACGACCAGCTGCGCGCGCAGGGCTATCGCCCGGGCGAGGAGTTCAACGTGCCGCCGAACTATGGTGGTGCTGGCGGTTTCAATTTCGAGGAAGTATTCGGCGGTGGCGGCCCCAATGGAGGCTTCAGCGACTTCTTCGAGAGCCTGTTCGCGCGCCAGCGTGGCGGTGGTGGCGCTGGTCCGGGGCCGGGCTTCAGCAGCCAGGGCCACGCGCCCAACCGCGACACCCGCGCCAAGCTGTCGGTTCCGCTGGAAGCGGCCTACAGCGGCGACAGCCTGCGCATCACCGTCAACGGCAAGCAGCTGGACGTGCGCGTGCCCAAGGGTATCCGCCCGGGCCAGGTGATCCGCCTGGCGGGGCAGGGCAACCATGGCGGCAACCTCCTGCTGGAAGTGGAATACGCCGCCCACCCGCAGTTCGAGGTCGATGGCCGCAACATCCTCTACACGCTGCCGGTCACGCCGTGGCAGGCCGCGCTGGGCACCAGCATCAGCGTGCCGACCCTGGGTGGAGCGGTGGAATTGAAGATTCCGGCCGATTCCGATGCTGGCCGCAAGCTGCGCCTGCGTGGCCGTGGGCTGCCAGGCAATCCGGAGGGCGACCAGATCGTCGAGATCGAGATCGTGGCCCCGGCCGCGACTGACGAGGCGCAGAAGAAGGCGTACCGGAACCTGGCCAAGGCCTTCGGCGAGACCATTTGAAGGTAGTGCCGGCCGCTGGCCGGCAACTTCATTGCCCGGGACGGTGATGCGTGGTTGCCGGCCAGCGGCCGGCACTACCGCGCGTGCCTCAGCCCTGCCCGGCGAACACCCGTTCCAGCACCTCGGACAGCTCGTCTTCCGAGAACGGCTTGGTGATGTAGGCCTTGGCGCCCTGGCGCATGCCCCACATGCGGTCGGTGTCCTGGTCCTTGGTGGTCACCAGGATCACCGGGATATGCCGGGTCGCCTCGTCGCGGGCGAGGGTGCGGGTGGCCTGGAAGCCATTGAGGTTGGGCATCACCACGTCCATCAGGACCAGGTCGGGCAGCTCGGCCTTGGCGGTTTCGACCCCGGCGGCGCCATCGGTGGCGGTCAGGATCTGGTGCCCGAGCTTCTCGACGATGCGCTGTATCCCCAACAGCTGCGACGGTGAGTCGTCGACGATCAGAATGCGTGCCATGTTGTTCCCCATGTAATGCCCGCAGTGTAGTGCGGGCCCATTACTGGCGGGAGGGGCGCATCTGCCGTCCGTCGCCTGCCTGCGACGTTCAGTCGATCCGCACCACGGTGCGGCCCAGCGAACCGCCCGCCAGCATCCGTTCGAACACGGCAGGAAGGCCATCGAGGCCGACTTCGGCGGTGCAGATGCGGTCCAGCTGCTGCGGCTTCCAGTCACTGCCCAGCCGCGACCACACTTCTTCGCGCAGCCCGCGCGGTGCATTGGCCGAGGACACGCCCAGCAGTGACACGCCGCGCAGGATGAACGGCATCACCGTCATGTCCAGCGTCGGGCTGGCCGCGAGGCCGGCACTGACCACGCTGCCGTAGGGCACGGTCTGCGCCAGCAGGCTGGCAAGCATGTCGCCTCCGGCATTGTCGAGGCCCCCGCCGAAGCGGGCCGACTGCAGTGGGCCGGTATCGGACAGTGCCTCGCGCGGCAGTACTTCGCTGGCGCCGATGTCGTGCAGGAAACCGGTCTGTTCGGGTTTGCCGCTGACCGCGTGCACGGTGTAGCCGGCACGGCTGAAGATGGACAGCGCCAGCGCGCCCACACCGCCGCTGGCGCCGGTGACCGCCAGCGGGCCGAGCTCCGGGGTCTGCCGGTTGTCCTGCAGGCGCAGCAGCGCCAGCGCTGCCGTGAAGCCGGCGGTGCCCAGCACCATCGCCTCACGCGGGGTCAGTCCGGCCGGCTGGGCGATCACCGCACGCGACTCCAGCCGCACATACTGGCTGTAGCCGCCATCGCGGGTCTCGCTGAGGCCGCAGCCGGTGGCCAGTACCGCATCGCCTTCACGCCAGGCCGGGTCGGTGCTGGCGACCACGGTACCGGCTACGTCGATCCCGCCGACCAGCGGGAAACGGCGCAGGATCCTGCCTTTGCCGGTGCCGGCCAGGGCATCCTTGTAGTTGACTGAAGACCAGTGGGCGCGGATCAGTACCTGGCCGGGGTTGAGGTCGTCGACATTGAGCTGGGCCAGGCCGCTGCGGTAGCCGGCGTCGTCGTTTTCGATGCGGAAGGCGGTGAACGGGGTGGTGGGGGCCATCGGCGTTGCCTGACTTCGAGGAAAACGCCACCTTACCCCGTTGCCCCCCTTTCGATCCTGCCGATCCGCCCCATCTTGTATGATCGGTGATGGTTTCACGGCTGGTGGTGCGGGAAGGGCCCGCGCCGCAGCCCAAATCTTGATGGAGCGTGCATGGCCTGGAATACACCCGGCGGCAACAAGGGCGGACAAGGCCCCGAGGACAATCGACGCGGGCCCTTCGGGTCGCGCGGCGGTGGCAATGGTGGTGGCTGGGGCGGACTGCCCGGGCCGCTGAAGGACCTGTTCGACGGTGGCATCATGCGTTGGGTGGTGGCGGCTGTCGTGTTGCTGGTGCTGTTCTCCAGCTTCCAGCTGATCGGCGAACAGCAGCGTGGCGTGGTGCTGCGCTTCGGCCAGTTCTCGCGCATCCTGCAGCCCGGCCCGAACTTCAAGCTGCCGTGGCCGATCGAATCGGTCACCAAGGTCAATGCCACCGAGATCAAGACCTTCTCGATCCAGGTGCCGGTGCTGACCCGCGACGAGAACATCGTCAACGTCTCGCTGAACGTCCAGTACCGCATCGACGACCCGCAGCAGTACCTGTTCGGCACGGTCGATGCCAACCAGGTGCTGGAGCAGTCGGCGCAGAGCGCGGTGCGCGAGGAAGTCGGCCGTGCCGACCTCAACGCGGTACTGAACAACCGTGGCCCGTTGGCCGTGGCCGCCGAGGAGCGCCTGCAGGCGCTGCTGAAGGCGTTCAAGACCGGCCTGACCGTGACTGGCCTGACCCTGCAGGACGCCCGTCCGCCGGAGGAAGTGAAGCCGGCCTTCGACGAGGTCAACGGTGCCCAGCAGGTCAAGGAACGCCTGATCAACGAAGCCCAGGCCTATGCCGCCAAGGTCGTGCCGGAAGCCCGAGGCCAGGCCTCGCGTGCCCGTACCACCGCCGAAGGCTACAAGCAGGCCGTGGTGTCCAAGGCCGAGGGTGACGCGCAGCGCTTCAGCCTGTTGCAGGCCCAGTACAAGGACGCCCCGGAAGTGACCCGCAAGCGCCTGTGGCTGGAGACCGTGCAGCAGGTGCTGAGCGAGAACCGCAAGGTGATCGGTGGCGATGGCCGCCAGCTGATCTACGTGCCGATGACCGGCGATACCCGTCCCACCACCTCGGCGCCGCCGGGAGTGACCAATCCGGAGGTGGTGATGCCGTCGCTGCCGGGTGCAGCGGCGGAAGCTTCCCGTGATCCGGGCCGGCCGGTGGGCCGCCCGACCGGGCGACCGAGCGGCCGTGAGGAGGGCAGCCGATGAAGAGTCCTATCTGGATCGCCGTGATCGTGGCGGTGGTGCTGGGCCTGCTTGGCTCGGTGTACGTGGTCCGTGAGGACCAGACCGCCATGGTGCTGAACCTGGGCAAGGTGGTGCGTTCGGACATCAAGCCGGGCCTGCACTTCAAGGTGCCGGTGGTGGAAACGGTGAAGGTCTTCGACCGCCGCTTCCAGGTGCTCGACACCGCCCCGGCGCGTTACTTCACCGCCGAGCAGAAGGACGTCAGCGTCGACTTCTTCGCCATCGGCTACATCTCCAACGTGGGTGACTACTTCCGTGCCACCGGTGGCGATCCGCGCATCGCCAATGCCCGCCTGGCACCGATCATCACCGACTCGCTGCGCAACCAGATCAACTCGCGCACCCTGCAGCAGCTGGTCTCCGGCGACCGCAGCGAGCTGATCGCCGAGCAGCTGAAGGGGATCAACGAAGCGGTGGCCGGCCTCGGCATGCAGATGATCGACCTGCGCATCAAGCAGGTGGACCTGCCCACCGACAGCCAGGTGATCAATGACGTGTACGAGCGCATGCGCGCCCAGCGCAAGCAGGAAGCGGCCAAGCTGCGTGCGGAGGGCGAGGAGCAGTCGCTGACCATCCGCGCCCAGGCCGACCGTGACAGCACCGTGCTGATCGCCGAAGCCGAGCGTGATGCCCAGCGCCTGCGCGGTGAAGGCGATGCCGATGCGGCGCGCATCTACGGCAAGGCCGGCTCGGCCGACCCGTCGTTCTATGCGTTCTACCGCAGCCTGGAGGCCTACCGTGGCTCCATGACCGACGGCAACGGCGTGATCGTGCTCGACAAGAACGACCCGTTCCTGCAGTACCTGAAGAACGACCGCTGAGGTCGCAGGGCAGTACCCCACGGGGCCCGGCCAGATGCCGGGCCCCGTGCTTTTTCCGGAGTCCCCCATGAAAGATCTGTTCGCCGCCGTCTGCCTGGTGGCGGTGCTGGAAGGCCTGTTCCTGTTCGTCGCCCCGTTCGCCTGGAAGCGCATGGCCGAGCGCCTGCTGGACCTGCCCAGCCCAGCCCTGCGCAGCTTCGGCGGGCTGGTGCTGCTGGCCGGCCTGAGCCTGCTGTGGTGGGCGCGGCATTGAAAGGGTAGTGCCGGCCAGCGGCCGGCACGACCGGGAGGTGCCTGACCGGCCGGTACATGCGTGGCCCGGCTCTGGTAGCTGCCAACCTTGGTTGGCATTGCCGGCCAGCGGCCGGCACGACCGGGAGGTGCCTGACCGGCCGGTACATGCGTGGCCCGGCTCTGGTAGATGCCAACCTTGGTTGGCATTGCCGGCCAACGGCCGGCACGACCGGGCGGGGCGGCTGACCGGCCGGTGAAGCCGTCCGTCGGAAAGGTGGCACCCGACCCCGGAAACCCGGATAATGCACAAAAGCCGGACGGGCCTCCCCGTTCGGCTTTTTCCGTGTCTGGGCCTTCCATCGCCGGCTGCTCCCCGTTTGGAGCCGCCCTCCAGGTGCTGGCCAGCCCCGCCACGGTTCAACCGTCCGCGGCCCCGATGGCCGCAACATATGAGGAGCCCGTCATGGGTCAGTCTGTCGTAGTGTTGGGTGCCCAGTGGGGCGATGAAGGCAAGGGCAAGATCGTCGATCTGCTCACTGAGGAAATCGGCGCCGTCGTGCGCTTCCAGGGCGGCCACAATGCCGGCCACACCCTGGTCATCAACGGTAAGAAGACCGTCCTGCACCTGATCCCGTCGGGCATCCTGCGTGACGATGCGCTGTGCCTGATCGGCAACGGCGTGGTGATCTCGCCGGCCGCGCTGCAGAAGGAAATCGCCGAGCTGGAAGCCTCCGGCGTGGAAGTGCGTTCGCGCCTGAAGATCTCCCCGGCCGCGCCGCTGATCATGCCGTACCACATCGCCCTGGACCAGGCGCGCGAGCGCGCTGCCGGCGGCAAGGCGATCGGCACCACCGGCCGTGGCATCGGCCCGGCCTACGAAGACAAGGTGGCGCGTCGCGGCATCCGCATCGCCGACCTGCATTACCCGAAGCAGCTGGAAGAACTGCTGCGCACCGCGCTGGATTACCACAACTTCGTGCTGACCAAGTATCTGAACACCGATGCGGTCGATTTCCAGAAGACCTTCGACGAAGCGCTGGCCTTCGGCGAATACGTGCAGCCGATGAAGTCCGACGTGGCCGGCATCCTGCACGACCTGCGCAAGCAGGGTAAGCGCGTGCTGTTCGAAGGCGCGCAGGGTGCGCTGCTGGACATCGACCACGGCACCTACCCGTACGTCACCAGCTCCAACACCACCGTCGGTGGTGCACTGGCCGGTTCCGGCGTCGGCGCCGATTCGATCGACTACGTGCTGGGCATCGCCAAGGCCTACGCCACCCGCGTTGGCGGCGGCCCGTTCCCGACCGAACTGGACGACGAAGTCGGCCAGGGCATCCGTGACCGCGGCGCCGAGTACGGTGCCTCGACCGGCCGTCCGCGTCGCTGCGGCTGGATGGACATCGTCGCGCTGAAGCGCGCCGTGGCCATCAACGGCATCAGCGGCCTGTGCATCACCAAGCTGGACGTGCTGGATGGCATGGAAAAGCTGAAGGTCTGCATCGCCTACGAATACAACGGCAAGCGCACCGAGTACGCGCCGCTGGACGCGCAGGGCTGGGAAGACTGCACCCCGGTGTACCTGGAGTTCCCGGGCTGGAGCGAGAACACCCACGGCATCACCCAGTGGGACGAGCTGCCGCCGGCGGCACGCGCCTACCTGCGTTCGCTGGAAGAGCTGGCCGGCTGCCCGATCAGCATCGTCTCCACCGGCCCGGACCGCGACCACACCATGGTCCTGCAGGATCCGTTCGCCTGAGGTAGCGCCGGGCGCTGCCCGGCGTAGGTGACAGTAAGAGCCCCGCGAAAGCGGGGCTTTTTCGTTACTGTGTCGGCACGGCCAGCAGGGAAATGACGTGATGACCCGGATGTCAGCGTGAAGGGCGTAACGGTGGTGCGGATCACCCTGTGGGTGATGTGGAGCCTGTGGGCGCTTGCCTGCGCGGTGCTGGTGCTGGGCGCGATCGCCAACCACATGGCCTCACGCACGCAGGTGCTGCCTCTGGTGCTGAGCCCGGGTGCGACGGCCGAGGTCACGGTCTACCGCTTCATCGATGACCAATTGCGGCTGCGCCTGCGTTACGCGGATGACGGTACTTCCACGGCGATCGATCCTGAGGTGCGCCTGCGCGTGGAAACCCCGACAGATCAGACCGACTTCCGCGCCGAAACGCGTTCGGGCGTGCCGGGTTCCGGCATCACCCGCGCGCTGGAATCGGTTGAGCCTGCTGGATTTGCCGCCTCGTACTTCGGTTATGGCCGGGGGGATGCGCTGCCGCGCGGGCGCTCGTGGCTGCGGCTGACTGTGCTGGAGGTCGACCCGGCGCTGGCCGGTCGCACGGCCTCGGTGGAACTGCTGCCACCGATGGACGTACTGAAGCTGACCGACCTGGACTACGCGTGGCTGTGGCCGTTCTTCTTCTGGAAGGTGGCGGCGTTGTTCCTGCTGATTCCGGGCGCTGCGCTGGTGGCATTCACCATCACCTTGCGGCACTGGCAGCGTCAGGCGTCGAAGCCGCCTGTTTCAACAGCGGATACGGATTGATCGACTCTCCCTTCCACCACTGTCTTTCCGGGCCCAGCACGTGCACCTCGAAATGCAGGTGCGGGGCCTCGGCGCTGGCGTTACCGGTGCTGCCCACGTAACCGATCACCTCTCCGCGCTTGATCACCTGCTTCTCCGCCAGGCCATCGGCGTAGCGCTGCAGATGCGCGTAGTAGTAGCACCAGCGCCCGCTGGGCTCGAACTGGTAAATCGTCAAGCCGCCGCGCTCGCTGTCGAACAGTTTTTCAACCGTTCCATCGGCCACCGCCAGCACCGGCGTACCGGTATCGGCCATGATGTCGATGGCATCGTGCACGCGACCCTCGCTGCGCGCATCGGTGAACGTGTCGCGCAGCTGGGAGGCCAGGACGCCCTGTACCGGCAGCAGCAGACCCGACGGCGCATCCGCAGTCCGCGCGGCTGACGGTGCGGTGGCGGCGGGGGCAGGGGCCGTGTCGAGCGGCGCTACGGATCCCTTGGCCGGCGCCACAGCTGCTGCCGGTTGTGCTTCCGGCAGCGATTCGGCTACCGGCTCGCCTGCATCGCGGCGCAGCCACCAGCCTGCACCCAGCCCCAGCAGAACGCCCAGCACGATCAGTTGCGAAAGGCGCATCGGCTCACTCCTGCATCACCACGGGTACCGAGGTATCCACGGCATCGGCCACGCGCAGCGCATCCCAGTTGGTCATGCGCACGCAGCCATGCGATTCGGTCTTGCCCACATGGCCGGGTTCGGGCGTGCCATGCAGGCCGTAATGCGGCTTGGACAGATCGATCCAGACCCGCCCGACCGGATTGTTCGGGCCCGGTGCCAGGGTGGCCTTCTTTTCGCCCTTGCGGGCATCCCAGAACAGTTTCGGGTTGTAGTGGAACGGCGGGTCGCGGTAAACGCCCAGGATCTTCCATTCGCCGATCGGTAACGGGTCGTGCTGGCTGCCCGACGACACCGGCACCTGTGCGATCACCTTGCCCTGCGCATCCAGCAGCTGCAGCGTGGAGTCGGATTTGTCGACCACGATCTTCGCCGCCTTTGGCAATGCGGCCAGTGCGATGTTGGGTACCTGGATGCGGCTGCCAGCCTTGGTCAGGTCCACGCCGGGATTGAGCGCCTTCATCAGCTCAGGGGAGGCATGGAAGCGCTCGCCGAGGGCTTCTTCCACACTGCCGTAGCCCAGCGATGTGAGCTTGGCCTGGGCGGCGGGCCCTTTCGGAGTGGCCTGGAACGGACCGGCGACATCCTCAGCAGTCAGCGTGTAGCTGGCCAGCGGCCCAACGGTATCGGCCTGCAGGGCCTTCCAGGTGGTGTCGTCCAGTTCGCCCGTTACGTCCAGCCCATGCGCTGCCTGGAAACCCGACACCGCGCGTCGCTGGTTGCTGCCCACTTCGCCGTCGATCTGGCCAGGGGAGAAGTTCGCGCGATCCAGCAGCACCTGGGCGTGCAGCGCGGAGTGGGGTGCGGTGTCCGGTCCGGCCGTTTCGGCAATGGGTGCGGGCAGGTGGGGCGGCGGCGCCTGCGCGAAGGCTGGCGACGCCAGCAGCGAGAGAGCGAGCAGGGTGGATCGGGACACGGGCAAGGGCATTGGGATCTCCAGCAGGTCACGCCACCACCTTGCCCGCAGCAGCCGCCGAGCCACCGTGAAAGGGATCTGACGTCCGCATGAGCAGTCGCGCCCACCGCAGTCAATTCCCGTGTCCAGAAGCGGCCGGGCCGGGGCTCACCAAGGTGAACGGTGGCCGACGCTATCGACGGACGGCGATCAAGATTGCCTGCCGGGCCGCCGATAAGGGCGCATCCCCCCGTTTTGGATACCCCCATGAACTACTTGAGGAACGTCAGGGTTGCCTGGCGTCTTGGGCTGGGCTTTGGCCTGTTGCTGCTGCTGGTTGCCGCCGTGGTGGCCACCGGCGCCACCGCCAGTGTCGTGCAGAAGCGCGCGATGCAGCAGGTGGTCGACGTCAGCGTAGCCAAGGTGCGCCTGTTGTCGCAGATGCTCGATGCCAACAACCAGATGATGGTGGTGCGTCGCGAGATGCTGATCCGCCAGGGCGACGACCGTGGCCACGACGAGCAGCGCATCGCCGATCTGGTGAAGCGCTACGAGGCCAGCTGGACCGCCTATCAGGCGCTGCCCAGCGACGCCGACGGCAAGGCCATCGCTGAAACCATCGCCGCCAAGCGTGCCATTGCGCGTCCACTCAACAAGCAGACCAGCGAACTGATGGAGCAGGGCGACTACCCGGGCGCCATAGCGCTGACCCTGGGCCCGGTGCAGGAAGCGGCAAACGGCTGGAACAAGGCGCTGTCCGATGGCGTGGACTTCGAAGAGAAGGAAAGCCGTGAGGCAGCCGCCGAGGCGATCCGCCTGGGCGAGCGCAGCCTGCTGCAGCTGCTGGTGCTGGGCGGCGTCGCGCTTCTGGTGGGCATCGGTGCCTCGGTGATGATCGGCCGCAGCCTGACCGGCCCGCTGGCCCGCGCGGTGAACCTGGCCGAGCGCCTGTCCAAGGGCCAGCTGGACCAGGAGTTCCGCCTTGGTGGCCGTGACGAACTGACCCAGCTGGGCGAGGCGATGGCCAGCGTGCGGCAGAGCGTGCAGGCGGCGATCGGCGCGCAGCTGCAGATGGCCGAACAGCATGAGGCCGGTGCGATCCGCTATCGCATGGACGCCAGTGCGTTCCCCGGTGATTTCGGCCGCATGGTGCAGGCCACCAACAGCCTGGTCGAATCGCACGTCCAGGTGGAGATGCTGATGGCCGAGGTGATGCAGCGCTACGCCATCGGTGACCTCAGCCGTGATCTGCCGGACTACCCGGGCGAGAAGGGCACACTGACCCGCACCCTGGCGGCGGTGAAGCAGAGCCTGATGGCGATCAACGCGCAGATCGATGAACTGGCCCGCGCCGCACGCGCCGGTGATTTCAGCATGCGTGGCGATGCCGCAGCGTTCCAGTACCAGTTCAAGGCGATGGTCGAGCACCTCAACGGCATGATGGCCAGTTCGCAGGCCAGCATCGCCGACGTCTCCGACGTGCTGCGTGCAATCTCGCACGGCGACCTGACCGCACGCATGGAGGGCGAGTACGACGGTGTGTTCGCGCGCATGCGCGACGACGCCAACACCACCACCGCACAGCTGACCGGCATCGTGCGGGGCATCCAGGTGGCCGCCGACAGCATCAACAACGCAGCGCAGGAACTGGCCGCCGGCAACAACGACCTGTCGCGCCGCACCGAGCAGCAGGCCGCCAACCTGGAAGAGGCCGCAGCATCGATGGAGGAGCTGACCTCCACCGTGCGCCAGAATGCCGAGCTGGCCCGTCAGGCCGACAGCGAAGCGCATGCCGCCGGTGCCGCAGTGCGCGAGACCGAGCAGGCAATGGCACAGATGGCATCGGTGATGGGCGAGATCGATCAGTCATCGGCACGCATCTCGGAGATCTCCACGGTGATCGACGGCATCGCGTTCCAGACCAACATCCTGGCGCTGAATGCTGCGGTGGAAGCCGCCCGTGCGGGCGAGCAGGGCCGTGGGTTTGCCGTGGTTGCCAGCGAAGTGCGCACGCTCGCACAGCGTGCCGGTGTCGCCGCCAAGGAGATCAAGGAACTGATCGAAGATGCCGCTGCGAAGGTGAAGAGCGGCCTGGCAGTGACGGTCGAATCGGAAGCCGCGATCGCGCGCGTAGCCCAGGCAAGTTCGCGCACCACCCAGCTGATGAGCGACATCGCAGCGGCCAGCAAGGAACAGGCCGCCGGTATCGAGCAGGTCAACCAGGTGGTGGTGCAGATGGACCAGGTGACCCAGCAGAACGCTGCGCTGGTGGAAGAAGCCACCGCGGCGAGCCGCGCGCTGGAAGAACAGGCGCATGCGCTGACCACGTCGGTTTCGGTGTTCAAGGTGGAGCAGGGCGCGCGCATGCCCATCATGCCTGCTCAGGCGGCGTAAGCAACCTGCGACTGGATGTTGGATGGCGCCCTGCATGCGCTCCCGCGTGCAGGGCGTCGATGCGCGCAACCGGTCCGTGCCGTTGGCTAGCGCCCGCGCGCGGCGCGTTCGATCAGCCAGCCGGCTGCGTACAGCAACAGCAGTGTTGGCGGAAGCAGCACTGCATACGCGGTCGACCAGGGTTTGCCGTACAGCAGGCTGCCTGCGCCGATGGCATCGAGTGCGGCGGACTGTAGGGTGATGGGAAGCGCCATCAGGATATAGGTGCCCTTCGGGTCCGCGTCCGACTGCGCGCCGTGAACCAGCCATGCGGTCAACAGCAGGTAGACCACGCAAAGCGCAAGACCGGTCCAGCTCAGTAATCGCCGCATCTTCATTCGCATGCCTCCGTTCAACGGACGTCGAAGCGAGCCTGCAGAGGCAGGCTCACATTCCGCAGCAGATCCCTGACCACCACCTGCGCAGTCCATGTGCCTTTCGGATCACTGGCCTCGGCCACGAACTTCAGGTGCAGGTTGGCCATGTACAACAGGGTTGGCGGGCCGGGCAGGGCAGTGGTGAAACAGGGAACATCGCGTTCGTCGATACTGGTACTGCCGTCCGGACGTAGCATGCGCAGATCGCAGTGCACCTTGGGTACGCGGTTCTCGTCCAGTTGCGGGTTGGACAGGAATGTCAGCAAGAACAATTCACCGCCCAGGTGGACTTCGTTGGCCTCGGTAAAACCGGGAGTGGTCTCCGGTGGGGTTTCCCACTTGGCCTGCCAGTCGGCATCGGAGGTAACCAGCAGCGATGCAGCAAAGCCACCGCTGGATTTCATAGCACCGGTCTCCGGCATCGCCTTGCCGTCCCCGTTTATCCAACCATCGCTGGCGGAGCTGTTCAGTGGCAGCATCATGGCCATCATGGCCAGCGCGTAGGTCCATCGCATCAACGGCTCTCCTTGGCAGCCGCGTTCCGCGGCAGAGCGGGCAGTATTGCTCAACCTTGCCCGGCAAAGCAGCCGGAGAGCCGGAGCAGAGTTTCCGTTGCCTGCCGATGTGGGCGATGCTTGCCAGCAAAGGAGGTGACATGGGAATCGGGAGCGAGGAAAAGCCGGGCGGTGATTCAGCATCACCCACGCCGCAGCACGTGCTGATGCTGCCCGGCCTGGATGGCTCCGGCAGGCTGTCGTTCCCGTTTCTGTCAACACTCCAGGCTCATGGGCTGACGACGCAGGCGATTACGCTGCCTGCGCAGGGAGGGCAGGATCACGCCACGCTGGCCCAACGGCTGTGGTCGCAGCTGCCCGGCCATCCCTTCATCCTGCTTGCCGAGTCCTTCTCGGGCCCGTTGGCGGTTGAACTGGCCACGCGACAGCCCGCCGGGCTGCGCGGACTGGTGCTTGCCGCGACCTTTGCGCGTCGGCCGGTGCCATTGCCGGCAGCCAGCGCAGCCCTGCTGACGCCGGCCTGGCCTCTGCCTCCCGTGGCATTGCTTGCGCGCCTGTTGCTGGGGCGGTGGCGCACCCGCGAGCACCTGTCGATGCTGCGCGATGCGCTGGCCCGGATTCCGGCGGCCACATTGCGGCAACGCGCCGCAGCGACCCTGCGCGTCGACGTACGCGCATTGCTGCCGGCAATCGACGTGCCGACGCTGTGCCTGCACGCGTGCCATGACCGCCTGCTGTGGCCGCCCAGCGTGGCAGAACTGCAGGCCCTTTTGCCGGATGCCCGGCATGTTTCGCTGGAAGGACCGCATCTGCTGCTGCAGGCACGCGCTGACGCAGCCGCAGCCGAAGTTGCCGCGTGGATGAGGACGCTGCCGTCCTGATGGAGGGGCTCAGCCCCGCGCGCGGGTACGTGCTGCCTTCTTCGCCGCCACCTTGCGCACGGTCTTCTTTGCCGCACGGGTCTTCGCTGCCTTCTTCGCCGCAGCGCTACGCGAGGCGGGAGTGCTGGACTTCTTGGCCACCGTCTTCTTTGTCGCCTTCTTTGTGGCTGTCTTGCGAGCCGGTGCCTTCTTTGCCGCCGCCTTCTTCGCAGGTGCCTTCTTCGCTGCCGTCTTGGGTGTGGCCTTCTTTGTAGCGGACTTCCTGGCAGGCGCCTTCTTCGCAGCCGTCTTGCGGGTCGCCTTCTTCGTACCCTTGCGTGCGCTGCCGCTACGCTTGCCGCCGCCATCCTGCTTGTTCACGGTAGCCCAGGCAATACGCTCGGCCGTGCCTTCGCTGGCACCGCGCTCGCGCTCGCTTTCCTCGATGTGCTCGGCCTGACGCTTCTGTTTATCGGAATATGCGGATTTGTCACCACGGGGCATGACAGTTCTCCTGTTGTTGTAGTCAGGCCAGCAGGCGCAGCCTGGGTTCGCGCGCCCACTGGCGGGTGGCGGTCGCTGCCAGGAATGCCTTGGCGTCTTCCGCTTCGACGATGCCGGCGTCGTTGCCGACCCTTGCCGCCTTCAGCAGCGCCTGGCCGCCCGCGTCGCTGGCGATGGCCTTCAGGTGCGCCCACGCCTGGCTGACGAACTCAAGGGCAGCGCTCTCTTTCGACAACGCCTTTGATGCCTCTACGCTCAGCACCACGGCCACCGCATCGAACACGGCCGATGGCGTGCCGGCCAGTTGCCCATCGGCGGCCTGTACGCTGCCGTCACTGAGCGTGGCGCCTCCCACTTTTGGTGCGACCAGCTTCACGTTTGCACCTGCCTTCCGGGCCGCTTTGCTCAGGCTGGCAATCAAGCGCGCGTCGGAGCCTTCGTCGAACAGGATGCCGATGCAGCGCCCTTGCAGGGTGGGTTTGTTGCGACCAATCACCCGCACTTCGGGGGCGGGGGGCATGTCCCGCACTGGAGTAGCGGTCGGCGCCGGGTCGGGCAGTGCAGGCAACGCCAACCCGTCGGCCACGCGCTGTGCCAGTGAGTCGTCGATATTGCGCAGGTGGCTGACGGTACGCACCCGCACCTTCAACGTTTCCACCTTGGACAACTCGAACACCAGCGCCGATGCCAGATGGGCCTATTCCGGCTTTTCAAGGCTACGGAAGAACATGCGGGCCTGGCTGTAGTGGTCGGCAAAGCTCTCCGCGCGGATGCGGCCCTTGCGGCCATCGTCCGTGCTGGCGTGACTGCGGAATCCGCTTGAGGCCTCGCGCGGTGTGTCTTCCTGCAGCGAGCTGGGATCGTAGGCCACCCGGCCCTTGGGAACCTGCATCTGCATGTGGCCGTCGCGCTGATGATTGGCAAACGGGCACTTCGGAGCATTCACCGGGATCTGGTGGAAGTTGGGGCCGCCCAGGCGCAGCAGCTGGGTGTCCAGATAGGAGAACAGGCGCCCCTGCAGCAGCGGGTCGTTGCTGAAGTCGATGCCGGGCGGCACGTTGGCCGGGCAGAACGCCACCTGCTCGGTCTCGGCGAAGAAGTTGTCCGGCCATCGGTCCAGCACCATGCGGCCGATGACCTGCAACGGCACCAGTGATTCGGGAATGATCTTGGTCGGGTCCAGATGATCGAACGGGAATGCGTCGGCCTCTTCTTCCGTAAACAGCTGCACTGCCAGCTCCCATTCCGGGAAGTCACCGCGCTGGATGGCCTCGAACAGGTCACGGCGATGGAAGTCATTGTCGGCCGACTGCAGCTTCAGCGCTTCGTCCCAGACCGTTGACTGGATGCCCAGCTTCGGCCGCCAGTGGAACTTGACGAAGGTCGACTCACCTGCCTCGTTCAGCAGGCGGAAGCTGTGCACGCCGAAGCCTTCGATCATGCGCAGCGAACGCGGAATGGCACGGTCGCTCATTGCCCACATGATCATGTGCATCGACTCGGGCATGAGCGAGATGAAATCCCAGAAGGTGTCGTGGGCCGTGGCCGCCTGCGGGAAGGCACGGTCCGGTTCCATCTTCACCGCGTGCACCAGGTCCGGGAATTTCATGGCGTCCTGGATGAAGAACACCGGGATGTTGTTGCCGACCAGGTCCCAGTTGCCCTCCTTGGTATAGAACTTGACCGCGAAGCCGCGCACGTCGCGCGGGGTGTCCACCGAGCCTGCGCCACCGGCTACCGTCGAGAAGCGGGTGAACACGGGTGTCTTCACGCCTACCTCGGTCAGGATGCGCGCTCGGGTATGCGCCTTCAGCGATCGGGTCAGCTCGAAGTAGCCATGTGCTGCGCTGCCACGTGCGTGCACGATGCGCTCGGGAATGCGTTCGTGATCGAAGTGGGTGATCTTCTCGCGCAGGATGAAGTCCTCCAGCAGCGTGGGCCCCCGGGTTCCCTGCCGCAGGGAGTTCTGGTTGTCCGCCACCGGGATGCCCTGATCGGTGGTCATCACCGGATGGCTGGCCCCGGCCTGCTGGTGCAGTTCATCACCGTCGCCCCGGTAGTGGTTTTCGGCGTGGGTGGTTGCGCGCTTGCCGGTCGGCTTGCTGGCGGCCATTGACGTTGGCTCCGGATGATCTGAAAGAGAACCACGACACTGGAACCGAGCCCGTTAAACCGAGGTCCGGCAAAGGTGAACGTACAGGCAAAAGCAGGCTCGGGTATGCTTGCCCCATGCGAGTCGAGCCCGCCGACATCGAAGCCCTGTTCGACGCCATCCCGGATGTGCTGTTCTTCATCAAGGACCTTCAGGGGCGTTACACCCACGTCAACCAGACCATGCTGCGGCGGCTGGGCCTGCGCGCGCGCAAGGACGTGATCGGGCGTACCGCGGCTGAAATCTACCCGACCGGCCTCAGCGCGGACTACGTCGACCAGGACGCCCGCGTGCTGTCCGGTGAGGTGATCGAGAACCTGATGGAGCTGCACCTGTTCGCCAACCGCGAACCGGGCTGGTGCCTGACCTGCAAGCGCCCGCTGGTGGTCGATGGGGCCATCGAGGGCCTGATCGGCATATCCCGCGACCTCGGCCAGAAGGACAGCCTGGGCACCCAATACGAGCAGCTGCGGCTGGCCCTGGCCCACCTCAATGCGCACTACGCCGAGAACGTGCGCATGCAGACCCTGCTGGACATCACCGGCTTCTCGCTGTCGAAGCTGGAGCGCAGCTTCCGCAAGGTGTTCCAGATGACCCCGCAGCAGGTGCTGACCCGACTGCGGATCCAGATGGCCATGCACCTGCTGCACGGTGACGACAGCATCGCCTGCATCGGCCAGGCCTGCGGTTTCAGCGACCAGAGCGCCTTTACCCGCAAGTTCAAGGCTGAAACCGGTTTCTCGCCGCGCGCCTACCGGGCCCGTATTGGTGGCAACGTCGGCGAGCCGGCGCTGGCCTGAGCCGCCTGCTGCGCTGTGCCTATCCCCGTGGGCACGGGACAGGGTAAGGTGTCGCCCCTGTAGCCGCCGCCAGCCCTGCCGATGCCCAACTCGATTCCGACCGCTTCGCCGTCCCGCCTCGGGCACTCGCTCAAGCCCCGCCAGCTGATCATGATGGGCCTGGGCAGCGCCATCGGCGCCGGCCTCTTCCTCGGCTCGGGCGTGGGTGTACAGGCGGCCGGCCCGGCGGTTCTGGTGTCGTATCTGGTCGCTGGTGCGCTGGTGATCATCGTGATGAACGCACTGGGCGAGATGGCGGCGGCCAAGCCGACCAGTGGCGCGTTCTCGGTCTATGCCGCTGATGCCATGGGAGCCACCGCCGGCGCCACCGTGGGCTGGCTGTGGTGGGTGCAGCTGGTGATCGTGATCGCCGCCGAGGCGGTAGGCGCGGCCGGGCTTCTTGCCACGGTCTGGCCGGCGATACCGGTACCAATGGCGGCGCTGGCCTTCATGCTGTTCTTCACCGCGATCAACCTGCTGGGAGTGAAGAACTTCGGCGAGTTCGAATTCTGGTTCGCCATCCTCAAGGTGGTGGCGATCCTGGCCTTCATCGCCATCGGCGTGGCGCTGCTGATGGGCTGGCTGCCGCAGGTGACCTCGCCGGGCCTGAGCAACTTCACCGAGCATGGCGGCTTCGCGCCGAAGGGGCTGGCCGGCATCGGCGCGGCGCTGCTGGTTGTCGTTTTTGCCTTTGGCGGCACCGAGATCGTAGCCGTCGCTGCGGCCGAAACCGAAGATCCCGAGCGCAGCATTGCCCGTGCCATCCGCACCGTGGCCTGGCGCATCCTGGTGTTCTACATCGGCTCGCTGAGCGTGATCATCGCCGTGGTGCCGTGGACCAGCGAGGCGCTGAAGTCGCCGTTCGCTGCGGTGCTGGATATCGCCCGCATCCCGGGCGCGGGTACGGCCATCACCCTGATCGCCGTGATCGCACTGCTGTCGGCACTCAATGCCAACCTCTACGGCGCCTCGCGCATGATGTATTCGCTGGCGCAGCGCCGCGAGGCACCGGCGGTGCTCGGCTGGACCGACCCGCGCCAGGTGCCGGTGATCGCCGTGCTGGCCAGCGTGCTGTTCGGCTTTGCCGCCACGGTGATGGAACTGCTGTTCCCGGACCGGGTACTGCCGGTGCTGCTGAACATCGTCGGTTCCACCTGCCTGCTGGTGTGGACGCTGTCGCTGGTGTCGCAGCTGGTGCTGCGCCGCCGGGCCGACCGCCTCGGCACCCGCCTGCCGTTCCGCATGGCCGGATTCCCGTGGCTGACCGCCTGTGCGCTGGCGATCCTGGCACTGATCTTCGGCCTGCTGCTGAGCGAGTCGCACACCCGCCTGCAGTTCCTGTCGATGGTGGCACTGACTGCCACGATCGCCGCCAGCAGCGCCATCGCCCGGCGCATGCGCGAGGCGTGACTGAAGCTGCCGGCCAGCGGCCGGCACTACCACGGGGGCTGCACATCCGCCGTGCCATCCTGATCGTGTGGGCCGCCCGCGGCCCGTCGACCAGGAGTACCGCATGCTGCGCAGTCGCCCCTTCCTGATGTTTACCGGCCAGGCCGAGGCCGCCCTGGCCCTGTACGCCGAGGCCTTCGCCGATTTCCGCCTGCTGGCAATGCAGCGCCATCCGGACGGCGCCGGTGCCGGCGTGCCGGGGCAGGTGCGCCAGGCCATCTTCCTGCTCGGCGGCACCCATTACCTGTGCTTTGACAGCCTGGACGTGCACGATTTCACCTTCTCGCCGTCGATCTCGCTGTTCGTGGAGTGTTCCGGCGCCGAGCAGTTCGAGCGTGCGGCACGCGTGCTGGGTGAGGGCGGCCATTGGTTGATGCCGGTGGGTGACTACGATTTCAGCAACCGCTACGGCTGGGTGCAGGACCGCTTCGGTGTCTCGTGGCAGTTGAGCCTGGGGCAGATGCCGGACCCGTGATCGGATGTTTGTGGGTGTGGACCTTGGTCCACACGCGCTTATGAAAACGGCCCGCTTGCGCGGGCCGTTCTCTTTACCGATGCCGCGAGGAATCAAGCCTCGACTTCATCATCCTTGTAGGCATCGACCGGGATGCAGGCGCACATCACGTTCTTGTCGCCGTACACGTTGTCGACGCGCGCCACCGGCGGCCAGTACTTGCTCTGCTTCAGGCTGGCCAGCGGGAAGGCGGCCAGTTCGCGCGGGTAGGCGTGGGTCCACTCGCTCGCGGTCACCGCGGTGGCGGTGTGCGGCGCGTTCTTCAGCGGGTTGTCCTCGCGGTCCAGGCGGCCGTCTTCGATCGCGGTGATCTCCTCGCGGATCTGGATCATCGCGTCGATGAAGCGATCCAGCTCGTGCAGCGACTCGCTCTCGGTCGGCTCGACCATCAGCGTGCCGGCCACCGGGAAGCTCAGGGTCGGGGCGTGGAAGCCGAAGTCGATCAGGCGCTTGGCCACGTCCTCGGCGCCGATGCCGCTGGTCTTCTCCAGCGGGCGCACGTCCAGGATGCACTCGTGTGCCACCAGGCCGTTGCGGCCGGTGTAGAGGGTCTTGAAGTGCGGGGCCAGGCGCTTGGCGATGTAGTTGGCGTTGAGCTGCGCGACCTGGGTGGCCTTGCGCAGGCCGTCGCGGCCCATCATCGCGATGTACATCCAGCTGATCGGCAGAATCGAGGCGCTGCCGAAGCTGGCAGCGCTGACCATGCCGACCGGGCCGTTGTCACCCAGCTTGCCCGGCAGGAACGGGGCCAGGTGCTCCTTGACCGCGCACGGGCCGACGCCCGGGCCGCCACCACCGTGCGGGATGCAGAAGGTCTTGTGCAGGTTCAGGTGCGAAACATCCGAACCCCACTTGCCCGGCTTGGCCACGCCGACCAGGGCGTTCATGTTGGCACCGTCGGTGTACACCTGGCCGCCGTGCTTGTGGATGATCTCGCAGATCTCCACCACCTCTTCCTCGAACACGCCGTGCGTGGACGGGTAGGTCATCATGATCGCGGCCAGGCGGTCGCTGTACTTCTCGGCGTTGAGGCGGATGTCCTCGACGTCGACGTTGCCGTTGGCATCGGTCTTGGTCACCACCACCTTCATGCCGCACATCTGTGCCGAGGCCGGGTTGGTGCCGTGCGCCGAGTCCGGAATCAGGCAGATATCGCGATGTTCCTCACCGCGCGAGCGGTGGTAGGCGCGGATCGCCAGCAGGCCGGCGTACTCGCCCTGCGCGCCGGAGTTCGGCTGCAGGCTGACCGCGTCGTAGCCGGTGCATTCCACCAGCATCGCTTCCAGCGTGTCGATCAGTTCCTTGTAGCCCAGCGCCTGGTCGGCCGGCACCAGCGGGTGGATCTGCGAGAACTCCGGCCAGGTCACCGGGATCATCTCGGCGGTGGCGTTGAGCTTCATGGTGCACGAGCCCAGCGGGATCATCGTGCGGTCCATTGCCAGGTCCTTGTCGGCCAGCGAACGCAGGTAGCGCAGCAGCTCGTGCTCGCTGTGGTGGGTGTTGAACACCGGGTGGGTCAGGAACGCGGACTGGCGCAGCAGGCCGGCCGGCAACGCGTCGGCGGTGCTGGCATCCAGTGCGTCGACGTCCAGCGAGGCACCGAACACGGCAGCCACGGCGACGATGTCGGCGCGGGTGGTGGTCTCGTCCAGGCTGATGCCGACCGAGTCGCTGTCGATCGCGCGCAGGTTGTAACCGGCGGCGCGTGCCTTGGCGTGGATCTCATCGGCGTGCACGCCGGTGACATGCAGGGTGTCGAAGAAGTCACCGCCGACCTGCACGCCGGCGTTGCGCAGCGCGGCGGCCAGGATCGAGGCCAGGCGATGGGTGCGGCGGGCGATGCGGGTCAGGCCGTCCGGGCCGTGGTAAACGGCGTACATCGAGGCCATCACCGCCAGCAGCACCTGTGCGGTGCAGATGTTGGACGTGGCCTTCTCGCGGCGGATGTGCTGCTCGCGGGTCTGCAGGGTCAGGCGGTAGGCCGGGTTGCCCTGCGCGTCGATCGAGACGCCGATCAGACGGCCCGGCATCGAGCGCTTGTAGGCGTCACGGCAGGCCATGAAGGCGGCGTGCGGGCCACCGAAGCCGAACGGCACGCCGAAACGCTGGCTGTTGCCGACCACGATGTCCGCGCCCCATTCGCCCGGAGCGGCCAGCAGGGTCAGGGCCAGCAGGTCGGTGGCCACGGCCACCAGGCCGCCGCGCGCGTGCACGGCATCGACCAGCGCCTTGTAGTCGCCGACCTGGCCGAAGGTGTCCGGGTACTGCAGCAGCAGGCCGAAGGCTTCCGCTTCCAGCGCTTCGGCCGGGGTGCCCACGCGCAGCACGATGCCCATCGGTTCGGCACGCGTGCGCAGCAGTTCCAGGGTCTGCGGGTGCACGGCGTCGTGCACGAAGAAGGTGTCCGACTTCGACTTGGCCGAACGCTTGGCCAGGGTCATCGCTTCGGCGGCGGCAGTGGCTTCGTCCAGCAGCGAGGCGTTGGCGATTTCCATGCCGGTGAGGTCGGCGCACAGGGTCTGGAAGTTGATCAGCGCTTCCATGCGACCCTGCGAGATTTCCGCCTGGTACGGGGTGTAGGCGGTGTACCAGGCCGGGTTTTCCAGGATGTTGCGCAGGATCACGTTCGGCGTGTGGGTACCGTAGTAGCCCTGGCCGATGAAGCTGCGCAGCACGGTGTTCTTGTCGGCGATCGCACGGATCTTTGCCAGTGCCTGCACTTCGGTCATCGACTCCGGCAGCGCCAGCGGCGCCGGCGACTTGATCTTGGCCGGTACGATGGCATCGGTCATGCCATCCAGCGACGCGTGGCCGACGACATCGAGCATCTGCGCGATCTCGGCGTCGTTGGGGCCGATGTGGCGCTCGACGAACGCATTGTGGTGCTCGAGCTCACGCAGGGAAGGGGTGTTCTGGGACATGGCGAAGGATCCGTCAGGAAAGGGCACACGCACGGGCACAAGCCGCCGGTCGGCGGTCTGCGGGGCGCCCCTCTGTCCTTTTGCCTGAGAGTTTAAAAGCGCGGCGGACCGCAGCTTCGTGCCCCTTCGGCGCCGGATCGAACCGGTCTCTCCAGAGTTCTGTTACGGGTGGTATCGGGCCTGAGCGATTACGGGCGTTGCGCCTTCGGCAGCGGTGTTCCGCTTCTCCCACCGTGTTGCCCGCCGATTATAGCCCGTTGCGGGCCCGCCGGCCGCCTCCAGGCATGGCCGCCGCGCCTGAATGGCCGATGGCCCGGTCGTGCGTTTTGTGCACCGCTGCATGGCATCGGGCGCAATCCCCACCTATGATGGGCGGATACCCGAATTCATCTGGCGCCGTCCCTGCAGAAGGGGACCGGCGCCCGCCGTGCGTGCCGCGCATGGCCCTGCCGGACGCCTTCCCCATGACCGCCGCTGTTGCTCCCTCCACCCGCCGCATGGCCCTGCTGCTCGCCGGTCTGGCCATGTTCGGTCCGTTCTCGATCGACACCATCTTCCCGGCGTTCCCGCAGCTGGCCCAGCGCCTAGCGGTGGACGAAGTGGCGGTGCAGCAGACCATCAGCGTGTATCTGCTGTTCTACGGCCTGATGAGCCTGGCGCACGGCCCGCTGTCCGATGCCTGGGGCCGCAAGTGGGTGATCCTCGGTGGCCTGGTGGTGTTCGTCGGCGCCTCGGTCGGCTGCGCGCTGTCCACCGACCTGACCACGCTGCTGGCGTTCCGCGCGCTGCAGGGCCTGTCGGCGGGTGTCGGCATGATCGTTGGCCGCGCGGTGATCCGCGATCTCTACCATGGCCACGACGCGCAGCGCCTGATGAGCCAGGTGTCGATGCTGTTCGGCATCGCCCCGGCCATCGCACCGATCATCGGTGGCTGGATCCTGCTCAGTGGCGCCGGCTGGCCGCTGATCTTCTGGTTCCTGGTGGTGTTCGGGCTGGTCCTGCTGGCGGCCACTGCACGCTACCTGCCGGAGACCCATCCGGTTGAAGCGCGCGTGCCGTTGTCGCCGCGCACGTTGATGCGTGATTACCTGCGCATCGGCTTCAACCCGCGCTTCCTGCGCCTGGCGCTGGCCGGCAGCATCGGCTTCGGTGGCATCTTCCTGTACATCTCCTCGGCGCCGGTGTTCGTGATGCAGCACCTGCATCTGGGCGAGGGCGGCTTCGCCTGGCTGTTCATCCCCACCATCGGCGGCATGACCACCGGCTCGTTCCTGTCCGGGCGCATGGCCGGGCACACCACGCCCACCCGCCAGGTGTCCATTGGGTTCGGCCTGTGCGCGTTGTCGGTGCTGCTGAACGTCGGCTACGTGGCGCTGTCGCCGCAGTTCGTGCTGCCGTGGGCGGTGCTGCCGATCTTCCTGGGCGGCATGGGCATGGCGCTGATCTTCCCGATCCTGGCGCTGGCGGTGCTGGACATGTACCCGCACCAGCGCGGCCTGGCCTCGTCGCTGCAGGCCTTCGTGCAGCTGATGATCAGCACCGTGGTGGCTGGCGTGGTATCGCCGCTGCTGAGCGCCAGCCCGCTGCACCTGGCGTTGGGCCAGGCGGCGTTCTTCGGTGCTGGTTTCGTGTTCTGGTACTGGGAACACCAGCGTGAACGCGCGGCGCAGGCAGTCTGCACGGGTCACTGAGCAGCGTGCAGGGGTAGGGCGGACGGGGATGCCGGCACATCCTTGCAACCGCGGACAACCGGACTAGGCTGGGCATTCCAGCCAGCCGGTGCGTGGATGCACGACAGCCAGCCAATCCGATGTCGTTGCATGAGGTTCCCCCATGGCTGCGCAGCAGACCTACCGCCTGTTCGAGGTGGCGCTGAAGGAGCGCCGCGTTCTCTCCCCTTCCCTGGACCGCATGGTGTTCACCGGTGCCGACGTGGCGCGGATGAAGACCGAAGGCCCGGACCAGCGCATCAAGGTGTTCTTCCCCTTGCCCGGCCAGGAGGTGCCGCAGGTCCCCAGCGGTGAAGACTGGTACCCACGCTACCGGGCCCTGCCGGATGACAAGCGCCCGCCGATGCGTACCTACACCATCCGCCAGCTGCGTGCGGAGCAGGGCGAGGTCGATGTCGATTTCGTCATCCACGGGGTGACCGGACCCGCTTCGCGCTGGGCCATGCACGCCCGCCCAGGCGACCGCGTGGTGTTGCTGGCCCCCGATGCCGACTGTGCCGAGAGCAGCGAAGGCTGGGAGTGGAAGCCACCAGCCGGTGTCGGCCAGGTACTGCTGGTGGCCGATGAAACGGCGTTGCCTGCGGTGGCGGGCATCCTCGAAGAGCTGGCGGACATGCCTGATCCGCCGCGCACGCTGGCATTGCTGGAAGTGGCCCAGGCCGGCGATGCGGTGCCGTTGAAAGCGCCGGGCACAGCCGAGCTGGTGTGGTTGCCGCGTGGGCAGGCCGCCTATGGCCAGCCGCTGCTGCAGGCGGTCCAGGAACGGCTGTCAGCGACCTCAAGCGTGGCTGCTGGCGATGCGCTGGAGGAGATCGACGTCGATACGCAGATCCTCTGGGAGCAGGCCGACACCTGCGTGGCCGGGCCGCTGTACGCCTGGGTGGCGGGTGAGGCGGGGGCGGTGATGGCGATCCGCCGCCACCTGGTGCGCGATTGCGGGCTGGACCGCCGCGCGATCACCTTCATGGGCTACTGGCGGCACGGCAAGGTGCTGGACTGACCATACTGGATCGAGCACGCGTGAAGCAGCGCTGCGGGCGGGGTGCGCTATCCTTGCGCCCCCCTTCGCAGCGGTACCGCACCATGTCCACCAGTTCCAAGACCCGCCGCGACCAGCGCCGTCGCCAGGAAAAGCAGGCCGCCAACAAGGCCGCCGCGCAGGCATCGCCGGTGGAACCGCATGCCGAGCTGCGCGATGCGCAGCGCACCCTGCTGGCCGGTGTCGTGCGCCGTGACGGCGAATGGGTGCTGGGCATGGACGGCCGCATCGCTGGCCACAGCGAGAGCGCTGCGCAGGTGCTGGCGCTGATCATGCAGGCCGGTGAACTGCACGAGCGCAACGGCACGCCGGTGCGCCTCATGTACTCCGATGCGCTGCGCGATGCCGCGCAGGCCGAAGCGAAGGAGAAGGGCCAGACCTTCGAGGAATTCAAGGCCGAGCTGGCCGCAGCGATGGCCGCGAAGAAGAACAGCTGACAGGCACTTCGGTAGAGCCGGCCGCTGGCCGGCTGCCAGACAGATGTCCACCGTGCAGTTGCCGGCCAGCGGCCGGCACTACCGGAAAGGGGCGGATCCTTTCGGATCCGCCCTTTTTCATTTCGCCGCCGGGGCCGCGTTGGCCTGCCAGCCGCACATCTGGCCTTTGACTGCTGTTTCGGTAGAGCCGGCCGCCGGCCGGCTGCCCGTTGGGTCTTCATCGCGTAGTTGCCGGCCGGCGGCCGGCACTACCGGAAAGGGACGGATCCTCGCGGACCCGCCCCTTTTTTCATTTTGCCGCCGGGGCCGCGTTGGCCTGCCAGCCGCACATCTGGCCTTCGTTTGATTGCTGTTTCGGTAGAGCCGGCCGCTGGCCGGCTGCCAGACAGATGTCCACCGTGCAGTTGCCGGCCAGCGGCCGGCACTACCGGAAAGGGGCGGATCCTTGCGGACCCGCCCCTTTTCTCATTTCGCCGCCGGGGCCGCGTTGGCCTGCCAGCCACACATCTGGCCTTCGTTCTGCTGCTTCAGCCACTCGTTGACCGGGGTGAAGTACTCGATCATCGGGCCGGCATCGAGCTTGTCGGTGCCGGTCAGCTCCTTCAGCGTGGCCTGCCACGGCTGGCTGGCACCCTTGCTCAGCATCGCCCAGTACTTCTGGCCGGCTTCCTTGTTGCCGTAGAAGGTGCACTCATGCAGCGGGCCCTTGTAGCCGGACGCGTCGCACAGGCCCTTGTAGAACTGGAACTGCAGGATGCGCGCCAGGAAGTAGCGGGTGTACGGGGTGTTGCCCGGCACGTGGTACTTCGCGCCCGGATCGAAGAACTCTTCGCCACGGGTGCTGGCCGGCGCCACGCCCTGGTACTTGGCCTTCAGGTCCCACCACGCCTTGTTGTAGTTGTCGGCGGTGATCGAGCCATCGAACACGCCCCAGCGCCAGCGGTCGATCATCAGCCCGAACGGCAGGAACGACACGCCCGACAGCGCCATGCGCATCTGGTTGTTGATGACCGCTTCGCGGCTTTCGGTCGGCGCATCAACCAGGCCGATCGAGCTGAGGTACTTGGGCGTCATCGCCAGCACGATGGTGTCGCCGATCGCTTCATGGAAGCCATCGTTGGCACCGCCCTGGAACAGCGGCGGCAGCGGGTTGTAGGCCAGGTCGTAATAGATGTGGCCCAGCTCGTGGTAGATGGTGGTGAAGTTTTCTTCGTTCGGCTTGATGCACATCTTGGTGCGCACATCGCCTTCCATGTTCATGTCCCAGGCACTGGCGTGGCAGACCACGTCGCGGTCATCGGGCTTGATGAACTGGGTCTTTTCCCAATACGACTGCGGCAGCGACGGCATGCCCAGCGACACGTAGAAGTCCTGGGCGCGCTCGGTCATCTGCCTGGCGGTACGCAGTTCGGCCTCGCGCTGTGCCTTGTACTGCGCCGCTACGTTGGCATCCTTGCCGGCCTTGGCCAACGCCGCGCTCAGGTTGGTCTGGTACTGCTTTTCAAGCGCTGCAGTGATGTCCAGGCTGCCGGCACCCGGATACGGCTCCAGCTGGTCCCACAGGTTCGACCAGTCCTGCTGCCACATGTTGCCCAGCAGGTGTGCGGCGATCAGGCCATTGCCCACTTCCGCCTTGTCCTTGCCGTAGGTCTTGTCCAACTTGCCGCGTGCGTAGCAGTGCAGCTGCTCGTACATCGGCTTGACCTGTTCCCACAGGCGATCGGTTTCCGGGCCGATCTGCTCCGGCGGCATGTCGTAGCCGCTGCGCCACATCTGGCCGGCATCGGTGAAACCCATGCCCTTGGCACCTTCATTCACCAGGCCGACGAACTTCTGGTAGTCGCCGCGCATGCTCTTGGTGGTGCTGTGCCAGCCCTGCCAGGCGTCGAGCTGCTTGTCGTAGTCGCGGCTGCGTGCCAGCACCTGCTCCAGCTCGCCCAGCTGGCGGCAGGAGTTGGGATCGTTGGCATTGGTGCAGTACTTGCCGGCACCGTAGCTGCCTTCCATGCGGGTGGCGATCTGGGTCAGCTCGGCCAGTTTGGCCGGGTCACGCGGTGCCGGCATCGAGGACATCAGCTTCAGCAGGTGGATCGCGCGCTTGCTGTCCTCGCTCATCGGCTTGCCGTCGAACTTGGCGGCCTGTTCGATCCAGCTGTTGAGCTGGGTCAGCGAGCGCTCGTTGGCCTTGGCCGCGATGCGTTCCGAATCACTGTTGATGTAGGTGGAGGACAGCCACTGCGCCGAGGTCATCTCCGGGTAGGCGGCCTTGAACTCGGCATTGATGCGGGCCACGAACTGGTCGGCGGTTTCGCCGGCCGGGGCGCTGCTGCTGGCGGTATCGGTGCCTGGGGCAGCTTCCTTCTTGCAGGCGGCCAGGGCCAGCGTGGCGGCGGCGATTGCCGAGGCCAGCAGGAGATGACGGTGTTTCACGGGAGGTCCTTGGGTGGTGAACGACGGCCGAAGGCTAGTTGGCCGTCGCCGCCACCGCAAGTGGCGGAAGTCGGCCGGGCGGCGCCCGGCGCCCGCAGAGGCCTTCAGGCAACGGCAAAGGCCGAAGCAACAGCAACAGCGGACCATCCGTGGTTTGGTGGGGCGGTGTCGGAGTGCGGGGACGCCGCAAGTACGTCCTTGTAGGCTTGGCAGCCGCATCCATGCGGCTGACACCCCGCACTCCGACACCGCCCCACCTCTGACAGATTCCGTGCGCTGTCGGTAGGTGTCGACCTTGGTCGACACCTCTGTCAGATATCGACAATCAAAATGGGGTCGGATCCGTTTTCCGGAGGAAAACGGATCCGACCCCAAGGTCGTTCCAACCGATTGCGGAAAACTGTCGAAGGCGGGGTGGGTCCGGTGGCGGGAGTGTCCGCGGCATGGATGCCGCGGCCAAGCCCCCATGGATGGGTTTACGGCGTCTCCCGCCACCGGACCCACCCCGCCATCCCACGGAATGCATGCTGTTGCTGTTGCTTCGGCCGTTGCGGTTGCAGTTGCCTCTGCAGGTGCAGGGCTGCAAGCCCTGCCGAACAACCCTCAACCTTCGCAGCTGGCGAACACGTCGCGGTTGCGCTCATACAGCGAGGTCTTCACCTGCATCAGGCCCAGCACCGACGGGAACAGGTTGTCATGGTCGGTGTAGGCCGCCGAACGCTTGCGCACGCACTGCAGGTCCAGCCCGCGGCTGCTGGCGAAGCCCTGCGAGAACCACATCGTCATCGGTACCCGGGTCTGCTCGGCCGGCGCGATGGCGTAGGGCACGCCATGCAGGAACAGGCCCTTCTCGCCCAGCGACTCGCCGTGGTCGGACAGGTAGATCATCGCCGTGTCGTAGTCCTGCATGCCCTGCAGCGTGCCGATGGTCTTGGTCAGGAAGTGATCGGTGTACAGCACGGCGTTGTCGTAACTGTTGGTGATCTCTTCGCGCGAGCAGCGGCCGATGTCGCGGGTATCGCAGGTGGGGGTGAAGCGGCGGAACGCGGGCGGGTAGCGCTCGAAGTAGGCCGGGCCGTGGTTGCCCAGCTGATGCAGCACCACCACCCGGTCGCCCGGCTTTGCACGTACCTGGGTGGCCAGGTCCTGCAGCAGGATTTCGTCCATGCAGCGGCCGTCAGCGCACAGGCCCGGGGTGGTCGCATCGGACAATGACTGGAAGTCCAGGCCTTCGCACACGCCCTTGCAGCCGGACTGGTTGTCACGCCACAGCGGCGTAATACCGGCACGGTTCAATACGTGCAGCAACGACTGGTGCGCGCGGATCTTCTTCTCGTCGTAGTCGTGCCTGCCCCATGGAGAGAACAGGCACGGCAGTGAAACCTCGGTGCTGGTGCCGCACGAGTGCATGTCCGGGAAATTGATCACGCTGGCCTGCGCCAGTTCCGGGGTGGTGTTGCGGCCACCGTTGAGCCCCCAGTTCTGCGCGCGCACGGTCTCGCCCATGACGATCACCAGCAGGCGCGGCTTGCTGGCCGGCGCGCGCGGGGTGGCTTTGGCATCGGTGCCGATCGGCAGCTTCGGTGCGCGCTGCACCGGGTTGTCGCCACGCAGTGCACGCGGCATGCCCAGCAGCACATTGGCCGGGGTGGCGAGGTAACGCACTTCGCGCTGGTTGCGCATCAGTGCCGAGACATCCTGGAACGAGATCAATGCGCCGCCCACCGCCGTCACTGCCGCCACCACCAGGAAGCCGACGCGCCAGAGCAGGCTGCGGCCCCAGCTGCGGCGGCGCAGCTGCACGCGCCACAGCACCGCCATCGGCAGCACTGCCAGCAACAGCACCGGCCACACCAGCGATATGGTCATCAGCTCGCGGCTTTCCTTGGGATCGGTCGCCAGCACGTTGCGCAGCATGTCCGCATCCAGGTAGATGTGGTAGCGGCTCATGTAATGCGCAGCGAATGCGGTCACCAGCAGCAACAGGCTGATCACCACCTTGGCGTTCCAGCGCCAGACCAGGATGCCCAGCAGCACGCCGTGCGCACCGAGCAGCAACAGCAGCAGCGACAGCGCGTAGCGCAGGCTGCCCGGATGGCTGGCCATCGCGCTGTGCCAGAACAGGCCGTTGCCGGCCACTGCGAAGAACAGGCTGGTCAGTGCGATCAGTGCTTCGGTGGACAGCTGCGGCCGCCAGCGGCGAAGGTTCGCCAACGCGGGAAGGCGGGCGGGGCGTTGGACCGATGCACTCATGCGTTTGCCTCCTGGCGGTGGGGACGGGCCAGCTGACGGCGGGTCAGGACGCGTTTGACGATCAGATACAGGCCCAGCGAAAGCAGCCAGCAGATCAACGCAGTAGCAACGTCATGCGAAAGGAAATGCGCGCCCCGCAGCTGCTGGCTGACGCCGAATACCAGGCCGGTGCCAAGGCCGATCCACAACCCGGCCCAGCGCCATGAAGGGCGCCACAGCAAGGCGAAAAAGTACAGGGACAACCATGCATAACCTGCGCTGGCGTGGCCGGCCGGGAAGCAGGCCTGCGCGGCCATGCCTGCGGGGCGCGCCGTGAAAAGCCCGATGAACGGCTGGTGGCCGCCGTAGCGCAGCAGGTCCCAGGGGCATTCCATGGGCACCAGCGACTTCAGCAGGGAGATCACACCGGTGCCCAGGGCCATGGCAATCACGACATAAAGCAGCGCCCACCGCAGGGTGCGATCGCGACCCTTACGCCAGTGGTGGAAGCACAGCAGGATCGCCACGAGCGCAGCAGCCGTGCTCAGCCACTTGCCGGCCTTGTGCACCACCGTGCGAGTGACCCAGGCGTCCTGCAGCGCCCAATGGCCACCCTCAAGGCGGAACAGGTGATCGGCCACCCATTGGTCGCCGCCGAAACCCATCAGCAGCGTAAACAAAGGCAGACCGATTGCGACAGGCAGCCAGAGGTGAGTTACGGCAAATCGAGACGCCAGTGGCGATGTCGCAAGCGGCGCTACCGAATCAAGGGGACGGACGGGCATGCTGGGAAAGGGCGGGTCGGGAATCCGCGGCCATGCTCGTCACCTGGATGTCGGAGAAGGGTCGGACGCTCGTTCGTGCCGGGTTAATGCTTGCCCGGCACGTGTCAGCGTTCAGTCTTCTTCAGCGGTCGCGCCGGCCCGTTCGGCGTGGCATTCCGCGTCCCACGCGGTACCGGGAAGCAGTTGCCAGCGATTCCTGTTGGCAATACCGATATCGATCACCTTGCTCGGGTCCACGCACGGGCTCATCGCATCGTCCAGCACCAGCAGCCAGCGCTTGTCCGGTGCCTCGGCCAGCCACGGGCCGGCGTCGTGCCACTGCTCGGCCCAGGGCCGCTTGAAGCCGAACTCGCGCACCGGCCGGTCGGCCTGCAACAGGTTCTGCTCGCGCCAGGCCACCAGCGCCAGTTCGGCGTCGGGTCCGATCCGCGCGCCCACCCGGCGCATGAGTGCCGACGCCGAAGCGAAGGGGTCCAGGGCAGGCATCAGCACCAGGCCGTAGAGCATCCACAGCATGCCGTGGGTCAGCAGTACCAGCGTCGCGGCACGGCGTACCCGCAGCCACACGATCAGCGTGGCCAGGGCAATGGCGAAGGTCAGCAGGCCATCGCCCAGCACCGGCAGCAACGTCTCGGGCATGGCGCGGCGTTGCAGTTGCGCCAACGCCCATGGGTGCTCGGTCATCAGCATCACGCCGAGTACGCCGGTGGCCAGCATCAGCACCACGCTGTAGCCGAACAGGTAGCGGCGCACGCACACGCGGCGCAGCAGGCCGGGCAGCAGCGGCGCCACGGCCAGTGCCATCGCCGGCAGCATCGGCAGCAGGTACACCTCGCGCTTGCCCGGGCTGGCACTGAAGAACACCAGTACCAGTACGGCCCAGCCCAGCAGCAGCCACTGGCGGCGATCGCCACGACGGATGCGGCGCCACCAGGGCTTGAACAGCATCGGCAGCAGCAGGCTGCCCGGCAGCCACAGGGTCAGGATCACCTGCAGGTAGTACCAGGCCGGCTGCCGGTGGTGCCAGGCATTGGCGTAGCGGGTGCCGGTCTGCTTGAACAACAGCTCGTGCGCGTAGGCCTGCAGTTCGGCGCTGGGCGTATGCAGCAGGGCCCAGCCCAGCGGCGCCAGCCACACGCCCACGCCCAGCAGGAACGCCGGGATCAACCACAGCAGCGTTGCCGGGTGCGGACCCTCCACACGGTGCCCGCGACGGCGCTGGTACAGCCACCAGCCGAACCAGGGCAGCACCAGCAGCAGCGGCAGGAAACCCACGCCCTTGGTCACCGTGCCGAGGCCGGCGGCGAAACCGGCCAGCCACAGCGCGGGCAGGTTGCGACGTTCGCACAGGTGCCGCATCAAGCCCCACAGGGCGACGGTGGTCATCCCCACCAGCACCATGTCGATCTGCGCACGCTTGGCCATCAGCCCGAACTGCAGGGTGCAGAACAGCGCCGCGAGGGCATAGATGGAATGCCGCGGCGACCACAGCCGCCGTGCCAGATCCGACACCAGCCACAGACTCAGCAGGGCGCCCAGCAATGACGGCAGCAGGAACGACCATTGCCAGCTGCCGACCACCTCGTAGGCGGCCGCCTGCAGCCACATGAACACCGGTGGTTTCTCGGCATACAGCTCGCTGCCACGATGCGGCAGCAGCCATTGCCCGCTCTCGACCATGGTCCGTGCGGCCAGCACGAAGCGCGGCTCGTCCGGTGGCTGCGGCTGCCGAAGGCCGATGCCCGCTGCCAATGCAGCAATGATCAGCAGCCACAACAGGGGCAGTCGCCAACGGCGGGGCAGGGCTACGGGCACGGCAGGCTCCGGGAGCAAAACGGCCATTCTGAGGTGGCAGGGGTGGGAAAAGCGTCAGAAGGGGGCGGGACGACCGCATTCCGACATGGGCGGCGCTACCATGGTACGAACTTCCGTGGATGTTTCGTGCATGCGTCTGTTGGTGATCGAGGACAACCGCCAGCTGGTGGCCAACCTGTTCGACTATTTCGAGTCGCGCGGGCATGTGCTGGACGTGGCCCCGGATGGCATCACCGGCCTGCACCTGGCCGGCAGCCACCCCTACGATGCGGTGATCCTGGACTGGATGCTGCCGCGCATGGAGGGACCGGAAGTGCTGCGCCGGCTGCGTGCCGAGCACGCGTCGGAGGTGCCGGTGATCATGCTGACCGCGCGCGATGAACTGCCGGACAAGATCGCCGGTTTCCGCGCCGGTGCCGACGACTACCTGACCAAGCCGTTTGCCCTGCCCGAGCTGGAGGTGCGGCTGGAAGCGCTGCTGCTGCGTGCGCAGGGCCGCAACCCGCGCAAGCGCCTGCAGGTGGGCGATCTGGTGCTGGACCTGGCGACGCTGGAGGCCCAGCGTGAGGGCCTGGTGCTGCACCTGTACCCGGCCTGCCGCAAACTGCTGGAAGTGCTGATGCGGGCCAGCCCGGGTGCGGTGACGCGACAGCAGCTGGAGTTCGCCCTGTGGGGTGACGAGCCGCCGGATGGCGACCTGCTGCGTTCGCATGTCTACGAGTTGCGTCGCAGCGTTGACGGTCCGTTCGCCGAGAAGCTGATCCACACCCTGCCGCGCGTGGGTTACCGGTTGGCGGTAGTGGAGGGGGCCGACGCCGGCAGGAATGCTGATGAGGGCGCGTAAGCCGGGGCCGTTGTACAGGCGCGTGGTGTGGTGGTTGCTGGGCTATCTGGCGCTGCTGTCGATCGCGGTGTTCAGCGTCGGCAACTACGTGCACGAGCACGCCGAGCATGCTGCCTGGCGCGCGCTGCTCAACTCCGAGCTCGACAGCATCATCGAGCATGTCGAGCACGAACCGCACTATCGCTGGCAGGATTCGGACACGCTGAGCCTGTACCGCTTCGACGCGGTCAACCTTCCCGATAGCCTGCGTACCCTGCATCCAGGGCTGCACGACGGCGTAATGGTCAAGGGCCGCGAGACGGCGGTGATGGTGCGTGAAACCCAGTCGATGGGACGGGTCGCGCTGGTACTGGACATCTCCGACTTCCATGACCTGGAACAGTTCGCCACGCGCTGGGTGATGCTGGCCGGGGTGATCATGATCTTCGTTACCGTGCTGATGGCTTCGTTCGGCATGGAGCGGATGGTGCGTCCGCTGAGCCTGCTGGCACAACACATCGCCGCGCTCAGGCCGGGCGTGCAGGGGCAGCGCATCGAGGTCGACCCGCGCGGCAGCTCAGAGCTGCACACCATTGCCAATGCGTTGAACGATTACCTGGACCGCAACGAGCAGTTCGTCGAACGCGAGCGGGTCTTCATCAGCACCGCCAGCCACGAATTGCGCACGCCGATTGCGGTGATGACCGGTGCCGCCGAACTGGCGCTGGAGCAACCGGGCCTGCCCGAGCGTGCGCGCCAGCAGATGCAACGGGTACTGCGCACCGCACAGAGCGTGGAGCAGCTGATCGAACTGCTGCTGGTGCTGGCGCGTGATCCGGCGCGACTGGCGGCGCGTGCCGAGCGCATCGCGCTGGACCAGCTGCTGCCGGAGATCGTCGACGACCATCGCCACCTGCTGGGCGACAAGGACCTGAGCATCGGCATCCAGGCCGCACCGGTGGACATCGTCGCGCCGCTGGCGGTGGTGCAGGCAGCGATCGGCAACCTGCTGCGCAACGCCATCGAGAACAGTGGCCGTGGCCACATCGAATTGCGCCTGAGTTCATCGGCGGTGCTGACCCTGCAGGACCCGGGACATGGAATGAGCCCGGAAGAGATCGCGGCGATCCATGCGCGGATGGCCCGTGGCGAACGCGCCGATCGTGGCGGCGGCATCGGACTGGATCTGATCGCGCGGCTGTGCGAGCACCTCGGATGGACCCTGCAGCTGCAGCCCTGCGAGCCGCGTGGCACGCGTGTCACGCTCGATTTCAGTGCCTCGCGACCGTGCTGATCCGGCCGTTCGTGTAAATGCCAACCTTGGTTGGCATGCCGTTCGTCGACCAAGGTCGACGCCTACCCAGGCGGTGGCTGTCCGTGTTCTGGTAGGTGCCAGCCCTGGTTGGCATGCCTCGGCGGTGGCTGTCCGTGTCCTGGTAGATGCCAACCTTGGTTGGCATGCCCCGGCGGTGGCTGGGCGTGCTCTGGTAGATGCCAACCTTGGTTGGCATGCCGTTCGTCGATCAAGGTCGACGCCCACCCAGGCAATGGCTGTCCGCTTCAACGCCCGTTCGGTCGCGCCACGTGCTGGTCGATCAGGATCACGTTGCCGTCGGGATCGGCCAACTGCAGATAGCCCGTACCCTGGCCATCAGGATCGGTGCGGACCGCCAGTTCGATGCCCCTGGCGTCCAGCTCTGCCTGCAGCTCACGCACATCCTGGAAGTGGGGCAGTTCCTGCTTGTGCTGGTCCCAGCCGGGGTTGAAGGTCAGCAGGTTGCCCTCGAACATGCCCTGGAACAGCCCGATCACCGTGCCGTTGCTGCGCATCACCAGCCAGTTCTGTGCCGGATCGCCGCCGGTGACCGAGAAGCCCAGGGCTTCGTAGAAGGCACGGGAGGCCGCGAGATCCTTCACCGAGAGGCTGACCGAAAAGGCACCAAGCTGCATGGGTGGGCTCCCTGACGGGATGGGGGGTGTCGGCACTGCAGCATGACCGGGCGTGAAGACAATGTTAATCTCGATCTGCGCCGCCTTATGCGGCGCTTTTTTTTCTCCGCTCTTTCGATCGACAGAGGATCCCATGCCGACCGAACCCGCTACTGCCCTGATCAGCAACGATATCGTTGGACTGGGCCTGATTGCCGCCACCCTGGCCCTGATCTTCTGGGCCGCCAGTGGTCCAACCCCGCTGCTGAAGAAGATCTTCGCCTGGGTGCCGGCCCTGCTGCTGTGCTATTTCATCCCCGCCGTCTACAACACCGCCGGTGTCATCGATGGCCACAACACCTCGCTGTACAACCCGGTCGCGCGTGACGTGCTGCTGCCGGCCGCGCTGGTCCTGCTGACCCTGTCGATCGACCTGAAAGGCGTCATCAAGCTCGGCCCGAAACTTCTGATCGTGTTCTGTGCCGGTACCGCCGGCATCATGCTCGGCGCCATCGTTTCGTTCCAGCTGATGAAGCTGATCCATCCGGAAACCGTGGCCGGTGATACCTGGGCCGGCATGGCGGCGCTGGCCGGCAGCTGGATCGGTGGCGGCGCCAACATGGTCGCCATGCGCGAGGTGTTCGGCACCGATGCCACCACCTTCGGCCAGTTCGCGGTGGTTGACGTGGCCTGTGCCAGCCTGTGGATGGCGATCCTGCTGTTCCTGGCCAACCGCGCACAGCAGATCGACACCCGCAATGGTGCCGACACCCGTGCCATCGACGAGATGAAGGCGCGCATCAGTGCCTACGAGGCGCAGAACGCGCGCATTCCCAGCATGACCGACCTGATGGTGATCGTTGGCGTGGCACTGGGCGGCGTCGGCCTGGCCCATGCCATCGCCGCGCCGCTGGCGGGCTGGTTCAAGGCCAATGTCAGCTGGGCCAGCCAGTTCAGCCTGGACAGCCAGTTCGTCTGGGTGATCCTGCTGTCCACGGCGATGGGCCTGGGCCTGAGCTTCACCCGTGCCCGCCGGCTGGAAGCGGCCGGTGCGTCGCGGCTGGGCACGGTGTTCCTGTACTTCCTGATCGCCTGCATCGGCATGCAGATGAACCTGCTGTCGCTGCTGGATCGGCCGTGGCTGTTCCTGCTCGGCGCGATCTGGATGGCCACGCACGTGCTGGTGCTGTGGGTGGTGGCCAAGCTGCTGCGCGCGCCGCTGTTCTTCTTCGCCATTGGTTCGCAGGGCAACATCGGCGCAGCCGCTTCGGCCCCTGTGGTGGCGGCGGCGTTCCATCCGACGCTGGCGCCGGTGGGCGTGCTGCTGGGTACGGTGGGGTATGCCACCGGCACGGGCCTGGCCTACGTCACCGGCCTGATCCTGAAGTGGATGGCCACCGGCTGAGTTCGGACCGCCCTGGCGTCATGCTTCCGTAGATCCACGCCACGCGTGGATGCATTTCATGGGTCTCCATGAACAAGGAAGGGGTCAGATCTGTTTCCCGGAGGAAACGGATCTGACCCCGGATTCAACTCGATATCTACCAGGTTTCATCGACGCATGGCGTGGATCTACTCAACGTCACGCGAGAGCTGTTGAACCGGACCCTCAACAGCAGCGTCCCCCGTTGCGTCCGCCGTAGCGCGCTTCCTGGCGTTCGCGGAAGAACGTCTTGTAGTCCATCGGCTCCTGGTCCGGATGCTTCTCCAGCATATGCCGGACGTAGTTGTCGTAATCAGGAATGCCACAGCACAGTCGTGCGGTCTGCACCAGGCGCCGCCAGATGCGGCGGTGCGCCTGGTACTGGCCGGCGGGAACCAGTTGGGTACTCATCACAGATCCACCATTTCGTGCGGCTTCAGCGCCACGTACGGGGTCTCGCGGTCAGTGCGCTGCGGGTTGCGGCGGGCCGCCAGGATGGTCTTGATCGAATACACCAGCACCGCGCCCACCACCAGCAGGAACAGCGCGGTCAGGCCGGTGTTGACGTAGGCGTTGACCACGATCTGCTTCATCTGCGCCACCGACTTGGCCGGTGCAGTGATGGTATCGCTGGCGAGCGCGGCCTGGAACTTGTGTGCCTGTGCCAGGAAGCCCTGTGCCGGATTGCTGTCGAAGATCTTGATGAAGCCGGCGTAGGTGGTGCAGATCAGCAGCCATATGGCCGGAACCGCGGTGACCCATGCATAGCGGTCACGCTTCATCTTGAACAGCACCACCGTGCCCAGCATCAATGCGATGCCGGCCAGCATCTGGTTCGAGATGCCGAACAGCGGCCACAGCGTCTGGATGCCGCCGAACGGATCGACCACGCCGGTGTAGAGCAGGTAGCCCCACAGCGCCACGCAGCCGGCGGTACCGATGATGTTGGCGGTCCACGATTCGGTCTTCTTCAGGGCCGGCACGAAGTTGCCCAGCAGGTCCTGCAGCATGAAGCGGCCCGCACGGGTACCGGCGTCCACCGCGGTGAGGATGAACAGCGCTTCGAACAGGATCGCGAAGTGGTACCAGAACGCCATCATCGCGTCGCTGCCACTGGGAATCGCTTCGTGCAGGATCTGCGCGATGCCTACCGCAAGTGTTGGCGCGCCACCTGCACGATGCAGGATGGTGGGTTCACCAATGGCCGCCGCGGTCGCGGTCAGCTGCTCGGGGGTGATGGTGAAGCCCCAGGTGTTGGTGATGTAGTGCGCGGCCGAGGCCGCATCGGCACCGATCACCGCCGCCGGGCTGTTCATCGCGAAGTAGATGCCCGGATCGATGATCGAGGCCGCCACCAGCGCCATCACCGCCACGAACGATTCCATCAGCATGCCGCCGTAGCCGATGTAACGCATGTGCGCTTCATTGGCGAGCAGCTTCGGCGTGGTGCCGGAGGAAATCAGTGCATGGAAACCGGAGACCGCGCCACAGGCGATGGTGATGAACAGGAACGGGAACATGCCGCCCTTCCACACCGGGCCGTCGCCGCTGGCGGCGAACTGGGTCAGTGCCGGCATCTTCAGTTCCGGCATCACCACCAGGATGCCGATGGCCAGCGCGATGATGGTGCCGATCTTGAGGAAGGTCGACAGGTAATCGCGTGGTGCCAGCAGCAGCCACACCGGCAGCACCGAGGCGACGAAGCCGTAGCCGATCAGCATCCAGGTGATCTGGGTGCCGGTGAAGGTGAACGCCGGGCCCCAGACCGGGTCGGCGGCGACCTTGCCGCCGTACCAGATCGCGGCCAGCAGCAGGATCAGGCCAACCACCGAGATCTCGCCGATCTTGCCGGGGCGGATGTAGCGCATGTACACGCCCATCAGGATCGCGATGGGCATCGTCGCGATCACCGTGAACATGCCCCACGGGCTTTCGGCCAGCGCCTTGACCACCACCATCGCCAGCACTGCCAGGATGATGATCATGATCAGGAACGCACCGAACAGGGCAATGGTGCCGGGCACCTGGCCCATCTCCTCGCGGACCAGGTCACCCAGCGAGCGGCCATTGCGGCGGCTGGACAGGAACAGCACCATGAAGTCCTGCACCGCGCCGGCCAGTACCACGCCCACCACCAGCCACAGCAGGCCGGGCAGGTAGCCCATCTGCGCGGCCAGGACCGGGCCGACCAGCGGGCCGGCGCCGGCAATGGCGGCGAAGTGGTGGCCGAACAGCACGTGCTTGTTGGTCGGCACGTAGTCCAGGCCATCGTTGTTGATCACCGCCGGGGTGGCCCGGGTCGGATCCAGCTGCATCACCTTGTTGGCGATGAACAGGCTGTAGAAGCGATAGGCGACGAGGTACAGCGACACCGCCGCGACGACGATCCACAGGGCATTGATGTGTTCGCCGCGGCGCAGCGCCACGGTGCCCAGACAGAACGCGCCGAGCAGAGCGAGTACCGCCCAGCCCAGTTTGGAAAACCCTTTCATGAGGTGCTCTCTCCCGGAAAGACAGACAAAGAGTCCTGCTTGCCCACGACAGGGTCAATCGGCACAGGACGAATCGGCGGTAGTACTTTGGTCGTACGGCGGCTGCGCTGACGTGCAGCGAACATCAGGGATGGAACAATCGGTTGCGGAGCCATCCATTGGCCTACGGCCGTGTGGCGTCCATCTTCAGTGGCACCCATCCAACAGGAGTCGCCATGAGCTTTCCCGAACCGGTCCGCGTACTGCGCACCATCCGTGGCATGCCCACCTCCGACGGTGCCGGCGTGCGCCTGACCCGGGTCATCGGCGGCCCGACGCTGCCCGACCTGGATCCGTTCCTGCTGCTTGATGAGTTCGGTACCGACCGTGCCGAAGACTACATCGCCGGCTTCCCGGAACACCCGCACCGTGGTTTCGAGACCGTCACCTACATGCTCGACGGACGCATGCGGCATCGCGACAACCACGGCAACGAAGGCCTGCTGACCCCGGGCAGCGTGCAGTGGATGACCGCTGGCCGTGGCCTGGTGCATTCGGAGATGCCCGAGCAGGAAAGCGGGCAGATGCGCGGGTTCCAGCTGTGGGTGAACCTGCCGGCGAAGGAGAAGATGACCGAGCCGAAGTACCAGGAATTCGCACCCGAGCGCATTCCCGTGGTGCACCCGGAGCCGGGCGTGGAGGTGAAGGTGATTGCCGGCAGCGTGGACGGCACCGATGGCCCGATCGTGCAGCCGGCCACCGATCCGCTCTACCTCGACATCACGCTGGCGCCCGACCGGGCCTGGACCTATGCGCTGCCGGAGGGGCACAACGCGTTCGCCTACGTGTTCGAAGGTGCGATGACCGTGGGTGAGCAGGACGCCGCGCGCGACGTTGCACGCCAGGAACTGGCGGTGCTGGGCGGTGGCGAGCAGTTGCACCTCTCGGCCGGCAGCGAAGGTGCGCGGTTGATCCTGGTGGCCGGCCGTCCGCTGCGCGAACCGGTGATGCGCCACGGGCCGTTCGTGATGAACACGCGGCAGGAACTGATGCAGGCCTTCGTCGATTTCCAGGAAGGCAAGTTCTGAGAGAGTGCCGGCCGCTGGCCGGCAGCAGCCTCGGACAAAGGCGGATCGGGGTGCCGGCCAGCGGCCGGCACTACCGTCGGATCGGCTCGCATTGCGGGGATGCTGCCAGGCAGTCATCCCCGTCACCTTCAGCGCCCCGCGGCCACGGCCGACGGGGTCAGGCTCATGCCCTGCGCCAGCTGCTGCAGCGAGCCCAGTTCCTGCGCGCTGTCCGGATACAGCGAAATCTGCGCGTAACGCCCTTTGTCGAGCTTGACCACACTGATGCGACGCTCGGCATAGCCGGGCGGCTGCTGGCCACCCAGATCGGGCTGGTACCAGTACAGCGATTCACCGCCGAAGCTGCCCTTTTCCTGGCGCAGCGAGCGGTTCAATGGAAGGTTGGGATCGCGCGCACTGAGCATCAGGCTCAGTACCTCGCGGCCATCGCCGGTGCTGGCGCGGCAGACCAGGAAATCGGCCTGTGCCTGCTGTTGCCACTGCAGGCCGCTGCTGGCCGGCAATGAAGGACATTCGGTGGGAGCCTGTGCAGCGGCGGCCTGGGCCACCGCGAACAGCAGGCTCGACAACACTACAGGCGCGAACTTCATGCATCCCCCAAGGTGGTGTGTCGTTGGCTCCGCCGGATGGACCGGCAGCCTTGGCATCCCATCCCCGGATGCCGCCCCGGCCGGCATGTGCACGGACGGTCAACTTAACCTTAACGGAACGTGAGCGATCGCACAAATCGCGGTTACACGCGTAACCATTGCGGCCGGTGGTCGGCCGCAATGGTCCGCACAGGCCTCAGCGGTCGTTGCCGATCCACTTGTAGATGATGCCGCCGATCGCGCCGCCCAGCAGCGGGGCGACCCAGAACAGCCACAGCTGGCTGACCGCGCCGCTGCCGGCGAAGAAGGCCACCGCCGTGGAACGGGCCGGGTTCACCGAGGTGTTGGTGACCGGGATGCTGATCAGGTGGATCAGGGTCAGCGACAGGCCGATCGCCAGCGGGGCGAACCCGGCCGGTGCCTTGCCGTGGGTGGCGCCCATGATCACGATCAGGAACACGGCGGTCAGCACGACTTCGCACAGGAAGGCCGCGGCCACGCTGTAGCCGCCGGGGGACAGCGCGCCGTAGCCGTTGCTGGCGAATGCACCGGCCTGGCTGCCATCAATGGCGAAGCCGCTGGCGCCCGATGCGATCTGCAGCAGGATGAAGCCGGCCAGCAGGCCGCCGGCGACCTGGGCGATGATGTACGGGATCAGGTCCTTGGTCGGGAAACGACCGCCGGCCCACAGGCCGACACTGACCGCCGGATTGAAGTGCGCGCCGGAGATATGGCCGAACGCATAGGCGCCGGTCACCACGGTCAGGCCAAAGGCCAGCGCAACGCCGAGGAAACCGATACCCAGCGGATTGCCGTCACCGCCGAACTTGGCGGCCAGCACGGCACTGCCACAGCCACCCAGAACCAGCCAGAACGTGCCGAGGAACTCGGCGGACAAGCGTTTACCCATGCTCATGTGTTGCACTCCTTTGACGGTCGAAAGTGTGATTTATGTCACATTTCAGCGATCAGCGGGTGACTGTAGTGTCAACGCGGGGTGCAGGGATACACCTTCGGATGTGTGCAACACGCGATGTCAGTACTGCGGCAGCGGGATGAATTCCTTGTCGTCGCCCGGAATGGTGCCGAAGCGGCCGGCCTCCCAGTCGTGCTTGGCCTGTTCGATACGTTCCTTCGAGCTGGACACGAAGTTCCACCACAGGTGACGCGGGCCATCCAGCGGCTCGCCACCGAACAACATCGCCTTCACCGGCGTCTTCGCGCGCAGGCGGCCACGCGCACCAGCCTCGGGGATCACCAGGTGCTGGGCAGGGATGTCCACGCCATCCAGCTGCGCGTCGCCTTCGAGGATGTACAGCGCGCGCTCGCGGTGGCCGTTGTCGATATCGATTTCCGCATCCGGGTCGAGGTCGATCGCCACGTTGAGCGTATCGGCGAACACCTTCACCGGCGATTCTTCGCCGTAGGCGCGGCCGGCAATGACGCGCAGCCATGCGCCATTGCGGCGCTGCTCGGGCAGGGTGGCGGCGGCATGGTGGTAGAACGCCGGCTCGATTTCCTCATGCGATTTCGGCAGCGCCACCCAGGTCTGCATGCCGTGGATCGGGTTGTCATGGTCGCGGTCCGGCTGCGGCGTGCGCTCGGAATGGGCGATGCCGCGGCCGGCGGTCATCCAGTTGACGTCACCGGGGCGGATCACCTGATCCGAACCCAGCGTGTCGCGGTGGCCGATCGCGCCCGACCACAGATAGGTGACGGTGGCCAGGCCGATATGCGGATGCGGGCGCACGTCGATGGCGGTGCCGGGGTGCATGAGTGCCGGGCCCATCTGATCGACGAACACGAACGAGCCGATGCTGCGCGCCTGCAGGGTGGGGACGGCGCGACGGACTTCGAGTCCGCCGATGTCGTGCACGCGCGGGGCGATGATGGTGGTCATGCGGGCGTTCTCGCTGGCAGGGATCAGGTGATCAGCATCGCATGCGGCTGTGACGGGGACATGCCCCGTATGGGTAACAGGTTGTTCCGTAGAGTGGAGCTTGCTCGACTGGGGTTCCAGCCAACGGCGCAGCCCCTCGTGGCTGTGGGTTGGTCGCTGAAGGCAGAAGCAAGATCAAAAGCTGCGCTTGGCCGGGCGGGTGGGTGGCGCAGGGGACGCTGCAAGTACGTCCATGTAAGCTCGATCGCCGCATCCATGCGGCTCACGCCCCTGCGCCACCCACCCGCCCGGCCTCTGACAGTTTCCGTGTGCGTCCAGCCACGGAGAAGAAAAAAGAAAATCAAAGTCAAAATCAAACGCCGGTCGCTTCGCTCCTGGTGGCAACCAAGGTAGCCACCCACCAGTTCGCAGTAGCCATCAACCAGATTCGCGGTTCACCGACCGTCACCGGGAAACTGTCAGGGGTGGGGCGGTGTCGGGTTGCGGGGTGTCCGCGGCATGGATGCCGCGGCCAAGCCCCCAAGGTGAAGTGACCCCCGGGAGTTGGACTCTAGATCCAACCCCGAGGGATACATGAACAAATACGACGCGCGTTTCAAACTGCAGGTCGCCAAAGAGGCCTGCAAGACCTCCACATCGGTCAAAGCCATTGCCCGTCGCCACGGCCTGGAGTTCTCCACGCTCAGGCGCTGGGTGGCGACCTATCGGCTGCATGGGAGGCGGGGATTTCATCGCCAGGCCCGGTCCTATGACCTCCCGTTCAAACTGGCTGTCCTGGAGAAAATGAGCCAGGACGGCCTGTCCGGGCGGGAGGCCACCACCTACTTTCAAATTGGCGATGCCGGCGCGGTGGGACGATGGCGGCGCCTGTATGCTCAAGGCGGTGCCCAAGCGTTGGCACCCCCTCCGCCGCCGCCCCGAAAGCCGATGAAAAAGACCCGTTCGTCCAAGCCACCTGAGGATATGAGCCGCGATGAGCTGCTCAAGGAAGTCGCCTATCTGCGTGCGGAGACCGACTACCTAAAAAAACTCGATGCCTTGATCCGGGAAGAGCAGGCGGCGCAGGACGCAAAGCGCAAGCCGTCCAAGGATTGAGGCAGGTTCATACGCTGTCGCTTCTGCTCGAAGCAGCTGAGCTGTCACGCAGTACGTTCTATTACCAGAACCATGTCCTGGCCCATCCGGATCAGGATGAGGCAGCCCTGTGCGAGCGCATCCGTGCAATCTACGATCAAAGCCAAGGGCGCTATGGCTATCGCACGGTGACGCTGGAATTAGCCAATCAGGGCCATCGGACCAATCACAAGCGGGTTCAGCGCCTGATGGGGGAGATGGGACTGAAATCGCGGGTGCGTGTGAAGCGCTACCAGGCCTTCAAGGGGGCGGCCAATGTTGTGGTTGGCAATGACCTCAATCGCCAGTTCCATGCCGAGCGGCCCAACCAGAAGTGGGTGACTGACGTGACCGAGTTCAAGGTGCAGGGTATGAAGCTGTACCTGTCGCCGATCATGGACCTCTACAACGGCGAAATCGTGGCTTATCAGATCAAGCGTCGGCCCGTATTTGATCTGGTGGGCCAAATGCTGGAGGAGGCCATCAAGAAGCTCTCCCCGGATGAGCGCCCGATGATCCACTCCGACCAGGGCTGGCAGTACCAGCATGAAAACTACCGGCACATGCTGGAAAAGCACTCGTTGAAGCAAAGCATGTCCCGGCGCGGCAACTGCCTGGACAACGCGGCGATGGAGAGCTTCTTTGGAACGCTGAAGTCGGAGTTCTTCTACCTGAACAGCTTTGACAGCCTCGAGAGTCTGGAGGCTGGGCTGGTGGAATACATCCAGTACTACAACGAAGAACGCATCAAACTGAAACTGAAAGGTCTGAGCCCGATAAAGTACCGGGAGCAGGCCCAATCGGCCGCCTGACCCCGTCCAAGTCTCGGGGGTCACTTCAAGGACGGGTTTACGGCGTCCCCGCAACCCGACACCGCCTCGCCCAACAAACAGAAAAGCCAGAGCCGGCTGTTGCTCCGGCTCTGGCTCTGGCTCTGGCTTTTGCTTCGGCGGTTGCCTCTGCGGGTGCCGGGCCGCAGGCCCGGCCGATCAACTCACACCACCGGTTCGCGCAGGGCGGGGTTGTCCCAGCCCGGGCGCGGTGCGAAACGGTCACCATGGCGCTGCTGCAGTGCCTTCAACCGCTCGACGATCGCGTCGGCACCCACTGCGCGGATGTGCTGGATCGGACCACCGCGGAACGGTGCGAAGCCGGTGCCGAAGATCACGCCCGCATCCAGCAGGTCCGCATCGGCCACCACGCCTTCGTGCAGGCAGGCCACCGCTTCGTTCAACAGCGGCAGAATCAGGCGGTCCTCCAGATCGGCCGGGGCCTGGTAATCGCTGGCCACGTCCGGCTTCTTTGGCTTGCCGTTTTCCCAGGTGTAGATGCCCTGGCCATCCTTCTTGCCACGCTTGTCCGGTTCCACCGTCTGCAGCGCGGCCGGAATCTGCAGGCCCAGGAACGGTGCCAGTTCGCGGCCGACACCGGCGGCTACGTCCAGGCCCACGGTATCGATCAGTTCGATCGGGCCCATCGGCATGCCGAACTTCACCGCCGCCCTGTCGATCACCGGGCCCGGGATGCCTTCGGCGTAGGCAGTGGCGGCTTCCAGCATGTACGGGAACAGCACGCGGTTGACCAGGAAGCCCGGGCTGCCGGCCACCGGCACCGGGAACTTGCCCAGTGCCTTGCAGAACGCGGCCAAGCGACGTTCGGTCTCAGGCGCCATGCCGTCGTGATGGATGATTTCCACCAGCGGCATCTGCGCGACCGGGTTGAAGTAGTGCAGGCCAGCGAACTGTGCCGGGCGCTGGATGTGGTCGCGCAGCTCCACCAGCGGAATCGACGAGGTGTTGGTGGTCAGCAGCGCATCCAGCTTCATCTTCGGTTCCAGCGTCTGGTACAGCGCGCGCTTGGCTTCCGGGTTCTCGATGATCGCCTCGATCACCAGGTCGGCCTCGGCCACGCCGCTGCCTTCCAGGTCGGCACGCAGGCGCGCGGCCACCGCGGGACGCTTGCTCTCGTCGCGTACCTTCTTGGCGAACAGCGCCTGCGCGCGCTCCATGGCCGGGTCGATGAAGCGCTGCTCGCGGTCCTGCAGGGTCACCTCGAAGCCCTTGTAGGCGGCCCACGCGGCGATGTCGCCGCCCATCACGCCGGCGCCGACCACGTGCACGTGGCGGATGCCGGAATCACCACCGCCGAGGCCCTTCAGGCGCTCGGTCAGGAAGAAGATGCGGATCAGGTTACGCGCGGTCGGCGTGCTGGCCAGCTTCACCACGGCACGCCGCTCGGCATCCAGGCGTGCCTGGATCGGCTTGCCGCCGCTGCGCTGCCAGGTGCTGATCAGCGCGTAGGGCGCCGGGTACTGGTCCTTCTTGGCCTTGCGTGCGACCTGCTTGACCATCTGCGGTGCCAGCAGGGTGCGTGTCAGCCAGGTGTTGGTGGCCCAGGCCGTCGCGCGCTGCTTGAACGGGCGGGTGGTGCCGGACAGCGCCAGCGCGACGGCGGTGTCGAGCACCACTGCCGGTGCCACCACCTTGTCGACCAGGCCGATGCCGCGCGCGGCCGAGGCCGACAGGGTGCGGCCGGTCAGCATCATGTCCATCGCCGCCGGTGCGCCGACCAGCTGCGGCAGGCGCGCGCTGCCACCCCAGCCCGGGAAGATGCCCAGCTGGGTCTCCGGCAGGCCGATGCGGGTGCTGCTGTCATTGGAGGCCACGCGGTAGCGGCAGGCCAGCGCCAGCTCGGTACCGCCGCCCAGGCAGTGGCCGTGGATGGCTGCCACGGTCGGGCAGGGCAGTTCAGCCAGCTTCTGGTAGGTGGCCTGGCCACGGCGGATGGCATCGTTCACGGTGCCGCGGCGGTCGAACTCCTGGAACTCCTTCAGGTCGGCACCGGCAATGAAGCCGGCCTTCTTCAGCGACTGGATCACCACGCCCTTGGGCGGGTCCAGTGCAATGCGCTCGAGCAGGTCGCCCAGTTCCAGCAGCACGTCCTGCGACATGGCGTTGACGCTGCTGTCCTGACGATCCAGGGAGAGAACCACCACGCCGTCGTCGCGGATCTCGGGGTGCCAGTGGCTGAAGCGGAGACCATCGAAGCCTGAGAGCATGGACGTTCCATCCGGTTGTGTATGGAGAAGCGGCTATGATCCAGAGGTTGTTTCCCCCGCGTCAAATCCCAATAGCAGGGGAGTGGCGACCCCGGATCCATGGCCGTGGACCGGGACGCTAACGGAACGGTGGTTAAAAGCTGGTGCGGCGCCAGGTGATCGGCGACTGAACTTTTCCCGGGATTGGCAGTCTCATTGCCCGACGTCGGTTGGGCTGACAGGAGTGCGGCCCCTCATGGCCGATGTTGATACACCTCAGGAGCTGGATCTGGAACTGGTCCGGCGCGTGCAGCACGGCGAGAGCGCCGCGTTCGATGTCCTGGTGCGCAAGTACCAGCATCGCGTGGTGGCCCTGGTCGGTCGCTACATCGCCGACTGGAGCGAATGTCAGGACGTCGCCCAGGACACTTTCATCCGCGCGTACCGCGCGATCGGGAGTTTCCGTGGCGACGCCCAGTTCTCAACCTGGTTGCATCGAATCGCCGTGAATACCGCCAAAAACTACCTGGCTTCACACAATCGACGGCCGCCGACCGATGACATCGACATCGGTGACGCCGAACAGTTCGACAGCGGGACGCGCCTGCGCGACACCGATACGCCCGAACGCGAGTTGATGCGCCAGGAACTGGAACAGACGGTGATGAAGGCCGTCAATGCGCTGCCGGAAGAACTCCGGTTGGCGATCACCCTGCGCGAGGTGGAAGGCCTGAGTTACGAAGATATCGCGCAGAAAATGGGGTGCCCGATCGGCACCGTGCGTTCACGGATCTTCCGGGCGCGCGAGGCGATCGACACCGAACTCCGGCCGCTGTTGGACATCGGCAGCGCCACCCGTGAGAAGAGCCGCGTATGACCAGTAATCCGTTCAACGAATCGCAGAACCACCAATCGCCCGCCGGGCAGCGCCTGGACCAGCGCCATCGCGAACAGCTGTCGGCCCTGGTCGATGGCGAGCTGGGCGCCGACGAAGCGCGCTTCCTGCTGCGCCGGATGGAGCACGACCCCGAGCTGGCCGGCTGCCAGGAACGCTGGCAGCTGCTGGGTGACGTGATGCGCGGGCAGGCCTCGGCGCTGGCGCCGGCCGGCTTCAGCGCGGCCGTGGCCGCCGCCATCGCTGCCGAACCGGCGCCGCAGGCGGAGCCGCGCCGCGAGGTGCGCCGCAGCGGTTGGCGGGCCTGGGGCGGTGGCGCCGCACTGGCCGCCTCGGTGGCGGCGGTGGCGCTGTTCATGGGCGGCGAGAAGCTGAAAGAGGCCACCCCGGGCGAGCCGCTGGCACCGCAGGTGATCGCCAGCCAGGCCGAACTTGCGCCCGCACCGGCGCCGACGACGCCGGCTCCGGTAACCGAAGCCTCGGTGGATACCGCCGCAATGGCCGTGGCCGGTGTACCGGCAGTGGCCATGGCCGCAGCCAGCCGACGCCAGGACACCCGTCGCGCCAGCGCTACCCGCAGCCAGCAGGCCGCGCGTGCCGCCCAGCGCGAGGACATGCCGCAACGCGCTGTGGCCGCCGCACAGGCGCCGCTGACCCCGACCGTGCCGGCCAATGCCAGCCGCAACATGCCGTTCGGTGAGGTTGGTGGCCTGCAGGCGCGACCGTGGCCGCGCTCCAGCCTGGCGCCCGCTGCCGGTGGCGCGCTCAATGCGAGCTTCCCGGCCCACGCCGGGGGCGCCGCGTTCTACCCGTTCGAGCCGCGCCTGCAGGACGACCTGCCGGTGCCGCCGCGCCCGCGCGACTGAGCCGGGCGCTTTCACGCCCCGCCGTCGGCGGGGCCCGTATTCCTCTTTCCATCCGATCCGGAGGTTGCCGTCCGATGACTCCCCGACTCCGCACGCAGGCCATGGGCCTGCTGGCCCTGACCCTGCCGTTGGTGGCCTGCGCGCAGGCCCCGGCTCCGGCCGCCCAGACCCAAGCCGCGCCGGCCGCCGCGCCGCGGGCCCCGGCCCAGCCGCTGGTCACGGGCCTGCCTGACTTCACCAATCTGGTCGAACAGGTCGGGCCTGGCGTGGTCAACGTCGACACCACCATCGTCCGCAACAACCGCCAGGCCTCGCGGGGCCCGATGGGGGGCGACGATGACATGCCGGAGTTCTTCCGCCGCTTCTTCGGCCCGGATTTCCCGATGCCGGGGCAGGGCCCGGGCGGTCCGGACGGTGGCCCCAGTATCAAGGGCCGCGGCATGGGCTCGGGCTTCATCATCTCGCCCGATGGCTATGTGCTGACCAACTACCACGTGGTGGCCGATGCCAGCGAGGTGAAGGTCAAGCTGGGTGACCGCCGTGAGTTCACCGCGAAAGTGGTGGGCAGCGACCAGCAGTACGACGTGGCACTGCTGAAAATCGACGGCAAGAACCTGCCGACCGTGCGCGTTGGCGACTCCAACTCCCTCAAGCCGGGTCAGTGGGTGGTCGCGATCGGTTCGCCGTTCGGCCTCGACCACTCGGTCACTGCCGGCGTGGTCAGCGCCCTCGGCCGCAGCACAGGTGGCCCGGACCAGCGCTACGTGCCCTTCATCCAGACCGACGTGGCGATCAACCAGGGCAACTCCGGTGGCCCGCTGCTGAACACCCGTGGCGAAGTGGTCGGCATCAACTCGCAGATCTTCTCCGCCTCGGGCGGCTACATGGGCATCAGCTTCGCGATCCCCATCGACCTGGCGATGAGCGCGGTCGAGCAGATCAAGAAGACCGGCAAGGTCACCCGTGGCCAGCTCGGCGCGGTGGTGCAGGAAATCGACGGGCTGAAGGCGCAGGCGATGGGCCTGCCGGACAGCCGCGGCGCCCTGGTCAACCAGATCGTACCGGACTCGGCTGCAGCCCGGGCCGGGGTGAAGATCGGCGATGTGATCCGTTCGGTGAACGGCGCGCCGGTCAACAGCTGGTCCGACCTGCCGCCGCTGATCGGCGCGATGGCACCGGGCAGCCGGGTCACCCTGGGCGTGATCCGTGATGGCAAGCCGCGCGACCTCAGCGCCACCCTGACCGCACTGACCGAAGACGGGCAGGCCGGTTCGCGTGGCCCGGCCACCGGCGACAGCGATGCGGCTCCGCAGGCCGGCGCCAATGCCCTGCTGGGGTTGGACGTCAGTGACCTGACCGCACCGCAGCGCAAGCAGCTGGGCCTGGAATCGGGCGAAGGCGTGCGCATCACCGGGGTCAAGGGCCAGGGCGCGCGTGATGCGGGCCTGTCTCCGGGCATGGTGATCCTGCAGGTGGCCAGCACCCAGGTCGGCAGCGTGGACGCGCTGAACCGTGCGCTTTCCAGCTACAAGAAGGGCGACGTGGTGATGCTGCTGGTGCGCACCGGCAGCGGCAACAGCGCGTTCGTCGCGGTCAAGGCTGGCCAGTAAGGCCTGCCGGGGCCGCTTCGGCGGCCCCTGCTTTTCCCCGAAGCCCCGCCCTGGCGGGGCTTCGGCCATTCCGGTCCCGGTCCGATGAGGCCGTTTTCGCGGGCGGGCGCCGGGCATGCGATAATCGACCGTTACCCTGACGACGCCGCGCGCCGCCGCCACCTATGTCTTCTGATTCGATGCGGAACATCCGCAACTTCTCCATCATCGCCCATGTCGACCACGGCAAGTCCACGCTGGCCGACCGCATCATCCAGCTCTGTGGTGGCCTGCAGGCCCGCGAGATGGAAGCGCAGGTGCTCGACTCCAACCCGATCGAGCGCGAGCGTGGCATCACGATCAAGGCGCAGTCGGTGTCGCTGCCGTACCTGGCCAAGGACGGGCAGACCTACCATCTGAACTTCATCGACACCCCCGGCCACGTCGACTTCTCCTATGAAGTCAGCCGCTCGCTGGCCGCCTGCGAAGGCGCGCTGCTGGTGGTCGATGCGGCCCAGGGCGTGGAAGCGCAGTCGGTGGCCAACTGCTACACCGCCGTGGAGCAGGGCCTGGAAGTGGTGCCGGTGATCAACAAGATCGACCTGCCCACCGCCGACATCGAGCGTGCCAAGGCCGAGATCGAGGCCGTGATCGGCATCGACGCCTCCGACGCCGTGCCGGTCAGTGCCAAGACCGGCCTGAACGTGCAGGACGTGCTGGAAGCGATCGTGCATCGCATCCCGCCGCCGAAGCCGCGCGACACCGACAAGCTGCAGGCGCTGATCATCGACTCCTGGTTCGACAACTACCTGGGTGTGGTCTCGCTGGTGCGCGTGATGCAGGGCGAGATCAAGGCAGGTGACAAGCTGCAGGTGATGTCCACCGGCCGCAACCACCAGGTCGACAACGTCGGCGTGTTCACCCCGAAGCGCAAGGTGCTGCCGGCGCTGCGTGCAGGTGAAGTGGGTTGGGTCACCGCCAGCATCAAGGACGTGCACGGTGCGCCGGTTGGCGACACCCTGACCCTGGCCGGCGACCCGGCACCGAAGCCGCTGCCGGGCTTCCAGGAAATGCAGCCGCGCGTGTTCGCCGGCCTGTTCCCGGTCGATGCCGAGGACTACCCGGACCTGCGCGAAGCGCTGGACAAGCTGCGCCTGAACGATGCCGCGCTGCGTTTCGAGCCGGAAAGCTCCGAGGCGATGGGCTTCGGCTTCCGCTGCGGCTTCCTCGGCATGCTGCACATGGAAATCGTGCAGGAGCGCCTGGAGCGCGAATACAACCTGGACCTGATCAGCACCGCGCCGACGGTGGTGTATGAAGTCCTGAAGACCGATGGCTCGATCATCAACATGGACAACCCGGCCAAGCTGCCGCCGGTGAACCAGGTCGAGGAGATCCGCGAGCCGATCATCCGTGCCAACGTGCTCACCCCCGAGGAGTACATCGGCAACATCATCAAGCTGTGCGAAGAGAAGCGCGGCAGCCAGATCGGCATCAACTACCTGGGCAGCCAGGTGCAGATCAGCTACGAGCTGCCGATGGCCGAGGTGGTGCTGGACTTCTTCGACAAGCTGAAGTCGGTCAGCCGGGGCTATGCCTCGCTGGACTACCACTTCGTGCGCTTCGACGCAGGCCCGTTCGTGCGCGTGGACGTACTGATCAACGGTGACAAGGTCGATGCACTGTCGCTGATCGTGCACCGCAGCCATGCCGACCGTCGCGGCCGCGAGCTGTGCGAAAAGATGAAGGACCTGATCCCGCGCCAGATGTTCGACGTGGCCATCCAGGCCGCCGTCGGCTCGCAGATCATCGCCCGTACCACGGTCAAGGCCATGCGCAAGAACGTGCTGGCCAAGTGCTATGGTGGCGACGTTTCGCGCAAGAAGAAGCTTCTGGAAAAGCAGAAGGAAGGCAAGAAGCGCATGAAGCAGGTCGGCCGCGTGGAGATCCCGCAGGAAGCGTTCCTGGCCGTGCTGCAGATGGACAACAAGTAAGCCCGCACCGGCCCTGCGGGGCCGGTCGTCTGGTGACGTTGCAAAGGACCCTGAATGAAACTGTTTGAGATCCTCCTGGTCGTGCTGACCCTGGCCTCGGGCCTGATCCTGCTCGCGGACAAGCTGTACCTCGCCAAGCGTCGCGCCCAGCGCGCGGGCCTGCTCGATTCCGAGCCGGTGCTGGTGGACTACTCGCGTGCGTTCTTCCCGGTGCTGGCGGTCGTGCTGATCGTGCGCAGCTTCATTGCCGAGCCGTACAAGATCCCGTCCAGCTCGATGATGCCGAACCTGCTGATCGGCGATTTCATCCTGGTCAACAAGTTCTCCTACGGCCTGCGCCTGCCGATCAGCAACACCAAGTTCGTGCCGGTGGGTGAGCCCTCGCGTGGTGACGTGGTGGTGTTCCACTTCCCCGGCCATGGCGAGAACGATCCGGCCAAGGGCGAGAACTTCATCAAGCGCGTGATCGGCGTGCCGGGTGACACCGTGGTCTTCGAAGGCGATGGCGTGATCCTCAACGGCGAGCCGCTGAAGTACGACAACAAGGGCATCTACGCCGGCCACAAGGGCCAGGGCGAGGGCGCCAACCTGCTGGTCGAGCACCTGCCGGGCCGCACCCACACGGTGCTGGAGACCGACTATCCGCGTGGCCAGGGCCAGTGGACCGTGCCGGCCGGCAAGTACCTGGTGATGGGCGACAACCGCGACAACAGCGACGATGGCCGTTTCTGGGGCCTGCTGCCGGAAGAGAACCTGCGTGGCAAGGCGTTCCTGATCTGGCTGAACTGCCAGGGCTGGTTCTGCAAGGATGGCTTCGAGCCGTCGCGGATCGGCTCGAGCATCAACTGAGCGGGCACCAACTGAGTATTTTCACATCCAACGCGTATCTGGGGAGAACGCAATGAAGACGATGAACACGCAGCGTGGCATGACCCTGACCTCGTTCCTGACGGTCCTGATCGTGGTTGGCTTCTTCCTCTACATCGGCATGAAGCTGTTCCCGATGTACCAGGAGTACTACGCGGTGCGCTCGGCGATGAAGAGCCTGGCCAACGAGCCGGGCGTGGGCAGCATGGAGCCGGCGCGCATCCAGGACCTGTTCTTCAAGCGCCTGTACATCAACTATTCGGACAACGTGAAGCCGGCCAACGTGAAGTTCGACCGTCGCGACAATGGCTGGACCCTCAAGGTCAACTACGAAGTGCGCCGTCAGCTGATCGGCAACCTCGATGTGGTTGGTAAATTCGATTCTTCCCAGGACCTGACACGAAGCGGTGCCCAGTAAATTCATCCAACGTGGCGACCTGATCGGTCATGCCTTCAGTGACCCGGCCCTGCTCAAGCAGGCGTTGACGCATCGCAGTGCCGGTGCGCCGCACAACGAGCGCCTGGAGTTCCTCGGCGACAGCATCGTCAACATGATGGCGGCCGAGGCGTTGTACCGACGCTGGCCCAAGGCTGACGAAGGCGCGATGACCCGTGCCCGTGCCGAGCTGGTGCGTGAAGGCGCGCTGGCGGTGATCGGGCGCACCCTGGAACTGGGCGAGCGGCTGACCCTGGGCCCCGGCGAAATGAAGTCCGGTGGTCATCGCCGCGACTCGATCCTGGCCGACGCGGTGGAAGCCGTGGTGGCCGCGATCTACCTGGATGCCGGCTTCGAGGCCTGCCGGGCGGTGGTACTGCCCTGGTTCAGCGCTTCGATCGAGGCACTGCCGGCTTCCGGTCGGCCCGAGAAGGACCCCAAGACCCGCCTGCAGGAATGGCTGCAGGCCCGACAGAAGGCGTTGCCGCAGTATGAACTGGTGTCAGAATCCGGTGACGACCACGCCAAGCACTTCCGGGTACGCTGCAACGTAGCCGACCCGGCCGCCAGCACCGAGGGCGAAGGCGCCTCGCGGCGGCTTGCCGAACAACAGGCGGCTGCGGCCGTCCTAGAACAACTGGATTCCAAGTGAGCGAACAAACTTCCCATCATTGCGGCAGCGTGGCCGTCATCGGCCGCCCGAACGTGGGCAAATCGACCCTGACCAATGCCCTGGTCGGCGCCAAGGTCAGCATCGTTTCCAACCGCCCGCAGACCACGCGCCATCGCCTGCTGGGCATCGCCACCTATCCGGAAGGCCAGCTGGTGCTGGTCGACACCCCCGGCCTGCACAAGGTGCAGAAGCGGGCGATGAACCGGGTGATGAACCGCGCCGCGCGTGGCTCGCTGGAAGGCGTCGATGCCGGCCTGCTGGTGATCGAAGCCGGTCGCTGGGACGAGGAAGACAGCCTGGCCTTCAATGTTCTGCGCGACGCCGGTATCCCGGTGGTGCTGGTGGTCAACAAGATCGACCGGCTGAAGGACAAGGGCGCGCTGCTGCCGTTCCTGCAGGAAGTCACGGCCGGCCGCGATTTCTCGTCGGTGCATCCGATCTCGGCGCAGAAGCGCAACGGCCTGGAAGCACTGGTACGCGACGTACTGGCGCTGCTGCCGGAAGCGCCGCCGATGTTCGGCGAAGACGAGATCACCGACCGCAGCCAGCGCTTCCTGGCCGGCGAACTGGTGCGTGAACAGCTGATGCGCCAGCTCGGCGAAGAGCTGCCGTATGCCACCACCGTGGAAATCGAGCGCTTCACCGAAGATGGCAACCTGCTGCGCATCGGCGCGGTGATCTGGGTCGAGCGCGAGGGCCAGAAGGCGATCGTGATCGGCAAGGGGGGTACCCGCCTGAAGGAGATCGGGGCCAAGTCCCGCCTGCAGATGGAGCGCCTGTTCGGCGCCAAGGTGTTCCTGGAGACCTGGGTGCGCGTGCGTGAAGGCTGGTCCGACGACGAGGCCGCACTGAAGGCCTTCGGTTACGAGTAAGCCGTTGCAGTCGCTTCGATGATGATCGAGGACGACACCGGCTTCGTGCTGCATGCACGGGCCTATCGCGAGACCAGCCTGCTGGTCGAAGTGCTGAGCGCGCAGCATGGCCGGATCGGCCTGCTCGCGCGTGGCGTATCCACCGCCAAGGGACAGGTGCTGCGCGCGGCCCTGCAGCCGCTGCAGTGGATCCGCTTCAGTGCCCAGCAGCGGGGCGAATTGGCCCAGCTGCGGGGTGCCGAGGCACTGGATGCTGCCCCGCGCCTGGTCGGCCAGGCGATGCTGGCCGGCTTCTATCTGAGTGAATTGACCCTGCGCTTGGCCCCGCGCCAGGACCCGCTGCCGGAGTTGTACCTGGCCTACGGCGAGGCACGCGCGCGGCTGGCCGTGGGCGCCGGCCTGGCCTGGACCCTGCGCCGGTTTGAGCGCGAGCTGCTGTCTGCGCTGGGCCTGGGTTTCGATCTGGACAGCGCCAGCGACGGCCAGCCGATCGACCCGGCCGCGCGCTACGAACTGGACCCACAGGAAGGCGCGCAGCGCCTGCTCAGCGAGCGCGGTGGGGAACGCCGGGCGGCCGCGACGGGTTCTGCGCTGCTGGCGCTGGCCGCCGATGAAGAGCCCGATGCCGCCGACCTGGCCAGCCTGCGCCTGCCGATGCGGCGGGTGCTGGCCCATCACCTGGGGCCGCGCGGCCTGAAGTCCTGGGAAATGCTCGAGGAGCTTGCACCCAGGCGTTGAGGGGTGTTCGGCAGGGCTTGCAGCCCTGCACCTGCCGAGGAAGGCACGAGCAACAGCAACAGCAACAGCGTGCATTCCGTGGGATGGCAGGGTGGGTCCGGTTGCGGGAGACGCCGTAAACCCGTCCATGGGGGCTTGGCCGCGGCATCCATGCCGCGGACACTCCCGCAACCGGACCCACCCCGCCTTGGACAGTTTCTCGCGAGCTGTCGGAATGGCACTCTGCTCTGGTGGGTGTCGACCTTGGTCGACACAGTAGAGCCACGCCATGCGTGGATGCGTTTCGATTTCAATTCGAAATATTTGATTCCGATTGAGATTCATCCACGCATGGCGTGGATCTACTGGCCACCGGCCAACTGTCGAAGGCGGGGCACTGTGGGTTTGCGGGGTGTGAGCCGCATGGGCCCGAGGCATGCCTCGGGCGGGTTGGGCAGGACGCCCAACCCCGGTCTTGCCGTGTGCGCAGGACAGCGCACACGAGCAAGCGGCGACCAAGGCTACATGGACGTACTTGCGCCGTCCCCGCAAACCCACAGTGCCCCGCCATCCCACGGAATGCTGCTCTGGCCTTTGACGTTTGACGTTGCCCTGGCTTGAAGGCTTCGGCAGGTGCAGGGCGCAGCCCTGCCGAACAACCCTCAATGCAGCAGGGCAGCCACCGCGTCGCGGAACCCCGCCTGGGCCTGCCCGGACTCCGGCGCATGATGCAACTGGCGCACCGCCCGGCCCAACCGCGCCGCGCCCACGAAGCCACAGCTCGCCTGCAGCCGATGCAACTGGCTGCGCAGCTGGCGCTCGTCATGCTGGTCCACCGCCTGCTCGACCGCATCGCGTACGCCCGGCAGCTCGGCCAGGAACAGCTCGCGCAGCGCGATCAGGTGGTTGCGCTGGCCATTGAGCGCGGCCAGTGCCGCAGTCTCGTCCCAGTCCTGTACCTGCAGCTCGACCGCGGCCGGCGCCTGGGCCATGACGATCCCGGCCGGACTGTTGACCAGGGCGCGGCGCACCGCCTTCAGCAGCTGGTCGCGGCCCAGCGGCTTGACCAGCGTGTCGCTGAAACCGGCCTCGCGCAGGCGCGCATGGATCGAGGTATCACCGTCGGCGGTATGCGCCAACGCCGGGGTGTCGGGATGTGAACGTCGCAGTTCGCGCAGCAGCTGCGCGCCGTTGCCGTCAGGCAGGTTGACGTCGATCAGCCACAGGTCATGCGCGCCGGGCTCGGCGCTGGCCAGGGCACTGGCCAATGAGTCTGCGGTGTCCACGTCCGCCGGTAACGTTTCCAACGCCGCCTTGAAAAAACCGCGGCTGATGATGTCGTCCTCGACAAGCAGGAAGCGGGGCCGGCTGGCCCGCGGGGTCATCTGCATCAGGGCTGCCTCCATGTCAGCTGTTGCAATCATCAAGCACAGCGGCGGCGGGCGCAAGCGGGTCCGGACCCTGCCGGTCAGGATCTGCGACAATACGCCCCCATTTTTGCCCGCAGCCTGTTGCCACGTGGCCCGATCCCGCTCCCGCATCGACCGTACCCCGTTCCAGACCGAGATCCTCGACCTCAGCCATGATGGTCGCGGTGTCGCCCGCCGTGAAGGCGAGGGCGGCAAGGTCACCTTCGTCAGCGGCGCCCTGCCGGGTGAGGTGGTCATGGCCGAACAGACCGCCCGCAGCCGCCATTTCGACGAAGCGCGTACGGTGGAAGTGCTGCAGGCCTCGCCGCAGCGCGTCACCCCGAAGTGCCCGCACTTCGGCACCTGCGCCGGCTGCGTGCTGCAGCACCTGGACGAAGACCAGCAGATTGTCGCCAAGCAGCGCGTGCTGATGGACAACCTGGAGCGCATCGGCCACGTGAAGCCGGGCACCGTGCTGGCGCCGCTGGTCGGTGAGAGCTGGGGCTACCGGCGCAAGGGTCGCTTCTCGGTGCGCCGGGTCGAAAAGAAGGACAAGACCCTGGTCGGCTTCCGTGAACAGGATCCGCGATTCGTCGCCGACCTCAGCCAGTGCCTGACCGTGATCCCGGAAATCGGCACCAAGGTCGAGGCGCTGTCCAGCTTCATCGAATCGCTCGATGGCAAGCGTGACATCCCGCAGATCGAATTCATCGCTGGCGACCAGGCCGTGGTCCTGACCGTGCGCCACCTGCAGCCGCTCAGCGATGCCGACCGCGTGGCCTGGGCCGCCTTCGGCCAGCAGCATGGCTTCGTGATCTACCTGCAGTCCGGTGGCGTGGATACCGTGCAGCCGCTGGACGGGCAGGGCGTGCCGCTGTCGTTCCGGCTGGCGCCGTGGGACGTGGAGCTGGCGTTCCGTCCGTTGGACTTCATCCAGGTCAACGCCAAGCTCAATGAGAAGATGATCGCCCACGCCCTGGACCTGCTGGAGCCGGGTGAGGACGAGCGTGTGCTGGACCTGTTCTGCGGCCTGGGCAACTTCACCCTGCCGCTGGCGCGCCGCGTGCGCGAAGTGGTCGGTGTGGAAGGTGATGCTGGCCTCGTCGCGCGGGCCCGTGAGAATGCCGAGCGCAACGGCCTGACCAACGCCCAGTTCTTCAGCGCCGACCTCACCCAGGACCAGCGCAGCACGCCGTGGATGCGCCAGGGCTTCGACAAGCTGCTCTTGGATCCGCCGCGCTCGGGCGCGATCGAAGTGCTGCAGCAGCTGCCGCTGAAGCAGTTCAAGCGCATCGTCTACGTCAGCTGCCACCCGGGTTCGCTGGCACGCGATGCCGGCTATCTGGTCAACGAACAGGGCTTCACCCTGGTCAGCGCCGGTGCCATGGACATGTTCCCGCACACCGCACACGTGGAAAGCATCGCGGTATTCGAGAAGCGCTGATCGGCTGTCATGCCCATCGCGCATAATGGCGCGATGGGCATCGAAATCGAACGCAAATTCCTCGTCAGCAGTGATGGCTGGCGCACCGCCGCGCACCGGGTGATCCCGATGGCGCAGGGCTACATCAACGACATGGGCGCGCTCGATCGCGGCACCCAGAACGCTTCGGTGCGCGTGCGCATCGAAGGCGACCACGCCGCGCTGAACCTGAAGTCGCGCACCATAGGCCACACCCGCCAGGAGTTCGACTACCCGATTCCGGTGGACGATGCGCGCGCACTACTGGCGCTGTGCGTGGGCGGCCTGATCGACAAGCGCCGCCATCTGGTCGAACACGCCGGCCTGACCTGGGAGGTGGACGAGTTCCTCGGCGACAACGCCGGCCTGGTAGTGGCTGAGGTTGAGCTGGACAGCGCTGACCAGACCATCGACCTGCCGGACTGGGTGGGTGCCGAAGTCACCGATGATGCCCGCTACTACAACGTCGCCCTGGCCAGCCACCCGTATTCAGAGTGGTGAAGCCGCCAAAAAGGGGACGGAGGGGATTAAGTCGTCTTTACCCCATCTGTGCGGGAAACGACTTAATCCCCTCCGTCCCCTTTTATCGAGGGTGTCGGCCCCCATGTGGAAAGGATGAGAATCGACATCTACTCCGACGTGGTCTGCCCCTGGTGCTGGATTGGCAAGCATCGTTTCCAGCAGGGCGTGCAGTTGCTGGGCGCCAACGCGCCTGAACTCGATATCCACTGGCAGCCGTTCCAGCTCGACCCGGATGCTGACGCAACCCCGGTGCCGCTGCGCGAGGCTTATGTGCGCAAGTTCGGCGGCGTCGAGCGTACCGAACAGATCCTCGGTCAGACCCAGACCACCGCGCGGGCCGAGGGCCTGCCGATGGACTTCAGCCAGGGCCAGGTGCGGGTGACCACGCTGCCGGCGCACCGGGTGTTGTGGCTGGCGGGCGAGCACGGCGTGCAGGACGCGGTCGGCGAAGCACTGTTCCGCGCCCACTTCGAGCACGGCCAGAACCTGGCGGACCCCTCGGTGCTGATCAAGGCGGGCGCGGCAGGCGGCCTCGACGCGGGTGAAATCGCGCAGATGCTGGCCTCCGACCGCGGCCTGGCCGAGGTCGAAGCCAAGCTGGCGCAGGCTCATGCATTGGGCGTTTCTTCGGTGCCGACCTTCGTCATCGATGGGAAGTGGGCCATTTCCGGGGCGCAGCCCCCCGAGGCCTTCGCCAACGCCCTGCGCCAGATCGCCGCCGAGCAGGGCGCGCCTGCGGCCCCGGCTGACGGCGACGAGGCCTGCGGTCCGGACGGCTGCAAGGTCTGACCGGATCCGAGAAGGGGACGGAGGGAATTAAGACGTATCCAGCCCGTAGGGGCCGATTGCGGCTTAATCCCCTCCGTCCCCTTTTTCTGACCACTGCGCCTGTCGGCCGGTTCTGCGACAATGCGGCACTGCGCCATGCGGGCGCGCGTTGTGGAGATCGACCATGCTGCTGATCGGCGTTGCCGGCACCGAACTGACCGCCCAGGAACGCGACTGGCTGCAGCACGATGCCGTGGCCGGGGTGGTGCTGTTCAAGCGCAACTTCGCCTCGCGCCAGCAGGTGACCGATCTGAGCGCGGCGATCCGCGCTGCCGCGCCACGCCCGCAGCTGATCTGCGTGGACCAGGAAGGCGGCCGCGTGCAGCGTTTCCGTGAGGGCTACAGCGAGTTGCCGCCGCTGCAGGACATCGGGGCGATGTACGCCACCGACCCGCAGCAGGCGCTGGCCCTGGCCGAGCAGCACGCCTGGCTGATGGCCAGCGAAGTGCGCGCCAGCGGCCTGGACCTGAGCTTCGCGCCGGTGGTCGATCTGGGCCGTGGCAACCGCGCCATCGGCAACCGCGCCTTCAGTGAAGACCCGCAGGTGGTGGCCGCGTTCACCGCCGCCTACGTGCGCGGCATGCATGCGGTCGGCATGGCCGCCACGCTCAAGCATTTCCCCGGCCACGGCACCGTGCTGGAAGATACACACGTGGATACCGCGATCGACCCGCGCGCGCTGGACGAGCTGCGCGCCCAAGACCTGGTCCCGTTCCAGGCCGGCATCGCCGCCGGTGCCGACGCGGTGATGATGGCGCACGTGATCTACCCGCAGGTGGCACCGGAACCGGCCGGCTATTCGCCGCGCTGGATCCAGGACATCCTGCGCGGCGAGCTCGGGTTCCGCGGCGTGGTGTTCTCCGATGACATCGGCATGGCCGCCTCGCACAGTGCCGGCGGCGTGCCGGCGCGCGTGCACGCGCATCTGGATGCCGGCTGCGACGTGGTGCTGGTCTGCCACCCGGAACTGGTCGATGAAGCCCTGCACGCGGTGCAGGGACGCTCCCTCAATACTGCTGCGCTGCTGGGCCTGCTGGGCCGCGGCGCGCTCGGCTGGGACGGCCTGCTGGCCGATGCCCGCCATGGCGACACCCAATCCCGTCTGCTTGAAACCCTTGGAAGAACCGTCTGATGCCCAACCTCACCATTTCCCAGGCCCTGGCCCAGGCTGACCTGCTGGTCGACCGCCCCACCATCGACAAGGCCATCGCTGGTATCGCCGACGCCATCGCGCGCGATTACAAGGGCGAGGTGCCGCTGTTCCTGTCCATCATGCACGGTGCGCTGCCGTTCGCCGGCCAGCTGGCGCTGGAACTGGGCGCGCGCGGCCAGGACGTGCAGTTCGATTACCTGCACGCCACCCGTTACCGCGGTGAAACCACCGGCGGCGACCTGGTCTGGAAGCACAAGCCGGCCACCTCGCTGTTCGGCCGCCGCGTGCTGCTGGTCGACGATATCCTCGACGAGGGCTACACCCTGCAGGGCGTGCGCACCTGGTGCCTGGAACAAGGCGCGACCGACGTGCGCATCGCCGCGATGACGGTGAAGAAGCACGACCGCGCGCTGCCGGACGTGACTGCCGACTACGCCGGCATCGAACTGCCGGACCGTTACGTGTTCGGCTTCGGCATGGACGTCAACGAAACCCTGCGCTGCGTGCCGGCCATCTACGCGATGAAGGAATAACGGCGCAGCCGCCCGCGGCGCGTCTTCTTCTGCCGCCGGCATCCTCGGGTGCCGGCGTTCGTCTTTTCATGGAGTGCTTCGAATGCAACAGATCGCCCTGGCCGTGATCGGCGGTACCGGTGTCTATAACCTGGCCAAGCTTGACGACGTGCAGACCCACGAGGTCGACACCCGCTTCGGCCGTCCGTCGGGCCCGGTGCGCGTTGGTACGCTGCTCGGCCATCGCGTGGCGTTCCTGGCGCGGCATGGCGAAGGCCATTCGCTGCCGCCGCACAAGATCAACTACCGCGCCAACCTGGCCGCGCTGCAGCAGCTGGGCGCGCAGCGCGTGCTGGCGTTGAACACGGTGGGGGGCATCACCGAACACTTTGGTCCGCGCGTGCTGGCCTGCCCGGACCAGATCATCGACTACACCTGGGGCCGCATCAGCACGATCTGTGAGGAAGAAGGCACCGACGTGGTCCACGTTGATTTCGGCCACCCGTACACACCAATGCTGCGCAGCAAGATCCTGGCTGCGGCCAAAGTGACCGGTGTCACGGTCCATGACGGTGGCTGCTATGGCGCAACGCAGGGGCCGCGCCTGGAAACCATCGCCGAAATCGCCCGCATGCGCCGCGACGGTTGCGATCTGGTGGGCATGACCGGCATGCCGGAAGCCGCGCTGGCGCGGGAGCTGGGGCTGGATTACGCCTGCCTGGCGATCATCGCCAACTGGGCCGCCGGCTGTGGTGATGGCGAGGAGATCACGATGGCCGAAGTGCTGGCCAACGTGCAGGCGGCCGGCAACGGACTTCCGGAACTGGTGGGCGAATTGGCACGGGGGTGATTGTCTTCCCCGAGCAAGCTTTGCATACTCAGCTTGTGCGCGGGTTCAGCGTACACCACCCATTCATTGCATAAGGTCTCGCATCACCATGCCGAACGGTACCGTCAAGTGGTTCAACGACGCCAAGGGATTTGGCTTCATCTCGCCGGAGGATGGCAGCGCCGACGTGTTCGCGCACTTCTCCGCCATCAACTCCAAGGGCTTCCGCAGCCTGCAGGAAGGCCAGCGTGTCACCTATGACGTGACCCAGGGCCCGAAGGGTGCCCAGGCTTCGAACATCACGCCGGCCGAGTGATCCACTCGACAGTGCGTTGAAAACCCCGCTTCGGCGGGGTTTTTTTTGCGCGGATTGCCCGCGACCCGCTCGCGATCCACCCGCCTCGGGCACAATGCGGCCATGACGGAACGACTGCGCATCGCCGTGATCGGCTACGGCACCGCTGGACAGGCAGTGTCCATCCTGCTCACCCGTGACGGCCACGAGGTGGAGATCTTCGAACGCGTGCCCACGCCGGGGCCGGTGGGTGCCGGTTTCCTGCTGCAGCCCAGCGGCCTGCAGGTACTGTGGCAGATGGGCCTGCTTGATTCCGTGCGCGCACATGCCGCGCCGGTGCACCGCCTGTATGGCGACACGCCGTGCGAGCGCGCGGTGATGGACATGCGCTACGAGGGACTGGATGCGCGCCTGCACGGCCTGGGCATGCAGCGCGGGGCCTTGTTCTCGCTGTTGGACGAGGCGCGCGCAGGCGAGGGCCAGCTGCATGCCGGTACCACCATTACCGAGGTGGATGCCGAACACGGCCGTCTGCGCGACAGCGACGGGCGCACGCATGGCCCGTTCGACCTGGTAGTGGTCGCCGATGGCGCCGCGTCGACGCTGCGCGGCACGATCGCCGGCGGTGCCGGGCTGGACCGCGTGTATCCGTGGGGGGCGCTGTGGTGCCTGCTGCCGGCCGAGGACTGGCCGCACGTGCAGGAGTTGCGGCAGCGTTACGTGGCCGCGCGCAAGATGATCGGACTGCTGCCGGTCGGCACGCGCCCCGGTGATGACACGCCGCGCCTGAGTTTCTTCTGGAGCCTGCCACGCGCCGACTTCGAACGCTGGCAGGCCGATGGCATGACGCCCTGGCTGGATGAACTGCATGCACTGTGGCCGCAGGCCAGTGCGCGCTTCGCCCATCTGCGTGATGCCGGCCAGTTGGCGCGCGCGGTCTACCGTGATGCGGTGATGACGCGCTGGTACCACGGCCGCATGGTGCTGGCCGGTGATGCCGCGCATGCGATGAGCCCGCAGCTGGGGCAGGGCGTGAACATGGCGCTGCTCGATGCGCTGGCGCTGCGCGATGCGGTGCGCACCTACGGCGGCAGCACGGTCGCGCTGCAGGCCTACCAGGCGCAACGCAGGGCACACGTTGCGGTGTACCAGCGCTGGAGTCGTTGGCTGACGCCGCTGTTCCAGTCCGACCGCGACGCCTGGGCGAAGGCGCGTGACGTGCTGCTGGGCCCGATGGGGCGCCTGCCCAGTGGCCGTGGCCACATGCTGCGCGTGCTCAGTGGCACCCAGCACGGCTGGTTCGGTGCACTTGCACTGGATCCGGCGTTCGTCGACGCACTGGCCACTGCAGCGGAAATGCCTCGTATCAACGCGATTTCGGCCAATGCGTGAAGCGCGTCGTCACCTGAATTAACGGTTGCCTCACCGCCGATATGCGAGAAGTAGGTTGCACGCGAATGCGCGTCGCCCGTTTTCCTTTCCGTGATCAACATCGCGCGTGGCCCGGGCGGCGCTGCCGTTGCGGCCTGTTGCGGCCCGGATGTGCCGCTGATGTTGAAGAGGAGGACGCCATGTTGTTCGCGGTCGAGGAGCTGGAATCGGAAATCTGCAAGCTGCGCGGATTGCTGCAGATGCTGCACGAGGACCAGCCCGACGTACTGGAGGACGTGTTCGAGTTCCATGTCGGCAGCCTGATCAGTCATGCATCAGCGGAGCATCACGCGCGCATCCGCACCTGCGCGCAGGAAATGCTGGCGGCGATCCAGGCGTTGCCGCGACGACGTGAGGGCGACACGCCTGATTTCCAGTTGATGCCGCAGCTGGGCATTCGTCCGGCCTGATTCAAGCCACCGGCAGTTGCACCAGGCCGTTTTCCACGCAGGCGACCCTTTGCTCGCCGCGGGCGGGCACGGGCACGATGCCGGCAGTGAACGCGGAGAAGGCCGGCAGCACCGTCATCCGCTCACGCAGCCAGAACGCGGGGAAGCGCCGTCGCAATGGCGGCAAGGCGACCTGCGGATGCAGATGCCCGGCGATCACATGCAGCTCTGCATCGGGCATCGGCTCATGGCGAAGCAGGAACGGCTGCAGCCGTACTTCATCGTGGATCTGTACCTGCAACTGAGCATGCGGCAGCTGGCGGTCGTGATTGCCACGCAGGACATGCACGTCCAGCGAAGCATTGCGTTCGCGCCATGCCAGCCATTGCTGGTACCACGCAGCGCGATGCGCCGGTCCATGCAGGATGTCACCCAGGATCCACAGCTCGCGACAGGCATGCCTGTCCAGCAGCCCCTGCAGGCGTTGCAGGTCTTCGCCGGTGCCGCCGCTGGGCAATGCGATGCCGGCGCGGCGGAATACATCGGCCTTGCCCAGGTGCAGGTCGGCGATCAACAGCGCCTGCCGCGCGGGCCAGTACAGCGCACGCGCGCCAAGCAGAATCAGCGATTCGCCGGCGCGCAGCAGCGGCAGTTCATCGGCCATGGCGGCGCTCCAGCTGCTGGGCCGCGCGTTGCACGCGGGTGCGCCAGTCCTCGTTGCTGAACTGCCCGCGCAGGCGTTCGGCCCATAACGGGAAGCCCAGTGGCGTGAGTGATGTCGGGTGCTGCACGGAGAGGGCCTGCATGCCGATCCTTGCCAGGACCTGCTGTAGTCCCGGCAGGTCCAGGCTGTCATGCAGCACTTCGCGTTCGGCCAATGCCAATAGCAGGTGGCCGGGGTCATGCTCGCGCAGTACGTCGTAGAGCAGGCCTGCCGAGGCCTGCAGCTGGCGCAGCGATCGCGGCATACCGCCGGGCAGGCTGGGGACCAGCAGGCCCGCTACGCGTGCGATGCCACGGAACTGGCGGCGCGCCAGCTCGCCCAGGTTCACCGCGGCACGCAGATCGTCCAGCAGCTGATCGGGGGTGAACAATGCTCGCCATTGCGCCGCATCCAGTTCGATCGCCTGCGCCGGTGCCAGAACCAGGCCATGATCGTTAACCGCGTAGCCGATGCTGTTGCGCTGCCGGCGGGTACAGCGCAGTGCCAGCAAGGCGGCCAGCGCCTCGTGCACGTGACGGCCGGTAAAAGGGTAGACGAACAGGAACTGGCCGTCGCGGCGCCGCACCTCTTCCACCAGCAGATGCTCTGGACCGGGAAGCGCCGACAACTGCCGCTGCAGTGCCAGCAAGGAGGACAACCAGCGTGATTCGGCACTGTCGTCGGCGCCGGACAGTACCCACTCCAGCTCGCGGCCGAGCGGCATCGACAGTGGCAACTGGCCTCCCTGCCAGCGCGGCACCACACCATCACCGCGCCCTCGTGCCAGCCGCACGAAGGCGGTCATGTCGCGCAGCTGCACCAGTTCCAGCAGGCGCCCGGCGAACTGGAAACGGTCGCCGCGACGCAGGCGGCTGGCGAACTGTTCCTCCACGGCACCCAGGCCACCACCGCGCAGGAACTGCACGCGCACGCTGCCATCGCTGCTGATGGTGCCGATCGACAGCCGATGGCGCAGTACCTGACGGCGATCGTGCATGCGGTAGTGGCCGTCGGCATCACGCACGACCTTGTGGAAATCGGGGTACTGGGCCAGGGCCTGGCCACCCTGCACGATGAACGTCAGCACGGCCTGCCACTGGTCTTCGCCGAGCGACGCAAAGGCATGGGTACGCCGTACCTGCGCCAGCAGCGCATCGCTGTCGAAGCCACCGGCCAGGGCGCGGCTGACCGCATGCTGGGCCAGCACATCCAGCGACAGCGTCGGCGGCCTGCGCGCTTCGACCACGCCTTGGGCCAATGCACGGCGCACCGCGGCGTATTCGGCCAGCTCCAGTGCATGGCTGGGCACGCACAGGATGGAACCGCTGGCGCCCGGGCGGTGACGCGCACGTCCCGCGCGTTGGCGCAGGCGGGCCACGCCCTTCGGGCTGCCCAGCTGCAGTACCTGCTCAACCTCGGGGAAGTCCACGCCGAGGTCGAGGCTGGAGGTGGCAACCACGCAGCGCAGCGCGCCCGCGCGCAGGCCATCCTCGACCTGCTGGCGCAGCGCTGGATCCAGCGAGCCGTGGTGCAGCGCAAGCGTGTCCGGGGCTTCCGGCCAGACCGCGGCCAGCGCCTGATGCCACAGTTCTGCCTGCGCACGGGTGTTGGTGAACAACAGGCTACTGCGTGCCCGCATCAACGCGTCCAGCACCCGCGGCAGCTGCGCCAGGCCCAGATGCCCGGCCCACGGAAAACGTTCGCCGGGTTCCGGCAGCAGGCTGCGCACGCTGATCGCGCGCGGGCGCACGCCCTGCACGATCGGCGCGTCGGGCTGTCCGGGCAGCAGCACGTCGCGCGCCTCATCCAGGTTGCCCAGCGTGGCCGAAAGCCCCCACAGCTGCACTGCAGGCGCAGCTTCGCGCAACACCGCCAGGTTCAACTGCAGCAGCACACCGCGCTTGTTGCCCAGCAGCTCATGCCATTCGTCCACCACCACGCAGCGCAGCTGGCGCATGCGCGGCAACGTATCCGGATAGCTCAGCAGCAGCGCCAGTGATTCGGGCGTGGTGACCAGTACGTCGATGCGGCCTTCGCGGGCCTGGCGCCGCTCGCGGTTGCTGGCGTCACCGCTGCGCAGGCCGACACGCCATCCCAGTCCCAAGCCGTCGACGACGGCCTGGAGCGCGCGTGCGGTATCACTGGCCAACGCGCGCAAGGGCGTTACCCACAGCACCTGCAATGGGCGCACCGCACTGGCGCGGCGGGGCGAGGGCGGTGGATCGATCAGCGCCTGCAGCAACGGCCCGCCGAACATCGCCAGCGTCTTGCCGCTGCCCGTGGGCGTATGCAGCAACCCGGATTCGCCGGCCAGGTAGTGGCGCCACATCGCGCGCTGGAAGGGCAGTGAGCGCCAGCCGCGTGCCGCGAACCAGTCTTCCAGCCGGCGCAGTGCCTGGCTGCGGGTCATCGCGCCAGCGCCTGCAGGCTGGCCAGCTGATCGGCCTCGCTGGCAGGCTTGTCGTGGCGCCAGCGCAGGATGCGCGGAAAGCGCACGGCGATCCCCGACTTGTGCCGGCTGCTGCGGTTGACCGCTTCGAAACCCAGCTCGAACACCTGTTCGGCGCGTACGCTGCGCACCGGCCCGAAACGCTCGCGGGTGTTGGCGCGGATCCAGCGGTCAAGCGCGAGGATCTCTTTGTCGTCCAAGCCCGAATACGCCTTGGCCACCGGCACCAGCGTGTCGCCGTCCCAGACGCCGAAGGTGTAGTCGGTGTACAGCGTGCTGCGCCGCCCATGGCCCGCCTGTGCGTACAGGAGCACCGCATCGATGGTGAGCGGATCGACCTTCCATTTCCACCAGTCACCGCGGCGTCGCCCAGCCAGGTAGGGCGAGCCGCGTCGTTTCAGCATCAGCCCTTCCACGCCACGTTCGCGTGCCACATCGCGCATCGCCGCCGCCTGCGCCCAGTCGACGGCGGCAACGTCGGGCGACAGCTGGATCCGCACATCGTCCAGTGCACCGATGACCGCGGCAAGCCGCGTACGCCGTTCCTGCAACGGCAGCTCACGCAGATCCGCGCCATCGTGCTCCAGCAGGTCATAGGCGAGCACGCGTACCGGCGTGTTGCGCAGAGTCGCTGCTCCTGGCTTGCGGCGCTGGATGCGGGTCTGCAGGGCGGTGAATGCGCGCGGCAGGTTGGCGGTCTCGTCCCAGGCCAGCAGCTCTCCGTCCAGCACGCAGCCCTCCGGCAACGCCATCGCGGCGTGCTCGATCTCGGGGAAGCGGCCATCCAGTCGTTCCTCGCCACGGGACCACAGCGCGACTTCGCCACGCCGGCGCAGCAGCTGCAGGCGTATGCCATCCCATTTCCATTCCAGCAGCCAGTCGTCGATCGCGCCGAGGCGTTCGGCAGGATCGCCTTCCAGAGGGGAGGCGAGGAAGAAGGGGTAGGGCTGCTGGCGGTCGGACGGCAGCTCGTCCGGTGACAGCAGTTGAGCCAGCAGCCCGGGCGAGGGGACCCACTCGCCGAGCATGCGCTGGGCGATGCGTGCGATGTCCAGGCCGGACCATTCCGCCAGTGCCTGCTGTACCAGTCGCTGCGAAACGCCAACGCGCAGGGCGCCGGTCAGCAGCTTGTTGAACACCAGGCGTTCGCTGCTGCACAGCTGCCGCCACCCGGCGACGACCGCAGCGCGGCGTACTGCCTCGGGTTGGTTGGCCACGGCCAGCAGATGCTGTTCGATCCAATCAGCCAACGGGCGGTCGGCGGCTGGCTGCGATGGATCATCCAGCAGCAGGGTCAGCGTTTCGGCCAGGTCACCCACCTGCGCATAGCTGTCTTCCACCAACCAGGGGGGCAAGCCGGATTCTTCGGCAATCCAGCCGCGCAGTTCGCCGCTGGCGGCGATCTTCCGGCGTGCGCCGCCCACCTTGCCACCGCTGAGCAGGTACATCGCCCATGCCGCATCGTGCGCGCGCGCCTGGCGGAAGTAGTCGACCAGGGCTGCACGCTTGTCCAGCGTAGCCGTGCTGCGGTCCAGGCGCTGGTAGAGCGCAGCGAAGGCCTTCATTCCTCGCTCCCGAAATCGGTGCGGAAGGCTTCGGCAGCCACGCCGCGCTCGCGCAGGAACGGAATCAACGCATCGGTATTGCCATGGGTAGCGATCACCCGCTGCGCGCCCGTCTGTTCGATGGTCTGCAGCAGTGCTGGCCAATCGGCGTGATCGGAAATGACGAAACCGCGATCGACATTGCGGCGCCGCCGATTGCCGCGCAGCTGCATCCAGCCGGATGCGAAGCCCAGCTGGTGGCGGCCGAAGCGGCGCATCCAGGGCGTACCCGCAGCCGACGGCGGCGCGAGGATCAGCTGGCCGGCGGCATCAGGCTGGCGGCCCTGCTCGGCCACGGTGAGCGTCTCCAGCATCGGCACCCCGGCCTGCCGGTACACCGCCACGCCATTGGCGATGGCGCCGTGCAGCCAGGCTGGTCGATCGTCTAGCGGCAGCAGCTCGGCCAGCACCCGCTGTGCCTTGCCCAATGCGTAGCACAGCACGATCGCGGCTTCGCCACGTTGTTCGCATTCGCGGCGCCACGCCACGATCTCTGCAGCCACCGCCGGCGTGTCCGGCCAGCGGTAGATCGGCAGCGCGAACGTAGCTTCAGTGATGAAGGTATCGCAGGGCACCACTTCGAACGGTGTGCAGGTCGGATCAGGCTGTCGCTTGTAGTCGCCGGAGGCTACCCATACCTGCTGCCCGTCGTCGATGCGTACCTGTGACGAACCGAGCACGTGGCCGGCCGGATGCAGCGATACCTGCACCTGCCCGAGGCGGAACGGCACACCCTCGGCATGCCCCTGCACCGGCACGTCACCCAGACGCCAGCGCAGGATCGGCAGGCTGCCTTCGCTGCAGTGGTACTCCCCCATGCCCGGGCGGGCATGGTCGCCGTGGCCATGGGTGATGACCGCGCGCGCTACCGGTCGCCACGGGTCGATATGGAAATCGCCGGCGGCGCAGTACAGCCCCTCCGGGCGCAGCACCACCAGATCGTCGTTGCCTGCCATGCGGTCACTGTGGCCTGCGTCTCGTGCAGAGGGTGAGAACCGGCCTGAACACGGGCTTGGCAGGCGATGCGGCACAATCGGGCCGCAGACCTCTTGCCGCCAGGATGGACCGGATGAGTGGACCCAGCTTCAGCAGCAACGCACCGTATGAAACCCATGTGGTGTTGAACCAGCCGCCGCCGTTCGCAGGGCGACAGTTGTGGACCGACGACGTGGCGCTGATGGAGGCCGTACAGCGCGAAGGCGCCGCCAGCTTCGCGCCGCGACTGGGTGTCTATGGTGCACTCGCCGGTGATGAACTGTACCGGCTCGGCTTCGATGCCAACCGTGATCGTCCGCGGCTGCGCACGCATGATGCACAGGGCCATCGCATCGACATCGTGGAGTTCCATCCGGCCTATCACCAGTTGATGGACACGGCAAAATCGCACGGTGTCGCTGGATTGTCCTGGCATGAGCCGCAGCCTGGCGCGCACGTGGCACGTGCGGTGTTGAGCTACCTGCATCACCAGGCCGAGGCGGGCACCAGCTGCCCGTTGACCATGACCCATGCGGCAGTGGCGGTACTGCATTCGCAGCCGCATCTGGCCGAGTGGGCGCGCAAGGCCGCTGCGCCGGTCTATGATCCGCGCGACGTGCCGGTGGCGGACAAGGCCGGCATCACCCTGGGCATGGGCATGACCGAGAAGCAGGGCGGCTCGGATGTCCGTGCCAACAGTACGCGCGCCGAACCGATCGATGGCGAGCGTTACCGTCTGGTCGGCCACAAGTGGTTCTTTTCCGCACCGATGTGCGATGGCTTCCTGGTGCTGGCGCAGGCGCCGGGAGGCCTGACCTGCCTGCTGATGCCGCGCCGGCTGGCCGATGGTGACCGCAATGCGTTCCGGTTGATGCGGCTGAAGGACAAGCTCGGCGATTGGGCCAACGCTTCCAGTGAGGTCGAGTTCTGCGGCGCACAGGCATGGCGCGTGGGCGAAGAGGGGCGCGGCGTAGCCACCATCATCGGCATGGTGATGATGACCCGCCTGGACTGCATGCTGGGTGCAGCGGCGGAGATGCGCATGGCGCTGGCGCAGGCGCTGCACCACGCACGTCATCGACGTACCTTCGGCAAGCTGCTGGTCGAGCACCCGCTGATGACCAACGTGCTGGCTGATCTGGCGCTGGAGTCGGAAGCGGCCACGGTGTTGGCGATGCGGATCGCGCGCGCGGTGGATCGCGCCGGTGTGGATGCCAATGAAGCCGCGATGGCGCGGTTGGGGACGGCACTGGGCAAGTACTGGCTGTGCAAGCGCGCGCCCGCCTTCGTCAATGAAGCGCAGGAATGCCTGGGCGGTGCGGGCTACGTGGAGGAGTCGATGCTGCCGCGCCTGTACCGGCAGGCACCGTTGAATTCGATCTGGGAGGGCAGCGGCAACATCCAGTGCCTGGATGTGTTGCGTGCGCTGGCGCGTGAACCGGAGGCGATGGCGGCGCTGCGCGGTGAGCTGGCATCGGTGGCTGACCGTGATGGGCGCTATGCAGCGGCATTGCAGCGTTGGGCAGCGGCACCGCCACCGGAGGAAGCGCAGGCGCGGCTGTTCTGCGAGCGCACTGCGCTGCTGCTGCAGGCGGCGCTGTTGCTGCGTGCGCGCAGCCCGATGGCGGAGGCGTTCGTGCGTAGCAGGCTGGAAGGGGAGCACGGGCTGGCGTTCGGGACGCTGCCGGCGGGGGGGGAGCTGACGGCGATGCTGGCGCGCGCGCTGCCGTAGGAGGCGGCCAACGGCGGAGCCCCTCGTGGTGGGCGCTGATACTGATGGGTGGGCCGCGCGGGTAGGTCGCGCAGGGGGCGCTGCAAGTACGTCCATGTAAGCTCGGGCGCGCCATCCATGGCGCTTACGCCCCTGCGCAACCTACCCGCGCGTCCGTGGACACTTTCCGTACGCGTCCACCACGGAATCAACAGAAAGAGCAGAGAGCGAAAAGCAGAAAAGCCGCGGCAGTGCCGCGGCTTTTCCTGTAGCGCCGAGGCCATGCTCGGCTGGTCGGTAGCGCCGGGCCATGCCCGGCGAACGAACCGTTAGTGCTTGGCTTCTTCCTTGGCGGCGTTGGCCTTGGCGTCATTGGCGACATCGCGGGCCTTGTCGGCGACCTTCTGTGCGGCGTTCGCAGTGGCGTCGCTGGCGTGTGCGGCGGCATCGGTTGCGGCGTCCTTGGCCTTGTCGGCGGCGTTGGCGGTGGCGTCTGCAGCCTTGTCCAGCGCCTGCTGGGTATCGGCGGCGGCCTGCTCGGACGCGGCAGCGGTCTTGTCGGCGGCGTCGCGGGTGGCTTCGGCGGCCTTGTCCACGGCGTCACGGGCGGCAGCGCCTGCGCTGTCGGCAGCCTGCTGTGCGTCCTGCTTGGCCTGTTCGGCTTCCGGGCCCTTGCAGGCGGCCAGGGCCAGCAGCAGGGAGGCGGCCAGCAGGGTGGTGGTGATCGGACGAATCTTCATGGCGGTCTCCGGTACTGCAATGGATGGGGACGCCAGCCTATTCATGCCGTTGTGAAGACGGGGTCGCGATGCAGCGGCTCAGTCGCGCGCATTCGAAAAAAGAAAAAGCCGCTGGCGAACCAGCGGCTTTTCCAGAACAGCGTGAAGAAAGAAGTTATTACTTCTTGGCTTCTTCAGCAGCGTCCTTGGCCTTCTCAGCGGTGCCTTCAGCAGCCTTGGCAGCGTCAGCAGCGGCGCCGGCAGCGGCGTCGGTGGCAGCAGCGCCAGCCTGGGCAGCAGCGTCAACCGAAGCGTCAGCAGCGGTGGCGGCGGTGTCAGCGGCCTGCTGGGCAGCGTCGGCGGTCTGGGCGCCAGCAGCGGCGGCCTGGTCGGCAGCAGCCTGGGCTTCGGTGGCGGCTTCGTTGGCCGAAGCAGCGGCGTCCTGGGCAGCTTCCTGCTTCGAGCAGGCGGCCAGGGCCAGAGCCAGGGACATCGCGACCAGCAGCTTGTTGATGCTCATTGTGTGAATCCTCGTCGTTAGAATTAGGCAACGCGCATGCTGCGCGCCGACAACATGATGACAAGCCAAGATTGGGTGTCAAGCGATCCCGCATTCATTTTTGCGAAATCATCGTTAAACCCATTTAAATCAATTCGATGGCGATAGCCGTTGCTTCGCCACCGCCGATGCACAGGGTGGCAATGCCGCGCTTGCCACCGCGCGTGCGCAGGGCGTTGACCAAGGTCACCACCAGGCGTGCACCGGAGGCACCGATCGGATGGCCCAGCGCGCAGGCGCCGCCATTCACGTTGAGCTTGTCGTGCGGAATGCCCAGTTCGCGCATCGGCGCCATCGCCACCACGGCGAAGGCTTCATTGATCTCGAACAGATCGACCTGGTCCAGCGACCAGCCGGTCTTGTCCAGCAGTTTGTGCAGCGCGCCGATCGGGGCGGTGGTGAACCACTCCGGTTCCTGCGAATGGGTCGCGTGGCCGACGATGCGGGCCAGCGGGGTGATGCCGCGAGCGGCTGCATCTTCCTCGGTCAGCAGGACCACTGCAGCAGCGCCGTCGGAGATGCTGGAGGAACTGGCGGCGGTGACGCTGCCGTCCTTCTTGAAGGCCGGGCGCAGGGTCGGGATCTTGGCGATGTCCGAGCGGCCCGGCTGCTCGTCGGTGGTGACCTCGACCTCGCCCTTGCGGGTGGCGACCTTCACCGCGACGATTTCATCGGCGAACGCACCGTTGGCCTGCGCCGCCTGCGCGCGCTTGACCGATTCGATGGCGTAGGCGTCCTGCTCTTCGCGGCTGAACTGGTATTTGTCCACGGCGCATTCGGCGAATTCACCCATCGCCTTGCCGTCATAAGCGTTGACCAGGCCATCGTGGGCCATGTGATCGACCGCCTGGAAGTTGCCGAAGCGGTTGCCGGTGCGCGAGTTCGGCAGCATGTGCGGCGCGTTGGACATCGATTCCATGCCGCCGGCGACAACGATGCTGGCCGAACCGGCCTTGATCAGGTCATGACCGAGCATGATGGTCTTCATGCCCGAGCCGCACACCTTGTTCAGCGTGGTGGCACCGGTCGACAGCGGGATGCCGGCAGCGATCGCCGCCTGGCGGGCGGGCGCCTGGCCGAGGTTGGCCGGCAGCACGCAGCCCATGAGGACTTCGGAAACGTCGCTGGCCGGGATGCCCGACTGTTCCAGGGCGGCAGCGATGGCGGCCGCGCCGAGGGTCGGGGTCGGCACGCCGTTGAACTGGCCGAGGAAGGAGCCGATGGCGGTGCGCTTGGCGGCGGCGATGACGATGTTGGACATGGCAATCTCGTTGATGCGTAAGCAATGTTCGGAAAGGAGACCGGGGGCCGTTGGATGTGCCCCGGTTTCCCGGCAGACTGCGTGGGGGTCGACCCAAGTATAGAGGGTCGGGGAGGGCCGCCGCTGGGCGCGGCCGCACGCCTGCCGGGATGAAGGCAGGACAACGTTCATGGGAAGGAATCGATGGAACGCACGATGATGGTGAGGTCTGCCCTGGGAACCGCGCTGGTGGTAGCGCTGACGGCCTGTGGTGGAGGTGGCGGGGGCGGCAACGTGCGCATCGATACCCCGCCACCACCGCCGCCACCGACTACCCCGCCACCGACGACGCCGCCCCCGGTCAAACCGCAGGAGCCGGCCTTCGACGCGCATCTGTCAGTCACCAATGCGCGCGCCGCACAGGCTGCCGGCCTGACCGGCCAGAACGTGCGCATCGGCATCGTCGACTCCGGCGTGCAGCGCAATGCGGTGGCGTTGAATGGCCGGGTGCTGGCCAACCTCAACTACATCGATCCGGCCAGGAACAATCTGGGTGTCGATGATGTGGTCGGCCACGGCACCGCCGTGGCCAGCCTCGCCGCCGGCGCGGCAACGGGCTCCTGGCCGGGTGGCATCGCGCCAAAGGCGCAGATCGTGTCGGCACGGATCATTGCCGACAAGCCGCCCGTCGATGACGGCAGCGGCAAGGGCAATTCCTTCAGCGGCCCGCTGGGCGTGGCGCAGGTCCACCAGGACCTGATCAGCTACAACGTGAAGGTGATGAACAATTCGTGGGGCGGCCTGTACTGGACCGATCTACCGACCACCGCGCAGGTGGCCGCCGAATATCGCCCCTTCGTGATCAACCATGGCGGGCTGGTGGTGTTCGCCGCGGGCAATGACGGCCGCAGCGAGCCGAGCAGCCTGGCCGCACTGCCCAGCCAGCAGGGCGTGGCCGGCACGCTGCCGGCTGCCGACCTGGAGCGCGGCTGGCTGGTGGCCACCGCCGTGGATCCGTATGCGCCCGGTACGCTGGCCAGCTATGCCAATGCCTGTGGCCAGGCGGCCCGCTACTGCCTGGCGGCGCCCGGCAGCGCGGTCTACCCCGATGCCAACGGTGGCAGCTACTACTGGAACTACGGCACGTCATTCGCGGCGCCCTTGATTTCCGGTGCGGCGGCGCTGGTCTGGGAGCGCTTCCCGTACTTCAGCAACGATCTGGTGCGGCAGACCCTGCTGGGCACCGCCAAGGATATCGGCGCGCCGGGCGTGGATCCGGTGTTCGGCTACGGCCTGCTCGACATCGGTCGTGCGATCAACGGTCCGGGTCGTTTCGACTGGGGTGATGTGGTCGCCAACGTGGATCTGGCCTCGACCGGCTCGGCGTGGCGCAACGATATCGTCGGCAGCGGCGGGCTGGTCAAGCAGGGCGGGGGCACCCTGGTGCTGGCCGGCAACAACAGCTACACCGGTGCCACCCGCATCGAACGCGGCATCCTGTCGCTGCAGAACGGTGGCGTGATCCGTTCCAACGTGACCATCCTCGGCCAGTCCGATCCGGATTCGACCGGCCTGCAGTTCAATGGCGGCACGCCCCGCGTGATCGGCAATGTGGTCAACGGCAGCAGCGTATTCCTCACCACCGGCAACACCACCGGCACCATCGAGGGCAACTACACCCAGCAGGCCGGCGCACAGTTGATGATCGCACTGGGCGCCAATGCGCTGCAGGTCACCGGCAATGCCGCGATCGACGGTGGCGTGCGCGTGCATGGCTTCGTTTCCGGCTACGTGCCACAGAACGGCAGCCGGCAGGACCTGATCCATGCGGCAGGCGGACTCAGCGGCACCTTCAGTACGCCGGCTACCTCCAGTGGCCTGCAGGGCCTGTCACTGCTGCAGAGCAGCTACGGCTATGACAGCAACAACGCGTGGTTGAACCTGACCCAGGTCAGCGTCACCGCAGCGGCCAGCGGGCTGGGGGCGTCCGCCCAGGTGGCAGCACAGCGCCTGGAAGGTGCATTCGCAGCGCTGGACAAAAACACAGGCCTGCAGGGATCGGCCTTTGGTGCAGCGGCCGGTGCCCTGCAGTGGACCGGCGGTGGCCCGCAGGGCCTGGCCGCCAGCCTGCAGAGCCTGTCCGGTCAAGCGCATGCGCGAGCCGAAGCAGCGACCTTCGACAGCATCGACATGTCGCGGCGTGCGATCGCCGAGCGCTTTGATCGTGTACAGGCCGCACCGCGCCTGCGCGGGAGCTGGCAGAGCGCGCTGGGTGAGGCGGGGCAGGGCAGCTTCGCCGGCAACGCTGCCGACAGCCGGGGCTGGATGGCCGGCCAGGATCTGCCACTGGGCAGCAACGGCCTGATGGGCGTGGCGTTTGGCGAGACCCGCAGCACTGGTGGCAGCAGTTTCGGCGGTGATCGTGGGCGTGATCGCCAGGCGCAGGCACAGTTGTACGCCGGCTGGAATCTGGGACGTGGCTACGCGCTGGCCCAGGTGGGGAGCGGACAGTTCACCCGCGCGCTGGATCGTCAGCTGCTGCTCGGTGCGGGTGCCTATGGCGTCTCCGCGCGGTACGGCGGCCGTTTCAGCAGTGCCAGCGTGGAGGGCGGGTACCGGCTGGGGCGTGCGGGCGCATCAATGACGCCCTACGTCGGTGCCAGCACCACGCGTGTGGAGACCGACGCCTTCAATGAACTCGGCGGCTTTGGTTTCGGCCTGCGGGGCGATGCCAACCGCGTGCAGCGCAGCCAGATGCTGGCCGGTATCCGCGGCGAGCGCGGTTGGGGGCGTTGGACGCTGCGTGGGCATGCCGAATGGCAGCAACGGCTTGATGGTGCGGATGCGGACTGGCAGGCCAGCTTCGTCGGCGTCGATGCCTGGGCGCCGTTGGCGGGCTGGAACGCGCCGCGCGGCAGTGCGCTGATCGGCGTGGCGCTGGAATCGTGGTGGGGCCGCAATGGGCGCCTGAGCCTGGGCTTCGACCAGCGCGTTGGTGGCGAAGGTGCGCGGCAGGCCGCCTTGCGCTACAGCACCGGCTTCTGAAGGACGGCTCGCGCCGGGTCATGCCCGGCGCGACATCGGCAGGTTCAACCGCCGCGCAGGTTGCCCAGGCGCGGGGTGCTGCGGCCCAGCGGCATCTTCAGCTTGCCGATCGACAGGATGCGGCTTTCGGCGATGCGGTCGGCGGCACGCTGCGGCGCGATGTTCTCGCGCTGCGACAGTTCGAAGATGCGGGTGAGGTTGTGGTAGATGCTGCGGATCAGGCGCATTGCGCGTTCGCGGTTGTAACCATCGATCTCCAGCGACACGTTCATCACGCCACCGGCGTTGACTGCATAGTCCGGCGCATACAGGATGCCGCGCGCATGCAGCTCGTCGCCGATTTCCAGGCTCGACAGCTGGTTGTTGGCGGTGCCGCAGATGATCTTCGCCTTGATCCGCGGCAGCGTGTCGGCGTTGATCGCACCTTCCAGCGCGCACGGTGCGAACACGTCGGCGTTCACCTCGTGGATCTCATCCGGTTTGACCGCTTCGGCGCCGAAATCGCTGACCGCGCGATCAACCAGCGCGCTGTCCAGGTCGGTGACGTACAGCTTGGCACCGCGGTCGCGCAGCAGCTTCACCAGTTCCATGCCGATGTGGCCCAGGCCCTGCACGGCGATGCTGGTCTTGCCCACTTCCTCATGGCCGAACTTGAAGCGCATCGACGCCATCAGTGCCTGCAGCGCACCGTAGGCGGTGAACGGGGCGGGATCGCCGGAGCCACCATGGACCTGGTGCACGCCGGTCACGAACTGGCTTTCCAGGTAGATGTTCTCCATGTCGTTGACGTCGGTTCCGACGTCCTCGGCGGTGATGTAGCGCCCGCCCAGTGAATCGACATAGCGGCCGAAGGCACGGAACAGCACTTCGGTCTTGTCCACTTTGGGGTCGCCGATGATCACCGCCTTGCCGCCACCCACGTTGAGGCCGGCCAGCGCATTCTTGTAGGTCATCGTCCGGCTCAGCCGCAGCGCATCGGCCAGCGCCTCGTCGGTGCTGGCGTAGGGGCGCATGCGCACGCCGCCCAGGGCCGGGCCGAGGGTGGTGTTGTGGATGGCGATGATCGCCTTCAGGCCGGCGTCGTGGTTGTGGCAGAACACCACCTGTTCGTGGCCGGTGGTGGCGAGGGTTTCGAATAGCATGGCGTCTCCGATGGCGCGATCAGCGGCGAACTGCAGCGAACGGCCAGTGAACGGTAGGGTCCCAAAACAAAAAAAGCGACGTCGTCGGTGCAGGGGGACGGGTCGCGCGGCGCCATTCTAGTCCATTCCCCCGGCCGGTGCCGTCGACATCGGTGGCCTTCCGGTTAAAGAAGATGAAAGTTCGGCCGATGCTGCGACGACGGCGGGTGGCCGGATTCGCGTGAAGAGGCAGGGCGGTCAGTGACGGCAAGGGCACCACAACGACAGGGCGGGCGGCGATGACGCCGGCCTGGTGGCGATCATTGCGTGGCTGGCTGGCGCGCTCGACCGGGACGGCACCGTCCCGGTTGGCGGCGGCGTCGCGGCAGGCGGTGGCGGCGGCGGCGGCCAGCCTGCAGGGCGAGGCTCTGCCCTCGGCCGAGATCGCTGCACATCTGCAGCGTGGCCTGCATGCACTGGCCCTGTACCCGCGCCTGGCCGGTGAATCCACGGCGGTGCAGGCCGCGGGGTTGGGCGAGGCGGTGGCGCGCGCGCTGCAGGACCGGGACTGGGCGGCCCGTCAGCTGCCGCGCCGCCCGCAACTGCTGCCGCAGCTGATCCAGACGGTCAACGACGATGCTGCGTCGGCGCGGGTGATGGCGGCGATCATCGGCCAGGACCCGGTGCTGACCGGCAACCTGCTGCGCATCGCCAACAGCCCGGCCTACAAGGTGCACGAGCGCCCGGTGGAAAGCCTGCAGCGGGCGGTGACGCTGGTCGGTACCGAAGGCGTGCGACAGATCATCAGCGCAGTTCTGGTGCAGCCGGTGATGCAGGTGCAGTGCGAGGTGTTTCCGCAGTTCAGCACGATCATCTGGGAGCACGCACTGCTGGCCTCGCGCGCAGCCGCTGACCACGCGCGCACGGTCACTTTCGGCGATGCCTTCGCCGCCCAGTGGCTGGGCCTGGTACAGGGGCTGGGGGCCGCGCTGGTGATGCGCCAGCTGCTGCAGGAAGCGCAGGCACGCGATGAAACGGTGGAGCCGGCGCTGGCGCTGCAGCTGCTCCAACAGTGGTCGCTGCCGTTGGCGCAACGCGTGGCTGCGGCCTGGGAGCTGCCCGAGCCGGTGCACCAGGCGCTGGCGCCCGAGGCGGATGGCCCGCTGGCCGACAGCCTGCGCCTGGCCAGCGCGGCCGCAGCGGCCAGCCTGCTGTGCCGGCACGGACATGCCAGCCAGAGCCGCATGCTGGCCCTGCTTGAACAGTTGCCTTCGGCGCCGCCGCATGCGCTGCGCTGGATCTGGCGGCGCCTGCATGGGCGCAGCGTGGAAACACGGGATGACGCCGGACAGGAAGAGGCAGGTCCTGCGCCCTGAGCGCTACAGCTGCGATTCCACCGGCAGCCAGCTGATCACCCGCGACAACCAGCGTTTGCGCGCCGTTGCCCCCGGCTCGGCCTCCACCCAGTGCGGTGGCGGTTCGCGCTCCAGCCAGCGCAACCGGCGACGGTCATCCAGCGCCAGCCACCAGCTGTGCTTGGGATCAGCCAGGCGCAGGTACTCGTCCCGCAGCTGTGCGCCCAGCACCGGATCGTCGAACAGCACGCCCATCTCGGTGTTCAGATAGGCCGAGCGCGGGTCGAGGTTGAACGAACCGACAAAACCGCGGCGGTCATCGACTAGGAACGCCTTGGTATGCAGGCTGGCGCCGCTGCTGCCGAACACGCCGGCATCGCCGGACTGCCCTTGTGCCTTCAGTTCGTAAAGGTGGACGCCGGCTTCAAGCAACGGCACGCGGTAGCCCATGTAGCCACCATGTACGGCGGCGACGTCATTGGCGGCCAGTGAGTTGGTGACCACGCCGACCTGCACGCCCCGCCCGGACATGGCCGAAAAGCCATCCAGGCCCTCGTTGCCGGGAACGAAGTAGGGCGAGATCAACAGGGCCTTGTGCTTGGCGGCCTGCAGCTCGCTGATCAGGGTCGACACCAGCCAGGCAGCGCGATCGTCCTTGCGGTGCTTCATCGGCGGGTCGGACACGATGCGCACTGCACCGCTCCAGCGCAGCGGCTCGGGGCTCGGGCGCTGGCGCTTGCGCGATTCGGCCACGCGCGCCAGGTACGGCAGGGCCACGTCCCGCTGCGCCTCATGGTCCGATTCGCGCACCAGCAGGCGCAGTTGTGCGTCGGTATGGAAGGCAAGCGCGGATACCGGAATGGCGGTTTCGCTGTTCCAGTAGTCGTCGAAGATGCGGTTGGCCTGCTCCACGGCGGGGCCGGCGACCAGCAGGTCCAGATCCTGGAAGTTCACATCGGTGCGCGCGCTGAAATACTCCTCGCCGATGTTGCGGCCACCGACGATCGCGACGCGGCCATCGGCGATCCAGCTCTTGTTGTGCATGCGGTGGTTCACGCTGAAGAAGCGCTGCACCATCTCCACCACGCGCAGGATGCCGGTCCGGTTGCGGAACGGGTTGTACAGGCGGATCTCGATGTTCGGATGCGCATCGAGTGCCATCATCAACGCGTCCTTGTCCTTGGCGTTCATGTCGTCAAGCAGGATGCGCACGCGCACGCCGCGCTCGGCGGCGTCGTACAGCGCCTTGGCCATCAGATGGCCGATCAGGTCGTCGTGCCAGATGTAGTACTGCAGGTCCAGGCTGCGGCCTGCGTGCGCGGTGATCATCGCGCGCGCGGCGAAGGCATCCATGCCATCACTGAGGAACGCCACGCCGGACTGCCCGGGGTGTGCGTCCTGCAGCGGCACGATCTGCTGGTCGATGCGGGTCTGCGCCGGCTGCAGTGGCAGCACATGCGAGGGTGCGCCCTGTGCCTGCGGGGTGAGGTGGTCTGCCAGCAGCAGCCCGGACAGGACCAGCAGCAACAGCGCGGCGAGGATGATCGCAGCGACGCGCAGCAGGCGTCGCCACAGGGGCTTGGGCAGGCTCATGCCCCGATGGTAGATCCACGCCGTGCGTGGATGAAAGCCAACAGACCTATCGCCGTAGATCCACGCCATGCGTGGATGGCAGGGACTTCGCGGTCAGAAGCGCTCGTCGCTGCCCAGGTAACGCCACTGCCCCGCAGGCAGCGGTCCCAGTGCCACGCGGCCAATCCGCAGCCGACGCACGGCCGCGACCTGCAGGCCGGCAGCGGTGACCGCCACGCGCAGGCCCTTGGCTGTCAGGCCCTTGCCGGCGAAGCGCAGGCGCTGCTCGCTCTGCCAGCTGACCTTGGCGCCGCCCGATTCCTGCTGCAGCCGCGCCATCAGCCACGGGCCGCGCTCGGGACCGCCTTCGGCCACTTCGATCAGGTATTCCTGCTCGGTGCGGCCCAGATTGCGTTGCAGGTGAGCCAGCGTGGCCGGGTCCTGGCTGACCACCACCAGGCCGCTGTCGCTGGCCGGAAGCGAGGCGGCCAGCTGCAGGCCGTGGAAGTGACGCTGAAGCGGACGGATGTCGCTGGCATCAAGTTCGCTGCGGCTGTCACTGCTGACCAGCGCGCACAGGGTTTCAGCGGCAACGCCTGCCGGCTTGTGCAGCAGCATGCTGACCCGCTCGGCCTTTTCATCGCTGGCCTGCTCGGCCACGACGATCACCGCGCTGTCATCGACCGGGCGCTGCGGCTGTTCCACCACGTCGCCATTGACCGTGACCCAGCCGCCTTCGATGTAGCGCCGCGCTTCGCCGCGCGGGATGCCGAGCAGGGCGGACAGGCGTTTGTCGAGGCGGATCGGTTCCATGGCGGAAAGGTCAGGCAGGGGGCGCGCAGTGTAGCCGCTGCGGCCGGTCAGCGCTGGCCGCGGTTGGCCAGCTCGGTCAGGTACAGGCGGGTATCGAACTCCAGCTGCAGGTACTCCGGCTCCATGTGCTGGCACAGCTGGTAGAAGGCCTTGTTGTGATCGGCTTCCTTCAGGTGGGCCAGTTCATGCACCACGATCATGCGCAGGAACGCCGCTGGTGCCTGGCGGAACACGGTGGCGATGCGGATCTCGCGGCTGGCCTTGAGGCGGCCGCCGTGCACGCGGGAGATGGCGGTATGGGTGCCCAGCGCGTGCTTGATCACTTCCAGCGTGTTGTCGTAGCAGACCTTGTTGAGCGGCACCGACTTGCGCAGGTAGCGGTCCTTCAGCTCCTGGGTGTAGTCGTACAGCTGGCGGTCGCTGCGCACCTCGTGCGGATCGGGATAGCGCTGCTGCAGCCAGGGGCCGAGCTTGCCCTGCGCCAGTAGTTCACTGACCTGGGCGACCAGGGGTTCGGGATAGCCGGTGAGGTACTTCAGGACTGCCATGCAGGGGCGGCGGGGCGTCGGTAGAATGGGGCATCCAAGATTACACGCGGTACGCATCGACCATGGCAAAGCCCAACGCGCTGCAGGAACAATTGCTCAAGGCCGGCCTGGCCAAGAAGTCGCAGGCCAGCGCTGCCGCGAGCGCGCAGGCCAAGGCCCGGCAGGGCAAGGCCGAATCGACCTCGGCCGATGTCCAGCGCGAGGCTGAACGGGCCCGCGCCGAGAAGGTCGAGCGCGACCGCGCACTGGCCGCCGAGCGCAATGCCCAGGCCAGGCAGGCTGAACAGAAGGCCCAGGCCCGGCAGATCATCACGGCCCATGCCGTGCCTCACAAGGGCGACGACGAGTACCGCTTCAGCGATGGCGTGGCGATCCGCACCCTGCTGATCGACCCCAAGCTGCGCAAGGCGCTGTCGGTGGGCGTGCTGGTCATCGTTGCCCTCGGCGACGGTTACGCCCTGCTGCCGCGTGCCGCTGCCGAAAAAGTGCGTGAACGCGCCCCGGAGGCGATCATCGTCGACCACGGCCAGCCGGGCTCGACCGCCGAGATCTCCACCGGCAATGCCGAGGACGACGCCTACTACGCGCAGTTCCAGGTGCCGGACGACCTGGTCTGGTAAGCCAAAAAGGGGACGGAGGGGATTAAGCCGCAAATGGCTTGCTCCGGCCCGTCTGCCTTCTGCTCAGCTTGCTGAAGGCCCGCCGGTCATGGTTCGGCGCTACCGTTTACTGCGCGGCGTATCGTCCCCATATCAGGCGACACACCTGCGGAGGATGGCCATGGCCACCGGTTGGGCGGGAGACGGCGCGGTCCAGGACCAGATCGACGCCACCGTCGACGATGCGATCGCCCGCGCGAGGCGCCAGCTGCGCGAGGGTCCTGGTCTGGAACATTGTGAGGAATGCGACGCGCCGATCCCGTTGGCGCGGCGCCAGGCCGTGCCCGGGGTACGGCTGTGCGTGGCGTGCCAGCAGGCGCATGACGACGAAGCGCAGGCGCATGCCGGCTACAACCGGCGTGGCAGCAAGGACAGCCAGTTGAGGTAAAGGTTGTTCGGCAGGGCTTGCAGCCCTGCACCTGCCGAAGCCTTCAAGCCAAGGCAACTTCAACGTCAAAAGCGGGCATTCCGCAGGTAGGCGGGACGGTGTGGGTAGACAGGACACGCCGTAAACCCTTCCATGGGGGCTCGATGGCGCCATCCATGGCGCCAACGGTCCTGCCTACCCACATCGTCCCGCCTCTGACAGATTTTCGCGGCTGTCGGTAGGTGTCGACCTTGGTCGACACATCTGTCAGATATCGAATGAGTCATCCACGCATGGCGTGGATCTACCGTGTCGACCCACCCCGCCATCCCGCAGGAAGCCAGCTTTTGTTGTTGCTTCGGCTGTTGCTGGTGCTGTTGCTCCAGCTCATAGCGGGTGCAGGGCGCAGCCCTGCCGCCCCCCTCAGCCGTCGCCCTGGATGCCGCCGGGGGCCTGCGCCGGGTCGCGCCAGCGGCGCACCGTGCGCTGGAAGAACAGGTTGTTCGGCAGCTGCAGCACCGTGCCCTCGTGGCCGTCGCCGGTCTCCTGCAGCGTGGTGTAGATCAGGTTCACGTCGATCACCCGGCCCTTCAGGCCCGGCTTCTCGCCGTTTTCCAGCACCTCGATGTAGTCGTGCAGGCGGAACGGGCGGGTGGTGAAGATCAGCAGCGTGCAGAAGATGTTGGACAGCACGCTCCACGCCGCGAAGAAGGCCACGGCGCCTACGGCTGCGAAGCCGGTGAACGCGGTCCACAGCACCGACGGCTTCGCGCCGAGCAGGCTGAGGATGTACAGCAGGGCACTGAAATAGACCACGAAACTGGTGATCCGGCGCGCACCCATCACCATCTCCGGCGGCAGCGTGTAGTGCTCGGCGAAGCGGCGGATCAGGCGACGGGCGAGCACGCGCAGGAGCCATGCGACCAGCAGCACCAGTACGATCTGCAGCGCGACGCCGGCGTAGTTCAACCACGGGTGGGTCCAGGCGGGCAGGTGATCCTTCAGCGACAACATCATGGGGCGAAAACAGGCGGCGGGAACGGCCCCTGATGTTACCCGGCGCGTGCGGGGGATTCGACCGCCGGGTTCCAGGCCACGCACACCAGTTCCTGGCGGTGCTGCTGCAGGCAAGCGCGGCCATTGTCGGGACGCAGCTGCAGTGACAGGCCCAGCGCCTGCAGCAGGACACAGGCGGTGATCACCAGCAGGGCGGCGCAGGATGGGCTGGACATGGCAGGACTCCTGGACGGCAATTTCGCGAAGGACCTTTCATGGATGCAGCAGCCACCCAAAAGGTTGCATGCCATCGATCATCGATCGGCTCTAAACCTTTTCCCGGGTCGCCGCATCCAAGCGATATGCTCGACACCACCATGCCCGCGCCGCCTGCCGCCAACGACGCCGTCGATGAACCCGCCCTGGTGCGCGCGGCGGCCGCCGGTGATACCGCTGCCTACGAACTGCTGTACCGGCGCCACGCGCCCCGTGTATTCGCTGTGCTGTGGCGGTTGTGTGGCGGCCAGCAGGCACGCGCCGAGGACGCGCTGCAGGAAGCGTTCCTGCAGGCGTGGAAGGCGCTGCCGGGCTTCCGTTTCGAGAGCAGCCTGTCGACCTGGCTGCACCGGCTGGGCGTCAACGCGGCACTGATGGAGCTGCGCGGACGTGCCGGCGGGCAGGATCACGACAGCCTCGACGAAGTGGACGGAGGGTTGCAGGAGCTGGCAGTGCACGATCGTTGCGCCGGCACCGAACGCGACCTCGAACGGGCACTGTCGACACTGCCGCCACGGGCACGTGCGGTACTGGTACTGCACGACATCGAAGGCTGGAAACACCAGGAAATCGCCGAACAGCTGCAGATGGCCGTCGGCAGTTCCAAGGCACAGTTGCATCGTGCGCGCGGCCTGTTGCGCGCACGGCTGGGAGACATGACATGAGTACACACGACCACGATTCCGACCACGATCTGCTGGCCCGGCTGCGCGCGCTGCCGACCGAACGCGGCGTACCCACCGATGGCTGGGCACGCCTGTCGGCGCAGCTGCCGCCGCGTGAACCGCAGGCGGCACCTGCGCCGGGCGACAACGTGGTGGCCCTGCCAGCGCGCTCGCGGCGTCGCTGGTGGCTGCCGGTCGGTGCGGCATTGGCGGCCAGCCTGGCGCTCTACGCGGTGGCACCGTGGCGGCATGCGCAGCCGGAGGTGCCGGTACCTTCAGCGCTGCAGCTGCAGGCGGCGGCGATGACCGAGCAGTACCAGCAGGCCGTCGCTTCGCTGCCCGATGGACGGGCGCCGGAATGGCAGCCGGCGCTGCACGAACTGGATGAAAGCGCAGCGCAGATCCGTGCCGCCTTGGCGCAGGACCCACGTGCGCCGCACCTGCTTGGCCAGCTCAAGCGCACCTACGCGCTGCGGCTGGAACTGACCCGGCAGGCGGCCTATGCCGCCGAGTCCGGCTTGACGACCTGAGGAGACCCCCATGACCCGAACCCTGATTTCCTGCTGTGTCGCGCTGCTGCTGGCCCCTGCCGTGGCGCTGGCCGACACCCGCATCGACGAGCGCCACACCCTGGCCGCGGGCGGTCGCATCGAGCTGAGCAATGTGGCCGGCAAGGTGACCGTGCGTGGCTGGGACCGCAATGACGTGCAGCTCACCGGCACGCTCAGCGACGGCCTGCAGCTGCGTCAGGAGAAAAGTGCCAACCGTGTGCGCTGGGAGATCGAATACCCGCGCCGCAGCAGCAATGGTGGCGCGACGCTGGTACTGAACGTGCCGCGCTCGGTGGAGCTGCTGCTGAGCACGGTCAGCGCCAGCCAGGACATCAGTGGCATCGATGTGCGACGGCTGCAGGCCGACACGGTCAGCGGCAGCCTGAGCGCGGCTGGCCGCAGTGGCGACAGCAAGCTCAACACGGTCAGTGGCAGCGTCAGCGCACGCCTGCAGACGCCGAAGCTGGACGTGAACACGGTCAGTGGCCGGATCGAGGCCGGCGGCGGCGTGTCCGGTGATATCGGTGCGCAGACGGTGTCCGGCCGGGTCGAGGTGGACGCCGGGCGCGTGCAGCGGCTGGCGGTGGAGACCGTCTCGGGCAGCATCGATCTGGCAGCGGCCGGGTTGGCTCCCGGCGGCCGCATCAACGTCGAATCGGTCAGTGCCTCGGTCACGCTGAGCCTGCCGCGCACGGTGTCGGCACAGCTGTCGGTGAACAGCTTCAGTGGTTCGATCAACAGTGACGCCGGGCAGGTGGAGCGGCCGCGCTATGGGCCGGGCAGCCACCTCGATACGCGTCTGGGCGGCGGTGATGGTGACATCCGCATCCAGTCGCATTCGGGCAGTGTGCGGGTACGCCTGGACCGCTGAACGCGATCCGGCAGGCCGCGGCGGCAGCGCCGCCGCGGTCGGTACTGGGTCAGCTGGCTTTCTTCAGCGCCCAGGTGGTGCCGAGGACTTCGATCTTGCCACCGGCCTTGCGGAACGCTGCCAGGTCCGAAGCGATCGAATCGCTGCTGACCACAGTGCTGGCGGCCGCGCCCTTGCGTTCGCTGCGGATGCTGTTGCTGGCCTTCGCGGGGGTCTTTGCCTTGCGGGGCATGGTTGCTCCTGTCAGGTGGAAGGGGAGGAAAGCGCCCAGGCATCGGCCTGGCGCAGGTAGTCCTGCCGCTCGCGGCGGCAGTCATCGCCGCCCATCGAAAACTGGCGGCAGATCGCCGGGCGCTGCGAATAGATCGTGCAACGCAGGTGATAGGGATCGATCGCTGCGCACCAGCCTTCCTCGTTGCGCGCCATCACGGCACGGCCGTGGGTGTCGCGTGACAGGAACTGGCCGGGCACGTGGTCGCCGGGCTGCAGCAGCACGGGCAGCCGGCAACAGACCGCGTCACAACGGCGGCAGTCGATGGGTGCAGGTGCTGCGTCAGGTTGTAAGGCCACAGGGGCCTGGCGGGTGCCCAAAGCGGGTCTCGATGGCGGCTCAGGTACTGCGCGGACCATGAACGAGCCAGGAAGGCATGGCCGCTAGGCCCGCGGGGCGGGCCAGGCTGCACTGTGGACACACACCGGCGTGGCCGGCGGAAGGTGCAGCGTGGTTCTAGCCGACCAAGAGTAACTTAGACCGCGTAACGTTTTGTTAATCCTGGCTGGCTGCCGCCAGCGCAAGGCCCTGGACCACGCCCAGCGAGGGCTCGCCGTGGACCATGCGGGCCTCCGGGAAGGCCTCGGCCACGGCCTGGCGCAGGTAGCCGGCACGGGACATGCCGCCGGTCAGGAACACCGCATCCGGGTCGCCGCCGATGTCGCTGCGGACCTGGGCCAGCAGCTCGCGGATCTGCTCCAGGTAGCCATGGGCGGCGGCGGCCAGGCCGTCGGCGCTGCTGTCGGCATGCAGGTCGCGGGCGATGTAGTCCAGCGTGCTGCGGTGTTCGCTGGCGGCGCTGAGGGCAATCTTGGCGCGTTCGACATCGCGGTACAGGCGGGCGGTATTGCCGGTGTCCTGCAGGGCCTGCAGGCGCGCGCCCCACGGGTCGTCGACGTGATCGTATTTGTGCTGGCGGAAGTCGCGCTGGCGGGTCATGTCCTGCACGGTGGCCGCTTCCACGTAGTGGTGGGCGGGCACGCGGGTGATGCCGCGGCCGAACAGCGGCATGTAGCTGGACAGGCTCAGCGCCAAGTCGATATCGGTACCGCCGCGGGCGATACCCCAGGCGCGGTGGATGCGCGGGGCGTCGTCGCCGCCGACTTCGGCATGCGCGATGTCGGTGGTACCGCCACCGATGTCGACGATCACCGCCTGGTGCCGCTCGCGGCTTTCGGCGTGGTAATGCATGGCCGCCGCGGCCGGTTCCTCGAGGAAATCGATCTGGTCGAAACCGGCCTGGGTGGCGGCTTCGCGCAGGATGTCCAGTGCCTGATCGTTGCCGGCCGCGCCGATCGAGCTGCGGAACTGCACCGGGCGGCCGAGCAGGGCGGCACGCAGCGGCTGGCCAAGCTGGGCGCTGGCGGTCAGGCGGATGTGCTCGAGGATGTGCGCGGCGATGCCGGTGATGGTCTGCTTCGCGCGCGGGTGCAGGTTGTAGCCCAGCATCGACTTCGGGCTCTGCACCAGGTTGCCTTCGTGTTCCTCGAAATAGGCTTCCAGCGCGTCGTCGCCGTAGACCGCGTTCTGCAGCAGGTCGCTGGCGCTGCGCTCCTTGCCGGCGCGGGCTTCCATCCATTCCCGGCGCAGTGCGCGCAGGGCTTCGCGGCGCAGCGCCTGCGGCGTGCGTTCCTGGCCGGCGGCGCGGGCCGCGCGCGCGGCGCTGTCGATCATCTGCTGCAGCTCGTGTTCCTGGCCGGCGTCGAGCTGGAAGTCGTCCGGGTCGGGCACCACGCCAGGGAAGTACACGCTGGTGCGGAACTGCTCGGCGTCGCCGAAGCGGATCGGCAGCAGTTTCCCCTCATGCACGATGGCGGCGGCGGAGTTGCTGGTACCGAAGTCGATGCCGAGGCGCATGGGGAGTTCCGGGGGGCGATCAGGGGCCGCGCACTCTGCTGCAGTTCGTCGCCGACTGCAAGTTCCTGCGGCCTTCTGTTCTGGGTGGGGGTTCCGGATCGGGTCATGCGAGCCGCCGGGCGCTGGCCGGAAAAGGGCAGGGAGCCAGGCGGTTACAATGGCGGCTGTTGATTCACTTTGAGGTACTTGCTGATGTCTTCTGCCCCCGCCTGCCCGCAGTGCACCCTGGAAAACACCTACGCCGATGGTGCGCTGTGGATCTGCGCCGACTGCGGTTTCGAATGGACCGCCGAGGAAAGCGCCGGTTCCGCCCTGGTCGTGCGTGACAGCAACGGCAACACCCTGCAGGCCGGCGACACCGTCACCGTGATCAAGGACCTGAAGGTCAAAGGCTCCTCGATCCCGCTCAAGCAGGGCACCGTGATCCGCAACATCCGCCTGGTCGAGGATGACGCCGAGCACATCGAAGGCAACTCGGACAAGATCAAGGGCCTGGTCCTGAAGACCTGCTTCCTCAAGAAGGCCTGATCGCCTTCAGCGCTTGGCCTGCTGCTGCGCGCGCCAGCGGGCCAGGCTGTCCAGCTTGGCCTGGTAGCGCGCCTGCTCCGGCGCGCCTCCCAGTTCCTGCGCACGCAGCAGTTCGCGATCGGCGCGCTTGAGCTGGCCAGCCAGGAAATAGACGCGTGCCAGCCCGAAGTGGAACTGATGCGCGGTGTCATACAGGCGCACGGCCTGCCGGTAATAGCGGATCGCCTGGTCCAGCTGGCCGGCACGTTCGGCCTTGGCGCCGAACATGTACTGCGCGAACGGGTCTTCGCGCTGCACCGACTTCAACCGGCGCTCAAGTGACTGTGCCTGCGCGGTCAAGCCCAGGCTGCGGAACAGCGCGGAGGCATTGGTCAGTGCGGCATCCTGGCGGCCTTCCAGCTGCAGCGATCGGTCCAGCGCCTGCCGCGCCGCCTCGTTGTTGCCTTCGCGGTGGTCGAGCACGCCGAGGTTGTTCCACACCGGAGCGAACCCGCTGTCCTGAGCCAGGGACGCGTCGAAGAATGCACGCGCGCCGACGAAATCACCGTCGGCGAGGCGCTCCGCACCCCGGTTGTTGTAGAAGTGCGCCAACGCCCGCGCACGGCTGACGGGAACCGGGCCGCGGCGGTCATAGAGCACATTGCGGTCCAGATCAACGGTACCGAAACGCCCACCGACGTCGACACCGGCGTTGACGTGGCCGACGCTGTAGACCACGCCCGCGTCCTGGTCCTGGTACCAGGACACCACCTGCCCGACTTCCTGCACGCGGGCCTGGATGCCAGCCTCCCGCGCAAGCGTCACGAACAGCAGGGTGAAGGCCAGGCAGTTGGCGCGGCGGTGCTGCCAGATATCGCTGACGGTGTAGGTCGCATTGGCGTCGTACTGCAGATCCAGCCCGTGCTGGTCGAAGATCATCTCCACGAGCGCCTGCAGCCGCTGGTCGCGGGAGTAGCTGCGCTGGATCACCTGCTTCTGGAGCATCGCACGCAGGTCCGCGGGAATGGCGAACACTTCTTCCGGGGTCGGCACACGTGCGGCCGACACGGTGATGGTCGGGGTCGTCACCACATCGGCGGGCGGTGCCTGGCCTGCGCCGAAGGCAGGAGCACAGAAGGCCAGCAGCGAAAGAGTGAGGCAATGGGCGGCAGAACGGTACATGACGGTTCCCGGCAGCGGCGGGCGCTCCCGCCTGTGGCGAGTGTATGCCCATGGATGTCCGGCTGCAGCGACCGTTGGTCGGCGCCGCGTTCATCCACAACCGGTGTGGACCAGCGCTCGACAAAGCTGTGGACAACTGGCTCTGGGCCCCGCCCGGCAAGCGTTGTGAGTGCGTGGTGAAAAAACCGCCAGCTTGCCCGGCGCCGGCACAGGCGGGATGATCCGGTCATGGACTTCTCACCGCTGACGCTTGCCCCGGCGCAGTGGCAGGCGCTGCAGGACAGCTATGCAACGCCGCCACGGGCCTACCACCACTTCGGCCATGTGCGCGCGGTGCTGCAGCACTGCCAGGAGGTCGCCGACGGCCCCGGCTGGAAGCAGCCGGCCGAGATCTATCTGGCCGTGCTCTATCACGATGCGATCTACCAGGCGGGGCGCAAGGACAACGAGGCGCGTTCGGCGCAGCTGGCTTTGCAGGCGATCACACAGGCGCCAGAGCTTGCCACTGTCGACGCCGCTCGCGTGGAGCAATTGATCCTGCTGACCGCCCGCCACGGCGCGCTTGGTCCGGAGGATGTGGATGCCGAGGCGGCGCTGTTCCTGGACTGCGACATGGCGATCCTGGCCGCGCCGGAACCGGTGTTCGCTGCCTATGACCGTGGCGTGGCCGAAGAATACAAAGGGGTCGTGCCGGGCTTCCTGTACCGTGCCGGCCGTCGCCGCTTCCTGCAGGGCCTGCTGCGCGCTCCGCGGATCTTCCTCAGCGGGTTCTTCCACCAGCGCCTGGACGCGGCCGCCCGTGACAACCTGCGACGTCAGCTGGGCGTTTGAGCCGGCCCGGTACACTGGTGACCTGTTTCCAATGATTGCCGTTTCCGACCGTGTCCGTCCCTGATCCCGATCCCCGCCCGCTGCCACCGGAAGAACCCGGCCCCAACGAATGCTGCGGCAGTGGTTGCCCGCTGTGTGTGCTGGACCTGTATTCCGATGAGCTGCAGCGCTACCGCAAGGCGCTGGCCGAGTGGAAGACGCGACATCCAGAGGCCGCACCATGAGCCGTGCACGCCCGGCGGCGGTGCTGGCGCTGGTGGCACTGGTGCTGTTCGTGGCCACCGCGCTGTGGACCCAGGTTGCGCGCAGTGATCTGGACTGGGTGCGGGCGACCTTGAGCCTGTACCTGCACGGGCCGTGGGGGCTGGCATTGCGCGCTGCCTACTGCCTGCTGGCGCTGGCCATTGCGGCGCTTGGCATTGCGCTGTATCGCGGCAGCATCGGCCCGCGGCGCAGTGCGGCCGCACCATTGCTGTTCACGGTTTCCGCGCTGGGCCTGGCGACGGTCGCCATCGGCGACAGCTGGCTGCCTGAAGCAACACCGCTGCTGGCACCGTTCATCCATGGGCTGGCAGCCAACACGGCGTTCCTGTGTGCCAGCGTCGGCATGCTGCTGCAGGCCTGGTATCTGCGCCGAGAACCGGGTTGGCAGTCCGCTGCGGGCCTGCTCTGGGGCTGGGCATGGCTGGCCTTTGTGCTGCTGTGGCTGCATGTGCTGTGGCGTGGTGGACCACCGCGTGGGCTGGGACAGAAAGTGGTGATCGCGGTGATCGTTGGCTGGCTGCTGTATCTGGCGATGGCGCTGTACCGTCGCAGCCGTCGGGCCGCAGCCCACTGAATCCCCAACGGACTGCGCCGGTACGTGCCGTGCACGCGGCGGCGGCGTATCGTGTGCGCATTCCATCGGGGATGCGATATGAAGCGTGCAGGGCTGGGCAGGGCAATGGGTGTGGTACTGGCGCTGGCCGCGCTGCCGGCAACGGCGGCCGTGACCCCGCAGCAGTTCAGCCATGGGCGGTTCGAGCAGATTCCGGTGCACATGCCATCCGGCACGCCGCAACGGGTGGTGATCTGGTTCCACGAACCCACGGCTGGTGGTGACACCAGCCGCCTGCCGATCGAGGCCCTGCGTGCCGATGGCGCGCTGGTCGCGGCAGTGGACATTGCGCACCTGCGCGGTGTGCTCAAGCGCGAGGGGGACCCGACCTGTTCGTTCGGTTCCGGTGACGTCGAGAATTTCTCACGTTGGCTGCAGGCCTCGCTGCATCTGCCCGGCTACCACCTGCCGCTGGTCGGCGGTGATGGCGAAGGTGCCGAGATGGCCTATTCGCTGGCAGCGCAGGCCGATACCCAGGTGTTCGCCGGTGTACTGACCACCGGCTTCTGCCCGGACCACAACCACCAGCGCATGGTCTGCGGCGATGGTGTGAAGCACGACAGGCTGCAGCCGGCCGAACTGAATTTTCCGTGGTTGAGCGCGGCCGGTGACCGCGGCTGCAAGGTCGGCCAGGCCAGCGCGTTCGTGCAGCAGGTCGCGATGGCACGCGAGTTCAAGCGCACCGCGCGCGGTGATGCGTCACCGGGCCTGGTGGCTGCGGCACGGGTGATCGGTGCGCAGGCCGGCGTCAGCCTGGCACCGCCGCCTGCTGCACTGAAGGGCCTGCCCGTGGTGGAAATGCCGGCGACCGGCAGCGGCGATACGCTGGCGGTGTTCGTCTCCGGTGACGGTGGCTGGGCTGGCCTGGACAAGAACGTGGCGTCGTCACTCAACGAGCATGGCGTGGCGGTCGTCGGCATCGATTCGCTGCGCTACTTCTGGAGCGAGCGCACACCGAAGGGCTTTGCGGGCGACCTGCAGAAGATCATCGACCACTACCGCCAGCAATGGCACCGCGACAAGGTGATGTTGATCGGTTTCTCGCAGGGCGCCGACGTGCTGCCGGCCACCATCAACCAGCTCGATGCTGGCACCCGTGAGGCGCTGGAGCGCATCGTGCTGCTGTCGGTGGGCAGGAAGGCCGACTTCGAATTCCATGTCAGCAACTGGCTGGGCGGTGGCGGCGACGGCCTGCCGATCGCACCGGAAGTGGCCAGGCTGCCGGCGGAAAAAACGCTGTGCGTGTACGGCGACAAGGATGAGGACGCGCTGTGCCCGGATCTGCCGGCCAATGACGGCGTGAGGAAGGTGAAGCTGCCGGGCGATCACCATTTCGGTGGCGATTACGACCGCCTCGCCGAAGTGATCCTGAAGGGCGGGGTGTAGCGTTTGGTAGACGCCGACCTTGGTCGGCGCTGGGGCTGAAGGCGCCGCGGGATGAGCGTGTCGACCAGGGTCGACACCTACCAGGTGCATGTAGCGTCGAGCCACGCTCGACGGCTGTTGGTAGACGCCGACCTTGGTCGGCGCCGGGGCTGAAGGCACCGCGGGATGAGCGTGTCGACCAAGGTCGACACCTACCAGGCGCATGTAGCGTCGAGCCACGCTCGACGGCTGTTGGTAGACGCCGACCTTGGTCGGCGCCAGGGCTGAAGGTGCCGTGGAATGAGCGTGTCGACCAAGGTCGACACCTACCTGGCGCATGTAGCGTCGAGCCACGCCCGACGGCTGTTGGTAGACGCCGACCTTGGTCGGCGCTGGGGCTGAAGGCGCTGCGGGATGAGCGTGTCGACCAAGGTCGACACCTACCAGGCGCATGTAGCGTCGAGCCACGCTCGACGGCTGTTGGTAGACGCCGACCTTGGTCGGCGCCGGGGCTGAAGGTGCCGTGGAATGAGCGTGTCGACCAAGGTCGACACCTACCCGGCGCATGTAGCGTCGAGCCACGCTCGACGGCTGTTGGTAGACGCCGACCTTGGTCGGCGCCGGGGCTGAAGGCACCGCGGGATGAGCGTGTCGACCAAGGTCGACACCTACCAGGCGCATGTAGCGTCGAGCCACGCCCGACGGCTGTTGGTAGACGCCGACCTTGGTCGGCGCCGGGGCTGAAGGCGCTGCGGGATGAGCGTGTCGACCAAGGTCGACACCTACCGGGTGGCAGGTAGCGCCGGGTCATGCCTGGCGGATCGCGGCTTCAATTCCGCCGCGGATCCAGCGAGATCAGGCGCGTGGCATCCAGCAGCGCAGCCGGCAGATGCATGCCGCCGGGCGCGGCGAGATAGCGCGGCCGCCACTGCGGATCGAACTTCGATTTGAAGCGGCGCAGGCCACTGAATCCGTAGAAGCGTTCGCCGTGCCGCGCCAGCAGGCCGGCCAGTCGGTTCCAGCGACCGGCCAGCCGATGCTGTGCCAGCCCGGACAACGGTGCCATGCCCAGCGAGAAACGCGCATAGCCCTGCGCGCGGCCCCACAGGAACAGTTCGATGAAGAGGAAGTCCATCGTGCCCTTCGGTGCTTCGTTGACGTGGCGCATCAGGTCGACCGACAGCTCGGCGCCGGCCGGTGCCTGCCACAGGTTGGCGAACGCCACGATCTGGCCCTCGGCCTCGACCAGCGCCACCGGGAAGCGCACCAGGTAATCCGGGTCGTAGCTGCCCAGCGAGAAGCCCTTCTCATCGCCGGCCTTGTCTTCCAGCCATGCATTGGAAATTGCGTGCAGGCGCGGCAGCAGGCTGGGAATTTCCTCCACCGGTGCCACGCGGAAGGTCAGGCCACCGCGCTTGCCCCGGTTCCAGGCTTGGCGCAGATCGGCGCGTTCGCGGCCTTCCAGGCCGAAGTCATGCAGCGGCACCATCGCTTCCTCGCCCAGCTTGACCAGGCCCAGGCCCAGGTCGAGGTAGGTCTGCCAGTAGGTCTCGCCCACCTGGTAGAACACCGGGCGCAGGCCCAGCCGGTCGGCTTCCTCGCGGAAGCGCCAGATCAACGCGCGCGCCACGTCAGGCGGGCCGACTGGATCGCCCATCGCGATCAGCGAACCGCCGTAGCGTTGCATCATCACGAAGCCCTGTTTCGCGTCATCGCGCAGCACCGCCTTGTCGGCGGTCAGTACCAGGCAGGCCTGGGTATCGGTGGCACCGGCCAGTACCGGCGCCAGGGACTGCAGCGTGGCTTCGTCGGCGGGTTGCAGCGGGCTGCGCGTGCTGTGCAGCAACCGCGCCAGGCCGAACATCACCAGCGCGATGGCGACCACCAGCAAGGCACGCAGCGCGCGCGGCGCGTTGCCGGACACCGCGAACTGCCACCACAGCTCGTTCTGGTACTCGACGTGGCTGTAAGTGAAGAACAGCAGCCAGGTGACCGCGACCAGCACCAGGCCGAGATTGCGCAGCCACGGCCACGACCAGGCTTCGTCCAGCAGGGCACCCTGGCGGTAGAACTCGCGGCGTGCGGCCCACAGTGCCATCGCCACCAGCACTGCCGAGACCGCGATCAACAGCTGGCCACCACGCAGCCACAGCGGCAGCGGGGTGATCACGCACACTGCCATCGCCAGCATCCACGCCGCATGGCTGCGCCGGGCCAGGCCCTGGCCGATCAGCAGCAGTGCAACGCCGCCGAGGCTGCCGATCAGATGGGATGTCTCCAGGATCGGCAGCGAGGCATTGACCAGGTGACGGCGAGGCGTCGGCAGCGTGCCGTCGATGACCAGCGCGGCGCCGATGCTGAACACCGCCAGCGCGATGATCTGCGGCAGCCACGGGCGCAGCGCGTTCCAGCCGGCGCGGGTTGCGCCGGCGCTGGCCTGCAGCGGCTGCCGCAGGGCAGGCGCAAGGGCGAGCAGGGTGGCCAGCACCAGCGGCAGCACGTAGTAGGTGACGCGATAGATCAGCGCCGCCGCCAGCACCGCTGCCGGTGCCACCTGCGGCAACAGCTTCAGCAGGCTCCACTCGAACACACCCAGGCCCGCGGGCACGGTGGAGACCAGGCCGGCCAGCACTGCCACCAGGTAGAGCCCGACGAAGCCTGGCAGGCCGGTGGGCGTGGAGTCCGGCAGCAGCACGTAGAACGCGGCACTGGCCAGCACCAGTTCGATCACGCTGAGCACGGTGACACCGATCATGGTGCGGCGGTCGGGCAGCCACAACGCATGACCGAATACGCTGAACTGCCGTCCATCGCGGCCGACCAGCAGCACCGTGGCGAGGTAGGCGAGCAACGCGACGATGCCGACGATACGTACCGCATTGGGATCCAGCGGCAGTGCCAAGGCTGCGGCAGCCGGTTCCATGCACAGCGCCACACTGATCAGCAGCCATGCACCGAACACGAAGCCGAGCGTGCTCATCAGCACCACCTGGCCGATCTGCGCCAGGTCCAGGCCGGCGCTGCGGTAGCCACGCAGGCGCACCGCGCCGCCGGTCAACGCGGCAAAACCCACGGTCTGGCCCAGCGTGTGCGCAAGAAAGGCGGTGATGCCGACGCGCGCGGGGTGCACGCGGATGCCGCTGCGACGCAGGCCGATGGCATCGAAACTGATCAGGCAGGCGTAACTGGCCAGGCCGAGTACCACGGTGAGCGCGATCTGCGTGCCGCTGAGCTGCCGGAACGCCTGGCGGATGGCGCGATAGCCGTGCTCGTCGAACTCGTTGGCCAGGCCGTGCAGGGCCAGGGCGAGGATCAGCAGGGGGATGACGATGGTGGCAACCCGCTTCCAGGTTGGCGTGGAAGAGGCAGTGGTGGAATCGACGGGGGCGGTCATCGGCGCAAGGGTGCGGCAGGAGGGGCGAGGGCGGTGTCAACGCGGGCGTGGCGCATCGTGCGCCTGTCATCGTCATTTGACCAGTGGGACCGTCGGAGTCCGGTAGTGACGTGTCGCGGAGGATGCCCGTGCACCCACCGTCGACCGGTTTGGAGGACAATGCAGGCCTGATCAACCGCAGGAGCCACGCCCATGATGGAGCGTTACGACGTCGGACCGCGCATGTCCGAAATGACCGTATACAACAAGGTCGCCTATCTCTCCGGCCAGATTCCGGAAGACACCAGCCAGGACATCACCGGCCAGACCCGGCAGGTGCTGGCAGAAATCGACAAGCTGCTGGCGTTGGTCGCCAGTGACCGCCAGCACGTGCTGCGCGCCGAGGTGTTCCTGGCCGACATGGCCGACTTCGACGGCATGAACAAGGCGTGGGATGAGTGGGTGGTCGAGGGTGCGACCCCGGCGCGTGCCACGGTCGAGGCCAAGCTGGCCCACGCTGACTGGAAGGTCGAGATCGTAGTGACGGCGGCGGTACCGTAGCGGCAGGCAAGGTCAGGTCCCACCAGCGGAGGGTAGAGTCGACGGTTAGTCGACTATCGCGCGCAGCGCGGGGTTTTGCGCCGCCGGAACGAAGAGCAGTCGACCAACAGTCGACTCTACCCCGCCGCTCCACTGCCGGTTGGTCTGGTGGCTACGTTGGCACCAGCTCGATGCAGTCCACCGGGCACGGTGGAATGCACAGCTCGCAACCGGTGCACAGATCGGCAATGACCGTGTGCATGTACTTGGCGCCACCGACGATGGCATCCACCGGGCAGGCCTGGATGCACTTGGTGCAGCCGATGCAGTCGGCTTCCACGATCAATGCCACCTGCGGCGCCTTGTGCTCGCCGCGCGAACGATCAAACGGAATGGCGGGTACGTCCAGTACCTGCGCCAGTGCGCGCGCGCCAGCGTCGCCGCCCGGCGGGCAGCGGTCCACGCCTGCCTCGCCGCGCGCCATGGCCTGCGCGTACGGGCGGCAGCCGTCGTAGCCGCATTGCCCGCATTGGGTCTGCGGCAGCAGGCGGTCGAGGCGTTCGGTCAGGGGAGGAATCAGGCTCATGCGTGGCGAAGGCTGCGCGTTGGGGTTACTTCAAGGGTTTGCCACGGAACCAGCGCTCGTGGGCCAGCGCCAGCATCGGCTTGTCCTCGGAACTGTCACCGTAGGCATGGATGCGCACGTAGCGTGACAGATCGAACTGGCGGCGGATGTGCTCGACCTTGCGCGGGCCACAGTCGCCACCGGCATAGCGACCTGTGAGACGGCCGTCCTGGCTCTCCAGCCGGTTGCAGATCAACTGCAGGTCCAGCTGTTCGCACCACGGCCGCAGGTACAGGTCCAGCGAGCCGGACACGATCACCACGGTGTGCTGCTGTTCCTTGTGCCAGCGGATCTGCTCCAGCATTTCCGGGCGCACCACGTCGGGCAGGAACTCACGCGAGAAGCCGGCGGCCAGCGTGGCGATGTCATCGCTGTGGCGGTCGCTGAAGGTCAAACGGGTGACGTGCGCGCGGATGCGCTCGGCCGAGATCAGTTTCAGCTTGTATGCGGCCAGCCACGGGCCGACTTTCCACCACGCCTGCGCCAGCTGTTCGGCCGTGGCCACGCGGCGCAGGAATCGGCCATAGGTATCGCAGGTGGTCACGGTGTGGTCGAAGTCGAACAGCGCCAGTTCCATTCCGTTGCCTCCCATCGCGTTGCCCCGAGGCCGGTGCTGCCGGCGGGCGTGGCCGCAACCACGCCCGCTGCGGGCATCAGCGGACCGGCATGCCCGGCTGCGCGCCGCCGTCGGCGTCCAGCAGCGCCAGCGCGCCGCCGTCGAAACCGGCCGACAGGATCATGCCTTCGCTCAGGCCGAAGCGCATCTTGCGCGGGGCCAGGTTGGCGATGAACACCACACTGCGGCCGACCAGCTTCTCCGGCTCGCCGTAGCTGGCGCGGATGCCGGAGAAGATCTGGCGCTTGCCCAGCTCGCCGGCGTCCAGTTCGAAGCGCAGCAGCTTGTCAGAACCTTCCACGAACTCGCAGACCAGCACCTTGCCGATGCGCAGGTCGAGCTTGGCGAAATCGTCGATGCCGATGTAGGCCGGAGCATCGGTACCCTTGGCTTCGTCCTTGGCCGGTGCCGGTGCCGGTGCGGCCGGCTTGGCGGCGTCGGTCTTGGCGGCGGGGGCGGCAGCGGCGGCTGGCTGCAGGGTGTCCTTGGAGGCGTCGATCATGGCGTCAATCTTCTTCGGGTCGATACGGGTGAACAGCGGGGTGTACTCGGTGATGCGATGGCCCAGCAGCGGCTGCGCCAGTTCGGTCCAGTCGGTCACCGGCGCGGCCAGGAAGGCCTCGGCCTGCGCAGCGGTGGCCGGCAGCACCGGCTTCAAGGCGGTGACCAGCACGCGGAACAGGTTCAGGCCCTGGCTGCACACGGCCTGCAGCTGCGCGTCGGCGCCATCCTGCTTGGCGATCACCCACGGCTTGACGTCGTCGATGTAGCGGTTGGCTTCGTCGGCCAGGGTCATGGTCAGGCGGATCGCCGCGGCCGGATCGTTGCGCTCGTAGGCTTCACGGATCGGCGCCAGGCCGTCGACGAAGCGCTGGTACTGCGCCGCATCGGGCAGCTGTGCGGCCAACTGGCCGTCGAAACGCTTGCTGATGAAGCCGGCGCAGCGGCTGGCCAGGTTGACGAACTTGCCGACCAGGTCGGCGTTGACGCGGGCGATGAAGTCACCCAGGTTCAGGTCGAGATCGTCGACGCCACCGCCGGACTTGGCGGCGTAGTAGTAGCGCAGCGCTTCCGGCTCCAGGCCGGCGTCGAGGAAGGTACGCGCCATCACGAAGGTGCCGCGCGATTTGCTCATCTTGGCGCCGTCTACGGTCAGGTAGCCGTTGACGTGCAGGCGGGTTGGCGCGCGGTGGCCGGTGCCATGCAGCACCGCCGGCCAGAACAGGCCGTGGAAGTTGACGATGTCCTTGCCGATGAAGTGGTGCAGCTCGGTGGCGGTGCCGGCGCGCAGATGCGCTTCGAAGTCTTCGCCGAGCTTGCCGCACAGGGTCTGGAAGCTGGACAGGTAGCCGATCGGCGCATCCAGCCAGACGTAGAAGTACTTGCCCGGCTGGCCCGGAATCTGGAAACCGAAGTACGGTGCGTCGCGCGAGATGTCCCACGCGCGCAGGCCACCTTCGGCATTGAGCCACTCACCCAGCTTGGCCTTCACGCCCGGCAGGGCGACATCGCCGGCCAGCCATTCGCGCAGGAATGCATCGAAGTGGCCCACCTCGAAGAAGAAGTGCTCCGAATCGCGCATTTCCGGCGTGGCACCGGAGATGACCGAACGCGGCTCCTTCAGGTCGGTCGGCGCATAGGTGGCGCCGCAGACTTCGCAGTTGTCGCCGTACTGGTCGGGGCTGCCGCAGTTCGGGCAGATGCCCTTGACGTAGCGGTCGGGCAGGAACATGCCCTTGGCCGGGTCGTAGAACTGCGCCACCGAGCGGCGGCTGATGTGGCCGGCCGCTTCCAGCTTCAGGTAGAACTGCTCGGTCAGCGCCTTGTTGGCCGCCGAATTGGTCGAGTCGTAGTGATCGAAGGCCACGCCGAAGGCGGCGAAGTCACGTTCGTGACTGGCCTGGATGTTGGCGATGAAGGTTTCCGGGGTGACCCCGGCCTTCTCTGCGGCCAGCATGATCGGCGTGCCGTGGGTGTCGTCGGCGCAGACGAACCAGGCCTTGCCGCCACTCATTCGCCGCGCACGCACCCAGATGTCGGCCTGGATGTAGCCGACCAGGTGGCCCAGATGCAGCGGGCCGTTGGCGTAGGGCAGGGCGGTGGTGACGAGCGCGGTACGGGTCATGGTCGCGGGGTGAAGCCGAGGGGAACCGCAGAGTATCGCATGCCCGCAACGACGTGACCCGGCCGAAGCCGGGTCACGGGGATGAAGCGGGGCCTGGGGGCTTATTCGCGCTGCCAGGTCTGCGCGCGGCAGATGAAGGCAATGCAGCCGGACACGTCCAGCTTGGTGCCGCCGGGCTGCAGTTCCATCTTCGACTTGTAGGTCTTGCCGTTGGCCGGGTCGAGGATGGTGCCGCCGGACCACTTGTTGGCGCCGTCGGCCTTCAGGTTCCAGAGAATGGTCATGCCCTTCACCGGCTTGTTCTTGTTGGCGCCTTCACAGCCGTCGCAGACCGGGTTCGGGCCCTTGTCCGAGTGCAGGATGTCGACCACCTTGCCGGTCAGCGTGCCGTTGGCGGCCTGGCTGATCTCGACGATCGACTTCACCTTGCCGGTTTTGTCGTCGATGGTCTTCCAGCGGCCGGCGGCGCCGTCGGCGGCCTGTGCCGACAGGGCGGCCAGGCACAGCGGCAGTGCCAGCAGCAGGGTCTTGAAGGTCTTGCGCATGGTCCCCTCCCAGGGTTCATTCCGGCACGATGCCGGTACGGGTCGACTGTATACCCATTCGGCGGGGTATGGGGAAGGGGGGGCTTTGCAGGGCTGCGCCCTGCACCTGCGGGGGCAACAGCAACTGCAACAGCAACAGCGGGCTATCCGTGGGATGGCGGGGTGGGTCCGGTTGCGGGGGGCGCTGCAAGTCCCCCTCCGGGGCCCGGCCCAGCCGCTGGCGGCTGTGCGTTCGGGCGCTTGCGAAGCAATGCTTCGCAAGCAAAGCGCCCTCACCCATGTAAGCTCGGTCGCCGCATCCATGCGGCTCACGCCCCCGCAACCGGACCCACCCCGCCTTCGACAGGTCTCCGCGATCTGTTGGAATGCCAGGGCCTACTCTTGGTGGGTGTCGACCTTGGTCGACACGTAGATCCACGCCATGCGTGGATGGGCCTCCGCGATTGAAAATCGCTCACGCGATCTCGTACAACTCCAGTGGAAGGTCGTCGGGGTCGGCGAAGAAGGTGAAGCGTCGGCCGGTGTATTCGTCCACGCGGATCGGTTCGCAGGCGACACCATGCGCGGCCAGGCGCTGGATGAAGGGTTCCAGTGCAGCCACCCGGAACGCGAGGTGGCGCAGACCCTGGGCCTCCGGGCGGCTGGGACGGGGCGGCGGCGAGGGGAAGGAGAACAGTTCCAGCTGGCCGCCGTCGGGCAGGGCCAGATCGAGCTTCCAGGAATCGCGTGCGGCGCGGTGGTTCTCGGCCAGCACGCGCAGGCCGAGGATGCGCACGTAGAAGTCCTTCGAGCGTGCGTAGTCGCTGCAGATCAGTGCGGCGTGGTGGATGCCCAGCAGGGCGTCGGAACCGGGGGTCATTGCAGGGTGTCCAGCCAGCGCTGGGCGATCTTCAGCGCCAGCGGATAGGGTTCGGGGTCGTTGCGGTTGGTCAGCACGATCACAGTCAGGTGCTTCTCCGGGTGGCGCACGATCACGTTGCGGAAGCCGATGCTCTCGCCGCTGTGCCATTGCACCGGACCATTCAGCCGCCAGCCGAAGCCGTAGTGCGGCACATCCGGTTCGGGCGTCGATGTCGCGGGGCTGAACATCGCCCGGCGCGAGGCCTTCGACAGCAGGCGGTCGTCGTACAGCGCGGCATCCCAGCGGGCGAGATTGTCCAGCGAGGAGTAGATTCCGCCGTCTCCCAGTACGGCGCTGGTAGTGCTCTGGTCGGTGCGCTGCCAGCGGCCATCGATCCGGCTGTAGCCATAGGCGCGTGCGGCGACCGTGTCCTCGCCGTCCTGGTGGGCCACGGTATGCGCCATGCCCAGCGGGCGGAAGATGCGCTGCTGCAGAAAGCTCGCGAAATCCTGGCCGGAGGCGCGGCCGACGATCATTGCCAGCAGTGCATAGCCGCTGTTGCTGTAGCGGTACTGCGTGCCGGGTGCGAAATTCAGGCGGTCCTCGTGCGACAGCAGGGTCAGCACGTCGGCGTCATGCACCTGCCGAGGGTCAGCCGGGTCCATCAGGTCTTCGTAGTCGAGCAGGCCACCGGTGTGCGAGAGCAGTTGGCGGATCGTGATGGCCGCTGCAGCCGGCGGCAACTCGGGCAGCCACTGCCGGGCCGGCTGGTCGAGCCCAAGCCGGCCATCCTCCACCAGCAGCAGTACCGCCGCAGCGGTGAACTGCTTGCTGACCGAGGCCAGCCGGAAGTTGCTGGCTGCGGTGATCGTGGTGCCGTCCTCCAGCACCGCCAGGCCGTAGCCGCGGCGGAACACCGGTTGCCCGTCATGCAGCACCAGCACAGCGGCGCCGGGCACCTCGCCGTCGTAGGCCTGCATCAGGCCGTCGATGCCCGCATCCGGTGGGGTCAGCACCGGTGCGGCGGAGGTGGCCAGCGGCAGCAGGCCCAGCACGGCGGCGAACAGGGCGACGGCAGGGCGCATGGCGGCTCCGGAGGGGTCAGGGTGAAGGCGCGGGCGTGGCGCTGGCCGGCTGGGCCATCCAGCGCTCCATCTTGCGGTCCAGCACGTCCAGCGGCATCGAGCCATCCTTCAGCAGTTCGGCGTGGAAGCGGCGCAGGTCGAAGGCGGCACCCTGGCGTGCCTTGGCCTTGTCGCGCAGGGCGACAATGGTGGTCAGGCCGGCCACGTTGGACAGCGCCTGGCCGGGCTGGGCCATGATCCGCTCGACTTCGGCGTTGGCGTCGTCACTGCTCATGTCCACGGTCTTCTGCAGGTAGGCCACGGCCTGCTGCTTGCTCCAGCCCTGGGCGTTCACGCCGGTGTCGGCCACCACGCGGGCAGCGCGCAGCAGGCGCGAATACAGGTAGCCGATGCGATCGTAGGGATCGGTGTAGATGCCCAGGTTCTCACCCAGTGTTTCGGCATACAGGCCCCAGCCTTCGACGAAGGCGAGATCGCCACCCAGGCGGCGGAAGCGCGGCAGCTTGGCCAGCTCCTGCTGCAGGCCCAGTTGCACGTGGTGGCCGGGGATCGCTTCATGCAGGTACTGCACCGGCACGTTCCAGCGCTTGCGGCTGGCCAGGTCGCGGGTGTTCACGTACAGCACGCCCGGTTGCCCGGCCGCAGACGGCTGGTAGGCCGCTGCTGCGGCGGTCAGTGCACGCTCCGGTTCCACCGCGCGCACGTCCAGCGTGGACTTGGGCAGGGTGTCCAGTACCTGCGGCAGGCGTGCGTTGACCTGCTGCTGCACCTGGCGATAGCGGTTGATCAACGCATTGGCGTCGCCGTACTGGAACTGGCGGTCGTTACGCATGCTGCGCAGCAGCTTGGCCGGCGTGCCGCGCAGCTTGGCGTCCTTCATCACCGTGGCGATCTGCGCCTGCAGTTCCTGCACGCGCTGTTCGCCCAGCGCGTGCAGCTGCGCGGCGGTCTGGTCGCTGGCCGTGGTCTGCACGATCAGGTTGGCGTACCAGGCCTGGCCATCGGGCAGTGCGCCCAGGCCGCTGCTGGTGCGCGAGGCGGGCAGGTATTCGGTGGCGATGAAACCGCGCAGGGCACGATAGGCCGGCATGATGCGCAGTTCGATCATGCGCTTGTATTCGGCGCTGATGCGGGCCTTGTCCTCGGCCGCGATGGTGTTCGGCATGGTGCGGATCGGCGACCAGAAGATGCTCTCTTCGGCGGTCGGCTTGATCACTGCATCCAGCTGCGGCAGCACTTTTTCCATCAGGTCGCGTGGCTGCACCACGCCGGCCTTCATGCCCTGGCGCATGTTGTCGATGGCCTGGTCGAACAGCTCGGGAATGCCGAGCGAACGGCGCGACCAGGTGTCGTAGTCCTGCACGGTGTTGAACGGCTGCGCGCCGGCACCTGCACCGAGGATCGCCATGATGCTGCCGACGTTGTAGTACTGGCTGATCGGCATCATCCAGCTCGGGTAGCGCTCGGCGGCCAGCGAAGCGCGCGCGTCGCGCACGAAGATCTCGTAGCTGAGCAGGTCCTGGCCCTGCAGGCCGTCGCTGCCGAGTTTCTCGACCTTGCCCAGCCACTCGGTGGTGAAGTCGTGCGATTGCTGGCGCCACGCGGCGGACAGGATGTTGGGCAGCTGGTCGTTGTAGCGGGCCTCGCCCTGGAAGGTTGCCTGCAGCGGATTCAACCGCATCGAGGCATCCCAGTATTCGTCATACAGGCGCTCCAGCTGCACCTGCTTGGGTACGGCGCGGGCCGGTGCGACCGGACGCGGCGTGGCGCGGCGCGCCGAACTGCCACGGGCCGGCGCGGTAGCGCGGGCAGGCCGGGCCTTGGGCTTGGCGGCCTGGCGGGTCTGCGCAGCGGCAGGGCGGCTGGCCTTCTTTTTCGCTGCTTCGGCCGACGGCACGGCGCTGAACAGGAACAACGCGGCGATGGCGGCGGCCAGGGCGCGGGTGGGATGCGGCATCAGGAGCTTCCGTGGAACACAGACCGTGGAGCTTGCACGATCCGGCCGCGTACGGCCAGCGTGAAGGCGCAGTCAGCTTTTTGTTGCTGGGGCTTCAGTCAGCCGCAGCGGCGGCGCGCAACGATGCGGCTCGCTCGGCACCCAGATAGCGGGTGATGGCACGCCGCATCAGGTACAGCAACGGAATCAGGGCGATCGCAAAGCCCATCTTGTAGATGTAGTTGACGCTGCTGACCGCCAGGAACAGCGAGGTCGGCCAGTGTTGCGGGCCCAGCACGAAGGCGATCCAGATCACCACGAAGCTGTCCACCACCTGCGAGATCGCGGTGGACCCGGTCGCACGCAGCCACACGTGGCGCTCGCCGGTGGCCTGGCGGATGCGATGGAACACCGCCACGTCGATCAGCTGGCCGAGCAGGAAGGCCACCAGCGAACCGGCGATGGTCCACATGCCCTGGCCGAACACCGCTGCGAATGCCGCCTGGTAGTCCGGCACGCCGTGGCCATCCATCGACGTGACCCACCAACTGGCCGGCGCCAGCGAAATGGCCGCGAAGGCGAACAGGAAGCCGTAGCCGATCAGCACCACCGCCAGCCACGAGATGAAGCGCACGCCGCGCTTGCCGAAGAACTCGTTGATGGTGTCGGTCATGATGAACACCACCGGCCACAACAGGGTGCCGGCGGTGAAGCTGAGCGAGCCGGTCTGGCCGAACAGGTTCCAGTTCAGCGGAGCGATGCCCAGGGTGTCTTCCAGCGCGAAGATCTTCACCCCGATCAGCTCGGCCAGCACCGCATTGCCGCAGAAGAACGCGGCCAGCACGATGAACAGCAGGACCGCGCGGTCCTGCAGCGGGCGCTCGATCGGCGCCGGGGTCATTCGGTGCGTTCGCCGGTGCGTTCGCCGGCACGGGTGAACGGCACGCTGGACGGCGCCACGGCACCGCCGGAAATGATGAAGCTCATGGCCTGGTCGACGGTCCAGTCGGTCGGCGTCAGCAGTTCCACCGGCACGATTTCCAGGTAGCCCGAGGTCGGGTTCGGCGTGGTTGGCACATACACCGCGGCCAGCTCACGGTCGGTGCCGTGTTCCTTGATCACACGGGTGACCAGGCCGACCGATTTCATGTCGCGGTGCGGGAAGTCGATCAGCACCACGCGCTGGGTGCTGCCCGGCTCGGTCTGCAGCATGTCCAGCAGCTTCTTGGCGCTGTCGTAGATGATGCTGGCCAGCGGAATGCGCTTGATGACCGCGCCCACCCAGCGCAGCAGGCGTTGGCCGAGCACGCGGCGGCTGGCCACGCCCACCGCCAGGATCACCAGCAGGGTGGCCAGCAGGGCGATGGTGTCCTGGATCCATTCGGCGCGGACCCAACCGAGGTAGTGCGGGAAGCTTGTCGCGATCTGCTCGGACAGCGGTACCACCAAGGGGCTGGAAATGCCCGACAGCAGCACGAACACGAACTTGACCACGACCCAGGTCAGCCAGATCGGCAGCAGGGTGAGCAGGCCGGTCAGGAACAGGCGCTGCAGGGAGGGGCGGGGGACCAGGGCGGGGGCTTCGAGCGACATGCGCGCATTGTAGCGGTCACTGCCGGTCGATTACGCTGGGGAATCGACTGTGGCAACGGCACATGGAAGGGAAGCTGTGTTGAAGATTCTGCGCGGACTGGGCTGGACCCTGGCAGGCCTGCTGGTGCTGGCCATCGTGGTGTGGTGCGCTTCGCGCATGTGGCCGGTGCCCGAATCGCGGCTGCAGGCGCAGCAGCGACTGGAAGCACGCCTGCCGGCGACTGGCCACAACGGTTATGCCCTGTTGTGGACGCTGCCGTTCGACGATCTGGATGCCCGCCAGCGCGAGCAGGCGTTGGCCGAGGACGTGCGCCGTTGGGAGGCCGACCTGCGGGGCAGCAGCGGCGGCCAGACACACCTGGTGGCCAACCATGCCGAGCTGCGCTCGCGGCCCGGTGCCAGTTGCGGGCCGGCCGCCAGCGGCTGCCTCGCCCAGGTCCGCGCGGACCCGCAACGCTTCGTGGAGGCCCATGCTGGGCACCAGCAGTTGCATGCGCGGCTGGATCAGCTGGCCGAAGCGGACTACTTCATGTCGCCGTTCCCGCCGAAGGGCGAGGGCGTTCTGGTTCCGTTGCCGGGCTATGGCGTGGTGATGGACGCCACCAGTGCACGCGCGCTGGCGTACGTGCAGGGCGATATCGACGGTGCCCTGCGAGGTGCCTGCCGTGGCTTGCAACTGGGCCGGCGGCTGTTGCCCGGCAGCAGCTATCTGGTCGAGAGCATCATCGGTGCCAGCCTGGTGCAGGCCAATGCCCAGCTGCTGGCCGACATGCTGGTCGAACTGCCGGCCGACCACCCCTTGCCGGCGGAGTGCGAACAGGCCATGCAGCCGCTGCGGGCCGAGGAACAGAGCCTGTGCCGTGCCATGCAGGGTGAGTACGCGATGAGCCGGGCGGCGATCGAGTCCTCGGCCCAGGAATTTGGTGGCGTCCTGGTGCTGGATCGCAGCAGCACCCTGGCCCGCGTGGCCGGCAATCTTGGCTGGGCCTGTGGCGCGGCAGCCACATCGGCGCTGGAAGCGGATCGCCCGTTGCCAGTGCCGGCGCCACCGCAGCATGACTTCGGCTGCCTGTCGAATGTCATGGGCTGCGTGCTGACCGATATCGCCGCGCCGATCTATCCTGCCTATTCGTCACGGCCACAGGATGCCGCGGCGATGGTGCGGCTGCTGGGGGCGCAGCGTTGGCTGCGGCAGCAGACGGATGATCCGGTGGACGCACTGCAGCGGCTGCCGGTGGCGTTCCGCTCGCCGGTGCGGGCGCCGCAGCTGTCGGCCGACGGCCGCCACCTGCAGGTGCCGCGTCGCTCTCCAGCGCGCAGCGCTGAAGAGAACCCGTGGCTGTCAGTGCCGTTGCAGAAGGAATCGGCTTCGACTGCTGCGGGACGCGACTGAAGCGCGCTCAGCGTGCGTGTGGCTTCAACCGCAGGTAGACCTGCTTGCGCACCTGGGCGACCACCTCGCCGCTTTCATCGACGACATCATTGCTGAACCATCGCAGCACTTTGTCACCAGCGGCGGCTTCGGCGCGCAGTTCGTCCAGCAGTGCGTCGTCGATGCGGAACGAGGTACGCACGGTACCGCGGCCGGGCTTGAGGAAATCGATGGCACCGGCGCGGTCCCACACGTAGTAGTCACGGCCAAGGATATGCAGCAGGCCGAGCATCCAGAACGGATCGGTCATCGCGAACAGGCTGCCGCCGAAGTGGGTACCGACATAGTTCCGGTTCCAGGGCCGCAATCGCAGTTCGACATCGATCTGCCGGTAGTCGGGAGTGATGCGGGTGACGTGGATGCCGGTGAACAGGAACGGCGGCCAGAGGTTGATGCCGAAGCGGAACAGGCGGGCGTTCATGCGGGTCCGGGGCGCAGGGCGAGGTGTCCAGTCTAACCATTCGCATGCGTATGTTGCACCCCGGGCGGCGAGGGTCACGCCTCGCCGTCGATGACATACCCGTCGCGCCCATTGGCCTTGGCCTGGTACAACGCGGTGTCGGCGCCTTCGACGAAATGGTGTGGTTGCAGATCGCCGTCAGGCACGCGGGTGAACACGCCGATGGTGAGGGTGACGGCACCGTCGCTGGCATCGCCGGGCGCCGGCAGTGCACGCACGCAGGCGATCAGGTCCTCGATGACCTGGCGCGCGCCCTCGGCCGGGGTATCGGGCAGCACCAGTGCGAACTCGTCGCCACCGTAGCGCGCGGCCATGTCGCGTGGGCGTCGCGCATGCGCACCGATCAGGCGTGCAACATCGCGCAGCACGCGGTCGCCGACCTGATGGCCGTGGCGGTCGTTGTGGCGCTTGAAATGGTCAACGTCGATCAGTGCGAGGCTCAAGGACTTGCCACTGCGTCGCGCGGCATCGCATTCCTGTTGCAGCGACTGTTCGAAACGCAGGCGATTGCCGAGACCGGTCAGCGCATCGCGGTTGGCCAGGCGGTGCCAGGCCGAGACGCGCCAGGTCGCCCAGGCCAGCAGCACCAGCAGGATGCCCAGCATGGCGCTGGCCGGTGCCCACCACAGGTCACCGGCGCGCAATAGCAACCAGCTCAGCAGCGGTGGAAGCGGCAGCGAGCACAGCGCCGCGAGCCATGGCAGGCGCAGGCCGAGCAGGATCACGCACAGTGCCACCAGGACGCCACTGATGGCGTGCTGCCATAGGCGGGGCAGCAGGTCGATCTGCTTGTGCTGCAGCAGCATCGAAGCGATGTTGGCCTGGTACTCGCTGCCGCTCATCCAGAACTCGCGGGTGGTCGGGGTCAGCAGCCGCGGTGCGATGCCGCTGGCGGTCATGCCCACCACGATGCGGCGGCCGTGCAGCATCGCCATGTCCACGTGACCATCCAGCACATCGGCATAGGACACCTGCGGCAGGCGTTCGGGCGGTCCGGCATAACGCACCCGCACGTAGTCGTTGCGCCGCCATTGATAGGGCGAACCGATCTCCGGGTCGGGGTCGGGCAGGCCGTGCACCGCGCCCGCGGGCAGGTCGGCCAGCGCCAGGCCCAGTGCTGGCCAGTGGGCCTGGCCGATGCCGGCACGCAGGTACACGCCGCGCGCGACACCATCGCCATCCACTTCCACATCGGTGTGGCCGATCGCTGCGGCACTGGCCGCGATCTGCGGAATCGGCAGCATTTCCTCGGCCATGCGGTCGCCGGCGGCCGGTGCCGCGAGTACCGGCAGCACCACCCGGCCGTTCCGGCGTATCGCGGCGGCCAGTTCATCGTCCTGGTGGCTGTCGCGACGATCAGGTTCGGACAGCATCAGGTCCAGTGCGACGCGCTCGGCACCGGCATCGGTCAGCCGGTCGAGCAGGCGGGCATGGATCGAGCGAGGCCAGGGCCATTGGCCGATGCGCTGCAGGCTGCCCTCGTCGATGGCCACAATCAGCACGCTGGGGTCGGGGCGGTAGTCCCAGTTGCCGACCATGGCGTCGTAGGCCGCTTCGTCCTGTCGCCACAGCCACTGGCCCTGGCTGGCGATCACCGTCAGCACCCCGGCCAGCAGTGCCAGCAGGATCCGCTTCGGCCACGGCAGCGGCGAGCGCCTCATAACAACAGCAACAGCAGCAGGGCGCCACCACCGGCGCCGTAGCACAGGCGGCAGGGCAGCTTGATCTGCTGGGCCGGTGAGTACTCACCCGCATGACCATCGTCGTCGATGTACTGCACACGCACATGCAGGGTGCCGCTCCACGGCCGCTTGAAGCTGACCTGCGGCTCGCTCACGGTCTGGTCGACCAGGGGCGCCCTGAAGTCGCCACGACGGTCCACCTGCACCCGGTACTGCTGACCTTCGCTGCCGGCCTGCCAGCGCAGGGTCAGTTCGCCATGCGCGGCTTCCGGCGGCTGCAGCGCCGGATCAACCGGTTCATTGCTCAGCTGCAGCGGCAGCGCCTGGCCGTAGCGGCCCTGGTGGCCGTTGCCATCGCGCGAGGCCACGCGCCAGAAGTACTGGCCCGGCGGCAGTGGCTGCGCCAGGCGCAGGTCGGTGCCTGGGGTGCTCTGTTCCTGCAGTGGCTGCACGAAGCTCGGCTCGGCGGCGATCTGCAGCACGCTGCTGCGCGCGCCGGGCGCCTGGCTCCAACGGAAGCGCGGGCGGTCGCTGTTGACGGTCTGCCCATGCAGGGGGGCCACGGTGAGCGGCGGCGGGGGCTGGTCGCTGAGTTCGAAATCGGCGCTGGCGTCGAGGCCTTCCACGCCCTGCGCATCCACCGCGCGCAACAGGATGCGCAACTGGCCGGGGGGCAGGTCACCGATCGCCAGCCGGGTGTCGGCAGTGGTGGCGGCAAACAGCAGGATTTCCGGCGTCGCTGCCTGTACCACTTCCACGCGGTAGCGCGCGGCGCCGTCGACGGGGTCCCAGGCAAGCAGGGTCGGCAGGGGCGCCAGGCGCACCTCGTCGCTACGCAGCTGCGGCGCTGGAAGAAGGGCGGAGACAGCGTCCGGTGCGGCATCGGCGCTGCTGCTGCGGCTGGCCTGTCCAGGCTGGACCAGGCGCTTGCCGTGGGTGTTGCCGACCTGCACCTTGCCCTGTAGTACTTCGGTGGCAGCCACCTGGCCGGTGTCACCGGCGCTGACCCGGAAGACGGTGCCGCGCACGCTGCTGGTCGCCGTAGGTGCATCGATGATGTAGCGCGAGGCCGGGCCACGGGCAGGTGTCACCCGATTGCTGGCGCGGCCCTGCTGCAGGCGCAGGCGGGTATCGACCATGCCGGTGTGGCCGTAGCGGCTGAGCTGGTCCAGGCGCAGCCGGGAGTACTCGCGCAGCTGCAGGCGCGAGGCGTCAGCGAATTCAAGCGTGACGCTGGAGTCGCCTTCGGTCTGCACGGTGTCACCGATGCGAAGTTGTTCCCCGGCGAGTATCGCGCGCGAGGCGCTGCCATCGGCACCTGACAGTTCGACCTTGCCGCGCACCGACAGCACGCGGGCAGGTGCCGGTTCGATGCGCAGCCAGCTGATCGGGAAGCGCAGCAGCTGCCCCGGCGGCAGCTGGTAGGGGTTGTCGATGCGGTTGTGCTGTTGCAGCTGCTGCCAGCGCACCGAGGGCTTGAGGTACAGGCCTCCCAGATCCCACAGGGTATCGCCGGGACGGACCCGGTAGTTCCAGTCCTGGGCGGCGGCCATGGCCGGCAGGAAGAGAAGAGCGCAGAGCAGCGCGCCCTGGAAGCGCATGGCGAACGACAGCGAGCGGACGAAGGTCACAGTTTGCAATCCCGGCAATGCGGGGGCGCAGCTGCAAGACCCCATGGCCCCGACCTCATCCCCCCGAACGGATCGTGGCGACCGTACGGCCGCCATCCCGCGCATTATTGCCCGCGTTCAGTGCAGGGATTCTGAACGAAGTGGGTTCCCGTTCAGAACAGCAGGGAGGCCATCCGGCGGCGGTACTGGCCGACCAGGTCCTCGTCGGAGATCACATTGAAGGCGTCGATCAGGGCCTTGCGCGGCAGTCCGTCCTCGAACGTGCGGTCGATCCGCAGCATTTCCAGGAACTGGGCCAGCGCGGCTTCGTCGTGGCCACCGAGCAGCAGCTGTACGCCACGCAGGTGGCGTGCCTTGAGGTCCTTGCCATCGGCGGCGATGCGCGCGTCCAGCACTTCGGCGGCCGGGGCGTCCTTCAGGGCCGAGGCGAAGGCCAGCCGGGCGCGTGCACGCACGGCACGGTCGTCGGTGGCCAGATTGGCGGGCAGGCCATCGATCAGCAGACCGGCTTCATCCACGCCACCGATCTGCAGCAGGGCCAGCGCCAGGTCGAGCTTCAGCTCGTCCTTGTCCGGCTCGGCGGCGATCTGCGCGCGCAGCACGTCCACCTGCGCCTGCGGGTCCAGCGGCGCTTCGTCTTCGGCGACGGCGTCGCCGATGTCGGCCGGCACGATGCCGTGCTGGGCCAGGAATTCACGCAGCTGGCCTTCCGGGATGGCCCCCGGGAAGCCGTCCACCAGCTGGCCGCCCTTCACCAGGAACACGGTCGGCACCGAGCGGATCTGGAAGGCGGCGGCGATCTGCTGTTCCTTGTCGACGTCGACCTTGGCCAGTTCGAAGGCGCCGTTGTACTCGGCAGCCAGCTTTTCCAGCATCGGCCCGAGGGTCTTGCACGGCCCGCACCAGGTGGCCCAGAAGTCGACCAGCACCGGCGTCTGCAGCGACTTCTGCAGGACTTCGGCCTCGAAGGTCGCAGTGGTGGCGTCGAATACGTAGGTCGTCTCGGTCATGGGGGAAAGCATCGTTTGGCGTCTGGAGACTGATTCTATGGTGACGATCGATGCCGGTCTCAACCCGGGTTGTAGTAAATGCCTGACAATGCCGCCTTCCTGTCGCCGTCCTTTCCGGAGCCTGCATGTCGTCCCTGTCCCCGTTGCTGCGCCTGTCCGGTCTGGTCGCCGCACTGCTGTTCGTGCTGGCGGTGCTCGGTTTCGGCGCCGGCCTGGAAGGCTACGCACAGGCTCGCCACCCGGTGGCGCTGCTGGGAGCACAGGGGGTGCCGCATGCGCTGGCCTTCAATCTGCTGGGTTTCGTGCTGCCGGGCCTGCTGGCGGTGGTTGTGGCCGAGTGCCTGCGCCGTGGGCTGTCGGCAACCGCCGGCTGGGCGCCGCGGGTGGGCAGCCAGATGCTGCTGCTGGCCGGGTTGGCGTTCGCCGCGATGGGGCTGCTGCCGCTGGATGTGGATGACCTGCACGGGCCGGCCAGCCAGCTGCATGCCAGCGCCTGGATGATCTGGGTGCTGGGTTTCGTTGCCGGGACCCTGTTGCTGGGCACGTCGCAGTTGCGCCAGGCGCATGGCCGCGCGCTGGGCGCAGTGGCGCTCGCCTGTGGCGTACTGGCCGCGCTGGCGGCGTTTGCCCTGCAGGGCGTGTTGGCGGCGCCGCTGGCACAACGGCTTGCGTTCGCCTGCTGGACGGCCTGGCTGGCCCTGGCCCTGCCGTTGTCGCGGCCGCGCTGAGACCGGCCTCGGGCGCTCGCGGAGCCGGCCTTCAGCGGGCGGGATTGGAGACGTTTGCCGCACTGCGGTACGCTGTACCGCTTTGCCGCCGCATCCGCGTGTTCCATGACCAGCGCTGAAACCAACGCCTACGACCCGCAGCAGGTTGAATCCGCCGCCCAGCAGTACTGGGACGCCACCCGTGCCTTCGAAGTCGACGAGACTTCGGACAAGCCGAAGTACTACTGCCTGTCGATGCTTCCGTACCCGTCCGGTGCGCTGCACATGGGCCACGTGCGCAATTACACGATCGGCGACGTGATCAGCCGCTACAAGCGCATGACCGGCCACAACGTGCTGCAGCCGATGGGCTGGGACGCGTTCGGCCTGCCGGCGGAAAACGCTGCGATCAAGAACAAGACCGCACCGGCGGCCTGGACCTACAAGAACATCGAGCACATGCGTGGCCAGTTCAAGGCCATGGGCTATGCCGTTGACTGGTCGCGCGAGTTCGCCACCTGCCGCCCGGACTACTACGTCCACGAGCAGCGCATGTTCACCCGCCTGATGCGCAAGGGCCTGGCCTACCGCCGCAATGCGGTGGTGAACTGGGACCCGGTCGACCAGACCGTGCTGGCCAACGAGCAGGTGATTGACGGCCGCGGCTGGCGCTCCGGCGCCCTGGTCGAGAAGCGCGAGATTCCGCAGTGGTTCCTGCGCATTACCGATTACGCCCAGGAACTGCTGGACGGCCTGGACGAGCTGGACGGCTGGCCGGATTCGGTCAAGACCATGCAGCGCAACTGGATCGGCCGCTCCGAGGGCCTGGAAATCCAGTTCGACGTACGTGACGTTGACGGCGGCGTGCTGGATCCGCTGCGCGTGTTCACCACCCGTCCGGATACCGTGATGGGCGTGACCTTCGTGTCGATCGCCGCCGAACATCCGCTGGCGCTGCATGCGGCGAAGAACAACCCGGAACTGGCCGCGATGCTGGCCGACCTGAAGCAGGGTGGCGTGTCCGAGGCGGAACTGGAAACCCAGGAAAAGCGCGGCATGGACACCGGCCTGCGTGCGCTGCATCCGGTCACCGGCGAGCCGGTGCCGGTGTGGGTCGCCAACTTCGTGCTGATGGGCTACGGCACCGGCGCGGTGATGGCCGTGCCGGGTCATGACCAGCGCGACAACGAAGTGGCCAACAAGTACGGCCTGCCGATCAAGCAGGTGATCGCGCTGAAGGATGCGCGCACCGAAGAAGAGCGCACCTGGGATGGCAGCCGCTGGCAGGACTGGTACAGCGACAAGAGCCGTGCCTTCGAGCTGGTCAACTCGGCCGAGTTCGATGGCCTGGATTTCCAGGGTGCCTTCGAAGCCCTGGCCGAACGATTCGAGCGCAAGGCCCAGGGCCAGCGCCGCGTCAACTACCGCCTGCGCGACTGGGGCGTGAGCCGCCAGCGCTACTGGGGCTGCCCGATTCCGGTGATCTACTGCGCCAAGTGCGGTGCGGTGCCGGTGCCGGAAGAACAGCTGCCGGTGGTGCTGCCGGAGGACGTGGCATTCTCGGGTACCGGTTCGCCGATCAAGACCGATCCGGAATGGCGCAAGACCACCTGCCCGGAATGTGGCGGTGCGGCCGAGCGCGAGACCGACACCTTCGACACCTTCATGGAGTCGAGCTGGTACTACGCCCGCTACACCTCGCCGGGTGCCCGTGATGCCGTCGACAAGCGCGGCAACTACTGGCTGCCGGTGGACCAGTACATCGGTGGCATCGAGCACGCGATCCTGCACCTGATGTATTTCCGCTTCTACCACAAGCTGCTGCGCGACGCGCGGATGGTGGACAGCAACGAACCGGCGCGCAATCTGCTGTGCCAGGGCATGGTGATTGCCGAGACCTACTACCGCCCGAACCCGGATGGCTCGAAGGACTGGATCAACCCGGCCGATGTGGAAGTGCAGCGCGACGAGCGCGGCCGCATCACCGGCGCGACCCTGATCGCCGACGGCCAGCCGGTGGTGGTCGGTGGCACCGAGAAGATGTCCAAGTCGAAGAACAACGGCGTGGACCCGCAGGCGATGGTCGACAAGTACGGCGCCGACACCGTGCGCCTGTTCTCGATGTTCGCCGCGCCGCCGGAACAGTCGCTGGAGTGGAACGAAGCCGGTGTGGATGGCATGGCCCGCTTCCTGCGCCGCCTGTGGGCCCAGGTGCAGAAGCATGCTGCCGATGGCGCCGCTCCGGCGCTGGATGTTGCAGCACTGGATGCCAACCAGAAGGCACTGCGCCGCAAGACCCACGAGACCATCGGCAAGGTCGGTGACGACTATGGCCGCCGCCACAGCTTCAACACCGCCATTGCCGCGGTGATGGAACTGATGAACGCGCTGGCCAAGTTCGAGGACGGCAGTGCGCAGGGGCGCGCGGTGCGCCAGGAAGCGCTGCAGGCCATCGTGCTGCTGCTCAACCCGATCACCCCGCACGCCAGCCATGCCCTGTGGCAGGTGCTGGGCCATGGCGAGACCCTGCTGGAAGACCAGCCGTTCCCGCAGGCCGATGCCGGTGCGCTGGTGCGCGACGCGCTGACCCTGGCCGTGCAGGTCAACGGCAAGCTGCGTGGCACCATCGACGTGGCGGCCGACGCCGCGCGCGAGCAGGTCGAGGCACTGGCCCTGGCCGAGCCCAACGCGGCCAAGTTCATGGAAGGCCTGACGGTGCGCAAGATCATCATCGTGCCGGGCAAGATCGTGAACATCGTCGCCGCCTGATGTACCCCGTACCGGCCACCCGCGTGGTGGCCGGTACCATTCCGGTGCAGGGCCCGGCGTTTGATGGCCCTGCATTCACGCGGCTTCGGGCACGCTGTGTGTTGCCGTGATCGCCCGGCTCCGCCAGACTGTCTCCATGACCCGAATCCTGCTTGCCCTCGTTCTTGTCCTCGGCCTTGCCGGCTGCGGTTTCCATCTGCGCAACAAGCTGATGCTGCCGACCGACACGGCACCGGTGAAGGTGGTTTCCACTGCGCCGTACAGCGAACTGGTCAAGCTGCTCAACCGCAGCCTGCTGGCCTCCGGCGCCAGGCTGGCCGATGAGGACAGCAAGGAGCCCAGCGCCCAGCTGCAGGTACTGTCCGAGCGCTGGGGCGACCTGCCGATCGCCATCGACTCGCAGGGCCGTGCGCAGGAATACAGCCTGCGCTACGCGGTGATCTTCATCTTCCGTCGCGAAGACGGCAGCGAGCTGGTGCCGCAGCAGGTGATCGAGCTGTCGCGCGACTACGTGTCGCCGCCGACCGACGCCACCGGTACCACCACCGAACGTGAAATCCTGGCCAATGAACTGCGCCGGGAAATGTCCGCCTCGATCATCCGCCGCATCGACAGCGTGGTGCGTGCCGAGATCGAGAAGGGCGGCAGCCTGTCGGCGCCGAAGGACAAGCCCATCGAAGGCGCGGTACCGGCCGAGCCGGTCCCCGCAGCCAAGCACTGAGCCGCGCGCATGGAACTGCGTCCGGAGCAGCTGGCCAGCCAGGGCGCTGATACCGCGCTGGCGCCGGTCTACCTGATTGCCGGCCCGGAAACCCTGCGCGTGCTGGAGGCGGCCGACGCCATCCGCGCACGTGCGCGCGCCTCGGGCATTGGCGAACGTGAAGTGTTCGACGCCGATGGGCGTGATTTCGACTGGAACCAGCTCGACGCCAGTTTCAATGCCCCCAGCCTGTTCAGCGCCCGTCGCCTGGTCGAGGTGCGCCTGCCCAGCGGCAAGCCGGGCAAGGACGGTGCCGAGGTGATCAGCCAGTTCTGCGCCAATCCGGCGCCGGACGTGGTGTTGATGATCACCGCCAACGAATGGAGCAAGGCGCACCAGGGCAAGTGGGCCGAAGCGGTCAACCGCATCGGCGTGCTGTCGGTGGCGTGGGCGATCAAGCCGCACGAACTGCCGGACTGGATCGAGCGCCGCCTGCGTGGCAAGGGCCTGCGCGCGGACCCGGCCGCCGTGCAGCGCCTGGCCGAGCGGGTGGAAGGCAACCTGCTGGCTGCCGCCCAGGAAATCGACAAGCTGGCGCTGTTGGCCGATGGCCAGCCGCTGGATGTGGAGCGCATGGAGTCGCTGGTGGCCGACGCCGCCCGCTATGACGTGTTCCGGCTGGTGGAGGCGACATTCTCCGGGCAACCGCCGGCGGTGCTGCGCATGCTGGCCGGCCTGCGAGGCGAGGGTGAGGCGGTGGCTGCGTTGATGCCGATGGTGATCCGCGAGCTGCTGGCCGGTGCTGGCCTGGCCCGGGTGCAGGCCCGTGGTGGCAACCTGGCCGCCGAAATGAAATCGCGCGGCATCTGGGAATCGCGGCAGGCGCCGTACAAGCGCGCGCTGCAGCGGCATCCGGAAAGCAAGCGCTGGGAGCGCTTCGTGGCTGAAGCGGGACTGGTCGACCGTATCGCCAAGGGGCGCGCCGACGGTGATGCCTGGCTGGCGCTGGAGCGCCTGCTGGTGGCTGTGGCCGAACCGCGTGCCGTGCGCCTGCTGGCACGGGCCTGAGCAATGAGCCTGCGGATCTACTACGGGGGCACCTTTGATCCGGTGCACCTCGGGCACCTGGCGATCGCGCGGGCTGCCCGTGACGAACTGCAGGTTGCCGTGCGCATGCTGCCGGCGGCCGATCCGCCGCACCGTGCCGTGCCCGGCGCCACGGCCGAGCAGCGCTGCACCATGCTGTCGCTGGCCATCGGCGACGAACCGGGCCTGCTGCTGGACCGGCGCGAGCTGGATCGCGCGGTGCGTTTCCCCGGTCGGCCGTCCTACACCGTGGACACCCTGCGCGAGCTGCGCGGCGAGCTGGGGCCGAGCCGGCCGCTGGCCTGGCTGGTCGGCGCCGACAGCCTGCTTGGCCTGTCCCGCTGGCACGAATGGGAGGCGTTGTTCGGGCTGGCTCATTTCGTGGTGGCGGAGCGCCCGGGTAGTCCGTTGCAGGCCGCGGTGGATGGCGAGCTGGGCCGGGCGCTGGAAGGGCGTTGGGCCGACACCGAGCAGGCCCTGTTCGCCAGCCCGGCCGGGCGCATCCTGCGCCTGCACCACCCGCTGCGCGAGGAATCGGCCAGCGCGGTGCGCTCGCAGATCGCCGCCGGCGGCCCCTGGCGCGCCCTGCTGCCACCCGGCGTGGCGGACTATGTGGCTGCACACGGGCTGTACCGCCCGGCCAGGCCGTGAATGGCGCAGCGGCGCCATCCCCGTATAATCGCCCCCACGTTTATCGAGTCGATCCACTTTGAGCAACCAGACCCAGCCCCAGACCATCAAGGTCGATCTGCCCAGCCCGCCGCCGTCCGTGCCGGAACTGCTGGCCAGCGTCCGCCAAGCCACCGAAGACCTGAAGGCCAAGGACCTGGTCGAGATCGACGTGCGCGGCCGGTCCAGCGTTGCCGACTACATGATCGTCGTTTCGGGCACCTCGACCCGCCACGTCAAGTCGATTGCCGACGAAGTCGTGCGCTTCGCCAAGAACATCGACGTGATGCCGCTGGGCGTGGAAGGCGAGCGCGAAGCCGAGTGGGTGCTGGTCGATCTGGGCGACGTGATCGTCCATGTGATGCTGCCGCGCGTGCGTGAGTTCTACGCCCTCGAGCGCCTGTGGACCGTCGGCGACCAGCCGCCGTCCAGCGACGACGAAGTGGCCTGAGCCACACGTTGATGCATCCCTTCGACGGCGCCGATGGCGCCGTCGACGTTTTGGAGGACCGTTGATGAAAGCCCGCCTGATCGCCACCGGTGAACGCGCCCCCAGCTGGGTGGCGCAGGGCTTCGCCGAGTACCAGAAGCGGCTGTCGCACTGGCTGCCGTTCGAGCTGGTGGAAATCGAGCCCGGCCTGCGTGGCAAGGGGCGCGATCCGCGTCGCGCCACCGAAGATGAAGGCAAGCGGGTCATCGCTGCGCTGCCGAAGAATGCCTATGTGGTGGCGCTGGACGTGCCGGGCCGCCAGCTCAGTTCCGAACAGCTGGCGCAGCGCCTGGAACACTGGCGCGGGCAGGGAAGGGACCTGGCGTTCCTGATCGGTGGTCCGGAAGGGCATTCGCCGGAGGTGTCCGCGCTGGCCGATGAGAAGTGGTCGATCGGCCCGCTGACGCTGCCGCATATGCTGGTGCGCCTGGTGGTGGCCGAGCAGCTTTATCGGGCTGCCGCAATGATTGCCAATCACCCCTACCATCGCGCGTGAAGAGTGGTTATACTAGTCGTCTGCCCGAATAGCTCAGCCGGTTAGAGCACTTGACTGTTAATCAGGGGGTCGTTGGTTCGAGTCCAACTTCGGGCGCCACCTTGAAAAACCTGCATCGCGAGATGCAGGTTTTTTTTTGCGTCTTTGTAGCGTCGAGGTTGCGCGACTGCTGTTGTGGAGCCGAGCCATGCTCGGCTGCTGCGGATGAACCAGCCGAGCCTGGACTCGGGTCTACAGCGTGAGATTGCCTCGCCAGAACGCCACCAGCGTAGCAACCGCCACAACCAGGATCGCAGCGAACAGTACCCCTTCCCAACGCGTAAATACCTGTTCGCCGCGTTGGTGCCGGGTCAATGCGAACAACACCACGCCGGGCACGTACAGCAGTACCGACAGCAGCAGGTTGTCCAGCCCGCCTGCATACACCAGCCACAGCGCATAGGCGCTGGCCAGCAGTGCGACCACGAAATCGCGCCAGCGCACGCCCGGTTCACCGGCATAGGCCTGCCCACGCCAGGCCAGCTGTACGCCGAATGCCGTGGACAGGAAGTAGGGCACCAGGCTCATCGACGCGGCCAGCAGCACCAGCCCGGTATAGCTGCCGGAATTGACCAGCACCAGCAGCAGGAACAACTGGATCAGCCCGTTGCTCAACCACAGTGCATTGGCCGGCACGCCGCGCGCGTTCTCACGCCCCAGGAAGGCCGGCATGGTGCCGTCACCTGCGGCGGCATAGAGCACTTCGGCGCACAGCAGCACCCAGGCCAGCAATGCACCGAGAACGGAGATGATCGAACCGATGATGATCACCGTCGCGCCCCATTCGCCGACAATGGCTTGCAGCACATAGGCCATCGACGGATTAGGCAGTCCGGCCAGTTCCGCCTGCGACAGCACGCCCATCGACAACAGGCTGACCAGCACCAGCAGCAGCCACACGCCGAGGAAGCCGATCACCGTGGCGCGACCCACGTCGGCACGGCGTGCGGCGCGCCGCGAGTAGATGCTGGCGCCCTCGATGCCGATGAACACCCACACGGTCACCAGCATCATGCCGCGCAGCTGCTGGCCAAGGTCACCGAGCGCGGGCGTGCCGAGGAAATCGGCACGGAACACGTCCATGCGGAACGCGCCTGCCGCCAGGATCAGGAACAGCGCGATCGGCAGCAGCTTGGCCACGGTCACCAGGCCGTTGACGATGGCGGCCGTGCGCAGGCCGCGCAGCACCAGCAGGTGCACGGTCCACAACAGCAATGACGATGCGGCCACGGCGGCCGGGGTATTGCCTTCGCCGAACACGGGCATGAAGTGGCCGAGGCCACTGAAGATCAGCACGAAGAAGCTGGCGTTGCCGAGCACCGAGGCGACCCAGTAGCCCCACGCAGCGGAGAAGCCGATGTAGTTGCCGAAGCCTTCGCGCGCATATGCGTAGATGCCGGTATCGAGATCAGGCCGGCGGTTGGCCAGGGCCTGGAACACGAAGGCCAGCATCAGCATGCCCGCGCCGCTCAGGGCCCAGCCGATCAGCGCCGCGGCCGGGCCGGCGCTGCGCGCCACGTTCTGCGGCAATGAAAAGATGCCGGCGCCGACCATCGAGCCGACCACCAGTGCAGTCAACGCGGGCAGGCCCAGGCGTTGCGAAGTTGCGGCCATGCAGATCCCCTGCGGCGGTGATGCCGCGTGCACACGGTAGCCATGTGCCCGTGAACATGCCTGCAAGGGGCGGAACGACGAAGGCCCGGGCAGCTGCCCGGGCCTTCGAAGTTGCTGCGTTGAAGGGTGTTGCCTGTATTACTTGAAGGTGTACTTGGCACCGACGGTGAAGTAGCGGCCCAGCGCACCAGAGAAGTGCATCGGGTTGTAGTTCACGCCGCCATATGTGGTCGGATCGAGAGGAGCGATACGGTCGAATACGTTGGCCACGGAGGCGTTGAGTTCGAAGGCGTCTGTAATGTTCCAGCGCCCCGACAGGTCGAACGTGGTGAAGGAGGAGATCTTCGTCACCGGCGTGCCATCTGCATAGAACGCCTGATACGTGCCGCCGCGCTTATCAGTGTTATCCATCTTGCCGATGTAGTTGGCAACGCCGCTGACGCTCCACGGCCCCTGCCGCCAGGTGGTACCGAAGTTGATCTTGTCCTTCGGCGTGCCGATGCAGTTGGTGACGTCGCAGTTGCCGTGGGTGCCGGCATAGTCGACGGTCTCGGTGCCCTCGGTTCGCTCGAACTTCAGGATATGGCTCCATTGCAGGTCCAGTTCCAGCTGGCCAGGGCCGATGTCGAACGTTTGGCGGATATCGGTATCGATGCCCCGAACACGCGAGGAATTGGCATTCACATACGCTGTATTGACCGCCAGGATGTTGCCGCTGTTGGGCACGCCACCGATGTTGTTGATGTCACGTACGACGTTGCCGGCCCTGATCGCTGCCGTAGTGCTGCCCTGGGCGATTTCATTGGTGCGCTTGATCTGCCATGCATCGACTGTCATCGAAGTCGAAGACGTTGGTTGCAGCACGATGCCCACAGAGTAACTCTTGGATTCCTCCGGCTTCAGATCCTTGTTCGGGCGGGTGATGATCGCCACCGTGCGGGCAGGGACATTGCATTCGGTAGGGTCAATTTCGCAGCGCAGCGGGTCGGTTGCGTTCGAGAATGCAGCCAGACCACCGTCACCGTTTTCGGCGGGGTTCGGCGCGCGGAAACCTTCGGCATAGCTGGCCCGCAGAGCGATCCAGTCGGCCGGCGTCCATTTAACGCCGAGCTTCGGTGTGGCTTTGCCTTCTCCGCTTTCGTACTTGTCGTAACGCAGCGCGCCTGACAGTTCCAGCTGTTCCAGGACCGGTGCGGACAGTTCGACGTAGCCAGCGTAAACGTTCTGCGTGCCGTCATAGGCAGAATAGCCCAAGCCGATGATGTCACCCGTATCGGTGTAGGTCTGCGGCGTCAGGCTGTTGCTGGTCTTGCGCCATTCGGTGCCGATCGCCAGGCCCAGTGGGCCGCCCTTGAGATCCATCAGGCTGCGCGACACGGTGAAATCGAACATATCCAGACCGGATTTTGCACGGGCGCTGATGGTCGGTGAGATGTAGTCGTAAAGCGCCTGCGAGTTCAGATTGGCGTTGTCACCGATGCGCCACACGCCGCCTGCGCAGTTCGGGTTGCCCAGTGCGCACTGCACAGCGCTGTAGCGTAGGAAGCCGGTGCGCTTGTTGACCAGGTCGGTTGCCGAATGTAGATAGGCGGTATCGTAGCTCCAGTCACCCCAGTTTCCCTTGACACCGACCAGGAATCGGTTGAACTCGTTGGTGTTGTTGGTTACACGCGGACCGACATCCCATGCTGCATAGCGCAGCCTGGACGCTTGGCCGGGGATCGGATTGTCAGGATGGTCCGGGCCAAGCACGGTGGCTTTGGACCCACTGTTCGCTGTGACTACGCCACCTGGGAAACCCCAGGTGCCGGCCGCGCCCGATGGCGTGTTGCTGAAAATCGTTTCCTTCTTCGAGTAGCCGATTTCGGTGTAGATCTCGCCGCCTTCACCAAACGCGAAAGTGGCGCGACCGAACACGTTGATGTACTTCTCTTCCGGGGTCAGGTCGCGATACTGCTGTGCCGGATCCCACAGGCAGCCTTGAGCCTGTGCACTGGCGTCTGACTGGCCAGGAATGGTGGTGAGGTTCGCACAGCCCGGCAGCGCAACCAGGAAGGCAGGGTTTTCCTCGGTTGCATTGCGGTCGTCGAACACAGAACCATTGGGGCCAACGCCGCCTGCCGCGCCATTGGACAGATACGCGCCGCCTAGGAACTGCGAATCGGCTGCATCGTAGCCCCACGGGCGAGTATCGCCGGTTCCGATCCACTTGCGGTTCTTGCGATCGCTGATCTTGATGGCATCGGTCTTGCCGACGTCCAGGCTGAAGAATGCGTTCCAACCATCGCTGGCCAAGTCGCCGGTACCAGCGGTAAGGGTTGCCTTCTTGGAATCTCCATCGCTGTCGCCGGACAGACCATACGACGCACGCAGGATGGCGCCCTGAAAGTCACTGCGCAGGATGATGTTGACTACGCCTGCGATGGCGTCGGAGCCATAGATCGCCGAGGCGCCGTCTTTCAGTACTTCCACACGCTCGACGGCATCAAGCGGAATGGTGCTGAGGTCGGTGAACACCTTCTGGCCGTCATCAGCCAGGCCGTAGGTCGCCATGCGGCGGCCGTTCAACAGCACCAGCGTGGAACCCGCACCGAGGCCGCGCAGCGAAATGCCGGCGCCACCGCCTGCGAAGCCGTTGCCGAAAGTCTTGGGAATCGAGCCTGCACCGTCAGCGGTGATGGTCTGCAGATACTCCGCCAACGTGGTCTTGCCCGTGCGGTCGATTTCCTGGCGGGTCACCACCTGCACCGGCGACGGTGTTTCGGTGTTGGTGCGCGGAATGTTTGAGCCCGTGACCGTGATGCGGTCGAGGTTGGTGGCCTTCTCCTGCTCCTGCGCGAAGGCGGAGTTGGAAGCTACCGCACCAACCAGCAGCAGCGTGCTGCCGGCAAGGATATGGGTGATGGATGATGCCAGGGTGCAGCGGCGGCGGCTGGCGGGCCGTTGGATCAGGTGTTTCACAGCTTCTCTCCTAACTGGAAAACCATAGCGTTGAGGGCTGTCTCCGGAAGGTTCCGGGACGGGCCAATCTAGGTTTCCGATGGGTGACGAAGCAGTGAAATTTTGCTTAATTCGTAACGCCTGACCGCTGGCTTTGCCGATTCTGTCTTTTCGCGTGTGAAAGCCGGCCCGACGGGTCGCCGGGCCGGCCCGGAACGATCACTCCGGCAGCGAGAACTGCACTGGCACCAGGCCGATGGCCGGGACCGCTACGCCATCACGCTGGGCCGGTTCGAAACGCCAGCGCTTCAGCACCTGCTGGCGCGCGGCCTGGTCCAAGCTGCGCGAGCCACTGCTGCGCTCGATGCTGACCATGACTGGCTGGCCGCTGCTGTCGACTTCCACCCGCAGCAGCACCGTGCCTTGCTCATGATTGCGCAGGGCCGGCACCGGATAGGTGGGGGGCGGTGCACTGCGGTATTGCAGCTGCGCTCCGGCCAGCGGTGCAGCACTGTCGATGCTCGGCGCGAGCTGTGGCGGGGCCGGTTCGGCCGCTGGAAGTGCGATGCCCTGGGTGTCCTCCACGGTCGCGGTGGGAGCTGGCAGGGGCGGCGTTGCCGGCTGTGCATGCGGCTTCGGCACGACCCGAGCGATCTCCTTTGGCTCCAGTTTCGGCGGTGCCGGCGGTGGGGGGATCTTCTCGATCAGCCGTACCGTGGTCTTGTCACGCGGAACCTGCACGGCCTGGTAGGTCGCCGGGATCAGCAGCAACAGGAAGGCCAGCAGATGCAGGGCGATGGCCGCGCTCCAGGCGGCAACGCGGGCGGGGTCGAAGTGCGGGGATGCAACGGGATACGTACGAACCATGGTCCACCTCCATGCCAGTGACGAAGTCCTCAACGCACCAGGGCCCGTGGCGGGGTTGCCGCACGCGGCTGGCAGTCCATCAGTAGCGCGACAGGGCAGCCACTGCCTAGAGGCAGGGGGGCGATCGTTGGGCTGGCCTTCAGCCAACGCCGGCTACGGGCATGAAAAAGGCGGATCCCCTGCGGGATCCGCCTTTGTCGGCAATGGCGAACGGGATCAGCGACCCAGTTCGAACACCACGTCCAGGTTGACCGAGACGGTCGATTCACCCGGTGCGACCGGGGTGGCCTTGTCCATCGCCGCGCCGGCCGACATGGCCCGCATCATCGGCATCGGGCGGTAGCCGCCGCCAGCGTTCTCGGAAATGCTGACGATGCGGCGCACCTGCAGGCCCAGCGACTTCGCATAGGTCTGGGCGCGGGCCTGGGCCTTCTTCAGTGCAGCCAGGCGCGCTTCGTCGTAGACCGGTTCCGGCTGGTCGATCTCGAAGCTGGGGCCGTTGATCTGATTGGCGCCCTGCGCAGCCAGTGCGTCCAGCACCTTGCCCAGCTTGGCGATGTCGCGCACCTTCAGGCTGACCGTGTTGCTGGCCTGGTAGCCGGTGATCTTCGGTGCTTCGTTGTCGGCATAGCGGTACTGCGGGTTGAGGCTGACGCCACTGGTCTGCACGTCGCGCTCGGCGATGCCGGCGGCCTTGATCGCGGCCAGTACCTTGTCCATCTGCTGGGCGTTCTGGCGCATGGCGCTGTTGCCATCGGCAGCCTGGGTGACCACGCCGGCCGACAGGGTGGCCACGTCCGGCACGCGGGTCGCCTCGGCATTGGCCGAGATGTTCAGCAGGGTGCCTTCGGCCGGGGCGGCGATCGACGGCGACGACGGGGCAGCATGGGCGGTCATCGAGGTTCCAAGGGCGAGGGACAGGGCGAGCAGCAGCGGGGTGGCGGTCAGGCGCATGGAGAACTCCTTGTTGTGCCGTTGAGGGTGGTGTCGTAGCGATGAACGCGCTGTGAGCCCGTTCGGGGTTGCGCACGTTCCGGGACGGGTTGCCGACGATTCAGGTGGCGGCCTCAGGTTATGCTGTGCCGATGCTCTATCTTGCTTCCCGCTCCCCCCGACGCAACCAGCTGCTGGCCCGACTCGGACGCCCCTTCCAGGCCCTGGACCTGGAGGTCGTCGAGCAGCGCGCGCCCGCTGAAAGCGCCGAACAGTATGTCTGCCGGGTCGCCGCCGACAAGGCGCGCGCCGGGTTGGCCCGGGTGCTGGCCGATGACCCGCAGGCGCGCGTGCTCGGCTCGGACACCGAGGTGGTACTGGATGGCGACGTGTTCGGAAAGCCCACTGACGCCGCCGATGCGCGGGCGATGCTGGCGCGCCTTGCCGGGCGTACCCATCAGGTGATGACCGCCGTGGTGGTGGTCGGCGCGGACGGGCTGGACAGCGAACTGGTCATTTCCGAAGTGACCTTCGCCCCGATCGACGCTGCCGACATCGCCGCCTACGTGGCCACCGGCGAGCCGTTGGACAAGGCCGGGGCCTACGCCATCCAGGGCGGGGCCGAGCGCTGGATCGAACATCTTTCCGGCAGCTACTCCGGCGTCATGGGGCTGCCATTGCTGCATACCGATCGTCTGCTGGCGCGCTGCGGCGTGCCGGCCACAACTGCCGATGCCGCCAGGGAGGCTGCCGATGTCTGAGGAAATCCTGGTCAATGTGACCCCGCGCGAAACCCGGGTCGCGGTGATCGAGAACGGCATGCTGCAGGAACTGCACATCGAGCGCGGTTGGCGCCGGGGTGTGGTCGGCAACATCTACAAGGGCAAGGTGCAGCGGGTGATGCCCGGCATGCAGGCCGCCTTCGTCGAAGTCGGGTTGGAGCGTGCCGCGTTCCTGCATGCCAACGACGTGGTGCGGCCGGCGCCGGTGGCCAGTGCCGATACCGAGAACACCACGCTGCCGCCGCCATCCAGCGTGCCGATCGTCGAGCTGCTGCGCGACGGCCAGGACATCGTGGTGCAGGTGGTGAAGGACCCGATCGGGACCAAGGGCGCACGCCTGACCACCCAGATCAGCATTCCCTCGCGCTACATGGTGCTGCTGCCGCAATCCAAGGTCGTGGGCGTTTCCGCACGCATCGAGGATGAAACCGAGCGCGCCCGGCTGAAGGCGCTGGTGACCGAACTGTCGGCGCAGCACGGAGGCTACGGCTACATCGTGCGTACCAATGCCGAGGGCCAGCCGGCAGAGGCCATCGCCGAGGACATCGCCTACCTGTCGCGCGTTTGGAACGTGGTCGAGCGTCGTGGCCGCGAAGCGGCCTCGTGCAGCAACATCTATGAAGACCTGAGCCTGCCGCTGCGATCGGTACGCGACCTGATCCGCAAGGACGTTGACAAGGTGAAGGTGGACTCCAAGGAGACCTTCGCGCAGTTGCAGGCCTTTGTTGCCAAGTACATGCCGGTGCTGGCCGAGAAGATCGAGCTGTACAGCGGTGATCGCCCGATCTTCGACATGTTCGGGGTGGAGGACGAGATCGGCCGCGCGCTGGACAAGCAGGTGCCGCTGAAATCCGGTGGCTACCTGGTGATCGACCAGACCGAGGCGATGACCACCATCGACGTCAACACCGGTTCGTTCCTCGGCCAGCGCAACCTGGAAGAGACGGTGTTCCGCACCAACCTGGAGGCGGCACAGGCGGTGGCACGGCAGCTGCGGCTGCGCAACCTGGGCGGCATCATCATCATCGATTTCATCGACATGGACGATGCCGAGCATCGCCGCCAGGTGCTGCGCACCCTGGAAAAGGCGCTGGCCCGCGACCATGCCAAGACCACGGTGTACGACTTCTCGCCGCTGGGCCTGGTGGAGATGACCCGCAAGCGCACGGTGGAAAGCCTGGAGCGCCAGCTGTCGGAGACCTGCCCGCAGTGCAGCGGCCGCGGCAGCATCAAGACCACCGAGACGGTGACCTACGAGATCTTCCGCGAGATCACCCGTGCCGTGCGCCAGTTCGATGCCGCGCGCCTGCTGGTGATCGCGTCGACCAAGGTGGTCGCGCGCATCACCGACGAGGAATCCGCGGCGGTGGCCGAGCTGGAGGAATTCCTCGGCAAGAGCATCCGCTTCCAGGCGGACGAGCAGTACCTGCAGGAGCAATTCGATGTCGTTCTGCTCTGATCCTCGCCGGCCGCAGGCCGGCGGTGGCCGATGAGCGCGCCGCCGCGCCTGCGACTGCGAAGGATCCGCCGTCATTTCATTGCCGCCTGCGCGGTGGGCCTGGTCGGGCTTGCACTGCTGGTGGGCACCCTCAGCCAGCTGCTGCCGCTGGCCGAGCGCCATCCCGACAGGATTGCCGCCTGGCTGAGCGAACGCGCTGGCCAGCCGGTGCGTTTCGACCAGCTGCAGACCGCCTGGACCCGGCGTGGTCCGCTGCTGCAGCTCAAGGGCCTGCGCATCGGCGCCGGCCAGGGCCTGGCGATCGGCGAGGCCGAAGTGCTGGTATCGATGTACAGCGGCCTGTTGCCTGGCCGGTCGCTGACCGAGCTGCGCCTGCGTGGCCTGGCGCTCGACCTGCAGCAGGGCGAGGACGGTCGCTGGTCGGTACGCGGCCTGCCGCAGGCCGCCAATGGCGGGGACCCGCTGGATGCGCTGCGCCGGCTGGGCGAGCTGCAGGTGATCGGAGGCCGCCTGGGCGTGCATGCGCCGGGGCTGGGAATCGACACCACGCTGCCACGCATCGACGTGCGCCTTCGGGTCAACGGCGACCGCCTGCGTGTAGGCGTGCGTGCCTGGGCCCAGACCGAAGCGCTGCCGTTGACGGCGGTGCTGGACGTGGACCGCGTGCGCGGCAATGGCCAGGCCTGGCTGGGCGCCGATCCGGTCGATTTCCATGCCTGGTCGCCGCTGCTGGCGGCCGGCGGTGTGCGCCTGCGCGAAGGCAAGGGCGAACTCAACCTGTGGCTGACCCTGCGCGATTTCGCGCCGGTGGCGGTGACCACCGATTCGGACCTGCGTGATGTCCGCATCGATGGCGCACCGATGCCCTCGATGGCGGCTCCGCAGCTGCAGCTGCAGCGGTTGCAGGCACGCCTGCGCTGGCAGCGCCAGGCTGATGGCTGGGCGTTGCAGGTGCCGCGCCTGCGCCTGAAAACCGAAGAGGGCGAGCAGCAGCTCGATGGCCTGCAGCTGCAGCTTGGCAAGCAGCTGCGGGTCCGTTCTGGCGAAGTGCAGGCCGGCACCGCGCTGCGTGCGCTGGCCCTGAGCGATCGTCTCGAACCGGGCCTGCGTCGCTGGCTGTTCCTGTCCAGGCCGCAGCTGGATGTGCGCGAGTTGCAGCTGGCGGGCGATCGCGATGGCCCGCTGTGGGCGCAGGGCGAACTGCAGTCGCTGGGCTTCGCCAGCGTGGGCAATTCGCCCGGCCTGCGCGGCCTGGGCGGGCGCTTCGAAGGCGACGCGGATGGCTTCAGCCTGCAGTTGCAGCCGCAACGGCAGCTGCAGTTCGATTGGCCGACCGGCTTTGGTGTGCGTCATGACCTGCATCTGGCGGGACAGGTGGTGGGCTGGCGCGACGAGGGCGGTGGTTGGCGTATCGGTACTGCGGCGATGCGCGTGGAAGGCACCGACTATGCGGCCGACGTGCGCGGCGGGGTCTGGTTCCAGGGGGACGGTACGCGGCCGTGGCTGCAGCTGGCGGCCAAGCTGGACGACGTGCCGATGACTGCGGCCAAGCGCTTCTGGATCCACTCCAAGATGAGCAAGGGCGCCACCGACTGGCTGGACATGGCGCTGGCCGGCGGCCAGGTGCGCAATGGCATCGGCCTGGTCAGTGGCGACCTGGACGACTGGCCGTTCGACAACAACGATGGCCGCTTCGAGGCCACCGGCCATATCACCAACGGTGACATCCGTTTCCAGCACGATTGGCCGTTGATGAGCCAGGTCGACGCCGATATCGCCTTCATCGGCCCCGGCTTCGACATGCATGGGCGCGGCGATCTGGCCGGTGTGGCGGTGCAGAAGTTCGAGGCGGGCATTCCGGATTTCGGGCAGCAGCCGCTGTATGTGCGCGCCGATGCGCAGAGCGAGGCGGGCAAGCTGCTGGCGATGCTGCGGCAGAGCCCGCTGCACAAGGATTATGGCGACACCCTGGACAACCTCACTGCTGCCGGCCCGGCGCATGTGACCTTCGATCTGCTGCAGCCACTGCACCACGATGAAGGTGGCGGCCACCTGCAGGGGACGGTTGATCTGGCCGGCGTGAAGCTGGTCGACAAGCGCTTCCAGCTCGCCTTCGACAACATGCAGGGACAGGCGCGCTACAGCAATGGCGGTTTCGATGCCGAGGCACTGTCGGTGCGCCACCTCGGCCAGGACGGTCGCCTGAGCCTGCGTGCCGGTGGCTACGTGCACGACAGCAGACTGGCCTTCGAATCGCAGCTGTCGGCCACGCTGGATGCTGGCGTGCTGATCGACCGCGCGCCGGAGATGGCGTGGCTCAAGCCCTACATCACCGGAACCTCGCCGTGGACCATCGCGGTCAGCCTGCCCAAGGTCGCTCCAGGGGCGCCTGCGCCGCCCAGCGAGCTGCGGTTGAGCTCCGATCTGGTCGGGACCCGGCTGGACCTGCCGGCGCCGCTGGACAAACCGGCTGCCGAGCCGTTGGCGACCACTGTGGCTGCACAGCTGCCGATGGGGGCCGGCCGCATCGACGTTGCGTTCGGCCAGCGCCTGGCGCTGGCCGCACGCAGCCACAACAACCAGACCGGTGTGCAGGTGACGCTGGGCAGCGACCATGTCGACCGCGAGCCGCCGCCGAGCGGGCTGACGGTCAATGGCCGTAGCCCGACCCTGGACGCTCTGGAGTGGATCAGTCTGGCGCGGGGTGGCAGTGATGACGACGCCATGCCGCTGCGTGCGGTGGACGTGCAGGTCGGCCAGTTGAAGCTGATCGGTGGCGTGTTCGAGCAGACCCGGTTGCAGCTGCGCCCGGGCGCGCAGGCACTGGATGTGCGCCTGGACGGCCCGTCGCTGGCCGGGCGCCTGACCGTCCCCAATGCAGACGGCGGCACCATCAGTGGCCAGCTCGACCGCGTGCACTGGCAATCCCTGCCGGCGGCTCCGGGTGCATCGGCCGCACCGGCACGGGTACAGGCCGGCGCCAACGACATGGACCCGGCCAAGCTGCCGCCGTTCGCGCTGGACATCGCCGACCTGAAGTTCGGCAAGGTGGTGCTGGGCCAGGCGGTACTGCGTACGCGGCCGCTGGCCAATGGCCTGAACGTGGACGAGCTGCGCTTCCGTGCGCCCGACCAGGAGATCGACATCAGCGGTCGCTGGCTGGGCCGCACCGGTGGTGCCCGCACCGAGCTGACCGCACAGGTGCGCAGCGAGGACCTGGGCGGACTGATGCAGAACCTCGACTACGGCGGCCAGCTGCGTGGCGGTTCCGGCCAGGCGCAGCTGCAGGCCACGTGGAGTGGGGGGCCGTCGGACTTCCAGCTGGGCAACCTGCAGGGCCGCCTGGACCTGCACGCGCGCAACGGCCAGCTGCTGGAGCTGGAACCGGGCGCCGGCCGGGTGCTGGGCCTGCTCAGTGTCACCCAGCTGCCGCGGCGCCTGATGTTCGACTTCCGCGACTTCTTCTCCAAGGGCTTCGCGTTCAACCAGATCGACGGCAGCATGCAGTTCGGCCAGGGCATGGCACGCACCGACAAAGTGCTGATCGAAGGCCCGGCAGCCAACATCACCATCCGCGGCCAGGCCGACCTGCGCAACCAGCAGTTTGACCAGACCATCGACGTCAACCCGCGTGCAGGCAATCTGCTGACCGTGGTGGGTGCGGTCGCCGGTGGTCCGGTGGGGGCGGCGCTGGGCGCGGCCACCAATGCGGTATTGTCCAAGCCATTGGGCGAGATTGGCGCCCGTACCTACAAGGTGACCGGTCCATGGAAGGAACCGAAGGTGGAAGTGATCGAGCGCAGCCGCGACAAGGCTCCGCCACCCGTACCGGCACCGGCGCCGGCCATTCCGCCGACCGTCACCGGCCTGCCGCGCTCGCGTTGAGCGCGGCTTTCCTGTTCACGGGGCTTGCCTGAGCGCCCCCGCATCCCCAGATCGAGAACCATGACTGATATCGCCCTGACGCTTGCCCAAGACCGCCTGCTGCGCCCCGGCGGCCTGGATACCGCTGGCCTGGAGCGCACCTTCGGCCAGCTGCTCGGCCCCGGTGTGGACTTCGGCGACCTTTATTTCCAGCATGCCCGCCGCGAGAGCTGGAGCGTGGAAGACGGCATCGTCAAGGACGGCGCCCATTCCATCGAGCAGGGCGTGGGCGTGCGGGCGATTTCCGGCGAGAAGACCGGCTTCGCCTACTCCGACGACATCCATGCCGATGCGCTGCTGACGGCGGCGCAGTCGGCGCGTGCGATCTCGCGTGAAGGTGGCGCCCAGTCCGGGCGGTCGCTGCTGCGCGGCAACGCGCGCGCGCTGTACCCGGCGCTGGACCCGATCGATGGCATCGGCAACGAGGCCAAGGTCGAGGTGCTCAAGCGCCTGGATGGCTACCTGCGCGCCGCCGACCCGCGCGTGAAGCAGGTGATGGTGAGCCTGTCCGGCGGCGTCGATACGGTACTGATCGCCCGCAGCGACGGTGTGCTGGGCGCTGACGTGCGCCCGCTGGTGCGCCTGAACGTGCAGGTGATCGTCGAGCACAACGGCCGCCGCGAGTCCGGCTATGCCGGCGGTGGTGGCCGCTACGGGTATGAGGAGCTGTTCGCCGACGGCCGCCCCGAGGCCTTTGCCCGCGAGGCGCTGCGCCAGGCGCTGGTGAACCTGGACGCCGTTCCGGCACCGGCCGGGGTGATGCCGGTGGTGCTTGGTCCGGGCTGGCCCGGCGTGCTGCTGCATGAAGCGGTCGGCCATGGCCTGGAAGGCGACTTCAACCGCAAGGGCACCAGCGTCTACGCGGGCCGCATCGGCGAGCGCGTTGCCGCCCCGGGCGTGACCATCGTCGATGACGGCACGCTGGACGGACGCCGTGGTTCGTTGAACATCGACGATGAGGGCCACCCGAGCCAGTGCACCACCCTGATCGAGGACGGCATCCTGGTCGGCTACATGCAGGACAGCCTCAACGCACGGCTGATGGGCATGGCGCCGACCGGCAACGGCCGCCGCGAATCGTTCGCGCACCTGACCATGCCGCGCATGACCAACACCTACATGCGCGCCGGCCAGCACGACCCACAGGAAATGATCCGTTCGGTGAAGAAGGGCCTGTACGCAGTCAACTTCGGTGGCGGTCAGGTTGACATCACCAGCGGCAAGTACGTGTTCTCGGCCACTGAGGCCTACCTGATCGAGGATGGCCGCATCACCACGCCGGTGAAGGGTGCGACGCTGATCGGCAACGGTCCGGAAACCATGCAGAAGGTGCGCATGGTCGGCAACGATCTGGCCCTGGACGAGGGCGTGGGCATCTGTGGCAAGGACGGGCAGAGCGTGCCCGTGGGTGTCGGCCAGCCCTCGCTGCTGATCGAGGGCATCACGGTCGGCGGTACCCAGGCCTGAGCCGGGCGATGGCCAGCGCCACCGCCCAGGCCGGCGCGGACTCAGTCCTCGTCGGCTTCGTCGCTGTCGACGGGGTCGGCGTCTTCGGCGCTGGCCTTCAGGCCGAGCGCCGCCGGCAGCATCAGTGCGCGCAGCACCTGGTAGATCTCGCGATAGGCACGCGGCGGCTTGTTCTTCGCCTTCTCGGCCTGCGCATTGCGCACCAGCGTGCGCAGCTGCTGGCGGTCGGCCTGCGGGTAATCGTCCAGCAGGGCGGCCAGCGCCTTGTCACCTTCGGCCAGCAGGCGCTCGCGCCAGTCTTCCACGCGGTGCATCATCGCCACTTCGCGGCGGCCGGTTTCGCTGTTGGCATCCAGCGCATCGCGGATCGCATCCAGCGTGGCTTCTTCTTCGCGGCGCATGTGCTTGGCCAGGAACGCCAGCTGGCGCTTGTGGGCGATGTGGGCGGTGATGCGCTTGCACTCGGCGATATGCGGCAGCAGGTCTTCCGGGATCGGCAGGCGTGCCAGCTGCGCCGGGGTCAACGACACCAGCTTCTCGCCCAGGGCCAGAACGTCGAGCGCGTCGCGCCGGTTCTGGCTGCGGCTCTTGTCGTGGAATTCACCGGTTTCTTCGTCGCGTCCGCGCATCGTTCCTACCTGATCTCAAAAAAAGTCGCCCGGCGTGATGCCGGGCCCAACCCGTACAGGATAAAGCATTGAACGTGATCGCCCCTGAAGTCGCTGTCGGCGACGACAGCCTGGCCCGGCTGGAACGGCTGGCCGACCTCTCCCAGCAGCTGCTCGACCGCGCCCGTGCGCTGGGCGCCAGCCAGGCCGAGGTCAGCTGCAGCGAGGATCGTGGCCTGGAGGTCAATGTCCGCCTTGGCGAGGTGGAGACCGTGCAGTCCACCCGTGACCGCGGTATCGCCGTCACCGTCTATTTCGGCCAACGCAAGGGCAGCGCCAGCACCGGCGACCTGAACGAGGCCAGCCTTGCCGCCACGGTCGAGCAGGCCTGTGCGATCGCCCGGCACACCGAAGATGACCCGGCTGCCGGCCTGGCCGAGGCCGCACTGATGGCCACCGATTTCCCGGATCTGGATGCCTGGCACCCCTGGGCGCTGCAGGCCGACGAGGCGGTGGACCTGGCCCTGGCCTGCGAGAACGCAGGCCGTGAGGCCGATGCGCAGATCCGTAATTCCGACGGCGCCTCGGTTTCGAGCATGCAGAGCCTGTCGGTGTACGCCAATTCGCATGGCTTTTTCGGCCGTGAGCGTGGCACCCATCATTCGGTGGGCTGTGCGCTGATCGCCGGCCAGGGCGATGGCATGCAGCGCGATGGCTGGTACACCAGCGCGTTGGCCCGGGAGGACCTGGAAGACGTGGGCCTGGTCGGCCGTCGTGCTGCCGAGCGCACCGTCGCCCGCCTGCAGCCTCGCTCGATGGCCACCGGCAGCATGCCGGTGCTGTTCGCCCCGGAAGTAGCGCGCAGCCTGGTTGGCCACCTGCTGTCGGCGGTGTCCGGCGGTGCGCTGTACCGCCAGGCCAGCTTCCTGCTGGACAGCGTTGGCCAGCAGCTGTTCCCGGACTGGATGCAGATCGAGGAACTGCCCTACCTGCGCCGTGGCCTGCGCTCGGCCGCCTTCGACGGTGACGGCGTGGCCACGCGTGCTTCGGCCCTGGTCCGTGACGGCGTGCTGCAGCGCTATGTGCTGGGCAGCTACTCGGCACGCAAGTTGGGCCTGCAGACCACCGCCAATGCCGGTGGCGTGCACAACCTGCAGCTGGCCGCCAACGCGGGCTCCCTGCAGGACATCGCCCGGCAGATGGGCGATGGCCTGCTGGTGACCGAACTGATGGGGCAGGGCGTGAACGGGGTGACCGGCGACTACTCGCGCGGTGCCGGCGGCTTCCGCGTCGAGAATGGTGAGATCCAGTACCCGGTGGATGGCATCACCATCGCCGGCAACCTGCGCGAGATGTTCAGCAGCATCGAAGCGGTCGGCAGTGACGTCGACCCGCGCTCGCACATCCGGACCGGTTCGATCCTGCTGGGGCGGATGACCATCGCCGGTAATGATTGATGGCGTCGATGGCGTAAGCTATGCCCGCCTGACGCAACCAGCTTGGTGCTGGTGGGTCAAGACCACCCAATGAAAAGGAGTTTTGTCGTGAGCGAATTCGATAACGTCCCGCCGCCGCCGGCCACCACCGACGTGCCGGCCGACCAGCGCACCATGGCCCTGGCCGCGCACCTGCTGGGCATTTTCACCTGGTTCATCGGTCCGCTGATCATCTGGTTGATCAACAAGGACGACGCCAGCAAGGCTTTCGTGACCGACCAGGCCAAGGAAGCGCTGAACTTCCAGATCACCATCACCATCGCGATGCTGATCTGCATCGTGCTGACCATCGTGATCATCGGCGGCATCCTGGCCCCGATCGTCGGCATCCTGAACTTGGTGTTCTGCATCATTGCAGCGGTCAAGGCCAACAACGGTGAAGCGTACCGCTACCCGTTCGCGCTGCGCCTGGTCAAGTAAAACCAGCTGCATGCGGAACTGAAAACGCCCGGCATTGCCGGGCGTTTTTGCTTGACGGTAGCGCCGGGCCATGCCCGGCGAGCGCGCAGCGCGGCAGCATCACCACCAGCGATCAATGATCGCGTTCGACCGCCAGCGTCGCCAGCGCACGCAGTGCATCGGCCTCTTCGCCGTACCCGGCCAGGATCGCCTGCATGCGTGCCGCGAGTTCGTGCAGCTGGGCCTTCGCCCCGTCCAGGCCGAGCAGGGCGGGGAAGGTGCTCTTGTCCTGCGCCTGGTCCTTGCCGGCGGTCTTGCCCAGCTGCTCGGAACTGGCCTCGACATCGAGGATGTCATCGCGTACCTGGAAGGCCAGGCCGAGTGCGTCGGCGAAGCTGTCCAGCTGGGCCAGCTGAGGTTCGTGGGCCTGGCCGCACAGCGCGCCCATGCGCACCGCCGCACGGATCAGCGCGCCGGTCTTCAGGGCATGCATGCGGGTCAATGCCGCCAGCGTCTGCTGCTGGCCGGTGGCATCGATATCCAGCGCCTGGCCGCCGCACATGCCAGCGGCGCCGGACGCGTGGGCCAGGGTCTGCAGGCAGGCCACGCGCAGCGTGGCCGGCAGCGGTGCATCGGCCAGCAGGCCGAAGGCACGGGTCTGAAGCGCGTCGCCTGCCAGAATCGCGGTGGCTTCATCGAAGGCGATGTGGGTGGTCGGCTTGCCGCGACGCAGCGCGTCGTCATCCATCGCCGGCAGGTCGTCATGCACCAGCGAGTAGGCGTGGATGAGTTCGACGGACATGGCGGCCGCATCCAGGCTTTCCGGCTGCGCACCGAACAGGTGGCCACTGGCGTAGACCAGCAGCGGGCGCATGCGTTTGCCACCGCCCAGCACCGAATAGCGCATGGCCTGGTGCAGGCGCTGCGGCGCTTCGGCAGGCGAGGGCAGGGCGGCGTCGAGCTGGCTTTCGATACGGTCGCGCCAGCGCGCGAACAGAACCTCAGCCGTCATGGCTGGGCGGATCGAAAGGCTCGGATGCTTCCGGCTGCGCCGGATCGCTGAGCAGGCGCACGCGCAGCTCGGCCTGCTCCAGCGCCTGCTGGCACTGGCGATACAGACCGACGCCACGTTCGTAAGCACTGAGCGAAGCTTCCAGGCTCAGCTCGCCGGTTTCCATCTGCTCCACCAGCTGCTCCAGCGATTCGAGCGACTGCTCGAACTGGGCGACCGGGGAGGCGTTTTCGGGGGACTTCTTGACCATGCGGCAAGTGTGGACGGGCCGCGCGCGGGGGTCAATTCACCAGCCGCCCGGGCGCCACTGCAACTGTGCGCCATGCGCCTGCAACCAGGCCTGCAGCGGTGCGGCGATGACCACGTCGGCGGCGGCCAGCAACTGCGGGCCATCAAAGATCAGCGGCAGCTGCGCGCGTCGCCAGGGGGCGAGGTGTTCGCGTTGCAGGCAGTCCTTCAACGCGTGCGAATGCTGGCGACCGGGCAGCAGAATGCGCTCACCGCCCACGCGTGCACGGACCTGCAGCGGGCGTTCGAAGGCCGGGGTGCCCTGCAGGCGCAGCTGTCCGCCATCGGGCAGTGCCAGCGGTGCGCGTCCATCCCATTCGGCCTGCCACTCGGGGGGAAGCGCAGGCAGCCGGGCCGGCAGCAGATAAGCGTGGTCGCGCCATTGCTGGATCGCGTGATCGTGCCAACTCACCCGGGCCTGGCGATCGTTGTCGGCCGGCAGCAGCTCGTCCAGCGCCTGCTGCAGCACGGTGGCCGGCAGCGGTGCCGCGTCGTGGCCGGCCACCCAGGCACGCAGCACGCGTGCGGCACGGCCCGTTGAGACCTGGCGAAGCAGCTGCAGCGACAGCACGCGTGGAGCGACTTCCAGGTGTGCGATCAGCTCGGCGTCTTCCTCGTCAAGCAGTTCGCGGGTCTGCCCGCAGTGCGTTGCGCTGCCCGCCATCGCCGCAGCGGCATGCGGCCAGCGCTGGCGCAACAGTGGCAGTACCTGCAGGCGCAGGAAGTTGCGATCGGCGTGGTCGTCGGCGTTGCTGGGGTCTTCGATCCAGTGCAGTGCATGCTGGCGGGCGTAGTCGAGGAGTGCACTGCGTGGCACTGCCAGCAGCGGTCGCCATAGAGGCTTTTCGCCAAGGCGGCTGTGCGTGGACATCGCTGCCAGGCCATCGACGCCGGAAGCGCGCAGGGCGCGCAACAGGAAGGTCTCGGCCTGGTCGTCCTGGTGCTGTGCCAGCGCCAGGGTTTCGCCGTCGCGCAGTTCGGCCGCGAACGCGGCGCGTCGTGCCAGTCGCGCGGCACCCTCGGTGCCCAGGCCTGTGCCGTTCTCGACCTGCACGCGGTGCACGGCCAGTTCGATGCCCCAGGCGTCGCATTGCTGCTGGCAGTGCAGCACCCAGTCATCTGCATCGGGCTGCAGCCCGTGGTGCACGTGCACCGCGCGCAGCGCCGTGCCGGAAGCTTGCGCGCAGCGCCACAGCCAATGCAGCAGCACGGTGGAGTCGACACCACCGCTGTAGCCCACCAGCAGCGGTGCATCCAGCGGAACGAGGGCAGGAAATTCAGTCACGGCGGCAAGTATAGGGTTGGTCGGCAGGGCTGCGCCCTGCACCCGCAGGCGCGCAAGCAACGGCAACGGCCGAAGCAACAGCAGAAGCGGGTTTCCTGAGGGTTGGCGGGGTGGGGCCGGTTGCGGGGGCCGCTGCAAGTCCCCCTCCGGGGCCCGGCCCAGCCGCTGGCGGCTGTGCGTTCGGGCGCTTGCGAAGCCGTGCTTCGCAAGCAAAGCGCCCTCACCCATGTAAGCTCGGTCGCCGCTTGCTCGTGTGCGCAGTCCTGCGCACACGGCAAGACCGGGGTTGGGCATCCTGCCCAACCCGCCCGAGGCATGCCTCGGGCCCATGCGGCTCACGCCCCCGCAACCGGACCCACCCCGCCTTCGACAGAATGCCGCGATCTGCCAGAACGACGTCGTGCACCGCTTTGGTAGGTGTCGACCTTGGTCGACACAGTAGATCCACGCCATGCGTGGATGACTCATTCGATATCTGACAGATGTGTCGACCAAGGTCGACACCTACCAACAGCCGCGGAGATCTGTCAGAGGCGGGGCACTGTGGGTTTGCGGGGTGTGAGCCGCATGGATGCGGCGATCAAGGCTACATGGACGTACTTGCGCCGTCCCCGCAAACCCACAGTGCCCCGCCATCCCACGGAATGCACGCTGTTGCTTCGGCCGTTGCCGTTACGTCTGCAGGTGCAGGGCGCAGCCCTGCCGAAAACCCTACTTTACCCGACGACCCGAACGGTCGATGCGGAACCGCTCTCCGCCTTCCATCGGCGTGTGGCCATCGGCATCCGGCGTGCCGCGCCGGCAGCCATTGCAGACTTCGGCCACGCCATCCTGGAACGGCCAACCGAAATCGAAGGTGCCGGGCACCACCTGGCGGAACTTCAGATCGAAGTAGGCCACGCGGTTGCCGACGCGGGCGCGCAGCAGGCCTTCCTGCGGCGTTTCCGGACCGTTGTCCCAGGTCAGTACCGGCAGGCTGCGGCCTTTGCGGTTGACATAGTGGAAGCCTTGGTCGGCGTACACCACGGCCAGGCCATGGTCGTCGTAATTCAGGTCCTTCAAGGTGTCGGCACTGATCTTCGGCCGGTGATCGACCACTTCGCAGTTGGGCAGCGGCCACAACCCGTGTTCGTCGGTCAGCAGCTTGCACGCCGGTGCCTGTGCCGCTGCATTGGCACTGACCAGCACGCCAAGCAGGACCAGCGACCGCGCGAAGCGGCCGCTGGCAGGGGCAGGATGGGCCTGCCTCACGATCACTTGGCCTCGGCCTTGCGCTCGAATGCGGTCGGCGCCGGCAGCTGTACCGGCACGCCCTTGTCGTCGCACGTGCCGGCCTGGCACAGGCGCTCGCGCAGGGCCGGGGTGGCCTGCACGATCATGTGGTAGATCGCGTTCTGTTCCAGTGTGCCGCGGATCGCCTTGCTGCCCGGGCCGCGTGCCCAGATACCGACGTCTTCGCCGCCGTGCGACTCGGACTTCATCGGCACCAGTGCTTCCTGCATGTAGTCCGGATGCTCGGTGTCGACCTCGCGCAGGTTCGGGCGGCCGTTGGCCGGTTCGAAGCTGCTCGGGTTGTGCGGGTAACGCTTCGGACCGGCCGGCTGCTGGTTGCTGCTGCCGGTATGGCCCGGGCCATTGGCGTAGCTCAGGGTGGTGTACGGCTGGCCGGTGCCGTCCAGCGCGTAGTCGAGCTTGCCGGCGCCATCTTCGCCGCCCTTGTCCTTCACCTTGCCCAGGATCGGGTTGCCGCGCGCCGGGTAGCCGACGAAGTTCAGGGTGTGCGAGTGGTCGGCGGTGACAATGATCAGGGTGTCATCGGCCGAAGTCAGTTCGTTGGCCACGCGCACCGCGTCGGACAGGGCCACGGTCTCGGTCAGAGCCCGGTAGGCGTTGCCGCTGTGGTTGGCGTGGTCGATGCGCGCGCCTTCGATCATCAGCACGTAGCCTTCCTGGTGCTTGGCCAGGTTCTTGATGGCTGCCGCCGTCAGTTCGGCCAGGCTCGGCTCACCGCCCGGATCCTGCGGGCGCTCGTACTCGTAGCGCATGTGGTCCGGCTCGAACAGGCCAAGAATGGCCGGAGCGTTGGCGGCGGCGGCCAGCTGCTTGCTGTTCCACACGTAGGCACCCTGCGGGTGCGCCTGCTGCCATTCCTGCACCAGGCTGCGGCCATCCAGGCGCTGGCCGACCTTGTCGTCGTATTCCGGATCGCGTTCTTCCACGGTGGTGAATTCACCGCGACCGCCGCCGAGGGCGACCAGCGGGCCACGGCCATAGCGCGAGGTGGACAACAGCTGCTGGGCGATGTCCTTGCAGCCGGCGGCCTTCGCGGCTTCGGTCAGGTCGGTGTCGTTTTCCCAGTTGCGCTCGGGCGAGTGCGCGTAGGTGGCGGCCGGAGTGGCATGGGTCAGGCGTGCGGTGGACACCACACCGGTGGCCAGGCCGGCGCTGTCGGCCAGCTGCAGCCAGGTCAGCAGGCCCTTGGACAGGCTGTCGGCGCAGTCGGTGCGGCTGCCGGCGCTGACGCCGATCGCGCCCATGTGGGTCTTCACGCCGGTGGTGATGGCGGTCATGGTGCCAGCCGAATCCGGGGTCTGCGAATCGGTGTTGTAGGTCTTGCTGAACGCCGTGGCCGGGAAGCGCTCCCAGGACAGCAGGTTCTCTTCACCCGAGCCGCCCTTCTGCTGGCCTTCGTAGATGCGCGAGGCGGCCACCGTGGTCAGGCTCATGCCGTCGCCGAGGAACAGGATGACGTTCTTGGCCTTGCCGGACATCGCGCCGTTGGCGGCGGCCTGGGCGGCGCCGCTGCGGTACCACCACTGCGGGGTCTCGCCGGCCGGATGGGCAACGGGGTCGACGGCGACCTTCAGGCCGGCCGGGGCGGACGCGGGGGTGGTGCTGGCGCAGGCGCCCAGCAGCAGGGTGGTGGCGCAGGCGGCCAACAGGGAGACGGAACGGCGCATGGACGCTGGGATCTCACAAACTGTAACGGGACGTTCATTATGCCCGCCCTCGCAAGGCACGCCGATGACACACTGATTTGCCGGCCGGGCGGTCGTTCCGCGGGCCGCCTTGGGCTATCGTGCCAGCATCCCTTCCTTCCCCTCTGGATTGCCTATGAAGCTGGTCTCTGCCTGGCTGCGGATTCCATTCTGGCAGCGCGTGGTCGGTGGCTTCGTGCTCGGCGCGCTGGCCGGCTGGGCGCTCGGCCCGGCCGCGGAAACGTGGTTCGGCCCGCTCGGCGAGCTGTACGTCACCCTGATCAAGATGATCGCCGTGCCGCTGGTGTTCTTCGCGGTCATCAACGCAATCTCGTCGCTGCACGGCCAGAAGTCGGTCGCCGCGCTCAGTGGCCGCACCTTCCTGTGGTTTGTGATCACCGCCGCGTTGGCGGTGTGCGTCGGCCTGGGCGTGGGTACCGTGCTGCAGCCCGGCGCCGGTGGCCTGCAGCTGTCGATGGCCAGCAACTACGTGCCGCGCGAAGTGCCCAGCGTGGTGCAGGTGCTGCTGGACGTGGTGCCGGCCAATGTCTTCTACGCGCTGTCCGGCATCGGCACCAAGGTCAATGCGGCCGGTGAAACCGTGCTGGCTGCCGGTCGCGGCTCGATCCTGCCAGTTATCTTCTTCGCCGGCCTGGTGGGCTTTGCCATCGTCAAGCTGGGCGAAAAGGTGACCGAGGCGCGCAAGTTGGTCGGCCAGATGAGCGACATCATGATCCAGGTGACCCGCTTCGTGCTGGAAGTCACCCCGATCGGCACCTTCGGCCTGATTGCTGGCCTGGTCGGCAGCTACGGTTTCGAGAAGCTGCTGCCGCTGGGGCATTTCGTGCTGGCGCTGTACGTGGCCTGCGCCCTGCACATCGTGGTGGTCTACAGCGCACTGCTGCTGGCACACGGCCTGAACCCGTTGAAGTTCTTCCGTGGCGCGGCGCCGGGCATGCAGGTCGCCTTCGTCAGCTCGTCCAGCTTCGCAGCGATGCCGGTGGCGCTGCGCTCGATCACCCACAACCTGGGCGTGAACAAGGACTACGGTTCGTTCGCGGTGCCGCTGGGCGCCAGCATCAAGATGGATGGCTGCGGCGCGATCTATCCGGCGCTGTGCGCGGTGTTCATCGCGCAGTACAGCGGTGTGCCGCTGACCCCGGAACAGTACGTGGTGGTGCTGATCGCCTCGGTGCTGGGCAGCTTCGGTACCGCCGGCGTGCCCGGTACCGCGGTGATCATGGCCACGGTGGTGCTGAGCGCAGCCAACCTGCCGCTGGAGACCATCGGTTACCTGTATGCCATCGACCGCATCCTGGACATGATGCGCACGATGACCAATGTGACGGGCCAGATGCTGGTGCCGGTGATCGTGGCCAAGGAAACCGGGCTGCTCGACCAGGCGGTGTATGACAACCCGTCCAGCAATGTGGGTGTGGACGATCCGGACCCGACACCGCCACGCGGCTGAGGTTGCGTGGAGATGAAAGGCCCGCCCTGACCGGCGGGCTTTTTGTTTTGGAGCTGACTGGCGCGGTGCCGATCAGGGTAGGTCCCCGGTAGATCCACGCCATGCGTGGATGGCCGCAGTGCCGACCAACGGTCGGCACCCACTGGGGCAGGTGGCGCAGTGCCGGCCAAGGTCGGCACCCAGTGGGGGCGCAAACAAAAAAGCCGCTGCAGGGCAGCGGATTTCTCGTGTCAGGCGGCGCGGTGGCGCCAGCGGGTCAGAGATCGACCCGGCGGGCCTGCATGAACTTGTTGCCCCAGTAGCCGCTGAGCAGGGTGTCCACGCGGACGTCCTTGCCGGAGCTCGGTGCGTGCAGGAAGCGGCCATCGCCAACATAGATGCCGACGTGGTCGACGCGGCCCTTGCGGCCGAAGAACACCAGGTCACCGGCAGCCAGTGCGGTGCGATCATTGATCAGTTCGGCGTTGTCGTCGTGTGCCATCTCGCGCGACACGCGCGGCAGCTCGATGCCCAGGGCCGAGCGGAACACGTAACCGACCAGGCCGCTGCAGTCGAAACCGCTGTCCGGGTTGCTGCCACCCCATCGGTACGGGGTGCCCAGCAGGGTCATCGCGCGGCGCAGCAGCGACTGCACCTTGCCGTTGTCGGCCGCGGTACCGACAACGCTGCCATTGGCGGCGCTGCTGGTGTCGTAGTTGGCGAGCAGGCGGCTGAGGTCGCCGGCCACCACGGCCGAGCGGTCCATCAGCGGAATGGTGTCATTGGCGGCCAGGTGCGGCAGCAGGGCGGCCAGCGTGGCACTGGCGGCGGCATCGACGCGGCTGCGCTGCGGAGCGGCAGCCTCGGCCTTGGCGGCCGGTCGGGCGGTGCTCTCGGCCACCGGGGCCGGGGTCACATCGGAACGGTTCGGAGCAGTCTGCGACCAGGCCGGAAGGCTGGTCAGACACAGTGCCAGGCCAAGCAACAGCGGGCGGGCACTACGTGAAGATACGGAAGTCTGGCCTTCGCTTTTCAGGTCGTCAGTCGTCACGCGTCGGTCACAGGAAAAAAACGATGGGGCATCATGCCCTGTAAAAGCGGCAATAAGTTAAAAATTCCGTTAGTAAATCGTTAGTTGCACGGTGATGTGCGTCACAATTTTGAACATATCGCCTGTTCATCTTAGCGAAGGACGCGTTTCGCCCCGGTGTAGTGGTCCTTCCAGTACGGACCGCTGAGCGAGTCCAGCCGGACCGTGCCACCGGTGCTCGGCGCGTGCACGAAGCGCCCTTCACCCACATAAATGCCGACATGGGTGACGCTGCCGCGGCTGCCGAAGAACACCAGGTCGCCGGTGGCCAGGCGCTGCGGGTCGATCTTCGGGCCCTGTACCGCCGCCAGGTCGCGCGAGGTGCGCGGCAGTTTCAGGTCCAGCATCTCGCGGTAGACGTAGGCCACCAGGCCGCTGCAGTCGAAGCCGGAGTCGGGGGTATTGCCGCCATAGCGATAGGGGGTGCCGACCAGGCTGATGGCGCGCATCAGCACCGAGTTGGCCGCCTCGGGATTGTCCGGCACGGTCTTCGGCCAGTTCGCGGTCGGCGGGGGCGGCGCGGGTCGGGTGGCCTTGCCGCCGCCGCAGGCGGTCATCAGCACGGGCAGGGCCAGCAGCAGGGCCGGGGCGAGGAGCCGGCGCAGGCCGGACGAAACTGGCGTGATGTGCATGATCTCCGGATAATGCGCCACCTTAGGATTGGCCGTCATGATGGCGGCGTCCCCGCCGGGCGACAACCCGCCCCAACCCGCCTGCCTCCGGCAGATCCAGACAGAGTTGCGCATGAAGATCGAAAAAGACCGCGTTGTCCGCTTCCACTACACCGTTTCCGAAGTCGGCCAGGAGCCGATCGAATCGTCCAAGGACCGCGGCGAGCCGCTGGCGATCCTGATCGGCCACGGCAACATCATTCCGGGCCTGGAAAACGCCATGATGGACAAGGAAGCCGGCGCGACCTTCAGCGTCGACGTCAACGCTGCCGATGCCTACGGCGAGCGTCGTGAGGGCCTGTCCCAGCGCGTGCCGAAGAAGCACTTCGGCAACACCAAGCTGGCTCCGGGCCAGCAGGTTGTGCTGCAGACCAACTTCGGCCCGCGTGCGGTGACCGTGCAGAAGGTCGGCATGAGCGTCGTCGACGTCGACCTGAACCATCCGATGGCCGGCAAGGACCTGCACTTCGACGTGGAAATCGTCGATGTGCGCGAAGCCGGCAAGGAAGAAATCGACCACGGCCACGTCCACGGCGACGGCGGTCACCAGCACTGATCGCAGCGCGATCGTGATGGCAGCAACGGCCCGCTTCGGCGGGCCGTTGCGTTTGTGGAACACGGCGCGGCCATCCATGGCGCGCAGGCCGGCGGCATAATGGTGGACCTGCCCGACGGACGCCCTGTGAACGCCGCTTCTCCTTCCCTGCAGCCGGTGGCTTCCGGCGAACGCATCGCCGTGCTTGACGTGCTGCGCGGTGCTGCGCTGCTGGGCATCCTGCTGATGAACATCGAGGCCTTCAGCGGGCCGCTGGACCTGGCGTTCACCGGCATCGACGTGCATTGGCAGGGCATCGACTACTGGGCCGATGCCTTTGTCTACGTGTTCGTGCAGGGCAAGTTCTTCACCCTGTTCTCGTTGCTGTTCGGTGCCGGCTTCGCGGTGATGGCGCAGCGCGCTGAGGCCGCCGGGCGCGACTTCACCCCGTTCTACCTGCGCCGCAGCGCTGGCTTGCTGCTGATCGGTCTGTGCCATGCACTGCTGGTCTGGTCCGGCGACATTCTGGTGATGTATGCACTGATCTCGTTGCCGCTGCTGGCCTGCCGCGAGGCGCCACGCAGCTGGCTGCCGTGGATGGGGTTGATGGTCTACCTCGGCGGTGTGGCGATGATGCTGCTGGTCGGCGCGATGGTGTCGATGGCTTCGGCCGAAGATGTGCAGGGCATGCTTGCTGAGGCGCAGCGGAGCATCGAGCTGCAACGGCAGGTGTACGGGCAGGGCAGCTGGGCGCAGGCCAATGTGCAGCGCCTGAGTGAGTTCGGTACGTCCATGGGGGCGCTGCTGATCACCGGCCCGGAAGTGCTGGGCATGTTCCTGATCGGCAGCTGGTTCGCCGGCAGTGGCGCGCTGGCGACGCCGGAGCGCTTCCCGCGCCTGTACGCGTCGCTGCGCTGGATCGCACTGCCGCTGGGCCTGCTGGTCACGCTGCTGGGGGTTGCCTGGAAACCCTACCTGGCACCCGGTGCGTACAACCTGCCGGTGACGGCGGCGATGGCCATGGTCACGGTTGGCGGGCTGCCGATGTGCCTGGGCTACCTGGCGTGGATCGTGCACTGGCGCATGCGATTGGCCTGGCTGGCGCCGGTGGGGCGCATGGCGCTGACCCATTACCTGGCGCAGTCGCTGGTCTGCACGCTGCTTTTCTATCACTACGGACTGGGATGGTTCGAGGTGATGCCGCGCAGCGTGCAGCTGCTGTTCGCACTACTGCTGTTCGCTGTGCAGGTGGGCATTTCGCACGCGTGGTTGCGCCGCTTCCGTTTCGGGCCGATGGAATGGCTGTGGCGTGCGATGACCTACCGGCAGTGGCCGCCGATGCGGCGCGGGGCCGGGCAGGGCTGATCGATGCAGGGCGCGCGCGAGGATGTGATCGTGGTCGGCGCCGGTGCCATTGGGCTGGCCGCTGCGCTGGCGCTGCGCGCACAGGGGCGGCAGGTGCGCGTGATCGACCGTGGCCGTGTCGGCGGCGCGACCTCGCATGGCAACTGCGGCACCATCACTCCCAGCCACGCGCCACCGCTGGCGGCCCCCGGAGTGCCGTTGCGCGCGCTGCGCTGGATGCTCGATCCGCGTGCACCGTTGTACGTACGTACGCGCCTGGACCCTGCATTGTGGCGCTGGCTGCTGCAGTTCGGCGCGCGCTGCAACGCACGTGACTGGCTGCACGCCACGCGGGCGCGCGGCGCACTGTTGAATGATTCACGGCTGCGCCTGGCTCACTGGGTGCAGACGCATGCGCTGGACTGCGAATTCGATACCCGCGGTCTGGACTACGTGTTTGGCGATGCCCGCAATTTCGATCACCACGCCGCTGAGTGTGAGGCACTGAACGCGCAGGGCATCGCCACGGCGCGCATCGACGGCGCCGACTATGCGCGCGACAATCCAGCTTTCCATGATCGCATTGCCGGCGCGATCCACTTCCCCGGCGATGCGCAGCTGCGTCCGGACCGCTACACCGCCGAACTGGCGCGCGTGCTGCGTGCACAGGGCGTGGTGATCGAGGAGCAGGCGGACATGCAGGATTTCAGCACCGACGCGCAGGGTGTGCGCGTGCACGTCGGCGAACGCACGCTGCACGCACGCGAGCTGGTGCTGGCCACCGGACCGTGGTCGCCGCGCTGGGCACGGCAACTGGATCTGCGCGTGCCGATCCAGCCCGGCAAGGGCTATTCGCTGACCTGGTCGCGACCGGTGCAGGTGCCGCAGCGCCCGGTGGTGCTGAAGGACCATTCCGTGTTCGTGATTGCTTGGCGCGAGGCGTTGCGACTGGGCGGCACCATGGAATTCGCCGGTGCCGAACCGCAGCTGCGCACGGCCCGCCTGCAGGCCCTGCAGCAGGCCGCCGACCACTACCTGCGCGCGCCACGCGGTGCGCAGCTGCAGGAGCAGTGGTGCGGGTGGCGCCCCATGAGCGTGGACGACGTGCCGTTGATCGGCCGCGCGCCTGCGCATCCTCACGTCTGGCTTGCAGCGGGGCATGGCATGCTCGGCATCAGCATGAGCGCCGGCACCGGCCAGCTGATCGCCGATCTCGTCTGCGGCCGCACGCCAGCGATCGATCCTGCCCCTTACCGACCCGAGCGATTCCGATGAGCACTGCATCCTATGATTACGACCTGATCGTCCTTGGCGGCGGCTCCGCCGGCCTGGCCGGCGCGATCCGCGCCGCGCAGCATGGCAAGCGCGTGGCAATGCTGGAGCCCGGTGAGCTGGGCGGGACCTGCGTCAATGTCGGCTGCGTGCCGAAGAAGGCGATGTGGCTGGCGGCCGACCTGCACGAGCGCATCGGCCTGGCCAGTGCGATGGGCTTCGATGTTCAGGCGCGCCCGGCGCTGTCGTGGAAGGAACTGGTGATCCACCGGCAGGCCTATATCAGCAACATCCACACCAGCTACCACAAACGCCTGGATGAGACCGGCGTGGTGCGCATTCCGGCGCGCGGCCATCTGCTCGATGCGCATACCGTGGCCTGCAGCGATGGCCTGCGTTACAGCGCCGAGCACATCCTGATTGCCACCGGCGCGCACCCGCTGCGTCCAGATATCCCCGGCGCGGAACTGGGCCTGGTCTCCGATGATTTCTTCGACCTGCGTGCGGCGCCGGCCGAGGTGGCGATCATCGGCGGTGGCTACATCGCGGTGGAGCTGGCCGGCCTGCTGCAGGCACTGGGCAGCAAGGTGAGCCTGCTGGTGCGTGGCCAACGGCTGCTGGATCGCTTCGACTACGAGCTGACTGATCAGCTGGCCGAGAACCTGAAGCAGCAGGGCGTGCGCATCCATTTCGGCTATCGCCTGCGCGAACTGCAGCGCGATGGCGAACGCGTACGTGCGTTCGGCCATGACGGCCCGCTCGACAGCGTGTTCGACGCGGTGTTCTTCGCCACCGGCCGCCGCGGCAACAGTCGTGATCTGGGCCTGGAAGCGCTCGGCATCGGCATTGGCGAACACCAGCAGGTGCAGGTGGACGAATGGCAGACCACCACCGTGCCGAGCGTGCACGCGGTGGGTGACATCGCCGGCAAGGTCGGCCTGACCCCGGTGGCGGTGGCGGCGTCGCGGCGCCTGATGGATCGCCTGTTCGGTGGCCGCCCGCAGTCGAAGATGGATTACGAGAACGTGGCCAGCGTGGTGTTCTCGCACCCGCCGCTGGGTGCGGTGGGCATGAGCGAGGAAGAAGCGCGCGCGCGTTTCGACCAGGTGAGCGTTTACCACAGCCGTTTCCGACCGATGCTGCAGGCGCTGGCCAACGGTACACAGCGCAGCCTGTTCAAGATGGTCTGCGCCGGCCCGGAAGAACGCGTGGTGGGTATCCACCTGCTGGGCGAAGCGGCCGACGAGATCCTGCAGGGTTTCGCGGTGGCGGTGAAGATGGGCGCGACCAAGGCCCAGTTCGATGACACCGTGGCGATCCACCCGACCTCGGCTGAGGAAGTGGTGCTGATGCGCTGACCTGCGGTTGCTGCAGAGCCGAGCCCATGCTCGGCCGTCGCTCTTTGTAGAGTCGAGCCATGCTCGACTGCGGTGGAAAGACAGTCGAGCATGGCTCGACTCTACAAGGCGGGCACCGGACGCCCCCGTGCGACAATGGGCGCCCCCACGCTTTCCCGGGCCGCTCCGAGCGGCCCGCCGTCGTCCTGATGTCCAATCCCGCTTCCCGTATCGCCACCGCCTCCCCACGCATTGCGCTGGGGGGTATCGGCCTGGCCGCGATCGGCGCCATCGCTGCTTCCGGCAAGGCGATCATTGTCAAGCTCGGCCTGCGTCACGGCGTGGATGCCACCACGCTGCTTGCCCTGCGCATGCTGATGGCGCTGCCGCTGTTCGTACTGATGGCGCTGTGGGCCGCGCGTCGGGCCGAACCACTGTCCTGGGCCGACCGTGCCCGCGTGCTGTGGCTGGGTTTCACCGGCTACTACCTGTCCAGCCTGCTCGACTTCCAGGGCCTGCAGTACATCAGCGTGACGCTGGAACGGCTGATCCTGTACTTGAACCCGACCCTGGTGCTGCTGATCAACGTGCTGCTGGCGCGCCAGCGGCCGGGCCGATGGCAGATCGGCGCGCTGGTGCTGAGTTATCTGGGCGTGCTGCTCGCCTTCGGCCATGACCTGCAGCGCGAGGGTGGGCAGATCATCGTTGGCAGCCTGCTGGTGCTGGGCAGTGCGCTCAGCTATGCCCTGTACCTGTTCGGCAGCGGGCAGGTGGTCGCGCGTATCGGAGCGGTGCGGCTGACCGCTTACGCCAGCTGCGTGGCCAGCGTGCTGGTGCTGCTGCATTTCGCGGTGACCCATCCGCTGCCGTTGTTGTGGCAGGCGCCTGCGGCGGTGCAGTGGCTGTCGCTGGTCAATGCCACCGTGTGCACGGTGCTGCCAGTGCTGGCGATCATGCTGGCGGTGCAGCGCGTGGGTTCGTCGCTGGCCGCGCAGGTCGGTATGCTGGGCCCTGTTTCCACCATCGTGATGAGCCTATGGCTGCTCGACGAACCGATGGGGCCGGCGCAGATCGCCGGCACCGTGCTGGTGCTGATCGGCGTTCTGCTGGTGACCCGCCTGCGGCGCTGACGCCGGAGCAGGCGCGTGCGCGCATCCTGGCGGTGATCCGCGCGATCCCGGCGGGGCAGGTGATGGGCTATGGGCAGGTGGCGCTGCGCGCGGGCCTGCCCGGGCGTGCGCGCCTGACCGCGCGCATCCTGGGCCAGAACGACGACCCGGACCTGCCCTGGCATCGCGTGCTGCGCTCGGATGGGCGCATTGCCATGGAAGAAGGGTCGGCCGGCTGGCGCGAGCAGTCACAGCGGTTGCGCGCCGAGGGCGTGCGGGTGGAGAACGGCCGGGTGCGGATGACGGCGGCTGATCCGGCGGCGGCACTGGATGCCGCTGTGTGGGGGCCGGGCTGAGCACCGCTGGCGACTGAACAGGCTGCGCCTGGCGGTCGCCAACAAGACACGGTGCTGCGGCTATGATGGAGGCCGTTCCATGCCGGTGCTCCCATGTTCCCGCGACTGCCTACCGTCACCAAGGCCCTGCTGATCGCCAACGCGATCCTGTTCCTGCTGCAGCAGCCGTTCCTGCTCGGCATGCAGACCTTCGAGCCGTTCATGCTGCAACCCCTGCAGCAGGGCTTCGACGCATTCTCGCCGGGCGGCAACTTCCAGCCCTGGCAGCTGCTGACCTACGGCTTCCTGCACGGCAGCTTCGGCCATCTGTTCTTCAACATGCTGGCGGTCTTCATGTTTGGCGCGCCACTGGAGCAGACCTGGGGCGAGAAGCGCTTCCTGCTCTATTACCTGGTGTGCGTGGCCGGTGCCGGTGTCTGCCAGCTGCTGGTGGGCACGCTGCTGGAAAACCCGGCCACGGTGCTGGGCGCTTCCGGTGGCGTGTTCGGCCTGCTGCTGGCCTACGGCATGCTGTTCCCCAACCAGCGGGTGATGCTGCTGTTCCCGCCGATCCCGATGAAGGCACGCACCTTCGTGATCCTGTTCGGCGTGGGCGAGCTGGTGCTGGGCATGACCGGCTGGCAGCCGGGCGTGGCCCACTTCGCGCACCTCGGCGGCATGCTGTTCGGCTGGTTGCTGATCCGTTACTGGCGCGGACAATCGCCGTTCAACAAGCGCCGCCCGCCCGGCCCACCGAAGCGCCCGAACCATCTGCGCAGCGTGAAGTGAGGCGCGATGCGCCTCGCTTCACGCGGGTAGGTGCCAACCTTGGTTGGCACGCTTTGAATGTGATCATTTGACGCTGTAGGTGCCGACCGTTGGTCGGCACACCTTCTCCCACGCGGGTAGGTGCCAACCTTGGTTGGCGCGCTTTGAACGGGATCATTTGACGCTGTAGGTGCCGACCGTTGGTCGGCACGCTTTGCTGCGTCGTGCCAACCAAGGTTGGCACCTACCAACAGCAGATGATGCAGGCGACGGGGTACACGCGCCTCCACGATGGCGAGGCTCTACAGATCCTGCAACACCACCTGCGCGGCATTGTGCCCGGGCGCACCGGTGACGCCACCGCCGGGATGGGTGCCTGAACCGCACAGGTACAGGCCGGGCAGGGCACCGCGATAGCCGGCCTGGCCGACCATCGGCCGTGCCGAGAACAACTGGTTGGCACTGAGCGCACCGTGGAAAATGTCGCCGCCGACCAGGCCGAAGGTGCGTTCCAGATCCAGCGGCGACAGCACCTGCCGACCGAGCACGTTGCCGGCAAAGCCGGGCGCATACCGTTCGACGGTGGCAATCATCAGGTCCGCCACAGTCTCGCGGTGATCATCCCAGTTACGCCCGTCGGGCAGTACCGGCGCCACGTGCTGGCAGAACAGGCTGGCCACATGCTGCCCGCGCGGCGCCAGTGAATCATCCAGCGTGCTCGGAATCAGCATCTCTACGATCGGTTCGCGCGACCAGCCTTCGCGGCGCGCATCCAGCCAGGCGCGGTCCATGTAGTCCAGGCTGGGGGCCATGATGATGCCGGCGCTGAGGTGATCGCCGGGGCCGGGCAGGGCTCGGAAGTCCGGCAACCGCGACAGCGCCACGTTCATCCGGAAGGTGCCGGAACCGCAGCGCCAGTTCGTCATGCGTTCGCGTGTGGCAGCGGGTACCTGCGTCGGCTCCAGCAGCTGTTCGTACAGCAGCTTCGGATTGACGTTGGCCACCACCGCGCGTGCACGCAGGGTTTCGCCGTTGGCCAGTTCCACCCCCACGACGCGGCCTTGTTCGGTCAGTACCTGTTGCACACCGGCATCCACGCGCAGTTCGGCCCCGGCCTCGCGCGCCGCGCTGGCGATGGCCTGGCTGATCGCGCCCATGCCGCCGATCGCGTGGCCCCACGCACCCTTTACGCCATTGCACTGGCCGAATACGTGGTGCAGCAGTACGTAGGCACTGCCCGCTGTATACGGGCTTGCGTAGTTGCCGACGATGCCATCAAAGCCGAACAGCGCCTTGATCGGCTCGCTCTCGAACCAACGGTCCAGGTACTCCGCCGCCGACAGCGTGAACAGGTCCAGCAGTTCCTGCCGCAGTGGCGCATCCAGCGCCGCCAGTTCGCGGCCGAGTTTCCCCATCTGCCATAGTGCGGGCAGCGCACGCCAACCGCCTGCTACACCCAGGTCGGGCGGCGCGCGCAGAGCCCATGCGCGCAGTACGTCGGCGAAGATTTCCAGGCGTGCCTCGTACGCGGGCAAGTGCTGCGCATCCCGCTCGGAGAACTTCGCCACCTCGGCCTGAGTGCGGCCAGGAGCCGACAACAGATAGCGGTCGTCGGGCAATGGCAGGAAGTTGTTGGCCGGGCGCGCGACGATGCGCAGCCCATGCGCATGCAGCTGCAGGTCGTCGATCACCTTCGGCTGCAGCAGCGAGACCGTGTACGAGGCGACTGAGTTGCGGAAGCCGGGATGGAATTCCTCGGTGACCGCAGCGCCGCCAAGAACGCCGCGACGTTCCAGCACCAGCACCTTCTTTCCGGCACGCGCCAGATAGGCCGCGCAGACCAGGCCGTTGTGGCCACCACCAACGATGATCGCATCCCAGGTCATCTGCACCTCGGAAAAAGGGGACGGAGGGGATTAAGTCGCAATTCGCATGGGGGCACCGGCAATGGGGAAAAAACGACTTAATCCCCTCCGTCCCCTTTTTTGATCGCTGCTTCGATGGTGGCGATGTCGATCTTCTTCATCGGCATCATCGCGTTGAATGCGCGCTTGGCCAGTGCCTTGTCCTGGCTGGTCACCGCTTCGATGAGCATGCGCGGGCTGATCTGCCAGGAGATGCCCCAGCGGTCCTTGCACCAGCCGCATTGGCTCTCCTGGCCACCGTTGCCGACGATCGCATTCCACAGGCGGTCGGTCTCGGCCTGGTCCTCGGTCTGGATCTGGAAGGAAAACGCTTCGCTGTGCTTGAACGCGGTGCCGCCGTTGAGGCCGACGCAGGGGATGCCGCAGACCGTGAATTCAACGGTCAGTACGTTGCCTTCCTTGCCGTCCGGATAGTCACCGGGGGCGTGATGCACGGCGGTCACCGCGCTGTCTGGCAGGATGCTGGCGTAGAAGGTGGCGGCCTCGAGTGCGCCGTTGTCATACCAGACACAGATCGTGTTCTTGTGTGCCATGTCGGGGCTCCACGTTGGACGAAGCCGCAGCGATAGCATGCGCGGTGTTAATCCGGGATCGTGCTGCACCTGCAAAAAAGGAGGGCGCCCGAAGGCGCCCTCTGCATTACCCGTGTGACAGCTGGATCAGCGCCAGACCTTGATCTGCTCGGCTTCACTGCGCTGCATCGGCTGGCCGGCCTTGCAGCTGAAGGTGGCGCCGAAGGCCGGCAGGTTGGCCAGCGTGCCGTTGCTGCGCCACAGGCCCGGTGCACGGATGTCGGCGGTCAGGCGGCGTACGGCCTCGTTCGGCGCCAGCTGCTGCGCCCACAGCGCAGACCAAGCGCGGAAGAAGCCCTGCTGCTGGGCCTGCTTGGCCTTCGGCTCCTGCGCGACATACGCCGCCCAGGCCAGTTCCAGACCGGCGATGTCGGCCAGGTTCTCCTCCTGGGTGAGCGTGCCGTTGACCTTGGCACCCTTCACGCCCGGGAAGTCGTAGGCGCTGTACTGCGCGGCTACGCGGTTACCGAGCAGGGTCCAGGCGGTCTTGTCGGCCGGGGTCCACCAGCTGCGCAGCTCGCCCTTGGCGTCGACCAGCGCGCCCTTGGCATCGATCGCGCGGGTCAGCTCATGGCCGACCAGGCCACCGAAGCTGCCGAACTTGTCGGCAGCGTCGGCCTTGGCGTTGAACACCGGGCCCTGCAGGATCGCGGCGGTGACGATCAGGCGGTTCTGGGCCAGATCGTAGGCCAGCGACGGCTGCTGCGGCAGCACGTCCCAGCGACGGTCGGCGTTGCCCTTGCCGATGCGCTTCATTTCCTCGCGATGGCGCCAGGTCGAAGCAATCAGCATGTTGCCACCGAACGAACCGCGGCCCATCGGCTGCACGCTGTAGTCGAGGTCGCGCAGCGGGGTGCCGATCTCGATCTTCAGCGCAGCCAGCTTGGCCTGCGCTTCGGCCTTGGCTTCGGTGCTCATCCAGCTGCTGTTCTTGACCGCTTCGATCTGCACTTCGCGCACCTTGTCGACGATCCACGCCGCCTGGCGACGATCTTCGGCGGACAGGTAACGGGCGGCGTATTCGCGACCGACCATCGGGCCAGCGGCTACGTTGATCGCCTCCAGCACGTCTTCCCAGCGCTGCGGCGGCAGAGTTTCGCCACGCAGCACGCGGCCGCGGAATTCGAACTCGGCGTCGCGGTAGGCCTTGGACAGGTACGGTGCCATCGAATCGCCCACGCGCCAGCGCAGGTAGGCCTTCCACTGGTCCGGCTTGAGCTTGGTGACCATGCCGTCGAGCTGCTTGAACAGGCCCGGGTCGGCCAGCGAGACCAGGTCGTCATCCACGCCCTGTGCCTTCAGGAAGGCATCCAGCTGCAGGTTGCGGTAGCGGCTGTTGAGTTCCTTGGTGGAGATCGGCGCGTAGTTGTTGAACGGGTTGTTGATGCCGGCCAGCGACTGCGCATTGCGTGCCAGCTCGGTTTCCAGCGCGATCACCGCTTGCGACTCGGCATCCAGCTTGGCCGCCGGGGTGCCGGTCAGCGCCAGGATCTGCTTGACGTAGTTGCGGTAGCGGCCCATCAGCGCCACGGTGTCGGCGTCGGTACGGGTATAGAACGCCGGATCCGGCAGGCCCATGCCGCCCTGCATGAAGTAGCCGATGTGACGGTCCAGTGCTTTCAGATCGACGTCGGGGCCGAAGTTGAATGCCACCGGGATGCCGACCTGGTGCAGTGCGGCGATCGAGGCCGGCACATCCTTGGCCTTCTTGATGGCGTTGATGCGGGTCAGCAGCGGGGCGATCGGGTTGGAGCCGTCTGCTTCCACGGCAGCTTCGTCCAGGCCACTGGCCCAGAAGTCACCCAGCAGCTTCTGCACGTTGCCCTGCGGCGCCTTCATCGCTGCGTCGAGCAGTTCACGCTGCTGCTGGCGGCTGCGGTCGACCAGCTGGCCCAGCGCGGTGGTGGCGCCGGTCTGCGGCACAGGGTTGGCCTTCAGCCAGCCTGCATTGGTGGCGTCGTAGAAGTCGCTGCACTGGGCACTGACAGCCGGGGCACGCGCGGCCTTTTTCTTGGCGGCGAAGGCATCGTGGGTCGGGACCAGAGTCGCCAGGCTGATGCCCAGGGCGATGGCAAGCGGACGGAAATTGGGCATGTGGAACGAATCCGTGATGGATTGAGGGCGCGCGCACTATAGCAAGCCGCGCATGGGCGCGGCATGCACGCATCACGGCGCATCCGCCGGGCATGGCCCGGCGCTACCGGGTGTGTGGCATCGACACCGCATGCACGCATCACGGTGGCTCCGCCGTGCCATACGCCGACCAAGGTCGGCACCTACCAACGGCGTGGGCCTGCACAGGCGCGGCAGATCCACGCCATGCGTGGATGACGGGCGCCGCAAAAAACAAAGGCCCGGGAATTCCCGGGCCTCTGCAGGTCTACCTTGGCATCAGCCAGGGCTTACCAGATCACCACCTGCTGCTCGCCGGCGCGGGCCATCGGCGAACCGGCCTTGCACTGGAAGGCCGCGGCAAAGGTCGGCAGGTTCGACGGCGCACCCATGGCTCGGAACTGCGCCGGCGCGTGCGGGTCAGTGGCCAGGCGGACCTTGGCGTTTTCCGGGGTGTACTTGGTGCGCCACACGGTGGCCCAGTTGAAGAAGAAGCGCTGGTCGCGGGTGAATCCATCGACCTTTGCATCTTCCTTGCCGGCGGACGCCTTCTGCAGGGCGTCGTAGGCGGTAGCCAGGCCGCCCAGGTCGGCGATGTTCTCGCCCAGGGTCAGGTGACCGTTCACGGCCTGGCCGTCGACCTTGTACTGGTCGAACTGCTTGACCAGCTTGCCGGTCAAGCCTTCGAAGTTCTTCTTGTCAGCGGCGGTCCACCAGTCTTCCATGTTGCCGGTCGGCCCGAAGCGTGCACCCTGGTCGTCGTAACCGTGGGTCATTTCGTGGCCGATCACCGCACCGATGCCGCCATAGTTCAGTGCGTCGTCGGTCTTCGGATCGAAGAACGGCGGCTGCAGGATGGCGGCCGGGAACACGATCTCGTTCTGCAGCGGGTTGTAGTAGGCGTTGACCGTCTGCGGGGTCATGCCCCACTCGGTCTTGTCCACCGGCTTGCCGATCTTGGACAGGTTGAACTTGTAGTTGAACTCACTGGCTGCGCGCACATTGCCCAGGTAGCTGTCGCGCTGGGTCTGCAGGCCCGCCCAGTCACGCCACTTGTCCGGGTAACCGATCTTCGGAGTGAAGGTTTCCCACTTGGCGATGGCCTTGGCCTTGGTTTCATCGCTCATCCAGCTCAGGCCCTGGATGCGTTCCTTCAGCGAAGCGGCCAGGTTCTTCACCAGCTCTTCCATCTTCGCCTTGGCTTCCGGCGAGAAGGCAACCTTCACGTACAGCTGGCCGAAGGCTTCACCGGCGTCGTTCTCGATGGTGCCCAGCACGCGCTTCCAGCGCGGCTTCTGTTCCTTCTGGCCGTTGAGGGTCTTGCCGTAGAACTCGTAGTTCTCCTGCACGAAGGCATCGGCCAGGTACGGCGAGGCGCTGTCCACGGTGTGGAAGCGCAGGTAGGCGCGCCACACCGACGGATCGGTATCGCCCAGCGCCTTGCTCACTTCCTCATGGAAGGCCGGCATGGCCAGCGAGAACTTCTCCGGCGCGGCTACGCCCTGCGACTTGAAGAACTCGGTCCAGCTGAAGTTCGGGGTCAGCTTGTCAGCGTCGGCCAGGGTGACCGGGTTGTAGTACAGCTCGACGTTGCGCGACAGCTCCACGCGCGACTTGGAGGCCTTGGCCAGGCGGGTCTCGAACTTGACCACGTCCTCGGCCTGCTTGGCAGCGTCGGCAGCGGCGACGCCGGACAGCTCCAGCACCTTGGCGACGTGTGCCTGGTAGGCCTTCAGCTTGTCGGCGTTCTTGGCATCGGTGTAGTAGGTGCTGTCCGGCAGGCCCAGGCCGCCCTGGCTGGCGTAGGCCAGGTTCACGGCCGAGTTCTTGAAGTCGGCTTCAGCGCCGAAGCCGAACAGGACGTTGTCACCCTTGGCCGCGCTGCTGCGCAGGTAGTCGGCGATGGCCGCCTTGTCCTGCAGGCCGTCGATCGCGGTCAGGTCGGCCTTCAGCGGCTCGATGCCCTGGGCATTGATCTTGGCTTCGTCCATGCCGGTGGCCCACAGGTCGCCGACGATCTTCTCGATATGGTTCGGGTTCTTGACCTGCGCGACCTGTTCAGCCAACTGGTGCTGTACGGCCACCGAACGCTCGTCGAGGATGGTGAACGCGCCCCAGCTGGTGCGGTCGCCCGGAATTTCATTGGCGGCCAGCCACTTGCTGTTGACGTAGTCGCCGAAGGCGCCACAGGCGTCCTTGCTGGCATCCAGATCGCTGGGCTGGAAGGCGTTGTAGGCCGGCAGCTTGCTCTCGTCCAGCGTGTAGTTGGTGGCTTCGGCCGCAGCCGGCGTGGAGGCGGTGGCATCCTTGGCCGGGGTTTCGTTCTTGCCGCAGCCGACCAGCGCGGCCGAAACGGCCAGGGTCAGCAGCACGATCTTGGGAGTACGGGTCACTTTGATGGCCTCCAGGCCGAGTGAGTCAGGGAAGGGCCGCGGGGACGGCCGTGGGCCGAACAATACGCCGCCGGCCTGCCCTGCAAGGGTGTCGAAGGTCATGGCCGGGCGCAAGGGGGCCGCTTCGTGGGCCGGAAAAGACAGACCCGGCAAAAGCCGGGTCTGTCGGGGTACTGCGATCAGGCGTGGATCAGAACTTGTACTTCAGACGCACGAACGGGGTGCGGCCGTACAGGTCGTACTGGGTTGCGAATGCCGGGATGTTGCCGTAGCGGGCATCGCTGACGCCGGTGGAGATCAACGGCGGGGTCTTGTTGAAGATGTTGCTGACACCCACCAGGATTTCCCAGTCGGCCTGCGCGTAGCTGACCGAAGCGGTGTGGTACGTGCGCGAATCGGCAACGATGTCACGGTAGGAGTTCGGACGGCCCTGATAGGTGTACACCGGGTTCAGGTCGATGTCTTCGGTCTTGTGGATATAGGTGGTCAGCCAGTTGAACGACCAGTCGCCACGGGTCAGGCTCAGTGCCAGATTGCCCACGACTTTGGGACGGCCGATGTCGCCCAGCAGTTCCGAGGATTCCAGGCCGCTTGCAGCCGCACTGGAGAACACTTCCTGGGTGTCTTCGATCGTGTAGGTGACCTGGGTCTCGGCCGAGAACTTGCCGAACGAGAAGTCGTGATCGAAGTTGGCGGTCAGGTCGTAACCACGGGTGCGCTGCTTGTTGATGTTGATGTACTTGTTCTGGATCTCGGTCACCGCATACGGCTGGTTGCCGGTAGCCGGGTTGCGCTTCAGCAGGTCGCAGTAGCTGTTCGGGTACACCGTGCCGCCGTAGCAGCCGCGCATGATGTTGGTGCTGCCGAGCTGGGCGATTTCATCCTTCACTTCATAGTCGAAGTAGTCGATGGCCACGCTGAGGTTGGCGAAGGTCGGAGTGAACACGATACCCGCAGTCTTCGCACGCGAGGTTTCGGGAATCAGGCCACTGCCACCGCCGGTGGCGTACGAGGTACCGCTCGAGCCGCCGCCCGCATAATCGGCGGGAATGCCTGCGGCTGCGCAGTTGGTCTGATAGGCGCTGTTGGAGCTTTCACCCCAGCGGACGCACGGATCGTTTGCCTGCTGGAAGAAGCCGGTCTGGTTGCCCAGGTACAGCTCATACAGGCCCGGAGCACGGTAGGAAGTGCCGATCGAGCCACGCAGACGCACCGATGGGATGATCTGCCAGTTCAGGCCGACCTTCCAGACGTTGTCCGAACCGGACACCGTGTCGTACTTGAATACACGGCCGGAGGCGTTCAGGCTCAGCGACTCCACCGCAGGCAGGCCCTTCAGCAGCGGAACGTCCAACTCGACGAAGGCTTCCTTGACCTTGTCGTTGCCCTTGGTCACATCAGCCGAGGACGAGCCCCAGATGTCACCGGCGCGCGACAGTTCGCCCGGCTGGTCGTTGATCGAGTAGTAGCGGTATTCCAGGCCGCCCGCAAAACCGACCGCACCCGCCGGCATCTCGAACAGGTCGCCGCTGACGACGGCGTTGATGGTGGCCTGCTTGTAGATGGTTTTGCCCCAGTCCCAGACGCCCAGCTTGTCGACCAGTTCATCGACCTTGCGGCCGCTGAGGTACTCCGGATCGAAGTAGTTCACCGCCGGAGGAGCATCGGTGTAGTCCAGGTCGCCGCTCTTGGAGGCCTGGATGGCCAGGTTACCGTACTTGCCCTTGGAGTGGCTGAAGTTCGCATTGACTTCCCATGCCCAGGTGTCGGTGCCCTTGAACAGGCCGTCAAGCTTGGTGGCGGCATAGAAGTAGTCGACCGTCACATCCTGTTGCGACTTGAACAGCATCACCGGATTGGCTTCGATGCGGGTGCCCGGCAGGTATGCGTACGGGAAGAACTGGCGCCAGGCGAACGTTTCGGTTTCGCGGCGGTTGAACAGGAACTGCGTCTTCCAGTTGACCGAATCGAAGCCGAAATCGGTTGCCAGGTAGACCGTCTTGCGTTCCTGCTGGTTGATGATCTGGCCCTCGCCCCAACGGGCGAAGTTCAACGGCTCATCGTAGAAGGCCTGGCCACGCGCATAGGTCTGGGTCTTGCGCGGGCGGTAGCCCGGCAGCGGGCCGACAGTGGTGCCATCACCCGACGGCACATAGCGGGTGCTGCCGATGTCGACCACGTTGTGAAGCATGTTGTTGCAGCCGGCCAGCGGGGTGCCGGCGTTGACCGAGCGATCTTCGCGATCGATGCGGTTGCCGTCCGCGTCCTTGATCAGGTCGTTGCCGCACTTCAGATAGTCGCGGTCGCCGCGGGTCAGCTCATAGTGCTTGTACCACTCGACGGCAGCCACGACGCTGCCCTTTTCGAAGTTCCAGCCATTGGCCAGCGACGCCGAGAACACTTCACCGCCGCCTTCGGTCGGGACGCGGCCGGTAACGGTCAGCTCCGGGCGCTCGATGTTCTTCTTGGTGATCAGGTTGACCACACCGGCCACGGCGTCGGAACCATAGATCGAGGACGAACCGTCCTTCACGATCTCGGCACGCTGCAGGATGGCGGTGGGAATGACGTTCAGGTCGAAGGCGCCGACGGCGCCACGGGTACCGGCCGGGCCGGGGCGCTGGCCATCGAGCAGCACCAGGGTGCGGTTGGCGCCCAGGCCGCGAAGCGAAACGGTCTGTACGCCGGTGCCGCCGTCCACGACGAAGCCGCCGAACTGGTGGGTGATCTGGGTTTCGGCCGAACCGATGGCCGACTTCTGCAGGAACTCGGCCACGTTGACCTGGCCCTGCTTCGCGTTCGTTTCGGCGTTGATGGTGAACACCGGCGAAGTGGTCTCGTAGTCCGCACGGCGGATCAGGGATCCGGTGACCGTAACCTTGTCAAGATCGGTTGCGCGGGTGGAAGCGCTTGAGCTGCTTGACGCCTTTGCTTCCTGCTGGGTGGATTCCTGGGCCAGAGCCGGTGCGACCTGCAGGCAGGCCAGCACAGCAAGAGTCAACGGGACGCGGCTTGGCTTTGATTGGCGGTTGGCGTTGCGCATTTCGTTTTGATCCCCACTTGTTATGCTTCGGTTAATGGAGTGTATGAGTCGCGTAAAGTAAATGCAACATGAATATTAGAATCTCTTAACTTGCTGTTGTTATGGGGAAATTCAGTATTTGGGGCATGAAAAAGCCCCTGCCTGGCCGGCAGGGGCTTGGTGAAAGCTAGGGTGCGCGGGGAGGGATCAGAGGCCGCCGGGGCCGCAATCCTTGCTCAGGTAGTCGGCCATGAGCGTCAATGTCGTCCGGAAGTGCACGGGGTACCAGGGCATGCTGTGCGGCATGTCGGGGATCAGCTCGAACCGGGCTGGGACCTTGCCCTGTACGCCGTTGTAGAAGTTCCTCGCATGGAAGGACGGCGTGCGTACGTCACGGTCACCGACGAAGGTCAGCAGAGGAATCGTGGCCTTCGCGGTGTTCTGCATCGGGTCCATGCCCTTCACCGTGCGCCCCTGCAGAATGCGTTGCAGGCGGTTCTGGCTCCAGGAGGTGCCCAGCCGGCCAAGATCAGTGACCGGGGCACCCGCGATGGCGCACTGGTAGGGCGATGGGCTTCGGACCGTTGCAGCGGCAGCCGCGAAACCACCGTAGGAATAGCCGAAGATCGCGATCCGGTCCTTGGCGGCGATGCCCTGTGAGACCAGCCAGGCGGCGCCGTCATCCTTGTCGTCCTGCATCTTCTGGCCCCACTCGGCGTCACCTGCCAGCCAGAGCTTGCGGCCAAGGCCGGCGCTGCCGCGGTACTGAGGGCGCAACACGGCGTAGCCGCGCGAAGTGAAGAACGGCACCCAGCCGGATGCATCCCAGCCGGTGTAGTCGCGTGCCCACGGCCCGCCGTGCGGATGAACGAGTGCAGGCAGCGGGCCGTCGCCCTGCTTCCAGCCCGGCGGGAGATCCAGAATCGCTGGAATCTGCAGCCCATCGCGTGCGGTGTAGGTCACCCAGCGTTGTTCACCGATCTGCTTGCTGTCCACCCAGGGGCGCTCGCTGCCCAGCGGCACGACATTCTTGCGATCAGCCAGGATGAAGTAGCTCTTCGGGTTGCGGTTGCTTTCCGTGGTGAACAGGACGCGCGAAAGGTCGTCGTTGTAGCCGGTGATGTAGATGCTCAGGCCGGGATAGGCTTTCTGCAGGCCATCCTGCAGGGCCTTCATCTGCGGATCCACGTACACGGCCTGTCGCTGCGGACCGTCGATATAGAAGCCGAGGACCTGGTTGAAGTTGCTCTTGCGCGTGCCCAGGATCAGTGAACTGATCGAGAAGGATGGATGGGCGGCCAGAGGCTCCTTGTCGAACTCCTTCTTGGCAGGATCGTACAGTCGCGCCTGCACCAGATCGGAGAACTGGTCGGTCAGCACGTACAGCTTGCCGCTGTCATCGTCTATGCCGACGACTTCCACCGTATAGCGTTCGCTCAGTCGGGTGGTCAGGGGGGCGTGCACTTCGAACTGGCCGGCGCTGTTCTTGATCAGAATGCGTTGTTCGAAATCGTCGGAACCGGCGGATTCGACCTGGGTCTGGGTAAGGACTTCACCTGTGCGGGGATGGAACAGGCCGGGTGACGTGCGGGAGCTGCCCTTGAACAGCAGTTCGGTCTGGCCCGTGCGCAGGTTGAAGCGATAGTAGTTGGCCTGCAGCGTGGCCTCATTGAGCTGGCTGATGATGACCCTGTCTGCATCCAGCGGCAGCCCATGGACGAGCGAGGCGGTACCCGCAAGTTCGAGGCAGCGAAGGGTCTCGGGGCTGACCCCGAGCGTGCGGGTGTTGTTGGCGAACGCCTCGTCGAACTTGGTCTGGGTGGCGTCGGTGAGGTAGGCCTTGGTCAGGAAGGTCTTGGTGGCTCCCGTACTGTTGCCTTCACCGCAGCCGCCGAGTTTGCCTGTCCATTCCTGGCGCCCGATGACGAGGTTGCGTCCCGCCTTCAGTGCGCTTGCCGCGATGAACTTCATCCGGTCACCGGATGGCGTGATGGCGACCGGACCGGCGCCGAGGTTATCCAGGTTCCAGTTGGCCAGGGCGGTATCGCTGTTGTCGCTGCCGGGCGCGGCGACGATCGCGACCAGCTGCTTGCCGTCGGCGCTCATGGTGACCGACTGGATGGTGGGGATCTTGGCGAAATCCTCGGCTGGCAGAGGGCTTGCGAGGGCAGGGGCAATGCACAGCGCCGCCAGTGCGGCGGCGCCAAGGCGGGCGGGGGACAAGCGCAGTTCCATGGTCGGCAGGGTCCTTGTGGCGGGCACATCAATATGACCTGAAGATGAACGAAGACGTGAATCCAGTCAACTTGGCGTGAATGCCCGGGCGCGCGTCACGCCCTGGAGGGACGACCAGCAAAAAAAGACCCCGCCGGGGCGGGGTCTTTGGTGCGGCAAGGGCCTGGATCAGTGATCGCCGAACTCGTACTTGGCCTGCACATAGATGGCACGCCCGTAGGCGTTGTACAGGTAATTGTTGTACGGCTGGCCGCTGGTGCCGGCGAAGCTGAAGCGCTGGTTGTCCGGCATCTTGTTGAACACGTTGTTGACCATCAGCGACAGGGTCAGGTTGTCCAACGCACGGTAGTTCACGCTCAGGTTGTAAGTGGTGTAGGAGCCCCACTTGCCTGCCTTGTAGCCGGAGCTGTGGACGTAGTCGTACCCATTGCCCACGTACGCCATGTAGTTCGGCGTCTTGCCAATGTAGTTGGCGTACAGGGTGGTGGTCCACTTGTCCTTGGCCCAGCCGACCGAACCATCGGCGCGCACCTTGGCGTACGAGTCGTACACCCACATCGCGTACGGGTCACGCAGCAGGTCCAGGAACTCATCGCCCGGCTGCGGCTGCAGTTCGCGCTTGAGCATGTCGGTGTAGTTGCCCGAGAACTGAAGCGAACCGAAGCGGCCCATGTCGTGCACGTACTTGAAGCTGGCGGTCAGCGCTTCCAGGTTCTGGCGGGCGACGTTCATCTTCGGGGTATAGATCTCGTCCAGCACGCCGGACGCATCGCGGGTGATCCAGTCGTTGACGTTCTGGCAGCTGGCCGAGGTGTTGTTGGCCTGGCCGCCACGGCAGTAGTACTCGGCCAGCAGCAGCTGGTCGGAGCTGAGCGTATCGACCTCGTTCTTGATCTTCCAGTTGTAGTAGTCCACCGACAGCGACAGGTTGTTGATCGGTGCCCACACAACACCTGCATTCCAGACGTCGGCGGTGATCGGTTCCAGGTCCGGGTTGCCGGCGCGGGTGCCGAACACCGAGACGCTGTCATACGGGCAGCCGGTGGTGTTGGCCGGGTCGTAGCCCAACTGGCCGCAACGGTAGTAGTCGGTGGAGCCGTTGGCGTAGTAGCCGCTACGGCCCTGGAATGCGTCGGACAGGGTCGGAGCGCGGAACGCCGTACCGTACTTGCCGCGGAACAGCAGGCTTTCGATCGGACGGAACTCGATGCCGATGCTGTAGGTGGACTTGTCGACGGTGTTGCTGCCGATCTTGAAGGCGTCGTAGCGACCGGAACCGGTCACCGTCAGCATGTCATGCAGGGGCAGGCGCAGTTCACCGGTCACCGCATAGTTGCTGCGGTGGCCAGCACCGGAGACCGCCGTGGTGCCCCAGACGCTGCCATCCATCAGGCCCGGATCGGGGCTGTAGTCCCAGCCTTCGCTTCCACCTTCAACGACCACGGCCAGGCCGGCGTCGCCGCCGGGCAGCTTGAACAGTGATCCATTGGTGACCTGTGCACGGGCCAGGTTCTGCCAGGTGCGGCTCTGGCTGTAGCTGTAGCCGGTGAAGGTCTGGAAGTCACCGGCCGGCAGCGGCGCGTAGAACGCTTCCCAGTTCGGGCTGTAGATGTCGTAGCCGGTGCTGGTGGTTCCCAGCACCGGGCCGAGCACGCGCTGTTCGAAGTAATCGTTGATCGGGTCATTCCAGCGCACGAAGTTGCGCTCGGTCAGCTTGTACTCGCCGCGGGTGAAGCTGAGGCTGTAGTCCCAGTTGCCGGCCGTGCCGCGGCCGCCCAGCGTCACCTGATAGGCCTTGTTGCGGTCGGTGTTCATGATGTCGCGGTAGCCGGCGCCGCCGATGTCTTCCGGGGCGAACACGCGCTGCAGGTTCATGTACTGGCCGCTGGCCTGGTCGTAGAAGCGGCCCCAACCGGAAGAGGTGCCCCACCAGGTGTAGCCGGAACCCGTTGCGTACTTGACCTCTTCCAGGCTGTACAGCGCATCGCCGAACAGCTGGAAATTGTCATTCACGTCGAAGGTGGCAGAGCTGTAGATCTGCGCGCTTTCCTTGCCGTTCTTGATGGTCTTGTAGCCGGTGCCATAGGTCGAGCCACATGCCTGGCCGGTGGGCCGGGTGCCGAGCACCGTGGTGCCATCGAACTGCCCGGCCACATTGGCGCACAGGTTCGGATCCATCATGGCGTAGGCGTTGTTGGCCGCCGGCAGCAGCACCAGGAAGTCGTTGGAAACGTACTGCGGGCTGTAGCCGTCGGGGTTGTTGACCTTGGTCAGATCGCGTTGGTAACCCCAGATCGGGCTGGTCTTTTCGTACTGCACGTTGACCAGCGCGTGGAAGCGGTCATCGACACCATTGAAGCCGCGGGCGCCGCTGAAGCGGAAGCTGTTGCCGCCGCCTTCGCTGTAGGCGCCGCCACGGACGTTGAGGACGCCACCATCCATGCGTTCCTTGAGGATGATGTTGACCACGCCAGCGATCGCATCGGAGCCATACAGTGAGGACTGGCCGCCCGGCAGGATCTCGATGCGCTCGACGATGTCGATCGGAATGCCGCTGATGTTGTTGAACGTATCGCCGCCGTTGTACAGCGCCGGATATGAAAGCATCGGGCGGCCGTTGATGAGGTACTTGGTGTAACCCGGGCTGAGGCCGAACATGCCGGCGGCTTCGGCGCCCTGGGTGAACGAGGCCGAGGTCTGGCCACCCTGCAGGCCGCCAGTGGACAGCGAGGACTGCTGCAGGACATCGGCAACGCTGGTGAAGCCGCGGGTCTGGATGTCCTCTGCGGTCACGGTCAGGACCGGCGTGTGGTTCTCGATCTCGGTCTGCGGAATCAGCGAACCGGTGACCGTCACGCGGTCAAGCTGGGTCGGTGCATTGCCGCTTTGCGCCAGGGCCGTGCCGGAGGCGAGCAGTGTGCCGAGCAGGGCGAGCGTCAGTGGGTGGCGCGAGAGTGTGGAACGATGGCGAGACATGGAAAATCCCCGTAGTTAGCGATGTCTTGGCTACCGGCTTCCGTGTCGGCTTAACGATCTGTTCAGTTGCATTCCATTCAGCCGGACCGTAACACGCACTTAACGCAGGGAACACACGATCGTCATTTCGTCAATCGGGCTTCTGCCTGAAAAATGGCGATATATCAATGACTAACGCCAATTGTTTTGGAGTGTTTCAAAAGATGGCGATATGAAGGGCATTCTTTCGTAGTGCATTTGCTGCTTCTGCATCAATGCTTTGCCGAAGGCTTCCTGGAACCAAAAAAAGGCCCCGCCGAAGCGGGGCCTGGTCCAGACACGAAGTCCGGAAAACGACGGGATCAGAAGTTGTACTTGACCTGGGCCGAGATCTGGCGGCCGTAGACGCTGTAGAAGCCGTCATTGAACGGGGTCGATTCGTTGCCCGGGTAGTTGTAGCGCTGGCCTTCCGGCAGCTTGTTGAACACGTTGTTGACCATCAGCGACAGGACCAGATCTTCCTGTGCCTGGTAGTTCATGCTCAGGTTGTACGTGGTGTACGAACCCCACTTGCCGGCCTTGGCGCCGGAGGAGTGAACGTAGCCGTAGCTGCGGCCGGTGTAGGCCAGGTAGTTGGGGGTGCTGCCGACGTAATTGGCGTACACGGTGGTGGTGAACTTGGCGATGTTCCAGGCCACCGACAGATCGCCGCGGACCTTGGCGAAGTTGTCGTAGTACCACATGTTGTACGGATCGCTCAGCAGATCCAGCTTGGCGGCACCCGGCATCGGCTGCACTTCACGCTTCAGCATGTTGGTGTAGTTGCCGGAGAACATCAGCGAGCCGAAGCGGCCGATATCCTGCTGGTACTTGGCCGCCACGGTCACCGCTTCCAGGTTCTGGCTGGCAACGTTGAGCTTCGGCGTGTACACGCGCTCCAGATTGCCGCCCTTGTCACGGGATACCCAGGTGGTCACGTCACCGCAGCTGGCCGAGGTGTTGTTCGGTAGGCCGTTGTGGCACTGGTACTCGGCCAGCAGCAGCTGGTCGCTGCTGAGGGTCTTGACCTCGTTCTTGATCTTCCAGTTGTAGTAGTCGGCCGACAGCGAGAAGTTGCTGACCGGGGCCCACACCACGCCTGCGCTCCAGACGTCGGCGGTGATCGGCTTCAGGTCCGGGTTGCCGGACTTTTCGCTGTACACCGAAGTGTTCTTGTAGAACGAGCAGGCCTCGTCACGCAGGCCGTAACCCATCTGGCTGCAGCGGTAGTAGTCGTTCTGGCCGGACGAGTACGAACCGCTCATGCCCTGGAAGGCATCGGACAGGGTCGGTGCGCGGAAAGCGGTACCGTACTTGCCGCGCAGCAGCAGGCTCTCGATCGGACGGAATTCCAGGCCGATGCTGTAGGTGGCCTTGTCGACGGTCTTGTCGGCGATCTTGAAGGCGTCATAGCGGCCCGACGCGCTGACGGTCAGCTTGTCGTGCAGCGGCATGCGCAGCTCGCTGGTGACCGCATAGTTGCTGCGGTGGCCGGCACCGGCGACAGCGGTGGTGCCCCACACATTGCCATCAACGAACGCCTGGTCCGGCGAGTAGTCCCAACCTTCGCTGCCACCTTCCAGCACGACGGCCAGGCCGGCGTCACCGCCCGGCAGACTGAACAGCGAGCCGTTGGTCACCTGCACGCGGCCCAGGTTCTGCCAGGTCTTGCTGCGATGGGTACCGTAGCCGGTGAAGCTGGCGAACTGGTCCGGAGTGATCGGCGAGTAGAAGGCCGCGTAGTCCGGGTTGTAGATGTCGAAGCCATCAGCGGTGGTGCCCAGCTTGGGGCCCAGCACGTTGTCGCCGAAGAAGCCATCGATCTTGTCCTTCCAGCGCACGAAGCGGTTCTGGTCCAGGCGGTACTCACCACGGGTGAAGCTGGCGCTGTAGTCCCAGTCGCCGACCATGCCCTTGCCGCCCAGGGTGACCTGGTAGGCACGGCTTTCGTCGGAGTTCATGATGTTGTTGTAGTGGCCCGGGCCGATTTCTTCCGGCGCGAAGGCGCGCTGCAGGTTCACGACCTTGCCCAGGCCCTGGTCGTAGAAGCTGCCCAGGCTCGACTTGGTGCCCCACCACAGGGCGCTGGAGCCGGAGGTGAACTCGGTCTTTTCCTTGCTGTACAGCACATCGGCGAACAGCTGGAAGTTGTCGTTCACGTCGAAGGTCATCGACGAGTAGAACTGGCCGCTGTTCTTGCCGTTCTTCAGGGTCTTGTAGCCGGCGCTGTACACCGAACCGCAGGACTCGCCCGACGGGCGCTGGCCGACCACGGTGGTGCCGTCATACAGCCCAGCGACGTTCGCGCAACGGCTCGGGTCCATCATCAGCAGCTTGTTGTCAGCGTTGGTGATGACGGCGAAGTCGTTCGACGGAACCTGGGCGGTGTAGCCGACCGGGTTGTTCTGGCGGGTGATGTCGCGCTGGTAGCCCCAGATCGGGCTGCCGTTCTCGATCTGCACGTTGAACAGTGCATGGAAGCGGTCGTCGAAGGCGTTGATGCCCTTGGCGGCGCTGAAGCGGATGTTGCTGCCACCGCCTTCGGTGTAGGTGCCGCCACGGAGGGTCATGGTGCCGCCGTCCATGCGCTCCTTCAGGATGATGTTGACCACACCTGCGATTGCGTCCGAGCCGTACAGCGAGGACTGGCCGCCCGGCAGCACTTCGATGCGCTCGACGATGTCGATCGGAATGCCGCTGATGTTGTTGAAGGTTTCGCTGCCGTTGTACAGCGCCGGATACGAGAGCATCGGGCGGCCGTTGATCAGGTACTTGGTGTAGCCCGGGTTCAGGCCGAACATGCCGGCAGCTTCGGCGCCCTGGGTGAACGAACCCGAGGTCTGGCCACCCTGCAGGCCGCCGGTGGTCAGCGACGACTGCTGCAGCACTTCAGCAACACTGCTGAAGCCGCGGGTCTGGATGTCTTGGGCGGTGATGGACATCACCGGGGTCTGGGTTTCAACCTGGGTCTGCGGGATCAGCGAACCGGTGACGGTGATCTTGTCCAGGTTGGTCGCCTTGTCCTGGGCCATTGCCGGGGCGGCGGCCATCAGAGCGGAAATCAGGGCGACGGCGAGCGTGTTGCGACGTGCGGTGTTGCTTACGTAGTTCATGTAGTTCCATTGGAGAGCAAAAACAAAAACGGCACTGCGCATGCGCCATCGCGCGGGCTGGAAATGCCAGCTCCGCAGCCCAAAACAGTGCGGGTCGAACGTAACATGAACTTAACAATCTGTGCACGAATCTGTAGCAATCCTGAATTTCAGTCAGGTTACGTCCAGCTTGTATGATGCTCGGTTATTCCCCCTGACCCCGCCGGTGCTCGTTGTGAACAGTTCTCCCCGCCGTCCCCATGCAAGCCAGGTCCAGAAGGGACTTACGCCGCATGCCCGCATCCGCAACGTGATCGCGGTTGGTTCGGGCAAGGGCGGCGTCGGCAAGTCGACCACTGCGGTCAATCTGGCCGTGGCCCTGCAACAGCTCGGCGCACGCGTGGGCGTGCTTGATGCGGACATCTACGGGCCGAGCGTGCCGGCCATGCTGGGCCTGTCCGGTCGCCCGGAAAGCCCCGACAACAAGAGCATCGAGCCGCTGCGTGCGTTCGGCGTGGACACCATGTCGATCGGCTACCTGATCGAAGAAGACACGCCGATGATCTGGCGCGGGCCGATGGCCACCTCGGCGATGACCCAGCTGTTCAATGACACCCTGTGGGATGACCTGGACTACCTGCTGATCGACCTGCCACCGGGCACCGGTGACATCCAGCTGACCCTGACCCAGAAGATCCCGCTGGCCGGCGCGGTGATCGTCACCACCCCGCAGGACATCGCCACGCTGGATGCGAAGAAGGCGCTGAAGATGTTCGAGAAGGTCGAGGTGCCGGTGCTCGGCATCGTCGAGAACATGGCGGTGCATACCTGCAGCAGCTGCGGGCATGTCGAGCACCTGTTCGGCGAGGGCGGCGGCGAGCGCATGGCCGCGCAGTACGGCGTGCCGTTGCTGGGTTCGTTGCCGCTGCAGATCGGCATCCGCGAGCAGGGCGATTCCGGTACCCCGATCACCGTGGCCCAGCCGGATTCGGTCCCGGCCCAGGCCTACCGCCATGCCGCCCAGCGCCTGATCGAGGCGGTTGGCAAGCGTCCGCGTGCCTCGATCCCGATCCTGTCGTCGCTGCTGTAAGTGCCAGGGCAGGGGCCGCCGGCGACGCCCGGCCCCCTGCTAGAATCCTCGCGCCCCCTCGTACCCCAGGACAAAGCATGAGCATCAAGAGTGACCGTTGGATCCGCCGCATGTCCGAGCAGCACGGCATGATCGAGCCGTTCGAGGCCGGGCAGGTCAAGCAGGCCAACGGCGAGCGCATCGTCAGCTATGGCACCTCCAGCTACGGCTACGACGTGCGCTGCTCGCGCGAGTTCAAGGTGTTCACCAACATCAACTCGACCATCGTCGATCCCAAGCACTTCGATCCGGGCAGCTTCGTGGATATCGTCGGCGATGAATGCATCATCCCGCCCAACAGCTTCGCGTTGGCGCGCACCGTGGAGTACTTCCGCATCCCGCGCGACACCCTGGTGGTGTGCCTGGGCAAGAGCACCTACGCGCGCTGCGGCATCATCGTCAACGTGACCCCGCTGGAGCCGGAGTGGGAAGGCCACGTCACCCTGGAATTCAGCAACACCACGCCGCTGCCAGCGCGCATCTACGCCAATGAAGGCGTGGCGCAGATGCTGTTCTTCCAGGCGGCCGCCGATGACATCTGCGAGACGTCGTACCGCGATCGTGGTGGCAAGTACCAAGGCCAGACCGGCGTGACCCTGCCGCGGACCTGAGCGGCGCGCCATCGCATGACGAAAACGCCGGGCATGCCCGGCGTTTTCATGGGTGCGGCCACACGCTGCGCTCGCCGGGCATGGCCCGGCGCCAGCTTATTTCCCGCGACCGAACAGCATCGCGATGCCCACGCCCACCAGTGCCACCGGCCACCAGGTCAACAGCAGCTTGGACAGGTTCAGGTGCGTCCAGCCGAGGTTGCTGGCGAGCATGAACAGGCCGATCAGGATCAGCAGGACGGCGGCAACGAGGTTGAATCGCATCGGGTCGGCAAACGCTCAGGACTGGGCTGGATATCCTAGCCGTTCCTTCCAGTAGGCGACATGCTGGTCCAGCGCACCCGGCTCGTAGCGGTGCGCGGGGCCACTGCCCCAGACCGGGCCCGGCCACGCGGGGTCGCCGTCATGGCGGCCGATCACATGGAAGTGCAGCTGGCGCACGATGTTGCCCAGCGCCCCGATGTTGATCTTTTCCACCCCGTCGGAGCCCTTCAGGGCCTTGCAGGCGCGGTTGAGCTCGGTGCGCAGCTTGTCCTGCTGCTCGCCGTCCAGCTCGATCCACTCGGTCACCCCGGCCAGGCGCGGTACCAGCACCAGCCAGGGGAATCGTTCGTCGTTCATCAGCCGCACTTGCGACAACGGTCCTTCCGCCACCAGCACGCTATCGGTGGCCAGGCGTGAATCGAGTTCGAATTCGCTCATCCAAGATGCTCCGAGAAGAAGTCCAGGGTGCGTTGCAGCGCCAGGGTGGCGCTGTCTGGATCATACGCATGTCCGACCTCCCGGTTGAAGGCGTGGTCGGCCGGATAGACGAAGGTGGCCATCTGCGGCAGCTTCTCGCGATGGGCCTGCACGGCCTCCGGCGGAATGCTCTTGTCCTGGGCACCGAAGTGGAAGATCACCGGGGCCTTGGGTGTCTCATCCAGGAACTGGACGTTGCGCGCACCGTAGTAGCTGACCGATGGCAGGCCCAGGCGCAGGGCCGACAGCATCGCCACCGTGCCGCCCCAGCAGTAGCCCACCGTGCCGACCTTGCCGTAGGGGGCCAGCCGGGTCGCTGCGGCACGGACCACCTCCAGCGCCTTCTCCATGCCCAGTGCGGTCACCCGTTCCAGGCCCTGCTTCACGCCGTCGGCGTCATAGGGCAGGGCGTCCGGATCGGCTTCTGTGCCGTCAATCAGGTCGAAAAAGGACGGCGCCAGCACCGCATAGCCTTCGGCCGCGAAGCGCTCGGCCACGCCGCGGATGTGCGGGTTGGCGCCGAAGATTTCCTGCACCACCACCAGCCCGCCACGCGGGGTGCCCTCCGGCAGGGCGTGCCAGGCCCGTACCGGGCCGTGATGCGTATCCAGGGTGATCCACTCGGCCATCGTTTCCATCTGGTTGCGGGGAACAGAACCGCATTGTCGGCGCTGCGTGGGTTAGCGCGGTGTCAGCGGCTGTGCGTGATCGGGCGGCTGGCCATTCAGAGCGCGGCCGCCAACCCCGGTATACTGGCGCCCTTTCAGGCCCCGGCCCCCAGGAACCCCTGCCACGACGGCAGGGGCCCAGGCCCCCAGAGTCCCGCGATTCCATGTCCCAGCTGAACCCCAAAGTCGGCTTCGTCAGCCTTGGCTGCCCGAAGGCCCTTGTCGATTCCGAACGCATCCTTACCCAGCTCCGCTCGGAAGGCTACGACATCGTGCCGTCCTACGATTCGGCCGACGTGGTGGTGGTCAACACCTGCGGCTTCATCGATTCGGCGGTGACCGAGTCGCTGGACGCGATCGGCGAGGCGATGAACCAGAACGGCAAGGTCATCGTCACCGGCTGCCTGGGCAAGCGACCGGAGCAGATCCGCGAGGCGTACCCCAACGTGCTGGCGGTGTCCGGCCCGCAGGACTACCAGAGCGTGATGGAAGCGGTGCACGAAGCGCTGCCGCCCAAGCACGATCCGTTCGTGGACCTGGTGCCCGACTACGGCATCAAGCTGACCCCGCGTCACTATGCCTACCTGAAGATTTCCGAGGGCTGCAACCACAAGTGCAGCTTCTGCATCATTCCGTCGATGCGCGGCAAGCTGGTCTCGCGCCCGGTGGATGAAGTGCTGCGTGAAGCAGAGCGCCTGGTGCGTGGTGGCGTGCGCGAGCTGCTGGTGGTTTCGCAGGACACCTCGGCCTATGGCGTGGACGTGAAGTACGCCGAGAAGATGTGGCGTGACAAGGCCTACCAGACCCGCCTGAAGGCGCTGTGCGAAGGCCTGTCCGAGCTGGATGCGTGGGTGCGCATGCACTACGTCTACCCGTACCCGCATGTGGACGAGGTGGTGCCGCTGATGGCCGAAAACCGCATCCTGCCGTACCTGGACATCCCGTTCCAGCATGCCAGCCCGCGCATCCTGCGCCTGATGAAGCGCCCCGGCGCGGTCGAGAAGACCCTGGAGCGCGTGCAGAACTGGCGCCGCATCGCGCCGGACATCACCGTGCGTTCCACCTTCATCGTCGGCTTCCCCGGCGAGACCGAGGCCGAGTTCGAAGAGCTGCTGTCGTTCCTCGACGAAGCGCAGCTGGACCGCGTCGGCGCGTTCGCCTATTCGCCGGTCGAGGGTGCCACCGCCAACGACCTGCCGGATGCGGTTCCGGAGGAAGTGAAGCAGGAGCGCCTGGCCCGTTTCATGGAAAAGCAGGCGCAGATTTCCGCTGCGCGCCTGGAGGCCAAGATCGGCACCGTGCAGCAGTGCCTGGTCGACGCCATCGAAGGCGATATCGCGGTGGCCCGTTCCAAGGCCGATGCCCCGGAGATCGATGGCCTGGTGCACATCCAGAATGCCGACCAGGTGCCGTTGCGCGTGGGTGAGTTCGTCGACGTGGACATCACCGAGAGCGACGAGCACGACCTGTACGGTGACGCGCTGCCGGCCGCCACCCGCCCGGCATTCGATCTCAAGATGCTGTGACCGCGGCGACGACCGCCGCCGGTGACGGGGGCGGCGTCCGCCGTTTCGTGCCGCCGCCGCGTGCGGCGGTCGATCCACAGGTGTTCGGGCACCCGGTGTTTGCCGGATTGCGCGACGTTCGTGATCTGTTGGAAGGCCCGGAGTGGCCGTCCATTGCAGCGCTCAAGGCACGCCTCGCGCTACCGGGCAAGCAGCTGGTCGAGCAGGATGCCAAGCTGCTGGCCGACGGCCTGCACTACGAAGCCCGCATCGCACAGGGCCGCATCGCCACCCGCGCCGACAACTGGCATGACCTGTTCAACGCACTGGTGTGGGCCCACTACCCGCAGCTCAAGCAGGCGCTCAATGCGCAGCAGTGCCGGCATATCGAGGCGATGCCGCCGGGTCAGCGCAACCGCGCGCAGGCGGCACTGACCCAGTTCGACGAAACCGGCGTGATCGTGCGTGTGCGCGATCACACGCTGCTGGCTGCCTGGGATGTGCACGACTGGTGTGCGCTGTTCGAATCGAGACACTGGCTGGGCGGCGACATCGCCATCGCTGCGGTATTCGGGCACGCGCTGATGGAGCAGGCGCTGCTGCCGAGCCGCCGGCTGGTGGGCAAGTGCGTGGTGGTGCACGGCAAAGCTGATGTCACCTGCGTTGACGCAGTGACCGCGGCCATCGCCGAAGGCAGGGCAGTGACCGATCCCCTGCAGTTGCGTCCGCTGCCGTTGGCTGGAGTTCCGGGCTGGCACGAGAGACAGGACGCCGACTTCTATGCAGATGCCGAGTACTTCCGCCCGTTGCGTGCCGGCCGCCAGTATCCGCCGCCGTTGCACGGGGCTATGTAGAGTCGACTGTCAGTCGACTGCTCTTCGTTCCGAGGCCGTGAACGCCTGACAGATGGCTTCGGCGAGTCATCAACCGCGATTGAGGATCGCGGTGCGTTTGCCGTCCGGCTGCGGAGGTTTGTGCCGCGCTTCGCGCGGTAGTCGACTGACAGTCGACTCTACAACGGCTCGTATTCCACCCCGATTACCGCAAAGGTGAACTGGCCGCCGGGCAGCTCCACCGAGAATTCATCATCCAGCCGCTTCTTCAGCAGTGCACGTGCCAGCGGCGAATCGATGCTGATCCAACCCAGGCCTGCGTCGGTCTCATCCGGGCCGACAATGCGATAGCGGCTGGTGTCGCCACTGTCCACGTTCTCCAGTTCCACCCACGCACCAAAGAACACCGCCTGAGGATCGGTCGGCGTGGTGTCGACCACGCGCAGCGATTCCAGCCGCTTGGTCAGGTAGCGCACGCGGCGGTCGATTTCACCCAGCTGCTTCTTGCGGTAGGTGTACTCGGCGTTCTCGGAGCGGTCGCCTTCCGCGGCAGCGGCGGCCAGCGCCTTCACCACCTCCGGGCGGCGCACACGCCACAGCTCATCCAGTTCGGCCTTCAACCGGGCGTGGCCGGAGGCGGTGATCAGGGCGGTACTCTTTTCTGCAGGGGGGCGCCAACGCGACATGTGGTGCAACTTCTTTTCAGGGGAACGATGGGGCCGGGTCCTTTCCACAGGAAAGGCCTCCGACCCCGGGAGGGCAGGTCAGCGTTTGCCGCCGAAGATGCCGCCCAGCAGGCCGCGCACGATCTGGTTGCCCAGCTTGGTGCCAACGGTACGCGTGGTCTGCTTGGCCATGGTCTCGATCATGCCCTGGCGGCGCTTGGTGCCGAAGATCGCATCCTTGATCGCCTGGCCGAAACCGCCTTCCTGCGCCTCGTCCTGCTCGCGGCTGCGGGCCGCCGGCGCCTGCGCCTGCTCGACCGTCTTCTGCGCGCGCTGGGCCAGCAGCTCGGCGGCCGATTCGCGGTTGATCGCGGTGTCGTAGCGGGTGCCGACCGGGCTGCCGGCACGCACCTGGGCACGTTCGGCCTCGGTGATCGGCCCCATCCGGCAGCGCGGCGGTGCGATCATCGTCTGCTGCACCGGCATCGGCACGCCCTTGTCCTGCAGCGTGGAGACCAGTGCTTCGCCGGTACCGAGCTGACTGAGCACCTTTGCCACGTCCAGCTTCGGATTCGGTACGAAGGTCTCGGCAGCGGTCTTCACCGCCTTCTGGTCGCGCGGGGTGAACGCACGCAGTGCGTGCTGCACGCGGTTGCCGAGCTGGCCGAGGATGTTGCCCGGTACGTCGTCGGGGAACTGCGAGCAGAAATACACGCCCACGCCCTTGGAGCGGATCAGGCGCACCACCTGCTCGATGCGCTGCACCAGCGAGGCCGGTGCGTCGTCGAACAGCAGGTGGGCCTCGTCGAAGATGAAGACCAGCTTCGGCTTGTCCAGGTCGCCCACCTCCGGCAGCTGCTCGAACAGCTCCGACAGCAGCCACAGCAGGAAGGTGGAATACAGCTTGGGCTTGAGCACCAGCTGGTCGGCGGCGAGGATGCCGATCACGCCGCGGCCGTCGTGATTGACCCGCATGATGTCGGCCAGTTCCAAGGCCGGTTCGCCGAAGAAGTTCTCGCCGCCATCCTGTGCCAGGCGCAACACCGAGCGCTGGATGGCAGCGATCGACTGCGCGCTGACCAGGCCGTACTCGGTGGAGATGTCCTTGCGTTCTTCGGCAACCAGGCCGAGCAGGGCGCGCAGGTCATCCATGTCCAGCAGCAGCAGGCCGCGATCGTCGGCCAGCTTGAATACGATATCGAGCACCCCGGCCTGGGTGTCGTTCAACTCGAGGATGCGTGCCAGCAGGGTCGGGCCCATTTCGCTGACCGTAGTGCGCACCGGGTGGCCGAGCTTGCCGTACAGGTCCCAGAAAATGGTCGGGCTGGAGGCCGGTGCGTAGTCGGCCACGCCGATCTCGGCGGCGCGCTTGAGCAGGTTCTCGGCACCGGTGCCGGGCACGGCCAGGCCGGACACATCGCCCTTCACATCGGCCAGGAACACCGGCACGCCCAGCCGCGAGAAGCCCTCGGCCAGGGTCATCAAGGTCACGGTCTTGCCGGTACCGGTGGCGCCGGCCACCAGGCCGTGGCGGTTGCCGAGTTTCGGCAGCAGGGTGACGGCAACATCGTCGGTGATGCCTTTGCCGAGCAGAATCGGATCCATGGTCCAGCCCTTGTGGTGAATAGCCCAATGTTAACCGCCGGCGGTGACGGGCCGAAGGTCGGCTTGCCCGGACCTTGGCGGCGCCGCTACTCTGCCTGCCTGTTTCGCACACAGTGCCATCAATGCCCGTTCCTGTCCTGATTTCCCGCGGTTGGCCGCTGCTGGCCCTGGCCGGCCTGGTTTCCCTGGCGCCCGACGCCCATGCGCAGCGGGTTTCGGCCCGGGACAAGGTGAAGGTGGATGCGCTGCAGCAGCGCATGACCGCCGCCGAGAAGCGCTACAGCGATGCGCTGCTGCTGGTCGCCAATGCCGACCCCAAGGGCAGCAACGAGGCGGACGCCGCGCTGGAGGACATGGAAGATGTCCTCAACGACTGCGTGAAGCAGAAGGGCTGCCAGATGGGCACCCTGCTGGCCAGCTACAAGCGCCTGCTCAAGCATGATGCTGATGCCGCTGCCAGCGATGACGTGGCCGATGAGGGGGGTGACCGCCTGGAAGCCGACCCAGACCATATCGGCCCGCTTACCGCCGACGTGCCGGAGGCCGCGCGCGCTGCAGCGCTGCTCAACGACAAGCGACATGCCTTCGACACCATGGTCGAGTACAACCCCGCCGTGCAGGCCGGCATCCGCCGCTGGTTGACCGACATGCGCCCGGCGCTGCTGACCAGCTACGAGAACTACCAGAACCTGCGCGCGGTGATGTGGCCGGAGTGGGAAAAGCGTGGTCTGCCGGAGGCGCTGCTGTTCGGCATCATGGCCAAGGAGTCCAACGGCCGTGTGCATGCCTCCTCGCGTGCCGGCGCCGCCGGGCTGATGCAGTTCATGCCGGCCACCGGCCGCCGCTTCGGCCTGGGCCCGGACGGCACCGGCTTCGACACGCGCTTTGACGCACGCAGTGCCGCCGAGGCCAGCGCCAGTTATCTCAACGAGCGCCTGCGCGAACTGAACAACAACGTGGAAATGTCGGTGGCCGCCTACAACGGTGGCGAAGGCCGCGCCGCGCGCGTGTTCAAGCAGAGCGGTGGCCAGAGTTTCTGGACCGACAGCGTCTACAACCAGTTCCCCGGTGAAACCAAGGACTACGTGCCGATGGTGATCGCCGCGGCCTGGATCTTCCTGCACCCGCAGCAGTACGGTGTGGAGCTGCCGAAGATCAGTGCGCAGCCGGCCACGCTGCGCCTGGCCAAGTCCACCACCATCTACGAACTGACCATCTGCCTAGGCAGCCACGGCACCCGTGATGGCTACATGCGCGCGCTGCGCAATCTCAACCCGCGCTATGAGGCCGATGGCTGGATTCCGGCCGGCACGCTGATCAACGCCACCACCCGCATCGCCGGCCTGTACCAGCGCAACTGCGTCAGTGGCCCGCGTGCCGACCTGGCCCGCACGCTGATCACCGCCGATCTGAACGCAGCAATCAAGCGCCCGGCCGCGACCAGCTACACCGGAAGCGTGGCCGTGGGCGGCGTGGTGCCGGTGGCCGATGCGGCCGCGTCCACCAGCGTGCCGACCACGCCGGTCGCTCCGGTGGCCACGCCGCGCCCGGCGGCGCGCCCGAAGCCGGTGCGCAGCCACAAGGTGGGCCGGGGTGAAACCCTGGGCGCCATCGCGGCCAAGTTCCAGTGCGACGTGCCCACCCTGGCCCGCGCCAATGGCCTGAAGGCCCCGGCCTACAGCCTGCGCCACGGCCAGACGCTGAAGCTGCAGGGCTGCGACAAGTAATCCCCCCGACCCTGGAATCCGCATGGACCTCGAAGACACCCGCAACCTGTTCGCCAACCTCCGCGAAAACACCGACTGGGACATCACCGGCCCGTTGCTGTGGGGGTACTTCTTCGTGCACTCCACTGCCGAGCCGTTGCAGGCACTGGCGCAGCACCTGCAGGCGCAGGGTTACACCTTCGTGGAATTGTTCGAACAGGATCCGGAAGAGGGCGACTCGCCGTTCCACGTGCTGCATGTGGAGCGCGTGGAGATCCACGACGAAGCCTCGCTTGACCGCCGCAACCAGGAATTCGCAGCGCTGGCCGCGGAGAAGGGCGTGGAAGACTACGACGGCATGGACGTCGGTCCGGCCCCGTCCCTGCAGTAACGCGCGACCGGTAGTGCCGGCCGCTGGCCGGCAATGCTCGACGCGTTGGATCAGCGGAGATGCCGGCCAGCGGCCGGCACTACCGAAGCCTCAGCGCAGTTTCGCCAGCGCCTGGCCCAGCTGCACCGGGCTTTCAGCGCCCAGCTGCGGGGCGAAGTCAGCCACGCCCGGCGGCAGCAGTACGATCACGGTGGAGCCGTAGTTGAAGCGCGCCATCTCGGCAAAGCGCTCCAGCCTGATGCCCTGGCCGCGGTAGTCCTTGCGGGTGATGCGGTCGCCATAGTGCGGAATCTCTTCGCCGCTCCACACGGTTTCCACCCCGGACACCAGCAGCGCACCGACCATCACGCTGACCATCGGGCCGAAGCTGGTGTCGAAGTGGCAGACCAGGCGCTCGTTGCGGGCGAACAGGCGCGGTACGCCGTTCACTGCCGCCGGACCAACGCTGAACAGGCGCCCCGGCACGTGCACGGTCTCACGCAGGGTGCCGGTCCACGGCATGTGCACGCGGTGGTAATCGCGCGGCGACAGGTACACCGTGGCGTAGAGGCCATCGTTGTATGGCTTGGCGTCCTCGTCACTGCCCAGCAGTTCGGCAGCGGTGAATGACTGGCCCTTGGCCTGGAAGATGCGGCCGGCCTCGATCTTCCCCAGCTGGCTGATGCGGCCGTCGGCCGGCATCACCAGGCTGCGCGGATCGGCGTCAGCCACGCGCGCACCCGGCTTCAGCGCACGGGTGAAGAACTGGTTGAAGGTGGCATAGCTGCGCGGGTCCGGGTTGGCCGCTTCGTCCAGATTGACGTTGAACTTGCGGGTGACCGTGTCGATCAGCCAGCGCGACACGCGCGGATCGTCCGAGTACGCCAGCGAACGCGCCATCGAGGACAGCAGGCGGTGGGGTAGGGCGTACGTCAGGGCGGTGGTGAGGCTCATGGGGCGGTTTTCTCGGTCAGCTTCTGCAGGTCGCGGGCAATGGCCGGCGCGTTGAACGGGGGTCGCACCAGGCCGGCAAGGCGGCCCTGCGGGTCGAGCACGGCCAGGCTGGCCGAGTGCTCGACGGTGTAATCCTCGGGGTTCTCGTCGAAGTGCTTGCCCGGCACCTTCTGGAACACGAAGCCCAGCGAGGTGGCGAAGCGCTCCAGCGAGGGCACATCGGCGGTGGCGGCCAGGGTGTCCTTGTGGAAGCCGTGCACGTACTCGCCGAGGCGGGTGGCGCTGTCACGGTCCGGGTCGACCGAGATGAACAGCACGCGCGGGCGCAGGCTGTCGGGCAGGGCCTCCCACTGGTTCTGCGCGCCGGCCAGCTCGGCCAGGGTGGTCGGGCAGACGTCCGGGCAGAAGGTGAAGCCCAGGAACACCAGGGTCCAGTGACCCTTCAGTTCGCCCGGGATCAGGCGGGTGCCGTCGGACTGGGCCAGATTGAAATCGGGCAGTTCGCGCGGCTGCGGGTACAGCGTGATCGCTTCGGTGGCCGGGGCATTGGCCGGCGGTTTCGGCGCGAACACCTGCTGGGCGGCCAGCAGGCCGAGACCCGCCGCCAGGGCGATCAGCAGGATGATGCCGGCGTTGCGATTGAACATGGGAGCCCCCGCGCGAAGTGGGCTCCATCATACCGGCTGCGGCCCGATCGTTTCTGCCGCAACGGATGCCGCCGCGGGCGCCAGCCCCTATAATCGGGGGCCACTTTGCCCGCAGTACCGCCATGACCGCTGAAACGGCCGCCGAACTCCACACGATCATCGATCTGATCCGCTACGGCACCAGCCGTTTCAACGAAGCCGGACTGACCTTCGGGCACAGCTACGACAACGCGCTGGATGAGGCCACCCAGCTGGTGCTGCACAGCCTGCACCTGCCGCACGACCTCGGCCCGGCGTACGGCCAGGCGCGTCTGCTGCAGGAAGAGAAGGTGCGTGTGCTGGAACTGTTCCAGCGTCGCATCGACGAACGCATCCCGGCCGCCTACCTGACCGGTGAGGCCTGGTTCGCCGGTCTGAGCTTCAAGAGCGACAAGCGCGCCCTGGTGCCGCGCTCGCCGATCGCTGAACTGATCGAGTGCGGCTTCGAGCCGTGGCTGGCCGGCCGTGATGTCAGCCGTGCGCTGGACCTGTGCACCGGCTCGGGCTGCATCGCCATTGCCATGGGTCACTACTACCCGAACTGGGAAGTGGACGGCGTCGACCTGAGCGACGATGCACTGTCGCTTGCCGAAGAAAACAAGGAGCGCCTGCAGGCGCACAACGTCACCCTGCTCAAGTCGGACCTGTTCAGCGGCCTGACCGGTCGCCACTACGACCTGATCGTCACCAATCCGCCGTACGTCACCAACGACGAGACCGATGCCCTGCCGCAGGAGTACTCCTACGAGCCGGAAATGGGCCTGCGTGCCGGCGACGACGGCCTGGACCTGGTGCTGAAGATCCTGCGTGACGCCCCGCTGCACCTGAGCGAGGACGGCCTGCTGATCTGCGAAGTGGGCGAATCCGAGCAGCACCTGATCAAGCTGCTGCCGGAAGTCGACTTCGCCTGGATCGAGTTCAAGGTCGGCCAGATGGGCATCTTCGCGGTCGAGTGCCGCGAGCTGATCGCCCACAGCGCGCGCATCACCGAACTGGCGGCGCAGCGCCCGTGAGCTCCAATTCGTTCGGCAAGCTGTTCACCGTCACCACGTTCGGCGAGTCGCACGGGCCGGCCATCGGCTGCGTGATCGATGGCTGCCCTCCGGGGCTGGCGCTGGACGCGGCCGAATTCGCCCATGACCTGCAGCGTCGCGCGACCGGCAAGAGCCGGCACACCTCGGCCCGCCGCGAGGCCGATGAGGTCGAGATCCTGTCCGGCGTGTACGAGGGCCTGACCACCGGCACGCCGATCGCGCTGCTGATCCGCAACACCGACCAGCGCAGCAAGGATTACGTGAACATCGGCCAGCAGTTCCGGCCGGGTCATGCCGACTACAGCTACTGGCACAAGTACGGCATCCGCGACCCGCGCGGTGGCGGCCGTTCCTCGGCGCGCGAGACCACCATGCGCGTGGCCGCCGGCGTGGTCGCCAAGAAGTGGCTGGCCGAACGCTTCGGCGTCACCGTGCGCGGTTACCTGTCGCAGCTGGGCGACATCACCCCGGCCGGTTTCGACTGGTCGGCGGTGGAAGACAACCCGTTCTTCTGGCCGCACGCCGCACAGGTGCCCGAGCTGGAGGCGTACATGGATGCGCTGCGCAAGTCCGGTGATTCGGTCGGTGCGCGCGTGGACGTGGTGGCCGACAACGTGCCGCCAGGCTGGGGCGAGCCGATCTACGGCAAGCTCGATGGCGAACTGGCTGCCGCGCTGATGAGCATCAACGCGGTGAAGGGCGTTGAGATCGGCGACGGTTTCGCCAGCGCCGCACAGAAGGGCACCGAACACCGTGACCTGCTGACCCCGCAGGGCTTCGCCAGCAACCATGCCGGCGGCATCCTCGGTGGCATCTCCACCGGCCAGCCGGTGGTTGCGTCGATGGTGTTGAAGCCGACTTCCAGCCTGCGCCTGCCGGGCCCGTCGCTGGACACCGCCGGCAACGTGGTCGAGGTGGTCACCACCGGTCGCCACGATCCCTGCGTCGGCATCCGCGCCACCCCGATCGCCGAGGCGATGGTGGCGATGGTGCTGATGGACCAGGCGCTGCGTCATCGCGCGCAGTGCGGCGATGTCGGCACGATCACCCCGCGTATTCCCGGGCAGATCGATGGCTGACACGCGGCCGACCGTGTGGGTGAGCCAGCCGCTGATCGACGCGGCCATCGCGCCGCTGCGCGATCGCGTGCAGCTGCGCAGCACCGACACCGTCACCGCTTGGTCACCCGACCAGATCGCCGAACAGCTGGCCAGCGCCGACGGCGCCATCATCACCCTCAACGAGCGCATCGGCGCAGCACAGGTGGCCGATGCCGCGCAGCTGCAGGTGATCGCCAATGTCGGTGTCGGCTACAACAACCTGGATGTCGACGCGCTTAGCGCGGCCGGCATCCTCGCCAGCAATACCCCGGACGTCCTGACTGAAACCACCGCCGATCTCGGTTTCGCTCTGTTGATGGCCGCCGCGCGCCGCATCACTGAATCCGAGCGCTGGCTGCGCGAAGGCCAGTGGAAGCAGTGGTCGTTCCAGACCATGCTCGGTGCCGACATCCACGGCAGTACGCTGGGCATCCTTGGCATGGGCCGCATCGGCCAGGGCATCGCCCGTCGCGGCGCGCACGGTTTCGGCATGAAGGTGCTGTACCACAACCGTTCGCAGCTTCCGGCCGCGACCGAAGCGGAGGTGGGGGCCCGTTACGTTGACCTGGACACGCTGCTGGCGCAGGCCGATCACCTGCTGCTGGTGCTGCCGTATACCCCGGCCTCGCATCACCTGATCGATGCCGCCGCACTGGCGAAGATGAAGCCGTCGGCGACGCTGGTGAACATCGCCCGCGGCGGCCTGGTCGATGAGATCGCGCTGGCCGATGCGCTGGCCAACGGCCGCCTTGCTGCAGCGGGTCTGGATGTGTACGAAGGCGAGCCAAAGGTGCGCCCCGAACTGCTGGCGCTGCGCAACGTCGTGCTCACTCCGCACATCGGCAGCGCCTCGCTGGCCACGCGCACGGCGATGGTACAGCTGGCCGTGGATAATCTGGTTGCCGGGCTCGGCCTGGACGGCGGCCCGTCGCGCATGCCGAGCGCGATCAACGCTGACGCGGCGATGGCCGCGCGCGTGACTCTGGGCAAAAAAACCGGGAAACGATAGGGAACCTCCGCGCGCCCCGCTTGAGGAGGTTCCCCGAACCCAGCTGTCGTGCGTGTTTTTTTCCCCATCCCCGTTTTCGTGAGAGTTTCCCCCATGAGCAATGCACAGCGCAGTTTCCACGTCGCCGTCGTCGGTGCCACCGGTGCGGTCGGCGAGACCATGTTGTCGATCCTGGCCGAGCGTGATTTCCCGGTCGGTACCCTGAGTGTCCTCGCTTCCGAGCGCTCGGCCGGCGGTGAGATCGAATTCAACGGCCAGAAGGTCAAGGTCCAGGACCTGGCCACCTTCGATCCGAGCGGCGTCGAGATCGCCCTGTTCTCGGCCGGCGGCAGCGTGTCCAAGGAATACGCACCGAAGTTCGCCGCAGCGGGTGCGGTGGTGATCGACAACTCCTCGGCCTTCCGTTACGACGATGACGTGCCGCTGGTGGTGTCCGAGGTCAACCCGGAGCAGGTCGCCAACCGTCCGCGCGGCATCATCGCCAACCCGAACTGCTCGACCATGCAGATGCTGGTGGCGTTGGCACCGCTGCACCGCAAGTACGGCATCGAGCGCATCAACGTCTCCACCTACCAGTCGGTGTCCGGCGGTGGCCGTTCGGCAACCGAGGAGTTGGGCAAGCAGACCGGCCAGCTGCTGAGTTTCCAGGAAATCGATCCGCAGCGCTTCCCGGTGCAGATCGCCTTCAACCTGATCCCGCACATCGACGACTTCCAGGACAATGGCTTCACCAAGGAAGAGATGAAGCTGATCTGGGAGACCCGCAAGATCCTCGGTGACGACAGCATCCTGGTGAACCCGACTGCAGTGCGTGTGCCGGTGTTCTACGGCCACTCCGAGTCGGTCGCGATCGAGACCCGCGACAAGGTGACCGTCGCAGAAGCGCGCGCGCTGCTGGAGCAGTCGCCGGGCATCGAAGTGGTGGATCGCCACGAGGCTGGCGGCTATCCGACCCCGGTCACGCATGCGTCGGGCACCGACGCGGTGTACGTCGGCCGCATCCGTGAGGACCTGTCGCACCCGCGCGGCCTGAACCTGTGGATCGTGTCGGACAACGTGCGCAAGGGCGCGGCGTTGAATGCCGTGCAGCTGGCCGAGCTGGTCGCCGCCGAGCAGCGCTGATCACAGCGGTTGCCTCACCGGTAGTGCCGGCCGCTGGCCGGTATTGCCGTGATGGGGGCGTGCGTGTGTGCCGGCCAGCGGCCGGCACTACCGAAGGTCTCCCATCGGTGGGTGCGGACCCCGGTCCGCACGCTTTATAGTGTCGCCCATGAATAAACGGGCCAAGGGCGCAAAGCGCCCGCTCACCTATCTGTCCGCCGCACTGCTCGCCCTGGCCAGCAGTTCGGCGCTTGCCCTGGGGTTGGGCGACATCCGGGTCCTGTCCAAGCCGGGCCAGCCCCTGCTGGCCGAAATCCCGGTGGTCTCGGCGGACCCGTCCGAACTGGAAAACCTGCGCGTGGCGCTGGCCTCACCGGTCACCTTCGAACGTGTCGGCCTGCAGCGGCCAACCGGACTGGTCAGTGAACTGCAGTTCGAACTGACCCGCGACACGCAGGGCAGGGCGGTGGTGCGCGTCACCTCGCAGGCGCCGGTGGAGACGCCGTCGCTCAGCTTCCTGATCGAAGCCGACTGGGGCCAGGGCCGCCTGGTGCGTGAGTACTCGGCACTGGTCGATGCGCCGCCCAGTGCGTTGGCCGTGGCCGAGCCGGAAATCGTCGCGCCGGCCGGTACGCTCTCCAATACCATCGTGCGTGAACCAGCACCGGCTTCGGTGCCAGCAGCAGAGACGCCCACGACGCCGCCACCAGCGGTGGCGCCAGCACCGGCACGCCCGCGTGCGGCCTCCGCGCCAGTTGCTGCACCGGCGGCCGATGGCAGCATCACCGTGCAGCGCGGGCAGACCCTGTCGGAGATCGCCAGTGCGGTGGCACGTGGCAACCAGGTCAGTCGCGACCGCGCGATGATCGCCCTGCTGCGTGCCAATCCCGAAGCCTTCATCCGCGGCAACGTCAACCTGCTCAAGCAGGGTGCGGTGCTGCGCATGCCCGGCAGTGATGCGCTTGCTGCGGTCGACGCTGCCGAAGCGGCGACGCTCGTGCGCGAGCATGCCGCGCAATGGCGGCAGGCGCGTACCGTGCCGCAACCGGTGGGCATGGCCGCACCGGTTGCCAAGGCGGCAGCCACGAACGCTTCTTCCCCGGCTGCGGCCAATGGGGCACGACTTGAGATCGCTCCGGCGCTGGCGTCCGACGCCGCGCACGCGGGCACAACCACCGGCACCGCTGCCGGCAGCGAGGGTGACATGCTGGGCAACGAACAACTGCGCCAGGCGCGTGAGGACATCGCCACCCGCGATGCCGAGATCGGCGAGCTGAAGCAGCGCGTGGCCGACCTGGAAAAGCTCAAGGAACAGCAGCAGTCGCTGATCGCGATGAAGGACAACGATCTGGCCGCCGCGCAGCAGCGCCTGGCGCAGGCACCGGATGCCCGCGATGCGGCAACGCCGTGGTACTGGCTGGGGCTGCCGGTGCTGCTGCTGGCGGCGGGCGCCGCCTGGCTGCTGCGTCGTCGCAAGCCGTCGCCGCTGCCGCCGCTGCGTGAGGAAGACGATGCCGCCGGCCTGGCCGCAGCGGTGCCGGCGGGTGCGGCGCTGGATACGCTGGCCGAGCAGTCCTCGTGGTCATCGGCTGTTGCCGGCAACGGCCGCCAGGAACCGGCGATGCCCGACTGGGCGACCGAACCCGAAGTGCACGACGTAGTGGTCGCCGAACCCGTCGTCGAGCACGCGGTACGGGCCGAAGGGCAGGCCGACACGCTGCGCGACGAGGACGCGGTGGCCTTGCCCGAAGCGGTGACCGATCTGCCGCGCTGGGACGATTCCGCAACCACCGCCGACGAGGCTGTCGTCGCCGCGCCGCTGCAGGACGAACGCGTTGTACCGCAGGCGCCGGCCGAAGTGGCGGTGCCGGACTACGCACTGCATGCCGAACAGCAGCCGCAGTTCCGCGGCGTGTTCGATCTGCCGGCCGACGCGCATGACAACGAGGCGCTGGCGGATGCCGCTCATCCCGAAGCCGTCGACGGCATCGACCATGGCAGCATCGAGGCCTCTCATTCCGACGACATCGCGTCGAGCGCGGCCGCGCCTGCCGGCGACGCCGGCTGGTCGCCACGTGCCGGCCAGGAGCGCCTGGAACTGGCCATTGCCTACCTCGATCTGGGCGACGCGCAGACGGCGCGCACGCTGTTGCTGGAAGTCGCCGAAGGCGGTGACCTGCACAGCCAGGCCCAGGCCCGCGAACTGCTGGCCCGCCTGCCGTGACCGAATCTGCCGACAAGGACCTTGCCATGAGCCGCGAACGCCGCATCGACTACGTTGAATTCGCGTCCAGCGACCCGGCTGCCAGCCGTGCCTTCTTCGAGAAGGTGTTCGGCTGGTCGTTCGTCGACTACGGCAGCGACTACACGGCGTTCGACGATGGCCGCCTGCAGGGCGGCTTCTTCCGTGGCCAGCCGCAGCGGGCCAGCGACAGCGGTGCACCGCTGCTGGTGCTGTATGCCGACGCACTGGCACCGGTCGAGGCCGCCGTGCGCGACGCAGGCGGCGAGATCGTGCGCGCGGTGTTTTCTTTCCCCGGTGGCAGCCGCTTCCAGTTCGTCGAGCCCGGTGGCAACGAACTGGCGGTCTGGTCCGAACGCGATCCGGCCTGAGCGCCGCCCCATCCGCAACATCGAGGTAGCACATGCGTTATGCGCTTGGCGTCGAGTACGACGGCAGCGATTTCAGGGGCTGGCAGAACCTGGGCGAGGGTGGTCCCAGCGTGCAGGCCAGCCTCGAGCAGGCCCTGTCATCGGTGGCTGATGCGCCGCTGCAGGTGATCTGCGCCGGCCGCACCGATGCCGGCGTGCATGGCCAGTGCCAGGTCGTGCATTTCGATACCGACGTGGTGCGCGATCCGCGCGCCTGGATGCTCGGCACCACCACCCGCCTGCCGCGCTCGATCGCGGTGCGCTGGTGCGTGCCGGTGGCCGATGATTTCCACGCCCGCTTCTCCGCGCGTGCGCGCCGCTATCGCTATCGGCTGCTCAACCGCGAGGTACGGCCGGCGCTGGAGCGGCAGACCCTCAGCTGGGAGCGCCGGGCGCTGGACGAGACGCTGATGCACGCCGCCGGCCAGGCCCTGATCGGCGAAAATGACTTCAGCGCGTTCCGTTCGGTGCAGTGCCAGGCGCTGCATGCGCGGCGTGAACTGCAGTCGCTGCAGGTCAGCCGCCAGGGCGAAGTGATTGAAGTCGCAGTACGTGGCAATGCATTTCTTCATCACATGGTCCGCAATATCGTCGGATCGTTGATCCTGGTGGGCAGCGGCGAAAAACCGGTGGAATGGATCGCCGAACTGCTGGCCGGGCGCGATCGCACCGTAGCCGGTCCCACCGCACCGCCGCAGGGCCTGGTGTTCCTTGGGCCCCTGTACCCCGACAACTGGCATCTGCCCGCCGAGGTCACGCTATGAGCCGTTCCTACTACCGTACGCGCATCAAGTTCTGTGGAATGACCCGTGCCGGCGACGTCCGCCTGGCCGGTGAGCTGGGCGTGGACGCAGTGGGTTTCATCTTTGCCCGCGAGAGCAGCCGCCGGGTTGCACCGGCCGAGGCCCGCGCGATGCGCCAGGCGATCGCGCCGATGGTCGACGTGGTGGCGCTGTTCCGCAACAACAGCAAGGAGGAAGTGCGCGAGGTGCTGCGTACGGTACGTCCGACCCTGCTGCAGTTCCATGGTGAGGAAGACGAAAGCTTCTGCCGCAGCTTCAACATGCCGTACCTGAAGGCGATCGCCATGGGCGGCCGTGAAGAGGTCAACGCCCGCACCCTGCAGCTGCGCTACCCCAGCGCTGCCGGCTTCCTGTTCGACAGCCACGCCCCGGGTGGCGGTGGCGGCACCGGCGTGGCGTTCGACTGGGGCCGCGTTCCGACCGGGTTGCACCGGCCGTTCCTGCTGGCCGGTGGCCTGAACCCTGAGAACGTCTACGATGCTGTGCTGGCGACGCTGCCGTGGGGCGTGGACGTGTCCAGCGGCATCGAGCTGGAGCCGGGCATCAAGGACGGCTACAAAATGCGCACCTTCGTCGAAGAAGTGCGTCGCGCGGATTGCACCGTTCTGGAGTGATCCGCGTCACCTGAGGGGTCACCCGGAATGTCATCGTCGACGGTGCATTCCGCCGTGCCGTGAAGGCGGGCGAATCCTGAATGCGATGAATATCACGCTTTCGGGTAATTCAGGTTTCAGCGCCAAAAAGTCGACACCCTCCGAACATCTGATCGGACACAATGCGCCCAGCCTGTCTTGGCTGGGCGCGATGCCGTGTGCGTGTCGCTGGCCGCACCCCTGAGATACGCCCTACCTTCCGAACGAGGACGCAATGGATATGCCCCATCTCTCTTTCCGCCGTATCCGCCTGGCCCGCCTGACGCTCGTGCCCGGCCTGCTGCTTGCCTTGGGCGCGTGTGCGGCCGGTGACTCATCCGCCCCGACCGCATCGGCACCGGCCGCTGCCGCACCGGCAGATGCACCTGCCACAGCACCGGCCACGGTTCCGGCGGCAGCACCGGCAGCCGACGGCCTGACTGCGCTGATCCAGGCCAGTGGCGTGAAATGCAGCAACGCCAGTACGGGCAGCGGCTGCACGGCCGGCGATGTGGACAGCGGTGATTTCTACGATGTCGAACTGTCGCCGGACTGTGGCGACCATGGCTTCTTCGCGGGCGTAGCCGATGCCAAGGGCGTGGAGACGTTGAGTGCGGTGCCATCCACCGGCAGCAAGGCCAGCGTGACCGCGAAGCTGTCGAAGGGGCAGCTGGTCTGCGTGCAGGGCATCGGGCGCACCGGACAGAATCCGCTGTTCTATTACGTCGTTGCGGTTCCCGCTGCGACGGTCGGCAAGTGCAAGGGCAACACGTTGTGTGACACCTATGGCGACAGGCCGATCACTGGCCTGGCGACCACGGGGGGCGAGGCCTGCCATGCGGCGGCGCCGGGACGTTACGCCGGGAACTGCGCACAGGGCTGGGTCAGTGCGGACGTGCTCGACGTGTTTTCCAACGGAATGTAATCACCGCCAGGGGAGCGGTCCAATCAACCACTGGCAAAGGAACAGCTCATGTCGGATCCAAAAATCACCCGGCTGGTCAGCAGCGTAGGTACCACGCGCACGCTGGAAATGGACGATGGCAGTGTCGTCGAACGATCAGGCGGCAGCGTCTCGTGGCGCAACAATAATCCTGGCAATCTCAAGTTTGAATTCGCCGGCAGCGCGGACAAGACGGTGACCAATCCGCGTACCCGCGAGCAGGCGCTGGAATCGGCGCAGGGGCGCTACAAGGGCGTGGTCGATCTTGACCAATGGGGCAACGCGGTTTTCGAAAGCTATGAAGCCGGCCGGGTGGCGAAGATCCAGCTGCTCGAACGCCGGTTCGGCGACAAGACCGTGGAGGAAATGCTGCCGAGCTACTCCACCAAGGATTACAGCGGCACCACCCACCACAAGGAGCAGGCGGCCACCATCTATGCCGAAGGCGATCGCCAGGGTGTCGACCTGCGCTCGAAGACCGTCGGCCAGATGAGCGTGCGCGAGCGTGAAGTGCTGGCCGACGGCATCCGCCGTTTCGAGGGCTGGCAGCCGGGTGAGGTTGCCACGCAGCAGCCTCCCACGCGCACACCGGCGGCTGCGCCCGTGCAGACTCAGACCCAACCGCAGGTACAGACGCCTTCGGCGGCGGCGCCCGCTGCGGGCCAGGCCGCGGCTGCAGTCGGCAGTGCCGCGCTCTACAACGAGGCCTATCAGCATTTCATGGCCTCAGGCCGCCAGTACGAATACGGGCGCCCGGACCATCCGCGCCCGGGTCGCGACAGCAGCCGGCTGGAGCGTGACCTCGATGGTGACGGACGCTTCGGCGTGGATTGCTCGGCGTTCGTATGGCGCGGCCTGAAGAACGCGGGTTACGACGTGCGGGGCGAGAACGCTGCGGGGTTCACTACGTCGACGCTGTTCAATGGTGCGAACACCACGGCTTACGCACGCGAGCATTTCGATGTGACCTCGGCTGCCGAAGCACGCAAACCGAACGGATCGCTGAAGCAGGGCGACATCCTGATGTTCTCCTCGTCGCAGGGCCAGCATGTCGGCATTTTCAAAGGCTACGACGCGCAGGGAAACATCCAGTTCATCGGTTCACAGGGAAGCACCGGGCCGGCCGAAGTCACCATCCGGCCGGGCGGGTACTGGGATGGCGGAAGCACCCGCATCGTTGGTGCGCTGACACCGAAGCCGGAATTCCAGGTGCGCGCGCCGCTGCACGGCAATGGCGAACCTGCGCTGTCCCGGCCAACCGCCACCGTGCAGCCGGCTGCATCACACGCGGCCGCCAGCGAGGTGATGAAGCAGGGGCAGCGTGGCGCCGACGTGCAGGCGTTGCAGCAGACTCTCAACCAGCTCGGTGTGCGTGATGCGCAGGGCCATCGGTTGTCAGAGGATGGTCGTTTTGGTGATCACACCCGCGAAGCGGTGATCGCGCTGCAGAAACAGCAGGGGCTGGTGGCCGATGGCATTGTCGGTCGCCAGACCGCTGCCGCGCTGGCGGCGGGCCGTGCGCAGGGCCATGAACCTGCAGCGGCTGTACCGAAGGGGCCGTCGCTGAACGATGCATCGCATCCGGACCACGCACTGCACAACGCCGTCCGCAGCAAGCTTCCCAGCGTGTTTTCCGAAGAGGCTGCCGCCAATATCACCCTGCATGCAAAGCAGAACGGAATCGACGCGGCCGACAAGCTGCAGAGCATCACGGTGCAGGATGGCAAGGCGTTCGTGATGGGCACGACGCCGGGCTTCCGCACCGCGGTGGACCTGGCCCAGGCGCCGCCGTCGCTGGAGCAGACCAGTGCCAAGCTGCTGGCAGATCCTTCGCACCAGCAGCAGGTGCATGAGGAGCAGCAGCGGGTCGCGATGGGCGGTCGCTGAGGCCTGTGTTGCCGGCTCCGGGCGGTGAACGCCGCCCGGGGCCTCGTCTCATTGCAGCTGTGCTGCTGCCCAGTCGGCCAGGGCGTCCACCCGTGCATCGGCCGGGCCATCCGGCCGCGCCAGCACCCAGAAGCCGCCGGTGGCGGTAAACCCCCACGGTGCGACCAGCCGGCCTGCTGCCAGATCTTCGGCCACCAGTGGCTCCGGTGCGATCGCCGGGCCCAGCCCGGCCACGGCTGCTTCCAGCAGGTAGTACAGATGTTCGAAAGCGGTGCCCAGCTGCAGCTTCGCGGTGTCCAGATCGTGCGCCTGCGCCCACGCCGGCCACGCCTGTGGCCGTGAGCTGGTGTGCAGCAGCGTTTCCTGCAGCAGCGCCGAGGGCGGTACCTGCCGCAGGCGCTGCGCGGCCGGGTGCGAGGGTGCCACCACCACGCCGACCCGTTCCGGCGCCAGCTCACGCACCTGCCAGCCCCGTGGCCACGGCCCCTGCGCCAGCAGTAGTACGGCATCCAGCGCAGCCTGTGCTTCGGTGAAACTGCCATCCAGCGCCGACCACTGCAGGCGCACGCCGGGCAGGGCGGCCTGCAGCACGGGCAGGCGCGGGATCATCCAGCGCGCCAGTACGCTGCCGCTGCAGCCCAGCACCAGTGCTGGGGCCGCCGTCGGCCGGCGCAGCTCGCGCACGCAGTCTTCGATGCCGCTGAACGCCTCGCTGCACGCGGCCTGCAGTCGCGTGCCCGCAGCGGTCAGGCGCAGCCCGCGGCCGGCACGCTGGAACAATGCCAGGCCGAGATGATCCTCCAGCAGCTTCAGTTGCCGGCTGATCGCGCCGTGGGTGACATGCAGGTCCTGCGCGGCGCGCCCAACCCCGCCCAGACGGGCGGTGGCCTCGAACGCACGCAGCGCATTGAGGGGAGGCAGCAGGGAACGACTCATGTGAGATTTCCTGACGATATGCGCCAGATAATATCCATTTTCCGGTCACGACCCGTGCGCTAGAGTATCCACCTGTCTCGAACCAGCGGTCGCTTCCATGTCTGCCTCCCCCATTGCCGACTACCACGCCTTCCCGGATGCCCAGGGCCACTTCGGCCGCTACGGCGGCAGCTTCGTTGCCGAAACCCTGGTCGGCCCGCTGCAGGAACTGGCCCAGGCCTATGACCAGGCCCGCCAGGACCCGGCATTCCAGGCCGCTTACGACCGCGACCTGGCCCATTACGTGGGCCGGCCGAGCCCGATCTATCACGCCCAGCGCCTGAGCGATCATGTCGGCGGTGCGCAGATCCTGCTCAAGCGCGAGGACCTGAACCACACCGGTGCGCACAAGATCAACAACACCATCGGCCAGGCGCTGCTGGCCGCGCGGATGGGCAAGAAGCGCATCATCGCCGAGACCGGTGCCGGGCAGCATGGCGTGGCCAGTGCCACCGTTGCCGCGCGCTTGGGCCTGGAATGCGTGGTGTACATGGGCGCCACCGACATCGAGCGGCAGAAGATCAACGTCTACCGAATGAAGCTGCTCGGTGCGACGGTGGTGCCGGTCACCTCCGGCTCGGCCACCCTGAAGGACGCGCTCAACGAAGCGATGCGCGATTGGGTGACCAACGTGCAGGACACCTTCTACATCATCGGCACCGTGGCTGGTCCGGATCCGTACCCGCGCATGGTGCGCGATTTCAACGCCATCGTCGGCCGCGAAGCACGCGAGCAGATGCTGGCCGAGTACGGCCGCCTGCCGGATGCGATCACCGCCTGCGTCGGCGGCGGCAGCAATGCCATCGGCCTGTTCCACGCCTTCCTCAACGATCGCCAGGTCGAGATCGTTGGCGCCGAAGCCGCCGGCGACGGCATCGGCACCGGCCGCCACGCCGCATCGATCGCCGCCGGTCGGCCGGGCGTGCTGCATGGCAACCGCACCTATGTGCTGTGCGACGACGACGGCCAGATCATCGAGACCCACTCGGTATCAGCCGGCCTGGACTATCCGGGTGTCGGGCCGGAGCACGCGTTCCTGGCCGATACCGGCCGCGCGCGCTACCTCGGCATCACCGATGAGGAAGCGCTGCAGGCCTTCCACCTGCTGGCGCACACCGAGGGCATCCTGCCGGCGCTGGAATCCAGCCATGCGCTGGCACAGGCGATCAAGCTGGCGCGCGGTCGTCCGCGTGACCAGATCGTCCTCTGCAATCTGTCCGGCCGTGGCGACAAGGACGTGCATACCATCGCCGCGCGCGAAGGGCTGGTGCTGTGAGCGCGCTGCTGCGGAACAGCGGGGTGCTTCTGCTGGTGCTGGGCCTGGCCGCGTGCCAGCCGCCGGAACCGCCAGTGCTTGCGCCGGCCGCCAAAGCCACCGCGCAGTCCGCACAGCAGCCGGCCGCCAACGATGACCTCGACCCGATGGCGCGTACGCCGATCGTCGATCCGCCGTCTGCGGAAGAGAGCAACGGCGACAACGCCCCCGCCGTCGCCTCGGTGGCACTGGACCATGCCGGCGAAGTGCTGGTCGGCCAGCACATGGGGGACCTGAAGTCACTGGGGCCCTGGAAGGCACAGGGCGCGAAAGAGTTCTTCGAAGGCGACTGCGAGTACTACGATGGCAGGGGGTTGCCGCCGGGCGTGTCGATGATGACCGACGACGACCGCGTGGTCCGTTTTGATCTGAAGCCGGGCGACGACCCGGAACTGCCGGTTGAACAGCCCGGTCCATTCGGCCTGCGCATCGGCATGACCCGCGCCCAGGCCATGGCCCAGTTCCCGAAGCCGCCGGTATCCAGCCCGCATGCCTACGACGGTGACCAGGGCGAGTACCTCACCTGGCAGGACCCGGGTTCGGACCTGGGTATCCGCCTGGAACTGTTTGAAGGGAAGGTCACCCGGATGTACTGGGGAACCAGCGATGCGATTGAACTGATTGAAGGATGTGCCTGAAATGCCCGTATCCCGACTCGATGCCTGTTTCCTGCGTCTGCGCGAACAGCAGCGCAAGGCGCTGATTCCCTTCGTCACCGCCGGTGATCCCTCGCTGGAGGCCACCGTGCCGGTCATGCACGCGCTGGTCGATGCCGGTGCCGATGTGATCGAACTGGGCGTGCCGTTCTCCGACCCGATGGCCGACGGCCCGACCATCCAGCGCAGCTCCGAGCGCGCGCTGGCGCGTGGTGCTGGCAGCCGCTACGTGCTGCAGGCCGTTGCGCAGTTCCGCGAGCGTGACGCTCAGACGCCGGTGGTGCTGATGGGCTACCTGAATCCGGTGGAGATCCATGGCTACGCGGCCTTCGCAACGGCAGCCGTGGAGGCGGGTGTGGACGGCGTTCTGCTGGTCGACCTGCCGCCGGAAGAAGCCGGCGAAGCGCAGCAGGCCTTCGATGCAGCGGGCCTGGCACTGGTCCTGCTGGCGTCGCCAACTACCAGCGAGGCGCGCGCCGACAAGCTGCTGGCGCTGGCCCGTGGCTATCTCTATTACGTCAGCTTTGCCGGTGTCACCGGCGCGTCCGAGCGCCTGGACAGCGATGCCGCCAGTGCCCGCCTGCAGGCCCTGCGCGCGCGCGCTTCGGTGCCGGTGGTGGCCGGCTTCGGCATCAAGGATGCCGACAGTGCTGCGGCGATGGCCCGCCAGGCCGACGGCGTGGTGGTCGGCAGCGCGCTGGTGGCGGCGCTGGCCGAAGCGGGCTCGGCTGAAGAGGCCGCGCAGCGCGCTCGAACCTTCCTGGCTCCGCTGCGGCAGGCGCTGGACGCCTGAGGGGTAGTGCCGGCCGCTGGCCGGCACACGCCTGGGCCGCGTGTGCGACAAGGGTTGCCGGCCAGCGGCTGGCACTTCCCCGCACCTAAACGTACGTCCCAGCATGGTTTTTTCCGGCGGCCCCGTGTCCGGCAAGGGGGTGCACGGGCGGGGAAAGCGGAGCTAGACTGTCCGCCTTTGCGGCCCTTGGGCCGCCCTGAACGGAAGTGTCCTCCCGCATGAGTTGGCTCAGCAAGTTGATGCCGTCCGGCATCCGCACCGACAACACCCCCAGCAAGAAGCGCAGTGTCCCCGAGGGCCTGTGGGAAAAGTGCAGCAACTGCGGCAGCGCGTTGTACCGTCCGGAACTGGAAGAGAACCTGGAGGTCTGCCCGAAGTGCGGCCACCACATGGCGATCCGCGCACGTGCGCGCTTGGCCGCCCTGTTCGACGCCGACAGCACCACCGAGATCGGTGCGCGCCTGGGCCCGACCGACCTGCTCAAGTTCAAGGACCAGAAGAAGTACAGCGAGCGCATCAAGATCGCGCAGAAGAACACCGGCGAGTACGACGCGCTGATCGCCATGCGCGGCCTGCTCAAGGGCCGTGCGCTGGTGGCCTCGTCGTTCGACTTCGCCTTCATGGGTGGCTCGATGGGCTCGGTGGTGGGTGAGCGTTTCGCGCTGGCCGCCGAAACCGCGGTCGAGATCGGCGCCCCGTACGTGTGCTTCTCGCAGAGTGGCGGCGCGCGCATGCAGGAAGGCCTGTTCTCGCTGATGCAGATGGCCAAGACCTCGGCCGCGCTGGGCAAGCTGCGTGAAGCGGGCCTGCCGTACATCTCGGTGCTGACCCACCCGACCACCGGTGGTGTGTCGGCCTCGTTCGCGATGCTGGGCGACATCAACATCGCCGAACCGCAGGCGCTGATCGGCTTCGCCGGCCCGCGCGTGATCGAGCAGACCGTGCGCGAGAAGCTGCCGGAAGGCTTCCAGCGCTCGGAGTTCCTGCTGGAGCACGGTGCCATCGACCAGATCTGCGACCGCCGCGAAATGCGCGACCGCCTGTCCGATCTGCTGGCAATGCTGGGCCGTCAGCCGGCGCCGGAGGTGGCTTGATGGGAGGCCGCAAGTACTTTGGTACTGATGGCATCCGTGGGCGGGTCGGCCAGGGCGTGATCTCGGCCGACTTCGTGCTGCGCCTGGGCAATGCCCTGGGCCGTGTCCTGGTCGCCCAGCGCGGCCAGGACGGGCGCCGGCCGATCGTGGTGATCGGCAAGGACACCCGCATTTCCGGTTACATGTTCGAAGCGGCACTGGAAGCCGGCCTGGTCGCCGCCGGCGCCGACGTACAGCTGCTGGGGCCGATGCCGACCCCGGCGGTGGCGTTCCTGACCCGCACGCTGGGCGTGGACGCCGGCATCGTCATCAGCGCCTCGCACAACCCGCATTACGACAACGGCATCAAGTTCTTCTCGGCCCAGGGCGAGAAGCTCGACGATGCCACCGAACTTGCCCTGGAAGCGGCGCTGGACGTTCCGTTCACCACCGCCGAATCGGAGAAGCTGGGCAAGGCATCGCGTGCGCGTGAAGCGGTCGGCCGCTACATCGAGTTCTGCAAGGCCAGCGTGCCGCGCGCGTTCGACCTGCGTGGCGTGCGCCTGGTGCTGGATTGCGCACACGGCGCCACCTACCAGATCGCACCGCTGCTGTTCCGCGAACTGGGGGCCGAGGTGATCGGCATCGGTGCCGAGCCCAACGGCGTCAACATCAACGCCGGTGTGGGTTCCACCCATATCGACAACCTGGCGGCCAAAGTCCGCGAGACCCGTGCCGATCTCGGCATCGCGTTCGATGGTGATGGCGACCGTGTGCTGATGGCCGACGACCAGGGCAACCCGGTCGACGGTGATGACCTGCTGTACATCCTGGCCCGCGCCTGGAAGGACGAAGGCCGCCTGCGCGGCCCGGTGGTCGGCACGCTGATGAGCAACTACGGCGTGGAGAAAGCTTTCGCCGATCTGCAGATCCCGTTCGTGCGCAGCAACGTTGGTGACCGCTACGTGCACCAGGCATTGGTCGAAGGCGGCGGTGTACTCGGTGGGGAAGCGTCGGGCCATCTGCTGTGCCTGGACCGGGCCACCACCGGTGACGGTATCGTCAGCGCGCTGCAGGTGCTGGTCGCGCTGCGCAACAGTGGGCAGACCCTGCGCCAGGCACTGAAGGGCCTGGTGCGGGTGCCGCAGAAGACCGTCAACGTGCGTCTGGGCAATGTCTCGGCCAAGGCCACGGTGCAGTCTGAAAGCGTGCAGTCCGCGCTGGCTGTGGCGCAGCAGGCCGTAGCCGGCCGTGGCCGCGCGTTCCTGCGGCCGTCCGGTACCGAGCCGGTGGTTCGGGTCACCGTGGAAGCCGATGACGCCACGCTGATGCAGCAGACGCTGGACCGCTTGTCCGCTGCGGTGCGTGAAGCCGCCAGCTGAGGCGACTGCACATCCGTACAAAGAAAACGCCCCGGAATTCCGGGGCGTTTTCTTTTGCGGCGGCCAGGGGGGATGGCGTGTTCAGGGCCCCGGCACCATCTTCTTCTGGCGTGCCTTGAACCCATTGAACAGCGGCGCGATCAGCGGGTTGTAACTCAGGCGGATGCGCTTGCGCAGCCAGTTGGCCGGGCGGTTGCGGATCGCGAAACGATAGATGCGTTCCGGGTCGCCACCGATCACGTTGCGGCCGAACGGGTGGGTGGTGTGCAGGTAGCGGAAGCCCTGCTCGCGCGCCACTTCGATGTGATCCTGGTCGAAATCACCGTACGGCCAGCACAAGGTATCGGACACGTCGCCAAGCTTGTCCTGCAGGACTTCGCGCGAGATCGCCAGATCCCGGCTCAGGCCCGCGCGGCGCTGCGCACGGTCCAGATCGTCACGGCGCAGCCAGCGGGTGTGGGTATGGGTGTGGCAATGCACTTCGAAGGTGCCGGCGGCGATGGCCGCACGTGCTTCGCTCCAGCGCATCATCACATCGTCACTGCGGTCCTGCTCGTAGATCGCCGCTTCGCAGCCGCGATGGTCCGGCGTCGACGGCAGCGTCGCTCCAGCAATGCCGGCATGCGGACGTTCCGGGCCTTCGCCCATCCAGCCGGTGACCACGAACACCACGGCATGCATGCCGTACTTCTGCAGGATCGGATGGGCATACACCCAGTTGTCCAGGTAGCCATCGTCGAAGGTGATGACGATCGACTTGCGCGGCACCGGCTTGCCGGCCAGGAAGCCGGCGTACTGCTCCAGCGTCAGTGAGGTCCAGCCATTGCCTGCCAGCCACGCGATCTGGCTTTCGAAGTTTTCCGGCGACACGGTGATCATGCCCGGCGAGGGGCTGACATGGTGGTGCATCAGCACCGGAACGGTTCGCGCATCAGCCATGTCCCAGCTCCTTCAGCCACTGGTGGTAGTAGTGTTCGGTGGCTTCGCCGTGGCCGTCCGGCGTGAAGCGGTGCGCGCCGTGCATCCAGTCCCAGCCAGCGCGGCCCATCTGCCGCCGCCGTTCCGGGTCGTCCACCAGCAGGCGCAAAGCACCTGTCAGGGCGGCATTGTCTCCCAAACGGGTGAGGATCGCATTGCTGCCATCGACCACCATCTCCGGCACGCCACCCACCCGCGTGGCTACGATCGGTACGCCCACATAAGCCGCTTCCAGGAACACGGTGCCGGCCGCTTCCTTGTGCGAGGCCAGCGCGAAGATGTCGAAGCCGGCCATCAGCCGGCAGGCTCCATCGCGGTAGCCGAGCAGGTGCACCTGGCGCTGCAGGCCGTGCTCGGCGCACATCGCCTGCAGTCGTTCCGTCACGGCCTGGCCATCACCGACGATCACCAGGTGCAGGTCCGGGTTGGCCTTGCACAGCGGGATCATCGCCTGCAGCAGGTCGGCATGGCCCTTGGGCTCGCGCAGTACCGCCACGCAGCCGACCACGATGTCCTGTTCGCCGAAACCGAGCTCGGCACGCACCTGCGCGCGCGCGTCCTGCAGGCACTGCCAGGGATCGGCCTTGCGGATCTCGCTCCAGCGCGGCGGAACCGCGATAGGCGGCACGATGCCGATGCGCTCGGCCGGAATGCCACGGTCGGCCAGCAGCTGCTTGACGAAGCTGCTGACGGTCAACACCCGGTGCGGAAGCCCGGTATAGGTCAGCAGCGAATTGACCGGGCTCATCAGGTGGCGTGAGCGCACCACCAGCGGCGTGCCACCCAGGCGTGCACCGGCGGCGGCGATCAGCGCATCGCGGCGACTGGTGGTGTTGACCACGTCGTAGCGTTCGCGGCGCACCAGTCGCGATACCGACCACACGCCGCGCAGCAGGCGTGCCAGGCCTCCCATGCGCAGCGTATGCACGGTGAAACCGTCGTCGCGTGCCAGTGTGGCCAGGCGCGCATCGGGCTGGCACAGCAACGACACTTCATGGCCACGCGCGCGCATCACCTGCATGTGCCGGAAGATGTAGATCTCCTGCCCGCCCATTCCCTTGGCGGCTTCGGTATGCAGGATGCGCAGCGGACGGTTCATGCAGGATCGGTCCTTGAAGTTCAGCGGTTGCGGAAGCGGGTCAGCGCTTCCCATGCGGAGCGGATGGCGGCGGCGTCCGGCGCCTGCTGCGGCAGCGGACGGTAGTGCCGGTCGAGCGCGGTGGCGTTGCCGAACTTGTCGAACACGTAGATGGCATCGCCATGGCGTACCGCGCGCTGCGACCAGCTCTCCACCACCAGCGCACGTTCGCTGGTGGTGGGCGCGGCCAGCAGGTCCTGGCCAGTACTGAAGTCGCTCAGGGCGTTCTCGCAGCCCAGTGCGTGGCGCATCAACGTCGGCACCCAGTCCTCATGCGAACTGGTGCGCATCTCATGGCCGCTGGGCTGGCCAGGCCAGTGCAGCACGAACGGCACCTGCAGCTGGTAGTCGGAGAAGTTGCCGTTGTGACCCCAGTAGTTCAGCTTGAGGTCGTTGAACTCTTCGGCATGGTCACCGGTGACCAGCACGATGGTGTTCTCGGCCAGGCCTTGTGTGCGAAGGTCGTCCAGCAGCGAGCCGACCAGGCTGTCGGCGTAGTGCACGGCGGTGCGGTAGCGGTTGAGCTCCGGCGTCGGGTCGTGGTCCGGGCCGAAGGACAGGAAGTCGATCTCCTTGGCCATCGGCGTGGCCACCGGCGGGTAGCTGGCGGGCAGGTGGTAGCCGGCGTGGGTGGAGTCGAGGAACACGAAGCCGAACCACGGGTGCTGCGCGGCCTGGCTGGTGCGGATGTCGTTCTGCAGCGCGGTGACGATGGCTGCGTCACGCTTGTCGGGTGTCAGGGCGGAGGGGCCCTGGTGCAGCTGGTCGCGTACGTCGGCGAAGGCGGTGCGGTCGAACTCCGGGCTGTACAGCGGCGCGCTGCCGTACAGGTGCAGGTCGTAGCCCTGCTGGCCCAGCACCTGGAACAGCTGCGAGCCGCGCTGTTCGTCCAGCATGCTCTGCCAGTAGCCGCCGGGCAGGCCGTAGAGCAGGCCGAACAGGCCGTAGCGAGTGGCGTTGCCGGTGCTGAAATGCTGGTCGTACACGCGCGAAGCCTGTGCCAGTGCCGTCGTATTGGGCATCAGCTGCGGCGTCATGGCGTCCTGGCGCAGCGACTCCAGCACCACCATCAGCACATTCGGCCGATGTGGGTTCTGGCAGCGCAGGGGCTGCAGCGGATACAGCAGCTGCGCATGGCGCGGGTCAGGCAGGCCAGCCTGCTGTTCGCTGACAACGCCCAGTTTGCGCATGAAGCTCTTGGCGGTGATCGGCTGCGCCCAGGGCAGGTAGTTCCACTGCGCGATGACGTCGCGGTCGCCGCGGGCATCGTAGTAGGCGGTGGCGACCTGGCCCCCCCCCATCAGCAGAGCGACCACTGCCCAGGCCTGCAGGACCCGGCGGCGGCGGGGCAGGGCGGGCAACAGCTTCCAGCATGCCCAGGCCAGCAGGCCTTCGGCGGCGAAGATGGCGGCGACCAGCAGTCCGGCCTGCAGCCAGGTTTTCCAGGACAGCGCGACCTGGTCCTGCAGCGCGCCGCCGAACACCATGTTCACCACCATGGCATTGAGGTGGAACCGATACAGAGTGAAAACCTTCGCATCAACCAGCAGCAGGCACAGCCACAGGCCCTGCAGCAGCACGGCGCTGATGCTCAGCGTGCGCGCGCTGCGCGGCCACAGGCCCAGCAGCAGCGGCAGCAGGCCTGCGAGGGCACCGAAGGCGAGCAGATGCCCCGGCAGAGCGACGGACAGGTAAACCAGGCCGATTGCGCCACCGGGGTTGTCGGCCAGCGGTACGTTGCCGAGCGTGATCGCCATCGCCAGCAGCGCGTTGCCGGCCACGAACAGCGACCACCAGGCCAATCGGCGCCAGTGACGTGCCGGGCCGGAGGGCAGGGAGGTGTTGGCAGAAGGAGCAGCAGGGCGCATGAAGGACGGAGGCGGCAGGTGGAACAGGGGCGGGAGTCCCGGTTGTGACGGAATCGTTAATCCGCGCGCGGGTTGCGCATTGTATCGGTTTGTTTCTTCGTATCGAGTGGCGTCCCCCGGGCGATCTGTCACAATGTTCAGGTGGGCCATGAATGCGCTGGCCCTTCCAGACCCAACGACAAGCCAGGAACCGCTGTGAGCCAGATCCCCACCCTCGACATCACCCGTTTCGACAGCGACCGCGAGGCCTTCGTGGCCGAGCTGGGCGCGGCCTACCGCCAATGGGGATTCGCGGGCATCCGCAACCACGGCATCCCGCAGGCCGACATCGACGCGGCCTACGATGCCTTCAAGGCCTTCTTCGCCCTGCCGGAGGAAGTCAAGCGCAAGTACCACGTGGCCGGCAGTGGCGGCGCCCGCGGCTACACCCCGTTCGGCGTGGAGACCGCCAAGGGCTCCAAGCATTTCGACCTGAAGGAGTTCTGGCACATCGGTCGCGAGATCGCCGACGACTCCAAGTACCGCGACGTGATGGCGCCGAACCTGTGGCCGACCGAGGTCGAGGGCTTCCGCGAGCGCGGTTACGGCCTGTACCAGGCGCTGGACAACCTGGGTTCGCGCGTACTGTCGGCGCTGGCCCTGCACATCGGCCTGCCGGAAGACTTCTTCGCCGACAAGACCAACTTCGGCAACTCGATCCTGCGCCCGATCCACTACCCGCCGATCACCACCGACGACATCCCGAACGTGCGCGCCGGCGCGCATGGCGACATCAACTTCATCACCCTGCTGGTCGGCGCCAGCGCCGCGGGCCTGGAAGTGCAGTCGCACGAGGGCGAGTGGGTGCCGTTCACCTCGGACGCGGACACCATCGTGGTCAACATCGGCGACATGCTGCAGCGCCTGACCAACCACGTGTACCCGTCGACCATCCACCGCGTGGTCAACCCCCCGGGTGAGCTGGCGCGCCAGCCGCGCTACTCGGTGCCGTTCTTCCTGCATCCGAACCCGGACTATCTGATCGACGTGCTGCCGTCCTGCATCACCCCGGAGAACCCGAGCCGGTACCCGGAGGCGATCACCGCCCATGGCTTCCTCGAGGAACGCCTGCGCGAGATCAAGCTGAAGTAATGAGAAGTGAGGCCGCCGAAAGGCGGCCTTTTTCTTTAGCATGACCCGTCCTGAATTGGGTTGACACCTTTTCCCTCTGGAAAAGGAATGTTCAATGAAATCAACAATCAGGCGCAGTCAGCGGGATTACTCGCTGGCCTTCAAGTTGTCCGTGGTCGATCAGGTCGAGCGTGGAGAACTGACCTATAAGAAGGCTCAGGAGCGATACGGTATCCAAGGTAGCAGCACGGTTCTGAAGTGGCTTCGCCGCCATGGTCGGCAAGATTGGTCAGGTGGTGCATCATCTGCCCCCATGACGACTTCTCCCAAAAGTGGACCGGCCACGCCGCTGACGCCGGAACAACAGATCAAGGCCCTGCAGGTCCAGTTGCGGGAGGCCAACGAGAAAGCACAGCTTTTCGAAGCCATCGTGGATGTCCTCAAAGAGGATTACGGGGTGCGCATCGTAAAAAAGCCTTCAGGCAAGTCCTCACGCAAGGGCGCCTCAAAGGCGTAAGCGTGGCAAGGGCTTGCCGCCATTTCGGCATCAGTCGACAGGCGTTCTATCAAGCGGGGTGCCGGCATCAACGACGACGCGCCAGCGAGACCAAAGCACTGGCGCTGGTGAGCGATTGCCGCGTGCGGCAGCCACGGATCGGGACGCGCAAGTTGCACCATTTGATCGGACCGAAGCTGCAGGCGGCGGGAATCACCATGGGGCGTGACCGGTTGTTTGACGTACTTCGGGAAGCGCGCCTGCTGGTACCGAAACGTCGGGCTTATCACAAGACTACCGACAGCCATCATCGCTTTCGCAGGCATCCGAATCTGCTCAAACCTGGCCAAGGATGCGTAATACCAACCGGTAGCGAGCAGGTGTGGGTGGCGGACATCACCTATCTGCCGACGCAGGGGAAGTTCGTGTATCTGAGCCTGGTCACCGATGCCTGGTCGCGCAAGATCGTGGGCTGGAGCGTGCATGAAACGCTACAGACAGAGCAGGTAGCTCAGGCGCTGGAGATGGCGCTGAAAGGGAGAAAGACACCGCAGAAGCTGATCCATCACTCTGATCGTGGAATCCAGTACTGCTCGGATTACTACCAGAAGATCCATGCGCGGCACGGCCTGACCTGCTCGATGACCGACGGCTACGACTGCTATCAGAACGCTCTGGCAGAGCGAGTCAACGGGATCCTCAAGTGCGAGTTCCTGCTTCATCGCCCACGGGACCTGGGGCAAGCCCGCCAGATGGTGGCTGAGGCCGTAGACATCTACAACGCTGAGCGCCCCCACCTGTCCCTTAAAATGCAGACGCCCGATGCGATGCATCGGGCGTCTTTGGCCGCCTGACGGCGGCCGGACCATCCACCCATCGGTGTCAACCTATGGCAGGACGAGTCAGCAGGGCTGCGCCCCGCACCCGCGGTAGTGCCGGCCGCTGGCCGGCAAGTCCAAAGCCAAAGCGGCTCTGGGCTTCTGCTGGTTGGGCGGGGCGGTGTGGGTTGGCAGGACACGCCGTAAACCCGTCCCTGGGGGCTCGATGGCGCCATCCATGGCGCCAACGGTCCTGCCAACCCACACCGCCCCACCCCCGACAGTTTCCCGGTGACGGTGGGTAAATCGCGATTCCCGGTAGGTGTCGACCTTGGTCGACACGGTAGATCCACGCCATGCGTGGATGAGATCTGTCAGATCCAAGTGGGGTAGGGGGTTGATCTAACCGGTAGCAACCCGGATTGCAGCTTTTGCCTTTGCTCTTGCTCTTCTTTTTTCTTTCCGTGGCGGGCGGAACCGCCGGAATGTGTCAGAGGCCGGGCGGGTGGGGCTGCGCAGGGGCGTGAGCCGCATGGATGCGGCGACCGAGCTTACAGGGGTGAGGGCGCTTTGCTTGCGAAGCACTGCTTCGCAAGCGCCAGAACGCACAGCCGCCAGCGGCTGGGCCGGGCCCCGGAGGGGGACTTGCAGCGCCCCCTGCGCAGTCCCACCCGCCCGGCCAAGCCCCAAGTCCAACCGGGCTCTCCGCGACCAACCCAACCCCACCCCCGCCACGAGGGGCTGCGCCGTTGGCTGAAAATCCATGTAACCGCTTACACGGAAACGGATTTTTGCCGTAACGGGTATCATGACCGGCTGACTTCACACAGGAGCCACCCGCTCATGCGCCGCAAGATCGTCGCCGGAAACTGGAAGCTGCATGGCAGCCGTCAATTCGCCAATGAACTGCTGGGGCAGGTCGCCGCCGGGCTGCCGCTGGAGGGGGTGGACGTGGTGATCCTGCCGCCGCTGCCCTACCTCGGGGAGCTGGTCGAGGACTTCGGCGAGACCGGCCTGGCCTTTGGCGCGCAGGACGTGAGCAGCAACGAGAAGGGCGCCTACACCGGCGAGGTCTGCGCCGCCATGCTGGTCGAGGTCGGCGCCCGCTATGGCCTGGTCGGCCATTCCGAGCGCCGCCAGTACCACCACGAAAGCAGCGAGCTGGTCGCACGCAAGTTCGCCGCCGCCCAGCACGCCGGCCTGGTGCCGGTGCTGTGCGTGGGCGAGACCCTGGAGCAGCGCGAGGCCGGGCAGACCGAAGCGGTCATCGCCGGCCAGCTGGCGCCGGTGCTGGAGCTGGTCGGCGCGGCCGGTTTCGCCAAGGCCGTGGTCGCCTACGAGCCGGTCTGGGCCATCGGTACCGGCCGTACCGCTACCAAGGAGCAGGCGCAGCAGGTGCACGCGTTCATCCGTGGCGAAGTCGCGCGTATCGATGCTAGAATCGCTGATTCACTGCCCATTGTTTACGGCGGTAGCGTGAAGCCCGACAATGCCGGGGAACTGTTCGCGCAGCCGGATGTCGATGGTGGGCTGGTCGGCGGCGCCTCCCTGGTGGCCGCGGACTTCCTGGCCATCGCACGGGCGGCGGCCGCGAACTAATCCTAGAAGTTTTGTCCGAGGGCGGTTTCCAATGCTGATGTTGATCCTCAATGTCGTCTACGTGCTGGTCGCTGTGGCCATGATCGCGCTGATCCTTATGCAGCGTGGCTCGGGTGCGGCGGCGGGTTCGGGCTTTGGTGCCGGTGCCTCGGGTACGGTGTTCGGTGCGCGCGGCGCCTCGAACTTCCTGTCCAAGTCGACCAAGTGGCTGGCTGTCGTGTTCTTCGGCATCAGCCTCTTCATGGCCTGGTATGCCGGTCATGGCAGCCGCCCGGCGGCCGACCAGGATCTGGGCCTGATGTCCGCACCGGCGGCAGTCGCTCCGGCGGCTCCGGCGGGCGAACTGCCGGCCGTTCCGAAGGCCGATGCGGTCCCGGCCGCCCCGGTTCCGGCCGCGAATGTGCCGGCTCAGGCGGAATCTTCGGTTTCTGGTGAAGAAAAGCCTTCGGAAGGCTCCCAGAAAGACTGAAGCCGGTTACAATACGCGGCGCATCGGGAAGATAGTCTGATGTGATCGTTTGCCCAGGTGGCGGAATTGGTAGACGCACTACCTTGAGGTGGTAGCGACGCAAGTCGTAGGGGTTCGAGTCCCCTCTTGGGCACCATTTGTAAGTAAAGCGGGTTCGTCTGGCGCGCAAGGCGCCAGGCAGATTCCCGTCCACTCCCCCATGCCAAAGCGCCTGCAGGCGCGGCGGCAGAGGCAAGAGAGAATCGCTGTGCTGGCCGAATATTTGCCGTCTCTGCTGTTTCTGATCGTTGCCACCGGTATCGGCATTACGCTGATGCTGGTTGGTCGATTCCTCGGTCCCCGCCGCCCCGATCTGGAAAAGCTGTCGCCGTACGAGTGCGGCTTCGAGGCCTTCGAAGACGCGCGCATGAAGTTCGACGTGCGCTACTACCTGATCGCGATCCAGTTCATCGTCTTCGACCTGGAAATCATCTTCATCGTGCCGTGGACCCAGGTCTTCATGGAGCTGGGTGCCCGTTCGCTCATCACCATGGGCCTGTTCGTCGGCATGCTGTTCCTCGGTTTCATTTACGTCTGGAAGAAGGGAGCGCTGGAATGGGAGTGATTCAGACTCTCGATGGCCTCATGAACAACCCCACGCCGGAAGGCCGGGTTGATGACATCCTGCGGCCGGAAGGCGACAACCCGCTGCTGGAAAAGGGCTTCGTCACCACCAGCGTCGATGCACTGCTGAACTGGGCGCGCACCGGCTCGATGTGGCCGATGACCTTCGGTCTGGCCTGCTGCGCGGTCGAGATGATGCATGCCGGCGCCGCGCGCCTGGACCTTGACCGCTACGGCGTGGTGTTCCGCCCGTCGCCGCGTCAGTCCGACGTGATGATCGTGGCCGGTACCCTGGTCAACAAGATGGCCCCGGCGCTGCGCAAGGTCTACGACCAGATGCCGGACCCGAAGTGGGTCATCTCGATGGGTAGCTGCGCCAATGGTGGCGGCTATTACCACTACTCCTATTCTGTGGTGCGCGGCTGTGATCGCGTGGTGCCGGTGGACGTCTACGTCCCGGGCTGCCCGCCGACCGCCGAGGCGCTGGTGTACGGGATCCTGCAGCTGCAGAAGAAGATCTGGCGTACACAGACCATCGCCCGCTGACCCCTTCACCTGACAAGAGCGCGCCAAGCCCCCATGGCAGAGCAAGCATCCTTCATCGACCGACTCTCCGCACGTTTCGCAGGTGCGAAGGTCATCGTGGTCGAACCCCGCGGCGAAGTGACGCTGGAAGTGCCTGCCGCCGAGTGGCACGCCACCGCCCTGGCGCTGCGTGACGAGTTTGGTTTCGAGCAGGCCGTGGATCTCTGCGGCGTCGACTACCTCGGTTATGGCTCCGACGAATGGGACACCGCCGACGTGTCCTCGCAGGGCTTCAGCCGTGGCGTCGAAGGCAAGGCCCAGGGCCGTTTCGCGTGGGGCGAGTTCCCCACCGAGGAAAACGGCGCCGACGGTGCCCGCCCGCAGCACATGCCGACCCAGCGTTTCGCCGTGGTCGCCCAGCTGCGTTCGTACCAGCACAACCTGATGATGCACCTGCGCTGCTTCGCCCCTGACGAAGCGCTGCCGGTGGTGTCCTCGCTGACCGGCATCTGGCCGGGCCTGAACTGGTTCGAGCGCGAAGCGTTCGACCTGTACGGCGTGATCTTCGAAGGCCACCCGGACCTGCGCCGGATCCTGACCGACTACGGTTTCGTCGGCCATCCGTTCCGCAAGGACTTCCCGCTGATCGGCAATGTCGAAGTCCGCTACGACGAAGAAAAGAAGCGCGTGATCTACGAACCGGTCACCTCGGTGGAGCCGCGTGTCGGCGTGCCGCGCGTGATCCGCGACGACGCCCGTCTGCAGACCGCAGAAGGTGAGCGCGCGCAGGAGGCAGTGAAGTGAGCCACGTACACCAGGCCGGCGAAGCCTTCGCCAGCAACGCCGCCGAAAGCCGGCAGGAAATCCGCAACTACACCATGAACTTCGGCCCGCAGCATCCGGCCGCGCACGGTGTGCTGCGCCTGATCCTGGAAATGGACGGCGAAACCATCATGCGCGCCGACCCGCACGTGGGTCTGCTGCACCGTGGTACCGAAAAGCTGGCCGAGTCCAAGCCGTTCAACCAGTCGATCGGCTACATGGATCGCCTGGATTACGTGTCGATGATGTGCAACGAGCACGCCTACGTGCGCGCGATCGAGACCCTGATGGGCATCGAAGCGCCGGAGCGTGCGCAGTACATCCGCACCATGTACGACGAAATCACCCGCATCCTCAACCACCTGATGTGGCTGGGCTCCAACGCGCTCGACCTGGGTGCGATGGCGGTGATGCTGTATGCCTTCCGCGAGCGCGAAGAGCTGATGGACTGCTATGAAGCGGTCTCCGGCGCGCGCATGCACGCGGCGTACTACCGTCCGGGCGGTGTCTACCGCGACCTGCCGGACCACATGCCGAAGTACAAGGAATCGCGCTGGCACAAGGGCAAGGCGCTGAAGCAGCTCAATGCTTCGCGCGAAGGCTCGCTGCTGGACTTCCTGGAGAACTTCACCGTCGAGTTCCCCAAGCGCATCGACGAATACGAAACCCTGCTGACCGACAACCGTATCTGGAAGCAGCGTACCGTCGGCATCGGCGTGGTCACTCCGGAACTGGCCCACCAGTGGGGCATGACCGGCGTGATGCTGCGTGGCTCGGGCATTGCCTGGGACCTTCGCAAGAAGCGCCCATACGCCAAGTACGATGCCGTCGATTTCGACATCCCCCTGGGCAAGGAAGGCGACTGCTACGACCGCTACCTGGTCCGCGTTGCCGAAATGCGCGAGTCCAACCGCATCATCAAGCAGTGCGTGGCATGGCTGAAAGCCAACCCCGGCCCGGTGATGGTGAAGAACTTCAAGGTTGCTCCGCCCAGGCGCGAGGACATGAAGGACGACATGGAAGCGCTGATCCACCACTTCAAGCTGTTCAGCGAGGGCTACTGCGTGCCGGCCGGCGAGACCTACTCGGCGGTGGAAGCCCCGAAGGGCGAATTCGGCTGCTACCTGGTCTCCGATGGCGCCAACAAGCCGTTCCGCGTGCACCTGCGTGCGCCGGGCTTCGCCCACCTGTCCTCGATCGATTCGGTCGTGCGCGGCCACATGCTGGCCGACGTGGTGGCGATGATCGGTACCTACGACCTGGTGTTCGGCGAGGTTGACCGGTAATGCCGTCCGCCACGCCAACGCCCGCTGCAGGCAGCCGGCGCAAGCCGGCGCCGCAGTTTCTGGAATTTCACGTTATGCATTTCGCTGAGGTCGGCCGATGAAGGCGACAGGTAATTTCGAGGCGGCGCGCGACGTCGACCCGATGGTGGTGCTGAGCGACAAGACCCGCGCTCACATCGATCACTGGCTGTCCAAGTTCCCGCCGGACCGCAAGCGCTCTGCCGTGCTGCAGGGCCTGCATGCGGCCCAGGAGCAGAACCAGGGCTGGCTGACCGACGAGCTGATCGCCGGCGTGGCCAAGTACCTGGACCTGCCGCCGGTGTGGGCCTACGAGGTCGCCAGCTTCTACTCGATGTTCGAGACCGAGAAGGTCGGCCGCAACAACGTGGCCATCTGCACCAACATCAGCTGCTGGCTCAATGGTGCCGAGGACATCGTCCGCCATTGCGAGAAGAAGCTGGGCATCAAGCACGGTGAATCGACCCCGGACGGCCGCGTCTACCTCAAGCGCGAGGAAGAGTGCCTGGCCGGCTGCGGTGGCGCGCCGATGATGGTCATCAACGGTCACTACCATGAGCGTCTGACCCTGGAAAAGGTCGACGAGCTGCTGGACGGGCTGGAGTAAGGGCATGGCACATCACCACGAATCCAAGGGTCCGGTCGGCCCCGCGCCGCTGCCGCACCAGGTGGTCTACACCACCCTGCATTACGACACCCCGTGGTCGTACGAAAGCTACCTGAAGACCGGTGGCTACGCCGCCCTGCGCAAGATCCTCGAAGAGAAGATCCCGCCGGAGCAGGTCATCGAGATGGTCAAGGCCTCGGGCCTGCGTGGCCGCGGTGGCGCAGGCTTCCCGACCGGCCTGAAGTGGTCCTTCATGCCCAAGGGCAACATGCAGAAGTACATCCTCTGCAACTCGGACGAATCCGAGCCGGGCACCTGCAAGGATCGCGACATCCTGCGCTACAACCCGCATTCGGTGGTGGAAGGCATGGCGATCGCCTGCTACGCCACCGGTTCGACCGTGGGTTACAACTACCTGCGCGGTGAGTTCCACCACGAGCCGTTCGAGCACTTCGAGCAGGCCCTGGCCGACGCCTATGCAAATGGCTGGCTGGGCAAGAACGTGATGGGCTCGGGCGTGGACATCGACATCTACGGTGCGCTGGGCGCCGGCGCGTACATCTGCGGCGAAGAAACCGCGCTGATGGAATCGCTGGAAGGCAAGAAGGGCCAGCCGCGCTACAAGCCGCCGTTCCCGGCCAACTTCGGCCTGTACGGCAAGCCGTCGACGATCAACAACACCGAAACCTATGGTTCGGTGCCGGCGATCATCCGCAACGGTCCGGAGTGGTTCAAGGGCCTGAGCCTGACCGCCAACGGCGGTCCGAAGTGCTTCTCGGTGTCCGGCTGCGTGCAGAACGGCGGCAACTTCGAAGTGCCGCTGGGCACCAAGTTCCACGACCTGCTGGAAATGGCCGGTGGCCTGCGTCCGGGCCGCACCCTCAAGGGCGCGATCCCGGGCGGCGTGTCGATGCCGGTACTGACCGCGGCCGAGCTGCAGGATCTGCCGATGGACTACGACACCATCCGTGCGCTGGGCTCCGGCCTGGGTTCGGGTGCGATCGTGGTGCTCGACGACAGCGTCTGCTGCGTCAAGTTCGCCTGCCGCATCAGCCAGTTCTTCCACAAGGAATCGTGCGGCCAGTGCACCCCGTGCCGTGAAGGCACCGGCTGGATGCACCGCGTGCTGGAGCGCATCGTCGCCGGCAAGGCCACGATGGAAGACCTGCACCAGCTGAAGGCGGTGGCCGGCCAGATCGAAGGCCACACCATCTGTGCGTTCGGTGAAGCGGCTGCATGGCCCATCCAGGGCTTCCTGCGCCAGTTCTGGGACGAATTCGAGTACTACATCGTCAACGGTCATTCGATGGTTGACGGCAAGAAGGTGGAGGCAGCCGCCGCATGAGCGCGCAACCCGTAAACCCGAACGTGCCACCGGATCACGTGACCATCGAAATCGATGGCAAGTCGCTGGTCGTGCCCAAGGGTTCGATGATCATCCAGGCGGCCGACAAGGCCGGCATTTCGATTCCGCGCTTCTGCTACCACGAGAAGCTGCCGATCGCGGCCAACTGCCGCATGTGCCTGGTGGACGTGGAAAAGTCGCCGAAGCCGGCGCCGGCCTGCGCCACCCCGGTGATGGATGGCATGAAGGTCGCCACCCGCAGCGAGAAGGCACTGAAGTTCCAGCGCTCGGTGATGGAGTTCCTGCTCATCAACCACCCGCTGGACTGCCCGATCTGCGATCAGGGCGGCGAGTGCGAGCTGCAGGACGTGTCGCTGGGCTATGGCCGTTCGGTCAGCCGCTTCAACGAGCGCAAGCGCGTGGTGCCGGACGAGGACATGGGCCCGCTGGTCGCCACCGAGATGACCCGCTGCATCCAGTGCACCCGCTGCGTCCGCTTCACCGCCGACGTTGCCGGTACCTACGAGCTGGGTGGCATGTACCGCGGTGAGAACCTGCAGATCGGTACCTTCGACGGCAAGCCGCTGACCACCGAGCTGTCCGGCAATGTCGTCGACGTCTGCCCGGTCGGCGCACTGACCAACAAGGTGTTCCAGTTCCGCGCCCGCCCGTGGGAACTGACCGCGCGCGAGTCGCTGGGCTACCACGACGCGATGGGTTCGAACCTGTTCCTGCACGTGCGTCGCGGCGAAGTGCTGCGCACCGTGCCGCGCGACAACGAAGCGGTGAACGAGTGCTGGCTGTCCGACCGTGACCGCTACTCGCACCAGGGCCTGTACAGCGAAGACCGTGCGGTCAAGCCGCTGCGCAAGGTCAATGGCGAGTGGAAGGAAGTGAGCTGGGCCGAAGGCCTGGCCGCGGCCGTCGAGATCCTCAAGGCCAACCAGGGCGACAACCTGGGCGTGCTGGTGCATCCGTCCACCTCGAACGAGGAAGGCGCGCTGCTGGCCCGCCTGGCCAAGGGCCTGGGCTCGAGCAACATCGACCACCGCATCAACAACCGCGATTTCTCCGACGCCGCAACCGCCGAAGTGTTCGGCCTGCCGCTCGCCGAGATCGAAGGCGCCGACCGCATCGTCGTTCTGGGCAGCAACATCCGCCACGAACTGCCGCTGCTGCACGCCCGCCTGCGCAAGGCGCAGACCACCAAGGGCGCGAAGATCCACGTCGTCAATCCGGTGGACTTCGACTTCGCCTTCAGCATCGCCGGCAAGCAGATCGTCGCGCCGTCGAAGTTCGTCGACGCGCTGGCCAACGCCGAGCTGCGTTCGGCCGTGCAGGGCGGCAACAACACCGTGCTGATCGTTGGTGGCATCGCCGAAAACCATCCGCAGGCTGCCGCGATCCGCGCCGCCGCGCGTGACTTCGCCGCTGCGACCGGTGCCAAGCTGTGCCGCATCCCGCAGGGTGCCAACGCCGTTGGCCTGACCCGCGCAGGCGTGCTGCCGGCCGGCAAGGACGTCGCCGCAATGCTGGCGCAGCCGCGCCAGGCCTACGTGGTGTACGGCCTGGAGCCGGGTCTGGACTTCGCCGACGCCCCCGCCGCGCGCAAGGCACTGGTCGGCGCCAAGGTGGTGGCCTTCAGCCAGTTCGCCTGCGTCTCCACCCGCGACGTTGCCGACGTGATCCTGCCGATCGGTGCGCTGCCGGAAATCGACGCCACCCTGACCAACCTCGATGGTCGCGAGCAGTCGGCGCGTGCCGGCGGCAAGCTGCCGGGCGAGGCCCGTGAGGGCTGGCGCGTGCTGCGCGCCCTGGGCGGTGAGCTGGCGGTAGCCGGTTTCGACTTCACCGACCTGGCCGGCCTGCGCGCCAGCCTGGCCCCGGTGTCGGTCGCCGTTGCCGCCTCGGCACAGCCGGTGGTTGCCGGCGAAGGCCTGGAAGTGGCTTCGACCGCCGCGATCTACCGCACCGATGCGGTGGTCCGTCGCGCCCCGGCGCTGCAGTCGCATCCGCTCAACAACGCCCCGCGCATCGTGCTGAACGCTGAAGATGCCGCTCGCCTGCAGCTGCAGGAAGGGCAGATGGCCAAGGTCGGCACCGATGCCGGCAAGGCCACCCTGCCGGTGGTGATCGACGCCCGCGTCGCTGCGGGTTCGGTCTGGATTGAATCGGGCCACGGCGCGACCGCGCCGCTGGGTGCCGCTCGCGTAACGGTGGTGGCTGCATGAACGAATTGCTGTTGAACGCGGTCGATCCGCTGCACCAGTGGCTGCTTGGCCTTGGTGACATCGGCGCGCTGATCTGGATCATCCTGAAGATCCTGGTGATCACCGTTCCGGTGATCATCTCGGTGGCCTTCTACGTGGTCTGGGAACGCAAGCTGATCGGCTGGATGCACGTCCGCCACGGCCCGATGTACGTGGGCATGGGCATCTTCCAGGCCTTCGCCGACGTCTTCAAGCTGCTGTTCAAGGAAGTGGTCCAGCCGAGCAGCGCCAACAAGGCGATCTACCTGCTGGCCCCGCTGATCACCCTGGCCCCGGCCTTCGCGGCCTGGTCGGTGGTCCCCTTCGATTCGCAGATCGTGCTGTCCAACGCCAACGCCGGCCTGCTGTACCTGCTGGCGATGACCTCGCTGGGCATCTACGGCATCATCCTGGCCGGTTGGGCATCCAACTCGAAGTATGCGTTCCTAGGTGCGATGCGCGCCTCGGCGCAGATGATCAGCTACGAAATCGCCATGGGCTTCGCCCTGGTCGGCGTGATGATCGCCTCGGGCAGCCTGAACCTGAGCAACATCGTGATGGCGCAGGCCGGCAATTCCGGTTTCTTCGACTGGTTCCTGCTGCCGCTGTTCCCGCTGTTCGTCATCTACTGGGTGTCGGGCGTTGCCGAAACCAACCGCGCGCCGTTCGACGTGGTGGAAGGTGAATCGGAAATCGTCGCTGGCCACATGGTCGAGTACTCGGGCGGTGCGTTCGCGCTGTTCTTCCTGGCCGAATACGCCAACATGATCCTGATCAGCTTCCTGATCTCGATCTTCTTCCTCGGCGGCTGGCTGAGCCCCATCCAGGGCTGGGTCAACTTCGGCGACGTCTCGCCGCTGGTCGACTGGATCTGGAAGGGCGGTGCACCGTGGCTGTTCGTCAAGGTGTTCTTCTTCGCCAGTGCCTACATCTGGTTCCGTGCCAGCTTCCCGCGCTTCCGCTATGACCAGATCATGCGCCTGGGCTGGAAGGTCTTCATCCCGCTGGCCATTCTGTGGATCGCGGTTACCGCCGTCATGGTGTTCTTCGGCGTGATTCAAAAGGGCGTCTAAGTGATGAACAGGATTACCCATTACTTCAAGAGCCTGCTGCTGCTCGAACTGCTGGGCGGCCTCTGGCTGACGCTGAAGTACAGCTTCAAGCCCAAGTACACGATGATGTACCCGATGGAGAAGTTCCCGCAGTCGCCGCGCTTCCGTGGCCTGCACGCCCTGCGCCGTTACCCCAACGGTGAAGAGCGCTGCATCGCCTGCAAGCTGTGCGAAGCGGTGTGCCCTGCATTGGCCATCACCATCGACTCGGCCAAGCGCGAAGACGGCACCCGCCGTACCACGCGCTATGACATCGATCTGTTCAAGTGCATCTTCTGCGGCTTCTGCGAAGAAAGCTGCCCGGTGGACTCGATCGTCGAAACCCACATCCTCGAGTATCACTTCGAGAATCGTGGCGAAAACATCGTTACCAAGCCGCAGCTGCTGGCCCTGGGCGACCGTCTCGAGTCCGAGATCGCCGAGCGTCGCGCCGCCGATGCCGCTTACCGCTGAGGTCGAGAGATGGATTGGGTAAATATCGCTTTCTGGGTGTTCGCCATCGCGGCAACGGTTTCGGCCGGTGCGGTGATCAGCGTGCGCAACCCGGTTCACGCCGTGCTCTGCCTGGTGCTGACCTTCTTCTCCATTGCCTGCGTGTGGCTGCTGGTCGGCGCCGAGTTCCTCGGCGTGGCGCTGGTGCTGGTCTACGTCGGCGCGGTGATGGTGCTGTTCCTGTTCGTGGTGATGATGCTCGACATCGACCCCACCAAGCTGCGTGAGGGCTGGGTCCGCTACCTGCCGGTCGGTCTCATTGTTGCCGTGGCGATGCTGGTGCAGATGCTGATCCTGATCGGCGTGAAGGGCAGGGCGGTCAACCCGTTCCCGGCCGACAACGCCGCCGCGGTCGCTGCCGACAGCTCCAACGTCACCTGGCTGGCGCGTACGCTGTTCACCGAGTACCTGCTGCCGTTCGAGTTCGCCGCCGTCATCCTGACCGTGGCCGTGGTTGCCGCCGTGATGCTGACCCTGCGCCGCCGAACCGGCGTGAAGAGCCAGAACCCGGGCGAGCAGACCATGGTCAAGGCCGGCCAGCGCCTGCGCATGGTCAAGATGGGCGCCGAAGCGCCGGTCGTGCACAGCAACAGCAAGCCGGCCGCCGGCGAGGAGACCCAGCCGTGATTACCCTTGGCCACATCCTTGCGCTGGGCGCGGTGCTGTTCGCCATCAGCCTGGCCGGCATCTTCCTCAACCGGAAGAACGTCATCGTCCTGCTGATGTCGATCGAACTGATGCTGCTGTCGGTGAACATCAACTTCGTCGGCTTCTCGCGTCAGCTGGGCGATCCGTCCGGCCAGCTGTTCGTGTTCTTCATCCTGACCGTCGCCGCCGCGGAAGCCGCCATCGGCCTGGCGATCCTGGTGACCCTGTTCCGTACCCGCCGCACGATCAATGTCGGCGAAGTCGATTCGTTGAAGGGCTGATCCACAGATGGAAATCACTCTCTCCAAGAGTCTGTTGATCGCAGTGGTGCTTGCACCGCTGTTCGGCAGCATCATCGCCGGCCTGTTCGGTCGCCAGGTCAAGCGCTTCGGCGCGCAGACCATCACCATCCTCGGCGTCGCGGTTGCCTGCGGCCTGTCGATGTACACGCTCTACCAGTTGCTGTGGGGCGGTGCGCAGCCGTTCAACCAGAACATCTACACGTTCTTCGAAGTCGGCCAGTACTCGGCTCACGTCGGTTTCATGGTCGACAAGCTGACCGCGATGATGATGGTGGTGGTGACCTTCGTGTCGCTGCTGGTCCACATCTACACGATCGGCTACATGCAGGACGATCCGGGCTACCAGCGGTTCTTCAGCTACATCTCGCTGTTCACCTTCTCGATGCTCACCCTGGTGATGAGCAACAACTTCCTGCAGCTGTTCTTCGGCTGGGAAGCGGTGGGCCTGGTGTCGTACCTGCTGATCGGCTTCTGGTTCAAGCGCCCGACTGCGATCTTCGCCAACATGAAGGCGTTCCTGGTCAATCGCGTTGGTGACTTCGGCTTCCTGCTCGGTATCGCCGGCGTGCTGTGGGTGTTCGGCACCCTGGACTACTCGCAGGTGTTCTCGCAGGCCGGCATGCTGGCTGACCCGCGCGCCCAGCTGCAGATCTGGGACGGCACCATGTTCGGCATGCAGCTGCTGAACGAGCCGGTGATCTGGTCGATCGCCACCGTCATCTGCATCTGCCTGTTCATCGGTGCGATGGGCAAGTCGGCCCAGGTCCCGCTGCACGTGTGGCTGCCGGACTCGATGGAAGGCCCGACCCCGATCTCGGCACTGATCCACGCCGCGACGATGGTGACCGCCGGTGTCTTCATGGTCACCCGCATGTCGCCGCTGTTCGAGCTGTCGCAGACCGCGCTGAACTTCATCCTGTTCATCGGTGCCACCACCGCGTTCTTCACCGGCCTGATCGGCATCGTGCAGAACGACATCAAGCGCGTCGTCGCGTACTCCACGCTGTCGCAGCTGGGCTACATGACCGTGGCCTTGGGCGTGTCCGCCTACTCGGCCGCCGTGTTCCACCTGATGACCCACGCCTTCTTCAAGGCGCTGCTGTTCCTGGGTGCCGGCTCGGTCATCATCGCGATGCACCACGAGCAGGACATGCGCAAGATGGGCGGCCTGCGCAAGTACATGCCGATCACCTTCGTCACCATGTGGATCGGTACCCTGGCCCTGGTCGGTACGCCGTTCTTCTCCGGCTTCTACTCGAAGGACACCATCATCGAGGCGGCCGAGATCCACGCCCACATGCAGAACAGCTGGGTGGCCACCTATGGCTACTGGGCAGTGCTGGGTGGCGTGCTGGTGACCAGCTTCTACAGCTTCCGCCTGCTGTTCATGACCTTCCACGGCAAGGAGCGTTTCCGCGACGCGCACGACGATCATGGCCACGGCCATGACGATCACCACGCCGCCGATGCCCACCATGGCGATGCCCATGACGACCACGGCCATGGCCACGGTCCGCATGAACCGCATGAAACCCCGTGGGTGGTGACCCTGCCGCTGATCCTGCTGGCCATCCCGTCGATCGCCATCGGTTTCTTCAGCATCGGTCCCATGCTGCACGGCACCGACTGGGCCGGCAACCATGCGTACGAGGCGATCAAGGGCCAGGCGCAGACGTTCTTCACCGGCATCGTCGACTTCTACGATCCGGCCAAGAACACCGTCGCGTTCCTGGGTGAAGAGTTCCATGGCCCGGTCGCGTTCGCGCTGCACGGCATGATGCTGCCGCCGTTCTGGCTGACCCTGGCGGGCTTCCTGCTGGCTGCGCTGTTCTACCTGTGGAAGCCGGACCTCTCGGGCAAGGCACGCAAGACCTTCGCCCCGATCGTTTCGGTGCTGGAAAACAAGTACGGCTTCGACAAGCTGTGGATCGATGGCTTTGCCGGTGGCAGCGTCAAGCTGGGCAAGGTCTCGCGCTGGATCGACAGCAACATCGTCGACGGCGTGGTCAATCTCTCGGCACGTGTTGTGGACGTTGCAGCCGGCGTGCTGCGTCGTACCCAATCCGGTTTCCTCTATCACTACGCCTTCGCGATGATCATCGGCCTGATTGCCCTGCTGGGCGTGCTGATGCATTACCTGCGTTGATGACCTGTACGGAATAAGAAGACGTGTCGAACTGGCCTCTACTCAGTGTCCTCATCTGGCTGCCGATCATCGGTGGCGCCCTGATCCTTGCGATCCGTGATGCACAGACTGCCCGCTGGGCGTCGCTGGGCGTCGCGGTGCTCACCTTCGTTGCAAGCCTCTCGCTGCTGAGCGGCTACAACGCGGGCATCGACGGCCTGCAGTTCGTCGAGACCCATGCCTGGATCCCGGCGTACAAGATCGGCTACAACCTGGGCGTGGACGGCATTGCCGTGGCGCTGATCCTGCTGACCACCCTGGTCAGCGTGCTTGCCCTGATCGGCGCCTGGAGCGCCATCGACAAGCGCGTCAACCAGTACGTGGCGGCCTTCCTGATCCTGGAAGGCGTCACCGTCGGCATCTTCGCCGCGACGGACGCGATGCTGTTCTACGTGTTCTTCGAAGCCATGCTGATCCCGATGTTCCTGATCATCGGTGTCTGGGGTGGCCCGCGCCGCATCTACGCAGCATTGAAGTTCTTCCTGTACACCTTCCTCGGCTCGGTGCTGATGCTGGTGGCGCTGATCTACCTGTACATGAAGGGCGGCAGCTTCCAGCTGGCCGACCTGTACGCGCTGCCGCTGTCGGCCAAGGAACAGACCTGGATCTTCTTTGCCTTCCTGATCGCCTTCGCGGTCAAGGTGCCGATGTTCCCGGTCCACACCTGGCTGCCGGACGCCCACGTGGAAGCGCCGACCGCCGGTTCGGTGATCCTGGCCGCCATCGCCCTGAAGATCGGTGGCTACGGCTTCCTGCGCTTCAACCTGCCGATCGTCCCGGACGCGTCGCAGGAATGGGCCTGGCTGGTGATCGCGCTGTCGCTGATCGCGGTGATCTACGTCGGCCTGGTCGCCCTGGTGCAGGACGACATGAAGAAGCTGATCGCCTATTCGTCGATCGCGCACATGGGCTTCGTCACCCTGGGCACCTTCATCGCCCTGTGGCTGGTGCGTGAAGCCGGCAACGCCGATGCTGCCCGCCTGGGCCTGCAGGGCGCCATGGTGCAGATGATCTCGCACGGCTTCGTGTCCGGTGCGATGTTCTCCTGTGTCGGCGTGCTGTACGACCGCATGCACAGCCGCCGCATCGCCGATTACGGCGGCGTGGTCAACGTGATGCCGTGGTTCGCCACCTTCGCCATGCTGTTCTTTATGGCCAATGCGGGCCTGCCGGGCACCAGCGGTTTCGTCGGCGAGTTCATGGTCATCCTGTCGGCCTTCCAGCGTAATCCGTGGATCGCACTGGGCGCGGCCACCACCCTGATCATCGGCGCCGCCTACACCCTGTGGCTGTACAAGCGCATCTTCTTCGGCGAAGTGGCCAACAGCCACGTGGCCGAACTGAAGGACATCAACGGCCGCGAATGGCTGGTGCTGGGCGTGTTCGCCATCGGCGTGCTAGCCCTGGGCATCTACCCCAAGCCGCTGACCGACCTGATGGAGCCCTCGATCGCGAAGCTGGCGATGCAGATCGCATCCAGCAAGCTGCTGTAATTCCAGGATTTGATGATGACCACCTCGCCGCTGCTGCCATTGACCGCCGCTGACCTGCCACCGCTCGCTCCCGAGCTGGTGCTGATCGGCAGCGCCTTCGCCCTGATGATCCTCGACCTGTTCGTCAGCAACCGGAGCAAGATCGTCACCCACCTGTTCTCGCTCGCTGCGCTGGCCGTGGTGCTGTTCATGCTGGCCACCGGCGTGGGCGGGCAGGGCGAGGTCTTCCATGGCATGTTCGTGCGCGATACCGCCGCGGACGTGATGAAGACCGGGATCGTGCTGCTCAGCGGCCTGACCCTGGTCTACGGCTGGCGCTACCTGCGCGACCGCAACCTGTTCCAGGGCGAGATCCCGGTGCTGATCCTGTTCGGCACCGCCGGCATGATGATCCTGGTCTCGGCGGGCAGCCTGCTGATGGTCTACCTGGGCCTGGAACTGCTGGCGCTGTGCTCCTACGCGCTGGTTGCCAGCAACCGTGAGAACGGCCTGGCCTCGGAAGCGGCGATGAAGTACATCGTGCTGGGTTCGCTGGCTTCTGGCCTGCTGCTGTACGGCATGTCGCTGATCTACGGCGCCACCGGCAGCCTCCACCTGGACGTCATCCGCGAGGCCATCCCGCACTCGGAAGAGCGCGTGCTGCTGATCACCGGTGCGGTGTTCATGATCGCCGGCGTCGCCTTCAAGCTGGGTGCCGCGCCGTTCCACATGTGGCTGCCGGACGTGTACCAGGGTGCCCCGGCACCGATCGCACTGTTCATCAGCTCGGCGCCGAAGCTGGCCGCCTTCGGCATGGCCTACCGCCTGCTGGAAATGGGCGTGGGCCCGCTGTCGACCGAACTGCAGCTGCTGATCGCCGGCCTGGCCGCGGTCTCGCTGGTCATCGGCAACCTGATGGCCATCGCGCAGAGCAACCTCAAGCGCATGCTGGCGTTTTCCACCGTCTCGCACATCGGCTTCCTGCTGATGGGCATTGCCGGTGGCGGCTCGCAGGGCTATGCCGCCGCACTGTTCTACGCACTGGCCTACGCCATCATGTCGACCGCCGCCTTCGGCGCGATCATCGCGCTGTCGCGTGCCGGCTTCGAAGCCGAGAACATCGAAGACTTCAAGGGCCTCAATGCCCGCAATCCGTGGATGGCCGGCCTGGTGCTGTGCATCATGGCGTCGCTGGCTGGCATCCCGCCGTTCCTGGGCTTCTGGACCAAGCTGGCGGTCCTGGGCGCGGCCGTCAACGGTGGCCTGCTGTGGCTGGCCATTCTCGGCGTGCTGTGTGCCGTGGTCGGCTGCTTCTACTACCTGCGCGTCATCAAGGTCATGTACTTCGATGAGCCGGTGGGCGAGGCCATGCCGCGCAGCAACGACCGCGTGCTGGGCCTGGTGCTGGGCGTGAACGCGCTGGCGCTGCTGGCGCTGGGCCTGGCATGGAACCCGATCATGGTCTGGTGCCAGCAGGCATTTGCGCATCTTGCATAAAAGTTGACACAAAGCTGCGCGATTCGTGTAATATGCGCAGCCTGAGTTGTCACTGCAGCGGTTCAGCCAGAACATCGTTGCGGTAGCCCTCCTCGAAAGAGCAGGGCAGCAGTTCAAACACTTCCGGTGCGGGGTGGAGCAGTCTGGCAGCTCGTCGGGCTCATAACCCGAAGGTCGCAGGTTCAAATCCTGCCCCCGCTACCAACACATCGAATCGGCGCCAACCAGTTCGATGAATGAGGAAAAGCTTGCAGGTTTTGAAGTTATGCCTCATAATTCCGCTCCTGATGCGGGGTGGAGCAGTCTGGCAGCTCGTCGGGCTCATAACCCGAAGGTCGCAGGTTCAAATCCTGCCCCCGCTACCAAGTAAAGAGATCGCCTTCGAAGTCCTGCTTCGAGGGCGTTTTTCTTTGCGGCTCTGGTTGATCCGCCGGGCCATGCCCGGCGAGCGAAGCGGCCGGTTTCAGGCGGGTCCAAGCCTTGCACCAGCGCGGTGCAGTCGCTATCATCAGCGGCCTAGCAATACCCCTGAAGGCGGCCTCCCAGCGGGAGTCCGGACCCGGAAGGAGGGCCGCAACCGGCAGGCACTGCAGGTTGCAACCGGAATCCAGTCACCGGAGTCTTTCCGGAAAAGGGGCCCAGCGGGCCCTTTGTCGTTTCCGGGGCGTCATGTTTCCATGCCGGCCAAGGCCGGCACCCAACCAAGAGATCAAGGCAGGCTGTGAGCGACAAGGCAACCGACATCGCGAATCTGCTCGCCCCGACCGTTGTGTCGCTGGGCCTGGAGCTGCTGGGCGTTGAGTATCTGCCGGCCCCCGGCGGTGCGACCCTGCGCCTTTACATCGACGTGCCGCTGGCTGAACAGCCCGAGCGCATCATCAATGTCGACGACTGCGAGCGGGTCAGCCGCGAAGTGTCGGCACAGATGGACGTCGAAGACCCGATCAGCGGCAACTACACGCTGGAAGTGTCTTCGCCGGGCGTCGATCGTCCGCTGTTCAACCTGGAGCAGTTCGGCCGTCACCTCGGCGAAATGGCCAAGGTCACGCTGAAGCTGCCGCAGGACAACCGTCGCCGCCTGCAGGGCCGCATCGAAGCCATCGACGAGACCGCAGGTGCCATCACCTTCATCGTCGACAAGGCCGAAGTGGTCGTGTCGGCCGACAACATCGACAAGGCACGGATCATGCCCGACTGGGTGGCGCTGGGGCTGGCCCCGAGCAAGCCGACCGGTCCGGCACCGAAGCGTCCGAAGCCGAACAAGAATTCTTCTTCCAACGAGCCGGCGGCAAAGAAGCCGCGCGCGGAGTGAGCCAATGAGCAAGGAACTGTTGCTGGTAGTCGACGCAGTCGCCAACGAGAAGGGCGTGCCGCGTGAAGTGATCTTCGATGCCATCGAGGCCGCCCTGGCCTCGGCAGCGAAGAAGCGCTATCCCGACGAGGAAGTGCTGACCCGCGTGGTCATCGACCACAAGGATGGCAGCTACGAAACCTTCCGCCGCTGGGAAGTGGTGGCCGATGACGTGGTCATGGAATCGCCGGACCGCCAGATCCGCCTGATGGACGCCGTCGATGAAGCCGAAGGCGTGGACGTCGGCGACTACATCGAAGAGCAGATCGAGAACCCGGACTTCGGCCGCATTGCCGCCCAGGCCGCCAAGCAGGTCATCGTCCAGCGCGTGCGCGAAGCCGAGCGCCAGCAGGTCGTGGATGCGTGGAAGGATCGCGTGGGTGAGCTGATCACAGGCGTGGTCAAGCGCGCCGAGCGCGGCAACATCTATGTCGACCTCGGTGGCAACGCCGAAGGCTTCATCCCGAAGGACAAGGGCATTCCGCGCGACGTGCTGCGCGCCGGTGACCGCGTGCGCGGCTACTTGGCCGAAGTCCGTTCGGAACCGCGTGGTCCGCAGCTGTTCATCAGCCGCGCCGCCCCGGAATTCATGATCGAGCTGTTCAAGCTGGAAGTGCCGGAAGTCGGCCAGGGCCTGGTGGAAATCAAGGCCTGCGCCCGCGATCCGGGCGACCGCGCCAAGATCGCCGTGCTCGCCCACGACCAGCGCACCGATCCGATCGGTGCCTGTATCGGCATGCGCGGTTCGCGCGTGCAGGCCGTGTCCAACGAGCTCAATGGCGAGCGCGTGGACATCGTGCTGTGGAACGACAACCCGGCCAACTTCGTCATCAACGCGATGGCGCCGGCCGAAGTGCAGTCGATCATCGTCGATGAAGACAAGCATTCGATGGACCTGGCCGTTGCCGAAGACCGCCTGGCCCAGGCGATCGGCAAGGGCGGCCAGAACGTGCGCCTGGCCAGCCGCCTGACCGGCTGGCAGCTCAACGTGATGACCCAGGACCAGGTCACCGCCAAGTCGGAGGCCGAGCAGGCTTCGGCCCGCCAGCTGTTCATGGACAAGCTGGAAGTGGACGAAGAAATCGCCGGCATCCTGGTGAGCGAAGGCTTCGGCACCGTCGAGGAAATCGCATATGTCCCGGTCGGCGAACTGCTGGCCGTGGAAGGTTTCGACGAAGACATCGTCGAAGAGCTGCGCGCTCGTGCCCGCGATGCGCTGCTCAATGAGGCCCTGGCAGTCGAGGAAGGCCTTGAAGACGGCCAGCCGGCGCAGGACCTGCTGTCCCTGAAGGGCATGGACGAAGCCACCGCGTATGCGCTGGCCGGCCACGGCGTGCGCACCAGTGAGGACCTGTCCGATCTGGCCGCCGACGAGGTCATGGACTTCGGCATCGAAGGGCTGGATCAGGCGCGCGCCGCTGCGCTGATCCTGGCCGCACGTGCCGAGGAGATCGCCCGACTGGAACGCGGCGAATGAGCCGGCAATGAACAGGGCCCTGAGCCGCTCAGGGCGTAGAATCCGCGCCACCTCCAGATGCGGGGGGGCGCCCACAAGATCATAGGATCCGAATGTCGCAGCAAACCACCATCCGCAAGCTTGCCGAACTGGTCAACACGCCGGTCGAAAAACTGCTGGAACAGCTGGCCGGTGCCGGCATGAAGTTCAGCGGTCCCGACCAGGTCGTGACCAGCACCGAGAAGGTGAAGCTCCTGGGCTTCCTTCGTCGTTCGCACGGCAAGCCCGAGCAGGCCCCGGAAGAAACTGATCAGTCTGCAAAGAAGATCACGCTCAACCGCCGGAAACAGCAGGAAGTGACGGTCAGTTCCGGTCGCAGCAAGACGACCGTGAATGTCGAGGTGCGCCAGAAGCGTACCTACGTCAAGGATGGTGCTCGCGCCATGACCCCGGACGAAGAGCGCGCCGACATCCTGCGCAAGCTGGAAGAGTCGCGTGCGCGCAACCTTGCCGAACAGCAGGCCCTGGCCGAGAAGGATCGTCTGCGCGACGAAGCCATCGTCCGTGCCCGTGAGGAAGAGGTTGCGGCCAAGGAACGCGCAGAGGCCGAGAAGAAGGCCGCCGAGGAAGCTGCGGCCGCCGCCAAGGCTGCCGAGGCTCTGGCTGCCAGCAAGCCCAAGCGCGCTCCGATCGATGAAACCGCGCCGCGCCCGCCGCGTGCTCCGGCCGCCGCTCCGGCTGCGCCGCGCAGCGCTCCGCCGCCGCCGCGCAACGACGACCGCAACAACCGCAGCGCGCCGCGCAACGAGCGTGGCCCGGGCGACCGTTTCGCCGGCCAGATGCACCTGTCGGCTGCCGACCGCGCGCGTCGTGGCAACAGCAACAACAGCAACACCCGTGGTCGTCCGGGCGGGCGTAACCAGGCCGGTGGCCGTCGCGACATGTCGCGCGGTGGCAACAATGCAGGTCCGCACGCCTTCGAGCGTCCGACCGCGCCGGTGGTGCGTGAAGTGGCGATCGGCGACACGATCACCGTGGCCGACCTGGCGCAGAAGCTCGCGCTGAAGGGCGGTGAGGTGGTCAAGGCGCTGTTCAAGATGGGCGTGATGGCCACCATCACCCAGTCCATCGACCATGACACCGCCGCGCTGGTGACCGAAGAACTCGGCCACAAGGCCATCCGTGCCAACGACAACGACGCCGAAGACGCGCTGCTGGCCTCGACCGGTGAAAACCAGGGCGAAGCCACCCAGCGTCCGCCGGTGGTCACCATCATGGGCCACGTCGACCACGGCAAGACCTCGCTGCTGGATTACATCCGCCGCACCAAGGTCGCCACCGGCGAAGCCGGCGGCATCACCCAGCACATCGGTGCCTACCACGTGGATACGCCGAAGGGCGTGATCAGCTTCCTGGATACCCCGGGCCACGCGGCATTCACCTCGATGCGTGCGCGCGGCGCCAAGCTGACCGACATCGTGGTGCTGGTCGTGGCCGCCGATGACGGCGTCATGCCGCAGACCAAGGAAGCGATCCAGCACGCCCGTTCGGCGGGTGTGCCGCTGATCGTGGCGATCAACAAGATCGACAAGTCCGACGCCGACCCGATGCGGGTCAAGAACGAACTGCTGTCCGAGCAGGTCGTGGCCGAAGACTTCGGTGGTGACACCCAGATGGTGGAGATCTCGGCCAAGACCGGCCTGGGCATTGACGACCTGCTGGACGCCATCTCGATCCAGGCCGAACTGCTGGAACTGAAGGCCGTCGACGAAGGCCGCGCTTCGGGCGTGGTGATCGAATCGTCGCTGGACAAGGGCCGTGGCCCGGTCGCCACCGTGCTGGTGCAGCAGGGCCGCCTGAAGAAGGGCGACTACCTGGTGTGCGGCATCCAGTACGGCCGCGTGCGTGCGCTGTTCGACGAAACCGGCAAGCAGCCGGAGTTCGCCGGCCCGTCCATCCCGGTGCAGGTCCTGGGCCTGTCCGGCGTGCCGGAAGCGGGTGATGACTTCGTGGTCGTCGAGGACGAGCGCCTGGCCAAGGACGTTGCCCAGCAGCGTGAGACCAAGCGCCGTGAATCGCGCCTGGTCGCCACCGCCGGCAGCCGCATGGAAGACATCATGGCGACCCTGGGCAAGGGCGAGGGCCAGCAGGTCCTCAACCTGGTCATCAAGGCCGACGTGCAGGGTTCGGTGCAGGCGCTGAGCCAGGCACTGGTCGCGCTGTCCAACGAAGACATCCGCATCAACGTGATCCACTCCGGCGTGGGCGGCATCACCGAATCGGACGCCAACTCGGCGGCCGCTTCGAAGGCCACCGTCATCGGCTTCAACGTGCGTGCGGATGCTTCGGCCCGTCGCATCATCGAATCCAACGGCGTGGACCTGCGTTACTTCTCGATCATCTATGACGTGATCGACCAGGTGAAGCAGGTGGCTTCCGGTCTGCTGGGCGTGGAGATCCGCGAAGAGATCATCGGTATCGCCGAGGTCCGCGACGTCTTCCGCAGCTCCAAGCTGGGCGCCGTGGCCGGCTCGATGGTCATCGAGGGCGTGGTCAAGCGCAACAAGCCGATCCGCGTGCTGCGCGACAGCGTGGTGATCTTCGAGGGCGAGCTGGAATCGCTGCGTCGCTTCAAGGAGAACGTCGAGGAAGTCCGCAACGGTACCGAGTGCGGTATCGCGGTGAAGGCCTACAACGACGTCAAGCCGGGTGACCAGATCGAGTGCTTCGAGCGTATCGAAGTGCCGCGCACCCTGTAATTGCTGCAACGGACCAGCCCTCACGGGCCGGTCCGCCCCCTGGTGGGGCCCGATCAAGGTCGGGCCGCTCCTCCTGGTAGGACCCGACCTTGGTCGGGTCACATTTGAATCGAGAGCCCGACCGCGTGCCCAAGACTTTCCATCGAACCGACCGTGTCTCCGCCCAGCTGCGCCGTGAACTCGGCACCCTGGTGCACAACGCTGTGCGCGAGCACGGGTTGCCCTCGGTGAGCGTGTCCGACGTGGAAATCACCCGCGACATGGCTCATGCCAAGGTATTTGTCACCGCGCTGATGCCGGAACGTTCGGCTGAAGCCGTGGCCGGCCTGAAGGAGCTGGGCTATCGCCTGCGCATGGACCTGGCCCGTGCGATGAAGCTGCGCCACGTGCCGGAGCTGCATTTCCACTACGACGACTCGGTCGACCGTGGTGAGCACATCGACAACATCCTGCGCGATCTGCCTGATACGTTGGCCGCTGAGAAGCGTCGCGAGAGCGACGAAGAATAACCGCGCGACGCCGGGCATGCCCGGCGTTGTTGCATTCCGGCTGCGCGATGTCTGATGCAGACCGCGCTGCAGCAGTCGAGCATGGCTCGACTCTACAAAATCCTGTCATGACCCGAATTCAGTTCCGCCGCCTGGATGGCATCCTGCTGCTCGACAAGTCGACCGGCATGAGCTCCAACGCCGCCCTGCAGGTGGCCCGTCGCCTGTTCCGTGCCGAAAAGGGTGGCCATACCGGCAGCCTCGATCCGCTGGCCACCGGCCTGCTGCCGCTGTGCTTCGGCGAGGCGACCAAGATTGCCGGACTGTTGCTCGGCTCGGCCAAGGCCTACGACGCCGAGATCGTGCTGGGCCAGACCACCGATACCGACGATGCCGAAGGCCAGGTGCTGCTGCAGCGCCCGGTGCCGGCCATCAGTGCCGAAGCGCTGCAGGCCGCACTGGCGGCGCTGACCGGCAACATCCGCCAGCGTGCCCCGATCTATTCGGCGCTGAAGCAGGGCGGTGAGCCGCTGTATGTGAAGGCCCGCCGTGGTGACGTCATCGAAGCGCCGGAGCGTGAGGTGCAGGTGCATGCCATCGAGGTGCTGGAGCAGCAGCCCGAGCGGTTGCGGCTGCGCGTGACCTGCGGCTCCGGCACCTACATCCGCAGCCTGGCCCGCGACCTGGGCGAGGCGCTGGGCTGCGGTGCCCACATCAGCGCGTTGCGCCGGCTCTGGGTCGAGCCGTTCCGCGAGCCTGCCATGGTCACGCTGGACCAGCTGCGGGCGATGGTCGAGGCCGGTGACGAGGCCTGCATGGATGCGTTGCTGCTGCCGCTGGCGGCCGGCCTGGCTGAATACCCGCGGGTCGACCTGGACGCCGACCAGGCCCATCGGTTCTGCGTCGGCCAGCGCCAGCGCGACCTGTCCTGGCCGCGGGGCCTGGTGGCCGTGTTCGGTCCGGACGATGCTGTCCAGGGCCTCGGCCAGGTCGACGACAGTGGCCTGCTGGCCCCGCAGCGCCGTTTCAACCTCTGACCGGGGCCTGCCGGTTCAGCCCCGGTCCTTGTCCCGGGAGCCCCCGACCGTTACAATTTCGCGGCCGTTTTCCGGCAGCCTGCCTCTCGCAGGTTTCATCCTCGTAGTCCACGGCGAGCCTGGCGGTGCGCGAAGCGCGTTCCTGCCGGCCACGCATCACAGAGAAAAAGAAATGTCGATCGACACCCAGAAGGTCATTGAAGACAACAAGCGCAGCTCGGCTGACACCGGCTCCCCGGAAGTCCAGGTTGCACTGCTGACCGCCCGCATAGAACTGCTGACCGGCCACTTCAAGACCCACAAGAAGGATCACCACAGCCGCCGCGGCCTGCTGCAGATGGTCAACCGCCGTCGCAGCCTGCTCGACTACCTGAAGAAGAAGGACGTCGAGCGTTACAAGGCCCTGATCGAGAAGCTTGGCCTGCGTCGCTAAGCAACGAATCCCCCGCGGCGCAGCGATGCGCCGCGGTTTTGTTTTGTAGCACCGCAATCCCCGATTCAGGCCGGAACGATCCGGCCACCCGCTGGCGGCAAGGGTCGCCGACGGTCCAAATTCGCAGACAGCATCCCCAAGGACACCCTCCGTGGCAAAAATCACCAAAACCTTCCAGTACGGCAAGCACACCGTCACGCTTGAGACCGGCGAAGTCGCCCGTCAGGCCAGCGGCGCCGTCATCGTCAAGATGGACGACACCGTACTGCTGGTCACCGCCGTCGCCGCCAAGAGCGCGCGCGAAGGCCAGGACTTCTTCCCGCTGACCGTCGATTATCAGGAAAAGTTCTACGCCGGCGGCCGCATCCCGGGTGGTTTCTTCAAGCGCGAAGGCCGTGCGACCGAGAAGGAAACCCTGATCTCGCGTCTGATCGACCGTCCGATCCGCCCGCTGTTCCCGGAAGACTACAAGAACGAAGTGCAGATCATCGCCACGGTGATGTCGCTGAACCCGGACGTGGACGGTGACATTCCGGCCCTGATCGGTGCTTCGGCTGCCCTGGCCCTGGCTGGCACCCCTTTCATGGGTCCGATCGGCGCGGCCAAGGTCGGTTACAAGAACGGTGAGTACATCCTGAACCCGACCGTCAGCGAACTGGCTGACTCGCAGCTGGAGCTGGTCGTCGCCGGTACCTCCAACGCCGTGCTGATGGTTGAATCCGAAGCCGCGCTGCTGTCCGAAGAAGTGATGCTGGGCGCCGTGACCTTCGGTCACCGCGAAATGCAGAAGGTCATCAACGCGATCAACGAGCTGACCGTCGAAGCCGGCACCAAGCCGTCGACCTGGGAAGCCCCGGCCAAGAACGACGCGCTGATCTCCGCCCTGAAGGAAGCCATCGGCCCGCGCCTGGGCGAAGCCTTCCAGGTGCGCGACAAGCTGCAGCGCCGCGACGCCATCTCGGCGATCAAGAAGGACGTGGTCGAAACCCTGGCTGGCCGCGTGGCCGCTGAAGGCTGGAACCCGGCCGAGCTGTCGAAGGAATTCGGCGAGCTGGAATACCGCACCATGCGTGACTCGGTGCTGGACACCAAGGTCCGTATCGACGGCCGTGCGCTGGACACCGTCCGCCCGATCGCCGTGAAGACCGGCGTACTGCCGCGTACCCACGGTTCCTCGCTGTTCACCCGCGGCGAAACCCAGGCCATCGTGACCATCACCCTGGGCACCGCCCGTGATGGCCAGGTCATCGATGCCGTTGCCGGTGAGTACAAGGAAAACTTCCTGTTCCACTACAACTTCCCTCCGTTCTCGGTGGGTGAGTGCGGCCGCATGATGGGCCCGAAGCGCCGCGAAATCGGCCACGGTCGCCTGGCCAAGCGCGGCGTGCTGGCTGTCATGCCGTCGCTGGAAGCCTTCCCGTACACCATCCGCGTCGTCTCGGAAATCACCGAGTCGAACGGTTCCTCGTCGATGGCATCGGTCTGCGGTTCGTCGCTGGCCCTGATGGACGCCGGCGTGCCGGTGAAGGCGCCGGTTGCCGGTATCGCCATGGGCCTGGTCAAGGAAGGCGAGCGTTTCGTCGTCCTGTCCGACATCCTGGGTGACGAAGATCACCTGGGCGACATGGACTTCAAGGTGGCCGGTACCGCTGAGGGCATCTCCGCCCTGCAGATGGACATCAAGATCGAAGGCATCACCGAAGAGATCATGAAGCAGGCCCTGCAGCAGGCCAAGGCTGGCCGTCTGCACATCCTGGGCGAAATGGCCCACGGCCTGACCGCTCCGCGTGAAGAGCTGTCGGACTACGCGCCGCGCCTGCTGACCATCAAGATCCACCCGGACAAGATCCGCGAAGTGATTGGCAAGGGTGGCTCGACCATCCAGGCCATCACCAAGGAAACCGGCACCCAGATCGACATCCAGGATGACGGCACCATCGTCATCGCTTCGGTCAATGCCATCGCTGCCCAGGCCGCCAAGGCCCGCATCGAGCAGATCACCTCGGACGTCGAGCCGGGCCGCATCTACGAAGGCAAGGTCGCCAAGATCATGGACTTCGGTGCGTTCGTCACCATCCTGCCGGGCAAGGACGGTCTGGTCCACGTGTCGCAGATCTCCAGCGATCGCGTCGAGAAGGTCGGCGACGTGCTGAAGGAAGGCGATGTGGTCAAGGTCAAGGTGCTGGAAGTCGACAAGCAGGGCCGTATCCGCCTGTCGATGAAGGCCGTGGAAGAAGGCGACGCCGTCAGCGCCGAGTAATCGACCTCCGGTCGATTACGGTAGGTGTCAACCTTGGTTGACACGCTCCTGGAATCGCTGAAATGAAAAAGCGGGCTTCGGCCCGCTTTTTCTTTGCCTGGAATCCTGTGGATGAGGACCGTTGGTCCTTGCACTTACGCGTCTTCTTCGTCCTCCCCCAGCCACCAGACCTGGCCTGGCTCCGGGTCGCCCATCGGGTGCTCGCGCTGTTCGATGGCCTCCAGCACCCGGCCGGGGGCTGTAGCGACCCACACCGCCATGAGCTTTTCCACCGCAGCCCGGCTCTGTGCGGCCACGCCGAGGTCACGTTCGCGTCTCCATTGGTCTTCATCTGGCGCCTCGTCACCATGCTGGTGCGGCGTGCCGTAGCTGCAGCGGCGGCACAGCCGGCGCACGGTGGCCGTCCAGTCCTCGACCATGCCGATGCCAGGCAGGGTGATGGCTTCCAGGGCAGCGATGTCATCGGCCGAATCGCACTGCACGAACACGGTGAAGGTCGCCATGTCCGATGCCTGCAGGCGCTGCATGGCATTGAACACCGGCACCTGGCGCTCGCCGTAGGTGCGATGGCCGGTTGATGCGCCGTCGTGCAGCACGATGTCGCCGAAGCGGAAGCCGCTTTCGGGCAGCGGTACGTTGTCGATGCGTGCACGCACCGGATCAATGCGGCTCATGTACACCACCTCGGCGTCGGACCATGGCGCCAGGCGCACGCAGGCCACGCCGAAGTGGCCCTCGATCGGGCCCTCGCCTTCGGGCAGGGTGATGCCACAGCGGGCCCACTGGCGCCGTGCTTCGGCCCAGTTGCCCATGCCGGTGGCCGCGATGCCGGCATTCCAGGCGGTGGCGACATCGAACTCGCCGCGCAGCTGCTCCGATTGCAGGTTGTCCTGCAGTGAGGCAGCCCAGTCGCGCAGGTACTTGTGCGCCAATCCGCGCATGTAATGCAGGTACGGTACTTCGGGGGCGAGTGCGATCAGCTCACCGAACAGCGCCACCGCCTGCTGCAGGTCGCCCTCTCGGAAGGCGGCGTAGGCGCGTGCCTCCAGGGCCTGGCATTCGTCGAGGGTTTCGTCGTCCAGCAGGTCGCCGTCGTCGAGGTTGTCGTGGTCGGTGCTCATGTCCATGCGCGGTTGAAGGTCCGCGGCTACCTTAGCCGATGCGCGAGCCCGCGAAGGCGGCGTCGGCGTGTGTCCTGCTGCAGTGCATGAGGGTCGTTGCATGACTGGCGTGTTGTCGTCATCCGGCGGGATGCACTTGTCCACTGGACGACATGCCACGACAACCGTCCCACAGCCCCATCCGTTTGCTAACGTGGCTGCGCCTTCGAACCGGGAGATCCCATGTTCCGCCAGACCGTGGCTGCCCTTGCCGTGCTGATTGCCGGTGCCTTGCCCATTGCCGTGCATGCGGCACCCGCGCAGCCGCCGATCTTCGGTGCCTACTACCCCGGTGGTTCGGCCGAGCGCTACCCGGTGTCGAGCATTCCGGCCGAGCGCCTCACCCACCTGTTCTACGCGTTCTCCACCATCGAGGACGGGCGCTGCACGATCGGTGCGGAAGCGCCGAAGAACTTCGCGGCGCTGGCCGAGCTGAAGAAGGCGCACCCGCATCTGCGCACGTTGATTTCGATCGGTGGCTGGGGCGCAGGTGGATTCTCCGATGCAGCGCTGACCGAGGGCAGCCGCAAGCGCCTGGTCGACTCATGCATGGCGCTGTTCTTCGATCGTCATGCTGGCAGTTTCGATGGCGTGGACATCGACTGGGAGTTCCCGGTCAGTGGCGGGCCGAAGGAGCTGGCACACCGTCCGCAGGACCGCGCCAATCTGACCCGGCTCGCGCAGGCGTTCCGCGTGGCCCTTGATGCGCATGGCCGCAAGGCGGGGCAGCCGATGCTGTTGACCGCCGCACTGGCCGCCGGTCGCCTGCAGACCGATGGCCCCTACGATCCAGCCGCAAGCTATGACCTGCCGGCGCTGGCCAAGGTGTTCGATTTCATCAACCTGATGAGCTACGACATGGGCACCGGCTTCTCGGCGGTGTCGACGTTCAATGCGCCCCTGCATGAAGTGCCGACCGATCCGCTGGCGCCGGAACTGCGGCGCTGGAACAACGTCGCCGGTGCGGTGCAGTACTACCGCGAGCACGGTGTGCCGGCCGACAAGCTGGTGCTGGGTGTGCCGTTCTACGGGCGTGGCTTCAAGGTCACCGGCGATGCGCCGGATGGGCTGTACCAGTCCTACAGTGCACCGGCCGATGCCGGCGACTGGCGCGTGATCAAGGCGCGCTATCTCGACCAGCCGGGCTGGACGAAGCACTGGCAACCACAGGCGCAGAGCCCGTGGCTGTACAACGCCGAGCAGAAGGTTTTCATCAGCTATGAAGACCCGCGCTCGATCGGCCTGCGTGCGCAGTTCGCCCGCGAGCAGGGCCTGGCCGGCGTCTTCATGTGGGAGCTGACCGGCGACGACGAACAGGCCAGCCTGCTCAACGCCATGCTGGGCCCCTGGCAGAAGGCACGCATCGGCGATTGAGCTGCATCAGGCGATGTCCGGCGCAACGCCGCAACGCCATCGGCCCGACCCCGCACAGCATGTCCATGCCCGCAGCGCTACGCTGCGGGCATGATCCATCTCGAACGCCTGGACCATCTGGTCCTCACCGTCGCCGACATCGACCGCAGCTGTGATTTCTACCAGCGCGTGCTCGGCATGCAGGTCGTGCGCTTCGGCGCCGGTCGTACCGCACTGCAGTTCGGCCAGCAGAAGATCAACCTGCATCCGGCCAGCGCCCCGCTGCAACCGCATGCGCTGCGGCCCATGCCGGGCAGCGCCGATCTGTGCCTGGTCACGCGCACGGCGACGCCCGATGTGCTGGCCCACCTGCAGGCGCAGTCCGTTGCAGTGGAGGAGGGGCCGGTGGCACGTACTGGCGCGCTGGGGCCGATCGAATCGGTGTACTTCCGCGACCCTGATGGCAACCTGATCGAAGTGAGTCGTTACCCGGATCCGGCGGACCTTCGGTAGCGCCGGGTCATGCCCGGCGACGGCTCAGTTGGCCCAGACGCTGTTGGGATCGCCGTTGCGGGCGCGGCGTTGGCTGGCCACAGCCAGGCGGGCGAAGCCGAAGGCCATGGCCAGCGCGATGGCATCGACCCAGAACAGCGGCCAGTGGCCACGCGCAGCAGCACGCCACAGCCAGTCACCATTGAGCGCGCCATGCAGGATCGGCACCAGCGCGGTGCTGATCGCCGCCGCCCACAGCAGTTCGCGTGCCGCCTGCGCCGGGCGTCGCAGCGCGGCCCACAGCGCACAGGCCGCCCAGCTGCCGAAGCAGGCCCAGCGGATGCCGTGGTCGACCGCGGACGGTGCCAGCCGCTCCAGCACCAGTGCGGTGACGAACGCCACCGAAATCGCAACGCACAGCCCGATGCAGACGCCGACCGTGGCCCGTGCCATGTTCACCCCGGCACGCGGTTGCTGTGGCTGGCGACGCTTGCGCCGCGATTCGATCCACAACAGGTTGCCGGAGTAGAACAGGAAGGCACCGCCAAGGCCGAGCAGGAAGTACAGCCAGACCACCACACCGTTGCCGAACTCGCCGAAGTGCAGGGCATAGGCCGCGCTTAGCGTGGCGTGGTTGGCGTCGCGCTGGCCGGGCAACTGCGAGGCCAGAACGTTGCCGGTGGCCACGTCCAGTGCCACCGCGCCGAGCGGGCCGAGCGTGCCGGTGGATTCGCCGGTGATCTCGATGGTGGCGTTGGCATCGCCGGCGTTGGCCAGCTTCAGGTAGGCCGGTTCGAAATTGGCCACGCCCTGTGCGCGGGCCACTTCAAGCGCGCGTGCATGCAGCACGCGCAGGCTGCCCGGCGGTGCCGGGATGCCGCTGGCGTCGCGCACAGGCGCGGTGTCCATTGCGGTCGGTACCGCCTGCAGGGCCTTGCCGTCGTAGATCAGCGGGTTGAGCAGGGCCATCTGCACGAACACCAGGCAGAGCAGGGCGCCGGTCACCGCGAACATCAGGTGGAAGGGCAGGCTGAGCACGCCGATCACGTTGTGCGCGTCCTGCCACAGTTGTTTCAGGTTGCGGCCCGGACGCAGTGCGAACAGATCACCGAACAGCTTTGGCAGGTGGATCACCAGGCCGCTGAGCAGTGCCATGCCATACAGCAGGCTGACGATGCCCATCACGTAGATGCCGGCCACCGGCAGGCCGAGGCTGTAATGCAGTTCGTTGACCAGTTCGGCCAGCCCGGTCTGTGGCGGCGTCGGGCTGCCGGCGATCTGTCCCGGCCAGGCGTAGCGCCAGCTGCCGTCATCGGCCTGCCAGTAGGCCAGTGGCTGCGGGTGTTCGGTGCCGGGGAAGGTCATGCCGACGTGGCGGCGCGCTTCCGGATGCGCGGCAAGCACGTCTTCCAGCAGGTACTGCGCGTCGTCCAGGCCGGCGGGGAGTGCGGTGGCTGCACCGGGCGTCTGCCACAGCGGCAGGTCGTGGTGGAACAGGGTCAGCGCACCCGCGTAGAAGGCCACGAACAGGCCGAAGCCGGCAACCAGGCCGACCCAGGTGTGCAGGGTGGTGAACGTGCGCAGCGTCTGCGAACTGAACTTCATGGGAAAGGTCTCATTGCACCGCGCCGGTCAGGCGCAGCAGCCCGAGCACGGCAAAGCCGGCGGCGGCGCTGCCGGCCAGCACCAGCCAGGCGCGCAGCGCGCTGCGGAAACTGAACGCCCACAGGGCGGCCAGCATCCACAGCGGGATGAAGGCGATGAGGGTCGGCACCAGTGCCCGTTGCCACGGGCCGGGCGGCAGCCACGCCAGCAGGCCGGTGACGGCGGCGGCGAGGAGGAAGCCGGCGATGATGCCGGCAAGGGCACGCGGCCACATCAGGGCGACTCCGTACCGGGGCGGTGCCAGGCCGCCAGCGCCGGCAGCAGCATGGCGGCCAGCATCCAGGTGCACAGCATCGCCACCAGGCCGGCGGCAAAACCAAGCTCGGCCATCCACAGCCACAGCGCGGCGGCAGCGGCGACCAGGCCGATCTGGCGGCCAAGGCGGCCGGCACGGCGCAGGCGCGGCCAGCGGCAGTGTGGCGAGGCGGCATAGAAGGCCAGCGCCGAGAACATCGCCGCCAGCATGCCCAGGCTGCAGAAGCCGAGCGTGGAAAGGCCGACGGTGATCATCGCGGGCGGCCAGCGTGGCAGCGGGCCGGCGAACGCGGGGCACGGGCGGGGCCGGCGGGAGCCGGTCGGAGCGGGTGGCGCATCACGGGGTCCTGGGGGAAAGCGGGCAGGCTGGCACAGGGCGGCCTGCGCCGACATGGTAATCATTGCAATTTCACGCCGCCAGCGAGACCCATTCAGCGGACCGTACGGTAGCCCTTGGGCTTTCCGCCGGGCTGGTTTAAGATCATCGCAGAACCCTGACTGGAACAAGGTGGCCCGCGCCCAGCGCCGGCCGAGCGTGCGACATGAGCACTACCACTGCCCACTGTTGACCTGCCCCCGAAGGCCCTGTGTTCCAGGCGCCCTCGCGGCGCTTTTTTATTGCCCGGGCGCCGCCCCGGGAACGCTTTCCAGCCCGCCCCGCGGGCCCCGCACGAAGCCACTGCGATGATCAACATTACTCTTCCCGACGGCAGCCGCCGCGAATTCGAAAATCCCGTCAGCGTCATGGAGGTCGCCCAGTCGATCGGCGCCGGCCTGGCCAAGGCCACCATCGCCGGTGCCGTGGATGGCGTGCTGGTCGATGCCAGCGACGTCATCGACCACGATGCCAGCCTGCGCATCATCACCGCCAAGGACGAGGAGGGCGTGGAGATCATCCGCCACTCCTGCGCCCACCTGGTCGGCCACGCCGTCAAGCAGCTGTACCCGGACGTGAAGATGGTGATCGGCCCAGTGATCGCCGAGGGCTTCTACTACGACATCTACTCCGAGCGCCCGTTCACCCCGGACGACATGGCCGCGATCGAGAAGCGCATGGGTGAACTGATCGCCCAGGACTACGACGTCATCAAGAAGGTGACGCCGCGCGCCGAAGTGATCGAGATCTTCAAGGCCCGTGGCGAGGACTACAAGCTGCGCCTGATCGAGGACATGTCCGACGACATCCAGGCGATGGGCATGTATTACCACCAGGAATACGTGGACATGTGCCGCGGCCCGCACGTGCCGAACACGCGCTTCCTGAAGGCCTTCAAGCTGACCCGCATCTCCGGCGCCTACTGGCGCGGTGACGCGCAGAACGAGCAGCTGCAGCGCATCTACGGCACCGCCTGGGCCGACAAGAAGCAGCTCGAGGCGTACATCAAGCGCATCGAAGAAGCCGAGATGCGCGACCACCGCCGCATCGGCAAGCAGCAGGACCTGTTCCACCTGCAGGAAGAAGCGCCGGGCCTGGTGTTCTGGCACCCCAAGGGCTGGGCGCTGTGGCAGGTGGTCGAGCAGTACATGCGCAAGGTGTACCGCAAGACCGGCTACGGCGAAGTGCGCTGCCCGCAGATCCTGGACGTGAGCCTGTGGCAGAAATCCGGCCACTGGGACAACTACCAGGACGCGATGTTCTTCACCGAATCGGAGAAGCGCACCTACGCGCTCAAGCCGATGAACTGCCCGGGCCACGTGCAGGTGTTCAACCAGGGCCTGCACAGCTACCGCGACCTGCCGATCCGCTACGGTGAGTTCGGTGCCTGCCATCGCAACGAGCCGTCCGGCGCGCTGCACGGCATCCTGCGCGTGCGTGGTTTCACCCAGGACGACGGCCACGTGTTCTGCACGGAAAACCAGGTCGAGGCGGAAGTGACCGCGTTCCACCAGCAGGCGCTGGCGGTCTACCAGCACTTCGGCTTCGATGAGATCCAGGTCAAGATCGCGCTGCGTCCGGAATCGCGCCTGGGCGATGACGCCACCTGGGACAAGGCCGAGGGCGCGCTGCGCTCGGCACTGTCCAGCAATGGGGTGGAGTGGCAGGAGCTGCCGGGCGAGGGCGCCTTCTACGGCCCGAAGATCGAGTACCACCTGAAGGACGCGATCGGCCGTACCTGGCAGCTCGGCACGATGCAGGTCGACTTCATGATGCCGGGCCGCCTGGGCGCCGAGTACGTGGACGAGAACAGCCAGAAGAAGCACCCGGTCATGCTGCACCGCGCCATCGTGGGCTCGATGGAGCGCTTCCTGGGCATCCTGATCGAGCACCATGCCGGCCAGTTCCCGACCTGGCTGGCGCCGACCCAGGTGGTGGTGGCCAACATCACCGACGCCCAGGCCGAGTACGTCTCGGGCGTGACCAAAACCCTTGCGGAGCAAGGCTTCCGCGTCAGCTCGGATTTGCGTAACGAGAAGATCGGCTATAAAATCCGCGAGCATACGTTGCAGCGCGTGCCCTACCTGCTGGTCATCGGTGACCGCGAGAAGGAAAATGGGGCTGTGGCGGTGCGTACGCGTTCTGGCGAAGACCTGGGCAGCATGAGCCTGCAGGCCTTCATCGAGCGGCTCCAGGCCGAGGGCGCGTAAGCAAAGGTCCGGTCCGGGGGCACAGGCACCCGGACCGGTTCGATACCCTTGGGAGAACGTAATATCAGCACCCCTGACAACAAACAGAACCGCAAGAATCAGGAAATCCGTGTGCCGCGCGTCCGCGTGATCGGCAGTGACGGAGAAATGATCGGCGTGTTGTCGCGCGACGAAGCGCTGTCCATGGCCGAAGATGAAGGCCTGGACCTGGTCGAAATCCAGCCGCAGGCCGATCCGCCGGTCTGCAAGATCATGGACTTCGGCAAGTTCAAGTTCGAAGCGCAGAAGAAGGCCAGCGAGGCCAAGAAGAAGACCAAGCAGGTCGAGATCAAGGAAGTGAAGTTCCGTCCGGTCACGGACGAGGGCGACTACCAGATCAAGCTGCGCAAGATGCGCGGGTTCCTCGAAGATGGTGACAAGATCAAGGTCAACATCCGTTTCCGTGGCCGTGAAATGAGCCACCAGGAACTGGGCCGCGAAATGGCCAACCGGATCGAGACCGATCTGGGCGAGGACATCGTCATTGAATCCCGTCCGCGCCTGGAAGGGCGTCAGATGGTCATGATGATCGCGCCGAAGAAGAAGACCTGAGACCTGACGGGCCGCCTTCCGGGGCGCCTGGCTGAATGGTTCAGGGTAAAGGGACGCCATGGGCGTCCCTTTGCTTTTGCAGGAAGCCGGTGAATTGCCGGCGAAAGGGTTGCAGGGGCTGGTGGCAGGGCGGTTTTGCCTGTATCATGCCCGGCTCGACCCACCCAGGACGGGTCGTACGCCGATCATGGCAGGACGGAAAGAGCGGCCCAGGCCGCCGCCAGATCAGTCAGAAACCAGGGTCATACCCCATCAAGGACATTGCAATGCCCAAGATCAAGACCAACCGGGCAGCGGCCAAGCGTTTCCGCAAGACCGCCTCGGGCAAGTACAAGTGCGGCCACGCCAACCGTAGCCACATCCTCACGAAGAAAGCGACCAAGCGTAAGCGTAATCTGCGTCAGACGGGCCATGTCCGTGCAGAAGACGCAGGCCGTCTGGACCGCATGCTCCCTTACCTCTGAGGAACTGAAAAATGGCACGAGTTAAGCGTGGCGTACAGGCGCGTCGCCGCCACAAGAAGATTCTGGATCTCGCCAAGGGCTATTACAACGCCCGTCGCAAGGTCTTCCGCGTCGCCAAGCAGGCGGTCATCAAGGCACAGCAGTACGCCTACATCGGCCGTAAGCAGAAGAAGCGCAACTTCCGTTCGCTGTGGATCACCCGTATCAATGCGGCTGCCCGCATCAACGGCCTGAGCTACAGCCGCTTCATGAACGGTCTGCTGAAGGCCGGCATCACCCTGGATCGCAAGGTCCTGGCTGACATCGCCGTGCACGACGCAGCCGGCTTTACCGCGCTGGCCGAAAAGGCCAAGGGCGCGCTGGCGGCATAAGTCCTTCCCGATGCCGTAACCGTTCACTCGGAACGGTGTCAGGTCAAGGCAATGCATGGGGAAGGGCGCAAGTCCTTCCCCATTCTTTTTTGGGTCCCGGCGAGGCCATGGCGGCAGCGCGGGGACGGCGGTGGCGACAGGGGTCGGCCCTTCGCGCATCGCGATGGCAGATCGACTGGAGTTCCGGCCCCCCATGAGCGACATCCAATCCCTCACCACCCAGGCGCTGGCCGATGTGGCCGCCGCACAGAGCCCCGACGTGCTGGAACAGCTGCGCGTGGCCCTGCTTGGCAAGAGTGGCAGCATCACCTCGCAGCTCAAGCAGCTCGGCGCCCTGCCGGCCGACGAGCGCAAGGCCGCCGGTGAAGCGATCAACCAGGCCCGCGACACGCTGACCCGCGCGCTGGGCGAGCGCAAGGCGCTGCTGGAAGACGCGGCACTGGACGCGCGCCTGGCTGCCGAAGCCATCGACATCACCCTGCCGGGCCGCAATGGCGACCGCGCCGGCCTGCATCCGATCACCCGCACCCTGGAGCGCATCACCGGCATCTTCGGCCGGCTGGGTTACGAGCTCTCTGAAGGGCCGGAGATCGAGGACGACTGGCACAACTTCGAGGCGCTGAACTTCCCGCCGCACCATCCGGCGCGCGCCATGCACGACACCTTCTACTTCGGCGACGGCCGCCTGCTGCGCACGCATACCTCCGGTGTGCAGGTGCGCTACATGGGCGACCACGCGCCGCCGCTGCGCATGATCGCCGCCGGCAAGGTGTACCGCAGCGACAGCGACCAGACCCATTCGCCGATGTTCCATCAGGTGGAAGGCCTGCTGGTGGACGAGCATTCGACCTTCGCCGACTTGAAGGGCACGCTGGCCGAGTTCGTGCGCGCGTTCTTCGAGCGCGACTTCGAGATGCGCTTCCGCCCCAGCTACTTCCCGTTCGTTGAACCGGGCGCGGAAGTGGACATCGCCTGGCAGCAGCCCGATGGCAGCACCCGCTGGCTGGAAGTGCTCGGCTGCGGCATGGTCCATCCGAACGTGCTGCGCAACGTCGGCATCGATCCGGAGCGCTACACCGGCTTTGCCTTCGGCATGGGCGTGGAGCGCTTTGCGATGTTGCGTTACGGCGTCAACGATCTGCGCGCGTTCTTCGAGAACGATGTGCGCTTCCTCAAGCAGTTCGCGTAAGCGCCGGTCCGTAGAGTCGAGCTTGCTCGACTGCTTCTAAATTCGCAGGCCCAGGCGCATGCGCCGGGCCCACCAGGGTGACACCATGAAATTCTCCGAAAACTGGCTGCGCAGCCACGTCCCGACCCGCGCTTCGCGCGATGAACTGAGTGCGGTGCTGACCGCCATCGGCCTGGAAGTGGAAGAAGTGACCGCGCTGGGCGAAGGCCTCGAGCACGTGGTCGTGGCGCGCATCGTCGACGCCGTACGCCATCCGGAAGCCGACCGCCTGCAGGTGTGCAAGGTCGATGCCGGGCAGGGCGAGCTGCTGCAGATCGTGTGCGGCGCACCGAATGCACGTCCGGGCCAGGTTGCGCCGCTGGCGATGGTCGGCGCGCAGATTGGCGAGCTGAAGATCAAGCCGGCCAAGCTGCGCGGTGTCGAGTCCAATGGCATGCTGTGCTCGGCCAAGGAGCTGGGCCTGGACAACGATGCGTCCGGCCTGCTGGAGCTACCGGATGACGCACCGGTCGGCCAGGCTCTGGTCGAGTACCTGGGCCTGCCGGACGCCAGCATCGAGATCAAGCTGACCCCGAACCGCGCCGACTGCTTCAGCCTGCGCGGTATCGCCTACGACGTCGCCGCCGCCACCCGCAGCGACGTGCTGGATTTCACCACCGAGACGATTCCCGCCATCGGCAGCCGTGAGCTGGCCATCCAGCTGGACGCCGGCGCCGAAGCACCGCGTTACCTGGGCCGCGTCATCGAAGGTGTCAACGCCGCCGCCAGGACCCCGCTGTGGATGGCCGAGCGCCTGCGCCGCAGTGGCGTGCGCCCGGTCTCGCTGCTGGTCGACATCACCCAGTACGTGATGCTCGAGCTCGGCCAGCCGATGCACGCGTACGACCTGGGCACCCTGCAGGGCAGCATCGCCGTGCGCCGCTCGCGCACAGGTGAAAGCCTGAAGCTGCTGGACGGCCGCGATGCCGTGCTGGACGACAGCTTCCTGGTCGTGACCGACGCCGATCGTGCGGTCGGCCTGGCCGGCCTGATGGGCGGCTTCGACACCCGCGTCACCGACGCGACCACCGCCGTATTCCTGGAAGCCGCACACTTCGCGCCGGCCGCGATCATGGGCCGTGGCCGCAAGCTGGGCCTGCACACCGATGCCGGCCACCGCTTCGAGCGAGGTGTCGACCCGGCACTGCCGCGTACCGCCATCGAGTACGCCACCCGCCTGGTGCTGGACCTGGCCGGCGGTACCCCGGCGCCGGTCACCGAGGCCGTGCGTGAGGCCGATCTGCCGCAGCCGGCAACCATCTTGCTGCGCCGCGCCCGCATCACCCGCGTGCTCGGCATCACCATCGACGATGCGGAAGTGGAGCGCATCCTGCGCGCGCTGGGCATGGACGTGGTTGCCACCGCCGACGGCTGGCAGGTCACGGCGCCGAGCCGCCGCTTCGACATCGCCATCGAAGAAGACCTGATCGAAGAGCTGGCGCGCATCCACGGTTACGAGCAGATCCCGACCACGCTGCCGGGCGGCGCCTCGCGCGTGGCGATGCCGAGCGAGACCCAGCTGGACGCACTGAGCGTGCGCCGCCAGCTGATCGCCCGTGACCAGCAGGAAACCGTCAATTTCGCTTTCGTCGACGATGCGCTGCTGAGCCAGTGGCAGCTGCGCGACGGCCTGGTACCGCTGGCCAACCCGCTGTCGGCCGAACTGGCGGTGATGCGCCCGTCGCTGCTGCCAGGCCTGGTCGCCACGTTGGGCCGCAACGCCGCCCGCCAGCTTGGCCGCGTGCGCCTGTTCGAGTTGGGCCGCGTGTTCGCCCAGCAGGTCGGCGACGCGTCGCTCGGCGAAAGCCGGCCGGCGCCGCTGGAGACCCCGCGCGTGGCCGCTGCGGTCTGTGGTGACGCACAGGCACTGCAGTGGGGCCTGCCGGCCCGCAAGGTCGATTTCCATGACCTGAAGGGCGATCTGGAATCGCTGGCCGCTGCCAGTGGTGCGGTACTGGAGTTCCGCCCGTCGGCCTGCCCCTACGGCCACCCGGCCCGTTCGGCCGAGGTGTTCCGCGATGGCGTGGCGATCGGCTGGATCGGTCAGATCCACCCGCGTCTGGCCAAGGCAATGGACATCGAAGCCGACGTCTACGCCTTCGAACTGGACCTGGAGCCGCTGACCGCCCGCCGCCTGCCGCGTGCCGGCGAGCTGTCGCGCTTCCCGGCAGTGCGCCGCGACCTGGCATTCCTGGTGCCTGAACAGGTGGCCTGGGCCGATCTCGCGGCCACCGTCCGCCAGGCTGCTGGCCCGCTGCTGCGCGACCTGAACCTGTTCGACCGCTACGTCGGCCAGGGCGTCGAGCCGGGATTCAAGAGTCTCGCTATGGGCTTGATTTTGCAGGACAAGTCGCGCACTCTGACGGACCGCGACGTGGATGCGGTGGTGGCCGAGGCGGTCACTGCCATCGAGCGTGAACATCACGCCCGGATCCGCGGCTGAGCGGGCAGCACTCGGGGGTAGCAGGCAATGGCATTGACCAAGGCGGAGATGGCGGAAAAGCTGTTCGACGAAGTCGGTCTGAACAAGCGGGAAGCCAAGGAATTCGTCGACGCGTTTTTCGATGTGCTGCGTGAAGCATTGGAACAGGGACGTCAGGTGAAGCTGTCGGGCTTCGGTAATTTCGATCTGCGGCGCAAGAACCAGCGCCCGGGTCGCAACCCCAAGACCGGCGAGGAAATTCCGATTTCCGCCCGTACGGTGGTCACCTTCCGTCCGGGCCAGAAGCTCAAGGAGAGGGTGGAAGCTTATGCTGGATCCGGGCAGTAACCGCGAACTACCGCCGATCCCGGCCAAGCGCTACTTCACCATCGGTGAGGTCAGCGAGCTGTGCGACGTCAAGCCGCACGTCCTGCGCTACTGGGAAACCGAGTTTCCCAGCCTTGAGCCGGCCAAGCGCCGAGGCAACCGCCGCTACTACCAGCGCCACGACGTGCTGATGGTGCGGCAGATCCGCAGCCTGCTGTACGAACAGGGCTACACCATCGGTGGTGCACGCCTGCGTCTGGACGGTCCCGATGCCCGCGAGGAATCGGCGCTGAGCAACCAGATCATCAAGCAGGTGCGCATGGAGCTGGAAGAAGTGCTGCAGTTGTTGCGCCGCTGATCCCATTTCCATCGTAATCCGCTATACTTCACGGCCCGCCGCACTGGCGGGCACATCGCAGCATCAGTCGGGGCGTAGCGCAGCCTGGTAGCGCATCTGCCTGGGGGGCAGAGGGTCGTCGGTTCGAATCCGGCCGTCCCGACCACTGTGATGAATCAAGAAGCCTGCGCAGCGATGCGTGGGCTTTTTTGTGCGCGCGGTGTATGCTGCGCGCCACTCGTACTACCGCGGCTGCTGAACCCGGTACTCACGAGAACACATCATGGAATCTGCAAGAAACCGTGCCTGGCGTCGCAGCCAGGCCCGCAACCGTGGTGGCGACCGCGCCACGACCGCCTACAGCTACAAGCCCGAGAAGAACTGGAAGCTGCTGTACACGCGCGATGCCAAGCTCGCGCGCGCACGCCAGCTGGGCTTCACCTATCCAGTGCTCAGCGCCCGCCAACTGCAGGAACAGGAATGATCAACCTGCTGTTCGTCTGCAGCCGCAACCAGCTGCGCAGCCCAACCGCCGGAGCCATGTGGCGACGGCGGCCCGGCTTCACTGCGCTGTCGGCCGGCACCAGCCCGCATGCACGACGCCCCATCGGCCCGGCGGACATCCGCTGGGCCGATGTCATCTTCGTGATGGAGGCCAAGCATCAGCATCGACTGCAGGCCGCATACGCGCGCCTGCTGGAACACAAGCGCCTGCATTGCCTGGATATCCCGGACGACTATCGCTGCATGGATCCCGTGCTGATGGATCTGCTGGACACCAAGGTGACCGCGTATCTCGATCAGCTGTCGGCAAAGCGGTAGATCAGCTCCGGGTCGCCGTCATCCAGTCCATGCACGATGCCGCTGTCGATGAAGCCCGATGCAACGAGCAGGCGCTGCATGGCGATGTTGGAGGCATTGGTCGAGGTGAACAGCTTGCGTTGTCCACGCTGTGCAATCGCGTGCCGCAGCAGTGCGGCGCAGACGCCCTGGCTGCGCCGCTCGCGCGCGACCATCAGCATTTCGACGAAGCCTTCGCCGAAGAAGTGCTCATGGAGGGTCATGTAGCCAACGATCTCGCGCTCCTGCTCGGCAACATGCACGTTGCCCCGCGCCAACCACTCGCCAATCTGTTCCGCCCGTCGAGGGTCGCTTGCCGCCACGCTGTCGAGTGCGATCAGCGCGGAGGCATCGGCGGGCGTCGCGTCGCGGAGGCGCAGCGCAGTCGCAGCGGGCATGGTCGGGCTCCTGACAGGAGGGCCCAGTCTATCGGCTCTGCCGCAGGCGCAGCCGCACCCGCCGCAGCCAGCGCGTGCTCGGCAGTCAATACACGCGGAACTCGGCCCGGCAGCCGTCGCTGACCCACACGCCGCGGCGGTCCCAGCCCCAGTTCTGGTCCTCGATGCAGGCCGTCACCGACTTCTGCTTGACCAGGCGCACCTCGTGGCGCACACGGATACGGCATTCCTTGTCCTTCTTTTCGTAGGACTCGCAGACCAGGCGCTCGCCATCATCGTCACGGTCCCTGCCGCGGCCCGGCCAGCGTCCGCGCCCATAGCCGTCGGCGACGAACTCGGCGCGGCAACCGTCGGTCACCCACAACGTGCGGCGGCTCTGGCCCCAGTTCTGGTTCTCCACGCACTGGGTCACCGACAGTTGCCTGGCCAGGCGCATGGGGCCCTCGATCGGGCATTGCGCGGTCTTGTTGAACTGCGATTCGCAGCGCAGCGCCGGAATGTGATCGGTGTCGTAGTCCTGTGCGGCTACGGTGGTGGCGGCCAGCAGCAGGGCAAGGGAGGTGCCGGTGATCGTCAACAGCAGGCGATGGGACATGTGCAGGCTCGGTGGGGATGGGGCGGCAAGAATGACCCAGCCCGGGGCCGTCGGAACGGATCGTTCCGGAAGTGGCTCAGTAGGGATTTAGTAGTACGCGCGGGCCCATGCAGAGGCTTACATCCCGTATCATCGCTGCACATCCGATCGCATCGGTTTACACCTTCTTACATGTCTTCCACGCCTGTCGGCGCAGCCTGTGGCTGCCGTCACTGGTGTGCGGGCGGCCTGTGGGGGAGGATGCGCGGACCACGACGACCACAGGGGGTTGCGTTGATCAGCAGTACCGTCATTCATCGCTCGGCCGACGCAGGCGGCGCCGAGGTGCGGGTCCTGGACACCACGTTCAAGGGCAAGCATGTGTTCATCGCCTGGGGCCTGCGCGGGCCGGAACTGACCCGCAGCGCGGACCCGGCCGCCACCGTGGCCGCACGCAAGGCGCTGCACGCGGTTGCCGGCCATAGCGAAGGGCCACGCAGCCCGGAAGTGTTCATCGCCAACCAGTCGGCGGTGGCGATCACGGTCTATCGCCTGCTTACCGAGGCGCGCTCCGGCGATGCCATCTTTTTCCTGTGCGATTCACAGGCGGTGGTCGAGTGGCTCATCACCGCGCTGGAAGTGCAGGGCGCGGACTGATTCCGCGCTCCGGCGCGCATCGATTCAGGCCAGCGCCGCGTCCACCGCAGCCCGTGCGTGCAGTGCAGTGGTATCGAACAGCGGCACTGCGCTGTCTTCCGGTCGTACCAGCAGCATGATCTCGGTACAGCCCAGGATGATGGCTTCGGCACCGCGCGCCACCAGTCTCGCGATCACGCCGGCGTAGACCTGTCGTGAGTGCTCGCTGACCACACCGGCGATCAGTTCCTGGTAGATGATGTCGTGCACGCTGCGACGATCATCGGCTTCGGGAACCAGCACCTCCAATCCGAAGCGATCCTGCAGCCGGCCGCGGTAGAAGTCCTGTTCCATGGTGAAGGCGGTGCCGAGCAGGCCCACCTTGCGTGCGCCTGCCTGCACGATGGCCTGGGCGGTGGGGTCGGCGATATGCAGCAGCGGGACGGGGCAGGCAGCCTCGATGCGGTCGGCCAGCTTGTGCATGGTGTTCGTGCAGATCAGCAGCAGATCGGCGCCACCGGCCTGCAGGCGCCGTGCAGCGTCGGCCATATGGTCGCCCAGCGCATTCCAGTCGCCGTCATGCTGCAGCTGCTTGATGCCGGCGAAATCCACCGACCACAGCAGCAGCTGCGCCGAATGTGCGCCACCGAGGCGCTGCCGCACGTCCTCGTTGATGAGCCGGTAATACTGCGCCGAGCTTTCCCAGCTCATGCCGCCGATCAGGCCAAGGGTCTTCATGCACAGCTCCATGCCGGGGAGCCGTCATTGCAGCACAGCCGATGCGGGAGTTGCACTACACATTAGTGTCTGCTAATGTATTGGTCATGATCGAGAACGCCCTCTTCAAAGCGCTGGCCGACCCCACCCGCCGCCACATCTTCGAAAAGCTGGCCGAGGGCGGGCAGCATGCCAGCGCGCTGCGCGAGGGCATGGCGATCAGCCAGTCTGCGATGTCCCAGCACCTGGCGGTGCTGCGCGATGCCGGGCTGGTGAGCGAACAGCGCCAAGGCCGTTTCGTCCACTACGAGGTCGATCCGCGCGGGCTGGCGCACATCGGCAACTGGCTGCAGCGCTACCGGGCCTACTGGCCCGCGCGGATGGATGCCTTGCAGGATCTGCTGAAGGAGATGGACTGATGGACGATGTTCTGAACGAAGCGGCTCCCGCGTTGGTGATGGAGCAGTGGCTGCCAGCGCCACCGGAACGGGTCTGGCGCGCACTGTTCGATCCGGCGCTGCGTGAGCGCTGGTTGCCTGCGGCCGATCTTGCCGATCCGCAGCCTTGCCTGTGCGAGGAGGGGCGGGAACTGGGGTTCCACCTGCGCGATGCGCAGCCCCCGCATCTGCACAGCCTGGTGTGTTTCCGGCTGCGCGCGGATGACGGCGGGGGGACGGTGCTGACCATCGTGCATCGGCTCACCGACCTGCGCGCGCTGCTGCCGTTGGCCGCCAACGACGATCATCGCACCATGATGCGCGCGGCCTGAGCCGGCGCCTGGATCGAACGCTACAGGGAGCAGGCACATGCGGGACAGAATGCAGCTGATACCGATGGTGGTGGAACGCAGCGAGCGCGGTGAGCGCTCCCATGACATCTACTCGCGGCTCCTGCGCGAGCGCATCATCTTTCTCAACGGTGAAGTCGATGACACTGTGTCGGCGCTGGTCTGCGCGCAGCTGCTGTTCCTGGAATCGGAAAACCCGGAGAAGCCGATCCATCTGTACATCAACTCGCCGGGTGGAGTGATCTCCAGCGGCCTGGCGATGTACGACACCATGCAATACATCTCGGCCCCGGTGCATACGCTGTGCATGGGCACCGCGCGGTCGATGGGTTCGTTCCTGCTGATGGCCGGCGAGCCCGGTCACCGTGCGGCGTTGGCCAATGCCAGCCTGCATGTGCATCAGCCGCTGGGCGGGGTGCAGGGCCAGGCGTCGGACATCTTCATCCATGCCGAGGAAATGCAGCGCACCAAGCAGCGCATCACCCGGCTGTATGCGCAGCATTGCGGACGCAGTGTCGAGGAGGTCGAGCAGACCCTGGACCGCGATCGTTTCATGAGTGCCGAGCAGGCATGCGAATGGGGCTTGATCGACCAGGTACTGGTACGGCGCGACGCGCTTGCGGCCTGAGCCTGCCTCTGTAACCACCGCATCCATGCTGCGCTGTGTGTGCCGCGCCAGGCCGGCGCACTCTATGCTGGTGGGATCTTCTGAAGTGGATGTCCGATATGGCCCTGCATACCTGGTGGTGGTTCCTCGCCACGGTGTTCGTTCTGTGTGGTACGCCGGGGCCGAACATGCTGCATATCCTCGGTCGCAGCGTCGGGCTCGGCTTTCGCGGTAGCGTGCCGGCGATGGCTGGCTGCCTGCTGGCGATGCTGCTGGTGCTGGCGGCCTCCGCAGCAGGCTTGAGTGCGCTGCTGCATTCCTCGCCGATGCTGTTTGAGGTGCTGCGCTATCTGGGCGTGGCCTATCTGGCCTGGCTGGGCCTGAAGGCATGGCGTGACAGTTGCCGGCCGGCACCACCGGTGACGGTCGATGCCGCGCTGCCTGTTGCGGCGTCGCTGGGCGCGTGGAAGGTGTTCCGTGGTGGCCTTCTGGTGGGCCTGAGCAATCCCAAGCTGCTGCTGTTCGCTGCGGCGTTCCTGCCGCAGTTCGTCGATCCGTCGCGTGGCCAGGCGCTGCAGTACAGCGTGCTGGTTGCCACCTTCGCCGGCTGCGAACTGTTCTGGTACGTGATGTATGCCGCCGGTGGCCATGGCCTGCGCCGATGGTTGGCCAAACCCTTCGCGCGGCGCTGGTTCGAGCGGCTGGTGGGTAGCGTGTTCCTGGCCTTTGCGGTGGCCCTGATGCGTTTCCGCCCGCGCTGATTCACGCCGCGCACGCGGCCTGTTCACGACTGCCGCATCAGCTACGGCCTAGCCTGATCATCCTGTACGCAGTCCCCACGGGGAAAGGTTTGACATGATCAAGTGGGCCATCATCTTCGCCATCATCGGCGTAATTGCGGGCGTGCTCGGCTTCGGCGGCATTGCCGGTGCCGCGGTCGGCATCGCCAAGTTTCTGTTCTGGGCCGGCATCATCATCGCCGTGGTGCTGTTCCTGCTCGGCATGACCGTAGCGAAGAAGGTCAGCTAGCGTTGATCGCGCAGCAGCGTACTCAGTGTGCGCTGCTGCGCGAGAACAGATTGATCACCAGTACGCCAGCACAGATCAGGCCGATGCCGATCAACGCCGGTGCATCCAGGCGCTGCTTGAACACCACCAGCCCGATCAGCGAGATCAGCACGATGCCGACGCCGGACCAGATCGCGTAGGCGATGCCGGTCGGGATCGACTTCATGGTCATCGACAGCAGGTAGAAGCACAGTCCATAGCCGACCAGCGCGCCCAGTGTCGGCGCCAGCCGGCTCATGCCGTCGGATGCCTTCAGCAGCGACGTGGCAATTACTTCCAGCACGATGGCAGCGGCAAGGTAGAGGTAGGGATTCATTGAGCGCTCCTGCTTACTGCGGGTCGCATAGTTTCAGGGCCTGTTCGGCCATCGCCAATGCGTTGGCGCGTTCTTCCTCGTCCAGCGGTCGCCCATAGGCCGTGGCCCAGTAGCCATCGGCAGCGCAGCGCGCCGCATACAGTCGGGGATCGTTGGCTTCGCCGGCGAACTCGGCCAGCATCGCACGCTTCCAGGTACGCCAATGCGCGAGCAGGGCTGGTTCCATCAGGTTGCCCAGGGTCAGGCCGATGTCGTTGTCCTGTTCCTGCTGCAGCAGATGCTCGAAATTGGCCTGCACATAGGCGCGGCTGAAACGACCATGCCCTTCGGGGTTTTCCTGCAGCAGGGCACGTACCCGCGCTTCGAATTCGCCGATGAGCGCTCCGATGGCTTCATCCACCAGTGCCTGCTTGCTGCTGAAATGATGGAACAGCGCACCCTTGCTGACACCGGCGGCCTGTGCGACGTCCTGCACGGTCAGCGCGGCCAGGCCATTACGGCCGATCACTTCAATGGTGGCCTGCAGCAGTGACTGGCGCACGCTGTCGGGCGCCTTGCGGCGCGAGCGGGAGGGGGATGCGGACATGGCGGGAAGAAACCGACTGGACGGTACGATTGTAACGCAGGCCCGTGGTGTCACCGCGCTGCCGGCCAGGGCCGGCAGCGGAACCGTCATGCGTCGATGCGGGCGAAACGCGGCTGCGGTCCGTGTTCGCCCGGTACCTGTTCGACGAACATGGCATACGGGCGCACCCACAGGCCGCCTTCGCCATAGAGCGCGCGATACAGCACCAGTGGCTCCAGCGTCTCGCTGCTGCGGACGATATCGAGCACTTCGTACTCGCCGCCCTTGAAGTGGCGGTAGCGACCCGGGGCCAGGGTGGGTAGCGGGCTCAGCTCAGCCATGGGGTGCGCGCCTCACTTGCGTGCCGGGCTGGCCGGCTTCGCGCAGTAGGCATCGATGGCCTCGGCGGTATTGGCCAGGCCCTGTGCCTGTGCCAGTTCCCACGGGCGTTCGCAACGCTGGCTGTGCTCGCACCACTGGTAGCCGGCCGAACCAATGCATCCGTGGGCATCGCGATCGCCGCCCACCTTCGGTATCGCAGACGAGGTGGGCGCCGCATCGGCACGTGCGGCGGCGTCGTGCTGGTTGGCGCACGCGGTCAGCACCAGCAGGGCTGGAATCAGAAGAAGCGCTTTCATCGGGCGGGCTCCGTGCCTAAAGCGACAGTGTCTGTCGCAAATAGCCCTCCAGCAAGCGCTCAGTGCATGGCGGCGCGGATCAGCTCTTCAATCAGCACCAGATAGCTGGCCACGAAATAGAACTTCAGCAGCGTCCAGCGCTGCTGCGAGAAGAAGGTGCGCATGTGGAAGGGGCCCCTGTTGGTGACGGTAGTGTGAAGCTCCGTCAACTCCGTGACAAGGGTCACGGAACGCCTTCACTAAACAGCCTCAGAGATGTGAGGGTTGGGAAGCGCCCGACCGAATCCTGAGGCATTTTCGTACAAATCTGATGGGCCATCTCCGACGCGATCGATAGCCTGAGGGTGTACTGGCACGTGGCCCTGCCGCCTGTCACCGCCTCTTTCCTTCCGCAGGAGCTTCTCATGGTCTTTACTGTCCAATGCACTGCCCGGCACTGGTCCGTGTTGCATCCGAAGGCGGGTGACGCCACCCGTTACGCCCGCGGTGCCGATGCCTTCGACGCGGCCGCTGCGCTGGCCCTCGAGCACCATCGTCGCACCGGCCAGCGCAGCACGGTCCGGGTCGAGGCGCTCGGCAGCACCGTCGATGCGCTCCATATCGGGGAGTGACGCCACCGGCCGAGGCGCAGTCAGCCACGGTTGAGTTGTTTGAATGGGGAAAAAACCGCCGTGGTGCGCCCCCCTGTGCGCCGCGCCACGAATCCCGGATGCTTGCGCCATCGTATTCATCCGGAGATTCCGATGGGCAAGGCACTCACCTGGCGCACCCTGGCCTGCACGCTGCTGCCGATGCTGGCGGCCGCAGGCGGCGCGCAGGCGCAGAGCTATGGCTACGGTTATGACGACGATCGCTATGGCGGTCGTGATGGCGGCGGCATCGTCCGCTGCGAATCGATCAAGAACCGCAGCAATGAATGCCGCCTGGAAGGCCGTGCCCGGATGATCCGCCAGTTGTCCGGTTCGCCGTGCGTGGAAGGCGAGACCTGGGGGCAATCGCGCTACGGTGTGTGGGTCACCCAGGGCTGCCGTGCCGAGTTCGTTGGCGAGTACCGCCGTGGCGGTGGCTGGGGTGGTGGCCATGGCAACGGCTGGGGCAACGGTGGCAATGGCTGGGGCGGGGGTGAGGTGATCACCTGCCATTCCAACGGCCACCGCCAGGAGTACTGTGATGCCCGCATCCGTCGTGGTGTGCGCCTGGTGCGTCAGGATTCACGCAGCGCCTGCATCGAGGGCCAGACCTGGGGCTGGAACCGTCGTGGCATCTGGGTCAGCGACGGCTGCCGGGCGCAGTTCCAGGTGAATTGAGCTCGCCCATCGAAAATCAGAATAATCTGATACAGCTCACATTTTGAACGTCGTATCTTCTGTGATCAGGGCACCCCTGCGTGCCCCTGATCCGTCGCGATGAAGTCTGCCGTAACCGGCACGCCCGTCCCGCCACCGTCGATACGCTGCCTCAAGGAGTGAGCTGCATGTTGATCCGCCTGCAATGCGAGCAACGCCAATGGCGCGTGCTGCACCCGGACCGGCCGGAACCGATCGAGTTCCGCGATGGTGCCCGGGCCTACGATTTCGCTGAAACCCTTGCACGCCTCCACTTCGTCGACACCGGGCAGCGCGCTGCGGTGCGGGTGGAGGCCAGCGGTGCGTTCGTGGAAGCGGTCAGCTACGGCTGAGGGTTGGGGTTTCCGGCCAGATCATCGTTCCGGAGCCCGCCATCCACGCACGGCGTGGATCTACTTTGCATCTGTCTCCACGCATGGCGTGGATCGACCCCTGTTCCGCAGTAGATCCACGCCATGCGTGGATCTACTGGTGGTGACCGGCCTCAGCCTGCCGCGCTGAGCGGCGGGGTCCCGGCAGCCAGCTGCGGCCAGCGCTTGAGTACCGCCGCGCGGATGCCCGCCGCATCGATACCGGCTTCGGCCAGCAGGTCCTCACGGCTTGCGTGGTGCTGGTAACTGTCTGGCAGGCCCAGGTGCAGGATCGGGCGCAATACGCCTTCGGCGTTGAGCAGTTCGCCGACGCCGGAGCCGGCGCCGCCGGCCACCACATTGTCTTCGATCGTGACCAGGCCCTCGTGCTGGGCGGCCACGGCCAGCACCAGCTCGCGGTCCAGCGGCTTGATGAAGCGCATGTTGACCACGCTCAGGCCCAGTTCGCGGCCGACCTGTTCGGCGGCGGCCACGGTGCTGCCAAAGGCGAGCAGCGCGACGCGGCTGCCCTGCAGGCGAAGCTCGCCCTTGCCGATCGGCAGGGTCGACAGGTCGGTACCGGCGGCAACGCCGGTGCCGGTGCCGCGCGGATAGCGCACGGCGGCCGGGCCCGGGTGCTGCAGGCCAGTGCTGAGCATCTGCCGGCACTCGGCTTCATTGGACGGAGCCATCACCACCAGGTTCGGCACGCAGCGCAGGAAGCTCAGGTCGAGGTTGCCGGCATGGGTGGCGCCGTCCGGACCGACCACGCCGGCGCGGTCGATCGCGAACAGCACGTCCAGGTCCTGGATGGCCACGTCATGCACCAGCTGGTCGTACGCGCGCTGCAGGAAGGTCGAATAGATCGCCACCACCGGCTTGCCGCCCTGGGTGGCCATGCCGGCGGCGAGGGTGACCGCGTGCTGCTCGGCAATTGCCACGTCGAAATAGCGTTGCGGGTATTCCTTGCTGAAACGCACCAGGCCGGAGCCTTCGCGCATCGCCGGGGTGATGCCGTACAGGCGTGGCTCGGCAGCGGCGGCATCGCACAGCCAGTCGCTGAACACATCGGTGTAGGTCGGCTTCTTGGCACCGGCCTTGGCCACCAGGCCCTTGTCCGGATCGAACGGGCCGACGGCGTGGTAACCGATCTGGTCGCCTTCGGCCGGCTCGTAGCCCTTGCCCTTGGTGGTCATCACGTGCAACAGCTTCGGGCCCTTGGAGGCGCGCAGCGTCTTCAGCGTGGACAGCAGGGCGGGCATGTCGTGGCCGTCGATCGGGCCGGTGTAGTGGAAGCCCATTTCCTCGAACATCGTGGACGGCACGAACATGCCCTTCCAGTGTTCTTCCCAGCGCTTCACGAAGCGCGCCGGGTTGTTCTTCTTGTCACCGAGGATCTTCTTGCCGCCTTCGCGCAGCGCATTGAGCGTGCGGCTGCCGGTGGCGCGGCCGAGCATCTTGGTCAGGCCGCCGACCGCCTCGGAGATCGACATGTTGTTGTCGTTGAGGATCACCAGCAGGTTCGGCTCGGGCTCCATGCCGCCGGCGTGCATCAGCGCTTCGAACGCCATGCCGGCGGTCATTGCGCCATCACCGATCACTGCAACGACCTGGCGGTTGTCGCCTTCGGACTGGCGGGCGATGGCCATGCCGAGTGCGGCCGAGATCGAGGTCGAGGAGTGGCCGACGCCGAAGGTGTCGTACTCGCTCTCTTCGCGCTTCGGGAACGGCGCGACGCCGTCCTTCTGCTTGACGGTGTGGATCTCGTCGCGGCGACCGGTCAGGATCTTGTGCGGGTAGGTCTGGTGACCGACGTCCCAGACCAGCTGGTCCTGCGGGGTCTGGTACAGGTAGTGCAGGGCCACGGTGAGTTCGATCACGCCCAGGCCGGCGGCGAAGTGCCCGCCGCTCTTGCCCACCGACTCGATGAGGTAGGCGCGCAGTTCGTCGGCGACCGCCCTCAATTCGGATTCGTCGAACGTGCGCAGGTCATCCGGTGTCTGGATGCGCGCGAGGCGGGGATAGCGGGCAGAGTCGATCATCATGTTCGCACTTGTTCTGAACGCCCATTTTCGCCCTCAAACGGGGGTGGGGCAAGCAAACGCCGCCGCCCGTGACAGGACGGTGAGGGTTGCATTTTCAGCGATTCAGGTGCTCAGTTTTGACCGCTTGGGCAATTGCGCCTTCAGGAAGGCCATCTGGTCGGCCAGGATGTTGCGGTTGGACAGGATCAGGTGCTCGATCCAGCTGGGCCGGTAAGGCACCGCCAGCAACGGCATTCCGGCCTGCTGGGGGGTGCGGTCGCTCTTGCGCGAGTTGCAGTGGAAGCAGGCGGTGACCACGTTTTCCCAGCAGTCCAGGCCACCCTTGGACAGCGGCATGACGTGGTCGCGGGTGAGCGTGGGGCGGTTGAACTGCTGGCCGCAGTACATGCACAGGTGCGCGTCGCGGGCGAACAGGGCCGGGTTGGTCAGGTTTGGCGTGGGGTCGATCGCGCGGGAGCGGGCGTGGCCGCGGGCGGCGATGATCGGGTGCAGGTCCATGCCGCTCTGCAGACCGCTGAAGCGGTTGGTGCCGCCGTGGATGTGCAGGCAGGGATCGCCGAGTGTCCAGGCGACGGCTTCGCGGGCGTAGAGGCACGCCGCATCCTGCCAGGTGATCCAGTCCAGTACGCGTCCGTGGGCATCAAGCGAGAGCAGCCGGACCGAACCGGGGCGATGCAGCGTCGTGGCGTTGGGCGATGCTTCGGCGCCCGGAGCAGAAAACGGAGCTCCGGCTTCGATCAGACCCAAGCGTGTAGTGTCTGTCTCCATCGGGAGAACGGCTTATACCTGAATCATTGCGATTTGGGTATCGCCCCGAGGGCGATGCCCAAATCGCAATGATTCAGGTCCACGCATTCCTCCTATCCCCCGCGCCGTTGGCGCGCCCCCCTTAACAAAGGGGGGCTTTTCTCCAGATGGATTTCGGTGGTTTCCATCCACGCATGGCGTGGATCTACGGCAGATCGCGGGGGACTGTCAGAGGCGGGGCGGTGTGGGGTGGCAGGACCGTTGGCGCCATGGATGGCGCCATCGAGCCCCCAAGGATGGGTTTACGGCGTGTCCTGCCAGCCCACACCGCCCCGCCATTCATCGGGATGCAGCTGTTGCTGTTGCGGTTGCCGGCCAGCGGCCGGCACTACCGCGGGTGCCGGGCGCCGCCCGGCTCAGGCGCCGAAGCGCTCGTCGTCCATCGCCATCAGCGGGGCGGCGCCGGCCTGGATCGCGGCGGCGTGGCTGAGGGTGCGCGGCAGCACGCGGGCGAAGTAGAACCGTGCGGTCTCGCGCTTGCCCTGAGCGAAAGCGGCGCCGTGCGCGCTGGCATCGGCGGCGGCCACGCTGCGGGCCCACCAGTAAGCCAGCACCACGTAGCCCGAGTAGAACAGGTAGTCGTAGCTGGCTGCGCCCAGTTCGTCGGGGTTGGCGGCCGCGCGCTGCAGCACGTCCAGGGTCAGCTTGCCCCATTCGGCGGCCTTGGCGCGCAGCGGGCCGATGAACTCGGCCAGCGCTTCGTTGCCTTCGTTGGCCTTGGCGAACGCCTCGATCTCGGCCAGCATCAGCTTCAGACCCGCGCCCTGGCTGGACGCGGTCTTGCGGCCGATCAGGTCCAGCGCCTGGATGCCGGTGGTGCCTTCATACAGCGTGGTGATGCGGGCATCGCGGGCCAGCTGCTCCATGCCGTGTTCGCGGATGTAGCCGTGGCCACCGAAGCACTGCAGGGCGTTGTAGGTGTTCTCGATGCCCCATTCGGTCTGGCAGGCCTTGGAGATCGGGGTCAGGAAGCTCACCAGGGTGTCGGCGCGCTCGCGCTCGGCGGCATCCTCGGCGTGGTGGGCGACGTCGATCAGGGTGGCGGCGTGCAGGGCCAGCAGGCGGCTGCCCTCGACCAGTGACTTCACCGTCAGCAGCATGCGGCGCACATCCGGATGGACCAGGATAGGGTCGGCCGGCTTGTCCGGGAATTTGGCGCCGCTCAGGGCGCGCGACTGCAGGCGCTCACGGCTGTACTTCAGTGCGTTCTGGTAGGCGCGCTCGGACAGGCCGATGCCCTGCAGGCCGACCCCCAGGCGCGCGGTGTTCATCATGGTGAACATGGCCTGCAGGCCCTTGTGCGGCTGGCCGACCAGGTAGCCCTGCGCACCATCGAAGTTCATCACGCAGGTGACCGACCCCTTGATGCCCATCTTGTGCTCGATCGAGCCGCAGCGCAGTGCGTTGCGCTCGCCGACGTTGCCTTCGCGGTCGACCTTGAACTTCGGGGTGACGAACAGCGAGATGCCCTTGGCACCCGGAGGGGCGTCGGGCAGCTTGGCCAGCACCAGGTGCACGATGTTGCCGGTCAGGTCGTGCTCGCCGGCAGTGATGAAGATCTTGGTGCCGGTGATCGAGTAGCTGCCATCGGCATTCGGCTCGGCCTTGGTCTTGAGCAGGCCCAGGTCGGTGCCGCAGTGCGGCTCGGTCAGGCACATGGTGCCGGTCCAACGGCCCTCGATCAGCGGCTTCAGGAAGGCCTCGTGCTGCCAGGCCTCGCCGTGCTGCTTCAGCGCTTCGATGGCGCCGTGCGAGAGCAGCGGGAAGTTGCCCCACGCCAGGTTGGCGGCATTGATCATTTCGTTGAGCGGCACGCCCAGGGTGTGCGGCAGGCCCTGGCCGCCCAGCTCCGGCGAGGCGGTCAGGCCGGTCCAGCCGCCATCGACGAACTGGTCGTAGGCCTGCTTGAAGCCGGGCGGGGTGGTCACTTCACCGGAGGCCTGGTCGAGTACGCAGCCGATCTCGTCGCCGACGCTGTTGAGCGGGGCCAGCACGGTGGCGCTGAAGCGGCCGGCTTCTTCCAGCACGGCATCGACCACGTCGGCGGTGGCGTCGGTGAAGCCCAGGCGGGCGAACAGGGGTTCGACCTTGAGCACATCGTGCAGGGCGAAACGGAGGTCGGAAAGCGGGGCGGTGTAGCTGCTCATCGGTACGTCTCGATTGGATCAGGGACAGGGGGAGCGGCGCCGGGCGCCGCGGCGGAAAGCGGGAGTCAGCGCAGCACGCCCGGCAGGCCCGGGGCCTGGTTGAGGGTGCTGCGGCTGCTGATGTCGAAGCTGCGCTGCTTCTTTTCCTGCGGCGTGGCTGCCACCGTTCCCTTCAGGCCATAGGCCAGGGTGCGGTTGCTGGCCAGCGCATCGGCCACCACCAGGCGTGCGGCCGAGCTGGGCACCAGGTTGACCTGGATGACGTCGGCCGAGGTGCCGCCGATGGAAATGCCCGGCGTGGCCTGCAGGGTGCCGGCGTCGCTGTCGCCGACGGTCAGCGCCAGCGCGACGTCATCGAAGGTCATGGGCATGGAGCTGTAGTTCTGCAGGCGCAGGGCCACGGTCCAGTTGCCGTCGGCGCGCACGGTCAGCTGCTGCAGGCTGGCCGCCGGTTCCGAAACACGCTTGACGATGCCGTTGTTGCAGGCAACAAGGGCGAGGGTGCACAGGACGATCAAGGCGATACGGAAGCGGTGGAGCATGGGCGCAGGTCCTCTGGAGGGGTGCGTTGGATAAGCATACTACGGCGTATGGTCGTTTGGATCGCCTGTGGCGACCCGTCGCAGAGGGTAGCGCGTGAAGATGGCGGCCGGGTGTGCGCGGCGCCGGATGGCGCGCGCGTGGTGCGCCGGATGCGACGCGGTTCAGTCGGCGGGCGTATCGCGAATCGGAGCCATCAGGCGCAGTGGGCCGAGGTCGTAGCCCATCGTCTCGGCTTTCTCTTTCAACTGTTCGAACCGGGCGCGATCCATTTCCGGCAGGCGCGAGAGGATCCACAGGTACTTACGGTCCGGCTCACCGACCAACGCCCACTGATAGTCCGGGTCCAGTGCCAGGACCCAGTAGTCGGCCCAGACCAGTGGCACCCAGCTCAGCCAGTCCGGCACGAAGCGCACCTGCAACTGGCCGGGATGGCCGGCAACCGGGCGTGCCACGCCTTCAGCAACCACGCGTTCTCCGTCGCCGTTGCGGCAGGCATTGGTGACACTGATGCGGCCATCGCGGCGCAGCCCGTAGTTGGCGGTGATCTCGCCGACGCACTGCTTCTGGAACGACACCGGAAGATGCGCGATCTCGTGCCACTGGCCTGCGTAGCGGTCGATGTCCAGCGTGTCGACTGCGCGCACCGGTTCGGCGGCGATCACCGGGGAGGCGGCCAGCAGCAGGCAGGCAAGCAGGGTGGGGCGCAGAGGCATCGGCAGGCTCCAGGCAGGAGTCCTGAGCTTAGGCGAGCGGCCACGGGCGCGTGTAAAGGTTCCATGCGCCGGCACCATTGCCGTCGTCAGTTGCGGCTACTGCTCGAACGGGCGTTGACTGCGCTCGTCGCCGTCAAAGGTAAGTGTCCGCGTATGCAACGTGCCGCTGCCCATATCCCATTTGAAGGTGTCCAGCCCTCCGCCGCCAGTTCCCTTGGAATGCAGGCGTACTGCGCCGCGGGTCAGATTGTCGGTCAGCAGCAGTTGCGCGGAGCCGTCGGCGTCCACACGGAGTCCGGCCCGGTCCCGCCACCGGTCCTCGCCCTGTCCCTTCGGGGCGTCCAGAGCAAGAGCAACGCTGTTGTCCTCGAACGTGCTCAGGCCGCCTCGCTCGGCGCCGGAAGCGTCGAAAATCAGGATGCCGGCAGCGCGGCTTCGTCGCCCTTCTTCTACGCTGTCCTGGCCAATCTCCACCCGTACCACGCCGTGCTCGTCGAGTACCTGCAGCTGCCGCGTGCTCAAATGATCGACGTGTAATGGGGCATCGCGCTGCGAAAGCAGCCAGGCCGTGACTGCGGCCAAGCCAAGCAACAATACGGACAGCCCGGCAACCAGCCATTGCAGGCGACGCAGCGATTGCCGTAGTTGGGACAGGGAAGGGGTGTCATCCATGTCATCAGTGCTCCATGCAGTGAACCAAGGACGGTACTACAGAGACGGCAGGCACGGTCGCGCAAAAAAAAAAGACCTGCATTTCTGCAGGTCTCTGAAGATGGTGGCCGAAGACGGAATCGAACCGCCGACACGGGGATTTTCAATCCCCTGCTCTACCAACTGAGCTACTCGGCCAAATTGTGTGGCAACCGTGATCAAGCCCGGTTTCCGGAAAAAAAAGACCCGCATTTCTGCAGGCCTTCGAAAGTGGTGGCCGAAGACGGAATCGAACCGCCGACACGGGGATTTTCAATCCCCTGCTCTACCAACTGAGCTACTCGGCCACGTGTTTCGTTGCAGCGAGGTCGCTGCCAAGGACGCGTATATTACGGAGGTCGGCTGCCTTCGGCAAGCGTTTTGCCAAGATTTCTTCACATTGCCGTCTGCGCGCTCGCAAGTGCTTGATCCTCCGTCCTGGGGCGGGGCGTGGCCAGTCGATCATCGTCTGCGGTGGAAATCAGCAGATCGCCGCGATCGCCAAAGCTGCAAGGGCAAGGGCTGCGCCGGACCCGCGCCGGTCCGGGTGATGGAACGCTGTTTTCGTGGCCGCCATCGGGGATGGCGGCGGCGTAGTGTCGGCACTCCTCTCCTGATGCTGGCAACAGCAGAGACCTGGCCATGTCCGATCCCTCGACCACCTCCCGCATTGTGCTTGCGTCGCGTCCGCAGGGGGCGCCAAGTGCAGCCAACTTCCGCCTGGAACAGGTTGCGTTGCCGTCATTGGCCGATGGCGAGGTGCTGCTGCGCAACCGCTACCTGTCGCTGGACCCGTACATGCGTGGACGCATGGACGAGGGCCCCTCGTATGCCGCGCCGGTGGCGGTGGGCGCGGTGATGGAAGGGCAGACCGTGGCCGAGGTGTTGCAGTCCAATGCCGAGGGCGTAGCCGCAGGTGAGCTGGTGCTGGCGCCGGGTGGCTGGCAGACCCACGCGGTGCTGCCGGCCAGGGCACTGGGGCGCCGCCTGGACCCGGCCGGACTGCCGCTGAGTACCGCGCTGGGCGTGTATGGCATGCCCGGCTTCACCGCCTATTCCAGCCTGCATGAAATCGCCCGTTTGAAGCCGGGCGAGACGCTGGTGGTGGCTGCCGCGACCGGGCCGGTGGGCGCGACCGTGGCCCAGCTGGCCAAGCTGCAGGGCGCGCGCGTGGTCGCCATCGCCGGCGGCGAAGCCAAGCGTGCCTATCTGCAGACGCTGGGCGTGGACGTGGCGCTGGATCATCGCGCGGCTGATTTTGCCGATCAACTGCACGCGGCAGTGCCCGCCGGCATCGACGTGTACTTCGAGAATGTCGGTGGCCATGTGCTGGATGCAGTGCTGCCGCTGCTCAACGACTTCGCCCGCATTCCGGTGTGCGGCACCATCGCCACCTACAACGAGCGGGGCGTCGAGCAGCCCGGCCCGGACCGGTTGCCCGCACTGTTCAGCCAGATCCTGCGCCAGCGCCTGACCGTGCGTGGTTTCATCGTGCACGACTTCAACCATCTGTGGCCGGAGTTCGAACGCGAGATGCCGCAATGGCTGCGCGACGGCCGCATCCAGTACCGCGAGGATGTGGTGGAAGGGCTGGAGAATGCGCCGGAGGCGTTCTTCGGGCTGTTGCTGGGGCGCAACTTCGGCAAGCTGGTGGTGAAGCTGGATTGAGGCCTTGGCGGTGTGCCGACCAAGGTCGGCACCTACGGGAAGCTGGGTGTGCCGACCAAGGTCGGCACCTACGGGAAGCTGAGTGTGCCGACCAAGGTCGGCACCTACGGGAAGCTGGGTGTGCCGACCAAGGTCGGCACCTACGGGAAGCTGGGTGTGCCGACCAAGGTCGGCAGCTACGGGAGGCTGAGTGTGCCGACCAAGGTCGGCAGCTACGGGAGGCTGAGTGTGCCGACCAAGGTCGGCAGCTACGGGAGGCTGAGTGTGCCGACCAAGGTCGGCACCCACTTCAGGCAGTCGAGGCCTTTTCCCGGCGCAGCAGTTCGCGCTTGCGCGCTACGCCCCAGGCATAGCCGGACAGGTCGCCATCGCGGCGCACCACGCGGTGGCAGGGCACGGCCACCGCCAACGGATTGCTTGCGCATGCGCGTGCGACGGCACGGCTTGAGCGCGGCGCGCCGATACGCGCGGCGATATCCGCATACGAGGTAGTGTGCCCGCGCGGAATCTGCTGCAGTGCCTGCCACACCCGTTGCTGGAACGCGGTGCCGCGGATGTCCAGTGGCAACGTGGCGCCTCGCGAAGGATCCTCGACCAGGCCTACGACCTGTGCCACCAGTTGCTCGTAGCCCTGGTCGGCGCCGACCAGTTCGGCTTGGCGGAAGCGTTGCTGCAACGACTGCAGCAGTGTCTCCGGATCGTCGCCGAGCAGGATCGCGACCACGCCGGTCCCGCTGCTGGCCACCAGCACGCTGCCCAGTGAGCTTTCGGCAAGCGCGAAGTGGATGACTTCGCCGCGCCCCCCTGCGCGCCATTGCTTGGGCGTCATGCCCAGCAACTTCGGTGCGTTCTCGTAGAAGCGTCCACTGGATCCGAAGCCAGCATCGTGGAAGGCGTCGGTGATGCGTTCCTGTTGTTCCAGCCCGGTGCGCAGGCGGTCGGCGCGCAGCGCGGCGGCGTACTGCTTGGGGGTCAGCCCGGTGGACTGCTTGAACAGGCGATGCAGGCGCGTCGGGCTGCAGCCAGCGATATCGGCCAGTTCCTGCAGCGAGGGTTCGTCGAGGCTGGTCTGCAGGTGGCGGCAGACCCGTTCGATGCGGTCATCGAGGGCGGTGGTGGCGGTACTGTCCATGGCCGGATTCTGGCACGTGCCGGTGCTGCGGAAACTCCGTTTCCTGCACTCACCTGTGAGGCCCGGAAACGGAGTGTTGGCGGGCCGAACGCACGGCATCGTGGCGGCCACTTCACAACCGGTACCACGACCATGCGCCTGAACAACAAGATCGCTCTCATCACCGGTGCCAGCGCCGGTATCGGCCGCGCCAGCGCGCTGCGCTTCGCCGCCGAAGGAGCAAAGCTGGTGCTCAACGCACGGCGGCCGGAGCCGCTGCAGGCGCTGGCCGAGCAGATTCGCGCTGCCGGTGGCGAAGCCGTGGTGCATGCCGCCGACGTGGCCAACCCGGGCACGGCGCAGGCGCTGGTCGATCTGGCCCAGCAGTCATTCGGCGGCCTGGACATCGCGCTCAACAATGCCGGCATGCTCGGCCCGGGCGTGCCGGCGGCGGAGTTTCCGGTGGATGCCTGGCGCGAGGTGATGGCCACCAATCTCGACGCCGCCTTCCATGCGGCACGCGCGCAGCTGCCGGCACTGCTGGCGCGCGGCGGCGGCTCGCTGGTGTTCGTTGGCACTTTCGTCGGCCACACCGTGGGATTCCCGGGCATGGCGGCCTATGCGTCAAGCAAGGCCGGGCTGATCGGCCTGAGCCAGGTGATCGCTGCCGAATACGGTGCGCGCGGTGTGCGCAGCAACGTACTGCTGCCCGGTGGCACCGATACGGAGATGGGCCGGCAGGCCGCACCGACCGGCGATGCCCGCGACTTCGTGCGCTCGTTGCACGCACTCAAGCGCCTCGCCGAGCCGGAGGAGATCGCCAATGCGGCGCTGTTCCTGGCCAGCGATGAGAGCAGTTTCGTTACGGGTACCGCGATGCGCGTGGAGGGTGGGGTGTCGATCACCCGTACCTGAGCGCGGTCACGTGCGTGGTGAGTAGCGAATGCCGCTGCTGGCCATGAAGCCTTTCGGATCGAAACGGGCCCAGGCTTCGCCCCAGTTGAACCGGGCTTGGCCGCCGCTCAGCTTGCGACCCAGCGCCGCACCCAGCGTGCGGCGCATGAAGGCGACTTCTGCATCGATTGCGGCCTGGGTCGGCCAGCCGTCTTCCAGTGCTGCACCGGGTAGATCGACCCCCATCGTCACCATGTCGAGCTGTTGTCCGAGGAAGCACAGGCTGATGCCAGCGGGCGCACCGCCTAGGCTGAGCCGGTGCAGGCTCAACCAGTGATAGCCGGTGCCGACATCACGCTCCCCACTTACCAAGGCGGTAAAGGCGATGCGCGCTTCATCCAGTGAGAGCGTGGGGCAGATCAAGGCCGGCAGATTGCCGAGCTGGATGCTGCCGTCGGTCGCATCGAGGCGCATCGGCACGGCGTGTGCTGCGTGCTGGGCAGAAGAGGGCATGGCATACCGGTGGGCGTGGTGCCTCGGATTCTGGCTGCACGGGGGCCGCAGCGGCAAGCCAGTGCCTGCACATGACGTTGGCACAGGACTGACCTGTGGCCCGGTCATGCTGAGGCGGCCTACGTGCTCGCTGGCATGCTGCCACAGGTCGATTGCCAAGACTCGATCACCGGGTGGAGGATGAGCGACGAAGCGGAGCGCTATCTCGTTGAGGCCGCCGCGTGGAACCATGGCGATGCCCGCGATGTGCTGGCCCGGCAGGCTTGCCGCAGCAAGTCCGGGTTGAACCGAGCATTGGAGGCGCGCATTGCAGAGCTGGCACATGACGGCGACTGACTCCTACAGAATCACCAGGCAGCCGGCCCCGAGCCGGTTGCCTACGGTCCACATCGACGCTGACAGGGCGGGCGCGTTTCGAGCCTTGGCGCGGCAGCAGGGCGTAACACCCACCGCAGCCCTTGCGGCACTGGTGAACACGCACGCCAAGGTCCGCGAGCCGTTCTCGGCCCGGGTTCGGGCCAAGGCCGGGCAGGGTAAGCGCTACAGCGATCTTCTTCCGGACCCGAAGGTTCCCAAGTCTCAAGCAGAGCTTCTGGCAGTAGATGCCAAGGCCGCTGGGATCACGCTGGGCGAGGCGCTGAGGCAGCTGGTGGACCGGTGCCTGAGGTATAGCCGGTAAGCAAGAGCGCAAGGTAGACGCAAGCCGAACTGCTCAACCATCTTGATTTCCCTGCGCAAAGTTGATGAAAGCAGGATTTCCCGCCCTTGCCGTGATGAATGAAGCATATCGAGTGGCGTGGGGGCTGACGACAGAGTCAGTCCTCTTCATAGATCTTCGTCAGAAGGGATCGCATATCTTCCTCTGAAGCCAAGGGATCGGCCGTTCCAATAAGCGCTTGGAGTTTGAGCAGATCTGGATGCTCCCCCGACTTTGAGATGAAGAAGCGATGCGACAACGCTGCAGATGCACTATTGATCTCCTTCAGTTGAGCCCAGGCGCTCTCTCCCTTCCGCACTGCGGCAATGCATCGCGTGGGGGAGACTGGGAGGTAGATCTGATCCAGCGGAGAATCTTCGTCAAAATCTCCGATGGGCAAGCGAGGTGAGCGATCAGCGCGAAAGCCGATTGCGGCGCAGTCCCCAAGAATGAACTCATCGCCTACGGATGCATTGATGACGGAAAAATCGTAAAGCTGGGTGAGAGAGGCCACTCGCTCCGGGATCGTCGGGTCATCTTCGAAGACTCTGCGGAAAGCTCTATCGGCCATTTGCGCGCTTTCATGATCCATGCGTGCAAAAAGCTCAGCAGCCAAGGCTCTCCCGTTGATCTGCATCTGGGCTATTATCTGCTCACGTCGCCTGTGCCACTCCTGCTTTAGCCGAGAAACTAGCTTTGCGCGCATCTCGCGAGGCATGGGGGGAAGTTTCTTCAGTTCCCCTTGGATGACTTCCTCAAGTTTGGACTTGTCGCTCCAGTAGGCTTCTATCTCCTGGCGTCTGATGCCGTGCGTCTGGATCAGTCCCGCCAGCTCGTTGATGAAAACTTTCACCGTGGTCTCGAGCGACTCTCGCATCTTCTTCGTTCTTACCGCAAGTGCAGCAACGAGCAGCGCCTGCTCACCTTGCGAAACGCTGGATGGGTTCTCGTTCAGCCGATTAAGTATCAGGGCGAGTCGGTTCTCGCTCTCCGTAACGTTGTCGTCAGCGCACGATTCTTCTGGATTTCCGTAGAAATCCCTTTCTTGCCCTAGGCCCATGGTGCTGGGCGCATAGCTCCGCGTGCTCTCGTGGGCGTGCACGTAGTCCTGCGTGCCGCTCGTTCGGTAGCGAAAGGTGCGTTGCAGGAATCGAGGGAGGTAATGCTGTCGTCGGCCGGCCATATCTCATCATGCTCCAACTTGGGAAGTTTGGCACCTGCCGAATAGCTGCCCTTAGGCGGGCGGATTTGCCCTTGCCTCTCGCAGCGGTACCCAGTGGCGTCGGATGTATAGGGAAAGCGTTGCCCATCTAGCCTGGCGGGCTGTTGAATGCTAGCTCCGCAGCTGCATGTCGCGGCCGCTCGGGTTAAGCTAAATACTCGGGATGTCCGGTCGGATCGGTCAGGTTAGCTTGGTGGCCGACGTGAAGATTTTTGGGTGCACGTTGGATGGTGCAATAAGGCCGGGGTGGTGGGATACAATGCGGCAATCCGGCAGGCTGATTCAGGGGATGGGCAGCGGAATGTGCAGCATGAGTGACGTTCGGCGGACACTTCAAGAAAGGAGTGCCGTTTGGGCTTACCAGCAGTTTCAGTTTGCTTATCCCGAACTGGAGTCGATCCTGCACGGCGAGGATGGTCGTTATGAAATCCACGTCGTGGGTCCTGTGGGCGATTGGGACGAGCTTTCCCGAATTTTTGATAGAGAGATTCGACCAATCACCGCCAATGTGAAGTTGGTGAGTGAGCCGCCCTCCCTTGAAAAGCTGAACATCTCGACCACAGCTGCTGACGACGCCTGGTTGATCAACGAGCCGATGACCCACCCCTGGATCAATGATCTGCTGAGCCTTGCTGCACCCGGTCTGCCTGCGGGAAATTTGGTGTTTAAGTTCGACCTTGATGGCTTCTTCTTTGAGCATCAAGGGTTGTCGAATGAGGAGCTGGCATCTGTAGATGCAGCGTACCGGAAACTTCAGTTGCCAGGGTCTTTGCGCTTCGCGCAGCTGTCCGCGTCTCCTACAAAGGAAGAAGTAGTTTCCGCCGCGGTCGCGCCTGAGAATTTTCTCGATCTGCCAGTCGTTCGACGGTTCAGGGCTTCATCTCAAGCTATCCGCGGGCTGGTTGAAGAAGATGAGGACTCTTGGCGAGAGTTCACCAGTTCCCGCAGTCAACAGCGGTTCTCCAGGAGCGAGTCGAGTCGTGAAAAGTTCTCGGTACTGTTCGGTGCAGATGATCTAAGTGACGTAAAGCTGGCTGAGCTATTGTGCATCTACGATGTCGTCAACATCGTGCCAACCTATGACCTGGGGTGGCTTGGTCGCCACGAGATTGACTTGGCTTCCTTTGAAGAGCTTGTCGGCATGGGGAGGATAAGGCTCGTACTGCCGGTGCCGGTCGCTCGTTATCCTTCGTCTCTGGTAGAGGCGGCCGTTGGAGCAAACAAGTCCTCGGTGATCCTGAGCCGGCGCCTGGCTTCGCTTACGGTGTCGCACGGGCAGCACAAGGATCCACTCCTGTATGGACCATTCAGTAACCAAGAGCGCATTGATCTCCTGCGAATGATTCAATCTGTCGGATCTTCGACTCCGTTGGCCCCTTTGGTCTCGGCCTACGGCAGGGTCCTTAGGCAACAGCATACCGCGTTGTTCCGTCATGGCGCGGTTGCGACCATGGAGTCCGGCTTTGGAGCACTGGTAGGGGAGTTGGTGCACGCGACACGCGGCGTCGATGCGCGCTTGGAGCTGAGCCACGCCGGCGCCATGGTCGAATGGGCGGCGTGCCTTGGTGCGACCTACTTGCCCCGCGAGTTTGCTGATTACGATGAGTCCGGCAATGCAACCACCATCGCCAACTACTTTAACCGGACGTCTGGAACGACTCCTGGACACGTCGCGGATCGAATGCATCGCGTCGTCGATGGCCTTCTAGCCCCGCGAGGCTTGTCAGCGTTGGAAGTGGCTCGGGGCACAACTGCCGAATCGTTCTGGAAGTTCCGCCGGGTGGCGCGCGGCCTATTGACGGCGGATATCGATCGAGAGGAGCTGAGTCAGGCGGTGAGAATGCTTAACGACGATGTCCGGTCCTTTGAGCGTCGGCGAGAGTTTCAAGCCAAGTACCACATAAGAACTACATTGACGGAACTGGTCACGCTTCCGCTTAACACCAAGATTGATTTGCTATTTCCGGGCGCGTCTTTCGTTGCTGCAAGCCTCGCTCGCATCTGCAAGACCGTGCTTAAGGACAGGGGGGTGTTTCCGAGTGAGGAGGGGCCTTGGGGAGACGTTGTGGATGCCATCCATGGGTTGGCTACGTGGACGTCACTGGATGCGGTCGTTATATCGAGAGCCCGTGACCGACTGAGGAATTGATTGCCGTGTGCGCAGAGGACGGGTGCTGCGGCGAACGAGCCTAGCCGGTGAATTTCCATTCCCTGGACTGCCTGGGCTGGCCCTGGCGCGTTCCAGTTACCCACTATGACATTGGAGTGGCGGTGGGGTTTCAAAGTAGGTGCCCGCTGGCTATGATCCGCCTGAGGACCACGGTAGGTCCATAGGTATTGGCATGGCGACGATCCAGGTTCATGCAGGGGATTTTGGTAAAGGAAAGGCCACATTGATGATGGGAGTCATCACGTTCGCGTGGCAGGCGGGGGATGGTTGGGCCGGGGGTTCGCTGCTCCTAAAGGACATTGAATCCGTGGATGTCGCTACGGAGGAAAGTGTTAAGCGGATAGGTGGAACAGTAGGGTGGGGCTTGGTGGGTGGTGCATTGCTGGGCCCGCTCGGGCTGCTCGCAGGGCTGCTGGCAGGTGGTCGGAGTAAGGACATCACGTTCGTGGCGAAGACCAAGGGAGGCAAGAAATTCCTAGCGACCACAGATTCGGCATCATTCAAAAAGATTGCCGCCGCCGCCTTTTGAGTTGTCTGAGTGATCTAATCATGTGCTAGGTGACCTCTGGTTCTTCAGCAGAGAGGCGTACCAGCATTTGTTCTTCCGTTCACAGGAGAGGTCTGCATGCTTGAGTTGTTCACTATCTCGTCGAAAACGCTTTGTTTCATTCTTTCCGCAGATCCGGCAAGTCTCAACGCAATTCAGGGTGCTATTCGACGTGCCCTCGAAGACGGAAATTCGCCAGACGAGCTGGAGGCAATGCGCCAGAGGGCGTGCCTTTCGGAACATTTGGGGACTTACTCAGTCAGCTCGGAAGGTCGGGCGCGGCGACTTTAGCCTTCCAGTAATCTGTTTTGCATGGTCGTTGAGGTGATACATGCAACGTCCTGGCGGCCTGCTGTATGCGTGGCAGGCCGTGGGTAGGTCGCGCTGGTCCCTTTCGGATCCTATTCTTGTCGCGCCAAGTTCAAGCCTAGTTGCCTTACCTCATCGCTCCAAGCCCGGTAGTCATCCAGCGGCATAGGGGCCTCCAAGCCACGCTCCACCCGTTCCAGGTATCTGCCCTTCCGGGCCATCGCCCCTCGATACAACAACTCGGCTTCTTCCAGTCTATCCGCCCGCTTCGCGGCCCGCAGCTGGGCTAGCCGACGAACCGAATCCGGGTTCGTGGATAGCACACGGGGAGCATGAGGAAGAGGCGGACCGCCTGTCAGGGGAACCCGCTTGTTGTTGCTCACTACGTCACGGACCAGGTGGTGCCAGCACTCCCGCCAGTCCTCTGCACCGACCGGGCCACCGCCTGGCACGTCCAACGGCGCGACGATCCCATGGGGCTCAATGAGCGCCCAAACCGCCCCTAGGAAGGCTCCCGCCGGCAGGCGCAGGAGGTGGGTGTGGTCCTCCGCCAGCACCTCACCCCCATCCCGCATTCGCAACGCCAGCAGGGCCTCGCCCAGTGCTAGGGCATCGCCCGCACGGGTGCTCCAGCCAACTACGCACACTCGCTCACCATCGACCATCCCAGCCCACGCATGGACCCGGAACCGGGGCTTGTTGAAACGAGAAGTTAGGTGGTCCAGCACGCGGCCCCTCTTCGCATGGCGGCTGAGTGGGGTGAAGTGGTTCTCGGCATACAGCAACGCCGACCTACGGCGTTCTAGCAGCAGGGCCGCTCGGTCAGTGGGCGCTGTCGCTTGCCACTCTGACCAGCTCACCAAATCGCGAAGGCCCTTTGCAGCAGCGCAGGTTCGGCAGGCAGGCGCCCAGTTCTCGCTGACTTGGGCTGGACCACCCAGTTGTGGCGGCACCAGTGCTACGGCTTGCCAAGCACGGCCACTGGTGCCCTCCAGAGGGGCGGAGCAGAACGCGCAGCACGAACCAAACTCTGCCAGCAGCGCTTTGCGGTTCCAGCGCTGTGAGAACTTGCGCGCGGGGGCTTCGGCACGGGCAACGGCTTCAAGGAACGGGACGGTATCAAACACCGCATGCCCCCACGCCGTTCAAAACTGCTTTCGTCCCCCGACTTCGCAACGCGACGAGAGCGGCCCGGCAGTGGCTTGAGAAAGATTTGACTAAAACGACCTGGCGGGCCTCAGGGAGCATCCTCGCACCAGGCAGCCAGTTCCCCAGTCCCCGCACTGGCAAATGGCAGAAAGCCCGCCAGTGCCCCTCCCTGCGCTGAGCAAGGTGGTGGCTTTCGGTAACGCTGACCCGGCTAAAACGCAACTCCAAAAACCCTTGAAGAAGACCGCAACCGTTTGGGTGCCGTCTGAGTTGTTGGTGACTTCGACGTTCTTGCCCGCCTTTGCTGTCGAACCCGAGCCGGTCCCGGCGGTTCCGTCCACGCCATCGTTGCCGGCAGGCCCCTGCGCTCCTGGTTGCCCTTTCAAGCTTGCCAGCCAATCTTGTTCATTGCCCTGGAAGCCGTTGGCCAGCGCCACCTCGTAGGCGCTTAGCCCATCGACACCACGCGGGCCCGGGGTACCCGTGCCGCTGCCTGGGTTTTGCTCAAGGGAAGTCACGCGTCCATCTAGGTCGTCCAAAGCGGCTCCCACGGTTTGATGAGTGGCCCCGCTCCGGAACTGATAAATCGGCGCTACAAAGTTCCCATTAACGAACGTGGCACCACCGCCAAGCGCTTGTGCGGCCTGACGGACCTGCCCGAGGTTCGCTACATCGGTGTCGGACGTCCCGGCCCGCACGTTGGTAATCCGGCGGGAGCTCTGGCCTCCGCCCTCAGAAGTGGCGCCTACGCTGACTTCGTCGCTGGCCCAGCAACGGCTATTGGAGCCCAAGGCGACGCAATCCTACGCCCGTGACTCGGCCCCGACGCCCACCGCCACAGACTGGCGTGCATCGGCGACGGCAGAGGAACCAAGGGCAACAGCGTGATCGGCGTTGGCCTGGGCCAAGTTGCCTTGTGCGATCGAAGCGTTGCCTCGCGACCTGCTGAAATAGCCTATCGACATCGACAGGTCTCCACTTGCTTGTGACTGAACACCGACCACTAAGGAGTGGACGCCGGTAGCCGCGGATTGGGTTCCCAGTGCGATCGCCGCTTCACCGCTGGCGTAGCTCAACGTGCCAGTGGCTACCGCGTTGACGGCCGTCGCATTTGCGCCCTGGCCCGTGGCGATGGAGTTCACGCCGGAAGCTTGCGCGTTTGTTCCTGAGGCAATCGCGTTGTCTGCGGAGGCGCTGGCTTGAACGCCGGTTGCAATCGCCCCGTCGCCGGACGCATTGGCGTATGCGCCCGTTGCAGTGGCATTCGGACCTGAAGCTTGTGCGTATTCCCCGGTGGCGGTGGAGTTGGGGCCTGAAGCGGTAGCCCCGGTTCCTGTGGCGGTTTGAGCAAACGATGGGGAGGAAAGCAACGTGGCTCCCATCAAAGCCGTTAAGATCGAAATGCGAAGCGACGACATGAAAACCCTCCCCACTATGAGTTGATACTTAACCCATAGCAGGGGATTTCATTTGCGCAAGGCGATCAGGCGATCTTTCTCAAGCTGTTAGGAAAGGTCGCAGAACAAACCCGCTCCGGGATAGCCAAGCTCCATGCGTAGCGGTTTTCATTGCTCCACAGCAAGCATTCGGTTGCCATGCCGGCAGGGCACCACTGCGGTGTCAGGGCTAGGGCCAGGGCGTACGGCGCGGGTTTGCCAATGACGGGAGCAAACGGGCGGCGCGGCTTTCCGTTTCGGTGGGCCCACTTCGCCTGGACGCATTCGGCCCTGAGCTCGACGTGGGGGTAGTCCTTCGGACTGGTCCACCGGCCTCCCCAGTTCAACCCGACCATTTCTGACAGCTCGCCGAACCGAAAGTAGCCGGCCATCACATGCGGATCGCCCAGGTCCCAGCTGGGCTGCCCGTTGACGAACACGGCTGCATCCAGTGCCAGACCAAAGTTATGGCAACTGCTGTAGGCACCAACGGTGGTGACGCCAGAAGCTGAAGCGAGGAGCGCAGCCTGTCGCTCTGGCGAACGGTAGCCCTCAAGTGGGCGCACGTCGAACCCTTCCACAGCAAGCTGGGCTTGGACGGCTTCCACCTTTTCCCTCAAAGCAGGAGAGACCCCTTTCCAAACCCGGCCACTCTTCGGATGGAAGAATCGGTGGATAGCGCCATGCGATTTTGGGGGTTGGTAAGCCCAGGCGGAGAACGGCTTGGGTTTGGGTTCGACGGTCGAACACCCAGCCAAGGCCAGACAAGCCAGAGCAGCGGCGATTGTAAAGCGGAGTTGCATGCTGTCCTCCCAGAAAGATCATTGGATGCTTTCAGGGGTAGTGGATTTCTAGGAAGGCGCAAGCAAGCTAAAAGAAAGCCCCCGAACAACCGGGGGAGGAGGCCTGTTGCCGAGGGCTTAGAGAGGCCCGGGACTAAAGTCCCAGCCTCGTTGCAAGGCATAGCATGCAAAGATTGAAAGTCAATCTGGGAAGCTATGCCGCGATCACCACGATGTCGCCTGCCATAGAGGCATCGTTTACGGCATCGATATCGAAGTGATCGACCCCGAGGAGATCGGCTTGATATGTCAGGGCTGGGATGGTCTGCTTTCCGCTCTCAATGAACGAAACTACTTGGCCCAGCTGGTCTTCGGTAATGCGGAAGGAAAGGTCTCGATCAGAAGTCAGTGCCTTGACGCGGTTTCCGTTGAGCTCATCAAGGTCTTGTGCGAGGTTGTGAAGAGTTTCTTGGCCGCGCTTGCGAGCACCCACCTTGGTTTGAACTTGGGCGAGGAACAGCCCAAGGTTTACCAAGCGGTCTTGGAGCACCTGGATGTCAATCAGGCGGTCCAGGTTGCTTGCTGCTTTGACGGCGTGGCGCTGCAACACCAGCTTGGTGAACTGGTATTGCTCATGGAAGTCCTGAATCTTGTGCTTGAGGAGCTCGATATCGTTCTCCTCAAAGTGCTGCTCGCAGGCGAGCACCAGGCCACGAAACCTCGCCTCATCCATCAGCAAACTGCGTTCGTGGGCTTCGCTGACCATTTGAAGTGTTTGAGCGATGCCGGCTGACTGCGCTTCGATCTGGCCGCTGATCTTGTTCAGCTTCCTGCAAACGATGACGAAGCCCGCGGTCGTGACGGCCAGATTCAAGCCGGCCATGGCGAGGTTGGCCATCTGTAGTGCTTGAAGTGAACCCATGCTCTGTTGGAGGACATCCATGCCGCCCTGAAGGTTGCCCATGCTGTGTTGCATGGCGGCCTGCAGTTGGGAAATGCTCTGCTGGGCCTGCTGCGGGTCGCCTGGGAATACAAGGTGCGCGGCGATCTGGCCCCCCTTTCCAGTTCCCGCGGCGTATCGCACCACGCCTCCAAAAACGTTTAGCTCTCCAGAGGCGATACGCACAAGGATGTCTTGAAGCTTGGGCAGGTCACGCGCCAGCTCTGCATTGGTCAAAGACATGCTTTCAGCCTCTCAGAATAGTGTTGGAAATCGGCGTCAATGCGCTTGCGACGAATTTTGGCGATCTGAAGGACAGCAGGGACTGTAATGCGGAATGCTGGGCCTGTCGCTTCGTAGAGTGAGTACCCCGCAGCCCCAACCGCGACAGGGCCCGCGACAAACGACGCCGCACGAGCGCTCAAAGCGGATGCAAAGCCTGCGACCCCGCCAGCGGAGGCCAAGCCTGCTGCCGTCCCTGCGTTCTGAACTAGTTGTTGCACTACCTTGTCGATGACCGAGTTGGGCGTGGTCTCGCCGGCGCCCTCTGCAGTTGCATCGTCGGGCGAATATTTCCCGATGGCTCCCACAAGGGCCAACTCTTCGAGAGCATAGACGTCGGCGTCCTCTGGGATCTTGCCAACCAGCTTTTTAGCAACGTCTTTGGCCAGCTCCGAGTATTCGACCCCGGAGGACCGGTAGGTGTTCATTAGAGTGTTGCCGCCGAAGGCGCAGATCTCCTTTTCCAGCACATCAGCAATCGACTGAAGGCTCCCCGCGGCCTTTCGATCAACGATGAGCGCCTTGATGCCAGAGTCGAGCGCTAGCCGTCCCTTGCCGTAGTCGGTGATCAAGTCAGCCAGGACGTCCAGATCTTCACTGCCGGCTTGAGAAAGAAGCTCGGCCAATGGCCGGTTTCGTGGAACGCTGAAATCCATGTTTTCCCCCGTATGGGTTGCCTAACCCGTCTGTCTCTTGGCGTCAGGGCTTTATCTACAATCGGCCCTTCGGATCGGATTCTAACCAAAGCCACCGTAGTCTCGGTCGTTGGAGTCGCACTGAAAGAGATCGGAAGTTCGGTCACTGGGAAAAGCGCGTGCAGCGCTTCTCGGCCATGAAGAGGGAGGGGCGGGCGATGATGAAAGTCAAGGCGGCTCAGGGGCCGAACCGCGGCAGCGCCGTTGTCAGGATCTCGATCAGCCCATGCGGCTGCTCAGTGTGGAAAGGGTTGAGCTACTGGCGCATCTAGTGACTGCCACTTGGTGTCCTTCGGAGGTCGGGGAAAGACGGCGTGGTGCTGTTCTCGGAAAGCGCTTGCGCAGCAGATCGGCGCGCGGCAGCGCCAGCGAGGGCCTTATCAGCAGGGCCGACAGCGGCAGCCAGCGTTGGGGTATCTCGATGCGGCGCCCTTCGGCCAGCATGATCGCCAGGAACTGCAGCGCCGTCACGAGGACATCCGACCAGGTGAATGCAAAAATTGGCGTGTGAAGCTCTGGCGTTCGTATCAGAAAGGATTTCGGGGAAGGGGGGCGGCCGGAGGCGGAAGCGCGGCGTCCAGTTCCCAGCCCCTCAAGGTTGACAGTACCAGCGGCCAGAACTGACTAGCCCGGGCTTGCTGAAGCTCGAGCCGCTGCTTGGCTCGGGTGGGCATTCGACCGGCCCGGCGAGGTACCAGCGGCTCTGCAGAGACCACCGTATGTGTAGCGGGCAAGGCATTTGGTGTCGATCTGCCCGTCCCGTCGGTCTCCACCAGACCATCGAGGGCGGCCGCCAAGGTGGTGATAGGCACCAACCAGCTTCCGCCGAACTTCCTCAGGCCAGGGACGATGAGTCCTCTGGAAAGCTGATCTCGGGTCTGCTCATAGCCGCCCGCACCCGTACGGTTGAGCACGCGGGCCACGTCCTCGACGGTCAGCATCGCCTTGCCGGGGAACATTTCGCGCAGCACAGGCAGGATGCCGGTCATTGCCTTGGGAAAAAGTTGGGAAAAACCATCCTTGGAAAGACCTGTTTTTGCTTGGATTTAGTGGCGTGGAACAACAAAAAAGGTTGGGCAGCTTCCTGTCCAACCTCTTGATAAATAAAGCAAATTTAGTGGTGGAGCCAAGGAGGATCGAACTCCTGACCTCGTCATTGCGAACGACGCGCTCTCCCAGCTGAGCTATGGCCCCACGGCAGGGCTTCAGTCTAGCCAAGCGCCTGCCGCTTGCCAAGCCGATCAAAGGAATTCCATGTCGAGACGCGAGGCACATCAGCGGGTGACTGTGCCGAAACCGCTTGTTTCGCCGGGTTTGGGTGCTGCGCAACGAAATCGTAACAATTTGGGGGATAATGGCGGCTTGCGCAGTTGTCCTCCTTTTTGCCGCCCGGCTCGCGCAGGCCGCACGGACGCCTCCCCAGAGCATTTCATGCCCTCCCATTCCGATTCCCGCCGCCTGTCGGGTATGTCGTCTTCCTTCGTTTCCTTCCGCCGCCATCCGCTGGCCCTGGCCTGTGCCGGCCTGGCCCTGGTCGGCAGCTTCGGCGCCGCCGCACAGGACAGCGCGCCGACCCCGACCGGCCTGGACACGATCACCGTGACCGCCGAACACCGTGAGCAGAACCTGCAGGAAGTGCCGGTCTCGGTGGGCGTGGTGCAGGGCGAGCGCATGCGCGACTTCACCGCCGGCGGCGACGACACCCTGCTGGCGCTGTCCGGCCGCGTGCCGAGCCTGTATGCGGAAACCACCACTGGCCGCATCTTCCCGCGCTTCTACATCCGTGGCCTGGGCAACATCGACTTCTACCTCGGTGCCTCGCAGCCGGTGTCGATCATCCAGGACGACGTGGTGCTGGAACACGTGGTGCTGAAGTCCAACCCGGTCTATGACGTGGACCAGGTGGAAGTGCTGCGCGGCCCGCAGGGCTCGCTGTTCGGCCGCAACACCACCGCCGGCATCATCAAGTTCGACACCCTGAAGCCGACCCAGGACTACACCGGCCGCGTCAGCGCCAGCTACGCGTCCTACAACAGCGTGTCGATCGACGGCGGCTTCGGTGGCCCGATCAACGACATCGCCTCGTTCCGTGTGTCGGCCCTGTACCAGCACCGCGACGATTACGTCGACAACACCTACAAGGGCCCGAGCGCCGACGGCACGGTCAGCCCGAAGAAGAACGCCATGGGCGGCTTCGATGACCGCAACGTGCGCGCCCAGCTGCTGCTGACCCCGAGCGACCAGTTCTCGATCCTGGCCTCGGCCCACGCGCGTGATTACGAAGGCACCTCAACCCTGTTCCTGCGCGGTGCGCTGACCAAGGGCTCGAACAAGACCGACGTGCCGCGCGACAAGGTCGCCTACGACGAAGCCGGCAACAACCCGCAGGCGTACAAGACCTATGGCGGTTCGGTGAAGGCGCGTTATGACTTCGGCGCGATCGACTTCACTTCGATCACCGCCTACGAAACCACCTCCGGTTACAGCCGTGGCGACACCGACGGCGGTGCCGCGGTGAACTTCCCGGTCAACGGCGTGCCGAACGGCTACGGCCAGTCGATGGGCCGCATCCGTGACCTGGACCAGTGGACCCAGGAATTCCGCCTGGCCAGCCATGACGACAGCGCCCTGCAGTGGCAGGCCGGTGCGTTCTACTTCAACGGCAGCGACACCACCGACTTCTACCAGCGCGCCTGGTTCCTGCAGGGCGCGGCCCGCAACCCGAACAACTGGGTGCGCCTGCGCAACAAGAACACCTCGTGGGCCGGTTTCGGCCAGATCAGCTACGCCTTCACCGACAAGTTCACCGTTACCGCCGGCCTGCGCCAGACCAAGGACGAGAAGCACACCCGCCTGCTGAAGACCGCTGATACCGCCGCCGGCGTGGTCACTTACAAGGGCCGCACCGACGTCAAGATGTCCGATACCACCCCGAGCTGGGATCTGAGCGCGATGTACCAGATCACGCCGGACGTGAGCGTCTACGCCAAGGTCGCACGCGGCTTCCGCGGCCCGACCATCCAGGGCCGTTCGGCGGTGTTCAATGCCGATTTCACCACCGCCGATTCCGAGACCATCCTGTCCTGGGAAGCGGGCGTGAAGAGCAGCCTGTGGGACAACCGCCTGCGCCTGAACGCCACCGCGTTCACCTACACCGTCAACGACATCCAGCTCAACGGCAACGATTCGGACGGCAACGGCGTGCTGTTCAACGCCGACAAGGCCAAGGCCTACGGTTTCGAAGCCGACATGGAGCTGCGCCCGATCCCGAACCTGACCCTGAGCGCCGGCCTGAGCCTGCTGCACAGCGAGATCAAGGACAAGCGCGTGTATGCGCAGGTCTGCGGCCTCAACGGCCAGGTGGTGTGCACGGTGAATGACCCGACCATCAAGGTCGGTGCCAACACCTTCGCCCAGATCGACGGCAACCCGCTGCCGAACGCGCCGAAGTACAACGTCAACCTGGCCGCCCGCTATGACTTCCCGGTCAGCGATGCCGGCACCATGTTCGTCTCCACCGACTGGAACAAGCAGGGCTACACCAGCTTCGTGCTGTACGACAGCAAGGAGTTCAACTCCAAGGGTGACTTCGAGGGTGGCCTGAAGATCGGCTACTCGGGCAACTACGGTGCCTACGAAGTGGCGCTGTTCGCGCGCAACATCACCAACGAGAAGAACCTCAAGGGTGTGATCGAGAACTACATGGCCGCGGTCTACAACGAGCCGCGTACCGTCGGTGTCTCGCTGAACATGAACTGGTAAGCCCACCCCGTCGTGTAACGGAAACGGCGCTCATCGAGCGCCGTTTTTGTTGCTGGCCAGGCATCATCCGTGCTCAAGGCGTGGCGCTGACGCCCTTGCCCAGCGCTGCATCGGACGGCGCACTGGGGCCCAGCACCTGCAGCTGCATCGCCTCCATCCGCTCCAGTACCTTGCGCTGCTTGCCGTTGAGGCCGCGCGAGGTGATTGCGATGTGCTTGCGTGCAGCGTCCAACGGCGCGGGTTGGTAGTGCACCCTGAAGCGGCGCAGGGCGCAGCCCGTCAGCTTGTCGACCGGTGCGCAGTCGTCCGCGTTGAAATCGATATCGCCGTCGGCGGCAACAATGAAGGGGCTGAGCAGGATCTGCCCTTCGTGGGCAGTGAAGGCCAGTGGCGCGTGGGCCTTGGCGATGACCGCCTGGATGCGTACGGCAGGGATGTCTTCAGGGACGATCCTGTCATCCCAGTAGCCTTCGGTGGGGCGCGAGGTTTCATAGTTCTGGGTGCCCCATGCCACGCAGTTGCCGGAAGCCACGTGCACCGAGATGCAGACCTGCTGGGAGTGCTGATCGGTCAGGACGCCCGGTGGTACCCAGACCTTCTTCCAGGAATAGAAACGGTAGTCGACGTCGCCAAGGCGGGTGGCGCCGATGTCCTTCGATACTTCGTCCATGGTCCCCAGCGGCTTCAGCTTGGCCACGCGGGTGTTCAGTCGGTAGTTCTCCGCACCGTTCAGCAGATAGGTGCCCGGCGGAATCAGATGCACCTCGAACACGTCCATCAACACCGTCCGCTGCGGGCCGGTTTCCAGTTCGTTGGTGTTGAACAGCTGCACATAGCCCTGGGAGGGAATGTCCTTGTGCTGGAAGGACACCCGCGTCGAGAACCCGGGCAGGTCGGTCGAGCGGTTGCCCAGATGAAAGCCGGGGACCGGAGAGCCGACGCCTGGCCCGCCGTTGTGCACGACATACGGGGCCGGCACCAGCACGGCAACCAGACCATCGCGGGTGGCACCGTCAATGATGTCCACCAGCTTGGCTGTGTTCTCCTTTTCCTGTGCATAGGAAAGCGGTGCGGCCTGCCCAGCGCATGCCAGGACCAACGGGGTTAGCAGCAGTGCGCAGGCGGTCGCGATCTTGAGGGTCTGCATCGACGTCTCCTTGTCAGTACCGGCAAACCCTAGCACGGCCCCAGCAGGCCTGAGGTGCACGGCGCCGGCGTGGTCCGGCGACTTGTGCCATCAACGTGCCGGCAGCAGCGCCTGCAACCGCGATTCCAGTTCCTGCTGGCGCCAGCCGGCCAGTGCTGCCGGCCATTGGCGGCGTTCCAGATAGCTTTCCAGATGCTTGCGGGAGGCCAGCACGCCATCCGGCAGGCCCAGCTCGCGGCTGCGCTCGGCCACCGCGTCTTGAAGCTTCTTCACCGCCTGCTTGTTGCTGTCGTTGGCGGGTAGCGCCAGCGGTGCCCCGGCCTCATCGGCCAGCGGTGTGGACAGCGCCTGCCAGACCGCGCCGGCAAGCTTGCGCGGTGCCTTCGGGAACTGCTCGAACAGCTTGCCCAGCGCAGCCTCGTCGGCCGGTGGCGTGCGCGCCAGGGTGGCGGCCAGTTCGTTGTCCAGGATCCAGCTTCGCGGGCGGTCGCTGTTGCGTGCCTGTACATCACGCCAGCGCAGCAGGCGCAGCAGGCGGTGCTGTGCGGCCGCGTCGAGGAACTGCGCCGAGCGCATCGCCAGATGCGGCCAGCGGTCTTCGTCATTGGCGACGCTGGCCAGCAGGCGCTCGCCATCGTCGTGCAGCCACTGCTGGCGGCCGAGTGCCTGCAGCTTGGCATCAATGGCGTCATGCAGCGCGAACAGGTGCTCGACGTCGTCGGCGGCATACTGCAGTTGCGACTCCGAAAGCGGGCGGCGCATCCAGTCCGAACGGGTTTCGCCCTTGGCCAGGGCGACGCCGGTGATTTCCGCCACCAGCTTCTGGTAGCCCATGCCGCCGCCGATGCCGGCCAGCGCAGCACCGATCTGGGTGTCGAACAGCGGCCGTGGCAGCACGCCGCACGCCCACTTGAAGGCGACCAGGTCTTCGCTGGCGCTGTGCATCACCTTGGTGATGGATTCATCGGCCAGCCACGGCGCCAGCGCCTCGGTCATGCCGGGAATCAGCGGGTCGATCAGCAGGATGTCCTGCCCGACCGCCATCTGCACCAGGGCCAGCTGCGGCCAGAAGGTGCGCTCACGGATGAATTCGGTGTCCAGGCCGATGCGGGTCGGGCGCTGCTGGAAGTACGCATCCAGCTCGGCGGGGGTGGTGATCCAGGTTGCCACGGGTCAGGGCCTACTACTCGGGTTTGCTCAGGCAGGGGAGAATAGCCTAACGTCGGTGCGCGTCCGTGCCGAAGGAGGCTCTGCTTGCGTTTTTCGTTGTCGCCCGTGCTGTGCACCGCCCTGGCTTTGGCTCTGGCCGGCTGCACGCCGTCGCCCCCCACGGCAACGGATCGGAGTGCCGGGGAACAGGCGCGCCGGTCCGCGGACGCAGACAGCGACGAGCGCCCGCAGGCCGGGCAGGGCAGCGTGACCATCGCCGGTGAGGATGCCGCCGAGGATGTACAGCAGTGGACGCCGCCGCGGGTGGACCGCCAGGGCCGCAGCCTGGCCCAGTTGCGCCGCGCCGCCGAGCAGGCGTTCGCCGAAGGACGGCTCTATGAGGATGCCGATGCCGCCATCCCGCTGTGGCTGGCGGTACAGGAAGAGGATCCGGATGACCGCCAGGCTCGCCAAGGCCTGCAGCGCGCCCGCCAGCGCCTGCAGCAGCAGGCGGATGCGTTGCTGGTGCGGCCGCTGAAGCAGCGCGAGGCGCTGGCCGAGGCCAGCCGCCAGGCGCTGGTGTTGCTGACGCTGGCGCCAAAGGACGAAAAGGTGCGTGCGCTGCAGGGACGGGTGGAGCTTGCCCAGCGTGTGGTGGCCTATAACCGCGCCGGCGAAGAGGACCTGCGCTCGGACCGGATCGGTGAAGACGGGGACGGGGCCATCGGCAACTTCCGCGAGGCACTGGCACTGGATGAGGACAACAGCCGCGCACGGCAGGGACTGGCCGCGGCCGAAAGTGGACTGATCCGCCGCGCCGAAGACGCGGCACGCACGCGTGATTTCGCCAGCGCCGGCACCTGGCTGGCCGAAGCGAGCAAGGTGCGCGACTCGTCGCCCACCATCGCCGACGCGTTCGAGCGCATCGAGCAGATCCGTGCGGCGGCATTGCTGCAGCTGCGCGATGACGGCCTGCGCGACCTGTCCACGCCGCAGGGCCTGAAGCCGGCGCGCGAGAAACTGGCCGAGGCCCTGCGCATCGCCCTGCCGGGAGACGCGGTGGTGGCCCAGCTGCGTGAGCGTATCGACCTGGCCACCCACTACGGCAGCTTCCGCCCTGGACAGGTGTTCAGCGACGCCATGCGCGATGGCGGACGCGGGCCGCAGATGGTGGTGGTGCCGCATGGCGGTTTCCAGATGGGCGCCGGCGATGCCGAGCCGGGCTCGAGCGATGCCGAGCGACCATCGCACTATGTGCGCTTTGATCGAGGCTTTGCGATGGCGATCACCGAGGTCACGGTCAGCGATTTCCAGCGCTACGTGAAGGCGACCAATGCGCGCCCACGGGCGACGCGGCGCGGCCATTCGGTGGTCTATGACGAACGCAGCGGCAACTTCATCCGGCGCAGCGGCGTGGACTGGCGCTCGGATTACGACGGTGGCCGCGCGATGGCCAATTCGCCGGTGATGCACGTCAGCATCCGCGATGCCGAAAACTATGCGGCGTGGTTGTCCGAGCAGACCGGGCGCAGCTACCGGTTGCCCAGTGAAGCAGAGTTCGAGTACGCGCTGCGCGGTGGCAGCAGTGGTCGCTACCCCTGGGGCGATGCCGGCACGCCGCCGCCGGGCAGCGGCAATTTCACCGGCAGCAAGGACGTGTCGCCGTCCGGGCGGCATTGGCACAACGCCTTCATCGGCTATGGCGATGGCTGGTGGGGGCCGGCACCGGTAGGGAGTTTCCAGGCCAATGCCTTCGGCCTGCACGACATGGGCGGCAATCTCAGCGAATGGGTGGCCGATTGCTGGCATGCCAGCTACCGGCGCGCGCCCTCCGATGGCGCCGCCTGGTTCAACCCGGGCTGCCGCGCACGGGTGATCCGGGGCGGCAACTGGGCCAATGCGCCGGAGCAGACCCGTGCCGCCTGGCGGCAATCCCAGGACTCGGATACCACCAACGCGCGCATCGGCTTCCGCCTGGTACGCGGCATCTGATCGGCGGCCGGCTTCACCCGTTGCTGGCATCGGCGCACTAAGATTGCGCCGTGCCCGCCGGCCGGCGGGGCCTGCTGGAAGCCGACCCGATGCGCAATGATCCCTTCTCCCGCTCGCCGCAAGGCCCGCAACGGCGCGGCCTGTTCGGCAACATCCGCTGGTGGGTGCTGTTGCTGGCCGCCGGCTATGCGGTCTTCTACTGGTTTTCCAACCGCACGGTGGATCCGTATACCGGCGAGAAGGTGATGATCGACAGCAGCCTGGATGCGCGGCAGGAGACCGCTTTGGGGCTGCAGGCCTACCAGCAGATCCTGTCGCAGGAACGGCCGATGGATCCCAATGCGCCGATCGCGCGCGATGTGCGCGACATCGCCCAGCGGTTGATTGCCAAGGTCGATGTGGTGGAGACCGCGCTGGCCCAGGAGCACGGCGTGCAGCCGGCGCATTTCGCGCGGGATTTCCAGTGGGAAGTGAATGTGATCCCGTCCGAGCAGGCCAATGCGTTCTGCCTCCCGGGCGGCAAGATGGCGGTCTACACCGGGCTGGTGCCGGTGGCGCGCACCCGCGATGCGATGGCGGTGGTGATGGGCCATGAGATTGCCCATGCGCTGCTGCGCCACGGTGCACAGCGGATGGCCCAGCAGAAGCTGACCCAGATCGGGCAGGTGGCCGGCGCCGCCAGCGGCATGGATGCGCAGCAGCAACAGATGATGATGTCGGCGATGGGTTATGGGTATCTGCTGCCGTATGCGCGCAGCCACGAGACGCAGGCCGATGAAGTGGGGCTGATGCTGGCCGCGGCAGCGTGCTTCGATCCACGCGAGGCGGTGCCGCTGTGGCAGCGCATGAGCCAGGCCAGCGGTGGCCAGGCGCCGCCGGAATTCTCCTCGACCCATCCCAACCCGGGTACCCGCATCCAGAACCTGCAGGCGTTGATGCCGAAGGCGCTCGAGTACCGGCAGAAGTTCTGCGAGCAGGCAAAGTAGAGGGTTGTTCGGCAGGGCTGCGCCCTGCACCTGCCGAAGCAACAGCAACAGCGTGCATTCCGTGGGATGGCGGGGTGGGTCCGGTTGCGGGGGCCGCTGCAAGTACGTCCATGTAAGCTCGGTCGCCGCTTGCTCGTGTGCGCAGTCCTGCGCACACGGCAAGACCGGGGTTGGGCGTCGTGCCCAACCCGCCCGAGGCATGCCTCGGGCCCATGCGGCTCACGCCCCCGCAACCGGACCCACCCCGCCTTCGACAGATTCTCGCAATCTGTTCGCTCTTCTGTAGAGCCGAGCCATGCTCGGCTCAAATCGTTCCGATATCGAAATATTCGATTCCGATGGAGATTCATCCACGCATGCGTGGATCTACCGTGTCGACCAAGGTCGACAACTACCAACAGCCTCCGGAATCTGTCAGAGGTGGGGCGGTGTCGGAGTGCGGGGTGTCAGCCGCATGGATGCGGCTGCCAAGCTTACAGGGACGTACTTGCAGCGTCCCCGCACTCCGACACCGCCCCGCCATCCCACGGAATGCTCGCTTTTGACGTTGACGTTGACGTTGACGTTGCCTTGGCTTGAAGCCTCTGCAGGTGCAGGGCGCAGCCCTGCCGAACACCCCTTTACTTGACCTGCACCTCGATCACGCCGTCGCCAACGCGGGCCTGCAGGGCGTCACCCGGCTGCACCTGGTCGACGTGCCGCACCAGGGCACCATCGTCACTGCGGGTCAGGATGCTGTAGCCACGGGCCACGGTCGCCAGCGGGCTGACCGCTTCCAGCGAACGCGCCAATCCGCGCAAGCGCAGGGCATCGCGCTCCAGCAGACGCTGCATGGCCACCTGTGGGCGCCCGCGCAGGGCAGCCAGGCGGCGCTGCATCGCGTCGAGCTGGCGCTGCGGATGATGCCCGCGCAGCACTGCCGCCGCATGGCGCAGGCGCGCGGCACGGCGCTCCTGTTGCTGGTTGAACGCGGCATGCAGGCGCCGGCCCAGATCGAGCTGGCGGCGGCGCAGCAGGTCCAGCCGCGCCTGCGGGCTCTGTGCGTTCAGGCGCAGCAGGGCGCGGTCGGCGCGCTGCATCGCCTGCTGCATCGCATGCCGTTGCAGCTGCACCATGCGCGCTGCAGTCCGGCGCAGGCGCAGGGCCAGTTCGCGCTGGTCGGGTACCAGCAGTTCGGCCGCCACCGACGGCGTCGGTGCGCGCAGGTCGGCGGCAAAATCGCTGAGGCTGAAGTCGGTTTCGTGTCCCACCGCCGACACCACCGGGGTGCGGCTGGCGGCGATCGCTCGGGCCAGCGCTTCATCGTTGAAGGCCCACAGGTCTTCCAGCGAGCCGCCACCGCGGGTCAGCAGGATCACGTCGTAGCGGCCACTGGCATCGGCCGCCTGCAGCAGGCGGGTGATCTGCGCGGCGGCGCTGCTGCCCTGGACCAGGGTCGGCAGCAGGTCCACTTCCAGCAGTGGGAAGCGGCGGCCGAGCACGCTCAGCACGTCGCGTACGGCGGCACCGGTGGGCGAGGTGATCACTGCCAGGCGCTGCACGTGCGCCGGCAGCGGCCGCTTGCGTGCCGGGTCGAACAGGCCCTCGGCCTCCAGGCGTGCCTTCAGCTCCTCGAAGGCGCGGCGCAGCGCGCCTTCGCCGGCTTCTTCCATGTGGTCCAGCACCATCTGGTACTCGCCACGGGCGTCGTACAGGGTCACCTTGCCGCGCACCAGCACGCGCATGCCTTCGCGCGGCACGAACTTCAGGTACTGCGCCTTCATCCGGAACATTGCCGCGCGCAGCTGCGCACGTGCGTCCTTCAGGGTGAAATACAGGTGCCCGGAGGCAGGGCGCGCCACGCTGCCCAGTTCGGCCTCGACCCAGATCGCCGGGAAGCTGCCTTCCAGCAGGTCGCGGGCCAGGGTGTTGAGCTGGCTGGGGGTGAGGATGTCGTTGTTGCGTGGCTGCATGGGAACGGCGTGCTGCGGGCGGAACGGGGGCTCAGGATCGCACGTCAGCGCACCGTGTGCTGGCCCAGCGCCCACTGCACGTGTTCACGCACCAGCGGCGAGGGATCGTCGACGCGGGTGTGCAGGGCGGCAAGCGCGTCGGCCGAGGGCGGTGCATTACCCAGCGCCACGGCGATGTTGCGCAGCCAGCGCTCGTGGCCACTGCGCCGGATCGGGCTGCCTTCGGTGCGGCGCAGGAACTCGGCTTCATCCCAGGCGAACAGCTGGTCCAGCCGCGCGGTATCGAGGTTGTTGCGCGCGCGGAAATCGGCTTCGTCGGTACGCTTGGCGAACTTGTTCCAGGGGCAGACCAGCTGGCAGTCATCACAGCCGTAGATGCGGTTGCCGATCAACGGCCGCATCTCTTCGGGAATGGCGCCGTCGTGCTCGATGGTCAGGTAGGAGATACAGCGCCGCGCGTCCAGCCGCTGCGGGCCGGTGATGGCCTGGGTCGGGCAGACATCGATGCAGCGCGTGCAGGTACCGCAGTGTGCTGTGGCCGCTGCATCGATCGGCAGCGGGATATCGATGTAGATCTCGCCGATGAAGAACCAGGAGCCGCCATGGCGGTCGATCAGGCAGGTGTGCTTGCCGATCCAGCCCAGGCCGGCATTGCGCGCCAGTGCGCGTTCCAGCACGGGGGCGGAATCGACGAATACGCGGTAGCCCAGCGGTGCCACTTCATCGTTGATCTGCGTGGCCAGCTTCTGCAGGCGGTTACGCATCAGCTTGTGGTAGTCGCGACCCAAAGCGTAACGGGCCACGTAGGCGCGGCCCGGGTCGGCCAGGGTTGCCCAAGCTTCGGTGTCGTCCTTGTGGCTGTAGTCCATGCCCACCGAGAGCACCCGCACGGTGCCGGGCAGCAGTTCGGCCGGGCGCGCGCGCAGGGTGCCGTGGCGCGCCATCCAGTCCATCGTGCCGTACAGGCCCTGGCCCAGCCAGTCGGCCAGGTGCGCTTCATCCTCGCCCAGCTCGATGCCGGCGATGCCACAGCGCTGGAAGCCATGCGCACGGGCGAGTTCGCGGATGCGCTGCACGGCCTGGGCCGGATCGACAGGGGCGGGGACGGGGGACATGTGCACCAGTATAAAATCCCCGCATGGCCAACCTTGCCGATCTGTTCGATTCCGCTGCCGCGCGTGCGCTTGATGCGCAGGCCTCGGCGCTGGCCGCCGAGGGCGGTTGGGGCCTGATGGCACAGGCCGGCCAGGCCGCCTGGCAGTGCCTGCTGCAGCATTGGCCGCAGGCGCAGCGGATCGGCGTGGTGGTTGGTGCGGGCAACAACGGCGGCGACGGCCATGTGCTGGCCCGCCATGCGTTGCAGGCCGGACGTGAGGTGAGGGTGATCGCCTTGCCGGGGAAGCCACCGTCAACCGCGCTGGCACAGCGTGCAGCATCGGAATTCACATCCGACGGCGGCACCATCACCGATTTCGACGGCGCGCTTCCCGAGGCCGATATCTGGGTCGATGCCCTGTTCGGGCTGGGCTTCGATCGCGTGCCGGAGGGCGTGGCGCGGACGCTGATTGCCGCGCTCAACGCGCAGGCGGCACCGGTTCTGGCGCTGGACGTCCCCAGTGGCGTGGATGCCGACCGCGGCGCCGTACCGGGCGAGGCGGTGAGGGCGGCGCTGACCGTGCAGTTCATCGTGCCGCATCGCGGGCTGTACACCGGCGATGCGCTGGACCATTGCGGGCGGAAGGCGCTGGCGCCGCTGCAGCTACCCGCGGCCGCATGGCAGGGCGTGTCACCCGCTGCGCAGCTCTGGACGCAGGTGCGCCTGCCAGCCCTGCTGCCGCCGCGCCGCACCAATACCCACAAGGGCGAATCCGGGCACGTGCTGTGCGTCGGCGGCAACCATGGCAGCGGCGGCGCCATCGCCATGGCGGCTGAAGCGGCGTTGCGCGCGGGTGCTGGATTGCTGAGCCTGGGCACCCGCCGCGATCACGTTGGCCCGTTGCTGGCTCGGCTGCCCGAGGCCATGACCCATGCACTGGAAGATGGTGACGCGCTGCCGGCACTGCTGGACAAGGCCAGGGTGGTGGCGATCGGCCCCGGTCTGGGCCAGGACGAATGGGCGCGCGCACTGTTTGCGCGGGTGCTGGCCAGCGCCAGGCCACTGGTGGTCGATGCCGATGCACTGAACCTGCTGGCGCAGGATCCGCGCGCGCTGCCCGACGCCATCCTTACGCCACACCCGGGCGAGGCCGCGCGCCTGCTGGGTTGCAGCACGTCTGACATCCAGGCCGATCGCTTCACCTGCGCACAGGCACTGGCCGAGCGCTTCCACGCCGTGGTGGTGCTGAAGGGCGCCGGCAGCATCGTCGCAGCGCCGGGGCAACGGCCACGACTGATCGCGGCTGGCAATCCCGGCATGGCCGTGGGTGGCATGGGAGACCTGCTGACAGGCATCATCGCCAGCCTGCGTGGGCAAGGCCTGGCCGCCTTCGATGCCGCCGCCGCTGGTGCGCTGCTGCATGCGCTTGCCGGCGACGTCGCTGCCGCCGACGGCGCGCGCGGCCTGCTTCCAACTGATCTGCTGTCGCCGCTGCGGCGACTGGCCAACCCGGAACTTTCCCGATGATCGATTTCTTCCTTGCCGACAGCGATGCCACTGAACTGCTCGGGCAGTGGCTGGCCGCCACCCGACCGCCGCAGGCGCTGGTCGAACTGCGCGGCGACCTGGGCGCCGGCAAATCCACCGCCGCCCGCGCACTGCTGCGCGCACTGGGCGTGCAGGGGGCGATCCGCAGCCCGACCTACACCCTGGTCGAGCGCTATCCGCTGGCCAGCGGTGGCGAGGCCTGGCATCTGGATCTGTACCGGATCGGCCAGGCCGGCGAGCTCGATTTTCTCGGACTGGACGAGGGCAGCGCGGTGTTGTGGCTGGTGGAATGGCCGGAACGCGGCGCTGGCGCGCTGCCGCCGACCGACCTGGTGGTGGCGCTGGAGATCGAGGGGCAGGGGCGTCGCGTCCGTCTCACTGGAGCCAGCGACGTCGGACATGAATGGCTGGAACGGCTCCCCCAAGGGGGCGACTTGCAGGCCATTTCTGTCGGCTGACGAGAACAAACACCGGCAGGTTACGGATTATTAAGGAAAAAGGTGTTGCATTCCGTTCAGCGCGGTGATTGAATCCTGAGCCATGCGCCCGGGGAACCGTCTCATTGCCATCTGTGCCGCCGTCGGACTGAGTCTGGCGAGCGTCAGTGCGTGGGCCGGTGAAGTCCGTCAGGTCCTGCTGAATACCGGCGCCACCGGCACCCGTGCCGAGATCTCGCTGGTCGGCAGTGGAGGTTACAAGACCTTGTCGCTGGCCGGACCGAACCGCCTGGTGGTCGATTTCCCGGACTCCAGCGCCATACGCAACCTGAAGATGCCGGCCGCGCAGGGCGTGGTCACGGCGGTGCGTACCGGACAGCCGGTGCCGGGGACCTTCCGTGTCGTTTTCGACCTCGCTGAATCGGTGGCGCCGTTCCGCCCACAGATGCAGCGCGAAGGCAATGAATCCAAGCTGGTGATCGAATGGCCGGGCGATGGCCCGGCCGTGGCCGCCAGCCGCCCGCCAGCGACGCCGGCGGTGCAGCCGCAGGCACCGGTCAACACGCCCGCACCGACGCCGGCCGAGAGCGCGCAGTCGCGCAACGACGCCGCGCGCGCCACCGCGCTGTTGACCGCGCAGGTACAGCAGCAGGCCAGCGCCGCGGCTGCCACACCGGCCACTCCGACCCCGGCCCCGTCCACTGCACCGGCCCAGGTCGCGGCAGCGGGCACGGCTGCCAGCAGTACGCCGTCCGCATCGCCGGCTGCCATCCTTGCCGGCCAGCGTACCGCCGCCGTGGTAACCACGCCGCCGGCCACAGCGCCTGCACCGGTTCCGACCACGGTGGTGCCACCGCGTCCGGCCATGCCCAGCGATGCCTCGCGCATCCGCATGCAGGCTGGCATGCGCCACCTGGTGGTGGCCATCGATCCGGGCCACGGCGGCCAGGACCCCGGTGCGATCGGCCCGACCGGCAAGCGCGAGAAGGATGTGACCCTGGCCGTAGCGCGTGAGCTGGCCCGCCAGGTCAACGCGACGCCGGGCCTGAAGGCCTACCTGACCCGCGACAGCGACGTGTTCATTCCGCTGCCGATGCGCGCGCAGAAGGCGCGTGCGAACAAGGCCGACATCTTCATTTCGATCCATGCCGATGCGGCGGAAAACCGTTCGGCCACGGGCTCATCGGTGTACGTGCTGTCGACCAAGGGCGCTTCTTCGCAGCGCGCCCGCTGGCTGGCGGACAAGGAAAACGCGGCCGACCTGGTCGGTGGCGTGCGCCTGCAGCAGACCGAAGGCACGCTCGCCAACGTGCTGCTGGATCTGGCCCAGAGCGGCTACATGAAGGCGTCCGAGGACGCGGCCGGCCATGTGCTGGGCGGCCTGAAGCGGATCGGCAACAACCACAAGCCGAACATCGAGCGCGCCAACTTCGCGGTGCTGCGTACTTCGGACATGCCGGCGATGCTGGTGGAAACCGCGTTCATCTCCAATCCGGATGAAGAACGTCGCCTGATCGACCCGGCCTACCAGCGCAAGATCGCCGGTGCGGTACTGGACGGTGTGCACACGTTCTTCAGCCGTCAGCCGCCGCCGGGCACGTTGTATGCCGCCCGGGCCCAGGCCGAGATCGACGCCGCCGGCACCATGGCCGGCGGCAGCAAGTAACCCGCCGAAGGCGGGTTACTGCTTTCTGTAGAGTCGAGCGGCGCTCGACTGGGCCTTCCCGGTAGCCCGTCAGTCGAGCATGGCTCGACTCTACCCTCGGCCGCTCCGTTATCATCCCCGCATGACGTCTGCTACCCATCCGCGCCCGATCCGGCCGTTGCCGGAGATCCTCATCAACCAGATCGCCGCTGGCGAAGTGGTCGAACGTCCCGCGTCGGTGGTCAAGGAGCTGGTCGAGAACGCGATCGATGCCGGCGCCAGCCGCGTTGATATCGATCTTGAAGAGGGCGGTGTCCGCCTGATCCGCATCCGCGACAACGGCAGTGGCATCGCGCCGGAACAGCTGCCGCTGGCGGTATCGCGCCACGCCACCAGCAAGATCGCCGATCTGGACGATCTTGAATCGGTGGCCACGCTCGGTTTCCGGGGTGAAGCGCTGCCATCGATCGCCTCGGTCAGCCGCTTCACCCTGTCCTCGCGTCGCGCTCATGACGAACACGGTTCGGCATTGCAGATCGAAGGCGGCAAGATCGGCGAAGTGACGCCGCGCGCGCATGCGCCGGGCACCACGGTGGAAGTGCGCGAGCTGTTCTACAACGTACCGGCGCGGCGCAAGTTCCTGCGCGCCGAGCGCACCGAGCTGGGCCATATCGAAGAATGGCTGCGTTCGCTGGCGCTGGCGCGGCCGGATGTCGAACTGCGCGTCTCGCACAACGGCAAGGCCTCGCGTCGCTACAAGCCGGGCGATCTGTATTCCGACGCGCGATTGGCCGAAACGCTGGGCGAGGATTTCGCCAACCAGGCCGTTCGCGTCGACCACAGCGGTGCCGGCCTGCGCCTGCACGGCTGGATTGCGCAGCCGCATTATTCGCGCGCCAGCGCCGACCAGCAGTACCTGTACGTCAACGGCCGCTCGGTGCGCGACCGCAGCGTCGCCCATGCGGTGAAGATGGCCTATGGCGATGTGCTGTATCACGGCCGCCAACCGGCCTACGTGCTGTTCCTGGAGCTTGACCCGACCCGCGTCGACGTCAACGTGCACCCGGCCAAGCACGAGGTGCGCTTCCGCGACTCGCGGCTGGTGCATGATTTTGTCTACCGCACGCTGAAGGATGCGCTGGCCGATACCCGCGCCGGCATGTCGGTGCAGGACATCGGCGCCGGCTCCGCGCATCCGGTGGATGCAGGCGCGGCACCGATGCTCTCCAGTGCGGGTGCCTCCGGTTTCGGTCTGGTACGCGGTGCCGCACCGGGTGCCGGTTCGAGTGGTGGCGGTGGTGGATTCTCGGGTTGGCGCCCGCAGCAACCGCTGGGATTGCAGGTGGCCGATGCACCGGCGGCTTATGCCGCGCTGTATGCCGCACCGGCCGGCGCCGAACGCGGTGCTGCGCTGCCGCCGATGCCGACCGAGAACGGGCTGCCGGTCACCAGTGCCGACGCTGGCGTGCCACCACTGGGCTACGCGATCGCGCAGCTGCATGGCATCTACATCCTGGCCGAGAACGCCGAAGGCCTGATCGTGGTCGACATGCATGCGGCACACGAACGCATCGGTTACGAGCGGCTGAAGAACGCGCACGATGGCATCGGCCTGCAGTCGCAGCCGTTGCTGGTGCCGATCACGCTCGCAGTGGGCGAGCGCGAAGCCGACACCGCCGAGAATGAAAGTGAAACCCTGGCCGCACTCGGCTTCGAAGTGACCCGTGCCGGTCCCGGTGCGCTGCACGTGCGCAGCATTCCGGCGCTGCTGGCGCATGCCGAACCGGAAGGCCTGCTGCGCGACGTGCTGACCGACCTGCGCGAACACGGCCAGAGCCGGCGCGTGGCCAGTGCACGCGACGAACTGCTGTCGACCATGGCCTGCCATGGCGCGGTGCGCGCCAACCGGCGCCTGACCGTGCCGGAAATGAACGCGCTGCTGCGCGACATGGAAATCACCGAGCGGTCCGGCCAGTGCAACCACGGCCGACCGACCTGGGCCCGTTTTTCGCTGGCGGAGATCGACCGCTGGTTCCTGCGCGGACGTTGAGGGGAGCATCGATGCGTTATCGGGGAATGGGCGGCCTGCTGGCCGCTTTGGTGTTGGCCGCCTGCAGCCCGGCAACGCCGCCGGCACCAGCCTCGGCCGCGGAGGATCCGTCCTATGCCGCCGAGCAGCAGCAGTGGCGGGTGGCACGCTATCAGGACCTGACCCGGCCCGATGGCTGGACCGCGCTGGTCGGCCTGCACTGGCTGCAGAACAAATCCCACTTCGTCGGCAGCGGCGCGACCAATGGCATCCGCCTGGCGGTTGGGCCGGACAAGCTGGGCCTGCTGCGCCGTGAAGGCAGCCAATGGTGGTTCACGCCCGAAGCCGGTGTGGATGTCAGCCATGATGGCCAGCCGGTGCGCGGCCGCATCCGCATCGACACCGACAAGGATGCGCAGCCGACGCTGCTGGCTTTCGATGGCGGCAAAGGCCAGCTCAGCATCATCCGCCGCGGTCCGCGCGATGCGCTGCGGGTCAAGCACGCCGATGCGCCGGCACGTCGCGATTTCGGTGGGCTGGAGTACTGGCCGGGCGGCCCAGACTGGCAGGTGCAGGCGCGCTTCATCGCGCACCCGCCGGGCAAGACCCTGCCCATCGTCGACATCACCGGCCTGACCACCGAAATGCCCAATGCCGGCGCGGTCGAGTTCCAGCGCGATGGCCGCAGCTGGCGGCTGGAGGCGATCGGTGCGCCGGGGCAGCCGCTGTTCCTGATATTTGCCGACCGCACCAGTGGCCGTGGCAGCTATCCGGCCGGTCGCTATCTGGATACCGATGCCCCCGCTGCCGATGGCACCGTGCGCATCGATTTCAACCATGCCTACAACCCACCGTGTGCGTTCACCGCTTACGCGACCTGCCCGTTGGCGCCACCGGAAAACCGGTTGGACCTGCGCGTGGAAGCGGGCGAGAAGGCCTACCACCTGCCTGAAGGAGAAGGCTGATATGCCGATCAGATCCCTGTTGCGTGCCACCGTTCTGTTGGCGGCCTGTGCGCTGGCACCGCTGGTTGCGGCGCGTACCGTGCAAGCCGATACCGCTGGCGCAGCGGCGGCCAAGCCGCCGGTGCCGTTGCTGTGGAAAGTGACCGGCCCGGGTGACTCGCGCCTCTACCTGCTCGGTTCCTTCCACCTGCTGAAGCCGCAGGATTACCCGTTGTCGTCCGATGTCGAACAGGCGTTCGAAGCCTCGCAGCGGGTCGTGTTCGAACTGTCGCCGGAAGACATGCAGTCGCCACAGCTGGCCAGCCGCATGGTGCAGGCGGCGGTGCGCACCGATGGCAGCGAGCTCAAGCGCGATCTGGATGCTGCGACCTGGCAGAAGCTGCAGGTGTTCGCCACCGAAAACAAGCTGCCGCTGGCGCAGATGCAGGGGATGAAGCCGTGGTTTGTCGGCCTGAGCATTTCGGTCGGGCAGATGCAGAAGCTGGGCCTGGACCCGGCACTGGGCCTGGACCGTCACTTCATGGAGCGTGCGCAGAAGACCGGGCGCAAGACTGCGGGACTGGAAGACATCGACACCCAGATCGGCATGCTCGACGGAATGACGCTGCAGGAACAGCGTCAGATGCTGGCCGAAGCGCTGGACCAGGCCGGCAAGGCCGACGAGCAGGCACGCCAGCTGCACGACGCCTGGCGCCGCGGTGACGAGCGCGTGCTGTGGACCCGGATGGCGGCGGAAATGCGCCAGCAGTATCCGCAGCTGTATCAGCGCATCAATACCGGCCGCAATGACGCCTGGGTGCCGAAGCTGCTGCCGTACCTGCAGGCAGGGCAGGGCGGTACGCTGGTGGTGGTGGGCACGCTGCACCTGCTGGGCAACGACGGCGTGGTCGAGAAGCTGAAGGCGAAGGGGTACAAGGTCGAGCGCGTATGCACGGGGTGCAAGGCGAAACGCTGACGTATCGTTGGCGCGATGCCAAACAAAACGGCGCGCCAGGGGCGCGCCGTTTTTGTATCAGCCGTTGCAGCAGCTCAGCGGCGGGTCTTGCCGCCGGTGCCGGTGCCCGGTTCGTTCGGCTTGTTGCCGGTACCTGCGCCGGTTCCCGTTCCGGTGCCGCCCGGACGCGGGCCACCGAAGCCGGTGCCCATGTTGCGCTGGAATTCCTGCCACAACTCCAGGTTGCGCTCGGTCAGCTGGTTCATCATCGCCCACGGGGTCTGCCCCAGCAGGTTGCCCATCTGCTGGCGGAACTGCTGCTGCTGGTCGAGGAAGACCTGCATGCTGCGCTCCAGGTAGTTACCCATGAAGCCCTGCAGGGAATCGCCGTAGAAGCGGATCAGCTGGCTCAGCAGCTGGGTGGACAGCATCGGTTCGCCGTCCTGTTCCTGGTCGGCGATGATCTGCAGCAGGACCGATCGCGTGAGGTCGTCGCCGCTCTTGGCGTCGCGGACTTCGAAGTCTTCACCGTCCAGGATCAGCTGGCGCACGTCCTCGATGGTGATGTAGCTGGAGATCTCGGTGTCGTAGAGACGGCGGTTCGGATACTTCTTGATGATGCGGGTCGCAGCCATGAAGCGGTACTCGTCACAGTAGACGCGCAGCATGGCGCAGTGCAGCAGCCGTTGCAACCGCCTCAGCCCCCGCCAGGCTTGGCTTTCGGCGGCGATCATGTTGCGCAACAAGGGTTTGCGTGCTGCGCAGCATGACTCTTGGCAGGGGCCGGCGGCGTTCGCCGCGATGGCCCGCTGCGCGGCTTACCAACCCATATGGTGGCCGCCGTTGATGTCCAGGTTGCTACCGGTGATCCACGAGGCTTCATCGGCGACCAGGAACGAGACGCCGTAGGCGATTTCCTCCGGCTTGCCCAGGCGTCCGGTGGGGATGTCGGCGATGATCTTGGCACGCACCTCCTCCGGCACCGCCATCACCATGTCGGTAGCGACGTAGCCGGGCGAAATGGTATTAACGGTGATGCCGAAACCGGCGTTCTCGCGGGCCAGCGAGATGGTGAAGCCGTGCATGCCGGCCTTGGCCGCCGCGTAGTTGGCCTGACCGTACTGGCCCTTCAGGCCGTTGATCGAGCTGATCTGGATGACCCGGCCCCAGCCGCGGCGGCGCATGCCCTCGATGACCGGACGGGTGACGTTGAACACCGAATTGAGATTGGTGTTGATCACATCGTGCCACTGGTCCGCGCGCATGCGGTGGAAGGTGGTATCGCGGGTGATGCCGGCGTTGTTGACCAGGATCTCGACCGGACCCAGTTCGGTCTCGACGGCGCGCACCAGCGCTTCGGCGCTGTCCGGATCGGAGACATCGCCCGGGAAGATCGACACGCTGTAGCCGCGTTCGGTCATCGCCTGCTGCCAGGCGCGGGCCTTGGCCTCGTCGCGGTAGTTGGTGGCGACCCGGTGGCCCTGGTCGGCCAGGCGTTGGCAGATGGCGGTACCGATGCCGCCGGTTCCGCCGGTGACCAGTGCGACGCGAGATGTCATGGAGTGCTGTCCGGGTATCAGGTGGGGGAAGGGTGATTCTGCAACATCGGCGCGGAAAGTGCGCCGGCCGGCAACAGGATGTCGCTACGCGGCAACCGCGCCGGGTCGAAGGCCCGCCGAGCGGTAGCCAGCAGCGCGTCCAGATCGTGTGCTTGCGCCAGCGCCTCAGGGGCTTGGCCGAGCAGCTGCCAGAGCTGGCGCAGCACCGGCAGCGGGCGTGCGCTGTCCACCGGCAGCGCCGCCAGTGACTTGGACAGCTTGTGGCCCGGCGTATCCAGCAGCAGCGGCAGGTGCCAGTAGCGCGGCACCGCCAGACCCAGCGCCTGCTGCAGCAGGATCTGCCGTGCGGTGGAGTCGAGCAGGTCGGCACCGCGCACCACTTCGGTCACCCCCTGCGCGGCGTCATCGACCACCACCGCCAGCTGGTAGGCCCAGCAGCCATCGGCGCGGCGCAGCACGAAGTCGCCGACCTCGGCATGCACGTCCTGCTGCTGCGGGCCGCGCAGGCCATCGTCGAAGTGCACAAGGCTGCCGGGCGGCACGCGGAAGCGGACGGCCGGGTCCGGTCGTGGTTGCCGGGCGACGCAGCGGTGATGGATGCCGCCGCTGGCGGCAAGGTCGCTGCGGCTGCAGTGGCAGACAAAGGCCTGGTCGCTGGCGAGCAGTTCATCCAGCGCGGCCTGGTAAGCCTCGCCGCGCGTGCTCTGCCAGAGTATCGGGCCATCGTGCCCCAGGCCGAACGCGGCCAGCGCCTGCAGCTGTGATTCCGCCGCACCGGGCACGGTGCGCGGCGGGTCGACGTCTTCGACGCGCAGCCGCCACAGGCCGCCGTGATGGCGGGCGAGCAGCCAGCTGCCGAAGGCGGCGAGCAGGGATCCGGGGTGGAGCAGGCCGGTCGGCGAAGGGGCGAAACGGCCGCAGGGAATGGGGGAGGTCATGCTGGCTGAATCGTCGGTCAGGTTGGCGCTTGAATTCAAGCTGACCGCACCGCAAATTGATCGATATCGACCCCTTCCGAGCCGGAATTTCCCATGTTCACCCGTATTGCCCTCTTTCTAGCGACCAACCTTGCGGTGCTGATCCTGGCCAGCATCGTGATGTCCCTCCTGGGCGTGGACTCGCGCTCGATGAGCGGCCTGCTGGTCATGGCCGGCATCTTCGGCTTCGGTGGTTCCTTCATCTCGCTGCTGCTGTCCAAGTGGATGGCCAAGCGCTCCACCGGTGCGGTGGTGATCACCGAGCCGCGCAACCAGACCGAGCGCTGGCTGCTGGCTACCGTCGAGCGCCAGGCCAAGGCGGCCGGCATCGGCATGCCCGAAGTGGCCGTGTATGAAGGTCCGGAGATCAATGCCTTCGCCACCGGTGCCAACCGCAACAATGCGCTGGTCGCGGTGTCCACCGGCCTGCTGCACAACATGAGCGAAGACGAGGCCGAAGCGGTGCTGGGCCACGAGATCGCCCACGTCGCCAACGGTGACATGATCACCATGGCCCTGCTGCAGGGGGTGCTGAACACGTTCGTCATCGTGCTGGCGCGCGTTGTCGGCGGCATCATCGACAGCGCACTGTCGGGCAACCGCGAAGGCGGCGGCCGCGGCTTCGCCTACTACATCATCGTGTTCGTGCTGGAGATGGTGTTCGGCCTGTTCGCCACCATGATCTCGATGTGGTTCTCGCGCCATCGCGAGTTCCGCGCCGACGCAGGCGGTGCCTCGCTGGCCGGCCGCCAGAAGATGATCGCCGCGCTGGAGCGCCTGCAGCTCAACCACGGCCAGAGCACGCTGCCGACCCAGATCGCGGCGTTCGGTATTGCCGGTTCGACCGCGAAGAAGCTGTTCATGAGCCACCCGCCGCTGGAAGAGCGCATCGCCGCGCTGCGGGCGTCGACGGTGGCGTAAGCCTCCGTACTCCCACGGTAGCGCAGGAACGCCTGGCCTCGCGCCGGGCGTTTTTGTTTGTGCGCGCACGCATCGGTGGTGCCGGGCAGGGCCCGGCGAGAGTCATTTCCGCGACCGCGGAGGGGTGTCACTTTCTTTGCTCGTGCAAAGAAAGTAACCAAAGAAACACGCCGCCGGGGCGCGATCCGATGCTGCGCATCGGTTCCCTGCGCTTCTCGGCGAATCAGGGGGCGGCGCCGAACTCGCTTCGCTCAAACATCGGCGCCTCTTCGCCCTGATTCCCCTGCGATGCTCGGCTCGCTCAAGGCGGACTCAAGGTCAAATGCCACAGCTGCACCCGGTAGATGCACGCCATGCATGGATGCTGTTGCCCTTGCCCTTGCCCTTGCCCTTGCCCTTGATCTTGACCTTCCAGTCCGCCTTCAAGCGAGCCGAGCACCGCAGGTCCGGCGAGGGCGAAGAGGTGCGGGTGTTTGAGCGCAGCGAGTTCCCGCACCGTCCCTCGACGGACCGAGGAGCGCAGGGCACCGGCGTGCGAAGCACGTCGGCTCGCGGCCGGCGGAGCGTTTCTTTGGTTACTTTCTTGATGGCGCACATCCGTGTGCGCCACCCTACGGGCCGGCTACGCCGTTCCACGCTGCTCCTGCAGCGCGGTGCACGAGCAAAGAAAGTGACAAGCACGATCACCGCGGATACGAAAACGGCACCCTCGCAGGTGCCGTTTCAGTGAGCCGCGTTGCCGGGACGCTTAGAACTTGGCGTCGAACTCGGCGGCGTAGCCGGTGTTCACCAGCACCTTCTGCAGCGACTCGGCCACCTTCAGGTTGCCGGCGACGATCTGGTGAGTCTCCGGGCCGCGGTTGTCCATGCGGCCCAGGGTGGCGCCCTTGAAGTCGCAGACCTTGCCACCGGCCTCGCGGACCAGCAGCAGGCCGGCAGCGATGTCCCACGCCTTCACGCCGGCTTCGAAGTAGGCATCAGCGCGGCCACAGGCCACGTAGGCCAGGTCCAGTGCAGCCGAGCCGGTGCGGCGGATGTCTTCGCCGTGTACCAGCAGGGCGTCGACCGCCTTCAGCTGGGCGCTGGCGCGGTTGCGCTCACGCGGCGCGAAGCCGGTGTGGATCATGGTGCCTTCCAGATCCTTGCGTTCGGCCACGCGGATGCGGCGGTCGTTCAGCACGGCGCCGGCGCCACGGCTGGCGGTGAACAGTTCATTGCGCAGCGGGTCGAAGATGACCGCATCGGTCGGCTCGCCGTTCTCGACCAGGGCGATCGACACGCAGTAGTGCGGCACGCCGCGCAGGTAGTTGCTGGTGCCGTCCAGCGGGTCGATGACCCACATGTGGCGACGCTCGCCCTGCACGCCGCCTTCCTCGCCGAATACACCGTATTCGGGGTAGGCGCGCTTGAGTTCCTTGACGATGACCTTTTCCGCGTCCGCATCCACTTCGCTGGCGTAGTCCATCCGGCCCTTCTGCACCACGTTCAGTGCCTCGAGCTTGTTGATGTTGCGCAACAGGACGTTGCCGGCGAGGCGGGCGGCCTTGACCATGACGGTTACGGCGGGTTTCTGCATGGCGTGGGCTCCCGGAAAGGCAGAAGAGATGGACTGGCGGGGGAAAAGAGCGGGTCCGGCGCAGTGGCCGGCCGCACAGTTTACCATTGGTCATCGTCCAGCTCGACCTTTTCCCTGTTCATGTCCCAGTTTCCTGCCGCCACCCGCCTCCGATTCGTCCTGGTCGGTACCCAGCACCCCGGCAACATGGGCGCCGCCGCCCGCGCCCTGAAGACCATGGGCCTGGCCCGCCTGGTGCTGGTTGCCCCCGAAAAGCCACTGGACGAGGAGGCCTTCCGCCGCTCGGCCGGTGCCGAAGACGTGCTGGGGGATGCCCCGGTGGTGGCCACCCTGGCCGAGGCGGTGGCCGATTGCCGCCTGGTGCTGGGCTGCACTGCACGTGCCCGCCGCGTCCAGCTGGAGGAGTACCTGCCCGCCGACGCCGCTGCCCGCGCGGTGGCCAAAGCCGGTGAAGGCGCCGAGGTTGCGCTGGTGTTCGGCCGTGAGCGCACCGGCCTGACCAACGAGGAACTGCAGCTCTGCCATGCAGCGGTGCACATCCCGTCCGACCCGGAGTTCAGCTCGCTCAACCTGGCTGCCGCCGTGCAGGTGCTGGCCTATGAAACGCGCATGCAGCTGCTGGGCGCGCAGCCGGCCACCGATGCCGAGCCCGGCTTCCGCGAACAGGCGGCCAGCCACGAGCAGATGGAGAGCTTCTTCGCCCAGCTTGCCGACACGCTGGACGAGATCGATTTCCACAAGGGCCGCGCCCCGGAATCGGCGATGCGCAAGCTGCGCCGCCTGTTCCTGCGCAGTGAGCCGAGCGAGCAGGAAGTGCGCCTGCTGCGCGGCATCCTCGCCGACACCCAGCGCATGGCGCGACTGGCCCAGGCAGGCGGCAAGGACAGCTGACGACGTTCTCATTTTTTCGGGTAGTCTGTCCGGATACCCAGGGGGGATGAAGCCTGTGTCGGGTCTGCGAAAGGCAATGCAGGGGGGACTGCTGAGCCTGGCCATGGTCCTGCTGGCCGGGACGGTGCGTGCAGCACCGGACCCGGTGCTGGTGCTGGGCCGGATCAGCGATGATCCCAAGGCCCATTACGAGCAGCTGCAACCATTGCTGGACTACGTGGTGGCGCGCATGCACGACGTTGGCATCAAGGAGGGGAGGATCCTGATGGCACGCGACCCGCAGCAGATGGCCAGCTATCTGCGGCGGGGCAGGGTCGACTGGGTCACGGAAACCTCCGGTACGGCAGTGGCGCTGGGCCAGCGCAGTGGCGCCCGTCCACTGCTGCTGACCGAGCGCAACGGCGTGCGTGATTACCAGACGGTGTTCTTCGTGCGCCGCGACAGCCCGATCCAGCGCGTGCAGGATCTGCGGGGCCATCGCCTGGCCCTGCAGAACACGGCGTCCACCAGTGCCTATCTGGTGCCGGTGATGACGTTGCTGCAGGAGGGCCTGTCGCCCCAGATCCTGGCCGGTGCATGGGACATGCCGGGCCGGGACAGTGTGGGTTACGTGTTTGCACGCAGCGAGCTGAACATCGCGACGTTCGTGCACAAGGGGGTGGTTGACGTGGGGGCGGTGAGCAGCGTGGACTGGAACGACGAGCGGCGGATGCCGGCAGCGTTCCGGCGCGACTTCCGCGAGCTGCTGCGCACCGAGCCCTACCCGCGTGCGGTGGAGATGGTCCGCGCCGACCTTGATCCAAGCGTGCGCGATCGCCTGCAGGAAGTACTGCTGCAGGCAGCCAGCGACCCGCAGGCACAGGGGGCGCTGCATCGGTTTTTTGGCACTTCCGGGTTCCACCGCGTCGATGCGCATGCGCAGCAGCGGTTGGATGAATTGAAACAAGGATTGACGCGCGTGCGGATGGAAGTGGAATGAAGTGGCTTGGCTCGGGGATGCAGGCCCGGTTCCTGCTTGCGATGGGCGGGGCGATGGTCGTGGTGATCGCGATCCTTGCGGTGTTGTTGGGGCGGCAGGCCGCGATGCAGGGCGAGGTGCGCAACCTCAGCGGCGGCGTCATCCATGAATTGTTCGACCGCAGCGTGCGCAGCCGCGGCGAGGCGATGGCGCGTGAGCTGTCCGACGCGCTGGCCAACCCGTTGTACTACCGTGACCTGGACCAGGTGGGCGTACTGGTGCGCAGTACCGCGCGCCAGCCCGTGGTGCGCTATGTACTGGTGTTCGATGAACGCGGCCGGCTGGTACACGATGGCTCGGTCGAGGTGTCTGGATTCGGTCAGCCGATGGCCGATCCACTGGCACCCAAGGCCGCGGCCGCGCAGATGCTGGTCGTGCAGGAGTCACCGAAGGTGCTCGACAACACCATGCCGATCATGATCGGCAACCAGCGCATTGGCGGCGTCCGGGTCGGCATGGCGCTGGATGAGGTGCAGCAGCGCGAGCAGGCGGCCAACGCCACCCTGGGCGAGCGCCTGCAGCAGGTCGGCAGCCGTCACCTGGGCTGGCTGCTGCTGATGCTGGGCCTGCTGGTGGTGATCGGCGTGGTGGTGATCCTGTACGTGCAGCGCACCCTGGTCGCGCCGATCCGTGATCTTGCCGTCGCCGCCCGCCGCATCGAGGCCGGTGACTACCAGACACCCTTGGCCGAGAACACCCGCGACGACGAGGTCGGCGAACTGGTCCGCGGTTTCGCCCGGATGCGCGATGCGATCGCACGCCATGACCGCGAAGTGCGGCGCATGGCCTATACCGACGCGCTGACCGGGCTGACCAACCGGCTGGCATTCCGCGAGGCGCTTGATCATCGGTTGATGGCGGCCCGTGCCGCCAATCACCGGCTGGGCCTTCTGTTCGCCGATATCGACGATTTCAAGCGGGTCAATGACACCCTTGGCCACGAGGCCGGCGATGAGGCATTGCTGCAGTTCGCCCAGCGTATCGGCCGCGCGGTCACCGAGGCCGGGGGCGATGAAGCCCTGCTGGCCCGCTTCGGCGGCGACGAGTTCGTGATCCTGGTCGGAGATGGCGACGTGGCGGCCAATGCGCGGCTGCTGGCCGAAGTGCTGGTGCGCGAGCTGGGCAAGCCGCTGGTGGTGCAGGGCAGGGAACTGTTCCTGGGCACCTCGATCGGCGTGACCCTGTTCCCCGACGATGCTGCCGATGCGACCACGCTGCTGAAGAACGGCGACATCGCCATGTACCAGGCGAAGATGGCCGGCAAGAACTGCTATCGCTATTACAGCCGGGCGATGGACCATGCGGTCGAGCGTCGCGTGCATATGGAACAGGAGCTGCGCGGCGCCTGGGAGCGCGGTGAGCTGCGCCTGGCCTACCAGCCGATCTTCCGCATGCGCGACCGCCGCATGGTCGGCGTTGAAGTACTGCTGCGCTGGCAGCATCCGACCCTGGGCACGATCCCGCCCTCGGTGTTCATCGAGGTGGCCGAGCAGAGTGGCCTGATCGAGATCATCGGCCCGAAGGTGCTGCGTGCGGCCTGCATGGAGGCCTCGCAGTGGCCGCGCGGGGCAGCGGGCGATGATCTGTTCGTGTCGGTCAACGTGTCACCGCGGCAGCTGCGTGGCGGCGAACTGCCGGCACTGGTCGCGCAGTGCCTGCATGAGTCCGGGCTGCCGGCGTCGCGCCTGCACCTGGAGCTGACCGAAACCGCCGTGATCGGCGACGAGATGGTTGCCGCGCAGCTGCTGGACAAGCTGCACCGCACTGGCGTGAAGGTGTGGCTGGACGATTTCGGTACGGGCTTCTCCGGGCTCAGTCATCTGCGCCAGGTGCCCGTGGACGGCGTGAAGATCGACAAGAGCTTCGTTGCCGACATGCAGCGCGATCCCGACGACCTTGCGCTGACCACGGCGATCATCGCCATGGCCCACGCGCTGGGCATCACCGTGGTGGCCGAGGGCATCGAGCAGCAGGCACAGTTCGAGCTGCTGGCGCAGCGCGGCTGCGACCTTGGCCAGGGCTACTGGCTGAGCCACCCGGTGACCGCCACCGAAGTGGTGCGGATGATCGAATCGGGCGTCTGACCCCCAAAAAGGGGACGGAGGGAATTAAGTCGCAAATGCATAAGCGACTTAATTCCCTCCGTCCCCTTTTTTGTTACAGCGGGCGCTTGCTCGGGTCGCCGGGCAGTTCGCGCACCAGCTTGGGGATCAGGTAGCCGGACAGGCGTGCGGTCAGGCCGGCAATCAGCGCCTTGGCCTGGGTGTCGTCCACTTCGAAGTGGGCCACGCCCTCGACCCGGTCCAGCTGGTGCAGGTAATAGGGCAGCACGCCAGCAGCAAAGCTGCGCTCGCTCAGGTCCTGCAGGGCCTGCACGCTGTCGTTGACCCCGCGCAGCAACACCGCCTGGTTCAGCAGCTGGGCGCCGGTGCCGCGCAGGCGGGCCATCGCTGCGTCCACGCTGGCGTCGAATTCATTGGCGTGATTGGCATGGACCACGATCGCCAGCGGCCAGGGCAGGCTGCCCAGCCAGGAGACCAGTTCATCGTCCACGCGCTCCGGCAGCACGATCGGCAACCGGGTATGGATGCGCAGGCGGCGGATGTGCGGTATCTGGCGCAGGGCGTCGGTCAGTTCCACCAGCTTGTGCGTGGCCAGCGACAGCGGGTCACCGCCGGACAGGATCACCTCGTCGATGTCCGGGTCGGCGGCGATGGCGGCTACGGCCTCCTGCCATCCCCCCTTGGCGGCGTTCTCCGCGCCATAGTCGAAGTGGCGGCGGAAACAGTAGCGGCAGTTGATCGCGCAGCTGCCGGTGGCGACCAGCAGGGCGCGGCCACGGTACTTCTGGATGACGCCGGTGGCCTTCTTGGCGGCGCCATCGCCCACCGCATCGAAGCTGAACCCGGGCGCCGGGTGCATTTCCTCGTCGACCGGCAGCACCTGACGCAGCAGCGGGTCGGCCGCATCGCCGGGGCGCATGCGGGCCACGAAGCCCTCCGGCACGCGCAGCGCGAACTGGGCCATGGCCGCTTCCGAGACACCCAGCGCGGCCGGGTCCAGCTGCAGCCGGGCCAGCAGGGCGTGCGGGTCGCGCAGCGCCTGGCGCCAGAGCTGCTGCCAGCGCGCGGGCGCACCTGGCGACTGGGGCCGTGGGAAGGCGGAAAGCTGCATGGAGAGGGGGCCTGCGGTTATCATGGGGGCAGAAAAACAGTCGCCCACCGGCATCCGGTGGGCTTTCCATTCTAACGGCTCGCCGCACCCGCGGCGTTTTTGCCACTCAGGAGTTTACGCATGGCCAGCTACGGCATGAACGACGTCAAGAACGGGATGAAGATCCTGGTCAACAACCAACCGGCCGTCATCATCGACACCGAATACGTCAAGCCGGGCAAGGGCCAGGCCTTCACCCGCGTGAAGTACCGCCTGATCAAGGACGGCCGTACCCAGGAAGTCACCATGAAGTCGACCGACTCGCTGGATGCAGCCGACGTCGTCGATACCGACATGAACTTCATGTACAGCGACGGCGAGTACTGGCACTTCATGGACCCGGAATCCTTCGAGCAGGTCCAGGCCACCAAGGCCGGCATGGGCGGCGCCGAGAAGTGGCTGAAGGGCGAAGAGTCCTGCGTGGTCACCCTGTGGAACGGTGAGCCGATCTTCGTGCAGCCGCCGAACTTCGTTGAACTGAAGATCACCGAAACCGATCCGGGCGTCCGTGGCGACACCTCGGGCGGCGGCGGCAAGCCGGCCACCCTGGAAACCGGCGCCGTGGTCCGCGTGCCGCTGTTCGTGAACCAGGAAGAAGTGATCCGCGTCGACACCCGTTCGGGCGAATACTCCGCACGCGTCAAGTAATCCGGCGCAGCCGGATCATGGTAGTGCCGGCCGCTGGCCGGGTACGCGCCATCGCATCCGCGCTGGCGCTCCCATGATCTGCTTCGGCAGATCATGGGCCCCGCTTCACGAGTCTCCAGACCCCGCCGCTTCGCGGCAGCCCCTGACTCAGGGGCGTGTCCCCCAGAAGTATCTCGCCCCACAGCCAGTGAGCCCGCATGAGCGATAGCCCGCACCTCCCCGAAGCCTGCGACCTGCTCATCGAAGCCGGTTACGTCGTTCCGATCGAGCCGCATGCGGTGGTGCTGGAAGACCATGCCGTTGCCGTGCGTGGCAGCGAGATCGTGGCCATCCTGCCGCGTGCCGAGGCCCGCGCACGGTTCCGCGCCACCCAGGTGGTCAGCCGCCCCGAGGCGGCGCTGATGCCGGGCCTGGTCAATGCGCACACGCACAACCCGATGACCCTGCTGCGCGGCGTCGCCGACGACCTGCCGCTGATGACCTGGCTGCAGCAGCACATCTGGCCGGTGGAAGCGGCGGTGATCGGCCCCGAATTCGTCGCCGACGGCACCACCCTGGCCATCGCCGAGATGCTGCGCGGCGGCACCACCTGCGCCAACGAGAACTACTTCTTCGGCGATGTGCAGGCCGCCGTCTACAAGAAGCATGGTTTCCGCGCGCTGGTCGGCGCGGTCATCATCGATTTCCCCACCGCCTGGGCCAAGACCGACGACGAGTACTTCGCCAAGGCCGGTGAACTGCATGACCAGTGGCGCACCGATCCGCTGATCGGCACCGCGTTCGCGCCGCATGCGCCGTATACGGTCAACGATGCCAACTTCGAGCGGGTGCGGATGCTGTCCGACCAGCTCGACATGCAGGTGCACCTGCACACCCACGAGACCGCGCAGGAGATCAACGATTCGATCAAGCTGCACGGCCAGCGCCCGCTGGCGCGGCTGGATCGGCTCGGCCTGGTCAACGACCGCCTGATCGCGGTGCACATGACCCAGCTGACCGATGCGGAAATCCACCTGTGCGCCGAACGTGGCGTCAGCGTGGTGCACTGCCCGGAATCGAACCTGAAGCTGGCCTCCGGTTTCTGCCCGGCCTGCGCCCTGCAGCGCGCCGGCGTGAACCTGGCGATCGGCACCGATGGCTGCGCCAGCAACAACGACCTGGACATGTTCAGCGAGAACCGCACCGCGGCGATCCTGGCCAAGGCCGTGGCCGACGATGCGACCGCGCTCGATGCAGCGACCACGCTGCGCGCCTCCACCCTGGGTGGCGCCCGCGCACTGGGCTTCGGCGACCGCATCGGTTCCATCGAAGTCGGCAAGCAGGCCGATCTGGTCTGCGTCGACCTGTCCGCGCTGGAAACCCAGCCGCTGCACAACGTCCTGTCGCAACTGGTGTACGCCACCGGCCGCCAGCAGGTCAGCGACGTCTGGATTGCCGGCAAGCCGAAGCTGGTGCAGCGCGAGCTGGTCGGCATGGACCTGCCGGGCATCATCGCCAACGCGCGCCAGTGGCGCGAGCGCATCCGTCATATCCGCGCCTGAACCCCGGCGCCGCAAGGACCCCTCATGACTGCCCCCCACGCTTCCTCCAATTTCGATCAGGCCGAGCTGGACAAGTTCGCCGCGCTGGCCAACCGCTGGTGGGACGCTGACGGCCCGCAGAAGCCGCTGCATGCGCTGAACCCGGTGCGCCTGCAGTACGTGGCCGATCGCGTGCCGCTGCGCGGTGCGCGCGTGCTCGACATCGGTTGTGGTGGCGGCCTGTTGAGTGAAGCGCTGGCCCAGGCCGGTGCTGACGTCACCGCCATCGACCTGGCCCCGGAACTGGTCAAGGTCGCGCGCCTGCATGCGCTGGAAAGCGGCGCCAAGGTCGATTACCGGGTGCAGGCTGCCGAAGATCTGGCCGCCGAGCAGCCGGGCAGCTTCGATGTGGTCACCTGCATGGAAATGCTCGAGCACGTGCCCGACCCGGGCGCGATCATCGAGGCCTGCACGCGCCTGCTGAAGCCGGGCGGCCACCTGTTCCTGTCGACCATCAACCGCACCGCCGCCGCCTTCGCGGTGGCGATCGTCGGCGCCGAGTACGTGGCGCGGCTGCTGCCCAAGGGCACGCACCACTACCAGGAATTCATCAAGCCTGCCGAGCTGGCGCGCTGGCTGCGCGAGGCCGACATGCAGCTGGTGGATGTCAGCGGCATGGCCTACGAGCCGTGGCGCAACCAGGCCCGCCTGAGCAGCCGTACCGACATCAACTACTTGGCCTACGCGGTCAAGCCGGCATGACCGCGGCCCGCTTCCCGCGCGCGGTGCTGTTCGATCTGGACGGCACCCTGCTGGACAGCGCGCCGGACTTCGTCGCCACCTGCGACGCGATGCTGGCCGAGCGTGGACGCGCACCCATCGATCCGGCCGCGCTGCGCCCGGTGGTGTCGAAGGGCTCGCGGGCGATGGTCTCGGCTGCGTTCCCGGAACTGGACGTTGCCGCACGTGACGCGCTGATCCCGGAATTCCTGCAGCGCTACGAAGCATTGATCGGCCAGCACGCAGTGCTGTTTGATGGCGTGGCCGGCATGCTCGCCGCGTTGGACGATGCCGGTACGGTGTGGGGCATTGTCACCAACAAGCCTGAATACCTGGCGCGCTTGATCCTGCCGCAGCACGGCTGGCAGCAGCGCTGTGCGGTACTGGTGGGTGGTGACAGCCTGGCCGAACGCAAGCCGCATCCGCTGCCGTTGCTGCACGCCGTGCAGGCCATCGGCATTGCCGCCGAAGACTGCGTATACGTGGGTGACGACGAGCGCGACATCATCGCCGCGCGTGCCGCGGCCATGCCGTCGGTGGCGGCGTTGTGGGGCTATCGCCTGCACAGCGACGATCCGCTGGCCTGGCAGGCCGACGTGCTGGTCGAGAACGCCGAACTTCTGCAACTGGCCAGCCTCTGGCCGACCCGGCCGGCAGCCCCGGCCCAGCCGTAAGGAATCACGTAGTGAGCAGTACCGCGCTGGACAGTTTCCTCGACAAGTGGCGCAGCCGTTGGCCGGAATGGTCGGTGGCCGCCCCGTTCGTGGCCGAATCGCAACGCGAGCTTGCGGTGGCGTGGTTCGCGCTGCTGCAGGAATTCGACGACATGCTCAACACCAGCGGCGACCCGTTGCCGGCCGACGCCAAGCTGGCGTGGTGGGGCGAGGAGCTGCGCAGCTGGGCCGCGCATCGTTCGCGCCACCCGCTGGGCCGCCTGCTGGAGCCGGTGCGTGCGCCGTGGGCGCAACTGGCCGAAGCGCTGCCCGATCTGGTTGAAGCGCGTACCGTCGCGCTGGATGCAGCCGGTGCCGAGCGTGCGCTGGCCCATTACGCTGAAGCCGTGGCCGCGGTGGAGGCAGCCCTGTTCGCGGACAAGCCGCGCACTGGCGCCGGTCGTGCGGTGCAGCTGCAGACCCTGGCCCAGCGCCTGCAGGATGCCGGCGTAGCCGGTGTGCCGCGCAGCCTGCTGGACGGTGATGCCAGCACGGCCGCACAGCGCTGGGCGCAGCATCTGTTGAAGGGCTGGGGCAGCCGCGTGCCCGGCCCGCGCCCGCGCCGCGTGTGGTCCAGCCTGGCGCGTGCACGCCTTGCCGCGCAGGCGGCAGGCAAGCCGATCGAAGCCACGCCGGTACGCACCCTGCTGCGTGTGTGGTGGGCTGCGCGCGGCTGATCGATTGCCGTGGTAGTGCCGGCCGCTGGCCGACAGCCAGGGCGATGCAGGATTCATGGGGTTGCCGGCCAGCGGCCGGCGCTACCCTTCCAGGGCGCCTCAGAACGTCCTGACCTCGTTCATTGCTTCGCGCAGTACGTCGCGCTGCAGCGGCGTAGTGCCCGGTGCGCGCGCCGCTTCCACGGCATCGACGATGCCCATCCACGCCATGTAGATCTGCTCGCGCTCTTCGGTTTCGATGAAGCCGCTGCGGCGGTCCAGTGCGTTGAAGCCTTCGGTGTAGTTGCGGCCGATCTGCGCCAGCGCTGCGGTCAGTTCTGCAGCAGCGCGGTCATCGGTGGCCAGCTTCAATGCATCCGTACAGGCTTTGCGATACAGCGTGGTTGCCTTCTTCGCCTGCGCAGTGCTGATGTGCGTGCTTCCCTCCCAGTCGCGGAAGGGGTTGTCGAGATTTGCGGCCAGCCATTCGGGCTTGCGCAGCTGGCCCACATCCAGATCCAGGCCTTTTGCCACCTCGCCCTTGTAGGCCTTCCTGATGGCGGTGCCAAGATCGGCCGGTAAGCTGTGCAGCCACAGCCGGCACAAGCGCGGCCAGCATTCCGGTGCCGGAAACACCGAACCAGCAGGCGGAAAGAGATCGCTGCCGCTGAGGGTGTGCAGCTGCTGCAGATTGCCGAGGCACTGCAGCTGATGCAGCAGGCAGGGGGCGCCGTTGATCGCGAGCGATTGCAGTTGCGGGAAATGCTGGGCAATGCGTGCGGCGTCGAGTTCGCGTACTTCCCGCAGCTGCAGTTCACCGAGCTGCGCCAGGCCCAGGCCTGGCAGCAGCGGATCGGTACTGATGAGGGTCAGCCAGCGGCCTTCGTCCTCGGCGTGGATGATCAGCGCGGGATCGATGCTGCCGATCAGCGTCAGGCGATCCAGCTGCGGGTTGAGGTGGAGCGAGCGCAGGCCGGTGACATCGATCGTCATCTGCAGGAGCCTGGTTTCTCGCACATCGACGTCGGTCTCCTGCAGGCCACTGATCTGCAAGGTATGGATCAACGGCCGTGTACGCAGCCACGGCAGCAGGCCCGGCACCGGTGTGCTGATCTCCAGCTGCGTGAGCAGCGGCAGGGCATCGAATACAGCCAGTGACGGCGCACGGTTCAGGGTCGCGCTGTCCAGTTGGCGGGTGCAGCGCCGCACCGGAAAGTCATCGCTTTCCAGTACCACGCTCTGGTCTTGCGGCGCGGACATCGCGGCGTGGAAGGCGCGCACGGCATCGGTATCCAGCGCATCCCACTTGCGTTGCCCGACCCATTCGGCGCCATCCGGCCAGCTGCCGTAAGCCCTCGGATGATCGGCGATCAGCGGCTCGCGCCAGCCCACCTGCTGGAAATCGCGCGGGACGCGCTTGCCTACCCAGCGGTGCAGGATCGCGGGCGCCGCACGGAACGGGCTGAAGCGGGCAGGTTGCATGGCTGCAACGGCGACGGCATCCGGCAGGGCACTGCCCACCCAGTCCAGTGCAAGGACGGCGAAGCTACCGTCCTCCGTATTCTGGTGGGTGAGCTGGTAGGCCACGTAGGCGCCCAGGCGTGCGTTGTGGACGACGTGGATATCACCCGTAGCGGGCATGCAACGTTCCTTGTTTCCATGCGTCGAAACATCACGGTAGCGCCGGCCGCCGGCCGGCATCCAGATTCGCCGCAAAGATCATGGGGTTGCCGGCCAGCGGCCGGCACAACCGTTATTTGCGTTCCAGCACCAGCAGCGGATCGATACGGGTATCGAACCAGTTCATGCCCCAGTGCAGGTGCGGGCCGGTGGCACGACCGGTGGCGCCGACCGCAGCGATCACCTGGCCCTGTTCCACACGGTCGCCAACTTTTACGTCGATGCGCGACAGGTGCAGGAAGTTGGAGCTGACACCGAAACCGTGGTCGAGCAGCAGCGTGCCGCCGGTCAGGTACAGGTCGGGGCCGGCGAAGGTGACGATGCCGGCCGCCGGCGCCTTCACCGGCGTGCCGGTCGGTACCGCGATGTCCATGCCGGAATGACCTGCGCCGGGCTGTCCGTTGTACACGCGGGCATTGCCGAAGCGACCACTGATGCGGCCCTGCACCGGCCAGACGAAGGTCTGGGTGAAGTCGGTGCGATCGTCATCGCGGGCACGCGCGGCAGTCACCTGCGCCTGTTCGCGCTTGATCCGCTCGGCAATCGCCGGCGGCGGGTTGACCGTCTTCGGCGGCACGCCGTTGACCCGCTCGGTGGGCCAGTCGCGCGGGGTCACCGCAATGGTCGCGGTCTCGCTGCCACCGTCAGGGCGTTGCACCTGCACGCGCAGCGGACCCTTCTCCTCGCGGCCGATGCCGAACACCACGCTGCCATAGCCGCTCACCCGCAGTTGGCGGCCGGCGTACTGCACGCGGCTGCCGGCGGGTACCTTGCCGATCACCAGTGCGCCCTGCGATGCGCTGGCCGGGAACACCACCCGGCTGTCGATCAGGCTGCCGATGCCGTCCTGTGCCTGCGCCGGCGGTGCGGTGAACAGGGGCGCGGCCACCAGCAGCGCCCCGATCAGAAGTGCGGAGCGCATCAGCGGTCGTAGGTCATGCGCTGGCCGGCCGGCTCGCCCACCAGTTTGCTGCCGTCCCACACCAGTTGGCCATTGACCCAGGTGGAGGCCACGCGCGAACGGAAGGTGGTGCCTTCAAACGGCGACCAGCCGCACTTGGACAGCACGTCCTCGCGCTTGACCGTGAACGGCACGTCCTCGACCAGCACCAGGTCGGCGAAGTAACCCTCGCGCAGGAAGCCACGTTCTTCCACGTCGAACAGCTGTGCCGGCGCATGCGCGAACTTCTGCACCACCTGCTCGCGGGTCAGCTTGCCTTCGTGCACGCGTTCCAGCGCGGCCACCAGCGCGTACTGCACCAGCGGCAGGCCCGACGGCGCCTGTGCGTAGGGCTTCTGCTTCTCTTCCCAGGTGTGCGGCGCGTGGTCGGTGGCCAGGACGTCCAGCACGTCATCGGCCAGCGCGGCGGTGATCGCCTCGCGGTCGGACACTTCCTTGATCGCCGGGTTGCACTTGATCAGGTTGCCCTTGGTCGCATAGTCCGGACGCGCGAAGTGCAGGAAGTGCACGCAGGTTTCGGCGGTGATCTGCTTGCGGCTGCCGTCGGCGCGGATCAGCGGGCCCTTCTCGAACAGCGCCAGCTCATCGGCGGTGGAGATGTGCAGCACATGCAGGCGGGTGCCGTGCTTGCGCGCCAGCGACATCGCCAGGCGGGTCGACTTGATGCAGGCCTCGCGCGAGCGGATGTCCGGATGCATGTCCGGGGTCAGCGCATCGCCGTATTTCTCCTGGAAGGCCTTCAGGTTGGCGTCGATCATCGGCGTGTCTTCGCAGTGCGTGATGATCGGCGTCGGGCATTCGCGGAAGATCGCGTCCAGCGTTTCCGGATTGTCCACCAGCATGTTGCCGGTGGAGGCGCCCATGAACACCTTCACGCCCGGGGCCTTCTTCGGGTCCAGCGCACGGATGGCGTCCAGGTTGTCATTGCTGGCGCCGTGGTAGAAGCCGTAGTTGGCCCAGGCGCGGCCGCGCGCGAGCTCGTATTTGGCTTCCAGGATGGTCGAATCCAGCGTCGGCGGATTGGTGTTCGGCATGTCCATGAAGCTGGTCAGGCCACCGGCCACCGCAGCCGCCGATTCGCTGGCGATGTCGCCCTTGTGGGTCAGGCCCGGTTCGCGGAAGTGCACCTGGTCGTCGATCATGCCCGGAAGCAACCAGCGTCCGGCTGCGTCCACCACCTGCTCGCCGTCGCGCGGCGCCAGCCCGTTGCCGATCTGCGCGATGCGGCCGTTCTCGATGCGCAGGTCGCCGTCGAAGGTGCGGCCTTCGTTGACCATGCGGGCGTTGGTGATGAGGGTGGAGGACATGTCAGTGTTTTCCTGTGCAACGGCAAGAGGGGGCGTTGGGGGACTCGGGCACGGGGTCGAAGCCGCCGGGATGGAACGGGTGGCAGCGGCCCAGCCGGCGCGCAGCCAGCCAGCTTCCGCGCAGCGGGCCGTGCCGCGAGATGGCGTCCATCGCGTATTCAGAACAGCTCGGCACGAAACGGCAGCGTGGCCCCAGCAGGGGGCTGATGAAGCGCTTGTAGAAGCGCAGCAGGGCAATGAGCAGGCGCGAGATCACCCAGTCATCTTATGCCAGTTGGCATGAAGGCCGCATTTGTGCAGGATGGGCCGTTGGTCGCATGTCGCCGATGGCCTGCGACCGGTACCAGCGCCTTCGGGTGCTGGCCAGGTTCCGTACCGCGCAAGGCGGTCCGTGTTCGTCGGACTGCCTCCAAGGGCGCCTTGACTCCAGGACTGAATGGAGCAGGGGGTCGAGGTTGCTGCTGCGGGTCGGGTAGGCTATAAAGGCCCGCTTTCCCGGGCCCCGGGGAATCCAAGGAAGAGCGTTTCGTGGCTGCTAAAAAAACTGCAAAGAAGGCCGCAACGGCCGCCAAGAAAACCGCCAAGCCTGTTGTGAAGAAGTTGGCGGCAAAGCCCGTTGCCAAGAAACCGGCCAGCAAGCCGGCGACCAAGGCAGCGTCCTCGCAACCGGCGGCCAGGAAGGCCACCGCAAAGAAAACGCCGGTCAAGGCAACCAAGCCGGTGGCGAAGAAGGCTGCTGCGCCCGCCAAGGCCAAGCCTGCCGCTGCCAGCAAGAAGGCGCCGGTGGTGAAGAAGGCCGCCAGCAAGGCCGCGCCGGTGAAGAAGGCCGCCGCCAAGCCGGTGGCGAAGAAGGCAGCAGCCAAGCCGGCGCCGAAGGCGGTGGTGAAGAAGGCTGCGGCCAAGCCGGTCGCCAAACCTGCAGCGAAGAAGGTTGCTGCGGCTAAACCGGTGGCCACGCCTGCCGCTGTAAAGAAAGTCACCAAGAATGTTGCCGCGCCGGCCGCAAAGCCGACCCCGGCCCCCGTAGTGAAGTCCGCACCGAAGCCTGCCCCCAAGCCGGCTCCGGCCAAGCCTGTCCCGGCCAAGACCGTGGCAGTGGCAGCAGCCCAACCGGCCCCCAAGCCGGCCCCGGCCGCCGCTCCTGCTGCTTCGAAGGCCCCGCAATCCAAGAATCCCGTGCCCGTTTCGAAATCGCCTGCCAAAACCGCCGTGAAATCCGATTCCGCCCCGAAGACCGTGTCGCGCCCTGTCGGCAAGGTTGCCGTGGCCGTCGCCGCCCGTTCGGCGGCACCGGCCCCGCGCAGCAAGTACAAGGTGGTCGAGTACAAGACCGACGAGGCCACCGGCCGCCCGATCCTGCCGGCTGGCTACAAGCCGTCCTCGGAAGAGGAATACATGAGCCCGCTGCAGCAGGAATATTTCCGTCAGCGCCTGCAGAACTGGCGTGCGGACCTGGTGGAAGAGTCCAAGCAGACCATCGAGAACCTGCGCGAGGAAGTGCGTGACATCGGCGACGAAGCCGAGCGCGCGACCCGCGAGACCGAGAACTCGCTGGAACTGCGTACCCGTGACCGCTACCGCAAGCTGATCGGCAAGATCGACAGCACCCTGAAGCGCCTGGAAGCGGGCGACTATGGTTACTGCGTCGACACCGGCGAAGAAATCGGCCTGGAGCGCCTGGAAGCGCGCCTGACCGCCGAACGCACCATCGACGCCCAGGAGCGCTGGGAGCACCTGCAGAAGCAGCAGGGCGACTGATTCCTGATCGTTGTCTGGTCATGCGAAAAACCCGGCCTCGGCCGGGTTTTTTGTTGGGTGTGGTTGGCTGGGTAGAACGGGGCCTTCCGGGTATAGGAGGGAGCCTGTGTGCGCGGTTGCTGTAAAGCCTAGCCCGTGCCCGGCTCGGGTCGAAGGCGCGGGCAAAGAAGAGCAAAAGCAAAAGCAGCCAAGCATGGCTTGGCTCTACCAAGGGCGGTCATGCGTGCGCTCGCGGCTGTTGGGTCCGCCTTGTAGCGAGCCGAGCACCACAGGGGATTCAGGGGCGAAGAGGCGCCGCTGTTTGAGCGCAGCGAGTTCGGCGCCGTCCCCTGATTCACCGAGGAGCACAGGGCACCGGCGCGTAGCGCCGGCTCGCGGATGGCGGCGCGTTTCTTTTGGTTACTTTTCTTTTCGCGCGAAAAGAAAAGCGACACCCCACCGCGGTCACGGAAAGAGCCCGCCGGGCATGGCCCGGCGCTACCGGCGCGTGGGCGCACGGAAATACGCAGCCGAGCATGGGCTCGGCTCTACAGGCTCACTGCAGGTCGCGAAGATTCAGCTTCCGCAACGTCGGGTTCTTCCACGCCGTGATCCCGGCCACGCTCAGCACCGCGAACCCACCCAGCACCACTGCCGGCACCAGGCCGAGCAGCTTTGCCATCGTGCCGGCATAGAACGCGCCCAGTTCGTTGGACGAACTGATGAAGATGCCGTTGATCGACGACACCCGGCCGCGCATCTCTTCCGGCGTGGCCAGCTGCAGGATGGTCGAGCGGATCACCACCGACACGCCATCGAAGGCCCCATAGAACAACAGGATCAGCGCGGACAGCCAGAAGTGCTGCGACAGCCCGAAGCTGATCACGCACAGGCCGAAGCCGGCCACAGCGAACAGCAGCACGCGGCCGGCATTGCGGTGCAGCGGGTGGCGCGCCAGCCACAGGCCAACGCAGACCGAGCCCAGCGCCGGCATTGCGCGCAGGATGCCCAGGCCTTCCGGGCCGTGGTGCAGGATCTCGTGCAGGAACGCCGGCAGCATCGCCACCACGCCGCCCAGCAGCACCGAGAACATGTCCAGCGCCATCGCCCCGACCATGATCCGGTTGCCGACCACGAAGCGCGCGCCTTCAGCGATGCTCTTGAAGATCGGGGCGGCTGGACCGGTATGCACCGGTTCTTCCACCTTCAGCGTGGCCAGGCAGGCCATCGCCACCAGCGCGAAGCCCGTGGCCACCGCGTAGGACAGGCCCTTGCCTCCGAAGCCGACCAGCACGCCACCCAATGCCGGACCGGCCACCATGCCGGCCTGGAACACCACGGCGCCGAGGCCAGCGCCACGCGCGAACTGGTCACGGGCCAGCACGCGGGCGAACAGTGCGTTGTAGATCGGCGACAGGAAGGCGCGGACCATGCCGGTCAGCGCAATGGCCGCATAGATCGGCCACACGCCTTCGAACGGCAGCCAGCCCTTGGCCACGCCGGTCAACACCAGCGCGGTGGCGATCAACCCGGAGCAGGCGACCATGCCGAGCCGGCGGCGCGGCAGGTGGTCGACCAGATAACCGGCGAACGGTGCGACGCAGAAGAACGGCAGCACCTCGGCCAGGCCAACCAGGCCCAGCGAGAACGGATTGCGGGTGACTTCGTAGATGTGCCAGCCGACGGTGACCGCGACCACCTGGTAGGACAGCATCGCGAAGATGCGGTAGGCCAGCAGCTTGGCGAAACCGGGCCGGGACAGCAGCCCCAGCGCGGTGTCTTCGGCCGTGGCGGGTTCGCTCACGACGGGGCGCGCTGCAGCTGGGCCTGCGCGGTCTCGCGGATGAAGGCCAGCATCGCCGCCACGCCGTTGCTGCGGGTGGGCGAGAGGTGGCGGGCCAGGCCGATGTCCTGGATGTAGCTGGGCTCGGTATCCAGGATCTCCTGCGCCGAGCGCCCGGAGTACACGCGCAGGGCCAGGAAGATCAGGCCGGAAACGATGGCCGAATCACTGATGGCGTGGAAGCGCAGCGACTGCGCATTGCCTTCCGGCACGATCCAGACCATCGACTGGCAGCCGAGCAGGCGGTGCTCTTCGGTCTTCCATTCGTCCGGGAAGGCGGGCAGCTTACGGCCGAGGTCGATCAGATACTGGTAGCGCTCGGACCAGTCGCCGAAGAAGCCGAATTCCTCGGCGATGGCGGTCTGGGCCTCGGCGGCGGTGGGTTCAAGCGGGAACGGAGAGTCGGTCACAACAGTCTCTACAGTGGAGCGTGGCCGGCGGACCGGCCACGGGGCAGGGTGGGTCAGCCGCGCTTGCGTGACCAGCGCACGCCCTGCGGGGTGTCTTCCAGCACGATGCCTTCGGCGGCCAGCTGGTCGCGGATGGCGTCGGAACGGGCGAAGTCGCGTGCCTGCTTGGCGGCGGCACGCTCGTCGATCAGGCCCTGGATGCGGGCATCTTCGCCATCATCGCTGGCCGCGGTGCCGAACCACTGCGCTGGATCGGCCTGCAGCAGGCCCAGGGCCAGGCCGGCACCGAGCAGTTCGCCCTTCAGGCGCGCCTGTTCGGCCGGGTCGGTGGCCCGGCGTGCATCTGCGGCGATGCGGGCCACTTCGGCCAGTGCCTGCGGGGTGTTCAGGTCGTCTTCAAGAGTCGCCTCGACCGTGGCCGGGATCGCCACGACCGCCTCGACCGACGCCAGCTCGCGCAGCGTGCCGTACAGGCGGTCCAGGGTGCGCACCGATTGCTCGATGAGGCCATCGGACCAGTCCAGCGGCTGCCGGTAGTGGGCCGACAGCAGGGCCAGGCGCAGCGCTTCCGGCGGGTGCTGGCGGACCAGGTCGTGCACGCGTTCGATGTTTCCCAGCGACTTGCTCATCTTGGCGCCGCCGAAGTTGAGCATGCCGTTGTGCAGCCAGAAGCGGGCGAAGATCTTGCCGCCGTGGGCGCATTCGCTCTGCGCAAGCTCGTTCTCGTGGTGCGGGAACTGCAGGTCGACGCCGCCGGCATGGATGTCGATGGTCTCGCCCAGGTGGGCGGCGGCCATCGCCGAGCATTCGATATGCCAGCCCGGGCGGCCACGGCCCCAGGGAGACTCCCAGCCAGGGAGGTCGTCGCTGGACGGCTTCCACAGCACGAAATCGCCTGGGTCGCGCTTGTACGGGGCCACGTCGACGCGGGCGCCGGCCAGCATCTCTTCCGGGTCGCGGCGCGAGAGCTTGCCGTAGCCTTCGAAGCTGGCCACCGCGAACAGCACGTGGCCTTCGGCGGCGTAGGCATGACCATTGGCGATCAGCTGCTCGATCATGGTGATGATCTGCGGGATGTGCGCGGTCACTTCCGGCTCGATGTCCGGCGGCACCACGCCCAGCGCGGCCATGTCTTCACGGTAGGCGGCGGCGAACCTGTCGGTGATGGTGCTGATCGGCACGCCCTGCTCACGCGCGGCGTTGTTGATCTTGTCGTCCACGTCGGTGATGTTGCGCGCGTAGCGCAGGCCACCGAAACGGCGTCGCAGCAGATCGGCCAGCACTCCGAACACCACTGGGCCACGGGCGTTGCCGATGTGCACGTAGTTGTAGACCGTCGGGCCGCACACATACAGGGTCGGACAGGCCGGGTCGAGCGGGGTGAACGGTTCGAGCTGGCGAGTCAGGTTGTTGTGCAGGCGCAGGGTCATGGGGCTGTGGCTGGGGGACAAGCCTGTGATTTTAGAACGTGTCGGCCCCCTTTGGGGGCACCGCCTGCCACCGGTGGACGCCGGGTCCAACCAGGGTGGGGTGGGCAGGAGCAGCGTGGACGGGTAATGTTCAGCCCCTTGCGCTCGCCACTGCCTACACTATTGCCGTGTCCTTGCTCCCTTCGCCAATGAAATCCACCGCGTTGCTGACCCTGGCCTGCCTGTCGGCGCTGGCCGCCGTGGCCCAGGCGCAGGAGGCCGAGCCCCGCAACCGGGTGGTGATCGTGGAGAACGTGAAGTTCGATTACGCGCAGGTACTGAACGTCGAACCCGTGTTCCAGACCCTGCGCGCGACCCGTACCGAAGAACACTGCGAGCCGGTCTCGACCCGGACCCTGGCGCCGGTCAATGTCACTGGTGAGGAGCCGGTCGAGGACAAGGGCCGGATCAGCCGCTTCTGGGACTCGGTACGCTCGATGTTCAAGCGCAGCGATGAAGAGGTCTCGGAGGACACCGCCGCCGAGTCACCGGCCCCGGCGCCGGCACCGGCCAACAATGGTCCGATGCTGACCCGCGACTGTCGCATCGTGCCGGTGGGACGTGAATTCCGCCGGCCCATCGCCTACGACGTGGACTACGTCTACAAGGGCACCAAGTACCGCTCGCGGCTGCCGGAAGATCCCGGCAACCGGCTCAAGATCCGGGTGTCGATCACCCCCTGGGTCGGCCCCGAGCAGGGCGCCGCCGGCAATCCCTGATTCTGCGACCCCGGCCCCTTGCGTCGGCCCCGGCCGCATGCAAAGATGGATGACCATGAAGCTCTCCGACTTCCAGCACGACAGCAGCGCAGCCCGACAGGCGTCGGGCATGACCTCGCGTGCGCGTCGACCGGAACCCCACATCCTCGCTGGGTAACCGGAGCTTTTTGCTGTTCGTCCGAAAAAAACCCAGCCCGCCGGCTGGGTTTTTTCGTTTCCGCGTCATGAAAGCTGCAACTGCAACCTTTTCGTTCCACCTTTGCTTCCTGTTTTCCCTTCCACCGCGTCGAACCCGGCGCCGCCACGCAAGGAAAGATGATGTCCCCCAAGCACTTCCTGAACACCCAGGACTGGAGCCGCAGCGAGCTCGACGCGCTGCTGACCCAGGCCGCGCTGTTCAAGCGCAACAAGCTCGGCGACCAGCTCAAGGGCAAGTCGATCGCGCTGGTGTTCTTCAATCCGTCCATGCGCACCCGCACCAGCTTTGAACTGGGTGCGTTCCAGCTGGGTGCCCACGCGGTGGTGCTGCAGCCGGGCAAGGATGCGTGGCCGATCGAGTTCAACCTCGGCACGGTGATGGACGGCGATACCGAAGAGCACATCGCTGAAGTGGCCAAGGTGCTGGGCCGTTACTGCGACATCATCGCTGTGCGCGCATTCCCCAAGTTCATCGACTGGGCCTACGACCGCCAGGACATCGTCCTCAACAGCTTCGCCAAGTACTCGCCGGTGCCGGTCATCAACATGGAGACCATCACCCACCCGTGCCAGGAGCTGGCCCACATCATGGCCCTGCAGGAGCACTTCGGCACCCAGGACCTGCGCGGCAAGAAGTACGTGCTGACCTGGACCTACCACCCCAAGCCGCTGAACACCGCAGTCGCCAACTCGGCGCTGACCATCGCCACCCGCATGGGCATGGACGTGACCCTGCTGTGTCCGACCGCCGACTACATCCTCGACGACCGCTACATGGGCTGGGCCGAGCAGAACGTGGCCGAGAGCGGCGGCTCGCTGAAGATCAGCCATGACATCGACAGCGCCTACGCCGGTGCCGACGTGGTCTACGCCAAGAGCTGGGGCGCGCTGCCGTTCTTCGGCAACTGGGAACCGGAAAAGCCGATCCGCGACCAGTTCAAGCACTTCATCGTGGACGAGCGGAAGATGGCGCTGACCAACAACGGTGTGTTCAGCCACTGCCTGCCGCTGCGCCGCAACGTGAAGGCCACCGACGCGGTGATGGATTCGCCGCAGTGCATCGCCATCAACGAAGCCGAGAACCGCCTGCACGTGCAGAAGGCGATCATGGCGGCGGTTGCCGGGCGCTGAATCAAGCAAGGGGTAGAGCCGACCGTTGGTCGGCTGCTCCCGCAGCGGCGCATCCAACATTTCAGCCGACCAGCGGTCGGCTCTACCGAATTCCCATCCCCCAAGTGGACCTGATCCCCATGAGCAACAAAGACGTCGTTCTCGCCTTCTCCGGCGGCCTGGATACCAGCTTCTGCGTGCCGTACCTGCAGGAGCGCGGCTACAACGTGCACACCGTGTTCGCCGACACTGGCGGCGTGGATGATGAAGAGCGTGATTTCATCGAGAAGCGCGCCGCCGAACTGGGCGTGGCCAGCCACGTTACCGTCAATGGTGGCCCGGCCATCTGGGAAGGCTTCGTCAAGCCGTTCGTGTGGGCCGGTGAGGGCTACCAGGGCCAGTACCCGCTGCTGGTCTCGGACCGCTACCTGATCGTCGATGCCGCGCTGAAGCGTGCCGCCGAACTGGGCACCAACATCATCGCCCACGGCTGCACCGGCATGGGCAACGACCAGGTCCGCTTCGACCTGGCGGTGAAGGCGCTGGGCGACTACCAGATCATCGCGCCGATCCGCGAGATCCAGAAGGAACACACCCAGACCCGCGCCTACGAGCAGAAGTACCTGGAAGAGCGCGGCTTCGGCGTGCGCGCCAAGCAGCAGGCCTACACCATCAACGAGAACCTGCTGGGCCTGACCATGTCCGGCGGCGAGATCGACCGTTGGGAAGCGCCGGGCGAGGGCGCCCGTGGCTGGTGCGCACCGCGCAGCGAGTGGCCGGAGCAGGCGCTGAACGTGACCCTGAAGTTCGTCGAGGGCGAAGCCGTCGAACTGAACGGCAAGGCGTTGCCGGGCGACCAGATCCTGGCCCAGCTCAACAAGCTGTTCGCCCCGTACGGCGTTGGCCGCGGTGTCTACACCGGCGACACCGTGATCGGCCTGAAGGGTCGCATCGTGTTCGAGGCCCCGGGCCTGGTGTCGCTGCTGGCCGCGCACCGCGCGCTGGAAGATGCCGTGCTGACCAAGCAGCAGAACCGCTTCAAGCCGGACGTGGCGCGCAAGTGGGTGGAGCTGGTCTACGAAGGCTTCTACCACGACCCGCTGAAGACCGACATCGAGGCCTTCCTGAAGTCCTCGCAGGCCAAGGTCAACGGCGAAGTGGTGCTGGAAACCCGCGGCGGCCGCGTCGATGCAGTGGCGGTGAAGTCGCCGCACCTGCTCAACACCAAGGGCGCCACCTACGCGCAGTCGGCCGACTGGGGCGTGGAGGAGGCCGAGGGCTTCATCAAGCTGTTCGGGATGAGCTCCACTGTCTATGCGCAGGTCAATCGTGGTTGACCTGTGACGGGGTGCCGGCCGCTGGCCGGCGCCTCGCAACGTCGATGGAGGGTAGTGCCGGCCGCTGGCCGGCTCGTGGCACGGCTGGATCATTGCGGAGCCGGCCAGCGGCCGGCACTACCGATTTCGAACCCTACGGATATTCAGACACATGCTTGAACAGACGCTCGATCACCTGCAGGCCCTGGTGTCCTTCGACACCCGCAATCCGCCGCGTGCGATCACCACCGGTGGCATCTTCGATTACCTGCGCGCGAACCTGCCCGGCTTCAACGTCGAGGTGATCGACCATGGCGCCGGTGCGGTCAGCCTGTACGCCGTGCGTGGTACGCCGAAGTACCTGTTCAACGTGCATCTGGATACCGTGCCGGATTCGCCGCACTGGAGTGCCGACCCGCACGTGATGCGGCGTCTGGACGACCGTGTGGTCGGCTTGGGCGTGTGTGACATCAAGGGCGCCGCCGCTGCACTGGTGGCCGCGGCCAACGCCAGTGATGGCGATGCCGCGTTCCTGTTCTCCAGCGACGAAGAAGCCAACGATCCGCGCTGCATCGCCGCGTTCCTGGCCCGTGGCCTGCCATATGAAGCGGTGCTGGTGGCGGAGCCGACCATGAGCGAAGCGGTGCTGGCGCACCGTGGCATCAGTTCGGTGCTGATGCAGTTCGCCGGCCGCGCCGGGCACGCGTCGGGCAAGCAGGATGCGGCCGCCAGTGCGCTGCATCAGGCCATGCGCTGGGGCAACCGCGCATTGGACCATGTGGAATCGCTGGCCTCGGCGCGCTTCGGCGGGCTGACCGGCCTGCGCTTCAACATCGGTCGCGTCGAAGGTGGCATCAAGGCCAACATGATCGCGCCGGCCGCCGAAGTGCGGTTCGGGTTCCGTCCGCTGCCGTCGATGGACATCGATGGCCTGTTGGCGACCTTCGCCGGTTTTGCCGAACCGGAAGCGGCACTGTTCACCGAAACCTTCCGTGGCCCCAGCCTGCCGGCCGGTGACATCGCCGAGGCCGAGAACCGCCGTCTGCTGGCACGCGACGTGGCCGATGCGCTGGAACTGCCGATCGGCAACGCGGTGGACTTCTGGACCGAAGCCTCGCTGTTCTCGGCCGGCGGCTACACCACGCTGGTGTTCGGCCCGGGCGACATCGCCCAGGCCCACACCGCCGATGAGTTCGTGACGCTGGAGCAGCTGCAGCGCTACACCGACGCCGTGCACCGCATCATCGCCGCCGGCGCCTGATCGACCCCACAACGCCGCCCGGCCCTGGCCGGGTGGAACTGCAACGCGGCGACCGCCGCCTGTGACGAAACCGAAATGTCTCCTGCCCTCCAGCCCCACCGCCAGACCCGCCAGACCATCGTGCGCCTGCTTTCCAGCATGGCCAGCGCGAAGGAGATCAGCCAGTACCTCAAGCGCTTCTCGCAGCTGGACGCCAAGCGCTTTGCCGTGGTCAAGGTCGGCGGCGCGGTGCTGCGCGACGATCTCGACGCGCTGACCTCTTCGCTGTCGTTCCTGCAGGAAGTCGGCCTGACCCCGATCGTGCTGCACGGCGCCGGCCCGCAGCTGGATGCCGAACTGTCGGCCGCCGGCATCGAAAAGCAGACCGTCAACGGTCTGCGCGTGACCTCGCCGGAGGCACTGGCGATCGTGCGCCGGGTGTTCCAGCAGTCCAACCTGCGCCTGGTCGAAGCCCTGCAGCAGAACGGCGCGCGTGCCACCTCGATCACCGGTGGCGTGTTCGAGGCGGAGTACCTGGACGTGGACACCTACGGCCTGGTCGGTGAAGTGAAGCGGGTCAACCTGGCGCCGATCGAGGCCAGCCTGCGCGCCGGTTCTATCCCGGTCATCACCAGCCTGGGCGAAACCGCGGGTGGCCAGATCCTCAACGTCAACGCCGACTTCGCCGCCAACGAGCTGGTGCAGGAGCTGCAGCCGTACAAGATCATTTTCCTGACCGGCACCGGCGGCCTGCTGGACGAGCAGGGCAGCGTGATCGATTCGATCAACCTGTCCACCGAGTACGACCACCTGATCGCGCAGCCGTGGATCCACGGCGGCATGAAGGTGAAGATCGAACAGATCAAGGACCTGCTCGACCGCCTGCCGCTGGAATCGTCGGTGTCCATCACGCGCCCGGCTGACCTGGCCAAGGAACTGTTCACCCACAAGGGCTCGGGCACGCTGGTGCGCAAGGGCGAGAAGGTGCTGCGCGCCACCGCGTGGAACGAGCTGGACCTGCCACGGCTGAAGGGCCTGATCGAATCCAGCTTCGGCCGCACGCTGGTGCCTGACTATTTCCAGAAGACCAAGCTGCTGCGCGCCTATGTCAGCGAGAACTACCGCACCGCGGTGATCCTCACCGACGAAGCCGAGGGCGTGTACCTGGACAAGTTCGCCGTGCTCGATGATGCACAGGGTGAAGGCCTCGGCCGCGCGGTGTGGAACGTGATGCGGGATGAAACGCCGCAGCTGTTCTGGCGTTCGCGCAATGGCAACCCGATCAATCACTTCTACTATGCTGAATCCGATGGCTGCTACAAGCAGGGCCATTGGAAGGTGTTCTGGTACGGCGCCGATGGCATCGACCGGATCAGCACCTATGTCGACCACTGCGCCCAGCGCGCACCGAGCCTGCAGGGCTGAATGATGGACCATTCCGATCACTGGACTACGACTCCCACCCTGCGCGGCCAGCACGTGACACTGCAGCCGCTGCAGCCCGAGCATGTGCCTGGCCTGCGCGCCGCCGTGGAGGGCAGCGGCCTGGACCAGCTCTGGTACACCCAGGTGCCTTCGCCGGAGCGGGTCGAGCACTATGTGCAGGCCGCGCTGCAGGCACAGGCAGAAGGCAAGGTGCTGCCGTTCGTGATCCTCGATGCGGCGGGTGACATCGTGGGTACCACCCGCTTCTACGACCTGGATGCCGGCGTGCCCAAGCTCAGCCTGGGTTACACCTGGTATGCACCGCGCGTGCAGCGTACCGGCGTCAACACTGAAACCAAGCTGTTGCTGCTGCAGCACGCCTTCGAAACCATGGGCTGCATCAGCCTGGTGCTGGAAACCAGCTGGTTCAACTTCACCTCGCGCACCGCCATCGCCCGCCTCGGCGCCAAGCAGGACGGCGTGCTGCGCAACCACAAGCGGCACGCCGACGGCACGCCGCGCGACACCGTCATCTTCTCCATCATCGATACGGAATGGCAGGGCGTGAAGCGCCACCTGCAGTACCGCCTGGACAGCCACGCATGAACGATTCGACTTTCACCCTGGGCATCGTCGGCGCCCGTGGCCATACCGGTGCCGAGCTGATCAAGCTGGTGGCCGCACATCCGCGGCTGAAGCTGGCCTTCGTGTCCTCGCGCGAACGCGCCGGGCAGCGCCTGTCCGACCACCATCCGGAATTCCAGGGCGAGCTGCAGTACGAGAACCTGGACGCCGACGCGGTGGCCGCCAAGGGCGTGGACGCGGTGATCCTGGCCCTGCCCAACGGCCTGGCCGCACCGTTCGTGGCCGCACTGGAAGCGGCGAAGCCGGACACCGTCATCGTCGACCTGTCGGCCGACTACCGCTTCGACAACAGCTGGTACTACGGCCTGCCGGAGCTGACCCGAGGCCGCTACAACGGCCAGAAGCACATCAGCAACCCGGGCTGCTATGCCACGGCGATGCAGCTGGCGGTGCATCCGCTGCTGGACCTGCTGGCCGGCCCGCCGCAGTGCTTCGGTGTGTCCGGCTATTCCGGCGCCGGCACCACGCCGTCGGACAAGAACAACGTCGAACTGCTGGCCGACAACCTGATGCCGTATGCGCTGACCAACCACGTGCACGAGCGTGAAGTGTCGGTCCAGCTGGGCGTGGCGGTTGAATTCATGCCGCATGTCGCGCCGCATTTCCGCGGCATCACGCTCACCGCCAACCTGTGGCTGAACCGCGTGCAGACCCGCGAACAGATCGTCGAGCGCTTCCAGCAGGCCTATGCGGGCGAACCGCTGATCGAGGTAGTGGATGAAGCGCCGTGGGTCAGCCGCATCGCCGGCCGCCACGGTGCGCAGGTCGGTGGCTTCACCCTGGCCCCGGGCGGCAAGCGGGTGGTGGTGGTGGCGACCCTGGACAACCTGCTCAAGGGCGCGGCCACCCAGGCCATGCAGAACCTCAACCTCGCGCTGGGCATCGACGAACTGACGTCGATCCCGCACTGAACACGTATTCCGGAGCCCCCATGGCAGACCTTCTTTGGCAGAAGCCCGGCGTCGCCGTCGACGCCCAGATCCAGACCTTCCTCGCCGGCGATGACGTGATCCTCGATCGCGAATTCTTCCTGCACGACATCGCCGCCAGCGCCGCGCATGCACAAGGCCTGCAGCACATCGGCATCCTCAGCGCCGACGAGCTGGAAGGCCTGCTGCGCGAACTGGAGTTGCTGGCGCAGGACTTCCGCGAAGGCCGCTTCGTGCTGGACACGCAGTACGAAGATGGTCACTCGGCGATCGAAGCGCGCCTGACCGAACGTCTCGGCGATGCCGGCCGCAAGATCCACACCGGCCGCAGCCGCAATGACCAGATCCTGGTCGCCACCCGCCTGTGGCTGAAGGAGAAGCTGCAGCGTGTGGCCCAGCTCAGCGCCGAGGTTGCCAAGGTCGCGCTGGACCGTGCGCAGGCCGAGAAGGATCTGCCGATCCCCGGCTACACCCACATCCAGCGTGCCGTGGTGTCCTCGGCCGGCATGTGGTGGGCCGGCTGGGCCGAGGCCTTCATCGACAACGCCATCCGCGCGCGCGACACCCATGCGCTGGTCGACGCCAATCCGCTTGGCACGGCTGCCGGCTACGGTGTGAACCTGCCGCTGGACCGTGAGCACACCACGGCCGCGCTCGGTTTCGCCCGCATGCAGATCTCGCCGATCTACGCGCAGCTGTCGCGCGGCAAGTTCGAACTGGCCGCGCTGGAAGCGCTGGGCGGCGCCACGCTGGACCTGCGCCGCATTGCCTGGGACCTGTCGCTGTTCACCAGCGCCGAGTTCGGCTTCGTCGCGCTGCCGGCGCAGTACACCACCGGCAGTTCGATCATGCCCAACAAGCGCAATCCGGACGTGATCGAGCTGATGCGCGCGACCCACGCCAGCGTCGCCGCCGCGCGTACCGAGATCGAGCAGCTGCTGTCGCTGCCGTCGGGCTATCACCGCGACCTGCAGTCGTCCAAGGGCGCCATCTTCCACGGCTTCGGTCGCGGCCTGTCGGCGCTGGAACTGCTGCCGGCGCTGCTGGCCAACCTGGAATGGCGCGACGACAAGATTCGCGCGGCAATCGACTCGGGCATGTACGCCACCGACGTCGCGGTGGAAGCGGCGGTGGCCGGCGTGCCGTTCCGCGAGGCCTACAAGGCTGCTGCCGCCGGTGCCGACAGCGCAGGGCAGGGGCGTACTCCGGAAGGCAGCCTGGCCGCACGCGTATCGCCGGGTTCGGCCGCCGACCTGCGCCTGGACGAACTGCACGCGCGCTGGCAGGCGCTGTCCTGATGGCCGGCACCGTCTACCTGGTGCTGGCCATGCGCCGGCCCGATTTCAACGCCGCCGCCGTGCAGCCGCATCGTGACTTTCTCGATGCGTTGCAGGCACAGGGCAAGCTGCAGCTGACCGGCGGTTTTGCCGATGGCAGCGGTGGCGCCTATGTGCTGTGCAACGTGGACAGCCTGGCGCAGGCGCAGGCCATCGTCGCCACCGATCCGCTGGTGACGATGCAGGCCTCCGCGCTGACCGTGCACGAATGGAACACCCGCTGAGAGCCTGACCGATGATCCAGCACGCTGCCCACGTCGCCTCGCCGTTCCCCGAACAAGCGCTGCCGCCGTGGCGGCGTGCGGTGCTGAAAGTCGGCAGCAGCCTGCTGGCGGCCGATGGCGGCGGCCTGTCGCCACGCCACGCGCTGGGCCTGGCCCAGTTTGTTTCCGCCAACGTCCTGGCCGGACGCGAGGTGGTGATCGTGTCTTCCGGCGCGGTTGCGGCGGGGCGCGCGATCCTGCCGCGGGCCGATGAACCCGGTGCGGCGATGGCGGCGCGGCAGGCCCTGGCCGCGCTCGGCCAGGCGCAGCTGATCGGGCTCTGGCAGCGCTTCTTCGAGCGCCCCGTGGCGCAGGTGCTGCTGACCCACGACGACCTGCGCAACCGCCGCCGCTACCTCAACGCACGCGCCACGCTCAATGAGTTGCTGCGGCTGGGCGCGTTGCCGGTGGTCAACGAGAACGATACCGTGTCGGTGGACGAACTCAAGCTCGGCGACAACGACAACCTGGCCGCCACCGTGGCCGCGCTGGTCGATGCCGATGCACTGTTCATTGCCACCGACATCGACGGCCTGTACAGCGCGGACCCGCGCACCGTGGCCGATGCGCGGCCACTGCACGACGTGCCGGAACTGAGTGACGAGGTGCTGGCGATGGCCGGCGGCGCAGGGTCGCGCGCCGGCACCGGCGGCATGCGGACCAAGCTTGAGGCGGCGGCCAAGGCGGGTCGTCTCGGCATCGAGACCTACCTTTTCAACGGCCGCAGCAGCGACGTGGTGCGTGCACTGGCGCAGGACCGCCTGTTCGGCACCCGCATCCACGCCGCGCGCAGCCGCGAGGCGGCCCGCAAGCACTGGCTGCGGCATGCACCGCTGACCGAAGGCGCGATCGTGATCGATGCCGGTGCGGCACAGGCCATGCGCGAGAAGGGCGCCTCGCTGCTGCCCGGTGGCATCACCGGTGCGGAGGGCGCGTTCCGGCGTGGCGATATGGTGCAGGTGTGCTGGAATGCACCACAGGGCCGTGTCTGCATCGCCCGCGGTGTCAGCCAGTACGCCGCCGATGATGTGCGCCGGATCGCCGGTCGCCATTCGCGCGACATCGAGGCCGTGCTGGGCTACAACTACGGTGGCAGTGTCGTCCATCGCGACGATCTGGTGCTGCCATGACCGGTTTGAAGGACACCCCGATTAGCGAAATCGAAGCGCAGGCGCGTGCCTGCCGTGACGCGGCCCAGATCGTTGCCGGCCTCGACAGTGCGGCGCGCCGCACGCTGCTGCTGGCAATGGCCCAGGCACTGGAAGTGAATGCCGGGCTGATCCTGGCCGGCAATGCGCGTGACCTCGCCGCCGCGCGCGACAAGGGCGTTGGCAGTGCCATGCTCGACCGCCTGGCGCTGGATCCGGCACGCCTGTTCGCGATGGCCGAAGCCGTGCGTGAGGTCGCTGCGCTGCCCGATCCGGTCGGCCAGGTCACCCGCGACGATGTGCGTCCAAACGGCATCCGGGTGCAGAAGGTGCGCGTTCCGCTGGGGGTGATCGCGATGATCTACGAGGCACGCCCGAACGTGACCGCCGAAGCGGCCGCCCTGTGCCTGAAGGCCGGCAATGGCGTGATCCTGCGCGGTGGTTCCGAGGCGATCCACTCCAACACCGCCATCGCCCAGGCGCTGTCCGGCGCATTGAAGGCCAACGGCGTCCCGCCGGCTGCGGTGACCGTGCTGACCGACCTGCGCCGCGAAGCGATTCTGGGACTGCTGCAGTTGCATGAGCTGATCGACCTGGCCATTCCGCGTGGCGGCGAAGGCCTGATCCGCTTCGTCGCCGAGCATGCGCGGGTGCCGGTGATCAAGCATTACAAGGGCGTGTGCCATCTGTTCGTGGATGCCAGCGCCGACCTCGGCAAGGCCATTGACCTGCTGGTGGATGGCAAGTGCAGCCGCCCTGCAGCCTGCAACTCGCTGGAAACGCTGCTGGTGCACCGCGAGGTGGCCGAAGCGTTCCTGCCGCGCGTGGCGCAGGCGCTCGGCGAGCGCGGCGTGCAGCTGCGCGCCGATGCGCAGGCGCAGCCGCTGCTGCCGGGCAGCTTGTTGGCCACTGAAGACGACTATGCCGCCGAGTTCCTTGATCTGGTGCTGGCGGTACGCGTGGTTGACGATCTCGACGCTGCCATTGCGCACATCCGTGCCTACACCTCCGACCATACCGAAGTGATCGCCACCGAAGACGCAGGCAACGCCGAGCGCTTCGTCACTGCGCTGCGCTCGGCGGTGGTGATGGTCAATGCGTCCTCGCGTTTCTCCGACGGCGGCCAGCTGGGCCTGGGCAGCGAGATCGGCATCTCTACCACGCGCCTGCACGCGTACGGCCCGATGGGGCTGGAGGCACTCACCGTCGAACGATTTGTCGTGCGCGGTGAAGGGCAGACCCGCAAGTAGATCCACGCCATGCGTGGATGCTCTTCGCGGTAGACCCCGGTGCCGACCAAGGTCGGCACCCACCAGAGCGAACGCCGACCAAGGTCGGCATCTACCAAAGCAAGTGCCGACCAAGGTCGGCACCCAGGGCAATCGAGTTACACCACCTCGCGGCGGATGCCGACCGGCCGTGCGTGTTCATCCATGTGCAGCGTGGCGGCCTTGCAGCCCATCAGGCGTTCGGCCAGCCCGGTGCTGGCGCCCAGATCGGCGGCCACTTCGTTGAGGCTGGCCAGGGGCCGCGGCAAGCGCCGCTCGTGGCCACGGAAGCGGGCACGGTTGTACTCGGCCCAGCCGATCAGCAGCACGCTGGCGCACAGCAGCATCAATGGCAGCGCCACCAGCACGTACGGGTCGAACTGGTTCTGCCGTTCGTACAGCTGCCGCCAGGCCAGCTGGCCACCGATCAGCCACGAAAGCAGGGTCACCAGGGGTGCCCACAGGTAGAAGTAGAAGCCCCAGAACGCCAGGGTGACGAAGCCCCAGGCAGTGCGCTGGAAGCGTGGCTGGCGATGCGGCTTGCGGATCATCCGCGAGTCGAAGCGGTTGGACGGGCGTTGCGCGTTCATCGGATCCCCCGGTCAGGGCTGGTCCAGGTGGCCCGCTTGCTGCGACGGCGCAGCAGCGTCTTCGGCAGCGCCACCAGGGTGGTGGAAAGGCTGATCAGCCAGTACGCCATCGGGTACCAGATGACCCAGAAATAATTGCGTCCAATCTGTGTTTCGTAACGCCGGTCGATGATCAGGCTGCTGGCGAACTGCAGCAGGCAGACCAGCGCCAGAATCACGCCATGCCACTCCGGCAGCAGGCTGGCGATATGCAGCTGCGGCGGCAGCTCGATGAACTTGCCCAGTGCCCACAGCAGCACGATGAACAGCATGGTGTAGGCCCAGACCACGCTCAGCACGTATTCCAGCAGCACGCCCCACATGCGCCGTTCCTTCCAGTGCAGCAGCGAGCGCGCGTGGCGCAGCATCACCTCCACGCCGCCCTGGGCCCAGCGCAGGCGCTGCCGCCACAGGCCCTTGAGTGTCTCCGGCATCAGGATGAAGCACAGCGCGTTGGGTTCGTAGCGGATATCCCAGTGCGCGCGCTGCAGGCGCCAGCTGATGTCGATGTCCTCGGTCACCATGTCATCCGACCACCAGCCGACCTGGTGCAGGGCGGTGCGGCGGAAGCCGGCGATCACGCCGGAGATGGTGAAGATGCGGCCATACACGCGCTGCGCCCGCTTGATCATGCCGATGATCGAGGAGAACTCGGCCACCTGCAGCCGACCCAGCAGGGTGGAGCGGTTGCGGATGCGCGGGTTGCCGGTGACCGCGCCGACCCGGTTGCCACTGACCAGGTGCCAGATCATCCAGTGCAGCGCGTGTTCTTCCAGCATTGCATCGCCGTCGATGCACACAAGATATTCCGAGCGTGCCGCCAGCGCGCCCATGCGCAGGGCGTTGGCCTTGCCCAGGTTGCGATCCAGGTGCAGCACGCGCAGCCGCGGGTACTTCGCGGCCAGCGCATCCAGGCGGGCACCGGTGTCGTCGCTGCTGCCATCGTCGATGGCGATTACCTCGTAATCGGCCGGATAGCGCTGTGCCAATGCCGCACCAAGCGTGTCGCCCAGGTTCTCCGCTTCGTTGTGGCAGGGAATCAGCAGGCTGGCGAACGGTGGATCGATCATCAGCGGTGGATCGTTGCGTGGCCGCGAATGCCGCTCGCGCCGGAAGTAGTAGTAGAGGCCACCGGACATCCAGAAGAACGCCATCACCATCGGGTAGTAGAAGGCGAACTGGAACAGGACCTGCAGCAGCGGATGCATGTCCATGTCACTTCTCCGGGTACGGGAAGGTGCCGGCGGACATCGCCGCGCGGGCATCGCGGGTGGAGGGCTGGTCGGCGATGAAGTCATCCGGGTACCAGGCGAAGTGGTGCACACCCTGCGCCTGCAGCTGGCGGATCTGCGCACGCAGGCGCTCGGCGGGAATCGGCTGCCCGTTGCGCCAATCGACGGTCTGCAGCTCGAACAGCGTGTGCTGAAGCTGCGGGTCGTGTGCGCGTACCGCGGCCAGCAACTGATCGAGCCAGCGCTCGGGGTGCCTGCTGCCTTCCATCCACGGCATCGCCATCAGCGCCGTCTGGTCGTAGGCCTTGTTGAACAGGTCCAGGCGTTGCGCGAACCAGGCTTCGCTCTGCGGGCGGAGTACCGGCTCTGCATACAGGTTGCGCACCGTTGCCAGTTTCGGCCGCCAGCGCTGCGCACTGTCGCGCAGGGCCAGAGTGAAGTCGATCAGTGCCTGGGTACGTGCGCTGCCATCGTCGCCGGCCGCCAGAGTGGGCAGCTCGGTGTCGCGCAGGTAACCGTCGTCATGGAACAGCAGGCCTTCGAAGTAGGAATTGACCGCCAGATCCTCGTAGATGTCGAGCATGATCTGCCGGGCCTTCGGGTTGGTGAAATCCAACCGGTACATGCCATCGGCATCACCATTGCGGATCGCCAGCGCCTTGCGCTGCACCGGGTCGGGCAGCTCGAAGCCAAGCACCGGTAGCCACGCGTAGACCTTCACCCCAGCGCGGGATTTCAGCTGCCAGGCGACGCGGCTGAACAGGTCCGCCCGCATCGGCATGTGCCGGTTCGGGAAATACAGCGCATCGGCGGTGTTGTTGCCGTCCGGGTCGGCGAAGGCCTGCAGGTAGACATGGGTCGGTGCGATGCGCTTGACCCGCTCGATCAGTGCATCGAGATTGCGCGCCTGCTGTGCGGGGTCGGGGTCGTACACATCATCCAGATCGATCTGCAGGGTGCGGATGCCGTCGAGCGCCACGTCACGGCGCAGTTCATAGGCCAGGCCTTCCACGGTCGGGTTGTCGCTGACCAGGAAGCGCGCCAGACCATGCAGGTCGCTGGCCACCGGCGTGCTGCGGCCCTCCAGGTCGAACGAGACCGGCATGCCCAGCTGCTCGGCGATGTCGTTGCTCAACTGGTTGTAGGCGGCGTACGGCCAGACGATGGCGCGCGGGCGCACGCCCAGGTGCTGTTCGATGCGCTGCGCGCTGCGCGAGAGATCGGCATGCAGGCGCTGTTCGTACTGCGCCTCGCTCTCGTAGCTGTGCGTGGCGGGGGTGTAGATGCGGGTAACCACGGCGGGCGTGGAATTGCCCTGTGGATTGGCGAGCACGCCGTGGTGCAGGTCGTCGGTATGGCTGGCCACTTCGATCAGGCCGCTGTCGTGCATCTGCTTCAGCTGCGCCCAGGTGACGAAGTCATTGTGCCCGAACGGGCGGTAGCCGTAGTCGATGGTGCGCCCCGGTGCCATGTCCACGTAGTCGGTGATCACCGCCACCAGGGCCGGGTAGTGGTAGGCCTGCAGCAGCGGGAAGGCTTTGTCGTAGACGCTGCGCAGGCCATCGTCGAAGGTCAGCAGCACCGGTTTCGGTGGCAGCGTGGCACGGCCCTGCGAGGCTTCGATCACCTGCGACAACGAGACCGGGTGGTAGCCATGCGCGCCGAGCCAGTCCAGGTGCGCGGCGAAGTTCTGCGTGCTCACCGCATAGGTATCGGCATCGCCCTTGGCGGCCACCTGGTCGCGGATGTCGTGGTAGCTGAGGATCAGCAGGCCGTTGTCGATCGCATCAAGATGCAGGGGTTGCTGCGCGAACGCCGGCGGCACGCTGGCCAGCAGCAGGAGCACGATCAGTCGCAGGATGCGGGCCATGTCAGTCTCCCCAGCGCAATGCGGCTTCGAAGCCGATATGGCGTTCGCGATGGCCGTCGTAGACCGGCCGCGACCAGCGCACGCCGTACTCGAACACGCGGCCGGGGCCCAGCTGCCACTCATGCATGTAGGACACCGACGGCACCAACGCACTGCCGAAACCGTCCTGCCAGTAATCACCCAGCGAGACGGTCAGCCGGTGCCGGAAGTGACGCTCGTAATGGCGCCACAGCTGCTGGTCGATGCGCAGGCCGATCTCGACCATGCGGTCGCGTTTCGGGTTGAAGTAGGGCGCATCGTCGCGGCTGCCGCGACTGGTGTAGGCGCTGGCCAGGCCATCGATCAGCCAGCGGGGGCGGGTCAGCAGGCGCTGTTCCAGGCGGGTGCTGAACAGCTCGCGATGGTTGCCATCGTCGTAGCGGAAGCGGCTGGCGCCGAACATCCAGTGCGTGAGCTCGCTGCGCCGGTAGTCCACCTGCGCGGTCACGCTGTCGGCGGTGATGCCGGCCACGCGCGCCTGCATCGAGGCGTCCGGATCATTGCGCGCGGCCACCACGCCGGCATGCCAGTAATCGTTGAACTGCCAGCCGACGCCGGCGCGCAGGCCGGTATCGCCGATGTGGTCGTTGGCGCGCAGTACGGCTGCTTCTGCATCCAGCCGCCCGAAGCGGTAACGCACGCCCGCGCCCAGCCACAACGGATCGATGCGCTGGTCCTGGAAGTCGGCCGAACGCCGGTCGGCGAGGGCGAACAACCGCCAGCGGTCATCAAGGATCGGCGTCTCCACTTCCACGCCGTAGTGGCGATCGTTGTTGCCCAGTGGCGAGGTGCCACCGCCCCCGGAGCTGTGGCCGATGTCGGTCCATGCCTTCAGCTGCCAGCCGCGATGCGCACGCCAGGCCTGGTCCATGCGTTCGACCGCCGGCTGGGTGGGATAGCGAGCGACCAGGTCATCGCGCAGCGGTCGCGCCAGGTCGTCGCGCTGCAGGGCGACGTAGGCTTCTTCCATGCCCAGGCGCGGTTCGATGTCACGCGGGTCCAGTGCGTGTGCCATCTGCTGGCGCTGCAGCGCCCTGCGTGGCCAGCCGCGCATCATGTAGACGCTGCCCAGCGCACTCTGCAGCCCGCCGTTGCCGGGTGCGATCTCGACCATCGACTCCAGGTCGTGCTGCGCGGTGTGCAGGTCGCCGCTGTAGGCGCGCACCATCGCCAGGTTGAGATCGGCCTCGTAGCGCGACCAGTTCGCGTACGGTGACTTGCCGTTGCTCCAGCGCCACGCCGGCTCCTTGTCACGCCATGCCTGCAGCAGGTCGATGGCCTTTTCCTGCTGCTCGCTTTCCAGGTAGGCGTAGGCCAGCTCCGAATGCGAGGCGTCGCGTGTCGGGTCGCCGGCCACCGCGGCCTGCAGCACCGGAATGGCTTCCTCCGGGTGCAGGGTGCCCATCAACGAATCGCCCACTGCGGGCAGCACATAGTCGGGCAGGGTGTGGCCTTCGGCCTGCAGTGCCCGGGCTTCCTCGCGGACCTGTGCATGGCGGCCCAGCCGGTTGAGCAGGATCAGGCGGTCCATGCGGATTCGCAGCGGTGCCTGTGCGGGCGGCGTGCCTTCGCCGCCAAGGTAGCGCTGCATGCGGGCCAGGGTCGATTCGGCCTCTTCCAGGCGGCTGTCTTCGCTGCTGCTGTAGGCCAGGCTCCAGACCACCAGCTTGGCCAGGTAGTCGCCTTCCAGGCGCTGCTTCTGTGCATCGTCGAAGAGCTGCGGGCGCTGCTGGTACAGCGCCCACGCGCGCCAGGCGTTGCCGATGTCGCCCAGCGTCAGTACGCGCAGCTTGAACAGCAGGTCGTCGTTGGGTTGCTGCTGGCTGGCGCGCTCGATCGCGCCCAGGGCGTCCAGCCAACGCGCCTGGTCTCGGTAGCGGCCGATCTCGGCCAACGCCGCGTCGCGGTCGGGCGGGGCAGCGCTGCTGGCCCAGGCGAGGGCGGTGCAGGCAAGGCCGACGCAGAGCGCCAGCCGGCGGTGGACAACCATTGGGGACCCCCTTGGCTTCCGAACCAGACAACCTGTGAAAATGTGACGCACATCACATGCCAGATTCTGGGATGGCCGTGGCCTGCGTCACTCCCTTCGTGCATGCCGCCCAGCAAGGGCGGGTACAACCCGGACAGCGACCTGCAATGTCTTGTCTGAAACGAAAGTCCCCCGCACACCGAGTGGTGGCCTGGGCGGCGCGACCGCCCCCATGCCCGATGCCGGCACGCGGCAAGGATGGGCATTCGTGGGCACTATCCGCCCGGAATTGTCAGCCCGGCGTCAAAATGCGCAAACGGGCTGACGAGCGGTAGGTGGGGCCAGTTGCGGGGCCCAGGTGGCTTACCAGAGGTCTTCCAGCTTGCGCGGCTTGCAGGCCACCCACGAGGCGCACAGCATCAGGGTGGCGCAGCCGAACAGGAAGCTGAACGGGAGGGTCCAGCCGTCGCTGACCGTGTGCAGCCAGCCCACCAGGAACGGGCCCAGGCAGCTGAAGCTGTAGCCCACGCCCTGCATGAAGCCGGACAGCGCCGCCGAACCGGTCGGGGTGCGCGTGCGCAGGTTGATCAGGGTCAGTGCCAGCGGGAAGGTGGACGGGCCGACGCCGAGCAGGCAGGCCCACAGCAGTGGCGCCTTCATCGGTGCCAGCAGCAGGCCGGTGAAGGCGATCACGAACGAGAAGAAGCCGATCAGCACCAGCGGGAACGGGTTCTGCAGGCGCACCGCCATCGATGGAATGACCAGCGACGGCAGCAGGCCCAGCGCCGAGAACACGGCGACCATCACGCCACCGAACGCCGGCGTGCCACCGGCCTCGACCACGATGCGCGGCAGCCAGGTGAACATCGAGTAGGTCATCAGCGATGTCATGCCGAACATCAGCGTCATGCTCCAGCCCAGCGACGTGCGCCAGACCTTGCCGTGCGGCTGCGCGGTCGGATCGGACGCGTTGGACTGCGGCTTCGGCGCGCGCGTGGCCAGCACCAGCCACGGCAGTGCGGCAGCCAGCGCCAGCAGCGCCCACATGCCCAGCGACACGCGCCAGCCTGCGGCGTTGGCCACTGGCACCGCCAGCAGCGCCGGCAGCATCGTGCCCAGCTGCAGCACGCTGATGTAGAGCGTGCTCATGGTGCCGACCTTGTTGGCGAAATAGCGCTTCACCAACGGCGGCACCACCACGTTGCCGATGCCCATGCCGGCCAGTGCCACCACCGAACCCAACAGCAGCGTGCCGACGTTGCCGGCGCTGGAACGCAGCAGCAGGCCGGCCATTGCCATCACCATCGCCAGCAGCGTGGTGCGCTCCAGCCCGAGGCGCCGGGCCAGTGCCGGCGTGGCGACGCCGAACAGCGCGAACGAGGCGGTCGGCAGCATGCCCAGTACACCGGTCATGGTGGTGCCGAAGCCGAACTGCTGGCCGAGCACGTCCAGCAGCGGGGTGATCGAGGTGACCGCGGTGCGCAGGTTGATCGCTGCCAGCAGGATCGCGGCGAACGCGAGGACGCGCCCGTGCAGCAGCGACGGCGAATCGGAAGTGGAGGAACTCATCGGTGGTCCTTGCAGGTGTCGCACGCCGGGGCAATGGCATGCAGCGCCGGCATCGGTCTACGCCGAAGCGGCAGGTGGGGAAGGGGCTGCTGGCGGGCCGGCAGCGCGGCCATTGTACGTGCGGCCTCCGGCAAGGTCCCGTCATGCGGGCGGCCGGGTGCCTGATACAAAAAAACCCGGAGGACAGTGATGTCTTCCAGGCTTCTTGGTGACCACCGAAGTGGTCGGGGAGACAGGATTCGAACCTGCGACCTCTACGTCCCGAACGTAGCGCTCTACCAGACTGAGCTACACCCCGAAGGGAGCCGCCTATTCTAGCGATTTACCCCGATGGCGGCAAGGGGTAAATGCCGTTTTCTTCACACTGCCGAAGCAGTGCCACTTCAGGGAACAAAAAAGCCTGGACGACTTCACCAGGCTTCAATGCGACCACCGAAGTGGTCGGGGAGACAGGATTCGAACCTGCGACCTCTACGTCCCGAACGTAGCGCTCTACCAGACTGAGCTACACCCCGAAGGAGCCGCCTAAGATACCGTGTGAAGGCCAAGGCGGCAAGGTTTTTTTACAGCTCAGCGACGATTTTCTTTCTCGATGCGGTTCTGCTCGCGGGCTTCGAACCACATGCCGTTGAGGATGGCCACCGTCGAGGCGAGGCCGGCGCCGAGAATCCAGGCGAAATACCACATGATCAGTCTCCTTCATTCCGGGTAGGTGCCGACCGTTGGTCGGCACACGTGCAGGCGATCAATACGCGTTCGGGTTGTTGCCCATCTCTTCGGTGGTGGTCTTGCCCTTCAGCACGCGGTACACCCAGGTGGTGTAACCGATGATGATCGGCAGGAACACCGCCGTGGCCAGCAGCATGATCCACAGGGTCAGGTGGCTGGACGAGGCATCCCACACGGTCAGGCTGGAGGTGGGCTGGCTCGAGGACGGCAGCAGGAACGGGAAGATGGCGAAGCCGACGGTCAGGATGATGCCGGCGATGGCCGCGCCGGAGGCGATGAAGGCCAGGCCGCCGCGACGGGCACGCAGCAGCACCGCACTGGCCAGCAGGCCGGCCAGGCCGAGCAGCGGGGCCAGGATCGTGGCCGGCATCGCGCTGTAGTTGCGCATCCAGCCACCGGCGGCGCCGAGTTCGGCGGTCTTCAGCAGCGGATTGGTGGCGCCATCGGTGACCACCTGCGAGGTGATCTGGTAACCCGGCAGACCGAAGGCCACCCAGGCGCCACCGACGGCGAACAGCACGAAGGCGATGATCGCGGCGATGCTGCCGAAGCGGGCCGCACGCTCGGCCACCGGGCCATCGGTCTTCAGCACCAGCATGGCGGCACCGTGGGCGACCAGCATCGACACGCTGAGCAGGCCGGCCAGCAGTGCGAAGGGCATCAGCAGGCCGAAGAACGAGCCGGTGTAGAAGATGCGCATGCTGTCATCGAAGTGGAACGGCACGCCCAGCACCACGTTGCCCACCGCCACGCCCATGATCAGCGCCGGGATGAAGCCACCGATGAACAGCGCCCAGTCCCAGGTGTTGCGCCAGCGCTCGCTGGGCATCTTGCTGCGGAACTTGAAGCCGACCGGACGTAGGATCAGGGCGAACAGGATCACGAACATCGCCAGGTAGAACCCGGAGAAGCTGACCGCATACAGCGGCGGCCAGGCGGCGAAGATCGCACCGCCACCGAGCACCAGCCATACTTGGTTGCCTTCCCAGACCGGGCCGATGGTGTTGATCACCAGCCGGCGCTCGGCATCGTTGCGGGCGACGAAGGGCAGCAGGGTGCCCACGCCCAGGTCGAAACCATCCATCACGGCGAAGCCGATCAGCAGGATGCCGAGCAGCAACCACCAGATCACGCGCAGCGTGGTGTAGTCCAGAAGAATGAAATCCATCTTGGTTCTCCTGCCTCAGGCCTGGCCGGCGGCCGGCGCCGAGGCATTGTGGGAAGCATGCGGCTGGGGCGACTGCAGCGACGGCAGCACCTCGTCCGGACCCTTGCGGATCGCCTTGAGCATCAGCTTGATCTCGACCACGATCAGCGCGGTGTAGATCGCGGTGAAACCGGCCAGGGTCAGCACGATTTCATGCAGGGCCAGGCCCGATGCTGCATAGAAGGTCGGCAGCACGCCGTCGACCGCCCACGGCTGGCGACCGTATTCGGCCACGAACCAGCCACATTCGATCGCGATCCACGGTGCCGGCAGCGTCCACAGGGCCAGGCGCAGGAACCAGCGCTTGTCCTGGAAGTTGTTGCGGCAGGAGTAGTAGAAGGCCAGCGCGAAGAAGGCGATGAGGTAGAAGCCCAGTCCGGCCATCACGCGGAAGGTCCAGAACAGCGGCATCACGCGCGGCACGGTGTCCATCGCCGCCTGCGAGATTTCCTGCGGGGTGGCGTTGAGGATGTCATCGCGGTAGCGCTTGAGCAGCAGGCCATGGCCCAGGTCCTGCCAATGGCGGTCGAACATCTCGCGCGCTTCAACGTCGTTCTTGTTCGCGCGCAGGCGTTCCAGCGCACCGTAGGCCAGCTGGCCGCCGCGCACGCGGTGTTCGGCGCGCTCGACCAGTTCCAGGATGCCCGGGATCGGCTGGTTCAACGAACGGGTGGCGATCAGGCCCATCAGGTACGGGATCTTCACCGCGTAGTCGTTCTGGTGGGTTTCCTGGTTCGGGATGCCGAAGGCGGTGAAGTCGGCCGGTGCACGCTCGGTCTCCCACATCGCTTCGATCGCGGCCAGCTTCATCTTCTGGTGTTCGCTGGCGGCGTAACCGCTCTCGTCACCCAGCACCACCACCGACAGCGACGACAGCAGGCCGAAGGCTGCGGCCACGGCGAACGAACGACGGGCTAGGTCCTTGTGCTTGTTGCGCAGCAGGAACAGGGCGCTGATCGCCATCACGAACACTGCACCAGTCACGTAACCGGCGCTGACGGTGTGCACGAACTTGGCCTGCGCCACCGGGTTGAACACCACGGCCATGAAGTCGACGACTTCCATGCGCATGGTTTCCGGGTTGAACACCGCGCCGGTCGGGTTCTGCATCCAGCCGTTGGCGATCAGGATCCAGATGGCCGACAGGTTGGTGCCCAGCGCCATCAGCCAGGTCACCATCAGGTGCTTGACCTTGGTCAGGCGGTTCCAACCGAAGAAGAACAGGCCGACGAAGGTGGCTTCCAGGAAGAACGCCATCAGGCCTTCGATGGCCAGCGGTGCACCGAAGATGTCACCCACGTAGTGGCTGTAGTAGGACCAGTTCATGCCGAACTGGAATTCCATGACGATGCCGGTGGCGACGCCCATGGCGAAGTTGATGCCGAACAGGACGCCCCAGAACAGGGTCATCCTGCGCCAGATCTCCTTGCCGGTCATCACGTACACGCTCTCCATGATGGCTACCATGAAGGACAGGCCGAGGGTGAGCGGTACGAATAGGAAGTGGTACATCGCGGTCAGCGCGAATTGCAGCCGCGACAGTTCTACGACTGTCTGATCAATCATGGCCTGGCTACCTCGTTGGATAGTGCCGTTGCAGGTGGCGGGAAGGGTGGTCTACGACGTGAATGATGTGACCGACTACTTCAAACAGCCTTGATCCAGATCAATGTATGAACAGGTGCCCCGGTTGATCGTATGCCAACCTGATGAAGACTGCGACCGCTGGCCGCAGAGGCCGGCTATTGCCTGCGCCTACAATGCCGTGTCTCCCCTGTTACCCGTGAAGACCCCTTGAGCGCTGCCGAAACGACCCCTGACGGCCTTTCCCCGGAAGCCGAAACGACCCGCCAGCGGCGTGCCCGCACCGCCTGGCTGGCCGATCTTGCGCGCTCCGCTCGAGGTCGCCAGCGTCTGGCGGCGCTGTGCATCAGCCTGTCTGGCGCGCTGCTGATCGGCCAGGCCGCTGCCATCGCCTGGCTGGTGCAGCAGGTGCTGGTGGAGCGCGCGCCGCTGGCATCGGGCCTACCGGTGCTGGCGGGACTGGCGGTGATCCTGGTGCTGCGCACCCTGCTGGGCAGCGCCACCCAGGCCGCCGCCGGTGACGTGGCCGACGCTGCACGCCTGGCATTGCGCGAACGCGTGTTCGCACGCCTGCTGGGCCACGGCCCACTGTGGCTGCGGCAGCGCCGCACCGGCGAACTGGGCGAACTGATGCTGCATCACGGTGATGCGATCGAGAGCTATTACAGCGGCTTCCTGCCGGTGCGCACCGAAGTGGTGGTGGTGCCGCTGCTGATCCTGGCCGCTGTGGCCTGGGTGGATTGGGTGGTGGCGCTGATCCTGCTGTTCACCGCACCGCTGGTGCCGTTCTTCATGATGCTGGTGGGCTGGGGCGCTGAAGCCGCCGGCCGTGCGCAGCTGGGCGAGCTTGCGCGGATGAGCGGCCACTTCGCCGACCGCATCAAGGGTCTGGGCCTGCTGCGCCTGTATGGCCGCGGCGAGGCCGAACTGGACGGCATCGCGGCCGCCGCTGAAGGCGTGCGCGTGCGCACGATGAAGGTGCTGCGGATCGCCTTCCTGTCGTCCACGGTGCTGGAATTCTTCGCCTCGGTGAGCGTGGCGATGGTTGCGCTGTACCTGGGCCTGAGTTATCTGGGCCTGATGACGCTGCATGCAGCAGTGCCGACGCTGGGCGCCGGGCTGTTCTGCCTGCTCCTGGCGCCGGAGTTCTACGCGCCGCTGCGGCGTCTGGCCGCGCACTACCATGATCGTGCCAACGCACTGGCTGCCGCCGCCGAGGTGGAGCGCCTGCTGCAGTCGCTGCCCGATGAGCAGGGCCTGATCGAGAACGAGATCGCGCCGCTGGCGGCGGAGCCGGCCGAGGCCGCATTGCCGCCGCTGCAGGCGCAGGGGCTGGTGCTGCGCCCGTTGGGCGCGCCGCAGGACGTGCTGCAGGATCTGGATGTGCTGCTGGAACCGGGCCAGCGCCTGGCCCTGGTCGGCCCCAGCGGATCCGGCAAGAGCACGCTGCTGGAAGCACTGGCCGGATGGTTGCCGCCGCGCGCCGGCAAGCTGCAGCTGCGGCCCGGCGTGCAGGTGGCCTATGCCAGCCAGCGGCCGTACCTGTTCCACGGCAGCATCGCCGACAACCTGCGCCTGGCAGATCCCGGCGCCAGCGATGCGCGGTTGCGCGCAGTGGCCGAGGCCTCGCAGGTGCTGCAGTTCGCACAGCGCCTGCCACAGGGCCTGGATACGGTGATCGGCGAACGTGGCTTCGGCCTGTCCGGCGGCGAAGCCCGCCGCATCGGCCTGGCCCGCCTGTTGCTGCGTGATCCGCAGGTGCTGCTGCTGGACGAGCCCACCGCGTTCCTCGATGCCGATACCGAGGCCGCACTGCTGCGCAGCCTGGCCGCGTATGCACGTGGCCGCAGCGTGGTGGTCGCCACCCACAGCCCGGCGGTGATCGCGTGGGCTGACCGTTGCCTGCTGTTGCCGGAAGGCCGCCTGGTGGAACCGGCACAGGCGGTGCGCGCATGAGCCGCTCGCCTGATTCGCTGCGCGCGGTGTTCCTGCGCCACCGGCCGCGCCTGCTGCTGACCATGCTGCTGCTGTGGATCACGATGCTGGCCGGCACCGCCCTGCTGGGCCTGTCCGGTGGCTTCCTGACCGCCGCTGCGCTGGCCGGTGCGGCCGGGCTGGCGCAGGGCTTCAACTTCTTTTCGCCGTCGGCCGGCATCCGCGGCCTGACCATGGCGCGCATCGTGTCGCGCTACTTCGAGAAGCTGGTCGGCCACGATGCCACGCTGCGCATCGCCCGCGACCTGCGCGTGTGGTTCTTCCGCCGCGCGCTGCCACTGGCGCCGGCGCGGCTGGGGGCCACGCGTACCGGCGAACTGCTGGCACGCCTGCTGGGTGACATCAATGAGGTGGATGGCCTGCTGGTGCGTGCGATCGGGCCGCTGGTGGCGCTGGGTGCGCTGTCACTGGTGGCGATCGCCTCGGCCGCTGTGATCCTGCCGTCTGCGGCGGTACTGCTGGCGGTGCTGGCGTTGCTGATCGCCTTCGGTGTGCCGTGGCTGGGCGTGCGTGGTCGCGACGATGAGGAGGCCGACCGTGCCGCGCATCGTGCTGCCCTGCGTACCGCAGCCTTCGAAGGACTGGAGGGCGCGGGTGATCTGGCCGCGTTGCATGCCGGTGCAGCGTGGCAGTTGAAGGTGCGCGTGGCCGCCAAGCAGCTGGCTTCGCGGGATCGTCGTCGGCGCTGGCGCCTGATCGCGGCCTCGACCCTGCATGGCCTGGTCGCCGGACTGGGCCTGGTGGCGATGCTGGCGTTGGCCCTGCATGCGGCCGAACAGCAGCGCATCGCGCCGGAAATGGCAGCGGGTCTGGTGTTCCTCACCGTGGCACTGATCGAACTGTGGGCCGGCATGGGCCTGGCCTGGCAGTCGCTGCAGTCCGGGCGCATCGCCGCCGATCGCCTGCAGGCCATCGTCGAGCAACCGCCGACGGTGGAGGACCCGCAGGCGCCGCAGGCGGTGCCGCAGGCCGCGCGCGTGCATTGGGATGACGTGCACTTCCAGTGGCCCGGTGCGGCGCGGCCGGTGTTGTCCGGCCTGCAGCTGACCCTGGCGCCGGGCGAGCGGATCGCGATTCGCGGCGACAGCGGCAGTGGCAAGACCACCCTGTCGAGCCTGCTGCTGCGGTTATGGGATCCGCAACAGGGACGGTTGACCTACGGGGGCCGCGACCTGCGTGATTTCGCCCAGGCCGACTGGCACCGGCAACTGGCGTGGCTGCCGCAGAACGCGCCGGTGTTTGCCGGCAGCGTGGCCGAGAACCTGCGATTGGGTGATCCCGATGCCAGTGACGCAGCGTTGTGGGCGGTACTGCGTCGCGTGCGTCTGGGCGAGTGGGCCGAGCGCAACGGTGGCCTGCAGACCTGGGTGGGCGAGAACGGCGCGACGATGTCGGCCGGCCAGGCACGACGCCTGGCGCTGGCGCGCGCGCTGCTGCGCAATGCGCCGATCCTGCTGCTGGACGAACCGACCGAAGGCCTGGATGTGGATACCGCACGTGCGTTGCTGCAGGACCTCTCCGGGTTGCTGGACGGGCGCAGCCTGCTGATGATCACCCACGACGACCTGCCCGACGGCGTGGTGGATGCGCAGTACCGGTTGCGTGATGGGGTTCTGGTGCGCGAAGCGTGAATGGTAGTGCCGGCCGCTGGCCGGCAACCTCATGGCGCTTGATATGGATACGGAATTGCCGGCCAGCGGCCGGCACTACCCATTTGAACGGTTACCACGAGAACTCGCGCAGCATCACCGCGACCGAGGCCACGTTGGCCAGCACGCACAGCCAGAACACCCACTGGAATTCGGCTTTGCGATGCTTGTGGCGGAACAGCGCCTGGCCCAGCAGCGCGCCCGGCCAACCGCCGGCAAAGGCCAGCAACTGCAGTGTGCGCTCGGGAACACGCCACTGCTTTCGCTGCGCCGCGCGCTTGTCATGGCCGTACAGGCCGAACGACACCGCGCTGGCGAGCAGGCACCAACCGCCCAGCCACAGCGGCAGCACGCCGCTGACCGTCAGTGCGATCAACGCACCGAATGCGGCCAGCGCGAGGTTACGCCGCCATGCCACTTACAGCGCGTCGAGGAAGCCGCGCACGGCCGGGCCGAAACGCTCGAAATCGACGAGGAAGGCGTCATGGCCCTGCGGCGACTCCAGGCCGATGAAACGCGCATCGGCACCGCCTGCGCGCAGGCCGTCGGCGACCTGTTGCTGCTGCTGCACCGGGAACAGGATATCGGTGTTGGCGCCGATCGCCAGCGCCTTCTCCACCCGGATCTTCGCCAGCCCGGCCAGCACATCACCGTCGGCGTATTCGGCCAGGTCGAACCAGTCCATCGAGCGGCTCAGGTAGAGGTAGCAGTTCGGATCGAAGAAGCGCACGAAGCGCCGGGCATGGCCTTCCAGGTAGCTTTCCACCTGGAATTCCAGGCCGAACGGATCGTCGTCGGCCTGGTCCGAATCCAGCCGCACGCGGCCGAAGCGGCCATCCCATTCCAGTGCCGAACGGTAGGTGATCACGCCCAGCTTGCGCGCCATGCGCATGCCGGACTCGGGATACTCGGCATCGTCGTAGTGACCGCCATTCCAGCGCGGATCAAGGCGGATCGCCTCGCGCTGCAGCGAACGTATCGCGATCGAGAACGGCAGTGCCTGCGCACTGCCGGAAATGTTGACGTGGCTGCGCGCAATGCCCGGGTGCAGCATCAGTACCGCGAGTGCGGTCATGCCGCCCATTGAATTGCCGACCACGCAGGCCAGCTGTTCGATGCCCAGTGCACGCACGACTTCGATCGCGGCGCGTGCGCCGTCTTCGATCGACAGCTCGGGGAAGTCGAGGCGATACGGTTGGCCCGTGGCCGGGTTGAGCGAGGCGGGACCGGTCGAGCCCTTGCAGCTGCCCAGCGAATTCACGCAGACCACGAACCAGCGGTCGGTATCGATCGGCTTGCCGGGGCCGACCATGCCTTCCCACCAGCCCGGTGCCGGGTTGGCCTCGTTGGCCGCTGCATGCGCGTCCGGCGACAGGCCGGTCACGATCAGGATCGCGTTGCTGGCGTTGGCGGCCAGCGTTCCCCAGGTTTCGTAGGCCACGCGTGCGCCGTGCAGGGCGCCACCGCGCTTGAACGGGAACGGCGAGGGCAGGGCGTGGAAGCGGGTGCCGGGCGGGATGAATTCGGTCATGCAGTCATTCTAGCGGGGCCGCATGTGGAGCTGGCGACACGCTGGTTTCCATCGGCGATGCACCCGGTAGTGCCGGCCGCTGGCCGGCAACCTCATGAATCTGGATGCGCCCGCGTGGTTGCCGGCCAGCGGCCGGCACTACGGGAACCGCAGCTCCACCACGCCTTCATGCGGCAGGCTCACCTTCACCGGCACGCTCTGCAGATCGTCCTCGCTGCGGTTGGCACTGCCGCTGCGCGAGATGCGTGCCAGCACTTCCACTTCGCGATGCGCGGACAACGGTGCGGTCGGCATCGGGCTGTCTGCGTCGCCCAGCCCGACCGTGGCCGGGAAACCGGCCAGAGGCAGCTTGCGTGCGGCCACCGGCATCGGCGGTCCACCCACGGCGCGGGCCAGCACGAATACCTGGGTGCTGGCGGGCCACTCGGCGTTGTTCAGCGCAGGCAGTTGCACGCGCACCTGCAGCAGCGCCGGTGGCGCCGCAGCGGCAGCATCAGGCGCCTGGCCGGCGGCCTCACGGGCGATGGCGATCTGCGCCTGCAGCGCCTGCGCGGCGCCGGGCTCAAGCCGTGGCAGCAGGCCGCTCCAGACGTCGGCAGCCTCGGCGTTCTTTCCGCGTTGGCGCAGGGCGATGCCCAGCAGCCAGCTGGCGCGCTCTGCATCGGGCGCCAGCGCACGAGCCTGCTGCAACCAGGCCATCGCGGTGTCATCGAACTGCTTGCCGGCATCGGCCTGCGCACGTGCCTGCGCCGCTTCCACCAGCACGCCGGGGTCTTCCGGGGCGAGAGCGGCAGCACGTGCGAAGGCGTCCGCGGCGGCTGCGGCGTTGCCCAGTTCGGCCTGCGACCGGCCCAGCAGCGTCCAGCCATCGGCTCGCTGCGGGTCTCGCTTCAGTGCATCCTGCAAGGCCTGCACGCCATCGCGCAGGGTGGCTACCGACGGGGTTGGTTGTACCTGTGCTGCACGCGGATCACCAACCAGCAGATACAGGCAGGCACCGGCCACGCCCAGCGCGAGCACGCCCACCACGAAACCGCGGCGACCGTGGTGGCGCAGCGGCCACAGCACCAGCGCCGCCATCAGTGCGGCCACCAGTCCAGCCAGCATCGGCAGCCAATGGCTCACCATCCGTCTCCTTCATCGGTCTTGCTGGCGGGGGCGGCAGCAACCGTGCGGCCACGGCGGCGGACGATGCCCAGTACCACCAGCGCGCCGGCGCCCAGCACCAGCAGCGGACCACCCCACAGCAGCCAGGTGCCCGGTTGCAGAGGCGGTTGATAGAGCACGAACTCACCGTAGCGCGCGACCAGGAACTGCTTGATCTGTGCGTCGTCGTGGCCCTGCTGCATCAACTGCAGCACCTCGCGGCGCAGGTCCTGCGCGATCTGCGCGTTCGAGTCGGCCAACGACTGGTTCTGGCACTGCACGCAGCGCAGCTGCGCGGCCAGGTCGTGGAAGCGGCGTTCTTCGGCGCCATCGCGGAACTGCAGTGGCTGCGGATCATGCAACGGCTGCTGTGCCAGCACGGCCAGGGGCAGCATCAGAAGCAGCAATGCCAGCAGCCAGCGCATGGGCTCAGGGCGCCGTGTGTAGCGTGCTGCCGGCATTGCCCTGGGCCTTCTCGATCTTCTCCAGTGCCGGGATCAGCTTCTCGTCGACCACGCGCTGGGTCATCGCACCGCTGTACTTCCAGCGCACGACGCCGCTGCCATCGACCAGGAAGGTCTCCGGTGCGGCGGTCACGCCCCAGTCGATCGCGGTGCGGCCTTCCACGTCGCTGAGCACGACCATGAACGGGTTGCCCAGCTGTTCCAGCCAATGCAGGGCATCGGTCGGTTCATCCTTCCAGTTGTAGCCGATCACGCGCACGCGCTTGCTCTCGGCGAAACGGGTCAGCACCGGGTGTTCCTCGCGGCAGGCCGCGCACCAGCTGCCCCACACGTTCAACAGGTATGGCGCGCCGCGCAGTTCGTCGCTGTGCACGATCATTTCCGGGTCGTGCAGCACCGGCAGCGCGAACGCCGGCGCCGGCTTGTCGATCAGCGCCGATGGCAGCACGTCGCGCTGCGGATCGCCCGATTTCATCACCCCGTAGATCATCAGCCCGAGCAGGCCGAAGAAGAACAGCACGCCGATCACGATGGCTACCGGCGGCAGCGGGCGGGAGGGGCGCGGGGCGGGGGACTCGGACATGGAAACTCCTACGGACGACGGAAGCGGCGGTCGGCGGCGGTGATGAATCCGCCCAGGGCCATCAGCAGCGCGCCCAGCCAGATCCAGCGCACGAACGGCTTGATGTGCACCCGGACCGCCCATGCATTGTTGCCCAGCGGCTCGCCCAATGCCACGTAGACATCACCATCGAAGCGTGCATCGATGCCGGCCTCGGTCATCACCTGGCCGCCGCTGGCGTACTGGCGCTTTTCCGGATGCAGCAGGGCCAGCTCGCGGCCGTCGCGGAACACGCGCAGGTGGCCACGGTCGGCGATGAAGTTCGGTCCTTCACGATGGTCCACGCCCTCGAAGCGCACCTCGTGGCGGCCGACCACCACCTGTTGGCCCGGTGCCAGCGCCACTTCACGCTGTACGTTCAGGGCTTCCACCAGCAGCGCACCGGCCAGGAACACGGCGATGCCGGCATGGGCGACGATCATGCCGAGCATTTCGGCGGTGAAGCGGCCATTGCCGCGCAGTCGCTGCCAGACGAAGCGTGCGGTACCGAACCCGACCCAGACCGCAGCGGCGACACCAAGACCGGCCTTCCAGCCGTTCTGCGGCGCCTGCCACCAGGCCAGCGCACCCAGCAGCACCGCCAGCCCCAGCCAGGGTGCCAGCAGCGCGAACGCGCGCGAGGGCTGGTCGCGTTGCCACTTCACCAGCGGGCCGAACGGCAGCAGCAGGATCATCGGTGCCATCAGCAGCAGGAACAGGCTGCCGAAGTAGGGCGGGCCGACCGAGATCTTGCCCAGCGACAGTGCATCGGCCAGCAACGGATACAGTGTGCCGAGCAGCACCATCGCGCAGGCGGTGGCCAGCAGCAGGTTGTTGGCCAGCAGCAGGGTCTCGCGCGAGGTGGCGGTGAAGCCACGGCGCGGATCGTCGGCGTCCACGCTGAGCTGGCTGGCACGCAGCGCGTACAACAGCAGGCTGCCGCCGACCAGCACCGACAGGAACACCAGGATGAACAGGCCGCGCGACGGATCTGCAGCGAACGAATGCACGCTGGTCAGCACACCGGAGCGCACCAGGAAGGTGCCGAGCAGCGACAGCGCGAAGGCGGCGATCGCCAGCAGCAGGGTCCAGCTGCCGAAAGTGCCGCGCTTCTCAGTGACCGCCTGCGAATGGATCAGTGCCGCACCGACCAGCCACGGCATGAAGCTGGCATTTTCCACCGGGTCCCAGAACCACCAGCCGCCCCAGCCCAGCTCGTAATAGGCCCACCAGCTGCCCAGCGCGATGCCCAGGGTCAGGAAGCCCCAGGCGACGTTGGTCCACGGCCGCGTCCAGCGCAGCCAGCGCGCGTCGACGCGGCCTTCCAGCAGTGCCGCCACCGCGAATGCGAACGGCACAGCAAAGCCCACGTAACCGATGTACAGCATCGGCGGATGGATGATCAGGCCCGGGTCCTGCAGCAGCGGGTTGAGATCACGGCCTTCCAGCGGGGCCGGATTCAGGCGCAGGAACGGGTTGGAGGTGAAGATCAGGAAGGCGAGGAATCCGACGCTGACGATGCCCATCACCGCCAGTACACGCGCCTGCACCGGTGCCGGCAGGTGCCGCGAGAACAGCGCCACCGCACCGGTCCACAGCGCCAGCACCAGCGCCCACATCAGCAGTGAGCCCTCGTGCGCACCCCACACCGCCGAGTAGCGGTAGATCATCGGCAGCAGCGAATTGGAGTTCTCGGCCACGTAGCGCACCGAGAAGTCCTGCTGCACGAACGCAGCGGTGAGCACCGCGAAGGCGCCGGCGAGCAGCAGCAGCTGTGCGAAGGCGGCTGGCCGTGCCACCGCCATCCATGCGGCGTTGTTGCGCTGCGCGCCGACCAGCGGCAGGCCGGCCTGCAGCAGCGAGGCCAGCAACGCACACAACATCAGGATCTGACCCAGTTCGGGCAGCACTCAGCGCACCTCGGGTGCCGTCACCGGCACGTCGTGCTTGCGATGGGCGTCGCCCATCTTGTCGGCCACTTCCTTCGGCACGTATTTTTCATCGTGCTTGGCCAGCACTTCGTCGGCGACGAAGGTGCCGTCCTGCAGTCGGCCGCTGGCGACCACCGCCGTGCCTTCGGCGAACATGTCCGGCAGGATCCGCGACGTGGTCACTGCCAGTTGCGCGTCGCCGTCGGTCACTTCAAAGCGGGCCTCCAGCGACCCGACCGGTCGGTTGAAGGAGCCTTTCACCACCATGCCGCCGAGGCGGAAGCGCGACTGCGCATCGACATCGCCGCGCAGCACTTCCGAAGGCGTGTACAGGTAGGCGATGTTGCGCTCCAGCGCCATCGCCACCAGCGCGGTGGCCAGGCCGGAGGCGAGCAGGGCCAGCAGCACCCAGACCAGGCGGCGACGCTGTACCGGGGTCATCGTTCCAGCTCCGTCGACAACGGCGCCGCTGCGTCCTGCCTGCCGGCGCGGGTCTGCTGCCGTTGCTGCCGGGCCAGTGCCAGCCGACGCGCCACGCGCAGGCGAAGCCATGAACCGATGGCATCGGCGCTGAGCACCAGCACGAACACGGCGTAGGCGCCGATCACATAGGGCAGGTGGGTCATGGCTGGACCTCCCGGGACGGGCGTGCGGCATCGACGCGGCCGCCGACCCAGGCCTTGCCGGCCTCGCGGTCGAGATTGTCAGCGCGGGCCTTGGCCAGCACCGAACCGGCGAACCAGAACTTGGTGCCGATCACCATCCACCACAGCGGCGCGATCATCGCGCTGCTGATCGCCGATTCACCGAACACGTTGATCGACTGGCGCTGGTGCAGGCCACCCCACCAGTCCACCGAGTAGCGGATCACCGGCAGCAGGCTGACGCCGACGATTGCCAGCAGCCCGGCCGCGCGCGCGGCGCTGCGGCGGTCCTCGATGGCGTGGTACAGGCCGATCACGCCCAGGTACAGGAACAGCAGCACCAGCTCGCTGGTCATGCGCGGGTCCCAGTCCCACCAGGTGCCCCAGGTGCCCTTGCCCCAGATGCTGCCGGTCAACAGGGTGATCAGGGTGAAACCGGCACCCATCGGTGCGCAGGCCATGGCCAGGATCTCGCAGACCTTGATCCGCCAGATCAGCGCGATGGCCGCATACAGCGCCATCAGCGCGAACACGAACAGGCTCATCCAGGCACTGGGCACGTGGATGTAGAGGATGCGGAAGCTGTCCAGCTGCTTGGCTTCCGGCGGCACCACCAGCAGCGCCTGCCACATGCCGACCAGCAGCACTGGCACCGCCGCGAGGTAGAACACCCGCGACCAGCGGGCAGCGAAACGGTCGAACGTGGGAGGCGAACCGAGTTGGTGGAACCAGCGGACAATCGGATTCATGCGTGGCGGCTATCCAGCAGGGGTGGATTGGCTCTCAGCTCGGTCAACTCAGAGAAATACGTATTGCAGCGGCGGTGGCCAACGGCGCCAGCACCAGCGCGACCAGCAGGCCGGCGCCCAGCATCAGCAGCGCACCGACCGGATCCTGCCCGCGTCCGGCTGCCGCCAGACTGCCAGCGCCGAACACCAGCACCGGCACATACAGCGGCAACGACAGCAACGCCACGAGAATACCAGAGCGTCGGATGCCTACGGTCAGTGCGGCGACCACGCCACCGATCAGGCTCAGCAACGGCGTTCCCAGCAGCAACGATGCCAGCAACATCGGCAGCTGGTCATGCGGCAGATGCAGCATTTCCGCCAGCAGCGGGCTGACCACGATCAACGGCAGTGCAGTGGTGGCCCAATGCAGCAGCACGCGCACCAGCACCAGCCACGCCAGCGGTACCGGCGCCAGCAGCCATTGTTCCAGTGAACCGTCCTCGGCGTCGGAGCGGAACAGCGAATCCAGCGACAGCTGGCCCGCCAGCAGCACGGCCAGCCACAGCACCGCACCGGCGGTGGCGGCCAGCAGCTGTGGTTCGCGGCCCTGGGCGAGGGCGAACAGCACCACCACCAGCACCGCGAACAGCAGCGGCTGCAGCGCATCGCCGCGGCGGCGCCAGAGCAGGCGCAGGTCGCGCTTGAGCAGGGCCGCTGCGGTCTGCCACAGGCCCGGTTCGGTACCCGGCGCGATCATGCGGCACCGCCGAGGTCGAGCTGGCGGGTGCGCACCGGCGGTGCGGCGTAGGCGCCGTGGGTGGTGACCAGCGCCGCGCCACCGGCACGCAGGTGCGCCGAAATCATCCGGTTGACCAGGGTGATGCCCTCCAGGTCGAGGTTGGCATAGGGTTCGTCGAGCAGCCACAACGGCGCCGGTGACAGCCAGATGCGCGCCAGTGCCAGCCGCCGCTTCTGTCCGGCCGACAGATGCCGCACCAGAGTGTCCTCATAACCGGCCAGGCCGACGATGGCCAGCGCGTTGCCCGGCATCTGCCGTGCGCGACGGCCGTGCAGGCCACACAGGAAATGCAGGTTCTCCAGCGTGTCCAGGTCTGGCTTCAAGGCCGGCAGATGGCTGAGGTAGGCCACGTAGCGTGCACGCTCGGCATTGCTGGCCGGCTTGCCGTCGATCCGCACCTGGCCGGCGCCGGGCCGGGCCAGGCCGGCCAGCACGCGCAGCAGGGTGGTCTTGCCGGCGCCATTGCCGCCCTGCACCAGCAGGGCCTCGCCGGCGTCCACATGGAAGTCCAGCGGGCCGAACACCGGCTCGTCATTGCGGGAAAAGCTCAGGCCGCTGGCGGCCAGCAATGCAGGGGTGTTCAAGGGGCAAAGGTCTTCATGCCGGAGTGCGGCGGCAATTGTAGCGGTGAATTCACAGGGTAGTACCGGCCGCTGGCCGGCAGGTGCGACCCAGCGTCGCAGATTGCCTGGGGTTGCCGGCCAGCGGCCGGCACTACCGAAGCAGGGATTGCGTAAACTCAGGGGTCTGTCTCCCCATATCCCCAGGCCGATGCAACCCACCACCAAGCTGCCCAAGGTCGGTACCACGATCTTCACCGTGATGTCCCAGCTCGCCGCCGAACACGGCGCGGTCAACCTCGGTCAGGGGTTCCCGGACTTTTCCGCACCGCAGCGCCTGATCGATGAAACCGCCAGGGCGATGGCCGCCGGGCTGAACCAGTACCCGCCGATGACGGGTGTGGCGCCGCTGCGCCAGGCCATCGCGCAGAAGGCGTTGGACTGCTACGGCGCGCAGGTCGACGCGGACAGCGAAATCACCGTCACCAGCGGCGGCACCGAGGCCATCTTCAACGCCATCCATGCCGTGGTGCGTGCGGGCGAGGAAGTGATCGTGCTCGACCCGGCGTATGACTGCTATGAACCGGCGATCGATCTGGCCGGCGCCAAGGCCGTGCATGTGTCGCTGGATCCGCAGACCTTCGCCGTCGACTGGGACCGAGTGCGTGCGGCGATCACCCCGCGTACGCGCATGCTGATCGTCAACACCCCGCACAATCCGTCCGGTGCGATGCTGTCGGCGCAGGACATGCAGGCGCTGGCCGAGCTGCTGCGCGGCACGCAGATCTACCTGATCTCCGATGAGGTGTACGAACACATCATCTACGACGGCCGCCGGCATGAATCGGCGCTGCGCTACCCGGAACTGCGCGAGCGCGCGTTCGTCATCTCCAGTTTCGGCAAGACCTACCACTGCACTGGCTGGAAGATCGGCTATGCGATCGCCCCGCCGGCGCTGACCGCCGAGTTCCGCAAGGTGCACCAGTACAACACCTTCACCAGCTTCGGCCCGGCGCAGTACGGCTTCGCCGCGATGATCCGCGACGAGCCCGAACACCACCTGGAGCTGGGTGCGTTCTACCAGGCCAAGCGCGATCGCTTCCGCGAGCAGCTGGCCAGCACCCGGCTGAAGGCGCTGCCGGTGCCGGGCGGCTATTTCCAGCTGGTCGACTACTCGGCCATCAGCGACCTGCCGGACCATGAGTTCGTGAAGTGGCTGACCATCGAGAAGGGCGTCACCGCCATCCCGCTGTCGCCGTTCTACGAGAACCCGCCGGCCGGCCAGCGCCTGGTGCGCCTGTGCTTCGCCAAGAATGAAGCAACGATGGACGCGGCGATCGAACGCCTGCGCCTGCTCTGAGCGAGGCTTGAACATGCAGGACTTGCGCATTTCCCTCGTCCAGGGCGACACCCGCTGGCATGACCCGGCGGGCAACCGTGAGTACTACGGCGCGCTGCTGGCACCGCTGGCCGGCACCACCGATCTGGTGATCCTGCCGGAGACCTTCACCAGTGGTTTCTCCAATGAAGCCATCGCCCAGGCCGAAGGCATGGACGGCCCGACCGTGGCCTGGGTGCGCGAACAGGCCAAGGCGCTGGACGCGGCGGTGATCGGCAGCGTGCAGCTGCGCGAGGGCGAGGGCGTCTACAACCGCCTGTTGTTCGCCACGCCCGATGGCGGGCTGCAGTACTACGACAAGCGCCACCTGTTCCGCTACGGCGGTGAACACGAACGCTATGCCGCCGGCCGTGAGCGCCTGAGCGTGGAATGGAAAGGCTGGCGAATCAATCCGCAGGTCTGCTACGACCTGCGTTTCCCGGTGTTCTGCCGCAACCGCTACAACGTGGAGCGTCCGCAGCAGCTGGATTTCGACCTGCAGATCTTCGTTGCCAACTGGCCGTCGGCGCGCGCCTATGCGTGGAAGACCCTCCTGCGTGCGCGTGCGATCGAGAACCTGTGCTTCGTGGCCGCAGTGAATCGCGTGGGCGTCGATGGCAACCAGCTGCATTACGCCGGCGACAGCGCGGTGCTGGATTTCCTCGGCCAGCCGCAGGTGGAGATCCGCGAGCGCGAGCAAGTGGTCACCACCACCATCTCGGCCGAGGCGCTGGCCGCACACCGTGCGCGCTTCCCGGCGATGCTTGATGCCGATGCCTTCCACCTGGACGAGCAGGCCTGAGCGATGGCCTGAACGCCGCCGCACCAGCACGCGCGCCTGCATTCAACGTGCACGCGCGCGCTGCTAGATTCGCCGCCAGTCCGACCGAACTGGAAGTCCTGCCATGAACACGTCCTTCGCCCTGCTGCTGGCCCTGTCGGCCGCATCGCTGGCCCCGGCCGCGCACGCCGCCGGCAACCTCGACTGCCAGCTGCGCTACAACCTGTCCGGCTGGTCGCTGATCTACAAGACCGCCTCCGGCAATGGCACGGTCACCTGCAGCAATGGCGCCAGCATGCCGGTGCGCATCCAGATGAAGGGCGGCGGCCTGACCGTGGGCAAGTCGAAGATCACCAACGGGCGTGGCAGCTTCACCGGCGCGGTCAGCGTCAACGAACTGCTGGGTACTTACGCCTCGGTCGGCGCGCATGCCGGTGCGGTGAAGTCCAGCAACGCGCAGGTGATGACCAAGGGCGACATCTCGCTGGCCCTGTCCGGTACCGGCAAGGGCTGGGACCTGGGCGTGGACGGCACCGCGTTCACCCTCAGCCGGCGCTGAGGCGCGACGGCTCGGCAGATCCCCAGCTGATGCGGATGTAGTGCTGTTCGGAATCGCTCAACAACCGTTCGACACCGAAACCATTCTTGAGCAGTTGTGCGGTCACGTCTTCGACGAGCTGCTCGCTGGCCATCACCTGGCTGAAGGCGAACACGAGATAGCGGCGGCCATTCTCCGAGCCGATCTGGATCGAGTTGTCGAGGTCGCGGTAGAACTGTTCGATCGGGCGCTTGGCGGCATCGGCGTTGGTGCGGGCCTGTTCGGCGGTAATGGTGATCATGGGCATCTGCCTGGTGTGGGAGAGCGCGCACGATAGCCAGCGTCCTGATGTGAATTCCGGGCGTGGCGCACAATGCCTCGTGTTTGCAGCAATTCCTAACATGCGGTGTGAGCGTCGATCCGCGCCGGAAAAGTGCCGCGCGGCGGTGAGCATCCTGCATCGACATGAAGTCATCGGGCAGGGATAGGGGCCAACCGCAGTGGAGGCGGTGCAACGCACCGCCCAGAGCGGGTCCTGCAGCTATCCGACGCTGTGGGCGCTCATGCATTTACGTTTCCTTGACCCTGCCGTAACCCCGCAATGCCTAACAGGGACGTCCCAGCGATTCTGCTGGGATCATTGGAGACGCTGGAATGGAGTTCAGAACGTCCGTGCTGCTCGTGGCCCTCATCGCCACGCCCGCCATCGCCCACGCCGAGGTCTGCCTGTCTGACAGCGGACTCGTTGTGCCGTGTCCCAGCCTGTTGCCGCATCCGGTGACGGCCAGATTCGAGATCGGCACGCTGCCGCGTGTGGCTGGCTCGCCGTCGGAAATCTACATCACAGGCGGCGGCCAGGTGGATGGAACGAGTAATTTCTCGGTCTATGCCAATGGTCAGTTCCTGTGCCGTACCAATGACAATTACGACGGTGGCAACACCACGCCCATCCGCCATTGCACCGCGACCATCGCAACACCCGGGACCTATGTGATCTCGGCGTCGCGCAACAGTCCTGGCAACTTCCTCGCGCCGATGGACGAAGTGATCAACGTGCAGTAACCCGCTGTTTGCTGATCCAGGCCCCGGGGCAGGGACCTCGGGGCCCCTGCTGCCCGCGTGGCAGCAGGAGCGAGTCCTTCATCGTTACGATCGGCAGCCAGGCCTTCCGCCGTCGACTGACCGATCCCGCTGCAGCCACAAGGCCAGCAGGCCACACACGATGAGGGTCGGTGCCAGCAGCTGCACTGCGCCGACCAACGCCATTGCCGCGCCGATCAACAGGTAGTAGAGCAGGCCGAACAGCGCGCCTGCGCTGCCGAGACAATGCGGATAGCCGCGCAGAGCCTGGCCGAGCACATTGGGAATGGCAAGGCCGAAGCCCGTCACCACCGGCACCATCGCCGCGACCAGGGCAGGGTGATCATCCAGCAGCGTGGCCAGCAGGCCTCCCGTCAGGACCAGGCCTGCGGCGATGCGGATGCGCGTGGTTGCGGCAACGCCTGCACGCAGCAGGCGGCCATTGCCCCACGCGCCCAGTGCCGAGCCCAGTGCCAGCACCGCGCCGCTGGCGCCGAACCAGGTGGCTGGCCAGTGCAGGCGCGCAAACACGAAGGGGCCGAGTGCATACCAGCTGTACATCGCCACGTTGAAGGCCATCACCAGCAACGCGTGTGACCAGATCCAGCGATCGCGCAGCAGTTCCCGCAGCAGCGGCAGCATGAGCGTGTGCGGGATCTGTGCAGGGCGGCTTTCGCGCAGGCCAGCCAGGCATGCGACTGCCAGCAGGGCAGCTATCAGCAGCAGGCCGGACTGTACGCCGAGATAGCCATTGGCGGTGACCAGCAGCGTGCCCAGTGCAAGACCGATGGCCGGGCTCAGGGCGAGGGCCATGCCGATCCAGGAGAATGCCTGCGCCAATGCCGCCCCCTGCAGATGGTCGCGCAGCACGGTCTGGGTGACCACCGAAGCGGCGGCGGCGCCGACTGCGGCCAACGCCTGGGCCAGCAGCACCTGGCCGAAGCTGCCAGCCATCAGCCCGCCCAGTGCAGCCACTGCGAAGACGCCGAGGCCACAGAGAAGGGCGGGGCGACGACCGATACGATCGGCCAGGCGCCCCCACAGCAGAACGCCTGCAGCGAAGCCGAACAGGTACAGGCTCATGGCCTGGCTGGCGGCACTCGGCGGCAGGGCGAAGCGTTCGGCCAGATCGGCCAGGGCCGGGCTGTACAGGGTCTGTGCCAACTGCGGAAACATCAGCAGTGCAACGGTGAGCAGCAACAGGCGGCGCGACATGCGGGCGCTCCAGAAACAGGGCCGCGCATTGTGGTTGCGTCCGCAATGGCGCACTCTGTCTATCCTGTCATCGAATGCATGAAATCAGACATGGCCTGGTTGCAGCCGGATGCGCACTTCGACGCCGATGCCTGGGGCGCTCCGGTGCTGGGTATCGCGGCCTCATTGGCCGATCACGACTCTGGTTGGCACCAGCATGCGCGCGCGCAGCTGCTGTACACCCGGCAGGGCTGTACGCGCCTGACCTACGGTGATCGCATCAGCCTGCTGCCGCCCGCGCGCGCAGCGTGGATTCCGGGTGGGCTGCGCCATCGCGCGCAGATGCGCCAGGCGGTCGACTACCGTTCGTTGTACTTCGATGCCACCCTGTCGGCACAGCTGCCCCGCCAGCCGGCCATCATCGGCGTGGGCCCGCTGCTGCAGGCCTTGCTGGAGCCGATCGCGCAGGCACCGTTCGACCATGACTGGCAGTCGCCGCGCGCACACCATCAACTGGCGTTGTGCGTGCTGGAAATCGCCGCTGCACCGGTGGCGCCGATGGATCTGCCTCTGCCGGGTGATCCGCGAATCGCACGGTGCTTGCCGCTGGCCGAACAGCTGCCGCCTGAACTGGGGGAGCTGGCCGCGCGCACGGGCCTGAGCGCGCGTACCGTCGGCCGGTTGATGCAGCGTGATACCGGCATGAGCTATCAGGCCTGGCGCCAGCAATGGCGCCTGATGCGGGCCATGGAGTTGCTGCTGCTGGGCCATCGCGTCGCGCACGTGGCCCAGGACACCGGCTTTTCCGCCGAGAGCCCGTTCATCGCCTTCTTCCGCAGCATGACCGGCACCACCCCCGCCGCTTTCCAGCGCCACGCAAAAGGGGACGGAGGGGATTAAGTCGCTTTCGCCCCTTCGATGTACACCGTGGCAAAAACGACTTAATCCCCTCCGTCCCCTTTTTAAAGAAAAACCCCGGCCGGAGCTGGGGTTTTTCATTTCAGTCGGATCGCTGATCAGCCGCCGCGCGGGCCGCTGCGGCGCGGGCCGCCCGGACCGCGGTTGCCGCCGGGGCCGCCCGGGCCACGGTTGCCACCCGGACCGCCGGGGCCGCGATTGCCGCCCGGGCCACGGTTGCCGCCGCCCGGGCCGCGACCGCCCGGACGGGCGCCCTGCGCGGGCTTGGGGCTGCCATACGGATTGAAGCCCGGCGTGGCGTGGTCGGACGGGAAGCTCGGGGCATTGCCCGGATGGCCGTACGGGTGCTTGTTGCCCTGGCCCTGCGAGCGGTTGCCCGCACCGGCCGGACGACCCTGGCCGCCTGCGCCGCCACGGCCTTCACCACCGAAACCGCCACGGCCCTGGCCGCCACCGGCGCCTGCACCCGGACCCTTCGGCTTGCCGTACGGACGGCCCTGGCCGCCCGCACCCGGACCACGGGCACCGGGGCCGCGTGCGCCCGGACCGGCGTTGCGATGGCCGCTCGGGCCGGTGCTCACGCCATCCGGCACGTACCAGGTGCGGAACGCGGCCGGATTGCCTTCCGGCAGCGAACGGTCGTTCTTCTGGGCACGCTGCTTGAACGGCTTCTGCGACTGCTTGGCTGCCGCTTCACCGCTGACCGTCAGGCCGCCCTTGAAGCCGCCGCCCTTGCCGCCGCGACCACGGCCGCGGTCTTCGCGGACGTTGTCGAAACGACGCAGCTCGCGGCCTTCGTCAGCGGTGTTGTGACCGTTGACGTAGGCGTTGCCGCGGCCACCTTCGCGCACGCGCACGGTGGTCTTGGCGGCACGGCGCTGGCCGATCACCGGCTGCAGGGTCAGTGCCGACGGTGCGCCTTCTTCCAGCTTCAGCTGCGCACGCAGGGCTTCCACCTGGGCGGTGCCCAGTTCCACCGAATGGCCGCGGGCCAGTTCGCGCGGCAGGCTCACCTTGCCGTAGCGGGTGCGCTTCAGGCGGCTGACCTGGCAGCCCTGCGACTCCCACAGGCGACGCACTTCGCGGTTGCGGCCTTCCTTCACCACGACGCGGAACCAGTCGTGCGAGTCGGTGCCGCCGATGCGTTCGATCTCGTCGAACTTGGCCGGACCGTCTTCCAGCGCGACGCCACGGGTGAGGCGGTCGACGATGGCGTCGGAGACCTTTTCCTCGCCTTCCGGTGCACGCACGCGCACCACGTATTCGCGTTCGACCTCGAACGACGGGTGCATCATGGCGTTGGCCAGTTCACCGTCGGTGGTGGCCAGCAGCAGGCCGGTGGTGTTGATGTCGAGGCGGCCGATCGCGATCCAGCGCGCGCCCTTCAGCGGCGGCAGCGATTCGAACACGGTCGGGCGGCCTTCCGGATCATCGCGGGTGGTCACTTCGCCTTCCGGCTTGTTGTAGACCAGCACGCGCGACGGCTCGGCCAGGGCGGTGGCGACGAAGCCACGGCCATCCAGTTCGATCTTGTCGCCGCTCTTGACCGACATGCCGGTCTGCGCGACTTCACCGTTGATCTTGACCAGGCCTTCGGCAATGCGCTGTTCCAGCGCGCGGCGCGAGCCAAGGCCAGCCTGTGCCAGCACCTTGTGCAGGCGTTCTTCCAACTTGAACTGTTCGGAGGTGGCTTCGCGCTTCAGCGAGAGCTTGTTCAACGACAGCTTGCGAGGGGTGTCACTCATCAGTTTTGCTCCGGCCGACGGTTTCGAGGTCGGCCTCTGGTTCGGAATCGGCTTGGTCAACAGCCACGGTCGTCATCGCGACGGCGTTGTCTTCGCGTTCGTTCACTGGCACCGCGCGCTCGCCCGGCGCGGAATCGGGGTGCCCATCATCGAGGGGCGAAGGTGCTTGCTCATCGGAAGCCGGCGCAGGGGCTGCGTCGGCGGAATCGGGGGTGTCACTGCCGGCCAGGCCGGCATCATCGTTCGCGGCAGCGCCTTCGTCGCCGGCCGAGAGGTCAGGACCGTCGGCGCTTGCCGCTGCCGGTGCATCGCGGTCCAGGGACAGCTGGGGTTCCAGCTCGCCCAGGTCCTTCAGTTCCGACAGTGGCGGCAGCTCATCCAATCGCTTCAGGCCGAAATAATCCAGGAAGCCCTTGGTGGTGCCGAACAGCGCCGGCTTGCCGGGTACGTCGCGGTGGCCGACCACGCGGATCCACTCGCGTTCTTCCAGCGCCTGGATGATGTTGCTGCTGACCGCCACGCCGCGCACCTGCTCGATCTCGCCGCGGGTGATCGGCTGCCGGTAGGCGATCAGCGCCAGGGTTTCCAGGGTGGCGCGGGTGTAACGGGTCTTGCGTTCGGTCCACAGCCGGCTGATCCAGCCATGCACTTCGCCGGTGACCTGGTAGCGGAAGCCTGAGGCGACCTCGACCAGTTCCACGCCGCGGCCTTCGCAGGCTTCGCGCAGGCGTTCCAGTGCGCGTTCGATGCTGCCCGGCGGTGCCGGTTCCTCTTCCGGGAACAGGTCTTTCAGCTGGGCCAGGGTGAGCGGCTGGCTGGAGGCCAGCAGGGCACCTTCGACAATGCGGTTGATCAGCAATTGATCCATCGGCAGTCAGCGCTCACTCGTCTGCATTGGCGGCGTCGTTGTCGTCGAACTCGCTGCTGAACTGCAGCGGGGCGTTGGTGTTGCCGGCGGCCAGCGATTTCACGTAGATCGGCGCCAGCGGTTCTTCCTGGACGATGTCCAGCAGCTGTTCCTTGGCCAGTTCCAGCACCGCCAGGAACGTGACCAGCACGCCCAGCTTGCCTTCTTCGGCCGTGAACAAGCCTTCAAAACGATAGAACTTGCCATCTTCCAGGCGTCCCAGCACTTCGCCCATGCGTTGCCGCACGCTCAGTGCCTCACGCTTGATGGCGTGACCGCTGAACAGCTCGGCGCGCTTGAGCACGTCGTGCAGGGCCAGCAGCATTTCCTTCAGGTCCACCGGCGGCGGCAGCTTCACCGTGGCGCGTTCGGGCATGAAGGCGTGTGCCACCGTGGTGTCGCGGTCCTGGCGGGGCAGGGCGTCGATGTCCTCGGCGGCCTGCTTGAAGCGTTCGTACTCCTGCAGCCGGCGCACCAGCTCGGCGCGCGGGTCGGCTTCATCGCCTTCCTCGCTGACCGGGCGCGGCAGCAGCATGCGCGACTTCACCTCGGCCAGGATCGCGGCCATCACCAGGTACTCGGCGGCCAGCTCGAAGCGCAGCTCGCGCATCACGGTGATGTATTCCACATACTGCCGGGTGATCTCGGCGACGGGAATGTCCAGGACATCCAGGTTCTGGCGGCGGATCAGGTACAGCAGCAGGTCCAGCGGGCCTTCGAAGGCATCCAGGATGACTTCCAGCGCGTCCGGCGGAATGTACAGGTCCTGCGGAATCTGCAGGACCGGTTGCCCATGCACCACGGCCAGCGGCATTTCCTGCTGCTGTGGGGCGGGCGGCCGGGTTGGCGGGTTCGCGTCGAGCGCGAGTTCGGAAGTCATCTAATGGACATCAGGATTGCAACGGACCAGTCGCGGCACCGGGTTCGCCGGGCCAACGCCACGGAGCCCCAGGGCACCAGACACGCCGGGATCGGCGCGATTCCACACATATCAAACAGCAGGACGCGCCGCAGGAAACGGCAGCGACGGAACTACGGGGAGGTCGTCTACGTGGCCCGGCCAGGTGGTCCGGTTTGAAGCAGCGGGACGGTCGTCGGGGGCTGCGTTGGCCGCAAAAACCGACGGGCTGCTGCATCCAGCCACGTGCAATGGAGTCTAGGGTAAGCCTTTGTTGCGCCAGTGTCCAGCCGGGCCGGGGCAGGGGCCGCATTGGCTAGAATCTGCGGACCCGACAACGCAAGCGAGGAAATGCCGGTGTGGTATGTGATCGAAGGGTATGACGGCCAGGATGTGCTGGCGCAGCGGCTGCAGGCGCGGCCGGAACACCTGGCGCGGTTGCACGCGCTGCGCGACGAGGGACGCCTGCTGCTGGCCGGCCCCTGCCCGGCGGTGGACAGTGAAGACCCGGGCCCGGCCGGTTTCAGTGGTTCGGTGGTGATCGCGCAGTTCGAGTCGCTGCTGCAGGCCCAGGCCTGGGCCGACGCCGACCCGTACGTGGCCGCCGGCGTCTACACCCGCGTGCAGGTGCGACCGTTCCGGAAGGTGTTGCCGTGAACGCGGAACGGATCTCGCGAATGCGTGATGCGCTGCAGCATGCGCTGGCGCCGAGCGTGCTCGAGATCGAGGACGACAGCCATCGCCACGCCGGCCATGCCGGTGCGCGCGATGGCCGCGGCCATTTCAACGTACATGTGGTCAGTGAACGCTTCGCCGGACTGGGCCCGTTGGCCCGGCATCGCGCGGTGTACGCCGCGCTGGGGACGATGATGGAGACCGATATCCACGCGTTGTCCATCCGCGCGCAGACCCCGTCAGAACAGGGCTGAGCCCTTGTCCCACGCTGTCCTGGCGGGTCCCTGCGGGGGCTCGCTGCAGACAGATTTCCATGTCCATTTCGGGACATTCGCCTAACGGACTGTTTACAAGCCCAGATGGAAACGCTTACATTCCGCGCCAATGCTGGTAGGTCCAAGCCGTGGAGGGCGGCTTCGTGAACAAGGCAGCTATCACAATCAAAGACGTCGCTCGCGAAGCCCGGGTCTCCGTGGCCACGGTTTCCCGCGCGCTCAACGGGCATGAAAATGTCGCCGAACCGGTCCGCCAGCTTGTGCTGGAGGTGGCCGCACGGCTGCGTTACACCCCGCACGCCGCCGCCCGTAGCCTGAGCAGCCGCCGCACCAATACGGTGGGCGTGGTACTGCCTGATCTGTACGGCGAATTCTTCTCCGAGCTGATGCGTGGCATCGACAATGTCGCCCGTAGCCGTCGCCAGCACCTGCTGGTGTCCAGCTACCACGGTGACCAGGAGCAGCAGGGCGCGGCCCTGCGCGCCATGCGCGGCCGCGTCGACGGCCTGCTGGTGCTCTCGCCCTATGCCGAGAGCCCCGGTTTCCTGACCGACAACCTGCCGCAGTCGTTGCCGACGGTGTTGATCAACACCTATCTGCCCGGGCAGGACCACCCGGTGCTGAGCATCGACGACCATGCCGGTGCGATGGCGATGACCCGCCATCTGCTTGACGCCGGCCACCGTCGCATCGCTTTCATTTCTGGCCCGGATCTCAACTTCGACGCGCGCGAGCGCCTGCGCGGCTTCCGTGACGCGCTGGCGGCTTTTGGCGGTGGCGCCGAGGGCATCGAGCTGCCCGGTGATTTCGACGAAGCTTCCGGCCATCGCGCCGGTCAGGAGTTGCTGGCAGCCGGAGCGCTGCCTGATGCCGTGTTTGCCGCCAACGACATGATGGCCCTGGGATGCCTGTATGCATTCACGCAGGCCGGTGTCCGTGTTCCGACCGATGTCGCCCTGGCGGGTTTCGATGACATTCCACTGGCGCGTTTCGTCCACCCGTCGCTGACCACCATGCAGGTCAGCATCGCCGAGCTCGGCGACCGGGCCATGACGCGCCTGCTGCAGTTGATGGACGGCACCTCCACGGACGGGACAGGGGACAAGCAGACCCTGGTTCCCCGCTTGATAGTTCGCGATTCCACCACTCCGCCATCGGGCCATTGAAGCCAGAGGCGTTCCTTCTTTTTTGATTGATCGCAGGGACCGCGCGAGCGGTCACCGCCACCCGGAGATTGAGTTGATGATGCATACCACCTTCCGCACGCCGGCACGCCGGCTGCTGAGCACCGCACTGGTCAGCTGCCTGATGCTGGCCGCCGCTCCGAACGTCATGGCGCAGTCGGCCAATGCCAGCCTGCGCGGCCAGGTTTCCGGCGCCCAGGCCGGCGCCGAAGTGACCGCCACCAACCTGGCCACCGGCACCGTCCGTCGCGGCACCGTCCGTGCCGATGGCAGCTACTCGCTGATGGGCCTGGACCCGGGCACCTATGACGTGGTCGCCAACGGCCAGTCGCAGAAGGTCACCGTCACCGTGGCCTCGACTGCTACCCTGAACTTCGCCGGTGCCGCCAGCAGCACCCCGGGTTCGACCGCGGCCACCAACCTGGACACCGTCAACGTTGTCGCACCGACCCTGCTGCAGGAAGTGCGCACGTCCGAAGTCGGCAAGACCGTCAGCCTGCAGCAGATCCAGACCACGCCGCAGGTCTCGCGCAACTTCCTGGAGTTCGCCGACGCGGTGCCGGGCATGATCTTCACACGCGATGCCAAGGGCAACACCTCGCTGCGTGGCGGTGCCACCAACTCCGACGGCACCAACGTCTATATCGATGGTGTGGGCCAGAAGAGCTACGTCAAGGGTGGCGGCATCTCCGGCCAGTCCGGCAGTGCGGGCAACCCGTTCCCGCAGCTGGCCATCGGTGAGTACAAGGTCATCACCGGCAACTACAAGGCCGAGTACGGCCAGGTGTCCAGCGCCGCGATCACGGCTGCGACCAAGTCGGGTACCAACGAGTTCAAGGGTGAGACCTTCTACCGTTATACCAACGAAAGCATGCGTGCGATGACCCCGGCCGAACGCCAGCCGGGCAAGAGCAAGGAAGACTCGGCCGAGAAGGAATACGGCTTCGCGCTGGGTGGCCCGATCATCAAGGACAAGGCCCATTTCTTCGTCACCTATGAAGCCAAGCGCTTCGATCTGCCGGTGACCATCGCGCCGGACGGTGCCGTCACTCCGTCGGCCGCCAATCTGCCCGCCGATGGTCTCGCAGGTCTCGGCCCGGCCAGCCAGCCGTTCCAGCAGGACCTGATCTTCGCCAAGATCGACTTCGAGCCGACTGACAACGATCGCATCGAACTGACCTTCCAGGACCGCGACGAAACCCAGCAGCAGTTCAGTGGCCAGACCGCGAAGGTACACGGCAAGGTCGTGGACAACACCGACCGCCGTTATGCGCTGCGCTGGAACCACAGCGGTGAGCGTTTCTACAACGAGTTGATGGTGACCCACGAGGAGGCCTTCAACAATCCGCTGCCGTTGACCATGGGCAACGGCATCATCTACACCGCACCGGATTTCGGTGACTCGGACGCCAACCGCCCGCAGGAGAAGACGCTCGTCCAGGTTGGCGCGGCTGATGCCTTCGCCTCGCAGGTGAAGGGCCAGAAGGGCTGGGCGATCGAGGACAACCTGACCCTGGACGGCCTGCAGTGGGCGGGTGACCACACCATCAAGATGGGCGCCAAGTACAAGCAGATCGACCTGTACGCTTCCGACGCGGCGCAGATCAACCCTCAGTTCTCCTACACCATCGACAACCCGGCGTTCCCCTCGAGCACGCCGTATAAGGCGCAGTTCACCAAGGCCAGCACCGGCGTCACCGGCGTGCAGTCCGAGGTGCGTGCCAAGGTCAAGCAGATTGGCCTGTTCATCCAGGATGACTGGCAGGTCAACGATCACCTGCAGCTGAATATCGGCCTGCGCTGGGACTACGAAAAGAACCCGGTCTACACCGATTTCGTGACCCCGCCGGAGGTAGTGAAGGCGCTGTTCTCGCAGGATCCGAACGCGCCGGCGGGCGTGTCCCAGACCTATGCGCAGACGCTGGCGCTCAGCGGGCTGAACGTCAACGACTACATCAGCACCGGCCACAACCGCAAGAACTTCAAGAACGCCTGGCAGCCGCGCCTGGGCTTCTCGTATGACGTCAATGCCGACGAACGGCACGTGTTCCATGGTGGCGCCGGCCGTTCCTATGACCGCGACCTGTTCGACAACCTGGCACTGGAAACCACCAAGCTGGCACTGCCGCAGCCGACCGTTTACTTCCGCAACCCGGCCACCGGCAACTGCATGTACGGCCAGACTCCGTGCTTTGACTGGAACCCGAACCTGATGAACGGCATCGAGAACGTGCAGGCACTGCTGGGTTCCACCAGCAATGAAGGCATGGAAGTCGATCTGCTGAACAACAACATGAAGGTGCCGTACGCCGACCAGTTCAGCCTGGGCATGAGCAACCAGTTCGGTGAGTGGCTGACCGACGCGACGATTTCTCGCACGCTGACCTATGATGGGTTCGCCTTCACCCTGGGCAACCGCTTCAACAACGGCAACTTCTTCGATAACCAGATGCTGTGTGGTGCCAAGGAGCCGACCTACGGCCAGCCGTGGAACTGCAACATTCCGGGCTTCGGCAGCCTGATCATCGGCCAGCAGGGCATCAAGACCCGTTCCACCCAGGTGCTGCTGTCGGCGCAGAAGCCGTACAGCAAGGAAAGCGGTTGGGGCACCTCGATCGCCTATACCTGGACCAACGCGCGTCACAACCGAAACATCAACGAGCATTACTCGTTCGATCGCGGCACCATCGGTGAGTACCCGACCATCAAGTCCAACGGCGCGCCGCGCCATCGCCTGGTGGTCACCGGCTCGTATGACGGCTTCTGGGGCATCACCTTTGGCGGCAAGCTGACCCTGGCCACGCCTACCCCGGGCAATGACTGGTCCTGCATCGCGCAGGCTGGCACTGCCAACTGCCTGCCGACTCCGGCCGCGGGTACTCCGGGTGGCAATGGCCGCTTCCTGCTCGGTGGCAAGATCTTCGGCTACCGCTCGCTGGACCTGCAGGCGACCAAGACCTTCAAGCTGGCCGGCGATACCGAGCTGTATGCGCGTATCGACATCATCAACGTGCTCAACTTCGACAACTTCTCGAACCTGAACTACGTGAAGAGCGATGGCAAGCTGCTGGTGAGCTACAACGAGACCGGCGATGTGATCGGTACCCCGCGTCAGGTGAAGGCCGAAGTGGGCTTCCGCTTCTAAGCGGATCCGCCTGAAGCAATACCCCGATGCCGCCGCTCCGCCGGCGGCATCGGCAGGAAGAAAAAAGGCAATGGCCGGCCCCGTGCCGGTCCATTGCCCATGCCGCTGCCGGCCAGGCGGCAGCGGCATGGGCAATGATCGCGGTGTCAAACCACGTTTTTCGTGGTTTTTTCAGAACGCATCTTGTAAACGATTTCAGATCATTGGACGGTATGCTTTCCCATCGATCAGACCACCGGAGAAATCGCGCCATGCAGGCACGCCATCTGTTGTCCGCCGCAGCGTTGAGCCTGGCCGTGGCCGCCTGCCAGCCGGCCCAGCAGGAACCTGCCAAGCCGCGGCCGCCGGTGATCCTGATCGAGGCCGACGCACCGCCGCGGCCGATGAAGCCGGTGCTGCCGCCGCTGTTCGATGACATCGAGCGGCGTACCTTCCAGTTCTTCTGGGATACCACCAACGAGATCAACGGCCTGACCCCGGACCGCTATCCGTCGCGACCGTTCGCCAGCATCGCCTCGGTCGGCTTCGCGCTGACCGCCTATCCGATCGGCATCGAGAACGGCTGGGTCAGCCGCAACCAGGCGATCGACCGCACCCTGACCACGCTGAAGTTCTTCCGCGACGTGCCGATGGGGCCGCAGCGCACCGGCAAGGCCGGCTACAAGGGCTTCTACTACCACTTCCTGGACATGCAGGAAGGGCGTCGCTACGACAGCTGGGTTGAACTGTCCTCGGTGGATACCGCGCTGTTGATGATGGGCGTGCTGTTCGCGCAGTCGTACTACGACGGTGACGATCCGCGCGAGAAGGAGATCCGCCAGATCGCCGACACGTTGTACAAGAAGGTCGACTGGCCGTGGCTGCAGCAGCGTGCGCCGCTGATCTCGATGGGCTGGTTCCCGGAGAGCGGCTTCATCGACCACGACTGGATGGGCTACAACGAGGCGATGATGGTCTACATCCTCGCCCTGGGGTCGCCGACGCACCCGGTCAGCCCGGATGCGTGGACGGTGTGGACGCGCACCTACGACAACGACTGGGGCGTCTACCAGGGCCAGGAATACCTGTCGTTCGGCCCGCTGTTCGGCCACCAGTACAGCCATGTCTGGATCGACTTCCGCGATATCCAGGACGCGTACATGCGCGAGCGCGGCAGCACCTACTTCCTCAACAGCCGCTCGGCTGCGCTGGCCCAGCGCGAGTACGCCATCGCCAACCCGATGCAGTGGAAGGACTATGGCGAGAACGTATGGGGCCTGACCGCCAGCGACGGCCCGCAGAACACCACCCAGGAGTACCGCGGCGAGCAGCGCCAGTTCCGCCACTACTCCTCGCGCGGCGCCGGCCTGCGCGAGAACTTCGATGACGGCACCATCGCCCCGACCGCCGCGATCGCCTCGGTGGTGTTCGCGCCCGAGCAGGTGATCCCGGCCACGCTGGAAATGCACAAGCGCTACGGCGACTACATCTATTCCAGCTACGGTTTCCTGGATTCGTTCAACCCCAGCTTCAACTACGACATCCCGATCAAGACCGGTCGCCTGGTGCCGGATCGCGGCTGGGTCGCCAGCGATTACATCGCCATCGACCAAGGCCCGATCCTGACCATGATCGCCAACTACCGCGATGACTTCGTCTGGGAAGTGATGAAGAAGAACCCGTACATCCGCAAGGGCCTGGAACGGGCCGGGTTCAGCGGTGGCTGGCTGGCACCGGAAGGTTCGTTCCAGCCGCTGGAACTGCAGAAAGACGAAAAGGCCGCGGCGGCACGCGCGGTGGGTATCGCCGAATCACGCGCGGCTGCCGCGCAGGAACAGAAGAACAATGCCAACCGCAATACAGGCCAGGGCAAGTAACCCGATGCCGAACTGGATCGACCGCCTGCGCCGCTGGGCGCTGCCTGCCCTGGCCGTGTTGGCCGTGGCCGGCTGCGCCCGTACCGAACCGGGCACCACCACCGTGCGCTTCTGGGCGATGGGACGCGAGGCGGAGGTGGTCAGCGAGCTGATCCATGAATTCGAGGCCGAGAATCCGGGCATCAAGGTGGATGTGCAGAACATTCCGTGGACCGCCGCGCACGAGAAGCTGCTGACCGCGTTCGCCGCGGACGGCCTGCCGGACGTGTGCCAGCTGGGCAACACCTGGGTGCCGGAGTTCGCCGAACTGGACGCGCTGACGCCGCTGCAGCCGTTCGTGCAGCGTTCGTCCGTGGTCGACCCGAAGGACTATTTCCAGGGCATCTGGGATACCAATGTGATCCACGGCGAACTGGTAGGCGTGCCGTGGTACGTCGACACCCGCCTGATCTACTACCGCAAGGACCTGCTGGCCAAGGCCGGCTACGACCACCCGCCGCGCACCTGGCAGGAGTGGGACGAGCAGATGGCGGCGATCAAGCGCATGCAGGGCCCGAACCGCTATGCGGTGCTGATGCCGATCAACGAGTTCGAGCAGCAGCTTTCGCTGGCACTGCAGCAGCCTGATCCGTTGCTGCGCGACGACGACACCCGCGGCAATTTCGCCAGCCCGGGCTTCCGTCGCACGCTGGCCTTCTACGCCAACATGTTCGAGCAGGGCTGGGCGCCGAAGATGTCCGAGACGCAGATCTCCAACGTCTGGGATGAGTTCTTCCGCGGCTTCAACGTGTTCTACATTTCCGGCCCGTGGAACATCCGCGAGTTCAAGAAGCTGCAGCCGAAGGAACTGGAAGGGCAGTGGGGTACGGCCGCGCTGCCGGGTCCGGACGGCCCGGGCGCCGGTATTGCCGGTGGTACCAGCCTGGTGATCTTCCGCAAATCGCAGCAGAAGGAGGCGTCGTGGAAGCTGATCGAGTTCCTGTCGCGACCCGAAATCCAGGCGCGCTTCCATTCGATCATCGGCGACCTGCCGCCGCGCCGCAGTACCTGGAACGCGCCGTCGCTGGCCAACGATCCGCTGGCCGCTGCGTTCCGTGACCAGCTGGAGCGGGTCAAACCGACGCCGAAGGTGCTTGAGTGGGAGCGCATCGTGCAGGAAATGCGCATCGTCACCGAGAAGGTGGTGCGTGGTGGCCTGGCGCAGGACAAGGCCGTGGAAGAGCTGGACCAGCGCGTGGACAAGGTGCTGGCCAAGCGTCGCTGGATGCATGAACAACAACGCCTGCAGCAGCGCGTGCCGTCGCCGCAATCGAGCAGTGCCGTGGCCGCCGGGAGCGCGCAATGAAACGTACCTCGCTTGCCGGCTGGGTTTTCGCCGGTCCCTCGCTGATCGTGCTGGGCATGTTCTTCGGCCTGCCGGTCGCCTCGGCGCTGGCGCTGAGCGTGACCGACTTCGACCTCTATGCCTTGGCAGACAGCAGCAACCTGCGCTTCGTCGGCCTCGGCAACTACATCGATCTGCTGCAGACGCCGATGTTCTGGAAGTCGCTGTGGAACACCACCTACTTCGTGTTGATCGGCGTGCCGTTGTCGATCGGCGTGTCGCTGGGCGCAGCGATGCTGCTGAATGCACCTGCCGCGCGTTTCAAGGCCTTGTTCCGCACCGCGCTGTTCGCGCCGGTGGTGACCACACTGGTGGCAGTGGCGGTGATCTGGCGCTACCTGTTCCATACCAGCTACGGCCTGGTGAACTACGGCCTGGGCCACCTGGGCATCAGCCCGATCGACTGGCTGGGTGATCCCAACTGGGCGATGCCGACCATCATGCTGTTCGCAGTGTGGAAGAACTTCGGCTACAACATGGTGATCTTCCTGGCCGGACTGCAGGCCATCCCGCATGACCTGTACGAGGCCGCCCGCATCGACGGTGCCTCGCGCTGGAAGCAGTTCCTGCACATCACCCTGCCGATGCTCGGCCCGGTGCTGCTGGTGGTCGGGGTGATCACCGTGTCCGGCTACTTCCAGCTGTTCGCCGAACCGTATGTGATGACCCGCGGCGACCCACTGCAGAGCACCGTCAGCGTGCTGTATTTCATGTTCGAGGAAGGCTTCAAGTGGTGGAACCTGGGACGCGCCTCCGCGGTGGCGTTCCTGCTGTTCCTGATCATCCTGGCGGTGACCACCGTGATGCTGCGTTTCGGCCGCAAGAGGCAGTTGGTATGAGTCGTGAAATCGGCCAGTCGCGCTGGTACCCGTGGTTGATCAATGGTGCGTTGCTGGTGCTGGCCCTGGTCAGCCTGGCACCGCTGCTGTGGATGCTCTCGGTTTCGTTCATGCCACAGGGCGAGGCGACCCATTTCCCGCCGCCGCTGCTGCCGTCCAGCATCACCACGCGCAACTACCATGAGTTGTTCGCGCGCACCGGCATGGGCGGCAACTTCGCCAACAGCCTGCTGGTGTCGGTCGGCATCACCCTGGGTTCGCTGCTGCTCAACACCATGGCCGGCTATGCCTTCGCCAAGCTGAACTTCGTCGGCCGCGAGCGCCTGTTCCAGGTGCTGATGGCGGCGCTGGTGATTCCGGCCCAGGTGGCGATGCTGCCGCTGTTCCTGCTGATGAAGCAGCTCGGTCTGGTCAACAGTTTCGGCGGCGTGATCGTGCCGGCGCTGGCCAGCGTGTTCGGCATCTTCCTGGTGCGCCAGTACGCGCGTTCCATTCCTGACGAACTGCTGGAAGCGGCCCGCATCGACGGGGCAGGGGAGCTGCGGATCTTCTTCCAGATCGTGCTGCCGATGCTCAAGCCGGTGCTGGTGACCCTGGCGATCTTCACCTTCATGGGCGCATGGAACGATTTCATGTGGCCGTTGATCGTGTTGACCGATCAGGAGCACTACACTTTGCCGGTGGCGCTGGCCACCCTCTCGCGCGAGCACATCATGGACGTGGAAATGATGATGGCTGGCGCGGTGGTCACCGTGGTCCCGGTGCTGGCGCTGTTCCTGGTGCTGCAGCGGTACTACATCCAAGGTCTGTTGCTGGGGAGCGTCAAGGGATGAAGCGAGCGATCGCCGTTGGACTGGGCCTGTTGTGGACTTCCCTGGCGATCGCCGCACCACCGGCGCTGCCGGCACCGAAGGTGCTGGACGACTTCGACGACATCGCAGCCTGGAAGCTGGTGCTGTCCGACCAGGTCAGCGGTTCGCTGCGGCCGGTCAGCGGCGCCGGTGGTGGCCGCGCGCTGTGCCTGGACTATGACTTCCACGATGTCTCCGGTTACGTCGGCATCCGCCGCGCGCTGAACATCGAATACCCGGTCAATTACCGTTTCGGTTTCCAGCTGCGCGGTGATTCACCGGGCAACGACCTGCAGTTCAAGCTGATCGATGCCAGCGGCGACAACGTCTGGTGGGTCAATCGTCCCGGCTACAGTTTCCCCAAGGCGTGGACGCCGGTCGAGTATCGCCGTCGCCAGATCGACAAGGCGTGGGGGCCGTCGCCCGAAAAGGAGATGGCACGCAGCGCCTCGGTCGAGTTCACGATCTACAGCAAGGTCGGCGGCCGCGGCACAGTGTGCTTCGACAAGCTGACCCTGCAGGGCCTGCCAGCCCAGGATGACTCGGCGCTGGTGCCGTCGGTTATCGCTGATACCGCCACCGCGCTGCAGGACCGCATGATCGACGGCAAGAGCGATACGTTCTGGATCAGCGGTGGCGTCAAGCAACAGACGATCAGCCTGGACCTGCACAAGAGCCGCGAGATCGGTGGTGCGGTGATCGACTGGCTGCCGAACCTGGAAGCCCGCCGCTACACCGTGCGCACCTCCGAGGATGGCCGCGACTGGCGCACCGTGCGCGAAGTCACCAGTGGTGCCGGTGGCCGCGACTGGCTGGCGCTGCCGGACACCGATGCGCGCTACGTGCGCTTCGATCTGCAGGACGGCCCGAACTGGCGCTACGGCATCCGCGACATCGCGCTCAAGCCGCTGGCCTTTGCTTCCACCCCGAACGCATTCCTGTCCTCGGTCGCCGCCGACCTGCCACGGGGCTCGCTGCCTCGTGCCTATGTGGGCGAGCAGCCGTACTGGACCCTGCTCGGCCTTGATGGTGGCCAGGAACAGGCATTGATCAGCGAGGATGGCGCACTGGAGCCGGCCAAGGGCAGCTTCAGCATCGAGCCGTTCATCCGCCTCGATGGCAAGCTGCTGGACTGGTCGAAGGTGGCCATCACCCAGTCGCTGCAGGATCACTACCTGCCGATCGCCAACGTCGACTGGGTGCATGAGAAGGTCGGCCTGGCAGTGACCAGCTTCGTGCAGGGTACGCCGGAGCGCGCGCAGCTGATCGGCCGCTACCGTCTTAGCAATCCGGACAAGGTCGCGCACGAGTACACCCTGGCGCTGGCGATCCGCCCGTGGCAGGTCAACCCGCCCACCCAGTTCCTCAACACCGTCGGTGGTTTCAGCCGCATCGATGCACTGGATGTGGGTGAGCAGCTGGTGCGGGTCAACGGTGAGCCGCGCATCTACCCGCTGCAGGTGCCGGACGCGCGCTTTGCCAGTACGTTCGACGGCAAGCTTGATGCGATGCATCTGGAAAGCGGCACGTACCCGGCGACCACAGCGGTGAAGGACAGCACCGGCATGGCGTCGGGTGCGCTGATGTACACGATCAAGCTGGAGCCCGGCCAGAGCCGTGAAGTGGCGGTGGTGCTGCCACAGACCGGTGCCTGGGCACCGCAGGCGCTGGACGTGGCCAAGGCGCAGGCGCAGGTGGCCGAGCAGTGGCGCAAGAAGCTGGGCGTGGTCTCGCTGCAGGTGCCGGCTGCGGGCCAGGCGCTGGTGGATACCCTGCGCACCGCGGTCGCGCACATGCTGATCTCGCGCGTCGGCCCACGCCTGCAGCCGGGCACGCGTTCGTATGCGCGCAGCTGGATCCGCGATGGCGCGATGATTTCCGAGGGCCTGCTGCGCATGGGCCGCAGTGATGCGGTGCGCGACTACATCAACTGGTATGCGCCGTATCAGTTCGAGAACGGCAAGGTGCCGTGCTGCGTCGATGCCCGCGGCAGCGACCCGGTGCCGGAGAACGACAGCCATGGCGAGTTGATCTACAGCATCGCCGAGTACGGGCGCTACACCGGCGACAGCACTTTCACCGAGCTGATGTGGCCGCATGTGCAGGGCGCCTACGGCTACATGGAGCAACTGCGCGCCAGCGAGCGCACCGAGGAGAACCGGGCACGCAACCCGGCCTTCTACGGCATGATGCCGGCCTCGATCAGCCACGAAGGCTATTCGGCCAAGCCGATGCACTCGTACTGGGACAACTTCTGGGCACTGCGCGGCTACAAGGACGCAGCCCTGCTGGCGACCCAGCTGGGCAAGGTCGAGGCGATGCAGATCGCCGAGTCGCGCGACCAGTTCCGGGATGATCTGCAGGCCTCGCTGCTGTCGGCGATGCAGCAGCACAACATCGACTACCTGCCGGGCTCGGCCGAGCTGGGTGACTTCGACGCGACGTCGACGACCATCGCGCTGGCCCCGGGCGGCGAACAGGGCAGGTTGCCGCAGCAGGCGCTGGAGGCGACCTTCGAACGCTACTGGAACGAGTTCGTTGCCCGTCGCGACGGCAAGCGCGAGTGGAAGGACTACACCCCGTACGAGTGGCGCAACGTGGCCGCGTTCGTGCGCCTGGGCTGGCGCGATCGCGCTTGGCAGGCCACCGAGTTCTTCTTCAAGGACCGCGCACCGCAGGCCTGGAACCAGTGGGCCGAAGTGGTTTCGCGCACGCCGCGCAGGCCGTTCTTCGTCGGTGACCTGCCGCATGCCTGGGTGGCCTCGGACTTCGTGCGCTCGGCTTTGGACATGTTCGCCTACAACCGCGACATGGACGAGTCACTGGTGCTGGCCGCCGGCGTACCGACCGCGTGGCTGCAGGGCGAGGGCATCGCCGTGCAAGGCCTGCGCACGCCGCAGGGCCAGCTCAACTACCGCCTGCAGCGCAGCGACAAACAGCTGGTGCTGGAGGTGCAGCCGGGCCTGGTGCCACCGGTGGGAGGCGTGGTGCTGCCGTGGCCATACGCCGGTGAACCGGGCGAGGCGAGTATCAACGGCGAAGCAGCCGAGTGGGTCAACAAGGAACTGCACGTGCACCAGCTGCCGGCGCGGGTTGAGATCGACGTGCCGAGCGCAGTGCGCCGCGCCGAACGCAAGGGGCAGTAACGATGAAGCAACAGGGGGCAAGGGTGCGCACGTCGGTGCGTGCCCTGGGGCTGGCAATTGCATTGGCAGTGCCGGGCGCGGTGATGGCGGCCGAGCCGGCTGCCGCGAACGCGGCGCCCGACGTTGCCAGCGCAGCGGGCATGAGCATGGTCACCTTCAACCTGCATCATGACCGCGAAGACTGGCCGAGCCGGCGCCGCACCATCCTGGCCGAGCTCAAGCGCCTGCAGCCGGATGCGGTTGCCCTGCAGGAGGTGATCCAGCGCCGCAACGTGCGAAACCAGGCGCAATGGCTGGCCAGCCAACTCGGCTACAAGTACGTGTTCGTGTCCACCGATCCGGTCGGGGCACCCAAGCGCTACGGCAATGCGCTGCTGACCCGGCGGCCGATCCTCGCCCGTGGTGATCATCTGCTGCTGCCGTTGGACGACTACCGCACCGTGGCTCACCTGCGCGTCGACGTCGACGGCACGCCGGTGAACGTCTACGCCACGCATCTGAACGAGCGCAGCGATGAGAGTGGGCAGCGCATCCGTCGCACCCAGGTCGAGGACCTGCTGCGCTTCATCACTACGACGTCGGCCGGTGCGCCGGTGGTGATCGCGGGCGACTTCAATGCGCTGGTGGATGCCGGCGACCTGAGCGAGCTGCGCAGCCACTACGGCGACAGCTACGGCAGCGTGCACGTCAACACCGACCTGTCCGGGGTCAGTACGCTCAACCGCCACTATTACCAGGCGCCGTCGCGGATCGACCACATCTTCTTCCAGCAGGACGAGATGGTCGCGCGCGAGGCGAAGCTGCTGTTCGACCAGCCCGATGACAGCGGACGCTGGGCCTCGGACCACTACGGCGTGTGGACCCGCCTGCAGTTCGCACCGAGGCCCTGACGGAGCAGGCTCCGGCAGGTGCCAACCTTGGTTGGCACGAACGTGTCCGCGTGCACTGAATCAACGGCGCCAACCAAGGTTGGCCTCTATCAAAGCAGTGACCGTGCGCGGGTTGTGCGCTGGTGGGTGCCAACCCTGGTTGGCACGGACGTGTCCGCGTTCGCTCAATCAACGGCGCCAACCAAGGTTGGCTTCTACCAAAGCGAAGCCAGCGCCAAACGCACACACAAAAACGGCGGGGATCATTGATCCCCGCCGTTTCGTTTTCACGCGATCAAGGAGCGATCAGTTCGCCGGCGGCGTGCGCTTGGCGGCCTCTTCGTCTTCTTCATCGGTCTTGGCTTCTGCGGCCTGGGCCGCAGCGTCGGCATGGCCATCGGCGACCGGGTCGATCGACGGCGCCACCACCGCTTCGGCGACCGGGGCAGCGGCCTCGATCGGCGCGGCTTCCACCGCGATCGGAGCGACCGGCTGTTCGGCGGCCACGACGGGCTCGACGACAGGCGTGGCTTCAACCGCCGCAGCGGCTTCAACGATCTCTGGCTTGGCTTCAACGACCGGCGCAGCCTCGACCGCCGCCGGCTTCGCTTCGATCACCGGAGCGGCTTCAACCACCGGGGCGGCTTCAACCGCGACCGGCTTTGCTTCGGTCACCGGCGCAATGGCTTCGATCACCGGCGCGGCAGCGGCTACCGGCTGGGCCGGGGTCGCGGCGTCGATGGCATCGAGCATGCTGGTCTGCACCGGCGAGGACACCGCTTCAGCCTTCGCAGCAGCTTCGACCGGGGCCTGCACTTCAGCCACGACCGGGGCGGCGGCTTCGACCACAGCGCTGCTCACCACGGCAACCGGTGCGGCGGCAACAGCGGCGGCAGCACGGACCGGCTTTGCGGCGGCGGCAGCGGCCGGTTCGGCTTCGTCATCGAAGTCGAACTCCGGCTGCGAACGGGCCGGCTGCGCAGCAGCGACCGGCGCAGTGCCGGCAGTGCTGTCGACGCTCGGCTCGGCGCCGTCGGCGTCATCACCGTCGTCACCATCATCCTGGTCATCGCCCAGGGCGTCGCTGCCGGCGGCGTTCTCGGCGCCACCGCGACGACGGCGACGGCCACCGCGACGGCCGCGACGACGGCGGGTCGCACCTTCGCCGGTCTGCTCGCCATTGGCGTCGGTTGCAGCCTCTTCACCGGCAACCGCAACCACCTCGGTCTCGCTGGCGGCGTTGGCAGTGGTGTCGACCGGTGCTGCGGCTTCGGCCGGAGCGGCGGCCACCGGCGCAACCGGTGCGGTCGCTTCCTGCGCGGTCACCGTATTGGCGGCGACCGCCGTGGCGGCCACGGCTGCAGCCGCGGTCACGGCTTCGGCCGGTGCTTCTGCGGCGTTGCGCTGCGGCTTCTCGGCCGGCTTGTCACCGTCCTGCTGCGGGCGCGGCTGCTTCGGCTGCTTCAGCTTCGGCTGCTGCGGGTTCTGGCCCTGCTGCTCGTTGCGCGGCTTGTTCTGCTGCTGCGGCTGCTGCTGGCCATCCTTCTGCTGCGGCTCCTTCTGCTTGCCCTGCTGCGGCTGCTGCTGGGCATTGCCGTTGTTACCGTTGCGGCCGTCCTTGCTGCGCTGCTCACCGCGCTCCTTGCGGTTGCCGCCGTCCTTCTGCTGCTGCGCGTTGCCGTTGCCGCCGTTGCCACGGTTGTCGTCGCGACGGTCCTTGCGGTCCTTGTTGCGATCCTTGTTGCGGTCCTTGCGGCCGCCGTCCTGCTGCTGGCGGGCGACCGGAGCCGCCGGTGCCGGTGCCGGCGCCGGTTCGCCACCGAACACGCGCTTGAGCCAACCGATCACGCCGCCGCTCGGGGCCGCTGCAACCGGCGCTGCCACGACCGGGGCCGGTGCCGCTGCGGCCGGCTCCACTTCCTCGCGCACCGGGGCGGGGGAGGTGTGCTTGACCTGGGTCACCGCCGGCGGCGGGATGTTCAGCTGACCCTTGGTCAGCGCGTGCACCGGCAGCTTGCGCGGGGTGCCGCGCTGGTAGCTGGGCTTGTTGCTCTCTTCACCCAGCTCGTTCTCACGCAGGCGGGTGACGGTGTAGTGCGGGGTGTGCAGCTGCTCGTCGGCGACGATCACGATCGGCGCCTCGTGGCGCTGCTCGATCTCACGCAGGGCGCTGCGCTTTTCGTTCAGCAGGTAATTGGCGATCTCCACCGGGGCCTGCACCAGCACCTGCCCGGTGTTCTCCTTCATCGCATGCTCTTCGGCGACGCGGATGATCGACAGCGACAGCGACTCGACGCTGCGCATGCGGCCGTGGCCGTCGCAACGCGGGCAGACGATCTGGCTCGACTCGCCCAGGCTCGGGCGCAGGCGCTGGCGGCTCATTTCCAGCAGGCCGAAGCGCGAGATGCGGCCGACCTGCACGCGCGCACGGTCGTACTTCAGCGCGTTAGCCAGGCGGTTCTCGACCTCACGCTGGTGCTTGTTGGAGGCCATGTCGATGAAATCGATCACCACCAGGCCGCCCAGGTCACGCAGGCGCAGCTGGCGGGCCACTTCCTCGGCCGCTTCCAGGTTGGTCTGGAAGGCGGTGTCCTCGATGTCGCTGCCCTTGGTGGCGCGCGAGGAGTTCACGTCGACGGCGGTCAGCGCTTCGGTCTGGTCGACCACGATCGAGCCGCCCGACGGCAGGCGCACGTTGCGCTCGTAGGCACCTTCGATCTGCGATTCGATCTGGAAGCGGTTGAACAGCGGGATGTCGTCCTTGTAATGCTTGAGCTTGCGCAGGGTCTGCGGCATCACCTGCTGCATGAACTCGCGGGCGTGCTCGTACATCTCCTCGGTGTCCACCAGGATCTCGCCGATGTCGGCGCGCAGGTAGTCACGCAGGGCGCGCACGATCAGGCGCGATTCCTGGTAGATCAGGAACGGGGCCGGCTTGCTCAATGCGGCTTCGGCGATGGCGCGCCAGACGTTGAGCAGGTAATCCAGATCCCACTGCAGCTCTTCCGCATCGCGGCCGACGCCGGCGGTACGGATGATCACGCCCATGTCGTCGGGGATGTTCAGCTTGTCCAGGGCGTCCTTCAGGGCGGCCCGGTCTTCGCCCTCGATGCGACGGGAGACACCGCCGGCGCTGGGCGAGTTCGGCATCAGCACCATGTAGCGGCCGGCCAGCGAGATGAACGTGGTCAGGGCGGCGCCCTTGTTGCCACGCTCTTCCTTGTCGACCTGGACAACGATCTCCTGGCCTTCCTTCAGCAGTTCGCGGATGCCGGCCTTGTTGTGGTCGACACCGGCCTGGAAGTAATCGCGGGAGATTTCCTTCAGCGGCAGGAAGCCATGGCGGCCGCCACCGTATTCAACGAAGGCCGCTTCCAGCGAGGGCTCGATGCGGAAGATCCGGCCCTTGTAGATGTTGGACTTCTTCTGTTCCTTCGACGGCTGCTCGATGTCGATGTCATACAACGACTGGCCATCCACGATGGCAACACGCAGCTCTTCAGCCTGCGTGGCGTTGATCAGCATTCGCTTCATTGTTGCGTTCCTCGCAAGCGGCTACCGCGCGGAACGCCATGGGGTTTCGCCTCTGGACACGGTTCGCCGCCCATTCGCGCAAGCGCGGGGAGGGCGGCTTGGGTTTCCAGCGCTACGACACCACGGCAGGCCGCGGGAGCGCTTCACTCTTATGGGTTTTGGGGTGTTACAGGCCGCAGGCAGCTGTCAGCCAGGCTGGAGCGCCACGCGGGACATGTTCAGCACGGTTGCGTGTCAGGCATCCGGCGATGGCCGGGAAGGCCGGTGAGCCGCTAACATGGCCGCCCCGCGGGCGGTGGTCGCGCACTGTGCCGGATTCGTCGGAAGCTGGGCTTCTGGCCCTGAGTAACTTCCAACGAAATCAATCCCTTATCTCGCCCCCCGAGTGTAACAGAATAAACAGCCTGATGACTGCCCAAGACCCCACCAAACCCGCTGGCGACAAGCCTTCCGTGCGCATGATCACCGTTCCCGCCGACCGTGCCGGCCAGCGCCTGGACAACTTCCTGCTCGGCCAGCTGAAGGGTGCCCCGCGCAGCCTGGTCTACAAGCTGGTGCGCAGCGGCCAGGTACGGGTGAATGGTGGCCGCGCCAAGGCCGAACGCAAGCTCGAGGCGGGTGATGAGGTGCGTGTGCCGCCGGTCCGTCTCACCGAAGAGGGAGACAAGGCCGGTCCGCCGGAGGCGTTCATGCGCCGCCTGGAGCAGGCCATCGTCTTCGAGGATGCCCGCCTGCTGGCCCTGAACAAGCCCACTGGCGTGGCCAGCCATGGCGGCAGCGGCATCAGTTTCGGTGCCATCGAGACCCTGCGCGCCCTGCGCCCGGGCCAGACCCTCGAGCTGGTCCACCGGTTGGATCGAGACACCTCGGGCCTGCTGATCGTGGCCAAGAAGCGCTCCGCGCTGAGCGAACTGCAGGCGCTGCTGCGTGAAGATCACGGCGCCGGCATCCGCAAGCGCTACCTGACCCTGCTGGCCGGACGCATGCCCGACGGCGTGATGACGGTCGATGCGCCGCTGCACGTGGGCTTGCGCCAGGGCGGCGAGCGCCATGTGCAGGTCAATGCGATCGGCAAGGAATCGATCAGCCACTTCCGTGTGCTGGAGCGTCGCGGTGGTCATTCCTACTGCGAAGTCCGCATCGAGACCGGCCGTACCCACCAGATCCGCGTGCATGCCCAGCATCTGGGGCATCCGGTGGCCGGAGACGACAAATACGGCGATCCTGCGGTCAACAAGCGGCTTCGTGAGCAGATCGGGCTGAAGCGTCTGTTCCTGCACGCGGCCTCGCTGGAGTTCGCGCTGGATGACGGCAAGAGCCCGTACGTGCTGAACGCACCGCTGGCCGATGAGCTGGTCGAGGCGCTGGACCGGCTGCGCTGACGGCGGTTCGGCGGCGCCGGGTGCTTGGTCGGCGCCGTCGCTTCCCTGCGATGAGTGGGCTTGTCACTTTCTTTGCTCGCGCAAAGAAGGTAACCAAAGAAACACGCCGCCATCCGCGAGCCGGCGCTGCGCGCCGGTGCCCTGCGCTCCTCGGTCCGCCGAGGGGCGGCGCGGAACTCGCTGCGCTCAGACACCCGCGCCTCTTCACCCTCGCCGGACCTGCGGTGCTCGGCTAGCTACAAGGCGGACCAGGCAGCCGCAGCGTAGACCCATACCCGCACGTAGCCTTTGTAGAGTCGAGCGACGCTCGACTCGCGCGCGCAGCGCGGGCTTCGCTTTCTTATTCTTTCATCGCGTGGCTGGCACGCACAGAAAAATGACGGGGCACGGGCGGGGGCGGCTTGCAGGGGTGTCCGCCGCATGGATGCGGCGGCCAAGCCTCCATGGATGGATTCACGGCGTCCCCTGCAAGCCGCCCCCGCCCGTGACCTCTCGATGCTGCGGGACGTACCAGCCGCGAGGGGGCTCAGCCCGTTGGCCGCAAACCCCTCACCACTTGAACAGCACCAGGCTGATCGCCAGCGTGCCCATGCCCGCCACCAGCCCGTAAACCGTCTCGTGGCCCTTGGCATAGCGCTTGGCCGCCGGCAGCAGCTCGTCCAGTGCCAGGAACACCATCACGCCGGCGATCAGCCCGAACACCCAGCCGAAGGTGGCGTGCGACAGCGACCCGGACAGCAGCCAGTAGCCCAGCGCCGCGCCTACCGGTTCGGCCAAGCCTGACAGCAGGCTGGCGCTGAATGCATACAGCTTGTTCTGGGTGGCGAAGTACACCGGCACTGCAATCGCAATGCCCTCGGGAATGTTGTGGATGGCGATGGCGAAGGCCAGCGGCATGCCGACCGACGGACTCTCCAGCGTGGCAAAGAAGGTTGCCAACCCTTCCGGGAAATTGTGCGCGGTGATCGCGATCGAGGTCAGCAGGGCAACCCGCTTCAGGTACTCGCGGCTGTTCTCGCGGAACGCCGGGTCCTGCTTGTCCAGGCTGTCATGCGGGTTGGGGATGAAGTGGTCGATCAGCACGATCACGATCACGCCCAGCAGGAAGGCCAGAGTGCCGTAGGTGAAGCCGGTGCGCTCGCCATAGGCCAGTGCGAACGAGGCAATGGACTTGTTGAGGATCTCCGACAGCGACACATAGACCATCGCACCGCCGGCGAAGGCCAGGCCGAAGGCCAGCAGGCGCGGGTTGGGGCGGCGCGAGAACAGCACCAGCAGGCTGCCGATGGCGGTGGCCAGGCCGGCCGCGAGGGTGACCGCCAGTGCGATCCAGACATTTTCGGGGGGAATCTGCAGCATGTACCGACGCGGTCCTGGTCAACAGACAACCGCCCCGGATGAACCCGGGGCGGGGAGGGCGAGGCGGGCGTCGGCTGGCCTCGTCGGGGCGCGCGCGATCAGCCGCCGCGGCGCAGGCGTTCTTCGATGGCGAAGCACTGGTCCGGCTTCGGCTGCGGCGGGTTGAAGCTCACCGGCACCTGGATCGTGGCCGGCACCGGCTGGCCGTTGCGGGTGGCGGCATTGAACTGCCAGCCCTGCACGGCGGTCCTGGCCAGCTCGTCCAGCTGAGGGTTGCCGGCGCCGGTCAGCAGCGCCACTTCGCTCGGCTTGCCATCGGTGCCGATGGTCACCTTGAAGGTGCTGGTGCCGCCCACACCCATGCAGGCCAGCTCAAGCGGGTACTGCGGCGGCGGTGTCTTCACCGCTGCGACTTCGGTGGGCGGCGGCGGTGGTGGTGCCGCTGGTTCGGACGCGCCACAGCCGGCCAGGCCGGTCGCAGCGATCAGGGACAGGCTCAGCAAACGTACGTTCATGGCAGTTGCTCCGTCAGGGCCGAAGTCTTCGCCGCACAGATGAAGTCGTTCTCGCTCAGGCCGCCCACATCGTGGGTGGAGAAGCGCACGACCGCGCGGTCGTAGTGCACGCCCAGGTCCGGATGGTGGTCCTCGCGATGGGCGATCCAGGCCAGCGCGTTCACGAAGGCCATGGTGGCGTAGTAATCCTTGAAGCGGAAGGTGCGCGACAGGGCCTGGCCGCTCTCGCTCAGCTCCCAGCCGGGAATCTGCGGCAGCAGTTCGGCCAGGCGGGCTTCGCCAAGCTTGTGGTCGCTGCCTTTGCGCGGCACGCAACGGGCCTGGGCCAGTGGAATCAGGTCGGCCATGGGAATCTCCACCTCGTGTTGACTGAACAATGCGCCGGACGGTGTATAAACCGAATGAGCGGTTGACGCTTACTTGGCTAGAATAGCCTGATGATCCAGATCTCCGACACTGCCCAGACCCATTTCCGCAAGCTGATCGAACGCGAGGGCGTGCCCGGCATGGGCGTGCGCTTGAGTGCGGTCGAGCCCGGCACCCCGCGCGCCGATGCCCGGCTGGAGTTCGCCGAACCGACCGACCTGCTCGGTGACGAGTGGGCGGTGGACTGCGATGGCTTCACCCTCTACGTCGATGCGAGCAGCGTCGGCTGGCTCGATGGCGCCGAGATCGACATCGTCGCCGGCACCGCCGGTACCCAGCAGTTGACCATCAAGGCGCCGCGCATCAAGGGCGAGGCCCCCGGCGATGCCGCTTCGCTGGTCGAGCGCGTGCACTGGGTGGTGGAAAACGAAGTCAATCCGCAGCTGGCCTCGCATGGCGGCAAGGTGGCCGTGCAGGAAGTCTCGTCCGACGGCGTGGTGCTGCTTCGCTTCGGTGGTGGCTGCCAGGGCTGTGGCATGGCCGACGTGACGCTCAAGCAGGGCATCGAGAAGACCCTGATGGGCCGCGTGCCGGGCGTGACCGCCGTGCGCGACGCGACCGACCATGACAGCGGCCACGCGCCGTATATCCCGCGCGGCAACGTCGCCTGACCGCTGACGCGTGCCTCTGACCCGGGCCGAGCAACTCATCGAACTGCTGCTGGCCCGCCAGCAGCCACGCGCCGTCCTCGAGAAGTCCACGCGCCTGCCCTATGGCTGGGCGCTGTGGCTGCGCTCGCTGGGCCCGCTGCCGCGGCCGTTCCACGCCCGCGAAGTGATTGCGGTATTGCTGCCGCGCCCGCTGCCTGGAGCGCCGGGCCAATCACCCCGGCTGTCGCCGTGGCAGGCGCTGCGCCGGTTGTTCTGGCAGGACTGGGACGCTGCGCCGCGCGATCAGCGCTGGATGCGCTGGACCTCGGCGTTGGCCAGCGCGCTGCTGCACCTGCTGTTCTTCATGCTGCTGCTGTGGGTTGCGGTGATCCGCACCACGGCACCGGAAGCAGAGGGCGCCGAAGGCGAGCGTGTGCAGGTGGAATTCGTCGGCCGCGCCTCCCAGGAGGGCGGAGGCGTTCAGCCGGGTGCCGAGGCGGCTGCGGCTGCACCGGCCGGCCAGGTTGCCGCCGGCCAGGCAGCAGGGGCCGCGACTGCACCTGAGCCGCGTCCTGCGGCCGCGTCGGCGCCTGCGCCTACACCGGCTCCAGCACCGGCAGCCAGCGTGCCGTCGCCGCCGGCCGAAGCCGAGCCGGCCCCGCTTGCGGCCCCGCCACCCTCGCCGGTGCAGGCCACCGAAGTGGCGCAGGCCAGCACGGATTTCGTGGTGCCGCCGGTCAGCGTGCCGCGCACCGAGGTCAGCATCGTGCCGCGTGACACCACACCCACGGTGCGCGAGCGCAGCGTGCAGCCGGTGCAGGCGCCGCCAACCCCAACCGCGATGCGTGCGCCGCAGATCGCGGTGCGGACGCCGCAGCTGCGTGACATCCCGGTGCAGGAGCGCGAAGTCAGTACGGTCGATGCACCGGCGGTGTCGCAGCCACTGCGCACGGCCGATGTGCAGGTGCGCGTGCCGCAGCGGGACGTACAGGTGCGCGAGCGTGAAGTGCAGGCGGTGGTCGATCCGCAGGTGCGGATGGCGACCGTCGCCGGTCGTGAACCGGCAGTGCATGCGCCGGCGGGTCGTGACGTACAGGTGCGCGAGCGCGAAGTAGCCTCGGCACCGGTGGCAGCCCCTTCGTCTTCGAGTGGCAATGCACCCGCGGCAGCGCCCGCGCCGGCGGCCAATGGCAGCGCGACGCAGGCGAGCAGCAGCGCCGCGCGGCCTGCTGCATCCAGCACGACCCCGGCCCAGGCCGGAGCGCGCCCGGCCCCCAATCCGGGCAACTGGGCCACACCCGCCAAGGGCGATGACTGGGGTGCATCGAGCCGCAACCAGGACGGCGCCGACAAGGGCGCCCGCCAGGCCAGTACCAGCGGCAAGGGCAGTGGCCTGTTCAATGCCGATGGCAGCGTCCGCGTGCCGGGCCAGGAAGGCGAGGGGCGTGCCGAGCGCGGTGCGCCAGGTGGGGCAAACGACGGCTGGAGCAAGGAACGCATCGCGCAATCGGGCACCTGGTTGAAGCGACCGCCGTACGACTACACGCCCACGTCGTTCGACAAGTACTGGGTGCCGCAGGAATCGCTGCTGGCCGAATGGGTGCGCAAGGGCGTCAAGGCGATGGAGATTCCATTGCCGGGTACCAGTACGAAGATCTCCTGCGTGATCTCGATCCTGCAGGCCGGTGGTGGCTGTGGCCTGACCAATCCGAACATGCAGGACCAGCCAGCGGTGGCACGACCGCCGCCGGACATCCCGTTCAAGAAAGAGCTGCAGGAAGACAACGGGAGCCGCTAACGGCTCCCGCTGTCCACGCATGTTTCCTTATCCCCGCGCCGTTGGCGCGCCCCCTTGAACAACAAGGGGGCTTTTCGATGGACCCATCGCGGGATGTGACGGCCATGCTGGCGCGCTTTGGTAGGTGCCAACCTTGGTTGGCACAGAAGCGCCGACCAAGGTCGGCATCTACCGGAGCACGTGTGCCGACCAGGGTCGGCATCTACCGGATGCACGTGCGCCGACCAAGGTCGGCATCTACCTGGGCGATGACCTCACGCGCTCTGCGACAGAAACACCCAGAACGGCACGTCTCCGCCAACCTGCTGGCCGGCTCGCGCTTTGGTAGGTGCCAACCTTGGTTGGCACAGAAGCGCCGACCAAGGTCGGCATCTACCGGAGCACGTGTGCCGACCAGGGTCGGCCTCTACCTGGGCGGTGACCTCACGCGCTCTGCGACAGAAACACCCAGAACGGCACGTCTCGGCCAACCTGCTGGCCGGCCCGCGCTTTGGTAGGTGCCAACCTTGGTTGGCACAGAAGCTCCGACCAAGGTCGGCATCTACCGGAGCACGTGTGCCGACCAGGGGCGGCCTCTACCTGGGTGGTGACCTCACGCGCTCTGCGACAGAAACACCCAGAACGGCACGTCTCCGCCAACCTGCTGGCCGGCTCGCACTTTGGTAGGTGCCAACCTTGGTTGGCACAGAAGCGCCGACCAAGGTCGGCATCTACCGGATGTACGTGCGCCGACCAAAGTCGGCCTCTACCTGGGCGATGACCTCACGCGCTCTGCGACAGGAACACCCAGAACGGCACGTCGCGGCCAACCCAGTCGCGGCTGGCTTCGTCCATCACGTCCAGCAACGTGTCGAAATCCTTCTGCGTGGAGGCGCGCAACGTGTCCACGTCGGCCAGGAACAGCGCGTAGCCGTTGGCCGGCAGCCACTGCAGGTCGCGCAGGTTGTCCGACAGCGCATCCCAGTTGCCGCCGAAGCCGGCAGGGAAATCCAGTTGCGCGGCCAGCCGGGCCAGCAGGGTGCGCTTGTCGGCCACGCCTTCCAGGTCGATGCGGATCACCTTCAGCCCGGCATCGCGCATCGCCGCGGCCAGTGCGCCGATGTCGTCGCTGTCGATGGCGTAAACGCCGGCATTGTTGATGTCATGCAGGCCGAGGCCGAAATCATCGTGGCTCATCACTGCGCTCCCTGGGCCGGTACGGTGAAGCTGCGGAACGATTCGTAGTGGTCGTCGGTGTAGTACCACGCCTCCGGCGGATCGCCGCCGGTGACGATGCGGCGAGCGCCACGGGTGCGCGCACCGGGGGTGTCGACGGTGTATTCGCGGTAGTAGCCGCGCGGGCGCTGCGGCAGCAGCTGCTCGCGGTTGCCGAAGGTGCTGCCGTCCTGGCGGTGCGGGAACGGGCCGCCACGCTGGATCAGGGCGATGGTCTGCCGGGCTTCGGCGGGCAGGAATGCGGGCAGGCCGCTGTCGTTGCCGGTTGCGGCCGTGGCAGGCGCGCGCGCGGCAGGCGCACCCTGCAGGTCCGGCGCGAACTGCGGCGCAGGCGGGCGCTGCATGAAATGGTTGACGACCAGGCCGAGCAGCAGCAGGGCGATGGCGGTGATCAGCAGCCGGGGGTTGCGCATGGGCAGGGGCGGGCGAGGGTGGTGCGGGCACTGTAGCGCCTGTGCGCTGCACGGTGCATGAGGACGGCGTCGCGTCACTGCTGCGTAACAATTGCCGTCATGCTCACTGGCAGGACGCAATTTCCTTTACATCCCCCTTGGTAATCTGGTGGTCTGTCCCCATCATTCACCGCGCAACGCCCGACACCGTCGGGTGCCCTCGCAATCAGGAGATGCATCATGGCCTATACCCTGCCCAAGCTGTCCTACGCCTACGACGCGTTGGAACCGCATATCGATGCGGCGACGATGGAAATCCATCACACCAAGCATCACCAGACCTACATCAACAACGTCAACGCGGCGCTGGAAGGCACCGAGTACGCTGACCTGCCGGTCGAAGAACTGGTGAAGAAGCTCAAGTCGCTGCCGGAGAACCTGCAGGGTCCGGTGCGCAACAACGGTGGCGGCCATGCCAACCACTCGCTGTTCTGGACCGTGATGGCTCCGAATGCTGGCGGCAACCCGGTGGGCGACGTGGCCAAGGCCATCGACAAGGACCTGGGCGGCTTCGACAAGTTCAAGGACGCCTTCACCAAGGCGGCGCTGACCCGTTTCGGCAGCGGCTGGGCGTGGCTGAGCGTGACCCCGGACAAGAAGGTCGTGGTCGAGAGCACCGGCAACCAGGACAGCCCGCTGATGGAAGGCAACACCCCCATCCTCGGCCTGGACGTGTGGGAACACGCGTACTACCTGAAGTACCAGAACCGTCGTCCGGAATACATCGGCGCGTTCTTCAACGTCATCGACTGGAACGAAGTCGAGCGCCGTTACCAGGAAGCGATCGCCTGATCGCGGTAACGGGATGAAGTGAGAAGGCCGGGGGAGACCCCGGCCTTTTCTGTTGCAGGAGTCATTCGGTAGTGCCGGCCGCTGGCCGGCAATCGTGTGGTACCCGAGGAGCCGGCCAGCGGCCGGCACTACCTATTCGGCCGTGGCCGTATCACCCTGCAGCCGCAGCGTAGCCATCACGCCCAGGCGCAGGCCGGGCAGGTCGCCGTCGGCTGGCAGCAGGATCGGCTGCTGGCGGATGCCGCCGAAGTGCTTGACCTGGAACAGCACATCCAGGCCATGGCCACTACTGCCACCGCCACTGGCCGCAGGCGCCTCGGCGCGGCCGCCGGGATTGCGCCGGGCCGGCTGGAAGCCGGGCGTGCTGCGCACCAGTTCCACAGTGTTGGCGGAGAAATCGCCGGCGATCAGGCTGGGCATGCCCTCGGCGGTGGCGCCGATCCAGGTCATCAGGTCGCTGGTCTGATGCTGGCGGGCGGTGGCCTCGTCCGGGTCCGGGCGCAGCCGTGCCACATAGATGTTGACCAGTGCCTCGCCCAGCTTCAGCCGCATCATGCCGGCGGCGCTGAAGGTGCCGGGTGGGTGCAGCAGGGTCACGCCATCCTCGCTGACCGGCAGCCGGGTCAGCATCGCGTTGCCATGCCGCAACGGCTGGCTGGGCGGATCGGCGGTAACGAAGTCGCAGCTGTAGCGCAGCCGGCTGGCCAGCCAGCAGGCTGGATTGCGGCCCTGCTGCTGCAGCACCTGCTGCACCGAGATCACGTCCGGCTGCAGCTCGGTCAGCAGTTGCGCGACCTGCTCGCGGCGCTGCTTCCAATGCGCATCATCACGGCTGGGCAGTTCCAGCGCGGCCACGGTGAGTTGCCGGGGCTCGTTGTCACTGGCAGTGGCGGCCGTTGCCTGCGGCCGCGCCTGTGCCTGCAACGCCATCAGCAGCACCAGGCAACTGAGCAGGAGACGGGCGGGGGCGAGGGGGCGCATAACGATAAGTTTACGCTTTTGTCGTGCAGGTGCCGTGACTTCCGGCACGGAGTGTCGCTGCCTGCCATGGATTGGCACCGTTGTCATGCAGCCCTGCAGCGTGCTTCGCAAGCCCCGGTTCCGGTAATCTTGCGCCTTTCGCTTTGCAGGAATGCCTTACAGGATGAGCCACGACGCAGTCGCCCCCATCGCCGGCCAGGGAAAGATGCCGCGCCAGATTCCGTACATCATCGGCAATGAGGCCTGCGAACGGTTCAGTTTCTACGGGATGCGCAACATCCTGGTGCAGTTCCTGATCACCTCGCTGCTGCTGCAGGAAATCACGGCGGAAGGCCGTGCCGGTGAAGCCAAGGACATCATGCACAGCTTCATGATCGGCGTGTATTTCTTCCCGCTGCTCGGTGGCTGGCTGGCCGACAGGTTCTTCGGCAAGTACCACACCATTCTCTGGTTCAGCCTGGTCTACTGCGCCGGCCACCTGTGCCTGGCGCTGTTCGAGAACAGCCGCGAAGGCTTCTTCCTCGGCCTGGGCCTGATCGCGCTCGGCGCCGGTGGCATCAAGCCGCTGGTGGCCTCGTTCATGGGTGACCAGTTCGACCAGAGCAACAAGCACCTGGCCAAGGTCGTCTTCGATGCCTTCTACTGGATCATCAATTTCGGCTCGCTGTTCGCCTCGCTGCTGATCCCGCTGGTGCTGAAGAACTGGGGCCCGCAGTGGGCGTTCGGCATCCCGGGCATCCTGATGTTCATCGCCACCTTCGTGTTCTGGCTGGGCCGCAAGCGCTACGTGCTGGTGCCACTGCCGCCGAAGGATCCGCATTCGTTCGCCAACGTGGTACGCACCGCGCTGACCGCGCGCGTGGCCGGCCAGGGCCGTCCGGGCCTGGTGATCGCCGTGCTCGGCCTGGTGCTGGCAGTGGCCTCGTTCGGCCTGGTTGGCTCGTTGGGCATTGTCATCTGCCTGTGCCTGGCGCTGGTATCGATCCTGGCCGGTATCGGCGGTGGCACTTGGCTGCAGCTCGATCGCGCCCGTGGCCAGCATCCGGCCGAAGCCGTCGAAGGCGTGCGCTCGGTGCTGCGGGTGCTGGTGATCTTCGCGTTGACCACGCCGTTCTTCTCGCTGTTCGACCAGAAGGCCTCGACCTGGGTCCTGCAGGGCCAGCAGATGCAGATGCCGAGCTGGTTCACCGCCTCGCAGATGCAGGCACTGAACCCGCTGCTGGTGATGATCCTGATTCCGTTCAACAACCTGGTGCTGTACCCGGCCCTGCGCCGCTTCGGCTTCGAGCCGACCGCGCTGCGCCGCATGACCGCCGGCATCGCCTTCAGCGGCCTGGCCTGGATCGTGGTCGGCGGCATCCAGGTGGTGATGGACGGCGGCAACGCCATGTCGATCTTCTGGCAGATGCTGCCGTATGCGCTGCTGACCTTCGGTGAGGTGCTGGTCTCGGCCACCGGCCTGGAGTTCGCCTACAGCCAGGCGCCGCAGGCGATGAAGGGCGTGGTGATGAGCTTCTGGAACCTGACCACCACCATCGGCAACCTGTGGGTGCTGCTGTCCAACGCGGCGGTGCGCAACGATGCGGTGACCCACAAGATCGCCAGTACGGGCCTGAGTGAAGCGGCGTTCCTGATGTTCTTCTTCGCCAGTTTCGCCTTCGTCGCGGCGTTGGCCTTCGGTTGGTATGCGAAACGCTATCGTATGGTCGACAACTACCGTAGCGCCTGAGCCTGACATGACCCCCGTCAATCTGCTGTTGATCGCCATCACCGCCATCCTGTCGTGGATGGCGTTCAACAACCGCAAGCTGGCCGACCGCCTGATCCTGTGGCCGCCAGCCGTCGACCGTCACCGCCAGTACGACCGGCTGGTGACCTATGGCTTCATCCACGCCGACTGGTCGCACCTGATCTTCAACATGATCACCCTGTTCTTCTTCGGGGGATTCATCGAGAGCGTGATGGTGCAGCTGACCGGCAGCTACCTGACCTACCCGGCGTTCTACATCGGTGCGCTGCTGGTCTCGATCCTGCCCAGCTACCTGAAGAACCAGAAGAACCCGAACTACCTCAGCCTGGGTGCGTCCGGTGCGGTGTCGGCGGTGCTGTTCGCCTTCATCCTGATCAAGCCGTGGTCGATCATCCTGGTGTTCTTCATCCCGGCGCCGGCCATCGTCTACGCCGCGTTCTACGTCGGCTACAGCATCTGGATGGACAAGCGCGGCGGTGACCGCATCAACCACAGCGCGCACCTGGCAGGCGCGGCGTTCGGCGTGATCTTCATGCTGGCCATGCAGCCGAGCATCTTCACTCACTTCCTGCGCGAACTCTCCAACCCGACCTTCCGCCTCGGCGGCGGTTGATGACGGGAGCGGGGCGGATCGGCAGCGATCCGCCCCCGCTGTTTCAGAGCGTGGGCTGCTGACCGTAGGTATCCAGCAGGCGGGCGAACACTTCTTCGCCGATGCGCTGGAAATCCTGGTCCTGGGTCTGCCCCTCCACGGCCAGTTGCAGCAGGCCCTCCAGCAGGGCGCGGTCGGTATCTGAATGGGAATCGCTGGGGTGCATCGGAGCCTCCGCGGTGGTGCGCATGATCAACGGTCGCAAGGGCCGTGCCAGCCTGGCCGTACCCCTCCACAGGCGATAGCGGCCGCCAGCGCTCCAGCTTGAGGGTCGCAAACTGACGTGAATGGAACGGACTTGCCCCTGTTCAGGCTTCACGCGATCATGGCGCCCGGCTGCGCACCATCCACGCAGTCGCCGCAGGAGACAGTTCCATGGCTTCGGTCACGCCCCCCGGTCTGGCCTACGAGGTCGAACACGACCTGGCCAACCATCGCTTCACCGCCCGTGTGCGCGGACAGCTGGCGGTGCTGGACTACCAGATCAAACGCAGGCGCATGGTCATCACGCATACCGAGGTGCCCGAGCCGATTGCCGGCCGAGGCATCGCCGGTGAGCTGACCCGTGTGGCGCTGCGTTTTGCCCGTGAGCAGAAGTACAAGGTGGTGCCGGCGTGTTCCTACGCCGAGGCCTTCCTGCAGCGACATGAGGAGTACCACGACCTGCTCGTTGGCTGAATGCCAGCGGGCCACGCTTCAGCCATGGCAGGCGATGATGTACAAACATGAACAGGGGATCCCGATGAAGATTGGAAACAACCGGCCATTGCACGGCAGCGTGCTGGCCGGCGTGGTGGGCGTGCTGTTGCTGGCCGGTTGCCAGCGTGAAAGCGAGCCGGCACCGGCGACCGACGCTGCGCCTGCCGCCGAGGCCACCGCCGCAGGTGAAACGCCGGCCACGGAAGCGCCGCTGGACCTGCGCGACGTGATCGAGAACAACGAACGCGAAGTGGTGGGTATCAGCTACCCGGCCGGCATCGACCGCTACCCGGGCCTGGCCCGCGCGCTGCAGAGCTATGCGACGAGTGCGCGCAGTGACCTGCAACAGGCGCTGGACGGGCTGGGCAATGACAAGCCGACCATGCCGTACGAGCTGTCGCTGAGCTTCGAGAAGCTGCTGGAAACCCCGCAGCTGGTGGTGGTCAGTGCCGATGGCAGCCGCTACACCGGTGGCGCCCATGGCGAACCGCTGGTGGCCCGCTTCGTGTGGCTGCCGCAGCATCAGCAGATGCTCAGCGCCGAAAAGCTGGTGGCCGATGCCAAGGGCTGGAAGGCGATCAGCGATTTCGTCGCCGACCAGCTGCGTGAACGCGTGGCCACCCGCCTCAGCGGTGAGGACATGGATCCGGCCCAGCTGCAGGAATCGCTGCGCAACGCATCGCGCATGATTGCCGACGGCACCGGCCCGCAGGCCGACAATTTCAGCCAGTTCCAGCCGCTGACCGACGACAAGGGGCAGATCACCGCGCTGCGCTTTGTTTTCCCGCCGTACCAGGTGGGTCCATACTCGGACGGCACCCAGACCGCCGATGTACCGGCGGCGGTGCTGTTGCCGCACGTGGCCAAGGACTACGTGGAGCTGTTCGCACGCGGTTGACCGCAGTCGAGGAGGTGGCGTGGATACAGGGTTGCAGGAGCGGGTCGCCGGCCTGCTGCAGGAAGCCGGGGTCCGCATCGGCGGTACCCAGCCACAGGATATCCAGGTGCATGACCCGCGCTTCTTCGCGCGGGTCATGGCGCACGGCTCGCTGGGCCTCGGCGAGAGCTACATGGACGGTTGGTGGGATGCCAACGTCCTGGACGACTTCCTTGTCCACCTGATGCAGGCGCACCTGGACGAACGGGTGCACGGTTGGCGCGAAGTGGCCGATGCACTGAAGGCGCGCCTGTTCAACCTGCAGGTGGGGCAGGGCAGCTACGAGGTGGGCCGCCGCCACTACGACCTCGGCAATGATCTCTACCAGGCCATGCTGGGCCAGCGCCTGGTCTATAGCTGTGGCTACTGGCGCAATGCCGGCGATCTCGACGCCGCGCAGGAAGCCAAGCTTGACCTGGTCTGCCGCAAGCTGGGCCTGCGCCCGGGGCAGCGTGTGCTGGACATCGGCTGTGGCTGGGGCGAAGCCCTGAAGTTCGCCGCCGAGCGCTACGGTGTCAGTGGCGTCGGCGTGACCATTTCGCAGGAGCAGGCCGAGTTCGCGCGCGAACTGTGCGCCGGCCTGCCGATCGAGATCCGCCTGCAGGACTACCGCGAACTGCACGAGCCGTTCGATGCGATCTTCTCGATCGGCATGTTCGAGCACGTCGGCGACAAGAACTACGCCAGCTTCTTCGAGGTGGCCAGGCGTTGCCTGTCACCGCGCGGCCTGCTGCTGTTGCACAGCATCGGCACCAACATCTCGCGGCATCGTACCGACCCGTGGATCGCGCGCTACATCTTTCCCAACTCGATGCTGCCATCGGCGGTGCAGATCACCAAGGCGTTCGAGGGCCGCTTCGTGCTGGAGGACTGGCACAACTTCGGCACCGATTACGACCTGACCCTGCAGGCCTGGCGGCGCAACGTGGAAGCGGCGTGGCCGCGGCTGGATGCGCGCTACGACGAGCACTTCCGGCGCATGTGGCGCTTCTACCTGGCCGGGTCGATGGCCACCTTCCGTTGCCGGCACGCGCAGCTGTGGCAGCTGGTGCTGTCGCCGGAAGGCGTGCCGGGTGGGTACGTGGCGCCACGCTGAAGCCAGCACGGGGCGGAGACCCCGGGGTCAGATCCCTTTTCGCAGAAAAGGGCTCTGACCCCAACCACAACAAAAAAACCGCCCGGTTTCCCGGGCGGTTTTCGTTTCAGGCTACCGCGCGGGCGATCAGTTGCCGGCGCCGGTCAGGCCACGCTTTTCCAGCAGCGGTTCGATCTGCGGCTCGTGGCCGGCGAAATCGCGGAACAGCTGCATGGCATCCACGCTGCCGCCCTTGGACAGCAGGGTGGCGCGGAAGTGGTCGCCGTTCTTGCGGCTCAGGCCGCCGTTGTCCTTGAACCACTTCTGGGTGTTGGCGTCGAGCACTTCCGACCAGATGTAGGCGTAGTAGCCGGCCGAGTAGCCGCCCATGATGTGGCTGAAGTACGGGGTCTTGTAGCGCGGCGGAACCGGCGCGTAGTAGATGCCGTCCTTCTCCAGCGCGGCGCGCTCGAAGGCCATCACGTCCTTGGCGGCCGGCACCTGGTCGGCGCCGATCTGGTGCCAGCGCTGATCAAGCATGGCCGCGCCCAGGTACTCGGTGGTAGCGAAGCCCTGGTTGAACTTGGCTGCCGCCAGCACCTTGTCCAGCAGTGCCTGCGGCATCGCCGAACCATTCTGGTAGTGCTTGGCGTAGTTCTTCAGGATGACCGGGTTGTCGGCCCACATCTCGTTGACCTGCGAGGGGAACTCGACGAAGTCACGCGGCACCGAGGTGCCCGAGAAGTACGGGTACTTCACGTTGGAGAACATGCCGTGCAGGGCGTGGCCGAACTCGTGGAACGTGGTGTTCACCTCGTCCCAGGTCAGCAGGGTCGGCTGGCCGGCCGGCGGCTTCGGAATGTTCAGGTGATTGGCGACCACCGGCTTGAAGCCGGTCAGCTTGGACTGCGAGACGTAGGAGTTCATCCACGCGCCACCGCGCTTGGAGGCGCGTGCATACGGGTCGAAGATGAAGATCGCCAGCTGGCTGCCGTCAGCGTCGAACACGTCGTAGACGGTGACGTCATCGTGGTAGACCGGCAGGTCGGTGCGCTGCTTGAAGGTCAGGCCGAATTCCTGGCCGGCAGCGTAGAACACGCCGTTCTCCAGCACGTTCTTCATCTCGAAGTACGGCTTCAGCTGCGACTCGTCGAAGTTGTACTTGGCCTGGCGCACCTTCTCGCTGTAGAAGGCCCAGTCCCACGGTTCCAGCTGGAAGGTCGGCTTGCGCGCGGCCTTCTGTTCCTTGTCGATCATCGCCTGCAGATCGGCGGCTTCGCGCTTGGCGTTGGCCACGGCGGCCGGAGCCAGCTTGCCCAGCATTGCGTTGACCGCTTCCGGGGTCTTGGCGGTCTGGTTGGTCAGGTTGTAGGCGGCAAAGTTCGGGAAGCCCATCAGCTTGGCCTTGTCGGCGCGCAGCTGCATGATGCGCGAGACCAGCGCGGTGTTGTCGAACTCACCGCCGCGGCTGCCGCGGCTCACCGATGCTTCGTAGATCTTCTGGCGCAGGGCGCGGTTGGCCAGGTTGGTCAGCGGCGGCTGGCCGGTGGTGTTGAGCAGGGTGATCACGTACTTGCCGTCCTGGCCGCGGGCCTTGGCGGCTTCGGCGGCGGCGGCGATCTGCTCCTTGGACAGGCCGTCCAGTTCCTTGACGTCGTCGACGGTGATCGCCGAAGCGTTCACTTCCGACTGCACGTTCTGGCTGAACTTGGTGCCCAGGTTGGCCAGCTCGGCGTTCATCGCCTTCAGCGTGGCCTTGTCAGCCTCGGACAGCTTGGCGCCGGCGCGCACGTAGTTGTCGTAGTACTTCTCGACCAGGCGCACGCCTTCGGCGTCCAGGCCCAGCTGGCTGCGGGTGTCGTACAGCGCCTGGATGCGGGCGAACAGCTTGCCGTTCAGCGCGATCGCATCGCTGTGCGCGGCGAACTTCGCCGAGTAATCAGCCTGCAGTTTCTTGCGGGTGTCGTTGGTGTCGGCGCCGACCAGGCTGAAGAACACGGTGGTCGCACGGTCGAGGATGTCACCGCTCTTTTCCAGGGCGATGATGGTGTTGTCGAAGGTCGGCTTGGCCTTGTTGTTGGCGATCGCCTCCACTTCCTTCAGCTGCTGCGCCATGCCGGCGTCGAAGGCCGGGGCGAAGTCGCTGTCCTTGATCTTGTCGAATTGCGGGAAGTGCAGCGGCAGCGGGCTTTCGGCGAAGAACGGATTGGCCTGCTGGGCATGGGTGCTGGCAGCCGGGGTGGCGGCGCCGGCCGAGAAGGCGGGCAGGGCAAGGCCGAGGGACATGGCCACGGCAAGGGCAAGGCGAGTGGTCAAGGTAGGAACTCCGGTAAGGCAAACAAGGGCCCGAGGGTAACCCGGCCGGCCGCGCCCGCACTTGTGTCAAAAGGCATGTTGCCGGGGCCGGGCGCGGGTACCATGCATTCATCGCCCACGGCCCGCTGCCATGACCACTGCCTACGACTTCAGCTTCCGCGACCTCGACGGCCAGCCGCAGGCCCTGGCCCGGTACCAGGGGCACCCGATGCTGCTGGTCAATGTCGCCAGCCGCTGTGGCTTCACCCCGCAGTACACCGGGCTGGAACAGCTGTGGCAGGAGTATCGCGAGCGTGGCCTGGTGGTGATCGGGTTCCCATGCAACCAGTTCGGTGCACAGGAACCGGGCGACGCCGCGCAGATCCGCCAGTTCTGTTCGCTGGACTACCCGGTCAGCTTCCCGCTGTCGGAGAAGATCGAGGTCAACGGCGACGGGGCTGATCCGTTGTGGGCATGGCTGTCACGCGAGAAGCGCGGCCTGCTGGGTAGCGCCCGCATCAAGTGGAATTTCAGCAAGTTCCTGGTCGACCGCCAGGGGCAGGTGGTGTCGCGTCACGCGCCCACCACCAGGCCGGAGCAGCTGCGCGGCGAGATCGAAGCGCTGCTGTGAGACGAACCCGAAAAGGGGACGGAGGGGATTAAGTCGTTTGTGCACAAGCGACTTAATCCCCTCCGTCCCCTTTTTGCTTATTTCTCGACGAACGCGCGCTCGAACACGTAGTGGCCCGGCTGGCCGATGCGCGGCGAGACCTGGAAACCACGGGCATCGAGCACGCTGCGCAGGTCGGCCAGCATCTGCGGGCTGCCGCAGATCATCGCGCGGTCGTTCTCCGGGCTCAGCTCCGGCAGGCCGAGGGTGCGCTGCATCTCGCCGCTTTCCATCAGCTGGGTCAGGCGGCCCTGGTTGGCGAACGGCTCGCGGGTGACGGCCGGGTAGTACAGCAGCTTGTCGCCGATCATCTCGCCGAGGAATTCATGCTCACGCAGTTCCTTCTCGAAGTAATCGCGGTAGGCCAGGTCCTTCTCGTAGCGCACGCCGTGGCAGAGGATCACCTTCTCGAAGCGCTCGTAGGTTTCCGGGTCCTTGATGACCGACAGCCACGGCGCCATGCCGGTGCCGGTGCCCAGCAGGTACAGGTTCTTGCCGGGGTGCAGATCGCTGATCAGCAGGGTGCCGGTGGGCTTCTTGCCGACCAGCACCTTGTCACCCGGCTTGATGTGCTGCAGGCGCGAGGTCAGCGGGCCGTCCTGCACCTTGATGCTGAAGAACTCCAGATGCTCTTCCCAGTTGGCGCTGGCGATGGAATACGCGCGCAGCAGCGGCCGCGCCTCGGTTTCCAGGCCGATCATCACGAACTGGCCGTTCTCGAAGCGGAAACCGCTGTCGCGGGTGAGGGTGAAGCTGAAGTAGGCATCGGTCCAATGACGGACCTCAAGCACCGTTTCGGCGCCAAAAGCGGAGGACATGGGCGTATCTATCGGAAGTCGTCGGGGGGATTCTATCTCAAATGAGACAGGTTCTCATTAGGCGGAACGAGAGGCGTTCTCAGCGGTAGCCGGCCGCCTGCAGCTCGAACAGCTCGGCGTAGCGGCCGCCCTGGGCCATCAGCTCTTCATGGGTGCCGCTGGCCTCGATCCGGCCATCGGCCAGCACCAGGATGCGATCGGCCATGCGTACCGAGGAGAAACGGTGGGAAATCAGCACTGCGGTGCGATTATCCGCCAGTTCCCTGAACCGCTGGAACACCTCGAACTCACTTCGCGCATCCAGCGCTGCCGTTGGCTCATCCAGGATCATCACCTGCGCATTGCGCATCCATGCGCGGGCGATGGCGATCTTCTGCCATTGGCCGCCGGACAGGTCCACGCCCTGCTTGAAGCGGCGGCCGATCAGCTGGTCGTAGCCGCCGGGCAGGTCGTCGATCACTTCCTCGGCCATTCCGCGCCGTGCGGCGTCGGCGATGCGCGCCTGGTCGTCCATCGCCTCGACCTGGCCGACGCCGATGTTCTCGCCGGCGCTGAGGTTGTAGCGCACGAAGTCCTGGAAGATCACCCCGAGATTGGCGCGCAGGTCGTCCAGGTCGTAGTCGCGCAGGTCGCGCCCATCGAGCAGGATGCGGCCCTCGTCCGGTTCGTACAGCCGCGCCAGCAGCTTCACCAGCGTGGTCTTGCCGGCGCCGTTTTCACCGACCAGGGCCAGTACTTCGCCGGCCTGCAGCTGGAAATCAAGGTGGCGCACCGCCCATTGCTCGGCATCCGGGTAGCGGAAGCCGACGTTCTCGAACACGAAGCCCTGCCGGATCGGCTGCGGCACGCGCACGGCCCCTTCGCGCGAGTGGATTTCCGGCTGGATCTGGAAGAACGAGAACAGGTCATCCAGGTACAGCGCCTGGCTGGCCACCTGCGAGAACCCGATCAACAGGCCCTCCAGCAGCTGGCGCAGGCGCAGGAAGCTGCCGGCGAGGAAGGTCAGGTCGCCGATCGAAAAGTCGCCGCGCACCGTGCGCCAGGCGATGTAGGCGTACGCTGTGTAGTAGCCCAGTGTGCCCAGTGCGGCCAGCAGCGTGCCCCAGAACGCACGCCGCCGGGCCAGGGCGCGGTTGGCCTGGAACAGCGCCACCGACAGGCGCCGGTAGCGCTCCACCAGGAAGCGGTGCAGGTTGTAGATCTTCACTTCCTTGGCCGTTTCCACGCTGGCACCGAGCTGGCGCAGGTAGTCGAGCTGGCGGCGCTCGGGCGTCCACTGGAAGTTGAGGCTGTAGCCGGCCGCGTTGAAGTGCGATTCGCCGATGAAGGCCGGCACCAGGGCCAGCGCCAGCAGCAGGATCAGCCACGGCGCGTAGACCAGCAGGCCGACGGCGAGGCTGGCCACGGTGATCGCGTCCTGCACCTGGCCGAACAGCTGGCTCATCAGGTTCATCCGGCCCATGGTCTGGCGTCGCGCACGGTCCAGCTTGTCCTGCAGGTCCGGGTCCTCGAAGTCCTCCAGATCCAGCGTTGCCGCGTGTTCCATCAACCGGATGCTGGTGACGTTGGCGAACAGTTCCGAGAGCAGGGCATCGGCGTAGCTGACCAGCCGGCCGAGCAGATCCGAGGCGATGGCCAGGCCGAATTCCAGCGCCAGCAGGCCCAGTAGCGGATTCAGTATGCCGCTGGACAGTGCTTCGCCCAGCGGCGGGAAGCCAGCGTCGTGCTGGCTCAGGTGCAGCGCGCTGTCGATGATCAGCTTGCCGACGTAGAGCATCGCCACCGGCAGCAGCGCACGGATCAGGCGCAGGCCAAGGCTGGCCAGGGTGAGCGCGGGGCTGGTCTTCCAGACCATGCGCAGGAACGGTGGCAGGTTGCGCATCGCCCTGAAGCGCTGGCGCAGGCTGGGTTTCTTCGCGGCGGCAGCGCCAGCGGTGGGGGTAGCAGGCATGTGCGTATTGTGCGCGCCCTGCGCGTGGCGGAGGCATGAACGGGGCGCATGCCTGCCATGCGCCGGCAGGGCAGCGCGTCGGCGCCGCCTGCGCGCTCAGTCCAGCGCAGCCAGCAGCGCAGGATGGTGAGCGAACCAGAAGCGCAGGGCCCCGCTGTCGATGCCGTAGGCGCCTTTCCAGAAATCGACGGGATAGCTCCAGTCCGAAGAGCGCGACGTGCGCGGTGCCAGACCGACCCGGGTGAAGCGTTGCGCCAGGCCGGGATGCTCGGGGGTCTGCAGCAGCCCGGCATGGCCCAAGGCATCCAGCAGGTGACGCGCCTGCTCGACGGACAGTTTCAGGCCCGGCAGCGCGCGCACGCGTTTGACGATGGTCGACGGGGTGTCCTTGGCGTCGCTCTCGTGGTGCAGCAGCCGCAGCAGTGCCACCAGTGTGCTCATGTCGCCGGGCGCCCGTCTGGGCGTCAGATTGTGTTGTTCCAACAGGAAGGTGATGGCGTTTACGCTTCCGCCGAGCACGACCCCGATGTTGTGGCGGACGCGCGCCCAGGTGGTCGGGTCGAATCTGCCTTCGCGGACCTGGCCGCAGACCGCACAGGCGAGGCTGGGGTGTGGCTGCTCCTGATGCCTGGGGAAGTGCACCATGAACGCATACGCCGACAGCCCGGCGCGCAGGTCGCTGCGGTTCTCCTGCACGCCGAGGATGAAGTTGTCTGCCACATGCTGGCGGTCGGCGCGGGCATAGGCGGCGAACATCCGCACCTGGAGGGCCTCATGGCCCGGATGTTCGACGGGCCACAACAGTCCATGCCGTTCAAGCGTCGACAGGAGTTCGGGCGGCGCGGTGTCCCGCTCCCGGTACTGGGTCAGCGCCTTCAGCGCCTCCTTGCTGGGCGTGTCGGGGGCTTCGTCGGCCATGACGTTCGGATGCTTCCTGCGGGGCAGGTACAGTGCCCGGCGGTCCAGGCACTGTCAACGAAGCGCTCAGGGCAGCGGCGGCAGCAGCCCGGCGCCCAGCCGGTTCCAGGCGTTGATCACCGCAATGCCCATACTCAGGTCGCTGATGCCCTTCTCATCAAAGTGCGGTGCCAGTGCATCGAACGCCGCCTGCGACGGCGCGGCGTCGGTCAGCCGGGTCAGCGCTTCGGCCCAGCCCAGCGCCGCACGCTCGCGTGCATCGAAGAAACGGCTTTCGTGCCACGCGGGCAGCGTATCCAGCTTGCGCGGCTCGATGCCGCCCTTGCGCAGCGCCGTGCCGTGCATGTCCATGCAGTAGCCGCAGCCGTTGAGCTGGGACACCCGCAGGAACAGCAGTTCCATCAGGGTCGGATCGATCGAGCTGTCATGCACCGCCTGGCTGGTGGCCAGCAGGCCCTTGAAGGCTTCGGCGGCCAAGCGGGTGTAAGGGACGCGGGGAGAGGCGTGGTCGGACATTTTCGGCTCCACGGCGGCCACGATGGCCGCCTTTCATTACAAGGACGCCGTGCCGTCACCGCGCGTGACAACGTCCGGCAACTTTTCCGGATTCAACACGCTGTACACGTTGGCGATGCGGCCATCGACCACCTCGATGGTGGTGACCGAGTGCAGGCGATCGCCCTGGAAGCGCAGGATCGCCGGCTCGCCGTTGACGTAGCCCAACTGCGCCGGATGCGCCGCGCCGCGGCGGGCGATGGCCCAGAACAGGCGGCCGATGCGCTCGGCGCCCAGCAGGGGCCGCACCGCCGCGGTAACCACGCCACCGCCGTCGGAGACCAGCAGCGCGTTGGCGTGCAGCAGGGCCTGGATCGCTTCGCTGTCGCCACGCTGGGAAGCGTCCATGAAGCGCGCCAGCAGCTGCCGGTGCTGGCTGGCGTCGGCGTTGAAGCGCGGCCGCCCGGCCTGCAGGCGCTGCCGGGCACGATGCACCAGCTGCCGGCAGTTGGCCTCGCTGTGGCCGATCAGGTCGGCGATCTCACGGTAATCGTGGTCGAAGGCTTCCTTCAGCAGGAAGGCGGCGCGTTCCTCGGGGCCGAGCTGTTCAAGCAGGGTCAGGAAAGCCACCGAGACATCGTCGGCAAACGCATGCAGCTGGGCGGGGCCGGGCGCCGGGTCGGGCTCCAGGGTGACCGCCAGTGGCTCGGCCAGCCACGGGCCGACGTAATGCACGCGCTCGCGCTTGGCTGCGCGCAGCCTGTCCAGGCCGAGCCGGGTGGTGGTGGTGACCAGCCAGGCTTCGGGGTCGCGGACGGCCGCCGGGTCGGCGCCGGACCAGCGCAACCAGGCATCCTGGACCACGTCTTCGGCGTCGGCGCGACTGCCGAGCAGGCGGTAGGCCAGCGCCATCAGGCGCGGACGGTGGGTCTGGAAAGCGGTTTCAGCGTTCATGTGGGCAAGGACGCCGCAGTGGCGCGTGGCGTGACAGAGGGTGTGCGTGGATAGTGCAGGCCAGCGGCCGGCACTACCACCCTGCGGCCGGGGGAGGGGGTAAAATGGGGGGATTACCCCCGCCAGCCTCCAGCAAGCGAGCAAGTCGTGACATCGATCAAGCAGGAAGACCTCATCCAGTCCATCGCCGACGCGCTGCAGTACATCTCGTACTACCACCCGGTCGACTACATCAAGAACCTTGCCGCCGCCTACGAGCGCGAGGAGTCGCCGGCCGCGAAGGAAGCGATGGCGCAGATCCTGATCAATTCGCGCATGTGCGCCGAAGGCCACCGTCCGATCTGCCAGGACACCGGCATCGTCACCGTGTTCCTGGAAATCGGCATGGACGTGCGTTGGGACGACGCCACCATGGGCGTGGAAGACATGGCCAATGAAGGCGTGCGCCGCGCCTACATGCACCCGGACAACAAGCTGCGCGCTTCGGTGCTGGCTGATCCGGCCGGCAAGCGCATCAACACCAGGGACAACACCCCGGGCGTGGTCAACGTCAAGGTGGTGCCGGGCAACACCGTCGACGTCATCGTCGCCGCCAAGGGTGGTGGTTCGGAAGCCAAGACCAAGTTCGCCATGCTCAACCCGTCCGACTCCATCGTCGACTGGGTGCTGAAGACCGTGCCGACCATGGGCGCCGGCTGGTGCCCGCCGGGCATGCTCGGCATCGGCATCGGCGGCACCGCCGAGAAGGCGATGCTGCTGGCCAAGGAAGCGCTGATGGAGCCGATCGACATCACCGAGCTGCAGGCCCGTGGTGCGTCCAACCGCATTGAAGAGCTGCGCCTGGAGCTGTACGAGAAGGTCAACGCGCTGGGTATTGGCGCGCAGGGCCTGGGTGGCCTGACCACCGTGCTCGACATCAAGATCAACGATTACCCGACCCACGCGGCCAACCTGCCGGTGGCGATGATCCCGAACTGCGCGGCCACCCGCCATGCGCACTTCACCCTGGATGGCAGCGGCCCGGTGATGCTGGACCCGCCGTCGCTGGAGGACTGGCCGAAGCTGACCTACGATTCGTCCAAGGGCACCCGCGTGGACTTGGACACGATCACGCCGGAAGATGTGGCCAGCTGGAAGCCGGGCCAGACCCTGCTGCTCAACGGCAAGCTGCTGACCGGCCGCGATGCCGCGCACAAGCGCATGGTCGACATGCTCAACAAGGGCGAGGAACTGCCGGTCGATCTGAAGGGCCGCTTCATCTACTACGTCGGCCCGGTCGATCCGGTGCGCGACGAAGTGGTGGGCCCGGCTGGTCCGACCACGGCGACCCGCATGGACAAGTTCACCCGTCAGGTGCTTGAACAGACCGGCCTGCTGGGCATGGTCGGCAAGGCCGAGCGCGGCCCGGCGGCCATCGAGGCGATCCGTGACAACAAGTCGGCCTACCTGATGGCCGTCGGTGGTTCGGCCTACCTGGTGTCCAAGGCGATCAAGGCGGCGAAGGTGGTTGGTTTCGCCGACCTCGGCATGGAAGCGATCTACGAATTCACCGTGCAGGACATGCCGGTGACCGTGGCGGTCGACTCCACTGGCGAATCGGTGCACAAGACCGGCCCGCGCGAATGGCAGGCCCGCATCGGCAAGATTCCGGTGGTGGTGGAGTAATTCCTCCCGTTCCGGTCCAGACAACGGCGCCCGTGTGGCGCCGTTGTTGTATGCAGCCTGCCCGTGGATGGTGTGCTCTGCTAACGTGCGCTGTCTGACGTATTGGAAGGGAGTCCATCGTGCTGCAGTGGTCGCGTGTTTTCGTATTGCTGGTCGCTGCGCTGGCGTGCAGTGCCTGCGGGCCACGTTATTTCGTCGAACCGCCAACCCACGAAGCGGGGAGGATCTGCGCGTCGGTCTGCGAGAGCCAGAAGGCGACGTGCGACTTCCACAACCGCGCCCGCGCGGAATCGGATCAGCGCAGCTGCGAAAGCGAGAAGAGCCGGATCATCAGCCGTTGCAGTGGTATCGCCGACGACAAGCAGCGGCACAACTGTGAAGGGGGCAACGGCGCCGGCACCTACTGCGGTTCCCCGGCGCTTCCTTCATGCAGTGCTCCGTACGCCCAGTGCCTGCTCTCCTGCGGCGGCACCGTGAATGAAGTCCGCACCGACACCGGCATTCCCGTGTACTGATCGGGGGCGCGCGTCGCTGCCTGCACGAGTAACCGTAGTCTGCTAGGGTCGGCACACCCCTGCACTGGATGTGCCCATGCGCCTGCATCGATCCGTCGCGGCTGTGTTCCTGCTGGTCCTGGCCGGCTGCAGCACAACCTCATCCTACGAAGGTGCGGATTTCTCCGCCTCCTCGCAGTGCCGCATGCAGTGCCAGGCCCACTATCGCAGCTGCATGGCGCGGGGCAGTATCGGCAGCAACGACTTCAGCTGCGAACAACAGATGGCGCCGGCGCCGGACAAACGCTGCAAGGACATTGCCAACCCCGAGCTGCGCCGTTCCTGTGAACTGAAGACGCACGACTGCGCGATACGCACGCCGATCATGTCCTGTAGCGAAGGCCGCGATACCTGCATGAGCCGCTGCGGCTGAGCAACGATTGCGCGCGTGGGCGCATAATCGGCTGATCCACCTTCACAGGATCTTCCGCATGAGCACCACGCTGTATGGTTCAACCAGTACCGCCGCGCTGGTGGTGCACTGGCTGCTGATCGAGCTGGGCATCGAGCACGAACTGGTGCTGCTGGATTTCGACGCGCGCGAGCACAAGTCGGCGGAGTACCTGGCGCTGAATCCGGCCGGTGTGGTGCCGACGCTGCTGATCGATGGCTTGGTACTGACCGAAGCGGCGGCGATCGCACTGTATCTGGCTGACCGCCATCCGGAGGCCAACCTGCTGCCCGCACTGGGCACGCCGCAGCGCGCCGATGCCTACCGCTGGATGTTCTGGTGTGCCAATACGCTGCAGCCGGCCTATCGTGCCTGGTTCTATCCGCATGAAATGGCGGGCGAGGCAAATATCGAAGCGAGCCGCGAGATGGCCCGTCAGCGCCTTGAGGCGGCCTGGCAGCAGGTCGCCACGCACCTGCAGGCGCATGGCCCCTACCTGCTGGGCACCACGCCCTGCGTGGTCGACTACATGCTGGTGATGCTGATGCGCTGGTCGCGCAACATGCCGAAGCCCAGCGACACCTGGCCTGTGCTCAAGGCACATGCCACGTCGATGAAGGCGCGCCCGGCGTTCGCCGAGGTATACCGCCGCGAAGGCATCACCGACTGGCGGTAACCAGAAAAGGGGACGGAGGGGATTAAGTCGTTTGTGCACAAGCGACTTGATCCCCTCCGTCCCCTTTTCCGTTACAGGATCTCCAGCACCGTTTCCGGTGGACGGCACAGCCGGGTGCCCTTGGGCGTGCGCACCACGGGGCGGTTGATCAGGCGCGGGTGTGCGGCCATCGCGGCCAGCAGCGTGGCCTCGTCCGCATCTTCCAGGCCCAGTTCGGCGAACTGCGCTTCCTTGCTGCGCACCAGATCACGTGCGCTCAATCTGGATTCGGCCAGCACCTGGCGCAGTGTGGTCACATCGGGTGGATTGCCCAGGTACTCGATCACCTCCGGATCGAAGCCCGCATCGCGGATCAGCTTCAATGCGCCACGCGAGTTGCTGCAGGCCGGGTTGTGCCAGATCGTCACGTCCATCAGAACCACTCCAGCAGGGACACGCCCACGCCCACGTAGGTGGCCTTGTGGTTGTAGTCGATCAGGCTTTCGCCGTAGCCGTCGAAGATCTGCACGTGGCCGCGCAGCAGGTTGCTGATCGGGAAGCCGTAATCCAGCTGCAGGGCACCGTGTGAGCGGCTGCCGGTACGCAGCGAATGGCGTGCCATCAACGAGACTTCGTGGCCGTTGCGGTTCCAGGTCAGGGTCGCATCACCGCGGCCCATGTAGTCCTCGATGTCCGGATTGTTGTCGTCGCTGCGGGTCTCGGGAATGCGGTACCACGGCCGCAGCACCAGCGCCCAGTTCTCGCGGTCCAGGCCGATGTTGAGCATGACCCGGTTCCAGCTGCGCGACAGCGGATCGGCGCGGCCGTTGGACTGGTGGTTCAGCGCGATGCCGGTCATGCGGCCGCGCCAGCCACCGATCGAGTAGCCGTTGCGGAACACCATCATCACTTCCGGCTCGTAATTGGTTTCGCGGAACGGGCGCGAATCCTCGCCGTTGTAGGCCTGCCAGCGCGAGCTCTGGGTATAGCCGGCCCAGATGTCGCCGTTGTCGCCAAACAGGTTCTCGGCGATCTTGGTCTTGAAGCTGATCTGGAACTTCAGTTCGGCGCTGTCCAGCACCTGCGGCGTGGTGACCGTGTTGGCCGGGTTCGGCGAATGCGGCGTGGTGTTGCGGTCGCTGGTCCAGAACGCCGGCAGCAGGTACACCGGCTTGTAGGCACGCAGCTGGAATGGGCCGAGCTTGGAGTCCTCGGCCAGTTCCCAGCGGCTGTCCAGCAGCGAACCGCGGCCGGCATTGGCCAGCGCGCTGTCGGGCGCAGCGGGGCGGAACAGGTCGCTGACCCGCTCGCGCAGTTTCTCTTCGCCCTGGCTCACGCGTGCGGTCTGGCGTTCTTCGCGACGGGCCTGCGCGGCCGCCTCGGCAGCGGCATCGGCGGCGGCCGTGGCCTGCGGCGTATGCGCGAACAGGCGGTCATAGCAGGCCAGGCGCGCCGCGTCAGTGGTGATGGCGGCACACGCCGCGGGCGAGGTATCGGTGCTGGGCACGAATTCCTGCGCGGCCAATGGGGCACTGGCCAGGGCCAGCGCCAGCGGCGCAAGGCGGGGAAGCAGCGGGGGGAGGGTCATTCCAGCAGGCCCTTCGGTGAATACGGGAATCGCACAGTGTGGCGGCTGTACCGTATCGCGGCCAGCCCCCACGGTTTATGCACGGCCACCGCGTGCGCGCGGCGTGAAGACGGTGCGGCTTACAGGAACCAGGCGAAGGCGAACAGGCCCAGCATCGCGATCACCACCGCCAGTTTCAGCGCCAGGCCGAGCAGGATGCCGAGCCAGGTGGCCAGACCCACCTTGGTCGAGCGGCCCAGTTCACGGGTGTGCCAGTACTCGCCGGCCAGGGCGCCGATCAGGGGCCCGGCAAAGAGGCCGATCGGCATGAAGAACAGCCCGACGATGCTGCCGACGAACGTGCCCCACAGCGCCTTGCGGCTGGCACCGACCCGCTGCGCACCCACCACTGTGGCCAGTACGTCCACCAGCAGCGAGAGCAGGGTCAGTACGCCCAGCGCGACCAGGGTCGGCCAGCCGACGTGGGCGAAGCCGTCGGCCCACGCCGCCAGCAGCAGTCCGATGAACACCAGCGGGATGCCGGGGAGGGCCGGAAGGATGATTCCGGCGATGCCGACGAGGACAAAAATGACCGCTAGCAGATATAAGATGAATGAGAGTCCCATGCTGTCCCGTATGGTGGTCGTTTTGGGGTTGACAGTGAAAGATTTTGCCAGTTGATTTTTCGTTTTGGGCGGGTTAAGTTGCAGTCGCTGAGCTTGGCAAGGTCACCGTGGATCGTGGCCTGATGAAGCAAGATCTTCCCGATCCGCTGCATCGATGCACCTCGCTTCCCCCTTGCTTGTCAGCCGCCCACCAGGCGTTTCCTACAACAAGAGAGAGTCACCAGGGAGTTAGTGAGATGTCTGATCGCGAGACCGGTACCGTCAAGTGGTTCAACGATGCAAAGGGCTTCGGCTTCATCAGCCGTGAAAACGGCGAAGACGTGTTCGTGCACTTCCGTGCCATCCAGACCCAGGGCTTCAAGAGCCTGAAGGAAGGCCAGAAGGTCACCTTCACCGTCGTGCAGGGCCAGAAGGGCCTGCAGGCCGACGCCGTTCAGCCGACCTGATCGCGCTGCATACCGTCAAATGAAAAGGCCCGCGCAAGCGGGCCTTTTCTTTGCCATCGGCCCGATGCAGGTCAGCGCAGGATGACCTTGCCGTTGACCACGCGCACGTAGGTGTTCTCGCGGATGCCGCCGAGGTCGCGCTGGTTGACCACGATGGTGCGGCCATCGTCCATGCGCACGCTGATGTCGTAGGTGTCGCTGGTCACGTTCTTCTGGATCTGGTTGCCGGCCAGTGCGCCACCGACCGCGCCTGCAGCGGCGGCGATGTTCTTGTTGCCACGGCTGCCGCCGGTGTGGTCGGAGATCTCGTGGCCGGCCACGGCGCCGACGATGCCGCCCAGGATCGCGCCGGTCGCGCTGGGCGCGGTACGGCCGGACTGCACGGTGTTGATGCGGGTCACGATGCCGCAGTCGGCGCAGCGGCCCTGGTTGTAGCCACCATTGTTGCCGTAGCCGCCATTGTTGTAGCCGTTGTTGTAACCACCACCGCCGTAGCCGGGCGAGGTGGCACAGCCAGCCAGGGCAAGGGTAGCGATGGCGCTGGCGGCGATGAGCTGGATCTTCATGGGGCGTCTCCTGGCCGTGAAGGCGGGTGTCTGGGGTGGTACTGCGTCATGCAGCAGGGTGGACGAATCGTCCCCTTTTGAACGTGAACAAGGCGCCAACCGCGCAGGCCTTGTCCGGCTGCAGGATGAATGCGGCTCAGCGGAAGTCCTGGTGGCAGGCGCGGCAGTCGGCCTGCACCGTTTCCACCACCCGGGCCAGGGCCGTGCAGTCGCTGGGCGGCGCCGCCAGAGCGGCGTTGAGGTTGCCGCGCAGCTGGCTGGCATGCTGCTGGAACTGCGCGCTGTCCTTCAGCCCGGGAAAGGCCAGGTCCAGGTCGTTGGACAGCAGGCGCATCGCCTGCAACCGCGGCACGCTGTCGGCCAAGCTGCAGCGGTTCCGCTGCTGGGCCTGCTGCAGCAGCTGTGATTGCCGTTGCATCACCTGCATCAGGCTGTCCGGGAACGGATCGCGGCGGGCCTGCAGGGCGCGGCCGACCATCACCGTGGCGATCAGGCCGATCAACAGGCCCAGGCCGAGCACGAACAGATAGCGGTAGGCGGTGGACGGGCGGCGGGGCGGGCTGGCGTTCATGGCGGGCTCTCCGGACGTGCAACGGTGGGTTCGATACCGGCGCGCTGCAGGCGCTGGCGCCTGCACGTTAAAATAGCCGGATGAACGAACAGGTCAAACAACGCTTCGCCGGCATCGAACGGCTGTATGGCGTGGGTGCACTCGAGCGCCTGCAGGGCAGCCGCGTGGCGGTGGTGGGCATGGGTGGCGTTGGCTCGTGGGTGGTGGAGGCATTGGCCCGTTCGGCGGTCGGTCACCTGACCCTGATCGATGCCGATGACATCTGCGTGTCCAACACCAACCGGCAACTGCCGGCGATGGAAGGCAACTACGGCCGCAACAAAGCCGAGGCGATGGCCGAACGCTGCCGCGCGATCAACCCGGACATCGAGGTCGATGCCGTACAGGCGTTCCTGACGGTGTCGAACATGGCCGAACTGCTGGACCGTGGCTTTGACCTGGTGATCGATGCCTGCGACAGCTTCCGGGTCAAGGTCGAGACGATTGCCTGGTGCCGCCGCCGCAAGCTGCCGCTGCTGACCGTGGGGGCTGCCGGTGGTCGCACCGATCCCACCCTGGTGCGCATCCGCGATGTCTCGCGCACCGAGCACGACGCCATGCTGGCGTTGATCCGCAAGAAGCTGCGCAGCGAGTTCAACTTTCCGAAGAATGCCAAGCGCTACTTCGGCGTGCCGGCGGTGTATTCGCTGGAGAATGTGAAGTACCCGCAGGCCGATGGCAGCGTCTGTGGCATCCGCCCGAACCTGGGCGCTGATGCGGCATTGAAGCTGGACTGCGGCGCGGGCCTGGGTGCGGCGACCCACATCACCGGTGCGTTCGCGTTCGCGGCGGTCGGCAAGGCGCTTGAAATGCTGCTGGAGCCGAAGAAGGTGAAGGCCGAAGTGGTCGAGGGTCACGCTGACGCGTGATGGTAGTGCCGGCCGCTGGCCGGCAACTCCGGAATGATTGAATCAGCGCAGATGCCGGCCAGCGGCCGGTACCTACCGTTGCATTGCGGGCAGCGCGAACAGCCGCCGCGCGTTCTCCGTCGTGGCCTGGGCCACCGCGTCCAGCTCCATCCCGCGTAGCGCCGCCACGTGGCGGGCGATGATCGCCAGCCGGGCCGGTTCGTTGCGCTGGCCGCGGATGCCGGCGTCAGGCTGGTCCGGGGCGTCGGTCTCCAGCAGCAGCTGTTCCAGCGGCATCTCGCGCACCAGCCGCTGCAGGCGTTGCGCGCGTTCGTAGGTCAACGGGCCGCCGAGCCCGAGCAGGAAGCCCTGCCTGTGCAGTTGCGCTGCCTGTTCTGGACTGCCGGAAAAGCTGTGCACCACGCCGCGCAGGCCGCCGACGCGACGGATCGCGGCGATCACCGCATCCACCGCGCGCCGTGCATGCACGATCACCGGCAGCTCGAACTCACGGGCCAGTTCCAGCTGACCGATGAAATATGCCTGTTGCGCCTCGGCATCCAGGCCTTCAACGAAAAAGTCCAGACCACATTCGCCGATCGCGCAGGGGCGTTCGCGTTCGATCCACTCGCGCAGCAGCGGCAGGTGTCCAGGCTGGTGCTCGGCCAGGAACATCGGATGCAGGCCGTAGGCTGGGTACAGCCCCGGCGCCTGCTGGCAGACCTCGCGCAGCTTCGGCCAGCTGGCTGCGGTCACCGCCGGCACCACCTGCTGGTGCACGCCAGCGGCCTGCGCACGCTCGACCACCGCGGCGCGGTCGCGGTCGAACTCGCTGGCGTCCAGATGGCAGTGGCTGTCGACCAGCAGGCTCAATGCTGCTCCAGCGGCGGAGGCGTGGTGGTGTTGCGGCGCTTCCAGTTGGCCAGCAGCAGGGTGCCGAAGCCGAGCACCAGCTCATCGACGAACGGAATCGGGTCCGGGATGAACAGGGTCAGCGCGAACAGGCCCGCGGTGAGCTTGAACAGGGTGGGGTAGCGCAGCCGGCGCGCCCATTGCAGTACCGGCAGCAGCATCGGGTTGGCCATGGCGGGAGTCCTCCTGGGGGATATGCAAACGCTACCACGGGCCCAGCATTTCTCGATGCTGAATGGGTTACGGGAATGAGCAGGAAATGTGGAGATTCCGTTCAGGCAGCGCATGCTGCAATCTGGTTCGAGAACGTTGCGGATGGTCCGCAAGGAGCAGGTCATGAAAAGCACAACTACAACTGTCCTGGTCGCAGCGGGCGCGCTGCTGGTCGGTGGCATCGCCACTGCCGCCTTCATGAAGAGTGGCGACAGATCGCCCGATTCCATCAGCGCCGGAACCCCCAATGGTGAATCGCGCCTGGTCGATGGCAACGCCACCGACGATGGCGCGCGTGGTGACACTCTCGACCCGACCGCACCGCGTGGGCTGGAATATGCCGATGTGCTGAAGGTCGACCCGATCACCGAGAAGCAGAAGGCCTACGCCACCGTGATCGGCACCGACGCGGTGCGTGAGACCTCCACCACCCAGACCCCGCATGAAGTCTGCCAGGACGTGACGGTGCAGGAGCGCCTGCCGGAACGTGACGGCAACGTCGGCGGTACCGTGGTCGGTGCTGTGGTGGGTGGCCTGCTGGGCAACCAGGTCGGCGGCGGCAATGGCAAGAAGGCCGCCACTGCGGCCGGCGCGGTGGCCGGTGGCTTCATCGGCAACCAGATCGACAAGCGCCATGTGGGTGGCCGCGTGGTCAACCGCACCGAGCGCCAGTGCCACACCGAGACCGCGACCTCCGAGTCGAGCCGCGTCACCGGCTACAACGTGACCTACCGCAACGAGGATGGCACCACCGGTACCATGCGCATGGCCAGCAAGCCGGGCAACCGCATTGCCATGGGTACCAACGACGTGGTGAAGGGCTACAACGTGACCTACCGCTACGACGGCGCCGAGAAGACCGTGCGCATGGACAACAAGCCGGCCAGCGATCGCCTGCCGGTGGTCGACGGCCAGCTGGTCACGCAGACCGCTGCTGCCGGTGCCACGGCGGCCAGCACGCGCCAGTAATCCAGACGCCGCATGCAGTGCCTGACGGGCCGGCTTATGCCGGCCCGTTTCGTTGCAGCCGGCGAAATTCATCCGCGCGGGGCGCGAATCCACCATCATGGACGCTTCCTTCGACATGGAGCCGGCATGAGCATCTTCGACCTGCGCATCGAAACCGAACGGCTGATCCTGCGGCCGCTGCTGCGCGAGGACTACGAGCCGTATCTGGCGTTCTGCGCCGACGAGGAAACGATGCGCACCCTTGGTGGCGTGCAGCCGCCTTCGGTGGCCTGGCGTGGCTTCTGCAGCCTGGCTGGCGCCTGGCAGCTGTTTGGCTTCTCGATGTTCAGCGTGATCGAGAAATCCAGCGGTGACTGGATCGGGCGGATGGGGCCCTGGCAACCGCAGGACTGGCCCGGTACCGAGGTCGGCTGGGGCATCCGTCATGCCAGCTGGGGCCGGGGCTATGCGCCGGAAGCGGCGGTCGCAGCAATCGATTGGGCGTTCGACATGCTGGGCTGGGACGAAGTGATCCACACCATCGCCGAGAACAACGACAACTCGCGGGCCGTGGCGCGCAAGCTCGGCAGCACCCTGCTGCGCATGGGGGAGTTGCCAGCGCCGTACAACGACAAGCCGATGCAGATCTGGGGCCAGTCGCGCGAGCAGTGGCGGCAGCGCGCGCGCTGATCGTTGCCCGGTAGTGCCGGCCGCTGGCCGGCAATCGCATGAATCTGCCGCAACGCGATTGCCGGCCAGCGGCCGGCACTACCGGGTTGCCATGCTGCACCCGCGCTTGGCATTCATCGGCGCGCTTGCCAGACTGCACGCAGCTGGCCGCCGGCCGGATCCGATGGAGCAGGCGATGGTGGAAGAGCGCGTCCCGTTGACGGTGCATGGCATGTCGGTCTCGGGCAATTGCCACAAGGTGCGCCTGCTGCTGGAGCAGCTCGGCAGCCGCTACCGCTGGGTGGAGGTGGACAGCGCCCATGGCCAGACCCACACCCCCGAATTCCTGGCGTTGAATCCGAATGCCAAGGTGCCGCTGATCGTCCGCGACGATGGCCGCGTGCTGACCGAATCCAACGCGATCCTGTTCTGGCTGGCCGAGGGCACGCCGTACCTGCCCACCGATGGCTGGGAGCGCGCGCAGGCGTTGAGCTGGATGTTCTTCGAGCAGTACACGCACGAGCCGTGCGTGGCGGTGGCGCGCTTCATCCGTGGCTGGACCCCCGCTGATTCACCGCGCCGAGCCGAACTGCCGCGCCTGCACGAGCGCGCCGCCACCGCGCTGGCAGTAATGGAGCAACATCTTCGCGAAGCGCAGTGGTTCACCGGCAACGGATATGGCATCGCCGATATCGCGTTGTTCGCCTATACCGACGTGGCGGGAGAGGGCGGTATCAGTCTGGAGCCATTCCCGGAAGTGCGTGGCTGGCTGCAGCGCGTGCGTGAACAACCGCGCTTCCTGCCGATGCCGGCCGTGACTGCCGAAGTGCGCTCGCGATTCGAGGCTGCGTGACTCTCACCAGGGTGACCCCCACAGGGTAGCGCCTGGCCAACGCCGGGCGGAATGCAACAACGACACGGAGGGTGTTCGATGTTCGCTGTGGTTCCAGATCCGATTCCCGCACGCATGCGCGTGCTCAACCGCGCCGAAGTGTGCGACGTCAACTTCCTCGATGCGGTACGTGGCTGGCGCGGCACCCCGCGTCCGCGCCCGGCACCGGATGCGCCGATCCTGCCGGGCAGCACGCTCACTGCCGCCGCGTTTGGCGAGCTGTTCGATTCGCAGCTGGCCAGCCGCCAGCTGGACCTGATGGCACGCGTGCTGCGCGTTCAGAACAAGGTCTTCTACACCATCGGTTCCTCCGGCCACGAGGGCAACGCGCTGCTGGCGCGGGCCTGCCGGCATACCGATCCAGCCTTCCTGCACTATCGCTCCGGTGCCTTCATGGCCGAGCGTTCGCGCCAGCTGCCGGGCATTGATCCGCTGCGCGATGCCGCACTGTCTTTCGCCGCCAGCGCCGATGACCCGGCCAGCGGGGGCCGCCACAAGGTGTGGGGCAGCAAACCGTTGTGGGTGCTGCCGCAGACCTCGACCATCGCGTCGCACCTGCCGAAAGCGCTGGGCACCGCGCTGGCCATCGAGAGCGGCAAGCGCCTGGGGCAGCCGTTGCCGATCCCGGCCGACAGCATCGTGCTGTGCTCGTTCGGCGACGCCTCGGCCAACCATGCCACCGCGCAGACCGCGTTCAACACCGCGATGTGGTCGGCCTACCAGAAGCTGCCGGCGCCGATCCTGTTCGTCTGCGAGGACAACGGGCTGGGCATTTCAGTGAAGACGCCGGAAGGCTGGATTGCCGAGCGCTTCAGCCGCCAGCCGGGGCTCGACTATTTCTTCGCTGATGGTCTCGATCTGGCCGCCGGGCACGCCCAGGTGCAGGCGGCGGTGGAGCACTGCCGCCGCACGCGGCGGCCCACCTTCCTGCATCTGCGCACCACCCGCCTGATGGGCCACGCCGGTACCGATTTCGAGGTGGAATGGCGCGCGCTGCCGGAGCTGTGCGCGGCCGAGGCGCAGGATCCGCTGCTGCGCTCGGCGCAGATCGCGATGGAGTCGGGCTGGATGGATGCGGCCGCCATCGAGGTCGCCTACGAAACGATGCGCGCGCGCTGCATGGCCGCGGCGGCGGATGCCGAAGGCCGCCCGACGCTGCAGTCACTGCAGGAGGTGATGGCGCCGCTGGCGCCGTACACGCCGGCGGCGGTGCAGGCCGAAGCGCGGCGCGAGGTGCCCGCCGATGCGCGCGAAGCGCTGTATGGCGGTGCGGAGGCCCTGCCCGAGCGGCAGCCACCACGGCACCTCGCCATCCAGATCAACCACGGCCTGCAGGAGCTGCTGGCCAAGTATCCGCAGAGCCTGCTGTTCGGTGAGGACGTCGCGCAGAAGGGCGGTGTCTATACCGTCACCAAGGATCTGCTGCGCCGCTTCGGCCCACGCCGGGTGTTCAACACCCTGCTGGACGAGACCATGATCCTGGGCATGGCGCAGGGCCTGGCCAACATGGGCATGCTGCCGATCCCGGAGATCCAGTACCTGGCCTACCTGCACAACGCCATCGACCAGGTGCGCGGCGAAGCGTGCTCGCTGCAGTTCTTCTCCAATGACCAGTACCGCAACCCGATGCTGGTTCGGGTGGCCGGGCTGGGCTACCAGAAAGGCTTCGGTGGCCACTTCCACAACGACAATTCGATCACCGCGCTGCGCGACATTCCCGGCCTGGTGGTCGGTTGCCCGTCGCGCGGCGACGATGCGGTGATGATGCTGCGCACGTTGGCCGCGCTGGCGCGGGTGGACGGGCGGGTGGCGGTGTTCCTGGAGCCGATCGCGCTGTACATGAGCAAGGACCTGCATGCGCCGGGCGATGGCCAGTGGCTGTTCGACTACCCCGCCCAGGGCCAGGCGCTGGTGCCGGGCGAAGGGCGGGTCTATGCGCCGGAGGCAGGCGACCTGGTGGCCTACACCTATGGCAACGGCGTGCCGATGGCGCTGCGCGCGGCGCGGGCAATCGAGCAGCAGCTGGGCTGGCAGGTGCGGGTGGTCGACCTGCGCTGGCTGGTGCCGCTGGATGCCGGCTTCATCGCCAGTCAGGCGGCCAGTGCGCGGCGGGTGCTGGTGCTGGACGAGGGCCGCCATAGTGGCGGGGTGGGCGAGGGCGTGGTCACCGCCCTGGTCGAGGCCGGTTTCGGCCACCTGCCATTGCGCCGGGTCTGCGGTGCCGATACCTATACGCCGCTGGCGGGGGCAGCAATGTTCGGGCTTCCAAGCGACAATGCGGTGATTGGCGCCGCCCTTGAACTGGCGCAGGAACCCTGATGTATGTGTGGATTGGCGGGAATGTTGTTGCCGGCGCCGGTGGCGTCGGCCGAGGTGCTGCAGGCGCAGGTCCTGGCCATGGGCGAGGCGCTGCACCACCGCGGGCCGGATGATGGCGGCAGCTGGGTCGATGCCGGGGCCGGCATCGCGCTGGCGCACCGTCGGCTGAGCATTCTCGACCTGTCGCCGCTGGGCCACCAGCCGATGGCCTCGTCCGATGGTCGCTACGTGATGGCTTACAACGGCGAGGTCTACAACTTCGCCGCCCTTCGTGCCGAACTGGAGCCGCTGGGACACGCCTTCCGTGGGCACTCCGACACCGAGGTGCTGCTGGCAGCGATTCTGCAATGGGGCATGGAAGACACCCTGCAGCGCTGCAACGGCATGTTCGCCATTGCGCTGTGGGACCGCCAGGAGCAGTGCCTGTGGCTGGCCCGCGACCGTGTCGGCAAGAAGCCGCTGTACTACGGCTGGGCCGGCGACACGCTGGTGTTCGGTTCGGAACTGAAGGCGCTGTGGCAGCACCCGGCCTTCGACAACGACATCGACCGTGACGCCCTGACCCTGCTGCTGCGGCTGGATTACATTCCGGCGCCGCACAGCATCCACCAGCGCTGCTACAAATTGATGCCCGGGCGCGTGCTGCGCCTGGATGCGGAAGCCGTGGCGGCGGGTGCGGCCGCGCACCGGCCGGAGCAGGCGCAGCGCCCGTACTGGGATGCGCGTGCGCGCATGCAGGCGGCGCTGGCTGCGCCGTTCCAGGGCCGCATCGAGGAAGCCGAGGAGCAGCTGGACGGGCTGCTGCGTGACGCGGTGGCGCTGCGCATGGTGGCCGACGTGCCGGTGGGCGTGTTCCTGTCCGGCGGCACCGATTCGTCGCTGGTTGCCGCGCTGATGCAGGCACAAAGTGGCCAGCCGGTGCACAGCTTCAGCATCGGGTTCACCGGTTCGGGCCACGACGAGGCGCCGCTGGCCAAGGAACTGGCCGCGCATCTGGGCTGCGACCACACTGAACTCTACGTCAGCGGTGCCGATGCGTTGGCGGTGGTGCCGCAGTTGCCGGCGATGTTCGACGAACCCTTCGCCGATGCCTCGCAGGTGCCGACCGCGCTGGTCGCCCGCCTGGCGCGGCAGGGCGTGACCGTGGCGCTGTCCGGCGATGGTGGCGACGAGCTGTTCTTCGGCTATACCCGCTATGTACGCGCGCTGCGCAACTGGCAGATGCTGGGCCGTGTGCCGGGGCCGCTGCGGCGCTGGATGGGCGCGCGCTCCCAGCAGCAGGGCGAGGCCTCGCGTACCGGCGGCCTGGCCGCGCTGCTGGCCGAGTCCGGTGCGCGTGGCATCGGTGACGTGTACCGCAACCGCATCTCGCGCTGGCGCGACCCGGCGGCGGCAGTGCCCGGGGCGCAGGCCGCGGGCAGCTTCTACGACCTGGCCGACCCGTTGCACGGTGCCGGCACACCGGCCGATGCGATGATGCTGGCCGATTACGTGACCTACCTGCCGGACGACCTGCTGTGCAAGGTCGACCGCACCTCGATGGCGGTCAGCCTGGAAGCCCGCGCACCGTTGTTGGATTCTCGCGTGGCCGAGTTCGCCTGGTCGCTGCCGCTGGGCTTCAAGCGCAGTGAAACCACCAGCAAGGTGCTGCTCAAGCGCGTGCTGGGCCGTTATGTGCCGCAGTCGATGGTGCACCGGCCCAAGCGTGGCTTCGGCGCGCCGGTCAGTGACTGGCTGAAGGGCGACCTGCGGCCGTGGGCCGAAGACCTGCTGCAGCCCGCGCGGCTGGAGCAGGAGGGCGTGCTGTCGGCGGCCGCGGTACAGCCGCTGTGGCAGCAGTTCCTCGGCGGCCAACGCAAGTGGCATACCCATCTGTGGAACGTGCTGATGTTCCAGGCCTGGCAGGCGCATTGGCGGCAGGTGCGCGCGGGCGTGACCGGCGGCTGATCTTCACCGGCATGCAAGGGCCCGGCGACTAGGCTGGGCCTCCCGCACCGTGAGGAGTATGTCCCGATGTCCGTCCCCACCATCGCCGTGTTCGTCGGCAGCCTGCGCAAGGATTCCTGCAACCGCAAACTGGCCCATGCGCTGGAGAAGATTGCCGGCGACCGTGCGCGCTTCCAGTATGTGCAGATCGGTGATCTGCCGCTGTACGACCAGGACTTCGATGGCCACTATCCGGCGCAGGGTACCCGGCTGAAGGACCAGGTCCGTGCCGCCGATGCGGTGCTGTTCGTGACCCCGGAATACAACCGGTCGGTGCCGGGCGTGCTGAAGAACGCCATCGATATCGGCTCGCGCCCCTACGGTGACAGCGCGTTTGCCGGCAAACCGGCGGCGGTGATCGGCGCCTCCATCGGCCAGATCGGCACCGCCGTGGCCCAGCAGCACCTGCGCAACAGCCTGGCCTTCCTGGACATGCACGTGCTCGGCCAGCCCGAGGCGTTCATTCATTTCAAGGACGGCCTGATCGATGCCGATGGCACGGTCCACAATGAAGGCACGCAGAAATTCCTGCAGGGCTACGTGGACCGGTTCCTGGCGCTGATCGCGGTTCACGTCAAGGGCGATTGACGCCAGCGGTTGCCAGCCCCATCTGCGATAATGTCCGCTCGGGTGCCGCAATGGCGCCCGTCGCAGGCAGTGCGACGCCCCCACGCCAGTCTGGCCAGGCACCGGCGGATATCCCCCGTTTCTCCACGGCTTATCCACAGGCTTGTCCATGGCCGCCGGGGTCGGCGCATGCCTACACTCGTCCGGCCCACTTTCGCAGGAAACACCGCAGCATGTCCGCTCGCCCCGGCTTCCGTTCCAACCGCAGAGAGCGCGGTGATGGCTTCGATCGCGATCGCGATCGCGACGAGTCGCGCATCGACCAGTTGCGGGTACCGCCTCATTCGGTGGAAGCCGAGCAGGCGGTGCTGGGTGGCCTGATGCTGGCCCCTGAGGCCTATGACCGGGTCAATGACCAGCTGACCGAAGGCGATTTCTACCGCCGCGACCACCAGATGATCTATCGCGCGATCCGTGAGCTGTCCGAGCGCGAGCGGCCGTTCGATGCGGTGACCCTGGGCGAGTGGTTCGAATCGCAGGGCAAGATGGAACTGGTGGGCGATGGTGCCTATCTGATCGAACTGGCCAGTACCACCCCGTCGGCGGCCAACATCGTGGCCTACGCCGAGATCGTGCGTGACAAGGCGGTGCTGCGGCAGCTGATCCAGGTGGGTACCGACATCGTCAACGACGGTTTCCAGCCCGAGGGACGCGAGAGCAGCGAGCTGCTGGCCTCGGCGGAAAAGAGCGTGTTCGCCATCGCCGAACAGGGCGCACGCGGCCGTACCGATTTCGTGGCGATGCCCGGTGCATTGAAGGATGCCTTCGAAGAGCTGCGCAGCCGCTTCGAGAACGGCGGCAACATCACCGGCCTGCCGACCGGCTACAACGATTTCGATGCGATGACCTCCGGCCTGCAGCCGACCGATCTGATCATCCTTGCCGCGCGCCCGGCCATGGGCAAGACCACCTTCGCACTGAACATCGCCGAGTACGCGGCGATCAAGTCGAAGAAGGGCGTGGCGGTGTTCTCGATGGAAATGTCGGCATCGCAGCTGGCGATGCGCCTGATTTCCTCCAACGGCCGCATCAACGCACAGCGCCTGCGTACCGGCCAGCTGGAAGACGAGGACTGGAGCCGCGTCACCAGCGCGATCAAGATGCTGAAGGAAACCAAGATCTTCATCGACGACACGCCTGGCGTGTCGCCGGAAGTGCTGCGTTCCAAGTGCCGCCGCCTCAAGCGCGAGCATGATCTGGGCCTGGTGGTGATCGACTACCTGCAGCTGATGAGCGTGCCGGGCAACAGCGAAAACCGCGCGACCGAAATCTCGGAGATCTCGCGTTCGCTGAAGGGCCTGGCCAAGGAACTGCACGTGCCGGTGATCGCGCTGTCGCAGCTCAACCGCTCGCTGGAAACGCGTACCGACAAGCGCCCGGTGATGGCCGATCTTCGCGAATCGGGCGCAATCGAGCAGGATGCGGACATGATCGTCTTCATCTACCGCGACGATTACTACAACAAGGAAAATTCGCCGGACAAGGGCCTGGCCGAGATCATCATCGGCAAGCACCGTGGCGGCCCGACCGGGTCGTGCAAGCTGAAGTTCTTCGGCGAGTACACCCGCTTCGACAACCTGGCCCACGACTCGGTCGGTTCATTCGAATAACCGTAGTGCCGGCCGCTGGCCGGCAACCACCCCACGGCCGGCAAACCATTCGAAACGCCGAACGTCCGTATGTGGCGTGTAAATGACATGTAACGCGACGCTTCTACGATTCCGCCGCTGCTGCCCTTCGACGCCGCCCTTCGGCGTCCAGCGTGCCCAAGGAATCCGCCTCCATGCCGTCCCACGCTCCGCTCCGCCGCAATCTGCTGGCCCTGTTGGTCTGTGCTTCGCTGCCGTCGCTGGCTGCCGCTGAAACCGCCCCCGCCACCGACGCACAGTCGGCCACCACCCTCGATTCGGTCTCGGTGATCGGCCGCGGTGAAGCGCGCCAGGTGCAGCGCGTGACCGCCGAGGACATGAAGGTGCTGCCGCCGGGAGCCAATCCGCTGAAGCTGCTTGCAACCAAGCCGGGCGTGCATTTCGAATCGGCCGATGCCACCGGCGCCTACGAATGGTCCACCACCATCAGCCTGCGTGGCTTCAACCAGAACCGCCTGGGCTACACCCTCGATGGCATCCCGTTGGGCAACATGGCCTATGGCAACAGCAACGGCCTGCACATCAGCCGCGCGGTGATCAGCGAGAACCTGGGCGGTGCGGAGGTCTCCACCGGCATTGGCGCACTGGGTACACCGTCCACCAGCAACCTTGGCGGCGTGTTCCAGTTCTACTCGATCGATCCGTCCACCGAGTATGGGGTCGTGCTGGCACAGAGCTTTGGTAGTGACAGCGCACGCCGCAGCTATGCACGCCTCGATACCGGCGAGCACCAGGGCTTTGCCGCCTACCTGTCCGGCGTGTATTCGGAAGGTGACAAGTGGAAGGGCAAGGGCTCGCAGGAGCTGAAGCAGTTCAACGGCAAGGCCACCTACAACTTCGGAACGGACAGCAAGATCACCGCGCTGTTCAACGCCTCGCGCCGCGTCGAGGCCGATTACCAGGATCTGTCGCTGGAAATGATCGATCGCCTCGGCTGGGACTGGGACAACTACGCGCCGGACTGGGATCGCGCCGTCGCCGCCGCACGCGGCAAGTTCAGCGGCGGCGTCAACAGCCCGTGGGATGCGTACTACTCCGGCCACGGCCTGCGCAACGATGACCTGTCCAGCATTGCCGGTGATTTCGGCCTGAACGAGTCGATGCGCTTGAAGGTCAATGTCTACAACCACAGCAACCGTGGCCAGGGCCACTGGTTCAGCCCGTCCAATCCGTCCAACCCGGGCACCAGCCGCGAGATTCCGATCTCGATCCGCACCACCGAGTACGCGATCGACCGTACCGGCGTGACCTCGGCGTTCACCTGGAACGTCGGTGGCCACGAACTGGAAGCGGGCCTCTGGTACGAGGACAACGGCCACAGCGTGCAGCGCAACTTCTACTACATCGACGGCCCGATCACCGACGACTTCTTCCTGCGCAACCCGGACCAGCGCGTGTGGCACCAGCGCTACACCACCATCACCCGCCAGTTCTACGTGCAGGACCGCTTCCGCCTGTTCGATGATCGCCTGACCATCGACATCGGCGCGAAGTCGCCGCATACCCGCACCAGCGTGCGCACCCCGCTGGGCAGCTATGCCAACAACAGCAGCCTGACCTCGAAGAAGGGCCTGCTGCCGCAGGCCGGCTTCAACTTCAAACTCAACGAAGGCAACGAGATCTTCGGTTCGTTCGCCAAGAACATCGCCGCCTATGCGCTGGGCGTGGGCAGCCCGTTCAATGTGCCGCAGGCCGCCTTCGATGCCAGCGCGAAGAACCTGAAGCCGGAACAGTCGCGCACCATCGAGCTGGGTTGGCGTGGCTACGGCCGCGGCTATGAAGCCTCGGTGGCGGTGTACGACGTCAAGTTCGACAACCGCCTGCTGGCCATCGCGCAGTGCGTGGGCATCCTCGGTTGCCCGGCACTGTTCTCCAACGTCGGTTCTGTGACCAGCCGCGGCGCCGAGGCGACCCTGCAGCTGAAGCCGATGCAGGACCTGACGTGGTCCAATGCGCTGTCCTGGAATGACAGCACCTACGACAACGACTACGTGAACAACGGCGTGGTGCCGACCCGCGGCAAGACGACCGTCGACACCCCGGAATGGATGTTCGCCAGCACCCTGGCGTGGACCCCGGGCGCGTGGGACCTGCGCCTGGCCGCCAACCATGTCGGCAAGCGCTACGTGACCTATACCAACGATGTGTCGGTGCCGAGCTACTGGCTGGTCAACGCCTCGGCGGCCTATGACTTCGGCAAGCTCGGCCCGGCGCAGAACCTGACCGTAGCGCTGAACCTGACCAACCTGACCGACAAGCGCTACCTGTCCTCGATCAACACCAATGGCACCTACGCCGCTGACCCGACCCGCAGCCTGGCGACCATGCAGGTCGGCGCGCCGCGCCAGGTGATGGCCACCGCTACCGTGCGCTTCTGATGCGCGGGCCTGTCGATCCGGAAAGCCGTCGTCGCCTGCTGCGCATGGCGTGGCAGGGTACGGGGGCGGCGATCGCGCTGGCGGCGATGCCGGGGTTGGCCACGGCCGGCCCACGGCCGCGGCTGGGGCGCGATCCGTTCACCCTCGGTGTCGCCGCCGGTGATCCGGATCCACAGGGGGCCGTATTGTGGACGCGGCTGGCACCGGACCCGCTCAATGGCGGCGGCATGCCGTCGCGGGCGGTGCCGGTGCGCTGGTTCGTGGCCGAGGACCCGGGCATGCGCCGGCTGGTGCAGCGGGGGACTGCGGCCGCGGTGCCCGAGCTGGCGCATTCGGTGCACGTGGAGGTCAACGGCCTGCGCCCAGGCCGCGACTACTACTACCGTTTCGCCTGCGACGGCGATGAGGAAAGCGCGGTCGGCCACTTCCGCACCGCGCCGCCGCTGGACACGCAACTGCAGCAGCTTCGGTTGGCCCTGTGCACCTGTCAGGCCTGGAACAGCGGCTACTACCCGGTCCTGCGCGATATCGCGCAGAGCGATGTCGACCTGGTGCTGCATGCCGGTGACTACCTGTACGAATACAGCCCGCTGCAGAACGCGCGCGGCCGCACACTGGACGCCGAGCGTTTCAGCGGCGAGACCGTCAGCCTGGAGCGCTACCGTGACCAGTACGCGCTGTACAAGCTCGATCCGGATCTGCAGGCCGCGCATGCCGCACACGCGTTCGCGGTGATCTGGGACGACCATGAAGTACAGAATGATTACTCCGGCATCCACCCGGAAAAACCCGGCGTATCAACGGAGGACTTCATCATCCGCCGCGCCGCCGCCTACCGCGCGTTCTACGAGCATCTGCCGATGCGCAGCACACCTGCGGGCAACGGCGGCCTGCGCGTGCATCGGCGCCTGCGTTACGGCGATCTGGCACAGCTGACCCTGCTCGATTGCCGCCAGTTCCGCCCGGCCAATCCCTGTGGCGTGGGCGAGTCGCCACGCTGTGATGCTGCACTGGACCCGCGCATGAGCATGCTCGGCGCGGGCCAGGAGGCGTGGTTCGCGCAGTCGATGGCGGCCGCGCAGGGCACGCGCTGGAACGTGGTGGTGCAGCAGTTGCTGATGGCGCAGCTGCGGCTGGACGGTGGCACGCCACGCGAGCGCTTCTGGAATGACGCCTGGGATGGCTATCCCGCCGCACGTAACCGGCTGCTGCAGGCGATGCAGGCAGGCGGGCAGGGCAATGCCATCCTGCTGGGCGGCGACTGGCATTCCACCTTCGTCAACGACCTGAAGCTGGATTTCGACGCGGCCAGTGCGCCGGTCGTAGCCACCGAATTCATCGCTCCGGCGATCAGCAGTGGCGGCGACGACACGCCATACGGGCCGTACTACGGGCCGTCGATTCCGCAGAACCCGCATATCCGCTATTTCGACGGTGACCGCCGTGGCTGGTGGAAGCTGCAGCTGAACCGGCAGACCGTGGATGCGGAACTGCGCTTCGCCGACAGTGTGCTGCGTGCGGACGCTGCGGTGCGCACCGCGGCGCGCTTCCAGGTGACCCACGGCCGCCCGGGCGCAGTCCCGGTGTGAATCCATTCGGTAGTGCCGGCCGCTGGCCGGCAACCTGATCAATCTTCGGTTTCCCCACCACCGGATTCATCGCCCCGAGCCGGGTTTCGTCGCAAACCGTTTGCGGGCGGCCAGAGCGGGGCGCCAAGGTGTCCGCAGGCGGCAAGGTGCCGCCACAAGGAGACCGTGATGAAGACCCTGTTCGCGCTCGGTGTGTGGTGCCTGCTGTTCGTGCTGTGCTGGCCGCTGGCGATCCTCGCCCTGATCGCCTGGCCGTTCGTGTGGCTGCTGAGTCTGCCGTTCCGCCTGGTCGGCATCACCTTCTCGGCGCTGTTTGCCTTCCTGCGCGCGCTGTTCATGCTGCCCGCGCGCCTGCTCGGCGGCGGCCCGGTGGCGGCATGAGGGCTGTGTTGCTGGTCGCGCTGGCATTGCTCACGGGGCCGGCACTGGCCACACCGGTGCCGCCGTCCGCATGGCTGGAACGCCAGCAGACCGCCGCTGCCGATGAGGCGGATGCTGCAGCGGCCAAGGCGGTCAAACCCAAGGAGCGCTGCCGGGCGGTGAAGGAGTGGAAGGCCGGTGAAACCGTGGTCCAGCACCGGATCTGTGATGATCCGCCGAAGAAGCCGGCTGGAAAGGTGTAGCGCCGAGCCGATGCTCGGCTCTTTTCCCGGGATAGCCGAGCGTGGGCTCGGCTCTACATCATCAGCGCAATCAAAAAACCCCGCCGAGGCGGGGTTTTTTGTTTGCTGGAGTGTGCCGGCCAGCGGCCGGCACTACCGGCGAACGATCAGTTCGCCTTGTGGATGGCGCGCTTGCTGACCGCCATTGCTGCGTCGTGGATCACTTCCGACAGCGACGGGTGAGCGTGGCAGATACGGGCCAGGTCATCGGCCGAGCCGCTGAACTCCATGGTCAGCACGCCTTCGTGCACCAGTTCGGAGACGTTGGCGCCGACCAGGTGCATGCCGAGGATGCGATCGGTTTCGGCATGGGCCAGGATCTTCACGAAGCCCGCCGGCTCGATCATCGCCACGGCACGGCCGTTGGCGGCGAACGGGAAGCTGCCGGCCTTGTACGGAATGCCTTCGGCCTTCAGCTGAGCTTCGGTCTTGCCGACCCAGGCCAGTTCCGGCTCGGTGTAGATGACCCACGGGATGGTGTCGAAGTTGACGTGGCCCGGCAGGCCGGCGATCAGCTCAGCCACCGCGATGCCTTCCTCGAAGCCCTTGTGCGCCAGCATCGGGCCACGCACGCAGTCGCCGACCGCCCACACGCCGTTGACGCCGGTGTGGCAGTGCGCGTCGACTTCGATCTGGCCGCGCTCGTTGATCTTGACGCCGGTGCCTTCGGCCAGCAGGCCCTTGGTGGCGGCGCGACGGCCAACGGCCACCAGCAGCTTGTCCACGGTCAGGGTCTTTTCGCCTTCGCTGTCGGTGTAGGTGACAACGACTTCCTTCTTCTTGCCCTTGCCGGTGATCTCGGTCTTGGAGACCTTGGCGCCGAGGCGGATGTCCAGGCCCTGCTTCTTGAATTCCTTGGCAGCGGTCTTGGCCACTTCGGCGTCGGCCACGGCCAAGAACTCCGGCAGTGCTTCCAGGATGGTGACTTCAGCGCCCAGGCGCTTCCACACGCTGCCCAGTTCCAGGCCGATCACGCCGGCGCCGATCACCGCCAGGCGGTTCGGCACTTCGGTGAAGTCCAGGCCGCCGACGTTGTCGACGATGGTCTCGCCGTCGAACTTGGCGAACGGCAGTTCGATCGAATCCGAACCGGCGGCGATGATGACGTTGGTGCCCTTCAGCTCGACGATGGAACCGTCATGCTGGGTGACCTTGACCACGTTGCCCGGCTGCAGTTCGCCGAAGCCGTAGTAGGCGGCGACCTTGTTGGCCTTGAACAGCATGCCGATGCCGCCGGTGAACTGCTTGACGATCTTGTCCTTGCGGCCAACCATCGCCTCGACGTCGATCTTGGCATCCTTGAAGCTGATGCCGTGGTCGCCAAAGATGTGGCCCATGTTCCAGAACTGGCGCGAGGAATCCAGCAGCGCCTTGGACGGGATGCAGCCCACGCGCAGGCAGGTGCCGCCCAGCGCCGGCTTGCCGTCCTTGCCCAGCGCTGCGTCGATGCAGGCGGTCTTCAGGCCCAGCTGGGCCGCGCGGATGGCAGCGTGGTAACCGGCCGGGCCGGCACCGATGACGACGACGTCGAATTGTTCAGCCATTGAATTATTCCTTGATGCATTACCAGAACCCCTCCGCGCGGGCGCGGAGGAGCGGGAGGTGTCTTACAGGCCGAACAGCATGCGGCCCGGGTTTTCCAGCTGGTTCTTGATGTCCACCAGGAACTGCACCGAGTCCTTGCCGTCGATGATGCGGTGGTCGTACGACAGCGCCAGGTACATCATCGGCGCGATCACGACCTGGCCGTTCTGGGCGATCGGACGCTCCTTGATGGCATGCATGCCCAGGATGGCGCTCTGCGGCGGGTTGATGATCGGGGTCGACAGCAGCGAACCGAAGGTGCCGCCGTTGGTCACGGTGAAGGTGCCACCCTGCAGTTCTTCCAGGCTCAGCTTGCCGTCACGGGCCTTCTTGGCGTAGTCGGCGATGGTCTTCTCGATGTCGGCGAACGACATGCGCTCGACGTTGCGCAGCACCGGCGTGACCAGGCCCTTCTCGGTCGACACGGCGATCGAGATGTCCGAGTAGCCGTGGTAGATGATGTCGTCGCCGTCGATCGAGGCGTTGACCAGCGGGAAGCGCTGCAGGGCATTGGCAGCGGCCTTCACGAAGAAGCTCATGAAGCCCAGCTTGATGCCGTGTGCCTTGACGAACTCGTCCTGCAGTTCCTTGCGCGCCGCCGAGACCTTGGACAGGTCGACTTCGTTGAAGGTGGTCAGCATGGCGGTGGAGTTCTTCGACTCCATCAGGCGCTCGGCGATGCGCTTGCGGATGCGGGTCATCGGCACGCGCTCTTCCGGACGTGCGCCACCGGCCTTGCCGGCGCCGCCGTTGCGGGCGAAGTTGACGATGTCTTCCTTGGTCACTGCGCCGCGACGGCCGGTGCCGTCGACGTCGGCCGGGTTCACGCCTTCGGTGATGGCGGTGAAGCGGGCGCCCGGCGGCAGGGTGTCGGCGGCCGACTTGGCAGCCGGGGCCGGAGCGGCGGCAGCGGCCGGCGCAGCGGCGGCCGGAGCGGCCTCGGCCTTCTTCTCTTCAGCGGCCGGAGCCGGGGCAGCAGCGACGGCGCCTTCCTCGATGATCGCCACGACCTGGCTGGAGGTCACGGTCGAGCCTTCGGCGAACTTGATTTCCTTGAGCACGCCGTCGACCGGCGACGGCACTTCCAGGACGACCTTGTCGGTTTCCAGGTCAAGCAGGTTTTCGTCGCGCTTGACGGCGTCGCCCACCTTCTTGTGCCAGGTGGCGATGGTGCCGTCGGCGACGGATTCGGGCAGTACCGGGGCTTTGACTTCGGTGGCCATTGCGGGAGCTTCCTGGTTTGTCTTCTAAATAGGGGGAGGATTATTCAGCGAACGTGTCGTTGAACGGGTTGACCAGTGCATCGGCGACCAGCTGCTGCTGTTCGCGGACGTGGTCAGCCATGTGACCGGCAGCCGGCGAAGCCGAACGTGCGCGACCGGCGTAGTGCAGGTTCTGGCCATCGGCCAGGCAGAACTGCAGGTGGTGGCGGATCTGGTACCACGCACCCTGGTTCTGCGGTTCTTCCTGCGTCCACACCACGTCGGTGGCCTTGCCGTACTTCTTCAGTTCGGCAGCCAGCAGCGCACGCGGGAACGGGTACAGCTGCTCCACGCGGATGATCGCCACGTCGTCCTGGCCACGCTTGGTCTGGTCTTCCAGCAGGTCGTAGTAGACCTTGCCCGAGCACAGCACCACGCGCTTGACCTTCTTGGCGTCCGCGTTGGCGTCGCCGATCAGGTGCTGGAACTCGCCGTTGGCCAGTTCGTCCAGGGTCGACACGGCCAGCTTGTGGCGCAGCAGCGACTTCGGCGACATCACCACCAGCGGCTTGCGGGTGGTCAGGTGCTGCTGGCGACGCAGCATGTGGAAGGCCTGTGCCGGGGTCGACGGCACCACCACCAGCATGTTCTCCAGCGCGCACAGCTGCAGGAAGCGCTCCAGGCGCGCCGAGCTGTGTTCCGGGCCCTGACCTTCATAGCCATGCGGCAGCAGCAGGGTCAGGCCGGAGATGCGGCCCCACTTGGCTTCACCGGCGGCGATGAACTGGTCGATGACGACCTGGGCACCGTTGGCGAAGTCGCCGAACTGGCCTTCCCAGATGCACAGCGTGTTCGGATCGGTGGTGGAGAAGCCGTACTCGTAGGCCATCACCGCTTCTTCGCTCAGCAGCGAATCGATGACGGTGGCCTTCTCCGGCGAATCCACCAGCTGCCGCAGCGGCATGTAGTAGTTGTCGGTCTTCTGGTCGTGCAGGATCGCGTGGCGGTGCGTGAACGTACCGCGACCCACGTCCTGGCCGACCAGGCGCAGGGCACTGCCTTCGTCGAGCAGGGTGGCGTACGCCAGGTTCTCGGCAAAGCCCCAGTCGCCCGGGATCTCGCCAGCGGCCATCTTGCGGCGGTCGTCGTAGACCTTGGCCACGCGCGAGTGCAGCTGCACTTCGTCCGGAATGGTGTTGATCAGCTTGGCCAGCTCGACCAGCTTGTTCTTCTCGACCTTGGTCGAGATCGGGTCGGACAGCTTGCCTTCCAGCAGCTTCGGCCAATCGACGAACAGCGGGCTGGTCGGCGGGGTCTTCTCGACCTTGGCCAGCTCGGTGGTCACTTCACCGGCGTCCAGCTTCTCGCGGTAGGCATCGACCATCGCCTTGCCGGCACCGGCGGCGATCACGCCCGCCTTTTCCAGCTGCTCGGCGTACATCTCGCGGGTGGTGGCGTGCTTGCGGATCACCTGATACATCAGCGGCTGGGTGATCGCCGGCTCGTCGGCCTCGTTGTGGCCCCAGCGGCGGTAGCACATCAGGTCGATGACCACGTCCTTGGCGAACTTCTGGCGGAACTCGAAGGCCAGCTGCGCGGCGAACACAACGGCTTCCGGATCATCGCCGTTCACGTGCAGCACCGGGGCGGCGATCATCTTCGCCACGTCGGTGGCATAGCGCGTGGAACGCGTATCCAGCGGGTTGGAGGTGGTGAAGCCAACCTGGTTGTTGACCACGATGTGCACGGTGCCGCCGACGGCGAAGCCGCGGGCCTGCGACATCTGGAACAGTTCCATGACCACGCCCTGGCCGGAGAAGGCCGCGTCGCCGTGGATCAGGATGGGCATGACCTGCTTGCGCGCGGTGTCCTTGCGGCGCTCCTGGCGCGAACGCACGGAACCGGCCACGACCGGGTCGGCGATTTCCAGGTGCGACGGGTTGAACGCCAGCGCCAGGTGCACCGGGCCGCCATCGGTGGCGACGTCGGCGGAGAAGCCCATGTGGTACTTCACGTCACCGGCCGAGGCGTGCTCGTCGTGCTCGAACTTGCCTTCGAATTCGTCGAACAGCTTGCGCGGATTCTTGCCCAGGGTGTTGACCAGCACGTTCAGGCGGCCGCGGTGGGCCATGCCGATCACCACGTCCTTGACGCCATCCTTGCCGGCGCTGCGGATGATGGTGTCCATCATCGGGATCAGCGAGTCGCCGCCTTCCAGCGAGAAGCGCTTCTGGCCGACGTACTTGGTGTGCAGGTAGCGCTCCAGGCCTTCGGCCGCGGTCAGGCGCTCCAGGGTGCGGCGCTGGGTATCAGCGTCCAGCTGGTAGTTGCCACCGGCCAGTTCCAGCTTCTTGTAGATCCACTGGCGCTGCTCGACCTCGGAGATGTGCATGAACTCCGCACCGATCGAGCCGGTGTAGGTCGCCTTCAGGCGTGCCAGCAGGTCGCGCAGCTTCATGCGCGGCTGGCCACCGACGCCGCCGGTGCTGAACTCGCTGTTGAGGTCGCCATCGGACAGGCTGTGGAACGGCAGGCCCAGGTCCGGGGTGTTGACCGGTGCGGCCAGGCCCAGCGGATCGAGGCGGGCGTCCAGGTGGCCGCGCGAACGGTAGGCAGTGATCAGACGACCGACATTGCGCTCGCGCTCGTCGCCTGCACCGTTGCCGGTACCGGCCTTCAGCGCATCCTTGGCCGCGTCCGCAATGTGGGAGATGACGGCCGAGTGCGGAATGTCACCTGCTTCACGGCCCTTGAAGCCGTCGAAGTAGGTTTTCCATTTGGGATCGACACTATCCGGGGAGACCAGGTACTGCTCGTACAGGTCCTCGACATAGGAGGCGTTGCCGCCGGCGAGTTGCGAAGATTGCGCAAACTGCTTCAGTTGATTGTCCACGATGGAGGGTGTTGATTCGCTTTGTGGGGTATGGCTTCAGAAGGACCCGGCAGGAAGATGAATAGCCCTGCGCGGGCGCGTTCAAACAGCCAAATTGTACCCCCAACCGGACACGAAGGGGCACCACCGGAGGTATCGCGCGTCCCCCGGTGCCGGTTCCAGACAGGTTGAGTCAGCCCGCTCCGCTCAGATGCCGAGCGCGCGCAGTTCGCTGCAATCACGTGAACGGTCCCAGACGCGCTGCAATTGCTGCTCGAACGGCTGCGAACGTGTCGGCAGCGCGATGCCGGCTTCGCCGTCGAGGCGATGGCCGATCAGACGAAAGTAGAAGTCGCCCGCATCGTTGAGCAGACAGGCCGAGGCCAGTGCACGGTCGACCGGGTCGGTGACCTCGCGGAACTGGATCACGCTGGGCAGGCGCTGGGCCAGCGCCAGCAGTGGCGCCCCGGCAGAGGCGATGGCGGCGGCGTCGTGCACGATCACCCGCAGCTGCTTGTCGTGGCGGGCGGTGACGAAGCGGCGCAGGGCGGCCTGTACCGACGGCGCGTCGAGCAGTCCCGGGTCCAGCTGACGGCTGTGCAGCCACACTTGGCGGCGGGCGCGGTGGACGATGGCCGTGGTGATGGCCACCGCCTGCTCGCGGCTGTCGATGGCACTGGCCGCGCCCAACCGGCGGCGCATCTGCTGGTGGCCGATGCCGGCCTCCTCGAACACCTCGCCTTCGGGCAAGAAACCCTGGCGGGCATAGAAGTCACGGGCGGGCAGCTGGGCGTGCAGATGCAGCTCGGCCAGGCCGAGCCGGCGCCCGGCCTCCACCAGTGCTTCCAGCAGGGCCTCGCCGACCCCGCGGCTGCGATGGCTGGCCAGCACCGCCATGCGGCCGATGCGGCCATCCGGGGCCAGCCGGCCCGTGCCGACCGGCTGGTTGTCACTGTCCAGCGCCAGCACATGGGCACTGACCGGGTCCAGCGCATCGCGTTCCAGCTCGGCGGCGATGCCCTGTTCCTGCACGAACACGCGTTGGCGTACCTCGTGGATGGCTGCGTGGGCATCGGCGTGGCTGACCTGCTGGACCCGGATCATGGCGATGGCTCAGGCCCGGCCGGCGCTGTCGTCTTCCTCGTCGTCCTCGAAGTTGACGATGACCTCGATGCCGTCGTCGTGTACGGTCACGGAGTGGACATCGTCGGACACCGCGTCGGCGTCGATCGCATCCACGCGGTCGCGGCCTTCGACGACCTCGCCGAGCACCACGGCATCCTCGCCGTCGTCCTCGTCTTCGGCCTCGTATACCTCATTCGGGTCGATCAGCTGGAACACCCCGCCGACCAGCAGCTGCTGGACCACGGCACGGCCCTTGTCGGACAGGCCGCGATAAGCGGCGGCGTCCAGCTGTTCGGTGCCAGCCAGGCGCTGCGCGTCCTTCACCGGCAGCGCGAAGTCCTGGCCGCTGACATACAGGCTGGCGCCACGCTTGGCCCGGCGCCAGGCCAGGCGGGCCCACGGGTGGCGCTGCAGCAGCAGGCCCGATGCCAGGGCCTGGACCACTTCTTCCTGTGCCGGTGCGGCCTGGTGGGCCATCACTTCGCCGGCCGCGCGGTAGGTGGTGATGAAGCGGCCGAACCAGTCGCCCAGCTTGTCCGGGTCGTTCATGCGGATGGCGTTGAGCGCGGTGATCACCCGCGCCATCGCCACTGTGTCGATTTCGTTCGGGTCGGCCGGCACCTTCAGGTCGGCATCCTGGTAGCGGATGTTCTCGTCGGCATCGGCGATCAGGGTGTCCAGGTAGTCGCTGATCAGCTCGGCCGAAGACGGCGCGCGCATGCCGAACGAGAAGGTCAGGCAGGGATCTTCGGCGACGCCGTGGTGCGGCACGTTCGGCGGCAGGTACAGCATGTCGCCCGGCGCCAGCACCCAGTCGTGGGTCGGCTTGAACACCTTCAGCAGCTTCAGCTCCACGTCGGGGCGGAAGCCCAGCGGCGGCTGCTTGCCCTTGATCGATTCGCTGGCATCGATCTGCCAGCGGCGATGGCCATGGGCCTGCAGCAGGAACACGTCGTACTGGTCGACGTGGGCGCCGACCGAGCCGCCGGTGGCGGCGAAGCTGATCATCACGTCATCCATGCGCCAGCGCGGCAGGAAGCTGAAGTGCTCGATCAGGGCGCGCACGTCCGGGTCCCACTTGTCCACGTCCTGCACCAGCAGGGTCCAGTCGTGGTCGGGCAGGGCGGGGAACACGTCTTCCTGGAACGGGCCGGTACGCACGCGCCAGCCGTCCTGGGTCTTGTCGTGCTCGATCAGGCGTGCCAGCACGCCTTCTTCGCAGGCCAGCCCGGCCAGGTCTTCCGGCTGCACCGGGGTCTGGAAGTTGGGGAAGGCGTTGCGGATCAGCAGCGGGCGTTTCTGCCAGAAGTCGCGCAGGAAGGTGGCCGGCGCCATGCCCAGCGGCTGGCCGGGGCGGGCGGTGACTTCGATGAGGGGGGCGGAGGACTTGCGGGCGGCCATGGGGGAATCCTTGCAGCGGAAAGCGGGAGGGGCGGCGCGGCGGGCCGCCTGAGATCTCCATTGTCCGCCGTTCGTGGGGATTGCGCACGTGCGCGGGTTTGTCGCGGGGGTTCCGGCCAACGGCTGAGCCCCTCGTGGCGGGGTCTGGGTTGGTCGCTGAAAGCAAAAGCCGCGCTTGGCCGGGCGGGTGGGCTGCGCGGGGGACGCTGCAAGTACGTCCCTGTAAGCTTGGCCGCCGCATCCATGCGGCGGACACCCCCGCGCAGCCCACCCGCCCGGCCCCTGACAGTTTCCTGCGCGGCCCGCCACGGAATGGAAGAAGAAGATCAAAGGCAACGGCGGGTCGCGCGCTGCGCTTGCTCATGCCAAATCAAGAGAGGGACGCGGCGAAGCCGCGTCCCTTTATCAAATTCCGTCCCGACAACCCAAAGCTCTTCGATCCGTCACCAGGAATCTGTCAGAGGTGGGACGGGATGGGCCAGCGGGACCGTTGGCGCCATGGATGGCGCCATCGAGCCCCCATGGTGAAGTGACCCCCGGGAGTTGGACGCTAGATCCAACCCCGAGGGATACATGAACAAATACGACGCGCGTTTCAAACTGCAGGTCGCCAAAGAGGCCTGCAAGACCTCCACATCGGTCAAAGCCGTTGCCCGTCGCCACGGCCTGGAGTTCTCCACGGTCAGGCGCTGGGTGGCGACCTATCGGCTGCATGGTTGGCGGGGATTTCATCGCCAGGCCCGGTCCTATGACCTCCCGTTCAAGCTGGCTGTCCTGGAGAAGATGAGCCAGGACGGCCTGTCCGGGCGCGAGGCCACCACCTACTTTCAAATTGGCGATGCCGGCGCGGTGGGGCGATGGCGGCGCCTGTATGCTCAAGGCGGTGCCCAAGCGTTGGCACCCCCTCCGCCGCCGCCCCGAAAGCCGATGAAGAAGACCCGTTCGTCCAAGCCGCCTGAAGATATGAGCCGCGATGAGCTGCTCAAGGAAGTCGCCTATCTGCGTGCGGAGACCGACTACCTAAAAAAACTCGATGCCTTGATCCGGGAAGAGCAGGCGGCGCAGGACGCAAAGCGCAAGCCGTCCAAGGATTGAGGCAGGTTCATACGCTGTCGCTTCTGCTCGAAGCAGCTGAGCTGTCACGCAGTACGTTCTATTACCAGAACCATGTCCTGGCCCATCCGGATCAGGATGAGGCAGCCCTGTGCGAGCGCATCCGTGCAATCTACGATCAAAGCCAAGGGCGCTATGGCTATCGCACGGTGACGCTGGAATTAGCCAATCAGGGTCATCGGACCAATCACAAGCGGGTTCAGCGCCTGATGGGGGAGATGGGGCTGAAATCGCGGGTGCGTGTGAAGCGCTACCAAGCCTTCAAGGGGGCGGCCAATGTTGTGGTTGGCAATGACCTCAATCGCCAGTTCCATGCAGAGCGGCCCAACCAGAAGTGGGTGACTGACGTGACCGAGTTCAAGGTGCAGGGCATGAAGCTGTACCTGTCGCCGATCATGGACCTCTACAACGGCGAAATCGTGGCTTATCAGATCAAGCGTCGGCCCGTATTTGATCTGGTGGGTCAAATGCTGGAGGAGGCCATCAAGAAGCTTTCCCCGGATGAGCGCCCCATGATCCACTCCGACCAGGGCTGGCAGTACCAGCATGAAAACTACCGGCACATGCTGGAAAAGCACTCGTTGAAGCAAAGCATGTCCCGGCGCGGCAACTGCCTGGACAATGCGGCGATGGAGAGCTTCTTTGGAACGCTGAAGTCGGAATTCTTCTACCTGAACAGCTTTGACAGCCTCGAGAGTCTGGAGGCTGGGCTGGTGGAATACATCCAGTACTACAACGAAGAACGCATCAAACTGAAACTGAAAGGTCTGAGCCCGGTAAAGTACCGGGAGCAGGCCCAATCGGCCGCCTGACCCCGTCCAAGTCTCGGGGGTCACTTCATGGACGGGTTTACGGCGTGTCCCGCTGGCCCCTCCCGACCCGCCCAGCTAGCAGCAATCCAGAGCCGCTCTTGACGTTGCTGTTGCCGTTGCCGTTGCCGTTGCCGTTGCCGTAGAGCCTGCCGCAGGCAGCGCCCGCGGCCGCCGCCGCAAAGGAAACTCCTTAAATCTTCTTCGCCAGCGACTCGGCCAGGCCGGTGTAGCTGCCCGGGGTCATCTCCAGCAGGCGCTGCTTCGCATCCGCCGGCAGCTCCAGCCCCTGCACGAACGCGCGCATCGACTCGGCGGTGATGCCCTGGCCGCGGGTCAGCGCCTTCAGCTGCTCGTACGGGTTCGGCAGGCCGTGGCGGCGCATCACCGTCTGCACGGCTTCGGCCAGCACTTCCCAGGCCGCGTCCAGATCGGCATCCAGGCGCTGCGGGTTCACTTCCAGCTTGCCCAGGCCCTTGGCCAGCGAATCCAGCGCCACCTGGCTGTGGCCGAACGCGGTGCCCAGCGCACGCAGCACGGTGGAGTCAGTCAGGTCACGCTGCCAGCGGCTGATCGGCAGCTTCGCGCTGAAGTGCTCGAACAGCGCGTTGGCAATGCCGAAGTTGCCTTCCGCATTCTCGAAGTCGATCGGGTTGACCTTGTGCGGCATCGTCGACGAGCCGACTTCGCCTTCCTTCAGGCGCTGCTTGAAGTAGCCCAGCGAAACGTAGCCCCAGATGTCACGGGCCAGGTCGATCAGGATGATGTTGGCGCGGCGTGCGGCATCACCGATCTCGGCGATGTTGTCGTGCGGTTCGATCTGCGTGGTGTACGGGTTGAACACCAGGCCCAGGCCGGTCACGAAGCGCTCGGCGAAGGCCGGCCAGTCCACGTCCGGGTAGCTGGCGATGTGGGCGTTGTAGTTGCCCACCGCGCCATTGATCTTGCCGGTCAGTTCGACCGCGGCAATCTGCCTGCGCTGGCGTTCCAGGCGGGCGACCACGTTGGCCAGTTCCTTGCCCAGGGTGGTCGGCGAGGCGGTCTGGCCGTGGGTGCGCGACAGCATCGACTGACCGGCCTGGGCGTGCGCCAGGCTGCGCAGGCTGTTGGCGATGCCGTCCAGGGTCGGCAGCAGCACCTCGCGGCGGGCCTGTTCCAGCATCAGGCCGTAGCTGAGGTTGTTGATGTCTTCGCTGGTGCAGGCGAAATGCACGAATTCCAGCGCCGGGGCCAGCTCGGCGTCGTCCTTCAGCTGTTCCTTGATGAAGTACTCCACCGCCTTGACGTCATGGTTGGTGGTGCGTTCGATCTCCTTCACGCGCGCGGCCTGGACCGGGCTGAAGCTGGCGGCCAGGGCACGCAGGCGCGCGATGGCGGCGTCGGAGAACGGGGCCAGTTCGACGATGCCCGGCTCGGCGGCCAGGGCCAGCAGCCACTCCACTTCGACCGTGATGCGGGCCTTGATCAGGCCGTACTCGGAGAAGATCGGGCGCAGGGCGTCGACCTTGCCGGCATAGCGGCCATCGAGCGGGGACAGGGCGAGCAGGGCGGAATCGGACATGTCGGCAGGGCTGGGGCGAGCGGCGGGGGCCATATTCTACGACGTGCCGGTGAGGTAGTGCCGGCCGCTGGCCGGCAACCACGCCCGGCCCACGATTCCATGGATTGCTGGCCAGCGGCCGGCACTACCCCTTGCGCGTGCAGATCGGCCCTGCGGATGAAACGATCTGGCCCGCCCTCGTCATCCCACGCTGCGGGCAAGGGAGTATCGTTGGCGCAGCCGCCAGCCCGGGAAGCGACACCCTGCCAGCCGCCGCTTCCCTTTCCCCAACTGAAGTAGTGCGGAGTTGATGCAATGAGCAAAGCTGCAAGCAAGGGTTTCAGAATCGAACACGACAGCATGGGCGAGCTGCAGGTGCCTGCGGACGCCCTGTGGGGCGCCCAGACCCAGCGTGCCGTGCAGAACTTCCCGGTGTCGGGCCAGCGCATGCCGCGCGGTTTCATCCGTGCCCTGGGCCTGGTCAAGGGCGCCGCCGCGGGCGTCAACGCAGAACTGGGCCACCTGCCGAAGAACGTGGCCAAGGCCATCCAGACCGCTGCCGCCGAAGTGGCCGCCGGCAACTGGGACGCGCAGTTCCCGATCGATGTCTATCAGACGGGTTCTGGCACGTCCTCGAACATGAATGCCAACGAGGTCATCGCCACCCTGGCCAACCGTGCCGGCAAGGCGGGCAAGACCAGTGTGCACCCCAATGACCACGTCAACCAGGGGCAGAGCTCCAACGACGTGATTCCGACCGCGTTGCGGGTGTCGGCGGTGTTGGCGACGCATGAGCAGCTGCTGCCGGCGCTGGTGCACCTGCGCAAGACCCTGGACAAGAAGGGCCGCAGCCTGCGCAAGGTGGTCAAGACCGGCCGCACCCACCTGATGGATGCGATGCCGCTGACCTTCGAGCAGGAATTCGGCGCGTGGTCGGCGCAGCTGGCGTCGGCGCAGGAGCGTATCGAAGACAGCCTCAAGCGCGTGCGCCGGCTGCCGCTGGGTGGCACCGCCATCGGCACCGGCATCAATGCCGATCCGCGCTTCGGTGCACAGGTGGCCAAGGCACTGAAGCAGCAGACCGGTTTCAAGTTCGACAGTGCCGAGAACAAGTTCGAAGGCCTGGCCGCACAGGACGACGCGGTGGAGCTTTCCGGTCAGCTCAATGCGCTGGCGGTGGCGCTGATCAAGATCGCCAACGACCTGCGTTGGATGAACGCCGGTCCGCTGGCCGGGCTGGGCGAGATCGAACTGCCGGCGCTGCAGCCGGGCAGCTCGATCATGCCGGGCAAGGTCAACCCTGTGATTCCGGAAGCGACGGTGATGGCCTGTGCACAGGTGATCGGTCACCACACTGCGATCACCGTGGCCGGGCAGACCGGCAACTTTCAGCTCAACGTCACCCTGCCGCTGATCGCAGTGAACCTGCTCGATGGCATCGGCCTGCTGGCCAACGTGTCCACCCTGCTGGCCGACAGTGCGATTGCCGGGCTGAAGGTGCGCGAGGATCGCGTGGCCGAGGCGCTGGCGCGCAACCCGATCCTGGTCACCGCGCTGAACCCGATCATCGGCTACGAGAAGGCAGCGGCGATTGCCAAGCGTGCCTACAAGGAACAGCGCCCGGTGCTGGACGTGGCGCTGGAAGACAGCGGGCTTGACGAGGCCGAGCTGCGTCGCCTGCTGGACCCGACTGCGCTGACTGCTGGTGGCATCCAGGCTGGCGGTGGTGGCGCCGGGGGGTGATCGGCCGGTTGTAGAGTCGAGCCACGCTCGACGGTTGTTCCGGAGTCGAGCATGGCTCGACTCTACAGAAAGCAGAAACGCCGCCCTTTGGGCGGCGTTTTTTTTCAGCGACGGTCGGCGACGATGTTGCCGAAGGTGTCGGTGTAATCCTTGAACTCAGGGATGCGCTGGATCAGGTCGGCCGGGATCACCTCCATGCCCTCCGGCGGCTGGATCTTCACCGGCTGCATGTTCGGATCGGCCGGTGCGGCCACCAGGGTGTTCTGGCGCAGCACCTGCAGTTTGCCGAACATGGTCTGCAGCATCTGTTTCTGCCCGTCGTCCAGCGGAATCTGGATCTCGTCCATCTTCATCGTGCCGTCGGCGAGGATGATGATGTTCGGCGCGGGCGGGCGACGCACGGTGACCATGCCTTCGCTGACGGAAATCTTGGGTTTGCCACGCTCGGCGCGGTGGTTGCGGTACTCCTGGTCACAGCCGGCCAGGCCGAGGCAGAGCAGGGCGGTCAACAGCAGAAACAGCTTCTTCATGACATTCGGTTCGGGGCGTCCGGGGCCGCTATTGTAAGCCGGGCGGCGCACTACGGCCGGCAGCTGGACGCCGCTGCCGGCCGGGTGCGCTGATCTGTCACAGGCCTAGCGCTGGACCACGGTGTCCTTGCCGCAGTCGTCCACGTCGCTCTGGTCCATGGTCGCGTAGGGCTTGAATGCCGGCAGTTCACGTGCGAGCGCCTGCTGGCTGGCCAGCATCGCCGGAAGGCGGTCGCAGATGCGCTTGGCCTGGGCTTCGATCTTCTCGGCTTCGGCATTGATGCGCTTTTCGACACCTTCGCTGTCGCCGCTGAAAATGCCCTTCAGCGCTTCGCCGGCAGCACTGGCACCCAGTTTGGCGCCGGCCAGGCCGACATCCATGCCGTCCATCGCGATGGCGACCACGTGGCCGCGGTAGTCCTGCAGATGACGGCGCTGGATATCGTTGGCGGTGATCTCCTTGCCCGCGATCAGCAGGCGGCCATCTGGCGTGATCTCCGCACGCGGCTGCTTGTCCGCCGAGATCTTGATGTTGCCCTGGGCGATATCCTTGCGGGCATCGTCCATCGCGTTCTTGACGGTCTCGCCGACGCCGCCTGTGGCTTCGGCCACGTTCTTGCCAACGGTCTTGTCGGGTGCTGACGACGTGCCGCCGCAGGCGATCAGCGGCAGGGACAGCAGCACAGCGGGCAACAGGCGCAACAGGTTCATGGTGTTCCCCTGGTAGTGTCTGGAAGAGGGTTTACTTGCTGCGCGGCAGAGTGACCCGGCCGCTGACGTTGCGATGATCGACGTCACCGCTGCCGCTGTGGTCGACGGTCAGGGTGCCGCGCACGCCGTCGACGTTGATGTCGCCCGAGCCGTGGCTGCGGACATGCACATTGCCACCGATGTCGGCCAGATCGACCCCGCCGGAGCCGACCACGCCCACTTCAACGCTGCCCTGCACGCGCTTGAACTCGATATCACCCGAGCCCACGGTATCCAGCCGCGCGTTGCCACGCACATCGCTGATCTTCAGGTCACCGGAGCCGACGGTACCGGTGCTGGCATCGCCGCTGATGTTGCGTACGGTGACGTCACCGGAACCCAGCGACAGCAGATTCAGGGAGCTGCCGCCATCGATGTTGAGGTCGCCCGAACCCACTGCAGCGTGGATGCTGCCGCGGGTACCGCGGACCACGGCATCACCGGAACCCACGTCCACGCTCAGCGACTGTGCGTTCTCCACGCTGGCATCGCCCGAGCCGATCTTGAACTGCAGCGGCATGTTGTCCGGCACGCTGCCACGGATATCCAGCCAGGCGTAGCTGTTGCCCAGGCTGATGCCGCTTTGGCGGCCGTCGCGGCGCAGGCTCACCACCAGCTTGTCGCCGACCTTGCGCTGCTCCAGCACCAGCTGGTCCAGCCATTCCTGGCTGGACGCGCAGGCGCGGCCGTCCAGCTGGCCGCCGCCAGCGCTGGCGACCACCTTCAGGTCATGCTGATTGACCTCGAACACCACCGTCCTGGCACCAGCCACGTCCAGCTTCAGTGCGCGGGCGGCAGTGAACTTGCAGTTCGGAGCATCGGCGGCCAGCGCCGACAACGGCAACAGCAACAACGCAGAACAGGCGAGCAAAGAACGCATGGGTGGTGCCTCCGGATGGATGGGATCAGATCTCGCCGGCGCGCTTGCGCAGGCGGATGGCAAGGAAGATGAACACTGCACCGACGACGGCGCCGATCCACAGCTCCGGCATCGCCAGCGACTTCAGCTGCGAGGCGGGGGACATCAGGCTGACGACCGAGTCCAGATCGCGGCGCGATGCTTCGTCGGCGCCGAGGCGATACAGCAGGTCCATGCCGGGCACGCCGCCCAGCAGCAGGCGGCCGACGATGTTCTGCCAGAACCAGCCGGTGGTCAGGCCGAACAGCGGCATCATCTTGGTGGAGCTGACAATGATGCCGGCAAACAGCGGCAACATTACCGCCCACAGGAACGGCTTGCTCCTGGCCCATGCCGAGCACAGCAGCAGCCAGCCGGCGGTGGGCAGGGTCCACAGGGCATAGACCGGAATCCAGGCCAGGTGTCCAGCGGCCAGGGTCAGCGGGCTGGCCGGGCCCCAGATCAGGGTCATCGGGCTGCCACCGTGCAGCAGCGCGACGGCACTGATGATCAGCATGAAGCCGAACATGGTGAGGATGCCGGCGATGACCGCGATCAATGGTGCCACGATCAGTGCGCTGATCACCTTGGACAGCACGGTCTGCGTGTCCGACAGCGGCAACGACTTCCAGAACAGGATGCTGCGGTCACGACGATCGTCGTAGAGGGCGCCCAGGCAGTAGAAGAACACGACGAAGGCCAGCACCACGAACGGCCAGCTTGAACTGAGTACCAGAGTCAGATCCAGGCCGTTGCCAAGATCAGCAAGGTCCTTGGCACTGATGTCACGGGTGAGCAGGGCCAGGTTCAGGCCGTTGATGTTCACGTTCTCGCCATCGATGTGCAGGCCGCCGTCGCGTGCTGCACGGTTCAGCGCGAACAGGCCGAAGGCAATGCCGGCGATGCTCATCACCAGTGAGATCAGGCCCGCGATTAACGGGGCATACAGGAAGCCGCCGCGGTTCTCCCAGTACTCGCGCTTGAGCAGCCAGCGCAGGGTGCCGATCGGGCTGATGGGGTGGTTGACGGCATTCATGCGTAGGTCCCCTTCATGATGGCGACGAACAGGTCGGCCAGGCCCGGGATGCGGGTCTCGCCGAGAGAGGAAAGCTGGGTGCGCGGCACGCCATCGAACAGCATCACCGTCTTGCCGAACGCCAGGCTGCGCTCGTCGATCGGCTTCAGGGCGCGCGCGGTGTCCAGCTGGTCGGCATTGACCAGCAGCTCGGTATAGCGCTGGCCGACGTCGTCCATTTCCGCGTCGAGCACGATGCGGCCATCGCGGATGAACATCACGTCGCTGAGGATGTGCTCGATCTCCTCCACCTGGTGGGTGGTGACGATGATGGTTTTCTGTTCGTCGAAGTAGTCTTCCAGCAGGCGCTGGTAGAACTCCTTGCGGTACAGGATGTCCAGGCCGAGGGTCGGCTCGTCCAGCACCAGGATGCGGGCATCGATGGCCATCACCAGCGCCAGGTGCAGCTGCACGATCATGCCCTTGGACAGCTCGCGCACGCGCTGCTTCGGCTGCAGCTTGGTGTTGGCCAGGAAGCGCTCGCAGCGGGCGCGGTCGAAGCGCGGGTGGACGCCGGCCACGAAATCGATCGCCTCGCGCACCTTCAGCCAGCGCGGCAGCACGGCGACGTCGGCGATGAAGCAGATGTCGTTCATCAGTTCGTCGCGGTGCAGTCGCGGGTCGCGGCCGAGCACGCTCAGTTCACCCTCCACCGAGGTCAGCCCAAGAATGGCCTTCAGCGCGGTGGTCTTGCCGGCGCCATTGGGCCCGATCAGGCCGACGATGCGTCCGCTTGGAATGCTGAAACTGGCGTTGTCGAGGGCGACCGTGGTCTTGTAGGCCTTGCGCAGGCCTCGGGCGGTGATGACCGACTCACTTGCAGTGCTATTCATCAGACTTTCCCCTGGGGCAGCAATTCGTCGAGGCTCAGGCCCAGGCGCTGGATGCGCTCCAGAACCGCCGGCCATTCTTCGTTGAGGAAACGGTCGCGCTCGCTGCTGCGCAGCTGCGTGGCCGCCTGCTCGGTCATGAACATGCCCAGGCCGCGGCGCTTCTCGACCAGGCCTTCGTCGGCCAGCTCCTGGTAAGCGCGCGAAACGGTGATGGGGTTGAGTTGATAGTCGGCGGCCACCTGGCGCACCGAAGGCAGGGCATCGCCCGGCTTGAGGATTCCGTCGAGCATCATGGCGATCACGCGCTCCTTCAACTGACGGTAGATGGGAGCGCCGTCGCTCCACTGGATGTCGCTCATATTCAGCTCCGTGGGGTCAGCGGCTGGGCGAACGAGAAATACGGCATGGACAGCGCGCTGTGCAGCCGACGCGGGGGAGGGGGGGAGGAGGAGGGGGCGTTCCCTGCGGGGGAGAGAGTCGCGTCCTGCGCACTTTCAGCAGCGGCGGAAACAGGGGCGGTGGGCGTGGCCCACCAGGCCAGCACGAGCAGGGTCGAAACAGCGACGGCCGCGGGTGCGGTGAGGTTGCGACGGATCCGGACGTTCATGGCTTCCCCCTGTCTCAGATGACTGGTGTTGTATGCAACTATAACACCGGCACGCCTACGTGCAACCCCTTGCCGTCCCCAACTGATGGCAGGGGTGGTCAGATTGCTGAAACATCCCTCTAGTCGATTGATTTAAAAGGGAAATGAATCTTCTGCAGGGGGCTTTTCGGGGCGGCCTTCCATTCAGTGATGTCCATGCTATGTCATCACTGCGCCTTCGATGGCGCCCGGGCAGCACATTCGCCACGCCGCGCAAAGCCCGGGATGGACCTGTGCCACAGGGGCTCCAGAGCCCGGTGCTATAGTTCGGCCGATTCCCGGCCAGCACTGGCCGGGCCTTGTGAATGGCTACCGCGGACCGCCTCTGATGCCCCTGCCGACCGTTTCCCCGTGCCGCCTGCGCGGCCTGTCCCTGCTGGCCCTGATGGTGGCCGGCGCCGCCGGTTCCGCCAGTGCGCTGGCGGCCGACCTGCTCGATCTGGAATACCGGCCGTTGGCCAGCAAGCAGCAGGTGAATCTGCAGCAGCGCTATCACGGGCAGGTGCTGCTGGTGGTCAACACCGCCAGCAAGTGTGGCTACACGCCGCAGTACGAAGGGCTGGAGGCGCTGCAGAAGCGCTATGCAGGCCGCGGTTTTGCGGTGCTGGGCTTTCCTTCCAATGACTTCAAGGGCCAGGAACCGGGTGACGAGAAGCAGATCCAGGACTTCTGCACCCTGACCTACGGCGTCAAGTTCCCGATGTTCGAGAAGGTGCATGTGGTCGGCACGCAGGCCACGCCGCTGTACCAGCGGTTGACCGTAGCGACCGGCGTTGCGCCGGCCTGGAACTTCCACAAGTACCTCGTGGGCCGCGATGGCAAGGTCATTGCCCAGTTCGCCAGCAAGGTGACGCCGGACGATCCGCAGCTGACCGCGGCCATCGACAAGGCGCTGGCGGCAGCCGCCACGCATTGATATCCAGCACGCATGCCTCGACATCGACGGCATGCGTGCGACAATGTTTCTTTTCGCGCCGACGTCGGCGCCCAGACACTTCCAGGAATGCAGCGAATGAAGATGGGAATGCGCGGCGCCGCGGCGTCGGTTCTGATTCTGGCGATGGGCACTTCGGGTGTCGCTCTGTCGCAACAACCGGCTGCCCCCGCAGCCGCCAAGGAGACCGCAACCTTGAATTCCCCCAAGCAGAAGCTCGGCTACGCCATCGGCCTTGATGTCGCCAAGTCGTTCACCCCGATCGCCGATGAGATCGATGTGGCCGCCCTGCGCACCGCCGTTGAGCGTTCGTTCGAGGGCCTGCAGCCGCAGATCACCCAGGAACAGGCCAAGGCCACCGATGCCGCCCTGCGCCAGGTCGTGATGGCCCGCAGCGGCCAGCAGGTGCCGGGCGTGGCACCGGGCTCGCAGCCGCCGAAGGTCGACCGCGTCAAGGTGTCGCAGATGATCGGCTCCTACTCGGTGGGTCCGTCGCTGGCGCAGCTGAAGGACGATATCGATGTCGCCTCGTTGTTTGACGCAATCAGCACCGGCCTGACCAAGGGCCAGCCGAAGATGACGGAAGCTGACGCGACCGCCACCATCCAGGCCTTCATGGGTGCCAAGCAGGCTGAAATGCAGGCCAAGGCCGCCCAGGCTGCGCAGACCAACCGCACGGAAGGCAACGCATTCCTGGCCAAGAACAAGACCCAGCCGGGCGTGGTGACCACCTCGTCGGGCCTGCAGTACCAGGTGATCCGCCCGGGTAGCGGCGAGCGCCCGCTGCCGAGCAGCAAGGTGCGCGTGAACTACGAAGGCAAGCTGCTCAACGGCACCGTGTTCGACAGTTCCTACGGCCGCCAGCCGGCCGAGTTCGGTCTGGACCAGGTGATCAAGGGCTGGACCGAAGGCGTCGCGCTGATGCCGGTCGGTTCGAAGTACCGCTTCTGGATCCCGGGCGAACTCGCCTACGGTGAGAACGGCACCCCGGGCGGCCCGATCGGCCCGAACGCGACTCTGACGTTCGACGTCGAGCTGCTGGGCGTTCTGCCGTAAGTCATTCAGGAGCGAATACGGATATGCGCGTTGCGATTTTTGGTACCGGCTACGTTGGACTGGTGACCGGTACCTGCCTGGCCGATGTTGGTCATCAGGTGGTCTGTGTCGATATCGACCAGGCCAAGGTGGATGGCCTCAACCAGGGCATCATCCCGATCTATGAACCCGGCCTGGAGCCGATGGTGAAGGCCAACCATGCCGCAGCGCGGCTGGCGTTCACCACGGATGCCGCGGCCGCCATCGATCACGGCCAGGTGGTGTTCATCGCCGTTGGTACGCCGCCGGACGAGGATGGCAGTGCCGATCTTCAATACGTGCTTGCCGTAGCCCGAACCATTGGTCGGCACATGAGTGTGCCGACCGTGGTGGTGAACAAGTCGACGGTGCCGGTCGGCACCGCCGACAAGGTGCGTGCCGCCATTGCCGAAGAGCTGGCCGCGCGTGGCGCGGACATCGCCTTCGACGTGGTGTCCAACCCGGAATTCCTGAAGGAAGGCGATGCGGTTGCGGACTGCATGCGCCCGGACCGCATCATCATCGGTGCGGCGAACGAAGAGTCGGTGGCGGTGATGCGTCGCCTGTACGCGCCGTTCAACCGCAACCACGACCGCGTGGTGGAAATGGACGTGCGTTCGGCCGAACTGACGAAGTACGCCGCCAATGCGATGCTGGCGACCAAGATTTCGTTCATGAATGAAATCGCCAACATCGCTGAACGCGTCGGTGCCGATGTCGAGCAGGTCCGCCAGGGCATTGGTTCGGATCCACGCATCGGCTGGCACTTCATCTATCCGGGTGCCGGTTACGGCGGCTCGTGCTTCCCCAAGGACGTGCAGGCATTGGCCCGTACCGCCCAGCAGTATGGCCTTGAGCCGAAGCTGCTCAATGCGGTTGAAGCGGTCAACGATGCGCAGAAGGGCCATCTGTTTGCCCTCATCCAGCGTCATTACGACAAGGGCGAGGACGAGGGCGTGCGTGGAAAGACCTTCGCCGTATGGGGTCTGGCCTTCAAGCCGAACACCGACGACATGCGTGAGGCCTCCAGCCGTCGACTGCTGGCGCAGCTGTGGGAAGGCGGTGCGACGGTGCGTGCCTACGATCCGGAGGCGATGCACGAGTCGCAGCGCATCTTCGGCGAACGCGATGACCTGGTGTTCTGCAACAGTGCCGATGAAGCGCTGCAGGGTGCCGACGCGCTGGTGGTGGTGACCGAGTGGAAGCAGTTCCGCAGCCCCGACTTCCAGAAGCTGCGCGAGCAGCTGAAGGATGCGGCGGTGTTCGACGGCCGCAACCTGTATGAGCCGGGCGAAGTGGAAGCCGCAGGTCTTGCGTACTACGGCATTGGCCGGGGGCGCTCGTTGCATGTCTGATCTGCCCACTGAACGCGAGCAGGCGCTGGAAGCGCGCCTGGTCGAGCTGGAAATGCGCGTGTCCTTCCAGGAACAGGCGCTGGCCGAGCTGAGCGACGCGCTGGCTGATGCCCGCATGCAGGGCATGCGCAACGCCGATGTGCTGCGCGTGCTGCTGGAAGACCTGGGCAAGGTCCGCAACGCACTGAATTCTTCCGATCCGGCGAGCGAACCGCCGCCGCCGCACTACTGATCCGAATCCTATGAGCGATACCCTCCGCGACCAGCTGATGGGCCTGGGCTTCAAGCCCGCGCCCAAGCCCGAGCGCAAGAATGATGGCCCCCGCCGTGATGGCCGCCCGCAGGGCAAGGGTGGCAACGGCAACGGCAATGGAAAGCCGCAGGGCGCAGGCAAGGGCGAGCACAAGCCCGGTGAGCGTCGTGGGCAGGGCCATGGCGCGGGCAAGCCCGGCGGGCATGCGCGCGGTGGCCAGAGCCAGCAGGGCCCGCGCAAGCCGCGCAGCACCGAAGAGATGGATCTGGCCAAGGCCTATGCCATCCGGGCGCAGCGGGAGAAGGAAGAGCGCATCGAGACCGAGCGCCTGAAGCAGGAAGAAGCACGCGTGCGCCGCGAGGCGAAGGCCAAGCTGGAAGAACTGCTGAAGGACAAGAGCCTCAACGCCGAGGCAGCGGACATCGCCCGCCACTTCCCGTATGGCGGCAAGATCAAGCGCATCTATGTGACCGCCGAACAGCTGACCGCGCTCAATGCCGGTGAGCTGGGTGTGGTCCAGCTCAATGGCCGCTACCTGCTGGTAACGGCCGACGTGCTGGCACAGTCCGAGGCGGTGTTCGCCGCCTCGGTGGCGCTGAAGGTCGATCCGAATGCGCCGGCCGAGGAAGATCCGTATGCGGATCCGCAGTACCAGGTGCCGGACGACCTGGTCTGGTAAAGGCGCAACCACCGCGGACGGCATTGCCCCCGCGGTTGGGGGGAAGGGATGACCGCTGATCCAAGCCGTGGCTACGTGCCGCACATTGACGGCCTGCGCGCGATTGCCGTGCTGGCCGTCATCGTGTTCCACCTGGACCCGGCCTGGTTGCCGGGCGGGTTCACCGGCGTAGACGTGTTCTTCGTCATTTCCGGGTTCGTGGTCAGCGCATCGGTGCACCGGCTGCCGTCGTTGTCGCTGTGGCAGTCGATGCTGCGCTTCTATTCGCGCCGCATCCGCCGCATCGCACCTGCGCTGATCAGCTGCCTGCTGTTGACCGCTGTCGGCAGCGTGCTGTTCATTCCCGAGTCCTGGCTCAGCGAGGCCAGTGACAAGACCGGGCTGATGGCATTCTTCGGCTTCAGCAACTGGGTGCTGGCGCTGATCGGCAACGATTATTTCGCGCCCAAGGCCGAATTCAATCCCTATACCCATACCTGGTCGCTGGGCGTGGAGGAACAGTTCTACCTGCTGTTCCCGCTGCTGTTCCTGGCCTGGGCGCGCGGCGCGCGCGGGCGTTGGATCAGCCTTGGCCTGTTTGCCGTGGTCAGTGCGGCGTCACTGCTGCATTCGGCGGTGCTGGGCCTGCGCGAGGCACCGCCATCGTGGGCGTTCTACGCCACCACTACGCGGCTGTGGCAACTGGGCGTTGGCGTACTGCTGTTCCAGTTGCTGCATGTTCGCCAGCCAGTGGATGCGGTGACGACGACTGCACTGAAGCGCGCTGCGCCCGTGTTCTCGCTGCTCGCGATGGTGGCGCTGGCCTTGCTGTGCTGGGCATTGTGGACCGCACGGGCCGGACGTTCGCCGTGGCCTGATGGCCTGCTGCCGACCTTTGCTGCGGCAGGCCTGCTGTGGGCGCTGCATCATCATCCCCGGTCCTGGGTGGCACGCCTGTTGGCCAGCAGGCCGATGCGCTCCATCGGCCTGCTGTCGTACTCGCTGTATCTGTGGCACTGGCCGGTATTCGTGCTGATGCGCTGGACCGTGGGCCTGCAGACACCCCTGCAGATGAGCGCTGCGATGGCGCTGGTGCTGCTGCTGTCGTGGTTGTCGTGGCGCTGGGTGGAGCAACCGTTCCGGGGCCCCTTGGCGCAGCATCTGCGCCCGGGTCGCTGGGTGCTGGCAGGTTCGGTTGTGCTGCTGGTCGCGGCCGGCACCCAGACGCTGCTGTACCTGCAGGCACCGCGGATATCACTGAGCACGGTCAGTCGGCATCCCGGCGACTGGTATCCCAACGGCAAGAGCGTGGCAGGCGACTATCCCGACTGCAGCCTGGTGACCACCAAGCGACGCTTCGAAGGTGGCAGCATGCGGACCTATGCGCGTGGTGACTGCGATCGGCCGGTGCCTGCCGGTGCGCCGAAGCAGGTGTTCGTTGCTGGCGATTCGCATGCAATGGCCTACATCGAGCTGCTGCAGCGGCTGGCGCTTGAGAGTGGCTCGGAGGTGATTCTCTACGGTCGTGGTGGATGCCCGCAGGTGAGCCTGCAGAAGTGGCGCGGCGCGGGTGCCGGTTGCAGTGATTTCGACGCAGCGATGCTCGCCGATGTCACGCAGCGTGCGCAGCCAGGTGATGCCGTGGTGCTGGTGTCGCTGCGGATACCGCGCTTGTCCGATCAGTTCGTATTGTTCGATGCGCAGGCGCAGCTGGCGGGCGAGCTGACCCCGGAAGCCACTGCAGGACGCGAGGCCGAAGTGGCCGAGGCGATCACCCAGTGGAAACCGTTGGCCGAGCGCGGTGTGCGAATTGTGCTGGAGGCGCCCAAACCGGTGCTGCCGGCGCCGCCGTATCGCTGTTCGGACCGCTTCAACGCGCGCAACGAGATCTGCCGCAATGGCCTGGACAGCACGCGTGAGGCGATGGAAACGCTCCGTGCGCCGATGCTGGGCAGCCTGCAGCAGGTGGTCGATGGCCTGCCAGGGGGTGTGCTGTGGGATCCGATGCCGGTGCTGTGTGATGACGTGCTGTGCCCGGCGCAGCGCGATGGCCGGCCGTTGTTCTTCGATGGCGATCACCTCAGCGCGCATGGCAACCGTGTGCTGCTGCCGTCGCTGCAGCAGGTACTGCTGCAGCAGTAGGACCGCGCCGGCGTCAGGCCTTGAAGCGGCTCCGGCGTGCGCGGATCAGTGGCAGGCTCGGTGCGAAGAAGCACAGCGGTGCGCCGACCAGGGCAAACGACACCGGACGAGAAACCGTCAAAGTCCAGCGCAATGATGAAGCGAAAAGGGGACGGAGGGGATTAAGTCGTTTGTGCCCAAAACGACTTAATCCCCTCCGTCCCCTTTTTGTGTCATTCGGGGTCGTAGTCGAGGTTGGAGGCCAGCCAGCGCTCGGCCTGGGCGCGGTCCACGCCCTTGCGGCGGGCGTAGTCGCTGACCTGCTCGCGGCTGAGGCGGCCGACCACGAAGTACTGGCTCTGCGGATGGCTGAAGTAGTAGCCCGAAACGGCCGCCGTAGGCAGCATCGCGAAGCTCTCGGTCAGTTCCATGCCGGCGTTGGCTTCGGCCTGCAGCAGGTCGAACAGGCGTCGCTTTTCGCTGTGCTCCGGGCAGGCGGGGTAACCCGGTGCCGGGCGGATGCCACGGTACTCCTCGTCGATCAGCGCCTCGTTGTCCAGCGTCTCGGCATGGTCGTAGCCCCAGAAATCGATGCGCACGCGCTGGTGCAGGCGCTCGGCCAGCGCTTCGGCGAAGCGATCGGCGAGGGCCTTCAGCAGAATCGCGTTGTAGTCATCGTGGTCGGCTTCGAAGCGCGCTACGTGCGCGTCGATGCCGATGCCGGCAGTGACCGCGAAGGCGCCGATCCAATCCTGCTTGCCGCTGTCGGCCGGGGCGATGAAATCGGCCAGGCAGAAATCCGGGCGCTCGGCCGGCTTGTCCACCTGCTGGCGCAGGAAGTGCAGGGTGGTCTCGCCCTGCGGGTGCTGCACGCGCACGTCGTCGCCGATGCTGTTGGCCGGCCACAGGCCGAACACGGCCTTGGCGGTCAGCCATTTCTCATTGACGATGCGCTCAAGCATCGCGCGGGCGTCCCTGTACAGATCGCTGGCCTGGGTGCCGACGATTTCGTCGGTGAGGATGGCCGGGAACTTGCCGGCCAGCTCCCAGGCCTGGAAGAACGGCGTCCAGTCGATGTAGTCGACCAGTTCGGCCAGCGGGTAGTCGTCAAATACGTGCAGGCCGGGCTGGTTCGGTGCCGGCGGCGTGTAGGTGTCCCAGCCGCCCTGGAACTTCTGCCCACGCGCGTGTTCCAGCGAAACCAGGCGCTTGGCATCGCCACGGTTGCGATGGCGCGCGCGGATCTCGGCATAGTCGGCCTCGTTGGCGGCTACGAAGGCCTCGCGCAGGTCACGCGAGATCAGCGACTGGGCCACGCCGACCGCGCGCGAGGCGTCCTTCACCCACACCGTGGGCGCCTTGTAATGTGGGTCGATCTTCAGCGCGGTGTGCGCGCGCGAGGTGGTCGCTCCACCGATCAGCAGCGGCAGGTCGAAGCCCTGGCGCTGCATCTCCCGGGCCACGTGGCTCATCTCTTCCAGTGATGGAGTGATCAGGCCGGACAGGCCGATCAGGTCGGCGTTGTGCTCGCGCGCGGCATCGAGGATCTTCTGCGCCGGCACCATCACGCCAAGGTCGACCACCTCGAAGTTGTTGCAGGCCAGGACTACGCCGACGATGTTCTTGCCGATGTCATGCACATCACCCTTCACCGTGGCCATGATGATCTTGCCGTTGCTCTTGGCGGTGTCGCCACTGCGCGCCTTCTCGGCCTCGATGTAGGGCAGCAGGTAGGCCACGGCCTTCTTCATCACGCGCGCGGATTTCACCACCTGCGGCAGGAACATCTTGCCGGCGCCGAACAGGTCGCCGACCACGTTCATGCCATCCATCAACGGACCTTCGATCACGTCCAGCGGGCGGCTGGACGCCTGCCGGGCCAGTTCGGTGTCTTCTTCCACGAAGGCATCCAGGCCGTGCACAAGCGCGTGCGCCAGGCGCTGCGCCACCGGCTTCTCGCGCCAGGCGAGGTCTTCGGTCTTCGCCGCGCCCTTCTTGCCCTTGTAGCGCTCGGCGATTTCCAGCAGGCGCTCGGTGGCATCGCTGCGGCGGTTGAGGATCACATCCTCCACGCGCTCGCGCAGTTCCGGTTCCAGTTCGTCGTAGATCGGCATGGCGCCGGCGTTGACGATGCCCATGTCCATGCCGGCGGCAATGGCGTGGTACAGGAACACCGAGTGGATGGCCTGGCGCACCGTTTCGTTGCCGCGGAACGAGAACGAGACGTTGGAAACACCGCCGGACACATGGCAGTGCGGCAGCGTCTGCTTGATGATGCGGGTGGCTTCGATGAAGTCCACCGCATAGTTGTCGTGCTCTTCGATGCCGGTGGCGACGGCGAAGATGTTCGGGTCGAAGATGATGTCCTGCGGTGGGAAGCCGATCTCGTCGACCAGGATGCGGTAGGCGCGGGTGCAGATCTCGACCTTGCGTGCGCAGGTGTCAGCCTGGCCGCTTTCGTCGAATGCCATCACCACCGCGGCAGCACCGTAGCGCAGCACCTTGCGCGCGTGCTCGCGGAACAGCGCCTCGCCTTCCTTCAGCGAAATCGAATTGACCACGCTCTTGCCCTGCAGGCACTTCAGGCCGGCCTCGATCACGCTCCACTTGGAGGAGTCGACCATCACCGGAATACGGGCGATGTCCGGCTCGGACATGATCAGGTTGAGGTAGCGGGTCATCGCCGCTTCCGAATCGATCAGGCCCTCGTCCATGTTGACGTCGAGGATCTGCGCGCCGCTGGCCACCTGCTGGCGGGCCACGTCCACCGCTTCTTCGTAGCGGCCTTCCTTGACCAGCTTGCGGAACTGCGCGCTGCCGGTGACGTTGGTGCGCTCGCCGACGTTGATGAACAGAAGGTCCGGAGTGATGACCAGAGGTTCCAGGCCGGACAGGCGGGTAGGGCGGACAGGCGTCATGGCAGGCGTCAGCTCAACAGCAATAGGGCGGGAAGTGCGGAACGGTGGCGGCGACATTCATGCGGCCTGCTCCTGGACACCGGGCAGGGCGCGCGGCGGCAGCCCGGCCACGGCCTCGGCGATTGCGCGGATGTGGTCAGGGGTGGAGCCACAGCAGCCACCGACCAGGTTCAACAGGCCATCCTCGGCGAAACCGCGCAGGGTGCTGGCCATGTCCTCGGGCGTCTCGTCGTACTCGCCGAAGGCATTGGGCAGGCCTGCGTTGGGGTGCGCGCTGACGTAGCAGTCGGCGACCTGCGAAAGGGTTTCCACGTGCGGGCGCATCGCATCGGCACCCAGTGCGCAGTTCAGGCCGATCGACAACGGGCGCGCATGCGCGAGCGACGCGTGGAAGGCCTCGGCGGTCTGCCCGGACAGCGTGCGTCCCGAGGCATCAGTGATGGTGCCGGAGATCATCACGGGCAACCTTGCGCCGCGTGCATCGAAGGCCTCCTCCAGTGCATACAGCGCGGCCTTGGCATTGAGCGTGTCGAAGATGGTCTCGACCATGATGGTGTCGGCGCCGCCGTCGATCAGGCCGTCAATGGCTTCGCGGTACGTGTCGCGAAGCTCGTCGAAGCTGGTGTTGCGAAAGCCCGGATCGTTGACATCGGGACTGATCGAGGCGGTGCGGCTGGTCGGGCCGATCACCCCGATCACGAAGCGTGGCTTGCCTGGTGTGGTTGCGGCTACTGTATCGCAGCAGGTGCGTGCCACCGCTGCGCCAGCCTTGTTCAATTCGTACACCAGGTGTTCGAGGTGGTAGTCGGCCTGGCTGACCGACGTGGCGTTGAACGTGTTGGTCTCGACCAGATCCGCGCCCGCTTCGAGGTAGGCGGTATGGATGTCGGCGACGATCTGCGGCCGGGTCAGCAGCAGCAGATCGTTGTTGCCCTTCAGGTCATGCCCTTCCTGCACGGCGTGGTCGCAAGCGGGGCCATGCACATGATCGTAGCCACCGGCGAAGCGCTCGCCGCGGTAGTCGTCTTCCTGCAGGCCATGGCGCTGGATCATGGTGCCCATCGCGCCGTCGATGATCAGGATCCGCTCGCGCAGGGCGTCGAGCAGGGCGTTGGCACGATCAGGATGCAACCAGGGCAGGGCAGGCATGGCGATCTCGGGCTCAGGGCTTGTTGGCGATCAGCGAAATCACTTCGAAGTGCGGCGGACGCTTTTCGCGGGTGACCGTCTCCAGGCTGGACACCTGCAGGCCGGCCTTGTCGACGAACCTGCGCAGCTCCTTGTCGCTGAAGCCGAGGTTGACGTGGCCGTAGGCCTCCACCGCCGCCTTGTGCTCGTGGCGGGCCAGGCTGCACAGCAGCAGGCGGCCGCCGGAGCGCAGCACGCGCGCGGCTTCGGTCACCGCCTGCGCCGGTTTGCTGGCGTAGGTCAGCGCATGCATCAGCACCACCAGGTCGAAGCTGCCGTCCTTGAACGGCAGCGCATGCATGTCGCCCTCGCGCACTTCCACATTGGGCAGGCGGCGCAGGCGCTCGCTGGCGGCGGCAACCACGCGCGCGCTGGTATCGATGCAGATGTAGCGCTTGGCATGCGGGGCGACGAGTTCGGCCAGCACGCCGTCACCGGAGGCGATGTCCAGCACGTCGCCGGTCTCCAGCAGCGGCAACGCGGTACGCGCCAGGGCTTCCCAGGTGCGGCCGGGAGAATAGTGGCGCTCCATGTCGCCGGCCACGCTGTCGGCCCAGTTCTGGTCGGAGGCACGGTGGGCCAGCACGGCGGCGACACGTTCAGCGTCCTGCCGCAGCAACGGGTCGTCGCTTCCATTGCTCAAGGCATGCCACAATGCACGCTGCGCCGGGTCCAGCTGGGCCTCGTCGAAGCGGTAATAGGCCGACACGCCCGCACGGCGGTCGCGGACCAGGCCGGCTTCCTTCAGGCGCGCCAGGTGGGTGGACACCCGCGGCTGTGCCAGCCGGGTGATCGCCGACAGTTCGGCCACGGTCAGTTCCTCCTGCTCCAGCAGCGCCAGCAGGCGCACGCGGGTGGCATCGGCGAACACCTTGAGGCGGGTCGACCAGTCTTCCAGATCCATAAATATCTACCTATCGCGATATAGAGATATATTCGCTGAGAACGCGTGCCGCGGTCAAGTCGCTGGCGTACGGAAACTGGCGGGCCCCGGTACAATCGAGGCACCTGGGCGCGCGGTGCGCGGCCCATAACTTCATGTACCCGGGAGGGTGTTGTGGATTTCAGCTTTACTGAAGAGCAGTTGATGCTGCAGGACGTGGCGCGGCGCATCGCGCAGGAAAAGATCGCCCCCAGCGCGGAGCACCATGACCGCACCGGCGAGTTCCCGCTGGACAACATCCGCCTGCTGGGCGAAAACGGCCTGATGGGCATCGAAGTGCCGACCGAATACGGTGGCGCGGGCATGGACCCGGTGGCGTACGTGTTGGCGATGGTGGAGGTCGCCGCCGCCGACGCAGCCCATTCGACCATCATGTCGGTCAACAATTCGCTGTTCTGCAACGGCATTCTCACCCACGGCACCGAGGAACAGAAGCAGAAGTATGTGCGTGCCATCGCCGAAGGCGAGGCCATCGGCGCGTTCGCGCTGACCGAGCCGCAGTCCGGTTCGGACGCCACCGCCATGCGCTGCCGTGCAGTGAAGCAGGCCGATGGCACCTTCGTCATCAACGGCAAGAAGAGCTGGATCACCTCCGGCCCGGTGGCCAAGTACATCGTGCTGTTCGCAATGAGCGAGCCGGACAAGGGCGCGCGCGGCATCACCGCCTTCATCATCGATACCGACAAGGCGGGCTTCGGTCGTGGCAAGACCGAGCCCAAGCTCGGCATCCGTGCCTCGGCCACCTGCGAGATCGAGTTCAACGATTACGTGGCACAGGCTGAAGACGTGCTGGGCCAGGAAGGCGAGGGCTTCAAGATCGCCATGAGCGTGCTCGATGCTGGCCGCATCGGTATCGCCTCGCAGGCCATCGGCATCGCCCGTGCCGCCTATGAAGCGACCCTGGAGTACGTGAAGGAGCGCAAGGCGTTCGGCGCGGCCATTGGTACCTTCCAGATGACCCAGGCCAAGATCGCCGACATGAAGTGCAAGCTGGACGCAGCGCTGCTGCTGACCCTGCGCGCGGCGTGGGTGAAGGGCCAGGGCAAGCGCTTCAGCACCGAAGCGGCGGTGGCCAAGCTGACGGCCTCGGAAGCGGCGATGTGGATCACCCATCAGGCCGTGCAGATTCATGGCGGCATGGGATATTCGAAGGAAATGCCGCTGGAGCGCTACTTCCGTGATGCCAAGATCACCGAGATCTACGAGGGCACCTCGGAAATCCAGCGCCTGGTGATCGCCCGCAACGAGACCGGGCTGCGCTGAGTTCGACCGGCCGCGCCGCTGCAACGGCGGCGCGGCCAGTAGATCCACGCCATGCGTGGATACACGGTCTTCTTGGCCGAGCGATACCCGATCTGGTCCAATGCAAGCCGGTTTTTACGCGGTCTGCAAAGATGATCTATCGAGGTTGGGGATTCATGACGCTGGTGACGCCGATTGCAGCCATCCTGCTGCTGGCGTACTTCTTTCCGCATGAAGGCTCCAGGGGCAACACGCCGCTGCCCCAGGTTCTGTTGGGTGCAGGCATCGGCGCAGCGGTGAACGTATTGCTGGGTTTGTGGCTCAACCGTGCGCCCCGGCAGAAGGGTATGGCTGCACCCCATCATTTCTTCTTTGTGCCGATGCAATGGGCGGCATTGGCTCTCGTGGTGGTATGCGTGGTGGTTGCGCTGCTGCGCTGAGACGCCGGCTTGGCATGCGCCAACCTTGGTTGGCATGGATCCAGCGGCGCCAACCAAGGTTGGCGACTACCGGCTTCATGGCACGAATGAAAAAGGCCCCGGATCGCTCCGGGGCCTTTTCGTTTCAACCCACCGCCGGATCAACGATCCGGGCGGTGCGCGGCTTCGGCGTCGCGCTGGCGCTCCATGAATTCCTTGGAGGACTCATCCAGCTTGTCACCCAGCATGCGGCGCACGACCACGAAGAACACCGGGATCATCAGCAGGCCGAGCAGGGTGGCGAACAGCATGCCGCCGATCACGCCGGTACCGATGGCGTGGCGGGAATTGGCGCCGGCGCCGGTGGAGATCGCCATCGGGATCACGCCCATGATGAACGCGAACGAGGTCATCAGGATCGGGCGGAAGCGCAGGCGGGCCGCTTCGATGGTGGCATCGCGCAGGGTCTTGCCTGCTGCGCGCTGTTCCACCGCGAACTCGACGATCAGGATCGCGTTCTTCGCGGCCAGGCCGATCACGGTGATCAGGCCGATCTTGAAGAACAGATCGTTCGGCAGGCCACGCAGCATCGACAGGCCGAGGGCGCCAAGCACGCCCAGCGGCACCACCAACAGCACCGCCACCGGGATCGACCAGCTTTCATACAACGCGGCCAGGCACAGGAACACCACCACGATCGACAGCACCAGCAGCAGCGTCGCCGCGTTGCCGGCCAGGATTTCCTGGTAGGACATGCCCGACCAGTCGTAGCCGAAGCCAGCCGGCAGATCGTCGTTGACGATGCCTTCCATGGTCTGCATCGCCTCACCCGAGCTGGTGCCCGGTGCCTGCGAGCCGACGATGTTGATCGCCGAGTAGCCGTTGTAGCGGCTCAGCGACGGCGGTGCCGACACCCATTCGGACTTGACCACCGTATTGAGCGGGATCATCGAACTGGTGCCATCGGCGTTCTTGGTCAGGCTGGAGGGACTGTAGAAGCTCTTCAGCGATTCCTGGCCGGTGCGGTACGGACCATCGGCCTGCATGGTCACGCGCTTGATGCGGCCTTCGTAGAAGAAGTCGTTCACGTACACCGGGGCCAGCATCAGCTGGATGGTGCTGTACACGTCCGACACCGACATGCCCATCGACTGCGCCTGCACGCGGTCGACATGCAGCTGCAGCTGCGGGGCGTTTTCCAGGCCGTTCGGGCGTACGCCCACCAGGTGGTCGGGCTTCTGCGCAGCCTGGCCAAGCAGGATGTTGCGGGCCTGGGTCAGCTGCTCGTAGCCGGCACCGCTGCGGTCCTGCAGCCACATGTCGAAGCCGCCGAACTGGCCGAGGCCCTGCACGGTGGGCAGGTTGACCACGAAGATCTGCGCTTCCTTGATGCCGTAGAACGCGCCGTTCATGTTCTGGATGAACTCGGGCGCGGTGAACTTGCGTTCCTCCCATGGCTTCAGGCGGATGAAGCCCATGCCCACGTTCTCGCCGGAACCGACGAAGCTGAAACCGGCCACCTGCAGCATGCCTTCATAGCCGTCCTGCTTTTCCAGGATGCCACGCATCTGCGCGAACACTTCGTTGGTCTGGCCCTTGGTCGAGCCCGGCGGCAGCTGCACGATCGCCAGCGCATAGCCCTGGTCTTCTTCCGGCAGGAAGCTGCCCGGCATGCGGGTGAACAGGAAGCCGCACAGTGCGGTCAGCACCACGAACAGGATCATCCAGCGCGGTGCATGGCGCACCGCCGAAGTGATGTGCCCCACATAGGTATGGCTGATCTTGTCGTAGTACTTGTTGAAGGTGCGGTAGATGATGTTCGGGTTGTCGTTGTGCGTCGGCTTGAGGAAGGTCGCGCACAGCGCGGGGGTGAAGCCCAGAGCCAGGAACGCCGAGAACGCCATCGAGATGGCGATGGTCAGCGCGAACTGCTTGTAGATTTCACCGGCGGCGCCGCCCTGCAGGGCGGACGGGATGAACACCGCGGCCAGTACGACGGTGATCGCCACCACCGCGCCGGTGATCTGGGTCATCGCCTTCTGCGTGGCCGGCTTCGGCGCCAGGCCTTCCTCGGTCATGATGCGTTCGACGTTCTCGATCACCACGATCGCGTCATCGACCACGATGCCGATCGCCAGCACCATCGCGAACAGGGTCAGCTGGTTGATCGTGAAGCCGATCATCCACATGCCCAGGAAGGTGCCGAGCAGGGCCACCGGGATGACCAGGGTCGGGATCAGCGTGGCGCGGAAGTTCTGCAGGAAGATCAGCATCACCAGGAACACCAGGAACACTGCTTCAAACAGTGTCTTGACCACTTCCTGGATGGAGATCTTGACGAAGGTGGTGCTGTCGTACGGCGAGAACCAGGTCACCCCGGACGGGAAGCTGGGCTGCAGCTCGTCCATCTTGGCGCGCACCGCATCGGCCACGTTCAGGGCGTTGGCGCCCGGCAGCAGCTGGATGGCGAAGGCACCGGTCGGCTTGCCGTTGTACTGGGTGTCGAAACCGTAGTTGTTGGCACCGAAGGCGACGCGGGCGATGTCCTTCATCAGCACCCGCGAACCGTCCGGATTTGCCCGCAGGATGATGTTCTCGAACTCCTGCGGCGAACTGAAGCGGCCTTCAGCCGAGACCGTGGCGGTGAAGTGCTGGCCTTCCGGCGACGGGTCCGAACCCAGCGCACCGGCGGCGAACTGCACGTTCTGCGCGCGCACCGCCGCCAGCACCTGGCTGGCCGACAGGCCATAACCCTGCATCTTCTCCGGGTTGAGCCAGATGTTCATGGCGTACTCGGAACCGAACTGCTGGGTGCTGCCGACGCCGGGAATACGCGAGACCTGGTCGAGCACGCGCGAACCAACGATGTCGTTCAGCGCATCACGGTTGATGGTCGGGGTATCGGACTGCAGCGCCACCACCATCAGGAAGCCGGCGTTGGCCTTGGCCACCACCACGCCCTGCTGGGTCACTTCCGAAGGCAGGCGTGGCGTGGCCAGCGAGACCTTGTTCTGCACCTGCACCTGGGCGATGTCCGGATCGGTACCGGTCTCGAAGGTCAGGGTGATCTGCGCACGGCCGTTGGAGGCGGACGATGAGCTGAAGTACAGCAGGTGATCGATACCGGTCAGCTGCTGCTCGATCACCTGGGTGACCGATTTCTCGGTGGTGTCCGCACTGGCGCCCGGGTAGGTCGCCGAGACGGTGACCTGCGGCGGGGCGATGTTGGGATAGGACTCCACACCCAGGTTGAGGATCGCGATCACGCCGCTGAGCGAGATCAGGATCGCAACCACCCAGGCGAAGACTGGATGTTCGATGAAAAATTTAGGCATGACGGAAGGTTCCCGTTACTGCTTGTTCGAATCGGTGGCGGCCGGCTTGGCCGCATCGGCCTGCTCGGGCTTGGCCGCGTCGGCCGGTGCCTTGCCAGCAGCCGGTGCGGTGCCCGCCGGAGCGGCGCCGCCCGCGGCCGGCTTGTCGTTGGCGTCCTGCCCCGGGGTCCACGGCTTGGCCACCGCCGGCGCACCTTCCTTGACCTTCTGCACGCCGGCCACGATCACCTTGTCACCGGCGGCCAGGCCGTCGCTGACCAGCCAGTTGCCGTTCTGCGCGCCATCGGTCTTCACGTTCTTGCGCACCACCTTGCCGTCGGCACCGACCACCATCACGTAGCCGCCGGTGGTGTCGCGCAGCAGCGCCTGCTGCGGCACCAGGTAGGCGTTGTTGCGCTCGCCGAGGTTGGCCTGGAAGCTGACGAAGGCGCCGGGCAGCAGGATCTGCTGCGGGTTCGGCAGCAGCGCACGCAGCGACACCGCGCCGGTGGCCGGGTCGACCGTGGTCGAAGAGAAGTCCAGCGTGCCCGGCTCGCTGTAGGTGCTGCCGTCGGCCAGCTTGACGTTGACCGTGGCCTTGCCGTCACCGGACAGCGCCAGCGCACCCTTGGCCTGCTGCGCGCGCAGCTGGGTCAACTCGTCCACGCTCAGCGAGAAGTTCACGTACAGCGGGTCGAGCTGGTCGACGGTGGTCAGCAGGGTCACATCGCCTTGGCCGACCAGCGCGCCTTCGGTGACCTGCTGCTTGTTGGCCACACCGCTGATCGGCGCGGTCACTTCGGTATAACCCAGGCTGATGCGCGAAGAGGTCACCGCCGCTTCGGCCTGCTTGACCGCGGCCAGCGCGGTGCGCTCGGCCGATTCGGCGTTGTCCAGGTCGGACTTGGAGACGAACTGCTGCGGCGCCAGCGAACGCGCGCGATCCGCGGCCACCTTGGCATTGGCGTAGGTGGCGCGGGCCGAGGCCAGCTGGGCCTCGGAGGCATTGAGCGAAGCACGCAGCGGCGCCGGGTCGATCAGGAACAGGGGCTGGCCCTGCTTGACCTGCGAGCCTTCCTGGTAGACGCGCTTGAGCAGTACGCCCGGCACGCGCGCACGCACGTCGGCGCTGCGGAACGGCGACAGGCGGCCGACCAGCTCACGCTGCAGCGGCAGGGTCTGCGGCTTGGCGTCGATCACGCCCACCTCCGGCGGCGGGGGCGTCTGCTGTTCCGGCTTCTTGCAGGCAGCCAGCGCGACAGCAACGGCGCACGTCAAGGCAAGGGTGCGGAGTGGGGCGGTCATCAGGAGGAACTCCGGGGTTGGTTTGAAGACGGGGCCGCCGACGGCTGAGGCGCGAAGGCGCGCAGGAAGCTGTCGACGGAGAACTCTGCCCACCGCCGACGCAGCTGCGCGTCATCACGATGGGGGGTATGGAAACGCTGTTTGTCGAAATCCTGACCGGCGATCATGCTCAGCAGCAGTTCGGCCATGAAGTGCGGGTCGTCATGCCGGAGCTGGCCACGCATGCAAACGGTTTCAATCCATTCAGCAAGATGAAGCGTCAGCGCGCCGGCGCCATGCCGGTACAGCGTACGCGCCTCTTCGGGAAACTGGGCCGCGTCGGCGGCGATCAGCCGACAGGCCTGCCCTACGTGCGGTTGGTTGAAATGCTCCAGGAAGTCGGTGGCGAACTGGAGCAGGCTGGCACGCAGGTCGTCAGTGCGGAGTGCACGAACCATGGCTCCGGTAGCGTGGCCGACATGGCGCTGCATCACCCGGCGCAGCAGTTCCTGCTTGTTGCCGTAGCGCGAGTACAGGGTCTGCTTGGAACAGCCGGCATGCTGGGCCACCGCGTCCATGCTCATCTGCATGCCCTGCTGGGCCAGCAGCTCGCGCACGGCATCGAACACGCGCTCATCGCGTGCGTCGAGGGCAACGGGGAGGTAGGCCGGGTTCACGCGGTGGACTATACCGTCCAGTTCAGGATTGTGGAATCGAATCGGCGTCGCCGCGTGTGTCTTCCGGTAACACGCTTTGCCGATCCTGTCGGCAGTGCTGAAGCGGGCGCCAGCACCATACCGGTGCGAACTGAATAGGCGTCTAAACCGCAGCAAACCCGAATCTGGTTATTCCGTCCTGCAGCAAGGCCTTTTCGTGCGGTAGGGCTACAATTTCATTTTCCCAACTGAGCAAGCGCATCGCTCTGCCATGAAACCGCAAAAAACCGCAGCCAAGACCGTGAAAAACAAGACCAAACCAGCAGAGTCGGAGGTCGCAGTGACCGCTGGTTTCTCCCTGGAGCCGGTGTACACGGCATTGCGCAAGCGTTACCCCGCGGCCGCACAGGCCGAAGCGGTGGCCTTCGCCACTGACTTCTACAAGCGCATGGAGTCGGACGAGTTCCCGCACCACAGCGCTGAAGAGTGGGCCGCTCTCGCGGCTGAGACGCTGGAATTCGCCCGTGCCCGCAAGGCCGGCAAGGCCAACGTCCGCGTGTTCAATCCGACCGCGAAGGCCAACGGTTGGGAATCGCCGCACACCGTGCTGCAGATCGTCAACGACGACATGCCGTTCCTGGTCGACACCGTCACCATGTCGCTGGCCGAACAGGGCGTGGGCGTCCACGTGCTGGGCCACCCGGTGCTGCGCTTCACCCGCGACAAGGCCGGCAAGCTGGTCAAGGTCGGCGAGGGTGATGCCGAGTCGGTGATGCTGCTGGAGATCGACCGCCAGCCGGCCGAAGCCATGGCGGCCATCGAGCAGGCCATCAGCAAGGCGCTGGACGAAGTGCGTGCGATCGTGCGCGACTGGCAGCCGATGAAGGACAAGGCGCTGGCGCTGGCCGACGACCTGGGCAGCCGCCAGCTGCCGGTCGACGACGCGTCGCGCAAGGAAGCACAGGAATTCCTGCGCTGGGCCGCCGACAACCACTTCACCTTCTTCGGCTACCGCGAGTACCGCGTCGAGAAGCAGGGCAAGGAAGAGGTGCTGGCGCCGCTGAACGATACCGGCCTGGGCCTGATGCGCGGCAAGGACAAGTCCGCCGCCCGTCCGGTCAAGACCCTGGCCGCGCAGGGCCTGAACACCACGTCCGGGCTGAAGGACGCGCTGATCCTGACCAAGACCAATGCCCGTTCGCGCGTGCACCGCGCCGGCTACATGGACTACATCGGCGTGCTGGAATTCGACGCCAAGGGCAAGATCATCGGCGAGCAGCGCTTCCTCGGCCTGTTCACATCCAGCGCCTACAACCGTCGCCCGTGGGAAATCCCGCTGGTGCGCCAGCGCCACGAGCACGTGATGAAGCAGTCGGGCCTGGCCTCGGCCAGCCACAGCGGCAAGGCCCTGCGCCACATCCTGGAAACCCTGCCGCGCGAAGAACTGTTCCAGTCCAGCGAGGACGAACTGTTCCGCACTGCCATGGGCGTGCTGGGCCTGCAGGAGCGCGTGCGCAGCCGCCTGTTCCTGCGCCGCGACAAGTACAGCCGTTTCATCTCCGCGCTGGTCTACCTGCCGCGTGAGCGCTTCAACACCGACGTGCGCCTGCGCATCGAAGCGATGCTGAAGGACGCGCTGCACGGCGAATACGTGGACAGCTCGGTGGTGCTGGGCGAATCGCCGCTGGCCCAGGTGCACCTGATCGTGCGCCCGAAGCCGGGCGAAATGCTGGACGTCGATACCGCCGAACTGGAGCAGAAGCTGGCCCAGGTGCTGCGCAACTGGCAGGACGACCTGCGCGAAGCGCTGGTGACCCGCCATGGCGAAACCGAAGGCCTGCGCATCGCTGCCCGCATCGGCAGGGCACTGCCGGCCGGCTACATCGAAGACAACAGCACCGCCGTTGCCGCCAACGATGTCAGCCAGCTCGATGCCCTGACCGGCCCGGACGACCTGCGCCTGAGCCTGCAGGCGGTGCCGCGTGAATCTGGTGATGGCCTGCGCCTGAAGCTGTATCGCCAGCTGGATGACATCCCGCTGTCGGACGCGCTGCCGATGATGGAAAACATGGGCCTGCGCGTGATCGCCGAGCGTCCGTACCGCCTGTCGGTCGACAACGCGCCGGTGTATGTGCAGGACTTCGAGGTCGAGTCGACCGCCGGCGCGATCGATGCCGCCAGCGTCGATGAAGCCTTCGGCGAGACCTTTGCCCGCGTCTGGCACGGCGATGCCGAGAACGACGGCTTCAACCGCCTGGTGCTGGCTGCCGGCCTGCACTGGCGCCAGGTCGCCATGCTGCGTGGCTACTGCAAGTACCTGCTGCAGACCGGCGTGCCGTTCTCGCAGGCCTACGTGGAAGGCACCTTCGCGCGCTACCCGCTGCTGGCCCGACTGCTGGTCGAGCTGTTCGAAGCGCGCTTCGATCCGGCAACCGGCCACGAGAGCAAGGACGACATCGCCGCCGGCCAGGCCCAGCTGAAGGCCCACTTCGATGTGCTGACTGCTGGCGACGACGCCACCCTGAAGGTGCTCAAGACCGTGGTCGACGCCCGCAAGGGTGACCGCGACGCGCAGATGCAGGCTGCGCGCGATGCGCTGCTGAAGCTGATGGACCGTGTGTCCAGCCTGGACGAGGACCGCATCCTGCGCTCGTTCATGGGCGTGATCGACGCGACCCTGCGCACCAGCTACTACCAGACCGATGCCAACGGCCAGCACGGCCATGTCATCAGCTTCAAGTTCGATTCGGCACTGGTGCCGGACCTGCCGAAGCCGCGCCCGTACCGCGAGATCTTCGTCTACGGCCCGCGCGTGGAAGGTACCCACCTGCGCTTCGGCGCGGTCGCCCGTGGTGGCCTGCGCTGGTCGGACCGTCGCGAAGACTTCCGTACCGAAGTGCTGGGCCTGGTCAAGGCGCAGATGGTCAAGAACACCGTCATCGTGCCGGTCGGCGCGAAGGGCGGCTTCTTCGCCAAGACCCCGCCGGTGAACGGCGACCGCGACGCGATCTTCGCCAACGGCGTGGCCTGCTACAAGCTGTTCATCCAGGGCCTGCTGGACATCACCGACAACATCGTCAACAACAAGATCGTGCCGCCGGTGGATGTCGTGCGCCACGACATGGACGATCCGTACCTGGTGGTGGCTGCCGACAAGGGCACCGCGACCTTCTCCGACATTGCCAACGGCCTGGCCATCGCGCACGGCTTCTGGATGGGCGATGCGTTCGCCTCTGGTGGTTCGGTGGGTTACGACCACAAGGGCATGGGCATCACCGCACGCGGTGCGTGGGAGTCGGTCAAGCGCCACTTCCGTGCGCTGGGCCGTGACAGCCAGAGCCAGGACTTCACCGCGGTCGGCGTCGGCGACATGTCCGGCGACGTGTTCGGCAACGGCATGCTGCTGTCGCGCCACATCCGCCTGGTCGCCGCGTTCGATCACCGCCACATCTTCCTGGACCCGAACCCGGATGCAGCTACCACGTTCGTCGAACGTGAGCGCCTGTTCACCGTGCCGCGTTCGAGCTGGGCGGACTACGATGCCAAGCTGATCAGCAAGGGTGGCGGCGTGTACCCGCGCAGCCTGAAGTCGATCGAGATCACCCCGCAGGTGCGTGAAGTGCTGGGCCTGGACGAGAACGTCAAGGCGCTGTCGCCGAACGACCTGATGAGCGCGATCCTGAAGGCACCGGTCGACCTGCTGTGGAACGGCGGCATCGGTACCTACGTGAAGGCTGCCAGCGAGCAGCACAGCGATGTCGGCGACCGCGCCAACAACGCGCTGCGCGTGAACGGTGGCGAGCTGCGCTGCAAGGTGGTGGGCGAGGGCGGCAACCTGGGCATGACCCAGCTGGGCCGCATCGAAGCTGCCCAGGCAGGCGTGCTGCTCAACACCGACTTCATCGACAACTCGGCCGGTGTCGACACCTCCGACCACGAAGTCAACATCAAGATCCTGCTCAACGATGTGGTGCGGGCCAAGAAGCTGACCGTCGAGCAGCGCAACAAGCTGCTGGCTTCGATGACCGATGAAGTCGCCGAGCTGGTGCTCAACGACAACTACCGCCAGAACCAGGCGCTGAGCCTGATGGAGCGGATGGCGGTCAAGCGGCTGGGTTCCAAGCAGCACTTCATCCGTACCCTGGAGCAGCAGGGCCTGCTTGATCGCCAGATCGAGTTCCTGCCGTCCGATGCCGAGCTGTCGCAGCGCAAGGCACGCGGCCAGGGCCTGACCCGTCCGGAGCTGTCGGTGCTGCTGTCCTACTCCAAGCTGGTGGCGTTCGCCCAGCTGCTGGATTCGGACATTCCGGAAGATCCGTACCTGTCCAAGGAGCTGCAGCGCTACTTCCCGACCCCGCTGCAGAAGAAGTACGCCGACGCAATGGAGCGTCACCGCCTGAAGCGCGAAATCATCGCCACGGCCGTGACCAACCAGACCATCAACCGCATGGGCGCCACCTTCCTGATGCGCATGCAGGAAGACACCGGCCGTTCCATCGCCGAGGTCGCCAAGGCCTACACCATCAGCCGTGAAACGCTGGATGCGCGCGCGCTGTGGGCGCAGATCGATGCCCTCGACGGCAAGGTGCCGGAGTCGGTGCAGATCGATGCACTGGAAGTGATCTGGAAGCTGCAGCGCTCGTTCGTGCGCTGGCTGCTGTCGCGCCCCGGCGCGATGCCGGGCATCACCGAAGCGGTCAACCGCTACCAGGGTCCGTTCAACGACATCCGCGTTGCTTCGGGTGTGCTGCCGGATTCGCAGCGTCCGACCTACGAAGCCCTGGTGGCCGAGTGGAAGGAAAAGGGCCTGCCGTCCGCGCTGGCGCAGCAGCTGGCCGAACTGCACTTCCTGGAGCCGGCGTTCGACATCATCGAACTGGCCCGCACCCGCAAGCTGAAGCCGGTGGACGTGTCCAAGGTCCACTTCCGCCTGGGCGACGCCCTGCAGCTGCCGTGGCTGTTCGAGCAGGTCGACGCGCTGGAGGTCAATGGCCGTTGGCACGCCGTGGCACGTGGCGTGCTGCGTGACGAGCTGGCCGCCAACCACCGCAACCTGGCGGGCCAGGTGCTGGGCACCAAGGGCAGCAGTGCTGAAGCGAAGGTGGCGGCCTGGATGGGGCGCGACGACAACAGCCTGCGCTTCACCCTGGCGATGCTGGCCGAACTGGCCGAGCAGAAGACCCTGGACTACCCGACCGTCTCGGTCGCGGTGCAGCGCCTGGGCCAGCTGGCCGCGCATGGTGCGTAAGTGATGTAACGCCGGGCCACGCCCGACACGTGTAGAACAGAACGGCCCCGCGAAAGCGGGGCCGTTCTGTTTTGCGGCGCATGCCTGGGACGGGTAGTGCCGGCCGCTGGCCGGCAACCCCATGGACCTCCCCGCAGATAGGCGGTTGCCGGCCAGCGGCCGGCACTACCGGGTATGCTCTTGCTGGCACACCCACCCGGATCCACCGATGAGCGACACCCCCCGCATCGCTTTCCTGGCCAGCACCACCGAGCCCGCGCAGATGGCCCGCGCCGCGATGGTCTCGCGCTATGGCGATCACGCGCCGGAGCAGGCGGACGTGCTGTGCCCGCTGGGCGGCGACGGTTTCATGCTGCAGACCCTGCACCGGCACGGGCACCTGGGCAAGCCGGTGTTCGGCATGAAGCTGGGCACCGTCGGCTTCCTGATGAACCAGTACCGTGGCGACGACGACGTGCAGGCGCGCATTGCCCGTGCCGAACCGGCCAACCTGCGCCCGCTGGAAATGGTGGCGTTGACCGAGTCGGGCACCAGTACCGGTTCGCTGGCCTACAACGATGTGTCGCTGCTGCGCCAGACCCGGCAGGCCGCGCATATCGGCATCGACCTCAACGGTCAGGAACGCGTGGCCGAACTGATCGGTGACGGCGTGCTGGTGGCCACCCCGGCCGGCAGCACCGCCTACAACTATTCCGCACACGGTCCTGTGCTGCCGCTGGGCTCGCATACCATCGCGCTGACGCCGTTGGCCCCGTACCGGCCGCGACGCTGGCGCGGGGCGATTCTCAAGGCCGACACCGAAGTGCGTTTCCGCGTGCTCGATCCGTACAAGCGCCCGGTCAGCGTCACAGCGGATTCGCATGAGACCCGCGACGTGGTCGAGGTGACCATCCGCGAGTCGAAGGACCGCCGCGTGACCCTGCTGTTCGACCCGGAGCACAACCTGGAAGACCGGATCCTGAGCGAACAGTTCGTTTTTTGACGACAATAGGCGGCCGGCCCCGCCGACCGCTTGAAGGACCCCCACCGATGGGCGACAACTCCCCCCGTTTGCTGACCGTCGCGGTGACCTCGCGCGCCCTGTTCGACCTCGAGGAAAGCCATGCGCTGTTCGAGAGCGATGGCGTGGCGGCCTATGCCGAATTCCAGCGCCAGCACGAGGACGACATCCTCGGGCCCGGCGTGGCCTTCCCGGTGGTGCGCAAGTTGCTGGCGCTGAACCAGGGCGCCAGCCCGGAGAATCCGCGGGTCGAGGTGATCCTGCTGTCGCGCAATTCGGCCGATACCGGCCTGCGCATCTTCAATTCGATCCAGCATTACGGCCTGGGCATCATCCGCGCGACGTTCACCGCCGGCGAGCCGACCTGGCCGTACGTGAAGCCGTTCGGTACCGACCTGTTCCTGTCGGCCAACCCGGAATCGGTGCGCAGCGCGCTGCGCCATGGCATTGCGGCGGCGACCATCCTGCCCAAGCCGCCTGGCGAGACCGCCGCTGCGGCGGCCGACCAGATCGATACCGGTCGCCCGGCCGGCCAGCTGCGCATCGCCTTCGACGGTGACGCCGTGATCTTCGGTGACGAGAGCGAGCGCATTTCGCGCGAGCAGGGCGTGGAAGCCTTTGGCCGCCACGAGCGCGAACGCGCCCGCGAGCCGCTCAGCGGCGGTCCGTTCCGGGGTTTCCTGTCGGCCCTGCATACATTGCAGGAAGTGTTCCCGGCCGGCGAGAGTGCGCCGATCCGGACCGCACTGGTCACCGCGCGATCGGCACCGGCGCATGAGCGGGTGATCCGTACCCTGCGCGAGTGGGGCGTGCGCCTGGACGAGGCGCTGTTCCTCGGCGGCCGCCACAAGGGGCCGTTCCTGCAGGCGTTTGGCGCCGACATCTTCTTCGATGATTCGCAGCACAACATCGACAGTGCCCGAGAGCATGTGGCCGCCGGCCACGTGCCGCATGGCGTTGCCAACGAAGGATAGGGTCTGGTAATTGCCAACCTTGGTTGGCGCCGTCCTGGATCCATGCCCACCAAGGTGGGCATCTACCAGAGCGCCATGCCCCGGTAGTCGCCAACCTTGGTTGGCATTGCCGTCAGGCCACGGGTCCCGTCAAGGGCTGCCGGACATCCCCAGCTGCAGGTCCACCACCTTCCAGCGCAGGCCCTGCGGTTCCAGCACCACCTTCATCGGCGGCTGGCCGGGACCGCGATCGACATCGATCACGAAGCGGTCCAGCGCTTCGAAATGATGTTCGGCATGCTTCAGCGGCCGCGCGGGTTCGGTCGCGCCGAAGGCATCGCCGCCCTGCAGTTCATTGCGGCCGCGCTTCCACAGCACGTGACCCTGCAGCATCGCGCCGATCCCGGTCGGGGTCACCATGGTGTCCACCGCGGCACCACCAAGCTGGTCGCCCAGCCCGTACAGCAGGGCACCGAACGGGCTGGCCGCCACATCCGGGCCGGCTTGGCGCACCAGATAGTCATTGAGCTGCGCGCGCAGGCTGCTGCGCACGCGCGGGAAATCGACGTAACGCTCCAGGCGCGCGGTGTCGCGTTGCTCGATGGCCTTGGACAGGCCATTGACGGTCATGTACGGGCCGCCGAACCACCATGCGGCCAAGGCCAGGACCAACAGCCCAACGAGTGCGGTGAGTTTCTTCATGCCGCCCAGACTGCCGCAACCGCAGCAGCATGGGGTGAAGACTCAATGACTGGGAGATCCGCGGCCATCACCGAAGGCGTCCACCAGCTGCTGGCGTTCGGCTGCGGTCAGTGCCTCAAGCCGCGTTGCCAGTACTTCTTCCAGGCTGGCGGTGCGGGTGGTACCCAGGATGCCACTGGCCACGCCGGGATGGCCCAGGGCGTAGGCAAAGGCGGTCTGGGCGGGGCGCTGGCTGCGGATGGCGGCCAGCGTCTTCCGCATGTTGCGTGCGCTGTGCATCAGTGTGCGGCTGCTCGGTTTTAGCCAAGCCCTGGCCAGGTACCAGGCATCCGCCGGTCGTGGCAGGCGCGGGCGTGGTGGCAGCAGATGGCCCTGCGCCAGCACTGTGCCGGCCAGTACGCCGATGCCCACTGCGTGCAACTGGTCGATGAGGGGTTCACGGTCCTGCTGCAGGGCGTTGTAGTCCAGAAGCACCACGTCGAACAGCGTGGGATGGTCGATCATCCAGCGCAGAGTCGATGCCGTGTGCGTATTGATGCCGGTGTGCCGGATCAGCCCGCGTTCGCGCAGGCGTTGCAGCGCGGCCAGCAGGTCATCGTTGATGTCGTGCTGGCTGGCACCGTGCAGCTGGTAGATATCCAGGTAATCCAGGCCGAGGTTGCGCAGCGAGGCCTCGCAGCTGGCAGTGATGGCTGCCGGCGAGAAATTGCGTTGCTCGGCGCCGCTGACGCCGGCCTGGCCGGTCAGTGTGCCGCCCTTGCTGGAAATCACCAGCGACTCGCGCGGGTATCGCTTCAGCAACGGGCGCAGGATGCGGCCCAGCCGCGGCTCGGCGTGGAAACCGGAATAGTTGTGGCCGGTGTCCAACAGGTTCACGCCCTGTGCCAGTGCATGCTCGACCACGTGCGCGGCCGACTGTTCCGGGAAGCGGCGATGCCCCCAGAAGCCGGAGCAGCCCAGGCCCACCGGCGAAACCGCCAGGCCGGTGCGGCCCAGCGTGCGGCGTTGCTGTGCCAACGGCATCAGAATTCCAGGTCCAGCGCCGCGCACAGGTAGTCGACGAACGGGCCGAGCGCGGCCAGGTCCTTGCCCAGCGTGGACAGCAGGCGCGGGCCGGTCATGGTGGCGTCGTCCAGCGAGCGCCACATCACCCAGTTGCGGTGCTTGAGGTCGTCGATGAATTCGAAGTCGGCCGGGAAGCCGCGCGGCGGACGCACCAGCTTCTCGCTCTCCTCGAAGTCGAAGCGTTTGCGCAGGGCCGGTGCATGCGCTGCGGCCTTCCAGCTGCCCGGGTTGTCGAGGATGAAGTGGCGCACGCGGCGCTGGGTCTCCGGTTCCGGATGCCACAGGCCGGCACCGACGAAGCTCTCGCCCGGCTGCAGGTGCACGTAGAACGAGGGCGCGGCCACCTCGCGGCGGCGCTCATGGAACAGGCGTGCACCCTGCCAGGTCTTGTACGGGGATTTGTCGTTGGAGAAGCGGGCGTCGCGATGGATGCGGAACAGCGAGCCGCCGACGCCACGGGTATCGGCGCGGAAGTGGTCGCTGACCTCGGCCAGCGCCGGCTGCAGGTCACCCAGCAGGCGCAGGAATGGCTGCCGCACGTGGTCTTCATACTGCTGGCGGTGGTCGTTGAACCATGCCTTGTCGTTATGCCGCGCCAGGCTGCGCAGGAACTTGAAGCTGGCGTCCGAGAAATAGGTACTCACAAGGTCTCCTGCAGGTGCTGGCCCCAGTCGCGCAGCGATTGCAGCAGGGCCTGGCGCCGCGTGTCGTCGGGCGCTTCGGCGGCCAGTGCATCGAGCTGCTGCTGGTACTGGGGCAGGTTGAGTTCGCCCAGCCCGCCGTCTCCGAGCAGGCGCTGGCGGCGGTAATCCTGCCAGCGCTGGCGTTCAGCCGGTGCGAGGCTGTCGGGATGATTGCGCGCGCGGTAACGGAACAGCAGCTCCGGCAGGCGCGGGTCGCGGAAGCGGCCTTCCAGCGCGGCCAGCTGCTCTGGCGCGGTGGTGCGTGCCAGCGCAAGCAGCGGCTTGTCGCCATTGCCGAGGAAGCCGTCGTAGAGCGAGGCATCGACATCGGCCACGGTGGCGGTGCGGGGCTGGTTGTAGACCTGCCGGGCCTTCTCGGCCAGCTGCGGGGCGAACGCGCGCAGGCGTTCCACCTTGGCCTCGATCGCGGCCACGTCCAGGCCGAGGCGCGCGTGGTCATCGGCGCGCAGGTGGTTCCAGGCGATCAGCGCGGGCACCTTGTTCAGGTGCACTTCCTTCAGCGGCACCCGCGCCACGCCTTCGGGCAGCTCGCTGGCGCGCATGTACAGGCGCTGTGCGATCACCTCGGCCGGCAGTTCCAGCAGATCGTCGATCTCGCCTTCCAGGTCGAACACGATCACCCGGTTGTTGATGGTCGGGTGCGCGGCCAGCGGCAGCACCGGGGCCGCGCACAGGCGACTGGCCGGGTAGCGCATGGAAATGTGCAGTACCGGCTTCATCGCGGCCACGTCCAGCAGGCTGCCGACGAAGCGTTTGTCGCGCAGCTTCAGCGCGTACTCCCACAGCCGTGGCTGCGACTGCTTGAACAGGCGTGCCATGCCGATGGTGGCGCGTACGTCGGACAGCGCTTCGTGCGCATCGCCTTCGCGCACGTTGTTGGCCTCGGCCAGGTGCTCGAGCTTGAACGAGGTGGCGCCATCCTCGCGCAGCGGCCACTGGATGCCGTCCGGGCGCATCGCGCGCATCAGCCGCAGCATGTCCAGCAGGTCCCAGCGCGAATTGCCGTTGCGCCACTCGCGTTCGTACGGGTCGTGGAAGTTGCGGAACAGGCCGTAGCGGACGAACTCATCGTCGAAGCGCAGCGTGTTGTAGCCCAGCGCACAGGTGCCGGGGCGCGACAGCTGCTCGTTGATGCGATCGAAGGCCTCGGCCTCGCTGATGCCCTCGGCCAGTGCCTGCTGCGGGGTGATGCCGGTGACCAGCGTGGCCATCGGCGAGGGCAGCAGGTCATCGGCCGGGCGCACGAAGAAACTGACCGGCGTGTCGATTTCGTTGAGATCGGCGTCGGTACGGATCGCGGCGTACTGCGAGATGCGCGTGCGCCGCGGGTCCTGGCCGAAGGTTTCCAGGTCGTAGAACAGGAAGCTGTCAGCCATCAGTGCGCCCCCTCCAGGACCGGCAGCTGCGCGTGGATCTGTGCTTCCAGTGCGGTCCAGTCGATGTTGTCCAGTGAATCGTGACCGGCGGTGGCGGCCACCAGCATGTCGCGCTGCAGTTCGGTGCGGCGCAGCGCCTCGGCGTACGGCGTGTGCAGGAAAGTGACCATCGTGTAGTGCGGTACGAAGCGGGTCGGCCAGCGCCGCTGCAGTTCCTGTTCCAGCTCGCGCTGCAGCAGGAAGGCGGGATCGGCCACGCGGTCGCGCATCTCCAGGTAGTTCTCCAGCGCCATCTGCTGGATTGCGCGCGCATTTGGCTTGCGCTCGGCTTCGAACGCGGCGAACGCACCTTCCAGATCATCGGCCTCCATCAGGTGACGGGCCAGCGCAACGCAGTCTTCGAACGCGCAGTTCATACCCTGGCCATGGAACGGCACCATCGCATGCGCGGCGTCGCCGATCAGCACGGCGCGGCCCTGCTGGTGCCAGCGTTCCAGAGTGAGCGTGCCAAGCAGGCCCGGCGGATGCTGCTCCCAGTCCGCGCGCAGGTTCGGGATCAACGGCAGGGTGTCGACGAACTCGCGCGCGAACAGCGCCTCGGCCTGCGCGCCGGTGTTGACCGTGGCGAAGCTGGGATCGCCCTGGTTGGGCAGGAACAGGGTGACGGTGAAGGTGCCTTCGTGGTTGGGCAGGGCGATGCACATGTAGTGGCCGCGCGGCCAGATGTGCAGTGCATTGCGCTCAATGCGGAAGCTGCCATCGGCAGCCGGCGGGATCTCCAGCTCCTTGTAGGAGTGGTCGAGGAAGGCGATGTCCTCACCCAGCGGCGCGCGCCGGTTCATCGCCGCACGCAGTGCCGAACCGGCACCGTCGGCACCGATCAGGGTGTCGAAACGGATGTCGTGCGGGCTGTCGTCACGGTCATCGATGAAGCGTGCGTAACCCGCATCGAAATCGACGGTGTGCAGGCGGCGATGGAAGTGCACGGTGGCGCCGGCCTGTTCGGCCAGCTCCAGCAGCGTGGTGTTCAGGTCGCTGCGGTGGATCGACCAGATCACTTCGCTGTCGTCGCGGCCATAGCGCTGCAGCTGCGGTTCGCCCTCGCGCGGGTGCACCATGCGCCCGCGCATCATCACCGCGCGCGCCATCACCTCGTCTTCCACGCCCGCCTGACGCAGTGCGTTGCGCCCACGCTCGGCCAACGCCAGGTTGATCGAGCGGCCGCTCTCGTAGTCGGCCACGCGTGGATCGCCGCGGCGTTCGTACAAGGTGATGCGCCAGCCCTGGCGTGACAGCAGGATGGCCAGCAGGGACCCGGCAAGGCCGGCACCGATAATGCTCAACGAGCGGGAAGCGTGTGCGATCAACGAACTGTCCAGCAGTAGGGGAGGGGCCGGCTTAGAGGCCGGCCCAGGCTTCCACTTCCTCGACGAAGTGGTGCACGTCCAGGTAGCGGTTGTAGAGCGGCGTGGGCGAGATGCGGATCACGTCGGGTTCGCGCCAGTCGCCGAGCACGCCGATGCCGCGCAGATGCTCGAACAGCGCACGGCCGCGCTCGCGGCCACCGATCACGCGCAGCGACAACTGGCAGCCACGGCGCTGCGGCTCGGCCGGGGTGATGATGTCGAGCACGCCGGACAGGCGTGCGCGGACCAGTGCTTCGAGCATGCCGGTCAGTGCCAGCGACTTGCTGCGCAGCGCCTCCATGCCGGCGCGCTCGAACAGGTCCAGCGAGGCGCGCAGCGGCGCCAGGCCGAGGATTGGCGGATTGCTCAGCTGCCAGCCTTCGGCACCGATGGCCGGGGTGAACTGCGGCGCCATCTGGAAGCGGGTGGATTCCTCATGGCCCCACCAGCCGGCAAAGCGCGGCAGGCTGGTGTCGCGGTGATGGCGCTCATGCACGAACGCGCCGGCCACCGCGCCCGGGCCGCTGTTGAGGTACTTGTAGTGGCACCACACGGCGAAATCAGGGGCCACGTCATGCAGGCGCAGCGGCAGGTTGCCGACCGAGTGTGCCAGGTCGAAGCCGATACGCGCGCCCTGCAGACGTGCGGCGCGGGTGATCGCATCGAGGTCGAAGGCCTGGCCGGTGCGGTACTGCACGCCAGGCCACAGCACCAGCGCCAGGCGTGAACCGTGCTCGGCGATGGCATGCTCGATCGCGGTCAGTGAAATCGTGCCGTTGGCCTCGTCCGGCTGCACTTCCACCAGGCACTCGGCCGGGTCGAAGCCATGGAAGCGGATCTGTGCTTCCACCGCGTGGCGATCGGTCGGGAATGCGCCGGCTTCCATCAGGATCACCGGGCGCTCGGCCGTGGGCCGGTAGAAGCTGACCATCATCAGGTGCAGGTTCACGCTCAGCGTGTTCATTGCAACTACCTCGCTGGGCAGCGCACCGACCACGCGGGCCAGCTGCGCGCTCACCAGGCGGTGGTAGGACAGCCACTGTGTCGGGCCGGTGAAGTGGCCTTCCACCGCCAGCTCGCCCCACTGCTTCATCACTTCCTGCACGGCCGCCTGCGCGCCACGCGGCTGCAGGCCCAGCGAGTTGCCGACGAAGTAGGTCTGCTCGCCGCCGCCATGGCGCGGAATCAGGAATTCATTGCGCAGCGGGCGCAGCGGATCGGCGGCGTCCAGGGCAATGGCGTGGGTGCGGCTGAGCAGGTCGGACATGGTCGGGCAACAGGCTGCAACGGGACCGCCAGTGTAGCGCCTGGGGCATGGCCCGGTAGCTGCCAACCCAACGCCAGCGCCGCATGACCCGGTAGACGCCAACCTTGGTTGGCGCACGTACAAGCAAGCGCCCACCAAGGTGGGCAACTACCAGAGCGGGGGCGAGCATGCGCCCACCGAGGTGGGGAACTACCGTTCGATGGCTCAGCCCGCCGCTGGCGCCGGCAGCGGGTCCACGTGCCCGCACTCGCTGCAGGTACGCAGTTCCAGGCTGGCGTGATAGCGCGCAAACACCTTGGGCAGGTCGGTCTCGATGTTCTGCAGCGGGAAATACTCTTCGTGCAGCTTGTGGTTGCAGCGCTCGCAGTGCCAGATCACGCCGTCCATCTCGTGCGGCAGGCGCTTGCGCTCGACCACCAGACCGATACCACCGGGCGGGCGCCGCGGCGAGTGCGGCACCTTTGCCGGCAGCAGGAAGATCTCGCCGGCGCGGATCGGAATGTCGCGCACCGCGCCGTCTTCCTGCACCTTCAGCACCATCTCGCCTTCGAGCTGGTAGAACCACTCCGGGCCTTCGTCGTAGTGGAAGTCGGTACGCGAGTTCGGCCCGCCCACCACCATCACGATGAAGTCGCCGTTGTCGATCATCTTGTTGCCCACCGGCGGCTTCAGCAGGTGGCGGTTCTCTTCGATCCAGGCGTGCAGGTTGATCGGCGAAGCGAGCATGGTGGTCATCCGTAAGGGATCAGTCGCGCTTGCCCTTGCGCGGGACGTAGGACAGGGCCTTTTCATAGGCGGGCTGCAGCTCTTCCTGCGAACCGACGTCGATGCCCATCTCGCGCACGCGTCCGTCCTTCAGGCTGTAGACCCAGCCGTGCACCATCAGCTTCTGGCCGCGGGCCCAGGCGTCCTGCACGATGGTCGAGCGGCACAGGTTGGCCACCTGCTCGATCACGTTCAGTTCGCACAGGCGTGCGTGCTTGAGCTCGTCGGTCTCGATCGCATCAAGGATGCCGGTGTGCTTCTGCATCACGTCGCCAACGTGGCGCAGCCAGTTGTCGGCCAGGCCGACGCGGGTGTTGTGCAGGCAGGCATGCACGCCGCCGCAGCCGTAGTGGCCGACGATCAGGATGTGCTTCACCTTCAGCTGGTCCACCGCGTACTGCACCACGCTCAGGCAGTTCAGGTCGGTGTGGGCGACCACGTTGGCGACGTTGCGGTGCACGAACACTTCACCCGGGGCCATGCCGATGATCTGGTTGGCCGGCACGCGCGAATCGGAACAGCCGATCCACAGGTATTCGGGGTGCTGCTGCTTGGCGAGCTGGTGGAAGAACTCGGGGTCTTCCTTCTCGATCCGGTCGGCCCAGTCGCGGTTGTTCTGCAGCAGTTTGTGGATGTCTTTCATGTATGGGTCCCTGGCGTCGGGTGGGGGCTCGCCGCAGCCGTCCGGCTGCGTCGTCGCGGGAATCTGGGGCGTTCAGTCGCTGCGGGCAGCCTGTTCGCGGTGCCAGCGCATCCACTGCGCCAACTCGGTGGAAGCGGGGGTGCCCAACTGTTCCAGTTCGGCGATCACCGCGCGCTGGTTCGCATCGGGATGGTTCTGGCTCAGCTTGAGCTTCAGCTGCACCTGTTCGACCTGGAAACGGAAGCCGACGATGGCGCGCAGCTCCGGGCCATGCTCGGCACGCGTGGGATCGAAATGCCAAGCCTGTCCGACACTGGCTTCGAAGCGATCGCTGATCGCGCCGACCAGTTCGGCCAGCGCTTCGGCATCGTCGAACGTCTGCAGCTGGCCGCGCAGTTCGGCGGCGGCGTAGTTCCAGGTGGGTACCCGCGCAGCGGGCTCCTTGTCCGGATACCAGCTGGCCGAGACGTAGCCATGCGGACCATCGATCAGTACCTTGGCCGCGCCGCGGTGGCGCGACTGCGGGTTGGCGCGCGCCCAGTGGCCGCGCAGTTCGATCTGGTCGCCGTCACGCCGGTACAGCACCGGCATCCGGGTCAGCTCCGGCAGGCCATCGCTGCCGGGCGTAAGCACGGTAACGAACGGGTCGCGCGCCAGCAGGCGGTCCAGCCAGAGCAGATCGGTCTCGGCGAAGGCGCGCGGGGTGAACATGCAGGGGTCAGGCGCGCCCGCCCAGCGACTGGATCATGCGGCCGCGCAGGCCCTCGTCGCTGTCGGCCTGCGGCGGCTGCACTTCGCGCAGGCTGAAGCCGCGCACCAGCGCGTCTTCCTCGTCCAGGCCGTCGTACTCGACGAATTCGGCGTCGAACAGCTGCGAACGCGCGGTGTCTTCGCTGTCATAGCTCAGCGTGTTGCCATCGCTGTCGAGCACTTCGGCGGTGCCGGCCGGGCGCACGCGCAGGCGCGCCCAGATCAGGGTGTTGCCGAGGCTGGCCAGCCACCAGCTGTCGCGCGAGGCGGTGATGTCATTCATGGATGTGTTACCAGAGCGAGGCCAGCCAGAGCAGGGCGGCCATGCCCAGTCCGGCCAGCAGGGTCAGCAGCGATACCCAGGCCGGCGTCGCCAGCCCGGACAGCGAGCGGTCCGGCTGCTGGCGATAGTCACGGCGCAGCAGCCAGGCCAGGGCATCGGGCTTGAGGAAGGCACCGCTGCCGAAGCGCTCGGCGAGCGCCGGATGGCGATCGCGTACGTGCACCAGGGTCAGCGGCCAGAAGATCACGAAGGCACTGAACCCGGCCACTGCAACGCCGACGAAACAGAGGGCGAAGAACAGGGTCATGGGAGCGGTACCTCCGTGGTCGTGTGGGGCTTAGAAGTCCGCGCTGCCCGGGGCGCGCGGGTAGGGGATCGCATCGCGGATGTTGGACAGCCCGCAGACGTACACCACCAGGCGTTCGAAGCCCAGGCCGAAGCCGGCGTGCGGCACCGAACCATAGCGGCGGAAATCGCGATACCAGCTGTAGTGCTCACGATCCAGGCCGAACTGGGCCATGCGCGCGTCCAGCACTTCCAGGCGCTCTTCGCGCTGGCTGCCGCCGATGATCTCGCCGATGCCCGGGGCCAGCACGTCCATCGCGGCAACGGTCTTGCCGTCGTCGTTCAGGCGCATGTAGAAGGCCTTGATGTGCTCCGGATAGTTGGTCACCACCACCGGGCGGCCGACGTGTTCTTCGGTCAGCCAGCGCTCGTGCTCGGTCTGCAGGTCCAGGCCCCATTCGACCGGGAAGTCGAACTTCTTGCCGGACTTCTGCAGCAGGCTGACCGCATCGGTGTAGTCGATGCGCTCGAACGGTGCGTTGATGAAGTCTTCCAGCTTGGTGATCGCGTTCTTGTCCACGCGCTCGGCGATGAAGGCCAGGTCGTCGCTGCGCTCGTTCAGCACCGCACGGAACAGGTACTTCAGGAACTCTTCGGCCAGGCGTGCGTCTTCGGCCAGGTCGGCGAAGGCGATTTCCGGCTCGATCATCCAGAACTCCGCCAGGTGGCGGGTGGTGTGGCTGTTCTCGGCGCGGAAGGTCGGGCCGAAGGTGTAGACCTTGCTCAGCGCCAGGCAGTAGGCCTCGACGTTCAGCTGGCCGGACACGGTCAGGAAGGTTTCCTTGCCGAAGAAGTCGCGGCTGAAATCGATCGCGCCCTTCTCATCGCGCGGCAGGTTCACCATGTCCAGGGTGGACACGCGGAACATCTGGCCGGCGCCTTCGGCGTCGGAGGTGGTGATGATCGGGGTGCTGATCCAGTTGAAGCCGTTTTCGTGGAAGAAACGGTGCACGGCCTGGGCCAGGCAGTTGCGGATGCGGGTGACCGCGCCGAACAGGTTGGTGCGCGGGCGCAGGTGCGCCACTTCGCGCAGGAACTCCGGCGACATCGGCTTGGGCTGGATCGGGTAGGTGAGCGGGTCTTCGACCCAGCCGACCACTTCCAGCGTGCTGGCCTGGATCTCGAACGACTGGCCCTTGCCCTGCGACTTCACCAGGGTGCCGGTGGCGATGACCGAGCAGCCGCTGGTCAGGCGCTTGATCTCGTCGAAGTTGGCCAGGCTGTCGCCGGCCACGACCTGGATCGGCGCGAAGCAGGAGCCGTCGCTCACATTCACGAAGGCCAGATTCGCTGAACCGCGCACCGTGCGCACCCATCCGCGTACCGTGACTTCGCCGCCTTCCGGGATCTTCCCGGCAAGCGCATGTTCAACGCTGACCACCGTCATGACTTGAATCCTCTGCTGATCGACTCGATCTGTGAACACGGGAGTTTACCGGTTGCAGCGTTCTGCTTGCGAGGCATTTTTCGCGGCAACGGCTCCTTATAATGTCCCCGTACCTCTGGAGTAGCCCCATGGCCGTCAGCCTGACCCCCATCGCCTTCGAGCGCGTGCAGCGCTTTGTCGCCCAGACCCCCGGTGCGCTGGGCCTGCGTTTCGGCGTGACCAAGACCGGTTGCTCCGGTTGGGGCCACATCACCGACCTGGCACGCGACGAGCGCGAGGGCGATACCGTGTTCGAGCAGGACGGCGTGAAGATCTATGTCGACGCCAAGAGCCTGGCGCTGGTGGACGGCACCGTGATCGACTTCGGCAAGCACGGCCTGAGCGAAACGTTCACGTTCAGCAACCCGAACGCCACCGCCGAGTGTGGCTGCGGTGAAAGCTTCACCACCGACGCCGACAAGGCCTGAGGGCTGGTTCTGGCGTCCGCCGGGCATGGCCGGGCGCTGGTAGATGCCGACCTTGGTCGGCAGGGAAGGGATCCACGGATGGAACGACCGCTTTTCATTTATCACCCCAACGCCTACGCCCTCTCCTTCGAAGAGGTCGACGGAATCTGTGACTGCTGCGGCCAGCCGCGCACACTGCGCTACCGCGGGCCGTTCTACGCCCGTCTGCGTCCGGATTACCTTTGCCCTTGGTGTATCGCCGACGGCAGGGCGGCGGCCAGCTACGAGGGTGAATTCACCGGCTGGAGTGATATCGAAGGGGTCTCGCCAGACCCGGCCGACCCGCCGCCGAGCATCGCTCGTGAGCTGCTGCTGGAGATCTGCGAGCGCACGCCGGGCTACCCGTCCTGGCAGCAATCGGTCTGGCTGAGCCATTGTGAACGGCCCTGCGCCTTCCTCGGTTTCGCCGGCAGAGACGATCTGCTGCCCATCCTCGACCAGGTCCGGCCCGATGTGGCGGAGGTCAATCCGCGCGACGCCGACTGGGTGCTGGCGCACCTGAGCCGGGACGGGATGATGGTCGGCTGCCTGTTCCAGTGCCTGGAATGCGGCCAGCATCGCCTTCACGTCGACCTGGGGTGAATCCAGGCGGATTCTTGGGCTGTGCGGGGCTCCGGTAGCGGCCAGCCTGGGTCGGCATGGGGGCTGCGCCCCCGGTTCAGGTTGCCCTGTGACCCGCCGGTTGCCCGGCACCCCCATCTGCGCCATAATGCGCGGCTTCCTGCCTCCCGGCGGGAATCCTTGCCCCACCGCGGTATCAACGGCGGGGGGCTGTCCGGCCGCAAGGCCACATCCGAAAGGTAGAAAAAAACATGAGTCGTCATTACGAAATCGTGTTCATGGTCCACCCGGACCAGAGCGAGCAGGTCCCGGCCATGATCGAGCGCTACAAGTCGCTGGTCGAGAACGGCAACGGCACCATCCACCGTCTGGAAGACTGGGGCCGCCGCCAGCTGGCGTACCCGATCCAGAACCTGGTGAAGGCCCACTACGTGCTGATGAACATCGAAGCCGACCAGGCCGTTCTGAACGAACTGACCGAAAGCTTCCGCTTCAACGACGCCGTGCTGCGCAACCTGGTCATCAAGCGTGACGAGGCTGACACCGAGCAGTCGCTGATCATGAAGAGCAAGGACGAGAAGGGTGACAAGCCGGAGCGCGGTGAGCGCCGTCGTCGTGACGACGAAGAAGGCGAGTCCAACAACACCGCTGACAACGAAGCCGGCGACGACGCCGCTTCCGCCGCCTAAGGAGCCTTCCCATGTCCAAGTTCTTCCGTCGCCGCAAGTTCTGCAAGTTCACTGCTGAAGGTGTGAAGGAGATCGACTACAAGGATCTCAACACCCTGCGCCAGTACCTGACCGAGAACGGCAAGATCGTGCCGAGCCGCGTCACCGGTACCAAGTCGAAGTACCAGCGCCAGCTGGCGACCGCCGTCAAGCGCGCTCGCTTCCTGGCCCTGATCCCGTACACCGACAACCACGACGTCTGATGCCAGCGGGGCGGCCCGGCGCCGCCCCCGCTGTGCCAGCTATTCGGACAGCCTTTGTTGCGGGGCATCGCCTCGCTAACGAATAACTTATCTGGAGCAATACCATGCAGCTGATCCTCCTGCAGAAAGTCACCAACCTCGGCAACCTGGGCGACCTGGTCGACGTGAAGCCGGGCTACGGCCGTAACTTCCTCGTGCCGCAGGGCAAGGCCGTGCCGGCCACCGAGAGCAACAAGGCCGAGTTCGAAGCCAAGCGCGCCGAATACGAAGCCAAGGCCCAGGCCATCCACGCTGACGCCGAAGGCCGCAAGGCCAAGCTGGAAGGCGCGAGCGTGACCATCGCCGCCAACGCTTCGACCGAAGGCAAGCTGTACGGCTCGGTTGGCCCGCGCGACATCGCCGAGGCCTTCACCGCCGCCGGCCTGCCGCTGGAAAAGAGCGAAGTCATCCTGGGCGAAGGCGCCTTCCGCAACATCGGCGAATACGACGTGCTGGTCCACCTGCACGCCGACGTCGAGACCACCGTCAAGGTCGTCGTCGTCGCCGAAGCCTGATCCCACGCCGCAAGGCCTGGAATCACCGCAGAACGGGCGCCCGCAAGGGTGCCCGTTTTGTTTTGGGCGAGCGCGGGACATGTAGAGTCGAGATCCTATGTTCGTGGTCAAGCCTGCTGGAAGCAGGCTTGACCCACCTTCAGCATCGCCGGATCGAAGTCCCGGCCGCTTTTGAAGACACCCCAGGCGATCCTGGCCAGCTTTCTGGCCAGGATGTTGAAGACGGCGGTGCTGGGGTGACCGCGTTTTGACAGCTCGTCGTAGAGCGGTTGCCCCCGACGACACCGCTTGAGCCCCATGGCGGCCATGTAGAGCATCTGGCGCAGCACTGGCGCGCCCTGTTTGGACAGCCGACGCCGTCCCGTTCTGCCGCCAGACTCGTTAGGCCGGGGATCCAGGCCGGTGCAGGCGATCCACGCGTTGGCGTTGGCCAACGGCCAGCGCGTCATGTAGTAAATCAGGTGAGCGGCGACGGCAGGGCCGATACCAGGGATGGTCAACAGGCGCTTGTAGAGCGCGCCATGCTCTCCATCGCGACCCAAGCGCTGCAGTTCGCTTTCCAGCTCGGACAGCGTCCCAGCCAGAGCGCAGAACAGATCTGACAGCTCCCCGGGGGCACTTTTGCTTACCCCGAAGGATTGCTCCAGGCGCGCGCGTGTCTTTACCAGCGTCTGCCGCTTGCGCAGCAAATCGTGCATCTGCTGCTGCTCATCGGTACGCGGTACGTATTCACGCAGGCGATCGTTCTCCTTCTTCACGTATCGGGCGATCGCTTCGGCGTCCATGGCGTCCGTCTTGCCACGCGAGCCCGTCGCCCGGCCGTAGTGCTTGATCAGACGTGGATTGATCACATAGACAACGTGGCCTGCCTGGCCAGCCATCCGAGCCAACAACTCGTAGTACCGCCCCGTCGCCTCCATGCCAATCCGGCATCGCTGGGGCAAGGTGTTGAGCCACTGGGCTATGCCGGCCCGGGTGTTGGCGATCCTGTCGCCGGCCTTGCGGTCGGCCACTGCCGGTACGAACTCCTTGGAGTCCACGTCCACGCCAATATCGAGAGAATCAGACATTTGTACGGCTCCCAGCTATCTTTAAGGGGCTGGGGTGGTACCGCACCGACGTTAGCTTGCCTACATCGACGATCCCCTTTGGGGGCCGTACGATCCTTTATCGACGTTCGTGTGCGGGATGGGGATCGCTCGACTCGTCTGTCGGCTAGTATCCGCAGATGCATGCTTGACGGTCCCTCCACCCTGGCTCCTACATACCGCGTAGGAGCCGGGAGGAACATACAAGCCATGCTCGACTTGCTCTTCGCCCTGCATCACTTCCTGCTAGACGGCCTCACCCAGGAAGTGGCGCTCAAACTCCGCGAGTGCACTGGCAGCATCTGTCCGCAGCTGCTCGTGCTGGAGCAGTTCTCCGGCGCGACGCGCCCGTTCGATCATCATGCTGATACAGGTCGCCATGTCTGCTGATACAACGGGCACGAGGGCGCTTCTGTCGATGGTTTTCCAGGGCTGGCAGGCGTAGACCATATCCATGGTCAATAGCTGCTTTTTTAGGAACAGCTTCAAGCGGTCTGGTCCACTCGGTTCGAATGCCACAATCGCCCCGGAGACCCGAAGAACGACTCCGAATTTGGTGATGGATCGAAGATAGTTCCCCGTCACATGACGATCGAAGCAGATGTTCAGCTGTCTCTGGAGTGGGGCAAAAAGAGCGCCTGACGGAGGATCGCCGTAATGGCCGCTGATCTGTATCTGCATGGGCAGCTCTCAAGTGGTCTGGATTACGAATCGACCGCAATCCATCGAAGGTGAGGGAATGTTGCGATCAAGCAACAAGTAGCCCATCCCGCCGATCAGGATTCCTCGATGCGTCGGCGCTGCCGTATCAAGATCGAATGCGTCGAACTGAAGGACGAACGCCAGATCCTCCGATTCGTCATCCTGTAGCCAGTGTGGCCGCCCACCAATCTTTGAACTTCCATGAGGTGCTTCACCCTCAGCCGTCGCCGCCCCAGCGCAAATGCGGAGCGGCCCAATTGGCTCGCAGGGAGAAGCTCTTGGTGCATGCCCGGGACAATGAGCAATCACGCGACCGCCTTGGTCCATGGCTTCTTCGAATCTCTGCTTGCCCGAGGTGAGGTACGGCGTAAAGACCGAAATGATCAGCTCGGGCGCGATATCCAGTCCGGCGACGTGGCTTCGAATGAATGCGCCCGGAAAGCTGGCCAGATGAAGCAGTGCGTGTCCATGGATGCTGGTTGGCCAAGGGGTGCGGGCATCCAGCCAAGTGGTCCCGCCGAGCACGGGAGCGGCCGTCGCGTCGTCGGCGGGGCTAAAGGAAAGCGGTCGATGCATCCCTCCATCCTGCACGGCTTCAGATGTGCAGGGCGGCGGTGTGGTTAATAAAACAATTAATATCAATGGCTTGCGATTTGATCGGCGACCTGGAAATCCGTCGCGCGGGGCGCAAAGCGACATCTGGACCCATTTCAAGCGCGCTCCGCGCCGGTCATCCCGCCCGTGGAACATTCGCGCCGTTATACTCATTCCATTGTGTCACCCTTGGCTTCATTGAATTCTTTTGAAATCAATGGCTTGAGGTGCTGGCTGACCTGACATCCACAATACGGACGCCCCCAAGGCGCCTGTTGGAACCCAATCACGCCATGCGTCTTTCCACGATCAAGCTGTCCGGCTTCAAGTCGTTCGTCGATCCGACCACCCTGCACCTGCCGACCAACATGACCGGCGTGGTGGGGCCCAATGGCTGCGGCAAGTCGAACATCATCGACGCCGTGCGCTGGGTCATGGGCGAGAGCTCGGCCAGCCGCCTGCGCGGCGACTCGCTGACCGACGTGATCTTCTCCGGTTCCAATGCCCGCAAGCCGGTCTCGCAGGCCACCGTCGAGCTGATCTTCGATAATTCGGACCACACGATCTCCGGCGAGTACGCCTCGTTCAACGAAATCTCGGTCAAGCGCACGGTCAGCCGCGACGGCACCAGCAACTATTACCTCAACGGCACCAAGTGCCGTCGCCGCGACATCACCGACCTGTTCCTCGGCACCGGCCTGGGCCCGCGCAGCTACTCGATCATCGAGCAGGGCATGATCAGCCAGATCATCGAGGCGCGCCCGGAAGACCTGCGCGTGTACCTGGAAGAGGCGGCCGGCATCTCCAAGTACAAGGAGCGCCGCAAGGAGACCGAGACCCGCATCCGCCACACCCGCGAGAACCTGGACCGGCTGGGCGACCTGCGCGACGAGATCAGCAAGCAGCTCGAGCACCTCAAGCGCCAGGCCAAGCAGGCCGAGCAGTACCAGGCCCTGCAGGAAGAGCGCCGGGTCAAGGATGCCGAGTGGAAGGCCCTGGAGTTCCGCGGGTTGGACGGTCGCCTGTCCAAGCTGCGCGAAGGGCTGTCGCAGGAAGAGACGAAGCTGCAGCAGCTGATCGCCGACCAGCGTGACGCCGAGGCCCGCATCGAGACCTCGCGCGTTCGACGCGAAGAGGCCGCCGATGCGCTGAACACCGCGCAGGCTGCGGTCTACCAGGTCGGCAGCACGCTGGCGCGCCTGGAACAGCAGATCCAGCACCAGCGCGAGCTGTCGCAGCGCCTGCACAAGGCGCGCGACGAGACCCGCCAGGCACTGGCCGAACTGGGCCAGCACATCAGCGGCGACGAGGCCAAGCTGATGGTGCTGCGCGAAGCGGTCGAGGCCGCCACCCCGCAGCTGGAGGAGCTGCAGGAAGAAAACGAGATAAAGCAGGAAAGCCTGCGCGAGGCCGAAGACCGGCTGGCCAGCTGGCAGCAGCGCTGGGAACAGCACACTTCGCAGAGTTCGGAGGCCTCGCGCGCCGGAGATGTCGAGCGCACGCGCGTGGACTACCTGGACAAGCAGATCCTCGATGCCGACCGCCGTCGCGAGGCCCTGGCCGCTGAGCGCGCCGGGCTGGACGTGGACGCGCTGGAAGAAGCTTTCGAGCAGCTGCACCTGCAGCACGACACGCAGAAGACCGCGCTGGATGAATTGAGCGAAGACGTCGAGCTGCGCAAGCAGGGCGTGGCGGAAGTGCAGGAACAGCAGCGCAATGGCCAGAACGAACTGGCCGAACTGCGCAAGCAGGCCAACGGCCTGCGCGGTCGCCTGGCTTCGCTGGAAACCCTGCAGCAGGCTGCGCTGGGCCAGGAGCAGGGTGCTGCCGTGGCGTGGCTGAAGGCGCGCGGGCTGGATTCGGCGGCGCGTGTCGGCGAACGTCTGGACGTCGATGCCGGCTGGGAAAATGCGGTGGAAAGCGCGCTTGGCCAGTTAATCGAAGGCGTGCTGGTCGATGACCCGGGCAGCCTGGTTGATGCCCTCGGCGAACTCGGCGATGGCCACATTGCGCTGGTTGCCAGCGCGGGTGCCGACGTCAAGGCTGCACCGACTTCGCTGGCGGCCCGCGTGCGTGGCCCGGCCGCGATCCGTCGCCTGCTTGCGCACCTGCATGGTGCCAAGGACCTGTCCGAGGCGAAGGCCCTGCAGGCCAACCTTCCGGAAGGCGATTCGATCATCACCCAGAGCGGCGAACGCCTGGGCCAGGGCTGGCTGCGTGTATCGCGCTCTGGTGCGGCCCAGCAGGGCGCGCTGCTGCGCGAACGTGAGATCAACGAGCTGCGCGAGCAGATCGAGCAACTGCAGGATCGCGAAGCCGAGCTGGAAGAACAGCTGAGCGGTTTCCGTGAGCAACTGCAGGCCGCCGAGCAGCACCGCGAAGACGCACAGCGTGCGCTGTACCAGGCCCATCGTGCGGTCTCTGAACTGGCTGGCCAATTGCAGGGGCAGCAGGGCAAGGTGGAGGCGGCGCGCACGCGCATCGACCGCATCGAAGGCGAACTGAAGCAGCTGCAGGAAACGCTGGAAGCCAATAACGAGCAGGCGCGTGAAGCGCGCTCGCGGTTGGAAAACGCGGTCAGCAGCATGGGTGACCTTGAATCGACCCGGCAGGGGCTGGAGGGCGAGCGCCGCCAGCTGACCGAGGCCCGCGACCTGGCACGCGATGCTGCACGTGCGGTGCGTGAGCGCTCGCATTCGCTGGCCCTGACCCTGGAATCGCAGCGTGCGCAGCTGGCTTCACTGAGCCAGGCGCTGGAACGCATGGGCACCCAGCGCGGGCAGCTGGATTCGCGACTGGGCGAACTGCATTCGCAGCTGGACGAAGGTGATTCGCCGGTCGAGTCGCTGCAGGCCGAGCACCAGAACGCACTGGAAGAGCGTGTGCGGGCCGATCGCGTGCTGACCGAGGCGCGCACGCTGCTGGACGGCATCGACGCCGAGCTGCGCAATTACGAGCAGACCCGTCACCAGCGTGACGAACAGGCGCTGGCCCAGCGCGAGCGTATTTCGCAGCGCAAGCTGGACCAGCAGGCGCTGGTGCTCAGTGCGGATACCCTGCAGGGCGCGGTGGAGAAGGCCGGGTTCGTGCTGCAGGACGTACTCAACGCACTGCCCGAGGATGCCCGCCTGGGCGACTGGGAGCAGGCCGTGCACCAGATTGATGGCCGCATGCGCCGGCTGGAGCCGGTCAACCTGGCTGCGATTCACGAGTATGGCGAGGCCTCGCAGCGCTCGGACTACCTGGATTCGCAGCACGCCGACCTGACCACGGCGCTGGAAACCCTGGAAGATGCCATCCGCAAGATCGACCGCGAGACCCGCGGCCGCTTCAAGGACACCTTCGATCGCGTCAACGCCGGCGTGCAGGCGCTGTATCCGCGCCTGTTCGGTGGTGGCCACGCCTACCTGGAACTGACCGGTGAAGACCTGCTCGACACCGGCGTGACCATCATGGCGCGCCCGCCGGGCAAGCGCGTGTCCAGCATCTCGCTGCTGTCCGGCGGCGAGAAGGCGATGACCGCGGTGGCGCTGGTGTTCGCCATCTTCCAGCTCAACCCCGCGCCGTTCTGCCTGCTGGACGAGGTGGACGCGCCGCTGGACGAAGCCAACGTCGGCCGCCTGGCCAACATGGTCAAGGAGATGAGCGAAAAGGTGCAGTTCCTGTTCGTCAGCCACAACAAAGCGACGATGGAGGCCGCGCACCAGCTGTCGGGCGTGACCATGCGCGAGCCGGGCGTCAGCCGCCTGGTCAGCGTGGACCTGGAAGAAGCCGCGCGATTGGCGGGCGCGGCCTGACGTGCCATCCTAGTTACCTGAATGAACTAGCCGGAGAACCTATCGAATGTCCGACACGGCACTGTTGCGCATCGGCATCCTGGCCGCCGGCCTGCTGTTGATCGCCGCGATCTTCCTGTTTGGCCGTCCGAAAAAGAAGCCCCAGGGGCGCCGCGTGGAAGGCGCGGAACCGACCAGCGGCGAGCGCCGCGAACCGGTACTGGGCGAAGACGGCGTCGCCCTGGCCGATGGCCGCGTCGAACCGGGCATGGGCACGGAAGGCGAGCAGGCCGAACTTGGTCTGGGCGAAACCGACCCGGGCGCCAGTGATCTCGGCAAGCGCGCCACCCAGGATTTCGACAAGATCGTCTCCTTGTTCGTGGCTGCCCGGGCCGGCGAGCAGCTGCGTGGCGAAGACATCGTGGTGGCGGCTGAGAAGACTGGCCTGGTGTTCGGCCACATGAACGTGTTCCACCGCCTGGTGGAAGGCCACCCCGAGCGCGGCCCGATCTTCTCGATGGCCAGCATCATGAAGCCGGGCAGCTTCGACATGGCCAACATCCGCGCCATGGAGACCCCGGCCATCGCCTTCTTCCTGACCCTGCCGGCACCGCTGACCGCGCTGGATGCCTGGGAGAAGATGCTGCCCACCGTACAGCGCATGGCCGAGCTGCTCGACGGCGTGGTGCTGGACGACAGCCGCAACGCTCTCGGCCGGCAGCGCATCGCGCACATCCGTGACGAACTGCGTGCCTATGATCGCCAGCACCAGGCGCCGCCGCTGACCAAGACCCCGCGCTGGTAAGCGCCATGGTGTGCCGACCAATGGTCGGCACACACCAACCTCAACGGTCGGCACCCACAACAGTAGATCCACGCCATGCGTGGATGGGGCGAACCAAGGTTCGCCCCCACCAACAGGGTCAGGCCGGTACGCCGGCCACCTTCGCGAACGCATGGCGGAACGCGGCCATCTCGTCCTCGGTGCCGACGGTCACGCGCACGCGCTGTGGCCAGATCGGCCAGCTGCGGCCGATGATCACGCCGTTGTCTGCCATCGCCTTGGCAAAGGCGGCACCGTCGCGCTGCACATCCACCACGAAGCAGTTCGCTTCCGACGGCACGCAGCTGAAACCACGCTTGCCCAGCCACGCGACGGTGGCCTGCCGCACCTTGGCATTCTGCAGGCGCCGCTGCGCGATCAACTGAGGATCCTGCAGGCTGGCCAGTGCCGCGGCCAGTGCTGGCACGGGTAGCGGGTTGTCGCCCAGGCTGGCCAGTTCGCGCAGGCGGTCGGGATGCGCGGCCGCTACGCCCAGGCGCAGGCCGGCCATGCCGTACAGCTTGGAGAACGTGCGCAGCACGATCAGGTCATCGCGCTGCGCCGCCTGCGCGATCAGGCTGGGCTGCTCGCTGTACTGCAGGTAGGCCTCGTCGACCAGTACGCGGGTGGACGCAGGCTTGTGGGCCAGCAGCCAGGCGAGCTCATCCGGCGGGCTGATCGAGCCGGTCGGGTTGTTCGGGTTGCACACATACAGCAGGCCGGTCGGGCGCGCGTGTGCGGCGGCGACCATCGCACGCAGGTCGTGTGCACCGTCCTCGCGCAGCGGCACTTTCTGCACGTGTGCACCGTGTGCGGCGGCGACCTCGCCCAGCGTCTCGAAGGTCGGGTCGGCCACTACCAGCCCCGCCTGCGGGCCGGTCCATAGCACGGCGGCGCGGTTCAGCGGCTCGCTGGAACCCGGATACAGCCGCACGTGATCAGCCGGGATGCGCGCCTGTTCGATGAAGGCATCGCGAACCTGTGCCGCCAGAGCGAAGCGGTAGCGGCCGCAGCTGGCGATGCTGTCGCGCGCCGCCTGCTGGGCGGCGGGCGAGGGGCCGTACGGGCATTCGTTGAAGTTCAGTAGTACGGCGCCTTCGGCAGGGGCTGGGGCGGCGGCTGTCGCGGGTTGGGCATGGCCGAGCTGCGGCAGCCCGGTGCCGGCGACGGCGAGGCCAGCACCGGCCAGTTGCAGGAAGCGTCGACGGGAAGCGGGCAGGGTCACGGGCGGGATTCCGAAGGGAAGACCGTCGCACGCTAGCGCCGGTGGGCGTGGGCGGCAAGCTGCTCTTCTGCGGAGTCGAACCATGTTCGACTGTAAATGTGCCAACCAAGGTTGGCACCTACCAGAGCTGGGGAGTGGTTGGCACCTACCAGAGCGGGAGGGTGGTTGGCACGTACCAGAGCTGGGGAGTGGTTGGCACGTACCAGGGTGGGGGAGTGGTTGGCACCTGCCAGAGCGAGGGAGCACCAGACGAGCAAGCTCGACGCTACAAAGGCGGGAGCGTTACAGGGCCTGACGGTCGGGCGCGGTAGAATCCCCGGCCATCCCAGAACCACCGGATCCCGATGAGCCCCAGCCCCGCCGAACGCGCCGAAGACCTTCGCCGGCAGATCGCCCAGGCCAACCGCGCCTACCATGAGCTGGACGCGCCGGAGATCCCCGACGTCGACTACGACCGGATGGTGCGCGAGCTGGAAGCGCTGGAGCGCGAGCATCCGGAGCTGGCCCGTGCCGACAGCCCGACCCAGCAGGTCGGTGCGCGCCCGTCCGGCCGCTTCCCGGAAGTGCGCCACGCTGTGCCGATGCTGTCGCTGTCCAATGCCTTCAGTGACGAGGAAGTGGCGGATTTCGTACGCCGCATCGACGAGCGCCTGGGCCGTCGCAGCCTGCGATTCTCGGCCGAGCCGAAGATGGACGGCCTGGCGATCAGCCTGCGCTACGAGGACGGTCATTTCGTACTCGGCGCGACCCGCGGCGATGGCAGTACCGGCGAGGACGTTACCGCCAACCTGCGCGAGATCGGTGATATTCCCAAGCGGCTGCACGGCAAGGACTGGCCGGATGTGCTGGAGGTGCGTGGCGAGGTCTACATGGCCCGCGCCGACTTCGAGTCCTACAACGAACGTGCGCGCCTGCAGGGCGGCAAGGTGCTGGCCAACCCGCGCAACGCGGCGGCCGGTTCGCTGCGCCAGCTCGACCCGAAGATCAGTGCGCAGCGCAGGCTGAGTTTCTTCGCCTACGGCACCGGCGAAGTGCAGGGCGGCGAGCTGCCGGACACCCATTCGGGCACACTGGCCCAGCTCGGTGCCTGGGGCTTCCCGGTCAGCGAGTTGTGCAAGGTGGTGGAAGGCACCGACGGCCTGCTCGGCTACTACCGCGATATCGGTGAGCGCCGCGATGGCCTGCCGTTCGATATCGATGGCGTGGTCTACAAGCTGGATGACCGCGCCGGCCAGCAGGCCATGGGCTTCGTTTCGCGTGCGCCGCGCTGGGCCATCGCGCACAAGTTCCCCGCGCAGGAACAGAGCACTAAGGTAGAGGCGATCGAGATCCAGATCGGCCGCACCGGTGCTGCCACACCGGTCGCGCGGCTGGCACCGGTGGCGGTGGCCGGCGTGATCGTGTCCAACGCCACGTTGCACAACGCCGACCAGATCGCACGCCTGGATGTGCGCGTGGGTGACAGCGTGATTGTGCGCCGCGCCGGTGATGTGATTCCGGAAGTGGTCAGCGTCATCCTTGATCGCCGCCCGCCGGGCACCACGCCGTGGCAGATGCCGACGCGCTGCCCGGTGTGCGGCTCGGAAATCGTGCGCGAGGAAGGTGCTGCCGCATGGCGCTGCTCGGGCGAACTGTCCTGCCCGGCGCAGCGCAAGGAAGCCATTGCCCATTTCGCTTCGCGCCGTGCCATGGACATCGACGGTCTCGGCGACAAGTACATCGAAACCCTGGTCGACGCGGGCATCGTCAAGAGCGTGGCCGACCTGTACCGGCTCAGCCGCGATACGCTGCTGCACCTGAAGCTGGTGCTGGACGCCGAGGAGCCGTCGGCGCTGGCAGCGGCGCTGAAGCTGCACCTTCCCGCCGAGGGCAGTGGTGCGGTGCTCAATGCGGTGCTCAAGCTGGACGGCAACGATCCGGGCTGGCGCGCGCAGGCGCTGGCGCAGCCGGCCAGCTTCGAATGGAACACGAAGAAGATCGCCACCAAGTGGGCCGACAACCTGATCGCGGCGATCGACGCCAGTCGTGCGGCCACGCTGGAGCGCCTGCTGTTCGCGCTCGGCATCGAGCATGTGGGCGAAAGTACCGCCAAGTCGCTGGCGCAGTGGTTCGGTGACCTGGAGCTGATCCGTCACCTGCCGTGGCCGCTGTTCAAGCGTGTGCCGGACATCGGTGGCGAAGTGGCGCGTTCGCTTGGCCACTTCTTCGAGCAGCAGGGCAACCAGCAGGCCATCGATGACCTGCTGCAGGTCGGCCAGGTGCGCATCAGCGACGTGCATGCGCCCAGTGCCAAGCTGCGCGAAGGGCTGGATCTGGCGCAGTTGCTGGTCGAGTCGGAGATCCCCGGCATCACCCGTCTGCGCGCCGAAAAGCTGGTGGCTGCGCTTCCCGGCGCACAGGCGGTGCTCGACGCCGAGCATGGCCAGTTCGTCAACGCCGGTCTGCCCGATGACACCGCGCGCGGTCTGGCCGAATGGCTGGACGCTGATGGCCACGGTGCGATGCTGTTGGCCGCCGAGAACGCGATGCGGGAGATCCTGGCCAAGGCGCCGGCGCTGGCCGAGATCGTGGCCGGCCCGCTGGATGGGCAGACCGTGGTGCTCACCGGCACCCTGGCCCAGCTCACCCGCGATGCCGCCAAGGAACGCCTGGAAGCGCTGGGTGCCAAGGTCTCCGGCAGCGTGTCGAAGAAGACCAGCTTCGTGGTGGCCGGTACCGAGGCCGGCTCCAAGCTGGACAAGGCGCAGTCGCTGGGCGTGCCGGTATGGGACGAAGACCGCCTGCTGGCCTACCTCGCCGAACACGAATGATGACCCCGCCGGGTGCCTGGCGCCCGGCATGAAACACAAAGGAACACCGATGCAGACCGCTCCGCTGGATTTCCGCCTGGCCACCCGTGCCGACGAAGAACTGTTGATCGCGTTGATGCGCGAGTTCTATGCCGAAGACAAGATCGACTTCGACGACGCGCGCGTGCGTCGCGGCGTGGACGCGCTGCTGGCCGATCCGCGCAATGGCGAGGTGCTGCTGTGGCTGGACGAGGCCGCCGAGGTGGTGGGCTACGCAGTGATCGCGATGGGTTTCAGCCTGGAGCAGGGCGGCCACTTCATGCTGCTGGACGAGCTGTACCTGAGCCACCGCGCGCGCGGCCGCGGCCGCGGCAAGCAGGCGCTGGCCATCTGCGAACAGCGCGCTCGCGGGCGTGGCGTCAGCCGCCTGCGGCTGGAAGTGAACCACCACAACGAACTGGCCCGGCGCCTGTACCTGGCCAGTGGCTACATCGATGACACCCGCGATCTGCTGACCCTGCCGCTGGATCATCCGCGCCCGGAGGGCATCCTGTGAGCGAGGCCCTGCTGCGCGCGCTGCAGCAGCGTGCCGCGCTCAACGCGCTGGTGCGCCGCTTCTTCGCCGATCGAGATGTGCTGGAGGTGGAGACGCCGATCCTGTCGGTGGCCGGCAACACCGAGCCCAACATCGACAGCTTCCATACCGATTTCACCGGCCATGTCGATGCCGGTGGCCGCCGCCGCTGGCTGCGCACCTCGCCGGAGTATCCGCTCAAGCGCCTGCTGGCGGCGGGCGTGGGTGACTGTTACGAACTGGGCCGGGTGTTCCGCAACGGCGAGGCGGGCGGCCGCCACAATCCGGAATTCACCATGCTGGAGTGGTACCGGGTCGGTTGGGACCACCATCGCTTGGTGCAGGAAACCGCCGAGCTGGTTGGCCAGGCGCTGGCCCTGGTCGGGCGCAGTGCGACGCTGCGTGTGCTCAGTTACCGCGAGCTGTTCCAGCAGTACGTGGGTGTGGATCCGTTCGATGCCGATGAGGCCGCGTTGCGTGGCGCGCTGGGCGAGGTACATATCGACCCGGTCGGGCTGACCCGCGATGACTGGTTGGATCTGCTGATGACCCATCATATCCAGCCGCATTTCGATGACGCGGTGATGACCGTGGTCCATGATTGGCCTGCCAGCCAGGCCGCACTGGCGCGCATTCGAGCCGGCACGCCGCCGCTGGCCGAGCGTTTCGAGCTTTATCTGGGGGCCGTGGAACTGGCCAACGGCTATCACGAACTGAATGACGCGCACGAACAGCGTGCGCGATTCCAGCGTGACCTGCAGCGCCGCCATGAGCGGGGCCAGGTGCAACCGTCCGTGGATGAGGCGCTGCTGTCGGCGTTGCCGTCGATGCCTACCTGCGCTGGCGTGGCGGTGGGTGTCGATCGATTGTTGATGGCGATGAGCCGCACGCCGCGTATCGCCGATGTGCTGGCCTACGACTTCGCCCACGCGTGAGCGCGGTGCGCACGTTCCTGAACATCGAAGACTGAACGGAATTCCGCGTTTCCACGCTTGCTTCGGTAAGCAGGATGATGCTCTTATCACGGCAGATGCCGGACACTGGCACGCAGTTCATCCATTCCTGCTGGGGAAGGCTTTGGTCAAGTGGTTTGCGGTTGTCGCTGCACCGGTGTACTCCATCGCGCTCTGGGGTGCCTGGCTGCCGTCATCGGCGTCGGCCCAGCAGGCGGGCTATGACGGCGAAGTGGTGACCTGCGAATCGCGCGACATGGGCTGGGTGCATTGCGATATCGACGTCAGCAATGGCATCGACCTTGTGCGCCAGTTGTCCAGCAACAGTTGCATCCGTGGCAGCGAATGGGGCACCGACCGCAGTGGCGTGTGGGTCACCCTTGGCTGCCGCGCAGAGTTCCGTGCGCGTCGTGCGGAAGGTGCAGCGCCTGCGGCAACGGAAGGCAAGCGCCTGGTCCGCCGTGTGGTGCGCTGCGAATCCAATGGCCGCCCGCAGAGTTGCCCGGTGCGCCTGGACGGGGCGCCGGTGCGCCTGCTGCGCCAGCTGTCGGTGCTGCCGTGCCGCGAAGGGCAGGGCTGGGGCTACAAGCGCAATGAAGTCTGGACCAGCCGTGGTTGCCAGGGCGATTTCGAAGTGGCTGACGAGGACGGCCGTTTTGTCGACGTGCCACGCCGCCTGACCTGCGAGTCGAAGTCGAAGAAGCGCCGCTTCTGTGGGGCGAGCATTTCGGTCGGCGCGGTCGTTACCGAGCAGTTGTCCAGCACACCGTGCGAGGAAGGCAACACCTGGGGCTGGAACCGCAACGGGATCTGGGTGGACGGCGGCTGCCGCGCCGAATTCTCGGTGAATTGAGCCCGGGCAGGCTCCAACCACGCGGGGCGTGGCCCTACAATGGGCCCATGAACACTGCCTCCGACATCGACTACGCCCGTTATGACCACATCCGCCCGATCCTCTGGACCGGAGATGCCCTGCAACTGCTGGACCAGCGCAAGCTGCCGTTCGTGGTCGAGCACGTGGTCTGCCATGACAGTGACGACGTTGCCAGCGCCATCCACGCGCTGACCGTGCGTGGCGCGCCGGCGATCGGCATTGCCGCAGCCTGGGGTGTGGTGCTGGCGGCGCGGGACGTGCAGGCCGCTGATGGCGCGCATGCGCTTCAGCAGTTGGAGCCGGCGCTGCAGCGCCTGAACGCATCGCGCCCGACCGCCGTCAATCTGGCCTGGGCGCTGGCGCGCATGCGTCGCTGCCTGAACATCGCCGGCGCCGACTGGAAGGCCCTGCTGGAAGCCGAAGCGCAGGCCATTGCCGAAGAAGACCTGGCCGCCAACCGCCACATGGGCGCGCTGGGCGCGGGCCTGATCGAGGCCGGCAGCGGCGTGCTGACCCACTGCAACACCGGCTCGCTGGCCACCGCCGGCTTCGGCACGGCACTGGGCGTGATCCGTGCCGGCATGGCCCAGCACCGCATCGCCCGCGTGTTCGCCGGCGAGACCCGTCCGTGGCTGCAGGGCGCACGCCTGACCGTGTGGGAACTGCAGCAGGATGGCATCGACGCCACCCTGATCGCCGATTCGGCAGCCTCGCACCTGATGAAGACCGGCGCCGTGCAGTGGGTGATCGTCGGCGCCGACCGCATCTGTGCCAACGGCGATACCGCCAACAAGATCGGCACCTATCAGCTGGCCATCGCCGCGCGCCACCACGGGGTCAAGTTCATGGTGGTGGCGCCGTCCTCGACCGTGGACATGGAGACCGTGGATGGCAGCCAGATCGAGATCGAGCAGCGCGACCCGGGCGAGCTGTACGGCGTGGGCGGTACCCGCACCGTGGCCGAAGGCATCGCCGCCTGGAACCCGGTGTTCGACGTCACCCCGGGCGAGCTGATCGATGCCATCGTGACCGAGCGCGGCGTGATCCTGAACCCGACCCCGGAGAACATGCGCGCCGCCTTCGGCGGCTGACGCGCGGGGGAGGGGCCGCGTGACCTCCGCCCCCGGTGGTGCCGGCCGCGGGTCGGCAACCCCCTAAGTTCCTGATTTGTGCAGGTAAAATACCCGTAAAGGGAGGCGGAAAACGGCCTGTTGTGGTAATATCCGCAGGTTGAATCGAGGTTCCGGCACGACCCCCTCCCGCAGGGGGCTGCGCCGGACTGGACCGCTACCAGACAACGGAACCCGAATGGCAGAAACCGCCAAGGAAATCATCCAGGTCAACCTGGAAGACGAGATGCGCAAGAGCTACCTCGATTACGCCATGAGCGTGATCGTGGGCCGCGCGCTCCCGGATGCGCGCGACGGCCTCAAGCCGGTGCATCGCCGCGTGCTGTTCGCGATGAATGAACTCAACGCGCACAGCAACAAGCCCTACTTCAAGTCGGCGCGTATCGTCGGTGACGTCATCGGTAAGTACCACCCGCATGGCGATCAGTCGGTGTACGACACGCTGGTGCGCCTGGCACAACCGTTCTCGCTGCGTTACATGCTGGTTGATGGCCAGGGTAACTTCGGCTCCATCGATGGCGACTCCGCCGCGGCAATGCGATACACCGAAGCGCGCATGTCGCGCCTGGCGCATGAGCTGATGGCGGACATCGACAAGGAAACCGTCGATTTCCAGCCCAACTACGACGAAAAGGAACTGGAGCCGACGGTCATGCCGACCCGGTTCCCGAACCTGCTGGTCAACGGTTCGGCCGGTATCGCGGTGGGCATGGCGACCAACATCCCGCCGCACAACCTGAGCGAATCGATCAACGCCTGCATCGCGCTGATCGACAACCCGGAAATCGACGTCGACGGCCTGATGGAGTACATCCCGGGCCCGGATTTCCCGACCGCCGGCATCATCAACGGCACCGCCGGCATCGTCGCCGGCTACCGCACCGGCCGTGGCCGCGTGCGCATCCGTGCCAAGGCCGATATCGAAGTGGCCGACAACGGCCGCGAATCGATCATCGTCACCGAAATTCCTTACCAGGTGAACAAGGCGCGTCTGATCGAGAAGATCGCCGAGCTGGTCAAGGAAAAGAAGATCGAAGGCATCAGCGAGCTGCGCGATGAGTCCGACAAGGACGGTATGCGCATCTACATCGAGATCAAGCGCGGTGAATCTGCCGAGGTTGTGCTGAACAACCTGTACCAGCAGACGCAGATGGAATCGGTGTTCGGCATCAACATGGTGGCGCTGGTCGATGGCCGCCCGCAGTTGATGAACCTCAAGCAGATGCTGGAGGCGTTCGTCCGCCACCGTCGCGAAGTGGTCACCCGCCGTACCGTGTTCGAGCTGCGCAAGGCGCGCGCCCGTGCCCACGTGCTGGAAGGCCTGACCGTCGCGCTGGCCAACATCGACGAGATGATCGAACTGATCAAGACCTCGCCGAACCCGAACGAAGCACGCGAGCGCATGCTGGCCCGCGTGTGGGAGCCGGGCCTGGTCGGTGCGATGCTGGGTGCCGCCGGCGCCGAAGCCTCGCGCCCGGAAGACCTGCCCAAGGGCGTGGGCCTGATCGAGGGCGGCTACCAGCTGACCGAGATCCAGGCCACCCAGATCCTGGAAATGCGCCTGCACCGCCTGACCGGGCTGGAGCAGGACCGCCTGACCGACGAGTACAAGCAGCTGCTGGAAGTGATCGCCGGGCTGATCCACATCCTGGAAGATCCCGACCGTCTGCTGCAGGTGATCCGCGAGGAGCTGGTCAACGTCAAGGCCGAGTTCGGCGACGAGCGTCGTACCGAAATCCGCCACAGCGAAGAAGACCTGGACGTCCTCGACCTGATCGCGCCGGAAGACGTGGTGGTCACCGTGTCGCATGCCGGTTACGTGAAGCGGCAGCCGGTGAGCGTGTACCGCGCACAGCGCCGTGGCGGCCGCGGCCGCAGTGCGGCAGCGACCAAGGAAGAGGATTTCATCGAACAGCTGTGGCTGGTCAACACGCACGATACGCTGCTGACCTTCACCAGCTCGGGCAAGGTGTTCTGGCTGCCGGTCTACCAGCTGCCCGAAGCCGGTTCCAACGCCCGCGGCCGTCCGATCATCAACTGGATCCCGCTGGAGCCGGGCGAACGCGTGCAGGCCGTGCTGCCGGTGCGTGAGTACGCCGACGGCCAGTTCGTGTTCTTCGCCACGAAGAACGGTACGGTCAAGAAGACCCCGCTGAGCGAGTTCGCCTTCCGCCTGGCGCGCGGCAAGATCGCGATCAACCTCGACGAGGGCGATGCCCTGGTCGGCGTCGGCCTGACCGATGGCGAGCGCGACATCCTGCTGTTCGCCTCCAACGGCAAGACCGTGCGCTTCGGTGAAGACAAGGTCCGCTCGATGGGCCGGACCGCCACCGGCGTGCGCGGCATCAAGATGCCGGCCGGCGAGGAAGTGGTCAGCCTGATCGTGGCCGAAAGTGCCGGTGGCATCGAGGACGAGAACGAGGACGACAACGGTGTCGAGGAAACCGCAGCCAATGGCGATGCGGTGATCGACGGCGCCGATGACGCCAGCGTGCAGTACATCCTCACCGCCACCGAGAACGGCTACGGCAAGCGCACCCCGCTGCCCGACTACCCGCGCAAGGGCCGTGGCACGCAGGGCGTGATCGGCATCCAGACCACCGAGCGCAACGGCAAGCTGGTCGCCGCGGTGCTGATGGGCTCCAGCGACGAAGTGCTGCTGATCTCCGATGGTGGCACCCTGGTGCGTACGCGTGGCTCGGAAATCAGCCGCGTCGGCCGCAACACCCAGGGCGTGACCCTGATCCGCCTGTCCAAGGACGAGAAGCTGCAGGCGGTGGAGCGCATGGATGCCTCGATCGACGAAGACGAGGACGAGGTGGCCGTCGCCGCACCGGCCGCGACCGACGGCGCACCGGCTGCTGCCAGCAGCGAGGACGCCGCGCAGGAGTGATCCTGCCACGAGCCTGAGGTACCCGACGACGCCGGCCCTGTGCCGGCGTCGTCGTATCCGGATGCCGCACATACGCGCGCGCTTCACGCAGGCGGTGGGATAACGGCGCATGCTGCCCCCGGAGATCGACGATGTCCGCCACGCCGCAGTCTGCTCCTGCCCCTGTTCGCGCCTCCCGGCATCCCCTTGTCACCGTGCTGTCGCTGCTGCTGGTCGTGCTCGGCCTGGTCATCGGCGGGCTCGGTGCGTGGCTGCTCAGCCTTGGCGGCTCGGCGTACTACGCCATCGCCGGGCTCGGCCTGCTGGCCAGCGGCATCCTGTTGTTCGGCAACCGCCGCAGCGGTGCATTGCTGTACGCGCTGGTGTTCATCGGCACGCTGCTGTGGACCTGGTGGGAGTCAGGCAGCGACTACTGGCGCTGGGTGCCCCGGCTGGGCCTGGTGACCGCACTCGGCATCGTGCTGGCCTTGCTGGCGCCCACCCTGCACGAGCCGGTCTCCAAACGCCTGTCGCGCAGCGCGGCGGGTGTGCTGATGCTGGTGTTCGTGGCCGCCTTCGGTCTGGCCTTTGCGCCGCATGGTGAAGTGGATGGGCATCAGCCGTTCCCGGAAGGCGCGGTCAGCGCCGGACTGGAACCTACGCGTGATACCACGGGCCTGCAGCCGGCTGACCAGCCCGCCGAGGGCGACTGGCCGGCGTGGGGCCGCAGCAATGCCGCCACCCGCTATTCGCCGCTGCAGCAGATCACCCCGGCCAATGTGGCCTCGTTGCAGCCAGCCTGGCAGTTCCGTACCGGCGATATGCCCAAGAAGCGCTGGGGCGCGGAAACCACGCCGCTGAAGATCGGCGATCGCCTTTACCTGTGCACCGCGCGCAACCGCCTGATCGCACTCGATGCCGCCAGCGGCAAGGAACTGTGGCGGTTCGATCCCAAGGTGAAGGACGCCTCGATTCCGTACACCGCCGCCTGCCGTGGGGTGAGCTACTACGAGCAGCCCAGCACGCCGACCCTTGCCGACGCGGCATTGGCCGATGTCGCTGCCGATCTGGCCCTGCCGGAGCCGCCGCCCAGTGTCACCCGCAGTGCTGCACCGGGCAGTCGACCGGCGTGCTGGGCGCGCATCATTGAAGGCACGCTGGACGGTCGCATCATCGCGGTGGACGCGGACAGCGGCCATCCCTGCGCCAACTTCGGCAACAACGGCCAGGTCGACATCACCCTGGGCATGGGCGAGGTGCCACCGGGTTACGTGTCGATCACCTCGCCACCGGCCATCGTGCGTGGCGTGATCGTGACCGGTCACCAGGTGCTGGACGGGCAGCGCCGCGATGCGCCGTCGGGCGTGATCCAGGCCTACGATGCCATTACCGGCAAGCTGCGCTGGGCGTGGGACATGGACCAGCCCGAGCGCAGCGGTCTGCCGCCGCGCGAGCAGACCTATACGCGCGGCACGCCCAACATGTGGACCACCGCCACCGGTGATGAGGCGCTGGGCCTGGTCTACCTGCCGCTGGGCAATTCCGCGGGTGACTACTGGAGCGGCTCACGCACGGAAACCCAGAACCGCTATGCGACGTCACTGGTGGCGATCGACGTGGCCACCGGCAAGCCGGTCTGGCATTTCCAGGCGGTGCGCAAGGACGTGTGGGATTACGACCTGGGTTCGCAGGCCAGCCTGATCGATTACCCGACCGCTGCCGGCAAAGTGCCGGCGATCCTGTTGCCGACCAAGCAGGGCGACATCTACATCCTCGACCGCCGCAACGGCCAGTTGCTGAGTGCTGCCGAGGAGCGCAAGGTGCCCATCGGTGGTGTTGAACCCGAGCAGCGCTCGCCCACGCAACTGTTCTCGCTGTATCACACGTTGCGCCGCGAGCATGAGCTGACCGAACGTGACATGTGGGGCATCACCCCGATCGACCAGCTGGTCTGCCGCATCCAGTTCCGCAAGGCCTACTACGAAGGGTTCTACACGCCGCCGAGCAGCGAGCGCCATTCCATCGAGTACCCCGGCTACAACGGCGGCTCGGACTGGGGCAGTGTGTCCATCGATACGCGCCGCGGCGTGATCGTGGCCAACTACAACGACATGCCGAACTACAACCGGCTGGTGCCACGCGCGGAGGCCGACCGGTTGGGCTGGCTGCCGCGCGAAAAGATCCGGTTCGACAAGGGCGGAGCAGAGGGCGCGGGTGACCCGCAGGTGGGCACGCCCTACGCCATCCAGGTCAATGCCGGTTGGCGCCTGCCGTTCACCGGTTTGCTGTGCAAGCAGCCGCCCTATGGCGGCATCCGTGCCATCGACCTGCGCACCGGCAAGCTGCTGTGGGACCGTCCATTCGGCAGTGCGCGCGGCAACGGACCCTTCGGCATCCGCTCCGGCCTGCCGATCGAGATCGGCACACCGAACAATGGCGGTTCGGTGGTGACCGCCAGCGGCCTGATCTTCATCGCCGCCGCCACCGATGATCTGCTGCGCGCCATCGACCTGAAGACCGGCAAGGAGTTGTGGCATGCCAAGCTGCCCGCGGGAGGTCAGGCCAACCCGATGGTGTACGAGCAGGGCGGGCGCCAGTACGTGGTGATCATGGCCGGCGGCCACCATTTCATGGAAACCCCGAACGGCGATTACGTGATGGCGTTTGCGTTGCCCAGGTAACCGCAACGGGGGCGGTGATCCACCCCCATTACATGACGCTGGATTACACCGTCACCACCACCTTGCCGATCTGCTCGTTCGATTCCAGGTAACGGTGTGCGTCCTGGATCTGCGCGAACGGGAACACCCTGGCGATCTTCGGTGCCAGCGTGCCCTTGTCCAGGCCATCCACGATGAATGCCTTCGCGCGGGCCAGCGCGGCATCGTCGGAAACGATCTCCGAGTACAGGTAGCCTTTCAACGTCAGCGACTTGCCCAGCACGTTGAACAACGGGAACGGCGTGGGTTCGCTGCTCAGCGCGCCGTATTCCAGCAGGATGCCGCCACGCGCCATCGCTTCGGTCAGCGGCACGAACTGCGGGCCACCGATCGGATCGAACACCACGCGGGCACCTGCGCCGCCGGTGATGCGCGCCACTTCGGCCACCAGATCCTGCTCCTGGGTGGCGATGACGTGGGCGGCGCCTGCATCGAGCAGGGCCTGGCGCTTGCCCGGGCCACGGGTCACAGCGATCGGCGTGGCGCCGACTGCATTGGCGATCTGGATGGCGGCCAGGCCGACGCTGCTGCTGGCGGCGGTGATGATGACGAAGTCCCCGGCGGCCAGACGTGCCTGTTCCAACAGCGCGCCCCAGGCGGTGACGTACTGCATCCACACCGCGGCGGCCGTTTCAAAGTCCAGTGCCTGCGGATGCTTGACCACCAGTCGTGCCGGCACGTTGGCCAGTTCGCCGTAGGTGCCCCAGCGCGCGATATCCAGTGGCGGAACCACGCTGACCGCATCGCCCGCAGTGAATCCGCTCACTGCACTGCCGACGGCTTCAACCACGCCGGCCGCTTCGTAGCCCAGGCGGCTGGGGAACTGCGCTTCCTGCAGGTAGGCGCCGTTACGGAACATCACCTCGGCGCGGTTCAGGCCGATCGCCTTCACCCGGATCTGGACTTCGTCAGGGGCGGGGGCGGGAACGTCGATATCGTCGATGCGCAGTACATCGGCAGTGCCATATTCGTGGATGCGGACAACCTGGCTCATGGGGGGCTCCGAGGAAGGGCCGGCGAGGGCGCCGGCGAAAGGGTGAGCGCTACTGTGCGCGTAGTCTGCATCCAGAATAAGGGGTAATCTGGCGTTTCATTGAAAAACAATTGTTTGCAATGGACCTGATCGTTGCCCTGCGGACCTTCGCCAAGGTGGCCGAGGTCGGCTCCTTCGCCGCCGCTGCCGAGGCACTGGACCTGTCGCCGCAGCTGGTCGGCAAGCACATCCAGGCGCTGGAGCAGCATCTGGGTGTGCGCCTGCTCAACCGCACCACGCGCAAGCAGAGCCTGACCGACTTCGGCCAGGCCTACCTGGCGCGGGCGCGGGTGATCCTGGAGGAAGTGGAGGGGGCCGAGCAGCTGGCCGAAGTGGCGCGCGGGCGGCCGATGGGGCGCCTGCGCATCAGTGCGCCGGTCACCTTCGGCGTGCACGCGCTGGGCCCCGCGGTGGTGGCCTACTTGCAGCAGTACCCGGACGTGCAGGTCGATCTGAACCTGTCCAACAATCTGGTGGACATCGTTGAAGACGGCTACGACCTGGTGTTCCGCACTGGCGATCTGGCCGACAGTGGGCTGGTGGCGCGGCGGTTGGGGCCGTATCCGCTGGTCCTGTGTGCCTCGCCGGACTATCTGGCTTCGCGCCCGGCCATTGCCCATCCCAATGACCTGAGCCGCCACGAGTGCCTGGGCTTCGCGCATTCGATCATCCGCACCCGCTGGAGCTTTCGCGATACCGATGGCGGCGTGCTGACCGTGCCGGTGTCCAGCCGCTTCATGGTCAACCAGGCCGAGCCGCTGCTGACCGCCGCCATCGGAGGGCTGGGGCTGATCCTGCAACCGCACGAAATGCTGGCCGGAGCATTGGCGCGTGGTGAGCTGGTGGAAGTGCTGCCGGACTACGTACCGGTGTCGACCTGGATCAACCTGGTGTATCCGCGCGATCGCCAGCTGACGCCCAAGCTGCGCAGCTTCCTGGACTTCTGCGTGGCGAGATTCAGCGAACAGACGATGGCAAGGCGATAGCGGGGCCATCGGGTAGCAGGGTTTCCATCAACTGCGAAGGATCTCGCACTCACGTTGCATCCGGGGCTGTGCGCATTCCACCACGCACGCGGAGTGGATGGCAGCGCATCGAAGCATTCAGCGTCACTGTTGAGGTGTTGCAGCAGAGTCCCTGGTGTCGATGCGGCGGCCGCATCCTTGGTCTAGGATGCGTCCAGGAATCCCCGCAAAGGAACTGCCATGAGGGTTGTTGGACGCCTGTTTCTCTGCAATGCACTGGCCTGTTCGGTTCTACTGGTTACCCCGGTTTTTCCAACAATCGGCGCTACATCTTCCGAGCGCGCACATCCACGTGCGCAGGACGCCATCGATGACTGGCTGGCGGCCTTCAACGCTGGCAGCCTCGAGCAACTGCAGGCGTTCGCCGATACCTACGCGAAGAAGGAAGGCAGCAGCCCCAAGGACTATCTCGAGTTCCGCGAGAGCACCGGCCCGCTGAGTGTGCTGGAAACACGCCAGAGCGCGCCCGGTCACGCGAAGGTGCTGGTGATGGGCCAGCTGAACGAGCGCGCGATGTGGGTGACGGCCAGCATTGACCCGGACAATCCGGCGCACCTGAAGCAGTTCCAGATCGAAGGCACTGAAACGCCGGACAAGTTCAAGCCGGAGAGGGTTGCTTTGCCTGCCCTGATGGCCGATGCCACAGCAAGGCTGGAGGCGCTGCGGGCCCAGGACGCGCTGTCGGGTGCGTTGCAGGTGGCACGGAACGGCAAGGTGCTGCTGGACTGGCGCGGTGGCAATGCCGATCGCACCGCTGGCATTCCAGTGGGCGTGGATACGCAGTTCCGCCTTGCGTCCTCCAACAAGATGTTCACCGCAGTGGCCATACTGCAGCGGGTGCAGGAGGGCAAACTCAGTCTCGATGACACGATCGGCAAGCACCTGCCGGACTATCCGAACAAGGCCGTTGCCAACAGCGTGACGGTTCGTCAGCTGCTGACCCATACCAGTGGCCTGGGTGATTTCTTCGGCGAAGATTTCGAGCAGTATTCCGCGTCGCTGAAGACGCTGGATGACTATGTGCAGCGCTTTGCCAAGGATGCACCGCAGTTCACGCCCGGCAGCCAGGACAGCTACTCGAACTATGGCTTCATCGTGCTAGGGCGGATCATCGAGGCCGTCTCCGGGCAGTCGTACTACGCCTATGTGGAGCAACACATCCTGCGCCCGGCAGGCATGACCGGCACCGGCTTCGAACCGGAAACAGTGACGGTGCCACAGCGTGCGGTCGCCTATACGAAGCAGGATGGGCAATGGGTGCGTGAAACGAAGTCGCTGCCCTGGCGCGGCATGTCAGCCGGTGGTGGCTACAGCACGGTGAGCGACATGGTGAAGTTCGCCGAGGCGCTGCGCAGCGGAAAGCTGGTCTCACCTGCATTGCTGCAGCAGGCCACCACGGCGCAGAACCACAAGGGCTGGTACGGGTTCGGCTTCGTGGTGCAGGGCGAGGGCAGGGAGCATCAGTACGGCCACGAAGGCGGTGCGCCCGGATCGAACAGTGCCATCGTGGTGCTACCCGCGCAGGGCTATGTGATCGTTGGGCTGGCCAATGTCGACCCGGATGCGATCGGCAATGTGGTCAACTACATCGCGCGAAGAGTGCCGCTGTAGTCCCGAGCGACTATGCCACAGCGATGTTGACGCTGGGGCAGGTGGCGGACCAGAATCGGGCCATGAGCCGACTCCTTCCCGTGGTGTGTCTGGTCGCCAGCATGGTGCTGCTGCTGCGTGGGGTGCACGTGATACTCAAGGGTGCTCCGGCCATGGCCAGCGAAGGTGCCAGTGCTGCGTATGCACAAGGCTACCTGCATGGACAAGCGGCAGCCGGGTGGGTGTTGATTGCCGCTGCAGCAGCCTGTGCGCTCATTGCCTGGCACAGGGCGCGCGCCAGGAAGTGAGAGACGGGCGCGTCAGCGCGGCACCCGCACCATCTTCGTCATCAAGTGTTCCACCACACCCGCCGGATCGGCCGTGCGGCCCACATGCGTGCTCGACATCTGCACGACCGAACTACGCTTGGCGGTGAGGAAATGGAAGCGCGCGCGCGCCGGCAGCTGCGCGATCGGCCCGGCGCTGGCATCGCCGCGGCAGATCGCCACGATCGCATCCAGCCATGGCTGCAGCGCCTCCTGGTCCAGCGCTGGCGCGAAGGCGTGCAGGCGTGCCGGATCGATCTCGATGGCCGCTTCCAGATGACGCGCACCGGGACAGGAGACGATCACCCCGACGTTGATGAATTCCTCGCGCTCCACCCGCGGTACCACGCGGATGACCGCATAGTCATACGTGTGCAGCGTGGGCACGGATGGCCTCCTGCACGAACACCGCACGCACTTTCAGGCGCTGCTTGAGATAGTCGATATAGCCTTGGCGATAGGCCTGTGGGCTGTCGAACGCCGGCTCATTCACCAGCCAGCTGTCCGGCACCAGGCCGACGATGCGCTCGATCTCGGCATCGGTCAGGCGCGCGGCCAGCTCGGCATCCACCTCGGCGATGTGGCTGGCGAACGACAGCAGCACATGGTCGCGGATCAGCACGAATGGCTTTTCGCAGGCATCGCCGGCGTTGGCCCAGTCGTGATGGAAATACATGGCCGCACCGTGGTCGATCAGGTACAGCTTTCGATGCCACACCATCAGGTTGGGGTTGCGCGTGGTGCGATCGACATTGCTGGTGAACGCATCGAACCAGACGATGCGCGATGCCAGGTCGGCATCCACCGGCATCGCCGCCGGGTCGTAGTTGATCGCACCGGGGAGGTAGTCCAGGCCCAGGTTCAAACCTTCACTGGCGCGTATCAGTTCCTGGATCTCCGGGTCGGGCTCGGTGCGGGCGAACTCGCGGTCCAGCTCCACGAACAGGATCTCCGGAATCGGCAGGCCCAGCGTGCGCGCCATTTCGCCAGCGATCAGCTCGGCGATCAGCGCCTTCGGGCCCTGGCCGGCGCCACGGAACTTCAGCACGGCCATGCCGTCGTCGTCAGTCTCGACTACGGCCGGCAGGGAGCCACCTTCCCGCAAGGGGGTGATGTAGCGGAGGGCATGTACGGTGCGCATGCACGCATTCTAGCGTGATCGCAATCTGTATGAGAGATAGGCCCCTGCACTTACTTCAGTGAGTAGAAGTGCTTGAGTTCACCTGAGAGAGCTTCTATGTCGTTGATCAGGATTGCGACGGGTCTGGTCTTGTTCGAATAGTACTTCGTGATTGGAAGTAGTTCGTTGCGTGGACCGACCGGGTGCAAAGCAATTAATTCCTGCATCGAGATCACCAGGTGACGGAGATCCCTGGTGGACGACTCAACGATGCTGCCCTCTACTCGTGCTGTGCTCAGGAATGAGAAGTAGCTGTCGCTTGGTCCTGATGCTCGGTCCTTCTTCCCCGCCTCCGATACCATATGTCTAATTCTTAGAGAAGTTGCTCCTACGCTATCGAATGTCTTGCCGACCTCGGTTTCAAGAAGGGTATGAATTCGCGCATCCATGTCTCGGATGACCAGAAGAATCTCCGCACTCTTTTTCTCAATCGATGCGTCTCTCAGCTGCTGATTCTGCATTCCGATCGACCAAAGGACGCCTAGAAAGGCGACGAACGCGAATAGCGGATTGAGGATGCCCCCAAAGTAATCTCCGAAGGAGCCCCAGATAGAAGGGTCAGGGGATACAGAACCGGGAAAATGTAACCTGTAGGTCAGCGCGACCAAGGCGATTGAGGCAAGGGCCACAATTCCGATGGCGCCTAGATAAGTCCATTTCATGGATTAGCTCTCGTCAGATCAGGTTCTAGCCTACGGTGCGATTTGCTGTTGATGGAAGTCCAGCGACAAGCGGGCGACGCCTGTCTTTGAATTCCGATCCTTCACTCCGTCGTGCTATGGGTGATGGCAGCATCCAACTGCAATTCTGCTGGTTCTTGGCTACGGCCACTGGGTTCAGGCCTTGGTTGCCCATTCACCGCAGTCAGTCGCGCTTCCGCTCCGCGTTACGTTAGCCATCGATCACATTCATGCATTTGAGAGGCACAAGCGTTTGCCGTCTCGCATTGTTGAGCCGGGGCCCGTCTGGCCTTCGATGCCCTTGCAGGCTTTCGAGGTGAACCTATGAGCGACGAATTCAATCCCATGCTCCCTCCCCTAGACGATGCCAAGGTCGAGGAAATGATCGGAAAACTGGTGCTGGTCGGGGTGACCCGCTACGGCGGCGACGGCCAGGTGCAGGGACTGGAACAGTACGCGGGAACGGTGCTGCGCATCAGTGCCGATGAAGGCGTGGTGCTGGCCGACGAGAATGATGGCCACGAGCGTTACCTGCCGCCGATGCTCGACCAGTACCTGCCGGCCCAGCCGGGAGAGTACCGGATGAGCAACAGCGGCATGATCGTGGTCGACCCGGACTATCTCACCGCCTGGGACCTGCACGCCCAGCAGTAGTGCCAGGCCATGCCTGGCAGGTGCCGGCAGCTCCCCGGCACCTGCCGGAGCTGCACTTTGCCCCATCCGGCCACTAGCCCTTCCGGCCCATTCACGACAACCCCTGCGGTGCTAGATTCGGGGCCATGCCCGATTCCGGGTACCCATTCACACCCCAGGGGATAAGGATGCTCATCCGTCGAACCTCTCTGGCAGCGGCGGTTGCCGTTGCCACCGTCGGCCTGCTGGCCGCTGGCCCGGCGCTTGCCGATTACGCGAAGCCGCCGGAACACCTGCTCAAGGTGTTGAAGGCACCGCCGCCGCCGGCGCCGAACGTGGCCCCGGGCGGCCAGCGCCTGCTGCTGACCACCGCGCAGACCTATCCGTCGATCAGCCGCGTCGCCCAGCCGTACCTGAAGCTGGCCGGCGTTCGGCTGGAGCCGAAGAACCGCAGTCGGCATGACACCCCCGGCGGCTACGGTATTCCGGCCTGCGTGGCCGACTTCACCCTGGTCGATATCGGCAGCAGCAAGGAGACCAAGGTCAACCTGCCGCAGGGCTGCGCCACCGGCGCGCTGTGGTCGGCCGATGGCAGCCATTTCGCCTTCCAGAATGCGGTCGATACCAGCGTGCAGCTGTGGGTTGGCGATGCGGCCACCGGGCAGGTGAAGCAGGTGCCGAATGTGCAGCTGAACCCGATCTTCGGCTACACCGTGCAGTGGCTGGGCGGCAGCCAGAACCTGCTGGTGAAACTGGTACCGGTTAACCAGGGCCCGGCACGTTCCAACGGCGGCGTACCGACCGGCCCGGATGCACAGGAGTCGCTGGGCAGCAGTGGCGAGAGCAGCACCTACGAGGCCCGCGACACGCTGACCAGCGTGCATGACGAGAAGCTGTTCGCTTATTACGGTGCCTCGCAGCTGGCCGTGGTCGATACCGCCGCCAACAGCGTGCGTCCGGTCGGGCAGCCGGCGCTGTTCAACGAAGTCAGCGCCGCACCCGATGGCGTGCACGTGCTGACCGAATCGATCAAGGCGCCATACTCGCATGCGGTGACCTACCAGCGCTTCGCCAACGACGTGGCCGTGCTGGACATCGCCAGCGGCAAATCCACGCCGATTGCCAGCCTGCCGCTGGCCGACCGCGTACCGGTGCATGGCGTGCCGGAAGGCCCGCGTGGCTTCGACTGGCGTGCCACCGATCCGGCCACCCTGGTCTATGCCGAGGCACTGGACAAGGGCGACTGGAAGGTCAACGTGCCGCACCGCGACCGCGTGCTGATGCTGAAGGCCCCGTTCAACGGCAAGCCGACCGAAATCACCCGTACCGCGCAGCGATTTGAGGGCTTCGCGTGGACCGCCGATCCGGCCGTGGCGTTCCAGTACGAGAACGACGAGAACCGTCACTGGATGCAGACCCGCATCGTCGATGTGGACCAGCCGAAGAAGGAAGGCCGCCTGCTGTGGGACATGTCCAGCGACGAGCTGTACGCCAACCCCGGCAACCTGGTCTTTACCCGCTTGCCGAATGGCGCGCAGGTGGTGCGCCGTGAGGGCAACCATGTGTTCCTCAGCGGCCGTGGCGCGTCGCCGCAGGGCGACCGTCCGTTCCTGGACCGCCTGGACCTGGGCACCCTGAAGAGCGAGCGCCTGTTCCGCAGCAGTGCCGACGCCTACGAACAGTTCCTCGGTTTCAGCAGCACGCCGGGGCGCTACCTGACCTGGCACCAGTCGGTGATCGATCCGCCGAATGCCTTCATCCGCCAGCAGGGTGAGGCAGTGGCTGATGCGAAGACCGGCGAGGCGCAGTTCGCGTCCACCGCGACCGCGCTGACCAAGCTGGTCGACCCGACCCCGGAAGTGCGCCAGATCAAGAAGCAGCTGGTGACCTACAAGCGTGCCGATGGCGTGGACCTGTCGTTCACCCTGTACACGCCGCCGGGCTACAAGGAAGGCCAGCGCGTGCCGGCGATCCTGTATGCGTACCCGGCCGACTTCGCCAATGCCGCGCAGGCCGGCCAGGTGTCCGGTTCGCAGCAGACCTTCACCCGTCTGCAGCCGTACCGCCTGATGCTGCTGGCCGGCTACGCGATCATCGACAACGCCTCGTTCCCGATCGTGGGTGACCCGAAGAACGCCTACGACACTTATCTGGAGCAGCTGGAAGCCGACGCCAAGGCGGCGGTGGACAAGGCCGTGGACATGGGCGTGGTCGACCGCAACCGCATCGGCGTGACCGGTCACAGCCACGGTGGCCTGATGACCGCCAACCTGATCGCGCATACCAAGCTGTTCAAGGCCGGCGTGGCGACCAGCGGTTCGTACAACAAGACCTTTACCCCGTTCGGCTTCCAGAACGAACGTCGCTCGGTATGGCAGGCGCAGGACGTGTACCTGAAGGCCTCGCCGTTCTTCTATGCCGACAAGATCAAGCTGCCGCTGCTGCTGGTGCACGGTGAGGACGATGCCAACCCGGGCACCGAACCGTTCCAGTCGCGCAAGCTGTACCAGGCCATTCGTGGCAACGGCGGTACCACCCGCCTAGTGATGCTGCCGAACGAACCGCACTGGTACACCGCGCTGGAGTCCAACGAGCAGCTGGTGTCGGAGATGCTGAACTGGTTCGACACCTACGTGAAGAACGCCAAGTGAAGGAACAGGAAGGCCACCTCTGGGTGGCCTTCCTGCATCCTGCTGTAGCGCCGAGCCCACGCTCGGCTGTAACCAGCCGCACGTGCTCTGCAATCAACTGTGGAGACTCGGTAACGACGTGTTACCGGCACATTCGCATGCCACGCAAATGGTCTAGGCTGAACCTGATCGCTCGTTCCAGGTCGGTGCAATGAAAGCCATTCTCCTTGCTGCAACGTTGTCGTTGGCCCTGGTTTCAACGGCATATGCTCAGTCGTTTCCTGCTGAGCTGACGCAATTGGGCATCGTCGCCGGCATGCCCTATGCCAAGGCCAAGCGCCTGCTGGACGCCGCAGGCTGGCAGGCGAAGCCTGCGCAGGGCGCGCCGGAGTCGCTGGAGGGCTTTCCGGAAGTCGGATGCCAGAAGGACGGAAAGCAGTGTGCGACGACCTTCGAAAAGGACGGTCAACAGATCGCGGTGCGGCTGGGCACTACCCTGGCAGGGCAGCCGTTCGTGCAGAGCGCTGACTGAGCACCCGCCCTCACGCCAGCGGTAGGCGGTCCTGCGCGTGGGAAAACCCGTCATGCAGGTCGCGCACGTGCTCGGCCTTGGCATGCACCCGGGTGGTATCACCGAAACTGCGTAGATAAGCGCAGGCTGCGAAGCCGGCGCTCTTCTTTTCGTACTCGGCAATCCAGGCCAATCGATCCGGATTGTTGGCCTGTTCGGATGACCACGCGGCCACTGGCGGGCGGATGCGGTACTTCAGGCCGACGCGCCACGGCTTCGGTGTCAGTCGCGCACGGAAGCAATGCTGCAGCCGGCACATGCGCGCGTACAGGGTATCGGTGCCCAGTGCCTTGAAGAATGCCTGCAGCTGCTCGTCCTCCGGGGAGAACGTGGCATGCATCGCCAGTACGCGCAGTCCCGCAGGCGTCCGGTAGGCGCGTAGATGCCAGTGGGGGTGTTGTTCGCTGAAGGCTTCCACGCGTCGCAGCGCCAACCCCTCGGCGCCCCCGGCGGCGGCCAGCCGCTGCCTGCGGCGCATCAGCAATGCCGCATTGACCAGAACCACCGCCGCCACGCCCAGCACCAGTCCCACCAGCCAATGCCACAGCAGCGTGCCGGTGACGGCGCCGGCAAGCAGCACGACCGCCGCAACGATGGCCGGCATCACGCAGCCGGCTGGCGGCTGCGCATGGTCGATGTCGGCGAACAGTACGTCCGGGCTGTTGAGGCACAGTGCGCCATAGCTGTTGCGGGTGATGACGACGTCGCCGTCGCGCTGCACGATCTGCTCGCGGATCGGCACGCCTTCCACGCCGTAGTTGCTGCGCACTTCGCGACGCGGCAGCACCTGTCCGGCTAGGATGGCATTGAGGGCTTCATTGGCGCGGCGGTCCGCGTGCACCTGCGCCTCGGCAGGGCCTTCGTCGGACCAGCCGAAGCGGCGCACCACCACCGGCCGGCCACGGAAACGGGCCTGCAGGCGGGCTTCGGCCCAGTAGGCGGGAACGATCATCATCGCGGGGTGCTCTATCTTCCGTGGCAGGTGCCAACGCGAGTCTGGCACAGCGCCGGGGTGCCCGCATCTGCTTGCTGCGGCGGCCGGGCCGGAGTGATAGATTGCGCGCTTCGCATGCACCCCACCAAGGACGGAGCGATGTCCATGATCCTGCGCGGCCTGTTGGCCCTGGCCTGTGCCGGGGTGGTTGGCATGGCCACGGCGGCGGCACCGGCCGGGCCGCAGATTGTCACTGACGATGTCAGCCGCTTCTACGCGCTGTACGACAACGCAGGTGGCAAACCCAGCGTTGCGCAGTTGCGTGGCTACATGGCCGAGGGTTCGGCGGGCCTGGCCGAGCTGGCCAAGGCGCGCCGGGTCACCCCCGAGCGCATTGCCGAGTCCATCGCCAGCCAGCCGGAGCTGTATGTGCAGGGGCGAAGCTGTCTGGCCGAACTGCCGGCGGTGAAACAACGTCTGACGCAGGTGTTTTCCAACCTGCAGGCCATCTATCCGCAGGCTGCGTTTCCGCCGGTGACCATCGCCGTCGGCCGTGGTCGTCCGGTAGGGTTGACCTCGAAAAGCGGCGTGATCATCGGCCTAGAAGCGCTGTGCGCAGCCGATTTCATGAATCCCAATGTGCAGGACCGCTTCGTGCATGTGATCGCGCACGAGTACGTGCACATCCAGCAGACCGGCCTGACCGACTTCGAGCCGGGCGACCCGCATGCGACGGTGCTGCGTGTTTCGTTGGGCGAGGGCATTGCTGAGTTCATCGCCGAACTGATTTCCGGCAACGTCGGCAACGGGCGCCATGCGGCCTGGACCCGTGGTCGGGAAGTGCATATCGAAAGCGCATTCGCGCTGGATCTGGACAGCAACGATCTGTCGCCGTGGCTGTACAACTACAAGCCCGGTTCGCAGGAGCCCTATGACCTCGGGTACTGGGTGGGATACCGCATTGCCAAGGCCTATTACCTGCAGGCCAAGAACAAGCGTGACGCGGTGCGTGCGCTGATCCAGCAGGACAACCCGAAGGCGATCCTGGCCGCCAGCGGCTGGACGCCGGGTATGTGGATGCCGGCGAAAGTCACGGGTGTGGCGGCGCGTACGGCTGCACGCTGAGCACAGGGTGGGGCGTTAGACTGCTGAAGATGATTTCAGGAGTACCCGCATGCGTGGACCTGTTGAGCTTGCCACTGCCACTGTCGTGGCGTTGGGCCTCGCGTTGGCTTCTCCGCTGGGCGCCGTTGAGGCCGTCGCAGTCAACCCGCTGCTGCAGACGCCCATCGACCAGTTGCGCCCCGACGAGGTTCGTTTCATGCAGCAGCGCCTGGCCGATTTTCCGGAGCTGCAGCGCTATCGTGATGCCAACGCGCAACTGCCTGAGGCCGTGCCGGGCCAGCCGCGCGTGGTGTTCTTCGGCGACTCGATCACCGAAGGCTGGGGTGCGGAAGGCAGCGCTGGATTCTTCCCCGGCAAGGGCTGGCTCAACCGTGGCATCAGTGGCCAGACCACGGCGCAGATGCTGGTGCGCTTCCCGCAGGACGTGCTGGCACTGAAGCCACAGGTGGTGGTGATCCTGGCCGGCACCAACGACATTGCCGGCAACACCGGCCCGTCCACGCAGGCGATGATCGAGGACAACCTGCACGCGATGGTGGACCTGGCGCGTGCACATGGCATCGCCGTGGTGCTGGCATCGGTGCTGCCGGTCAGCGATTACCCGTGGCTGCCGGGAACAGCGCCAGCGCCGAAGGTGCGTGCATTGAACACGGCATTGAAGCGCTATGCCGATGCGCAGCAGCTGGTCTATCTGGACTACTACACGCCGATGGCCAATGCGATCGGCGGACTGGACCCGCAGTTGGCGGAGGACGGCGTGCATCCTACGGCGAAGGGCTATGCGGTGATGGCGCCGTTGGCCGAGGCGGCGGTCAAGCGCGCGCTGCAGCAGAAGTAGCTCCGCCGAGCAGGCTTGCCAACAACCACTCGCAGAAACTGATCACCAGCGGATCGGCTGCACTCTCCTCATGTACCAGCCAACTCCAGCGTGGGCCGCGCACGCGTGCATCATCCAATGGTTGCAGCAGGCCTTGTTCGCAGGCTCGGGCTGCCAGCAGCTCGCTGACCAAGGCGATACCCAGCCCTTGGCACGCGGCATCCAGCAACTGCCCGGGCTCGGAGAAATTCATTCCCTCGCGACGCTGGCCGACATCGGCGCCACCCTGTACCTGCCATTGGCTCCAGTCCATCTCGCGCTCGCCATGCAGGGTGAGGCGTTCGTGCGCCGGTGTGGCGAGCAGGGCCGGATGGCAGGCTGGATAGAGACGATCCCGCAGCAGCACGCGATGCTGGCACTGCGCCTGTGAGTCGAGGTCATCACGTACCGCCACGTCCAGCGTCTGCGTGGTCATGTCCGGCGCTTCCTCGCTGGTCAGCAGCCACAGATCGGCGTCGGGATGCAGCCGGTGAAAGCTGGCCAGGCGTGGCACCAGCCAATGCCGAGCAAAGGCCGGGCTGGCGTTGACGATCAGTTGATTGGGCTTGCGGTACTGATCGAGCCGGCGGATGCCGCTGGCCAGCTGCCGCAGCAGCGCCTGCGTTGTTTCCAGCAGGTCGATGCCGGCATCGGTGAGGGTGACGCTGCGGCCCTGCCGGAAGAACAACGGCTGCTGCAGCGACGCTTCCAGACCCCGGATCTGCTGGCTGATGGCCGACTGGGTCAGGTGCAGTTCCTCCGCCGCACGGTGGAAACTGCCCAGCCGGGCCGCAGCCTCGAAACCCCGTAGTGCGTTCAGTGGTGGCCAGTGCTTGAGCATTTCAGATAAGTAAAACTGTTCAATTGATGGCTGAATCTATCGTTTGTTCTTATGTGTCGGCAAGCGCAGCATAGCGCCCATCCCACACCGGCCATGGAGCCTGTCATGAGCAACCGTCGTCACTTCCTCACCCAGCTGGCGGGCGCCGCCGGCCTTGGCGGCCTGGCTGCTCTGGGCCTGGCCGGGCTGCCGGGTCGCGTGGCTGCAGCAGGGCCAGGTGCGGGGACTTGGCGCATGCCGGACGAGCACGGCCCACAGGAACGCGTGTTCCTTGCCTTCGCCGCGCAGCCGCGGGTGTGGGGCGCGCAAGCCGATGCGGTGAACACCGCCGTGGCGCGGTTGGCCAGTACCATCGCGCGCCACCAGCCGGTCAGCGTGCTGTGCCGCCCGGCGCAGTTGAAGCAGGCGCAGGATCGCTGTGGCCGCGACAACATCGAGTACCTCGAGGTGCCGCTGGATGACATCTGGGTGCGCGACTATGGTGGGTGCTTCGTCACCGATGGCCAGGGCGGGCTGGGCCTGGTCGACTTCAACTTCAATGGCTGGGGCGGCAAGCAGAGCGCGCGCAACGATGGCGCGGTGGCGCCGTGGCTGGCGCAGGTGACCGGCGCGACGCTGCTGGAAAGCGATCTGGTGGGCGAGGGCGGTGGCATCGAAGTCGATGGCCATGGCACGGCCATCCTCACCGAAAGCTGCTGGGTCAACCGCAACCGCAATCCGGACTGGTCGCGCGCGGATATCGAGGCCGAGCTGAAGCATCACCTGGGCCTGCGCAAGGTGATCTGGCTGCCCGGCATCGCCGGCAAGGACATCACCGATGCGCACGTGGACTTCTATGCGCGCTTCGTACGCCCGGGCGTGGTGATCGCCAATCTGGACAACGATCCGGAGTCCTACGATTACGACCTGACCCGCGAGCATCTGCGGATCCTGCGCGGGGCCACCGATGCCGATGGCCGTCGCCTGCAGGTGCATACGCTGCCGCCGCCGCAGGACGGGCGCGACAACGTGCATACGCGCGACAACGACGATCTGGCGATGGGCTACATCAACTACCTGCCGATCAACGGCGCAGTGGTCGTGCCGCAGTTCGGAGACGACGAAGCCGATGGATTCTGCCGCGAACTACTGGAAGACATGTATCCCGGCCGCGTGATCGAGCAGGTGGATATCGATGCCATCGCCGGTGGCGGTGGCGGCATCCATTGCGTGACCAAGAACATGCCGAAGGTGGGCTGACGCGTCTCAGGCGTCGTCCTGTTTCAACGCCGCATCGGCAGCCAGCAGCGCCTCGGCGGCCGCACTGAGCGGCGGCGACGGCGGGGCGACCACGCCGATCGCTTCCATCATCTTCGGCATGCCCAGGAACTGCCGCGCGCGACGGTCGTAGATGCCGGTGACCAGCAGTGCACGGGTGGCGATCTTCTGCTCGGTACCGATCAGCACGCGCTGCTCCATGATGCCGCGCGAACCGACCCAGCCGACCAGTCGCGTTTCCAGGGTGAAGCGCTGGAATGGCTTGAGTTCGCGGCGGAACTGGATGGTGCCGGCGCCGACGATCGGTGCCCACTTCTCGCGCAGCGCCACCCGGCCCAGGCCCATGCGCAGGATCAGGTCCAGCCGGCCCAGATCGAAGATGTTCCAGTAGCGGCCGTTGGTCATGTGCAGGTTGCTGTCCAGGTCGTTGGGCAGTACCCGGAACTGCAGCCGCGAGACCCCGAACGGCGCCTCCAGCTTCGGCCGGAACAGGCTGCACAGCAGCAGGTGGAGCAGGCGGAACCAGAGATTCATGGTTATGACGACTGTTATAGAATCGCCGATACGCTAATTTATGACGACTGTCCTGGCAAGGAGCCTGCCGTGAGCCCGCGCCCCTCTGATGCGCCACAACGCGTGATTGATGCTGCGGCACAGATGCTGGCGCGCGTGGGTCTCAATGCCACCAGCATCCGTGAGGTGACCAAGCTGGCCGAGGCACCGCTGGGCTCCACCTATCACCACTTTCCGGGCGGCAAGCAGGAGCTGTTGGCGCGTGCCACCCACATGGCCGGCGACAAGGTCGAAGCGTTGCTGGTGGAGCTGCTGAAGGGCGGGGCGGTGCAGGGCCTACAGCAGTTCCTGACGATGTGGCGCGAGCGCCTGCTGCGCACGGATTTCCGCGCCGGCTGCCCGGTGTTGGCCGCTGCGGTGGAGGAGCCGGTTGACGCGGTGCACAGCCAGCCGCGCGCGGCAGCTGCAGAGGTATTCGCGCGCTGGCAGGGCCATATGGCCGCAGCGTTCGTCGCCGACGGACACGATCCGGCCGCCGCAGGTGGGCTGGCCAGTCTGGTGATTGCCAGCGTGGAAGGTGCGGTGGCGATGTGCCGCGCACTGCAGGACATCGCCCCGTTCGACCAGGTGGCCGCGCAGTTGTTGAAAGCCGCCGCGCGACCTTGATCCGGCGGCACGGTCGCGGGAGACTCGGCGCAGGCCCTGACTGGACGCCGCCATGGACGAATCGCACTGCCGCCACCTGATCGAGCACTACCTGCAGGCCTACAACCGCTTCGACATCGACGCCATGCTGGCGGTGCTGGCGCATAACGTGCGATTCGAGAACCACAGCGGCAGCCAGCTGACGATGGTCACCGAAGGCATCGATGCGTTCGGCGAACTGGCACGGCAATCGGCGCCGTTGTTCCGCGAGCGCGAGCAGCGGTTGCTCGAGTTGACCTTCGAGGATGGCATGGCGCTGGCCAGCATCGGCTGGCGTGGCGTGTTCGCGCAGGACATTCCCGATGGTCCCAGTGCGGGCACGGAACTGGCCCTGCAGGGACGCAGCGAGTTCGCTTTTGAGGACGGTCGCATCGTGCGGATCATCGACCGCAGCTGAGGATCGATGGCACAGGTCCGCCGTCTGGACAGCGGACCTGCCCGCGGTAGAATCCGCCCACCACCGCTTACGCGTGCCCGGCAAGGATGTCCGCATGCAGTATCAGGTTTTCGAGCTTCCACGCTGCACGATCTGCGGCATCCAGCGGCGCCGATGAAACGCACCCGTTTCTTTACACGCAGCCCATTGAAGCTGCCGGCTAATCGCGGCAGTGAAGTCGTGCGCGCGCGGCAGCATCTGCAGCAGCTCGGCTGGCCGCGCCTGCAGATGGCGCTGATCGTGGCCCTGACCGGTGCGGCCGGTTTCCTCGCCTCGCACCTGCTGCGTCTGGCCGGTATCGACGCGATGCTGCTGCGCTACCCGATGGCCGTGCTGCTGGCCTATGGCGTATTCCTGCTGCTGATGTGGATCTGGATCCGCTGGCGCTGGGACAACGTGCTGGATGGCCTGTCGCCGGATGTGGGCAGTGGCAGCCCATCGCCTCGCGGAAGTGCCGTGGAACCACCGTGGAGCGGCGTCGGTGGCCGTTCTGGAGGTGGCGGCGCGTCAGCTTCGTGGAATGAGTCGGCGCGGGTCAACGGCGACGATGCCGGTGAGCTGCCATTGACCGGCCTGGCCGAAGACGAAGCGGGCCTGCCGTTGCTCGCGATCCTCGGCCTCGTCGCGCTGCTGGCGACCGTTCTGCTGGCCAGCGTGTGGGTGGTGTGGTCGGCGCCAGTGCTGATGGCCGAGCTGCTGGTGGACGCGGCCATTGCCGGAGGCCTGTACCGGCGCATGCAGGGCATGCGGGAGCAGGGATGGTGGCGCGTATGCGTGACGCACACGATCTGGCCGCTGCTCGGCCTGCTGCTGTTCTTTGCTGTGCTGGGTTGGCTTGCGCAGGCGCTGGCTCCAGGAGCGACCCACCTGCTGCAGGTCATTCAAGCAGTGTAGCGCCACGTTCCCGGCCGATATCCCAACCTGCTTCATTTCTTCGAGGAGCTTCATGCGACAGCGCATTGCACGGAAGCGCATCCTGACGACAGCGGTCGTCCTGTTCGTGGCTGCTGGCGCAGCGCTGATGGCCAGCGTGCGCCCGCAGTGGCGGCAGGATGTCAGCCCGCCTCCGATCAATCTGGGAACGGCACGGATGCAGGCCGAGGTGATGGCAGAGCTCATCGACCTGCGACCGACACCGCCAGGAAAGCCGCCAGTACCACCGATTCCAATGAAGGCAGTCTCCTCCCCGATGCTGACTGGCAACAGTGCGTTCGCGACCGCGGAGGTGCCACTGGCAGATGTCGCGCCAGCACACTTCGAGCCGCGCGGCTGGGAACCCGACATGCCATTTGCAGTGATGGAATGGACTGCGCCTTCCTGCGGTGAAGGAGACCCCGTCCCGGTCTGCCAGGTTCGTCACAGCGTCGTCGAGTGGCGCGATGATGACAGTGCGGCGTCCTTTCAACTTCAGCAGCATCTGGAGGCGATGCTGCAGGTTGCGAACCGCCGGGCTGTACGCGTACCCGACCTCGCGTTTGAGCTTGCGCATGTGCGAGCGCAACGGATGACGTGGGACGAGCTTCAGCAACGGCGCGCACGCGGCGTCGAGGGATGCACGGGTGGCCCGGGCAATCCGGATCTGGGCGTTGTCTATCTGCAGCGTCCTGTGTTCAGCCTGGACGGGAACTGGGCAATGGCATCGATCGCCTCGGATCTGTGCAGTGGAGGAACGGCGATGCGCGCCCTCTACCTTCTGCACCGCAGCAAGGGCGGATGGGAGCGTGTTCGAGTGGATCCTGTCCGCTATATGAGCTTTGGCCACGGCCTGTGGCCCGCGTTGCCGGAGTCGTGATGACAGATACCTCGTTCAAGCCGGACCGTGACTGCCAACAACGGATCGTCTGGCGACGCATTGCGTCGTTGGCGGCGGCGCTGTCGGCTTTGGCTCTCATGGCCGGAGTCTGCAGCCTGCGCCCGAGGTGGCAGCAGGCGATCGGTCCGCCATTGGTCAACCTGGGAACGGCGCAGATGCAGGCGGAGGCGATGGCGCTGGCGATCCGGCAGAGGCCGCCTTTCTCCCCTCCACCTCCGCCAGAGCCGCAGCCAACACCAGTTCTGCCATCGCCGCTGAGCGAGGTGCCCACCGCACCGCAGACGCCGTCCACGCGCGTCGATCGATGGCGCCCGCAGGAGCAGCCACAGTTGACCGACCCGGTGGGGGAGGACATCTACGTGATGGAGCAGACCTTGCCCTATTGCTGGCCGGGCAGCAGTGCCTCCACCTGCCAGGAGGTGGATGATCTGGTCCTGCCGCTGGACGATTGGTGGCCGCAGGACATCCATGCGCTGCGGTTGCAGCTGCAGGCGGACCTGGTTCCCGCCAATCGCCGTTCCACGCCAGTGCCTGCGGCCGCATTGGCCGGTGTGCAGCGGATGGACAGCGCGGGGCTTCGAGCGCTGCGGGAGCAGGGGTGCGGGGCAACGGTGCATGGGCCGACTCGGACATACGACCACGTCGTCTATCTGACCCGGCCCGTTTTCAGCGTCGATGGGGAGTGGGCTATGATCGCGGTCGCCTGGGATTCGTGTTCCGACGATTTCGTCTACCGGGAGCTTGTCGTACTGCATCGGGAACAAGGACGCTGGATGGCCGAACCCCCGGAACGGGGTCTGGGCGGCGTATGGGACGGCCGCGTACTGCGGCCCTGGACGTACAACCACTGACGAGGAAGAGCGCATGGATGTCGCTGCACGCAGGAACAGGATGTTGTTTCGTTGGATCATGGTGACGCTGCTGGCTGTGTTGTTGCCGTTTGCAGCACTGGCACAGCCTGCAGCCGGGCAGGCCGATGGCGCCGAAGCCGCTACTGCCGCGGAAGAGGCGCAATGCCGCACCTGCACTTATGAGCGTATTGGGCCCAAGGTCGATATCGGCCTGGTGGCCCTGATTTCGCTGCTGGTGGTGGGCCTGCTGGTGGCGGTATCCCGCGAATGGGGCACCACCTCGCAACGATGGACCTGCCGCACGCTGGCCCTGTTGCTGGTGGGTTTCGGTGTGGCGTTGCTGTGGTGGGCTGGCAGCATCGTCTACCTGGGCTACAACCCGTGGCAGGAAATGGCTGCCCCCGTCGATGGCTCGCTCACATCGACACTGCTCACTACCTCACCGAAGTGGCTGGCGGCGATGGTGCTGATCGGCTTCGCGCCTTCCATCTGGAAACGCAGCGAGCGCCTGCCGGCGTGGCGCATCAGCTGACATTGAAACGGCGGCGCTGGATCACACCCGGCGCCGCCTGCGGTCATCAGTCAAAGCGCAAACGCACACCAGCGTAGATGCCACGGCCTTCGCCCGGCGTCGAGCGGGCGACATCCTTGCCGGCATCGTTGTAGCCTGGCGTGACCGTGGCGGCGTAGTGGCGGTTGCCGATGTTGCGCATCTCCGCCCAGGCCTGCCAGCGACCGCCGGGTGCGTCGTAGCCGATGCGGCTGCCGAAGATCACATGGCTGTCGGCCCAGTAGCTGTTGGCGTAGTCGACGGCGATGCGCGAGGCGTATTCGGTATTGAGCGCAGCGTACAGGCCAGACGCGTGATCGAAGCGCAGCTCGGCCTGGTAGGCGTGGCGCGGCAGGCCTGGCAGGCGGTTGCTGCCGAAACGCGCATCGTGGCGATAGCGGAGGTCGCTGAAGGTGTACGCCTGACGCAGCGACACGCGGCCCGGTGCAGCCTGCCACAGGGTGCTGTCCAATCCGGCTTCGATGCCGCGGTGCACGGTGGGGCTGGCGTTGTTCTCTGCGATGAACAGGTTCGGCACCGGTTGCAGTTCGACGCTCAGCAGTTCGTGGTTTACGTGCGCGTAGTAGCCGGTCAGTTCCCAGCGACCCAGCGCCGCGTCACCGCGCGCGCCCAGTTCCAGCGTGGTGGCGGTCTGGTTCTGCATCGGCACCGGCGTGCGCTGGCGGCCGGTGGACGGGCCATTGCCCGGCCTGAAGTACTGGTTCGAGCCCCAGATCATCGACCACGGGTGCGGTGCTTCCACCGAGCGGCTTAGGTTGCCGAACCACTGGGTCTGGGCGCTGTGCTGCCAGGTGAAGCCCAGTCGTGGCGCATAGTCCCAGTCGTGGTCGCGCAGGCGGCCGCCGCTGCTCGGCCAGGTCACCTGTACATTCCGACGGGTGTTGATCAGTGCCAGCCCGGTCTGCATGCGCAGGCGGTCATTGAAGGTGAGGGTATTGCCAACGTGCAGCGTGCTGTCGGTGCCGTGGTGGCGGAAGTCACGCGTGCGCGTGCCGGTGGCATAGCCGTTGCTGGCAAAACGCAGCGACTCGCGCACATCGGCGTCCAGATCGTGGGTGACGCGCAGGCCGACCGTGGTTTCGCTGTCCAGGCCGAACAGCCGGTGGCGGTGGCGGTAGTCCAACGTGGCGTTGAGGTTGGCGTAGTCCAGCTGCTGGCGGTACAGGCTCTCGTTCAAGTCCATCGGGTACGTGTGATAGACCAGTCCCGCCTGCAGCGAGGAATCCTCATCGATCTGCAGCGTGGTGACGTTGCCCACCCACGTGCTGCCGGGCTGCGGGCGACGTGCATCGATGGCCAGGTTGGCTGGGTTCGCCGCGTGCGGGTCATTGCGGATCTGATCGCGGGTCAGGCGACCGGGTGTTTCGTGATTGGTTTCGCGGTAGCGCACGAAGAAGCGTGTCTGCAGGTCGGGCGTGATCTGCCAGCCGATGTTGGCCATCGCGCCCTTGCCGTCGCCGCGCGCATGGCGCTGATAGCCATCGAACTCGGTATCGGTGTAGGCCAGGAAGTAATCGACATCGCCACTGACGCCGCCCCAGCTGATGCCGCGCTTCTGGTAGCCACGGCTGCCGGCTTCGTAGTGCAGCTGCACGCCCGCCGAATCACGGCCGCTGCGGCTGATGTAGTCGATGGCACCGCCCAGTGCCAGCGCGCCACGCTCGAAACCGTTGGCGCCGCGCAGTACTTCCACGCGGGACAGCCACAGCGGTTCCAGCAGCTCGTAGGGCGTGCCGCCCGGGCCGGTCAGTGGCAGGCCGTCGATCGACACCGCAATACCCGAGGCATGCGCGCCCGGGCCCCGGTTGATGCCTGAGCCACGGATCGAAATCTTGGTGCCTTCGTTGCCCGGCGACTGCGCGCTGATGCCCGGCTGGTAGGCCAGCACATCGGCACTGCTGGACAGCCGGCTGTCCGCCTTGGCCACGTCGATGACGTTGCTGGCGCCGGGTACGCGCTTCAGCGCCTCGCGCGCCTGGGCGCTGGCATCGGCGGCGGTGACCTGCACCGCATCCAGCGTGGTGGCCTGCGGGGCCGCAGCGGCGGTGGAGGAGAGGCCAAGAGAAACGGCCAGGAACAACAGCGACGGGGCGGGGCGGTACGACGAGAGCGACATGCGGGAATGCTGTAAACCACGAAAGTGGCGCGCAAGTTAACAGGTCGGCGACGTCACGTCACCCATCGGCGGCGTATGGCCGCCCGCGCTCCTTGTAGAGTCGAGATCCTATGTTCGTGGTCAAGCCTGCTGGAAGCAGGCTTGACCCACCTTCAGCATGGCCGGATCGAAGTCCCGGCCGCTTTTGAAGACACCCCAGGCGATCCTGGCCAGCTTTCTGGCCAGGATGTTGAAGACGGCGGTGCTGGGGTGACCGCGTTTTGACAGCTCGTCGTAGAGCGGTTGCCCCCGACGACACCGCTTGAGCCCCATGGCGGCCATGTAGAGCATCTGGCGCAGCACTGGCGCGCCCTGTTTGGACAGCCGACGCCGTCCCGTTCTGCCGCCAGACTCGTTGGGCCGGGGATCCAGGCCCGTGCAGGCGATCCACGCGTTGGCGTTGGCCAACGGCCAGCGCGTCATGTAGTAAATCAGGTGAGCGGCGACGGCGGGGCCGATACCAGGGATGGTCAACAGGCGCTTGTAGAGCGTGCCATGCTCTCCATCGCGACCCAAGCGCTGCAGTTCGCTTTCCAGCTCGGACAGCGTCCCAGCCAGAGCGCAGAACAGATCTGACAGCTCCCCGGGGGCACTTTTGCTTACCCCGAAGGATTGCTCCAGGCGCGCGCGTGTCTTTACCAGCGTCTGCCGCTTGCGCAGCAAATCGTGCATCTGTTGCTGCTCGTCGGTACGCGGTACGTATTCACGCAGGCGATCGTTCTCCTTCTTCACGTACCGGGCGATCGCTTCGGCGTCCATGGCGTCCGTCTTGCCACGCGAGCCCGTCGCCCGGCCGTAGTGCTTGATCAGACGTGGATTGATCACATAGACAACGTGGCCTGCCTGGCCAGCCATCCGAGCCAACAACTCGTAGTACCGCCCCGTCGCCTCCATGCCAATCCGGCATCGCTGGGGCAAGGTGTTGAGCCACTGGGCTATGCCGGCCCGGGTGTTGGCGATCCTGTCGCCGGCCTTGCGGTCGGCCACTGCCGGTACGAACTCCTTGGAGTCCACGTCCACGCCAATATCGAGAGAATCAGACATTTGTACGGCTCCCAGCTATCTTTAAGGGGCTGGGGTGGTACCGCACCGACGTTAGCTTGCCTACATCGACGATCCCCTTTGGGGGCCGTACGATCCTTTATCGACGTTCGTGTGCGGGATGGGGATCGCTCGACTCGTCTGTCGGCTAGTATCCGCAGATGCATGCTTGACGGTCCCTCCACCCTGGCTCCTACATACCGCGTAGGAGCCGGGAGGAACATACAAGCTTGCTCGACTGTCTTTCGCTTTCTGTAGAGTCGAGCCTTGCTCGACTCTACAGAGCCGGCTTCGCCAGCCCCTTGGCCTTGGCATACAGCCGATCGGCCGCTTCCTTCTCACCCAGCGCCGCATGGCATTCCGCCAGGCTGTCCCACGCATTTGCCGAATCCGGATACAGCTCGGTGTTGAGAGCAAATACCTTTACTGCCTTGCGTGCCCCGAGGCTCTCGCGGATCGCGTAACCATCGGCATTGATCGCGCGTTCCAGTTCACTGGCAGCAACCTTGTTGCTGTCGCGCAGCCAGCGATGCACAGCTTCGGCCGCGCCAGCGCTGTCATCCAGCGCATACGCGATCAGTCGCTCGGACAACACCGCATGCGGAAACTCCTCGGGTGCGGCCACCGCCATCGTGCTCTCGACCAGCGTGCTCGACCAGACATTGCGGGCGCTGCCGTTGGTCAGGTACACGAACACCCAGTAGCCGTTGGCCAGCGTGCCCTTGTAGGCCAGCCGCGCACGTACACGGGTGCCGCCATCGTGGCCGACCTGGGTGTAGCCGTCGCTGCGAGTGGTGTCCCAACCGGTGGAGAAGAAATTGCTGCCGCCGCCGGCCAGTTTCTGCGGCTGCCAGAGTTTTTCCAGGGTCGCCGTGCGCAGCAGCTTGCCGGTCGCCAGCGCCTGCAGGAAACGGTTCATGTCGCCCACGGTGGTCTGCAGGTCGGCGTGTCCCCAACCGTAGTTCGGCCAGGGGGCTTCATTGGCCGGCTGCAATGCGCCGTCTTTGCCGATGTACGGCACCGCCGCGCGCTGCGCCGGCACGCTGGTGATGCCCCACGAGGTACTGGTCATCTTCAATGGCAGCAGGATGCGTTCGCGCGCGATGGCCGGGTAGGGCTTGCGGTAATGCGCTTCCAGCAAGGCGGTCAGCACCAGGTAGTTGGCCTGGGTGTACTGCACGCGGCTGCCGGTGACAAACTGCATCGGTGTCGCGCCGGCCACCTTCAGCGCTGCTGCAAGGTCCGGCGCCACTCCGGTGTAGCCCTTGCTCACCCAGCGGTTGTCCACCCGGTCGTAATACTCGCCGATACCCGAGCTGTGGTTGAGGAAATCGCGTACGTGAATGGTCTGCCATGCTGATGGCAGGTCCGGCACATAGCGACTGGCCGGCGCATCCAGATCCACCTTGCCCTGATCCACCAGTTGCATCACCAGCGTGCTGGTCAGCAGCTTGGCCATCGACTGCGCGGCGAAGATGGTATCGACGGTGGCCGGTGCATGCGTGGCCGGGTCGCGCTCGCCGCTGGCGCCCTGGTAGAGCACTTGGCCATTGTGTGCGACCAGTACCGCCTGGCCGGCGATGCCGTAGCGCTCGCGGTTGCTCTGCAGTTGGGCGTCGAGCCGGGAAGAGAGGCCGGTAGGGACGTCACGCGCCGAGGCGGGCAGGGCGATGGCCAGGGCACAGAGCAATGCGGCAGCAAGGGTGCGGTACATCGCGGTGATCCGTCAGCGGTGATGGCGCATGTTGGTCACGGCGGGAGAGCGGGTCAAGGGCACCGATTCCCGCATCAGGGAGAGCCGGCCAGCGGCCGGCACTACCCTACGTTTCCGGTAGTGCTGGCCGCTGGCCGGCACCCCTGCGATCAGCCGAGGATGCCCGGCAGATCCAGCCCCTTTTCCTTCGCGCAGTCGATCGCGATCTCATAGCCGGCATCGGCATGGCGCATCACGCCGGTGGCTGGGTCGTTCCACAGCACGCGGCCAATCCGCTTGGCTGCGGCCTCGGTGCCGTCGCAGACGATCACCATGCCGGCGTGCTGCGAGAAGCCCATGCCGACGCCACCGCCGTGGTGTAGCGACACCCAGGTCGCGCCGCTGGCGGTGTTGAGCAGGGCGTTCAGCAGCGGCCAGTCGGACACCGCATCGGAGCCGTCGGCCATCGCTTCGGTTTCGCGGTTTGGCGAGGCCACGCTGCCGCTGTCCAGGTGGTCACGACCAATCACCACCGGTGCCTTCAGTTCACCGTTGGCGACCATTTCGTTGAACGCCAGGCCGAGGCGATCGCGGTCACCCAGGCCCACCCAGCAGATGCGTGCCGGCAGGCCCTGGAACTTGATCTTCTCGGCGGCCATGTCCAGCCAGCGGTGCAGGTGCGGGTTGTCCGGAATCAGTTCCTTCACCTTGGCGTCGGTCTTGGCGATGTCTTCCGGATCGCCGCTCAGTGCGGCCCAACGGAAGGGACCGATGCCGCGGCAGAACAGCGGGCGGATGTAGGCCGGTACGAAACCGGGGAAGTCGAACGCGTTCTCTACGCCTTCTTCCAGTGCCATCTGCCGCAGGTTGTTGCCGTAGTCCACGGTCGGCACGCCCAACGCGTGGAAGCCGAGCATGGCGCGGATGTGGTTGGCCATCGACGCGCGCGCGGCCTTTTCCACTTCCTTGGGGGCGGAAACGCGCTTCTCATCCCATTGCTCGACGGTCCAGCCCTGTGGCAGGTAGCCGTTCACCGGGTCGTGCGCGGAGGTCTGGTCGGTCAGCAGGTCCGGCTTCACGCCGCGCTTGAGTAGTTCGGCCAGCACGTCGGCGACGTTGCCGAGCAGGCCCACCGACTTCGGCGTACCGGCCTTGCACGATTCGTCGATCAGGCGCAGCGCTTCATCCAGGTTGTCGGTCCAGGTGTCGAGGTAGCCGGTGCGCAGGCGCATGTCGATGCTGCTCTTGCGGCACTCGACGGCCAGGCAGGACGCGCCGGCCATTACGGCAGCCAGCGGCTGCGCGCCGCCCATGCCGCCCAGGCCGCCGGTGAACAGCCACTTGCCGGTCAGGTCGCCACCGAAATGCTGGCGGCCCATCTCCACGAAGGTCTCGTAGGTGCCCTGCACGATGCCTTGCGCGCCGATGTAGATCCAGCTACCGGCCGTCATCTGGCCGTACATGGCCAGGCCCTTCTTATCCAGCTCGTTGAAGTGGTCCCAGTTGGCCCAGCGCGGCACCAGGTTGGAATTGGCGATCAGCACGCGCGGCGCATCGGCATGGGTGCGGAACACGCCCACCGGCTTGCCCGACTGCACCAGCAGGGTCTGGTCATCGTCCAGGCGCTTGAGGGTTTCGACGATGGCATCGAAGCTCTCCCAGTCGCGCGCGGCGCGGCCGATGCCGCCGTACACCACCAGTTCCTGCGGGCGCTCGGCCACGTCCGGGTGCAGGTTGTTCATCAGCATGCGCAGCGGCGCTTCGGTCAGCCAGCTCTTGGCGTTGAGCGTGGTGCCGGTCGGCGCGGCGATGGTGCGGGACGGGTCGTTGCGGGTCATGCGGCGCTCCGGTTCGTAGCGAATTCAAGGCAGGCGTTGAGCACCTGCGCCAGGGTGTGGCGCAGCGGTGCGGCGTGGTCGGGGTCGAGCGGGGTGGGCCAGCTGTGTTCGTCCACCTGGTCCGGCAGGGGTTCGTGCATGTAGCCGCGGCAGGCCAGCTCCATCTGCAGGCTGTGCACGCCGCCGGCGACGTTGCTGTAGTGGCGGGTGATCCAGCCGCCCTTGAAGCGGCCGTTACGCACCTGGCTCATGCCACTGATCTTCAGCAGGTTCTCCACCACATCGCTCAGCGCGTTGTCGCAGGAGGTGTCCGGCGCGCCGGAGGGGCCGGCGGTACCGAGATTGAACTGCGGCAGCTCGCCGTCGAACAGGTGCGGGATATGCGAGCGGATCGAGTGCGCGTCATACACCACCACGGTGCCGTGGCGTGCACGCAGGCGCGTGATCTGTGCGGCCAGCGCATCGTGGTAGGGAAGGAAATACGTGTCGCGGCGACGGGCGATTTCCGCGTCATCCGGTTCGCGCCCGGCGTGGTAAAGCGGCTGGTTGTCGAAGGTGGTCAGCGGGCACAGGCCGGTGGTGTTCTGGCCGGGGTACAGCGACACGCCGCTGGGATCGCGGTTGAGGTCGATCACCGAGCGCGAGATCGCCGAGCGCACCGTGGTCGCGCCCATGCCGCGCACGAAGTCGTACAGCTCGTGCACCCACCAGTCGGCGTCGCGGCGTGCCAGCCACGGCGAGCGGTAGTCGCCGATCAGATCGTGCGGCAGCTCGCTGCCGGTATGTGGGAAGCTGACGATCAGCGGGGCATCGCCTTCGTGCACCGTCAGCCATTCGGGATGGACATTCATGCCTGCGGTTCCACGGTTGGCAGAAGCCCGGCCAAGCCCTGCGCCAGCGCGCCACTGCGCACCAGGTTGGTGGCGGTCACCATGTCCGGGTGGAAGTAGCGGTCTTCTTCCAGCGTCGGCACCTGCGCACGCAGTGTGGCGCGCACGGATTCGAGCGCGGCACTGGAGCGCAGCGGCGCGTGGAAGTCGCAGCCCTGCGCAGCGGCCAGCAGCTCGATGCCGATCACATTGGCGGCGTTCTCGGCCATCTGCATCAGGCGGCGCGCACCGTGCGCGGCCATCGACACATGGTCTTCCTGGTTGGCCGAGGTCGGGATCGAATCGACGCTGGCCGGGTAGGCGCGCTGCTTGTTTTCCGAGACCAGCGCGGCGGCGGTCACCTGCGGAATCATGAAGCCGGAATTCAGGCCCGGGCGTGGGGTCAGGAACGCCGGCAGGCCGGACAGCGCCGGGTCCACCAGCATCGCCAGGCGGCGCTCGCTGATCGAACCGATCTCGCACACCGCCATCGCCAGCATGTCGGCGGCGAAGGCGACCGGCTCGGCGTGGAAGTTGCCGCCGGACAGTGCTTCGCCGGTGTCGGTGAACACCAGCGGATTGTCGGACACGCCGTTGGCTTCGATTTCCAGCGTGGTCGCGGCCTGGCGCAGGATGTCCAGCGCCGCGCCCATCACCTGCGGCTGGCAGCGCAGGCAGTACGGATCCTGCACGCGCACGTCGTTGTCGCGATGCGACTCGCGGATGTCCGAACCCTGCATCAGCGTGCGCAGGGTGGCGGCGGTGGCGATCTGGCCGCGTTGGCCACGGATGGCGTGGATGCGCGGGTCGAACGGCGTGTCAGAACCCTTGGCCGCCTCCACCGACAGCGCGCCGGTGACCAGCGCGGCCTGGAACACGGTTTCGATCTCGAACAGGCCGGCCAGCGCATAGGCGGTGGAGAACTGGGTGCCGTTGAGCAGGGCCAGGCCTTCCTTCGCGCCCAGCTCGATCGGTTGCAGGCCGACACGTGCCAGTGCGTCGACCGCCGGTAGGCGTTCGTCACCGATGAAGGCTTCGCCGACGCCCAGCATCACGCTGGCCAGGTGCGAGAGCGGCGCCAGGTCACCCGAGGCACCCACCGAGCCCTGTGCGGGCACCACCGGCAGCACACCCTTGACCAGCATTGCTTCCAGCAGCAGCAGGGTTTCCTCGCGGATGCCCGAAGCACCCTGCGCCAGGCTGACCAGCTTCAGCGCCATCATCAGGCGCACCACGCTGGCGGGCATCGGCTCGCCAACACCGGCAGCGTGCGAGAGCACGATGTTCCGCTGCAGGGTGGCCAGGTCTTCGCGCTCGATGCGCACGCTGGCCAGCTTGCCGAAGCCGGTGTTGATGCCATAGACCGGCGCGCCCTTGGCGACGATGGCAGCCACGGTCGCCGCACTGGCACGCACCACCGGCAGCGCGGCCGGGTCCAGTGCAAGCGGCGCACCGCGATAGGCCTGCCGCCACTGGGCGAGAGTGACATGGCCGGGGCGAAGAACCAGGGTGTTGCTCATGTGTTGCTCCAGGAGGCAGGCAGGTCGGGCTGTCCGCGCACCACGCGCGCGTGCAGCGGGTTGAATCCAATGCGATAGACCAGGTCGGCGGGGGCGTCGATGTCCCAGATCGCCAGGTCGCAGTCCAGGCCCACGGCCAGGCGGCCGATGCGGTCGCCATGGCCCAGCGCACGCGCCGCTTCACGGGTGAAGCCGGCGATGCACTCGTCCACGGTCAGGCGGAACAGGGTGGCGCCCATGTTCATCGCCAGCAGCGGACTGGTCAGCGGCGAGGTGCCCGGATTGCTGTCGGTGGCCAGCGCCAACGGTACGCCGGCCGCACGCAGCGCGGCGATCGGCGGCAGAGTGGTATCGCGGGTGAAATAGAAGGCGCCGGGCAGCAGCACCGCTACGGTACCGGCCGCGGCCATCGCGGCGATGCCGGCATCGTCCAGGTGTTCGATATGGTCGGCCGAGAGTGCACCGAAGCTGGCGGCCAGTTCGGCGCCATGCTGGTTGCTCAGCTGCTCGGCGTGGATCTTCACCGCCAGCCCGTTGGCGCGCGCCGCTTCGAAGACCTGCCGCGCCTGCGCCGGCGAGAAGGCGATGTTCTCGCAGAACACATCCACCGCTTCGGCCAGGCCTTCGGCGGCGCTGGCCGGAATCATCACGTTGCACACCTCGTCGGTGTATTCCTGTGCTTCGCGGCCTGGCGGAATCGCATGTGCGCCGAGGAAGGTGGTCACCACGTTGACCCTGCATTCCTCGCCCAGCGCACGCGCCACCTGCAGCTGCTTGCGTTCGTCGGGCAGGGTCAGGCCGTAGCCGGACTTGATCTCGAGGGTGGTCACGCCCTCGGCGCGCATTGCCAGCAGGCGCGGCCGGCTTTCACTGGCCAGCTGTTCCGGTGTGGCGGCGCGGGTGGCGCGCACGGTGGAGACGATGCCGCCGCCGGCACGGGCGATGTCGGCATAGCTGACGCCCTGCAGGCGCTGCTCGAACTCGTTGGCGCGGTTGCCGGCGTAGACCAGGTGGGTGTGGCAGTCGATCAGGCCGGGCGAAATCCAGCGGCCTTCGCCGTCGATGCGGGTGGTCGGCTGCAGGTGGGCATCGCTGCCGGCTGGGCCGACATGGACGATACGGCCGTCAGCGCAGGCCAGGACGCCATCGCGGATGACACCCAGCCCCTCGCCGTCGAGGGTGATCAGGTGGACGTTGGACCAGAGGGTATCGACGTGCATGGCATCCACAACGCGGCTGTGCTTATATGTCTATACAATATAGGCGTCCATTTCGGGTTGTCCAGCCATGTCCGATTCGCGTTCCCCGCACTGTTTCCATGCCGCCCACGCCCTGCTGGTCGAGGGTTGGGCCCGCGATGTCCGCCTGCAGGTGCAGGACGGTCGCATCACGGCGATCAGTACGGGGCAGGGCGCGCAGGCGGGCGACACCCGCGCCGGCATCCTGGTGCCGGGCCTTCCCAATCTGCACAGCCACGCCTTCCAGCGCGGCATGGCCGGGCTGACCGAGATCGGCGGCGGCGACGGTGACAGCTTCTGGAGCTGGCGCGAGCTGATGTATCGCTTCCTGGCCCATCTGCGCCCGGACGCGGTGCAGGCCATCGCCGCCCAGGCCTACATGGAAATGCTGGAAAGCGGCTTCACCCGCGTCGGCGAATTCCACTACCTGCACCACGATGCTGACGGCCGGCCGTATGCCGACCGTGCCGAGATGAGCGCGCGGATTGCGGCGGCGGCCGACCAGACCGGCATCGGCCTGACCCTGCTGCCGGTGTTCTATGCGCACGCCGATTTCGGCGGTGCGGCGCCGAATCCCGCGCAGCGTCGCTTGATCCACGATGTGGACGGTTTCGCGCAGCTGTTGGATGCCGCCAGGCCGGCATTGGCCGCGCTGCCCGATGCGGTGCTCGGCATTGCCCCGCACAGCCTGCGTGCGGTCACCGGAGAGGAACTGAGTGCCCTGCTGCCGCTGACCGACGGCCCGGTGCACATCCACATCGCCGAACAGGTGCGCGAGGTGGAGGCCTGCCTGGCCTGGAGCGGCCAGCGCCCGGTGCAGTGGCTGTACAACCATGCGCCGGTGGATGCGCGCTGGTGCCTGGTGCATGCCACCCACATCACCGATGACGAGCGCGCGGCCATCGTCGCCAGCCACGCCGTGGCTGGCCTGTGCCCGATCACCGAGGCCAACCTGGGCGACGGCCTGTTCCCGATGCAGGCGTTCGCGCGCGAAGGCGGTCGCTTCGGTGTCGGCTCCGATTCCAATGTGCTGATCGACGCGGCTGAAGAACTGCGCCTGCTTGAATACGGTCAGCGCCTGACCCTGCGCGGGCGCAATGTGCTGGCTCCGGATGCCACCCGCAGCACCGGCCGCTTCCTGTTCGAGGGCGCACTGCAAGGCGGTGCACAGGCCCTGGGTGTGGCCGCCGGCCTGCAGGTCGGCGCCAGTGCCGACCTGGTCGAGCTGGATGCCGCACACCCCGCGCTACAGGCGCGGCAGGATGACGCATGGCTTGACAGCTGGGTGTTCGCCGCACGTAATGGCGCGCTGCGATCGGTCTGGCGTCATGGCCGCCAGTGCGTGGCCGACGGCCGCCACCTGCAGCGCGAGGCGATCACCACCGCCTTCGCTGCCGCCCTGCGTGGCGTGCTGGGCTGATCGCCTCCCGCCACCGAGACCCCATCACGTGAAGGCCAGCAAGTCCGCCACGCTCAACCAGCGTATCCGCAGCGATCTGGAAAGCCGCATCCTCAGCGGAGAGTGGGCGCCGGGCTTCCGTATTCCGTACGAGCACGAGCTGATGGAGCAGTACGGCTGCTCGCGGATGACGGTGAACAAGGTGCTGACCGCGCTGGCCGAGAGCGGCATGATCGAGCGGCGCCGCCGCGCCGGTTCGTTCGTGGCGCGGCAGCCCCCACACCTGGAGCAGGTGGCGCTGGAGATTCCCGATATCGCGATGGAGGTCGGCTCGCGCGGCCATCAGTACGCCTATCGTCTGCTGCAGCGCGAGCTGCGCCTGGCCGACGCTGGCAATGCCGGTGAAGTGGAGCTGGCCGGCCAGGAGACGCTGCTGGCGATGCGCTGCCTGCACCTGGCCGATGGCCGTCCGTTGGCGCTGGAGCACCGCCTGATCAGCCCGGTGGGCGTGCCCGAGGTGCTGGAGGTCGATTTCAGTACCACCGCGCCGGGCAGCTGGCTGCTGCAGAACGTGTCGTGGACCCGTGCCCAGCACCGCATCAGTGCCTGGGGCGCGGACACCGCCACCGCCAAGCTGCTGGAGGTGAAGCCCGGCACCGCCTGTCTGGTGATCGAGCGCCTGACCTGGCGCGGCGAACAGCCGATCACCCGTGTGCGCCAGGTGTTCCTGGGGGATGCCTGGGATCTGGTGGCGCGCTTCGCGCCGGGCGCGCGATAGGGATTCCATCCACGCATGGCGTGGATCTACTGGGCCGGAACGACTGTCGCCTTGAACTCTGTCGGGGCGTGTGTGCGATGTGTATCGTCCCTGCATGAAGAGCAGGGACCCCATCCGGGATCTGGAAGCGGCAGGTTGGATCTGTCGTCGAATCCGCGGATCCCATAATGTATTCGTGCACCCGCAGCACCCTCACATCATCACCGTTCCTCACCCAAGGAAGGATCTGGGGAAGGGCTGGTGCAGGCGATGCGGATGCTCGCAGGACTGACGTAGGAGGGCCCATGCGATATCCAGTCTTGATCGAGGCAGGCGATGAGCGCACCGCGTGGGGTGTGGTCGTTCCGGATCTGCCGGGGTGCTTCTCGGCGGCCGATACGCTTGATGATGCGCTCAGCGCTGCCGAGGAAGCTGCACTCGCCTGGATTGATGCGGCCCTGGATGAGGGGCGTTCGATTCCGACACCTTCCGCGCCGCAGAAGATCGCCGCCGAGGCATCCAAGGACATCCGTTGGATTCTTGCGTACATCTGCATTGATCCGGCTCTGCTGGACGACACCATCGAGCGGGTCAATATCAGCCTGCCACGCCGGATCCTGGCGAGGCTGGATGCGCAGGCCAGAGCGGCAGGTGAATCGCGTTCCAGTTACATCGCCCATCTCGCAGCATTGGGCTGAGCGGGCGCCATGTGGAGCCGAGCCGATGCTCGGCTGCTGTTCGCGTGTGGCTCAACTCTGCAAAGGCATCCACGCGTGGCGTGGATCTACCAAGGGGTCGCGCATCGGGGTTCAGTAGATCCACGCCACGCGTGGATGCGGCCCCATCAGTACGTGGCGCATTGCCGCCAGCGCACCGGCTCATCCACGCCGGGGCGGGCGTTGAGCTGGATGCGCACGTTGCGCAGGGCGGGGTAGTGCAGGACTTCCTCGCAGACCCGCGGCCACACCGCGTCCAGCTCGCCGGTGCGGTTGATCGCCAGCGTCTGCCGGGTCAGCCAGACACCGCTGGCGATGCCGGGCTTGCCGGCCAAGGCACGGGACAGATCGGCCTGGAAGCGCTCCAGCGTGGCGGCATCCGGGTTGGGATTGCTGCGCGCATCGGTTGAGGGCGTGGCCGGCGCAGGCAGCGTGGTCGGCGGCGTGGTGGCGGGGGCCGGCGCCGGTTCGGGCGCCGCTTCAACCGCAGGCGCAACCGGCGCGGGGGCGCCCGTCTCCTCGGCAACGGACGGAGCGTCCTGCACATGCAGCCCTTGCAGGCTCAATCCCACCAGCAGGCCCAGCGTCACCGCGGCGAGCGCGGCTATAGCAATGCGGCGCAGGGCTTCATGGCGGGCGCTGGCGCGCACACGGGTTTCGATTTCCGCCGGTAGATAGGGCTGCAGCAACGGCCACAGGCGCGGGCCGTCCAGCACCTCGACCGCCTGCTTTTCGGCGGCGCTGCGGCCGTCGCGTTCGATCCGGCCCTCGGTCAGCAGCACGCCGCCCTTGGCGCCGGCCAGGCGCGCGGCCGCCCCCAGTTCGTTCACTGCGGCGGTACCGATGCGGTAGGCCAGGCCGTGCTTGCAGGACACCAGCCACTGGTTGGGACCATCGCTGAGCAGGAAGTCGCTGCTCGGCTCGCGGGACTCCTCGGCCGGGTCGTTCAGTTCACGCAGGCCGCGCTGTTCGCGCAGCATGCGTTTGACCAGCACTGAGAATTCGCGCCAGTGCATGCCCGCCAAGGCCTGCAGGCCGAGTTGCATCTCCTTCTGCCGCCGCTTGATCCACCACAGATAGACAACGGCCAGGGAACAGGTAAGCAGGGCCGACAGCAGGGCCAGGATCCAAGGGAGCATGCAGGAGGTGCGCGGAAGGGGCGAATGCGGAGGACGACAGTGTAAAGGTCGTGCCGCATCGCTGGGTCAGGAGGTTCCTGACAGGAAACGTGATGGCGCGCGCAGATCGGTATACGGCGGGCACGAAAAACCCGCCAATCCTGAAGCCGTGAGGGGAGGGAACAAACGGCAGCCGAAGCGATTGGCGGGTTGCTCGCGATTGTCAATCAAAATTTATTGCATTGCAACAATGGTCGGTCAGGGCACGCTGCCTGGCGATTGATGGCTACCCGGGGCGGGAGCATCGGTGCCCGAGGCCGCACGGTTTTCCAGCTTGGCCAGGCGTGCCTGCAGTGCGTCGATGCGCGCCTCCAGCGCAGTCACCTCGTCGGCGGTGGGCACGTGCAGGCGCTTGAGTACGCCCTGCACCTGGTCGTCGAAGGCCTTTTCGACCTTGTTCCAGGTACCGGAAGCCTTCTCGCGGGCCTCGTCCAGCGACGTTTCAACGTTGTCGCGCCAGCCCGGGCCCTGTTCGCCGTTGCGTTCACGGCGGCGGGCTTCCCAGGCTTCGCCTTCCTTCACCAGGCCGTCGAAGAAGCGGCTGCCTTCGGCCTGTGCACGGCCAAGAGCGCCCAGGCCGGCCAACCAGACCTGCTGCGCCGAGTCACTCAGCTTGCGCGAGAAGCGCTCGGCCTGGTCACCGAAAGAGGCGTCGTCGTTGCGGCGGTCGTCGTTCTCGTAGTGGTTCATCGCACTTCCCGTGGGAGTTGGGCCTGCCCCGAGAGTAGCGCGCGTTGGCGTTGCACGGCCGTGACGGCCGCCGCCGGGGTTCAGCCCAGCTTTTCCTTCAGAACGCGCTGGATCTCGCCTTCGACCATGCCCTTCATCGCCGAAAGCAGGAAGCCCAGCTTGGCCGTGACGCGCACGGCGCCCGGCTGCAGCTCGATCGCACCGTCCACGCCGCTGCCGGAGAAATTCAGTACGTCGGCAGTCCAGGACGACTTCAGGCCGAAGCGCTCGGACAGCTTGGCGGCGACCTGTTCGATCGCGGCGCGCGCCTGTGCATCGGGCAGGGCGTGGGCGTGGCGGACATCGATGGTGGACATGCAGGCTCCTGGCGCAAAGCGGGGATGATCAATGAGGGCGAGCATTGTGCGCATCGAGGGCCTTCGCGCCAAGCACTCATCGTGGGTTCTTCTTCGTTGGCGACCAACCTGCTAGGCTGCGCCGCGTGCAGAACCTGCTTGTTCACTTCAGCCAACAACAACAGCCCGACCAGCCGCTGCGGCCCGGGGTGCAACGCATCGTGCGCCAGGCCAATGGCAGTGTGAGGCTCGGCGACGCCGGCCACGGTGCCCTGCTGCTGGCGCAGTTCTGCGTGGATGATCGCGGCCTCTGGTTGCAGGTCGGCAACGGTATCCGCGGCATTCATGTCAACGGTCGTCCGGTGCGGCGCATGGCGCTGCTGCGTGCGGGTGATGCGGTGTATGTGGACGGCGTGGAAATGGTCCTGCAGGGCGAGGTGGAGAGCCTGCTGCAGGCCCCCGCACCGAACAGCGGTGACGGCACCAATGAGCAGCAGCGCCTGCTGCGCGGTGTCGGTGGCCTGCACCATGGCCGCAGCTTCACGCTGTCGCGGTCCCGCCTGATCGGCCGCGGTGGCGACGCTGACATCGAGATCAATGAACCGGCCTTCGCCGAACAGCACGCCCGCGTGGAAGTGCACGGCGAGCGCGTGCTGTTGCGTGACCTGGGCAGTGCCGATGGCACACGGGTCAATGGCGTGGCCGTGCGCCACTGCTGGCTGCAGGCCGGCGACCAGGTGGTGTTCGATGGCCAGCACCGGTTCGTGCTGGAAGTGCCGCATGACCCGCGCCGGCGCCCGCTGCCGGATGAAGTCGAGTCCGGCCAGGACGCCGAGCAGGCGCCGGTGCTGCCGGCCGCGCCGCGCAAGGTCCGGCGCTGGCCGTGGTTGCTGGTGAGTGCGCTGCTGCTGGCTGCACTGCTCAGCCTGCTGCTCTGGTTCGGCGCGCGCTGATCTGAACCGGCCGTATCCGCTCTGGTAGGTGCCGACCTTGGTCGGCACGCTCCTTCGGCGGGGATGACGCCTGACGGCGTACGCCGACCAAGGTCGGCGACTACCGGGGCAATGCTGCTGGCCAATGGATTCCAATGAAACCAAATTTCCCTTGCCGCACAAGGCCGCAAGGCTGGTGCACTGCGGCATACTAGGGGTCTTGCCCCACAGGTGTGACATGACGCGCGCGTTCAACTTCAGTGCCGGCCCTGCAACCTTGCCGGAATCGGTCCTGCGCCAGGCGCAGGCGGAAATGCTGGACTGGCACGGTACCGGTGCCTCGATCGTGGAAATGAGCCATCGCGGCGCGGAGTTCATGTCCGTGGCCGCCGAGGCCGAGGCCGACCTGCGTCGACTGCTCGATATCCCCGAAGACTATGCGGTGCTGTTCCTGTCCGGTGGTGCCACCACCCAGCAGGCGCTGATCCCGCTCAACTTCGCCGCCCCCGGCCAGCGTGCCGATTACGTGGTCAGTGGCCACTGGGGCAAGACGGCGGTCAAGCAGGCCGGTGTCTACGTCGACGTCAACATCGCCGCCAGCAGCGAGGCCGATGGCTACCGCACGCTGCCGCCGCGTGCCGACTGGCAGCTCTCACCCGATGCCGCCTACGTGCACATCACCGCCAACGAGACCATCCACGGCGTCGAGTTCCGTGATGTACCCGACACCGGCAGCGTCCCGCTGATCGCCGACTTCAGCTCGTCCATCGCCAGCGAACCGCTGGATGTGCGCCGTTATGGCGTGATCTACGCCGGCGCGCAGAAGAACCTGGGCCCGGTCGGCATCGCGGTGATGATCATCCGCCGCGATCTGCTCGAGCGCAGCGGCCAGCCGCGCGCGGACATCTTCGACTACCGCTCGCATGTCGCCCGCGATTCGATGCTCAACACCCCGCCGACCTGGAACTGGTACCTGGCCGGCCTGGTGTTCAAGTGGATGCTGGCCGAGGGCGGCGTGGCCGAGTTCGCCAAGCGCAATGCCGCCAAGGCAGCGCTGGTGTACGGCGCCATCGACGGCTCCGGCGGCTTCTACCGCAACGAGGTCGCACACGCGGCCCGCTCGCGGATGAACATCCCGTTCTTCCTGCCTGATGCCGAGCTTGATGCGCGTTTCGTCGCCGAAGCCAAGGCCGCCGGCCTGCTGGCGCTGAAGGGCCACAAGGTGGTGGGTGGCATCCGCGCCTCGCTGTACAACGCCATGCCGCTGGCCGGGGCCGAGGCGCTGGTCGCCTTCATGGCCGATTTCCAGCAGCGTCACGGCTGAGCAATGAACGGCGCGCACCGTCGGGTGCGTGCCCCGCAACAAGGAATTCCGATGGCAAGCAGCAAATCCAGCAAGAAGGCGCCGAAGAAGGCCGAACCGGCCAAGGACAGCGCGTCCACCAGGGCGAAGGGCAGGTCCAAGGCCGCGTCGAACCCGGCACCCACCCTGGCGCCGCTGGCGCTGGCCGATGTGCGCTCGAAGATCGACCAGATCGACCGCGACATCCAGAGCCTGATCGCCGAGCGCGCGCGTTTCGCCCACCAGGTCGGCAAGGCCAAGGGCAAGCTCGCCGCCGCCGTCGACTACTACCGCCCCGAGCGCGAAGCGCAGGTGCTGCGCATGGTGGTGGACCGCAACGAAGGCCCGCTCAGCGATGAGCTGCTGGTGCACGTCTACCGCGAGATCATGTCGGCCTGCCTGGCCCAGCAGGAGCCGCTGAAGATCGGCTACCTCGGCCCGGAAGGCACCTTCAGCCAGCAGGCCGTGCTCAAGCACTTCGGCCGCTCCGCGCTGGGCCTGCCGATGGCCAGCATCGAAGAAGTGTTCCAGGAAGTGGAAGCGGGCAACGCCGATTTCGGCGTGGTGCCGGTGGAGAATTCGGGGCAGGGCACCATCCAGATCACCCTGGACATGTTCCTGACCTCCAACCTGAAGATCTGTGGCGAAGTGGAACTGCGCGTGCAGCAGTACCTGATGTCGCGCAGTGGCCGGATCGAGGACATCGAGCGCATCTACGCGCACCCGCAGTCGTTCATGCAGACCTCGGCGTGGCTGCGCGCCAACCTGCCGAAGGCCGAGAAGATTCCGGTATCCAGCAACGCTGAAGGTGCGCGCCGTGCGCGCAACGCCGACGACGCGGCGGCCATTGGTGGCGAGAGCGCCGGCCACGTGTACGGCCTGAAGAAGGTGGTCACCAAGCCGATCCAGAACGATGCCGACAACACCACCCGCTTCCTGGTGGTGGGCCGCAACATCTTCCCGACCTCCGGCCATGACCGCACCTCGGTGCTGGTGTTCATCCATGACAAGCCCGGTGCGCTGTTCGACGTGCTCAGCCCGTTCGCCCGCCACGGCATCAGCATGAACCGCATCGAGTCGCGCCCGTCGCACCACGGCAAGTGGGAATACGGCTTCTTCATCGACCTGGCCGGCCATATCGACGACGCGCCGATGCAGGCCGCGCTGGCCGAACTGGAAGCGCACTCGGCACAGATCAAGGTGCTGGGTTCCTATCCGGTGGCCGTGCCCTGAGTGCTGCTGTGGCGGCTGCGGCCGCTGCCCCCTGATGCATCGCCGGTGCTGCCGGCGTTTACGGAATGATCGAACGATGAGCAACGCGCAACACTGGATTGCCCGCAAGGGCCAGCCGCTGCAGGGCAGCCTGACCATTCCCGGCGACAAGTCGGTCTCGCACCGCTCGGTGATGTTCGCCGCGCTGGCCGATGGCACCTCGCATATCGAAGGTTTCCTGGAAGGCGAGGACACCCGCGCCACTGCGCGCATCTTCGGCCAGCTGGGCGTGCGCATCGAAACCCCCAGCCCGTCGCAGCGCATCGTGCACGGCGTCGGTATCGACGGCCTGAAGGCGCCGGATGCGCCGCTGGACTGCGGCAACGCCGGTACCGGCATGCGCCTGTTGGCCGGTCTGCTGGCGGGCCAGGCATTCGACTGCACGCTGATCGGCGATGAGTCGCTGTCCGGCCGCCCGATGCGCCGCGTGACCGGCCCGCTGTCGCAGATGGGCGCGAAGATCGACACCCAGGAAGACGGGACGCCGCCGCTGCACGTGCATGGCGGGCAATCGCTGCACGGCATCGACTTCGCCTCGCCGGTGGCCAGCGCGCAGATCAAGTCGGCGGTGCTGTTGGCCGGCCTGTACGCGCAGGGCGAAACCCAGGTGACCGAACCGCACCCGACCCGTGACTACACCGAGCGCATGCTGTCCGCGTTCGGCGTGGACATCGAATTCTCGCCCGGCAAGGCACGCCTGCGTGGTGGCCAGCGCCTGCGCGCGACTGACATCGTGGTGCCGGCGGACTTCTCTTCGGCCGCGTTCTATCTGGTTGCGGCCAGTATCATTCCCGGCTCCGAGCTGCGCCTGAAACAGGTCGGCCTGAACCCGCGCCGCACCGGCCTGCTGCACGCGCTGCGCCTGATGGGGGCGGACATCACCGAAGAAAATCCGGCCGAGCAGGGCGGTGAGCCGGTGGCGGATCTGGTGGTGCGCTACGCTCAGTTGAAGGGCGCACGCATTCCGGAAGCACTGGTGCCGGACATGATCGACGAGTTCCCGGCGCTGTTCGTGGCCGCTGCGGCCGCCGAAGGCCAGACCGTGGTCAGCGGTGCCGCCGAACTGCGGGTGAAGGAATCCGATCGTCTTGCGGCGATGGCCACCGGCCTGCGCGCGCTGGGCATGCAGGTGGATGAAACCGAAGACGGCGCCACCCTGCACGGCGGTGTACGCCTGGGCAGTGGCACCATCGAAAGCCACGGTGACCATCGCATCGCCATGGCCTTCGCCATCGCCGGCCAGATCAGTGACGGCGAAGTGCGCATCAACGATATCGCCAACGTCGCCACCTCCTTCCCGGATTTCGACGGCCTGGCGCGCAGCGCCGGGTTCAACCTGGCCTGAGCGGCCACGCCCGGCAGATGACGTAACCCGGTGGGTGCCAACCTTGGTTGGCACGCTCACATCACCCGGTAGGTGCCGACCTCGGTCGGCACGCTCATATCGCCCGGTAGGTGCCAACCTTGGTTGGCACGCTCATATCGCCCGGTAGGTGCCGACCTTGGTCGGCACGCTCACATCGCCCGGTAGGTGCCAACCTTGGTTGGCACGCCTTTCCGCATAAAAAGACGGAGGCCGAAGCCTCCGTCGAAACATCACGAACCCCTCGTCCGCGATCAACGCTGCTCGGTACGGAAATCCACCGGGACCCGCACCACGCTTGCTACTGCACGGCCTTCCTGCACCGCAGGCTGGAACTTCCAGTTCTGCACGGTGTTCAGCACCGCACGATCCAGGTCGCGGCTGCGCTCGCCGCTGCGCGAAACAATCGCAGCGTTGGCGACATTGCCACGGGTATCGACATTCAGGCTGGCGATCACGCTGCCCTGCACGCCACTGCGCAGTGCAGCAGCGGGGTAGGTGGGCATGCGGTTGCTCGCCAGCGGGCGTGCTTCGCGATTACGTATCGCCGGTGCGGCCTTGTGCTGGCTGGAGGCAGGGGCAGCCTGGCGCGTTGCAGGTGTTGCTGCATCAGTCACCGCAGCCTGCTCAGGGGCGGGCAACATGCGCTCACCAACCGGTGCCGGCGCCACATCCTCCTGGTTGGAATGGCGCAGCCACAGCAGGGCGGCCGCAAACATCGCCACAATCAGCGCGATCCACATCCAGGGCGACGTGGGCTTGTGCTGCACGCTCGAATCCTGCTGCAGCTGCGGCGAATGAAGGTCTTCGTGGGTGGTGGCAGTCATCGCAAACTCCTTCCGTCAACTGACGACGTGGGAAGTGTTGCCCGAGCCATGGACGGGAAGTGTCAGCGCTGCGTCAACGCCACCGGCAGGGTTCAGTTTGCCTGCCGGGAAGCGTTCAGTTACTGCGTCTTGAAGTCGAACGGTACTTCAATGCTGCCGGGCACGGCCTGGCCATTGCTCTGCGCCGGGGTGAATCGCCAGCGGCGCACCGCGTCGGTGGCGGCACGGTCGAGGTCGCGTGAACCACTGCGCTGGATCACCGTGGCGTTGTTGGGATAGCCGGTGGCGTCCACATCCACGCGTACCACCACGGTGCCGGTTTCGCCGGCGCGCAGGGCGGCGGCGGGGTACGACGGCGGCGGCGACTGGCCGGCAATCGGCATCGGCTGGCTGTTGCCGGTCGCGGCCGGCGCTGCGCCCGGGGCGGCCGGGGCCGGCTCGGCGATCGGGGCGGGTGGCGGCGGAGCGGTTTCGACCAGCTTCGGCGCTTCTTCCTCCACCGGTGCCGGCTTGGCGTCAGGCATGTCGCTGGAACCGGCCGCAGCGGCCAAGGGTTCCGGCAGGGGCTCGACCTGGGCGGTTTCCTGCGGGGTCTGTGCGGCCGGGTCGGCGCGGAAGAACTCCTTGTCACGGCCGGTCAGCCAGACCAGCACGAACAGCAGCACGCCCACGCCGAAGGCGATGCCGGCGATCTTCAGGGCGTTGCGCGGGATATGCACAGTGAACGACTTGGCGGACGACGAGCGGGGTGCAGACATGGACCGGACCAGTACGGAATAGCCCGATTCTGCCACGCCGGGAATGAACCGGGCGGCAGAAATCCGTATAACAAGCGATAATCCCATCCCTGATACCCACCACGACACCTGCCATGCTTGATCCAGCCCTGCTCCGCCACCAGCCCGCCGACCTCGCCGAACGCCTGCGCACCAGCCGCGGCTTCGAGCTCGACGTGTCTGCCCTGGAGTCCCTGGAGGCCGATCGCAAGCGCATCCAGGTGCGGACCCAGGAGCTGCAGAGCCTGCGTAACAGCCGTTCCAAGGCCATCGGCCAGGCCAAGGCGAAGGGCGAGGACGTCTCGGCCATCATGGCCGAGGTCGCTGCCTTCGCCGACGAGCTGAAGGCCTCGGAAGTGGCGCTGGACGAGCTGCGCGAGAAGATCGAAGCGATCTCGATGGGCATCCCGAACCTGCCGGCCGATGACGTGCCGGCCGGTGCCGACGAGAACGACAACGTCGAGCAGTCGCGCTGGGGAACCCCGCGCCAGTTCGATTTCAAGGTGCTCGACCACGTCGAACTGGGCGCCCGCAACGGCTGGCTGGACGGCGAGACCGCCGCCAAGCTGTCCGGCTCGCGCTTTACCGTGCTGCGCGGCCCGATCGCGCGCCTGCACCGTGCGCTGGCCCAGTTCATGGTCGACCTGCACACCGGCGAGCACGGCTATGAGGAAACCAACGTGCCGCTGCTGGTCAACGCCGATTCGCTGCGCGGCACCAGCCAGCTGCCGAAGTTCGAGGACGACCTGTTCAAGACGGCCGTGGGCGATTCCACCCGCTACCTGATCCCGACCTCGGAAGTACCGCTGACGAACATCGTGCGCGACGAGATCGTCGATGCCGAACGCCTGCCGTTGCGCATGACCGCCCACTCGATGTGCTTCCGTGCCGAGGCCGGCAGCGGTGGTCGCGACGTGCGCGGCATGATCCGCCAGCACCAGTTCGAGAAGGTCGAGCTGGTTTCGATCAGCCGCCCGGAAGACAGCGATGCCGAACACCAGCGCATGACCCGCTGCGCCGAAGTGGTGCTGGAAAAGCTGGGCCTGCCGTACCGCAAGGTGCTGCTGTGCACCGGCGACATGGGCTTCTCGGCGGTGAAGACCTACGACCTGGAAGTCTGGCTGCCGTCGCAGGAGACCTACCGCGAGATCTCCTCGTGCTCGAACTGTGGTGATTTCCAGGCCCGCCGCATGCAGGCCCGCTGGCGCAACCCGGCCACCGGCAAGCCGGAACTGGCGCACACGCTGAACGGCTCGGGCGTGGCCGTTGGCCGCGCGATGATCGCAGTGATGGAGAACTACCAGAACGCCGACGGCAGCATCACCGTGCCGGAGGCCCTGCGTCCGTACATGGGCGGCCTGGAAACCATCGGCTGATAGCCTGATGGGGTGGGTGCCATGCTTGCATGGCACTGCTCTGGCTCTGGTGGGTGCCATGCTTGCATGGCACTGCTGCGGCTCTGGTGGGTGCCATGCTTGCATGGCACTGCTGCGGCTCTGGTGGGTGCCATGCTTGCATGGCACCGTATCCACGCATGGCGTGGATCTACAATGCGGGCTACATCCACGCCATGCGTGGATGAGCCACCGTGATCACTCCACAACCCGCAACTTCTCCAACGGCACCCATCCCGGTTCGCCGTTCTCCGGCACGCACCATGCCCAGCCATTGAGCGTGCGCACCCCGCGCAGCAGCTGCCCGGGATCCACATCCAGTTCGCGCGCACAGTAGTCTTCCGTGGCAAATGCGCCACCCTGCGCGTCGCGGCCGATCACCGGCGCGGGCACGAATCCCGGCTGCTGGCCCTCTGCCTCGCACAGGAACCAGTCTTCCCAGCCTTCAGGCCCTTCATAACGTTCGCCCACCACCAGCGGCTGGCCACGGCGCAGGGTGATCGGGTGCGGAAATTCGCTGCGGTGTGTAGTGGTCACGATGTAGTTCATGGTCCCAGCCTAACGTTCTGGTGAGCGTCGCGCATGGCAGCGTATCCACGCGCACGTGCGGTAGAGCCACGCCATGCGTGGATGACATAGCGCTCAGTCCATGCGCCACAAAAAAACGGCCCCGCAGAGCGGGGCCGCCAGGGTGGGCCGGGATGGGGGAGGGGATCCCGGCCCGCGTTCAGCGCCCAGACGAGGAGAGAGCGGCGCCGAACGCTGGAACGCTTATGCAGCAGCGGCCGCGGCCGCTTCGTGCGACGGCAGCGCAGCCAGTGCGCCGGCAATGGCGTCTTCGCGGTGCTGCGGCGAGTAGGCGATGCCTTCGGCGCGTACGAACTCGACATCGTTGATGCCCCAGAAGGCAAACGTCTGGCGCAGGAACGGCTCCTGGAAGTCCGCGGGCGAATCGGTGTAGATGCCGCCACGGCTGCTGGCGATGATCACCCGCTTGCCACCGGCCAGGCCGACCGGGCCGTTCTCGGTGTACTTGAAGGTGCGCCCGGCCACGGCCACGCGGTCGATCCAGGCCTTCAGGGTGGACGGAATGCTGAAGTTGTACATCGGCGCGCCGATCACCACGATGTCGGCGTCCAGGAACTGCTGCATCACCTGTTCAGCGTCGGTCGCCTCGGCGGCATCGGTCTTGGCCAGCGAGCTGCTGCGCAGATGCGGTACCGGATTGGCGTCAAGATCGCGATAATCGACCTGCAGGCCGTCGATCTGGCCGGTGAAGCGGGCGACCACGGCGGCCGACAGCTGGCGGGACACGGAGTTGTCGCCAAGCACGCTGGCGTCGAGATGCAGAAGCTTCATGGCAGTCACCTATGTTCTGGGAGGAAGGGGCGGGGTGCCCCGCCGACGGAGAGAACGATAGGTTGTTGCAAAGGCGGAATAAAGGTGGTTGAATGCCACGTATTGTTCTAGATATGGAACTCGGGCATGCATGACCTGAATGATCTGTACTACTTCGCGATGGTGGTCGACCATGGCGGATTCGCCGCCGCCGAGCGCGCACTGGGTATCCCCAAGTCGCGCCTGAGCCGCCGCATCAGCCAGCTGGAAACCGACCTGGGCGTTCGCCTGCTGCAGCGCTCCACGCGTCGTTTCGCCGTCACCGACGTCGGCACCAGCGTGCACCGCCACGCGCAGACGATGCTGGCCGAGGCACAGGCCGCACGCGAAGTGGTGGACCGCCTCAGCGCGGAACCGCGCGGCGTGGTGCGCGCCAGCGTGCCGGTATCGCTGGCGCAGATGCAGCTGCCCAAGCTGCTGCCCAAGTTCCTTGAGCAGTACCCGAAGGTGCGCCTGCAGTTGAACATCAGCAACCGCCGCGTGGACATCATCAACGAAGGCTACGACGTGGCCCTGCGCGTGCGCTCGCGCCTGGACGACGATGGCAGCCTGGTGATGCGCAGCTTCGGACAGGTGCAGGAACTGCTGGTGGCCAGCCCGAAGTACCTGGATCGCGCCGGCCGGCCGAAGGATCCTGAAGAGCTGACCCAGCACGTCACCCTCAGCATCAGCGAAGACGAAGCACGCCAGCGCTGGGAGCTGCACGGCCCGGAAGGCGAAGTGCGCCGGGTCGACCTGCAGCCGCGCGTGGCCGGCTTCGACTTCCCGCTGCTGCAGAGCATGGTGAAGGACGGCTTCGGCATCACCATGCTGCCGGAAACCGTGTGCGCCGATGCGGTGCGCAACGGCGAACTTGAAGTGGTGCTGCCGGACTGGTCGCTGCCGCAGGGCGTGTGCCATGCCGTGTTCGCCTCGCGCCGCGGCTTGCTGCCGGCGGTGCGCGTGTTCATCGACTTCCTGGCCGAGCACCTGCCGCCGCAGCTGGAGGCCTCGCGCCTGGATTGCGGTGGCGCCTGTGAAAAGGCCAAGGAGCGGATCAAGGCCAGTGCGCTGGGCGCGTTGGCAGTGGATGCGGGCTGAGGCACCTGGCCGCAACTGCACCGCCGATCTGTGAAACGGTAGCGCCGGGCCATGCCCGGCGTTGCTGCTTTTCGGCCCCGGTCACTTCCGGCCGAATAGCCGATCCCACAAGCTGCGCCGCGGCGGTGTGGTTGGCCTGGGCTCGGCAATGACCGGTGCTTCCAGTACCGCCATCAGTTCCGCGCTGCGTGGCTTCTTCAGGAAGCGGGCGTAGTCCATGTAGCTGGTCACCTTGCTCATGTGCAGGCGCTCCGGCATTGCCGGCAACGCGCCGCCCTGCAGCAGCACCCGCAGTGCCTGTGGACGGTCCAGGCGGATCGCCTCGAACAGGGCGGTGCCGCCGCAACCGGGCTCGATCTGGTTGGCGCGCTGTGGCGCATCCTTCAACAGCTCTCGCAGCGCATCCGGGTCGTCGCGGTCCACGGCGGCAACCAGCCGTGCCAGCGCTTCAGCTTCTTCGGGTGGAAGACTGTCGCGATAGGCCTGGTCGGCGATCTCGCGCTCGTCGCGCCCGTCACCGCCCTGGATGCACAGGAAGTCGGTGACCAGGGCGACCGGAATGCCGGAGGTATCCAGCGCCCAGTAGCTCGGATAGACGCCGTCGCCCCAACCGCTGGTGAACACGATCAGGCCGTGTGGTGAGTCCTCGCCCCAGGGGCGGTACTCGGCGCCTTCATCCAGGCCGTCATGGTCGATCAGCGCATCCGACCATTCGCTGTCTTCGTCGCCATCGGCCTGTTCGATCAGGGCCAGCAGTGCCTGCTGGGTGTTGGTATCCATGAAGCATCCGATGCCGGCGTCGACCGGATAGCCAATGAAGCTGTCCTCATCCAGTCCAGTGAGGTCCTGCGTGGTCCAGCGCGCCATCTGCCAGTGCAGGGCAGACGCAGTGAGGGCTTCGCGGGGCTTGAACCAGACCACGGCCAGCGCCGGGCGGCCGCTGTGCACGATGATCTCGACCGGATGCCGGCCCAGCGGGGCGGTGTAGTCGGCCAGCGCCGGCGCCTCGGCCTGGACCAGCGGATCGCAGACCACCAGATGCCCACTGCTGACCGGCAGGTGCCCGGCGAACGTGCGGTGCAGGGCCACTGCGGCCAGCTGGGTGTCGCCCAGCAGGGTGGTGCGCAGGTTGGCCAGATCGAGGTGGGCCATGGGGGCTCCGATTGCAGTGAAGGCCCCACCGTGCCGGATGCGAAGGGCGGGGGCAAGGGTGGTCTTGGGCAAATGCTCTTCACGTGCGAGAATACGCCGCTGCCCGGGCGACCGGGACCCGATTGGAGAGATGGCCGAGCGGTTTAAGGCACCGGTCTTGAAAACCGGCGAAGGGTTAAACCTTCCGTGGGTTCGAATCCCACTCTCTCCGCCAATCCTTAGTAAGTGTTTGTTTTTAAACGACATTTTTTAAGGTCTTGAAGGGCGGCTTGGGGCACAAATCGGGGCACAACTCCGATGCGATTACCAAGCTATCTCACTCGCTCTTCCACAGGTCGTTACCAGTTTCGCATGCGCGTTCCGACGGACATGCGCGGTATCGTCGGCAAACCTTTCGTCAAGCATCCCTTGGGCATCCAACTGCATAGCGCAAGAGTGGCTGCCTTGGCCATCGCGCAGCGTTATGCTCAAGCATTCGATGCCATCAGGGATGGGTGCATGACCAAGAAGGGACTCACGGTTGAGGATGTTCTGCGCAGCGTCGCGGAGAACGGCTCCCGGCGTTATGAAATTGACTTGCCGGGCTTCCGTCTTCGGACCACGGATGCGGCCGACCATGCTCGAGCAATGGAGGCGCTGGAAGAAATCGGCAAGTTCCACTTCCGTGATACGGGTGCAGTTCCGGCGGCGGCTGGGCCAAACCCGTTGGAATCAGCGGCGGCGCAGCCCCTGCCATCTGAGACCATCAGCCTGATCGATGCGAAGCGAATCTGGCAGGATAAAGTCGCCGCCGAGGACATCGAGGTCAAAACGGTCGGCATCAAACTGCTTCCCGTGACAGAGCTGATCGAGTTCTTGGGCGCCGAGCGCGAGCTGCACACCATCACGCGGCCTGAGATGGCCCGCTTCTACGACCATTTGGCCAAGCGCGGGTTAACGCGTTCTACGCTCAACAATCGCCAGAGCTACCTCGCAGGAAAGAGAGGATTCTTCACTTGGGCAATGGCTTCAGGCTACGTGCTCAAGGGAGACAATGTCGCCGCAGGTCACGTCAGCGTTTCGATGGCGGAGAAGCGCAAGCGCAGAAAATTTGGCTTCCAGGCCTTTACCTTGGATCAGGTTCATCAACTCTTCGCGCCTGATAGCTTCAAGCAGCTTTCAACGGGAGCGCGCTGGGCGGCTTTGTTGGGCCTGTATACGGGCGCCCGGGCAGGTGAGGTGGGGCAGCTGTTTACCCTGGACGTCAAGGAAGAGGAGGGAATCCCGTGCATACGGTTTACCGATGAGGGGGAGGATCAGCGATTGAAGACCGATGTTTCCAATCGGGTCGTCCCGTTGCATCCCGACCTGATCAAGCTTGGTTTCTTGGACTACGTCGCCGAACGAAGGGAGAGCGGGGACTGGCGATTGTTTCCGCAGGCTGACAGTAAGGCGAAGAATGGTGCGGGGAACTGGATATCGAAGGCGTTCAGCTACTACCTCCAAAAGCACAGTGGTGGGTGGTCGAAAGCGAAACGTGGTTTCCATAGTCTCCGAAAGACCGTGATTCAGGAGATGCAGGGCAGCGGTGTGGCCTCTGAGATGCGAGCCCAAATCGTCGGCCACGAATTGGACGACGAACACCACGCGACTTACAGCAGGCCCTTTACGGTGAGTGAGAAGCTCAACGGTGCCGGAGGAACGCCAGCTTTGGGTGTCCTAGATTACGGAATCGACCTGGAGGCGCTGCGCACCCTGCCGGCGCGCAAGGTCGGGCGGCGAAGCAGCAATGCTGCCGCGCGCTCTTCAAAGGTCGGCCGTAAGGGGAGCGAGCCGAACTAATGGCCCTTACTGCTGCTGATGCTTACCGCCGCGCCATCGATCGCTTTCTCGGCAAGCTCTCTGGCACCGAAAACGTGGGCCAGATGGAGAAGAAGATCGCAGACCATTTGCGCCTAGCGAAACAGCGGCCCAAGGTGGACGTGGCGTTGAGCTTCAATGAGGCCGCTGGGGTGTTGGCGATCAGCACGGCCCAATTGCAACACCTCTTGAAGGAACACTCCCCAAAAGGGACGCTGTTCACGGTGAAGGGAACTCGCAAGCGCTCGACCACCCTTGTTCCGTTGATGGCCTGGGCAGCCGAGCTCAAGGCTAAGGGCCTGTGGAAGCCGTTGAGCGAACGGGGCGTTGCGATCGACACCCTCCTAACTGCAGAACTGCCGTTTCTGGTGGCCAAAGGGTCCAAGGCTAAGCAGTTCTTCCTGGAGCCACTGACTGACCAACCCATCAGCGATGCGTTAATTCGCCAGCTCCAAGCATTGGGCGTGCAAATAGGGCTTGGGATTCGGGTCTGCACGCTGACCGAGGCCTTCGCCCAGCCTTGGCAAAACCCTGACGTCAAGCGCCAGTGGGTGGACGCATTCAACAACGCAGCCCAAGCCCAGGCCAGCCGTCTGCGGGACCTGGCTCAGCAGCTCGACGCCTCGCGAGCTGGGGTGATCGAACAAGCGCTGCACGAACGCCTGCAGCCGGCGCCTCCAAAGATGCCCGACAAGCGCAATGGGCGAATGTAACGGCTGCTAACGGATATTGGAGGCCTCCAATATCCGTATCGATGGAGGCTCTCAGTTCGGATGATTACTCCAACGCCTCGGTGGTCGGGGCGATGGAGCAAGCCGATGGGCCTCGATATGTATGCGGTCAAGACCCGCACTGATGTGCGAGATCGCACTCAAGAACTATTTTTCTACTGGCGAAAGCATCCGAACCTTCATGGTTGGATGTTCAAGTTGCACAGTGCTAGGACGGGGCAGGTTGATCCCTTCGATTTCAACCAAGTTCCCGTATTCCTTGGATTGGACGATCTTGATGCGTTGGAACAGGCTGTGCTGAACGATGATTTGCCTTATACCCAAGGCTTCTTCTTCGGTGAATCGGATCCCGATCGAGCTGAAGAAGATCTGGACTTCATTGCGCAGGCCCGCGCATTGATCAACGACGGTTGGGACGTGTTCTACAACTCTTGGTGGTAACCCGCCGCCAGCAGCGCCTCTCGGGCTGGTTCAAGCCCAACTCCCAAAACCCATTCTTCAACGCGGCAACGCAGCCGTGCTGACGGAGCCTTGCCTGGAGAATCCTCATGCAGCCCAAGTCCAACGTTCTGCCGTTCAACGCAGCAACCCGCTCCAAGCGCCTCGTAGCGGCTAAACCCACCCGGCTCACCTCCGTTTGCTACAAGGCAAGCGACAAGGCCCACACGAGCGTCGATTGGTATACCCCGCCTGCCATCGTCAGGGCGCTGGGGGGAAGGCGCGGCTTTGACCTCGATCCTTGCACGCCCGAAGACCCGTCGCGGCTGCCCGCACCCACGGCCAGCCGGATGATCCCGCCGAGCCAGGACGGCTTGGCTACGCCGTGGCCCAAGCAGGCATTCGTGTGGATGAATCCGCCTTACGGAAAAGGGATTGAGAAGTGGTTGAGCAAGCTGGCCAACCACCCCGGCGGCGGTATCGCCCTGGTGCCGGTCAACATGGAGACGGGATGGATGCACGACTGCGTGCTTTCCCACCCCAACGCGACGGCGATCCTGTTCACCCGTGGGAGGCTGAGGTTTGTGCGTCCCGACGGAACCACCGGCACGGCAGCGCCGTCGGGATCGTTGGTGGTGACTTACGGCAAGCGCGCCGCCGATCACCTTCAGCAAGCGCAGGCGAGCGGTGCGTTGCACGGGAAGTTCTTTGCCATCCAGCGGGTAGGGCAGGTGGCCACGGCGAACCAGGAGAGCTCCAATGGCTGATCGCTGGAACGTTGTTGTCTTGGGCCGCGCGACGGCCGAATTGGAAATCCGAATCGACGCGGACTCAGAGGCGGCAGCCTTGGAGATTCTGAACTCGATGGGAGTGGCTGACATTCATGCCGGTGGCTGGCGTACCGAGTTGGAGGAGATCTACGGCTTTGTGGAGGTCATCAGCCCCGATGGTTCCGAACGCGAAGATCTCAACTGGCCTTGTCCAACCATGCGCCACCACCTCAACTATTAGGAGGAGCCGATGGGAACTTACGAATTCGTCGTCCGGGGTGACTACTTGGTGAGCAAGGTGATTGAGGTCTTTGCCCAGACCCAGTCCGAGGCAATGGAGGCATTCGCGCGACTGTCCTTGGCGGAGTTGGATGCCATCGATTGGCACCATGGCGCCCTTACGATTGAAGAACACGTGGTGGTGACGGAGGTGGAAAGCGGGAGGGAGTTTCAGCATCCGTTCTTGACCGATCGCAAGCGCGAGCAACTGGAGTGTTTGGCCGAAAATGAGTAGGAACTTCCGGCTGCTGGTCTTCCACTAGCCAGCAGCGATCGAAGGCCAGCAGGAAGACCAGTAGTGCAAGGTCGTTGAATCCCAAGGGATTTCTGCGACTAAAAGTGCGCTGCTGGCTTGCTGGCTTTCGATTCAACTCCCCTGTGCAAATGCGTCCAAATCGCATGGAAAGTGTTGGTATCTCAAATTTCAAAACCGATTCTTTTTTGACCCAGCAGACCAGCGGAACGGTTTTCTATGAATGCAAAGCTTTTGGAATCAAGGGTTTGTAGCTGCTGGTCTTCCTGCTGGTCTTCTCTTTCTGCTGGCTAATGGAAGACCAGCAGGGAAGGGAAAGCCAGCAGAACAGGGCTTCCGGAAAAAGTGCGAGAGATTCCGCAGTTTTCGTGTTTAGTCAAAAACCGTGGGTTGCGGAAAGCTCCTGGAGTGGTTGAGTGGAAGTGTCCCCCATGTGGGACACACCAAACCTTTCACCTTCGGAGTTGCCACCGTGAACGCCGCCACCCATCCCTCGTCGCCGCCGACTTACAGCATCCGCGCCAGCGTGAAAAAGCACGTTCGGATCAAACGCCCCTTGGCCGAACGCCTTCGTCTCGCCGCGGCCGAAAACGAGATGACAGAGAGCGAGTTCATTCGCCGCGCCTTGGAAACCGCTCTCCCGCGCGCTGCCTGAGCAAGCCTGTCCCCCCACAACGACAAACCCCCACCGGCCAGGGCGAGGGTTTGAGAGGAGCCAACAACAATGTCTACAACCAATGTGTCCCCAAAAGGGAAGGCTGTCAACCCGACGACGGAAGAGCCAAGCAACATCGTGCCATTCGAAGCGTCGCGTTTCCTGGGTGCGGAAGCCTCCGCCCGCAAGGTCAACCTGGAGGCAGAGGAGCACAAGCAGCTCTACCGCCACTCGGTTGATCGAGAGGGCCAGCGCAAGCCACCGTCGCTCCCCATCCTGTTTGCCCGCCGCACCACCGAATGCGTCGATCGCTTGTGGGCGTGCCAAGCCACCAGCGGCACCGGCGAGATCGTACACCATTGGAACGGTACCTACTGGCAAGCGATCAGCGACGCGGAAGGTGTGGGTGTGGCATCCGATTGGATCGACCGCAACGCCGATTTCGCGGGCAGCCCCAAGCTCGCCAAGGACTGCTGGGACATGGCTTCCCTTCGGCTGCGCCAGAAAAACCCCATGCCAGCCCAAGCCAAGCGGGCCATCGTGCCGGTGGCAGACGGCTACGTGGAAATCCTTCCCGGCGGTTTCCATGTGCTCGCTCCTGATCCCGCCTTGGGCATGACCCACGCGGTCAGGGTGGCCTGTGGTGGCAGGCAGGGCCATGCATACAAGCCCCAGCCTTTGCCGGCTGACTCGCGATTCGCCAAGTTCCTCCGCCAAGCCCACGACGACCCGCGCGTCATCGACCTGCTCCAGGAGCAGTGCGGCATGACCCTGTTGCCGGGTGTCTACAGCCAGGCCGCCTGGTGGCACGGCGTCGCAGGTTCTGGCAAATCCACCCTGGCGGAAATCGTGGAAGCGATGCACCGTCAGGTGGCCCGCTGCAACCTTGAAACTTTGGGCGACCGCTTCAGCCTGGAACCCATGATTGGCGCCAGCCTGATCCTGGTGGACGAAGTGGAGTGCGAGAAGTGGGCCGAAGGTCGGTTCAAGACGATGGTCTCTGGCAATGGCATTGGCATCGACCGGAAGAACCAGAAGCAGCTGGCGAGCTACCATTCCACGGCCAAGTGGATCATCACGTCCAATTCGGCCCCCTTCATCCGCGACAAGAGCAACGGGGTGTGGCGCCGCCTCACCGTCGTGCACTGGAAGAAGGCGGTACCGGTCAACCAGCACGACCCTGATCTGGTCAAGAACATCCTGGCAGAGGAAGGCCAGCTTGTGCTGGACTGGATGCTCGAAGGCGCCCGACGCATCGTGGCCCGTGGTAGGGCGTTGTCCGACACCGACGCCGACATGCCCGAAGCCGTGCGCGCAGCGAAGCTGGCCGCCCGCCATGGCAGCGACCAGGTCATGGCTTGGGCTCAAGCCGAGCGCGTGGTGCGCATTGAGACGGATGAGTGCACGCTTTCCATGCGGCAGGTCTACGAGAACTACAAAAACTGGGGCTACCGACAAGGGCTGGCGGACATCGATCTCCTCACCGGTCGCCAGTTCTGGCGAGGCTTGAAAGAGATGGGCCTGGACGACGGCGCCCGCTCGAACCGTCGCATCAATGGCAAACAGGAAGAATGCGTGCGCCTGCGAATCAACGGAGCAGCCACCGTCGGCGAGGCCTGTGGCGATCTGCCGTTGAGATCATCGGCGACCGTGACAGCACTGCGCGTGGCGCAGGAGCGCTCTCAGTCTTTGGAGCCTTGGGAAACCGATGTGACGCCCACCCTCGAACAGCAAGGGGCTCGGCAGGAAGAGATGGAGCGTCGATTCGACCGCTTGAGCGCTCAGCAGCAGGCGGCTGAGATGGGAGCTCTCCATGCCGATGCGTTGAGGGAGGAGGCAGGGCGCACCAGAGCCAAGGCAATCCAACTCCAGCTGCAGGAACGTATCAATGAACTGGAGATTCGTGCGCTGTTCGGTGAGCCGTTGGCGGGCCGAGAAAGCAGCGAAACCCAAGGTGGCGGAAAGGTGGGAGATGGGGATGCGCGCCAACGGCGGTCGTAAAGGCGGGGCCAAATCCGTGTTCCCATCTTCCGTATCAGCTCTAGCCAATGGATTGGTCGGTGACGCTAACGGTCCAGCCCGGACTTGCCAAATCCGTATCCTGTCGCATGCTGAAACCATGACCCCTTCCGATGCCTTTGTAGACGACAGCATGGACCGCCAGGACTCCCTGGCGGCGTCCCCCCGTTTCACCGTGCAACGAACCCCCGAGGGCATCCGCGTGCAGCTCCAGGAGGGCGACGGGGGCCCCGGCACCGCTTTGACCATCGAACGGGCCTTGGCTTTGCTGGAGAACCTGTTGGAGCAGGGACGCGCCGTCACCATTCACGATTGAAGTTTCCAGCCTAACCCCCTTGGCGTTGCCGACAGGCGCCTTTCCTTGCCTTCCAGGAGAGCCTGCCCGTGTCCGATGCCACCCCCAACGAAAGCTTCCTTCAGCGTCATTCCCGCGACGTCGTCGAGCGCTTGATCCGCCAGATGGAGGAGGGCACCGGTCCCTTTCTCAAACCCTGGGACGCCCGCGTGGACCTCGGGTTGCCCATGAACCCCACGACTGGCAAGAGCTACCGGGGCGGAAACCTGCTCCACCTGTGGGCCCTTCAGAGCGCCTGGGACACCCAGGACAACCGGTGGATGACTTACAAGCAAGCCGCGGCCGTGGGCGCTCAGGTGCGCAAGGGCGAGAAGGCCAGCGTGATTGAGTATTGGGATTGGTCGCGGGTGGAGGAGGCCAAGAAGAGCGGGGACCCCGACCTCATCGCCAAGGCCCGCCCCAAGGTCTTCTTCCCCCGGGTGTTCAACGCAATGCAGATCGATGGGTTGCCGGCACTGGTCCTGCCACCCCCGCGCCCAGAGCCCGACATCCACCAGGCCTGCGAAGCGGTGCTCAAGGGCAGCGGGGCTGAGATCCACCACGACGGGGGCAACCAGGCGTTCTACCGGCCGATGACGGACAGCATCCACTTGCCCCAGCGCAACAGCTTCCACTCGGCCAGCGGCTACTACGCCACCGCGTTGCACGAACTGGGCCACTGGACAGGCTTTCCCTCCCGCCTCAACCGCGATCAGAAGGGGGCCTTTGGGAGCATCGACTACGCCAAGGAAGAACTGGTCGCGGAGGTGTCATCCATGCTGGTGGGCGAACGCTTAAGCATTGGCCACGATCCCACCCAACACGCGGCTTACGTGAAGTCGTGGATCCAAATCCTCCGGGACGATCCCCGGGAGCTCTTCCGAGCCGCGGCGGCGGCCGAGCGGGTGGTGGAATTCCTGAAGGTGCCCGAGTTGGTTCGTGAGCCGCTCCCGAAGGTTGAGCGGGAGCGGGAGCCGGTGGCGGCCAACCAGCAGGAGCTTGAAAAACCTAACGGCACGAAGGTCCGCACGAAAGCGCGTGAGAAGGCCAGGCAGAGGAGCAGGTGATGGTGGCCTGAACCCCCTTGCGCATTTCCAGAATCGATCTATGCATAGGTGAACCTACTCACGAAATGGAGGTGCACCTTGAAAACCACTGTTCTGGCCCTTGCGCTGGCGTTGTCTGCTCCGGCCGCCTTTGCCGCCGATTCCACCTCCGCTCGCCGTTACGGTTCGTCCGAAGCCCTCTCGGTCCAGGACGCCCGACTGGGCGAGGTCCTGATGGTTCGCACGGTTCAACTGAAGTCCGACCAGCGTCTGAACGCCGGCTCGGCCATCGGGGCGGCCGTTGGTTATGGGGCTGCTAACCAGGTCAAGAACCGGGACTACCGCAATGCAGCCCGGGTGGCCGGTGGCGTCATCGGTGCGGTTGCCGGAACCGCGGTTCAAAAGGGCCTCAGCGGCCGCACCGCAGTGGAGATCTACGTGCGCGACCTGTCCGATCGCCGCCAGCGCGTCCTGGCGGTAGTCCAAGACGCCGACGTGGACGTGCGCGAAGGTGATCGGGTATTCCTGGTGGGGAAGGGAAGCAAGACCCGGGTGATGCCGGCTGATTACTATCGTTCTTGCGGAAGCCCTTGTGCCATTGGCATCAATGCCCGGTCGGATAACAGCGCTCGCGTGGGGCCGTAAGGATGCACAAAAGCGAACACCTTGGTGGAGGCGTGTATTGCGAAGGCACGGCTTGCGGGCTTGTGGTTGAGCTCATGAAGCGGCCATCCGTTGCCCACCGCCGCTCCGAAGTCGCCCGGATGGTCCGAGAGGGACACGGCCGCGCCGCCATCGCCCAAGCCCTGGGCGTTCCATCGCCCGTGGTGAGCGCCGATCTGGCCCACCTGGGGTTGCGTCAAAAGCCCCGGCGCCCACTGGCTGACCAACACGCTCTGGTGGTGCGCCTCCTGGAGCAGGGGAACAACGGCCCTGCAATTGCCAAGCGCCTGGGCGTGACCCGACAGGCAGTCCACGCTTACCTGCAGGCCCATGGCCTGCTCCCAACCCAGAGGAGGATCCCATGACCGTTATTCTGGTGGTCGTGCTGTTTGAGCTCGCCATGTTTGCGATCACCTTCGGAATCGCGTGGCTGTGCGCGTCCAAAGCCCGCAGCGCACGCAGGGGCTGGGAGGCGTTCCAAGCCGGCCAAGAGGACGCCCCATCCGTGGTTGCGTTGATGTGGCATTTGGCCGTGTTCTACGCGTGCTTGGCACTGCTGGCTTACCAGCTACAGCACGTGGTGAGCCAAGTCTGGTTGGATCCTTCCAACCTATACCTGTCATCCACGCTGGCTCTTGTCGTTTATTCGATCGCATGCGGGCTGCTTCACGGCAGCGGGCTGGCGCGGAGGCGGGCATGAGAACGAGTCACGGTCGGTTGCGCCCAGACCCCGTCGACGCCCGCCCACGCCACGATGGGCTGTTCCAAGGCGAAGACACAGGCGAAGAGATTCACGAAGAGCGTGACCCGTTGCTTCAAGCGCTTTACACCGAATCGCTCCATGCCCGCGGGGACGTGGACGCCATTGATCGCATGCTCGATGCCCACCGGCAGGCGTTTGGGGAGCCTGAGCAAGTCGCCTATGCCCGTCAACAAGACAAACGCCATGATCGGGCGTTGCCCTTGCCGAGCGGTGGCTTGCAGTTGAAGCCGTCCATGGAGCGCTACTTGGAGGAGCATCGGTCGTGGAACCCGGCCAGCCAGGCGGAGCGCACCCTGTCCTTGCAGATCCTGGGGATGAGCGAATGAGCCTGTCTGCCTATCGTGTGGCTATGAATGACATGCGAGCACTGCGACGCCAAACGTTGGCCAAGGTGTTCCGTCCCGGAATGACAGCTATAGAGGCATCGCACGCGCTCGCCATGGAACTGGGCTACAGCTTCACGGACACCACCATTCATTCCGACCTGAGGGCGCTTGGTCTAACCCCCGTATCGGGCACCGAACGGGTGAGGACGATGACCAAGGCCCGCCGCTCGGAGGTCAAGAAGGGGGGGCTCGCGGGGGAGTCGGTCCAGTCCCTGGCCGAGCGATTGAGGGTCCCGGTTCACACCATCAAAGCCGATTGCCACGTGTTGGTCGAAGCCGGCGATCTCCCTGCCGACACGCTCGCGCGGGGTCGGGTCCAACGCTGTCTCGCCACGATGGCGGCGGATATGGCCCGCCTGGGGCCTGAAGCCCGAGCGGCCTATGAAGCTTTGTGGGAAGCGGTGGCGGACGATGCCGATGGGTTGCGTGGGAGTTGCCCATGACGCTCATTCGTCGCGCCGCGTCCTGGTGGAGCGCACGCCATGCCCAAGCCGTCTACAGCGCTTCCCTTCAGAGGGCGCTGGATGAACGGCTTCGAGAAATCGCGCAGGAGCGCGAGCGGACCGACGGACTATTGCAGGTCCGAAATAAGCGGCAAGGCTGGATTCACCGGAGTTGGACAGGCACGGAAGTTCTCCGCCTGGTGCTTCTAACCATCCTCGGCTCCGCTCTACTTTTCGCCATAGCGATGTTGGCCATTCCGTTTCATGTCATGTTCGGTAAGTGAAGCCGAGGAATCCTTGCCACTTCAAGCTCATCCCTCAAGACACCCATTCGCTTCAAGTATCCACCGGGCAGTGGCCTCTCAACTGGGAATCTTGGCTCCGCTTGCTCCTCCCTCAAGGGCTGGCCTCCTCCACCGTGTTCCGGCCCTTCGCTGCGCACCTGGCGGTGCTCGCTCCCGGGTGCGGATTCGTCCAACGCTTTGCCCATCGGTTCCCACGAGGCGCATCCCGCGCCGGTGGAGAAAGCAGATGAAACGAGCCAACGACATTCGGGCCCAATACCAGCTGGCCATGGACGAAGAGGGCATCCTCCTGGCCGCCTCGCACATCCTGGAGCGTCGCCTCCTCCGCCAAGGAGCCATCACCGACCCTGCCAGCGCCAGCGACTACCTCACTGCCCGCTGTGCGCACCTGGATCACGAAGTGTTTGGCACGGTGTTCCTGGACACCCGCCACCGCATCCTTGCCACCGAGCACCTCTTTCAGGGCACCATCGACGGGTGCGAAGTCCATCCCCGCATCGTCGCCAAGAAGGCGTTGGACCACAACGCCGCCGCGGTCATTTTCTTTCACAACCACCCCAGCGGAAACCCCGAGCCCAGCGCGGCCGACCGCGCCATCACCGACCGCCTCCAGCAGGCCCTTGCCCTTCTCGACATCCGAGTGCTGGATCACCTGGTGATCGCGGGATCATCGCACGTGTCGATGGCCTCACGGGGGTGGGTGTGACCACCCCCTTTAAAGCAAAGACCTGTGCCGGAAGCCGCCGCCGGCCGCTGCGCGCCGGCATCTGAAAAAGCATCCGCATGGATGGAAAGCACCAACGCCTTCGGCGCGATAAGTGATGTTAGGAAAAACTGCGGCCTTAGCGCCGCATTTTTTGCTTTTAGTCAAGATTTTGTCCACTAAGGCCGTGGACAAATTTCCAGGGCGATCTACCTTGAATTAAGGGGTAGGCAATGCCGCCGACCAAGCCAAGAGGTGTCACATGAGCGCAACCGTCACAACCAACGAAACCAAGATGATCGCGTTGGGATTGAATCCCGGCTTGATTGAAAATTATGCAGCGGTCTCCTTGGAGCCCGTCAGCTTTGAAGAGGACGACAGCCTGGGCTGGGCGACCACTTGGACCGCGGTTCATGCCGTCGAGCTCCACAACGGCGGGAAGGTCAACACTTACGGACGATCCTTCCACGTCCCCCAAGCCAAGCCCGGTTACAAACACCTGCTCAAGTGCTGGCGAGAAGAGCAGGGGCGGCGCGCAGAACTGGCTAATGATGGGTGACGTGACTCCTCCGATGAACGGTTATTGGGGAGACGGAGAGCTCGGAAAGAGTGAGAGGGCATCCGTGCTTCACGGCATCCATTTCGTCAGTCCCTCGGTGGGTGGCCCGCTCTTCAATACGGTGTGGCTTCCCACGCTTGCCGACTTGCGGGCGCTGCTCACTGACGCCGACCTTTGCAAAGCAGCCGAAACCGAGGTGAGGGCGTTCATTGACACGTTCGTGGACCCGTTGCCCCCTGAGCTCGACGAGGTCATTCACCAGCCATCGATAAAACAGATTTCCAGCTTGCCGGATGATTGCGGGATCGGCGTGGGCGTTTTTGTGACTGACGCGTTTGCGTTCGTCCTTCAGCGGATGATTCAGGAGGCAATGGCTCAGCACCGTGCGCGTGAGCTGGATGGGTTATGGAGACAGTCAGCGGCCGGTGGCAAACGAGCCAGGCTCTGACCGCTGGCTCAATGCCCACCCTTGCGCGTTTTCAGATTCGAGGTATCGGTAAGGGGATGGCCCATTCTGGGGCTACTCATCCCCACTCAATCCCTCTCAAGGAGACGATACCCATGACACGCAAGACCTTCCTTCGCGCCCTTCTGCCCATCGCCCTGGCTTCGCTTGCAGTGCCCGCGTTCGCCGCCGACACCACCGCGGACCTGACGATTCAGGGCACCTTGACCAACACCTGCCAGCTGTCCGTGACCTCCATCGAAGGCATGGACTGGTCGGGCATCTCCGAAGCTGCCGCCCGCACCTCCGGGCTGAGCATCGTGTGCAACGCGGGCACGACTTACTCCATTTCGCCGGGCCAGGGGCAGAACTTCGGCCTGCTGTCCGGGTATGAGACCTATCGGGCTGTGACCAACGGCGCCGGGGCTTACATCCCCTACGGTTTCTTCAAGGACCCGCAGGGAAGCCAAGTATGGGGGGATGACACCGACGCGTTCACCGGCGTTGGCGATGGCACCGTCCAGAGCTACAACTACGCGGTGCGCTTCCTGGCCCTCAAGCAGGCCGTGGGCGGCAACTACACCGACACGGTCACCGTCACCGCCACTTACAACTGATCCCCATCGGTTGTCCCGACGCCCCCGGCTTGCCCCGGGGGCTTTTTGTTGCCGAAAAGATGAGTAGGTATGGGTTGACGGAATGGTATTCCGATCTAGTTTGAATGGAGACGCCCCTAAAGGAGACCCCATGACCCATTCCCAACGTTTTTTGGCCGTGGCCGCCGCGTCCTTGCTGTCCTTTTCGGCGTCCGCCGGTTCCATCTCCGTCGGCCCCACCACCCTGATGGCCGATACCTCGGCCAAGCACGTCGCCGTGACCCTGCACAACAGCGGCGACGCGTCGGTGCGTTACCAGGTGAAAGCCGTGGGGTGGGATCAGGCCACAGGGCAGAACGTGTTTTCACCCACCACGGATATCGTGGGGGCGCCCACCTTCGTGGACGTCCCGCCCCAATCCAAGCGCACCGCCCGGTTGATGAGGGTGGGCGCGCTGGGCGAGCGGCGCTACTACCGCGTCCTGCTAATGCAGCTCAGGGCTCCCAACGTCCAAGGCGTCCAGTTGCTGGTCAACCAGGACTTGCCCGTGGCCTTTGAGGTCGCCAACGCGCCTGTCCCCCAGGTGACCGTCCAGGCGGTGCCCAAGGGCTACCGGCTGACCAACCACGGCCAGACCGCCGCCCGCGTGTCGTCCATCGGCCCGGCTGGTGGCAAGCCGTGGCGCGAGGGTGCGTTGGGTTGGACCCTGCCGGGGGCCTCAATGACCTACGAGGCCCAGCCCGGGCAGCGCGCTGAAAACCTTTCAATCACCGTCAACGGCCAGCCCGTCACCGTCCCTGTGGGGCGGTGATCCATGCGTGGCCACGCCTTGGCGTTGTTGTTGCTGGCTGCATCGTCGGCCAGCGCAGCGGTGCCCGAAGGCGTGGCACCCGCGTTCCTGGTGCCGGTGATCGGCGGCAAGGCCAAGGCGGATCCGCTCACGTTCTGGCAGCAAGGCGGTCAGTGGTTCGCCGAGCCGGCCACGTGGCGCGAGGTCGGGCTCCAACTTCCCCCGGGTCAAACGGAGCCGATGAGCGCCCAAGCGTTGGCTGTGGGCTTTGTTGTGGACGAGGCCACCGCCACGGTCGCCCTGGATCTGCCGGCCGATCGGCTCAAGGCCCAACGCGTGGCCCGTGATCGCACCGAGCGCGGACCCATCGCGCCACCCGCTCCCGGGGTGCTGCTGAACTACAGCCTGGCGGGCATGGTGTCCGTGCAACAGCAGGCGCTCTCCTTGGGCCACGAGGTCCGCAAGGCGGGGCGTTGGGGCGTTGTCAGCACCAGCGGGCAGGTCAACACAGACACGGCCGGCACCGGCTACGTTCGCGGCGTGACGCGCTGGCAGAAAGACGATCCCAACCGCTTGGTGACCTACCAAGCCGGCGATGTGTTCGCTGGTCCGTCGTCCTCGCCGGTCAACCTGGGTGGGGTGCGCGTGGCCAAGGACCCGCGGGCGTTGGACCCGTTGACGCCCACGTATCCGGTCCCGATGCTCGGCGGCGTGGCGTTCGATCCGGCCACGGTCGAAGTCCTAGCCAACCGCGCCCGCGTGCTGCAAGGCCGGGTGGGGAAAGGGCCGTTCACCGCCGATGGCAGCGCCTTGGGCACCGGTGCACAGCAAACCCAAGTGGTCGTGCGAGACCCTTACGGCCGCGAAACGGTGGTGAGCGATCAGCGCTTCTACGTCGCCCCCACGTTGCTCCGCCAAGGGCTCACCACCTGGGAGGTCGCGGCCGGCCGGGTGCGCCAAGGAGAGAGCGATTACGGGACGTTGGGCGCGACCGGGTCGGTGGCGTGGGGCCTCAACGACCGGTGGACCTTGCGCGGCACCGCCCAAACCTCAACGGATGGGAAGGCCAACGTGGCGTTGGGGGCCACGACGATGCTTGGCACCTACGGCACGTTCGATATGGAATTGGGCACTTCCACGCAAGGCGGCCAACGGCAGGCCGTGGCCTACGACTACCGCGGCCCGAGGTTTGGCGTGCGCCTGGAGCACGAGCGCCAACAGGACTACTGGCGCCTGCGCGCCCCCAGTGCGGTGGAGGTGGAGCAGCGCACCCGAGGCTCGGTGTTCTGGGGGCCCACGCCGCAGTGGTCCCTTCGGGCCAGCTATTCGGACGTGCGCACGCCGCGCTTTCGCACTGCTTACGCCGACGCCGGGCTGACTTGGCGTGGCTACGGGCACACCGTGGCCGTCTCCGCGTTGCGCGATCTGGAGCGCAAGGAAACCCGGGTGGAGTTGGGCTACAGCTACGATTTCGGCCGGGGCAAGGGCGTGAGCGTTAGGGCCCGGCAAGCCCCCGATGCCACCGCCTGGGCCGTTCAAGGACGCGCCCGCCCCATGGTGTTGGGAACCCCGGTGGGCTTGTCCGCTTCGGTGGACGAGGGAGCGGCTGGCCAGACGGCCAGGGCCAACGCCAACTGGACCACCCGGGCAGGGTGGGCCCAAGTCAACGCCGAGCACGGGCCCAGTGGCATCTGGGCTTCCGGTTCGATGGCCGGTGCCGTCCACCTTGACCGCCAAGGCGTGACGTTCCTGGGTCCGGCCGAATCCTTCGCCGTGGTGGACGTGCCCGGCCAAGCCGGGGTGCCGGTGAGGGTGGGCGGCAGATTGGTAGGGAAGACCAACGCCCAGGGCCGCCTGGTGGTGGGCGAGGTGACCCCAATGGTGCCCACCGAGGTCCGCGTAGACGATCGGGCGCTGCCACTGGGCACCCAGTTGGCCGAGATCGAGCAAACCGCCACCGCTGGCCGCCAAGCCGGCATGCACCTCACCTTCCCAGTCCTGACCGAGACTGCACGAACCTTCCGCCTCACTGGCCCGGCCATCGAAGCGGGCACGGTGGCCAAGACGGCGACCGAGACCACCCAGGTGGGGTTCGACGGGGTGCTCTACCTGGAGCACCCGGAGCCGGGGCAGGTGGTCGAGGTGGCGGGGGTCTGCAGGGCCCGGTTGCCGGCAGACCTTGGCTCTGCGCAAACGGTGGTGTCGCTGGCCTGCCAGTGATCCTCCAACCCTTGGAAAACAAAGGTTTGAGCTGTCTCAGGCCTTGCGACACTGGCCCTGCATCCTTTGGCTGAACGATACTGTGGGCCTGTCTAAGGGGATCATTGGATGCCACTGCTTTCTTGGTTCAATCGCGATGCGGACCTTACTCGCGCCGCCTTGACGCCTTACCGGTTGCTGGAGCCGGTCGCCAAGCTTTCCTATGGGGACGAAGATTCCCCGAACATGCTCATCGAGGGGGACAACCTCGATGCGCTCAAGGCTCTGCTTCCTTACTATGCAGGTCAGGTGAAATGCATCTTTATCGATCCGCCCTACAACACCCAGTCGGCGGTCAGCGATCACTACGACGATAACATTGAACACTCTCAATGGTTGTCGATGATGTATCCCCGCCTTGAACTGTTGAAGGATCTCTTGGCCGAAGAGGGCTCCATTTGGATCACACTGGACGACAACGAAGCCCACTACTTCAAGGTCATAGCTGACGAAGTATTTCAGCGGAAAAACTTCATTGCGAATGTAATTTGGAACAAAATATATTCCCCGAAGAACTCGGCACGCCATTTCTCGGTAGATCATGACCACGTGTTCATTTACGCAAAGAATGCAGAAAAGTGGTTTCCGAATCCTATGCCGAGGACGGAAAAGCAGGATAAGGCATACACTAATAAAGATGGTGATCCTAGGGGGCCGTGGAAGGCAGGTGATCTTTCGGCACGTAATTTCTATGGTGCTGGCACCTATCCCATTACCACTCCATCGGGTCGAGTGATCCCGGGTCCGCCGAATGGTATGTATTGGCGAGTTTCGCAAGCCAAGCTGGCTGAGATGGATGCAGATAACCGGATCTGGTGGGGAAAGGGTGGGAATAATGTCCCGGCAATCAAAAGGTTTCTGTCTGAGGTAAAGCAAGGGCGCGTTCCGCAAACTATTTGGCCTTATGCTGAGGTCGGTCACACGCAGGACGCGAAAAAAGAAGTGGTTGCGCTATTTGGCGATGATCACTTTTCAACGCCCAAGCCAGAAGCGCTAATTCGGCGTGTTATGGAAATAGCGACGAAGCCCGGCGATCTAGTCCTGGATAGTTTTTTAGGTTCAGGCACCACGGCGGCAGTGGCCCACAAGATGGGCCGGCAGTGGATCGGCATTGAGATGGGTGAGCACGCACGCACGCACTGCCAGCCGAGGCTTTTGAAGGTGGTGGACGGCGAACAAGGCGGAGTATCGAAAGAACTCAGCTGGGACGGGGGAGGTGGTTTCCGCTTCTACAAGTTGGGGGTTCCCGTGTTCGATGAGAGTGGTCACATCCGAGAGGGCATCCGCTTCGAACACTTGGCCGCACACGTGTGGTTTGCTGAGACCGGCGCCGCGCGCTCCACCCGTGCGCCCAAGACGGCATTCCTGGGCGAGCACCATGGTGTGGGCTACTACCTGCTGTTCAACGGAATCCTTGGCGACGAAAGCAAGGCCGGTGGCAACGTGCTGACCAAAAGGGTGTTGCGAGGACTGGAGCCGTTCGACGGACCCAAGGTGATTTACGGTGAGTCCTGCGACTTGCCGAAGGAGCAGCTGGAAGAGCTCCAGATCACCTTCAAACAGACTCCCTATGACATAAAGGCGCGTTGACGATGGCTCTCTCCCTGAAGGTGTATCAGCAGCGGGCCCTGTCCAGCCTTGCTCAGTTCTTGGAAGACGCACGGTTGAGTGGTCCCGAATCTGCGTTCGAGAGGAACGTGGATCCGGGTCTGGTCACGAACTACAAGCCCATGCCGGGAATGGAAGCCACCCCTTACGTGTGCCTGCGCATACCCACGGGTGGTGGAAAGACCGTGATGGGTGCGCACATCATTCAAGCGGCAGGGGATACTTACCTGGAACGGACGTATCCGCTGGTCATGTGGATGGTGCCCACCACCCAGATCAAGACCCAGACGCTGGAAGCGTTCAAGGATCCCCGTCACCCCTACCGCCAGGAGCTTGATGAGGCTTTCGGTGGCAAGGTGGCGGTGTTCGATGTCGAAGACTTCACTCACATTCGCCCCGCCGATCTGGGCACGAAGGTTTGCGTGGTGATTTCCACGATGGCTGCCCTTCGCGTGGAGAACCAGGACGGCCGCAAGGTCTACGAGCATCACGAGGACTTGGAGACACACTTCGCCGGAAGCGTGTCCGATCTGCCTTATCTGGAGCAGAACGCAGCGGGCAAGGCCATCGCCTCGTTCGCCAACCTGCTTAAGCTTCACGGTCCGTTGGTCATCACCGACGAGGCGCACAACGCCAACACCCCGCTGTCCTACGAGGTCTACCAACGTCTGGGTGCAAAGCTAGTGGTGGAGTTGACCGCCACGCCGGAAGCTAGCAAGAGCAACGTGCTGGTCAGCGTCAGTGCCTTCGAGCTGAAGGTGGCCAACATGATCAAGTTCCCAGTCGTGCTCAAGGAGCATGTGGGGCAATGGGAAGCGGCGGTAGGCAGCGCTGTAGCCCGTCGCAACGAGCTGGGCAAGACCGCGCTTAATGAGCAGCCGGACTACATCCGCCCCATCCTGCTGATCCAGGCTGAGAACGCCAAAGGAACGGCCACTGTGGAAGAGGTCAATCGGCACCTCATCGATATCGAGAAAGTCCCAGAGAATGCCATCGCCATCGCCACCGGCGACCAACGGGAAATCGACGGCGTCGACCTGTTCGCCAAGGACTGCCCCATCGAGGTCATCATCACCAAGCAGGCCCTCAAGGAGGGCTGGGACTGTTCGTTCGCCTACGTCTTCTGCTCGGTGGCCCAGGTCAAGAGCGACAAGGACATCCAGCAGCTGTTGGGCCGTGTGCTGCGGATGCCGTATGCCACCCGGCGCAAGCAGGAGGCCATGAACAAGGCCTACGCCCACGTCACCACCACCCACTTCAACGTGGCGGCGGCAGAGCTGACCAAGTCGCTCATTGACATTGGCTTCAATCCGTTGGAAGCCGTGGGCGCCGTCCAGCGTGAACCGACACCTGGGCCTGGCTTGGGCCTGCAAGGCGGAGCGAATCCTGTCCCCACACCGCCCAAGACGACCGTGGCGGTCAGCAAGCCACCGGACCTGACCAACGTGCCCGAGCGCGACCAAGGCAACGTGGTGTTCGTGCCCTACGGGGAAGGCAAGGGCGGAACGGTCGAGATCACGGGGGAGGTGGATGATTCCACGGTGGAGGCGATCACTCTGGCCGCCCCTGCAAAGGAACGCGAGGAAGTTGCGGCCACCATCGAGCGTCACCAGATCGCTTCCAAGGCCGTCAAGGCTCCCAGCCAGAACGGGGCCGTTTTCAGTGTTCCCCGCCTTTGCGTCATGGAGCAGGGCGAACTGGAGTTCATCGAAAGCGGCGCGGTGCCGCCCGGGTTCATGTGGGATCTGCTGGCTTACCCGCCGGATCTGTCCAGCCTCAAGTTCAACGCCGACAGCCAGACCTTCGAAGTCGATCTGGTGGATGAAAAGGTCACCTACACCAAGATCGACGACGACGTGAACACCTACCTTCCGGGCTTTGCCAAGGACCGGACCGAGGCGGACCTGGTGGGGTGGTTGGACCAGAAGATCCGCGACCCAGCCGTGAAGCAACCCGTGTTGCGGGAGTGGGTGCGCCGGGCCATCAGCGGTCTGTCCCAGGACCGGGGCTTCTCCCTATCGCAACTGCTCAATGGCCAGTTCGTCCTCCGGCGCAAGCTGAGTGAGCAGCTCCAGCTCGCCAAGGTCGAGGCACTGAAGGACGGCTTCCAGCAGGCCCTGTTCGGCGATGCCGCCGAGGTCGTGGTCAGCGACGAGCCCGACGCGATGTTCACCTACCCGGCGGACATGACCCTGTATCCGGCGCACTCCTACTACCAGGGCGGCACCTACCGGTTCCGCAAGCACTACTACCCCTTCGTGGGCGACCTTCAGTGGAAGACCGCTGGCGGTAAGGTGGGCGAGGAGTTCCTCTGCGCCCAGGCCATCGACCAGCTGGACGAGGTGGAGTTCTGGGTGCGCAACTTGGTGGATCGCAGCCAGTTCTGGATGCCCACGGCCAAGCAACGCACCTATCCGGACTTCGTCGCTCGTCTCAAGGACGGGCGCCTATTGGTTGTGGAATACAAGGGCGGGGACCGTTACTCATCCGACACCGAGAAGGAAAAGCGGATGGTGGGCGAGCTCTGGGCGACCAAGAGCAAGGGCAAGGGGATCTACCTAATGGCCCAGCTGAAGGACGAGAAGGGCAACAGCGTCACCGAGCAGTTGAAGGCGGCAATCGGGGCTTAAGCGGGGAGGCGATATGGAAAAGCCAGGACAAGTCCAGAAGGTCGTCAGGAAGACGGCCAGCAGTGGCAAGGTGGACTACGCACCACCAGTTGTGCTCAATGAGACCAGCAAGAGCAAGCTGCACGCCCTGGCTTGGTTCATTCCACATAGCGATGGTCGAACCACATTTTCGCTGAAGCTCGAAGGTTTCGTGAAGGCGAAGGATCAGCCTTGGATCGAGGACAAGGCCAAGACCCTCACGTTGTCGGAAACTTCGTCCCTCCAGCTGCTCAAATACCTACAGACACATCTGCCCCTTGCCGCTCAGTCGGAAACAGGTGAGTTCATCTTAATTCGGGTGGCCAACGGCGAGGCCAACCTGACGGGCCACGATCCTCAAGAACTGGTGGGTGCCCTGACAAAGGTCCTGTCGCAGTCGGAGTTGCTGGGCCATTTGTCCAGCACTGAACTCACGCATGAGTTGAGCACGGCGCTGCGTGGGTCAATCCGTCTGAGCGAGATGCGATCAGCCGTGGCCGAACTGCGCTCCAATCTGGGAAGCGGTGAGGCAGGGGAGCAGACCTATCAGGCCTGGTGTGAGAAGCACTGTTGGGCGTTCGGAAATGCCTATGTGGTCCGTGACGAAGTCAGGGCCATTTCGACTGGAGACAACCTTGACCTGTTGTTGCCGAACGTGATCGCCGGCTATCGGGACATCGTTGAGTTGAAACGGCCGGACAAAGAGGTTCTGCTCTACGACGCCGCTCACAAGAATTATTACTTTTCGGCAGACGTTTCCCGGGCCATCGGCCAATGCCACCGGTATCTGGACATCCTCCACCAAGCTGCGAAAGATGGGCTTCTAGACCACAAAGAGGTGGTGGCCTATCACCCCCGCGCCACGATTGTGATTGGCCGATCGCACGGATGGACCGACGAACAGCAGCGTGCACTTCATGGGCTCAATCGCCGTCTCCACGGCATCTCTGTAATGACCTACGACCATCTGCTGGCTCAAGGCGAGCGCCTTATTGAAATGATGAGCCCCGCAGAGGGTGCTGATGCGGAGTCGGCGGTTGAGGAGGACGATATCCCATGGTGATCATTCGCCGAATCGTCGGGACCTTTCCTAGAGCCTTGCGAAGCCACCCATGTCCAGTTTGAGTCCTCGCGAGAAACGGAAACTTGAAGATCTGTTCGGCATGAGCAGTGGTTACGTCCTCGATTTTTCGAACAATTCTTTTGCTCGGTTCTTCGAAGAGGAGGTTAATCGAGACATCTATGGCGGGGCATACAGTGGCAATGGCTCGTCCAAAGCCAACCACCTGCGCAGCTTCTGGACCAGAGAAGATGACTCGTTGGTGGGGCGGGTCATCCACGGACTGCTAGAGCACTGCCGGGACACCGGGCATTCGGCATTGGAGCGGCAGGCACTCTTCAGGGATTGCGAAGCCATTGCAGCGCGACTGGCGCAAGCCAAGCCGGTGGAGGACATCGAGGCCATCGATGGCGACACAGAAGACTTCCAGAAGGTGGCTAAAGCCGCCAGGGAGTGCTTCGAGCGTAACGAGCCAGAGCAAGGCTTGGATCGGCTACATACGTTCCTGGTCAAGTTCCTTCGCAAGCTTTGCGAGGAGCACGGCATCCCCAGGGACCGGTCGGTGCCATTGGGTGGCCTTATGGGCGCCTACGTGAAGCGCGTCAAGGAAGAAGGTCTTCTGACTTCCCAGATGGCAGAGCACATCCTGAAAGGCGCGACCACGATCTTCGGTCAATACGACTACGTGCGGAACAACCACACGATGGCCCATGACAATCCGGTGCTGGCATACGACGAGGCACTTCTGATCGCCAGCAACGTCGCCAGCACGGTGCGCTTCATCAAGGCCTGCGAGGAGAAGTGGAAGCTCGCACGGCAGCAAGAAGAAGCGGCTGCTGCCGAGGACTTGGAGATCCCGTTTTAGTCGTCTGGCGAGTTGCTACCGCACCCGCACAAGTTGATCCCAGCGAGTGGTGTAAGCCGGCGACAAGTTTTTCTGGTTCATCGCCCACACGGGCTTGGCCAGCGCTGGCCCCTTCGATCGCCAAGCCGAGGACGCCATGCCCATGGTGCCCCGGCCGAACTTCGCGTTGGCCTGGTCCATGACCTTCATGAGCGCTTGCGAGCGGGGGTCGATGCCGGCGAACAGGTCGCCCTGATGGACGTCGCCGTGCGTGAGGTCGAGCAATCCCACGCCGGCTTTCTTGTAGCGGTAGCCGTCCTTCCACATGGCGTTGGCTAACCCTTGCGCCACCAACAGCACTTCGCGGGTGTCACTCGTCGGCCCGATGAAGTTGAAGGCCTTGCTGGGGTGATACTGCGCCGCGCCGGGCTTGAAGGGGTTGGTGTTGAGCCACACCCACACCCCACTCGCCTGGAGCGAGCGCGACCGCAGCTTTTCACACGCCCGCTGGGCGAACGTGGACACGGCTTGCTGGAGGTCATCCAGCGAAGTGACCTCTTGGCCGAAAGAGCGCGACACAACGATCTGCTGCCGCTCCGGTTCCACTTCCTCCAGGTCGCTGCACACCACCCCCTGCAGCTCCCGCTGGGTTCGGGCCAGCGTGACCCCGTAACGGGCCCGCAGGGTGTCGGGATCGGCGCGGGCCAGGTCGGCCGCGGTGAGGATGCCTTCGGCGCCCAGCTTGGCCGTGAGCTTGCGCCCCACGCCCCACACGTCTTCCACCGGATAAGTTTCCAGCTCGGGCGAACCGGGGAGGGCGGTGACCACCCCGTGCGACGTCTTCTTGGCCAGCTTGTTGGCGAGCTTTGCCAACGTCTTCGTAGGACCGATGCCCACGCAACACGGAATGCCCACCCATTGGAGGATCTGGGCACGCGCTTGCCGGGCCATCGCCTCACGTTGTTCCGCCGGCACACCGTCGAACGTCACGAACGATTCGTCAATGGAGTAGACCTCCACGCGCGGGAACCACTCCCGCAGCACCGACACCACGCGACCTGACAGATCACCGTAGAGACCGAAGTTGGCCGAGAAGATTCGCAGCTGCCGCCGGATGTGGGGCGGCACCTCGTGGATGGGCTGGCCCATCTTCACGCCCAGATCCTTGCACTCTTGGCTGCGGGCGATCGCGCAGCCGTCGTTGTTAGACAAGATGCACACCGGCTGGCCGCGCAACGACGGGTTGAAAACCCGCTCGCAAGACGCGTAGAAGTTGTTCCCGTCCACCAAGCCGAACACGTCAACGTTCCCTCTGATCCATGGAGTGCCAATGGCGCATCACGCCTCTTGGACGATCGACACCCCAGCCAGTGCGTCGCCGTCGTTTTCGCGGCGCCGCACCTGGGAGAGCACCCCCTCGAACCGTTCCAGTTCGCCCTCATCGGTGGCGGCCCGCCGGTAGGTGTCCCCGTCGTCGAGCACGTCCACGACAACCGCCACGCCGGTGCCGTCCTCGGCCAGGGTCACCTGACTTTCGTAGATGCAGGTGCCGGTCCAGGAGCGCCAGCAGCGCAGCGTTTCCCCGTCCAGCCACACCGCCCACCGGTCGTCCATGTCGCGCGGCCAGAGGCCCTCGCGCAGGCGCGCCAGATCGTCGGCGGTGAAGGCATGGCCACACCGGATCGGCCAGCGGGGCCCTTCCATCGGTTTGAGCTGGCTCCAGCGGCTTGCATCGTCCATGTCAGCGCCTCCATTGCTTGCGGAAAGACCAGGTCACCACGCCCCACACGTCGAGCTCCACGTCCTCCGGGACGACGATGGGGGCGTTGGCAGGATTGCCCGAATGGAGCTCGTAGCGCCCGGCGCGCAGCCGCAATTGCTTGACCGTGAAGCCGCCTTCCCAACACACCATGACGATGTCCCCATGGCGGGCGGTCAGGGAGCGATCCACCACCAGGGTGTCGCCCGGGAAGATCCCGAACTCGACCATAGACGTGCCCGTGTCCGCTTCAACGTAGAACGTGGCCACCGGGTTTCGAACGACCCGCTGGTTGATGTCCAGCACGTCCTGCGAGCCGTAGAAGTCTTCAGCAGGCGAGGGGAAGCCACACGTGGCCCGCACCGGCAGCAGGAGCAGCGGCAGGGGAGTCGCGTGGAGGTTGGCGGGGCCCAGGTAACCGGGCGGAAGCGTGGTGTCGAGCATGGCGGAAGTCTCTACAAGTCAGAATCACCCGGTGAGACGCACCGGGGAGACAGGCTAGCTCCGCCTCCAGACCCTCGTCATTTAGTATTTCGCTGAACGGGCCCAACCCCTTGTCACTGCGAGGGTGGGGCAAGGCGTGAAACCGATGTGGCGCCGGTCGCGGGCGGTTCCACGCGCAGGACTGGACCGCCTCGGGTATGCTCCTTCGGCGGGGTAAATCGGGGAATCTATGGCAAGGCGTAAGGGCCGCGGGAGGCGGCACTACAGCAGCTACGGCAACTATGTCGTCTCCCAGCGCAGGGAGCTGACCACGGCGTTCGGTGGCATCGACCGGGATGTGGAGCGCCTGTTCCTGGCGCTGGATCCTTATTCGCTCGAATTGTTGTTCCAGGCATACGCCAGCCACTACGGCGGGTCGGCCGGTGCTTACGCCCGAAAGACCTACCCGAACTGGCAATCGGGAGCGGTCCGAATGAGCGGCGAGGTGGCCGAGCGGTTGCTCAACCTGCTTCCACCGCGGCTGCCGTATTCGGTGCGCTACGATCTGGTCAAGAAGCTTCGGAATGCGAACTTCCGGCCCATGACCCGTCATGTTCGCACCACCCAGGAGCGGTGGAGGGAGGATTTGCGACCCGCGATCGAAGAGGTGGTCGCGCACGGGGAAACCGCCAGCCTTTCCGATCGCTTGAAAGGCCGGGTTTCATGGTTGGCCAACGGGGACGTTGCCGCAGCCGAGGCGTTGATGTCCGAGGCCATTCGCGAAGAATCGTTGAGCCGGCTGGCCTATCTGAAAGTGGAGTTTCAGCGGCTGGACGCGATCATCGCCCAGCTCGGCGAATACCAGACGGCGGTGACCCACGCCATCGAATTGCCCCAGGGAAGCATCCAGGTGCACATCGCCATTCCGAAAGTGTCGATGTGGAAGAAGTTCACGAATTGGTTGGGATGACAATGAGCAACGATTTGACGAAAAAGCAGAGCGGCACGGGATTGAGCACCGAGAGTGGGCGATTCCGCCAGGACTTGATCAACCAGCTGACACCCGAGCAGCGCAAGGAGCTGGCCTTAAAGGCCGGGCAGGAGCAGTTGGATCTGGATAAGTCTGATGCCGATGCGGTGCGCCGATTCAACGCGTCGTCCGTGGAAATGCAACGAGATGTCCAAACTGCCAAGGATTTGAATGCTATCGGCTCGGATTTCACGATGGAAAATTCTTACAAGACCGCCAGCGGTGAAACGCGGATCAAGGTGACGAAGAACAACAACACCGTCTGGATCGTGGGATTGGTCGTCATTGCAGTCGTCTTTTTCGTGCTCTTCTCGCGCTGAACCATGACCCGCAAGGTCGTTGTTCACTCCAATGCCAAACGGTTCGTCCAAGTGATTGCCGTGGCGATTCTTGCTGCGGCCACCCTTACCGGCCTAAAGAAAGCATCGCAGTGGTGGCGGGCGCCTCCGGAGGTCGCGGAAATATCGGATACAGCGCCTCCCGCTTCTCTGCCGGCAGCAGCCAATATCCTGGTGGGCCGCAGCTCGGTTATTGACGCTGACACGTTGGAAATTCATGGCACGCGGATCCGCTTGGAAGGCGTTGATGCTCCCGAGGCCAACCAACGGTGTGGGTCGGAATCGCAAGATTGGGCCTGTGGCCAAGAAGCGGCCATGGCCCTTAGCGATTGGATTGCAGGTCGTCCAGTGACCTGTCATCCAAAGGGCGCGGATCGATACCAACGGGTCTTGGCCCGTTGTTTCGTCGGTAATGACGACTTGCAGGCATGGTTGGTGAGCAACGGGTGGGCGTTGGCCTACAGGCAATATTCCGCGGATTACGTGGCGGCCGAGCAACATGCAGAGGCCACGCGGGCAGGAATGTGGCGAGATGACTTTGTTCCGCCTTGGGAGTGGCGGAAGCAGCGCCGCTGAGTGCCCGCTTCATGGGTGAATTCAGCTAGTAAGGGTAAGCATGCCGACATGGAAGCCATCGCGATTGCGAAGTGCCCTGTTCAAGGGGGACGACTGGTTGTTCTCGTCGGATGGAGAAACATTTACCCTCTCTGCCCGCGGGCACGTCCCTTTCAAGGGGTCACTTGTTCTCTTACAGGCGTTCGCCTACCGCCGGAAGAATGCATTTCCCGCCACGGGGGAGTGTAAGTTCGTCATTTCAGGGGAGCGAAGAGATCAACTGCTCGGCGGCTTAAAGCCGGACCAAGCGGAGGAGCTAAAACGCTTTCTCGACCAGCATGTTCCAGAGAGCATCGCCGCGCACGCCCTAAGGGGACAGAAGGCACTCAACGAATGGCAGCGCGGACTTAATCGGCGCCTGGAGACGGATGGCTTTATTGAGCCGGCCACCGTAGAGAAGGTTAGGGACAGCATTCCTTCCCCCATCATTGCTGGACTCCCGACATGGGGGGCGCTGTTCAACCACCCCCAGTTGAGTCCAGCGAGGGAGCGATTCAACTCAAGCTTTCCCTTGCTGGGAATCACGCCATCGTCCTACGTGGACCAAACGGTAGAGCGGCACAATCGCCAAGTCTTCGATAGGGCGCTCCAGCGCTGGTCAAGCGCGTTGAGAAATCAGTTGGAGAGCCGAGGCTGGATCGGCCGTCGAACGGCGGCAGCGATGTTGAAGGGGAGCATGGTTCCCCAGTGGCCGGCTCGCGCATGGCGAGATGTTGCCCCGCCCGAATATCAGCCGTCCGCGGAAGCATGGCTTGAAGCCTCAGTAGCGGCGCACAACGCCGCTTTTGAGGCGCACCAGATGGAGGCCAAACGCTCGTTCTTCGAGCGGGTGGAGTCCAACCCCCTGACCGAGGAGCAGGCCAAGGCAGTGGTCTGCATGGACGACGAGCTGCTGGTCGTGGCCGCCGCGGGCTCGGGCAAGTCCTCCACCATCGTGGCCAAGGCTGGCTACGCGCTGGAACAGGGATTGTGCGCGCCGGAAGACATCCTGCTGTTGGCGTTCAACGCCGACGCGGCAGAGGAGTTGCGTCAGCGCATCGCCAAGCGGTTGGGCCACCTCGATGGGGCTGATCGCATCGCTGCCAAGACCTTCCATGCGTTCGGACTGGAAGTCATCGGCGCGGCGACGGGGAAAATGCCCACCCCGGCGCCTTGGTTGAGCAATGGCAAGGACGAGGCTTTCATCGGCCACTTGGTCGATGAACTTTGTGCCGAGAATCCGACGTTCGCGGCGCAGTGGGATCTCTTCCGATTGCTCTACTTCAAGGACGTGGGGCGGTGGGACGCGCGAGAAGAGCCGGAGGACTACGACCCGGAGAGCCAGCGAAAGCGTGGCTTTCGCACGCTGCGCGGGGAGATCGTCAAGAGCAAATCGGAGCGCCTGATCGCGGACTGGTTGTTCCTCCACGGCGTGAACTACCGCTACGAAGAACCGTATCCCCACGACACCCGCACGGCCACCAAGCGGCAATACCGCCCCGACTTCTACTACCCCGACATCGACGTCTTCCACGAACACTTCGCGCTCAACGCCAAGGGCGAGGCGCCTCCAGCCTTCAAGGATTACCTGGAGGGCGTGCATTGGAAGCGGCAACTCCACCGCGACCAGGGCACCCGGCTGTTCGAAACCACCGCCCATGGTCTGCGCACCGGGGCCGCCCTGGCCGCGCTCAAGGACCTGTTCAAGTCCAGGGGCATCGACCTGGTGTTCGATCCTGACCGCGTCCCTCCGGACAATGACCCGGTGTCGCCACAAGCCATCGCGAAAGTCATGCGCGTGTTCCAGCAGCACATGAAGGGCTCGCGGCAGACGGTCGAGCAGGCCCGTGAACGCATCGGCACATTGCCGGGCGCCTTCGTGCCGCGCATGGAGTTGTTCCTCGACCTCTACGAGGCCGTTGCCCTGCGCTGGGAAGACCGTTTGGCCGCGGAGGGGCTGGTGGACTTCGACGACATGCTCAACCAGTCCGCCGACCACATCGTTGCTGGCCGTTTTCCCTGCGGCGTCAAAATGGTCTTGGCCGACGAGTTCCAGGACACTTCCCGCGCACGAATGAGGCTGCTCCAGGCGATCGTTGACGCCAGCGGTGCGCAGTTCACGGCAGTAGGCGATGACTGGCAGAGCATCTATCGGTTCGCCGGCGCCGACTTGGCGATCATGTCGGGGTTCCAGATGTCCCACCCCCATGCCGCCATCCGACACCTTTCCCAGACGTTTCGGTGCCCGCAGTCGTTGTGCGATCTCACGTCGGAGTTCGTGTCCAGGAACCCGATGCAGTTGGTCAAGAAGGTCTTCACCAGAAACCCATTGAAGGGCCCCCGGGTGAGCGTGGTTGCGCTGCCAACTGTGGAAGACATCCCCGGACGTTTGAAGTCCAACATCCAGTCTCTCTACGACAAACTGCCGGAGCCTACCGACGGGAAGCCGCTGCGCTCCATGCTCGTTCTGGGGCGCTACAGAAACGACAAACCCAAGGAGCTGGAAGCGTGGCGTCAGCGGTTCGGGGACAAGATCGACCTCCGGTTCCTAACCATCCACCGGGCCAAGGGGCTGGAAGCCGATTTCGTGGCATTGCTCAACGTGGTGCAAGACACCCTGGGCTTCCCCAGCCAGGTCCAGGACGATCCCATTCTCCAACTGGCCATGCCCGAGCCGGAGATGTTCGAGTTCGGCGAAGAGCGACGACTGTTCTACGTGGCCCTCACCCGTGCGAAGCGTTCGGTAGTGGTTTACACCACCCAGCACCAACCTTCCCAGTTCCTGGTGGAGCTCCAGGCAGATCACGGCGTGGAAATCGTAAGGACGGAAGGGGAGCCTGCGGAAGCCTGCCCGGTGTGTGGTCAGGGCGTGCTGGTGGAGCGCGTCAATCGTGCGACCAAGGAGGTGTTCCACTCCTGTAGCAGGTTCCCACGTTGCCCACCGACCAAGGAAGACTGAAGTGGGTCAGGGCGCTTGAACGGGTCGGAGCAACTGGCGGTCGAGAAGATCCAACAGAGCATCCGCAACATCTGCGGCGGCCACCGCCCAATCGTTGTCTTCTCCGAAATACGTCTCCTCCAGCGGGTCTTCCTTGCCGCCATGGAAAAGGTTGTTTCTAACGCGTCGCATCGCAACGACCAAGGCTTCGGCGTCGTTATGGGGCAGGTTGACGGGCTGGTAGGTCGCCCGTGGTCGGCCCGTCTGGTCAAACTCAATGCGCTCCCTTTTCGGCCGATTGCGTGGTGGAGCAAGCAGCTTTCTCTGAGTGGGAAGGGGAACGAGTGCGACGAATGCTTGCCCCAAGCGCGCCACCGCTCGATCCACCTTGTTCCAGTCCACGTCTACCACGGGAACGGGGGCAGGTGCTGGCAAGGCGCTGAGACGCACATCGATCTCGAATGAGCCGATCTTGAACACCTTCCAGATGGGCGGTTTTGGGGTCTTGGTCTGAAAGAATTCGCTAGTCTGCTTAAGCTGGAACTCAAGCATTCCGAAGGCTTTCAATAGCCGATAGGCTTTGTCGGGTGATACGGGCATGGACTCATCTTAGTCCAGCTTCCTGCTACCACGCAGCCTCCCGCGGCCGCGCTTGCACGTGACGATACGCGACCAAGGTCTTGGCGCCCATGTTCCGGGCCTGGGCCAACTTCGTGCTCACCAACCGATCAGCTCCGCTGTCCAGCAACGCCCGAACCGTTGGTGCGTCAGCGGTCAGCAGGGCGACGTGGAACGGCGAGTAGCCACGGGCGTCGTGCGCGTTGGGTTGGGCCCCGCGCCCGATCGCCAGGTCCACCTGGGCGGGGTTGCGCTGTCGAATTGCAGCGAGTAAGTCGGTGTTGGCCATGCGTCCTCCTGACCCACTGATTTTCCGCTGTAGCGGAAACGCGCAAGGGGAGGGTGACAGTTTGGCAAACTGTCGTGCAACCCCAGCATTTTTTCGCTTTAGTCAGTAAAGCCCTCTGGACAGAATGTCCCTTTCTGCTTGCATGGATCTGAAGGGATACAAATGTATTCCATGGGGGCTGACATGAATTTCGTGGCAAGTATCAAAAAGGGTGTGCGGGGATGGTTAAAGAATTTGCGTGACCCACCAAATCTATTTCAAGAGCCGATCTGGAAGGTTCGCGTGGAGTTCCTTGTATTGACGCTGCTGTCTCCAATCCTGATCCCCCGCTATGTCATTGAGAAACGCATGGGTAAATGGAGGAGACATCGCCGGATGCCACCCATCTTTCAGCTATTCGAGCGCGAAGGAGGGTTCCAGCTGAGGGAGCTTGAGCAGTTGATTGCAGATGGCGCTGATGTGAACGCTCGGGAGCGAAAAGATGGAAAAACGCCACTTATTTTTGCTGTTATGCAGGACAGTCCATGGGAAGAAAATGGGCGAAGGTGGCTCGAGGTTTGTCGCGTGCTGCTCGAAGCTGGCGCAGATCCGGACGCGGATTACGACTGTGGCGAGATAAGGCGGTCACCAATCTATTTCGCCTATCTGGCGGGCAACGTGGAGCTGCTCGACCTGTTGTTGCAGGCAGGGGCCAATCCGCGTTCGAAGGCTTGGTTGCAGTTTGTCAATGCAGAGCCACGTCCCGATGCGTGGCTCGAACAGCAACGTCCGCAAATACGCGATCGCCTATGGAGATGGGAAACGGAACAAGAGGCCCTGCGTTTGGATGCGACTCTCCCTGGCGCAACGAAAGCCGTTCCGAATAGTAGGGCACGGTTATGAGGGTGATCCCATGAACCTGCAACTCACCTGCCTCTGCCGGGAGGACGTGTTCGCCGATGGGTTCGCCTTCGCAGAACTGCTGGAGGCGCCCTTGGCCGCGTTGCGCTGGGGTGGTGCGTGGTTGACCCAGTTGAAGCCCGGTGGGCCAGTGACCGAGGAGGCCATGCGGCGCTTCGCTATGGGCCAGGATTTCGATGGGCAGCCGCGGTTGTGGGAAGGCGAGGGCCACCACGCCCGGGCGGCGGGCTACCGCGTTTCGTTGCGCCTGCCAAAAGGGTTCGCCGCGCTGCTGGATACCGACGGCGAGGAGAGGGCACGGCTACAGGCTGCCCACCGCCATGCGGTTGACCAGGCGCTGTCGTCCCTGCCGTTCCAGCGTGATCACCGGGTGCTCTTCGTTGCATCCGATCGGTTGGAGGATGACTGGACGCACCACTGGTTGTTCGCCATCGCATGCGCACCGAACGGAAAGTGGGAACGGCTTGCGCTGAGCTTGCGGTTGGCGGCCAGCGAGGACGCTTATACCCACGCCATGGGGGCCTTCATGGAAGCGTTGCTGGAGACCAAACGATTGGAGCGCTTCTTCCGCCCAGCCCCCGTGGGCCGACTGAGGCAGAGGCTGTGACGCTGACGTCCAAGCCTCCCTTGACGGCCGTGCTGCCGAAAGTGTCCCTTTCTTCAACCTTGCGCCAGGCATTGGCCGCACGCGCTAGAGCAGCCGGGGTGAGCGAGAGCGAAGCCGTGCGCCAATGGCTCACCGCCTACCTTGCGCGCCCCCCGCTGCTGCGCTCTCCCGTTGCCGGCCGCAGGGACGACCGCTTGCCGCCTATCCGGGCTTCCCGAGACCTGGCCGACCGCGCCCGCCACGAGGCGCAGCGGCAGCATGTGAGCGTGGCGGAACTCATCCGTCGGGTGGTTGCGTTCCACACGTTCTGAGGCGCAACTTGGCCACGCTCGGCGGGTGCCACTTCCCCTTCGCCAGGCGATTCTGCACGAAGGCGCGGTAAGCCTCGGGGGAGGGCGGCGATTTGCGTTTGTGCCGGCGTGTGTTGCAGAGCCAGCAGGCGGCAGCAATGTTGCCGGCCACGTCCTTTCCGCCCTCTTGCTGGGCCACCAGGTGCTCGGCGGTGCAGCGAAGCGGCGTGGCCGTTTTGGCGCGCAGGCCGAACGGCTTTAGTTCATCGGGAGAGGCGTTCCACATCGGCACGCTGCAATAGCAGCACCGGCCCTTCTGGGCGAGGAAAGCCTCGGTTCTCAACCGTTGGAGGTTGGGCATGCTTAGATCTCAAAAGACAGGAAAAACCATCCCGTCGTCGCTTGTGCGATCGAATCGGGACCTGTTGCCTTGAGCTAAGCAGGCAATACGCCGGGGGCATTTCCCCTCGCGGCAAGGGAGTTATCGCGCCCCAGGCTGGTGGGTGTCAAGATGGGGCCCATTCGGGTGGCCATGCCCGGAGCGATGGGCTATAACCGTTGGATTCCCGACCGGAGTGCTCCTTTGGCCCTGACTACCCTGAAATCCCTTAACGCCGAAATCAAACAGCTCGAAGCCCAGAAGAAGCTGGTGGAGAAGCGCGACGGCGAGGTGCCCAAAGCCCTGGCGGTCCTGCAGAAGTATGCGAAGGTCCTCAGTCCGGCCCAGCGGCGGCAGGTGGCCAAGCTCATCGGGGAAACGATCGACGCCAAGCCGGCGCGTGCCGCCAAGGCTGCCCCGGGACCCCGAAAGGGCCGCAAGCTTGGCAAGGTGGCGCCGAAGTATCGCCTCCCAACCGGTGAGACGTGGGCCGGTCGGGGTTTGGCCCCCAAGGTCTTCACCGCGTGGGCCAAGTCCACCGAGGGCAAGGCGTGGGCTCAGGCCAACCCCGGAGCGAAGTTCCCGTCGGCTGATGGGACGGTGAAGAAAGCTCCCGCCAGGGTGGCCAAGAAGACGGGCAAGCCGGTGAAGAAGGCCGCCCAGAAGGCCGTCAAGAAACTTGCGAAGAATGCCGTCGCCAAGAAGGCCAGCAAGAAGGCCTGATCATGCGCGGCCTGTTCCCCAAGAAGAAGAGCCGGCTCTCGCCCCAAGGCAAAGCCATTGCGGCCGCCCACGTGCTGCTGGACAGTGCCGAGGGCCGATTGGACGAGAAGGCCGCCGGCAGGCGCTTGCGCGAGGAAGTGGGCCTTCAATGGTCCTACCTGACCTGCATCCAATGCCTGTCAGGGCAAGAAGCCTTGGCGGCCATTGAATCGCTGCCCAAAGGGTGGCAGGACAACGGGCGCACCCAGGTGCACCTGTTGGGGGCTGCCGTCATGGCGGCGCACACGGGAGCCAACCTGCGTTCGGACGGCAGCTCGCTATGCGCCAGCTACTTGCGATCGCCACACGACTTTCACGCCACTGTCACGCGGTTGTGGTGATCTCACCCCAAGCGAACAGGAGATTGCTGAGCGCCAATGGCCCGGGCGCCTTGACTTGCTGCCAACCCGCGGGCCTGTAGGATCCCATCATGGAGCTACTTTTGCCTCTTGCTATGGTTATCTTGGCCTGCGCAACTGGTCTGGCGCTGCTCCAACTTGTAATCGCGCTCTTCAAGGCGCTGTCCTGCCGGGAATGGTTGCGCCGCAGGAGAGCGAAATGATACGTTCGTTTCGCCACGCCTGCCAGAGGACTCGCGCTTGGCACAGCCCCACAGCGACATCGATTTGGGCCGGAGTCCGCTATTCGTTGACGGGCGACACCGGCTATTTCAGGTCGCACGTGGATGGCGTTTGTCTCGCGTGCACCGGGGGGGGATGAATCGGCGGAGCAATGAGCGCTTCGGCTGAGCCTGGCGGGCCGCCAAAGGATTTAAGCCCTACACAGCCCGCTCGGTTTGTTTCGCTTACAGATCGGCCGTTTGTGGTGCGGTGAGCCCATCTACCCGGACGGCCGAAATGAAGGGCGGCGCGCAGGCGTTGCCCTCACCTCTGCCGCTGTCGGATACTGATCCTGTCCATCGTTCGTAGCTCGCAATTCGCGCCGCCCACGGAGCCACAAGAGGGGCGAATCGATCAATCAGGCCAACAACGAGCAGCCCGATGATACGTAGCAAGCTTGCTCACAGACGCGTTCTCGCCGAGGGCGGACCGATTCTGGTGTGGTTGACCTCGTTTAAAGATCATTACGTATTTACCGCCAGTGGCATCGGATTGTCTGGAAAATACGGTGTGGCGCTACGGCAGGACACGAAAGCAAGTCGGAGAGCCCTCGAAGCGCGCTTTGCGGGGTCGAAGTTTCACGAAGTGTTCGTGAGCGATGTGCCAGCTTCGGTGATCAGTGTCAACCGGTCTCTGACGTCGGCTGGGCCGCGAGACGGGATATTCTTCCTCTGCAACACAGAGGTCGTCCAAGCCGCGGTTCTCGCGCACCTCGGGGCCGTGATCCCTAGCGAGGTCATCGCTCTTGCAGCCAACTTGAGTCGGGGACGGGGCTAGCCATGGTGCACTCTTAAAGGTTCAGGAATAGCGCAACTGAAAACTGAAATTCAAGCTGGCCTGCGTTTTGTACACAGCTGATCCACGTTGGCCGGCTTGCACTGGTGCCGAGTGAAAGGTAGCCCGTAATGTCTAAGTGTGCGGTGGTGTTCGTAAGCGCGGCTGTGGAAGAGATCGGTGAGGAGCGCTTGCCCGAAGTCATGCGTGCAGGCCGAGAGTTCAATGCCAAGTGCGGCTCGCGTGCAGTTGTATGCTTCGACGGCAGCAGGTTTTTAACATATTTGGAAGGCACAGCGAGTGCGGTGGCTGCGAGCTCCGTTTACACCCAGTCCTTCACCCTGCATACCGAAATCGTTGAGCTGGCGCGGGGATCCATCCAGCAGTTGCGGTTCCCTGCGCATGCATTGCTCTTCCTGCGGATTTCAGAAGCCGAGCTCAAAGCACTGATGAGGTCGAACTGGGTGAATTTCTCCCAACGCTTCGGAGGGAAATTCATCCCAGAAACGGGGATGGAGCGGCTTGCCGCATTGGTCGGCAATCGTCTCGATGACGTTCCGCAGTGATGGGTAACGGATTTCCTCTGTAGGCCGCCCGATTCACGTTGCACAGTGGAAGCAGGGGAGTTATGAATTTGAGGCATTCGACAGGGGCATGCCATGCGGTTGGAATTTACTCACAGCCACATCTACCCAGGGGCCACCGCGTCCCTGACAGGCGAGCAGGCTGAACTGGGCGAGAGAGCCACCTGCTTGGTCGAGCTCAGTGACGGCGTGGTCCTCTCGACCAGCTGTCTGATTCAAGGGGGGGAGATCATGCTATTCATGCCGGACTACCTGACCGCCCGTGGGGCAAAGATTCCGGCGAAGGACTGGGTGCTGCGGAAGGATCTGGAAACAGGCGCCTGGAAGGCAAAATCAAAGGTTGCCGTGTAGCACTTGTTGCTCTTCCCGACCCGTCAGGTTGTTGGGTCTGAAGCAATCTTAGGAGCGTGTCATGCCAAACCGTGCGGTGGTTTTTGTGAGTGAGGCCAGCCCCTACCTTAGCCTTGGGCGGCTGGTTGAGTTGATAGCCGACGCGGAGCGGTTCAACAGACAGGCCGGCGTGACCGGGGTGACCTTGTACGACGGGGCCCGGTTCCTGTCCTACCTGGAGGGTCCACCGGATGGCCTTCGCGTTGCCTACGCCAGGGCATCCGAAGCGCGCAGCCACCTGAACTTCATCGAGTTGGCACGCGGGCGTGTCTCGCAACGTCGGCTGCCGCGGTGGCCTATGCGGCTGTTTTTGGCCAAGGAGGGCCAGCTGCAGAGCATCGCGATGGCAGACTGGGCCAGCTTCTCTCAGCGGGGCGATGCGGACGCAATGAATGCAACGGCGATGGATCTCCTTGTGCGCTTCACGGGAGGGCCGTCTGCCTCAGTCTACGTGGGGCCCCTCTCGAAACCACTCAGCGAAGGGGAGGCGAAATGAACATCGTGGCGACTGGTCTGTCACCCGGCGGAAGGATGCTGGGAGCTCCTCTCGCGCTCCCGATGAAGCGTTGGCAAAGCTGAGCAGATTCCGTCTGCCGAAAGCAGAAGTCGTCCCAACTAGCTTGAACCAGCTGCTGACCGTGTGGAAAATTTGACCCGACCTTGTGGAACGGCAATCCACATGAACGTTCTCTTCGTGGACATTGAAACCTCCATCTGTGAGGTGGTTGGAGTCGAACTAAGAGAGCTCGGCTATGACGTCGAATGCTTGGAATTCAGCTCAGGAGCCTTGCGCGCAGCGCAAGCGGGGCACGTCGACGTCGTCATTCTGGATGTGCCCGCCAGCCCTGACGCCCGGCGCAGTGCATACAAGTTGGCAGACGAACTTCGGCGCGATGGCATCGCTGTCTTCTTTACCTCCACGCTTCATCCGAACGATGTGATCAGCCGGCACCGGGATCGGGGTGTTTTGTCCAAGCCCTACGGCGTCAAACAGATCGCTTCCTGGATCGAGGCGCTTGGCAAAGATTGCAGAGGCGAACCGGCAGGCGCGCACGTGCGCTAGCTGACTGGCAACATGCATCCGCCCTTTGGAGTGCATTGGACCGCAAGCCTTCCTCTTTACAGTGGATACGCTGGAAGCGAACGTCGCTGCTGCCCATCAATGCGCGCTACTTGCATCATCAGAAGCACTGTCGTTCAGCACCGTCACTTTCAAGACGGCGACCAGATCGTTGTCCTGCAGACAGCGTTCAAGAACTGGCTCCTGAATACGTCGTTCGCCATTGGATTTCCCGACTCCAGCAATCGGCCGCTTTCTGATCGAGCGGAGCAGGCCAAGCGCGCTGTTGGCCACGGCGAGCGAGATCAAAGGCCACAGTTACCAGGAGGCCTTCGTCAGGTCTCCTTTCGCCGCGCTTATCTCCATTCATAGCGCGTTGAGTGCTTCAAGCCACGGCGACGCCGTGTTCTTCCTGTGCGCCGAAGAAGCCACGTCGGAAGCATCTCCAAAAAACTGATGCTGGCATTCGCCATAACGACCAGCATGACCTTGGCGTTGGGCATCTTCACTATTGTCCGCGCGTCACATTCGAAGCAGGAGTTGTCCAGGATTGAGTCCGTCTGGGCGCCTGGCAGCTATGCCATCGGAGAGATGCGTGCGCAGTTCGGCGATCTCCGCATCTACGAAACCTCCCAGGTCAGCGAAGCCACTTCCGCTGAGGCCGTCAAGCAATACGAACAGCGGATCGTGGCGGGCAAGGCCAAGATCAACGAGCTGGTGAAGCAATACCTGCGGTCCTTCGCCGATGGCGAAGATGCCGCGTTGTTCAAGCCGGTCAGCGCTGCGTTGAGCGATTACTTTGTCATCCACGATCAGCTTCACGCTGCGCTCCTCGCTGGCGATGCCGAGGCCGCGCAGACGATCTCGGTGACAGAATCCAGGGCAAAGCGCGTGGCGCTGTTCGACGCCATGGAGAAAGTCAGCGAATACAACCTTCGCGGCATGAAGGCTGAACTCGCAACCAACGCAGCAAGCCTCAACAACCTGATGTCGATCACAGGCTTGGTCTTGGCGGTGCTGTACTTGGTCGCAAGCGTGCTGGGGTGGGCGATCAGCCGTTCGGTCACCCGGCCCATTGGTGAGGCGTTGCCCGCTATCCGCAGCGTGGCCAATGGCGACCTCAACGTGCGAACCGACTACCAGAGCCGCGATGAGGCGCGCCAGATGCTGCTCTCCCTCCGTCAAATGGTTGCCACCTTGGAGCGTTTTTCGAACGACACCAAGGTCATGGTCAAGCTTCACGAGGCCGAAGACATCTCGCACCGGATTCCGGAGGACCTGCCCGGTGTCTACGGCGAGCTGGCCAAGGGCATGAACACAATGGTGTTCGAGCACCTTGAGGCCATCCTGGATGCCATCCAAGTGCTCAACGAGTATGCGGCCGGTGACCTGCGGCGTGACGCGCGACGCCTGCCCGGCTCCCGGGCGTGCTCCACGAATCGATGGACGCTGCCAAAGCAAGTCTGCTGGCGATCAACACGGAGATCAAGCGGTTGGCAGTGTCGGCTGCCGACGGCGACTTCTCCGCCCGCGGTAACACGTCTGCGTTCCAGCACGACTTTGAATTGATGGTTTCGGACCTCAACCGTCTGATGGAGACAGCTGACCACAGCCTCAGCGCCGTCTCCACCTTGCTTCAGGCCATTGCCTCTGGCGACTTGACCCACCGCATGGAAGGCGACTTCCGCGGCGTCTTTGCGACGATGAGCGAAGACGCTAACGCGACCGTGGCTCAGCTGACCGATATCGTCTCCCGCATCCAGCAGGCATCCACGGCAATCAATACCGCGTCGACGGAAATTGCCGCGGGCAATGGCGACTTGTCGCGACGCACCGAACAACAAGCGGCCAACTTGGAAGAGACGGCGGCGTCCATGGAGGAGCTTACCTCCACCGTGCGCCAAAACGCCGAGCATGCACGCCAGGCCAGCGAGTTGGCCAGAGTGGGGCCTCGCGCGTGGCCGGGCAGGGCGGTGGAGTGGTCGGGAAAGTAGTGGAGACGATGGGGGGTATCGAAGCCTCGTCGCGCCGCATCGGGGACATCATCTCCGTGATCGATGGCATTGCTTTCCAGACCAACATCCTCGCACTCAATGCGGCCGTGGAGGCGGCTCGAGCCGGGGACCAGGGTCGAGGGTTCGCCGTGGTGGCCTCCGAGGTGCGCACGTTGGCACAGTGCTCTGCCTCTGCAGCCAAGGAGATCAAGGGGCTAATCGAGGACTCTGTGGCCAAGGTCGCTCAAGGATCGGCGCTGGTTGACCAGGCTGGCCAGACGATGTCTGAGATTGTCAGCTCGGTTGAGCGCGTGTCCAACGTCATTGGTGAGATATCTGCCGCCTCTCAGGAGCAGGCGTCGGGCATCGAGCAAGTGAACCAGGCTGTTTCTCAGATGGACGAAACGACCCAGCAGAACGCCGCGTTGGTGGAAGAAGCGACCGCCGCTGCCCGATCCATGGAAGACCAGTCGGTACAGCTGGCAACCGCCGTCGCGGTCTTCAAGGTGAATGAACGCGCGCAGGGAAAGACGCCAGCCACGGCCAGTGCAAGCTTGACCAAGCCAGGTGCTGTGGACGGCTCCCGCCTTTCTCAAACCGCCTACGCGGGCAAGCCAACCCCGCCGAAGGCATTGCCAGCTCGTCCCGCACGGCAGGTATCTGCGGACGCAGCGCACTGGCAGGAGTTCTAACCGCCCTTCCAAGGCCAGTGCGAACGCATGGTCGCTCGCAGGGCATGGTTGACCGAAGTTGCCGCTGAAGTCACCGTGGGTGAGGCCGCCTGGATGGCGGCCTCAGACCCGCAAGCGCGCCGAAAGCTCGGCGCCTTGCGCCGTGAGGCGGCGAGGCGGCAATGGCATTGGCCGAGGTTACGGCCGCCCGATGGCCGCTCCGCTTTGGCAGTTCAGCGGCTCGGAGACGGGGGAATGCCAGCCAATGGTTCCCTCAGGATGCCCAGCCATGGCTCGACGATCTCCTCGAACGCGAAGACATGGTCCCGGTGCTGGTCCATCCCTTGGAGGTAGTGCCGAATGCTGCGCTCAAACTCGTCTGCGACGTTGGCGTTGCCGGCGTTCGTGCGAAGCAGGAGCACTGTGGCCGCTTCCAGCGCCGCAACACGTATATGCATGCGATTCATTGCTTCTTGAAGACGCAAAAATGCGTCCCTGACCTCGTCGTTCACCAAGCCCTCCGCGAGCAGGCACATCAACACAGAAGAGGATCAGTGGCTGCTGCTTGAGCCCGGGATCGTCAGGCGAGCACGGTTGGCGGCGATCAAAAGGGCATTGCCAGTTCGCTCCGCTTGCGTCGGAGTCATCGTCGAGCCGCACATGGTCGAGTCACCGGCCGCGTTGCGAACTTGGTAAAGCCCGAGTGCAACCACTGCTGTTTCGGCGTCAATGCCGACTTCAAACCTGTCCAGTGGGAACCACGTTGCTCCGTCGAATTTCTCCATCGAGCGCCTCATGCACGGAATCGCGGTGTCAGCCAGAGATTACCGCAAAGCGTGGAACTTGGAACGCGCGCGAATCGGTTGCAACTGAAAGCGGCAGCACCGTGCAGCATTGGGCAATCAACCTGAATCGATCTCCAGCCGTTGCTGAATGGATAGGGCACGACCAGGGTCAATGACGGCGACGCGTTTGCCGTTTCCCAGCTGCACGCCCTGCGGGCAGAGCTCAGCGAATCGGTCGCTGTGAGCGGCAGGCTCGGCACGCCAGGCAGACAGGCTCTCGATGACCAAGACTTCGTCCACTGCAAGGGCGAACAGCTGAACCGCGGATTGAACCAACAGCATTGCTGGACAACCCGTCCCGACTGCATCGCCTCCGGTGATCAAGCCCAGATCAACCACAGGGACGTCTTGCCCTCTGATCGAGACTACAAACTGGCGGTCCCGGGTTCGGGTCAGCGTCTCTGGTCCGCGTATTTCCACGGCCGACTCGACATCCACACCGAACAAATCGCAGCCCACACGCACAATCACCAGCTCCAGCAATGGCTCTGATGAGGCCTGCAGAAATGGATCATAAGGCAGGGGAACGGTCATGGTTTCTGTGGGCAAAGACCAAAGGGCGATCGCATCATGCCCTTAATGTGTCCACCGTGGCAATTCATGCCCTAAGAAATCCGAGGCGTTCAGATTGGCAGGCCAAGGGCCTCACTCTGACAAGACCTGCCCGTCGTCCGAAGACGATGGGTTAGCGGTGGCTGTAGCGTTCGTGCCGGCCATTCGCTTCATGAACTCTTCCAACCTCATCCGGCTCACCGCTTGGTGGTTCTGGCAGTGTGGGCACACCATCACACCGGCGCCTTCCAAGTCCGTCAGGCCCTCGCCCGGTGCTAGCAGCGAGGTGAGACCACAGCTGCTACAAGTGGCCTCAACAGCATGCAGACGCGCCAGAGCGCCGTCGGAGGTCAGTTCTCCATTGACAAAGCGAAGCAAAATAAAAGCCGGTATTAGCCACGGGTAGGGTCCTGAAATAGGCCAGAGGCAGTCAGCGGCCTCAGCGATCTCGCAGACTTCCTGAAAGCGATACGCACGCTGCAGGATCCTTCCGCGTGCTTCCATCCGGGACGGTTCGTCGGCTGGAAGACCGAGTATCAAACTCCCTCGGGTCAGGGCGCAAGGAGCTCGGCCAACTCAATGGCGCTGATGGGTCTGGAAAGCGCGAAACCTTGAATTTCGTCACACCCAAGGCCTTGGAGCTTGGCGACCTGACCGTTCGTCTCGGCTCCTTCAGCGACGGTCGAGTAGCCCAGATCATGGGCCAGACCGACGATCGCTTGGACCTTGAGCAATGCGCGTTGGTCTTCGGAAATATCGTCTATCAGCGACTTGTCGAGCTTGAGCGTGTGAATGGGCAACTCGGTCAGGTACCCGAAATTGCTGTAGCCGCTGCCGAAGTCATCCACCCCGAGCCGAATGCCTGACGAGGCCATCCGCTTGAGTTGCTCGCCCGGCAGCGAGTTGACCCGCAGCCATTCTCCCTCGGTGATCTCGACCTCCACGTCCTGGCAATCCAACCCCTGCGCGTGGATTTTGGCCACGAGTTCATCGGCCATTCCTTGCCGCGCGACATTCCGAGCGGAGAGGTTGATGGAAAGGCTCAACGCAAGGCCAGCACGCTTCCATTGCGCCAATTGTGCCAATCCTAGGCGCAAGCGAGCGGCCCCTGGGGGCATTTGTGGCCGCGGCCACCCAGTCGCGTTACTCAATCTCCCCCGATTGGCAGCAGGAGCAGATTTATCGCCAAGGGGACATGGCCGAGCTCAAGGCCACTGGGGGCAACTGGCGTCAACAGCTGATCCACCCCGAGGACAGGCCCGCGGTGGAATTGGCCATTGCTCATGCCGCGGAGTTGGCGTCGCCGTTGGAGGTAGAACACCGCGCCTTGTTGCCAGACGGCTCCGTCCGCTGGATACAGTTGCGGGCAGTCCCGTTGATGGACAGCGAAGGCAACGTGAGCGAGTGGTTCGGTGCAGCCTCCGGCATCACCGATCGCCGCGTGGCTCAAGAGCGTTTGCAGCAGTTGACCGCAACGCTTGAAGAGCGGGTGCAGGCCGGCACTGACGAACTGATGGCGATGGAGGAACGGCTGAGACAGGGCCAGAAGATGGAGTCCCCCGGCCAACTGGCCAGCGGCATTGCCCACGACTTCAACAACATGCTCACCGGGGTCTCCATGGGCTTGGAGCTGTTGGAGATGCGCGTTGGCCAAGGCCGTTTGGAGGACCTGGGTCGCTACGTGGAGATGGCTCGAACGGGGGCCGACCGAGCTGCAGCGTTAACCCAACGACTGTTGGCGTTCTTTCGCCGGCAGACGTTGGCACCGTCGGCCATCCACGTGTCGGCCATGGTGAACAGGACGCTCCACATCCTGGCCCGCTCCATCGGGCCCTCCATTGAGATCGAGACGCGGTCGGATCAAGTGGAGGACGTCGTGCGGGTGGATGCTCCGCAGCTGGAAAACGCCCTTCTCAACCTTTGCATCAACGAGCGCGATGCGACGCCGGATGGAGGGCGCATCTCGATTGAGGCCGAGCTCTCACACGTCGATGGCGGACTGGCGGAGCGTTTGGTGCTGACGCCTGGACCCTATGTTCGCTTGTCGGTCCGAGACACGGGAACCGGCATGGACGCGAGCGTTGTTGAAAAGGTGTTCGAGCCCTTCTTCACGACCAAGCCGATCGGGTAGGGCACGGGGTGGGGCTTGCCGATCTACGTATTCACGCGCCAATCCGGCGGTCAGGTGGCGGTTGACTCCATCCCTGGGGTGGGAACCACGATGCACCTTTATTTGCCGCAAAGCACGGCTGATACCGATGACCGAATCCAGGAAACGCCCGCGCTTCCCCCAGCCACGTCGCCTGGTCGCTCGGTCCTTCTGGTAGAAGACGAGACCGCCATGCGCACGCTGGTGAAAGAGGTGCTGAGCAGTTTGGGCCACCGCGTGAAGGCGGCTGCAAACGGCAGCGACGCCCTCACTGTGCATGCCAGCGAAAAGCACTTTGATTTGCTGATTACGGACGTGGGCCTGACGGGCTCGCTCAATGGGCGGCAGGTGGCGGACGCGGGCCGGCAGCGCCGTCCGACACGCCGGTGTTATTCATCACCGGCTATGCAGCAAGCGTCGCGGTAGGAGCCGGCCAGCTTGAGTCTGGCATGGAGATACTCACCAAGCCGTTCGCCGCGGGGGAGTTGGAAAGAAGAGTGACCGAGTTGTTGCTGGAAGCCGTCAAAGCGTCGAACGAACCGTTCCCAGCAACTCCAGCAGCGTGAAAGCTCCTTGAGCAGCATAACGTCGTTTTCGAGGAAGTGTGGGTCTGCGCCGGGAACGCCCCCGTGACCGGTGACCAGCAGGACCGTCACGGAAGGGTGGCGTGCCATGGCGTGCTTGGCGAGATCGTGCCCGTTCATCCCCGGCAGGCCCACGTCGGAGATGAGGAGATCGAAGGCGGGTTGCTGCGCCAAGCGCTCCACAGCCGCTTCAGCGTCTCCGACCGCAGTGATGTCATAGCCGCTGTCTTTGAGAACGTCCTGCATCGATTCGCGGATGGCGACGTCGTGCTCTACAAGAAGGATGCGAGGGTACGAGAGGCAGTCATAGCAAACCTGGTTGATCAAAAATTCGAGGAATCATGCAGGACTGGGAGTAAAGCGCTGGTGCATCCCTGTGATGACGGCAATCACGGGAAGGCGAGGGCGCCGTCGCGCCTTGACGCGGTTTTGCCGCGAGGGCTGGATACTCAATCCCCACCCCTCCCGCCTGGACACTCCCACTATGGCCCGATCCGCCCCCGATTTGCCGGCAGCGTCGCCCCACGCCCTTCGCGTCGAAATCATGCCGCTGGAGTGCGGTGATACCGCGGTGATCGTCGAATTTGAATCCGAACCGCCCGCGTCGTGGCGAGCTCTTCTGACGAAGAAGTTGGCAGACGTGGAGGGGCTTGAGCTGGTATCCGCCCAGTTTGAGGGGCGGGTTCTCTACGTGCTGGGTGCGGAGGGGGGTAGGGGAGGAAGCGTCCACAGGGTGAGTCAATTGTTGCGGTCTCTTCCCGGACGTCCTGGGGGCTCAAACCTGCTGGATGAGCCTGTGAGCCGGGGCGTCCCGGGGCCGGAGCAGGCTCTAGCGACGCACGCCTGAGCGCGTTGTTCAAAAGACGAGTTAAACGCCCGGCCGGAAGATAGGCCGAGCTCGGTTCGATCGCGCTAGCATCGCAGATTGATCACGCAAGGCAGCTATGTACGTTGAGGTATACCACCGGGTGGGATTTTGGGCCGGGATCACCGGGGCGGAAGGTTGGCGCTGGCGGCTGGTGGCGCCACGCGGGCATGTTTTGATGGCTCCCCGGGAGACGTTCGCCAGTCGGCAGGCGTGCTTGGCGGCCTTGGCTCTGCTGCAGATCGGGCCCATTTCAGCGGTGGAGTCGGCCGGAGATGCCCCGAACGCGGTGGGCGCGGCCCCCTCACTATGTCCCGCCCTTTCAACGCCATGACGGCCACCCCAGGTTGGGCAGGTCACGGTCACATCGCCGGCATCCAATGAGGACTGGGTCTGATCCATCGGGGGGCATTTCGCTTGAGTGTGACTCCCCGCGTCGCAGGAAGGCGATCAGTTGAGGCCAGCGGCGTTCGCGTGCACACTGCTTTTGAACAGTCAGGGTTCGAGGGCCATGGGTACTTCCAAGCCGGGCAAAGATTTAGAACGGGTCACCTTGTCGGTGGGAGAGCACGTTTACACCTCCGAGATCTGGCGGCTCAGTGAAAGCCGTTGGGTTCTTCTCGCTGTCGAGGTCCACGGCGTGGGAGGGCGCTCGGATTTGAGCATCAAAGCGTCGTCGTGCCTCCATGCGTTGGACGCGGGAGAGCGGATTGCGTCTGAGATTCTCAACAACCCCTATGGCTGAATTGGCGTTGGAAGGTTCAATCGACGGAATGGATCCCAAGGACGGCAGATGAGCATTTTGAACGTGTTGCTGAGTGCCGATCACTTGGCTGTGACCGTCGATACCCTTGCGCAAGATGCTCAAACCGGGGCGCACTCAGAGGGCGCCAAGTTGCTTCTGCTGCCTCAGCACAACGCCGTCTTGGCCACGCGTGGGTCGGCCCAGTTCTTCCTAAGAATCTACGAGCTCTGTCTCCAAGCCAGTTTTCGAGCAGACTTCACGATAGAGCGGCTGTCCGGCGAGCTTGGCGGCGTGATTGATCGCCTCTGGCCAAACTACGTGAGCGCGGCGGCAGCCGCTGGCATACCCATCAGCGCTATGCACACCGAGTTGGTTTTGGGCGGCTGGTCGGCGCACGCCCAGCGCATGGTTGCCACCGCTTATGCAAAGTCCGAAGATGGCCGTCCCGCCGTGGTCCAAGCGCTGGTGGGAGGCTTGGCGTCGCCAGGAGAGCCCTTGCGGAATCAGCCAGCAGGCATGGGACGGGCGGAGTTGATGGCAGCAGGACGCTTGCAAGCCGCTTACCTCAACGGCGACAGCGAGCGGCCATTAGCGGGCGGTCGTCTGTTGGCAGCAATTCTCTCAAAGGGCCAAGCAACCGTTCTCGATCTGGGAGGTCTCTAGGGGGCAGGGCAAAGCGTCGATTTGCTCGGCCACGGACCTCAGTCCATGACGCAAGCCAAGCAGAAAGTCCGCATTGGAGCGTTGGCTGGGGAGGCACATGGATGTCGACGATCATGGGCATCAGGTGGGCCCATGCAAGGCGCACCGCGGTGGGATTGGCAGAACTGGCCACCAAAGCCCTGACCGCATACTCCAAGGCATTGGTTTCGCCCTCAGCGTTGGGCAGGCGCCTCTCGCACTCGCTCAGGCGGAGCTCCAACTTGACCAACGCCTCCGTCTCAGCCTTGTGCATACCCCTCCTCCATTGGCTGGCCACCGAATCGCGGTCTGGCAGCAGGGTGGCCCCAAGCTCAAGCGTTGGAAACCGGTGAGCGTTCCGCTTGACTGCACCGTCAATCGGCCCTTTCGGGCCAGCACACAGCGGTCCACTCTTCAATCAAGACTCGCCATGCGCGGGTGGTTAGGTTGGGGGCAAAGCTTTTCCAACCTCGCGCGTGCCACCGCCTAGCGGTTGTCACAGAGCGGGCAAGTGAGCACGGCGGCGCCGTCCAAGTCCAGCAGGCCATGCCCTGGAACCAATCGCAGTTGGCGGCCGCATTCCAGACAAGCGCAACTGATCCGCGTGACCTGCAAGAGCGAGCCGTCGGCCCGCCGCACACCCTCAACCTGATCGATGAAGAAACGTCCAATGTTGGGCATGAAGATGAACAAAAAGCTGAACAGAGCGGAATGCATATGATGCACCGCGACAACCCCACCGGAACCAGATGAGACAATTGGATTCTGAAGAATTCATCTACGGGGTCGTCCGCGCAGTCCGCACGCCAGATACCGCTGTCCGATCCCTCTATTGCCGTCGCAGGAGCATGATAAAGAGGCGGGCTGCACGGCGACAGCCTTAGGCACAGGGAAGTAACCGAGCGGCGCTGTTGGAAAGCGCTGAGCCAGTTCGTTAACCAGCAAAAGGCCAGACCGGCGGCCAGTCGGTTGCGGACCACTGCTGAGGGTGTGTGTCGCGCGTTGCCCTAAAGAGGCCGCCTGCTAGGGGGGCCGATCACGACGATGCCCTGAACTGCCGGGGCGTCACCTAGGGGAGGGGGAGTCACCCCGTTGGGTTCGGCGGCGCCAACTGGGGTCAGCGCCATAGCGGAGATTTTCACGATTGTCGCGTCCATCGGACGCACGGACATCTTGCTAGGGCGAACGTCAAGCGCCAGTGAACGCGCTCGGGTCGACCCGTGCGCGAGGGCTACCCAACTTGGATGGCGGCAAGCGCGTCTTTGGTTGAGAGAGGGCAGCCATAGTGCCACCCTTGGCCAATAGCCTCTGGAGCAATCCGGTAGAGCAGCAAATCTTGCGCCTCTGATTCGACGCCTTCTGCGATGACATCCAGCCCAAGCTCACGTGCGATGCGATACATCCCTGGCAAAACGGGCCGCAGGGGGGAGTCCTCGTTGATAGCGGCCACGAACATGCGATCGATCTTGATTCCTCGAAACGGCGATTGGGCGAGGCGGGAGAAGTTGGCGCTGCCGGTCCCGAAGTCGTCGATCAAGAACCGGTATCCCAGAACTGAGAGGGCCTGCATGTTGCTCTTTGCGGCAGCGGACACGAGTTCTTCCCGCTCGGTGATCTCGATGCGAATTTGCTCTGGCAACACGCCAAAATCGTTGGTGACGCTGCCGATGTAGCGAACGACGCACTCTTGGGCCATGTCCACGGGCTCGGCATTGATGCTTACGTAGAGGTTCCTATGCTCCCTCAGCGCGGGGGCGAGATCATTCATGGCACGGGCCAGCACGTATCGAAAAAGATCAGGACTCAGGCCGAATCGGTGGGCGATGGGCACGAAGATGGCCGGCGGGATTTCATCGTCTCCCGGCGGGCGCCAGCGGCTGAGCGCTTCAAATCCCACGAGCTCCCGCGTGCCAATTCGACGCAGTGGCTGGTAGGCCAGTTCGATCTCGCTGCGCTTCAGTGCAAGCACCAACCGTTGCTGGATGGTTTGCCGAGCCGTGATTTGGTGTTTGATCAGCAAGAACGCGAGCAAAAGCCCTACCGAGGCACCCGCTGACAGGATGGTGGTGAGCAACGCCGAGGGCAGTTCGGACACCACGTGCCTAGGGCTGGTAACGAACGCGCAAACGTCGGCCACCCGGCTGCAATGTTGAGCTTGGACGAGAGACGGGGTGCCGACGCGGCTGGTCGGGGACAAGGTGCGGAATGTAAACGATCGGTCCTTCGTTTCGATGCTGATGGAGCTGCTGCGCGCAGGGTCCAAGCTCTCGAAGGCAGACGGGGAGGACACGGTGAATGTGTCGCCTTGGGCGATCAGATTGGACCCGGTGTAGGGGGAGCCAACGAGATCCGATGCGTGCCAAAGCCGGACAGCGCCGCTGGAGAAGCGTGGGGCGGGGAGGGTGTAGGGGCGCGAGCGCCCCCAGAGAGCGCTGCAGACAAGGCGTCCGTCTCGGATGCGACCGATGTCGTTCATGTAGCTGGAGCGGAACGCGATCTCTTTCAGTGAGTCAATGTCGGTGGCGGAGCAAGGCGGCTGTCCAATGCGAGAGGCTTGTTCGGCCGCGACGCGCCTTGCAAGGGATAAAGCCTCCGAGCGCGTCACCGCGGCTTCCGCCACTGCCTCCGCCCCTTCCTTGTCACGCACGTAGAGGATGGCTTGGGCGACCGCGAGCATCGCCAAGACGCACGCCGCCGTGGCTCCTATTACGGTCAAGACGTAGCGAAGCCGATTTTCTCGAACGCTCAAAGCAACCCCCGATCTGAAACGCGCCATCGCTTCGCTTGGCTTCTCGCCTCATTTACCTTGTTACAGGTTTATCGGCAAGCTTTCCATGAACTTCAGCCCCAGCTCCACTGGCTTGCAAGCCTTGATCGAACAACCATGCATCTGCGTCTGAACTGTACAGCAGCAGGCCGTGAGCCCGGCGATCGCCAGCATGGCCACCCAGGACCTGCTGGTGGCAGCGCAGCTCCAGGCTCGATACCTCAACGCCAGCATGGGGCGGACCGTCGCCGGCGGACGGTTGCTATTGGGCTTTTTGAAGCCTGGCCAGGCGGTGGTCAAAGACTTGGGCCCGATTTAGCCCTGCCAATTTGGTCACTCGGACCGTTCAACGCAATGCCCCAGTCGAGCGCCGGCTGACGGGCAAGTGCAGCCGCGCCTGCAGCGTGATTGGGCTTTTCTCCCAATTTTTAGCTTTAGTCAAAATAACCCCCTTGTGGGTTTCGCGTGCCGGTGTATCCCAAACGTATGGCGTTCGCGATGCGTGCGTCTGACACCGACCAACGAAACGAAAGGGGGGAAGATGTTCATTGGATTCAGACTGACGACGCGGCTTGTCGTCAACGCCGTGGTTGTCCTGGTGCTGGCGCGATTGCTGTTTATGGGCATGGACGGCTTGGACCGGTTTTCCGACACGTGGAACCGCACCTTTGGGGCGAGCATGCCCAACGCCAGCGGGTTGCGCGGCGCCGTCAACGGCGCACGCCAGGTTGTCCCGTCTGGGTTGGACGAGTATGCGCGCCAGGCCGAACGGGACGCGGCCCAAAGCACCTCGCTGATGGACGTGTTTGCCAGCGTGTTCGGACGCGTGAAAAACGAGGAGGTCATGTTGCCCTCCACCATCAATTCCGCTGGAGGGGAGGGCTCGATCTATGACCGCTATGACCATTGATTTTGAGTGGCTGTCCATCCTCTCCGGGTGGTCCTTGCTCAACGACAGCGCGGCGCTGCTGCGCACCCCCGGCCAACGCTGGGCGGGCTTGGAGGGATTGCTCATCGGCTACGGCCTCATCGCTGGACAGTGGTTCGTCCTGGCCACCATGGCAGGGGCGCTGGCATGACCACCGTGGGCGCGGTGTTGGCCGCCGTCCTGGCTGCAGCGTTCCTGGCCACCGTGTTGGGCCTGGCTGGCATCTTCTGGGTCAATGCACGGCACGCCAGCGGGGCGCTTCGTGTGCGTTACCGCTTGCGTGCCCAAATCCTGGCTGGGCTAGTGCTGGCGTGGGTGCTCACCCTGGCGAGGCTGTCCACGTGAGCCGGCCACCTTACGTGCAGATGGCCGTTCGCGTGCCACAGGAGCTGAAAGACCTGTTGGAGCAGGTGGCTGACCGGGAGGGAATGCACGTCAGCGAACTCGTTCGCGTGCTGCTGTCACAATCGTTGACGGACAACAGGTGGAGAGCGCAGGCCATACGCCTTAAAGAGCCGAAACCCCCTCATTCCGGATTTCCTTGAGCTTCGACGTGACGGTCTGGGCAATAGCCTTCAGTTCGATCACAAGAGCAGTTCCGTTTGCCTGTGCCAAGTGATCGGCTAGGTATCGTCGTTCCTCACCCACGAAGACCATGTATTCCTGAAAAGGTGGCCAGCACATGACCACGGCGTCTGTGGTGGCACTGCCTTCGCTGAAAAGCGCACGCATTTCTTCGTTCGAAACGATGGAGTTGGCCTGATCAAAGCTCAGTCCCATGTCCACCAGCTGTTTTGCCAAACGCATGAGGCAGAGGTCTGTGAATCCAAAGCGCTTCCAAGAGGCGCGAACCGCACTCTGGTCTGGGGCAGGCGAATCCTTCGAAACCAATGGGGGCATCAGTCCACTTTTACCCAGCAGTCCTCGCTTTAGGTAGCTCCGAAGTCCCTCATATCCAATGCCTATGATTGCCGCTGCGCGCGACGTGGTGACTGTTGTCTGCATGGCCTCATCTCGGAAAATGGTCTTAACGGGACCGATTTTGAGGTTTGTAAAAATCGGTGTCAATAGGACCGATTATTGCGCTGTTGGCCGTTGACACCCAAGGACGTCGCAGAATTCGCCGCTTCAGCGCCGCCATGAGAGCTAGCTGCGGCGTGGAGACGTGGCTTCCGCTTTAAGCAGCGGCCCTAACGCGATGGGATGCTCAAGCTACCCGTGCCTCCGGCCGATTGGTATAACGATCCACCACCCAAGGAAAGGACGGTCATGAGCGAAGAAGCAAGCACAACACCGCTTGAGGAAATGAGCTGGGAGGAAAAGCTTGAGGAACTTTTTCGAAACGGGGTGCAGTTGTCGCGGCTTGGGCTGAACCTTAGGTCGGACGACGTTCAGCGCTATGGGCACGTGTGGGTGGAGGCAACCGAGATTGCACTTCTTTCCGATAACTTCATTCGCGCCATGGTGACTGCACTGGAGGGCAGACGAGATGCTCCAGAGCTCGCTAGGGCGCTTTATGCAGAGGTAGACGCTGTTATCGCGTTGCAGCGCCATGCTCTCAGAGCTGTTGGCTCCTCTCCGCCTAGCGAGACTAACCGCAGGAAAGAATGGATTCGCCGGTGGATTGGGCCAGGGAAGCGAGCGGGCGACGCCACGCACTCAATTTCTGGAAGCTTCCGTGAGGCTTTGGGTGACCTGTTGCCAGATTGGGCAAAGGGCACTCTGAAGGTCGGCGAGGAACTCTGGGAAATCTACGGTAAGAAGTAAAGGGCAGTCGTCCAACAGCCCTGATCGACCCCTGGCGGGGACAGGACTACGACTTGGTTTCCCGTTCCGAAAGCTCTAAAGATTCCGCGTAGGTTCTCACCCGCGCCAGCAATTCACGCTGGCGTTCGGGTGGGAGCCGGGAGACCACCAAGATCACTTCCGCCAGCACGTCGGACGCGGCGTGGAAATAGGCCACTGGCAGTCCCAGTTCTTCGGCCAAGCGTTCCATGGTTGCTTCGTCGGGCATGCGCTCCCCTCTCTCATAGCGAGAAATGCGCGGTGCCGCAGAGTTCTGGTCTTCCAATCCCAAAACCGCCCCGAGATCCGCCTGGCTCAGCCCTCGGGCCAGGCGAGCCTCACGGAGGCGGCGGCCGTAGGTAGTGGACACAGGAAGCGGGGCTGGCATCGGTCGAAGCTGAACGCATGGATCGGCCCGCCAGTGTGATGCTTCCAAGCATCGCTTGCATTTGCCAAAAGGGCAAATAGGAACGTGCATCCGACAGGGGTAGGAGCATGAAGAAGATGCTGTGCGTAGCGGGGGCTGTTGCAATCTTTTGGTGCACCGCTGAGCAGGCCCGGGCCGAATCGGATCTGCTTCGCCAGATCGGCCGAGCCATCCAAGGCACGCCCAAGGTGGTCAGTGATAGGGCAAGGAGCCCTTACGTCGAGCCGACCGGGACCTACTGGGACCTGGATCAGGACGTCTTGGAAGGGGCTCAGCACCTGCGGGCCGGGGTGACGGCTGTGGGTGGTGGCGGCGTGGACACTTGCGACATGCAGCTGCTCGCCATGGCCCATTCGTCCTATCGCATCGACGCCGACAAGCGCCAATGGTGCCTGAGGCAATGGTGGCTGATGGACACGAAGGCCCAGGGCGCCAACGGCATCTCAGGCGATGATCCGGCTGCCATCGAGCGCCGTTATGGCCCGGCTTTCGACGCGCGCCTGCAGCGCTTCAAGGCCATCCGACGGTTTGCCGTTCGTCCCACGTTCCAAGCCCTGGGCGATGTCGCCTATCGGGCCGACCGTGGCGTGCTGGAAGGATTCATCCCGATGTCTCAGGTGTCCGCGGCGGGACAAAGCGTCACCGGCAAGGGCTTTGTGCCGTGGGTTCACCGCACCTCCACGGGGGTGTCCAGCCCACCCAACGCCGGCCGCTTCCACCTGCTCATCCGAGTGGGCGCCCAAGAGGCCGCCAACTTGGCGCGACAAGGTCGCAGCTACCGAGACGATCTGGTGGTGTTCTCCGTCAACCGGGTCTGGGTGGAGGGCACGGTGCCGAAGATGGACGTGACGATAGAGAGGGTTCGGCTCGGATACCGCGACGAAACCATCGACGTTGATTTAACCCATACGCAAGGAGCACCGGCATGAAAGCAACCCACGTTTCCCTCGCCCTGATCACCGCAGGCTTGGCCGCCTGCAGCAGCAAGGCGGATTTGCCCACCATCGAACAAGTCGCCCACGCTTACGAGGCGCATGCCAACGCCAACCTTTCCAGCGAAATGGGCCAACGAATCGAGGTTTGGGGTTGGAAAGACCTCACCGCGGATTGCACCTCCAGTGGTCCCCAGCGGGCCACGTGCGTGACCGGTGGAACGCTGGACGTGGTCGGGTTCCAGGGCGGGCAGCAGTTGAAGCCCGATCCCGTTCCCGTGCCGTCGGCTTACGACTTCATCTTTGAGAAGCAACCCACAGGCTGGGTGCCGGTCGGAGCCCAGAAGAAGGGCTGACCTTGCCAAGGCGCGGAATCGCGCTATGCATTGAGGGAACACCACTTCAAGGAGGTCCCATGTCTTACAACGCTCACCACACCCCCGGCGGTCACATGCAGTGGGGCTTGCTGGCACCGGGCACCGTCATCCTCGGTGGTGCAGGCCTGCTGTTTCTTGCCGGAGCCCAAGAGATCGGCGAGAACATGGGCTACGGCTGGGAGGCCGGCCTGGCGGCCGCTGGTGGGGCAGCCGTGCTGCTCTTGCTGCTCCTGCTCTACGTGTTGAACTGGCGCGCGGCCCGCGTGCGCGCGGCAAGGGCCTGCGGGCTCCCGGTTTCGCCGCGCAAAGGTGGCTTTGGAAAGGGCGCCCTGGTGGGCTTGCTCTTCGTCGTTGCCCTGCAGCTGGTCAGCGTTGCCGTGGGCCTGCTCTACCCGGGCCTGGAAGAGGGCGAGCGAAACTTCTTCACCTCCGTGCCCCCGATGGCTCTGACGGCGCTCATGCCCGTGGCGCTGATCGTGGGTGGCATCGCAGGCAAGCTCTGGCGCTCCACCAGCCTGTAAGATCAGTCCATGTCCTTTGGGGCCCCCGCGAGGGGGCCTTTTTTTTTCAAAGAACAAAGCCCAGAGCCACCGCCGGTCGCTTCGCGCCGGCTTCTGTAAAAGCGGTGGTGGGAAAAGAGCAGATGACGCCTTCGGCGCGAGAAGTGATGTTAGGAATAACTGCGGCCTTAGCTCCGCAGTTTTTGCTTTTAGTCAAGATTTTGTCCACCGAAACCGTGGACAAATTTTTATGGTGATCTACCTTGGATACATGGGAAGGCAATCGTGCCAACCGACAAACAAGGATCTCGCCATGAACCACGCGATGCTCATCACAAACGACACCATCACCATCAAGGAAGCTCACGAAGCTGCGCATGCCGCTGCCAGCACTTTGTTTGACCAGTTGTCTGGGTATACCTTTTCGACCGGCGCGGCGGGCTATCTCTATCCCGCGTTCCAGCCTTCCGTTGAAGACGCGCTGCTGGCTTTCCTGCTGAACCGCAATTCGGCAGAGCTGGGATGCGAAGACGACGAGCTGTTGGCTGACCAAACCGTCTCCGTCAACGTGGAGCGCCAAGAGGACGGGCAGCTCCTTTATGAGGTGGTGTTCGACATGGAAGGGTCGGATTACGGCACCAATTGCAAGGTCAAGGACCTGGCGACCTAGCTGCCCTTGTTTAGTGCGCACACAGCTACCCAACCCGGAGACAAACGATGCCCCAAATGTTTCGAAAGATCTGGCATTGCCTAACAAGCAAATGCCGAAACTGTGGCCTCACGGCCTCAGATCCTGAATTGCGCGCGATTTCCCCACTTGACTCGACTGACCACGCAGGCAACCTGAAATCGTGGACCCCACACAGAAGCCAGACCGACAGCTGGCATATCAGGGGAACTGAAATGAAAAATTTTGCCACTGCTAACGCGAATGAGCGTATCCATCGAGACATTTGCCAAGATTTTTCTTTGAAGATGTGGAAGCAAGACGTTCCAGACATGACTGAAAAGTCGGTGGTTGATGAGTTGCTGGATGCGGCTTTGAAGTCTGCCAAGAGGCTGGGCATCAAGCCCAAAATTGACCAGAACGGGCCCATCCATCACGGGGACTGATGGATGGGTCGTATCAAGCAGGGACGAAGGACAAAGCTTTCCTCTGAAACAGAGGATCTTCTGCGCTGGGCAATTAAAGAACAGTATGCTGATAAGCTGATGTCTGATTTGCTTGATGCCGGATACACTGCGGATGACGCACTCAAAATTGCTGCCGACCTTTCGATTGACAAAAGAATCGAAAAACATATCGAAACGCGAATCGAAGACCTGTGTATTAAGGATTTTGCGAGCGCAGTTAGGGAGGTGATCGCTGAGGCGCAGGATGAGAACAATGGTCACTTCTCCGCATTGCGAAAAAGGCTCTCTTTTCGTGGGGCCTTCTGGGGGCAGGCTTTGAGCTCTTTCTTAATCGCATGCCTTGGATTTGTTCTCATATTTTTTTGCGCAATTATGTGGAAGGCAAACAAAGACACGAAGTTTGGGCGATGGGTAGAAAGAGTTGCCCTTATCAGCGAAGTTGATAATCATTCGTCCAAGCCACCCACAACCACAAGTGATTCTCCAGCCCCTTAAGGGTCTTGGTGGTCGTCCAGGTCTTCCGCCCCAATCGGGCCAGGTCATTGCGCATTTTCGCGAACGCCAAGTTGATGGCGAACAAGGGGTCGTATTCGGGCACGGTCGGAGACCGGAGCTTGGCGTGGGTGATCCCTGGCAGCGTTTGCGCTACCCACTTTCCATAATTGGCATCCCCATCGCTGGCCAGCGTCGCGCCAGCCTTCATTCCAATGGCCGCTTCGGAGAGCACTCGGGGAATCACCTGGGGGCGGTCATTGATGACCCAGCGATTGCCTTCAATGCCTTGCCGCATGCTGGAAGGCTTACGAGCCACCCCGAACGCCAGCACCTCTCCCGTCTTGACGCGAACCACCACCGACACGGAAACCTGCTTCCAGCGGGCATGAATGAAGGTCTCCAGCTCATCGAACATGGCGTAACGAGTGCTTAGAGTGGTCAGGTGCTTTGTGTGATGGGCTTTGGCCTGGGCGGCCAAATGGGCCACCTTGCGTTCCACCGTGCTTTGGCTGCACCCCAGCACCTCAGCCATCCGACGCATGGTTACGCCTGACACGGCCAGCTCCAGGACCTTTCGATTCAACTCCGGCCGGTGCTGGCCCCGCGTGGGCTTGGCCTGCGAAGAAGAAAACCACGCCCCACATCCTCGGCACTCGTAACGAGGCACGGGTTGGCGGTTGTGCCGCGGCCTGTAGTAACCACGCTTCCGGTAAAACCCCGCCGGCGGCACCTGGTGGTAGGCGCACTCGGCATTTGGGCAGCAGGGTCGTGGGCTTCTCATGATCCCAGAACGTAGCGCGGATCTAGGTAAAAGTTAACAAACGTTGGAATGCTATCCCAATCCAGCCCTTTAGATTGGGCATCCAGGACGGCCCCGGTGAGCATCCAACGAGGGCAGCTAGCCTGGCGACGCTGGACGAATGGTTCGATGAAGAATGGATCGGCGTGGAGTGCGCGGAGTAAGGCGTGCTGACAAAAACTGATCGCGTAAGAACAATTCATGTCCTTTGAGGCCCCGCGAGGGGCCTTTTTTGTGCAAAAAACCAACCGCCGGTCGCTTCGCGCAGGTTTCTGGAAAGCGGCGATGGAAGAAGCGCGGATGACGCCTTCGGCGCGAGAAGTGATGTTAGGAATAACTGCGGCCTTAGTTCCGCAGTTTTTGCTTTTAGTCAAAGTTTTGTCCACTCAAGCAGTGGACAAAATCATGGGGCGATCTACCTTGAGTTTGTGGATAGGCAATCGCGCCTTCCGGGAACCATCAAGGAAATCGACATGAAAATTCATCACCTCGTCAGCGACGGCAACCAAGCGGTCGCCATCACGCAATCGGCTTCGAGTGGCGGTGGCTACGCGCACCCGGTGAAGCTCTCCGCCATTCGCTTCAACGTGAAAGACGCCGAAGCGGTGCTCCAAGAACTCAACAAGTCTGGCCATCGTCATGAGAAGACGTTCGAAGTGATCGAGCGTTGGGACGCCGATGCTCGCAACCAAGGACCAAAGTCGAAGTTCGGTCGAACCCTTGCCGCCCTTGTGGATGAAGCGGGGGATCACCTGGAGGGGCAGGTGATCTACGAAGCCAAAGGCATGGAAGAGGGCACCGTGCGTGCGATCAACGCCGCAGCGAAGCAAGCCAGGCTTTCGCAGGTCCTTCCTGCTGCAGGCGGCCCGAGCATGGTCATCGGTGGGCAGGTCTGGAACCCACGGCAAGAGGCGCACAGCGAAGCTCCGGCGGCTGTCCTGGAAGCTCCTCGTCAGCGCGTGCGTCTGTAACCGCCGATCACCCACCAGCAAAAATCAGGAGATTCGACATGAACGTTCAAATTGCGGAAGCCATGAACAAAGCCAAAGACGACGCGGACCGCTACGGAATCCTTGCAGGGTTCGCCTCCTGCAACCGGGCCCTGCTTGAGAAGGGGGCCGCGCAAGAACTGGTGGACGCCCTGTATTTCGCCGGCGCTGCGATCAACCGTTGGCGTGCCATCGCGGTGGTCCGAGAGGCGGCCGCCAAGCCGTTGGACGCGGCGTCCTAAGCCGGAGCGCGACGTGCTTCAACCTGTCCCTTCCCCAAAACTTGTCACCCTTCCGTCCTCCCGGGGCTACTCCCGTGATTTGGAGCGCTTGCAGGCGGCCGCCGCGCGCGCGCAGGTCACCCGAAACGAAGCCGTGCGCCAAGTGCTCGCCATGTATGCCGCCCACCCTTACGCACTGAGCAAGCGTCGGCTGGGTGGGGAGAGGGACGTGCGCCTGGCCTACCTTCCGCTGCAGCGCAGCGTCTTGGAGGCGGTGGAGCAGGGCGCGGTGAACGCGGGGATTTCCACCGCAGAAGCGGTGCGCCAGATCATCCGAGACTACGTCCAAGGAGATCTCCTCGGGAACCAGGTTCGGGGCAGCCGCCATGGCTGACCACCGCCCACCACTGCCAGGAACTCCGAGCGCCGAGCTGATTCACGCGTGCGTCGAAGGAAGCCTTTTCGGCGTTCTACAGGCGCTGCGGCAGGGCGCCAACCCCAACGCGTGGCGCCTCAACGAAGGTCCTGCGCTCCATTCCGCACTTCCCTGGCCCCGCATCGTCGAAGCCCTCCTGCAAGCTGGTGCGCACCCTCAAGAGAGGAACCACTGGTGCGAGCGCCCGCTCGAAAAGCTGGCGGCGGACTACCAGTTGAGCGACGACGCCGACGAGCGCAATCGTCTTGAGCAGACGGCTTTGCTGCTGCTGCGGCTGGGTGGCAACCCTCACCGGGGCAGCCCATTTTGGAACACGCCATCGCTGAAGACGGCGATGCCGCACGTGGTGGCCACGGTGGAAGCCGAACAACGCGCGGTCCACCTGGAGCAGGCATGGGCAGCCCGGGGAAGTGTCAGTGCAAAGCGGGCAAGGCTGTAGAGCCAACGGCGCAACGCCGCCACCGGCCGCTGCGCGCCGGACTCTGTAGAAGCGTCGGTGGAAAAGAGCAGGTGACGCCTTCGGCGAGAGAAGTGATGTTAGGAATAACTGCGGCCTTAGCTCCGCAGTTTTCACTTTTAGTCAAGATTTTGTCCACTGCAACCGTGGACAAATTTCCAGGGCGATCTACCTTGGGATCAGGAAGAACGCACCGCTCTTTCAACCGACTGGAACCGCCGACATGACCCTTTCCCTTCTCGCCATTGCCGCCCCCATCGCCCTTCCATTCAGCGTTTGGTTGGCCCAGCGCCTTGAACGCTGTATCGACCGCGCCCTCTGGGCGCACTGAGAGAAATGCCATGACCACGCGTGCCTCCCGCCATCGCTACTACGCTTACGAGCGACAGGATGGTTCTGTGTGTTTCCTGCCAAAACTGTTGCACGAGGGGATTCAGCGCTACCCACGAACGATTGCGCACTACCATCTGGTGCAGTGGTTGGGGGTGTCCAAGTTGCTCAGTAGAGACGAATACAAGCAGATGGCGTGGCTGGGTTCGCAGCGTGGCACGCTCCGCAACACCCATGATTCAACGCAAGCTCGTCTCACCGGTTGATACACGGGCCGGGCAAAATGGCTCCATGACCCATGAAGCCCCTGCATCCATCCTCCACGCCCCGGCCTACGGCCTGCTGCTCGCTCAGACCGAGTGCCATTTCTGCCATGCCCCCACTCCCACCGCCGCGGTCTGGGTGCCCTCGTTCGAGGAGCACGACGACGAAGGGTTGGTGGATCAGGGGGAGGGTGCTTTGTTGCGCTACATCGAGCGCTTGAACGAGGAGGCCGCTGCGTTCGTTGCCGGCCACGCCCCTTGGCTTCGCTTCGACGCCACCCGGACGTCCGGGCAAACCTACTTGGCCCACCATTGCACCACCTGCGGGGCCCTTCAAGGGGACCACTTCGTGTTTTCGCCGGATGGCCCGTATTGGCCCCAGGACGACGTCCAACTGGCGTCTCTTCGCTTCATCCGCGGTTTGGGCCCGCTCACCGCTGAAGCGTCCGCGGCGCAGAGTGGTTGGATGAACAACGTTCCCCAGGTTTGCTCATACGTATGACCATTTCCATTCGTTCCGCTGTTGCAGAAGATGCCGCATGGATAGCTGCTCTGCTTCGCGACGGAGCACGGCAAGGGCATTTCCGGGAAACCCTCAGCGCCCAAGCGGTTCCCTTGGTGGAAGGGCTGCTTCATGTCGGCTTCTTGACGATGATGAAGCTGCGACACAATCGACCGGAGGTTTGCAGGGTGGACGGCGACGTGAGGGTTGCGACCTGGGAGGGTCAGCCGGCGGCGTTTCTGATCTGCATGCATGATCGCGAAGGCTACGAGCTCCATCTCGCCGGCACGCGACCAGAATTCACCCGGCGTGGTTGCTTCAAGGCATTGGTGCGCCACGCGTTGGCCAGTTCATCGGGGGAAGGCAGGGTCTTCGCACGGTGCTACGCGACGTCCAGCGTCGCCATTGAGGCATTGAAGGCCCATGGCTTCGTGCGCACCAGTGGCGGCGATCCGATCGAGTTGGACTGGGACAGGGCGTTTCCATTGCCAGAGAACGCGGAAGCGGTTCCCCGGTCCTGGTGGCAGCGCCTCCTTGGAGGATTCAGGCGGGCCGATTGAGGGCCAGTCGGTGTGCCGATCGCGGCACGCCATTCAAGCCCCTTGCGCTCCGCGCGGCCCCATCTCCCGGCTCCTCCGGTCAAGGGCCATTCCAGGGCCCGTGTCCTCGCTGCGCTGCGGGCCGCGCCAGCCCTTCCATTTCCTCCCTTGACCGCGCCGAGCGGTGGGGCGGTGGGTTTCCCATTCCAGGACATCCCGACCGGATGCCCTGGGCGGGCCATCACTTACCAAGCGAGGAACAACATGTTCGAGCCTTCCGACCTCATCCATTCTTACACCCGCGCCCAGGCAATCGAGGACGGCGTCCTGGTGGACGTGTCCGATGTGGCCAAAGAAGCCGGCTTCAAGCTTCCCGTGACCATCACCCGCGCTGCGTGGTCTCGCTACGTGGAAGTGCCCATAGGGTTGGAACTGCGCGGCCAGTCGGTGGACGGCCGGCTCTGGGACGTGCTTTTCATGCTCCACGTGGCCATCAAGCGGCAGCAGGGCAACGGTTCGGAGATCCACTACCAGCTCCACGTGGCTCTGCCCGACGCCGGCGACTGGTTGTCGAACGAAGCCCACCCGGCGACCGGGTCGGGCCTGACGCGGTCGACCCATCGCCAGATCACCTTGAAAGCGCTGTGCGGGCCCGGGGACGCCTTGGAACCGGTGGTCAGCATCATGCTGCCCAACGAGGATTGAGAAGGGAGGGGGCAGGACACCGGCCCTCATCGTTTTCCCGTGCTGGTCCCGCAGCTACCATGGCGGGACGACAAGGGAGGAGTAGGGGATGGAAAAGTTCGATTGGTCGAAGGTGGAGTTTGCACGCACACCCTGGCGGAGCCGGGTTATCCCGGACGCGCTGCCCATCCTCATCCGGTGGGCGCAGGAGGGCGAAGCTCATTCCTACAGCGACCTGGCCCAAGAGCTGCACGACACCTTCGGACACGAGATCAAACCCCGCAAAGACCTCTACGGCACCGTCGCCGGGGGAGTGGCCCAGGCCCTGCAGTGGCTCAGCGAGCAGTGGAAGGAACCCATCCCGCCCCTCCACGCAATCGTCGTCAACAAGAACACGAAACACCCTGGCGAGGGGGCGATCACCATCTCGCCAGCTTACTTCGCGGGGAAGAAGCTGGACACCGAGGAAGAGCGCCGTGCGCACTTGCGAGAGGCGATGGAAGACGTTTTCACCTATCCCAATTGGGACCGGGTCGCCCGCGCTCTGGGAGCCACCATGCTGACCCCGTCCGCCGGGGCGGTTGAAGAGGTGGCAGCGGATGCGCCTCTTCCCCTTCCTAAAGTCCAGGAGGGGGGGCGGCCAGAGAGCGACGAGCACAAAGCGTTGAAGGCGTGGATGGCCAGCCATCCCGAAGAGTTCGAGGACTTTGGGTGCTTCCCCATGGGGAGCAACGAGAAGTTGTTGAGCTCGGGTGACCGACTGGACGCGCATTTCGATAACGGAAGACATCGCCTGGCGGTGGAAGTTAAAACCAGCAAGTGCTCGGAGGACGAACTCCAGCGAGGCGTCTATCAAGCGGTGAAATACCGCGCCGTTCTCCGGGCCGAGCAGAAGGCCATCCGCCACGTGCCCAACGGGGAGGCGGTGCTGGTGTCCACGCGCGCTCCGAACGCGGAAACCCGTGCGCTCATCAAGCGGCTGCAGGTGCGGTTCCAGCAGGTGCCGCTGGAGGCGGAGCAAGAATGAAGCCTGAGGAACTGGAACAACGTATTCGCCAAATCGATGGATTCGTTCGGGTGCTCACGCAGGAGTGCCACATCCTCGACGAGCGCCGGCACATTCTGTCCCCACTCATTCAAGACCCCGAGATTCAGGCAGGGCTGAAAGCCAAGCTGGACAAGACGCCGGGGGCCAATGCCTGGAACCACTTGGCGCCGCTTCTTGGACAAGACCTGGTGCGCGATCAGTCACGGCTTTTTCTGGATAACGATTCGCGGTCCGGTAGCCTGACCAACCTCTGGCGAAAGCTTCAAGCAGATCCCGCGATCAGGGAGCACTACCGGGAGCGCTACGGTCGCATCTTCGATCACTTCCACGACGAACCGATCAGTGACCTGCCGCCCGAAAGCTCGGCTGTTTTCCAGGAGAAGTTCAGACAGAACGATCGGGACGAGAACTACTCGCGCTTCGATAGTGGCTGGGAAAGGGTCTCCAATGAAATGGTGATCCTTTCGGCTGATCCCGTGGCAGCGAAAATCAAGACCCTCCGGGACAAGCACCATGCCCACCTGGAAATGCGCAAGCTGGACGAGGAGCCTGGCGCGTTTGACATCAACACGCTTGGGTTGACCTTCAATGAGGTCTTGGCTTTTGGCGATCGCTGTCAGGCCATCGTGGCAGAGCTGGGGCTGCTCTTGACCGGAACCCGTTGGGATCCGCAGCAATACGCGTCGGTTCACGAAGCCCAGGGCAAGGCGATGTGGAAAACCTTGGCTGGGCTTTGACTTCGAAGCACAACAGCGAAGAGCCCAGAAGCCGCCGCAGGTGGCCAAGCCACCTGCCTTCTGGAAAGCACGCTTGGTGCGAGGGCATCGCCTCCGGTCGGTTTTGGAAATCCGAAGCTTTGCCACTTCCAACGTGAGGGATGCCCCCGCCTTCTTTGCCGTCAAGGGCACTTGAATTCAAAGCCCACCCAGTCGCTCGCTCCCAGGTCTTGCCAGTAGAACCGCGCGCCTGGACCCACGACGCTGCACGAGCAAGCCGCCGGCCAAACCGCGGTGCCTGGGTGGTTGACGAAGCCGTAACCTGGCATCGGAGTCAAGTTGGCGCGCAGCGCGTAGACACAGGCTTCCAAAGCCGGTGTTGGGCGGGTCACGCCAGGTGGCTCTGGCGTAAACGTGGGGGTGTCGTTCGTTTCGTATTGCCAAGTGCATGCCAACGAGGTGGCTTGAAGCTCGGCCAGGGTCCGGGGAGCGTTGCAGAAGATCGCCCAGCCGTAGTGCCCTCCGTCTCCCCACGAATGCCAAGATCGCCCGGTGTATTCGGGAAACGTCGGAGGTGGTGCGTTGGGGGTGCATGTATTGGCCTCGTTGCGACGAAACCCAGTCTCCGCCCAATTTGTCCAAGTGGTGAACGTCGGGCTGGGCAGCGACCACGTGGTGGCTGGGCAGTTGTATGACCCGGTCCTCGTCCGCCGCTGCTCGGCCTGCCACGTGTGCGATCCACTCTGGCCTGCCGGGCAAGCGGCACTCGCGGCGACCCACTGGGTTTCGGCTTGTGGGAAAGGCGCTGGGCAAGCCGCGCAGGTGGTGTTGGTCTGGGTCCACGCGTTCCACGAACCGGTGCCCGTGCACGCGAAGGTCCGCTGCTGCCCAATCGCGCCAAACTGACCTGCAGGGCATCCCACGTTGCGCGTCTCGGGAGCAGGGCACGGCGCGCAGGCGCTGCTGGTCGTGGTCCAACTGCCGGCCGTCGTGGACCCAGCCCACGCCTCGTAAACGCTCGGGTCGGGTCCGCAGTGGTGACGGCGGTTCTGGAACACCTGGCCGACCTGGCCCGATGGGCAATTGATCGTTCGGTTCTCGCTCCACTCCTGGCAAGACGGCACCGTGCTTGTCGGTGGCGGTGTGGCCGGGGGTGAACTCGGTGGGGCCGGAGGCGTCACGCTCACCGGGGGGGCGGGCGGCGTGACCGGTGGGGGTGTCGTGGGAGGAACGCTTGGTGGCGGGGCGGTTGGGGGCGACACCCCCGTGGAAGGTGGCACCGGACCTACGGGCCCCACCGGGGATCCCACGGGCGGAGAAGCGGGTGGGGTGACCGGGGGCGTTGCAGCTGGCAACACCAGCGGTGATCCGGTCCATTCGCCCCCCAACAACCCGCTGTGGTAGACGAAGACCACGCGCGATTTGTCCGCACACGTGCGGCTCAGCAATCCGACGTCGAGCTGGCCGCCGGTGTTTCGAATCACCGACACGTCCGACACCTGCGCGTCCCACACCCCGCCCGCGTTGGCCGCGACCAGGGCCACGCACGCTTGACGATCAAGGCCGGCGTAGCTGACGGAGAACGAATCCCCGAAGCGTTCGACGGTGTAGGGCTGGACGTTCACCGCGCCGCCCCACGCGTTGGTCAAGACGCTTTCCCCGGCGCCGAGTTGGGATTCAGGGGCCAAGCCATCGACCACCACGGCCGTGGTGCTCACCCCGCGAAACGTCCCCACCATCCCAAAACTGCTCTCGATGCGTCGGGACAGCTCGCGCAGGTTGCGCGTTTCGCTGGCCAGCTTGGCCTTTGCATCGACCTGCCCGAAGAACAGGAACATCGCGCCTGTGGCGGCGGTCACAACGCCCAGCGCCAGCAAGGTCTCGGTGAGGGTGAAGCCCAGCGCGCTGCGCACGCCCTTGGAAAGGCGGGTGAGGGTGGGCGAACAGCGGGGGCGGATCGTGTGCGTCATGCATTCAGCATGCGATGCACCTTGGATTCCGCAAGCCCCTGTTTCTAGTCAAAAAAAGTTGGATTTTCCATCTTGACATTGCTCGGTGGTCTGGTTGCATGGAGTTAGGGGAGTGGGGCGACCTACTCACGAAGACCGATTTAAATAACCCAAGAGACCGCCGCCATGATTGAAAGCCCCACCCGCTCGGCCCGCCCCATTGCTGGCCTTCCCTTCGCGCACATCCCACCCACGGCTCCCGCGTTCCTGCCCGAAGGCAAGCTTCGCCGGCAAGCCCGGCTGGCCCGCCAACAACGCCACTTCGAGCGCCAACTGCGGAAGGAGCTGAAATGGAAATGACCGTCCACCGGCTTGCAGAACGACTGTTACAGGCCATTGAGCACTGCAACCCTTGGGCGCTGAGAGAAGCCATCGCTGCTGTCCGCGAGGCGCGCCTGGAGGCTTGGAGGGGCCTAACGGCTTTCCCGTCCTTGGACCACCCGGTGGGGCCCAACGGAATAACCGCTTTCCACGTCGCTTGCATGGCGTGGCACGTAAACCAGGACCACCCACACAAACGGCAGTGCTACGACAAGATGGCCGGAATCCTGGCCGAAGCCGGGGCGGACGTGTTCGCGGAGTTTGGTCCGGCAAAGCAACGCTGGACGATCATTGAAGCACTGCATGGCGCAGCACCACCGTCTGTCAAAGCATGGATGGCCTCCCAGCCGTTCGATTTGCATTGCTCGCCTTCAAGCGTCGCCCACACGCTGCGGTGGGACTGCCGTCGTCCAGTCGCCTCGCGGGAAGAATAGAAAAGAATCCAAGGCCTGAACGGCCCGAAAGGGTTGCAAAAACATGCACTTGCGCAACGGTGGCGTCGGGGTAGATTCGGTAGGAACCCCTATCTACTCACGAAAGGATGCCCTATGCGACTGTGCAACTTCTCACTCAAGGGTGGCGTCGGCCGCACGACGCTGGCCCTGAATCTAGCCGGGTGCTATGCCCGTGACCCCAGCCTGCGTGTGCTGGTCAATGACCGGGACCCCCAAGGCGGGGCCTGCGCGTTTGCCTCACTGTCGGACGAAACACCGTTCAGTGTCGGGCGCTCGCGCTCCCCGGGCTTCGACGTGGAGATCACCGACACTCCGCCGCGTCTGCCCGACAACGAGGTGATTCCCGAGGCGGACCTCTACCTGGTGCCAACGTTGCTCGACGGGGCCAGCTTCCTCATCTTCCTGCGAACCGTGGATGTTCTTGAAAAGAAGGGAAAGCGTTACCTGCCCATCGCCAACCGGGCCAACGAGAGGCGGGCAGCCCATCGACGTCGCCTGGAGCACCCCAAGATGTCGGGCGCCGTCCTGGTGCGGGACCGAGCGTTGTTTGCGGACTGCTACGAGGAGGGAAAGACCGTGTTCGACGCCAACGGCCGCTGGGCCCGGGTGGCCCAGGAGGAGATCCACGCCCTGGCTGTCCGGGTGCGCGACATCCTGGCTGCTGGTGCAGGCCGGAGGGCTGCGGCATGATGGAGCTTCCCTTGGTTTCCCTCCCAGATCCACTCATGGCCACTCGCAAAGCTCCTGCCAAGAAGGCTGCCACAAAGAAGGCCGCGGCGAAGAAGGCGGCCAAGCGCACGTTGGACGACGTCAAGGACGTGACCCATGCCAAGCCCCGCCGGGCCAGCAAAGCAGACAGCCTGCCTGTTGCCCACATCCCGGAGCATTTGTTGCTGGGGCCGGGCGACTACCCGGAGCGCAAGTCCTACTTTGACTACGACGACAGCCAGAAGGCGGGCAGCGTCGGAGGAAAGCGGGTTCACATGGTCATGCCCCGATCGGTCACCCTCCATGACTACCGCCGTCGGGAGGACGGGCTGCGCCACCACCGGGCCATGGTGACCATCCCGCCAAAACTCCGCGAGAACATCGCCAAGCTGTTTGGCTTCGACGATTCGGAAGGCGCCGGCAGTGAAGTCGCGTTGACGACCGCCATGGTGGCGTTGGCCGACTACGCCGCGGCGTCGCTCATCCAGGATAAGACGCTGTTGATCGTGAGCTCGCCCGAGGACGAACACGCGGAGGACCGCAAGGCCGCCAGGGTGGCGGTGCGGAATCTGGGGATGAGCAAGAACGGAAAGATCTACTGACCCTCACAAACAGGGGAACGAAGAAAGCGGCCATAGCCGCTTTCTTGTAGCTGTGGATCATCCCGTGGGCAGAGCAAAAGCAGCTAAAAAAGCGTCCCCTGGCGGGAGCAGGCATACGCCTACGGCGCGGAGAACCGTTGATTGAACTTCCGGATCCACGCGGAGGGCGTTTCTATCATGAGCAATGGTTCGATTTGTCCGATCAGCCGGAGCTTTGGGTCGGCTCATTGGGGAAGGCTGGCAACCTCCAGTTCGGACGATTCATTGCCCGCCAGTCGCCGCCGCAGGGCCTCTTTGGACATCTTGGGCGGAGCGTCCAGCGAGAGCTCCTTTCCGTCCAGCGAACGGTAGAACGGATCGTCCACCCCCGCGCTGACGTAAACGACCAGGTCCGGCCCGATGGTTAACAGGCCTGCATCGAACAACGCGTGGATGTCCTTCCGTAGCAGTAAGCCATTGCTCAAAGCATTGGTGGCTGCCCCGTTGTAGGGGACGATGTGAGCGGCGTCGATGACGCTTGCCAAGGCGGTCCCGGTGACCATGCACACGGCTCCGTAGTGAGCGACTAGGCGTTTACGAAACTCGGCTTGGCCCTCTCGGATCACCCGAAGGACTTGTTCCACCCGCTTGCCCTCGGCCACGACGGCTTCCGCCGCCGGGGGCAGTGCCTGTTCCACTGCCAACCGCCCGCTCTCTTCCAGCACTCCCAGGAGTGCTTGGATGGCATCGTATCCAAGCAGCTCTGCCGCCGGGCGCAGCTGTGGGTCAATGCCGGATCGGTGTCGGATGTGGGCCAACAGGAGGGCGGCGTCTTCGAGGTAAGTGAGCTTCTCTCGGCGCATGCTCCAAAGCTGGTTCAGTTCGTCCAAGCCCCAGGTGTTCAGCGCCAACTGGACCTCACCGCTGCTCATCCGGCGGGCGAGGTTGCCCTTGGCTAGGTTCTGCCGGACCAAGTATTCCTTAAGCTCGGGCGGATCGGTCAGCTCATCGTCATCGATGGCAAACAGGCTTCTGTAGGTCCGCGTGGCGGCTTGGCTCTTCTCTTCGTGGCGTCGTCGTTGTTTCTCCGCCCGCCACTTGGCGATGCGTTCCTTTTCGCTTTCCATGCCGGATGGTGTTCGAGGTTGGGTGCGAAGCTAATGTTAGTGGATCACGGCCGCTGAGAGCGGCCTTGCACTTTCCGCTGGCGGGCCTCCAACCACGACGACGCTAGATCGTCCACATCGGCCTGCATGGCTGCCCGCTCCCCGGGCAACCATGCCCTCAGCGTCCCACTTGCCACGCCCGCGTCTCGCTTCGCCAAACGCCGCCTTGCTTCCAACCACTGGGCCTTCGTTTCCCCCTCACGTGTGGCTTGGCGCTGGGTTCGCATGCGAACCGCATTGGGCTTGTCGCTGTAAGCCGGGACGTGGTCTTTGCCCATGCTGGGCCACAGTGTTTCGTGCGCGCCCTGTCGCCGCAGGCGGATCTGGCGCAGGCTTGGATACCGGGCCATCCACCGGTTCTCAAAGGTGCGGTCGGGAGGGGGAGCAGTCCCCAAAGGCAGGGGAATGACCAACGCGTGGAGGGCAATCAGTTGCCACACCGCCAATTGAAAAACATCCGCGGTCAACCGGAAGGCCACCACCTCGGGGTGTTCCAGCCATTCGCCCTGGTGCACGTTGCGCAAGAGCGCGGCCAAGTCGTTTCGCGTCAGATGGGCACGCTGGGCCAGTGGCCACCCCAACATCCAGCTGTCCGAATGCCGCTCCACGTGGACGAGGAACCGGGGGTGCATCCAGCGCTCTTGGAGCTGGGCAAGGACGGTGGCTGGCTTGGCAAAGCGCCCCACCTCGACCAGGTGGTTGTTGGAGCGCTGCAGGACAAACAGCCGGTCGGCCAGCAAGGCGTCCAAGGTGTCTGGTGGCAGCCGCTGGCTCAACTCGGGCCAGGCCAACAGGTCACGGCTGCCCCGCTCGGTGATGCAGCGCTTGCAAGCCATGCGCAGGTTCTCGGTGTCCGTTGGGCCGCCCTGGCTCAACGGAACGAGCGGTGAAAGCCCCCAGGCGTGGCGACGATCCAAGTCCAGGGGGGCGGTGCAGAAAGCGCACACAGGGCGTTCGGAACGGCGGGCCACGTCCAGCGCCCAACGGGGAGTGGCAGGCGCACGGACGGCATGGAAGGCCAGCACGCGACGGGCAAACGCGTCCAGGTCAGCGGTGGTCATGGGAGCACTCCTGAAACGAAAGCAGGTGGATCATTGATGGGCCAATGGCGGTGAATGAAGGCCATGGCGCGCACCCTTGTTTGACTAAAACGAAATGGGGCGAGGGCTCCGCGCTTTCCTTCCAGGGGTTCTTTGGCTGCCCACTTGCGATTCGGAAAACACGGTGTCGGTGTATCCAAGGGCATTGCACACGTTTGACTAAAACCAACGTGGCTTGGGTGTCGTGGGGTGGTGCGGCGGGTGGGCGAGGGCAACCTGTCCTGGGGATTCGAGGCAATGCGAAATAGTGGGCTGAGAAACTCCGCACGGATTCCCGGGGTGGGGCATCGGTGGGCGTGAGGGGTGGAAGAGCGGGAGCGTTGCGTGGGCATGGTGTGGGCGATGGTCCTGTGGGGCGAGGGGCGTAGACCACCAATAGCGCACCTGGGGCAACACGCAAGGGGCCGCCGAAAAGCAACTGCAAGAGCCCAACGTGTGTGGAAGCAATGTCGGCAGTGGCAGAGAAGCAGGAGCCCGGACGGTTCCCCAGAGTCGTCATACACATGACGCACTGAAGTGGGAGTGCGTTTTTCGCCCAAGAATCGCTGTAACGCCTGCCGAAACCTCAATGCAATCAAGGCCTGGCCATGTCACCACCGAATGGAGACAGTGTCAGTGCTTGTTAGCTCGTTTGGCCCATGTTTTTCAGGCTCCTGACGTGGGGCCTTGCCAACTCCGAGATTCGCGGTATCGGTGGAGTAATCCCGAAACGGAGTTACTCGACCAATGGCGTTCGTTCGTCAAAACGTAAACCTCGACCGTGGGCAGCTGAAACTTGCTCAGCGGCTTGCCCGTGAATCGGGCAGTGGGTTCAGCGCTTACGTGCGAGAGGCGCTGGAGCGACACAACACCGCCACGTCCGTGGTGAGCGTGCTGGAGAACGCCAACGCTCAGCTGGAGCGCCTCATTGACGATCTGCGGGAAGAGAACGCGCTGTTCCGGAGTGCGCTCCAAGAAGACCTGCGGCGGTTGCGAGACGAAACGAAGGCGGAGCAGGACAGCGCCATTCAGCGCTACGAAAAAGCGCTTCGCAAGGTCGTGACGGCGGCCCTCTCGCAACCCTCTCCAAAAGGTTCTGGTGCGGCCAAGGTGCCCGCAACCGGACCCATGACTGCTCCACGCACCTAATTTTCCCCCACAGCAGGAGATCCATCCCATGAAACGTTTTTCCGTTCCTCTCACTCTCTGCCTGGCGGCGTTCTTGCCGCTTCAGGTTTCCGCCCAAGCCGCCCCTGATGCGGTCCATGCCGCGGAGGACGATGGCAAGCCCAATGCCGACAAGAAGCGTCTGTTCAAAGCCGGTGGCATCGGCTGCGTGGCCGGCGGAGCCATCGCCTTGCTCACGGGCAAGAAAGACAAGGCCCTGGGCGCTTGCGCCGCCGGTGCTGCAGTGGGGGCTTCGGCGTCCTACGTGAAGCAGCAGCGGGAGCACGCCGAGCAGGCCGCCGACGCCGCCCGTGCGGCTGGCATGAAGGCCGAAGTGGTCACCAAGACCGAAACCGTGGATGGCAAGCAGGAAGCCGTCCTGGATTCGTTGCGCTTGAACTACAACCCCACCGACATGAAGCGGTTGGACAGCGAAACTCGGGCCTTCCTCGACAAGTTCGCGGGTCTGTTGAACAAGTCCAGCAACGGGTTGACGGTGGTGTTCAAAGGCGCCGACAAGGCCGCCTGCCAGGTGCCCATCGTTGAGCTGGCCAAGCGTGGCGCGCTGTCCAAGGTCACGGTGGACGACCGCTGCGGCAGCGGTGAGCCCGTGATCGTCGTTACCCCGGTGCCTGACGTCCGGTGATCTCAGTGCCCGGGTGTCGATCGATGCTCGGGCTTCCTTCCCCCTTCCGAGGAGCCCACATGACCCCAGAAGAAAAGAACCAAAGAATCCTTCAGCGCAAGCGCAAGGAACTGCTTGAGCGTGCCAAGGCAACCCCAACCGCTTCGCCCACGCAGGAAGAGCGGCTGGTTTCCGATGGCGTGAAAGAAAACCTGAAAGCTGCCGGTCACTGGGCCGGGGTGATCAGCAAGCGCACTGCCGAGTTGACCCAGAAGGGCTTTGTTGCCGCTGCAGAGAAGGCGAAGCAAGCCAAGGCGCAACTGGACGCAAAGCGCACCCGAGAAGCCCAGGAACATCGTGGTGTCGAAGAGAAGCCTCAAGACGCTCCGCTCACCGTGGAGCAGGAAATGTTGGTCAGGCAACTGACGTCCGATGCAGCTGCACCGGTTCTCGTAGGAGCGGGTGATAAGGGAATGTGCACCGTTTGGGAACTGGTTGATGAATTTGGAGAGCCTGGCGCACAGGTTGCAGATGGATTGGGTGGCCCATCGGTGGACGCCAAGGCGTTGAGCAATGAAGATACGGCAGCCTTGGTCAATCTGTCTCAGCAGGACGCAGTGGAAGTCCTGTCCGTTCCCGCGGTGCTTGAAGGGTCCAACCGGCCCCCGGAGGCCGCGTCACCAGAGCAGCCAGTAACTCCAATCCAACCCAGCCCCCGCTCTCGTTTGCCTTGGGTCTTGGCCGGTGTGGTGGCGGTGGTATTGGCCGCGGGGGCGATCTACTTCTTGCTTGGGAAGAACAACCAGGTGCCTCCGAGCACACCGCCTCCCTTGATGCCGGTTGCCACTCCAGCCGTTCCCGAGCAGCTGCCCAAGGTGGTGGAGGACCCCGTGGTCCCGCCCGTTCCAGCAGTGCTTCCAGAGCAGGCCGAGCCAGAACCTGCGATCGAGAAGCCAGAGCCGGTCGACGCTCCCCCGGTAACGACGACAGCGCTGATTGCGTCCCAGCCCAAGCCTTCGCCGAAACGTGCGACCGCCCCATTGCCGAGGACGGCCCCCGCACCCGCCGCCGAGCCAAGGAATGACTGGCAGCAAAAAGCCAACGCAGACCTGGACGCTTGGGCGAAGAAGTCGGGGATCGACTGATCCCCCTTGCGCATCCGCGGATTCGATCTAGAAAGAAGTGACCTACTCACGAATAAGGGGGCGACATGTTCAAGTGGCTGTTCACGCAATACCGGGAACCCGGAAAACTTCACTTCGGCTCAAAGTGGCTGAACCTGCACGGGCGCTTGTTCCTCGGCAGCCCTGAATCGTTTGGCATGGGCCACCTGAGCGAAGGCGTCCGCCGCACTTTCTACTACTTGCGCGCCGATCGCAGGCCTCCGGTCAGAGACGACGCCGCGTATGAGGCGTGGACCAAGGATCGGCTCTACGCGAGCAAGGTTGAGCAGGTCGCAGAGCGCTGGGTGGCCAAGGCGGGCTTCCTGGCGTGCGCGCCGCTTTGCTTGGTGCTTGCCGTCTTGGCGCATTGGCTTCGTTGATTTGACAGGGGAGGGAAACAGAGATGGAAGCAATCAGTTTGTTCAACGTGCTTGACTGGACGAGTGGCTTGGGCCGCAAGTTCCGACGGAAGAGCGGCGAGCCTTCGGGCGTGAAAGAAGAAATCATCGTCCAGTCCCACGAGGAGTATGAAAACCTCGTGGGTCGCTTTGACGTGACCGATCGCGTTCGCAGCCGAGAGCTCGATGTGCCGGAGGCTGATCGGGATTTCGCGAAGGAATGCGGCGCGGTCTGGGACGAGAACGCCCAGGTGTTCAAGGTGCCCGAAGGACGCAGCGAGGACGAGTTCCAGGAGTGGTGGCCGAAGGTTCCGGAGGATTTGCGTGACACCCAATCGCGGATCATCACGACGAAGCGTGGGCGGCGTGCCGAGGGCTTCTTGCAGGGCAACGACATGGGGCAGGGCGGCGACAGCCTGGCCACTCCCTTGATGTATCTGGCCTTCCCCGTGATCGGCGTTCTGGCAACCTTCCTGGTGAGCCTCATCGGTTGGGCCGGCTGGGCCGCTCTGCTGCTGACCATTCCATACTTCATCGCCCTCAAGCAAGGCGAGGGCATGAAGGAGGCCCTGAAAGCCCTGGTGCTGCTGCAATGGGTTCCGATGGCGCTTCAGTTCATGGTCGGCGACAGCAAGGGCGGCACCGAGGTGGCAATGCAAGCCGGCGGCATGGCTGTGTATGCCCAGATGGCCAAGACCTACCTGTGGTGGGCCTTTGGCTTGGTCGGCGTCCTGTTTGTGGTTTGCTTTGTGGCGGCGGCCTCGCACCCGCACCGGGGCGTCATTGGCGGGACAGCCGCGCGCTTCATTCAAGCGATGCAGTGGGTGGGCCTCATCTTTGCCGCCTTGGTTGTCGCCAAGGTCCTGCCGTTTGGCTTGGGCGAGGCGGCACCTTACGTGTTGGCCTGCATGTATGCGATGCAATACGCCGAAGGCAACTTTGTCCAAAACGCCGCCCGGCTCTACCTGCAGAACAACGACAACAACCTGGCCACCCAAGGGGCGTTGATCAACTCACACGTCAAGGCACGTGAACAGCAAGCCGAGGCGGCCCTGCGGGACAAGACCCCGCTGATCACCATCGGGCGCGCCACGGGGCATCTGTCCGACAAAGGTTATGGCTACTCGCCCGACTTGGGCACCGTGATGATGTTCTCATGGCGCGATTGCCAGCAGGGCCTGCTCGTGTTCGGGGCCATCGGTTCGGGCAAATCCTATGCCGCGTTGCGACCCATCGCTCGTCGGTTCCGTAAAGCCGCCTTGGCAATGGCGTGTGTGGCGTCGGAACAAGGCGATGTAAGGGAGCGTTTGACGCGGCAGAAGCTGGCCGGCGGTGCTCTCATTGCCGACGGTAAAGACGGAGCAATCATCGCGGATCTGGAAGGATTGTTCGACATCGTCGTCAAGCCAGGAATGCGCGTGGGGCCCTATGAAGGGTTGGCGCCGGATCAGATCGTGCGGGCATTGCGCGGCGCATCCGGTGGGCGCGTGGACGAGAAATCCAAGCTTTGGACGGATGGTGGCGATGCGTTTCTCTACCACACGGGCATCATCCTTCGTGCGCTCGTGGATCACGAGATGGCTTACAGGTCCTGGTGCTCGGCCAAGCTGGAAGGGTTGGAGCGTGCACAGATGAACGCGGAGCTTGAGCTGGTCAAACAGCGAAAGCTGGGCGAGGACGTGGCCGAGACTGAGGCGTTGATCGAGCGGATCGCCGAGCAGATCGCCATCCATCGAATCCCGGTGAGCGACGACAGGCAATGGCATTACACGCCATTCCACCACATCAAGTTGTTGTCCATTGTGGAACGCGTGATTCCCGCCAGCCCCGCGCCTCGTGCCAATGCAAAGCTGATGGAGGTGGTGAAATACTTGGGCCTGGAAGAGGCGGACACGAGCCATGAAGAAGAGGGGCGGCTGGCCTATGCGGCTTACCTGCAGCAGCACCGCCTTCGTCAGGACAACGCTCCCGAAACCATCCATCCAGACCTCTTCCGTCCCATGTCTCAGCTGCAGAGCTCGCTGGAATGGGCGTTCCAGGAGATTCCCGCGATGCATCCGGAACAGAGACAATCGTTCACGCTCAACTCACGAGGGCTGCTGGAGAAGCTCTTGCGGGGCGAAAAGCTGCGGGACAGCAAGACGGACATGCCTTGGCATTCGATTGAGACGGGCGAGGTGGACGTGTCCGACGCACTCTATGGAGCCATGGTAGGCCTCTTCTTGCCCCCCACCCAATTCGGTGAAGCGGGTGAAATGATGATGCGCCTGCTCAAACAGCGGGTCATGAACGGAATCAAGGCGCGTGGTGCATTCGGCGACAAGTGGCGCGAAGCGTTGCCTGGGCAAACCGAGGTGATGTTGATGATGGACGAGGCCCACCTGTTGTTGACGGCCGATGACATCAACCTGTTCTCCGTTTCGCGCTCGCTGGGGTTGATGCCCGTGCTTGCAACGCAAGGGTTTGAAAGCTTGGTCAACGCCTTTGGATCAGTCAACGAGGCGGAGCTGATGGCCAACACGATGCAATCGGTGATCGCGCTGAAGTGCTCGCACAACACCCACGAATACCTGGAAAAGCGGTTCGGACAGGCAACGTTGACCACGTTCAAACAGCGCACCCGGGGCATCGACTACCAAGGCGGCATGAACAATTGGCGCCACTCCGTGCTCAACGACCCGGATCATGCCTACGCGTCCGCCTACGACAAGATGCGAATGGAAGGGGCCGGGCGGTTGACGGCTTCGCGCATCGACGCCGTGACGGGTCGCCGCTGGCGGATTGGATCGGAGGACACGCTGGGCCAAGACGAGATCGCGCGCGACATCGACATGCCCACCGGGGGCAAGCGCGAGGTGCAGCCGCTCTTCCTGCAGGAAGAATACTCCGCTCTTCTTGAGCCCCGCGGTCACGCCATCGTGGCGCTGAGCCGTGCCGGCATCAAGCGCTTCGACCTGGCGGAGCTGCTGCCCGACGCGGATTGATGCGGATAGGCGAGGGGGTTTGCCCCCTTGCCAAACCTGCGGATTGATCAACGATGAGCCTATTCACCCCAGCGGAGGAAACAAACATGAGCAACACCCTCTCCCAACCCATCGAAGAAATGACCGAGCTGCGAGCACTCCAGGCGCAGCGCAACGAGCGGCTTCTGGTCGATCGCCCACCGCCCCAGAAGGACAGCGCGGCCCGGGCCGACTTCGAGCAGAACGTGGCCCAAGACCAAGACGCCATCGAGCAACGCCGACAGCGCGTTCTGGATTGGGCAGAGAAGGCCTCGCCCGATCAGATCGCCGCGCTCCAGGCAAAGATCCAGGAGGCCGACAAAGCCGTTCGTGATGCAAAGCCGGACGACAAGCACGAGCAGGTGGTTCATGCGACCGTTGCGCAGTGGCGGCAGCAACGCGGGGCCCAGCGGGAGGAGACCCCTCCCATGTTGACCCGTGAGCAGCGGATGGAGAACGGACCTGGGCGCCTGGGATACGCCGATTACGCCCGCAGTTCGTTGAAGGAGGCGGCTTTCATGAAGGACTACGCTGCCAATTACGATTGGGAGAAGCACCAGAAGCAGGCCCAACCGAACGTCTTCCGACAGTAATTTTTCATCGATGTTCAAATCTGCCCGGTTCTGCGCAGAATCGGGCATTTTTGCGTCTTGACGTCCAGTTTGATGGTGCTTTACTGGTTTTGTAAAGAGTAGGTAGACCTACTCATAAAGCCAAAAGGAGAGCCACCATGTCCACGTTGTTCAATGCCCTCAAAGACTTCGCTTTCGAAAACGCGGTTCCACTGCTGACCAGCTTGTTCCTGCTGACCGCGGCCTTCGCAGCGGCTGTTCTCGTCTACCCCCCGGCCGTTCCGGTTCTGCTCAAAGTGGTGGCCATGGCGGTGGCGGGCTTTGTGACCATCGGGGTAGTGGTCCAGACTTCCTTCCGGTGAGCAGCCGGCGCTGGCTCAAGCTGCGTGCAAGGTGCAGGAAGCGTTGGCGCCGGTTTGACTGGGATGGGTTTGATTTCTGGTTCTACCCCGCGCTGATTTTCTACATGTTGGGTTGGATCGTCTTTGGCCCACCCGACAGCGTTTAGCGTTCGGGTCAGTAGTCCGGTAACGAAGCCGGGGCAGTCTGTAAAACTGCTGGTTCACTCCCCTGCAGGTTCAAGTCCTGCCTGACCCACCATTTCTGCGTGTTGGCTTGACGGCCAGCGATTCAACGCTACAACCATGGGGATGGACACCCAAGAATCCCTGTTGCGCCTCTTGCGTCCCCTGGGCCTCCAGCGAGCGGAGGCCTTGACGGGCGCGCTCGCGCGCGAAGCCGATGCGTCCAAAGGCCTTCACGATTCGCAAGTGTTGGCGCGTGCCCACGCCCTGAGCGTTGCCCCTGTCGAGGGTCGGTTGGGCGATCTGGTCTGGCAGGTCCGCCAGCGGAAGCACGATGATGTGCCCCAAGTGGACCTGCGCTGGGGCTTGCATAGGCTTGGGTTCGACGCGCCCACGCGGGCGTCCACCCAGAACCTGGTGCGTGCTTACGAGAGGCGCTTGGCAGACCGTGACGAGCCGATGGTTTACAGCACCTTGGCAGAGAGGGTGGCTGGGTTGTCCATGGCAGAGCACGTCTCGCTCTTCCAAGGCATGGCGATGGCGGTGGAGGAAGCGCGGGCACGGCAGTCCGATGCAAACCGGTTGCGGGAGAACGCACCATGGCAGGGCTGGCTCGTGGGGGCGTCCCGGGCGGGCCACGAAGCAGCACTGCTGGCCTGCATCGGCATGGGCGCGGACGCCCGGCTGCCCGATGCCAGCGGCAACACGCCACTGCATCATGCGGCCCGGTTTGGTCGCGCCTTGCTGGTCACCCCGCTGGTCCAAGCCGGCGCTGATGTGGCGGCCCTCAACGGCCACGGGTGGGCACCGCTCCACCTTGCCGCCCTTCACAAGCACGCCCGGGCCTGCCTCCACTTGATGGCCCACGGCGCCAATCCTGAGCAGCCAGGGTGGCGAGGGCGGACCCCAACGCGCATGCACCGACATGAGCAAACCCAAGCCCTTTGACGCGCTGGGTGACGTGCCCGGCAGCGTTGCGCCTTCCCAGCCGGTCCGATACTGGCACCGCGCCGTTCTTGCCGGTGCATTCGTTTTTGGCTTGGCCTACGTGGGGAGCATGGGCGTTGCCTGGCTCTTGCCGAATCCCGATGGCTCGCTCATCCGCTTCGCCGATGCTTTGAAAGGTGGTCTGGTGACCGCTTTTCACTTCCTGACCGCTGGCATCTCGGCACGTGCTCCGGCACGGGAGTTCATCGAACTGGTGTCCTACCACCACCCAGTGGCGACATGGTCCCGGATCGGGGTGTCGCTTCTGCTGGCGGCGGGCCTCGGTCTGCGGGTGTTCCTCAAGGCGACCGAGCCGGTGAGCAACACCTGGCACCTGTCCGGACCGCGGTTGCTGGAAGGAAAAGAGGCCGTGGACGAAGCCCGGCACCGCTTGATGACACCCAAGGAAGCCGAGGCGGATCCCTTCGCCCTGTCCCTCCACCCCGATCTGTTGCTGTCTAAAAAGCATTGGGCGCGCCACGTCCTGATCACCGGCTCGGTGGGTTCGGGCAAGAGCGTCATCCTCAAGCACATCCTGGAACAACTGACGCGAAAGAGGGACGCAAAGCTGTTCCTTTACGACATCAAGGGTGATTTCACGTCGATTTTCAAAAGGCCCATCATCGTGTCGCCCTTCGATGCGCGCTCCCACGTGTGGGACGTCGCCGCCGACGTGCGGACCCCGACCCAAGCGGCGGCGTTCGCTGCCTCGATCATCCCGGAGGGCGACGGCAACGCAAAGTTCTGGAGCATGGCCGCCCAGGACTTGTTAATTGGGTGCGTGCGCGAGCTCCAAAACACCCGGCCTGGCCAGTGGGGGTGGCGCGATCTGGCGGCCGTGGTGCGCCGTCCGGCCGCGGAGATGGCCGCAGGCATGCGCCCGCATTACCCCCGCGGCGCCGCACTGGTGCGTGACCCGGAAAGCCAGACCACGTCCAGCGTGCTGTCTTCCTTGGGGGGCTTCACCCGCCTTATCGACGATCTGGCCATCGCATGGCCCAAGGTTGGCAAGCGCCGTTTCTCGATGACCGAGTGGATACGGGACGACTACAACGGGCGCAAGCAGGTCATCGTTCAATCCGGACCGGACCCAACCCTGACGAAGGCCTACATCGCCGCCATGATCAACGTGGCCGTGCCGGATCTCATTGGGCCAGGCTTGCCGGACAACGAGGGCGGGCGTGGGCTCTACTTCGTGTTCGACGAGCTGACCAGCGCCGGGCGCTTGAACATCGATCCCTTGCTGGCGTTGGGACGCAGCAAAGGAGTGGTGGCCATCATGGCGGTCCAGGATCACTCCCAGATTGAGTTGGTCTATGGGGACAAGACCGCCCAGGCCTTCTCGTCGCTGGTGGGGACCCACGTGGTGTGCCAAGTGCAAATGGGGGCGACCCGGGACAAGCTGGCCAGCCAGCTCGGCAAGCGAAAAATCGCCTGGCGTGGGCACGAGGACAAAGCCCAAGTCCACGAAGAAAGCCGCGCGTTGGTTTCCAGCGGTGAGCTCACCGATCGGCTGGGTTTCCGAAAAGGCAAGCGCTACGGTCCCGAGACGTGGGGCATCGAGGCGATCGTGCAGATGGGTGGGGACGTGCTGTTGCTGACATGGCCCGGGAAGAGCCACCCAACGGTTCGCGAGGGGCAGGTGGCCGCTGCGTGGACCACCAAGCCAGCTGGCCCGGTGGTCGAGGGTGAAGGGCCATCACCGGCCGCGTCCCCTGCAAGCGCTGGCGCGTCCGCCTTCCCAACCACCGCCGAAGGCATCGATGCGGTGCAGCGGGTATTGACCATGACACCGGAGGAAATCGACGCGCTTTTCCAGCGGTGAGCGGCCTTGCCAACTCTCCGTTTTCTGGGACCTTGGAACAGTCAACGTTCTTTAGGGGAGCCCCATGATCAATCGCACGCCCATCAATGCCAAGGGCCAAAACTCGCACAGTGGCAACATGTTCGACTACATGCTGGCCACCGAGCGCCTGACCATCGACAGCGCCGTGGCCTATTACGCCGGCAGCGGTCCCGATCCGCGGCAGACGCTCAACTGGGGCGGCAAGCTCGCCGCCGAACTCGGCCTGGAAGGGCAGCCGGTCACCCGTGAGGTGATGGAAAAGCTTGGCAAGGGCTTTTCTCCCACCGGAAGGCCGTTGTGCAAAAACGCGGGCAAGGAGCCCCAATTGGTTATCAAAACGGATCGCTGGGGAAACGTGCGGTTGGACGACGACGGCAAGCCGATGGAGAAGTGGGAGGGGGGCCATCGGGTGGGGTTCGATCTGACCATTTCCGCCCCCGGGGACGTGAGCGTGGCGTTCGCGCTGGCGGATGATCGCGAGAAGCTGGCCATCCTGGAGGCCCACCGCCAGGCCTGCGCCGTCGCGATGCGCTACATCGAGAGCAAGGTAGAGACCCGGCGCGGAGAAGCGGGCGTAGACGTTATAGGCACGGCGGGATTGGTTTGGGCAGCCGCCGACCACGTCAGCAACCGGAACGTGGAATCCGACCTGCACACCCATCATCTTGTGTTCGGGGTTTCGAGGGGCGAGGACGGTCGGTGGGGCACCTACGACGCAATTGAGATCTATCGTCACACCCGCGCTGCGGATCACCTCTACAAGGCCGAGCTCTACAACGCAATGAAAGCGTTGGGCTATGGGATCCAGCGGGAACGGGAGGTGGACGTGATGGGGCACGAGACGGGCCAGATTCTCACCACGATTGCCGGAATCGACCGGGAGCTGGTGCTTAAGATGAAGACCCGCCGCCAGGAAATCCTGGACTACGTCAAAGAACACCCCAACGCCAGCCACGACGAGGCCTGCAAGGCCACCCGCAAGAAGAAGGAAGAACCGCCCTTCGAGCAGGTGGTCAAGGACTGGCAGCAAACCTTGTCCAACATCGCTAAAGAGCACCCGGAGCTGGTTCCCACCACCCAGTCGCTCAAGCAGACGAAAGGCCAGCACCTGGACCCGCATACGTTTGACGAGGTTTTGAAGCGCATGCACGAGAACGAGGCGATGTTCTGCGAGCATAACCTGGTCCGGGAGTTGGGGATGGAGTTCGCCGGGCAAAAGAACTCGGAAGAGGTTCTCCAAATGGTGAAAGAGTTCACCGAGCAGGACGATCTGGTGCGCGTGAAACCCGAATACCTCCACAAAGAGGACCGTGGCGCTAGGCTGGCACGAAGGCACAGTGAGGACCGTTTTTCCGCCACCTGGATGGTCGAATTGGAGGCCGAGATCATCCGCCGCTCGAAGGAGCGAGAGAGCGAGACGGACCTGAAGCTTTTCCGCTCCACCGTGGATCGGGAGATCGCCGCTTACGAAAAGCGAAAGGGGTTCACCCTCACAGAGGAGCAGAAAGCCGCCATCGGTCACCTCACTTACGGCACGGCCGGTGTGGGGGTCATGTCGGGGTTGGCCGGCACCGGCAAGACCACCGTGGCCGAGGTCTACAAGCAGTGCTTCGAAGCCGAAGGAAAGCAGTTGATGGGCTTGGCCGTGTCGGGTAAAGCCGCGGCCAAGCTGGAAGAAGAGTCCGGGATGCCCTGCATGTCTGTTGCAAAGTTCTTTTCCCAGATCCGGCAGGGCAAGGTTGCTCTGACGAAGAAGGACGTGGTGGTGCTCGATGAAGCCGGCATGGTGGCCACCGATGACACCTTGAAACTCATGACCTACTGCCAGGGGGTGGGCGCCAAGCTTGTCATGCAGGGAGACAGTGACCAGCTTCAGCCCATCGCTGCGGGCAACGGCTTTGAGCTCGCGAAGATGGCCTTGGGGGACAAGAAACTGACCGAAATCCGCCGGCAGAAGAACGCTGATGACCTGACCACCGCCAACAGCTTCTACGAGCGGGACGCCGAGGGAAAGGTCAAGAACATGCGACGCGGGCACCGCAGCCGCCAAGGCACATTCCATATGGGCGAAGAAATCCTGAACAACCTCAAGCAACGCGACTGCATCGACGACTTCGGCACGGACAAGCAGGCCATCAAAGCGTTGGTGGACGATTACTTGAAAGACAAGACGCCCATGGACGAGAAGCTGGTCTTGGCCCACACGCGCTCTGAAGTCAAGGCGCTCACCACAGGAATCCGAAAGGGGCTCCAGGAACAAGGCGTGCTGGACAAGGAGGAATTCACCTTCCGCTCGATCGTGAAAGGGCAGTGGGAGGACCTGACGCTCTCACGCCGCGACCGTGTGATGTTCACGGCGACCAACAACGACTTGGGCGTCATCAACGGCACCGAGGGCACGGTGGAGAGCATTCGGAAGGACAAATCCGGTGGCTACGACCTGGTGGTGCGCATCGACTCTTCGAACCCGAAAGAGGACGGGCGCATCCTGAAGTTCAACACCAGCGAGCACAACGCCTTGGCCCACCGGTATGCCATGACCGTTCACAAGGCGCAGGGGCAGGGGAAATCCGAGGTTTACCACCTGGCCACGAACATGGGCATGCTCGACCAGCAGTCTGCCTTGGTGGCGTTCACCCGCCTCACCAAAGGCAGCTACCGCATGTATACGACGGACAACGTGATGGATCGCTTGGCCGAACGGCTGGGAACCGAACGGCACAAAGAAATGGCGCTGAGCGTCGGACTGTCCAAGAGGCAGGCCGTCCCGGTGCATAACCTGGTCCAGGACGTGGAAGAGTTGTTGGCAGGATTGAAATCGCAAACCCAGGTGCCGGTAGAAAAGCATCGGGGCGCAGTGCACAACCATTGAATGGTTAGTCCATTGCCAGTCGGTCTTCGATTTCCCCGTCATCAGTCTCTGTGAAGAAAGCGAAATTGACCGCATAGAGTTCAATGATGGATTTCATGATGGTAGAAATCCTTGAGTCCGCCATGGATGTTGATTTCGCTTTGAAGATGAGGTGGTAGATGGCGGCCCATGTCGCTGCGCTGTCGTGAAACTTGATACGATTTCGCGGGCCAAGAAGCGAGCGGAATCTGCCCTCGGTAACCAATGCCTCAGCGGATTCTTCATGAACTACTTCGCATGAGGACATGAATAGGCGGCAGTTCTTTGGGATGCCAGACAGAAGTTCAGCCAGTCGCTGATAGGTGACTCCTTCTTGATTGGTCGTGTCGATGCCGTTCTTGTCCCCATGAGCAGAGATGTGCAGGTATCTGTATCCTGAGGCCCTGAAATCTCGAACTGCTGCCTTGAACTCCTTTCGAGTGCGGACATACGAATACTTGGTCTCCTTCCCGTGGAGACGAAGAATCTGAGCTAAGAAGACACCCTCAAACCGGCCATTGCCCTCATCATTCGGATAAAGGGATTCGATGATGTAAACGTTGGGGGTGGTCTTCATTTTTTTAGGTGCTTTGTTTGAAAGCCCATTCTGAGGCAAGAGTCGTTCAACTTGTCAACGGGGGAATGGCCTACTTGACGCACTTTAGGGGGCCTCCGCCTTCCACCCGTTAGACCAGGCCAGCAGGATCCAAAGCCGCTGTTCGGCTTCTGTCCAACCTCTGAAATGACTGCCAAGGCTCCGTTCGAGCCAGGCACTTGCAAGGTTCGAGCCTGCCAGCAGGGGCGCACATCCCATTTGCTGCTCGATGATCAGCCCTGCTTCCGCACCGGTGGCCCACCCGAGCAACCGATAGCTTTGCCGTTGCTTTCCCACCGCGGCCACTCCCACCTTGGGAAAGGTTTCTGGCAACGCCACGCACCACCATCCAGAGCCGACACCGGGTGCTCTCACGCGATACCGGTTCTTGGCTTCATCCGCCAACCGCTGCATTCGCAACTGCACCGCGCCCCAGCTCATGCCCGTCCGCTTCTGAATGGCATGGACTGATAGGCCGCGGCAGGCCAACGCAGCCACACGCTCCAACCCGTGCTCCGGGCCGCCGCGCAAGTAATGCGCAGGGCCGCGCATCGCGTCCCACTCATTGCACACCGGGCACCACCAGCGGCGCACGTCTCCAAGGCCGCGCACGCCTCGCGAGATCATAGGGTTTCCGCACGGGTGACGGGGACTTTTTAGCTTTATGGATTTCTGGCTCATTTCAACATCACGATGAGCAGCTGAAACCTTGCTGTCCAGTGCCTGAAAACAAGAATTGCGGAGTTGGTTCGCAGTTTTGTATTTTAGTCACTTCTCAAAACGTTTTAGTCAGCGTTGAAGTATTGCGGAATCTTGTCGTTCTGGTTCCTTGATAAAGAGACCAGCTCAAGAAGATGAAGCGCCGAGGTCTCGATCACTGGAGACCATGACGTGCTTATCGACGAGACAACGAGTGTTGAGAATGCTGAAGTTGAGATTGCTGACTCAGGAAAACCGCCGAGGAAGAAAAACTCAAACCTGACAGCGGCCAAGCGGGCCAAGAACGACGAGTTCTACACCCGCATCGAAGACATTCAGAACGAAATCCAGCACTACGCCTCTCACTTCGAGGGGAAGACGGTCTTCTGCAACTGCGACGACCCCATCTGGTCGAACTTCTGGGTGTTCTTCCACGACTGCTTCGACCGGTTGAAGCTCAAGCGCTTGGTCGCGACCTACTACACCAAGAACGGGAAGTCCGCCGGCAAGCTCGTCTGCCATGACGAGAAGCGCGACGCCGCCGGCAAGCCGGAAGTCCTGACCTATGACCTGCAAGGCGATGGGGACTTCCGTAGCCCCGAATGCGTGGCGCTGCTGAAGGACGCGGACATTGTCTGCACCAATCCGCCATTCTCCCTCTTCCGGGAATACATTGCTCAGCTGATGGAGCACGGCAAGCGGTTCCTCATCGTGGGCGACATGAACGCGATCACCTACAAGGAAGTGTTTCCGCTCATTCGAGCAAACAAGGTGTGGCTGGGAGTTTCAACGCCGAAGCGCTTCCGAACCGAGCGGGACCAGGAGGTGTATCAGCAATTTGGCAACAAGTGCTGGTTCACGAACCTTACGCATGAGCAGCGCAATACCGACATCCCACTTTTCCGCTCCATCAAGGACAAAGATGTCCGGTATGACCGGTTCGACAACTACGACGCTATCAACGTCAACAAGACCCAGGACATTCCCTGCGATTTCGAAGGTGCCATGGGTGTGCCGATCTCCTTCCTGTCGAAATACAACCCGGAGCAGTTTGAAATCATTGGTATCACCAAGACGTGGGACAAGCTGGCAATCAAAACCTACGGAAAGCAAATTCAGGTGGACGCAAGTGGAACAAGGAAAGAAGTTTCCAAGCTCAACGATGGGCCAGCCATTCGCATGGACAAGGCGCCCCAGGGAAGCACCTATTACACCGTTGACGGTGTCGCATTTGTCCAAGCCTATGCACGAATCATAGTTCGGAGGAAGTCACGTTGAGCACCCATAAAATGCAAAGTGGCGACATGAAAATCGAGCCACTGGAGATCACCATCGGCGAGCTTCTGAATGGTTTCCAGAGGGACAACGCAACGGGGCAGATCAAGGCCTATGGCGGGAAGCTGGACGTTCGGCCGGCTTACCAGCGGGAGTTCGTCTACAACGAGAAGCAGCAGGAAGCGGTCATCAGGACCGTCCTGCAGGGTTATCCGCTCAATGTAATGTATTGGGCGAAAGCCGATGGGTCAGACGACTACGAAGTGCTGGACGGCCAGCAACGAACCATCAGCCTGGCGAACTTTGCGGCTCAAGCCACCGGCTTTTACGTGGAGGACCCCAGGGACGGCAAGAAGAAGTCGTTCCACTCGTTGTCCAAGGAGCGGCAAGACCGCTTCATGAACTACCCCCTCACGGTCTACGTGTGCGAGGGTGACCACGATAAGAAGCTCGCCTGGTTCCAGACCATCAACATTGCCGGGGAGGTCCTGACCGCCCAAGAGCTCCGCAACGCGGTTTATGCCGGTCCCTGGGTTGCGGAGGCCAAGAAGCTGTTCAGTGGCACCACCCCACCCATGGCTGCCAAGGCCAAGGGCCTCATTGGGAACAAGGCGAAACCCCTTCGCCAGGATCTCTTGGAGTTGGCCATCAAGTGGATCTGCCAAGGAAAGAAGGCGGACGAGATCGAGAAATACATGGTGGCCAACCAGCAGAAGACCAATGCCACCGAGTTGAAGCTTCACTTCATGAAGGTGGTGGATTGGGCCAACACGCTTTTTCCGCCGGAAGATGATGGGATGAAGCTGCGTGAGAAGGTGGACTGGGGAACCCTCTATCGCGAGCACGGCTCCAACCCGGTCCAGCCAGACCCTGCCACCCTGAAGGCCGAGATTGACCGCCTTCTGATGGATGATGAGGTCCAGGTCAAGCACGGCGTCTACTGCTACGTGCTCGACCGAGACGAAACCTGGCTCAACCTCCGGGGTTTCCCGGAGAAGATCAAGCAGGAGCAATATAAGCACCAGGCGGGCATTTGCCCCCACTGCTCGCACACGTTCGCATATCACGAAATGGACGGTGACCACATCGTGCCGTGGAGTAAGGGTGGACGAACCGACGCGGCAAACTGCCAAATGCTCTGTAAAACCTGCAATGCCAACAAGTCCAATAAGGGAAATGGGCCCCGCCCAGCCCTCGCCCCCTGACCCTTGGCTACCTCAATCGGTAGCCATTCACCCAGGCCACGTATAACCAGAGGTGGTTCTCCAGGCCTTGGATGGTCTTGGTCGTCGTCCAGCTTTTCCGGCCCAGGCGCGCAAGGTCGTTCCTCATCTTGGCGAAAAGGACATTGACCGCGAACAGCGGGTCGTAGTCCTTGTTCCCACTCGGGGTCTTCCGCTTGGTGTGCTTCACTCCCGGCAAGTAGCGTGCAATCCACTTTGGGTAGTTGGCATCCCCATCCGTGGCGATCGTGGCCACTGCCTTCAAGCACGGTGCCACGGTGGCCAGCACTGTTGGCACTACCTGGGGCCGATCGTTGTCCACCCAACGGTTGCCCTGGATCCCTTGCTTCATGTTGCTGGGAATACGTGCCACACCGAACGCCAGGATCTCGCCTGTCTTCGGCCGAACAACCACGGGCACGGAGAGTTGCTTCCATCGGGCGTGAACGAAGGTTTCCAGCTCATCCATCATCACGAACGAGGTCTGGACCTGGGCCAGGCGCTTTGCGTGGCGCTCTCGGGCCTGGTCGGCCAGATGCTCGATTTTCCGCAAGACCGTGTTCTGGCTGCATCCCAAGAGCTGGGCAATGCGACGCCCTGATGCACCGGAAACCGCCATTTCAAAGATGCGCTGGTTCAAGTCTGGCCGGTGCTGGCCCTCGATGGGCTTGACCTGGGTGGCGCAGAACTTCCGGCCACACGCCTTGCACTGGTAGCGAGGGATGGGCTGGTGATTGTGCTTGGGGCGACGGTAGCCCTTCTTCCGATAGAACCCGGCCGGCGGCTTGGTGTGGTTTACACACGAGGCATTGGGGCAGGTTGGGCGAGGGTTCCGCATACCTCAACCTAGCAAAGTTATCCAAGTTGGGATAGGAAACCAGTCAAGGAATAGAGCTATCAACGCATAGCGGAATTTGTAGGCCCCTCAAACTGCGTCAAGTAGGGGAATGGCGTCTACGTTTACCCAGTGATGCAGCGGGCCAGCAATAAGACACTGGTCCCCGCCACTACCCACGGCCACCACCCCACGCATTCGGAAGGGGCTTTCACCGGTGTTCCCAGCTGCCACCGCCGCTGATGGGCCAGCCATCGCACGTGGGGCGTTGCCCGACGGTGGGGGTTGACCACAATCCCTGGCGGCTTAGCGTAGATGCGCCACCCCTCCCGGGAGGCCTTCACCCGCCACGCCTGCTCATACGCTTCGGCTTCCGCCCTGGTGGCGGTCACCACCTCCAGCGCATGGAACCGGAAGGGACGGTGCCAGCCGCCTTTGGGGGAGCGGTGCTGCTTCTCCCGCTGCTGCGGGTTCGAGCTTTGGCCGATGTAGCAGCCCCCGTCGTCGAACAGCAGGGCGTAAAGGGTGCGGGGCAGTGCGTGATACTTCTCGCTGCGTCCGAGGTTGTGGCGGTGGGGCATGGTCTCTCCGTGAGTAAAACGACCCACTCACGAATAGATCAGAATCTTGAGTTGGCAAGCCTGCTGCGAAGGGTTCGAGACGCCTATAGGCATTCATGTAAGCACTTGGCAACGAACAAGGGCCCCGAAGGGCCCTTGCCGAGACACGATCACCTCCTTTTCGCTGCTGACATTCGTTACCAGCCGATGGCCCAGGCTGCGCCCATGGCCGTGTCCTGCCCGCTGCGGGAAACCCCGATCGAGAAGGCCGATGGGGATCCGCGTGGGGTGGTCACGTCGCGGGTGTAGCCGATGGAAATGGCGGCTTGGCCGCTGCAGCCACCTACGCCTACGGCCAAGCGGTTGCGGTTCTCCCCATGGATGGCCGACGTCGAGGTGGCCATCTGGGCGTTGGCTTGGGCCATGGCGCAGATACCGCTCACCCGCTTGTCGAGCTGGCGGAAACGGCGGTCCGTCAGGTTCCAGCGGTCGTCTTGCTGCCGCTGGTAATCCCACAATTGGCCACCGTTGATCGCGTCCGTGGACCCTGCGGCGATCGCCCCCGCTGCCACCCCGGTTACCCGCTGGTTGCCGGCGTTGATCCCGGATCTGGTGACCGATGGACCGCCCTGGACAGTGAAGCCGTCGCTGTTGTGGATGGCCTTGGCCACCTGGACCGAGCCCTTTTCGGACAGTCCAACGTTGTCTTTCAAGCCAACGGTTTGGGTGCCGTCCCCGTTGTCAGTGACCTCGATGTTGGCCCCGGCCACCGTGGTGCTGCTTCCTCCGTCCTTACCGTCCTTGCCTGCTGGGCCTTGCGGACCGGTGGGGCCCTGTGGACCGGGGGTGCCACCACCGCCGCCAGGGTTTTGTTCCAGCTGGTGAACGCGCCCATCGAGATCGTAGATGGCACCGGCCACGGTGGTGTAGTTGTTACCGCTGCTCAGCTGGTAGTTCGGCGCCACGATCAAGCCGTTCACCATGGAGGCGCCAGCGCCCAAGGTTTCCACGGCGGTCCGCAGTTGGCTGACGGCCACGGCGTCGTCGTCCGCTTTGCCCAAGGCAACTTGGGTCAAGCGGCGGTTGCCAAAGGCTGCAGTGTCTTCTTCATCGCACGTGGTGTTGGCGCCCACGGCCACGCATCCCCATGCGTTGGCCACGGCACGGGGCCCCAATGCCACACTTTCTGTGGCGTTGGCCGTGGCAGACGCGCCGAAGGCGGCAGAGTAGGGCGCAAACGCCTGTGCCCATGGACCCACGGCGGTGCCGGCCTCGCCGGCAACGCCAGCGCTGTAACCGTAGGCGCCGGCAAAGTCGGCGGTTGCGTTGGCACCGGGCCCCACGGCGGATGCACCTTCGCCCTCGGTCTGGGATGCGGCGCCCAACGCGAGGTTGCGATCGCCTTGAGCATTCGCCCCGGCCCCGAAAGCCGCCGCGCCGTTTCCATCGGCTCTTGCGGTTGAGCCTACAGCGGTCCCGCCATCCCCGAGCGCGCGGGCACTAGAGCCGATGGCCACACCGGTGATCCCGCTGGCCAGGCTGTGCCCGCCAATGGCCACCGCGGAATCGCCGGTGGCTTGGGCTTGGGGTCCGACGGCGACGGCGTAAACCGCAAATGCCTGTGCGCGAGAGCCAATGGCGAGCGCATTTGAGCCCTGCGCTTCGCTCGAGAACCCCAGAGCGGTTGTATGGCATCCGCGAGCGGTGGCGCGATTGCCCACCGCAGTGGCCCCCAGGCACTCACCCGGAACGCCATTTTCATCCACCATTATCCCGCCGTCGGCGAGGGCGTCCGCCCCGATGGTCGTGGCCCCAACGGTCAACGATTGGGCGCGGTCGCCTACCGCAGTGGTCTCGGGTTTGGTGGCAACGGCACCGTTGCCCACTTGAACCTGGGCTTGCGCCGTGCCAGCAACAAGGCCTGCCAGCAAAGCGCAGTGGATGAGGGAGCGTTTCATGGGGTGGCCTCCTGGGTCTGAAATGAGTGAGCGTGTGCACTCACGAATAGATCAGATCCTGGAATGCGCAAGCCCCCCCCCAACGAAACTTCCCGGCGCAACGGCAGGAGGGGCCGGTGCGCCAGGAAGCGGTGGGGCCGACTTTTCCCCACCCCTGTTCTTCTACGACAGGGAAAAAATTCCGCAAGCCCCCTTGCGCGTTTTCGATTCTCCGCTTGCATGGGTGTATCGCTCATGTGAGTAAGGAGGCCTACTCATGTTTCAACGCTTGTTGCTCGCGCTCGCACTGGCCAGCGCACCCGTCTTGGTCCACGCGCACGCGCCAGCCACCGATTCCGTTGAGGTCCACGGGAAGAAGCCTGGGTTTTTCAAACGCCTGTTCCACCGCCACAAAGACGCCCCGCAGTGGGACGGTGTCCAGCCCGAGCTTCGCTCAGCGCTGGAACGCATCGCCTTGCAGATGAAGGACGAGGGCTACGACCTGCGGCTGATGGAGGGCTACCGTTCTAAACAGCGCCAGGCCGAGCTGCTCGCCAGCCAAAAGGGCGTGACCCAGGTGGGGCCAGGCAGCAGCTGCCACAACCACGGTTGGGCCGCGGACATGGTCATCTACAAGCGCGGGCGCCCTTCTTGGGACCTGAAGGACGAGCAGGTGCGGCAGGGCTACCAACGCTTCGGTGAGCTCGCCCAGCAGGCGGGATTGAGGTGGGGCGGGGCTTGGAAGAGCTTCAAGGACATGCCCCACGTCGAGATGCGCAGCGAGTGCCTGGTAGCCATTCGTGGCGGATCTGCCCCCCGCCGATCGCTGCAAACAGTGATTGCCAAGGCCGAGTCAGTGTCTGACGCACCGAAAGCACCCCGTTGGGCCTGGAGCGTCGATTCCGAGCTGGCGCCGGACTGGGCGTGCGAATCCGTGCTTTGCAGTGTGTCGTGGGCGACGGTGAGCCGGCCATGGAGCTATGGCGTAAGGCCGCCGTTGAAAGGACTCCGTCCAGAACCGTTTGCTGAGGCGTCCTGTCCCATGGCCCCAATTGCCCTGAGGCACACATGAGGAAGCGGTCCACCGGATTGCTTCCCTTTTCGGCGGAGAGTGGGGGCGAACGGGTCATCTGCCCTGATCGCGCCGGTTTGGAGAAGATCGAGATTGGCGATCCCAAGGGCGGCAAAAACGGCTGGATCCGTTGCACCGCAAGGGGTATGCTCATCGTGGGCACATTCAAGGGCACCTCCCAGATTCGTGAAACCCAAGCCGTCCAAGGGGTGAGGGCACTTCTCAAGGAAGTCCCACTCTCTCCGCCAGTCTTTACAAAAAGCTCCTAGAAATAGGGGCTTTTTCGTTTCTACAGCCTTCGCTACCCGCCCGCTTACCCATCCACCTGCAAAGGCCGATTCTGTGCGATCTGCTGCCGAACCCAACCTTGCACCTCGGATTGTATCCAGAGTGCGCGGCGACCGATGCGGATAGAGCGCGGGAAGCGGCCGGCCTTGATCTCTCCGTAGATGAAGGTGGTGCCCATGCCGGTCATCTGGCGCACGCGATCAAGCGATAGCAGCTCTTCCAGTCTTTCAGCCGCGCCCATGATGGCCTCCGATGCGGTGAGTCTTGGATGTGCGTTCGGCAAGGCTGAGCTGGAACTGCAGGACGTTGCCGGCAGGTGCCTCGACTGAAATGGGGCGCGCGCTGCGGGCGGGGCGGTTGAGCCGACGCCACGCCGCAATGGCGGCGTCGGGATCGGCATTCTGCCCGCGCGGCAATGGAGCGTGCAGCGGCAGACCTTGGGTTTGGGGAGGGCGCGTGAGCAAGCACGACACGGTGCGACTGCTGCACGCCGAGCGCTGCAGCGTTGCGGAGATTGCGCTGGCGGTGAACTGGCGTCCCTGCAACGTCCGCTGGTTCATCCGGAACTGGATCGACATCGATGGTGACTGAGGCCGAGCTGGCCCAAGCGGAGCAGGCCGGCCGCTGGGCACGCGATGCCTGCCGCAGTCGGGAATCGGCGCCGCGGTACGAGATGGGGCAGAACGGTGTGACGCGGCGCCGCCGCTGGCAGGCCGGATGGGATGGGCGGGATCAGGAACTGAGCGCGGCACGCCGCAGCACCACGAGGAACAGACGCTGATGGATTTCACCAAGTACAACACACGCAGCAAGTTCGCCAAGGAGATCAACGCCGGGTACTCGGCTCGGCTGAACGGACAGCGCCTGAGCGGCAACCCGCACCTAGTCTGGATCGAATGCGAGACCGAGGACGGCGCCAATCGCAGGGCGGGACCGCTGAGCGAGATGGCGGAGGCCTAGCAGCACGGCTGGTGGCTGGCTGACCAGGGCGCGCGCTGATGTGGTCGAAGGCACCGCCACCGACGAAGGTAGAGGCCGCCCGTATCGAGCTGACCAAGACCGGCCCGTGCATGGCGTGCCTTGCGCTACTGGAGCAGCAGCTGCTGGATCCGGAGCTGGTGGTCTACGGCTGCGACTACAACCACGCCAAGAGCGGGAACCTGCGGCGCGGCCACATGTTCGGCTACGCCCTCTGCAAGTGGCACCACATGCGGCATCCCATGGAGGGGAACACCTTCGCGACGATGCGCCAGATCTACGGCCCGAGCTTGCTGGACGGCTCGCGGACCTTCCACGAGACGTACGGCTCCGACGACGAGCTGATTGCAAACCAGACCTACATCAACGAGCTGAGGGCACCAGCATGAAGAACATCATTTGGGAGCAGGCAGCATGAAGAGATCATCAGTTTTGAGGAGCCACTCGACCTTCCGCGATCGCTTTCACTGCAGTGAGGGCCGCTTCAACTTGCGGCAGGGATTGTTTGGCAAGATCACTAATGAATTTATGTTCATTGGGGCCGAGAACCTCAGCATCTTTGCAGGCATCCAGATAGTTATGCAACGCGTGCGCCGCGTTGGTAACGTTCAACAGCGCATCAGTTGCCTCCGGTATTTTCAGCGCTTCAAGCGAGCGATGGCGGATGGCAAGATTGGGAAGCGCGAGGTTGAAATGCTCAGCCGGCGAGTCTGGCGGTCCGTGCTCGATGATCGACTCCAGTACCGCTGCGAAGTTTCCGAGCTCAGGACGTATATAAATTGCTGTTGCTCTGGCTATAAGAAGCGACTCTGCACGCTCTTTAGCAAGCAGGTTCTCAGCCTGTGCTCTGCGCTCATCAGCTGCTCTAATCCTCTCAGCCATCAAGGCGGCATCCGATTTACGCTTCTGCCGAGCCGAGCGCCTGTCAGTTTGATGCTGCGTTATAAGCGCGACAGTGAACGTGATGCAGGTGAGGGCGGCCTGTGTCCACGCGGCCCACTCACTCTGAGTCATGCAGAGCCCTTTTGCTCCAGCAAAACAGTAAATTCCCGGATCGGCCACGCTACGTCCCTCGTTACAGATCGGAGGATTGTAGTGGAGGTCGCGACAGATGCACTGCAACTACCGTTTCATCGACGTACTGTTCTGTACTGCCGATGCTTCCCGCTCGCCGATTTGCAGTGGCGTACGACTCCGAGTTGCACTAGCCCCGCTGGGGGCTGTCTGTGAACGGTAACCAGGTGCTGGAATTGGTGCTTCCTTGAAGGCGCAGTGCTGGCCGATCAGCACCTTGGAGTCGCTGCCTACGCTGGCGGCGGCGGTGATCAGCGAGATCGCCAAGCGGCCGCACTGCGCGGCCTGCGAGGGCAGGGGCCAGGCGATGGTTGGGGATCTGCTGGTGCCGTGCAATGCGTGCGGCGGGTCAGGGCTCGGGGCGGTCAGTGACAGGCGCCGCGCGTCGGCGCTGGGGCGTGACGAGTCCAGCTATCGTGAGCGCTGGCGCGGGGTCTATGAGTGGATGCTGCAGCGGTTCACTGAGGCTGAGAAAGAGGCCGCTTGGCATATGGCTCGCGCATTGGATCGATCGGCTGCGTGAGCAAGCGCATTCGACTGTTCCGGATGGGTAGAATCACTCACTTTTGACCAATTCTTTCCTTCGGAGGGGCCGGTGGAGCAGTTTTTGTCTGACACGGGGGCTGCACTGCTCGCTGCCGGTGTCGTCGCAACCGTTGTTTGGATTTTCAACAGGATACGAAGTCATCGGCTCGAGTCTGCTCTGGCGGAGGCTCTATCTACGAACGGTGTGTCGATTTCTTATGGAAACGATAAGGCGTCGGCAGAGTTTTTGGTCCAAGTTGGGAACGGTTCGAGTGCGACCGTAAGAGTTCGATCATTCGTAATTATCACGGACTCTGTACATGTGAGCTTGGGGCCGAGGACCAAGGAGGCTGAATCACAGAACCCGCTAGACAATGCCGTCCTGCAGCCTGATTTCCCGAGACGTGCTTTGTCGAGGGGAACCGTTCCAGACGACGAGATAGCAGGGACAATGCTCCTTCCGCCAATGACTATGGGGTGGTGGAAAGTCCCGCGCGGCGTCATTGGTGAGCGTAAAACAGTGGCCCATCATGCCTACTTGGTCTTTGAGTACCCTAGCCTTTTTGGACATTCCACTTTGGTGCGGATCAAGGTTGATGGCGCGCGGTTCAGGCTAATAAAGGAACAGTACGAACTGTTGAACACATGTGCATTCGACGGCGTTCCTATGCCGCTCCCTTGGGAAGCGCCAATCCCAACTGTGCGGGGTTGAAGCCCCCGCACTTTAGGGTGTAGTTTCACTACCATCGCGCACGACCCGACCCCGGCCACCCAGCCGGGGTTTTTCATTTCAGTATCCGCTATGGCACAGACCACCCCCCAACAAGCTGGCGGCGTGAACGTCGTGGCCTTCCTCGACATGCTGGCCTGGTCCGAAGGTACGGACAACGGCAAGCAGGCCACCAAGGACCGCGGCTATGACGTGATTGTCGGCGGGCAGTTGTTCAAGCGCTACGCCGACCATCCGCGCGTTCTGGTAGACCTGCCCAAGCTGAAGATCCAGTCCACCGCTGCCGGTCGTTACCAGCTGCTGCGCCGCTACTACGACGCCTATCGCAAGTCGCTGGGCTTGAAGGACTTCTCACCGCTGAGCCAGGACCTGATCGCACTGCAGCAGATCCGGGAGCGCCGCGCGCTGCTGCTGATCCAGGCGGGCAAGATCCCGGAGGCGATCAAGGCGGTCAGCAACATCTGGGCGAGCCTGCCGGGTGCTGGTTACGGCCAGCACGAACATGCGCTTGCCGACCTGTTGGCCGTGTACCGCAAGGCCGGCGGGACGGTGGCGCCATGATCGGGGTCGACGTGGACTGGCAGGCCATTGGCACGGCCATTGGCGGCCTGATGGTCGGCGCCGGCGGTGTAGCGCTGTGGTGGCGCAAGCAGTTCGTTGAGACAGCCAGGGAAGGAGCTGAGGTCAACGTGATCCAGCTGATGCGCGAGGAAGTGACCAGGCTGGGCGAGCGGGTCGGCCGGATGGAAGCCAGAGAGCTTCGCTTGATCCGCCATATCTACAGGCTCGAAGGGCTGATGCGCGCGGCGGGGTTGGAGCCGCCGCCGTTCGATCCAGAGAGCGACACGATCAAAGCAGGAGGTTCGGAATGAACGACAAATGGAATCCGCGCCTGTGGCTGCGGGACTGGCTTGTGAAGCCATCCCAAGCTGGGTGTTCTGAGCGGCGGACCGCCAAAGCGGCTGCCACTCAGGTGACCTGTGAAGAATCAATCAAACATGGCGACCGGACCGTAGGAACCGGTTTTGTTCTGTTGACTGATCGACCCAAGATCGTGGGGAGGGGAGGTGTCGAGGCGGCATTCAACCTGGAGCTTTCCCCATCTTGCCGAGTTGAAGGCATCAGCGTTCGCCGCTAGCCGCTCCGCCGATGAGCTTCAAGAATGGATCAGCTGAGGCATTGAATCCAATCATTGTGGCGCGATGGGCACCCTGCCGAGTCACGTCGTCAGAAACGACCTGAAGCGCGCGGCGCAGTTCCGCTTCCACGTCCTGTGCTGGTTTACCCCACATGCTGAGAATTGCGGCAAAGGTTGTTTCGTGCGCCATCAGTCTGCCCATGTTCTCCCTGAGCTCCTCCTTGAGCTTCTCAACTTCCGCCCGCAGCAGCTGAATCTCTCCGTTTTCCATGTCGCCCTCCTTGTGGGCTGTGTCGGTAGCACACAGCGTACCCCAGGGAGGGCGACCCATTCATGTAGGTGCCCAATGCTGGACCCGCTACGCCCATACGCCACCTTCTTAAGGTACTGGCGGTCTTGGCGCTGGCCGGTGGTCTGTTCGTGACGGGCTGCCAGCACGGCAGCGACCGCCGAGCAGCCAAGGACCAGGCCACCATCGCCAAGGCCGACAAGGCGCGCGCCGCAGCAGAGGCCGACGCGGTCGAGAATCTGCGTGCGGCCACCGCCGCTGGCCAGCTGCTGCAGGAAGTGAACCGGCAGACCCAGGCGTCGATCGATGACGCGGTCCGCCAGCAGCAGGCAGCCAAGGAGGCCGCCCGTCAGGCCGAAGCGGCAGCAGCCCAGAGCCAGCGCCACGCCACCCAGGCCGAGCAGGCCCTGCAGGCGGCCAAGAACCAGCCGAGATGCCGGCAGCAGTTGGAGCAGAACCTATGCGACGCCATTCCGTTGCTGTGATCCTGGCGGCGGCCTTGCCGCTGTGCGGGTTCGGCAGCTGCAGCAAGGCCCAGAATCCTCTGTGGTTGTTCACGACCACCGAGGGGTACGCGAATCCTGGTCCATGGTCAGAGATTCGGCAGTTCGCCACGCAGCTGTTGGAGGGGGTATTCGGCGACGCCGCCGACCACTTCCTGGCGATCTTCTTCGCGGTGGACAAGGACGACGGCGACTTCGACGAGAAGGCCTGGCATAAGGCCAACCCGTTGATGGACGTGAACCCCCACCTGTTGGCGGCAATCAGGAAGGAGTCGATCGAGGCGAAGGCAATGCCTTCGAAGCTCGCCGAGTTCCAGATCAAGCGGCTGAACCGACCTGTTGCAGCGGCAAACGGCTTCATCCTGCTGCCAAAGTGGAATGCCTGCCATGGCGTGGTCGACTTGGATGCGCTGAAGGACGTTCCCTGCTGGGGTGGGCTTGACCTGGCCAGCACGCGCGACCTTGCATCGCTGCGGCTGGTCTGGCGATTGGACGACAAGATCATCACCTGGGGACGCCGCTGGGTGCCGGAATCGGCAGTGGCGCAGCGCACCGAGCGCGGCACTGTCCCGTATGCGGGCTGGGTAGCGGCTGGGCTGCTGGAGCAAACCGAGGGCGAGGTCACCGACTACGCGGTGATTGAGCAGGCCATTCTGGATGTCCACGAGCGATTCAACCTGCAGTCCCTGGCGTTCGACCGCTGGAACGCGACCGAGATGGTCAGCCGGCTGGTGGCGGCAGAGGTTCCGCTGGTTGAGTTCATCCAAGGCACGAAGTCCTACCACCCAGCAATGGTGGAGCTGGAGCGCGCCTACATCGGCAAGCGGCTGGTGCACGACGGCGACCCTGTGCTGGCCTGGTGCGCGGCCAACCTGGTTGCTCGCAAAGACGTGAACTTGAACATGGCGCCGGACAAGCGCCGGTCCGCCGACAAGATCGACGACATCACCGCGCTGCTGATGGCCATTGGCATCAGCATCCCGGTGGCGGAAGAGAAGATCAACAAGAAACTCGTCCTCATGACTCTGGGTGGATCCTGATGAACTATGTGAACCGCGCCTACAGCTTGCTGGAGGTGAAGAACTACGACGACGACCAGCAGGTCATCACCGGCCTGGCCACCACGCCGGAGCCGGATCGCTATGGCGATATCGTCGAACCGCTGGGCACCAAGTTCGCCGCCGAGCTGCCACTGCTGTGGCAGCACCGCCACGACAGCCCGGTGGGCATCGTGAAGTTCGGCAAGCCGACGGCGAAGGGCATCCCGTTCACCGCGAACGTGGCGAAGGGGCTGCGGGTCCTCCAGGTGGTGGCGCTGCCGGCGGTTTCAGGTCCTCCGATCGAGGTCGGCCAGTTCTTCCCGGGCGCAAGGATTGGCATCGCCATCCCCTCGCCGCGCTTCTACTACTTCGCGCAATCGCAGGATCGCTGCACGATGACGGCCGACTACTTCCACATGACGAGCGATAACCGAATCTTCATTTCGCGGCTGCAGACGGTTCAGCAGACCCTGATCACCAACACGTTCCCGGTGGGCGGCGTGACGATGGGGCCGCAGAACGCCACGATCTTCATTGTTGACCTGACTGAGGTGCCTCTGGGGTTCGGGTAGAGCGCCAGGAGGCATTGGCGAGTGACCATTCGAACTTGACCGTGTTGCACGCCAAATACGATATATGTCTCGGTGGCACAAATTTTCCTGCTCTAGAATCGACGTGCGGGCAAGACGCCCGCTGGAAATCTGTACGTCCATTCTCTAAGGAGTAGATGTGAAGAAGACGATTTTGATGTCGGCCATCCTTGCTGGCTCGCTCGCTTGGAACGCTTCCGCGCAGGAAGTCGACTACGTGGGAGCTACGCCAAGTGTCCTAGCCGAGGCGAATGCTCAAACGGCTGATCTTCCGGCAGGTGTTCTATTGGTGGAGCTGGAGCGCTGGAAGAACAGGGAAGACACGTTCTCGGCCCGGCCCATTACTCACGCCGGTTCGAAGCATCCAGGCACACGGCAGGGTGTTCTAGGCTTCGTCTCGTACTACCCCTTCGAAGGCAGCGTCACCATTTATGCCTGTTTGCAGAACAACTGGTTGGATAGCTTCTCTTCGCGCGATCCGAACTGCGAAGGGCATATGCAGACGACAAATGGCATGCCCATCACTGGGTACATTGCAGGCACACAGCTGCCTGGAACTGTACCGCTCTATCGCTGCCACCGCGGCGGACTAAAGCCTAACAACTGGGCCGACCTTTTCGATACAACGGACTTCAATTGCGAGAACGTCAAGTATCCGCTGCTCGATCAGGTATTGGGTTACATCTGGCTCTGATCCATCCGGATTAGTCCTGCGTTAGAAGAGGGGCAGTCGCTACGCGACTGCCCCCAAGAGATCCTCGCGGTTGTTCCGCGGCGTGTTCACCGCGCGACTGACCCGGTAGGCCTCCATCGCCGGCGTCTCGCTGGCCAGCAGCATCGCCATGGCGTCGTCCGGGCCGGCCGCCATCCACTCATCGATCTGGCCAGCCTGCAGCCACACACCGAATGAGCGAGGCGGCCTAGGAAGGCCGCCTCATGGCTCCATGTCGTTAAATCTCTTGTGATCCCTTAGGCAGCTTCGGAATCGGTCCACCTGGTCCGACCGTTACGGTGCCGGTTCTTCCACCGCCGCCGTAGCTGCCGCCGCCTACGTCTGCGCCGCCACCTCTGCCCACTCCTTGACCGCTGCCTTGACCGCTCCCAGAGCCGACACCGGAGCGCGGGGATTGAGTAATGGCCTCTTGGGTCGTGCCATTCCAGTCGTTACTGTCGGTCATTTGATACGTCGTGCAATGCGAACCGTTGCATACGATGACCTTCGCTCCTGTCTGTATCGGCTCCAGATGTGTGCCTTTACGCTCGCGATTGGTGATCTGCATGTACTTCAGCAGAAACGCCTTAGTAGCAACGTCTGGCTCAGGCCTCTGACCTTTGCAAGCATCACAATTGACCGGGCCGAAAACCGCAATTGAAGGGCCAAGTATAGTGAGGGAGTACAGCAACGGAATTGTGGAAAGTCCTATCAAAGCAATCAGGACGACAAGAAATTTCTTGCTCCGAACAAAATTCATGAATTACACCCCTGTTGATAGAATTAAAAGATTATTTGCAGCATGAATTTAAAATTTTACCCGCCATCTCCCTAGCGGCCTGCGACTGATCCGGCGAAAGGTCTACAGAAATTCTATTAATTGCCGTTGCCGATAGCTCGTTTCGATTCAATCTATCGTAGGCCAGCCAATATGCAAGACTCTGCTCGGGTGATTTTTCCGCAAGAATTCCACGATCGTATATGTTTGCCAGGGCCTCCATGGAGTCTACGCTTCCAGTCGAAACAGATTCCTGAAGATATCTAACCGCATTGATGCGGTAGTTAATAATTTCCTCGGGATTTTTTAGTGCGTTTGATAGATCCCCCACCACCTCACGGGGGTTGCGTGCATACATCAAACGAGCTTCGATTGAGCCCTGCTCCGCAGCGAGAGCAAGCCAGTTCTCAGAGGTAATGTCATCTCGAGAGTTAAGCCCTTTGCACAACTCAATTTCCCTCTCGACTCTCTCAGAAAACTGCCCCCCCAGCCCTACCGACGCATACGCCTTGTACTCCTCGCTATCGCCAGGATCCAGTGCCCGACGACAACTCGAAATTCGCGTAAAAATTTCGTAGCTAGCCTGCCCCTCTCCTCGCTTAGATCGCGCCAATCGGTCATCTACATAAGCTGTCGCCTCCTCCTCCATCTCCGGAATTTCCATCTTCAAGAGAAATGCATTGCCCTCCAGATAAACTCTATTTTTGCGATCCTCGTAACCTTTGAGTTGCGCTTGACTTTTGACATCGTGATGGTCGGCATCAATCGATGCCGGAGTGGTCTTTATAGGGTCATCTACGGTGCCCGCGTCACTCGTTGAGTGAGGCATGAAAAAATAGATCGCAGCGGAAATGGATGCGGTCAAAGCGACCAATGAAATGGAAAGCAATATTCCCGATCTCTTCATTTAGATGTTTTTCTTTGTGAAATTTTTGGTATTTTCAGTGAAATTAGTTTTCTTTTTACTGACGATAAGCAGGCTCTGTCCGCTAGCTTCGTGCTGCTGCTCCCAACTCGAAGGTATCGAAGCGGATCACCTCTTGACGCAGCCATTCGTTGGATGAGCGATTGCGATTTCTTAGTTGAAGAAGAACGGACTCGGAAGGCGCTCCCCCCAGCGCGCACCTATGTGATGTTAATCAAGCGTTCATTTTTTGATGAGGAAACATGGTTGCTGCCAGAGCCTGTCACTCCGCCTGGAGCGGCAAGGCAGCGCCGCAGCGGCACCGCAGATGTCCGGAGAGTGGCCCGACCGGTCGTGGCCTCGGGAGGCATGTAGGGACGACCCGACAGGGAGAGGTTGCCCGATGGTGCCGGTCGCGCGTTGAGGGCATTCTGACCTTGCCGGATCCGGGGCCGCAGGCAGCTCAACCCGGGGGCGCGTGAGCAGCGCCGCGCCGGCTCAACTGCAGTGGACAGTGGGTTAGGGCTCCGGCCATAGTCACGGCTGGTCAATGGACGTGCCCTATGAGCATCCTCAACGTACTGATCAGCCTTGACCAGCTTGTCGTTGCAGTGGATACGCTCGCGGAGGATGCGCTGACAGGCGCTCATTCTGCTGGTGCGAAGGTCCTCCTGATACCGCAGCACAACGTGCACTCGCTACCAGAGGTGGAGCCCAGTTCTTCCTGAAGATCTACGAGCTGGCTCTGCAGGCGAGCTTCCGGGCCGACTTCTCCATTGAGCAGCTTTCGGCGGAGATGGGGCCTGTAATGGACCAACTGTGGTTGAACTATGAGAAGGCGGCCGCGGAGGCTGACCTGCCTATCGAACAGCTGGGGACGGAGATTGTCCTGGGCGGTTGGTCGCCCAGAAGCAGCAGGATGATGGCCACGGTTTATGCCAAGAGCGACAGCCGGCAGGCTACGGCAGTGCAGCCGATCGGTGGCCAGTTCGCGTCACCCGGTGACCCTCTCAAGGGCGTGGCGCCGAGCATGCTGCAGGTCGACTTGATGACAGCGGGACGGCTCCAGGCGAGCTTCCTCAACGAGCAGATGGGCCGGCAGGTCGCCGGCGGGAGTCTGCTGATCGGCTTCTTGCAGCAGGGCCAGGCGGTGGTGAAAGACCTTGGGGCGATATGAAGTAGTGTCCCCGCTCGCGCGGGGACGATCCTGCTTGTAGTAGTCAGATGGGGATCAATAGCTCTTACGTCACGTCGCCTGAGAGCTTGGTGTTTGGACGCCGACTACTGGCAAACGTACTCCGTAGAGCTTTCGAAGAACCTGTCGTAATAGTCGTTGGGATTATCGCCAGAGCCGAAGTACACAAGCTCTGCACGGTAGTAGTTGGTGACCCCGTAAAGTCCCGGTGTACTACAGGTCGCCGGTATCGGACCCTGGTACTTCTGGCCTGCGAAAACGTGGTGATACTCCTGGCAGGAATAGCCGCCGCCAACGCCCTGAGGATCTGGCCTACAGGTGCCGCCACCGTACTTCATGTTGTCAAAACCGGTGTATGCGTCTGTCGGGCACGAGCCAAGCCCTTCCGAACCCCAGTCGCCGTACAAATAAACTCCGCTCGGCCCGTCCACGCCGCCCTGGCAAAAGTTGGTATACGCCACTGGATAAGGCTGGATAGTTTCCGAATCCACCCATAGCAGGCGGCCCGTTGGGACCCACTGACCGGCGAACGCGCTCTGGGCGAAGCCTACCGATAGCAATGCGAGTGACATGCCCAACATCAGGCGACGCGGGGTGGAGCGGCCAGTCCTGCAATCGTTTTGCACTGAGTTCACTTCCATCTCTCCATGAGTAGGGTAGTGCTGCACTGCTCGCGCAAGGTCGCAACAGTAAGACGGGGATACAATCGGAAAACCGCCAACACGGCTGTAGGTGAAGCCCTACGCCGAAGTGCAAGAGGCAGTCCGTAGGGGAGTCTGAGCGGTTAAGAATGGCAATTGGTTGGATCGCAGTGGTTGAGACGGCCGGTCGTATCCTTCCGGCCATGATCTCCGCCACCTACCAAGGCTTCCGCACCGCGCCGATCCCGTCTGGCTGGGTCCAGACCGGCGAGCGCTGGGCGCTCTGGGGTTCTACCCCGATATCACGGACGGTTCTAAAAGAGCTGCAACCTTCTGATCCTGCTTGGCGACCCTTCGCTGTAGTTGGCAAGCGGCCGATGCGCCGCGCAAGGCTGCCCTCAGCTATCAAAGCGCAAGCATGACGCTATCGACCCCTTGTCCGCTGGAGCCCTGTACCTCGCGCACTCTTACGTTCAAAAGTTGGTTACAGCCAACGCAGCCCAGTGGCACGGCCTCACGGGTTAAAGATGGAAGCGGGGTGTCAATTGCGTCGCTACCTTTCATCAAATTCTGCATAGTTGCATTGACTCGCCATCTCCCTTCGCTAGACTGCCGCACCTCTTGCGTGTCTATAGGGGCGCCAACCTCGGCCTAGATTTGTGCGATGCCGTCGGGCTATGAATTGACCTCGCCTCTGCGCTACTCAGTGTGAGGCGGGCTACATAGAAGGTCTGACCCCCACTCCAGCCTCTACAGGACTAGCGCGTTGTCGTGAGGCTAGGAGAACGGAAAAGTACAATCGACTGATGTTCGGAGTGAGACATGTCTATCCCAAGTGCTCAATGCAGATTGGTAGCTAAGTACGAACAGAAAATATTTGGTGGCAAGCCAGAGGTCCGGGAATACCTGGATGAGACGGGGGCTGCGTCAATCGACATGCTGACCTGCCTGGACCCCGTCGACCCGGAGATTGTATCGATCGGAACGATCGGTTTGTCCGAGGTTGCGTTGATTACAGGTTCTGGTGATGAGCTCTTCACGAGAGTTGAGCTATGTGCCGCAGCGCTCGCCTCTGAGGGCTACTGGGTGAATGCCGTTGCGTCAGTCGCGCTCCACATCAAAAAGACTAAGGGATCTGTACTTCCGGGGTGCGTTGTGGAGAACATATTTCGTGATTACATTCAAAATCCAAGGATGCCTCACGTTTATCTGGCTGTACCATTCTTCTGGAATGAAGATCATTCTCCGCAGCTTGATATTCCGCCGCTGCAGGTCAACTGGCTTCAATGCATCTCGATCTACGAGGAGGAGCGCTTGTTTATCCAAAAATTCGGCAGCGACGCCTTTGAAGCCCGGCTCGTCGACCAGAATGTGAACATACTGGACATGTCGAGGCAGCAGGCAGCAGTGGATTGAGGCGTTGACGCCCTAGCCGAGTCGGCCGGCCGAGAAGGGGCGGCATGACGCCACCCGTCACCTCGATCCGGTGCAGGAACAACGCCAGCAGTGTCGCGAGATGCCACTGTTCCATAGGGTCATTCATCGAAAGTTGACGAGGTCCAGCTGCAGCGTGGATGGCTGATCCCCTGGCGGGACCAAGCCCCGGGCATAGTTCTTGATGAAAGTTTGGCCAGGTCGAACATCGCCGCGCTGAGTGCGCAGAAGAATGCACTTACCCGCGTCGCCAACCCTTCGGCTTGTTATGGCACAACGGATAACTCGAGCACGACCGGAAAGCCCCATGCGGCCCATTCCGGTCCACGAACACGCCCACCTTGCACACCGGGCAGCGCTCTTCGTGGATGGCCGCACCTGAAATCGCGGTCACTTCCACTGCCCCGTCCTTCACCAGCTCATCCAGGAACGGCGAGCGCTTCCCCTGCAGGGTGAACATGGCCACCGACCGTCGCGCCCGCGTCAGCGCGACATAGAACAACCGCCGTTCTTCGCTCAGTGGGTAGGTATCCCCATCCGGCATTGCCAGGGAAAGCACCGGGTCATCCGCGCGCAGGCTCGGGAAGCTGCGGTTGATCATGCCCGGCAGGATCACGTAGTCCGCTTCGCGCCCCTTCGATCGATGTGCGGTCAGGAATTCGACCTCCATCGTGCTGCCGAAGGCTGTCTTCCAATCCGAAGGCATCGCGCTGCGATCGGCGCGGTAGCGCCCCAGGATGAAGACCGTCACGCGTCCGTTGCGCCCTTGCGGCACCGCCCCGGACAACAACTGCTGATGCAGCTTGGCGAGGTACTGGCGAACGCCATCCTGCACCTCCTCACGCCGATTCATCTGGAACGCCTGCAGCACCGGGCCGATGGCCGTTGCAGCTGAGCGAACTGCTTTGGCGATCTGCGCGGGGTTGCGGCTGATGAAGCGGCTGGACACATCGCAGAGCGCCTGTGGGCAGCGGAACGTCTGTTCCAGTTTCAGCACCTGGCCATGGTCCATCCACTCGCGGAATCCGGTCATCACCGAAACGTCGGCCCCGGCGAAGCGGTTGATCGATTGCCAGTCATCGCCCACCGCAAACAGATGGCGACCCGGTTGGCTGACCAGCGCACGGCAGAGGCGTGCGCGGGCGCGCGAAGCGTCCTGGAATTCATCGGCCATCACCAGCTCGTAAGGCGATTCGTAGCGGCCCTGTTCCAGCAGCCCGGCCGCCATGTTGAGCATGTCCTCGAAGTCGATGCCGCGCTCGTCAGCCAGCGCGTTGTCCCAGGCCTGGAAAACCGGCCCTGCGATTTCCAGGAAGCGACGGTGTCGCTCCTTGAACTGATCCTCGGGCATCTGCCGCAGGCGTGCGGCCATATCGTCCAGCGTCAGGCAGTTGCTCTTGGCGTGAGCAATGAAGGTGCGCATCAAGCCGATCAGGTCCGCATCGGGCATCGGTTTGGCGCCCTGATCGGGCAGCTCGCGGTCCGGGTTCGGGTCGAGCTCGATGTCACACTCGCCAAGCTTCTCTGCGAGATCCCGCAGGGCATGCCCGTTGCGCAGGCCAAAGGATGTCGTCTCGACAAGGGCCGTGCCGCGTGCCACATGCTGCTGGCGCTTCCAGTGCATCCGTTCGCTGTAGTTTGCAATGTGCTTCGGCGGCTGACCATCAGCATCCAGCGCAAAGTGCTCGTGATACAGCCCGGCGTCCGGATAGTAGAAGTCCGGGCGATACTGGCGATGGGTGTCTGTCGCGGTATCAAATTCGTAGCGTCGCTCGTAGTCGTACGTCACGCCGTTGTAGAAGAGCCAGTCGGCGATCACGCACTCTTCCAGGCTCTTCACCCGTTCCCCCTGCAGGGTACGGATGTAGGGCGTGCCATCGCGGTCGTAGCCGTCGGCCTCCATTTCCGCGCCGAATGGCGGCAGGTCACGCCCGAACACCAGGCGGAACATATCCCACTGGGTGCGGAAGTGGGTCGAGCGGTCCTTCAGGTCGTCCACCAGTTCGGCCAGCTTGTTGAAGCCCAGCGTGGCGTCAGTGGTCCATTCGGGGATGTCGGGCTTGCGTCCGGTGGCCTTGGCGACGATGGCCAGGCCGAGGGCGTGGAAGGTCCGGGCTTCAACCAGGGTGTCGCCCATGCCGAGCCGGTCGAAGCATCGCTCCGCGCGCTCTTCAAGCTCCCTGGCGGCGTCCTTGTTGAAGGCGAGCATCACGATCCGTTCGGGTTCGACAAAGCCGCGATCGATGGCATAAGCGGCCTTGGCGACCATGGTGGAGGTCTTGCCAGAGCCGGCTGCGGCCACGACCTGCACGCGATTGTCGAAGCATATGACCGCGCGGGCCTGCTCGTCGGTCAGCGGCTTGCTCTCGACCCGGTCCAGGAAGTCCTTGGCCAGTACCCGTTCGCGCGCTGTCATGGTTGCGTTGGCGTCGGCCCACGCCGCGGGCCAGTCCAGCTGCCAGTCGTGCAGGGCGTCCAGTGCTGCACGGTGGCTGGGCGAATGCAGGTCCTCGTGCACATCCTCATCCAGGAACAATTGTTCCAGCTCGCGCGGCGGGAGCGGCAGGGCGGGGCGACCGGCCAGCAGTGCCTGCTGTTGTTCGTGCGTGATCCAGCGGCGGCCGGTGCTGCCCCGGTCGATGAGGGCATCTGCTTCGGCCAGCCACGACTGGATCTGCTCCAGAATCGTGTCGAACAGTGCCTTGCGCCCGCGCGTGGTACCCGTAAAGCGCAGCTGCTGCAGCGCTGCCGCAAGCCGGGAAGCCTGGCTGTTGGACAGTCCATCCACGGTCAGGACGCCGTCGCCCTGGGTCTGCAGGACGACCTTGGCCCAGAAGAGTCCAGGGATGACCTGCACGCGCTCGTCGTCAGCCACGTGTTGCCGGTACTGGCGACCTTCAATCAAAAGCTCAACATGTTCGCCGTCAAGTCGCAGCCACCAGTTCGGCGAGCGGGTCACACGTAGGCCCCAGCCCGAGGGGCGCCATTCCATAGACATCCAGATACTGCCTTGCGTACGTCAACTGGGCTTGCAGAGCCCTTACCCCTCCATGATAAAGGGCCTTGACCACGCGCGTGGCCTTTCGCTTCATGGTCGGCCGTGCGACCGGTTTCATTGACGTGGGCGAAGGCCGTTGCCAGCATGAAGCCTGTGGATGTGGACGCCGATCATGGAAATCGACTGGAACAGTGTGGGTACCTTGAAGCACACCGTCGGCGGCTACGATATCCGCACGGATGCACTGAAGATTCTGGTGGCCGCTGCAATGCAGGGGCACGAAGGTGATGCCTCGCAGATGCGCATCGAAATGGAGGACGGCGTCGTGTTTCTGCCAGACGAGATCAGGCGCCTGGCACTGGCGCGGAGTCGCATCCGCTAGCCTCGCCGATCGGCACTGGACCTGGTTGCCCTGCGGCAGCTCCAGGTGCCAGCACCTGCCGGCACGGAATCACTCGTAGACGCGGTCCTGCCTTGTTGGAGGCACCTCAACCAGGTCTCCCCGCCGGATCAGCTCATCCAGATCCACTGCCGATGCCGCCAATGCCTCCTGCGCATCGAAATCCCATTTGTTCCTGTACTCACGCGCCAGGAGATCGCAGACAGCCTTGGCGCGTTGGTAGGCATCGCTCTTCGCGTCATCCTGCATCAGCTCATCGCGATGGATCTGGCAGAGCATCAGCTGATGTGCGTCTTCGCCGCGCTCGCGCTCCCAGGCAATGTCGGGCAGGCCGGAAAGAGCGGTCGCAAGTGCGAGTGCAGTCATTGACATGGCGGTGTCCACAGTCGGCGGAAACCTGAGCGTATGCGAGCAGCAGTGGCAAACGGCCACTGCCGCACGCATGGTTTCACGGCGTGTTCACCATTCGTTGCCGGATGGAATCCGCTGGGGAGGCTTCCTCAGGCATTCACATCCACCACTATCCGCCCACGCACCTTGCCCGGAATGATCTGCTCGTAAACCTCAAGCACGTCGGCAAGCCCAATCAGCTGCACCGTGCTTTCAAGCTTCTGCGGGTCCAGGTCGGTAGCGAGGCGATCCCACGCGCGCTGGCGGACGTCCTGCGGCGCGTTCACCGAATCCACGCCCGCAAGGGTCACGTTGCGCAGGATGAAAGGCAGCACCGAGCCGTGCAGCGCGTCGCTCTGCGCCAGGCCGCACGCGGCCACGGCACCGCGGTACTTGGTCTCGGCGATGGCGTTGACGAGGGTAGGGCCGCCGGCCACATCCACCACGCCGGCCCAGCGTTCGGCGCTCACCGGCCGGTCGCGTGGTTCCGAAAGCTGCGCGCGGTCGATGATTTCGCTCGCACCCAGGTTGTGCAGATACTCAGCATGCTCCGGGCGCCCGGTGGCGGCCACCACGCGATAGCCCAGCTTTGAAAGGATCGCCACCGCAATCGAGCCGACACCGCCGTTGGCGCCGGTCACCAGCACATCGCCCTTGTCGGGCGTCACGCCGGCATGTTCCAGGGCCAGCACGCACAGCATGGCGGTATAGCCCGCGGTGCCGATGGCCATTGCGTCGCGGGTGCTCAGGTTGTCGGGAATCCGGTTGAGCCATTCGCCGCGCACGCGGGCGCGCTGTGCCAGGCCGCCGTGGTGACTCATGCTCAGGCCCCAGCCATTGAGCACAACGCGGTCGCCTGGCTTGACGTCGGCCCTGCTGGATTCCAGCACCACGCCTGCCAGATCGATGCCGGGAATGAGCGGGAAAGTCCGGATGACCGGGCTCTTGCCGGTGAGGGCAAGCGCATCCTTGTAGTTGAGCGTGGAGTACTCGACCTGCACCAGGACGTCGCCGTCCATCAGATCGGCCTCATCAAAATCGACCAGATCGGTCGAAACCTGGTTGTTCGTCTTGCGGGCGAGCAGTGCTTTGAACGTCATGGAGGGGCTCACATTCAAGGAATGGGGCCATGCTAGGCTCGCACTGCTATTGCAACAAGAACGATGATTTTCCGTAGGTACTATGGTTTTCCGGAGTATGCATGCGTAGCAAGCGTTGGGATGGCAAGAGCGGTTGGGCCGTGGAGGTCACGCTGTCGGTCATGGGGGGCGTGTGGAAGCCTGTCATCCTCTTTCACCTGATGACCGGCAAGCGTCGCTTCATGGAGCTGACGCGGCGGGTGCCCAATGCCACCCAGTCCATGCTGACCAGCCAGCTGCGGGAGCTGGAAGCTGATGGGGTGGTGATCCGCCATGTCTATGCAGAGGTGCCACCGAAGGTCGAGTACGAGCTGTCCGAATTCGGGCGCACGCTGGTGCCGGTGCTGCTGGCCATGCGCGAGTGGGGCGAAACCTATCGTGGCCATAGAAGCACGGACAGCGACAGCTGAGGTCTGAAGCGTAGCGCCGAGTGTGGTCGACATGGCCCGCGCACCCCGCAGCGTTTCGGAGGCCATAGCAATCGCGGTAGTGGTATTGCTGCAGGCAGCGCATGTGGAGCGCTGCCTCGCTTCGTGAAGGGCGGCGATGCGGTTCCTGTTCCGTTGACACCCGGTTCCCTATAGTGGCGCTGGAACCCTGCAATGGAATGCCCATGCACGTGATGTCTCCCAGCCGGTGTCTGACGCTTGCACTTGCCGTTGCAGTGAGTGCCGGCGCATGTGCGCGGCCACCGTCCAACGAACACGAAAGGAATCCCGCCATGTCCGGCGCAACCCAGACCGGCCGCACGATCAACGGCCACACCTATACCGATGCGCCCGTGGACGTGAAGCTCGGGCCGAATACCTTCCGCATTCCGGCCAATTATCTGGACAGCCAGATCGCACCGTGGCCCGGAGAAGGTGTGACCCTGGTCATCGAATGGCCGGACATGAAGCCGACGCCGCCGGGCGCCCGGGCGAACCCACGTACGAATGATTTCCGGAAGGAGATTCCCATTCGGATCAACTACGTTGATCGGGTTCCCGTCGAAACACTGCTCTCAAGGCTGTCGTCAAATGAAGCCATCACGGAGGAGGGCTCTGTGGAAAGGGAGGATCCCAGGGACCGTCTCGATCAACGCGTTGCACAGCCGGAGACCTTGGGTCTGACGCCCTATGCAATCGATGAAGCGAAGATGGTGTTGTACGCGAAGAAGCATGAGGCGCGGTACGGGAAGCCGCCTGTCCGCAATCCGGCCTATGAGAGAGACTGGTACATCGCACGCCAGGGCGATGGCCGGATCAGATCGTTCATCAAATGTGACGGCGAGGAATTCCGACGCGATGGCGTGCGGTTGGAGGGGGGCGAGGTGATCAGCGAGCCGGGAGAAGTGGCAGCGGGCTGCGTTCACTATTTCGTGGACATCGACAACAGGCTGTCCATCAGCCTGGACTACAAGAGAGCGTTTCTGAAGGACTGGAAGCGTATGGAAGAGGCCGTCAGGGATGTCATCGCGCGCACCCGGTCCAAGTGATCGGTGGTTCAGGGAAGAGAAGGGGTAAGGCATGAGTGGATTGACCGAACACGATCTCAGAATCCTTGGCAGCTATGCCAGAGATGGCAACCGCGAGCTTTACTGGAACTACCTGTCGCAGCTGCCGGGCGCCGATGGGTACGGGACACTGGCGCTGGGTGTTGTACGCAATGACAGCCTGCCGGGGCGCGTAGCGAACAGCTATGCACAGAGCTACGCGAAGACCCAGCAGGAAGAGGGATCCCGTTTCTCGAATGCACAGTTGACCGAGCGGCAATGGGAGTCCTTCGGGCAGACCCTGCTCGAAAGAGATCTTGAACTGCGGCGGCAGTGGATGAACGAACGCCGCCCAGACCTGGCACTGAATCTTCCCGGCAAGGATGTGATGCTGGCCCACGACCGGGCATTTGAACGGCATGAGCTCGATCCCAACTGCTGGACGCCGCGCGTGCTGCTGCAGGCGGCGGAGCAGAAGAGCGGCCCCGAGAAGCTGGAACAGATCTGGACCAACATGCTCAACAACGACTACGCCGGAGGCCCCCGCGTAGGCAACACCAGCGTCGATGCCATCAGCCAGATGGGATGGACGAAGGGCGGCCAGTACCTGACCCGGTTGAGTGTGCTGGAAGCCACCCAGGCCCTGGAAGGGCGCTCGGCGGTCGATCCGAACATCATCGGTGGCAACAGCTATTACGCGATGTACTTCGAAGCGGACAGAAAATGGGCAAGCGTCAATGCGGGCGGCGGTCACATGTCGCTGCGCGAGATCACCGATCCCGCCCGTATCGCTGAACTCAACGACGCGCGCGAGGTTCGTCTGGAACGCCAGGAAAAACGTACCCAGTTCCACCCGGACGACCCGTATCGGACCATTACCCGCAGCCCGCTGACCGCAGCGGCGGACGACGTGCCGGATCCCTCACAGGCGCCGACCCGCCTGGCGGACATCGGCCCAGGCCATCGGGAGTACGCACTGATGCAGCAGGTGCGCGAAGGCGTTGCCGCGATCGATGCCAGCGCCGGGCGTACCCACGATGAGAACAGCGAGCGTCTTGTGGCGAGCGTGATGGCCTTGGCCCGCCGCAACCAGCTTGAACGCGCCGATCACGTGCTGCTGAGCGCCCAGACGGCCGACACTCCCGCAGGGCGGAACGTGTTCGTGGTGCAGGGCGAGATGAACGATCCCGCCCACCTGCGCGTTTCAATGCCCACAGATGTAGCAGTGCATACGCCGGTTGCACAGTCGTTGCAGCAGATGGAAGCCGCCAGTCTGGAGCGGCAGCAGACCGCCGGGCAACACCAGCAGGATATCGAAGTGCAGGCGCGCGAAAATAACGCGATGCGGATGGGATGAAATCACTCCGCCCACGCGTATGGAACCTCTTCAGTAGCAAGGGGCAGCGCCTGGCAGCCAATGCCAGCCCCCGCAATGGGGGCCGGCACACATCACGGCAGTGCGTGACTTACGGGATGGTGCAGCCGCTGTTCCGCAGGCAGCGGGCAAAAGCCGGGTAGCACACCTTCTCGCCATTGCCCGCTGCGAGGCAGGCCTCGTAGGCGGTGTAGCACGGGGTACAGCGGGACTGCGCGGAGGCACTGCCGATTCCCAGGGTCAGTGCAGCAGCCGCAATAGCAACAGACAGCTTGAATCCAATCTTCATGCTTCACTCCGTTGATAGCCCTCCTTGGGCACCTCGGAGGCTAACGTGGGAAGAGGGTGTATTCAACCCGCACCGAGCCCCGGATGGGTATCCATCTTCAGCGCCCCGCCCTGGATTTACTTTGTTGGTGCGTCTGCAGTCTGAGCGGCAACCATGGCCTGTTGCATTTCCTTCAGCGACAGATAGCCATCACCATCGGTGTCCAGGCCCGCGAAGTACTTCGCGATCTCCGGCACCACGTTGGCTTCCTCCTTGCTGATCCTGCCGTCTTTGTTCCTGTCCATCGCGGAAAACGCGGCGTCGATGGAATCGGCCTGCTTGCTGAAACGTTCCTGCTGAAATGTCGCGTACTCTGTCTTCTCGACGCGTCCGTCGTTGTTGGCATCCATGGCGGTGAATGTGGCGTCGATGTAGGCCTGCTTCGGGTCGGTCGGTGAGGCCTGGGCCAGCAACGGGGCAGTGCACAGGGCGATCAACAGAGTGATCCTGGTCATGGGGGATTCTCCTTGAAAATTGCAGATCAGCGGCAGGGATAGGTGTAGCCGTCGGAGCCGCGATAGGTGTCGTTGCGGCGGTCGTAGTTGCCGTAGCGGTTCATGCAATAGTTGGCGCGCTCGCGGGTCTCGCGCTCGCGTTTGGCGGCAGCGGCAATCACGCCGGCCACCACCGCTGCACCTACCACGCCCACCACGACACCGGCGGTCTTGGCATCGTGCCGGCGCTCGCGTTCGCGCTCATGATTCCGCTCACGTTCGCGCCGTTCCCATGCATCGCGCTCCCGATCGCGGTAGTCCTGGTTCCACTGCGGGTTGTAGCGGTCGCCACGCTGCGCATGGGCGTCGCCGGCGTACGGCATCAACACCAGCTGCGCAGCGACCGCCAGAATCAGCGCGGTTCTTCCTGTCTTCAGAAACATCGTCCAGCTCCTGTGCGGACATCGTTGGTAGCCGTAGTACACCCTGCAGACATTGCGCGAACCTGCCGTCAGGGCGAGCAATTGCAGCGGCTATCGAACCAGCGCCTCCACAGGATCCAGCTGTGCGGCACGGCGTGCCGGCAGGAAGCCGAAACCAACGCCGATCAGGCTGGAACACACGAATGCAGCCAGAATCGAATTGACGGAGAACACCAGGCTGAAGCCCGCATCGGCCAGCTCCATCACCGCGCCCAGCGCCAGCGCCACGCCGATGCCGAGCACGCCACCGAGCAGGCAGACCAGCACCGATTCGATCAGGAACTGCTGCAGGATGTCGCTGCGTCGCGCGCCCACCGCCATGCGCACGCCGATCTCGCGGGTTCGCTCGGTCACCGAGACCAGCATGATGTTCATGACCCCGATTCCGCCTACCACCAGTGCGATGGCAGCGATGGAGCTGATCATCATGGTCAGGATGCCGGTGGTCTGTTCAATGGATATACGGATCTGCGCGTTGTTGCTCATGTAGAAATCGGTGCTGCCGTGGCGGCGAGTCAGCAGTCGCGCGATGGCCTGCTCAGCCGCTTCCATGCTGATCGCATCCGAGACGCGCACGGTGATGCTGGAGACGTGGCTCTGCCCCAGCACGCGCGCCATTGCGGTGGTGTAGGGCAGCCATACCCGCAGCAGCGATGCATCACCGGCCGCACCGGCGTCCTTCTTCACCACACCCACCACGCGCACCGGAACATTGCCCAGCAGCAGGGTCTGCCCGATCGGGTTGTCGATCGCGGCGAAGAAGCGTGCGCGGGTATTGGCGTCGATCACCACCACCTGCTGGTAGCCGGCCACGCCGGGTGGACCGAAGAAGGCGCCCTCGCCGAGCTTCAGGCCATGCACGCGGAAGTACTGCTCGCTGACGCCCTGCACCTGCACGCTGGCAGAGCGGCTGCCGCGCAGGGCGGTGCCGCTGGTGGCAACACCCGGGGTGGCGCTGTCCACGAATGGCTGCCGGGCCAGGGCCACGCTGTCGCCGGGGGTGAGTGTTTCCACCCGCGCCGAGTGCAGGTCGCCAAAACCGGAACCGGGATAGATCTCGATGGTGTTGGTACCCAACGAGGAGATGTTGGACAGGATGGCCTGCCGTGCACCGGTGCCCAGTGCTACCACCGCCACGACCGAAGCAATGCCGATGATGATTCCGAGCATGGTCAGGAAGGTGCGCATGCGGTGGGCGTTCATCGCGCGCAGTGCCATGCGGAAGGCTTCAGCGAACCGGTCCCGCCAGACCTGCCAGCCGCTGCTACCCACGGATTGGGGCGCGGCTGGCGTCGCCACGCCCGCTGCCAGAGCAGTACCGGTTGCACGATCATCCACGATCCGCCCATCGCGGATTTCGATGATGCGCTGCGCATGCTCGGCCACGGCCATGTCATGCGTGACCAGCACCACGGTATGGCCCTCGGCGTGCAGCTCGCCGAGTATCTTCATCACCTCTTTGCCGGAATGCGTATCCAGCGCACCTGTGGGTTCGTCGGCGAAGATCACCGCGCCACCATTCATCAGCGCACGCGCAATCGAAACGCGTTGCTGCTGGCCGCCCGAGAGCTCGCCAGGGAGATGCTGCATGCGCTCGCCCAGACCCAGCCGCGACAGCAAGGTGGCTGCCCGTGCATGGCGTGCTTCGGCGGGCATGCCGGCGTAGATCGCAGGCACCTCCACATTGCTCAGTGCAGTCAGATCGGTCAGCAGGTGGTAGCGCTGGAAGATGAAGCCGAAGTGCTCGCGGCGCAGTTCGGCCAGTTCATCAGGCGACATCTGCGCGGTCTCGCGCCCGGCGATCTGATAGACGCCGGCGGAAGGGCGATCCAGGCAACCCAGGATGTTCATCAGCGTGGACTTGCCCGAACCGGATTGGCCTACGATGGCCACCAGTTCACCTGCGTGAATATCCAGGTCGATGCCGTCGAGTACCACCAGTGTCTGCTCGCCCGCGGCAAATTCACGGCGTACGCCCCGAACGCGCAGCAGTGGCTCGGTCATGGTCGTACTCATTTGGGCTGAGCGGGTGCGCTGGTGGCTTCGACGTTGGCCTGCGCCAGCACGACCTGTTCGCCTTCGTTCAGCCCGTCGCGTACTTCCACCTGGATCTGGTCATCCAGCCCGGTGGTGATGCGCCGCGTGCTGGCGCGGCCGTCGGTACCACGGACCTGCACGCTGTAGCTGCCATCGACGGCGCGCGCACCCAATGCGGCCGAGGGAATGGTCAGTACGTCGTTGGCGCGGCCCAGCACGATGCGAACCTGCGCGGTCATGTAGCTGCGCAGGCGGCCATCGGCGTTGCCCACGTCGAACTGGCCGTTGTAGTACATGGCCGTGCGGCTGCCACCCGACACCGCCGGTGCGGCGAGGCTGGAACTGTCTTCGTTGGTGATCGATTCCGGTGCTGGCGCTATATCCCGAAGCCTGCTGCTGTAGCGGCGACCGGCATCACCAAGAATGGTGAAGAACGCCTCCTGCCCAACAGCGGTGTGTACGACGTCAGCCTCGGAGATCTCGGCGTACACCGTCATCACGTCCTGATTGCCCAGCATCACGATGGTCGGTGCGCTCTGCACCGCATTCACGGTCTGCCCCTGGCGCGCGACCACGGCCAGTACGGTGCCGTCGGTGGGGGCGGTGATGCGGGTGTACTCCAGATTGGTCTGCGCGACATCGACGTCGGTCTGTCGACGCGCAACTTCACCGTCCAACGCGGCGATCTGTTCACGGGTGGCGTCGACCTTGGCCTTGGCTGCATCGAAGTCGGCGCGGGCCACCAGCTGCGCGGCAGCCAGTTGCTGCTGCCGATGCAGTGTCAACTCGAACTGGCGCAGGTCGGTCGCCAGTGCATCGCGGTTGGCGCGCGCGGTGCGCTGTGCGGCCTGCGCGCTCAGCAATGCATTGCGCTGCGTGCGCGAATCGATATCGGCGATGGGATCGCCGGCTTTCACTTTGTCGCCCAGTTTCACATGCAGGGTGTCGATGCGGCCGGAGACCTGCGCGCCCACGCTTACCAGTCGCGAGGGCTTCAGCGTGCCAGTGGCTTCCACCACCTGTTCGATGCTGCCGCGAACGACCGGCGCAACCTGCAGTTGCGGAGGTGGTGCGGGCCGCAACCATGCAAACAGAATCAGCGCGCTGCACAGCAGGGCGGCAGCAATCATGAGCGTCCGGCGGCGCTTGCGTGGTGCGGCGCTCATCGTCGCAGCATCCAGTAGAGACAGGTCATCGCGGGTCCTCGTGGCAGAAGAGACACACGTCTGGCGTGGCAGACGGGGTTGGCCGTCGAGTCTCGATGCGCTGGGTTGCGTGAACCTTGCGGGGCTGTCGCTGTGTCAGCGTGCGGCAAGAAGGGCGAGCAACGCTACGGCGATGAACTGCAGGGCGCTACCGAGAACCAGCAGTGCGTTGCGCAGCCGGTGACCTGACAATCGCGCAGCGAAGAGTTGACTCACCACGCCGGCCAACAACCAGAAGAATGTTGGAACAGGCAGCTTCGTCATTCCTGCACCGATGGCGATCAACAGCGCGCTGGCAATCATTATCCCAGCGGCATGATCATCCAGAGCGCGCAGCAGTGGTGGCATCGGGCGCGAGGTTGCCGCGCGCCATGCCGCCAACCCATGCAGCGCGGCATGCACGGCAACGAACAGGAGCACGGCAGCGGCCGCCGCTGCGCTCGCGTGCCGATACGTTGAAGCGACCAGTGCAATGCCGGGCAGCAGCAGGAACAGGGCGCCGAACAGCCGCATCAATACACCTGCGCGCTCGGTTTCGGGAACCGCCCGCAGCCAATGCGGCCAATGTTCCAGGCCGAGCGCGCGGCCAGTGCGCGGGTGGCGATTCCATGCGGCAGCGGTAAGGCCCGGCGAATTCCGCGGTGGCACAGTGCGCGTGGAAGAGGACGGTGGCGGAACTCCCTGGGTCACATGCAGGCTTCCTGTCAGATCGGAACGCGGTGGCACGGCAGGTGCCACACCCCGATGCTGTCCAGCGAACATTGCCGCAACCTTGCCTGTCCTCGCTACCGGCATCGCATGGACAGGTGCCAGTTACACAGGTGCACGCGGTGTGTTCAGTGCTCCAGCGGTGGCGCGCTGGTCACGCCCGGGTGCAGTGGAAACTCAACACGGATCAATGCACCACCGCCAGGCGCATCCAGAATCGTGACGTGGCCGCCGTGGCGGTCGATCACCTGGCGCACCAGGTTCAACCCCAGGCCTGCGCCTGTCTGCCGTGGCCGCAGCCGCTGGAAGGGTTCGAAAACCCGTTCGCGCTGGTCGACCGGTATGCCGGGGCCATCGTCCTCGACCTCCAGGCAGCTGCCCTGAACGCGCACGATGATCTGGCGTCCGCCATGTTCGGCAGCATTCAGCACCAGGTTGGAGATTACCCGCTCCACTGCGCCGATCTCGCCGAACACCGGGAAGTGCGATTCCATCGCCACGGCTACGGTCTTGTCCGACTGGATCAACAGCGGCGCCAGATCGGCGGCCACCCGTTTGGCCACCCGCGCCAGGTTGATGGTTTCCTTCGGCCCGTCTTCGTCCATGCGGTGCAGATCCAGCAACTGCTCTGCCAGCGTCGCCAACCGTGCCACTTCCACGGCCAGGTTGCGCGAGGTGGCGTCGTCGGCCGCATCGACCTTCACCCTCAGAATCGCAATGGGGGTGCGCAGCTCATGCGCGGCGGCGGCGATGAAGCGGCGTTGCCGCTCGTGCCCCTCGTCCAGCCGCTCCAGTGCTTCATTCACCGCCGTCACCAACGGAGCGATCTCCACCGGCACCGCGGTTTCTGTCAGGCGGACACCGCGCCGACTGGCGGAGATGTTGCGGGCTTCCTGGGCGATGCGCTCCACCCCGGCCAAGGCTCGTCTCACGATGATCGGTGTCAGGACGATGGTGGCCAGGCCCAGCAGCAGGAAGATCGGCAGGGTGATGATGTGTGCCGCCAACGCCATCTGCCAGGTCAGCGTATCGGTTTCGCCATGGGCCATGATGGTCAGCTTGCCGGCCGGCCCGCTGTGCTGGCGGACCACGACGGCCAGGCCATCGCTGCGGTCGCGCCCGCGCAGGTCGCCAAAGGGGATGCCATCCAGTGCGCCAACCAGCGAGGCATAGGCCGGCGGCACAGGCCCGAACGTAACGTGGTGGCCGTGCTCATCCTCGGCGATGAACCATGCACCGGGAACCACCTTCAGCAGTTCGGCCAGTTCCGGCGTGTTCTGCACGTAGAGGTCGCCATTGCGGTCGCGGTGCACCGCGTCGGCCGCCACCGGCGCGAAGGTCTGGATGGTGTAGTAGCCACCGCTGTCGGCACGTATCAGCACCATCAGCAGCGCGAAGAACGCCACCAGCAACGCCAGCAGCTGATAGATCAGCGTCTTGACGATCAACGGGCGCTTCAGCGAGGGACGGCGCGCCATTACTTGGCTTCCCGCATCAGATAGCCGACGCCGCGGATGGCGTGTATCTCCACTCCTGCATCGGCATCGGCCAGCTTGCGGCGAAGGCGCGAGACGTGCGAGTCGAGTGTGTTGGAATGGATGCCGTCATCGAATCCATACACCGCCATTTCAATCGACTCGCGCAGCACGGTGCGCCCCAGCCGCCGGGCCAACGCGGTCAGCACACGGATCTCGCGGCGCGGCAGCTCAAGCCGTTGCCCGCCCACACTGGCTTCACCCGATGCCGGGTCGAACACCAACCGGCCAATGCTCACCAGTTCCACCTGCATGCCGCTCGGCCGGCGCCCTGCAGCGCGGATGCGGGCGAACAGTTCCTCAAGTGCGAAGGGCTTGGCCAGATAGTCGTCCGCTCCCTCATCCAGGCCGGCGATGCGGTCCGGTAGCTGCCCCAGCGCGCTCAGCACGATGATCGGCACCCCGGGGTTGCGCTCACGCAGCAGGGAAATCAATCCCAGCCCGTCACCGTCGGGCAGGGTGCGGTCCAGCAGCACCAGATCGTGCGAACCGCACAGGGCCGCTTCGCGGGCCAGTGCCAGCGTGTTGGCCAGGTCCACCACGTAGCGCTCGCGCTGCAGGGCGGATTTCAGGGTGGCGGCCAGTTCGGCTTCGTCTTCGATCAGCAGGATGTGCATCGGCAGGGCTTGGGCAGGAAGGGCGTGGCAGGGCGGTCCGGCACGCGCCGGCACCGTATTACAGGAACATTGCGTGAACATGGCGTGCCTTCCCGATCTTCCGCACGGCTGTGGTGACGCAGGAAACACGCTGTCGGCGCAAGGTTCGCGCAATCCAGGCACTCCAGCCTTGGCGCCCACTCGCTGCCCCCCAATCCCTGGAGTACCCATGAAGTTGTTCGTTCCGTTGTTGCTCGTGGCCGCGTTGAGTGGCTGTACCACCGCGAAGATGACCGTTACCCCTGATGGCCGGCGCGGCGTCTCCTTCGACTGCAGCGGCTCCAGTTCCTGGAGTGGCTGCTACGAAAAGGCCGGACAGATGTGCCCAGGCGGCTATGTAGTCTTCAGCAAGGATGGCGACGACGGCAACGCCATCGCGGTGGGCAACAAGAATGGCTTCACTTCCACCCAGATGGCCACCCGCTCGATGCTGGTGGCCTGCTCGCACTGACACCCACAGGGGAGGTGGGTTGCCACCTCCCCATCATCACCGCCCCCAGCCCTGCGTCAGAAGCTGTAAGCGGCCTGCACGTACACCCGCCGCGGCTCACCCGGGAAATGCCCGTTGCGCGCGATGAAACCGCTGGCTGCATATACCTTGTCGAACAGGTTCTTGACGTTGGCCTGGAACTGCCACTGCTTCCATGTGGTCTTCCAGCTCATGTCGAACACGGTGTAAGCCTTGACCGTCTGCCCGTCCAGACTGACGCGCTCACCTACATGGTCAGCACCAAAGCCGATGGCCGAATTGATCGACGGCAGGTCGTAGCGCGTCCACAGCCCCAGCTTGTTGCGCGGCGCATTGGCGAATCGGTCGCCGGAAGCGTTGGTGATGCCATTCGGGCCTGCATCCTTCACCCGCGCATCGTTGTAGGCGTAGGTCAGATTCAGCACCCAGCGCTCGCTGAGGTCGGCCAGAAGGTCAAGCTCCATGCCGGTACTGCGCACCAGGCCCAGCGCGGCCAACTGGTTCACGCCACCGTTCACTTCGCCGGTGGCCTGCACGATATTGCTGCGGTCGATCCGGTAGGCGGCCATGTTCAAGGTCACACGGTCGGCCAGCAGGGACTTCATGCCCACTTCCCACTGCTTGCTGCGCTCGGCATCGAACGGTCCGCCAGCGGCCGGATTCTGGTTGGCGGCACTCTGCGGCACGAAACCACTGGCCACGTTGGCGTAGACATTCAGGCCCTCGCGCACGGTGAACGTGCTGCCCAGCCGCCAGCTGAGGTCGTTGCCGTCCACACTGCTGCCGGCAATGCGGTCGTCGTCCTTGAAGCCATCCCAGCGCAGCCCGGCCAGCACATGCCAGCGTGTGCCCAGTGCCAGCTCGTCCTGCAGATAGCCGCCATAGCGCTTGCTGCGGGTGGACGTGCTGCGCCAGGGCAGGGCCGCCAGGTTGTAGTCGTGCCAGGTACTGGCGCCGTACACGGGATTGAACAGGTCGATACCGCGCACCGGCCCCGCTCCACGGGCAAGGTCGGCGCTGTTGGCGGTCTGCGCAGTGAAATCCGCATCCAGCTGGTACACATCGGCACCGAACAACACCTTGTGCTCAACCGCGCCGGTGGTCACCCGCCAGACTGCATTGCCGTTGGCAGTGAATGCTTCGTTGTCGCGGATCTGGTTGCGCAGCTGGCGGGTCATCCACTCGGCCACGCCATCGCGGTCACGATCGATCAGGCCCATCGGCTCGTGGTACATCTGGTGCTCGTTGTTGCTGAACCAGCGAGCGGCGAAGTCCACATCCAGATTGTCACGTGGTGCGAAGCGGTACTGCGCCAGCGCCACTTTGGCGCGCATGTCGAGGAAGTCGCTGGCCTCGTTGTGGTTCCAGCGGCGGTCGGTCAGGAAGGTGCCCGCATCATTCACCGGCACGCCGCGCAGGCGGTTGCCGCCGAGGTTCTGGGTGATGTCGGTGAACTGCAGCACCAGCTCGCCGGTCTGGCCGATGTCGAAGGCCAGCGAGGCGTCGCCGATCACGCTTTCGCTGTCGGTGTTCCAGCGCACGCCCTTTTCATTGTCGGCATACAGCCCGGCGCGATAGCGCACGTTGCCGGAGGCATTCAACGGCCCGGTACCCTCGATCGATCCGGCACGAAAGTTCTTGTCGCCCAGCTGGATCTCGATGTTGCGTCCGGCACTGGCTTTCGGTTTGCGGGTTACATAGTTGATGACGCCGCCTGCATCACCACCGCCATACAGCGCACCTGCCGGTCCCTTCAGCACTTCCACGCGCTCGATGTTGAACAACTGCGGGACCGAGAAACCTGCATACGGGTCGCCGCGCAGGCCGTCATACAGCACGTTCTCCTGGCGGAAGCCGCGCAGGGTCACCCCGGCATAGCTGAAGTAGCTGATGCCGCTGATGCTGCGATAGAGGTCGGTCACCTGACGCGCGGCCTGATCGTCGATCAGTTCACGCGGGATGACCTGGATCGATTGTGGGACCAGCTCCAGCGGTGTATCCGTGCGGGTGCCGACCGCAGCATCGTCCACCCGGTACAGGGTCTGTGCACGTCCGCGAACTTCGACCTTGTCCAGGTCCTTTGGCGCGGCCGTGGAGGGCTCGACAGCATGGGCAAGGGTTGCCAGGGGCAGGGTCAGTGCCAGGCACAAGGCGCGTTGCAGGGGCATTGGAAAAGGCATCGGGAGAGGGGGTGTGTCTGCAAATGAGAAAGATTAACATTTGCAACACTTCGTGACCTATCCCCCGAATGCGTTATGGACGCGCGCCGGGGTCCGTATACGGGGTGCCCGCCAAGGCCACCAGTACCCCGGTGGCGCCACGCACGATCAGCTGCAGCATGGCCTCACGGGGGTCCTCGCCCTGCAGTTGGCTTGCCAATCCCTTCTCATAGGCCGCCACCATCGACGCCAGCAGCATGGCCGCGCCCAATCGCGCTTCGGCGTCATGTTCTGGCCGGCCGGCAGCGTCGGCCATCAATCGCGCCAGGTCGTCAGTCAACTGCGCCTGGAACCGTCGCGCGTGCGCGACCAGTACCGGGCTCTCCGCCACGGTGCCCCAGAAGGCGGCAGCGCCGGCATTGATGCGCAGCAGCGGATGGCCAGCCTCCAGCAACTCGCGCACCAGCGACTGGAAGGCCGCCAGCGGGGTCATGCCGCTGCGCGCCATCATGCCCTCGCGCAGCAGCATGCGCGCCTCCTCATCGCGATCGAACACCAGGTCTTCCTTGCTGGCGAAGTAGTTGAAGACCGTCTTGCGTGAGACGCCCGCGGCTTCGGCGATTTCGGACATGGAGACGGCCTCGAAGCCACGCCGGATGATCAGCTCGGTGGCGACGTCCGAAATCGCTTGTCGGGTCTCGGCCTTGCGTTGTTCGCGACGACCTTGAGGCGGGGTCATGGGCGGTTCACTTGTGGAAACGTACACCGAGTGTAACATTTGACCCGCCAGAGCGCCGACCCGGCGCTCACAAGGATTCCCCATGCTGTACGACGTCGTCATTGCCGGTGCTGGCCCGGTGGGCCTGTTCCTGTCCTGTGAACTGGCCCTGGCCGGGTGTTCAGTGCTGGTGCTGGAACAGGCCAGGTCCGCCGGTTCGCCGTTGAAGCGCTTGCCATTCGGGCTCCGCGGCTTGAACGCCCCTACGCTGGAGGCATTGGATCGGCGCGGCCTGTTGGACGCGGTCGCCGCGACGCAGGTGCTCAAGCCCGACAAGGGCGCGCCGCCGCCCGGCACCGCCCATTGGCTGGCGCAGCCGCGTGCGCTGGGTGGGCACTTCGCGGGTATTCCATTTGCACTGGACGATGTGGACCAGACGCGCTGGAGCTGGCGCCTGCCGACACCGGTGGGCACCCAGATGGCGGTGGAGCTGCAGGCCCTGGAAGCGGTGTTTGCCGAACGTGCGACTGCGCTGGGCGTGCGCATCGAACGCGGGCGTGCGGTACAGGCGGTGGATGCGCACGAGGCGCAGGTTGCCGTGCACACCGGCTCCGGCAGGGTCCACGGCCGCTGGCTGGTCGGTTGTGATGGGGCCCGCAGCACGGTACGCAAACAATCGGGCTTCCTCTTCGCTGGAACCGGGCCAGAGTTCACCGGTTACACGCTGCTGGTCGAACTGGCAGATGGGTGTGTACTCACACCAGGCCGACAGTTCACCGATCACGGGATGTGCAATTTCAACCCGCCAGGCATGCTGGCGCTGGCCGATTTCGATGGTGGCGCCGGCCATCGCACGCCACTGGACCGGCTCACCGCGCAAGCGTTGCTGCGGCGGGTGTCTGGCCGCGAGGCAACGATCACTGCATTGCACCTGGCTACGACATGGACCGATGCTGCGCGCCAGGCGACGGCCTATCGCAGCGGACGTGTGCTGTTGGCAGGTGATGCCGCGCACATGCATTCGCCGTTGGGCGGCCAGGGACTGAACCTCGGCATCGGCGATGCGATGAACCTCGGTTGGAAGCTGGCCGCCGTGGCGCGGGGCAAGGCCGATGAGGCGCTGCTGGACAGCTATCAGGCGGAGCGCCATCCGGTGGGTGCCAAGGTGCTGGACTGGTCGCGCGCGCAGGTTGCGCTGATGCGACCCGGGCCCGGTTCGCGCGCACTGGCAGCGATCATGGCCGACCTGGCCGGCACCCGCGATGGGGCCACGTATCTGGCCGAGCGGATCTGGGGTGTTTCGCAGCAGCTGGATCTTGACGGAGACCACCCGCTGGTCGGCAGGAGCGCGCCGGATTTCCGGTTGGTCGATGGCCGCCGCCTGGGCGAACTGCTGAGAGCGGGGCAGGGGGCGCTGCTTGTTTTCGACCCGGCGTCTTCGCCGCCGCAGCATGGCCAACGCTGGCAGCCTTCCATCGCCTGCGCCGCAGATACTGGGGATGCGACATCGGGCCTGGGGGCGGTGCTGGTGCGCCCGGATGGCATCGTTGCCTGGGTCTGTGGCACACGGGGGGATATGTCCGGCCTTGATTCAGCGCTTGCTTCCTGGACCGGTCCGACCCGGTGATCTGCCCGCTAATGCGCAGTCACCATCGTCTGCGAGCGACAGCTGGCCTCGGTCATCACCAAGGCCAGCTGCTTCAGTGAGTAGGGCTTGCGCAGCAGCGTGAAACCGTGGCCTGGATCGCGGGCCAGCAGTTCGCTGTAGCCACTGGTGAGGATGATCGGAAGATCGGGCAGGCGGCTGCGGATGGTGCGGGCCAGATCCAGCCCATTGGTCCCGGGCATGACCACGTCGCTGAACACCACGTGGAAACGCGCAGCGTCGCGCTCGAGCTCCGCCAGTGCTTCGTCGGCATTGCGCGCGAGTACGACGTTGTACTCAAGCTCGCGCAGCGCACCGACTGCAAATTCGGCCACATCCACATTGTCTTCCACCACCAGCACGCACAATCCGTGACCATGCAGCAATCCCGGTTGCGCGGTCGGCAGCTCGATGGAGGCGTTTGCCTGCGCCAGCGGCAGATACAGCGTGAAGCGCGTACCGACACCGGCCTGGCTCTGTACGTCCACTTCGCCCTCGGACTGCTTGACGAAGCCGAACACCTGGCTGAGGCCAAGCCCGGTGCCCGCGCCCACTCCCTTGGTGGTGAAGAATGGCTCGAAGATCCGGTCCACCACGGACGGATCGATGCCGGCACCGGTGTCGCTGACGCTGATCGCAGCGAAGTTGCCTTTCATCGGCGCCGCGAACCGTACGGAAGGCACCGATGTCAGCTGTTCCACATCGATCGTCACCTTGCCGTGGCCGTCAATGGCGTCGCGCGCGTTCACCGCGATGTTGATCAGTGCGGTGTCGAGCTGGGTCCGGTCCAGCAGCACCGGCAACGGGGCGTCGGGCAGGTTCACCGACACGGAGATGCGTGCGCCCAGCACTGTGGTGATGATGTCCGAAAGCGCGCGTACGCTCTCGCAGAGGTCGAATACCTGCGGCGACAGGCTCTGCCTGCGCGAGAACGCCAGAAGCTGGGCGGTCAGGCGAGTGGCGCGGTCAGCGGCGGTTTCGATCGCCTGTACATAGCGCAGGCGCGTATCTTCGGCCGGCCAGGTATGCAGCAGCATGTCCACGGAACCGGTGATGACCTGCAGCAGATTGTTGAAGTCGTGGGCAACGCCGCCGGTCAGCTGGCCGATGGCCTCCAGCTTCTGCGACTGCCGCAGCTGTTCGCGGGCGCGTACCAGTTCAAGATGGGCCTCGCGTGCCTGCTCGGTGATGGCCGCTACCTGGCGGGTGTGCCGGTCGCGTTCGATCACCCGCTCGGTCTGCTCGCTGACCATGCAGATGATGCCGGCCACGCCTCCGCAACCGGCACGCAGCGGCGAGTAGGAGAACGTCCAGAATGTCTCGCGCAACGTGCCATCACGGTCCATCATCAACGGCATGTTCTTGAAACTGCGGCTCGTGCCGCCAAAGGCGTCGTTGACAGCATCGACGACGTCGGCCCAGACGTCCGCCCAGACGTCTTCCAATCGGCTGCCCATGGCGCCGTGCAGCTTGCCGCCCAGCATCGGCAGGTAGGCATCGTTGAAGAAGAACGCCTTGTTGTCGCTGCCCCATGCGATCCACAGCGGCTCCGGAGAATCCAGGATCATCGCCAGCAGAGCGCGAAGTTCGGGAGGAGCGTTGATCGCGTCGGTGGAACGGGCCCAGTCGCTGTCCTGCAGCAGTCGGTAGGCGAGTTGATCGGGTGCCGAGACAGGAAGGGGGAAGGGATGCATGGCCGTGCGCGAAGAAAGGTGCCGCAGCTTAGCCGAGGTGATGTCATTGCGCCCTGCACAGCTCCTTTGCCCTGGCTGTCATCGGCCCTGCGCGGCGGACGAGGTGGCTCACGGGGCGCCCTCTGACTGCACCATCATCCCTGCGCCAACAGCCTGCGTCGTGGCACCGTCGTATTGCAGCCTCAGACACCAAGAAGCGAATTCACCTGCCAATCGGCAACCCGCGCATGGCTCACCGCCTGATGACTGCCGCATCCGTCGCAGCGGAACAAGGCGCCGCCGGGCAGCTGGACCAGATTGTCTTCGCTGGCCGAGCGGGTTTCAGAGCAATGCCGGCAGATGACAGTGAGCGCCGTAATGCGCTCCACCCCGCCAGACAGGTCGAACACAGCTTCAAAGGCATGGATGACAGGGTGACCAGTGGCCGGCATCGGGAAAGTCGTCGTGATGGGGAGGCCTTATCCTGCCCCCCCGATCGTGACGGGCTGGTCATCCGCATGCATTGGAACGATCAAGATGCCCGGCGGCTCAGAGATCCTTCTTCTTGCCGCTCAGGTCGATCGGCCTGTCACTGCCCTTGCGCTCGCTCGACCACACTTCCATGCTCTTGTTGCAGCGGCTCTCGCGGGCAGCCACTTCGCGCGGCAGGTCCTTCAGATGCGGCGACTCCTGGCAGGCCTGATGCATGTTGCTGTCGTCATAGGTTGCACAGGCGCTGAGCGAGGCCAGGGTGATGGCGGCGAGGGAGGTGCGGAGCAGGGGCTGCAGGTTCATGGGAGGGTCTCGGGTGGTGCCGGGCTGGCCATGGAATTCAAATCCGTGACACCGGGCGCAGACAATCCGACCAATCACACTTGTTATTCTGTAACAGATGCGCGATAGTCCGGCGCCTGCTGCTGTCAGGCGACGCAGATCATCAGCATCATGCTCAGCGCCAGCATCAGCACGAATACGCGCCGGCTGAGCGCAAGGCAGGCCAGGCAGGCGGCCAGTGCCCAGGCAGCCAGCAGCGCGCAGGCCAGCAGCCACAGCCCGATCACAATCAAGGATCCGGTCGCCAGCGCCGACAACGCGATGGCCTTGTACAGAGCCACGCCCAACACGCTGCCGAGCACTCCCGCCTGCAGGGCAATGGCATCGTGATGTGCGGGGGCAGGCGCGTGAAGCATGGTGGCTGGATGGTTCCAAGCGTGAGCGGCGCGCGTACTGTGCCCGAATGCACATCCACGCCATGTGTACTTCGCCGACGACGTAATCAGTGACGGCGGCGCGACAGCAATAGCCCAATGCCCACCACGGGCACGATTCCAAGCATCGGTGCTTTGTACAACGGCCAGCCCTGCAGTACGCCCGTGATCACCAGTGCCGCCGTCGCCAGCAACAGGACCGCACCCCAAGCGCGTGCGGGCCAGGCACCGAAGAAGTGGCGACGTTGCGGAGCGGCGGCAGCATTGGCGGGCCGCTTCGCGAGAGCCTCTGCCAGCGCGTCCCGGAAGGTTGAGAATTCATGCGTCGATGCCCGTGTGCGCTGGAGCAGCACGCTCGGTCCATCGATCAGGGTCAGATCAACATGATCGTCCAGGTTGTAGGACCGGATCTGCTTGAACGGGAGAGGAGCACGGTGCTGGAATACCAGACGATCATGTTCCAGTGCCACCCGGTCCCGTCGAGGGGGATAGACAGCGAAGGCGAGGATCAACGCCGACAGCGTGAAAACCGCTGCCGCACCCAGTGCGGTGAGAAGTCCAAGTTCGGGTGCGCGGGCGAACAGGAGTATTGCCAGTGGTACGGCCCCGATGGCAAACATGGCGTACTGGTGATAGCGCCTGAAGATGCGCACTTCACTGTCGATCTTCCGGGGCCGGGCGGGGAGGCGGGAGTGGGCGATGGGTAACTTCATGGACTGTGTTCGATCACGGCTTTCCGGCAAGAGAGGGTCGCGTCGCGTTGCAATGAAGTCCATGCAACTATTTCGAATCCACCCGTGCTGGACCTCTGTGTGAGTCCTCGTGCGCCTTCCCCCACGCATCTGCTCAGTCGAACTCACCCTCGGCCGTTTCCAGCCGTTGCCGGTAGGCAGCGCGGTGCTGATACAGGCGCTGGCATTCGGCCGACCTGTGGATGCGGCTGCCGGGTTCGTTGGCTACCGAGTCGCACATCCGCGCAATATGATTGTTCTCTGCCAGCTCGGTGACGAAGAACACGGCGGTGATGCCGGTACCGAGCAGCACCACGTAGAGCAGGCGGCTGAGCCAGCGTGACAGCTTGCGCTCGAAGTGCTGCTGGATGGTCAGGTCGAAGCGGATGATGCTGAGCACAATCCAGATGATCGCGACCAGGAAGCAGAGCGTGGGCAACAGGCCGCGCCAGAGCCCGGCCTCGTAGACCGATTCGTTGTAATGGACGGCAGCCCCGGCACCGGCGATGGCGATGGCAAGTGCCCAGTTGCGGCCCAGCGAGAGCAGGTCATCGAGCAGCTTCTCGCGGTTCCTGGTTGATCCTGCTGCCACGTGGGTTCCATCTCCATGCTGCGACCGGCGACGGACTGCCGCCGGCCCTGCAGATGGTGGAGCATCGCTGCGGCGATGAGAAGACCGCGCGGCTCAATGTGCGATGGCGCGGGCGCTGATCCAGCGCCGGTAGCGGCGGGTCCGACACTTTGCGGCCGCCTGTGCCAGCAGCAGTGCCCACGCCGGTGAAACTGTGGGTGCGGTGGGGCGGCGCCGGCTCAACCGGCCCAGCTGATACTTCACTGCCGCCATGTGCGCGCTGGCCGCCAGCGGCTTGCTGCGCCAGTTGATGTTGCGCAGCGTCGGCACCGGGTCGCGGCCCTGCTGCCAGTGCTGTGGCAGATCCGGCTCGATCGCCAGTGCGGTGGCGATGCCGACCATGGCCACGCCGCTGGCCAGCACCTGTTCTGCCACCTCGCGGCGGCGGATGCCGCCGGTGACCATCAACGGCATCGTTGCCACCGTGGCGATCTCGCGTGCGAATTCGAGGAAGTACGCTTCGCGGGCCACGCTGCGATCGTCGCGTGCGGCGCCGGTCATGGCCGGTGCTTCATAGCTGCCGCCGGACAGTTCGACCAGATCCACACCGAGGGGGGCCAGCATCTCCACCACGGCGCGCGCATCCTCGGGCGAGAAACCGCCGCGCTGGAAATCGGCGGAATTGAGCTTCACCGCCACCACGAACGTGGGCGCTACCGCCGCGCGTACACCCTGCACGATCTCCAGCAGCAGGCGCGCACGGTTTTCCAGGCTGCCACCCCACTGGTCCTCGCGCCGGTTCGACAACGGCGACAGGAATTGGCTGAGCAGGTAGCCGTGCGCGGCATGGATCTCCACGCCACTGAAACCGGCGCGCTCCGCCAGTTCGGCACTGCGGATGAAGCGCGCGATCACCGAGTCGATGTCGTCCTCGGTCATCGCCTTCGGCGGTGCGAACTGCTTGGACAGCGCGCCCATCTGCAATGCAACGGCCGAAGGCGCGAGCGCGGGTTGACCGAGTGCGGCCGGCATCTGCCGCCCCGGGTGATTGATCTGCATCCACATCTGCGCACCCCGCGAGCGGGCAGTGTCCGCCCAGGCAGTGAAGCGGTCGAGGTGGCGGTCATCCTCCAGTACCACGCCGCCGGGCCCAGTCATGGCGCGCCCATCGACCATCACGTTGCCGGTGATGATCAGTCCGGCGCCGCCGTCGGCCCAGCGCTGGTACAACTGCAGTAGCGCTTCGGACGGAGCGTGGTCAGCGTCGGCCATGTTTTCCTCCATCGCCGCCTTGGCGATGCGGTTGCGGATGACGGCACCGGAGGGCAGTGCCAGGGGCGAGAACAGCGACATCGGACAGCTCCAAGACAGGGGAATGGGGCTACGCTAACCTTCAAGTTTGATTGAAGGTCAACAGGCTTCCATGTCGAGGGTTCAGGCAGATGAAGATCGGTGAGCTGGCCCGCCGCACGGGCCTGGCAGCGTCGCGCATCCGCTTCTACGAAGAGGCCGGGTTGCTGGTGGTCCAGCGCCAGGCCAACGGCTACCGCGATTATCCGGAGCAGGCGGTGCTGCTGCTGGAACTGATCACCGGTGCGCAGCGCGCCGGTTTCAGCCTGGAAGAGATCCGCGCGCTGTTGCCGCCGGACATGGGCCAGTGGCAGCACGAGGCACTGATCACGATGCTGCAGCAGAAGGTGGCCGACATCGAGGCGCTGCAGCTGCGGCTGGCAGAGAGCCGTGCGCACCTGCTGGCCCTTATCGAGGACATCCAGGCGCGGCCGGAGGGCATTGATTGCGCGGCCAACTCGCGGCGGGTGCTGGACCGGGTGAAGCGTGGTGAGCTGGCGCGGCCGACGCTGGCGGCCGGCGATGTGGCGATGCTGCGACCGGATCGCCGCCGCCGCATGGGCCGCGACTGACGATCCGGCGCGATGTTCAGTGGCTGCCGGCTACGGCGGCCTTGCGCTTCTTGTCCAGCATCACCGCCACGCACCACAGCAGCAGGCCGCCGATGGCGGTGGCCGCGCCCACATAGCCGGTGCTGGCCGGGCTGAAGCCGGCGCTGATCGCCATGCCACCCAGCCACGGGCCGAGCGCGTTGGCGGTATTGAAGGCGGCATGGTTGGAGGCGGCGGCCAGGGTCTGGGCTTCGCCGGCCACGTCCATCAGGCGGGTCTGCAGCACCGCAGCCAGCGCACCCATGGTGCCGACGGTGATGATCATCGGGCCGATGGTCCACACTGACTGTGCGGCCAGCGGATACAGCAGCAGCATCACGATCGACCACAGCAGCACCACCGCGGCGGCCTTGAAGTGGAACTTGTCCACCAGCCAGCCACCGGCGATGTTGCCGATGATCGCGCCGATGCCGAACACGCCCACCGCCAGCGGCATCCACGATTCGGCCACGCCGGTGACCTGCACCAGGGTCGGTGCCAGGTAGGTGAACACGCAGAACATGCCGGCGAAACCGACCGCGCCGATCGCCAGTGCCAGCCACACCTGGGTGGTGTTGAAGGCACGCAGTTCGCGCATCGGCGAGGTGCGCACCTCGTCCGGATCGGGCAGCAGGAAGCGCGCGATCATCGCCACGGTGGCGATGGCCAGCACGCTGACCAGGGCAAAGGCGGTGCGCCAGCTCAGCTGCTGGCCCAGCCAGGTGGTCAGCGGATTGCCGACCAGGATCGCGATCGACAGGCCCAGCAACACGCGCGACATCGCCTGGCCGCGCTGGCCGGCAGGGCTGATCGTGGCGGCCACCAGCATCGCCACGCCGAAGTAGGCGCCATGCGGCAGGCCGGCGACGAAACGCGCAATGAGCATCGTGCCGTAGTTCGGGGCCAGGGCGCTGGCCAGGTTGCCGACGGCGTAGAAGCCCATCAGCGCCAGCAGCAGCTTGCGGCGCGGGAAGCTGGCGCCGACGAAGGCGAGGATCGGCGCACCGACGACCACGCCGATGGCATAGGCGCTGATCAGGTGGCCGACCTGAGTTTCGGAGATCGACAGGCCACGGCTGATCTCCAGCATCAGGCCCATGCTGGCGAACTCGCTGGTACCGATGGCGAAGCCGCCCAGGGACAGGGCAAGGATGATCAGGGTGCGCTGACGGGGCGTCAGCCGCGCAGCCAGGGAAGAGTTGGGGCTCATGCGGGGGCGCGATGGGGGCGGGGAGCCGTGCATTGTACTGCTGCACCGCAACAGCAGCAGCCATGCTGAGGGTAAATCAGCGTTTGATCCGTGGGGTTGCGGCAAGCCGGGCACGGGCTCGGTACGAAAGCAGGTTCGGCGCATTGTTGTCGGCGTCCTGCATGTAATGACGACATGGACGTCGGCATGATGCGAAACACAGGGGCTGCGGAGTGCTGAAACAAGGAGGATGTCGATGCAGGAATTCAGGCATGTACTGGAGACGCGCGGCCGCTATCAGCTGGTAGCGGTGTCCTACGCGCCGGTGTACGCTCCGGGCGATGTGGTCGGCCATGCGGTCGTCGCCGACGATGGGGATCGTCTGACCGACCTGATGTCGCTGGCCGAAGCGCGCCAACGCCTGCAGGCACTGGTGCGTGAAGAGGGCGAAGAGCCCGGGCTGGAGAACGAAAACCACCTGCGGAAGAAGGCGTCGCGCTGGCGCCGCCGCTAGGCCGTCGCGCCCTTGTGCGCATCATGGAGGATCCGGGTGTTGCCCAGTAAGAAGTATCTGCTCATCGCCATCATCACGCTGGCGACCCTGCTGCTTGGTTTCGTGTTTTCCGGTTACCTGACCCTGCTGTTGCTGGGGCTGGACACCAAGCTGTTCACCTGGAACACCTACTACCAGTACTTCAACGCGCTGGGCCAGCCTCAGGTCGCGCCGTTCGTGGGCAAGATCAAGTGGGCCGGTTATCTCGGCTTCGGCCTGCCGCTGCTGGTGCTGCTGGTGACCGGCCTGGTGCTGCTACTGAAGAAGGACAAGCGCTCGTTGCACGGCGACGCGCGCTTTGCCACCGGCGCCGACCTGTCCAAGCACGGCATGTTCAAGAAGACCGGCCAGAGCATCGTGGTTGGCAGCCATGGCGGCAAGCTGGTGCGGCTGGACGGCCAGCAGTTCGTGATCCTTGCAGCGCCTACCCGTTCAGGCAAGGGCGTGGGCGTCGTCATCCCGAACCTGCTGGAGTACGGCGAATCGCTGGTGGTGCTGGACATCAAGCAGGAGAACTTCGACCTGACCAGTGGCTGGCGTGCCAGCCAAGGGCAGGAGATCTACCTGTTCAATCCCTTCGCTGAAGATCGGCGCACGCACCGCTGGAACCCGCTCAGCTATGTGTCCGATGACCCGGCGTTCCGTGTCTCGGACCTGATGAGCATCGCCGCGATGCTGTATCCGGATGGTGCCGAGGACCAGAAGTTCTGGGTCAGCCAGGCGCGCAATGCGTTCATGGCCTTCACCCTGTATCTGTTCGAGAACTGGGATGACGAGCGCAGCAGCGGTTTCCCGGGCGGCTCGGGCACGCCCACCCTGGGCGCTGTCTACCGGTTGTCATCGGGTGACGGCAGCGATCTGAAGAAGTACCTCAAAGCCCTGTCGGAGCGGTCGTTCCTCAGTTCCAACGCGCGCTCGGCGTTTGCCAACATGCTGTCCCAGGCCGATGAGACCTTCGCCTCGATCCTGGGTACCTTCAAGGAGCCGCTCAATCCCTGGATCAACCCGGTGCTGGACAAGGCCACCAGCAGCAACGACTTCCTGCTGACCGATGTCCGCAAGAAGAAGATGACCATCTACATCGGCATCCAGCCCAACAAGCTGGCCGAGAGCCGATTGATCATCAACCTGTTCTTCAGCCAGCTGATCAACCTCAACACCAAGGAACTGCCCAAGTCCAACCCGGACCTGAAGTACCAGTGCCTGCTGTTGATGGACGAATTCACCTCGATCGGCAAGGTCGAGATCATCGCCTCGGCGGTGTCCTACATGGCCGGTTACAACATCCGCCTGCTGCCGATCATCCAGAGCATGTCCCAGCTTGATGCCACCTACGGCCGGGAAGTGTCACGCACGATCATCACCAACCACGCACTGCAGATCCTGTACGCGCCGCGCGAGCAGCAGGACGCCAACGACTACTCGGACATGCTGGGCTACACCACCGTCCGCAAGAAGAACGTCACCCATGCCCGTGAGAAGACCCACAACTTCACCGAAGAGCGGCGTGCACTGATGCTGCCGCAGGAGCTGAAGGCGATGGGGCCGGACAAGGAAGTATTCCTCTACGAGGGCATACCGCATCCGGTGAAGTGCGACAAGATCCGCTATTACAAGGATCGCTATTTCACATCGCGGCTGCTGCCGAAGGTCGACGTTCCGATGCTTAACGTCTAATTCACGTCGCTAAATTTGTGACGTAGATTCATATTCACCGACGTGAAACCGTGAGCTGAGTCAAAAATTCGGCATCTGTTCATAGATTTTCAGACTTGTCTGACATGGAATTGACGCGTGGTTGTGTAACTCTGTGTGCGTCATCCAGAAGTGTGTGCTGGATGCCAAAAGTTGTAACGCAGGGTGGCCAGGAGTTTGTGCCATGGAAACAAGGATGGTTTCGACGTTGGTGAGGGTGTGCGGGTGTGTCGTCGGCAACGTCTGGCGGCCCCGCGACCTGGTTGGCAGCTTTCGGGCTGCAGGGGAGCCGGGGCAGGTGTGCTGCATGCCAGCGCGTCTCCCCGATTCCGGCGTGCGCCATGCAGCGCCGGACGGCCAGGGAACCAACGCTCGGGACTGCTTTTTCGTACGTCAAAGTGAAGCCCGTATGAATCAGGCGTTTATCGCGAAAATCTCCATCGCCGCAGTCGCGGCGCTGATGGTGGCAGGGTGTGCCACCAAGTCCGCCCCCGATTTCGGTGGGCGCTGGAAGCCGGTCAACCGCTTTGCCGTGGCGACGACCGAAATCCCGCTGTATTCCAGCTACGTCTACCAGGCCTCGCCGATGGATGGCACGCTCAAAGCCATGCTCGAGCGCTGGGCCAAGGATTCCGGACGAACACTGGACTACCGCCTCAGCTCGGACTTCACGCTGTATGGCGCGGTCTCGAAGATCGACACCACCAATGCGCAGCAGGCCGTGATCGATCTGACTTCGGCGTATTCGGCGCAAGGCATCTCCGTCTCCATTGTTGGCAACCAGATCGTTGTGCAGAGCGCTGGCTCGACGCCCACCGCGTCGGCGCAGGGCGCTGATTCCAACAGCGGCACCTGAGTCCACCTCGAAACCATCGAACGTGCCGCTCCCCGCGCCTGTCGCAGGGGCTCCATGCCCATTGATGTTTCAGCAGTACGGAAGAATCCATGTTCCGCAAGAAGGATCCCGGCAACAGTCCCAAGGTCGAGCAGTCGGTCGCCAAGGCGGTCAGCTACGAGATCACCGTGGCCGACATGGCGCGTCGCAGCGAGCGCCGTGCCTGGTGGGTCGCCACGGGCTCGTTGCTGATGTCGCTCGCACTGGCGGGCGGCTACTACTACATGCTGCCGCTGAAGGAGAAGGTGCCGTTCCTGGTGATGGCCGATGCGTACACGGGTACCGCGACGGTCGCACGCCTGAGTGGCACGTTCCAGGGCGAGACGATTACCAGCAACGAAGCGATCAATCGCAGCAATGTGGCCCAGTACGTACTGGCGCGCGAGTCGTACGACTCGGCGGTGATGGGCCTGCGCGATTGGGAACTGGTGTTCGTGATGTCCACCGATCCGGTGGCGCAGTCCATGCGCGTGCGCTATGCCGGCAACAACCCGCAGAACCCGTTCGTGATGTATGGCCGCGAGCGTGCCATCCGGGTCAAGATCCTCAGCATCACGCCGCTGGGCGCCGAAGCGAACGGCAGCTTCCGCGGCGCTTCGGTGCGCATCCAGCGCAGCCTGCTGGACAAGCGCACTGGCGTTGCCACCTACCTGGACAACCAGCTGGTGACGATGCGCTTCGGCTACAACCAGAACCTGGCGCTGTCCGAGCAGGATCGCATCCTCAATCCGCTGGCCTTCCAGGTCACCGAGTATCGCGTCGACAACGACTATTCCCGTGGCGTCCCGGTGCCGGATGACGGCGCCATGCAGGCGCAGGCGCAGCAGGCTGCACAGGCCGCGCAGCAGGCCCAGGGTGTCTACGATCCCAACAACCCGGCCGCGGCCACGATGATCGATCCGGCCACCGGCCAGCCGGTCGCCGTCCCGGCCAATGGCCCGACGCCGGGCCAGCCGATGCCGGGTCAGCCCGTACAGGGGCAGCCCATGCCGGGTCAGCCGGTGCAGGGGCAAGCAATGCCGGGGCAGGCCATGCCCGGACAGCCGGCCATGAGGCCGGCGCAGAACAATTCCACCGGAACTGCTGATGGAGCAAGCAACCGATGAGTAGTCGAAATATCAGGGGAAGCGCACTGGCGCTGCTGTCGATGTTGTCGCTGTTGTTTTCAGCAGCGGCGATGGCGCAGGCGGTGGACCATTACGAGTACGAGAAGGACCGCATCTATCCGGTTCGCACCGGCCTGGGCCTGACCACCCAGATCGAGTTGAGCCCGAACGAGAAGATCCTCGACTACAGCACCGGCTTCAGCAGCGGCTGGGAACTGACCCGTCGCGAGAATGTGTTCTATCTCAAGCCGAAGAACGTCGACGTCGACACCAACATGATGGTGCGCACCGAGACCCATTCCTACATCTTCGAGCTGAAGGTGGTGGCCACCGACTGGCGCCAGCTGGAACAGGCCCGTCGTGCAGGCGTGCAGTACAAGATCGCCTTCGTCTATCCGAACGACACCGTGTTCGGCGTCGCCCAGGAAGCGGTCGAGGAAGAGGCCAAGCCGTTGTTGAGCTCCGAACTGGCCAAGGACCGCCAGTACAACTTCAACTACTCCTATTCGACCAGCAAGGCGAAGAAGATGGGTTGGCTGATCCCGGTCAACGCCTACGACGACAGCCGTTTCACCTACCTGAAACTACCGAATTCGCCGGAGTACAAGACCGGCATCTTCCCGGCCGTGTTCGGTCGTGAAACGGAATACGGTGAAGACTTCGTGGTCAACACCACGGTTGAAGGCAATACGCTGATCGTGCACGGGACCTACCCGTACCTGGTCATCCGCCACGGCGACTTCGTCGTCGGCCTGCGAAGGAACGTGAAGAAATGAGCCAGCAGAACACTCCCGGAAACGACCCGAACAACGGACGCGACGAGAGCCAGAGCCCGTACGGTGCACAGGCTGCTCCGGAGGCGCAGACGAATCCGTACTTCGGCACGACCCAGGCTGAGCCTGCACCGGATCTGGACGCGGCCGCGCCGCAGCTGCGCTCGGCTGAAGAGCAGCGATTGAACCGCAAGGCGCTGCTGTTCCTGGGCGGTATCGTGGTGCTGCTTGTTGCCATGGGCTTCCTGCTGTTCCGCAAGGGCCAAGACAAGGACGATGCGCCGAAGGTGCCGGATGTTGCGCGCGCGAGCACGCCAACACTGCCGGATGCTGTCCAGACCGATCCGGGTCCGGCGCAGGCAATGCAGCCCGTTGATCCGATTCCGATGTTGCCGCCGCCCCCATTGGGGCCGAGTCGCCCTGAGCCGCCAGTGACGTTGGAAGATCGCTCCGCGGGCCCTCGTGGTCCGACGCTTGCCGAACGTCGGATGGGTGCCAGTGCCGACGGTTTCGTTGGCAATGGCAGTTCACAGGATGAGGAGCGCTCGCAGCAGGCGGGCATGGACGAATACACGCGGGCAATGCTGCAGCAGATGAACGGGCAGCAGAATGCAGCGCCAGCGCGCGTGCGTCGTGGCCCCGACGTGGATGACGTGTCCAATGCCAGCTACATCCGCAGCCCCGATGCGCTGCTGGTGCGAGGAACCTATCTGCGCTGTGTACTGGAAACCCGCATCATCACTGATATCGCGGGCTACACCTCGTGCCTGGTGACAGAGCCGGTGTACTCGATCAACGGCCGCAATCTGCTGCTGCCGAAGGGCTCCAAGATCTATGGCGCCTATGGCGGTGGTCCTACCGGCAAGCGGGTGGAAGTGATCTGGGACCGCATCACCACGCCGAACGGTATTGACGTGGCCATGTCCAGCCCGGGCGTGGATCAGCTGGGTGGCGCCGGTCATCCGGGCCAGTACAGCGCGCACTGGGGTAGTCGTATCGCCTCGGCGCTGATGATCAGCTTGCTGGCTGATGCGTTCAAGTATGCCGCCGCCGAACATGGCCCGGAGACCACCACGGTGGCCAACAACGGCATGACCATCCAGTCGCCCTATGAGAGCGCCACCGCGCGCACCATGGAACGCCTGGCCAACGAGTCGCTCAGCCAACGTCGCCCGCCGACCGTGACCATCAACCAAGGCACCATCGTGAATGTGTACGTCGCCAAGGACGTCGACTTCACGAGCGTGCTGCATCCTCGCCGGTAACCCAACGAACGATCATGGACGCTGAAGTGTCACCCCTTGCCCTCGTCTCCAGCGATTTCCTGCGCTATCAGTACGAAGTGCTGGGCATCGCCGAGTACATGACTTCCCCGGAAGTGACGGAAATCTGCATCAACCGTCCCGGTGAGCTGTACCTGGAAACCCGGGCGGGGTGGCAGCGGGTGGATGTGCCGAGCCTGACCTTCGAGCGGGCCCGGCAGTTCTGCACGGCGGTGGTGAACGAGAGCAACACCGGCCAGCGCATCACCGATGCCGATCCGGTGGTCTCGCTCACGTTTCCCACCGGCCAGCGTGCCCAGTTCGTGATTCCGCCGGCGTGCGATGCAGGCAAGGTGTCGATCACCATCCGTCTGCCGTCCAAGCACACCAAGTCGCTCAGCCAGTATCACGAAGATGGGTTCTTCAACCAGATCCTGGAAAGCGATGGCAGCATCAGCGAGCAGGATCGCGAGCTGCTGGAGCTGCGTCAGCAGCGCGAGTACGCAGAGTTCTTCCGGCGTGCGGTGATGTACCGCAAGAACATCGTGGTATCCGGTGCGACCGGTAGCGGCAAGACCACCTTCATGAAAGCGCTGGTCAATCATATTCCGGACAACGAACGCCTGGTCACGATCGAGGACGCGCGCGAGCTGTTTCTGACCCAACCCAATGTGGTGCACCTGCTGTACTCCAAGGGTGGGCAGAGCACCAGCAATGTCAGTGCCAAGAGCTGCATGGAAGCCTGCCTGCGCATGAAGCCCGAGCGCATCATCCTGGCCGAGCTGCGCGGTGACGAGGCGTTCTACTTCATCCGCAACTGCGCATCGGGCCACCCGGGTTCGATCACCAGCTGCCATGCAGGCAGTCCGGAACAGACCTGGGACCAGTTGGCCCTCATGGTGAAGGCCTCCACCGAAGGTTCGGGCCTGGAGTTCAACGTGATCAAGCGACTGTTGATGATGACCATCGACATCGTCGTGCATATCAAGGCGCACGCCGGTTCGCGCTACATCACCGGTATCGATTTCAATCCTGGGCGTGCCCAGGGGCAGGAGGGCTGAAGGATGCTGCCAGGACTGGAGATGATGGCGTGCCCGGAGATGGCGGTGTCGATGGACGTGATGCAGCACGTCATCAACGTTGAATCGTCACGCAACCCTTATGCCATCGGCGTAGTCGGTGGCGCTCTGGTGCGCCAGCCCAAGGCGCTGGACGAGGCACTGGCGACGGTTCGGATGCTGGAAGAGAAAGGCTACAACTTCTCCATCGGGCTGGCCCAGGTCAACCGCTATAACCTGGGCAAGTACGGTCTGGATTCCTACGAGAAGGCTTTCCAGCAATGCCCGAACCTGCAAGCGGGTTCTCGGATCCTCGCCGAGTGCTACAAGCGCTCCGGTGGTGACTGGGGCAAGTCATTCAGTTGCTACTACTCGGGCAATTTCGAGACTGGCTTCCGCCATGGCTATGTGCAGAAGGTCTATGACTCGATGCGCCGTGGGCAGCAGCTTGCCAGCAATGGTGTTGCACCGATCGACGTGGTGAGTCGCGGCGAACGCCGCAGCGTGAAGGTCGAGCATCACCCGCAGCTCGCTTCCCCGGCGCAGGCGCGCATCGTTGCGCAGGCGAGTGGCCCGGTGTACGTGCCGTCGGAAGACCCGGCACGTGCGTATGTCGTGTATCCGTCCACCGGTGCAATGGCGCGGGGCAGCCTGCTGAACATCGCCGACCAGGCGCTTTCCAAAGTGGTACTGGGCTCGGTGGATCGGATGATGCAGCCGCAGGCGCAGCCCACCCAAGGGGCCGCCTATCCGCAGCAACAGGCCGGTGGCATGCCGCAGCAGCTGCCTCAGCAGGGTCCGGCGCAGGCGATGGCCATGCCGCAGCAGTTGCCAGGTGCTGCAGGTGGCAGCAACGAGGGCCCTGTGATGTTGCGGCCCTGGAATGAGCGCAATCAGCCAGTGGCCGGCAATGGCAGTTCATATAACGCACCGGCACAGTCCGCACCGGTGCAGCAGATTCCCGCAGGGGATGCGGCCTTCGTGTTCTGACGAAGTCGTGGTACGGCCAGTCCCCCGGCTGGTCGATTCAGTTGTGTTAGTCCATCAACAAGGAAATCAATCCATGAAGCGATCCAATCTCGACCTCGTCCAGGCCCAGCGCACGCTGAAGACCCTGCTGATGGCCACTCTGTTCGTCGGCGCACTGTTTGCCCCGCAAGTCTTCGCCAACGGCGCCACCGACTTTGGCGGCACCGACAAGAAGGTCTGCAGCTTCTTCAACAACATCAACGGCCTGCTGAACATCGCCTCGATCGCCGTGGTCACCATCGCGGTGATCTTCGCTGGTTACCAGATCGCCTTCGCGCACAAGCGCATCGCTGACGTCGCCCCGATCCTGATCGGTGGCGTGCTGATCGGCGCCGCAGGCCAGATCGCGCGCATGCTGCTGGGTGATGGCAGCGACGGCAAGTGCGGTGGTGGCACCAGCACCTCCTACCTGATCAACCACGTGATCCAGTACTACAGTGCATAAGAACGTCGTGTTCCGCGGCTGCACGCGTCCAGCGATGTTCCTGGGCGTTCCCTACCTGCCATTCTTCATGGTGGCAGGCGGGCTGTTGCTGCTCAGCATGTACACGAACTTCTGGTTCCTGCTCACCATTCCGGTGGCGGTCTTCATCATGCGGCACATGGCCAAGCGTGACGAGATGATCTTCCGTCTGCTGGGCCTGCGCCTGATGTTCAAGCTGAAGGTGCGCAACGTGCAGGAGCACGATGGCATGTGGGTGCTCAACCCCAACCATTACCGCAACAAGCCGGCCCGAATGGATTGAGGTCCGGATCCGGCCTGGCGGGCATCCGCGCCCGCCAGGTCTCTTGAAACTTCTTGGCAGTACCTCTTTGGAAGCAGTCGTATGTTCAGCCCTGACACCTCCATCAGTGAGTTCATCCCGTTGTCGTCGCATGTCGCCCCGAACGTGGTCAAGACCACGGGCGGCGACTACCTGCTGACCTGGCATCTGGAAGGGCTGCCGTTTGTCGGCCGAGAGGAGTGGGAGCTCGAGCATCGCCACAACACGTTCAACCGTCTGCTGCAGACGTTGCGCGCGCCTGACTTTGTCAACGTAGCCTTCTGGGTGCACGACATCCGTCGCCGTCGCACGTTGAAGGGCAAGAGCAACTACAGGCAGCGCTTCAACCAGGACGTTTCCGACCAGTACATGGGCATGCTGTCCTCGCAGCGCATCATGCAGAACGAGCTGTACCTGACCATGATCTATCGCCCGGTGGTGGCGGGCAAACGCTTCGTCGAAAAGTCGGCGAACGTGGAGAAGCTGCGCGCCGAGCAGGAGCAGGCGGTCGAGAAGTTGATGGAACTGGCCGGCAACGTCGAGGCCGTGATCCGCGACTACGCGCCGTATCGCCTGGGTATGTACGAAGCCAAGAATGGCGTGGTGTTCTCGGAAACGCTGGAGCTGTTCGGTTACCTGATCAATCGCATCGACGAGCCGGTGCCGGTGCTGTCGGCACCGATCAAGGATTACCTGCCGGTCAGTCGCCACATGTTCTCGGCCAAGACCGGCGATTTTGCGATCAATACTCCCAACGGTGCCAATCACTACGGCGCCATTCTGAACATCAAGGAGTATGCCGAGGGGACTTACCCGGGCATCCTCAACGGCCTGAAGTACCTCGACTACGAATACGTCATCACCCATTCGTTCAGCCCGATGGGGCGCCAGGATGCGCTGAAGGTGCTCGACCGCACCAAGGGCATGATGATCTCCTCCGGCGACAAGGCGGTCAGCCAGATCGTCGAGCTGGACCAGGCCATGGATCAGCTGTCGTCGGGCAACTTCGTGCTGGGTGAATACCACTTCATCATGGCGGTCTACGGCGACACGCAGGCCAAGCTTTCGCAGAACGTCGCCTCGACCCGCGCCGAGCTGTCCAACGCCGGGTTCGTATCGACCAAGGAAGACCTGGCGGTTACCTCGTCGTTCTATTCGCAGCTGCCGGGCAACTGGCGCTATCGCACACGCCTGGCCAATGTCAGCTCGCTGAACTTCCTGGGCCTGTCGCCGCTGCACAACTTCGCCACCGGTAAGCAGCACAACAACCCGTGGGGCGACTGCGTCACCACGCTGCAGACCACCAATGGCCAGCCGTACTACTTCAATTTCCATGCGACCCATCCCTCGGAGAATTCGCTGGGTGAGAAGGCGATCGCCAATACCATGGTGATCGGCAAGTCCGGTACCGGTAAAACCGCGCTGATCAACTTCCTGCTCAGCCAGGTGCAGAAGTACGAGCCGTCGCCGACCATCTTCTTCTTCGACAAGGATCGCGGCGCGGAGATCTTCGTGCGCGCCTGCGGTGGCAACTATCTGGCCCTGGAGAACGGCGCACCGACCGGCTTCAACCCGTTCCAGTGCGAGAACAACGAAGCCAACCTGCAGTTCCTGGCTGACCTGATCAAGGTGCTGGCCGGCAAGCGCGAGTACAGCGCCCGTGAGGAAGAGGATATCTACCGCGCGGTGGAGAGCATGCTCGATACGCCGATGCACCTGCGCAGCATGACCAACTTCCAGAAGAGCCTGCCCAATATGGGCGACGATGGCCTCTACGCGCGCATGCGCCGCTGGACCTCGGGCAACTCGCTGGGCTGGGTGTTCGATAATCCGATCGATACCGTTGACCTGAGCAAGGCCAACATCATCGGCTTCGACTACACCGACATCATCGACAATCCTGAAGTGCGCGTGCCGGTGATCAATTACCTGCTGCACCGCTTGGAGTCGCTGATCGACGGTCGTCCGCTGATCTATGTGATGGACGAATTCTGGAAGATCCTGGACGGCGAAGGTGGCCTGAAGGAGTTCGCGAAGAACAAGCAGAAGACCATCCGTAAGCAGAACGGTCTCGGCATCTTCGCTACGCAGAGCCCGGAAGATGCGCTGAAGAGCGATATCTCCGCCGCCCTGATCGAGCAGACCGCTACCCTGATCCTGCTGCCGAACCCGAATGCCAGCAAGAGCGACTACATGGACGGCCTGAAGCTGACCGAGGCCGAGTTCAGGGTGGTGACTGCACTGGACGAGCGCTCGCGCTGCTTCCTGGTCAAGCAGGGCCATGCCTCCAGCGTGTGCCAGCTCAACCTGCGCGGCATGGACGACATCCTGTCGGTGATCTCGGCTTCGACCGACAACATCGATGTCATGCATCGGGTTCTGCAGACGGCCGCGGTCCGCAATCGCGTCACTGTAGACGAGCTCAGCCCGGAGCAGTGGCTGGAAGATTTCTACAAGAACCGGAAGGGGTCGGGAAAGGAACCCCGGTCCGACGCGGCCTGATGGCCGTGCGAGCAGGAGACAGGCAAGTGGACGTCAATCAGAACAACAGGAGTTTTCCCATGAACAACGTCAAGCGTCGGGCCAGCGCCCGCAAGGTACTCAAGCCGATGGCCAAGGTGCTCGGCGTTGCCTTGGCCCTCTCAGCGACCAATGCGGGCGCCATCGGCCCGGTGCAGGAAACGGGTCCTGCGCTGTGGCAGCACATCCTCAATCAGATCAATACGTACCAGGCCCGTTTCCAGGAGAAGTACCAGTTCGTCAAGGAGAACACCCAGTGGGCACGGGACTGGGCGCAGACGATCAAGGAGTACCAGGAGACGATGGTCCAGATCCAGGGCATCGTGAATTCCTTCGGGTTGCCGGATTCCGCCCCGCTGACGCCGGTGCCACCCAATTATCTGGTTGCCGAGACCTGCGGAATCGGCACCGACCTGAAGACTCTCGCGACCCGGGTCGTTTTCAATTTCAAGGGCGATTGGAAAGATCAGCAGCAACAGATCTGCGTGAACATCCGGATGATGCAGAACCGCAAGTACAACGATGCGGTGGACTTCATGCTCAAGACGATGCCGTCGTTCTTCGATAGCCTCGATGCAATCGAGAAGCAGCGAAATGTCAGCAATCTGCTCGGCAACGTCAACGCAACGCAGAACGACACGTTGCGCACCGCGAACGACATGGCAGCCAAGGCAAAGTCCTTCGAGGCACAGCAGAAGGCCTACGATGCCTACATCGAGGTGATGGAAGCCAATCAGAAGGTCGTTGCACAGGCAGCGCTGAAGGGCGACCCGATGAAGACCATTGCCAGTGATCTGGTCAAGACGGCGGCGCTGAAGGCAGCGCTGTCCATCGACTGATGCATGGAATGGAGCACCAAGGGTGCGCGCGTCTGCGTCGCCCCTCATGTGATTGCAGTATTACCAAGGGAATGTGGGTATGACGATCAGGTCGATTGCCAACTTTGATTTTTCGGGCGGATTCCAGGATCTGATGGGGCACGTCGCGCGTGTCCAGTCGATTGGCGATTTCGTGTTCTTCAAGCTGATCCTGGACTACCTGCGGGACAGGATCGGCAAGTTCGGCTTCGACCTGATGGACAACATGATGGCGTGGGTGGGCGGCATCGCGCTGACCCTCATGACCTTGTGGGTGCTGATCCAAGGCTATCGAATCGTTACAGGCCGCAGCCGCGATTCGATGATGGTCCTGGTAACCAACATGGCGCGCGCAGCGTTGATTGTTGCCGTTGCCACCAGCATGGGCATGTTCGGGCGCGATCTTCATGAGTTCCTGACCGAGGACGTGAAGGGGCTGATCACCCATGTTGTCACTGGCAAGGATCAGAAGCCGGAAGAGCAGATCGACAAGAGTCTGGCTTGGATGCAGGTGGCGCTGTCCAGCATTGATGGCATCAAGATTCTGAATGACCCTGGATTGCAGGAAGACAAGACCCGGGCCATGTGGTTCATCGGCCTCGGCACAGGTGGTCCAGCGGTAACTGCGGGTTCAATGCTTCTGCTCTACGAAGTAGCAATGGCGTTGTTCATCGGATTCGGGCCGTTGTTCATTCTTTGCCTTCTGTTCGACCAGACCAAGCAGTTGTTCCAGCGATGGTTGTTCTATGGCATCGGAACCATGTTCTCGATGGCGGTGCTGGCGGCAATGGTGTCGATCGCACTGGACATGGTAATTCGCGTGTCCGCCTCGTTCTGGGTGACGGCGCTGGTGAACAAGTTCCCGCTGATGGGAGCGTCCAGCGACGGCATGACCAGTCAGGCGATGCAGCAGGGCGGCATGGGATTGATCCTGACGACCCTGATTCTGACTGCGCCCCCAATGGCGGCCATGTTCTTCCAGGGCACCTTGGGTAGCTTCATGGCATATTCGCAGATAGGTGGCAGCCCGGTGGCACAGGCGCCGGGCCCGAGTGGGCAGCCGCCGGGTAGCTTCTACACACCTCCGGCTCCAGAGAAGGGTGGGACGCATAGTGCCACTACCGAGCAGGTTGTTGGTTCGCGAGTGACTGGTGGTAGTTCATCGCCGGGTTCGGCGGTGGTGGACTCCGGGCGTCTTGGTCTTGCAAAGAACAACGGCTGATGGGAAGTTTGAGGGTCTAACGATATGGTCTCGATATTTGGCCGCCGATCTGCGCTTATCTTCGGCGCTGCAATTTGCATGCTATTTTTTGGCTTCGCGCCCGTTGTTGGCGCTGAAGGACGTTGCCCGCCAGGTCAGTATCCAATCGGAGGTCAGGGTGTCGGTGGGTGTGCGCCGATCCCAGGAGGGGATGCGGGCACGGGTCAGACGGGTCCTATCCAAACGGGACGCTGGAATAAGACATGGGGCGCGATCGCCATGGCATCCAATGGCGATGTCGGCGTGTCAGTCGGAAAAGTGAGAAAGGCTGACGCCTCAAATGAGGCCTTGGCCAATTGCAGTCAGCACGGGGCGTCGGACTGCAAGGTTACTCAGACTTACAAGAATCAGTGCGTCGCCTTGGTCTCTCCTCGAACTAGCGCATTCGGAGGCTCCACGTTTGGACGCGCTGAATCTGTCTCTGCCGCGACTTCGTTGGCGATGGGGCTCTGCACGAAGCGCGGCAGTGAGGGTTGTGTGGTGATCTACTCGGCGTGCAGCGAACCGGAATTCGAGTCGTTCTGAGTGGTCGTCAACGAGGCGGCGCAGGTTGGAACGGCTGGAAGAGTTTAGGTTTACCTGCTCTCATGCTTTTCTTGCCAACTCAATGTCCTGCGATCATTGCAGCCGTCTTTGCTTGGCATGCGGTGTAAGAGGGCTGCCGAAAATTCACACTTTGCCTCTTCTTACTGTACTGGGGCGATCGAATCAGATGATAGTGTTGCGTCCGGCAGCTAGCCATTTGGGCGTGGGAAATGACTTGCCCTTGTGTAAGAAGCGATGACTCGTGCTTCGGCTTCGTTCTATAAGCAATGAGCCGGTAAGCAAGTTTCCGCTTATGGTGGCCATGCTTTTCCAAGACACCTTGGGTAGCTTCATGGCATATTCGCAGATAGGTGGCAGTGCTGGGGCTGTGTCGCCTGGTCCGAATGGCCAGCCGGCAGGGAGCTATTACGCTCCGCCGAAGCCTTCTAGCAGTACTGAGGCTCCGACGGCGGGTCAGGACGCGGCTTCCGGGACAGCTCGCATGACCTTGCCACAGAACTCAGCGCCGACGATTCACGACACGGGCCTTCGCGGGGTGAATCGTTAACTTGATGCGTCGCCGCAAGTTGGCAAAAATTCTTGATCTGCTGTCGAGTCGCTTCTTATGAGAATGAATAATTTTCTATTGCTGATTCTCCTGACTCTTGCCCCACTAGTTACTTATGGGGAGGGGCGCTGCCCGCCAGGTCAGTATCCGGTTGGCGGGCAGGGTGCGGGTGGCTGTGCCCCGATTCCAGCCTCTCAGGGTGAGGGGAGTTCCGGGCCGCGTGCGATAGGTAAGTGGATCAAAACCTGGGGAGCCATATCCCGTTCTGTTGCGACCGGTGATGTGGGAGCTTCGGTTGGAAAGAGATCAAAGGCCGAGGCTGTCGCTGAGGCTCAGTCCAGGTGTGCGACATATGGTGCGAAGGATTGCACTGTAGGGATAACGTATAAGAACCAGTGCGTCGCTTACGCGGATCCGGCTCCGGGCTCTAAAGGCTTGATTTCAATGGCCGGCGGCCCAACGAGAGAGGCTGCTTCCACTGAGGTTCTGAAGTACTGTGCTGCTCACGGCGGTGGGCAGTGCACGATCAAGTACACCGATTGCAGTGAGCCGATCTTCCAAGAATTCTGATTGCTCGATGGAGCTGCGTTGATACATCCGACGTCCAGCGTCTATCGCATTCTGGCATAGTAGTGGTATCTGTCTCTAGGTGAGACTGCTGCTTGGCGCTTGAGTCACGTAGGTAGCCACTCATGGTGATTGCGCTTTTTTCAATCAAGAGCGCCTCTCAATCCAAGTTCCGTTAGGCGAGCAATCCCTCCTCGAAGTAGGGTGCGTTCGCGTCAAAAATGTTGACGCATCAGCCCCTCAGACGCAGGAACTTTTTCGTCGTTGACGGCTCTGAGGGCGAGTATTGCGGGCGACGCTCACGGCGCAGTAGCGCGGCATGGGCTTGATCCTGGCGAACACGATTCTGACTGTTGCCAATGGCGGCCATGTACTTCCGAGGCACCTTGGGTAGCTTCATGGCATATTCGCAGATAGGTGGCAGCCCGGTTGCGCAGGCGCCGGGCCCGAGCGGGCAGCCGCCGGGTAGTTACTACACGCCTCCGGCTCCAGAGAAGGGGAGCACCGGGCATGGAGCAAGCGGCGTGGGGCAGATGGGTAGATCAACTGGATCTCCACATGTTGCCGATAGGCCGTCGGATACAGGCCGATTTGCCAAGGCACCTATTTAGCCCGCGGAGATGCGCGTTGTCTGTGTAAGGAGAGTTGCCTGATGAGAATGATCCATTTGCTAGCGCCGTTGGTGTTCATGTTCGCCACATCGGCCCTTGAGGCTCGGGCTGAGGGGCGATGTCCTCCTGGGCAGTACCCGATCGGAGGGAAGGGAGTCGGTGGTTGCGCCCCGATTCCTGGAGGCGAAGGTGCAGCTACCAGTGGGCCCAGAGCGACGGGTAAATGGATCAAGACTTGGGGCGCAATATCATTGGCGCCGTCGGGCGCCTCTGGCTCCTCAACAGGGCGGGTACGGAAGACGGAGGCCGTTGAAGAGGCGCAGAGGAAGTGTGCTGAATCCGGCGGAGTGGGATGTAAGGTTACAATTACATATAAGAATCAATGCGTGGCCGCCGTTGTCGCCAGCTCGGGCACAGGTGGAACCACGCAGTTTGGTACAGGTGCAACGATCGAGAGTGCCACGGAGTTTGCCTCCCGCCTCTGTGCCTCGAAAGGAGGGAGCGATTGTGCTGCCGTCTACTCCGCTTGCTCTGAGCCGATCTTCGAGGAATTCTAAAAATCCAATAGCGAGTCTGTGGTCGTCCGACTGGCGTCCTGGCACAGTCCTTTATGGAAAGAATCCGGAAGATTGAATGTCAGGCAGGTCGAAATGGTGAGGTGCCCGGTAGTTGCGCGCTGGCTCGGGCGTTTGGTGTAGAGGCGAATCGGCTTCCGTAACTCGGGTGCGTGGTGGCGGAAGGATGAGTGACAGCGGATCAGATGCTGGATCTCGCATCGCCCCGGGATTGAGTGCGAGGCGGCTTGGAGACCAATCCTCAATGGCAAGGGGATTGGACGTGAAAAGGCGTCGTTCCGACCTGCGGTGAGGAAATTTGGTGGCATGAAAGCACTTGGCACCAAGCGACTCGAGAGTCTGGGGTGAGAGCCTGCGGCTGAAGAAGCTGCACGCCGAGAAGTTTGATCGAGAACGACGGCATCCAGAATGCGATGCGAAAGGCGCATCTTTCTTAGGGGGGGGGATGCCCGTTTGCTGCGCTGTGGAAAAGGGCCGCAAGACTACCGGATAATCACCGGCCGCAGCCGCGACTCGATGATGGTCCTGGTAACCAACATGGCGCGCGCAGCGTTGATTGTGGCCGTTGCCACCAGCATGGGCATGTTCGGGCGCGATAAGCAGCGCACGCTTTCCGCGCAACCTCAGGCCGGCGGGGCTGCGGGAGGCGATGCATCCCCGGCGCCATCCAACGCGGATCTGTTTGTCGGATAAGCCACCATTCACGTTAACCGCGCTTTTTCTGTGATCAAGTGCGCTTTTCATCCCAAGCCCCCTTCGACGAGCCCCGCCTCCTCGAAGTAAGCTGCGTGCGCGTCAAAATCCCGACGCATCGGTGCCATCGAACGCAGGAGCTTTTCCGTCCATGAGGACTCTGATCACCCGCGTTGCGGATGACGCTTGCCACCGTCGCGGTCGCCGTGGGCTCAGGGCTATCATCCGGCATGGCGGACGCTGGGCGCGCGTGGTGCATGGCGCCGGTTCCGGCCTCCGCTCGGATACTGGCAGGACGGGATTGAAGGAGTTGCAGGGGATGCAGAAGGGGAGTGGCGTACACATGGACAATGCCTTGGCGTTCGTTCCGTCCGGCGCGAACCTGCTGGAGGCGGTACGCGGCGATCTCACCGGCAACGGGATCGACGACCAGTTGCTGGTGATCGATCAACCGGCACCCGACGGCTTGGTGCCCGGCGAGCACGGTCCTAACCGGGTGTTGTTGCTGCTGCTGGGTGACGCCGCGGGCCGATGGCAGTTGGCCGCGCGCAACGACAAGCTGGTGCCGTGCTCCACCCGTGGGGGCATTGCCGGCGACCCCTTCGCGTACGTGACCATCGAGGATGGCGCGTTCAGTGTGATCACCAACGGCGGGAGCCGTGAGCGCTGGAGCAGCATCTACACGTTCCGCTACGTTCCGGCCGACGAGGCCTGTTGGGTGCATGGCGTGCAGCGCAGGGTGGTCGACACCGAGACCGAGGCCAGTCATACACGCGATTTCTCGGCGGCCGAACTTGGTCGGGTGCGGTTCGAGGATTTCGATCCGTCCGTTGTCGCCGACGTGAGCTTGCCCTGAGTGCCATGCCTGTGAGGAGGCGGGAGTACCCAACGATGATCGAGCAGGAGTTTCACCGTGTCGCAGGATAGAGAGTCGCAGTTGCTGCGGCAGGCCACGGAGGCCGGCATCACCTCGTCCCGGGAACTGGCCAACTTCATGGCGCAGGCCGGGCACGAGTCCCGTGGCCTGAGCCGGCTCAATGAAAGTTTCAACTTCACCCGGGGTATCTCGCAGATCCCGGTGGAAGCGGCGTGGCGCAATGGCAATGGCGCGCTTGAGGACGCCCGCCAGGACGCGTTGCGCGGCCGTCCGGAGAATCTGGCCGAGCTGATGTACGGCGGGCGCATGGGCAATGATGCGCCCGGCGAAGCATTGAAGTATCACGGTCGCGGCTATCTGCCGCTGGTCGGCAAAGAGAATTACGAGCGTGCCGGCAAGGCGCTGGATCTGGATCTGGTGAATCAACCGGAACTGGCCGCGCAGCCTGAGCATGCGGGCCGTATTGCGGTGTGGCAGTGGCAAACGCGCGTGCCGGAGGCGGCGCGCGAGGATGTGCGCGAAGCGACGCGCGCGATCAATGGTGGCCTTAACGGCATCGAGGCCCGCCAGCAGCGATTCGATGCGTGGCAGCAGAAGCTGACGCCTGATGTGATGGCGCGGCTGGAGCGGGGCGAAGTAGGGGCGCCGGCGCAGCAGGCCACCCTGCGCGACATGTCGCAGCCGGGCGAGCCGGGACACGCCCTGTTCCAGGGGGCACGCCAGCACCTGCAGCAGATGGGGGTGCAGAGCGGACTGCGCAGTGAACAGGAACTGGACAACGCCGCCGGCGCGCTGGCGTTGAGCGCGCAGAAGGCCGGCCTGTCGCGTATCGATCATCTGCTGGCGGGCAACGACGGGCGCACGCTGTTTGCGGTGCAGGGCACGCTGGGAGATCCGGCGATGCTGCGTGCGTCCGTTGACCGGGAGCAGGCCGCCCAGCAGCCGCTGGCGCAGAGCAGCCAGCAGTTGGCTGCCAGTGTCGCCCAGCAGGACCCGGCGGCCGCGCTCGCCCGCGAGCAGGAGCAGCGTTCTCGATCCCTGTAACACCTGATGCCGGCGGGCAGGGGACCCGCCGGCGCTTTACGTACGACGCGTGGCGCCCTGTGGCGCCGACATGGAAACCCACTCGGAAGGACACCACATGCGAATCGTTCCCTCGAATGCCCGGCACGCCGCTGCCCGCTGCGATGCATCCGCGCGCCGCCTGCCGCCGCTCTGGCTGCTGTCACTTGGACTTGCCGCAGCGTCGGCACAGGCTCAAGCTCAGGAGACAGCGGCGCCCGTCGTGGAGGCGCCCCCGGCTGCCGAGCCGACCGTTGACGTGCCTGCAGGGACGGCGTCTGTTGCAGCGCCCGCGGCGACCGATGCCGTTGTCGCGGCGCCGGCTTCCGATGTACCCGCTGCCGCGCCAGCCCCTGCAACACCCGTGGTGGACGCACAACCGGAGCCCGTTGCAAACCCGACGCCCCCGCCCGCGACGGCTGTAGGGACGGCCCCAGTAGCTGCACAGCCAGCCGCCGCCGAGCCAGCCGCTCCGGCGGTAGCGCCCGCACCGCCCGCATTGGCCATCGTGCCGTTGCCGCCCGAGCAGGCGACCGAGCGTGCGCTTGGTGCCCGCTGCCCGGTGGATCTTGCTGGGCGGCTGGCGGCCCAGGGCGAGCTGCTGATCGGCGCCTGCCAGGGCACGATGCCGGCGCATCTGGCCGCGCTGCTGGTCGCGCTGCCCCAGCAGGACATCCACCTGCCGCGCAGCTGGCGCGAGCGTGAGGTGCAACAGAAGGTTTGGTTCAAGGCGGTGCCGGGCTACGGCCAGCGCCCGGACTTCATCGCGCGGATGGGCGACATCTGGGTGCGCTCGCTGGAAGGACGCGACGCCGACAGCACGTTCTACCTGGTGTCGGCACCGTTCACCTGCAGCGACCGGGTCGCCAACCGCGATGAGTACGGCGCGGAGCCGGTACGTGTGCCAGCGGGTGACTGCCGCGAGGCCTATGTGGCCCAGCGTGTGTACCAGGTTCGCGGGGATGCCGCGCCGAGGGATGTGACCGCCGACGCCATGCCGGCCATGCCCCAGGTGACGGAGGCCGATCGTGCACGGCAGCTGTCGCGCGAGGGCCGGATCAGCCTGGACCACAGCAAGTTGCAGTATGGCCCGGCCATGCGCTGGTTCGTGCAGTACCCGGAGACGGCGCATCAGGTCGGTCCGCGTGCCTACAGTGACTGGAACCGCGAGCACCTGGCCTTCGTGGTCTGGACTGGGGATCGCTTCGAGCTGCGCGAAAAGGTCGCGCGGGCGCAGTGGCCCTGTGATCCGGTAGCGCCGGGTGATCGCGCCTGTGGTGGCTTCCCGGATTCCGGGCCGGATCTGTTCGTGACCGCCAGTGCGTCCGCGCCGGTCGCGGCCTCCAGCCCCTGAGGCAGAGGGCCGAAGTGACGCGGGAGCCGGATTGACCGGTTCCCGCGCTGTTCATCAGGCCTGCATGCTGCGGGTCTGGTTCTGCTGTTGTTCCAGTTGTTGATCGCGGTCCTGTGCCAGGCGCTGTCCCGCAGCTTGCTGATCAATCCGCTGGCTGCTCTGCTCCAGCGGGGTGTTCATCGCCACGGCCGTGTCCACCGACACGCGCAGATGCGCCGGGTCGCCGCCCAGGCCCTGCACCGCGAAGCTGCGCGAGGCGTCGGCATTCATCACCACCTCGTCGATGCGCTTGCCGCCTGCAGCGTGCATCTCCGCCGCCAGGCTACCGGCCAACTGCGTACTCATCACGTCCGGCACGCGGCCGACGCGAACGTCCTGCGCATGCACGCCACGGATCGCGTCGTTGAACAGCGGGTTGCCCAGGTGATTGGCATCGTCCATGCGCAGCATGCTGGTGTGATGGCCGTTCTTCTCCGCCTCGCGACGGGCCGGCTCACCGGGTTGCAGCGGGCCACGGAGGTGGTCGTACAGATCGATGGCGCCGCCCGGGATGCCGCGTGCTGCACGGGTAACACCGCGGCGCAGTGATTCGACGTCGTCGCGGTACTCCTCGATCATCTTGGCGTTGTCTTTCGCCAGTTTCTGCGTTTCCGGGTGCTTCAGCACCGAGCCTTCGTTGAGGAAGTTGCCCAGTTTGTGCGCGCCGAATGAGCTGGTGGCCGCGATGATCGGACGGTCTGGAATCAGATCACGCAGGGCGTGATTGCTGAAGCCGTTCGCTGCCAGCGTCTTGATCTCGTCGGGCTTGGCGTAGATGCGGACCTGGCCGAAGTGCGGCGAGGCAGCGCTGACCGGATCGGAGGCCATGACGTGGTTGATCATGGTGTTGCCGCCTTCCGGAATGCGGTAGCTGAGGCTGACCGCGCCGTAGGCGTTGAAGGTCTCGCCCTTGACGTTGAAGTGGTGCGAGGTGATCTGGGCCAGGGCGCCGCCGAGGGAGTGGCCTGTGACGGTAACTTCGGGCGGACGTTGTCCGAGATCCTGCCCTTCCTTCTTGGCGTAGGCGAGGGCGCGTTGAGTCAGCGCGATGGCGTCCGGAGCCTGCACGTTGGTGCGGGCGACGACCATGCCACCATCGGTCAGAATTGCATCGCGTGCGATCTGTTCGGTGCCGCGATGTGCGACGACAATTTCATTGGTGTCGACTCGCTGGTAGATCGTTCCCTGATAGCCGTTCAGTCGATTATCAACATGCTCAAGAATCTTGTACTTGTGGCCGTTGATCGGGACGATCTCTTCTTGACCAGGTGCACGACGACCGACCGCATAATCCTTGTATGCATCTTCGGATAGTGCAGCATAGTCCTGGCTGTTGAGGCTCATTGGCGCACCTCACTGGCTTCAAGCGAAGCGGAGAACAGCGCATTCTGCAGTTCAGGCCGGAACTTGGTGGGATCTTTCTGGCCGCTTGCGCCGTAATCAGGAATCTCGTTCACACGCGGATAGTCTGCGCGAGGATAGTGGCGAGTTTCGGTCTCGCCTTTGACGAACGGCGCTGCCTCAATGAACGACAGGAAGCGCGTTTCACCCTCGGCGCCGGTGGCTTTCAGCATCGCGCCGGCGCCGCTGAATTCCCACTTGCAGACGCCACGACCGTAGTAGTCCTCATCCAGCATCCGGTCGAGGTACACGGTGCCGCGGTATTCGCCGTCGGCGACCTTGCGCAGCTCCACCGGCTCCTGGCTGGTGATGCGTGCGGCGGTACCGGTGGCCGGTTCGATGTGCCCGCACTGGTCTTCGTTGGTCACGTCGTACTGCGCGACACCTTCAACCAGCGCGAAATCACCGGGGGCATCCTTCAGGCGCAGCACCAGTTCATAGGCCTTGCGCGGGCTGGGGTTGAGCTTGGCGAGGCCACGCCCACCCTGGGCGACATCGGCTTCAGCAGCGGCACGTTCCTGGTTCATGGCGGTCTCCGGATTGCAGGCGGTCAATAGAAGCAGAGCAAGGCACGGGATCATCTTGTGGCGCAATGTCGGCCTCCTTGGGGGTAGGAATGGTTGAACTGGCAGCTCATGGCGCGAGTTTCTGCACAGTGGTGGTGGTCGAGAACAGCGCGTCGCGCAGATCTTCGCTGTACTCTGATGGATTCTCCTCGCCACTGGCGCCATAGTTGGCGACGGTGGCGGCGAGTGGATAGATCAACTTTGGGTAGTAGAGCGTCAGAGGAGACTCGTTCTCCATGCGCTCCTTGTCGATGAACGTCAGGAATCGCGTATCCGCCTCGCCGGTCGTAGCGCGCAACATCGCACCGACTCCCGTCAGCGCCCAATGGCAGACACCACGCCCGTAGTAATCCTCGTCCTGCATTCGGTCGAGGTAGAACGTGCCGCGGTATTCGTTCTCGCCCACCTGGCGCAGTGCGATAGGTTCCTGACTGGTGATGCGGCCCGCAGTGCCCGTTGCAGGTACGATCCGCCCACATGCTGCGTAGTTGCGTGCGTCGTACTGGGCAACGCCCTCGACCACCGCGAAGGGACCGGGGGCATCCTTCAGTGTCAGCACCAGCTCGTAGCCTTGCTCCGGTGATGGGTTGAGTTTGGCCAGGCCGCGCCCACCAGCGGCGACGTCGCGCTCGGCATCAGCATAGGGCGAGCATGCGGCCAGTGGGATAAGGGCGAGCAACGCCAGCAGCGGCTGCCTTTTCCTTTCAGGGAGCGCTACTCCCATGGCCTGATCCTGCATCGTGCGTCCATGTCCATATATCCTTCCTGGGTGACAGGTTTCTCGATTATGGAGCGTGTCAGGAACGCAGCGCCACCGCCGCGACGGCTTTTTGACGCGCCCGATGCGGTGTATTCCGGCGAATCGACTGCAGCACAGGGGATTCGGGTGTCGCGTTGGCCTTGCTGGCAGGGCCTGTTCGCGGTTGAATCTGCGACGTAAATCAATAATTCACGCATTCATCACGTTATCAAAGGCGTTCTCTTGAACTGCATGATCCGCACCGAAACCACGGCCGACCACGCCGCCATCCATGCACTCACCGAGGCCGCCTTCCGCGAAGCCCCGCACAGCAGCCACACCGAGCAGTTCATCGTCGACGCCCTGCGCACCCGCGGGGAGTTGAGCATTTCGCTGGTCGCCGAAACTCAGGGTCAGGTGGTCGGTCACATTGCCCTGTCGCCGGTGACGGTCAGCGATGGAAGCACGGGCTGGTTTGGTCTGGGCCCGATCTCGGTATTGCCCGCGTGGCAGGGGCAGGGCATCGGTGCGGCCCTGATGCGCGCCGCACTTGAAGCACTGCGTCAGCAGGGTGCGCATGGCTGTGTATTGCTGGGCGAGCCGGCCTATTACGGGCGCTTCGGCTTCCGTGCCGAGCCGGGCCTGGTGTTGCCGGGCGTGCCGGCGGAGTACTTCCAGGCGCTTTGCCTGCAGCCTCCGCTGGCTCAGGGCGAGGTGCAGTACTCACCGGCCTTCGAGGCGACAGCCTGAGCCACGGCGGGCGTGCGCCCGCTCAGGGCGCGCGCCAGACGGTCGGTTCGGGTTGCGGTTTCGGAATGCGGTAGCCGCCGATATGCTCGAGAAGTTCATTGGTACGACGCTGCTCGATCAGTACCTCACGCAGCAGGTTGCGCACGGCGAAGATGGCGAACGGCACCAGGATCCAGACCAGGCTGATGCCCAGCGCAAACAGGGTCAACAGGGCTTTTGCACCATCCATGTACGGCATTCCTTGATCGAAAGCAGCCACGCTAACACGCAGCTGCTGCCAACGGATGTCAGGCCTTATGCCGAAGGTGGATCAGCGGATACGGGCGGCCCTGCGAATCCAGCGGCGAACGACCGGTTTCGACAAAGCCCATGCGCAGGTAGAAGCCCACGGCCTGCGCGTTCTGTGCGTTGACGTCGGTGCTCAGCTGCGGGTGCAGGGCCAGTGCGTGCTGCAGCAGCTGCCGACCGATACCGGTGCCGCGCACGTCCGGATCGATGAACAGTGCTTCCATGTGGGTGCCGTCGATCAGCATGAAGCCCAGCGGCCGATCCTGTGCATCGACAGCAACGGTCATCGGCGCCTGCGGCAGGAAACCGGCGACTTCGGCATCGATCGCCAGGCGATCTTCAGTGCTGAGGAAGTCGTGGGTGGCGTCGACGGCGCGGCGCCAGAGATCGACAAGGGCGGCGCCGTCGTCAGCGCGAGAGAGACGGAGGGTGGTCATATGTTCACCAAGGTGCTTGCAGGAATGCGAAGTATGAAGCTTTTCGGCCGTGCCTGCAGGTGCGGGTTCATCCGGCGTTGCGATGGCGGATGAAGGGACTGTACGCAGTCGCTTCCGCGCGCAGCAACACGCCATCCTCGAAGTCCTCACTGCTGTTGAAGGGCACGGTCGGCCACTGCCGCCATCGCGACAGTCGCTCGCGGTAGGAAAGGGTGGCTGCAACCAATGCTTCGTCGTGGGCCTGCACGCGTTCCGCTGCAAGCCCTGAGCGCACGCCGTGCACCATGTGCGGCTCCATCACCTCGAAGCCGACGTAGCGCAGGCTGTACATCAACGGCCACAGCAACAGCCGGGTATCGCCTTCGCGGCCATCGACCGCGCACGCCCGCGCCGAAGAGCCGGTGGTGACGCTCAGCAACGCACGCTTGCCCTGCATCACGCCGCGCTCGTGGCGTTGCCGGCTGTTGTACATCGGCCCGTAGACCAGCACGCGGTCCAGCCAGCCCTTGAGGATGGCCGGCGCCGCAAACCACCACAGTGGGAACTGCAGGATCACCAGGTCCGCGGCCTGCAGCAGCTGCAGGTGATGCCGCACATCGGCGGGCAACTGGTCGTGTTCGGCGCTGTAGCGCTGTTCGCGCTGGGCATCGAAGCGCTCGGGCTGCAGGCGCCGTGGATGGTGCCAGGCCGCTTCCAGCGGATCGAAGCCTTCTGCATACAGGTCGACCATGTCCACCTGCAGATGGTCGTGCCGCAGCTGCTCGGCCGCCTGCATGGCCAGGTGGGCATTGAAGGAACGGGGTTCGGGGTGGGCCAGCAGGATCAGAGCGCGCATGAGGGAGGGGCGTATTGGGATGTGCGACCATCCTCGCGGTGCCGGCATGCCCCGGCAATTACGCACTTTGAGGTAACCATGGCCTTTCCCGGTGATGTCTATGCCGCCGACTGCTCGGCGCGCGATGCGCTGGCACTGATCTCCGGCAAGTGGGTGATGCTGCTGCTGCCGGCATTGGCCGAGGGCCCGCAACGCAATGGTGCGCTGCTGCGGAAGATCGAAGGCATCTCGCAGAAGGTGCTGACCCAGACCCTGCGACAGCTGGAGCGCAACGGTCTGATCGAGCGCTGCGATCTGGGCGGCAAGCCACTGCACGTGGAGTACCGGTTGACCGAGGTTGCGCGCAGTCTGGTAGACACCCTGACCGCGTTGGACCGTTGGGCCGAGCACAATTTCCCGGCGCTGGACGCTGCCCGCGAGCGCTTCGACGCGCGCTAGCGGCGCCTGCACGGCTGCGGGCGTACAATGCGGCCCCGGCGGCCATCCTGGCCCTGCAGACACGCGAGAACCGCCATGACCGACGCCCTGGGTGTGCCGGTGCACGACACCGACGAACACTGGATGCGCCACGCGCTGGCGCTGGCTGAGCGCGCACAACGCGAGTTCGACGAGATCCCGGTGGGTGCAGTGCTGGTCGGTGCCGACGGCCAGCTGCTGGGCGAGGGCTGGAACCTCAACATCGCCTCGCATGACCCCAGCGCACACGCCGAGATCGTGGCCATGCGGGCGGGCGGAGAGTTGCTGGCGAACCATCGCCTGCTCGGCAGCACGCTGTATGTGACCCTGGAGCCGTGTGCGATGTGCGCAATGGCGATCGTGCACGCGCGCGTTGCACGGTTGGTCTACGGTGCCAGCGACCCCAAGACCGGTGCCTGCGGCAGCGTGTTCGACCTCATTGGCGATTCCCGCCACAACCACCGGGTGGAGATCCACGGTGGGGTACTGGCCAAGGAAGCCAGCATGCGCCTGACCAACTACTTTCGCGCCAAGCGTGGCAAGCCGCCGCTGTTGCTGGAAGACCACGCCAGCGAGGGCTGAGGGGCGAACGGGTATGATGGGCGACTCTTTCCATCACCGGTAGGCCGCGCGCCTGCCCAGCAACGAGGCGACACATGGCGGACAACGGCGCGGCCAACGAACGACTGATCTGGATCGACCTGGAAATGACCGGGTTGGATACCGACAACGATTCGATCATCGAGATCGCCACCGTAGTCACTGACGCCCAGCTCAACGTGCTGGCCGAAGGTCCGGAATTCGCCATCCACCATCCGCTGGAAACGCTGGAAGCGATGGACGAGTGGAACCGCAACCAGCACCGCCGTTCGGGCCTGTGGCAGCGCGTGGTGGACAGCACGGTGACCCTTGCCCAGGCTGAGGCGCAGACGGTGAATTTCCTGGCGCAGTGGATTCCGGCCGGCCTGTCGCCGATGTGCGGCAACTCGATCTGCCAGGATCGCCGCTTCCTGCACCGCCAGATGCCGCGCCTGGAGAAGTACTTCCACTACCGCAACCTGGACGTGTCCACGGTGAAGGAACTGGCCAAGCGCTGGGCGCCGACCGTGGCCGCTGGCGTCGGCAAGAACAGCAACCACACCGCGCTGAGCGATGTGCATGACTCCATCGCCGAGCTGCGTCACTACCGCCAGTTCATGGGCGCGCTGTCGGGGCTGCCGGTTGCCTGAACAACGACGCCGGGCATGGCCCGGCGCTACCGGGTGACACGCGAACTGGTAGTGCCGGCCGCTGGCCGGCAAGGCGCCGGGGGCGGTTCCCTTTCCAGCGGAAAGGGCCCTGATCCCCGCGACGAACCGTTCAACTATCCGGCGCTAAGATCAGCGCCATGAACGAGCCCATCCTGCTTCCCCGCGACATTGCCCACGACGCCCGCGACTGGTCTGACCTGCAGCGGGCGGTGGCCCTGCTGGAAGCGCCGACCCTGACCGCGCGCATGGCCAACCTGGTCGGCACGCCGCTGGAGTTCGCGGTGAAGGCGCTGCCCAGCTCGGTCTCCGGCCGCATCCACGGTGCGGTGCAGGCAGCACTGTCCAAGTCGGCGCAGGCGGCGCTGTGGAGCATGGACAACACGCCCGGCAAGGGGGCATCCACCCGCTGGCACAAGCTGGCGGCAGCGACGTCCGGTGCGGTGGGCGGCGCCTTTGGTTTTGCCGCGCTGTTCATCGAGCTGCCGGTATCGACCACCATCATGATGCGTGCGGTAGCCGACGTGGCCCGTAGCGAGGGCTTCGACCTGTCCGAGTTCAGCACACGCCAGGCCTGCCTGGAGGTGTTCGCGCTGGGTGGCAACTCGCCGCGCGATGACGCCAGCGAGACCGGTTACTACCTGGCCCGCGGCTTCACCACCGACGTGATGCGCCATCTGTCGGCCGAGCTGGCCGGACGCGTGGTGACCGGCCGCGACTTGACCCTGGGCGTAGCACCGAAGGAGGCTGGCAAGCTGCTGGCGAAGATGGTGGAGAAGGTGGCGGCGCGCTTCGGCGTGGTGGTTACCGAGAAATTCGCCGCACAGGCGGTGCCGGTCGTGGGTGCCGCTGCCGGTGCGACGCTCAATACGATGTTCACCGATTACTACCAGGACATGGCGCGCGGCCACTTCATCGTGCGCCGGCTGGAGCTCAAGTACGGCGAAGACGTGGTGCGCACCTGCTATGACCGCGTAGCGCATGGCACGATCAGGATGGAACCCCGCCTGGAGTAGATCCACGCCATGCATGGATGAGCCTTCATGCCAGGCCATCCTTGCCTGCCGGGCACAACTGTTTTGCCACAACACGCCTGTTGCCTTTCGCAGGCGGTCCCCATTCTTGCTGGCACTCCCCCCGCAAGAGATGTCCGCCATGTTGTTCACCTCCCACCGCCTGGGCGCCTTGACCCTGCCCAACCGAATCGTCATGCCGCCGATGACCCGCTCGCGCGCTGCCGACGGCAACGTTGCCACCGCGGAAATGGCCGCCTACTACGCGCAGCGGGCCAGCGCGGGCCTGATCGTCAGCGAAGGTACCCAGATCAGCCCGCAGGGCCAGGGCTATGCCTGGACCCCGGGCATCCACAGTGGCGAGCAGGTGCAGGGCTGGCGCCAGGTGACCGACGCCGTGCACGCCGCTGGTGGCCGCATCTACGCCCAGCTGTGGCACGTGGGTCGGGTCTCGCACGTGGCCCTGCAGCCCGGTGGTGCCGCGCCAGTGTCGTCGTCGGCGCTGCTGGCCGAGGGCGTGAAGGTGTTTGTCGACCCCACCGGCGCCGGCCCGGAAGCGGGCGTGGGCGAGATGATCCAGCACTCGATGCCGCGCGCGCTGGCCGAGGCTGAGATTCCAGGCATCATCGCCGACTACGCGCAGGCCACCCGCAATGCGCTGGCCGCCGGCTTCGATGGTGTCGAGCTTCACGGTGCAAATGGCTATCTGATCAACCAGTTCATCGATTCGCAGGCCAACCAGCGCACCGACGGCTATGGTGGCTCGCTGCAGAACCGGCTGCGTTTCCTGCGCGAGGTCGTGCAGGCGGTGACTGCAGAAGCCGGTGGTGAGCGCGTTGGCGTGCGCCTGGCGCCGCTGACGACGTTGCAGGGCGCGGTGGACGATACGCCGCAGGCCACCTACCTGGCGGCGGCACACCTGCTGGGCGAGCTGGGCGTGGGCTACCTGCACATCGCCGAGGCCGACTGGGATGACGCACCGCTGATGCCAGTGGCGTTCAAGCAGGCGCTGCGCATGGTCTACCCAGGCACCCTGATCTACGCCGGCAAGTACACCGCCGAGCGCGCCGAGCAGGCACTGGCTGAAGGCTGGGCCGACCTGATCGGCTTCGGTCGCCCGTTCATCGCCAACCCGGACCTGCCCGAGCGCCTGCGTCTGGGGGCGGAGCTGAACCCGCCGGATCGGGCGACGTTCTTCGGCGGAGGCGCGATCGGCTTCACCGATTACCCAACGCTGGAAGAAAGCGTCGCCGCCTGATCCCGGAGGCTGCCGGCCAGCGGCCGGCACTACCGATGTATGGAGATGGGGTGGGTGCCGGCCAGCGGCCGGCACTACCAGGATGTGCGGGGCAGGGTAGTGCCGGCCGCTGGCCGGCATTTCTGTTTGGGATCAGGGCTTGTCGCGCACCAGCGCGTCGGCCTCGACCACGCTGCCATCCTTGCCGTGCAGGTACAGGTGCATGTCCTGCTGCGGATACGGGATGTTGATGCCGGCCTTGTCGAAGCCCAGCTTGAGCTGTTCCAGCAGCGTGACCTTGGTACCGAACCAGTCGGCCGACTTCACGTAGCAGCGGATGCCGAGATTGATCGCGTGCGCGCCCAGTTCGTACACCACCACGTCCGGTGCGGGCGTCTGCAACACGCGCGGGTCGGCCTTCATCAGCGCCAGCGCGGTGTCGCGCGCCAGCTGGATGTTGTCTTCATAGCCGATGCCCACCACCAGTTCGACGCGGCGGGTCGGCTCGGCGGTGAGGTTGATGATCGGCGCAGCGGTGATCAGCGTGTTCGGAATGGTGGTGTGCTGATTGTCGGCACCGGTGATGACGGTCTGGAAGATGCGCACTTCGCGCACCGTGCCGGTCTGTCCGGCCACCGTCACTACATCACCGACGCGGAACGGGCGCAGCGTCACCAGCATCACGCCCGAGGCGATGTTGGACAGCGAATCCTTCAGTGCCAGGCCTACCGCCAGGCCGGCGGTGCCAAGCACGGCCAGCAGCGGGGTGATCTGCACGCCCAGCGTGCCGATTGCCAGCACCACCACGATCACCAGCGACGCGGCGTACACCACGTTGCGCAGGAAATTGCCCAGCATCGGGTCCACGCCCATGCGCGCGGTGGCGCGTGGCATCGCGTTGGACAGGCGTCGCGCCACCCACATGCCGACCAGCAGCACCACGATCGCGGCCAGCAATGGCACGCCGTAGGTCTCCAGCAGGCGTTCCCAATCGAGCGAGTGGAACCAGGGTGTTGCGGCGGGGGCGGGTGGGGCAGTAGCAATCATGCGGGCTCCTTGTCGAACGGGCGCGGCGCTCAAGAACGCCAAAAACTGAAAACCCCGCAGAGGCGGGGTTGCATGCGGGCAGATTATCGGCATCGCAGGATGAACGTGATGTCAGCCGCCTTCGATCAACGCGCCCGTACCCTTGAGCAGCGAGCGGAGTCCTTGTACCAAGTGCGGTTCCACCGTACTGAGCCAGAGGCGGCCGGGCACCAGTTCGTCCAACGTGCAGCCGGGAGTACCTTGCAGTATCGCCGCCAGTGTCTTGCCGGGCGCGACGGACACACCCAGCTGCACTGGATTCAGCAGGCTAAGGGGGAAAACGTTGCGGGCCCTGCGCAGGCGCACCTCCGGCGGCGCGTCATACCAGGTCTGGTTGCGGTCTTCTTCATCCTGCGGCTGTGTTCCATCACAGTAGCCACTGATGTAGGCCTGCGGGCTGCGCTCGAAGGGTGGGTGAGTGACGTAGCCGAAGTCCCAGTCATACAGGGCGATCAGCCCCACCAGGAGCTCGCGGATGGACTGCGGTTCCAGGGGGAAGCGAGCGTCCTTGGAGAACAGAGCAAATTCCGTTCCAAGCTCGTGATGGGAGCAGAAATCCACTGATGCCGTCAGATCATACGCGGGCGCGTCACTTCCTTTGGGTACAGCGACAACGCTGAGGAGGGTCAGCTCCTTGAAGCTACTGGCCAGAAGTCTTCGATGTGCTGCATTGCCCAGCTTCGCCAACTTGCTACTGTGGCCCTTTCCATCAGACGCAAAGTAGGTGACCTCTACTCCACGCTTTTCGAGCATGGATATAGCCAACTCGTGAAACTTCTGGAAATCCTGCGCTCCTGCCAGTGGGCCGGAGTAGTTGAACAGTCCAAGTGCGAACGGGATGGTCATGGGGCGAACCTTGCCGGCAAGTGATTCCAGTCCTTCCAGTGTGCGTCGGCCATTTCAGGGCGCCTACTGGAATAGTTGCAAATGACATACCGGTCCAGTTGGTCCCCAAAAGCAGAAACCCCGCCGAGGCGGGGTTTCTTTATTCAGCCTTACAGCCGGATCAGCCGTTGGCCTTCAGCTTGGCCAGGCGCAGCCAGGTATCGACCACGGTGTCCGGGTTCAGCGACACTGACTCGATGCCTTCCTGCATCAGCCACTCGGCCAGATCCGGATGATCGGACGGGCCCTGGCCGCAGATGCCAACGTACTTGCCCTTGGCACGCGCTGACTTGATCGCCATCGACAGCAGCTTCTTCACTGCCGGGTTACGTTCGTCGAACAGGTGCGCGACGATCGACGAGTCGCGGTCCAGGCCCAGGCTGAGCTGGGTCAGGTCGTTGGAGCCGATCGAGAAGCCGTCGAAGATTTCCAGGAACTCATCGGCGAGCAGTGCGTTGGACGGCACTTCGCACATCATGATGATCTTCAGGCCGTTCTCGCCCTGCTTCAGGCCGTTCTGTTCCAGCACCTCGATGACCTTGCGGCCTTCTTCCAGGGTGCGCACGAACGGAATCATGACCCACAGGTTGTCCAGGCCCATTTCGTTGCGCACGCGCAGCACGGCCTTGCATTCCAGCGCGAAGGCAGCCGAGAAGCTCGGGTCGACGTAACGGCTGGCGCCGCGGAAGCCGATCATCGGGTTCTCTTCGTGCGGCTCGTAGTTGCTGCCGCCGATCAGGTTGGCGTACTCGTTGGACTTGAAGTCCGACAGGCGCACGATCACGGCGTTCGGTGCGACCGAGGCGGTGAGGGTGGCGATGCCTTCGGCCAGGCGATCCACGTAGAAGCTGACCGGATCACCATAGCCGGCGATCTTCTCGTCGATCTTCTTCTTCGTCGCTGCGTCCTGGCGGTCGTATTCCAGCAGCGCGTTCGGGTGGATGCCGATGTGGCTGGCGATGATCATTTCCAGGCGGGCCAGGCCAATGCCGGCGTTCGGCAGCTGGCCGAAGTCGAAGGCACGTTCCGGGTTGGCCACGTTCATCATGATTTTCAGCGGTGCCGGCGGCATGTTGCCCAGATCGGTGGTGGTGCGCTCGAAGCCGAGCTTGCCTTCGTAGATGAAGCCGGTATCGCCTTCAGCGCAGCTGACGGTGACCAGCTGGCCATCTTCGATCACCTTGGTGGCATTGCCCGAACCGACCACGGCCGGCACGCCCAGCTCGCGCGCGATGATCGCGGCGTGGCAGGTACGGCCACCGCGATTGGTGACGATGGCCGATGCACGCTTCATCACCGGTTCCCAATCGGGATCGGTCATGTCGGCGATCAGCACGTCGCCCGGCTGCACGCGGTTCATGTCGTCCAGCGTCTTGACCACGCGGGCCACGCCCGAACCGATCTTGGCACCGACGGCGCGGCCCTCGGCCAGCACGTTCCCGCCCTTTTCAGTCAGCGCGAAGCGCTCGATCTGGGTGGCATGGCTGCGCGACTTCACCGTTTCCGGGCGCGCCTGCACGATGAACAGTTTGCCGCTGACACCGTCCTTGGCCCACTCGATGTCCATCGGGCGGCCGTAGTGCTTTTCGATGACCAGCGCCTGCTTGGACAGTTCCTGCACGTCCTCGTCGCTGATCGAGAAGGTGTTGCGCAGTTCGACCGGGGTGTCCTCGATCCGGACGCGCTCACCCGGCACATCCGAATACACCATGCGGATCGCCTTGCTGCCGAGCGAGCGGCGCAGGATCGCCGGCTTGCCGGCCTGCAGGGTGGGCTTGTAGACGTAGTACTCGTCCGGGTTGACCGCGCCCTGCACGACCATTTCGCCCAGGCCGAAGGACGAGGTGACGAATACCACGTCGCGGAAGCCGGACTCGGTGTCCAGGGTGAACAGCACGCCAGAGGAACCGACGCCCGAACGCACCATCAGCTGCACGCCGGCGGACAGGAACACGTCTTCATGCTTGAAGCCGTGGTGCACGCGATAGGCGATGGCACGGTCGTTGTACAGCGAGGCGAACACTTCCTTGACCTTGTGCACGACGTCGTCGGCACCGGTGACGTTGAGGAAGGTTTCCTGCTGGCCGGCGAAGGAGGCATCCGGCAGATCCTCGGCGGTGGCCGACGAACGCACGGCCACGGCCACGTCGCCGCCGCCGTTGTCGGCGCTCAGCTGGGCGTAGGCAGTGCGGATGTCCTGGTCCAGCTGCGGCTGCAGCGGGGCATCGATCACCCAGGTGCGGATTTCCTTGCCCGCTGCGGTCAGCGCGTTGACGTCCTCGACGTCCAGCGTGGCCAGCTTGTCGAAGATGCGCTTGGACAGATCGTTGTGCGCGATGAAGTCCTTGAAGGCTTCAGCGGTGGTGGCATAACCGCCCGGCACCGAAACGCCCAGACCGGCCAGGTTGCCGATCATCTCGCCCAGCGACGAATTCTTGCCGCCTACGCGGGCCAGATCGGCCAGACGCAGTTCGTGCAACCACAGGATGTTCTCGTTCAAGCGCGATGCTCCGTTTGGCCATCGCCCGAGGCGGGCTGGAATGGCCGCGTCCGTAGGAAGAAGCCGATATGATGCCGGGCAGAGTACCGTCGGCACAAGCTTGTGCTGGCGGCCTTTTTAGGCTTCGTAGGGGGTAAAAGCGCGCATGTCGACCATCCGTCCGGTGTTCTACGTTTCCGATGGAACCGGTATCACCGCTGAAACCATTGGGCATAGCCTGCTTACCCAGTTCTCCGGGTTCAGCTTCATTACCGATCGCATGTCGTTTGTCGACGACCCCGAAAAAGCGCGTGAAGCCTGTGCCCGGATCCAGGCGGCAGGGGAGCGGTACCAGGTCCGGCCGATCGTGGTGAACTCCTGCGTGGACCAGAGCCTGAGCCTGATCCTGGCCGACAGCGGCGCGCTGATGCTGGATGTGTTTGCGCCGTTCATCGAGCCGCTGGAGCGTGAACTGGCCAGTCCGCGCCTGGCCCGGGTCGGCCAGGCCCACGGCATGGTCGATTTCGACACCTACCACCGCCGCATCAACGCGATGAACTTCGCCCTGACCCATGACGATGGCATCGCGGTGAACTACGACGATGCCGACGTGATCCTGGTGGCGGTGTCACGCGCAGGCAAGACGCCCACCTGCATCTACCTGGCCCTGCATTACGGGGTGCGCGCGGCCAATTACCCGCTGACCGACGAAGACCTGGAAAGCGACCGCCTGCCGCCGCGCCTGCGCAACTACCGGCGCAAGCTGTTCGGCCTGACCATCGACCCGGACAGGCTGCAGCAGATCCGCCAGGAGCGCCGCCCGAACTCGCGCTACGCCAACCTGGACACCTGCAAGCGCGAGGTGGCTGCGGCCGAGGTGATGTTCCAGATGGAGCGGATCCCGACCCTGAGCACCACCCATACCTCGATCGAGGAGATTTCCAGCAAGGTGCTGGCTACGCTGGGGCTGCAGCGCGAGCTGTATTGATCCTCGTCTGGTAGAGCCGGCCGCTGGCCGGCTGGTCGATGAACCCTCGGCCGTGATGCGGGGCTGCCGGCCAGCGGCCGGCACTACCCAGGGGTTGGCTTGCACGTGCGCGCCCCCACGTTGAAGCACCAACGTGTAGGATCGACCCATGGCCCGAGCCTTGCCCCGCACCGAACGCATTCCCCGCCTGAGCCGGCTGAGCTGGCTCATGGGCCTGTACGCGGAAAACTACCGCCATCTGGTGCGTCTGTTCGAACCGGCCGGACTGGTGGCGGGCAGCTACATTTCCTCGATCGGCGACGGCCTGGATGTCCGCCTGGACGTGATCGAGTGCCACCGCTACACGGTGGAACTGCGCCTGACCTACGACCTGGCCGACCCGGTCACCGGTGAGCCGGATCCGTCGGCCTATGTGCGTCTGTACCGTGACGCGCGCCAGGCCGAGACCACCCATTGCTACGTAGGCCGCCGCTGGCAGGACACGATGGGCCTGTATCCGCCGCCGGCGGAGCTGATCAGCCACCGCATGCGGATGAACACCTTCCTCGGCAAGTGGCTGGAATACCTGGCCGAGCGCGGCCACGGCGTGGCCACCCTGCGCCGCGATCCCGACGGTGCTGGCACACCTGCCGAGCGCCGCCTGTCGCTGGTGCGCTGATCGGCCATAATCCACGGCTGACCTGCCGCTGGATGCTGCCCCATGCCGTACACCCCGATCGTCGCCACCCTGGGCTATGTGCTGTCGCCTGATCGTCGCCAGGTGCTGATGATCCACCGCAATACCCGTCCCGGTGACCACCACCTGGGCAAGTACAACGGCCTGGGCGGCAAGATCGAAGCGGACGAGGATGTGGCGGCCAGCATGCGCCGCGAGATCGCCGAGGAAGCCGGCATCGACTGCACCGGCATGCGCCTGCGCGGCACCATCAGCTGGCCGGGCTTCGGCAAGCACGGCGAGGATTGGCTGGGTTTCGTGTTCGTCATCGATGGATTCGAGGGCACCCCGCACGGCGGCAACCACGAAGGCACGCTGGAGTGGGTGGACCTGGACAAGCTGGACACCCTGCCGATGTGGGAGGGCGACCGCAACTTCCTGCCGCTGGTGTTCGACGCCGACCCGCGCCCGTTCCACGGCGTGATGCCGTACAAAGACGGGCGCATGGTGAGCTGGTCCTTCAGCCGCCTGTGAGCCGGGAAATCGGGTAGCTGCCAACCTTTGGTCGGCACGCTCTTCTGGCAAATTAATACCCGGGCAATATTGACGGGAGAGAATTACCCGGGCAATATTCGCGCATCGCCTCTGATGCCGTTGCCATGCCTGCGTCCCGACTTCCTCCCTTCAGTTGTTTCGACGGCCATCGCCTGGTCGCTTCCGGTACGCCGGAAGTGGCCGCGCTGGCGCTGAAGCAGCTGCGTGCCGACAACCCTGCCGGTCCGCTGCTGGTGTTCGACAACGCCACCGGTCGCACCCGTGATTTCGATACGCGTGGCAGCGACGCAGAACTGCTTTCGCGGGTGGCTGCCGCGTTCCCATCGGCCGTGCAAGCGGACGCCGGAATCGCTCCTGAAGACGCGCCTGTTGCCCCGCGAGGCCGTGGCCGCCCCAAGCTGGGTGTGGTCGCCCGAGAAGTGACCTTGCTGCCGCGCCATTGGGCGTGGCTGGCCGAGCAGCCTGGCGGTGCCTCAGTGGTGCTGCGCAGGCTGGTGGAGGCGGCCAGCCGTGCCGGTGCTGACAAGGACCGCCAGCGTCGTGACAGCGAGCGTGCCTATCACTTCCTGCAGGCCATCGCTGGTGACCTGCCTGGCTTCGAGGAAGCCATCCGCGTCCTGTTCGCGCATGACCGCGCGGGCCTGGAAGCGGCGTTGCGGAGTTGGCCCGCGGATGTGCGCGCCCACGCTCTGCGCTTGGCCTTCGACGATCCTGCGGACCACATCGACGGCTGAGCCATCGCGCCGTTGCTGAGCGACGGCGCCACCTGACCGCGGGCCACGGCCTGCTTTCCCTGTGCTTGCTTTGCTGGCGGAAACGCCGGGCAGGGCGGCGCCTTGCCCAGAGAACCCCATGAGCCCCCCTGTACATCCGATACCTCCGGCAGCACCCCCGCTGTGGCGCACCTATCTGACCCTGCTGCTGCCGATGCTGCTGACCAATGCGCTGCAGCTGGCCGCAGGCACGCTGGACAACATCTACCTCGGCCATCTGCTTGGCACACAGGCAGTGGCCGCAGCAGCTGCGTTCTTCCCGGTCTTCTTCCTGCTGTTGGCCCTGGTAATGGGCCTGGCGACCGGTGCGATGGTGCTGATCGGCCAGGCCTGGGGCGCGGGCCGCCCGCAGCAGGCACGCGCCGTGGCTGGCAGCGCGGTGGCGCTGATCCTGCTGCTGTCGGTGCTGGTGATGGCTGTGGGCGGCGGCTTCGCGCCACAACTGCTGGTGGCGTTGGGCACGCCGGCAGCGGTCCTCAGTGAGTCCATTGTCTACGCACGCGTGCTGTTGCTGACGGCACCGGTGTTCTTCCTGCTGTGGCTGGCCACTGCGGTGAGCCGCGCGGTGGGCGATGCGAAGACACCGCTGCATGCGCTGCTGCTGGCAACGGTGGTCGGCCTGCTGTGCACGCCGCTGCTGATCCTCGGCTGGGCCGGCCTGCCGCAGCTGGGTTCGGCCAGTGCGGCAGTCTCGGCGGCGTTTGCCTCGCTGCTGGCCCTGGCCTGGCTTATGTGGCGGTGGCAGAGGATGGAGCACCCGTTGGCGCCGGGACGTGAGCTGCTGCGTGCCATCCGTTTCGATGGCGTGCTCATCCGCGCGATGCTGCGCATCGGCGTACCGTCATCGCTGCAGATGCTCAGCCTGGCCATTGCCGAAATCGTGTTGCTGGGCTGGATCAACCGCTACGGCTACACGGCCACGGCCGCCTACGGTGCGGTCAACCAGTTGATGAGCTGGGTGCAACTGCCTGCGATGTCGCTGGGGATCACCGCCACCATCCTCGCGGCGCATGCGATGGGCGCGGGGCGTACGGCACGGCTGCCCGCCATCGCTCGCACCGGTGTGCTGCTTGGGCTGGCGGTGCTGAGCGTGGTGGTGCTGCTGGTGATGGCGCTGGCGCCCTGGCTGACCGGGCTGATTCTGGCGGCCGCAGAGGTGCGCGAATTGGCCGCATCGCAGCTGCGCACGGTGGTATGGGGCGTGCTGGCGATGGGAGGCAGCGCGGTGTTGGTCGGAGTGATGCGAGGCAGTGGCACGGTGATGTTGCCAGCGTTGCTGGGCATGGCAGCGGTACTGCTGCTGGAGCTGCCGTTGGCGATGTGGTTGCAGGCGCGGCATGGTCTGGCCGGCCTGTGGTGGGCGTGGCCACTGGGGCTGCTGGCGATGCTGGTGATGCAGGTGTTCTGCTTCGCGCGTTGGCGGCGGCGGGAGCAGGCCGGGTAGTGCCGGCCGCTGGCCGGCAATCCGGAATGCCGGGGCAGCCGGCCAGTGGCCGGCTCCACCACGCGGTCGGAACACAGTCGTTGCGGCGGCTGCGGTGGGCCGACCACTGGTGATGCAGGTGTTCTGTTTCGCTCGCTGGCGGCGGGTGCGGGCTGGGTAGTGCCGGCCGCTGGCCGGCAATCCGGAATGCCGCGGCAGCCGGCCAGCGGCCGGCTCTACCACGCGGTCGGATCACCGTCGTTGCGGCGGCTGCGGTGGGCCGACCACTGGTGATGCGGGTGTTCTGTTTCGCTCGCTGGCGCCGGGTGCAGGCTGGGTAGTGCCGGCCGCTGGCCGGCAACGCGGAACGGCCGGGGCAGCCGGCCAGCGGCCGGCTCTACCACGCGTTCGGATCACAGTCGTTGCGGCGGCTGCGGTGGGTCGGCCACTGGTGATGCAGGTGTTCTGTGTTGCTCGCTGGCGGCGGGTACAGGCTGGGTAGTGCCGGCCGCTGGCCGGCAATCCGGAATGCCGGGGCAGCCGGCCAGCGGCCGGCTCTACCACTTCAGCGCCGCTGTGCCAGCAGCAGATGGAAGTGCTTTTCGCGGATCTGGCCGTCATTGCCGGCTGCGGATTCCCGGTGGCTGCGCCAGGCCGAGACGCGGAAGCCCGACACACGCAGCGCCAGCTCCACCGCGTCCAGCTCATGCAGTTGGAAGTCGGCAGCAAATGGCAGGCTGCGCATGAAGCTGGCGTCGCCAAAGGCCAGGCACAGGCGGCCGCCCCGGCGCAGCACCCGCGCCAGCTCGTCCAGCACCGGCGCCAGGTTCGGCCAGAAGTACAGGGTGTTGACCGCCAGCGCGGCATCCATCGCGGCATCGGCGACCGGCAGCGCATGAGCGTCGCCGTGTCGCATCGCGGCACGCTCGGCCAACCCGGCGCTGGCCAGGCGCTGGTTGCCGGCCTCGACCATGGCGGTGGACAGCTCAATACCCAGATAGTGGCTGTCGGTGGCCTGCAGCATCAGCGGCGCGAAGGCCGCATTGCCGGGGCCGATCTCCAGGACCCGTTCGCCAGTGCCGACGGCCAGCAGCCCGATCGCGGCCAGGTTGAGTGCGCCGTTGCTGCGGTTCATCGAGTCAGCCACCGCCAGCGCGGCCTCGCCATGGGGCTGCCGCAGCTGTGCGGCCAGAGTGGGAGCATCCAGCATCATCATCGTCCGTTGCAGAGTTTCGGACGTGGCGGCGGCGGGTCCGCCGGTGACCATAGCGCCGACCTTGTGGCTTGGGAAGTAGGGAAACCCCGCTTCGGGGTGATGAGGAAATGTCCAGCGTCGCAGTCGGTGAGATCTGGTTGTCCACAGGGGGTGTGGATTACGCGTGGGCAACTTTGTGGATAAGCCGCGACAGGCGCCACCCCCCTAGGCTGTCAAGATGGGTGGCGAAAAATTCACCGCCGGTGAGGACAGGTGAGGGAGCGGTGAAGGCTGGGGCCTGCCAACGCTGTCGCCAGCGGCGGCGCTCGCGGTAACCTGTGGGCCTTGATGCTCCGTGAGACCCCATGAAACGTCACTTCTCGATGCTGCGCGAATTCCAGCTGGCCGACTGGTTCACCCTGGCCAATGCTTTCTGCGGCACCGGTGCGGTCTTTGCCGCAATGCGCTTCCTGCAGGACGGCGAGCGCGGCTACCTGCTGTTCGGCATGGCGTTGATCCCGCTGGCTTTCATTTTCGACGCCCTCGATGGGCGCATCGCGCGCTGGCGCAAGTCCAGCTCCACCCTGGGCCGCGAGCTGGACTCGCTGTCCGACGTGATCTCCTTCGGTGTGGCCCCGGCGGCGCTGGCCTACGCCTGCGGCATGCAGGGCGGCTGGGACTGGCTGGTGCTGAGCTATTTCGTCTGCTGCGGCGTCAGCCGCCTGGCGCGCTACAACGTCACCGCCGAGGCACTGGCCGGCGACGAGGGTAAGGTCGCGTATTTCGAGGGCACCCCGATCCCGACCAGCCTGGTGCTGGTGATCGTGCTGGCGATCGCCGCCGGTACCGATGCCATCGGCCAGAACATCTGGTTCGGCCAGTGGCAGATCGGCCCGTGGCAGCTGCACCCGATGGTGCTGTTGTTCGCCCTGTCCGGGTCGCTGATGATCAGCAAGACCCTGCGTATCCCCAAGCCATGAGCCAGCCCTGCGGAGGCCTGCGATGACCAGCTCGGCCCACGACGCCGGCAGCAGTGATTTCGAAACCCTGGCCCGGCAGTACTTCGGCGCCTGGGGCGATGCCCTGCGCCATGCGAGCACGCCCGGCGCACCGGCTGGTGACGATCCCGGCAGCTGGCAACGGCTGTTCGACTGGTGGGGCCAGCTGTTGCCCGAGCAGGGGCAGGGCGCGCCGGAAGATGCCGTGCGCCGCTTCCGCGAACAGGCGGGCAGCTGGTACGGCACCATGCAGGAAGTGGCCGCGCGTTTCGCCGGCCGCGACGCCAGCAGTGCCGACGTGGCACAAGCCTGGCGCGAGGCGGTGCAGGGGCAGGGCGACGGCATGCTGCAGTGGATGCTGCAGGGCGCCCGTGGCAGCACCCACGCTGGCGCCGCTGTACCGGAGTTTGCCGCCTGGCTGCAGCAGTTCCAGCTGCAGGCCGGTCCGTGGCTGCAGAGCCCGGCGTTCGGGCCCGGCCGCGAGCACCAGGCGCGCTGGCAGGCGCTGCTGCGGGCGCAGGAGGAATACCAGCAGCATTCGCGCGCCTACGTCGATCAAATCAAGCAGGCACTGGACGAGGCCTTCGCGCTGTTCGAGCAGCGCCTGGCCGAGCACGAGCAGCCGGGCAGCCAGCTGACCAGCGCCCGCGCGATGTTCGACCTGTGGATTGAAGTGGCCGAGGAGGCCTACGCCAAGGTCGCCATGTCCGAACCGTTCCAGCAGGTGTATGCCGCGCTGGGCAACGCTCAGATGCGCCTGCGCGCCGGCCTGCAGCGCGAGGTGGAACAGATGAGTGAACGGATCGGCCTGCCGACCCGCAGTGAGATGGACGCCGCGCACCGCCGCATCGCCGAGCTGGAGCGCAGCCTGCGCCGCCTGCAGGCACAGGTGGCGGCCATGGCCGGTGCGGGCGAGGTCGATCCGGTGGCACAGCCGGCGCCGGCGAAGGTGAAGCCGGTCGCGCGCAAGGCCGCGAAGAAGGCCGCGCCGGCAAAGAAGGCGGCTGCGAAAAAGGCGCCTGCGAAAAGGGCTGCACCAAAGGCAGCGCCCCGTACTTCCACGCGGACGCGTGACCGATGAAAGGACCGCTGGGCTTCAACGCCGATGACCTGATGCAGGAAACCCTGGCCATGCAGCGCAAGCTGATGGAAGGGCTGAAGCTGCTGCCGCAGGTGGAAGACGTGGACTACGGCGTGACCGCGCGCGAGGAAGTCTGGCGCGACGACAAGGTGGTGCTGTACCGCTTCGTCGGCGAACAGGCACCGACCCGCCGCACGCCGTTGCTGATCGTCTACGCGCTGGTCAACCGGCCGTACATGGTCGACCTGCAGGCCGATCGCTCACTGGTACAGAAGCTGCTGGCGCTGGGGCAGGACGTCTACGTGCTGGACTGGGGTTACCCGGATCGCTCGGAGCGCTTCCAGACCCTGGAGGACTACCTGCTGCGCTACATCGATGGCGCGGTCGATGCGCTGCGCGCGCGCGGTGGTGGACCGGTCGACCTGCTCGGCATCTGCCAGGGCGGCGTGTTCGCGCTGTGCTACGCCGCGCTGCGCCGGCAGAAGCTGGGCAAGCTGATCACCATGGTCACCCCGGTCGATTTCCACACCGCCGACAACATGCTCTCGCACTGGGCGCGGCAGGTGGATGTGGACCTGCTGGTCGACACGCTGGGCAACATCCCGGCCGACCTGATGAATGCCAGTTACCTGATGCTCAAGCCGTTCCGCCTGAACGTGCAGAAGTACGTCGGCCTGCTCGACATCCTCGATGACAAGGCTGCGCTGGAGGATTTCCTGCGGATGGAGAAGTGGATCTTCGATTCACCGGACCTGGCCGGCGAGGCGTTCCGCGACTTCATCAAGCAGTTCTACCAGGGCAACGGGTTGATGAACGGCACGGTGCGGATCGGCGAAGAGGCGGTGGATCTGTCGAAGGTGACCCTGCCGGTACTGAACATCTACGCCGAGCAGGACCATCTGGTGCCGCCGGATGCCTCGCGCGCAATGCGTGGACGCCTGGGCACCGAGGATTACACTGAGTCCAGTTTCCGTGGCGGCCATATCGGCATCTACGTGTCCGGTCGCGCGCAGCGCGAAGTGCCCGCCACGATCGATGGCTGGTTGAAGGCGCGCGACGTGTAAGGCCTGCTTCGCTTTTGTAGAGTCGAGCTTGCTCGACTGCCTTGGAGAATAATGATGTCGCAACGGTTCACGCTGCTGCTTGCCACGCTGCTGCTGGCAGCACCTGTTGCTCACGCCGCACCCAGTACGGATGCACGCCGGGAGATCGCCCAGCTGATCTCCAGCCTGGACGGCTCCCAGTGCCGGTTCCAGCGCAATGGCAGCTGGTACGACAGCAGCGATGCGCGCGCGCACCTGCAGCGCAAGTACGACTACCTGCTGAAGAAGGACATGGTGGACAGCGCAGAGCAGTTCATCGAGCGCGCCGCCAGCCAGAGCAGCATGAGCGGCAAGCCCTATCGCATCCAATGCCCGGGGCAGCCTGAACAGACCGCGGCCGCCTGGTTCGGCGCCCGCCTGCAGGCCCTGCGCCACCGCACGCCGTAGACATAGGGGCGGTGTAGAGTCGAGCCATCTCGACTGCTTTTTCCCGTAGCCCAGGAGAACCGCCATGAACACCACGCCGCGCACGCTGTCGCGTTCATTGAACGACCGCATGATTGCCGGCGTGATGGGCGGCATTGCCCATCGCTTCGGCTGGAATGCCACCCTGGTACGGATCGTGTTCGTGCTGGTCTCGATCGGCTCGGCGGCCTTCCCCGGCATCCTGGTCTACCTGATCCTGTGGCTGCTGATTCCCAACGAGGCCGATTGAAGACTCCCGTGACGCCCTGGCCGATCTGGCTGCGCGCGCTGCAGGTGCTGGGCGCGGTGTGGACGTCCCCCAATTCCCTGCTCGGCCTGATCGGTGGACTGGCCGGCATGCTCGGCGGCGCGACGCTGCGCTGGAGCGGCCGTGACAGCGCGTTGGTGTTCGATCGCTGGCCGTGGGGGCCGGGTGGGGCGATCACCCTGGGCAATGTGATCCTGCACACCGGGCATGACCTGGGCATTTCCTGCCGCACCTATGCGCACCAGGCAGGGTGGGGCGTGGAGCCGCTGATCCGGCTGGATGACCACGAACGCGCGCACGTCTACCAATACATGGTGCTGGGGCCGCTGTACCTGCCGGTGTACCTGCTGTGTGGTGGGGTGAGTGCGCGCAATCCGTTCGAGCGCGCGGCCGATCATTTCGCCCGGTTCGGGCGTGGCTGGTGGCCGTAGTTTCCAGCCAACGGCGCAGCCCCTCGTGGGTGGTCGCGGAATGCGTTCATGCGATTGGGCCGGGCGGGGTGGGTTCGCGGGACACGCCGTAAACCCGTCCCTGGGGGCTCGATGGCGCCATCCATGGCGCCAACGGTCCCGCGAACCCACCCCGCCCGGCCCCTGACAGTTTCCGTGCGCGTCCAGCCACGGAGAAGAAATAGAACAGCAGAAGCGGGTCGCGCGCTGCGCTTGCTCGCGAGCGGGGCATGGCTTGGCTTGGCTTGGCTCTACAGGAAGCAACAAATCAGCCGGCCAAGCTGTTTTTGCTTTTGATCTTCTTTTTTCTTTTCCGTGGGGGGAGGCAGGCATCAGGAACCTGTCAGCGGCCGGGAGGGTGGGTGGGGCGGGGTGTCCGCGGCATGGATGCCGCGGCCAAGCCCCGGGGGGCACTTCAGGGACGGGTTCACGGCGTCCCCGCACTACCCACCCTCCCGGCCAGCCCCCGGGAAACCAGCTTTCCGCGAACAACCAAACCACCCACGAGGGGCTGCGCCGTTGGCGGGAATCCCCCACGGATTCGTTAGCCGGAAGTTAAAGATCCGTAAGCATTCTGCTGCGATCCCGCAGTCATCTGCATGCAACCGATCGTCATTAGCCTTCGTGACGTTCCAGTCAGGTTCGACGCGGTAAGCTCTCCCTCGATGAGCTCGCAGCATCGCTCATCGAGTGCAGTACGCAGTAGCAATTTGGAGGAATACATCACATGGCAATCGTTCTTTATGTCGGTGGTAGCAAGGATGGCGAGAAGGGCGTGGTGCCCTACGGCTTCAGCAAATCCCGCGCCGACACCGCGCTGGGGCCGGAGTTCTACACGGAGCGGTTCATGGAACTGCAGGGTGTCGGCAAGGTCCGCCTGATGGCCCTGGAAGGCATGCGTGACGAGATCGTCATGCAGCGCGCCGCCCGCCACTACCGCTGACCTCCGCAACACGCGGCAGGGCGCGCCCACCATCGTGCGCCCGCGCCGGCATCCCAGCCCAGGGCCAGTCCGAGCCCTCTCTCCGCCAGGATGCCGGCGTCCACTCCGGCCTCGCTGCTGAACCTCGCCCCCTGTCAATGCCTTGTCCGGCTCCGTCGTGGATTGCCAGAATGGGGTCTTCCCGTAACGCGGCACAGACCTGAAGCAATGCACGACGCCAAGAACGCCCAGAGCGCGCTCGCCCAGCAGATCGCCCAGACCATCGCCGACGAGATCGGTGCCCAGTCCGCCCAGGTACGTGCCGCCGTCGGCCTGCTCGACGAGGGCGCCAGCGTTCCGTTCATCGCGCGCTACCGCAAGGAAGTGACCGGGGGCCTGGACGACACCCAGCTGCGCAACCTGGAAGTGCGCCTGACTTACCTGCGCGAACTGGAAGACCGGCGCGCGGCGGTGCTGGCCAGCATCGGCGAGCAGGGCAAGCTCAGCGACGACCTGCGCAACGACATCCTGGCCGCCGACACCAAGAGCCGACTGGAAGACCTGTACCTGCCGTACAAGCCCAAGCGCCGTACCCGCGCCCAGATCGCCCGCGAGGCCGGTCTGGAACCGCTGGCTGATGGCCTGCTGGCCGACCCGACGCAGGACCCTCAGGTCTTCGCGGCTTCCTTCGTCGACACCGACAAGGGCGTGGCCGACACCAAGGCTGCGTTGGAAGGTGCACGCGCGATCCTGATGGAGCGCTGGGGCGAAGATGCCGCGCTGGTCGGTGAGCTGCGCACCTGGCTGGGCGAGACCGGCGTGATCCGTGCCCGCGTGGCCGAGGGCAAGGAAACCGAAGGCGCCAAGTACCGCGATTATTTCGAGCATGCCGAGGCGCTGGCGAAGATTCCCTCGCACCGCTTGCTGGCGCTGTTCCGTGCGCGCCGCGAGGAGATCCTGTTCCTGGAACTGGACCCGGGCAGCGAGGCCGAGGCCGGCCACCAGTACGCCGAAGGACGCGTGGCGCGCAAGGCCGGCATCGCCGATCAGGGCCGCGCCGCCGACCGCTGGCTGCTGGATGCCTGCCGCCTGACCTGGCGTGCCAAGCTGCACACCCATCTGCTGCTGGACCTGTTCAACCAGGCTCGCGAAAAGGCCGAGGCCGAAGCCATCGCAGTGTTCGGCGACAACCTGAAGGACCTGCTGCTGGCGGCTCCGGCGGGCCCGAAGACTGTACTCGGGCTGGACCCGGGCATCCGCACCGGCTGCAAGATTGCCGTGGTCGATGCCACCGGCAAGCTGGTCGCCACCGAGACCATCTACCCGCACGAGCCGCGCCGCCAGTGGGACCAGTCGCTGCAGACGATCAAGCAGCTGTGCGCCAAGCACAACGTGGAACTGATCGCGATCGGCAACGGCACCGCCAGCCGCGAAACCGACAAGCTGGCCGGCGAAGCGATCAAGGCTGCCGCCAACCCGAAGCTGCAGAAGGTGGTGGTCAGCGAGGCGGGCGCGTCGGTGTACTCGGCGTCCGAGTTCGCGGCCAAGGAATTCCCGGGGCTGGACGTGTCGCTGCGTGGCGCGGTGTCCATCGCGCGCCGCCTGCAGGATCCGCTGGCCGAACTGGTCAAGATCGAACCCAAGGCGATCGGTGTCGGCCAGTACCAGCACGACGTGGACCAGTACCGCCTGGCACGGGCGCTGGATGCGCGGGTCGAGGACTGCGTGAATGCCGTGGGCGTGTACGTGAACACCGCTTCGGCCGCGCTGCTGTCGCGCGTGTCCGGCCTGTCGTCCACGGTGGCCGAGAACATCGTGCGCCATCGTGACGACAATGGCCCGTTCAAGCGCCGCAAGGACCTGCTGAAGGTCGCGCGCCTGGGCGAGAAGACCTTCGAGCAGTGCGCCGGCTTCCTGCGTATCGCCGATGGTGACCAGCCGCTGGACGCCTCGGCGGTGCACCCCGAAGCCTACCCGGTGGTCGAGCGCATCGTGGCCAGCACCGCGCGCCCGATCAAGGCGCTGATCGGTGATGGCAGCTTCCTGCGCGGCTTGAAGGCAGAACAGTTCACCGACGACACCTTCGGCGTGCCGACCGTGCGCGACATCCTGAAGGAACTGGAAAAGCCGGGCCGTGACCCGCGTCCGGAGTTCAAGGCCGCGCGCTTCGCCGAGGGCGTCGAGGACATCAAGGACCTGCGCGAGGGCATGGTGCTGGAAGGTGTGGTCAGCAACGTGGCCGCCTTCGGCGCCTTCGTCGATATCGGCGTGCACCAGGATGGCCTGATCCACATTTCGGCGCTCTCCGATACGTTCGTGAAGGACCCGCGCGACGTGGTCAAGGCCGGCGATATCGTCAAGGTGAAGGTGCTGGAGGTGGACGTGGCGCGCAAGCGCATCGCCCTGACCCGGCGCCTGGACGATACCCCGGGCCAGGCCACCAGCCGCCCGGGCCAGCGCGATGACCGCGGCCAGGGGCAGGGGCCGCGCCGCGACGCAGGCGGCCAGAACCGCGGGCCAAACCGGGGCCAGGGCAATGGCGGCCGTCCCGCTCAGTCCGCGCCCCCGGCCAACAACGCCCTGGCGGAGGCCTTCGCCCGCGCCAAGCGCAGTTGAGGACCGTGTCCCCCGTCACGCTTGATTCGTGGCGGGGGACTTGTCGATTTTCCCCGTGATTGCGCACACTTGCGCCTGAGGGGGGCGTTTGGCCTCCCCGCTGTCGCTGGGGAGGGCCATGACGCCAGCAGGACCCGTTGTCTTCGTTGAGGGCTGCAGCGTTGTGCTGCGGCTGCTGCCCGCCTGTGCGGGCCGGGGACCGGATTGATGGCGGGCCAGGGAAACAACGGCAACGGGCTGCTCGAGCGGCGCCTGCAGGAACTGGCAGAGGAGCGCCGGCGCCTGGCCATGATCATCGACGGCACCGCTGCCGGTACCTGGGAATGGAACGTGCAGACCGGCGAAATGCGGGTCAATGCGCGCTGGGCGGAGATTGTCGGCTATCGGCTGGAAGAGCTTGAGCCGGTGTGCCAGAAGACGTTCCTGAAGCTGGTCCACCCCGACGACATCGTCCTGTCCGACGCGGCACTCGAGGATCACTTCGAAGGCCGCAGCGACAACTATGTCTGCCTGCTGCGCATGCGCCACAAGAATGGCCAGTGGATATGGATCCACGATCGTGGCCGCGTGTTCGAATGGGACGGGCAGGGACGACCGCTGTGGATGGCCGGTGCGCACGCCGACGTGACCGAGCTGCAGCAGGCGCGGCAGGATGCGGCCGAGAGCCGACAGCGATTGCAGGCCGTGGTCGACGCGTCCGATGAGGTGGCGGTGATCGCGACCGATACCGAAGGGACCATCACCCTGTTCAATACCGGCGCGGAACGCCTGCTGGGTTACAGCGCGGAAGAAGTGGTCGGCCAGCGGCGACTGGGTGATTTCCACGATCCGGACGAGCTGGCGGCCTGGCTGCGTCCGCTGGCGGCTGCGGACGGAAGCCTGCCGGGCGCGTTTGAAGCACTCAGCGCCCGCGCCGATGAGCAGACCTATTCACGGCAGTGGACACTGCGGCGCAAGGATGGCCAGCCACGCCAGGTGCGCTTGTCGATCAGCCGCATGGATGGTGCCGGCGGCGCGCGGATCGGCTATGTCGGCATGTCCATCGACATCACCGAGATCCTGCAGGCGCGCGCCGAAGCACGCCTGTCGGCAGAGAAATTCGCCGGTGCGTTCACGTCGGCGGCGCTGGGCATGGCGCTGGTGTCGCTGGAAGGACGCTGGCTGGACGTCAATGACGCACTGTGCCGGATCCTGGGCTACCCCCGCGAAGAACTGCTGCAGGTTGATTTCCAGCGCCTGACCCACCCCGATGACCTGCAGACCGACCTGGCCCTGGTGCAGGATCTGCTGGCCGGGCGGCGCAGCCACTACCACCTGGAAAAGCGCTATCTCGATCGCGACGGCAAGGTGATCTGGGCGCGGCTGTCGGTGTCGCTGGTGCGCACCGAGCACGGTGAACCGCTGCATTTCGTGTCGCAGATCCAGGACATCAGCGCCCAGCGCAGCAGCGAGCAGCGCCTGTTCGAGAGCGAGCAGCGCAGCCGTATCACGCTTGATGCGGTTGCCGACCTGGTGCTCAGTGTCAGCCTGGATGGCCGTATCGACTACGCCAATGCCGCCGCAGTACGCACCCTGGCGGGTGATGGCGCGCTGTCGCTGGCCGGGCTCAAGGTGCAGGACGTGCTGGCACTGACCACCGAATATGCGCCCGGCTCGGTACTGGATGTGTCGGTCCTGCTGGACCCGGAAAGCAATGCGGTGGACCTGCACGCCGATCTTCTGCTGCGCCTGGGCGCGGCCACGATCCCGGTCGACCTGACCCGTGCCTGGCTGCGTGATGATGAAGGTCATGTACGCGGTGCAGTGTGGGTACTGCGCGATGACACCCAGCAGCGCGCGCGCCAGCGCGAAGCGCGCCATCTGGCCGAGATCGATCCGCTGACCGAGCTGAGCAACCGTCGCGGCTTCGAGGTGCACCTGCAGCAGGCGATCACCCGCGTCGAGCGAACTGGCCAGGCCGCGTCGTTGATGTACATCGACCTGGACCGCTTCAAGCCGGTCAACGACACCTGGGGCCATCTGGCTGGCGATGCCGTGCTGTGGGCGGTGGCCAGCGTGCTGCGCCACGGTGTGCGTGATTCGGACGTAGTGGCGCGTCTGGGCGGCGACGAATTCGCAGTGATCCTGTCCGGCTGCACGCCGCGTCGTGCCGCGCGCATCGGCGGTGAACTGCTGCACACCCTGGCATCGCTGTCGATTCCGTGGGACCGGGACCGCCTGCATGTGGGTGCCAGCATCGGTATCGCGCCATTGGCGGGTGGGATGAGCGTGGACCAGGCCGTGGCAGCGGCTGATGCCCAGTGCTACCGGGCCAAGGCAATGGGTCGCAACAACGTACAGGTGCAGGGCGAGGCCAGTGAGCTGCCCGGCGATGATTCCGAAGCCGCCGAAGGCTGATCTCAGCCTGTGAGAGGGCGTGCGCGAATACTGCGCGCACATCCACTCATGCAGGTGATCCCATGAAGGTCTGGAACCCGGTTGCGATGCGGGCCTACGCCCCGGCGATGGTTGGCTGGTGCCTCGCGCTGGCCGCCTGCCTGCGTGCGGAACAGCTGCGCGGCGACCTTCACGCGCAGGCCCTGCTGCCGGTACTGCAGGGCGGCGCGGTCGCCCTGCTGGTGTTCACGCTGTCCTGTATCGGTGCCGCCAGCATCGTGCTGTGGCGGACGGGCGGGAACGCGGTGGAGTGATGCGGTGGATGGTCACCGCTTCCTCCACGTCATGTTGCGTCAGCGCAGTACTTCATCCGAACTGACCAGCTGCACGTCATGCATCAGGTTGAGGTAAGCCTCGTAGTAGCCCTTGTGCGAGGCACCGACGATGGTCAGCATGCGGGTGCCTGGATGCTGGCCCAGGATGTCGCGCATGTTGGCGACCATGCGCAGGTTGCGGGTTTCCCAGTAGCCCACGTAGTTGCGGCCGAAGCCTTCCGGCGAGGGCTCGACGAGGGTCGCGCCGAAATCGCTGTTGAAGGCCACCATCGCGGCTGCGGGGGCGTTGTAGGCGCGATACATTGCGAGCAATCCATCCGGTTGAGCAAGATTGGCCTCCAGTCGTTCATCGGCCGCCCTGCGCGCTTTGACGAAGGAATTGTCCCAGGCACCGCGTATGGCGGCAGCGTAGGCCTTCTGCTGCGATTCCGGTGTTGGCGAATCTGCAGTGTGGTCGTCGACCGACCACAGGCGCTCCAGCCCCAGGCGTGCCGCAAGTACGCCGGCCACCAGTCCGGCCTCGTTGCGGCGGGCCATGCGCGTGTCGAGGAACTGCACCAGCTCCGGTGTCAGGCTGTCCGAAGCACGTCGCTCTTCCCTGGACAGCCGCAGCCATTGGACGACTGCCGAGCTGCTTTCGCCCGCGGCCAGGAACACGGCGGCCAATCGGCGCCGCTGGGCAGCGGTCGGCGCCTTCGGCCAATCCGCAAGCAGGCGTTCCATCTCCACGTTGGCGCTGGGCACGTCCAGGCCGGTGGCGGCCTGCGCCGGTGCCGGGTCGACGCAGTAGTCCGCTACGCTCTCCGCGTATCGGGCCGGATTGCGGCGCATGAAGTCACACTGCAGGCCGGACAGGTTCTCCACCGCGATCGCGGTTGGCCGCCAGGCTTCCAGGCGCTGCAGCAGAGGTTCCAGCATCGCCGGCGTGAAGGTCTCCGGCAGGCTGGACAGGTGCGGGCTGCCCAGCACCAGCACTTCGTTCGGGCGTCCTGCGGGTGGTCCCTTCAGCTGGTCGGGGTGGAAGGCGGGTCGATAGGCGGCGTCGTTGGCCAGCGCGCTGCTGCTGCACAGGGCCAGGAAGAGAAGGCTGGCAAAGCGAGGGAACATGCGATCTCCATGTCGATAAGCATCCTGCGCATGCTGGTCATTTTCTCCTGCTGGGGAATCCCGCATTGGTCATGTAAACCTTTCTGCCTTGAGCTGCATCCTTCTGCTGAGCGATGCTGTACGCAATGCCCAGGCGATGCAGAAGATGACATTGGACGACTGGACCATCGACAGTCCGCGGCTGCACCTCCGGCCATTCACGCCCGGTGATGCCGACGAGGCATTTGTGGCAATCACACCCGGGCTGACCCGCTATATGGCGTTCGAGCCCCCACCCTCGAAGGAGGCGTTTGCTGGCGTCTGGCGGGCGTGGCTGCTTACCATCGCCGACGGGACCGACATCACGTTGGTGATCCGCAGGCGCGGGGATGGGGTATTCCTTGGCCTGGCAGGCCTGCATCGAGCCCGTGAAGCAGAACCCGAACTGGGCATCTGGATCGCAGAAGTGATGCATGGGCACGGCTATGGCCGCGAGGCAGTGGCGGCGGTGTGGTCGGCGGCCTCCGGGCGCCTGCGCTGTGCTGCGTTCCGCTACCCGGTGGCGGAACGGAACCGGTCCAGCCGTGCACTGGCTGAGTCCCTTGGTGGGCAGGCTGTGGCATGTGAGCAGGGCGTGAAGTACACGGCAATCGTCTACCGCATTCCGGCTGCAATGCACAGAGTTGCGACGGACGTCGCGGAATCCCGCTAAAGCGGCCGACGGCGTCGCCGATACTCCCTCTGGATCCCGCTCCAGTCACCCGCCGCAGGACCCCAGGCTGCCCCCGACGGGTGGTCCGCGCAGTGTGTTCCGCCGTTTCCAGATGCCGATCGCACCCGCAGCAGACGTTCTTGGCAGTCGCTCGAGAGGTGCCCGTTGGCACCTGTAGTCCCTGGCAACTGATGTTGCCGCCGGGCATCCCGCCCGTCGGGTCACAACCGCTTACCGGACACCGAGGATCAGACAATGCTCATTCCAGGCTTCACGGCAGGCGCGCAGGCGCCGGCCGAGCTGCATCCCCGTTGGTCGCCCTGGCGTGCGCTGCTTGGCGTGCTGGCGCCGCAGCAACGCACCAGCACAGAGGCGGCGATGACCGACCGCACCGAGCTGGAAGCGCAGGTGGCCGCGCTGCATCGCGTGCAGGCCGTCATCGAGTTCGCTCTCGACGGCACCATCCTGCGGGCCAATGACAATTTCCTGCAGGCGATGGGTTACCGGCTGGAGGAGATCCAGGGCAAGCATCACTCCCTGTTCGTCGACCCCGAGCAGGCGCGCAGCGCGGAATACCGCGACTTCTGGGTGCGCCTGGGGCGTGGCGAATATGACGCCGGACAGTACCGGCGCTTCGGCAAGGGCCAGCGTGAGATCTGGATCCAGGCCTCGTACAACCCGGTGCTGGACCGCCAGGGGCGGCCGTACAAGGTGGTCAAGTTCGCGACCGACATCACCGCGCAGAAGCTGCAGGCGGCCGACTCGGCGGGGCAACTGGCCGCGATCGCCAAATCGCAGGCGGTGATCGAGTTCAGCATGGATGGCCGCATCCTGTCGGCCAATGACAATTTCCTGGCCGCTACCGGCTACAGCCTGGACGAGGTGCGCGGGCAGCACCATTCATTGTTTGTCGAGCCTGAGCATCGCAGCAGCGTCGAGTATCGCCAGTTCTGGGAGAAGCTCGGGCGCGGCGAATATGACGCCGGCCAGTATCGGCGCCTGGGCAAGGGCGGGCGCGAGGTCTGGATCCAGGCATCCTACAACCCGATCCTGGACCTCAATGGCAAGCCGTTCAAGGTCGTCAAGTACGCCACCGACATCACCGCGCAGGTGCACGAGAACCAGGCCATGCAGCGCGCCGTGGCGCAGACCCGCGAGGTGGTGGCTGCCGCCAAGCAGGGCGATCTGACCCCGCGCGTGGCCACCGCCGACAAGAACGGGTCGATCGCCGAACTGTGCGAAGGCGTGAATTCGCTGGTCGAGGCGATGGCCGCGATCATCGGCCAGATCAAGTTCGCCGCGGACACCATCGCAGTCGGCGCGACCGAAATCGCACAGGGCAACAGTGACCTCTCGCAGCGTACCGAGCAGCAGGCGGCCTCGCTGGAGGAAACCGCTGTGTCGATGAAAGGCCTGGCCGAGACCGTGCAGCGCACGGCCACCAACGCGCGCCAGGCCAGCCAGCTGGCCGGTGGAGCGGCCGACGTCGCCGCTCGAGGCGGCACTGTGGTGCATGAAGTGGTCGAGACGATGGCGGTGATCAATGCCTCGTCGCGGCGCATCGTCGACATCATCGGAGTGATCGACGGCATCGCCTTCCAGACCAACATTCTCGCGCTGAACGCAGCGGTGGAGGCTGCGCGTGCCGGTGAACATGGCCGCGGCTTTGCCGTGGTCGCCACTGAGATCCGCGAGCTGTCGCAGCGTTCGGCCAGCGCAGCCAAGGAGATCAAGCACCTGATCGATGAGTCGGTTGCCAATGTGGGCGCCGGCACGGCGCAGGTTGAGAGCGCGGGCCGTACCATGGATGAAATCGTGACCAACGTGCGCCGGGTCAGTGACCTGATGACTGAAATCAGCGCGGCCTCGCAGCAGCAGAGCGACGATATCCAGCAGATGAATCATGCGGTCGACCTGATCGATCAGGGCACCCAGCAGAACGCGGCCCTGGTCGAGGAGGCGTCGGCGGCGGCGCGCAGCATGGAAGAGCAGTCGGCGCAGCTGCTGCAGACCGTGGCCAGTTTCCGCGTGCAGGGCGGGGCCGGGCACCGGCACGGAACAGCGGGGCTGCACGCGGTCTAGGCGCGGCGACCGGACGGGTCTTCCATGCTATCGGTGTCGCCGCGTACGCAGTTGCGACCGGCATGTTTGGCGCGGTACAGGGCCTGGTCGGCGCGTTCGACCAGGTCGCGCGGATCGCGGTCTTCGCCGGGCGCCTGCCAGGCCACGCCGATGCTGATGGTGACGGTGGCCTCGGGAGCGGGCAGGGCTGCGACTTCGACCGAAGCGCGCAGCCGTTCGCCCAGGCCCAGTGCGTGGGCGGCATCGGGCGAGGGCAGGGCGGCGATGAACTCTTCGCCGCCATAGCGCGCCAGCAGATCGTCACCTCGTTGCAGGCAGCCGTCAAGAATGGCGGCGACCGACTGCAGGCGACGATCGCCCTCCGGATGGCCATAGGTGTCATTGAGCCGTTTGAAGTGATCGATGTCGATCATCAGTACCGCCAGCCCGAGTCCCTGGCGGCGTGCGCGGCCACGGGCATTGCCAAGAGATTCGTCGAAGCTGCGGCGGTTGCCCAGCCCAGTCAGCGGATCGCGCCGCGCCAGCGTTTCCAGCTCATCGCGCTGGCGCTGGATCTCCACCTGGCTCAGCACGCTGCGCAGGGCATAACCGAGCATGGCACCAATGAAGCCCACCGTGGCCAGGGTGGGCTGCAGGCGCGCGACCAGCAGCGCCACCATCATCAGCAGCAAGGGCAGCATCAACGGCACGCCGGCGTCGACGATGCGGCGCAGGCTGCGCGATACCTCCACCGTCGGATAGCGGCGCTTGCTGGCGGCCATGACGGCCAGCATCACGAACAGTCCGCTGATCAGCAGGTCCCCCCAGTTGCCGTCAGGCAGCTGCGGCTGGTAGGTGTTGATGTAGAACGCCAGCAGGAAGTAGCCCAGCGCGTAGATCGCAAGTGTCCGGAAAAAATCGCGGCGGTCGGGATTGTCCTCGGCCAGGAAGCGGATCAGCGCGAAGCAGAACACCAGGCTGTTCTGTAGGTTGCTCATGGCGTTCAGGCACTGCGTCCACAATGCGGCGTTGAAATGCGCCATCGCCCGCGTGTGCCCGAAGTACAGCAGCCACAGCAGCGCGATGATCAGCAGGTCCACCGCGCGGATGCAGCGGTTGCCGCCGCCCGGGCTGGCGGCCACGTAGGTCAGGGGGATGCGGTAGAACACGTACAGGATCAGCGAAGACACGGTCATCTGCGCAGGATCGAGGCCGGCCACATTGCGGTACAGCAGGGCGAGCAGGGCCAGCGAGAACAGGCCCATGGCAGCGCCCAGCGTCCGCCATTTGCAGGCCGCCTGGCGGCTGTCACGTGCACGCCGCACACAGGCCAGTGCAGCCAGCAACGGGGCAGTGATCAGCATCAGGTAGGAGCCGACCGGGTCCTGCGGGCCAACAAAGGCAATGACGAGCGCGTGCGTGACCAGAAAAAACAGTGCCGCACGCAACGTCATGCATTCCCCCGCCCCCAGCTCCGGCTGGGATCACGATAGGCAGAAGCACGTGTGGCTTGCAAGAAAAGTGTGCGCTGCGTCTATTTCGAAGCTTGCCGGAAGTCGCAGTTGTGTTTCAGCATGGTGACGCGGAGCCTTCGACGCGGGCGTACATCCAGAAGTCACGGGGCTGTCCTCGAACCCGCCGGTAAGCGCGCAGCAGGCCTTCGCGCTGCATGCCGAGGCGTTCCAGCACGGCGATCGAGCGGGCGTTGCTGTCCAGGACAGTCGCCTGGATTCGGACCAGAGCGAGTGCGGCATGGCCCCATTCGAGCACCGCGCGTGCTGCGTGCGTGGCCAGTCCCTGACCCTGCCAGCGCGGATCGAGATCATAGGCAAGTTCGCCGCGGCCATGCGACAGGTCGATTCCGTTCAGGCCAACGGTGCCGATCAGCTGGCTGTCGGCGCCCACCAGCGCCCAGCGCTGGTCCGTTGCCGTGGGCAGGTAACCGGCGATCTGGCAGCGCAGTGCTCTTTCGGAAACGTCGCCCCAGCTGGTGTGCTCGGTCACGCCGGGCAGCGAGAGATAGCCGGCCCAGGTGGCAGCATCATCCACGTGCAGTGGACGCAGCCGTGCGGGCAGGGTGGCAGGGAGCGTGGGCAGGGCGGGCGTTGGCATCGTCGCCAGTGTCGGCGCCCGGGCCCTGAAAATGCAAAAGGCCAGGTCGGTGACCTGGCCTTTGATGCAGTGGTGCCGGTGAAAGGACTCGAACCTTCATGGGGTCACCCCCGGCTGATTTTGAGTCAGCTGCGTATACCATTCCGCCACACCGGCAGGCAGCGTGCGAGTGTAACCGAGGTCGGCACGGCTTTCATAGTGGGGAGGCCGATCGGGGCGCGTCCTGTCGGCTTCGGCCCTGTCATGGCTATACTGCGGCGGCTTGAATGCCTCCAGGAGCGGTAGCCGATGACAGTGTTGCAGGACCTGAGGGTGCTGGTGGTCGAGAACGACGAGATGAGTGCCGCACTGCTGCAGATGCAGCTGGTGCATGCCGGTGCGACGGTGGTGGGGCTGGCCGCGAGCGTGGCTGAAGCGCTGCGCCTGCTGCAGGCGTCGACCCCGGACGTGGCCCTGCTCGATTACCGCCTGGCCCGCAATGAGACCAGCGAGCCGGTGGCTGCGGCACTGTCGGCGCGCGGGGTGCCGTTCGTGCTGGCCACCGGGATGCAGGCCGAGCAGCTGCCCGAGCCGATGCTGGCCGGCGTGCTGCTGGTCAAGCCCTATCTCTCGGCAGATCTGAGCCAGGCGCTGGTACGCGCAGTGGGCCGCGCCAGCGCCAGCGCCTGATTGGCGCGTGCTGAAGCGGTGGGCGTATCCTGCCCGGGCCTGAATGCTCAGGCCTGCAAGGAGAGTGGCATGAAGAAGTGGATCAAGCGCATGGTTGCTGCGGGTGTCCTTTCGATGGCGGTCTTCGGTGGTACGGCCTCTGCCGCGTGGTGTGGCCAGCCCTGTTTCCAGCTCTACAAGAGCTGCATCGCGCGGGGTGGAGAGGTTGAACAGTGCCTGCAGGAACAGGCCTTCTGCGAAGAGGCGATGTGCGGCGGCAATCCCTGATCCATGAACCCCGCCCACGCGGGGTTTTTCATCTGTGCGCGGTGCTCAGGCCGCTTCTTCGTATACGTAGCGGATCTCCTCGCGGTCGTCGAGGATGCGGTACTGCCGCGCCAGGTCATCCGGATCGGGATTGAGCCAGGCATCGAGGTGTTCCTTGCGGATGGGAACGACGCCGCGGTCATGGCCCGCAGCGGCGACATCGTGCGGAGGCGTGTCGGTGATCGTGGCAAATGACAGGAGGCGACCTTCCGGTCCTTCCCATTCCGCCCACAGGCAGGCCAGCAGCAGGTCGCGCGGGGGATCGGGCCGGAACTCCAGCACCACGTCCTGATCCTTCTCATCGGCACCCAGCGTACGGCAGGCGATGGCATGGCGTGGCACGTGCTCATAGAACGCCTGCACCACCACCACGCCGTGGCGCAGCCCGAATGCACCGCGCCAATAGCCTTCCAGGCTGTCGCGCCGCGCGTTGTAGGTGCCGGGATAGAGGATGTCGTTGCGCACCGGCTTGTCCGGCAGCCGGCACTGGTAGCGCATCGGCTTGATCACGCGTTTGCCGCCCTCGCTGACCATCACCGGTGCGTAGGTACCGGGGAAAATGCGGTTGTCGCGCGGCAGCAACTGCACCCGGTGCAGGTCTTCCAGCCGAGCCTGCGCACGATCGATGCGGTTGCCGGCCACGCGCAGGTCGTTGCGTGCCTTCTGGGTGGGGCGGGTCGCCAGCGTGGCATTGGCAATATCGCGTCGCTCGCGCTGGCGGGCCAGCTCCGCTTCCAGATCCTGGCGTTCCTGCGCATGCCACTGCTGGATTTTCGCGACGATGTCGCGGCCCTGCTCGGTGCGCGCGCCGGCGAAGCCGTCATCCATCGCCTTGGGAGTTCTGGGGCGCTTCTTGCCAGGATCGTGCGCGTACAGCTCCGCGAATTCTTCCAGCGACAGGATGGCGCCGAACTCGCGCACCAGCTTGGCGTAGTCGGCGCGGATGAGGGCGGAATAGCACATGGGAACTCTGCGGGCGTGGGTCGCAGCAGCTGCGACATGGATGAGGCAGGATAGCCCGACCTACAGGGAGATAGCGCATGAATGATTCCGTCGCCTGCCAGTTCCGCGACGCCGTGCCCACGGTCGAAGACTATTGCCAGCTGCGTGTGCTGGCGGGCCTCAGTGCCAAGAGCCAGGAGGCGGCGGCACGCGCGCTGCCCAATACCCTGTATGGCGTGTGTGCCTACCAGGGTAACGAGCTGGTGGCGATGGGGCGCATCGTCGGCGATGGGGGCTGCCACCTGCAGGTCTGCGATATCGCTGTGTTGCCGCGCCTGCAGGGGCAGGGCCTGGGCAAGGAAGTGATGCGTCGCCTGGAGGGCTGGATGCAGGCGAACCTGCCGCCGTCGGCATACGTCAGCCTTCTGGCGGATGGTGAAGCGCACCGGTTGTACGCGCAGTTTGGTTTCGCACCCACCGCACCTGCATCGATCGGGATGTATCGCCGGTTCTGAGGTGTGGCCGAGTTGAAGCCATCCACGCATGGCGTGGATCTACTGGGCCAACCGGCCGCCGGATCCATCCCGGCCCTGTAGTAGATCCGCGCCATGCGTGGACAGGGCCTTCCCAGGAATCACAGGCAAAGAAAAACCCCGGCCGAAGCCGGGGTTTTAAAGAATTGGCGTCCCCACGGGGATTCGAACCCCGGTCGCCACCGTGAAAGGGTGATGTCCTAGGCCTCTAGACGATGGGGACGCACGAAAACTTCAAGTTGTAGATCCTTCGACGGCCTAATGTCGAAGTGGTGGAGCCAAGCGGGATCGAACCGCTGACCTCCTGCATGCCATGCAGGCGCTCTCCCAGCTGAGCTATGGCCCCAGTGAAACTCCGGATGATCTGCCGGGAGCAGAGTCCGTTTTGAAACTGGCGTCCCCACGGGGATTCGAACCCCGGTCGCCACCGTGAAAGGGTGATGTCCTAGGCCTCTAGACGATGGGGACGCACGAAAAACTTCAAGTTGTAGAACTTTCGACGGCCTAATGTCGAAAGTGGTGGAGCCAAGCGGGATCGAACCGCTGACCTCCTGCATGCCATGCAGGCGCTCTCCCAGCTGAGCTATGGCCCCGTGTTACCGAGCCGCCTATCATACCTGCGTGTTCACGTTTGTGGAAGCTTTTTTTGAGCTTTTTTTCGTTCCGGTTCAACCGCGACCACGAGGGCAGGGGAACCGCAACGCCACAACCTGAATGCCGGTAGGCGGTGAACAAAAAAGACCCGGTTATCGGCCGGGTCCTCGTTGTTCGTGATGAGTGGCGTCCCCACGGGGATTCGAACCCCGGTCGCCACCGTGAAAGGGTGATGTCCTAGGCCTCTAGACGATGGGGACGCAATTCTCATCAATGTTCTTTAGCGACCTTTCGACGGCCTAATGCCGAAAGATTGGTGGAGCCAAGCGGGATCGAACCGCTGACCTCCTGCATGCCATGCAGGCGCTCTCCCAGCTGAGCTATGGCCCCACGTCGCTGAGGAGCGAAATAATAGCCTTGACCCAGGGGGTTGGCAAGCATTTGTTGCACTTTTCTTCACGTGCGTTGCGAAGCCGATGTCAGTCGCCTTTCGCCTGTGCAGCGTCGTCGGTCAGTGCCGCCAGGATCGGGCACTGGTCCAGCGCGCCGTGACCTGGGCAGGCGTCGACCAGCAGCGAAAGTGCAGTGTGCATGCGTTGCAGCTCCGCCATCCGCTGTGCGATGTCCTGCAGGCGCGCCTGCGCGGTGTCGCGCACGCTGCCCATGTCCTGCGAATGGCGATCGCTCAATGCGAGCAGCTCGCCGATCTCTTCAAGGCTGAAGCCCAGCGCCTTGGCGCGGCGGATGAATCGCAGCCGGCGCAGGTCCTGCTCGCCGAAGATGCGGTAGCCACCCGCCGAGCGGGCCGCGGTCGGCAGCAGCTGCTGTCGTTCGTAGTAGCGCACCGTATCGATCGGTACGCCCGCCTGGCGGGCCAGTTGTCCAATGTTCATGGCGGATTCCTGCAGGGGCTGCCGACCATTGTGAAGCCTGGAGTCTGGTCGAGAGTCAAGGCTTGGCCCGGGTGCGCGCATTCAGCGCACTTTGCAACTTTCTTCATAGCCCCGCCGATGGACCAGTTCCTACCCTTCGCCTGAACCGGCCGTTCGATGGCCTGCAACGAACCGAGGAGGTGGTCTGTGGAAGGATTCAGGAACGAAGGATTCGTCGAGATCGCGGTGGTTGAATACCCGGGAGGTGATCCGTCTGCCGCCTCCGTACTGGCCGAAATGGCGCACGTTGCCAATCGCCTTGCCCAGCAGCAGCGTCGGCCGTTCAAGCGGGTGCTGGTCACCCGCTGGATCGTGCCGGCCAGCCAGACAGGGGTGCATCGTATTGCGGGTGCGGAAATGCTCGATGCGGCCATCCCGGCTGTGATCGCGGTTCCCGGCCAGATCAGTGCCGGCGCGTGCCTGCGCGCGGACGAGGTCCTGCTGGACTGGCTGCGTGCGCACTATGACGGCGGCAGCCTGCTGGCCGCCGCCAGTGATGGCGTCAGCGTGCTGGCACGCGCCGGGTTGCTGGCCGGGCGTACGGTCAGTGGCCCCGATCTCGGACGCCATCCAGGCCTGCAGGCGCAGGCCGCGAGCTGGGTGCCGAGCGAGCGGGCGCTGGTGGATGACGGTGACCTGCTGACGGTCGGCGGGGCCCAGGCCTGGCGCTTCCTTGGCCTGCGACTGTTGTACCGGCTGCACGGGCAGGGCGTGGCCAGTGCGGTCGCACAGCAACTGGGCATCACCGTGCCCGCCACGATCCAGCAGGACCTGGAGCGCTTCAGCGCCAACTTCGCACATGGCGATCGTGATGTGCTGAAGGCACAGCGCTGGCTGCACACCACGGCGGCACGCGGCGCCACCCTTGCCGCGATCTGCGAGGTCTCCGGGCTGGAGCCGCGCACACTGCAGCGGCGGTTCCTCAAGGCCACCGGCCTGCGGCCGATCGAATACTGCCAACGGCTGCGCATCGCCAAGGCGCAGACCCTGCTGCAGCAGGGGGCGGGTATCGATGAGGTGGCGTGGGGTGTCGGCTATGCTGATCAGAGTGCTTTCCGCCGGTTGTTCCTGCGCATCGTTGGCATGACGCCGGCCAACTATCGGCGTCACGTCAGCAGCAAGCGTCGCGAGCGGCCCTTGATGCCGTCGGTGGCAGGCAGCCTGCGCGGGCTGCAATCGCCGTCGGTGATGCAACTGGGGCGCAGCGCGGCCTGATGTCGGCGGCATCGTCGCGCTTGCAACCGGAGCGCGACACTTCGACCATGCAGTCAGTGGACGATTGAACAGGTGGTCTGATGTCGAGCGTTGGGCCGGTGCCGATGCCGGTGGTGTTGATTCTCGTGTGCGTAGTGATTGCCATGGCCGTGGCGCGTCTGTGGCCACGCAGGAAGGACGGCATGCCGCTGCCTTCTGCACCCAGCATGGTTCTGGACATGCTGCTGGTGGGCCTGCTGTGTGGTCGCATCAGCTTCGTGGCCTTGAACTTCGCCCTGTATCGCGAGGCGCCGTGGAGCATTCTGCAGATTGCCGATGGTGGCTACCACCTGGTGGTTGTCCTGGTTGCGGGATCGGCATGGGGGCTGTGGCGGGTGCGCCCATGGCGGGCGTTGCGCGCCCCGGTGCTGGGCGCGGCGTTGGCGGGTGTGCTGCTATGGGCGGGCGGTAGTCAGCTGCTGTCCGCATGGCAGGAGCGGCAGATGCCCTTGCCGGTACTGCAGGTTGCTGATCTGCAGGGGGGCAGGGTTGATCTGCAGCAGTTCCGGGGAAAACCGCTTGTGCTGAATCTCTGGGCGACCTGGTGCGGGCCCTGCCGGCGCGAGATGCCGGTCCTGGCTGCGGCGCAGCAGGCGCATGCGGACGTGCAGTTCGTGTTCCTCAATCAGGGTGAAACCCTTGAGGAGGTCCAGGGTTTCGTTGCGCGCGAACGGCTCCTGCTGCACAACGTATTGCTGGACGATGACGCTGCGGCATCCACGGTGCTGGGCGTGCAGGCCTATCCCTCGACCCTGTTCTTCGACGCCGAAGGGCGCCTGCGTGAACTGCACCTGGGCGAACTGACGGCAGCCGCTCTTGAACACAAACTGCGCCGGCTGCGGTAGCCTGCGCGGGCATCTCACTACGGAGTTCCCATGTTGTCGACTTCCCTGCGCACCGCCCCGGCGGTGCTGTTGCTGCCGGTCCTGCTGGCATTGGCCGCCTGCAGCCAGGCACAGACGCCACCGGGCAAGACCGCCGCGGCACCGGCAGCGAGCGCCACAGCCACGGCTAACAAGGGCGATCGCCCTGCGGTGCTGAAGGGCATCGAGAAGCATGGTTTCGAGGTCGTCGCAGAATTCGATGCCCCCGGTGACCTGCGGGGCTTCGCCGGCGTGGTCGGCGGCCAGCAGCCGGCAGCGGCCTATGTCACCGCTGATGGCAAGCACGTACTGGTCGGCAGCCTGTTCGATGCGGAGGGCAACGATGTAGCCGCTGAGGCCGTTGAAAAGCTGGTGGCTTCGCCGATGTCGGCCAAGATGTGGACCAAGCTGGAAGCCAGTGCCTGGGTGCGTGATGGCAAGGCCGATGCGCCGCGCGTGGTCTATACCTTCAGCGATGCCAACTGCCCGTACTGCCACAAGTTCTGGGAAGCGGCACGGCCGTGGGTCGATGCTGGCAAGGTGCAGCTGCGTCACATCATGGTCGGCGTGATCCGCGAGGACAGCCCGGCCAAGGCCGCGGCGATCCTTGCCGCGCGTGACCCGAGTGCGGCGCTGCTGCAGAACGAGCACGATTTTGATCGCGGTGGCATCAAGGCGCTGCCGAACATCAGCCGCGAGATCGCTGGCAAGCTCGACGCCAATCAGGTGCTGATGATCGAGATGGGCTTCCAGGGCACCCCGGGCATCCTGTTCCAGGACGCACAGGGCCAGGTGCAGCGTCGTGCGGGTCTGCCGCAGGGTGCCGATCTGCAGACGGTGCTTGGCCCGCGCTGAGTGGCGCCAGCCCCATGAAACATTGCGCAGGCCCGCATGGCAGCATGCGGGCCTGTCACATTCCATGGCGGGCATTGCGGTTGCGGGCCCGCGCAACAGTGGTTCATCGTCACGTATGAATCGTGACTGACATCACGCATCCCGCCTTGATTCCAATCAAGGCCAAAAACGACAGGCGGATTAGCCTGTGACGCATGGAATACAGCGTCAATGCGCGATGGATGCCGCGCTCGCCACGCCCTGATCAGGGTCGGCTGGCACAGCCATTCACGACACTCTCACTCTGTGCTTGTTACCCAGACCGCTGCGGTCGCCACCTCTCTGGCAGCGCGGCCTTGATGGCGTCGACATCGGTGCGGGCAGGGCAGTGTCATCGTCCTGTTGCCTGCCATGCGCAGGCTGGCCGGTGTCGTCGACGCAGTATCCGCATTTCCAGCAACGGCAGCACGAGGCCGGAGTGGCGCATGCGTGCGTCCCGTCTGCGTGCTGCGAACAGGGGTCGTCCAGGGAGGATGCAATGCGCGCGGCGGTACTGAGCCTGGCCTGTGTGACAGCACTGGCGATCACGCCGGCGTATGCACAGGTGGATGACAAGGAGGACGCGCAGGCGCTGCGTCGTGAGATTGCGGCCATGCGGCAGGCACTGGAGGGCATGCAGCAGCGGTTGGACCGCCTTGAGCAGCGCGACGCAACCGTTGCGCCTGCTACAGCACAGGCACCCGCCGCCGTGGTCGCGCCTGCCAGCACTGCCAACCTGCTGCACCCCACCCAGGTACCGGGCGTGGCACAGCCGGTGCTGCCGCAGCGCGAATCGGTGGCCGATCCGTCCACCGCCGCGTCGCGACCGGACAGTGCGGCGGGCCCGACCGATCCGGATCTGAAGGGGTTCTTTGCCATACCCGGCACTGATACGGTGATCCGCATCGGCGGTTACGCCAAGCTGGATGCCATCGCCGATTCGCGCGCGGCCGGCGACGAGGATCAGTTCATTCCCTCGTCGATGCCGGTGGGCGGCAGCCACCGCGATGTCTCCAACTTCAACATCCACGCCAAGCAGACCCGCTTCAGCTTCGAGGCGCGGCGTCCAACCACGCACGGCAACCTGCGCTTCTATCTGGAGAACGACTTCTTCGGCAGCAGCGATGGCTACGAGTTCCGCCTGCGGCATGCTTATGGACAGCTCGGCAATACCTATGCCGGCTATGGCTACTCCAGCTTCATGGACCCGGACAGCCTGCCCGACACGCTGGACTTCGCCGGGCCGGGCGGCGCCGGCTATCTGCTGGTGGCCGGCATCCACCACAGCTTCACGATGGGCAAGGGCAACACGCTGACCGTGGCGGCCGAAGACCCGAAGACTGAACTTGCCGGTGCCAGTGATGAGCGGGCTGCGGTGAACCGTCTGCCGGACGTAACCGTGACCGCGCGCATGGAGCGCGACTGGGGCCACCTGCAGGTGGGCGCGGTGGCGCGCAGTCTGGCCTATGACGGCGATGGCGAGCACGACCGGCGAATGGCCGGCGGCCTGCAGCTGAGTGGCTCGGCCTCGGTGGGCGAGCGCGACCTGCTGCTGTTCGGTGCGCTGGGAGGACGCGGCCTCAGCCGCTATACCGCCGACCTGACCGGCTCCGGGCTGGACGCGGTGGTCGGTGCCGATGGCCGCCTCGACGCGTTGGACCTGCACGGCGGCTTCGTCGGCTATACCCACTACTGGTCCGAGTTGTGGCGATCGAACCTGATCTTCGGCCAGCTGACCCTGGAGCGGAACGCCGCACTGGCGGCCGATGCCTTCCGGCAGAGCCGGTACGGCGTATTCAACCTGATCTGGAGCCCTGCGCCGTCCTGGACGATGGGCATGGAGCTGTTGTATGGCCGCCTGGAACAGCAGGGCGGCGCACGCGGCGACACGGTCCGGGTGCAGGGCAGCCTGCAATACAACTTCATCAAATAGGCGCCAGCGGTCGTACGCCAGCGCAACCGTCCCCACGCCCGGTGCTGCCGGGCTCATGCCAGTACCGGAGATCGTCATGGCAGAAGCAAAGAAAATCGGGGTGGTCGGAGCCACCTTCCTCGTCGCCGGCAACATGATGGGCTCAGGCGTGTTCCTGCTGCCATCGAGCCTGGCCAAGATTGGTACCGCCTCGATCTGGGGCTGGTTGATCACCACCGCCGGCGCGCTGTTGTTGGCCTTCGTGTTCGCCAAGCTGGGCAAGCTGGCACCCAAGGCGGGCGGCCCGTACGCCTATGCGCGCGACTGGTTCGGGCCGTACATGGGCTTCCAGACCAACACCATCTACTGGTTCGCCAACTGGATCGGCAACGTCGCCATTCCGATCGCCGCAGTGGGCTATTTCAGCTACTTCTTCCCGATCCTGTCCGAGCCGCTGGTGCGCTGCATCGCGGTGCTGATCCTGGTGTGGGCGCTGAGTTTCGCCAACGTGATCGGTCCGGCGTTCGTCAGCCGGGTGCAGACCGTCACCACCAGTTTTGCGCTGGTGCCGATCCTGGGCATCGCCATCTTCGGCTGGTTCTTCTTCGATGCCGACATTTTCAAGGGCGCCTACAACGTGTCCGGCGAATCGAACTTCGGCGCGATCTCCAGCGCCGCGGCGCTGACGCTGTGGGCCTTCATTGGTGTCGAGTCGGCCTCGGTCACCGCTGGTGTGGTCGAGAACCCGGAAAAGAACGTGGCCCGCGCCACCCTGGCGGGTGTGTTCCTGGCCGCCATCGCCTACATCGCCAGTTCCTCGGTGATCATGGGCATGGTGCCCAATGGCGAACTGCAGACTTCCGATGCGCCGTTCGCACTGGCTGCGGCCAAGGCCGTCGGTGGCTGGGGTGGTGCGCTGGTCAGCCTGTGTGCCTTCATCGGTGCCGCCGGTTCGCTGGGCGGCTGGATCCTGCTGACCGCGCAGAGCGCCAAGGCGGCCTCCGATGACGGCCTGTTCCCGAGCATCTTCAGCAAGACCAACAAGGACGACGTGCCGGTCAAGGGTGTGCTGATCGTGGCCGTGCTGATGACCCTGGCGGTGCTGGTCACCTCCACCTCGGAAACCGCGTCGGCCCAGTTCGACGTGATCACATCGGCGGCGGTGGTGCTGACCCTGCTGCCCTACATCTACTCGTGCGTGGCCTGCTACTTCGTGGTCGAGCGCTCGCACACCCTGGTCCACACCGGTGCGTTCTGGACCCTGACCAGCCTGACCGTCGTTTACTGCCTGTGGGCGATCTACGGCTCGTCGGGAACCATCGTGCAGTACGCCTTCCTGTTCGTGCTGTTCATCACCGTGTTCTATCCCTTCTTCAGCGAGGAGCGCCGCCAGCAGCGGCAGCGCGCCCGCGAGGCATCGGCCATCAGCGCCGGCGCCCAGCGTTCCTGAGTTAGTCAAGGAGAATCAACGTGTACTTCAAGTCCCTGGATTACCCGGTCATTGTCATCGACAACGACTACGAGTCGCCGCGCATCGGTGGCATCCTGATCCGCGCCCTGGTGGAAGAGCTGCGCAGCAACGACCAGCGCGTGCTGTGCGGCCTGAACCTGGATGATGCCCGCGCCGGTGCCCGCACCTACGTGGCGGCCTCGGCGGTGCTGATCTCGATCGACGGCAGTGAAGAGGTGGATGGCGAGTTCCAGCGCCTGACCGCCTTCCTGCGCGAGCAGAGCGCGCGCCGCGCCAACCTGCCGGTGTTCCTGTACGGCGAGCGCCGCACCATCGAGAAGGTGCCGAGCAAGCTGCTCAAGTACATCCACGGTTTCATCTTCCTGTTCGAAGATACCAAGAGCTTCATCTCGCGGCAGGTGATGCGCGCGGCCGAAGACTACATGAAGAACCTGCTGCCGCCGTTCTTCAAGGCATTGATCCACCATGCGGCCGAGTCGAACTACTCCTGGCACACGCCAGGCCATGCCGGCGGCGTGGCGTTCACCAAGTCGCCGGTCGGTCGTGCATTCCATCAGTTCTACGGTGAGAACACGCTGCGCAGCGATCTGTCGATCTCGGTGCCGGAACTGGGCTCGCTGCTCGATCACACCGGCCCGATCAAGGACGCCGAGAACGAGGCCGCACGCAATTTCGGTGCCGACCATACCTTCTTCGTCACCAACGGCACCTCCACTGCCAACAAGATCGTCTGGCATGGCACGGTGGCCCGCGGCGACGTGGTGTTCGTCGACCGCAACTGTCACAAGTCGCTGCTGCACGCGCTGATCATGACCGGTGCGGTACCGGTGTACTTCACCCCCAGCCGCAACGCGCATGGCATCATCGGCCCGATCAGCCTGGACCAGTTCACGCCGGAGTCGCTGCAGCAGCGCATCGCCGCCAACCCGCTGGCCAGCCAGGCCTACAAGGCCGGCTCCAAGCCGCGCATTGCGGTGGTCACCAACTCGACCTACGATGGCCTGTGCTACAACGCCGAGAAGATCGCCGACGAGATCGGCAGCGCGGTGGACTTCCTGCATTTCGACGAAGCCTGGTACGCCTACGCTGCGTTCCATCCGTTCTACGAGAACCACTACGGCATGGCCAAGGGCAAGCCGCGCGAGCAGGATGCGATCATCTTCACCACGCATTCCACCCACAAGCTGCTGGCCGCGTTCTCGCAGGCGTCGATGATCCACGTGCGCAACTCGGCGCAGCGCAACCTGGATGCCGAGCGTTTCAACGAGTCGTTCATGATGCACACCTCGACCAGCCCGCACTACGGGGTGATCGCGGCCTGTGACGTGGCCTCGAAGATGATGGAAGGCGACGCGGGCCGCTCGCTTGTACAGGAAATGCATGACGAGGCCATCGCCTTCCGCCGCGCGATGCTGCACGTGCGCGACGACCTCGGTCGCGACGACTGGTGGTTCAGCGTGTGGCAGCCGACCCAGGTCGAGCGCAGCCTGGACAAGGGCGATACGCCGGCGCCGCTGGTGGCCAAGCGCGAGGAGTGGTACCTGCAGCCGGATGCGCACTGGCACGGTTTCGAGAACCTGGTCGACGACTATGTGCTGATCGACCCGATCAAGGTGACCCTGCTGACCCCGGGCCTGGCGATGGACGGCAACATGGGCAAGCTGGGCATCCCGGCGGCGGTGCTGAGCAAGTTCCTGTGGGGCCGCGGCATCACCGTGGAGAAGACCAACCTGTACTCGGTGCTGTTCCTGTTCTCAATGGGTATCACCAAGGGCAAGTGGAGCACCCTGGTCACCGAGCTGATGGCGTTCAAGGAACTCTACGACCGCAATGCGCCGCTGAGCCAGGCACTGCCGACGCTGGCCGCCGACTATCCGAATGCCTACGCCGGCTGGGGCCTGCGTGACCTGTGCGACGCGCTGCATGCGTTCAACCAGGAATTCGCCGTGGCCAAGGTGATGCGCGAGATGTACGTGGATCTGCCGACGCCGGTGATGACCCCGGCCGATGCCTACAACCACCTTGTGAAGGGCGAGATCGAACGGGTCGACATCGAGCAGATCAGTGGCCGCATTGCGGCGACCATGCTGGTGCCGTACCCGCCGGGCATCCCGACCATCATGCCGGGTGAGCGTTTCGGTGACAGCGACGAGCCGATCATCCAGTCGCTGCGCATCGCCCGCGAGCAGAATGCGCGTTTCCCGGGCTTCGAGTCGGACGTGCACGGGCTCATCATCGAGCAGGAGGGGGATGCGGTTTCGTACAAGGTGGAGGTGCTGAAGGCCTGACCGGCAACGGTCGGCCGTTCGGCGAACGATGGATACCGCGCGCGAGCAACGCATCCTGAAGTTCTCGATCGGGGTCACCCTGGCGGTGAGCGCGGTCGGCTTCATCGGTGGCCTGCTGGTGGGATCGCAGGCCATCCTGTTCGACGGCGTGTACAGCCTGGTCGATGTCGCCCTGACCCTGGTGTCGTTGTCGGTGCTGCGGCTGGTGGCGCGGGAGCAGAGCCCGCGCTTCCAGTACGGCTACTGGCACCTGGAGCCGATGGTCGAGGCGCTGGGCGGTGTGATCCTGTCGCTGGCCTGCGTGTATGCGCTGGCCAACGCCGTGATCGGTTTGACCACGGGCGGGCACGAAGTGAAGTTCGGGCCCGCGCTGTGGTGGGCGGCGTTGCTGAGTGCCAGCAACCTGGCGATGGCGGCGTTCGTCGCGCAGCGGGCGCGGCATCTGCGCTCCGCGCTGTTGTGGCTGGATGTACGGGGCTGGCTGCTGGGCGGGTTGATGAGCCTGGCAGTGGTACTGGCCTTTGTGTTGGCGCTGGTCCTGCACGGTGGTGAGTGGCACCACTGGGTGCCGTACCTGGATTCGATCGTGCTGGCGTTGATCAGCCTGGCGGTGTTGCCGGTGCCGGCGCGGGGTGCCTGGAAGGCCATGCGCGAAGTGCTGCAGGTGGCACCGGATGATCTGGACCGGCGCGTGCAGCGGGTGATGCAGGCGTTCGTCGCCGAGCGTGGCTATGCCGGTTTCACCAGCCATGTGGCGAAGATGGGGCGGATGCGCTTCATCGAGATCCACGTGCTGGCCGACCCGGCCACGCCGCTGGGTTCAGTGGGCGAGGTCGATGCGATGCGTGACGAGATTGCGGTGCGGCTGGATGCGCGGGGCAGCACGTTCTGGTTGACCATTGATTTCACCGCAGACCCAGCGTGGACGTGACCACGCTTCTGTAGAGTCGAGCTTGCTCGACTGCTTCTGGTCGGTGGAAGTCGAGCAGGCTCGAGTCCACGGAAACGCGCGATCGTTGCGCATGGCGGACTACTCTGTTGCACAGGACCCATTTGACCTCAACCGGAGTTGAGGTCACAGACTGCCGGCATCCCCCACGAGGCGCGCGGCATGAACCTGCTGACCACACCGGACCTCAGCCATGGCCTGCTGGAACTGTTCAATCCACCGGGCCTCTACGATCCTTCGGCCAACGGCTACTCACACGTGGCGGTGGTGCGCCTGCCGGCGCGGGTGATCCATGTCGCAGGGCAGGGCGGCGAGGATGCCCAGGGCCGCCTCTCGCCCAGCTTCGAAGAACAGGTCGGGCAGGCGCTGGACAACCTGCAGACCGCGCTGCGATCGGCGCAGGCAAGTCTGGCCGATGTGGCGCGGCTGCGCATCCTGGTGGTCGGCCACGATGAGGACCGGCTGGGCATCATTGCCCACCAGGTGCGACGGCGCTGGCCGAACCGCGCGGCGCCCACCTGCACGCTGATCCCGGTGCCGCGACTGGCGTTGGACGGCATGCTGTTCGAGATCGAGGCGGAGGCCTACGCCGCCTAGCGCAGGTAGTACTCCACGGGCACCACCAGTTCCTGCGGTGCCTTCAGTTCATCGGGAATGGGCGGCAGCGGCTGCGCGCGACGGAAGGTCTGCAGCGCAGCGTCATCGAGCATCGGCTGGCCACTGGACTGCTCCAGCCGCAGCGCCAGCAGGCGACCTTCGCGGTCGATGCTGGCCCTGACCCAGGCAGTGCCCTGCTGCCGGCGCGAGCGCGCGGCGGCAGGGTAATAGCGGTAACGCTCCAGCCGCGCCATCAGGCGGGCTTCCCACTGGTCGCTGGCGGCGCCGGCCTGGAAGTCCGCCGGTGGCGCGTCTGGAGCGGGCGGCGCGGCCGTGATCGATGCCGGTGCGGGACTTGCATCGGTCGCGGCCGCAGGCGGGGCGACCGGCAGCGGCTTTCGACCCGTCCCGCCCGTTTCGCTGGCGGCCAACTCGCCCTCGCGCGCGGCGGTGGGCTTCGGTGGTGGCGGCGACTTTGTCGGTTGCGATGCACGCGCCTGCTGCGCCTGGCTGGGGGTATCCGCCTGGCGCTCCTCTACGGGCTGTGGCGGCGTGGCCGGTGCCAGCAGGCGCAGGCTGATGCGCACGTCCTGCTCCGGCGGTGGCAGCATCGGCGGCATTGCAACCCAGTGCACCAACAGCAGCAGGGGCAGCAGGTGCAGGACGACGGTGATCACGATCGCCTGCCAGTGTTGGCCGCGCTCACTCATCGTCCAGCACCCACAGCAGATCGGCATCAGCAGCACCGACGGTTTCACCCGGCGAGGCCAATGCGATCACCAGCGCAGGCGTATCCGGTGGCAGGTAGCCCGGCACCCCGGTGCCGCGCAGCACATGCCAGCGACCGGCTACCAGCAGCGCGGGTGCGGGTGCTGCGGTCAGCACCTGTGCCATGCGCGTGTCGCGGGCCTGTTGCACGGCCAGCATCCCTTCCAGCATCGGTGCCGCGTCTGCGTGCTGGGCCAGAACCACATCCGACAGGCGTTGGCGGGCGGCGGGCAGCGGGAACCGCACTGCATCAGCGGACGCCAGGTGGGCGTTGACCTCGACGCGCGCGAGATTGCCGCCGAACAAGGGGATGCCGGCAGCGGTGGCGTCCTGCACCAGCCCGCCGTAGGCGGTCCACGGCCATCGTGTATCCCAGCCCAGCAGCTCCTGCAGGCGTGCACCGTCGGCATGGTTGCCCTTGGCCAGCCAGCGCTGCACCCGCTGCAGGCGCGGCTGGCGTTCGCTGGCAATCATCTCCAGCACCAGCGCGCCTTGTGGACGCTGCTGCTGCAGCGCGTGCAGCAGCCAGTGCTGGGCAGCGTGGTCACCGGCCAGGTCGTGGCGTTCGCCCAGCAGCAGTCGCGGAGCGTTCGCTGCGCGCTTCACGAACGCAGCTTCGTCCAGGGTCTGGCCGCTGGCGAGGTCCAGCACCGTGCCGGGCATCGGCTGCGCGCTGGCCATCGACGCGAGCGCGAGCAGGCACAGCGGCAGCCAGTGGCGGCTAGAACGCCACATTGACGCCCATCGAGACGGTGCGGCCACGGCCGTTGCCGCGGTCCAGGATCGGACTGAAGATGCTGTCGATCGAGGCATTGTTGTCATAGGCCTTGTTCTGCAGGTTTTCGATGTTCAGCCACAGCGTGGTGTTGGCCTGCGGCTTGAAGCTGGCGTAGAAGTCCAGCAGCACGCCGGTGCCGCCGGTCTTGCGGGTCTGGAAGAAGTCGTAGCCTTCCTCGGTCGGACCGGAGTACTCGGCGCGCAGGCCGGCCTGCACGCGCTGCTGCCACCAGCGGCCGCCCACGTCCAGCGTCCAGTAGCGGTCGGGCAGGGCGGTGATGTCTTCCAGGTTGACGAACTCGATGGCCGGCGCGCTGGTGCGCGAGCGGGTCCAGCTCAGCGTGGCGTGGTAGTGCTCGCTGGCGTAATGGGCTTCCAGTTCGATGCCGCGCATGCGCACCACGCCGGGGTGGTTCATCCAGCGCGTGGTGGCGCTGAAGTCGTCGGCGTCCAGCACATCGGTCCAGGCATTGAGCTGCGGATCGCTGTCGATCGGCACCACGAACGGTTCCACTTCCGGCGGATGCACGATCAGCAGGTACTGCGGCTTGATGTAGTCGCGGATGCGGTTGTCGAAGCGGGTGACCCGCAGTTGTGCCAGGTCACCGTCGACCAGCAGCGAGTCGGTGCTGAGGTTGGCGCCGAACTGCAGGTTGCGCGAGCGCTCGCGGCGCAGGAACGGATTGGCGCCGATGCCGTCGGCGACGCTGGCGTCCTCCAGCGGGATCTTCTCGAAGAACATTTCCTGCACGCGCGGCGGCCGCGACGTGCGCGAGACCTCGGCGAACAGCTGCAGCCAGTCGGTGGCCTGCAGTGAAACCGCCAGGCTCGGGCTGAGTGCGCGCTCTGTGCGACGCACGTCGATGTCGCCGCCATTGATCTCCGCGCACTGGCCGGGCACATCCGAGCACACCGGGATGTGACCACGGATGCCGAAGCGGTCCTGGCGCAGTCCTGCGGTCAGGGCATAGATGTCGTACTGCAGCTCCAGCGTGCTGAACACACTGTCCAGCTGGCTGCGACCCTGCGGGTTGGCACCGCGCAGGATGGGCGTATCGGCCACATAGATGTCCGATTGGTGCTTGATGCCGGTGTTCCAGCGCGCCTGCAGTGCACCGATGTCGAAGCGGCTGGTGTTGTCCACGGTCCAGCTGCTAAGGCTGCTGTGGGTGCGGCGGCCGATGTAGCTGGAGTCCTCCACCGGCGGGTAGAACAGCCGGGTCTTGTTGCTGGCGAAGGTCGCACGCAGGTCGATCCACGGCGAATAGGGTGTGTAGTGGTAACTGGCGCGCTGGTTGCGCGCGGAAATCTGCCACGGATAGTTGTGGTAGAAGTCGTTTTCGTAACGCATGTGGCTCAGGTCCAGCCGATGCTGGTCGCTGGGCTGCAGGCGCGCCTTCAACAGCCAGCTGCTGGGCTGCTGGCTGCCCGGGTCGGCGTTGTTCTTCTGCCCGCGTGCGGTCGCGTATTCGCTGCTGCGGCTGCTGCTGGCGGCGGCCAGCAGGCCGAACTGGCGGTCGCCACCCTCTTCGCTGTGGCGCCAGGCACCGGCGAAGGTACGGCCACTGCCGTAGCCGTTGTTGCCGTGGCGGTAGCCCGCACGCAGGCCCCAGTCGCGCCCCTCGCCGAGCAGATCGTCGATGTCCAGCGTGCGGAAGTTGGCACTGCCGGCCAGCGTGCCGGCGCCATCACCACCGGCGACCGCACCGCGCTGCACGTCCACACCGGCCAGCAGGAAGGGATCGACATAGGCGAACGGGCCGCCCGAGCCGTGCCCGGCATTGTTGCGGAAGGTCTGGGTGACACCGTCGATCATGGTGTTGACCCGGCCAGCACCGGTCATGCCGCGGATGTTGACCTGCAGGCCCGGCTGACTGCGCGAATGGAAGCTGTGGGTGCCAGGCATCGAGCGCAGCAGGCTGTTGCCTTCCTGGCGTTCGGCCATCGCCACACGCTCGCTGCCCACCGAGGGCGCAAAGCCATCGCGGGTGGCCGGTACATATTGACTGGCGCCGGCACCCGGTGCCTGACCGTGTGCGGTAGTACCCTGCACCCGCAGCGGGCCAGTGCGACGGCTGCCATCGGCGCGTTCAGCCGGTGCCGGCTCCAGGGCGGCACGACGCGCATCGACGAAGCGCGGGCGCAGGCCGCTGCCTGCCAACAGGCGCGACAGGGCCTGCGCATCGTCGAAATCACCACGCAGGGCAGGGGCAGCGTGGCCGGCGGGCAGCGCCGCGCCGATCACCAGATCGACGCCGCTCAGGCGGCTGTAGGTATCCAGCGCGGCCGCCAGCGGCTGTGCGGGCAGATCGTAGTGGCGGCTGACAGCCTGCGCCTGGGCGCTGGCAGGCAGCAGTGGAATCGCGCTGGCACAGGCCAGCGACAGGGCGAGGACAAGGGGGCGGTGGCACAGCATCGGGGGCTCCAGGGGCTGACGCAGAGCGTCGTCATCCTGGGTAGACGCAGCCGCAGGCCGGATGTCAGGGTCCATCACGCTGTTCCCTGCGTGGCGGCAGCCACACCTGTATGCCGTCGCCGAGGCGCAGCACGCGCACCTGCAACTGAGTGGCCAACTGGTCGCGGTTGCTGGCTGCACCGTCGGCACTGCCAAGCAGGGTGACCGGCTGCTGGCGCAGCTGCTCGCCGACGACCCACGTGTGCCCGCCGTGCCAGCGGTCCAGGCCCTGCGTGACGTCGGCCAGCGGGGCCGAGACCCAGTGCAGGCGCCGCTCGCGCCAGGCCAGTGTTCCCGGGGCGGTGGTTGTTGCATGGGCTGTTGACTGCCCATCGAAGCGCAGCTGCTCGCCGTCGTTGGCCAGCATGCTGGCGTTGCCGCTGTCCACGCGCACGCAATGCTCGGTAACGGTGACCACGCTGCTGTTGCCCTGCACGGCAAGATCGAATGCGGTCCCCAGTGCAGTGACGGTGCCCTGCGGAGTGTGTACCTGGAAGGGCCGGTCGGCATCGGCGGCGACCTGGAACCAGGCCTGGCCACGCTGCAGCTGGAGCTGGCGGCGCTGCCCATCGATGCGCACCTTCACTTCGCTGCCGGGTGACAGCAGGACATGCGAGCCATCCCGAAGGGTCTCCTCGCGGATCTCGCCAGCGGCCGTTCGCAGGACCTGCGCTACGGGCGGCGACACATGGCGGCTGTAGAGACCCAGCGCGCACAGCAACAGAACCGCAATGCCGGCTTCGCGCAGGCGACGGCGTTGCCTGCGCTGCTGTTGCCGCTGCAGGCTGGGCAGCGTCGCACCAGCCTGCCACAGGTGTTGCAGATGCTGGTACTGCGCAGCATGGCGAGGGTCGGCCTGGTACCACTGCTCGAACGCGTTCTCGTCGCGGCCACCGTCGTGCCCGTCCAGCCACCAGCGTGCAGCTTCGCGCGCGATCGCGTCCAGGCTCATGCGCCCGGCACCTGCTGCAGGGCGACCAGTGCGCGCAGCAGATGGCCGTGCGCGGTCTGCCGGCTGATGCCGAGCTGGCGCCCGATCTCGGCCAGCGCCAACTGTTCAACCCGCGCCAGCAGGAACACCTGGCGCGAGCGCGGTGGCAGCGCGGCGATGATCGCGTCGAGGTGGCGCAGCTGTTCGGCGTCGAGCAGTCGCTGCTCGGGCAGTGGTGCAGGATCGGCGATGGCCTGCAGCTGCGTGTCATCCGGTACCTCTTCGCGACGGCGCTGGCGCTGCCGGTAGTGATCCGCGATCAGGTTGTGGGCGACGCGGTACAGATAGGCGCGGCCGTTGCTCAGCAGGCCGCTGGCGGCGACTTTGACGACACGCAGCCAGGTTTCCTGGACGACGTCATCGGCGTCGCTGCGTTGCGGGAGTTTGCGGCGGACATGGGCGTGCAGCGGCCGGTAATGGGCCGCGCACAGCTGCGCGACATCCGTCGGTTCGACAGGCGTGGACACGGGGCGGGCGACAACTGGGAAAGGGAACAGCCCGCGGCGGCAAGGGCAGCGGCTGCACCTTACAGCAAAAGAGAATCATTTGCATCCATGGCGCGAGGCACGGCACGCATGGGTCACCGCGGCGTCAGCGCGGACGATAGTCGCAGTGGATCTGCAGGGCTTCGGTGGCGTTGTGATGCAGCTCGAAGCCGCACTGCTGCAGGCTGCGCTTCACCTGCACGACGGCTTCGGAATGACGGGCAACGCGACGATCCTGCCAGCGCAGTGGGGTGAACACGCCCAGGGGCAGCAGCCGCAGCCGCTTGCCGTGCAGTACCAGTGAGACATCGACATGACGGCCATCGATGTCGTGGCCGTTGGCACCGAAGATGGCATCGATCTCATCGCGGCGCTGCGGATAACAGGCACGGAAGAGGGTGATGCCGAGCCGACGCACCAGGCGGCGGAAGCCACCGAGACGGCTGTGGCTGGGTTCGAAGCCACGGGTGAGCAGTAGCCGCAGCCCCACAGGCAGCATTGCCTGTGCGTCGAGCAGGCGTTGCAGTACCTCTTCTTCCAGTTGGATGCGGGTGGAGGGCCAGCGCGGGGCGATGAGCAGTCCGTGGTGGTTGCCGCGTTGCAGGGTCAGCATCGGTGAAGCTTCGCACGCGGCCGAACAGCCGCGGTAGTGCCGGCCGCTGGCCGGTAGATTCGAATGCCGGCCAGCGGCCGGCACTACCGTGACGATCGTCAGAGGTCGCGGTACTGGATCTGCGAAGCCAGTACGCGCAGGCCGTCGGCATTGCTGGACAGGATGCGCTCTTCGCCAACACCTTTCTGCCGTTTCAGCTGGAAGCCCTGATCCGCAGGCAGTTGTGCGGCGATGGCGTCCATGCGCTGCAGGGCATCAGGGCCGCTGCAGTCGAAGTGGCCCCAATAGACGCCATCGCGGTGGATCTGCAATCGATAGTTCATCGCGGTGTCTCCGGCAGGTCCTGCAGCCAATGGTCGAACATCGCGGTGGCGGCCGCGGCCAGTGGTGCGCCATAGCGACGCGCCTGCGCGCGCAGATCATTCGGATCGATGCCGGCCTGGGCCAGCTCCAGCGTGTGGCCGACCAGCCAACGCTCGAACTGGCGGGCGTCCAGTTCCGGATGGCATTGCAGGGCCAATGCGTGGTTGCCGATGGCGAAGGCCTGGTGGCGGCAGGCCGGCGTGCTGGCCAGGCGGCGTGCACCGGCCGGAAGGTCGAACGCCTCACCATGCCAATGCAGTACCGGAATGCCCTGCAGGGCCTGCAGCGGTGAACGCTGGCCTTCATCGGTCAGCAGCAGTGGCGCAAAGCCGATTTCCTTGCCGCCGCTGGGAGCGACACTGGCACCGAGTGCACGCGCCATCAGTTGTGCACCCAGGCAGATGCCCAGGGTTGGCCGCTGCTGCTGCAGCCGGCGCTGCAGCAGGGCGATGCTGTCGGTGACGAAGGGATAGGTCTCTGTGTCATTGGCACTGATGGGGCCGCCCAGCACCACCAGCAGGTCGGCCACTTCGGCCGGATCGAGCGCATCGACGCCGGCCTGCAGCACCTGCAGCTGCCAGCCTTGTGCCAACAGCAAAGGCTGCAGGGTGCCGAGGTCTTCGAAGGCGACGTGTTGCAGAACGACTGCGTGCTTCATGCCGGGGCTCCGCTGTTCGGCCAGTAGAAGCTGTCCGGGGTGGCGCGGGCGCCGAAGATGGCCTGGCCGACGCGGACCACGGTGGCACCTTCCTCGATGGCCACTTCGAAATCACCGGACATGCCCATCGACAGCTGCGACAGGTCAAGGCCGGGCGGGGCGGTGCGTTGCAGCTGGTCGCGCAGTTCGCGCAGGCGCACGAAGCAGGCGCGCACGCGCTCGACGTCGGGGGTGAAGATGGCCAGGGTCATCAGGCCGCGCACACGCAGGCGATCGAAGGCCGGCAGCTGCTGCACGAAGGCCTCGACCGCGTCGGGTTCCAGTCCGTACTTGCTCGGCTCGGCCGAGGTGTTGACCTGCACGAACACATCCAGCGTGCGGTCTTCCAGTTGCAGGCGCTGCTGCAGGGCCTCGGCCACGCGCAGGCTGTCCAGCGCCTGGAACTCGCTGGCAAAGCGCGCCACGTAGCGCGCCTTGTTGGTCTGCAGATGGCCGATCACCGACCAGTGCACGCCCAGGTCGGCCATCGTTTCGGCCTTGCGCTGTGCTTCCTGCACCTTGTTCTCGCCCAGTTCATGGCAGCCTGCGGCCACCGCCATGCGGATGCGGGCTTCATCGACGGTCTTGCTGACCGGCAGCAGGCGCACGCTGGCCGGGTCCCGGCCGACGCGGGCGCAGGCATCGGCGATGCGTTGGCGCACCGTGACCAGGTTGGTGGCGATCTGTTCAACGGACTGGGCGACGGGCCAGTCGGCGGCGGCAAGGGGCATGCGGGCACCTCCAATGCAGGGCGGCCAGGGTGGGATACACTGGCACAGGACAAGAGATATTTTGGCATAGGACAAAATGAAAATCACCGGGCATAGCGCCGAGTCGATCTTCGACAGCATCCGCGACGGCATCGGCAAGGGCCGCCTGCCGGCCGGCAGCGTGCTGCCGCCGGTGCGTGAACTGGCCGAGCAACTGGGCGTGAACCGCAACACCGTGGCCGCTGCCTACAAGCGCCTGGATGCGGCGGGCCTGGCCAGCACGGCGGGCCGCCGTGGCACGGTGGTGCGCGGATTGCCGCCGACGCTGGCGCGCGAGGGCAGTACGCCCGGGCTGGCGCTGCAGGACCTGGCCGGTGGCAATCCGGATCCGCGCCTGCTGCCGAACCTGCGCCTGGCCCCGGCCGCGCCGCGTTTGTACGGCGTAGGCACGGTCGACCCGAGGTTGCAGGCGCTGGCGCGCGCCTCGCTGGATGCGGACTGCCCGGAGGGCTATGCGCTGGAGCTGACCCATGGCGCGGTTGATGGCATCGAGCGCCTGCTGGCGGCGTGGTTGCTGCCAGGAGACCGCATCGCGGTGGAGGATCCATGTTTCCTCGGTAGCCTCAATGTGCTCAATGCTGTGGGCCACGCGCCGTTGCCGGTGGCGGTGGACGCGCATGGCATGCAGGTCGATTCGCTGCGGCAGGCGCTGGAGGCCGGTGCACGCGCGGTGCTGCTGACCCCGCGTGCGCACAACCCGACCGGGGCCAGCCTGGATGCGAAGCGGGCACGGGCGTTGCGCCAGCTGCTGGCGGCCTACCCGCAGGTGGCGGTGCTGGTCGACGATCATTACGCGCTGCTTTCGCAGCAGGCCTACCACTCGGTACTGCCGCTGGATGGCCGGCGCTGGGCGCTGTTGCGTTCGTTGTCCAAACCGCTCGGCCCCGACCTGCGCCTGGCCTGGCTGGCCTGCGATGAAGAAACCGCGATGCGGTTGCGGCTGCGATTGGCGTCCGGCACCGGCTGGGTCAGTCATCTGCTGCAGGATGCGGCGACGTCGGTGCTGGCGTCGGCAACGCAGCGGGCGAAGATCGCCTCGGCAGGTGAGCGTTACCAGCAGCGCCTGCAGTCGCTGCAGGAGTTGCTGCGCGCGCGTGGCATGCCGACGCCGCTGCCAATGGAGGGATTGAACTTGTGGCTGCCGTTGTCGGCTGACAGCCATCCTCAGGTGCTGGCACTGGCTTCGCGCGGATGGCATGTGCGGGCGGGCGAAGTGTTCGCGGTGGCGGCGCCGGGACATGGCCTGCGCATCACCTGTGCGGCGCTGGGGACGACGCAGCTGCGGCAGCTGGCCGATGACCTGGCGGCCGTGTGCGGGGTGTAGCGTCGAGCATGGCTCGACGCTACAGAAGCCGATCAGGGCGCGGCGTTGGCGCCAGGGCGCACGTAGTAGGACTGGCCGCTGTCATCGACGAACATCAGCTCCGGCTTGCCCTGCCAGGAGGTGAGCATGGCGCCGGTATTGTTCTGGTGCTTGACCATCAGGCTGGCGCCGCGATCCGGGTTGGCGACGACCTTGAATACTTCGGTAGTGCCGGTGGCATCGTCGAGGGTGAGCAGGGCTTCGCCGCCGCGGTCGCTGGTGCCATAACCACCACGCTCCGAACCGTCGGGGCCAAGCAGGATCAGGCCAGACAGGGCGGTGGCGCGCGGCCCCTGGGTGCGGCCCTGGCTGAGCGGGTCGGGGACCGGTGCGCCGAGGATTACCCGCGGTTGGCCGCTTGCATCGTGGATGATCAGCCCGCGTGCCTCGATGATGCGCTGTGGCGATTGGCTGCGATGCAGGTTCCAGGCGGTCCAGCCGGAAACAAGCAGGGCGAGGGTGGAGACCACCAGTGTGGTCAGCAGCAGCGCACGGGGCATCGGGTGGTCCTTCCTTGGATGTGCCGACGATAGCGGATGCAAAAGGGGATGGGTAGAGTCGACTGTCAGTCGACTGCTGTTCGATCAGATCACGGAGATTCCCGCGCTGGCGCGCGCAAGTCGACTGACAGTCGACTCTACCTCTACCTGCTCGACATCACCCAGTGGCCGTTACGCGGTGATTCCCGGCGTCAGTGGAAATCGCGGCTGTGGCTGCGCAGTCCCTGCAGCAGTTCATCCAGGCAGTGCATGCGTTGCACGATGACGTGCTGGACGCCATCGACGCGTTCCAGGCGACCATCGACCTGCATCAGCTGGGTATCGACCAGCACCCGGTGCTGGCGATCGGCCAGGTGCCGCCAGACCACGGCGTTGACCATGCCGGTCTCATCCTCGAGCGTGAGGAAGGTGACACCGCTGGCGGTCTGTGGGCGCTGGCGCATGCGTACCAGGCCGGCGATGCGCACGCGACGGCCATGGCCGTGGGCAGCCAGTTGTGCGGCATCCAGGCAGCCACGGGTGCGCAGTTGCGCGCGCAGGAACGAGATCGGATGGCGGCCCAGCGTGGTGCCGGTGCTGCGGTAATCGGCCTGCATGTCTTCCCAGGCGCTGGGCAGGGGCAACGGCACGCGGGCTTCGGCGGTGGCGCGGGCCTGGTCGAACAGCGGCAGCCGGTTTTCCACGCCGGAGATATCCCAGCGTGCACGATGGCGATGGCCACTGAGCCCACGCAGCGCACCGGCATCGGCCAGCAGGCCCTGCTGGCGGCGATCCAGGGCGGTGCGCTGGCACAGGTCGCCCACATCGTCGAACGGGCGCCGCGCACGTTCGCGCATGATGGCCTGCACGGCGGGCTCGTTGCAGCCATCGACCAGGCGCAGGCCGAGCCGGATCGCCGCCGGCCCCTTGCTGAAATCCAGGGTGCAGTCCCAGTCGCTGTGGCGCACGTCCACCGGCAGCACGCGGATGCCGTGCCGGCGCGCGTCCTGCAGCAGCTGGTCGGGGCTGTAGAAGCCCAGCGGCTGGCTGTTGATCAGGCTGGCGGTGAACGCGGCGGGGTGATGGCATTTCAGCCAGCAGCTGTTATAGGTCAGCAGGGCGAAGCTGGCGGCGTGGCTTTCCGGGAAACCGTAATCACCGAAGCCCTTGATCTGCTCGAACAGGTGCTCGCCGTACTCGCGGCTGAAGCCGTTCTTCAGCATGCCGGCCAGCAGCTTCTCGCGATGCGGTTCCAGACCGCCACGGCGCTTCCACGCCGCCATCGAGCGGCGCAGGGCATCGGCCTGGCCCGGCGTGTAGCCGGCCGCTTCCACCGCCAGCTGCATCACCTGTTCCTGGAACAGCGGCACGCCCAGCGTGCGTGCGAATACGCGTTCCAGCTGCGGTGGGTAGAGCGGGTTGTCCGGGTCGTTCAACGCGTCCGGTCCCTTTTCGCGCAGGATCCGGCGCCGCTCCAGATAGGGGTGCACCATGTCGCCCTGGATCGGGCCAGGGCGCACGATCGCCACCTCGATCACCAGGTCATAGAACGTGCGTGGCTGCATGCGCGGCAGCATCGCCATCTGTGCGCGCGATTCGATCTGGAACACGCCGATGGTATCGGCGGCGCAGATCATGTCGAAGGTCTTTGCATCCTTGGGCGGGATCGCATCCATGCGTCCTTCATGCAGGCCGTGCTGCTTCAACATCGCCAGGCATTTGCGGATGGCGGTGAGCATGCCCAGCGCCAGGCAGTCGACCTTCATCAGGCCGGTGGCATCCAGATCGTCCTTGTCCCACTGGATGACGGTGCGGTCGGCCATCGCCGCGTTTTCCACCGGCACCAGGGTCGACAGCGGATGCTCGGAGATGACGAAACCACCCGGATGCTGAGACAGGTGGCGCGGGAAGTCGATCAGTTCATTGGTCAGTGACAGCAGCCGCCGCATCAGCGGCGTGTCCGGGTCGAAGCCGCGCTCGCGCAGGGTTTCCGGCAGCGGGATGCTGCCACCCCAGTGGTCCATCGCCGCGCCGAGTTCGTTGACCTGGTCCATCGGCAGGCCGAGCGCACGGGCCACGTCGCGGATCGCGCTGCGGCCACGGTAGCTGATTGCTACTGCGGTCAGTGCGGCGCGCTCGCGGCCATAGCGCTTGAACACGTACTGCAGCACTTCCTCGCGGCGCTCGTGCTCGAAGTCGATGTCGATGTCCGGCGGCTCATTGCGCTCGGCGGAGATGAAGCGTTCAAACAACAGATTGCTGCGCGCAGGATCGATCTCGGTCACGCCCAGCACAAAGCACACCGTCGAATTGGCCGCCGAGCCGCGGCCCTGGCAGAGGATGTCCTGGCTGCGGGCGAAGCGCACGATGTCATGCACGGTAAGGAAGTAGGAGGCGTAGTTTTTCTCCCGGATCAACGCCAGCTCATGTTCGATCTGTTTGCGTTGTGCCGGTTCGATGCCGCCTTTCCAGCGCCACGGGATGCCGCGCTCGACCAGCACGCGCAGCCAGCTGTCCGGGTCGTGGCCCTCGGGTACCAGTTCACGTGGATAGGTGTACTGCAGCTGCTCCAGGGTGAAGTGGCAGCGCTCGGCGATGCGCAGGGTTTCGGCCAGCAGTTCGGGCGGATACAGCTGGGCCAGCGCGGTACGCGGGCGCAGGTGGCGCTCGCCGTTGGGAAACAGGCGCCAGCCGGCCTCGGCCACGCTGCAGCGGTGGCGGATCGCGGTCAATGTGTCCTGCAGGGCGCGGCGGCGGCGCACGTGCATGTGCACATCACCACTGGCGACCAGCGGCAGGTGGTGGCGTTCGCCGAAGGCCTGCAGCTGCTGCAGGCGACGCGCGTCGTCATGCTCATGGTGCAGCTCCACCGCCAGCCACAGCCGATCATCGAAGCCGGTGCGCAACAGTTCCAGATCGATGGCGGCCGGTTGCCGGTCCAGCCACAGGCACAGCAGGCCCTCGGGCAGGCCGAGCAGGTCCTCGCGCAGGCAGCGGTATTCGCCCTTGGCCGCGCGCCGCCGGCAGGTGGTGATCAACTGGCAGAGACCGGCATAGGCGGCCTGGTCGGTGCACAACAGGGCCAGCTTCGGCCCGTCCTCGACCTGGAATTCGGCGCCGACGATCAGCGCCACGCCATGCGTCTTCGCCGCCTGCCAGGCGCGCACGATGCCGGCCAACGAGCATTCGTCGGTGATCGCCAACGCGCGGTAGCCCTGGCCGGCGGCGCGCGCGAACAGTTCTTCGGCAATCGAGGCGCCACGCTGGAAACTGAAGGCCGACAGGCAGTGCAGTTCAGCGTAGCCGGGCAGTTCGTTGTGCATGGCGGCTCAGCCGAACCAGCCGTGCAGCATCCACGGCGCATGCGGATCATTGCGTGTGCGGAACGCCCAGCCGCGCTGGCCATGCGCGGTTTCCACCACGTAGTAGTCGCGGCGCGCATCGGCCTGGTCCCACCAGCCCGATTCGATCCGCTCCGGCCCGGCGATGATACGCAGGCGGGGATCACGCAGCGGTTGCGGGGTGTCCAGCAACCAGCCAGGGCGCAGCGGCCAGTACGACGGAGGCTTGGCCGCAGGCTGGCTGCCACTGGCGCGTTCGGGGCGATGGTCGGCCTGCACCGCCAGCGGCTGCACGGCGTCATCGCCCAGCCGCGCGCGCAGGCGCTCGCGCAGCTGGTTCCAGGGCATTGCCTGTGCCGGCCGGGTGTCGAACAGGTCACGCGCGGCGGGCACGAATGGTGGCAGTTGCTCGGCCTGCAGGCGCAGTGCACGGCTGCCGGCGGGCAGGGCAAAGGCTTCCATGCGGTTGCGCGCGATCTCGAACAGCAGCGCGGGATCGCGCTCGGGTGCCAGCAGGCCGATGGTCAGCACGCTGGCCGGCAGCAGGTCATGCTCGAAGTGCAGGTCGAAGCGCTGTACGCCGCCATCGCGCGAGCACAGGAAGGCCGCCAGGTCCAGCAGCAGGCGGCGCAGCGGGAACAGCAGGGCCTGGCTGGATTCGATCTCGTATTCGAATTCGATGCGCGCATCGAAACGGTCCGGTGGCTGGTAGTAACGCAGTGGCGCGGTGGGCAGGCCGCGCAGCGCATCCAGCTGCTGCAGCACCTCGGGTGAGAAGCGCCGGGCCAGGCTGTCGCGAGGGAGTTCGAGCACCGCACCCAGCGTGCGCAGCCCGGAGCGGCCGAGCACGGTCACTGCCTCGCTGGGCAGGCCGCAGCGCGGCAACGGCAGCTGCGCCAGCGCCGCCGGCAGCTGCTGCGCATCGATGCCGAGGCCATCGTGGACGTTGGCCAGCACGCGCGCGGCATGCGCCGTGGGCGCGGCCACCAGGCGGTGGCGGAACCCGAGTTCATGCAGTTCGTTGCGCAGGCGCTTTTCGATCGTCAGCCAGTCACCGAACAGGGCGCGACTGGCTCCGATCTCCATGACCAGCGCGTGCGGAAAATCGAGGCTGACCTGCGAGCTGTAGGCGTAGGCCCAGCTGGCCAGCAGTTGCCGGGTGTGCTGTTCGGCGTTCGGGTCGTAGTCGTGCAGGTGCATGTCCTGCACCAGCACCTGCGCAGCCGACAGCAGCATGCCCGGGCGCAGCCCCGCTGCGCGTGCCGACGGGCTGACCGCACGCAGCACGCGGCGCTGTACCGGCCCCTGCAGCAGCACCAGTGGCCGCTGCGGGTCCGGCTGCAGGCGCAGTACGCTGTCCAGCGCCAGCTGCGGCAACAACAGGCAGGCCCAATGCATGGCGCAGCCTCAGTGGGCGATGGCCAGTGGCAACGGCTGTGCGGGTGGCAGGCCGCCACGGCACTTCAGCACCCGTACCTGGCCGTGGTCGAGCTGCAGGCGCAGGCTGGCCGGGGAGGGGTTGCGCGCTGCTTGCGCCTCGCGGAACACGAAGCCCAGGCACTGGCCGCTGTCGGCAGCCACCTGCAGGCGGCGCAGTGAGCGGTCGTCGGCCTGGTGTGGCCAGCACAGTACCGCCGCGCAGGCGGCCGAGCGCAGGCACTGTTCGGCAGCCCACAACGCCTGCTTCGGCGCGGCGTGGATGATCTGCAGCTGGGCCAGGTCCAGCCCGGCTGCAGCCCAGGCCGGGGCATGCGGGCGGTAGGGCGGGGCGACCAGCACGATCGGGCGGTCGCGCTGGCTCAGCTTCGCCAGCGCCGGCCAGACCAGGGCCAGCTCGCCCACGCCGGGCGCGGCCTGCAGCACCTCGCACAGCCCGCTGGCTGGCCAGCCACCGCCGGGCAGGCGTGCGTCCAGTGCCGGGTGACCGCTGGCCAGGTGGTCGCTGGCCGGTCCCTGGCGAGCCGGGCCGCGCCACAGCTGGCGCCCGTCCAGCAGCCGGTCGAGGGCGACGACAGCACCCATCAGCCGGTCCTCCAAGGGAGGCGCCGAGCGGGCTGGAAGCGGCAGGAACGGGCGGAAACGGCGGGCATGGCGCGAGTATCGACGAGCCGGTATCAGGGGCTGAGACCGGACATGCTACTCGCCTTGTGAGTAGAATTACTAATGAAATCGGAAGGTCGGGTTTCAGGTTGCTGAAGGGGTAAAGGAGTGCCGACCAAGGTCGGCACCCACAGGTCCCGGTTACGGGCGCACCGGCAGCGCCACTGGGCGCAGCGGCGCGGCATCGCCGCCGCGGATCTTCAGCGGGCCGCCGATGAAGGCGAATTCGTAGACCTTGTCGCGGGCCAGTTCGTCCAGCGCCACCAGCTCGATGATCGGCGCGCCCTGCTGGGCCAGCAGGTAGGTGTGCAGCGGCACGTAGTCGTCGGACACCTCCGAGGGGAAGGTCTCGAAGCTGAGGTTGTCGGCGCCGACGATCATCGCGCCGCTGTCCTCCACCAGGAAGCGCGCCGCGTCCAGGCCCATGCCCGGCGGGTTGGCCATGTAGGCCTTGGGCTGTTCGAACAGGCGCATGCGGCCGGTGCGGATCAGCACCACGTCGCCCTGCTGCAGCTTCACCTGCTGGCGTGCCAGCGCATCCTTCAGGTCCTGGCGGGTGACGCGGTAGCTGTCCGGCAGCATGTCCACGCCCTTGGCGCCGGCCACGTCGATCAGCACGCCACGCGCGATCAGCGGCGGGAATTTCTCGATGCCGGTGACATTCCAGCCACGGTCACCGAGGTGCTTGTCGGCCTCGAAGCCGTTCCAGATCTTTCCGTGGATGCCGAAGTGGTTCAGCGCATCGATGTGGGTGCCGGTGTGGCTGTACATCGAGAATGCGGTGCCGGTGTAGCTGCGGGTGAGGTTCATGGTCTCGCCCACGCCCATCGGATCATCCATCACCGTGCCGCGCGGGGTGTGGGTCATCCAGAACTGGTAGTGCGGGTCGCCGGCATCCTGCCAGCTGGGCATGCCGACGTAGTATTCGGTGGCCAGGTCATAGGCCTTGCCGCCGCTCACCCGCGACAGGATCGCCGCACGCGAGGCCTCGGTGATCAGGTTGAGGCGGCCGATCTCGTCCTTCGGCCCCCAGGGGCTGGTGCCGACCTGTTGGCCGGAGGGAACGCGTTCGTGCGCGGAAACGGTGGTGGAAGCGGCGGTGCCGGCCAGCAGCAGGGCCAGCGCGGTGGCCAGGGTACGTGAGGTCATGGGGAATCTCCTTGCAGGGTGGGGGACGGTGCGGCTCAGGCCGCGACCAGGTGCGCCAGGGCCTGGCGCAGTTGCGGCAGCGGCAGGGTCTGCAGGCGCAGGCCGTTGCCGCCGATCACGGTGGGAATGGAGCGGATGCCGAGGGTCGCGGCTTCGGCACGGTCAGCCTGCACACGCCGGGCTGCTGCGTCGCTGCGCATGTGGTCAGCGAAGGCGCCACGCGGGTGGCCCAGTGCTTCGGCGATATCCAGCAGTACTTCGGCGTCGCCGATGTTGCGGTGCTGGTGCAGGTGCGCCCACTGCACGGCATCAAACATCGCGCCATGGGCGTCGTTGCCACCGAGCATGCCGGCGGCCTGGCAGGCCAGTGCGCCGAGCCAGCCGGACGGATACTCGAAGTCCTGTGCGCGCATGCCTTCGATATCGATGCGCGCGGTGTCTTCATGCGCGGCGCAGTCGGTCCAGTGGCGCAGGATGATCGCCTTGGCGCGCTCCATCGAGCCGAACACCTCGACCATCTGCGCGCGCGAGTCCTGCAGCACGAAGCTGCGGTGGCGCACCTGGATGCCGAGTTCGGCCGAGACCTGCTGCAGGCGAGGGGCCAGCACGAAGCACCAGCCGCAGACCACGTCGTGGAAGAAATCGACCACCGGCGCGGCGGTGGCGGGGGAAGGAACGGAAGACATCTGCCTGCCATCGGTGAGAGGGGAGGCGGCAGAGTAGGCAGCGCGGCGTGGCCGAAACAGCACGCTGCGGGCAGCTCAGTTTTCGCTGGCGGTTACGAATCCAGGCCGGCGCAGCCGGGCAGCTCGGCGTGCAGGAAATCGATGAAGGCACGCACCTTGGGCTGCAGGTGGCGCGAGGTGGGGTAGACCGCATGCACGAAGCGTGGTGGATAGCGGTGGTCGGGCAGCACCTGCTGCAGTTCGCCACGGGCCAGCACCGGTGCCGCCAGGAACGAGGGCAAGGCGCCGATGCCCATGCCGGCCACCAGCAGGTCGCGCAGCAGCAGGCTGTTGTTGACGGTGACGCGCGCCGGCAGGGTGATGGTCACCTGGCCGTCGGGGCCGAGCAGCGGCCAGCTGCCGGGCGAGTCGGACAGGCTGTAGGCCAGCACGCTGTGCGTCTGCAGATCGTCCACCGCCTGCGGTGCCGGATGCTGCCGCAGGTAGGACGGGGCAGCGCACAGCACCTGCTGCAGCGAGGCCAGGCGGCGCGCCACCAGTCGCGAGTCGTCCAGCTCGGCACGCAACCGCAGCGACACATCGAAACCTTCGCCCACCGCATCGAGCAGGCGGTCTTCCATCACCAGGTCCAGCGACAGCTGCGGGTGCTGCTGCAGGAAGCGCGGCAGCAGCGGCGACAGCGTGCTCAGTGCGAATGATTGCGGTGCGTTCACGCGCAGGCGTCCGGCCACGTCGCCACGCTGTTCGGCGATGCCACGCTCCAATGCATCCAGCTCGTCGAGCAGGCGGCAGCATTCGCGGTAATAGGCGTGGCCGGTCTCAGTCAGGCTCATGCGCCGCGTGGTCCGCTGCAGCAGCACCACGCCCAGGTGCGCTTCCAGGGTGCGCAGCTGCTTGCTCAGGCCGGCCGGCGACATGCCCAGGTCTTCGGCGGCGCGGGCCAGCCCGCCGCGTTCGACGATGCGGCGGAAGGCACGCATCAGGTTGAAGGAATCCATGCCGGTCCCGGGCGCGATGAGGGCGCCATTGTAGATCCACGCCATGCATGGATGTGGGAAACGTGGTGCCGTCCACGATGGTCATCCACCGGGGAGCGCGCCGGGTTGCGCCGTTTGTTCAAGCCGGCGCCCCATACGCGGCGCCAGCATGCAGGCCCCTTACTTTCCGGATTGCCCATGAAGCACTGGATGCTCCGCCTGTATGCCCCGTTGTTCCTGCTGGGTTTCGTTGCCGCCGCCGTCGCCTGGGTCGGCCACCTCCACGGCGACCCGCTATGGCTGCTGGCCTTGCTGGCAGTTGCCATCGCGGTCTCGTTCGCTGCCGAACGTGCTTGGCCGTATGACCCCGCGTTCAACCACGATCACGGCGACAGCCTGCGTGACACCCTGCATGCGCTGGTCAACGAGAGCCTGAACCTGCTGTCGATCGCGGCGGTGCCACTGCTGGCAGCCATCATTCCGTGGCAGGCCTGGCCGCTGCAGTGGCCATTCGCGCTGCAGGTGCTGCTGGCCGTCATCTGCGCCGATCTCGGCATAACCCTGGTGCACTACGCCAGCCATCGCATCGGCTGGCTGTGGCGGCTGCATGCGGTGCATCACAGCGTGACCCGCATGTATGGTTTCAACGGACTGATGAAGCATCCGCTGCACCAGGCGGCCGAAGCGGTCGGTGGCGTGCTGCCGCTGCTGGTGCTGGGCCTGCCGATGCCGGTGGCTGCGGTGCTGGCCTTCGCCATTGCCATCCAGCTGCTGCTGCAGCATTCCAACGTGGACATGCGCCCCGGCGTGCTGGGCCGGGTGATGGCCTGGGCACCGCTGCATCGCTTCCACCACATGCGTTACGGCACCGCCGGCGACGTCAACTTCGGCCTGTTCCTGAATGTCTGGGATCACCTGCTGGGGACCGCCTTCGATGCGTCCGGCTATCGGCTGCAGCAACGCGACCTCGGCATCGGCAGCCAGCCGGACTATCCGCGCGATTATCCCGGGCAGCTGCTGGCACCGTTCCGTGAACTGCCGCATGGCGAGGTGCCGGAGCTGCCGGAAGGTCTGCGCAGGCGCGAATGATCGAACATGTCAGACCGCGTGCAGCTGCAGGCCCTGCAGTTGCGCGGCACCGATGCCGAACATGCGGCGCAGGCTGCGTGACAGATGGGCCAGGTCAGCGAATCCGGCCGCGTGCGCGCTGTCGGTCAGGCTGTGCCCGCGCAGATGATGCATCAGTGCGCGGCGCAGCCGTTGCCACAGTACCCAGCCGCGCAGGGTCACCGCCAGATCGGACTGGAAGCGCCGATGCAGCTGGCTGGCCGACAGATGCGCCGCCTCGGCGATATCGGCAGCCGGCACCGGGCCGGGCAGGTGCTGGGCGATACGGGACAGCGCGGCCTGCACGCGGCGGTCCAGCGGTTGCGGGCGACTCAGCCGTGGCAGCCAGTCGTGCAGCGCCAGCGCGTTGCCCGGCAGCGCGTGCAGGTGCTGCTCGATCTGCCCGGGATCGGCATGTGCGGGCTCGAGGAACACCGTACAGCCCGCTTCCGGCGCCGACAGGATTGCGTGCGGCTGGAATGACGGCAGCCACAGCCGTTGGCCCTGCTGCCGCACGCCATCAACCTCGACCTGCCAGGGCGCGGCTTCGCTCAGCAACAGTTGATGGGCGTAGTGCGCGTGCGTATCGCTGCCACCGGCGTGGCCCTGCAGCACGGCCACGTGAGCATCCAGCAGCAGCGTGCCATTCCAGGGCAGGGCGGGAGAGGACATGGAGGAATTGTAGATCCACGCCATGCGTGGATGAATCTCCATCGAAATCGATTGATTCGACGATTGATCGAAGAACATCCACGCATGGCGTGGATCTACTGCAGATTGCGGCGAATTGTCCAAGGCGGGGTGGGTCCGGTTGCGGGGGCGTGAGCCGCATGGATGCGGCGACCGAGCTTACATGGACGTACTTGCAGCGGCCCCCGCAACCGGACCCGCCCCGCCACCCCACAGGAAGCCCGCTGTTGCTTCGGCTGTTGCTTCTGAGGTTGCCGGCCAGCGGCCGGCACTACCGCGGGTGCCGGGCGCAGCCCGGCCGTGTGCCCCCTCACCGCCCCTGCGGATCCGGCCGGTGATGCACGTACTCGACCACGGTGCCATCGGGATGCACCGCATTGAACGCCGCCCCGGTCGGTACCACCTGCAGCGGGAAGATGATTTCAGCGCCAGCCGCCACCAGCTTGTCGTGATAGGGCCGAACGTCATCGACCAGCAGCGTCCCCGTGGTCGAAGTGAACGGCGCCAGCGCCGCCTTGCTGCCCTCGATCAACAGGAACGCACCGACCATTGCCAGACGCAGCCCGGCCTCCGGAAACGGGAACCCCGCATCGGCCACCACACCCTGCAGCTGCTCGTAGAACGCCACGCTGCGCTCCAACTCCCCCGGGGCCACGAACACCCGGATCAACACGCGCGGCGCGCGCTGGCTGGAGGTATCACAGCGGTCGCGCCAGAGATGGTCGAAGTCGCGATGGACGGTCATGGGCTCGATTCGTGGCCAGGGATCTCCATTATCAGCAGCCTCGCGCGGCGCGCTGATGACCGCCGGTGATGGCCTGATAACCAGTGGCTGGGGTCGGCCTGTGACTTAGGTCCTGTTGACAGGTGTGAACGCCCTCGCACAATCTTCACATGATTGGGTCGCCCTGCGCGGCCCGGACAGGCAGGTTGTCACGCCGGGAGGAGGGTCCCAGGCGCAGACCGGCCCGTCCTTCGGCCTGCGGGACGTTGCCTGGCAACCCCTGTGCGGCATGAACGCTGCACCCTTCGGCGGCACTTTCCCTGGACCGATTGCCTTGGCAACGGAATTACGCCTGTCGATGAAAACGTTTACAAAGCCGCTTGCACTGTCCTTGGCCCTGTCAGCCGCACTGGCCGCCCCGGCCTGGGCCGACCCCGCCGCGTTCACTGTGCTGACCCTGGAACAGGCCCCGACCGCCGAGGCCATGCCGGCCCTGGCCGCCCAGCTGAAGACCCTGCAGGTGGACGCGGTGAGCGTGCGCCAGGTGCAGCGCGGCATCGACCAGGTCGATCCGTTGCAGGTGCTGGCCGACGGCCTGGGCTACGAGTACCGCTTCATTGCGGCGGGCAAGGACGATGGCCAGACCCAGCGCGGTCAGGCCGTGCTGACCCGGCTGCCGATTGCCGCTGAGTCCGGCCCGGACCAGCCGGGCCTGAACTACCTGCGCCTGGACGATGGTCGCCACACCGTGGCGGTCTACACCGATGCTGGTGCAGGTGCCGCGCAGCTGCCGGCGCTGGTCACGCGTTCGCGGCTGGGCGCACCGGCGGTGCTGCTCGGCGCAGTGGCCGGTGAATCGGCCAAGGCCGCAGGCTTCGACCCGGCACGTGTGGCGCTGGAAGCCGATGCCAGCTATTTCAGCGACGGCTTCCAGGCCGCCAGCAGTGCACCCTTCAAGGTGGAAGGCAGCGCCCTGCGTGCCACGCTGCTGACCCTGGCCTATGCCGCCGACAAGCACGGCGACAGGCCGTGGATGGACACCACCCTCAACGCCGATGCGCGCGCTGCGCTGCTGCTGAAGGCGATGACCGAGGATGAGAAGTTCCAGATGCTGCACAGCTACTTCGGGCTGGGCAAGGATGGTGGCCCGCTGCCGGAAGGCGCGGTCGGGTCGGCCGGTTTCGTGCCGGGCGTGGCGCGGCTGGGCATTCCGTCGCAGCAGTCGGCCGATGCCGGCGTCGGCGTGACCAATCCAGGCGGCATCCGCCCGGGCGATTTCGCCACGGCGATGCCGTCGGGCCCGTCCACCGCCTCCAGCTGGAACCGTGCGGTCGCCTTTGCCGGTGGCGCAGCCATGGGCCGCGAAGCGTGGCAGCAGCGCTTCAACATCCTGCTGTCGGGCAGCGTCAACCTGCAGCGTGACCCGCGCAACGGCCGCAACTTCGAATATGCCGGTGAAGACCCGCTGCTGGCCGGTTCGATGGTCGGCGCGCTGATCCAGGGCGTGCAGAGCCAGCACGTGATCTCGTCGATGAAGCACTTCGCGCTGAACGACATGGAGACCCGGCGCAACTTCCACGACGTGCGCATCGGCGAACAGGCCATGCACGAGTCCGACCTGCTGGCCTTCGAGATCGCGCTGGACGCCGGCCGCCCGGGCGTGGCGATGTGCTCGTACAACAAGATCAACGGTACCTACGGCTGCGAGAACGGCTACCTGATGAACCAGGTGCTGAAGCAGGAATGGAAGTTCCCCGGTTTCGTGATGTCCGACTGGGGCGGCGTGCACAGCGGTTCCAAGGCAGCGCTGGCCGGCCTGGACCAGCAGTCGGCCGGCGAAGTGTTTGACGCGGCGGTGTTCTTCGACGAACCGCTGCGCCTGGCCGTGCATGGCGGCGTGGTGCCGCAGGCACGCCTGAACGACATGGTGGCGCGCATCCTGCGCACGATGTTCCTGCACGGCAATTTCGACAACCCGCCGCAGCACCAGAAGGTCGACGCCGAGGCCGGTTTCGCCGTTGCCCAGCGCACGGTGGAAGAAGGCAGCGTGCTGCTGCGCAATGAAGGCAACCTGCTGCCGCTGGCCGACAGCGTGAAGCGCATCGTCATCATCGGCGGCCATGCCGACAAGGGCGTGATCGGCGGCGGTGGTTCGTCGATGGTGGGCGTCACCGCCAAGGGCACCAATGCGGTGCCGGGCGTGATGCCGATCACCTGGCCGGGCCCGGTGATCTTCCATCCGTCCTCGCCGCTGGAATCGCTGCGTGCGGCGCGCCCGGACGCGACCATCGAGTATGTGGACGGGACCAATGCCGCCGCTGCGGCCAAGGCCGCCGCGCAGGCTGACGTGGCCATCGTGTTCGCCACCCAGTGGGCCGCCGAATCGGTGGACCTGCCGGACATGCAGCTGCCGGACAATCAGGACGCGCTGATTTCGGCGGTGGCCAAGGCCAACCCGAAGACCGTGCTGGTGCTGGAAACCAACGGCCCGGTGCGCACGCCGTGGCTGGCGCAGGTGCCGGCGATGCTGCAGGCCTGGTACCCGGGCATCCGCGGTGGCGAAGGCATTGCCGCGCTGCTGACCGGCCAAGTCAATCCGTCCGGCCGCCTGCCGGTGACCTGGGTGGTGGACGAATCGCAGCTGCCGCGTCCGCACATCGACGGCCTCGGCTTCAAGCCGGCCAAGCCGTTTGGTGATGTGTTCGATTTCGATATCGAAGGTGCCAACGTCGGCTACAAGTGGATGGCAGCCAAGGGCCTGACCCCGACCTTCGCCTTCGGCCACGGCCTGTCCTACACCTCGTTCGCCTACGAGAATCTGAAGGTGAGCGTGGAAGGCTCGCGCCTGGTCGCCAGCGTCGACATCCGCAACACCGGCAAGCGCGCCGGTGCCGACGTCGCCCAGCTGTACCTGAAGCTGCCGGCCGGCAGCACCACGCCGATCCGCCTGATCGGCTACGACAAGGTGACCCTGCAGCCGGGCGAACAGCGCCGCATCCGCATCGAAGCCGAGCCGAAGACGCTGGCTCACTACGATGCGCAGGCCCGCCAGTGGAAGATCGATGGCGGCACCTACCAGGTGCAGCTGTCGCGCAACGCCGCCGAACCGCTGCAGACGGTGGACGTACAGCTGGTGGAGCAGGTGCTGCGCTGAGGCTTGAAGGCATGGCCCCGCAAGGGGCCATGCAAAAAAGGGGACGGAGGGGATTAAGTCGTTTATGCATAAACGACTTAATCCCCTCCGTCCCCTTTTTTCAGGTGACAAACCACCCGCGCAGGAAATCAATCAGCTGCCGCACCTTCGGTGAGGGCTGCGTGCTGTGCGGGTAGACCGCGTACACGCTCTGCTGCGGGAACCGGTGCTGGCGCAGCACCGGGCGCAGCCGGTCCTGGGCCAGGTCGTCCTCGATCAGCCAGCGTGGCAGCACGGTGACCCCGGCGCCGGCCACGGCGAAGGCGCGCAGGCTGCTGGCACCATCCACGCGCACCACTGCGTTGCCCGGGTTGGTGGCGAACAGGGCGTCGCTGCCATCCGGTGCCACCACCGGCACGTCGGCCAGGCGTGGGTAGCCGAGGCGGGGCAGGGTGCCCAGCTGCACGGGGTCATCGGCAGCATCGGCAGAGGGCAGGCGTGCCAGCAGGGACGGAGCCGCCACCGCGCACAGTGGGTGCCGTTCCAGCTCACTGGCATGCAGGCCGGAATCGGGCAGGCGGCCGAGGCGGATCGCCAGGTCGAAACGTTCGGGAATCAGGTCCGCCGGCGCGGGTGACGTCGACAGGTGCAGCTGCAGAGCCGGATGCCGCGCACGGAACGCCTCCAACGCAGGAATCAGGCGCAGCTGCGCGTACTCCGGGGTGGTGGTCAGGCGCAGCACGCCCTGCAGCTGATGCTGGTCGCGGCGGGCGGCATCGATCGCCGCCTGTGCGGCGTCCAGCGCCTGCACGCAGTGCTGCAGGAACTGTTCGCCGGCCTCGGTCAGGGCCAGGTGGCGGGTACTGCGCAGCAGCAGGGTCACGCCCAGCTCCTGCTCCAGCCGCTTCAGGTTGAAGCTGACCACCGCACGGCTCAGGCCCAGGCGATCGGCGGCAGCGGTCAGGCTGCCGGCCTCGACCACTGCACGGAAGATATCGAAGCGATCAAGGCTGACCATGGCAATTCATTGTCAAAGCAGATTTGACAGTGTTGCAGTTGCTGTCGTGTTTTTCCAACAAGGCCCGCACGGCATGCTGGCCGCTTCCCTGCTGGAGCGTCGCCGATGCCGTCCCCCCGCCTGCGCCATGAGGCCATCTTCCTGCTGGTGTTCGCTCTGGATCTGGTCAACATGCTCATCGCCACGGTGGCCTATCCGGCGCTGGCGGCGGAACTGCATGCCGACGTCGGTACCCTGGCCTGGGTCGGCACCGCCTACATGCTGGGCCTGAGCGTGGTGATTCCGCTGGCGCCCTGGCTGGCCGCACGCTGCGGTGAGCGTCGCCTGCTGCTGGTGGCGTTGCTGCTGTTCGCCGCCTCCGCAGTGTTGGCCGGGGCTGCACCGGGTATTGGCTGGCTGTTGGGCTGGCGCCTGCTGCAGGGCCTGGCTGGTGGCCTGCTGATTCCGGTGGCACAAGCGGCAGCGTACCGACAGTGCACGCCTGACCAGCGTGGCGCGCTGACCCGCCGCATCCTGCTGGTGGCGCTGCTGGTGCCGGCACTGGCGCCTGCGCTCGGTGGGCTGCTGGTGCAGTGGTTGTCCTGGCGCGGTGTGCTCTGGGCCAGCCTGCCGCTGGCCGTGGTGGCGATTGGACTGGTGCTGGCGTGGATGCCGGCCGATGGCGCGCGTAGTGCGCCACGCCTGCAGGCCTATGCGCTGTCCACCGCGATGGCGGCGCTGGGCGCGCTGCTGCTGGCGTTGACCTGGCTGGGCGAGCCCGGACATCGGACCGCCGGTGCCGTACTGCTGTTGATCGCAATGCTGTTGGCAGCGGCTCACCTGCGGCATGCACGGCAGCAGGCGCAGCCACTGCTGCGCTGGTCATTGCTATCCCATCGCGGCCTGCGCCTGGCGATGCTGGTCTACCTGGCAGTACCCGGTGTATTCATCGGCAGCCAGTTGGTCAGCACGCTGCAGTTGCACCAGGCCGGTTACAGTGCCGCGCACATCGGCGCGCTGATGCTGCCGTGGGCGCTGGCCTCGGCCATTGCGATCACGGCCAGCAAGCGCCTGCTGGCTCGCTTCGGACCAGCCACGGTACTGCGTACGGGCATGCTTCTGCAGGCCAGCGGCCTGCTGTTGATGGCGCTGCTGCCACACCCGGTCTTTGCCATTGCAGCATGGCTGTTTGCCTTGATGGGCGCCGGCGGCAGCCTGTGCAGCAGCACGGCGCAGACGCTGGCCTTCCATGGGGTCGAGGGCGAAGCATTGGGCGATGCCAGTGCGCTCTGGAACCTCAATCGCCAGCTCAGCTTCTGCCTGGGCACCGCGGCCATCGCGCTGCTGCTGGCCTTGGCCATGCAGTGGCTGCCGGCCCGCGCCACCGGCGCGGCGCTGGGTCTGGCCGCCGTACTGACCCTGCTGCCGATGGCGCTGCTGCGCCGGCCGCAGTTGCTCACCCTTTCACAACCGGAGGACACCTGATGGATACCATCGCAGAACACGAAGTCCACCACCTGCACGACAAGCTGCAGGCCTGGTTCCGCGCCGACGCCGGCACCGACGCACTGGAGGACCTGATGGCGCATTTCTGCGCGGACTTCAGCATGGTCGGCATCGCGGGTCGCAGGCTGGATCGGAATGCCTTGCAGGCACTGTTCGCGGGTGGCCATGGCGCGCGTCCAGGGCTGCAGATTTCCATCGACGCCGTGCAGGCGGTGGAGGCGCCATCACCGCTGGCGGTGCTGCGCTATCGCGAAGGGCATGCGATCGATGGCGGCGAGCCCGTATGGCGGGAATCGCTGGCGGTGCTGCGGCGGGAAGAGGGGCGTTGGCGCTGGCTGGCGCTGCATGAGGTAACGGCAGCCTGATCGGTAGTGCCGGCCGCTGGCCGGCAACCGCGTACCGTGCCCGAGGTGGATGAAGTTGCCGGCCAGCGGCCGGCACTACCGGTTGCCGACGAGCGCAGCAGCTGGTCGCACATGTGCCATCAGTCCTGCCTGCATCCACCGCAGAATGCAAAGCCTGCACACACTTCACGGCTCAAGGCAGGAGTAGGCTTGAGGCTTTCCTGCCGGGAGGGGTTGTCCATGCGTGTGCGTGCCGTCGCTGTAGCCATTGCCCTTTGCCTGTCCAGCACCGTGCTGGCCGCCGAAACCCCGCCGATGACCCCGGACATCAGCGGCAAGCCCTTCGTTGCCCCTGATGTCGGTCGTGACTACGACAAGCGCGTGGTGATGGTGCCGATGCGCGATGGCACCAGGCTGTATACGGTGATCGTGGTGCCCAAGGGTGCGCGCAATGCCCCGATCCTGCTCACCCGCACGCCTTACGATGCTGCCGGCCGCGCCAGCCGCAGTGATTCGCCGCGCATGCGCGACCTGCTGCCGCAGGGCGACGAGGTATTTGTCGATGGCGGTTACATCCGCGTATTCCAGGACATCCGCGGCAAGTACGGCTCCGAGGGCGATTACGTGATGACCCGGCCGCTGCGCGGACCGTTGAACAACACCAAGGTGGACCACTCCACCGACGCCTGGGACACCATCGACTGGCTGGTGAAGAACGTGCCGGAGAGCAACGGCAAGGTCGGTATGCTCGGCTCGTCGTACGAGGGCTTCACCGTGGTGATGGCGCTGACCGACCCGCACCCGGCGCTGAAGGTGGCCGCGCCGCAGAGCCCGATGGTGGATGGCTGGATGGGCGACGACTGGCTCAACTACGGCGCGTTCCGCCAGGTCAATTTCAACTACTTCGCGATGCAGACCGAGAAGCGCGGCAAGGGCACGCCGCTGCCCAGCCTCGGCTACGATGACTACAGCACCTTCCTGCGTATCGGTTCGGCCGGCGACTACGCGCGTTTCACCGGCGTGGACCAGCTGACCTGGTGGAAGAAACTGGTGGAGCACCCGGCCTATGACGGCTTCTGGCAGGGTCAGGCGCTGGACGCGGTGATGGCGAAAACACCGTTGAAGGTGCCGACCATGTGGCTGCAGGGCCTGTGGGACCAGGAGGACATGTGGGGCGCCAACCACGCCTACCAGGCAATGGAAGGGCGCGACAGCGGCAACAACCGCAATTACCTGGTGATGGGGCCGTGGCGGCACAGCCAGGTGAACTACAGCGGCAGCGAACTGGGCGCGCTGAAGTTCGACGGCGATACCGCGCTGCAGTTCCGCCGTGATGTACTCAAGCCGTTCTTCGACCAGTACCTGGTGGACGGTGCGCCGAAGGCGGACACGCCGCCGGTGCTGATCTACAACACCGGCGAAAACCACTGGGATCGCCTGAAGGGTTGGCCGCGCAGCTGCGACAAGGGCTGTGCCGCCAGCAGCAAGCCGCTGTACCTGCGGGCCGGCGGCAAGCTGGCATTCCAGGCGCCGGCGGCGGGCGAGGGGGACTTCGAGGAGTACGTGTCCGACCCGGCCAAGCCGGTGCCGTTCGTGCCGCGTCCGGTCCGCTTCGGTGACCGCGATATGTGGACCACCTGGCTGGTCAAGGACCAGCGCTTTGTCGATGGTCGCCCGGACGTGCTGACCTTCATCACCGAACCGCTGACCGCGCCGCTGCGCATCGGCGGCGCGCCGGTGGTGCACCTGCAGGCCTCGACCAGTGGCACCGACAGTGACTGGGTGGTGAAGCTGATCGACGTGTATCCGGACCAGGAAGCGTCGACGCCGGAGATGGGTGGCTACGAGCTGCCTGTGTCGCTGGCGATCTTCCGTGGCCGCTACCGCGAAAGCTTCAGCGATCCGAAGCCGCTGGCGGCGAACCAGGTGCTGCCGTACCGCTTCGACCTGCCCAATGCCAACCACACGTTCCAGAAGGGCCACCGGGTGATGGTGCAGGTGCAGTCCAGCCTGTTCCCGCTGTACGACCGCAACCCGCAGACCTACGTGCCGAACATCTACCTGGCCAAGCCAAGCGATTACCAGAAGGCCACGCAGCGGGTCTGGCACAGCGCGGCGCAGGCGAGCTACATCGATCTGCCGGTGTATTGAGGCGGAGAGGATGACGCCGGGCATAGCCCGGCAGCACGCGGTAGTGCCGGCCGCCGGCCGGCATCCGCGATGGCGCGGGAGCGTGTCGACCAAGGTCGACACCTACCAGAGCGGAGCCATGGCAGGTCGATTCAGGCGGGTGTGGTAGTGCCGGCCGCTGGCCGGCATTTCTAAGCTCAAGGATAAATGTTGTCGCTAGTCAGCAGCCCGCTGTCGAACTTCCGAAAGAGTTCGGCGATAGATTCGGCGATGGGCTTTCCCCGGCTGATGTCGAGATCGCCCAGATCGAATGAGATGATCTGTCCGCGACTGAGCGGGCAGAGATCGAGCGCGATGAGCGTCGATCCACCGTCCGTTCCAATGCCCATCAGGTAGTCGCCAAGATAACGACGGATCTGGTAGCTGCGGTTGAGCTGAATGATGGTGGCGATGGACCATAGGTCCACATAAGCATGAGGGAACACGCAGCGCCCACCGTTTGACCACTGCAGGAGCCGCATGAAGTCTTCGGGAATCGCAGCTTCGACCCAATGCGCCTGCAGCGTACGCAGATCGTCCGCATGCGCGCCCGCCTCGGGTATCCATGGGCTTTGGATACTTCGGATGAAGATCGGCGTGCGAGGTTGATCCTGGTTTTCCACGCGGAGTCCCTGTGGTCAGCCCTACCACGATGGCGCGGCCCATCTTTGGCGGCAATGGGCATATGCGACATGCGCAAAGATGTGCCGGGAGTGCAGTCGCCTTCTGGGAGTGTCGACCAAGGTCGACACCTACCAAGGCGGGGCCATGGCATGTCGATTCAGGCGGGTGCAGTAGTGCCGGCCGCTGGCCGGCGTTCGCGATGCGAAGAGCGTGTCGACCAAGGTCGACACCCACCAGAGCGGGGCCATGGCATGCCGATTCAGGCGGGTGTGGTAGTGCCGGCCGCTGGCCGGCATCCGCGATGGCGCAGGAGCGTGTCGACCAAGGTCGACACCTACCAAGGCTGGGCCATGGCATGCCGATCGACCAAGGTCGACACCTACCAGAGCGGAGCCATGGCAGGTCGATTCAGGCGGCTGCGGTCGTGCCGGCCGCTGGCCGGCATCCGCGATGGCGTGAAGCAGAAGCTGCTATCCGACCTTTGAGGGCCCGGTGCGCCAGCGGCTGGGTACCAGTCCGAAACGCTTGCGGAATGCAGCCGCGAAGTTGCTGGGGTGGCGGTAACCACTGGCGGCCGCAGCCTGCTCGACAGTCCAGCCGTCTTCGCGCAGGCCCTGCTCGGCGTGGCGCATGCGTTGTTCGTGCAGGTAGTCGAACACCGAGCAGCCGTACTGCTGGGCGAAATGACGGCGCAGCGAACTTGGGCTCATGCAGGCCAGCTGGGCCAGTTCGATCAGACTATGCGCGTGGCTGGGATCGTCATGCAGGTAGGCACGCACGCGCTCCAGGCGCTCGCGCTGGCCAGCCCGCAGCGTTCGCACATGATCGGTCTGCAGATCCTCGGCCTTCAGCCCAACGGCCAGCAGCTGCAGTGCGACGCCTTCGCGCCACAACGCGTCGATGCCGTCCTCCCATGGGCTTTCGAACAGCTGGCCCAGCACCGGCAGCAGGGTATGCGGAATGGCCCAGTGGCGGCATTCCAGGTGGGTGTTGAGCGCGGTCTCCAACTGTGGCAGCTGGAACAGGTCCGGATCGATCTGGCCGGGCACCATCACGCTGACGCCGCGCATGCGCGTTTCGCCAGGATGCGCACCCGTCATCTCAACCTGTTCGCGGTGGTGCGCGGTCATCGCCGTACCAGCACGCAGGGTGAAACCACCACGTCGCGGAATGCGCACATCAACCTGGCCCTGCAGCATCACGCGGATGGCCAAGCCGGGACTCTGCTGGGCGGTGGCGACATAAGGGAAGCGATTATGGACGTCGGAGGCGATCAGGCTCATGCCGCCGCGCAGGAACTGCTCGTTGACCTCGCCATGGCCGGCCCACTGGTCGTCGCGCAGGTGTTCCGGGTCGGCGCGGTAATCGAAGCCATGGCGGTGGCCGAAGCGGCGGTAATCAGCAAAAGTGAAATATCGGGACATCGCTCGGCACGTGCTTTGGAGGTGGACGCTGGCATTACCTCGCCCACGCGCTCTGCAATGCAGATGCAGATCCCGTCGTTACCCGTGCAGACATGCTGGGAAGCAGGGGCGTGGGCACGCTGGATGGTGGGGGGAACACCAGGTTGAATGGAATGTGTCGAAGAAACTGGAAACGTTTCCCATTGTCGCCTTGATTCGCGCGCTTTTGATTTCAATATGGTCAAAACGATTGACGATTACGGCCAAAGTGAAAATGCCGCCGAACATACGCCAGCGTTTTGCATGCATATCCGTACGCAATTCCATACATCAACTTGAGTTGAGGTTTCATGGCTGGAACGATCACCCGTAGACGCGATGTCGGCCGGGCCATCACGAGCGGGCGCGTAGGGTGGGGCGGTTGGCCATTGCAGGTCACATCGATACCCCCACTGATGGAGAACGCAGATGATTGACTACCAGCTCACCGGCAAGACCGCGATCGTGACCGGCGGCGTGTCCGGTATCGGCCTGGCCGTGGCGCAGACGCTGGCCGCATCCGGTGCCCGTATTTCGGTCTGGGACCTGAAGCAGGATGCAGTCGATGCCACCGTGACGCAGCTGCGCAGTGCCGGTGCACAGGCCATCGGCATTGCGCTGGACGTTACAGACGACGCGGCCGTGGAGGCGGCGGTGCAGCGCACGATCAAGGAACTCGACGGCCTGCATGTGGCGGTCAACAACGCCGGTATCGGCGGGCCGGCCGCCAGCAGCGGTGACTATCCGATCGATGGCTGGCAGCGGGTCATCGACGTCAACCTCACCAGCGTGTTCCTGTGCCAGCGTGCGCAGATCCGGGCAATGCGAGCCGCTGGAACCGGCGGCAGCATCATCAACATGGCCTCGATCCTGGGCCAGGTGGGGTATGCCGGTTCCACCGCTTATGCGGCGGCCAAGCACGGCGTGGTCGGGCTGACCCAGACAGCCGCGTGGGAACATGCCGCCGACGGCATTCGTGTCAACGCGGTCGGCCCGGGCTTCATCAGCACACCCCTGCTGGAGAAGATGGACCCGAAGGTGCGCGCCACGCTGGAAGGCCGTCACGCCTTGAAGCGGCTGGGTACGGCCGAGGAAGTGGCGGCGCTGGTGGCCTGGCTGGCCAGCGACGATGCCTCGTTCGCGACCGGCGCGTACTACGCCATCGATGGTGGCTACCTGGCGCAGTGAGCGAATGCGGTCAGTAGATCCACGCCATGCGTGGAGGAATGCGTGCGGTGAAGAAGGCGTGCCATCGCCTTCACTCCCGCCCTACGACCGCCGAGCAAGGCTCCGGGAAAAACCGCCGGAGCCTTTGCCATGGAACTCACCCAGGATGTCTCGATCCTGCTGCGCGTTGCCGCAGCGATGCTGTTCGGCGGCGTGCTCGGCGTCGAGCGCGAGATGGGCAAGCACGCCGCTGGCCTGCGTACGCACATGCTGATCGCAGGGGCCGCCGCGTTGATCGTCGGCCTCGGCGACTCGGTGGCCGAGCATTTCCAGCAAGAGCGTTACCGCGACCTGCTGCAGGTTGATCCGGTGCGCCTGATCGAAGCGGTGGTGGCCTGTGTCGGCTTCGTTGCCGCTGGCACCATCCTGCGTGGGTCACGCGAGGACCAGGTCAGCGGCCTGACCACGGCCAGCTCGCTGATCATGGCAGCGGCCATCGGGATTGCGGTGGGGATCAGCAAGTACGTGATCGCCATCGGGGTGAGCGTGCTGTGCGTGCTGGTGCTGGCGGTGATGCGGCGGTTGGAGAAGAAGATCTAAGGGGTTGAGGGAGTGGGATCAGAGTCCCTTCGGGGGATCTGATCGTGATTCCAAGGCGGAGTTGAAGCAGTCAGGTCTGCTGCGAAGTGTTGCGCTGCAGGATGGCCAGTGCTCTGGCCAGCATCTGGTCAGGAACATCCGTCGTAGCGCCGTACAGATCTGCGATTCCCACTTCAACGCAGGAACAGATCAGGTCATTCAACTCCTCGTGCTTGTCTGTGGCGATCTGCCCCAACAGAGATGGCGGCAATGGATCGCCTCGACCCGCTATCTGAAGCTCTGAGCCTGCCTGATCCCAGTCTGGCAGGGCCATGGGTTCGCCCGAATCCGGATATGCGCGCAGGTGGGCGATGAGCGCATCCAAGCCTGCATGATTGAGAAGGTTCGCTTCAGCGTAGCCGGCCAGACAGTCAGCTGCCTGTTGCTGCATGGACTGCAGGTCGCGGGTGGGGGCGAGTGTCATTCGTGTACCGGACATTGGGCAGGATCCAGTGTGGTGGATGCGCGCCACGGTCTCAATCGTCTTAATGGTCGTACCAATAATTGATTCTAGCCCTATGGTCTAATAGGCTCTTCGCGCAATCAGCGGTTCAATCTGCGTCCAGTGGCTCCATAAATCCATTATTGGTACTACCAATAATGCTGGAGCCCATGACCGCCCACCCCTGCGGTGTTGAACCCGTCCCCAGTCGAGAGTCTTCATGCAGCCCTGGCAACACCTGTACGACCCCGCCGGCAACCTGTGGTTGTCCAGCCTGATCGCGCTGCTGCCGATCGCGTTCTTCTTCGTCGCCCTGGCCGTGCTGCGCATGAAGGGCTGGCTGGCCGGCACGATCACCGTGGCCATCGCGCTCGGCGTCGCCCTGCTGTTCTACCGCATGCCGCTGAGCCAGGCGCTGGGCGCGGCCGGTTTCGGCTTCGTCTACGGCCTGTGGCCGATCGCCTGGATCATCATCGGCGCGGTATTCCTCTACAAAGTCTCGGTCAAGACCGGGCAGTTCGACATCATCCGCGCCTCGATCCTGTCGGTCACCGAGGACCAGCGCCTGCAGATGCTGATGGTCGGCTTCGCCTTCGGTGCCTTCCTGGAGGGTGCAGCCGGTTTTGGTGCACCGGTGGCGATCACCGCGGCACTGCTGGTCGGGTTGGGCTTCAAACCGCTGTATGCCGCCGGCCTGTGCCTGATCGTCAACACCGCGCCGGTCGCCTTTGGTGCGATGGGCATTCCGATCATCGTGGCCGGGCAGGTCACCGGTCTGGATGCCTTCGAGATCGGCCAGATGGCTGGGCGCCAGCTGCCGTTCCTTACGATCATCGTGCTGTTCTGGATCATGGCGATCATGGATGGCTGGCGCGGCATCAAGGAAACCTGGCCGGCAGTGCTGGTGGCCGGTGGTTCGTTCGCCATCGCGCAGTATCTGACCTCCAACTTCATCGGCCCGGAGCTGCCGGACATCACCGCGTCGCTGGCCTCGCTGGTCTGCCTGACGCTGTTCCTGCGCCGCTGGAAGCCGGTGCGGATCTTCCGTTTCGATACCGAAACCAGCGCCGAGGCGGCCGCACAGGCGCTGGAGGCGCCGCGCTACAGCGTCGGCCAGATCGCCAAGGCATGGTCGCCGTTCCTGATCCTCACCGCGATGGTCACGCTGTGGAGCATCAAGCCGTTCAAGTCGCTGTTCGCGGCGGACGGCCCGCTGGAAAGCTGGGTGCTGAAGATCCCGGTGCCGGGCCTGGACCAGATGGTGCAGAAGATGCCGCCGATCGTGGATGCACCGCTCAGCTACGAGGCGATCTACAAGTTCGACTGGTTCTCGGCCACCGGCACCTCGATCATCCTCGCCGCTGTGATCGCCATCATCGCGCTGCGCATGCCGGCCCGTTCGGCGCTGCAGACCTTCGGTGAGACCGTGCGTGAGCTGCGCATGCCGATCTACTCGATCGGCATGGTGCTGGCCTTCGCCTTCATCGCCAATTACTCGGGCCTTTCGGCGACGCTGGCGCTGGCACTGGCGCACACCGGTGATGCGTTCCCGTTCTTCTCGCCGTTCCTGGGCTGGTTGGGCGTGTTCCTGACCGGCTCGGATACTTCGTCCAATGCCTTGTTCTCGGCACTGCAGGCGACCACCGCGCAGCAGATCGGCGTGTCCGACGTGCTGCTGGTGGCGGCCAACACCACTGGCGGCGTGACCGGCAAGATGATCTCGCCGCAGTCGATCGCCATTGCCTGCGCGGCGGTCGGCCTGGCCGGCAAGGAATCGGACCTGTTCCGTTTCACGGTCAAGCACAGCCTGATCTTCACCACGATGGTCGGCCTGATCACCCTGGCCCAGGCTTACTGGCTGACCTGGATGATTCCCTGAGCCATGCACGGTCAGTCGACCACCCGCTGCGCGCTTCGGGCCACAATGACGCCATGAGCACGCAACGTATTTCGGACAAGGTGGCCGCGCAGCTGCGCGGCCTGGTGCAGGAACAGCGGCTGCAGCCGGGTGACCGGCTGCCGGCCGAGCGCACCCTGGCGGTGCAGCTGGGGGTCTCGCGCACGGCGTTGCGCGAAGCCATCGCGCAGCTGGCCAGCCAGGGCCTGCTGACCGCACGCGTCGGTGGCGGCACCTATGTAGCCGAACCTGCGGCGCGCGCGCGGCAGGCGCTGGATGAACCGCTGGCGCCGTACCTGCCGCTGTTCCAGGGCGACCCGGAATACCGCTTCGACGTGCTGGAGATCCGCCACGCGCTGGAAGGTGCCACCGCCTGGCATGCAGCGTTGCGCGCCACCGATGAGGATCGTACGCGCATCGCGCAGGCCTTCCAGACCATGATGGACGCGCACGGCAAGGATGACCCCACCGGTGAAGCCGAGGCCGACGCGGCCTTCCACCTGTCCATCGCCGAGGCCTCGCACAACCTGGTGCTGCTGCAGGTGATGCGCGGCCTGTTCGACCTGCTGCAGACCAACATCTCGCAGAGTCGCGAAAAGCTCTACACCTCGGCGAGGACCTTCTCGCCGTTGTCTGACCAGCACCGCGAGATGATGGACGCGGTGCTTGCCGGCGACCCCGAACGCGCGCGCGCCGCCGCGCATGCCCACCTCGAGTTCGTGCACACCACGCTGCGCACCCTCGATGACAACGAAGCCCGGCGTGCGCGGGCCTCGCGTCTACCTTCCCCACACGGTTGACCCCATGATCATCTCCGCCTCCACCGATTACCGTGCCGCAGCGCAACGCCGGCTGCCGCCGTTCCTGTTCCACTACATCGATGGCGGCGCGTATGCCGAGCACACGCTGAAGCGCAACGTTTCCGACCTGTCCGACATCGCGCTGCGCCAGCGCATCCTGCGCAACATGTCCGACCTGAGCCTGGAAACCGAACTGTTCGGCGAAACGCTGGCGATGCCGGTGGCACTTGCGCCGGTCGGCCTGACCGGCATGTATGCCCGGCGCGGCGAGGTGCAGGCGGCGCGCGCGGCCGACAGTCGAGGCATCCCGTTCACCCTGTCCACCGTATCGGTGTGCCCGATCGAGGAAGTGGCACCGGCCATCCAGCGGCCGATGTGGTTCCAGCTGTATGTACTGCGCGACCGTGGCTTCATGCGCAACGCGCTGGAGCGGGCGCAGGCCGCGGGCGTGACCACCCTGGTGTTCACCGTGGATATGCCGGTGCCGGGTGCGCGCTACCGCGATGCTCACTCCGGCATGAGCGGACCGAATGCCTCGCTGCGCCGCATCGGCCAGGCCATCACCCACCCGCACTGGGCGTGGGACGTGGGCCTGTTCGGCCGCCCGCATGATCTGGGCAACATCTCCACCTATCGTGGCAACCCGACCGGGCTGGAGGATTACATCGGCTGGCTGGGCAGCAACTTCGATCCCTCCATTTCGTGGAAGGACCTGGAATGGATCCGCGAATTCTGGAAGGGCCCGATGGTGATCAAGGGCATCCTTGATCCGGATGACGCGCGTGATGCGGTCAAGTTCGGCGCCGATGGCATCGTGGTCTCCAACCACGGCGGCCGCCAGCTCGATGGCGTGCTGTCCACTGCGCGTGCTTTGCCGGCGATTGCCGATGCGGTACAGGGCGATCTGAAGATTCTCGCCGATTCGGGCGTCCGTACCGGCCTGGACGTGGTGCGCATGCTGGCGCTCGGTGCCGATACCGTGCTGCTGGGGCGTGCCTTCGTTTATGCGCTGGCCGCGCAGGGCGAGGCCGGCGTGGCCAACCTGCTGGACCTTATCGCCAAGGAGATGCGCGTGGCGATGACACTGACCGGTGCGCGCCGCATCGCTGACATCGGCCGCGATTCGCTGGTCAGCCTGCCATGAGTGGCCACGATGCCGTGCTGGCACAGTTGCGCGACGCGGTCGGCAGCCGCCATGTGCTGACCGGCGACAAGGCCACGCGCCGCTTCCGTCGCGGCTACCGCTTCGGCGACGGCCCGGTGCTGGCGGTGGTGCGCCCGGGGACGCTGCTGGAGCTGTGGCGTGTTCTGCAGGCGGCGGTGCAGGGGGGGGCAGCGATCATCCTGCAGGCGGCCAACACCGGCCTGACCGGTGGCTCGACCCCGGATGGCAACGACTATGGGCGTCCGATCGTGCTGGTCAGCACGCTGCGCCTGACCGGCATCCAGCTGTTGAACGAGGGCCGGCAGGTGCTGTGCCTGCCCGGCGCGACGCTGGACCGCCTGGAGCAGACGCTGGCACCGCTCGGCCGCGAACCGCATTCGGTGATCGGCTCGTCCTGCATCGGTGCGTCGGTACTCGGTGGCATCTGCAACAACTCCGGCGGCGCGCTGGTGCGCCGTGGCCCGGCCTATACCGAACTGGCACTGTACGCGCAGGTCGATGCGCAGGGCCAGCTGCAGCTGGTCAACCATCTGGGCATCGCGCTGGGCGATACGCCCGAGCAGATCCTGCAGCGCCTGCAGGCGGGCGACTACCGTGCTGCCGACGTTGGGGACGGCGATGGCCGCGCCGCCTCCGATCCACGCTACGCCGAGGAAGTGCGCCGGGTCGATGCCGATACGCCGGCACGCTTCAATGCCGACCCCAGCCGCCACTTCGAGGCAGCGGGGTCTGCCGGCAAGCTGGCAGTATTCGCGGTGCGCCTGGATACCTTCGAGAAGGAGGCCGCCGAAGTCTTCTACATCGGCAGCAACCGCACCGACAGCCTGACCGCGATCCGGCGCCAGCTGCTGACCGGCTTCGAACGCTTGCCGATTGCCGGCGAATACATCCACCGCGATGCCTATGACATCGGCGAGCGCTACGGCAAGGACAGTTTCCTGCTGATCGACCGCCTCGGCACCGCCCGCGTGCCGGCCGCCTTCGCACTGAAGAGCCGCGTCGATGGCTGGTTCGAGCGGTTGGGCCTGCGCGGGGTGACCGACCGGGTGATGCAGGTGCTGACCGGCCTGCTGCCCTCGCACCTGCCCAAGCGCATGGGCGAGTTCCGCCAGCGCTACGAGCATCATCTGCTGCTGAAGGTCTCCGCGCAGGACGCCGCGGACACCGAGGCCTGGCTGCGCCGCTTCTTCGCCGACCATGAGGGCGACTACTTCCACTGCACGGCCGATGAGGGGCGCAAGGCGTTCCTGCATCGCTTCGCTGTGGCCGGCGCCGCGGTGCGCTACCGCGAGGTACACCGCGACCAGGTGCAGGACATCGTCGCGCTGGACATCGCCCTGCGCCGCGATGATGCCGACTGGTTCGAGCAGTTGCCGGTCGATATCGATGGCCGCCTGCTGCACAAGCTGTATTACGGGCACTTCCTGTGCCACGTGTTCCACCAGGACTACATCGCGCGCAAAGGCGAAGACCCGATGGCGATCGAGCATGCGATGTGGGCGTTGCTGGACCAGCGTGGCGCCGAGTATCCAGCCGAGCACAACGTCGGCCACCTGTACCCGGCCAAGCCGGCGCTGGCCGGGTTCTACAGGCAGCTGGACCCGAGCAATACGTTCAATCCGGGCATCGGCCAGACATCGAAGGCGAAAGGGTGGGGTGGCTGCGACTGTAGTGGGCATTAGCGGCGCACTCTCTGAAAATTCGGATCTCTTGCATTCATCACTGATCGGGTTCGCACTAGGCTGAGGTCTTGGCTGAAACGGATACAGAACCAATGCAGAGTGCGGATCAGATATGGGCGTCCATCAAAGCGTCGCTTCACGAGAAAAATTGTCTGGATGAAGTGCAGTTGCGACCGGGAGCTTCCGAAAGCGAGTTGGTTGAACTGGAAGCTCAGCTTGCAGTCGCTTTGCCAGATCTGCTCAGGCAGCTGCTGATGATTCACGACGGGCAGGATGGGGCCGGGCTTCTGTTCGGCACTCAGATGCTCTCGTCCATGGAGATCAGGCGGCAGTGGCAGGGTTGGCGTGAGATCGAGGCCGACGGCATGAACGAGGACTGTGCGGAGTTCATGAAGTCCAGTCCTGCGGGGGTGGTGAAGCCGATGTATACCAATGCACGTTGGATACCGCTGACTCACGATGGTGGCGGCAATCACATGGGATTGGATTTCGATCCCGATATTGACGGTGCTGAAGGACAGATGATTGCCTTTGGTGCGGATGAAGAAACCAAGTACCTTCTTGCTCCCACTTTCGCTGACTTCGCTGAGAAGGCTGTGGAGTGGATCACTCAGGCAAGCTGGGATGGTGAGAATCTCGAGTCGACAACTGATGACGGCTTCGCTCCCCCGGCCATTCTCCGTACTGCTGGAGGGGCGTAGTTGGGAGCGCCGTTCTGACAGGTAGTGTGCCGCTTGGGTTCCGGTTGACCGGGCTGGTCGCGATCGTTCCGTTATTCCTGCGCTACCATCTTGATTCCACGAGCAGGAATCTCATCCATGCCCCCCGTCCTTGCCCGCACGACCGTGTGCGTTGCACTGCTGGCCACCCCGATGCTGGCGCTGGCGCAGGGCTCGATCCTGCCGCAGCAGCGTGACGCTGCGGGCAACGTGATGGAGCCGTTGGGGCAGGTGCTGATCGCCAGTGAGACGGGGCCGGTGGGGCTCTACGAGTGCACGCGGGACGGCAACTGGTGCGTGCGCGTGCAGCCGGTTGCCAAAGATGGTGACCGGCCGACCGTGCTGGAAGTACTTGAGAAGGCACCGGGCCAGGGCACGCCACACACCTACCACGTCAGCATCGACGTGCCGCAGGAAAGCGAGCTGTCGCTGTGGCCGTGGATCGTGCGGCTGGCACCTGGCGTGGGCAGCGATGAACCGGTGACCGACCCGCAGCAGCGCGCCCGCCAGAATGTGCTGGTGGGTGGCATCGTCACGTTCAGCGCCATGTACTCCGGTGGAGGTGCCGACGCGTCCACGCTGCAACTGGCACGCGTGCGCCACCTGCAGGACGACATCCAGGTGGACGACGACGTGTTGACCGTGCCATGGCTGGGCAATGCGATGATCCGCGCCTGTTTCAGCGAACAGGACATCAAGCAGCGCGCAGGTGCCTGCCATGACGAATACGGCTTCTCGGCGAAGCTGGCGCTGGATACGGTCGCCGAGGGCATGCCGGTGCTGCGCTACCAGACCGTGGCGACCCGGTTCCCGGCCGGTGTTTCGCGCTTCGAGGATTCGCTGGCCAAGGGGCCGTTGAAGAAGCAGGATCTGCGCACCGAGCAGGACCCGGCGTGCACCTACACGCGGCTGTTCCGCTTCAGCGATGGAGTATTCCACCCCGACCAGGCGCTGCCGGATTGCGCGGGGTATACCGAACCCTGAACCTTGTAGAGCCGGGCCTACGCTCGGCTGGTCTTCGGATGCGCCGCGCGAAAAGCCAGTCGAGCATGGCTTGTATGTTCCTCCCGGCTCCTACGAGGTATGTAGGAGCCAGGGTGGAGGGACCGTCAAGCATGCATCTGCGGATACTAGCCGACAGACGAGTCGAGCGATCCCCATCCCGCACACGAACGTCGATAAAGGATCGTACGGCCCCCAAAGGGGATCGTCGATGTAGGCAAGCTAACGTCGGTGCGGTACCACCCCAGCCCCTTAAAGATAGCTGGGAGCCGTACAAATGTCTGATTCTCTCGATATTGGCGTGGACGTGGACTCCAAGGAGTTCGTACCGGCAGTGGCCGACCGCAAGGCCGGCGACAGGATCGCCAACACCCGGGCCGGCATAGCCCAGTGGCTCAACACCTTGCCCCAGCGATGCCGGATTGGCATGGAGGCGACGGGGCGGTACTACGAGTTGTTGGCTCGGATGGCTGGCCAGGCAGGCCACGTTGTCTATGTGATCAATCCACGTCTGATCAAGCACTACGGCCGGGCGACGGGCTCGCGTGGCAAGACGGACGCCATGGACGCCGAAGCGATCGCCCGGTACGTGAAGAAGGAGAACGATCGCCTGCGTGAATACGTACCGCGTACCGACGAGCAGCAGCAGATGCACGATTTGCTGCGCAAGCGGCAGACGCTGGTAAAGACACGCGCGCGCCTGGAGCAATCCTTCGGGGTAAGCAAAAGTGCCCCCGGGGAGCTGTCAGATCTGTTCTGCGCTCTGGCTGGGACGCTGTCCGAGCTGGAAAGCGAACTGCAGCGCTTGGGTCGCGATGGAGAGCATGGCACGCTCTACAAGCGCCTGTTGACCATCCCTGGTATCGGCCCCGCCGTCGCCGCTCACCTGATCTACTACATGACGCGCTGGCCGTTGGCCAACGCCAACGCGTGGATCGCCTGCACCGGCCTGGATCCCCGGCCTAACGAGTCTGGCGGCAGAACGGGACGGCGTCGGCTGTCCAAACAGGGCGCGCCAGTGCTGCGCCAGATGCTCTACATGGCCGCCATGGGGCTCAAGCGGTGTCGTCGGGGGCAACCGCTCTACGACGAGCTGTCAAAACGCGGTCACCCCAGCACCGCCGTCTTCAACATCCTGGCCAGAAAGCTGGCCAGGATCGCCTGGGGTGTCTTCAAAAGCGGCCGGGACTTCGATCCGGCCATGCTGAAGGTGGGTCAAGCCTGCTTCCAGCAGGCTTGACCACGAACATAGGATCTCGACTCTACAAAAGCCTGCTGCCGCGCTTACTCGCAGCGGGTGGACGTGATGATGTTGTCCTTATCCACGAACACGCGCAGGCGGTCCGGGCGGATGTCCTTGGTGGTGATGGTGCTGGGGCCGATCGGGTTGACCAGGCCGGCACCGCTCTCGCGGGACAGGCGACGGATGTTGGGCTCGTTGGCCGGCTGGCCGATCGCCCAGCCCAGCTGGCTGGCGTCGCAGCGGCCACTGCCTTTGACTTCCGGGCCAGGGGTGCTGACGCAGGCCGACAGCAGCAGGGCGGAGGCCGGCAGCAACAGGGACAGACGGAATGCAGACATGTGAGCGCTCCTGCGCAGGGGACGATGGCGGGAACGATAGCACCGAGCGTGCGAAAGGCGTCAGCGCCCCGGTCATTGCCGGCACAGCGTGGTCATTGCATAGTGGGAGGAATAGCTGGCAGTACGCCAGCGGGCAGGCCGGGCCTTTCCGGCGCAGGTGTTGGATACGGTATGACGGCAGGCAGTTTCCGCGGCAAGGACAAGACAATGACGGCCCTGATGTTGTCGTTGCTGGGCGTGGCGTTTGCCGCCTCCGCTGCCGATCCGGAACCCGAGCAGGTCCAATCCCCGGTATTCGGCGCCTGGCGCAACCTGCAGACCGAATCCGGCTACGCGCCGGCGCAGCGTAACCTGGCCTTCGCCATGCTGCCGCAGGCGGCCACCCGCGGCGACCGTTTCGCCATCCTCGACCGCGAGGGCAAGCGGGCGGTGTGCTGCCTGCAGGTGGCCAGCCCCTCGCTGGGCGTCGCTGCGCTGCGCGGGGAGTACCACCTGCCGCAGGCCTGGGTGACCGACCTGAGCAATGGCCGTAGCCCTGCACGACCCTATGTGCCGCACGTCTATGCGATGCAGCGGGTGGACGAGCTGGCCGACTACAGCTTCGCCGATGTACCTGGCGCCTACAGCGACCTGGGCGGTCTGCTGATTCCGGAAGGTGCCGCGCTGGAGGCCGACGGCAGTGCCGTGCGCCTGGGGGACAGCCGCTACCCGCTGCATTTCCAGCGCCAGCCGCACGCCGATGACGATGGCGCGCTGGACCGCTACAGCCTGCAGGCCGGCGAGGGTGCCGCCCCGATCGTGGTTGAAGTGCCGTTCGGCACCTACTGATTGCAGCGTTGCACTGGCTAGAATGCAGCGCGGCGCTGTCTGCCGCGCCTGCTCCGTGAGTCGTGCCGTGTCCTTGCGCCCCTTCCTGCTGTCGTCCCTGCTGCTGTTGTCTGCCTGTGCCAGCGCGCCTCCGCCGCCGGCCCATTCCGATGCATTGTGGCGATTGATTGAACGTGACTGCCAGGGCGCCGAAGGCCCGCGTGGCGATTGCCTGCGGGTGGAGACGGCAGCAGACCGCCGCGATGTGCTGGTCAAGGACGCGCACGGCGACTACCAGTTCCTGCTGATGCCGCTGGACAAGGTCAGCGGCATCGAGAGCCGCAGCCTGTACCAGCGAGGTGCACCCAACTACTTCGGCGCGGCCTGGCTGGCCCGCACCCACACCGAACGGGCGCTGGGCCAACCGCTGCCGCGCAACGTTGCCAGCCTGGCGCTGAATTCACCGCATGGCCGCTCGCAACATCAGCTGCATATTCACGTGGATTGCCTGCGTGCCGACGTGCTGCAGGCGCTGGACACGCATGCTGCCGCTCTGGGCAGCCAGTGGACACCGCTGCCGGGGCTGCTGCGCGGCCATCAGTACCAGGCACGCCTGCTGCCGGGCGCAGAACTGACCGCCAATCCGCTCAATCTGCTGGCCTACGACCTCGCAGGCGTGGACGACGTCGGCCAGTGGAGCCTGGTTGTGGCGGGCCGGGACGCCGTGCAGGGCGTCCCGGGCTTCATCCTGCTGGCCACCCGTGTGGACGCGGGCACCGGCAACGAGGCCAGCGCCGAAGAGCTGCAGGACCACGCCTGCTCGGTGCTGACCGGTGCCGGCAACGCGCTGGAGCGGGTGCGCTAGTCCAGCATCCTGTGCTTGCTCCGCCACATGGGTGCGGTCAGCGCCAGCAGCTGGCGATCCTGCCAGCCATCCAGATCCAGATGATGGTCGCGCAGCAGGCCTTCCTGCTCGAAGCCGAAGGCCCGCAGCGCGGTGGCGAACGGATCACTGCAGTCCGGTGGCAGCATCACGAACAGGCGATGCAGGCCGACGTCCTCGAACAGGAACGGGCACAGCGCCTGCAGCGCCGCGTCGGCATGCGGGTGCCAATGCTGCAGCGACAGCAGTTCGGCGCTGCGCGCGTGTAGTGATTGCAGCCGTACGTGCAGCTGGTCCAGTACGTTGCCGTGCTCGTCATCGAACACCCCCAGCAGCAGCTGGTCGTTGTCCTGTTCCAGGCGTGAGCGATGCATGTGGGCGAGGAAGCGCGCTTCCTCATCGATGACGGACGGATCGCGGCGGCCGCGCCGGCGGCGGTCATCGAACAGGCGCCAGCGCGGCAGGTCGGCACGCTGGAAAGGGCGCAGGGTGACCGGTGCGGCCTGCAGCTGCAGCAGGTGACGGCGCAGCACCGGGCGCAATGGGGGAAGGAGGGAAGTGGGGTACGGGGTCATCATCCCCGGCACGATGGCCGTGCCTGCAGCCCTGCACCATTCAAAACATTGCAAAAGTGTGGTGGATGGCACTGCGGGTCTGATTCGGTTCAGGCATAAGGCCATCAGGCCTGGTCATTTCCGTTGAAACCCCCCATTCAGGACACTTTCGTTACGGGATCGTTATGCGCCGTACAGGCCGCTGCCCCCGTACCACAACCGCCCAACTCCCCAGGAAGCCCATGTCCGCCTCCCACAAGGCGCTGCGCCCGCGTCCGCTGGTGCTCGCACTGTCGTCCCTGATGCTGGTCTCGATGCCGGCCTTCGCGCAGGAAAGCGCACCCACCACATTGCAGGAAGTGAAGGTCACCGGCTCGCGCATTCCACGCGCCAGTGTCGAGGGCCCGTCGCCGGTGACGGTGATCAGCCGCGAGCAGATCGATGCGCAGGGCTACCGCAATGCCTTCGACGCACTGAGCGCGCTGACCGAGAACACCGGCAACGTACAGGGCGAGGACTTTGGCAACACCTTCACCCCGGCCGCCAACACCATCAACCTGCGCGGGCTGGGCCCGAACCGCACGCTGGTGCTGGTCAACGGCCGCCGCCAGGCCGACTACCCGCTGGCCTACGAAGGGTCGGTGAACGTGGTCAACCTGGCCAACATTCCCAGTGCGCTGATCGAGCGCATCGAGGTCCTGGCGGCAGGTGCGTCTGCGGTATACGGCTCCGATGCGATCGCCGGCGTGGTCAACATCATCCTCAAGGACCGCTTTGAGGGCGTGGATGTGAACGTGCGCGCCGGTGGCACCCAGCAGGGCGGCGGCGACAACCAGCGCGCGCAGGTGGTCGGTGGTAGTTCCGGCGAGCGTTGGGATGCGCTGTTCGGCTTCGAGTTCGATGTGCGCAAGGCGATCCACGCGCGCCAGCGCGATTTCATGGATTCGCTGGACGATGATCCGGCCGGCAAGGCACCGCAGGCGACCGCGATCGCCTATCGCCGCAATGCCGCCACCGGCCGCAACATCGATCCGGGCGTCACTGGCTGCGACGGGGCGTCTGCCATCTATGGCGGCAGCGTGTTCCGCGCCTTCAACCCTCGCCAGGGCTGGTACTGCGGCAGCAACGAGGCCGCCGCCAGCTACTGGACCGTGCAGACCCAGAAGCGCAACCTCAATGGCTATGGCCTGCTGACCTTCCACGTCAACGAGACCACCGACCTGTTTGCCGATGTCGCCGTGGGCAGCGCGCGGATCTACAACAACACGCGTGCGCCGACCTGGACCTCGGCCCGCAACTACTTCTACAACCAGACCACCGGCAACCTGGAAAGCTGGTACCGCCGCTTCGCGCCGGAGGAAATCGGCGGGCTGCCGCGCAATGCCAACCGCTTCCTGGAAAACTCGTGGTCGTTCAACGTCGGTGCACGTGGCCAGATCGGCGACAGCGGCTGGGACTATGAGGCGGTCTACAGCCGCTCGCGATACGAGAACCGCACCCGCCGCCCGGTACTGCTGGCCGGCATCAACGAATACCTGCTCGGCCCGAAGCTGGGTGTGCGCAACGGCGTTGAGGTCTATGCGCCGGATCCGGCGCGCCTGTTCCAGCCGTTGACCCCGAACGAGTACGAGGGGCTGTCCGACTACCAGGAAAGCCGTAACGCGGCATGGCTGCAGACCTTCAGCGCCAGCGTCAACGGCCGCCTGTTCGCGCTGCCTGGGGGCGATGCGGCGTTGGCAGCGGTGGTCGAGGCCGGCAGCCAGGGCTATCGCAACCGACCGGACCCGCGCCTGGGCAGCGGCGAGTTCTGGAACACCAGTGCAGGCGTGGGCGCCGGTGGCGAGCGTGACCGCTACGCTGCAGGTGTGGAGCTGCAATTGCCGTTGCTGCAGTCGCTGACCACCACCCTGGCCGGTCGCTATGACCAATACCGTGCCGGTGGCGAGCACATCGGCAAGGCCACCTGGAGCTTCGGCGTCGAGTTCCGGCCGATCGAGAGCCTGCTGATCCGTGGTACCGCTGCCACCAGCTTCCGGGCGCCGGACATGAACTACGTGTTCGCAACCGAGACGCGTGGTTACAACCCGGGCATGACCGATTACTGGCGCTGCCGCACTGCGGGCCAGTCGTACGACAACTGCGACTACAACGGCCTGTCGATTGATTACAGCAACCGCGCCAATGCGCAGCTGCAGCCGGAATCGGCCAAGTCGTATGGTTTCGGCGTGGTCTGGTCGCCGCTGTCCGGCCTGGATTTCAGCGCGGACTACTACGACATCCGCATCGACAACGAAGTGACCAGCCTCGATACCAGCCGCATCCTGCGTGATGAGGCCGATTGCCGCCTGGGCCGCACGCTGGGCGGCGAAGCGCGCGATATCGGTTCGCCGCTGTGCCAGGACGCGCTGTCGCGGGTGATCCGCAATCCGTCCAATGCCACGGTGCAGCCGGACCAGGTGACCCGCGTGCTGATCAATCCGATCAACGCGGCCTCCGAATCGGTTCGCGGTCTGGACCTGAAGGGCAACTGGCGTTTCGATGCCGGCCGCTATGGCCGCTTCACCACGCGCCTGGCCTACACCGTGGTGCTGGAGCACAAATACCGACAGTTCTCCGATGATCCGGAGCGTGACATCCGCAATTCGCTGGATGACTACCAGTGGCGCAGCAAGGCCAACGGCAGCATCACCTGGAACCAGGGTGACTGGACCACCACGCTGTACGGCAACCGCTTCGGCTCGCTGCCGAAGACCGATGGCAGTGGCCGCATCGCGCCGTACATGACCTACAACGCCAGCGTGTTCCGCCAGTTCGGCGAGAACCTGTCGGTGGGTGTGATCGTCAACAACCTGCGTGACAGCCGCCCGCCGGCGGACAAGAACGGTGGCGGCTGGCCGTTCTACCCGGTCGGCAACTACGACCCGTATGGCCGCCAGTACTGGGTGCAGCTGGACTACCGGTTCCGCTGATTCCGCAGGCGAACGAAAGGCCCAGCATTGCTGGGCTTTTCTTTGTGCAGTGCACCCGTGTTGCCGCTGCGCGCGAGGCATGCTGTGGCGCTACCCGGAGGAGGATGCGCATGGATGTCAGGGTGTGGAGTGTGATTGCGGTGGTGGCCATTGCAGGTTGCAGTGGCAGGCAGGCGGCCAGCGTGGAGGATGCCGCGGAGGTGGCCAATGCCGCGCCTGCGCAGTCTCACGCGCAGCCAGCGGAGCACGCTGGGCCATCGCGCGCGGCAACGGCATCGAGTGCCACGACGGCGGCAGCTGGGCTCGCGCAACCGGAGGGGCACTTCCTCGAGGGCGAGCGCATGCTGCTGAGCGAGGGTGCGGTGTCCGTGCAGAAGAGCGAGGCGCTGCTGGGTTCCGACAAGGCTTTCGCGCAGGCGATCAGCCAGTTCGAGCGCGATGCGGCCGGCCACCCGGAAGTGCAGGACCTGACCCGGCTCTACAGGACGGCCGCGACCCGGCTCATCGGCAGCGACGGCACGCTGGTGTCTTTCGCCTGTGGCTACAGCCTGTGTGTTGGCGAGATCCGAAGCCGTACCGATGAAAATTTCAGTGCCTGGTCCGAGGCGATCGGCACGGACAAGGCGGCCCCGGTCTACAGCCTGGCCACGGCGCCGATGACATGGGGCAGGGACCAGCGTGGTGGGCGCTTCGTGTTCTCGGTGGATCCTGCAGCCAACGCCATCACGGGCCCGTAGCCGGCGGATGCCCGGCGCCGCGGCGCGTTACGGAAGCGTCTGCTGCAGGTACGACTCGATGACGTAGCTGAAAGGCTGCTGCTGGCGGTCGCGCAGCAGGGCACGCACTTCCAGGATCACGCCGCGGTCGCCTTCGCCCCGCGGCGGCCAGAACGTCTGGTCAGCCAGGGTCTGGCGCTGGAAGCCGAGCGGGCCGACCACGCGACCGAACGGTTCGTCGGTGCTGTCCAGCACCTGGTTCATGGCCGGGCTGAGGTGACCAGGCAGGTACCAGTTGTCGGCCTCGGACAGCACGCGGCTGCCGCAGACCAGCTGCACGCGGCGATAGCGCAGGTCGGTACCCGGCTTCACGCCCAGCGCCTGCAGCACGTCGGCGGGGGCCGGCTTGTCCTGGCCGTGTATGCGCACGGCGCGCACCCGCGCCTGTTCGGCCAGGCCGTGCTCTGCGCACCAGTGTTCCAGCGTGGCGGTGGCGCTCTGCCCGGACAGCACGCGCTGGTGCAGGCGCTCGACCAGCGCAGCCGGGGCGATCCGCTGCTGGCCCGGCGGCGACTGCAGCGGCGCAGCGGCCGCAGCATCAGTGGCGGACAGGCTGGCGATCGGAGCGGCGGCAAGCAGGGACGCGGCCTGCCAGCGGCGGAGACGATCGTGGCGGTCGGACGGGCCCATGCGGCATCACAGCGGAAACAGGCGCCCATGTTACCCGTTCAGGGGTGTGCACGGCGTGGCTGCGACCGGTTGTCGCAGGGGGAATCATCGTTCTGGTGAATGCGTGCCATCCAGATATTTCGTTGGCCGATGGCGCTATCGAGGCGCAGGATGGCGCCAGTCTTGGCTTTCCGGGAATTCCCGATGACCCTGCAGTTCATCCACGGCGGTGTCGACCGCGACGGTGCACCGCTGCACTTCCACATCCGTGATGGCCGCATCAGCGGGCTCAACGGCCATACCGGCTCGGCTGAAGGGGCGGAAAGCGTCGATCTGCAGGGCTTTGCGGTGCTGCCGGGGTTGGTGGATGGCCACATCCACTTGGACAAGAGCTTCGTTGGCGACCGTTGGCATCCGCATCAGCCGGTGAACAGCCTGCGTGAGCGGTTGGCGGTGGAAAAGGCGGCAGTGGCGGCTGCGGCGCCGATGGTCGATCGCGCCGAGGCGCTGATCCGCCAATGCAGCGGCTTCGGCACAGTGGCAATGCGCTGCCATGTCGATATCGATGGCAGCACCGGCCTGCGTCACCTGGAAGCGGTACGCGAGGCCGCATTGCGCTGTGCCGACATCATGCGCATCCAGCTGGTGGCGTTCCCACAGGCCGGGGTGATGTCCTGCGCTGGTACCGCAGCGGTGCTTGAGCAGGCCCTTGCTGCGGGCGTGGAGGTGCTCGGCGGCATCGACCCGACCACGCTCGACGGTGATGCCGAGGGCCAATTGGCACTGCTGTTCGGCCTGGCCGAGCGCTATGGCGTGCAGCTGGACATTCACCTGCATGAGCCCGGCGAAACCGGCCTGGCCCAGCTGCTGCGCATCGCCGCGCGCACCCGGGCCGCTGGCCTGCAGGGGCGGGTGGCGGTCAGCCATGCCTATTCGCTGGGCGACGTGCCGCTGGCGCGCGCGCTGCAGGTGGGCGAGGCGCTGGCGACGGCCGGCGTAGCGATCATGAGCAACGCGCCGGGCGATCATCCGTTCCCGCCGCTGCGCGCGTTGCATGACGCTGGTGTGCGCGTGTTCGCCGGGAACGACAACATCCGCGACTGCTGGTGGCCGTATGGCAACGGCGACCTGTTGCAACGCGCGATGCTGCTGGGCTACCGCTCCGGCTTCCATACCGATGCCGACCTGATGCTGGCGCTGGACATGGTGACCACCCATGCCGCGCAGGTGATCGGGCTGCCGCAGTACGGTCTTGTGGAAGGGCATCCGGCCACTTTCGTGGCGGTGCGTGCCGACCACGGCCCGGCCGCTGTGGCCGGGGTGCCGGTGGAGCGCCGCGTGGTGGTCGACGGCCGCTGGCTGTAGATTCACGCCGCGCAACCCCGTGTAGTGCCGAGCCATGCTCGGCGGCCTTTCAGACGTAATCGTCGGCACGGGTGACGACGAATTCCTCAAGCCACGCCAGCAGGTGGGCGATGTCGATGATCTCGCCCTGCTCGACGCGCTTGAGCAGCAGCGTGCTGGCGCCGATCTGCAGGCTGCTGTCGGCATAGCGCAGCACCGCGTCGATACCCCAGGCATCGGTGACCTGCATCCAGGCCAGGCCCGGCACGCGCTGGGCCAGGGTGTCACCGAACGCCACGCCCAGTGCTTCCCAGCCATCGCAGTCGTCGCGGTCGATCAGCTCGGCATCGACCACGCGCTGCAGCATGGTGGCCGCCAGCGGCCACTGCACCGGCAACGTCGGAAAGCCGGCGGCCACGCGCGCAGCGATCAGCGAGCGCTGGTGCTGCAGATGCGTCTGCAGTGCAGCGGGCAGGGGATCGAAGCGGGTGGGGATTTCATCGGACATGGCGAGGCGCCGTGGGGCACGGAAACAACGGGGACTGTAGCCGGCGATGTAGTGCCCTGGTGCGGCAGGTCTGATCAGATATCGATGATCAGTGCGCGAACTGTGATTGCTTCCGCATGCGCAGCATCAATGTGCGAATACGTCATTCTGCGCAGCTCAATCGTTCTCTCAAGGGCTCAGCCGGACTTGCGCGCTTGCTGGATGACGAACTCCTCCAGAGCTTCAAGCAGATGGTTGATCTCGATGGTCTTGCTTTCTTCGACGCGTTTGATCAACAGGGTGCCGGCGCTGACCATGATATTGACGTCTCCATAGCGGAGAACCGCATCGACGCCCCAGGCATCGGTTACCTGGGCCCAGGCAAGTTCCGGTACACGCTGTGCCAGACAATCACCAAATGCGACCCCCAGTGCTTCCCAACCGTCACAATCATCGTGATCGATCAGTTCTGCATCGACTACGCGTTGCAGCGTGCTCGGCAGCAGCGGCCATTGAACAGGCACGGTAGGGAACGCAGATGCGACGAGGGCAGCAACCTGTGCACGCTGCTGCTGCATGTGGGCGATGAGCGCAGGTGGCAGCGGATCGAACCGGATGCTGGCTTCGTCCTTCGGAGCAGGGGTCAAAGCAACCTGGTACGTGCTGGTCATAGGCGGGGCAATCTGGAGAGGGGCGTTCCCCACCCTATCGTCCAGGCTTTGTTTACGCCATCACTAGGCCTTTTGCGACAAGCATGTACTAGCTGACGCTTCAGCGCCCTTTCGGATGCCGGACGGTCGTTTCCATCCACGCATGACGTGGTTCTACCGCGGTCAATCCGGTTCGCGCTGCACCTGGCGCCACAGTTCGCTGGCCAGCGCGCGCACGGCATCATCTGCGTCGGCACGATGCAGCAGGCCGATCTCGTAATTGTCGATCACCGGCAGCTCGCGTTCGCCATCGATGATGCGGTGATCGCGGGTGACCGCGCGGCGTGGCAGCAGGCTGACGCCGATGCCATCGGCCACCGCGCCCTGGATGCCACTCAGCGAAGAACTAGTGAAGGCGATGCGCCAGCGCAGGCCCAGCGCCTCCACGGCGTGGATCATCTCGTCGCGGTACAGCCCGCGTGGCGGGAAGGTGACCAGCGGCAGCGGGTCCTGCTGCAGGCAGCTGCTGCGCAGGCTGTCGATCCAGTGCATCGGCTCGCGTCGGCAATGCACCGCCTGGCGGCTGTTGCGGCGTTGCTTGACCAGCACCAGGTCCAGCTCGCCGTGGTCGAAGCCCTGCGCGAGGTCACGGCTGAGGCCGCTGCTGATCTCCAGCTTCACCTGCGGGTGGCGACGGCTGAAAGCGGCCAGCATGCGTGTGGTCTGTGCGTTGACGAAGTCCTCGGGGACACCGATGCGCACCGCGGTTTCCACGGTGGCGCCGGCCAACGCCTGTGCCATTTCCTCGTTCAGGTCGAGCATGCGCCGCGCGTAGCCAAGCAGGGTGTGACCGGCGTCGGTGGGGTGTACGTCGCGGTGGCCGCGTTCGAGCAGGCGATGCCCGGCCAGTTCCTCCAGCCGGCGCACCTTCTGGCTGACCGTGGACTGGGTCGAATGCAGGCGCGTGGCCGCAGTGGTGAAGCTGCCGCAGTCGGCCACCATCACCAGCGCACGCAGCAGGTCCAGTTCGAACAGGGTTCTATTCGATTTGGCACTGTCTTGCATTTGAACATTTCACTTCTGGATACCCAGGCCGACTTCTACCATGCAGGGCAGGGGCCGGCAATGCCCGGCTGTAGCTACCGTCGCACGGCGTTCCGTGGCGACGGTCATGAGGAGACACCGTCATGCGCGTCCATCGTTCCCCTGGCTGGCCTGCGCCGTTCGCGCGCGTGCTGCTGTTATTCCTGCTGGCCATGATCTCCCCGGCCTGCACCGCAACGTCCAAAGCCGACGTCGATGGCCGCCTGCGCGATGCTGCCAGCCGCGGCGATGCCGATGCGGTGCGACAGGCGATCGAGGATGGCGCCACGCTGGAGGCGCGTGATGGCCAGGGCCGTACCGCGCTGCTGCTGGCCACGCATGGCAACAATGTAGACGCCGCGCGTGAACTGATCGAAGCCGGCGCCGACGTCAATGCCAAGGACGCCATGCAGGACAGCGCCTACCTGTACGCCGGCGCGCGTGGACTGGACGAGATCCTGGCGATGACCCTGGCGCATGGCGCCGATCTGCGCAGCACCAACCGCTATGGCGGCAGCGCATTGATTCCCGCCGCCGAGCGCGGCCACGTCGCCACTGTGCGCACGCTGCTGCGTGCAGGCGTCGCTGTGGACCATGTCAACCGCCTGCACTGGACCGCGCTGCTGGAAGCGATCCTGCTCGGCGATGGCGGCGCGCGCCACGTGCAGATCGTGCAGCTGCTGCTGGAGGCCGGCGCCGACCCCGAGCTGGCTGACGGCGACGGTGTGACGCCGCTGGCGCACGCGCGCCAGCGCGGCTATACCGGAATTGAAACCCTGCTGCGCCAGCACGGCGCGGTGCGCTGAAGACTGTTCCCTTCCACCCGCACGCTGGGCGTGCCAATCAGGATGCTGTCCATGTTCCGTTCCCGTCCGTTGTCCCTTGCCATCCTCCTTGCGGTGGCACCGCTGTCGGCGTCTTCCGCTGAGCGCGCCGACCTGCTGATCCGCAATGCCACCGTGGTCGATGTCGAGCACGCCAGCACCCTGGCGGGGCAGAGCGTGGTGATCCGCGGCGAGGACATCGTCGCCGTCGGCCCGGATGCACAGCTGCGCAGCCAGTGGAGTACGGCCCGCCAGATCGATGCCAAGGGCAAGTACCTGATCCCGGGCCTGTGGGACATGCACGTGCACTTCGGTGGTGGCCCGGCGCTGATTGAAGAGAACAAGGCGCTGCTGCCGCTGTACATCGCGCACGGCATCACCACCGTGCGTGACTGCTCCGGCGACCTGCCCGAACAGGTACTGCAGTGGCGTGGCGAGATCGCCAAGGGCACGCTGTTCGGCCCGCGCCTGCTCAGCTCGGGCGCGAAGATCGAAGGCATCAAGCCGGTCTGGAAGGGCACGATCGAGGTGGGTAGCGAGGCTGACGCCGACAAGGCGATCACCCGCCTGCAGCACGACAAGGTTGATTTCGTGAAGATTACCGACAGCACGCTGAAGCCGGAACTGTTCCTGTACTCGGCCAGTGCTGCGCGCAAGGCCGGCTTCAAGGCCTCGGGGCATATTCCGATGGCACTGACCGTGGAGCAGGCGGTCGATGCGGGCCTGGCCTCGATCGAGCATCTGGATTATGCATTCAAGGCCGGCAGCAAGGACGAAGCGCAGATCGCCGCCGACTTCGGTGCCGGTCGCATCGACCGCGCCGAAGCCAACCGGCGCCTCGACGCCAGCTTCGACCGCGACACGGCGATGCACGCCTACCGCGATTTCGCCAAGCGTGGCGTATTCGTGACCCCGACCCTCAACGGTGGCCGCATCCTCGATTTCCTTGACCAGGATGACCACGCCAACGATCCGTACCTGGCCTACATCGGCCCGGGCCTGCGCGCGACCTACCAGTGGCGCGTGGACCGCGCGGCGAAGGCCACGCCGGCACAGATCGAGGCGCGCCACGCGCAGTACCACCAGGTGGCCGCGGTGCTGCCGATGCTGCAGGAGGCCGGCGTGACGATCATTGCGGGCACCGATGCGGGCTTCCTCAACTCGTTCAACTTCCCGGGCATCGCCCTGCACCAGGAATTGCAGCTGTTCGTGAAGGAAGGCCTGAGCGCACCGCAGGCGCTGTCGGCCGCAACCCGTTCCGGCCCGGCCTGGTTCGGCCAGATGGACCGTTACGGTGGTGTCGCGCAGGGCAAGGCCGCCGATCTGGTGCTGCTGACCGCCAACCCGCTGCAGGACATTGCTGCCACCGAAAAGATCGACAGCGTGATCCTGCGCGGCAACGTGTATGACCGCGCCGCGCTGGACAAGATGCTGGCCGAAACCAAGGCCAGGGTCGCAGCGTGGAATGTCGAGGCTGCGAAGACGCAGTGATCGACAGGGGCAGAGCCCTTCCCGGTGGGAAGGGACCCGACCCTGGGGCCTCGAACGGAATCCACGCCATGCGTGGATGAGCCCCTTGCTTCCGGCACGGGAACGATCCGGTGCGGGCACCTAGCATGGTGCCCGTTTCCGGTTTGAATCCCTGCATGCCTGTTTCCCCTGACTTCCTGCTGCCTGCCGCAGAGCCGCCACTTTCGTTGCCACGCCCGTGTTGGGTGATGCTGGCCCTGTGGGGGCTGTTGATCGCCACTGCGGTGCCTGCAGTACACCTGAGCCAGACACCCGGTGGTCTGCTGCCGGCGGCGTTGTTCATCCTGGGCGCCGAGCTGCCCTGGATGCTGGCGACGCCGGCGTTGTGGGCAGCGTGCCGGCGCTGGCCACTGCCTGGACGCCGGCATCTGATTGGCTGGCTGGGTCTGGGCCTGCTGCTGACCCCATTGCTGACCGCACTGGGATGGACCTTGGGCCACCTGCTGCTGCAACAGTGGCAGGCGCGACCCTGGCCTGCACCGGCGCAGGTGATGCGTGCGATCGGTATCACGGCGTTGTTCGCATTGCCGACCTTCATCGCGGTGGCGGGCGTGGGTCATGGCCTGGCCGGGTTGCAGCGCTTGAAGGCGCAGTCGGAGGTGCTGCGGCAGGCCCGTGAAGCCGCCCTGCGCCAACATCTGCAGCACCACTTCCTGTTCAATGCACTCAACGCCATTGGTGGCCTGGCCCTGCAGCGCCCCGGCATGGCGGACATGGCGTTGGCACAGCTGTCCTCGCTGCTTCGCGATACCCTGCAATGCCCGCCGCATCGCGCCCTGGCCGATGAGCTCGGAGCCGCCCAGGACTATGTGGCCCTGCAGTCGCTGCTGCGCGACGAGGCACTGCAGCTGCACCTGCAGGCCAGCGCCCAGGCCCTGGCGTGGCAGGTGCCGGGCCTGCTGCTGCAGCCGTTGATCGAGAACGCGGTCCTGCACAGCGGCTGGCAGCCCGGTGATGCGCCCTTGCGGATCGAGCTGCATGCGCAGGTGGAAGGAGGCCTGCTTGAGGTGACGCTGTTCAATCCCTGCATGCGCCCCTCTACGAGCGATGGCCTGGGTACTGGCCACGCTGCGGTGCAGCGGCGGCTGGCGTTGTCGGGAGGCAGGCTGCAGGCCGGCAGCGAGCACGGTGGTTACCGTGCACGGCTGGTCCTGCCGGAGGTCGTCGCATGACGCGTCCATTGAGTGTCATGCTGGTGGATGACGTGGCGCTGGCACGTGACCGCCTGCGCCAGTTGCTGGCGGGCATTCCGCAGGTCAGGGTCGATGCTGAAGCCGCCACCCTCGCGCAGGCACGCGAGCAGCTTCAGGGGCGCCGTTTCGATCTGCTGCTGCTGGATCTGGTCCTGCCCGACGGTCGTGGCTGGGAGTTGCCCCAGCAGCAGCCGGCACTGGCCGCGCACACCATCTTCGTGACCGCGCTGCCGCAGCATGCGCTGCGCGCGTTCGAACTGGGCGTCGCAGACTATCTGCTCAAGCCGGTGGCAGCGCAGCGGTTGCGTGAAGCGATCGAGCGCGTGCGCCGCCTGGCAGGCCTGGCACCGCGTACGGAGGACTGTGCGCAGACCCTGGCGGTGCCTGGTAGTGGTGGTGTCCAGTATGTACCGCTGGCGGAGATCGACTACATCGACATGGCCGGTCATTACGCGTGCGTGCACGTGGGGCAGCGACTGCACCTGCTGCGTGAGCCGCTGGCGCAGCTGGCCAAACGGCTGGCGGATGGAGGACTGTTGCGCGTGCACCGCTCGGCGCTGGTCAACCCGCTGCGGGTGCGATCACTGATCGAGCGCCACAACGGTGATGCGCTGCTTGAACTGGCCGATGGCGTGCAGCTGCCGGTGAGCCGCAGCTACCGGCCGGTGCTGGAGGCGGCCTTGGCGGCACGCGCCTGACACACGGCTGGTGCCTGCAGCGGCACGGTTGGTGCCATCGTCGCCGAAGTACGCAATCCGGTCGTTGCGGCCAGTGCACCCTGCGCCTTTCCAGATCAGGGTGGAGCATGCGGATGCGGTGGTGCTTGGGTGTGTTGCTGGGCGTGCTGGCGCTGCCTGCGTTGGCCGATGTGCGGGTCATTGTCGATGACCATCAGGGGCGCGCTGATCGTATTCCAGCCATTAGGGTTGAGGGACTGGCGGCGGCCGAGGTGGTGCAACTACGGTTGTCGATGCGGGACAGCCGGGGCCAGCGCTGGCAGTCACAGGCTGCACTGCGCGCGGACCCGCAGGGGACGGTCGACACCGCACGCAGCGGCTCGGAACAGGGAAGCTATCGAGGCGTCGATGCGAGCGCGCTGATCTGGTCGATGCAGCCGCAGGAAGGAAGGGCCAACGCACTTCCCCTGCAGTGGCAGCGCTCCGATGACGGCTTGGGATTCCAGTCGCAGGCCTTCGAACTGGAGGTGGAACATGCAGGATCGGTAGTCGCACGGCGGGCCCTGCAGCGCCATCTGATGCTGCCGGGCGTGCAGGTGCAACGGGTCGAAATCGGTGGCCGCGAAGCACATCTGTACCTGCCATCGGGCCAGCAGGCTGATGCACGGGCGCCAGCATTGGTGACGCTGGGCGGTGCCGAAGGCGGATTCGACGGTGGTGACCTCTATGCCGCCTGGCTGGCCAGCAACGGCTATGTCGCGGTGTCGGTGGCGTGGTATCGCGGGCCGGGCGTGCCCAAGGACCTGATCGAGGTTCCGTTGGAAACCGTACGCGACGCAGTGCACTGGCTGCAGCGCCATCCCCGGGTGGATCCACAGCGGGTAGGGCTGATGGGAGGCTCCTGGGGCGGCATCGTGACCATGGCCACGGCGGTGCATCTGCCTGAGCTCCGCGTCGCTGTGTCCTGGGTAGGCAGTCCAGCCCCGTTTCGTGGCATCGCCCGTGACGTGGCCCCCGCCGATTTCCGCGCGGTGGACCGCTCGCCGTTGAGCTGGCAGTGCCGGCCGCTGCCGTGGCTGCCGTATCGCGAGGAGGTTGACTGGGGGAGGCCGGGGCCGCAGTGGGAACCGGCATTGCGTGCGGCGATGCTGCCCATCGAGAACATTGCTGCACGCACGTTGTGGATCGGAGGTGGTGACGATCGGCTGGGTGACTCAGGCACGATGCTGGCTGTTGCGCAGCGTCGGCTAGCAGCGGCAGCGCGTAGTGACCGTGACCGTTTCCTGTACTACTCAGATGCGGGGCATCTGATCACACCGTTTCTGCAGCCGACCACCCATCGCCATGATGTAGGCCCGTACATTGAAGTGGGGGGCACGGCCGAAGGTCATGCCCGCGCGGACCGAGAGGTAGGGCCAGCGGTGCTGGCGTTCCTTGCCGAGGCGCTGTAGCCGAAAGTGCGGCCCCCTGTTCTTCCTTCCAGATGTTCGATTCCGATCCGATTGAGCTTCATCCACGCATGGCCTGGATCTACCGTGTCGACCAAGGTCGACACCTACCAACAGCCATCGGAATCTGTCAGAGGTGGGGCGGTGTCGGAGTGCGGGGTGTCAGCCGCATGGGCCCGAGGCATGCCTCGGGCGGGTTGGGCAGGATGCCCAGCCCCGCCGATCCTCAGGAAACCTGCTGTTGCTGTAGAGGTTGCCGGCCAGCGGCCGGCACTACCGCGGGTGCAGGGCTGCAAGCCCTGCCGAACAAGCCCCTAATCGTGACCGCTGTCGTCCAGGCTGATGATCCCGCGCCGCAGGGCCTGGGTCACCGCATGTGTGCGATCACCGACGCCCAGCTTGTCCATCAGGCTCTTCATGTGCGCCTTCACCGTCTGCTCGGAAATCTGCATGCGCTCGCCGATGCGCTTGTTCGACAGCCCGCTGGCCACGTGCCGCAGCACCTCGGTCTCCCGGGGTGACAACCGGTCCTCCACCACGTGTGCGGCGATGCTCGCCGCCACCGCCGGGGGAATCGGCGCGCGCCGGCCGCCAGCGACCATGCGGATGGTATCGACCAGCTCATGGCGCAGCATGTCCTTCAGCAGGTAGGCGCTGGCGCCGGCCTGCAGCGCCCTCACCGCGCGTACGTCACCGCGGTAGGTGGTCAGCACGATGATGCGTGCACGCGGATCTACCGCACGGATCCGCACGATGGCCTCGACGCCATCCAGGCGTGGCATCTGCAGGTCCATCAGCACGACGTCCGGCTGCAACTGCTGGTAGCGCGCGATGGCTTCCTCGCCATCGGCGGCCTCGCCGAGCAGGCGCAGGTCGGCATGGGCGCCCAGCAGCGCCGCCAAGCCGTCGCGCAGCAGTGGGTGGTCGTCGACCACCAGCACGCCGATCGGGGCAGGGGACTCAGTCATGGTTTGCTTTACTCCAGGGCCAGCGCCAACGCGATGGACGGCGGTGATACAGGCGCCGGGCAGGAACCGCCAGCGCGACTTCGGTGCCAAGCCCGGGGCGGGTCCACAGCTGCAGTTCGGCGCCGAGGCGTTGCGCACGCTCACGCATGCCCTGCAGGCCCCAATGGCCATGGCCGGCATTTTCGTCGTCGATGCCGACGCCATCGTCGCGCACGTGCAGCAGGAAACACCGCGTGCCGTAGGACAGCTCCACTTCGATCGCGCTGGCATGGGCATGACGCAACGCGTTGCGGATGGCTTCGCGTCCGATCAGGAACACTTCCTCGGCGGCATCGGCCTGCAGCGCTGGTGTTGCGCCTTCCACGGTCAGGCGCAGCGGATTGGTACCGTGCCCGGCGTATTCGGCGTGAACATCGGCCAGCGCCGAAGCGAGGTCGCGGCCCGCGAAGGGACCGTCACGCAGTGCGTTGACCCGCTCGCGGCCCTCGGCCAGGTTGCGTTCGGCCAGCTGCATCGCCGCTTCCAGCTGGCTGCGCACGGGCTCTGGCGTCTGCGCGGCCTGGCTGATTGCATGCAGGCGCAGGATCAGGCCCTGGCTGCCCTGCAGCAGGGTGTCGTGCAGGTCGCGTGCGATGCGTTCGCGTTCGCCATTGCGTTCCTGCAGGCGCGCGCGGAACAACGCCGCCAGCTGCCCGCTGCGGATGCGCACTGCCATCGCCAGCAGCGCGAGGATCGCGGCCGCGCACAGCAGCTTGAACCACACGGTCTGCATGAAGGTGGGGGCGATGCGGAAGCTGCGGCTGGCCGGCGCGGTGCTCCAGATGCCGTCTTCGTTGGCCGCTTCCACCTCGAACCGGTAATTGCCCGGAGCAAGGTTGGTGTAATACGCGCGGGTGCTGCTGCCGGCATCCTGCCAGCCGTCGTCGACGCCGGACAGGCGATAGCGGTAGCGGTTGCGCTCCGGACGTGCCAGCGACAGCGCGACGTAGTCGATCTGCAGCTGGCTGGTGCCGGCCGGCAGGCGCAGGCCGTCACGCAGGGGCTCGTGTGCACTGCCGTACAGCACTTCGCCGATGCGCACGCTGGGCGCCATGGTGTTGATGTGCGAGCGCGTGGTATCCAGCCAGGCCAGGCCCTGGTTGGTGGCCAGCCACAGCAGTCCGTCATCGGCCAGCGTGGCGGTGGCGATCGGTCCGCTCTGCAGGGCGATGCCCGGCATGCCATCCACCGCATCGAACAGGCGTGGCGTCACCGGCAGCCCGGTCCGCAGCGTCCGTCGCAGCTCATCGCTCCCCAGCCGGACCAGGCCACGGCTGCCATTGAACCAGAGGTGTCCGTTCGGATCGGCCACCATGCCGGTGATGCCTTCCAGTACACCGGCCATGTCGGTTCGCACCGGAACGAAACGACTGTTGCCAACGCGCGCAGCCAGACCGGCTTCGCCGGCGACCAGCAGCAGGTCCTGGTGATGCAGCATTGCGGTGATCGGCCCGACCGACAGGCCCTGGCTGGCATCGAAGCTCTCGATGTGGCCCGCGCTCATCCGGCGCAGGCGGCCGTCGGCATAGCCGAGCAGCAGCTGGCCATGGGCATCCAGCGCCAGCGATGAGCAGGCCTGCTCGGGCAGGCGGACCTCGCGCTGCCATTGGCCATGCAGGTTGTGCAGGACGCCGCGTTCACCCGTGCATACCCAGGCCTGCGCGTCGTCGGGGAACAGCAGGGCGTGCAGCGGTTGCCCGGTGAACGGGGCAGGCAGCGGGATCAACGAGGTGTGGCCGGCGACCGTGCGCGCAAGATTGACCCAGTCGAACTGCCAGATCGGCGTGGGTGCCTGGCGCGCGGCGGCCTGCAGCTGCGGGGCACTGCCATCCAGCAGAGTGCGCCGCAGATCGTAGGGTTTGAGGTCTTCGCCATAGCCATACACGCGGCCATCGCTGGCCCGCACCAGCGAGCGGTAGGGATCACTCGGGCCCACTGCCAGGGTGTGCACGCTGCGTGCGCGGAAGCGGTTGAGGCCGAGGTTGGTGCCGACCCAGAGATTGCCTTCGCGATCGACGATGATCGGCACCGCGGAGGTGGCGGTCAGCCCGTGCGGCGAATCGAAACGCTCCATGCGCACGGCCCGGCTGCCGTCGAAGGTGATGCGGGCGACGCCGCCGTGCGGGCTCATCGTGGCCCACAGCGCGCCATCGGCAGTGAACTGCAGGCGTGCAGCAACCAGTTCCGGAAGACGCCGCGCTTCACGTTCGCTGGCCGCCAACAGGCCCTGCGCGTTGGCCAGGGGTGAGGTGCCGCGCACCCGGTCGGCCAACCACACTTCACCCTGCGGGCTTTCGGCCAGCGTTGCCATCTGCGAGACCGCGATGCCGGTGTCCTCGAACGTGGTCTGGCCGGTCGCACGCATCCAGATCTTCAGGTCGGCCAGCACCCAGAACCTGCCCCGGCTGTCGTGCAGCACCCACTGCACACGGCGCTCGGGCAGGCTGGCTGCGGCCGGCAGTGGCTGCCAGCGCTGTCCATCAAAGTGGCGCAGCCCGCCATTGATCGCCGCCCACAGCTGGCCCTGGTGATCCTGGCTGAAGCGTGGGACCACGCCGACCGGCACCCCCTGCTCGCGGCCGTAGTTGTGCAGCCGCCCCTGTGCGAGCCGGCTGATGCCGGCCTGGAAGTAGCCGATCCACAGGGCACCGTCGGCGGCATGCGCCAGCGTGACCATGTTGGTGGACGGGAACTGGCTGCCGACGGGCGCTGCCTGCCGTTCGAAGCGACGGCCATCGAAGCGGTACAGGCCCGAGCCGGTGGCCAGCCACAGCAGGCCGTCGCGGTCCTGGGTGATGTCCCAGATATCGCCGGGTGCACCCTGGCCGACCCGCCACGCGGTGTGCTCGTAACCGGGCAGCCCGCCGCTCACCGGCGGGCGCTGCACGGCAAGAGCGGGCAGGGCGGTCCACAGCAGCAGGCACGTCAGCAGCGTCGGCAGGCGACGCAGGAACGGGAAGGGGCGGCCACGCATGGCGCGCATTCTGGCAGGTGCGGGGCAGTCCGGGGTGACCCGAACGGGGTAGGCGGCGGCCGCCGCGGTCGGTTATCACCCCGGCATGCCCTGTGGAGCCCGGCCATGCAGCGCCTGTTCGTGATGTTCCCCGACCGCGGGCCGGGCATCGGCCTGCTGTGGTTGCGGCTGTGCCTGTCCGCGGCACTGTGCACGCCCGGCACGCATGCGGGCGGGTGGTCGGCGCTGTGCCTGCTGGCAGTGCCGATGCTCACGCTGGGTGTGTTGACGCCACTGGCCGTGCTGATGGCGGCCGTGGGCCTGTTCGCGCAGCAGGCGCCGTGGTCACAGGTGGTGCTGCCCTTGGCGCTGTTGATGTTGGGCCCTGGCGCCTATTCACTGGATGCGCGGTTGTTCGGTCGTCGCCTGCTCGGGCGTCGGCCTCCCCCATTCGGGTAGGTGCTGGCCTCGACCGACGGGGGTAGGGCATCGTGCGGCGGCCACGCACCATGGGGCACCCCCTCGCGGCGTCCCGCATGGCCACCGTCTTTTCGCCCGATCCGCCCGCCGTGGCGCTGGCACCGCAGCAGGCCGCCGCATTGCAGCGCGCCCTGCGCTATGTCGATGAGCACCTGTCGCAGCCGCTGCGGGTGACCGAGCTGGCCGCAGCCGCCTGCGTCAGCCGCTTCCATCTGGTGCGCCTGTTCCGGACCGGTACCGGCGCCAGCCCGCTGCGCTACGTGCGCCGTCGCCGCATCGAACGTGCGCGCCAGTTGTTGCCGGTCGCGCAGCTGCCGATGTCCTGCCTGGCGCAGCAGCTGGGCTTCTTCGACCAGAGCCATTTCGTCCGCAGCTTCCGCGCCGAGACCGGCTGCAGCCCCGGCCAGTACCTGGCCGGCGATGCGGCCCTGTTGCTTCCCCCTGATCGTGTTTCCAACGGAGTCCAACCATGAGCCTTGCCACCGCCACGCCCGCCCCGGCCCTGTTGTCGCCCACCGACCATGCCCTGGTGCTGATCGACTTCCAGTCGCAGATGGCATTTGCCACCCACACCATCGACATCTCCGCGCTGCGCAACAACGTGTCGTTGATCAGCAAGGGCGCCAAGGGCTTCAACGTGCCGGTGCTGCTGACCACCGTCGCCGAAGCGTCGTTCTCCGGCCCGATGTTCCCGGAACTGCCGGAGATCTTCCCGGGCCAGACGGTGTTCGACCGCACCTCGATGAACACCTGGGAAGACCAGCCGGTGATCGACGAGATCAACCGCATCGGCAAGCGTCGCCTGGTCGTTGCCGGGTTGTGGACCAGCGTCTGCATCGTGGGACCGGCGCTGTCGGCGCTGGCGCAGGGTTTCGAGGTGTATGTGATCACCGATGCCTGCGGCGATGTCAGCGAAGAAGCCCACGAGCGTGCGATCACCCGCATGGTGCAGGCCGGTGCAGTGCCGATGACCAGCGTGCAGTACCTGCTGGAGCTGCAGCGTGACTGGGCGCGTGGCGAGACCTACGAGCTGACCACCGGCATTGCCCGCGACCATGCCGGCGGCTATGGCATCGGCATCCAGTACGCCAAGCGCATGTTCGGCGCGCAGGAAGGCGGGCACTGAGCATGCTGGCTGGCCATGGCCTCGACCTGGCCCTGCTGATGCTGCGCGTGGCAGCCGGGGGATTCCTGCTGCCACACGCGCTGGGCAAGCTGTTCGATTGGTTCGGCGGTCCTGGGCTGGCCGGCTTCGCCACCGAACTGCGCGGCTTCGGCCTGCCAGCGGTGGCACCGCTGCCGCTGCTGCTGGCCCTGCTGCAGGTGCTGTCAGGGCTGGCCGTGCTGCTGGGCTGGCAGACCCGCGTCGCCGCGCTTGCAGCGGCGGCCTTCATCGGCTTCACCGTTCTGTTGGCCCTGCCCAAGGGCTGGTTCTGGATGCGCGGTGGCAGTGAGTACCCGTTGATGTGGACCACGGTACTGCTGGCCCTCGCGCTGACCGGGCCCGGCGCCTGGGCACTGGACGGCCAACGCCTTCCGGGAGATCTCGCATGAGTCACGATCCACTCGATCACGGCCGCCGCAACGTGGTGCTGGCCGGCAGCGCCGCGGTGGCGCTGGGCCTGGCCGGCCGCGCCGGTGCCGCACTCGATTCCACTTCCAAGGAGCGTCGCATGAGCACGCTGGTCATCCGCAATGCCCGCATCACCACCCTTGACCCACAGCAGCCGCATGCACAGGCACTGGCCGTGCAGGAAGGGCGCATCGTCGCCGTCGGCAGCGACGAGGAGATCATGCGTGGCTGGGGCAATGAAGCGACCCTGATCGACGCCCAGGGCCGGCGCCTGCTGCCCGGCCTCAACGACAGCCATACCCACCTGATACGTGGTGGCCTGAACTACAACCTGGAACTGCGCTGGGACGGCCTGCGTTCGCTGGGCGATGCCTTGGACATGCTGAAGGCGCAGGTCGACCGCACGCCCGCGCCGCAGTGGGTGCGCGTGGTCGGTGGCTTCACCGCCACCCAGTTCAACGAGAAGCGCCTGCCCACGCTGCAGGAGCTCAACGACATCGCGCCGGACACGCCGGTGTTCCTGCTGCACCTGTACGACCGGGCGCTGCTCAACCGTGCCGCGTTGCGCGCCTGCGGCTATACCAAGGACACCCCGGATCCGCCGGGCGGCCAGATCGTGCGTGACTCGCTGGGCAACCCGACCGGGCTGCTGCTGGCCAAGCCGAATGCGCTGATCCTGTACGCGACGCTGGCCAAGGGGCCGCGCCTGCCGATCGAGTACCAGGCCAATTCCACCCGTCATTTCATGCGTGAGTTGAACCGTCTCGGCATCACCTCGGTGATCGACGCCGGCGGTGGTTTCCAGAACTACCCCGAGGACTACCAAGTCATCGAGCAGCTGCACCGCGATGACCAGCTGACGGTGCGCATCGCCTACAACCTGTTCACCCAGAACAAGGGCAAGGAAGTGGATGACTTCCGCGGCTGGAGCGAGATGCTGCAGCCGCGGCAGGGTGATGACCTGCTGCGCCACAACGGTGCCGGCGAGATGCTGGTGTTCTCGGCGGCCGACTTCGAGTTGTTCAACGAGCCGCGCCCGGAACTGCCGCCGGAGCTGGAGCCGGAACTGCACGATGTGGTGAAGCTGCTGGTCGAGAAGCGTTGGCCGTTCCGCATCCATGCGACGTACGACGAGAGCATCACCCGCATCCTCGATGTGTACGAACAGGTCAACCGCGAGGTGCCGTTCGATGGCCTGCACTGGTTCATCGATCACGCCGAAACCATCACCCCGCGCAACATCGAGCGCATCCGTGCGCTGGGTGGCGGCATCGCCGTGCAGCATCGCATGGCCTATCAGGGCGAAGCCTTCGTCGAGCGCTACGGCGTGCAGGCGGCGCGGCATACGCCGCCGGTCAAGCGCATGCTGGCCGAAGGCGTGCCGGTCGGTGCTGGAACCGATGCCACCCGTGTGGCCAGCTACAACCCCTGGGTGGCGCTGTCCTGGCTGGTGACCGGGCGCACCGTCGGCGGGCTGGCCCTGTATGGCGATGAGAACCTGCTCGAACGTGAGCAGGCACTGCGCCTGTGGACCCAGGGCAGTGCCTGGTTCTCCGGCGACGAAGCAGTGAAGGGTACGTTGAAGGTCGGCCAGTTGGCCGATTTCATCCTGCTCTCGGCCGATTTCTTCCGCGTGGATGATGCGCAGATCGCCGACATCACCAGCGTGTTGACCGTGGTCGGCGGCCGCATCGTGCATGCCGACGCCGACTATGCAGGGCTTGCGCCGCAGCTGCCGCCGGCCATGCCCAACTGGTCGCCGGTCAACCGGTTCGGCGGCTACCACGTCGGCGGTACCGCCACCGGGTTGGCCGCCGCCCATCGTCACCATCACGGCGTAGCCTGCAGCACTCACGGTGCTCATGGTCATGCTGCACGGCACGCGGCGCCCACCGATGACCTGACCGCGTTCTGGGGCGCGATGGGATGCTCGTGCTTCGCATTCTGAGCCTGGCACTGCTGGCCGTGCCATCGCTGGCGCTGGCCTGCGAGGGGGGCCGCTGCAGCGACGCCGGTGACGGCCAACTGCAATGGGATGCGTCGCTGCGTGTGCGTGGGCTGTACTACGACCCGACCCGGTTCGGCATTGGCGGCAGCGAGGATGCCTATGGCCTGCTGCGTGCCTTGGCATCGGCCACCTATGTGGAAGATACCTGGCAGGCGAAGCTGCAGCTGGGTGTGCATGGTGAGAGTGGCAAGGCTGGCGGCCCGGGTCGCACCGACCGCAGCGCGCTGGATGTGCAGCAGGCGTACTGGCGCTGGCAGCGCGATGGCTTCTACCTGCAACTCGGCCGGCAGGAAGCCGGCTATGGCAGTTCACGGCTGCTGTCAGTGCGCGACGGGCCGAACATCCGCCTGGCGTTCGACGGTGCGCGTGTGGGTTGGAAAGGCCGCCTGGGTACGCTTGATCTGATGGCATTGCGGCCAGTGGAAAACCGACCGGGTGCCTTTGATGATCGCGGCGAGCACGGTGCCCACCTGTGGGGTGCCTATGCCACCACGGTGCGGGGACAGGGCGCGGGACAGTGGGATCTGTATCTGCTGGACTACCGCCGCGAAGGCGCGCGCTTCGCCGCAGGCAGCGGTACCGAACGTCGGCAGACCCTGGGCGCGCGCTGGTTCGGCCAGGCCGGTGCACTGGACTGGAACAGCGAGCTGGTGGCGCAGGGCGGTGAGCTTCGGACGACCGCCGGCACCCTCGATATCCGCGCCTGGACGCTGGCGACCGATACGGGGTGGCGCTGGACGAACCTGCCGCTGCAGCCGCGGCTGGGGTTGAAGGCAGACATCGCCAGTGGCGATGGCAACCTGCATGACGGCCGCCTGGGAACCTTCAACGCCTTGTTCCCGAAATCGGCCTACTTCAGCGAGGCCAGCCTGCTGGCCCCGGCCAACCTGATGGACCTCCAGCCGACCCTGACCCTGCGCCTGCACGACGCGGTGACGACGGAACTGGGCGTACAGATGGCCTGGAAGCATCGTCGTGCCGATGCGGTCTACACCACGCCGGCACCGCTGGTGGCGTTGCCAGGCAGCGCCGGTGGCGCGCGCCGCATCGGCAATCAATACAAATCCGAAACACGCTGGCAGGCCAGCGAACACTGGCAATGGCAGCTGCAGCTGGCCTGGGTCGATGCCGGTCCTGCACTGAAGCAGGCCGGAGGCCAGGACACGCTGTTCGCCTCGATCGTTGGAGCATGGCAATGGTGAACGCAACCGCGTCGCAACCCCCCGCACAGGCCGCAGGTGCCTGGTCCCCGCTGAAGATCCGGATGTTCCGCTCGATCTGGCTGGCGATCCTGGCCAGCAACATCGGCACCTGGGTCAACGATGTGGCCGCCGCCTGGGTAATGGCCGAGCGCACTGGCTCACCACTGATGGTGGCGCTGGTGCAGTCGGCCACCACGGTGCCGATCGTGCTGCTGGCGCTGGCCGCCGGCACCCTGGCCGACATCGTCGACCGCCGCAAGTACCTGCTGGCCACCCAGGGCTGGATGCTGCTGGTCGCCGCGGTGATGGCGGCCCTGACTGCGTTGGACATGCTGACCCCGCAGCTGCTGGTGCTGCTGACCTTCTGCATGGGCTGCGGTGCGGCGATGGCGATGCCGGCACAGGCCGCGATCGTATCCGAACTGGTGCCGCAGCCGATGCTGGCCTCGGCGGTGGCGCTGAACTCGATCGGCATCAACATCGCGCGCTCGATCGGCCCGGCCATCGGTGGTGTGATCGTGGCCCAGCTCGGTGCGGTCTGGGCATTCGGCTTCAACGCCATCACCTTTGCCGCGATGCTGTTCGTGGTGTGGGGCTGGAAGCGCGACCCGAAGCAATCCAGCCTGCCGCCGGAAGGCTTCGGTGCCGGCCTGAAGGCGGGCCTGCGCTATGCCAGCCGCGCCGGGCGCCTGCAGGCGGTGTTGATCAAGTCGGTCGGCTTCTTCTTCTTTGCTGCAGCAATGAATGCACTGCTGCCGGTGGTGGTACGCGGCCAGATGCAGGGTGGGGCGGGGCAGTACGGCATGCTGCTCGGCTGCATCGGGATCGGTGCCGTGGGTGGTGCGTTGTTGCTGCCGAAGCTGCGCGCGCAGATGGATCGCGACCTGCTGGTGCTGCTGGCCACGCTGTCGCTGGCGCTCAGCCTGGTCGGGCTGGCGCTGACCCGCAGCTGGTACGTGCTGCCATTGGTGATGCTGATCAATGGCTTTGCCTGGATCACCGTGCTGTCGTCGCTGCAGATTGCCGCGCAGACCGCAGTGCCAGCGTGGGTACGGGCGCGTGCACTGGCGCTGTACATCATGGTGTTCTCCGCTGGCATGGCGGCCGGTGGCCTGAGCTGGGGCGCGCTGGCGCAGCGCACCTCGCCGGAGCTGGCGTTGCTGGTGGCGGCTGCCGGCGCGGTGATCGGCGGATTGCTGGTGTGGCGCGTGCGCATCGCTGGCACCGAGGATCTGAACCTGCGTCCGGCCGGGCACTGGCCTGCACCGGAACTGTCGGTGCCGGTATCCAACGATCGCGGCCCGGTGCTGGTGACCATCGAGTACCGCATTGACGATGCTGATCGCGCCGCATTCCAGGCGCAGATGCGCGCACTGGGCACGATCCGCCGCCGCGATGGCGCGGTGGTCTGGGGCGTGGTCGAGGATGTGGCCAGTCCGGGCATCCACCTGGAGTATTTCGTGACCCCATCGTGGCTGGAGCACCTGCGCCAGCACGAGCGCATCACCGCCGATGACAAGGCGATCCAGGAAGTGCTGCGCGGGCTGCATCGCGGTGAGCGTGCACCGGTGGTGCGCCACTTCGTGGGCGGGCATGACCCGCTGCCGAAGACCGGGGTCCCGCACCACCACAGCGATATCTGACAAAAAAGGGGACGGAGGGGATTAAGTCGTTTGTGCACAAACGACTTAATCCCCTCCGTCCCCTTTTTGCGCGATCAATCCATCCCGATCCTGCGCAGCCGGCCAGCGGCCGGTTCTACCACAGGGGCGGCGGCGCTGGGTGGCGCCGCCGCCGCATGTCACTTGCGTGCGAACGCCAGCAGGTCGGCGTTGAACCGGTCGGCGTGGGTGACGGTCAGGCCGTGCGGCGCACCGGCGTACACCTTCAACTCGGCGTCCTTGATGATCTGCGAGGACAGCTTGGCTGAGGCATCGAATGGCACGATCTGGTCGTCATCGCCATGCACCACCAGCGCTGGCACATCGATCTTCTTCAGGTCCTCGGTGTAATCCACTTCCGAGAATTCGTGCACGCAGTCGTACTGGCCCTTGACGCCACCGAGCATGCCCTGCAGCCAGAACGAATCACGCATGCCCTGGGTAACGCTGTTGCCGTCGCGGTTGGCGCCGAAGAACGGCGTGGTCAGATCCTTGAAGAACTGCGAGCGGTCACCGCCGGTGCCCTTGCGGATGCCGTCGAAGACTTCCAGCGGGGTACCGGCCGGGTTGGCATCGGTCTTCAGCATCAGCGGCGGCACGGCGCCGACCAGCACCACCTTGGCCACGCGCTTGCTGCCGTGGCGCCCGAGGTAATGGGCTACTTCGCCGCCACCGGTGGAGTGGCCGACCAGGATCGCGTCCTTCAGGTCCAGCGCCTCGAGCACGGCGGCCAGGTCGTCGGCGTAGGTGTCCATGTTGTTGCCGTCCCAGGTCTGGCTGGAGCGGCCGTGGCTGCGACGGTCGTGAGCGATCACGCGGAAGCCGTTCTGGCCCATGAACAGCATCTGCGGGTCCCAGGCATCGGACGACAGCGGCCAGCCGTGCGCGAACACGATCGGCTGGCCGGTACCCCAATCCTTGTAGAAGATGCGCGCGCCGTCGGCGACGGTGACGAAGTTGCTCATTGTGGTTTCCTTGGCGGAAGGGAGGGAAGGCGCTGGCGTGGATGCCGGTGCCTTCGGCAGTACAGCGCAGCGCCAGACCGACGACTTGCACGGCTGTGCTGGATTACGCCGGATGTGACGTGTATCGCTCTGGCACGAAGCCGTGCCGGCATCGAGGATGGCGGCAGCCCTGACGAGGAGCCTGCAATGTCGAACGCGTGTTGGAGCCCGCTGTTGTACCTGCTGCTGGCCACGGGGGCGCATGCTCAGACCAACGTCTACAAATGTGTGGACGGGCCGCATCCGGTCTACCAGCAGACGCCGTGCCAGGGGCGCGCGGAATGGCGCTGGGAGGTGCCGGCGGAGCCGCCCTCGACAGGTGCGAGCGCGGCCAAGGCCGCGAGCCCAGCTTCAATGCGTCCGCGTGTGGTGCAGCAGCGGCGTGCGCGGGCTGCACTGATAGCGATCAGCGCGGATCCCGCCGCCTGTGAGCGCGCGCGGCAGCATCGTGGGAAGGTGCTGGCCAATGGCAAGCGCATGGATTTCGTGCAGCGCCGGCAACTGGACGATGCCGTGCATGAGGCGTGCCGTTGAAATGGAATGATGCCGGAAACGACAACGGCGCCCGTAGGCGCCGTTGGACGGCACGCCAGGCGCTGGACCTCAGCGACCGTCGCTGGCGGCCGCCGGTGCCGGCGAGGGCACGCTGTCCGGCTTGGGCAGGCTCAGCTCCGGGTTGCCCTGTTCGGCCTGCAGGATCTGGATGCGGCGCTGCAGGGAATCCAGCTGGCTGTTGGTGCTCTGCACGTCGCTGCTCAGGCTGACCGCCTGCTGCTGGGCCTGCTGCAGGGCAGCGCTGACCTGGGCCGACTGTGCCTGCTGCTGTTCCATTTCCTGCTGCAGGGTGCGCAGGCGCTCCTCGTTGTAGGCCACCAGGCGCTCGGTATAGCGCTTGCCGGCTTCCAGTCGGGTGGTGTCGATGTAGACCTGGGCCAGCTGCTCTGACTGCTGCGCGAAGGTGCGGTAGACACGCTCGGCGTTGTCGACGGCATCGGTCTTGATCACCCGCCAGAAGTTCTTCTCCTGGAACAGGGCGACGTAGTAGGTCAGGGTGTTGGCATTGAACAGCAGGCTGGCGCCGTAGTTGCCGTTGTAGGTGGTGCGCAGCTCGGTCAGCTGGCGGGCATCCATCAGCTGCTTGAGCTCGTCAACGGTGTTGCGCACCACCGGTGCGGTACGTGCGGCCGGCTCTGCGGCTGCTTCGCGGTCGCCACGGGCAGCCATCGCCGCCGGTGCCACCAGCATCATGGCCACGGCCAGCAGTGCCGCGCCGCGCGCGTGCCGGGCGAAGACCGCGCCCCCTGAAGTTTCTCGCATGTCTAGACCATCCACGGATGAGTGTGGGTTGAGATGAAGGTGGTTCCCCGCCGGGAGTCTAGCATGTGCGCGGGCGCCGCCAAGGGCGCCCGTCACGGGTCAGTAGACCAGCTGTGCGGGCGTGCACTGGATGGACTGGACATGCACATCCGTACGGCCCAGTTCCAGGCCCAGCACCTGCGCCAGCAGCGAGCGCAGCAGGGAGCCGACGCTGTTGAGCAGCGGCTTCAGGACGTCCAGGGCGGGCTTCAGCAGCAAGCACAGCAGGCCCGAACAACTGACCGGGCCATTGCCGGGGGCGGTGACGCCGTCGCCGGCGAACTGGTCCAGGAAGCCGGCATCGGCGGTCTGCAGGTAAGAAGTCAGGTTGTACTTCATGCAGTTGTTGTAGGTGGTGTCATCCAGCGCGCCAATCAGGCTGTTGCACTGCTTGACCAGCAGCCCACCCACAAGCGCTCCCAGTACGCCATCGAGGAGCCCCGAGCCAACCCCGGTCACTGCGTTGCGGAATCCTTGCCAGACCTTGCCGTCGACCATGCAGGTCACCAGCACACAGCTGGTAGGTACCCCCTTGGTGATGTCCCAGTTTCCAAGTGGTTTCAATCCCTGCGTGCTGTCTCCGAATTCCAGCAGCTTGATGGTTGCGTCAACATCGTATCGCTTGCGACCAACGTTGGCTGCTTTCAGGTAGCGATCGGCCAACTGCGCTGCGGTCGAGCCCTGGCTCATGCCATCGTCGCGCGGATCGAGCATGCCGGACAGTACGCGCAGCAGTTCGCTGACCAGCTCGGACACGGCGGTGCCCACCTCCAGGGAGTTGACCTGGGTTGAACCGGTCGCGCCGGCGGGGAGGGTGAGGCTTTGCGTGTCGGTCAGCGTATTGACCTTGATGCTGTCATTGATCAACGGCGCGCCGAGCAGTGTGAGCATCTGTTCCTTCTGCAGGGTGTCGCCACAGACATTCTGCTTGGAGAACCGCTCGCTGTCGGCCACCTTGCCGACGCAGGCGCGCAGCACGGAAGACTCGACCTTGATCGTCGCCGTGGGAGGCGTGCTGCCACATTGCAGGCTGGTCAGGGTCGCCATTGCATTGGTCACGTCCGCATGGACCGGCAGCTTCAGGCGGATGCCCAGCAGTGAAAGCACGCCGCCTGCAACGGGAATGTTGTTGGTGTCGATGTCGAGGAAGACACGGATCTGCGCGTTGTAAGCGCGCGAGCCAACGCCACCGATGGCGATGGAAGGCGGTTCCACCACAGCGGCTTTGGCATTGACCAGGCCCAGCAGGTTGAGTTCATCGACCGAGACCGCACGGCCGCCATTGGCGATGCTGATGCTGGTGCCGATCAGGTCCAGCACATTGACATCGGCCTGCAGCGCGCTGGAAATCGTTCCATCCGGCGCGACCACGCGTGCGAACAGGCCGCCACCGCTGTCATCGGTACCGAGTTTCACCTCCAGCTGCTTGAGGTCGATGCCCTTCACGACCAGGGCATTCTCCAGTGCACTCAGGTCCACGTGGGCAACGCCCTGCTGGGTGAGCAGGTCAACGGTCGCCTGAAGGATCTTGCCCAGCTTGACCTTGCGGCCGGCCAGCAGATTGTTGAACTCCGCCACGCCCATGTTGACGTCGATCGGAATGCCCAGTGCCTGCAGCAGTCCATTCGGGGTGATATGCGCCTGTGCAAGGCCGTCGTAGCCGAGCAGGGTGGTCTTGTCGAGGTCGGCACCCACCAGTTTCAGGACATTTCCCAGTGGCGTGTTGCCATTGATGCGCAGCAGTTGCGAGCCGACACTGAAAACCGCCGTCGGTTCTGCACGGCGCGCTACCGCCTGGGCGGTCACGGTCGGCAGGCTGCTGTTCTGCCCGAAGAAGGGAAGCACCGCGCGGCGGGTGATGACACGGACAGCATTGCGTTGATTCGCTGCATCGACGACCGGGCTGAAGTGCCCTTCGGTGGCGCGGGTCACGTTCCAGTTTCCGCAGCGGATTTCCAGGCTTCCTGCGAAGGTGTTCTGGGTGAGTGCGCTCTGCCGCGCAGCACTGTTGTCGCTGTTGTCCGAGGTGCACAGTTCCAATCGCTGCGCTCCGGCCAGTGCAGCCAGATCAGCGACCTTCTGTGCATCGCGCTTGGCCCAGAACAGGTAACCGATCTCGATCAGGCCCAGCATCGCCAGCAGCGCCAGCATGACCAGCATCATGGTGATCGACATGCCGCCCCGTGGGCGGCTGAAACTGAACTGGCGTGGGCGTTTCATGGCCTACCTCAGCGTCCGGATGAGGATGATCCCTTGGACTTGGCGACATCGGCTTCAAAGAAGTCCGGGATCTCGTGTTCGAAACTCTTCATGTAGCGGGCGTAGCTCAGCGTCGCCTGGTCGCCGAGGATCGGCAGGTGCTGTCCGGCCTGTTGCCCCGATGCCTGCAGGCGGAACAGATTGCGCGTGGTATCGCCGATCTGGCTGCGGCCGGGCCGCGGGGCTGCAGTGCTGCCGTCGGTGTTGGCCACTGCTGCAGGCGCCGCCTGAGGCACCGGTGCTGGCGGGGCCGCCAGGTCCACGGTGGGCAGTGACTCGGACTGCAGCGGCTGCGAAGCCGACGCAGCCGGCGTGCTGCCGCCAAGCATCTGCCCGGTCAGCGGCTGTTGCTGCGCCTGCACGGCGGCGGCTGGCAGCAGGCAGATCAGAACGGGCAGCAGGCGTCGGGTCAGGGGCGTCGCGGTCATGGTGTGTTCCCGTTCGGGTGGTCGGAGGCGCTGAAGCGTTCCAGCATCGAGGGCGGCAGGCGCTGCGGATCGCGTTCATCGCGGCTGTCGCGGCGCGGTTCCGCCGCCAGTCGCGTGGCGCCGGGCGGGTTGCCGGCGGCATCGCTGGCGAGAGCACGGGCAGCGGCCGGCACGACTGCGGCGGCTGCCGCTGCGGCCTGGCGCTGCTGCAGGCGGGCACGGATCTGCGCCGCCTGCTGCTGGATGCTGAGCCGGGTCTCGTCGTTGAGGTTCGCTTGCTGGGCGAGGCGTTCGGCAGTGGCGGTGTCGCCCCGCAGTACGGCCCAGAGGGCGAGGTTGGCGGTGGCCTTGGCATTGCCCGGCGACAGCTCCAGCGCCTTGGCCAGGGGTTCGCGCGCGCGCTCGAACTGCCCGGCGCGCAGCCGCGCATAGCCCAGGTCGCCGAGATAACTTGTATTCAATGGCTGCAGTTCGGTCGCCCGCGCCAACGCCTGCTCACTGCCGGCGTCGTCGTCGCGGCGCGCGGCAATCAGGCCCAGGCCATGGGCGGCCGCGGCGGCCTGGGGGCCACTGGAAAGATCGCGGTACAGGGTGACCGCGGCATCGGCCTGGCCGGTCTCGCGCAGCGCGTCGGCCTGCAGCAGGCGCAACGCCGGCGGATCGCCGTAGCGCTGGCGGAAGGCGTCGACGTGGGCGAGCGAGGCATACCATGCGCCTTGCTGCTGCATGCGCTCGATCAGCTCCAGGTAGGCATTGCGGCTGTCCTGCGGTGCCGGTTCGGGCGCGGCCAGGCTGGGCGCGCGCAGGTACTTCGGCGTGGTCGATGCACAGCCGCTGGCGCCGGCAACGGCAGCCAGGGCAACAATCAGGCAGGAAGTGCGCAGGGCAGGCATCAGGGGGACCCCATCTTGGACATGGTGGTGGCCAGCGCGACCAGCGCCGGACCGGCAAGGACCAGCATCAACGCTGGCAGCAGGGTCAGCATCATCACCACGGTCATCTTCACCGAGAGCTTGCCGACCTTTTCCTTCAGCGTGTTGCGACGCTGTTCGCGCAGGCGGATGCTGAACTGCCGCAGGGGCTCCTGCACCGCGCCGCCATGGGCGTGCACCTGCAGGATCAGCTGCATCAGGCTGGTCAGGTCATCGTCGGCATAGACCTCGCTCAGCCGGCGCAGGGATTGTGCGCGGGTGCGGCCGTGGGTATAGGCGATGTTGGCCTCCTGCAGCTCGCCGCCGAGGACCGGCAATGCATCGCGCAGCTTGTCGCCGAGCGTCTGCAGGCTCTGGTCCATGCTGAAGCCCACGCCCTGCAGCAGACGCAGCAGGTCGATCAGCAGCGGCAGCTCGTTGTCGACCGCTCGTCGGCGCCGTTTCACCCAGGAGGAGAGAACGAACTTGGGCAGGAGCAGGCCGGCGGCGAGGGCGCCGATGATCACCATGATCCTGGCCAGCCCGGTGACGCTGCTGAATGTCAGCGCCAGTACCAGCACCAGCACGGCCAGCAGCAGGCGCAGGCCGAGGTAGATGGCCGTACCGCGGCGGGTGTTCCACCCGGCCAGATCCAACAGCAGCCGGTCTTCATTGGCCAGCAACGCCGTTTCCAGCCGGCCGCCGCTGAGGGCACGGCCGAAGCGTTCCAGCCAGCCCAGCGAATCGTGCCGCGCAGGCTCGGTGTCACGGGACGCCTCGCGCGGCTGCAGGGCAGTCTTCAAGGTGGCCGTTGTACGTTGCTCACGATGGCTGCGTACCCAGCCGCCGATACCGAGCAGGGCGATACCGGCGGCCAGCACGAGCAGGGAGAGGGCGAACCAGGCGCTGGCGCTCATCGGTTGTCTCCGGCGGGGCGAAGGGGGTTCATAGCGACTTGGCCAGGCGATACAGCAGGAAGCCACCGACAAGTTCCATGCCCAGTGCAAGCAGCAGGATCTTGTGGCCGAGCGGAGCGTGCAGCACCGGCTGGAAGAAGTCCGGGCTGGTGATCGCCATCAATACCGCGCAGGCCGGTGGCAACAGGCCCAGCACCCACGCTGACATCCGCGTCTCCGAGGTGGTCGCTGCAAGCTCCTGCTGGGTCTGTTCCAGATCGCGCATGAAATCGCCCATGCGCTGCAGGATCTGGTCGGAGCGCCCGCCGATGCGCACGCTGACACCGATCACCACCGACAACACCTTCAGCACATCCATGCGATAGGGATGCGAGGCCTGTGCGAGTGCACGGTCCAGCTCCATGCCGCTGCGTGCAAAGCGCACCGTGGTGTCCAGCAGCCCGCGCAACGGCGCGCTGGTCTGCATCGACGCAACCTGGAACGCTGCCTGCAGGCTGTTGCCCAGTGCGGTCAGCCGCACCAGGTTGTCGAGGAAGTCCGGCAGCTGATGCAGCAGTTGCGCACGCAGCTTCGTGGTCCGCCGCATCACCCACAGCCAGCAGCCAAGCAGGTACAGCAGCAGGGTCAGCGGAAACATCCAAGCGGTGCCCAGCCGCAGCATCGCCACCACCGACAGTATCAGCCCCGGTACCAGCAGCATGATGGGAATTTTCCAGCCGGTCTGCAGCCCTGCGCGCTGCAGCAGGCCATCCAGCGGCAGCACGCGGCGCCCGGCGCTGGCGGGTCGCGCCGGGTCGTTGGCAGCGGTGACGGACGGCCCGGCGGGTGCTCCGCCCGTGGCGCTTCCGCGCGAAAGCTGCTGCTCGGCGTGCCGCATTGAAACCTGGCGTTGCTCACGGCTGCTGGCCGTGCCCCACAGCCAGGCTGCCAGCGCCAGCAGCACCGCGATGATGCTCAGCATGCCCAGCAGCGCGCCGGTTCCCATGCTCAGAAGTCTCCGTAGAGCGATTCGCGCAGCTGCTGGCGGAACGGCTCCAGCTTGTGCGAGTGCGGATGGAAGCCCAGCCCGACCCAGCGATCGATCTCTTTGCCGTTGCCGTCGATCTGCAGCTCGTGGCGGAACATTTCCTGGGTGGTGATCAGGTTGTCGCTGACACCGGTGATTTCCGTGATCGAGACCAGCACGCGCCGGCCGCTGCCCAGGCGCGAGATCTGCACGATGAAATCGATGGCACTGGCGATCTGCCGACGCAGGCTGTCCTCGCTGCCCTGGAACCCGGCGAACCCGGCCAGCATCTCGATGCGGTACAGGCAGTCGCGCGGCGAGTTGGCATGGATGGTGGCCATTGAGCCGTCATGGCCGGTGTTCATCGCCTGCAGCATTTCCAGCACCTCGGCACCGCGCACCTCGCCGACGACGATGCGGTCGGGGCGCATGCGCAGGCTGTTGCGGACCAGATCGCGGATGCTGACCGCACCGTGCCCTTCGGCGCCGCCGATACGGCTTTCCAGGCGAACTACATGCGGGTGGTTGAGCGAGAGCTCGGCGGTGTCTTCGACGGTGATCACGCGCTCGTTCGCGGGGACGTAGCTGGCCAGGGCGTTCAGCAGCGAGGTCTTGCCCGAGCTGGTGCCGCCGGACACCAGGATGTTGCAGCGACCCAGTACCATCGCCTTCAGCAAGGCCTGCATCGGCGCATCGAAGGTGCCCTTGGCCAGCAGTTCATCGGGGGTGAACGGGTCCTTGCGGAACTTGCGGATGGACACCATCGGTCCATCCACCGCCAGTGGCGAGATGATCGCGTTGAGACGGCCGCCGTTGGGCAGGCGCGCATCGACCATCGGATTGGAGTCATCCAGGCGGCGCCCAAGCGGGGCGAGGATGCGGCGTAGGATGCGCAGCAGATGCGTGTCATCGGTGAAGCGCTGGGTGGCCCGCTTGAGCTGGCCGCCCTGGGACACGTGCACATCCTTGAAACCGTTGATCAGGATGTCTTCGATGGACGGGTCGTGCAGCAGGTCGTCCAGCGGGCCGAAGCCGGTCAGCTCCTTGACCAGGCCGTCGGCGACCACCTGCATCTCCTCTTCGTTGATCGGGATGCGCCACTCCTGGATGAAGCCCACCGTCTGCACCTGCACCCAGCGGGCGATGGTGTCGGGGGCCCAGGAATCGATGTCGATTCGCTCGTCCTCGATGCTGTTGAGCAGGTGCTCATGCGCGGCCGACAGCACCTTCTGGTACTGCTCGGTCTGCGCGAACGGCTGATGGCCCGGCGAGCTTTCGGGCAGCACCGGCCGGGCAACGGCATGCGGGAACGGGGTTACCTTGTCTTCCATTGCGATCCACCCAGGGCAAGGGAGAGTCTTTCCCGCAGGCCCTGCGCCCGGACCGGGCAGGCAGCCGGATCCAGGCGCGAAACCAGCGGGGCGAGGGCACGCAGGTAGGGGTCGCGCGGCGCATCCTGCAGCAGCAGGTGGCCCTGGCTGGCAGCCAGGCGCACGCGCGGTCGTTCGGGAAGCGTGGCCAGCAGGGGAACCTCGAAGCGGCGCGCGATCTGCTCCGGGCTCATGCCGCTGCTGTCATCGTGGCGGTTGATCACCAGCTGCAGGCGCTTCTCGCGTTCGCGCTGGCCGGCAAGATGCTTCAGTGCCTGGTCGAGCGACACCAGTGTGGCAATGGAGGCATCGGTGACCAGCCAGATCTCGTCGGCCTGGTCCAGCAGCAGCGGCGGCAGCTGACGCAGCGGGCAGCCACCGGCATCACACAGCACGCTGGCGAACACGGTGCGCAGGCGCTGCAGCAGCGCACCCGGATCGGACGGCGGTATCGCATCGCTGCCGCTGGCGCGGTCCAGCAGCACCAGTCCGGAATCGTGACGGGCCATGGCCGTACGGGCGAGGGTGGCGTCGATGCGACTGGCGTTGCGCAGCGCGTCTTCGTAGTGGAAGCGGCTGTCCAGGTTGAGGTACAGGGCGAGGTCGCCCGAAGGCTGGGCCAGCTCCATCAGCAGGCCATCCTGCTGCAGTGCCTCGCCCTGTGCCAGTGCACGGGTCTGCTGTGCCAGCACCGAAAGATGCGCGGCCAGCGTACTGGTGCCGACCCCGGCGCGCACGCCCAGCAGGACGATCAGGCGGGCCTTGTGCGCCTGCTGCGCGGCGGCAGCCGGTCGTGGTGACAGGGCGCGACGCAGCGCGGCCTCGATGCCGACGTTGTCGCTGTCCAGGTCCAGCACATCACGCAGGCCCGCCCGCAATGCGATGACAACGCCTTCCACCTGGCCGGCACTGGTGGCACCGACTGCAACCAATGCCAGATCCGGCTCGGTCTGCTGCAGTTGCTGCGCCAGCACGCTGGAGGCGGCCGCATGTTCCGGGCGGAAGTCGAGCAGGACAAGGCTCTGCGGCCCGCGTTGCAGGTCCTGGGCGGAGGTCGGCGTGCTGCTGTCCTGCCAGTGCAGGGTGGTGGTTGGCGGCAGTTTCGCCGCCAGCCGGGGCAGCAGTTCGCGATCCATTCCGTACAGGACCAGGTTCATCGGCGGTCCTTGCGGATGCAGCGGCTGGGCAGTGGCGTAGGGCATGGGCGTGGTATCGCAGGCATCATGGAATCAGCGTGAGAAGCCGGGCACCGGGTCCTGGCTGATAGGACCCAGCAGCCAGGCGCCCCATTCGGGCATGTGCGGCTTGGCCTCGCGGTCGCCGGGCAGCGGCAGCTCGGTGTTGCGTGCCAGCGGCTTCACCAGGCGTGGCGTGACGATGATCACCAGTTCCTTGTCCTGGCGCTTGTAGTCGAAGTTGCGGAAGAACGAGCCGATGATCGGCAGGTCACCCAGCAGCGGGATCTTGCCGACGCTGGAAACCACGTTGGAACTGACCAGGCCACCGATCACGAAGCTCTCGCCATCGCCCAGTTCGACCGTGGTGTCGGCGCGGCGGGTGGTGATGGAGGGAATCTGCACGCCGTTGAGCGCGATGGCGTTGCTGTAGTCCAGGTCGCTGGCTTCCGGTGCGACTTTCAGGGCGATGCGGTTCGGTGCCAGTACCGTCGGTGTCACGGTCAGGCCGATGCCGAAGGGCTTGTAGGTGATGGTGGTGGTGCCCAGTCCCTGCGGTTCCAGGATCGGCAGCTCGCCGCCGGCCAGGAAACTGGCGCTCTGCCCGGACAGCGCGACCAGTGTCGGCTCGGCCAGCACACGCGCCATGCCATTGCTCTGCAGCAGGTCGACGTCGGCATTCCACAGGCCCTTGGTCGAGCCGAACACCAGGCGGAAGGCCGAAGAAATGGGCGATTCGGCTTCGTTGCCGGAGTTGCCTTCCTTCATGCCGGGCAGGATGCCGGTATTGCCCGGCAGCTGGCCGCCCGGGCGGGCGAAGCCGTAGGCGAAGTTGCCATTGCGGTTCTGGAAGCTGATGCCGATCTGCTTCAGTGCGGTCTTGTTGAACTCGACCACCTTGACCTCGACCTGGACCACGCCGCCGCTGCTCACCGTGGATGCGTCGGCAAGCAGGCCATCCTTGCCCAGGGCCATGGCGGCAGTCTTCTGCTCCTGCATGTGTGACAGCACGCTCTCGGTGCTTCCCTGCAGCAGGCCCTGATTGTCCTGCTGGGTGAATACCAACCCGTTCGCGCCGGCGTCGGCGGCACCCTGCACCGCACTTTGTACCCGCACCTGCAGGCGCTGTGGTTCGGTCTGCTTGCGGTGCCAGAGCAGGAGCGTGGTGGTGCCCGGCGCCTTGCCGACCAGCAGGGCCTGGCGCTGGCCGCGCAGCATCACGATATCGGCCACGCCCGGATCGGCAATGGCGACCCGCTCCAGATCACCCGGCAGGGTCCAGGGGCGCTGCTCACGCGCCTGCAGCACCAGGTCGTCGGCGGCCACGCTTGTCGCCGGTGCCAGCAGCACCAGCAGCAGGGCCAGCCAGCGCTGGCGGGGGGAAGGGCGTGGACTGCGGCGACGTTCGGTCATGGATGCGCTCGATGCAGGTCAAAGGGAACCACGGGGGGCGGAGCTCTCACCTCGGATGATTTCGATGCCCGGTGCGCGTGGGGCGCTGCGCCGTGGTGCGGGCACGCGTGCCGGGGCATCCTGGGTGCTGCGCGCGGTTGCGTTGCTGCGGCCGGCCAATGCATCGCCGTCGATGCCGGCGAAGGCGTGATTCTCTGGCCGCTGCAGCGCAAGCTGCTGTTCCGCATCCAGGCCACGCAGTGGATCAATCACCCCGCGTGCCTGCGGGAACAGCGCCAGATCGGGCTGGCCGGAATCGGCAGGGTTGCGCAGGGCGAGGAACAGCTTGCCCTGCTGTGCACCCAGCAGCAGCCGGTTGGCATCGGCCACCGGCACCGCCAGTACCGCGCTGCGTGCCGGCTGGGCGGTCCCGCTGCCCGTGCTCTGGGTGCTGCTGCTTCCGGTGATGTCGGCGGCGCGTGGATCGTTGCGGCCATCGGCCTCGTTGCTGGCAACAGCGTCATGGTTGGCCGGGGCGATGTCCTGCTGGCCATAGCTGAGCACGCGCAGGCGCGACAGCAGCAGGCGCGTCTGTGCTGCGTCGGCCGGGCCGCCGGCAGTGGATTGGGCATTGCGCAGGTTGAGGAACACGTCGACGAAATCACCGGGCAGGATGCGGTTGCCGGCCCCCACCAGCTCGTCGACCGGGACCGCCAGTGCGCGTTCCCCGGGGCGCAGCTGCAGCGAGAATCCCTGTGCGAGTGCGTTGCTGCTGATCGCCGTGCCTTCGGCGATGTCCTGCACCGGCACCTTTCCGACCACGGCGGAAATGCTGGTGGCGGCACCGGAAACCGGGGCGCTGCGCTGTGCGAGACGCAGTCCGTTGGCAGAGATCGGTTCGCCGGCCGGCAGTCGCGCCACCGCTTCCACCACGGTGATCGCCTGGGCTTCGCTCTGCGTCATCGGGGCAACCGTGGCCGGTGCGGCCGGCTTGCGCCCGATCATCAAGGCGATCACCGCCAGCAGCACGGCCAGCCCGATCAGGGCGACGGCAGCAATGCGGGTCAACTTGAGCATGGAACCGTCTCCTGTACCGAACGTCAGTTGCCGCTGCCGAGGTCGAGCTGAGCGACCGCGACGCTGCGGATGGGAGCCCGCATCACCCACTTGTAAAGCGTGGCGGTGCCGGGCAGGAAGGGATGGCTTGCGTAGTCGTAGCTGACCGTCACGGTCATGCACTGGGCGCTGGCCAGTCCGGCGCAGGGGGCCTGCGCGGAGACCAGAATGGCGTTGTTTCCGCCATTGCTGCAGTCGACCGGCTGACCCGAGAAGTTCAGCAGCCACTGCATCGAACTACGCGCCGCAACGCAGGCGGCAGTACGGCGTTCGTTGGCGCTGCCATAGCGCAGCGATGCACGTGCACCCTCGGCCGAGGCGGTTGCCAACGTCTGCTGGGCCGCCATGATCATTACGCCGGAGAACGTGAACAGCAGCAGCGGCAGCAGGCCCAGCATCAACATCAGCGCGAACTCGATGCTGGCCGCGCCACGTTGCCGGCGTCGGTTGTGGATGTTCATGCCACACCTCCGTACGTGCTGATCAGGACCCAGGCGATGGCGGATACCGCCAGGTAGGCGGCGTAGGGAATGCCTTGGCGTCCCTGGCGGGCGCTCTGCATCCCGCGCAGCGCCGGGTGCGAATGCCATTGCGAACTTGCCCGATGCATATGGGCTTGAAGGCCGATGGGCAGTACTGGACCCAACCGTCGCGATACCAGCACCAGTGCGGCATGTGCGCCCGCTGCCAGGCTGGCCGCGATCCAGATCGGCAGTAGTGCCTGCCAGCCCAGCATCAATCCCAGTACCGAAAAGAACTTGACATCACCGGCGCCCATCCAACGCACTGCATGGAAAGGCAGCAATGCGACCAGGCCGAGCGCCGCGCCGGCAACGTGGGAAGCCCACGGCAGGCGCGGCGCGTTGAACTGTCCGGCGATGAGCACGACAACGGTGATCGCGCATGCGGACAGCAGCCAGGCGTTGGGCACCCGACGGGCGTACAGATCGCTGATCGCGATCCGCAGGCACACACCGATGGCCAGCAATCCCAGCAGTGTCATCGCACCCTCCATTGTCCGTCAGTGGACGCTCAGCAGTTGCTGTCCCTGATCAGCCTGGGACGCGGCTCAGGCCGGCGTGTTGCCCGATGCCTTGTCGGCAAGCTTGGTGAGATTCTCAAAGAGCGTTTCGAAGAAATCCTTGATCTGCGTGCTGCCCAGTGCGATCAGGACACCCGCAATCACAGCCGCCAGCAGGCCGTACTCGAGTGCGGTGACGCCATCTTCTTCCTTCAGGAACTTGCGGATCGATGCGTTCATGACGTTTGTCTCCCTCTACCTGTCTGCTACAGGACACCTGTTGGGCGGTGGCCCGGCTCCGCCGGGATCGTCCGTGGACCTCCACACGTCCTGGCGGAGGAGGCACGGCGGGATGGACCCGCTGTGCTCAAGCAGGGTGATCGTTTCCAGGCGGGACGCCGTTCGCGCAACCGCGACCGCGCGGCGCGGGGCCGGTGGTCGACGTGTCGAGCGATACGTGCATGGTCATGCTGTCCCCCCGGGTGCGGTCATTATCAAAGACCGGATCACCGTGTTATCGACTTTGCCTGAATGGCGGCCGGCTGCAACCGGAACCTATATGCAAATTCGGCAGAATCCCATTGGTCCTTAATTTCAAAGCCGGGTTCTGTGACGGAAATCCGTTCGCCCGCACAACGATTCATCGACGTGCAGATAATGTGAGGCAGGCTTCAGGTCGCATGCGAAAACTGTGCCAAACGCGACAATCTGATTTTCACCTCTGTATCCATCTTGTTCAACGCGGTGCAGATGTTTACCCCGTTGAATTATCGGGCATACTCGCATTCAAGTACTCGCGTTTCTTTTGGGGTGCGCACCTTGGCGGCGCGCATCCCGGTGATGGAAGAGATTCCATGAGAGGTGCGCGCCCTGTCAGGCAGTGGGGGCCGCATCGCACGGCGGATAATCGGGGGGACGACACTGTCATGGTCGATGGTGGGGTAGGAGACAGCGACGACAGCGGCCTGCGGTCGATCGACCTGGCGACGCTGAGCGGCGTGCTTCGTGTTTGTGATGTCGAACTGCTTCTGCTCGATGGCAATGGGCCGCGGGCGGCCTTCGCGTCACGCGTGCACGAGGAGGCGTTGTTCTGCAGCATCAGCTGTGGATTCCATTGCCGTGGACGTTTCATGCTGCCCCCGGACTGGGCGATGCTGGGGTATCTGCATGCGACCGATGAAACCCTGAGCTGGTGCCATGGCGTACCGCTTGCCCCTGGGATGGCGCTGACCGTGATGCCCGAGGGCATCAGCGAGTTCACCCTGAGCCCGGGCACGCACATGACCCTGATGCTGGTGCCGGTGGCACGGGTGCAACGCAAGCTGACCGAATTGAGCCTACGCAGCACGCCGCCGGCCGGACAGGCGCTTTCACTGTTCAATCTCGCCAGCGAGGCCGCCCCGCTGGCACAGCATTACCAGCAGCTGCACCTGCAGCTGGGCCAGGGCACGGGCCTGCAGCCGGAAGAAACCGAGCGGCTGCTGCACGAACACGTGCAGGCACTGCTGGGTGCGGGTTCCGCCGAACGCCCGGGTTGCAGCCGTGCGCGGCGCACGCATTATCTGATCGCACAGCGGGCGGAAAACTTCATGCGCCTCAACCTGCGCCGCAATATCTACATGAATGAGATCTGCGACGCTGCCGGTGTCAGTGAGCGTGGGCTGCGCTACGCGTTCGAGGACCTGTTCGGTACGTCGCCCAATCGTTACCTGTCGATGCTGCGCCTGTGCGCAGCCTGCCGCAGCCTGTCGATGGCCGATTCCAGCCGCCGTTCGGTCAAGGCCATCGCCCTCAGTTGTGGCCTGTGGGACCTGTCGCGTTTCGCCGACAACTACCGCAAGGTCTTTGGTGAACTGCCGCGTGACACGCTGATGCGCGCACCCGCGCAGATCGGCCAGCCCGCCTGATCCAGGCCCCATAAGGGTTTCCCGGCGGTTCCTGCCGGAATTGCATATCCGCTTGCCGATATGGTTGCCGCTTCTGCATAACCGGCTGCCGATTCCGACCGTGGATTTGCCGGAATGCGCGATTGCCGTGCCGGAATGAAGTGCGCAGCCGCCGTTGCAAACGCTGAAATGTCAGTCACCTGCCTAACGGCAAGTCCACTGACATTCCAGTTGTTCGCCTACGGGGGAAATGCTCATGAACCGCATCTACCGGCGTGTATGGAACCGCCAGCTCAATGCTCTGGTTGTGGCCTCGGAACTGGCCACCGGCGATAGCGGCGGCAGCGCCGCCCGCGATCCGCGCAGTGTCCTGCTGATGCCGACCGCACTGGCCCTGGCCCTGCTGTGTGCGCTGGCCAGCGGGCATGCAGGAGCATCCGAATCCAATCAGTCGCTGCGTGATCTGCAGGCACTGGCCGCGAAGTACGCGCAGCCGATGCCGGTCAAGGTCGACGCAGAAGTCGCGCTGGCCGCGGCATCGCGCCAGGCGCAGAGCAGTCCGGCGATCAGCGCAGACGCGCGTGTGGGCCTGCAGCTGAGTACGACCTCGCTGCCGATCGTGCGCGACGTGCTGCCGGCTACCGTACAGGTGAAGCTGGCGGCGAACGCCGCGCCGAAGCAGGTCGCGGTTCCTGCACTGGCCGCCGATGTTCGCGCCAATGTCGGGCTGGGGCACGCAGCGTCCAATGTGGCGAAGATTGATGCCTCACTGGCGGCCAACGTTGCGCCGTCCGCGCATGCGCCGCTCGGTGTGGCTGCGGATGCGCAGGCGAAGGCCAGGGTTGGCATCGCCGGTGCCCAGGCGGCCTCGATCGATACCGGTGCCAAGGCGGCCGCCGCTGTTGCTGGCGCATCCGCTGGCTCGCTGTCCGGCCTCAAGGCGTCCGTTGACGGCAAGGTGGATTCGCAGCTGAAGCTGGCGGGCCACCAGATCGATGGTCAGGGGCAGGTCAAGGCGACGGCGGCGGTCACGTTGCCGGCAAAGGAGGAGCTGCCGGGCGAGACCCATGATCGTGCGATCACCGCAGCTTTCGATACCGGTGTTGCCGGCAAAGTGCGCGTGCAGGCGCCCGATGGCCAGGAAGTCGTGGCCGACCGCAATCTGAAGCTGGCCGGCCAAGCGACTGTGGCAGCGCAGAACAACGCACTGGGCGTGGGTGGCCTGGTGGGCGGCGTTGTCGGCGCGGCAGGTGGCGCCGTGGGTGGCGTGCTTGATGGCACCGTCGGCAACACGGTTGGTGCGGTGGGCGGAGCAGTGGGCAGCACGCTCAATGGCGCCGTTGGCACGGTTGGTGCAGTCGGCGGCACTGTGGGTGGTGCACTCAACGGCACGGTCGGCTCGGTCGGCAGCGCCGTCGGCGGGGCACTCAACGGTGCGGTTGGCACGGTTGGTGCAGTCGGCGGAACTGTGGGTGGTGCGCTCAACGGCACGGTCGGTTCGGCCGGCAGCACCGTCGGCGGGGCACTCAATGGTGCGGCTGGCACGGTGGGTGCAGTCGGCGGAACCGTCGGTGGTGCGCTCAACGGCACGGTCGGTTCGGTCGGCAGCACCGTCGGCGGCGCACTCAATGGTGCGGTTGGCACGGTGGGTGCAGTGGGTGGCGCCGTGGGCGGCACGCTCAACAATACAGTGGGTGCAGTGGGCAGCACCGTCGGCGGTGTACTCAATGGCGCTACAGGTGGCAGCACCGGCGGCCTCGGTGGCCTGCTGGGCGATACGCTCGGCAATGTCGGCGGCGCCGTCGGTAACCTGCTCAACGGCAACCTCAATGGCACCATCGGCAATCTCGGCAGTGCCGTGGGTGGCCTGGTCGGTGGCACGCTGAGCGGCCTCGGCCTGACCAAGCCCTCGGCGATTCCGCCGACCAGCCCGAAGGCGCCGGCTCCGGCCGATCCGAACGCGGGCCTGATCATCGGCACCGGCGGCCTGGTTGGCAACGTCGGGCAGCTGATTGGCCCGACCACCACCAGCCTGTTTGGCGGCAACGGCTACCTGAGCAACGGCAACCTCAAGCTCAGCAATGCCAACGTGATGCAGACCTACTCGACGGTCAATGTGCTGGGCCTGCCCGTGGTCAACCTGTCGCCGGTCGGCAGCACTCTCAACGGCCTGGGTGGCGCCGTCACCGGCGGTAGCTCGCACCTGACCCTGATCGGTGGTGTCACCTCCGACAGCTACATCTACAACATCAACAACGGCAATCCGGGCGGCCTGCTCGGGCTGCTGCTGCCGAAGGATTCGCCGGCATGGGCGGCCAAGTGCCTGGATATTGTCCTCGCCGACATCTCCTGCTGGGCAGTCAATGCGGCGCAGGACTACCAGGTGCTGATGGGTGACGGCGCCTTTGCCAACGGTTCGAAGGAAGTGGTGATCGGTGCCAATGCCCGCCACGAGCTGCCGAAGGTCGATGCCAACGTGGCCTTCCCGGGTGCAGGTACCAATGACCCGAGCAACCCGACCGGCGTGCCGACCGCGGACTACGCCGCACGCATGGGCCATTCGGTGATCGTCGGCGACAGCGCGGTGGGCACGGCCAACGGGCAGACCCTGCTCGGTGCCGAGGCCACCTCGAACCAGGCCAATTCGGTTGCACTGGGCTACCGCTCGGCCGCGCTGCGTGGTGCCCAGGCCAGCTACAGCGCCTATGGCCTCACTGCGCCGCAGGTCTCGGCCGGTGAAGTGTCGGTGGGTACCGCCGGTGGCGGTGAGCGCCAGATCACCAACGTGGCCGCCGGTAGTGTCAATACCGATGCGGTCAACGTGGCCCAGCTGAAGGGTGCCATCAGCCTGATCGATGATGTGGCGGCCGCTGCGGTGACCTACGATCTGGACGGTGCCGGCAATCCGAACTATCGCCGCGTCACGCTCGGTGCGGGCACCGGCACTACCACCATCGGCAACCTGGCCGGCGGTGCGGTCACCGCAGGCAGCCTGGAAGCGGTCAATGGCGGCCAGTTGGCGGCGACCAATGCGGCCATCGCCAGCTTCTTCGGCGGTCGCGCAGCCTTCGATCCGGCCAGCGGTGCATTCACCGCACCACTGTTCGAGATCAGCACCATCTCCACCGGCGGTGCGATCGCCAAGGGTCTGTATGAGAACGCCACCGATGCCTTCGCCGCGGTCGATGGTTCGCTGGTCAACCTCAACACGCAGATCACCGACATCCGCAACGGTGGCACCAAGTACCTGCGGGTGAACTCGACCGGTACCGAGGCACTGGCCAGCGGCGCCGACTCGATCGCGGTCGGTACCAACGCCCGCGCCACCGCCGCCAACAGCATCGCGGTGGGTGCCGGCAGCCTGGCTGACCGTGCCAACAGCGTGTCCATCGGTGCCGCCGGTGCTGAGCGTCAGGTCACCAACCTGGCTGCGGGTACCGCAGCGACCGATGCGGTCAATGTCGGCCAGCTGCAGGCGTCGGAACAGGGGGCACTGCGCTATGACCTCAATGGCGACGGCAGCGTCAACTACGCCAGTGCCACGCTCGGCCAGAGCGGCACCGCAACCACGCTGCGTAATCTCGGCCCGGGCCAGGTCAGTGCCACCAGCAGCGAGGCCATCAACGGTGCCCAGCTGTTTGCGGCCAACCAGGCCGTGGCCACCCACCTCGGTGGTGGCGCAGCGGTCAACGCCAGCGGCGTGCTGACCGCACCGACCTACTCGATCAACAACGTCGCCGCCAACGGCACCGTGACCAAGGGCAGCTACAACGATGTCGGCACCGCCTTCGACGCGGTCAGCAACTCGCTGGCCAACGTCGCCGACCAGACCGATGAGATCGACAAGCTGGCCGTGAAGTACGACGTCGATGGCAGTGGCAACGTGCTCAACAGCGTGACGCTGACGGGTACCGGCACCGCCGCGGTGAAGATCACCAACGTCGCCGCCGGCAGCATCCTGGCCGGCAGCAGTGATGCCATCACCGGCGACCAGCTGTTCAGCACGAACAGCACCATCGCCAACTACTTCGGTGGCACCACCGCGTACAACGGCACCACCAACCTGTGGACCGCGCCGAAGTTCAGCATCTCCAGCATCGCCACCGACGGCACCTTTACCAGCGGCGACTACAACAATGTCACCGCCGCCTTCACTGCGGTGGACGGCTCGCTGAAGGTCCTCAACCAACGCATCACCAACAGCAGCGGTGGCAGTGCCTACCTGGCAGTGAACTCGACCGCAGCGCCTGCAACGGCTGCCGGCGCGGAAGCGGTGGCGGTCGGCCCGCAGGCCAGTGCGGCCGGTGCCAACAGCGTGGCGGTCGGCAACGGTGCCAGCGCCAGTGCCGGCAACAGCGTCGCCCTGGGTGCCGGGTCGGTGGCCAGCGTCGGTGCGCAGAGCGGCTACACCGGCGCCTATGGCCAGACCGGCGCCAGCAACTCGGCCGGTGAGGTTTCGGTCGGCAGCACCGGAAGCGAGCGCAAGATCACCCATGTCGCCGACGGTTCCGATACGTACGACGCAACCAATGTCGGCCAGCTGAAGAACGGCGTGAACTACGCCATCGACGAATCGAAGAAGTACACCGACCAGAAGATCCAGAACATCACCAACGTGGCCGGCAGCTTCCGCGCCAACAACACCAACAACCTGGCCGATCCGTCCGCCAGCGGTGCCAATTCGGCCGCAGGTGGCGCTGGCTCCACCGCCGCCGGTGCCAACTCGACCGCGCTGGGCAATGGCTCGCAGGCGCAGGCCGACAACTCGGTGGCGCTGGGTGCGGGTTCGGTGGCGAACCGGGCCAACACGGTCTCAGTGGGTGCCGCCGGTGCCGAACGCCAGGTGGTCAACGTGGCCGACGGTTCGCAGGCGACCGACGCGGTCAACGTACGCCAGCTGCAGGCCTCGCAGCAGGGCACGATCCGTTACGACACCACGGTGAACGGCGCGACCAACTACAACAGTGTCACGCTGGGCAGCACCAACAGCGGCCCGACCACGGTGCGTAACGTCGCCGCCGGCACCGCCGGTACCGACGCAGTCAACGTCGACCAGCTGAAGTCGGGCATGGCGCAGACCCTGGACTGGTCGAAGGCCTACACCGACGAGCGCATGGGTGGCTTCGAGCGCGACCTGCGCAAGACCGACAACCGCGCCTCGGCCGGTATCGCCTCGGCAATGGCCACCGCAGCACTGCCGCAGCCCAGCGAAGCGGGCCGCAGCATGGCCTCGGTCGCCGCCGGCAGCTACAACGGCGAATCCGGCGTTGCGGTCGGCATCTCCGGTGTCTCCGAAGGAGGGCGCTGGATCTACAAGTTCAGCGGCTCCACCAACAGCCGTGGCGAGGCCGGTGTGGCCGTCGGTGCCGGCATCCAGTGGTGATCCCCGCCGCCGGGCCGCACGCGCGGCCCGGCATCGCGGAAACGTCCAAAGGGGGAATGACATGAAACAGCATCGCATCGCCCGCACCGGCCAGATGGCCGCAGTGCTGGGCCTGGTCCTGGGAATGGGCCTGCTGGCCGCCTGCCGCAGCCATGCGCCGGCCGCCGAAGGTCCTGCCGAAACCACCGCCGTGCAGTTCCCGGAGGCCTCGAAGGCCTCGTTGAAGGAAGGCATCTATCCCGACGTCGCCGACCTGCGCCGCTTCGCGCCGGGCATGAGCAAGCGCCAGCTGTATACGCTGCTGGGCACGCCGCATTTCAACGAGGGCATGTGGGGCGTGCGCGAGTGGAACTACCTGTTCAACTTCCGCACCGCACAGGGGGCCGAATACTTCACCTGCCAGTTCCAGGTCCGCTTCGACAGCAAGGGCATTGCCCAGGGCGGCTACTGGAAGCCTGAATCATGTGCGGCGGTGCTGGACCCGCCGCGGCCGCCGGCCCCGCCTGCACCGGCGCCGTTGCCGGAGCAGCCGTTGCGCCTGTCCGCCGATGCGCTGTTCGGTTTCGACAGCGCGGTGCTCAGTGCCGAAGGCCAGCAGGCCGTGCAGGGCGTACTGGCGCAGGTGCGCGAGGCCAGTCAGGTGCAGTCAATCCGGGTGACCGGGTATACCGACCGTATCGGCAGTGCCAGTTACAACCAGGCCCTGTCGCAGCGACGTGCCGAGGCCGTGCGCAGCGCGCTGGTGCAGGGCGGCGTGCCTGCAGCCAGCATCAGTGCCGAAGGACGCGGCGCGGCCGAGCCGATCGTGCAGTGCGAGCAGCGCAACCGTCGCGAGCTGATCGCCTGCCTGGCGCCGAACCGGCGCGTGCAGATCGCGGGTGTGGCGCAGCCACGCTGAGAATCCTGCGCCGGGGCAAGTCCCCGGCATCCCGAGTCCCCCCTGACCGCCGGCAGGACGTGGCCACGTCTCCCCCGTTGTCCACGCCTGCCGGCGGCTCAGGTTTTCCATGGTGCACGCGATGAACGCCCAATTCCTGCCTCTTTCCATGAAGACGGAAACCACACTGAGTGTGTACGGCCAGCTCGGCAATCATGCGGTGGTGCGCATTCCCGGGCGGCGACTGCCGGGATTGATCCTGCAGGCAGACACCGTGGCCGGCTTCCTGGCCCAGCTGCAGGAAGCCCAGGCCTGCCTGCGCAGTGGGCGCGCGCAGCGCACCGACGCCGAGCTGGACATGCTGATCGACGTGCTGCAGCAGTGGTATGCGCTGATTGAATCGCGCCTGGCGGACGCCGGCGAGGCGCTGTAGTAGGAAAAAGGGGACGGAGGGGATTAAGTCGTTCTTGCCCCGGCTGTGCCGGAAACGACTTAATCCCCTCCGTCCCCTTTTTTGTATCAGGCGCGGGCGCGGACCAGCCAACAGGCGGCATCGACGCGCACACGGTCGCCTTCGATGAAGGGCGCGAACGCGGCCAGCGCCTTGTTTCGAAGTGCGTCGGCGCGGTCTTCGGGCAGGTTCCGCAGCGCCAAGCCCAACGGGCCCAGCTGGCCGACATAGGTCGGCAGTTCATCGCGGGCGATCGAGCAGGGCAGGTCTACCGCGACCAACTCCACATCCTTCCAGCCGGCGGCCTGCAACAGACGCTGCACGCGCTGGCCATCGGCAAAGGCGAACTGGCCGGGTGCTCCTGGCACCCGCGGCGGAAGCTCAAGTGCATCGCCGATCGCGCGTTCGGCCGTGGTCATGAACGGGTTCTCGTCGGCACTGCGCCAGGCGATGAAACGCAGCCCAGCGCCTGGCGTTGCAGCACGATGCAGGTTGGCGAAGGCGGCCTCGGTATCTTCGAAGAACATCACACCCAGCCGCGACTGGATCCAGTCGAAGTGCGCGGAGGGCAGCGGATGCTGCTGCGCATCGGCCACGATGAAGTCCGCGTCCAGTCCGGCCGCCTCGGCGCGCTGGCGGGCCAGTGCCAGCATCGGCGCGGAGATGTCCAGGCCGGTGCTGTGTGTCGCCGGGCGAGCGGCGGCTGATGCCAGCAGGCTGGCGCCGGTGCCACAGCCGATATCGAGCAGTTGCGTGACGGTTTGCGGAAGCTCGGCCACCAGCAGGTCGGCCATGGGCTGGAACAGGCCGTCGAGGATGGCCTGCTGGGCGACCCAGATCTGGCCGCCAGGGCCATTCCAGAGCGCATTCTGATCAACGGGGGATGTACTGGCCATGGCCTTGTCCTGCCGGGAAGTTGCCCATAGGTTGATGCTTGAAGGCGACTTGAGGTCAAGCCCATGCGTGAACTGGATATCGGCGAGGTGGTGAAGCGCAGCGGCGTGCCGGCCTCGACCCTGCGTTACTACGAGCAGCTCGGGTTGTTGCAGTCGCTGGGCCGTCGCGGCCTGCGCCGGCAGTACGACGAGCAGGTGCTGGAGCGCCTGGCGTTGATCGGCCTTGGCCAGTCGGCTGGGTTGTCGCTGCAGCAGATCGGGTTGTCGCTGCCGCCTCAGCGCGGATGCATTACGCTGGATCGCGAAGCCCTGCTGGCACAGGCCGATGTGCTGCAGCAGCAGATCACCCAGCTGCAGCGGGTGCGCCGCCATCTACAACGCGCGGCGGCCTGCCCGGAAGCGCAGGATGCGCGCCAGTGCGGTTCGTTCCGTAAGTTGCTGCGGGCCCAGCAGCGCCTGGCGGGTGGGTGAACCCGCGCAGCCCCGTCAATCGCGGGTACTGACTTCCCAGGTGGCATGCAGCACGCCCGGCACGTGCTCCATCCGTGCCAGCACCACGTCCAGCTCATCGGCACTGACGGCGGTACTGACCAGCACCGCGATCACATCGGTGGGTGCATCGGCATGCTCGACCACCTGCACATCACCGACCGGATATTGCGCCGCCTCCAGCGCATCGACCAGGCGTTCGCGTACACGTGGCACCGCTTCGGCATCCACACTCAGGCGCACCTCGTAGGTCGCCTCGGTGGCCGTCTCGTTGATCGGGATGCGGTTGATCGCATTCACCAGCGGCCGCAGCAGGGTGTTGCCGGCGATGATCAAGACCGTCAGCAGCACGCCTTCGGCCAGCATGTCCGCGCCGGTACAGCTGCCGACCGCCGCCGAGCACCACAGGGTGGCGGCGGTGTTGAGGCCGCGCACGTTCATGCCTTCCTTCATGATCACGCCGGCGCCGAGGAAGCCGACGCCGGAGACCACGTAGGAGATCACCCGCACCGCCTCGGCGCTGCCGGCGATGCGCATGCCCAGGTCGACGAAGGCAGCGGCGCCGACCGCCACCAGCACGTTGGTGCGCAGGCCGGCGGTGCGTTGCCGGTACTGGCGCTCGGCGCCGATCAGCGTGCCCAGCACGAAGGCGGCCAGCAGGCTGACCACGGTGTCGGCGAAGGGACCGGCCTGGAAGGTTTCAATGAAGCGCATGGCCGGAGTCTACCCGGTCGAGGTGACAGTAGATCCACGCCATGCGTGGATTTCGAGGCGGCCAGAAACGACTTAATCCCCTCCGTCCCCTTTTTGCGGGGTCAGTCGGTGTCCTCGACCCGCTCGCCCATCAGTTCGCGCTGGCGCTTGTCCAGTTCCTCGGCGTAGCGCTTGCGCACGAAGGCTTCGGAGACCACGCCCAGCACCTGGCCGTCGGCGGCGACCACGGCCAGTTCGTCGGCCTGGGTGTGGTCGAAGCGCTGCATTACGGTGACCACGTCCGCGCTTGGCAGCAGTGACACGTCGCGGTTTTCCGCCAGTTCGCCGATCGTGGTTTCGGGCTTCACGCCGTCGCCGTAGACGTGCGGAATCTGCACGATGCCGGCGTAATGGCCTTCGCTGTCGATCAGGATCACGCGGCTGCCCGAGCCCAGTGGGAAGCGCTGGCGGAAGGCGGAGGCGTCGAGGTCGGCCGGCGCGGTGGCCACGCCCTTGCGCATCAGCCGGCCGGCGTTGAGGTTCTGTACCCAGCCCACGTCGCGCGCGCTCTTGATGGTCTCGCCGCGCAGGTGCATGCGCCAGGTCGAGAACGAATAGCCGAACCACTGCCGCACCAGCGTGCTGGAGACCAGCACCGCGCTCATCACCACGCTGGTCAGCAGGAAGTCGTGGGTGCCTTCCAGTACCAGCATGGCCATGGTCATCGGTGCGCCGACCACCGCAGCGGCCAGTGCGGCCATGCCGGCCAGCGCGGCCGAGGTGGCGTCGATCACCGGCACGCCGGTGGCCATGGCGAGCAGGCCGGCGAACAGGGCACCGACCAGGGTGCCCATGAACAACGAGGCGAAGAACAGGCCACCGCGGAAGCCGAAGCCCAGCGAGATGCCCGAGGCCAGGCACTTCAGGGTCAGCAGGCCGCCGATCCAGATCAGCGGCAGATGCGTGGTCAGGTCCAGGTGCAGCGCGCCATGGCCGGACGACAGCACCTGTGGGCTGGCCAGTGCCAGCGGAATCAGCAGCAGGCCGCCCACCACCGGCCGGCCCCACAGTGGCAACGGGCTGCGCTTGACCGTGCCTTCGATCGAGGCGATCAACCGCATCACCGCGATGCCGACCATCGCGCAGCAGCACCCCAGCAGACCGTAGATGGCGTAGTCGGCGGCGCGGACATCAATCGTCGAGGCCGCCGGCAGCAGGTAGGCCTCGATGCCGGCCTGGTCGGCCACGAACGCGCCGGCCAGTGCGGCGACCGCGACCGGGGCGAGTGCGGCCGGGGTATAGGCGCCGATGACGATCTCGAAGGCGTAGAACGCACCGGCCAAGGGTGCACCGAAGGCGGCGGCGATGGCACCGGCGGCACCGGCGCCGACCAGGATGCGCACGTCGTTGCGGCGCAGGCGCATCACCCGGCCCAGCTGCGAGCCGCTGCCCGCGCCCATCTGCGTGTACGACGCTTCCAGTCCTACCGAGGCGCCACAGCCGTTGGACAGCAGGGTCTGGGTCAGCACGATCAGGTTGTCGCGCATCGACATGCGGCCGCCATGCAGGGCGTTGGCTTCCACCGCATCCAGCAGGGGCCGCTTGAGCCGGGTGGCAGCCAGGCTGACCAGCCCGACCAGCAGGCCACCGAGCGGCAGCACCAGCAGCGCGGTCCAGGTCAGCGAGGGCAGGGAGCTCAGGCGCATGCCTTCGTCCAGCCCGTACAGGGTGCCCTGCAGCGAGCGTGCGATGCCGGACTGCAGCAGGGTCAGGTAGCCGGCGATCAGGCCGACCAGCAGGGCAAGCGCAATGAACCACAGGTCACTGCCGCGCAGGCGCAGGCGCAGGCCCTGGAAGGCCGCATGCAGGCGCGATGGCGAAACAGGCAGTGACATGGTGGCGGCATGATACGCCGCCACCGTGATCGCCGCCGTCACTGCATCGGGCGGTTACCGGCTCAGAAGCGGTAGCGGCCCTGCAGGTAGAAGGTGCGTGGCGCGGCCACCATGCGGCCGGCGTTGCCATCGACGTTGCGGGTGTACCAGCGCTTGTCGGCCAGGTTGTTCACGCCCAGCGCGATCTCGCTGTCACCCAGTCCCGGCACCTGCCAGGCCACCTGCGCGTTCCACAGGCGCACGCCCGGCACGCGGCCCACGCGCGCATCGGCGCTCTCGGCCCAGGTGTTGGCGGCGTCGGAGAACTGGCCGCTCTGGTGGGTGCTGGAGACATTGAAGGTCCAGCCGGCCAGTGCGTAGCGGGCGCCGACGCTGTCGGTGTCGCGCGAGTAGAACGGCACGTCCAGGCCGCGGTTGTCACCGGACTGCTGGATCGCCTTGGTCCAGGTGTAGTTGGCGTACAGCTCCAGCCCGGCCAGCGCACTGCCCTCGGCGAAGTGGTACTCCAGCGCGCTTTCCACGCCCTTGTGGTCGGTGGCGCCGATGTTCTGGAAGGTTGGCGGGGTGATGCCCGGCACCTGCAGGATCTGGTTGTCGAAGCGCATCTTGAACACGGTCACTTCCGCGCGCAGTGCACCGTCCTGCCAGCGCGCACCGAGTTCGGTGGTCTTGGCGATTTCCGGGTTCAGCGGGTTGCTGGCGGTCTGTGAGTTCAGCTGGATGTTCTGCACCGGCCCGAACGAGGTGGTGTAGTTGCCGAACACGGTCAGCTGCGGGGTCAGCAGATAGGCGACGTTGAGCGAGGGCAGGGCCTTGTCGTTGCGGCTGCTGAAGGTCGCCGCGCCCCCGGCCTGGCGGCGGTCCATGTCGATCCACTCCATGCGCACGCCCGGGGTGATCCGCCACTGGCCGATCGCGATGCGGTCGTCGATGTAGAAGGCGTGTGCGTCGGTGGCGTTGTCGAAGCGGGTGGTGGCACTGGCCGCGCCGGTGCGGCGGGTGACTGTGTAGCTGCGGTCGTTGCCACGCTCGCGCAGGAATCGGTAACCGGCGGTGATGTCGTGCACGCTGGCGCCCCAGTGCAGGCGCTGGGTGTAGCGCGGCTCGATGCCGAGCACACGGTAGTCGCGCGGCTGCACGGTCAGCTGGGTATTGGCGGCGTTGATCAGCGAGCTGGCACGGCTGCTTTCGTTGTAATAGGCCAGTACCTCGAACTCGCTGTTGGCCGAGAGCGTATTGGTGTAGCCCAGGTCGATGCCGGTGCGGTGGCCTTTCCAGAAATCGGTGGGGCGCGTGTTCTGGAACGGGTCGGCTTCGTACTGGGCGCGGGTCAGGCCACCCGGGGTCAGCGAGCGCACATCGTAGTAGGAGAGCTTGGCGCGCAGTTCCTGCTGTTCGTCGATGGCGTAGGCGAACTTCAGCGCGAGGTCGTTGAAACGGTCATCGCTGCCCTGGCGCCAGCCGCGGCCATCCTGGCCGGAATAAAGCAGGGCCGCGCCCAGGCCGTTGTCGCCGGTGCTGCCGAGGAAGGCGTTGTACTGGGTGCTGTCACCGCCGCCATGGTCGTAGGCGGTGTAGCGTACACCGGCTTCGCCGTGCAGGCCGGCCTCGGTGGGAATGGCGCGGGTGCTGAAGTTGATGATGCCGCCCACGTTCTGTGGGCCGTAGCGCACCGCGCCGCCGCCGCGTACCACGTCGATCGATTCGATGTTGGACAGGCTGGTCGGCGCGAACGACAGCTGCGGCTGGCCATACGGCGCCACTGCCAGCGGCACGCCATCGAGCAGCACGGTCGAGCGCGGCGAGTAGCGCCCGGTCAGGCCGCGCACGCCGATGTTCAGCGAGACCGAACTGCCGGCGGTGCCGGAGTTGTCGGTGACCTGCACGCCGGGGATGCGGCGCATGGCATCGCCGATGCTGGCCGCGCCGCTGGCTTCGATGCGCTGGCGGTCCACCACGGTGCGCGCGCCAGCGAAGCTCTTCACGCTGTCATGCAGGCCGGTGCCCAGCCAGCTGCCGGAGACCTGGATGCTGTCCAGCGTGGTGGCACCATCCTGGGCGAAGGCGCGGGTGGCCGGGAGCAGACACAGGGCGAGGGCGGCAGCCAGTGGCAGGCGGGCCGTTTGCGGGACGTTGGTGGGCATCGGTGCGGGTTGTGGAAGGTCGTAAATGAGAATTATTGCTGATTCCATTCGCCAATGGAATGCGCCTCCGGTTCATGCTGACGGGCCGATGGTAAAGTGGGTGATTGCTTCCTGACTCGCTGAGATCTGCCATGTCCCAAGCCGCTTTCTACCCCGTCGGAACCCCTGGCCAGCCGTGGGGAGCGGCGGAACGGGAGGCGTGGCGTGGCCGCCAGCAGCGCCTGCGTCGCTACGACGAGGAGGTGCTGCCGCGCATCGAGGCGTTGGCTTCGCGCTTTGACAAGGTGGCCTACGGCCAGCTCGACTACGCGGGCGAGACCTACACCTTGTTCGCCCTGCGCAGCCGCGACTGGAACCCGGCGCTGCCGGCTGCCCTGGTCACCGGTGGCGTGCACGGCTATGAGACCAGCGGCGTGATGGGCGCGCTGGAGTTCCTCGAAAAGCACGCCGCCGACTATGCCGGCAAGGCCAACCTGCTGGTGACGCCGTGCGTGAATCCGTGGGGCTTCGAGCGCATCAACCGCTGGAACTTCGATGCGATCGACCCGAACCGCAACTTCCGCGCCGATGGCCCGGCCCGTGAGTCGACCGCGCTGATCGAGCTGGTTGCACCGATCAAGGACCAGTTCGTGCTGCACATTGACCTGCACGAGACCACCGACAGCGACGAGAGCGAGTTCCGCCCGGCGCTGGCCGCGCGTGACGGCAAGCCGTTCGAGCCGGGCTTGATTCCCGATGGCTTCTACCTGGTGGACGACAGCGAGAACCCGCAGGCGGCGTTCCAGCAGGCGGTGATCGCCGCGGTGGAGAAGGTCACCCACATCGCGCCAGCCGACGAGAAGGGCGAGATCATCGGTTCGCCGGTGGTGGCCCATGGCGTGATCGAGTACCCGCTGGTGAAGCTGGGCCTGTGCGCCGGCATTACCGGGGCGAAGTACACCACCACCACCGAGGTCTACCCGGACAGCCCGCGCGCGACCCCGCAGCAGTGCAACGACGCGCAGGTGGCCGCAGTGTGCTCGGCGCTGGATTACGCGCTCGCCCATCGTTGACCGGTAGTGCCGGCCGCTGGCCGGCAATCGAAAAAGGGGACGGAGGGGATTAAGTCGTTTGTGCCACAAACGACTTAATCCCCTCCGTCCCCTTTTCACCCCAGCGCGTCGGCCCACCATAGTGCAGCTGGGCCTGGCGGCGCGTCGCGGCGCCACAGCAGGTCGCTGTGGATGCGCCGCGGCCAGCCGGGCAGTACCAGTTCCACCAGCCGCCCGCGGTCGTAGCGCTGTACCAGTGCGCGCGGTAGTTCGGCCCAGCCGAGGCCGTCCTCGGCCATCTCCATCACCATCAGGTAATCGGTTGCGGTCCAGGCCAGGCCGGTGACCACGCGGGATTGATCGACTTCCGCGCTCAAGCGCACCTGTCTATGCCGCGCCAGCTGTGCGGCGGCGCGACGGCCAGCGCTGGCCAGCGGATGCTCGCGCGCCACATACACCGACAGTTCGCTGTGGTGCGCCAGCGGACGTGCCACCAGTCCGTCCGGATAGTGCTCCTGCCGTGGCAGCAGACCCAGCGCGGCGCGTTCGTTGCTCACCAGTTCCAGTACGTCCTCGCCCTCGGCATCCAGCCATTCCAGCTCGATCTCCGGGAACGCCTCGGCGAAGCGTTGCAGCACCCGTTGTTCCGGGTCCAGTTGGTAGACGTCGGAGAATGCCACGGTCAAGCGCGGCTCGACCGGTGCGGCCAGGCGCACGCTCAACTGCTGCAGGCGGGCATCGGCCGCGAGGATTTCCTGCGCGTGTCCAAGTACCTGGCGCCCGGCCTCGGTCAGCTGCGGGTAGCGCCCGCTGCGGTCGAACAGGCTCACGCCCAGGTCGGCTTCCAGGTGGGCGATGGCGGTGCTGACCGTCGATTGGGTCTTGCGCAGGCGTCGCGCCGCCGCCGAGAACGAGCCCAGCGCCGCGGCTTCCACGAAGGCCTGCAGGGATTCAGGGGAGTAGGGCATTGATCCATCGCTCCTGTCGATGGAATCTATTTTGATACCACCGTAAAAGGCGATGATACTGGCTTCCGTCGCCCCCGTCTGCGGGGCGTTCCGGACCCTCCACGCTCGGCGTGGATCCATTGATGAGGCGGCGTGGTCCCCGCCCTGCAAGGAGCTTCACATGTCCCGTACTGTTCCCGCCCGTGGCGCGCTGGTCGCCTGGGCCTGCCTGACCGTGGCGATCGTCGCCGAAGTGGTCGGCACCTCGTTCATGGCCCATGCCGCCCGCGATGGCGGCTGGACCGGTTACCTGATCATGGCTGGCGCGCTGGCGCTGTCCTACTTCTTCCTGGCGCAGTCGGTGCGCCGCATCGCCGTGGGCGTGGCCTACGCAGTGTGGGAAGGCCTCGGCCTGACCCTGCTCACTGTGGTCGGCCTCACCGTCTTCGGTGAAAGCCTGTCGCTGCAGCAGCTGGCCGGCCTGGTGCTGGCAGTGGTCGGCATCGTCTGCGTCACCCTCGGGGAGGCGCACTGATGAATACCTTGGCGTTGTTTTTCGTGATCTGTTCGGCCTTGATCGACGTCGCCGCCAACATGATGGTGGCCAAGTCGGAAGGCTTCCGCCGCTGGCGCTGGGGCGTAGCTGCGATCGTCATGGTCTGGATCGCCTTTGCCCTGCTGGGCCAGGCCGTGCGTTACATGGATCTGGCCACCGCCTATGCGATGTGGGGTGCGATCGGCGTGATCGGTACCGCTACCTGCGGCCGCCTGTTGTTCGGCAACCGCCTGCGTCCGATCGGCTGGGTCGGCATTGCGCTGGTCACTATTGCAGTGCTGCTGCTGAGTACAGCGAAGTGATGCATCGTTGCGCCAACCAAGGTTGGCGCCTACCAGAACCACGGTTGGCCCCTTCCAGAGCGTGAGCGGCCGCAAGCAAGCGCCCCGGGGATGATCTCCCCGGGGCGTTGCTGTTTCTGAAGCACTCAGAAGCGTGCGGTGAAGTTCAGTCGCGTGGTGCGCCCCGGGCCCGGCATCAGGCTCATCGCCAGCGTGTCCATGTAGTAGGTGTTGCGCAGGTTGCTGACCACCAGTTCCAGCTCGGCCTTCGGGGTGAACTGCCAGCGCGCATAGAAGTCATAGATCGCGGTCGGCAGGTAGATGTTCTGCAGGCCGGTCGAGCCGGTGGTGTTCCAGGGCTTGTCCAGTTCGTGGGTGGGGCCGCTGTTGTAGGTGCGGCGGATGCCGGTATCCAGTCGCTTGTCGAACAGGCGGAAGCCCAGCGTGCTGTGAATCGAGTACTTCGGTGGGTTCTGCGCGTTGACGAACGAGGTGCCGAAGCCGCCGTCCACGCAGTCCGGAGTGGTGTCCAGCTTGCTCCACTTCGCATAGGGGTCTTCGCGCAGGCGCTTGGCGGTGGCCGCATCGCAGGTACGCGCGCGCTGGTAGTAGCTGGCCGACAGGTCCAGGTAGGCGATGCCGGCGTCATAACCGGATTGCAGCTCATAGCCGGACACGGTGTAATTGTCGACGTTGTCGACATAGAACGCCCAGTTGCTGGAATCGAAGCGGCGGGTGATCGCGTTGTCGGTATCGTTCTTGAACCAGGCGACCTTGAACGCCAGGCGATCACCGTCACGCCAAAGGTCCTGCTTGAGCAGGCTGAAGCCGATGTCCCAGGCGCGGTTCTTCTCCGGCTTGAGGTCGGCCACCGGTGCCGAGGTGCTGTTGCCCAGCGTCGACTCGAACAGGCTGGGCATCTTCCAGCCCTGCGCGTACTTCACGTAGAAGAACATGTCCTCGTCGAGGTTGAAGCGTGCTTCGGCATAGGGCGCGAAGCCGTGGCCGGAGCGCCGGATCGCCGGCTTGTAGCCCCAGGCAGTGGGAATCTGCTTGGTATAGAAGCCGTTGGCGCCGCGCGGATCGGGAAGGAAGCCGTCGAAATCGTAGGCCTGGCCCAGGGTGCTGTCGCCATAGGGCGTAGCGCGCAGCGAGTCATAGGTGTAATTGCCCTGGGCATCCGGGTACCACTCCTTGTACCAGCCGGGCAGCAGCTGGCCGCCCTTGCTCAGGCGCGCGAAGGTGTAGCGCAGGTCGCGCGATTCACTGACGAAGGCCACGCGGTTGCGGTCGCGGGTGCGGTAGTCGGTGAAGCGGCCGCCCGCGGTCAGCGACAGCCAGTCCCACGGCTGCCACTGCAGTGATGCCACCACGCTGGCTTCGCGGCGCGTGCCCGAGCGCAGGTAGCGGTTGTTGTTGAAATCCACCGGCAGCACCGGTGAGTTGGGCGCCGTGTCCTCGTGCTGGAAGGACGCGCTATAGCGCAGCGTCCAGTCGCCCAGAGCATTGCTGAAGCGCGTGGTGTTGCTGCTGTCCACGCCCCAGCGCTGGGTCTTCACGTCCGACTGCAGGCCCGGGCCATAGGTTTCGCCCAGTGTGTCCGGCATCTGGTCGTTGGGCACGTCCTTGAACAGTGGTGTGTTGGCGATGTTGCTGTTGAACATGCGGCTGGTGGCGGTGGTGAACCACAGCGTGCTGCTCAGGTCCAGCCACGGATGCGCCTCGGGCCGGTAGCGATGGCGCAACGAGGTGGCATTGACCCGCATCTTCCCGGGCTCGAACTGGAACATGGTGTTGGCCTTGTCCACGTAGGTCACCCATTCGTTGGACTCACCCACGCGGCCGATCGCCGACGGCATGATCTCGCCGAAACTGGAATTGAAGTAGCGATGGCTCAGTTCCAGGCGCTGGTCCGGATTGGGCGTCCAGGTGAATTTCAGCAATGCCGATTCGTTGTCGGTATGCGTGTTGAGCACCTCATCGCCCGGATGGAAGAGCTTGGATACGGCCTGGCTGGACATGCCGGTACCGCCGCTGGACAGGTGCTGGTTGTCGTAGCGATGCGCACCGTTGCTGCCGGCGAAGAAGTTGCCCTGGCGGCGCCGCGCATAGGCCGCGACCAGCTGCCAGTCTTCGCCACGCTGAGCGAAGGCCACGCTGCCATTCCAGTCGCGCGGGTCGCGCAGGCTGTTGCGGTTGTCGCTGCCGCGCGCGATCTGCTTGAAGGTGCGGGTGCGGTCGATGCTGTTGTCGGCCACGCCGCCGCGCATGCGCAGGCCCCAGGTCTGGCCATCATCGAGGATGTCATCGACGTTCAACGTTTCCATGTAGACCACGCCGCCGATCGCGCTGGCGGCGTTGGCGGCCAGGCTCGGTCCCTTTTCAATGCTGACCGCACTGATCAGATCGGGATCGAGATAGCTGCGCTGCTGCACGCCGGCATAGCCGCGGTACACGTCGATGGCCTGCTGGCCGCCGTCGATGATCACCGGCACCCGGTTCTGGCCCTGCAGGCCGCGGATGTTGACGTCCAGCGCACCGCCGTTGCGAACGTCAGCGGTGTGCACGCCCACCGCACCGGCCAGCACGTCGCCGATCGACTGGCCGCGGAAGCGTTCCAGTTGCTGATGGTCCAGGTGCACGCGCGAGCCGCTGTCACGGTAGACCGCATCGGCATCGGCAAGCCCCCACGGTGAAGCGCCTTCGCCGGCCTGGCCAGCCACGCGCAGGGTGCCGATCTGGCGTACCCCGGCTTCAGCGGTAGGTGCCGCCTGCAGCACCACACCGCTGGCATCACGTTGGAAGGCCAGGCCGGTGCCGGCCAGCAGCTGCGCCAATGCGGCGTCAGTACCGAGCGTGGCCTGCACGCCGCTGCTGTGGCGGCCGCGGGTCAGGCGCGCATCGGCAGCGATCGACAGGCCCGACTGCTGGCCGAACGCGGTCAGGGCCTTGTCGAGCGGGCCGGGCGCAATCTGCCAGCGGACCGCAGCGGCGGTCTCCTGTGCATGGGCCGAGGCAGGCAGCAGGCAGGGGGTCGCCAGGGCCATGCACAAGGCGATGGCCAGGGGGCGAGGGGAGGGGCAGGACAGTTTCATGGGGGCGGCAACATCCGCAATGGGTTCCCTTGTAGTGCCCGGTGAGCGCGCAGAAAGGGAACCGCGATTTCAAAGCGGACGCACGACGGTCCACCACGGCCAGCGCTGCTCGACACGGATCGGCAGGGCGCGGGCCAGCAGATGCAGCGCCTGGGTGCTGTCCAGGCGTGGCAGTACTGCCGTGACCTTCAATGCGGCGAGCGCCGGATCACAACCCAGATAGCCCTGATGGTGGCGGGCCAGCTCATCGATGACGCGGACCAAAGGCGTGTCCTGTACCTGCAGGCGTCCGTCCTGCCAGTCACCGCGCAGAGGATCGGCAGCGACCGTTGTGAGCCCGCCCATCGGGCCGATCCGCACCGCGCCTCCGGCAGCCACATCCAGCGCCGCACCGAACATCGGCAGGCAGCGCACCGCGCCCTCGAATACATCCAACCGGCTGTCCTGCGCTTCGCGACCGACCGCGAAGCGGGTGCCGGCAGGCTGCAGGCGTGCGCCCGGCACATGCACGGTCAGGGGCAGGCCGGTGAATGCAGGATGGTGGCCGGTCTGCAGCAGCAGCTCGCCACGCAGCAGATGCAGGGCGCGGCGGCCGCTGCCGATGTCGATGGTGACTTCGCTGTCCGCGTTGAGCCACAACTGGCTGCCATCAATCAGCCTCCAGTGCCCGGTGCGCCCGGCAACGGTGCGCTGCGTCTGCAGGCCGCGTTGCGCCTTCAGGCCATGCAGGCCCAGCAGTGAAACCGCGCCGATGCCAAGTGCACCACCGAGGCTGCGCAGAGCCTGCCGGCGACGACGGCCTGCGGCATCCAGCGCGGTGGCGGCGGCCGGCGCCGACAGGGGCGCAAAGGACTGCCAGACCGACTCGACCCGACGCCACGCATCGGCATGGCCAGCATCGGCATGCAGCCATGCGTGCCATCGCTGCTGGTCGCTGTCACTCCAGCCCTGCTCGCGCAGCGCGAACCACTCTGCCGCCTGCTCCAGTGCCGGGCTGACCAATGCGGCATTCATGCCGTGGCATCGCCGGACAGGCGCAGGCAATGCAGCATCGCCTGCGCCATGTATTTCTTGACCATGCGCTCGGACACGCCCAGCTGTTGGCCGATTTCCGCATAGCCCAGGCCGGACAGCCGGGCCAGCAGGAACGCACGGCGTGGCCGCTCGGCCAGGCCGGCCAGCATGTCGGCGATGGCGTGCAGCAGTTGCAGTGCCTGCGTGCGTTCTTCCGCCGATGGATGCACCGGCTCCGGTTGCGCAGCCAGTGCGGCCAGGTAGGCGCGCTCCAGGTCCGCGCGCTGCCAGTGGTTGACCAGCAGGGCGTGCGCGATGGTGCTGAGGTAAGCGCGCGGCAGGCGCAGTTCGGACGGATCGACGCGACGGCTGAGCAGGCGCAGGAAGGTGTCCTGGGTCAGGTCGGCAGCGCAGTCGGCGTTGTGGGTGCGGCGGCGCAGCCAGCCCAGCAGCCAGCCATGGTGTTCGCGGTAGAACCCCGCCAGCGCGGTGCTGGAGGCGGCGGGCACGGCCATCGGCATCGATCATTAATGAGAATGATTCCCATTATAGGGTGATCGAGCGGTGTACGACAAACCCTGCGCACTTGGCAGCAGGCCGGAGGCGTGCATTTGCGATGCCCGCCGCGCTCGCCGACACTGCGGTCTTTCCACAAGGAGTGCCCGCATGTTCAGTCACATCACCGTCGGAACGAACGATATGGACGTCGCGCATCGCTTCTACGATGCCCTGTTCACCGCATTGGGCGCCCGTCCGGGTGTCTTCGATGACAAGGGTCGGCTGGTGTACTTCAAGGACGGCCGCATGTTCATCGTCACCGCACCGATCGATGGGCAGCCGGCGTGCCATGCCAACGGCGGCACGATTGGTTTCACCCTCGACAGCGCCGAGGCCGTGCGTGGCTGGCAGGATGCGGGCGTGGCCCATGGCGGCACCGCCATCGAAGACCCGGCCGGCATCCGCAACATGGCTGGGCGCCAGCTGTTCCTGGCCTACCTGCGCGACCCGGATGGCAACAAGCTGTGCGCGGTGCATGTGATGTCTTGAGCACAACAGCGCGGGGCAGCAGCACGCACCGGTGCGCGCGCGTGATAGCACGGAATCGCCAGCGCGGCCTGTGACCGCAGGCCGCAACTTCATGCTCTGTCCACTGCGGTTCAGCCAGAATCGGTCGGCTAACCCTTTGATCTACCGGAGAACGCCGCCCCATGGAAGTACTGGAGCCGCAACAATCCCCGGTGCGCACCCTTCGACCTGTGTTCGCCTTCGCGGCGATCGTTGTCGTGGCGTTCGCGCTGTTCGTCAGTCTGTTCCCGCTCGGTGCGGGCCGCCTTCTGGTCAAGGCGCAGGACTGGGCCGCACTCAATGTCGGCTGGTACTACCTGCTGGCGATGACCCTCTACCTGGTGTTCGTGGTCGGCGTGGCGCTGTCCAAGTACGGTGGCATCAAGCTCGGCGCCGACCATGACGAGCCGGAGTTCAGCTACCTTTCCTGGGCCGGCATGCTGTTCGCCGCTGGCATCAGCATCACCCTGTTCTTCTTCTGCGTCTCCGAACCGCTGACCCACTACCTGCAGCCGCCGCAGGGCGATCCGGCCGCGGGCGAGGCCGGCGCGCGCCAGGCCATGCAACTGCTGTTCCTGCACTGGGGCCTGCATGGCTGGGGCGTGTTCGCACTCGCGGCGATGGCGATGGCCTACTTCGCCTACCGCCACAACCTGCCGCTGGCCCTGCGTTCGGCGCTGTACCCGCTGATCGGCAAGCGCATCAATGGCCCGATCGGCTATACCGTGGACGCGTTGGGCATTGTCGCCACCGTGTTCGGCATCGGCGCCGACATGGGCTTCGGCGTTTTGCACCTCAACGCTGGCCTGTCGCACCTGTTCAACATCCCGCACTCCAACCTGGTGCAGATCATCCTGGTGGTCAGCATGATGGGCGCGGCGGTGGCCGTGGCCGTTTCAGGCGTGGAGAAGGGCGTGCGCTGGATGGCCAACATCAACATGCTGCTGGCGATCGCGCTGGTGCTGTTCATGCTGTGCGCCGGCCCCACCCAGTACCTGCTGAGCACGCTGATGCAGAACCTGGGCGACTACCTCGGCAGCGTGGTCGGCAAGAGTTTCGATGTGTACGCCTATGGCGGCCGACCGGAATGGCTGGGCGGCTGGACGGTGTTCTACTGGGCCTGGTGGATCGGCTGGGCGCCGTTCGTCGGCCTGTTCATCGCCCGCATCTCGCGTGGCCGCACCATCCGCGAATTCGTGTTCGGCGTGCTGCTGATCCCGCTCGGCTTCACCCTGGCGTGGCTGTCGATCTTCGGCAACAGTGCACTGGACCAGGTGCTGCACCATGGCCAGCAGCAACTGGCGCAACTGGCGGTAGATGATCCACCCACCGTGCTGTATGCCCTGCTGGATGGGTATCCGTGGAGCAAGGCGGTGATCGCGGTGACGGTGTTCGTCAGTTTCATTTTCTTCGTGACATCGGCTGACTCCGGCGCGGTGGTGCTGTCCACGTTGTCCTCGCATGGCGGGGCGCCGGAGGATGATGGTCCGCGCTGGCTGCGCGTGTTCTGGGGCACGGTGATCGCGGTGCTGACCGCCGGGTTGCTGCTGGCCGGCAGCATCGATGCGCTGAAATCGGCGGTGGTGCTGGCGTCGCTGCCGTTCTCGGCGGTGTTGTTGCTGATGATGTGGGGCCTGACCCGCGCCTTCAGTGACGAATCGCACCGCAAGCGCGCGCTGCAGTACCGTCCCTCGCCGCTGATCGGTGACGACCGCCACCACCAGGGCTGGCGCCAGCGCCTGAGCCAGGCCATGCACTTCCCGGTGCGCGACCAGGTCTACCGCTTCATGGACGACACGGTGAAGCCAGCGATGGAGGCGGTGGCCGAGCAGCTACGCGGGCAGGGCTGGGATGTGGCCACGCGGTTCGAGGCCGGCGACATGGAGCTGACGGTGAACCACGGCGAGCAGCAGGACTTCCTGTACCGGGTGATCCTCAGTGGCTATCTGACGCCGTCGTTCGCCGCGCAGCAGCTGCGCAACCAGCGCTACTACCGCGCTGAAGTGCACCTGTTCGAAGGCAGCCAGGACTACGACCTGGTCGGCTACAGCCGCAAGCAGATCATCAACGACATCATCAGCCAGTACGAACGGCACCTGCAGTTCCTGCACCTGAGCCGCTGATGCACGACCGCCGGGCTTGCCCCGGCGGTCAGTGGTAGTGCCGGCCGCTGGCCGGCAGCACAATTGGGGCGGCGCATCACCGCCGCCCCGATATCTCATCAGAACCGGTAGCGCGCCCCCAGCGAGACGAACTGCCCGCGCAGGTTGTACTGGCTGATGTCGAAACCGTTGGAGCCACCGGCCGGGTCGAACGGCGGGTCCTTGTCGGTCAGGTTCAGCACCGACAGCGACAACGTGGTGTTGGGAACACCTTCGTAGGCCACGTAAAGATCCAGCTGGTGATACGGCTTGATGCGGTCACGCAGCCCCGGGTTGCTGGTGACCGTCGCCACACGCTGGTCGTAGCCACTCACGTACTGCAGGCTCAGCGTGCTGCTCCAGTCGCCCACCGCCCAGTTCAACGACGTGGTGCCGCGGGTGCGCGGCAGTGCGCCGTGGCGGTTGTTGCCGGCCCCGTCATAGGGCGCCTGGCCGGCCACCAGCGGCTGCTTGAAGCTGAGCAGGTGGGTCCAGCTGCCGGCGACGGTGAAGTTGCCCCAACCGTCGGTGCGGAAGGTACGGCTGGCGTCCAGGTCCAGCCCCGAGGTGGTCAGTTCGCCCTGGTTGGCGTACTGGTTGGTGATGAACTGGATGCGTCCGTTCTCGCGTTGTACGCGGCCCGGGAACAGGGTCGGGTTGTCGACGATGAACTGCGCACTGTCAGGCTTGACCAGGTTGTCCTGTTCGATGCGGTACCAGTCCAGGCCGATGCTGGTATCGCCATCCGGCGACCACACCGCACCCACGTTGAAGTTGCGCGAGCGCTCGGCCTTCAGGTCCGGGTTGCCGGTGCGGATGTTGGTCACGCCACGGCTGCCACCGGGCTGCAGCGGATCCAGCGGATCGATTACCGAGCCGTAGCTGACGGTCTGGCCCGGCGCGATCTCCGGCAGCGAGGGGGCGCGGAAACCACGCGAGAACGAGCCGCGCAGCAGCAGGCTGTCCAGCGGCTGCCAGCGCAGCGCCACTTTCGGCGAGAACGCTTTGCCGAAATCATCGTAGTGGTCGCCGCGACCGGCCAGCTGCAGTTCCAGCGTGCGGTGCAGTGGCACGCTCAGTTCGGCGTAGGCGGCACTGACCTGGCGCTCGCCGTTGACCACGTTGATGGCCGGGCGCAGCTCGGTACCCGACAGCACCTGTGCGCTGGTGCGCGCATCCAATGATTCCTTGCGGAACTCGGCGCCCCAGGCGAAGCCGACTGCACCGGCCGGCAGCTCCCACAGCGTGGTCGACGCCTTTACGTTCAACGAGTGCAGCTTGTACCAGCCCGGACGCTTGGTCTGCAGGCGCAGTGCATCCAGCGCCCCCGGCGTGCTGGACGGGTTGAGGAAGTTGTAGCTGCCATCGCGCAGGATCTGCTCGAAGGCGTAGCGGTTGACGAAGTTGTCGACGTACTCGCGCTGTGCACTCTGCGAGGTCAGCGCTGCCACTTCCCAGTCCCAGCGCTCGCCACTGCCACGCACCCCGGCCAGGGCACGGTAGAACACCTGGGTGTTGTCCTTCAGGCGCGGGCCGAGATCGAAGAAGGTGTACTCGAACGGCAGCGGCGTGCTGCCCGGGTTGTTCGGGTGGCCGACCGGCAGCACCGCCGGCACATCGATCAGGGTGCCGGTGGCCGGGTTGTAGGCACGCAGGCCCGGCCCGACGGTCAGTGGCGCGCTGAAGATCTGGTCGGCCTTGTTGTGGCTGTACAGCACATCGGCGAAGGCCTCGACGCTGTCATTGAAGCGGTAGGTCGCACTCAGCGACGCCTGCAGGCGCTCGGCGCCGGGCTGCAGGGTCTTGAACGGCTGCGCATTGAAGGCGCAGGCCTGGCCGGGCAGGGTGCTGCCGAAGTCGCTGTACGGGCGCAGCTGGCTGCCGTCGGGGCAGTTGGCGAACGGCTGCGGCGCACGCGGGTTGCTCAGCCAGTTGCCACCGGCAGTGGACCACCCGGCCAGGCGACCACCGGGCTTGTCGCGGAAATCGCCGCTGCGGGTATAGGCACGGTCGTCGCCATCAAGGCGGTCGCGCTTGAGCAGGTCCAGCCCGAACAGCACGTTCCAGCCCTGCTGTTCCAGATCACCGAAGCCGGCCAGCAGGTTGGCCTTGCGTTCGTCGAGGCCGCCCTGGGTGGCGGTACCGAAGCCGCCGCCGACTTCCACGCCCTGGAAGTTCCTGCGCAGGATGATGTTGATGACGCCAGCGATGGCGTCGGAGCCGTACACCGCCGAGGCGCCATCCTTCAGCACTTCGATGCGCTCGACCGCACTGATCGGCAGTGCGTTGAGGTCGACGAAGGTGTCCTGGGTATTGAGTGCGAAGCCGAAGTTGGACACCCGATAGCCGTTGACCAGCACCAGCGTGTTCTTCGGCGACAGGCCGCGCAGGCCGATCGAGGCCGAGCCGGCGGCGAAGCTGCCGGTGTACTGTTCGTCGAAACTGTTGCCGGCATTGGCCGACAGGTTGCGCAGCACGGCGGTGAGGGTGGAGCGGCCGGTCTGCTCGATCTGTTCGCGGCTGACGATCTGCACGGGGTTGGGCCCGGCGGTATCGCTGCGTTTGATGTTGGAGCCGGTCACCAGCACAGTGCCGAGGGTGGTGCTGTCCTTGCCGGAATAGGCGGTTTCAGCGGCGCCGGCAGCGCCGGCGGTGAGGCCCAGCGCGATCGCGCCGGCAAGCAGGTTCAGGGTGGTGCGGTACATGGAAGCAAGAACGCCGAACGGGGAAGGAGCCGTCAGTACCGCACGCAGGTACATGCGCCTTCCAATGACGAAAGCGCATTCAGTTATACATCACAGGTTCTTAACGAAGTGGCTGCTTCTTGCTCTCGGTGGGTGCGGACCGTTGGTCCGCACGCTCCTGTAGAGCCGAGCCTACGCTCGGCTCCGCACACTGACAGGAAAGCAGCCGAGCATGGCTTGGCTCTACAGAAGGCAGTGCCAGCCCATCACGGCCGCAGCAGCACCTTGCCATTGCGGCCCGAACCCGCACCGGCCTTTGCTGCCTGGGCGATGTCGTCCAGCGCGAAGACCTGCTCCACAGGCAGGGTCAGTTCGCCGCTCGCCGCACGCTTCAGCAGCTCGCCAACCAGCCGGCGCTTGTCCTCCACTGCCATCGCCTGGCTGACCTTGCTGCCCCAGAAACCCTTCACCGTGGCTTCCTTGTAGATCAGGCCGCCGGCGGGAATGCGCATCGGTTCGCCGCTCATCACACCGAACGACACCAGGGTGCCGTGGTGGCCAAGCAGGTCGACCAGATCGCCGCTGGCGTCGCCGCCGATGGAATCCACCGCGGCCGCGGCCTGCGCTTCGCCGGTCGCCTCACGCACGCGATCCTTCCAGCCGTCCACCGAGGTGTCGAACACATGATCGATGCCCAGCACTTTCAACTGTGCGACCGCATCGGCATTGCGCACCAGGTTGGCCACGTGCACGCCGCGCGCCCGCGCCAGCATCGCCAGCGACTTGCCCACCGCGCCGTTGGCGGTGTTCTGCACGATCCACTGGCCCGGCTCGACGTGCAGGAACTCCAGCAGCATCAGCGCGCTCAGCGGCATCGCGATCAGCTGTGCGGCCATTTCGTCGGGGATCGCCTCCGGCATCGGAATCACCATGCGTGCCGGTGCAATGAACGCTTCGGCCCAGGTGCCATGCACCGAGGCGGCGGCAACCCGCTGGCCGATCTGCAGGCCCTCGACGCCTTCGCCAAGCGCATCGACCACGCCCAGCGCTTCACTGCCACCGATGGCCGGCAGCGTCGGCTTGTAGCCATACAGGCCGCGCACGGTCAGCAGATCGTGGTTGTGGATCGAGGCCAGCACGGTGCGGATGCGCACCTCACCGGGGCCGGGGTCGGGCAGGGCCGCATCGGCAATGGCGAGGACGTCGGCCGGGTCGCCGAAGGAGGAGTACTGGGCAGCGCGCATGGGCGGTGTTCCGATGAAAGTTGAAGTTGTATCGAACTGGGGACGCAGGGAGTGTCGACAAGGCGTCGCCGCTGCAACACGGCATCCTGCGACGGATCGTCGCGGCATGTCGTGATTACCGCATCTTGTGTTGACGGCTCGGGATATCCCCACTATGTTGTGGCCGTCACTCCCGGTCAGCCGCCGCCGCCGGACATGCAGCAAACGTCCCGCGGCCCGCCCCTGAAGGCTTGCCGTGTCGACGCGGCCGCCATCGTGCGGACACAGGTCGCCCCCACGGCCCGGATACCGGCCGCAGGCGCAGGCGCATGCCGACGACCTGGTGTTCCCGCGCTTTGGCATCCCACCCCGATCGCCCCGTGCGCCGGTATCGCGTGCAGGGCTGCCACGGCATCGACGCCACCGTGCGTGCGAGCCTGGAGACGCAGGACCATGACCGACAACACCTACCGCGCGGCCGATCTGGCCGGCGCCGGCGACGCTTTGCGCGCTGGCGGCGAGCGCGTGCCGACCTGGATCACCAAGGAGGCCGGCAACCGCCGCCTGCCGTTCGATGCCGAGCGCCTGCAGCGCAGCATCGATGCGGTGCATGCCGAGTTCCCGCAGCTGGATGTGAGCGACTACCGCCGCGTGGTGCAGGCGATGGTCGAGCGCAAGCCCAGCATCAGCGCCGACGACCTGGTCGATCTGCTGATCCGCGAGGCCGAATCGCGCGTGGACCTGGTCGCGCCGGAGTGGGAGCAGTTCGCCGCACGCATCTACCTGCGCCGCCTGTACAAACGCGCCAGCCGCAACCGCTTCTACGATGTTGGACTGAAGTACGGTTCCTACGTGGGCCTGCAGGAAAGCCTGGCCGACCGCGGCATCTACAGCAACGACATCCTGCGCTGCTATTCCAAGGAAGAGCTGCAGCAGGCCGGCGAAATGATCGACCCGGAACGCGACCGCCTGTTCGCCTACAACGGCCTGTACCTGCTGGCCACGCGCTACCTGGCCAGCGACCGCAGCCGCGAGGTCTATGAACTGCCGCAGGAGCGCTGGCTGACCATCGCGCTGTACCTGATGCAGGAGGAAAAGCCGCGCGAGCGGCGCATGCAGCTGGTCGGTGAGGCGTACTGGGCGCTGTCCAACCTGTACATGACGGTGGCCACACCGACCCTGGCCAATGCCGGCAAGGTGGGTGGGCAGTTGTCGAGCTGCTTCATCGACACGGTGGACGACAGCCTGCAGGGCATCTATGACTCCAACACCGATATCGCGCGCGTGTCCAAGCACGGCGGTGGTGTTGGAGCCTATCTGGGCTATGTGCGCAGCAGCGGCGCGCCGATCCGTGGCGTGGCCAATTCCTCCGGTGGCGTGGTGCCGTGGATCAAGCAGCTCAACAACACTGCGGTGTCGGTTGATCAGCTCGGCCAGCGCAAGGGCGCGGTGGCGGTGTACCTGGACATCTGGCACCGCGATATCGAAGCCTTCATGGACCTGCGCCTCAACAACGGCGACCAGCGCCTGCGCGCGCACGATGTGTTCACTTCGGTCTGCGTGCCGGACCTGTTCATGGAAGCGGTCGAACGTCGCGCCGACTGGTACCTGTTCGATCCGCACGAGGTGAAGCAGGCCAAGGGCTGGTACCTGCAGGACTTCTACGACGAGAAGCGTGGTTCTGGCAGCTTCCGTGACCGCTACGCCGAGCTGGTGGCCGATGAGCGCATCAGCCGCCGCACGGTGAAGGCCATCGATCTGTTCAAGCGGATCATGCTCAGCCAGCTGGAGACCGGCAACCCGTTCCTGTTCTACCGCGACGAGGTCAACCGCCGGAACCCGAACAAGCACGCGGGCATGATCTATTCCAGCAACCTGTGCACCGAGATCCTGCAGAACATGAGCCCGACGCGGATGATCCAGGAGATCGTCAGCGGCGACCAGATCGTGACTACGCGCCGCGCCGGTGACTTCGTGGTCTGTAACCTGTCCTCGATCAACCTCGGTCGGGCGATCAGTGCGCCGGATGACCTGTTGGCCACCGATGTGCTGGAACGCCTGATCCCGATCCAGGTGCGCATGCTCGACAACGTGATCGACCTCAACGCATTGCCGGTGCCGCAGGCCACGATCACCAACCGCAAGTACCGTGCCATCGGCCTGGGCACATTTGGCTGGCACCACCTGCTGGCGCAGCAGGCAATCCAATGGGAATCACCGGATGCCGAGGCGTTGGCCGACCGGCTCTACGAACGCATCAATTTCCTGACCATCCAGGCCAGCGCGCAGCTGGCGAAGGAGAAGGGCAGCTACCCGATGTTCGCGGGTAGTGACTGGCACAACGGGCGTTACTTCCGTGACCGCGACTACAGTGGCGCCGCGTGGGGCAGCCTGGCCCACGAAGTGGCCACGCACGGCCTGCGCAACGGCTGGCTGCTGGCGGTGGCGCCGAACATGAGCACCGCGCAGATTGCAGGCTCCACGGCCTCGATCGACCCGATCTACAGCGCGTTCTACTACGAGGAAAAGAAGGACTTCCGGCGGCCGGTGGCGGCGCCGGGCCTGTCGCTGGAAACCTGGCCGTACTACGAGAAGGGTGCCTACAAGGTCGACCAGTTCGCCAGCGTGCGCCAGAACGCGCGCCGCCAGCGCCATGTCGACCAGTCGATCAGCTTCAACCTGTACGTGCCCAGCACGATCCGCGCCAGCACCCTGCTGGAGCTGCACCTGAGCGCCTGGCGCGAAGGCCTGAAGACCACTTACTACGTGCGCTCCAACGACATCGACATCAGCGAATGCGAGTGGTGCTCCAGCTGATCAATGGTAGTGCCGGCCGCTGGCCGGCAACCCCGCGATCTTCGGTAGTGCCGGCCGCTGGCCGGCAACCCCGCGATCTTCGGTAGTGCCGGCCGCTGGCCGGCAACACGATAGAAAGAGAACGAAGGCAGAAACCCATGGCAACCCCCCTCGACCGCATCAAGATCCTCGAACCGCGCCATCCCAACCGCAGCACCGGCATCATCAACGGCCGCACCAGCGGCATCCTCAACTGGAACGACATTCCGTACCCGTCGTTCTATCGGGCCTACAAGGAGCTGTCGACCAACTTCTGGATTCCCGATGAGGTCGACATGAAGCTCGATGCCCGCCAGTACGGCGAGCTCAATGCGCGCGAAAAGAACGCCTACGACTCGATCATCGGCCTGCTGGCCACGCTCGACTCACCGCAGACCCGCTTTATCTACAACGTGGCCGAGTACATTACCGACCCAGCGGCGCATGCCAATGCAGCGATCATCGGCCAGCAGGAAGTGATCCACAACGAAAGCTACAGCTACGTGCTGGCCTCGATCACCGACCTGCCGAACCAGAACCGCATCTTCGAGATCGCCCGCACCCACCCGACCATCATCAAGCGCAACGCACCGATCATGGGCGCGTATGACGACTTCATGCGCGAGAAGACCGCCGAGACCCTGCTGAAGTCGCTGATCCAGTCCTCGATCCTGGAAGGCATCAACTTCTATTCCGGTTTCGCCTACTTCTACAACATGGTGCGGCAGAACCGCATGAACGGTACGGGCAAGATCATCAGCTTCATCAACCGTGACGAGCTGGCGCATACCAAGTTCATCAGCGAGCTGATCCGCGCCATCATCGGCGAGAACCCGGAGCTGCAGACCAACGAGCTGACCGCCTACGTGCACCAATCATTCGAACACGCGATCGAGCTGGAGACGCAGTGGTCGTCGGAGGTGCTGGACGGTATCGACGGCATCGACGTGGACGAGATGGTGCGCTACGTGAAGTACCGCGCCAACAAGATGGCCGGCATGCTCGGCATCGAGCGCCTGTACAGCGACACCACCGACAACGTGATGCCGTGGATCAAGGCCTACGCCGACAACTTCACCGAAACCAAGACCGACTTCTTCGAGATGCGCAATGCAAGTTACAAGAAGACCAACGTCGACAACGGCTTCGACGACCTCTGAGCCCAGCGAAGCGCTCAGCATCCTGCTGGTGGTGGCCTCGTTGAGTGGCAACACCCGCGAGCTCGGCCGGCAGATTGCCGAGCGTTGCCGCGCAGCGGGCCATGCGGTGCACTGGCAGGAGGCCGACGACCCGCGCCAGGCCCCGCCGCTGGCGGCCAACGAGGCCGACCTGGTGCTGCTGGGCTGCTGGACCGACAACGCCGGCCGCACGCCGGCGGAGATGAAGGCGTGGGTGGCCGGTATTACGGAGCGCGGCGAGCGGCCACGGCAGCTGGCGGTGTTCGGTACCGGCGAAACGCAGTGGGGGCAGGAGTACTACTGCGGCGCCGTGCACCGGCTGATCCGCTACTTCCGCAGCGACTACCCGCCGCTGGAGATCGAACAGATGCCGCATGGCGTTCGCCATGCCGCGGCCATCGAGGCCTGGACCGACGCGGTCCTGGCCCATTACTGGAGCAACACCGATGCAGATCATCGACGCCACCACGCCTGAGCAGTTCCAGCAGCTGCTGGCCGAACATCCGCGGGTGCTGGTGGATTTCCACAAGGACCAGTGCCCAGGGTGCCGGATGCTGGAGATGTCGCTGCACCGCGTGGCGACCAGCAGTGCAGGGCAGGGCATCACCCTGCTGCGCGTGCAGCTGGAAGTGCTGGGTGAAGCGTTCTTCAGGGGACTGGGGTTGCGGCAGACGCCGACGCTGTCCCTGTTCCGTGACGGCGACGAACGTACCCGCCTGGCCGGGTTCCAGTCGCCGCAGCAGATTGAGGCCGCCATTGCACTGCATCTGTAGAGTCGAGCCATGCTCGACTGCTATTCGCGCGGTGATGGAATGAGTCGAGCATGGCTCGACTCTACAAAGGCATCCACGCATGGCGTGGATCTACTGGCCGCTGAAGGTATCCACCAGCAGCTTCACGTTCAACGCCACGATCACCAGTGCGATCACCCAGGCGATGCTGCCCAGCCAGCGCGGGGCCACCAGCGCGCCCATCGTCACCTTGTCGGTCACGATCCGCACCAGCGGGATGATCGCGAACGGCAGCTGCATCGACAGCACCACCTGGCTCAGCACCAGCAGCTTTACCGCGCCCTGGTCGCCAAACAGCATGATCACCACCACCACCGGAATGATCGCCAGCGCCCGCGTGATCAGCCGCCGCAGCCACGGCGGCAGGCGGAGGTGCAGGAAGCCTTCCATCACGATCTGCCCGGCCAGCGTGGCGGTCACCGTCGAGTTCAGGCCCGAGGCCAGCAGCGCAATCGCAAACAGCGTCGCAGCGGCGCCCACGCCCAGCATCGGCGCCAGCAGCTGGTGCGCCTGCTCGATGTCTTCCACGTCGAAACGGCCATTGGCATGGAACACCGCCGCCGCCAGGATCAGGATGCTGGCGTTGATGAACAGTGCCAGGGTCAGTGCAAGGGTGCTGTCGGTCACTGCCCAGCGCAGCGCGCTGCGTCGGCCTTCATCGGTGCGCGGGTAGGCACGGGTCTGCACGATGGACGAGTGCAGATAGAGATTGTGCGGCATCACCGTGGCACCAATGATGCCGATGGCGATGTACAGCGCGTGCGGATCGGTCACCACCTGCGCGCGCGGGATGAACCCGCCCAGCACTTCCATCACCGGCGGTGCGGCCAGCGCGATCTGCACCACGAAGCAGCCGAAGATCACCATCAGCAATGCGATCACGAAGGCTTCCAGCGCACGGAAACCGCGGTTCATCAGCAGCAGCACCAGCAGCGTGTCCAGCGCGGTGATCACCGCGCCCCACAGCAACGGCAGGTCGAACAGCAGCTTCAGCGCGATCGCGGTGCCGATCACCTCGGCCAGGTCGCAGGCGATGATCGCCGCCTCGCACAGCGCCCATAACGCCAGGTTCACCGGCTTGGGGTAACGCGCGCGGCAAGCTTGGGCCAGGTCCATGCCGGTGGCGATGCCGAGCCGCGCCGACAGCGCCTGCAGGATCACCGCCATCAGGTTGGAAATGAGGATGACCGACAGCAGCAGGTAGCCGAAGCGCGAACCGCCGGCGAGGTCGGTGGCCCAGTTGCCCGGGTCCATGTAGCCGACCGAGATCATGTAGCCCGGGCCGAGGAAGGCCAGCAGGCGGAACCACCAATGGCCCTTGTCGGGCACCGCCACCGAGGCGTTGAGCGCACCCAGGCTGGCCGGAGTGGAGGCCGAAGGGTCGCGGGGTGCCAGGGTGTTCATGGCTCCGAATATAGCTCCTGCTATAGTCATTAGCAATGTGAAACAATCGTCTTTATCGCGTTACTGGTCCAGAATTCAGGTTCAACACCGGAACAACCGGAAGGACAGGCGCAGGCGTGGGCAAGACCGACGATTCGACATCGCTGAAAAGCACCTCCTTGATCGAGGCCGAGCGCCAGGTCGAGAGCTTCCGGCAAGTGCGCGAGGCGCACCGGATGGAGCTGGTGGAGGACTATGTCGAGCTGATCTCGGACCTGCTGGCCGACGGCGGCGAGGCCCGCCAGGTCGACATCGCCACCCGCCTGGGCGTGGCCCAGCCCACTGTGGCGAAGATGCTGCGGCGGCTGGCCCGTGATGGCTGGGTGGTGCAGCGGCCGTACCGCGGCGTGTTCCTGACCCCGGAAGGCGAGGCGCTGGCCCATGCCAGCCGCCAGCGTCACCAGACCGTGGAGCGTTTCCTGCTGGCGCTGGGCGTGGACGCGGATACCGCGCGGCGCGATGCCGAGGGTATCGAGCACCATGTAAGCGAGCAGACGCTGGCGTTGTTCGAAGCGTTCGTGCGCAAGGCCGAAGGCGGGGCGCTGTAACGGTAGCGCCGGGCCATGCCCGGCGGCTGTTCGCGCGGTGATGGAATGAGTCGAGCGTGGCTCGACTCTACAGATCGGGCGGACAATGGGCCTGCTGCTGCGCGCACGCCCGTTTCGTCCATTCCTTCAACACGGGCTGCAGGCCTTCGTAACGCCGGCCTTGCCAGCCATTGGCAAGTACATTCCCGTCTGCATCGATCAGCACCAGATTCGGCGGTGCCAGCCCGGCCAATGCCTGCAGTGCCGGCATGCGCGCGGCACGGCGCGGGTCCAGCACCGGCCACGGCATGTCCTGCGCGTGCATGTAGCGGCGCAGCGCGGCCTCGCTCTCGTCCAGGCTGACGTACACCACTTCGGTGTCGGCGCCGGCCTCGCGCAACGCATCACGCACGCTGCGCAGGGTGGGTACGAAAGCATGGCAGGGCGCGCACCAGTCGGCGCCGAAGTACAACGCCACCAGTTTCGGTGGCGATGACCACTGCATCGGGCGCAGCGAGCGCTGTTCCGGCCGCATCAGCGAGGCCGAGACCTGCGCATGCAGGTCCGCAGCCATCGCCGGTGCGGCCAGCAGCACGGCACAGGTCAGCAACAACGCTCGTAGTGGATCAGAACGCATAGCGCAGGTTGACGTACCACGAGCGCGCGAAACGCGGCCCGTAGACATAGTCGCTGTCGCGCAGCGCGCCGACTTCCAGATCCTTCTGGCGCTGATCGAACACGTTCTTGACGCCCGCGGCCACCGACACTTCCTGCTGCGCCTGCGCGCCCAGGTGACGATGCCAGCGCGCACCCAGGTCGGTCACCAGGAATGAACGCGTGCGGTGCAGTTCGCCTAGCCGGTTGTTCAGCACCGACATCGGGCCGGTGTGGCGCAGCGCGACGAACGTCTCCCACGGCTCGGCGGGCATCCAGCTGAGCTGGGCCAGGCCGGTCCAGCGTGGGGTCTTCAGGTAGTCGCGGCTTTCGATCACGGTGTCGCCGCCGTCGCCGGTGTCGTCGAAGATGCGCTGTGGTTCGCGGAAGCGCGAGCGGTACCACGAGGCACCCGCGGTCAGGCGCCACTGCGGCGACGGCTGCCAGCCGAGGTTGGTTTCCGCGCCAAGCACATTGGAACCGGACGCGTTGTAGCGCAGCTGGCTGAGCTGGCCGTCATCGCCGCGCTGGATCTCGCCCAGTGCGAAGGTGTCGCGGATGCGCGCATACGAGGCGGTGGCATCCCAGCTCCACACCGGATTGGCCGGGTCCGAGCGCCAGTCGAAGCCGAACAGGGTGGTCAACGCGCGCTCTTCCTTCAGGCCGTCGGTGTTGCGCACGCGCACCTGTTCACCACCCAGCGTATCGACATGCACATCCTCGACGAAGATTTCCGGTGCACGGAAGCCGGTGGCAACGCCTGCCCGCCACTTCAGGTTGGGCGTGGCCTGCCAGGCCAGCGCGATGCGCGGCGAGAACACCGCGCTGTCCAGCTCCGAGCTCTTGTCCACGCGCGCACCCAGCACCAGGTCGACGTTGTCGCGCAGGCTCCACTCGTCCTGGATGAAGGCGCCGAGGTTGTGGAAGGTGGCATCTTCCCCCCCCGCCGCCCCCCCCCCCCGTGTTGTGTGGCGCCGCCCCCCGCGTGTGTTGTGTCCCGCGGGGGGCCGCGCGGGGGCCCCCCCCCCCCCGTTCGGGGGGGGTGGGGGTGGGGGGGGGGGGGGGGGGGGGGGGGGGGCGGGGGCCCCGCCCGCGGGGCCGCGCCCCCGGCCCCGTTGGGGTCCAGCTGCGACGGGTCATAGCCCGGCGCCGACGGATCGGTGACCACGTCGCCCAGGCCGCCATAGAAGCTGTCGCGGTCGATGTCGGCGAAGGCATAGGCCAGGCGGAAATCGACGTCGGCATTGATCTCCTGGTCCCACGACACGCTGCCGCGCCGGTACTTCGTATCCAGCGATTCGGCGATGTTGGCCAGGTATTCCGGCTGGTCCAGGCGGTTGCCTCCGCGGCGGGTTTCATCGGTCACCTGCAGGTCCAGGCGCAGGCGTGTGCCCGGCGTGGGGGCGTACCAGGCCTGCAGCCCGCCGACCTTGAGGTTCTTGCGGGTGATCTCGGTGTAGCCGTCGCCGTTGTAGTCGATGCCGCTGTTCCAGTTGCGCTGGGCGATCACTGACAGGCCCGCGTCTGCGTCCTTGGCGACCAGGTCCAGCCGCACGTCGGCGTTCTTCTGCGGCGTACCCTTCAAGACATCCACGCCGGCCTGCACATGGCCACCGCTGCGCGCCGGCAGCGGCGGGATCAGGTTGATCACTCCGGCCACCGCGCCCGGGCCGTACAGTGCCGAGCCGCCGCCCTTGACCACTTCGATGCGGTCGACGAAGCCTGCCGGGATCTGTTCCAGGCCGTACACGCTGCCCAGCGTGGACAGCAGCGGGATGCCATCGAACAACAGCTGGTTGTAGGCGCCGGGCAGGCCCAGCAGCTGTACTTCGCTGGTGTTGCAGTTCTGGCAGTTGCTTTCCACGCGCAGGCCATTGATCAGCTCTGCGGCGCGCGAGAAGTCGGTGGCCGCACGCAGCGCGATGTCTTCCTTGCGCAGCACCTCGGTGCGGATCGGCACGTCCGACAGCAGGCGTTCGCTGCGGGTGGCAGTGCTGACCTTGACCTGCACACGGTCCAGCTCGGTCGGCTTCGGTGTGGCTGCCAGCGCGGGCAACGGCAGGGTCAGGGCGATGGCGGCAGCCAGAGGCAGCCGGCGGGATAGGGGTCTGGAAACGGGCATGAGGGCGTCGTCCTTGGGAGAGGAAAGGCGGCGAGGGCGACCTGGCTGACGCATATGAAAGCAGAGGGTCATAGATATAGCAAATGCTATATAGATGAGTCCTGGCAATCATGAGGACGAGGGCTCAGGTCGGATCATCGCGGACGACAGTGTTATAACATTACATTGCGTCAGCAAAACCCTGCCGGATGTCATGCCCGGCAGGGTGCGATCGAAATCGAGGAACGCCGCCCCGGTCTGGCCCCCGGGGCGGCGAGGGGCTTACCAGGCGGCGCGCAGGCCCATCTGGGCACCGTGGTTGCGATAGCCGCTGTCGCCACGCTGCACACGCAGGTCACCCCATGCGCTCCAGCGCTGGCCCAGCTGCAGCTGGGCACCGGCCTGCACTTCGTAGCGGTTCTCCGGCGTCTTCGCGTTCAGCGACTCGCTGTTGAAGCGCATCGACGCGTCGCGCTGGCCACGCAGCCAGTTCGCCGCCAGGAACGGCTGCACGCGGTTGCCCTGCAGCGTGCCCTGGCCAAACAGGCGTACGCCGAGGCGGCTGTTGAGGCCGCCGCCGCGACCATCCTCGACCGTGGTGCCATTGTTTTCGACCAGGCTGTCGCCGTCGTAGTCGGTCCAGGTCAGCTGCGCCTGCGGCTGCAGGTACAGCGTGCTGGCCTCACTGCTGCGGATGGCCCAGGCATAACCGGCTTCCAGCGATGCGCTCCGGGTCCTGGAATCGTAGGTCTCGCGGGCGATGCCTTCGCCCTGCACCTCGTTGTCGAAGCGCGCCGCCTGCAGCCAGCCGTCCACATACAGGCCGGCACTGCTCTGTGCATCCTGCACCCAACCCAGGTAGACACCGGCCGACTTGCCCTTGACCTTGCCGCGGGTGCCATAACCGCTCAGATTCGACACCGCCTGCGTGGTCGCCTCGCCGGTGCCCAGCATCACGCCGACCTGGCCACGGCCATCGCCCCAGCGCCAGACATCGCTGCCCAGCTGCAGGGTGTTGATGTGGGTACGGGCATCGACCTGGCCGGCCACGTTCGCCTGCAGCTGGTCACGCCCGGCGCGCACCCAGGTGCCGATGCGGGCGCGGTCGAAGCCGGGCTCGCCGCGGTCATGGCGGCGCAGCTGGAACATCTGCACGGCCGCGGCCTGGTTGGCCAGGTACGCGCCCGGCTCCGGACGCAGCACGGGGACCGGATCGACGGGATTGACCGGGTCCACCGGATCGACCGGGTCCACAGGATCGATCGGGTCCACAGGATCGACCGGATCCACCGGACCAGTGCCCTGGCACTCCGGCAGCGCCGGATTGATGTCGCACGGATTGCCGGTGTAGGCCGAGGTCAGGTACCAGTTGCCGTTGGTCGCGCCCGGAGTGCCCTTGCGCAGGAAATACTCGTACATGCCACCGATGGCGCGGCCCTGCATGGCGAAAGTTGCGGTGGAGGTGCCATCGACCTGCACCAGCGGAATGCCGTTGATGGTCTGCGCACCGGCGCCATTGATGTTGTTGACCACAATCCGGGTGCTGCCGCTTGCATCGCCGGTGACGTGCACCTTCGAAGTCGGCGCATCGTCGGCGGCCATCACCGTATTGAAGTGCAGCGTGCCGCCCTGGCCGACATAGTTGCCGTTGACGGTCAGCTGGCGGAACTCACCCGGCCCGAGCAGGATGTCGCTGCCTGCACCCAGAGTGAGATTACCCGTGTTGCTGTCGCCGGACAGCGTCCAGCGGCCGCCCTGGTCGACGATGACGTCGGCCGGGCCGAGGATACGGCCGGTGAGGTCGAGGCCGTCAAGGAAGCGCAGCGTGCCGGTGGCGGTATCGGCGATGGTGATATCGCCCTTGAGCGTGGAGGTGCGGGCGGTGACGTCAAATACTGAGCTAGCGCGCCCTTCGATCACGACATTATTGCTGCTGGAAAGCGTCGATCCGTTTTGGATTGCTACGCGGACAGGGTATCCCGTCGTGGTGCCGCCAATAAGAAGCGCCGGCCCGCTTGTTGTTGCAACATGTGAAGAATCGAGGAGCAGTCCCCAATCCTGCATGCCCGCCGAACCTGCGATTGCGCTGTTCGTGAGGCTGATGCCATAGGCACTTCCGACGACCTTTGTGTTGGCTTTCAGGTTGAGGATTGTGCCAAGGCTGCGAATCCCTTGCGCAAAAGTGCTTCCCTCCGAGTCCAGTCGGCCGCCGCCGCTGCCGGTGAAGGGCCCATTGAAGGTGCTGCCTGCCGTCGTAAGGTGTGGCCGAGTAAGTCCAGCATAGCCTGAGCCGACGAAGATTGAGAGGGTGAATTGGCCATTCACGGTCGAGTTGTGCAGCGTGCCAACACTATTGAGCAGCCGCATGCTGGAAATACTTGCGCCATTCGCAATGACCTGTGCGGGTTGACCTCCAGAATAGTTGGTGTCGATTCGGTTGGTCGTGGCTCCTTCCACAATCAGCGTGCCACCGTTTACGTCGTAGGGTTGAGGTAGTGAGCCTGCATTCACCACAAGAGTCTGGCCTGGATTGACGGTTGCTGCGCCGGCTGCACCAGAAGTGGCAATTAGCAATACTGTGGCGATAGCCCGAGCTAGATCGGATTGGTTCTTGGTGGAAGGAAACTTCGGCGTGAACTGCATCATGCGCATGGGTGTTTCTCCTTGAAGCCTATTGGGGGGACCTGCGTCCGCAGGGCCGGAGGCGGCACTGTGCGGATCGGGTCTTGCCTGGGCCATGCAATTAATCTGAAACGACTGCAGCGGTACTTGCCGGATTCAAACCCCGTTCAATAACTCACCAAGCTGAATGGAGTGCGCGGTCTGAATAATTCAGCGTGCGTGAGAGCGTAGTGAATGGCGCGTGCAGGATGCTCAAGCTGCGCATCTGCAATCTAGATCTGTGATGGCGGCCACGGTTCATCGGCGCCGTGGCGCTGCGTGGCGGGGGGCATGGAGTCGGGGACGGCTCAGAGCCCTTTCCTCTGGAAAGGGATCCGACCCAGGGGCCTCGATCAGCCGCGGCGGAACGCGGCGGGGGTACGGGCGCCGACGATGATCATGCGGATCATCGTGGAGATCTGCTCGACCAGCTCCGGATCCTTCTCCGGCGGCAGGTCCATGGCGGTGGCACCCATCGCGAACACCAGCCGGGTGATGGCCTTGGCCACCAGTTCCGGGGCATGCAGTACGGCGCCATCCAGTGCGGCCAGGCGCACCAGGTCGTGCTGCAGCTCTTCCTCGAAATAATGCAGCTCGCGTTCGACCGCGTGCTTGAAGTCGTCCGAGCCGACCGCGCCCTCGCGCAGCAGCACGTGCAGCAGCTTGTCGTCGGCGCGCAGCTGCTCCATGAAGGTCTCCACCGAGACCCGCACCACGCTGGTAGCGGTGGAGGTGGCGCGCTGCCGGGCCTCGCCGATGATGGTGCGCAGCGAGCGGCCGGCCGCATCGATCAGCGCCACGGCCAGTTCGTCCATGTCGCGGAACTGCCGGTAGAAGCTGTTCGGCGCGATGCCGGCCTCACGTGCCACTTCGCGCAGGCTGAGCGTGGACAGGCTGCGGTGCGGCCCGATCAGTTTCAGGGCAGCAGCCAGCAGATCCTCGCGGCTCACCGTACGGCGGGCCGGGCTGTTGGCATCTTCGGGCGTCGACAAAGCGGTGGCGGCGGCCATGGGGGTTCCGGTGGGGCGAGGCTGAATCATACCCAATCCGGTTCAATATACACATGTATACACAGGTGTATGTGCGCCCGTATAGTGCGCCCATGAGCGCTGTCGTCCGTCCGTCCCTGTTTTCTCCATACCGCTGGGTCTCGCCGTCGCTGTTCGATTTCTGGGCGGGCCAGCTCAATCCCCTGTGGACCCTGCGCGAGCCGGTGGCCCGCCTGGTCCGGCGCGAGCCGGCCGGCGAGGGCGCGGCGACCCTGGTCCTGCGCACCAACCGGCACTGGGCTGGCATGCGCGCTGGCCAGCACGTCACCCTCGGCGTCGAGATTGAAGGGCGCCTGTGGCAGCGCAGCTACAGCCCCACCGCACTGGGTCGGCGCGAGCTGGCGATCACCGTCAAGGCGGTCGATGGCGGCCGGGTCAGCCAGCATCTGGTCAATCATGCGCAGCCGGGCGAACTGTTCCGCCTCGATGCCGCCTTCGGCGAATTCCATATGCCGGCCGCGGCGCCAGTGCTGCTGCTGGCGGCCGGCAGTGGCATCACGCCGATGCGCAGCCTGTTGCGCGAGGCCTGCCAGCGTCCGCTGGCGGCGCCGGTGGACCTGTTCTACTGGGAGCGCACCGCTGCCCATCTGCAGTTCCGTGATGAACTGCAGGCGCTGGCCGCAGCGCATCCGAACCTGCGCGTGCATCTGCTGACCACCCGCGAGGGTGAGGCGCCGGCCGCGCGTATCGATACCCACGATCTGCAGGTGGCCGGCGATGACACGCCGTTGGCGCAGCGCCATGTGCTGGCCTGCGGCCCGGACGGCTTCGTTGCCGCCGCGCGCGAGCGTCTGGCGCACCAGGTGGCCGGCTTCCAGGCCGAAGCCTTCACCCCGCCAGCGCCGCTGCGCGATGCCGACAGTGAAGGCGAAGTCTCGCTGACACTGGCCCGCAGTGGCCGCCAGCTGAGCGTGCCGCGTGACCGCTCGCTGCTGGAAAGCCTCGAAGCCCATGGCATCAAGCCCAAACACGGCTGCCGCATGGGCATCTGCAACAGCTGCTCCTGTGACCGTGTAAGTGGTGCGACCCGCCACCTGCGCACCGGCGACCTGCAGTCCGAAACGGCGCAGCCGGTACGGATCTGCGTGAGCGCACCGACCACCGACCTGACCCTGGATCTCTGAGGACGCCTGCCATGACCCGCGCTACCGACCGTGCCCTGAGTACTGCCGAGATGCATGCCTTCGGTGAGGAACTCGACGCGATCCGCGACCGCGTGATCGGCAGCCTCGGCGCCTCCGATACCCGCTACATCCGCCGCGTGGCCGCCGCCGTGCGCTGGTTCGGCGTGGGTGGCCGTGGCCTGCTGTTCCTGGCGGCGTTCTCGCCACTGTTCTGGATGCCGCTGCTGTGGCCGGCCGCGATCACCGGCACGCTGCTGCTGGCGCTGTCGAAGATCCTGGAGAACATGGAGCTGGGCCACAACGTCATGCACGGCCAGTTCGACTGGACCGGCGACCCCAAGCTCAACGGCAACACCTACGAGTGGGACATCGTTGCCACCGCCGACAACTGGCGCAAGACCCACAATTTCCGCCACCACACCTACACCAACGTGCGTGGCATGGACGATGACATCGGCTACGGCCTGCTGCGCATCTTCCCTGAACAGCGCTGGAAGCCGTTCTACCTGCTGCAGCCGATCATCGCGCCGATCTTCGCGCTGCTGTTCCAGTGGGGCGTGGCCGCGCAGGACCTGCGCCTGGGCCGCTGGCTGAAGGGCCGCATGAGCAGCCGTGCGATGTGGCTGCAGACCCGTCCGGTGGCGCGCAAGATGCTGCGCCAGGTGCTGAAGGACTACGTGTTCTTCCCGCTGCTGGCCGGTCCGTTCTTCCTCACCGTGATGCTGGGCAACCTGGTCGCCAACGGCCTGCGCAACATCTGGACCTATGTGATCATCTTCTGCGGCCACTTCACCGCTGAATCGGAAACCTTCCCGAAGGAGTGCCTGCGCAATGAGTCGCGCGGTCATTGGTACCTGCGCCAGCTGCGCGGTTCGTCGAACATCAGTGGTGGCTTCCTGATCAATGTGCTGTCGGGCAACCTCAGCCACCAGATCGAGCACCACTTCTATCCGGACCTGCCGGCCAACCGCTATGCGGCCATCGCCAAGGAAGTGAAGGACATCTGCCGCCGCTACGGCCAGCACTACAACAACGGCTCGCTGCCGCGCCAGTTCGGCCAGGTGGTCTGGCGTATCCTGCGCCACGCGTTCCCGAGCAAGCCGCGCCGCCTGCCGATGTCGGACATCATGTCCGCACCGGCATCGGCCAACGCGGGCTGATCGACTCAGCCCGCCTTCGCCAGGGCCGCCTGTTCGCGGTCCAGGCGACGCAGGAACACCTGCATTTCCTTGCGTGCCTGCTGGTCGCCCTTGCTGCCGGCCACGCTCAGCCCGCGTTGCCACGCTTCGCGCGCCGCCTGCGGCTGGCCACTGGCCAGCCAGGCCTTGCCCAGCAGCTTCCACGCCGCCGAATACTGCGGATCAAGGACCACGCAACGGCCCAGATGGGTTGCCGCGCGCACCGGGTTGCCGGCATCCAGCCAGCCCTTGCCCAGGCCGAAGCGCAGCAGCGCGCCGTCCTTGCCGCTGGCGAGCATGCATTCCAGAGCCTCGATGTTCATCAGCGCACCTCCACCAGCAGCTCGGCCGGTCCCGGCTGGAAGCGGCCGCGATGGAACAGCAGTGGCGCGCCGCCGTTCTCGTGCACTTCGATGATGCGGCCGGCCAGCAGCAGGTGATCGCCCACCGGCCACTGCGCATGGCGGGTGCAGGTGAGATGCGCTACCGCACCGGCGATGCGTGGCGGGGCGTCCTCGTCGTCATCCAGCAATGCCAGACCGTCGAAGCGGTTGCGTACCTGCGGATCGGCAAAGCGCCGGGCCAGTGCTTCCTGGTCGGCCGCCAGCACGCTGATCGCAAAGCGGGTGGCGCGCTGGAAGGTGGAAAGACTCTGCGCGTGCAACGCCAGGTTCCACAGCACCAGTGGCGGCTGCAATGACACCGGCACGAACGAATTGATGGTCAGGCCGATGGGCTTGCCCTGCGCATCGCGCGCGCAGACGATGGCCACGCCGGTAGGAAAGTGGCCGAGCAGCCGCCGCAGGGCACGCGGCGGCATCTCGACCGACGGCACCGGGGCCGGGGCGGGGAAGACCCCCGCCCACGGCCCGGCGTACGGCAGTGTCTCGCCGCTCATGAGGCCCGGGCCTGGCGGTAGCGCCGGCCGACCTCGGCCCAGTTGATGATGTTGAAGAACGCACCGATGTAGTCCGGGCGGCGGTTCTGGTAGTGCAGGTAGTAGGCGTGTTCCCAGACGTCCAGTGCGAGGATCGGGGTATTGCCGGACAGGCCGACCGTTGCACCCATCAGCGGGCTGTCCTGGTTGGCGCTGCTTTCAACCTTCAGGCGGCCGTCGCGATCGCTGGTCAGCCAGGCCCAGCCACTGCCGAAGCGGGTCTGCGCGGCCTTGGTGAAGGCCTCCTTGAAGGCATCGAAGCCACCCAGATCGCGGTCGATGGCGGCGGCCAGCTCATCATCGGGCGTGCCGCCGTTGGCGCTGAGCACGGTCCAGAACAGGCTGTGGTTGGCGTGGCCACCGCCGTTGTTGCGGACTGCGCCACGCTGCGCCTCGGGCGCGGCATCGAGGTTGGCGATCAGCGCCTCGACCGGCTGCTCGGCGATGCCGGCCTGCTCGATGGCGGCATTGAGGTTGTTGACGTAGGTCTGGTGGTGCTTGCTGTGGTGGATCTCCATCGTGCGCGCATCGAAATGCGGCTCGAGGGCGTCGTAGGCGTAGGGGAGCGGGGGAAGCGAGTACGACATCGAAGCAATCTCCGTGGGGAAGGCCAGACGGGCTGGCCGTGGGGAGACTGTTATCGCACCTCAACATTGGTTGAGGTCAATAGATCAAGAGGTCAAGACGGAGGCATGGTAGTGCCGGCCGCTGGCCGGCATTCAGCGAAGGTCGGGTTGCCGGCCAGCGGCCGGCACTACCAGAACCCGCTTTCCGAACCCTCACCGGCGCGCTGAAGCGCTGCCCGCGCTCGCAGGAAACTGTCAGGAGGGGGCGGGGGCCGCTGGACAGGACCGTTGGCGCCAAGGATGGCGCCATCGAGCACCATGGAGGGGCTTTTGCGTGTCCTGGCCAGCGGCCCCCGCCCCCTCCCACACGGATCAACAAAAGCGCCGGCAGGCGAACCCGCCGCCAGCGCTTTCATCAACTCAGCTCAACCAGTCCTTGCACGCGCCATCCACCTGGTCACCGCACGCCTGCTGCATCCGCTGCTGCAGCCGTGCCAGCGTCTCCGCACCCTGGTGCTTGCCGCTCCACGCCTTCAACTGCCCGGCAAGTCGCTCGAAGCGCTGGCGAGTGCGCTGGTGGTAACCCGACGGCTGTGCCTCCAGTTCGGCGATCAGCGACGCGGTCGCCTGCTCGATGCGTGGTGCATCGTCCGGCGCCAGCTTCAGCAGGCCTTCCACGTACAGCACGCCCCATTGCACGCGGGTGGCCGGGCCCTGTGCACCATCGTAGGCGCGCTTCAACCACTCCAGCGCGCCGGCGGCGTCGCCGCGTTGCTCGGCCAGTTCGGCCAGCTCGGGCATGTAGTAGTACGGCTGCTCGCTGCGCTTCAGCTCGGCCAGCAACAGTGCCTCGGCACCCGCGTCGTCACCTACCTCGCGCAATGCGTACACCGCGCTGCTGATCGTGGCCTGGCGTGCATGCGCATCGGTGGCGGCGGCATCGGCAGCGGCCACGCGCTGCTTGACCCGCTCGACCAGCGGCGCGGGCAGTGCGCCCTTGGGCTGTTGCTGGCGGGCCAGCGATACTTCGGTCAACGCACGCGACAACGCGTCGTCGGCGCGATCACCGCGCTCGGCGTCGGCACGCTCCAGTGCGACCAGCAGCTGCTGTCCGAGCGTGTTGCTGGTGGCCGGCCCGGCACTGGCCTGCTTGACCAGCTGCACGCCTGCATAGCCGAGCAATTCACGGTTGCGGCGCACTTCCGCCGGTTGTGCCAGTACGGCCTGCAGCAGCTCGCGCACTTCGGTGGGCGAGGCATCGGGCTTTTCGGCTGTGGCCAGAGCCAGCAGGGCGAAACGGCGCTGCAGGGCGGCGTCGGGTGCCGCCTTGGACAACTGGCGCAGCACATCCTGGCTCCTGCGCTCGCCGGCCAGGCGGTTGGTGTCCACTTCCCAGCCGTAGTCGCCCAGCACCTGCCAGTCTTCGGCGGCCAGCCGGTCCGGCGTTGCCAGCGCGGTGGCCAAGGTGGTGGCAACAGCACTGCGGCGGCCTGCAGCGACGGTCAGGGCCCGGGTCAGTTCGGCGGCGTCATTGCCGCCAGCCACGCGGGTGATTTCGTTGCGCTGTGGGTCCAGCACGATCAGCGTGGGATAGCCGCGCACGCCGAAGCGTTCGCCCCAGGCCTGCGCACCTTCCTCGTCGCCATCCAGGTAGACGGGAACGAATTTGCTGGTCAGCGCGATGAAGGCCGGGTCCTTGAACAGGCCCGCCTTGAGCTGGTTGCACGGCGGGCACCAGACCGCACCCCAGTACAGCAGCACCGGCTTGCCGCTGTCGGCGGCTTCGGCGAAGGCATCGTCCACATCGCCCTGGCGCCAGGCGATGGCGGATGCCGGCGCGGGTGCCTCGGCGGAGTTGGCGGTGGATACCGGGGCCGGGGTGCAGGCGCTCAGCGCCGAGGCCAGCAGCAACACGGAAAGCGCGACGCGCATCGGCAGCATCTCGAAGGGCAGGGTGACAGGCCATTGTAGGAACCGCCGGGGAGCCTGCTGATTCAGTTTGCTTATGACAGGCGTGCCGCAGGGCATGACGCCCACCGGGCATTGCCGGACGGATGCCTTCAGGCCGCTGCCCGCACCATCTGCTGGTACACCAGCCCGTTGATCTCGCCGACCTCGCCATCCAGCACAAAGCCATAGCGCAGGTAGGTAGGTACTGCGTTGAGCGAGGCGCGCACCGTCAGTACCGGCTCGCGTACCTGCGGCAGCACGGCTTCGAACAAGGCATGGCCGATGCCCTGGCCCTGGCAGGCGGGATCGACGAACAGCATTGCCAGGTGCCGGCCCTCCTTCAGTTCGACCACGCCGACCACGCGCGCATCCTGTTCGGCCACCAGGATGTGGTTGTCACCCTGCAGGCGCGCACCAAATGCGTCGGCTGCTGCGACACTGCCGAAGGTGGCGATACCGGCAGCGCTGAGCGAAGGCGCCACCGCTGCAGTGAACGCAGCCAGGCACACCGCGCTGATCGCGGGCAGGTCATCGACGTGGGCAGGGCGGATCGTCAGCATGTAGTGTTCTTCCAGTGGTGGGCGGCGCGTCATCGTCGCCGCAGGCCTGCGCGCTAAGCTGGCGGCATGAGTGATTTCAATCCTGCTTACGTTGCCTTGTTTCCGCAACAGGGTCTGAGCCTGGGCCTGATGACGCCTGTCGCCGCACATGGGCTGGCCGATCCGCATGAAGCCAGGCGGATCGCACGGCTGGCCGATGATCTTGGCTTTGCCGCGCTATGGACCCGCGATGTACCGTTGATGGTGCCGCAGGGCCCGTATGCAACAGCGAGTGCGCTGGATGACCCGTTCCTGTGGCTGGGCATGCTGGCTGCCGCGACCGAGCGCATCGTGGTCGGCAGTGCAGCCATTGTGCTGCCACTGCGGCAGCCGTTGCAGGTGGCGAAGTCGGCGCTGAGCCTGGACCGGATCAGTGACGGGCGCTTCGTGCTGGGCCTGGGTTCGGGTGACCGCCCGGAAGAATTTGCTGCGTTCGGCGAGGATCTGGAGGGCAGGGCGGCGACGTTCCGTGAGCGCTGGACGTTGTTGCGCGCAGCGTTGTCACCAGAGGCCGATGAACGGACCGCCGTACTGCAGGCGACCGGTGGTTTCGACGTGTTGCCGGCGCCGGCAACGCGCATTCCGATGCTGGTGGTGGGTACTGCGCGGCAGAGCCTGCAATGGATCGCGCGTGAAAGCGAAGGCTGGGCCACCTATCACCGCGAGGAGGTTGCGCAGGAAGGACGCATCGGCCTGTGGCGGCAGGCACTGGCGCAGCGCGGCGGGCCAGGCAAGCCGTTCGTGCAGTCGATGCTGCTGGACCTGCAGGCGGATCCCCAGGCGCCAGCCGAGCCATTGCCGCTGGGCCTGAAGGTCGGCCGCGATGGTCTGCGTGACTATCTGTGGCGCGTGCATGCGCAGGGCGTGGCACATGTGATGTTCAACCTGGTCGACAACGGGCGGTCGATGGACGCGCTGCTGCGCGAGATCGGCGAGCAGGTTCTGCCGGATGTGCTCCGGTAGGTGCCCACCCTGGTGGACACGTTCCAGCAGTCGAGCACGGCTCGACTCTACATCGGGTTCGCATCTGCGTATCATTCGCATTTGATATCCCGATGCTGGAGCTCCGCGTGACCCAACGTTCCCCCATGCACCCGGCCGGACGCCTGTTCGCGGTGGTCGCTTTCATCGAGGCCGTGACCTGGGCCGGCCTGCTCATCGGCATGTGGATGAAGTACGGCCCCATGGCCAGCGTTGCACTGGTGAAGCTGTTCGGCCCCCTGCACGGCGTGGCGTTCCTGGTCTACGTGGCGGTGACGCTGTTCGCGGCAGTACGCCTGCGTTGGCCGTGGTGGGCCAGTGCCCTGGCCCTGCTGGCGGCGATCCCGCCGCTGGTGACGCTGCCGCTGGAGTGGTGGTTCAAGCGCCGTGGTCTGCTGGGCCTGCGTGCAATGCGCTGAACCCACTGTTGCATGCCCATTCAAGAGAATGGGTATCAAATGCAAATACGAGCCGTTATCATTTAAGGATGGCATCGGGCCCTGAGCAGGACCGGTGCCGGGCGGGGGCGTACAGACGCGCCCGGCCATCCTTTCCTGTTACGGCTGGTGTTTCATGCACGCACGTCCCGTCGTTCCCGGCTTGCCGGCGCTGGTGTTGGCTGCCCTGATCGGCACCATGGCGATGATGTCCTTCGTCGCCGTGATCGGCCCGGTGGTCCGCATGCTCGGCTTGTCCGAGTGGCATGCCGGCCTCTCGGTCACCGCCGCCGGTGTGTTGTGGATGCTGGCCGCGCGCCCGTGGGGCCAGCTCAGCGACCGCATCGGCCGCAAGCGCGTGCTGATGCTGGCGATGAGTGCCTACACCGTGGTCTACATCGCGCTGGCGGTGTTCATCGACGTGGCCCTGCAGGCGGTGCCGCCTGTGTTGGTATCGGTGCTCGTGCTGGTCGGTGCGCGTGGCCTGATCGGCCTGTTCTACGCCGCGGTGCCTCCTACCGCTGCCGCGCTGATCGCCGACAAGGCACCGACCGGGCAGCGTGCGAAATTCCTCGCTCGCCTGGGCAGCGCCAACGCGCTGGGCATGGTGCTTGGCCCGGCCGCCGCTGGCTGGCTGGCCTATACGAATCTGTCGCTGGCGCTGTATGTGGCCGCATTGTTGCCGCTGCTTGCGCTGGCATTGCTGGCGTGGCGGTTGCCGGCCACACCGCCGGTGGAGAGCGCTTCTGCGCAACGCCGCCAGCCGATGAGCCGTCTCGACCCGCGCCTGCGCCTGCCACAGCTGGCGGCGTTCATCGCCATGATCTCGGTGACCATCGCGCAGGTCACGGTCGGCTTCTTCGCAATCGACCGCCTCGGCCTGGATGCAGCGGCGGGCGCGCGCATGGCCGGCATTGCACTCACAGCGGTTGGCATCGGCCTGATCCTGGCGCAGGCGTTGGTGATGAAGCTGGAGGTACATCCACGCCGCTGGATCGTCCTCGGCGCGCTCATTTCCGGCATCGGCTTCGCTTCGGTGGCGGGCGTGCAGCAGGCTTGGCAGTTGCCGGCGGCGTACGCGCTGGCCGCGTTCGGCATGGGTTTCGTATTCCCCTCGTTCCAGGCGCTGGCCGCCGATGCGGTGGAGGCGCACGAGCAGGGCGCCGCGGCCGGCACGGTGGCGGCCGCGCAGGGGCTGGGCATGGTGGCCGGGCCGATGCTCGGCACGCTGTTGTATCGCGGCGGGCCAAGCCTGCCTTACCTGCTGGTCGGCGCGCTGCTGCTGTTGCTGTGCGCGCTGGCCGCAGCGCATCGGATGAAGGAGACCCCATGAACGATTCCCTGATGCAGGGCGCGTGGCCGGAGGCTGCGCCAGCGCCGCAGGAGAACACCGACGACGCGTCGCTGTTCCTGCTGCAGCATGCGGGCCAGCACGTGCACGCACGCGGGTGCCGCGCCGCGCTGCCGGTCGGTGCACTGGCGACGCTGGCAGAGCGCGTTTCGGAGTTCTTTGCCCAGCAGCGCGGTGGTCCGGGCCTGTTGGTTGGCGCGGTGCCGTTCGAACCGCGTGCGGACGATGCGTTGTACCAGCCCGAGCGCCTGTTGCCTGTGCTGGCATTGCAACCGCAGGCCGCACCGCCGCTGGACGGCGCCCTGCGGGCCGAGCCTGTGCCGCAGGACTATGCGTCAGCGGTTGCCGCGGCGGTGCAGGTCCTGCGTGCGCCCGAGCAGAACCTGCACAAGGTGGTGCTGGCGCGCAGCCTGTTGGCACGCACCCGCCAGGCGCTGTCGCCGGACGTGCTGCTGGCGCGCCTGGGCGCGGATCCGTCGGTGGCGACCTACGCGGTGCCGTTGCCGGTGGAGCTGGGCCAGGCGCCGGCGTGGCTGGTGGGGGCAACCCCGGAACTGCTGCTGCGCAAGCGCGGTGCCGAACTGCTGTCGCATCCGCTCGCCGGTTCAGCACGCCGCAGCGCCGATGCTGCCGAGGACGAGCGTGCCGCGCAGGCGCTGCTGGCCTCGACCAAGGACCATGACGAGCATCGCCATGTGGTGGACGCCATCGTCGAGGGCCTGGCACCGTACTGCAGCCACATCGATGCACAGCCACGGCCGATGCTGCATGCCACCGCCAGCATGTGGCACCTGGGCACCCGCATCCATGCCACCCTGAAGGATCCGCAGACGTCTGCCGCCGAACTGCTGGCACAGCTGCACCCCACGCCGGCGGTCTGCGGTACGCCGCGGCTGGCGGCACTGCAGCGCATCCGCGAACTGGAACCGGTGCCGCGCGGCTTCTACGCCGGCGCCGTGGGCTGGCTGGATGCGCAGGGTGACGGCGACTGGTACGTGGCGATCCGCTGCGCACGCCTGCAGGGCACGCAGCTGCGCCTGTATGCCGGTGCCGGCATCGTCGCCGAATCGGAACCCGAGGCCGAGGTGGCCGAAACCGCGGCGAAGTTCGCTGCCCTGTTGAACGCGCTGGGTGTCCATGAATCCGCGCCCGCCATCGAGCCTGCCGCATGACTACCTCCATTGATTCCTCCCGCCTGCCACTGCAGCAGGTGTGGCCTGATGAACTGATGGCGCGCTATCGCGAGGCCGGCCACTGGCGCGGCGAGACCTTCCCGGCGTTCCTGCGCGAGCGCGCGGAACGCTATGCGGATGACATCGCGGTGGTCGCCGGCGATGTCCGCCTGAGCTACGCGCAGCTGTGGCACGAAGCCGGTCGCATCGGTTCCGGACTGCTGGCACTCGGCCTGCAGCCCGGTGAGCGGGTGCTGGTGCAGCTGGGCAACACCGCCGGATTCATCACCACCGTATGCGGACTGTTCCGTGCGGGTCTGGTGCCGGTATACGCGTTGCCGGCGCATCGCATCACCGAACTGGTGCACTTCGCCAACAAGGCCGAGGCCAGTGCCTACATCACTGCCGACCTACACGATGGCTTTGATCATCGCGGGCTGGCGCGGGCGCTGCAGGCCGAGGTGCCGGCACTGCGCCACGTGGTCATTGACGGCGATGCGGCGGAGTTCACCGCGCTGGAGGCGCTGCAGGGCGATCGCAGCGAGCTGCCGGCCGACCCGGATCCGCAGTCGGTGGCGTTCCTGCAGATCTCCGGTGGCAGCACCGGCCTGTCCAAGCTGATCCCGCGCACGCACGACGACTACATCTATTCGTTCCGCGCCAGCAATGACCTCTGCGGCATCGACCGCGACAGCGTCTACCTGGTCGCGCTGCCGGCCGCGCACAACTTCCCGATGAGTTCGCCCGGCTTCTTCGGTGCGCTGTATGCCGGCGCCCGCGTGGTGCTCAGCCCCGGTCCCGGCCCGGATGCGGCCTTCCCGCTGATCGCCCGCGAACAGGTGACCTGCTGCGGACTGGTGCCGCCGCTGGCGCTGCTGTGGGCGCAGGCAGCGGCTACGAGCAAGCACGACCTGTCCAGCCTGCAGGTACTGCAGGTAGGCGGCGCCAAACTGGTACCGGAAGCCGCACGGCGAGTGATCGACGGCCTGGGCTGCACCCTGCAGCAGGTGTTTGGCATGGCCGAAGGCCTGGTCAACTACACCCGGCTGGATGATCCGGAGGAACTGATCGTGGCCTGCCAGGGCCGTCCGATCAGTCCGGACGACGAAGTGCGCGTGGTCGATGACCACGACCAGCCGGTGGCCGAAGGCGAAGTGGGCCATCTGCTGACCCGCGGCCCGTACACCATCCGTGGTTACCACAACGATGCGGTGGCCAACGCGCGCTCGTTCACCGACGATGGGTTCTACCGCACTGGTGACCGCGTGCAGCAGTTGCCCGGCGGCTATCTGGTGGTGCAGGGCCGTGCCGGTGACCACATCAACCGGGCGGGCGAGAAAATCTCCGCCGAGGAGATTGAAGATCACTTGCTGGCCCACCCTGGTGTGTTCGACGCCGCCGTGGTCTCCATTCCCGACGAGTATCTCGGTGAGCGCAGCTGCGCGTTCGTGATCCAGCAGGGGGAGCCGATCAAGGCGCCGGCACTGAAAGCCTGGATGCGTACGCGCGGCCTGGCGGCGTTCAAGGTGCCGGACCAGGTCGTGTTCGTCGACAGTTTCTATACCACCGCGGTCGGCAAGATCAGCCGCCGCGAACTGCGCGCGCAGCTGCGTGCGCGTCATCTGCAACAGACAGGAGGAACGCGCTGATGGCGCTGCCCCGCATCACCAACTATTCCTTGCCGACCGCTGCCGAACTGCCGCAGGCGCGCGGGCCCTGGCGCCCGCAACGCGATCGTGTCGCGCTGCTGGTACACGACATGCAGCGCTACTTCCTGGCCGCGTTCGATGCCGGAAACGCGCCGCTGCGGCCGGCGGTGGACAACATCGCGCGCCTGCTTGCGCATTGTCGCGCACATGGCATTCCGGTGTTCTACACCGCGCAGCATGGCGACCAGGACCGCCGCGACCGTGGCCTGCAGGCCGACCTGTGGGGCCCGGGCATGCGCCGCAGTGCCGATCATGAGCCGATCATCGAGGCGCTGGCACCACAGCCGGGCGAGCATGTGCTGGTGAAGCACCGCTACAGCGCGTTCCAGCGCAGCAACCTGGAGACGCTGATGCGGGTGCGTGGCCGCGACCAGCTGCTGGTGACCGGCGTGTACGCCCATATCGGCTGCACCGCGACCGTGGTGGAGGCGTTCCAGCGCGATATCGAGGCGTTCATCGCAGCCGATGCGGTGGCGGATTTTTCGCGTGCCGATCACGATCAGGCGCTGCACTGGATCGCACGCACCTGTGGCGTGCCGATGACCACCGATCAGTTGCTGGAGGTGCTGTGATGGCTGCCACGGGTGATGCGCTGGATCTGGAGCGGATGCGTGCCGACGTTGCGCGCGTGCTGGAGTGCACGCCGGCCGAGATCGGTGACGACGACAACCTGATCGATCTGGACCTGGACTCGATGCGCATGCTGGGCCTGGTCCTGGCCTGGGGCAACACCGGCCTGCCGCTGGAGTTCTCGCAGTTGGCCGAGCACACCACGCTGCGCCAGTGGTGGGGTGTGGTGCAGACGCTGCAGGCCGCGCAGAACGCATGAACGCCGCTGCGCTGGCCACGCCGGTGGCACTGACCGAGGCCCAGTCGGGGCTGTGGTTCGCGCAGCGGCTGGCGCCGGACAATCCGTCATTCAATACCGCACATGCGGTGTGGATCGACGGTCCGCTGGATGTGGCCGCGTTTGTCGCCGCGGCAGACCAGGCAGCGGGCGAAGCCCAGGCCTTCGCACTGCGCTTTGCCGAGGGGGCCGACGGCCAGCCGTTGCAGTGGCATGACCCGTCGCACGTGCCGCTGCTGTCGGTGCGCGATCTATCCGGCGAGACAGACCCGGCATCGGCGGCGCGTGCCCTGATGCAGGCCGACCGGATCAGCGCGGTCGATCCGACCCGCGACCGCATAAGCCAGCAGGTGTTGTTCGATCTGGGTGGCCAGCGCTGGGTCTGGTACCTGCGCGTGCATCATCTGGCCGCGGATGGTTACGGCATGGCGCTGTTTACTGATCGCGTGTGCGCATTGTATGCCGGTCGTACGGATGAGCCGCTGCCGAGGCTGGCGGGCGTGCTGGTCGATGATGCCGCCTACCGTGCCGACCCGCGCCGCGCGCAGGCGGGGCAGTGGTGGCGCGAGCAGTTGCAGGGCGCACCGGCGGGCGTGGGCCTGGCCGGTACGCTGGCGGCCAGTGACGACGCGCTGCGTTGGGTGCAACCGTTGGATGCGCCGTTCCGCGAACGGCTGCTGCAGACATCAGTACGCTGGTTGCAGCCGTGGCCGGATGTGCTGGCCGCGTTGTCTGCCGAGTATCTGCGGCGGATGAGCGCGGCCGATGAGGTGGTGCTGGGCGTGCCCTACATGGGGCGGCTCGGCAACGCATCGGCGCGGGTGCCGGCGATGGTGATGAATGTGCTGCCGCTGCGGGTGGCGGCCGGCGAGGGCAGTGTCGAGGCGTTTACCCGGGCATTGGGCCGGCAGCTCAGCCAGGGCCGCAAGCACGGCCGCTACCGTGGCGAGCAGTTGCGCCGGGACATGGGTTTGGTGGGCGCGCAGCAGCGCCTGCACGGTCCGCTGGTGAATGTGCAGCCGTTCTACAAGCCACTGGCACTGAACGGCGTGCGGGCGACGCTGGAAGTGCTGTGCACCGGGCCGGTGGATGATCTGACGCTGGGCTTCCGTGGCGACGGCCAGCACCTGCTGGATCTGGAGATCGAGGCCAATCCCGCGTTGTACAGTCGGGAGGATGTGGAGGCGCACGCGACCCGGTTGCTGCATTTCGTGTCGGCGGCGCTGGAAGCTGAAGATATCGCGGCGGTGCCGCTGGCTACCGTCGCAGAAGCGCAGCAGGTGGTGCATGCTTTCAATGCCACCGCGCATGCGCTGCCACCCACCACGTTGGTTGAACTGCTGCAGCAGGGCATGGACCGTGATCCGCACGCGCCCGCGCTGGTCTTCGGCGATGCCGAGCTGGACCACGCCACGCTGGAGGCGCGCAGCTTCGCACTGGCCGCGCAGCTGCGCTCGGTGGGTGTTGGGCCTGGCAGCGTAGTGGCGGTGGCGCTGCCACGCTCGCTGGAATTGGTGATCGCGCTGGTGGCGGTCCTCCGTGCGGGCGCCGCCTACCTGCCGCTGGATCTTGCCCATCCCGATGAGCGCCTCGCGCGTATTCTCGCCTCGGCGCAGCCGGCGTGCGTACTGGCTGCGGCAGAGGTATCGGCGCGCATGGACGGCGTGCCGGTGCTTGCCCCCGATCAATGGACCGCGCTGAGTTTCGCAGCACCGTGGGCCGATCCGGCGCCCAGCGATGCAGCCTATGTGATCTATACCTCCGGCTCGACTGGCGAGCCGAAGGGCGTGGTCATCGAGCACCGTGCCATCGTCAATCGCCTGCTGTGGATGCGCGAGCACTACGGCATCCGTTCCGATGACCGTGTTCTGCAGAAGACCCCGGCGACCTTCGATGTTTCGGTCTGGGAATTCTTCCTGCCGCTGCTGTGCGGCGCGACGCTGGTGGTGGCGGGTCCGGACGCGCATCGTGATCCGACCGAGCTGGCACGGCTTGTGCGTGCCCACTACATCACCACCGCACATTTCGTGCCGTCGATGCTCGACGCGTTCCTTGCCGCGCCGGCCTCCGAAGGCCTGCAGCTGCGCCGCGTGTTCACCAGTGGCGAGGCGCTGGACGCATCGCTGCGTGATCGTTTCCATGGGCGCGTGCAGGCCGAACTGCACAACCTGTATGGCCCGACCGAAGCGGCAGTGGACGTAAGCTACTGGCCGGCTTCGGCGCAGGACCGCTCACGGCCGGTACCGATCGGCTTCCCGGTCTGGAACACCCGCCTGTACGTGCTGGACGCGCGGATGCAGCCGCTGCCGGTGGGTGTGCCGGGCGACCTGTATCTGGGGGGCGTGCAGCTGGCGCGCGGCTATCTCGGTCGCGATGACCTGACCGCCGAACGCTTCCTGGCCGATCCCTTCCTGCCAGGGGAGCGCATCTACCGTACTGGCGACGTGGCGCGCTGGCGCAGTGACGGCGCAGTCGAATATCTGGGCCGCAGCGACCACCAGGTGAAGCTGCGCGGCCTGCGCATCGAGCTGGGCGAGATCGAGGCGGCACTGCGTACGCTGCCGGGCATGGAGCGGGTGGAAGTGCTGCTGCGCCAGGATGCACCCGGTGATGCCCGGCTGGTGGCCTATGTGCCAGCGGCGCTTGCCGATGCCGTGATGCTGCGCAGCCACCTGGCCACGCGCGTGCCGGACTACATGGTGCCGTCGGCGTTCGTTGGCGTGGATCAGTGGCCGGTGACCGCCAACGGCAAGCTCGACCGCAACGCGTTGCCGAAGCCGCCGCAGAACGAGATTGCCGGACTGGCGCCGCGCACGCCGCTGGAACAGGAGCTGGCGGTGCTGTTTGCCCAGGCACTCGGGCGTGAAGCGCCCGTGGCGGTCGATGCGGACTTCTTCAGCCTCGGCGGCGACTCGCTGTCCGCGGTGCACCTGCTGCTGGCGATCGAACAACGCTGGCGCTGTGACCTCGGCCTCGGTGCCTTGTTCGCGCAGCCGACCGTGGCCGCATTGGCGACGCGCATTCGCGAACCGCCGGCGCTGGCCGACCACGCGTTGGGGCCGGTGATCTCGTTGGCTGCCACTGATGCTGACGGGCCCACTCCGTTGTTCGTGCTGCACCCGGCCGGTGGCATCGCCTGGAACTACCGAACGCTGGCGCGCGCCCTGCAGCCGGCACGCCCGGTATATGGCCTGCAGTCGCCCGCGCTGGATCCGAAGCAGCCGTTGCCGTCCAGCATCGAAGCCATGGCCAATGACTATGTGCAGCGGGTGGTCACGTTGCAGCCGAAGGGACCGGTGCATCTGCTGGGCTGGTCGGTGGGGGGCATCCTCGCCCAGGCGATGGCGGTGCGCCTGCATGAAATCGGGCGTGAAGTCGGTGAACTGGTGCTGCTCGACGCCTACCCCAGCGAATGCTGGCGGGCTGAGCCGGAACCCGATGCCATCGCCGCATTGCGTGCGCTGCTGGCGATTGCAGGCCATGACCCGGAGGCGCATCCGGAGCTGGACAGCCGTGAACGCATTCTTGGTTTCCTGCGCCGTGGCGGTAGTGCGCTCGGTAGCCTGCCGGATGTAGTGCTCGATGGCGTGGTGCGTGCGGTGACCGGCACCAACCGGTTGATCCGCGAACACATCCACCAACCGTTCGACGGCACGCTGGTGCACGTGCGCGCTGGCCGGGATCATCAGGCGCGGCCGCAGCTGCAGTCGGCGTTGTGGCGCACGCACGCGCGCAGGGTGCAGGCGCTGGAACTGCCGTTCCTGCATGCCGAGCTGACCGGCCGCGATGCGGTGGCGCAGCTGGCACCGTGGTTGTCGGCGCGCCTGCGCCACTGGGATGAGCAAGAGGAGATCGCAACATGCAGTTGACCGGCTTTGAAGGTCGCGTGGCACTGGTGACCGGCGCCGCCGGCGGCATCGGCGAGGCCCTGGTACGGCTGTTGGCCGAGGCCGGCTGCACGGTGGTGGCAACCGACCGTGAGGCGCCCGCGGTGGTGGATGCACGTGTGCAGGCGTTTGCACTCGACGTGACCGACAGCGCAGCGGTGGACGCCCTGGTGGATCGTGTGGAAGCCGGCATCGGGCCCATTGGCCTTGCCGCCAGCGTGGCGGGTGTTCTGCATGTGGGAGCTGTTGCGGAGACCACAGATGCCGACTGGCGCCGGGTGTTCGCAGTCAATGCCGATGGCGTGTTCCATGTTGGGCGTGCGCTGGCGCGGGTGATGTCACCGCGTGGTCAGGGCGCGATCGTCACCGTCAGTTCGAACGCCGCCGGCGTGCCGCGGCACGGCATGGCCGCCTATGCCGCGTCCAAGGCCGCCGCCACGATGTTCACCCGCTGCCTCGGGTTGGAACTGGCGCCGCTGGGCATCCGCTGCAACATCGTCGCCCCGGGTTCAACGCTGACCCCGATGCAGACCGGCATGTGGCAGGACGCGCACGGTGCCGAGCGGGTGATCGCCGGCAGCCTGGAGACGTACAAGGCCGGCATCCCGCTGCGCAAGCTGGCCACCCCGGAAGACATCGCTCATTCGGTGATGTTCCTGCTCTCCGAGCAGGCCGGGCACGTGGCAATGAGCGACCTGTACGTCGACGGCGGCGCCACCCTGCGCGGCTGAGTCCTGTCGATACCGGCCGGCAACCCATGGCCCCGGTAGTGCCGGCCGCTGGCCGGCAATCCATGGTCCCTGGTAGTGCCGGCCGCTGGCCGGCAACCCATGGTCCCTGGTAGTGCCGGCCGCTGGCCGGCAGCCCATAGTCTCCGGTAGTGCCGGCCGCTGGCCGGCAACCTCATTCAACTTCAGACATCTCCGAACTTCCATCGAGGCATGGCCTGACGTTCAACGCGCAATGATCGCTCCACCATGGGGCATGAGCAGCCATCGCCTCCGCCTGGGCCGGCGTTCCATTGTCGGTCAGGTCTACGTTCTGACAACGACCACACATCAGCGCCGCCGGCTCTTTGAAAGCGAAGCTGCAGTGGCATGTGTAATCGACCAGCTCCATTACATCGAACAGCGCGGGCTCGTACAGTCACTCGCATGGGTCGTCATGCCGGATCATGTCCACTGGATGTTCGAGCTGCGTGCAGCTCATCTTCCAGACATTGCGCGCCGAATGAAGTCGTCGAGCGCGCTTGCCCTGAATCGCCTGGCGGGTCGTCGAAGTACGGTGTGGCAGCCAGGCTACTTCGATCATGCCGTGAGGGCCGAGGAGTCGCTGGCGCGGCAAGCGCTGTACATCCTGGGGAATCCGGTACGCGCCGGTATTGCCCGGCAGATTGGCGAGTATCCGCATGCGTGGTCGGCCTGGACGTGATGCCGGCCAGCGGCCGGCACTACCGGTTGCGGTGAGGGCTGAGCAGGCGCTGTACATCCTGGCGAACCCGGTACGCGCCAGTATTGCCCCGCAGGTTGGCGAGTATCCGCATGCGTGGTCGATATGGGCGTGATGCCGGCCAGCGGCCGGCACTACCCGTTGCAGTCAGGGTAGGGTCAGTCGGTAGACCAGAACGCGGTTGTCGTTGTCGTACGGGCTGTCGCAGGATTGGCCCTGCATGCGGCAGTGGCGGGCGATGAAGTCGTTGTCGTTGCCGATCAGCAACAGCACGTCGTTCGGATGCTGCGGGTCCAGCGCTGGCAGTACGTCCATGGCTTCCCACTTTTCCGAGAGCAGCCCGGCATGCGGGCCGCGCTTGGTGTTCAGGTCAAGGCCGGCACGCGCCAGCTGGGGGCGGTCGAGCAGGTTCAGCAGTTCGTCGCTGCGTGCGGGCACGATGCCGTCCTTCAACACGGTGCCCGCCGGGTCGGCCAGCACCGAGGCCGTACCGGACTCATAGTTGCTTCCTGCCAGGTTGCTGGCATCGGCCACATCCACCAGCAGCACCGACTTGTAGACGATCGGGTCATCGCCGTCCTTGCCCAGACCGTTGCCATCGCGGGCCAGCAGCAGGAAGCGGTGGGCATCCAGTGCACGTAGCTCGCTCTGCGCGGCGGTACGGTCCAGCTTGCCCTTGCCGTCGTGTGCATAGGCGGGCAGGGCCATCACGTAATGGCCGATCGGTTGCTGCGGCGTCGGCGAGGCCGTCACGTCGTAGACCAGCACGCGGGTGTTGATGCGCCCGGCCGCGTTGCCTTTTGCGCTGTCCTGCAGCGTGGCGCTCTGAAGGGCCACGAACAGGCGGGTACCGTCGGGGGACAGGCCCATGCCTTCCACGCCCTGGTTGTTGCGGCGCCCAGTCTGCGGCGCCGCCAGCGAACCGAAGGCGGGCTTGCCATCGCGCTGCGGACGGATCGCCGGCGGCGCCACGATCACGCCCTGCAGCTGGCCCTGTGCATCGAAGTAGTAGACGTTGGCGGTGTACTCATCGCCGATGTAGAAGTGGCCATCGGCGGTGAACTGCAGCGACTCCGCATCCAGCGAGACCTTGCCCGCGCCTGCGCCGCTGGCCGGTGAGGGCAGCACCACCTCGCGCTGGGTGATCGTGTGCTCACCCGGGTCGGCACCGGTGAACGGCTGCCCCTTGAAATCCTTAAGTACCACGCCCTTGTCGGGCACCATGCTCAGCGTGCCAAGCGCAGGCTTGCCCGGGGTAACGTCGATGCGCAGCTGCATGCGCTCCACGCGACCGGCGTAGTCGTAGAACAGGCCGGCCTCGGGATCATTACGACCGCGGTCGGGCAGGGTCCAGAGCACGCCTTCGTAGCCGCTGGCAGTGCGCTTCCAGGTGCCGGGCTGCACCGCCAGCGATGAAAACGAGCCCAGCGTATCGCCGAGGAAGTCCACCGTGCCCGCGGGCAACCGTCCGGCAGCGACCAGGCCCTTGTCCACATAGGTACGACCGCCCAGCTGCAGGGTGCGCGGTGGTGCACCCGTTGCCTCATGCGGAGCGGAGTATCCGCTGGCGGAGAGGGTGGCCAGCAGCAGGGCGGTCGTGAGCATCAGTGGACTCCGGGCGGAAGATCAGAAGCGAAGGTCGATCGTACCGAACACCTGGCGCGGTGCCGAGGCATGGAACACGTACAGCTTGCCGGCCGGGTCGCTGGGCGCGAACACGCTCGAATCCAGGTTGCTGGCGTAGCGTTTGTTGGTCAGGTTGGTCACGTTGAACGACAGGCGCATGCCCTTGGCGAAGCCGACCTGGCCGAAGTCATAGCCACCGGCCAGATCGAACACGGTAAAGCCGCCGAAGCCCTGGTCGTTGGTGTAGGTGTAGAAACGTTCGCCGGTGTACTTGCCACGCAGGCTGGCGAACCAGCCGTTGTCGCGCCAGGTGATCTCGGTGGCCAGCAGCTGCTTGGGCGTATCGGTCTGGATCTTGCCCTTGATCTGCTGCTCGACACCGGCCTGCACGTAGTTGGAGGCGTAGGTCGAACGGTTCAGCGAGGCCGAGGTGTACCAGCTGAAGTGCTCGTTCGGGGTCCACAGCACGGTCAGCTCGGCACCGCGGCTGTCGACGCCGCCCACGTTGTAGAAGCGGTTGCCGCAGGTCGGGCCGACCGGCTGCCGCGAATCGCAGGGGTTGTACTGAAGCAGGCGGTTGTCGAAGCGCACGCTGTAGGCCGCGATCGAGGCCTGCACGGTATCGGTGACGAAGCGATAGCCGGCTTCGAGTGAGCGCGACTCCTCCGGTTTCAGGTTGCCCTGTGCGTTCCAGGTCGCCTGGCTGACCGCCTGCGGACCGAGCTTGAAGCCGCCCTGGAACATGGCGATGTTCTCGGCATAGCTGGCGAAGATCTCGTGGTGCTCGGTCAGGCGGAAGTTGGCGCCGATGCTGGGCAGGAAGTTCTTGCTGGCCTTCAACGACCCGGTGGCGAACTGGTTGTTGGAGGTCGGCGAGATCGGCGTCTTCGCGTCGCCCGGCAGTGCCTGTGCATCGGAGGTGGCATGCGGGCTCTTGGCGCCGAACTCCAGGGTCAGGCGATCATCGAGCAGGCGCCAGGTGTCCTTCAGGAAGAACTGGTGAGTCTTCCAGCGGGTGCGCTGGGCGAACACGCCGACATCCGAGGGCAGGGTGTTCATGCCGCTCAGGTCGCGCGGGCCGTCCACCGCAGTCTGGTAGCGCTCGGCGCTGCTGGTGTTGCGCTCGTACCAGACGCCACCTTCGATGCGGTGTGCGCCCAGCTCCCAGTCGAACGACAGCGTGCCGCCATCGCGGTCGATGGTGTAGATGGTGTTGCGGAAGATGATCGGAATCTCCTGCGCGGTGCCCTTGTTCGACCACGCGCCGCTGTTCCAGTTGTGGCCTTCGCCACGGTCGTCGTGGTGGTAGGCCAGCGCACGCAGGCTGAAGCCATCGGCCAGGAAGAAATCACCTGCCAGGTAGTACAGGTTGTCGTCGCGCAGGATCTGCCCGGCGGTGAAGGCACCGTCGGCATCCTTGTCCGGGCCGCTGCTGTCGCACTTCTTCGCATTGAAGCTGGCGGTGTTGCAGTAGGCCTTGGCCACCGCCTTGTTCCAGTCCGGCGCGTAGCCGCCCCAGTCCCAGCCCAGGCCGCGCGACATCTCGTCCTTGGACAGGTAGAAGTAGTCGGCCTGGGTGGTGCGCGAGGTATCGACGAAACCGGTGATCTGGCCGCGGCCAAAGTTCCACACGCCCTTGGCGTTGAACTGCTTGGTGGTGGATTTGTTGTAGGCGGTCTGGTCGTTCCACAGATCGGAGACGGCATTCATGCCGGAAACGTAGCCGGAGAAGCCGTTGTACTCGCCGCTGTCCACGCGCACGAAGGTGCGGCGGTTGGCATCGCTGCCGAAGGTCTGCACCACGCGGCCACCCAACTCCTGGGCTGGGCGGTCAGAGGTATACGAGATGGTGCCGCCGAGGTTGCTGGTGGACGGCGTGCCGAGGCTGCCGATGCCCACCGCCAGTTCCGCGCCGGCCATGTTCTCGCTGATCAGCGCACGGTTGATGGTCAGGCCGTTGTAGTTGTTGTACGCGCCATCGCCCAGCGGCACGCCGTCGAGCGTGTAACCGAGACGGGTGGAGTTGAAGCCGCGCAGGCTGAGGGTCATCGACTGCTCGTTGGTGCCCAGCGCATCGGCCGACTGCGCGTTGACGCCAGGTAGTAGATTGAGCGTCTTCTGCAGGCTGGTGCCCGGCGGCAGGATGTCGAGGTTCTCGCGGGTGATGCGCTGCACCTGGCGCGCTTCACCGCTGCCGATCACCGAAACCGCATCGAGATCGGTGGCGGACGTGCCAGTGGAGGTCGGGGCAGCATCCTGCGCCCAAGCCGCGGGAGCGAGCGCGATCGACAGCGCAGCGGCCAACAAAGTCTTCGTCATGTTACGGACACTCAGGCAGGCACGAGCCACCGCACGGGCGCGGAGCTCATGGAGTTCAAAAGGGGAGACAACCGATGCGACCGGTGGCGCTGCAGGCGCCGTGGGTCAACGTGAAAATGGTGCGCTAGACAGATGACTGTCTGGTGACACTGCTATGCGCGTGGCATGCGGACGCATGCATTGGTAGATGCCAACCTTGGTTGGTATGCGCAGCGTCGAACAGACGCTGCGCTGCTCTGTCGCAGGAGCGCCAACCAAGGTTGGCATCTACCAGGGCAGGTCAGGCCTATCGGTTCAGGCAGCGCCGAACGAGGTCGGCATCAACGCGCGATCAACCCGCGTTGCGCGGCTTGCGCGTGCGCTTTGGCTTTGCAGTATCGCCGCCGCTGGCGGCGCCATCCTGCAGCGCCTGCAGCCACGACAGGGTGTCCACGTAGTCGATGAAATGCCGCAGGTAGCCTGGGCTGGTCGCCTGCATCGTGTCCAGCATGCGTTGCACCAGCACCGCCGAGTTCAACGGGCCGCCATCGGCCGGAGCCTCGGTGCGCAGCGAGCGGCGCACCTGCAGTTCGCTGCGCAGTTCCGACCACTCGCGCTGCACCTGCTGCAGCATCGGTACCTGCGGGTAATGCGGCAGCGAACGCGATCCCGCATCGAGATCGCGCACCAGTGCGCGCAGGCCCTCCAGTGCGGGCGGCTTACTTGGCATCCGCGGCCTTGGGCTTGGGAATCGGCGCGATTTCCACGCGACGATTGCGCGCGCGGCCGTCTTCGCTGGCATTGGAGCTGACCGGCTGCTCGCTGCCGAACGCGGCGGCGAATACCGCGTCAGCCGGTACGCCATCGGCAATCAACGTGCGGGTCACGGTCAGCGAACGCTGTGCCGACAGCTCCCAGTTGTCGGCGAAACGCCGGTTGCCTTCGCGCACCGGTGCGTCATCGGTGAAGCCGCTGACCATCAGGATCTCTTCGCGCGTCCCCAGATAGGCGGCCAGCGGTGCGGCCAGGCTGCGCAGCAGCTCCTGGCCTTCCGGCTGCAGCTGGTCCGAGTTCAGTGCAAACAACACGCTGCCGCTGATGCCGATGCGTCCATCGACCAGGGTCACGCGACCGGCGGCCAGCGGGCCCGCCAGCGCCTGTTCCAAGGTCTGCAGGCGCTTGGCTTCGGCCTGGCGCTGCTTCACTTCCTGGTCCAGTCGCTGCGACAGCTCCAGCTGCACGGCAACCACACCGACCAGTATCAGCACGAACGCGCCCAGCAGCACCGACATCAGGTCGCCGAAGGCGGCCCAGATCGGGGCGTGTGAGCCGCCGTCGACCTCCAGCTCGTCGCTCATGCGCTGCCGGCCTTGCCGCGGCGCGTGGCCAGCTGCTGCAGTTCTTCCATCACCTGCTTCTGCGACAGCAGGCTGAGGTCGACCACCTCGCGTGCCTGCGCCACGTAGTAGGCCAGCTGCTCGTCGCTGCGGGCCAGCGAGGCATCCAGTGCGCCGCCGATCTGTTCCAGGCGGCCGGACAACTCGGTGGAGGCGCTGCCGAACTGCGCAACCGCGTCGCCGAAGGCGCCAGCCAGCTGGCCGACGTCACCGGCGCTGCCGCTGAGCGCCGCAGCAATGCCATCCAGCTTTCCGGTCTCGGCGGCGATATGGTCGGTGAAGCGGTTGCCGACGCGTTCCAGCAGCTCGGCCGAACCACCGACCAGCGCGTCCACGGCGGTGCGCTGTTCGTGCGAGGCATGGTTGATCGCATCCAGCAGGGTCTGCACGGTGGCCAGCAGCCGGCCGCGTTCTTCCAGCATCGCGTTGTCGCGCACCAGGCTCTCGGAGAGCGTGCTGCGCAGCTCGTTGATGACGTCGGCGGCGGCCTTCGGTGCAGCGGCCGCGGTCTGCAGCAGGGTGGACACTTCCGCCAGCGTGGCACTGGCCTGGGCGCGACCGTTTTCGCCGATCTGCTGTGCGGTGGCCGCCAGCGTGTCGCAGACCTGCTGCTGCTGCGCGGCCAGGCGTTCGCCGTTGGCCTGCAGGCGTTCGGCCAGCTCCGTGGAAACGTGCTGCAGGGCATCGCTCCAGCGCTGCAGGCGCTGTTCGTCGCCGGCCTGCAGCTGGGCCTGCAGCGCGGCGTGGGCCTGCTGCAGTTCGGCGCTGACCGCATCCCAGCGTGCCTGGCGCTGCTGCTCGCGGCTGTCCAGGCGGGCCTGCAGTTCGGCGTGCGCGGTGGCGGCGGCGGCCTGCGCGGCCTGCCACTGCTGCGAGCGCTGCTCTTCATGATCCTGCAGCAGCGACTGGCTGGCGCTGTGATGCTGTTCCAGTGCCTGCAGCAGCGCCTGCGCACGCGCGTCCAGATGCTCGCTGGTGGCCAGCAATGCCTGCTGCTGGCGTTCGACCAGCGCGGTATTCAATGCCTGCTGCTGATCGGCGGCGGCGCGCCAGGCCTCGGCATTGCCGCTGGCATCGGCCTGCAGGCGCTCGCCGATGCGCGCGACCAGTGCTTCGGACTGGGTGCCCTGGCCATCGCTGAAGGCCTGCAGGTGCTGCCGCAGATCACTCACCAGCGCCTGTTGTGCCTGGGTCTGCTCGCTCACCACCTTGGCCCAGCTGGCTTCGGTGGCGACGCGGCTGCGCTCGAAACCGTCGCTCAGGCCAGACAACTGCTGCTGCACCGCCTGTTCGACACGGGCATGCAGCGCCTCACCATGGTGGGCCAGGCCGGCCAGCGTGGTTTCGGCCATCGGCTGCAGCGCGCCACCGATGGCAGCGGCGCTGGCCTCGGCGCCTTCGCGCAGCGACTGCTGCAGCGAGACGGCCAGGCGTTCCTGCAGCGCCTGGCTCTGGGTCAGGAACTCGGCCTGGCCGGCCAGCAGGCGCTCATTGGCGGCCGCACTGTGCTGTTCGAAGGTGCTGGTCATCGCCTGCAGGCGGTCGACCAGCGCCGGCAGCGCGGCGGACTGTGCCTGCAGCAGGCGCAGCGATTCGGCGCGCTGCCAGGCCTGCGAGTACGGGTGCAGGTCGCCGGCAATGGCACGGTCCAGCTGCTGCACGGCCTGCAGGCGGTCACGGCGCAGCAGCGCCGCCAGCAGGCCGAGCATGGCCGAGCTGGCCACACCGGCGATCGAGGTGCCGAATGCCACGGCCAGGCCCTGCACCGGCGAGGCCAGCGAGCCGCGGATGGCGGCCATGTCGGTCGCGCTCTGCAGGGCCAGGCCGGTGCCGCGCAGGGTGTCCATCATGCCCAGCAGGGTGCCGAGCATGCCCAGCAGCACCAGCAGTCCAACCAGATAGGGGGTCAGCACCGGCGCGGGCAGGGCGGTGCGCTCGCCTTCCACGCGCAGGCGCACGGCGTTGCGCAGGCCCATCGGCACGCGCTCCAGCCAGGGGGCAAGGCTTTCCTTCGCGCTGGAGAGATCGCTCAGCGCGCTACGCAGGCCGTTGCTGGCCTGCCGATAGCGGTACAGCTCCACGCCACCGGCGATGTAGCAGGCCGCGATGATCGCCGCCACCGCTGCACCCAGCGGATGCACCGAAACGTAGCCAATGCCGATCCAGCACACGGCCAGCAGGCCGACAAGGAAAACAACGACATGGAAAGCAGTTCTGGACATGGTGTTCCGGTCAGTGGGAGCGCAGGGCGTCTTGCAGCCCTTCGATCGGGTGGAAGCGCAGCTGCAGCTCGGCAAGCAGCAGGGTGCGCATGTCATGGCGGAAGGCCGTGCGCCAGCCGGGCTGGCCGTGCACGCGTTCAAAACGGGCGCCGAGCACCGCCGGCGCGGTGGCCAGCAGGCTGTGCTCGCGCGGGGTGAGTGTCTGTTCCATCACCGCATCGACCTCGGCCAGCCGTGCCAGCTCGGGTGAGACCTGCACCAGCTGATCGCGCAGGCGGCCCCGCAGGCGCCCGGTGGCGGTCTGGATGGCCTGCTGCAGCACCCGATAGCGCTGGCGCAGCGAGGCGAAGTTGGGTGCGGCGGCGGCTTCGGCCAGGTCCAGTAGACGCTCGGCCTCGGCATCCTCACTGATCGAGGCCAGCAGGCTGGCATGGGCCTGGGCGCAGTCGCCCAGCACATCCTCGGCCGCTTCGGTGGCCTCACCCGGCTCGGGCAGGCGTCCGCCGAGCGCCCCGGACAGGGCCACGGCACGGCTCCAGTCCACCCACTGGCCGAGGCGTTCGGTCAGGGCGGGACTGCTGGCCGGCATCGCGCCGTCGCTGAGACGGGCGAGCAGGCGGAGGAATTCCGGTCCACCCAGGACCGGCTGCGCTGCTTTCGCCATCAAGGGGTGAGGGGCCAAAAACCGTTGATTTTACAACCAGATGACCCGGCCTGGATGAAGGCGGGGCGGGGGGAGGGGACCCGCAGGTGCGACAAGGCTTAGAATGACCGGCTGCACCCATCCCGTTCGACCCTTGGAGTACCCCATGACTGTTGCGCAGTTCTACCCGATCGGCACCCCCGGACAGCCCTGGGGCGACGCGGAACGCGCACAGTGGCGGGCGCGCCAGCAGCGTCAGCGCAGCTACCACGACGACGTGGTGGCCGCCCTTGAACGCCTGGACGACAGCTTCGATGTGATCCAGTACGGTCAGCTGGACTATGCACCTGACCATTACCCGCTGTTCGCCGTGGTCAACCACGACTGGAACCCGGCGCTGCCGACCGCGCTGATCACCGGTGGCGTGCATGGCTACGAGACCAGCGGCGTGCACGGCGCGCTGCAGTTCCTGGAACAGCAGGCCGAGCGTTACCTGGGCCGGCTGAACCTGATCGTGGCGCCGTGCGTCAGCCCGTGGGGCTACGAGCGCATCCAGCGCTGGAACCCGGATGCCATCGACCCGAACCGCAGCTTCCGTGACGGCGGCCAGATCGAAGAGGCCGCCGCGCTGATGCGCTGGGTGGCTGAGCGCAAGCCGAACCTGCTGGTGCACCTGGACCTGCACGAGACCACCGACAGCGACCTGCACGAGTTCGATCCGGCGCGCTGCGCCCGCGACGGCAAGCCGTTCGAGCGCGACACCATTCCGGATGGCTTCTACGTGATCGGCAACAGCGAAGATCCGCAGGCGGAATTCCAGAAGGCCCTGATCGCCGCAGTGGCGCCCATCACCCACATCGCCCCCGCAGACGCCGAAGGCAACCTGGTCGGCCTGCCGCTGCAGTCGCCAGGCGTGGTCTGGGGTGAGTCGCGTTCGATCGGCGCCTGCGCCGGCTTCACCGACGCGCGCTTTGCCACCACCACCGAGGTCTACCCGGACAGCCCGCGCACCAACCCGCAGGAATGCAATGATGCGCAGGTGGCGGCGGTGTGCGCAGGCCTGGATTTCGCCCTGACGAAGTAAGGCACGTGGGTGTGCAAGCGGACCCGGCAGGTTCCTGCACGATGCGCCGGGTCATAGGATCGATTGTCGGGTTACGATCGGGCGATGACCACGATCAAGATTCTGCTCCGGCCATCACTCGTATCGGTCCTGGTGGCGACGACCGCACTCGGTGGATGCAAGCTGTCGGTGCTCGATCTGACGCCGCCGCGGGTGATCCAGCTGTCCTGCAGCAGCACAAGCGCCACGCCCCAGGCGCCGATGGTGTTGATCCTGGACTCCGGCCAGGCGTCGGTGGTCTGGGTCAACCGTCCGAGCGCGCGCGCGGGCAGGCTGGAGGTGGAGGCAAACGTGTATCGGCTGGATTTTCCGCCGGTCGCTGGCGCGGGCAGGCTGCAGGCGGTGATCAACCGCTACGACGGTAGAATGGCGTTGAGCGGGCCCGGCACAGATGTGGCCGGCGCTGCCCAGCCGCAGATGTCCTGTGAGGTACAGCCTGTGCAGCCCAAGGTATGAACATGCCCGATACATCGTCTGATCTGATTGCCGTGCTTACCGGCGACCTGGTCAAGTCCACGGAGATGGACGCGGCCACCATTGATGACGTCCGTGAAGTGATTTCCGTGGCCGTGGCCCAGGCCATGGAGTGGCCTGGGCCGGGCATTGTCGGCCCCGAGTTCTACCGGGGCGACGCCTGGCAGCTGGCGGTCACCCAGCCGCACGGTTTCCTGAGGTTGGCGACCTGGATCAAGGCCAAGCTTGCCGCGTCGGAGTCGCGGGCGCGCACGCGGATCGCGATTGGACTGGGTACGGTAGAGGCATTGGACCGGAAGGCGGTGTCGCGTTCGCTGGGTGAGGCATTCGTGCTGTCCGGTCGGTTGCTTGAATCCATGGGGCGCACGCAGGACATGGACGTAGCCCTGCCAGTACAACGGGAGAATCTGTACTGGTTACCGGCAGTGGTGTCTGCCTGTGATGTTATTGTCGCGCGCTGGACACGCAGTCAGGCTGAGGTGGCGTCGTTGTTTCTGATCCCCGATGCCCCCTCGCAGTTGGAAGCTGCCAATGCGTTGAACCGGCACCGACAATCGGTGAACCGGGTCTATCACGATGCTGGCGTCTTTGCCTTGCTGGCGCTGATCACCGCGGCTGAACGTGCACTGATGCAGCCGTACGGGAGTGTTCATGGTTCTGGAAAAGCAACTAAATAGCGTTGCTTTGGCTTAAGCAACTAAATTTCGTTGCTTTTGGCGGCGACTTGGCTATCGCGACGCGAGCCACAGGAAGGACTCACAGGCAGAAAGGACATGCTTGAAACGCTGCTCGTACTGTTGACCGCTCACCTTGTCGCCGATTTCGTGCTGCAGACCACGAAGATGATCGCGCGCAAGCAGGAACTGCATGGCCTGCTGCTGCACGTAGCAGTGGTGCTGCTCGTCATCGCCGCGCTGACCGGTTCAATCAACCCATGGGTCTATCTCATCATCGGTTTCAGCCATGCGGTGATGGACTGGATCAAGGTGCATTGGCTCCCCGATGGCGTGCACGCATTCGTCATTGACCAGTTGGTGCATATCGCCTTCATCGTGTTGATCGCGTTGATGTTCCCTCACGTTGCCCGCGATGGCTGGTACGGGATGATCCCGACCCAGGTCCAACTGTTGATGTATCAGGGCATGTCGATCGCGAGCGGCTTGATCCTGGTGGTCAACGTCGGCGGCGTCCTGGTGGAGAAGCTGCTTGCGCCGTTCACGGCAGGACTCAATATGGGAAGCGCCGAATCGGCGCCTACGACCGCAGCCGTGCAGAGCGACGATCACAAGGGCATGCAGACCGCAGGGCGCTATATCGGGCGGCTGGAAAGAGGCTTGATCTTCATGTTCCTGCTGCTGGGCCAGCCGGAGGGCGTGGGGTTGATGCTGGCCGCCAAATCGGTGCTGCGCTTCGCCGACCGGCAGGCGCGGGCACACACCGAATATGTGATCATCGGTACCATGCTCAGCTTCGGTTGGGCCATCGCCGCAACCATGTTGACCAAGCTCGCCATCTCGCATTGGCGCTAGCGGCTGCGGCGTTGTGGCGCCGGGCCATGCCCGGCGGATCGGGCGCGAGCTAACCCAGCAGGATCACGCCCCACACCGTGCCGACCATCAGCAGTGCGGTGGTCTGGGCGGCGCTGCCCATGTCCTTGGCGTTCTTGGACAGTGGGTGGTGGTCAAGCGAGATGCGGTCGACCACCGCTTCGATGGCCGAGTTCAGCAGCTCCACCAGCAGGCTGATGAAGCAGACCGCCAGCACCACGGCGCGTTCGACCTGGCTGATGTCCAGCACGAACGCGGTGGTGATCAGCAGCGCATGCAGCAGCAACAGCTGCCGGAAGGCGGCTTCGCCACGGAAGGTGGCGATGAAGCCGTCGCGCGAATGGATCAGCGTGTAGAAGATGCGGCGAAGGCCGGTCTTGCCATGCGGGTACTTGCCGCTGTCCTTGGGGGAGGGTGGCTGCATGCCGGTCCTGCCATGAAGTGATCTCACGACAGGATGTGCAGGCGGGCGTCGGGAAAGCGTCGGACGCCCGTTGGATTTTCCTTCAGCCGGCCTGGCGCTGCGCCTGGATGGTCTGGTCGAGGGCATCCAGATCGTCCGTCGGCGAGGCCAGCCATGCCGGGTACGCCTCGGTCTCGACGAAGGCGGAGGATCGCAGCACATCATCGAACGCCGGATTGTCCTTCTCCGGGTGGCGCAGCAGGCCGGACATCAGCCCGCAGATGCGGACGGCCGCCTGGAAGGCGCCCTGCAGAGAACCGGCCGGCTCGGTGACCGTGTTGAGGAAGGCCGCATAGGCCGGGCCATCGAACACGAAATCCTCGCGGTTCTTGAATGCTTCGCCGCTGAGGTTGGTTTCGCCGGAGACGTGCCGGGAGAATCCCCAGGACCAGATGTCGAGGAAGCGCAGGTCATCCAGCATCCGGCGCGCATCGTCATTCAGTGGAACGGCGCCGGACAGGGCGTGCTCCAGCGTGGCCGCTGCGAACGGCTCGGTGCCCTGGTGGGCCAGGAAATCGCTCAGGCAGCGCAGTGCAGCGGGATGATGCGGGTCCAGTTGCAGCGCACGGTAGATCACGCGGGCGCCTTCCACGTGACGGCCCTGGGCGATGAAGATGGTGAGCGCGTGGTGGGCGAGCTGGTCGGCGCTGAGGTCGGCAATCCGGGTCATCGGGTCTGGCTGGCATGGACGGACGGTGGGCACCAGTCTGACAGATCACTCATTCGGCCGGGCTGCGTGAATCGCGGATCGAATAGATCACCGAGAAGATCTTCCAGCCCTGTTCGGTGCGGATCAGCTGCCACATTTCCTTCCCCCAGTTGGTCTTCACTCCATCGTCGTGGAAGCTGTAGTCAAACGACACCGAGGCCACATCGCCATCCGTTTCGATCTTCGTGCTGGAGAATGTCTCCTCCTTCGGTTTCGGCGAGGCAACAGCCCCGTCGATCAGCGCGATGAAGTTGTTGGCGGGAATCTGCCGTGCCTTGATCGCATCGGGCTTGGCCTTGCGGATGTCCTGCAGGCGCACATCCTCGGAAACATACTGCCAGCCGATGTCTTCCGGTTTGTCCGAGAAGAACAGGCCCATGTAGGTCGGCTTGTCCTTGTTGATCAGCGAGGTGCGGAACGATTCGACCACCTGTTCGATGGCTTTTTCATCGGCTGGACTGTGGGCTGGACTGTTGTTGCCGGCATGGCCTGGCGACGCTGACAGCAGAAGCGCGAGGAGGGCGAGTGGTGCTCTTGATGTCTGCATCTGCAGCTTCCGGGGACAAGGGGATGCTGCCGGGGCATTTCGTTACATCAGCGCCCCGGCGCATCCCCTCATTCAACGATGCAGCGCGTCGATGATCAACCCGGTAGCAATCTCCACCAGCAGGTACTCGCTATCGGACTGCCGGACCCAGCGCTGGTCGCGGCCCGGCTCGCGCAGGTGGTAGCGCGCATAGTCATCCACCCAGTAACGGCGGTCCACTTCCGCCCATGGCAGGCGCTCGCCGCGACGCCAGGCCTTCTTCTGCCAGCCCGGCGGCGGTGCATCACGGTTGTGCGGGCCACCGGCGTGCGGCGGTGGCCCGTTGCCGCGCGCATGGTGCGGCGGATCGGCGAAGGCCGGTGCCGCGGCCAGCGCGGCAGCCGTGGTCAAAACGATGGCGAACAAGCGTGCGGTGTTCATCGCAACCTCCGGGCCTTGCCGCTGCATGCGGCGTCGTGCCGTGAAGTATGGATCAGGGAGTGTGAACGGACTTTTGAGCTGTCACCGTTGCAGCAGGGCGCATTCCACGGCGTTGCAACTGGCGGCTCGGGCGCGACGCCGCCGCCTCAGGCATGGCCGCCTCAAACGCGCTCGCGTGCCTCATACCAGTCGCGTGACCGGTTCACGATCTTCACCACCGAAAGCATCACGGGTACTTCAATCAGCACCCCCACCACCGTGGCCAGCGCCGCACCGGAGTGGACACCGAAAAGGCCCACGGCCGTCGCCACCGCCAGTTCGAAGAAGTTGCTTGCGCCGATCAGTGCCGACGGCCCGGCCACACAATGCGCCACAGCCAGGCGCCGGTTGAGCAGGTAGGCCAGGCCGGAGGTGAAATAGACCTGGATCAGGATCGGGACCGCGATCAACGCAATCACCAGCGGCTGCTGCACGATCTGCCGGCCCTGGAACCCGAACAGCAGCACCAGCGTCAGCAGCAGCGCCGACAGTGACAGTGGCCCCAGCTGGCGCAGCGCCGTCTGCAGCCCGGGCTGGCCATGGCGCGACAGGATCCAGCGCCGCAGCAATGCGGCCACCAGTACCGGAACCACGATGTACAGGCCGACCGACAGCAGCAGCGTATCCCAAGGTACGGTGATGGCCGACAGCCCCAGCAGCAGCGCCACCACCGGCGCATAGGCCACCACCATGATCGCGTCGTTCAGTGCCACCTGGCTCAGTGTGAAGTTGGCATCGCCGCGGCACAGGTTGCTCCATACGAACACCATGGCCGTGCAGGGCGCGGCCGCCAGCAGGATCAGGCCGGCGATGTAGCTGTCGATCTGGCCGGCGGGCAGCCAGTCCGCAAAGACGTGACGCAGGAAGAGCCAGCCCAGCAGCGCCATCGAGAATGGCTTCACCGCCCAGTTGATGAACAGCGTCACCCCGATGCCTTTCCATTGCTGCCCCAGCTGGCGCATCGCACCAAAATCCACCCGCAGCAGCATCGGGATGATCATCAGCCAGATCAGCACCGCCACCGGCAGGTTGACCTTGGCCACTTCAGCCGCCGCCAGGGAGGCGAAAGCACCGGGCAGGAAGTGCCCGAGCAGCGTGCCGGTGATGATGCACAGCGCGACCCAGAGCGTCAGGTGGCGCTCGAACCGGCCCATGGGTGCCGCTGTGCTCATGGTGTGCGCGCTGCCGGCAGCAGGTGGCCGATCTGGTCCAGCGCCTGCTGCAGCATTCCGCGGTCCTGCCACACGTGCCCGGGCAGTGCCAGCAGGGCCTGCACGCGTGCCTTCACGATGGCATGCGCGTGGGCGAAGGCGGCGGCCTTGTCGGCATCGCTGCCCTCTGCCTCGGCTGGGTCCGGCAGGCCCCAATGGCTGCGGATGAAGTCACCGAACACCACCGGGCAGGCTTCGGCTGCCGCTGCATCGCAGACGGTGATCACCAGATCCATCGGAGCCGCGTCGGCGAACTCATCCCAGGATTTGCTGCGCAGTCCCGCGACCGGCATGCCTTCGGCGCGAAGCTGTGCAAGCGCGAATGGATTGACCTTGCCGGTCGGGTGGCTGCCGGCACTGTAGGCCGTGAAGCGGTCGCCGCCCCACGCGCGCAGGGTGGCTTCGGCCAGCACGCTGCGGGCGCTGTTGCCGGTGCAGAGAAACAGGATGGAGCGGGACATGATGGCGTTTCCGAATCAGCAGCTGCAGGGATTGCCCAACGGCGCGCACTGTTCGCTGGGCGAACCGGCGCAGCAGTTGTGCGTGAGGTACTCGATCAGGCCGCTCATTGCGCTGAAATTCGCGCGGTAGCAGACGTGGCGGCCCTGGCTCTCGCTCTCGACCAGGCCGGCCTGTACCAGCTCCTTCAGGTGGAAGCTGAGGGTGGCGGGAGGAACCTGGAGGGCTGTGGCGATGTCGCCGGCCATGCGACCGGCTGGGCCAGCTTCGACCAGCAGGCGGAAGGCTGCCAGGCGGGTGGCGTGGCCGAGTGCGGTGAGCGCAGCGATTGCATTTGATGTTTCCATATTTCTAGAATAGTCGAATGAATAAGCCGATCACAAGTCCTTCGCTGCCCCATCTGAGGCAAGCCTCGCTTCCCCAGCCTGATCACCAGCGGTTGGCGGCCGAACGCCAGAGACCGCCACGCATCCTGCTGCTGTATGGCTCACTGCGTCCGCAATCGTTCAGCCGCAAGCTGGCACTGGAGGCCGAGCGCCTGCTGCAGCATCTGGGCTGCGAAACGCGCGTGTTCGATCCACATGCCTTGCCGCTGCTGGACAGCGTGGACAAGGGGCATCCGGAAGTGCAGCGGCTGCGCGAGTGGTCGCACTGGTCGGAAGGGCAGGTGTGGGTCAGCCCGGAGCGGCACGGCACGGTGACCGGCGTGTTCAAGAACCAGATCGACTGGCTGCCACTGGAAGACGGCAGCGTGCGGCCGACCCAGGGCCGGACGCTGGCGGTGATGCAGGTCTGCGGCGGTTCGCAGTCGTTCAACACGGTCAATACGCTGCGGGTACTGGGCCGCTGGATGCGCATGCTGACCATTCCCAACCAGTCGTCGGTGGCCAAGGCCTGGCAGGAGTTCGACGAAGACGGGCGGATGAAGCCTTCGCCCTACTACGATCGTGTGGTGGATGTGGTCGAAGAACTGGTGAAGTTCACGCTGCTCACCCGCGGCCGCGCCGACTACCTCGTGGACCGTTACAGCGAGCGCAAGGGCGATGCGTTGGCGGTGGAGCTGGCGCGGGCGGCGGGAGCGACCGGCGTCTGACTAGAACTTCACGCGCATGCCGCCGTTGACCACGAAACCCTCCAACGGCGCCCAGGCATCCACCGTCCACTGCCCGTCGTCGGCGCGGCGTGGGCGCAGCATCGGGTTGTAGCCGCTCTGTCGCACGTTGAGCAGGTTTTCCAGGTTGAGGAACAGGCTGACCTTGCCCAATACGATTTCACCCAGAGCGCCCAGCTCTACATACGGCCGGCTGCGCTGGCGCCACGGGTTGTCATCCAGTGCCTGGATTCCGGTGTAGTACGCTTCAAGGCCGACCCGGCCCCGGCCATGCTGCTCCCACATCGCGACCAGTCCGGCAGTATGGCGTGGAGTCAGTGCGACCGTCCTGCGGCCAACTCCCTCCACGCCGGGCTCCCGCGCGTCGGTGTAGACGTAGCTGCCGGTCACCGTGACGTCCTGCCAGCGGTAGCGCAGCAACAGTTCGCTGCCACGTGTGCGGGTCATGCCCTGCACATTCACCAGTTGCACGCGCTCGCCGGGCATCGTCGTGGAATCGACCAATCGGACCGCATGATCGATGTTCGATGCGAACAGACTCAGATTCGCTTCCCAGGCACCCTGCGCATAGCCGACATCGATGGCACCGGTGGTCGCCGTCTCGGCACGCAGGCCCTGCAGTGGTTCGAGTCGTGACAATCCTGCAGCCTCGATCTCTTCCACGAAGGGCGTGGGTGCATGGAATCCCTTGCCCAGCGATGCACGCACGGTCCAGTCGCGAGGGCGGAACAGCAGTGACAGGCGCGGGCTCAAGTGGTTGCCATAGGCACTGTGCTCATCCCAGCGTGCGCTGCCGGACAGGATCAGATCATCGAGCAGCGTCTGCTCTGCCTGTACGAATACAGCGGGTACCGTATAGCGGTAGTCGAAGGACTGGAACTGGCGCGAGCGGAAGCGGTCCTGCTGCGCGGCCACGCCAGCCAGCCAATTCGTGTTGCCGAAACCTGAGCCATAGCTCAACTCGGCGAAGCCGGTCTGATGGGTGTCGTTTTCCGGCGATGCGCCGTAGCGGTGCCGATGGCGTGTGGTCATTGCCGAAGCGCGCAGCTGCAGGCGATCGCTTTCACGCATGGGCAGTTCGACCACGGCGCCAGCGTCATAGCGTTCGGTGTGCTGGGTCAATGTGAAGGGCTGCCCATCAGCCACAACCCGGCCGGGCAGGGTGCCGCCCTGGCGGTTTTCCCGGGTAGCACCCGCGGTCAGCAACGCACGCGCGCCGTCCTCCGATTCCCAGAACGCGCGCGGGCGCAGGGTCATGCGTTCGTAGCCAGGCATGTCCGCCCACCCGTCGCCATCCAGGTCCTGCCGATCCTGGCGGTGATAGCCGCCCACCATCGACAGGCCCCAGTGTCCGCCCAACGGGCCGGCCACATAGCCGGTAAGGTCCTGGCCGCCACGGCTGGTGGCATTGAGCAGTACTTCGGCCTCGCGGGTGTCGCGAGGGCGGCGCGAGATCAGGTTGACCACGCCGCCCAGCGCAGCCGGCCCATACAGCGCCGAAGCACTGCCCTTGATGATCTCCACACTTCCCAGATCCGTAGGCGGGATCTGCAGCAGGCCGATGGAAGACGATTGCCCTCCATACAACGGCAGGCCGTCTGCAAGCAGCTGCGTGTAGCGTCCGCGAAGTCCCTGTATGCGGATGTTCGATCCGCCCATGCCAGGCGAGGTGTTCTGCACGCGCACGCCGGCGGTCTCGGCCACCAGCATCGATACGTTGCCGGGCGACATCAGCTGTTTTTCTTCGATCTCTTCCTGCGATACCACGTCCACGCGGATGGGCTCGTCCGACACCCGGCGCCCCGAGCGTGTGGACTGCACCGTCACCGCGTCCAGTTCCACTGCTTCGTCGCCATGGCCTTCATGCGCCGCAGGAGGCTCATGCGCGAAAACGGGGGCGGTGCTGGCAAGGAGTGCAGTAGTGAGTGCCAGGAACAGGGGCGTGGAACGCAGGTGCTGGGGCATGGTGTCGTCAGGGCGGCCAGGCCGCACGGTGGCGAAGTGACCCGGCGTTGTAAACCTTGAAGCAGCTACAAGGTCAAGCTGCCGGCGCGGGCTGCAGGGCTTCCAGTACCCGGCAGTCGGCCACGCGCCCGCCGGGGCAGTTGCCGATCATCCGCTGCAGTTCGCCCTGCAGCGCCTGCAGGTCGGCAATCCTGCGCGCGATGTCGGCAATGTGTGCCTTCACCACGTCATCCACCGAACTGCATTGGTGCTCGCGTTGTTCGCCGAAGGCGATCAGTTCGCGGATCTGCTCGATGGCGAACCCCAGCTCGCGCGCACGGCGCACGAATGCCAGCCGCCGTTGGTCCTGTGCGTCGTAGCAGCGGTAGTTGCCCTGCGAACGCAGCGGCGGCTGCAGCAGGCCGATCTTTTCGTAATAGCGGATGGTCTCTGCCTTGGTGCCTGTCTGGCGGGCCAACTGGCCGATGGTGAGTGGGGCTGTCATGGGCTTGACCTTGTAGGGGCTACAAGGTTGATAAAGGCAGCTCCCTTTCATTTCAAGCCCGGGCACGCCCGGCGGAGCGCCCCCATGGACCAGTGCTGCGGCCACAAGCGCCAGGAGCTGGCATCGATAGCGCTGCACAGCGCCCAGCGGCGGGTGCTGGTGGCGGTGCTGGCAATCAACTTGGCGATGTTCTTCATCGAGTTCGGCGCGGGCGTTGCCGCGCGATCCAGTGCCCTGCAGGCTGACGCGGTCGACATGCTGGGGGATGCCATCGTCTATGGCCTGAGCCTGTGGGCGGTAAACCGGGGCGCGCGCTGGGAAGCGGGCGCGGCGCTGGCCAAGGGCCTGCTGATCCTGGCCTTCTTCGTGTTCATCGTGTTCGAAGTGGCCGGCAAGCTGGTCAACGGCGTGCCACCGTCCAGCACGCTGATGTTGATGTTCGGTGGCATTGCCCTGGCGGCGAACCTCACCTGCCTGGCGCTGCTATGGCGATTCCGCAGGTTGAACATCAACATGAAGAGCACGTTCGAGTGCTCGCGCAATGACGTGGCCGCGAACCTGGGCGTGCTGGTGGCCGCAGGTGGCGTGGCCATGACCGGGCGCGGCTGGCCGGACATTGTCGTCGGTGCGGTGATCGCCCTGTTGTTCCTGAGGTCGGCAGTGGGCGTGATCGCGGAAGCGTGGCCGGCATGGCGGGCAGCACGCCGACAGTGACTCAGTTGCGGTGGTGCCTGCTTGGGCAGATCGCCACCTGTTGGCTGCGCTGATCGATCAGCACCACCGCTTCCTGCAGCGCATGGGCGCCCACCACCGCTTCCGGATAGCGGTCGGACACCCGTACGTGCAACCCCTGCAGTGCCAGGCCGCCAATCAATACGGTGGCATCCAGCCGTGCGCGTCCGCCATCGACCTCGCCGTGACTGAGGGTCAGTCGATCCCCGGTGGTCACTGCGGTACCGGCGGCCTGCCGGAAGAGTGCAGTGGGCAGCACCATCGCGACGTTGGCGCCGGTGTCCAGCTGCGCCTCCGTGCTGACTGCTCCAATCTTCACCGGGATGCGGAAGGCGCGTGAGTAGGCGAGCGCGTCCGGTTGCGCGGGCAGGAGGTCGATGTCGCGGCGGAACTGCAGGCGCCGTTGCGGGTAATCGATGATCAGCACGCCATCAGCGAAGAATCCGCGCGCAAGGATGCCGTCGAACACTGCGTCTTTGGATTGCCGTGCGTTGTAGTCGCGGGTGAGCGCGATGACGTCGCTGTGGCGCAGCCCGCCGAGCGTGAGGGCGTTGATGCGCACCGTATCGGCCCAGGCTGTCTGCACACCGTCGGAGTGGCGGGTGCTGGCGTCCGCGGGTAGCGCCAGTTTCCGCACCAGACGGCTGTCCGCGCGGGCCATGCCGCTGGCGCCGGTATCGATGGCGAAGCGGTACGGGCCGCTGCCGTTGACCTGCACCTGCACATGGATGCGCCCGTCGATGACGTCAAAGGGAACGTCGATGATGCGCTCGCCCGGGCGGGCGGGGAGGGTACAGGTGCTATCCGCCACGGGTGAGGCGAGGGTGGCCACGGGAAGCGTCAGCAGAGTGAGGATGGCGATGGCAGTGCTGCGCCAACGGCGAGTGCCGAGTGCGGTACGGCGATGCGGGGGAATGCGCCTCATGATCCTGTTCCATGGGTGTCCAGGATCTTCTGATGCGTGAGGGATGCAGGCGGTTGCAGGTGTTTCCTGCCCGCCGGCTGCTCCGAAAGCTGTCGCGGTAATCGGCTGGATCTGGAATCCGCGCGGGTGGAAATGTGACGGATGTCGCGGGCCTTGACTTGAACATGTCACCGTAACGGCACTGGCTCGACGGTACTGGCCAAGTACGCCTACGACGCGCTGGGTCGCCTGACCCAGACCCAGGACGGTGCGACCGGCACGCCGATTGAAACCTATGCCTACGACGCCACCGGCAATCGCACCGCGCTGACCACTTCGGCGGGCACTGCCAGCTACACCTATCCCGCAACCAGTCATCGCCTGACTGCGGTGGATGGTGAAGCGCGCAACCATGACGCGGTGGGCAACACCACCAGCATCGGCGGCAAGACGTTCATCTACAACGATGCCAACCGCATGAACGCGGTGAAGCAAGGCAACGCCGTACTGGAAAGCTACGCCTACAACCATCGCGGCGAGCGCGTGCTGCGCACCCCGGCTGGTGGCGCTGCACAGATCACTCTGTATAACGAAGCAGGGCAGTGGCTGGGCAACTACTCGGCCACGGGCCAGGCGCAGCAGCAGGCCATCTGGCTGGACAACTACCCGGTGGCGCTGATCAGCGTGCCAAGCGAAGGTGTGCCGGAGTTGGCCTACATCCAGCCGGACCATCTGGGTACGCCGCGCGTGGTGATCGACCCGGCGCGCGATGTGGCGATCTGGGAGTGGAGCAACAAGAGCGAGGTGTTCGGCAACCAGATTCCGAGTACCGACCCGGACGGCGATGGCGTGGCATTCGAGTTGGCGCTGCGATTCCCGGGCCAACAGGCGACGGATGCGAGTGGGCTGTTCTACAACTATCGGAGGGAATACGACCCGGCAGTGGGGCGGTATACCCAGAGCGATCCAATTGGGTTGATGGGTGGACTGAACTCGTTCGCGTATGGAAGCGGAGATCCCACTGGCCGTGTCGATCCGCTAGGCTTGGCCGATAAAAAATACATACCTCAGGCCGTACCTGTTTCACCGGAGTTGCAGGCGGTCGGAAATCGGCTCCAGAGGCTGGCAAACCAAGCAGCGTCCACCATTGACGCCACCTGTGGATGGCGTTGCTCACTGCCTTGGATACGCGGAACGCTCATCCATAGTGAGTTCAAGCGCCTGGTGGATACCACATGCCCGACGTCTCAGTATGCGACTGAGGTGAGCTACGCTGGCCGTAGGGTTGTTAGGTATGGGTACCCGGGGTCCTCACGGGCGGACGTTGTGTACGGCCCAGTTGATGCACCTCAAGCCATCTTCGATCTGAAGACTGGTTGGGCTTACATCTCCTGGGATCAGTACAATAAGTACGTCAAGAATCTCCCCGAGGGAACTCTCGTGGTGGAACTTAAGCCTGAAGGCCGTTGATAAGATGAACAAGCGATACATTTGCAGCCTTCTGCGGAAAAGGTCCGGCCTGATCGGCGGGTCAAGCGGATATTTTTTCCGAAGTGACTATGACTATGTGGCACAAGGAATTGTTCTGGAGTTCGTCCCAAGGGGGCTCTATGTATGGAATTTTGTATTTCCATTGTTTGACTCCTTTGGGCCGCATCTTTCCTACAGCAGCCGAATCGCGGATCGGCCGTTTATCGGAAGGGATCAAATGGCAGACGATGATGTGGTTGAGAGCATTCTTTCATCGATCGAGCTGCGAAACGTTATTGAAGCGAAGTCTTCAATGACCTTGATGGAATTTGCATCATTTCTTGAGACGCGGGGCTTGAGAGGTGCTCACGCTCATATCAATCATGCAACTGCATTGGCGCTGTTGGGGAAGACGGATCTAGCGCTGAAGTTGCTGAAGGAACTAGTCCCGGCGTTGGATGATCATGATCTGAAACTTTGCGATTCTCTAATAGTGGCCCTGAATCATGGAGTTGAGGCGGTCAAATCGATGCTGGACGTGGTGAAGGAGAAGAATGTTAAGAAGCTGGGCGGGGCCTGATCCAAAGGTTAATCGTCCACTGTTCCCCGGGTAGCCATCAGCCGCCAAGTGCCTGCTGCGTCTCGAACTTTATTGGGGCGGCTCGTCGCTGGAGCGGTGGCGCTGTCTTGGGTTCTAGAACATCTCGATGTGCAGGGCGACGTTTGCGCGTGTCTCGTCGTGATTGCTTTAGATCCTCTGCTTTGTATGTTCCCGCTACTGTCGCTGGAAGAAGTTCTCCATCGATGCGTTGTCATGGCTGTTTCCTATCCGGCTCATGCTGCACAGGATGTCTGCTCGCGCAGAACGCTCTGCCAGTTTTACTGGGTGAAGAGCGAATTGAGTTCGCCAGGGTTGACGATAACGAGCCGGGACTTGCTGATCTTCTTGATCGTTGGAAGGCGGTCGGCTATCCGCTGTCCGGCCTGAAGTGTTTCCGTCTCGAAACCAGCTCGACCGGAAGCGTCATTCTCATCTACGCCAGGACATGGCAGATCGAGCATCCGCCGATGGCGGATGCAGTGCCCTGAAGGACATCCCGTGCCCAGATTCCTCACCCCCGACGAGGTCTCCCTCATCCACAGGCTGCTGCCCGAGACGACCGAGCTGTCCGAACGGTTGTTGAAGGATCTGGCGCTCGCCCAGGTGGAGGACGTGGAGGTCGTCGGATTCGGGGGCGTGGTGTTCCTGTCCAGCACGACCCAGCTCTTCGGCAGTGACATTGCCACGGCCATGCTTGCCGATGCTGACGGCGTGCCGGTGAGAGTCACCCTGTGCCTGGATAATCACGATCAGCTCTTCGAACTGGAGCTGTGGAAGGTGGACTTCTCGCCGATCATCGGCGTCGATCTGAGAAGCGCTTTCAGCGAGCATTGACGCCTGTTGAAAGCGGTCCTCGCTGAAGGCCGTGGCGCATGGCATTCACCCTTCGGGCTGCAACCGCCCCACCGCCTGCGCGCACAACGACTGGCAGGCCATGACCAACCCCTCCATCACCCGGTCGCCCACGTATTGCCCGGGTTCGCCGTTCTGGCGGGTGCGCTCCGCCGCCAACAGCATTTCCAGCACCACCCGCAATCCACTCAACGCGCAATCGGCATCGGCCAGGGCCAGGCAGCGCCCGGGCAGCTGATGCCGCTCCGGCCAGGGTTGGCCATCGGCCGCCGCACCGACGCCGATGCGATGGAGGTTGGCAATGAAGGTGTTCCTGTCCACTGCGGGCACAGCCTGTGGCGAACCGTCGTCGTGGGCGGCGCTGCGGTAGGCGTGCAGATGCGGGAAGTCCGATTCGTTCATGGCAAGGCTCCGTGCAGGGCAATCGGTAGCCGCCACTCATAAAAGTGGCGGACGGTACGTGGTTCGAACACCGGGTTGATGTCAGTCCGGCGGGCCCGAAGGCCCCCACGCACCGCCCGCCATAGCCGGCAGACGGATTGCCAGCCGGCGCCACGCTGAGGTGACGCCGGCTGGCAAGCGCATACATCAACATCAACTCGGGTGTTCGAAGCCCGGCCACCCTTTTCCGGTGGCACGCCATCTGAGCCCCTGGCGCTGTGCAATGCCAATCAGAAGAGTTGCAAACATCGCTCGATTGGAGACGCTTTCGGCATTCTCCCACGCTGTTAAGCACTGCCAGCGCGGGCTGGCGCGGTGATCCGCCCGCACCGTGCAATCTGCGACAGGTGTCGAGGTTGGGCGAGGAAAGGAAGCGGGTGGGGAGGGGCGATGGCGACAGGCTCTGCGGGAGGGAGCCTGAGTCGAGCCTGGCGGGGCCCCACCGGCGCCAAAGCGTGACGTGCGACTCGGGTTGACGTTCCCAGCCACCAAGCGCAGGCTTGTTCAGCACGTTTCCTAACCAGAAGGAGACTTATGACCGCGACCGCTTCGCTGCACCCAACCCCCGACACCCAAGGCCGTTCGCGCCTCTGGAGTGTGTTCTGGCTGCAGGGCGTGATTCCCAGCAACATTCTGTGGGCGGTCGCCCTCTGGGCGCTGGTCAACCAGCGCACCACGCTGCTGCTGGGGGTATTTGCCGTGCTGCTGCTCTATACCGGCTGGATCATCCCGGCGGTCTGGCGGGCGGCGCCGACCGCGCGCACCCCCAACCTGGGCGTAGCGGCGCGTGGGCTGACCGTCGCCTGGGGGCTGAACACCGTCCTGGTGATCTTCTTCTTGACCCTGCAGCTGGTGGCTCAATAGAACTGAACAGGCTCGCCGCCCCGGTCGAAGGCGGCGAAGCGGCCGATCTGACCGTCATGGATGGCGTTGACCATCAGCTGCAGCGGGCGCGCGGCTTCGTCGCTGTTGGGCGCGAAACCGGCGCGGCCGGCCAGCGCCGCCACGAACACCAGGTCCCAGTCGATGCCGGTGGTAGTCGATTCCGTAGCCAGCGCCTGGAAGCTGGGCACCTCGGCCGGCAGCTTGTCCACGCACAGCACCGGCGACAGGGTGCCGCCCTCGCGGCGGTCATGCCGGTCGCGCTGGTCGTCGGTGGGCGATTCGGGCAGCTCGGCGCGCACGAATACGAACAGCAAACGTTGCGGTTCAGCCTGCTGGCCTGCGGCGTGCAGCAGCTGCTGGAAATCGTTCATCATCATGAGGGTTGTCACACGCCCGCTGCACGGAAAGCCGCATGCTGCCACAACGCCTGCCGTGCAGGGCCGAAGACGATTGATTTAAGTCATGCCCATGGAACTGACTGCCGCGTACTCTGGCAATCGTTCCAGCAGACGAGGGTTTCCGGGCCGTTCCGGGCGCCGGCAAGACGGTGGAGCAACAAGGTGGACCAGCCATGAGCCAACTCACCGACGGTTTTGGACGCAGCTTTCCGTACCTGCGCCTGTCGTTGACCGAAGCCTGCAACTTCCGTTGCAGCTACTGCCTGCCCGACGGTTACCAGGCCGATGGCCGCCCGCGCTTCCTGCAGGTGGATGAAATCGCGCGCCTGGTGCGTGCGTTTGCCGCGCTGGGCATGAGCAAGATCCGCCTGACCGGTGGGGAGCCCAGCCTGCGCAAGGATCTGGACGAGATCATCGCCACCGTGGCGGCGGCGCCGGGCATCCGCAAGGTGGCCATCACCACCAATGGCACGTTGCTGCCGCGTCGCCTGCCGGGCTGGCACCGCGCCGGCCTGACCGCGCTGAACGTGAGCATGGACAGCCTGCAGCGCGAACGCTTCAGGACCATCACCGGGCATGACCGCCTGCCGGAGATCGAACAGGGCCTGGCGCTGGCGCAGGCGCTGGGCCTGCCGGCGATCAAGCTCAACGCGGTACTGCTGCGTGGCCTGAACGACGACGAGCTGCCGCAGTGGATGGACTACCTGCGCGACCGCCCCTTCAGCGTGCGCTTCATCGAGCTGATGCGCACCGGCGACAACGAAGCCTATTTCCAGCGCCACCACCTGCGCGCCGACGTGGTGATCGAGCAGCTGCTGGCGGCCGGCTGGCACGAACGGCCGCGCGCCGCCGATGCCGGCCCGGCGCGCGAGTTCGGCCATCCCGACCATCGCGGCAGCATCGGCATCATCGCCCCGTATTCGCGTGACTTCTGCAAGGGCTGCAACCGCCTGCGGGTGACCGCCAAGGGTGATCTTCGGCTGTGCCTGTTCGGCGAGTTCGGCGTGCCGCTGCGCCCGCTGCTGCAGAGCGACGATGACCACGACGCGCTGCTGGCACGCATCACCACACAGCTTGGCCTGAAAGCGGCCGGGCATGGACTGCACCAGGGCCAGACCGGGCTGACCCCGCACCTGGCCTCCATCGGAGGATGAGCAACACGATGAGTGGGGAATTGAATGCGGCCTTCCATATGGCCGATGTCCGCGACAAGCGCATCACCCGCCGCCGCGCGGTGGCGGTGGGCGAGCTGCATGCCGGTCCGGTGGCCTATCCGCTGATCGTCGAGCGCCGCCTGCCCAAGGGCGATGCGCTGGTAATGGCCGAGATTGCCGGCCTGCAGGGCGCCAAGATGGCCTCGATGCTGATGCCGCTGTGCCACCCGCTGCCGCTGGAGCTGGTGCAGGTGTTCTGCGCGGCGGTGCCGGAACGGCAGGCGATCCGCGTGTGGTGCGAGTGCGCCAGCGAGGCGCGCACCGGCGTGGAGATGGAGGCACTGGCCGGCGTCAACGCGGCGCTGCTGACCCTGTACGACCTGAGCAAGCCGGTGGAACCGGCCCTGCGCATCGAAGGCATCCGCCTGCTGTTCAAGGAAGGCGGCAAGCGCGGCGTGTGGCTGCACCCCGACGGCATGGACGATGCCGAGCGCGCGCGCTTCAAGCCGCGTGCGCCGAAGGGCCTGGAGGGCGCGGCCTGCGCGGTGATCACGCTGAGCGATCGCGCCAGCGAGGGCACCTATGAAGATGTGTCTGGCCCGACCCTGGTGAGCGGCCTGAAAAAGCTGGGCGGCGAGGTGGTGGCGGCCGAGGTATTGCCGGATGGCATCGAGCCGTTGGCGGGCCACCTGCAGGCGTTGGCTGCCAAGGGCGTGCGCCTGTGCCTGTGTACCGGCGGTACCGGGCTGGGCCCGCGTGACCTGACCCCGGAGGCGCTGCGTTCCTTGAACGCACGGCCGGTGCATGGCCTGGCGCAGATGGTGCGGGCACTGAGCGCACAGCACACGCCGATGGCCTGGCTGAGCCGCGCCGAGGTGGTGCAACTGGGCAACATGCTGGTGTTCGCATTGCCAGGCAGCCCGAAGGCGGCGGCGCAGTGCCTGGACATCCTGGCGCCGGTACTGGGCCACGCCCTGGCGATGGTCGAGGGGGGTGGCCACTGATGATTGCCTATAGCGAAGCCCTGCAGCACCTGCTGGATGCGGCCACGCCGCTGCCGGCCGAGCGCCTGCCGTTGCATGAGGCCGGCGGCCGCACTCTGGCCAGTGACATCATCAGTGGGCAGTCGCTGCCGCCGTTCGACAATTCTGCGATGGACGGTTTCGCGCTGCGCGCCAACGGCACGACGTTCGAAGCCGGTACCGAATTCGCGGTGCAGGGTTGGCAGGCGGCCGGCGATGCCGGCGCCGAAGGTGGCGAGGGTGCCTGGGAAATCATGACCGGTGCGCGCATGCCGGTTGGGCTGGATACGGTGGTGCCGGTCGAGAACGTGGAGATCCTCGCCAGCGAGGAGGGCCGCCCGACCCGCATCGCCCTGAAGGGCACGGTGAAGCCGGGCCAGAACGTGCGCCTGCGCGGCCAGGATGTACGCGAAGGCGAGCGTGTACTGCAGGCCGGGCAGGTGCTGGACATCAATGCGCGCACCCTGCTGCATGCCATCGGCGTGGGCCAGGTGGCGGTGGTGGCGCGGCCGAAGGCGGCAGTGATCGCTACCGGCAAGGAGTTGGTGACCGAGGCGGCGCAGACGCTGGAATCCGGCCAGATCCGTGACAGCAACCGGCCGTATCTGGTTGGCCGCCTGCAGGCCGCCGGTGCCGAAGTTGTCTGGCAGGGCACGGTGGGTGATGACGTGGCGGCGTTCAATGCGGTGCTGGATGACGCGCTGGCTGCCGGCGCGCAGCTGCTGATCAGCACCGGCGCGGTGTCGGCCGGCCGCTACGATTTCGTTCCCGATGCGCTGCGCGGCCGTGGTGCGCGCATCGTGTTCCACAAGGTGGCGATCCGCCCGGGCAAGCCGCTGCTGTTTGCGGTGCTGCCCAATGGCGCGCTGTATTTCGGCCTGCCCGGCAACCCGGTGTCGGCTGCGGTGGGCCAGCGCTTCTTCGTTGAGCCGGTACTGCGCCGCCTGCTGGGGCTGGCACCGGAGCCGGTGTTGACATTGCCCCTGCAGGCCGACGTGCGCACGCCGCCCGGCCTGCGCTTCCACGCGCGGGCGCGGGTGGAGGTGGACGCACAGGGGCGCCTGAGTGCGCGCGTGCTGGCCGGGCAGGAGTCGTTCCGTTTGATGTCCATGCTGCAGGCCAACGCCTGGGTGGTGCTGGAAGGCGAGGGAGGTCTGGCCAGTGCTGGCACCTACGTGCGCGTGCAGGGCTGGGGTCATCAGGACCCGGTGCAGCTGGCGAGCCAGGAGTCATGATGAGACAGGTCAATCTGCAGTTGTTCGGTGCGTTCTCCGATCTGGATGCCAGCCGCGAGATTGCCGTGGAGGTGGCCGGTGGCACCGTGGCCGACCTGCGCCAGGCGTTGCGCGAGCTGCTGCCGCTGCGTTGGCCCGGTTTCCGCGCGGGCCTGCTGGACTATTCGGCATTCGCCGACCAGCAACGTGTGCTGCGCGACCATGACGCGCTGCCAGACGATGGCCGGGTGGCGATCCTGCCGCCGGTGAGCGGGGGCTGAGCGATGAGCGAGAAGATCATCGCCAAGGTGGTGGACCGCGCGCAGGCGGCGATCGATCCGGCCGAGGGCATCGCTGCGGTGTCCGATCCGGGTTTCGGTGGCATCGATGTGTTCATCGGCAAGGTGCGCGACGTCAACATCGGCCGGCCGGTGACCGGGATCACCTACGACCTGTTCGAACCGTTGGTGTTGAACGAGTTCAAGCGGTTGGCCGCCGAGGTCGAGGCCACGTTTGGTCCGAAGCTGAAGCTGTATGTGGCCCATGCCAAGGGCCGGCTCGGCATTGGCGATGTGGCGGTGGTGGTGGCGGCGGGCAGCCCGCACCGTGACGAGGCGTTCCGGGCCTGCCGGCAGTTGATCGAGGTGGTGAAGCACCAGTGCCCGATCTGGAAGCAGGAGCATTACGAGGACGGCGACAGCGAGTGGAGCGAGGGCTGCAGCCTGTGCCACGCGGACAGCGAGTCCGCACATGCCCATGACCATGCGCACGACCACCACCATGGAGTCCGCTGCAGCCACGCATGGCGTGGCTCTACCACCGAATGTCTGGATGGCCGTGGGGTTCAGTAGATCCACGCCATGCGTGGATGGGGCCGTTCCCGCGTATCCAACCGGCGCAGCCACGCATGGTGTGGCTCTACCATGAATGGAACCATCAACGGCATCGTGCTGGCCGGCGGCCTGTCCAGCCGGATGGGGCGCGACAAGGCGCTGCTGCCGTGGCAGGGGCGCACGCTGCTGGAACACATGCGTGGCCTGCTGCTGCAGGCTGGCGCCGGTCGGGTCTGGGTGAGCGGTGACTATCCGGCCTTCGGTGGCATCCCCGATCAGGTGGCGCGCTGCGGTCCCCTGGGTGGACTGCACAGCGTGATGCAGCAGGTGCCCGACAGCCCGGCCTGGGTGGTAGCGGTGGATACGCCGTTGCTGACGCCACGGCTGCTGCAACGGCTGGCTGCCGAGGGGCAGGGCGCATGCACGATCTTTGACGGGCATCCCTTTCCCATGCGGTTGAATGTGGACAATGCCACTCGTAGCGTGCTGGCCACGATGTTGGATGATGCGGACGGGCCGCGCTCGGTACAGGTCTTCCAGCGCCGCCTGCAGATGCACGCGCTGCTGCTGGAAAGCGTTGACGAAGCCTGCCTGGTCAACTGCAATACCCCCGAACAATGGGAGGATGTTGCGTCATGAAAGTGCAGTTGCAGGACCAATCAGTACGGCTTCGCCTGGATGAGGCCGAACTGGCGCGCCTGCTGGCCGGTGAATCGGTCGAGAACATGACCCGCTTCGGCGGTATCGAGGGCTGGGGCATGGCGGTGTCGCTGCATGGCGGCGAGCAGCCCGTGCTGCTGGACGGGGGCACCTTCTGCCGCCTGGTACTGCCGCGCCCGGCCGTCGAGGCCTTGGCGGCGCGGTTGCCGTGCCGGGAGGGCCTGCCCTTCGACATTGCCCTGGAAGATGGCAGCCAGCTTCAGCTGCAGTTCGATGTGGACGTGCGCGACAGCGTGCGCCAGCGCGGGGTGACCCGCCGCAACACCACTTCACCGGTTTGACATTTGTCAGGGGCACGGCGGAAACCGGCCTCTGATTGATCCAGATCAACCCCGTCGTAGTTGCTGCGCGGCCTAATGGCTGCATGACGACGGGTCACAACTTGAAAGCAATACCCACGTCATTCCACAGCCTTGGAGCCATGTATGACCGTCGGTAGCGATCCTGTTGTCCGCAGCACTGCCCGTCCGGGTCGCGTCATCAGCGACTGGACGCCGGAGGACCCCGGCTACTGGGCGCGCACCGGCAAGCGGGTCGCCACCCGCAACCTGGTCATCTCGATCCCCTCGCTGCTGCTGGCCTTCTCGGTCTGGGTGCTGTTCTCGGCGGTGTCGATCAGCCTGCCGAAGATCGGCTTCAAATTCAGCACCGACCAGTTGTTCTGGCTGGTGGCGCTGCCCAGCCTGTCCGGCGCCACGCTGCGCATCTTCTATTCGTTCGTGATTCCGATCTTCGGTGGCCGCCGCTGGACCGCGCTGTCCACGGCCTCGCTGCTGGCGCCGACGCTCTGGCTCGGCTTTGCGGTACAGAACCCGGCCACGCCGTACGGGGTGTTCGTGGCCATCGCGATCCTGTGCGGGTTCGGTGGCGCGAATTTCTCGTCGTCGATGTCCAACATCTCCTTCTTCTACCCCAAGCAGAAGCAGGGCCTGGCGCTGGGCCTGAACGCCGGCCTGGGCAACGTGGGCGTGTCGGTGGCGCAGGCGGTGATCCCGCTGGTCATCACCGTGGGTGTGTTCGGTGCGCTGGGTGGTGCACCGTTGCCCACGGTGGAGGGTGGGGCGCCGTTGTTCCTGCAGAACGCCGGCTTCATCTGGGTGCCGGCGATTGCGCTGTGTGCCATCGCGGCCTGGTTCGGCATGAACGACCTGACCAGCGCCCGCTCGTCGTTCTCCGAGCAGGCGGTGATCTTCCGCCGCAAGCACAACTGGCTGATGTGCTGGTTGTACATCGGCACCTTCGGTTCCTACATCGGTTTCTCGGCCGGCTTCCCGATGCTGGTGAAGAGCCAGTTCCCGGAGGTGAACCCGCTGGCCTACGCCTTCATCGGCCCGCTGCTGGGCGCATTGATGCGCTCGGTGGGTGGCAGCATGGCCGACCGCTGGGGCGGCGCACGCCTGACCTTCTGGGTGTTCGCGCTGATGATCGCGGCCGTGTTCGGCGTACTGCACTTCCTGCCCAGCCACGGCCAGGGCGGCAACTTCCATGGCTTCCTGCTCAGCTTCATGGCGCTGTTCGTGCTCAGTGGCATCGGCAACGGCACCACCTTCCGCATGATCCCGGTGATCTTCCGCACCCTGCATGAGCGCTGGTCGGCCAACGACAACGCCGAGGGCAAGGCTGCTGCTGCCCACCAGGCCAGCATCGAGTCGGCCGCGGTGGTCGGCTTCTCCGGTGCGATCGGTGCCTACGGCGGCTTCTTCATTCCCAAGAGCTACGGCTCGTCCATCACCTTGACCGGCAGCCCCGACATGGCGCTGTACGGATTCGTTGTTTTCTACGTCACCTGCCTGGCCGTGACCTGGTGGTGGTACTACCGGCGCGGTGCCGAGACACCCTGCTGACGACATGAAAACGCACCGCAGCCAGATGACACACACAGCCACGATGCCGATGTCCGCAAAGGGAGACCCCCGATGAGTTATTTCCTCGATCGCTTGCAGTTCTTCAAGCGTGACCCCCAGACCTTTGCCGATGGCCACGGATTCGCCAAGAGCGAAGGCCGTGACTGGGAAAACAGTTACCGCGCCCGCTGGCAGTACGACAAGATCGTGCGTTCCACCCACGGCGTGAACTGCACGGGTTCGTGCAGCTGGAAGATCTACGTCAAGAACGGCCTGGTCACCTGGGAAACCCAGCAGACCGACTACCCGCGCACGCGCCCGGACCTGCCCAACCACGAACCGCGTGGCTGCCCGCGTGGCGCCAGCTATTCCTGGTACCTGTACAGCGCCAACCGGCTGAAGTACCCGCTGATCCGCGGCACGCTGTTGCGCCTGTGGCGCGAAGCGCGCAAGAGCAAGGCGCCGGTCGATGCCTGGGCCGGCATCGTGGAGGACAAGGAGAAGGCGCGCTCGTACAAGACCCGCCGCGGCATGGGCGGCTTCGTGCGCCTGCAGTGGGAAGAGGCCAACGAGATCATCGCCGCCTCCAACCTGTACACGGTGAAGCAGTATGGCCCGGACCGCGTGGTCGGCTTCTCGCCGATTCCGGCGATGTCGATGGTGTCCTACGCCGCCGGCGCGCGTTACCTGTCGCTGCTGGGCGGCGCCTGCCTGTCCTTCTACGACTGGTACTGCGATCTGCCGCCGGCCTCGCCACAGATCTGGGGCGAGCAGACCGATGTGCCCGAGTCGGCCGACTGGTACAACAGCCGCTACATCATCGCCTGGGGCTCGAACGTGCCGCAGACGCGCACGCCCGATGCGCACTTCTTCACCGAGGCGCGCTACAACGGCACCAAGACGGTGGCGATCTGCCCGGACTATTCCGAGCTGGCCAAGCTGACCGACCACTGGCTGCACCCCAAGCAGGGCACCGATGCGGCACTGGCCTTCGCCTTCGGCCATGTGATCCTGCGCGAGTTCCACGTCGATTCGCCCTCGCAGTACTTCCAGGACTACTGCCGCCAGTACTCGGACATGCCGATGCTGGTGCGCCTGGAACGCCGCGACGACGGCCGCCTGGTGCCGGGCCGTTTCCTGCGCGCCAGTGAACTGGGAGGGCTGGGCGAAGCCAACAACCCGGACTGGAAGACGCTGGCCTATGACGAGACCAGCGGCCAGATCGTGGTGCCCAACGGCTCGATCGGCTTCCGCTGGGGCGAGAAGGGCAAGTGGAACATCGAGGAGAAGGAAAGCAAGGGCGCCGATACACGCCTGCGCCTGAGCCTGGCCGATGGCCATGAGGGCATCGAAGCGGTGAGCTTCCCGTACTTCGGTGGCATCGAGACCGATGGCTGGACCGCGGCGCCGGCCGACGACGTGCTTGAGCGCAACATCCCGGTGCGTCGCCTGGCGCTGGCCGACGGTGGCGAGACCCTGGTGGCCACGGTCTACGACCTGCTGCTGGCCCAGTACGGCGTGGACCGTGGCTTTGGTGGCGGTAACGTGGCATCGAGCTTCGACGACATGGTGCCGGGCACCCCGGCGTGGCAGGAGCGCATCACCGGCGTGCCGCGCGCCGAGGTGATCGAGATCGCCCGCGAGTTCGCGCGTACCGCCGACAAGACCCACGGCCGCTCGATGATCATCGTCGGCGCGGGCATGAACCATTGGTTCCACAACGACATGAACTACCGCGGCCTGATCAACATGCTGATCATGTGCGGTTGCGTGGGCCAGACCGGTGGCGGCTGGGCCCACTACGTGGGACAGGAGAAGCTGCGCCCGCAGACCGGCTGGCAGCCACTGGCGTTCGGCCTGGACTGGAGCCGCCCGCCGCGCCACATGAACGGCACCTCGTTCTTCTACTTCAACACCGGGCAGTGGCGCTACGAGAAGCTGCAGGTGGACGAACTGCTGTCGCCGCTGGCGGATGCGAGCAAGTACAGCGGCAGCCTGGCCGACCTGAACCTGCGCGCGGTGCGCATGGGCTGGTTGCCGTGTGCCCCGCAGCTGGACCGCAACCCGCTGCAGTTGGCGCGCGAGGCCGAAGCGGCCGGCGTGGCCCCGGCCGACTACGCGCTGGGCAAGTTCAAGGACGGCTCGCTGGACTTCGCGTTTGCCGATCCAGATGCACAGCAGAACCACCCGCGCATGATGTTCATCTGGCGCTCGAACCTGCTGGGGTCGTCGGGCAAGGGCCACGAGTACATGCTGCGGCATCTGCTGGGCACGCGTCATGGCCTGCAGGGCAAGGACCTGGGCGAGATGGGGGCGATCAAGCCGGAGGAAGTGACGTGGCGTGACGAGGCACCGGAAGGCAAGCTGGACCTGCTGGTCACGCTCGACTTCCGCATGTGCACCACCGCGCTGTACTCGGACATCGTGCTGCCGACCGCGACCTGGTACGAGAAGGACGACCTCAACACCTCGGACATGCACCCGTTCATCCACCCGCTGTCGAAGGCGGTGGACCCGGCCTGGGAATCGCGCAGCGACTGGGAGATCTTCAAGGAGGTCGCCCGCACGGTGAGCGAGATGGCGCCAGGCGTGCTGGGCGTGGAGAAGGACCTGGTGCTGGTGCCGACCCTGCACGACACCCCCAACGAGCTGGGCATGCCGTTCGGCGTGGCCGACTGGAAGAAGGGCGAGTGCGAGGCCATCCCGGGCCAGACCATGCCGTCGATGACGGTGGTGGAACGCGACTACCCGAACCTGTACCGCAAGTTCACCTCGCTGGGCCCGCTGCTGGACAAGCTGGGCAACGGCGGCAAGGGCATGAGCTGGGACACGAAGCACGAAGTCGAATTCCTCGGCAAGCTCAACCACACCGTGCACGACGCGGGCGTGAGCCAGGGCCGCCCGGCTATTTCGACCGCGATCGACGCGGCCGAAGTGATCCTGCACCTGGCACCGGAAACCAATGGCCACGTCGCAGTGAAGGCCTGGGAATCGCTGGGCACCTTCACTGGCCGCGAGCACACCCACCTGGCGGTGGGCAAGGAGCACGAGGCGATCCGCTTCCGTGACATCCAGGCACAGCCGCGCAAGATCATTTCCTCGCCGATCTGGTCGGGCCTGGAAGACGACAACGTCAGCTACAACGCCGGCTATACCAACGTGCACGAGCTGATTCCGTGGCGCACGGTGACCGGCCGGCAGCAGTTCTACCAGGACCACGAGTGGATGATCGACTTCGGCGAGGCCTTCATGGGCTACCGGCCGCCGGTCAACACGCGCACGGTGGAGCCGCTGCTGAACCAGCGCCCGAACGGCAACAAGGAGATCGTGCTGAACTGGATCACGCCACACCAGAAGTGGGGCATCCACAGCACCTACAGCGACAACCTGATCATGCAGACGCTGTCGCGCGGTGGCCCGATCGTGTGGATCAGCGAGGACGACGCGCGCAGCGCCGGCATCGTCGACAACGACTGGATCGAGCTGTTCAACGTCAACGGTGCGATTGCCGCGCGTGCGGTGGTCAGCCAGCGCGTGATGCCGGGCATGGCGATGATGTACCACGCCCAGGAACGCATCATCAACGTGCCGGGCTCGGAGATTTCCGGGACCCGCGGTGGCATCCACAACTCGGTGACCCGCATCGTGCTCAAGCCCACCCACATGATCGGCGGCTACGCGCAGTTGGCGTACGGCTTCAACTATTACGGCACCTGCGGTACCAACCGCGACGAGTTCGTGATCGTGCGCAAGATGGACAAGATCGATTGGCTGGACGATGAACAGCCCGCTGGTGCTTCGGCATCGGCCAGCAAGGAGGTGGTGTGATGAAGGTCCGTGCACAGATCGCGATGGTGCTGAACCTGGACAAGTGCATCGGCTGCCATACCTGCTCGATCACCTGCAAGAACGTCTGGACCTCGCGCGAGGGTGTCGAGTACGCCTGGTTCAACAACGTGGAAACCAAGCCGGGTATCGGCTACCCGAAGGAATGGGAGAACCAGGACAAGTGGAACGGCGGCTGGGTACGCACCCGCGCCGGCAAGCTGGTGCCGCGCGCCGGTGGCCGCTGGCGCATGCTGGCGAAGATCTTCGCCAATCCGGACCTGCCGCAGATCGACGACTACTACGAGCCATTCGATTTCGACTACCAGAACCTGCACACCGCCAAGGACAGCCAGCACCAGCCCACCGCGCGGCCGCGCTCTCTGATCAGTGGCGAGCGCATGCAGAAGATCGAGTGGGGCCCGAACTGGGAGGAGATCCTCGGCTCGGAGTTCAGCAAGCGCTCGCGCGACTACAACTTCGACCAGGTCCAGAAGGAGATCTACGGCGCCTTCGAGAAGACCTTCATGATGTACCTGCCGCGCCTGTGCGAGCACTGCCTGAACCCGGCGTGCGTGTCGGCGTGCCCCTCGGGTGCGATCTACAAGCGCGAGGAAGATGGCATCGTGCTGATCGATCAGGACAAGTGCCGCGGCTGGCGCATGTGCGTGTCGGCCTGCCCGTACAAGAAGATCTACTACAACTGGAAGAGCGGCAAGTCCGAGAAGTGCATCTTCTGCTACCCGCGCATCGAGATGGGTGAGCCGACGGTGTGCTCGGAGACCTGCGTGGGCCGCATCCGCTACCTGGGCGTGATGCTGTACGACGCCGACCGCATCGCCGAGGCCGCTTCGGTGGCCGCCGAAAAGGACCTTTACCAGGCCCACCTGGATATCTTCCTGGACCCGAACGATCCGGCGGTGATCGCCGCCGCGCGCAAGGAGGGCATCCCGGACAGCTGGCTGGATGCGGCCAAGCAGTCGCCGGTGTACAAGCTGGCGATCGACTGGAAGCTGGCGCTGCCGCTGCACCCGGAATACCGCACGTTGCCGATGGTCTGGTACGTGCCGCCGCTGTCGCCGATCCAGTCCGCCGCCGAACGTGGCCGCGTGGGCATGAGCGGCGAGCTGCCGGACGTGGCTTCGCTGCGTATTCCGATGCGTTACCTGGCCAACCTGCTGACGGCCGGTGACGAGGCGCCGGTGGTGCGTGCGCTGGAGCGGCTGATGGCGATGCGTGCCTGGCGCCGGGCCAAGAACGTGGACGGCGTGGAAGACACCGCCGTGCTGGAACAGACCGGACTGAGCATCGCCCAGGTGGAAGAGATGTACCGCTACCTGGCCATTGCCAACTACGAGGACCGTTTCGTGATTCCGACCGGCCACCGCGAGTACGCCAACGATGCCTTCGGCGAGCGTGGCGGCTGCGGCTTCACCTTCGGCAACGGCTGCAATGGTGACAGCCCGGCCGACCTGTTCGGCCAGCGCAAGAGCACCACCTTCGTGGTGGACAAGGGCCCGAACCACCGCCGCAAGGAGGTGGTGTGATGAGCGTGCTCAAGCTGGTCGGGGTGCTGCTGGACTACCCCCGCGAGGAACTGTGGGAGCACGGCGAGGAACTGCTCGCCGCCTGCGACGACCCGGCGCTGAATGCCGCCCGCCGCCAGCAGTTGCGCAGCTTCGTGCAGCAGCTGCTGGACACCGATGCGCTGGATGCGCAGGCGGCGTGGCTGGCCAGTTTCGACCGTGGCCGCTCGATGAGCCTGCTGCTGTTCGAACACATCCATGGCGAATCGCGCGACCGCGGCCAGGCCATGGTCGATCTGGTCGAGACCTACCGCCGCAACGGCTTCGAACTGGATGCGCGCGAGTTGCCGGACTACCTGCCGCTGCTGCTGGAGTTCCTGGCCCATCGCCCCGGCAGCGAGGCCCGCGAGTGGCTGCACCACATCGGCCATATCGCCGGGATGCTGGCGGCGCGTGCCGCCGAGCGTGAGCTGCCGCACCGGGTGCTGTTCGAGATCCTGGTCGAAGCCGGCGACGGCAAGGCCGATCTGCAGGCGCTGCGCCAGCGTGCCAGCGAGGAAGTCCGCGACGATACCGCCGAGGCCATGGACCGCTTGTGGGAGGAGGAGGCGGTGCGCTTCGGCGCCGAAGCCCCTGCCGAAGACTGCAAGCCGCCCGTGCGTTCACCGGCCCGTCCTTCGCATCGAGAGGTCCAGCCATGAGTTACTCCCTGCATCAATTCGCCTTCCAGTACTACCCGTACATCGCCGTGGCGGTGCTGCTGATCGGCAGCTGGGCCCGCTACGACAAGGCCATGTACACCTGGCGCACCGGCTCCAGCCAGATGCTGTCGGACAAGGGCATGCGGATCGGCAGCAACTGCTTCCACATCGGCATCCTGGCCATCCTCGGTGGCCACCTGGTCGGCCTGCTGACCCCGCATGCGGTGTACGAGCACTTCATCACCTCGTCGCAGAAGCAGATGCTGGCGATGGTGGTCGGCGGTGTGTTCGGCGCGCTGTGCTTCATCGGCATCAGCATCCTGCTGGTGCGCCGGCTGTTCAATGCGCGGGTACGGGCCACCGGCAGCTTCGGTGACACGCTGGTGCTGGTGCTGCTGTTCGCACAGTTGTGCCTGGGCCTGTACAGCATCCGCATCTCGTCCGGCCACCTGGATGGTGGGGTGATGGTGCAGCTGGCCGAATGGGCGCAGCACATCGTGACCTTCCGCGCCGGTGCCGCCGACTACATCGAGGGTGTCAGCTGGGTCTACAAGATGCACATCTTCCTGGGCCTGACCCTGTTCCTGATCGCGCCGTTCACCCGTCTGGTGCACGTGTGGAGCATCCCGATCAGCTATCTGTGGCGGCCCTACCAGGTGGTGCGCCGTCGCCAGGCCACGCTGCGCTACGGTCCGCGGGAGTAAACCATGGGCAGCCTGCCGAAGTTCCTGCCGATCACCGTGATCGACTCCGCCGCACCGGTGCCTGCCGAGGCGCATTCGCACCACCACGACGCGGCAGAGCAGGGGCCGCGCTCGCTCGGGCAGCCGGCGCCGTGCCGGCTGTTCGTGGACGAGACCGCAATCAGCGAGGCCGACATCGCCCGTGAGATGCAGCACCATCGGGCGATGCGCCCGGAACAGTCACGCGCCGAAGCGGCGCGTGCACTGGTGGTGCGCGAGCTGCTGCGCCTGGAAGCGCAGCGGCTGGGCCTGCAGGCGCCGGAGGGCGGCCGGGTCAGCGATGAAGAGGTGCTGATCCAGCAGTTGCTGGAAGACGCGATCGAAGACCGCGTGCCGACCGACGAGGACTGCCGCCGCTACTTCGAGCAGAATCCGGAGCGCTTCCGCTCGCCCGATCGCGTGCGCCTGCGCCATATCCTGCTGGCCGCGCCGGCCGACGACGTGGCCGGGCGCTTCGCTGCACGCACTGAGGGCGAGCGATTGGTCAGCCGGCTGAAGGAGTCGCCGCACCTGTTCGCCGATTTCGCCCTGCGCCATTCGCGCTGCCCGTCCAGCAGCGAAGGCGGCGACCTGGGCTGGTTGCAGCGCGGGCAGACCACGCCGGAGTTCGATCGCCAGGTGTTCCGCCTGCGCGAGGGACTGGCCGGTTTCCCGGTGGAATCGCGCTGGGGCTATCACGTGGTCTGCGTCGATGCCCGCGAGGAAGGCCAGCCGCAGCCATTCGAGGTGGTGCTGCCGCAGCTGCGTGACTATCTGGAACTGCAGGTGCGCCAGCGCGAGGTGCAGGCTTACCTGCTGCAGCTGCAGGAACGCTACCCGGTGCGCGGGCTGGATGAGATCGAAGCCGAAGCGGATATCGGCTGACCCCCATTGAACGAGGAAACCCCATGAACCAGGCCCTTGCCCCCGCCAGTGCCGGGCAGCAGCAACGTGCGCTGTGGCTGAGCACGTTTGCCTTCACCGTGTGCTTCGCGGTGTGGATGATCTTTTCGATCATCGGCATCCAGATCAGTCAACAGCTCGGATTGAATGACACCCAGTTCGGCCTTTTGATCGCCACGCCGGTGCTGACCGGTTCGGTCAGCCGGGTCTTCCTCGGCATCTGGTCCGACCAGTTCGGTGGCCGCAAGGTGATGGTGCTGGTGATGCTGTGTGGCGCTGTGGCTACCTGGATGCTGACCTACGCGCAGACCTACACCCAGTTCCTGATCGCCGCGCTGTGCGTGGGCATCGCCGGTGGCAACTTCTCGGTGGGCGTGGCCTACGTCTCGAAGTGGTTCCCGGCCAGCAAGCAGGGCACTGCGCTGGGCATCTTCGGTGCCGGCAACATCGGCTCGGCGGTGACCAAGCTGCTGGCGCCGCTGGTGATGGTGGCCGCGGGTTGGACCATGGTTGCCAAGGTCTGGGCGGTCGCGCTGGCGGTCACGGCGGTGCTTTTCTTCCTCTTCAGCAAGGAAGACCCGTCGCTGGAACAGCGCCGCCGCGAAGGCGTGAAGCCGGTGCCGTTCGCCGAGCAGATGGCGCCGCTGAAGAACCTGCAGGTGTGGCGGTTCTCGCTGTACTACTTCTTCGTGTTCGGTGGCTTCGTGGCGCTGGCGCTGTGGCTGCCGCACTACCTGGTGGGCGCTTACGGCATGGACGTGGGCCACGCCGGCATGCTGGCGGCGTGCTACTCGATCCCGGCCAGCCTGTTCCGCATGGTCGGTGGCTGGATGTCAGACCGGATGGGCGCGCGGCGGGTGATGTACTGGACCTTCGGCGTATCGGCCATCTGCACGTTCCTGCTGGCCTACCCGGATACCGAGTATGTGGTGCAGGGCATCCATGGCCCGATCCACTTCCATCTGGCGATCGGCGTGGTGATGTTCACCGTGCTGGTGTTCGTGCTGGGCTTCTTCATGTCGCTGGGCAAGGCCGCGGTCTACAAGCATATTCCGGTGTACTACCCGCAGCATGTGGGTGCGGTAGGCGGCGTGGTCGGCATGATCGGCGGCCTGGGTGGGTTCATCCTGCCGATCGTGTTCGGCGCGTTGAACGATGCGGTGGGCATCTGGAGCAGCTGCTTCATGCTGCTGTTCGTGCTGGTGGCGGCCGCACTGGCGTGGATGCATTTTGCGATCCGTCGGATGGAACGCCGCCACTTCCCGCAGATCGACCGCGAAACCGATCTGCCCGAAGCCATCGATGCGGCCGCCGCCGAGCGGGTACGCGGCAGGTGAACGGGGCTGCCGGCCAGCGGCCGGCACTACCAATGCGGTGAGCCACGCGGCGCCTGGTAGTGCCGGCCGCTGGCCGGCAGGAACCCATCGATGCGCCACGCTTGATTTCAATCAGGGCCACGCGAAGAGGAACGCCCGAAGATGTGTGCCATGAGCTTCCACGTCGATGAGAGTGAGGACACTGCGCTGCAGGCGGCATTGCTGCGGCAGCCCCGGCACGTGCTGTTCCCGCCGGCTGACCAGTTCAGCACCGGCTTTGGCGAAAGCGGCTGGCGTGCCGCCGTGCGCGCCAGCAACGAACACCTGATCCCGCGCGGCTTGACGCTCGGCTTCCAGGCCGGTCGCGGTGGTCGCGATGTGCCGCCGCAGGCCTATCTGGACACCTTGCTGCTGGCCCTCCGGCTGCAGGCCGATGCCCTGGCCGAGGACCGCGAAGTAGTGGCGATGGTGTTGCAGCTGGGACTGGCCGAGACCTTGCCACCGCCCCAGCTGGGCCAGCTGCTGGACGCCGTGCCGCAGCACCTGCGCACAGTGGCGCGGCCACAGGTGGAGGTGCGGCTGGACGCGGGCAGCGCGCTGGCGCCGGCGCAGCTGCGGGCGGTGGGCTGCACCCGCCTGAACGTGATCGATCGCGCCGATGCACCGGGGCCGACCCTGCTGGCGCAGGCGCGACAGGTGGGCTTTACCGCGCGCTACTACCAGCTGCGCGTGCCCGCCAGTGAGGACACCGGCTTCATCGAGCGTCTGCATGAGGTGCTGGCCGAAGCGCCCGAGCGCATCCTGTTGCCAGCGCCGTGCGCATTGCCACGGGATCCCTCGGCGGCCCACTGGCTGCAGGCCTGGCGCCTGCTGCGCGCGGCCGGTTACGAACCGATCGGTGGTGACCACTACCAGCGCGGCGACCTGCCCAACCCGCATGGGCCGGGTGACGGCCAGCGCCATTGCGACCTGGCGGGTGTGCCACGGCGTGACCGCAGTGATTTCATCGGGCTTGGCCTGTCCGCCTGCAGCCAGATCGGCGAAGTGTTCTACCGGCTGGAGGACGAGCTGGGCGAATGGCGGGCGCGATTGCAGTCCGGACACATGGGCGTGGCCGCGGGCTTGATCCTGTCCGAGGACGAGCGGATGGCGGCCGAGGTGGCACAGAGCATCGCCTGCGACCATGCCCTCGATGCCGCGGCCTTCGAGTGGCGTAATGATGAACCGTTCGAGGAATGCTTCGCCGAACAGCTGCCGGCGCTGTCGCCGTTGCTGGCGCGCGGCTGGGCGCAGTGGGATGCACGCATGCTGCGGCTGGCCGAAGAAGGGCGGTTGCTGTGGCGTATGATGGCCGCATGCTTCCGGCCGGCGGCCGCCATCGCTTGAGTCCTGCCTCGATGTCTTCGAATCCGCCTTCCCAGGGCCGTCTCGGACGGGCCACGCCGAACCCTGCCGCCGCTGATGACGGCGACGCGCTGCACTTCTGCAGCACCTGCGCGTTTTCCGATGCCTGCATGTCGCAGGGTTACGACAAGACCGCACTGGGCGACCTGCACGTGCTGGTCGACCACGTCGGCCCGTTCCATGCGGGTGACTACATCTTCCGCGCCGGCGAATCATTCGATTCGATCGCTGCGGTGCGCGCCGGCATGGTCAAGACCTTCGTCGATGACAGCCAGGGCAACGAGCAGGTGCTGGGCTTCAGCCTGCCGGGCGAGGTGATCGGCCTGAATGCGATCCACGGTTCGCGCTTCCCCTGCAATGCGGTGGCGCTGGACACCGTGCACCTGTGCCGCATCTCGTTCCCCAAGCTGAGCCTGCTGGCCACGCGCATGCCGGGGCTGCAGGCCAAGCTGTTCAGCCTGCTCAGTGCGGAGATCGGCAAGGTCGCCACGCTGGCCGCGAATCACCGTACCGAAGAGCGCATGGCGGCGTTCCTGCTGGACATGTCCGAGCGTTACGCGCGGCGCGGTTTTTCCGCGACGCGCTTCAACCTGACGATGGCACGCACCGAGATCGCCAATTACCTGCGGATGGCGCCGGAAACCGCCAGCCGCGTGCTGCGCCGCCTGAGCGATGATGGGATCATCGCGGTGAAGCAGCGCGAGATCCTGCTGCTGCAGCCCGAGCGCCTGGCGGCGCTGGCGGTGGCTGACGAATCCGATCCGAACTGAACCTGGCCGGGAGCCGACGATGAAGCGCGCTGGACTGTTGTTGCTGGGACTGCTGGCCACTGTGCCAGCCTGGGCGGCCGAGCTGACGGTGTCGGCGGCATCGAGCCTGACCGAGAGCTTCCGCGAACTGGGCACCGCCTATGAGAAGGCGCACCCGGGAACCAAGGTCGATTTCAACTTCGCCGCGTCCGGCGTGTTGCTGCAGCAGATCAGCCGTGGCGCACCGGTGGATGTGTTCGCGTCGGCCGATGAAACCACGATGGACCAGGCCCAGCAGCAGGACCTGCTGGCGGCTGGCACCCGCGAGGTGTTCGCGGTGAACGCGCTGTGGGTGGTGGTGCCGCCGCAGGCCAAGGCCGCGCCGCGTAGCTTGAAGGACCTGGCCGGTGCCGGTGTGCAGCGCATCGCACTGGGCAACCCGGACAGCGTGCCGGTCGGCCGCTATGCCAAGGGCGCGCTGGAAGCAGCGGGCCTGTGGCCGTCGGTGCAGGGAAAGACCATCACCACGCAGAACGTGCGCCAGTCGCTGGATTACGTGGCGCGCGGTGAAGTGGACGCCGGCTTCGTCTATGCCACCGATGCGCAGGCAATGCCCGACCGCGTGCGCCGCGCTTTCGCGGTGCCTGTGGCGGGGCGCATTGCCTATCCGCTGGCGGTGACCAAGGCCAGTACGCAACCGGCTGAAGCCAAGCGCTTCACCGCCTTCGTGGGTTCGGCACAGGGCCAGGCGATCCTGGCCAAGCACGGGTTCGGCAAGCCCTGAGGCATGGATCTCGACTGGAGCGCACTGGGGTTGTCGCTGAAGGTGGCCGGTTGGGCCACCGCGATCAATCTGGTGCTGGGCGTGGCACTGGGCGCGCTGCTGGCGCGTCGGCGCTTTCCCGGCCGTGAGCTGCTGGATTCGCTGCTGACCCTGCCAATGGTGTTGCCGCCGACGGTGCTGGGCTATTACCTGCTGGTGCTGATCGGCCGTAACGGACCGATCGGTGCGTGGTTGCAGTCGTGGTTCGGCATCAACCTGGTGTTTACCTGGCAGGCGGCGGTGATCGCTGCGGCGGTGGCCTCGCTGCCGCTGGTGTTCAAGCCGGCACGCGCCGCGTTCGAGGAAGTGGACGGACAGCTGGAGCAGGCCGCACGCACGCTCGGCGTGTCCGAAGCGGCGGTGTTCTTCCGCATCACGCTGCCGCTGGCCTGGCGTGGCATCCTCGCCGGCCTGCTGCTGGCGTTTGCACGTGCGATGGGCGAGTTCGGCGCCACTTTGATGGTGGCTGGCAGCATTCCGGGCCGCACGCAGACATTGTCGATCGCCATCTACGAGGCGGTGCAGGCCGGTCAGGACGGCAAGGCCAACGCGCTGGTGATCCTGACCTCGGTGGTGTGCATCGTGATCCTGCTGCTGGCCGCGCGGCTGGTGGGCGGGCGTCGCCGGGAGCTGCGTGATGTGGCTTGACCTGCAGGTGCAGCGTCGTCTGCAGGCGGCCGGCCAGGATTTCGTGCTGGACGTAGCGTTGCAGTGCACGCAGCGGCAGGTGGTGCTGTTCGGGCCCTCGGGCGCGGGCAAGAGCCTGACCTTGAAGGCGGTGGCCGGGCTGCTGCGGCCGGGCCAGGGCCATGTGCGCCTGCAGGGGCAGACCCTGTTCGATGCGGCCGCCGGCGTGGATCTGCCGCCGCAACGCCGCCGGCTGGGCTATGTCTTCCAGGACTATGCGTTGTTCCCACATCTGAGCGTGCGCCAGAACGTGGCGTTCGGTCTGCAGAAGGGGTGGTTGAATCCGCGGATCGGCCAGCGCTTCGATGCGGTGGAGCAGTGGTTGCACGCATTCCGCATCGACGCGGTCGGTGATCTGCTGCCGTCGCAGGTATCCGGGGGACAACGCCAGCGCACGGCATTGGCGCGCGCGCTGGTGACGCAGCCGCAGGCGCTGTTGCTGGATGAGCCGTTCTCCGCGCTGGACCACGACCTGCGCCAGCACCTGCGCCAGGAGCTGGAGACCGTGCTGGACAGGACCGGCATTCCGCTGCTGCTGATCAGCCACGATCCGCAGGATGTGGCCATGTTCGGCCAGCAGGTGGCGCGCGTAGTGGATGGCCGCATCGTCGGCGGTTGATCCGTGATGGACGCACGGGCGATGGATGGCTACAGCTGATGGTAGTGCCGGCCGCTGGCCGGCAACCGTGGAATCCGGAGCAGCCGGCCAAGGGCCGGCCCTACCGGTTCGGGGGTTCCGCGACGCTCAGGTGATGAATGGTTGCATCTGATGGTAGTGCCGGCCGCTGGCCGGCAACCACGGATTCCGGAGCAGCCGGCCAGCGGCCGGCTCTACCGGTTCAGGAGTTCCGCGACGCTCAGGCGATGAATGGTTGCATCTGATGGTAGTGCCGGCCGCTGGCCGGCAACCATGGAATCCGGAGCAGCCGGCCAGCGGCCGGCTCTACCGGTTCAGGGGTTCCGCGACGCACAGACGATGGTTGACTACAGCTGATGGTAGTGCCGGCCGCTGGCCGGCAACCACGGAATCTGGGGCAGCCGGCCAGCGGCCGGCTCTACCATTCCAGCGTTCGCGCAATCCAGTGGAATGGATCAATACAGCTCGCAATGCGTGCGGCCTTCACCTCGTAGCGTGTCCCAATGCCCTTCGCCACTGATGGCATCGATGGCCTCGCGCACCGCGCCTTCCAGGTGGCTCTTGTTGCCGCACAGGTAAAGATGCCCGCCGCGGGCCAGCACATCGCGCACTTCATCGCCGCGCTGCTGCAGCACATGCTGCACATAGACCTTTTCGGCGCCATCGCGCGAGAACGCGGTATGCAGGCCGGCCAGCACGCCACGCGCGTGCCAGTCCTGCAGCTGTTCGCGGTACAGGTAATCGTGCTGGCTGTGCTTCTCGCCGAACACCAGGTGCACTTCGCGCGCGCAGGCGCTGGCCTGCAGCTCCTGCATCAGGCCCATCAACGGTGCGATGCCGGTGCCGGTGCCGACCAGCAGCAGCGGTGCCTCGCCGGTATCGGGCAGGTGGAAGCCGGGATTGGAGCGGCAGTACACCCGAGCGGTATCGCCGCCGTGCAGCAGACTGCCTGTGGCGGTGCCAAAGCGCTCGCGACCGCGCAGGGTGTAGCGTACTTCGCGCACGCACAGGCTTAGCTGGTCGTTGCAGGGGTGCGAGGCGATCGAGTAGGCGCGCGGCAGGCGCGGTGACAGCAGCTCGCGCAGGCGGGCCAGCGGCACGCTGGCCGGCGTGGCGTGGTCCTGCAGCACGTCCAGCAGGTCCAGCCCGTGCAGGTAGGCTTCCAGCTCGCGCTTCTGGCTGACCTTCAACAGGCCCTTCAGTACCTCGCTGCCACCTAGCTTGGCCAGCTCGCGCAGCACGCCCTTGCTCAGCAGGCGCAGCTCCCGGTCATGCAGCGCAGCCACAGCGGCGGTGTCGCCGTACCAGGTGGCCAATGCCTGCAGCAGGGCAGGGTCGTTCTCGGGTACCACGTGCAGGGTGTCGCCGGCGCGGTAGGCCATGCCACTGCCGGCAATGTCCAGTTGCAGGTGCCAGGCGGCCGGGTCGCTGCTGTTCAAGCGGCGGCGTTCGAGAATGCGGGCGGCAAAGGCATTGTCTTCGCCATAGGCGGTGACCTGCAGGTGCAGGTCCTGGCCAGCGTTGAGGTCGCCATCCAGAACCTGGCCCAGCACCGGCTGCCATTGCTGGAAGAACTGCTCGTAACCCAGGTCGGCATCCACGCGGTGCAGCAGCGGCTGCGCCTGGCGCTCGCTCAGCGCGGCATCCAGCGCCTTGGTGAAGCCGCAGAAACTGGGGTAGCCGGTGTCACCAAGGCCGAATACTGCATAGCGCAGGCCGCTCAGCGTCGGGGTCTGGCGCAATGTTTCGAAGAACTGCTCGCCGTTGGCTGGCGGTTCGCCGTCACCGAAGGAACTGGAAATCGCCAGCAGTACATCGCCTTGGCCGAGACTGGCCACGTCGATATCGTTGAACGGAAGCACCTGCGGCGCGTGCGGCTGCAGGTCCGCGCCCAGGCGCTGGGCCAGGGCGCGGGCATTGCCCGACTCGGACGCGAAGCCCACCAGCAGGCGGCTGAAGGGCGTGCTTGTCGGGAGGGCGTTCACGCGGCCTCGTAGAAGTCGTCGAACTTTTCCTTGCTGAACTCGACCAGGTCGTAGTTCTGCATCAGGTCGTTCACCACGCGGCGGATGCTGATGTACGAGGTGATGTTGCCGTCGGCGTCGAACAGCGGTTGCACGGTGGTGTCGACCACGTAGAGCACGCCACCCTTGCCGAGGTTGGGCACGATGCCGGTCCAGGTCTTGCCAGCCTTGATGGTGTCCCACATGTCCTTGTAGACCGCCTTGGGCACGTCAGGATGGCGCACGATGCTGTGCGGCTGGCCGATCAGCTCCTCGCGGGCGAAGCCGGTGAGCGTGCAGAACAGGTCATTGGCGTAGGTGATGTTGCCCTGCAGGTCGGTGGTGGAGATCACCATGACGTTCTGCATGGCATTCAGCAGCTGGGCGTTGTCGGGGGTGTAGCTCATCGCAGGGTCCTTGTGGATGCCGGTAACGCCGGCGTGTTCGGGTCCTGCATAGAAATACGCCCGCACGGCGGCGGGCGGTTTGACATTGATCAAGTGGGTGGCGGGATCGGCTGCGACTGGGTGTCGCAGGGGGGCCGCCGGGCATGGCCCGGCGCTATCAGGGTGGCGGTACAAGTGTAGCGCCGGGCCATGCCCGGCGAAGAGGTATCAGCCCATCAGATAACGCAACACACCCGCCGAGACCACGCCGATCAGCACCGTCGGCAGCATCGACAACCGCGTGGCGGCCAGCAGGGTGATCGCCAGCGCGGCGAGGTCGGCGGGCTTGTCGGCGACGAAGTCGGGCGCGATCACCGAGATCAGCACGCAGCCGGGTGCGGCTTCCATCACCGTCACTGCGCGCTTGCTCAGTGTGCGGTTGCGCAGTGCGAGGAAGCCGATGATGCGGGTCAGGTAGGTGGCAGCGGCCATCAGCACGATGGTCAGCACCGAGGTCCAGTGGATCAGTCCGTTGAAGATCATGCCGCGTCCTCCGCCAGCAGCCAGGCTGCGGCCAGACCGGCCAGCGCGCCGCTGGCCACGTACCAGGCGCCGGGAACCAGCAGGTAGGTGGCCGCGGCCACCACCAGGCTGACCAGCCACGGACGCGCTGCTTTCATGCCCTGCCACATGCCGCGCAGCAGCACCAGGAACACGGCCGGGAAGGCCATGTCGAAGCCGTAGGCGTGGATGTCGCCCAGCATCGGCCCAACGATCGCGCCCAGCGCGGTGCAGGCGACCCAGACCGTGTACAGGCCTGCCGACACGCCCAGGTAATAGGCCAGGCTGAAGCCGAGCGCACGGCGGCGCGCGTCGGCCACGCCCATCGCCCAGCTCTCGTCGCACATGAAGAACAGCGCCGGCAGCACGCGGCGGCGCGGCAGGTGCTGCAGCAGCGGGGCCAGGCTGGCGCCCATCAGCAGGTGGCGGCTGTTGACCAGCGCGGTGATCGCCACGATCAGCGCGATATGCGGCGGCGAGGTCCACAGTTCGACGGCGGCGAATTCCGAGCCGCCGGCGAAGTTGAGGCCGGTCATCAGCGGCACTTCCAGTGCGCTCAGGCCCTTCTGCGCGGCCTGGGCGCCGAGCACCAGGGCAAAGGGAATGAAGCCGATCATCACCGGCACGGCAGCGCGCAGTCCGCGCAGGAATTCGGCACGCGGCGCGGTATCGCAGGTGTCGGGCAGGGGGAGGGTGGTACGGGCGTCCATGGAACGGCACAACGAGGTGGGGGTGGCCCATGCTAGCGGTCCAATCGCGAAATCGGGTTGCGTTGATGCCATTCAATTCGGGAATATTGAGATTCCATGCGGCGAAGGTCGCCAAAGGTGAAATCCCGTGCAGTATCAGCTCGACAACCTCGATCGCCGCATCCTCGATGCCCTGCAGCGTGACGGACGGCTGCAGAACCTGGAGCTGGCCCGGCTGGTGCGCCTCTCGCCCTCGGCCTGCCTGCGGCGGGTGCGGCTGCTGGAGGAGGGCGGCTACATCGACCGCTACGTTGCCCTGCTGAATGAGGCCAAGGTGGGGCGTGGCTTCACGGTGTTCGTGCGGGTGTGGCTGCGCGGGCAGGACGAGGACACCACCAATCACTTCATCAACAGCATCAAGTCTTTTCCGGAAGTGCTTGAATGCCATCTGATGGCCGGTGACTGCGATTTCCTGCTGCGGGTGGCGGTGGCGGACCTGGATGCTTACCGGCAGTTCCAGATGCAGCACCTGAACCGGATTGCCGGGGTGCAGAACACCAAGACCGAGATTCCGATGCAGCGGATCAAGCAGACGACCCAGTTGCCGCTTTGAGGGATGGGGGTTCCGGCCGGGTTGCACCCGGCACCCGCGGTAGTGCCGGCCGCTGGCCGGCAACCTCAGGAGCAACAGCAACCGCAACGGCGATGTTCCCAGGGCGGCGGGGCGGTGTGGCCAGGCAGGACACGCCGTAGACCCATCCATGGGGGCTCGATGGCGCCATCCATGGCGCCAACGGTCCTGCCTGCCCACACCGCCCCGCGCCTGACAGTTCCCCGCGACCTGTTGGGGTCGGATCCCGTTGCTGTGCAACGGGCTCTGACCCCGGGAGCAGATGGACATGTCTGTTCGATTCATTGATTCCTGATGCGTGACTGGGTTCACGGAGCCTGGCTCAACGCCGGGCGTAGGCAGCGGTCATCGCAATGACATCTGGCCCCGGTACGGTTTGAGCCTGCTTGCTGGTCGCGCGGGCCGGGTCTGCGGTCGTGGCGCGCGTCCACTGCAGCTGCTGTCGCTGCCGAGGGTCATGTGTTCTACGTCAGGGGGCTGAATGGACACCATGCGGTCAGAACTTGGAAGGTGGCCATCGCCGCATGGCTGCTGCTGTCCTTTGCCGCTGCCGCGCAGGACGGTGTTCATGCCTACGACATCCCTGCGCAGCCGCTGGAACAGGCGGTCGAGCGCTTCAGTGTCATCAGCGGGTGGTCGGTGATGTACCCGGGCGATCTTGCCGCCGGCCGTAGCAGCCATGCGCTGCGCGCCAGCCTTGCGCCGCTGCCTGCCTTGCAGATGCTGCTGCAGGATTCCGGTATCGAGGCCGAGGTGATCGGCGAGCAGCGCGTGGTGCTGCGCCGGGGCACGCCCGCGGCAGCCGAACCCGGTATTGGCGCCGAGCTCCCGGATGCTGAACGTCGGCGTCGCTACGGCGGCCTGCAGCAGCGGCTGCGTGCGGCGTTCTGTGACGACCCCGAGATCGCGCCCGGCCGCTATGCCGCAACGCTGCGCTTCCGCGTCGACGGCGAGGGCCGGGTGCAGCAGCCCGAGCTGCTGTCGGGCAGTGGCAGTGCCCGCCGCGATGCGCGCCTGGTGCAGGCGCTGCAGAGCCTGGTGCTGGCGCCCGAGGCCGCCGCGCTGCCGCAGCCGGTGACGCTGCAGATCCGACCTTCCGGCACCGACCACGACTGTGGCCGGCGCGCGCCCCTTCCATGACTTCAAGGATTCGAACATGAGCAACGGTACGGCTGGGGCAGGCGACCTGATGGACCACCTTCTGGGGGCCTACGACGAGCTGAAGCGCCGCCTGGTGCGCAAGCTGGGGTCGGAGGAGCTGGCCGGCGATGCGCTGCAGGACACCTGGATGCGCCTGAGTGCGCGCCGTGACCGCCTGGATGCGGTGCAGAACCCCGCGGCCTACCTGCTGCGCATGGCGATGAACACGGTGATCGACCGCCAGCGTGCCGACCACCGCCTGCTGAGCCTGGAAGAGGTGGATACGCTGATGGAGATGGCCGACCCGGCACCGGGCCCGGCGCAGGCGGCCGAACTGGATTTCGCGCTGGAAGACATGGTCGGCCTGCTGCAGCGCATGCCCGAGCGCCGACGCCGCATCCTGCTGGCGATCCGGGTCGATGGCCTGCAGCAGCGCGACGTCGCCGACCAGCTGGGCGTGTCGCTGCGGCTTGTGCAGCGCGAGCTGAAAGCGGCCCAGGACTACCTGGCCGAGCGCAGCGGACAGGGGCGTCAGGTGCGGTTCTGAGCGGCGGCATCCGTCTACACTTTGACGCCGAGCAGAACCCCGCAGCGTGCGGGTCCGGCATGAGCCCCCATGGATCCTGACGATCGCCCGCAACGCCCGCTGGATGCCGTCGAGCGTCAGGCCCACGCGTGGGTGGTGCGGCTGACCTCGGGCGAGGCGACCGCCGCCGATGGGCGCAGGTTCCGCGAGTGGTGCGAGGCTGACCCGCGTCATCGCGAAGCATTCGGCCGTGCGCGCCGGCAATGGGAGCAGGTAAGGCTGGCCGGCGAGCAGCTGCCCGCCGCCGCCCGCCAACCGGTCGCGCCGACGCCGTCCCAGCGCTGGAGCCGGCGCGCCTTCCTGGGCGCCGCGATTGCCGCCCCGGCCAGTCTGGTGGTGGTGGCGGCGATCCGCCCGCCGCTGGGGCTGTGGCCCTCGGTGAGGGCGATGGCGGCCGATTTCCACACCGGCACCGGTGAACGGCTGCAGATCGCGCCCTTGCCGCAGCTGAAGATCGAACTGGATACACAGAGCAGCCTGCGCCGTCGTTCGGACACGCTAGGCGAAGGCTTCGAGCTGGTGCAGGGCCAGGCCGCGATCGAAACCCAGGCAGGCCTGCGCCTCGCCCTGTTCGCGGGGCCGGGCTGCGTGATCGCCGATGAAGGTGCGGTGCGCCTGGACGTCCGCAACACCCACGGCCAGGTACGGGTGACCTGCCTGCAGGGCAGCGCCCGCATCGAGCACCCGCAGGGCCGCCTGCAGCTGCAGGCGGGCCAGCAGACCCAATACGACGAGCGCCTCAGTGGCGTGGTGGCCGAAGCCCTGGCCTCGGAAGTGAGCGCCTGGACCGAGGGCATGCTGGTGTTCCGTCGCGCTCCATTGCGCGAGGTGGTGGATGAAATCAACCGCTACCGCCGCGGCAAGGTGCTGCTGGGCGAATCGGCATTGGCGCGGGCCCCGGTCAGCGGCCGCTTCCGCATCGATGATCCGGACGCGGCGCTGGAGCAGCTGCGACTGACGATGTCGCTGGATCTGCGTCGCTTTCCGGGTGGCATTGCCGTCCTTGGTTAGATGAAGACGCTGGCCGTGCGCGCCGTGCAGGGCTGTTGCAAGCAAGGAGACGCCAAGGATGCGCAACGAGATCATCGGTGTGCTGGATCTGCGCCGCAACCTGTCGGCGTTGCTGGAAACCACGCAGCGACGGCCCTTGATGGTGCATCGCTACGGCTCGCCATGGGTGTGCGTGGTGTCCGACGCGCAGTGGCAGCAACAGGCCGTGCTGCTGGACTTCGATCCGCAGTCGCACCCGTTGGCGATGCTGCTGCGGCTGCAGCAGCAGGTGCTGCCCCTCGCTGAGGCCGGCACGCTGCCGCCTGCGGCGATGGCGCGCGTGCTGCTGCTGATGGGCATGCACGGCATCGACGATCTCGTGCAACTGCACGAGCAGGTACAGCATCATCGTCTTTGGCACTGGTTCGTGGCCGGCAGCCATGGCGTGATGGATGGCTGGCAGCTGCCAGCGCTGCGTGTTGCTATGGCGTCATGGTGCGATGACGCGGAGATGACCGACGCGCTGGCCGCGTTCGCCGCGCGCAGCGATGTGGCGATACTGGCGCGCCGTTGCGGGGGCGAAGCACCGCGACTGGAGCGCGAAGCCTGCAGGCAGGTGACGCTGCGATGACGTTGTCGATGAAGCGCCACGCAGCGCACAGAGCTGCATGCGCGCTGTCGTTTCACCTGCCTTGCTGACGTCTTCTCCAGAGTACGGCGCACCATGCGTCGCGGAGCACGGGCGGCGCCGATGGCAGAGAGTCGCAGGATCAGCATGCTGGAGCTGGATCGTCACCTGAGCCAGTCGCTGGAACAGGCACGGCATACGCCCGTGAACGTGCAGCGCTATGGGCACTCGTGGGTCTGGGTACTGTCCAGTGACGCCTGGGCAGATGCGGCGCGCTGGGCGGCACTGGACAGCAGCGCGCATCCGCTGGCGGCGTTGCGGCGCGCCCTCGATCTGCAGCTGCGGCCCTGGCCCGAAGCGGCCATGAACGCGCTGCCGCTTGACGCGGGCGATGTGCGGCAGCTGCAACGTGCGGCGTTGCTGGTGGTCGTGCGTGATCTCACCAGTGCGCAGCGCGTGCACGACGATCTGCGCTACCACCAGGCCTACCGGATGTTCATCGGCCTCGACCATGGCACCGCGTGGTCGCCGATGCAGTGCCTGCGCCTGCTGCAGGCCTGCGCGCACCCGTTGCTGCGCGGCTGCATCGACGATGCGCTGGCCAGCGTGCCGCAGCACTTGTTCGAGTCTGCATGTGTACCTGCGGCACGTGCTGCGCCTGCACAGGCACACGCGCAGCGAATAGCAGGCGGATGTTTATCGTACTGACACATGCACCGCTGACCATGGCGCAGCGGTCTCTTCCAGGATGACGAGGGCGGAACAATGGCAAGGCAGGTGGGTGGTCGCAGGGCTCGGCAGCAGGGCTTCAGCCTGATCGAGATCATGGTGGTGGTGGTGATCATCGGCATTCTCGCGGCATTGATCGTGCCGCGGTTGATGGACCGTCCCGACCAGGCGCGCGTGGTGGCGGCGCGCCAGGACATCGCGGCGCTGATGCAGGCGTTGAAGCTGTTCAAGCTGGACAACGGGCGCTACCCCAGCGCCGAACAGGGCCTGCAGGCGCTGGTGAAGCCGCCGCAGGGCAGCGGTGCGATGCCGGTGACACCGTATCTGGATCGCCTGCCGAATGACCCATGGGGCCATCCGTACCAGTACCAGATTCCCGGAACCCATGGCGACATCGATGTGTTCTCGCTGGGTGCGGACAGCAAGCCCGGTGGCGACGCCGGGAACGCGGACATCGGCTCCTGGCAGCTGTGAGGCGTGCAGATGACAGCCCGGACGCGTTCGGTCCCGTGCACCCGCCAGCGCGGCATGGCGGTGATCGTCGCCCTGCTGGTGGTGGCATTGGTGGCGGTGATTGCCACTGCACTGCTGACCCGGCAGTCGGCACAGCTGCGTGCGCTGCGTGGCGACCAGCTGCGTGCGCAGGTGCGCATGGCGGTCGATGCCACCCTGGAGCGCGCGGCGCAGCAGCTGCGTGACGATGTAAAGGAGCAGTTGACCACGGTGCGCAGCGGCCGTTGGGCGCGTCCACTGACGCTGCAGGCGCCGCTGCCGGTGCAGTTGCAGCTGGTCGATGCACAGTCCATGTTCAACCTGCGCAACCTGCTGGCCTATGGCAAGCCGGACCTGGAGGCACGGCGCGCGTTCATCGCGCTGTGTGCCGGGCAGGGACTGGGGCAGGGTGCTTGTGCATCTGCTGCCGACCACATCCAGGCGCGGCTGCGTGATGGCGACCTGCAGGCGCAGGCGCCGTTGCCGCGTGAATCGCTGATCGAGCAGGCCCTGGCGGGCGCCGACCCAGTGGCGGTGCAGGCACTGGCACGGCGCACCGTGGTGCTGCCGGCCCAGACCCTGGTCAATGCCAACACTAGTGACATCAGCGTGTTGCAGGCGGTCACTCCCGGCGTGGAGCCGGGGCGCCTGCAGGCGCTGCTCGGTGAGCGCGACGGTGGCCACTGGCTGCTCAACCGCGGCGATATCGCCAATCGACTGCAACTGAGCAACGCGCAGATGGCCGTGGTGCCGCTTGGCATTCATAGCGAGTGGTTCCTTGCCGTCGGCCAGGTACAGGCCGATGGCAATGCGGTCGACTTCAGGGCCCTGATCTGGCGAGAGTATCGCGATGACAGTGTGCGCGTGCAGCGTGTGTGGACGAGGATTGGAGCATGAGCGTGCAGCTGAGGGTGCGCCTGCCGGCGCTGGAACACCTGCGCGCCGACAGTACGGTCGAGTGGGCGCGGTTGCACAAGGGTGGGGTGCTGGCCCATGGCCGCGAGGGCTTGGCCGTGCTCGGGCAACGTCATCCGCAGGCCGAGGTGCTGGCCTGTCTCGATCCGCAGGACCTGATCCTGCTGGAACTGCAGCTGCCGCCACTGTCGGGCCGCAGGCTGCAGGCCGCACTGCAGGGCGAAGTAGAGGCGATGCTGCTGGATGACCTGCAGGAGGTCGCGTTGGCACACGGTGCGCAGGCGGCGGACGGCACGGTTCCTGTGGCGTGGCTTGGCCAGCAGGCAGTCCTGCAGGCGCAACAGCTGCTGGCCTCGTGCGCACTGCAGCTTCAGGCGCTGTATCCGACGCCGCTGCTGCTGCCGTGGCAGAACGGCCAGGCAACGCTGCAGGCTGACGGTGAGCATCTGCTGGTGCGCTGCGGGCGCGATCGTGGTTTTGTGCAGTGGTGCGGTGGGCGGGACACGGCGGCGGTGCTGCAGTCGCTCGCGACGCGTCTTCAGCAATCCGGGGTGCAGGCCGTGCAGTGGATCGACAGCGTGCCGTTGGCGTGGCCGGAGAACCTGCCGGCCACCGTGGTCGCGCATGAACTGCAGGCCAGCGGACCCGTGCCAGCGTGGTCGTTGCCACTGCCTGGTCGCAGCAGGCAGGCACCACGCGTGGCGATCGGCCTCGCATTGGCGGCGGTGTTGCTGGCTGCGCTTGGGCTGCAGCTGCAGGTCTCGCGCTGGCGCAGCGAGGGCGAGGCGTTGCAGCAGGACATGGCGCGGCAGTTCAGCTCGCACTTTCCGGAGATCACCGATGTGGTGGACCCGGTGCTGCAGGCGCGGCGCGCGCTGGCCGTGCCGTTGCCGGCGCCGCCGTTGCCACCGGTGCAGCGGCAGGTCGCAACGACGCTGCAGGCGATTCCGGAGTTGGGCGGCCAGGTGCGCGGCCTGCACTATCAACCCGGCCAGCTGGAACTGGAGCTGGACGCCGATGCGCAGGCGGTAGCCGATGACGCACAGCGGCTGGAGCAGTGGCAGCAGGCGGCGCAGGCGCAGGGCCTGCAGCTGGCGCGCGAGGCCGGTGGACGCCTGCGCGTGAGCGGGGGCGGACAGTGACCGCCAGAGCCGTGCGCCTGGGCGAGGGTGTGGCCGGTCTGCAGCGACGCTGGCAGCACCTGCCGCCGCGCGACCGCTGGATGCTGTGGGTGATGGTGCTGGCGCTGCTGGTAGCGGGGCTGTGGTCATTTTGGCTGGAGCCGCTGCTGAAACAGCGTGCGCACTGGCAGGCTGAGCTGCCGCGGCTGCAGGCGCAGGCGCGCGCACTGGCGCCGCTGCTGCGTGCACGCGAACGCCAGCAGCAGGTGCAGGGGCAGCGCCCGACGCTGGCCTCGCTGCGTAATGGAATCAAGTCCGCCGGCCTCGCCGATGGACTGCATGTCGAAGCACGCGACGGGCGTTGGCACCTGCAGGTGCAGGCCGTACCTGCTGACGCACTGTGGAACTGGCTGCTGCCCGTGCTGGCCGATCCGGCCATCGAACTGCAGCAGCTGCAACTGACACGCACAGGGGATGCGAACATGCCGGCGGCACGGATATCCGGAAACATCGTGGTGGCACTCACTGCGGGTGGCCATTCATGAGGGCGATGCGCAGCCTTGCCTGCAGCACTGTACTGGCCCTGATCGTGGGTTCCGCTCACGTTGTTGCACCGGCACAGGCGCAGGACGCCCCCGATGAGCCGGTGCAGCTGAACCTGGTGGATACCGATATCGGTGGCGTGCTGCGCATGGCAGCACGGTTCACCGGCCGCCAGTTCCTGGTCGACCCACGGGTGACCGGCAAGATGACGGTGGTCTCCGATGGCCCGGTCAGCCGTTCCCAGGCCTACCAGCTGCTGCTGGGCGCGCTGCGCATGCGCGGCTTCGCCGTGGTCGAGAACGGCGGGGTCAGCCGGGTGGTGCCGCAGGCCGACGCCAAGCTGCTCGGTGGCCGCGTGGGCAGCGGCGGTGCAGGGGGTGAGATCGCCACGCGCACCTTCGCGCTGCGCTACGAGAATGCGGCCGCGCTGGTGGCAGTGCTGCGGCCGATGATCAGCCCGGACAATCCGATCACTGCCAACCCGGGCAACAACACCCTGGTGATCACCGACTATGCCGACAACCTGGAGCGCATCGCGCGCGTGATCGCCAGCGTCGATACACCGGCCGGCATGGACACGGATGTGGTGAAGCTGCAGCAGGGCATTGCCGTTGACGTAGCGGCGATGGTCGCGCCGTTGCTGGATGCGCAGGGCGCCGAGCCCAGCCAGAAGGTGGTGGTGATGGCCGACCCCCGCAGCAACAGCGTGCTGCTGCGCTCCAGCAGCCCGGGCCGAACGCGCCTGGCGCGGCAGTTGGTGGAGAAGCTGGACCGTGCCCAGGACGAGTCCGGCAACCTGCATGTGGTCTACCTGCGCAATGCCCAGGCCAACCAGCTCGCCGGTGTGCTGCGCGGCGTGGTGGCCGGGCAGAGCGATGCACCGGCAATGGGCAGCAACGAAGGCATCACGCCACTGCCCGGCGATGCAAACCGTTCCACACCCGCGCAGCCGTCGCAGCCACAGCAGGCCAAGACCGGTGGCAATGCGCTGGAATCGCAGCGGCTGGACCCGAACCGCCGCGACCCGATCGACGCCGGAAGCACGGGCTTCAGCCAGAACGGCATTTCGGTGCAGGCCGACGTGGCCACCAACACGCTGCTGATCTCGGCGCCGGAGCCGGTCTACCGCAACCTTCGGCGGGTGATCGACCAGCTCGACCAGCGCCGTGCACAGGTGCTGGTGGAAAGCCTCATCGTGGAGGTCAACCAGACCGACGCGGCCGAACTGGGCGTGCAGTGGATGCTGGGCAATGGCCGCACCTTCGGCGGCACCCATTTCGGTGGTGTCACCGGCGGCAGCGGCCTGAACACCGCCGCGCGCACCACCCTGGACGTGCTGCCCAAGGACGGTCTGAAGATCGGTGTCATCGACGGCACCATCAACCTGCCCGGTGTCGGCCAGATCCTCAACATGAAGGCGTTGGCCAATGCGTTGCAGAGCAAGGGTGGTGCCAACATCCTGTCCACGCCGAACCTGATGACGCTGGACAACGAGGCGGCCAGCATCATGGTCGGCCAGACCGTGCCGTTCGTCAGCGGTCGCTACGTGACCGACGGTGGCGGCGGCAGCAACAACCCGTTCCAGACCATCGTGCGCGAGGACGTGGGCCTGAAGCTGCGGGTACGCCCGCAGATCTCCGAGGGCGGCACGGTGAAGCTGGACATCTACCAGGAAGTCAGCAGCATCGACGCGCAGAGCGCGAACAGCACGGCCGGCATCATCACCAACAAGCGCGCCCTGGATACCAGCGTACTGCTGGACGATGGCCAGATCATGGTGCTGGGTGGCCTGCTGGAGGACAACGTCAGCCACGGTCGTGACGCGGTGCCGGGGCTGGGAAAGATCCCGGTGCTGGGGGCGCTGTTCCGCAGTGATACGCGCAAGCGCGCCAAGACCAACCTGATGGTGTTCCTGCGCCCGCACGTGGTGCGCGACCCCGCCGCTAGCCAACGCCTGACCCGCGACCGCTACGACTACATGCGCAACGCGCAGGCCGGCGCGCAACCGGTGCAGAGCTGGGCATTGCCGGCGCTGTCGGCACCGCAACTGCCGCCGCAGGACCTGTCTGTACTCGGCCAGGGCAATGCGCGCGATGGCCAGGGCCAGCCGCTGCAGAGCAGCAGCCTGGCGGCGCTGTACCCGTCCGGTGACAGCGACGCACAGCTGGTGCAGTTCGCGCAGGGGCTGGACCCGGCCCGTGCCAGCCAGGGCGTGGCGCAGGTGCGGGCACTGGGCCTGCAGGCCTATGCCGAAGCGACGCCGGGCGAGAGCGGGCAACGCCTGCGGGTGCGATTGCCGCGCGACCCGGCGACGCTGGACCCGGCGCTGCAGCAGCTGCGCGGGCTGGGCTACACGCCGGAACTGGTGATCGGGCCGTGAGCGCGGCCGCGCCACTGCCGTACGCCTGGGTGCGCAGCCATGGCGTGATGCTGTCCGAAGTTGGCGGCGAGCCGGTCCTGCTGGGCACCGCCGACACCGCGGCGTGGGCCGTGGCCGAACTGCGCCGACGGCATGGACCGCTGCCGTTCCAGGCGCTGGATGCCGCGACCTGGCAGCAGCGGCTGGGTGAGCAGTACCGTGACGGCGGCGATGCCGCTGCCGTGGTCGGTGCCGCCGAAAGCGAAGTCGATCTGGACCGGCTGATGCAGGACATGCCGGAAGTCACCGATCTGCTGGACGCGCAGGACGATGCGCCGGTGATCCGCATGATCAACGCGCTGCTGGCACAGGCCGCACGCGATGGCGCCAGCGACCTGCACATCGAGCCATTCGAGACCCACTCGGTGGTGCGTTACCGGGTGGACGGCACGCTGCGCGACATGGTGCAGCCGCGGCGCGCACTGCACGCGGCGCTGGTGTCGCGCATCAAGATCATGGCCCACCTGGACATCGCCGAGAAGCGCCTGCCGCAGGACGGGCGCATCGCGATCCGGGTGGGCGGGCGGCCGCTGGATATCCGTGTCTCCACGGTGCCGACCGGGCATGGCGAGCGCGCCGTGCTGCGACTGCTGGAGAAGGATGCCGGGCGGCTGCAGCTGCAGCGACTGGGCATGGCCGATGACACCCTGGCCACGTTCACCGGATTGATCCGGCAGCCGCACGGCATCGTGCTGGTCACCGGCCCGACCGGCAGCGGCAAGACAACGTCGCTATACGCCGCGTTGGGCCAGCTCGACAGCAGCACCAGCAACATCCTCACCGTGGAGGACCCGGTGGAGTATGACTTCGCCGGCATCGGCCAGATCCAGGTCAATGCGCGCATCGGCATGAGCTTCGGCACGGCACTGCGTGCGATCCTGCGCCAGGATCCGGACACCATCATGATCGGCGAGATCCGCGACCTGGAGACCGCACAGATTGCGGTGCAGTCGTCGCTGACCGGCCATGGCGTGCTGGCGTCGCTGCATACCAACGACGCGATCTCGGCGGTGACCCGCCTGGCCGATATGGGCGTGGAGCCGTTCCTGCTGGCCTCGTCGCTGCGCGGCGTGCTTGCGCAGCGGCTGGTGCGGCGGCTGTGCACGCAATGCCGGCGTGCCGAGGTGGATGGCGACGGCCGTACCGTGTGGCGCGCGGTGGGCTGCGCGGCCTGTGCCAACAGCGGCTACCGGGGGCGTACCGGCATCCACGAGCTGTTCGTGGTGGACGATCGCGTGCGTGCACTGATCCATGAAGGGCAGGGTGAACCTGCGCTGCGCGAGGCGGCGCGGCGTGCCGGCATGCGGACCTTGCGCCAGGACGGCCAGCGTTGGGTCGACAGCGGGGTGACCACACTGGAAGAGATCCTGCGCGTCACCGGCGACGACTGAGGCCTGCATGGCACTGTTCGACTACCAGGCTGCCAACGCGCAGGGCCGCATCGAGAAGGGTCAGCTGGACGCCGACAGCCCGCGCGGCGCGCGCCAGGTGCTGCGCGGTCGTGGGCTGACGCCCGTGCAGGTCAGCGCGGCGCGCAGTGTGGGCAGTGGCTGGGGCACGCGCCGGCTGTCCGCCAGCGAGCTGGCCTGGGCCACGCGCCAGCTGGCCAGCCTGCTGGCCGCGAGCCTGCCGTTGGAAGGTGCATTGAGTGCGGTGATCGAACAGGCCGAGCGCCCGCATGTGGCCCAGGCACTCACCGCCGTACGCGCCGACGTGCGTGCCGGCCAGCGCCTGACCGTTGCGCTGGCTGCGCGGCCGCGCGATTTTCCGCCGATCTATCGGGCGCTGGTAGGCGCAGGTGAAGACTCCGGCGACCTGGCACGGGTGATGGAGCGCCTTGCCGACTACATCGAAGAACGCAACGCGCTGCAGGCCAAAGTACTGACCGCCTTCATCTACCCAGCGGCGATCAGCCTGGTGTCGGTGGCGATCGTGATCTTCCTGCTCAGCTACGTGGTGCCGCAGGTGGTGACCGCGTTCGTGCAGGCGCGGCAGACGCTGCCGATGCTGACCCAGGTGATGCTGGCGGCCAGCGCGTTCGTGCGCAGCTGGGGTGTGTGGGCAGGGCTCGGCGTCGCTGCGCTGGTGGTGGCATGGCGGTTGGCGTTGCGCCGGCCCGAACTGCGCCTGCGCTGGGACGCGATGCTGCTGCGGATGCCGATGATCGGACGCTTCGTGCTGGGCGTGAACAGTGCGCGCTTCGCCTCGACGCTGGCGATCCTGCTGGATGCCGGTGTGCCGCTGCTGCGTGCACTGGAAGCAGCGCGACAGACCCTGGGAAACGCGCTGCTGGCGCGCTGTGCCGATGATGTGGCTGCGCGCGTACGCGAAGGTGCGGCACTGGGTGCGGCGTTGAAGGTACAGAAAGTGTATCCGCCGATCCTGGTGCACCTGGTGGCCAGCGGCGAGAAGACCGGTTCGCTGGCGCCACTGCTGGACCGCGCTGCACAGACGATCTCGCGCGAGATCGAGCGCCGCGCGATGGCACTGACCGCACTGCTGGAACCGACCATGATCCTGGTGATGGGCGGCGTGGTGTTGACGATCGTGCTGGCGGTGCTGATGCCGATCATGGAAATGAACCAGCTGGTGCAGTAGTTCCACGCCATGCGTGGATGGATCGCGCGACTCGCGTCATATGCGGTGCGTCCACGCATGGCGTGGATCCAGTGACACCTGGATTTTCTCCACACAATCCTCCACACCTTTTTTCGATCTTCCACAGGTTTCTTAAGCGGCCTGTCATCGGCACGGACCAGCATAGTCACGTCGTCGCAGAGCGGGCTGGGAGGCCCCTGGCGACAGCAGGCGTGCAATGACCGTTCCTCCCTTGGCGTTTCCCTTCGCAGTAAACCCTTCAGGAGAAGATCATGACCAAGTACAAGACCCTGGCCGCGCTGGTTGCCACCGCGCTGCTCGCTACCGTGGGCGCCGCGTCGGCGCAGACCGTTACCGGCGGCGGTGCATCGCTGCCGGCCGACCTCTACAAGGGCCAGGCTGACAGCATCCTGCCGGCCAACTTCAGCTACGCCGTGACCGGTTCGGGCACCGGCAAGAAGGCGTTCCTGGAGAACAATTCGGCGCTGTTCTCGACCACCGGCACCGTCCATTTCGCTGGCAGCGACTCGGTGCTGAGCGCGACCGAACTGAGCACCTACACCACCAACTACAACCAGTCGACCAATGCCAACCGCTACGGCGCGCTGATCCAGGTGCCGTCGGTGGCCACCTCGGTGACCATCCCGTTCAACAAGCCGGGTTCGGCCGTCAACCTGAGCGTGGCGCAGATCTGCGGCGTGTTCTCGGGCGCGATCAGCGACTGGTCGACCATCGACGCCAACCGCAGCGGTCCGATCCGTGTGGTCTACCGCACCGAGAGCAGCGGAACCAGCGAAATGTTCACCCGCTTCCTGGCTGCCGCCTGCGCCGCCGAGCCGGCTGCGACCTCGAACCTGGTCGGCGGCACGTTCGCCGTGAAGTCGACCTTCGCCGACCTGTACAAGCGCGATGCCAACAACAATCTGCCGGCCTTCCTGGTTGCCGCGCCGGCCACGGGCGGCACCTCGCTGTACAACGCTGTCTATGCGGCGGATGGCCGCATCGGCTACGTCGGCCCGGACGTGATCCCGAGCCTAACCGATGCGACCAAGGTTGCCAAGGTCAAGGGCTTCTCGCCTGACCAGGTGAGCGTGCAGGCCACCCTGGATACTGTCGCTCCGCCGACCGGCACCGCTGCCGAGAACCCCGCCAACTGGGTGCCGGTGTTCGGCAACCCGTCGGCCGGCTATCCGATTGCCGGCTACACCAACCTGGTGATCGGCCAGTGCTACAAGGATTCGGCGGTTGCCACCAGCCTGCGCGGCTTCCTGGCCCGTCACTATCCGGCGACCTACCCGGCGGCCTACGAGGCGTCGATCACCGGCCATGGTTTCATCCCGCTGACCAAGGCCTGGCGCGATGCGATCCGCAACCGCTTCGTGCTGGCCAGCAGCGCGGCCGGCCTGAACAATCCGAGCACCTGCTCGGGCATCGGCCGTCCGCTGTAATCCGCAGCACCGCGTGAACCCAGCTTGACCCGGCGCCGGCCCCTATGGCCGGCGTCGCCATTTCCGCCGTGCGGCGTGCAACGTCATGGTCCGCTGCACGCTGTCGGCTTCATGTCACGCGAACCGTCTATCAGTGGCAGGGCATGCGTTGCGCGTGTCTCCGATCACCGCCGCCGGTGCGGTCCAGTGCGCGGTCACTCGCATCAGGCGAATGCACGACGTCGGACGCCTCCAGCTGCGGTTGGTGGTCCGGCAACACGGGGCTGCGCTGCAGAGCTCGCGTAGGCACGAATGAGGATGGACGTGTCCTCATGCAGCGGGCTGGGAGATGACAGTAGGCGTGCAGTAACGGTACCTCCCTTGGCGTTTCCCTTCGCAGTAAACCCTTCAGGAGAAGATCATGTACAAGTACAAGACTCTCGCCGCGCTGGTTGCCACCATGCTGCTCGCTACCGTGGGCGCCGCCTCGGCGCAGACCGTTACCGGCGGCGGTGCCTCGCTGCCCGCCGACCTCTACAAGGGTTCGGCCGACAGCATCCTGCCGGCGAACTTCAGCTACGCCGTGACCGGATCGGGTACCGGCAAGAAGGCGTTTCTGGAAAACAATTCGGCGCTGTTCTCGACCACCGGCACCGTCCATTTCGCTGGCAGCGATTCGGTGCTGAGCAGCGCCGAGCTGAGTACCTACACCACCAACTTCAACCGGCCGACCAACGCCAACCGCTACGGCGCGCTGATCCAGGTGCCGTCGGTGGCCACCTCGGTCACCATCCCGTTCAACAAGGCCGGTTCGGCGGTGGACCTGAGCGTGGCGCAGATCTGCGGCGTGTTCTCGGGTGCGATCAGCGACTGGTCGACCATCGACACCGACCGCAGCGGCCCGATCCAGGTCGTGTACCGTCCGGAAAGCAGCGGAACCAGCGAGATTCTCACCCGATTCCTTGCCACTAACTGCGCCCGTGAGCGGGCTGAGACCTCGAACCTGGTGGGCGGCACGTTCGCCATCAAGTCGACCTTCGCCGACCTTTACAAGCGCGATGCCAACGGCAGCCTGCCGGGGTTCCTGGTGGCCGCCCCGGCCACCGGGGACACCTCGCTGTACAACGCTGTCTACGCGTTTGAAGGCCGTATCGGCTACGCCGGGCCGGACGTGATCCCGAGCCTGACCGATGCGACCAAGGTCGCAAAGGTCAGAGGCTTCTCGCCGGATCGGGCGCAATGGGAATTCATCCTGACTGTTTTCGATCCTCCGTCCGGCATCGCTGCTCAGGACCCTGCCAACTGGGCTCCCTACATGGGCAATCCTTCAGTCATCTACCCCATCATCGGCTACACGTACCTCTTGATTGGTCAGTGCTACAAGGATCAGACGGTTGCCAATAAGCTGAGGGGTTTCCTGGCTCGCCACTATTCGGCGGCCTACCCGGCAGCCTACGAGGCATCGATCACCGGCCATGGCTTCGCCCCGTTGCCCAAGATGTGGCGCGATGCGATCCGCAACCGCTTCGTGCTGGCCAGCAGCGCTGCCGGCCTGAACAACCCCAGCACCTGCTCGGGCATCGGTCGTCCGCTGTAATCCGCAGCACTGGTTGAGTCCTGCTTGACCCGACGCCGGCCTCCTGGGCCGGCGTCGCCATTTCCGCGACGGTGCCACTGCAGCGTTTCGCTGTCGGCTTCGTGTCACGTGAACCGTCTATCAGGGGCAGGGCATGCGTTGCGCGTGCCTCCCCGATCGTCGCCGCAGCCGCGGCCCCCAGGTTGATGAGGTTCCGATGTCGCACCCGCTCCCGTCCGCTGTTCATCCGGCCGCGCCGATGCGCCGCAATCATCCGATGGCGTGGGCCATCGCGGTCGCACTGGGCAGCATGGTGGCCCCGGCCAGCCAGGCGCAGCAGGCGTTCAGCCCGGGCTGGTTCGCCGAACGGGGCGCGGCTCAGGGCAGCGCGGCACAGAGTGGCCGGATGCCCAACGGCGTGCCGATCCAGTTCCAGTTGCCGGCCCAGCAGCAGGATGCAGCACGGCAGAAGCTGCAGCAGTCGATCGACAATCTCGGCACCGCGGCGCAGGCGATTGCCTTGCAGCAGCGCTTGCAGGAACAGGCGCGGCAGGCGCGCCGCGAGGCTGGCTTCATCGTTGCCGATGGCCTCGGCAAGGACGGCCTGAGCGTCGACCAGAACCCGCTGACCCGCGGCTGGCTCAATGCGCGCGAGGCGATCCAGTCGCAGGGCAGCGACGGGCGGGTGCAGGTCACGGTCGAGCAGACCGCGGACAAGGCAATCCTGAACTGGGAGACCTTCAACATCGGCGGCAACACCACGCTGAACTTCCTGCAGAACCCTGACTGGGCCGTGCTGAACCGGGTCAATGATCCGCAGGCGCGGCCCAGCCAGATCCTGGGCCAGCTGAAGGCCAATGGCACGGTGTTCGTGGCCAACCGCAACGGGGTGGTGTTCGGCAACAACAGCCAGGTCAATGTACGCAATCTGCTGGCGGCTGCAGCACGGATCAGCGATGCGCAGTTCCGCGACAATGGCCTGTACAGCCCCGACGCCAGCAGCAGCGCGCTCAGCGATGCATTCGGCAAGGTGATGGTGGAGCAGGGCGCCCGCATCGCGACCCATGAGCCGACCAGTGCGACGCGCGGCGGTGGTTACGTGCTGCTGGCCGGGCACAGCGTGGAGAATGCAGGACATATCGAGGCGCGCAAAGGCCAGGTGCAGCTCGCTGCCGGTGACAGTTTCGTGATCCGGCGCGGCGTGGGTACGGCGACCAATACCAGCTCCACCACCCGCGGCAATGAAATCGCGCCGCGCTTCATCGCTGGCAGCACGGCTGGCAGCGTGCGCAACACCGGCCTGCTGCGCGCCCGCGAGGGTGACGTGACCCTGGCCGGGCGCAGCGTCGAGCAGGCCGGTGTGGCCGTGGCCAGCACCACGCTTGCGCAGCGCGGCACCGTGCATCTTCTGGCTTCGGCCAGTGATGCCGGCAGCAGCGTCACGCTTGCCGATGGAGCCACCACGGCGGTGCTGATCGAGGACGATGGCAAGGCCACGGTGCTGGATACCCAGCGCAACAGCCTCATCAAGGAGTCGGCAGAGCAGGACGCGATCCGCGCCGGCGCGCGCTCGGCAACTTTCGACAATCTGTCCCAGCACAATGATCGCCGGGACCAGTCGCGGGTGGAGATCGTTTCGGGTGGCAACATCCATTTCAGTGCGGATTCGCTGACGGTTGCCACGGGCGGCCAGATCATCGCCGATGCGGCGGCCCGCAGCTACGTAGGCGACGCCGCGCGCGTGGACGTGTCCGGCGCAGTGGGCGTACAGGTGTCGATGGAGAGCAACAATGTCCAGGTCAAGGTGCAGGGCAACGAACTGCGCGACGCCCTGGACAACCGCGACAGCGGCAAGCTGACCAGCAGCGAAGTCTGGGTCGACCGCCGCAGGCTGGTCCACGTTCCGGCCGGTACCGGGGGCTACGAGGGTGAGCGCTGGTACGCTGCAGGCGGCCTGCTGGAAGTGGGTGGCTATCTCGACAACCAGGGGCACTCGATCGGCGAATGGGCCGCGCAGGGAGGCACCGTCCTGCTGGGCGGCAGGGAAGTGATCACGCATGGCGGCTCACGCATCAACCTTGCCGGCGGCAGCCTGGATGTGCAGAGCGGCGTGATCCGGCAGAGCTGGGTGCGCGGCGTCGATGGCCAGGTCTACCGCCTTGATGATGCGCCGGCGGAGATGCTGTTCGATGGGTTGTACAGGGGCCACGAAGTAAAGCAGGAGCGCTGGGGCATCACCGAGACCTTCCGTGATCCGATCGTATTCGCGGCGCAGCGTGTCGATAATGGGTACACGGTCGGCCGTGATGCAGGACGCCTGATCGTCTCCGCACCCACTGCGGTGCTGGACGGGAAGGTTGAGACTGCCACCTTCCAGGGCGCGCAGCAGAACCGCAGGCCGGATACCGGGTTGGACGGCTATGCGCAGGCGCAGACGGCGGTCGCGCGCAATGCGCAGCTGTACCTGGGGCGCTACGACGGCCAGGGTCGCAGCGGTGTGTTCGGCTCGGAGGTGCGCCTGGATGACAAGGCTCCGACGAAGGCGGCGTGGTCGCTGCTGGCGCCGGTCAACGAGGAGCGGCGTGACACAGTGTGGCTGGATACCGCAGAGCTGAGTGCCCAGCAGTGGGGACGGATCGACCTGGCGACCGCCGATCGCATCCGCATCGATGGCAGCCTTCGCCTTCAGGCAGGCGGACAGCTCAATCTGACCGGCAGCGAGGTGGAACTGGCAGGCGACATCGGCATTGCCGGCGGCCAGCTGTCGGCGGGCAACCTGCTGGACGTCCAGGGCCGGCCGACGGCGCTGCTGCACGATGGCCGCGCCCGCACCGCCATTGCCGACGGCACGCGGATCGATCTCTCCGGTGAATGGAGCAATGCGTCACTGGCGATGCCGCTCGACGCGAGCGGTGCCTGGACGGATGGCGGTCGCCTGAGCCTGAGCAACAGTCATGACGTGGTCGTGGGCGCCGAGGCAACGGTTGACGTGGAGGCCGGCGCCGCGTTGGACCTGCGCGGCAAGGGCCGCATCGGCAAAGGGGGCAGCGTCAGCCTGCAGGCGAACAGCAGCACAGTTGCGACCGACGGCAGTGGCCGGGTGCAGCTGGGCGAGGGGAGCCGGTTCAGTGGCCGTGGCCAGGGCAGCGGCACGTTCTCGCTGGGCACCGGTGGCCGGGTGCGGGTGGGCGATGCGGATCCGGCGGACCCAGCAGCGCTGCAGGTGGATGCCGGCCTGTTCGGCAGTGGCTTTGCCCAGTACGACATCAATGGCCATCAAGGGCTGGAGGTTGCCGATGGCACGCAGCTGGCAGCGCGCATGCCGGGCCTTCGGATGACCGCAGACGCGCGCGTCGCGACGGACCGGAAGGAGGCACTGGAGAGCTGGCTGGCACCGCTCTACAGTGCCGATCCGATGAGCGGGCTGGTCCGCCAGCGCAGCGGTGCCAGCGTGAGCCTGCGCTCGGATCGCAACAGCGTCGGCGGCGACCTGCGGGTGGGCAAGGCCGCACTGATCGAGGTCGACCCGGGGCAGGCGATCTCCCTGCTCGGCGCCGGCAACATCGATGTGGAAGGCACGCTGCGTGCGCAGGGAGGACGCATCAGCATCGACGATGTGCGCCTGCCGACCACGCTCTATGCCGGGCAGCGGAGCGAGCGGACCTGGCGGTTCGCCGACGGTGCGCTGCTGGATGCCAGTGCGGATGCGGTGTCACTGGCCGACGCCGGTGGCCGCCTGCAGGGACAGGTGCGGGCGGGGGGGCGCATCGAGATCGGCGGCGCGCTCGACTGGGAGAGCTCCGCGTCGGTGGACAACCGTCCGCCTGAAGCCTTCGTCGTGCTCGAGCGTGGCGCGCAGCTGCGGGCAGCGGGCGCCTCGGCGCCGTTGGATGTCGACGGGAAGGGGCGCACCCGGGTAGACAGCGACGGCGGGCAGATCGTGCTGCGTTCGGCCAACGCTCTGTACCTGGACGGCGCAATGGATGCCTCTGCCGGCGGCAGTGGCGCGCATGGCGGCACCTTGGGCGTGGCCTTTGGTGGCAGCGTTCATGCGCGCGGCGCGAGCAAGGAGGTGCTGCGCGCGCGCGGCATTACGCTCAGCCAGCGCAGCCCGGCCGACGCGGTGCTGCCGGACCGGCTGGAGTATGGGCACGCGGCGCTGTCGGTGGAGCAGATCCAGGCCGGTGGCTTCGACACCCTGTCCGTATTCGGTGACGTCCGCGCGGAGGGCGATGTCGACCTGCGCATGGGCCAGAGCCTGCGCATCTACGGACAGGGGCAGTCAAGCCTCGGCATGGCCGTGGCAGCACCGCAGTCCAGCGGCATTTCGCTGAGTGCTCCGCACCTGCTGCTGGCACAGTCGCACTGGCAGTCGCTGCCGGGTGAGAACCTGGTGGTCACCGATACCGTGGCGTCGGCTGCGGAAGGCGACCACGTGCTGTCGGCGAGGGCTGATCTGATCGACATCCGTGATGTCACCTGGCTGCCCGGCTTCAACCAGGTCGTGCTCGACAGCCGCAGCGACGTGCGGCTGCTCAACGCGGTGTCCAACGGCGGATCGATCAGTGCGTTGATGGCGAGCGGGTCGATGGACGTGAGTGCCGCCCGGCTGTACCCCACCTCCGGTGCGACGGGCTATCTGGTCGCGGGTGCGTCTGCGGCGACCGTGGCGACGCCCGGATACTGGTCAGATCCGGATGCGGTGCTGCGCATCCGGGGTACGGGTACGGCGGCGACCACTCCGCCCGAGTCAGCGCTGGGCGCGTTGCAGCTGGTGGCAGCCACCGTGCAGCAGGGCGGCAACGTGCAGGCGCCGATGGGGGCGCTGCAGCTGGGCGGCCTGGTCCTGGGCGGCACACGCGCCAGCCGGGTGGAGCTGCTGCCGGGCAGCATCACCTCCACCAGTGGCGCAGGTCTGGCGCTGCCCTACGGCGGTACCGTGGACGGTGTGTCGTGGAGAAGGGGCAGCAGCAGCCTGGAGTCACTGACGCCGGCCGGCATTGCGTCCAAGGGCGTGACCCTTACCGCCAACGACGTGGATGTGCATGCCGGTGCGCTGCTGGACGTGTCAGGTGGCGGCGAACTGACCGGCGCGGCATTCGTCTCAGGCCGCGGTGGCTCCGTCGACGTGCTGCGCACCGCGTTGGCCGATGCCAACCCGCGCTATGCGTTCAGTGCCTCCGGCAACCCGGTGTACGCGATCGTGCCGGGACGTGCCGGCAGCTTCGCACCCAGCAGTGATGATGGCTTCGCTGCTCCAGCGGTGGGCCAGCAGATCACCGTACCCGCCGGCGTTCCCGGCCTGCCTGCGGGCACCTACACATTGCTGCCGGCGAGCTTTGCGCTGCAGCCGGGTGCATTCCGCGTCGAGCTGGGCGCGACGGGGACCTCCGGCGTGCCACAGCCGATCCAGACCGGCACCGGTACCTGGCGCGTGTCCGGCCGGCAGGGATCGGCACTGGGCGGGGTGGCGTCGCCGCTGCTCACCGATATCCTGCTGACGCCGGCGGCGGTGGTACGCCGGCATTCCGGCTACAACGAAACCAGCTACAACAGCTTCGTGCAGGCCACCGCCGACCGTCGTGGCGAGGCGCGCGGCTGGCAGACCATCGATGCGCTGGGCCTGACCCTGGCACTGGGTGAAGGCGCTGGTCGCGAGGGAACCGCGGCCATCGACTTCGCCGGCACGGCGCGTTTCTCCGCGGCCAATGAAAAGGGACGCGGCGGTACCTTGGTCGCCACGCTCGCCAGCCCGGCCGTGGGTTCGCTGGAGGTCGCTGCTGCCGGCAGTCCGTCGCAGGCGCACGATCGCGGCGCGACCTTCACCGACGACGCACTCAATGCGCTGCGGCCGGAACGCATGGTGATCGGCGGACAGTTCAACGAGTCGGCTTCGCTGGTGGCGGTGTCCGGCTCGGTGCGCGATGTGGCGATCCGCTCCGGTGCGACCCTGCAGGCACCGGAGATACTGGTGGCTGCGGCGTCCGGTGGCAGCGGCATCCTGGTCGAAGCCGGGGCGACACTCGACACCTTGTCTTTCGCACGCGACAGCGCGTCCGCGCCGACCGTGCCCTATCAGGTCAATGGCGGCCTGCTGGCCGTCTCGAACCAGCGCCTGAACCTGATCACCGGTACGACCGGTGTGGCGGCCGGGCCGGTCGCGATCGACATCGGCGGCTGCCAGAACGACTGCGAAGGCGAGGCACGGCTGGTGTCCGATGGCAGCATCGGGGTGGCCACCGATGGTGTGCTGCAGATGCGCGATTCCGCCCGTTATGGCACGCGTCAGCTTGGCGTGAGCATGGCGGCGCTCAACCTCGGCACCGCCGAGGCGATCGCGCAGGCGGCGGCCGCAGGGGCGTTGCCAAATGGCATGACCATGAACCAGTCCGTGCTGCAGCAGCTGCTGCGCGGCAATGATGCCACCGGCGCACCGGCGCTGGATACGCTGAGCCTGGTCGCACGGGATTCGGTCAACGTCTTCGGCAGCGTCGACCTGGATGCGCGCGACAGTGCCACCGGCCGCGGTGGCCTGCAGACGCTGGTACTGGGCGCGCAGGCCATCCATGGCTATGGTGCGGCGAGCGACCGTGCGCGCATCCTGGTGGACACACTGGTCTGGGACGGTTCGCTGGCGGCGACGCAGGCGCCGGGCAGCGATGCGTCGGTGCCGCCGGCCGATCCGATGGTGGACCGGCTCGGCGCGGGGCAGCTGGACATCGTCACCCGCAACCTGCAGCTGGCGCGCGCCCCGTTCAGCCGTCCCAGCTCCGAGGTGCCTGCCAACCGTCAGGTACTCGGATTTAGTGCGCTGAACCTGAGTGCTTCGGAGCAGCTGTCGTTCTCCGCGCAGGGCACGCTGGACGTGTTCCAGCAGCGCGGCGACTATCTGGCCGACAAGGGCTGGCAGTACAGCGGAGGCAGCCTGGGTATCGATACACCGCTGTTGACCGCCGATCCCGCCGCGCAGCTGCGCGTGCGCACCGGCGGCGACTTCCGCCTGCAGGGGGGCACCGGCAAGGCGGGTGGCGATGCACTGGGCAGTGAGCTGAGCATCGACGCCAACCGGATCACGCTGGACAGCACGATCGCGCTGGCGTCAGGACGGCTGTCTGCGAACGCGCGCGAGGGCATCACGCTTGGCAGCCGGGCGGCGCTGGATCTGGCCGGGCGCAAGGTCTCGCTGTACGACGTGGACAAGTTCAGCTGGGGCGGTGATGTCCTGCTGTCCAGCGACACGGGGGACATCCGCACCGATGCGGCCTCCCGCATCGATGTTTCCGCCCGCAACAACCGCGGCGGGCGCATGACGGTCACCGCAATGGCCGGCCGAGCCGATCTGGCGGGTGATCTGCAGGGCACCGCCAGTGGCCGCTACGATGCCGGTGGCACGCTGGTGCCCTACGACGGTGGTGAACTGGTGGTGCGGGCACGCCAGTTGCAGGACTTCACCGGCCTCAACCAGCGATTGACCGCCGGCGGCGTCGTCGGTGGTCGCAGCTTCCAGATCGGTGAAGGCGATCTGCGGATCGGCGACGAAGTGAAGGCGCGCCGGGTCGACATCAGTGTCGACGCGGGCAGCATGACCGTGGCCGGCCGCATCGATGCCAGCGGCGAGCAGGTCGGCAGCATCCGCCTGTACGCCCGTGATCAGTTGCAGGTGGACGGCACGCTGGACGCGCACGGTACCGGCCTGCGCGTGGACAGCCATGGCAAGATCATCGACAGTCCGAACCGGGCCACCATCACGCTGGGCAGCGCCGAAGGCGCCGTTGGTCTGGGCAGCGCGGCACATCTGGACATGCGTGCAGGCAGCGACGTTGCCCTCGGTGACGGCCCTGGACAGAACGACGGCATGGCGCGGGGCTCGCTGAAGATCGATGTGCCGCGGCTGGGCAGCAACGACGCGGCGATTGCCGCGGCCAGCGGCCTGCGCATCGATGGCGCGGCCGACATCCAGCTCAATGGTGTCCGTCGCTACGACGATGCGCCCCTGGCCACCACCGCGGATGTGCGCGGCAACCGCGCGCAGCTGGTCACCCAGCAGTGGCTGGACCAGGTGGTCGATCCGCACAGCGTGGCCTGGATCGATGGCGCGCTGGGCAATCCGGATCTGCAGCAGCGCACCGCCGCGCTGGGCGACGTCCGCCTGCGTCCCGGCGTGCAGGTGGTGGCGCGGCGCAGCGACGCCAATCCCGAGGGCGACCTGACCATTGCCGGCGACATCGATCTGTCCGGCTACCGCTACGGGCCCGAAGCCAACCGCGCCGATCCATCGCGGCGTGGCTTCGGTGAATCGGCTTCGCTGGTACTGCGCGCCGAAGGCAACATCAACGTCTATGGCAGCATCAACGATGGTTTCGCACCGCCGCCGTCCACGCCGGACGAGGGCGGTTGGCAGTTGTATGAGGCTCGCAATGGCAGCGCCGGGCACACGCCCTTCGGTAGCGGCCTGGTGGTGCCGGTGGACGGAGTGAAGCTGCAGCCCGGCACCGAGTTCCAGGCCGGCACCCGCCTGAACTATGACGTGCCGTTCGAATCGGTAACGCTTCCGGTCGGTACCGTGCTGCCCGCGGCGATGGTGATCTCGCAGACCCTGCGCCTGCCTGCGGGCACGGTGCTGGGTGCGGCGGTGACCACCGATTCCGGGCAGACGCTGGCGGCGGGTACCGTGCTGCAGGAGCCGCTGGTGCTGGCGGCCGGTGCGCGCCTGGGGGCCGGTTTCCGCCTGCGCAGCGCCGTACAGATGGCGGCACAGGAGTGGCCCGCCGGCGCGGTGCTGCCGGTTGCGCTGCGCCTGGCACGCGAAGTCGAGCTCAAGGTGGGCGCGTACATCCCATCGTTGACCAAGGTGGAGCTGCCCGGCAACGGGCCGGTGAATCTGCGGCCGGCCGATGCCGACGGCAACCAGGGGCGCAACTGGGCGCTGGCGCCGATGCTGGCCGAGGGCACCACCTCCTGGGACCTGACCGTGGTTGCCGGCGCCGATGCCGGGGCAGCCGATCCACGCAGCCGGCGCTGGGGCAGCGAAGGCAGCGTGGTGCTGGCCGACACCCACCAGGGCTCGATCGGAACGGTCAAGACCGAAATCATCTGGGTGGGTGATCGCGCGCTGACCGAGCAGGCATCGCTGGACTGGATCGGCGACACCTCCTATGCGGGCCGCCCGATCGCGGAGCTGGCCGACATGTTCGGCTTCACCGAAGATGAGTTCTGCGCGATGTCGGCCGACTACTGCGGCCCGGCACCCCGCCAGGTGGCCGCGCAGGGCTCGCTGGATTACTGGGGCGACGAATCCTACGTGGGCACCCCTGCGAAGGACTTCGCGGCGATGTTCGGCATGACCGAAGACGAGTTCTGCAGTACCGCACCCAGCTACTGCGCCGGTGGTGGCACGCAGACCGAAGTGACCACCTACGGCAAGCGCGCGGGCACGCCGGCCTGGAGCGTGCTGCGCACCGGCAAGGGGGACCTGGAGCTGCTCGCTGCCGGTGACGTCGTGATGAAGTCCGGCTTCGGTGTATACACGGCCGGCACTCCCACAACGCTGGGCGAGGGCCGCGACGCGGCCTTCAATTCGCCCCGTGCAGCAGCCCCCAGGAACACCGCACTGCTGGGTCCGAACCTGGTGCCGGGCAGCTATGATGCCGCGTTGGCCGGCTACCAGGCCTGGTATCCCGATCATGGCGGCAACCTGCGCGTCGAAGCCGGGCGAGATATCGTCGGTGACGTCTGGACCGGGCGCGCAGAGTCGGGCACCAGCGAGCGCGACTGGGCGCTGTACTCCAGTGCCGCGGTCGGCAATTGGCTGTGGCGGCAGGGAACCGGCAGCACCACCGGCGTGGAGCCGGTGCCGACCAGCTGGTGGGTGAACTTTGGCGCCTACACCAACGTGTCCGCTGCTGCTGGCGCCTCTCCGCGGATGGTCGGCTTCACCGGCTTCGGTACATTGGGCGGCGGCAACTTGACGCTGGAGGCCGGGCGTGACGCCGGCGTGCGCGATGCGATAGGTGACGCGCTGGACTCGACGATCGCACCGCGCTCGGGTGCGATCATCGCGGCGGTGGGATCGACCGGCCGGGTCAGCGATGGCCAGCTGCACCTGACCGGCGGAGGCGACCTGCAACTGCGTATCGGTGGCGCACTGAATCCGAATCTGCGGGCGACGTTCTCCAGCCTCAATGCCTCCAGGGCGGGACAGAATCTCGACCTCAACGGTACCTTCAGCAATCTGCGTGGCAGCCTGCAGCTCGACGCGGGGCGCATCGGTGCAATGGGCGTGACCCTGGAAAGCTACGCCACGCTGGGTCAGCAGCGCGCGGCAGACCTGTTTGCGCCCGACGCCGCCCGCGCGATGGGCGGGCCGGTGCTGGTGCTGGGCGACGCCGCCGCGCAGCTGCAGGCGCGGGGCGATGTGGTGCTCGGCGGCGTCGCCGATGCCGGCCGGGTTCCGCTGGCCAACTACAGCGCGGTGGTGCAGGACAACGGCAGCCGCGCTGCGGGCAGCACCTGGTTCTCCCTGTGGACCGACACGACCGCCGTGGACCTGTTCAGTGCCGGTGGCGACCTCGCGCCGGGCCTGGCCGGGCCGGAGAACGTGACCGGCAGCAATCTGTGGCCTGAGCAGGTTGCGCTGGCACCGGGCAGCCGGGAGGAGCTGCTGAACTACTGGCTCTATCCTTCGCGCTTCAGTGCCATTGCTGCGCAGGGCGACATCAAGCTGGACCGGATCAGCACCACGCCGGGGACGCAGGATGTGATCCTGCTGGCACCCTCGGCGACAGGACGGCTGGACGTCCTGGCCGGTGGCGGCATCTTTGCCCAGCGTGGCGCGACCCAGATCGCGCGCTCCGCCAGCGACGCGCGCCTGCCGGGACCCTTCGACCCGGCATTCATGGCCGAGCAAGGGGATTCCAGCGGCAATGTGACCCGCTCGCGGCACAACCTGTCGGTCGACGGCAACATTGCATCGCCGGAGGCATCGCTTCCGCTGTTTGCGTTTGGTCCGAATACTCCGCTGTCCACCGTGTCTGCGGCCCTGGCGCCGAGCCGTTTCTACGCGGTGCAGGGCGACATCATCGGTCTGGCCACCGGCGCCCAGCGCACGCTGAATGCCAACGTCGGGCAGCGCACGCAGCTGAACTGGTTCGAGGCCGCCGGCGCCATGCAACTGCGGGCAGGCCGGGACATCCTCGGGGTGTCGATGACCGCGCTGAACACCGCGCCCACCGACATCACGGTGGCGGCGGCGGGCCGCGACATCGTGCATCTGAACGCGACCATCGCGGGCCCCGGCAACACCGAGATCAGTGCCGGCCGCCAGCTGCGCCAGGAGGATGCGGGCAGCATCGTCAGCCTCGGTGGCATCGTGCAGGGCGACACCCGTCCCGGTGCCAGCATCGCGCTTGCGGCCGGCAGCCAGCAGATCGATTTCGCGGCCCTGCGTGCCCGCTATCTGGACCCGGTCAACCTTGCCGATCCCGCGCAATCGCTTGCGTCGCAGCCGGGCAAGGCAGTCAAGGTATACGACCAGGAACTGAAGCAGTGGCTGCAGCAACGCTTCGGCGTGGCTGCCGACGGTGACAGGGCGCTGGCTGCGTTCGATGCGCTGCCGCAGGAACAGCAGCGCATCTTCCTGCGCCAGATCTATTATGCCGAGCTTCGCGAAGGTGGGCGCGAGTATACCGATGCAGAAGGGCCCCGCTTCGGCTCCTACCTGCGCGGGCGCGAAGCCATCGCCACGCTGATGCCGGACAAGGATGCGACCGGTGCGACGATCGACCGGACCGGCGATATCGTGATGTACGGCGGCTCCGGCGTGCGCACCGAGGCGGGCGGCCACATCGAACTGATGGCGCCGGGCGGCCAGATCGTGGTCGGCGTACAGGGCGTGGTGCCGCCTGCCAGCGCTGGCCTCGTCACCCAAGGGCAGGGCGATATCCGGCTGTTCAGCCAGGACAGCGTGCTGCTGGGTCTGTCGCGGGTGATGACGACGTTCGGTGGTGACATCCTGGCCTGGTCGGAGCGGGGTGACATCAATGCCGGACGCGGTTCGCAGACTACGCTGCTGTATACGCCTCCGCGTCGCGTCTATGACGGCTGGGGCAATGTGATCCTGTCGCCGCAGGCTCCCGCCAGCGGTGCTGGCATCGCCACCTTGAACCCCATCGCCGAAGTATCGCCGGGCGACGTCGACCTGATCGCGCCGCTGGGCACCATCGATGCGGGCGAGGCCGGTATCCGCGTCTCGGGCAACATCAATCTGGCAGCGCTGCAGGTGCTCAACGCCGCCAACATCCAGGTGCAGGGCGAGAGCAAGGGCCTGCCGGTGTTGGCCACGGTGAACGTCAATGCGCTGGCGTCGGCCAGTGCTGCAGCGAACAGTGCCAGCCAGGCCGCACAGGACGTGATGCGCAAGAGCCAGGACGACGCACGGCGCAACCAGCCGTCAGTGATCAGCGTGCAGATTCTCGGCTTCGGCAGCGGCACCAGCAGCATTGCGCCGCCGGCGCGCGGCACGACCGCCAATAGCGGCTACGACGCCAACAGCGCCTTCCAGTTCCCGCAGGCAAGCCGCGACGAAGGCACGCAGCGCCGATAGGCATAGCACGCCCCGGTAGGTGCCGACCTTGGTCGGCACGCATTGCCCGATGCAGCGCATCGGGCTGCAGCATCGGGCCAGCCGCCAGGGAACGGTGGCGGCCCCAGCCAGGACGGCACGGAGGGCAGGGAGCGGCCATCAGCGGTGAGGACCACCGACACAGCGCCGCCGGGTGCAGGAGAGCACCCGGCGGCAGGAGGGACGCGCGCATGTGTCACGGTAGATGCCGACCTTGGTCGGCAGTAGATCCTCGCCATGCGTGGATGCCCGGACAGCCTCAGTGCCGACCAACGGTCGGCACCCACCAGAGCAGGCGTGGCAGCAGGAGCCGCTCGGCCGTAGATCCACGCCATGCGTGGATGCGGTGCCACGAACGAGTCCTAAAGCTCCAGCACCCGCCGGTAACTCAACGGCCCACGCCCATCGCGAAGGCCAAGCCGCAGCTCCAGCCCGGTGGCCGGCAGCACCTCGCCCTTGCTCGGCAACATTGCCCAACCGGCGCCGGGCTGCCAGGCGCGCACCTCGAACCGATGCACATCCCGGGCCACCGCGATGCCTCTCGATTGCTCAGGCGCTGGCAGCGGATACCGGTCCGTAGCCGCACCACTGGCCCGCCACAGCGTGCTGCCCTGCCGCCACCAGCGCACCCGCTGCCAGTGCAGCCCATCACTGCCGACACTGCGGGTGATTTCCAGCGCGAAGCTGCCATCCGGGTGCCGCTCGCTTACCAGCGACGGGGGCAGCAATCGCTGCGGACGATCTGCCGGGCGCACTGCGCCATTCATCAGCGCGTCGTCGGCACGCATCTCGATATCACGCTGGAACTGCTGCAGCACGCGCAGCGCCGTCGTGGTCTCGGCATCGGCCTGGCGCAGGCGCTGGTCGCTGTTGGCCACGCTGTCCAGCGCACGCCAGCAGATCAGCGCCAGCACGCCCATGATGGTGATCGCGATCATCACCTCGATCAGGGTGAAGCCGCGTGCGGCGCGCCTCATTGCGCCGCCGTCCACGGCAGCTGCATCCGCGCCAGCGACTGTCGCGGTGCATCTTCGGCCACCACGGTCAATTCCAGTTGCGGCTGCCCATCGCTGCCAGTGCCCAGATGCTGCAGGACCAGGAAGCTGCCGCGTCCCTGCACACAGCGCTGCCGCGCATCCTGCGGCGGCTGCCCGGCCAGGCGCAGTTCCTGCCAGCGGTCCTGCGCGCACAACAGCGCCAGGCGACGGTCGCGCAGCCGTGACTGATCGTCGGTCGCCACTGCCACCGAGCGCATCACCGCAGCCAGTGCAATCGATACGATCGCCAGTGCGATCAGCACCTCGATCAGGGTGAAACCGCGCGCCGTCTGCTTCACTGCACGACCTGCAACTGTCCGCTGCCATCATCACGAACACGCAGTGCGCGGCCGTCCAGCGACAGTCCAAGCTCCCAGGCGGTACCGATCCACTCCGGGCTCAGCTCGATGGCGTTGGTGGGCTGCACCGTGATGCCTGCAGCCTGCCACTTCTGTGGACGCAGCAGATCATCGCGTTCAACGGTGACCCAGCGGCTGCCTTCGAGGCGGCTGAAACGATAGCCGGCGGCGTCGGCCTGCCAACGCAGGGGGCGGCCATCGATGCGGGCCTCGTCGCGCGCCACCTGCAGGCGCTGCGCCAGCCGCTCGCCTTCCTGCCGCAGCTGCCGGCCCGGGTCGAGCAGGCTGCCCAAGCCCAGACCGATCCCGGCCGTGCAGATGCCGATGATCACCAGCACCACCATCAGTTCCAGCAGGGTGAACCCACGCGGCACACGCTGCATCGACGTTGCCTCCTGTCCTGGCCGATACCTGCCAGCGTAGGCCCGCATGATGAAACAAAAGCGTCAGCCGCACCTGCTAGCGTGGGCGGACACGAACGTGGCGATGATGTGGAACATGGACGGCAGGCGCTGGGATCGGAATCGGATGTTGACCCTGCTGGCGGCGACGCTGCTGCTGGCCGTGGTGGCCTACTGGAGCGTCACCCTGTCTGCGGTGGCGCCAGCGGCGGCCGCGAGCGAAGCGCATGCCGAGGCGCCGATACGGCCGATGTTCGATGCAGTGGCCAGCCTGCCACTGGTGCGGCTGCTGTCTCCCGGCGCGGTGCAGACCGAGGTGGTCGTGCTGGGCGTGATGGCGGGTGACCATGCGCCATTGGCCCTGCTCTCGGTAGATGGACGCCCAGCGGAAGCGTATGCGCCCGGCCAACGACTCGGACCCTGCACGGTACTGGCCAGCATCAGCGCCAGCGCTGTGGAACTGAACCAGGCCGGGCAAACGCGCAGCCTGCCGGTGCCTGAGCTGCCGCCGGTGCCGACCGATGGCATCGTGCCGGGCGGGTCCCTGTAGAGCCGAGCCCGCGCTCGGCTGCGTCTGGAAGAACAGTCGAGCAAGGCTCGACTCTACAAAATCCAGTGGAGCATGGCTCGACTCTACAAAATCCTGCCGAGCGCGGGCCCGGCTCTACAGCTGCGCAGGCTCAACGCGCCGGACGCTGCGGTTCCACCGAACGACCAAAGGCATCGCCCATGCGCTGTCGTGTGCCTTCCAGGTTGTACTGCATCAGCTGGTTGCCCGGCTGCCGCATCAGGCGTTCGGCTTCAGGCAGCGCCGGTGACTTCGCCGATTTCGGCGCCGGAGCCAGTTTGCGTTGCAGGCACTCCCAGGCGGGGATGCGCTCGCCGTTGACCTGTACTTCGATGCACGGCGCGGCATCGTCCTGCTTCTTCGCCTCTCCGGCCCAGGCCGATGGCAACGCCAGCAACAAGGCAAGGGCGAGGGCAGGGCGAAGGCCCGCCTCCAACGACTCACTCATCTTGAATCTCCTGCGAAAACCGACGCTCAGCAATGAAGACGTATGGCGAAGACAGTGTCCGCCTGCAACTGTTCCGGCGCTGTCAAAAGATGACAGTACTGTCACAAAACTATTGGCGGTTTTGACGCGACGTACACGTCCTGTTGATAGACCCACGCGCCGCTCCCTGGCCACTCCCTTCGATACGACGCGATGCCTTCGATGACTCCTGTTCCGTGCCGAGCCGTCCGCCTTCCGCTGCGCCTGCATCCGCTGGTGCTGGCTCTGGCCGCGATGCCGCTGCCATTGTTCGCGCAGGACGCGGCGCCTGCGCCCAGCGTGAACATCAATGAATACATCGTGCGCGGCAACACCGTGCTCGATCCGCGCCAGATCGAACGTGCGGTGGAGCCGTTCCTCGGCCCGGGCAAGACCCTGGCCGATGTCGAGAAGGCGCGCGATGCCGTCAATGCGCTGTACCAGCAGGCAGGCTACCAGTCGGTCTACGTCGAGCTGCCCGAGCAGCAGGTCAGTGGTGGCGTCGTGCTGCTGAAGGTGCAGCAGACGCCGATCGGGCAGCTGCGGGTCGTAGGCACGAAGCACGAATCGCCCGAACGCATCCGCGAACGCGTGCCGGCACTTGCCGAGGGCAAGGTGCCGGACTTCGACCAGGCGCAGAAGGAACTGACCGCGCTGAATGAAGGCGGACGTCGCCAGGTGATGCCGCTGGTGCGAGAGGGCCAGGTGCCGGGCACGATGGATGTGGACCTGCAGGTCGAGGAGAAGTCGCCGTGGCGTGCCAGCGCGGCGCTCAACAACGACCACAGCGCCGATACCGAGAAGCTGCGCCTGAGTGCGTCGCTGGCCTACGACAACCTGTGGAAGCGCGGCCATAGCGCCAACATCGGCGTGTACCTGGCGCCGGAAGATACCAAGCAGGCCAAGGTGTTCTCGGCCTCGTACATGATGCCGTTCGAGGGCACGCCGTGGAGCCTGGAAGCGTCCGGCTACAAGTCCGACAGCCGCGTGCTGAACGCGGGCGGACAGGTCGGTACCGGCACCGGAACCAATGTGATCGGCAACGGCCATTCGATCGGCCTCAAGCTCAACTACCGCCTTGCCGGCAGCAGCCAGTGGTGGCGCCAGCTCAGCCTTGGTGTGGATTTCAAGGACACCGAGGAAGACACGCAGATGGGCGGGGACAGCCTGAAGACGCCGCTGAAATATGCGCCGATCACGCTGGCCTTCGTCGGCGTGCGCCAGGGCGAGCACGATCAGCTGAGCATCAACACCCAGCTGGTGGCCGGCACCCGCCGCCTGTTCGGTTACGGCAGCGACGCCACCGCCTTCGGCCAGAAGCGCTACTGGGCCGACCCGAGCTTCGTGGCGTTCAAGGCCGATGTCGCCAACACCCATACCTTCGGCAGCGACTGGCAGTGGTACGCGCGCGGCTCGCTGCAGGTGACCGACGCGCCGCTGGTGTCGGCCGAGCAGTTCGCCGCCGGTGGCATGTATACCGTACGTGGCTATCTGTCGGCCGAGGCGATCGGCGACTACGGCGGCCTGGCCAGCCTGGAATGGCGCACCCCGGCGTGGTCGCTGTGGAATGGCAGCGATCTGCGCGTCTACAGCTTTGCCGACGCGGCCTACCTGCGCCTGCGCCAGCCGCTGCCCGAACAGCGTGACAAGTACAACCTGGCCTCGGTCGGCCTGGGCGCGCAGCTGCGCCTGGGTGAGCACCTGCAGCTGCGCCTGGACTACGCCTGGCCCTATGCCGATGGCCCGGTCACGCGCAAGGACGACCCGCGCCTGCATTTCAACATCAGCACCAGTTACTGACCCATCCCTTGAACATGCGTTCTCCGGAGACCCTTCGCATGGACCGTTTGCTTTCCCGAGTGTTGCTGCTGCTGGCCGCGCTGGTTGCGTTGCCTGCTGCTGCGGCCGATGCCAATTGGTGGCAGGCCGAATGGAAGTACCGCAAGCCGATCACCGTCGACGCCGGCCCGCAGGGCGCGGGCCTGGCCGGTGACCCGGGCCGCACGCCGCTGCTGCTGCGCCTGCATACCGGCAACTTCGGTTTCGACGGTACCCAGGACGCGGGCAACGACCTGCGCTTCGTGTCGGGCGATGGCCGCACCGTGCTGGCCCATCAGATCGAACAGTTCGATCCCAAGCTGGGCCTGGCCCTGGTCTGGGTGGACGTGCCGGCAGTCAGCGCCGCCGCGCCGCAGACGATCTGGATGTACTACGGCAATGAGAAGGCACCGGCCAGCGGCAACGGCCAGCAGGTGTTCGACCCGGACTACACGCTGGTCTACCACTTTGCCGAGGCCAATGCGCCGGCGCGCGACACCACCGCTTACGGCAACAACGCCGGCGCCGTCGTGCCGCCGTCCGAGGGCGCGGTGATCGGTCGTGGCGTGCAGCTGGGTGCGGGCCCGCTGCCACTGCCCGCCAGCGCGTCGCTGGCCCAGGAAGCGGGTGCGCCGCTGACCGTCTCGGCCTGGATCAAGCCGGACAGCAACAATGCCGCGCAGGCGATCTACGCCCGTCGTGATGGCGCGTCCGAGCTGGTGCTGGGTATCGAGAACCGGGTGCCGTTCGTGCAGCTCAACGGCCAGCGCAGCACGCCTGCACAGCCGATTCCGGAAGGGCAGTGGGCGCACGTGGCGCTGACGGCGGAGAAGGGCGCGTTGCAGCTGTACCTCAACGGCCGTGTGGTGGCCCAGCTGAGCGGCGAGCTGCCGGCGCTGGGCACCGCGCCGGTGGTCGGCGCCGATGCCCCGGGTGCGGCGCAGCCGCTGGCCAACTTCGAAGGAGCGCTGGATGAGCTGCGCGTCTCGCGGGTGGCACGCCCGGCGGCGCTGCTGCTGGCCGACGCCACCGCGCAGGGCGCCGATTCACGCTTGATCAGCTACGGTGCCGACGAGCAGTCGGCTGGCCAGAGCCACTTCGCCTTCATCCTCAAGGCGATGCCGTTCGATGCCTGGGTGGTGGTCGCCATCCTTGGCCTGATGATGCTGCTGTCGTGGGCGATCATGATCGCCAAGAGCCGCCACTTCGGCCGTACCAGCAAGGCCAATGCGGTGTTCACCGAGAGTTTCGGCAAGCTGTCCGGCGTGCCGCTGCGCACCCTGTCGGACATGGATCGCCAGGGCAAGGCACCGACTGCGATGCACGATGGCTCGTTGTGGCGCATCTACCAGGTGGCCATCGAGGAAATGCAGCAGCGCCACCAGCGCGATGGCAACAGTGGCTACCTGAGCGGCGCCACCATCGCCGCGATCCGTGCCTCGATGGATGCGGTGATGGTGCGCGAGCAGGAAGCAATGGCACGGCGCATGAACTGGCTGTCGACCACCATCGAAGGCGCGCCCTACGTGGGCCTGTTCGGCACCGTGATCGGCATCATGCTGGTGTTCGTGGTGGCGGCGATGGCCGGCGCGGTGGACATCAACTCGGTGGCGCCCGGCATGGCCGCGGCGCTGCTGTGTACCGCTGCCGGCCTCGGCGTCGCGATCCCGGCATTGTTCGGCTACAACTACCTGGGTGCGCGTGCCGAAGCGATCGGCGCCGACATGGCGGTGTTCATCGACGAGTTCGCCGCGCGCCTGGCCGAAGAGCAGGACGGGCGCGGCCCGGCCGCGGTCCAGGGCTGAGGGGCGCGCCATGGGCCAGAAGGCGAAGTTCGGCATCAAGAAGCGCGAGAAGGGCATCAACGTAACGCCCTTCGTCGACGTGCTGCTGGTGGTGCTGGTGATCTTCATCCTGACCAGCAACGCCTCCATTCCCGGCATCGAGGTCAATCTGCCGAAGGCCAGCAACAGCGTGGCCCTGGAAAAGCCGAAGACCAAGGCGATCACCATCGACCCCAGTGGCCAGGTGTTCCTGGATGCCTATCCGGTGACGATGGCCGAGCTGGAAGACCGGCTGCGTACCGAACGCGCGACCACGCCGGATTTCCCGGTGATCGTGCGCGGTGACGCGCAGGTTCAGTACGCCCGCGTGGTCGAGGTGCTGGACCTGCTGCGGCGCCTGGAGCTGGCCCAGGTCGGCCTGGTCACCGGCAAGGCGCAGGGCTGAGGCATGACGGCCCATCAACCCCCTCGACCGGAGCCCGGCATGCGCGGTCGCCAGTTGCTGGTGACCGTGGCACTGGTGCTGGCCGCGTTGCTGGTGCTCGGTATCGCGGTGTGGTGGCTGTTGTTCAAGGACACCGCCAGCACCCGCCGGCCGGTGGTGCAACCGCCGATGCTGGCGCTGCCAGCCCCTCCGCCGCCGCCCCCGCCGCCCCCGGAAAAACCCCCGGAGCCGGAGACGCCGCCGGAAGAGACGATGCCCGAGCCGGAACCGCTGGATCAGCCGACGCCGGCCGAAGAGCCGACGCCGACGCCGGATAACAGCGATCCGGTGACGATGAATGCCGACGCGCAGGCCGGTGGTGACAACTTCGGTATCCAGTCCGGCAGTGGTGGCGGTTCGTCCGGCGTTGGCCGTGGTGGCGCCGGCAACGCTACCTACGGCCGCTACCTGGGCTACCTGATGCAGCAGGCGATCTCGCGCGACGACAAGGTCAAGCGCCTGGCATTCCAGCTGCAGGTGAACGTATGGCTGGCCAGCGATGGCCGCCTGGAAAAGGTCGAGCTGGTGCGTGGCAGTGGCAACGAGGAGGCCGACGCGGCCGTGCTCGATGCACTGCGCCGCATCGGCAAGGTCGACCAGGCACCGCCGCCGTCGCTTGATTTCCCCGCCCGCGTCCTGATCCAGGGCCGCCGGCCCGGGGCCTGATTCCCGACCTCCGTGATTTCCCTTCTTTCGATGAGAACCGTGATGAACGACCACGTCCGCGCACGAACCGACTCCCGCCGCCCGCGGCCGGCCCGACGGGCGCTGCTGTGCTGCGCCGTGCTGCTCAGCCTGGCCGCCCCGGCCGGTGCGATGGCGGCCGAAACCACCATGGTCAAGCTGATCAAGGGCCTGATCGCCAGCGGTGCACTGAAACCCGAAGACGGCCAGGCACTGCTGGTACAGGCCGAAGCCGAAGCGGCGGCCGCACAGCGCACTGCAGCCACGGACAGCGCCGCGGCGAGTGGTGGCGTGGCCCTGGAGGCCGGTGACGTGCGCGTGCCGTACGTGCCGCAGAGCGTGCGCGACGGTATCCGTGACGAAGTGCGCCAGGACGTGATGGCGCAGGCGAAATCGGAAGGCTGGGCGGCACCCAACGAAGTGGCCGAGTGGACCAAGCGCATCAAAGTTACCGGTGACATGCGCGTGCGCAGCGAGTCGCGCTTCTTCTCCGAACGCAACAGCGACATCGTGAGCAACTGGTCGTCGATCAATTCCGGCAACGGCTTCGACACCAACACCAACACCAACCTGCAGCTGCCGCCGCTGCTGAACACCCGCCAGGACCGTCGCAACCTGTGGCGCATCCGCGCCCGCCTCGGCATCGAGGCAATGATCGGGCAGCACACCACGGCCGGCGTGCGCCTGGCCAGTGGCAGCAGCAATGGCCCGGTGTCGACCACCGAGCAGCTGGGTGGCGGCCTGAGCAAGAAGGATGTGTGGCTGGACCAGGCCTGGCTGGCCTACAGCCCGGCGGACTGGGTGACGGTGCGTGGCGGCCGCTTCGGCAATCCGTTCTGGACCAGCGACACGCTGTTCTCCAACGACCTCAACTTCGATGGCCTGGCCGCGAACCTGAAGTATGACTTCGACGGTGGCGACCTCGACCTGTTCGGCAACCTCGCGGTGGTGCCGCTGGAATACACCTCCGACAGTTCGCCCAGCCAGAGCCGGGTCAAGACCCCGAACGAGAACAAGTGGCTGTCCGGTGCGCAGGTGGGCGTGAACTGGCGCTTCAACGACGACAATGCGCTGCGCGCGGCGCTGGGTTACTACGACTTCAAGAACATCAGCGGCCGCCTGTCCTCGCCGTGCGCACTGTATGCGGGCGCGGTGGGCTGCGACACCGACTGGTCGCGCCCGGCGTTCATGCAGAAGGGCAACACGCTGATGCTGATCCGCGACATCGCGCGCAATCCGCTGGACCCGGCCAACACGCCGACCCCGCAGTATGTCGGCCTGGCTTCGGCGTTCCGCCTGGCCACGTTCAACATTCGTTGGGATACGCAGCTGGCCCAGGGCATCGGCCTACGCCTGGACGGCGACTACATCCGCAACCTGGCCTACGACAAGCAGGCCATGTTCAATCGTGCCAACAACGGCATCGTCAACAATTACGGCGCCGGTGGCACCGCCAGCATCGACACCTTCCGCAGCGGCGACACCGCGTGGATGGTGCAGGCCACCTTTGGTGCCACCGAGCTGAAGGAGAAAGGCCAGTGGCAGGCGCTGCTGGGTTACAAGCACATCGAGGCCGACGCGCTGCCCGACGCCTACAACGATCCGAACTTCCACCTGGGCGGCACCAACGCCCGCGGCTACTACGTGGGCGGTGCCTATGCGCTGGATGCGCGCAGCTGGATCAGCGGCAAGTGGATGGCGGCCAAGGAAGTGTCCGGTGCGCCGCTGTCGATCGACGTGTTCCAGCTGGAGTTCAACACCGGGTTCTGAGTGGCGAGCGTGATGCGGATCACGTAGTGCGTGGCGGGGGCGCAGCGATGCGCCCGTCTAAGGAAAGGAGACCACGCGTTGTACATAAGGAGGAGTGGATGAGCCGTCGCAAGCTGTTCGAGAGTCCCGAACCGTCCAGCCAGATGCTGGGTGTTGGACCGGCCTATGTTTCAGTGGAGGGCCTGCGCCAGCACCTGGCCGAGTTCCTGCTGTATGCGGGCCGGCCGGTGGTGATCATGCGCGGGCGCAGCGAAGTGGGCTATTTCCTGCCGGCGCGCTGCTGGCGCCAGCGTGACGATGATCCGCTGGCGGCGGCTGCCGCCGACCAGCTGCTGGATGCGGCCGGTTTCCAGGCCGAGGACATCCAGCAGGTGGAGCAGGAATTCAACGCCATGCGCCAGCGCACCGTGCTGCATTCGCGGCGCTGAAGCAGATCCACGCCACGCGTGGATGGGGTTACGCTGCGCCCCCGCGCTCACTGGTGATGCGCGCACCTTCGCGCATCACCAGCGTCACCGGGGTCTTTTCCACCACCTCCAGCAACCGCTGCCACTGCGCATCGCTCAGCTCGGCGCTGGCATGCAGCACGCGGTGCACGTGGAAGCGTCCATCTTCGTCGCGTTCCGAGCGCAGCTCGGCATGGAACTCGCCCAGCTCCCAGCCCTTGCGTTGCGCATACATGCGCAGGGTGATGGCGGTGCAGGCGGCCAGCGAGGCCAGGTACAGATCGAAGGGCGCGAAGCCCTTGCCCTGACCGCCCAGCGAGGCGGGCTCGTCCGCGTCCACATCAAAGCTTCCATTGCTGATGTGGTGCAGGTAGTTGTCGCCGGTCGAAACAATGCGCGCGTAGGCCATCACATTCTCCATCTGTCTCTAGCGTCGAGCCACGCTCGACCAAACCCACTGTAAAGTCGAGCCGTGCTCGACTGCTCCAAAAGGCGGCGCCAGCCAAGGCCGGCGCCGCCACCCAATCACTCGGTACGATCGTACGAGAACTGGATGCCTGCCGTACCACCGGTTTCGATGAAGAGGTTCATGAACGCCGGCACCGTTTCTGAGCGGGCCCAGTCGCGCTGCAGCTCGCAGAACAACTGCGGCACGCTGATCAGCTGGCCCCCGGCCTGTTCGATGCGGCGCAACGCGGCATCATGCGCCGCCAGCGAAGTGCCGCCAACGGCATCGACCACCACGTACACCTCATAGCCTTCCTTCAACGCATCCAGGGCCGGGAAAGTCAGGCAGGCTTCGGTCCACAGTGCGGTCATGATCAGCTTGCGGCGGCCGGTGGCCTCCACCGCCTTGCGGAACTCGACGTCTTCCCAGGAATTGATGGTGGTGCGGTCGTAGGTGGGGTAGTCGCCCAGCACCTTGCGCAGCTGCGGAATCGGCGGCTTGTTCAGGCCGGTCTTGACGTTGACCGTCGAATGCACGATCGGCAGACCGTAAGCCACAGCGGCCTTGGCGGTGCCGACGATGTTGTTGACCAGCAGCTGGCGGTCCATCGAGGCGATGGAGTTCACCTGCACCGGCTGGTAGTCGATGATGATGAAGGCGGAATTCTGCGGGGTCAGCAGGTGGTCGCTGGCCGGGTCGCGGATCGGTTCACTGGACATGATGGGTCTCCGGTTGGGAGGAGTGCCGGCGGAGGGCCGGCACCCCGGGGGCAGCTCAGCTGCGCTGCGAATCCAGCTGCTCCTGGTTCTTCTGCACGTCCTGCGCCTTCAGGTAGCTTTCGATCAGCAGCTGGTAGTTGGGGAAGATCTTCGTGTAGACCTCGGCCCACTGCTGGGCATCGTCGCGGTTCCAGCTGCGCTGGATCTCCGAGGCCACCGTGGCGGTGTCCATCGGCACCACGCCGGCCTGCACCACGCGGGCCAGGGTGATCTCTTCGGCCATCTTCGAATAGGTGCCCGAGGCATCGATCACCGCGAACACCTGGTAGCCATCGGCCACGGCGGCGATCGACGGGAAGGCCATGCACACGCTGGTGATGGTGCCGGCGATGATCAGCTGCTTGCGGCCGGTGGCCTTCACTGCAGCAACGAATTCCGGGTTGTCCCAAGCGTTGATCTCACCCTTGCGCGCCACGTACTGAGCATGCGGGGCCGCGTCGTGGATCTCCGGGATCAGCGGGCCGTTCGGGCCCTGCGGGACCGAGGCGGTGGTGATCACCGGCATCTTTGCCAGCGTGGCCATCTTCGCCAGCGCAGTGGCGTGGGCGCGCACGCTGGTGAATGGCATGTCACCGATGGTCTGGAACAGGCCGCTCTGGTGGTCGATCAGCAGCATCGCGGCGTTGTCCGGATCGATCACCGGGCGGGCACCGTTGAAGTTGGCGGGGGTACTCATGGTCGGTCTCCTGGGGAAGGTGGGCGATGGCCCGTTGGCGCGGCGGGTCATCACCCGCCGCGCGGAAGCGCTCAGTGCGCGATCTGGCCGAAACGGCCGCTGTTGAAGTCGTTGACCGCCTGTGCGATCTCGGCCTGGCTGTTCATCACGAACGGGCCATAGCCCACCACCGGCTCGTTGATCGGCTCGCCGCTGAGCAGCAGCACAGTGGCGTCGCTGTCGGCGTCGACGAACACGTCCTCGCCGCTGCGGTCGAAGGTGACCAGCTGTGCTTCGCCGACCGGTTGGCCGCCGTTGATCCGGACCGTGCCCTTCAGCACCACCACCGCCAGCGTGCGGCCATCGGCCACCGGCAGTTCGGCGTGGTGGCCCTGCTGCAGGCGGATGTCCCAGACATCCATCGGCGTGTGGGTACGTGCCGGACCGGCGTGGTCGTCGAAGCGGCCCGCGATGACACGCACGCGGCCGGCGCCTTCAGGCAGATCCACCGAGGGAATGTCGGCGTCGAGCAGGGTCTGGTAGCCCGGTGCGCCCATCTTGTCCCGCGCCGGCAGGTTCACCCACAGCTGCACCATGTCCAGGGTGCCGCCGCGCTTGCTGAATTCCGGCGTATGGAATTCCTCGTGGAGAATGCCGGAGGCAGCGGTCATCCACTGCACGTCGCCCGGGCCGATGGTGCCGCCGGCACCGGTCGAATCGCGATGCGCGACCTCGCCTTCATAGACGATGGTGACTGTCTCGAAACCGCGGTGCGGATGCTGGCCGACCCCACGCGGGGTATCGCTGGGCGCGAAGCTGTACGGGCCGGCATAGTCCAGCAGCAGGAACGGGCTCAGGTGCTGGCCGTGGGTGTTGTAGGAAAACATCGAGCGGGCGGGGAATCCGTCGCCTACCCAGTGCGGGCGGGGGGCGCTGTAGCTACCGGTGACACGCTTCATGGCGATCTCCTGGCCGGGGCTGCCGGCCGCTGTTCTTCGTTGCAGGAGACGATATCGTCGCGACAATTGGGCCGGTAGACGCCAATATTTGCCGTCATAGTCCTATCTGGTGAACAATGGCGGCAGGCCGTGGGCCGCAGGAGATCGCCCCGTGTTCATCGCAGATATCCGCCGTTGTGACCTCAACGATCTGTTCTATTTCGCCATGGTGGTCGAGCACGGCGGCTTCTCGCAGGCCGGTCGGGCGCTGGCCATGCCGAAGTCGAAACTGAGCCGGCGCATCGCGCTGCTGGAAGAACGGTTGGGCGTGCGCCTGATCCAGCGCTCGACCCGGCGTTTCTCGGTCACCGAGGTCGGCCAGGACTACTACCGCCATTGCAAGGCAATGCTGGTCGAGGCCGAGGCGGCCGAAGAAGCGATTGCGATGTCACGCGCCGAGCCGCGCGGCACCATCCGCCTGGCGTGCCCGATCGCGATCCTGCACGCGCGCATCGGCCCGATGCTGGCCGACTTCCTGGCCCTGCACCCCCAGGTGACGGTGCAGCTGGACGCCACCAACCGCCGCGTGGACGTGGTGGGCGAGGGTGTGGACGTGGCGATCCGGGTACGGCCGCCGCCATTGGAAGACAGCGACCTGGTGGTGCGCGTGCTGGCACGCCGGGTCTGGTGCACCAGTGCCAGCCCGGCGCTGCTGCAACGGTTGGGCACGCCGCAGGTGCCGGCCGATCTGGCGATGATGCCGACCGTCGATCTGGCCTCGCCCAGTCAGCAGCATGTGTGGCAATACAGTGGGCCCGGCGAGATCCAGGCCAGCGTGCATCACCGCCCGCGCCTGGTCAGCGATGACATGATCGCGTTGCGCGCAGCCGCGGTGGCCGGGGTCGGGCTGTTGATGCTGCCGCGGATGATGATCACCGATGAGCTGGAGAGCGGGGCGCTGCTGCCGGTGCTCCCCGAGTGGGTGCCGAAACACGGCATCGTGCATGCGGTGTTCCCTTCGCGCCGTGGGCTGCTGCCGGCGGTACGCGCGTTGATCGATTACCTCGCCGAGCGTTTCGAGGCGTTGGACGAACCGTAGGCTCCGCATCCACATCCACGCATGGCGTGGATCTACTGGATCCGGCGCCGCCTGGGAGATCCACGCCATGCGTGGATGATCCTGGTGCCGCGCGACGGGCCTTCGCTTGCCGCCTGCGGCCGCGCAGCCCACAATCCATGTCCGGACCGTCGCCATCACGCCCATCATTCCCCGGTCCGGCCTTGGCACCTATGTCTCCCAATGCCCTGGCGCTGGTCGAGCTGCTGATCCGTGAGCGCCGTGCGTTGTCTCGCTTCATCGCGCGCTATCTCGACCCGGCCAGTATCGAGGACACCCTGCAGAACCTGTACCTGAAGGCCAGCAGCGTGCCCGGTGATCCACCGATCCTGGAGCCACGCGGCTATCTGTACCGGATGGCCTATCACCATGCGCTCAACCGCAGCCAGGCCGACGCCCGCGAGCGGCGCGCGATGGCCGAGTACGCCGCCGACATGGCCGAGGCGGGCCACGACGGCGAGGCCCAGGCACTGGACCAGGCACAGCTGCGCGAGATCACCCAGACCATTCTCGCGCTGCCAGCGCAGGTCCGCGAGTGCTTCGTGCTCAACCGCTACCTGGGCCTGAGCGAGCGCGAGATCGCCACACGGCTGGGTATTTCCAAGAGCCTGGTCGGCAAGCATGTGCTGCGCGCGGCGCTGTTGATCCAGCAGCATCAACAGGGAACGCGCCGATGACCGGCGATTGCCGTGGGCAGATCGCGCCCGCCGTTGTCACAACAGGAAAGCGCACCCGTTCGTGGTGCGGCAGGCCACAACCATGACCACGTCCGAACCCTCGCCGCGTCAGGCCAGGCAGGCGTTGCGCTGGGTGATCCAGTGCAGTGCAGGCCCGCTGCCGGAACGCCAGCAACGAGCCCTGCAGCGCTGGCTGCGGGCCGATCCGCGCCATGCGCTGGCCTGGCGCCAGCAGCAGGCCTTCTGGCAGGGGTTGGATGCCGCCGGGCCCGACGTGCTGGCGGCGCTGCCCGAGCTCACCACCGATCGCGAGGGCCTGCGCCCGATCGCGCCGCGCCGTCGCCTGCCATGGCTGCTGGCCAGTGCCGCCGCCGTCGCACTGATGGTGACGGCGGCACCGCACGCGCTGCTGCTGGCACGCAGTGACCTGCGCAGCAGCGATGCGCCACGCGTGGTGCAACTGGAAGACGGCAGCACCGCCGTGCTCGATGCGGGAACCGCATTGGCGGTCGAGTTCGATGGCCAGCAGCGGCACCTGCGCCTTCTGCGCGGGCAGGCCTGGTTCCAGGTGGCGCACGAAGCTCGCCCGTTCCAGGTCGAGGCGGTGGGCGGCCTGATACGTGACATCGGTACCGCCTTCAGTGTGTCGATGCTGGATACCACGGTCACCACCCAGGTCAGCGAGGGTGTGGTCGAGGTGCGTCCGGGCGATGGCAGCGTACAGCGCCTGCATGCGGGGCAGTCACGGGCGTTCCGTGACGGTCGCTGGCTGCAGCCTGTGCGGCTGGAAGATCCCGAGGCCGTGGCGCCATGGCGGCGAGGTGAGGTCGCGATCGACAATCTGCCGGCCGCGCAGGCCATCGCCGATCTGGCCCGCTATCGGCGTGCACCGGTCTGGGTACTGGGCGGGCAGGGCGCGAACGTGCGGGTCAGTGGCCTGTTCCACCTGCAGCAGCCGGAGACCGCCATTGATGCCGTGGCCGCACAGGCAGGACTGCGCGTGCAGCGCTTGCCCGGTGGCGCGTTGGTGCTGTGGTGAGGTGCCGCCGGTTCATGGCGGAATACGCGGCATGAAAAAAAACATGAAAAAACCGTGGGCACCTGCAGTGTCCCGCTGTCTATAGAGGTATAGCCAGAGCGAAACACCGTTTTTCCTCAAGCCAGACACACCACCGGCACCGGATGTGCCCGTGGTCCAGCCACGCTTGAGGAGTTCCTGTCCATGCCGTCCACGGCATCCGCCTGTCATCGTCGCGCCACCGTTCTGGCCCTGGCCGTTTCCACCGCATTGCTGCCGCTGGCCTGGGTGCCGGCCGTGCAGGCACAACCGGCGATCGTCGCGCCGGTGCGCCAGTACGCCATCCCGGAGCAGCCACTGGCTGATGCCGTACGTACCTTTGGCCGCCAGGCCGATGTGCAGGTGGTGTTCCGCAGCGACCTGGTGGAAGGCCGCCGCTCCAGTGCAGTGAAAGGCGAGTACAGCCAGATGCAGGCCCTGCAGCAGCTGCTGCGCGGCAGCGGCGTGCGCGCGCAGCGCGGCATGGACGGCACCTGGAGCCTGCGGGCTGCAGCGGAAGCGGGTGAGGGGGAAGGGGTGCGGGTGACCGAGACGCTGGACGTGGCCGGTCGCCTGCAGTCGGAAGGGGGCGAGGCCCGCGATCGGCGCGGCTACGATGATGTGTTCGCGCTGGACCTGACCACGGCGTATTCGGGGCGCGACCGGGTGGAGCGCTATCGCGGTTCCAATCCGGCCGACGTGGTCAAGGATCTGGTCGGCGTGTTCAGCGGCGATGCGCGCAACAGCGGCGCGCTGGACGTCAACATCCGTGGCATCCAGGGGCCCGGGCGGGTGCCGGTCAGCATCGACGGTGGCGAACAGGCGCTCACGGTCTGGCGCGGCTACAACGGCGTCAGCAACCGCAACTACATCGATCCCAACCTGATTGGTGGCATCCAGGTCATCAAGGGGCCAGGGCTGGTGCGCGATGTGCACAGCGGGATCGGCGGTGCGCTGGTGATCAAGACCATCGACGTTGACGACATTGTTACTGCCGGCGAGCGCTTCGGCGGGGAGCTGAAGATCGAAGGCAGCAGCAATGCGGTGGCACCGCGCCTGCCGCGCCTGCACACCGGCGAGGATTACCGCACGGTGCCGGGGTTCCCGCAGGGCTCGCCGAACTCACCCTATGACGACCGCACCCTGGTGGTGCCGGTGAAGTCGCGCAGCGGCAACACCCCCTTCGATGGCGAAGACCAGGCCTGGCGGTTGGCACTGGGCGTACGCGGCGACAACGTCGACCTGATGGCTGCCTACGCCTGGCGCAAGCGCGGCAACTACTTCTCCGGCAGCAAGGGGAGCGCGTACTACGACCAGGACCGGCGCGAGCAGTACGAGTACCAGGGCATCGACTACATCACCACGCTGGCGCGTTACTTCAAACCGGGCGATGAAGTGCCCAATACCTCCAGCGAACAGGAGTCCTGGCTGGTCAAGGGCAGCTGGCAGATCAACGACGACCAGCAGCTGAAGGCCACCTGGCGGCGCACGCTGTCGCACTACGGCGAGATCATGCCGTCGCGCATCCTGTCCGCGCCCGACTACGGACGCATCCAATGGCCGCTCAGCCGGGTTGCGTCCGATGCCTGGAACCTGGAATACCGCTTCCAGCCGGCCGGCAGCCGCTGGCTGGACCTCTACGCCAACCTGTGGCGCACGGAGACGGACAGCGATACCTACAGTGCTGGCGGCTTCCCGAACTTCGCAGTGGGTAATCCGGCATGGAACCCGGACGCCAGCCCGATCCTGCGCAACACCGCGCTGGCCAACGCGCGCAACGACCGCACCGGCCTGATCCTGAGCAACCGCTTCGCGCTGCATTCGACCCTGGACCTGACCGTGGGCGGCAACTGGCAGTACGAGAAGCTCGGCTCGAGCGATCCGTACTTCGGTACCACCGATGGCTGGCGCATGTTCCCGCGTGCCGGGCGCCGACAGGAGGGCGAGGGCTACCTGACCCTGGAGTGGCGGCCGGTCGACTTCCTTACCCTCAATGCAGGCGTGCGCTACAGCCGCTACTGGGCCTTCGACGATTTCCTCGAGGCGCACCCCGAGCTGCTGACCAAGGGCGTAGGTGGCAAGGAAGCGCAGTATACCGTGAACGAGTTGCCGCCCCGTCCCGCCAATCTGCAGGCCCGCATCGACGCGTTGGAAGCACGCCGCGCCGTATGGGAAAAGCGCGGCATGGGCTGGTTCATCGATGACAGCATCCGTGCCTTGCTGGCACCGTACGAGACGCCGCGTCCGGTCAGGTACACGCGGCCCTGGCTGCCCGATGCCGATGGCAACTACACCCGCGCCGGCAATCCCTGCCTCAATGGCGAAGTGGCGGCCATTCCCGGCGTGCAGCCGGTGTTCGCCGGCAGCGACCAGGTCTGCAACATCGGCAACAGCGTACAGTCGCAGCCGGTCGATGCACGCAACAGCCGCCGCCGCGACCATGCCTGGCTGCCGACCTTCTCGGCCACTGCACACCTGTCCCCGGCCGCCCGTGCCTACGTGCGTTACAGCGAAGCGGTGCGCTTCCCGAGCATGTTCGAAAGCACCATCGCCTTCTCCGGCAGCCTCAATCCGCTGCATGCGCTCAAGCCCGAGCACGCCTACAACTACGAAGTGGGCTACGTGCACAACCTGTCGGCGCTGTTCGGCAACACCGCCGATGCCGACGTCAAGCTGGCGTACTACGTGCACAAGACCCGTGACGTGATCGAGCGCGATGGCAACTTCCTGTTCGACAACATCGACAAGCAGACCATCCGTGGCATCGAACTGCAGGCCCGCTTCGACAACCGGCGCTTCTTCACCGATCTGGGCATCACCCGCACGTTGGAAAACGAGGTGTGTGACGAGAGCACGGCGGTGCTCCTGGATGCGAACCGCGGCCTGGTCCCGAACTGCGTGCAGGATGGTTTCGTCGGTGGCTACCTGCTGACCCAGGCCATTCCCAAGCTGTCGATCAACGGGTCGCTGGGCACGCGCCTGTTCGATGAGCGCCTGGAGCTTGGCAGCCGCATCGTGCACTACCAGCGCCACGAGAACCCTGATCTGCAGGCCTACCGTGACCGCCTGCTGAGCGGTGGCAGCGGCCTGCTCTGGCAGAACGTGCCGTTCACCTGGGGAAACATCACCACCGTCGATGCCTATGCGCGCTGGCGCTTCAACGAGCATGCCAGCGTCGAACTGGTCGGCAGCAACCTCGGCAACCGCTACTACGTCGATCCAGCCACGCGGTCCACGCTGCCGGCCCCGGGTCGCGCCCTGAAGCTCGGCGTCACCGCACGTTTCTGATCTCCCACCTTCAAGCGTTGTACCCGTAGTTCCCTCAACCAAGGAGCAATACCATGAAAATGATCTCCCGTTCGGTTCTCGCCGTTGCTGCCTCGCTGGCTCTGGTCGGTGCCGCGCATGCTGCCGATATCGTCGGTGCCGCCAGTGCCAAGACCGATGCCGAGCTGTATGTGGCGGTTGGCGAATCGCAGGTCAATGGCGGCCCGCACCGTGCTGGCAAGGCCGGTATCGGTGTCGGTACCGTGTCCCAGGCCAAGCCGGTGGACTTCCAGGGCCTGAGCGCCTACTCGGCACCCACCACCGTCGATGGCGTGACGGTACGTACCCTGGCCATGCCGATCACCGGCGCACCGGGCAGCCACGCCGGCATGGGCCACTTCAACTTCGTCAAGGTCGGCAGTGGCGATGTCTGGTTCGGTGAATGGTCCAAGGATGGCGCCGCCGGTGGCTTCAACAACCGCCAGGTCTACTTCGTCGGTGACCGCGCCGGCACCACGCTGCCCGCCGGCGTGGCGTCCTACACCGTGGCTGGCCTGAACAAGTTCAACGGCAGCAACCTGCTGAGCGGCACCTTCGACGCCGACTTCGGCGCCGGCACCCTGGATGGTGCGCTGTCGGGCAATGGCCTGAACCTGGCCATCGTTGCCAACATCAACAGTGCCGACGCATCGTTCGCCGGTTCGGCCACCGCCAACGGCAGCGTTGCCGGCACCACCCAGGGGCAGTTCTTCGGCGCCAACGCGGCCGCCCTGGCCGGTATCGCCACCTTCAGCGGCAACAGCCAGTACGACACCGCCTTCGGCGGCAGCAAGAACTGATTGCCACGCCCCTGACGGGACAGGGCAGGGACAAGCCGCGATCCGCCAGTCCCTGCTTCGGCCCGCTGCACGCATCACCACGGATCGACCATGCGCCATCCCATCTTCCTTGTCGTACTGCTGCTGGCGGCCGCCGACGTGCGCGCCCAGCAGGACGATCTTCGCCGCGTGCTCGAACAGGGCACCGACCTGCGCCACCAGCAGCAGGACCAGCAGCGCCTGCAGCAGGCCGAGTCGGAGCGTCCGACCATCACCATCGACGGCCAGACCCTGCGCGTGGAGCGCACGGTCGATGATCTGGGCCAGGCGCTGTACCTGTCGCTGCAGCATCAGCAATGGGGCGCCGCGCAACGCTTCCTGGATGAATACATCGAACTGCCTGGCCACGACCCGTTGCTGCGCCACTATGCGCAGGGCGGCCTGGCGCGGGTGGCCGGCAATCACCATCGCGCGGCAAACGAGTACGAGGCGCTGCTGGAGGCACAGCCGGATTTCCTGCCGGCCCGCCTTGAACTTGCGCGCGTCTACGCCGAGGACCAGCGCGATCGCGATGCGGTAGCGTTGTTCACGGCAATCGCGGATGGCATCAGTGCCGATGACCCCGCCACCGCAGGTGTACGCGGACGGGTGGACGCCTATCTGGCTGCGCTGCAGGCGCGCCCGCGCTGGAAAGGCGCGCTGTCCGCCGGCCCGGCATGGAGTGACAACATCAACCGCAGTTCGGCCAGCCGCACCTGCCTGTTCGGGGTAGGCGACACCTGCATCATCCAGCGCAATCTTCCCGATGCCCAGCGCGCCATGGGCCTGGACTACGACGGTAACCTCGAACATCGCTGGGCCCTGAAGGGCCACCATGGCGTGTACGTGCGTGGCCTCGCATTCGGCCAGGCATGGCGCGGGCACAGCGCCTACAACGAGCTCAATGCCAACGTGCAGGCGGGTTACAGCTGGCGTAGCGCACGGCATACCCTGCAGATCGCCCCCAGCTATGACTATCAGGGCCTCGGCAACCGGGCCCTGCAAGGCGGCAGCGGGCTGCATGGCGAATGGCAATATGCGCTGGACGCGCGCAGCCTGCTCAAGCTGGAGGCCGACTGGAAGCGCCAGCGCTATCGCCAGCGTGGCCTGGCCAGCAATTACGACGGTGAGCTGGCCGCGGTGTATGCCACCTGGTTCCGTGCGCTCAACCCGCGCTGGACCCTCTTTGCCGGGCTGGACCTGAGTGACAGCAGCGCCGCCAACCCAGCCAACGGCTATCGCCAGCGCGGCGTGCGGCTGGGTGCGGCGCGGCAATGGAGTGGCACCACCGCCACCGTATTCGTTTCGTTGCGCGAGTGCGACTACGACGCGTGGAGTCCGTTGCTGGAGGCGCGGCGTGAGGACAGCGAACAGAACCTGATCGCCATCGTGCGCAGCGAGCGCCTTGCCGTGGCCGGGCTGGTACCCAGCCTGAGCCTGCGCTACGCGCGCATCGACAGCAACGTTGGCTGGCTGTACAGCCACGACCGCAGTCTGCTCAGCCTGAAATGGGAGCGGGCCTTCTGAACACGCCGCTGCAATGCCGCGGTGAACGGGCCGTGGCCGCGATCTTCATCCATCATCACGCGCTCTTGTAGCCCGGTTCGCGCATCCTGCGGGCGTTGCGGCAGAGCTGGGCCGCGTGTATCGAGGAGCGCCGGTCGTGCTGGAAGCGGGCAACAAACCAGAGGGCCTGAAAGGGCTGCGTGTACTGGTGGCGGAGGATGAATTCGCCATCGCGATGTTCCTGGTCGACTATCTGGAGCTGAAAGGCGCACAGGTGGTGGGGCCGGCCGGTGACCTGCAGGCGCTGGGGCAACTGGTCGATACCCATCCCATCGATGTGGCATTGCTGGACATCAACCTGGGCGGTGAGCAGGTCTATCCGCTGGCCGATCGGCTGGCCGAGGCGGGTACGCCCTTTCTGCTGACCTCCGGTTACGACGACAACCTGCCCAGCCGCTTCGCCAGCGCGCCGCGCTGTACCAAGCCTTATCACATCGAAACCCTGGTGCAGCAGCTGGCCGGGCTGGTGGCGGCGCCGCAGGTCTCTGCGGGCATCGCCTGATTGCGCGGCATGTCGCGCCGTCCTGAAGGCATCCACGCTGCCAAGCTGCGTGGCTCGATGCCACCTGCGCCGCGCCTGCATGCGCGCCACGATGGCATGGCCGCGCGCATCGCCCGCCACGACTGGTCGTCCACGCCATTGGGTGCCTGTGAGCAGTGGCCGCCCCACCTGCGCGCCACTGTCGACCTGATGCTGGCCCATGGCTTCCCGATGATCGTGCTGTGGGGCGAGCAGCTGGTGCAGCTCTACAACGATGGTTATGCCGAGATCCTGGCCGACAAGCATCCCGGCGGGCTCGGCCAGCCGACCCGCGAGTGCTGGCCCGAGGTGTGGCATATCAACGGGCCGATCTACCAGCGCGTCTGGCAGGGCGAAACCATCACTTACGAGGACAAGCTCTATCCTCTGGCGCGCCGAGGGCGGTTGGAGGACGTCTGGTTCACCATTACCTACAGCCCGATCCGTGGCGAGGAGGGACGCATCAACGGCGTGTTGGTGACCATGTTCGAGACCACAGCGGCACATGTGGCCCAATTGGCACGCGAGCGCGAAGAGCAGAAGCGGCGGGAGGCGGACCGGCGCCTGGCATTGGCCTTCAAGGTGCTGCCGGTAGGTGTCTGCATTGTCGACACCGAGGGGCGCTTGCAGCTGTCCAACGACCAGATGCGTGCCTACCTGCCCAGCGGCAAGGTGCCTTCCACGGATGAGGTGAACCTGCATCGATGGCGCGGGTGGCATGCGGACGGTAACGCCATCGAGGCGCACGACTTCGCCATCGCCCGCGCAATGCGCGGCGAGACCGTGGTGCCGGGGCTGGAGTTCCAGTACCTGCATGATGATGGCCGCGCGCGCTGGACCCGGGTCGCTGCCGCGCCCCTGCGCGATGGCGACGGTGAGGTCAGCGGGGTATTTGCCATCGCGGTGGACATCGACGACCTCAAGCGTGCCACTGAGCGTCAATCGGTATTGCTGGCCGAACTGCAGCACCGGGTGCGCAACATCATGTCGACCATCCATGCCATTGCCTGGCGGACCCGCGAGTCGGTCAGCAGTGTGGATGAATACGCTGAACGGTTGTGCGGGCGACTGATGTCGCTGGCACGCACGCAGAGCCTGCTGACCCGTGGTGCCAATGCCGGCGTCTGCCTGCGTGGCATGCTCGACGAGGAGATCGCTGCGCAGACGCCTGCAGCGGCCGCCTACCGCCTGCAGGGCGAGGACGTGCTGCTGCCGCCGAAAGCAGCCGAAGTACTGTCCCTGGCGATCCACGAATTAGCGACCAACGCGCTGAGGCATGGCGCGCTCACCCATGAGGATGGCCGGATCGAGGTCACCTGGGATCTGCAGGTTCAGGCCGGCCAGCCATGGCTGGGCCTGCACTGGTGCGAGCGTCATGCCGAGGTGGAGGACTGGGAGCTGCCCCGCCAGCGCGGCCTGGGCCGGGCGCTGATCGAGCAGCGCGTGCCGTACGAGCTGGCTGGCAGCGGGGAGCTGCGCTTTGGCCCGCAAGGCCTGGATGCCTGGATCCGCTTCCCGCTGCGGGAGCGCGACAGCCTGCTGCAGACCGATGCGCCGGGCGCGGCGGCGGAGGGTTCCGTCAGGTAATGGTCCATTTATCCCCAATTGGGCCAAATTGGGCATAATGGCCTCAACTATCCCCGTCTGGAGCCGTGCCATGACCCTGCCGCTGGATCTGCCAGGCCTTGAGAAGGCCCCGGCCTCGTCGGTGAAGACCCGGGGCTGGCCGAGCCTGATGCGCACCGTGCGCGAGAAGCAGGCACTGGTCATCACCAACCACAATCATCCGGAAGCGGTGATCGTGGATATCCGCACGTACCAGGAGCTGCTGGCCAAGGCCGCCGGCGGTGACGCCGGTGAGCGCAGTGAAGAACTGCTGCGCCTGCGCGGTGAGTTCGACCAGACCCTGGCCAGCCTGCAGCGCGGTGAGGGGCTGGGCAAGGTGCTGGGCCAGCCGATCCGCCGTGGCCGCAAGGTCACCCTCGGCCGTCCGCTCTGAACGATGGGGCGGATCCTGGTGCTGGCCGGCGTCAATGGCGCCGGCAAAAGTTCGCTGTTGGGTACCTGGCTGGAAGCCGAAGGACTGAGCTGGTTCAACCCCGATTCGTTCACCCGCCGCTTGGTCGAGGCTGGCTGGCCGCTGCCCGAAGCCAATGCCGAGGCCTGGCAGGAAGGCACCCGCCGCCTGCGCCAGGCCATGGCCGATGGCACGGACTTCGCCTTCGAAACAACGCTGGGTGGCAACACCATTCCGCGCCTGCTGCGCGAGGCCTGCGAGCACCATCACGTCGCGATCTGGTTCTGTGGCCTGGCCACGGTCGAGCTGCACATCGCCCGCGTGGCGGCGCGGGTAGAGGCCGGTGGCCACGATATTCCGGTGGAAAAGATCCACGCCCGCTTCGATTCGGCGCGCGAGAACCTGTTGGACCTGCTGCCGCACCTGGCTGAGCTGCATGTCTACGACAACAGCGCGCCGGCCGACGCAGAAGGCTGCGCCGCGCCCCTCCCGGTGCTGGCGATGGAGCGCGGCCAGCTGCAGTACCCGGTCTCGGTGGCCGAACTGCTGCACACGCCGGACTGGGCCAAACCGATCGTGATGCGTGCGATGGAGTTGGACACCCCGCAGTAGATCCACGCCATGTGTGGATGTCTTTCACGCATCGCGCGAAACCGCGCCGTGCACGACCGGGCGCCACCGGAGCTGCGGTTAGACTGACCGCACACTCATGGAGGACGACATGCACGGACCTGCGACGTTCCGCTCCACTTCGATCTGTCTGGTGCTTGCTGCGCTGGCGCTGTCCAGCCTGACGGCGACGGCCGCGCCTGCCGCGTCCAAGCGGGTGGCGCCGCCGCCCAGCCTGGTACAGGCCTACCACGCCGCCGAAGCCAACCTGCGGCTGATTCCCGGCGACGACATTGAATCCGATTTCCGTCCGGTGTGGACCGCTGTTGCCGACCTCGATGGCGATGGCCGTGCCGAGGTCGTGTACTTCTATACGTCCACCTACACCGGCGGCAGCTTCGCGCAACGCAATGTGGTGGCGGTGATGACGGCGCTGACGGCAAACGATCCGCGCGGTCAGGAGAACCCGAACAGCCTGTCGCCGGTGGAAGCAGAGGACTATGCCGCCATCCGCCAGTATGGCTATGGTGACGACGCGGTTGAACAGATTCCAGGCGCCATCCGCGCGATCCGCATCCAGGGTGATCGCATCATTGTCGATTTCACCGTCAGTGCCGGGGCGACGGTCTGCGAATGGAAGAGCCCGAACCGCCACGTCTGTCCGCCGGACGGAAACTACACCTGGACGCTGCGTTGGACGCCGGGGAAGCTGACCCGCATCAAGAAATAGCGCCAGGTAGCGCCGGGCGCATCCGCCCGGCGCTACAGGCCCCATGTAGATCCAGGCCATGCGTGTGGCATTTCGCGGCGAGCCTCAGGCCGGCTTCACCTGCTCGGGCTCAGCAACGTCCGGCAGCGGCGGCAGGCTCGGGTCCACCGTGACCGGCACATCGCTCTTCAACAGCGCCGCAGCTTCCCTGTCGCTGCCGACGGCCGGCGGTGAACCACGCAACGGCAGGCCGGCGGTTTCCTTCACGAACAGCATCGTGATCAGGCCGACCACCGCCGCGCCCATCAGGTAGTAGGCCGGCACCAGCGGGTCGCCGGTACGTTCCACCAGCCACGCGGTCACCAGCGGCGTGGTGCCACCGAACAACGATACCGAGACGTTGAAGGCGATCGACAGCGCGCTGTAGCGCACCGGGGTATAGAACAGCGCCGGCAGCGTGGACGGCATCGAACTGGTGAAGCACACCAGCGCCAGGCCCAGCAGCATCAGGCCAAGGAAGATCATCCAGTCGTTGCCGCTGCCGACCAGCAGCAGGCATGGAATCGCCAGTACCAGCAGCGCGATGCAGGCGCCGATGATCATCGGGCGGCGGCCCAGCCTGTCACTGAACAACCCGCCGACAATGTTCAACGGCATCATCACCAGCATCACGATGATGATCAGCAGCAGGCCCTTGCTCTCGGCGTAGCCCATGGTCACGCTGAGGTAGCTGGGCATGTAGGTCAACAGCATGTAGTCGGTGACGTTGAACACCAGCACCAGGCCCATGCACACCAGCAGCTGGCGGCCGTGCACCTGGAACAGCGCGCCAAGCCCGGGCCGATCATGTTCGCGCTTCTCGGCTTCCTCGGCGAAGGCGCGGAATGCCGGGGTCTCTTCCAGCTTCATGCGCATGTACAGGCCGAGAAGGCCCAGCGGGCCGGCCACCAGGAATGGAATGCGCCAGCCCCAGTCCAGCATCTGTTCGCTGCTCAACAGCATGTGCAGCGCGGTCACGGTACCGGCGCCGGCGATGTAGCCGCCCAGCGTACCGAACTCCAGCCAGCTGCCCATCAGGCCGCGGTTGCGGTCGGTGGAATACTCGGCGATGAAGGTGGCCGCACCGCCGTACTCGCCGCCGGTGGAAAAGCCCTGCACCACACGCGCCAGCAGCAACAGCACCGGTGCCCAGATGCCGATCCGCTCGTAGGAAGGAATCAGGCCGATCGCAAAGGTACCCAGCGCCATCAGGATCATGGTGAACGCCAGCACCTTCTGGCGCCCATAGCGGTCGCCGAGCGGGCCGAACACCAGGCCGCCGAGTGGACGCACCAGGAATGCCACGGTGAAGGTGGCGAAGGCCGCGATCACCTGTGCGGTGGGATTGCTCGACGGGAAGAACACCTGGCCGATGGTGACGGCCAGATAGCCGTAGACACCGAAGTCGAACCACTCCATGGCATTGCCGAGTGCAGCGGCACCGACGGCACGCTTGAGCATGGGCTTGTCGACGACGGTGATCTCATCGACCTTCAGGTGGCGGCGGCGTTTGAACCAGCCGAAGTGGGCATGGGAATCGGGCGTGTCCTGCATAGGGGCTCCCTTGTAGGTATGGAATAGGGGAATGGGTGCTGTGGTGTGTCCCGGAAATCGGAAACGGCGATGCAGGCGCAAGTGGCGCAGGGGCATCGGAAGGCGGCGTGGGGGCCGGGGAATGTGTGCAGGCGCAACGCCACGCGCACGGCAAAGCACCGCCGCAACGGCGGAAACGCAGCAACGGGCTCACAACGGCCGCGCAGTTGGCAGCCGCGTGTCACATCAGCGTGTGGGGAAGGCAGGCCGTGGGCCTGCGGGCGTCATCCGCCGGGATCCAGCGCAAGGCGATGGAAATGCAGGGCGGGAGCATTCGTGGCAAGCGAAGCGCCGGTCGGCAGTGCTTTCCACGTAACAGGTGCGCCCGTCACGTAGTGGGTCGTGTCGATCATCCGTTCATCATAACGGCACCGGCGTGAGCGTGCAGCGAAGCGGGCTGATCTGCACGCTGTGTTCCACGTCGCCTGTTCAGAAGGCTCAGGCCGACTTCGCCAGCAAACCGAACACCGTGCAGGCCATCGCCAAGGCGCCCGGCAGTGCCAGTTTCCGCGTGACCAGTGCGGCGCCGATCATCGTGAGCACCGAGAGCATGATGGCCAGGGCGAAGAACGGTTGGCCCTGCAGGAACTGGTGGATGCAGCCGGCGCAGCCGGCAATGGCCAGGCTGGTGGCGAAGCAGACGTGGAACAGTGAGCCAGCGTGCACAGCGGTTCCTCGCGATGATGGAGGCCATAGCGGCAGGCCTCCGGGTAAATTTAGGGCGGATTTCAGATTGCGATGACGGAATCACATCCTGTACGCGCTCTGGTGACATCGGCGTGCATAAGGTGGAGCGCACACCCACTTTTTGGATTGATGGAGGATGCAATGGCGCGGACGATTCCCGAAGGAACGCTGATCGTGGTTGCCGACGGTGGTTCGGCGCGGGTGTTCACCAACGTGGGCAGCAACCATCAGTTGACCCTGAAGCAGGAGGGCGAGCTGCGCCTGCAGGACATCAGTGAGCAGGGCGTGTCCGGGCAGGGGCCTGCGGGTGCAGTGCCGAAGGACATGTCGGTCTCGCAGCTCAACGAGGCGACGTTCGCCAAGCAGGTGGCCGAACAGCTCAATGAGGATGCCTTGAAGAACCGCTATGCGCACCTGGTGCTGATCGCCGACCCGACCACGCTGGGTCGCATTCGTCCGCTGCTGCACAAGGAGGTCCAGGCGCGATTGCTCGGGGATATTGCCAAGGATCTGACCAACGCGCCGCTGGAAGACATCCAGAAGGCACTGGCGGCGTAGCGCTCATGCCGTTCATGTGTGATCACCTTCCGAACGAGCCCACCTTTGCGGGGGTGGCGGCGCAGGCTGGGTGGCAGGTGCTGGAGTTCGGTGCGCCCTGGTGCGGTCATTGCCAGGCCGCGCAGCCCGCGTTGCAGGTCTTCGTCGAAGCGAACGATCTGCCGCATTGGAAGATCGAGGATGGCAAGGGAAGGCCATTGGGGCGAGCGTTCAAGGTGAAGCTGTGGCCGACAGTGGTGCTGCTGCGCGATGGAGAAGAGGTCGCGCGGGTGGTGAGGCCGCTGGACAGTGCGGACCTCATGTCGTTGCAGAGCGCGCTTCCCGGTTGATGATTGAACCCGGCGCGGGACACCGGGCAGTCGCACTGCAGCATGCGGCGTGACAGGCCCAGTGCTAGCATCCGGCTACCACCTGAATCGATCCAAACGCCGATGCCCACGCTGAACCGTCGTCTCCTGATTGCTGTCGCCGCCACGGCAATGCTCGCTTCCGGCCTGGCGTCGGCCGCTCCCGCCAAAACCGCCGCCGACAAGGCCTACGCCTCGGTCGACCCGTTCATTGGTACTGGAGGTGAAGGCCACACCTACCCGGGTGCCACAGTGCCGTTCGGCATGGTCCAGCTCAGCCCGGACACACGCATCCAACCACGCGAAAAGGCCTATGGCTGGGCAGCCGGCTATCGCTACGACGACAGCAGCATCGTCGGCTTCTCGCACACGCATTTTTCCGGCACCGGTCATTCGGACCTCGGCGACATCCTGCTGATGCCGTTCACCGGCAATCCCGGCCTGGAGCGCGGTGATCCGGAAAAGCCACGCAGCGGCTACGCCTCGCGTTTCCGCCACGACGACGAGAAGGCCGAGCCGGGCTACTACGCAGTCACCCTGGATGACTACAAGGTGCGCGCGGAGCTGACCACCAGTGCGCGCGTGGGCGTGCACCGCTATGCCTTCCCCAAGGGCACCGATGCCAAGGTGCTGCTGGACATGCGCACCAGCATGTACGACTACCCGGGCAAGGTGCTGTGGTCGCGGGTTCGGGTGCGCGCCGATGGCACGGTGACCGGCTTCCGCGAAACCCGTGGTTGGGCGCCGGGCCGCCAGCTGTATTTCGCGATGCGTTTCTCGCGGCCGCTTTCCGGGCATGAGCTGCACAACACCGAGCAGGACATTGTCTACAAGGGCTTCCCGCCGCCGGGCGAGAAGGATCCAGCGCAGCGGGCGCAGATCGAAGGCCGTCAGCTGGTCGGTACCTTCGCATTCGGCAAGCTGGACGCACCGCTGGTGGTCAAGGTTGCGATCTCGCCGGTCAGTGAAGCCGGTGCCATCGCCAATCTCGACGCGGAAGTGGCGGACTTCGATTTTGACCGCATTCGCGCGCAGGCAAAGCAGGAATGGACGCAGGCGCTGTCGGTGCTGGATATCGAAGCGCCGGAACATGCGCGACGCAGCGCCTATACCGCGCTGTACCACACGATGCTGGGGCCGACGCTGTTCATGGATGCCGATGGCCAGTACCGCGGTTCGGACAACGCGGTGCACCAGGCCAAGGGCTACACCAACTACTCCACGTTCTCGCTGTGGGATACCTACCGCGCGCAGCATCCGCTGCTGACGCTGGTGCAGCCGGAGAAGCGCAACAGCGACTTCGTCAATTCGATGCTGGCCCACCATGAGCACAGCCCGTACGGCATGCTGCCGGTGTGGTCATTCCATGGCCTGGAAGACTGGTGCATGATCGGCTACCACGCCGTGCCGGTGATCGCCGACGCCTACGTGAAGGGCATTCGTGGCTTCGACGCCGACAAGGCGCTGAAGGCGATGGTCGAGACCGCCAACTACGGGCCCTACGACGGCATCGCGCAGTACCGCGAGCTGGGCTATGTGCCGATCGACGAGGAAGGCGAAGCGGCCAGCAAGACACTGGAGTACGCCTTCGACGACTGGACCATCGCGCGCATGGCACAGGCGATGGGCAAGACCGATGTTGCGGCCACCTTCGACAAGCGCGCCGGCAACTGGCGCAACGCCTTCGACAAGGACACCGGCTTCATGCGCGCACGCAAGCGCGATGGCAGCTTCCGCACGCCATTCGACCCCAGCGCCAGTGGATACGGCACCGACTACACCGAGGGCAATGCCTGGCAGTACTCATGGTACGTGCCGCAGGATGTGGCCGGTCTGGCGGCAGCGCACGGTGGCAGCGACAAGCTGCTCGCGCGCCTGGACGAGGTGTTCAACGCCAAGGTCGATCCGTCCATCTTCGAGCACATGGAAGACATCACCGGGCTGATCGGCTGGTATGCACATGGCAACGAACCCAGCCACCATGTGGCCTACCTGTACTCGTACGCCGGCCAGCCGTGGCGCGCCCAGGCGCGCCTGAAGCAGATCATGGACACCCAGTACGCCGACCGTCCGGATGGTCTGGCCGGCAACGATGACGTCGGCCAGATGTCGGCGTGGTATGTGTTCACCGCGCTGGGCTTCTACCCGGTGGCGCCGGGCTCGGGTGAGTACATCCTCGGCCGCCCGTTCCTGCCGAAGACCGTGATGCGCCTGCCGAACGGCAAGACGTTCACCATCGTGGCCGATGGGCTGGATGACAAGCACAGCTATGTGGGCAATGTGAGCCTCAACGGCAAGCCATTGCAGCGCACCTTCCTGCGCCACGACGAGATCCTGGCCGGTGGCGAGCTGCGCTTCAGCATGCAGGCCGAGCCGAACAGGGACTGGCCGGGGCAGGGCGCGCAGGCGCCGTATTCGATGAGCCGATGATGATGGGTAGGCGCCAACCAAGGTTGGCATCTACCGGGATCCGCCGGCTGGGGTGCTTTTGGTAGGTGCCAACCAAGGTTGGCGTCTACCGGAATCCGCAGGCTGGGTGCTTTTGGTAGGTGCCAACCTTGGTTGGCATGCGGGACGTCAACAGCGCCCACCAAGGTGGGCGTCTACCGGGATCCGCCGGAGGGGTGCTTTGGGTAGGTGCCAACCTCGGTTGGCACGCGGGAGGTCAACGGCGCCCACCAAGGTGGGCGTCTACCGGAATCCGCCGGCTGGGGTGCTTTTGGTAGGTGCCAACCTTGGTTGGCATGCGGGACGTCAACAGCGCCCACCAAGGTGGGCGTCTACCGGGATCCGCCGGAGGGGTGCCTTTGGTAGGTGCCAACCTTGGTTGGCACGAGGAGCATCAACGGCGCCAACCAAGGTTGGCATCTACCGGGGCCCGCCGGCTGGGGTGCCTTTGGTAGGTGCCAACCTTGGTTGGCACGCGGAGCATCAACGGCGCCAACCAAGGTTGGCATCTACCGGGGCCCGCCGGCTGGGGTGCCTTTGGTAGGTGCCAACCTTGGTTGGCACGCGGGAGGACAACGGCGCCCACCAAGGTGGGCGTCTACCGGAATCCGCCGGCCGAGGCGCCTTTGGTAGGTGCCAACCTCGGTTGGCACGCGGGAGGACAACGGCGCCCACCAAGGTGGGCGTCTACCGGAATCCGCCGGCTGGGGTGCTTTTGGCAGGTGCCAACCTTGGTTGGCACGCGCGAGGTCAACGGCGCCCACCAAGGTGGGCGTCTACCGGAATCCGCCGGCTGGGGTGCTTTTGGTAGGTGCCAACCTCGGTTGGCCCACGGGACGTCAACAGCGCCCACCAAGGCGGGCGACTACCGGATGGCGTGACCGGGTAGGTGCCAACCTTGGTTGGCACGCAGGACGTCAGCGGGATCGAAACCGCATCCCCACCCGCGCGCCACCGATCGGGGCGGTATCGATCACCAGCGCCGCATCATGCCGCTGCGCGATCTCGGCCACGATCGCCAGTCCCAGCCCGCAGCCATCGCCTTCGCTGCTGGCCCGGTAGAAGCGTTCCGTGACGCGCGTGCGCTCGGCTTCGGCAATGCCGGCGCCATCATCGTCCACCCATACCTGTACGCCTTCGGTCTCCTGCCGAAGGCCGAGGGTGATCACACCTGGTAGGGAACCGTAGCGCAGCGCGTTGTCCAGCAGGTTGCCCAACGCCTCGCGCAGCAGCTGCGGATCGCCCTGTACCTGCACGCCGTCGTCGGGCCCGTCATAACCCAGGTCCACGCCTGCAGCCAATGCACGGTCCGCATAGCGCTCCACCACGCTACGCGCCAACGCGGCCAGGTCCACTGGCTGCAGCGGCAGTGCGCTGCCATGTGGATCTTCGGAGCGGCTGAGCATCAGCAGCTGGTTGACCAGATGCTGCAAGCGGGCCAACCCGGCCAGCGTGCCGGACAACGCCAGCTGCTGGGCCTGCGGATCATGCTGGCGCAATGAGCTCTCCAGCTCCACCTGCATGGCCGCCAACGGTGTGCGCAGTTGATGTGCGGCGTTGCTGACGAAGCGCCGCTGCGCATCCTGCATCGCGTCCAGGCGCTGCAGCAGGGCGTTGTAGGCCTCAACCGCCGGCCACAGTTCGCGCGGTGCCTCCTGCGCCGGGTCCAGCGGCGCCAATGGATCCGGCCGCGGGCTGGCCAGCTTCCGTGCGACCAGGTTCGCGTGGCGTGCGGCGGCGCCGGTGCCGGACCAGGCCAGCCACGCCGCCAGTGCCAGGATCGCGGCCTGGAACGGAACGCTGGTCAGCAGCAGCTTGCGTTCCAGCCGGTGACGCTTGCGCAATGTCTCGGCCACGCGCAACCGGATGTCATGGCCCTGCCCGGCGCTGACCACCACTTCGACCATGCGCACCGGCTGCCCACGCAGGCGGGCATCGTAGTAGACCGCATCGTCATCCGCGGCAGCGCTCGCCGGGCGCGGCAATGCTTCGGGCAGGTCGCCATACAGGCGCCCGCCTGCAGCGTCGACCACCTCGCCATGCACTTCGTCGGCGGTGTCCCAGGTGAACATGCGCGATACGGCCGGGGTGATCTCGATCGAGGCGCGGCCATCCCGCACTGTCACCAGCTCGGACAACGACATCGCCGAGTCCAGCAGCCAGCGGTCGTAGACCTGGCCGGCGTAGAAGCGCGCCAGCGCGAACGAACCTACTGCGCTGCACAGCAGCAGCACCAGCAGCGGCAGCCACAGGCGTCGCAGCAGCAGGCCGCGCAGGCTGTGCACGCGCTCAGTCACCCACGGCCTCCAGCCGGTAGCCAAGGCCACGCAACATGCGGATGCCGACGCCGGCGCGCGCCTGTTCCAGCTTGCGGCGCAGGCGGCTGACATGCACCTCGATCACCGACAGGTTGGCCTCGTGGTCCCAGCTGTACAACGCATCGAACAACCGCTGCTTGGTGACGGTGCGGCCCGGATGCTGCATCAGCGCTTCGACCAGAGACAGCTCGCGTGCGGTCAGCTCGATGCGCTGGCCTTCCACCTGCACTTCATTGCGGATGCTGTCGAAGCACAGCCGGCCGAGTCGCTTCTGTGCCGGCGCGTCGCTGCGGCGGCGTGACAGCGCACGCAGGCGGGCTTCCAGCTCACCCAGTGCGAACGGCTTGGCCAGGTAATCATCGCCACCGCGGTCCAGGCCAAGAATGCGGTCCTCCACACCATCGCGTGCGGTCAGGATCAGCACCGGCAGGGTGACGCCGTCGTTGCGCAGGCGCGAGAGCAGGTCCAGGCCATCGACGTCGGGCAATGAAAGGTCGAGCACCATCACGTCATACGGTGCGCTGGCCAGTGCAGCCGGCGCGTGCAGCCCACGCGAAAGGTGGTCGCACAGATGGCCGGCACCCTGCAGGGCGCGGATCAGTCCATCGGCCAGGGCGGCATCGTCTTCGATCAGCAGGATTCGCATTGCAAGCTTCGTGCAAGGTTGGGGCAAGTTTGGCGCAAGTGCGTCACCTTACCGTGACGTGCATGAATTTCTCCCCTCGTCTTGCGGTCGTGCTGGCCGCCCTTTCGTGCGCGCCTGTGGCTTCGGCGCTATCCCTGGCGGATGCGCAACGTGCAATGGAAGCGCACAACCCGGACCTGCGCGCGGCGGCACTGGAGCTGCGCGGGGTGCAGGGCGATGCGCAGACAGCGGCACTGCGCCCGGCCACCGAGCTGTCGATCGGTAGCAGCAAGATCAGCCCCAAGCACGGCATCGGCCCGGGGCGCTGGCAGGACAAGCGGGTGGACAGCACGCTGGGCCTGGGCTGGACCTGGGAGCGCGGCGGCAAGCGCGCATTGCGCATCCGCCAGGCGGAGGCGCTGCTGGAAGTGGCCGGGCTGGACATGCTCGATACCCGGCGCCGCCAGCAGGTGGCACTGCATGAAGCCTATTTCGGCCTGAAGGGCGCGCAGGAGCGGGCGCAGATTGCCGACGCCAACCGCCAGAGTTCGGTCGAACAGATGGCGGCGGCCGACAAGCAGGTCGCCAGCGGGGCGATGGCGCCGGTCGACCGCGCGCGACTGGCGGTGGACGACCTGGCGGTGGCCGACGCGGCGCGCGAGGCGGCCCTGGATCTGCGCGATGCGCGGCATGCGCTGGGCCTGCTGCTCGGCAGCGATGACAGCCGCGACCTCAGTGCCGATGACCCCTGGCCGGATGCCAGCAGCGTGGCCGATGTGCGCGCGTTCGATCCGCAGCAGCGCGCCGATCTGCGTGCGGCGCGTTCGCGCCTGGCCGCCGCCGACGCGGGCGTGGCACTGGCGCGTAGCGAGCGCCATCGCGACATCCAGCTGGGCGTGGAGGCGGAGCGCGAGCCCACCGACATCAGCGGTGTCACGTGGGGCGTGTCGTTGACCATTCCACTGGGCGGCCCGTCGCGCGCACGCGGTGCGATCCAGCGTGCCGAGGCCGACCGCGACAGCGCCGCGCTGGAATTGCAGGTGCTGCAGCGCGAAGCACGCGCCGAGCTTGACCAGCTGCAGGCCAGCGCGCAGTCCGCCGCACAGCGCCGCAGCGACTACGAGGGGCTGCAGTCCGACGCTGCACGCAAGGCGGTGGAGGGCATCGAACTGGCCTATCGCCGTGGCGCCGCCAGCCTGACCGATCTGCTCGACGCGCGCCGCAGCTGGCGCGATTTCGAGGCTGCGCTGATCGAAGCGCGTGCCGACCATGCCATTGCCCTGGCGCGCTGGGAAGCGGCCACATCCGTTGCTGAAGGAGAGTCCCGATGAAGTCCACCGTCGCCCATCGCCTGCGGGCGCGACACGCCCTGCTGCCGGCCTTGCTGGCGCTGGCCCTGCTGGGCGGCTGCGGCCGCGAGCCGGCGTCCTATGCGGAGGATGCGCCCCAGGTCAGTGCCGGCCAGATCCAGTTTCCCGCCGACAGCCGCCAGCTGGACGTGCTGCGCAGCGAGGCGGTGACCGCCGGCGCCAGCGCCAGCCTGCAGCTGCCGGGCCGGGTGGTCTGGGACGAGACGCGCTCCAGCGCGCTGCGCACGCCGCTGGCGGGGCAGGTGGCGCGCATCGAGGCGCAGCCGGGGCAGAAAGTGAAGGCCGGCCAGGTGATCGCCTGGATCACCTCGCCCGAGTTCGGCCAGGCGCAGGCGGAGGGCGTGCGTGGCCGCGCCGAGCTGCAGCAGGCGCGCAAGGCGCTGGACCGTACCCGCGAACTGCATGCCGCGGGCGTGGCGTCCGGCCGTGAGCTGGATGAAGCCGAGGCCAACTTCGCCGGCAGCCAGGCCGATCATGCGCGCGCCACCGCCTTCGCCAGGGCCTATGGCAATGGCCAGCACGTCGACCAGCGCCTGCCGCTGCGCGCGCCCATCGATGGCGTGCTGGTGGAGCGGCGGATGAGCCCGGGCATGTCGGTCAGCCCGGACAGTGAACAACCCTTGGCGGTGATCGGCGATCCGGACCGCCTGTGGCTGTTGCTGGACATTCCCGAAAGCCTGGCCGGACGTTTGAAGGCCGGCATGCAGGTGAGCGTGCCGGGTGCAGATGGCCAGCCGCTGCAGGCGACCCTGCAGCATGTGGATGACTTCGTCGACAGCGAACGCCGCGTGGTGCAGGCGCGCGCCGAGCTGGACAATCGCGCACGCGGCTTCAAGGCGGGACAGTATGTGCGCGCCCAGGTGGCGTTGCCGGCCGAGGGCGGTGTCTCGCTGCCTGATGCCGCGGTGCTGCTGATCGATGGGAAGCAGGTGGTGTTCGTGGAAGAAGGCAAGGGCCGCTTCGTGCGCCATGCCGTGCACGCGGAGGAGCTGGGTGACGGCCGTCTGTGGGTACGTGAGGGCCTGCCCGTGGGTAGCAGGGTGGTGGTCGAAGGCGGCCTGCTGCTGCAGCAGCTGGTCGACAGTGCGCCGGCAGCGGCCAGCACCGGCACGGGGCATGCCGCGCCATGATCGATCGCCTGATTGCCTATTGCCTGCGCCAGCCGCTGATGGTGATGCTGGCGTTGCTGTTGTTCATCGGCGCTGGCATCGCCGCGTTCCGCGTGCTGCCGGTGGAGGCCTTCCCGGATGTGTCCGACACCCAGGTGACGGTGGTGTCGCTGCACCCGGGCCGTGCCGCCGAAGAGGTGGAGCGCGAAGTGACGATGCCGCTGGAAGTGGCGCTGTCCGGCATCCCGCATTCGGTGCGGGTGTTCTCGCATACCCAGTTTGGCCTGTCGATGATCATCCTGACCTTCGACGACAAGGCCGATGACTATTTCGCGCGCCAGCAGGTGCTGGAGCGCCTGCAGGGCGTGGAGCTGCCGGAAGGCGTGACGCCGGAACTGGAGGCGATGAGCTCGGCGGTGGGCGAGATCTACCGGTACGTGCTCAAGGGCCCGCACCTGACACCGACCCAACTGCGCACCGTGCAGGAATGGACGATGGAACGCAGCCTGCGCACCGTGCCCGGCGTGGCTGATGTGATCAGTTTCGGCGGCTTCGCGCGCACCTTCCAGGTCAAGCCGGACCTGGACAAGCTGCGCGACCGCGGGATCAGCCTCGGTGAGTTCGCCGAGGCGCTGGAAAAGGGCAGCTCGAACGCCGGCGGCGGCTACGTGGAGCGCGGCCAGCAGCAGTTCCTGATCCGCGGCGTGGGCCTGATGCGTTCGCCGGCCGACATCGGCAACGTGGTGGTGGCGCAGCGTGGTGGCACGCCGATCCTGGTACGCGACCTGGCCAGCATTGCCGATACCGGCCTGCCACGGCAGGGCCTGGTCGGCCAGGACGACAATGACGATGCGGTGTTCGGCATGGTGCTGATGCGCAAGGGCGAGAATCCGTCCGACGTGCTCGACGCCCTGCATGCGCGCATTGCCGAGATCCAGGCGAACCAGCTGCCGGCCGGGGTCAGCATCGAGCCGTTCTACGACCGCTCGTGGCTGGTGTCGACCACGCTGAAGACCGTCTTCCGCAACCTGCTGGAAGGCGCGGTACTGGTGTTCCTGGTGCTGTGGCTGTTCCTGTACAACGCCCGCGCGGCGCTGATCGTGGCGGCGATGATGCCGCTGGCGCTGCTGTCGACCTTCCTCGGCCTGCACCTGTGGGGCGTACCGGCCAACCTGCTGTCGTTGGGCGCGATGGACTTCGGCATCATCATCGATGGCGCGGTGATCGTGACCGAGCACATCGTCTCGCGATTGTCGAAGCTGCCACCCACGGCTGATCGGAAGACGCGGTTCTCGACCATTCTGTCGGCCGCATCGGAAGTGGGCCGCCCGACGTTCTTCTCGATGCTGATCATCATCGCCGCGCACATTCCGATCTTCACCCTGCAGCGCCAGGAAGGCCGCATGTTCGCGCCGATGGCGTACTCGGTGACCTCGGCGTTGATCGGTGCGTTGATCCTGGCACTGACCGTGGTGCCGCTGTTCTGCTACTGGTGGCTGCGGCGTGACCGCATGCGCGACGGCAACCCGCTGATGGACCGCCTGACCGGCTGGTACCGGCCGATCCTGGAGCGGGCACTGGCCCGCCCGCGTGCGGTGGTGCTGACCGCGGTCGCGCTGCTGGTCGGCACGCTGGCACTGGGTACCCGCCTGGGTTCGGAGTTCCTGCCCGAGCTGGATGAAGGATCGATCTGGCTGACCGCCACACTCGACCCCAGCACCAGCCTGGCCGAAGCACAGCAGCAGTCGCGGCGCATCCGTGAGCTGGTCGGCACCTTCCCGCAGGTGTCGACGGTGGTGGCCAAGCTGGGGCGGCCGGAAGACGGCTCCGATGCCAAGGGCGCCAACCAGATCGAAGCGCTGGTGGCGTTGAAGCCGGAGAAGGAATGGCCGAAGGGCGTGGACAAGCGGCAGCTGGTGAGCGACCTGCAGCGCACGCTGGAGCAGCGCATTCCGGGGCCGGAATTCTCGATCTCGCAGCCGGTGCGCGACAACATCCTGGAGAGCATCTCGCAGATCAAGGGCCAGGTGGTGATCAAGGTCAGTGGCTCGGATCTGGACGTGCTGAACCAGCACGCGCAGGCGATCCTGGGCCAGGTGCGTGGCGTGGAGGGCGTGGAGAGTGCCTTCATTGACCGCGACGGCTCCTTGCCGCAGCTGCAGATCGAGATCGACCGCGATCGCGCCGCGCGCTATGGCCTGAACGTGCGCGACATCGACGAGGTGATCGAGACCGCACTGGGCGGGCGCCAGGTCGGCGAGCTGTGGGAGGGCGACCGCAAGTTCCCGATCACCCTGCGCCTGGACGATGCCGATCGTGACCTGCAGCGGCTGCGCACGGTACCGGTGGGCATCGGCGATGGCCACACCGTGACGCTGTCCGACGTGGCCGACTTCCGCATGGCCAGCGGCGCGATCAACATCTCGCGCGAGAATGCGCAGCGGGTGAAGGCGGTGAGCATCTTCATTGCCGGGCGTGACATGGGCAGCGTGGTGGCCGACATGCGCAAGCGCGTGGATGCCAGCGTGCAGCTGCCGGAAGGCTATCGGCTGGAGTGGTCCGGCGAGTTCGAGAACCAGCAGCGTGCGATGAAGCGGCTGGGCTGGGTGATTCCGCTGTCGGTGCTGATCATCTTCGTGCTGCTGTTCGACGCCTTCAAGGACATCAGCAGCGCCGCATTGATCCTGGCCAACGTGCCCCTGGCGATGATCGGCGGCATCCTGGCCCTGTGGCTGACCGGCATTCCGCTGTCGGTGTCGGCGGCGATCGGCTTCATTGCATTGTTCGGGCAAGCGGTGCTGAACGGCGTGGTGATGCTCAGTCGCTTCGCGCAGCTGCGCGAGCAGGGCATGGACCTGCTGCAGTCGGTGGTGCAGGGCTCGCTGCAGCGCCTGCGTACGGTGCTGATGACCGCGCTGCTGGCGATGTTCGGCCTGCTGCCGATGGCGACCTCGCATGCGATCGGTGCCGAGACCCAGAAGCCGCTGGCGGTGGTGGTGATCGGCGGCCTGCTGTCGGCGATGCTGCTGACACTGCTGGTACTGCCGACGCTGTATTACTGGGTGCACCGGCGCCGCGAGGCACGCGCCGGATGATCGGCACGGTAGATCCACGCCACGCGCAGATGCGACCCGGTCGCCAGGCATGGCCCGGTAGGTGCCCACCTGGGTGGGCACGCGGCGACGCGCCCACCAAGGTGGTCGACTTCCTACACCATCCCGCCATTGGCGCGCAGCACCTGGCCATTGATCCACCTGCCATCGGCACCGGCCAGGAAGGCTACCGCACCGGCGATGTCCTCCGGCGTACCCAGCCGCTCCAGGGGGTTCATCTTCGCCAACCGCTCGATCAGCTCGGGTGACTTGCCCTCCAGGAACAGATCGGTGGCCGTCGGGCCCGGTGCCACTGCATTGACGGTGATGTTGCGCCCACGCAGTTCCTTGCTGAGGATCGCGCCCATCGTTTCCACGGCTGCCTTGCTGGCGGCATACACGCTGTAGTTCTCCAGCCGGATGCCGACCACGCTGGTGGACAGGCTGATCAGGCGGCCGCCGTCGCGCACCCGTCGCGCACTTTCGCGCAGCACGTTGAAGGCGCCCTTCAGGTTGATCCCGATCACCCGTTCGAACAGGGCATCGTCGCTGTCGGCCAGCGGCGCCAGCTGCAGCACGCCGGCACTGTTGACCACCACGTCGATGCCGCCGAAACGGGCCTCGATGGCGTCGAACAGCTGGCGCACCGCCTGCGGGTCGGCCACATCGGCCTGCAGGGCAACGGCCTGCGCGCCGGCGGCGTTGAGCTCGGCGGCCAATGCCTCGGCATCATCGCGGCGGCCGGCATAGTTGATCACCACGGCGTGGCCATCGGCGGCGAGCCGGCGCGAAATGGCGGCACCGATGCCGCGGGAGCCGCCGGTGACCAGGGCGACAGAGCGGGTGGGGGAGAGGGTCATGGTCGGTTCCAGCAGGGCGCGCCGGAGTGGCGCAGGGCCATCTTCGCGACATTGTCTTTTCGGATAATCCTGCATAATCCGTCAACATCATCCGGATCACCGAACAATGGACCGCTTCACGGCCATGCGCGCCTTCGTCCGTATCGTCGAGCGCCGCAGCTTCACCCAGGCTTCCGAGGACCTGGGCCTGCCGCGGGCCACGGTGACCGACGCGATCAAGGCGCTGGAGCATCGGCTGGGCGTGCGCCTGCTGCACCGGACCACGCGGCTGGTGGTGCCGACGCTGGAAGGCGAGGCCTTCTATGGCCGTTGCCTGCGCCTGATCGCCGACATGGACGACGCTGAAGCCGCGTTCCGTGACGTGCCGCCACGCGGTCCGCTGCGCATCGAGGTACACGGCACGCTGGGCCGGCATCTGTTGTTTCCGCATCTGCCGGACTTCCTGCAGCATTACCCCGAGATCGAACTGGAGGTCAGCGAAGGCGACCGCTATGTCGACCTGCTGCGCGAAGGCGTGGATGCGGCGTTGCGGGTGGGGACGCTGGCCGACAGCGATCTGGCGGCGCGCCGGTTGACCATGCTGCGGGAAGTTACGGTGGCCGCACCGGGTTATGTGCAGGCGCACGGCGTGCCCGAGACCATCGAATCGCTGGAGCAAGGCCACCAGATGGTCGGCTATCGCTCCAGCGCCACCGGCCAGCTGATTCCGCTTGAGTTCCAGCAGGGTGGGCAGGTGCGCTATGTGCCGCTGCCCGCGCGGGTGAGGGTTTCCGGCGCGGACGCATTCCTTGGTGCCGCCTTGGCGGGTCTCGGCATCATCCAGGCACCGCGCTACCGGATGGACCCCTACATCGCGCGCGGGCAGCTGGTCGAGCTGTTGCCGGACGCGCCGCCGACACCGAGTCCACTGAGCCTGGTCTACCCCCGCAACCGCACACCGTCGCCGCGGCTGCGGGTGTTCATCGACTGGGTGGCCGGGGTGTTCGACCCGATGAGGTAGTGCCGGCCGCTGGCCGGCAACTGCAACACGCGTGATGTGCCAAGGTTGCCGGCCAGCGGCCGGCACTACCGGGCTGATGCGCTTGGCAGCACCAGCTCGAACACGGTGCCGGTTTCATCGGAGGCCACGCTTACCGTTCCGCCATGCGCCTGTGCAATCGCACGGGTGATCGCCAGGCCCAGTCCTGCACCTTCGTGGCGGCCACGCTCGCCGCGATAGAAGCGATCGAACAGGCGCGGCAGTGCTGCTTCGGCAATCGGCGGGCCGAGATTGTGCACGCTGACCCTGCACACGCCATCGCCCTCGACCAGCTGCACCCGCACCTCGCTGCCCACGGCTGCGTGCTTCAACGCGTTGGACAGCAGATTAGCGATCGCCCGGTGCAGCATCAGACGGTTGCCTTCCACGCTCGCCACGCCGTCGCGGCGCAGGGTCAAGTGTCGGTCCTCGGCCAGCAGGTCATAGAACTCAAGCAGCGAATCCACCACCCCATCCAGTGCCACCGGCTCGCGCGAAGGCAGTGCGCCCGGCGCCTCGGCCTGCGCCAGATACAGCAGGTCACCCACGGTCTGCGCCAACTGCTGTAGTTCTTCGGCACACGACGCCAGCGTCTCGCGGTAGGCCTCGTTGCTGCGCGGGTGGGCCAGCACCACCTGTACCTGGGTCAGCATGTTGGTGATCGGCGTGCGCAGCTCATGGGCCAGATCACCAGAGAACTCGGTCAGACGCGCGAAGTCCTGCTGCAGGCGCGCCAGCATGCCGTTGAGCGTCTGTGCCAGCTGTTCCAGTTCGGCCGGCGCCGTGCGTGCGCTCAGACGCCGCTGCAATCGACCGGCGGTGATCTGCCGGGCTTCATCGGCCAACGTGCGCAGCGGTCGCAGCGTGCGTCGCACTACGTAGCCGCCGAGCAGGCTGCTGGCCACGGCGGCGCCGATGATGGCGATCGCCAGAAGATGGCGGAAGCGCTGCAGGAAATCGGCATGGCGGTCGTCATCGATGGCCAGCAGGGTGACCAGCTGGCTGCCGTCGGCCAGGGTCTGCCGCAGGTGCAGGGCATGCATGCAGCGACCATCGTCGAGAATCCAGTCGTGCCGCCGTGGCGTGGCGTCGATGGGCTGGCTGCGTGCGTGCTCGCGCAGCAGTGCAGGTGCGGTCGAGAACAGCACGGCTCCGTGGCCATCGACAATGTGGAAGGCGATATCGGGATGATGGCTGAGCGCCTCTGCCAACCGCGGGCCGCGTGCGGCGGCGGGCCCATTGCCAGCAAGATCGCGGATCAACGCAACCTTGTTCTCCAACTCGGTGAAATCCTGTGCGACCAGATCGTGACGGGCACTGACGTAGATCGCCACGCCCAGTGCCGCCAGCACCAGCGTGGCCACGGTGGCGAACAGCAGCGTCAGCCGCACCGCGATGGAGCGGCGCAGGCTCATCCGTTGCGCGCGGCGCCGTCGTCCGGCGCCTCCAGTACATAGCCCATGCCGCGCACGGTAATGATCAGCTTGTCGGCGAAATCATCGTCGATCTTGGCGCGCAAGCGGCGGATCGCCACATCGATGACATTGGTGTCGCTGTCGAAGTTCATGTCCCACACCTGCGAGGCGATCAGCGAGCGCGGCAGCACTTCGCCACGGCGGCGTGCCAGCAGCTCCAGCAGGGTGTACTCCTTCTGGCTGAGGGAGATGCGCTGGCCGCCACGCTCCACCCGGCGGCGCTGGGTATCCACCACCAGATCGGCGATGACGATGCGTTCGGCCTGCGGCACCGCCTGGCCCCGGCGCAGCAGGATACGCACGCGCGCCAGCAGCTCGGCGAAGGCGAACGGCTTGCCCAGGTAGTCGTCGGCGCCCAGCTCCAGGCCCTGCACGCGGTCGGCGATGCTGCTGCGCGCGGTCAGGAACAGTACCGGCACCTGCCAGCCGGCCTCGCGCAGCCGCGACAGCACATTCCAGCCATCCAGACCGGGCAGCATCACATCGAGAATGACCAGCTGGTACTCGCCGCTACCGGCCAGGTGCAGCCCGTCGACGCCGTTGCAGGCGAGATCGACCACGTAGCCGGCCTCGATCAGGCCCTGGCGCAGGTAGTTGCCGGTCTTGGGTTCGTCTTCGACGATCAGCAGTTTCATGGTGCGCCCATCATCGCAGCTTGGACGTGGGCTGGCTGCGCAGTCTCATGCCAGCGGATCCAGCGTGCCGAGAATCGCGACACAGGCCAGCACCAGCAGCGCCAGTACCGATTCGCAGGCCAGGCTGTGGCGCAGTGAACGCAGCGGCCTGGGCTGCCAGCCACCCCGGATGGAGACCGCCAGCGCCGGCACCAGCCGCCAGCGATGCAGCGCGGCCAGGCCCAGCATGCCACCCACCAGCACCAGCTTGAGCAGCAGCCAGCGTCCATGCGCGGCGCCGGTCAGGGTCTGTATGGAACCGCCGAGATCGACATAGGTATAGGTGCCGGTCATCGCCAGCAGGGCGACGATGATCGTGCCGGGCACGGCGAAGCCGTGCGCGGCCTGCCATAGTTCGTGGGTGCGTTCGCGCAGGCGCAGGCCCTGGCGGCGCAGTGCCAGCTGCACGATGGCGGCGATCGCACCGATCCAGGCGCCGGCCGCCAGCAGGTGCACGATGCCGGCAGCAAGACGCAGCCTGCCAGCGATCCCATCCCCAGCAGCGGCGTGGCCGTTCCAGGCGAGGCTGGCGAGGGTCACCGCCGAGAGTGCCAGCAGTGCAGGACGGCGCAGGCCCTGCACCGGGCGATTGACTGCCAGCAGCGGCAGCATCGCCAGCAGGGCCAGGATGCGCATCAGTCCCGCCTCGCCCATCGGCGTACCGGTAAGAAACCAGCGCGCTGTCTCGCCATCGATGTCGACCGGTGGTATGCCAAGCACGCCGGACAAACGGGTGACCGCATCGATGCCGACCAGCACCAGTGCCACCAGAACGAGGCCCAGCGAGACGCTGCGCGGCAGTCCGGGGCGGACGAACAGCATCCGCCCGAACAGCAGCATCAGGGCCAGATACAGCGCCAGCCGCAGCGCATACGGCGAAAGCTCGGCCACAGCAGCGGCCTTACTTCACGGTGAAGCGGTAGGTGCCGGTGATCGGATGGCTGTCCTGGCCGACCGCGCGCCACTGCAGCGCGTAACTGCCGGCGGGCAGCGGCTTGGCAAAGCGCGCGCGCAGGGTGTGGCCGTCCTCGGAGATCTCCTGCGCCGTGGTTGGCATCGCCATCTTCATGCGGCCGTGGTCCATGCTCAGTTCGATGCGGGTGGCACGCGGCATCACCTTCTCACTGAACTGCAGCTCGATCTGGCTGGCCGGGGCCACGGTGGCATCGGCCGCTGGCGTCGAACGCACCAGGCTGGGATGGGCCAGCGCCAGCGGCGCGGCCGAAAGGCCGGACAGCAGCAAGGCGAGCGGGGCGACGCGGAACAGGGAGCGGGTCATATGCGGATCACCGATGAGGAAGTGGCCTGCAGGGTGACGTCCACCGCCTTTCGAGGCCCTGACCTGGACATTACCAGTTTGTAATGTTTGCGGCCGGCACTACCGGGCCCGTGACTGCGCGATCCATGCTGACGGTGAACAACCGACCACACGCCGGAACGCCGCGCTGAACTTGCTGGGATTGGCGTAGCCACTGGCCAGCGCAACCTCGGTGACACGCCGGCCCTGCGCGAGTTCGGCGCGCGCCCGCTGCATGCGGTGCTGGGTCAGGAAGGCAAAGGGCGGCAGGCCAGTGGCCGCACGCAGCGCGCGGCCGAACGTCGCGGCCTCCATCTGCACTGCAGCGGCCAGCTGTGGAACGGTCAGCGCCTGGCCGTGTTGCGCATCGATGTAGGCCTCCAGTTGCCGCAACCGTCGTGCCGACAGTGGGGACACCGTGCCACGCGCCTGGCGCGGCTGACCGGCAAGCTGACCCAGGCGGTGCAGCAGCACCTGCGCGCCATGCTCGAGGAAGCCGGGCAGGCAAACATCAGCCTGCGCGCTGCACCACAGCGCCTGCAGCACCGAAGTAATCACCGGGTCGTGGTGCAGCCGCGCCGCCAGCGGCTGCAGCTGTTGCAACTGCTGCGGATCCTGCGGATGCAGGTGGGTATCGATGGCGATGCCGAGCAGATCGACCGCGGGGCTGGCATAGGTGCCGGTGTCTCCCGGCAGCACCAGATTGAACTGGCCGGGCCGCCACGGAGCCTGCAGAAGACCGCTGAGGGTGTGCTGCTGCAGCCGACCGCCGCCGCCCACGGCCAGGCCCAGGCGCAGTTGCTGCGGATGTCCCATCTCACCTTCGCTGGCATCGAAGCGATGGCGCAGCAGCACCACCGCACCATCGTGGCTGGCGTAGGCCGCAGGGGCCTGCGACCGGGTTTCCTGCAGCAGCTGGTCGGCGAGGGCGGGCATCACGGATCCGGGAATGGAGCGGCGCTGCCGGAAATGGAGTGGCGGCAGGACGCGAATGTTACAGGATAACACTCTTGTCCCGCGCTGCCGCCGCCCGCGCGTCCGCCACTCCATCCGTCGAGGTTCCCGCTTTGAAGTCGTCCACGCCTGCTGCCGCGCTCATCGCAGCATCCCTGCTCGTTCCTGCCTTGCCCGCCCTTGCCCAGCAGGCCGACCCGGCCACGCTCGACGGTGTCCGCGTCACCGGTTCCAAGCGCGATACCCCATACCTGAAGAGCGATCTGTCGGTGACGGTGCTCGACAGGCAGGCGCTGAAAGAAGCGGGCGTCACCGAGTTCCGGGACCTCGACAAGCTCGCGCCGAACGTCAAGTTCAATGCGATGGGCCAGCTCAGCAACATGTTCATCTCGATCCGCGGCATCGAGTCCAATCCATTCCTGGTCAATCGTGCCTCGGTCTACATCGATGGCATTCCGTTCCGCGAGCTGAGCAATGCCGTGCTCAACCAGGTCGAGTCGGTGGAGGTGCTGCGCGGCCCGCAGGGCACGCTGTACGGCGCCAACAGCGAATCCGGCCTGGTACTGGTGCGCACACGCGGCCCGGCTGATGCAGGCGAGGGCGAGATCAATGTGCGCAGCACCTGGTTCGGCAACGGCAATGGCACCGCTCTCGATGGCTTCCTGGCAGGGCCGCTGAACAAGACGGGCAGCCTGTCCGGCTCGGTGGCGTTCATGGGCTCCGATGAGGACGCCTACCTGAAGAACATCACACCTTCCGGTGCGCGCGGCAAGGTCGGCGAAGGCTACCTGCAGGGCAAGCTGCGCTGGCGGCCGAGCGATTACGTTTCGGTGAACGCGCTGGCCTATCATCTGCGCACCCGCGCGCCGGGCATGTTCGAGTATGAATACCTGCCGCTGGATACCGGCCTCTACAACCGCACCTACGGCACATCGCTCAATGGCGGCCGCCGTGCCGGTGACTTCACCTACATCAACGATGCCCCCAAGCGCACCGAAAAGGACGAAACGGTGGGCGGCCTCAGTGCGCAATGGCAGCTGCAGGCCGGCACGCTGGACGTGGCCGCTTCCTGGCGGGACGAGGAGGTGACCTCGGCGGGCTACGACTTCGACATGACCAACAGCCCGGCATTGGCCGGCCGCATCTACGACAGGAAGAAGGAATGGACGGCCGAGGCGCGCTTCAGCTCGCCCAGCGACCAGGCGTTGACCTGGATGGCCGGTGTGTCGACCTACCGCAACAGCAAGGATTCGATCCTCGGCACCTTCGTCGGCCCGGCGCTGCACGGGCTGGACAGCTACAACCTGGCACCGCGGCAGACCTCCAAGGGCGAGGACTACAGCGCCTTCGCCACCGCCAGCTACACCTTCCCGGCGTTGCCGAAGCTGACCGCCAGCGCCGGCCTGCGCCATGAGCAGGCACGGCGCTCCACCGAACAGCGTGCCGGTGCGCTGGATCTGGGCGCCGGTGGCCGCGTGCTGTACCGCGATGCCGCGCTGGCGCATACCTTCTCGGCCACGCTGCCGCGGCTGTCGCTGCGCTACGACGCCACTGACGACCTGTCCTTCTACGCGGCCTCGGCCAAGGGCTACATTCCGGGTGGCTTCAATCTGGCTGCGGCGCAGAGCGATGTGGTCAACGACAAGGTGCTGCGCTACGAGTCCGAACGCATGTGGAGCCATGAGCTGGGCTTCAAGATGAACCTGGCCGGCGGTCGTGGCCACATCGGCGGCGCGCTGTTCCACATCACCTCGGACAACTGGCAGGAAATCCAGGTGGCCACCGATGGCAATGGCCGCCCGATCTCGTCGGACTACGTAGGTTCGGATGCCTCGATCCGTTCGCGTGGTGCCGAGCTGGAGGGCGTGTTCGAAGTGCTGCCGGGCTTCACCCTGATGGCGAATGTGGGCTACGTCGATGCGAAGTACACCAAGCTGTGGGTCAGCGTGGACCAGAACCTGGATGGCAAGCGGGTCAAGCTGACCCCTCACTACACTGGCTATCTGGCGGCGCGCTATCAGTTCGACTCGGGCATCCATGCACGGCTGGAATCGCAGTTTACCGGCTCCAGTGCACTGGATGAACGTAACCGCGCGTTCCAGCCCGCGGTGGCCGTACTTGGTGCGCAGCTGGGCTATGAGACCGGGCCGTGGAGCGCGCGGGTGTTCGTGCAGAACCTGACCAACAAGCGCCGCATCAACGGCCTGATCTTCGACAACCTGGCCTTCGGGCGCGACGGCAACTACTACGGCCCGGTGGACAGCCCGCGGATCTTCGGCGCGGAAGTGGGTTACCGCTTCTGAGGAGGCGGGCCGCGCGCCGGCCAGCGGCCGGCGCTACCGGTCCAACGAAACGGTAGTGCCGGCCGCTGGCCGGCATCTTCGGAACGCTACCTGTGGCCGTGCAATGCCCGCCGGTTGCCGATGTGCGCGCATGCCAGCAGCACGCCACCGCAGGCGGTGGCCACGCCATGCCAGAGCAGCGATTCCTTCAGCGGCAGGTACAGCGACGCCGACACCAGCAGGATCGCGCCAACCACGGCCAGCCGCATCGGCAGCCAGCGCCCATGCCGGTACAGCCCGGCCGTGGTACTGGCCAGCGCCAGCGTCGAGGCCATCAATGCAAACAACCATTCCCAGCGCGACATCATCAACAGCAGCGTCATCACACCGTGGCCGGGGTGCTGGAACGAGCGCAGCGCCATCATTGCCGCTGGCACGAAGGCCAGCAGCAGTGGCAGGGCGATGCAATGGGCGGCGCAGGCCAGCGACAGCCAGGCGCCGGCCAGATCGAAACGGGGATGCCAGCGTGCCGAAGTTGGCGGCTGGGCCAGAGCCCTTGCAGGGGTCGGGGGGATGTGGTCCATTATGTTACATAGTAACAATTGGAGTCTCCCCCATGAAGCTTCCTGCTGCTCTTTTCCTGCTGCTGGCTGCCAACGCGGCCCAGGCACACGATGTCCGCCAGCACGCGCCACACGTGCACGGCCAGGCCACCGTTGATCTCGCACTCGACCAGGGAACGCTCGAGTTCGCCCTGCAGGCGCCGGGCATCGGCATTCTTGATTTCGAGCGACCGCCCGCCAACGCGACCGAGCAGGCGGCACTGTCGCGCGCCACGGCATTGCTGAAGGGCGGCAGCTGGGTCACCCTGCCCACCGCCGCCAACTGCCGGCTGGCCAGCAGTGACGCCAGTGCCGAAGGCTTCGCTGCGACCGCTGCTGCGCCAACGGCCGGGCAACATCGCCACGCCGGTTTCAGTGCCAACCTGCAGTATCGCTGCACGAATCCGAGTGCACTGCGCGCCCTGGTCGTGCGCCTGCCGGTGCTGTTCCCCGGGTTGCACGAAGTCATCGTCAACAGTGCGACCGGCAACGGCCAGGACCGCAGCGTGCTGAGTGCCGACAACCTGCGCGTGGTGCTGGCGCCGTGAGCACGCCAGCGGTGATCGCCCTGGAGGATGTGCAGTTCGGCTACGCAACACGCCTGGTGCTGGATATCCCGCAGCTGCTGATAGAGCAGGGCAGCAGCGTGCTGTTGCGTGGAGTGAGCGGTGGCGGCAAGAGCACCTTGCTCGGCCTGCTGGCCGGTGTCCTGCTTCCCGGCAAGGGGCGCGTCGAAGTGGCAGGTCACGCGCTGCAGATGATGCGGGGTGCTGCGCGTGATCGCTTCCGCGCCGATCACCTGGGCGTGATCTTCCAGCAGTTCAATCTGCTGCCGTTCCTCAGCGTGCGCGACAACATCGCGCTGGGGCTGCGTTTTTCTCCGGTGCGCAGCGAGCGCATCAGCGGGCCGCTGGACGATGAGATCCTGCGCCTGCTGGAAGCGCTGCAGCTGGATCCGGCGCTGTCCAAGCGTGCGGCGGGCACCCTGAGTGTCGGCCAGCAGCAACGCGTGGCCGCTGCACGTGCCCTGATCGGCCGCCCCGCAGTACTGCTGGCCGACGAGCCGACTTCGGCGCTGGATCGCCAAGCTGCGACCGCCTTCCTGCAGCTGATGTCCGCACAGTGCCGGGCCGCCGGTACCACGGTTCTGGTGGTCAGCCACGATGAAAGCCTGCAGCCCTTGTTCGACCGCACCATCGCGTTGTCGCAGATCAATCACGCAGGTGGCACCCATGCTTGAACTTGCCTGGGCCAGCCTGCGCAGCCGCGCATTGAGCGTCAGCCTCACCGTGCTGGTGATCACCCTCAGCGTGGTGCTGCTGCTCGGTGTTGAGCGCGTGCGCACGCAGGCGCATGAAGGTTTCGCCAGCACCGTTTCAGGCACGGACCTGATCGTCGGTGCCCGCGCCGGGCCGGTGAACCTGCTGCTGTATTCGGTGTTCCATATCGGCGACCCGACCAACAACGTGTCCTGGCAGTCCTACCAGGAGCTGTCCTCGCTGCCGCAGGTGAAGTGGGCGGTGCCACTGTCGCTGGGCGATTCGTGGCGCGGCTACCGGGTGGTCGGCACCAGTGGCGGCTACTTCGAGCACTATCGTTACGGCGCGGGGCATGCGCTGGCATTTGCGCAGGGGCGGCCGTTCGACGATCTGTACGACGCCGTGATCGGCGCAGAGGTGGCGCACGCGCAGAAGGTCGGCCTCGGCGACGAGATCGTGCTGGCCCATGGCACCGGCGCGGTCACGTTGGCCACGCATGCCGACAAGCCGTTCCGTGTGGCTGGCATCCTGCAGCGCACCGGCACGCCGGTTGATTCCTCGGTGCTGGTCTCGCTGCCGGCCATCGAGGCGATCCATGTCGACTGGCGCTCCGGCGTGCAGCTGCGCAGCCAGAGTGTCAGCGCCGAGCAGGCGCGCCATCTGGACCTGACCCCGACCAGCATCACCGCCTTCATGCTCGGCCTGAATTCGCGCATCGCCACGTTCTCGGTACAGCGCAGGATCAACGAGTACCCGGACGAGGCGATGCTGGCGATCCTGCCTGGCGTGACGTTGCAGCAGCTGTGGCAGTCACTGGGCACCGCCGAGCGGGCACTGCAGCTGATCAGCGCGATGGTGGTGCTGCTGGGCATGGTCTCGCTGGTGGCGCTGCTGGTCTCGACCCTGCAGGAGCGCCGGCGCGAGATGGCGGTGCTGCGTGCCATCGGTGCACGCCCGGGCTATATCGCCAGCCTGTTGGTGGTGGAGGCGGTTGCGACCAGCGCGCTTGCCTGCGTGCTCGCACTGGCCGCACTGGTGGTGGCCAGCCTGGCCGGGCGTGGCTGGGCGCTGGCCAACTTTGGCCTGTCGATCACCCACATCTGGCCGGATGGCCGCGAACTGGCGTGGGTCGCAGGTGTGCTGGCGATCAGCGCGGTGGCCGGCCTGGTACCGGCGCTGCTGGCCTATCGGCGCACGCTGGCCGATGGCCTGTCACCCGGGGGCTGAGCATGCGCTGGTTGCCGCTGTTGCCAATCTTGCTCGTGCTGACCGCCTGCGAACGCCCGGTCGATACCGGCGTGCAGGCGCTGACACCGTCGCCGGTGATCGATCGCGATGCCCCGGCAGCTGCCGAGGAACAGGAGCTGGACTGGCTGCAGATGATGCCCAGGGACGAGCTGGCCGCGCTGGAACGCGGCGAGGGCCCGGAGGTGGAGCACAACGGCAACCGGCGCATGCCGCAGTTCGGTACGTTCCGCACCGTGGACACCGTATTGCAGCGGCCGGTGCGCTTGCCGGGTTATGTGGTGCCGCTGGCCAACGCGGAGGACGGGCGGCTGACCGAATTCCTGTTCGTGCCGTACTACGGCGCCTGCATCCATGTGCCGCCGCCACCGCCGAACCAGATCGTGCACGTGGTGCTGCCGCGCCCGATCGAGATGCCGGACATGTATTCGCCGTTCTTCCTGGCCGGTACCCTGCGCGCCGAACGGCTGGACGATGATCTGGCCGGCTCCGCCTACACCATGCGCGATGCGCAGCTGAGGCCGTATGAACCGTAGCGTCCTGATCGGACTGGCGTGTTGCCTGGGCTTGCTGGGGTGTACGCAGGCGGGTGGGGGCGCCACCACCGTCGCCGCAGCACCGGCAGCACCGGCAGCACCGGCAGCGGCGCAGCCGGCCACGACCGAGGCGCCCATCGACCGTTGGGATGCACTGCGGCCCGACGAAGTGACCTACCAGCGCCCGCCGCCGCAGATCGGCCTGTCACGCAATGGCATGGACGGGGTGGGCGGGCTGATCGACGACACCGGCTCGGGCACGCCACCGGGACAGGAGATCGACCATTCCAGCCCGGATCGCGCCAAGCAGTTCGGCTCTTCGCGCGTGGTCGACGCTGTCGACGGTCGCGCGGTGGATCTGGATGGCTACGTGGTGCCGCTGGGCACCAACGACGCGGGACTGGTCGAGGAACTGTTGTTCGTGCCGTTCTACGGGGCCTGCATCCATGTGCCGCCACCGCCACCGAACCAGATCATCCATGTGACCCTGGCCACGCCGATCGCACTGGGAGACCTGTGGGACCCGTACCGGCTTGCCGGCCGCCTGCAGGTCAAGCGCTTCGATGCGGATATCGCCAGCGCGTCCTACGACGCGGCTGCGGCGACACTGACGGCGATCCACGATTGATGCGCACGCGTTGGATCATCGTTGCGGGCGTGTTGGTCACCAGCGTGGTGTTGCTGGTGTGGTGGCACCTGCGCGTCGACGTGACCGAGCCACCGGCGATCGCCTTCCCGGCACCCGCGACCGATGCCAGCCAGCGCATCGAACAACGCCTCGGCGAAGACCACGCTTTTCGCAACGACGTGCTGTTCCTGCTTGCGGCGACCTTGCGCGACCGCTGCCAGCCGGCGCAGGCGGGACTGCTGGCGCGCATGGCCAATCGTGCATCGCTGCCGGTGCTGGCGGCGGTCAGTGCGGTGACCCAGCAGGATCCATCACTGGACCGGCCGATCTACCAGTACATCCAGCATCGGGCGGACGCGACGCCGTGTGGCCAGCCGCTGCAGATGCCGTTGGCCGGCGGGCGCAGCATGCAGGTGGACATCGAACAGTACGCGCGCACCTTCCCGGACAGCTATTTCGATCCGCAGCGCAGCAGCGAACCGCGTGATTTCGGCGGCCTGTCGCTGCAGCAGCGGGCCGGTAACGCCTGCAATAGCGTGGTGTATTCGGTGTTGCCGCTGGGTGGCACCGATTGGCGATGCAGCAGCCTGCGCGCCAATGCGCGTGCGCGGGTACGCGGGCTGTGCGAGGACGAACTGCGGCGCCAGCATGGGGGAACGGGCGGGGAACTGGACATGGCCGTGGGGCAGGGCATGCAGGGTGCGGTGGTGTCGGCGATTGCCGCGCTGCCGGAAGACTGCCGGTGATGATTCCTGACACCGGCCACGACCCGGCATACGGGCACTGCAACATGAACATTGCCCGGGCCCCAATCTGAACCGGCGGCGTTGTCCTGATAACTATACAGGACATCCTGTATAGTTATGGCCGTACTCCGCCCCCACCAGGTTCTCCCATGGCTTTGTCCCAGCCCCTGGCCGGTGCTCCGGCCCTGTCGCGTGCCCGTCGCTGGGCGCTGTTGTTCACCGTCGCCGCCGGCCTGCTGCTGGTTACGCTCGACAACTCCGTGCTCTACACCGCACTGCCCACCCTGACCGAGGAACTCTCGGCCAGTGCCGGCCAGGCACTGTGGATCATCAACGCTTATCCGCTGGTGATGGCCGGCCTGCTGCTGGGCGCGGGTACGCTGGGCGACCGCATCGGCCACCGTCGCATGTTCCTGATCGGCCTGGTGGTGTTCGGCATCGCCTCGCTGGCAGCGGCGTTCGCTGGTACAGCGGCGCAGCTGATTGCCGCGCGCGCGTTCCTGGCGATCGGCGCGGCCGCGATGATGCCGGCCACGTTGGCGTTGATCGGCCTGAGCTTCCACGAAGAGCGCGAGCGCAACATCGCCATCGCGATCTGGGGCTCGGTGGCCATCGTCGGTGCAGCGCTGGGTCCGATCATCGGCGGCTGGCTGCTGCAGCACTTCTGGTGGGGCTCGGTGTTCCTGATCAACGTGCCGGTGGTGGTGGTCGCATTCGTGGCCACGCTGCTGCTGGCGCCGGAGGGCCAGCGCGACACGTCGCGCCCCTGGGACATGGTGTCCTCGCTGCTGGCGCTGGCCGCGCTGTCCGGCCTGGTGCTGGCGATCAAGTCGCTGATCGCTACGCCGCCGTCGTATGCGCTGGGTGCCGGTGCGCTGCTGCTGGCCGTCATCAGCGGCGCGGCGTTCGCACGTCGCCAGCAGCAGTTGCCGTACCCGTTGCTGGACTTCGCGATCTTCCGCAATCCGGCGTTCCTGGCCGGCACGCTGTCGGCGGTGTTCACCCTGTTCGCGATGGCCGGCCTGCAGCTGGTTACCACCCAGCGTTTCCAGCTGGTGGCGGGCTTCACACCGCTGCAGGCAGGCCTGCTGGTATCGGTGGCGGCGCTGGGCAGCCTGCCGAGTGCACTGCTGGGCGGCAGCATCCTGCACCGCGTGGGCCTGCGTCCGCTGATCTGCGGCGGCCTGGCGGCTGGCGCCGTGGGTGTCGGTGTTGTGGCGTTCGGCTTCCCGCACGGCCTCGGCTGGGTGGTGGCCGGCATGGCGATCACCGGTTTCGGCATGGGCTCGGCCATCTCGGTGGCGTCCACTGCCATCCTCAACAACGTACCGGCGCACCGCGCGGGCATGGCCTCGTCGGTGGAAGAGGTGTCCTACGAATTCGGTGGCCTGCTGGCGGTGGCGATGCTGGGCAGCCTGAGCGCGGCAATGTACGGTGCCTTCCTGCCGGTCTCGGCCGACATGCCCGAGCTTGCCCGAGATGGCTTCACGCAGGCGCTGCATGCCGCACGCGAAAGCGGGCAGGGCAAGTGGTTCGCGCTGGCTGCGGCCGCGTATGACCGCGGCTACCAGATCGTGCTGCTGGTGATCACGGTGGTGCTGGCAGTGGGCGCGGCGATCATCGCGCGCCTGCTGCGGGGGCGCGTCGGTGGCCGCGAGGGTGCGGCCGATCGCGTAAAATGACGCGATGAGAACCAGCAAGCGCGACCGCATCCTCGACGCCGCCGTCAACGTGATCAATCGTGACGGCGTGCGCGCGGTGACCTTCGAGTCGGTGGCGGCCGAGGCCAAGCTGACCCGCGGCGGCCTGCTGTACCACTTCCCGTCGCGCGAGGCGCTGCTGCGCGGCATCGACGAGCATCTGGTGCAGGCCTGGGAGACGTCGATGGAAACGCTGCTGGGCAAGCGTGCGGAGGAAGCATCGGCGCTGGAGCGCTACCAGACCTTCGTGCGCGTGTCGGCGCAGAGCGCCACCCGCGCCGAGCTGATGTTCATGCTCGAATCGGCCGACCCGGACGCCGACGAGCGTCCGTGGGGACCGGCTGTGCGGCGCTGGGCACCGTTGCCGCCGTCGGCCGGACAGAATGACCCGGCTGCGCTCGACAACTTCGTGGCGCGGCTGGCCGCCGATGGCCTGTGGATCTACGAGGCGATGTACGAAGGGCAGCTGGATGAAAGCGTGCGCGGCCAGGTGGCGGAGCGTATCGCCGGGCTGCTGGCGAAGTCTGATGGGACGTCCAGCTGAGCCGTCGACCGACGCGGGGACGCCGCTCTTGGTAGAGCCGACCGCTGGTCGGCTGCTCACGAAAATCCCGCGCTTCGCGCGATAGTCGACCAGCGGTCGACTCTACCCCTCTCCATTTACCCAGCCTGTGCTGCGGTCGCCGCCAACCACGCCCTGGGCGAAGCCCCCAACCGCTTGCGGAACGCCTTCGACAACGATGCGGTATCGGCAAACCCCACCTCGATCGCCACCTGCTTGACCGCCACGCCCGCCCGCAACTGCGCGCAGGCCAGGCTCAGCCGCCAATCCAGCAGATAACTGGCCGGCGTCGCCTGCATCACCTCCTTGAACACCGCTGCGAACGCGCTGCGCGACATGCCAGCGGTGGCAGCCATGCGCGGCAGCGTCCACTCGTCCTGTGGCGCCTGGTGCATCGCCACCAGCGTACGGGCCAGCCGCGCATCGGACAGCCCGCGCATCAGCCCGTGGCTGACCCCGGCCGCATCGGGATGATCGACCACCCAGCGCAGGATCTGGATCAGCGCCACCTCGAACAGCCGGTTGGTCAGCAGCCGCGAACCGCAGCGTTGGCGGTCGGCCTCGGTGAACAGCAGATGCAAGGTGTCGTCCAGTTCGCTGATCGCGGCCAGCGGCACCACCATCACCGGCGGTAGCGACTGCACGATAGGGTTGCGCGCGCCACCATCGAAGTCGAGCGTGGCGCAGGTGAAGTCGGGGCCATCCAGCGGCGCATTGAAGAACACGTGGTGCAGTGGCTGCGGGTACAGCAGCAGGCTCGGGGTGTCGATCTTCAACCGAGGCAGCGCGGTATCGCCATCGGGATGGCGGACCTCCATCTCACCCTGGCGCAGGATGTGCAGGAACGCACGACCGGGCTGCGGCTCGAAGACATGGCGCCCGCACAGCGGACCGCTGTGGAACAGCGCGGCCTGCACGCGGAAGCGTTCCAGAAGGGAGGACAGGCGGTCGGGTGCGGAGGTGTCGGTGGGTATGCGCATGGACGAATGGACAACATTTGTGGATTATTACGGTCAATAAGTCCGTCGAGTCTACCTAGGATGAGCGGGTCGTCCAATCCCGGGCGCTTTCCCAAGGAGATCCACCATGTCCCGTGTCCCCCTGATCGATGCCGCCAACACCACCGCCGACCGCCAGGCCCTGCTGGGCCAGGTCCACGCCGCCTTCGGTGCCACCCCGGCCATGTTCCGCGCGGTGGCCAATTCGCCGGCCGCCCTGCAGAGCATGTGGGGCTCGTTCGGCGCACTGGGCGGCGGTCGCCTGTCGCCGCTGCTGGGCGAGCAGATCGCCGTCGCCATCGCCAACCGCAATGCCTGCGAATACTGCCTGGCCGCGCACACGGCGCTGGGTCGCAAGGCCGGCGCCAGCAGCGAGCAGATGGCTGCCGCGCAGATCGGCCAGTCCAGCGATCCGGCCACTTCGGCGGCGCTCGACTTCGCGCTGAAGGTGGTCGAGCAACGTGCGCAGATCGCCGACAGTGATGTGCAGGCGTTGCGCGCAGCCGGCTTCGATGACGAGCAGATCGTCGAGATCCTCGCCCATGTGGCGCTCAACCTGTTCACCAACTACGTCAACGTGGCGTTCGACGTGCCGGTGGACTTCCCCAAGGTGGCGCTGCGCTGAGGTCCATCAGGCCGGGGGCGTCTTGCTCCCGGCCGTTCTCAGTTATCGTGGCTGTCGTCCGCCTGCAGCCGTTCGGGATGGGTATACACATTGAACCCGCTCTCCCGCGCGAATCCGACCAGGCACAGTCCGGCACTGCGGGCCAGGTCGATCGCCAGGGCGGTCGGCGCAGACACCGCTGCCAGCACGCTGGCACCCGCACGTATCGCCTTGCTGACCATCTCATAGCTGGCGCGGCTGGAAATCACCAGCAACCCACCGTCGATGGCGTGCTCGTTGTGATGGAGGGCGCCGATCAGTTTGTCCAACGCATTGTGACGGCCCACATCCTCGCGCACCCAGCCAATCCGCCCGCTGGCATCGGCCCAGGCCGCGGCGTGCGTCGATCCACTCACCGCATTCATCGGCTGATGCTGCGCCAGCGTGGCCAGCGCCCGCTGCAACGCGGCATGAGGATAGGTGCGGCGCTCGCGGATCTGCGGCAGCGGGCGCAGCACATCCTCCAGCTGGCGCGTGCCGCACAGTCCGCAGCCACCGCGACCGGGCAGCAGGCGGCCATTGGCCGGATCCAGATCGGCACCGGGTGCGTCTTCGGAAACGGTCATCTGCAGTTCGATGCCCTCCAGCTGCGGGCGCACCTCGATCGACAGCAGTTGCGAGGGCGTATTGATCAGCCCCTCGCTGAGCGAGAAACCCAGCGCGAAGTCTTCCAGGTCGCAGGGCGTGGCCATCATCACCGCGAAGGCGGCGCCGTTGTAGCGCAGTGCAACCGGCACTTCCTCGGCCACCACGTCGACCTGCTGCTGGTGCCCCTCGCTGCGCCAGCGCTGCAACGGACGCTGGGCCGTGCCGGCAGGCGGGGAGTGCGGCGGGGTCGAGTCAGGCATGCAGCGCGTCCGGGCAAGGGAAATACGCAGGTGGTGGACCACCCACGGCTTCGAGAATAGCGCAGTGGCCGGGCGCTGACGCGGGTGTAACCGTTGTCATGGCAGGCTGCGCTGAAAACAGCATATGCCTCTGGCGAAGCGGCCTTGTCCGTGCTTGACTGCGGGGCTGGCCGCGCTGCAGACGCCGCATCCCGCCCATCCCGCGCCGTTGATTGTTGTGTTCCTCCCGCCAGGTTCCCGAACATGTCCGAGCAGAAGCCACCGCGCTACAAGCCCTACAACCAGCCGGCCGGTGGCTGGGGTGCCGCCGGTGCCACGGCCAAGGTGCTGTTGCAGCAGAGCGTGATCGGCAAGGGCTCGAAGGCGCTGCTGGCGATGAACCAGCCCGGTGGCTTCAAGTGCCCCAGCTGTGCGTTCCCCGATGCCGACGAGCGCAGGAAACTGGAATTCTGCGAGAACGGCGCCAAGGCACTGGCCTGGGAAGCCACCCAGTTCCGTGCTGGCCGCGAGCTGTTCGCCCAGCACACGGTCACCGAGCTGATGGCGCAGACCGACTACTGGCTGGAGATGCAGGGCCGGCTGACCGAGCCGATGCGCTACGACGCGTCCACCGATCATTACGTGCCGTGCAGCTGGGACGAGGCGTTTGCCTTGATCGGCCATCATCTGCAGGCGCTGGACAGCCCGCACCAGGCCGAGTTCTACACCTCCGGCCGTACACCCAACGAAGCCGCGTTCCTGTACTCGATCTTCGTGCGCGAGTTCGGCACCAACAATTTCCCGGACTGCTCGAACATGTGCCACGAGCCGACCAGCCGCGGCCTGCCGCCGGCCATCGGTGTGGGCAAGGGCACCATCGTGCTGCAGGATTTCGAGCACGCCGAGGCGATCTTCGTGATCGGCCAGAACACCGGCACCAATTCGCCGCGGATGATGAGCAACCTGGTCGAGGCGCGCAAACGCGGCATCCCGATCGTGGCGGTCAACCCGATGCCCGAGCGCGCGCTGATCCGTTTCGCCGAGCCGCAGGATGTGGTGCAGATGGCCACGTTCGGTTCGACCGAGATCACCAGCGAGTTCGTGCACATCCGCATCGGCGGCGACCTGGCCCTGATCAAGGGCATGATGAAGGTGATGTTCGAACGCGAGGCGCAGGGTGAGCGCGTGCTTGACCACGATTTCCTGGCCGAGCACACGGTAGGCCTGGACGCACTGCGCGCGGACGTGATGGCACAGGACTGGAACGAGATCGTGCAGGTTTCCGGCATCACCCAGGCGCAGATCCGCCGCTGCGCCGAGATCTACATCCGCTCCAAGGCCACGGTGATCTGCTATGGCATGGGCCTGACCCAGCATCAGTATGGTTCGACCCTGCTGCAGCAGGTGGCCAACCTGCTGTTGCTGCGTGGCAACTTCGGCAAGCCCGGTGCCGGCATCGGGCCGATCCGTGGCCATTCCAACGTGCAGGGCGATCGTACCGTCGGCATCGACGAGAAGCCCAAGCCGGCCTATCTGGAACGCGTGCAGCAGGTGTTCGGCTTCGATCCGCCGCGCGAGCACGGTCATCACGTGGTCGAATCGATCGAGGCGATGCTGGACGGCAGCGCCAAGGTGTTCATCGGTATGGGCGGCAACTTCATCCACGCCGTGCCCGATACGCCGCGCGCGTACGAGGCCATGCGTGGCCTGGAGCTGACGGTGGGCATCGCCACCAAGCTCAATCGCGGTCATCTGGTGCACGGCCGCGATGCCTTGATCCTGCCGGTGGTCGCGCGTTCGGAGCGCATCGTTACGCCTGCCGGCGAGCAGTTCGTCACTATCGAAGACGCGATGTCGAACGTGACCGCTTCGCGCGGCGTGCTCGAGCCGGTCAGCACGGACGTGCTCCCGGAGGTCGAGATCGTCTGTCGCATGGCGCTGGCAACATTGCCGCACAGCAAGGTCGACTGGGCGGGGTGCATGCATGACTACGCATCCATCCGCGAGCTGATTGCGGCGGTGTATCCGGAGATCTACACCGGCTTCAACGAGCGGATCCAGCAGCCGCACGGCTTCCACCTGGACATTCCGCCGCGCCGCCGGGTGTGGCCCACGCCCAACGGCAAGGCCAACATCCTGGTGATGCCAGGCCTGGACGTGGACGCGCCGGTGGACGATCCCGGGATGCTGCGGTTGGCCACGGTGCGCTCGCACGATCAGTACAACACCACCATCTACAGCTACAACGACCGCTACCGCGGCGTGTACAACGATCGCATGGTGCTGTTCATGAACATCGAGGACCGGCTGGCGCGCGGGCTGGAGAAGGAGGCGCTGGTCAGCCTGGAGACCATCAGCGGTGATGGCGTGCAGCGGCGCATCGAGGGCCTGACCGTACTGGACTACCCGATGCCGCGCGGCGCCCTGGCCGGTTACTACCCCGAGTTGAACCCGCTGCTGCCGCTGGACTACTACGACCGGGTCAGCGGTACCCCAGCGGCCAAGTCGATCCCGGTGCGGATGAGCGCAATGGTGGCGGCGATTGCGTGACCCGCGCATCGGCTATCATCGTCCGGTGAACCTGCCTGGCCTGCTGCTGCGATGGATGCTCCTCCTTGCCCTGGTGCTGAACGCACCGGCGCTTGCGGTTGCCTCATCCTCGTACGCCGCGCAGTCCAGCGCGGACCATTGCGCCGCACCGCATTCGGCGGCCATGGCCGGATGCTGCGACGAGGCAGCATCAACGGTCTGCCAGAGCAATGAGTGCGAATGCCCGCCGGCCAGCCTCGGCATGCTGGCCACCCTGAGCGGAACGCCAGCGTCACCCTGGCGTGAGGCGCCTTTGCCAGCCAGCGCCCAGCAACGAGCACCGCCGCCGTTGCCGGATCCGCTACGGCCTCCCATCGTGTGATTCCCTGCAGGCCTCAAGCGCCTGCCGTAGCTGCTCGACTCATTCTCGACTCTGCCTGTGCCTTCGATGCGCAGGCAGCGGGCCGCGTTGCCCGCATCTGCAAAGGAATCAACACCATGAACCGTTCTCTCTCCCTCGGCCTGCTGCTGGGCACCGTGCTGGCCAGCACCGCCTGCGCACGTGCAGCTGAAGAATCGCCTGCCGCACCGGTTGCCAGCCAAGCCCCGGCGGCACCGATCAAGGCCAGCCCGTCGCAGGTGGATCCGGCACTGCCCATCGCCATCGTGCACAAGACCGCAAGCTGCGGCTGCTGCGGCATCTGGGTCGACCACCTGAAGGCCGAAGGCTTCCAGGTGGATGTACGCAATACCGATGACATGAACCCGATCAAGGTCCGGCTGGGTGTGCCGGTCGGCAAGGCCTCCTGCCACACCGCCGAGATCGGTGGCTACGTGGTTGAAGGCCATATCCCGGCCGAAGACATCAAGCGACTGCTGGCGGAGCGGCCGGCCGCGCGCGGCCTGGTGTTGCCGGGCATGCCGGCCGGCTCGCCGGGCATGGAAATGCCGGACGGCTACGTGCAGCCGTACACCGTTGAACTGGTGCGCAACGATGGCACCACCGAGCCGTTCGCGCAGCACGGCCAGGGCGGCTGACAGGCGGCGGTGCCGGTCGTCCTGACCGGCACCCTTCGGAGAGCCGAGCCCACCCTCGGCGTGCTCTTTGTAGAGTCGAGCCGTGCTCGACTGCTCTGCTTCAGTCGAGCAAGCTCGACTCTACAGAATCAGCGGGCGCGGGCTGTTTCCTTGGCCAGCTGTGCGTCGAACTTCTGTTCGGCCGCATCCGCGTAGGCCTTGCAGGTCAGTGCCTTGGCGCTGGCCTTGCTGCCGGAGGCGTAGTCCCAGTTGCTGGCACCCGGATGCGGGGTCAGCAACACGTCACAGGGCAACGCCCGCACCGTCGCGAAGCTGCGTTTGTAGTCATCGACCAGGCGCGGATAGCGCGCATTGCCCTGCAGCTGGTAGCCCGGTGCACTCAGGCTGTCGGCATAGGCGATGCGCACCGGCTTGCCCTCGCGGGTATCGCTCCAGGTCCACGCGGTGCTGCCCGGGGTGTGCCCGGGCATGAAGTGCGCTGTGAATTCGATGCCGCCCACCTCGACCACCTCGCCATCCATCACGATGCGGTCTGCACTGGCAGGCGGGTAGGTGATGCCATCGCCGAAGTGCAGATCGTCGCTGCCACCGCGCGCCAGCAGCACCGCCGATTCGGCGTTGGCCGCTACTTTGGCGCCCGTACGGCGCTTCAGCTCCGCCACTGGGCCCGCATGGTCGGCATGCGCATGGCTGAGCAGGATCAGCCGCAGGTCCTGCGGGGCCACGCCGCGCGCCTTCATGTTGTCCAGCAGGTGGCCGGCCATCTGTGGCATGCCACCGTCCAGCAGCACGGCGCCCTCGGAGGTCTGCACCAGCAATGCGGTCAGGTTCTCGGTGCCGATCTGCCAGGTGTGGTCAGCAATCTGCAGCGGTGCCATCGGCTGCAGCCAGGAAGCATCCACGGTGTAGGCCCGCAGCTGCGGCAGTGGTGTCTCGGCGCCACTGGCGTGCGCGATCGGGAGAGCAGTGACCAGGGCGAAGGCGAGCGGGGAAAAACGCATGGTTCACGTCCGTTTGAAGGAGGCCCAGAAACTAGCATGGGCCTCCTTCATCGCGTCGCGCATAGATTTCATGGCTCCCATAAGGGCGCCATGGATCAGTACCGGTACTGCCACCCCAGCGTCACCGCCCGGCCACGGCCCGAGAAATAGCTCGGGTTCGACGGCGTGGTCTGCGAGTAGTAGCTGATGTACTGCTTGTTCGCCAGGTTCTGCACGCCCAGCGTGAAGGCGTGCTTGTCCAGCGTGTAGCGTGCGACCAGGCCCACCGTGGTGTAACCCTCGAACTCCGCCACCCGCGCGCCACGCAGGTCGAAGTCGCGGTCGAAGGCATGGCTGGCCTGCAGGCGGGTGCTCAGCTGCGGCGTCCAGCTCTGTTCCCAGAACGCGGTCAGCCGGTTCGGCGCGATGTTGACACCGGCCAGGTCGCTGTCGAGGCGGCCGTCGACGTCGGCATCGTAGCGGCCGTTGGCGCGTGCATAACCCAGGCCCAGCCGGCTGTCGCCCAGGCGCAGGCGCAGGTTGCTTTCGAAGCCCTCCACGCGGGTGGCCTGGCGCTGCACCGCATAGGCGTCGATGCCCGGATCGTAGATCAGCACCGAGCCCAGCTTGGATTCGGAGGTGTAGTAGGCGATGTCACCGCTGAAACGACCATCGTCGTACTCCAGGCCGATCTCGCGGTTGTCCGACACCACCGGTGACAGGTCAATCAGATTGTCAACGCGCTGGCCGTCGCGGTTGATCGCGCGCAGTACGCGACCGACGTCGGCCACGGTGTAGCCTTCCGAATACGAGGCGTAGGCATTGAGACGATCGTTGATGTACCAGACCGCGCCGAAGTTGGGCAGGGTCTCGCTCATGGTCGGCTTGCCGCCAGCCACCTTGCGTGCGCCGTAGCGGGGCAGGGTGGTGTAGTCGCCTACTTCCAGCTCGCCCTTTTCGTAGCGCAGGCCGCCGGACAGCATCAGGTGGTCGGTTGGCCACCAGTGCAGCTGCAGCAGCGGCGACAGGCTCTGGTAGGTGGTCTGCGGCACCCAGTTCATGCCGCTGGCCAGCAGCACCTGGTGGGTGCGGTCGCGCAGGCCGTCCAGGCCCAGGGTCACGTCCAGCGTGGTGTCGGCGATGCGGGCCCAGCTCTGGGTCAGCTTGAAGCCGCGCTTGTCCGATTCGTTCTGGGTCTGGTCCCAGGCGGCGTTGGCGCCGGTGTTGCCCCACGGATCCCACTGGCTGGCGCCATAGCGGCCTTCGAAGTCCACCGCGAAGGCCTGCGCCTGGAAGCGGCCACCGAGCAGATCGGCGGCGCTGTAGTCCAGCGTCAACGAACGCGAGCGGTTCATCGGCGGCTCCAGCGGGGTATCGCCGGGCACCGAAATGGTCGGGCGGCCGGTGCGGTAATCACCGTTCACCGCCAGGTAGTTGTCCAGCCCGCGCAGCTCGTAGCGGTTGGCCATCAGCTGCAGGCGGTGGCCCTCGGCAATGTTCCAGCCCAGCTTGGCGAACACGTTCGACGAGGTCGAATCCATCAGTTCGCCCTGCGCGTTGGTACCGATCGAACGGCCCTCGCCGTCGTGGTAAAGGCCTTGCTTCTCATACGCCAGGCCGGCCACCAGATCGAACTGCTCGCCGCGCACGCCGACCAGTGCCGAGCCGCGCTGGCCGTTGTCATCACGGCGGCTGGGCAGGGCCGAGCTGTAGCTGACGTTGGTGTCGAGCAGGAAGGCGCCGGGCTCGCTGGGCGCGCTGCGGGTGATGATGTTGACGATGCCACCGGTACCGCCGATGCCTTGCAGCGCGTTGGCGCCGTGGATGACCTCGATGCGTTCGATCATGGCCGGATCGATGGTGTGCGAATCACGTGAGCCATCGCGCAGCGGCGTCGACTGCGGCACGCCGTCGACCATGTACAGGATGCCGCGGCCGCGCATGGTTTCGCCGTAGTTGGACATCTTCTCGCGCGCCGGGGCAAATGCCGGGATCTGCGCCGACAGCACGCGCGAGACATCCGAGCCCAGCGCCAGCTGCTGCGCAATGTCCTCGCGGGTCAGCACGGTGATTGTGTTGGGCATCGCGGTCTCGCCCTGCGGCATGCGCGCGGTCGAGGCCGATACCGTGACCCGGGCCAGCGAAGTGGTCGTGGCCTGGGACGCTGCCGATGACGCGGCCCGGGCCGGAGCGCGGGGCTTGGGGGATGCTGGCGTGGCACTCACCACGAACACCCCCGGCGAGCGCTCCTGCATCGCCAGGCCTTGCCCGGCCAGCAGGCGCTGCAGGGCGTCGTGCGGGGTGTAGCGGCCGTCGAGGGCGGGCGCGTTGCGGCCGCTCACGCTGTCGGCCGCGAACAGCAGCTGGATGCCACTCTGCCGCGCCAGCGAGTTGAGCGAAGTTTGCAGCGGGCCGGCCGGCAGGTGCAGTTCGACGGGTGCGGACGCAGCGGTCTGCGCGGTGGCGGGCAGCGCCGCACACAGGCAGGCAGCGAGCAGGGTGGGGGCCAGCCGGCGCAGTGCGGCGGGCGGAACAGGGCGGGTCATGCGGGGGTCCTTCGGAAGGGTTCAAGCACTTGCCGGATGGGACGGCGCGCAACCCACCCTCGGCGTGGCAATCAATCGCGGGCGCGCAGATGCAGGCTGCCGTCGGCGGCGGTATGCACCTGGACCGGCAGGATCTCCGGCAGCAGCGCGACCGCCGTCTCGGCACGATCGGCATCGAACACGCCCGACACCTGCAGCGGACCCAGTGCCGGGTCGTCCAGCACGATCGGACGGTCGTGATAGCGCTGCAGGATGCGCAGCACCTCGCTCAGTGGCATGCGGTCGAACTGCAGCCGGCCGGTGGTCCAGTCGGCCCGGTCCGGATCCACGGCTTCCGGCGGAGACAGCGACCCCGGCTGGGCCAGCAGGCGCTGCCCCGGCTTCAGCCGCTGCTCGGTGCCGCCGCCATCCACGCTGACACCGACCTCGCCACGCCACAGCGTGACTTCGCTGAGATCGCCCTGGCGGTCAACATCGAACACCGTGCCGTAGTTGCGTACCTGTACCGGCCCGGCATCGACCTGGAAGCGGCGCCACGCCGAATGCTGCACCTCGAAGCGCGCATGGCCCTGCGCCAGCAGCACCTGCCGCGAACGCAGATGGCGACGGACCTGCAGGTGGGTTCCCGCGTCGAGCAGCACGCGGCTGCCGTCCGGCAGCTCGATGTCGCGGCGCTCGCCAACGGCGGTCTGGTAGTCACGCACCTGCCAGGCCGGGTCGGCCAGCAGCAGCGCGGCAGCCGCCAGCAACAGCACCGGCAGTACCCGTTTCGCGCCAGATCCGCCGCGCCGCCGCTGCAACTGCTCCGGGCCTGGCAACGGGAAACGCTCCTTCAGTGCCTCCCGGTGTTGGTCGAGCATGTCCTCGGCGGACGGTTCGGCGGGCGCCGACGGCGGTGCCGGATCGGGCGATGCAGGGCTCACCGCAGCGCACCGTGCAGCCGGCAGTCGGCCATGGCCAGGCGCAGATGACGTTCCACTGCCTTCAGGCCGATGCCCATCCGCTGCGCCACCTCGGCCTGGGGCAGCTCGTGGATCTTGTGCAGGATGAACACCTGCTGCCGACGGCAGGGCATGCGCTCGATGCTGGCGGTCAGCCGCTGCAGCGCCTGCTGGCCCTGCGCCTGGCGCTCGGGTCCGGGGCGCTCGCAGGCGCCTTCGGGAAGCTCTGCGCGGGGCTCCACCCAGTGCCGGCGCAGATCCTCGGCGCGGCAGCGGTCGACCGCCGCATCGTGGGCGATCCTGCGCAGCAGCGCGATCGGTTGGCGGGCGTCATGCACGGCCGGGCGTTCCAGCAGGCGCACACAGACATCGTGCACCACTTCGCGGGCCAGCCCGGGCGAGCGGAACCGGCGATGCAGGTAGTCCACCAGTTCCTCGTAGTGGCGCACCAGCGAGGTCACCAGCGGCAGCGCAGGTGGGCGGGGAAGTGTCGGCTGGGACATCCGGACGGGCAGCAAGGGTGAAAGGCGGGTGCCGGGAGGTCATCCCTGCGCAATGACGCAATACTAATGGGAACTGTTCTCGTTTGCCATGCCGCGATCGTCAGGGCGATTGTTCGCCGCGCCTGGAAAGTGAATCCACGATCATCGGCTGGAGCGCAGAATCGCCCACGGCTAGCCTGCCTGCAGGCTCAAGGAGGTGGACCATGCATGTGCTTCTGGTGATGGTGGGTGGCGTCGTGCTGCTTGGGGTGTTCCTGCTGTTCGGGCGGCTGTGGAGCGTGGGCACCTCACAGCTGCCCACGGCCCTGATCGCGTTCATTGCCACCTGGCTGCTGGTGACGGTGGCCAACCTGTGGGTAGGCGTCAGCAAGGCCGGCTACGGGATGCGCGAAGAACTGCCGATCCTGCTGCTGGTGTTCGCGGTGCCGGCCCTGCTGGCCGGTCTGCTCTACTGGCGCCTGGCGCGCTGAAGGAAAGCCATGAGTACACGACTGCGATTGCCGGCCCTGCGCCAGCGCGACGGCCACCATGCGCGCGTGACCTACGAAGAGCTGTTCTTCGACCTGGTCTACGTGTTCGCGGTCACCCAGCTCAGCCACCACCTGCTGCATCACCTGGATCTGGCCGGCGTGCTGCAGACCCTGGTGCTGTGGTTTGCGGTGTGGCTGGGCTGGCAGTACGCCTGCTGGGTCAGCAACTGGTTCGATCCGGAGGCACCGCGCATCCGCGGCCTGCTGTTTGCCACCATGCTGCTGGCCTTGTTGATGTCCTCGTCCATTCCCGAGGCGTTCGCTGACCGCGCCTGGGTGTTTGCCGGGGCCTACGCCACCATGCAGGTCGGGCGTACCGCCTTCGTGCTGCTGGAGGTCGGTCGCACGCATCCACTGGCACCGAACTTCCGTCGCATGCTGGCCTGGGTGAGCGTGTCGGCCTGCTTCTGGCTGGCAGGTGCAGCAGCCGAGGGCAATACGCGGTTGGCGCTGTGGGCGGTGGCCGTGGCGTGCGAATACGTCTCGCCGATGTTCGGCTTCGCGTTCCCGGGGCTGGGCCGTTCGCACACCCGCGAGTGGACTATCGAGGGCGGGCACCTGGCCGAGCGCTGCCAGCTGTTCGTCATCGTCGCACTGGGCGAGACGCTGCTGGCGACCGGTGGCGTGCTCAGCGAGATCGAACAGTGGAGTGGGGCGGTGGTGTCGGCGGTGCTGGCAACGTTCGCCGGCACGATCGCCATGTGGTGGCTGTACTTCGGCATCTCCAGCCGCGACGCCACCGAGGCCATCAGCCATGCCGAAGACCCGGGCCGGATGGGGGCCAACTTCCACTATGTGCATGCGTTGCTGATCGCCGGGATCATCGCTACGGCGGTGGGCAATGACCTGGTCATGGACCACCCGCACGCTGCGGTGACGCCGGTGTATGCGACGGTGCTGGTGGCCGGCCCGTTGATCTACCTGCTGGGCAGCGCGCTGTACAAGCGCGTGGTATACGGGCGCGCACCGTACTCGCATCTGATCGGTGCGGTGGCGCTGGGCGTGCTGGGCGTGGTGTTGCCGCAGACCCATCTGCTGGCCGCTGGCTGGTTGACCAGCGCGGTGCTGCTGGCGGTGGGGTTGATGGATACGCGGTTGAAGCACCGTCTGCAACGGGCGTGATCAGCCCTCTGCCGGGTAGAGTCGAATGTTGGTCGACTGCTCTTCCACAAGGTTGTGGAAAATCCCGCGCTGCGCGCGATAGTCGACTGACAGTCGACTCTACCGCCGCCCTCTACCGCCTGAGGTGGCCTGGCCGAGCGCGGCGGCCATTGCCGCAAGCTTGCCGACCGTGTTGAGGTTGCGGGCGGTGCCTTGCTGGGCATAGGGAATCCGCAGGCGTGAGTCGACCATGCCGTCGCCATAGTGGACGAAGATCTCGCGGGTACCCAGCGCCAGCTGCTCATCGCGCAGGCCGGTCACCCCGGTCAAGGGATCGGCGGGCAGTACCTCATCAACGAACAGCGCGACCACGCGATTGCCGGCGGCATGTGGGAACGGATTGCCGGCGGCAACCGCCGCGATCTCGGCTGCCGAGCGCACCAGCACACCCACCGGTTTTCCTGCATAGGCCTGCAGCCGTTGGCCAAGGGCTTTCCGCACGCCGGCTTCGTCAAGTCCGCTGCGGAACACCACGTTGCCGCTGGCGATATAGGTGCGGACGTCGGTGAAGCCGGCGTCTTCGCACATCGCCACCAGTTCAACCATCGGCAGCTTGCCGGTACCGCCGACATTGACTGCTCGCAGCAGCGCGACATGCACGCTCATGGGGAACCTGCCTGCAGGCGGTCGTACATGCGCACCAGGTCGACCAGCGTACGCGCGCCCATCTTGCGCATCACCTGCGCGCGGCGCACCTTCACCGTGATCTCGCTGACCCCGAGGTCGCCGGCGATCTGCTTGTTGAGGCGGCCGCGCACCACGCCGTCGACCACCTCGCGCTCGCCGGCGTTGAGGGTGTTCCAGCGCTGCTGCAGGGCGTCCAGTGCCTCGCCGTCACTGCGGCGCTGGCGGTCGATGTCGATGCCCTTGTGGATCGCATCCAGCAGCTCCTGGTCACGGAACGGCTTGGTCAGGAACTCGATGGCACCGTCCTTGATCGCGTTGACGCCCATTGCGATGTCGCCGTGGCCGGTAATGAACACCACCGGCAGCTGCAGGCCGTGGCTGCCCATCGTGCGATGGAACTCCAGCCCGCTCCGGCCGGGCATGCGCACGTCCAGCACCAGGCAGGCCGGTGCGTCTTCCAGTTCGTGCTCGAGGAATGCCTGGGTGGAGGCGAAGGCCCGTACCTGCAGGCCCATCGAGGCGAGTAGGTCTTCCAGCGCGGCGCGCACCGACGGATCGTCGTCGATCACGTAGACGATGGGCGCTGGATCGGCAGCGGGTGCAGCGGGCTTACGCATGGGGGACTTCCGTGGCAACGGGCAGGTCAAACACAAAGCAGGCACCTCCGCCGCTGGGGCGCTCGGCTCGGATCCTGCCGTCGTTGGCCTCGATCATCGAACGGCTCAGGCTGAGACCGAGCCCGAGTCCGTGTGATTTGGTGGTCCAGAACGCATCGAACACGCGCTCAGGATGGTCGATTGGCAGGCCGATACCGCGGTCGCGCACGCTGAGGCTGATCCGCTGTCCGTCGCGTTGGGTCAACAGGGACAGACGGCGGTCGGCAGGCGGCACTGCTTCCATCGCGTCCACCGCATTGAGGATCAGGTTGCCGATCACCTGCTGCACCTGCACGCGATCAGCCTGTACCAGCGGCAGGTCAGCATCGAGCAGCAGGGCCACGGCCACGCCGTGCTGGTCCAGCTCGCTGCGCGACAGCGCCAGCATTTCCTCCACCGCCTGGTTCAGGTCGAACGCGCGTCGTTCCGGTGCTGCACCCTGGGTCAGGCCGCGGATGCGGGCGATCACGTCACCGGCGCGATGCGCATCGGCCAGGATGCGGGCCACGGTCTGCCGTGCCTTGTCCACGTTCGGTGGGTCCTGCGCCAGCCAGCGTTGGCAGGCCTCGGCGCTGCTGGCGATCGCCGCCAGCGGCTGGTTCACTTCATGGGCGATGGAGGTGGTCAGCTCGCCCACGGTCGACGCGCGCGCCACTCGCAGCAGGCGGCCCTGTGCCTCCTGCACTGCGGCTTTGGCCGCTTCCATCTTCAACGCCAGGTAGGTGGTGATGCCGATCACCAGCATGCCGATCACCGAATTGACCAGGCCGATGCGGTAGGTGCCGAAGCGGGTGAGGAAGAAGCTCAGCCCGGTGAGTGCGATGCAGGCGACGGCCAGGGTGATGAGCCCGCGCGCGCTCAGTACGCGCGCTGCGGCGAGGATGACCGCCGCGTAGAAGCAGGCGGCGGCGACCGCGTAATCGGTGACGGTGTCGATCAGGAAGATCGCCGCCATCACGATGATCAGGGCCAGCAGCACCAGCGGGCGGCGGGGCGACAGCGATGGCATCGGAACGGCTCCCGGGCGTGGGGGGAAAGGATAGCAAAGCCGCCTTGGGTGGATGCGGGCACCCACCAAAGCGATGCCTGGTAGTGCCGGCCGCTGGCCGGCAGCTGCAGGATCGTCCCGGAGATCATGAGGTTGCCGGCCAGCGGCCGGCACTACCCGGGTCTGTGCCGACCAAGGTCGGCACCTACCAAGCTGTGCACGATGTTGCCGGCCAGCGGCCGGCACTACTCCTCCAGGCTGGCGTTCCAGAACCCCTGCAGCACGCCGGGGGTGGTCGCCAGCGTGGCCAGTACCGCATCCAGTTCACCGGCATCCACCGTGGTGGCATACAGAACCGCCTCGATCTCCACGTCGCGTTCGCCGAATGGGCGCTGGTCCACCGCGCGTACCGGGTAGTGCGCCTGCTCAAGCAGCAGCAACAGCTGGTCCAGCACCTCGGCCTGCTGCTCACGCTGGCAGACCACGTTGATCGCATAGGTCGCTTCGCTGAACGCTTCCGGCAGTGGCTGCCGCTGGATGCGGTTCACTACCGGGCGCAGCAGGGTATTGGCGGCCAGCACGAACACGGCCGCCATCACCGCTTCCGGCAGCAGCTTGATGCCCGCACAGGCACCGACCGCTGCCGAGCCCCACAGGGTGGCGGCGGTATTGAGGCCAGACACCTGGGCGCCGTCCTTCATGATCGCGCCGGCGCCGAGGAAGCCGACACCGGAGATCACATAGGCCACCACGTGCAGTGGCGACGGCGGGCCGCCGTACAGGTCGTGGAAGCGCACGGCCAGGTCCACGAATACTGCCGCACCCACCGCCACCAGGGTATTGGTGCGCAGGCCGGCGGTGCGTTGGCGCAGCTGCCGCTCCAGGCCGATGACGGTGCCAAGCACGAACGCCACCGACAGGCTGATCAGCGAGCTCAGGGTTGCGCCGGCGTTGAACGCCGGCAGGTTCGGATTGATGTCCATTGTGTTTCTCCCTGGACCAGGCGGCGGGCGCTTACTGCCAGCCGTAACGACGGATGTAGATCTTCTTCAGCACGGTGGTCAGCACCGCGTAGCCGAACAGGATCGCCACCAGGAACGGCCAGTAGCCGGTCGGCAGGGCCTGCAGCTTGAAGTAGCCAGCCAGCGGGCTCATCGGCAGGGCCACGCCGATGGCCATGATCAGGCCGGTCATCACCAGCAGCGGCGGCGCGGCGATGCTCTGCAGGAACGGCACCTTCGGTGTACGGATCATGTGCACGATCAGGGTCTGGGTCAGCAGACCGACCACGAACCAGCCGGACTGGAACAGGCCCTGGTCGGCCGGTGTGCGCGCATCGAACACGTACCACATCAGCGCGAAGCAGCTCAGGTCGAAGATCGAGCTGATCGGTCCGAAGAACACCATGAAGCGCCCAATGTCTGCCGGGTTCCACTTCAGCGGCTTGCGCACCAGCTCCTCGTCCACGTTGTCGAACGGAATGGCGATCTGCGAGATGTCGTACAGCAGGTTCTGCACCAGCAGCTGCAGTGGCAGCATCGGCAGGAATGGCAGGAAGGCCGAGGCCACCAGCACCGAGAACACGTTGCCGAAGTTGGAGCTGGCGGTCATGCGGATGTACTTCAGCATGTTGTTGAACGTGCGCCGGCCCTGGATGACACCTTCCTCCAGCACCATCAGGTTCTTTTCCAGCAGGATGATGTCGGCGGCCTCCTTGGCGATGTCCACCGCGCTGTCCACGCTGATGCCGATGTCGGCCGCGCGCAGCGCCGGTGCATCGTTGATGCCGTCGCCGAGGAAACCGACCACCTTGCCCTGTGCGCGTAGCTGGCGTACCAGGCGCTCCTTGTGCAGCGGGGTCAGGCGGGCGAACACGCGGTGGTGGTGCAGCGCCCGTGACAGCGCACCGTCATCCATGCGCTCGATCTGCGGGCCGGTCAGGATGGTGTCCGCGTCCAGCCCCACCTGGGCACAGACGCGGGCGGTCACCAGCTCGTTGTCGCCAGTGAATACCTTCACCTCCACACCATGCGCGGCCAGCGCCTGCAGCGCTTGCGCAGCCGACTCCTTCGGCGGATCGAGGAAGGCCACGTAGCCGACCAGGGTCAGCCCGCACTCGTCGGCCTGCGAATACACGGTCTGGCTAGCGGCGGTTTCCTTCATTGCCACCGCCACCACGCGCAGGCCCTGTTCGTTCAGTTCCTCGGTGGTCTGCCGCACGCGGGCCAGGCGGTGCTCGTCCAGTGGCATGTCCTGGCCGTTCTCGCGAACGGTACTGCATACCGCCAGCATTTCTTCCACCGCGCCCTTGCAGATCAGCTCGTGGTGGTCCTCGCGCTCGGACACCACCACCGACATGCGGCGTCGCTCGAAGTCGAACGGAATCTCATCCACCTTTTGGTAGTCCTGCGACAGCCGCAGCGAGCTCTGCAACTCCACGTGCTCCAGCACCGCACGGTCGAGCAGGTTGATCAGGCCGGTCTGGAAGTGGCTGTTGAGGTAGGCGAACTTCAGCACGTCCTCCGAATCGTGGCCGAACACATCGGTGTGGCGCTCCAGCGCGATCCTGTCCTGGGTGAGCGTGCCGGTCTTGTCGGTGCACAGCACTTCCATCGCGCCGAAGTTCTGGATCGCGTCCAGGCGCTTGACGATCACCTTGCGCCGCGACAGCAGCACCGCACCCTTGGCCAGGGTGGAGGTGACAATCATCGGCAGCATTTCCGGGGTCAGGCCCACCGCCACCGACAGCGCGAACAGGAACGCCTCGGTCCAGTCGCCCTTGGTCCAGCCGTTGATCAGCAGCACGAACGGCACCATCACCAGCGCGAAACGGATCAGCAGCCAGCTGACACTGTTGACGCCGGCCTGGAACGCGGTCGGCGCGCGGTCGGTGGCGGTGCTGCGCTGGGCCAGGGTGCCGAAGTAGGTACGGTTGCCGGTGGCCAGCACCACGGCGGTGGCGGTGCCGGACACCACATTGGTGCCCATGAACAACAGGTTGTGCTGCTCCAGCAGACCGGCCAGGCCATCGCCCGGGTGCGCGAACTTCTCCACCGGCAGCGACTCACCGGTCATCGCGGCCTGCGCGACGAACAGGTCCTTGGCGGTCAGCACGCGGCAGTCGGCCGGAATCATGTCACCGGCCGACAGCACGATGTGATCACCGGGCACCAGCTCACGGATCGGCAGATCCAGCAACCGCGCAGGGCGACGGCTGTGCAGGTGCGCACCGAAGTACTGGTCGGCCACATCGGCCACCTCGGTACCCGGGTTGCGGCGCAGCACACGTGCGGTGTTGCCGACCAGTGCCTTCAGCCGTTCGGCGGCACGGTTCGAGCGACCCTCCTGCACGAAGCGGATCAACGTGGACAGCAGCACCATCGCGCCGATCACGATCGTGGCCTTGATGTCCTCGGTCAGCCAGGACACCGCCGCCAGCACGGTCAACAGCAGGTTGAACGGATTGCGGTAGCACTGCCACAGGTGCCGCCACCACGGCAGCGGCTTTTCGTGATCGACCTCGTTGGGGCCGAGCGTGGCCAGCCGCTCCTCGGCCTCATGCGGGCTGAGGCCATCGGCATGCGATTCCAGCGTGGCCAGCAGCTGGGCTTCATCCTGCTGGGCAAGGGTGACCAGGCCGGTGGTGAGCGCGAACGGCGCGGCCTCGGCGCTGCCCGGACCGAAGCCGGCCTCGGGCATCGCGCGGCGGCGGAACAGGTTGCCTGCGCGACGGCTGCGCAGGAAGGCGTTGAACCAGGCGTTGAGCAGGCTCATGGGAACTCCTCGAATGTCAGAGCCGGCCGCGGCCGGAACACGAACGGAACGGTTGGAACAGGTCAGGCGTGGCGCATCGCCAGCACCGCCGGCGACCACGGCTGCATGTGCAGGCGCTGGCTGCCACCGATGCACAGCGGCTTCATCGCATCGCGAAGGGGGTAGGGCAGATGGCGCAGCACGTTGATGCGTTCGCTGATCGGCAGCAGCGACAGTGCGTCGGCGACCACGCGCGGCGAGCCGAGCGACAGCGAACGGGCGAAAACCACGGCGCCGTGCTGCAGCAGGTGGCTGCGCAGGGCGGCAACATCGCGCTCGCCGATCAGGCGGCGCAGGGTGATGTAGAGGATCTTGTAGGACATGGGGGTGATCTCCAGGCAGGCGGCGCCTGGCGATCCCCCGTCATTCAGGCAGGCAGGGACCGGCGGGCAGGCGCCGGGAACGGGCAACAGGCGGGCATACGGGGCGCGGTGCGCCCGGCAGGGTCGGGGTCCATCTGCGTCTCCATGAGGGGAGGGGCCGGCCAGGATTGCCCTGGCCAGTGGCGCTATTGTCCGCCCCTGAATGGGGTAGTCCTAGAGGCTCGTGGGTTAGCCCGGCTATACCTTGGTATAGCGAGACCCCGCGAAGTGCCAAGGCGCGGATCAATGGGCGGCCGGCGTGGTCTGCTTGCAGACGTCATATTCGCCGGATGTGAGCGTCTTGTCGCGATCGGTATCACAGGCGTGCAGGCGCTCGGCCCAGTCGGGTGCCACGGCATCCACTTCGGCCAGGGTGACGATGCCGTCCTTGTCCTTGTCCAGCGACTCATAGGACGGAATCAGCTTCACTTCGGTTACGTCCTCGGCCGCGGTGGCCTTGCTGGCTTCCTGGGCCTTGGAGCACGCACCGAGCAGCAGGCCCGCGCAAAGGGTGAGGGCGACGGGAAGATAGCGGACCTCGGTCATGACAGGCTCCAGAAGTAGAGGTGCGGGCCACCGTTGTGGTGGCCACGGCCGGATCTTCTGCGCGGGACTGTAAGCCGGTTGCGAAGAATGCAGGTAAGCGTGCAGGCAAGTTGGTTGCCGTTCACCGCGTGCGTGCAGGTCCTGCAGACCAGGAGCGGCAGACTAAGAATGTTTTCAAACGAGTAGGACATGTTTGATTTTTGCAACTTCTTGTATGTCGAGGTTGTGACGCCGCCGTGAAAATTCGCGCTCGCCTTTCCCCGCGGGCTCGCAATGCATCGTCTTCTCACTTTGATTCTGTTGGTCATTCTGTCTGGTAGCGCGCACGCATCCACCCCACAGATCAACGTCGGCGTACTGTTCGACTACCTGCAACCCACGCACAGCAACCTGCTCAAGCGCATCCGCAACACCGGTGACGCCACGGCTTACGTGCGGGTTGAAGTCACCCAGATGCACTTCGATGCAGACGGCAAGGCCAGCGAAACGCCGGTGGATACCACCGCGCTTGTCCGCAACACGCCGGATGCGCAAGGGGTCATCGCCAGTCCCAGCCGCCTGATCATCGCAGGCAATGGACAGCAGGCTACACGCCTGGTGTATCGCGGTGCGCGTGACCAGGAGCGCTACTACCGGTTGCGCTTCATCCCGGTGGCGCCGACAGCCGAGGAATTCTCGCTCAGCGAAGAGCAGGCCCGGGAGGCAGCGGAGCTCACTTCGGCCATCCGCGTATTCACCGGCTACGGCACGATCTTCTTCGTCGCGCCGGAGAACCCGCACTACGACACGCTCATCGAACAACAGCAGGTGCGCAATCGCGGCAATGCCACCGTGGTGCTGGACAATCTGCGCCAGTGCGAGCGGAACCACCCCGATACCTGCACGCCGGGAATCATCGCCCATGTACGCCCCGGCAACAGCTACGCGCTGCAGGCCGCCGAGCATCAGTACCTGCGTTTCGAGCTTCGCGAAGGCGACAGCCAGCGCAGCATCGACTCGCGCCGTTAAGCCCGCTTCCACCGATGGTTTTGTCCCGAACGGGCCTGTCAGGCGCCCGCTGGGACGGCGTTGCCCTTGCCTGGCACCTTGATTCCTACCCTTGAACCTGGAGTGCATCCATGTCCCTGAAGACCACCCTGCTGGCAGCGGCCACCGCCCTGCTGATCACCCCGGCCGTTGCCCTGGCCGCTACCGAAACCAAGTCCATCACTATCAATGTCACCGCCGACGTACCGAACAGCGCCGGCCTGCAGGTGTCCACCCCCGATGGTTGGGAAGGCCTGCCGCAGAACCTGCCGTGGGATACCGCGCGCCAGACCCTGAGCGATCTGACCGGCCGCGTCATCAACATCAAGTCGCCGGCGGCGATCAGTGCCTATCTGTCGGCACCGGCGCAGATGGCATCGGCCGCCGATGTGGTCGACCTGGCAGTGAAGTTGGACAACGTGGTGGTGCCGCCCACCTCGGCCGCGAAGATCGAAGTGGCCAATGCCACCCAGGCGGCCGCCGGCAAGTCACTGGCCTTCGCCATTGCCCCGACCGCGCCGAGCGGTGGCTACAAGCAGGGCAGCTACGGCGGCCAGTTCCACATGATCTTCGAGAGCGACATCTGACGATCATGCAGCTTCGTGCCCTTCCTGCCGCATCGCCGATGCAGCGGGAGGGCACGGGCATCCGCCCATGAAACGACCCCTCCGTCCCGCATCTCCGGCCCTTGCGCGATTGGCTGCTGGCATCGGCGCCGTGGTGTTTGCCGCGTCCAGCCATGCCACCGGTCTTGCGCTGGGTGAGCTGCCCAGCCTGCTGGAGCAGCGCGAGCGCATGCCTGCGGAGTTCCGCGAGCATCTGTTCGGCAATCCGCTCACCGTGCGGGTGGAGCTGGACGGTCGCTACCTGGGGGACGCCGAGGTGCTGCTGCACGAAGACAATCGTGTGCAGCTGATCGGCTTTGGCGAAGCCCATGACAGCCCGCTTCCGCAGACGGAGCGGACGCGCTGGGTCGAGGCGCTGGCCGAGCCGATGGCGCTGGGCGTGTGCAGCCAGCAATGCCGGGGCCTGGCTGCGCTGCATTACAGCCTGTCCAATTCCCTGCTCAGCCTGCTGACTCAAGCAGGTGCGCACAAGGAAGGTCGCCACGTCGCGCTGCCGGAGCGCGGCAGCCATGGACTGATCGTCCGCAACAGCGTGGCCGTACATGGCGGCCAGGAGCAACAGACGTCCGCACGCTACAGCGCCGAGCTGCGTGGCAGTGTTGGCCGCTGGAGCACTGTCGGCAGCTACCAGTATTACGCCCAGCCGGGCAGCCGCGAGCACTATCTCAGTGCCCTGTATACCCAACGCGAGCTGGGCGACCACTTCGTGCGTGCGGGCTACTTCCTGCCCACCTTCGAAGGCATCATCCGCCAGCCGCGCGCACCCGGCACGCAGAACGATACTGCGCTGGGCTTCATGCTCGGCTCGTCGGACGTACTGCTGGCCGACACGCGCAGCCCCAGTGTGTACCCGGTCTATGTCACTGCCAGCCGCGAAGGCGTGGTGGAGATCCTGCGCGACGGCAACCTGCTGTCCACGCAGGCCGTCAAGCCGGGCATCCAGGAGATCGACACCCGCCGTCTTCCCGGTGGCATCTACGACGTGGAACTGCGGGTCATCGAGGATGGCCACGAGGCCTCGCGTGAGACCGCGTCGATCCACAAGCCCAGTCGCTGGAGCGACCCCACACGCCGATGGCGCTACAGCGTGTTCGCCGGCCAACAGCGTGGCCTGCTCGATAGCGGTCGTGCACTGCAGGAGGGCAGGCTGGCCGCGGGTGCGGTGGTCAATTACCTGGTGCACCCGCGGGCGGTGGCCGGTGCCACCGTGCAGCAGATCGGCACGCGCCGCGCGGCGGGGCTGTCGATGGACTGGCAGGCCAGCGACCGCTTCAGCACCTACACCAATGTCTACACCTCCAGTGATGCCGGGCGCGGCGTCGACCTGCAGGGGTTGTACCGCTACCGCGCCGGGTCGGTAGTGGCCAACCATGCTCGCAGCTGGGCCGAGCAGCGCCAGCGCGTCCTGCCCGGTGACGGCTCCGCACCGCGTTGGGTAACCCGCGGGGGCTGGCAGGACACAACTGCCGTGTCGATCACCCATCGCTTGAGTCATCGCGACAACGCCAGCGTGCGGGTAGCGCGCAGCTCGGGCTTCACCAAAGGCAACGGCATCGATGTGTCTTATGGCCGTCGCGAGACCGTGTTTGGCAAGCACGATGTGAACTGGCGGGTCTCGGCCTACGATCGCCCTGGCGGCCGCTTCACCCATTACCGGCGCCAGCGCGGGGTCGATCTGACCGTCAGCGTATCGCTGGGCAGCGAGCGCCGCAGCTACAGCGGTAGCCTGGGCACCCGTACCGGCGAGGCTGGCCAGCGCGATACGTATGTCAGCGCGGCAGCCACGCAGCGTGTGGATGGCAAGTTAGTGCAGAGCGTGAATGGCATGATCAGTGCCGAGCGCAGCGGCATCGGTGCAGGCGCCGGTGCCTATCTGCAGAGCGCGCTCTTGGAAGGCGATGTACAGCTATACCGTGGCGCGGGCTCGGGCCACGTGAGTGGCAGCGCCAACCTGGACAGCACACTGGTGATCGGCGGCGGCCGTGCAGCGGTGCTTGGCCAAGGCCGCAGTGGCGGCGTGGATACCGGCATCATCGTTGACGTGCGCAGCGACTATTCCGATGTGAGGCTGCGTGCCGACGACAGCCGGGGCGGTGGCGTGGAACTGAAGGCAGGGCGTAACTTCGTGCCGGTGACCGCCTACCGCGCAGGCCACGTGCAGTTTGATTTCCAGGGCCGCCATGCACCCGCGGCCACGCTGCAACCGGCAACCATCAGCTACCACCTCAACAAGGGTGGAGTGATGCACGCCACCGTGGATGTGCTTCGCACGTTCACCGTAATGGGCCAGGTGCAGGATGCCGACGGCAACGGCGTGCGCGGTGTGCAGGTGATCAACCATGCAGGCCGCAGCGTCAGCCAGGAGGAAGGCTTCTTCACATTGGAGCTGAGTGCACGTGCGCCGGTGCTGGAACTGCGCTACCCGAATCAGATCAGCTGCGTGCTGACGATGGAGGAGGGGCGCTATCCGCGAGAAGGCGATGTGCTGATGGTGGGCAGCTTGGGCTGTCCTGCAGCGGTGGTCTCGCGTGGGCAGGTGGGGCCGCGAATCGTAGGAGGGAGGGAATGAAACTGCTTCGACTGTGTTTCGCGCTGCTGATGTTTCTGGTCTCAGGACCCGCCTTGGCGCAAGTCGCTGAGGTGAAGGTGACCGGGCGATTCAGGCCGAGTGCGCTGAATCCCGGAAACAGCGAATTCGAGAACACGACCCCGAGGGGCAGCTTCTGCAACTGGAGACCTGAAGAATGTGACAAGAAAGGAGCCTACATCTTCAACGTCGGAGGCGGTGAATTCTGGAGAAAATCCGGTGATGGGGACAATGCCTCGCGTCGTGACACGACATACGTGCGTTTCCCAAATCCACGCATCATAAACTTGACCGAAGTAGCTACAGGACGTTCATTCCCAGCCAAGATCAGCTTCGCGGCTATCGCGCTCCGACTTGACTTTACCAATGGCGTGGACCCCTGGTACTACGGAATCAGCGGTGGCTGCACGGCAATTCGCGGTGGTGGTGGGCTCGGCTGGTCAAACGGCGGTTGGGGCGTGAGAGATCCTTCGGAACCGAAGGAATGCTTCAGCAACAGGCCTCGAAACTCGCGAACCTACAGGTATCGCAATGTTGGCATTGGCATCAAGGTGGAGTTGCCACGTGCGACCACGTTGTTGAATGGACGCTATGAGGCTTCCGAGAGTTGGTCGACAGGTGGTTTGGACGCCGATATCGACCTCGGTGACAACATCACTGGCACCAGCAGCATCCGAATGAACTTCGTGTTCGACGTGATTCATGACTTTGAGGTGATGTTCTCCAGCGAGTCTCCCACCGCACGACTTGTGCCTGATGGAGGCTGGTCTCAATGGATCGACTACGGTCTGGTGCCGAGACGATTGCATCAGGAGCTCCCTTTCAACCTGACCTCGTCGATGGACTTCAGCATGAAGCTGCGATGTGAGTATGAGGTAGATGATCGTTGCGGGATTCAGAATGCCGCCAATGATGAGCTGGTACCGGTGGACGTTGACGTCACCATTCCGGGAATGAGCAATGTGCGCGATGGACGGCCTGCGCAGAACACAGCGCTGCTGCCGGATGATGCGCGGGCGCCACGCTTCACCCCGGATGGCTATCTGATGCAGCGGCGTTCGACGCTTCGATTTACCGCGGGCCGCGAGGCGGTGACGGAGATGCTGAAGTCGCCCGGCTCGCATTGGCAGGGCAACATGACGGTGGTGTTCGATGCCAATCCGTGACAGGTGGGCGGAGCGCTGGGATGCCGGCCAGCGGCCGGCACTACCCCGTGCTTTCAGAAGCGGTCGGCGAACGCGTCCGTGGCGCGCACCAGCGCATCCACCGTCGCCGGCTCGTTCGCGCTGTGGCCGGAGGTCACCATCTCCAGCCTGGCTTCCGGCCAGGCCTTGGCCAGGTCCCAGGCGCTGCGCGGTGGGCAGATGATGTCGTAGCGGCCCTGCACGATCACGCCGGGCAGGTGGCGGATGCGATCGATATCGCGCAGCAGCTGGTCCGGCTCAAGGAAGATGCCATTGCGGAAATAGTGCGCTTCGATGCGGGCCTTGGCCAGTGTATCCAGCGGGTCATCCGTGGACACGGCATCCACGTCGTGCTGCAGGGTCGCTGCATTGTCTTCCCAGCCCAGCCAGGCCTGCGCGGCCGCGATGCGGGTGGCCTCATCGGCGCTGTCCAGGCGTGCCCAGTAGGCCGCGAGCATGTCACCGCGCTCGACCTCCGGGATATAGGCCTCGTAGCGGTCCCAGCGTTCCGGGAAGATCCAGCGTGCACCGCCGTTGGCCTCGGCGAACCAGCGGTTCTCCATCTCGCGGCCAAGGAACACGCCACGCACGATCAGGCCGGTGGCACGCTCTGGGTGCGCCTGCGCGTACGCCAATGACAGGGTCGAACCCCAGGAGCCGCCGTAAACCAGCCAGCGCTCGATGCCCAGGTGCTCGCGCACCTTCTCGATGTCGGCCACCAGGTCCTGCGTGGTGTTGTCACGCAGCTCGCCGAACGGTGTGGAGCGGCCGCTGCCACGTTGGTCAATCAGCACGATGCGGTAGCGCGCCGGGTCGAAGAAGCGGCGATGGGTGGGCGAGATGCCAGCACCCGGTCCGCCATGCAGGTACACCACCGGGATGCCCTCGGGCGTGCCGCACTCTTCGATATGCAGGGTGTGCAGCTCGCTCACCGGCAGGGTGAATTCGCGGTAGGGCTCGATGGCGGGGTAGAGGGTGCGCATGGGGCGTGTCTCACAAGCAGGGGCGGCCAGCATAGCGCCGCCGCCCGCTGCCTGCAGTGGCACATGCTTTCGCGGTGCTGGAAATGGGCTGGCCGATGCGCATAAGCTTCCGCGATGCAAGCGACCACGACAGGGATGTCCACGCCCGACCCCAGCCTCAGCAGCGGCGCACGCGAGCTGCTGAAATGGATCGCGCTGCTGACCATGACCGGTGACCACGTGGCAAAAGTGGTCTACGGCGGCTACCTGCCGGTCATAAGCGAACTGGGGCGCATCGCGTTCCCGCTGTTCGCGCTGGTGATGGCCTGCAACCTCGCCCAGCCGGGGGCGGACCTGCGCAAGTCGATCCGTCGCCTGGCCGTATGGGGCGTCATCGCACAGCCGCTGCACGCATGGGCCTTCGGCGACTGGCTGCCGCTCAACATCCTGCTCACCTTTGCTTTTGCCGCAGTGGCCGTGCATGCGCTGGCGAACAATCGGCCGGCGCAGCTGCTGCTGGCCGCCGGCGTGCTGCCGATGTTCGTGGATTACCAGTGGGCCGGTGTCGGCAGCGTGCTGCTGGCCTGGATCGCGTTCCGGCACCGGGCGTGGTGGCTGTTGCTGGTTGGGCTTGCAGCGGTGTGCTGGGCCAACCACAACGGCTGGGCATTGCTGGCCGTTCCGGTGGTGCTGTTGGCGGCGCGGGTGCCGTGGCAACTGCCGCGCTGGCGGTGGGCGTTCTACGGGTACTACGTGGGCCATCTGGCGGTGCTGGCGTTGATTGCCCATCTGCTTACGTAATGTCGGAACTGGCATGTGGCATGTCCTGAATGCCGGATGCGGTCAAGGAATGCGCGGTGCCGATGCGGGTGAAGCATGCCGCCACCGGCATGGTGCAAGTTATTGAATTTTCGGCGCGATTGTCGATATGCGACAATGCTGCCACTGCGTGAACGTTGCTGTCTTTGCACTTGGGTTGTTGGCGCCTGCCACCCTGTTGTGCACATGATGAGTTGCCATCGACAAAGGATGGCCGGGGGCTGGAATCCCCGTTGGTTGTGTTGTTCGCGCTTGTCAGCCGGCGTCGCCTTGTGCGGCGCCGGCTGACAACCCGTCCGCGCCTTATGGCGGGCGGTGCGTGGAGGTGCGCGCAAGCGTGCCTACCGGACTGCCTTCACGCAACCACCGGATTCCAGCCACGCACCGTCCGCCGCCTTTGTTAAGGGCGGTGGTCCCGCATGCCTTGCACGGAGACCTGCCATGAATGCATCGGAGTTCCCCCATCAGCGGCCCCGGCCAATGCCGATGAAGGGCACGACATCCCGCCCGATCCCAACAACCTGACGGCCCTGCTGCATCGCATCGGGCTGGGCGCGGCTTCTGACGGCCAGCCCTGGCCCGAGCGCCATCAACTGCCGGGCCGATGCATGGCATTGGCCGATGCCGATGGTGCGCTGGCCGGGCTGCGCATCGTGCAGGAAATCCTTCTGGCGGCCGAACGCGCCCGCCAGAATGGCGGCCCGGAACACTACGTCGGCGACCGCGTGATGGAAGGGTTGAAGCTGGCCGCGCTGGCATTGACCAGTCATGCCATCTATCGCCTGCATCCGGAATAAAAGGGTAGGCCGAGGTTCAGTAGATCCACGCCATGCGTGGATGCTTTTGGCGGATCAACATGGCGGCAGCCAGGCATGGCCTGGCTCTACTGATGAAGCGAGTCGAGCATGGCTTGTATGTTCCTCCCGGCTCCTACGCGGTATGTAGGAGCCAGGGTGGAGGGACCGTCAAGCATGCATCTGCGGATACTAGCCGACAGACGAGTCGAGCGATCCCCATCCCGCACACGAACGTCGATAAAGGATCGTACGGCCCCCAAAGGAGATCGTCGATGTAGGCAAGCTAACGTCGGTGCGGTACCACCCCAGCCCCTTAAAGATAGCTGGGAGCCGTACAAATGTCTGATTCTCTCGATATTGGCGTGGACGTGGACTCCAAGGAGTTCGTACCGGCAGTGGCCGACCGCAAGGCCGGCGACAGGATCGCCAACACCCGGGCCGGCATAGCCCAGTGGCTCAACACCTTGCCCCAGCGATGCCGGATTGGCATGGAGGCGACGGGGCGGTACTACGAGTTGTTGGCTCGGATGGCTGGCCAGGCAGGCCACGTTGTCTATGTGATCAATCCACGTCTGATCAAGCACTACGGCCGGGCGACGGGCTCGCGTGGCAAGACGGACGCCATGGACGCCGAAGCGATCGCCCGGTACGTGAAGAAGGAGAACGATCGCCTGCGTGAATACGTACCGCGTACCGATGAGCAGCAGCAGATGCACGATTTGCTGCGCAAGCGGCAGACGCTGGTAAAGACACGCGCGCGCCTGGAGCAATCCTTCGGGGTAAGCAAAAGTGCCCCCGGGGAGCTGTCAGATCTGTTCTGCGCTCTGGCTGGGACGCTGTCCGAGCTGGAAAGCGAACTGCAGCGCTTGGCTCGCGATGGAGAGCATGGCACGCTCTACAAGCGCCTGTTGACCATCCCTGGTATCGGCCCCGCCGTCGCCGCTCACCTGATTTACTACATGACGCGCTGGCCGTTGGCCAACGCCAACGCGTGGATCGCCTGCACGGGCCTGGATCCCCGGCCCAACGAGTCTGGCGGCAGAACGGGACGGCGTCGGCTGTCCAAACAGGGCGCGCCAGTGCTGCGCCAGATGCTCTACATGGCCGCCATGGGGCTCAAGCGGTGTCGTCGGGGGCAACCGCTCTACGACGAGCTGTCAAAACGCGGTCACCCCAGCACCGCCGTCTTCAACATCCTGGCCAGAAAGCTGGCCAGGATCGCCTGGGGTGTCTTCAAAAGCGGCCGGGACTTCGATCCGGCGATGCTGAAGGTGGGTCAAGCCTGCTTCCAGCAGGCTTGACCACGAACATAGGATCTCGACTCTACAGGTGATGCATGTCTGGCGCGGAGGCCGCCCGGTTCAGAAATCCATCGTGGCCGACAACAACACCGTCCTCGGTGCGCCCAGCGCCAGGCTGGAAAGCAACGGCATGCCCCAGTACGCCTTGTTGGTCACGTTGTTCACGCTGGCGCGCAAGGAAAGTGGTCGTCCGGCCATCGTGGTGTTGTAACGCGCACCCACATCAAACAACGTGCGCCCCGGCACAGACAGGCTGTTGTCGGCACTGATGTACTGCTTCGACATCGCGATGGCATTGCCGGTCAAGGTGAGGCCCTGCAAGGTCGGCACATCCCATTCCACACCCAGCTTGGCCTGCCGTTGCGCTACGGCAGTGGCGATGCGCCCCTCATTCACACCGCCTGCTGTGCGGGTCAGCTTCGGCTCTACATAGGCCACGCCACCGAGGAGGCGCACGCCATCCAGTGGTGAGCCGAAGAAGCCCCATTCCACGCCACGGTTCCGCTGTTCGCCACCGAACGAGAAGATATTCGTGACCGGGTCGGTGTAGCTGCTCGGGCGCTTGATCTCGTACACGCTGAACGTGTGCGCGAAGCTGCCGAGGTCCAGCTTCAGACCCAGCTCCTTCTGCTTGGTGCGGAAGGGTGCGAACACATCGCCGGCATTGGCGGCGGTCATCGGCGCGGTGGCACCCTGGCTGAGGCCTTCGATGTAGTTGGTGTAGAGGGAGACCGTGTCGGTGGCCTTCACCAGCAGGGCCGCTGCCGGCGTAGTGGCGCTCTCGTCGTAGCGTGAGGTGCGTGCACCGCTGGCGACATTGAAGGTCTCGCTGACCACCTGCTGGCGGCGCACGCCTACGGTCAACTGCACGCGGTCCTCGGCGAAGGACAGGGTATCGGCGACGCCGAGGCTGTCCAGCCGCAGCTCGGTGTGCGAGATATGCGGTGCCACGAACGGCGCCGCCGGGCCCCACACCGGGTTGTACAGGTTCGTGGTCCAGTCCCAGCCCGGCACGCTGCGGCGGCCGTAGTCGTTCTGGGTGTGCTGGTAATGGGTCACGTTGGCAGCCCACTGGTGGCCGACGCTGCCGGTACGGAGCCTGCCGCGCAGGCCAGCGTCACCGGACTGCTTCTTGATGTCGAACGCCAGCTGGCCGATCACGGTAGTGAAGTCACCGGCCGGGTTGAGGATCTGCGCACTGATCGAACCGTTGTAGCGGTAGTCGGTCTTGCTGGTGCCGTAGGCCAGGTAGGCCATCAGGTGTTCGTTGATGTCCAGCTCGCCACGCAGCATCGCGCCCTTGTCCTGGCTGTCCACGTAGGCCCAATCCGGGTTGATCAGGGTGTCGCCACGCGGCGGTCGCGGAATCGCCACGCCCGGTGCCAGACCGACGCCACGCGCCGGGCCGTCCACGCGGTCGTCGGCGCTGTAAAGATCGGCCGACAGCCGCGCACGTTCGCCGCGCCAGTCCAATGCCAGCGAACCTAGCTGTACCTTCTTGCTCTGCTTGCCCACGGCGCCATCACCATTACGGTACGCGCCGTTGAAGCGGATGCCGAACTGCTTGTCGGCACCCAAGCGACGGCCCATATCCACATGGGTGCCGAACTGCGCATCGGAGGCGAAGTTGGCGCTGACCCGCAGCAATGGCTGGTCACCCGCACGCTTGGGCACCAGGTTGACACTGCCACCGACCGAGCCGCCCGGTGGCATGCCGTTGAGCAGCGCGGACGGACCCTTCAAGACCTCGATGCGCTCGAACATCTCCGGCGAGGTGCGGTAGTACGGCGCCATACCGCTGAGACCGTTGAAGGTGGTATCGCTGGTGTTGGAGGCAAAGCCGCGGATGGCGTAGTTCTCGCTCCAGGCGCCGGTGACGCCGTTGCTGAACACCGTGGGGTCAGTGGCGGCGATGACATCGGTCAGGTCCTTGGCCTGGCGGTCGCGGATGAAGGACTCGGTATAGCTGACCGTATTGAACGGCGTGTCCATGAAGTCCTTGTCGCCAAGCAGGCCGACGCGGCTGCCGGCGGCCACCTGGCCGCCCGCATAGTCTGCAGTGACCCGGCGCTGTTCCTGCACCTGCACCGAGGGCAGGGTGGATGGTGCGGAGTCGGCCAGCGCGGCAGACGATGCCAGCAGCCCCAGCGCGAGGGCCGACACCCGGTAGCGCCGGGCCATCGGCGGATGCGGATGCACGCGGGTCGCGGCGGCCGCTGCACGCTGCAGCGGGGAGGAAAGGTGGTACACGGTCATGCCAGGTTCCTGTGAATCGCAGGTGCGAGCGCGCCTGGCGCGCTGCCGACGGCAAGCACGGGGGAGGGCGCGGCGCAGGGTTGTCGGCTGGGTGGGGACCTGGCGGGAAGTGAGCCATGGGCTCGATTGCGGACGGCGGCGGGGTTGCGAACCACACGCATTCCGAATTAGTTGAGTAAAGTAAACTAAACCATATGAAGCGGACAAGAGGGTCCCTTTGCTGGCACCCTCACTACGGTATGAACATGCACCCTGAAACCCCGGCGTCGGCCCGTGGCCGTCCGCCCACCATCACCCCCGATCGCTTGGCCGACATCGGCATCACGTTGGGCCTGCCGAACCTGACCATGGCCAACGTGGCAGCCGAACTGGCGGTGACCCAGGCCGCGCTCTACAAGCGTGTGGCCAACCTGGAGGCCTTGAAGCGTCTGGTGGCCGATACGGTGTTCCAGCGCTGGCAGATTCCGCGCGCGTCGGCCGATGCACCGGGCGGGCTGCAGGCTTACCTGCTGGGGTTCGTGGAATCGCTGTGCGAGGTGGTGAAAGCGCACCCCGGACTACCGCCGTACCTGTTGCGCCGTTCGGTGGCAACCACGCCGATGCTGGAGAAGATCGCCTCGCACCAAGCCCATGTGGCCGAGGTGTTCGGCCTGCCGCTGGACAAGGCGCGCTGGCTGCTGGCCACGATTGCTTTCTACTGCATTGCCGGTGCGGACACGGTCTACGGGATTGCCGACGACGAAGAGGGCCAGGTGATCACCGAGTTCAAGCAGGGCATGCGTGCGCTGGTGATCGGTTCGCTGGAGGTGTTGGAACTTCGGTAGATCCACGCCATGCGTGGATGCGGTTGCACGGTTCCCCACGGCCCCCTCCATGCATGGCGTGGATCTACAATGCGGCCATGCCTGCCACGCCCACCCTCGATGATCTGCGCCGCCACGCGGTGGCGCGCACGCTGTTCAAGCCTACCACGCTGCTGACCGCGATCCGTCGCCTGGGCTTCGTGCAGGCCGATCCGATCCGTGCGCCCGCGCGTGCGCAGGACCTGACCCTGCGCCATCGGGTGAAGGACTACCGTGCCGGTGATCTGGAGCGGCGTTATGCGCGCCTGCCAGTGGAAGAGGATTGCCTGGTGAACTACGGCTTCCTGCCGCGCGAACATCTGGCGCTGATGCACCCGCGCGTGTCCAAGCGCGCATGGGATGCCGAAACGCAGCGCCGCGCGGCGGACGTGCTGGCTTTCGTGCGCGAGCGCGGCAGCGTGCACCCACGCGAGGTCGACCAGGCGTTCGCGCATGGCCGGGTGACCAACTACTGGGGCGGCACCAGCAATGCCAGCACTCACCTGCTGGATGGCATGCATTACCGTGGCCTGCTGCGCGTGCAGCGGCGCGACAGCGGTACGCGCATCTACGCGGTGGCCGACCACGCGGAAGTCGATGCCAGCGAGCAGGCACAGATTGAACGCGCCGGCGCCCTGATTGACCTGGTGGTGCGCAAGTACGCGCCACTGCCATCGGCCAGCCTGACCTACCTGGTGCGCCTGCTGGGCTACGGTGCACCGCATCTGGCCGAGCAGACCCGGCAGGCGTTGATGCTGGCCAAGCAACAGCTGGCCAGCTGCACGCTGGACGGCACCACTTGGTACTGGCCGGCAGACGAGAACCCGCGCTCGCGCCGTCACGCACCGGATGAGCAGGTGCGCCTGCTAGCCCCGTTCGATCCCGTGGTGTGGGACCGCCGCCGCTTCGAGCTGCTGTGGGGCTGGGTCTACAAGTTCGAGGCCTACACGCCTGCGCCGAAGCGCCAGTACGGTTACTACGCGTTGCCGGTGCTGTGGCACGACCAGGTGGTGGGCTGGGCCAATCTCAGTGCGCGCGATGGTGAACTGGCGTCCAGCGTGGGCTACGCCGGCAAGTCACTGGCCCGCGACCGCGTGTTTCGTGGTGCGTTGGAAGACGAACTGCAGCGCATGGCAGCTTTTCTGTAGAGCCGAGCGGCGAATTGGCACCTATCGCTCCCGGTGCCCACCAAGGTGGGCCGCTACCAAAGCAACGCCGCGCAGGCCCGGTAGTCGCCAACCTTGGTTGGCGCCTCAGGCCCGGTAGTCGCCAACCTTGGTTGGCGTCGCTTTCATCAATGCCCACCAAGGCGGGCATCTACCGATTCCACCGCCCATGCACCACCATCGCCAACACCACCACGCCCGCGGCAACGCTGGTGTGACCGGACAGCGCAGCCAGACCGAAACCCACGCCCAACCCGCGCATGGCAAACACGGTACTGAACACCAGCAGTGCCCAGCCAATCGCGCGCAGCTGCTGGGTTGCCTGCGCGCTCAGCACACGACGCAATACGTCCCGCTGATGACGCTCCATCGCCAGTGCCAGGCAGGCGAACGCGGCCAGCGACAACACGAACAGAATGACGTGGATCATGCGCTGGCCTCCGGTGCCGCAGTGCGTGACGCGGCAGACGGCCGGGCGCGTTTCACCTTCGGCGCATGCCGCCAGGTGCGCCAGGCCAGCAGCGTGTGCAGGGCGGCCAATGCCAGCAGGGTCAGGTCGGTGCCAGCGAATGCCCAATCGCCCGAGGCCAGCGTGCGCCACAGCGGATGCGGCGTGGTCACCGCGGTCAGCACCGGCAGCAGCGCCAGCAGCAACGCCGCCAGCAGGAACTGTTCGATCCATGCGCGCTTGGGTGTACGCAGCGTTGCATGCACGAACATGCCCGCCCAGGCCAGGAAGAACACATGCACCTCCCACGCCGCGCGCGCGTCCATGGCAACGGGCAGCAGGCGATTCGCCCACAGGTAGGCGGTCATCGCCACCGACAGGCCGGCGACGGTGGCGATGTTGAGACGCTCGACCAAGCGGAAGCCGAAGTAGGGGCGCTGCGGATCAGGCAGCTGCGCACGGCGCTTGACCGTCCACAGCACCAGCCCGGTGCCGACCATGGCCGTGCCGGCCAGGCTGACGATGAAGTACAGCCAGCGCAGGGCGGCATCGGCGAAGCGGCCCAGGTGCAGGCCATACAGCACGCCCTGGGTATCGGCGGCAACGCCCGAGTGTTCCTTGATCTGCAGCAGCTGCCCACCGCTGCCGTCGAACAGCAGATAGTTCGGGGTGGTCGAAACACGGCTGGACTGCGCACGCACCACGGCCACGCGTGCGTTCTCGTCGCCGGGATTCTGCACCTGCACGCTGCCCACCGCGCCAGCTCCCCAGCGCTGCTCGGCCTGCTGCACCAGTGCACCGACGTTGGTGAGCGGAGCAGGGTGGCCGGCGGCCTTCTGCGGCGGCAGGAACAGGCGCATCTCGCTGACCACCTCGGCCTGCTGGCGCTTGTCAGGCAGCTTGGCCAGGCCCCACGGCATGTACAGCACCGCCAGCATCACCAGCCCGCTCCAGGTGATCATGAAATGGAAAGGCAGGCCGAGTACCGAGAGTGCCGCGTGACCATCCAGCCACGAGCGCTGGCCCTTGCCCCAACGGAAGGTGAAGAAGTCGGCGAAGATCTTCTTGTGGGTGATCACGCCGCTGACGATGGCCACCAGCATGAACATCGCGCACAGGCCGACGATCCAGCGACCCCACATGGCCGGCATGTAATGCAGGTTGAAATGGAAGGCATAGAAGAAGTCGCCGCCGCCGGTGTCACGTGCCTGCAGCGGCGCGCCGGTGCTGGCATCGAACAGGCCCGAGTCGAAACCATGCCGGCCACGCCCACCCGGGCCGGCCCACATCGCCGACACCCACGGCATGCGCGTGCTCGGCAGGCTGAGGTTGATCTGGCTGGCCGCAGGCGTGTCGGCCATGATCGTGGCGACGGTGCGCTGCGTGACGATAGCGACATCCGGCAACGTGGACGGTGTGGCGATTTCCGGGCGGGTATAGCGCGAGAGCTCGTCGCGGAAGTAGCTGGCAGTGCCAGTGAGGAACATCGCGTACAGGATCCAGCCGGCCAGCAGCCCGACCCAGATATGCAGGTCGGACATGGTCTGGCGGATGCCGCGTGGCTTGGGAGTGCGATCGACCGTGCTCATGCAGCGCCTCCGTTGCCGACCATCTGTGCAACCAGCCACAGCGGAAGCGCGGCGACGATCAGGCCCAGCCACGCGCGCCACGCCGAGCGCACCGCGAACACCCAGACTACGGCGCCCGCATATAGAAGGAAGCTGGCCAGCATGCCGGTGAACACGGCCTGGCGGCCATCGATGGGCAGCGCCAGTGCGGCGATGCTGCACAGCGCGGCCAGTACATAGCCGCCGAACAGCGCGGCGAGGATGCGTGAGACCAGGGGCAGCCAGGCCAGCACGGCGGTGGTACGGGAAACGCTCACATCAGTTCTCCGGGGCGCCACGCGCGATGGCGTGGCGCCCTTGAAACGAGGATCAGAAATCGACGGTGGCCGACAGTAGGGCGGTGCGTGGCGTACCCAGCCCCGAGCCGAGGCTGCCCGCCCAGTACGCCTTGTTGGTCACGTTCTGCACGGTGGCACGCAGTACCAGCGGATGGCCGGCCGCTTGCGTCGCATAGCGGGCACCGAGATCGAACACGGTGCGGCCCGCCACCCACTGGCTGTTGTCAGCAGTGATGTAGCCCTTGGACAGGCTGACCGCGTTGCCGGTGAGGGTGAGGCCGGCCACGGTTGGTACGTCCCATTCGACGCCCAGCTTGCCCTGCCATTGCGGTGTGGCCGTCGCCAGCCGCCCTTCGTTGATGCCGCCTTGGGTGCGGGTCAGCTTCGGCTGCAGCCAGCCGATGCCGCCGAGTACGCGCAGCTGTTCGGTGGCCTGGCCGAACACGGTCCATTCCACGCCTCGGTTACGCTGCTGGCCGCCGAACGAGAACACATTGGTGGTCGGGTCGGTATAGGAGCCGGGCTTCTCGATCTCGTACACGCTCAACACACTGGCCAGGCGACCGAAGTCGAACTTGGCACCGGCCTCGCGCTGGCGGGTCTTGAACGGCGGGAACACGTCGCCCGCGTTGGCGGCGGTGGCCGGGGCGGTGCTGCCCTGGCTCAGGCCTTCGATGTAGTTGGCATACAGTGACAGGCGGTCGCTGGCCTTGAACAGCAGTGCACCGGCCGGGGTGTTGGCGCTGGCGTCGTAGCGTGCGGTGCGCTTGCCTGTGCCGCCATCGAAGGTATCGCTGAGCACGGTCTGGTGACGGATGCCCAGGGTCAGCTGCACACGATCATCGATGAAGGACAGCGTATCGGCGATGCCGAAGCTGGTGGTGCGCACTTCCGCGGTCTTCGGCAGCGACGCATCACTGAAGCTGCGGTCGATGGCAGGTCCCCACTGCGGGTTGTAGATATTGGTTACCCAATCGTGGGCCAGCAGGTTGCGCTTGAAGCCGAACTTCTGGTCGTGCTGGTACCAGGCCGCACTGATCGCCAGCGCATGATCGACCGCGCCGGTGCGGAAACGCGCCGACAATCCGGCTTCGGCGGTGTCCTTGCTGTAGATGAAGCGCTGGTGGGCGAAGTTGTTTCGGAAGTCGCCGGCGGTGTTGGTGATCAGCGTGGTGGCACTGGCGATGGAGTCGAAATCGGTATGGCCGTGGCCGTAGCTGGCATGCGCCTGCAGGTGGTCATTGATGTCGAACGACCAGCGCAGTGCGGCGGCCTGGTCCTTGACGGTGCTGAAGGTCCAGTCCGGTGCAAACAGGGTGCTGGCTTTCGGCGGGCGGGGCACGGCCAGGCCGGGCGCCAGCGAGACGCCACGGTTGAGGCCATCCACATGGTCGCGGCTGCTGAACAGGTCAAGCGACACCTGCGAGCGCTCACCACGCCAGTCCAGGCCGAGCGATGCGAGCTGCGTCTTGTGCTGCTGGTGGTCGGTGGCGGTGTCGCCGTCGCGGTGCACGGCATTGAGGCGTACGCCGAACTGCTTGTCCGCGCCGAAGCGGCGGCCGACATCCAGGTGACCGCCCCACTGCGTGTCGCTGCCGTAGCTGGCGGTGAAGCGGGTCAGCGGCGTGTCGCCTGCACGCTTGGGTATCACGTTCACCGCACCGCCCACCGAGCCGCCCGGCGGCATGCCGTTGAGCAGGGCGGACGGACCCTTCAGCACCTCGATGTTCTCGGCCAGTTCGGGAGTGACGCGGTAGTAGGGGATCAGCCCGTACAGGCCACCAAAGCCGATATCCGACGAGGCGACACCGAAACCGCGGATGTTGAAGTAGTCGGTGATGCCACCACTGGAGCCACTGTTGTAGACGCTGGGGTCGGTCAGTGCGATGACCCGCACCAGGTCCGGCGCCTGGATGTTGTCGATGAATTCGGCGGTGTAGCGGGTGGTGTTGAACGGCGTGTCCATGAAGTCGAGCTCGCCGAGCAGGCCGACGCCGCTGCCGCGCGTGACCTGGCCGCCGGCGTAGGTATCGGTGGGTACGGTCTTGTCGGCGCGCACGTTCACGGTGGGCAACTGGCGGGCGCCATCGGGTGCATCGTTGGCGTGTGCGGCGGTGGCGATCAGCAGGGTGGGCAGCAACGCCGCACGGGCGGCCAGAGACAGCGCCGAGCGGCGTGGGAGGGGCAGGGTTCGCAGGGGGAGGGACATGGCGGTTCTCGTGTGGTGGGTCGTGCGATCGGCCAGCACGGCGCCGTCTGTGACCTGCAGGGGCAGGACGACGCGGGCTGTGGAATGGCTGGCAGAGGGCACGGCACTGCCGGTGTGGCAGTGCTGCACGCGAGGTGCGTGGGCGATCTGTGGCTGGGTGGAACGAAGCGCGGGGCGCGGATACTGCGGGGTGGATCAGATATCGTCGGCGAGGTCGTCGAGGTCCTGCAGGCCACCGCCGCGTGCCAGCACGCGCTCGTAGTTGCGGCGGCGACGCTGGTCGGTCTCGGTGGTGGTCTCGCCACGTTTCCAGTAGCCGGCCACGGCAACGTCGCTGCGTGGCAGGCCGACCGTTTCGATGAAGTGGCGGCGCAGGGCACGCATTTCCTCGCGCTCGCCGGCCGCCCAGACCGTGCTGCCGGGTTCCGGCCGCAGTTGGCGCGCCTGCTGCAGCAACGGCACGTCACCGGTGGCGAGGCGGAGCACGCAGACACCTTCAATGGCGGGCAGTTCGTCTACCGGGAATGCATCATCCGAGGCGATCCAGGCCTCTGCGCGCAGGTCGGCCGGCCACTGCTGCAGCAATGCAAACAGGGCAGGGATGGCGCTTGGGTCGGCGAACAGGAGGGCGCAGGTGCCCTCGCGCTGCGGTACCTGCAGATGGGGGCGCGGTCCGGTCAGATCGAAGGCATCACCGGGGCGCAGCGCACGTACCCAGGCCAGCATCGGCCCCGGCGCCTCGTGCAGCACTACGTCCAGGGTGAACTGGCGGGTGTTGGGATCGAGGCTGCGCACGGTGTAGATCCGTGACACATCGCCGAACGTGGCGCCGAGCTGGATGCGCACGGCGGTGTTGGCACGCTGCCAGGGCGCGAGTTCTGCATGTTCCGGCAGCTGGACCAAGAGGCGCAGCAGGCTGGCGCACGGCTGTGCAACCGCGACCACCTGGACCTGCAGCGCCTGCAGGCCGCGATCATGGTCGGCGCCGCGCAGCGGCCCGGCCGGGGTGATTGAAGTGGGGGACGCGGACATCGACAACGATCCTGGACACCGCAAATGCGAATTAGTTACATCATAGTAAACTAAATTGATCGTGCCGCAACCGGGGGCCTGTCCACGGACCGCAGCGACGCGTTGACCGCGGCGTCGCTGCGGACCACCATGACGGCCCTTGCCCGCGCACCGCGCAGGAACCGTTACCGCATGGCTGCACCGAAAAAGACCGCTGCCCGTGGGCGACCGCCCAGCATCACCCGCGAGCGCATCGCCGACGCCGGCATTGCCATGACGCTGCCGGGGCTGAGCTTCGTGGGCGTGGCGGCGGCGCTGGGGGTCAGCCACATCGCGCTGTACAAGCATGTGGCGAATCTGGCGGCACTGCGCGAGCTGGTGGCCGAGGCGATCTTCGAGCGTTGGCAGGCACCGGCACTGGATGCCGCTGGCCGGCGCAGCATCGAGGAGGATCTGCGTGCGTTCCAACGTTCACTGCGGACGCTGGTGGACGGGAATCCGGGCCTGGCGCCGTTCCTGGTCAGCCACGGCGCGAAGACACCGGAGATGCTGGCGCGCATCCAGCGCCACCATGCCGAGTTCAGCCGCGTGCATGATCTGCCGCTCGAGCAGGCGGCGTGGCTGCTGTCGACCGTGGCCTATCACGCCGTGGCGTTGGCCGACACCGTGTACTCGCGGCATGCGGTGGTGGATACCAGGCGACGCCCGCTGGATCGGAAGGCGCAGGAGGCCGAGTTCGACCGCAGCATGGAAGCGTTGATCATCGGTGCATTGGCGATGTGCGGGCGCATGGCAGGCGCGAGGTAACCGCCAATCCTGGTTGGCACCGCTGCCCCGGTAGTCGCCAACCTTGGTTGGCGCCGCGATACACCGTTGCCCGTCGAGGTGGGCATCTACCGGTCAGGCGTCGTCCTTGCGCTCCGCATCCTCCATGCCGGGGCTGACGCGGCGGCCGATGTCCTTCAAGCGCGCCAGCTGATCCACCATCGACGGTGCATCGTCCAGGCTGCCGACGAACGTCCACAGGTAGGTCATCACCGCGTACACATGACCCGGCGTCACCCCGTCGGTGGTGGCGAGACGGCCAATGGTCAGCGCGAACAACACCGCCGCCGCCGCGCCCACCACCACGAAGGCCCCAGCTTCTCGGTCCGAGAGCAGGATGCGCAGCCGCGACAGCGTGGTGTAGTGGCGACGCAGCACCGAGGGACTGACCCGGTCGACCAGGCGGATTTCATGTTCCAGCCGGTTGTTCAGGCGCCCATGCAGCTGCTCGTTGCGGCGTGCGAACGACGGCATCAACAACACTGCGCCGAGCAGGGCGATCAGGCTCGCGGCGCCCACCAGCGGTTCGATCACCAGCAGCATCACCGCCGCACCAAACATTGATACGAGCGCGGTGGCGATGATCGGCACGTGCTTTTCGAAGAAGTCGACGAATTCACGGGCCAGCACCACGCGTGCGGCCGAGGTGGAGGTGGCCTGGCCCAGCCTGCGCTGTGCCTGCACCACATTCACCGCCAGGTCGGCATAGATGCGGGTGAAGGTACGGGTATCGACCGCACGGCGGGCAGCACCGACCAGCCAGAACAGCAGTACCACGCCGGCGTAGGAGATTGCGTGGCCGATGTTGCCGCGGATGATCGCGTCCACCGCGAAGCCGGCAAACAGCGGATACGCCAGCAGCAGCGCATTTTCCAGCGCCACCAGCGAAAAGGTGCCGGTGAGCTGCCAGGGGTAGGTGCGCAGGATGGCCTTGAGGGTGGCGGCCGCGTTCTGCTGGCCGATGCTGCCGGCGGCGGCCGCCGGATCGTGTGGGGGGGTCATGGGGATGCCTGGGTGGGTCGGAGTCAGGGCAGGGGACGGATGCCTGCCATCTCCCGGATCGCGCCCAGTATCTGCAGCCCTTTGGAGAAGGCATGGAGGGACGATGGAGATTGCGTGGAGAAACCGGCGCCGTTCAGCGATGCGAATGTCCACCAAGGTGGGCCGCTACCAGGGCAGTGTCTACCGCCTCAACGGCGGGCATGCACCGGCCAGCGGATTTCGAAGGCACTGCCACCACGTTCGGTGGCCCGGCATAGCGCTGTTCCGTGATGGGCCACGGCAATCGCACGCACCACGGCCAGGCCAAGCCCGGAGCCACCACTCTGCCGCGAACGCGAGACATCCGTGCGCTGGAAGGCTTCGAAGATGCTGTCGCGAAGGTCGTCCGGCACACCGGGGCCGCCATCTTCCACCGTGAGGGTGCAATGGCCTTCTGCCAGCGTCACGTACACCCGCAGCGGGCAGGGAATGGCGTGGCGTCCTCCAGCAGCGCCAGCACCGCCTGGCGGATGCGCGCCGGATCGCAATCCGCCAGCGACGGCCGTGCGTCCAGCGTTACCGAGAACCCGCTTTCGTTCAGTGCCTCGGACATGGCTTCCACCACCGTGGCCACCTGCACACTGACATCGCTGCGCTGCAGGCGCAGATCCAGGTGGCCACTCTCGGCCAGGCTGACCACGCGCAGGTCCTCGATGATCCGGGTGAGGCCTTCCAGCTGGGTGAGCATGCTGTTGAACTGCTCCGGGCCCGGCTCGAACACGCCTTCGGCGATGCCCTGCAGGCGGCCGCGCAGGATGGTCATCGGCGTGCGCAGTTCATGCGCGATCGCCGCGTTCCAGAACACCCGGTTCTCGGACATCCGGCTCAGCCGTTCTGCCATGGAGTTGAAATCGCTGACCAGCGTGGCCGCTTCGGCCATCGTGGTATCACCACCGCGTGCACGTGCTTCCAGATCGCCACTGGCGACCCGGCGCAGGCTTTCGGCCACCGAGTTCAACGGCGTGATGATGCGCCGGGTCAGGCGCGAGGCGACCAGCGTGGCGAAGATGACGACCACGGTGGCGGTCAATCCGATCCACAGCCATTCCAGCCCGGACGGCATGATCGTTTCCGGCTCGTCGTACCAGCGCGGATAGAACACCTCCATGAGGTAATAGAACAGGTAGAAGCCGCTGATCGACAGCACCGTCGAACACAGCGAGGCCACCGTGATGGACAGCGTGATCTGGCGTCCGATGCTCTTGCCTTTGGGGTTCATCAGTCAGTCCAGGAAGCGGTAGCCGACGCCGCGGATGGTGGCGGGAATGCCGATCACGCCGACATCCTCCAGCTTGCGCCGCAGTTTGCTGACATGGCTGTCGACGGTGCGTTCCTGCGCATCGCCTTCGGGCAGGCAGGCATGCAGCAGATCCACCCGCGCATGCACCTGCCGCGGCGCGCGTGCCATATGCACCAGCAGCCGGAACTCGGTGAGGGTGAAGTTCAGCTCGTGCACCTGCTCGCCATGGCGCACGGTCACCTCGTGGCTGCGCAGGTCGATCTCGAAGGGCCCTTGGCGGATCAACCCGTTGGGCGCTTCGACCAGAGGCCGGGAACTCCGGCGCAGCACGGCCTGGATGCGGGCGACGATCTCGGCCGGATTGAACGGCTTGGCCACGTAGTCGTCGGCGCCCACGCGCAGGCCGGTCAGCTTGTCCACGTCCTGGTCGAGCGCAGTGAGCATGATGACCGGGGTGTTGCCGATCCGTCGCAGTTCGCTCAGCACCTGCCAGCCATCCAGTTTTGGCATCTGCACATCCAGCAGCACCAGGTCCGGACGCAGTTGGCGGTGGCTGGCGAGTGCCGCCTCACCGTCTGCGGCGCGGGCGCTGCGCAGGCCGGAACGGGCCAGGTAGGCACTGAGGATGTCGGCGATTTCGCCCTCATCTTCGGCAATCAGCACCAAGGGTGCCTGTCGGGTACGGAGATCGTTCATTGCGTGATGCGTGTTCGGGGCAAGGGTGGGCAAGGGCGGGATCTGGGGCAGGGTCATCGTCGGCACTGCATGTCCTGCGCCTCTTCGTTGGCAGCCCAGGCCAGGGTGGCCAGCACCAGCGTGCGCTGCAGGCTGGGTTCCACTGCACCTGCGCCGCGCAGCTGCTGCAGCATCAGGGTGGACACCGCCGCCGGCAGCTTGCTCCAGCGCGATGCCATGGGAGTGGCATCTACCCGGGCCTGCAGCCGCAAGGCCATGCCCAGGATGGCGCGCAGGCGCAGTGCCAGCAGGGCGACGACCACGAGAGTGGCAAGGGCGAGCAGCAGATGCAGGGTGACGTCGGCAACTGGGTGCGTTGCCGCCCAGACCGCCAGACCAATCAGCGCCAGCGACGCGAGAGCGCCGGAACGGCCGGTGCCACCGCGCCCATCGCTGCGGAACCCCACCAGGGCGGCCGCCCCGAAGCCCGCCAGCAGCGGGGGTAACGGATCCGGCGCGGCCAGCATCCAGCTGGTGGTCGATGCCAACACGACGGCGATCAACCACGGCGGAGGCGCACACCACGCCAGGTAGGCGCGGCGCACATCGATGGGTGGCAGGTCTGGATGGGAAAGGGACACGGCAGGCGGGCAGTCGGCGAGGCCGACGAGGCTAGCGACCGTTGATGGAGACTCGGTCGAGATTGTGTCGAGATTGCGTGGACGCAGGCCGCAGCATTCAGGCGCGGGGCTGGTGCCTGAACGGCTGCCGCGCCTCCATGCAATCTCCACAGTGGCTCCAAGAAACGTCCATCCGCGGCTTCCAGACTGCGGTTTCGGCGGTCGCACTGGGCGACTGCACGCAGCCGGGCGTTTCGATGAGCAACCGCAGGACCTGGATCATTGCCGCTACGGTGGCCACATTGGCCGCCGGCGCTGGATGGTGGGCGTTTGCCGGCGGCGATGATGCCGCGCTGATCACCGCACGGGCAAGGGTGGCGGATCTGGAGAAGACCGTACAGGCGGTCGGCCGGGTCCATCCCAAGGAGCTGGTGGCGGTGGGTGCGCAGGTGTCCGGCCAGGTCAAGCGCCTGCATGTAGTGCTGGGCCAGCGCGTACAGGCCGGTGACCTGATCGCCGAGGTCGACTCGCAACCGCAGCGCATCGCTCTGCGCAGCGCCGAGGCGGCTGCCAATACGCTGCGTGCCCAGCATGCCGCCAGCCAGGCCCGTTACGTGCAGGCCGGCCGTGTCTACGAGCGGCAGTCGCAGCTGGTGGCGTCGCGACTGGTTTCACAGGAAGGTTTCGAAGTCGCGCGGGTGGCACGTGATACGGCGCGCTCAGAGATGGCCGCGCTGCAGGCGCAGATCGACCAGGCGGTGACGCAGGTGGAGACCGCGCGGATCAACCTCGGCTACACCCGCATCGTTTCTCCCAGCGACGGCTACATCGTGGCGATCGTCACCAAGGCCGGGCAGACGTTGAACTCGATGCAGACCACGCCGACCATCGTGATGCTGGCGCAGATGGACACGATGACCGTGCGCGCCGAGATCGCCGAGGCTGATGTGGAGCTGGTCGCGCCCGGTCAGCCGCTGTGGTTTTCGACACTGGGGCCGAGTGGCCGCCGCTACGAATCCCATCTGCAGCAGCTGGAGCCTGCGCCGTCGACGATTGCCGATGTGGCCGGCAGCAGTGCGGGTGGCTCGGCGCAGACGCCCAAGGCCGTGTACTACGCCGGCCTGTTCGATGTGGCCAATCCCGGCCTGAAGCTGAAGCCCTCGATGACGGTGAAGGTGACCCTGCAGCTGGCACGGGTTGCCAACGCGCTGCAGGTGCCATTGACGGCGCTGACCGATTCGGATGGCAAGGACGGCAGCCGTGGAACCGTGCGCGTGCTCGACACCAAGGGCCGCGCCCAGGAACGTGCGGTGACGACCGGCCTGCGCACCGCCACCGCCGTGCAGATCCTGTCCGGCCTGCGCGAGGGTGAGAACGTGGTGGTCGGCCAGGCGCCCAGTGGCGGCGAATCCGAACCGGCCAGCCTGCTGGGTATGTGAGCATGTCTGACGCACTGCTGGAACTGCATGGCGTATCGCGCGCCTATCGCTCCGCCGCCGGCGAGGTGGTGGTGCTGAAGGACGTGTCGCTGCGCATCGATGCCGGCGAGTTCATCGCCATCATCGGCCCCTCGGGCTCGGGCAAGTCCACGTTGATGAACATCCTTGGCTGCCTGGACCGGCCGACCGAGGGCAGCTATCGGGTGAACGGCGAGGCCACCGAGCAGATGGCGCCGGACGCGCTGGCACGCCTGCGCCGCGAGCATTTCGGCTTCATCTTCCAGCGCTACAACCTGATGGAGAACCTGAGTGCCACCGAGAACGTGGCGCTGCCGGCAGTCTATGCCGGCGTGGAGGCGGACGTGCGCACTGCCCGTGCACGCACGCTGCTGGAAACGCTGGGGCTGGGCGAACGCATCGCGAACCGGCCGAGCCAGCTGTCCGGCGGCCAGCAGCAGCGCGTGTCCATTGCCCGTTCGCTGATGAACGGCGGCGCGATCGTGCTGGCCGATGAACCCACCGGCGCGCTCGATCACGCCAGTGGCCAGCAGGTGATGGCCGAGCTGAAGCGCCTGCATGCACAGGGCCACACGGTGATCCTGGTGACACACGATGCGGCGATTGCCGCCAACGCGGCGCGGGTGATCGAGATCGCCGACGGCCGGGTGGTGACCGACCGCGGCGAGCGGGGATCGCGTGCTGTGGCTGAAACACCCGGGACCGAACGCGGCGTGTCGCCGGTCACCGAGCGCCGCGCACGCATGGATGCGATTCGCGAAGCCGCGCGCATGGCCGTGCGCTCGATGCTGGCCCATCGCCTGCGCACGCTGCTGACCATGCTCGGGATCATCATCGGCGTAGCCGCCGTGGTGACCGTGGTTGCGCTGGGCAAGGGTGCACAGGCGCAGGTTGAATCACAGATCAACGAACTGGGCGCCAGTACGCTGGAGATCTTCCCGGGCTCGGATTTCGGTGACCCGCGCTCGGCGGAGATCGAGACGCTGGTGGTGGGCGATGCGGACCATCTTGCGGCGTTGAGTTACGTGGACAGCGTGAGCCCGAACCTGAGCGGATCGGTGGCAGCGCTGCAGAGCAACCGGCGTGCCAACACCCAGGTGCTGGGCGTAGGCGCCGACATGCCGCGCGTGCGTGGGCTGCGGCTGAAGGCCGGCCGCTTCTTCACCGACGCCGAAGTGGATGCGCATCGCGCAGTGGGTGTGGTCGACCAGAAGGCCGCCAAAGCGCTGTTCAGCGACAGCCCGATTGGCAGCACGGTGCTGCTGGGCGGCATGCCGGTGGAGGTGATCGGTGTGGTCGGGGCCAATGCGTTCGCTGGCGGTGCAACCCCGACGGTCTACGTGCCGTATACCTCGGCGGCCTCGCGGCTGCTGGGCAGCGAGCGCCTGGAGAGCATCACGGTGCGTGTGCGCGACGACGTGCCCACCAACGCCGCCGAGGCCTCGCTGGGGGCCGAGCTGGAGCGGTTGCATGGCCGTCGTGACTTCTTCATCTACAACGCCGACCAGATCCGCAAGGCGGTGATGAAGTCCAGCCAGACCATGGCAGCGTTGGTTTCGGCCATCGCAGCAGTGGCGCTTGTGGTCGGCGGGGTGGGGGTGATGAACATCATGCTGGTCTCGGTGAAGGAGCGCGTGCGCGAGATCGGCGTGCGGCTGGCGGTGGGCGCGCGGCAGGGCGACATCCTGCGCCAGTTCCTGATCGAGGCCGTGCTGATCTGCCTGTTCGGTGGCGTGCTGGGGGTGCTGTTCGCGTTCGGCGTGGGTGCGCTGTCCAGCCTGCTGTCGCTGGGTGTGCCGTTCCTGTTCACGGCGGGCCCTGTGCTTGCCGCGCTGGCATGCTCGTCTGCGATCGGGCTTGGCTTCGGCTACTTCCCGGCGCGCAGCGCGGCACAACTGGATCCGATCCAGGCGCTGGCAGCGGAGTAGGCGCAGGCCCGGTGCAGGCATTTGTGGAGCCGAAGGCAACGGCAGGAGCCGTTGCCTTTGGCTCCACAGGAGCAGCCTCAGGATGAGGGGCGCGGATGCGTGCGCACGCGTGCACGCTCGCGATACAGACGGCTGTCGGCGCGCTGCAGGGTGTCGGCCACCGTCTCGCCGGGTGCGTGGTGGGTCGCGCCCAGCGAGAAGGGTGTGGGTGACTGCCCGGCATGCTGCGCATACCACTGCTCCAGCGCGGCCAGCCGTCCCGGTTCCGGTGCAGTCAGCACCACCATGAACTCGTCGCCACCCATACGCACTACGCTTTCCATTGACCCCAGTGGAGCGCGCAGGAAGGCGGCGAACTCGACCAGCACCGTGTCACCCCGTGCATGGCCCTGGGTGTCGTTGATCTGCTTGAAATGATCCAGATCGAACATCAGGCAGGCCCAAGGCTGGTCGATCAGTTCGTCCAGGCGGGGCAGGAAGCGGCGGTTGTAGCTCTGGGTGAGCGGGTCCTTGAAGGACATCTCGCGCAACTGCTGCTCCTGCATCCGCAGGGCCGTAACGTCCTGCGCATGGCCCAGCACGTAGGGCGGATGGGCCTCGCTGTCGAGAACGTTGTGATAGGCCCAGAAATGCCGGGTGCCATCGGCGGCGATCAGTTCGATGACGCCGGCATCGGTGTGGTTGACTGCGATGCGTTCCAGATACGCCTTGAAGGCGGCCCGTTTCTCCGGCGGCATCAGGTCGCACAGGCTGCGCCCGATCATGTAGCTCTCGTCGAAGCCAAGCGACTGCACGGCCGCCGGGTTCACCGAGGTCAGCACTCCCTCAAGCGTGTGCGTGCAGATCAGGCCCAGGCTGTAATGGAACAACCGCCGGTAGCGGGTTTCGCTGGCCTCCAGTGCATCCAGCGCGGCGCGCTCCTCGGTGATGTCCTGTATGGCCCCGACCAGCCGCGGCCGGCCATCGACCTGCTGCCGGCCTCCAACCACGCGGGTCCAGATGGCTCGTCCGTCGGCGGTGGTCATCGGCAGCTGCACCTCCCACGACGTGCCTTCATCGATGCAACGCTGCACCGCCGTGCGGATGATGTTTCGGCTGTCCTCGCGATAGAACGAGAGCGCAGTTTCGAGCGTCGGTTCGAAGTTGCTGCGCACGCCGTGGATCTGCTTGGTTTCGCGGGTCCAGCGGACCTCGTTGCTGACCAGGTCCATTTCCCAGCCACCCACCCGGGCCGCGCGGTTGGTGCGCTCCAGGAAGTCCTCGCTGCGCTTCAATTCGCGATGCAGGGCCTTGGCCTGGCCGACCTGCGCCATCAGCGTGCTGCGCTGCTCCAGCACCTGGGTGGTGACCCGGGCCAGATGCACCATCAGTTCGCGTTGCGAAGGCGACAGCACGCCGGGCATCGGGTCGAGCAGGCACAGTGTTCCGATGCGTGCGCCGTGCGCCGAGCCCAGCGAGATGCCCGCGTAGTGACGGATGCGCGGGCCGCCGGTCACCAGGGGATTGGTAGAGAAGCGAGGGTCCTGACGCGCGTCCGGAATCTCGAACAGCGTGTCCTGCTGTATGGCATGGGTGCAGAATGAAATCTCGCGCGCGGTTTCGCTGACACCTTCCAGCCCGATGTTGGCCTTGAACCACTGGCGCTCGTCGGCCACCACCGAGATCAACGCCATGGACATGCCGGTGGCGGCGCGGGCGGCGGCGACGATGGCATCGAACACCGGCTCCGGGGGCGTATCCAAAAGGTGCAGTCGTTCGATTTCGAGCAGTCGTTCGGCTTCGTCCATGGCGCTTTTCAGGGCTGGGTGGCGAGGGCGGTTGCGGCGGCTGTCTGGCGCTAAGCTAGTGCACGCGCCGTTATGTATCGCCACGGCGGGGTGATGCGGATGTGAGGTGGGCGCGCCGGCTCAGTGCTGTTGCAGCGATGCCTGCAAGGCGGTGGCCAGAGCGGCGTCTCCGGATACCAGGTCCTGCCAGCGCAGTGTGATGCCTTTGCGCCACCCCTTCTCAACCAGCTTGAGGCCCTCAGGGGCCACGGTGAGAGTGTAGGGTTGGCCGTCGATGTGCAGTTCGCGGCGCAATGGTTTGTCGAGCGGGGTCATCATCGTTTCCTCGCTGGGGCGGAAGCGCGACGTGGCTGGATCGATACGTGACGGTGATCACGGATGTGCCAACGCCAGGGGAAATCAACAGCGCGGGTGATGCCGATGCGGGGCCCAACCACTGGATCCTCCGGCGGCGGCACGCCATCGCTGGCGATGACAATGCCGTGGTTGCCGGTCACCAGATCAGCGCCGTCGAAGCTGCGGTCCAGCCCGAAGGCCTGCGAGAGCTTGCCGGGCCCGCTGGCCAGATCGTGGTCGCGGCGCGCGGCGGGGCGCAGTTCGCGCATGCGCTCCAGGCCCGCCAGCGGCTCGATGGCCCGCAGCAGCACCGCCACGCCTTCACCCACTTCGCCGCAGACAACGTTGCTGCCCCAGTGCATGCCGTAAGTGAAGTAGACATACAGGTGGCCGGCCTCGCCGAACATGCTGGCCGTGCGCGGGGTCTGCCCGCGATAGGAGTGTGCGGCCGGATCGACACTGCCCGCGTAGGCTTCGACTTCAACGATGCGACCGGCCCGGCTATCGTCACGGACCAGGAGTTTGTTGAGCAGCTCGGGCGCAACCTCGACGGGCGGGCGCCGGTAGAAGCTGCGGGGGAGGATCTGAAGAGCGGCGGGCAACCAATCCGGCACGGTAGAGGCAGGCTCGGGTAAACGGTGATGGCACTGTGGCACCAAACAGGTGAAACGGGCGCAGACGCAGTGTCATTCCTGCGCAGGCGGAACGGCCAGTGCGGCGCGGCGGGAGGCATAGACCTCGGGTGTCTGCGGCTTGATGAACAGTGCCACCAGTTCCGGATACTCACGCTTCACGGCTGATTCGATGCGGGTGATGCACGCCTCGATCTGCGGTGTCTTACGGTCATCCTCGAACTCGGCGCTGAGCATGGCCACGACCTGTTCGGGGCCCATCTGCATGGTGGTCACGCCATTTGCGCGGCGCAGGTCCGGGTCGGTTTCCGCCACGGCCATGATCCGCTCGGCCACCGCCGGATGGGCTGGCTCACCCACCAGCAGTCCCTTGGTTTCGCGTGCAAGAAGAAAGGCGGTGGCGGCAAGCACGCCGGCGATGCACAGCGACGCCACACCATCAAGCACCGGCATGTCCAGCATCTGGGCAGCCACGAGCCCGATCAGTGCGAAACCCAGGCCCAGCAGGGCCGCGCTATCCTCCAGCAGCACGGTGAAGGTGGACGGGTCCTTGCTGCGACGGAAGGCTTCGAAGTAGCCCAGTTTGCCCTTGGTACGCCGGAACTCCCGTAACGCGACCCACCACGAAGCCCCCTCGAACAGGATGGAGATGCCCAGCACGCTGTAGCTCAACGCGTGGTTGGTGGCCGGCTCCGGCCGGCGGATGTGCTGGATGCCCTCGTAGGCCGAAACACCGGCGCCGGCGGCGAACACCAGCAGGGCGACGATGAAGCTCCAGAAGTACAGCTCGCGGCCATAGCCGAACGGATGCACGGGGTCTGGCGCCTTGCCGGCGCGGCGCAGGCCGTACAAGAGCAGGAGTTCATTCAATGTGTCGACCAGCGAATGCACGCCCTCACTGAGCATGGCCGAGCTGCCGGAGATGCCGGCAGCAATGAACTTTGCGATGGCAATGGCCAGGTTGCCCGCGAGGGCGGCGTAGATGACCAGACGGGAACCGGTGGGGGCAGACATTCGGGTGTGGGTAGATACAGTCGGAGTGGCTCATCCTCCGCGCCTGGCCGTGCTCAGCACGTCGACGGCCTCCGCGTGGCGGGGCGAGAAGGGCTGCGCCCACCGTCGACGTTTCCCCGAGCAAGTGCATCCGACACCGTGGCTTCAGCTGCCATGCATTTTCTTGGGCAGTTTTTCCTTTGGCGCGATCTTGGGAGGGGACGTCGAAGAACGTGGCGCATACTCGGCCAAAGGTGTCGCCGAGGGAGGCGTTGCGTACCACGTCACCACATCGCTGGCCGGGATCGGAACAGAGCGAGATGGCTTCTTTGGCGTCCAACCGGACTCTGCAATGACCATGTGGCTACCAAGGCGATTGAGAACGAAGACATCGTGAATCTCATAGAGTTCCTTCCCTGAGCCTTGGACCGTGCTGCATGAAGCAATGACCGAAGCGGCCTTGGCGATGCGGCAACCTTCACTTGATACAACAACATTCTGATGCGGGCGCAGGCCCAGTTGGAACGTCGCCGCAGCACGATCAAGTGCCTCGAACATAGTGCCTGCCATTGAGAGCAGATAGATGATTGTAATAGATGCGGCGATAAGCCTCTGCTGCATGGGCAGAGCGCGAAGAGACAGAAAGAGGAAGTGGAGCAAAGGGAGCGCGAGATAGATACACACCAGTTCGGCGGTGGTTAGATTCTCTGCGGCTGAATGCGTGCCGAAAACTACAAGGGTCAAGAAAGGAAAGAAGAAGAGGTAGAGCCCTGTCGAGAACGCAACCAGTCTCAATGACCATGCGATGCGGCTGACCGGCTTGGATGCATCGCGCTTTAGAAGGATAGGGGCGAACGAAAGCAGCGCGCCAAGAAGCAGGAGTAGCGGAAGTGCCCACAAATTTTGCTCGCCAGTTTCAGTGAACAACGCGGCCCAGAGGAAAATTAGAGCGATGACGCCGCCCACCAGTAGCAGCAGCAAGCTGAGTCCAGTGGGTGCAACCCAAGGCCCATTGCTATTCCTGGGGCTGAGCTTGTCTGTGATGGCCCCGGCCGCATGCCACTCGCGCAACAAAGCGACGGGTAGCAAAGCGTAAACAACGAGCAGAACTATCATCAAAGCCGAGAATGCGACAATGGCAATTGCAACCAGCCCGAGGTCGGTCAGCGTCATTGCAGGCAGATATCGAACACGCCAGAAGAACGCGACCATTACGAGGGTGCCGAGCAGCAGGAACAGCCACTTGTGCGTGTAGATTTCAACAAGCAACTTTGAAATCGCTGGCCAAAGTGGGCGGGGCGGTGGCGGGGTCGTGTAGGGGCAGGGCGGTGAGAAAGACAATCTGGTTCTTCCATGGGGGGAGTTCCAAGAAGAAGTATCGGCTGCAGGGCGCTTTGCTTGAATGTTCGATCTTTGCAGGCAGCCGCATCGTTCGCTGCGGCCAAGAACCGAGCACAGCTTGGATGTTGATGTGCACTGGCACTGATGCAACTGCGCCAATGCAAGCTACAGGCGTGGCAATGATGACTTCCTGGAACTAATGCGAGTCAGTCAGGGCAGTTCTGCCCTTGGAGTTGCGGCCAGCGGCCGGCACTACCCCATCACCCGCCCAATGGCATCGGCCAGCAGCGCCCGCACCCGTTCCGGCGGCAGGTCGGGATCGCGCACGGCGCGCATGGCCAGACCTTCCACCAGCAGCCGCAGCAGCAGGGTGCGGCCTGCAATCTGCTCTTCGTCCACGATCCGGCCCTGATCGACATCGCGCTGGCGCAGCCAGGCATGGATCGCGGCGCTGGTCTGCTTGTCATGGGTACGCAGCACCTCGGCCAGCACGGGGTCGCGGTGTGCCTCGGCGTTGATTTCCGCATACAGGGCCACGCTGGCAATGGCATTGCCGTGGATCGGCAGCACCTCGCCGCGTGCCCATTGCTGGTAGCACTCCAGCAGCCCATCAATCAGATCGGACGCCACCGGCATCTCGCCGATCGAGGCCTGGTCGTGACGCAGCTGGCGCTCGATCAGGGCCAGGATCAGGGCGCGTTTGTTGGCGAAATAGCGGTACATCAGCCCTTGGCTGATCCCAGCCTCGGCGGCGATATCGCCGATGGAGCCGGCATGGAAGCCGCGGGTGATGAAGCACTTCTGTGCGGCGTCGAGGATGCGCCGGCGCTGGGCTTCGGCATGGGCGTCAGCGGGTACGGCTACGGCGGTTTTCGGCGTCATTGCGTGAAGTCGGGGCGTCCAGAGGCGGGATAGTACGTCACAAAAGGTGTGAATGAACGGTCATTCATTTGTAATTCCCGCCTCCCAGACTGCGCCGGCCTTCTCCTTCCGCGAATGAGTCCGATGCGCCACGCCCTGCTGCACCGCCCGCTGCTCACCCTCGCCATTGCCGCCGCACTGCCGGCGCTGGCCCATGCCGAAGACAGTCCCAGCGCCGACGCCGAGGCATCCGCCGATGCCGCGCGCACCGTGGTCGCCCTTGACCAGGTGATGGTGACTGCGCAGAAACGCGCCACCAACCTGCAGGAGACCCCGATCTCGGTATCGGTGGTCGATGCCGAAGCGCTGAAGGACCGCAGCGCGATTTCGCTGGGCAGCTTGTCCGATGGCTCCATCCCATCACTGCGGGTCACGCCGTTCGCTACCCGCAGTTCCGCGCTGAACATCGGCATCCGTGGCATCGGTGCCTCCGGCGACGCCAACCAACCGGCCCGCGATGCAGGCGTCGGCATCTATGTCGATGGTGTGTTCATGGGCCGTGCGCAGGGGCTGGGCAGCATGCTCTACGACGTGGAGCGCATCGAAGTGCTGAAGGGGCCGCAGGGCACGCTGTTCGGCCGCAACACCGAAGGCGGTGCAGTGAGTATCGTGACCAAGCAGCCGACCGGTGAATTCGGCGGCAGCGTCAGTGCCGGTGTGTCCAACTTCAGCGGCTACAACAGTGCGCTGCACCTGGATCTGCCCAGAGTGGGCGATGTCAGCTTCAAGATCGACGCCGTGCAGGCCAAGCGCGGTGGCACCACCGACAACCCGATGCGCGGCGAGCGGGACTTCAACAGCTACGACAAGCGTGGCGCACGACTGAGTGCGCTGTGGCAGCCGAGCGATGATTTCTCGCTGTTGTACGCGTTCGACCGTTCCTACGACGCCACCACGCCGTACCACACCCAGGTGCTGGTGCCGGGCGCCTACCTCAGCCCACTGCAGAAGGCGGGTGCCAGCCTGGACCGCCGCGACAGCGCCATCCTCGGTGGACCGCAGGAAGACAACATCGGCCGCACCAGTGGCCATCTGTTGAACCTGTCGTGGGTGTTGAATGACAACCTTGAGCTGAAGTCGATCAGTTCCTACCGCGAACTGACCCAGGGCCAGTTCGACATGGGCCTGGTCGATGCGATTTCCGCCTATGGTGGCGCAGGGACGCCGTTCGGTCGTTACAGCCTGGCGCAGGTCTACCAGCACCAGTACAGCCAGGAGTTCCAGCTGATCGGCAACACCTCGCAGGTGTAGTTCCTTGGCGGTGCGTTCTACTACCACGAGACTGCCGGTGACAATGCGCAGACCCCGAACATGCTGGTCTGGGGGGCGGGTGGCAACAGCTACACCGTGAATCCGGCGACCAACCCGCTGGATCTCTCGCGGGTACGCATCGACCGCGCCAGCAAGGCCTGGACCGACAGCCTGGGCGTGTTCGGCCAGGCCACGTGGACCCCGGAGGCACTGCAGCGCCTGCACCTGACCGCCGGCGGCCGCTATACCCGCGATGACAAGAAGGGCAGCCTGTACATCGTCAATGGCGCGGCGACCAACCTTGCGTTCAAGGACCGCTGGAGCCGCTTCGACCCGATGGTCAACATCGCCTACGACCTCGGCGAGCACACGATGGTCTATGCCAAGTACAGCACCGGCTTCAAGGCCGGCGGTGCCAACTCGCGCTCGACCAACTACACCGCGTTCGGGCCGGAAGAAGTGACGGCCTACGAGCTCGGCTTCAAGTCGCAGTTCTGGGACAACCGCGCGCGCCTGAACCTGGCCGTGTTCGATTCGACCATCGCGCACAAGCAGATGGACTTCTCGCTGCCGTTCGACCCGAACAGTGGCGAGACCCGCACCACCATGGTCACCACCAATGCATTGAGCGATGGCAAGTCGCGCGGCGCGGAACTGGAGTTCAACGTGATGCCGGTGGACAACCTCACCCTCGGCCTCAACTACGCCTATACGAAGATCGACGCGCAGACCGCGACGGACCCGTTCGGTGCAGGGGTGCAGGTAACGGTCCAGCCGCTGCTGGCGCCGAAGAACGCCGGCAGCCTGTCGATCGACTATCTGGTGCCATTCGCCAACTTCTCGGCGCTGAAATTCCACGTGGACGGCAACTGGTCCGATGGCTACTACACCAGCGAGTACGACCAGATGCTGACCGACAGCTCGTTCGTGGTGAACGCACGGGTGGCGCTGGTGGATGTGCCGGTCAACAGCACTGGCACCACCATGTCGTTCTCGTTGTGGGCACGCAACCTGCTCGATGAGCAGCACCTGTTCTACAAGATCAACAGCGCGGCTCTGGGCCAGAGCGGCATCTTCAACGACCCGCGTACCTTCGGCCTGGAAATGGCCGTCAACTTCTGATTCGAACGGAGAATTCCATGAAGCACCGCTCTACCGAACTTGTACTGGCCGTGATGCTCAGCCTGCCGATGGCTGCGACGGCTGCTGCCGCTGATGCGCCGCAGGTCGCCGCCGCGAAGCCGACGGCTGTTGCGAACGTGAAGCCCGTCGCTACCGATGCGCAGCGCGTGATCCCGCTGCAGGGCGCCTGGAACGTGCGTACCTTCGCCGGCCTGCAGGGCCGCCACGGTCCGATTCCGGCCGATGCGTTCGTGCGCACCGCAGACCTCGGCCGCCTCACCGATGCCGACCGTGATGCCCTGGCCGCGGCCGGCGTGAAGCTGGATATCGACCTGCGTACTGCCGATGAAGAGGCGCAGTCGCCGGACCTGCTGGCCAGGGATGATCGCTTTGCTTACCAGCGCATTTCGCTGATGGGCACCGAGAAGATGGACCTGCAGAAGATGATGACCAGTTTCCCGGATTCGCTGGGCGAAGCCTATGTGCAGTGGCTGGGCCACAGCCAGCCGCAGTTCAAGCAGGTGTTCCAGCGCATCGCCGCGCAGCAGGACGGTGCCGTGCTGTTCCATTGCACGGCCGGCAAGGACCGCACCGGCATCATCGCTGGCCTGCTGCTGGATCTGGCCGGCGTGCCGAAGGCCGAGATCGTGCACAACTACGCGATCTCCGCGCACTACCTGGAAGGGCAGCCAAAGGACAGCGCGATGAACGCGCAGATCATGGCGCTGGTCAAGCAGAATCCCGAAATCGCCCGCAAGATGGCTGGCATGTCCGGTACCGCACCGGACAACATGGAACAGTTCCTGGCGGCACTGCACAGCCAGTACGGTGGTGCGGAAGGGTACCTGAAGTCGATCGGGGTTAGCGAACAGGAGATCCAGCAGCTGAAGGTGCGGCTGGGGCAGGCAGGCTGAGGACTGCCAGGCCGAAGGCAGGTGCCGGAGAGCGGCGGCACCTGCCGTGCATCATCACGGCTGCTGCGGCGCTACCAGGATGGCGGCATCCAGCACCGGGAATGTCTGCGGTGCCTGGCCGGACGATGCGACCAGGCGGATCTCCAGCGTGGTCGTTCCCCCATCGGCGGCATTCAGCGCCTGCAGGGCCCCCAGTTTCTTCGGCAGCGGCACCGCGAACGTGGTTGGGTGGCTGTGATCCATCCCGGCCATGGTCGGCCCGAAGAACGATACGGTGCCGGCGTAGTACGGACTGTCGGCCGCCACGGAGGCGGTGCCCGCAGGTGCGTTGATCAGCACGTCGAACTCGCGCGTATTGTTCAAACCGCGTGGTCGCTCCAGGGTCACTTCGGCAATCAGCTGGCGCGGGCCCGATGTGGTCAGGTGCGCGCGCACCGCCTCATTGGGGACAGCTACGCGGACGGCGCCATCGGAGCGTGTGCCGCGCACCAGCCGCACCGCGCCGGCAGCTGCTGGCAGCGCGACCGCCTCCAGCAGGTCGTTGCGGCGCGCGTAGACGTAGTCGTAGTCGAAGGCCGTGGTGGAGAAGAACGCGCTGGCCGGACGCTCGCCAACGGGCTTGCCCTGTGCATCGACGAAGAACCGGAACGGTTCGTTCATGAACTGGCGCCGCTGGTCGACATTGACGGGCATGATCGGCTTGCCGCGGGATTGCTGCAGCTGGTTCCACACATCCCACAGGCGGTCCATGTTGGCGTGGTGCAGGTAGAAGATCGGATCGAGTGGTGACAGGAAGTTGGTCATGTTGCCGTAGGGGCCGGGATCGACCGCGCCGACGCCACCGATGCAGTTGTGCACCTTGTTGTGCGGGAATCCTTCCAGTACCGAGAATTTCGTGGCGCCGTCAGGCTGCACCACGTGCGAGGCCGTACGCGAGCTGGTGAAGCTGCGGCTGACATCGTCGTTGTAGAACTCGACCGGCGACAGCCCCGCGTGGATGGTGTCGGGAGACACGGCCGAAGCGGTCTTTGCATCGAAGCCGGGATTCTCGCGCCAGAGGTAGCGGGCGCCGCAGGTGATCGCATAGGCCGCATTGCCCGAGATGCCGGTCTTTTCCGCGACGCTGTAGCCGGTCACATCGTTCCAGACATCGTCTGCAGTGAGGTAGCCGCGGAACTTGAGCTGGCCGCGCTGGCCTGCATCCAGCGTATCCCAGTAGCGCTGCAGCGCCGGGCGCATGAATCGGGTGAAGACCGCCAGGTTGCGCGTATACGGCGCATAGGCGCCGTCAGTGGGCGTCAATACGCCGTCGAACATCGCTGGGGGAATCCGTGGCAGCTCGGTCCAGTCCCAGTAGGGCATGGCGAACTGCGGATCACCACTGAGCGTGCGGATGGTCTGTTCGAAGTAGCCGACATAGCCCCGGTGCCAGACGTAGAACCACCAGTTGCCGTGCGGGCAGTCCATCAGGTGCACGAAGGCGTTGCGGAACCAGTTGCGTGGATCGTCTGCCGGCAATGCCAGCATGGCCTTGATGCCGCGTGCATAGCTGGCCAGCATGCGCTGGCCTTCGGGGCTGGTGACGTTGTAGCGGTGGTAGCGTGCCTGCGCGGCCTTTCCGGCCGGTGCGGCGCCGCTGGCCCAGGCCCCGGGTGCTACCAGTGACGCCAATGAAGCGCTGGCGGTGGTGGCAAGAAAATCACGACGTGTGTAGCGCATAGCCTTCCCCTGGTGATTGGTTGAACCGCGTTGGGTTACAAATCACTGGCAGGGCCGGCGGCAGCGTGGCGGCCGGCCCGACGGGGACATCCAGCCCCGCCGCTTCCACCGGCAGGTGCAACGATGGCCGGGGTGGAAGCGGCGGTAGTATAGTCATGGCAAACAGAGCTGATCTGCGAAGCAGGCCACAGTCGCAGGCGCGTACACATCTGCCCGGCTGAAGCTGTTCACCGTCGTCGTTGCGGCGTTGTCGATCAGCCAGGCATGGCCTGGCTCTACGGGTCGGGTTTCACCCTTGCCACCCGTTTCCGGTACTCGTACACGTTGTCACCGCGTATGCGCTTTTCCTCGGTGCCGGTGACCCGGCCCACCTGCTGGTCCGAACCGGTCACGGGCTGCGCCTCGATTTCGGTCTCGTGCTCGAAGGAATGCGATTTGTCGGTGTTGCGGTAATAGCGGTACAACGCCCAGTACAGCGCGGTTGCGCCGGCCGGACCTGCCGCCAACAGCCAGAGGCCACTGTCGTCGCTCATGTCGATGCCACCAGGAAGGCAATTGCGAGGGCTTCAATGACGGTGCCGGTGGCAAGGGCCGCCAGCAGCATCTTCCATTGCTGCACGGGCACGCTGCCCATGGTTTCGCCGGTACGGCCGTTCACCGCGATGTAGTGCAGCATGCCGCCGTTCTTGCCAGGCTGATGGTACGAGTACAGCCAGACCGGCAGGTACATCGACACCCAGCGGGTGCCATGCACCTCCAGCTGTTCCTGCTCCCAGCGCACGCCGCGGTTGTAGCGCTTCACCGAGCCTTCCACCTGTGCGCGGGCAATCGACAGCAGCTGGTCTTCCAGCCGCGGCCGCAGCTTTTCCACATCCAGGTTGCGCTTCTCCGAAGTGAAGCCGGCCAGGTAGGAGGCGTTCCATTTCACCGCGTTCTTGGTATCGAACGGCAGGATGGTGTTGATGATGTTGTTGGTGTTGGCGCGGGTATCCAGGTTGCCGCGCTCGGCCGAGGATTCCAGCGGAAGATCGTCGACGGTGAAATCGACCTGGCGTTCGACCTGGTAGACATCGGCGTCGTAGAGGGTGCGCTTGTTCTTCTCGCTGCCGACCGTGTACTCACGGGTCTTGATCTCGCCTTTGCCGGCCACCGCAGCGCTGACATTGCTGTCGACGATCATGTAGGGCAGGAACACGCCCACCACGTTTTCCGGGGTGAACTGGTCCTTGAACGCTTTCAGCGCGAACATCCGGCGCTTGTCGACGAACTGGCGGATGCGCGCGACCGCGTCGTCCTTCTTGATATGGAAGGGCAGCACTGCATCAGGTACCGCGCCATTGCTGATCTGTTCGTTGACGCCGAATACGTGGCGGCACCAGTGGCAGCGCGCCGTCATCGTGCTTTCGGTATTGACCGTGACTTCGGCGCCGCAGCCGGTGCACTTGAACGTCATCAACGCCGAGGTGTCGGCATCGATGTCGCGTGCGCCGGACGCGATGACGGTGCCGCGCAGCTGGTCGATGGCTTCGCCCAGCCCGAATTCCTCCTCGACCCGCGCGCCATGCCATTCGTGACGGCAGTACAGGCAGACGAGGATGTCGGTGCCGGCCTTGGGCCGGATGTCGGTGGCGCCGCACTTCGGGCAGCGGTTGAGGCCGTCCTTCAGCTCGCTGGCCGAGGTATCGATGGCCACGGGATCGGGCGCTTCCACTTCATCGCGGATGGCCTGCGGCAGCTTCGAGGTGTCCAGCGGGAAGCTGCCGGGCAGGGGAGGGACGTCCTGCGGCGAACCGGGCCCATCCAACGACGACGCCGGCAGGGGCGGCGGCGTCGCGGGCGCGGATCCGGGCAGCGGCGGTGGGCCGTTTCGGGGATCGGACATGTTCGTTGTGCGTCCTGCTGTTACAGGCCCAGTGCCTTGGCTTTCAGGGCGTCATAGTCGCTCTGGGTGATCAGGCCCAGGTCCAGCATTTCCTTGGCCTTCTTCAGCTTGGCGACCGGATCGTCTGCCGCCGGGGTGACCGGCTGCTGCATGCCACCCACACCGAACATGCCCGACGCCATGCCGACGCCGACCAGGCCCGCCGCGCCGCCGTTCTCACCAGCCGACTGGATGCCCTGGGCGACACTGGCCTGCAGGTTGGAATTGCCGCGCGAACCGGACAACGCATCGGCGCGCTGCACGGTCTTCAGCAGTTCGCGGGTATTGGCGTCGTACTCGATCGAGACGATGGCGGTCTTGACGATGGCCAGGCCACGGTCCGACTTCCACTGGTAACCCTGTTCGACGGCGGCCGACAGGCTCTGCGCGAAGCCCAACGAGTCCTGCTGCAGCTTGGTGATGCGGTTGCCCTTGCTGGGATCGTTCGTATACAGGCTGAAGGCCGGCGCCAGCGAACCGACCACTTCATTGAACAGCTGGCTGGCAGCGGCGTTGTCCAGATCGGTGAAGTCGAACACCTGGCCCGGCCGCAGGTAGCTGGCCGGTACGAAATTCTTCACGAACAGGATCGGGTCGACGATCTTCAGCGTGTACGAGCCGCGGGTGATCGCACCGACCTGGGTATTGAGGAAACCGTCGTCCCAGTAGATTTCCGACTGGGTGCCGAAGCGGTTGTCCGGCAGCTCCTTCAGCGAGACGAAGTAGGCCGCCTGCTGCGCGCCCGGCTGGCCACCGAACTTGAAGCGCTCCCAGCTCTGCTTGATGAAGGTGCTGACCAGGCCGTCGCCGGCGAAGATCGACTGCGAGTTCAGATCGTCCGAACGCCACTCGTAGCCGCCCGGCTCGGCAACAAACGCGGTGATCGCGCCGTCCTGGAGCAGCAGCAGACCGTAGCCTTCCGGCACGATGATCTTCGAGCCATTGGTGATGATGTTGGACGAGCCGCTGGTGTTGGAGCCGCGGCCGGCATTGGTGCCCTGCGGCACCGCCGCGAACAGGGCCGCCGTGGACGGCAGGCCCGCCGGCACGGTGTAGAAGTCCTTCCACTGGTCGGCCAGCACACCGCCAACCGCACCCTTCACCGCCTGTACCAGACCCATGACCAACTCCCTGTGATTCGAGGGCAGGCACCATGCCTGCCGAGCTGGACTGAATATAGCAGTGGCCGGGGGCGGCTGTGGTGCCGGTGGGTGAATGGGCACCGTGGAACCCCTGTAATAGTCCGGACGTTGATTCCGCCGCCGACTCCGGGCCTAATCGGCGGAGGGTCAATGACGTCCCAGCCGACGCCGTGTCGGGTCTAGCCAAGGAGTGGAGACATGATGTCGAACAGTGATTCCGCAGAGCGCCGCACCCAGTACTACGCGTTGTTCGAACCCACAGAAGTACTTGAGGATGGGCGGTGGAACCCGGAAGCGCAAGTTCTTGTCGACGCGATTCCAGTGTCAACTGCTGAAGATCTGGCGGGGTTGGAAGGGATACCGAGATCCATTGACTTTCTGTTGGGCAGCGTGCCTGCCGGTAGTATCCCGGTGCAGTGGCAAAGTGATGCGGCATGGCATCTCATCACGCTCACTGGCACGCCGACCGAAAATGCGATTCCGATGTCCACGGCTGTCCTCGGTCCGAACGCTGAAGGGCAAGATCTGACTTTGTTCCTGACGATCCAGAACATGTCCTCGCACGACGTTTCCATCACCGGAAAGATCGGAACGTTTCTTGCTGGAAAAGAAGCAGAACCTGGCACCATCGAAGAACTGCTTGATCGGATCGACGCAGAGTCAATTCATGGTGTTGCGATTTACGACGTGGGGCAGGCAAACTTCAGTGCACTAGTCGATGAGCTGGAGCACCCGCACCTGTTTTTTGACATCGGTCGTCCACTCGGATTCAACGCATATACAAGACCGATGCTTCCAGCATTCGACCCGCTGGTATTCGCTCCCAGTGATACATATCCGCAACCAATCATCCTTTCCCATCTGGACCAGGATCATTGGCTGTTCGCTGTACAGTCCGGAGCTGCTGTTTGGGATCCGGCAGCAGGATACTGGAAGACGACTCCAATCTATCGCCAAGCGGCTCTTGAACGCGTATGGGTTGTAAGGCTTCCGCTTGGAATTCTCTACGGAGGCAGCCATATTCACTTCCTGCTGGAGTTGCACAGCCTCGGCATTCTGCTCGTCTGGCCGGAAGCATGCGCATCCATTCAATCGGGCGACATTTCCATCTGGCAGTGCACTCCTTCAGTTGGCGCGCCGGCCACACAGCGATACATGAAAAACAACACGTCGCTGGCACTCAGGGTTGATTCTGCGCATTCCGCCGCCGTGCTGTGTGGTGATGCCGACTACGGCTCATTCGCCCCAGGGGTTTTCGTTGATGTAACTGCTGTAGTCGCTCCACACCACGGAGGTAAGATTCAACTCGGCGCTACACCAGTCGTGCGGGGGCCAGGTCGCATGGTCCTCTCGACGTATGAGAATGCCTATCCGAGTGTGCCCCATGACCAAACCATCGCCGATGCGCTGAACAACGGATGGTTCGTAACTCGCACGGATGCAAGACATAGCTGTGGCCGATGCGGCGAGGTTCATGGCCACAAGTACATTCCACTCGCTGGAACCCAGCCAGAATGTGGATGTGGAGTTGTCACTTCTGCGCAGATCTGCCTGCCGCACGTGCAATAGGACTCCAGCTGGCTACAACATGTACGGAATCTTGAACGCCAACGTGAAGTCCGGCGCATCCGGGGTCAACCCGATGCCCAGCAGCGTCACCAGCGTGGTGTGCTGGTTCAACGCATAGGTCACGCCCAGGTTAAGTGATGCCGCATTGGCATCACTGCCGATTACCTTCATCCACTTGCCGCCCTGGAAGCGGGTGGAAGCGCGTGCGCTGATGCGGTCACTGAAGGACAGGCTCAGGCTGGTCCGCTCGTTGAATGCGAAGGCCACGCCTGCGCCGAAGTACATCGAGCCGCCCAGCTTCACATCGCCCGGGTTCACCGTGTCCGGATTACTGTCGATGTCGTTGAACCCGCGCGGGATGGAGTGCACGTAGCCGATGTTGGCAAACAGGATGGCCGGGTCGGCGGTCTTCACCATCGACAGGCCCAGGTTGGCCTGCCATACGCCATTGCCAGTGGGTTGCTCGCGCGGCACGGCGAAGCGGATGTAGTCGTCGTCATCGCGCTCGATCACCTTCCAGTCCAGGCCGTAGGGTGCGCGCCCGGTGGGGGCGGTGACGCCGGCGGTAAGCACGGTCTCAGGACGCCAGCCGCGTTCGCCGAACAACCGGTAGTTCGCACTGAGGCCGATATCACCCAGGCCGTTGCCGTTGGTCTCTTCCTGTGCAATGGCGGCCGCTGCTCCGCCGGCGCCGCCCTTCTGGTATACGGTGCGCCGGGCCAGGTAAGGCACGTCCAGGTTGAGCGTCAGGTTCGGGCTGACACCCCAGCGGGCCGCCACGTTGTAGGTCAGCGAGTCGGACTCCACGTTCTCGATGGCGATATTGCCGAGGAAAATGGCGTCCAGCGCGAGGAAGCCGTTGAGGGTGAGCTGCTTGCGGTCGTAGCGGGCGTAGGTGAGGCTGTTCTCGATGGTGAAGCGGCGGGAGAAGAGGGCCGATTGCTGTTGCTTCACGTCGTCCACGCTGCGCCGCGACTCCTGCTTGGCCTGTTGCGCCTCGGCAGCGGTACTGGCGTAGCCCTCGCTGCTCGGAGGGACCGCGGCGGCGGCCGCCTGCGCCAATGGCGCGGCCGGTGGGGCTGTGACCGGGCCAACCCGCCCGCTCAAGCGCGCCTGCATGGCCTGGACCTGCATGTCCAGTTCGCGCAACCGCCGCACTTCCTGTGCGTAGTTGGCCTTCAGCTGTTCCAGCTGGTTGGCCAGGGCCTGCACGTCAGCGCCATCGTCAGACGTCGGCGGTGCGGCAAGGGCGGTGCCCGCCAGCGCCGCCAGCGCCAACGGGGTAATCCTCATCAGGGTGTGCATGTTGGTGTCCTGCGTTGTGGAGCGTTTCCCCCAATGCCAGGCCCTGTTACTGGCCTGGCCCCATACCGCGGTTCAACGCAATCGCCTGGGCCACGTTCTGGCTCAACGGCAGGTTGCTGCCCACGGCGTTGCGCACCAGCTCCAGCCGCAGCTGGTTACTGGCGATCTGGCCGTCACCGGCGAGGGCGATACCCTGGCCGACGCTGCCATTGCGGATCCACTGCTGCACCAGCCCCTGGCCATCCACCTGCAGCAGCAGGCGTGCCTGGTTGCCTTCCAGCACGGCGGTCGCGCTGGCGCCGGCCTGCTGCGCGGTGACGTTGCCTGCGCCATCAGAGAGAACGGCTGGCACGCCACCCTCGCGGACGGTCAGCGTGGTGACGTTGCGCGCGACATTGCCATCGCCGGCCACCTGCACGCTCTGCACCAGGCCGCTGGCGTTGGCCAGGCCGCTGCTGTCGATGCTGCGTCCGTGGTTATCGGGCAGCGGCGCATCGGCTGCCGTGACATGCACGCTGGGCTGGAAGCTCAGCTTCGGCGCGCCACCACCACGGAAGTCCATGCCCAGGGTGAGGCTGCCCTGCAGCGTCGCGCCGTTGCTGGCCTGCCACTGCGACACCATGGTGACCCCGAACCAGGCAACGTTGTTGCCACCCACGGTGTAGCGCCCCCGCATCAGGCTCAGTTCCGGGTCCGGAATTTCCTTCAGGCCGTGACCGGGAGCACCCTCTGCCGCCTGCAGAGGCAGGGAAGGGAAGGCCAGCAGCAGAGCCATCATCATCGGTTGGCGGAACATGGTCGAACCTCCTTCAGAACAGGTCGGCGTGGCTGAAGCCGAAGTCGACCAGTTCGGCATCGGTGATCGGCCCTTGCCGCGCGTACAGCGCGCGGGCGCTTGGCCGTTCGCTGGGTTGCAGAAGAGCGGTGTTGCGATCGAAGTCGCTGCCGATCACCACGAAGACCGCGCGCGATGGCCAGGCGGCCAGGAACTCCGGAAGGGCCAGGCTGCGGTTGCCCAGGATCGGGTCGGCCACTTCCACGATGCCGTTGCGCACCTGCTTGAGCACCACGAAATGGCGGAAACCGCGCACGTCCATCAACACAAGTCCTGGCACGCGAAGGGTGCGCAGTCGTGTTTCATCGATGCGGTAGCCCCGACCGCGCATGCCCAGCGATTCCACGTAGCGCTTGATGTCGAGCAGCGAGAAGCCGCGCTCGGCTACCAGAGCGGGATCGGAGACCCCCATCATTCCCTCGACCACCGTCGCCTCGTCGGTATCAAGGTGGTAGGCGTGGCGCAGGATGGTGGCCAGCGCGGCGGCCCCGCAGCTGTAATCGGTGTGCTGCCGCACCACGTTGCGGTAGCGCCGCTCCTGCATGCTCTCCACCTTCTGCTGCAGCAACGCGCCATTGGGCAATACGCCGCTGAAGCGCACCTCGCCCGCCCACGCGGAGGCGGTACCCAGCAGCAACAGCATCGCCAGCAGGCGCATCGAGAGGCGGCAACGGATCATCACGTTCTCCGGCAGCAGGGGGGAGCCCCTGTCCCAAGGGGGAGGAGGAACAGGGGCTCCCGGGGACCCGGCCATTGGCGGACGGCCGGGGTGTTGCGCTTACTCGCCGGTGCCGCCACCGCCGCCGGTGCTGGGCTGGGCGACGGCCAGGGCCAGGCTGTTGGCCTGCAGGTTGCCGGTGCCCGCAGCAACGTTCACGCCGATGTTGCCGGAGGCGCCGGAGAAGGCACTGCCGGACAACGCCGAGGTGTTGGTGGCGTTGACGTTCACCCAGCGCGTGGTGCTGACCGTGCCGCTGAGGCTGGCGTACAGATCGGCCACGCCCAGTTCGACGAACTGGCTGGTGCCACTCTCACGCGTATCGAAGCCCAGGCCGCCCACTCCCGGCCGGTTGGGGTTCATCGTGGCGTTCTGGATCTCGTTGTCCAGGTCGATGTGGCCGGTGCTGTTGCCACCCGGATGTGGCAGCTCGCCATTCCATGTATCCAGATAGTAGTTGGCCATCTGGTAGGCGTTGCCGGTGCCGCGGTAGGTGCCCGCGCCATAGGCCAGCGTCAGGCCGCTGACGCCGCCACGCATGCCGACCTGCACGGTATCCGTGTAGGACTGCACGAAGCCGGCATTGCTGACCGTGTTGCCGGTGGAGACCTGGTTGGAGCTGATGCTCGACTGCGCCACCGCGGTGGTCGCGACCGAGGCCGCGAGCGCGTTCTTCTGCTCGTTGTTGTTGCCCGAGGCGATGTTCACGCCGATGTTGCCCGAGGCACCACCGAAGGCGTTGCCGCCGAGACCTGCGGCGTTGGTGACCCCGGAGTTCATGGTGGCGTTGCCGAAGCCGGCCTGGTTGACGAACACCTCGGCGTCGGCCATGCCGAAGCTGAAGGACGCGTCGGCAGCGGACAGCGACGCGGCATTGTCCTGCGCATTGTTGTCGCCGGAGACAACGTTGAAGCCGAGATTGCCCGAGGCGCCGGCACCCACGCTGTCACCGATGGAAGCACTGTTGGTGACCAGGCTGTTGCTGGTGGCGTTGTTGCTGATCGACTGGCGGTTGTCGATCACGGCAATGGCCGCCGAGTCGAGGTCGATGTCGCCGGTGATGTTCGGGTCACCGGAGAAGTTGATGTCGGTGCTCAGCCGCAGGTCCTTCTCCAGGTTCACGTCGACGCCGTGGTTGTTCTTTTCCTTGCGTTCGTCGGCCTGGATGTTGCTGTGTTTCTGCACATTGACGTTGACGGTGCGGTTGCGTACGTCGTTGTCGGTGTGGTTGTGGGTGTCGTTGCGGGTTTCGCTGACGGTGTGGTTGTGATTGATGTTCGCGTTGGCGTTCTGGTTGTCCCAGCCATTGGCCGCAGCGGCGGTCGAGGCAGTGGCAATCGCCATGGCGAGCATGGTCTGTTTGACGGTCGCTTTCATGGTGCCCTCTCTCTCATCAGGTGGTGCATCGGTTGGGTGGTTGTCACGGGCGGTCCTGCACGACCAGGCCCAATACGTTGGCCGTGTCGTTGCCGTTGCCCGCGATCTGATTGAGTTGCAGGACCCCGTCGAATCCCCGCAGTGCGGTGCTGGCTACACCTGCGCTGCGGGTGCCCGTCGCGACGCCGTGACCGGTGTCGTCCCGCCCCCCTGCCAACGCGGAACCCTCGGCGGCCAAGGCCGTATCGTCGGTTTCGCGTATGCCCTGTCGGGCCAGCGTCGCGCTGACGACGTTGAGCGTCGTGTTGGCGATGCCGCTGGCCTGGTTGATGGATGCGATGCCACTGGCATCGGCCAGTGCGTCACCGCCAATGAATGCAGTGGCCTGCAGCGGCCCGGACAGCACGCGGTTGCCCTGCTGCAGTTGCCGCGCATTGATCGCGACGTCGGCGCGATCACCCTTGGCGATACCCCGTAGGTTGGCCTGCACGTTGAGGTCGCCGGCGGCCTGGTTCACGGCGATGGCGCCATTTGCTCCAGCAAGTACGTGGCCGTCGATGCGGGCCACGTCGAGATAGGCGAGCATGCCGCTGTAGTCATCGGCCCGGGTCGCCCAGGGCGCGGCAGCGAGCAGCAGAAGCAACCCGTGCAGGGGCTTCATTTTCCACCTGCCGGGGCCGTGCCCTGCAGCGGGAACTGGGCCAGTGCGCCGCGCACGGTATCGGCGATACCGCGGGTGCTGCTGCCGACCGCACCGAGCGGCCCACTCATGGCTCCCCCCAGATTGCTGCCGACCATGCCGTCGCCACTGCGGCCCAGGGTGCCGCCCAGAGCCTGCTGGGTGACCCGTTCAACGGTGGTGCCACCCGGCGCCGCGATGGACGCGGCCTGGCCGGCGCCCATGCCGGCATAGTCCTCATCGTTCAACTCGTCCATGCCGGTTGTTGTGCCGCCGGCACCCAATGCGGTGGCGATCTCGCGCTGCGGCTTCGGGTCGGCAATCAGCGCCATGCCCGGCGGTGCCATGCGATATGCCGGGCGTGCAGATACATCCCGCAGCAGGACGATCTCGCCCGGTTGTGCCTTCACGCCTTGGCGGGCGCCGGATGCGGATGCGCCCGCGCCAACCGACAGCAGGGCCACTGCCAGTGCTGCGGCCAGGCCGCGAATCAGGGTGGAGCCGTCCATGCCGATCTCCCGCGATGGGTGCGGCGGAACCACGCATCAACCGTGCCAACTTCGAAGTGCCCACCGGCCAATGTCGGCACCGTGCCGCACCTGACCGGGCTGCTGCCACGCTGTTACAGGCACGTCGCGGAATTGTTGGGATTTCGAAGCCCCAGGCACCGCAGGGCAAGGGCCGCGGGCGACTGTCGCATCCGTGTTACAGGTGGCGTCGCGGTCTGCAACGATGCCGCTTCAGCCAGGAATTTCTTGACGCACTGCTCATTGCGCCGCCGTTTAGGGAAGCGCTAGGATCCGCCCAACAAAGGCCGCCCCGGTGGCCGTAGAGGTCCCGGCGGGGGGCGGCACGCCGGTGATTGCCTGACAGTCCGCCGACGGTGTCCGGATGCTGGGGGAAGCATGGCAGCGGTCCCGGAGGCTTCAACGTCACGTTGCGTGCTCTGGTTTGGCGAGCCGTTGGCGAACGAGCGCAGTGCGCTGGCGGCAGCAGGCTGGTATGTGCGCAGCATCCGTCCCGATCCCGCCATGGCGATTGGCCTGCGCGGGCGCGATCGCTTGCTCGCCGTGCTCGATCTGCGCCACCTCGATGCGGTCGCGCTGCAGCTGCTGGTACCGTGGATCGAGCAGCACCAGCATCTACCCTGGCTGGCGGTACTGCCACCGGGTGGCGGACCTGCTTCAGCGGCCTGGCTGCCGTTGCTGCAGCGATGCTGTGCCCGCTTCACGCTGCCGTTCGGCCTGCAGGATCTGGTCTGCGCAATGCGCCAGCAGTTCGACGCAGATGATCCGCCTGTCGACGCAACCTGCAGCGGGCAGGGACCGCACGCATTGATTGGTGAAAGCGCTGCGCTGCATGCGGTGCGCACGGTGCTGCACAAGTTCGCGCCGGTGGAGCTGCCGGTGCTGGTCACCGGCGAAACCGGTACAGGCAAGGAACTGGCCGCACATGCGCTGCATGCGTTGTCGGGGCGTGCTGGGAGGCCTTTCCTTGCGGTGAACTGTGGTGCGATTCCGGCCAACCTGGTGCAGTCGGAGCTGTTCGGCCACGAACGTGGCTCGTTCACCGGTGCCGACAAGCGGCAGATCGGCGTGTTCGAATCCGCGCACGGCGGCACGGTGTTTCTGGACGAAGTCGGTGACCTGCCGTCGGAGGCACAGACCAGCCTGTTGCGTGTACTGCAGGAAGGCACCTTCGAGCGCGTCGGCAGCAGCCAGCCGTTGCGGGCGGATGTGAGAGTGCTGGCTGCCACCCACGTGGAACTGGAACACGCGGTGGCGCAGGGCCGGTTCCGCAGCGATCTCTACTACCGTCTGAACGTGCTGCGCCTGCTCATGCCACCATTGCGTGAGCGCGGTGCCGATGTGCAGCTGCTGGCCGAACACTTCCTGCGCTGTTTCCGGCAGCGCCACAGCGTGCGTGCACGCGGCTTTGCGCCGGCCGCACTGCAGGCCATGCGGCGTTTCGAATGGCCCGGCAACGTACGCGAACTGCTGAACCGTGTGCAGCGTGCAGCGATCATGGCCGAGGGCGAGCTGATCAGCGAGCGTGACCTGGAGCTGGGCGCATCGGTGGCGGTCCTGCCTGGGGCGATGCTGCACGATGCGCGGGGCCAGGCCGAGCGCGATGTGCTGCTGCAGACCCTGCGCCAGACCGGCTACAACGTTTCCGAGTGCGCGCGGCAGATGCAGATCTCGCGGGTGACGGTGTATCGCCTGTGCCGCAAGCACCGGCTGGAGCTGCCTGCGCAGCGCTGATCAGCCGGCCGCCAGGTGCTTGAACAGGCGCAACGGCTTGCCCGTGACGCGCTCGATCACACCCTTGGCTTCCAGGTCCAGCTGCACGGCCTTCAACCACCAGCCGGCGGTGGCGCCTGCCGGGAACAGGGCGGTGGGCAGGTGCGGCAGCAGCGCCTGCTTGGCCTGCGCAACGGTCAACCCTGGCGGTTTCGCAGGCAGGGTCTGCAGCAAGGCATGGCGCATGGCGAGATACTTGGCACGATCCACGCGCTGGATGTGCCCGGGCGTGGTGATGCTCTCGATCTCGATCCGCTCGGGCTCAGACATGGCTATCTCCCGCGACTTCGATGCGTGGGCTGCGGAAGCCCATGGCGATCCACGCCTTCATCAACCGTGCATGGAACCGCAGCGACCGGGTCTGCAGGTTCGGCACATCGTCCGGAAGGACAGACGCATCAGGAAGATCACTGACCATCGTCCGCATCTCCACGGCGGGTCTTGCCGATGCGGGCCACAACAGGCCATACAGGCTCAGCCAATGGCCGCCACTGAACTCCAGGAACAGCGGCGTATTGCAGCAGCCCGCCAGGACGCGGCGGCTGCCGCCCCTGCTGGACAAGCGCAACGCACGCAGCATGGAATGTCCGGCGTCGATGCTGACGCGATCCTTGCGGTGCATTACGAAAAGCGTCTGGCCATGCGGGCCCAGTACTTCGGGTGCTCGGGGCAGCGACTGCAGCATGGCGGCGGCCTTGCGGCAGCTGTCGCAGCAGCATTCGACGGTGGCAATGGGTTGGCCCGTGGCGGTCAGGCGGACCTGGCCGCAGGCGCAGGCAAGGGACTGATGGGAGGGCATCTGCATTTTCTCCTGGGGTATTCATCCTCTCGACGAACCCGGGTGCCGGGAATCGACAACATCCGCCTTCAAGGGCGCTTCATCCGGTAGCGGATGCGGTACAGGTCCAACCTTGCACCGTCCGCACGCCGGGCCGAATAGGTCAACGTGCCGGGTTGCGAGCCATCCAGCATCGCGCCGTAGCTGTCGCTGGACGCCTCGTTCAAGGGCGAGGGCAATGCATGGCCCGCGTCATAACGGCCTCCACGCTCGTAGGCAATGAACTGGCGTACCGGTGCGCTGCCGAAGTCGAGAGCGCGGGCAAAGACCACAGTACGGCCATCCCCGAGGAAGGTGGCATCGAACTCCTGCGCCGAGGTATTGAGGTCTCCGGGCAGTGGCCGCGCGGGCTGCGCCTCACCACGGACCATCGCTGCGACGTAGAGGTCATGGCCACCCGCACCGCCTGCACGATTGCTGGAGAACAGCAGCGTGGCTGCGTCTGGTGAGAGCATCGGCGCGAACTCATCGGCTGCGCTGTTCACTGCGGGGCCAAGATTGACCGGTTCCCCGAATCGGCCGTCGCTCCCCACGCTGACCCGATACAGATCGTCACCACCCTGGCCGCCTGCTCGATCCGAACAGAAATACACCACGCGGCCATCGGCGGAAAAGGCGGGATCGAAGTCACGTCCCGGCGTGTTGAACGGCACCGGCGTCGCAGGCCGCCAGCGCTGCCCGTCGTGGCGCGAAACCCATATGTCATACCCGCCCGGACCGCCGGGCCGGTTGCGGCTGAACCACAGTGCGGTTTTTCCGTCCGGGCTCAAGGTCAGTCGAATCTCGTCGTACTGCGTGGATGCAACGCCCGGAGCAAAGCGCTCAGCCGGGCCGACGATCTGCAACACCCTGGATGGAGGCGCGCCAGGCGATGCAGACACCAGCAGCATCACGGCCAGCAGCGCCTTCATGCCTGCCGCTCGAAGTCGCTGACCCAGTTGGTTTCCCAGCTGCGTCCACCATCGGTCGAGGCCGCCTGTTCCCAGCGCGCCGAACGCGGGGTAATGCGTGACCAGATCACCCGCGTCTGGATCGCTCGTCCGTCGTGCTGGTCTTCGCCGAAGAAGCGACCGACACCGGCCTTGAAACCACCGCGCAGCGGCGCGCCGATCCGGGTCGGTTCCCGGCCATCCAGCCACCAACTCAGCCAGTGCCGCTCAGCCGCATTCCAGGCGCGGATGCCCATGCCGCGCAGCGGGGCTCCTGGCACGTCCATCAGATTGTCACCTACGTTGCCGAATCCTCCCAGTACCGGCCAGTTGTGCAGGGTGCCGTTGAACGCGTCCCACGCATCGCTGCCTGCCAGCCGGGCGCGCAGGCGACGATGGCGCACGTTCCAATGGCCCACCAGAAAATCAAAATCGCCCGGTGCATCCGGCAGCTTCGGAAGCGGCGAGGGGGCCGCAGCCGTGCGGCGGAACCAGTTGCGCCAGTTCACCTCCCAGTGCGCACCGGCATCGTCGGAGAATGCCTGTTCCCACCACGGCTCCTCGCCATGGATGGCGTGCCACCGGAACCACACGTCGATGGGGCGTCCGTCGATCCGGTCGGTGCCGCGGAAGCTGCCGGCATCGCCCTTGAAACCGCCGCGTACGGGGGCTTCGATATGGGCAGGATTGCGGCCATCGATCCACCAGATCGACCACGTGGAAGACACCGGATCAAAGGCACGCACGCCCAGGCCCCTGTAGGGACCCGAGGGCAGTTCCATGACGTTGTCATCGATGGTGCCGAGCCCGCCCAGGGTGAGCCAGACCGCGCTGGCGCCGGTGAAGGCTTCCCAGCGGGTATCGCCCACCAGCCGCTCCTTCAGGCGTTGGTGCCGGACCTGCCAGTTGCCCTGCAACCATTTCCAGTCTTCGCTGTGACTGGCCAGGGCCCACCCGGCGGGCAGGGCGGTGGACGCGGCCGTGGCGGCCAGGGTGACCAGGAACTGCCGTCGATCCATATGCGTGATCCCCTACCGAAGGTGCCCCCATGGTTGCGGGTGCGAAGGGGATTGACCACGCAGATATCGGGGCTCAGGCTAAGTCACACTTATGGTCACCCAACGCCAGCTGCCATCGCTTGCCGCCATCCGCGCCTTCGAGGCGGCGGCGCGGCTGGGCAGCTTCGCGCGTGCCGCCGAGGAGCTCGACACCACTGCGGCATCGGTGAGCTATCACGTGCGGCGGCTGGAGGCCCAGACCGGTACCTGCCTGTTCCTGCGCCACGCACAGCACGTGGAACTGACGGTGGTGGGTGCCAGCGTCGCGCAGGAAGCCACCCGGGCATTCGACGCACTACGCGCCAGCTTCATGCGCGCCGCTGGCATGGATGCGGCGCGACTGCGCCTGTCCGTACTGCCAACGCTGGGCACCAGTTGGTTGACGCAGCGGCTGGGTACGTTCCGCGCCCGCCATCGGCAGCTCCTGCTGGAACTGGATCTGTCGGCAGAGCCGCAGGATCTTGCCGCCGGCCACTTCGATGCCGCCATCCGCAACGGGCATGGCGAGTGGCCTGGGCTGCAGGCCACGCCCTTGTTCCCCAGCGTTTTCATGCCGTTGTGTGCGCCGGCGCTGCTGCCGGCGGCCCGTGGGCTGGGCAGCACCGCGCTGGAGATTCCCCTGCTCGGTCGGCCGGACTGGTGGGCCCTGTGGTTCGCCGCGCACGGGCACCTTCCACCGCCGGCACCAGGGAGTCTGGTCACGCCCTTCGCCGTCGAGCATCTGGATGTCGGTGCCGCGATCGCAGGGCAGGGCATCGCCATCGGTTCGCCGATCCTGTTCCAGGCCGAGCTGGAGAGCGGGCGCCTGGTGCAGGCGCATCCGGGTGTCGCCAGCGACGGTCGCAGCTTCTGGTTCGTGGCGCCCTCGGCGCGGAGTGGCAGCGCCAAGGTCATCGCATTCCGTGACTGGTTGGTCGAACAGGCCGCCGAGGCACGGCACGCAGCACGCCATCATCTGGCGCAAGCGGTGACGCCGTGAACCAGAGCCCCGAACTGCTGCGACGACTGCTGCGTGCCAAGGACCGGATGGACCGGGCCAGCCATGAGGAATGGCCAGTCACACGCCTGGCCGAGGTCAGTGCGGTGTCGCCGGCGCACTTCGCCCGCTCGTTCAAGCAGGCATTCGGGCTGCCGCCGCACCGGTATCTTCTCAGCCGGCGCATCGAACGGGCCGTGGCGATGTTGCGTGACACCGACCTGCCGGTCACCGAAATCGCCGTGCAGACCGGGTGGAGCAGCCTGGGCACCTTTGGCCGCATCTTCCGTGACATCACCGGTGACAGCCCGGGCAATGTGCGTGAGCGTGAGCGTGCAGGCCAGGCGGCGTCGGCCAGCGTGCCGGAATGCCACGCACGTGCCGCACAGCGACCGGACCTGAAGATCGCAGTTTTGGAGAAGCGTCGCCGCGAGGCGGTTGCTAACGTGGACCCCACCTGAGGGAGGTCCCATGACGAACACTGTGAACACGGTCGGCCTGTATGTGCGCGACCAGGATGAGGCGCTCGCGTTCTATGTCGGCAAGCTCGGCTTCGAAGTGCATACCGATGTACGCAACGGCAGCTACCGCTGGCTGACGGTACGCAGCCCGGGCCAGGACGGTTTCCAGCTGGGCCTGTTCGTGCCTGGCCCGCCCACCCACGATGCGGCCACCGCGCTTTCGCTGCAGCAGCTGGTGGCCAAGGGCGCAATGCCGCCGCTGGTGCTGGCCGTGGATGACTGCCAGGCGTGCTACACGCAATGGCTGGCGCTGGGCGTGGAATTCACCCAGGAGCCGATCGAGCGCTATGGCGCCGTGGACGCCGGATTCCGCGATCCATCAGGCAATGGCTGGAAGATGATCGAAGCCCGCTCCGAGACGAGGCGCCGGCAATGAGCCGCGGTGGCTGGGCACGGCCGGTGCACCGTTGGACCTCAATCGTGTTCACCCTGGCGGTGATCGCCAACTTCGTAGTGCGCGCGATGGGACAGGGCGAGCCTGCGGCGTGGCTCACCTACTCGCCGTTGCCCCCCCTGTTCCTGCAACTGTTCACCGGCCTTTACCTGTTCGTGCTGCACTACGCCGGAAGGCGCCGCAGCGCCGCACTCGGCGCTGCGGGCTGAGGCAAGGTCAGGCGACCGCGTCGACCGCATGGGCGGCAAGCAGGGCGGGCAGGTCTTCCATGCGCTGGAAGATCACCTGTGCACCCGCCGCACGCAGGGCCTCCGGCGTACTGTGGTGCGGACCGCCTTCACTGAAGCCGAACACGGTTGCGCCAGCGGCCACACCGGCCGTTGCACCGGTAACAGTGTCCTCGATCACCGCGCAACGCTTCGGGTCCACGCCCAGCGCAGCGGCGGCGGCCAGATAGACATCCGGATGCGGCTTGGTGTGCGGCATGTCCTGGCCGCTGAACACGTGGGCCCCGAAGGCATCAAGGATGCCGACCTTGCCCAGCTGCAGCTTCACCTTGTGCAGATCGGCGCCGGACGCGCAGGCAATCCGGCCGCCGATGAGCACCGCGATCGCACGCACCGCCTCGGGCGCACCCTGGATGGCAACCAGGTCACGTTCCAACGCGCGGTTGCGCTGCTGGCGGAACTCTTCCAGCCATTCCTCGGTGAACGGCTTGCCGGTGCGTTCTTCGATCAGGCCGGCCAGATGGGCCACGGACTGGCCCAGGAACACCTCACCGGCCTGCGCCGGGGTCAGCGGCCAGCCGCGCTCGGTCAGCATTTCCGAAAGCACGCGGGCGACCAGCGGCTCGGAATCAACGAGTACGCCATCGCAGTCGAACAGCACGGCATCGAAGGGGAAACGGGACATCTACAGCTCCAAGGGGCAATGCGGTGGTGCAATTGCCCGCCATTTTCCCACAGCCATCCTTGCGTGGCACCCGGAGCGGGTGCCACCCATTCCCGGCAGGCCGATCAGCCCAGATCACAGCCCGCTGGCTGCGGCCAGGTGGTGGCCGGCAGCATGTTCTTCAGCGAAGCGGGCGCGTTGATCGCCACATAGCTGGCGCCCAGCAGCTCCTCCAGGTCGGCGATGGTCACCAGGTAGCTGTCCAGGCTGCCCAGGTTCGCTTCATTCGGGATGATCCAGCTGATCGCCTTGGCGGTGCCGGTGTTCGGATCGCGGGTGATGATCGTCTTCCAGAAGAACTCCGGGGTCGGAATGCCGTGGCTGGCAAGGAAGTAATCGTTGGACGCGTCGGCGTAGACCACGCCGCCGTAGACATCCACCGGCGCGATGTCGCGGTAGCACTCAGCCACGTTTTCGGCCTTCACCCAGACGCCCTGATTGAAGCTGGAAACCTGCGGAACGATGTTGGTCATGTAGTTGGCGCGACGGATGTAGGTCGCGTTGTAGTCCATGTGGTTGGAGGTCACCAGATGGCCGCGGTCATAGCCGCTGCGGATGCTGGCATACGACGCGGTGCTGTTCTGGCCGAGGCAGCCGGCCGGCAGGTCCGGGTCTTTGTAGAAGCTGGACGGGCGCGCGGCGGAGCCGGTGTCGGCGGTGAGCGTGTACTCGTAGCGGGTGGCGCTGTGGATGCTGCAGTCGTAGGTGAGCACGAAGCCGCCCTTGTTGAGGGTGACGACCTGGGCCTGGGCGGCACCGGCGAAGGTACTGAGGACGAACGCGAAGAAGAAACCTGCAAGGCGCATTGCGATTCTCCAGCAGAGGATTCAGGACGCAGCCGCCCGCCACGACCGGGCCGGAGCGAGGTCATGTGAGGACACTGCGGAGTCGGGTAGTGCGGAATGCGTGGGACGTGACCGCGATGACAGGGCCGCGGAGGCCGTGCGGTGTCGTAAGCGTCACAAGCTGTCGTCTTTCGGTCAATGGCGAAACGACGAAGCTGTGACAGCGCGCAAGCACTGGAGATGTGTCAGATCATGCGGCGCGTGGATGAAACGCAGGCGTGCTAGGACATCGCGCTGCCTGTAGCGATGGTCAGGGGTTCGTCTTCAACACGTAGTCGCCCTTGCGTGTTCCCGGCACCAGCGACCATCCCGGCTTCAGGCTCAGCGACCACCCCGGCCCCTCCAGTGGCGGTTCAGCACTTGCCGGGGCCTGCACGAATACGACCTTCCAGTCGCTCTGCAGCAACGCACCGTCGGTGACATCCAGGCTGCCCCAGACGTCGGACAGCCGCATTGCTGGATACACCATGCCTTGGCCTGGCAACGGCTGCATGGTGTTGGGATCGAACTGGATGCGCATGTTGCGCAGATCCAGGCGCACGACCGGGCCTGTCACGAAGCGCGCACGGTTGTGTTCCAGCTGCGCAAGGCGCTGCTGCTCGCGCAGCGTTTCGGCTTCGTGCAGCTCTGGCCCGTCATAGCGCGCGGCAGCCGCTCCCAGCGCGGCCGCGTCCAGCTGCAATGGGGCCTGCGTCACTTCGGCCAGACGCGTGCCGAGATCGCGAGACTGGTGGGCGAGGTCGCCGCGCCAGCCAGGTGCCGCCTGGTCCAGCAGCAGGCCATAGGCCGGGCCGGTGGCATAGGCGAAAGAGCGGACGAAGCTGCGATCACCCACGTGTGCGCGAAGGTCATGCAGTGCCGCCTGGATACGTGTCGACGGCGTCGGATTGCCGACGAACACGCCGGTGTACTCGGCCAGGCCCTCGTTCAATTCCAGCGCCGCTTCTTCCTGCGCGGCCGCAGGGAACCGGCGGTAGCGCTCGGCGCGGAATGCGAGCGCGTCCGTCATCGCAGTGTGCTGCGCTACTGCATCGGTGGATTCAAGTGCGTCCGCAAGCGCGCGCCATTCCAGCTGCAGCCAGTAACGTCCTTCAAGCGTGTCGAGGTGTTCGTTTCCACCTGCCGCCGGCGCGATGATGGGCAGCGCCGGCTGCAGGCGATGGAACATTTCGTGAGCCAGCAGCGTACTGCGTCTGGACGCGTCCTGCGGCAATGGCCAGAGCAGCTGCGTCCAGCGTGTGCCGGACCAGTCCACGGCGGTGTTGGCGACGATCGCATCAGACGGAAGCTGGCCTGCGAACACATTGCCGCGCTCCTTCAGCGCACCTTGTGCGTCTGCCTGCGAGGCGATGACCTGCCGGCTCTTTGGATCCACCAGCATCATCGGCCCGCACAGGGACTGACCCCACAATCGACCCCGGTCTCCGTTGCAGAGCTGTTCGGCGCGCCGGAAGACCTCGCGGGCCGCCGCGTCGGAGAACGCCTGCTCGTTGGCCATCACGGTTCGTTGCGCACATAGCGCCAGTACAGCGAAGAGCAGGAAACGTGACCTCATGACGTCCATTCATCCTTGGGGCCCAGCTCTCATAGCATCGATCCCATGGGCCGGCAATGCAGCAAACGTCATGTTGCGTCGCAAGGTGCCACCCACCATTCGCACTGGTACGGTCCAACCCGTTGCACCACCACCGACGGGGACAGACGACGATGCGCAAGGTATTGCTGCTGTTGATCCTGCTGACCGGACTGGCGCCCACCGCCTGGGCCGCTACGGTCAAGACCACCCACCGGACCATTCCCAGCTGGGATGGAACGCCTCTCGGGGCCTTCGTCATCGAACCGCAGGACGCGGGCAGCGGGCGCTATCCACTGCTGGTGATGCCCAGCAGCTGGGCGGTACCCAGCGTGGAGTATGTGGGGGTGGCGCAGTCGCTGGCGCGGCGCGGCTATGTGGTGATCAGCTACAGCTCGCGGGGTTTCTGGGAGTCCGGCGGCAGCATCGACATCGCAGGGCCAGCTACGGTCGAAGATGTCAGCGCCCTGATTGATTGGGCGCTGGACAACACCCGCGCCGATCCGGCCCGGATCGGCGTTTCGGGCATCTCCTACGGCGCAGGCACCAGCCTGCTGGCGGCGGCGCGCGATCCACGCATCAAGGCCGTGGCGGCGCTGAGTGGCTGGGCCGATCTGCAGGCCTCGCTGTACAGCAACGACACCCCCAGCGCGCAGGGCATCGCCTTGCTGGTGGCAGCCGGCCTGGCCACCGGCCGCCCGGGACCGGAACTGACGACCATCAATCGCAATGTACTGGTCGCCAACTACCAGGGCGCGGTGGATTCGCTGTTGCCGGTGGCGGCGCAGCGCAGCCCTGGGGCCAGCATCGATGAGATCAACGCCAACCAGCCAGCGGTGTTCCTCGCCAACGCCTTCAACGACAGCCTGTTCCCGCCGGGCCAGCTGGTCGATTTCTTCACCCGGTTGAAAGGCCCCAAGCAGTTGCAGTTGCGCCACGGCGATCATGCGCTCAACGAAGCCTTTGGCGCTCTGGGTGTTCCCAACGAGGTCTACGATTCGGTGGGCGACTGGTTCGACCATTACCTCAAGGGTGAAGCCAATGGCATCGACCGCCAGCCTGCAGTACAGCTGAAATCGCAGAAGGGCAGCTGGAGTACCTATCCGAACTGGCAGGCGACCAATGCCGGCGCTGTCAGCTATGCGCTGAGCGCACCCAAAGGACTTCTGCTGCCCACGGGCGGCCTGGTCGCGAGCGGCAGCAGCACCGGCTGGAGTTACCGGATCGGCAGCGGGCTGCTGACCGCCGCCAATTCCGGCGTGGCGATGGCCTCCGGTGCATTGCAGATGATCAACCTGCCGCCCGGTGCCTATGTGCCCTTCGTGGGCCGCAACGCCGCAGGTGTCTGGCAGGGGCCGATCCAGTGGAGTGCGCAGCGCCTGGATGGAACGCCGGAGGTACGCTTGACCGTCACGCCCAGCCGCGCCAACACCACGCTGTACGCCTACCTGTACGCCGAGGATGTGCTGGGCAACGGCCAGCTGATCAGCCACAAGCCCTATACGCTGCGTGGTGCCACGCCGGGGCAGGCGAAGACCATCGACCTGCGGTTGGAAGCCAGCAGCTGGAACCTTCCGGCCGGCAGCCGCCTGACCCTGGTGGTGGACACCGTGGACCTGCGGTATGCGGGCATCAGCCAGCTGGGTGGCACGGTGACTTTCAGTTCGCCGGCCAATGCGCCTTCGGTGTTGAAGGTGCCGCTGCATTGATGGAAGGCCGCGCCCGTTGCGGCGGGCGCGGTACGCCAGGCAGTAGAACTGCGAGACTGGCGTTTGTTCCGGGGACGGGAAGAATCCATGGTCACTGCATGGCTGTTGCTCGGTGCAGCGCTCGCGGCACCTAACGCGCAAGGCGCGCCGATCGACTGGTCGGATACGCTGTTGAAGGATCTGGACGCTGCCGACGCCGCCATGCGCGGCAGCCATCCGGGCGCCGTGGACCTGCGCAATCCTGGTTTCGGCGCACAGCTGGACGATGCCCTGGCGCTTGCACGCTCGCGCGCCGAACGGGTCGCCAGCTACCCGGGCTACTGGTGGGCGATGAAGGGCTATGCGGCCTCCTTCAACGATGGGCATGTCAGCCTCAACGCGCTTGCCGAGGCTCCCGATCTTCCAACGCAGTGGCCGGGCTTCCTGACCGGCTTCGATGGCGATGCGCAGGTGGTCATGACCGTGGATGGTGGTCCGGGCCATCCGCCGCTGGGCGCGCAATTGCTGTCGTGTGACGGCATTGATGCGCAGACGCTGGCTGCACGCCGGGTGGGTGACTTCAGCGGTCGCTGGAACCTGCAGGCCAGCCGCATCCAGGGTGGTGGTGAAGTGCTGCTCGAACAGGGCAATCCATACGTGCCTGCATTGCGTACCTGCGTTTTCCAGGTGGGCGGACGCGAGACATCCTATGCACTGCGGTGGCAGCCGCTGCAGGCAGCACAGCGCAAGGAGCGCTTGGCTGATACCCGGCGCAGCTTCCGTCCCCCCAACGGCTGGCACGCGATGACCGATGGCAGTTACTGGATCACCACCAGCAGCTTCAATGCCGACCCTGCGGAGCAGAACTTCAAGGAACTGACCGCGCTGCTTGAGCAGCTTGCACCGCAAGCCGAAGGGCTGCAGCAGGCACCGACGGTGGTGCTGGACGTGCGTGGCAACACCGGCGGTGCTTCGCAATGGAGCATCGAACTGGCGCGATTGATCTGGGGCCGGGCCGCTGTCGACGCGCTGCCCGACCGCAGCTGGGTAGAGTGGCGGACCTCGGAGGGCAACATCGCCCAGCTTCGCGGCTTCCTGCAGAAGCTGGAACAGGCGCCTGACGCGTCGCCTGAGCTGCGTCGCATGCTGGAATCGGTGACGGCAGGCATGGCGCAGGCTCGCGGCCGGGGAGAGGCTTTGTGGCGCGAGCCATCCGAGGCCAGCGCAGATCCAGCATCCGCCGCAAGCCAGGCCGGACCTGTGCGCAAAGGCAGGGTCCTGGTTGTGGCCGATGCTTCCTGTGGCTCGGCCTGCCTGGATGCATTGGACCTCTGGAAGCGGCTGGGCGCGGTGCAGGTGGGCGTCGAGACCTCGGCCGACAGTCTGTACATGGACGTGCGGCCGGAGCGGTTGCCCAGCGGGCTGGCCAGGATCTCGGTGCCGATGAAGGTGTTCCGTGGGCGGGTACGTGGTTCGAATGAACCGCACGTGCCCGATCATCGCTATATGGGCGACATGCGCGACACCCGGGCGCTGGAAGCGTGGCTGTTGACGCTGTAAGTGCGCGCAGGGCCTCGTGCAGGGCTGCCGATCCTGTTGCTAGCCGCAGTTGCCAGCGCGGTCAGTTTCTTCGCGGGTTTTGATTCGCCATGGTTCGACCCTTCACTGGCGTCGAGCGTTGGGCGCTGAGTACAGTGAACTACAGCGAAATCAGCGCCGGACGTCGAACTGGTCACTCTCCAGCAGCGCCCAGACATCGGCCTCGCGCACGGGACTGAAGTCTCCGGGAATGGAGTGCTTCAGCGCACCTGCCGCCAGACCGAAGCGCACGGTGCTCTCTGCATCGAACCCGGACGCCAGCCCGTGCAGGATGCCTGCCGCGAACGCATCGCCGCCGCCGATGCGATCAACGATACCGGGCAATGGCCGCGAGGGAGCCTGCGCACGGGTACCGTCGCGTCCCAACAGCAGCGCGCCCAGGATGTGATGGTCTGCACTCACCACGTCGCGCTGGGTGCAGGCCAGCCACTGCAGGTGCGGGAGGGCCGCGAACGCGGCCGCTGCAGCCGCGTCGGTCCGCGCGATGGGGCTGTCCTCGGCGAAGCGCAGTCCCAGCACCAGTTCGATATCGCGATGGTCGGCAAAGACGATATCCGCCTCTGCGAACAGCTCCCGCAGGATGGCGGCGGCGTTGCCGCCCCAACGCTGCCAGAGCGAAGGTCGGTAGTTGCCGTCGAAGGACACATGCACGCCTGACCTGCGTGCGGCCCGTGCAGCGCTCAAGACGGATTCGGCCACATTGGCGCCCAGCGCGGGACTGACGCCGGAAAGGTGCAGCCACTGCGCATCACGCAACAGCGTTGGCCAGTCATGGTCGGCAAGGGCAGTGTTGGCGAATGCCGAACCCGCCCGGTCATACACCACTTCACTGGCGCGCTGCAGCGCGCCGGTGGCCAGGAAATACAGGCCCATGCGGTCTCGGTCGACTTCACGCACACCTGCCACGCCCACACCATGCCGCCGCAGCTCGGCCACGGCATGCCGGCCCAGCGCGTTGCCGGGCACCGTACTGACCATCTGCACATCGTGGCCCAAACAGGCCAGTGAGACCGCCACATTGGCCTCGGCGCCCCCCACGTGGACCTGCAGCAGCGGTGTCTGCAGCAGCAGTTCCCGACCGGGTGCGCCCAGGCGCAGCAGCAATTCACCGAAACAAACGACGCGGCTCATCGGTTCTCTCTCATTCGGTGGGGGTGCAGCCCAGCATGCGCAGATCGATGGCATCGGCCATGCGCCGGTAGCCTTCGTCATTGGGGTGTAGGTGGTCGCGGGTGATGTCGTTGGGCAACGATTCCACGGCCTTCGGATCACGCAGCGCGGCATCGAAATCGATGATGCCATCGAACCCGGTCTTCCCACCGCGTGCCCACTGGTTGATCGAGGTGCGGGTCGCTGCGGACACGGGCTCGTAGCGCTCGGAACCACCGAATGGGGTCAACGTACCCAGCCAGGCGCGGATGCCGTGCGCATGCAGCCGCGCCGCAACCTGTTGATAGCCCAGCAGCATGTCCGCCGCATTGCGTCCAGGCAGCGGCTGCGCGCCACCGCCGTGGCGGATGTCATTGATGCCTTCGAACAGGATCACCTGATCGGCGTCGGCCACCGCGATCACATCGCGATCCAATCGTGACAGCGCACTGTGGCTGCGGCCATGGTCAAGCAGCTTGTTGCCGCTGATGCCCTGGTTGAGCACCACGAACCGGTTCGGGCAGGCCTGCTGCAGGCGCTGCGCCAACCGCTCCGGCCACTGGTTGAAGGTGCCGCGACGTGCGGTGGCGCCTTCCGTGATGGAATCGCCCAGCGCCACGATTACCTGGGGACGATCATCACGCTGCACCATCACTGCCGAGAACACGTTCTGCTGGTAGCTCAGCCGCACGCTGTCGGCGACGGCTGTCTGCCTGCCATCTGCGACCCGCAGCTCGGTGCGGCGCACGGCGGGTCGGGTGGGCTGCGGGAAATAGGCACTCACGCTGATCTCCTGCAGCGCCGCCACCGGCATCCGCACCGGGTCGCTCAGCAGCGCGGCTCCGACCGGCACCTCGATGACCGCGCGGCCATCCACCGTTACCGGCAGAGGGGCGGACGTGCCGTTTTTCACTCCTGCGCGCAGGTCCTCGACCCGTAACGGCGCCGTGCCGAGTTCGTTGCTGATGCGCAGCCGCAACGCGTCGCCACGGCTGCCGATGCGCATGTCCTGGCGCACGGTCTGCGCGGCGAACTGTACGGGGGCCTCGGCGGTGCCATCCTTGCGGTCCGGTGCCGGCGAGGCGGTCCAGGCGGTGACCCAGACCGGTGCGGCCAACGCGCCAGGCGCGGCCGCGGCGGAACAGATCGTCAATGAAAGCAGGAGCGTCCAGCGCTGCATGGTCAGGATTCCAGTCAGGAGAAGTAGGTGCCGCCGTTGACGTCCAGATTCGCGCCGGTGATGAACGCCGCCGCATCCGAGGCCAGGAATACCGCAGCGTCGGCGGCTTCGTCCGGTGTCCCTTGGCGGCGCAGCGGGGTAGCGCCGGCAACGGCCGTGCGCACTTCCGGCTTGGTGAACTCATCATGGAAGCGAGTGGCGATCATGCCGCAGCACAGTGCATTCACCCGGATACCCTTCGGCCCCAGCTCCTTGGCCATGGCACGGGTGAAGGTCATTACTGCCGCCTTGGCGGTGGCGTAGATCGATGCGCCCGGGCCGCCGCCATCACGGCCTGCCTGCGAGGCGAAGTTGACGATGGCTGCGCCTTCGCGCATGTGCGGCACCACCGCGTGGGTGGTCAGGTAGGTCGAGGTCAGATTCAGGTCCATGACCGTGTGGAAGAACGCCGGGTCGATGTCGGCCAGCGGCCGGCGCTGCACCATGCCACCGGCCACATTCACCAGCAGGTCGATGCGCTCGCCGAACGCGGCCTGTGCCGCAGCGACCAGGCCGGCGACGGCCGTGGCGTCGGTGACGTTGGCGCGATGCACGATGGCCTGGCCACCGGCCGCATGGATCCGTGCCAGCGTTTCCTGGGCACTGGCCTCGTCATTGGCGTAGTTGATGCAGACGCGTGCACCGGCGGCAGCCAGCTTGATCGAAACGGCGCGACCGATATCGCGGCCACCGCCGGTGACAATGGCCACCTTGTCCTGGAACGACATGCGGAAAACTCCTTGGTTTGCGGGGGAATGAAAAACGTGGGCTCAACCGCCACGACGGTCGAGCTTGTGGATAGGTCCGGTCCACCACCACAGCGCAGCCAGCGACAGCGGCACCAGCGCGGCAACGAGGATGAAGATCGGGGCATAGGAGTGGCGGGTCAGCACCGGCACCAGCCAGGTGGTGATCAAGGTGCCGGCCACGGCGGCCAGGCCACCCAGGCCGGCCAGCGTGCCCACCGAGCGGCCGTCGAACAGGTCGCCCGGCAGGGTCTGGATGTTGCCGATGGCCACCTGGAAGCCGAACAGCACCGCAGCGATTGCCAGCACCGCCAGCAGCGGCTGGTTGGCCAGCACGGCACCCAGCAGGGCAGGAGCCATGACCACGCAGCCCAGCGTTATGGACAGCTTGCGGGCGCGGTCCACGCTGTGCCCCGCGCGGATCAGGCGCCCGGACAACCAGCCACCACTCAGGCTGCCCAGCATCGCGCCGACAAACGGCACCCAGGCGAACAGGCCGATCTGCTTGATGTCGAAGCCGAAGGTTTCAGCCAGGTAGATCGGCAGCCAGGACACGAACAGCCACCAGATCGGGTCCAGCAGGAAGCGGCAGGCGAGCATGCCCCAGCTCTGCCGGTGGGCCAGCAGCTCGCGAACGCTGGCCTTCGGCGCCACCACCGCCTGTTGCCCGGCCTGGTCTTCCTGGATCAGCCGGCGCTCGGCATCGCTCACCCACGGATGCTTGTCCGGCCCGGCGCGGTAGACAAACAGCCACGGCAGCAGCCACAGGAAGCCGATCGCACCGACCAGCACGAAGGTGCCGCGCCAGCCCAGCCACATGTACAGGCCTGCGATGGCGGGTGCGGAGACGATCGCGCCGATCGACGCACCCGCGTTGAACACGCCCTGCGCCAACGCGCGTTCGCGCGCAGGGAACCACTCGGCATTGGCCTTGACCGCGCCGGGCCACGCACCCGCTTCGCTGATGCCGAGCATCGCCCTTACCAGGCTGAAGGAAAGCATCGAATGGGTGATCGAGTGCAGCGCGATCGAGATCGACCACACGCTGATCGACAGGGCGAAGCCCAGGCGCGTGCCGATCATGTCGAACAGGCGACCGAACAGGAACTGGCCGGCGGCGTAGAACAGCATGAACACCGTTACCAGCAGGGCATAGTCGTCCTTGGTCGCGCCTACTTCCCTGGCGATTTCCGGCCACATCACCGCCAGTGCATTGCGGTCGATGTAGTTGATGACCGTAGCGACGGCGATCAGGCCCACGATCAACCAGCGCACTGCTGAACGCACCGGCACCTTGCGCAGGTTGGCCACCACGGCAGGGCCGTTCATTTTCCGTCACCCTTGCTGCGGTCCATGCGCGCATGGCTGCCGCTCCAGCGGTAGGCATGGCCGTCCACGGTCACGCTGTGCTCGCCCTTGGCGCTGCTGTCGTCGGCCACGCCGAGGGCGATGCGTGCACCGCTGGCCAGGCGCAGTTCGATCACCTCTGCATCGCTGCCCCGGCTGCGCACGATGTCCTTGATGCGGCTGTCCGCGCCGTGCACGTACTCGGCGGTGCCGTTGTACTCGCCATGCGGCTCCAGCACACTGAAGAAGGTCACGTCCTTCTGGCCTTCCACGCGCTGCAGCAGGGCCGGTTCACGGCGCAGGTTGAACTCGGGATCGTTGGCACCACTTTCCACCAGCAGCGCCTGTGCCGGCGCACTGCTGCCGAAGCGGTAGGTGTAGAAGCGCCCATCCAGCAGCCACGCCAGCGAACGCGATTCGCTGCCGGGCGTGCTGCGTGCATCCAGCCACAGGTGCTGGTAGCCGTTGTCCTTGCCCAGCACCGGGCGCTGGGTGGGGAAGTGTTCTGCCTCGAAGCCGGTGGTGACGATGTGGCCCTTGAAGTGCAGCGGCAGGTCGTAGCGCGCGGCCTTGTCGCCGTGCACCTGCAGCAGGTCCAGCACCACCGGCAGGCCCAGGCCGGGATGGCGCAGCAGCGCCTGGGTGCGGGTGAACACCACGCCGGGGTAGGCATCGCGCATGGTCGCCGAGGCAACCTGGGTATCGGCATCGGCCTGGAAGAAGCGCACCTGCGGGGCATGCTCCTCGCCGCGCTTCCAGTCGCCCTTGAAGTGGCTCTGTTCGTCCACCACCAGGGTGTTGTGGGCCACGGTCTGTTTGGCCCAGCTGCGGTTCTCGGCCAGGTAGATGCCACCCCGCTTGGCTTCCACGTTGAGGAAGCGGGCAGCGCCGTAGTCAGTCACCACCGGATTGCCGTTGTCGTAGAACAACCAGTTGAGTTTGTCGAAGTGGCCATGGCCCATGCCCTGCATCGTGTCCTTCTGCACCAGCGCCTGGCCGCGTTCGCCGTTCATGCGCAGGATCGCCAGGCCACCGCGGTCGCCGTCCGGGCCATCGCGCAGCAGCATCGGACGGTAATCGAAGGGCTTGGCCTTGTTGGCGGCCAGGGCTTGCGCCACCTGTAGTCCCTCGGGGGACAACAGCAGGCGTTTCTGCTGCTGGGCCACCGACAACAGGCGGTCGTCACCGGTGCGCGCATAGGCAATGCCGATACCGGCCACCAGTTCCTCGGTATCGATGCCCTTGTCCAGGATGGCATCGTTGATCGGGAAGAACAGGCCGTCATAGCTGGACTGCACCAGCACATCCACGGCCTTCAGCAGCACGCCGTCGCGGCGCGCGAAGATCCTGCGCTGCGGTTCGTTGCGTTCGATGGCGTTGGCGAACAGCAGGAACGGTGCCAGTGCGTAGCGCTGGTAGTACGGGCCTTCCTCGTAATAGCCATCGGGCGAGAACAGCAGGTCGATCTGGCGAAGGAAGCCGAACTGATCGTTCTTCTGGCTGCCGCGCAACGATTTCTCCACCAGCTCAGGGTCGCGCAGCACGTAGCCGGTCATGCCAGTGGCGGCCACCGCCCAGGTGGCGTGGTTGTGGATCTGGTCGTAGTTCTTCGGCTCGCTGACGAGGAACTCAGCCATCGGCCGGAACACCTTCGATTCGATGGTGTCGCGGTCCTCGGCGGACAGCGCGTCGCGGATCGCGTCGTAGCCCTGGATGGCATTGACCAGCCACACCGAATCGTTGAGCACCTGCCAGAACACGCGGCCTGGAATCTGTCCGCGGCCTTCGGGGTGCGGGCCCAGGGTGGGGTAGAGCGTGGCGTACTGCAGCAGCATGTCGCGCGCGTAGTCGACATAGACCTTGTCGCCGGTCAGCCGGTACAGGGTGCCGGCCGCCATCAGGGCCTGGTAGTTGCGCTTGTGCTGTTCATGGGTGCGGCCGCCGCCCTTGTCCTTCGGTACCGGCACGTCGATGCCGGCCTTCATCATCTTCTTCAGCGATTTTTCCGTGCGCGCCTGTTCCTTGGCGAACCACGGGTAGCGGCCGCCTTCGCTGGCCATCCGCTGCCACTGCGCTGCGGTCACCAGCACCGGCGCGGTGTCGGCCTGCCTCGCTGCGGCAGCGGGGGCTGCGAACAGCGGCGCGGCCGGCAGCAGGGCAAAGGGGGTGGCCAGGGCCAGGGAGACGAACAGCGGCTGCAACCTCATCGATCAACTCCATTGCGGGTGCGTGACAGGGCAACTTTGCCCACCTTGGGATACCAGTTGACGCCGGTCGCCTCGCGCGCGGTCATCGCCAGGGCAGGATCGGCGCCCACGGCGGGCAGGGCAGGCGCGGCCACCCACAATCCGCTGGCAGCCTGCTGCAGGCTGACGCCACGCCCCTCTACGCCGCCCGGGAATACGGTGCTGGCTGCCGGTGACTGCACGTTGCCACTGAAGTCGATGCCGGCCAGCGAACTGGCGGCATTCGGCGGGTTCCTGCTGGTGCGGTTGACGATCAGGTTGGCGCTGAAGCGGCTGTTGCTGGCGGCGACCACGATGCCCTTGGCCTCATCATGGCCGACGCCGAAACTGATCTTCGCCACGTCCACGAAGGTATTGCGGCTGATCGTGGCATTCACCACCGGCGCATAGCCGGACAGCGGCGGATCGGCCTGCGCGTCCATCACCGCCAGCGCGGAACGGTTGCTGGAGCCGGCCAGTCGTTCGAAGTAATTGTTGCTGACGGTCTGGTCGGCATTGATGATGCGCACGCCGCCGGTGCCGGTCTTGTCGTCGCCCAGGAACACGTTGTCGATCACCCGGTTGCCGTTGCCATGGCGTAGCGTGAGCGCGCCGGCCGAACGGTAGAACACGTTGCCGCGGTAGGTATTGCCGCCGGACTTGTTGCTGATGATCTCGGTCTCGCCGTCGCAGCCTTCGAACCAGTTGTTCTCCACCGTACTGTTGGAATCGCTCAACGAAGTGTCGCTGGTGCCGACGCGGAGGGTTTCGCCGCCGTTGACGCCCAGCGCCGGGCGCGGTCCGAACCAGTTGTGGTCGATGCGGTGCTGGTTGTCCAGGCCCTGGGTGGCATCGCGCACCACCACTACCGTGGGCCCGGCGTTGGTCTTGCCGCGCAGCTGGCTGTGATCCAACCGGTTGTTGCTGCCATACAGCGATACCCAGTAGTCCTGGTCGCTGGCATCGGGGTTGGTGTAGTCATCGATCACCAGGCCGGTCACCCGGCTGTGGCGGGCCACCGCCTTGCTGGATTCGCGGAACGCCACCACCGCATCACCCGGCGTATAGCCGTTGCGGAACACCAGGTTGGACACCTGCAGGTAGCTGCCCGCCAGGCGCAGGTCCGAACGTCCGCTGAGGACGACCTTGCCGGCGGTCTGCGCGCGCAACACGATCGGCGCGGCTGCCGTGCCGTGGCCTTTCAGCAGCAACCGCGCGTCGGTCCAGGTGCCGTCAGCCAACACGATCTCATCGCCGGGCTGCAGCGCCGAGGCGGCGGTAGTGAACTCAGCGACATCGTGGACGAGCCAGCTGGCTGCACTTGCCGCTGAAGTGGTCAGGCACATGGCCAGACCAGTGGTCAGGCAAAACAGTGATGGATTGTTGAGCGGATGTCGAGCAAGCGGACGAACGCGCATGAAATCCTTCCAGAGACGGCCGGGCCGTCGTTTCAGGGTGGGTCTGCATACCACTTCCGGGTCCGTTGTAAGCCAGCTTTCGCGCAAAGTCATGCTGCATGAGCACATTAAATTGCATTCAACTGGTATGGATGAAAGGCATTTGAACATTCGCATACCAATTGGTTGACATTTTCATGTCGCCGTGCCGAAGCTGCGTCCCACGCCTGGCATGCAGGCGATCCTTTGGGAGGAGGAAACCATGCGGCGACCCGCCGGAGCAGTGCACAGCATCTCGTTGTCCCCCACACCCCTGATCGTGGCGCTGCTTGCCGTGCTGGCGGGCATGCCCGCGGCCCAGGCGCAGTCCAGCAAGGACGCGTCAGGGCAGGATCCCACCACGCTGGACCAGGTGCAGGTCACCGGCATCCGCGAATCAATGCAGAGTTCGATCAACAAGAAGCGCGACGACACGGTCATCGCCGACGTGCTCTCGGCCGATGACATCGGCGACCTGCCGGCACCGTCGCTGGCCGATGCGATCGAGACCTTGACCGGCGCCGCCTCGACCCGCGACAAGACCGGCGCCTCGGAGATCTCGATCCGTGGCCTGGGCGCCTTCCTCAGCAGCACCAACTTCAACGGCCGCGAGATCACCAACGGCAGCGGCGACCGCTCGGTGAATTTCAACATGTTCCCGGCCGAGCTGATCAATACGGTGGCCATCTACAAGACCCAGCGCGCCGACATCATCGAAGGCGGCGTGGCCGGCACCATCGGCCTGGAAACAGTGCGCCCACTGGAGTACGGCAAGCGTGCAGCGCAGCTGGACCTGCGCGGCAGCTGGGCGGAGTACGACAGCAAGTACCGTGACAAGGACGGCATCGGCTATCGCGGCACCGCCAGCTACATCGATCAGTTCGAGTTCGGAAACGGGCAGAAGCTGGGCATCTCGCTGGGCTTCCAGCGCCTGGACGGCACCGATCCGGAAGAGAGCATTACCAGCGGTTCCACCTGGTATGCCTGCGATGGCACGCAGAACGTGGGCAATGCCAACTGCAACGAAGTGTCCGCGCAGGCCATCGCCAACGGCGCGCCGTACTACCTGGTGCCGAGCAGCCGCATCTACCGGCTCAAGCAGGAGCGTAACGACCGGCAGAGCGAGTTCGCCGCGCTGCAGTGGCGGCCAAATGATGTGGTTGAAGTGAACCTCGATTTCGAGCACACCGAGCGCAACTGGTATGAGAACCGCAGCGATCTGAGCCTGTCCAACGCACGACGCGGCATCACCCAGCGCGAGGTTGACGAAGACGGTATCGTGCGCCACCTGCACGGCAGCACCTCGATTGATTCCACCTCCAACCGCTACTGGCGTGGCGAGGAATACACCGGGGGTGGCCTGAACCTGATCCTGCGCCCGACCCCGGCCTGGGAGCTGTCTACCGATCTTTCCTACTCGCACACCAATCGCCTCGACAGCGAGCGCATGACCCGCCTGCGCGCCAACCAGCGCGACGTCAACAATGCCGTCGTGCCCGGTATCAGCAGTGGTGCCACCGGCTACGTGGACTATGACTGGGACTGGCACGGCGAAGTGCCCAGTGTTGCCTTGGCGCCGAACTTCGACCCCAACAACTGGGACGCCTATACGGGGGCGGCGCGGGTGACCTCCAGCGCCACCGAGAATGACCACAGGATCAAGGCCGGCCGCTTCGATGCCAGCTTCATGCCGGAGTCCGGTTTCTTCACCCGCATCAAGGGCGGGGTGCGCGCCAGCCAGGCCGACTACCGCCTGCGCGACAACACCCTGGTAGCCGACTACGACCAGCGCGTGGCGGCCGACAAAGCGAAGATCATCGCCGCCAACCAGGCCTGCCGTGCACCCTTCCCGCAGGATGACTTCATGGATGCCGCCAGCGGCAACACGATCTCCTCGTGGGCGTACTTCGATCCGAACTGCCTGTACCAGTCGTTCCGCGGCAGCCTCGACAGCGGGCTGGATCCGGGTTTCCAGGATCCGAACAATGTCGATATCACCGAGAAGACACGCGCGCTCTATCTGATGGGTGAGTTCAGCAGCACCCTGTTCGGCTTGCCGGTGACCGGCAACCTCGGCCTGCGCTGGGTCAAGACCGATGTTCGTTCTGAAGGCGTGCGTACCGGGCTGCGCATCGAGGACAACGGTGACGGGACGATCCGCCTGCAACCCACCGGCGAGTACAGCACGCAGGTGTTCAAGGCGGGCAACGACAAGCTGCTGCCCAGCCTCAACGCGGCCTTCGAGCTGCGCCCGGACGTGTTGCTGCGGGTCGGTGCATATCGCGCGATGTCACGGCCGGACATTGCCGCGCTGGGTGCCGGGCGCACCATCAACGTGAGCAGTGATGCCACCTACGGCAACCTGGCCGACGCGCTGGATGACATCAGCGCCAGCGGCAACCCCGCCGCTCAGCCGCTGATGTCCTGGAACGGCGACCTTTCCCTGGAGTGGTACCCGAACCCGGACACGATGCTGGCCGGCGCGGTGTACTGGAAGCAGTTCAACGGCGGCACCGCCACCGCACTGGTGCCGGAGACCTACACCATCGATGGCCAGAGCGTGACCGTGCCGGTGCGCCAGCAGGTGACCACCAACGAGGACAGTACGCTGACCGGTTTCGAGCTGACCGCCACCCATCGGCTGTCGTACCTGCCCAAGCCGTTCGACGGGCTGGGCTTCAAGGTCAGCTACAACTACGCCGATGCCGACTATCAGACCCAGGACTCGCGACTGGGCGAGCAGCTGGCCAGCGATGGCACGATCATTCCGGCCATCGTGCCACCGGCTGGCCTGAGTGGTTTCTCGCGGCACGTGCTGTCCGGCTCGATCTACTGGGACGTCGGGCGCTTCAACATCCAGGCCATCGGCAAGTTCCGCTCGCACTACTACCAGGACTTCACCGGCAACACCGCGCAGCAGAACCGCTACTACGATGACAACACCAGCGTGGACCTGCGCCTGCGCTACCGGGTGAACAAGCAGTTGTCGCTGTCGCTGGAGCTGATGAACCTGACCAACGAGCCGCGCGTGGCCTACCAGCCGCTTTATGGGAACTTCCGCGAAGTGGTGACCTACGGGCGGCGTGCGTATTTCGGTGTACGATACAAGTTCTGAACAGGGCGGCGCGGCCAGTGGTCGCGCCGTCGCTCCAACCGGACCCTTGCCGGCCGCGGTGGCAGGGCAGGGACCCGGAAGGAATCGCCAAGGGTCAGCCGCATGTCCGCCAACCGCCTTTACCAGACCATCGCTGCCAAGCTCCGCAAGCTGATCGAGGACGGCGAATTTCCGCCGGGCTCGCGGCTGCCGGGCGAGCGTGAGCTGGCCGAACGGTTCGGTGTCAGCCGGGTCACCATCCGCGAAGCCGAGATCGCACTGGAAGCGCAGGGCTGGATCGCCATCCGCATCGGCTCGGGCGTGCATGTGAAACCGCGCCCGACGCAGGCGTCCGGCGGGCTGCCGGATGTCAGCGCCTTCGACCTCACCGCCGCCCGCGCGGTATTCGAGGCCGAGGCCGCCGCTCTGGCTGCCAGCAATCTGGATGATGCCGGCATTGCCGAGCTGCAGGCGTTGGCCGAAGCGCTGTGCCGTCGCGACCTGAGTGACGCGGAAGCCGGCGAGTACGACCGCCGCTTCCACCTGGCCATCGCACGGCTTTCCGGCAACCCGGTGGTGGAATTCTTCGTGCAGCAGATCTGGCGCATGCGCAGCGAACTGCCGCGGGTGACCGAGGTCTATGCCCGGGTCTGCCATGATGATGGCGCCAGCCGTGCCGACGAGCACATGGCGATCTTCGAAGCCCTGCGCGCGCGTGATCCGGTGGCCGCGCGCAATGCGATGCGCCATCACTTCCAGCGCTTGTTCGAAGCCATGCTGCAGGCGACCGAAAGCCAGGCGCTGGAAGAGATCCGCCGCCGTACGCAGCAGGACCGCGAACGGTTCATGGCAACGACGCGGATCTGAGCGCCGCGTTCAACACAATCGGCGCTGCGACCTTCAGCAGGGCAGCTCGCGCTCGAAGCCTGATGGATATGAGAAATGGGCATGACTGCGCCGATGCCCAGCCTGTCCGCAATGCCTACACTGCCCGCGGGTCATAGACGGCCCGTTGAGAAAGCTGCATACACACAAGGAGCAGGGTATGAAGTTCTCGCTGTTGGGCGCGGCGCTGCCATTGGTGCTGGCACTGAGTGGAGTCCCCGGTGGAAGCGTCAATGCAGGACCGATCGCGGGCACCGCGACCGCCACTGTAGTGGCGAAGGCCACGTACGCGTCGGATTCGCTGGAAGCCGGCTACATCGTCGATTGGATCAAACGGAATTCGCCCGCCTACGCGCCGGCGTTGCAGACGGGCGAACTGGCCATCTCGCACAGCTATCAGTCTGCTGGCAGCCTGAAGCCGGCCGGTGCGGCGGGCCCGCCTGTTCCATTGCCTGCACGTGGTGTGGAGGGCGAGGTCATCTCGATCTCCAATACCTTGCCGAGCGGTGCTTCCGAGTCGTGGACATACCGATGGTCGAGTGGGTCGTGGAAGCTGATCAAGTACAGCTTTGATGCATGCCAGGGCCCGGCCGGCATCGGTGCGAAGGTGTCCGGCACGGAGACCGCTGCGAAGGGACCCTGCATCGACTGAGGGTGACCGGTCCTGGCAGAACTGAACCAGGTCTGCTGCAGAGCAGTGGTGCCCCGGGAGATCATCGTCCCGGGGCGCCGCTTCATACCTTGGCGTGCCCTGCATCGTGTCCTTCGAGCATAGACCTCGGCAATCGGGCGGAGATCACCCACGGCCCGAGCCAGTCGCTGGGTCATGCAACCCACGCAGCTTCTTCTTGTTGATCTTGCCCACGCTGGTCCGCTCGATCGATTCCACGAAACTGACCCGTTCCGGAATCGCATACCGTGAGATGTCCCCCGAGCGGCTTCGCGCAGCGACCAGTTCGATGATCTCCGCTTCGGTCACCTCACTGCCAGGCTGCCTGACCACCAGCGGCAACGGCCGCTCGCCCCATTTCGTGTCGGCGATGCCGATCACCGCGACTTCGCTGACCGCCGGATGCAGGGCGATGATGTCCTCCAGGGTGAGCGAGGAGATCCACTCACCGCCGGTCTTGATCACATCCTTGATCCGGTCGGTCACCCTCAGGTAGCCGCTTTCATCGATGTTGCCGATGTCCCCGGTATGCAGATAACCTCCCGCCCACAGTGCTGCAGATGCATCCGGGTTGTGCAGGTAGCCTTGGGTGAGCCAGGGTGCGCGCACCACGACCTCTCCGGTGGCGATGCCATCGTGGGCGACATCCTTCATGTCCGGATCGACGATGCGCAGGTCCACCAGCGGTACCGGTATGCCGGCCTTGGTGCGCAGCGACTGCACCTCATCGGCATCGGTCACGCTGTCCACGTCGATCTGGGCGATGGTGAGCAGAGGGCAGGTCTCGGACATGCCATAGCCGCCGAAGATGTCGATGCCCCGCGCCAGCGCACGCTGCGCCAGCGCACGCGGCAGGGCCGCACCGCCGATGATCACCTTCCAGCCTTCCAGGTCGGTCTGCGCCGCGTCCGCATGCTCCAGCAGCATGTGCAGGATGGTTGGCACGCAGTGCGAGAAGGTCACCTTCTCACGCGCGATCAAAGCCAGCAGTTTCGCAGGCAGGTAGCGCCCCGGATAGACCTGCCTGATGCCCATCGCCGTTGCCACGTAGGGCAGGCCCCACGCGTGCACATGGAACATCGGGGTCATGGGCATGTAGACATCGTCACGATGCAGGCGGCCTTGACGGGGTGCACCGCCAAGCGCGGCCATCGCCGCCAGCGAATGCAACACCAGCTGCCGGTGGCTGAAATACACGCCCTTGGGCAACCCGGTGGTTCCGGTGGTGTAGAACACCGTGGCACGGGCGTTCTCGTCGAAGTCCGGGAAGCGGACGATCGGCGTGGCATCGCGCAACCCCGCTTCGTACTCGGTGGCGAAGCCTGGCGGCAGCGGACCGCCTGCATCGTCCAGCAGGATGCGCGTGCGCAGGTCCGGCAGCTGCTCGTCGATGGCGTCCAGCAGCGGCAGGAACTCGCGGTTGGCCAGGATCACCCGCGCCCCGCTGTGGTTCAGCGTGTAGGCGATCTGCTCTGGGGCCAGGCGCACGTTCACCATCATCAGCACCGCACCGATCATCGGCACGGCGAAGTAGGCCTCCAGGTAGCGGTTGCTGTCCCAGTCCATCACCGCCACCGTGTCGCCGTGGCCGACTCCCAGCGAGGTCAACAGGCCGGCCAGCTGGCCGATGCGCGCCTGCAGGGTGCGGTAGTCGAATCGGACCTGGTCGCCGTAGACGATTTCCTGTTCAGGGCTCACCGCCAGCGGCATCAGCAGCAGCTGCTTGATCAGCAGTGGATAGGCATGGGCATCGGGAGTGGGAGCGGATGACATGGCATTTCCTCGTGGGCGGCGTTGCGGTCGCCGGCCTTCTCCGCACCACACTAGCAAGCCCTTCCTGCTGCACCAGCGTACCTAGGTACCTGTTCCCGCGCGCACCCGATTTGATAATCTCGCCAGGACATGCCCACCCTGCTCATCGCCGACGATCACCCCTTGTTCCGCGCGGCACTGCATCGCGCGGCGGAAGAGGCGGTCGCCGATCTGCAGATCAGCGAAGCTGATTCGCTGGACAGCGTGCTGGAGGTGATCGAGAACCAGTCGATCGATCTGATGCTGCTGGACCTGCACATGCCGGGCAACCACGGACTGGCCGGGCTGGCCACGATCCGTGCGTTGCAGCCGGGCCTGGCGATCATCATCGTCTCCGCCAACGAGGAGCCGCAGGTCATCCGGCGTGCCATCGACCTTGGCGCCGCGGGCTATCTGCCCAAGAGCTCGGGTTTGAACGAGCTGCAGTCCGCGCTGCAGTCCGTGCTGGAGGGCGAGCGCTGGATCCCGGCGCTGCTGCGCGAACCGGTGGCACGGGTGGCGACGTTCAGCAGGGATGCCGACCTGGCCGCACGCCTGGCCAGCCTGTCGGCACATCAGTACAAGGTGCTGGGCCTGGTGGCCGAGGGCCTGCTCAACAAGCAGATTGCCGACCGGCTGGGCGTACAGCTGCGCACGGTCAAGGCGCACATGACACGCATCATGGAGCGGCTGGGCGTGCGCAACCGTGCGCAGGCCATCCGCGTGCTGCACGAAATGGGATTGGCCGATCCGTCCCGGCAGATCGAAGAACTGCCTGAGTCCTGACCGGTCAGGGCGTGGTGCTGGCCGCCAGCAGGTGGTTGATCGCCCAGCGCAGCGCCAACGGTTTGAACGGCTTGTTGAGCAGGGACAGCCCAACGCCGCGCACCGCCTCGCGCGTATCGCTGCCGGCATCCGCACTGAGGATCACCGTCGGACGCGGCCCATGCATGCCTACCAGCCGCTTCCACAGCGCAACACCGGTATCGCCATCATCCAGGTGATAGTCGAACAACCACAGCGCCGCCTCGTGCGCTGACGGTCCGATGTCATCGGCTTGGCCTGCCGCGATGACATCGCAACCCCAGGAAAGCAGCAGCTGCCGCATCGCCTCCAATGCGTCCGGGTCGTTGTCAACCACCAGCACGCGGACTCCCTTGAGCGCGCTACTGCCGGCCGCCGGCGGCGAGCTGCGCGGGGTGGCAGGGGGTGCTGCGCGTTGCACGCTGATCGAGAAGGCCGAGCCGTGCTCGGGCACGCTGCGCAGGTGCAGGGGTGCGTGCAGCAGGTCGGCGATGCGGTGCGCGATGGTCAAGCCCAGGCCCAGTCCCTGGCCGTTGCTGCGATCGACCCGGTGGAATTCCTCGAACACCACCGCCTGCTGCTCCGGAGCAATGCCGGGGCCGGTGTCATGCACACCGATCAGCAGTGCCTGTCCCTGGCGGCGCACACCGAGCAACACACCGCCATGGCGGGTGTAACGAATGGCATTGGCCAGGAAGTTCTGCAGCACCCGGCGCAGCAGCAGGGGGTCGCTATGGACCCAGGCCTGGCTCCGTACATGGCGGAACTGCAGGCCGCGCGCCGCCGCCAGTACCGCGAACTCCTGCGCGAGCGGATCGAGCACCGTCGACAGCGCGAACGGGCGTGGATCGGCCACCAACCCACCGGCTTCCAGTCGCGAGATATCGAGCAGGCCGGACAGCAGGTCATCGGTGGAATCCAGTGCGCCGCGGATCTGCCGCAGGAAACTGTCGAGGAACTCGGATTCGATGTGCTGCGACATCGCCTCGGTCAGCAGCTGGGCCGCATGCAGGGGCTGGATGAGGTCATGGCCGACCGCCGTCAGGAAGCGGGTTTTCGCCGCGTTCGCGCGCTCGGCTTCGTGCACTGCCCGTTCCAGCCGTGCGGTGCGGTCCTGCACGCGGCGCTCGAGGGTTTCGTTGCTGCGCTTGAGCGCTTCCTCGGCACGCCGGAAGGCGGTGACGTCGGTGAAGGTGGCCACGTAGCCACCGCCGGGCATCGGATTGCCACGGATCTCGACGATGGTGTTGTCGGGGAAGATCCGTTCGGACAGATGCGGCGTGCCACGCCGCATGTGTGCGACGCGACGCTGCAAAGCCTTGTCGCGAGTGTCACCAGGGCCGTCGCCGATCTTCAGTTCGGCCAGCGCCCACGCTGTCAGATTGACCACCGGCTGCCCGACCTGCAGCAACTCGGGCGGAAACTTGAACAACGCGGCGTAGCGGCTGTTCCAGGCCACCAGCTGCAGCTGCGCGTCGACCACGCTGATGCCCTGGCTCATGTTTTCCAGCGCCGCTTCCAGCAGGCGCTGGTTGAAGCGCAGCGCCTGGGTGGCTTCGCCTACAGCACGGGTTACCGCATCCAAGGGCGCGGCACCGCCATCGCGAGCGGCCTCCACCAGCAGGCGCGCCATGCCCGCGCCGACCACGGCGCTCAGTTCGCGTTCGATGGTGATGACCCGGTCGTCGTCCAGCAGCTGCCCGGCATGCCCATCCATCAGTTGCCGGGCCCGCTCCTGGCCGAGGAAGCGTCCGGCCGTCCTGCGCAGCGAGGCTGCCGCCACCGCATCCCGTCGTCGCGGCAACGAGGGACGCACCGCGCGCGACACCAGCGCAACCGTCAGCAGGTTGACCGCCAGACTGGCGCCCATGCTGATGGCGATATGGCCCGATTGCAGGCGCAGCGAGACCACGGACAGCCAGTGCAGGTCATCGGGCCCCGAGGCGGGGGGCGTGGCAGGGATCACCATCGGCAGCAGTACCAGCCACAACCAGGCCAGCGACCCCAGCACGATGCCGGCGATGATGGCCGGGGAGGGCGTGCGCGGGCGATACACCGCCAGCAGGACCGCCGGCGCCAGCTGCGAGAGGGCGGTGAAGGACATCAGGCCGAAATCGCTGAGTGCCTCGGTGTCACTCATCGCCCGGCTGTACAGCCACGCCATCAGGAACACGGCGAGGATGCCGGCACGGCGGAAGGCCAGCACGCGTGGACGCAGGTCGGCTGCCGCGGCACCGCCGGCAATGCCGTCCAGCAACCGTGAGCCGAAGCCATGGTTGCCGAGCATGATCGACAGGGTCAGCCCGGACAGGATCATCATGCCGGTGGCGGCGCTCAGGCTGCCCAGGTAGGCCAGCAGCGCCAGCAGGTGGTGGCCACCGGCCTGCGGCAGCGCCAGCACGTACAGGTCAGGTGACACCGATGCGGGCAGCTGCGCGGCACCGGCCAGCGCCATCGGCACCGACGGCAGCCCGATCAGCAGCAGGTAGACCGGGAACATCCAGCGCGCCGTCCTCAGGTCCGAGGTCTGGCGCAGCTCGACCACACCGACATGGAACTGGTGCGGCAGGGTAAACGCGGAGATCGCGCCCAGCGCGACCATGGTGAGATAGTCCGGCATGATGGCCGGCGGCGGTAGCTGTGCCATCTTTTCCAGCAGCGGCGTGCCCGCCTGGCGCACCGACAGCGCCGCATAGAGGCCAATGGCGAGCAGCGCCACCAGCTTCAATACCGACTCCAGCCCCAGCGCGACCACGATGCCACGATTGGGCTCGGTGGCCGATGCCTTGCGTGCACCGAACAGCAGGGTGAACGCGGCCATCGTCAACGCGAACCAGAACGACATGTCCAGCTGCGCGGCAGCAGGCGCGAAACGATCGCCCAGCAGGGCGCCCAAGCCCTGGCTGACAGCCTTCAACTGCAGGGCGATGTAGGGAATGATGCCGAACAGTGCCACCAGCGTGATGGTGAAGCCGAGGCCGCGATCGGCACGCAGTCGTGCGACGACCAGATCGGCGATGGTGGCACTGTTGTGCTGCTTGGCCAGCCGCCCCAGGCGGAGCAGGAACGGCAGGCCGAAGGCAAAGATCAACGCCATGCCGGCCAGGGTGGGTGGAATCGGGAAGCCCCATTGCAGGCCCTGCGAGGCGGCGCCGTAGTAGGTCCACGCGGTGCAGTGCACCGCAAGCGACAGCGCATAGATGAGCGGCCATGCCTTCGACAGCCGATGCCCCCGGCGTTCGCCCCAGAGCGCGACGCCAAACAGCAGTGCGGTCCATGCAATGCAGGCGAAGAGGACGATGGAGGGCGTCAACATCGCTCCAGTGTAGGGAGAGAACCGGGCAGGGTGGTGCTAGGGGGCGACCACGATCAGTGACAGCTGCTCAGCGACCAGTGCCAGCGCGCCATCGGCAACCCGTTCGACGGCCTTGCGCTGGGTCAGCAGCCACTGGCCGGGCTGGCGTGCGTCCAGTGACACCAGCTGCGAGCGTACCCGCACCCCGGACCCGCTCGGCACCGGTGCCAGGAAGCGGACCTTGTTCAAGCCGTAGTTGAGCACGTGGTCGATGCCGGGGAAGCCAGCGAGGGCGGCCACATCGTCCTGCACGGTGAGCGAGAGCAGCAGGAAACCATGCGCGATGGTCTGCCCGCCCGGCAGCTGCGCCTGCGCGCGGCCGGGATCGACGTGGATCCAGTTGTGGTCGCCGGTGGCGTCGGCAAAGGCATCGATGCGCGCCTGGTCCACGTGGGTCACGCCACTCACCCGCTCGCTGGCCGCCCACTGCTGCAACGCCTGCAGCGCGGGAGGCAGATTGCTCTCCGCACTCACGCCACACGCTCCAGCAAGGTCAGGATCGCGTCACGTGCCTCTGGCTCGGACAGCATCGGAGCGTGTCCCACATCCGGCACTTCCACCAGGCGGGCACTTTCCGAGGTGGCCGCCATCTGCCGCGCGACATCGGCCGGCAGGATGTCGGACAGCGCACCGCGCACCACCAGTACCGGCACCCGTGCGCTCAGCCCACGAACCGCACGCCACAGCACTGGCCGCAGCAACCACAGCAGCCAGGGACGTGTCGTTCGGATCACGGCCGGATCGTAATCCAGCTCCAGCAGCCCATCGCTGCGCGGGCGGAAGGTGCGCACCGCCATCTGCCGCCAGTCGTCGGTACTGAAGCGAGGGAACGCGGCCTTGCCGATGGATTCCACGTAAGCGGTGGCCTGCACCAGGTCCATCGGCGGCACCGGCTTGCCGGCGTACTTGCCGATCCGTGCCAGCGCCTCACGCGGCACCTTGGGGCCGGCATCGTTGAGCACTGCGCCCGCGATCCGCTCGGGCGCGCGCGAGGCGAGGGTGATGGTCACCAGCACGCCCAGCGAGGTGCCGACGAATACCGCCTTGGCGATGTTCTGCGAGCGCAGCAGCGCAACCATGTCATCCGCATAGGCACGCGGGTTGTAGCTGGACGGGTCATATGCGCGTTCCGAGCCTGCGCGACCGCGCAGGTCGACCGCGATCACGCGCCAGCCCTCGGCGGTGAGCACATCGGCAAGCGCATCGAAATCGGCGCCATTGCGGGTCAGCCCGGGAATGCAGACCACCGTGCCACGCGCTGCCTGCCCCGCATCGGGTGCATGGTCGCGCGCGTGCAGGCGCAACCCATCATTGCTGTTCCAGTACAGGTCGTCGTAAGACTGCGTCATGCAGAAGCTTCCTGGAGATCGTAACGGATGCGCTAGAAATCGTAACGGACGCTGAGGCTATATTGGCGTGGCGGACCATAGAAGCCAATCAGCGTGCCGACCGCCGGGATGTTGTAGCCGGTGGTGCGGTATTCCTTGTCGGCCAGGTTGGTGCCCTGCAGCGAGAAGGTCCACGCATCATCCAGGCGCCAGATGACGCCGGCATTGACCAGCCCGTAACCCTGCTGGCGGATCACCGGGCTCAGGTCGGTGGTCGGCCACACCTCGCTCTGGTAGCTGTAGCTCACTCGTGCCGACAGGTTGCTGCCATTGGCCAGGTCGGTGCGGTACTCCACGTTGAACGCGCCCGAGAACTCCGGCGCGTTGGTGAACTTCATCTGCCTGGCGACATTGACGCCACGATCCATGTACTCGTCGTACTTGGTGTCCAGCCAGGCCAGGTTGCCGGAGATCAGCCAGTGCTGGCTGGGCAGGTACTGGTACTCGACCTCCAGGCCCTTGACGGTACCCGCGCCGGCATTGGTGAAATCGCCGAAGAAGGAATCGTCGATGCCATCACCATTGGTATCCAGGCCGGTGAAGACCGATAGCTGGATGTCCTTGTACTTGTTGTAGAAGGCCGACAGATTGAGGAACAGGCGCTGGTCGAGGAAGGCCATCTTGCTGCCGACCTCGTAGCTGTCCACGGTCTCGTCATCGAACGGTTCGGCCGAGCGCGGCACGGCCACCGCGTTGGCGCGGATGTTGTAGCCACCGGACTTGAAGCCACGCGTGGCCAGGCCGTAGACCATGATGTCCGGAGTGATCTGGTAGTCCAGCGAGACCTTGGGCGAGACGTTCTTGAAGTTGGTCTTCTTGTCGAAGTCCGCGGTCACCGCCACCGGGCGGCTGAAGGCCGGGTCGGCGTACAGGCGGTTCAGCACGATCGCGCGCTTGTCCTCGTCGGTGTAACGGGCGCCTACATCCAGCTTGAGTTTGCTGGTCAGGTCGAAGGTCCAGTCCGCGTACAGCGCGATGCTGTCGGTCAACACCTTGCCCTGGTTGTCGGCGAACTGCGCACTGAAGTAGTTGTTCTGGATCTGGCCGCCAGCCTCGCCACTGAACTGGTACAGGCCGACCACACCGCGCACCCGGCCGCCGGCATCGTAGTTCAATTGCACTTCGTTGCTGACCTGGTCGTCGTGATAGGTGCCACCCACGTCGGCCAGCTTGACCGGCGCGGTATCGAAGTCGATGTTGGCCTCGCTGTCCGATTCACGCTTGGCGACCACGTACTTCAGTGCAATGTCGTCGTTCGGCCGCCAGTTCACCGTGGCCGAGGCACCCTTGCTCTCCACGTTGTTGAGGTTGCGCATGCCCGAGCGGATGTCGTAGCGGCTGTCCATCGGTGGATAGGCGCGCAGGAACGGATTGGGCGCCAGCATCTTCGAGCCGCGCATGCCGGACTGGTCGTCGATCCAGTCCAGTGCGAACTGCACGTCGAAGTCATCGCCCGCGTACGCGCCCAGGTTCAGGCGTGCCGCATTGATCTGCTTGTCACTGACCGGCTGGCCGTTGAAGGTGTTCTCGCCAAACCCGTCGTGGTTCATGCTGGCCACCGCCACACGGGCGCGCAGGCCACTGTCGGCGCCGCCAATCGGGCCGCCGATGGCCGCCTTCGCATCCAGCTGGCTGTAGTTGCCCACGGTGATCTGGGCGAAGCCCTCGGTCTGGGTGGGCAGGCCGCGCGAGATGTACTTGATCGCGCCGCCGATGGTGTTCTTGCCGTAGAGCGTGCCCTGCGGGCCGCGCAGCACCTCGATGCGCGAGACATCGAACACATCCAGCAGCGCACCCTGCGGGCGTGCGATGTAGACGTCATCCAGGTAGATGCCTACACCCGGATCGGCGCCCCAGGTGGGATCGGACTGGCCGATGCCGCGGATGTAGGCGGTGACCGTGCTGCTGGCGCCGCGCGCCGCGTAGATGGTCAGGTTGGGCACCTGCGCGTCCAGGTCGCTGATGTCCTGGACATTCATCTTGTCCAGCGCCTCGGAGGTAAAGGCGGTGACTGCCACCGGCACTTCCTGCAAGGTTTCCTCACGCTTGCGCGCGGTAACCTTGATGCTGTCCAGGTTGGTCGGCGAAGCGGATCTGCCTGCCGTCGGTGATTCCTGTGCCAGTACCGGCCCCGTGGCCAGCAGCGCGCCGATCATGAGACTCAAACAATTCCGTTTCATTCGGTCCTCCCCCAGGCATGAGCGTGCGGATGGCCCATTGCCACCCCTGCAGCCAAGGCTAGCGGTGTCATCGGCCAGCAGCGAGTGGACCTAGGTCCAGTCGGCAGCGGCCGGTGGATGCGGATACTGGGCGCGCCCCCAACCGGAAGCGGTCCCCGGTACTCCTTCATCCACGACTCACGCACGAGGATCAGGTCATGAAATCCGGAATCGATTCGATCAAGGCGGTACTGCTGGTGTTGTGCAGCTGGCTGGCGATGGCGGGCAGCGCGCTTGCCGCTGGCCCGGCCGGGCATTGGGATATCGGCCTGTACGGCAATCTGTTCGGCGCCCGCGAGTACCAGGTATGGGTGCCGGCCGGCTATGACGACAGCCGGCCGCTGCCGCTGCTGCTGGTGCTGCATGGCTGTGTGACCGGGCCGAACCTGATGGGCGAGGCGTCAGGCTTCAATGATGTGGCCGACACGGAGGGGTTCATCGTGGTCTACCCCCGGCAGAACGTCACCTCCAATCCGGCCCGCTGCTGGAACTGGCAGCTGCCGATCAACCAGGCCCGCGACAGCGGCGAAGCATCGATCCTGGCCGGCATCGTGGACAAGGTGAAAGCGGGCTACAGCGTGGATCCGCACCGGGTCTATGTCACCGGCATTTCCGCGGGCGGCGCGATGACCTCGATCATGCTGGCCTGCTATTCGGATGTGTTCGCTGCCGGCGCCATCCATTCCGGTGGCATGTTCAAGGGTGCGACCACGATTTCCGGTAGCGCCTATGCGTTGCTGGCCGGCAGCATCTATTCGCCGGACAGCAATGGCCGTCTGGCCTGGCAGTGCTCGGGATCGCCGTCGCCGCGACCGCTGCCGGTGCTGGTGTTCCATGGCAGCGCCGATCTCACCGTCAATCCGGTGAACGGCCAGCAGGCGGTGCGCCAGTTCCTGCAGACCAATGATCTGGCCGACGACGGCCTGGACAACGACTCGGTGAAGTACCTGCCGACCAGCACCTATCACGGCCAGGTGCCGGGTGGACGTGCGTATACGGTGGATACCTACGCCTACGGTGGCAGGACGCTGGTGCAGCACTATGTTGTGCAGGGCATGGGCCATGCCTGGAGCGGCAGCCAGTCCGGCCTGCCGTTCACCGACCCGAAGGGACCGGATGCCACGCTGATCACGTGGTTGTTCCTGAAGGATCAGCAGCGCTGAGTGATCGCTGCGCCCGGGCGCAGCCTGGGCGTGCCCTTGCCAGCCGCCGGGCGCACGATCAACCGCAGGCGGGCCACGCCCGCGGTTGATCGCCTGCGTCGGGCGCCTGCAGCCAGGCCCCGCGTTCGGCGAGGAAGCGCTTGGGCGGGGCGCCGACCGCCTTGCGGAACATGGTCACGAAGGCGCCAGCGCTGTCGTAGCCAAGGTCATCGGCAATGGACTGCACCGTCCTGCCCCTTGCCAGCATCGGCAGGGCAACCATCACATGCATCTGCCGCCGCCAGCGCCTCACGCTCAATCCGGTTTCAGCGCAGAACAGGCGGGACATGTTGCGCTCGCTCATTCCAATCCGGCCGGCCCACAGGTCGAGCGTTTCGCGCTCGGCCGGTGCAGCCAGCATGGCATTGGCCAGGGTGCGCAGTCGCGGCTCGGAAGGCATGGGCAGGTGAAGCCACTCCGGCGGCGCCGCAGCAAGCTCATCCAGCAGCACGGTCATCAGCCGGGCATGGGCGCTGCCGTCCTCGTACTGCAGCGGCAGGCGTGCGGTGCGTTGCAGCAGGGCATGCATGAACGGGGTGATCGCCATCGCGAAGCAGTGGGCTGGCAATCCCGGAACCGCCTCGGGATCAATGAACACGACGAACCCATGGGGTTTTCCGCTGCTGCTGGCGCGGTGGGTCAACCCGCCGGGAATCCAGATCGCCCCCTGCGGCGGCACCACCCACAGGCCGGCTGGCGACTCTAGCGTGATCAGGCCATGCGTGGCCACCAGCAGCTGCGCTTTCCGATGCGAATGAAAGTCCATTTCCCACGCATCCGGGATCGGGTCCAGTTCGAACACCATGACCGTCTGCGCGACCCGATCCGGGTAATCGGCGCCCACGTCATTGCGCCCGGCAACCGCCTTGGTCACGCCTGCACCTGCGCAACCCTGGTCGGCCGGGCGCCACAGCGTGCCTCACTCCTCATCACGGGCCTGCCCGGGTTCATGTCGGTGCCAGACGCAGATGAATCCCATCAGGACGTGAATGATGGGCAGACTGCTGTGTGTTGCTTCAGTGGCGGGGGCGGTGTCATTCATGCGGGCATCCTCTGGAACCGAGGAGGGGAAGCGTATTCGGCGGGCCGGAGACCGTCATTCGACAGTTCCGCCAGGTGATTCACCAATCCGGCCATCTCTGTCGACGTGGCCCCAGGGAAGGGAGGGTTCGGCCCAGGATTACAGCGCCGGAACCGCGATCCTCTGCAGGTCGAGCGTGGCCCGCAGGGCGTAGTGCTTGCGGGTGACCGGCACGACGCAGGTCAGGCGGGGATCGACATAGTCCTTGAACAGCGGCGGACGCGGGGAAGACAGGTAGAACCCGCGATCCTGCTTGACCGCCGCCGGCAGCAGAACCTCGCTGAGGTCGCTGTCGGAGGCATCGGTGACGAGGCAGGGCGCATGGCGGAACCCGAGCCGGCGCAGCAGGTACAGGCGATGGGAGCCATTGGTCAGCACAATGCGCCTGCCGAACCGGGTGGCGCTGATCAGGTTGTCACTGAAACCCAGATAGATGACGACGGCGTGGCTGGCTGCGCCGAACGGCTCGTAGTCGGCGATGGCAGCCGGATCGAGGGTCGCCACATCGAGGAAGCGCAGGTCGTTCGAGGTGGACGCGAAGGTGTAGCTGCCATCGGACTGGGTGAAGCGCACTTCCGGATGTGCATGGCTGCCGCTGCGCGCGACAAGGTGCATGACCTCCTGCGCGCTGGGCGAGGCGGTCAGGGATGCCGCCAACTGATCGATGTGACGCAGGTTGATGCACTCCTGGAAGATCACCAGTCGATCGATCTCGACCATCTGCCAACTGCGTGGCAGAACACTCGTCATCCGGTGCATCGAGGGTTGTCGCAGCGCCTGCTCAGCCAGCGGCAGCATCTCATCCGGCAACGCATGGACATTGATGGCTTCGGCCTCACCGGCTTCCTCCTGCTGTAACTTGGGCACCTCGGCACGTGCCGTCCGCCATTCCTCCACCAGCGCAGCCTCGTCGAAGCGTCCCGGTGGGCAACGCTCCCGTACGAAACGGATGAGCTTCGGCAAGGGAAACATCCCTTTCAGCAGAAGCGTGGGATCCAGGCCGTCGTCTCTGATCTCGCTGCTCATCCCTCTCGCCTCTCGTAGGTCCTATCGACAACGGGCCACTGGCGTCATTCGTCACGCCAAAATAATATGTTATATCGTAACATTTGGGTGCCTTGGCGGCAATCGCCCTGCAATGTCGCGGCGATGGTGGCTTGGCTGCTCCGTATCCAATGCAACGCGATCCAACGCAATGCGCGGGTACATCCACTGACGATAGGAGATGTTCATGAACGAGCTGATTGAGCTGGGTGTAGTGGCAGGACAGCAGAACCCTGAGGATCAGGGCATGGGTGGCGAACTGATCGAGCTGGGCTCGGTGGTTTCGGAAACGAAGGCGCACAACCACGGCACGTTGTGGGATGGCGTGTTCCCGACCACGTCGCCCTGATCTACCGCGCAATGTCGCATCTGCGGTGCATGCCCTGCATGCACCGCTTCTCCGGTTCCGGCGCAGGAGCGCATGATGGAGCAGGCTGCCGCCCCGTATTTCCTGTCAAAGCACGCCCACGTCTGTGTCACCGGCGATGCGATGGTGATTCTGGACCAGGCCACGGGAAAGTATCTTTCCCTCGAAAAACGCGGCGCCGCAGGCCTTGGCAAGCTCGTTCTCGATTGGCCCCTGCAGGCCGATGACGCAAGCACGCCAAGGCTTCTGCAGGCCTTGATCGACCGCCGCTTGATCACCGCGGATCCGCAGCAGGGGAAATCCGCTGCCAGCCCTGCCATTGCGCTGCCTCGGTACTGGGCGCGCGAAGGCGCGCCGCGAGGCCGTCCGCCCATCATGGCGCGCGACCTGCGTCGATTCATCGCCTCGTGCGCCCATGCCGCCTGCAGCAGAACGTTCCTTCCTTTCAGTTCCACGGTGTCGGCCGTGCGCCGTCGGGCGGATCGCGGCCACAGCCGGCCGGTAAGCGCTGAAGAACTGGCCCTGCGGGTGCGGGTGTTCGACTGGCTTCGACCCCTGGCCTTCAGGAAAACCGATGAGTGCTTTCTCTACTGCCTGGCGATGCGCGGATTCCTGTCGAACTACGGCATCGTTCCGGCCTGGGTGTTCGCCGTCAGAACCCAGCCGTTCGCCGCGCATTGCTGGCTGCAGTATGGCGATCAGGTGCTGACCGACATTCCCTTCAACCTGCGCCGGATGGTTCCCATCCTGGTGCTGTAACGAAACCTGCCATGTACCGATACCTCGCCGTGCTCTGGAACACCCACTCGGAATCCGCGACAGCGCAGGCGGAACGGATCGTGGAAAGGATCGGCGCCAGGCTGCCCGGCATCGCCTGCGTGATGAACGGCAATGGCGCAGCGATCCATGCGCAGAGTGACAACCACGGCTATTTCGAATGCCGCCGTGCGAACTCCCTGGTAGTACTCGGCAAGCTGTTCCACAAGGATTTCGGCGCAGGCACCGTGCCTGGGTGCGCTAACCTGGATGCCGAAACAGCGGACGACGCCTGCAGCAGCCAGGGCCGCAGCATCGTAGAACACTACTGGGGCCGCTACGTGGCGTTCGGCTTCCAGCAGGAAACGTCGAGCTGGTTCGTCCTGCGCGATCCCACTGCGGAGATCCCGTGCTATATGACCACGGTGGGCCAGTTGACGCTGGTCTTCTCCAACATGGAAGACTGCCTGATGCTGGGTCTGCGCGAATTCAGCGTTGACTGGTCCTTCCTGTCGTACTCGCTGCTGTACCCGTTTCGTGATGGCCTGCAGACCGGCTTCGAGGAGGTCACGGCGGTCGAAGCGGGTGAAGCGGTTTCAATCCGCGATGGAGAGCCGGTGGGCCGGCACTGCCAGTGGGACGTGGTGCGGCTGGCCCGCGACGCGCCGATCGAAGATCTTCAGGAAGCCGTGTCGCTGGCGCGTTCCACGCTGCTGGGCTGCATCGGTGCACTGGCCAGCCCGCACCGGCGCATCCAGCTGCAGCTGTCGGGCGGGCTGGATTCCTCGATCATCCTGGCCGGCCTGTTGCAGGCGCCGTCGGCACCGGAGGTGACGTGTGTCCACCACTACGATGATGGCATCGGTGCCGACGAGCGGCTGTTCGCGCGGATGGCAGTGCAAGGGGCCAGTGATTCCTCGGGCAGGCGTTGCGAGTACATCGAGTATCGAAGGCAACCTCACTGCGCGCTGGAAGAGATCATGACCTTCCCGCGTACAGCCCGGCCGGCGCATTGTTCCGGCTATCTTCTCCACCGCCGTGACGTGGCCTTCGACGGTGACACCGTGCAGTTCACCGGCGTTGGCGGTGATGCGGTGTTCCTGCGTTTCAAGGGCAATGCCGCTGCGATCGACTACGCCTGGCGGCGCGGCATCGACCGGGATTTCTTCCGCGTCGCCTTCGAAACCGCGCAGTCCGGCGATTGACTGTACGGGGTGCTGAAGGATGCGATGGTCCATGGTCTGCTCAAGCGGCCAGGCAGCATCAATGGCCGTTGGGGCAAGCCCTGCCCATGGGTGCGGGTGGACCGCGCCGAACAGAATGGCATGCAGCCGGCCTGGTTGCGGCATGCGCAGGCGCAGGGGCATCGCGTATCACCCTACAAGCTGGCCCATATCGGCCGCATGGTGTTTCCGACCAGCGTCCTTGATCCCCTCGAAGGTGCAGGCCACTGGCATGGCGTATCGCCGATCAGTGCGCAGCCGCTTGTCGAACTGTTCGCGCGCATTCCGCTGCACCTGCTCATCGCGGACGCGGAAGACCGCACCATCGCGCGGCGTGCAATGAAAGGCCTGTTGCCGGAGGTGCTGCTGTCGCGGAAGGTGAAATCCTATCTGGATGATCACTCCGTGGCGGTCACCCAGGGGCACCAGCAGTTCATCAGGAATCTTCTGGTCGATGGAATGCTGGCCAGGCGCGGCTATCTCGACAGCGCGCTGGCCGATGCCGGCATCCAGCAGGTCGGCCCGGACCACTCGTCGCAGGTGCTCGGCATCTTCGGCCCGCAGATCAACATCGAAGCGTGGCTGCGGCGCTGGTCCGGCCAACGTGGCGCGCAGGCGGCCGCCGTGGCCTAGGCGCTGCGGCTCATTTCTTCCAGGTACAGGCTCTCAAGATCGTTCGCGGTGATCGTGCTGGCATCAAGCGTTCTGCGCAGGCGGCCGGCCCGCATCAGGCCGATCGTGGTCGCCACCTCACGGGCACGGAACAGATCGTGGGTGGCCATCAGGATCGCTGTGCCGCGATCGCGTTCCCGCACGATCAACTCATGGAATTCGGCTGACGCCGTAGGGTCCAGGCCCGAGGTGGGTTCATCCAGCAACAGAGCCCTGGCTTCCTTGACGATGGCCAGTGCGATGCCGACCTTCTGCCGCATGCCCTTGGAATAAAGGCCCACGCGTCGCCCGAATGCGTCGGTCGCCAGCCCGGCCGATCTGAGCGCGTCCTTCAGCCGCGCCGGCGAGCGCTCCTCGACACCGGCCAGGCGGGCGAAGTAGTCCAGATTCTCGTAGCCGGTCAGCTCGTCGTACAGCGCCACGGTCTCGGGGATGTACAGCAGCCGCCGGCGTACCTCCTGCGGCTGCTGGTGCGCACTGAGACCGTCCACTTCGGCCGCACCGGAGGTGGGTTTCAGAAAGCCAAGGAACAGCTTGATGGTGGTCGACTTGCCGGCTCCGTTGGCGCCCAGCAGGCAGAAGATCTCGCCGGGCTTCACCTCGAAGCTGACGTCATCCAGCGCCCGATGTGCACCGTGTTCCATGACCAGGCTTTTTGCAGACAGCATGCGGACGTCTCCTCAGGGCGTTGCCAGCCGGCTGCGCAATGCACCGGCTGCAAGCAGGACAAGCAGGGTGGCAATGATCAGTGCGGCGAGATCGGCCAGGACACCACGTTGGGCGACGCCGGCTGTTTCGTGGAACTGGAAGCGGGGCAGGGTGTCGTACTCTTCGAAGGTCTGCGGCGCGTCACGATCCAGATAGGCCTTGTGCAACAGCCGCCGCGCCTGCCAGAAGGAGTGGACCTGCCCCTGGAAGTCGAGCGCGCGGTCGGCATCCGAGCCTGCGATGCGGTCGAGCGCGTCCTGTGTCACGACGGCCGGCAGCAGCAGCCGCACCTTGTCCAGAACCTGGCGATGTGCGGCCTCGGCCTGCGCATGCGAGGCGATCAGACGTTCCAGTTCCCGGTCAGCTGCAACCCGATCGGCGTAGGCCTGGCGCACAGTGTCGGAGATGACGGGGGGCGGCAAATTCACTGGCGCCGACGTCGCATGCTCGCGCCGCTGGCGCGTGGCGATGTCGGACTGCATCGCCTTTACTTCGGTGGCGAACTGCATCTGTGACGGCGGCGGCGCGATCAGATTCACCGTGGCCAGCGCCAGCGACGGCGCCATGACCACGATCAGCAGCCACAGCGCGCCGGCGGCGATGGCCGCCTCGGTGGTGCGCCGGGCAAGGCAGCCGATCAGCAGTGCAAGGGCCAGCCAGAACGCGCCGTACAGGAGGACGGTCAGGGCCAGCATGGCCAGGCCCGCAGGACTGCGCGCGCCGGCCCCGATCGTCACCGCAAGGAGGATGGCCAGTGCGGGCAGCAGCACCATCAGGCCACGGGCCAGCACCTTGACCACCAGCAGACGCGTTGCCGACACCGGCTGTGACAGCACCAGCGCCGCGATGCCGCGCTCGCGCTCACGTGACCACAGATCGTGGGTGGCCACGAGAATGACCAGCGGCAGCAGGAAGACGATGACGAAGGCGAGGTCGAACCGTCCCGCAGCCCGTGCCGCTGGATTGCCGATGTCGGCCCAGACGTGCTTGAGCATCAGGGTCGGATCGCCCAGCGCGACCACATCGGCGGTGTAGGGGTAGTCGTCTGCCTGGCCGATCGACAGCGTTGCCATGGCGGCGGGCGCCAGCACCGGCTGGGCGCGGGGCAGCACCGAGGGCGCCTTGCCGACGAATGCCCGGCTGCGTTCCTTCGTCTGTTGTTCTTCCTGCTTGATCAGGGCGATGGCCGCCTCGCGCTGGTCCACCCACGCGCGGCCGTTCCACGCGGCGTAGGCACCCAGCCCGAGCAGCAGGACAAGCAGCACCGGCAGCGCTCGATCGCGCAGCAATCGGCGGATCTCATAGCGGGCAATCGACACAACGTTCATGGCGATCTCCCCAGCTTCCGAGCGGAGATGAGCACCACCACGCAACCCAGCATCAGCCAGACCAGCAGAATGACGAGATTTCCGCGCTGCGCGGTAGCGGTACCGGCCAGGGTCTGTTGCGGCGGCCGGTAGTGCACTGAACGGGTGATGCCGGCGATGTCGGCCACATGCTTCCCGCCTTGTGGTGCCTTGTGCAGTTTCACTTCCTGGTTGAGTGCCTGGATCAACCGATAACGGTAGTCCTCCACGCCGCGCAGGAACGCCAGATGCGCCGGGAAATCCGTGCCGGAGAAGGCGCGCGACCAGGACTGCAGCGCCAGCGTCGGCGAGGCAAGGCCAAACAGGCGCTGGGTGGCGTCCTGCTGCTGGTAGGTGGCATGCAGGCGATCGAAATGGCGGTTGTAGACGCGCGTCGAGTTGGCCTCGGCAAACTCAAGCGCCACACCGCGGAAGTTCAGCGGCAGGTCGTCAACGCTGTCGACCCGGTAGCGCGCCATCAACCCCGTGCGCAGGGCATCAAGGCGTTTGTCGGCCGGGTCATGGCCATCCGCGCCGTTCTCCGCTTCTTCGGTCACGCCGGTCCTGAACGCCGGTGCCGAAGGGGTCGGGTACAGGGATTCGGCAACCGCAGGCGCCACCCTCGGCAGCAGCAGCGTGGACACCACCCAGAAGCCGAGCAGCACGACCAGTGACGTCCTTGCCGAGCCGGCAAGTGCCGACACCCCCACGGTAAGTGCACAGAACACCAGCAGATAGAGCAGGTAGGCGGCCGCCAGTGCGAGCAGGGCGGCAAGATCCGTGGCGTCGCCGTACTGGATGGACAGCCCCGGAAGACTGATCAGCAGCATGGCCAGCACCAGCAGCAGCGAGGCGGCCGCCAGGGCAATCAAGCGTCCACAGATCAGCACGCCGGCCGAGGCACCGGTGCCGAGTTCCTGGCGCAGCGTCTCGCGGGCCACATCGCCGGACAGTGTGGCGAACCCGGCGAGGATGATCAGCAGCGGCGCCACCACCTGCAGCGCCCACGCCGCAGAGAAGCCCTCGAAGCGGCTGAGTGCGGTGCCACCATCCACGGCACGGTGCCGGGCCGGGTTCTGCGCGTGGCCTTCGATGAACACCGAGGTTCCCAGGTAGTCCGTCAGCCCCGGGTCCAGTGCAGCCAGTGGCCGCACCGGGGCAGCAACGGCACGCCCCACATGTGCGGCGCTATGCGGGTCGATTGTGCCCTGGCTGTCCCAGAGCCGCGCCTCTTCCTCGCTCATTGCCTGGCGCTCCTGCGCCTGCAGGGTCAGGCGTGCAGCACCACCGAGCACCGATGCTCCCGCAATCAGCAACAGGGCAAGGGCGAGCCACAGCACGCGCCGCTCGCGCCACATCAACGTGAGCTGGGTTGCCGCAACAGCAAACGCCTGCTGGATGGCCATGACGGACCGGGACAGGGCAGGGGCTTCGGTGCGCATGGCGGCTTACCAGCGGTGCGTCAGCGTCATGGACAGGAAGCGACCCAGCGCTGTTGCATTGGTGGGGTCATAGCCGGTGTTGATGCTGTTGACGATGAACGGCGGATCCCGGTCGAGCAGGTTCTGCACGTTGAACGCAAGCGAGGTGCCACGCTGCGGGTCCGCCGATGCACCGAAGTGGTAGGCGAGGTTCAGATCTACGGTCGTCCAGGAGCTGACGTGGGGCCGGGCGACATTGGCGGGGTCGCGATAACTGTCCACGTAGTTCACGAAGATCCCCGCCGCGGCCTGCTGCCGGCTCAGCGCGATGCCAACGCGCATCTTGAGGTCCACCGGGTAGTAAACCGAATTCACCGCATCCACCTCGGGCGACGTACTGGTCACGCGCCGCTTCGACTCGATGATGTACTGCCCGGCCAGGTTCAGCCCGATGTGGGTCTGGCCGGCATCGAAGCCATAGGATCCGCTGAAGTCGACACCACGCTGCCGGGTGAAGGCGTTGTTGCGGAAGCGGTTGTCGAGGATCACCTGGCTGTTGGTTTCGTCCATGCCTGGCGGCAACGCATACGGCCCCACGCGCGAGACGAACAGGCCCAGCCCCGATACGCCCAGCTGGCGTGCCTGCTGGATCTGCTGCTGCGTGGGATTGGTGGTCAGGATGTCTGCGTAAGGTGCGGTGGACTGCAGGAACAGCGACGGGAAGCTGCCGCCGAAGCCGCTGCCGATACGGTCGGCGTATTCGATGTGGTAGTAGTTCGCATCGATCTTGAGCCCCGGCAGCGACGGCGGCGCGAACGAGAAACCGCCGGTCCAGGTCTTGGCCCGTTCGGGGCCCAGATCGGGATTGCCATTGGAGAGCATCATCAGGATGGTGTTGCCGTTGGCTGCGCTCGGATTGGGCACGTTCGCCACCACCACGGTGTTGTTCAACTGCATGTCCTGGTACACCGGCGCCCGGTAGGAACGACCATAGCTGGTACGGAACGAAAGCCCCTGGGTCGCCTCCCACAGCAGGCCGAGCTTGGGGTTCAGCGTGGAACCGAAATCGCTGTAGTCGTCATAGCGCGCTGCGGCGGTCAGGGACAGGCTGCGCACGCCCGGCAGATCCTTCAGCAGCGGAACGTTGAGCTCGGCAAAAGCGGACCTCACGGTACGCTGCAGGTCGAGTGGCTTTTCCAGGCCGCGGTGATCGATCAGTTCATAGCCATCGCGGCGATAGCCCGCGCCGAATGCCGCGCGAACCCCACCGGCGGGCAGGCTGAACAGCTCACCGTCGGCGACCAGGTCCAGGTAACGCGATTCGGAGTTCGTATCGGTCGGTGGCGCCGTACTGGCCGAACTGCCGGTGATGGTGGTGCGCTGATAGGACACATCGCTCCTGCCGAACCCGGAATTCAGGCGCGCCTGCCACCCGCGTGGAAGATCCAGGGTGAGTCCCGCGAACAGGTCGAACTGGCGCGTATGCGGGAACAACCGGGTTTCGTCGGCCGTGCCGGAAATGGTGGTGTCCATCTCGCGCTTGGCGAACGAGCCGGTCACGTTCAGGGTCAGCACATCGCTGAGCTGCTGCACGCCGTCCACGTACAGGCTGTGGCGCTTCGAACCGGGGTAGAGGTCGTACGGCTTGACCCGCACGTTCTTCGAGAAATCCTTGTCCACCGCCGGCAGGTTGCTCTGCTTCAGGAACTCGTAGCTGGCCAGCACATGGCCACCATCCCACGACCAGCCTGCCGACTGCGAGGCCTGGTATTCCTCCATGCCGCCGGTGGTCACGGCGCCGTAGCGCACAGCGGTCTCATACCCGGTGAAGTCGCGGCGCAGGATGATGTTGACTACACCGCCGACCGCATCGGTGCCATAGATGGCCGAGGCACCATCGGTGAGGATCTCCACGCGTTCCACCGCACTCAGCGGTATCAGCGAGACATCCACGTACTGGTAGCGGTTCGACGAGGTCACGCGGTGGCCGTTGATCAGGGTCAACGTGGTGCCGGTTCCCAGACCGCGCAGGTTGATGGCGGTGCCCTGGCCGAAGTTGTTGCCGGTATCGCGGTCGACGCCAAGGTTGGCGACGTTGGCACCATTGGCGCCACCGCCGAAGTTCTGCGGCAGTTTCTCGAACAGCTGCTGCACGGTGGCCACGCCGGTGCGGTCGATGGCCTCCTTGTCGATCACGATGATCGGGGATGCGCCGCCGCCAATGGCATCGCGGATGTTGCTGCCTACCACCAGCACCTTGTCGAGGGTGGCGGTCGGCGCCTCGGGCGCTGCGCCTGCGGCCCGCGAACGCCGGGCATCGCCGGGGTTCTGGGCGATCGCAGGCACGCTGGCCAACAGTGCAGCGGCAATGCTGAGGGCCATGAGCGCGCGTGGCATGGCAGCGGATACGTTCGTCATTCCCCGGTCCATCGATCCCATCCGAAAGTGGCCTGCGACGTGGCGACGTCGCTCCTGAATGGATATGTTATAGCATATCATTCAAGGGTGGAGTCCACGCCGGAACAAGGCCGATGAAGAAGACTGCTGTTCCGCCGCCCGTCGCTGAAATCCTGGGCGCGTACTGGAAGGCTGACCGCAGGCTGCTGCTGCTCATCGCCGGCAGTGTCGTGCTGTCCAGCCTGGCCAGCGTTGCTGCGCCGTACCTTTTCTCGCGCCTGATCGACCGGTTGCCCATCGACGGGGTCGGCGCTCTCGCGGGCGGCTTCCTGCTGTATGCGGTCATGCTTGGCGCTGGCAGCGCCCTGCAGAACACCGTGCAGTACCTGTCGTTCCTCAGCGGCGAGAATCTTGGCTTCATCACCAGTACCCGCTACTTCGCCCGTCTGCTGAAGAAGACCAACAGCTTCTTCCTGGAGTACAACGCCGCCGAGCTGCAGGTTGCAGGGGAGAAGGGCCGTGGCGCGCTGAAGATCGTGGTGCAGTTGGGGCTGGTGGCCTTCATTCCCAGCGCGCTGCAGATCCTGCTGACGCTGATAACGTTGGGTGCGTTGATCAACCTGCAGGTGGTGGCCATCGTGCTGGCCTACGGCACAGTAGCCGTCACGCTTTCCGCCATCGCTACCCGGCGCGCACGCATCCATCGCGAAGCTGCGGTCGAGGCCGGCCAGCAGAACGCGCGCTTCGTCGGCAATGCCATGAATGCCATGGAGACGCTGCGCCAGTTCGGCGGCAGCGCCTGGATGGTGCAGCGCTTCGAGCAGAAGGCCCAGGAGGTGCGCGACAGCTGGCGCGCCTACGTACTGCAGCGGATCGGCTTCATTGCGCTGCTGGGCATCGGCCTGGCGGTCGAGTTCATCGTTACCTTCCATCTGTTGCTGCCGCGCTACCAGAGCGGCGGTCTGAGCGTCGGCGACATCGTCCTGTTCAATCTGCTGCTGCTCCAGCTCAACATGCCGTTCGAGATGATCGCCCGTTCGATCGATGACGTCGCGCGCTCGTGGAGCATGCTGGCTCCGCTTTCCACCTTGTGGGCGGCGCCCGAGGAGCAGCAGGCAGCCGATGCCCAGCGCTTCGCCGGGGAAAGCGGTCGCCTGGCGTTCCAGCAAGTCAGCCACCGCTATGGCAACGGTCGCGGGGTAAGCGATGTGTCCTTCGAGGCCGAACGTGGCGGCATCAATTTCCTGATCGGGCCGACCGGGGCAGGGAAGTCGACGCTGTTCAAGCTCGCCCTGAAATCGATCGATCCCCAGCGTGGCCGGATCCTGGTCGATGGCCTTGACCTGTCCTGGATCGACCGTGCGGCCTGGCATGCCGCTGTCGCGGTGGTTCCGCAGGATGTCATCCTGCTCAACGAAAGCCTGGCCGACAACATCCTGCTCGGGCGCGCGCGTGATGATGATCGGCTGCGGCATGCCGCACGCAAGGCTGCGATCCTGCCGTTGATCGAGGCGCTGCCCGAGGGGCTGGAAACCACGGTGGGCGAGCGGGGCCTGAAGTTGTCCGGCGGGGAACGCCAACGCATCGCGATTGCCCGTGCACTGTATGGCGAGCCGGCGATCCTGTTTCTGGACGAGGCAAGCTCCGCGCTGGATGAGGCCACCGAACGCGAGATCATGGACCATATCCGCGCACTGGCGAACGATGTAACCGTGGTGGCCATCACCCATCGGCGAGGCATCGTGAGCCCGACTGACCGGGTGATTGATCTCGGGGGCGATGCTTAGGGCCAGGAGGCGCTCCGCAGCCAGCGTGTTCGTCTCGACAATCGGCTATCGTGAGCGCTCTTTCCTGATCGCCCTTCAAGCGCCAACGCATGGAAGCCACTTCGATGACCGTTCGAAACAGACGTTGGTTTCATGCCTTCGTCGTGTCCGTCGTACTCCTTGGTGCCGGATGCACGGGCGGGAAGGCGCCATCGAAGGAACCGGGGGCAGAGATCGACGAGGTTGCGGAGACCCTGATCGAGCAGCCCTTGCTGCACTCGGCCTCCATTGGCGTGGTGTACCGGGGCAGGACCTTCATCCGCCATCGCGGCGATATGGTGGCCGGTACAGCCGGCGCGCCGTCCGATGCCACGCTCTATGAGATCGGCTCACTGAGCAAGACGCTGGCCGGCACCTTGATGGCCAATGCGGTGCTGGAAGGCAGGGTGGGCCTGGAGGATGACGTTCGCACGTACCTGCAGGGCGACTATCCCAACCTGCAGTACCAGGGCCAACCCATCCGCGTCCGCCACCTGCTGTCGCACACCAGTGGCCTGCCGAACATGCTGCCGGAGCGCGCGAACACGGTACTGGAGGACTTTACCGATCACCGCACGCCGGGCGAACTCAATGCGCTCTACGCGCACTACGGCAAGACGGATTTCCTCCGGGACCTGCACGCCGTACAGATCCCGCGGATGCCAGGCAAGGAGTACGCCTACTCCAGCGCAGGGACCGAGCTGGCGGCGCATGTTCTGGAGGTGGCCTACAAGACCGACTACGCGTCACTGCTGCGTGGCTTCTTCAGCGACTCCGCGGCGATGACCGGCCTCCGGATCAGGCTGGATGATGCCGAAGCGCCGCGGTTGGCGGCCGGCTATCACAGCGACAATCCCGTACCGACCACGCCGATGCCACAGTTGCCATGGGGCGCTTCCGGCAACGTCAAAGCAACCGTCCCGGACATGGTGAAGTACCTTCAGTTCCAACTGGCCAATGGGCCGGTGGTAAAGCAATCGCATCGCGCCCTGGCCAGATTCGACGACGAGTTCAGCATCGGCTACTTCTGGAACATCGTCGCCGGCGATCGCCAGAAGGGCGTCTACTATGCCCACCACGGTGGCGTACCGCGCTCACAGTGCTACATCTACATCATGCCGGAGCACGATCTGGGCATCTTCGTGATCACCAACCAGAGTGGCGACCAGACCGCGCATGCCATGGAAGCGGCGATCGATGCCCTGGTCGGGAAGATTGCTGCAAGCGAGACCCCATAGTCCGGGTGGCGCCCGGCAGCGCCCGACTAGAGCAGCAACAGCGCCCCGATCAGCGCAGGCGGCATCACCAGCGCACCGACGCGCAGGAAGTCGAGCGCGCTGACATGCTCGCCCTCGCGGCGCAGCGCCACCAGCCACAGCATCGTGGCCAATGAGCCGGTCACCGACAGGTTGGGGCCCAGGTCCACGCCGACCAGCAATGCGGCGCGCGTCTGTGCCGGCAGGTCGGCCATCTGGCCCAGCGAGCCTACGGCGAGGCCGACCGGCAGATTGTTGGCCACGTTGCTCAGCAACGCCGCCGCGCCACCGGCCAGCCAGCTGGCCTGGTGCGGTGATGCCTGCGCCACGGCCTGCAGCGCGCTGGCCGCCGTCTGGATGACACCGGTCTGTGCTACCGCTTCCACCAGCACGAACAGGCCGGCCACCAGCGGCAGTACGCCCCATGACACATGGCGCAGCAGCGGCAACGGACTGCGCCGCTGGCGCATCGCCACCACTGCCACGCTCAGCGTGCCTGCGCAGAACGTGGCCAGGCCGAGCGGACCGTTCAGTGCGGACGTCACCAGCAGCACGGTGCCGGTGAACAACACGCCCAGCGCGCTCAGCCGGCCACCTTCGGTCAGCGGGCGATGCGCCGGCGCCGCCACCAGCGGCTGCGCGATCTCGCGCCGATGCACCCAGCGCAACACCAGATAGGTGGCGCCGATCGCGGCCAGTGACGGCAGCGCGAACTGTGCCAGCCACTGCATCAAGGGCGGCATGTGCTGGCCGTACACCACCAGGTTGGCCGGGTTGGAAATGGGCAGCACGAAGCTGGCCGCATTGGCGATGAACGCACAGACGAACAGATAGGGCAGGGGGTTGGCACGGGCCGCCTTGCAGGCTGCGTAGACCGCCGGGGTCAGCACCACCGCCGTGGCATCGTTGGAAAGAAACACGGTCACCAACGTGCCGACCAGGAACACCAGGTCGAACAGGCGTCGTCCCGAGCCGCCTGCGTGGCGGACCGCGTACAGCGCCAGCCAGTCGAACAGGCCCTCGCGCCGGGCCAGCTCGGCCAGCACCATCATGCCGACCAGGAACAGATAGACATCGCGGCCCTCGGCCACCGCGTGCAAGGTCCTGCCGAACGACACCGCTCCCAGCAGTGGAAGCAGAAGGGCAGCCCCCAGTGCCCACACATATTCCGGAATGCGGAACGGCCGGAACAGCAGGCCGACGGTGGCAACGGCCACGGCCGCCCAGATGAGGAAAGAGGAGTAGGAAACGAGCATCGGGCGGGGTGTCTCAGCGGCGCCGACGCGTACCTCGCAGGAGCGCGCCCGCTGCAATCACGGCAGTTCGGGGAAGGCGGCATCATACTCCGTGAGCCGCGCCCGAGCTGTGGAGCCCAGCCCATGCTTGTCTGCTTGCCGCGTGCCCCCGGCACCCACGCTCCGCGAACGTTTTCTTCGGGCGCTCTTCACCGTCGCTCCGCTTAGAGTGAAGGCCACTCAAAGTGTCACGCATGGAATCAACGATGTCCGAATACCGGGACTGGATCTTCAATGCCAACGGCCGAACCCTGGTGGCCCGGGTGGAGCTGGATGGCGACGGCGGCGGCACCATCAACCGCTACCAGTTGACTCCGGGTCCCGCGCAGTCCGGGCTGTGCATCAAGGTAGCCTCGCAGGCCGAAGCCGCAAAGAAGCTCGAAACCGAGGTGGAGAAGCTGCTCGGCCCAGAGTGGTGAGAGGGCTTCGCTACGGCAGAAGCGTTGAGAGGTCGCCAGCGCAAATCCGCAATCTCATTCCATGCGACGGCCGACCGTATTCTTCGGGCCATGCATTCACCCTCCAGCCCTCCCGATTTCATGACCGCTACCCGGCCCTCCGGCTGGGTGCAGAGCGGTGACCGCTGGGACCTGTGGTGGAACGGCCGCTGTGTGGCCAACGTCGTGCCGCATGCCGTGCTCGGCGTCCGCCTGTTCCTCGACGCGCGGAAAATGTCACAGACCAAGGTGGTGGCTGCCGCGAATGCGCGGCAGGCCAAGCGCTACGCCGAACGCTGGTGCGCCGCCCGGCTCTGCCCGCAGTTGCGGTTGCGCGATGCGGTGGCGCGGCTGTTGGATGCCGGTACTCCACCACCTTCCGCGCTCACGCGGGAGCAGCGGCAGCAGGCCCGCCGCCTGGCCGAGGCCGGGTCGCGCGAGATGGGCCGGATCAAGGAGGCGCTGGCGCTGAGACGGACCCCTGCGATGTCGCGAGCGCAGGAGCAGGCACGCCCGCTACCCAGATAGAACCTCGGCCACGTGGTCCTGCGCGCACCTATAATGCCGCCCCCGGCCCCGATCACTTGCTGACCAAGGCACCTGCCGGGTCTACCTGCGGCATCCATCTGGAGTTGATCAAGAATGCAGACGTTCACGGAAGAATGGATTGGCGCCCTGCGGCGCGTCGCACTCTGTGCGGGACTGGCTGCCCTGGCCTGCAGCACGCCGGCACTTGGCAATGACAACGCAGCCGAGCGGGATCGCGTGATGGCTGCGGCGAAGGCCGGCAACGCGGAAGCCCAGAATGAACTTGGGGACAGGTATCTGCGCGGCGCAGGCGTCGACAGGGACGCAGCGAAGGCAGCGGACTGGTACCGCAAGGCGGCCGATCAGGGCTATGCGCCGGCACAGTCCATGCTGGGTGTGCTGTATCTGCGAGGCAATGGCGTGCCGAAGGATTCCGCTCAGGCCCTGCACTGGGTACGCAAGGCTGCCGATCAGGGCAATGCGGACGCACAGTCCGATCTCGGGATCATGTACCTGCAGGGCCTGGGCCCGCAGCAGGATGATGCCCAAGCTGTCCTGTGGCTCCGCCGAGCCGCTGAACTCGGCTCGCCGGCCGGGCAGTACAGCCTTGCCAATCTCTATCAGAAGGGACGCGCCGGCCTCACGAAAGACGAGGCCCAGGCCATGCAGTGGTATGCCAGGGCAGCCGTGCAGGAGCTCGGCCTGGCGGGAGTCAAGGAGGCCCGTCTGGAGCTGTGCCTGAATCGCAAGGAGAACGAGGTATGGTGTGCCGAGATGGACACGCCCGGCGCATTTGGCCCGGTTGAAGCACTCACAGCGGCTGCCGATGGCGGTGATGTGGAGGCGCAGACCAGGCTCGCCCTGATGCATGCCAAGGGTATCAGCGTAGAGAAGGATGAGGCACGATCCGCCGACCTCTATCGCAAGGCGGCTATGGCGGGCTACGCGCCTGCACAGGCCGAGCTGGGATACCTGTACTCCATCGGGCATGGGGTGCCCAAGGACCAGGATGAGGACATCTACTGGACCTGTGAGGCTGCAGCGCAGGGAAATCGCAGGGCGATCCGTAATCTGGCCATCAAGCAGACCTACGATCTGTTCGATCCGAAGGAGTGCCCCGAGCGACGCGCGCGCAAGCGCTGAGTGCCGATGCGTCCGGACCCCGCACAGAGGTCCGGACGCTGATCTCTTTCAGCGGTTACGCCGAGAGCTCCTCGCGCACGATCCTGGCCCCTTCGCTGAGCGCACGCAGCTTGCCCCGTGCCACGTCACGGGCCAGCGGCGCCATGCCGCAGTTGGTGCTCGGGTAGAGCTTGTCGGCATCCACGAACTGCAGCGCCTTGCGCAGGGTGTTGGCCACTTCCTCAGCCGTCTCCACCGTGCTGGAAGCCACGTCGATGGCACCCACCATCACCTTCTTGCCGCGCACCAGCTCGATCAGATCGATCGGCACGTGCGAGTTGTGGCATTCCAGCGAGATGATGTCGAGGTTGGAGGTCTGCAGCTTCGGGAACGACTCTTCATACTGGCGCCATTCCGAGCCCAGCGTCTGCTTCCAGTCGGTGTTGGCCTTGATGCCGTAGCCGTAGCAGATATGCACGGCAGTCTCGCACTTCAGTCCTTCGATCGCACGCTCCAGTGCGGCCACGCCCCAGTCGTTCACTTCGTCGAAGAACACGTTGAAGGCGGGCTCGTCGAACTGGATGATGTCGACGCCAGCGGCTTCCAGCTCCCTCGCTTCCTCGTTGAGGATCTTCGCGAATTCCCAGGCCAGCTTCTCTCGGCTCTTGTAGTGCGCGTCGTACAGGGTGTCGATCATGGTCATCGGGCCGGGCAGGGCCCACTTGATCGGCTGCGTGGTCTGCCGGCGCAGGAACTTCGCATCCTCCACGAACACCGGCTTGGGGCGGCTCACGGCGCCGACCACGGTCGGCACGCTGGCGTCGTAGCGGTTGCGGATGCGCACGGTTTCGCGCTTCTCGAAATCGACGCCGTTGAGGTGCTCGATGAACGTGGTAACGAAGTGCTGCCGGGTCTGCTCACCGTCGCTGACGATATCGATGCCGGCGTGCTGCTGTTCCTGCAGGGACAGGCGCAGGGCATCCTGCTTGCCTTCGGTCAGTCCTTCATCCTGCAGCTTCCAGGGCGACCAGAGCTTTTCGGGCTCTGCCAGCCAGGAGGGCTTGGGCAGGCTGCCGGCGGTGGAGGTGGGGAGCAGTTTCTTCGTCGACATTGCGTTCTGTGTCCTGGGGCGAATGGAGAATCGGTGGATCAGCGGGCAGCCCACTGCTCAAGCACGGCGCGATACGGCTTGATGAAGTGCTCTTCGGTGAATTTGCCCTGCTTGACCGCCAGCTGGCTGCGCTCTTCGCGGTCGTAGACGATGCGGGTGGAGGAGTAGTCCTGGTGCTTCAGGCTGGGCTGGTAGACCTTGCCGGCCACGGAATTGGCGTTGTAGATCTCCGGCCGGTAGATCTTCTGGAATGCCTCCATCGTGCTGATGGTGCCGATCAGTTCCAGGTTCGAGTAGTCGCCCAGCAGGTCGCCCTGGAAGTAGAACGCCAGCGGCGCGACGCTGCCCGGCGGCATGAAATAGCGCACCTGCAGGCCCATCTTGTCGAAGTACTGGTCGGTGGGGGAGAACTCGCCCTGGCGATACTCCACGCCCAGGATGGGATGGTGGTTCTCGGTACGATGGTAGGTCTTGCTGCTGGAGACGCTGATGCAGATTACCGGCCCCTTGCTGAAATTGGCGCGGTAGGCCTCCGATTCCAGGAAGTGCTGGAACAGCTTGCCGTGAAGATCACCGAAGCCTTCCGGAATGCCGAAGGTGGCCTTTCCCTCGTTGCTGGCCGGCAGTACCACGCTGAAGTCGTAGTCGCGCACATAGGACGAGAAGTTGTTGCCGACGATGCCCTCGGTGCGCGCGCCGGTGTGCGTGTCGACGATGGTCGGGCGCAGCACTTCGATCAGCGGGAACGGATCGCTGCCGTCGGCTCCATCGATGTGCATCTCCACCGAGATGATGTCCAGCTCGACGGCGTAGCGGTCCGCACTCGGGTTGTCCCAGTGCGCCAGATCGTTGAAGCGGTTGTTGATCATGCTGATCGTGTTGCGCAGGTTCTCCCGGCGGGACTCGCCGCGAGCGAGGTTGGCGAAGTTGGTGGTGATGCGCGTGCCGTCAGCGGGCTGGTAGTCCTCGTTGAAAGGGATGCGCGTGATGCTGAAGGTGAAGTTCTCGGTCGTCATGGGCGGCGTTCCGGGTTGCGGAGGTGACATCCGAATGCGGGTCGCTGGCATTCGGCATTCAAAGGACTGCAGCGGTCTCGGCAGTGGCAGGCGCTATGCGATGGGACAGGGCAAGCAGGGGCATCGCCCGCTGCACCGCCAGCCGTGCGCGCTGGATCAGAGCGTCGTTGTGCACGCGGCCCTCGGCGAAATCGCGGTCGGTGGCGTAGACGCCGAGGGGCAGGGTGCGCGCCTGGAAGAAGCTGAAGAGCGGCCGCAGCTGATGATCGATCACCAGTGCGTGGCGCTCGCTGCCGCCGGTGGCGGCCAGCAGGATGGGGGTGTCGACCAGCGCATCCTGGTGGATGAAATCGAAGAAGTGCTTGAACAGGCCGGTGTACGAACCGCGGTAGACCGGCGTGGCCACCACCAGTACGTCTGACTGTTCAACGGCCACCAGCTGCCGCTCCACAGCCTCGGGCAGCTGCGAGCGCCACAGCGCACCGGCCAGCTGCGGCGCCAGTTCGCCCAACTCGATCAGGTGCGGCTCGCAGGCAACGTCCTCGCCGATGAGGTCCAGCAGGTGCTCGGCCAGGGTTGCAGCCCTGGAGGGGCGCTGCAGTCCGCCTGAAACGGCGACGATACGGAGGGGGCGGGTCATCTGTTCGCTTTCAGCAGGGGAGGGGCTCCTTCGGGCAATCTGCGGGGGCGCAGTCCTGCAGGCCGGCGAGGTGACCGGGCTGGCAGGCAACCGAAGGCATGACCCGATCCTAGTCATGCCCTTCCATGACGTAAAATGGTATTACTTCACCAATCCATGAGCGGTATTCATCGTCATGTTGGAACGGATCCACCTCAGCATCGTGCAGCAGGTCGAGCAACAGGGCTCGCTGACTGCTGCCGCCGGCGTGCTCAACCTGACCCAGTCAGCCCTCAGCCACAGCATGAAGAAGCTGGAGCAGCAGCTCGGCACCGATGTCTGGTTGCGCGAAGGCCGCAGCCTGCGCCTGACCCAGGCCGGGCAGTACCTGCTGGCGGTGGCCAACCGCGTGCTGCCGCAACTGGACCTGGCCGAGGAGCGGCTGGGCCAGTTCGCCCAAGGCGAGCGCGGCGCGCTACGCATCGGCATGGAATGCCACCCGTGCTACCAGTGGCTGCTTAAGATCGTCTCGCCCTACCTGGCGGCGTGGCCGGACGTGGATGTGGACGTCAAGCAGAAGTTCCAGTTTGGTGGCATCGGCGCGCTGTTCGGCTACGAGATCGACCTGCTGGTCACGCCCGATCCACTGCTGAAGCCGGGCCTGAAGTTCGTGCCCGTGTTCGACTACGAGCAGGTGCTGGTGGTGGCCAAGGGCCACGCCCTGGCCAAGGTGGACCACGTAAAGCCGCGCCAGCTCGGCCAGGAAGTGCTGATCAGCTATCCGGTTCCGTTCGAGCGCCTGGATATCTACAACCAGTTCCTGCTGCCGGCCGGCATTACGCCGCGGCGCCACAAGACCATCGAAACCACCGACATCATGATGCAGATGGTGGCCAGCGGCCGTGGCGTGGCCGCCATGCCGCGCTGGCTGGTGGAGGAATATGCCGCACGCATGGACGTGGTGCCGGTGCGCCTGGGGGCGAAGGGCATTCCCAAGCAGATCTACCTGGGCGCGCGCGAGGCCGATACCGGTATCGACTACCTGCAGGCCTTCGTCGAACTGGCGCGTAACAGCACGCCGATTGCCGGCAATGTGGGCGGAGCGCGTTGATGCCGGCCGGTACCTCATCGCAGGCGGACGCCTTCATCAACGCCTTTTCATTGGAAGTCAGCGCGAAGGCCATGCCGGCACTGCGCGCCGAGGCGGCCCGCATCCGGCGCGGCACGGTCATCTCCATTCCCTGGCTGGCCAGCGAGGACGACGATGCACGCCTGGCCGCCGCACGCACGGTGCGCGAGCTCGGCTTCGCGCCGATGCCGCATCTCTCCGCCCGCCGCATCGGCTCGCACGCAGCGCTTGAGCGCTTTCTGGAGCGCGCCACCAGCGAAGCCGGGATCACCCGCTGCCTGCTGGTCGCGGGTGACCTGGCCACACCCGCCGGGCCGTTTGCCGACAGTGCTTCAATCATCCAGACCGGTCTTCTGGAGCACTCCGGGATCAAGGTCGTTGGTATCGGCGGGCACCCGGAAGGCCACCCGGTGATGAGCGCTGACGATCGCTGGGAGGTGCTTGGGCGTAAATGCCAGGCCATCGAAGCGCGCGGCATGGCCCCCTTGGTCGTCACCCAGTTCGCCTTCGATGCCGATATCGTGCTGGCCTGGCTGGATGCGCTGCGCGCCCGTGGCATCACGGTTCCGGTACTGGTGGGCGTGCCGGGGCCGGCCAGCATTGCGCGGTTGGCCCGCTACGCCGCGATGTGCGGCGTGGTGGCCAGTGCATCGATGCTGGCGCGGTATGGCATTTCGATCGGTCGGCTGCTGGGAACGGCGGGGCCGGAGGTGTTTGTGGATCGGTTGGTGAGTGGGCTGACGGCCGGGCACGGCCAGATCAGCCCGCACTTCTTCCCGTTCGGCGGCATTGCGCCGTCACTGGACTGGATCGAGCGGTACCGGCAGCGCACGTCGGCCGCCAGCGTCTGATGCTCTATCGATGATCGCGTGGCCGGGCCCTTCAGCCCGGCAGTTCGCACTTCATCTTGCCGTCCACGTAGTACGGCTTGGTACGTTCGGGTTCTCGCTGGTCTTCTCGAAGACCACTTCGAACGAAGCCGCATCGGGTGAGCCCTTGCGGTCGGCGCACGCCTCCTGCAGCTTCTTCTTGACCGCAGCGATGCCCGCATCGCGGTTGGCGCCGTCGGCACTGTTGGTCAGGTTCACGGTCTCGGCTGAGGCCAGTGAGCTCAGTGCCAGCAGGCAGCCGGTCAACATCAGGGTGCGCAGCTTGGTCATGGTCGTACCTCATGGGTCTCCAATGAGGCACCAGCATAGAGCGCAGCTGTTAACGCCCTGTGGCCGCCCCGGCTTCGGGGCAGGTTCTGCGGCATTCGTCGTCGAACATGGGAGGTTGGTCGGACGTTTCCCCTTCGCCGGAGGTGTTCGGCTAGGCTGCAGCAACTGACCGCAAGGATGAAGGCACTCATGATCCGCTGGCTGTTTCTGGCGCTTGCCACGCTGCCGTTCGATGCTGGGGCCGTGGTCATCCGCCACGATGTGGACGATGCCCGATACCGGATCGATGGATCCGCGTTTCCGGCCCTGGCCGACATGCCGGGCGAAGGGCAAGGCGTTCTGATCGCGCCGCAGTGGGTGCTGACGGCAGCGCATGCCGCACCGATGGAGGGGATGGGGCAGACCATCACCATCAAGGGGAAGGACTACGGCGTGGAACGCGTATTCCTGCACCCCGGTTACCGGAGAATGCCTGACGCATTGGGCAAGGAGGCATTGGCAACGGGAAATCCTGCGAAGATCCACGCCTTCCTGGCCGGGTCGGATGACATTGCACTGATCCGGCTCGCAGCGCCCGTGAACGACGTGCAGCCCGTGGCGCTGTATCGCGGCAGCGCCGAAGTCACGCAGATCGCCGCCTTGATCGGGAAGGGCGCCACTGGCAATGGTACGGTTGGACTGGTGCCGGGCGGGCCGCATCGCACCACGCTGCGGCGGGCATACAACGCCATTACCGGCGGCAATGATCGCTATCTCTGGTATCGGTTCGATGCCCCGCCACAGGGCCTCCCACTGGAAGGCGTGCTCGGTAACGGGGACAGCGGCGGCCCATTGGTGATCAAGGATCACGGCGTCTGGCAGCTGGTGGGGCTGGGCTCCTGGATCACCGCCGTTCCCGAGCATGCCCTTGAGGCCGGCTTCTACGGACAGGTGGTGCACAACGTTCGGGTATCGCGCTATGTGGGTTGGATCGAGAGCGTCCTGGGTGCGCCCACTAATCGTCCCGTAACCCCCGAAGACTGACAGCTGTCACTGGTTGCAACCCGGGCGGAAGCGAATAGTGGGCGCCAAGGCGAGGGCACCTCGCCACCAACCACCAAGGCGACCGCTCATGAACATGCTCCAGCAACTCACCTCGCAGACGCCGATCTGGGTCTGGCTGCTCCTGGCGTTTCTGGTCACGCGTGGCCTCGCGGCTATGAAACCGGGTGAGACTTCGTTGCAGAGGCTGGCGATCGTGCCCGTCCTGTTCGCTGTGTGGGGCGCGTGGTCGATCAGTCATCGCTTCGGTGCGTCGCCGACCGCCCGGGGCGAGTGGTTGGCCGGCATCGGCACCGGTGCGGCACTGGGATGGCTGCTGCTGGGCCACGTGAAGCTGACCCTGGATGGCGCTACCGGAAAGCTCTGGCGCAGCGCGGACTTCAGCCTGCTGCCGCTGCTGCTGGTCACCTTCCTGGTGAAGTACGGCTTCGAAGTTGCATTTGCAGTGTCGCCGTCGCTGACCGCCAACGCTGGCTTCAGTGCCGCCTATCTCCTGCTGGCAGGTGGGTTCACCGGCCTCTTCGTCGGCAAGTACTGCCGCTATCTGGCCTCGTTGCGACTGGGCGAGGCAGTTAAAGGGGTTGGGGTCGCAGGCTGAAACCAGCTCCGTCGTGACGCGTCACATTAATAGCCCCAGAGGGTAGTGCCGGCCGCTGGCCGGCCCCCCTTGTCCCTACAGGCTCCAATCAACCCGCATGCCCGCAATCAACGCATTCGGCAGGTCCCGCTGGCGTCCAGCACCATCACTGGTGAGCTGCTGCTTGCATTTCATTACGGCGCCGGGGCGGGGCAAGTGGTTCCAATTGCAAATGACTCTCACTACACTTGCGACATCCCACCCCTTCCGCCGCCTATGGCGGCCAGAACTCCGGCTCCCGACGTGAATTCCCCGCCCCACCTGTGCAGACCGCTGGCATTTGCCCTGAGGGTGATGTGTCCACGCTAGGCCGGGGCACGGGCAGCAACGCGGATCGGGCCTCGTCCACGGAGGCGGGCATTCCGGAAGACGCCTCGCCAATGGGCGGGAACCTCCTTGCGAAAGCCTATGCCCGCTGGCGCGGGCCCATTCTGCGCAGCCTTGCGCGTGTCAGAGGTGCGGACGGTGAGGACGCCCTGCACGACGGTGCAGTCAAATGGCTGGCGGCAAACCCTGCACTGGCCTCGTGCGACCAGCAAGGCGCCTATTTCCGGCGAACGGTGATGAACACCGTGGCCGATGAGTATCGTGAGCACACCGCAGGCCGCCGTCTCCAGACCCTGCCACTGGCAGATGCCGAGGATGCGGGCCAGGCCATCACCAGCGATGAATCACAGTGCCCGTTGCAGCTCAGCGCCCAGCGGCAGCGCCTGGAGCGCCTGCGAGAAGCGCTGGCCGAGCTGCCCGAGCGTCAACGCGAGGCATTCGTGCTCTGCCGCTTCGATGGGCTGACCCAGGAGGACGTGGCCGCTCGCATGCAGATCTCCCGCCGCATGGTGGTCAAGCACCTGTCGCGAGCGGTTGCCTACTGCGAAGTGCGGGTACGCTATGCATCTCTGGCACAGATGCAGGAACTGCATCGCCCGATCAAGGCGGGCGAGGCGTTGGCGCCTGCCATCGATGCTGATTTTCCCTGCCGATGACCGATCTCCCTTCTGCCGCAGGTTCCGACCCGTTTGCCCTGCATGAGGCGGCCGCCGCGTGGATGGTGCGGCGGCAGGATGCGGACTGGCAACCGGAAGAAGAGGCGGCCCTGCAGCACTGGCTGGCCGAGAGCGAAGCGCACCGACAGGCGTTCGCCGACGTGGCCAGAACGTGGGACGACTTCGGCCAGCTGCCGCGCCCCGTACTGGCCTCGGACGCGCATGCGGTGATCACCCCAGCAGTACCTGCGCCTGCCGCTCAACGGCGGGGCAGGGCGGTGCGGCACACTCGCTCGTGGCGCCTGCCCCGCATTGCGGCGGCTGCCGCCGTGGCAATGCTGGCCTTGGGGTACGTCGGCTACGGTTGGTACACCGCGCCCAGCTACGTAAAGGACGTGGCCACCGGCGCGGGCGAGATACGTGATCTTCAATTGCCGGACGGCTCACGGATTTCGCTCAATGCACGCAGCACGCTGGCCGTGCATTTCTATCGATCCCGCCGTGAAGTGGTGCTCAGCCAGGGCGAGGCGTTCTTCGAGGTCGCCCCGGCGGCCGACCGTCCCTTCACCGTCGATGCCCAGCGCAGCCGGGTGACGGTGGTCGGCACGGCCTTCAATGTGCGCAATGGGCCGGGCGAAGTCGTGGTCAAGGTGCTGCATGGGCACGTGCGGGTACAGCCGGATCGCGCCGAAGGCACCGCGCCGGTCAGCCTGCACGCCGAACAAGGCCTGGCCGTTACCACGCTTACAGCCGCCTACCGCTCCATTGCCGCCAGCGCAGACAGCATTGGCGGCTGGCGCAACGGGCGCCTGGTGTTCCGGCGCACGCCGCTGGACGAAGTGGCGCAGGAGGTGGGGCAGTATCTGGGCCATCCCGTTACGCTGGGACAGCCAGGGCTGAAGTTCCTGCCGGTCTCCGGCTACGCAGCCACCGATGCCCCGGCCACCTTCCTGGAAGCGCTGCCGGATCTGTTGCCCGTGCAGGTGACCCGCAATGCGCAGGGCGGCTATCGCATCGACGAACGGCCTGTGACCCGCTGACGCCGGAACGAAAATTTCTTCCGGCGCGGGTTCCCACCCCACCGCCATTTTCCGTTTACCCCAGTGAGGCCAGTAGCGGCCAAGCATGATGGAGCGGTAATGGGGTACATGAAGATCAAGCGCGCACTTGTTGCTGGCGCGTTCTCTACGGGGGTACACGCCAAGCGGCTGCCGTTGCTGGCGCTGTGCATTTCCAGCGCGCTGGCAGCGCCGGCCATTGCACAGTCGCAGCCGGCTGCACGCGTGCAGTTCAATATTCCGGCGCAACCGCTGGATGCCGCACTGCGCCGCTTTTCCGAGCAGTCCCGGCAGCAGGTGCTGTTCAGCGAATCGGCGGTGGCGGGCCGTCGCGCTCCGGCCTTGACCGGCAGTTACACGCCGCAGGAAGCACTGGCGCGCCTGCTGGAGGGCAGTGGAGTGCGTGTCAATGCCACCCGTCCGGGCGTGTTCACCCTGGCCCAGGAAGCAGCAGCGCCTGCGCGCAGCAAGGAGGCCCAGACCACCCTGCAGACGGTGAACGTGACCGCCAATGCCCCAAGCGATGGCGCTTACACGGCACGTGAACTGAGCCTGGGCAAGCTGGGGCAGAGCATCCGCCAGACCCCGCAGTCGGTCAGCGTGATCACCCGCCAGCAGCTGGACGACCGCAACCTCACCACGCTGGACGAGGCCCTGGCGCAGACCACGGGTGTGACCAAGACCGCCCGCAACTTCGGCAACCACAAGTTCTCGATCCGCAGCTTTACCGTGGACGACAGCAACTATCTGGTCGACGGCGTGGCCGGCATCGTCTATGCCCCCGTGGGTTGGCTGCCGATCGACACCGCGGTACTGGAGCGCGTTGAAGTGCTGCGCGGTGCTGGTGGCATGATGCTGGGTGCAGCCGACCCCAGCGGAGCAATCAACATGGTGCGCAAGCGCCCGCGCGACCAGGCTCATCTGGATCTGGCCGCAACCGTGGGCTCGTGGGACAACTACCGCGTCGAGGTGGATGGCGGTGGCCCGCTCAATGCTACCGGCAGCGTGCGCGGCCGACTGGTCGCCGCCTATCAGGACCGCGACTACTTCCAGCGGGGCACCTCATCGAAGACGCCGGTGGCCTATGGGGTGATCGATGCCGATCTGGGCACGGATACCACGCTGACCTTCGGCCTGCGCCATCAGGCCAGTGACACCGACGGCTACTGGCTGTTCGGCCTGCCGCGCTACACCGATGGCGGTGCGCTGGACATCAAGCGTTCCACCTCGCTCATCCAGGACTGGAACCGGCAGGAGGGCTCCGTCGACGAAGCCTTTGCAGAGGCGGAGCACCGCTTCAACGAACGCTGGAAGGCACGCCTGTCGGTGAACCGCACCGAGTCGGACCTGGACCAGCGTGTCGCGGTTCCGCTGGGCGGGGTGGACCGCGCCAGCGGCATCGGTTCGCGCTTCTATGACATCTATTTCAACCGCTCGCGCGTGCGCAGTGATGGCATCGACCTGCACACCACCGGCAGTTTCGACGCCTTCGGCCGCAGCCATCAGCTGCTGCTGGGCGCGATGTGGTCGCGCCAGCGTACCCGCCAGAGCTCGGCGGACCTGGCCATCGACGTGCCGATTGATGTCTACGCACCCGACCACAGCGCCATCGCGCAGCCGCTGCAGCCCGCGTGGGACTGGTCAGAAAACGCCCGCGCCCAGCAGAGCGGCGTGTACAGCAACCTGCGCCTGCAGCTGGCAGAACCGCTGCACCTCACGCTGGGGGGCCGGCTGAGCTGGGTGAAGTACCAGTCCAGCGATGGCTTCACCGGCGCCAAGAGCCGCGACTACGAACAGAAGCACGAATTCACCCCGTACGCCGGCCTTGTCTACGACCTGGGTCCGCAATGGTCGGTCTATGCCAGCTACGCCGATACCTTCCAGCCGCAGAGCTCGTACGTCACCGCGTCCGGCTCGGTGCTGGATCCGGCCATCGGCGCCAACTACGAGCTGGGCGTGAAGGGTGAGTTGAACGATGGCCGCCTGAATGTCTCCGCCGCAGTGTTCTCCATCCGCAAGACCGGCAACGCCGTGGTGGACGAATCCGACCCGGGCAGCTGCCGTGGCTCGCTGGCGTCGTCCGATTGCTACCGCAATGGCGGCAAGCTGCGCAGCAAGGGCTTTGAGCTGGAGGCCAGCGGCGAACTGGCGCCGGGCTGGCAGATGATGGCGGGCTATACCCACGTCACCAGCCGCGACGATGAGGGCGCGACCATCAGCGCCGAGACGCCCCGCCATCTGCTGCGCCTGTCGACGTCCTACCAGCTGCCGGGCAAGTGGAACGCGTTCTCCGTGGGCGGTGGTGTATCGGCACAGAGCAGCTATTCCTATCCGGCCTACGACGACCCGGACTGGCGCATGGGCGCAGCGGGACGTGCCGTGTGGGACCTGCGTGCCGGCTACCGGATCAATCCGCGCTGGAGCGTGGGCGTCAACGTAGCCAACCTGTTCGACACCCGCTACTACGCGATGATCAGCCAGATCCGCCGCGGCAACTTCTTTGGCGAACCCCGCAATGTGATGCTGACGCTGCGCGGCTCGCTGTGACCTTCCGCAACCGGCGGGGCAACGGCCTGCCCGCCACGGGGCAGGCATGAAAGCGGGCTTCCGGCAGAGCATGTCGTGGCTGCACACCTGGTGCGGCCTCACCTGTGGCTGGCTGCTGTGCGCGATCTTCCTGACCGGCACGCTCAGCGTGTTCCGTGAGCCGATCACGCGATGGATGGAGGCCGGCCCCGTGCCGGCCTCCTCGCCGGCGGTGGACACGGGAATGCAGGCGGTACGTGCGCAGCACTGGCTGGCTGCCAACGCCGCCGATGCCCGGGAATGGCAGATCCGTTGGCCTGCCCAGCCGGGCTGGCCACTGGAGCTGTCATGGGAGGATGGCGACGGCACCGCGCACGAACGCTGGGTGGATGCCGGCACCGGCATGCCACAGCCTCCACCTCGTCTTCGGGAAACCGAAGGCGGGCGCCACTTCATGTCCTTCCATTACACCCTGCACGGCGGCATGGCCGGCTACTGGCTGGTCGGCTGGATCACGGCCTGCATGCTGCTGGCGCTGGTGTCCGGCGTGGTGGTGCATAAACGCATCTTCAAGGACTTCTTCACCTTCCGCCCGGGCAAGGGACAGCGCAGTTGGCTGGATGCGCACAACCTGAGTGCCGTGCTGACCCTGCCGTTCCTGTTCATGATCGGCTACACCGGGCTGACCTTCTTCTACAGCAGCTATCTGCCGTGGCCGGTGCATGCGGCCTATGGCGATGCCGATGACGCCTATGCGCGCTACGAAGCCGAGCTGGCGCCTGTGCAGCCAGCTCCGCCAGGCATCCTGGTATCCACCGCGCAACTGCCGGACCTGCAGCAACTGCTGGCACGCGCGCACGCCATCAGCGGGCAGCCACCGGCACTGATCGTGATCCAGGCGCCCGGCACCGTGCACAGCGTGGTGGAGGTGATCGGTCGCAAGCCCGTGGGGCGCGCAGACAGGCATCTGCTGACCGAGGCCAGCCGGGCGGCGTTCGATGCTGCCAGCGGCGCGCTGCTGCAACAGCATGGTGCACATCCGCATGTCATTGGCGCCGTACAGGTGCACGAAACCATCGAAGCACTGCACAAGGCCGATTTCGGCGGCTGGCCGATGAAGTGGCTGTACTTCATCAGCGGCCTGCTGGGCACGGCGATGATCGCCATCGGCACGCTGCTGTTCTCCATCAAGCGGCGCAAGCGCAGCGAGCATGAGTTCGGCGCGGCCACGGCGGGCATCTACCGCTGCGTGGAAGCCTTCAACGTGGCATCGCTGGTCGGGGTGGCGCTGGCAAGCATCGTCTACCTGCATGGCAATCGGTTGCTGCCATTGGGAATGAGCGATCGCAGCGCATGGGAAATACGCATTTTTCTTGCTGCCTGCGCTGCCTCGGTGCTGCACGCGCTGTGGCGCCCACCGCGCCTGGCCTGGATCGAGCAGTTGTGGCTGGCTGCAGCACTGTGCCTGGCGCTGCCGCTGGTGAACATGGCAACCACCGGGCAGGGGCTGCTGATGTATCTGCAGCGGGGCGCGTGGCAGCAGGCCGGCGTGGAGCTGGTCGCACTGGCATTCGGGTTGATGCTGGCAAGAATGGCCCTGATGCTGCAGCGCCGCTGGCCCCGGGCACCGGAGGCGGCGCGTACGGCCAAGCCTCCGGCCGGGCGGGAAGCGGCCTATCGCTGGCAGGTGGCGAGCCGTGTGCTGGCCGCCTCGCTGGGCGGCTACGTGTTCACCGCCGTTACCGCTGCGGCACTGGCGTTGTTGCTGCCCGCGCTGGTGGGGGTAAGGACGTCCGTTTCGGTCCTGGCCAGTTCACTGCTGGGGTTCGTGCTGTTCATTGCCGTTGCTGTGGGCGTCTTCAGTGCCCGCAGTGTTGGGAGGGTGTGGCTGAGTCTGGCGGCGGGGAGTGCCCTGATGGGGTTGCTGGTGGCGATGCTGCGGACGGGGTGAGGCCAGGGGGGGCGTTGGCCTGTCACATGCTTCCGTCCAGGCTCTTCCGGAAGAACGCTCCCAGCGCTGCAAACGGAATCAGATCGGTGCGGTCGTACAGATCCACATGGCCTGCACCCTTCACCCACAGCAGTTCCTTCGGCTGTCCCGCCAGCCGGTAGGCCTCCTCACTGAATTCCTTTGAATGCGCCTGATCACCCGCAATGAACAACATCGGACGCGGGGAGATGGTCTCGATGTCGTTGAACGGATAGAAGTTCATGAACTTCACGTTGCTGGTCAGCGTCGGGTGGGTGGTGAGCTGCGGTGATGAACCAGTCGGCGTGAACTCGCCGCGCGAAGTGCGGTAGAAGTCGTAGAACTCGCGCTGGATCGGATGAGTATCTGCCTCAAGCCTATGCACCGTGCCGGAGGTGTACTGTGCGGCGCCGCCCTCGGCTTCGACCCAACGCTGGCGCGCGGCAGCAGCAATCACGGCCTTGCGCTGCTCAACGCTCTGCGAGCGGTTGAGGGCACTGCGGTTCGCAGCGCCCATGTCGTACATGCTGACGGTAGCAATGGCTTTCATGCGCGGGTCGATCTTGGCCGCACTGATCACGAAACTGCCACTGCCGCAGATGCCAAGCACGCCGATCCGTTCGCGATCCACCTGTGGCTGCGTGCCCAGGTAATCGACGGCTGCACTGAAGGCCTCGGCATAGATGTCCGGCGCAACTGCATTGCGGGGCTCGCCCGCACTTTCACCCCAGAATGACTGGTCGATAGCCAGGGTCACGAAGCCTTGTTCAGCCAGCTTCTGTGCGTAGAGATCCGCACTCTGCTCCTTCACCGCGCCCATGGGATGGCCCACGATGATCGCGGGCAATGCTTGCCCAGGCCTGCGGTTCTTCGGTACGTACAGATTGCCGACGATCTGCATGTGGTACTGGTTGTTGAAGCGCACCTTCTCGCTGGTGAGCTGGGTGCTGCGATAGAAGTTGTCCGCGCCGTGGGCCATGTCCTGTCCAACTGCAGTGAGGGGGATGGCCGCGAGGACCAGAGAAAGCATCAGCGTCTTCATTCGCGCATCTCCGAATACTGTTCGTCGCTTACTTTCTCCAGCCACGTCACCGGGCTGCCATCAACCGCCTCGGCAATCGCGATGTGGGTCATCGCCACTGTGGCACTTGCACCATGCCAATGCTTCACGCCCGGGGCGATCCACACGGTGTCCCCCGGACGGATCTGCTGGCGTGGCTGACCCCACTGCTGCACCCAGCCCACGCCTGCGGTCACGATGAGGGTCTGGCCCAGCGGGTGGGTGTGCCAGGCCGTGCGTGCGCCGGGCTCAAAGGTGACCGTTGCACCTCCTACGCGTGCCGGCGCAGGGCGTTGGAACCCGCCATCGATGCGCACGTTGCCAGTGAAGTAGTCAGCGGGGCCCGCCACGGACGATGCGCTGCCAGCAGGCGCTATGCTCAGATCATCGCTGGCCGGGCCGCCGCCGGTCGCAGGCGCAGCCATGGATATCAACGTACCGAGAAGCATGGACATGGGGAGTACTCCAGGAGTTGGGGGATTACCAGGCGTAGGCATTGGGCGCCTCGCCACCGGGGCCAGGCCAGATCGCATCCAGTCGAGCCAGTGAAACATCTGAGAGCTTCAGCGCAGGGGCCTTCAGGTTCTGCAAAAGCTGGTCCACCGTGCGCGGCCCGCTCAGCGCGGTGGTCACCACCGGGTTGTGCAGCAGCCAGGCCAGCGCCACGGCGGCGGGCGCCTCACCCAGTTCATCGCAGAACGCTTCATACGCTTCCAGCTGAGGACGCAGCTGTTCGATACGCTGCAGGAGGTGCGGGGTAGCGCGTCGGCCATTGGCGACATTCTTCAGCACGCCGCCCAGCAGGCCCATGCCGATCGGGCTCCAGGGGATCAGGCCCAGCCCGTGGTAGCGCAGGGCCGGGATCACTTCCAGCTCCACCGTGCGCTGGGTCAGGTTGTACAGGCTCTGCTCGGCCACCAGGCCGAAGGTGTGCCGCGCGGTGGCCACGCCCTGTGCGGTGGCGATGTCCCAGCCGGCAAAGTTGCTGCTGCCCACGTAGGTGATCTTGCCTTCGCGGATCAGCTGTTCCATGGCCTGCCAGATTTCTTCCCATGGCGTGGCCCGGTCCACATGGTGCATCTGGTACAGATCGATGTGGTCGGTCTGCAGTCGGCGCAGGCTGGCCTCGCAGGCGCGGCGGATGTGGTACGCCGACAACCGGCGATCATTCGGGCCCAGCCCCATCGGCTGGTACACCTTGGTCGCCAGTACCAGACCATCACGCTTGCCACTGCGCTTGAGCCAGCGCCCAATGATCTCTTCGGAGAGGCCGAAGCCCTGCGCCATGTCCGGCGACTGCGGTCCGCCGTAGACGTCGGCGCTGTCGAAGAAGTTGATGCCGGCATCCACGGCGGCATCCATGATGGCGAAGCTGGTCGGCTCGTCGGCAAGCTCGCCGAAGTTCATGGTGCCAAGACCCAGCCGGCTGATCTTCAGGCCCGAGCGGCCCAGAGAGGTGTAGTGCATGGGGAACTCCTTCAGGAATGGACAGGCAGGCGATGGTGCTGCGCCGAGCGCGCAGCGATGCAAGACGTCACCACCGAGCCCAGCAGCAGGACAGCGCTGAACCAGAACGTGGCACGGTAGCCCTGGTGGTCCAGCAGCAGGCCGCCCACGGTCGCACCGATGGCGATGGCCATCTGCACCACGGCTACCATCAGGCCGCCACCGGCCTCGCCGTCATCGGGCAGGGTGCGGGCCAGCCACGACCACCAGGCCACGGGCGCCGACGTGCCAAGCAGGCCCCACAGGGCGAACAACACCGCCACCCTCGGCAGCGTGTTGCCGAGCAGGATCATGCACGCCGCCACCACGGCCATCAGTGCGGGCAGCAGCACCAGTGTACGGAAGAGTGCCTTGTGCACGAAGGGCTCGATCAACAACGTGCCGGCCAGGCCCGCAGCACCCATCAACAGCAGCAACAGCGACAACGTCGAAGGTGATACGTGCAGCGTGCCTTCCACGAACGGGCGCAGGTAGGTAAACAGCGAGAACTGGCCCATGAAGAACAGGCTCACGCCCGCCATGCCCCACGCCACCGGCGGGCGCTTCAACAGCGCGAACACATTCCAGGAAGCGCGACCGGCGGTCGCCTTCATCGATGGCAGCGCGGCGATCTTCCACAGCAGAGCCACCACAGCCACCGGCACCAGCGAGAAGAACGCACCGCGCCAACCGATGATGGCGCCGAAGTAACTGCCCATCGGCGCCGCAATGACGGTGGCAAGCGCGTTGCCGCCGTTGACGATGGCCAGTGCGCGGGGCACCTGGTGCGAAGGAACCAGGCGCATGGCGGTGGCCGCCGACATGGCCCAGAAGCCACCGATGGCCACGCCGATCAGCGCACGGCCCAGCATGAACACCGGGAAGCTGGGCGCCAGTGCCGCCAGCGTTCCCGAGAGGATCATTGCGGTAGTGAGGCCCAGCAGCAGCCATTTGCGGTCCAGCTGTCCGGCCAGTGGCGAGACCAGCAGGCTGGTGACCAGGGCGAACCCGCCGGACACCGCGATGGCCTGTCCGGCCTGGCCTTCACTGACCCGCAGGTCCGTGGCGATGGGCGTCAGCAGGCTGACCGGCATGAATTCGGAAGCGACCAGCGCGAAGGCGCCGAGTGACAGGGCCAGCACGGCACCCCATTCCCTGGGAGATGCCGAGCGGACAGGCGCGGCCGTGCTCGCCCCGGTCGGGGGGAGATTGAGTGAACTCATGAAGGTTTCCAGGCCCAGAATGGCGATGACGGCGGAAAGCTCCGGCTGCCGGAGCTCCCGTGGTGGGGGAGGGGGCCAGTCTGGACCACGCGCGGGTGTTTGATTAGATAATCAATTGCGAATGGCTCAATTAGTTGTGCTAATTAATTCCTGTGACACACTGCACGCATGGCACGACGCAACTTCAATGACCTGCTGGCTTTCGTGACCGTAGCGCGGGAGGGCAGCTTTACCCGCGCGGCGGGCGTGCTGGGGGTTACCCAGTCCGCACTGAGCCAGGCCATCAAGACCCTGGAAGAGAGTCTCGGCATCCGGCTGCTGACCCGCACGACGCGCAGCGTTTCGCCGACCACGGCAGGCGAGCGCCTGCTGCAGTCGATCGGCAACCACTTCGACGACATCGAAATGGAGCTCGAAGCCCTTACTGCATTGAGGGACACGCCAGCCGGGCAGGTCAGGATCACCAGCGGCGACCACGTACTGCGCACGGTGCTGCTGCCCAAGCTGATGCCGCTGCTGCACCGCTATCCGGACATCCGCATCGAGTTCGACGTCAGCTATGCACTGCGTGACATCGTTGCCGACCGCTTCGACGCCGGTGTTCGCCTTGGCGAATCCATCGACAAGGACATGGTCGCCCTGCCCATCGGCCCACGCCTGCGCATGGCCACCGCAGGGACGCCGGGCTACTTCGCTGCGTACGGAATGCCGAAGGTGCCGGGCGATCTGACTGGTCACCGGTGCATCAACATCCGTCTTCCCACCAGCGGTGGACTGTATGTGTGGGAGTACGAGAAGAAGGGTCGCGAGATCAATGTGCGCGTGGATGGCCCGCTGGTGTTCAGCACGTCACCGCACATGATCGATGCCGCGCTTGACGGCCTGGGCCTGGTGCATCTGCCCGTTGATGAGCTGGCCCCCCATCTGGAAAGCGGCCGCCTGGTGCGGGTACTGGAGGACTGGTGCCCGCTGTTCCCCGGCTATCATCTGTATTACCCGAGCAGGCGGCAGCCTTCCCCGGCGTTCAGCCTGGTGCTGGAGGCATTGCGGGTCTAGGTCGATGTTGCCTCGATGACCGTCCGGCATCACAGCCGCGATGGGCTCACTGGAACAGGATCGCCGCCCTGCAGCCGAGCCTGGATGAACTCCAGCAGCGCCCGAACCCGCGCGGTGACCGAGCGCCGGTGGCTATAGGCACCCAGCAGCTGCAGCGGCGCCGGGCTCAGATCCAGCTGCACGTTCTGCAGCCGGCCCCTCGCGTGCGGCCTCTTCGCTACCGATCCGGAAACGTGCCGAAGTCCCACCGATGCAGAACGCGGCAAGCGTTTGACCAGGCAAAACGCACGCATGGATAGTCCACCCGTCAACTGGGCGGGGCACGTTTTACGAGCACCTTGCAATGCGTATTCTGGACCTTCTGGACACACTGCGTTCACGGCCACCGACAACCGCACTCACCACACTCCCCCTTCCTTACACACAAAGGGGTGCCACATGGCCACCTGTGATGTCTGCGGCAACAACTACGACAAGAGTTTCACCCTGCAGCAGGGCGGACGCAGCGGAACCTTCGATTCGTTCGAATGCGCGATCCATGCATTCGCGCCGCGCTGCGCACATTGCAACTGCGCGGTTATCGGGCATGGCGTTGAAGGAAAGGGCCAGATCTTCTGCTGTGCACATTGCGCCGGTCATGCCGGTGTACAGGGTGTAGCGGACCGGGCCTGAACTGCCTCGATTTGATCCTGCCGATTACGCAGAGACCAGCGACGAAAGTCGGACGACCCGGGCTGCGCCCGAGTCTGCCAGCACTGCCAGTGCACGCCGTTTCTGCGAGGGCATCGCCGCCACAGCTTCCAATGCCACCACGACCTCGAACTCCCTGGCGTTGGCGTCCAGCGCCGTGGCCAGGACACACGAGTCGGCCGTCATGCCAGTGAGGCAAAGACGGCGTACTCCCAGCTTGGCCAGCAGAATCGGCAAGGGACTCGCGAGGAACGCCGAGTGCTTGGGCTTGAGCACGAAATAGTGGCCGGGCAGGGGGGAGAGGGTTGTGGCAATTCGGGCAGCCGTCCCCCCGTCCCTCTGGCACTGCTCCACTTGCTGGCGGAAGTCCCGCTTCCAATCTGAGAAGTTGTCATTGGCATAGATGACTGGCCACCCTTGGTCATCGAAGTGGTCTCTCAGGCGGCGGATCTGCCGGGCCGCGTTCTCTGCCGCTGGCGCCAGCGCGTCTGCACCTGGGAAGTCGAAACGACTGAACATGTCGATGATCAGCAGGGCGGTAGAAGGGCGGCGTGCCATGCCTCAATCTCCTGTCTGCGCATGCGGCGCTTCGACCGGCTTGGACTGTGGCGAATCCTTCTGGCGCAGGAAGATGGTCAGCACAACCAGAGACAGCACGGCCAGAAACTCACTTTGCCAGTTCTGCATCGATTCGAACCAGAACGTGCTGCTGGCCAGGTGCTCGAGAAAGCCCGGCACTGGCAAGCCCTGCAGCCGCTGCTCGGCCTGCTCGGCTCGCCAGCTTCCCAATGCGTGCAGCGTAAAGCTGGCCAGGAACAACAGGCCGAAGGCGATGGCAAGCGAATGGCCATAGATGATTTTCCATGCGCCACCACGCCTCACGGGCCAGGGCGTGGGCCCCGGCTCGACGCGATTCTGTTCCTGCGCAGGGTCCAAGGGCCGCGATTCGGCCGAACCGCGCTGGCGAAGGCTCACTGTCAGAAGGACATACATCCCCATCTGCAGGAATTCGCTCTCCCAGTTCTCGAATGTGGCGCTGACGAAATGCCCGGTTGCCAGGTAGTGCCAGAGATCGATCGGCGTGCGTCCGTGCTGCAGCAGCTCCTGGTTGTGCACGTGATGTCCCGCAATTGCCTGCCCACCAATGAATACAACGGTGAGCACAAGCAGCACCAGCGAGAGACCGTTGCGCTTCCACATGCAACACCTCGTTCAGGCTGTTTCAATGGCCATGATGAAGCTTGCGCCGCCAGCGGGCCATGAGCTGTGAATCCGGCGCATCCAGTATGTGAGGCGGTCTCAACGTTTCCCTGTTGGATCGGGATCAGGACGCTCGTAGTCCTCGGGTACAGCCTTGGGCCCATCGCCATCGTCGGGCATGTCGTGCTCCTTCCATCTGGCTCGATCATTGCGCCGCTTGTCCGGCGTATGTGCCTTCGACTGATCATCCACGTCCGTGGTCGGATTGAAGGGGAGCTTGTCGGTCATGGGTTGCTCCTGCAGCAGGAGGTTGAAGCGTGCAATCAATCCGGTTAACGCGGTGACGTCGCGAAATGAACACCATGCACACCGGGATGTCACCGCAGGGGGAGGGGGGTGTTGCGATGCTGGAACCCCCTCTTGCTGGAGAACCGCGATGCAGGCATTGACCTACCACGGCCGCAAGGATGTACGCGTCGAGACCGTGCCGGACCCGGTACTGGCGGCTGATGACGATCTGATCCTGCGTGTTACCGCTACCGCCATCTGCGGCTCGGACCTGCATCTGTATCGGGGCAAGATTCCGGATCTGCACGATGGCGATGTTCTCGGCCACGAATTCATGGGCATCGTGGAAGAGGTCGGCAGCGGCGTTACTCAGGTAAAGCCAGGGGATCGGGTGGTGATTCCCTTCGTGATCGCCTGTGGTGAGTGCTTCCACTGTCGGCTGGCCGAGTATGCCGCTTGCGAAACCACCAATACCGGCAAGGGCGCGGCGCTGAATCAGAAGGGCCTTCTGCCGCCGGCCGCGCTGTTCGGATACAGCCATCTGTACGGTGGGGTTGCCGGTGGCCAAGCGGAGTTCGTGCGCGTGCCCAAGGCGAATGTGGGCCCGCTACGTATTCCGGAAGGCGTGGCCGACGAGCAGGTCCTGTTCCTGTCTGACATCCTGCCCACCGGCTACCAGGCCGCGCTGAACGCAGGGGTGAAGCCGGGCTCAACGGTGGCCATCTTCGGTGCGGGCCCGGTCGGGCTGATGAGCGCGGCCTGCTGCCGCCTGCTGGGGGCCGAGACCATCTTCATGATCGATCATCTTCGGTACCGCCTTGACTATGCGCGCCGCGCCTACGGGGTGACCCCCATTGATTTCAACGAGATCGAAGACCCGGCCGATTTCATCCTCGCCCAGACCAGTGGACGGGGTGTGGACGCCTGCATCGAGGCGGTGGGCTTCGAGGCCGAGGGCAGTGCGCTGGAGTCAGCGTTGACCGCCGTAAAGCTGGAAGGCAGCAGCGGCGTGGCGATCCGGCAATGTATTGCAGCTGCACGCCGCGGCGGGGTGGTCAGCATCCCAGGCGTCTACGCCGGCTTCATCCATGGCTTCCTGCTGGGTGACGCGTTCGACAAGGGGCTGACGTTCAAGATGGGGCAGACCCATGTGCAGGGACTGATGCCGGAACTGCTCGACGCAATCATGGAAGGAAAGCTGGACCCGGGCGACATCATCTCGCACAGGATGCGACTGGCCGATGCGGCGCAGGGCTACGCGATGTTTGACGCCAAGGACGACGACTGCCGCAAGATCGTATTGACACCCTGAGCATGCCGCCATGAGCGCGATCGTCATGGCATGCGTCTATGCGCTCTGGTTGGCCGCCGGTTGGCTCGACTTCCATTTCCACCGGCGTACCGACCTGCCGCACACCTCTGCGTTGCGGGAAAGCGCATTGCACGGGCTGCAGCTACTGCTGATTGGTAGTGGCGTGCTGGCATGGCTCCTGCTGGAGAATACCCGGTCACTCGTCGCGCTCCTGGCGCTTCTGGTGATCGCACACGCGATCACCGGCTATTTCGACACCGTCAGCGCGGACGGCCGCCGGCGTATCAGTCCAGCGGAGCAGCACGTGCACAGCGTGCTCGATGCCGCGCCCTGGGTTCTGCTGGGCTGGGTCGGCTGGCACGCGCAGCCGCGGTGGTCGCTGAGCGTGGATCCTGCGGCGCTTGAGGCCTGGTGGCTCGTGCTGTTGCCGGCGCTGGTACTGGTGGTGCTGCCATGGCTGTGGGAATTGCAGCAGTGCCTGCGCGTGAGGCAGCAACGGCGTGGGACAGGTGCGTGAGGATCACTGCGCGGGGCATTCATGTGCCCGCCACACCTCCAAGACAGTGATGTGACCGTCTGCCGCCTACGTTCATGACATATCTTCATTGCAGAAGCCCTCATGCAGGATGTGACGCCGCCATCATCGTTGATCAACCGCGCCCGCCAGGTGCTCGTCCAGCAGCCTGAACTGCCATGCCCGGGATGCGGGCAGACACTGGATCGTTGGAGGGCGCTTGCGGCGTTGGGGGGCGAAGATCTCTGCCTGGCCAAGGTGCTGGAGGCGCACTACGACGCGCAGGCGATCATGGCCGAGTTGAAGGCCCCGTCGGCTGCTGAAGGCCAACTGTGGGCGGTGTGGGCCGCAGAGGGCCCGGCGAGCACACTTCGCATCGACTCCGAGGGCAGGCTGCGCGGGGACAAATCCTGGTGTTCGGGCAGCGCCTGGGTGGATGCCGCATTGGTCACGGTTCGCAGTGCGCAGGGGGTGTGGCTATGCCAAGTGGCAGCGGAGCACTGGAGAATGCTGTCGGGTGAGCCATGGCCCGCCGTTGGCATGGCCGGGATTCCGTCCACCACCGTGCGCTTTGATGCCGCGCCAGTGGTGATATTGGGGGCTCGCGATGACTATCTGCAACGACCGGGCTTCTGGCATGGAGGCGCGGGTATTGCGGCGGTCTGGTTTGGCGCAGCGGTCGCGCTGGCCGAGCGCATGCGATCCGCCTGCACCGAGGGAAATCGCGCACGTCTACTGGGTGAAGTGGACCTCGCGTTGGCGCCGGCCGCGGCGCTGCTTCGCGAGCTGGCAGCACGCATCGATGCCGAGCCCGAATCGGCGCATCGCGAGGACGTGGTGCGGATTCGTTGCGTGATCGAGCGGGCGGCTACGCGCGTGCTGGATCTGGCGGGTCGGGCCCTGGGCCCGGCGCCCATGTGCCTGGAAGACGCCCATGCCCACCGCTGCGCGGACCTGACCGTGTTCCTTCGCCAGAACCACGCCGACCGCGATTGGGAGTGGCTGGGTGGGCAGCGGGCGGCCCAGGAGGCGACATGGGCGCTGTAGCCAAAGCACCGCTGCAAGGCGAAGGAACGCAGGAACAGGCGTGGCTGCGCTGCAATTGGCTCTGGCAGCAGCCGATTACGCCGGCAAGCGCGCTGTGCACCGGGCATGACCGCCTGGTGGTGGTCGCGCCGCACCCGGACGACGAGATCCTCGGCTGTGGCGGACTGCTCCATCACGCAGTGGGGCAGGGCATGGAGGTGAGCGTCGTTGCAGTGACGGACGGCGAAGCATGCTATCCGGGCGAGCCGTGGTGGACTCCAGCGCGCTTGCGGTCGGCACGGCGGGCGGAGCTTGCCGCGGCATTGGGCGAACTCGGAATCCCGGCCGGTTCCATATTTCACCTGGGTATCGCCGACGGCGCGGTCAGCACGCACGAACAGGGCCTGGAAGGCTGGCTGCAACAGCATCTGCAGCCGCGTGACCTGGTCCTGGCGCCATGGCGGTTTGATGGCCACCCCGACCATGAAGCGGCAGGGCGTGCTGCCTGCCGCGCCGCCCGGGCGGTGGGGTGCCGCCGCTTGGAGTACCCGGTCTGGGGATGGCACTGGTTGGATCCGGCCTGTGCACATATGGCGTGGGAGGTGCCCAGACTGGTCGACATTTCAGCAGTGGCGGCCGCGAAACGAAACGCGATCGCGCATTTCCGGACCCAGACGGGCGACGTGCCGGGCTTGAACAGCCCTCCGGTGCTGCCCGCGCATGTACTGACCCGATTCTTCCGAAACTACGAGGTATTCCTGGCATGAGCGCGCAACCGTACTTCGATGACCTGCATGAGCAGGAGGACCCGTTCGGCTACCGAAGCCGATGGTATGAAGAACGCAAGCGTGCACTGCTGCTGGCAAGCCTGAGCCAGCGCCATTTCATTCGCGGGTGGGAGCTGGGTTGTTCCAATGGCGTGCTGACCGAGGCCCTGGCCGCCCGCTGCGAGCGCCTTCTGGCAACCGACATCAGCCCGCGTGCTGCGTTCCAGGCGCGCCGCAACCTGGCCCACCTGCCGCACGTGCAGGTCCACTGCGCCAGCCATCCCGAGCAATGGCCGCCGGGCCGCTTCGATCTGATCGTCTGCGGCGAAATGGGCTACTACCTGGGAGCCGGCGCGCTGCGCGAGCTGCGCACCGGTATCGGGGAAGCGCTTCGTGATGATGGACTGCTGGTGGCCTGCCATTGGCTGCCCTCGTTCCCGGGGCGCGCGAGCCGCACCGAGGTCGTGCATCGATGCCTGGGTGAAGGCCTGCAGGAGGCCTTCCACTATCGCGACGCGGACTTCGTACTGCAGGGGTGGACGCGCGGCGCGCTGTCGTTGGCCCGTCTGGAGGGCCTGCGGTGATAGGCGTGCTGGTTCCGGCCCACAACGAGGCTGCCAGCATGGAGCGGTGCCTGCAGTCGATCAGGAGGGCGGCCCTGAATCCCGGGCTGGGGGGCGAAGCGGTGGAGGTGATTGTTGCGCTGGACGATTGTTCGGACGCCACGGAATCCATCTGCGCACAGCAACGGGTTGATACGCTGCGGTTGGATGCACGCTGCGTCGGCATCGCCCGAGCCGCCGCCGCCGCCGAGCTGCTGGGCCGGGGTGCAAGATGGCTGGCGAGCACGGACGCGGACAGCGAGGTACCTCCTGAGTGGCTGGTCGCACAGCTTGAGGGACGCTGGGACGTCTTCTGCGGGCTGGTGGACATCGCAACGAACTGCAGCGCCGAGGAGCGCCTGCGCAAGGCGTTCCGGAGGCGGCAGCAATGGGGGGACGATCATGGGCGTATCCACGGTGCGAACCTGGGTGTTTCCGCCCAGGCCTATCGTGCGGCAGGCGGCTTTTCGCCGCTGCACTGCGGGGAGGACGTCCAGCTGGTGAGGACATTGCAGCGTCTCGGCGCTGATGTGCGGTGGGCGGGTGCCCCGCTCGTCATGACCAGTGCCCGCCTGGCAGGGCGCGCGACAGGCGGGTTTTCAGCCTATCTGGCGGAGATGGGCGGGTTGGGCGCCGCCCCGGCGGCAGGCCAGCCGATCCTGTTGGCTTGAAAATCAGCCGCTTCGGCGCGCCATGGCAGGATGCAACGGAAATGCTGTTAAAAACCCCGGTTCGCCGGGCAATATGTGACCAATTCACGTTTGGCGTTTACGGTCTCTCAACGACACCGGCCTTAGATTGAGCGACCGGGAGAGCAGGAGCGCCACCATGCCGAACAGAGCCATTGTCTATGTCAGCGAAGCCGTCGCTGGATTCACGTCCGCGCGCCTGGAAGCACTGATGGAAGATGCGGCCCGCTTCAACCGATCAGCGGGTGTGACCGGCGTCCTTTTATTCGACGGCCGGCACTTCCTGCAATACATGGAGGGCCCCGCCGATGGCCTGGATGTGGCCTTTTCCCGCGTCAGCGGCGCCGGTAGCCACACCGCCCTCATGGAACTTGCTCGCGGGCGTGTCGGGCAACGGCGGTTGCCGTTCTGGCCAATGCGCTGCCTGCCAGTCCGTGCGGATGAGCTGCGGATGATCGCTCTTGCTGACTGGACCAGTTTCATCCAGCGAGCGGCGACGAACCAGGCGGGAGCTACCGCGATGGAAATGCTCCTCTCGATCGTCGAACCCTATGCTAAAGCGGCCTGACTGGTCGATGCGCTGCTGTAGGCCGACCCTCCCGAATTTCGCAGGGCGGCGCAGGGCAAGTGAAACGGGTTTTCCCTTGCTGACACCCCACTGAGTTGACTGCGACGCAGGATCAGTGCGTGGTCAAGGGCGTGCAGGCATCGCCCATTACGCGTTGGACGGCCTGCTGCAACTGGGCGATGTGGAAAGGTTTGGCCACGAAGGCCGCGCTTCGGTGGCGCTGCGGCACCAGTTGGTCATAGACCGCAGACACAAACAGGAACGGGATGCCAAGCTCGGCCAAGCGATCGGCAACCGGAAAGACCACGCCGTCACGAAGCTCCACATCCAGCACGGCGCCATCGAACGTCTGCTTCTCCAACAGCCCCATCGCATCAAACACGCTATACGCATGGGTTACCTGGCCCCCCCCGTCTTCGAGCGCCTGCTCCATCAGTGCGGCCAGATCGAACTGATCCTCCACCAGCAGCAGGTTGCACCTGCGCCGGCTCATATCGGGTTGCATGCGCGCATGCCTGTATTGCCTCGGGAACTGCAGTGTGTGCTGTGCTGCATCAAGGCTGCGAGTGTGGAATGTCAGCCCGGTGCGAAGCTGGGAAGGTGTCGCCAGTGCTGTCGAGGTGGCGTGGAAAGAGCCCGGTGTTTTTTGACGGCATATTGGCAGCGGCCATGGATTATTGCCGCCATCTTCGACACTGGAGCTTATGTCATGCATCGACCTGGAACCGATCCCGCTTCGCCACGCGTGCTGCGTGTCGAGAGCATGTCCCTGGACTGCGGTGGCACCGCCGTTGTTGTAGAGCTTGACCGGACACCCGAACGGTTATGGATGAAGTCGCTGAAGCGAGCCGTTCAGGCCAACACCGCCCTGGAGGGGGCGCAGGCCAAGTTCGATGGCCGTTTTGTGTATTTCGTGGGCATAGAGGAGAGTGGGAATCGCGTCCAGCATCACGTGATGCAGGCGCTGATTTCGGCGGAACCGGGCCGCGACCCGGCCAGGCCCAAGGGTTTCCCGGGCGCAGCACTCTCCAGCTCGATGACCGCCTGAGTGCGACCTGGGCCGATACGGCATTCCGCCTTGATTGCCACTGTCAGCCCATGCCGGCCGCCCTCGCGGCTGAAGCCCGCCATGTGCTGGCACGCGTGCGCACATCTGAAGCGCACGTTGCGTGTAGACGCGATGCGCAGCGGCCACGCCACAGCTCGACGCAACCTCCACACCGGTGTCACCGCGCGTACGATGCGCGTCGCTAAGGTAGGGCTGTCTGCAACAGCCGGTGGTGTCATGCCTCTTCGCGCAATTGCCTATGTAAGTGAAGCGTCCGACAGCCTGACTGCGGAACGACTGCAGCAGCTTGTGATGGACGCGGTGCTGTTCAATGAATCCGCCGATGTCACCGGTACGCTGTTATTTGATGGCAGCCGCTTCCTGCAGTACCTCGAAGGCCCCGAGGCTGGGGTCAACGCCGCGTACAAGCGGATCCTGGCAGCCGGCAGCCACAGCGGCGTGGTTGAGCTCAACCGGGGGAGGGTGGGGCGGCGGCAGTTCCCCCATTGGCGGATGTGCTGCGTGCGGGTGGATGAACTGGCGCTGGGAAAGATCGCCATCTCCGACTGGACAGGCTTCGTGCGCAGCGCATCGGCGCTGGATTCAGGCACCAGCGCGCTCGATCGCCTGTTGTGGGTGACGCAATCAAATCTGGAAGGCGTTGCCAGCCGCGCTATCGAACCTGACGGCTGGGTGGCGCGATGAATACAACTCCGTCGCCGTCTGGTCCGGTACGCATCGGTTGTGCCGGCTGGTCCCTGTCCCGGTCGGCGCAGGAAGCCTTTGGGCAGGGCAATAGCGTTCTTCAACGCTATGCCACCCGCCTGCCCATGGTCGAGATCAACTCCTCGTTCTATCGTCCGCACTTGCCCAGTACCTATGCGCGGTGGGCTGCGAGCGTACCGGACCATTTCCGTTTCGCAGTGAAGATGCCGCGCTCGATCAGCCATGAACATCGGCTTCGCGATGCAATGCCGCCGCTGCAGCGGTTCCTTGATGGGGTGCTGGCACTGGGTGACAGGTTGGGTCCGCTGTTGCTCCAGTTGCCACCCAGCCTGGCATACGAACCGGCGACGGCGGAGAGCTTTCTGCAGGGGCTGCGCGAACGCGTCCAGGTCGATGTGGCCTGTGAGCCGCGCCATCCCAGTTGGTTCACTACGGAAGCGGACGCCCTGCTGAGCGACCATGGTGTTGCACGGGTTGCAGCGGACCCGGCACGGGCGCCCTCAGCCGCGATTCCTGGCGGGGACCGCTCGTGGAGCTATTGGCGCTGGCACGGCCAGCCACAGATCTATCGCAGTGCGTACTGTGAACAGACCCTGGCGGAGTTGGCGCAACGGCTGCGGCGCGAAGCCGACACGCAACGATCAGTCTGGTTCGTACTGGACAATACCGCGCTGGGCCACGCCACAAGCAACGCCCTGCGCCTGCAGGCCTTGCTGCAGGAGGACGAGCATGCCTGAGGGCCCATCCATTGTCCTGCTGTGCGAGGCTGCGAGGCATTTCAAAGGGCACGTCGTCCGCGCGGTTTCAGGGAACAGCCGGATCGATCTGTCGCCACTTCAAGGACGCAGGGTGAAAGCCGTTCGAAGCTGGGGCAAGCATTTCCTGTTGGAGTTCAGCCACCAGACCCTGCGCATCCATCTGATGATGTTCGGCAGCTGGCGCATCGACGAACGGAAGCCAACCCCTGCGCGGGTGTCCCTGGGGTTCGACAATGGCGAGCTGAACTTCTATGCCTGTTCCGTAAAGCTCATTGGCGAGCCATTGGACGACGTCTATGATTGGCGCGCGGATGTGTTGAACGATGCCTGGGATCCGAAGCTGGCCCGGCGCAAGCTGAAGGCAATGCCGGACGTCCTGGTCTGTGACGCGCTTCTGGACCAGACTGTCTTCGCCGGCGTCGGCAACATCATCAAGAACGAGGTGCTGTTCCGCATAGGCGTGCACCCGGCCACTCGCTTGGGTAACCTCCCGCCGCGCGAGCTCACCGCCTTGATCACGCAGGCACGCACCTACAGCTTCGATTTCCTGGAGTGGAAGCGCCGCTTCGAGCTGAAGAAGCACTGGCAGGTACACACGCGCAGGATCTGCCCGGTCTGCGGTGGCCCGATCAGCAAGCTGTACATGGGCACCACCCGGCGGCGCACCTTCTTCTGCCCGAACGACCAGGTGCTGTACGAACCCTGAGGCCGCCTTCCATGGCGGCCGGGCTGCATTCCACGCGGCTCAGGCAGCCTGCGCGGCCTTGGCGTTGCCGCCGCCCTTGGCCAGCAGGGTGAGCTTTTCATCGGTCGCCTTCTCTTCCTCCAGCGTCTCCAGCAGCAAGGGGAGGGCATCCTTGTAGCCCAGCTGTTTGGCCAGCGCGGCGATGGTGCCGTAGGACGCAATTTCGTAATGCTCGACCTTCTGCGCGCCACCAATCAGCGCGGCATCACGCACAGGGCCCATGTCGATGCTGTCAATCACCTCCTTGCCTTCCTCTACAAGACCCTCCATCGCCGCGCACTTGATGCGCTTCAGGCGGATGCCAAGCACCTCCACCACCTGGTCGATGCGCTCGATCTGGCCCTGGGTTTCTTCCAGATGCGTTTCGAACGCCGCCGCCAGATCCGGATTCTCGGCCGCACGGGCCAGGCGCGGGAGGGCCTTGGTCAGCTGCTTCTCTGCGCTGTAAATGTCCGAGAGTTCGTGGATGAACAGGTCTTCCGCCGTCTTGATAGCCATAGGGGCTCCGCGTTGAGTGGAGCGCTCAGCGTAGGCGTCGCCCGGTTGCGCCAAAGCAGGGGCCAGGTGAAGGCTGCATGGGAACGTCAGCAGAAAGCCTGCGCGCCGTCTTCACGAAGCGGCGCCCGTCACCGTGTGTGGCTGCATTTCGCTGCCGGCAGGCCTTCGGCATGGCTTCACGATGGCATCGCAGCTTGGGACTGCTTGCGTCCCCGGTCGATGGCCTCCGTCGGAACAGCCCTGCAAGGCCCTGCCAGGCAGTGCCTTGCCCCAGGACATCCACACGCGGGTCTGCCGCCGTCGCGGCGCCCTTCATGCCTCGGCGGCCGCGTCCGCATCGCAGGGCATGCAACGCTCTTTCTTGAACCTGATGTCTGCAGCGGTCTTCGCCAGCGCCTCGTAATGCTGGCGTATCTCTTCAAGGTGAGCGGGCTCCATCGATTCCAGGTTCAACAGCTCCTGGTTGGCATCCTTGCTGACCCGGATCAGTTCATCCAGCTTGATGTGCAGCGCGGGCTATCGGCGTTCTGCGTATGCTGGATCAGGAACACCATCAGGAAGGTCACGATGGTCGTTCCCGTATTTACCACCAGCTGCCACGTATCATTGAAGTGGAAGGCCGGCCCGCTGGCGGCCCAGGTGATGATCACCCCCAGCGCGGCGACGAATGCGCCCAGGCTGCCGGACAATCGTGCTGTTGCGGCCGCCACACGGGCAAAACCGCGCCGGATCACGCCTCACCTCCCGCGGCCTCCTTATCCGTGCGGCGGTCTGGCAGCGTGACCCGCTCCCCAAGGCGCTTGGCCTGCTCTTCGGGGGTTGGTGCAGCAACAAAGGGAGAGATCGGGTCACTGGCGGGGAAGGTTTCCTGCAGCGCTTCGTCATGGTTGCGGCGGTTGTGCAGCTTCGCCTGCAGTGGACTGACAGGATCGGGATTCTGCGCTTCCGGGTCCGGGTGGGGAAGGTCTTTCTGATCACGTTGCATGGCGCGGTCTCCAGGTTGGGTGCCACGGCTCAGGTGGCGCGCCCAGCATAGGAACTGCATCGTGAGCGGCCCCATCAAGGGCGGAGCAACGTGGCGTCAAGCCTTCAGGCAAAGCGCGTTAACAATCAGCAGGGCGGGGGTGTTCGGGGTCGGCCGCGACGGCGCCAGGCCATCACCTGGCCCACCACGGCCGTCAACAGCAACATCGCATTGGTCACCACGAAGACGGTGCTGCCCAGCATCGCGCTGTATACCGTAAACAGCGCGGACGCGGTCATCTGGCCCACGAACAGCCACTTCGATACCGCCTCGGGGTTCGGCGACTGCCACTGCTTCACCATCTGCCGGATCAACGTCGCCATCAGGACCGCCGTGGCGATCCAGCCAAGTACATCGGGGTGCATGATCGCCTCCTAGCGTGCAGATGCCTCACGCTAGCCCTTGGCCGCGCAACGGCGTAGGAAGGGGAGGTGAAGGCGGCCTTCCACCTGCTGCGCCCTCACACCATTCACCCCGCAGCAGCGAGAATGGCCTACCGGGCGCGCCCATTGCACGGCCCGCCCACCGAATGCAGGAACGCTGAAATGTCCAACACCCCCTTTGGTGAATCGTCATGCGCTGCCGCCGCCAGCGGTTGCGTCGAGGTGCGTGGTGCGCGCGAGCACAACCTCAAGAATGTCGACGTCTCCATTCCGCGTAATGCACTGGTGGTGTTCTCCGGCGTATCAGGTTCCGGCAAGTCATCGCTGGCCTTCGGTACTGTCTTCGCCGAGGCGCAGCGGCGTTACTTCGAGTCCGTCGCGCCCTATGCAAGGCGCCTGATCGACCAGGCGGGCGTGCCCGATGTGGACGCCATTGATGGCCTGCCGCCGGCAGTGGCCCTGCAGCAGCAGCGCGGCGCCAGCAATGCGCGTTCATCGGTGGGCAGCGTGACCACGCTGTCCAGCCTGGTGCGCATGATGTACTCGCGTGCGGGGGCGTACCCGGCCAACCAGCCCATGCTGTACGCCGAGGACTTCTCACCCAACACGCCGCAGGGCGCCTGCAGCACCTGCCATGGCCTGGGGCATGTCTACGAAGTGACCGAAGCGCTGATGGTTCCGGACCCCTCGCTGAGCATCCGCGAGCGCGCCATCGCCTCCTGGCCGCCGGCATGGCATGGCCAGAACCTGCGCGACATCCTGGTCACGCTCGGCTACGACATCGACGTACCGTGGAAGGCGCTGCCGAAGAAGGACCGGGACTGGATCCTGTTCACCGAAGACGCGCCCAGCGTGCCGGTCTATGCCGGGTTCACGCCCGCAGAGACGCGTGCCGCGCTCAAGCGCAAGCAGGAGCCCAGCTACATGGGCACCTATACCGGCGCGCGCCGCTATGTGCTGCACACCTTTGCCAATACCCAGAGCGCGCTGATGCGCAAGCGCGTGTCGCGCTACATGGAAGGCCGGTTGTGCCCGGCCTGCCACGGAAAGCGCCTGAAGCCGGAGGCGCTCTCGGTCACCTTTGCCGGGGTGGATATCGGTGAGTTCATGCGGCTGCCGCTGGACCAGCTGGCGGCGCTGCTGGAGCCCATCGCACAAGGTGATTTCGGCGCGCACAGCACGGGCGCTCGCACCAACAGGAGCGCGACACCCCGCGATCGCGCCCGGAGGGCCGCGAGTGGCCAGGCGACCCATGAGGGTGCCCCCGATGTGCGTCTGACTTCCGCCCTGTCGGAAGAGAAGCGCCTGGCGGCACAACGATTGGCAGGCGGGGTCATGGCGCGTGTACGCCAATTGCGTGACCTGGGCCTGGGGTATCTCTCGCTGGACCGCGCCACGCCAACCCTGTCGGCCGGCGAACTGCAGCGCCTGCGGCTGGCCACCCAGCTCAGCTCGTTGCTGTTTGGCGTGCTGTACGTACTCGACGAGCCCTCGGCCGGCCTGCATCCTGCCGACAGCCAGGCGCTGTACGACGCGCTGGAGCGCTTGCGCGACGGCGGAAACTCGGTGTTCGTTGTTGAACACGATCTGGAACTGATGCGCCGCGCGCAGTGGCTGGTGGATGTTGGGCCAGAAGCAGGCGAGCACGGTGGCCAGGTCCTCTACAGTGGCGAGCCCGACGGCCTGCGCCAGGTTCCGGATTCGCGCACGGCCCTGTATCTGTTCGACCAGGTGCCGGCACCCGCCAGCCGCCAGCGCAGCGCGAACAGCTGGCTGGAACTGAAGGGCATCCACCGCCACAACCTGCAGGGCGTGGACGCACAGGTGCCGCTGGGGCTGCTGACGGCGGTGACCGGCATTTCCGGCTCCGGCAAATCCAGCCTGATGGCGCAGGCGCTGCCCGAGCTGTTGCTGCTGCACCTCGGGCATGAGCCTGCCGACGACAACGCCGATAGCGCGCCCACCGACGGACCGACCGTGATCGAAACGACGCGGGGCACATTGGCAGGCGATATGGACGCGATCCAGCGGGTGGTGCAGGTCGACCAGAAGCCCATCGGCCGCACGCCGCGCTCCAACCTGGCCACCTATACCGGGCTGTTCGATCACGTGCGCAAGCTGTTCGCCGCAACGCCGGCCGCGCGCCGCCGCCGTTTCGATGCCGGCCGCTTCTCGTTCAACGTGGCCAAGGGCCGGTGCGAGACCTGCGAGGGCGAGGGTTTCGTCAGCGTCGAACTGCTGTTCATGCCCAGCGTCTATGCGCCGTGCCCCACCTGCCACGGTGCGCGATACAACGAAGCGACGCTGAAGGTGCAGTGGAATGACCGCAACATCGCCGAGGTCCTGCAGATGACGGTGGACCAGGCGCACGCGTTCTTCAGTGAAGAGGATGCCATTGCGCGCCCGCTGCAGTTGCTGCAGGAAATCGGCCTGGGCTACCTGCGGCTGGGCCAGCCGGCCACCGAGCTTTCAGGTGGCGAGGCCCAGCGCATCAAGCTGGCCACCGAGCTGCAGCGCAGCCAGCGCGGGCGCACGCTGTACGTGCTGGACGAGCCCACCACCGGCCTGCATGCATCGGACGCAGACAGGCTGCTGGTGCAGCTGCAGCGGCTGGTGGACGCCGGCAATACCGTGGTGATGATCGAGCACGACATGCGCGCGGTTGCACAGGCGGACTGGGTGATTGACATAGGCCCCGGAGCTGGCGGGGCAGGGGGCACCATCGTGGCGAAGGGAACACCGCAACAGGTGGCGCGCGCCAAAGGCAGCAGGACGGCGCCGTACCTTGCGAAGGAGCTGGCGTCCCTGTAGCGCCGAGCCATGCTCGGCTATCGATGTCCGGCGCCGGAAGGCCAGCATCGAGGCAGCGCCTTTCAACAGGAAATGGGCTCCGGCACATTGCCGGAGCCCGGGTTGCTTACTTTTCCTGCAGGAACGTCAGCAGGTCCTGGTTGACCCTGTCCTTGTGGGTATCGGTCAGGCCATGCGGCGCACCCGGGTACACAATCAGCTTGGCGCCCTTGATCAGCTTCGCCGACTGGCGGCCCGAGATGTCGATCGGCACGATCTGATCGTCGTCGCCGTGAATGACCAGCGTCGGCACATCGAACTTCTTCAGGTCGGCGCGGAAGTCGGTAGCCGAGAACGCGGCGATCGAATCGTAGGTGTTCTTGTGGCCACCCTGCATGCCCTGCGCCCACCAGGCATCGATCAGGCCCTGCGACACCTTTGCACCCGGGCGATTGAAGCCGTAGAACGGCCCGGACGGGATGTCCTTGTACAGCTGTGCGCGGTTGTCCATCTGCGCCTTGCGGATGCCATCGAACACTTCCATCGGCAGACCATTGGGGTTATCGGCGGTCTTCAGCATCAACGGCGGCACCGAGCTGATCAGCACCGCCTTCTTCACCCGTCCGGTGCCATGACGGCCGATGTAGCGCGCCACTTCGCCGCCGCCGGTGGAGAAGCCCACCAGGGTGACATCGTGCAGGTCCAGCATGTTGATCACCGTGGCCAGGTCATCGGCGTAGTGATCCATGTCGTTGCCATCCCAAGGCTGGCTGGAACGGCCATGGCCACGACGGTCATGGGCGATGACGCGGTAGCCGTGGTTGGCGAGGAAGATCATCTGCGATTCCCAGCTGTCCGAGTTCAGCGGCCAGCCGTGGCTGAAGGTGACGACCGGGCCATCCTTCGGGCCCCAATCCTTGTAGTAGAGCTGCACGCCATCGGTGGTGGTGATGTAGCTGGCGGTGCGCGCGATGCTGGTGATTGCAGCCGGCTTGGCCGGTTCGGTGGCCTGCGCGGACAAGCCGGCCTGAACCGAGAGGGCGAGGGCGGCAACGGCCAGGGTACGGGCAAAGGTGTTCATGCGAGGCGTCTCATGGGTGGGTGGTGAGACGTACTTTGCGACCGAAATCAGGCGCCTGGATGATGACATGTACGAATTTCTTGATAGATCGTCCTGCGCGAGCTTGCCCGCGCGAGAGGTCGCCGCGCCACCCGTTGACAGGGTAGAACGCTCGTTCTACCTTGGCGTCGTGAACACAACTACCTCCGATACCCAGCAGAAGATCCTGGCCACGGCCGAGGCGCTGATCTACCAGAACGGGATCCACGCCACCGGCATGGACCTGCTGGTGAAGACCTCCGGCGTTGCCCGGAAGAGCATCTACCGGCACTTTGAAAACAAGGACCAGGTGGCCGCTGCGGCATTGAACGCGCGCGACGTGCGCTGGCTCACCTGGTTCCAGCAGGAGTGCAACAAGGCCGACACCCCGGAAGCGTGCATCCTCGGCATGTTCACCGTGCTCAAGGGCTGGTTCCAGTCCGAGGGCTATCGCGGCTGCGCCTTCATCAACACCGCAGGCGAGGTCGGCGACCCCGATGATCCGATTCGCCACATCGCCAAACATCACAAGCAGAAGCTGCTGGATTACACGCTGGAACTCACCACGCAACTGGATATCCAGCAGCCGGACGCACTGGCGCGGCAGCTGCTGGTTCTCATGGAAGGCGCCATCACCGTCTCGCGCGTGATGGGCGACTACAACGCCGCAGACACTGCAAGGGATGTTGCAGAAGTGCTGTTGGAGCAGGCCAGGCGCTGACGTCTGAGTCATCAAAATCCGTCGAAGCACCCCGTTGATCCATTTGATTGGAGGCCCCACCGTGTCCACTGAAGCACCCCGTCCGCCACTTCCCCCGTTCACCCGTGAATCGGCCATCGAGAAAGTACGCCTTGCCGAAGATGGCTGGAACTCCCGCGATGCCGACAAAGTGGCGCTGGCCTATTCGCTCGACACCGAGTGGCGCAACCGCGCCGAATTCACCCATGGCCGCGAGGAAGCCCGGCAGTTCCTGGCCCGCAAGTGGAACAAGGAACTTGAGTATCGGCTGATCAAGGAGCTATGGGCCTTCACCGACAACCGTATTGCCGTGCGCTACGCCTATGAGTGGCATGACGACTCCGGCAACTGGTTCCGTTCCTATGGAAACGAGAACTGGGAATTCGGCGCCGATGGATTGATGCAGCGCCGCTTTTCGAGCATCAACGACGTGCCGATCAAGGAAAGTGATCGCAGGTTCCACTGGCCGCTGGGGCGTCGCCCCGATGATCATCCGGGGCTGTCTGATCTGGGTATGTGATTCGCATTGCTTCCCGGAATGCAACATCACGTCCCCCTCCACGGGCCTACCGCAGCAACGGTGTGCTGCCTAGGCTGATCGCACACGGCATATGCCGTGTTCCGGGCCCACCGCTTGCGCAGTGGCCCGCCTTCCCATGAACCCTGCAGCGCTGGCCTGCCAGGCATCGTGCCCTGGCAACGCCACGCCCTGCGCCGTGGGAAAGCGCCCGGAATCGTTCCGCGCCAGCCTTGCATCGCTGCCCGCCCAATGTCCCTTCGTGGAGATCCCTCATGTTCAGTCTGGAAAACACCGCCGCGCCCATTGCCCCCGCCCTCGATGAACTGGTGCCCTCGCGCTACGCCCTCAAGGTGGGCGACGTCGAAGTGCTGGTGATCAGCGATGGCGTCCTGCCGTTGCCCACCCAGATGCTCGGCCACAACGTTCCGGCCGCCGACCGTGCCGAATGGTTCGAAGAGATGTACCTGCCGCAGGATGCCTTCGACTGGGCATTGAACGTGATGGTGGTGCACAGCGGTGATCGCACCATCCTCATCGATGCCGGCCTGGGCATGGACCCGGACCTGCAGCTGCCGCGCGCCGGCCAGTTGATCCGCCGCCTCGGTGCCGCCGGTATCAACCTGGGCGAAATCACCGATGTGGTGATCACCCACATGCACATGGACCACGTCGGCGGGCTGCTGGTTGAAGGCGTGAAGGAACAGCTGCGCCCGGACCTGAAAATCCACGTGGCCGCGGCGGAGGTGGAGTTCTGGAAGTCGCCGGACTTCAGCCGTACCAACATGCCGCAGGGGTTCCCCGATGCGCTACGCGCCACGGCCAAGCACTTCTGGGCCGAGTACAGCAGCTACGTGCACACCTTCCAGGACGAACAGCAGATCGCGCCGGGCGTGATGGCCCGCCGAACCGGAGGGCATACCCCGGGCCACTGCGTGGTGCGCGTGGCGTCTGCCGGGCAGGCCCTGACCTTCGCCGGTCACGCGGTGTTCGCGGTCGGCTTCGACCAGCCGAACTGGCACAACGGCTTCGAGCACGACCCGGAGGAATCCGCGCGCGTCCGCATCGCCCTGCTTAAGGAACTGGCAGGCACCGGCGAAATGCTGGTGGCCACGCATCTTCCGTTCCCGTCAGTGGGCCGGGTGTCGCTGGAGGGCGAGACCTTCCGCTGGGTGCCGGTGTTCTGGGACTTCTGATCGGGTCCTGCGGCCGTTGCGCAGGCAGACGTTCACGATCGGGGCGCATCGGCGCCCCGGTCGAATCCCGCAAGAACGAGGTCGACAATGGATGCCATCCACGCGTGGCGCGGATCTACTGGATGGAGGTGGGCAGTGCCAGCCGCTGCAGCTTGTGCGGGTTGCGCTGCACCAGGATCTGCGTGATCCGTTCGCCATCGGTCTCGAAGGCCATCGCCGCTTCCAGCTCGCCATCGAAATAGCGCAGCAGTCCCAGCCGTCCGTTGAGCATGGCCGGCACCATCCGCAATTGCGCGCTGCGCCGCAGGTGCGGGGCATACAGCAGCTGGGCAATGCGTGCGCCCCCGACCATCGGTTTTGGGAAGCTGGTGACGATGCCACCGCCATCACCCACCAGCTCGGCCGACTCGGCCATCAGCGCCTTCATCGTACGGAAATCGCCGCTGGATGCGGCCTCAGCGAAGCGGCGCAGCAGTTTCTGGTGCACCTCCTGCGGAACGTTGTAGCGCGGGCGCTCCTGCCTGAGCTGCAGGCGTGCGCGATGTACGATCTGCCGGCAGGCGGCTTCTGTCTTGTCCAGGGTGCGCGCGACCACCGCGTAGTCCTGATCGAACACGTCGTGCAGCAGGAAGGCTGCACGCGCATCCGGGGCCAACCGCTCCAGCACGCTTAGGAAGGCGACCGACAGATCGCTGGCGGTTTCCAGTACATATTCAGGGGTGCTGGTGTCATCGGTCAGCAGCGGTTCGGGCAACCACATGCCGACATAGTGTTCGCGCGTATGCCGTGCCAGGCGCAGGCCATCAATGGCGCGACGGGTGGTGGTGGCCACCAGCCAGGCTTCGGGATTCTCAATCTGTGACGGGTCGGTGCCATGCCAGCGCAGCCAGACATCCTGCACCACGTCTTCGGCTTCGTGCGAAGACCCAAGCATGCGGTAGGCCACGCCGAACAGGCGTGGGCGGAGGCGTGAGAACAGCGCAGTGGATTCGTCCATGCCAGCGTAGACGGGACAGGTCCCCGGATTGTGACACCCGGGGACCTGTCGTTGGTGCCAGCGCCGGACGTGCGATCAGTGCGGCGGCAGAACCGCCGGCTTGCCGATGTCCTTGATCAGGAACACCACGAACTTCGCCGGCTCGGTAGCGCTGGCGTTACGACCCACGGTGTGCAGATCGGCCGGGCCTTCATGGAAGGCCTCGCCCGGGCCGAGGGTGACTTCCTTGCCGCCGGCCACGCCCATCACGATCCGTCCTTCCAGGACATAGACGAAGCCATGGGCATCGTGGCGGTGCACCGGATCGGCGCCACCCGGCGGGTATTCCACGGTAAGGATCAGCGCTTCCTTGCCGGGCTGCTCCGGCAGGGCGCGGGTCATCACCTCGCGTACCAGGGGCTCGGGCGCAGCAGGGGGCGGGGAGGCGGCAGCGCTGCACAGTGGCAGCAACGCAAGCAGGGCCAGAACAGAACGACGCATGGCAGGTCTCCAGTGCGGTAGGGGAGGGCCGCTGCATGGGGCAGCGGCGGAACGATCAGGCCAGGCCGGCCTTGTCCAGGCCAAAGGCCGCGTCCAGGGTGCCGGGCGTGGTACGGAAGGCGACGTTGGCGCGGTTCCAGGCGTTGATCGCCATCACCGCGTGGGTCAGGTCGACGATCTCCTGCTCGGACAGCTGGCCGCGCACACGCGCGTACAGCTCGTCGGGCACACCCTGCGCCGGCAGTTGAGTCAGCACCTCGGTCCAGGCCAGGCAGGCGCGCTCGCGCGGGCTGAACAGCGTCGATTCACGCCATGCCGCCAGGTGATGCAGGCGCAGCGGGCGCTCGCCGCGCAGGGTGGCCTCCTTCACGTGCATGTCCAGGCAGAAACCGCAGCCGTTGAGCTGCGATGCACGGATGTTGACCAGATCGATGATGGCCGCTTCGATCGAGGCGGTATGGGCGGCATGCGAGTACAGGCCGAGCTTCTTGAACAGTTCCGGCGATTGCGCGGCGTAATCCAGACGTGCGGTCATGGCGTGTTCCTGTAGCGAGTGAAGGACACAGCGAGGCTAGGCCTGCGACCGCACTGCCGGTAGGCCGGGGCCGGGCCGCATGCTGTTGCATGAAAAACACCAATGGCCTGTCACAGCGGCCGATGCTCGGCCGTCTGCCGGGCATGGACACCTCAACGCACCTGCGCACCGCATTCCGCCCTGCCAGTGAGCAGGTCTGGCAGACCTTCCTGGCTGCACTGCGCGAATTGCCGCCCGATGCACGTGCGGTGCTGTTGCTGCACGACGTGCTGGGCGCCGGGTTCGAGGACATCGTGCCCCTGCTGGGGCTCGACCTTTCCGCGTGCAGACAGCGCCTGGCGCTGGCGCGGAACCACCTGCACGCACACCGTGCCCGCCTGGAGCCAGGCCGCCCATGAACACCGCACAGCCCAGCCCGGCCAGCGACGGCCACGATGCGCTCAATGCATCCTTCTCCACCAGCTACGCCGGCGTGCTGGCCTTCATTGCAGTGGCGGCCGAGGGCAGTTTCGCCCGCGCGGCCGACCGCCTCGGCATCGGCCGTTCGGCCGTCAGCCGCAGCGTGCAGAAGCTGGAAAGCCAGCTGGGCGTGCGGTTGTTCCTGCGCACCACGCGCTCGACCACGCTGACCCGCGAAGGCGAGCTGTTCCTGGAGGGCTGCAACCCGGGCGTGAACTGCATCCTGCAGGCGCTGGAGGAAATGCGCGACCTGCGCGAGGGCCCGCCGCGCGGGCACCTGCGCATCAGTGCCAGCCACGGCTTCGGCCGGCGGGTGATCGCCCCCTTGCTGGCCGCCTTCCGCGCCGAGTACCCGCAGGTCTCGGTAGAACTGCTGTTGGACGAGCAGGCCCCCGACCTGGCCGGTGACCGCATCGATGTGGCGTTCCGCGATGGCCTGCTGGAAGACAGCCAGGTGATCGCCAAGCAGCTGGTGCCGATGCAGATGGTGGTGTGCGCGTCACCGGCGTACGTGCGGGCGCAGGGTCTACCGGCCTCGGTGGATGCGCTGTCCACGCATGCCTGCATCGGGCGGCGCCTGCCGGGTGGGCGCATGCAGCCCTGGGAATTCCGGGTCGACGGCACCGATGTGCACCTGCAGCCGCCGGCCGCACTGGTGTTCAACGATGCCGATCTGGCCCTGCAGGCCGTCATCGACGGGCTAGGCATCGCCCAGCTGCCCAGCTATCAGGTGCGTGAAGCATTGTGGGCGGGCAGGGTGGTGACCTGCCTGGATCGGCATGCCCCGCTCGATCGCGGCCACTACCTGTGTTACCTCAGCCGCCGCCAGCTTCCCAAGCGCGTGCGGGCCTTCATCGACTTCAGCACGCAGCGGGTGCGCGCGCTCGAGCTGGATGTGATCTCGCATTGGGAAGCGCGCCAGCAGGCCACGCCCATGAAGCCAGGCGCACAGCCCGCCTGGGCCTGAACGCATTGGTGCGTGCCGGGCAACAGTGCGCGCCCCAGCGCGGACCTACTGCCCCGCACCCACGCTGCCTACGATTCCAGCATGCCCGGCCACAGCCGGTCGCCCCTTCTACATTCCAGGAGACACGTCATGAAATTCCTCGTCATCGGTGGTACCGGCCGCATCGGCAGCAAGGCGGTTGAGCGCCTGCGCACCGCCGGGCATGACATCGTGGTGGCCGCGCCCTCCACCGGCGTGGATGTGCTGACCGGTGAAGGCCTGGACGCCGCCATGGACGGGGTCGACGTGGTGGTGGACCTCGCCAACTCGCCCTCGTTCGAAGATGCGGCAGTGCTTTCGTTCTTCGAGACCGCTGGCCACAACGTCCTGACCGCCGCCGCCCGTGCCGGCGTACGCCACCACGTTGCGCTTTCCGTCGTAGGCACCGACAAGCTTGCGGCCAGCGGCTACTTCCGCGGCAAGATCGCCCAGGAGCGCCTGATCCGCGATTCGGGCCTGCCGTACACCATCATCCATTCCACGCAGTTCTTCGAGTTCCTGCCAGGCATCATCCAGTCCGCCGGCGAGGGGGCGACCCTGCGGCTGCCGGCCGCCGACGTACAGCCGATTGCCGCCGAGGATGTTGCCGCGGCGGTGGCACGCATCGCGCAGCAGCCGCCCCGCAATGGCGTCGTGGAAATTGCGGGTCCCCAGCGCGCCGCGATGGCGGATCTGGCCAGGCAGTATCTGCAGCGGACCGGCGACCCGCGGCAGGTCGTGGCAGACGCCGAGGCCCTGTACTTCGGTGCGCCGCTGCAGATCGATACGCTGGTGCCGGTAGGGCAGGCGTGGCTGGGGCAGATCGGCTTCGACGCCTGGCTGCAGCAGTCCGGCCTGTTGCAGCGGCAGCCCGCCTGAGCGGCCATCGATCGCCTGCCAATGACCGAGCTGAAGCCACCTTCGCCCGCCATGCTGGACCGCTACCAGGGCGACGACGTGCAGCCGCTGTACACCGGCCGCGTGCGGGTGAGCGGTGGCCAGGCCCAGCACGGGCGCGCGTCCGGCGTGGTGCGATCGGACGACGGTGCACTGGCGGTGGACCTGCGCCTGCCGCCGGAATTCGGCGGGCCCGGCGGTGGCTCCAATCCCGAGCAGCTATTGGCCGCAAGCTACGCCGGTTGCTTCCACGGCGCCATGGTACTGGTGGCCGCGCGTGCCGGCCTGCTGCTGCACAACCCCAGCGTCGAAGTGGCGGTCACCTTCGCCCGTGATCCGGCAGATGGGCTGTACCTGCTGTCGGCCGAGATCGTGGTCCATCTTCCCGGCATGGATGCGAACCTGGCCGGCGAACTGGTGCGCAATACCGAACGCGTCTGCCCATACGCCAAGATGTTCCATCGTGGCATCAGCCATGTGGTGCATGTTCGCGTCGGCTCGCAGGGTGCGCCTCTGTAGAGTCGAGCCATGCTCGACTATTGCCTGCCATGGGCCTGGCCCTGGGGGCGTTGGCCTGCTATGTGCTGCTCATCCTTCTGGCGTCTTCCCGCAGTCGATCCACACGGCAATGAGTCCAGCATCACGCACGGCCGTGGCAGCTCGCCCGGACCACAGCGCTTGCTGACCACCGACGCAGCACCGTATCCGAGCGCCGCATGGCGCAGTTCCGCAGACCAGCCCACGGCGCGCTTTGGGCCTGTCTGGGCGGCTCGACTATTGCCTGCCATGGGCATGGCCCTGGGGGCGTTGGCCTGCTATGTGCTGCTCATCCTTCTGGCGTCTTCCCGCAGTCGATCCACACGGCAATGAGTCCAGCATCATGCACCGCTGTGGCAGCTCGCCCGGACCACAGCGGTTGCTGACCATCGATGCGGCACCGTGTCCGAGCGCTGCATGGTGCAGTTCCGCAGACCAGCCCACGGCGCGCTTTGGGCCTGTCTGGGCGGCTTTATCTGGGCATCAATACGCTGTCCACCAGGCGCACGTTTGCCAGAGGCGGCGTTGAAGATGACCGGCCAGCAGGCTCGGCCGATGATGCCGGCACACCCTGGACTGGCTTCACAGATCTGTACTACCCAGCCGGGCATAGTGACCCTTGTGTAGTTTGAGCGCGTCCATCCAGCCACGGGGTTTCCCCGAACGCCAGGAGGTCACTGTGCCAAGTTGGGACGAAGGAATGAAGTTGACGCGTCGCCAGGTGATCGCCGGCGGCGCCACGACCATGGCGATGTCCGCCGCACCGGGGGCGTCATCGCTCGCCGCCGAACTGGCGGCATCCCCGCCGCCCAGACCGCCGGTCATCAGCACGGTGGCGTTGACGGTCAACGGCACGCATCGTGAGCTCGAGCTGGACACCCGCACGACGCTGCTCGACGCCCTGCGCGAACATCTGAAGCTGACCGGCACCAAGAAGGGCTGCGACCACGGTCAATGCGGTGCCTGTACCGTGCTGGTCAACGGCGAGCGCATCAATGCCTGCCTCAGCCTGGCGGTGCAGCACCAAGGCGATACCATCACTACCATCGAAGGCCTCGGAACCCCGGATGACCTGCATCCGATGCAGGCCGCCTTCATCAAGCATGACGGCTACCAGTGCGGGTACTGCACGCCGGGGCAGATCTGTTCGGCGGTGGCGGTACTGGACGAGATCAAGCGGGGTGTCCCCAGCCATGCGCAGGCCGATGTCAGCGCACGGCCCCAGGCCACCAACATGGAAATGCGTGAACGCATGAGCGGCAACCTGTGCCGCTGCGGCGCGTATTCCAACATTGCCGAGGCGATGCAAGAGGTCGCTGGCGCGGCCTCTGGAAGGGGGCGCTCATGAGGGTCTTCAGTTACGAGCGCGCGAAGTCTCCTGCCGAGGCCGCCAAGGCCGTCGCCGGCAACGAGGGCGCGAAGTTCCTGGCGGGAGGAACCAACCTGCTCGACCTGATGAAGCTGGAGGTCGAGACGCCCGCGCACCTGGTCGATGTACAGGACATCGGCCTGGACAGGATCGAACCTACAGACGACGGCGGCCTGCGCATCGGCACGCTGGTCACCAATACCGCGCTGGCCTCGCATGAGCGCGTGCGCCGCGACTACGGTGTGCTGACCCGCGCGATCGTGGCAGGCGCGTCCGGGCAGCTGCGCAACAAGGCCACCACCGGCGGCAACCTGCTCCAGCGCACCCGCTGCCCGTACTTCTACGACCCCCATCTGCCCTGCAACAAACGCCTGCCCGGATCAGGCTGCGGCGCGCTCGAAGGGTTCTCCCGGCAGATGGGCGTGATCGGCACCTCGGACAGCTGCATCGCGACCTATCCGGGCGATATGGCGGTGGCGCTGCGCGTGCTGGACGCCTCGATCCAGACCGTCAAGGGCGATGGCAGCACGCGCAGCATTCCGATTGCCGAGTTCCATCGGTCCCCGGGCGACACGCCACAGCAGGACAACGTGCTGCAGCGCGGTGAGCTGATCACCCACGTCACGCTGCCTGAACCGCTGGGCGGCCGGCACGTGTACCACAAGGTACGTGACCGCGCGTCCTATGCGTTCGCACTGGTGTCGGTCGCCGCGATCGTGCAGCGCGACGGCTCGGCGCGATTCGCGTTCGGCGGGGTCGCGCCGAAGCCGTGGCGCATCGAGGCAGCCGAACCCCTGCTGCGCGACGGCGTCAAGGCCGCGACCCAACAGGTGTTCGCCGGCGCCCGTCCAACCCGGGAGAACGCGTTCAAGATCGCGCTCGCCGAGCGCACACTCGCCGCCGTGCTGGCCGAAGGAGAGCGCTGATGGCCCTTGAATTCAACGCCCCCGCCGGCGAAAACCTGTTCGACAAGGCCAAGGTGGTCGGCAAGTCGACGCCGCGCATCGATGGCCCACGCAAGACCACCGGCACCGCCCCCTATGCCTACGAGCGCCATGACGTGGCGCCAAACCAGGTCTACGGCTACATCGTCGGCGCGGGCATCGGCAAGGGGCGCATCATCTCGATGGATGCCTCCCGTGCACGTGCCGCCCCGGGCGTACTGGCGGTGATCACCGCACCGGAGACCAAACCGGTCGGCACATCCAACTGGAACAACGCGCCGCTGTTCGGCGGGTCCGAGGTCGCCCATTACCACCAGGCCATTGCCTGCGTGGTAGCAGAGACCTTCGAGCAGGCCCGCGCCGCTGCGGCGTTGATCCGCACCCGCTATGAGCGCGGCAAGGGGCGGTTCGATTTCCCGGCGCTGGCGCCGTCCGCGCCGCTGGCCAAGGGACGCGACGGCAAGCCCGACCGGCAGGCTCTGGGCAATTTCGACACCGCCTACGCGAGCGCCGCGGTCAAGTTCGACGAGACGTACCACACCTCCGACGAAAGTCATTCGATGATGGAGCCGCACGCCACCATCGCGGCCTGGGAGGGCGACACGCTCACGCTGTGGACCTCGAACCAGATGATCGACTGGGCCAGGCAGGGCATGGCCGCGATCCTCGGTATCGATGCTGGCAAGGTGCGCGTGGACTCGCCCTATATCGGCGGCGGCTTCGGCGGCAAGCTGTTCATCCGCGCCGATGCAGTGCTGGCCGCGCTGGCGGCCAAGCAGGTCGGGCGACCGGTGAAGATCGCGCTGCAACGCCCGTTGATGCCCAACAACACCACGCACCGGCACGCGACCATCCAACGCGTCCGGATCGGTTGCGCGAAGGACGGCAGGATCTCCGCCATCGCCCATGAGAACTGGTCTGGCAACATCAACGGCGAGGACGGCGAGAACGGCACCCTGCAGACGCCCAAGCTCTATGCAGGCGCCAACCGCCTGGTGGCCAACTACATCGCCACGCTCGACATGCCCGAAGGCAATGCAATGCGCGCGCCGGGCGAAGCACCGGGCCACATGGCGCTGGAAGTGGCGATGGACGAAATGGCCGAGAAGCTGGGCCTCGACCCGATCGCGTTCCGCATCCTCAACGAGCCCGAGGTCGTACCCGGCGATCCGAGCAAGAAGTTCTCCGACCGCAACCTGGTGCGCTGCCTGCGCGAGGGCGCGGAACGCTTCAACTGGAACAAACGCAACGCCAAGCCGGCGCAGGTAAGGGAAGGGCACTGGCTGGTCGGGATGGGCGTGTCTGCGGGCTATCGCGGCGCACCGACGATGAAGTCGGCGGCGCGAGTGCGGCTTGACGGCCAGGGTGGGGTGATCGTGGAAACCGACATGACCGACATCGGCACCGGCTCCTACACGATCATCGCGCAGACCGCGGCCGAGACGATGGGCGTGCCGCTGGACCAGGTCCAGGTGACCCTCGGCGACTCCCGCCATCCGGCCTCCGCCGGTTCCGGCGGCCAGTGGGGCGCGGCAAGCTCCACCGCAGGCGTGTACGCGGCGTGCGTCAGCCTGCGCCGCAAGGTGGGCGAGAAACTGGGCTTCGACGGCGACACCGCAAACTTCGCCAATGGCCGTATCCAAGCGGGCGGGCGAGCCATCGACCTGGCCGAAGCGGGCACACTGTCGGCAGAGGACGGCATTGCCTTCGGCAACTTCAAGCAGGGCTACGACGTTGGCACCTATGCAGCGCATTTCTGCGAGGTCGCCGTGCATGCCTACACGGGAGAGACGCGCATCCGCAGGATGCTTGCCGTATGCGATGGCGGCCGGATCCTCAACCCACTGTCCGCACGCAGCCAGGTCATCGGCGGGATGGTGATGGGCGCAGGCGCGACCCTGATGGAGGAGCTGGTGGTCGACAAAAGGCTTGGTTTGTTCGTCAACCACGACCTTGCGGGCTACGAGGTTCCCGTACACGCTGACATTCCGCACCAGGAAGTGGTCTTCCTCGACACGCTGGACCCGGTGATCTCGCCGATGAAGGCCAAGGGCGTCGGTGAGCTGGGCATCTGTGGTGTCGGAGCCGCGATCGCCAATGCGGTCTACAACGCCACCGGTGTGCGCGTGCGCAACTATCCCATCACCCTGGACAAGCTGTTGCCCGGCTTGCCCGACGTGGGCTGACCCTTGCGCATGGACCGACCCGTGGCCTCACCCGCCCTGGAGCCCTCTGCGGCAGAGGGAGTGGAACCCAGGGATCCTGCCGGACACCTGTCCGCAGCGCCGGGCTTCCTCACGGAAGGCAGCCCGCGCGGCGTGCTCGAGGCGGCGGTGACGCACCTGCACGCGGGGGAGCACGCCGTGCTCGCGCTGGTGCTGGAAACCGATGGCTCCACCTATGCCGGTGCCGGCGACATGGTGCTGTTCTGCAACGGCAGCCAGGTCGGCTGGCTCAGCGGCGGATGCCTGGAGCCCGAGCTCGCGCGACGCGCGGAGCAGGTGAGCGCGGCAGGGCAGATCGACTGGATCGAGATCGACACCCGCAGTGACGACGACCTGTTGAGTGGGTCCGCGCTCGGCTGCCGCGGCCGGCTTCGGATTGCGCTTCTGCCATTGCGTGCCATGACCGGCATCGACGCCGTGATCGAGGCATGGCTCCGCGAGGGCGTGCCACTCCAGCGCGAGCTTCGCAGGTCGGGGCAGATCGCTTTCCGCGCCGGCAATTGCGAGCAGGCATGGCAGCTGCATCCGATGGACGGGGCGCAGCCCTTTGGCGAGGGCGCATGGCGTTTGCCGTTGCCCCGGCTTCCGCGGGCCCTGGTGCTGGGTGGCGGTCCAGAAACGCCCTTCCTGGTTCCGTTGCTGCGGGGCCTGGGATGGCGGGTCAGCGTGGCCGAACGACGAGCTCGCTGGTCCTCAGCGGGGCAGGGCGCGGATGCACAGCTCCAGGTGCGCCCGGCCGAGGCCCTCCATGCCGACGCGTGCGACGCGGTGCTGGTGATGCACCACGATTTCGAGTTGGACCGCGAGGCGCTGATGGCCCTGGCCGATACCGAGGTTGCCTTCATTGGACTTCTGGGTCCGCGGCGAAGGCGTGAGGACCTGTTCAAGCTGCTGACACCGGATCAGCGCCACCGCCTGTCCCCGACACTTCGATCGCCGGTCGGCCTCAACATCGGCGGCCGAGGGCCGGAGGCGATTTCGCTCAGCATCGCCGCGCAGCTGCAGCAATGGCGAAGCACCGCCGGCACGTGACGGCCGCGCATGCGGTCGTCGTGCTTGCTGCGGGCGGCAGCACGCGGCTTGGCCAGCCCAAGCAGCTTCTGACCCGGCAGGGCGAGACCCTTGTACATCGCGTGGTGCGGTTGGCGCTGGAGCACGCACCATCGCAGGTGTTGGTGGTGGTGGGCGGGAACGCACAGGCCGTGACATCCAGCATTGCCGGGCTGGATGCCACTCCGGTAACCAACCACCACTGGGAAAGCGGCCTGGCCAGCAGCCTGCAGGTTGCAGGCACACACCTGCTGCCCGCAGTGGCCGCCGTGATGGTCGTGGCATGCGACCAGCCCGCGATCGAGCACGCCCATCTGCAGGCGTTGCTTTTGGGTGCCCGCGCTTCGGCGTCAGGGTGCGCTGGCACCCGTCACGGAAACGTCCTCGGCGTTCCTGCAGTGGTGCCGCGCGCATGGTTCAATCAGGTGGGTGCAAGCGGTGACCGCGGCTTCGGAGCGCGCTTGAGGCAGCTTCCCATCGATGCCGTGCATGTCCTTCAAGCGCCGGAGCTGGGCCTGGATATCGACACGCCAGAAGATCTCGCGCGTGCGCGCCTTGCGGGCTCGATCGATGCTGAGTGAGTCGCACCCTCGAGTGCTTGCGTAATGACGTTGCCGCCAACCTCGGCGTGCTGGCGGCTGCCGGTGGTGTTGCACTGACCGGGAGCGGCTGACCGGACATCGCAGCGGGTGCAGTGATTGCGCTGTGGTTCCTCCGATCTGCGCTGAAGGTAATGGGCCAGGCGTGGCCGGCGTGGTGTGCAACGGTGAAGCCGTCAGGCGAGCGGGGTACAGGTGGAACGCCGCCTACCTTTCCAATACCCGCTTCCGGACCTGCTCAGATAGCTCCGGCTCGGCTAGGATGATGCCGCCGGCATCCGCGCCGGCGGGGCAGGGGACGCAATGGACATGCAGGCAGGGGGCGGAGTCGATTCGCCGGACCAGACGAAGCAGCAGGAACTGACCTTCCATTGGCTTTACCAGCGGGTACAAGGGCTGGCTGAGCACAGCATCTACCCCAAGGCCGGCCGGCTGGAGAGGTGGTCGTTGCGCGTGGGCGCCCTGGCGGCCGCCATCGGCATTCTCGGCAGCCAGCTGCCTGATCGATGGCTTCCGCTTACGGCCGCGCTGCTTCTGGTCAGGGTGTGCCTGACGGTGGAGATCGGAGGCTTTGTCATCGGCGGATTTCTCGCGGCCCGCCGCGGAATCCGCCAGTTCGTGCAGCCACGGCTGTCGCACGCGCAGGAAATGGACGGCGAGTTTGCCCAGTGGCAAGCGGTGATCGCCGAGCTTCGAGGATTCCCCAGGGTCGAGCGTGAGCGCCGCCTCAAGTACGTCACCCATCTGCGCACAAGCATGATCGAGCGCATGGGGCTGATCTACGGCGGCCTGCAACGCCTCGGTCCATTCCCGCTGCTGATCGCTCTCTACCTGCAGTTCCGGCAGTGGAAATGGGGCGACTGGAACAGCGCCTTTGACGTCGGCCAGCTGGGCGCATTCCTCATCTATGCGCTCGTACTGCTCTACATCACAGGATGGCTGTTGACCGGGTTGCGCACGCGCCTGGACACCTACGTCGCCCTGCTGGAAGGCTCCACCCACGAACCCGAGCCCACGCCGCCCACCGCCCCGTAGAGTCGAGATCCTATGTTCGTGGTCAAGCCTGCTGGAAGCAGGCTTGACCCACCTTCAGCATGGCCGGATCGAAGTCCCGGCCGCTTTTGAAGACACCCCAGGCGATCCTGGCCAGCTTTCTGGCCAGGATGTTGAAGACGGCGGTGCTGGGGTGACCGCGTTTTGACAGCTCGTCGTAGAGCGGTTGCCCCCGACGACACCGCTTGAGCCCCATGGCGGCCATGTAGAGCATCTGGCGCAGCACTGGCGCGCCCTGTTTGGACAGCCGACGCCGTCCCGTTCTGCCGCCAGACTCGTTGGGCCGGGGATCCAGGCCCGTGCAGGCGATCCACGCGTTGGCGTTGGCCAACGGCCAGCGCGTCATGTAGTAAATCAGGTGAGCGGCGACGGCGGGGCCGATACCAGGGATGGTCAACAGGCGCTTGTAGAGCGTGCCATGCTCTCCATCGCGACCCAAGCGCTGCAGTTCGCTTTCCAGCTCGGACAGCGTCCCAGCCAGAGCGCAGAACAGATCTGACAGCTCCCCGGGGGCACTTTTGCTTACCCCGAAGGATTGCTCCAGGCGCGCGCGTGTCTTTACCAGCGTCTGCCGCTTGCGCAGCAAATCGTGCATCTGTTGCTGCTCGTCGGTACGCGGTACGTATTCACGCAGGCGATCGTTCTCCTTCTTCACGTACCGGGCGATCGCTTCGGCGTCCATGGCGTCCGTCTTGCCACGCGAGCCCGTCGCCCGGCCGTAGTGCTTGATCAGACGTGGATTGATCACATAGACAACGTGGCCTGCCTGGCCAGCCATCCGAGCCAACAACTCGTAGTACCGCCCCGTCGCCTCCATGCCAATCCGGCATCGCTGGGGCAAGGTGTTGAGCCACTGGGCTATGCCGGCCCGGGTGTTGGCGATCCTGTCGCCGGCCTTGCGGTCGGCCACTGCCGGTACGAACTCCTTGGAGTCCACGTCCACGCCAATATCGAGAGAATCAGACATTTGTACGGCTCCCAGCTATCTTTAAGGGGCTGGGGTGGTACCGCACCGACGTTAGCTTGCCTACATCGACGATCCCCTTTGGGGGCCGTACGATCCTTTATCGACGTTCGTGTGCGGGATGGGGATCGCTCGACTCGTCTGTCGGCTAGTATCCGCAGATGCATGCTTGACGGTCCCTCCACCCTGGCTCCTACATACCGCGTAGGAGCCGGGAGGAACATACAAGCTTGCTCGACTACGACCAACCCCTCACATCGCGCACCCCCAGCCACATCGCCCGCCATCGCCAACAACACCCGATCCATCAGAACAGGTTCCGGCACGCCAACCAGCACCTGTTCCATGTAGTCCAAGGGCTCCAACTGCCGCTGCAGCAATGCCCGCAACGCCAGAACGTCGGGCGCCCGCTGCACCGCATCCAGCGATACCCGCATCGTCAGATGCGGCGGCCGCCGCTCCAGCCACAGCACCGGAACGCCTTTGCAGTGAATCTGCAACGACGCACCCCGCTGCGTCTCGACAAACTGCAAGCCCTGCCTTTGCCGGGCCTCCGCGAACGCCATCGCCTGCCGGCGCAGCTGCGAAAATCGATCATCCGCGATGCTCTGGAATGCCAGCCGCTCGGGCACGGCCGGCGATAGCCAAAGGACGGGCGCCGCCACGGCCGCTACGAGGCATAGCGCGGTGGCCGCCCAGCGCCAGCCCACCTCTCAGGTCTCCGGCCGCACCCGCGTACTGGCGTGCGCGGTAAGCCCCAACCCGGCCATGATCAGCCCTTCCATGACGCGCGGGCCGACGTATTGCTCCAACTCGCCGTTCTCGCGGGCACGCTGTGCGGCCAGCAGGATTTCCAGCACCACGCGAAGGCCGGCCAAGGAGCAGTCGGCGTCCGCCAGCGCAATGCGCCGGCCCGGCATCTGATGGCGCTCTGGCCACGGTTGACCATCGGAGGCGGCGCCGGAGCCGATGCTGTGCAGCAGGGCGATGAGGGTGTTTGGGTCCAGCGCAGGGCCATTCGCAGGCACGTCGTGGATGGGGTGCGGGGCAGGGGAGTGAGGCTGGGTCATGGCTGGGCTCCTTGCGTGCATGCAGAAGCCGCCACCGATAAAGGTGGCGGACGGTGCGAGGTTCGAAACCCGGTGTGCAATCAGACCGGCGGGCGCAAGGCCCCCACGCACCGCCCGCCATAGCCGGCTGACGGATTGCCAGTCGGCACCACCCGGAGTGGTGCCGACTGGCAAGCGCTTTTTACGATTGCACAACCGGGGTTTCGAAGCCCGGCCACCTGTTCAAGGTGGCACAGCAAGGAATACGCCCGGTTGTGCGCGATGCCAATGCAGTAGGGCCGATGCCGTCACCACTTTCAACGTTTTCAGAATCGTTGCATGCGGCGCAATGAGGCTGGAGCCTTGCGCCGCAAGGCTATAGGCAATGTCGGTGGTGCAGTCCTGCGCGCTGCCGCCATCCGCCCGGCGAGGCTGTGAGCGAGGCGGATGCGACAGGATTGCCAAAGGCCGCCAGGCGTCAGTAGCCCTTCAATGCGGCTTTGGTTCGCTCCAGCCAGGCGGCATTGTGGCTGCGCGCGTGGCGCGACCAGTGCTGGGCATCGTCGATGATGCTGGCGAACAGGCTGCGAGCCTGCTCACGGTCAGCAGGCTGCGGTTGTGCCATCAGCCACTCGGCGTACAGGCAGCGGGCGGCCGCATCATTTCCACATTCCACGGCGCGCTCGAACGCGGCGCGGGTGCCAGGTGCCTGTGCAGCAGCCAGCGCCTGCGCGTAAAGCAGGGTCTGTTCCGGCTTGCGGCGCACTTCCGGATGGCGGGCAAACAGGCCGTCCAACGTCTCGACTGCAAGTGCGGCGTGTCCGGACTCAAGGCGGGCACGGGCAAGGCCGGTCAGAATGTAGGGGTCGTCACCCAGTGGCGAGCTGGCCGCCTGCTCAAGCAGGGTCCTGGCTTCCTCCGCTTGGCCGGCATCCAGCAGCGTCATGCCAAGACGAACCCGGTTCTGCACGGTGGGCGTTCGCGACAGCTCAGCGCGAGCGTTGCGCAGATCCTGGCCCGGGTCCATGAGTTGCTTGGCGGAGCGGATTGCCTGCCGCGCGCCGCGCGAGTTGCGGGCTTCCGGGAAGTAGATCGCCAGGAAGTAGACGACGCTGCCAAGCAGCGGGAACGAGAAGAGCAGGATCAGCCAGTAGAGGCTCTGGCCCGAGCGGATGGCGTGCACCGCGAAGTAGATGGCTGCCAGTACGTGTAGTCCGATTCCGATGTAGGGCATGTGCGCCGCCTCGTCCTTGTGGGGGTTGGCACTATAGTGGGAGAGAGGTGGGGCGCCAATGGGATGGGCGGCTCGGCGTGACGCGTCACATTAATGGGATTGGATTCTGCGAGGCGGAGCTCTGCATGTCACTATGTGGCGGGGCTGCACTGACGGACGGGGCGTATGAAGTGCACCTAGCATCCCCCTCTTTGGCTATAGCAATTAATTAAATGACGGTGATTTGTGGGAAAGATCGAGATAGTGCATGGCGGGAAGATCTACGAGGCTGAGTATTTTGTTGACCAAGGTCTCATCACAGTTCACGGCGAACGCGGCCAAGAATCCACTCAAATCGGAGGGCTTAGCGAACCGCAGGCAGCCAAATTTTTGCTCAATAGCCTTGTGCGTAAAGGTCTAATCGACCCTGTCGACCCGAGTGAGGCCCAGCATTAGATTCAGATCGATGCACGCCTCGTAGAGTGGCCCGGCTTAGGCATTGCAGACGTCAGCCTACTGGTCTGGCTCGCGGCATTGAATGTAGCCAAGCGAATTGAGTCGGCAGATCACCCCGACCAAGCAGTCCGGATACTTCGTTCGCACCTCGAGTTCACTTTGGATGACGATTCTAAAAGAACAGCACGAAACCTTCGCCCGGTTCTTTACGGCGCCAACCCGTGAGGCGCTGCGTGATCTGCTTCGTCGCAACATCGGCGAGACCGACTACCTGGACTTCAAGTCCGATTGGCCTGCACTGCCAAAGCTCGCCCGCCACATCTTGGCCTTGGCGAACTCAGGCGGCGGCGCGCTCGTCGTGGGTGTGTCGCAACAGGCGGATGGCAGCCTCGTTCCGATCGGCTTGCCGAGCATCAAGGACAAGGCACAGCTGATCCCGCCGCTCAGCGGCTATCTGCCCAAGCCGCTGGAGTACCAAATTCTTGACTTTGCCTTCGGCGCGTCCGAATACGAGGCGCTAGTGGGCAAGTCGTTCCAGGTCTTACTTGTGGAAGACGATCCTAAAGTCCTGCCGCTCCTGGCCCTAAGAGAAGGGGAGGGCCTGCGGACAAGCGTTGTCTACGTGCGCGATGGCACGACGTCCACCGAAGCCGGCCATTTGCAGCTGCAGGCGGTGCTCAACCGGCGCATCGGGTCGGGCTATTCCAGCCAGCCTAGCCTAGACCTCGACAAGCATCTGGCCCAGTTGCGTGTCCTGGATGAGCATCGGGAAGCGAACGACAGCTGGCTGAGTCAGTTCAATCGCAACGAGCAAAGCCACTTCGACGATACTCAGTCGGACGACCACAAAGAGTTCATCGAAGACGCCTACCAAGCGAAGAAGCAGGCCATCTGGCGATTGCTGGACCTGTAGGGCGCGTGCAACGAAAGAGGGACCCAGTGGCAAAATCTCCAGTTCACGTCGACAGTGTTCGCGCCTCCCGCGACGGTCATGAATTCCACGAAGCGTGGGTGGCCCGCAAGAGCTTGGGGTTGCTGCTTCCGCAAGATGGTTTTGTCGGCGTCGCGATCGAGGGTTTCTCCCCCAGTGACCGGGTCTCCCAGGACGCAACCGAGATCGCCGACGCGGTGCTGTACTACGGATCCGCCGCGACGTTCCTGGATGCGGACCGGGTCGTCGTGGTCCAGGTCAAGTATTCCAAGGCATCCGAGAACAAGCCGTTTCGGGCGGCCGATGCCAAGCACACTGTGGAGAAGTTCTCGCACACCTATCGCACGCTCAAGCGCGAACACGGTGTTGGGGCAGCACGCAGTCGTCTTCGCTTCGAGCTCATCACCAATCGTCCGATCCTGCCCGAGCTCGAACAAGCCGTGATGGCGTTGCGAGACGGAGTTACACTCAAGGGCGTTGCCAAGACGCAGGCCAAGCAGCTCAGCGAGGCGATCAACTTGCGGGGCAAGGATCTGGCTGAGTTCGCAGCCCGGCTTCGTCTGACGGGGATCACCGGGGACCTGCGCCAGAGCAAGCATGAGCTGGCCGTTGCCTTGGCGGATTGGTCGGTCGCCCGGGACCCGCAGTCCAGGATTCGACTTAGCAACCTACGCGAGTTGGCGCGCACGAAGGCTGGTCTCATAGCCCAGCATCGTAATGTCATCCTGCGCGCCGACGTGCTCTCCGCACTTGATTTGCAGCACGAAGATGACCTTTTGCCGGTCCGCGAGAGCTTCCCGGATGTCGGTGCAGTACTGGAACGCGACCAACTGGCGTCGGTGGCTGCCCGCATTCCGGCCCTGAATCAGCCTCTGCTTATCCACGGGGACGGCGGCGTCGGTAAGACGGTCTTCATGCAATCACTGGCGGGGAAGCTGGGCCAGGATCATGATGTCGTTCTGTTCGATTGCTTTGGTATGGGGCAGTACCGCGCGGCATCCGACGCTCGCCACCTGCCGCAACGTGGATTGATCCATATCGCCAACCTGTTGGCGAGCCGCAGCCTGTGCGACCCCATGCTGCCTAGCACTGCCAGTGATAGTGACCTGATCCGGACGTTCAGATCGAGATTGACCCAAGCAGTCGAGACGCTTCGCTCGGTCTCGCCGGATCGACAGCTCGTGTTGCTGCTTGACGCAATCGACAATGCCGGCGAGCACGCCGACTTGCGCGGAGAGACCGCGTTCCCGCGTCTTCTGCTCGAAGACTTAAGTATCGCGGGGTCGATTCCGGGTGTGCAGGTGGTGGTTAGCGCACGGGGTTATCGCCTAAAAAGCGCGATCGGCAGCGCCGCATGCGAGCATCTGCAACTTCGGTCATTCAACCTGATTGAATCCCAGGCCTACCTGCAGAACCGTCTCGATGGTCTGACCGAGGGAATGGTGCAAGTCGCCCAGTCGAGATCACGCGGAAACGCGCGCATCCTCGAGCATCTGGTCGACGAGGGGCCGGAAATGCTTGCGCCCTCGAAAGTCGACAAGGTCATTCAGCTCGACGACTTGCTCCGATCAAAGATTGCAAAGGCCTTGACCGAAGCTCGACGGCAGGGATACCAAGAGGATGAGATCGCTTCGTTCCTGGCAGGACTTGCGACCTTGCCGCCGCCCGTGCCCGTGCGTGAATTCGCCGAAGCCAACGGCTTGGCGGAAGGGGCAGTGAACAGCTTTGGCGCCGACTTGTCACCGTTGCTGGAACAAACCAAATACGGCTTGATGATTCGCGATGAGCCGACCGAACGACTGATCCGCGAATCATACGCCGCAGACGAGGCGACGTTACGCCGTCTCGCCAAGAACCTGCTAGCGATGCAAGATCGCTCCATCTACGCCGCCACAACCCTGCCCGACTTGCTGCAACAGCTGGGCGACGGCGATCAGTTGTTTGCACTGGCCTTCGACGAGCGCCTTCCGGCCGCTATCACCAGCGCGGCTGGCAAGCAGGCCATCCGGCAGGCGCGCATTCGTGCGGCGGTAGCATTCGCCGCCGACCAAGAAGATAACGGTCGGCTCGTGCAATTACTGGTCGAGCTATCGACGCTGGCTGCGATGAACCAGCGAGGCACGCAGTATCTCCTGGATTACCCCGATTTGACGGTGTCCATCGCCGATGCCGACTCGTTGCGGCGGCTGTTCGAAGCACGCACGGACTGGCCAGGCGCCAGGCATGCCCGGCTCACCATCGCGCATGTCTTGGCTGGCGAGGTTGCAGACGCGACGCACCACGCCCACCGAGTCGCAGAGTGGCGCCGCCATTACTACGACCAGAAGCGTGAGGATCGCCGCCGCGATGAGGGTCCGACAGCTCTCGACATGGCGTCCATCCCTCTGTCGTGGTTGGCCCGAGGCAATGGCGAAGCGGCTGCGCGAGACCTGGCCGGCTGGCGAGACTGGTATGGCTTCGAAGTGGCGGAACAAATGTTTACCCTTGTCCAGGCAAACTCGCCCGCGGATCGGGGGCCAGGCGGGGCGCTCAAGGCGATGCTTGACTCAGAATCCGCCCGAACTGGTGTGCTGCTAGCTGCTGTCGCGCACGCAGACGGTAACGAGACCTGGCAACGGGCCTTGATCAGCCGGCTGGCATCGGTCTGCGCTACAGTGAACTTGGGCGAGCGCGATTATCACCCCAAGGAAACCCCGATTGGGCGCGGCATGCTGCGGGCAGCGGCCGTAGCCACGTCCTTGGGAATGAGCGGCGAGGCGATCGCGATCCTAGATGCGGCGGCGTTCAAGACTCCCATGTTGTATATGTTCTTGGAGGACTGCTGGGCGCGCGATGTGTATCCTTACATCGCAGCCAAGACAATGCGCGCCCTCGCCGAGGGAGTGCCACTCGAAGAACGGATGCTACTTCCCCAGGAATTGTTGAGCGCAGCAGTTGGGATTCCACCGGCGCTCCAAGGCAAGGAGTTCCACGCGGCGCTAAAGGAAGCGATGCGCGAGGCCGTAAAGGCGCAATCGCAGTCCGACGGATCGTCTCGTCGATTGCACAACGACGACCTGCAACGGACCGAACGCTTCCTTGACTCCCGATTGGGAACCTGGCATTCGGTAGCGCAGGCATTCGCACAAGCGGTCAGTCGAAACGCAAGCGCAGGGGATGGGCGGCTGCGCCCGCTATTGGCGAAGTGGAATCGCCTGCGCGTTAGCAACGACTACTACTTGGGCGGTCTGACGGCACAGAGGCAATTCAGGATTGTGGGCGAGCGACTGCTCACCTTAGCCGTGTCCGCAGACGCCGGCCACGACACTAAGGAAGTGTCTGAGTACGCTGATTTGGTGAGCGCCGTGGACGCCGCGCCGGTTTCCAACGTCATCGACTTGATTGCTATCCTGACACGACGGGCGCCGAGTCAGATGGCGGCAGGCAAGGCGGCCGTGCGCACTCGCGAAGCGATCGAACGGCTAGATGATGTCAATGAGCGCGTCGCAGCATTTGCGCGTTTGTCTAGGGCTATCGTTCCAGCCAGTTCCGCCGATGCTGCCGAGTACTTCCATCGCGGCTTGGAACAGGTCGATGCGATAGGCTCGGGCGACTGGCAGTTTGTCGGCGAGCTGATGCATTTCGCAGCGACGCTGCGTGGAACACGCCTGGACGACGCCGACAGCAACACGCTGTCGAACATCTGCGACCTGAATCTAGGAGAGGAACACAAGTTCGATTGGAGCGGCTACGGCCGGGCGTTGGCACGGGCCGCTGGCCCCAAGGGGTTGGCACGGCTGGCTCGCTGGGAGGATCGCGAACGGATCTCGCTCGACTATACATTGCTGCCGTACCTAAAGGTGTTGATCGATATCGGCGATCTCGAGCCCTCGTTGGCCTTGGTCATGTTGCGCGTAAGCTCTCCCGCGGAATTGCGTACCTGTAGCACCGTCGAACTCGTAGATTCTCTCCTGAAGCATCCGGCAGGCGTCACTGCGACCCTGGCGACAGAGCTGATTCATCACTATCAGCAGTGTCATCCCGGTGGGTATGGTTCAGATAATGTCGAGTCACTCGCGCTTCTGGCGGAGCGGGCATTGGGCTGCGACTCGGTCGAACGATCACAGTTGCTGCAATCCGCAAAGGCGATGGCGGTGGCTACCAAGGAGTTCAACTCGCTCAGCAACTGGCGAGCGCCAACCTCCGTGCCCCACCGATCAGATTGGGACGCCGAGCAAGCCAAACAGATCGCGGGGGCCAAAGCCCGTGCAGCTTCGCTCGATCCACTGGACGAGGCCGGGATTGCGGAGGCGCTTGAGGCTCTGAACGGGTTGCTTCAGGGGCGGCGTCTGGAGCAGGACTTCCTGGAAGTCCTGCGCGCCAAGGTTCCGCTCTCGGGGATGACTAGATACATCGAGATCATTGCTCGGCAAGAGCAGCTCGATCTGTACGACAAGATTCACGAGCTAGAACTGTGTAAGGCCGCGTGGTCGAGTGCGTCTGACGCCATGGGCCGTATCTGGCCAAACTGCGCCGCGTGGATCATTCACGCCAATCCATCAGAGTTTGTCTCCTTCGAACAATTGTCTCAGTACCAGCTCAATCGCCTTGCCGAGCTGACCGGTGTCGAGCACCACGCGCTGGTCGTGGCACTGCTCAAGGAATTCTCCCGACCAGAGGCCGAGGTGCCCGCAGCTGTCTGGCTCAGTGTGGCGGCAAGTTTCAGCACAAGGGCGGAGCCCAGCGCGGCACAGGCGGCGCTCGCTCGGCTTCTTCGCGGAGGCGCGGCCAAGCTCGCTCCATTGGTGCTCGATGGGGAGTGGCGTCCGGGCGTTTACCCTAGTGACGATCCCATCGATATAGCCGCGGGACTGATTTGGTTCGGGCTGGGCTCGCCCCGCGCCGAACGACGCTGGATGTCTGCACATGCCCTGCGATCCGCCGTGCGGCTTGGCCGGACGGATGTTCTACACCGGGTGGTTGCGCGCTACCACGACAAGACCGCTGGCGCCTTCGGCGCTGAAGAGCTGCCGTTTTTCTATCTTCACTCGCAGCTGTGGTTACTGATCGCGATGGCTCGCGTAGCGCTAGAGGCACCGAACGCCGTCGCCCCGCACCGTCAGTTATTGGAAGAAATCGCATTCGATAAGGATGATCCACATGTGTTGCGTCAGCACTTCGCAAAGGAAGCACTGCTGGCCTGTCACCGAGGTGGCGCCTTTAAATTGTCTAAGGCGGCGCAAGCCAAGCTGAGTCGCGTGAACCAGTCCGCATACCCGATGGTCACGCGCCAAGGCGGGAGAACGTCGTTCTATGACTCTCGCCCGAAGGAGTCTCCGGAGCCAGCGTGGCACGTCAGCCTAGAATACGACTTTGACAAGAACGAAGTATCGGAGGTTGCTTCGCTCTTTGATCGCGAACGCTGGGTGACGCGCGATGCTCTCAGCTTCTGGGTACACCAGCGTGCGCCGGGCGTCACTAGCATGTATGACCTTGGTGGTCGCCTGGATCTAGGTAGGAGCCACGGTGAGATGTCCGAGGCGCAGCATCACTACGGTGAGCATTTGTGCTGGCATGGCCTGTATTCCGTCGCCGGGCAGTTCCTTCGCGATTTTCCAGTGGCGGTGTCCACCTGCCGTGGGAATCAGCCGTTGCAGGAGTGGTTGAGCGAGCAGGTGCTCACCCGCGATGACGGCCTGTGGTTGGCCGACGGCACTGACTGGCCCGGGGCGACGACTCGCGTCAACCTGCGCGAAGCGACCGATCAAGGAGTTGAACTTACTGCCGACACGAGCAGGCTCTGTTCGCTATTAGGCATAGGAAACACGGTCGGAGAATGGCTGGTCATAGATGGAGACTGGCATTCGATGGACGGCGTCGAAGTCCATGTGCGCTCATCGATGGTGCCCTCCGAGCAGGGCGATAGCGTCGCCAAAAACGTCGTCGCCCAGGACGCGTTCCAGATCGACGCTCCAACGCTAGAGGAGCATGAAGAAGGCGATCCTCGATGGCTGAAATTTAAGACGCCGTTTATCCCATGGTTGGTTATCACCCATGCCCGGGCTGGCATCGACCAGACCGATGTGTTTGGCGTCGTGGGCGCTGCTGAACGGACCCGGTTGACGACAGAGGCTATCAAGTTCGGCGGCCTGACTCAGAGGGATTCTTTCGGCCGTGAGTGGCTGGACCGCTCCGGCGCGACCGTCTTCCGCGTCGAGACGTGGTGCCAGTATGGTGATCGGCATGAAGGCCAGCGCGAAAGTGGAGATCGGGCAACCTGCCGATCCAGCTTCCTACGAGAGTTCCTGAGGGCACAAGCGTGCGATTTGATTTGCGTGATTCGCTTGCGACGCAGCGATCCGGGCCGGGGTGATCGCAGGTCTCGGTATTGGCATACCACCCTTGTAGTGCGTATCACACCCTCGCTCGAGGTCACGCTCTATCCAGGGCTTGCTAACGCGATTCACGAAAGCATGTTCTGAGAGTAGGTCAATGAGAAGGTCAAGCAGGCACTCCAGCGCGATGGCCGCCGCAGGTACTTAGGTCAGCTGCGGCGCAGCAACCAGTAGAGCTGACAGTGATCGCGATGGAGCACCTCGGTGAGCAGCTCCGCCACTATCTGTGACGACCATGCAGCGGACTTCCGTCGATTCGCCATGCTTGACCGATACACGGAAGCGGCTGCATCGCAAGTGGCATCAGACATTTTCAAGCAAGCGAGCGGCGGGGTTCGCAAACGCACCTCCAGTTTGGACATGTCCGATACCGCCCGATGCCGCCCGATGCCGCCCGATGCTCAGTCAACTGCATTATCGCCGGCAGCGAAACCCCTTGGCGGCTGGCGCCGCTGCACGATCTCCCCGACAGCTGCAGGGGAGATGGCAGGGCCAGCTGCGGCAGGGTATTCAGGCCGCCCAGCCGGCGGCAGCAGCGCCCCCCCAGTCTGCGGGAATCCTGTGAGGCAGATATGACGCTTTAGAGGGGCAGCTTTCGGGGCTTCGAAACTTGCCGACTCAGCTGGAAGTCGCACCCAAACGGTCAAAAAAGGTTCGTCCATCTGCGGCTCGCAGACGCCCAGATCCACGCATCCGCTCGATGTCTACGCATCGGCATCGCAGATTTGATCTGGTGTTCGTCATCGAGTGGCTCAGCATGTCCCTACGACGAACGGATTCACGACAAGGTCGACGAGGAAATTTGGATCGATCCGAGGAACCTCTATGACAGGTATCGCAACACAACGTCGCACACGGCCAGTCACAAATTCAAGGTGCCGAAGCGAGTCTGGCAGGACCTATCAGTGGTGGTCGCCTTGATAGGCATCATGCGGCTGGGCTGGTTATTTCTCATCAAACCCTCCAACGCACAAGCTGCGAAGAAGGAAGAGCAGGGGGCCGATGCTTTGCCGGCGGCAGATGCCTTGGCGCCCTTGGGCGCGGGCATGCCGACGGCAAAGCCCCTCACCCGCGAAGAATACGTGCAAAAACACAAACCACGTGTGGAATTTCAGCCGTGGTCCGCGCCCGCCTTCGATGACCGCACCATGCAATCGCAGCCCGAGCTGTACTGCATGGCTTCCGGCACGACTGAGCAGGACACCACCTGCACGTGCGTAACGGAGCAGGGCACCAAGGCAAAGATTTCGATACGGGTATGCGTGGCGATCGCACGCGATGGACCGGCCCACAATCCGTATCGCGCACCACGCCAGAAATCGGAGTTGAGTCAGGACCATCCGGCTCGCAGCATCGCTCAGTCCACATCACCTGGTACGCCTGAGCCATCGCCACATGCACTGATTGAGGTCGGGAAACGCCCCATGGGGACGTTCCCGGAGACGCCGCCTTAGCCAGCTAGCGTCTAAGTCCCTCCCTGGAGTTCCAGGGTCTACAGCACAGCGCAATCGTAATGGTCAAGTAGGGAAAAGCCCGACGCATACTTTTCTCAAACTGAACTATGCTTGGGACACGTGATACATGGAGCGTACTTTAATGCAGCAACTCACGATCCTTAGCGGCGCTGGGATTAATCACGGAATATCGGCAGCTTGTCCGCAAGCTAGAGACTTGATCGACTTTACGTATCAGAAGATCAGTCAAAGCGTCTACGAGAGAATTCCATCGCAGCTTCAGGCAATGTTTACCCAGGAGTCGTTCGACTACATCTTGGGTGGACTGATGACCATCAATCTTGTTGTCGAGAAGACGAAGCAAGACCTTATTCGATTTAGGATAGACCAGCAGGCATTTGCGAACATCTTCCAGCAATCCAGTCTTCAGGATTCAATTATTCAGGCACTGGACCAGATTGAGACTCAACTTACGGTGTCCCTTCGGCAGATGCTGGAAGTAGTTAGGCAATTTGATCCCGCAATTCGTCATCTTGATTCAAGGTTCGATTCAGTCAACTACTTCACCCTGAATTTTGATGGTGTCTTCGATCACATCATCTATGGCGAAAGGTACGTTCGGGGCGCCTTCACGACAGATTTTTGGTCGCCCTGGGGAGATCTTCGTGAAGGAATTGATCGAAAGTTCAAGATCATGCACTTGCATGGCGATCTTCGATACAAGCCATTCAAGAAGACCCAATACAACGATCCTCCGTATCGATGGCCCGTTTTGGTCGTCGGCGATGCGGAGGTGAAGAAGGGAATCATTGCATCCAACACCGCCCTCCGGTTCTACAACCAACGACTCCGAGAGGCGTGTGAAAACAGGCATCGAATTCAGGAAAACGTACTTCTCGTAGCAGGATTTGGATTCCGCGAAGAAGATCAGCATGTCGTGTCTAAGATTAAGGCTGCCGTAAATAATGGCATATTTGACAGAATGATCTGTTATGACATTGAGGACAAGTTCGCCGACTGGTGCCCGAGGCCCTACGAATGGCGTGATCCTCGTAACCTCGGATTGAACGATCTTCTTCATTCGATCTAGTCCAAAAGTTCCCTGCTGGCGGGATGTAAGGGGCGAAGACCCAACGAAATCGCCTTACATGCCCTTGGGCAGACTTGGCCCACGGCTCATGTAGACCACAGTGGACGTCTCGGCATCGGAGCCGCGATCACGCACGCCCAACCGACGTTTTCGGCGATTTCTGAGGACTTCGGCTAAATAGATGGCGCCGGATTTCGCCGTGGCCTCAGCATTCCGGACTGCTGAGGACCGGGGAACTTCATCAGCCATCGTCATGTCGCAAGGCTCCAGCTGATGGCCTTCGGGGATGAAAGGGCGGTTAGGTCAGGTCTGGTCAATGCGATCATGGGGATCGACTTGCTCATGCTGCAATCTCATCCTTGTCGGGGGAGCCTGCAGGGAGGCAAGAGCCAAGCCAGAGCCGCAGCCATTGCCAGATCTAGCCGACGAGCCGGACCACGCCCGATACATCATTTCGCATAATGTATATTATGTTCTTTGGTGCGTGGTTGGCTGGCGCAGTTCTTGCGTCAGCCCCGGCTCCTACTCTGGCATGGAGCCTGATCGTGCGTGATCGGAAACTGACCGGCCCTTGGGCCGGTTTTTCGTTTAAGGGTGGCCGACTGGTCACACCCGAGGGCCGCGAGCTGGAGCCGCAGGATCTGGCCTGGCTGTCGCTCACCGCTGCGCAAGCGCAGGAATGGCGTCGGATGATGGAGAGCGGCCGCGCGATCGGCAAGCCCCGGAAACCCTTGTCCTTCAACGCTGCCAGCGTGGTGAACCTGTCCGACGCACTGGCACAGCGCCGGAAAAAGCGGTCATCGATGGCGATGGCCGGCCCCGACGCCGAACCACCCGCAGCAGTCCTACCGGTACCGGGGCCGAAACGCCGCCAGCGCGTGTGAGGCGCTTCCGTAGGGGCGCTGCCCCTACACCCCCGATTCATTGCTCGCGGCAGCGCAGCCATTCGCCCTTGGCGTTTCGCAACTGTTCCCAGCCGTTGCTCAGGCGACGCATTGCAGTGCCTCCCATGCAGGCAGCGCCCAACTGCTTTGCCTCAGCGCTCCCGTAGGCAGGCATGCGAACAATCTCGCTCGATGGCGTTGGTATGCCTTGGCGACGCGCCTCGCTCTGGATTAAGGATCGTTCAATGTCGGCGCAATAGAGCCGAATGCGCGGATCGAGGTGCTGCTGGCATTTCAACGGTTCAGCACCAAGATTGCTCGCCTTCGGTGTTGGCGGCGTGTACCTGGGCGCTGGCTGCGGGCCGGTGGCCGAGCGTAGCTGTTGCGCATGCGTAGGTGCCGACAGCAGCAGTAGAGCCAAAACTAGGCCAGATCGAATGTCCATTTCGCCCCCAAGGTTCGGGAGCATGGTATCCCATCGCGGAAATCAGAAGCTCGCCGGATATGGTGGCGTTTCTGGGAACGTGCCCATGGGGCGCTTCCCAACTGCAATCAGAGTGCTCCCGTTCGCCGCGGCGGTGGTCGGCTGTGTCTCGCTCGCGCTCGTCACAGGCGACCCCGCCGCAGCCCTAATACGCCCAGTGGTCGAATCGGACTGCTCGCCGAAGGGATCGACAGGCCATGTAGTCGCGATGATCTCGTGGCCTCTGGCGCTCAGAAGCACGCCGAACTCTGTTCTTTTCACAGACCAGCCCAGCGCCCACAACTGCTCCGTGGTGAATCGGTCGAGCACCTGCCCGCCTCCTGATGCCCGGAACTCTACGATATCTCGTTGTCCGTACCAGCCAGCGTGTCGCGCCCTGGCATTGGTCGCCATATCTAGAATGTACTGAACGCCCGCAGGAAGCTTCTCCTTCGCCTTGGACGCCTCGGCAACCGTCGTGACCACTGTGGCCGGTTGCGCGCCCGGCGCGTGCGCTATGGCGGGAATTGCGGCCTTCTGTGACGCAACAACATCCTTCAGCTCGCCGGTCTCCCCGGTGGTGCCTCCGGCGAAGAAGAACCGCCCCAGCATCACCACGCCGACCACAAGCGCAAGCGCCATCAGGATTGACGGGCCGCGCAGGGTTTTCCAGAGGGTGCGAGTGTTGCCCTTATAAACCTCATTGGACTCAATGCCAGGCTGCACGCCGTGGTAAAGCTCCCAGATTGCGGGATCGTACTTGCGCACTTCCGTGCCCACGGTTTCGTATTTGCCGGTGCCGGTGGCCGCATAGAAGCGCACCGAATAGCGCTGATCTGAGCCGAGCGCGTCAAGCTTGGTGTACGTGTTCTTCTTAGCCATGCGGCGAATGATCAGTCGGTGCAGGTCTTTGCAGTCCTGCGAAATGATCACCATGTCAAGGCTGATATGGCCGTGCTTGGCGAAGAAGTTGGCCGCACGCTCTGGCAGGTTGGCGCGATTGGTGGGCCAGTATTCGTGGGCCTCGTCGATCACGATAAGCGCGTGCTTCTCGACGTGCGGGAACGAAATGGCGCCGTCGTTGTCGGTGTCGCAGACGCACCACTCAACCACCTCCTTGTCGCCCATGACGTGCACGAGGCTGCGCACCTCCTCTTCGGGCATACCAAGATGTGCTGCGATCTTGTCGAGGCTCTCCCCTACCCCGTTGAGGCGCACATAGACGTGACGCTTTGCGCGGAGCGCAGGCAGGATGTGGTGCAGCACCGCCTCATAACTCTTGCCGCTGCGCGGCAACCCCTCATGGCCGAAGATCATTTCGTTACGTCCACTGGAATACGGTCAAGAACACCCGCACAAGGCGGAAGATAAGCGCAGCCGTCAGCAGTGCAACGGCCTCGCCGACGCGCAGCTGAGCAACGATGAAGGCTGTCCATGGGCCAGCTGCGTTCAGCATCGCGCAGAAGCTGAACTGCGAGAGGAAATCAGGCGCTGGAATCAGGTAGACGATCGCCTTCACGAACGACAGAACCAACTCGATGAAGTCGGTCTGAAGGTCCGTCATGAAATCGACGAAGTCGGACCACAGCGACGTGATCTGATCCTTCGCCCACGTTGTGAGTGCCGTCACCGGACCAACTCCATCGGCGTAAGCCCATGAGGCAGACAGCGCAAGAAAAATCAGTACCACGGCCAAGATGATGAAGTGATTGCGCTTCATAGCAGAGCCCACCTCAATGCGACCACGCCCATGCCTGCGAGGAACACAAACCCGGCGTACTGGAACAGCTGCAACAGCGGTCCGCTACAGAGGCTTCCCAAGTCGAACTTGCCCGCATATTGGCCGCCATCCCATGTGGCGGTGGGGCAACTTCCGCCTCCGGTGCAGCTACCAAAGAACCCTTTCACCTTGGACAGGATCGGGGCGCCCTCAATGGCCGTCTTGAATTCCGCTAGAACCTTCTGGACCGTCTTGCCCGACTTCTTATAGAGGCGTCCAGTTGTCGGCCCTGGGGCGCCCCCGTCGCCGCCTTCTCCTGTTCCCGGACCTGGACCCGGACCTGGGCCGGTGCAGCCATTCGGATCGGTGCAATCTCCGTCACCGTCACCGTCGCCATCTCCCGGCCCAGTGCCGCCACCTCCATCTCCACCGCCGCCATCACCGCCACCATCACCGCCACCATCACCGCCACCATCACCGCCACCATCACCGCCACCATCACCGCCACCACCATCCCCCGGACCGGTTCCACCACCATCGCCGCCACCGTCGCTAGGTGTGCTCGGCGTAGGTGATGGATGATCCAAAGTAGTGCAGACGTTGCCATTTGGGGTGAACAAGATGCCGATTGGAGAACCGGCATAGACGGACCCTACATATGCGCAGCCCTCATGGCAGACGGTGCCCATGCCACCGACGCCCGCTCCCCTCCAGTCCACTCTTTCAGTGCGGGTGGCGCAGGTGTTTACCCACCACCAATCACCGTCATTGAAGGGGCCATCCTCTACACCATTGGAGTTTATTTGCCAGTATCTCATCAGCATCCGCCCCGTGCGATCAGATGCGCCGTGTATGTAGCACTCTTTACGGGAATTACTGAGAAACCCCCTCTTGACGGGTGGCACGAAGGCCTCGCAGCTTTGCTGAGCCTGCGTGACCGTACATTTCTCCTGTTCGAGGCGGCACGCGTCAGGAGACTGCGCAAGAGCTAGGAACGGACTGAAAAGAAACATCGCAATGAACGCCATTAGCAAGGCTTGGAGCTTCATTGACTAGCCTCGTTGAACGCTAGCGAGACGGCATGACCTGCAAGACCGCCAATAAATGCAAAGACCATGCACACAAGCATCGTCAATCCTCCCTTTCCGGTGCGCCGCAGAAGACACACTCTCCGCCGTCATAGTCATGGCCGGTATCAGCGCACACGACCTCGTCAACCTCGCCCGACTCATCGTCGGCGTGTTCGTCAGCGTCTTGATCCTCGCGGTCCTCAAAGAAGCCTGCGATCTTGTCGACGCACCATCGACCGAACCAAGGGAGTGCCATCAATGTGCCGGCACCGACAATTGCTGCAACCACCTGTGCGACGGATAGCCCGAGGAATACCCCACTGAAGTCCATCACCCACTCCTAGTAGTCAATGACGATGCGGCACTCCAAGCACCACAAGTTCCCGTCGTCCAACACGATCACGTCATCACCGCCACACTCAGGGCACCAGTCGTCCTGGCATTCCTCGGCGTTGACGTCATCGGGCTGTGTCTGCATAGGAATCGGGGCCGGTTTCCCAGCCCCTCCCCGTTACGATTCTTCCGCGATCAGCGGAAGAAGGTGGCGACCTTGTTGGTCGCCCAGCGGGCGAAGCCCGGGGACGCCTTGATGGCACCGGCACCGATGATGGCGGTAACGGCACTGGTGGCTGCGAGGCCGGTCAGGATGCTGTCGAAATCCATTGCACTACTCCTTCTGTGATGCGCGATCTGCGCGGGAAATGGGTGGTCAATCCCGTTCTGTACTGACCGACTTCACGACGGCGCCCACGATGTAGCCCAGCACGTTCAGTGCAAGAACCAACGTGAACACCCCCGAGAACCAACCAGCGGCCACGTCAGGTTCGGGCCACTGGAATAGATCGATGAGAATTGAGGCCTGTGCGTGCTCTGCCGCTGACACAAGCACATACCCACCACACTGCGACGCAGGCTCCCCGGTGGGTACGAGCGTCCCCTCAGCCGTCAGAGACACGCACACGGCCATGGCTTACGGCTTCGCCGGTGCGGCTGCGGCCTTCGCCTGCAGCGGAACGAGGTCTACGTAACGCTTCAGCACCAGATCGCCGTACTGGCTCAGTGCAAAGGACTGCGGGTCAATGTCGTACTCACCCGGCGTGTACGGCGGGCGCGAGCCGAGGCCGACACGGAACGGCAGTTCGAAGCCGTTGCCCAAGTCGAGGCCAACGGTCTGCGAGCGGTTGATGGTGTTGGTCTTGCTGTTGTGCCGTTCTTCGACGGCAGCGGACTTCACGCGGCAGATAGGCATAGTTCTTCTCTCACATAGCGATGGAGTGGTTCACCCTTGGCAATACCGCGAAACCGTCCGGGGTGACCGTCACGGAGGATGCGGCTCTCTGCGAAGTCGGCCCATGAATCGCCGAGCGCTCCGCGAAGGACGTTGAGGAAAGGCCCTACCTGTCGATGCGCCCACTCGATACCGGCTTCAACAGAGGTTTCCACTTGCTTCTGCAACGTGCGCAGTCGCGTGCACACGCCCGTAATGAGGTTCTGCAACGCGCTGTACGAGCCACGAAGGTACGCGCCGGGATTCAGCAGGACATCCAACGGGATTTCCATGTGCTTGCCATATAGGCGCACTTCCGCCCGTACCCAGCGAGACGACGACAGGCCTTCGGCCTTGCCCTTTTCATACACGCACAGTTCCTTGTGACCCTTGCCACCGACGTACAGCGTGCAGCCGGTGTTGTGGCCTTCATCGGAAATGAAGCGGTGACGTGGCGGGCAGCCGCCTTCGGTGAAGCCCCCCTGAGCAGCAACCTCGCGGAGCGCATGCACGTCCAGGCGTTCGCCTTCGTAGTCATCGTGCGCGCAGTCAACACGGGTGATCTTCCCATCAAGCATGGACAGCTGCTTGTAGATGCGGGCGCGGTCCCGAATCCACTTACACCCCATGCCGGTGAGACTGATGCACACGGTGTTCTTCTTGCCGCCAATGCCTACGCGGCCAACAACTTCGTTTTCCCGGTCGATCAACACCGCCGACTGCTCGTAGAAGTTCCAGCTCTTCTCACGAATCGCACCGGCAACCACTTCGCCACGGAAACCGAAGATGCGGAACAGCAAGAGGTCCAGCTTCTTGCAGTTCACTTCTTCAAGGGCGGAGAGCGGGACCACAAAGGTCAGGTAGTCGATGATTGCGTCTTCCTGACCCTTTTGGCCCGTGTTACTCCCCGGGCCAATCTCCGCCGCCGCCCGCTGCCCCTTTTCACCGGGCGAAAGCGGGGAAAAGCCCCCTGCCCCGCCCTCCACTGCCATCCTGAAGCGCGCGCGATCAACGGCCATTGGCGCGCCCCTTCCAGAGATTCCACAGGCGACGAAGCGCCAGCCATGCCTGCTCGATCACGATGGAGACCAACGCGCCTCCCACCCAAACGGCTATGAGCGCGGCGCACCCTGCAAGACCAATATCGAACTCCGCCAGTTCGGCGAACGAGGGATACCTGCTCATGCCGGCAGCCTCGGACTCTGATAGCGGAGGCACGCGAGCCTGGAGCGATGGCACTCGGCGCTGGGGGCGAACAAGCCCTCGCCGACCCAACGAAGGCTGTCGCCGGACAGTCGCGAGAACTCGAAGCCCCTGCACTGCGGGAAGGTGCGCTCCGCGACCGGCAGCGCGCTCAGCTCGTCGTAGAAGGTTTCGATGAAGCGCGCCAGCTTGCGCGCCTCGCGGTACTCAGCGGCCCATGCCACGCGTGCGGTGTTCATGCGGCGCGCTCCTGCTCTTCGGCGAAGCGGGCTGCGGCCAGCAGATCACCGCGCTTGGTGGCCGCGATTTCGGCCTGATAGAGCGCTTCGTGGTTCGCGGTCCAGCCGGTTGCGGCCAGCTCAGCTCGTGCCTGGGCGACGATGGCCGCTTCGCGTGCACTGCGACCGGCAGACTCCCCACGCCGGTCGAGGCACCACGAAACGAGTTTTGCGCTGCCAATCGAAACGGCCACGATGGCCGCCAGCAGCACGAAGGCAATGAACGGATCGATCATCCCAACCCCCTGCCCCAAGCCCCAAGAGAACCCGCCAACAGCCTTGGGGTGCCGGTGGCGGGGCATCAACTGCCAGTTGACGCGGAGCGATATAAACTCACAGTTGATCCCCGTGTCAACTGGTACTCCACATGCGAAGCATCGACCTACTGCTAGACAAGGCCCGCGAGAAGTGCGAACGCCCGTCAGACAGGGCTTTGGCGGAGAAAATGCGCGTCACTGCCAGCGCCGTATCCAAGTGGCGAAAAGGCGGAGTGATCACGGAAATGCACGCATCTGCGCTGGCCGCCCTCGCTGGGATGGACGGCGAAATCGTCGTGCGAGTGATGGAGGAACAGGCGGAGACCCCTGCTCAGCGAAGGGTCTGGCGCTCGGTACTGGACAGGTTAAGCGCGGCGGCGGCAGTGCTGGTGCTGGTAGTGGTCGCAGCACCAGGCGTCGCACGCGCAAAGGCGATTGAAATCAATGGCTTGGATCAGGGCAAGGCCGCTGTTTGTATATTATGTTCACCCTCCTGCAGCGGTGGCTGGCACGGGTCTTGCCCAGCCCCCGGCTCCGACGTTGGCATGGAGCCCGATCAATGCGTGCCCTGAAACGACCGCCCCTTAGGTCGGCTTTTCGTTCAAGTGCGGTCGACTGGTCACCCCCCAAAGGGATGCGAGCTGCTGCTGGAAGATTTCGCGTCGGCCATCGTGGCGGAGACTTTAGGCCGTTCTTCGTTGTAGTCACGCCGCAATCTTTCGATACTGGTCCTGGCATGGAGCAACGTCGGGAACCAATGCTCGTTCAGACAATCAACACGCAGCCGCCCGTTGGAGGACTCAACGTAAACGCATTGGTTCGGCTTGCCGGGCTCGATCAGGCGCTGGGCAATTTCCTTCTCGTGAGCCCACGCCACCCTCGCCACGTCGATGGCCGCCGCCTCGTGGGGGGCGCCGTTCTCGAACACCTGCTCGGCCAGCAACTTCTTCAGGCGTGTGTTCTCGGCCTCCAAGTCCTTGAGCCGCTTGGCGTCGGGCACGCTCATGCCACCGAACTTGCTGCGCCACGCGCTACTCAATCTCGGACGGGGAGCGCAGCTCGGCATGGAGCGGGGAGCAGCCCTCCCCTACCCTCAATATATCGGGTTCTACCCCGTTTTCACGGACACTTACAAGAAGGCCGATTCAGGCCATGAGGAGTGTTCATGTCAAAGCGTAGGAAGTTCGGTGCCGAGTTCAAGCGCGGTGCGGTTGAGCAGGCGAACCAGCCCGGCATCAGCTGCGCCCAGGTGGCCCGGGAGCTGGGAATTCGCGACAACCTGCTAACCCGCTGGAAGCGCGAGGCGCAGAATCCAGAAGCGGCCGCTTTCGGCGGCGCTGGTCAGAAGGCGCCGCTCACACTCAGTGACATCTGGTCGATCAGGGCGCGCCTACAGCTTGCAGGAGGTGCTCGTGACCTAGCGCTGTTCAACCTGGCGATCGACACAAAGCTGAGAGGTTGCGATCTGATCAGCCTACGACTGCGAGACGTATCGCATGGTGCGGTCATTGCTAATGAGGGCTATCGTATTGCAGCGTAAGACCGGCATGCCAGTTCAGTTCGAGTTGACCGTCTCAACAAGAGCCGCCCTCGCTGAATGGGTCCATCAGGCTCGACTGGAGTCGGCATCCTATTTGTTCCCAGGATAGGGTGATAGTCACCTGTCTACCCGGCAGTACGCGCATTGCAGCGTCATGGGCTTCAGCCATTGGACTCGACCGCCACAGCTACGCCCCCTCCTGCTTGGATCCATTGGATCCACGCTTGATTGAAGCCCTCCCGATTTCATCATGGTTGAGTCAGCGGACGCACCGCATCCGCTGACCTCAGCCCATCTAGCCCACTGGCACATCCCTCTTCGAACCGTTGGATCCAACGAGCACCACTGCAGCCAGAGCGGCCAGGCCGGCAGCAATTGCCGCACCCAAGAACGCAGCCTGGAAACCCGTCAGCGTACCTTCCGCACTTTGGCCTGCAACAGAGCTGGAGCCCCATGTAGAAAGCGCAACCATAGTAGCGAGACCTATGGCAGAGCCAATCTGGTAGGTTGTATTGATCAGGCCCGAAGCCAGGCCGGTTTCCTCGGGTTTGGCGCCAGCCATGCCTGCCATTGTCGTCGGAATATACGCCAAGGCCATCCCGAACGCGGCGAGGAGAGAAGCAGGAAGAACGTGCGTCACGAATGAACCATCCGGCGGCAGATTCGCAAACATCAGGAGCGCTCCACCCATAAGCACCAATCCGATCACAAGGTTTGCTTTCACGCCAAACCGCCCAATAAGCCTACCGGAAAGGCCAACCATCACGATCATGATCGTGCCGGTCATCGGCAGAAGTGCCAAGCCACTGGCTAGCGCAGAGAGACCAAGGATCTGCTGGAGGTAGAGGTTCAGGAAGAACCATAGTGGAATCCAAGCGGCGCCAAGAAGCGCCATTACAAGGTTGCCCGCCGCCAGGTTTCGTGCTTTGAAGATGCTCATGGGAAGAAGCGGCTCGCGCCTCACGAACTGCGCGACCAAGAAGACGGCGAACAGAACGAGTGATACACCCAGCATTGCCAGAACCTGCGGAGAATAGAATCCAGCCGTTTCAATGGTAACGATGGCAAAGACAAGACTGACAAGCGCAATCGTCACACTGATCGCCCCAAACCAATCAACTGCGCCGGCGTTGCGCGGAGACTTGCGGAGCACAGCCGGTATCAAGGCGAGCACCAACAGGCCGAGCGGTACATTGATCAGGAAGGTCCAGGGCCAAGTCAGCCATTCGGTGATGACGCCACCTAGAAACACACCCGCAGATCCGCCGGCAGCAGCAGCGGCACCCCAGAAGCCGAATGCCTTACCAAGTTCGGCACCATTGTGTCCAAAAAGACGCATGAGGATCATCAATGCGGACGGCGCGATGAGTGAAGCGCCAACGCCCTGCAAGGCGCGGCCGGCAAGCAGCATCTCCTGACTTTGTGCCAGCCCCGCTACCAGGGATGCGGCGGTAAGTATGAAGAAGCCGCTCGCAAATATCCTCCGCGCACCGAAGAGGTCACCCAGTCGCCCGCCCAGGAGCAGCAGACCGCCAAATGCGATGACATAGGCATTGAAGATCCAGCTAAGCCCACTGGCGCTGAAGCCCAGTTCAGCCTGCATTGCGGGTAGGGCCACGCCGATGATGGATGTATCAAGAATAACGATAAATTGGGCAGTACAAAGAAGAGCTAGAGCGGCCCATCTTTTCGGGTCAGGTATGTTCTTCTGCATTGAGACTTCCAAGTATCAAGTGCTCGCCAATTGCGATTGATGGTGAGTGTCAGACTTACAACGTTGACAGAGTCAACAGTGGGAATCATGCGCGCAGGTATGCGCATCAATGTTGATGCACCCCCCTGCCGACAGGTCAGGGCAAGCGTTCGCTTGGGTGACTGGCCAACTGGGCCCGTAGCTTCCAGCAACGTGCATCTAGGCAATCCGGCCACGCTCAAACCTGCCGCGACAGAGGGCCTGTCAAAGCCTTGCTTCAGCAAGACCCCGGCTCGTCTCAGGAACTCTCAGCAACATTGACGACCAACGGAACCGTTCGGATCTCACCGCTACCCATGAACTGGATCCAAAGCGCATATTGGCCCGGTCTAGGAGGATTCGCGTGGAGCATCATCTGTGCTGGGATAGGGCCAGCTTGAACATGCCCTGCTCTGTGGGAACCGTGCGCGCCCTCGGGTGTATTGATCGACATTGCATGGGCGTGGACGTAAGCAAGGTCATGAATTCCGACGAACACCGCGTGAGCCGGGACGCCAAGGTACAGGCCCAGGTCCTGGGCAGGTTCTCCGTCCTTGAGAACCGTTAGTTTCAGCATGCTCTCCTTGCCCGCCTGCAACCCCTTCTGATCCAGTTGCACTGTATAGGGGCCGTCGGCTCCTTCACTGGATGACAGGGGAGGCTCGGTTCCAGACGCGCCGGTTGCTGCATCCACTGAAACGTCGAAGCGAACCACCTGCTGTCCAAGCCCAGCAGGAACCGCGTCAGCAAAAACATGGTAAAGGCCCGGCTTCGGGAAGTTCATCGCCACCCGGAAGCGACCATCCGGCTCCGGTTTGCCCGGATGCTCGTGCAGGAAGCTGGAGAAGTTGCTGTCGGTTGCCAGAACATGCAGATCCTGCGTCAACTCCTCTTCGAACTTCTGAATCGCCCAGGGTTTTCTAGACAGTCGTCAGCCGTTTAGTGCGTACTGCTTCTCGAACTCTACCGGGGACAGCCCGTCGTTGGAACTGTGCCGCCGTTTTGGGTTGTAGAACATCTCGATGTACTGGAAGACGTCGGCCCGTGCCTCGTCGTGATTGCTGTAGATCCTCCGCTTAATACGCTCCCGCTTCAGTAGCTGGAAGAAGCTCTCCATCGCTGCGTTGTCATGGCAGTTTCCTCGTCGACTCATGCTGCACACGATGTCGTGCTCGCGCAGGAAGCTCTGCCAGTCTTCGCTGGTGAACTGGGTTCCCTGGTCGGAGTGAAGCAGAAGCCCGGGGCTTGGCTTGCGCCGCCACACTGCAGCCAATAGCGCCTGCAAAACCAGGTCCGTATGTTGAGTTGGTCGGGTTGCCCATCCAACGACCTGACGCGAAAACAGATCAAGCACTACCGCCAAGTACAGGAAGCCGTCGTACGTGCGGATGTAGGTGATGTCCGTGACCCACGCGCGATTTGGCTCACTGACTTTGAAGCCGCGAGCCAGAACGTTCTTGGCGACTGATCCAACAGGGCCGCTCAATGGGCGTGGTCGCCGACCGTAGCCGACCATTGCCCGCAGCCCCTCGCTCTTCATCAAGCGTGCCACGCGATGACGACTACACGTCTCGCCAAGCTCGCGCAGATCTGTGGTCACTTTGCGGTGGCCATACACAGAGCCGCTTTCCAGCCAGCTGTGCTTGATTAGGCCGAGCAACCGCTGATCGTCCTTGTCGCGAGCGCTTGCCGGCTCTTTTAGCCAGGCGTAGTAGCCACTGCGATGGACGCCAAGCATCCGACACATCGCCGCGAGGCCGAACTCATCTGCGTGTTGCTTCATGAAGGCGTACTTTGCTCTTACCCCTTTGCAAAGTACGCGGCGGCTTTTTTTAGGATGTCTCGCTCTTCAGTGACCCTGCGTAGCTCAGCCTTGAGGCGGCGCACTTCCGCGTTCTGGTCCTGCTCGACACGCCGGCCAACATCGCCTTTGCCTTGTTGCCGCTTCCAGCCGTAAAGACTATGGATCGACACGCCCAGTCGCTCGGCAACCTCCGCTACCGGACGGCCGTACTCAACGATCTGTCGGACCGCCTCGATCTTGAACTCATCGGTGTACCGCTTCGTGCTCATAACCACCTCCGCCTAAGCCATAGTTTATGGCTGCGAGGTGTCTACGGAACCCTGGGCGATTCATTCGTTATGCGCTTGCCCGTGGTCTTTTCGGAGAATGTGATAAGTAACTCACGGGAAAGAGGGCCCGTTTTTTCAATGGAAATTTCGGCAGTCACCTTCTCGGTTGATCCCGGAAGTGCGAAGTGCCCTCTCAGCGCTCTCTCGGACGCCGCGGATGGCAGCGCGGTCGTACCGATGGCGGCCATGCCGAATGCAAGAAGATTTTTGATGAACATGGGGATCTTTCTCCATAGAAAATTGACCAGCTGCGTGCCAACGACTGACCGTGGCATCCGGCCTCGGCCGGCCTCGCCAGATCAGATGTGTGAACGTTGATTGCCTGGCTAATTGGCACATCAACTACTTTCAGCGCTGACAGCGTGGCAATGTCAATACGATCCATGGAGGCCTTTCTTTTCCATCTGCTTGGATTCATGTTCGGAGAATGCGGGTCTCAGGCGACGTCCAGTTCCCGCCTCCCCTGCTACCGCGGCAGTAGGAGTATTCGTCGCGACGTCATGAGTTGCAGAGTCGATAGTCAAACGGAATACGCAGGATCTTCCCATCATCTCCCGGTCCCGAAATGCTCGCTTGCAATGACGTTCCATCACGCCGGTACTCAATGCGCTTCGGGAAGTCATTCTGCAGATTCTCGAACACCACCCAGTTCGCGCCGTGCTCGGCAATGACGAACGTGGTTGCCGCCACGCCATTTGGCTGCACATGCAGGCCAGCCGCTTTGCCTGCAGGCACCAGACGCATGTACTCGAATGACTCCATATCGCCGCGGCTCAACGTGCGCGACATACCAAGCAAGGCGCCGCCTGCCTCTGGCAGCCACACCTCATCAAGCCTGCGCTCCTCGGTACCACCGCACCAATGCCCGGCCAACCAGTCGAACCTGGCCGGAGCAGCGGTGACTGCACTGCTTCCCAACGCCAGCCCTGCGCCCAGCACCACCAACGTCGACTTCAACATACCCTGACCTCCTGGATCGGTTGGACGCAGGCTAGCGCCCCAGCCCCGGGGACGCTTGTAAAAATGCGCAGGATGACGTCCGATGCGGCATGGACTACCGCGAGCACCCTGCCCCCGACGACCTGCGCCGTCATGTCCAGTGCCTCTGGTGGCTGCGGGACGAAGCCCCAGGCCATGAGGTGCAGGTCATCTATCCCGATGGCCGGTGCGAGTTGCTGGCGGAACTTGGCGTGCCGCTGCATCTGCACGGGGCAGATGGCCGGATCCGTTCCGATCTGCCGTTCTGTTTCGCCGCACAGCAATGCGGCCCGATCCGCCTGCGGGCCGTCGGCCCGGTGTTCTGCATCGGCGTGCGGCTGCAGCCGGCCGCAAGCGCCTTGATCGCCGGTGCCCGCCTGCCCGGCCTTCGCGACCAGGCACCGGACCTGTACACGCTGGATGCATCCTTTGCTGAGACCTTCAGTGCGGCCGCACGCGCCAGCGCGGCAAGCAGTACGCCCGAGCCGTTATGGCAGGTGCTGCAGGAATGTTCTGCCAGTTTCACCCTGGACGAGCGCATCGAACAGGCCGTTGCGGAGCTGGATGCAGCGGAAGGCGACCTGCGCATCGCCGAACTGGCGCGGCGGCTTGGCATGTCCCTGCGTGGCTTGCAGTCGCGTTTTCTGACGGCCGTGGGCATGACGCCGAAAGAATATGCCCGAGTATGCAGACTGCAGGCTCTGTTGCACACGTTGGATGGAGAAGCCACCAGCATCGCCTCCGCCGCTGCGCGCCACGGCTACAGCGACCAGGCCCATGCCACGCATGACCTGGTGCGATGGACCGGCGTCACGCCCGGCCGACTGGCCAACGCGCTGCGAGACGATCGCGGTAGCGACAATGCGCTGCGGCTGGCCGCCGCCTTCGTGCGCGGAACCAGCGACGGCCCCTTACTGTAAGCCCCCTACCCCACGTCGCCCTATAGAAACCGGTGCATCACATACACATCAACCAACCCCAGTGCCGGATGCCGGAACGCCGCCGGTAGCGTCCCGACCACGGCGAAACCCAGCTTCCGGTACAGCTCAACCGCAGGCGCATTAGTGCTGACCACGTAGTTGAACTGCATGGCCAGGAAACCCTCCGATCTGGCCCGGACCAGGCTGTCTTCCACCAGCGCCCGCCCGACGCCACGCCCTTGCGCCAGCGGATCGACCACGTAGGTGGCACTGGCCACGTGCGCGCCTAGGTCCGGGTAGTTGGCGCCCATCTTGTACATTCCGGCCACGCGCCCTTCCAGCACGGCCACAAAGGCCGCCTGCACTCCGAACCAATGGTCCCGAAAGGTGCCGGCCTCGAAGGTGACGGCGAACGGGAGCGAATCCTCCATCGCAATGGCCGCCTTGAAGATCGCCCACATGGCGTCGAAGTCACCGGCGGTGGCAGCTCGGATTTCCATGCGATTCCTCGCGGATCGGCGTAGCTGGCAAGGCGGACACTAGCAGAATCCAGCAAGTGCCCCGCACCCGCTTCACGCGCCACCGCCATCGGTTCGGCAATAGTTGAGTGAATTCCGGCCCTTAGAGCAGTACATGCCCCCTACTTCCGCGCGCATCCCACACCGGCTCCGCCGATGGCGCGTCGCTGGCTACATCCTGCTGGGCATGTACGTTCTCTACCTGCTGGCCGGCAACATCTTCCTCAACACCCCGCTGTTCGACCAGGTCACCAACCGCAAGCCGCACAAGTTCGTGATGACCACCGGCCCGGCCATCTCGCTGCTGCCGGGCCACGTCATTGCCTGGAACGTGCATATGCGCGGACACGTCAACCACACCGTCTACGTACTGCATGCCGAGCGTGCGAGCGCTCGCTTGGCCGTGCTGCCCCTGTTCCGCCGCGAAGTGCGGGTTCCCCGATTGCAGGCCACAGGCGTGTCGGCCGAAATCAGTCGCGTCGAGGACGCCATTCCGTCGCCCCCGCGCGGCGACCAGGGTTGGACCCTGCGTTTCGACGCCATCCACAGCGACAGCATCCGCAGCGCCCGGCTGGGCAAGCTGTTGATCATCGGCAAGGGCCAGGGCACGGTCGGGTTCCTCAAGCAGCTGCGCGGCGGCCCATCGGAACTGTTCGATTCCGAGGTCTCGTTCAGCAAGGCAGACACCAGCTATGACGGCGTGCAGCTGCTGGGCGACATGAATCTGACTGCGCGCTTCAGCTATCCGCGGCACTATCGCGACCAGGCGCCCGGCCTGGCCAAGTTGAAGCTGTTGCATGCGCAACTTGAGGTGGATGCGCGCAGCCAGGGCCTGCGCATGGATACGGATGCCACAACGCCAAAGATCTCCAGCGCGCCCGTGCCCGGACGCCTGCAACTGGCGGTCCACCTGATCGACGGCCAGCTGCAACCCGGTGACCACGCGCTCTGGCAGGTGCCGCTCTTCCTCGGCGATGGCGCGCCCAATCGCGGCGTGCTGGCCCTGCAGCTCAATGTGGCCAACGACCTGCGCCTGCAGGCCCGCCTGCCGCCACGCCCGGATTCGGCCGCCGGCATCGATGCCGACCTGCTCATCACCGGGCGCGAGATTCCGTTCCAGCACCCTGCCCAGCTGCTGGAACGCAGCTCCGGTACAGTGCGTGGCGAATGGGCCTTCACCTCGCTCAACTGGATCCCTGCCCTGTTCGTGCGCAAGCCGTGGCTGCAGCTCGACGGCGGCGGCACCCTGAAGGCCGATCTGCGCCTGCGCAATGGCGAACTGATCGAAGGCAGCACCGTGGACATTCCCTCCGCCGCGGCGGTGGCCGAAGTGGCCGGCGTGCGTCTGGCCGGCACCGCCAGCGCGCATGGCGAGCTGAAGGCCGGCAGCCCCACTCAGGCACAGCTGGCGATCCGGCTGCCCCGCTTCACCGCGCGCCCCAGCGATGCGAAGGATGTACGGCTGTTCGACGGGCGTGACCTGGCCGTGGACCTCACCGGCGATGGCCGCCTGCAGGAACTGCGCAAGGGCGTTCGTGCGCGGTTGCGCTTCAGCCAAGCGACCATCCCGGACCTGGCCGCCTACAACCGCTACCTTGGCTCTCAACAGGTGCGCCTGCTGCGTGGCACCGGCAGCCTCAGCGGCGACGCCACGCTCGACACCGATGGCCGCGTCGGCCATGGCACCGCGCGGTTGCTGGGTCGCAATGCAAGCGCCAAGGTGGCCGGCCTGGACATGGGCGGCGATGTCGACGTGAACGCGACGCTTCGCCGTGGGGACTTCAACCAGCGCCACTTCGATCTGTCCGGCACCACCGTGGAGCTGCGCAATGTGCAGGTGGCGGGCACCGATTCCAGCAGCGCGTGGAAAGGCCGTGCTGTGTTCAAGCGGGGCCGCATCGACGCGCAGTCCCCGTTCCAGGTGGACGCTACCACCGATCTGACCCTGAGCGATGCACGCCCCCTGCTGGCCGTGTTCGCCAAGCGCACCGACTACCCGCGCTGGACGCTGTCGCTGCTCGACTCCGGCCAGGTCGATGCACAGGCCACGTTGCGCTGGCGCCCGGGTCATCTGCTGATCGACGGCCTGCGGGCCGAGAATGATCGCCTGGCGGTACGTGCGCGGCTGGATCTTCTGGAGCAGCGCAAGCGTGGCGATCTCTACCTGCGCTGGGGGCTGCTGGGCGCGGGCATCGAGCTTGATGGCGAACAGCGCCAGTGGCATCTGGCCAAGGCGCGGGAATGGTTCGACCAGCGCCCTTCGCTGTTGCCAGCTGGCGGAAGTGGAAGCGCTGCGGGTTCTTCAGATTGATCGCCCCGGGATGCATCCATTGGCCGCTTCCGTTCGTATGAGCGGGTAAACGCAGGATGGAGCAGCACGGAATGAAGCGGCGTTCACAGGTTATGGGTCTTCTGGGATGGGGCGTGGTCACTTTTGCGGCGGCGGCAGTCGGCGCGTGGGCATCGACATCCGCCGCCAGCTTCTACGCCACCCTCGCCCTGCCTGCCTGGGCACCGCCTGCCAGCGTGTTTGGCCCGGTGTGGAGCCTGCTCTACGCCATGATGGCCATTGCGGCGTGGCTGGTCTGGCGCGAACGCGGCTGGCGCAACGCGCAACCGGCCCTGGTGCTCTATCTGGTGCAGCTGGCCGTCAATGCCCTCTGGAGCTGGCTGTTCTTCGGCTGGAAGCTGGGCGCGCTGGCCTTCGTCGACATCCTGATACTTATCGCGCTGGTGTGCGCAACGATCGTTGCCTTCGCCCGCCTCCATCGCGGTGCGGCGGCGATGCTGCTGCCTTACCTGGCCTGGATATCGTTCGCCTCGGCGCTGAACTTCGCGGTGTGGCGCGCCAATCCCGGGGTGCTGTGACCCCGTATCAGTGCTCTCAGGCCTGTGCGACGCGCTGCGGCTGCCATGCACGCAGCAACGCCGGCTTGAACGCCTGTTGGCCACAACCCGTGGGGCATCGCACCACGCGCGCGGCGGTGTGGCTGACCAGCCCTTGCCCTTCCTCCGCCTTGAACACCGTTTCGCAGCACAGACAGCGCGCAACCAGCGAGTACAGGTGGAGCAGGCGCCCACTGGCCGGATCCTGCAGGGCATCCACATCCAGCAGCTCAAACTGGCAGCTGTCGGCAAGCATGCGGTATGGCGTTGAAGGCAAGGTCTGCAGGTTCACGGGGCGTGGTCACTCAGGAATGTGCGTTCACCTTAGGCAAGTCGGTGTCGAGTGCGCGTGCAGCGCACATGTACCTTTCGCGAAACATGCAAGTGCTGTTGGAATGTCCAGATGAAGAATTCAGGTTTGAATGAAACGTTCTTCACACGCACGTACCGGTATGCGAATGCACGATTTTGCGTCACCATCCGTGCATGCCGGATGCAACGCTGGGCCATTCCAGCCATCCACGAATCATGAGTCCCGCCTTTGATGCCTTCTGCCGAGTCCACGCACGACACTGCCTTGTCCAGTTGCGCGCGCGAACCGATCCACACCCCCGGCGCGATCCAGCCCTACGGCGTGCTTCTGGTCGTTGAACCGCAGTCCCTGCGGGTGCGCGAGCGCGCCGTCAGTCATCCCGGCCTGCTGCAGCAGTTCGGCGAACCGTTGATGCAGCATGTCAGCGAGGTACTGGGCGGCGTGCTGGCGCCCTTCCAGGCGCTGTTCCAGCAGGCCACGGTGGGCAGCAGCGCGCATGTCGGCGCCGTGCACCTGGATGGCCACGGCCGCCATCAATTGTTGGTGCATCGCTCCGCCACCGATCTGCTGATCGAGCTGGAGGCGCCGGTTCCCGGCCAGCCTGGTTCGCTGGAAGAATTGTATCCGTCGATCCGCGAACTGATGACCGGCATCGAATCGGCTACCACCGTGGAAGATCTGTGCCAGCTGGCGGCCGCGCACATGCGCCGGCTGACCGGCTTCGATCGCACCCTGGTCTACCAGTTCGATCCCGGCTGGAACGGCATCGTGGTCGCCGAGGATGGCAACGGCCTGTTGCCGTCCTACCTGGACCTGCGCTTCCCCGAGTCGGACATTCCTGCGCAGGCCCGCGAGCTGTACCGCCGCAATCGGGTGCGCCTGATCGCGGACAACAGCTATACCCCTACCCCGCTGATGCGGGCCGAGGACCATCGCGACGCGCCGGCTACCGACCTGAGCCTGGCCGTGCTGCGCAGCGTTTCGCCCGTGCACCTGCAGTACATGCGCAACATGGGCACCGGCGCATCGATGTCGGTGTCGCTGGTGCACGAGGGCCAACTGTGGGGCCTGGTGTCCTGCCACACGGTGCAGCCACGCCGCCTGCCCTACCACGTGCGCACTGCCTGCGAGTTCATGGGCCAGATCCTGTCACTGCAGATCGCCCTGAAGGAGCGTGCACGCGCCATCGAAGAGCGCGTGGCGCGCCGCTCGGTGCTGGTCAAGCTGCTGGCACGCATGGCCGGCGACGAGGATTTCATGGCTGCGCTGCGCCACGATGAAGCCAGCCTGCTGTCGCTGACCGGCGCTGCCGGTGCGGCCATCGTGCACAGGGGCGACTGCATGCGCGTGGGTGAGTGCCCACCCGCCAGCGACGTGCTGGCCCTGGCTGATTGGCTGGCTACCCAGCAGACCGGGCAGGAAACGTACTGCAGTGACCATCTGGCAGCCAACTGGGCGCCCGGCGCGCGCCTGTCCGACGTGGCCAGCGGCGTACTGGCGGTGTCCATTTCGCAGCTGCACGACAGCTATCTGATGTGGTTCCGCCCGGAAGTGGTGCGCACCGTGCGTTGGGGTGGCGACCCACGCAAAGCGGCGGCGCCCGGCGTGGCACTGTCCCCGCGCAGTTCATTCGAAGCCTGGAAAGAGACCGTACGGCAACGCAGCCTGCCGTGGACCGACGCCGACTGCGATGCCGCACACGAAATGCGCACCGCCATCGTCGATATCGTGCTGCGCAAGGCCGAGGAAATGGCCGAGCTCAACGAGCAGCTGGTCCGCAGCAACAAGGAACTCGAAGCGTTTTCCTATTCGGTCAGCCACGACCTGCGCGCGCCGTTCCGCCACATCGTCGGTTATTCGGAGCTGCTGGGCAGCTCGGCCGGCGAACGCCTCAACGATACCGAGCGCCGCTTCCTGGATACGATCGTGGAGTCGGCCAAATCCGCTGGGACACTGGTGGACGATCTGCTGAGCTTCTCGCAGATGGGCCGTTCCACGCTCGGCCGGGTACGGCTGGATATGGCGGCACTGGCCGAAGATGTGCACCGGAGCCTGGCTTTGGACTACGCCGGACGCGATGTGCAATGGACGCTGGCGCCGCTGCCGGAGGTGGAGGCCGATCCCACGATGTTGCGTCTGGTCTGGCAGAACCTGCTGGCCAACGCGATCAAGTTCACCCGCGAGCGCGAGCAGGCCGTTATCGAGGTCGGTCACGAGCGCAACGTCGACGAAGACCACTTTTTCGTGCGTGACAACGGCTGCGGCTTCGACATGCGCTACGTGGACAAGCTGTTCGGTGTGTTCCAGCGCCTGCATCACGTCGAAGAATTCGAAGGCACCGGCATCGGCCTGGCCAATGTACGCCGCATCATCGGCCGCCATGGCGGCCGTACCTGGGCCGAGGGCGAGCCCGGCAAGGGCGCCACAATTCATTTCACCCTACCCCGTTCCACAGGAGATCACCCATGAGGGACCTGCGGCCGATCCTCCTGGTGGAGGACAGCCCCAAGGATGCCGAGCTGACGCTGGCCGCGTTGTCGCGCTGCCAGTTGCTGAACGATGTCATCCATGTACGCGATGGTGCCGAGGCGCTGGATTACCTGCGCTGCGAAGGCAAGTTCGCCGGCGCCATGCACGGCGGCCCGGTGGTGGTGCTGCTGGACCTGAAGCTGCCCAAGGTGAACGGCTTGGAAGTGTTGGAACAGGTGCGTGGTGACCCACAGCTGAGCAGCACCCCGGTGGTGATGCTGACCTCGTCGCGCGAAGAACAGGATCTCGTGCGCAGTTACGAACTGGGCGTGAACGCATTCGTGGTCAAGCCAGTGGACTTCAAGGAGTTCTTCGACGCTATCCAGGGGCTGGGCATGTTCTGGGGCATCACCAACCAGCCCCCGCCGTATCGGCCCAACGGCTCGGGGCAGCACAATGCATGATGGATCGCGCCGCAGCGAGCGCCTGCGCATCCTCATGCTGGAGGACAGCGCGCTTGATGCGGAGCTGATCAGCGCACAGCTGCAGCGTGCCGGCCTCGATTTCGAGGCCGAGCGCCTGTGGACCCGCAATGCCTTCATCGAGGCAATTGAGAATCGCGCCTTCGATGTGATCCTGGCCGATCATGTGCTGCCCGGATTCGACGGCGACGCTGCACTGGCGCTGGCGCGCGAGCGGATTCCGCAAACGCCCTTCATCTTCGTCTCCGGCACGCTTACCGAGGAGTTGGCCGTGCAGGCCCTGACCCGCGGCGCGCGCGACTACGTGGTCAAGCAGCGCCTGCAGCGCCTGCCGGATGCGATCCGTCGTGCGCGGCAGGAGGCCCATGAACGCACCCAGCTTGTGCAGGCGCAGGCCGCACTGAACGACAGCCAGGCGCAGTTGCAGCAGGTAACCGATGCCGTCCCTGCGCTGATCGCCCAGCTCGACACGGCGCATCGCTACCGCTTCGCGAACAAGGCGTTCCTGGACTGGCACGGCGTCAGCCTGGCCGAACTGCTGGGTCGCGCGGCACGGGATGTCAGCGGCATTTCCGCCTTCGAGCACGCCCTGCCCAGCCTGGAGCGGGTACTGCAGGGCGAGCGCACCAGCTTCCAGGTCGAACTGGTCCACCGCAGCGGCGAATCACGATTCGTGCAGATGGACTGCGTACCGGAACATGCGGCCGATGGCAGCGTGGTCGGCTACATCTGCATGGGCAGCGATGTTTCACTGTTGAAGCAGGCCGAACTGGCGCTGCGCGAGGACAACCAGGTTCTCGAGCGACAGGTGCAGGCACGCACCGCCGAGTTGCGGGCCAGCAAGCGGCGCCTGCAGGCGATCTTCGAATCCAGCTTCCAGCATCAGGTGCTGTTGGATCTGTCCGGACGCGTGGTTGATGCCAATGACGCGTCACTGGCCGCGGTGCTTGCGGACAAGAAGGACACCGTTGGCGCGCGCTTCGGCGAATCGCTCTGGTTTGCCACAACCGATGGCATCAGTGCGCTGATCGACCAGGCCGTCGCCGCAGCCGTACAGGGCCGCAGTTCGCTGCATGCACTGGAACTGGAACTCCCGACCGGGCGGCGCAGCTTCGACTTCTCGTTCCGCCCGCTGCTGGATACCGAAGGCGTGGTCACCGCCGTGGTTTCCGAGGCAGTGGAAACCACCGCGCGGCTGCAGGCAGAACACGCACTGCGCCAGTCGCAGAAGATCGAGGCGGTCGGCCAGCTCACCGGCGGCATCGCCCATGATTTCAACAACATCCTGACGGTCATCTCCGGCAATGTCGAGCACGCCATGCTGCTCAACGAACGCGCCGGAGAATCCGGGGCAATGGTCAGCCGTGCACTGGACAATGCACTGAAAGGCGTCGGCCGTGCCGCCAGCCTGACCCAGCGCCTGCTGGCATTTGCCCGTCGCCAGCCGCTGCACAGCCAGGCCGCCAACCTCAACGAACGCCTGCTGGACATGCACGACATGCTGCAGCGTGCACTGGGTGAGCTGGTGCAGCTGGAGATCCGCAATGCCGAGGACATCTGGTGCGTGGAGATCGACATCAGCCAGCTGGAGGCCTCCGTACTGAACCTGGCGGTCAATGCCCGCGATGCGATGCCGCATGGCGGCCGGCTGGTGATCGAAGTCGACAACAGCCATCTCGACCACGACTACGCCGCCCTGTTTCCCGATGCAGCGCCTGGCGAGTACGTGATGCTGCGGGTGCGCGACAATGGCCACGGCATGGACGCGGCGACCCTGGCGCGCGTGTTCGAGCCGTTCTTCACCACCAAGCAGGTTGGCCGCGGCACCGGGCTTGGCCTGTCCATGGTGCATGGCTTCGTCAAGCAGTCCGGTGGCCACGTGCTGATCGACTCGGTGGAAGGCGGCGGCACCAGCATCACCATGATGTTCCCGCGCTCGCCGCTGGCTCTGCCCTGCGAAGCACGCACCCCACAGACCGGCCTGGCGGGTTACTCACCGCGCGAGGAAACCATTCTGGTCGCCGAGGACAATGACGATGTCCGCGCCCACACGGTGGATGCGCTGCGGCTGCTCGGTTACCGCGTGCTGGAAGCCCACGACGGCCCCTCCGCGCTGCGGCTGCTGGAGCGCCCCGACACCAAGGTGGATCTGTTGTTCTCGGACGTGGTGATGCCCGGCATGTCGGGGTGGGAACTGGTGCACGAAGTCCGTGAACGCTGGCCGGAAGTCGCCGTCCTGTTCACGTCGGGCTATCCACGTGACCACGACCAGGTGGGCAGCCAGGGACGCGCGGTTTCATTGCTGCCAAAGCCGTTTACCCGCAGTGATCTTGCAGCGGCGGTACGCACCGCGCTGGGGGCGACGCACTGAGGTCAGGACGCCGGATCACGCATGCCAGCGGCGATCCGGTTGATGTCTGCGCACTCCACCGTGGCCGGCGGATGCTCCCTGCCGGCCAGCGCAATCATCGCCTGGCCCAGGGCCAGATTGCTGGTCATCAACGAAGGCGCAATCGCACCGGCCAGCTTCATCAACGGCGCGCCGCCCCAGTACAAGGGCTTCAACAGGGCATGACGGGTGCCGGTTCCCGCGACCGGCCTGACGCCACCCGGGCGCAGCATCACCGAGCGCATCGGCAGGGCCTGCAAAGCAACTTCGGTCTCGCCCTTGACCCTCAGCGGCATCAGCCGGCTCTGAGGGTCCGCACCCGCACCGGATACATACAGAAAGCATCCCTCGGGATTCGCGGCCACCCAGGCACGGGCTACCGCCAGTGTGGTGTCCACGGTAACGCGTCGGTACTCGGCCTCGGCGGTGCCGACCGGTGGCGCTCCGGCGCAGTAGAGGCATGCATCGAACCCGGCAAGCTCCTCCACCCGCTCCTGGATACGCAGAAAGTCCGGGACAATCAGTTCGCTGCCGGTGCCGCTCAGACTGCCTGGGTGGCGGACCAGCGCGGTCAGGCGGGAGACCTGCGGTGAGCGCTGGCAGGCCAGCACCACACCCTGCCCGACCAGGCCTGCGGCACCGGTCAACAGAATCCGTAGTGCACCTGTCCCGACCATCATCGCACCCGCCTCAGAGTTTCACGAAACGCTGGATCTTCCGCGCCAGCCAACCGCTGAACACCAACGGCGCATCCAACGCAGACACGCAGATGCACGGCACACCCGGCGCGGTCACCGGCTGGTGCTCCACCTCCTCGTCCAGATCCGCCACGTCACCCGGCGCGAACAGCCCCAGCGCGTCGTTGTAGGAACCGCGCAGGATCTGAGTCAGCTCGCTGCGGCCATGGCTGTGCATGGGCAGGCACTTGCCGGGGGCGATCTTCAGCATGATCAGCGAGGGCATCTGCTCGGCCCGGATGCAGTGCACCCCCGGCGCCATCCAACGCCAGCGCAGGTCACCCAGCGAGGTGCCAAAGTAGGGATGCAGTGATACCGGCAGATGATCGGGATCGGCCTCGGGCCGCTCCTTCGGCATAGGGCGCAGGGATTCCGCCATGGCCATCGGCGTTTCCGTGGCCAGCTGCATCAGCATGGCCTCGCGCAACTGTTCGCGCCGCGTGTCGGTTGCAGGCGGCTGGGTCTGCTCCAGCAGTACCGAACCGATCGCCTCAGCATCGCGCAGGCGCTGACGGCAATGCGGGCACTGCTCCAGATGGGCACCCGCCACGATGCTCAACGGCGCCGGCAGCGCACCGGCGGCATAGCTCATCAGCGTGGATTCGTGCAGGTGATGGTGTGGATTCACAGCGCACCTCCCACTTTCGCCTGCAGTTGCAGGAAGGCACGGCGCAGGTGGGATTTGACCGTCCCCAGCGGCATGCCCAGCGCTTCGGCGATCTCGCTGTGGCTCTTGGCCTCGAAATAGGACATCCGCACCAGCCGCGCCTGCACCGCAGGCAGCTCGTTGATGCGCTGGCGCAGACGCGCCTGGTCGGCGAACTGCTCGGCGCTGCTGCGCTCGATCACATCCAGCGTCGCCGCGTCCTCCACCGCCGCCTGCACCTGCATCCAGCTGCGCTCACGGCGCACTCGATCGATATGCAGGTTGCGGGCGATGCGATACAACCACGTACTCAGCGCCCCCTGTGCCGGATCGAAATCGGCGGCCCGCAGCCATAGGCGCAACAGGCATTCCTGCGCCAGCTCTTCGGCTACGGCATCGGGTGCGCCCAGGCCGCGCAGGTACACGCACAGCCGCGGCATGAAGTAGTCGTAGATCCGCATGAAACACTCGCGGTCGCGCAGCCGCGCCACGCCGTCCATGTCACCGGCCCAGTTCGTCGGCTCGCTGCTCGGCTGCTGGGAACTGGACACGGTGCGTGCGCTATCGAAGTTGAGGAGTGTGCTGGCGGCGTCAGGGTACATCTGCGTTCGCGGCGGGCGGGTGAAGGTCTGTCCTCTGTACGTGCAGGGGCAGCCATTGGATGCAGTCGGCACTGCGCATCCAACCGGGCGCCCCCACCGTATGACCTGAGAGACCTACCCTTCCGGATGAACACCATGCGCACTGCCTGGCTGCTGCTGTGCCTGCCCCATGCCGCGCTGGCGGCACCCTGGCTGCGAAGTGAAGGTGTGGCCACCTCCGCGCAGGGCGACATCCTCTACCGTGAAGTGCACTGGCGGCGCGAGGCAACGGAGGGTGCCGAACGCTGGGTGCTGTACCAGTGCCCGGATGGCCAGCCCTTCGCCCGCAAGCATCTGCCCGCCAGCGCCCGCCCGCAGGCACGGGGCTATTCGCTGCAGGACCGCCGCAGCGGCCAGACCGCCGAAGTCGACGCCACTGGCGACTCGGTGTCGATTGCCTGGAAGGAAGATGCCGCCAGCCAGCCGCATCAGCGCCGGCTTGAACTGCCGCCGGACGCGGTCATCGATGCAGGGTTCGACGCCGCGGTGCGCCTGCACTGGCCGGCGCTGCTGCGCGGCGAACGCATCAGCCTGCCCTTCCTGGTGCCGGGGCGGCAGCGCTACTTCCCGGTGCAGGTGCGGCGCATCGGTCCGGTACGTTGGCAGGGTATTGATGCCCAGTCGATCGACGTCAGTCTGGACACCTGGTACGGCAGCATCGCCCCGCGTCTGTCACTGGTCTATGCCAGCACCGACCGCCGCCTGCTGGAATTCCGCGGTACCAGCAACCTGCGCGATGCACGCGGCACTTATCCGCAGGTGACGGTGCGCTTCAGCTCGCCTGCTGCCGAGCAGACTGCCGCGGAATGGCAGCAGGCCTGGACGCATCCTCTGGTCGACCGCTGCGCCGTGACGCCCAGGTGAAGTCGAGATTCTTCGCGTGGCAGCGCATCCATTGCACGCGCTGCTGCGTACAGGTAGACACGACACCCGCCGAGATCCCCCAATGGCCTCTGTAGCGCCCCTCCCCCGTCGACGCTCGCGCCTGCTGCGTACGCTGCAGCGCTGGATCGACACCGGCAACGTCGCAGAGACCACCGACGAACAGCCCGGCCGCATCGACTGGTTGCGCGCCGTGCCATTCGCACTGATGCACCTGGCCTGCATCGCTGTGCTCTGGGTCGGAATCTCATGGACAGCGGTGATCGTCGCCGCAGTGCTCTATGCGGTGCGCATGTTCGCCATCACGGCGTTCTATCACCGCTATTTCTCGCACCGGACCTTCCAGGCATCGCGAACGGTGCAGTTCGTGTTCGCTGTCATCGGCGCCTCCAGCGTGCAGCGTGGGCCGCTTTGGTGGGCCGCCCATCATCGCCATCACCATCGGCATGCCGACCAGCCGCTGGATCCGCACTCGCCACGCGAGGGCGGCTTCTGGCGCAGCCACATGGGTTGGTTCCTGACCCGCGAGGCGTTCGCCACCGATCTGTCACGGGTACCGGACCTGGCGCGCTTCCCCGAACTGCGCTGGCTGGACCGTTTCGATACGGCCGTACCGGTACTGCTGGCCGCAGCGCTGTATGCATTGGGCGCCGGGTTGGAGCGCTGGGCACCGGGCCTGCACACCTCCGGCCCACAGCTGCTGGTGTGGGGCTTCTTCATCTCCACCATCGTGCTGTTCCATGCCACGGTCACCATCAATTCGCTGGCGCATCGATTCGGCCGCCGCCGCTTCGATACACGCGATGACAGCCGCAACAACCTGTGGCTGGCGCTGCTCACCTTCGGCGAAGGCTGGCACAACAACCACCACTTCTTCCCCGGCACTGTCCGCCAGGGCTTCCGCTGGTGGGAAGTGGATTTGACCTGGTACGGACTGCGCACAATGGCGGCCCTGGGCCTGGTCAAAGGTCTCAAGCCCATCCCCGAGTGGGTCCTGGCCAAGGCGAGGTACTGACATGCGCATCGCCGTCATCGGCTCGGGTATCGCGGGGCTGGCCAGTGCCTGGTGGCTCGATGGCCAGCACGACGTCACACTGTTCGAGGCCAACGACTACCTCGGTGGCCATACCCACACGCACGACGTGCAGGTGGATGGCACACGCATGGCGGTGGATACCGGCTTCATCGTGTTCAATCCCCAGCACTATCCGCTGCTGACCGCACTCTTCGACGAGCTGGGTGTGACTTCGCAGCCGACCACGATGAGTTTCTCGATGCACAGCGAGCGCAGCGGCGTGGAGTACAACGCCACCTCGCTGGATGGCCTGTTCTGCCAGCGCCGCAACCTGGTGTCACCTCGATTCTGGGGCATGCTGGCCGACCTGCGCCGGTTCTATCGGGATGCGCCGTTGCTGCTGGCCGAGGAAGACGGCCCCACGCTCGGCGAGTACCTGCGCAGCCAGCGCTATGGCGAGGCCTTCATCGACGAGCACCTGCTGCCGATGGCCTCGGCACTGTGGTCCTCACCGACCGCCACCGTGCAGGACTTCCCGGCGCGCTATCTGGCCCAGTTCATGGCCAACCACCAGATGCTGCAGATGAGCGGGCGCGCGCCGTGGCGGGTGGTGAGCGGCGGATCGGCACGCTATGTCGATGCCCTGCGCGCCCGCTGGCGGGTGCATGAGCGGCTGGAGTGCCCGGTGCAGTCGGTCGAGCGCATGCGCTGGGGCGCGCGCGTGCACAGCGCGGCCGGCGTGGAAGGCTTCGATGAGGTCATCCTGGCCTGCCACAGCGACCAGGCCCTGGCGCTGCTGCGCGACGCCGACCCCATCGAGCGCGACGTGCTCGGCGCCATCCGCTATCAAACCAATGAAGCGGTGCTGCACACCGATGCGTCATTGCTGCCGCGCAACCGCAAGGCGTGGGCGGCATGGAACGCGCACGTGCCAGAGGATCGCGCCGCGCCCTGCACGGTCAGCTACTGCATGAACCTGCTGCAGGGCCTGCCCGGCGATACGCCCCTGGTGGTTACCCTCAACCGCAGCGAGGCAATCGATCCGGCCAAAGTACTGCGTACGCTGCGCTACGCCCACCCGGTGCACGACCATGCCGCAGTGCGCGCGCAACAGCGCTGGGCGGAACTGCAGGGCCGTCGCCATACGTGGTTCGCAGGCGCCTATTGGGGCTGGGGCTTCCATGAGGATGGCATCCGCAGCGCCCGCCGCGTGGTCGATGCCCTGCAGGCCTGCGCTCCACATCGGCTGGCATCCGCCGCGGATGAGGTGGCGGCATGAGTGCCAGCGCGCTCTACATCGGGCAGGTGATGCATCGCCGGCATCATCCGCACCCGCATGCCTTCCGTTACCCCATCGCCCAGCTGCTGCTCGATCTGGACGAACTCGATACGGTGTTCGACGGGCGCTGGTTGTGGTCGGTCAATCGCCGCAACCTGGCCGAGTTCCGCCGCAGCGACTACTTCGGCGATCCCGCACGGCCACTGGCCGATGCCATCCGCGATCACGCTGCCCACACGCTTGGCTACCGGCCGACCGGCCCGGTGCGCCTGCTCACCCATCTTCGCTTTGCCGGGCACGTGTTCAACCCGGTCAGTTTCTACTACTGCTACCAGGCAGACGGCAGCACGCTGGACTGCATTGTCGCCGAGATCACCAACACGCCCTGGAAGGAACGGCACGCCTATGTGCTGCCGGTCGCCACCGCCACGCACGAAGGCAGCTCACTGCGTTGGCAGTTCGACAAGTGCTTCCATGTCTCGCCGTTCATGCCGATGGACTGCGGCTACGACTGGCGATTCAACCGCCCCGACCAGGACCTGCGCGTGCACATGCAGGTCTGGCGGGACGGCGTGCGCCAGTTTGACGCCACCCAGGCCATGCAGCGGCGTGCCTTGGATGGCCGCGGGCTGGCCCGGGTCCTGGCCTGCTATCCCCTGATGACCACCCAGGTGGTGGCCGCCATTCACTGGCACGCACTGCGGCTGTGGTTGAAACGCAACCCGGTGTACGACCACCCCACTCTTGCCGAGAAACCGCGATGAACTCGATGACTCCCTGGGTTGCCCTGCCGCGCCCCGGCGCCTTGGACGCGTTCCTGCGCCGCCGCCTGCTGGCCCAGCTGGCCCCGATGCGCGACGGTCGGCTGTGCGTGCGCGATGCACTCGGCGAAGTCTGGCTGGGCGATGCCCATGATGAACTGCATGTCACCGTCACCATCGATGACCCGGCGTTCTATCGGAAGGTTGCTGCGCAAGGCAGCGTGGGCGCAGGTGAAAGCTACATCCAGGGCGAGTGGCACTGCGATGATCTGGTGGCACTGATCCGGCTGCTGGTGCGCAATCGCGATCTGCTCGACGGCATGGAGCGTGGCCCGGCCCGCTTGGGTGGGGGGATGCTGCGGGCCTGGAACCGCCTGCGCCGCAACAGCCGCGAAGGCAGTCGCCGCAATATCGCCGCGCACTATGACCTGGGCAACGACTTCTTTGCCCTGTTCCTGTCGCCGGACCTGATGTACTCGTCGGCGATGTTCGCCAGCGAATCCGAGCCATTGGAATCCGCCTCGCGGCGCAAGCTGGACCGCATCTGCCAGCAGCTGCAACTCAAGCCAGGCGACCGCGTGGTGGAGATCGGCACCGGCTGGGGCGGTTTCGCGGTACACGCCGCCCAGCACTATGGCTGCCATGTGACCACCACCACCATCTCCGCGGAACAGCATGCGCTGGCCGCCCAACGCGTAGAGGCGGCGGGCCTGCAGGATCAGATCACGCTGCTGATGCAGGACTACCGCGACCTGCAGGGCCAGTTCGACAAGCTGGTATCGATCGAAATGATCGAAGCGATCGGCGCCGAGTACCTGGACACCTACATGGCTACACTGCAACGCCTGCTCAAGCCGGATGGCGTTGCCCTGCTGCAGGCCATCACCATCGAGGACCATCGCTACGAACAGGCCCGGCGCAGCGTCGACTACATCAAGCGCTATGTATTTCCGGGCAGCTTCATCCCATCGATCAACGCGATCATGGCCGCCAAGACCCGATCCAGCGACCTGCAGCTGATCGCCCAGCAGGATTTCGGCCACTCCTACGCACTGACCCTGCGCGCCTGGCGCCAACGTTTCCTGGCCCAGCTGCCTGCGGTGCAGGCGCAGGGCTTTGATGCACGCTTCTGCCGGCTGTGGGAATTCTATCTGGCCTATTGCGAGGGCGGCTTCCTGGAACGTTCGATCGGCGTCTCGCATCTGCTGCTGGCCCGTCCGGACCACCGGCCCGTCCTCGCTGCGGGCGACAGCCGCTGACATGCGCCGGTTCTGGACCAATCTGCTTGGCAACCAGCTGGTCTGGCTGTGTGCCGTGGCCGGCGCAGGGCGAGGCTGGCAGTGGCCGGCGCTGCTGGCCGCAACGATCTATATCGGCAGCCAGCTGCTGACTTCACCGCACCCTCGACTGGACCTTCGGCTGATGCTGCTGGCGCTGGCCTGCGCGTGGCTGGTCGACGCCAGTGCCGCCGCCAGCGGCGCCGTGCGCTACGCTGCTGCCCCGCCGGGCTGGACTCCGCCCCTTTGGATCATGGCGTTGTGGGCCGCGTTTGCGATGACGCTGACCACGTCGATGCGCTTCCTGCTGCGCCACCCTGCCCTGCCAGCCCTGTTCGGCCTGTTGCTGGCCCCGCTGGCGTATCTCTCCGCAGCGCGCGGTTTCGAGGCGGTCCGTTTCACTGCGCCGCTGTGGCAGGGCCTGCTGGTGCTGGGTGTGGGCTGGAGCATCGCGCTTTCGCTGCTGTGCATGGCCGCTCGTCGCGGCTCCCGCACCCTCCCGCCGCCCTTGGCAGGAGCACCGTCATGATCAATCTGTTGTGGGTCCTGCTGTATGCCGTATTTGTGATGAGCTGGGGTTGGGCCTGGCAGCGCCGCCACGACAACATCGGCGTGGTCGATGTGCTCTGGGCCAAGGGCGTGGGCGCATCAGCCCTGTTGCTGGCGTGGCTCGGCGATGGTGCGGCGGCGCCACGGATGGCGCTCGGCGTGCTCGGTGGCCTGTGGGGCAGTCGACTCGCCTTGCACCTGTGGCACCGGGTCCGCCACGAACAGGAAGACGGCCGCTACCGTTATCTGCGCGAGCACTGGCAAGGGCATCAAGGCAAGATCTTCGGCTTCTTCATGGCCCAGGCGCTGCTGGTCGTGCTGTTCGCCCTGCCCTTCGTCGCGGTGGCTGACAATCCGCAGACAAGCACGACGTTGTGGATCGTGGCCGCAGCGCTGGTCTGGCTGCTGAGCGTCGGCGGCGAAAGCCTGGCCGACCGCCAGCTTGCGCGTTTCCGCGCCGACCCGGCGAACAGGGGCCGCACCTGTCGCGTCGGACTCTGGCGCTATTCCCGCCACCCCAACTACTTCTTCGAGTGGCTGCACTGGTTCACTTATGTCCTGCTCGCGGTCGGCTCGCCACTGTGGTGGCTGGCCTGGGCCGGCCCGCTGCTGATGTACGTGTTCCTGCGCTATCTGAGCGGCATTCCATTCACCGAGAAACAGGCGCTGCGCAGCCGCGGCGACGACTATCGCGCCTACCAGTGCAGTACACCGATGTTCTTTCCCTGGTTTCCCCGTTCTTCCAAGGAGCATGCCGCATGAGCGCGATCCCGTCACTGAACCCAGCCGAAGATGCGGAAACCGGGTTGATCGCCTGGGCCGAACGTGGGCTGGTGCCCGATGCGGCGCTGCGTGCGGGCATCCGCCGCTTGTGCGCGCAACGCCTGCATGAGGAAAGCGAAGGCGGCATCGAAGGCCAATCGGCACGCTTCAGCCAGCGCATCGCCGAGCTGGCCGACAGCCCACTCGCGCTGCATACCGAAGCGGCCAACCGCCAGCACTACGAAGTTCCCGCGGCATTCTTCCAGGCCTGCCTGGGCAAGCGGCTGAAGTACAGCAGCTGCTACTACGCCACCGGGCGCGAAACGCTGGACCAGGCCGAGGACGCCATGCTGGAACTGTACGGCCAGCGCGCCGGACTGGCCGATGGCCAGCAGATACTTGAGCTGGGCTGCGGCTGGGGCTCATTGACCCTGTGGATGGCCGAACGTTACCCGCAGGCGCATATCACCGCCGTCTCCAACTCGCACAGCCAACGCCAGTACATCAGGGCGCAGTGCCAGGCGCGCGGCCTGGGCAACGTCGAGGTGATGACCCGCGACGTCAACCAGCTTGACCTGCCGACGGCCCGGTTCGACCGCTGTATCTCGGTGGAGATGTTCGAGCACGTACGCAACTACCAGCGCCTGCTGGCAGGCATCGCACGGTGGCTGAAACCGGACGGTGCACTGTTCGTGCACATCTTCGCCCATCGCACACTGATGTATCCGTTCGAGACAGACGGCGGCGACAACTGGATGGGTCGCCACTTCTTTACCGGCGGGCTGATGCCGGCGGCCGACACACTGCTGCATTTCCAGCGCGACCTGCGCCTGGAGCAACGGTGGTTACTGGACGGCACCCATTACCAGCGCACGGCCGACCACTGGCTGGCCAACCAGGATGCGGCCCGCGAGCGGGTGATGCCGGAGTTGATCGCCACCTATGGCCAGGCTGCAGCGAAGGTCTGGTGGCAGCGCTGGCGGATGTTCTGGATGGCATGCGCCGAGCTGTTCGGCTACGACCATGGCCAGCAGTGGCTGGTGGCCCACTATCTGTTCCGACCCCGCTGAGGTGCCCGATGCGCATGTTTCCGCTGCTCCCCCTGATCGCGGTCGGCCTGTTCGGTTCCGGCTGCAGTTCCAGCGACACCCGCCCGTTGCCGCGTCCACCGTCGGTGGATGTGCCGCGCTTCATGGGCGACTGGTACGTGATCGCGCATATCCCGTCGCGCCCTGAGCGCGAAGCCTTCGACGCCGTGGAGAGCTATGCCCTGCGCCCCGATGGACGCATCCAGACCACCTTCACGTACCGCAAAGGCAGCTTCGAAGCGCCACAGAAGTCCATGCACCCCATCGGCCGTGTCGAGAAGGAAGGCAACGGCGCGGTCTGGGGCATGCAGTTCATCTGGCCGATCCAGGCTGAGTACGTGATCGCCTGGCTCGATGAAAGCTACCGCCAGACCATCGTGGCACGAAGCAAGCGCGATTACGTCTGGTACATGGCCCGCACCCCGCAGGTGTCGGACAGTGACTACCAGCAGGCGGTCGAGCGGATTGCGGCCATGGGTTACGACACCCGCAAGCTGAGGCGGGTGCCGCAATCGGTGCGATGACGCGGCACCTTCTGCCCGGGTCGATCGTCCTGGAGCATCAGTCGATCATCAATCATTGCAACGTGGTGCACTCGCGACGCGCCCTGCAGATACGATGCTGGGCAGGCCAGCAAGGCCGGAACGGATACACGATCGATGAACAGCCCCGCGGACGATGCCATCACAACCTCCTGGAATGGATTCGAAGTCCGGCAGATCCTTCCGTGCGACCTCGACCTCATCTGCGCTCACCGAGAGGCGATGTTCCGTGAAAGCGGCCGGAGCGAAGAGATCCTTCAGCAGATGGCGGCCCCGTTCCGTACCTGGCTCGAACCGCGCCTGGTGTCAGGCGACTACTTCGGCCATGTTCTTTCCGACAATGGACAACCCATCGCAGGCATTGGCCTGATGCTGATCGACTGGCCGCCCCACCCCGCCCATCCAGAGCAGGACACGCGCGGCTACGTACTCAATGTCTACGTGGAGCCCGGCTATCGGCGTCGCGGCATCGCCCGCCAACTGATGAAACTGGCCGACCATGCATTCGCCGGACGAGCGGTGGCCTACGCGGTGCTGCACGCTACCACCCAAGGGAAACCACTGTATGCGGATCTCGGATGGGCTGCGACCAGCGAAATGGCCCGCGACCTGCGCAGCGCGAGCGAAGTACCCCGAAGCGCTTGATTGGGTACTGACGATCCACCTCATCAATCGGCGGCATTGAATTGATGGGCTTTACGCATCGATTCTTAGGAATAATCGCAAAATTCCAACAAGTTCGATGCTCGACGCGACAGCGGCGCCAGAATGATCGCCACGCCCTGCGGGCGCCGATCACCTCCCTGCGCATGAATGGATATCCTGCACCGCGCCGACTGCGGCTGGCACTCCTCGACGATCACGAAATCGTCCGCCGCGGCACCGCCCTGCACCTGTCCCACGACGTCCGCTTCAGCATTGTCGCCAGCCACACCCGCAGCGATGAGCTCATCGGCAGCCTGCGCCAGTTGGCAGTGGATGTCGCCATCATCGATCTCACCCTGGCGCCTGGCGACCGCAGCAGTGATGAGCTGGTTCCGCTGCTGCGCGAGTGCTTCCCACATATTCCCCTGCTCGCCTTCGCCACGCTGACGCCATCCACCCGCATCGACCACCTGCTGGCGAGCGGCATCTCCGGCGTAGTCAGCAAGTCCGAGCCCCTGGAGATGCTGTCTGATGCCATCGTGCGCATCTCGCAGGGGCTGTGCCGCCTCCCTGCCGATTGCCTGTTCCCGGCGTGCCGCGAGGAACTCAGCCGCAATGAACGCGAAGTGCTGGATCTGCTCCTGGCCGGCCTGACTGTCTCGGAAATCGCGCTGCGTCGCCACCGCAGCGTGAAGACGGTCAGTACCCAGAAGGTCGCGGCCCTGCGCAAGCTCGGTTTGCGCAATGATGCGGAGATCTATGCACTGCGGCAGCAGCTGGAGATCCAATGAGGCGGCGCGTTCGCCTCCGTCTGCGCACGTCGTGCACGTTGTTGCTGGCCCTGATCCTGCTGCCGGCTGCATCGGCCGAGGATGCACAGTTGCGGAGATGGTCCGCCGGCCGCGAAGTGCGGGTTGCCACCGCGCCATCATTGCGACCGCTCCCCCCAACGCTGGCGGATTCAAGCGCACTGCCCACCCTCGCCCATGGCTATGCCAAGCTTGTGGCTCGGCATTCCGGCCTGCGCTTCCGCGATCTCAACTACCCCAGCACGAGCGCAGCGGTCGCTGCCGTCTGCCGGGACGAGGCCGACCTCGTGCTGGTCATGGGCAGCCCCTCGCATCACCCGCTTCCCTGTCCCGACCTGAGGGCCTCCGGCGCCTTCCATGGCGGCAAGACGGTATTGGCTGTGCGTAAAGGCGAGCACCCGCCCCGTGACATTACCGGCGTGAGGGCGCAGCTGCTGGCCGTAGTTGAAGGCGGTCCCTATGCCGACTGGCTGACGATCCACCACCCCCGGATCCACCTCCTGCATCTCCCCGACCGCCATGCGGCCCTGGCCGCTGTTGAAAGCGGCAACGCCGATGCTGCGATCGGCCTGGAAGCAACGCTGCACTCGATGATCCGGCAGCACTTCACGGGAAACCTGCAATTGCACCCGTTCGACAGCGGATTCTCCACCGATTTGCACCTGCTTGTCCGCCGGGAGGACCAGCAGCTGCTGGCGCGCATCGATCAGGCGCTGCGCGCCATCACCCTCGAAGAGCACGCAGGCCTGCTGGAGTTGTGGGCGCAGCAGATGCTGCCCACATCCATCGAGAGCGCACTGGATCGGGTGCGTTCCCCGCTCCTGCTCTGGCTGCTGTGTCTGGCCGCGGCACTCATCGGCCTGCCCGTGCTCTGGCAGGCGTTACGCTGGCGAATCGGCCGCGCGGAACAACGCCTCGGGCGCGCGGCGGGAATGATCAGCCATGAAGTGCGCAATTCCGCGCAGACAGTACTGGCTTCGATCGACCTGCTGAGCCAGTCACACCTGCCCAAGGGGCAGCGTGAACTGCTCGCGGCTGCCCTTGCCGCCGGCCACTCGCTGCGCAGGCTGCTCGATCGCTCGCTGGCGTTCTCGCGCCTTGCCAGCGGCAGCTTCAGGCCGCATCCCACGCCCTGCGACGTCGGCCAACTCTGTGCCCGTGCACTGGAAGCAATCCGGCCGGAGGCACTGCGGAGAGGGCTGTCACTCCAGTTGGATCGCGGGCCCGATCCAGCGCCAGTGGTTGTGCTCGATGCTGATGGACTGCGTCAGATTGTCGACAACCTGCTGGGCAATGCATTGAAATTCACCGATGTCGGCGGTATCGAGGTGCGCCTGCAACTACAACCCGCCCTGTCTCCCCGGGAGCTGTTGCTGGATGTGATCGACAGCGGCATCGGCATCGCACCCGCTCAACTGGCGCTTCTGTTCCGACCATTCCAGCAGAACGAGGATGGCCAGAGACGTGGCGGCAGCGGACTGGGCCTGACGATTGCGCACGAACTGGCCGTTGCCATGGGCGGCAACCTGACCGCACACAGCGTGCATGGGCGCGGCAGCCGTTTCACCCTGCGATTGCCGGTCCGCGCCGTTCACGGCGATCAGCCGCCCATCGAGCCGCTGCAGCAGACGCCACTGACCGGCATCGACCTGCTCCTTGTCGAAGATCATGCACTCAGCCGGCATGTCGTCGCAGAGCAACTGCGTCGGCTGGGCGCCGACGTACGCGCGGTTGCCGATGCCGACGCCGCATTGGCCGAGCATGCGCTACGACCGCGCGGCACGGTAGTACTGGATATCGGGCTTCGCGGCTCGGATGGCTATGCACTGGCGCAGCAGCTGCGCGCGCAGGCACAGGCACCTCTGCGAGTGATTGCCCTGTCCGCCCGCATGGGGCGCCGGCACGCGGCACGCTGCCGAAGGGCCGGCTTCGACGCCATCCTGGTCAAGCCGCTGCAGGTTGCGAGCCTGCTGCAGGCGCTGGACCTGCCGCCCTCGGCGCACGGCACCGCGCCCGATGACACCCCTGGCGCCGAGCCGGATTACGCTGCGGACATTGCCCATGAGCTGGCCAGGATTGAACAGGCCGTGCAGGACGCCGATACCTCGACACTGCGCCATCATGCACATCGGCTGCAGGGAACGCTGCAGATGTGCCGGGCAACGGATCAGGCCGGCACAGCGGCCGACCTGTGGGAACTGGGGCATGAGGCCGCGCCTGACTGGGTCGAGGCGCGGCGACTGCTGCGGGGATTGCAGCAGTGGCACGGCTCCCGCAAGGCGGAAGCCGCACCATCGGCCTGATCAGGCCGCCAGGCGCTCGACCTGGCGACGGGTCAGGTCATTGAAGCGACCCAGCGACATCAGGTGCTGGTGGATCAGCGCCAGCCAGCCGCTGCGGTGCCACTCGACCACGGTCGCTTCCGGCAGCGCTACGAACTTCTCGACGTCCACCACCAGGAAGCCGTTGAGATTGAACTCGCGGCCATCCGGAGTGCGGACGGTGGCGTTGCGCTCGACCAGCAGGCCGTTGTCGATCAGCGCCTTGGAGAAGGCCTGGGTCTGTTCGTGCTCGCGGGTGTACTGGCCGCAGAACTCCAACGCCTGCTGCACCATGTCGGTGGCCTTGCCATCGACGAACAGCGGCTGGCCTTCGTCACCGCCCTTGACCACGCGCGCGCTCTCTTCGTCGATGCCCAGCAGGAAGTCGTTGTCTGCACCGGTGTCGATGAAGATGAAGGGGTGGCGACGCAGGTAGGCCGGGATATAGGCCTCGTCTTCCCACAGGCCGTCCTTGATGAACAGGTTCTGGTCGGACACGCCCACGGCTGCCATCGGCACGGCGGTCGGGCCGGCGAACAGGATCGGGAAGTGGTGCAGGGCCAGCGAGAACTCGCCCAGCACCAGCGGAATGGCGTTGTTGCCGGCGGCAAACTCGAGCCTGCCCGGCAGGATGCGCAGATCGGCATGCACATCGGCCTGCAGCGGCACCGGACGGGTGTAGAACAGGGGGGCGCTGCTCGGCGCCGCTTCGGTGGTGGTGTCGCTGGTGGTCGTCATCTTGGGAACCGTTCGATCATGCGCGCCTGCCATCCCGGGCGCGCCAGCGGGAACAACCTGAATCCCGCATTATCAACAAGCTCGATGACAACGGCCACCCCACCGACGGCCTATTTCAACTGCAGGGGGTAGCGCTGCCAGAGGACGTGGACCAGGAACCCGGCCAGCTCGGTGTCGCGCGCGCTCACCGCAGCGCGGATCTTGTCCAGCAGCACCATGTCCGAGCAGGAGCGCACATCGGCGTGGTTGGCCTGCCCGGCCCGGCGCGCGCGGTAGCGCGCTGCGCGCTGCGCGTCACTCATTGCGTACCCGAACTTGGGCGGACGACCGCGCTTTCGCGGCAGGGTCAGCTCCAGGGTTCCGGGGTCTTTGTCATCACGCATGAGAGGGGTGCGGGCGGCGGCGAGCAACGGGGGGTGCGCAATTTATCGTGAGGCATCACTTTAATCCAGCTTTTTCTGCAGTTTTGTTGCGATGCAGTGCATTATCCCGGTGTCGATGCGAATTCATCCACGCATGGCGTGGATCTACTGCAGGGCCTGCAACCCGATCACCCGGTAGATCCACGCCATGCGTGGATGGGCGTTCCCGACGACAAAAAAAGGGAGCCCGCGAACGGGCTCCCTCACCTTTCCTCATGCAGCGCGTACCGGCTCGTAACCATGCAGGTGCGCCTCACTGCTGGCCCGCCCCTGGCTGAGCGAACGCAGTGATGTGGTGTAACCCACCAGCTGCGCCAGCGGCGCAAAGCCGCTGACCTCGGCGCGACCGTCCTGGTCCTCGATGCGGGCAATGCGACCATGGCGACGGTTGAGATCGCCCACCACATCACCCACCGACGCTGACGGGGAATGCACCGTCACCGCCATCACCGGCTCCAGCAGCTGCGTCCCGCCCTCCACCAGCGCCGCCTTGATCGCCTCGGCACCGGCACGGTGGAACGCCATCTCCGACGAGTCCTTGGCATGGGTCTGGCCATCGACAAGACTGACCTCGATACCGACCACCGGATGGCCCTGCGGACCTTCCGACAGCGCGGCACGCACGCCCTTCTCTACCGCGGCGATGAAGCTGCGCGGCACCACGCCACCGACAATGCGGTCGTTGAACACCACCTGGTCGTCCTCGCGCGGCGATACATCCAGCACCACGTGCGCGAACTGGCCCTGGCCACCGGTCTGCTTGACCAGTCGTCCGACGACGCCGTTCATCGCACGCAGCGGTGTCTCCTGATAGGCCACGCGCGGCGAACCTACGCCCACCTCGACCTTCCACTCGCTGCGCAGGCGCTCGACCATCACCTCCAGGTGCAGCTCGCCCATGCCCCAGACCAGGGTCTCCGCCGTGTCGCGATCGGTTTCGACGCGGAACGAGGGATCTTCCTGGGCCAGGCTGGCCAGGCCCTGCGCCATCCGGATCAGGTCGGCCGCACGCGCCGGCTCCAGCCGCCAGGCCAGCACCGGCGCCTGTGCCTGGATGTTCTCCAGGCGTAGCGGCTGCGCACGGCCGCTCAGCGTTTCACCGCTGACCGCATCCTTCCAGCCCAGCACCGCCACGATATCGCCGGCCACGGCCTGTTCGATGTCGTGGGTCTGGTCGGCCTGCACCCGCACCAGGCGACTGACACGTCGACCCTGCGGATGCTGCGAACTGGCCACGGCATCACCGACCTTCAAGGTGCCCGAGTACAGCCGCACGAAGCTCAATGCGCCGTGCTGCTGGTGAGTGATCTTGAACAGCAGACCGGCCAACGGACCGTCCGGATCCGGCGGCAGCACCACCTCGCCGCTCTCGCTTTCGGCGGTCACGGCAGGCCGATCCAGCGGCGACGGCAGGTAATCGACCACCGCATCCAGCAGCGTCTCGATGCCCTTGTCCTTGAAGGCCGCACCGGCCAATACCGGCACGCCCGCACCGGCCAGCGTCGCCCGTCGGATCGCCGCGCGCAGCTGTTCGGCATCGATCGCGCGACCTTCCAGCCAGGCATCAGCCAGCAGTTCGTCGTGGTCGGCCACGGCCTCGACCAGTGCGTCGCGTTGCGGCTGCCACAGGGTGCGCGCCGCGTCGTCCCACGGGGTCACCGTGGTTACGGCACCATCCTGCCAGTGCAGCACGCGCTCATCGACCAGGTCGACCCAGCCGTTGAAGTCGCTTTCGCTGCCCAGTGGCACACCGAGCGCCCACGGCCGCGCCCTCAGCTTGTCCTGCAGCTGCTCCAGCACGCGCTCGAACGAGGCGCCGACGCGATCCATCTTGTTGACGAAGGCGATCAGCGGCACGCGATGGCGACGCGCCTGGCGCCACACCGTCTCCGACTGCGGCTGCACGCCGTCCACCGCCGAGAACACGGCCACGGCGCCGTCGAGCACGCGCAGCGAACGCTCGACTTCAATGGCGAAGTCGATGTGGCCGGGAGTGTCGATCAGGGTCAGCCGATGCGGCGGCAGGTCGCGTGGCGCCCACTGCGCCTGTACGGCGGCAGCGCCGATGGTGATGCCACGTTCGCGTTCGATCGCCGAGAAATCGGTGGTCGCGTTGCCATCGTGCACTTCGCCGACGCGATGGATCTCGCCGCTTTTCCATAGCAGGCGTTCGGTCAGCGTGGTCTTGCCGGCGTCGATGTGGGCAATGATGCCGAGGTTGCGACGGCGGGAAAGGACTTGGGTGTTCATGAGAAAGGTTCCTGCAAAGCCAACTTCGGGGGCCGCGCACCCCGGTTGGCGACAGGGTGCGCGGCTAGCGTTCGGTCTCGGCGATCTGGTGCATGGCACGTTCTCCTTGGGTACTGGGTAGGGTCGACTGGGTAGAGTCGACTGTTAGTCGACTCACAAGAAACGAAAACGAAAAGAGCGCCCCGGAGGGCGCTCTGTCGAAGGTCCAGCGATGGCCGATTCAACGGCCTCGTGGGGCTCCAGGCAGACACGCCCGTTCCGCGCTTGCGCGGGTCAGGGTGAAAAACTTCAGGAGCGGCATCCGGTTCATGGGGCGCATTCTAGACCTGCCAATCTGGCGCGCAAGTGAATATTGCGCACATTAATAGAACAATGAGGCCGACGGGTCTCGGGGTCGGATCCCTTTGCCACGGGCAAAGGGCCCTGACCCCAGCTCAGCTCACTTGCACTCATGCAGCTTGCGCGCCTCAGCCACGGTCGCAGCCTGGTCGTCCCCCATCGAGATCCATCCCTTCAACGACATCGCCGGATCCACCTGCGCCTGGCGCGGGCCGCCATGGACCACCACCTCGGTCCAGCTGCCGACCGGCGCCAGCTCCGACAGTCGCGCCGCCTGGTCGTCTTCGGTACTGAACATGTCGTCCGGCTCCGCAGGCTTGGCCTTGTTCACGGTCTCGGTCTTGCGCGCCCGGATCCGCAGCGCGCCATCGGCCATGCGCTGGGTAGTGACGTCATGGCGTTCCACCCCGTAGGCCCAGCTGCTTTCACCTGCGCGACGGGTCTCGCTACCGTCGTCTGCCACCACCACCGAATCCCCCGCCGCTTCGGCCACGGTCGCAAGCGAACCCAGGCCGGACATCATTGCCTGATAGGCAATCATCTGCCGCTGCTCAGCGGCCAGCGCAACGTCACCTGCCTTGCCGGCAGGAATCTGCAGGTACACCGCCTCCCTGCACAGAATCAGCACCTGCTGGTCATCCCAGCTGATGAGCACTTCATCACTGGCGAAATAGCGGGTCGTCACCGGAACCACCGGAGCGCCCCCGCCGGCGGAATACCGGCTCTCGATCAGCGAGGCCTGCTCGGCGGCCTTGATCAGGGAGACCGAGGATGCGGACGCGGCGTGGGCCGCGCACGTCGTGGCAACACACGAAACAAGAAGTGCAAAGCGCGGGAGTTTGAATCGCATGGGGTCATTCCTTTGATGGCGGAAAGTCCAACATGATACCGGGCACGATCGAGGCCACCGGGACTATGGCGCTTCGATGTCAAAGGGGAAAGTCTCCTCAACTGTGCCGCCGACGTCTTTTCCAGCGCGCTGCGCAGGGACGTAGCACCATCCCCATGCATGCTCGATGGCAACAGCATCCTGTGCAGGATCACCGCTTGACTGAACAACCTCAACGGACTGAAGCAGACCCGAGGCATCCACGTGCATCCGCAAGCGCGCCACACCGCCAGAGCGCTTCTCTGGCGGATATTCCAGCGGACGCAACACCTGGGAAAAGAACGAAATTCCCACGCTCTCGCTCCGGCTGGAGATGGCAGAGCAGTCATCCCTACGCTCGAATCGCTTTTCACGCACGGCAACAATGCGCTGCAGAGCTGCCAAAGCCTCATCTGCACAGCGATCGCTTTCTCCCTCCAAGCGGCTGTTGCAGATGTATCGCATTTCCGCAGCACTTCCAGGCCCAGGAGCACAGCTGGGCAACACCAGAAGGCTGATGAGCAGTGAGATGTAGTGCGCGCGATTCATACTGTTTTCGGAGCAGTGCATGTCTCCCAGCACGATCCCACCGGAAGCACTCCAGTGCCATGCAACTTTTCTGAGATGCGCGGGAAAGGACAAGCAATTCCAGCAAGTGCTCATCGGGTCCTCCCTTGCGCATGGAACGGACCAGTAGGATCTACTGCTTGGAGTTTGGCCCCCCCCCCCAGATAGGGGCTATGAATCCCCACCGTACTTTCCCGGGTACTGCAGGTAGTCCCAGTTTCCTTGCGCCTGCTCCCTGACGCGGCGGCTCCTATCTCTTGCGAGTATCGGATACAACCTCGCGGCAAGCTCCTCTGAGATCCAAAGCATGTGGCAAGCCACTCGGAATCTCACCTTGGCCGTGGAGTGCGATGCCAGTTCAAACCAGACGCACTCTGTAGTTGGATACGCATCATTCAGCTTGCAAAGCCAGCTGCCAGATGCCTCCCATGTCCCCGAGGCGCCGTCCACAAGTCCCTTGCGAATCGCATTCACTGCGCTCTCGATCGGAACGATGCCGTCCTTCAAATCGTGAATGGCGCTGACGATGGCAAGCACCATCTGGAGCTCATCATCCTTGTGGTGTCTGCTAATCGCGCATTTGATTTCATGCTCGCGACCAAAGGTGAACATATGGACTTCCCCGCTCCGGAATGCCCAATGGTCAGTCAGCCCGAAACATCAAAGCAATAATCAACTAGCAGCGCTCGTACCTGAAGGGAGGGCGCAGCCAGCGCAGCTCCTGCCACCCCAAGGCCCAACACACCAGCTTCCCCGGTGGCAGGGCGGAGAATCAGCGGAAAGCAGCTCAGGGTATTGTCAAAGACGCGGCTATTTACGACATCACCCTGATATCAGGTCACCACCACCAGTGGCACCCCACGCCTTGGGTGCTCCAGCACCACCACATCCTGCTGGTAGACCCGCTGCAGGTTGTCTTCGGTGAGCACCTGCAACGGTGTGCCATCGGCTGCCACCCTGCCCTGCTCCAGCAGCACGATGCGGTCAGCATAGCCCGCAGCCAGATTGAGGTCGTGCAGCACCACGATCACGCACGCACCGGCTTCGGCACAGGCGCGCACACTGCGCAGCGTGCGTTCCTGGTGGCGCAGATCCAGCGCTGCGGTTGGCTCATCCAGCAGCAGCAGCGGCGTGTCCTGCGCCAGCACGCGCGCGAACGTGGTCCGTGCCGATTCACCGCCCGACAGCTGCTGCACCTCGCGCAGGCGCAGCGCCTGCAGTTCAGCGGCATCGATTGCCGCTTCCACCTGGGCGTCATCCACGGCTGGATCCGGCGGATGCGGAAGCCGCCCCATCGCCACCACTTCTTCCACACTGAAGGCGAAGCGCACGCCATGCTCCTGCGGCATCACCGCGCGCTCGCGCGCCAGCAGCCCGGCCTTGTAACCGGCCAACGGCTTGCCGAGTAGGCTTACTTCGCCAGCGTCGGCACGCAGGTCACCTGCCGCCACAGCCAGCAACGTGGACTTGCCCGCGCCATTCGGGCCAACCAGTGCGGTGACCGTACCCGGTTCGAACGCCAGCGAGATGCCGTGCAGGATCTCGCGCTGCTGGCGGCGTACCACCACCTCATGCAGCTTCAGCAGCACGCTCATGGCGCGGCCTTGCGGCGCTGCTGCAGCACCAGCCAGAGGAAGAACGGTGCGCCCAGTGCGGCCGAAAACAGGCCCAGCGGAATCTCCGCCGGGGGATCGAGCGTGCGAGCCGCGGTGTCGGCCACCACGATCAGCAGTGCGCCCAGCAGGCCGGACAACGGCAGCAGCCAGCGATGGCCCGGACCGACCAGCAGGCGCGCTACGTGCGGCACCACCAGGCCGACGAAACTGATCGAACCGGCAAACGCCACCGCTGCGCCCACCAGCAGCGCACTGAACGCCACCAGACGACGCCGCGTGCGGGTCACATCCAGCCCGAGGTGCTGTGCCTGGCGCTCGCCCAGCGCCAGCATGTCCAGCGGCGTGGCCAACCGCTGCAACGCAAACACGCCGATGGCAAACAACGGCACCACGGCCGCCACATCGGCCCAGTTGGCGCGCGCCAGCGAGCCCATCTGCCAGAACACCAGCGACTGCAGCTCGCTCTCGCTGGCGATATATGTAAGGAAACCGATCAACGCCGAGCAGAACGCCGCCATCGCGATGCCGACCAGCAGCAGCGTGGCGTTGCCCGTACCCTTGCCGGGCCGGGCCAACGCGTAGGTCAGGCCGATGGCCAGTGCGCCGCCAGCGAACGCGGCCACCGGCACCAGCCAACCGGCCGCGCCCGCAGCACCCAGCACGATGGCGGCAACTGCACCCAGTGCGGCACCTTGGCTGACACCGACAATGCCGGGATCGGCCAGCGGATTGCCGAACAGTCCCTGCAGGCTGGCACCGGCCATCGCCAGCGACGCACCGACCATCGCGCCCAACAGGGCACGCGGAATACGCAACTGCCACACCACCGCCAGATCACGGCTGCTGACCGCCTGCGGGTCGAGCAGCCCCAGCTTCACTGCCAGCGCCTGCATTACCTCCAGCGGCGGCAACCGCAACGGACCCACGGCGAACGAGGCCAGCACTGCCCCCAGCAGTGCCAGCAACGCCACCAGCAACATCGTCCGCCCGCGACGGCGGCGCCGATCCGCCGGACTCATGCCTTCGGCAACGCCGCAAGGGCCTTGGCCAGCGCCAGCGCACCAGCACCGGAACCGACACTGGTGTACTTCAGCTGCACATCCGGCATCACCCAGACCCGATTGGCCTGCCCGGCCGGGGTCTGCTTCAGCGTCGGGTACGCCTTCCACAGGCCCTCGGCACCGCCGAACAGCTGCAGGTCATGCTCGGTCACCAGGATCACTTCCGGTGCCGCCGCGACCACGCCCTCATTGCTCAGCTGCGAGTAGTTCTTCACTCCCGCTTCGGTGCCGATGTTGACGCCACCGGCCAGTGCGATCAGCTGCGCCGACGCACTGTCGGCACCCGCAACGGTGGGTGAGCCACCGGCGCCGGTGGCCGAGACGTGGATCACTCGTGGCGCATGGCCCAACCCCTTGCCAATCGCTGCAGCCTCGTCGAGCTGACGCTGCACCTGTGTGGCAAGTGCCTGCCCTGCCTCGGCCAGCCCTAGTGCGGCGGCGACCTTGCGAACCTTGTCCGGCGCCGGCTGCAGGTCATCGATGACCACCGCCGGTTCACCCACCTCACGCAGCTTCTTCGCCAGTTCGGTGTGGCGGCGCAGACTGTTGCCGAGGAACAGCGAGCCCTGCAGGCTCAGCACGCCCTCCACGCCGGTGGTGCGGTTGAACAGGAACTGGTGCGGCGCGGCCAGGCCGGCCCCGGTGGTGGTGTTGGTCGGCGCGGCGAACACCTGCTTGTCCAGTCCGAGCGCCTCGATCACCGCGATCACGTCGTCACCACCGGCAATGATGCGGCTGGTATCGGCCACCTCGACGTCGGCGCCGTCATCGGAATGCACCTGGGCCGGCAGCACAGCCTTCTGATCGCGCACGGCCGGCATATCGGTGCCGGCCACGCGCTGCCAGCCAGCCGGCAACGCGGCTTCGCCAGCCGCGGTCGCGGCGGCAGGCTCAGCCAGCTTGCCAGTGTCCGAGGGCGTCGATGAACCGCCACAGGCAGCCAGTGCCAGCGAGACAGCCAATGGAAGCGCACACAGGCGCAGACGGGACGCGATGTTCATGCTTGTTCTCCTTGCTGGCGGGGCGACGCGCACGCCGCCCCGCCGTGTGACTTACTGCTTCGGGGTGATGCGGGTGATGCGGTCACCCTTCGGATCTTCAGCACCGCGCGACTTGTTCACCGCGAACACGTTGCCCTTGCCATCGGCACGGACGTGGTTCGGCAGCGTGCCGCCGTCGAGGTTGGCGACCACCTTGCCGTCACCGTTCACCACGGTGACCGTGCCAGCGCCACGGTTGCTGACGTAGGCCAGGCCGGAGGCATCATCGAAGGCGACGTTCAGCGCACCGGCGCCGACCGGCACATCGTGCAGCACCTTGCCGGCGGCCACATCGACGATCAGCAGGTTGTCGGTGCCCTGCGAGGCCACGTACAGGCGGTTGCGCGCTGCGTCGAAGGCCACGCCCGAGGCGCTGATCGAATTGCCCAGGTCAATGACCTTCTCGACCTTGCCGCTGGCCACGTCGATCACCGCCGCTTCCGGGGTGCCGATGCTGACGGTGAACAGCTTGCCGCCCTTCTCGTCCAGCACCAGACTCATCGGGGTGAACTTGCCGTCGTCCACGCCGGATTCCAGCGTCACTGCCGGCAGTTCCTTGAAGGTCCTGGCATCGAACACCGACAGGTGGTCCTCGCCCGTGGCCGAGGCGAACACCTTGCCGTGGGTGCCATCAACCACCACGTCGCGCGCGTGCGGCACGGCATCGACCGGGAACTGGTGGACCAGCGACAGGTCCTTCTGGCGGTAGACCGCGATCGAGTTCTGGCGGGTGTTGGTGACCCACACGTTGCCGTTGGTGTCATCCACGCCAACGCCGTAGACCGCGTACACCGCACCATTGGTGCTGCCCGGCACCTGCGCCGGGGTGATCGCCTTGGTCACTTTCAGCGACTTCGGGTCCAGCTTCAGCAGCTGCGACTGGGTCACCGGCGGGCGACCCACGGCCGATGTCACGAACACCGCATTGCTGGCGGCGCTGTAGGCGGACTGGTACAGGCCCGGCACCAGCTTGTTGGACTGGGTGGCGAACTGCGCCTGACCGGACAGCGGCAGCTGCGGCGACACGCGCAGCTTCAGCACGGTGGCTGCAGCCGGCTGGCTGGCGCGCACCACCACCGGGTGGGTACCCGGCACCGCGTCGGCCGGAATGCTCAGCTGGGTCTTGAAGTTGCCATCGGCATCGACCACCAGCGGCTGCGTGTTGAGCACCCTGTCGCCACGCAGCAGGCTGACTTTCTGGCCCGGCACGAAACCGCGACCGACCACGTCGGCAGTGCTGCCGGGAACCACGTTCTCACCGCGCGAGACGACCTCGCCCTTGAAGGTGGCGTTGGCCGGCTGATCGAACACCGGCTGTGCGGTGGCGGTCACGGCCAGCAACAGGCCAGCGGCGAGAGAGGTGAGACGGAAAGACGGACGGAACGACATGGAAGGCTCCTTGCACACGTAGGCCGCGCCACGTGACGCGGGATTCATCGGTTGCCTGGGCCGCTGCACGCCGGCAGCCTCGCCTGGGTAGTGGGGTCGCACGGCATGGCGCGCGAAGGCATTCATTCGGCGGCGCTGTCCCCGCCATTGGGCGCGCCGTCACCGGCGCTGCGGTCGGTCACGCCGTACAGTTCATGTAACGCGGCATGGAACGACGCAGGCAGCATCGGGCCGTGGCCGAGGCCGGGGAACTCGCGATACTGCACGCGCATGCCCGGCACCTTGGCCAACCGCTCGGACAGCTGCATCGCCGCATCCGGGGTGGCGCCACCGATGCGGCGCAGGTGCGCGACCACGCGCGGATTGTTCATGTCGCGCTTGCCGCGATCACCGACACGCTCGGCACCGCCCAGCATCAGCCAGAGCTTTGCCGGCTGGCCATGCACGTTCTGCACGAACTGCTGTTCCGGATCACCCAGCGCCGCGCCCTGGCTCCACCACAGCGACGGGCTGGCCGCCAGATAGGACTGGAAGGCGGCGGGACGCGTGTACAGCGCGTTGAGCACGAACAACCCGCCCAGCGAGTGACCCCACAGCGCTTGTTGCTCCGTATCGATGCGTGCGCGACGCTCGACCTCCGGCTTGATGCGGCGTTCGATCACGTCGAGGAAAGCGGCGGCACCACCGCCGACGGCCTGGGTTGTGCCGCTCTCGTCGTCGGCACGGTCGATCCACGCGGTGTAGTCGCGGGTGCGCGCCTTCGAATCGATGCGCAGGTCGTTGTCGTAGCCGATCAGCACCAGTACCGGTGGCGCCTTGCGTGCCGCCAGCTCGGCCAGCAACGGCTGATCCAGCACCATCGCCACGGCATTGCCATCCAGCGCGTACAGCACCGGCAGCGGCGCCTTGCTGGCCTTGGCCGGGATCGCCACATTCACCCGCCAGCGGCGTTGCTGGTCTGGACTGTCCACCACGAAATGCTCGAAGCGATAACTGACCGCCGGCTCGTCGAGCACGGTGTGGCCGATCTTCTGCAGCGGATTGCGCTGCTGCGCATGGGCGTACGGGGTGGCCAGGAGCAGACCCATCATCAAGGCGACCAGGCCGCGGGCCAGTGGACCACGGCGCGAAGGCGGGACGAAATGCTTCATCAGCGGCGGCAGAAGCGGCCCAGGGCCGCCGGTTCACAAGGGACCGCAGTCTACCTTAAACGCGAATGATTATCACATCGATCGAACGTCACGCTGTGTATCACGCGCGCATGAGGGCCTTCGGCACGAATGTAAGCGGACAGTCCCTCTGCGAAATCGGGACACGGGGTTTGCAGAATCCCCAGCTCCGGCCGATCAGGGCTGAATTGACCCTGTGAGCCCCCTTTCCCTGACCATTCGACATCCCCTCATACGGGGTTAGAACCCCGCCTCAAGCGGGGCTCAAATCGGGGGGAGCTCATCGGCGACCCACCCGCCGCTGCGGAACTGGTTGCCGCCAGCGTGCCCAGCGGACCCGGCCACCACCGTGCCATACAGTGCCGTCCGATGGAGCTCCTCCGTGTCCAGGGCGCCATCCTTTCCCCAGCGCGGCACCAGCGACATCCGCGCTCCACCCGCAGCCGCCATCGCCAGTCGCTCCCAGTCCATCCCGCCCCCCAGGCCGCCCTGGCGAGCGACCTGCAGGCGGTCGGTCTGAGGGGTAAAGCGGAGACGCCGATAGGTGCGCCGCGCCACCACGTTGACGCCTGCGCCCAGGGTGCGCTCCACGATGCTTGGATCGATGCGCTCAGTCTCTGAGCCGGGCTCAATGGGTAGGTCTACCGCCTGGTGGGCGAACAGCTCGCCCACGTCCAGGCCCGCTACCCCAATCTCCACCTGGATACCCATGAGGGCCACAGTACCCGCTGGAAGCACCCACCAGGCCGCGCGGCTGCCGTCCACCAGCTCGACCACCTTTTGCGTGAGCGAGGTGCCACCGAGGGCTTGGCCATACGTAGCATCACCAGCCTTGCGCCCGGTGAGCTTGAGGGAGGTGCCGACCGGGCAGGACAAGCCGAGCATGCCAACGACACGGACACCAGCGGCCGCTGGCCAGGTCAACCGCAGCCGGACGGCCGACGTACCACCGCTGAGCCGAGCGATGCTTGTGGGCCGCCCATCGGCCAAGGCGGCAGGGTTTGCGGCAGTGGCGCCATCAACGGCAGCGGTCACGCCCGCAGGGGAGAATCCGATAAGCATGTGGCAGTCCTTATGCGCCCCAAAATTTAAGGGTCTGTTCGCCAGTGATGGGGTTGCTGGTCACCGCCGTGACGATCACCTTTCGACCGGCTGTGAGGCCGTAGCGCGGGTAGCGGATGCGCCCGACTTGGCCCGGCCGCAGCTGCAGGTCAGGCCGCGCCGTCATCCGGCCGGCATAGAAGTTGCGGGGCACTGCGTAGAGCTTCACGACGCGGTCAATCTCCGCCTGAGCGTCAGCGCGGCTATCGAAGCATGACTCCACCGCTGGCGCGGCCTCCGCGTGCTGGTAGCAGGCAGGCAGATCCCCGGTGGCGTAAACCTGGCCACGGTGGCTGGCGGACAGTTCCTTGCGGATGCTGGGCGGCACCTGGTCCAGGCCGGTGGCCATATCGCCGTCAGCCAGGACTATCGCGTTGGGCCGATAGCCCATGCGTCGGGTAAGCCCGGGGGCAAGGTCCGGCATCACAACCAGCGGAGCGGCGAGCTCGACCAGGTCGAGCTCGAATGCCAGGCTCGCATCTGCAACGCTCTCAGGGTCGATCAATCGCGCCAGGCGCAGCACGCCATCCCCATCCTGCCACCAGTCGGCGCAGTAGCTGCCCAGGATCGCAGCCAAGGCCTCGCGCGGCGTGCTGTTGCCGTCCGCAAAGTAGCCCACCCCGGCATAGCCCGTAGCCTGATCGATGGCCAGGGCGTCGGCACTCTGCCATGCAGCCTTCCCGATACGGCCGAACACGTCGGAAAGCGCCTGCTGAAGCGTTGCCGGCCGGTCGGCTCCGATGGTCGAAACGTCAGCCGTCAGCGGCCCGAGAGGTGGCGACTGCAGAGAGAGCTGCTGTCCACCAGCAACCAGGCTGTACGCGGTGCCGGCAACCAGCTCCACTGCGCGGTCACGGACACTCATCACTGATTGCAGGCGCGAATCGCAGATCCATTGCAGCGAACCATCACTGTTTACCGCCGTGGTCGGCACGCTTCGCACCAGCCCGATCACCACGGGCTGCGGCTGCCAGGCAATGCTCTCGCCATGGGTCGGGAGAAATACGGCCCTGCTCAGCGGCTCATCCAGGTCACTGTGCGCGTCCTTGAACGTCAGGCGCTTGTAACTGTCGTCTTCGACCTCGATTCGATCTAGCACATAGCGGGCGACTGGCACCGCACCGGCCATCGACTGGCCTTGCTCGACCTGGCGCACCGCAACTGGCACGTCACGAATAGCGGACAGCGCAGCGGCATCCAGCATCCCTGCGGCGTCCTGCACGCGGACCTGGGCGCTGCCGGCACGCGACTCGTTGCCCCACATCCAGAACGAAACTGCACTGATTGTGCTCAGGCCCTCGGTAGCGATGATCCCAGCGAACGCGGTGTTCGCTGGCGAGTCGCTGGCCGCGCTCATGTAGTCCTCACTTGCGACCCGGATTGTGGGGATCGGATCGGCAGCCTGGGCCCATCCCGCCAGTGCTGCCGGACTGAGCCCCTGCCACTGGCCAGCGTTCACGACACAGCGCAGGCCGCGCGCTTTCGTAGCGGCGATGGACACGGCGAAGTAGTACGGGCCACCCGCTGAGACATCAACGCTGGCCACCTGCTGGCCATCACGATAGAACTGAGCCTGCGCGGGTGTGCCAGGCAGCACGCGCACGCCCAGCGCTTCTCCCTTGGCGGGAATTGGCAGGCCGCTGGCAATTACCGTGCCGTTGCGAACCACTTGGCCGGTGTGCAGCTTCCAACCCACCCCGTTGGATGCGCCCAATTCGGATGACAACGGCGCTGCGGCATTGCAGAGGCCGATGATCGCAGTGAGAGGATCATCACCCCACAGCATGAACTCAGCGCCGGCAGGACCGGCAAGCGGAAAGGTGCTCCTGGCGATGCGAGCAAGAACAACCGCCCCCGGTGAGGCTACGGTCAATCCGCCATCCTCTACCAGCAGACCAGCACCGAGCGGAGACGCCGCCCAACGGCCAAAGGTACGCACGACTGGTCAACCCTCCTGGGTGATTTCAGTTGCCTCAAAGCGGTAGACAGCACCAACCTTCAGCGCGGCGGCGTCGGCCGTATCGACCGTGAGATTGATCTGGGGCATGTTCGGCTGACTGACTGGACGGAACTGCAGAGTCACGCCGGGCTGGTCAGCAGACTCGGTGCGAAGGTACAGGCGAGCATCAAAGCGCATGGGTGTTTCCTCTTATTGGGTGAGCGGCATTGCCCGGCCGCTGGAGCGGGTCACTCCTCAATGGAGACGATGGAAAGGCTGGCGGTGATGTCCAGGCCGGTGAAACTTCCAGTCTGATGGCTAACGTCCTGTTCGCTGAACCCAACGATCTCTGCACGATAGGTGCGATCCTGCGTGCCTTCGCTATCGTTCAACGTCACCGATCCAGACCAGAACGAAATCGCCATATCGGGGCCATCAAACTCGTTCGTAATAGACACGCCGCCACTGGCTTCAAAACTCGTCCAGAACTGCTCTGCGTTGTTGCCCAGCTTCCTGTAGACATTCACCGCACAGGCGTTCCTGTTTCCGCCTGCGACGAAGCCCTGGCGGTCCATTCGGCTGTTGGTTCGAACTACTCTTCGCTGATAGCTGACAACGACGTTCTTGTTTCGGCCGCTGGTGCTGAACGGGCCAACGACGATAGAGACCCCAATGGTCTGCGTGGTTGTTGACTGTGCCGCATTACGGCGGATGCCTGCCGCAATCGCGCCGCCCCAGTACGCGCCACCATTCACGTCCATCCACACGGTTGCGTTTCGCTTGGTCGCACCGGCGGCGCCGACGTTCGGGCCAAAGTAGTCAATCAATCCATCGGGCCCGAAACCGTTGCCGATGATGCGCTGGACGTTGCCGCGCCACACGCGCAGATAGCCGTCCTGCAGCTCCATGCCGTCAGGCGCGCCGGGACTGATGATGCGCAGGATCTTGGACAGAATGCGCATCTCGCTGCGGTCACCGTTCGCCTCCATTTCCAAACCGGCCATGTTGCCGTCCACATCGAGCGCGATGCCAAACCTGGCACTGCTCTCCGCGCCGCCTGCGGACCACTCAGGTGGCTCGGTCGCATCCTTGTCCACCATCGATAGCATTGGCCGGAGCCATCGGACGAACCAATGAGCGGTGCTGAGGTGATGGCTTACGAGAATGCTGCGAGCCCTTACTGCGTTAGCCGGAGCAACCGCCTTCACCCAAAGGCGGCTATACAGGGCGATGGTGTTCCCGCCACCGGCCAAGTCAGTGGCAGGTGAGCCCACGGAGCCAACCTGGACGCCGTTAGCATCTAAGAATTCGAGAATAAGCCGTGCGCGATGCCCCGATGCGTAGACGGAAAGCGCGTAGGTCTTTCCCGCCTCGACGGGGGCATCGCTCGCCGGCCAAACGAACACCGTGCCGCTGGCGGCGGTGGTGCCCGCTACGATGAGTGCCCTCATTCCGTAGGGGACGCCGGGGTCAACGCCGCCGGAAATTCCGACACCTGGAGCGAAATATTTCTGTGTGCCAGTCGCTCCATCGGGCGACCACATGTTCGGCCAGCCCACCGTGCCAGGCCCACCAGTGAACTGGGTGTTCCCAAGAAGGTTTCCGGCGCCGTTCTGGTTCTTGACCTTCGCCTCAAGCGTCTGGACGGCGGAGGAGCTGGCCTTTCCTGCAATCTCGGCCTGGACGCCTGTCACGGACTGGCCCAGTGCGGTGAGCTGCTGCCCCTGCTGGGTCACGGTCGAAGTGAGGCCAGCCGTCGCCGCAGAGTTTGCCGCTGCCGCCGCTGCCGTTTCCTTGCCGCTGGGCACCCAGCCGGTTGCTGCGGTGCCTTCCTGGAACAGCGCGTTATCTAGCTCAATGGCAACGCCCTGGACGGCCGTCGCGTGCATTCGACCTACGAACAGCCGAGCCTCCACGATATCGTCAACCATGGTGTCCACCTGAAACACCAGCCGCTGCCACTGAGCAGTCGCAACGACGTTGGGCATGGTGCTCGTTGCCTTGATGACACCGGCAGCGTTACGCCATTGGACGTACATGCGCAGCCCGGTTCCAGCAGTGGCGCGGACGTAGCTGCTCAAGACGTAAGGGGTTCGGGGCCGAACCTGGAGCCACCCGTTGTCATTGCGAGTAGCGAGGCCAAGATACTGCCCTACTGCAGTTGCGTTCGCTTCCAAACGGATCGCGCGACCTCCACCAGACAACGGCGATGGAATGTACTTGAGCACGACGTTGGCCATGTTCGTTTCGCGCACCCATCCGGTGGGGTCTGAGGTGTCGCTCGGCGAGGTCTCATAGCTGCTGTTGGGTGCCAGATTGTCACCGCCGATGCCGTCGATCCGAGCATTGACGCTGGTGAGCGACTGACCCAACGAGGTGACGCTGTTCTCGGTGGCCAGGGTGCGCGCTTCCAGGCTCGACGTTGCAGCCGCGTTTGCCTGGGTGGCCCGCTCCAGCGCAGATACGTCCAGGCTGCCCTGCGGGCGCCCGTTGACGAATTCCACGATGAGCTCAACCCATTGGTCGGCGCGGGCGGTCGAGGGTCGGGGCGACAGACGCTGCAGGCCGGCCGCTTCACCAGCGCGCTTGCGTCCGATCAGGACAAACATGCGGATGCCGTCCAGGGCCTCCACGTTGCGACGCGAGGCCCCTGCATCAACGAGGCGGTCCCTGGCCCCCGCGATGTCTGGGCTGACGCCATTGCTCAGCGGCCCAGTGTGATCGCTGGTGAACAGGATGAAATACTGATTCTCGGCCAGGGCATTGTCGTACCAATCGTTGAAGCTGGCGCAGGCCGATGCGCCGTTGCCGTAGGTGTCAAACGTCTGCCGGGGCCCCAAAGTGCTGTCGGCGTTTACCGCCTGGACATTGAGGCCGCGCGCAGCACCGCCCACAGCTGCACCCGCCGCGTTTCGTGTTCCCGACGAGCGCGGCCCTCCAGTGGGCTGACTGGTGATGGTTGCGTTGGCGGTGATTTCGTAGACCGTGGCGTTACCAATGCCGGCACGAACGGCAGTGAGTGCCGTGCCCTGGGACAGCAGCTGTCCCTCCGCGTTGGTGACGCGCGTATTGAGGGCGCTGTTCGCTTCGGCGTTTGCATTGGACTGCGCGGCCGTCTCCTCCAGGGAGGGCGCGTAGCCCGTGGCGGCGGCACCGGTCTGCAGCTGCGCGTTGTCCACCTCAATCCACTGGTCCGCCGAACCATCGCCGTATACCCGGAGGTAGAGGGTGGCACCGGTCGCGCTGGCGAGGATCTGCGACGCCGTGAACGTGTAGGACTTACGCTCCCATGCTTCCGTGACGACCATGCCCGCGCCAGCAGCTGGCCCGCCAGGCCAACCGACAGATGCACCGGCCGCATCCTTCAGCCCGAGCTGGAAGAAGAAGCGCGCCCCCGGTTTGCCACGCACGTTGCAGGACACCGTGACGGGCTGCTGAGGATCGATGCGGTACACCGACGAGTAGCACTCTGCATAGGCGGTGGCAGGGATGCCCGCCATTTCCCAGCGCCAGGCCTTGGTGCTACCTGGCAGCACAGAGTCCACCAGCTTGCGAGTGGTCTTGTTCGCTGCGTCCGTGGATGACGATGAGGGCGCCCAATACTGAGGAACGCCGTTGGGCAACAGAACCTCAAAGCTGCTGTTGCGCAGGCGATTGTCTCCGCCAAGGTTGTTGATGGCGGCCTGGACGCTGGTGAGCGCTCCACCCTGGCTGGTGATCGTGTTCCCCTGAAGCGTTACCTGGGACTGCAGAGCCTGGAGGGCGCCGTTGGTTGCCTTGCCATCCACGTCAGTGCGCAGGGCGCTGATGAGGCCAGACTGTGCATTGATGAGGCCAGCCTGCTGGGTGACCGTCCCGCTCAGCGAGCTGAGGCCATCGGCGACGGCCAGGATTTCAGTGACCTCCTCAATAGCAACATCATCCACCCACAACGTGCCTGCTGTGTGATCCACGTTGATGTTGAGCTTGAGGCCAGTGATGGACGTGTTTTCTGGGATGGCATAAACCGCGCCCAGGTAGGTCCACGCTCCCTGGTTCGCAGAGAAGTAGGTGGCGCCACCAATCAGCGCATTGTCCTGCGTGGCCAGACGGAGCTTTCCGTTGTTCGCGCTCCCGTTATAGTCCGCCGTTGTCTTGTACCAGCAGCCATAGCGGTACTTCTTTCCAGGCGCGACAGGGATAGGCACGCCGCCGTTGGCGGTTGCGCCACGCACAACAGTGGTTCCGCCGTCTACCCGTAGGCACGCACCACCTGCGCGGCCCTCGGTGGCCGCCACGCCGAGTGACGCATGGTTGTAGGTCCAGGCCACGTCCCGGCCGGATTGCCATCCACCGTTGAGCACCATGTTGGCGCCCTGAGCAGCAATCACCGGCAGCGTGGCGTTCACCTGGTCAATGCGTTGTCCAATTGCTTGGTCGCGGGTGACGCTTGCCTGCTCGACGGAATTGACCTTGGCCTCAGACGCGAGCGCACCTGTTCCTGCAGGCAGGCGAACCTCCACGGCCGACTGGCGCTGGCTAAGCGCTTCGTCCGCGCCTACACGCGCCCTCATTTCGTTGTAGGCCAGGCCGCCCGTCAGCTTCGCCGGATCGTTGCCGGGGTAGTCGCCGCGCATCTGCACGGCCAGCGTGTTGCGCTGGCCAGCCTCAGCGGCCAGGGCGGCGGTGCGCGCCTCGCTCTCCTGCTGGACCATGGCGACGGATGCGCCAGGCGATGGGCGGCCCACGGCAATCCAGTCGTATTCGATGTAGGCGCTGGCGGTCTGCGCACCCGTCAGTGCCAGACGAATGGCACGCAGTGGTGAGGGTCCGTTCCAGGGCAGACGATCAACGTCCAGGACGGCGATGCCGTTGGTGTCGAATGCCGGCACAGGGATGGAAAGCGACTTCGCTTCGTTCCACTCCTGGTCGGCGGCGGTGATCCAGCGAATCAACCCCATCCAGGCGGGATTGCCTACCTTGCGCATGCGCAGCTTGATGAAGCGATAGGCGGCACCGTCGATGTTGAGCGGCGCCGGGGACTGGATGCCGGAGTTGTTGGCGGTGTTGATCGGCCGCAGCATGCCGTCGGCGATAGTCGGGGTTCCATACACGCCCGTCCAGCCTTCCAGCCCGGCGTTGAAGTGCCAGATGCCGGCAGAGTCGAACTGGGTGCCGCTACCTGCGGCGACCTCGGCCAATGAGCGCGCCATCGAATCCAGGCCGTTCTGGACTTTCGTGTTGACGGCACTGATGTCTGCGGTGCGCTCGGTCTTTTCGTTGAGCACGCTCTGGATTCGGGCACGCTCCTCATTGGCAAGGTTGGTGGCCAGATCCTCGGCACGCTTGGCCACTTCGCCCACGGCGGCCGCACTCTTCTGACTCTCTACCAGGATCTGCGCCTGTGCAGCCTGGAAGTCCGCCATTCGCTGCTGTGCCTCGGCAGCGTCTGCCAGTGCCAGGTCGCGCAGGCCCTGGTCCACCTTGCCCTGCAGCTGGACCAGGTCCGCCGTGGTCGGCGGGACCACAGGGGCTTGAGCCTTGGGCGTGGAGTCTGCAGACGACACGCCGTTGACCTGGACAGTGACCTTCCACCAGCTCACAACGCCACTGGCCTCGGTATAGGTGTAGCGCGTGTCTGAGGTTTTGGTGACGTACTTCCATTCGCCCGGTTTACCGCCTGCGTCGGCCGCGCGCCAGAGGACATAGACAGCACCAGCCAGCGGCGAAGCGTTCCAGGTAATGGTCACGCTATCCGCTGCCGGCTTGGTCTCTACGCCCTCGGCTGGAGGAACCACAACAGCCGGCTTGGCCGACGCCACCCAGTTGGAGGGCTGCCGGGTCACTGGCGTGACTGCAGGCAGACCCTGGCCACCGATTTCAACGAGCAATACTTTCCGGTTCATAGCGCCATCAAAGCGTTGTGTTCACCCTGGCGTGCCAGGGACTGGATGCCGTCGCGGACCTGCAGCAGCACCTCGTAAGACGGATCGGCGTAGCCACGCCCAGGCGCGACCGGCGCTGCTGGTGCAGCAGGCGAGTTGCCTCCGCCAGGCGCCGGCGACGCCGGGACCGGAACGCGGCTGTCGGTCAGAACGGTGACCATTTCCTGGGCGATGCGCTTGGGCAGATCGAACAGGATTTCTGCCAGGTCGGTGATGTCGGCCTGCTGGTTCTGCAGGTACTTGGCCAGCTCGTCCGTGGTCAGGCCCAGATCCTTGGCCAGCGCCTCAGCGCTGATCCCAGTGACATTGCGCAGGATCTCCAACGGATCGCCGCCACGGGCGCCAGCCAGATCGGCCACGCCCTGGGCGATGCGCTGAGCGCGCTCCAGGCGGGCGGCGGCTTCCTGCTGCTGTTCCAAGGCAGCCTTTTGCGCGTACAGCTGCTGCAGCGACGCGGCGGTGCCATCACCGCCAAAGCGCTTGGCCAGCTCCAGTACCTGGCCATAGTCCACCTGATAGCCCTGGCCGCTGGCATTGAGTTTGCGGCTGACTTCCAGGAACTGCTGGGCGTATTGGGTGAAGCTCTCCAGGTTGCCGGCGCTGGCTGCGCTCTGCATCAGATCCGATGCCGTGGAGCGCTTCTGCGTGTCGGTGTCCGGTGACAGGGTGCTGCTCAGCTTGAGCGAGTTGATGAAGTCCTGCAGCTTGCTGCTCGTCCCGTCGATGGAACCGCCCAGGCGTTCGATTTCATCATTGACGCGGTTGAGCGCCAGGCCTACCAGCTCCGACTCCAGCGACCTGGCCAGCGCGTCGGCCTTGAGCTGGGCGGCCTGGCGGACGGTGGCCAGATCCTGCTCGCGGGCTGCCAGGCCGCCCAGGGCCTTGGCCTGCTGCTGCAGCGTGCGGATGCGCTCCTGCTCCTCCTGGCGTACAGCCAGGAGCGACTTGGCGAAGCCACTGAAACCATCCGTTGCGATCTCCTGCTGCGCGTTGCCCACCACGCTGCCGTAGGAGGAAGCGGCAGTAGTGATCGCCTTGACCTGTTCCTCCATGGTGGTGCCGGCCGCCTTGGCCATCCGCTGGAACATGGTTGTCGTGCGCTTGACCAGGTCGATTTCCTGGGCATTGAGCGCGCGGCCCAGCTCCTGGGCGTTGCCAGTCATCAGCTCGATGGACGCCGCCAGGCTGTTCATCACGTCGCCGGCTTCAAACCCCTTGTTGAGGAAGTCGCCGAATCCGAGGATCGACACGCCACGCCCGGTCAGGTTCTTGGCCGCGCCGGTAATCAGCTGCTCCAGCTGCGCCTGGGCCTTGTCCGGGTCCGCATCGAGCTGAACCTTGCCGAGGTCTACGCGGACGGAGGACAGCTGGCTATTGATGTCCACGCCCAGCTGCTCGGCCAAGCTGATGACGCCTGCACGCGCCCGCCCAGTGGCCTGGCTGAAAGCGTCCGTGATCGTGGTATCGACCTGGCCATACTCGGTCCACTTCTTGTCGCTGCGGAACAAGCCGCCCTTGGCCTTGATGTCGGCGTAGGACTGGCCAGCGAACCCGTCGAAGCCATACGAGCCGGTAAGGCCCTGCGCCTGGATCTGCGGCTTCTTGCGGCCGAACAGGGCAGCGTGGATCGAGGAGCCAGACAGAATGGAGGCTGCCTTGGCGTTGAGTCCGAGCTTGCGCGCCATCTTATCGACGTGGCCCACGGCGCCCAGGGTGGCGATCTTGCCAGCCCAGCTTTCGCCATTGGCGATGTCCCAGCCCTGATCGAACAGCTCGGCATTCTTCATCATGGCCGCGACCACCCAGCCGATGATCGGCACGGCCATCGATGCGGACGCCGCGCCGCCGCCAGCAGCCCCGGTGCCAATGAAACCGCCGACGTTGTTGCCAAAGCCCATCATCTTGCCTGGCGCCGCGACGCCGGCACGCCAACCGCCCCCGGCCAGCATGGCGTTGGTGCCAGTGAGGTTGCGGCCGCCACCGATCATGTTGGCCAGGCTGCTCATCCAGCCGGAACCCGCGCCGCCCTGGTTGCCGCCACCGAACATGCCAGCGATCTTCGACAACCAGTTGCCATCGGCCTGGCCGCGCGACACACCGGCCAGCGCGCCATTCATGGCATTAGTGAGCGCATCCTGGAACGGGCGCACCAGGTTCTGCTCAAGCATGGTGCGCACGATGTCGCGCCAACCACGCTTGAAGATGTCCTTGAGGCGGCTGAAGAAGCTCTCAGACTTGTCCAGGCCGCCGCTGAACATATCGGCCAGCATATCGGCCACATCGGCGACACCGCGCGTGCCGACGTTGGCCCATTCCTCCAGGTCGGCGGTCTGCTGCTCGATACGAATAGACGCATTGGCCCACGCCCGTGCCTGGGCCATCAGGCCTGCGGTCGCCTCTGCGTTGATGCCGGCGCCGGCCTTGTTGGCCTCGTTGATCGCCTGGAGCATGTCCTGCTCGTTGCGCAGCTGGCGGGCGCGGCGCTCGCGCTCGATCCCTACCATGCCCAGCAGTTGCACCTCGCCGCTCAGCGTATCGAGCAATGCCGTGGGCGCCTGCTGCTGCTTGGTGACCTCGGCGGCATTCTTGGCCAACTCGGCCGCTGACGACTTCACCAGGCTGGCGTAGGCCTCCTGGGTAATGAGGTGCTTGGCCAGTTCGCGGTCGAGCTCGGCAATGCGTTGCTTGTGCTGCTCCTGGGCAGCGGCCATCGGCCCGGAGAGCTCGGCAGCGGCCAACGCGGCCTGGCGGGTGTACTTGGCCTGGGAGTCGGCCTGTTGCTCTGCCAGCCGCGCAGCCTGCTCGCCGGAGCGCTTGGCCTCGGTCTGGGTTCGCGTCAGATCACGGGTGGCCGCATTCTGCTTGTCCAGCGTCAGGGTGAGCTGGATAAGCTGCTCGTTCTTGGCCCGCGCCAGTTGATAGTCGGCGCTGGTCGGGTCCAGACCCTTCTGCGCGCTTTCCGTGATGAACTGCGCGCGCATGCGGGCTGCCTTGCCCTGGGTCTTCTCGATCAGGTCCAGCTGGACGCTCTGGATCTGCTTATCCAGGCCTTCGTTGACCGACTGGAGAGCAGCCTTGATCGCGGCGCCAGAGCTGCGCGCTGCGGACGCCACGGCATCGAAGCTGGCGGCAGCGATGCGGTTGGCGCTTTCGACGCCGACCTGGCCCTTGGCCCACTGCTCCAGCAGTGGCCGGGTTTGCTCCAATGTCTGACCCTGGTTGGCCTGGCGCTTGAGCAACTCCTCCAGGGAGCGGCGTTGGGCGTCCGTGGCATCGGTGACGTTGGCGGTGCGCAGCACAACGCCAGCCGAAACCGAGATGGCCCTGTCATACCCCTTGGTCAGGTTGTCCAGGCGAAGGCGCGCCGACTCCATGGCCGCCGAGGCGCTTTCCAGTTCCTTGTCGAGTCCGAAAGGCAGGGCGCGGTCGCGCGCCTGAAACGCGCGGCGCTTCGCCGCCAGACGTTCATATTCATCGCCAAAATTCTTGAGCTCTTGCCGCGCCGTATCAATGGTTTCAACGGTGTTTGCGAGCTCCGCGAATGATGTGTTCGCAGTCTCCTGATTGAACTCCTGCAGCACCCGCATAGCCGGCTGGAACCCAGCAGTGACCGCCTTCGACAGCTCCTGCGCCTTCTGGCTGCTGTTCATCGCCCAGGCCACGAATAGCGACAGTGCGGTGATCGCAAGGCCTGCAGGGCCGCCAAACGCGCCCATCGCCACGTTGAGGCCTCGCATGGCGGCAGCCTTTGCGGTAAGCGCAACGGACGCGGCCTGGGCAGCAGCGGCGGTGCGCAGCTGGGCGGCGGCCAGAGCCTGCTCAGCCGCGGCTACGCCACCTGCCACGCTCATGCCGGCGCGAGCGGCCGATAGACGGCCTGCCGCCTGCTGCTCGGCAATACGGGCTGCAGCCAGCTCCTCGCGGGCCAGCGCTCGCGATGCGGCGGCGGCCGTGATCTTCTCGGCGGTAGCCTTGGCCAGGCTGACGACCAGGCGGCTTCCCAGGGCGACGGCCAGGACACCGGCGATCTGGTCCAGGTGCTGCATGTTGTTGGCCAGGAACGCGATGCCCTGGGCGATCCCACCGCTGGCGCCCAGCTCCTGGGAGGACTCGCCGACGAACTTCGTGACGCTGTTGCGCAGCAGCTCCATGGCGCGCCCGACCGTGAGCGGGATCTGCTCAAACTCGGTGGCGATGACGGAGGACTGGTTCTCAAGCGCGGCCACCATCTGATCGACGGTCACCTTGCCGTCGTTGACGTGCTTGCGCAGCTCGCCCATCGACAGGCCCATACCGTCGGCCAGCGCCTTGGCCAGACGCGGCGAGTTTTCCACGACAGAGTTGAATTCCTCTGCGCGCAGCACGCCCCCAGCCAGGGCCTGGCTGAGCTGGACAATGGTGTTGGCGGTGGCGACGTTGCTGGCGCCTGAGATGGCGAACGTCTTGTTGATGGACTCGGTGAGCGCCAGCTGCCGTTGCTGGGTGATCCCATACTCGGCGGTGGACTGCGACAAGCGCGCGTAGAGGGTGGCGGTACTGTCGAGCGCGGTGGCGGTGCGCTGGGAGATGTTGAACACCTGGGCCGATGCGGTGGCATAGGCCTTGTGTCCATCTGTTGCCAGCTTGAGCCGCGCTGAAATGTTGGCGTAGTTGTCCGCAACGGAAATGAGGGCGCCGGCCGTCTGCGCGCCAATGTAGGTGGCCACCGTCGCCCGCGCCGATGCCAGTGCGCTGGACACAGCAGAGACACGGCGAGCAGTGGAATCCGCCGCCGTGCCGATGCTGGAAATGCCGGCAGCACCACGCCGTGCCTGGTCGCCGGTTGTGCCCGCCGTCGCGCCCAGTCGCTTGAGCTCCGCATCCGATGCCCGAACGGCTGGCACCAGGCGGCTGTTGTCGGCATCGAGGCGGAGGGTGACGGTTGGGTTCACGGGCTATCCGAGGCTTCGCGATGGGCCATAGCCGTGGTGCCAATCAGCACGTCCAGCGATGGCATCAGGTCTGGCAATAGGTGCGGGGCAATGCCCTGGAGGCAGGCAGCGGCTTGGATCTCGCGGGCTTCAATGCCGTCGTAAACCGGGGCGTGCATGCCGGTGATCCAGCGGGCCTTACAGCGCACGAACAGTTGGACGACTTCCCAGTTCTCATCCAGGACCGGGATAACGCTCGGCGGCTCCTCGCCGCCGCCCCCGTCGCGCAGAAAGTCCGCCGCGCTGACGGCGCCGTCAGGTTCATGGTTCCTGTCAGCGCCGTCAGTGCGTGGACCCTTCCCAATCAGCGCCCGCGCGACGGCTTCGAGTTTTTTACGTGCGCCCGGCCGAACTGGTCGAAGTAGGCGCCGATGATGGCCGGCTGCAGGAAGGCGTAGAACGGGCCATCGAAAACTTCCTTGATCGCGGCTTCGCCCTCGATGGGCTTGCCGTCTGCATCACCCAGGCCAGCGACGCTGACCAGGATCTTGCGCAGGTACTCCTCATCCTCAACGGGGTTGTCCTGGATGGCTTTGATTTCTTCGCGCACCAGGATCTTGACCTGGCACTGGATGGTGCCGGTGACGAAAACGTTGGGCTGGTCGGTGGGGATGCGCAGTTCCACCGGCAGGTGCACGGTGTTGGTTCGGGCGAGACGGAGCATGGGAAAGTCCTTGGGAAGTGGTTAAACAGCCCCTTGATCGGGGACAGGTCCACTTTGCCCAGGCACAGCCGCCGTTCGGGACTAAAGCGCTTCACTGAAAAAGAAAGGCCCCGCACAGTGGCGGGGCCGTTGGGAGTGTAGCGCAGTGCCTGCGAATTACGGCGGCGTGCTGTCGCCGAATTCGATATACAGCTCATCGCCGCCAGCGTCGCTGGCAACGCAGGGGCCAGTGAGCTCCCAGCCGTAGTCGCCATCAATCTCGACTTCGTTGATGTTCTCGATCTGGCCGCGAATGCCCAGCTCGCTGTAGAGCTTGCTCTTTTCGGTCAGGCGCAGCGCAACCTCCAGGACGCCGGCCGAGTCGCGCACTGCCCACGGATTGAAGTCAGCCAGGGCCGTCTTGGCCAGGCGCAGCGTCCAGGTCGGGGCGCGGTCGCTGATGCCGCTTTCCTTGTGGCTGGTGTACTCCTTCGACGTGATCGTGTTGCCCACGTCCACCGAGAGGGACTTGGCCCACACGACCAGGCCCGCCCCGCCATCAACCGTGACCGTGGTGCGGGTGTTGTCCGCGCGCGCGACGGTGGGCACCACGGCGGTGGTGGTGATGTTGGGCAGAGCGTCCTCGGCGATGGTGTCGTAGTCGCCCTGGATGCGGATGTTGCCCTTGAAGCGCTCGCCAACGGCCAGTGCCAGGTTGGTGAGGTTGTGACGTGCGGCGCCGATCTGCTTGACCGTGCCGGCATGCCAGAACTTGGCATCAGAGATCGGGATGTTCGCGCTGATCGGGTTGTAGCGCGTGGTTTTCGCAACGGCATCCTTGACGGCGGTCATGCCAGCGGGCAGCAACAGCGGCGCACAGACGGCATCGGAGTCAGCCGCTGCACCCGGCTTGGTCGGCGGGAACAGCTCAAACTCGCCCTCAATGAAGGCGCGCTTGGCACCGACTGCGAAGGGCTGACCGGTCAGGAACGGTCGATCCACCGGGCGTTCAATCTTGTCGAACTCGGTGCCGCTGCTGCCGTTGAACAGCAGCACGCCGTCGGCGGCGGCGGTGGGGACAATCGGCACCGAGGCCGATGCACGCAGCGCCAGGGCAAGGCCGCGACGCTTGAAGGATTCCAGGTTGGGCTGGGCCATGGTCAGTTCTCGGGTGAGGTTGCAGAGGAGCGACGCGAGCGGTTCTGGCTCGATGCCAGCGGTGGCGGCGGCTCGGGTGCTGGAGCGGGTTCGGCGGGCAGTACGGACTCATCCACGAGCTGGCCATCGATCACGCGCCAGGCACCGCCGCTGGTGGGGGTGTGCTTGGTAGTCATGGGGGTGGTGTGTGTTGCATGCGGTAGTTGGTGACGAATACCTGCTGGCTGACCAGCCAGCCGGCGCGGAACTTCTCATCACGACCAGCCTGGAAGCTGAGCGCGTCGAACGCATCGACAGGAGTCCAGCCGGCCAGCGCCTTGCGGACGCCTGGAATGACTTGCTCATCCATCTGGCGGCGCGCGCCGCTGCCACTGGCCTGGCCGCTGAAGTTGCGCACCATCAGGACCACGCGCAACGTGACATCCACGTTCTGGATGTGCTGATCTCCCGTGTACTTCGGGCGTCCACCCACCTCGGCGGCCGTCACATACGCGGCGCAGTCCTTTGCCGGCTGCTGGTCCAGGGCGGTGTCCAGGTCAGCGGCGTCACCGACCAGGAGCAATGCCTTGACGTGTTCCCGCAACCGCTCCAGGACGGGCGCGACCGGGAACGGCCCGACAGTCACGGCCGGCCCTCGCGCCCGAACACCTTGTTGCCGGCATGGAAGATGAATTCCCCCGCAGAGCCGGTGGACGTGGTCGGATCTTCGATGCCCAGGTGGAACTTTTCCTGTGCCGTCTCCTGCAGCAGTCGAATCGCGTCACGGTAGTCACGCACGATGGGATCGGTGCGCTCATCCGTCTGGCGATCAGGGTGCAGCAGGTAGCGCGTGATGCTGCGCGACCAAACGGCCAGCAGCGGCACGGCCTTGGCCAGCGGCAACCTGTAGCGCCGTGCCAGGTAGCCGTCGATGATTGCATCTGCCTGACGGGTGGCCTCCTTGATGCGCTCCAGGGCTGCATCCGCCTTGGCCACCTCGCTTGGCGGGAAGGCGCTGCGATCACCCCCACGCAACGTGGCATCCATCAGCTCGGAGGCAACCGGGCGCTCATCGCGCCCACCCGCCACCTGGGACAATTCCAGCGCCCCTGGGAGCTCGGCCAGTTGCGTGAGGGTGACGTAGGCCATTACGCGCCAGCCTCCAGCGCTGCCTCGATCAGGCCCACGCGATCAGCTGCCGGCTGGTTCGCCCAGACTTCCTCGGCCAGGCCAGCGGCGGTGCGTGCGCGGGCCTCGGCTTCCGCCCACTTGCGCTTGGCATTGCCGGACTTGGTTGCCTTGCGTTCGCGAGCCAGTGCCAGTTCGTCGGGATCGTCCGACGCTGTCAGCTCCGTCACGATCAGCTCGGGGTCGTTGTTGATCGCGTCGAGCTGTTTCTTGTCCAGGTCATCGACGTGCACCGTCTGGCCCTGTCGGGTGAAGTGCATGCCGGCACGCCAGCGGCCACGCTCCAGGCGGGCCTTTACCAGGATCTGTTCGGCCATGGGCCGCTCCTTCTGTATTCGGGGAAGTTGCGACCGGCACCCTGCGGTGCCGGTCAGTGGTCGAGGGTCAGAGCAACCAGGCGCTGTCCATCGCCTCGACAACGCCCTTCATCACGTTGTCAGTGCCGGCGATCTGGTTGGCGGTGAGGATCTTGGCAGCCTTGAACTTGTCCTTCGGGATGCACACCAGCAGATCCGGCACCAGGCCCAGCGGACGGCCGTGGTCGCCCGTGCGCGAAGTGAACTCGGTATAGGCTGCCTGCAGGTTCTCCTCGGTCAGCGGCTTGTTGCAGGCGTAGGCCATCTGCCAGAAACCGAAACCGACGTTGCGGCGGCAATCGGCGCCGTAGCGGAATTCCTTCTTGTTGAACACGCCCTCATCGGTATCCGTGTCCATGGAAACGAACTGCGGCGGCTTCCGGTTCTGGAAGATGATCGGCTTGAGTGCGCGCTTGGTGCACAGCAGATACCAGTAGGCACCATTGCCGCCCGAGTCCACGTTGCTCTGGACCGTTTCCTTGCCGTCCTTGTCCAGCACCGGGTGATCGGTGTCGAAGAAGTTCTGGCCGTCGTAGCAGGCGGTGGAGATGCCATTCTTCAGCAGCTCGAACGTCAGCTGGTCCGGCTGTGCGCCGACCGACTCGCCCATGCTCTGCATGAGCGGGCTGTAGATGCCGAGGTTGTCATCCTCGATGTCATCCTTGTCCACGCCGACAGTCAGCTCATACGGCTTGTTCTTGATGGTGTAGCCATGGTTCTGCAGGCCATGCACCACACGTTCGCCGATCCATTCGCGCACGTTGGGCAGCTTGCCCAACCAGCCGTACTCGTTGGACTTGGTGGTGGACGGCACCACCGTGGCAATGCGCTGGAACTGGGACGGTGCCTGGCCGAGGCCAGCGTTGAATGCTGCATTGAAGGCGACGTACAGCGTGGAAAGATTGCCGCGATTGACGATCATGGGATTGTCCTGGTGATAGGGGAACGGATGGGCCGGCTCAGCCGACCACGATCCACACGCCGGCCGCATCCACGTCCAGGACGACACCAGCGCGCTTGCGGGCGCCGCTGTTGTCAGTCTTGGCCACGGTCTGGTCATCGACGATGTAGGCAGTTGCGCCGATGTCGGCGCGGGCGATGGCATCAGCGCCAGCACTGTTGTCGAAACGGAAGCCGGTGCCGCGCTCGCATTCGACGGTCTCGCCTGCGGCAGTGCCGGTGACGGTGCGGAGTGCAACGCCGACTGCGTCACCGGAGCCGGCAGTGCCTGCCGGCACTGCGTTGCCGTTGGTGGCCAGCAGCGCAATCAGCGTGCCCGCATGGAGCGCGATGCCGGGGTTGGAGGGGTGGCCGACACGATGTGCGTCCCGGCGCGGGGTGTTGCGAGCCTGGGTGGCTGCGCTCATAGCGGACTCCGGTGAGAGGTGAGGTGTAGTGCTCAGGCCGTGGCCTGGGTGGTGTCCTTCTTGGATTTCGCGAAGGCTTCGGGGGTGACGCCGGTAGCGCTGCAGACAGCCATTTCAGCCGCGTCCAGGCCATGCTCGTTGGTCGCGCCGGCCGGCTTCTGGCCTCCGGTCTGCGTACCGCCCAGGGCAGCGATCGGAGAGGCCTTGTCCAGGTAGGACGACAGCGCGGCCAGGTTCTGCTTGCCCAGGTCGATGGCCCATTCCTTCATGCTCGGCAGGAGGCGGCCATCAGCCAGGCCAGCCTCGACCAGGGCGCCGACCTTGTCAGCGGTGCGCTCGGCGGACAGCGCGGCGACCTGGCCGCGCACTTCCTCCAGGGCGGCGATGGGCACGAACTTGGTCGGGTCCGGGGTGGCGGTGGCGGTGGCCTTGGTCTTGAGGGCACTGCAGGCCGCAACGGCCGGCTCGCCCTCGGCGCCCAGCTCGGCCTGCAGTCGGCGCAGCACGCCCAGGCTGGTGGTCAGGGAACTGCAGGCGGCGATGGCGTCCGCTTCGGAGGTGGTTTCGGGCAGGCCCAGGGCAGCCAGGAAGGCTTTGAGCAACGGATTCATGGAGGTTTCCTTGTCAGGATCGATGTCGTGGGCAAAGCAAGCCGCTGCGCGCAGCTCCATGGCCTGCATGCCGTCGATGGCGGGGTCATTGGTGAAGGCGGCCATCTGCATGGCCAGCACCTCGCCGGTGGTCTTGTCGTAGAGGAACACCGGAGAGACATAGCGATAGGCGCCGGTTCGGATCTGCTCCGCAGCCTGGGGAGTCAGCTCGGTGGTGGCCCAGAGGCCAGATCCCTCGCGCCATTGCAGCGCACGCATCCAGGCAGCGGCCGGCGCGGGCTGCCCGTTGGTTTCTTTGTGCAGGGTCTGGTGTTCGTAATCGACCACTGCCGGGTTGACGCGAGCGTTGAAGCGCTCGATCACGCGAGCCGCCACCGAGGCGTCGATGTACCAGGCGGGGACATCCATCTTTCGCCCGTCGCTGGGCTTGAAGTGACCGGCAGGGGTCAGCTGGATGGAGATGATGCGGTCATCGCCTACGGCGTCGGCCTGCAGCTGGAAGCTGCAGGCAGCCAGGGCAACGGCGGTATGGAGGCGGCGGGCGGGCTGATTCATCCCCGCCAGATTCGCCGCCCTCGATCAGGCGGCGGGACTAAAGCCCTTCACTGATTTCCGGGCGTGGCCCGATGGGCGGGATGTCGGCAGGGACTCTACACCGGACCGGGTGATTTTTGTCCCTCGCCGGGGTGGTCACTTGAACAGCCGCCTTCAATGGCGTTTGAAAGGCGTTTAAATCGACCGCCTCTGCCCGTTTGGGGTGGGCCATGGACGGTGGCCGCGCCCAGGGGGCCTCCACGGGCCGTACAGGCCGTTTTAGGCGGGGGTCAATCCAGCGGGGTCCGCGTCCAGTTCCAGCCAGGCGACGGCCAGGCGTTCGATGCTCTGCTCATCCTCGGCGCTCAAGCCCATGAAGGGACGCGCCGGCAATCCAGGATGATTCACCTTGGCCACGAACGCGGGTCCGTCCTGGCCATCCTTTCCTGAGCGCGTCTGCATGCCGGGCCAGTAAAGCGCCTTTCCGTTCTTTGCTCGGATCTCGTATGGCTTGGTGCCTTCCTGGTGCCAGCGCGCCTGCTTGGAATCGGAGCGGATCTCCACCCAGTCAGCGCCCGACAACGGGTGGATGCCGTCACGGGTGCGGCGGGTATCGTTGAGCGGGGTCCGGCCCGATCCATCGGCCAGCGGCTGCCAGGCAACGCCGTCCGGTCCAATGCCGGTATCGAATCGGGCCTGGGTGCTTTCAGTCAGATCCTCGCCAACCTGGGCCATCAGGCCTGACAGGTTGACGCTGCGCTCCAGGAGACGGGCAAACCACTGTTCGGCCTGCCGCGCATCGATAGTGAGAATCAGGGGTTCATTGGCCATGGTATTCTCCGCAAACGGGCCGGGGCCAAGCCGCCCCCGGCGTAGCGGCTCGGCCGCAATCCTTCCACAGGGTGGGCCAGCCCCCGAGGCCCTGCAGGAAGCGCCGCAGAGCGGACTGGCGCGTCTGTAGGCAAAGGCTCATTCCTCCGACCGTCCCCATACCAACAGCCCCTGCCGCGAACGCGGCTGAGCCTTGCTGCCACGGAAGAAGTCGAACGATCCCCACACTCCGCCTGGCAGCACCTCGGCAATCACTGTCAGGGCGTAGCGCTTCTGCGCGCCGCCTTCGGACTCGGTGACTTCGATCCGCTTGACGTAGTAGCGGCGCAGGCCGAGCTGGCCAGCCTCGTTGCGGGCGAAGTTGGCCCATACCTCAAACGGGCTCTGGATCGTCTCGGCCAGCAGCGGCAGATACTTCTCCCGACCATCCAGGCGTGACGGCTTCTCCAGCCAGTGCTCAATGACCTGGTCAGTAAGCAAAACCTCGGCCCCGGATGGATCGGTGAGCGTGGCAGTGCGGCCGTACAGCTCCTGCCAGGCCTGACGCACCTGTTGAGGATCACGAATACCCGTGGGCAGCGGCCGCGCAATCGCAGCGTCCAGCGGAACCTGAGCGGGACGCCCGTAGTCCTCGGCGCTTCGCCCTGGCACCTCCGACCACTTGGCCGCTGCATCCTTGGCAAGCGTGCTGTCGGCGATGTGGCGGCCGCTGGCGGCGTGACCGACGTGATAGGCCCACTCCGGTGGCGGGTCGCCCTGGATGGGCGCTGGCGGCTCGCTGACCTTCCAGCCCATGGCCTTCATCTTGGCGGCTGATACCCCCAGCACCGTGCAGCGACAGCCCCAGCCATTGGGCGTGTAGTGGGTGTCCCACCAGGGATGGTCGGACGGCAGGATGACGCCATCCCATGCCTTGTGCTGCTCGCGCGGGTTGCGCACGGTGTTGTGTTTGTACCGCAGGAAGGGGAAATTCTTGAGCGTCTCCCAGCGGCCGGCCTGGTACGCCGTTCGCAGGTTGGTGTGATAGATGGTCGCCGTGCGCCAGGCTTGCCCGCCTGGGCTACCTTCGCCGGTCCAGCCATGCCATCCGTTGCGCTGGACGATGTCCTGGAAGCGAGCGCGGAAATCCTCCAGCGTTTCGCCCTGGGTAATGGCTGCATCCACCGCTTCGCGCAGATCGGTCAACAGCGCATCGCGGGTGGCGCCGGCAACGACAAACGCCCGAGCGTGTTGCCCGTGCATCAGGTCATCCCACCGCCGCGTCGGAAGGTTCACCTTCCCGCGAAAGTAGCGCTCCGCCTCGGGCATGCTCCCGAAGTTGCCCCGGATCTCAGCCACGGCTTTCGTCCAGGGCATCGAGCATACCCGCTGCACCGGCAATAGCCAGGGCGTGCTGCATGGCCTGGCCGAACTGCGCCACGCTCAGGTTGGGCAGCAGGGCCAGCAGGCCATCGCGGATCTGCTCCAGATCCTGTGCGCCATCCACCAACTCGCGGATCGCGCCCACCCACTCGGCCACCACAGGGTCGAGCTCGTTGGCCACCAGCCGCGCCAACTGGTCCTCGCGGTCGCGTGACGACACCGAGACGGGCTGGGCGGCCGTTGCTGTAGTCCGCACACTGCTCAACGCCACCTGATCCGTTACTGCGGGAGCTTGCCCCAGCATCGGCTCATCCTCGCCGGCTTCGGGGATGCCCAGTTCGGTGTGTGCCCAAGCGCGGGGGATCTGCATGCCCATGGCGACCATCGCGGGCAGCGCTGTGGCATAGGTGCCGATGTCCTTGATCTCGGCCAGGTCGAACACCAGGCGCGGGCAACGGCGGTAGTCACCTGGTCGCACCAGCCCGTTGAGGACCGCCAACGGGTAAATCAGGTCACGGGACAGCGTGCTGGCCAACTGGCCAGCATCGGCATCCTTGATTTCCTTGCGCACTTCGTTGTGCACGTTGCCCAGCGCATTGGTGCTGCTTTTGCCGTCGGCCTGACTGGTCAGCGTGCCGCCCAGGATGGCCTTGCTCTGGCTGCGCTCGCACCAGTTCATCATCAGCTCAAAAGCCTTGGGATCACCCTCGGCGACAGCGGGGAAGTCCATGCTCATCCCCTCGGGGATGATGCCCGCCGCGTTGTGGCCGATTTCCATCAACGCGCGCAGCAGTGACATTTTCTCGCGGTCGGACGCTCCTGGCGGGTACTTGCCGATCCGCATCGGGATGCCGTAGACCTCCAGGAACTCGGCCAGGTCGCCGACGGCGTAGTTCTTGAACAGGTATGGCCACACCAGCACGCGGAACAGCGCGGCGCGCTCCAGATAGCCGCTCTTGGCCTTGTGGGTGTGGGTGATCCAGCCGAACTGGCGCAACGGTTCGCCCTCGCCGGTTCCGTTGCGTAGACGGATCTCCTGGCGATAGCCGCGGTGCAGCTGGAACCAGGACTGCGGCCGATGGGTGATGGATTTCGGCAGCCACTCCTGGGCGCTGCGGTCCCATTCGATTTCCAGGTTGGCGAAACCCTTGCCGATGGCGTCGGTGGTATCGAACACGATGCCATCGAAGTCATCGATAGCAAGCACCATCGCCTGCAGCTGCTCGGCCGCCTTCTTCTCGGCCGCACTGGGGTTGGGCGGTGCGCTGATCTTGAACGGCAGCCCCGAGACGGCGCGGCGGCGCTTGGACATCTCCGAGAAAACGTGGGCGTCGCGCTCCTCGATGTCTTCAAACAGCTCGTATTGGCGGATCAAATCGCCTTGTTCGGCCGCCAGGAGGATTGAGGCCAGCCGGCTGGGCGTGAGGCCGCGCGAGGGATGCCCCTGGAACTCGCGCTGCAGCGAATTCGCGTGCGCGGTCTGAGGCTGTGCCAGGTCGGCCACGGTGAAGGGCTTGCCATCAGGGCCAAGAATGCGGGTTTGGGTCACCATGCTTGCGGTTCCGGCAGATTGAATTCGTCGTCCTCGGGACGCTCGTGCCCGTGGCTCGCCACGGAATCAAAGCCGCGCACTGAGCGCGGCACAGGGGTCCAGTCCATCTCGGCACCTGGATGGCGACTGGCGTAGTACATGAGGGCAACCGCGATAGCCGAGTCGCCATGGCGCTGGCCTCCATCGCGCCCAGTGGTCCGCTCGGGCACCCTGGCCACGCCCTTGATGACTCGCACCACGCGAAGGTCTGCCATCGTGTCCTTGTCACGCGGCAGGGAAATGGTGTTGTCCTCAAATGCCTTCTTGACTGGTGGCATGTGCTCTCGATACCAGCCCTCAGTGGCCATGACCAGCGCCACCCGGCTGTAGCCGAACTCCTGGGCGAGGAACTCAGAGACGGCGCTGCCATTGCCCCGAGCATCCACTGCAGCTTTGACGAATCTGGGCAAACGGTGGATAACGAACTTGGCTACCTGTTCCTGCTGCCGGTGCGGCATGTTGCGCAGTTCAAGAATGAACGGCACTTTGCGCACCAGCGTCTGCGTGATCTGTGCAGGCATCATCACAGTGAGATCGCCTGTCCGGCCGAAATCCTGCCCGTAGACGCTCTGCAGCTCAGGGTCCAGCTTGTCCAGATGTGGTCCAACTTCGTCATCCAGCCACGTCTGCACTGCCTCCCATCGGACGTGGTCGCTTTCCTGCTCAAAGCCGATTGGGCAGGTGTAGCGCAACACCGGGGCATCGGTCATGCGCGCCTCGATCAACGCGGCACTGAGCCATGCGCCACTGCCCTGTGACGGAATGCAGTCCAGCTCCTCGGCGGCGGCATCGCCATAGGTGCCGTACACCTCGGCGATAAACTCCTCCTCGGCTTCCTGTGACCAGGTCTTGCCCAGACGCATGCAGACACGCCGGTAAAGTCCTTCCTCGACCGCCTCACGGAAAGGCACGCGGTGGATCGACCCGCGACGGCCACCCGCGCGGATCTCCTCGATCAGCTCGTTGAATGCGTTGTCATGGCCGTCGTGGGTGGAGATGAGGCGAACCTTTCCGCCCCACACCAGGAAGGCAACTGCCGCCTTGAGCAGCTCCTGCAGGTCATCAACGAATGCGGCTTCGTCGCCCACCAGTACGCCCTGACGACCACGCAGCTTGCGCGGCCGGCTGGCCAGCGCCGTGATTTTGAAGCCACTTTCAGGAAAGCGAATGGTGAAGGTCTTGATGTGCTTGTCATCCTCCTCCTCATCCCAAAAGCCTTCCTCCACCAGCCCGGCCGCATAGTTGAAGGCCTTGGCCCACATGGCGCAGGCCTGGATGTACTCCTCGGTCATTTCCTTGTCGGTGCCGAGGTAGTACACGTTCTGACCACCCGCACCCTTTGCACTGGCGGCAATCAGCACGTCGTCAGCAGCCTCCGCCCAGGTGATGCCGGTACGGCGTCCCTTTTCCATAACCTTGAGGTTGGCGGGATCGGCGATCCAGCGCTGCTGATACGGCATCAGTGCCGCAGGCACGTCGGCGGCGGCAGTGTTCGGAACAAGCTGGCGTGCGTTCTCATTCATTCGGTGCGGATTCCCAGGATCTGAGAGCGAATGTCGGCGGCGGCAGCGGCGGACAGCCCGCCGCTCTTGACGACCTTCTCCAGCTTGGCGGCTTGCTCGCGCACCATGGCATCGCGCGCTTCCTGCATGATGGCGCGCCGCACATTGACGCTCACCCGCTGGGTGTCCATGGCGTCCTTGGCAGCGCGGGCCAGTTTACGGATCTCATCAATGCTCACGTCCTCCTTTTCGTGAGCCCGCAGCGCCGCATTGGTGGCCAGGGTGGTGATGGCTTGGCCGAGGAGCGCGCCGGCCTTCTCTCCCACACCTTCGCCCAGTTCGCCCACCACAGCCTGGGACACTGCCTCAATCTCCCGCATGCGAGCCGTCAGCTCAGCAAACCCCGCACCATAGCGATGCAGGGCGGAGCGCGAGATGTCGGCCGCAGGCTGTCCAGGGAATTGCTGTTGCAGTGTCTCGATCATCTCGGCCAGCGTGAGGCGATCTTCGCGCAACAGCTTCTCGATGAACGTGCGTTGTTCTGCGGGCAGGCGCTGAATGCTGGACTTGCCGCGACGGCGCGGTGTGGTGCTCATCGTCGTTACCGGGGGCTGGGGCGGCTGACACCGGGCACGCTGGCCATGCCGCGCGAAACGTCGTGACCGCGAGCGCTCAGCTCAGCAACCATCACGCCCGGCACGGGCTCATCAACGCGCACCAGCGATTGCTCGCTCAGCCAGGTCAGGTCGGTCAGCACGTCATCGCGGCTGGCGGCCACGGCCAGGACGTTGAGGCCGGCATGCAGGACCGAACTGTTGGCGCGGTAGCCGTTCTGTTCCGAGAGCAGCCGCAGCAACACCAGGCGGCGGTCCTCGCGGTGGCGCTCCGCAAAGGTCTTGTGGGACATCAGTCTTTCTCCATGAGGTGTTCTTGGACGGTTTCGAGCATGCGATTGGTGGCGGCTGCCATGCCCTCCAATCGGGCAATTCGGTCAAACAGTTCGCCGGTTTCCTTGTGGGTCAGGTGGTGTGCGTGCTGAACCTCCAGTTTCGTGACTCGATCAGCCAGGCCGGAGTGGCGCCACCACAGCACCACACCGACTAGGAGGTTGAGCGCGACCAGTCCAGCAACCAGGACCAACAGCCCAATCACGATGGACGCGTCCCATGCGGCGGCGGCGATCATGGGCGGAATCCCGCGCCTGCGCAGGCGGTGCAATGGCGGGTGCCTGGCACTGCCTGCAGGCGACCGACTGGGACGATGGCGCCGCACTCCTGGCATTCGGTATCGCGCATCGGCTTGGGCGTTGGTTGAGGGTTGAACTGCGCGCGGCTGTGCCTGAAACGGTCCCAGGCGCGTTCGGTTACTACGTCGGCCTGGTCAGCGTCGTCTGCCACTCGGGTGCCTCTTGCCTTGGATGATTTCAGTCAGGTCCACCGCCACGGCACGAAGCGTGGCCACGCGCCCTCGGTTGATGAGCCCTGCGTTGCCTGGCTGCCTGCTGCCGCTTTCGGCATCGCGAGCCATCTGCTCGTACTCGTTCCGCAAGCGGGTCAGGTCAGTGACCTTGATCGTGGGTTCCGCCTTCACGGGCACAGGCCTCCACGGGCAGCTGCAGCTGGGTGATCGCTGTGCAGTACCAGCCCCAGGCGGTCGCCTCCCAGTCCGACACTGCCTGCGTCAGCCTTCGCTGCTGGTTGCGGCAGTCGTGGTACAGCGCCGCGACCTGGTCGTGATTCCCCAGCAGGGTTTCCCAGAGATCGTCCTTGGCTGCCGGCAGCTCCGGGCACTCGGCCTTGAGCGCTGCTGGCATCGGCGGGGCGGGCGGCTGGGGGAGCGGCGCCTGCGTTACTGCGGTTCCAGTGCTGCAGGACATCAGCCCCGGCGTGACCAGTGCGCAGATCAGGGCGATTACGCAGGAGCGCAGCGAGCGCCTCTTGCTGCTGCAGGTTGAATTGACGTTGGTTCTCACGGTCCAGCTCCTGGAGCTCGGCAATGTGGTTGAGGCGCTGGGTTGCGCGGTAGTAATTGGCGGTTGCCTGGGCCGATTGGGTCTGCAGCGTCTTGGCCGACTGCTGCAGTTGACGCAGCTGCAGCTCCAGGCCCTCGCGCTGCTCGATGGCCGCCGATCCGGCTGCCCAGCGATGCCCCGTCGCAAACCCGAGGCCGAGCAACGCGGCAACGGTCAGGCACAGCACCAACAGCAACGAGAGATAGCGATAGGGGCGGGTTGGGTCTGCGATCAGGGGCATGTGGCCACCCCCGTCCAACCGGCCGCGAGATATGCCGGCTCCAGTGTCAGCAGGATTCGTTTCGGGTAGCCGGTGTTCTCTCTGTGCGCCCACTCTGCTCGGGCGCGGTACGGCTCGACAGCCCGCCAGTCGTTTGCATCCGCTCCCTTGGTATACGCCAGCGCTCGCTCGCGGTTGAGCGCCTTTTCACCGCCGTTGTACGCGCGGAACGTAAAGGCCCACCGGCTGCAGCTGCTCATACGTCCCTGGCTGTACTCGGCGACCCGGTCGAACAGCCAGCGGTCATAGAGGGCGGCAGCCAGGATGGCCTGCTGCGGGTTCCAGGGATCGAATCCCGCCAGGTCCGTCGGATAGATCGTGGCGATCCAGCGCGCCGTGGACGGCATGAACTGGGCGATCCCCTGGGCACCCACAGGGGAGCGCGCATCTGCCCGAAACGCGGACTCCTGGTGCAACTGTGCGGCCAGGCGCGCCGAGCTCGCGTTGACGCCCCATGCACGGGACGCTGCCTGTTCCACGCGATGTCGATACAAGGCGGATGCGGGGGCAACCTTGACGGTGGCGCGGGCGGGTGCAGCTTCTGCCTTGTCGCAGATGGCCCACGTCACGATGGCCACAAGCACCAGACAGACCGCGATGGCCAGGCGCAGGCCGGGATCGGGGCGGCCGTGCGAGGTCATCCGATCAATCCTGCCGCGATCATGGCTGCAGCGATCAGCGTCACGCGCCGGGTCTGTGCCATGGACTTCTCGATGCCATCGAGATACCTGGGATCGGCTCCACGGAACAGGGTGAGGTCAACGCCATGACCGATCACCGCTGCCATCGTCAGCTTGGCAGCTGCCCAGGCGTAGGAGGCCACCAGGATGGGATTGAGGATGGCCACGCTGGCCAGCAGGAACAGGCTCAGTGCCAGCCACAGCCAGATATAGCCGATGCGGTCGAACAGCGAGCCAAGGTAAGCGATGGCTCGGGTACGGCGATTGTTGGGTTCCATGTGCACTCCGCTGTATGGGTAAGCGGGGTGCGTCCGTGCTGCGCACGTTGACCGTCCCCCGGTGCACACAGCTTCCGCGCGCGCGAAAGTGGACAGGGACTAAAGTGCTTCAATGAAAACGCCCCGCAAGGCGGGGCGTTTGTCAGGGATGAGAGCCGGGAAACTGCTACTTGACCAGGTTGCCCGCACAAAGTTCTTGAATTGCGCCGTCAAGCGTAACCTCATCTGTACCGGGGAACGCAGCCTTCGTCAGCAGCGTTCCGTCCGGGTGCCAGGCGAAGGGCTCGAATCCAGCAAACCCGCCGAATCCATTCTTTGCATTGAATTCACCGCAAACGATGGGAGCTGGGCCGGCCGGCGTGCGCAGCTGAACAATAGAGACTTTGCGAAACTCCGCAGATCCTGGATCTTTCAGTAGCTTCTTCACCGCGTCCTGAGCTTCAGCTACCAGCGCCTTGTCCTTGCTGCCACACGCCGTGCCGGAAGCCAAAACAAGGCCCAATGCCGCCGCACCCATCCACTTAATCACGCTGCCGCTCCTTAGAAGTCGAAATTCCGCTGCACTCTGGCAAGGTGCAGCTGGCGTTGCTGACGAATGATCTCGTAGACCCGAACCTCAGTAAGGCCATACTCGGTCACCAGCTGCGCAATGTTACCTCGCTTGGCCCGGCGGTAGATTTCCGCGTCCCGCAGGGCATTGCGAAGGCGCATACCCTGGGGGATGTATATCTGGCGCCCCCCGGCATACTCGGCTTGCGCCAGCATGCCGGCAAGGGCCAGCCTGGTGGCCTGTTCTTCATCCAGACCGGCGCGACGGAACGCAGCTTCCATGACCGCGACCAACGCGACCAGGGTGCCCTCCCATTGCTTTTCGGTCAGATCCAGCGGTGCGGCCGCGATCAGCTCGGCGGCTGCATCGGCGTCCGGTATTCCGACCCAATCGCGTTGCTCGATCATCAGTGTTCTCCGTACTTCTCGCGCGCCTCTGCGCGCTCGCGCTCGGCATCGTCGTCGGACATCTGGCCCAGCGATACCATCTGGCTGATCCAGGCCAAGCGCTGATCCAGCCTGGATTCGCCAGCACCAGGATTGACGCGTGCCGTGGTGCCCAGGTGCCGGCCTGCGCGGGCGTGTTCTTCTCGTTCACGCTCAGCGGCTGCATCGGCCTGGTCGGCCAAGCCGAACACGACCGCGCGCAGGTAGCCGTGCGACTCCAGCGGGAGGGTCAGGTTCGGTCGTGCCACCAGCATTTGATCGATGCCTGCCACCCAGTGACGAACCTGCGCCGGGCGGCGGATGCCGCCGCGTTCGTCCTTGCAGACCGTGCCAGAGGCGACCAGGTCGGCCACTTCCTGGGCGAGCTTCACCGCGCGCCCCATTCGCAGGCCCTGTTTGGCCGGTTTGAACAGGCCCAGATAGGCCAGCACTGCTCGGCCAAGCTCGGGCGGCATTGCCGCCACGGCAACCGCCAGGCGCTTGCCTTCCTCCTCCAGGAGAAACGCATTGATGTGGCCCTGGCAGCCACAATCGGGACATGTGGCTCTCATTGGTGCGTCCGCAGATCCTTCAACGTGAAGATGGGCGGGGCATCCAGGGCGGTCAGGGCTCCCTCCAGAAACTCCCTTACATACGCATCCTCTCGTCCATTGGCGCGCAGCAGTTCGATTCCGACCAGCGCAACGCTGGTCAGATACTGAATCACCTGCGTCGGCGGGAGCGTCTTGATACGCTCGAAGGTTACGCGCAGGGCTTCGCCTGTGGCCTTCTCCCGCTCCTGTTCCCGCTCGGCGTCGCTTACGGTATTGCTCATCCTTCCCTCCGGTTGCAGTCGATCTGTAGCGCAGCAATCAGGCTGTGCAGCTGGTCATGCTTGAGAAACTCCAGGCGGTCCACCTGAAACATGCGCACTGACATTGCGTGCGCGTAGCTCCAGGGACGTTTGGCGCTGGCCAGCAGTGCCTCCACCTTTCGCAGCATCGGCACCTGGTCGGTGTTCTTCGGGCGGTCCGGGTGAGGCTTGCCCGGCTTGGCCTTCCAGCCAAGCCGGGTCAGCTCAGCCAGCACCGCATCGCGCTCGCTCGGCGACATCTGCGTGGATGACTGCTTGCCGGTCACGCGCTGCAAGAGCGCGCGATAACCCGCTTCATCCATGCCGAGCTCCTTCTGCGCAACCTTGATCTTGGCGATCTGCGCGCGGCGCAGCGGGTCGGTTGCAGGCTTCATAGGTGACCCTCCGGCACCCGTGCTGACCATCCAGCGCGGATCAGCTCGATGCTTGTGCAGGTGCGGTTGAGGTGACGGCGCAGGGCAGCTGCCGAAGGCCAGCCGGGATCGTAGAACGTTCCCGTTCCCTGCTTGACCATAGCGGCAGTGCGACGCTTGCCCAGGCTCTTGACCATCCGCGCTTGCTGAGCCCTGCTATAGATGCAGATTTTAGAGGGGCGGTAGAACTTGGCGCCGATGGGGCTGCTTTCCTGCATGTACTCCTGCTTTATCTTCCCATCAACGAACACGACAACCGCGTATCGCAGCGTCTTGATCTGCTGGACCTGGATCACCAGCCGGTGTTCATCAGCGATCAGTTCCACGTCACCGCCGTAGGGCGTCGCAAGTGCCTTCTCGACTTGCGCCCACTGTTCTTTGCTCAGTGGTGATTTCTTATGCGCTGACATCGCGAGGGTCCTTATCGCGGAAGCAAACGAGGGTCGGGGCGCTGATGTGGCGCACCAGGCGCCAGGGAAACACGTCGCCGCGTGCCTCGATGTAGGCGGCTGCCCGCTGGATGTAGCCCATGGCCTCCGGTGAACGTGGATCATCGGCACAGCTCAGGTCATAGAACATCAGGCCTTCGATGTCCTGCTGGCGGGCAAACAGCTCGATGTCGGCGCGCACGGTCGCATCGGCCACGGCGAGTGCCAGCTCGGCGAGGTCGGCAGGAATGCGCGCGGTCACAGTGCCACCGCCGACAGGTCCAGGGTGATGGGCTGATAGGCGCCATCCTTGTCCCGCTGGTACACGCGGACGTAGGACTTACTGCCCATGACCTGGACGGCTTCACCGATGGCGCGCATGGCTTCCTGCCAGCGCGGATCGTCAATCTCCAGGCGCCGCAGCTGCAGCACCTGCCCGGTGCGGATGTTGCCCTGCTGATCGACACGGAACGCATCGTTGATGATGGTGCGGATCTCGGTGCGTGCGCCTTCGGTCCACTCTGCCAAACACTGGTCGATGAGTGCCTTGGCAGCGAGCAGACGTTCGTCAAACTTGATCGTCTCCTGGAATTGGCGGATCACCTTGTATCGGCCATCGTAGGCCACCAGCGTGACGTTGCCCTTCTTGCCACCGATGTGGACGCGGTACTGCTCTGCGCTGAGGGACACGAACGCGGCAATGCTGTTGAAGGCATGGCGCTTGAAGTCGGCCATGCGCTTGTGCAGATCCTGAGCGCGCTCAGCGAGCTCCTGCACCAGCTCATCGCGCAGCTTGTCGATCTCCTTGATGTGCTGTTCCGGGACCAGGTGCCCCTTGGCGTCTTGTCGGTAGCCTTCGGGAATCGCGTTCGCTTGCATGGGTGAGATTTCCTTGTTCATCACGGGGTGAGGTGGTTACGGGCTTCGCTGAGGGCGCCATCGCACTGCATCAGCAGTCGCACCAGGGGCGCTGGCAGCCCGGCAGCGCGGGCATCCAGTGCCGTGTCCAGAACGTCCTGGGCAATGGCTTCCAGGCGTCGATCCACGGCGAGCGCTCGGGCGTTGTGCAGTGACCGCTCGCAACCGGCCGGCGTGGGCTCCGGCACGGCAGCAAACTCGGTGCCCGTGGAGCCACGGACCAGCCAGAGCATCTGCGGATCATTGCCTTGGCGTTCGACCTGGTTGCGGTCGATCAGCTCCTCCAGGGTGTCGTCGATGTCCAGCGGACGCGCATCGTGCAGGGTGGTGGCCAGCTGGACGCGCGTCATGCAGCCACCTGCCTGGTCGATTGCGTCCAGGATTCGCTGCAGCAGCTGCTGCAGCGACTTGGGAAACGGAACATGCTTCGTCATGGTGTCTTGCTCAATGCAGCCCACTGGTGGGGGTGGATTGGCACACGTCCCACTCCACTTGGCAGCCGTGGAATGGGGTCGCCATCTTCGTGCGGGTCACCAGCTGGCCCTTGCGCTCGCGGATGTGCTGGGCGCCCACCAGCGAATCGCCGCGCGGGCGGTCGATCACGATCACGGGCCGAGCGCCAGTGATCGAGACGGAACGAGCCGTGAGTCCCTTGTCGGCCAGGGCATTGATGGCCTCCAGCGCGGCGGTCAGCTGGTGCTGGATGGCGGTGCGGTTCTTGTCGGTGGTGGTCACGGGAGACGCTCCTGGTTGTCGATTGGTGCCGTTTGAGCGGCGCTTGCGATGGCTTCATTGCTCCACTGCAGCAACTGGCCGATGGTCAGCGAATCGAATGGGGTGGCCAGCGCATAGCAGCGCTGGACGATCAGGCAGCGCGCCGAAAGTGCATCCGGTGATGCCAGCCTGGCGATGCCGCCCACAGCCGACACCAGGTCGGCCGTGAGATGAGAAATGGACGTGGTCACACCAGCACGCCCAGTTCTTTGGCCGCGTAGCGGATGGACTCGCAGCAGATCCGCTCGTTCTTCGCCTGTGAGTAGATCGAGGCAAGGCGCAATACCTTGTTCAGGACGCGGAGTGCGCCCGGAAGGTCGGCGATCTGCCGGATCTGATCGCGGCAACCGGCATCGGCGATGTTCCAGGCGTCAATGATCGCGTCGGCGTCACCCTTGACCACCTTGTGAATGACCAGTCGCTTGCCGACCCGGCTATACAGGCGATCAAGGAACGGAGCGCGATTGCCGCCCGTCATCTGCGTGATGACACGATCATTGCCACACAGCACAAGGCCGATGCTGGTCTGATCGTTGATGGCACGGACCATGTCCAGCGCCTGCACGGTCAGATGCTGTGCTTCATCCAAGATCAGCAGGCCGCTGGTGTTGCGCACCTTCTGGAAGATGGCCCGCTGGATGTAGGCGGCGGAGTTGACCAGGTCGCGCAGGCCCATGACTGCGGCAATTTCCTGCAGGCAGGTAAGGACGCCACCCGTGGCCGGGGTCAACTCGACGTGCCAGACGTTCGGGCTCACGGCTGCATAGCGCTTGTTCGTGACGGTCTTGCCCAGGCCTGCACCGCCAGCGATCACTGCGATGTCGCCAGCCATGTGGGCGTACTGCAGCACGGCGCGCAGCTTCTCGCTGGTGGGCGTGGTGACGAACTCGGGGCCCTCGGGCAGCTTGCCGCTGCTGATGCGCTCATCGCGGACATTGAGCCAACCGGCCAGCTTGCGAGCCACGTTTTGCTGGTTGCCCGCATAGGTGCCGCCCAAGAACTGCGACAGCGTGGCGCTGCTGATGTCCGATTCCTTTGCCAAGCGGGCCTGGCTCAGGTTCTTGTCTTCTTCCAGGGTGATACGCAGACGGTCGCGCAGATCGGCGAGCTGCTCCGGTGACAGTTCTTCGGGGGTGATCGGGGTGACGGCCAGATTCATCGTGTTGGGTTCCTTGGATTGGTGCGGGTGCAGCGGGGCAACGGGTGGAAGGGGCGGACGTTTGAGGGCGGCAAGCTTCGATCTGCGGCGGGCGATGCCACCGCCTGCTGCTGTCGCTTTCGGGTTGGTCCGGGTGTCTACGCCGGACCGGAAACGGGCTTGTGCCTGGTGGCGAAGTGGGTGCGAACCTTCATTGCGAATGCGCTGGAGGTAGGCCTGCCGACGCTGGTAGCCGGTGGCTGGGTTGCTTTGCATCAGGCCTCCCCGTCAGGCGTGGTCCACAGGCTGTTCCGGCGCTGCTTGGCCTGCATGCGATCCATCAGCGACACGAACGCGCTTTCGTTGTCGTCGGTGCCGGTTCGCAGCCGTTCGGCAGGCTCGGCTTCCTGTACGCGCGGCGGCTGCCGACGACCGAACAGCGGCGCGATCACGCCTGCAGGCGGCAGCGATTCGGGCATCGGCGACGGCAGCTGGTTGGCCACGCTGGCCGCTTCCATCCGGCGCTCCGCGTCCAGCTGCTTACGTGTTGCCTGGCGGTATTGCTTCTTTGCCCTGGCGTGTTCGCGGGCGGCGCCTGTATCGGCGAAGCCAACGGCGGCGATGCAGTCCAGCTGGCCGATGTAGACGTTGGCCAAGGTGTACGCATGCACAGCCTGGTGCAGATGCTCGGGATCAAAGCGAAGCATCACCTTCTGACCTGCAAACGGGGCGATGGCGTCGCTCCAGTACCGATTGCCGGACAGGCGAACGCTGCTATCACGGCGGTCACAGGTGACCACGTCCGTGGACAGGAGCATTTCCCGCAACTGCTCAGGCGATGCCTTGCGGATCGTGGACTGCGCATAGCTGGACTCAAAGGCGGAATCAAAGCTCCGGCCTGCAGCGGTGCGCGTGCGCCGGCCCTCGCGAGCGTTGTGGGCCGCGATTTCCTCATTCAGGACACGCACGAACTCATCCAGCGGAATGGCCTTGCTGCCGTAGTTCTCGGGCTTTGCGTCGGGCTTGTTACCCGTGTAGGCGCCAGCGAATGCCGGGTGCTTGGCAACGCGGTCGCACAGGTCACGCCAGGCGCGCTCGATGGGCTTGGCCTGGCCGTGATACGGCGTCGCCCAGTGGATCTCGCAGCCCATTGCCGTCAGCAGGCCGGTCGGATCGTCTTCTTTCACCTTGAATCGGAAGCGATTCGCGGTGCCGCCGGTCAGCATCTTGGACGCGAAGCCGCGACCGTTGTCCAGCCAGACCTTGCCGGGAATGCCATAGCGCTCGATCACGTCACGGAACGCGAAGCGCGCAAGGTCCGACGACTCGGTTTCGGCGATGCGGTAGCCCAGCAGCTTGCCGCTGTAGAGATCCTGGACGCCCACCATGATCGGGCGTGCAACCGTGCCGTCCGGCCAACGTGCGAACACGTCGAACTTGTGGCCGTCGCTGTTCACTGCCTCCAGCGCGTGGAACACGCTGCGGTCGCGCTCCTGGGCCGGGAACGTCTGATTGAATCGCTCCTGGCCTTCGCGAGCCATCACCAGGACGGCGCGCGGCAGTTCTGCCTCAACACGGCGGGTGAACGTCTTGGCGCACGGAAGTGCGGGCCAATCCTTGGTGGCGGCGATGCGCTGCAGCCGGTCATAGCAGCTTTGCGCACTCGGAGCCTCTACCCGCAGATAGTCGGCCTTGAACAGATCCCAGGCCTCGGCGTGAATCTCGGCCTTGGCCTTGGTCGCGGCGTATGCCGGCACCAACAGCGCCAGGCGGTGCTGCTTCTCGGCTTTGGCCACCAGCGCGGCCCAGCGGCCCAGGCTGGCCACGCTCACGCCGCCGACCTGGTCGCGCTGCATCTGGCTGGCGACGATCTGACGCGCTGCCATCAGAGGATGGCCGGCAGCCTGCAGCGCCTCAACGGCCTGCAGGGCGCGCAGGCGGCGTGCGGCTTCGTCCTTCAAATGCTGCGGGACGGCCTCGTAGCGCTTCCATGCGGACGCGATGGAATCGACGTTGGCCTGGCGAACCACCACGGCCCGCTGCGGCGTCTCGCTGACCTGACCCGCGATGACTGCTGCGGCCTGTACGTCTGGCGGTAGCGCATCAACGGCATACAGTCGGCGACGACCACCGCGAGTGGCCTTTTCCTCAAACGCCCAGCCTTCGCGCTTTGCGCGGATCTCGACGGCTCGCTTGGTCTTGCCCAGGCTGCTGGCCAAGCTGGCCAGGTCCAGCATCGAACGGGGGGACATGTTGCCGTCCGCCATTAGGATGCCCTCACGCTCAGGCGGTGCAGCTGGCGCAGGCGCTGGCTTGCGACGACACGCTCACGGTGGGCGCGGCCGATTTCAACGTCCAAGGTTTCGGCGCCCAGCAGCAGCTGGCCACCGATAACCTGGGCCTGCCACTCAGCGAGCAGCGTCCCGCCGCAGATCACTTCCAGCACGGGCGCAACCCACAGCGGAATGTTGAACGTCTCGCGGCTGGGCGCGGTGTAGCCGTCGAGCATCGCCTTGGATACGTTCTGGCCAGTCAGGCGACTGGCGCGTGCGGCCACTTCGTGCCGGTCCAGGCCAGCAGCGTGCGCGGCCTCCAGCATCTGGCCGACCAGCATGCTGACGGACTTGCGGTAATCCATGGTGCCGTTGACCGGCGCCGAGGGGCGTGGGGTCAAGAAGAAGTCATAGGGCTGGCTGGGCTGACGATTCATCCTTGCGTCTCCTGCTCGGTGGGGGCGCCTGTGCGCCGGGGGGAAGCGGTAGATAGAGGCGCTGTTCATTGCGGGGCGCCAATTTGTGGATTGCGGCCTGTCCGCAGGCTGCTAGGCTTTGCATCGGGGGGCAGCAGCGGTTTGCGGCCTCCTGAGCCACGGTTCGGCTTACCGTCGGCGTCGTATCGGGTGGGCCAGATGGCCTGGGGCTTCTTTCCAAGGGCCTCGGCGATCAGCGCCTCCGCCTGCGGGTACGGCCGGCGGAGTGCTGTATTGAGGCTGTTAGCGTTGGTGTAGCCGTTCAGTAGTGCGAGCTGCCGCAGGGAGATTTCCTTGCGATGCAGCGCCGCTACGACATCGGCGGGATGCCAGTCCTTGGCGGGACTGGCTTTTCTCGGGGTAGTCGTTGCTGACACTTCGTATCTGTCCGTTGAGTGATGTCTACGGCGCAGATCATACGTCCAAATGGACGCGTGTCAACGTCCAATCGGACTTCGCACTTCCCTTTTTGCGCCCATACGGAAAACGTAATGATTTTTAGCTTTACAAACAGACACTTACGGGAAGTGCGAAACCATGAATGACACGTCCGCAGCCTTTCGCGCTTCACCCGATGAAAGTGCGAAGTCCGAATGGGCGCAAATTGGCGCGCGACTCGTTTCCGTTCGGGCGCAGATGACCCAGGCGGAAATGGCGCATGCGTTGGGGGTGTCAAAGACCACGTACAGCCGCTGGGAGCGGGGCGTCAGAGAGATCGGGTCGGATGGGCTGGGCGCACTTGTCCGGCGCGGCTGGAACGCCAATTGGCTCCTGACAGGCTCGGGCGATGAACGCCTGGATTCCGGCACGATTTCGCGTCAAAACAATGACTTGCGGCAGTCTCAGGTGGTGAGCCAGTCGTCTGTGAAGATCGCCGCGCAACTGCTCCAGGAGGCGCTTGATGACGCGGATGCTGCACTGGCCCCGGCCCAGTATGGCGAGGCGCTTGTTCTGCTGGCTCAGCTGCTGGAAAAGGGACTGCCGGAAGCGGACGTAAGGCCGTTTGCCCGGCAGACAGTCGGGATGATCGTTACAGGGGCAAAGGATGCAGGAACAGCGGCAACTGGTAGGTAGATTGAGGGCGATTCTGCGGGACGCGATCCCTCGGAATCATTGGGAAACAAGGCTTTCGGACCCCGTGCTGGCAATGCCAGTGCATCTGCGTCGCGCTCGCGCGCGCTATGAGATCCAGGATCTCGCCGCCCGCTACGGTTGGCAGCGGGAAGTGGAACGGGATCTGCTCCGCCTCGGCGTTCCTTCCCTCAAATATCTGAGCCAGGAGCAGCTCGACCAGGTGCTGGTCAGGCTCAAGGGCCTGGAGGATTGCCTGCAGAACATCTGCGATCCGCCCGATGGACCGCCAGCCCGTTGAAGCCCCTTTAAACACAAATCAAACGGCCGCCAGTGATGGCGGCCGTTTTGCATTTCTGGTGTCCAATCGGGTCAGATGGGGCTGGTTTCGCAAACCGAGCTCTATCTATCAGTAGATGTCACTCGGCGGGTGAAACGCTTGCCGCGCGGGGCTTTCGTCCCATTTCATCCCGTTTCATCCCGTTTTTTCCCCGTTCTCAATCTCTAAGTCCCCCAACAACGAAACGAGGCAATGGGCAGGCTGGATTCGCGCCACGGCCATACGGCAAGCTAGGCGGTATCAACAAGAACAGGGACTGTCATAGCGTGTACGCCATTTGCCGCAGCCTTGCCCGAAAAGGGCTCGACACGATTCGCCCACACGTCTTCCCCGTGAGCATACCGACCACCGAGAGGCCCGCGTGCAACATCTGCGGTTTCCGCCTGCGAGCATCCCGCGAGGCCATCGCCGAAAGGGAAACCCGCAGCTGTATTGGCTGCGGATCCACTCTGCGCTTCCGTGCCCTCATGGCAGCCCTGCAGTCGGAGATGGACCAAGCGCGGGAGATCCGCGTGCTTGAGCGGATCCCCAGGCGCGGACAGATCAAGGGAATCGGCATGACCGACGCCCATATCTACACTAATGCCCTGCGGCGCAAGTTCGATTACATCAATACCTACTTCCACAAGCGCCCCATGCTGGACATCCGTCACCCAGCCGCACACTACCTGGGAAAATATGACTTTGTTGTCAGCTCAGATGTGCTGGAACACGTGGATGGGCCCTGCGAGCGCACGCTCGGAAACCTGCGTGCATTGCTGAAGCCGGGCGGGCTGCTTGTGCTCACCGTTCCCTATGGATTTCACGAGGTCACGATTGAGCACTTCCCTGAGCTCAACGACTACCGGATCGAGGGCAAAGGTGCGGATCGGGTTCTTGTCAACATCACCAGCGATGGCAGGGAGCAACGATTCTCTGACCTGTCCTTCCATGGTGGTGACGGCTCAACTTTGGAACTGAGGATCTATTCGTATCCTCACCTGGTGCGATTGCTGGGGGAAGCCGGCTTTGTTGACGTCAAGCTGCACGATAGCCAATACCCGGAATGGGGCATCATCCACGACAGCCTGCTGGGCTTGCCCATCACGGCACGCGCTGCATAGGCCGTCAGCCCCCTCCGGTATCCTGCCTCGCGCAACCGACACCCCCTTGCAAATGACGAAGCCGGCATCACGCCGGCTTCGCCCCCCCCCCCCGCTTCTGTAGAGTCGAGCCATGCTCGACTCCCGCAGCCTCACGGCCCCGCGGGAACCGGACCGTACACGTTCTCCTGCGGCGTGCCCGGCAGCAGCGAGAAGATCATGATCACGATCCCACCGCCCGGCACCAAGGCCAGCAGGAACAGCCAACCCGACTGGTTGCAGTCATGCAGGCGGCGCACGGTCACGGCAATCAGCGGCACGATCGTGGCCAGCCACATCACGCCCAGCAGCACTATCATGCCGAACAGGATGCCGGCCAGTGCATCGGGACTGTTGCGCTGGAGGATCGCCAGCACACCGGCGAGCAGCATCACCGCGGTTGCGACCAGGAACAGGAACAGCTGGTACATCCAGTACTCGCGGCGGTTGGCGCGGCCCTCGAACTGGGCGTAGCGCTTCAACGGCAGAATCATTTCCTGCACGGCATCGATCCTTGAAAAAGTAGCCGCGCAGTGTGCCAAATGCAGGCGCACAGGACAATGTGACGACGAACCATGCTCGACTGCCATTGCCCCCTGTAGAGCCGAGCCATGCTCGGCTGCTGTTCCAGAAGGCACCCGTAACCCGCGCAAGAGCGAAGTCGAGCATGGCTCGACTCTGCAAGAGCTGGGTCAGCGGCCCTTTGCCGCCCTTGCCGCCTCGCGCTCGGCGCGCAGCCGATCCAGCTTTTCCTTCAGCTTGATTTCCAGGCCACGCGGCACCGGGTTGTAATACACCCGTTCGCCCATCGCATCCGGGAAGCCGGTCTGGTCCAGTGCGATGCCGCCTTCGGCGTCGTGGTCATATTGGTACTCGGCACCGTAGCCCAGCTCCTTCATCAGCTTGGTCGGCGCATTACGCAGGTGCAGCGGTACTTCTTCGGTACCGCTCTCGCGCACATCGGCCTTGGCCTGGTTGAAGGCCGCATAGCCTGCATTCGACTTGGCGGTACTGGCCAGGTACAGCACCAGCTGAGCAAAGGCGAGCTCGCCTTCCGGGCTACCCAGCCGCTCGTAGATGTCCCAGGCCTCCAGCGCCATGCTCTGCGCGCGCGGATCGGCCAGACCGATGTCCTCGATGGCCATGCGGGTCAGCCGGCGGGCCAGGTAGGACGGATCGCAGCCGCCATCGAGCATCCGGGTCAGCCAGTACAGCGCGGCATCCGGGTTGGAACTGCGAACCGACTTGTGCAGCGCTGAGATCTGGTCGTAGAACTGCTCGCCACCCTTGTCGAAGCGACGGGTGCGGTCGGCCAGTACCTGGGTCAGGGTCTGCGGGGTGATGCGGCCACCCTCCCCGCCCGCCAGCTCGGCAGCGATTTCCAACAGGGTCAGCGCACGGCGCACGTCGCCGTCGGCGGCGGTAGCGATTTCCAGCAGCAGCTCGGGGGCGACCTCGATGCCCTCCTCGCCCAGGCCGCGTTCGCGGTCACCCAGCGCACGCTCCAGCGCCTCGACGATATCGGTGGGCGAGACGCCTTCCAGCACGTGCACGCGGCAGCGCGACAGCAGTGCCGAGTTCAGTTCGAAAGACGGATTCTCGGTGGTGGCACCGACGAACAGGATGGTGCCGCGCTCGATGTGCGGCAGGAACGCATCCTGCTGTGCCTTGTTGAAGCGATGCACCTCATCCACGAACAGCACGGTGCGGCGGCCTTCGGCGAACCGTTGCGCCGCCTCGGCCAGCACTTGGCGCACTTCCGGCAGGCCGGACAGCACCGCGGAGATCGCACGGAACTCGGCGTCGGAATACTCGGCCAGCAGCAGCGCCAGCGTGGTCTTGCCGCAGCCCGGCGGCCCCCACAGGATCATCGAATGCACGCGCCCGGATTCGACTGCGCGACGCAGCGCACTGTCCGGCGCCAGCAGGCGCTTCTGCCCGACCATTTCGTCGAGGGTGCGTGGGCGCATGCGCTCGGCCAGCGGGCGCAGATGTTCCCGATCGACGCTCAGCAGATCGGGGCCGGGGAAGGAAGTTGAACGATGTCTTGCCACACGCTCATTGTACCGCGCCGGGTGATCACGATTCCGGTAGTGCCGGCCGCTGGCCGGCAGCCCCGCGATGTGTCGGAAATGAACCGAAGCCGGCGCAGCGAATCCATCAGTAAGTCGCTGATTCACATGGAGCATGCTTGCGCGGGGCCCGTGTGTCCTCATCAGTAACCGAGAATTTGGAACTCAACCATTCAGAAACCATTCGTGCGCGATCCCGAATCCAATGTCCTTGAGTTCGTTGCCGGCTGCGCGGTCGATGCGGACATCTACTATCTGGCTGCGGCCCTTGGGCCTGGGCATGAATACTACGACCCGGATCCCGGCCCACCCACCCGTATGTTCGTCTTTGGCCGCACCCCCAAAGAGGAGTGGTTCCACCATGACCTGCAGGACTTTCAGGTCATGTCCACACAGCTTGTCCCAGAGGAACAAGGCGGTCGCCCCCGTCGTGTGCTTGCCCTGGATTTCTATGGGCAGCTGGAAGATTACTCCCGTGCTGGGGCAACGATCGAGTACGTCCCAGCTGAAGGCGCCGACTTTCCCGGAGGTCTTACCCGTTTGCGACTGCTGGGCGACGTCCTTTTCTGCGCGGGCACAAGAGGACAGATCCATCATCGGGGCGACGGCGGATGGCGGCAGCTTCCAACCCAATTCGCGACTGCCTTCTGCGAGGAGGACGAAGACGAGTCGGATCTGGATGACTTCGTCAGTTGGCTCGAAGATTTCGGCCACCTGCTCGAACTGGGCGATGCTCCCGCACTTCCTCGAGATCCGATGGAACGCGACGCAGAGCTTCGCCGGAGATTCGCCGATTGGCGAGCCCACATGACCCATGTCCGGGAGGATGAAGGATTCAACCAGCTACTCGCTGAGTTCCGCGTGGGCAGCGTGAACGACCTCTGCGGAACGGGCTTTGCTGACCTCTACGCAATCGGCTCCCAAGGCCTGATTGCGCACTGGGATGGCTCGAGCTGGACCGTGCCCGAACAAGTCACTACTGCGGAGCTGCTTCATGCTTGCAGGACCGACCAGGGCCGCCTCGTCCTTGTAGGAATGCACGGCACCATCGTTACGGGCGACATCTCCGCTGGATTCGAGTGCCTCCAACACGAGGTCGGCGAAGGCATCAACTTCAACTCTGCGTGCCAGTACAAGCAACAGGTTTACATCGGCTCGGAGAATGGCGGCCTCTACGTCTACGGTCTAGAAACCGGCGTAGTTGAACCGTTGCTGGAAGGCATCCCCGAAGAACTGAGAGATGCAACGATTGTTGATATCAGTTCCGTCGGTAGCGTGCTTTGGGTGCTGACGCCCTGGGACCTGATTCGATTTGATGGCACCGCGTGGCAGGTGATCGTTCACCCGGACAACGGATGAGCTAGCCGAAAGCGTGTCAACCAAGGTTGACACCCACCAGCACCAGGCAATGATCGGGTAGTGCCGGCCGCTGGCCGGCAGATCAAGCAAAAGCGTGTCAACCAAGGTTGACACCCACCGGAGCAGAAGGTTGACACCCACCAGGGCGGTGCCGGTTGACACCCACCAGGGCAGGTAGCGCCGGGCCATGCCCGGCGACCGCAATCAATTACCGATGACGTCGGTGCCCTTCGGCGGGGTGAAGCTGAAGGTGCCGGCAGCAAAGCCCGGGTTGCGCTTCCAGCCACTGAAGCTGATCACGGTGCGCTGGCCGACGGCGTCGGTGATTTCCATCTTGGCCAGGCCCTGGGCATTGAAGCCCAGCGCGGCGTACTGGAAGCTGGCTTCGGTCTCGCGCTTCGGCGACAGCGACAGCCACTGCAGGCCGTCGCGCTGCGCGGCCTCTTCGCTGACGTCGTACTGCTGTTCCAGCAGCGCCGGGTTGATCAGCGCGGTGAGCGGGCTGTTCTGCTCTTCCTTGCCCTGCTCGCGCACGGTGGCCTGCTCCAGGTCCGGCTCGTACATCCAGACCTTCCTGCCGTCGGCCACGATCAGCTGCTCGTGCGGACGCACGTATTCCCAGCGGAACAGGCGCGGCGCCGACAGGGCCACGCGGCCGCTGGTCGATTCCTTCACCTTGCCGCGGCTGTCGAACACCTGCTGGCTGAACTGGCCATCCAGGCCCTTCAGGCCACTGGTGAAGGTCTTCAGGTCATCGCGGGCGCCAGCCCAGGCGCTGCCGGCGGCGGCGCAGGCCACAGCCAGGGTGGTGGTGGCAAGGAAACGGCGGAAGCGGAAGTTCATGCGGGAATCCTGTGGGCGCGGGCGCCAGGAAAGGTGGTTGCCAGTGTGCCCGGACAAAGATGAATGGGCGATCAGGGCGACATTATGCCGCCCCGAACGTCCATCGGCGATTCAGCCGCCGGAACCCGGCAGCTTGCCGTACAGCACCTGCCCGCGGAAGCCGCGCCGCACTTCGCGGTACAGCGCGCGGAACGCCGGATAGTCCTGTGGCTGGCACAGCGCCTCCGGGCCGCGCACCGCATTCTGCTGCAAACGGTGATGGACGATCACGTCCTGGCCCTCGCGACTCCAGTCCACCCGGTACTCACCGGCGGCGTTGGTGAAACGCTGGCTGGCCGGGATGGCGATGATCGGCGCATTGGCCGGGAACTGCAGGCGATAGGTTTCCTCGCGCAGGCTGGCGTTGCAGTAGAACGGCGTCTCGTTGGCCGGCGCCGAGGCGGTGGCGTACAACCCGCGCACCGATTCACCACCCGGCGGGTCCGGCACGGCCATGCCGCCGGCCACGCTGAAGTCGGCGTAGTCCTCGGCCTGGAAGGCCATGCGGTAGCCGAACGGCCGGGTCAGGTCGACCGGTACGCCCTGGATCTGCAGCTGCCCTCGCCCATCGAAACCTGAGGCGGCCATGATCTGCTCCTCAGCGCGCGCACGGTTCTGCGCGTTGAGCTGTGAGAACTGCGCGCGCATGCCGATCTCGGCGTTCTCGCCCAGCTTCGGAATCGTTTCGCCGCGCAGGTTGCCGTTGGCATCAAACGTAAAACGCACTTCCATCGACGTCGCATTGCGCTCCGGCGTGTTGGCCGGGGTGCGCGCCAGCGTGGCGTCACGGGTACGCATCACCGGTGCACCCAGGTCACCCTCTGGCAGCTGACCGAAGCGCGCCCACGCGGTGGTCGAATCCAGGTACAGATCAAACTCGGGAATGTAGGTGATGGCGTGGTTGAAGCGCCCCAGCACCGGAATCTTCGGCAGCGTCGGGCCACCGCCGGCACCGATCAGCACCGGCGAGCTGGCGATGCCCTTGGCTGCCAGCAGCGCCTCCAGGATCGTCACATGGTCCTTGCAGTCACCGTAGTGGTTGTCGAGGATGCTCTGCGCACTGTTCGGCTCCAGGCCGCCATTGCCCAGGTACACCGCCACGTAGCGGATGTTCTGCGCGACCCAGCGGTACAGCGCATCGGCCTGTTCGCGTCGGTCGCTGATGCCAGCGGTGATCTCATCGGCCAGCGCCTGCAGTTCCGGGGTGACCTGCGCCGCCGGCCCCGCCTTGAGCTGGTAGGCGCGGCCCATCTGCGACCAGTCACGATAGGTGCTGGCCATGATGTTCGGGCCGAACTCCCACCCTGCCGCCGACCAGTTCTGTGCCGGCATGGCCTCGCGACGCTGGTAGCGCCAGCGCCACTGTGCCTGTCCGTTCTTCACCGTCGGGCGATCACTACCCTGCACGCCGCGGCTGTCGACGAACATCGGCAGGTTGGCCGGCGCACTCAGGGTGACCTCGGCGTCCTCGTACTCGGTGAAGACATTGAAGGTTTCCCACAGGCCGAAGTAGCCGGGGAAGTACGGCGTGGCCTGGGTGCGGCGCACCTGGTAGAACAGGCGCGTGCCCGGGGCCAGGTTCGGGAACACGATCACCCGCACCTTGCGGTCGGCATACATCGCCGCCGAGGCGCTGGAATAGCTTTCCTGGGTGTAGATGCGGTCGGCCGGCACGTCGCGGCGCTGGCCGTCGGCGGTGATGGTGTAGGCGCCGAGTACTTCCAGCGTCTCCATCTTCTCGCTGTAGCTCAGCCGCACCTGGCTGAACTGCTCGACCGAGGCCTTGGTCTTGAGCAGGACTTCGTAGGTTTCGGTCTGCACATTGCCCGCATCCGGCCGCACCTGGTAGTCGGCGCGGTAACGGACAATGCTGAAATTATTGCTGGCTTCGGTATCGCCGCTGGTGGAAGGCGGCGCCGTGGCGGGCGCGGAGGTGGCGGTGTCTGCCAGTGCCGGGCCGGCAGCCAGGAAGGCTGCCAGCGCCAGTGCCAGCGCGCTTGGTACGGGGTGAAGCATGCGTCGGTTCCTTGGACGTCGTGGGGGATACGTCGGGTCTTACTTCGGCGGCGGCGGTGCCAGCACCGTGCGGTCGCCATTGTGCTCGGGCGGACTGACCACGCCGGCCGCTTCCATGGCCTCGATCAATCGCGCTGCACGGTTGTAGCCGATCTTCAGCCGGCGCTGCACGCCGGAAATCGAGGCACGGCGGGTCTCGGTGACCACCCGCAGCGCTTCGTCATACAACGGGTCGGACTCATCGCCGGCAGCGCTGTTCTCGGGCAGGCCGGTGGCGCCGACGACCACGCCGTCGCCCATCGTCTGCACTTCGTCCAGCACGCCGTCGACGTAGTCGGCAGGTCCCATCGCCTTGAGGTGCTCGACCACGCGATGCACTTCATCGTCGGACACGAACGCACCATGCACGCGCTCGGGTAGCGCGGTGCCCGGCGGCAGGTACAGCATGTCGCCGTGGCCCAGCAGTGTTTCCGCGCCGGACTGGTCGAGGATGGTGCGCGAGTCGATCTTGGAGCTGACCTGGAAGGCGATTCGGGTCGGGATGTTGGCCTTGATCAGGCCGGTGATCACGTCCACCGACGGGCGCTGCGTGGCCAGGATCAGGTGGATGCCGGCCGCACGCGCCTTCTGTGCCAGGCGCGCGATCAGCTCTTCCACCTTCTTGCCGACGATCATCATCATGTCGGCGAATTCGTCGATGAAGATGACGATGAACGGCAGCGTCTCCAGCGGACGCGGTGCCTCGCCGAGCTCCGGGTTCGGCTTGAACAGCGGATCCATCAGCGGCTGTCCTGCGTCCTGGGCTTCCTTCACCTTCTTGTTGAAGCCAGCCAGGTTGCGCACGCCCACTGCGCTCATCAACTTGTAGCGGCGCTCCATCTCGGCCACGCACCAGCGCAGGCCGTTGGCGGCCTCCTTCATGTCGGTGACCACAGGTGCCAGCAGGTGCGGGATGCCCTGGTAGACGCTCAGTTCGAGCATCTTCGGGTCGATCATCAGCATCCGCAGGTCTTTCGGCGAGGCCTTGAACAACAGGCTCAGCACCATCGCGTTGACCGCCACCGACTTGCCCGAACCGGTGGTACCGGCCACCAATAGATGCGGCATGCGTGCCAGGTCGGCCACGGTCGGGCGACCGGCGATGTCCTTGCCCAGCGCCAGGGTCAGCACACTGGCCGACTTGTCATATTCCTTCGAGCGCAGCAGCTCGGACAGGAAGATCATCTCGCGGGTGACGTTGGGGATTTCCAGGCCGATCACCGACTTGCCCGGAATGACGTCGACCACGCGCACCGACTTCACCGACAAGCCGCGCGCGATGTCCTTGTCCAGCGAACTGATCTGGCTGACCTTGATACCCGGTGCCGGCTCGATCTCGAAGCGGGTGATGACCGGGCCGGGATTGGCGCCGACCACCTGCGCATCGATGCGGAAGTCCTTCAGCTTGAACTCGATCTGCCGCGACAGGGTCTCCAGCGTCTCTTCGTCGTAGCCCTTCGGCTGCGGCTTGGGATCATCCAGCAGCGCCAGCGGCGGCAGGTCCGAGCCATCACCGTTGACGCCGCGGAACATCGGAATCTGGGTATCGCGCTTGGCCCGATCGCTCTTCTCGATCACCGGCTCCGGACGCGGCTCGATCTTCACCGGCTCGCGCTTGGCGCGCACCTCGGCGTCGGCCTTGCGCACTTCCTGGCGCTCCTCGCGCATCACCCGGGTCTGCTTCCACTCGGTGACTTCTTCCTTCTTGCGTTCCAGCAACGGCGCCAGCGACATCACGCCGCGGCCGATCTTCTCCATCACCGTGAACCAGGACAGCCCGGTCGCGAGCGTGATCGAGGCCAGCAGCAGCACCAGCACGAACAGGTTGGCGCCCAGCGCGCCGAAGCCCACCGTGAGCGAATTGCCCACCAGCTTGCCGAGGATGCCGCCGGCGCTGGAGACGTCGCCACTGAACAGGCGCACGTGCAGGAAGCCGGTGCCGGCGATAAGAAAACCGACCAGGCCGACCAGGCGCAGCGCAGGATCCAGGTCGTTCTCGCCCTTGCTCTCGCGCTTGAGCCCGAACATGGCGATCCACGCCAGCGCGCCGAGCACCACCGGCAGCAGGAAGGCGATGTAGCCGAACAGCTGCAGCAGCACGTCGGCGATCCAGGCCCCGGCGCGACCGCCGAGGTTGTGCACCGGCGCGACCACGCTGCCGGTGTGCGACCAGCCCGGGTCGGTCGCTGAATAGGTGAACAGACTGGCCGCCAGATACAGCAGCGCCGGCGCGATGGCGATCAGGCCAAGGTCGCGCCAGAGGCGTTGGCGGCGTGGATTGTCGGTCGTCGCCGCCGCGGCCGTGCGACGTGACGCCTTGCTGTCGTCGGACTTGGAGCGTTCGGGGACCTGCTTCGCCACCTTAGACCATACCTTTGGAATGCGCTGTTAGTGATTGATAATAAATGAGACGGCGTCAGTTTTCAGTTATGCGACATCTGACAGGGCAATCGGAGGGCCGGAACTACTGCTGGATGACGGCGTTCTGTTCATCGGCTTGAATCGCCCTGCCCCAGCCGCCACTCTATGACCAGCCACGGATGCTGCGCAAACATCGCCAGCGCCTTGTCCCATCTACTTTTTCGCGAGTCTACATGAGCACCAGCCTGCCCTCCCGCCACCAGCGCCTCGTCATCCTCGGTTCCGGCCCGGCCGGTTGGACCGCCGCCGTCTACGCCGCCCGCGCCAACCTGAAGCCGGTCGTCATCACCGGCCTGCAGCAGGGCGGCCAGCTGATGACCACCACCGAGGTGGACAACTGGCCGGGCGACGCCCACGGCCTGATGGGCCCGGACCTGATGGCGCGCATGCAGGCCCACGCCGAGCGCTTCGAGACCGAGGTCATCTTCGACCACATCCACACCGCCGACGTGTCGCAGCGCCCGTTCAAGCTGATCGGCGACAGCCACGAGTACACCTGCGATGCCCTGATCATCGCCACCGGCGCCACCGCCAAGTACCTGGGCATCCCGACCGAGGACGAGTTCAAGGGCCGGGGCGTGTCTGCCTGCGCCACCTGTGACGGCTTCTTCTACCGCGACCAGGACGTGGTCGTGGTCGGCGGCGGCAACACCGCCGTGGAAGAAGCGCTGTACCTGTCCAACATCGCCCGCAAGGTCTACCTGGTCCACCGCCGCGACACCCTGAAGGCGGAAAAGATCATGCAGGACAAGCTGTTCAGGAAGGTCGCCGAAGGCAAGATCGAGACCGTCTGGCACCATCAGGTTGAAGAAGTGCTGGGCAATGATGCCGGCGTGACCGGCGTGCGCGTGAAGTCCACGCTGGACGGCAGCACCCGCGACATCGACGCCCACGGCTTCTTCGTGGCCATCGGCCACCACCCGAACACCACCCTGTTCGACGGCCAGCTGGCGATGAACAACGGCTACCTGGAAATCCGCTCGGGCCTGGGCGGCAACGCCACCCAGACCTCGGTGGAAGGCGTGTTCGCCGCCGGCGACGTGGCCGACCAGCACTACCGCCAGGCGATCACCTCGGCCGGTTTCGGCTGCATGGCCGCACTGGACGCCGAGCGCTACCTGGACGCGCAGGGCAAGGCCAGCTGAGAGGCTGACCCGCTCCTGTAGGGTCGAGCCATGCTCGACTCCGGATAAAAGGCCGACGCCAGTGCGTCGGCCTTTCTGTTTCATCTGCCCTATCCTTCCCCCATGCCCTCCTCCCGTTTCCTCGACTCCCTGCAGTCCGTTTCCGCCACCGACTGGGATGCCCTGCACGACGGCCGCAACCCCTTCGTCAGTCATGCCTTCCTTTCCGGGCTTGAACAGCACGGCTGCCTGCGCGAGGACTGGGGCTGGCAGCCCCGGCACTTCACGCTGTGGGAGGGCAACACGCTGGTCGGCGCCATTCCGGGTTACCTGAAGACCAACTCCCACGGCGAATTCGTGTTCGACCATGCCTGGGCCAACGCGTATGCCCGTCATGGCCGCGACTACTATCCGAAGTGGCTGGGCGCGGTGCCGTACTCGCCGGTCACCGGCCCGCGGTTGCTGGCCCGTCACGATTCAGAGCGCGCCGCATTGCTGTCGGCATTGCGCGACGCACTGCCGCCACTGGGGGTGTCGTCGGCCCACATCAACTTCCATACCGCCGGCGACGAGGCGCTGTTCGGCGATGACTGGCTGCTGCGCGAAGACGTGCAGTTCCAGTGGCAGAACCCGGGCGACTGGGCCACGTTCGAGCAGTTCCTCGGCGCGATGGACCACAAGCACCGCAAGAACATCCGCCAGGAACGCGCCAAGGTCATTCGCCAGGGCATCACCTTCCGCGTGGTGCACGGCGACGAGGCCAGCCGCGCCGACCTGCAGGCGATGTACCGCTTCTACCTGCAGACGTTCCTCGAGTACGGCAATGCCCCGGCGCTGACCGAGGCCTTCCTGCGCCATCTGGCCATTTCTTTGGGCCGCGGGCTGGTGCTGTTCCTGGCCGAACAGGACGGCGAGCCGATTGCCGGCGCGCTGTGCCTGCGGGGTGGCGACACGCTGTACGGCCGTTACTGGGGCGGCGCCACCCTGCCCGGCCTGCACTTCGAGGCCTGCTACTACCAAGGCATCGAGTATTGCCTGCGCGAAGGGCTGACCCGCTTCGAGCCGGGCGCACAGGGCGAGCACAAGCTGGCACGCGGTTTCCTGCCGACGCTGGTGCACAGCCGGCACTGGGTGGCCGATCCGGACTTCGCGGAAGCGCTGCAGGAGTGGTGCCGGCAGGAGCGGCGCAATGTGCGGCGTTACCAGCAGGAGCTGCAGGGGCATGGGCCGTTCCGCGTAGAACCGTAGAGGCGCGCTTGCTCGATTGGCGCGGTGCCGAAAAGCGTGCCAACCAAGGTTGGCACCTACCAAGGCAATAGCGAGGGCGCTGTGCTCAGGTGCACTGCCAGAAATGCCCGCTCACCCGGCACCTCGCGCACCAGAACGTATAGAGCATGCCGCCGCTGCCCCACAGCAGCGTGCCCTCACCCGTGGTCGGCAATGTCGAATCCAGCTGCATCACGAACGGCATCTCTTCGCCGCAATCGATGCACGCCGGGTACCAGGCACTCTGCACCCAGCTCGGCGCGCCGCCCACGCGCGACAGGTTCTGCCGATGGTTGGACTGGCCCCAGTCCTGTTGCTGCCAGCGCGCGCTTTCGAGTGCCACCAGGCCCACCTCGGCCCGCATCAAATCGCCACTATCGGTGGGCATATTCGGCACCTCGCGGTACTGGCTGGGATGGCAGGTGGGCAGACCGTCGGCATCATGGCGATAGAAACGCACGGGCGGGTCTTCCCAGCCGCAGCAGTCCAGACACAGGCCGAGCGTGATCTCGCCCGGCGCGCCCGGCTGCAGCGCGGCAGCATCGGTCCGCAGCAGGCGCTGCAGCGGCGCATGGCAGTTGCCACACAGCGCTTCCAGCGGCCCTCCCATCTGCCCAGCATGGTGTACCTGCCCACCATTCCAGGTCGGGTGCAGGCGCCAGGTGCGCTTGCGCCAGCTCGGCTCGTCCGCCTGCTGCGCGCGATGCTGTTCGCGGCCGAAGCGGAAGTGCAATGGCCGCTCGCCATGCAGGCGACGCGGCTGCGGACCTTCGGCGACGCCGGCCCAGTGCGCCCAGACCTCGGCATCCAAGCGCCCCCAGTCGACCAGGTAGCCGCGAGCAATGGCGTAGGTTTCGGGCTGGACGGCGAGCAGCAGCGCCCTGGCCCGCGCCATTTCGCGATCGTCATTGGCTTCGGCCAGGATCTGCGCCCAATGCGCTGCCGTCGCGCTGGGCAGGCCGTGCCAGACCTGCGCGGCCAACTGCACCTCATCCTCACTGGCGACCGCCAGCAATGCCTCCCAATCGCCCTGCAGCACCTGCGGCGCCTGATAGCTGGCGAACTCCATCACGCTCGTCAACACGTCACCGCGCTCGCCCGCGCGATAGCGGCGCCACGCGTCGGCCGCGACCGCGGGCACCGCGTCATCCGGCAGCAGGTCCAGTGCCATGTCGAGGAAGGCCGAGCCCGGCGAAGGCCGCGCCAGCGCCTGCAGCATCAACTCTCCCAGTTGACGCGGCTGTTCAGTGGCCATCGACAGCAGCATGCCTTGGCTGTCGTTGCGCGTGCGCGGGGCGTCATGCAGGTCGAGAATGGCGCTGATCGAGTCACTCATTCGGAGGCTCCTTGCCGGTGAACAGTGATGGTGCCAGACATCACGAATCACCACGACGAATACAATGGCCCCATGACCCGCCAGCTGCCCTGGCGCCTGGCCGATGCGCCGGACGCCCCCTTCCCTCCGGCCGAGACCGCACTGCGCCAGCCCGATGGCCTGCTGGCGGTGGGCGGCGACCTGCATCCGGTGCGTCTGCTCAATGCCTACGCCGGCGGTATCTTTCCGTGGTTCAGCGAGGGCGAGCCAATCCTGTGGTGGTCGCCGGACCCGCGCATGGTGTTCCGCACCGACGGCGTGCACCTGTCCAGCCGCTTCCGCCGCCAGCTGCGCAGCAGCACGTGGGAGGTCACCGCCGACACCGCCTTCAGTCGTGTGATGCGCGCCTGCGCCGCGGCACCTCGGCCCGGCCAGGACGGTACGTGGATCAGCCCGGCGATGGTCGAGGCTTACAGCCAACTGCACGACCTTGGCTTCGCCCATTCCTTCGAAGTCTGGGATCGGCAGACCCTGGTCGGCGGCATCTACGGCGTCGCGATCGGCGCCATGTTCTTCGGCGAGAGCATGTTCAGTGGCGCCAGTGGCGGCTCCAAGATCGCCCTGGCCGCATTGGCAGCCACCCTGTGTGGCTGGGGCTGGGAACTGATCGATGCCCAGGTGGAGAATCCGCACCTGCTGCGGATGGGCGCCGAGCACCTGCCGCGCGCGGACTTTCTGGAGCACGTCCGCCAGGCCGTACACCGTGACGGCCGTGCAGGCCCCTGGACCCAGGCGGTAGGACGCTTGCCAGCACAGCGTTTGGCCGGGGGTTAACACAAACTTTGCAAGCCGGGCCCATCACGCGTAAAATACCGCGCCTTAGGCCCAGCGTGGCCGTTTTCTGAACCGCACAGGACTACATGTCGAAAGACGATTCCATCGAGTTCGAGGGTACCGTCAGCGAGACGCTGCCGAACACCACTTTCCGCGTTCGTCTGGAAAATGGGCACGAAATCATCGCCCACATCTCCGGCCGCATGCGCAAGAACTACATCCGCATCCTCACCGGTGACCGGGTCAAGGTTGAAATGACCCCGTACGACCTGACCAAGGGTCGTATCACCTACCGCATGAAGTAATCGGTCGGCGCATTGCGCCACTCCGACAGGGCCGGCCTCGCTGCTGGCCCTTTGTCGTGCGCGGAAGAAAGCGACCGGCACCGGGACCGCTCGATTTTCGTCCCTGTCCGAAATACCGCATCGCGCCGCGACTCTAGACTCAACGCGTTCTTCAAGAAGGCGTTGCGCGCATGACCTACCTGATCGTCCTGGACCCCCAGTCCGTCACCAGCCGCTGCTACGCCAGCAAGGGCCCGGACGGCACCTGGTTCGGCCAGCCCTGCCTGGTCTGCACCAGCATGGACGCCTCGCACCCGCTGTACCTGGCCGTGCAGCGCGAGGTTCCGCATATGGGCAGCACCCTCAAACAGCGCCTGCACATTCCGCACGAGGCGGTTGCCTTTGTCATCGAAGACGGCGGCGACCAGGGGCGCCAGCAGGGATTCCGTTCGATCGCGGCCTGAGGCGCCAAAGGTCATCGTGACCGATCTCACCGTGGCGTCGGTCAGCCCTGCTTGCGGCAGATTCGCATTTGCAGCGGCGGCGGCATCTTGGGATCCGATCCAGTCCGGATCGCTGCCCCCTGCCCCGCCATGAACCTGTCTTCCCTGCTCATCCCCCTGGCTTTGTCTGCCGTCACCCTGCTGGCGTCGTCCGCCCATGCCGCCGACACCGCGCCGGCACAGTGCGTATCACTGACCGGCGAACAGCAGATCGTTCGCGCCGGCGCCGACAAGAACATCCTGCTTCGCTCCGGCGAAGACCACTATGTTGTGCATTTCCGCAACAGCTGCCCTTCTGCCGTACTGGCCACCCGCCTCGGCTTCAAGACCGACGGCAAAGAAGCTGACGAGCTGTGCAGCGAGGGCCGAAGCGCACTGGACACAGGTCGCGGCAGCTGCGAGGTTGCACGCATCGAGCCGATCGATGCCGAGCGATTCAAGCGTGAGGCGCGCCGCCGCAGCCGCTGACCCCAGACAGGACAAGGGCGGCCGAAGCCGCCCTTGTCGCAATATACGTCAACGCGTCGCGGCAACCAACGACAACACTCTCGGTTGCGCGCGCTGCCGTGCCAACCAGAGATCGTAGCTGGATTGCAGCCCCATCCAGAAAACCGCAGTACTCACCCCCGCCATCTCAAGGCGGATGGCCAGGTCAGGACTGATGCCCGCCTTGCCGTTCAGAACCCGCGAAAGGGCTACCCGCGACATTGCCAGGCGCTCGGCCGCTTCGGTCACAGACAGATCCATTGGATCAAAGACCATTGCCTTGATCGCCTGCCCGGGATGCGGATGGTGATGAATCATGCGCGGCCTCAGTGATAGTCCAGGTAATCCAGCAGCTCCACGTCGCTGCCAGCGAAACGGAAGGTAATCCGCCAGTTTCCATCGACCCATACAGACCAATGCCCTTTCAGGCCGCCCCGGAGCTTATGCAGACGCAATCCAGGCATGGCCAGATCCTCAGGACCCGAAGCAACATCCAGGATCGACAGGATCAACAACACCTTGCTGGCGTGACTGTGGCGGATTCCACTGCTACTGCCGGAACGGTAGAGCCGCTCGAGGCCCCTGTGGCGAAAACCGATGATCATCACTGTATCCTGTATCGTTTCGCGATACAAACAGGGCAACACTCTATCGCGACCAGAAGACAGCATTGGCACCTCCGTTCCGTTCAAGCAAGGCCGCGGACGACAGTCCCACTGGAAACAACAAGGGCGGCCGAAGCCGCCCTTGTCATTTCCAGGCTTTCACGCCAAGCCTATGGCATCAGCTCACTCCACCGTGACCGGCAGCAGCCGCTCCGGCTCGGCCTGGGTCTCGACCACCAGCTCGTCGTCGCGAACATCGATGCTGACCTTGCCACCGTTGACCAGCTTGCCGAACAGCAGCTCGTCGGCCAGCGGACGCTTGATCCTGTCCTGGATCACGCGGGCCATCGGGCGGGCACCCATCAGCGGGTCGAAACCATGGTGGGCCAGCCAGTCGCGCGCGGTCGGGGTGGCCGACAGGCTGACGTGCTTGTCCTGCAGCAGCATCTCCAGCTCGATCAGGAACTTGTCGACCACGCGCAGGATGTGCTCGAAGCCCAGCGCCTGGAACTGCACCACCGCGTCGAGGCGGTTGCGGAATTCCGGGGTGAAGCTGCGGCGGATGGTCTCCATCGCGTCGGTGGCATGGTCCTGCTTGGTGAAGCCGATCGAACGCCGCGAGGCCTGCGCCGCACCGGCATTGGTGGTCATCACCAGCACGACGTTCTTGAAGTTGGCCTCGCGACCGTTGGTATCGGTCAGCACACCGCGGTCCATCACCTGCAACAGGATGTTGAAGATGTCCGGGTGCGCCTTCTCGATCTCATCCAGCAGCAGCACGCAGTGCGGCGTCTTGACGATCTTCTCGGTCAACAGGCCACCCTGGTCGAAGCCGACGTAGCCCGGAGGCGCACCGATCAGGCGGCTGATCGAATGCGGCTCCATGTACTCGGACATGTCGAAGCGGACCAGCTCGATGCCCAGCTGCAGCGCCAGCTGCTTGGTCACCTCGGTCTTGCCGACACCCGTGGGACCGGCGAACAGGAAGTTGCCGATCGGCTTTTCCGGGTTGCCCAGGCCGGAGCGTGCCAGCTTGATCGCCGAGGACAGCGTCTCGATGGCCGGGTCCTGGCCGAAGATCACCATCTTCAGGTTGCGCTCCAGGTGCTGCAGCACATCCTTGTCGGTGGCGCTGACCTGCTTGGTCGGGATACGCGCCATCTTGGCGACGATCGCCTCCACTTCCTCGACGTCAATCAGTTCCTTGCGCTGGCCTTCCGGCAGCAGGCGCTGGCGGGCGCCCGCCTCGTCGATCACGTCGATGGCCTTGTCCGGCAGCAGGCGGTCGCCGATGTGCTTCACCGACAGGTCCACCGCAGCCTGCAGCGCCTCGTCGGAATAGGTCACACCGTGGTGCAGCTCGTACTTGGACTTCAGGCCCTGCAGGATCTCGTAGGTCTCGCCGACGGTCGGCTCGACGATGTCGATCTTCTGGAAGCGGCGGGCCAGCGCCCGATCCTTCTCGAAGATGCCACGGTACTCCTGGAAGGTGGTCGAGCCGATGCAGCGCAGCTCACCGGACGCCAGGGCCGGCTTGATCAGGTTGGACGCATCCATCGTGCCGCCCGACGCCGAACCGGCACCGATGATGGTGTGGATCTCGTCGATGAACAGCACCGCATTGGGCACCTTCTTCAGCGCGGTCAGCACGCTCTTCAGGCGCTTCTCGAAGTCGCCGCGGTACTTGGTGCCGGCCACCAGCGCGCCCAGGTCGAGCGAATAGATCACCGCATCGGCCAGAACGTCGGGCACCGAGCCCTCGACGATGCGGCGGGCCAGGCCCTCGGCAATCGCGGTCTTGCCCACGCCCGCCTCACCCACGTACAGCGGGTTGTTCTTGCGGCGGCGGCACAGGACCTGGATGGTGCGCTCGATCTCGTCGGCACGGCCGACCAGCGGGTCGATGCGACCGGCCCGGGCCTGTTCGTTGAGGTTGCTGGCGAACTCGGTCAGGGCATCACCCTTCGGCTCACCTTCCCCGCCCTCCATTCGGCTCTCGCCCTCGGAGGAAGAGGACGGCGGCTCGCCCTCCTCGCCCAGCTTGGCGATGCCGTGGGACAGGTAATTGACCACATCCAGCCGGGTGACATCCTGCTGGTTGAGGTAGTAGACGGCGTGCGAGTCCTTCTCGCCGAAGATGGCGACCAGCACATTGGCGCCGGTGACCTCCTTCTTGCCCGAGGACTGCACGTGGTAAACGGCCCGCTGCAGCACGCGCTGGAAGCCCAGGGTCGGCTGGGTATCGCGGCCGTCATCTTCGGCCAGGCGGGACACGGAGGCCTCGATGGCCTGCTCCAGCTCCTGGCGCAGGCGTTCGGCGTCGGCGCCACAGGCCTTCAGTACGGCCTGGGCGGACGGGTTGTCGAGCAGTGCCAACAGCAGGTGTTCGACCGTCATGAACTCATGCCGGGCCTCACGGGCGCGCTTGTAGCACTGGCCGATGGTGTGTTCGAGGTCTTTGCTGAACATGGATTACTCCGGCGGCAGATGGGGACAATATGCGGCCTGACTACGCGATTTCCATCACCCTAGCGGATTGCTGCGTTCAGATGGCGTTATCAGTGCGAATCGATTGATCTTCATTCACTCCAGGACAGCCCACCCAGCATGAGCGAACCCTACCTGAGTCGCTGGCGATTGCGGCGTGATGGCGCAGCCATCGAAACGCCCCATGCCCAGCTCTGGCCGGTGCTGACCGCCGCCGGCGAGCCGGCCATGCTGAAGATCAGCAGCGAAACCGAAGAGCAGAACAGCCATCGCCTGCTGCGTTGGTGGGACGGTGACGGCGCCGCCCGCCTGCTGGCCCACGAGGGGCCGGCGATCCTGATCGAACGTGCCGGCGGCGACTCACTGCGGCAACGTTCGATCAAGGGCGACGATGACACCTGCACCACGGTCCTGTGCCAGGTCCTGCAACGGCTGCACCGGCCACGGAGCGCACCGCCAGCGGAACTGGTCTGCCTGCAAACATGGTTCGCCGACCTGCTGCAGCCAAGGGCCGCGCTGCCGCCACTGCTGGAACAGTGCAGATCGCTGGCGGAGGGGCTGCTGCAGCAGGAACAGGAGATCCGGCCGCTGCACGGCGACCTGCACCACGACAACGTGCTGGATTTCGGCGCGCGCGGCTGGTTGGCGATCGACCCGAAGCGGCTGCTGGGCGACCGCGCGTTCGATTACACGACGATGTTCAGCAATCCGGACCTGTGCGGCCCCGGCATCCATGTGGCCACCCGACCCGAGCGGTTTGCCACCCGGCTGGAACAGGTCGGCGCGCTGGCGGGCCTGGAACGCACGCGCCTGCTGCGCTGGATCGCAGCCAGCACAGGGCTGTCAGCGGTGTGGTTCCGCGATGATGGCGACCCCGCCGAAGTCGACGAGGCGGTGGCGCGGATGGCGCTGGAGGCGTTGGCGGAGGGCTGATCCCGCGCTCTGGTAGATGCCCCCCTTGGTGGGCACGCCCCATCCACTATCGATACAGGCCCCTGCCTTGGTAGGTGCCCACCTTGGTGGGCACACCGGGTCCGGAGTCGATGTGCCCGGACGAAAACCGGCAGCCGGTCAGGCCTTTTCCATCGTGCACAGCAGCGGGTGCTGGTTCATCCGCGAGTACTCGTTGACCTGGGCGACCTTGGTCTCGGCCACTTCGCGGGTGAACACCCCGCACACGCCGCGGCCACGGGTATGGACGTGCAGCATCACCTGCGTGGCCTTGTCCAGGTCCATGCTGAAGAACTGCTGCAGCACGTCCACCACGAAATCCATCGGGGTGTAGTCGTCGTTGAGCAGCATCACCTGGTAGAACGGCGGCGGCGCCACTTCCGGGCGCGCGGGCTCCACGGCAACGCCGTGCTCGTGATGGGAATCGGGGGAAGACTCATGGGGCATCTGACCATTATAGAGGCACGGGCCAGCCTGCGTCGGCCTGCCGCAGATTGGACGGCACGCACGCCCACCGTCACAATTGCACCCTCTCTCAACACTGTTTCACAGGATCTTCATGAAAAGGACCCTTCTTCCCGCCCTGCTGATCGCCCTGGCCGCCGCCGGCTCCGCCGCCGCCGAGACCCAGGCCGACAAGGCCGTGGCCCGCCACCTGGACAAGCTGGGCTATACCTACGAGGTCGACGAGGACGGCGACTACCGCATGGTGTTCGACGTCGAGGGTGATCGCACCCAGATGGTCTACGTGCGCTCGTCGGTGGAAGATTTCGGCACCCACAACATCCGCGAGATCTGGTCGCCGGCCTACAACGCCAAGACCAAGCAGTTCCCGGTGGCCGTAGCCAACCGCCTGCTGGAAGATTCGCAGGACGCCAAGATGGGCGGCTGGGTGAAGCAGGACACCACCGCCATGTTCGTGGTCAAGATCGACGCCGATGCCACGGCCGACCAGCTCAGCGACGCCATCGATGCGGCCATCCGCACCGCCGACGCCATGGAGCTGGAACTGACCAAGAAGGACGAGTTCTGAGTTGAACACCACGCCGGACCCGCGCTGGGCACCGCACGCCACTGTCGCCACCGTGGTGGTCGACGGTGGCCGCGTGCTGCTGGTCGAGGAGACCATCGACGGCCGCCAGGTGCTGAACCAGCCGGCCGGCCACCTCGAGCCGGGCGAAAGCCTGGCCGAGGCAGCCCTGCGCGAGACCCGCGAGGAAACCGGCTGGACGGTGCAGCTGACCCACTTCATCGGCTGCTACCAGTGGACGGCCGCCGACGGCACCACCTTCCTGCGCTTCTGCTATGCGGCGCATCCGGTCTCGCACGACCCGGCGCAGCCGCTGGACACCGGCATCGATCGCGCGCTGTGGCTGACCCCGGCCGAGCTGCAGGCCGCCACGGAGCGCCTGCGCAGCCCGCTGATCTGGCAGGTGGTGGCTGATTTCCTGGGTGGCCAGCGCCATCCGCTTTCGCTGGTCCGGGAGGTCGCATGAGCACTCCGCGCGTGATGGTGGGCGTCTCCGGTGGCGTCGACTCCTCGGTCGCCGCCTGGCGGCTGGTGCAGCAGGGCGAGGCCGTAGCCGGTCTGTTCATGCAGAACTGGGCCGACGACGGCAGCGGCGACTGCCGCGCCGAGGACGACCGCCGCGATGCAGTGGCCGTCTGCGGCCTGCTCGGTATCCCGTTCCACTTCCGTGATTTCTCCAGCGAGTACTGGCAGGGTGTGTTCGAGCACTTCCTGGCCGAGTACGCGGCCGGCCGCACCCCGAACCCGGACGTGCTGTGCAACCGCGAAGTGAAGTTCAAGCACTTCCTGGATGCCGCCCGCGAGCTGGGCGCCGAACGCATTGCCACCGGCCACTACGCGCGCGTGGCCCAGCGCGGCCACCAGTGGCTGCTGCTGCGTGGTGCCGACCGCTCCAAGGACCAGAGCTACTTCCTGCACCAGCTGGGCCAGGCGCAGCTGGCGGCCACCCTGTTCCCGATCGGCGACCTGGAAAAGACCGACCTGCGCCGGATCGCGCGTGACGTCAGCCTGCCGACCCACGCCAAGAAGGACTCCACCGGCATCTGCTTCATCGGCGAGCGTGACTTCCGCGAGTTCCTCGGCCGCTACCTGCCGGCCAAGCCCGGCCAGATCCTCGACCCGGCCGACGGCAGCGTCATCGCCGAACATCCGGGCGTGTTCTATTTCACCCTGGGCCAGCGCGAGGGCCTGAACATCGGCGGCGTGCGCGGCCGCCCGGCCGCACCGTGGTACGTGGTCGGCAAGGATGTGGCCAGCAACGTGCTGTATGTGGACCAGGACCGCGACAGCAAGTGGATGCTGTCCGACCGCCTGCGCTCGGAAACCGCGCACTGGATCGCCGGCGCGCCGCCGGCGCGGCGCTTCGAGTGCACCGCCCAGACCCGCTACCGCCAGCCCGACGAGCCGTGTACGGTCGAGGTGCTGGACGATGGCAGCGTGCTGGTCACCTTCGCGCGCCCGCAGCGCGCCGTTACCCCAGGTCAATCACTGGTGCTGTATGACGGTGATGTGTGCCTGGGTGGCGCGGTGATCGCCGCCACCGATGCGCCGCTGGAGCAGCGCCTGCGCACCACCCCTTCCCCTTTTGAGGTAATTGCTGCATGAGTTTCACTGTCGACGACCGCGTCCTGGCCCTGGCCGGCATTGCCCAGGCCCTGCAGCAGGTACGCCGCATCGCCGATACCGGCCATTCCGACGCCGCCGCCGTGCGCACCGCCGTGGACAGCGTGTTCCGCGTCGATGCGTCTTCGCCGCAGGAGGTGTTCGGTGACCGCCATGCATTGAAGGCTGGGCTGCGCCTGCTGCACAACTACTTCCGCAGCCAGGGCCAGGACCCGATCCTGCCCAAGCTGGCCCTGTCGGTGCTGCAGCTGGAGCGCCGCTTCGTGCAGGACGGCGCCACCGTGAACAAGGTCGCCTCGGGCATCGAACTCGCCCAGCGCCAGGCCGTCGAGCTGGGCGACAGTGGGCACCCGGACGTGCTGGCCAACCTGGGTGGCCTGTACGCCGACACCATCAGCCACCTGAAGCCGCGGGTGATGGTGCAGGGCAACCCGCATTACCTGGGCCAGGCCGGTGTGGTTGCGGAGATCCGCGCCCTGCTGCTGGCCGCGGTGCGTTCGGCGGTGCTGTGGCGGCAGCTGGGCGGCAGCTACTGGGACTTCCTGTTCAGCCGCAAGGCGATGATCGAGGCCGTGGACCGCCAGCTGGCCTGAGCCCCATGGGGTCGGATCCTTTTCCGGCAAGGAAAGGGCTCTGACCCCGAAGCCGCCGAGGCGTCGGAAAACCGGCGCATTCAGAATGCACTTCGAGGCATTTCGACGTTAAAGAGAAAGGGGGTACGGCCGATACATCCTCCGTGCACCTCCCGAGAACGTCCATGTACTCACGCATTTTCATCCGTCTGGCCGCCCCCCTGGCTCTGACCCTGCTGCTCCCCTTCGCCATCGGTTTCGAATGGCCGGCCGCCCTGCGCTGGGCGATCCTGACCACGATGACGCTGAGCTGGCTCGGCTTTGCGTGGTGGACCACCCGCGCCCAGGCGCACCGTTCCCCGGAACACGCCCGTGTCCTGCGTGAGCAGGACCAGCTGCTGACCGAACTGCGCAACTTCGTCGGCAACGAGATCGACGGCTCGCGCGGCGAAGTGGAACGCGCCCGTGACCTGATCCGCCAGGCGGTGTCCAGCCTGGGCGGCAGCTTCGACGCCATGAACCGCAAGTCGCGCCAGCAGAGCCAGGCCCTGTCGCGCATCGTCGATCGTGCCGGTGATGAAGGCAATGCCGGCCTCGACGTTGCCCGTTTCGCCCAGCACGCCAGCCACCGCATGGAACAGCTGGTAGAAGCACTGGAGCAGGTGAGCGGCCAGAGCAGCACCACCGTGCAGCACATCGACCAGATGGCGCAGCACCTGGATGGCATCTTCGCGCTGCTGGAAGACGTCAAGTCGATCGCCGACCAGACCAATCTGCTGGCGCTGAACGCCGCCATCGAAGCCGCGCGTGCCGGTGAAGCCGGTCGTGGCTTCGCGGTGGTCGCCGACGAAGTGCGCAACCTGTCCGAGCGCTCGACCACCTTCAACGAGCAGATCCGCAAGCTGGCGCACAGCTCCAAGGACGCCATCGCCAAGGTACGCGAGACGGTCTCGCACATGGCCTCGCGTGACATGGACCGCTCCCGCGAAGCGCGCCAGGAGGCGGCGGCGATGCTCGACAACGTCGCGCAGATCAATGCGTCGCTGGGCGACGGCATGCGCGAAGTCTCCGAGTGCGCCCGTTCGATCGATGGCAGCGTGGCCGAGGCCGTGCGCGCCCTGCAGTTCGAAGACATCGCCACTCAGGCGCTGGGCGGCGTGCACACCCACCTGGACCGCCTGACCGCGATCAACCGCGAGGCGGTGGCCCTGCAGGAACTGCTGCACCGCAATGGCGGGGTGTTCGACGAAGAGATCGCCACCGCCCTGCAGCGCACCGGCAGCCGCCTGCGCGAACTGCGCAGCGAATGGGAACGCCCGCCGCACAAGCCGGTTGCCCAGCAGAGCATGGGCGCTGGTACCGTCGAGCTGTTCTGATCCTGATGTCCGCTGCCGCCGCCGGCAGCCCGCAAGGCCCCGGTTCGTCCGGGGCCTTTGCCTGTAACCCGCCGTTGGATGCATCCTGTACACGCACCATGACCCTGATCCGCGCCCTGCCCTCCCTCGCCGACACCGAGCGCCCGCGCAACGCGAGCGTGCGTGAGCAGCTGCAGCAGCTGGAAGAGGTGGCCCGCGAGGAGATCCGCGAACTGCAGCAGCTGGCCGATGCGCGCCCTGCCCTGTCCCGCACGGACGACGCGCTGCTGGGTCTGGCGTGGGACCTGGGGTTGGATGGGGAAGCCTTGAGGTAGATCCACGCCATGCGTGGATGGTCTTCACCACCACCCGCTCCAAACCCATGGCATGATCCGCCCATCCCACCTACGGCTGGACACGGAGTGTCGTCGCATGAGCACCACGTTCATGACCTGGCTGGGATTTGCTGTGATGGTGCTCATCGCGGTCACCTTCACCTGGCGCCCCGCCTACGCCACTTTGCGGCCACCCCGGCATAGACCTGTCGCATTCCTGTTCGGCAGCCTGCTCTTCATGCTGATGGCCTTTCTATTTGCCTGGGCGCCGGCAACTGCCATCAACACCGGGCATGTTCATCTGAGCCATCACCGCTCCGGCACCATTGATGCATGGCGGGACATCGAGCCGATGACCTTCTGGCTGATCATCGTCGCGGAGTACGCGTTCGGGCTGTTGATCGCCAGCTATTCCATTGCAGGCATCGCATTGATGAAACGGTAGATCCACGCCATGCGTGGATGCATGCGATCGCCCTTCCACCCTCCCTCCTTTCGGACTTGTTGCATGGCCTGGATAACAGGCACGGGGCACACTCGCCGCTCTCCCTCCCTGGCAACCGCATGACATTCAATCCGGAAGAAGCGCGAGAAACCTTCGAACAGTTTCTGATCATCATGGACGATCAGATTGAATGGATGATCGAACAAGCACAGCTCCGCGGCCTCGATCTTGACGGCAGCCTGGAGAGCCTTGATCGCTTGGAGGCGCTGTACACAACGATGGCTGCAACGTTGTCGGAGGACGAACAGGATGGCCTGAGGATTGTGTTTGCACGATATCTGGGCGATGTAGTGTGGGAGCATCACGGCGGCAAGTAGCTGGTTCCGGGCAACATCCACGCATGGCGTGGATCTACTGGGGTGGCGAAATCGCTATGGCATGATGCGCAGGTCCCGTTCATGGAAGACCGATGGCCATCGCCCTGATCGCCGTGCTGTTGATCGAAGTCCTGCTGCTTGTGCTGTGGGCGCCGTTCTTTTTCCGCACCGGCATCGTCCTGTTCAATCAGCGCATCGCCGCTACGCCCGCAGAGCTGGCGCAGCTTTCGCTGGCCGGGTTGGAGCATGATCTGCCGGCCGATACCTGGCTTCGCCTGGTGTTCCGCGCGCTGCCGGACGGCAGCGTTGCCTTTCGCGAGAGCTTCACGCCGAGCTTTGGCGGTCGCTACTTTCCGCTGATGCGCGGGCGGGTGATGATCGACGCACGACGCAGGGAGGTGCGGGTGGTGGGGCGGTGCAGCTGGTTCGCGCTGGGCCTGACACTGATGCTGGTGCCGATCATCCTGGTCCGCCCGGCTGCGTCGCCGATGCTGGTGGCCCTGCTGCTGTTCTACATGGGCTATTTCATCCAGCGCCGACGCTATGCACACGTGGTGGAAGCAGTGCGCGCACGGCTTCGCTCCGAATTTCCGCAGCGGACGGTTGCCGCATCGCAGTAGATCCACGCCATGCGTGGATGATCGCGAGCACCGGCATCCGTGTCGACCAAGGTCGACACCTACCAGAGCGGTGCGTCGGCGTGCGGCGATCCCGACGGGCATGGCCCGGCGCCACCCTCAGCGTGCCAGCACGACCTCGCTGGCAGCGTCGGTGCGCCCGGGCGCCGGGTGCTGCTGGCGCAGCCACTGCGCCAGGTCGCGCGGGCTGAGCGGGCGCGAATACAGGTAGCCCTGGATCTCGTCGCAGCCCTGGCGGCGCAGCATGTCTTCTTCCTGGTGTGTTTCCACGCCTTCGGCAACTACCTTCATGCCCAGCGCGTGGCCCAGGTGCACGATGGCCTGGGTTACTTCGGCCGTGCCCGAATCATGCAGCATGCCCTGCACGAAACTGCGGTCGATCTTCAGGCGGCCCACCGGGAATCGGTTGAGGTAATTGAGGTTGGAGAAGCCGGTACCAAAGTCATCCACCGCCAGTGGCACACCATGCCGTTCCAGCACGTCGAAGCAGTGGCGCAGGATGTCGGTGTCACGGATCAGCGCCGACTCGGTCAGCTCCAGTTCCAGCCTCTGCGGCGGCCAGCCATGGGCATGGCAGATCTCGATCACGCGTTCGGCGAAGCCACGATCACGCAGCTGCACCGCCGACACATTGACCGCGATGCGGTCGAAACACAGGCCGGCCCGGTCCCAGGCGATGGCCTGGCGGCAGGCTTCGTTCAGCACCCAGTCGCCGATGCGCACGATCTCGCCGCACTTCTCTGCAATCGGAATGAACTCGGCCGGGCTGCAGTAGCCGATACCTGGGCGATGCCAGCGCAACAAGGCTTCGATCGCTGGCGGCTCGCCCTGGTGCGCGTGCAGCAGCGGCTGGTAGGCCAGGCTGAACTCTTCGCGTTCGATCGCGCCGTGCAGGGCATGCTCCAACTCGAGCTTGCGCTGGATGCGGGCCAATGCGTCCTGGCTGTAGTACTGGTAGGTGTTGCGCCCCGCTTCCTTGGCCGCGTACATCGCGGCGTCGGCGGCACGCAGCAGTGAATCGAAATCGGTCTGCGCATCGCCCAGCATCGCGATGCCGACGCTGGCACCGACCTTCAACGTGGTCTCGCCACGGCGCAATGGCTCGGCCAGCGAAGCGATCAGCTTCCGCGCCACGTGGCCGGCGTCTTCCGGCTCGGCCAGGTCGCGCAGCACGACGATGAACTCGTCGCCACTGAAGCGGCCGAACAGGTCGTTGTTGCGAAGGTTCTGGTGCAGGCGGGTGGCGGCAGCCTTCAGCAGCGCATCACCGGTGGCATGACCGAAGCTGTCGTTGATGGTCTTGAAGCCGTCCAGATCAATGAACAGCATCGCCAGCGAGGTGCCGCGGTCGCGCGCTTCCTCGATGGCTTCGGCGGTCTGTTCGCCGAGCAGCACACGATTGGGCAGACCGGTGAGCAGATCGTAGTGCGCCAGCAGCTCGATGCGCTCGTTGGCCTCGCGCTCGCGGGTGATGTCACGGAACAGGACCACGAACCGAGGCGGCAGGCCGTCACGGCGATCCAGCTCGATCAGTACCTGCACCCACACGCGCAGGCCGGACTGGCGGTAGAAGCACAGGTCCAGCTGTTCGGGCAGCCCGCCGCCGGCAATCCGGACCAACGCGGCGTCGAAGGCATTGCGCGAATCCTCGGTGTACAGCGCCAGCGCCTGGTCGAGGGTGATCGGCTCCTTGCGCAGGCCGTGGATGCGGTAGCACTCCTCGGTCCACTGCATATGCCGGGTCTGCACTTCGATCTCGCAACCGCCGATGCGGCCCAGTGCGGAGACACGGTTCAGCAGCTCGGTGCGCCAGCGGATCAGTGCGTCGGTCTGGTGCTGTTCGGTAATGTTCTGCACCTGGCCGAGCAGGCGCTTGGGCTGGCCATCGGTGTCCAGCAGCGGCTGCATCCACAGCCGCAGATGCTGCGACGGTTCGTTGCCCCGGGTCAGTTCCAGTTCGATGTTGGCGGCCCGGCCATCGCGCCACAAGCGTCGCCATGCTGCGCGTAGCGCACCACGCGAGCGCGGATGCAGCTGCTTCAGCCAGCGCCGCTGGCCGGGTACGGCCCCCTGCTCCAACGCCAGCAGCGAACGCAGCTCCGGCGACCACCAGAAATGACCGCTGTTGGGGTCGAACGACCAGCTGCCCATGCTGGCGATGCGCTGGGCCTCGCTCAGGTGCAGCTGCTGTTCCTGAAGCAGCCCTTCCAGCTGCTTCTGTTGTTCGATATCGGTATGCGTGCCGACCATGCGCAGCGGCTGGCCATCGGCGGTGCGCGCGACCACGCGCCCGCGGTCCAGTACCCAACGCCACTGGCCGTCGCCCTGACGGAAACGGAACTGTGCGCTGTACTGTTCGCTCAAGCCACGCAGATGCTCATCCAGTGCAGCCCGCACCTGTGCGATGTCCTCGCTGTGCACGCGGGCCAGAATCTCGGTAGCGGTTTCATCGCCCAGTGCCGGGGTGCGCACCACACGGTCGCTGGGAATGTCCCAGTCCCAGAGGCTGTGCCCGGCGCTGTCCAGCGCCAGCTCCCAGCGCCCACCGCCGCCGAGCGGCACCGGCTCTGGAATGCTCAGCGTGAAGGCCAGCAGGTTGCCGGCGCCATCATGCACGGCGCGCAGGTGGCCGTCGTAGTGACCGTGCGGGCCACCCGGCAGCGTGCAGGCCACGATGCCGCCATCGGCGGCCATCAGGCGCAGATCTTCCAGCATCGGCGCATACGCAGCCACGGTCGCCGGCAGGCCATGCTCGCGCGCAGCCGGATTGGCCGCCAGCGGGCGGCCCGTGCGGTCGACGATGACCAGCGCCGACGCAAGCGGGTGCTGCAGCAGGCTGGCGATGATCCCTTGGTCCACGCGATCTTGCTCCGGATGACACGCCCGTCAGCGGGGCACGCAGTGGTTAACGGCGCCTGCGGCGGATAATTGAGTGGTCTGGGCGCACCTGCGCGGTAAGATGGCCGGCGCCCCTTTCTTCCGCCCTGTCCATGCCCGCAGAACCGACCGGCAACGCCCCAGTTCCCGACCCGCGGATGGCGCAGGCGCTGAGCCGCGACCGGCGCCGGGTGGTGCTGAGCTACCTGGCGATGGCGCTGGCCTGGATGATCTCCACCGACAGTGCAGTGCAGGCACTGGTGCCCGACCCGCAGCAGGCGGCCTTGTGGCAGGGCCTGAAGGGCTCGTTCTTCGCCCTTGCCAGCGCGGGCCTGCTGTATCTGCTGCTGCGCCCGCTGGCCGAGCATGTGCTGCACACCCATGCACGCCAGCAGGCCTCCGAGCTGCGCCTGCGGCAGATGTTCGAAGGCAACCCCGGCCCGATCCTGGTCTACGACCTGGACACACTGGCGATCCTCGATGCCAATCCGGCGGCCTGTACGGCCTTCGGCTGGGACCGTGACGAACTGCTGGAGCAGACCATCGATTCGCTGTGGCCGCCAGGCCAGGACCAGGCACTGCAGACCAAGCTGGAGGCGATCCGCGAGGCACCGGAGGAACTGTGCATACTGCGTACCCAGCTACAGCTGCGCGACGGCTCCCTGCGTCAGATGGAACTTCGCTCCAACGCCATCAGCTATGACGGCCACAACGCCCGCCTGCTGATTGCCATCGACCGCACCGCTGAAAACCTGGCCCAGCTGCGCCGTGACCAGGCGCTGGCGCGGGTCGAAGAAGCCCACGAGCTGGCACGCATCGGCGCCTGGGAGCTGGACCCCTCCACGGGACTTGGCCGCTATTCGAACCAGGTCTATCGCCTGCTCGGTCGCCGCCCGCCCGAGGCGCGGCGCTGGCATCGCTTCGACGAACTGCTGGTGCCGGCCGACCCGGCCACCGCCACCCAGACCGAACAGCTGCTGGCCGAGCTCTGCTCCGGCGATCCCGTGCAGGTGGACGTGCTGTTGCCGTTGCTGTCGATGGATGGGCGCGCCTTGATGGTGCATCTGCGTGCGGCCAGCGGCATCGACGAGGCCGGCCGCAACCGCGTGCTGGGCACCCTGCAGGACGTGACGGAGCGCGAGCAGTCGCGACGCCTGCTGCGCGAGCGCGAGGAACAGTTCCGCGAGCTGGTACGGGTACTGCCCGACGGCGTGGTCATCCTCTCCGACGAACACGTGCTGTACGCCAACGCCTGGGCCGCCAGCCTGTTCGGCTATGGCAGCCACACCCTGCTGGGCGAGCCCCTGTCAGCACTGGTGGACAGCGCCGATCTGGCCCGCGTGCGCAGCCAATTGCGTGCAGGCCAGCCACACCTGGGGCCCGGTCACAGCAGCGTGGTGGCGATGCAGCGCGCGGATGGCCGCAGCTTCCATGCCGGCCTGGCGGTGGGCGAAGTGCGTTATGGCGGACGCGACTGCAAGCTGCTGATCGTGCGCGACCTGAGCGATTCCGAGCGCACCCGCAGTGCACTGGAAACCAGCAACCGTGAACTGCAGGCGATGGCCGGCCGCCTGTTCTCGCTGCAGGAGGATGAGCGCCGCGCGATCTCGCGCGACCTGCACGACGATATCGGCCAGGCGATCACAGCGATCAAATTGTCTGCGTATGCCGCTCAGGACGAGGACGATCCACAGCGCCGCGCCGAGGATCTGGCGCAGATCGTCAGCCTGGCCGATACCACGGTGGCCAAGCTGCGCGACATCTCTACCCTGCTGCGCCCGCCACAGTTGGACGCGCTGGGCCTGGAAGCAGCCCTGAGCTGGCAGGCACGGGTGCTGTTCCGTTCGTCGCCAGTGGAACTGCTGGCCGAGATCGAGCGGCTGCCGCATCGTCCCGACAACAGCATCGAACAGGCCTGCTTCCGCATCGCCCAGGAAAGCCTGACCAACGTACTGCGCCACGCCCGCGCCAGCCAGGTACAGCTGCAGCTGCGCGATGTCGGCCAGCGCGGCCTGCACCTGCAGATCCGCGACGACGGCGAGGGTTTCGACCCCGATGGTCCGCGCGGGCTGGGCCTGATCGTGATGCGTGAGCGTGCGCAGAGCGTCGGTGGCCATGTGCGGATCGAATCCGCGCATGGTGAAGGCACCCTGATCGACGTTCACCTCCCCTACCAGGCGGCCAGCATGGCCGCCGTTGAGTCACCGGACTACTGAGCCTATGTGGAATCCCAACCAGCCCCCGGTCAGCATCGATGATGCGCCTGACCGCCTTGGCGCCGGCAACCCCGAGCTGCAGGCGATGGTCGCCGAGGCGGCCTCGGGCGGCACCGCACTGATGTTGATGCACGTGGACATCGACCACTTCGCCTCGGTCAACGAAAACATGAGCGCCGAGGTGGGTGACCAGGCCCTGGTGCTGGTGGCGCAGCGGTTGCAGTCCTACCTGCGTGGTCGCGGCAAGCTGTGGCGCCACGGCAGCGATGAGTTCCTGATCGCAGTGCCACGCACCGCCGACGTGCCATTGCCGGAGGACTTCGCAGAGGAGATCCGCCAGCAGATGGAACTTCCACTGTCGGTGTTGCCGTACACCTTGTTCATGACCGGCAAGCTGGGTGTCAGCCTGTGCCCGGACCATGCCAGCAGCACCTCGCGCCTGCTTGATCACGCCGAGGATGCGCTGTACCAGGCGGCCCGCGAAGGCGGCAACGCGGTGCGCATCCACGCCGTGGATACGCCACCGAGCGCGCACAGCGAAAGCATCATCGCCCGCCAGATCGTGGACGCCATTCCCAACGGCGAACTGAAACTGCGTTACCAGCCACTGGTCAGCGCCCGCGATGGCCACGTGGTCGGCATGGAAGCGCTGCTGCGCTGGCAGTCACCGACGCTTGGCATGCTGGTGCCGGAGCGCTTCATGCGCACCGCCGAGCGGCTGGGCATCATCGTGCAGATCGGCACCTGGGTGCTGGAAGGCGCACTGAAGCAGGCCCGCCTGTGGCGTGACCAGGGCTTCGACGACTTCACCATTGCGGTGAATGTCTCCACGCTGCAGCTGCTGCGGCCCAACTTCTTCGCTGAAGTCATGGGCCTGATCCAGGCCGCGGGCGTGCCGGCACAGATGCTGACGCTGGAGATCAACGAAAGCGCGCTGACCAACAACGTCAACTTCGTGCACGAGACGCTGGCCAATCTGCGCAACGAAGGCATCAGCCTGAGCCTGGACAATTTCGGCACCGGCGATTCCAGCCTGAGTGCACTGGTCCGCTACCCGGTGGACAAGCTCAAGATCGACCGCAGCTTCATCAAGAGCGCGCCGGCCGGCAACCGTGAGGCGGCCATCGCCCGCGCGATCATCGCCATGGGCCATCAGCTGGGCATGACCGTGATCGCCAACGGTGTGGAATCGCAGGCCCAGCTGGGCTTCCTGCGCCGCAACGACTGCGATGTGTTCCAGGGCTATCTGTTCGGCGAACCGATGTCGGCCGATGCCGCCGGCATGACCCTGCGCCGCCGCTACCTGCGTCCGGAAGCCTTTGCCGAGACCCGTCCCGACCGCACGCTGCTATTGCTGGACGACGAAGAGAACGTGCTGCGCTCGCTGGTGCGTCTGTTCCGTCGCGACGGCTACCGCATCCTGGCCGCCGGCAACGTGCGCGATGCGTTCGACCTGCTGGCAATCAATGACGTGCAGGTGATCCTGTCCGACCAGCGCATGAGCGACATGAGCGGCACCGAGTTTCTGGGCCGGGTGAAGATGCTGTACCCGGACACGATCCGCCTGGTGCTGTCCGGTTACACCGATCTGAACACCGTGACCGACGCGATCAACCGCGGTGCGATCTATCGCTTCCTGACCAAGCCGTGGAACGACGACGAGCTGCGCAAGCACATCCACCAGGCGTTCCGCACCTATGAGGAACAGCGCCGCAGCAACGCCGGTCCGGCGCCGGTGGAAAGCGGAGATGGCGGTGAGGATCGCCCATTGCGGTAACGATCCCCTCTGGTAGAGCCGGCCGCTGGCCGGCTGCTCTGGATGTCGGGTTCAATGAGGTTGCCGGCCAGCGGCCGGCACTACCCGAAGCGCGGACCCGGTCGGGGACAAGCCCTGGTAGAGCCGGCCGCTGGCCGGCTGCTCTCGATGCCCAGTTCAATGAGGTTGCCGGCCAGCGGCCGGCACTACCCGAAGCGCGAATCCAGGTCGGGGACAAGCCCTGGTAGAGCCGGCCGCTGGCCGGCTGCTCTGGACGTCGGGTTCAATGAGGTTGCCGGCCAGCGGCCGGCACTACTCGAAGCGCGAATCCAGGTCTGGGACAAGCCCTGGTAGAGCCGGCCGCTGGCCGGCTGCTCTCGATGCCGGGTTCAATGAGGTTGCCGGCCAGCGGCCGGCACTACCCTGAGCAGTCAGCGCGGCTGCTTCACCGGCAGCACCACGCGGAAACGCGAACCCACGCCTGGGGTACTGTCCAGGTCGATGCGGCCGTGGTGCTTGTTGATGATGCTGTAGGAGATCGACAGGCCCAGGCCGGTACCGCTGCCCACCGGCTTGGTGGTGAAGAACGGATCGAAGATGCGCTGGCGCAGTTCCGGCGAGATGCCACCGCCGGTGTCTTCAAACTCGACCCACACATGATCGCCATCAACGCCGGTGCGCACCGTAATCGTGCCGCGCTCGGCGATGGCATGGCCGGCGTTGAGCAGCAGGTTCATGTAGACCTGGTTCAATTCCGACGGCAGGCACTCCACCAACGGCAACTGGCCGAACTCCCGCACCAAGGTGACCTTGTACTTCAGCTCGTTCCAGATGATGTTGATGGTCGATTCCAGGCCCGCGTGCAGGTCGACCAGCTTCCACGACTCGTCGCGGCCGGAATACGAGAAGTCCTTCAGATCACGCACGATGCGCGTCACCCGCTCGATGCCTTCGCGCGACTCGGCCATCAGCTGCGGCAGGTCGCGGCTGATGAAATCGATGTCCAGGCGGTCACGGATATCGTCGATCTCCGGGATCAGCGCCTTCGGGTCCGGCGCCCGCAATGCGCGTTCGTAGGCTTCGATCACGGTGAACAGGCTGCGCAGGTACTCCTGCAGGCTGCCCAGGTTGGAGTGCACGTAGCCGATCGGGTTGTTGATCTCGTGCGCGACGCCTGCGGCGAGCTGGCCGATCGAGGCCATTTTCTCCGACTGCAGCAGTTTTTCCTGGGTACCGTTGAGGCGCAGGTAGGCCTGCCGCAGCTCCGCATGACGCTGCTGCAATTCGCGTTCGTAGTCTTCCTGGCCTTCGATATGGCGGAACAACGCCAGGAAGTGGCCCTGGCCGACCGGACCGTGGTGATACAGATGGGCGATGACCACGCCCTCGCCCAGCGGCAGGCTGCCGTTCCAATGACCATGCTGGCGCGCCTGCTCCAATGCATCAGGCGGCAGCAGTTCACGCAGGCGCTGCGGCGGTGGCAGGCCGCCGCCCTCACCACTGGCCAGCAGGTTCTGCGCGGCCGGGTTGGCCAGGGCCACCTGCCCGTCTTCGGTGAACAGCAGCAGCCCTTCGCGCAGGCGCTCAAGCAGCGCCTGCAGCACCGGCTGCGGCGGAAGGGGGGCGGTAACCAGGGCGTTGGCAGCGGACACGGCGACTCGGGGCATTCGAACAGGCGCCCAATATACGCGGTCGTGCGGCGGGCTTCAGCCCGCGGGGGTGGGATGTGCGACCGCCGTCGCGTCAGGCGATGGCGAGTGGGCGCCGCGCAGTGACCGTATGCGACTGGCCCTTGGCATCATAGGAGGAGGAGGCCTCGGTACGCCCGAGCTGGCGCAGCGCCCAATCGACCTCGCGGCGCCGGCGCGACAGCAGCACGCCATTGGCTCGGTTGCGTTCGGCCAGTTCCTGGAGGTGATCCCCCTCACCAAGCGGCGGCGTGCCTTCCAGTGCACGCAGCGCCTCCAGCTTGGCACCGGTCGCCCGGATCAGCGCGTGTACGTCATGATCGACCAGCGCCTGACGTTCAACGTCAAGCGCCTGGGCCAGCCGCTGCAGTTGTTCGCTCATCGGCGCGGTCATCCGTGCAGCTGCTGATCCAGCTCAAGCATGCGCGATGCGATCGCGTCCGGATTGATCTTGTAGGTGCCGTTCTGCAGCGACTCGCGCACTGCGGCCACACGCTGGGCGTCGATTGCCGGGGCGGTGGTCAGCTCACGCTCGATGGCCTGCAGATTGGTGGCCTCGCCGGTCAGGCGCAGGCTGTCGGCCGCTTCGACCGGGCGCGTCGCCGCATCGGTGCTGACGCCGGGCTTGTTGGCCGGGGTCGTCACGCTGCGCAGTGCCTGGGGGACCTGCAGGTTGCCGTCGATTTTCTGGCTCATGGGGTGTCCTGGAGTTGCCGTTCACAAGGGATAACGGCCGCAGGGCCGTGATCTTTAGGGATATTTTGCGGTAAATCAACGCGCCACGATTACGTCACCGGCGGCATCGACCGTGCCCTGCACGATCCGCCGCGAGGACAGGTTCTCCACCGAGACCCGTTCGTTTTCACCGGCATCGCCCATCGCACGGCCTGCAATACGGACCTCGACCGAGCCACGACGCGAAACCAGGGCCACATTGTCTCCTCGCTTGATGAGACGCTGCACCACCAGATCGTTGTTCGACAGCAGGGCTCCGGCCTGCAACGGACGGCGGGCGATGCGGCCGATCGCTGCATTTGGATCGGCCAGCACCGCACCGGCAATCCGGGCGGCATCACGCTGGGCAGTGGTGATATCGGCGGCGGTGAGGGTTTCTCCAGTACCGATTCCGCGGTTGAGCACCAGCACGGTCTGGTTGCGCCGCACCTTTACTGGTACGAACAGGCGCCAGCCGCCGGCATCGGCGCAGCTGACTTCAACCGTGGTGTTGGCGGTGGGCTGCACCTGCAGCGCGCCACCACACCTGGGCAAGCGCAGCGCATCGGCCACCTGGGCCTCGCCCTCGCTGCCTGCCGGCAGCGTCGACAACGCGGCGGTGCGGATACTGGCCACCGGCTGCCAGTCGGCGGCATCCGCCCACGGCGAGGCCAGGGCAAGCGCGATGGCGAAGAGCGATGTGACCCGGCGCATGGCGCCTCCTGTCGAAGGGATCTGGCCCAGGTGCGTGCAAGGGGTGTGCCAGAGCGGCTTGTGTAGAGTCGAGCTTGCTCGACTACTTTCATGACCAGTCGAGCAAGCTCGACTCTACAGAGGCAGGGTCGAGCATGGCTCGACTCTACAAAAGCGCTCAAGTTCGGCGCCCACCCCGCCGATACAGCAGCCATGTCCCATGACCTGCTCAACCGGATCGACCAGCGGACCCGACTGGCCGGCCACAATCGCCTGGCGCTGCTGCTGTTCCGCCTCGGCGGACGTCAGCTTTTTGGCGTCAATGTCTTCAAGGTGCAGGAAGTCCTGCGCCGCCCGGAGCTGTTCCAGGTGCCCGGACTGCCCAGCCAGTTCGCCGGCGTGGCCGACGTCCGTGGCCGCTCGGTGCCGGTGCTGGACCTGGGCCTGGCCATCGGCCACCCCGAGCGTGAGCCCGATGCGGACACCTCGCCCGGCTACCTGGTCGTGACCGAGTTCAACCGCTCGATCCAGGGCTTCCTGGTCAGCGGCGTGGAGCGCATCGTCAACATCGCGGTGGAAGACATCCACCCGCCACCGGAACTGGGCGCCGAATCGAGCTATCTGACGGCGGTGACGCGCTTCCAGGGCGAGTTGATCCAGGTGATCGACGTTGAAAGCGTGCTGGCCGATATCGCCCAGGTACGCGGTGAAGCAGTACTCGACCCGGCGATGGCAATGCCCGCCGACGGCCCGCAGCTGCAGGTGCTGGTGGTGGACGACTCTCGTGTAGCCCGCCAACAGATCCGCAGCGTGCTGGACCAGCTTGGGGTGGGCGCCACCCTGCTTTCCGACGGCAAGCAGGCGCTGGACCACCTGCTGCAGATCCAGGCCTCGGGCGAGAACCCCGCCGAGCGCTACGCCATGGTCATCTCGGACATCGAAATGCCGGCCATGGACGGCTATACGCTGACGACGGAAATCCGGCGCCATCCGGGCCTGGCCGGCCTTTACGTCCTGCTTCATACCTCGCTGTCGGGCGTATTCAACAATGCGATGGTCGAGCGCGTCGGCGCCAACGCCTTCGTCGCCAAGTACTCGCCGCACGAACTGGCCGACTTCGTGCTGGACCGCCTGCGCAAGGTCGCGATGGCGGCCTGAGGCCTCTGATCCGGTAGTGCCGGCCGCTGGCCGGCAACCACAGACAATCCGGGAAGCCGGCCAGCGACCGGCACTACCCTCTCGAATTTGGCACACCCCTTGCAGCTTCCCGGGCAACGTTCCTGTGGGAGTGCACCGTGCGCAACCTGATTACCGACTACCTGGGCGTCCACGCCCAGGCCATGCCGTTGCGCGAACAGCGGATGAAGCTGATCGCCAGCAACCTCGGCAATGCCGACACTCCCGGCTACAAGGCCCAGGATCTGGACTTCGATGCCGCCCTGCGCCACGCCCAGGGGCAGGATGCCAATGGCCTGATGGCCACCACCCACGAGCAGCACTACGAGATCAGTAGTGGCCTGAACCCGTTCCAGATCGCGCGCGAAGGCGTGCAGCCCAGCCTGGACGGCAACACCGTCGATCCCGATGCCGAGCGTGCCGCCTATGGCCGCGCCGCACTCGAATACCGCGCCTCGCTCAGCTTCGTCGAGAGCAAGGTGCGTTCCATGCTGACCGCGATCACGGGGCAATAAGCCATGAGCAACCTGCCGATCTTCGATATCGCCGGCTCCGCGCTGCAGGCGCAGTCGGTGCGCATGAGCACCATCGCCTCCAACCTCTCCAACGCCGACACCGTCGCCGGTTCCGCCGATGCCGTGTACAAGCCGCTGGAACCGATCTTCCAGGCAGTGACCAGCAAGAACGATCCGAACATCACGTCGGTGAAGGTCAAGGAGATCACCCAGAGCGAGGCAGCGCCGATCAAGCGCTACGAGCCCGGCCATCCGCTGGCCGACGGCGATGGCTACATCTACCAGCCCGACGTCGATCCGGTGGCGCAGATGGTCAACCTGATCTCGACTTCGCGCAATTACCAGGCTGGCGTGGAGATGCTGACCACCGCCAAGGAACTGGCCCTGGCGACCTTGACCATGGGCCGCTGAGGCCCGTAGCACCGGATACCACCATGACCACCGCCGTCAACAACCAGACCAACCAGGACGTCTACGCCGCGCTCGGCCTGAACGCCCCGAACAGCAATGCCACCAAGAAGAAGAACACGCTGGACCAGGCCGATTTCCTGCGCCTGATGACCGAGCAGCTGCAGCACCAGGATCCGCTGAAGCCGATGGACAACACGCAGATGGTTGCGCAGATGGCGCAGATGTCCACCGTGCAGGGCATCACCGATCTGAACAAGACGGTGAAGGGTTTCCAGGAATCGATGGCCAGCGACCAGGTGCTGCGCGGTGCCGCTCTGGTTGGCCACCAGGTACTGGTGCCGTCGGAAAAGCTGGTACTGGAAAAGGAAGGCAGCGTCGAAGGCACGGTGGCTGCGCCCTCGGCCGGCATCGTGACCGTCGACATCACCGATGCCAACGGCACCAAGATCACCTCGCTGAGCGTAGAAGCCAAGGCCGCTGGCGAAACCGCGTTTCAGTGGGACGGCAAGGACGCCAACGGCAAGCGCATGGAACCGGGCAAGTACTCCATCGTCGCCAACCACGTCGACACCGCCGGCAAGAGCACCAAGCTGTCCACCTTCGTGCAGGCCCCGGTGGAGAGCGTGACCGTCGGCTCCGACGGCCTGTACCTGAATCTCAAGGGCCTGGGCACGGCCCCGATCGACTACGTGCTCCGCGTCAGCTGAGCCGCACATTCCGCATCTACCAGGAGCATCCCATGGGCTTCAACGTCTCCCTGTCCGGCATCAATGCCGCCAATACCGACCTGAGCGTCACCGCCAACAACGTCGCCAACGTCAATACCGCCGGCTTCAAGCAATCACGCGCCGAGTTCGCTGACCTGTTCGCCTCCACCAGCTACGGCCTGTCGAAGAACCAGACCGGCTCGGGCGTGCGTGTTTCCAACGTGGCCCAACAGTTCATCCAGGGCCACAACGAGCAGACCGGCCGCAGCCTGGACATGGCGATCTCCGGTGAGGGCTTCTTCACCATGAACATGAACGGCTCGCGCGTGTACTCGCGTGCCGGCAACTTCCAGACAGATTCCGCCGGCTATGTGATCAACCCGCAGGGCGCTCGCCTGCAGGTGTTCGCGCCGAACGCCGATGGCACCAACTTCGATGCCGGCCGCCTGGTGGACCTGCAGCTGCTGACTACCGACAGCGCGCCGAAGCAGACCAGCGAAGTGAAGGTCGGTTTCACCCTGCCCGCCAACGCCAAGCAACCGACGGTCACCAATTTCGACCCAACCGACTCCAACAGCTACAATCACTCCAGCGGCGGCATCACCGTGTACGACTCGCTGGGCGTCAGCCATATCCAGGTCTCGTACTTCGTGAAGGGCGCAAATCCAAACGAGTGGACCGTTCACAACTATGTGGACGGCCAACCGGCCGGTACCCCGACCGCGGTCGCCTTCGACAACAGCGGCAAGCTGATCAATCCGGCCAACGGCAAGGTCAGCCTCGGCACCTTCACCCCGACCACCGGCGCGGGCCAGCTGAACATGACGCTGGATATCAGCGGCTCGACCCAGTACGGCGAGAAGTTCGCGCTGCGCAACACCCAGCAGGACGGCTATGCCGCCGGCAAGCTCAACGAGATCACCGTGTCGGAAACCGGCGTGGTCTACGCCCGATATTCCAATGGCGACGACAAGCCGCTGGGCCAGGTCGCACTGACCACGTTCAACAACACGCAGGGTCTGGAGCAGAAGGGCAACAACCTGTGGGTGGAGACCTTCGAATCGGGCACGCCGCGCACCGGCATGCCGGACACCTCCAACCTTGGCAAGATCCAGGCCGGTTCGCTGGAAGCGTCCACCGTCGACCTCACCGAGCAGCTGGTCAACATGATCACCGCGCAGCGCAACTTCCAGGCCAACGCGCAGATGATCACGACCCAGGACCAGATCACCCAGACCGTCATCAACATCCGTTGATGACGCGCTGACCCTGTCACGGAACTCCCCGCATGGATAAAGCCCTTTACGTGGCGATGACCGGTGCCCGCGCCTCCCTGCAGGCGCAGGGTACGCTCAGCCACAACCTCGCCAACTCCGACACCCCCGGCTTCAAGGAAGCGCTGGCCAACACCGAAGCCTTCCCGATCCGTGGCCCGGGCTTTGCTTCGCGGGTGGATGCGCTGCATGTCGACGCCGGATTCAACCGCACGCCGGGCTCGCAGCACATCACCGGCAAACCGCTGGACCTGTCCCTGCAGACCGGCACCTGGCTGGCCGTGCAGTCCAGTGACGGAAGCGAGGCGTACACGCGCGGCGCGGCGTTGTCGGTGACGCCGAACGGCCAGCTGGTGACCTCCAGCGGCCGCCCGGTACTGGATGACAACAACAACCCGATCGCCATTCCGCCCTACCAGGCGATGGAGATCGGTGCCGACGGCACGCTCTCGATCATTCCGCAGGGCGAAGGCCCGCAGATCATGGCGCAGATCGGTCGCATCAAAGTGGTGCAGGCACCGGATGAACGCCTGGAGCGTGGCCTGGACGGCCTGTTCCGCAACACCGACCCGCTGCAGCCGTTCGCACCGGCACAGGGCACGGCCGTGCACAGCGGCCAGCTGGAAGGCAGCAACGTGGATGCGGCTGGCGCGCTGGTGCAGATGATCCAGCTGCAGCGCCAGTACGAAATGCAGGTGCAGGTGATCAAGCACGGCGACGAAAACGCGCGCAGCGCCAACAGCATGCTGCGCCTGGGCAGCTGACGGAATTCCGGCGCCGGTTGATGCCGGCGCTGGCACACCGCTTGCACACCCGCATACAAGGGCCGCACCGCGCGGCCGGCTTCAGCAGACAGGACATCGAAGATGAACCAGGCATTGTGGATCGCGAAAACCGGACTGGATGCGCAGCAGATGCGCATGTCGGTGGTTTCCAACAACCTCGCCAACACCAACACCACCGGCTTCAAGCAGGACCGTGCCAGTTTTGAAGACCTGCTGTACCAGCAGGTACGGCAGCCCGGCGGCTCCTCGTCGGCGCAGACGCAGCTGCCCACCGGCCTGCAGCTGGGTACCGGCGTGCGCGTGGTCGCCACCGCCAAGAACTTTGAACAGGGTGGCCAGCAGCAGACCGGCCGCGCCCTGGACGTGATGGTCAATGGCCGCGGCTTCTTCGAAGTTCAGATGCCTGATGGCAGCTCGGCCTACACCCGTGATGGCTCGTTCAAGATCAACCAGGACAGCGAGCTGGTCACCAACAGCGGCTACCCGGTGCAGCCGGGCATCCAGATTCCCGAAGGCGCGCAGTCGGTGACCATCGGCACCGATGGCACCATCAGCGTGAAGATGGCCGACGGCGCCGCCTCGGTGGAAGTCGGCGCACTGACCCTGACCGACTTCGTCAATCCCGCTGGCCTGCAGGCACGTGGCGAGAACCTGTTCCTGGAGACCACTGCGTCCGGCCCGGCACAGAACGGCAACCCCGGCCTCAACGGCCTCGGCACTGTGGTGCAGGGCGCGCTGGAAGGCAGCAACGTCAACGTGGTGGAAGAGCTGGTGTCGATGATCGAAACCCAGCGCGCCTACGAGATGAACGCCAAGGCGATCTCCACCACCGACTCGATGCTCGGTTATCTCAACAACAAGCTCTGACCGGCCAAACCGGGAAACCGCCATGTCGCCCATTTCCAACTTCGCCCGCACTGCCCTCGCCTGCGCCGTGGCCGCCCTGCTCGGTGGCTGCGTGATCGCGGGCGACGTGCGCCCCTACCCGACGATGGCACCGATCCAGCCGATCATGCCGCCGCAGGCACAGCCGACCGCCGGCGCGATCTACGCTGCCGGCCCGACCCTGCAGCTGTATTCGGACCGGCGCGCGCGCGATGTTGGCGACCTGTTGACCATCACCCTGCTGGAAAACACCACCGCGCAGACCAGCGCCAACACGGCCACCAACAAGGAATCGAACCTGAGCCTGGGAGCGCCGTCCATTCTCGGTGCTCCGGTCACCCTCGGCGGCAAGGACATCCTGAGTGCCACGGCCAAGGGCGCGCGTGACTTCACCGGCAAGGGCAACAGCGCGCAGAGCAACCGCCTGCAGGGCAGCGTCACCGTCACCGTGGTGCAGCGCCTGCCCAACGGCAACCTGGTGGTGCAGGGTCAGAAGAACCTGCGCCTGAACCAGGGCGATGAACTGGTGCAGGTGCAGGGCATCGTGCGCCCGGGCGACATCAGCCAGGACAACACCATTCCGTCCAGCCGCGTGGCCGAGGCCCGCATCGTCTACGGCGGCCGCGGTCCCGTCGCGCAGTCCAACGCGATGGGCTGGCTGAGCCGCTTCTTCAACTCCGGCCTGACGCCGTTCTGAGTATGGCCATGAAACTCTTCTCCTCTTCTTCCTGGCAGCGACGCATGGCGTCGTTCGTTGCGCTGATGCTGCTGGTCGTGGCTGCCCCGGCCAGCGCCGAGCGCATCAAGGACCTGGCCCAGGTCGGCGGCGTGCGCGGCAATGCGCTGGTGGGTTATGGCCTGGTGGTCGGCCTGGATGGCAGCGGCGACCGCACCAGCCAGGCACCCTTCACCGTGCAGAGCCTGAAGAACCTGCTCGGCGAACTGGGCGTCAACGTGCCGCCGAACGTCAACCCGCAGCTGAAGAACGTGGCCGCCGTGGCGATCCACGCCGAACTGCCGCCGTTCGCCAAGCCGGGCCAGCCGATCGACATCACCGTGTCCTCGATCGGCAACGCGGTCTCGCTGCGCGGCGGTTCGCTGCTGATGGCGCCGCTGCGCGGTGCTGACGGCCAGATCTATGCCATCGCCCAGGGCAACCTGATCGTCGGCGGCTTTGGTGCGCAGGGCAAGGATGGTTCCCGTGTCTCGGTGAACGTGCCCAGCGTCGGCCGCATTCCCAACGGTGCCACCGTTGAACGCGCCCTGCCCGACCCGCTGGCCAACGGCGGCGACATCACCCTGAATCTGCACAACAACGACTTCACCACGGTCTCGCGCATGGTTGCCGCGCTCAACAACGCCTTCGGCGAAGGTGCCGCGCGTGCGGTCGACGGCGTGACCGTAGCGGTTACCGCGCCGACCGATCCGGGCGCACGCATCGGCCTGCTGGCGCGAATCGAGAACCTGGAACTGACCCCCGGCAGCGCCCCGGCCAAGGTGGTGGTCAATTCGCGTACCGGCACCGTGGTCATCGGCCAGCAGGTGCGCGTGGGACCTGCGGCGATCTCGCATGGTTCGCTGACCGTGACCATCCAGGAAAACACCAACGTCAGCCAGCCCAATGCGCTGTCCGGCGGCCGCACCGTGGCCAGCCCGCAGTCGACCATCACCGCCACCAACGACGGCAGCCGCATGTTCAAGTTCAGCGGCGGCACCACCCTGGACGAGATCGTGCACGCGGTCAACGCCGTGGGCGCAGCACCAGGCGATCTCATCGCGATCCTGGAAGCCCTGAAGCAGGCCGGCGCACTGAGTGCCGAGCTCGAGGTGATCTGATATGCGTATCAATCCCGCATTCGATCTGCACCCGGCGCAACAGAACGATCCGGCCAAGATCGACAAGGTCGCGCGCCAGCTGGAAGGCCAGTTCGCACAGATGCTGGTCAAGAGCATGCGTGACGCCAGCTTCGGCGACTCGCTGTTCCCCGGCGAAAACAAGATGTTCCGCGAGATGTACGACCAGAAGATTGCCGAGGCGATGACCCGCGGCAAGGGCCTGGGCCTGTCGGGCATGATCAGCCGGCAGCTGTCCGGCCAGGCCGCCGACGGCCCGGCGCTGGATACCCGCGTGGACCCGGCCAAGGCCAGTCGTGCCTACCAGCTCAATGCACCGGCCAAGCCGGCACCGTCGCTGCCGCTGGAAGACGGCAGCCAGGCCGTGCGCCTGCTGCAGCAGATGGCCGCCGGTGCACAGCACGGTGCGCAGGCGGCGGTCGCACCGATGGAACAGGCCCTGGACCTGATCGCCGGCCGCGAGAGCAGCAGCATGCACCGCTCGTTGGGCACCGAGGATCCGTACATCGGCAGCCTGCAGGGCGAGGACTGGGCCGCCAACAGCGACCAGTGGTCGGCCACCGCCAGCAACCGCGGCACCGCCATCAGCCCGGCCGATGCGATGGCTACCCGCACCGCCGTCGCCCAGCTGGGCGAGCACACCCCGGAAGGCTTCGTTGCCAGCATCTGGCAGCACGCGCAGAGTGCAGCCAAGGAACTGGGCGTGGATGCCCGCGCCCTGGTCGCCCAGGCGGCGCTGGAAACCGGCTGGGGCAAGCGCCACATCAAGCATGCCGACGGCAGCACCTCGCACAACCTGTTCGGCATCAAGGCCAATGGCTGGAACGGCCAGCGCGCCGTGGCCGGCACCCACGAATATGTCGATGGCGTGCGCCGCAACGAGACCGCCAGCTTCCGCGCCTACAGTTCGCCGGCCGAGAGCTTCGCCGACTATGTGCGCCTGCTGAAGACCAGCCCGCGTTACCAGCAGGCCCTGCAGGCCGGCACCGACGTGCAGGGCTTCGCCCGCGGCCTGCAACGCGCCGGCTATGCCACCGATCCGCGTTACGCGGCCAAGATCGCCGCGATCGCCGGCGGCCCGACCATCGAGCGCGCCGTCAGCGCCGTCGCCGATGCCGGCTCGCGCCTTGGCCAGACCTTCGCCAGCACCGCAACCGCGGCGCTGGGTATCACTCGTCGTTGAGGAACCCCATGTCCAGCGTACTTTCCACCGGTACCGGTGCCCTGCTCGCCTTCCAGCGTGCGTTGGCGACCACCAGCCACAACGTCGCCAACATCAACACCCCTGGCTACAGCCGGCAGAAGGTCGACTTCGCCACGTCTGATCCGCAGAACTACGGCTTTGGGGACGTTGGCAGCGGCACCCGCATCACCGATATCCGCCGTGCTGCCGACCAGCTGGCCATCTCGCGCCTGCTCGACAGCAGCGGCGAGCTGGCACGCCTGAAGCAGCTTTCGGGCATGGCCGACCGGGTGAATGCCCTGTTCTCGGACCCGGCCACGAATGTCGCCGGCTCCTGGTCCAACTTCTTCGACGCCGTCAGTGGCCTTTCGTCCAACGCGGCCGGCACGGCCGACCGGCAGAGCCTGCTCGATGGCGGCAAGGCCCTGGCGAGCCGCTTCGTGCAGCTCAACACGCAGATGAACAACCTGAGCAGCGAGGTCAACAACGGGCTCATTGCCGGCGCCACGGAAGTCAATCGCCTGGCGCAGGAGATTGCGCAGATCAACGGCGCCATTGGCAGCAACGTGGCCAACGCGGCGCCGGACCTGCTCGACCGTCGCGACCAGCTGATCTCGCAGCTGATCGGTTACACCGGTGGCACTGCCGTCGTCCAGGATGGCGGCGTGATGAACGTCTATACCGCAGGCGGCAATGCGCTGGTGGTGGGCACGACCGCGTCCAAGGTCACTACGGTGACCGATCCATACCAGCCCGAACGCCTGCAACTGGCGCTGGAAACCCAGGGCAACACGATCACGCTCGATCCCAAGGCAGTGGGCGGAAAGATCGGCGGCATGCTCGAGTTCCGCGATACCGTGCTGACACCGGCCCAGGCCGAATTGGGCAAGCTCGCCGTCGGCCTGGCCGAGAGCTTCAACCAGGCGCACCACCAGGGCGTGGACCTGTACGGCAAGTTGGGCGGCGACTTCTTCACCATCGGCAACCCACGCGTCACGCCCAACGCGAGCAATACCGGTACCGGCAGCCTCACTGCGACCTATGGTGACCTGTCCAAGCTGGAGGCACAGAACATCGTCCTCAAGTTCGACGGCACCCAGTGGCAGGCCACCCGCGCCGACACTGGCGCCACCGTTGCGTTGACCGGTACCGGCACGACCGCCGATCCGCTGGTGATCAATGGCGTCAAGCTGGTGGTCGGCGGCACCCCGGCCACCAACGACCGTTTCCTCCTGCAACCGACCGCGGGCGTCGCCGGAAGCCTGGAAACCGCCATCACCGATCCCTCCCGCATCGCCGCAGCGGCAGCGGTCAAGGGTACGGCTGCACTGGCCAACACCGGCACCGGGAAGCTGACCGGCGTCACCGTCAGCGATGTATCCAATCCGAACCTGCGCGATCCTGCCGCAATCGTGTTCACGTCGGCGACCACCTACACCATCAACGGTGGGCCGCCGCAGACCTACACACCGGGCCAGACCATCAGCGCCAATGGCTGGAGCTTCGTGCTGGACGGTGCACCGAAGGTCGGCGACACCTTCAATATCAGCCCTACTCCGGCAGGCTCGTCGGACAACAGCAACGCGGCAAAGCTGGCCAAGGTCGAGGACGCCAAGGCGTTCAACGGCGGCACCGTCACCCTCAACGGTGCGCTGGGGGGGTTGACCACGCAGGTCGGCGCGGCGGCACGTTCGGCCGAGTACTCGCTGGACGCGCAGCAGGTCATCACAGACAAGGCGCAGGCAGCCCGCGACGAGATCTCCGGCGTCAACCTGGATGAGGAAGCAGCCGACATGCTGCGGTTGCAGCAGGCCTATCAGGCCGCCTCACAGCTGATCTCCACCGCCGACAACATGTTCCAGACCATCCTGGGAGCCGTCCGTCGATGAGCAGCCGAATTTCCACCGGGATGATGTTCAACCAGTCCGTGTCGCTGATGCTCGCCAAGCAGTCGAAAATCAGCCACCTCGAGCAGCAGATCGCGACTGGCAGCAAGATCACCTCCGCCAAGGACGACCCGGTCGCTGCAGGTACGGCCGTTGGCCTGGACCGTGTCGTGGCCGGGCTCGAGCAGCTCGGCAAGAACGCCAACAGCGTGCAGAACCGCCTGGGCCTGCAGGAAAACGCCTTGGCTCAGGTCAATGAGCTCATGTCGCGCGCCGTGGAGTTGAGTATCCAGGCCAACAGTCCGGTGCCCAAGGCCAGTGACCTCAAGGCCATCGTCAGCGAGCTGAAGACCATCCAGGAAAGCCTGCTGTCGCTGGCCAACTCCAGGGATGGCAGCGGACGCTACCTGTTCGGTGGCAGCAACGACGCTGACGCCCCGTTCCAGCGAAGCGGCGGCACCGTGACCTACAGCGGTGACCAGAACCAGCGGCAGGTGGAGGTGGCACCGGGCCAACTGGTCTCCGACGCCCTGCCCGGCAGCGAGATCTTCATGCGCATCCCCACCGGCGATGGCCGTGTGGATGCCAGCGCGGCCGCCGGCAATACCGGCAGTGGCCTGTTGACCTCAGTCAGCCGTGACGGCAGCGGCAGCTGGGCCGGCGGCACGCTCAATGTCCGCTTCACCGGCACTGCCGAAGGTGCCTATGAGGTGGTTGATGGCACCGGCACGGTGGTCGGCAGCGGAACCCACAAACCCGGCGAGGACATTGTCGTTGGCGGCGTGCGCATGCGCATCGAGGGCAAGCCAGCCGCCGGTGATCAGTTCAACGTCAGCGACGCGGGTAGCCGCGACATCTTCTCCACCCTGGACAAACTGGTCGCCGCACTGGAAACCGACCCGTCCACCGAAAGCCAGCGCACGGCGCTGCAGAACACGCTGCAGTCCAGCATCCGCGACCTCAACAGGGCCTCGGAAACGATGATCGACGCCCGCGCCAAGGGCGGCGCCCAGCTGGCCGCCATCGATACCGCGGCCAGCGCCCGCGAAGCCACTGCCGTCACCGTCAAGAGCACGCTCTCGACGATGCGCGACCTCGATTACGCCGATGCCATCGGCCAATACAAGCTGGAGACCGCCGCCCTTCAAGCCGCCCAGACGATCTTCAGCCAGATGCAGGCGATGTCCCTGTTCAACAAGATCCGCTAGTCCCTTTCCCCGTTCCATCCGTCTTCCAGCACGGCGCGTCCCGCGCCTTCCACACCGAAACAACCGAGCAACCACGGAGAAGCACCATGGCACAGATCATCAACACCAACACCATGTCGCTGAACGCTCAGCGCAACCTGTCCACCAGCAGCAGCTCGCTGGCCACCTCGATCCAGCGCCTGTCCTCGGGCATGCGCATCAACAGTGCCAAGGACGACGCCGCCGGTCTGGCGATCTCCGAGCGTTTCACCACCCAGATCCGTGGCATCAACCAGGCCGCACGCAACGCCAACGACGGCATCTCGCTGGCGCAGACCGCTGAAGGCGCACTGGGCGAAGTCGGCAACAATCTGCAGCGCATCCGCGAACTGGCCGTTCAGGCCCGCAGTGCAACCAACTCGGCCTCGGACCGCCAGGCGCTGAACGCCGAAGTGCAGCTGCTGAAGCAGGAAATCCAGCGCGTTGCGGAGCAGACCAACTTCAACGGCACCAGCCTGCTGGACGGCAGCTTCACCAACCAGGCCTTCCAGATCGGCGCCGACCAGGGCCAGACCATCAACATCTCGCAGATCACCAATGCGAATGTGCACATGCTGGGCAGCTGGACTACGGCTTCCCGCGCTGCCTCGCTGGTGGGCGCCACGCCTACCGGCGCAACCGCTGCGGCTGCCACGCCGGCCACTGTGGGCATCGGCACCATTACGGCCGGTACAGGTGGCACCTCCACCAGCACCCTGGCGACCACCTTCACCGCCAACAACGGCAAGTCGGTCAGCATCAACATCACCGGCACGGTCGACAATGCAAGCGTCACCACGGCCCTACAGGGAACGTTCGGCGCGGACGGCAAGAATGAAGTCGACGGCTTCACCCTGGACCTCGGCGGCAGCGCTACCGTCGCCGCGGCGGTTACGGCAGGCAGCCTGAAGGTTGTTCGTACCGACGGTTCCAACATCAATGTAACGGAGACGGCTACGGGTTACACCACGCCGGCCAGCCTGGGCTTCGACGCAGCGAGTACGGATGGCAAGGTGGCCGTCGCAAAGTATGACGCGATCACTGCCGACCAGTTCACCATCAACGGCCAGAGCATCGAAGTTGGCGCGGCCAAGGACGCAAGCGAGCGTGCCACCACGCTGGTCAATGCAATCAACGCGCAGACCCACAAGACCGGCGTCACTGCCTCCCTGATTGACGGCAAGCTGCAGCTGACCTCGCCGGACAAGGACTTCATCGTTGGCGGCACCCTTGCCGGTGGCTTGGCAGCAGCAACGGGTCTGACTACCGGCACCACCGACGCTGCTTCGGCAACGCCGATCGCCGGTGCGACCTCGTTCAAGCCCGGCGAGCCCGCGACCGGCTTCGCCGAACTGGATATCTCCAACCAGGCCAACGCCGACAACGCCATCCTCGCCATGGATGCGGCACTGCAGTCCGTCAATTCCGCCCGTGCCGACCTCGGTGCAATCCAGAACCGCTTCACCTCGACCATCGCCAACCTGAACACCAATTCGGAGAACCTGTCCGCCGCACGCAGCCGCATCCGCGACGTTGACTACGCCCAGGAAACCGCCGAACTGACCCGTGGCCAGATCCTGCAGCAGGCTGGCACGGCCATGCTGGCCCAGGCCAACCAGGTACCGCAGAACGTACTGCGCCTGCTGCAGTCGTAACACCTGCACCACTCGAGCTGGAGCCGGGCCCCGCCATGCAGATGGCGGGGCCTTTTCGTTTGACCAGAAAAAAAGGATCGAAACTCAGCTAAAGGCCGGAGGGGTAGTGCCGTTATTGATTTCAGCAGCGGTAGCACACCCCTTGGGGGGAAGCCAGCCACTGCCCCCCGAAACCGGTCAGGCTGCTCTGCCGGACACACTGCCTACAAGGAAACCGCACCATGGCACAAGTCATCAACACCAACACCATGTCGCTGAACGCCCAGCGCAACCTGGGCACCAGCGGCGCCAACCTGGCCACCACCATTCAGCGCCTGTCCTCGGGCATGCGCATCAACAGCGCCAAGGACGATGCCGCCGGCCTGGCGATCTCCGAGCGCTTCACCACCCAGATCCGCGGCGCCAACCAGGCCGCCCGCAACGCCAACGACGGTATCTCGCTGGCCCAGACCGCTGAAGGCGCCCTGGGTGAGATCGGCAACAACCTGCAGCGCGTCCGTGAACTGGCCGTGCAGTCGCGCAGCGCCACCAATTCCGATTCCGACCGTCAGGCCCTGAACGCTGAAGTCCAGCTGCTGAAGCAGGAAATCCAGCGCGTCGCCGAGCAGACCAACTTCAACGGCACCAACCTGCTGGACGGTACCTTCACCAACCAGGCCTTCCAGATCGGCGCCAACCAGGGCCAGACGATCAACATCTCGCAGGTCGCCAACGCCAATATCAGCAAGCTGGGCAGCTGGACCACCGCTACCACCAGCGCTTCGGTCGCTGGCGCGATCCCGGCTTCGGCAGCCACCGATGGCACCGCCAGCAGCACCCCGCTCGCCCTGACGGCCTTTGCTGACGGTACCGACAACACCGGCTCCGGCGGTACTTATGATATCGCCGCTTCCACTTTCACCATCGCCGGCCAGACCCTGAATGTTGGCGCCCAGACCGGCGCTGACGGCGATGCCGCAAAGACCAATCTGCGTACCGCCCTGGCTGCGCAGATCAATGGCAATGCCGAGCTGAAGGCTGCTGGCATCTCCATGAATGCCGCCACCGGCGCGATTGCGAATCTCGGTGAAGAAGCTACCCTCGCCTCCACGGCTCTGACCAAGAGCGTCACCGTCGCTGAGGCAACCGCCCCGGCCTCGCCGGCCTTCGCTGCAATCGAAGCAGGCGGTCTGCAGATCAACGGCGTCGACATCACTGTGGGTTCGGCGAAGACCTCAGCGGACCGTTCCACCGCTCTGGCCAATGCCATCAACGCCAAGACCCACGAGACCGGCGTGACCGCTTCCCTGATCGAAGGCAAGCTGCAGCTGACTTCGAAGGACAAGGACTTCACCATCAAGTCGGATCTGTCCGCGGATGCACTGCTGAAGGCCACTGGCCTGGCGGCAGTCGACACGTCCAGCAGCACCGCAGCCGGCGTGGTCAAGTTCGACAAGGGCACTGCCACTGAAGGCTTTGCCGCTCTGGACATCTCCTCGGTCAACGGTGCCGACAACGCCATCCTGGCGATGGACGCAGCCCTGAACTCGATCAACTCCGCCCGCGCCGACCTGGGTGCGATCCAGAACCGCTTCACCTCGGTGGTTGCGAACCTGAACACCTCGTCGGAAAACATGTCGGCTGCCCGCAGCCGCATCCGCGACGTGGACTACGCTTCGGAAACCGCCGAGCTGACCCGCAACCAGATCCTGCAGCAGGCCGGTACCGCCATGCTTGCCCAGGCCAACCAGTCCAGCCAGAACGTGCTGAGCCTGCTGCGCTGATCCAGCGGTAGTACAAGGCAACAACGGGAAGGGGGCGCAAGCCCCCTTCTTCGTGCCCGGTGGCGGATTGGCATGGGCCTTGCAGAAGGCTGGAGAGCGTTTCCACGCTCAAGCTCGCCCCTCCCAGGCCGATAGCAGGTGCAGGACACCCGCCCGGCCCGTCCAAGAAAAAGGATTCCCCTCATGGCCATCGGCACGATTGGTTCCGGCCTCGACATTCCCAGCCTGGTTGCACAGCTGACCGCCAAGGAACGCGAGCCCCGGGAAAAGCAGATCAACTCGGCGGGTGTTGCCGCCAGCGCCAAGCTTTCGGCGCTTGGCACCATCAAAAGCGGAATGACAGGTCTGCAGAGCGCGCTGAAGACCCTGGTCAAGGGTGTGGCCACCCCCGGCCTGAAAGTCAGCACGCCAACCGAGTCGAACTTCACTGCGACCCTGGACACCAGCACGACCGCCGGCAAGGCCGCTGCGGGCAGCCACCAGGTGGAAGTCAAATCCCTGGCACAGAACCAGAAGCTCAGCTCCAAGGCGTATACAAAGGACGCCGTGGTTGGCGACGGAACGCTGACGATCGCATACGGCGACAAGTCCATCAGCGTGAACATCGAACCCGGCGCGACGATGGAGAAGATCGCAGCCGAGATCAATTCCGCCGCCGAGAGCAAGGGCGTCACCGCGGCCGTGGTGACCGCCGACGATGGCATGCACCTGGTATTGACCGCCGTTGATTCCGGCAGCAAGGGCGCGTTGAAGGTCAGCGCCAGTGGCGGCAATGGCGGACTCTCCGAGCTGGCCTATGACGGCACATCCGCATCGAAGATGACCGAGATGGTGCCCGCCAAGGATGCAGTGGTGGTGGTGGATGGTTTCACCCGCACCAGCAGCTCCAACACGATCACCGACCTGGTACCCGGTATCAGCCTCACCCTGACCAAGGCGAAGGAAGGCGAGACGCAGACGCTGACCGTCACTCCGGACAACAGCACGCTGAAGACCAATCTCACGGCCTTCATCACCGCCTACAACGGCATCCAGACCACGTTGAAGAATTCCAGCGCTTACAACGCTGAGACGCGCACGGCCTCGACCATGACCGGCGACGCCATGGTCCGTGGCCTGCAGCAGCAGCTGCGCGCCCAGCTGAGTGCCAACGTCAACGACCTCAAGGATCTGGGCATCACCATTGCCGCCGACGGCAGCATGAGCCTTGATGGCGCCAAGCTCGACACCGCGCTGGCGAAGAACCCGGAGGCCGCCACCAAGCTGTTCGGTGCAGAGGGCGCGCTGGGCAAGCCGATGACCGAACTGCTCAAGAGCAGCCTGGACGCGACCACCGGCACGATCACCCAGCGTACGGCGACCTTGAACAAGCAGATCAAGGCACTGGAAAAGCAGCTGGACGAGCTGGACAAGAACATGGAAAAGGTGGCCGACCGCTACACCAAGCAGTTCACCGCGATGGAAAAGATGGTCACGCAGATGCAATCGGCCGGCGGCTCGCTCATCCAGCAGCTCGGCAACTGATTTCCAGGCATTTTTCCGGCGCAGTCGGTACTCAAGTAGAGCCCCGGCTGCGCCGATAACCCGTTAGACCCGTGCCGAACCCCTCAACCCACGCGGATGGGCAGGCATTCCAGGAGACTTCCCCTATGTACGGTTCCAATCGGCAGTTCGCCGAGCAGTACCGAAAAGTCGGCGTGACCACCTCGGTCGTCGATGCCGATCCACACAAGTTGGTAGCGCTGCTGCTGGCCGGTGCCTGCGAGCGCATCCGCACCGCTGAAGCCTCTTTGCAGCAGAATGACCAGGCGCGCAAGGGCAAGGCCATCGGCGAAGCCTGCGCCATCGTCGGCCACCTCAACGGCTCGCTCGATCACGAAGCCGGCGGCGAGATTGCCGGCAATCTGTCGGCACTGTACGACTTCGTCATCATGCGCCTGACCGAGGGCAACCTGCACAACGATCCAACCGCACTGAAGGAAGCCCTGGGCTTGATGGTGGAGATCGATTCGGCCTGGAACGCGATTCCGGCAGACCAGCGCCAGGTCACCAAAGCGGTGGCGCCATGAACCTTCAAACTATGCACGACGCCCTTGATACGCTGGAAACCAGCCTCCAAGGCGAGGACCACGACACCAGCGAACGCCTGATGGCCGAACACCTGGAAGCCGTGGCTGCCCTGTCGTTGGTTGTCGAGCGCCCCAGTGATGCCGCCATCCTCGCGTTGCGTGACCACCAGCAACGCGTACTGGCGCGCATGATCTCCCTCCGCGATGAAGCCGCAGCTCACCTGAAGCACACCGGCCGCTCCCTTCGCGCGGCGCATGCCTACCTGCAGGCAGAATCACTCGCATGACCCAACTGCCGACCACGTCGCTGCACCACCCCGCCGAAAGCGAGCTGTTCGACGAAACGCTCAGCTGCGAGCTGGCCTTGCCGGCCGAGTTCCAGGCAGGCAGCGCCGCCGGTCGCACCAGCAGTGCCGAAGGTCTGCTGCGCAGCCTGGCCCTGGTCGAGGACAGCCGCGTTGACGAGCACGACGACCGCAATGAGTCCAGCCTGCAGTTGCAGCGGCTGGAAGCCAAGGTGGATCTGGCGATGGTGCTGCTCGGCCGCCTGGTACGCCAGCAGGGCCAGGAACTGACGCTGCGCCCCGTGCGCTGGTCACGCCGCGGCATCCGCCTGCAGCTGGGGCCGCGCAGCGGCGCCAGCCCTGGTCAGGCCGGCCTGGTGCGTCTGCAGCCCAGCGACTGGCTGCCTGACCATATCGACCTGCCCGTGGAAGTGATCGCCGAAGCGGCGGACGGTGGCGGTGGTCATTACCTGTGGCTGCGTTTCCAGCGTCTTGGCGATGGCCTGGAGATGGCAATGGAGCGGCATCTGTTCCGCCTGCATCGCCGCCAGGTGGCCGAAGCACGCCGCGCCCGCTGAAACCTGCCACCATGACGCCGGATGGACAACCCTTGGCGCGCCCGTTCAGCTAAGTTAAGGTGGACTCCCCTCACGGACCTCCAACGTGCCTGTGCGAGTTCTCATCGTCGACGATCACACCCTGGTCCGCGCCGGCCTGGCGCGGCTGCTGCAGGGGTTTGCCGACGTGCAGCTCGTCGCCGAGGCCAGCAATGCCGAGCAGGCACTGCAGCTGGCCCTGCAGCACGCCCCGGACGTGATTCTGATGGACCTGTCACTGCCCGGCCGCACCGGCCTGGAAGCCCTCAGCGACATCCGCCTGCGCGCCCCCGGCACGCGGGTGGTGATGATGACCATGCACGACGACGCCGCCCACGTGCGCGATGCACTCGATCGCGGTGCGGTCGGGTTCCTGGTCAAGGATGCCGCACCGCAGGAGCTTGAACTGGCGCTGCGTGCCGCGCACGCCGGCCAGGTGTTCCTGAGCCCGCAGATCTCCGCCAAGATGCTGGCACCGATGCTCGGTCGCGAGAAACCCACCGGCATCGCCGCACTGTCGCCGCGCCAGCGCGAGATCCTGCGCCGCATCGGCAAGGGTGAGAGCAACAAGGAAATCGCCGCCGACCTCGGCATCAGCGTCAAGACGGTGGAAACCCACCGCGCACGCATGATGGAGTCGCTGGGCTGTCGCCGCGCCAACGATCTGCTGCTGCTGGCCGCGCGCCACCAGCACGAGCTGGAGTGATCCTCTGCGAAGGAGGCCAGATCCGCACTGACGACGAATTCCCGTCACCCCGACACGCCCTGACAGGAATCCGTACACGGCGCAGCCCGATCAATCCGGGACCCACACCGGAAATCAGCAACTTAGCGGCGATCATCGTCAACATTCCGCGACAATGTAGGGAATACCCCTACACCCTGTCAGGACATTCACGAAGCCCCTCAGGAACCCCCTGATTCCGCCCCCGCCGGATCAAAAGCAAGATGCGTTCCACAAGGCGCCGGGGAGCGGTGCCGGGGAACCACGATGAAGGCTGCACTCTCGGCCCAGCTGGGCCAACAACTTCACCTCACCCCGCAGTTGCTGCAGTCGATCCGGCTGCTGCAGCTTGATGGACTGCACCTGGAACAGGAAATCCAGCGCCTGCTGGACTCCAACCCGCTGCTGGAGATCGAAGAGGCTGAAGCACCCACCGCCGAAGCCACCGAGGCCGGCGCCACCACGCTGGAAACCGCTGCGTTCGACGAACTGCCGGAGTCTTCCATGTGGGACGTGGCCGGCGCCAGCTGGCAGGACGGCGACGACGACCGCATGGCGCGCATCGCCGCCGGCGAATCGAGCGACCCGCAGCTGCGCGTGCTGCAGCGCCTGTCGCTGGACATGGATGACCGCGAGCTGGCCGTGGCCGCCTTCTGGCTGGACCATTGCGATGAGGCAGGCTACCTGCAGGCACCGCTGGACCAGCTGCAGCTGCTGGCCAGCGCCCAGTTCGACATCGCCGCCGACGGCGTGGAAGCCATCCGTCAGCAGCTGCTGCATGGCGAGCCGGCCGGCATGGCCGCTCAGGACCTGCGCGAAGGCCTGCAGGCACAGCTGCGCAGTCTGCACGGCGTAGTCCCCGGCCGCCACCTGGCGGCACGCATTCTCGATGGCGCGCTCGACGCGCTGGCCGCGCACGACTACCCCGCCCTCGCCCGCCTGCACGACGCCGAGATCGACGACGTGCGCGAAGCCGTGCGCCTGATCCTCTCGCTGCAGCCGCGCCCGGGTGACAGCCTGCTGCCCGAACGCAATGCCGTGGTGGTGCCGGACGTGGTCGCCTGGCACGCCGACGACCAGTGGAAGGTGGCGCTGAATCCGGCGACCAGCCGCCGCGTCTCGATCAACAGCCAGTACGAACAGGCCCTGGCCGAGACCAGCGAGGCCGCACCGGCGCTGCGCGAAATGCTGCAGGAAGCGCGCTGGTTCAGCCGCGGCCTGTCGATGCGCTACGACACCCTGCTGCGCACCGCGCGGGTGATCGTCGAGCGCCAGGCCGCGTTCCTGGTGCGTGGCGAGGAGGCCATGGCGCCGCTGACCCTGAAGGAAGTTGCCGAGGAAATCGGCATGCACGAGTCCACCGTCTCGCGCATCACCACCGGCAAGTTCCTGCAGACCCCGCGCGGCACCTTCGAACTGAAGCACTTCTTCGCCGTGCGCCTGGAAGGCGCCAGCGTCTCCGGCCAGGCCGTGAAGGCCATGGTCCGCCGCCTGATCGACGCCGAACCGGCCGGCCGGCCGCTGGCCGACGAGGCCATCGCCGGCCTGCTGTCGCGCCAGGGGGTGAACATTGCCCGCCGAACCGTCGCAAAATACCGAGAACAACTGGACATCGCCCCGGCCCGTGAACGGCGCCGGCTGGGCGCCAGGCAACCGCAGCTGGCCCGGGTGGGCTGAAAAGGATGTTGGACATGAACAAGCTCACGGTCCTGCTGGTCGATGACCACGAGGGCTTCATCAACGCGGCGATGCGCCATTTCCGCAAGATCGACTGGCTGCAGATCGTCGGCAGCGCCGGCAACGGCCTGGAAGCGATCGAGCGCTCGGAAACGCTGCGCCCGCAGGTGGTGCTGATGGACCTGGCCATGCCGGAAATGGGCGGCCTGCAGGCCACCCGCCTGATCAAGTCGCAGGACGATGCACCGTACATCGTGATCGCCAGCCACTTCGACGACGCCGAGCACCGCGAACACGCGCTGCGCGCTGGCGCCGACAATTTTGTCAGCAAGCTGTCCTACATCCAGGAAGTCATGCCGATCCTGGAAGGCCTCAGGGAGGATCGATCGTGAGCGAATCGCGCATCCTGGTGCTGGACAACGACGCCGTGCGCGCAGAGCGCACCGTTGCCCTGCTGGAATTCATGGATTTCAACCCGCGCTGGGTTTCCGACGCGGCCGACTTCGACCTGGGCCGTCAGCGCCAGAACGACTGGATGGCCGTGATCGTCGGCAGCCTGGACGACACCGCTGCCAGCACCGCGCTGTACAACTGGCTGGGCGGCAGCAGCCTGCCGCCGCCGGTACTGCTGGCCGACGGTGATGCCGCAGCCTTTGCCCATCAGCACGGCCTGCACGAAGCCAACATCTGGCCGCTGGAAACGCCGCTGCGCCATGCGCAGATGGAAGCCCTGCTGCGCCGCGCCAGCCTCAAGCGCCTGGATGCCGAGCACCAGGCCGGCGCCGCGCAGGACCAGGGCCCGACCGGCAACGGCCCGGCGGTTACCGAGCTTCGCACCATGATCGAACAGGTGGCCGCATTCGACACCACCGTGCTGGTGCTGGGCGAATCCGGTACCGGCAAGGAAGTGGTGTCGCGCGCGATCCACCAGCGCTCGCCGCGCCGTGATGGCCCGTTCGTGGCGATCAACTGCGGCGCCATTCCGGCCGACCTGCTGGAAAGCGAACTGTTCGGCCACGAGAAGGGTGCCTTCACTGGCGCACTGACCGCGCGCAAGGGTCGTTTCGAAATGGCCGAAGGCGGTACCCTGCTGCTGGACGAAATCGGCGACATGAGCCTGCCGATGCAGGTGAAGCTGCTGCGTGTGCTGCAGGAGCGCAGCTTCGAGCGCGTCGGTGGCAACCAGACCATCCGCTGCAACGTACGCGTTGTGGCCGCGACCCACCGCGACCTGGAAACCCGTATTGCCGAAGGCAAGTTCCGCGAGGATCTGTTCTATCGCCTCAACGTGTTCCCGATCGACGTGCCCGCCCTGCGCGAGCGTCGCGAAGACCTGCCGGCGCTGGTGGAAACCATCGCCGCACAGCTGGCCCGCACCGGCCGTGGCGAAGTGCGCTTCACCCCGGAAGCCCTGCAGGCACTGGCCGGCTACGAGTGGCCCGGCAACGTGCGCGAACTGACCAACCTGGTCGAGCGCCTGGCGGTGCTGCATCCGGGCGGATCGGTGCGCGTGCAGGACCTGCCGGCCCGCTACCGTGGCGACGCTGCACTGGCAGCGGTGGCCGCACCGGCACCGGTACAGCCGACGGCCAGCGAAGAACGCCTGGACCTGCGCAGCTTCTCGTTCCACACCCCGGGCGGCGGCAGCCAACCGGCACTGGAGCACGGCATTGCCGTCAATCGCGCCGCAGCACCGGCGGCGCTGCCCGATGAAGGCATGGACCTGCGCAACCACATGGCCAACATCGAACTGGGCCTGATCAACGAAGCACTGGAACGCACCCAGGGCGTCGTCGCCCACGCCGCCCAGCTGCTCGGCCTGCGCCGCACCACCCTGGTGGAAAAGCTGCGTAAGTACGGCATCGAACGCGAGCAGGCCGAACTGGCCGGCTGAACCTCGCGACCAGCATGAAGGGGGCACGAACGCCTGGGCTTGCCCGGGCGTTGGTGTTTCCAGTACCTGGGGGCAGATCCCTTTCCTTCGGAAAGAGATCTGACCCCATTGCATTTGCACGTTTTCCTAAAGACATCACCGCCGCAGTGCGGAGCATGGCAAGGACATCCCAACGAGGCCCCACCATGCATCGCCTCACCCTGCTCGCCGCCTTGCTCTGCCCGGCCCTGGCCAGCGCCGCCGACTGCACCCTGCCCACCACACCGGACCAGTGCCAGTTCACCAACCTCAGCGACCCGCTGTACGCACCGGACAACCCCAATGCCGGACGCATGGTGCAGGTCAGCTTTACCGGCAGCCAGTACGTGCTGGACATCCTCGGCACCGACCTCCGCATCGGCGGCAGCTACCGCTACCAGCGCCTGGCCCCGCATATCGCGGAAATCCAGATGACCGAAGCCCACCCGGCCGGCCCTACCCACTACACCCTGCTGCTGACCTGCCAGACCGACCACCAGGGCCGTTTCACCTACACCCAGCACGACGGCCCCATCGCACCCCGCCAGCGCCAGAATTCCGGCCGCTGGACCCTGCAGCCATAGGCCAGAAAACCGACGCCGGTTAAATGGCGCCTTCAATGGGGTAAGAGCCCGTGCCGACCAACGGTCGGCACCCACCATCAGCAGCAGGTTCCAACAGATCGCGGAATTCTGTCGAAGGCGGGGTGGGTCCGGTTGCGGGGGCGTGAGCGCCATGGATGGCGCGACCGAGCTTACATGGATGTACTTGCAGCGTCCCCCGCAACCGGACCCACCCCGCCCCCCACGGATCGCCAGCCGTTGACGTTGACGTTGACGTTGACGTTGATTCGGCGGGTGCAGGGCGCAGCCTTGCCAGCACACCCAACCTCCTCACTTCACTGAATCGAAAACCGGTTTCGGCACGGCACTTGCACCTGCTCCAGCAGACAACCCCATCCCCTGTTTCTGGAACCGTTGCAGATGTCCCACTCCGTCACGTCGATCCTTTCGCAGATCCGCTCCTATCAGACCCAGATGGGACAGCCGGCGCTCAACCCGCTGGGCGAAACGCCGCGCAGCAACGCCCTGCCGGGCACGGTGCTGGATGCACCGCAGGCCCAGCCGGCCAGCTTCACCGAAACCCTGCGTGGTGCGATTGCCGGCGTCAACGACGCGCAACAGAAATCCGGCGCCCTGGCAAAAGCCTTCGAAATGGGCGACCCCAGCGCCGACCTCGCCAAGGTCATGGTCGCCTCGCAGCAGTCCCAGATCGCCTTCCGCGCCACCGTGGAAGTCCGCAACCGTCTCGTCCAGGCCTACCAGGACGTGATGAACATGCCGCTGTAAGGATAGAACCGCATGGCCCTGTCGCTCTCCAAGGAATCCCTGAACGCCGAAAAGGCGGGCCAGTGGTTCGATCGGCTGCAAAGCCTGCAGATCACCCGTCGGCTCGGACTGATGGCGATGATCGCCGTGGCCGTGGCGGCCGGGCTGTTCGTGTTCTTCTGGTCGCAGAAGCCCGGCATGGTCCCGCTGTACACCGGCCTGGACCAGAAGGCCACCGCTGAAGCGACCGACCTGCTGCGCGCCGCGCAGATCCCGTTCGCGCTCGACCCGGCCACCGGTGGCATCACCGTGCCGGAAAAGAACCTGCACGACGCCCGCCTGAAGCTGGCCGGCTCCGGCCTGACCGACAGCGGCAAGCTCGGCTTCGAGTTGATGGAACGCGACCCGGGCTTCGGCGTCAGCCAGTTCGTGGAAAGCGCGCGCTACCAGCATGCGTTGGAAACCGAGCTGTCGCGCACCATCAACACGCTGCGCCCGGTGCGCGATTCGCGCGTGCACCTGGCCATTCCCAAGCCCAGCGCCTTCACCCGGCAGCGTGACGTGGCCAGCGCCTCGGTCACCCTGGAACTGCGTGGCGGCCAGCAGCTGGAACGCAGCCAGGTGGACGCCATCGTGCACATGGTCGCGGCCAGCATTCCGGACCTCGCTCCGGAACGGGTGACGGTGGTCGACCAGAGCGGGCGCATGCTCAGCATCACCGACCCGAACAGCGAAGCGGCGGTCAATGCGGCCCAGTTCGAGCAGGTCCGCCGCCAGGAAACCTCGTTCAACCAGCGCATCCGCGAGCTGCTGGAGCCGATGACCGGTCCTGGCCGCGTCAATCCGGAAGTGAGCGTGGACATGGACTTCTCGGTGACCGAGGAAGCCCGTGAGCTCTACAACGGTGAACCGCAGAAGCTGCGCAGCGAGCAGATGAGCGAGAACACCACCAGCACCCCGGGGCCGCAGGGCGTGCCGGGCGCGACCAGCAACAGCCCGCCGGGCCAGCAGGCTGCACCGGCCACCGCGCAGACCCCGACCGAAAGCAGCAAGAACGCCACCCGCAACTACGAGCTGGACCGCACCCTGCAGCACACCCGCCAGCCGGCAGGCCGCATCAAGCGCGTCTCGGTGGCGGTGCTGGTGGACAACGTGCCGCGCGCCGGCGCCAACGGCAAGATGAGCCCGCAGCCGCTGTCGGCCGCCGAACTGACCCGCGTCGAAGCGCTGGTCAAGCAGGCCGTCGGCTTCAACGCTGAGCGTGGCGACACCGTGTCGGTGATGAACGCCCCGTTCGTGCGTGACACCACGCCGGTCGAAGGCCCGGCATGGTGGGAGCTGCCGTGGGTGCACGACGCCGGCCGCATGCTGCTGGGTGCCGTGGTGGTGCTGGCATTGCTGTTCGGCGTGCTGCGCCCTGCACTGCGCGCGATCACCGGCCAGAACAGGAAGAACGACGAACAGGCACTGGAGCCGCATACCGCGGACGTGCAGCTGGTCGATGACGATGGCATGCCGCTGCCGGCACTGGGCGCCGACCGGGCCAGCCTGGGCGGGCCGGATGCATTGGCCCTGCCGGTGGATTCATATGAGGAACGACTGCGGATGGCGCGTGAAGCCGTGAAGACCGACTCCAAGCGCGTGGCCCAGGTGGTCAAGGGCTGGGTGGCCAATGACTGAGGCCGCACTGACTGGCGTGCAGCGCGCCGCCGTACTGCTGCTTTCGCTGGGTGAGCTGGATGCGGCCGAAGTGCTGCGTCACATGGAACCCAAGGAAGTGCAGAAAATCGGCATCGCCATGGCCACCATGACCGACATCACCCGCGAACAGGTGGAACGGGTGATGGACCAGTTCGGCCAGGAGCTGGGCTCGAAGACCTCGCTGGGCGTGGGCTCGGACGATTACATCCGCAACATGCTGGTGCAGGCACTGGGCAGCGAGAAGGCCGGCAACCTGATCGACCGCATCCTGCTCGGCCGCAACACCACCGGCCTGGATGCGCTGAAGTGGATGGACCCGCGCGCGGTGGCCGACCTGGTGCGCAACGAGCACCCGCAGATCATCGCCATCGTGATGGCGCACCTGGAAACCGACCAGGCCGCCGACGCGCTGAAGCTGCTGCCCGACCGTACCCGCGTGGACGTGCTGCTGCGCATCGCCACCCTCGACGGCATTCCGCCGAACGCACTCAATGAACTCAACGAGATCATGGAGCGCCAGTTCGCCGGCAACCAGAACCTGAAGTCGTCCAACATCGGCGGCGTGCAGTGCGCGGCCAACATCCTGAACTTCATGGACAGCGGCCAAGACCAGGCGATTCTGGGCGAGATCGCCCGCATCGATGCGCCGTTGAGCAACCGCATCCAGGACCTGATGTTCGTGTTCGACGACCTGGTCGACCTCGACGACCGCGAAATGCAGCTGGTGCTGCGTGAAGTGAGCGGCGAGCGCCTGGGCCTGGCCCTGCGCGGTGCCGACATCAAGGTGCGCGACAAGATCACCCGCAACATGTCGCAGCGCGCGGCCGAAATCCTGCTGGAAGACATGGAAGCCCGCGGCCCGGTACGTCTGTCCGACGTGGAAGGCGCACAGCGCGAGATCCTGGCCATCGTCAAGCGCATGGCCGATGAAGGCACGGTCACCATCGGTGGCAGCGCGGAGGCCATGCTGTGAGCAACGTCGTGCGCTGGCTTGCCCCGGACCTGCTGGCCCAGCCCGAACCGGTGCTGGATCAGGCGGATGCGTTCGAACTCACCGAGCCGGACCCGGAACACGAGCCGGAGCCGCCGCTGCAGCTGCCGACCCTGGAGGAAATCCAGGCCATCCAGGACAGCGCAGAGAAGGAAGGCTTCCAACACGGCCATACCGAAGGCTACGGCCAGGGCCAGGCGGAGGTGCGTCGCCTCGCCGCGCAGATCGAAGGCATCCTCGACAACTTCAGCCGACCGCTGGTGCGGCTGGAGAACGAAGTGGTCGGCGCACTGGGCGAGCTGGCGGTACGCATCGCCGGTGCGCTGGTCGGCCGCGCCTATGAAGCCGACCCGGCACTGCTGGCACAGCTGGTCGGTGAGGCCATCGACGCGGTGGGTGGCAGCACCCGGGAAGTGGAAGTGCGACTGCACCCGGACGACATCGCCGCCCTCGCCCCGCTGTTGAACCTGCCGCCACAACAGCGCCTGGTGCCAGACACCAGCCTCAGCCGCGGCGATCTTCGCGTGCACGCCGAAGCCGTGCGCATCGACGGCACCATGGAAGCCCGCCTGCGCGGCGCGCTGGACGCGGTGATCCGCCAGACCGGAGCCAATGCATGAACCCCGATCAGCAGCCGTCTCCGCCACCGGCCGACTGGGCCATGGCCCGCAACCTGCGCCTGGCCCGTCGCCTCGATGGCCTGCGTGTGGATACCGCCCATGGCCGCGGCCTGATCCGCGAGGGCGTGCTGCGCCGCGCGGTCGGGCTCACCCTGGAAGCCGTCGGCTGCGAGGCGCCGCTGGGCGCCAGCTGCAAGGTGGAAGTGGTCGATGGTGGCTGGGTCGATGCCGAAGTGGTCGGCTTCGCCGGCGAGCGCACCTACCTGATGCCCAGCGCCGAACTGCACGGCCTTCTGCCTAATGCCCGGGTGGTGCCGTCCGCGCGCCGTGGCGGCGTGGAAGTGGGCGAAGGCCTGCTCGGCCGCGTCATCGACAGCGATGGCGTGCCGCTGGATGGCAAGGGCCCGATCCGCGCCGAAGGGCATGTCGGCATGGCCGGCGTGTCGATCAATCCGTTGGCGCGTGAACCGATCACCCAGCCGCTGGACGTGGGCGTGCGCGCGATCAACGCGCTGCTGCCGATCGGCCGCGGCCAGCGCGTCGGCCTGTTCGCCGGTTCCGGCGTCGGCAAGTCGACGCTGCTGGGCATGATGACCCGCTATACCGCCGCCGACGTGATCGTGGTCGGCCTGATCGGTGAACGTGGCCGCGAAGTACGCGACTTCGTCGAGACCACGCTGGGCGAAGAAGGCCTGCGCCGCGCCGTGGTGGTGGCCAGTCCCGCCGACCGGCCGCCGCTGGCGCGCCTGCATGGTGCCTATCGCGCTACCGCCATCGCCGAATGGTTCCGCGACCAGGGCCTGAACGTGCTGTTGCTGATGGACTCGCTGACCCGCTTCGCCCAGGCCCAGCGCGAGATCGGCCTGTCGGTGGGCGAACCGCCGACCACCCGCGGCTATCCGCCGTCGGTGTTCGCCAAGCTGCCGGCGCTGGTCGAGCGTGCCGGCAATGGCGCCAAGGGCCGTGGCTCGATCACCGCGTTCTACACGGTGCTGACCGAAGGCGACGATCCGCAGGATCCAATCGCCGATGCAGCGCGCGCGATCCTCGACGGCCACATCCTGCTGTCGCGGCGCGTGGCCGACAGTGGCCTGTACCCGGCCATCGACGTTGAATCGTCGGTCAGCCGCGTGGTCACGGAAATCGCCGACGAACCGTGGCGCCTGCGCATCCGCAAGCTGAAGCGGCTGGTCTCGGCCTATTCGGCCAACCGCGACCTGATCGCCATCGGTGCCTACCAGCGCGGCAACGACGCGGCCACCGACGAAGCCCTGGAACGCTGGCCGGAAATCATGGAGTTCCTCGGCCAGGACGTCGCCAAGGCCGCAGATCTCCCGCACAGCCAGGCGGCACTGCAGCGCCTGGTGGAACAAGAGAGTTAAGCCATGAACCAGTCCAAGCGCATCGATCCCCTGCTCAAGCGGGCCCAGGAACACGAGGACGCAGTCGCCCGCGATCTGGCCGAACGCCAGCGCGTGCTCGATACCCATCTATCGCGACTGGACGAACTGCGCCGCTATGCCGAGGAATATGCGAACGCGCAGATGGCAGCGACCAGCCCGGCGCAGCTGCTGAACCGGCGCGCCTTCCTCGACCGTCTCGACAGTGCGGTGGAGCAGCAGCAGGCCACGGTCAACGGCAACCGCGAAAAAGTGGAAGCCGAGCGCGCCCGCCTGATCCTGGCCAGCCGTGACAAAGCCGTGCTGGAACAGCTGGCCGCCAGCTACCGCGCACAGGAAAAGGTGGTGACGGACCGCCGCGACCAGCGCGAGATGGACGACATTGGCGCGCGTCGCGCCCGCCTGGTACAGGCCGAAGATCAGGACGGCGCCGAGCAGGGAGGCCGCTCGTGATGCCCGCGCCATTGGCCAGCAGCGCCAACGCGCAGCCACAGCATTCCGGCAGCAGCGCCCCCCGCGCACCACGCGGTGATGGCAACAAGGGGTTCAGCCAACTGCTGCAGGGTGGCTCGCCGGCTGCCGATGCACCCTCGAAACCCTCGAACTCGCCCATGCCGTCCACGCAGGGACCGGCATCGGACAGCACTGGCCAGGCCGGCGCCGAGCGCAGGCCGGACAGCACTGCCGTCCCCGAAGAGACCGCCGCCACGGTGCCCACAGCACCGGCCAAGCCGGTTGCCGAAAAGGACACCCCGGCGGCGACCGAGGATGCCCCGTGGCCGCCACTCGGCCTGGCCGGGCTGGTGCTGGCGGTACCGGCGCCTGCCGATCCTGCCGCCGCTCTGCCAGCAATGGCTGCAACAGCTACCGACGCAGACGGCAACGCACTACCCGCCCCCGCCCCACTGCCGGCCGTCGCAGCCCTGCCATCCACAGCGGCGGCTGCCACATCGTCCACCACCAGCAGCGGCACCGACCAGACAGCCACGCTGCCGTTGTCTGAACTGGTGCTGCCCGGCAAGCGCAACGAGCGTGGCGAAGGCAGCGACGCACCCCTCATCGGCGACCGTGCCGCAGCGCCGCTGCTGCATGCGCCGGGCAACGCGGCTGTGCAGGATCTGAAAGCCGCACTCGCTACAGGCAACGCCATCTTCAATGGCGAGCCGACTCCGAAGCCGGTGCTCGGTGACGATGGTTTCGACCAGGCCGTCGGCGCGCGCCTTGGCTGGCTGGCCGACCAGAAGATCGGCCACGCCCACATCCGGTTGAGTCCGGACGACATGGGCCCGGTCGACGTGCGCCTGCAGTTGAACGGCGACAAGGTGCATGCCAGCTTCAGCAGCCCACACGTGGATGTGCGCCAGGCACTGGAAAGCAGCCTGCCGCGCCTGCGCGAACTCCTCGGCGAGCAGGGCTTCCAGCTGGCTCATGCTGATGTTGGTCATCAGGCGCCCGGTGGTGACGGCAATGCGTCAGGCCAGGCCAGTGGCGGCGGCATCGCGGGTGACGGAGAACCGTCGCCGGGCGAGGCCAGCGTGTCGTCCGCGCAGTTGATCCGCCAGCGCGGGTTGCTGGACGCGTACGCCTGACAAGCGTGCCAACCAAGGTTGGCACCCACCAGAGCGGGACGGTTGGCACCTACCAGTATCGCGTTGGTGGGTGCGGAGCGTGCTCCGCACGGCCCCACCGGCACCCCGACGGAATTCCGTCGCACCCCTCTGCCCCGGCTCCGGCACACCCCTTGCATATCCCGGTGAAGCAACCCTCAGGAGCTTCACCCCGTGGCCGCAGCCGCTGACAAAACCAAGAAGACCGCCGAGAAGGACAAGGCCGCCAAGCCGCGCAGTCCGATCCTGATCACCGCATTGGTGGCCGTGCTGGCCGCCTCTGCCGCCGGTGGCGGCGTCTGGTTCTTCACCCAGTCCAAGCACGAAGAGAAGACCGCGCAGGCCCCGAAGAAGGCCAGTACTCCGGCACCGGCGCAGTACTTCGCCCTGGACCCGGCCTTCGTGGTCAATCTCAACGGCCCGGTCGACGGCCCGCGCTACCTGCAGCTGGAAGTGCAGCTGATGACCCGCGATCCGGCCGCACTGGAAGCGATCAAGACGCATGCGCCAGCCATTCGCGCACGCCTGCTGATGCTGTTCTCGCAGGTCAGCCCCGACCAGATCGCCGACATCGCCGGCAAGCAGAAGCTGCAGGCCGCTTCGCTGGCCGAAGTGCAGAAAGTGCTCAAGGCCGAGACCGGCAGCAACGGCGCCGACGATCTGCTGTTCACCAGCTTCGTGACCCAGTAAGGGCCCACCGATGAATGATCTGCTGTCCCAGGACGAGATCGATGCCCTGCTCCACGGCGTGGACAGTGGCGCGGTCGAGACCGATGCGGAACCGCCGTCAGGCGAAGCACGTTCGTACGACTTCGCCAGCCAGGACCGCATCATCCGCGGTCGCATGCCGACCCTGGAAATGGTCCACGAGCGCTTCGCGCGCCTGTGGCGGATCGGCCTGTTCAACCTGATCCGCCGTTCGGCCGAACTGTCGGTGCGCGGCATCGAGCTCATCAAGTTCAACGACTACATGCACTCGCTGTATGTGCCGACCAACCTGAACCTGATCCGCTTCAAGCCGCTGCGCGGTACCGGCCTGATCGTGTTCGAACCGACCCTGGTGTTCGCCATCGTCGACAACTTCTTTGGCGGCGACGGGCGCTACCCGACCCGCATTGAAGGCCGCGAATTCACCGCCACCGAAATGCGGGTGATCCACCTGCTGCTGAAGCAGACCTTCGCCGACCTGCGCGAGGCCTGGGCACCGGTGATGGATGTCGACTTCGAGTACATCAACTCGGAGATCAACCCGCACTTCGCCAACATCGTGACGCCGCGCGAGTACGTGGTGGTGTGCCGGCTGCACGTCGAGCTCGACGGCGGTGGCGGCGACATCCACGTCACCCTGCCGTATTCGATGCTGGAGCCGATCCGCGAGCTGCTCGACGCTGGCATCCAGAGCGACCGCAATGATCGCGACGAAAGCTGGGGCCAGACCCTGCGCGAACAGCTCAACATCGCCGAGGTGACCCTGTCCAGCGTACTGGCCAGCAAGCGCATGACCCTGCGTGACCTGACCCAGCTGAAGGTCGGCGACATCCTGCCGATCGAGCTAAGCCCGCAGGTGCCGCTGTGCGTGGAGAACATCCCGGTATTCACCGGCGAGTTCGGCATCGCCAACGGCATGAACGCCGTGAAGATCACCGCTACCCATCCGCCGGGCACCCGCCCGCGCGCACCCGTCATCCAGGAAGACCCGCAATGAACGATATCGACGCCCTCGAACCGACCCCGGCCCAGTTCGGCACCCTGCAGGCCGAAGAAGGGGCCGGCGCCGACCTCAACCTGGACGTGATCCTCGACGTGCCGGTGACCCTGTCGCTGGAAGTCGGTCGTGCCCGCCTGCCGATCCGCAACCTGCTGCAGCTCAACCAGGGCTCGGTGGTGGAACTGGAACGCGGCGCCGGCGAATCGCTGGATGTGTTCGTCAACGGCACCCTGATCGCCCACGGCGAGGTGGTGGTGATCAACGACCGCTTCGGCGTTCGCCTGACCGACGTGGTCAGCCCGAGCGAGCGGATCCGGAGACTGCGTTGAGCCTGCTGGCCTCCACACTGCTGGCGGTCGGCAAGACCGCCGCTCCGGTCGGCCCGCAGATCGGCCAGCACGCAGCCGCCGCACCGAGCCTGTTCGGCGCGGTGCTGGCGCTGCTGGCAGTGCTGGCGCTGGTCATCGGCCTCGGCTGGCTGCTAAAGCGCCTGCCCGGCAGCGGCTTCCGCCCGGCCGACGGCATGAAGGTGGTGGCCAGCCTGAGTGTCGGTGCCAAGGAGCGCGTGGTGGTGGTCGAGGTCAACGGCCAGCAGCTGCTGCTGGGCGTCACCGCTGGCGGCATCAACACCCTGCACACCCTGCCCGAACCGCTGCCGCCGCCCGCGCCGGTGCGCGTGCCGGACTTCAAGAACCTGCCGAATTTCGCCCAGCTGCTGCAGCAGCGGCTGCGCAAGGATCCCTGACATGCGTGTCACCCGTACCCGTCTTGCCACCCTGATGCCGTGGCTGCTGATGCTCGCCCTGTGCCTGTTGCCGGCGCTGGCATTCGCCGCACCCGGTGCCCCGACCACGCCGCTGCCGGACATCAATGTCGGCAAGATCGGCGGTGCTCCGGTCAGCCTGCCGCTGCAGACCCTGCTGCTGATGACCGCGATCACCCTGATCCCGTCCATGCTGCTGGTACTGACCTCGTTCACCCGCATCATCATCGTGCTGGGCCTGCTGCGCCAGGCACTGGGTACCGGGCAGACGCCGTCCAACCAGGTGCTGCTGGGCCTGGCACTGTTCCTCACCGCAATGATCATGCTGCCGACCTGGGACAAGGCCTGGAGCACCGGCATGGCGCCCTACCTCAACGGCGAGATCGACTTCCAGACCGCCTGGACGCTGACCACCACGCCGCTGCGCGGCTTCATGCTGGCGCAGATCCGCGAGACCGACCTGATGACCTTTGCCGGCATCGCCGGGCATGGCACCTACGCCAGCCCCGATGCGATCCCGTTCCCGGTTCTGGTCGCCTCGTTCGTCACCAGCGAGCTGAAGACCGCCTTCGAAATCGGCTTCCTGATCTTCATCCCGTTCGTGATCATCGACCTGGTGGTGGCCAGCGTGCTGATGTCGATGGGCATGATGATGCTGTCGCCGATGCTGGTGTCGGCACCGTTCAAGATCCTGCTGTTCGTGCTGGTGGATGGCTGGGTGCTGACCGTCGGTACCTTGGCGGCGAGCTTCAATCCGGCGTGATCGAGAGGCAGTCGAGCATGGCTCGACTCTACAGAAGCACAGTCGAGCATGGCTCGACGCTACATGAGCAGATGGAACCCGAATGACTCCCGAACTTGCCCTGACCGAACTGCGTGGCGGCCTGATCACCGTGTTGTGGGTGGCCGGCCCGCTGCTGCTCACCGTGCTGGTGGTCGGTGTGGTGGTGGGCGTGGTGCAGGCCGCGACCCAGCTCAATGAGCCGACCATCGCCTTCGTCGCCAAGGCGGCGGCGCTGACCGCGGTGCTGTTCGCGCTGGGCAGCCTGCTGATCGGCCACCTGGTGGAGTTCACCACGCTGCTGTTCCAGCGCATTCCACACCTGATCGGCTAGGACACGCGCTTCGATGGACGCCGCCACCCAGATGGCTGCCGACGGCCTGCAGGCCTTCGGCATGATCGGCACCGTGCTGTGGACCATGCTGCGCATCGGCGCAGTGGCCATGGCCATGCCGATGGTCGGTACCCGTGCCGTTCCCGCGCGGGTGCGCGTGGTGCTGGCTGGCACCCTGGCCATCGCACTGGCGCCGCTGCTGCCGCCGGTACCGGACTGGACCGGTTTCGATGCCGCCACGGTCCTTACCATCGCCCGTGAACTGGCCATCGGCGTATCCATCGGCTTCCTGCTTCGGCTGGTGTTCGAGGCCGGCGCGATGGCCGGCGAACTGATCGCCCAGGGCACCGGCCTGGCCTTCGCGCAGATGAGTGACCCATTGCGTGGCGGCACCTCCGGCGTGATCGGCCAGTGGTTCTATCTGCTGTTCGGCCTGCTGTTCTTCACCGCCAACGGGCACCTGGCGCTGATCTCGCTGGTGGTGGACAGCTACCGGGCGCTGCCGATCGGCGCCCCGCTGCCGGACCCGCACGCCTTCTTCAGCATCGCCCCAACCTTCCTGCTGACCGTACTGCGCGGCGCATTGACCCTGGCGATCCCGCTGACTGTGGCAATGCTGGCGGTGAACCTGGCGTTCGGCGTCCTGGCCCGTGCGGCCCCGGCGCTGAACCCGATCCAGCTCGGCCTGCCAGTGTCGCTGCTGCTGGGCCTGTTCCTGCTGGCGCTGCTGGCCGGGGAAATGGGTCCGCCGGTACAGCGCCTGTTCGATGCCGCCTTCCAGGCTGCGGACACGGTCACACACTGACCGGATCATCACGTTTTACTGCTTGCCCTTCCCCCGGGTCTGCGCGTTAGAGTGAATACGCGGCAACCGGGGGGATGTCGCACGTGGCCGGCGCCTTGCGTCGGCCTGCCTCATGCATGCCCCACCGTGGTTTCCGTCGACAGGCAGGTCCGGGAGACTGACGAATGCTGGTAGGCACGTACAACCCGTGGCTGGTGGCGATCTCGCTGCTGGTGGCCGTGATGGCTTCGTACACCGCGCTGGCGATGGCCGGGCGCACGGTCACTGCACCCGGCAAGGGCGCGGCGTGGTGGTGGCGCCTCGGTGGTGGCTTCGCCATGGGTCTGGGCATCTGGTCGATGCACTTCATCGGCATGCTCGCCTTCGACCTGCCCATTCCGCTCGGCTACGACCTGCCGATCACCCTGCTTTCCCTCGCATTGGCGATCGCCTCATCGGTGTTCGCGCTGTGGCTGGTTTCGCTGCGCACCCTGCCGCACCCACGCCTGGCCGGCGGGGCATTGCTGATGGGCACCGGCATTGCCGGCATGCATTACGTTGGCATGGCCGCAATGCGCATGCAGCCGGGCATCGACTACGACCCGGGCTGGCTGCTTTTTTCGCTGATGGTGGCGGTGGCCGCCTCGTGGACGGCGCTGTACGTGGCGTTCCGCCTGCGCGCGCAGCGCACCCGTGTCGGCGACCGGCTCGCGGCTGCCGGCCTGCTCGGGCTGGCCATCGTCGGCATGCACTACACCGGCATGGCCGCCGCACGCTTTCCGGAAGGCAGCATCTGCGGCGCAGCCGTCGGCGATGGGCTGCAGAGCGAATGGCTGGCCATGCTGGTGGTGGTGCTGACCGTCGCCATCTTGGCCGTGGTGCTGGTGGTCTCCTGGCTGGACCAGCGGGTGGAGGCGCAACTGCTGCGCCTGCGCAATTCCCTGTTGAGTACCTCGCTGACCGACGCTCAGCAGGAACTGACCCAGGCCGCACTGCACGACCCGCTTACCCGCCTGCCCAACCGCCTGCTGCTGCAGCGGCGCATCGTGCAGGCGCTGGCCGAGGCCGAACAGGGCGGCAGCCGCTTCGCGGTGATGTTCATGGACCTGGATGGCTTCAAGCAGGTCAACGATGCCTACGGCCACCAGGCCGGAGATGCACTGTTGGTTGCGGTGGCCGAACGCACGCGCCAGCTGCTTCGGCCCAACGACATGCTGGCGCGGCTGGGCGGCGACGAGTTCGTGCTGGTGGTGCGCATCGAGCACGACGAGGACCTGCCGACGCTGGCCCGGCGCATCCTGCAGGCGGTCGGCAGCGGGCCGTTGCTGGCCGACAACGAACTGCAGGTGACCGCCAGCATCGGCGTGGCGATCTGTCCGGACCACGCTGCCAGCGAGCGGCAGCTGATGGCCTTTGCCGATGCAGCGATGTACCAGGCCAAGGAATCCGGACGCAACGCCTTCGTGCTGTTCGCCGACTGGATGAATGACAGCGCCGAACAACAGTTCCGGCTGCTGGCCGACCTGCGCCGGGCCATCGGCAGCGAGCAGCTGTTCCTGCACTACCAGCCGAAGATCCAGGTAGCCACGCAGAAGGTGGCCGGTGCCGAAGCGCTGATCCGCTGGCGCCATCCGGAGCATGGCCTGATCCCGCCGGACCGCTTCATCCGGCTGGCCGAACGCAGCGGTGCGATCAATGAGATCGGGCGCTGGGCGCTGGACCAGGCCTGCCAGCAGCTGCGCCGCTGGCACGATGCGGGCCACGAGGGCTGGTCGATGTCGGTGAACCTGTCGCCGGTGCAGTTCAGTTCGCCGCACCTGCTGCAGGATGTGCGTGAAGTGATCGAACGCTACGACATTGCCCCACGCCACCTGGTGCTGGAGATCACCGAAAGCACGGTGATGCGCGATACCGATACCAGCCTGCGCCTGCTGCAGGCGCTCTCGGCACTGGGCGTGGGCATCTCCATCGATGACTTCGGCACCGGCTATTCCAGCCTGCTGTACCTCAAGCGGCTGCCGGCCACCGAAATCAAGATCGACCACGCCTTCGTGCGCGATCTGGAGCACAGCGCCGAGGACGTGGTGATCGTCTCGGCGATCGTGGCGCTGGGCCACGCGCTGGACATGGACATCGTGGCCGAAGGCGTGGAAACCGCCGCGCAGCGCGCCTACCTGGAGCGGCTGGGCTGCGATTACCTGCAGGGCTACCTGCTCGGCCGCCCGGTGGATGCGGCGCGCTTCATGCAGCTGCATGACCTGCCCCGGCCTCGGGTGGAACTGGCCAATGGCTTCAAAGCACCCGAAGGTGGGGGTTAATGAACCCACACGGCCGCGCGCCTGGGCAAGCCCGGCGTGGGCAAATCACTCCAGCGTGACCGGGTAGGGAGGAGTGAGCCTCGAGTTGTCGGAGACCGCAAAAGCGACTGACTGCAACCGCTGGCAAAGTGTTGAAAGCAGGGCCATGAACTCAGCATTGGCTGCCTCAGACCATGCTCGACCGAATCTAAGAGTAAGGTGTATAGAGCTCACCGGATCTCCATTCAGAGCGGACTCGAGCGAGTAGCGCTCACCATCCGAGAACGCACCTTGGACACATCCGGGGAACACCAACTCCAAGGATGCGATTATGGCCTGGGGACATCCAATATCCTGCACAGCCTCAACATTGGACAGGTCTTTTTCACCGAGGTCCTCCAGCTTCAAAACGACAATGTCAAAGCTCATTGCTGCGATATCCCATCCTGCAATCCATTCAGCATCGCCCTTCTCTTCTGCGTGTGCTGCCATCATGCCTCATGTAGCTGCTAGCTGCCCCCTGTACAGCAGCAGTTGAACGATCTTCCCCGCCCGCTAAATGCGATAGCGCGGCAGCGCATACAGCACTGCGAACGCCAGAATGAGCAGGAGCAGACACACAGTGCTGCCGCTCGCGACTGACGGCTAGCGGCACGGTTCTTGCACGCACCCCGGCATCCCCTGCCGCAGTGCCCGTGATGTCCGAGAACGAATCCGCCGGCGAAAAGACCGAACAACCTACCGAAAAACGCCTGCGCGACGCCCGTGAACAGGGCAACCTGCCGCGCTCGCGCGAGCTCGGCACGGCCGCCGTGTTCGGCGCCGGCGTACTGGCGGTGATGGCCATGAGCGGCTCGATCGGCCGTGGTGCAAGCGCCTGGATGAAGCATGCACTCAGCCCGGAACAGAGCCTGCGGCAGAACCCGAAGGAACTGTTCGGCCACTTCGGCGACCTGCTGCTGCAGTTCATGCTGGTGATCGCGCCGCTGGTGCTGGTCTGCCTGCTGGCCAGCTTCGTCGCCCCGCTGGTGATGGGCGGCCTGCGCTGGTCGCAGAAGGCGATGATGCCCGACTTCAACCGCATGAACCCGATGAGCGGGCTCAAGCGCCTGTATGGCCCGGAAGCCATCGCCGAGTTCACCAAGTCGTTGTTGCGCGTGGCTTTTGTCGGCGTTGCCGCCGGGCTGGTGGTGTGGACCGGCTTCGACACCCTGCGCGGGCTGATCCACCACCCGCTGGAGACCGCCATCACCGACGGCCTCGGCTTCACCCTGCGCCTGCTGCTGGCCACCGCCGGCGCGATGCTGGTGCTGGCCGCCATCGATGCGCCCTACCAGCGCTGGAACTGGATGCGCAAGCTGAAGATGACCCGTGAAGAGCTGCGCCGGGAAATGAAGGAAAGCGAGGGCAGCCCCGAGGTCAAGGGCCGCATCCGCCAGCTGCAGCAGCAGATGGCCAACCGCCGGATGATGGAGGCGGTGCCCACTGCCGACGTGGTGGTGGTCAACCCCACCCACTACGCGGTCGCCCTTAAGTACGAGGGCGGCGCCATGGACGCCCCCAAAGTGGTCGCCCTGGGTGTGGATGAGACCGCCCTGCGCATCCGTGAAGTGGCCGACGGCAACAAGGTGGCGATCGTCTCCGCCCCGCCTTTGGCACGCGCCTTGTATCGGGAAGGCCAACTCGGAAAGGAAATCCCCGTGAGACTGTATTCGGCCGTCGCCCAGGTCCTGTCCTACGTCTACCAGCTGCGCGCCTGGCGCACTGGCCCGATGCCGGACGCCCCGCACATCCAGGTGGATGAATTCGGCAAGGGAGGCCGCCCGTGAGCGCCCAGCCCTCCACCGGTTTCAACACCCGCCGCGCGCTGGAAATGATCCGCCAGGGCCTTGGCGCACCGCTGATCGTGCTGGCCCTGCTGGCCATGGTCGTGGTGCCGCTGGCCGCACCGGTGCTCGATGCCCTGTTCACCTTCAACATCGCCATCTCGCTGATGGTGCTGCTGGCGGTGGTCTACGTGAAGCGCCCGCTGGACTTCACGATCTTCCCGATCGTGCTGCTGATCACCACCATGCTGCGGCTGGCGCTGAACGTCGCCTCCACCCGCGTCATCCTGCTGAACGGCCAGAACGGCCATGACGCCGCGGGCAAGGTCATTGCCGCCTTCGGCGAGTTCGTGATCGGCGGCAACTACGCGGTCGGCATCGTGGTGTTCGCGATCCTGACCATCATCAACTTCGTGGTCATCACCAAGGGCGCCGGCCGCGTCTCGGAAGTGACCGCGCGCTTCATCCTCGACGCGATGCCCGGCAAGCAGATGGCGATCGACGCCGACCTCAACGCCGGTTTGCTGACGCGTGAAGAAGCCAAGCTGCGCCGCGAGGAAGTCCGCGAGGAAGCCGATTTCTACGGCGCGATGGACGGTGCCAGCAAGTTCATCCGTGGTGATGCCATTGCCGGCATCCTGATCCTGTTCATCAACATGCTCGGCGGCCTGGCCGTAGGCGTGCTGCAGCATGGCATGCCGTTCGGCGATGCCGCTGCCACCTACACCCTGCTGTCGATTGGTGATGGCCTGGTGGCGCAGCTGCCGGCGCTGCTGGTCTCCAGCGCCGTGGCCATGCTGGTCACCCGCGCCTCGCGTTCGCAGGACATGGCCCAGGCCATGACCGGCCAGGTGTTCGGCCAGTACCGCGCGCTGGCGATCACCGCCGGCATCATCGGCGTGGTCGGCCTGGTGCCGGGCATGCCCAACGTCGCTTTCCTGACGCTGTCCGCGATCCTCGGCTTCATCGCCTGGAAGGTCTACCGCAAGGGCAAGGCCGCGGCCACCGATCCGGCAGCCGCAGGCAATGACGCTGCCGCGCTCAACGCACTCGGCCGCCCGGCCGCGCCGGCTCCGACTGCCGAACTGAGCTGGGACGAACTTCGCCCGGTCGATCCGCTGGGCCTGGAGGTCGGCTACCGGCTGATTCCGCTGGTGGACAGCAACCAGGGCGGCGAACTGATGGCACGCATCAAGGGCGTGCGGCGCAAGCTGACCCAGGACGTCGGCTTCCTGATCCCGTCGGTGCACATCCGCGACAACCTGGAGCTGCCGGCCAACGGCTACCGCGTGCTGGTGCACGGCGTACCGGTGGCCACCGCCGAGATCCACCCCGACCGCGAACTGGCGCTGGACCCGGGCAGCGCCCTCGGCGCGCTGGAAGGCATCGCCGGCAAGGACCCCGCGTTCGGCCTGGATGCCACCTGGATCCAACCGCACCAGCGTGCTCAGGCTGAAACGCTGGGCTATACCGTGGTCGATCCAGCCACCGTGGTCGCCACCCATCTGTCGCACCTGATCCGCGAGCACGCACCCGAGCTGCTCGGCCACGAGGAAGTGCAGCACCTGCTGGCCAACCTGGCCAAGAGCGCACCCAAGCTCGTCGAAGATCTGACGCCGAAGGCGCTGCCGCTGTCTGCGGTGGTGCGCGTGTTGCAGAACCTGCTGATCGAACGCATTCCGATCCGCCAGCTGCGCAAGATCGCCGAAGCACTGGTCGAACACGCTTCGAACAGCCAGGACCCGGCCGTACTGACCGCCGCGGTGCGCACCGCACTGGGTCGTTTCATCGTGCAGGAGATCGCCGGAATGTCGGCGGAGCTGCCGGTGTTCACGCTCAACCCACAATTGGAACGTGTCTTGCAGGAGTCCACGCAGGGCAACGGCGCCGCGCTGGAACCCGGACTCGCTGAGCGACTGCACCAGAGCCTGGCCGAATGCGTCAGCAAGCAGGAAGCCCGCAACGAGCCCGCGGTCGTGCTGGTACCTGGCCCGGTGCGTGCCGCGCTGGCCCGCCTGGTCCGCCACAGCGTTCCGTCGCTGTCGGTTCTGGCCTACAGCGAGGTGCCGGAGGACAAGCGCCTGAAGCTGGTCGGAACGATCAGCTGACGCCGCCCTCCGATGCGCCAGAAAACAGACACCACTTTCGAACCAACGCAACAGACAGATACCAAGGGGAACCCGCACCGTGCAGACCACCGACCACCCGAGTTCTCCGACCGCCACCCCGCCGTCTTCGTCCCGTGACCACAGCATGAAAATCAAACGATTCGTCGCCGCCGACATGCGCTCGGCCATGAACCTGGTGCGCAAGGAACATGGTCCTGACGCCGTGATCCTGTCCAACCGCCGGATCGAGGAAGGCATCGAGATCGTCGCCGCCGCCAACTACGACGAGAGCGCCGTGCAGCGTGCACTGGAAGCCTCGCGTCGTGACATCGCTCCGCCGCCGGCGCCGAAGCCGCGCACCGCCGCCGACGCGGTGATCGCCGCGGTCACCCGCCGCCGCAGCAATACCCCGGCACCGGAACCGGTCGCCGCAACCACCTCGGCCGTGGCTGCCCTCGCCCGCGCTGCGGTCGGCGCCACCGGCCGCACCCTGGACAGCGCCGACGAGATCGTGCCGACCCGCGGCAGCACCGGCTTCGCCGCCACCCTCGCGCGCGCCGCCGTCAACGAACCGGCGCTGCCGGATCAGATCTTCGCTCCGTTCGCTGAAGCCATCGTCGCACCGGCACCCAGCACCGCCGCACCGGCCAACCGCGCCCGCTTCCAGATCGACCCGCCGCACGAGACGCATCACGAAAGCGCGGCGTCGGCCGTGCAGCCGCCGCCGCTGCCGACCGCTGCCGTGACCGAAGCGCAATCCGGGATCGTCGCCAGCGAACCGGCACCGGTCGAAGCCAGCGACGAAACCGGCGCTGCCCCCGTGCTGGCCCCAGCCCCGGCACTGACCCTGGTGGCCCAGGACGACGCCGAGATCCGCCAGCTGCGCCAGGAAGTGGCCGGCATGCGCCATGTGATCGAGCGCGAGATGAACCGCTTCACCGACGAGCGCCTGCGCGGCTGCCCGGTGCGCGCCACCGCGCTGGACCTGATGGACGAGTATGGCTTCGATGCCGGCCTGGCCCGCGACGTGGCCATGCAGATCCCACTGGAGACCGAAGCCCACCGTGGCCGCGGCCTGATGCTGGGGCTGATTTCGCGCAAGCTGCCGATCGCCCCGGTCGACCCGCTGGAAGAAGGCGGCGTGATCGCCCTGGTCGGACCGACCGGCGCTGGCAAGACCACCACCATCGCCAAGCTGGCCTCGCGCTTCGCCGAGAAGCACGCGCCGCGTGACGTGGCCCTGGTCACCACCGACACCACCCGCATCGGTGCCCGCGAGCAGCTGTACGGCTACGGCCGCCAGCTCGGCATCGCGGTGCATGAGGCCAACAGCGGCACCGACCTGGACCAGCTGCTGGAACGCTTGAAGGACTACAAGCTGGTGCTGATCGACACCGCCGGCCTGGGCCCGCGCGACCGCGCACTGGCCGCCCAGCTGCAGTGGCTGCGTGCCGCCCGCCAGGTCCGCACCCTGCTGGTGCTGCCGGCCAACACCAGCTTCGGCGACATGGACGAGGTGGTCCGCCGCTTCGGCGCCGCCAACCTGCAGGGCCTGGTACTGAGCAAGCTGGACGAGACCGGCCGCTTCGGCAACGCCCTGTCGGTGGCCGTGGATCATGCCCTGCCGATCACCTGGGTGACCGATGGCCAGGACGTCCCGGAGGACCTGCACCGGGCCAGTGCAGCCAATCTTGTACTTCGCCTTGAAGATTTGCGCCGCGCGGCCGATATGCCCTGCAACCCGGAGTTGAACCATGCCGTCGCGTGAGTACGCCAAGCTGACCAAGACCTTCCCGCTGTCGGCCACCCGCAGCGAGCCGCTCGGCCCTGTGCGCACCATTGCGGTCACTGGCGGCAAGGGCGGCGTGGGCAAGACGAATGTGTCGGCCAACCTGGCCGTGGCACTGGCTGGCATGGGCAAGCGCACGCTGCTGCTGGACGCCGACCTCGGCCTGGCCAACATCGACGTGATCCTGGGGCTGAACCCCACCTTTACGCTGGCCGACCTGGTCGCCGGCCGCTGCACGCTGGATGACGTCATCGTCGAAGGCCCGAACGGCGTGCTGGTGGTCCCGGCCGCATCCGGCCGCCGCCACATGGCCGAGCTGGCCCCGGCTGAGCACGTTGGCCTGGTCAACGTGTTCTCCGAGCTGGAGCGCGAGCTGGACATCATGGTGGTGGACACTGCCGCGGGCATCACCGATGGCGTGCTGACCTTCTGCCAGGCCGCACAGGACACCGTGGTGGTGGTCTGTGACGAGCCGGCCTCGATCACCGACGCCTACGCACTGATCAAGGTGCTGTCGCGCGAGCGCGGCGTGGACCGCATCCAGGTGGTGGCCAACATGGTGCGCGACCCGAACGAGGGCCGCGTGCTGTACGAAAAGCTGACCCGCGTCTGCGAGAAGTTCCTCGCCGATGTCTCGCTGAACTACCTGGGCTGCGTGCCGCAGGACGATTGGCTGCGCCTGTCGGTGCAGCGCCAGCAGCCGGTGGTGAAGGCCTATCCGTCCAGCCCGGCGGCGCTGGCGATCACCGAGATCGCGCGCCGTACCGCGCGCTGGCAGGCGCCGACCGAACCGCGTGGCGGCGTCGAGTTCTTCCTCGAACGCATCCTCAAGCAGCGTGGGGTGACGGCATGAAAGGCGCAGCCCAGTACAGGGAAGTGCAGCGCTCGGCGGCGAACGAAGTCATCGCCCAGCATTCGGACCTGGTGCGGCGCATCGCCCACCACCTGGCCGCGCGCCTGCCGGCCAGCGTCGAGGTCGACGACCTGATCCAGGCCGGCATGATGGGCCTGATCGAAGCCTCGCGCAGCTATGACGCCGACCAGGGTGCTTCTTTCGAGACCTACGCCTCGATCCGCATCCGTGGTTCGATGATCGACGAGATCCGCCGTGGTGACTGGGTCCCGCGCTCGGTGCACCGCCGTGCACGTGATGCCGCCGCCACCATCCGCCGCCTGGAACAGAGCAGTGGCCGTGCCGCCAGCGCCACTGAAGTGGCCGCCGCGATGGAGATGCCGCTGCCTGAGTACCTGCGGCTGATGGAAGACGCTGCACGTGGCCAGGTGCTGAGCCTGGAATCGCGCATCGAGGACCAGGGCGAGCTGGACACCGTCGCCCAGGGCGGGCCGACCCCGCAGCAGGTACTGGAGCGCGGTGAGTTCGGTCGCGAGCTGGGCAAGGCCATCGGCCACCTGCCCGAGCGCGAACAACTGGTGCTCTCGCTGTACTACGAGCAGGAACTGAACCTGAAGGAGATCGGCGCGGTGCTCGGCGTGAGCGAGTCGCGGGTCTGCCAGATCCACGGCCAGGCGGTACTGCGCCTGCGTGGCCGGCTGAAGCTGTTCGAGGCTGCCGACGCAGGCCTCGAAGAATGAACATCCCCGAGGCGGCTGCCCCCGGCCGTCCGGAATGAACAACAAAGGAATTCTGCTTTGAACAAGAACATGCGCATCCTGATCGTCGACGACTTCTCGACCATGCGTCGAATCGTCAAGAACCTGCTGGGCGATCTGGGCTTCACCAATACCGCCGAAGCCGAGGACGGGCATGCCGCGCTGTCGCTGCTGCAGAGCCAGCCGTTCGATTTCGTGGTCACCGACTGGAACATGCCGGTGATGACCGGCATCGAGCTGCTCAAGGCCATCCGTGCCGATGCCAAGCTGAAGACCCTGCCGGTGCTGATGGTCACGGCAGAAGCCAAGCGCGAGCAGATCATCGAAGCCGCCCAGAGCGGCGTGAACGGCTACATCATCAAGCCGTTCACCGCGCAGACGCTGGAAGAGAAGCTCGGCAAGATCTTCGAACGCCTGGCGGCCAGCGCCTGATGGATACCACGGTCGACAAGAACGCCCTCGCCCTGCGCCTGCAGGAGGCTCTGGACGCACTCGAGTCCGGTGACGAGGCCGCCTGGCGGCAGCGCATCGATGGGCTGGTCGCGCTGCGCACGCAGCCGATGATGAGCGGCCTCTCGCGGCTGGCCCGCGAGCTGGGACAGGCGCTGGGCGAACTGCCGACCGTGCCGAGCGAAGCCGGCGAACTGGACGACGCCTGCGCGCGACTGGACCACGTGGTGGCGATGACCGAACAGGCGACGCACCGCACCCTGGACCTGGCCGAGGAATGCCGCAGCCTGACCGAACAGCTGCGCGCTGAAGGCCTGCAGCCGGGCCAGGACGCGCAGCTCGAGCGCATCCGCCACAACCTGACCGAGATCGCCCTGACCCAGAGCTACCAGGACCTGACCGGGCAGATCATCCGTCGCGTGGTCGGCATCGTCCGCCGCGTGCACGAAGGCTTCGGCGCGCTCGGCCTGCCGCCGGAACAGCATCGCACCGACCCGGAACTGGCCGGGCCGGCACTGAAGGGACTGGACCGCCACGCGGTCTCGCAGAACGACGCCGACGACCTGTTGTCGGATCTGGGGCTGTAAGCATGAGCGCGGTATCCGACGACATCACTGCCGATTTCATCATCGAGGCGCAGGAGATCCTGGATCGCCTCGGCGAACAGCTGGTGTCGCTGGAGCAGGCACCGCAGGACAGCGACCAGCTCAACGCGGTGTTCCGCGGCTACCACACGCTCAAGGGCGGCGCCGGCTTCCTCGGCGTCACCGCCATGGTAGAGCTGTGCCATGCCGCTGAAGAGGCGCTGGGCGCCGCACGTGCCGGCCAGGCCGTGCTGCAGGCCCACCACTTCGACGCGGCCCAGCAATCGCTGGACTACCTGCAGTCGATGCTGGACGCGGTTTCCTCCGGCACCGAGCCGGGCTATGCGCCGCCGGACCTGATCGCACAGTTCGACGTGCACGGCGGTGCCGTGGCTGCACCCGCCGCCGCAGCAGCACCCACCGCGGGTGGCAGCGACCTGATCACCGACGACGAATTCGAGGCGCTGCTCGACCAGCTGCATGGTGGCAACGCGCCGACCGCGGTCGCGCCAGCGAAGAAGGCCGACGACGGACTGATCAGCGAAGACGAGTTCGAAGCCCTGCTCGACCAGCTGCACGGTGGCGCGGCACCGGGCACCAAGCCTGCGGCCGTGGTGGCACCGGCACCGATCGCAGCGCCGCGCCCGGTCGCCGCACCGGCACCGGTGGCGAAGCCGGCCGCCAAGCCGCTGGCCGAGGCCGAACATACCGTGCGCGTGGACACCAAGCGCCTGGACGCGATCGTCAACCTGATCGGCGAACTGGTGCTGTCACGCAATCGGCTCAAGACCCTGCGTGCGCGCCTGCGCGATGAAGAGCTGGACCGGGCAGTGTCCACTCTGGATATCGCCACCGCCCGCCTGCAGTCGGCAGTGATGCGCACCCGCATGCAGCCGGTGGGCAAGGTGTTCTCGCGCTTCCCCAAGGTTGCCCGCGACGTCGCCCGCTCGCTGAAGAAGGAAGTGGACCTGGAACTGATCGGCGCCGAGACCGAGCTCGACCGCAACCTGGTGGAAGCGCTGGCCGACCCGCTGGTGCACCTGGTCCGCAACGCCATCGACCATGGCGTGGAAATGCCCGACCTGCGCGAGGCACAGGGCAAGCCACGGATGGGCCATGTGCGCCTGTCCGCACAGCAGGAAGGCGACTACGTCAGCATCGAGGTGCAGGACGATGGCGCCGGCATCGACCCGGAAAAGCTGCGTGCCAAGGCGCGCGAGAAGGGCCTGATCGATCCGGAAGCCGCCGCGCGCCTGAGCAGCGAGGAGTGCCTGCACCTGGTGTTCCTGCCCGGCTTCTCGACCAAGCAGCAGGTCACCGACATCTCCGGTCGTGGCGTCGGCATGGACGTGGTGCAGTCACGCATCCGCGAACTGAGCGGCCAGATCCAGATCCAGTCGGAACTGGGCCGTGGCAGCCGCTTCCTGATCCGCGTGCCGCTGACCCTGGCGATCCTGCCGACCCTGCTGGTGCAGGCCGGCGAGGACGTCTATGCGCTGCCGCTGGCCCGCGTGATGGAAGTGCTGCACGCGCCGCGCACCTCGCTGGGCTGGTTCGATGGCCGTGCCGTGCTCGACCGCCGCTCGCACACGCTGCCGCTGGTCGATCTGCGCCAGTGGCTGGATGTGACGCCGGCCGCCTCGCCCCTGCTGACCATCGTGGTGCTGCAGGCTGGCGAAGCGCGTTTCGGGCTGGTCGTGGACCAGGTACGCGGGCGTGAGGAAGTGGTCATCAAGCCGCTGCCGAAAGCGCTGCGCGGCCTGCGCGGTTATGCCGGTGCAACCTTGATCGGCGATGGTCGCATGGCGCTGATCCTGGACGTGGACGGGCTGCGATGAACCCCGCCGGGCCATGCCCGGCGCCCCGAAAACTGTGACTACCGTCTGTACGCGATCTACCGGTGTCTCAAGTCCCATTCATACACGCCGATACCGGAACCATGGATAGACTCAGCCTCATTGGACTCTTTCTCGCCCTGGCCTCGCTGGTCGGCGGCAGCATCCTCAAGGGCGCCGGCCTGGCGTCGTTGTGGTCGCCTGCGGCGTTCGTGATCGTCATCGTCGGCACCGTCGCCGCGATCCTGCTGCACACCTCGCCGGCGGTGTTCAAGCATGCCTTCAAGATCGTGCGCTGGGTCGTGCGCCCGCCGCACAGCGATCGCCGCGAACTGATCCAGCAGATCGTCGAGTGGAGCAACATCGCCCGCCGCCAGGGCCTGCTGGGCCTGGAATCGCAGGTGGAAGCACAGCAGGACCCGTTCCTGCGCAAGGGCCTGCAGCTGCTGGTGGACGGCGTCGAACCCGAATCGATGCGGCACATGCTGGAAATCGAACTGGGCAGCCAGGAACACCAGGACCAGGCCGGTGCCAAGGTCTTCGAAGCGATGGGCATCTATGCACCGACGCTGGGCATCATCGGTGCCGTGCTTGGCCTGATCGCGGTGATGAAGAACCTGGCCGATCCGAGCAAGCTCGGCCACGGCATCGCCGCCGCGTTCACCGCCACCATCTACGGTATCGCCTCGGCCAACCTGCTGTTCCTGCCGGTGGCCGCCAAGCTCAAGAGTGTGATCTCGCACAACACCCGCGACCGCGAAATGGTCATCGAAGGCCTGATCTCGATCGCCCAGGGCGAAAACCCGCGCAACATCGAAACCAACCTCTCCGGCTTCCTGCACTGACATGGCCCGCCGCAAGCACCACGAAGAGCACGCCAACCACGAAGCATGGGCGATCCCCTATGCCGATCTGATGACGCTGCTGCTCGCCTTCTTCGTGGTCATGTACGCGATTTCTTCGGTGAACGAAGGCAAGTACCGGATCATGGCCGACGCGCTGACCGATGCCTTCGGGGGCGCGCCGCGCACCATCAATCCGGTACAGGTGGGTAACAAGCAGGTGCAGGGTGGCGGCTGGGACAGCCCCTCGGTGATCAAGTCCGGCACCAAGATCGGGCCCTCGGCGCCTGCGCCGTCGCACGACCCGACCCTGCTGCCGTCGATGGCCTCGCAGATGCGCATGCCTGTTTCGGTGCACAACCAGGAGCAGATCGCGCGCGCCGAGCGCCAGCTCAACAGCATCGCGGACCGCCTGACCGCCGCACTGGCGCCGCTGATCGACCGCGGCATGATCAGCGTTCGCCGCACCGAGCTGTGGATCGAAGTCGAGATCAACAGCGACATCCTGTTCCCCACCGGTTCGGCCGCGCTGGACGTGCATGCGCGGCAGACCCTGGCCAGCCTGGCCGAGGTCCTGCGCGACGTACCCAACAGCGTGCGCGTGGAAGGCCACACCGACAACGTACCGATCGCCACCGCCACCTTCCCGTCGAACTGGGAACTGTCGGCCGGGCGCGCGGCCAGCGTGGTGCACCTGTTCGCCGACCAGGGCGTGCAGCCGTCGCGGCTGGCGATGGTCGGCTACGGCCAGTTCCGCCCGCGCGAAGAGAACGACAGCGCGCAGGGCCGCAACCGCAACCGCCGGGTGATGGTCATCATCCTGGCCGACACCTCGCACTCGGTGGACCCGCTCGGCCAGCGCCTGAACGCAGCCACCGGTGCCACCCGGAACACCGATACCGAACAAGCCGCGGCAACTCCGGCTACCGCCCCCACCTCCCCCATCGCACCGGTGAAGTTGCCGCCGGTGCCGGCTGGCAGCCGCGTCGGCGCCGCCGTTCCCCCGGCAATGAAGGAGTAATCCGATGCGCATCTGGGCAGTCGCCAACCAGAAGGGCGGAGTCGGCAAGACCACCACCACCCTCGCCCTCGGCCGCGGACTGGCCGCACTTGGCCATCGCGTGCTGCTGATCGACCTCGATCCGCATGCCTCGCTCAGCCGCGCGTTCGGCGTACCGGTAGACCCGCCGCCGGCTGGCGTGCTGGAGCTGTTCGGCGCCCCGCCCGCCGATCTTTCCAGCCTGTGCCATGCCAGCAGCATCCATGGCCTGGACTATGTCTGCGCACAGTCCGCGCTGGCCACGCTGGAACGCCGCAGCGCCAACCAGCCCGGCCTTGGCCTGGCACTGCAGAATGCGCTTGCGCGCCACCAGGGCCAGCACGACTACATCCTGCTGGACTGCGCGCCCACCCTCGGCCTGTTGATGATCAATGCGCTGGCCGCAGCCGATCGCCTGATCATCCCCACCCAGGCCGAGCCGCTGGCCCTGCATGGCCTGGATGGCATGGTCCGCACCGGCGAGATGGTCGAACGCTCGCGCCGCCGCCCGCTGCCGATCTCGATCCTGCCGACCCTGTTCGACCGCCGCACCCGCGCCGGCAACGAGTCGCTGCGCACGATGCAGGATCGTCACGGCACCCGTGTGTGGGAAGACGCGATTCCGATCGACACCCGCATCAGCAACGCCGCCGGCCTGACCCTGCCGAGCGTTGGTGAGGATTACCCGGGCCGCGGCCTGGCCGCCTATCGCCGCGCGCTGAACTGGATCCTCGGCGAGGATGCCCGCGCTCTGGAGCAGGCCGCATGAACAGCACCGGTGTACTGGACGACTACCTGGACGAACTGCTGGGCGAAGCGATCGCCGCGGCACCACCGGCTGCACCGCCGCCGGCGAGCGACGAAGCGTCCCCGGCAATTGCAGCCGACGCCGAACGCGAGCCGACCTGGGATGACCTGCCGGCCGAGGTGATCTACGAAACCGAGACCGTCGCCGCTGCGCCTGCCGTCGACAACGCCGCACTCGAAGCCGCCTTCGACGCGGCCGCAACGGCTGAGCGCGAACCCACCTGGGACGATCTGCCCGCCGAAGTGATCTACGAAACGGAGACTGTTGCTGCTGCCGCGGCAGAGGACGACGCAGCACTGGAGGCCGCCTTCGAGGCCGCCGCAATGCCTGTCGCCGCCCCCGAGCGCGAACCGACCTGGGATGACCTGCCTGACGAGGTGATCCACGAGACGGCCCCTGCTCCCGCCACCGCCAAGTCCGGCCCGGAACCTACATGGGACGACCTGCCGGACGAAGTGATCTACGAGACCGATCCGGCCGACAGCCATCGACTCGCCCACACCGACAGCCCCGGCCTGGAGGCCGCGTTCGAGGCCGCTGCCGGCGGCGAGGACGTTCCTGCGCCACCAGCGGCCGTGGTCGCAGCACCCGCTCCAGTTGCACGCACCGATGCCGCGCCGCCCCCGCGCGTGGCTGTGGACGCGCCAGCAGGCAACCGCCCGAGCAGCTGGCAGGAGCTGCAGGCACAGGCACATCGGCCCGCCAGCAGCCCGCATCCGCAGAACCGACGCGCCGGCGAGCGCACCTCGCGCTGGCTGCGCCTGCGCTGCGGCACCCAGGCCTATGCACTGGAACTGCTGAAGGTGCAGGAAGTGGTGCTGCCGGTGCCGCTGCTGCCGTTGCGCGGCACTGCGCCGGCCATGCTGGGCATCATGAACCTGCGTGGCCAGGTGGTACCGGTGATGGACCTCGGCCTGCACCTGGGCGCCGCGGCCGCCGAAGACGACTCACAGACCCGCATCGTGGTGCTGGAGGAAGACGGCGAGACCATCGGCCTTCGCGTGTCGGCAGTGGAAGATGTCGCCAACCTCACCGATTCGCAGATCGAACCACCCGATACCGCGCGCATCTGCCAGATCTCCAACGACCTGTTCCGTGGCGTCGCCCGGGTCAGCCAGCGCCCGATGATCCTGCTGGATGCCACCCGGTTGCTGAGCTGAGCGGAAAAAGGGGACGGAGGGGATTAAGTCGCAATCGACCAGGCTCTCCCGCAGCCACCCTCGGCAACGGCGACCACGCAGTGGGGGACGTAAGGTATTGATCCAACGGATCAACGCCTTGCGTCCCCGACAGGCACCGCATCGGCGCAAAGCGCCGAGCCAGTTGCGACTTAATCCCCTCCGTCCCCATTTCAACAGCGACCGCATCGACGCACCGCGTCGATTCCCCTAAAGAACCCCGCCGGGGTGCCGTTATGGATCACGGAACCGTTTGTCCGGAGCAACGATGAGCACTGTCGAACTGGGTGGGGATCTCGGCATCGAGAGCACCACCGAGCTCAAGAACCGCCTCGCCCCGCTGGTGGCGCAGGCAGGCGAGCTGACCCTGGATGCCAGCCAGGTCGCCCGCATCCACACGGCCGCCGTGCAGGTGCTGTGTGCGTTCGTGCAGGCCCGCCGCGAGGCAGGCCTCGGCACCGGCTTCCACGGTTGCACCGCAACCTTCCGTGACGCCGCGCGCCTGCTGGGCGTCACCCAGGCCCTGGGCCTGGACGTAACCCATGACAACCTGAAATCTGTGGAGAACGCTGCATGAGCGCACGTATCTTGGTGGTGGACGATTCGGCGTCAATGCGCCAGATGGTGTCCTTCGCCCTCACCTCGGCCGGTTTTGCCGTCGAAGAAGCTGAAGACGGCGCGGTCGCGCTCGGTCGCGCCAAGGGCCAGCGCTTCAATGCGGTGGTCACCGACGTCAACATGCCGAACATGGACGGCATCGCGCTGATCCGCGAACTGCGCCAGCTGCCGGACTACAAGTTCACGCCGCTGCTGATGCTGACCACCGAATCGGCCGCCGACAAGAAGTCCGAAGGCAAGGCCGCCGGCGCCACCGGCTGGCTGGTCAAGCCGTTCAATCCGGAACAGCTGGTCGCCACCGTGCAGAAAGTGCTGGGCTGATCGCCCGTCACCGCTCCCCTTCTTCGCTTCCGGACCACCACTGCCATGAGCATGGACCTGCAACGCTTCCACGCCACCTTCTTCGAGGAGAGCCGCGAAGGCCTCGACGCGATGGAGGCTGGCCTGCTGGCCCTGGAATCGGGGCAGCAGGACGCGGAGATCATCAATTCGGTGTTCCGCGCCGCCCACTCGATCAAGGGCGGCGCCGGCACCTTCGGCTTCGACGCGATCGCCGGCCTGACCCATGTGCTGGAGACGCTGCTCGATGAGCTGCGCGCCGGCAAGCGGGCACTGGAAGGCCACGCCGTCGACGCCATGCTGTCCTCGGTGGACGTGCTGCGCGCACTGCTGCGCGAAGCCGAACACGGCCAGGCTGCCGATCCCGCCGCTGTCGCTGCGGTGAAGGCGCGCCTGGAGGCGGTTCTTTCCGGCGAGGCCGCAGCAAGCGCCCCCGCGGCCGCCGCAGCCAAGGTGGACGATACGCCGGAAGCCTGGCAGATCGGCTTCACCCCGGCGCCATCGCTGTTCATGAGCGGCAACGACCCGCTGCGCATCATCCGCGAACTTGAGCACCTGGGTTCGCTGCAGGTCGCCGCGCGCATGGAACGCCTGCCCGGCTTCGCCCAGCTCGACCCGCTCGAGGCCCACCTGGCGTGGGACCTGGGTCTGGTCGGCAAGGTGCCGCGCAGCAAGATCGAAGACACCTTCGCCTGGGTGCTGGACGACTGCGAACTGGACATCCGTCCGGCTGCGCCGCCGAGCCTGGCCACCGAGGCACCTGCCACACCCGCCCCTTCCACACCGGCTGCCGTTGTACCGGCGGCACCCGCCGCCGCTGCCAGCAGCGCTGGCGGCCAGGAAGCCGAAACCTCGATCCGGGTCAGCGTCGACAAGGTCGATGCGCTGATCAACCTGGTCGGCGAACTGGTCATCACCCAGGCCATGCTCAAGCAGGTCTCGCACGCGCTGGACCCGGTGCACGCCGAGAGCCTGTTCGCCGGCCTGGACCAGCTTGAACGCAACACCCGCGACCTGCAGGAAGCGGTGATCGGCGTGCGCATGCTGCCGGTCGATGCGGTGTTCCGCCGCTTCCCGCGCCTGGTCCGCGACCTGTCCAGCCGCCTCGGCAAGCAGGTACGCCTGCGCACCGTCGGCGAAGGCACCGAACTGGACAAGGGCCTGATCGAAAAGATCGCCGATCCGCTGGTGCACCTGGTGCGCAACTCGATTGACCACGGCCTGGAAATGCCGGACGTGCGTCGCGGTGCGGGCAAGGACGAGACCGGCACGATCACCCTGGCAGCCTCGCATCAGGGCGGCCATATCGTCATCGAAGTCAGCGACGACGGCCGCGGCCTGGACCGTGCCAAGATCCTGGCCAAGGCCACCGAACGCGGTCTGGCGGTGCCGGACAACCCGACCGATTCGCAGGTCTGGGACCTGATTTTCCAGCCGGGTTTCTCCACCGCCGATGCAGTCACCGACCTGTCCGGCCGTGGCGTCGGCATGGACGTGGTCCGCCGCAACATCCAGGCGCTGGGGGGCGAGGTCCAGATCGAAAGCAGCCTCGGCGCTGGCACCCGCACGCTGATCCGCCTGCCGCTGACCCTGGCCATTCTCGACGGCATGACCGTGGCGGTGGCCGGTGAAACCCTGATCCTGCCGCTGGCTTATGTGCTTGAGGCCCTGCAGCCGCAGGCCGAGGACATCCGCAGCATGGCCGGCGAAGGCCGCGTGCTGCGCGTGCGTGGCGAGTATCTGCCGATCCTGTCGCTGAGCGAGTACTACGGCTACGGCAACCGCGCACCGGGCAGCGAATCGCTGGTGGTGGTGGTTGAAGGTGATGGCCAGAAGATTGCGCTGGAAGTGGACGAGCTGGTCGGCCAGCAGCAGGTGGTGGTGAAGAACATCGAGAACAACTACCGCCGCATCGGCGGGGTATCCGGTGCCACCATCCTTGGCGATGGCCGCGTGGCCCTGATCGTCGACATCGGCGGTCTGGTGCGCTCGCTGCGGATGCCGCAGGCCGCCTGATCTACGTTGCATGCGTGCACTGAGCCGCCGCCCTTCGGGGCGGCGGTTTTCGTTTGCGCGCACGGCCACGATCTGACCGCGCTCGCTTCGCCAGGCATACCGTGAACTCCATCTGCACGAAGGTTTCGGGCGCAACCTTGCCGCTCAAGCGAAAGCCCTGTCATGGCACCACTTTCGCGCCGCCGTCCCTACGCAACCGAATGTGATCTGCGTCCATAAAGTCCATCCGAACTGCGCCGCTATTTCGCTTTGACGGCCGTCACCGAACCCCCACCGGGCACCACCGTTCGCTCTGCAACCACCCCCAGCCGACGCAACGACGCCGGCGCCCTGCCCACCTGGAGCACCCTGCATGAAGTGGTTCCACGATCTGCCCATCGCCCGCAAGCTGGCCGTGGGGTTCACCCTCACCACCCTGATGACCGTCGTACTGGGCGCTTTCGCTCTGGTCCGCCTGTCCGAGGCCAACGCGCAGTTGAGCGCGATGGCCTCCAACGATATTCCGTCCGTGCAGTACCTCGGCGAAGTGCGCTCGCAGCTGGGTGAGTTCCGCACCTATGAGCTGGCCCAGCTGAGCATGCTGGACCAGCCCGAGAAGGTGGCCGACTACAACAAGCGCATGGACGACACCGCCGCCGTCGTGCGCGAACAGCTGGCCGCGTACGCCAAGCTGCCGGCCGGCGCCAAGGAGCGCGAGCTCTACCGCGCCGTGCAGGCCGACGTCGATGGCTACTTCGCAGCCAATGCCAAGCTGCGCGAAGCGGCCACCGCCGGCGATGGCGTCGTCGCACGGCAGATCTCCGACGACCAGTCGCGCCCGCTGCGCCGCAAAGCCTTTGAAGACCTCAAGGCACTGGGCGCGTACAGCAGCTCGCTGATGCAGGACAAGATCAACAACGCCAACGCCACCCACCGCAACAGCATGCTGGCGATCATTGCCGCCGTAGTATTGCTGGTTGTGGTCGCCGCAACCCTGGCAACGGTCATCTCGCGCGCCGTCACCGGCCCGCTCGGCAAGGCCGTGCATGCCATCCAGGCCGTTGCCCGTGGCGATCTCAGCGTCAGCACCCAGGCCACCAGCAAGGACGAAGCCGGCAAGATGCTGGCCGCCACCACCGAAATGACCGCGATGCTGCGCCGCTTCTCCGAGCAGACCCAGTTGATGGCGCAGATGCACGCCGGTCCGGACATCAGCCATCGCATTCCGGAAGACTTCCCGGGCGTCTATGGGCAGCTGGCCAGCGGTATCAACACGGTCATTTTCGAACATCTCGACGCGATCCGCGATGCCATCGACGTGCTCAACCAGTACGCCACCGGCAACCTCACCCCGGACGCACGCCGCCTGCCCGGCAGCCGCGCGATCCTGCACGAGTCGATGGATGCGGCCAAGGCCAGCCTGCTGGCCATCAACACGCAGATCCAGCAGCTGGCCTCGGCGGCTGCCGCCGGCGACTTCAGCCAGCGCGGTGATGCGCAGCGTTTCAATCACGATTTCCGCGTGATGATCGAGCAGCTCAACAGCATGATGCAGGTCGCCGACGGCAACCTCGGCCAGCTCTCGCAGCTGCTGCAGTCGATCGCCGCCGGCGACCTGACCGCGCGCATGGACGGCCAGTTCAACGGCGTGTTCGCACGCATGCGTGACGACGCCAACACCACCGTCACCCAGCTGACCCAGATCGTCGGCCAGATCCAGGCCAGCGCGTCCAGCATCACCCTCGCCGCTGGCGAGATCGCGTCGGGCAACAGCGATCTGTCGCGCCGCACCGAGCAGCAGGCCGCCAATCTGGAAGAAACCGCCGCGTCGATGGAGGAGCTGACCTCCACCGTGCGCCAGAACGCCGAGCACGCCCGCCAGGCCAACCAGCTCGCCATCGGCGCACATGGCGTCGCCTCGCAGGGCGGTGAAGTGGTCGGCCAGGTGGTCACCACCATGTCGGCCATCGAAGCCTCGTCGAAGAAGATCGCCGAGATCATCTCGGTCATCGACGGCATCGCCTTCCAGACCAACATCCTGGCGTTGAATGCCGCAGTGGAAGCTGCCCGCGCAGGTGAACAGGGCCGTGGCTTCGCCGTGGTCGCCAGCGAAGTGCGCACCCTCGCCCAGCGCTCGGCCGCTGCCGCCAAGGAGATCAAGGGCCTGATTGATGATTCGGTCGGCAAGGTCGCCGAAGGCTCCAGCCTGGTGCACCAGGCCGGCAGCACCATGGGCGAGATCGTCGCCTCGGTGCAGCGCGTGACCGACATCATGGCCGAGATCTCCGCAGCGTCGCAGGAACAGAGTGCCGGCATCGAGCAGGTCAACCAGACCGTGGTGCAGATGGACGAGACCACCCAGCAGAATGCTGCGCTGGTGGAAGAAGCCACCGCTGCCGCACGTGCAATGGAAGACCAGGCCGTGCAGCTCGGTGAAGCCGTGGCCCGCTTCCGGCTGGCATCACAGGGCACGACGGCCATCCCGGCACGCCCACTGGCGGCACCGGTACCGCGCCAGGTCGCAGCCGCCGCACCGGCCGCAAAGCCGGTCCCGGCGCGTACGCTGCGCACGGCGACGGCCCAGCCGGCGCTGGCCGCAGACGGCGACTGGCAGGAGTTCTGATGTACCCGGGGTCGGATCCCTTTCCTTCGGGAAAGGGATCTGACCCCTCACGCATGGAAAGTGATGCAATTCTCACTTCATAATCGGGCACAGTGGCCGATATCCCCATCGAGCCTCGCGCCAACGCGTGCTGGCGCCCGCCCCTGACCGTAGATTCCATGTCCGACGGCAACGACACTGCAGTGCATGATGTCCACGCGGCTGATGCCGCTGACGAACGTTTCCTGGTTCGTAATCCGCGCCAGCTGCGGCAGCTGTTGCGATCGCTGATCGACCAGCGATCACTGATCAATGCGCATATCGACGGCCGCGACCGCTCGTTCCCGACCGCGCTGCTTGAGCTCGACGAGGACGACGACACCCTGCTGCTCGATGGCAGCCCGCAGGAGGCGTCCAACCGCGCCGCCGAACAGGCCGACCATCTGCTGTGCTTTGCCCAGCTCGAACGCGTGCTGGTGCGGTTCCGCCTGCAGGCACTGCAACGTGTGGACAACGACGGCCACGTCGCCTTCCGCGCCCCTCTGCCGATTGAACTGGTCCACCTGCAACGACGTGAGATGTACCGGCTGGAGACGCCAGTCACCGATTCGCCCCAACTGCTGATCCCCGCCGGCGAGAGCCGTGCCGAAGCGCTGTCGATGCGGGTGGTGGACATCAGTGGCGGCGGCCTGGCGGTGGCCGTACCTACCGACTGCGCGGTGTTCAGCCTGCAGAAGCGCTACCCGGCGATGCTGTCTTTGCCCGACGGCCCCGACCTGGAGATCGAGCTGGTCGTCTGCAACCTGCTGCCGCAGCGCCAACCCAATGGCATCGAGATCAAGCGCGTGGGCATGCGCTTCGACATCCTGCCGCGTGGCGCCGACAGTGCCATCCAGCGCTACATCTTCCGCATCGACCGCCAGCGCAAGGCGCGCCGCAACGGCGAGCTGTAAGGCCTCCCGACCGGTAGTGCTGGCCGCTGGCCGGCAATGGCCGTATCCACATTGTTGCCAGGTTGCCGGCCAGCGGCCGGCACTACCGCTTCCCGTGTAGATCCACGCCATGCGTGGATGACCCCATCTTCCCCGGTAGATCCACGCCATGCGTGGATGCCTTCCCCCGGCACCTAAAGTCCCCCGACGAGGGGCCGATATCGAGCCTGACACCGGGACTTCCGGCAGAACCAGGACCCCTCGATGAACGACAAGACCAGCTCCGCCGCCAGCGCCGGTGGCGAATTCCTCAGCTTCACCCTCGGTGCCGAGCACTACGGCGTGGACATCCTCAAGGTCCAGGAAATCCGCGGCTATGACGCGGTGACCCGGGTCCCGGATGCACCGGACTACATCAAGGGCGTGATCAACCTGCGCGGCACCATCGTCCCGGTGATCGACCTGCGCCTGAAGCTGCGCCTGGACGATGCCCGCTACGACGCCTTCACCGTGATGATCGTGCTGAACGTCGACGACCGCGTGGTCGGCATCGTCGTCGACAGCGTCTCGGACGTGATCCCGCTGTCGGCCGAGCAGATCCGCCCGACCCCGGAATTCGGCGCCGCCGTCGATACCCGCTTCATCTCCGGCATCGGCACGCAGGACGACCGCATGCTGATCCTGCTCGACATCGAGACCCTGCTGGACAGCGCCGACATGGGCCAGGCCAGCGTCGTTGAAGACGCCGCTGCCTGATCGAACGGACCTGCTTCACGTTCTGGTCACAAACCCCTTCAGTTCCCTCCGGCAGTGCCGATAGGGGGACAGAAGCCGGTCGCGCAGGAGCGCGCAGGACCGGAACGACCATCACCATCCCCGGAGATACACCTCGATGAAGTCCCTGTTTGCGTTCGTTTCGGCCGCTGTCCTGGCCACCACTGCTTCCGCCGCGTTCGCCCAGTCGGCCGACATGATCCCGCCAGAACTGGCACCGCGCTCGGTCGGCAAGGACGGCATGGTCTGCGGCAAGGTCGAGAAGGCCCGCTACGCAGAAGGTTCCGAAGGCCAGCCGACCTTCCTGTACATGGGCGGCGCCTTCCCGCGCCACACCTTCTCGGCCCGCATCGCTGGCGAGAACCGCGGCAAGTTCTCCTTCCCGCTGGAAACCCTGGAAGGCAAGACCGTCTGCGTGATCGGAAAGATCCAGCGCGACGCCTCGCGCGCGGAAATCGAAGTCAGCTCGCCGGCCGGCCTGAAGCTGGCCAACATCAAGTAATCCGCTGTCCGTCGAACCACGCCGGACCTGGTGCCGGCGTGGTTTCTGCTGCAACCGGGCCCGATGCCCGGGCGCGTCTGCCTTAGGAGCTCGCAACGCCCATGCCGTGGATCAACAACCTGAAACTGATGCCGAAGCTGCTGCTGACCTTCGGTGTCCTCCTGCTGGTGATGCTGCTGCAGGGTATCGTCGCCTATCGCGGCCTGCACTCGCTGAACAACGTCACCACCGAGCTGGCGGGTTCTCGCATGGAGAGCATCCGCATGGCCGGCGAGATGCGCGGCATGCTGGGTGAATACCGCAACGCCGCCTACCAGCAGCTGATCCGCGCCAGTGACGACGTCAAGGCTGATGCACGCAAGCAGACCGTCGAGCTGCGTACCAGCATGGACAAGTCGATCAAGGACTATCCGAAGCTGGTCGACAACGCACAGCAGAAGAAGCTGTTCGACACCTTCGCCAAGGAGTGGAAGGATGCCCTGGCCTCCTATGACAGCGTCACCGAGATGCTGGAACTGGACCTGCCGGACGACGCCATCGATACCTTCGTCGGCGAGACCCGCACCAAGCACCGCAAGGCCGCGTCGGCGCTGGAAGCGCTGATCGCCGAAGACAACCGCCTCGCCCGCGCCTCGCGCGAAGAGGCCGAATCCACCTACTCCGCCTCGGCCGTGCTGACCGTGATCGCCCTGCTGGGCGGCGCCGCACTCGGCCTGGTGCTGGTCTGGCTGTTTGCCCGTGCCCTGGTCGGCAGCGTGCGCGGCGCCGTCTCGGTTGCCAACGATGTGGCCGGCGGCAAGCTCGATGGCCACATCGACGTCAGCCGCCAGGACGAAGTGGGCGAACTGATGCAGGCGATGCAGCGCATGCAGCGCGACCTGCGCGAGCGCACCGAAACCGACCAGGCCGTCGCCCGCGAGAACCTGCGCATCCGCACCGCGCTGGACTACAGCTCCACCGGCGTGTACCTGACCGACACCAGCAATACCATCGTCTACACCAATCGCGCCCTGCAGCAGACCCTGAGCCAGTACCAGGACGACGTGCGCCGCGACCTGCCGGACTTCGACGCGCAGGCCTCGCTGATCGGCAAGCCGGTCACCGTGCTGGAGCATCGCGGCGAGATGGACCAGACCCTGCTGGGCAACCTGAAGGCACACGGCGTCGCCCGTCGCCCGATGCAGTACGGCGATGCCCAGTTCGCCCAGGTGGTTTCCACCATCCGCAATGAAGGCGGCGACACCGTCGGCTACGTGGTGGAATGGCGCGACCGCACCCAGGAAGCGCAGGTGGAAGCCGAAGTGGCCCGCGTGATCGCCCAGGCCGCTGCCGGCGACCTGTCCGGCCGCATCGATGCCACCGACAAGGAAGGCTTCTTCCTGCAGCTGGCCCAGCAGATCAACGGCCTGCTGGATGCCAACGCCGGCAGCATCGAACAGATCTCCGGCCTGCTTGCCGCACTGTCGCAGGGTGACCTGACCGTGCGCATGCACGGTGACTACCAGGGCGTGTTCGCCCGTATGCGAGACGACGCCAACGCGACCGCCGCGCAGCTGAGCGAGATCGTCACCCGCATCAAGCAGTCCAGCCGCGCGATCAGCTCGGCCGCCGGCGAGATCGCCTCGGGCAACAGTGACCTGTCGCGCCGCACCGAGCAGCAGGCTGCCAACCTGGAAGAAACCGCCGCCTCGATGGAGGAGCTGACCTCCACCGTGCGCCAGAACGCCGAACATGCCCGCCAGGCCAACCAGCTCGCCATCGGCGCGCATGGCGTCGCCTCGCAGGGCGGTGAAGTGGTCGGCCAGGTGGTCACCACCATGTCGGCCATCGAAGCCTCGTCGAAGAAGATCGCCGAGATCATCTCGGTCATCGACGGCATCGCCTTCCAGACCAACATCCTGGCGCTGAATGCCGCGGTGGAAGCCGCACGCGCCGGCGAACAGGGCCGTGGCTTCGCCGTGGTCGCCAGCGAAGTGCGTACCCTCGCCCAGCGCTCGGCAGCGGCAGCCAAGGAGATCAAGGGCCTGATCGACGACTCCGTCGGCAAGGTCAACGACGGCTCTGCGCTGGTGCACAAGGCCGGCGCGACCATGGGCGAGATTGTCGCCTCGGTGCAGCGCGTGACCGACATCATGGCCGAGATCTCCGCGGCTTCGCAGGAACAGAGTGCTGGCATCGAGCAGGTCAACCAGACCGTGGTGCAGATGGACGAAACCACCCAGCAGAACGCCGCGCTGGTGGAAGAAGCCACCGCCGCCGCACGCGCAATGGAAGAACAGGCCGGTCACCTCAGCGAGGCCGTGTCGATCTTCGTGGTGGATGAAGCCGAGACCGTGGTTGCCCCACGCATCGCCGCTGCCCCGGCCCCGCGTGCTGCCGCACCGGCCGCACCGGCCCCGGTCGCCTCGCCGGCCCGCCGCATCGCCGGTGGTCGCCCCATGGCCACCGAACTGGCCGACGGAGACTGGCAGGAGTTCTGATGCCTGCCTGACCTGACGTACGAGAACGCCCTGGCCCTGCGCTGGGGCGTTTTTGTTTACGGGGTATCTGGATATCCAGCCAACGGCGAAGCCCCTCGGGGTGGTCGCGGTAGGCGCGTGGCTACTGAGGGTTGGCCGGGAGGGTGGGCTGCGCAGGGGCCGCTGCAAGTACGTCCATGTAAGCTCGGTCGCCGCTTGCTCGTGCGCGCAGTCCTGCACGCACGGCAAGGCCAGGGTTGGGCGTCCTGCCCAACCCGCCCGAGGCATGCCTCGGGCCCATGCGGCTCACGCCCCTGCGCAGCCCACCCTCCCGGCCACGGACAGTTTCCGTGCGCGTCCACCCCGGATTGAAGAAAGAAGAGCAAGAGCAAGAGCAACAGCACCGCTTCCGGGTTCAGATTCGCTTTCCGCAGGAAAACGGATCTGCCCCCTCTTCCCAGTTGGAAACCCAACGCTCTTGCCGTCCGTCACAGGAATGCCGAGAGGGCTGGGTCGGGGTGGGCTGGCGGGACCGTTGGCGCCATGGATGGCGCCATCGAGCCCCCAAGGGTGAGGGCGCTTTGCTTGCGAAGCACTGCTTCGCAAGCGCCCGAACGCCCAGCCGCCAGCGGCTGGGCCGGACCGCGGAGCGGGGTTTACGGCGTGTCCCGCCAGCCCACCCCGACCCAGCCTCCCACTGAAAATTCAGAGCCGACCAACCGCTGTTGCTGTTGCTGTTGCTTCAAAAGCCTGCCGCAGGCAGCGCCGCAGCCGCCGCTGCAAGGAAACCTGAATACGTTCGGACACCGCACCTCAATCCCCCGCCCGCGCGGCCGATAACGGGGTTGTCACCGCTTGTCCCGCCGTGACCGGCACGGCGCCGCCCGCCCGCTTCGACCTGGTCCTGCTCGATGAATCTCATGCATCGCTGGCAACACTACTTCAGCAACCTCTCCGTCCGGCGCAAGCTCAACCTGCTGACGCTGCTCATCGCGCTTGGCGTGATCGCGCTCTCGGTGATCGCCGCCCGCATGCAGTACCTCGACCTGACCGAGACCCGCAAGACTGCGCTGAAGACCCAGGTCGAACTCAGCTACGGCATCCTCCAGCACTACCATCGCCTGGCCGGTACCGGCGAGCTCAGCGAGGACGCTGCCAAGGCCGCCGCCCTGCAGGCGCTGGAAGTGATGCGCGCCGATAACGATGCCTACTACTTCAACATCTACGACACCGGCTACCGCCTGCTGATGCACCCGTTCCGCAAGGACCTGGTCGGCAAGGACATGAAGGACTTCCGCACCGACGACGGCGTGCGCATCTACTACGACCAGGTGGAAGCAGCCAAGGCCGGTGGCGGCTTCGTCAACTACCGCTGGGCCAAGCCCGGCAGCAAGGGCGAGGTCGAGAAGGTGGCTTACGCCGGCCTGTTCGCGCCCTGGAACTGGGTGGTCAGCAGTGGCGTCTACATGGACGACGTGCAGAAGCAGGCACTGGTGTTCACCGCCATCATGGCCGTCTCCGGTGGCGTGCTGGTACTGATCGTGCTGGCCCTGAGCTGGCTCATCGGCAACCGCATCGCCGTACCGCTGAAGCAGGCAACGGCCGTCGCCGAGGGTATCGCCCGCGGCAGGCTGGACAGCCACATCGGCCCGCAGCCGCATGACGAGACCGGCCGCCTGCTGGACGCCATGTCGGGCATGCAGCAGCAGCTGCACGCGGTGATCAGCGGCCAGCGCGAGATGGCGCGTCGCCACGACGGCGGCGAACTGAGCTACCGCATCGATGCCAGCGCCTTCCCCGGCGAGTACGGGCTGATGGTGCAGGAAACCAATGCCCTGGTCGGCGGCCACGTGCAGACCCTGCACGATGTGCTGGACGTGGTGCAGCAGTACGCGGTGGGCGATCTGAGCCGCGACGTCGCGCGCTACCCCGGCGAGAAGGCCGCGATGACCACCACCGTCGACACGGTCAAGGCCAACCTCGGCCGCATCAACGCCGAGATCAAGCAGCTGGCCAGTGCCGCCGCCGCAGGCGACTTCAGCCGCCGTGGCGACGCGCAGCGCTTCGATCACGATTTCCGCCTGATGCTGGAAAACCTCAACGCGATGATGGCGGTCAGCGATGACAACCTCGGCAAGCTCTCGCAGCTGCTGTCGGCCATCGCCGAAGGCGACCTGACCGCGCGCATGCACGGCGACTACCAGGGCGTGTTCGCACGCATGCGGGACGACGCCAACACCACCGTCACCCAGCTGACCCAGATCGTCGGCCAGATCCAGGCCAGCGCGTCCAGCATCACCCTCGCCGCCGGCGAGATCGCGTCGGGCAACAGCGATCTATCGCGCCGTACCGAGCAGCAGGCCGCCAATCTGGAAGAAACCGCCGCGTCGATGGAGGAACTGACCTCCACCGTGCGCCAGAACGCCGAGCACGCCCGCCAGGCCAATCAGCTGGCGATCGGCGCGCAGGGTGTTGCTTCTCAAGGCGGCAGCGTGGTCGGCCAGGTGGTCAACACCATGTCGGCCATCGAAGCCTCGTCGAAGAAGATCGCCGAGATCATCTCGGTCATCGACGGCATCGCCTTCCAGACCAACATCCTGGCGCTGAACGCCGCAGTGGAAGCCGCACGTGCCGGCGAACAGGGCCGTGGCTTCGCCGTGGTCGCCAGCGAAGTGCGTACCCTCGCCCAGCGCTCGGCCGCCGCGGCCAAGGAGATCAAGGGCCTGATCGATGATTCGGTCGGCAAGGTCGCCGAAGGCTCCAGCCTGGTGCACCAGGCCGGCAGCACCATGGGCGAGATCGTCGCCTCGGTGCAGCGCGTGACCGACATCATGGCCGAGATCTCCGCGGCTTCGCAGGAGCAGTCGGCTGGCATCGAGCAGGTCAACCAGACCGTGGTGCAGATGGACGAAACCACCCAGCAGAATGCTGCGCTGGTGGAAGAAGCCACCGCCGCCGCACGTGCGATGGAAGAACAGGCTGGCCAGCTGGCCGACGCCGTGGCGATCTTCCGCCTGGACAACCAGGTCTCGGCCGCGATGAAGGCAGTGGCCGCGCGTGTCGAGCCGGTGCATGTTGCCGCCGCCGTGGCGCGTCCGCGGCCGGCTCCGACGCCAGCACCGGTTCGCCGCACCGGCAGCAACGCCAGCACCTTCGTCGCCAGCGACAGCGACTGGCAGGAATTCTGAGACCCACCCGCGGCGGCTTCGGCCGCCGCCTCTGCCGATGGACACGTCCCCCGTGCAAAGTCCTACTCCCATCGTCACCGGCCCGCGCGAATTCGAGTTCGCCGACCGTGATTTCCGCCGCGTCTGCGACCTGATCTACCAGCGCGTGGGCATTGCCCTTGCCCCGGCAAAGCGCGACATGGTCTATGGCCGCCTGTCGCGCCGCCTGCGCACGCTGGGCATGCGCAGCTTCCAGCAGTATCTGGACCATCTGGAGCAGGAAGACGGTGACGAGTGGCAGGCGTTCACCAACGCGCTGACCACCAACCTGACCTCGTTCTTCCGCGAGCCGCACCACTTCGACAAGCTGCGCGAGGAGCTGCAGCAGCGCTCCAGCCGCACACCGTTGCTGCTGTGGTCGTGCGCCGCCTCCACCGGCGAAGAGCCTTACTCGATGGCGATCACCGCCTGCGAAGCCTTCGGCACCCTGAAGCCACCGGTACGCATCATCGCCACCGACGTCGATACCCAGGTGCTGGCCACCGCCGGCCGTGGCGTCTACAACATCGACCGCGTCACCAGCCTCGATCCGGATCTGCGCCGCCGCTACTTCCAGCGCGGCAGCGGCCCCAACGAGGGCCAGTGCCGCGTGCTGCCGGCGCTGCGCGAGCTGATCGAGTTCCGCCCATTGAACCTGCTTGCCCCGCGCTACGACGTCGGCGGCCCGTTCGACGCACTGTTCTGCCGCAACGTGATGATCTACTTCGACAAGCCGACCCAGCGCGCGATCCTCGGCCGGCTGGTACAGCACCTGTCCGACGATGGCCTGCTCTACACCGGCCACTCGGAGAACTACCTGCACGCCGCCGACCTGATCCAGCCCTGCGGGCGCACTCTGTACCGCCGTGCGGCAAAGGCCGGCGCATGAACGCATCGCTGCGCACCGATGATGTGATGCGTTACCAGGACGCGCGCTTCAAGACCATTGCGGCCAAGCTGCTGCCGACCCAGTACCTGGTGGTCGATGACACCACTGCGCTGACCACCACGCTGGGCTCCTGCGTGGCGGCCTGCCTGCGCGACCCGGTGCTGAAGATCGGCGGCATGAACCATTTCCTGTTGCCCGAGGGCAACGCCGGCGATGGCGCGCCCGCGCGTTACGGCAGCTACGCGATGGAACTGCTGATCAACGACATGCTCAAGCGCGGCGCGCACCGCAAACGCATCGAGGCCAAGGTGTTCGGTGGCGCCAACGTCCTCAAGGGCTTCACCAGCAACCCGGTCGGCACGCGCAACGCCGAGTTCGTGCGCCAGTACCTGCAGGCCGAGCACATCCCGATCATTGCCGAGGATCTGTGCGGCATCCATCCGCGCAAGATCTGGTTCTTCGCCGATACCGGCCGCGTGGTGGTGCAGCGCCTGCCGCATGCCCATGAGGCCGAAGTGGCCGCGACCGAATCGGCGGTGCGTGCACGCTTGTCCAAGGCCCCGGTCACCGGCGGCGTGGAGCTGTTCGAATGACCCTGACCGGCAACGCCCCCTGCCGTGTCCTGATCGTCGACGACTCCGCCGTGGTGCGCCAGATGCTCACGGAAATCCTGTCCAGCGATCCGTCCATCGATGTGGTCGGCACCGCCGCCGACCCGCTGCTGGCGCGCGAGAAGATCAAGCGCCTGGCCCCGGATGTAATCACCCTGGACGTGGAAATGCCGCGCATGGATGGGCTGGCGTTCCTGGAAAACCTGATGCGCCTGCACCCGCTGCCGGTGGTGATGATCTCCTCGCTGACCGAACGCGGCGCCGACACCACGCTGCAGGCGCTGGCGTTGGGTGCGGTGGATTTCGTGTCCAAGCCAAAGCTGGACGTGGCGCGCGGCCTGCAGGCCTACGCCGACGAGATCATCGCCAAGGTCAAGATGGCGGCGCGCTCGCGCGTCCGCCCGCTGGTGCGCGCCGCCGCACCGAAACTCCTGCTGGACGCCGCGCCTGCGATGCGCCCCGCTGCTCCGCAGTTCCGTACCACCGACCGCCTGATCGCGATCGGCTCGTCGGCCGGTGGCACCGAGGCCCTGCGTGTAGTGCTGGAAGGCATGCCCGCCGACGGCCCGGCCGTGGTGATGACCCAGCATCTGCCGGCCAGCTTCAGCAGCGCCTTCGCCGAACGCCTGGACCGGCACTCGGCAATGGCCGTACGCGAGGCCAGCGACGGCGAAGCGGTGCTGCCCGGCCACGCCTACCTGCCACCGGGTGGCAAGCACCTGCGCATCATCCGCGACGGTGCACGCTGGCGCTGCCGGGTCGACGACGGCCCGGCAGTGAACCGGCACAAGCCCGCGGTGGACGTGCTGTTCCGCTCGGTCGCGCAGAACGCCGGCGGCAACGCCATCGGCGCCATTCTCACCGGCATGGGCGATGACGGCGCCCGTGGCCTGCTGGAGATGCGCCAGGCCGGCGCCCCGACGCTGGTGCAGGACGAGGCCACCAGTGTGGTCTGGGGCATGCCCGGTGCCGCGTTCAAGCTCGGCGCTGCCGAAGAGCAGGTGCCGCTGGAGCGGATTGCCGAGCGGTTGCTGGCCCTCGCCCGCGGCTGACAGGCCCCTGCAGAGCCGAGCCCACGCTCGGCTCTGCACCCTGCTGGACACCTCCAAGAGACGTCAGGCGCAATTGCCGATCCGCCGGCAGCACCTTCGACCATTGATGTTTCAACGGCGCTGCTCGAGGCTGGACCCTGCCGCAAGCCATGCGCGCCAAACGGGAGGCCCGCAGGACACCGACTTGGAGCGCGGCTGGAGCGGGTCGTATAGTCAGGTATCGCACAGCAATGGAACGCCGATGAACGTTACCCCGCAAGGCCGCGCTGCTCGGGTACGCAGGGAGGGAGGTCCGGGTAACGGGCAATACCCACTGCGCAACCTGTCGCATTTGCCCGGATGGGGCGCCGTCGTTCGTGATGAGACCGCATGTTCCAGGGATCAAGGAAAATCCTGCAGCGACATGGACCGCTCATGCTGAAAGTTCTCCCGACCCTTGCTCACGTTTGGTTGATCGCCTCGATCACAATGGCCGTTCCGGGCTGCAACAAGGAACGCTCATACCCGGTCTATCGCGAGAATCCGGCGCCAAAGGATGCGCTGCCGATTGTGATTCGGGTCCATGATGCACCCGTGGATGTCCCCGTTCCTTCGGTCTTCGTCACGTATGAGATAGACCCACTCTGTCTCCCTCCGGTCAACAATTGGGAGGGGGTGCAGTACGAGCCGAACCAGCACAAGGTTGAGCTTCAGGCACAGCGCCTCAGTGCCACTGAATTCAGCAGTGTTGTATTCAACGATGGCATGGAAGTTGCCGACTATTACGGTCGCGGCCCGTGCACTTGGACACCCGTGCTCGTGGAAGCTTCATTCGCCTTCATCATCGATGATCGCCCTATCCAAGCAACCGCATGGACTTCATTCACAAAGCTTGAAACCGAGAAACTCGCTACTACCTACGTACATCGCGCCTTACGCCCCATGACTTCAGGGGGATCGCCAGAGTGGACGCCTACCGAGCCTTCGACTTGGTACGAGAAGATGCCTCAAGATAAGCGAAAGGATTACTTCCCAATCGAAATCTCCACACGGACTGAAGGAACAGCCCAATGAATCCTGGAGCAAATGCAGCCCTCTCAGATCATGTCTACAAGGATCCGCTCCCTGCGCCCAAGGCCATTGTTACCATTGCCGGGACGGAATATCGTGTATTGGCCAGCCTAAACTCCGCCACCGGCTACCAAGGCGTCATTTACCATAATCTCGAATCCAAAGAAGTAATCGTCACCCATCGCGGTACCGAGTTTGATCGCCAGCCTCTGATTGACGGCGGCATCGACGCTGCGATGGTCACCGCAAGAGTCAACGCACAACTCGGTGATGCCCTCGCACTGACCAAGCAGGCGATCGATCTGGCTAAAGAGAATGGGTATGGTCCGGTGTACGTCACCGGCCACTCGCTGGGCGGCGCGCTCGCCCAGATCACTGCACACCACTACAACCTCCCCGGCGACGCATTCAATCCTTACGGTGCTGCCGGGCTGGCGTATCGCCTTCCTGAGGGCCAGCCGGCCAACGCGGCGCCCTTCACCAACCATGTGATGGCAGGCGACCTGGTCAGTGCGGGCGGTCCTCATTACGGCAAGGTCGAGATGTATGCGCAGCCCAGGGAACTGGAGGTCCTGCGCAACGCCGAGCACGGCCAGCGCATCGCCTCGCTTGGAACACCTGGGATGAAAAGCGGCCATGTCATGTCCGCCGCGGTGGCGGTCCAGCTGGGCGACTCCCATCGATTGGTTCATTTCCTTGATCGCGTGACCGACAAGGGCCCGGTGCAGTCTGTACTGGACAATCCCCAGGCCCGGATCACAGATCCTGAAGACCTGCGCCGGATTGTCGACTACCGCAGTGATGTTCATCAGTTGCGCGCAGGCGCGACCGTGCTGGTCGGCGGCGGACCTGGCCTGCTGCGCGACGGGGTCAATTACCTGCGCGGTATTGAGGAAGCCGGTGCATATGCCCGCCGCGAGGCTGAAGCGGAGCAGCGGGCCCAGAATGCGCTCAGGCCGGGGGAGCAACTGACCCAGGATGCAACCGACAAGGGCTCGCCCTCTCTCGGCAATCCCGGCTTCTCTCCCAGGAGTCCATTGCAGGAGAGCATTGAGTCAACCTTGGACAAGGCAGGCTTGGATCCCAGGAAGGAAGGCCATCCAGACCATGTGCTCTACCAGCAGATCCGCGATGGTGTATCCGCCGTGGATGCCAGGCACGGGCGCAGCTTCGATGAAACCAGTGAGCGCATGACGGCCAGCCTGCTTGCGACGGCCAAGAGCAGCGGCCTCGAACGCGTTGATCATGTGGTCCTGGGCAGTCCACCCAGCGATGACTCGGGCCCTCGCCTGTTCGTTGTGCAGGGAGCACCGGGCAATCCGGCACACCTGCGGGCGTCGGTTCCGATCAGCGAGGCAATCAATACGCCGGTAGAGCAGTCGATCGCCAAGGCCGAACAGATTGCGCAGGCACAGCAGGTCGGTCAGCAAGACCACGCCCAGGAGCAGACCCGAACCGCGATGCGCATGGGCTAGGCCACCTGGCCGGGCACAATAAAAACCCGGCTTTCACCAGAGGTTCTTCGTTTCAACGGGTTGTCGGCCAGCGGCCGGCACTACCATGCGTCATCCGCTCACAAAAAAACCCCCGGCGCGAGCCGGGGGTTTTCAGTTACCGCATCAGGCGGCGACCGTCTTGGCCACGTCCTGGTATTCCTCGATCTGGTCGAAGTTCATGTAGCGGTAGATCTCCGCACCATTGGCGTTGATCACGCCGATGTCCGCCATGTACTCGTCCTTGGTCGGGATGCGGCCCAGACGCGAGCAGATCGCCGCCAGTTCCGCCGAACCCAGGTACACGTTGGTGTTGCGGCCCAGGCGGTTCGGGAAGTTGCGGGTCGAGGTCGACATCGCGGTGGAGCCTTCGCGGATCTGCGCCTGGTTGCCCATGCACAGCGAGCAGCCCGGCATTTCCATGCGTGCACCGGTGGCGCCGAAGGTGCCGTACACGCCTTCCTTGGTCAGCTCCGAGGCATCCATCTTGGTCGGCGGGGCCACCCACAGGCGGGTCGGCAGGTCACGCTTGCCTTCCAGCAGCTTGGCAGCGGCGCGGAAGTGACCGATGTTGGTCATGCACGAACCGATGAACACTTCGTCGATCTTGGCGCCGGCCACTTCGGACAGGGTCTTCACGTCGTCCGGGTCGTTCGGGCAGGCCACGATCGGCTCGTGGATGTCGGCCAGGTCGATCTCGATGACGGCAGCGTATTCGGCATCGGCATCCGGCTCCAGCAGCTCCGGGTTGGCCAGCCACGCTTCCATCTTCTCGATACGGCGCTGCAGCGAACGCGGATCCTGGTAACCCTCGGCAATCATCCACTTCAGCAGGGTGATGTTGCTGTTGAGGTACTCGATGATCGGCTCCTTGTTCAGGCGCACCGAGCAGCCGGCCGCCGAACGCTCGGCCGAGGCGTCGGACAGTTCGAACGCCTGTTCGACCTTCAGTTCCGGCAGGCCTTCGATTTCCAGGATGCGGCCGGAGAAGATGTTCTTCTTGCCAGCCTTGGCCACGGTCAGCAGGCCCGACTTGATCGCGTACAGCGGGATCGCGTTGACCAGGTCACGCAGGGTCACGCCCGGCTGCATCTTGCCCTTGAAGCGCACCAGCACCGACTCCGGCATGTCCAGCGGCATCACGCCGGTGGCAGCGGCGAAGGCGACCAGGCCCGAACCGGCCGGGAACGAAATGCCCACCGGGAAACGGGTGTGCGAGTCACCACCGGTACCGACGGTGTCCGGCAGCAGCATGCGGTTGAGCCAGCTGTGGATCACGCCGTCGCCCGGACGCAGCGAGACGCCGCCACGGGTGGAGATGAACTCTGGCAGAGTGTGGTGGGTCTTCACGTCCACCGGCTTCGGGTAAGCGGCGGTGTGGCAGAACGACTGCATCACCAGATCGGCCGAGAAGCCCAGGCAGGCCAGGTCCTTCAGCTCGTCGCGGGTCATCGGTCCGGTGGTGTCCTGCGAGCCGACCGAGGTCATCTTCGGTTCGCAGTAGGTGCCCGGGCGCATGCCCTGGCCTTCCGGCAGGCCACAGGCGCGGCCAACCATCTTCTGCGCCAGCGAGAAGCCCTTGCCGGTATCGACCGGCTGCACCGGCAGGCGGAACAGATCGGTCGGGGCCAGGCCCAGCGCTTCGCGCGCCTTGCCGGTCAGGCCTCGGCCGATGATCAGCGGAATGCGGCCACCGGCGCGCACTTCGTCGAACAGCACTTCGGACTTGACCTGGAACTCGGCGATCACTTCACCGTTCTTCAGCGCCTTGCCTTCGTACGGACGCAGCTCGACCACATCGCCGTGCTCCATCTTCGACACGTCCAGCTCGATCGGCAGTGCACCGGCATCTTCCATGGTGTTGTAGAAGATCGGGGCGATCTTCGAACCCAGGCAGACGCCACCGGCGCGCTTGTTCGGGATGAACGGAATGTCATCGCCGGTCCACCACAGCACGCTGTTGGTGGCCGACTTGCGCGAGGAACCGGTGCCGACCACGTCGCCGACGTAGGCGACCAGGTGGCCCTTGTCCTTCAGGTCGAGGATCTGCTGGATCGGGCCGCGCTTGCCGTCTTCTTCAGGGGTGAACGGCGCGTCGTCGCGCTTGTTCTTCAGCATCGCCAGGGCGTGCATCGGGATGTCCGGGCGGGTGGTCGCGTCCGGTGCCGGCGACAGGTCGTCGGTGTTGGTTTCGCCCGGCACCTTGAACACGGTGACGGTCAGGCTCTGCGGCACTTCCGGATTGCTGGTGAACCACTCGGCGTCGGCCCAGCTCTGCAGCACGGCCTGGGCGTTGGCGTTGCCGGCCTTGGCCTTTTCCTGCACATCGTGGAAGGCATCAAACACCAGCAGGGTCTTCTTCAGACCGTTGGCGGCGATGGTGCCGACGCTGGCATCGTCCAGCAGCTGCACCAGCGGGGCGACGTTGTAACCGCCGAGCATGGTGCCCAGCAGTTCGGTGGCGCGCTCACGGCTGATCAGCGGGTTCTGCTCGCTGCCCAGGGCGATCGCCGCCAGGTACGAGGCCTTGACCTTGGCCGCGTCATCGACGCCGGCCGGCACGCGGTGGGTCAGCAGGTCGAGCAGAAACTCGGCCTCGCCCTGCGGCGGGTTCTTCAGCAGTTCGATGACATCGGCCGTCTGCTGCGCGCTCAGCGGCAGCGGCGGGATGCCAAGCGCAGCGCGCTCGGCGACGTGGTGGCGGTAGGCTTCCAACATGACAACTCCCGGGTAATGCGTAGGTTGAAAAAAAGTGGGCTCAGGCTTGCGGCACGATCAGCTTCAGGCCCTTGAAGTAGTCGCGGTAAAACGTGTCGTTCCAGGTGATCAGGCCATCGCACTGCAGCAGTGCGTGGGCGCCGACCATGAATTCGTCCAGGCTGCGGCGGCTGCCGCTGCGCTGGCGGTGGCGGCGGTGCATCTCGCCGGCGCGCAGCGCCGACTTGGCTTCCATCGGGTTGAAGTGCACGCCCATTTCTTCCAGCGCTTCGAGCACCTCGGCACCGCCACGCAGCGATGCGCAGACCTCGGCCAGGGTCGCGCCGCAGACCACCACGCGGCCACCGACCAGGCTCTGCCTGAGGATGGCTTCCACGGCATCGGCCTGCGGGCCATTGCTGAGCAGCTCGACCAGCACCGGAGAGTCGACGGCGATCATCACGGCTTATTCCTCGTCACGCACCGCACGTACCGCTGCGTCGGACGATTCGAAACCGTCCAGCGCGAACTTGCCGCGCGCCCGTGAAATGGCATCGTCAACACTCTTGCGCAGGATGATGCGGCTGCCGTCCAGCTCGACCTTCAGCAGCGTGCCCTTGGTCAGGCCGAGGGCATCACGCACCGCCTTGGGCAGGGTGATCTGTCCGCGTTCTGCAACAGTGGCTTCCATCAGTAGGCCCTCCAGAGTATGCACAAATTATACATACTTCCCCGGGCATACTTCCACCCTGAACAGGACCGGCACCCCGCCAGCCCTTGCCTCGCAAAGGATCGGCCACAAACGTGACATACGCCATACACCTTCCCCTGTAGTCTGGAACCGATGCCGCAGGCCGGAACCCGGCCCGGGTGAATCCATTCAGTTTCGGGTTCATACTGGAACCACCGGGGCCGTCAGGCCCGCGGCGACCGCAAGCAGGTCCGCCCATGCGCGGGCCACTGCAAGCCATCCGCAAGAAGGAGTTACCCCGCATGAGCGATTCGTTCTCCACCCGCAGCCAGCTGAACGTCGGCGGCAAGACCTACGACTACTTCAGCCTGCCCACGCTGGGCCAGCGCTTCGATATCTCCCACCTGCCCTACTCGATGAAGATCCTGCTGGAGAACCTGCTCCGGCACGAGGACGGCGGCATCACCGTCGGCAAGGACCACATCGAAGCCGTGGCCCGCTGGAACCCGGCGGCCGAGCCGGACACCGAAATCGCCTTCATGCCGGCGCGCGTGGTCCTGCAGGACTTCACCGGCGTGCCCTGCGTGGTCGACCTCGCCGCGATGCGCGACGCGGTGGTCAAGCTCGGCGGCTCGCCTGAGCAGATCAACCCGCAGATTCCCTCCGAACTGGTCATCGACCACTCGGTGCAGGTCGATGTGTTCGGCAAGCCGGACGCACTGGACCTCAACGGCAAGATCGAATTCCAGCGCAACCAGGAACGCTACGGCTTCCTGCGCTGGGGCCAGAAGGCCTTCGATAACTTCAAGGTAGTGCCGCCGAACACCGGCATCGTCCACCAGGTGAACCTGGAGAACCTGGCCCGCGTGGTGATGACGGCGGACAAGGACGGCAAGGCGGTCGCCTACCCTGATACCGTGTTCGGTACCGACAGCCACACCACCATGATCAACGGCATCGGCGTGCTGGGCTGGGGCGTGGGCGGCATCGAAGCGGAGGCGGCCATGCTCGGCCAGCCGTCGTCGATGCTGATCCCGCAGGTGGTCGGCTTCAAGCTGACCGGCAAGCTGCCCGAGGGCGCCACCGCCACCGACCTGGTGCTGACCGTCACCCAGATGCTGCGCAAGCTGGGCGTGGTCGGCAAGTTCGTCGAGTTCTACGGTGACGGCCTGCAGCACCTGCCGCTGGCCGACCGTGCCACCATCGGCAACATGGCGCCGGAATACGGCGCCACCTGCGGCATCTTCCCGATCGACGCCGAGTCGCTGAACTACCTGCGCCTGTCCGGCCGCAGCGAAGAGCAGATCGATCTGGTCGAAGCCTATGCCAAGGCGCAGGGCCTGTGGCACGAACCGGGCAGCCCGCACGCGCAGTACAGCACCACGCTGGAACTGGACATGGGCACGGTGAAGCCGTCGCTGGCCGGCCCGAAGCGTCCGCAGGACCGCGTGCTGCTGGAAGACGTGCAGAAGAACTACCGCGAAGCCCTGGTCGGCATGACCGCCAACCGTGACAAGCGCAGCGACGATGTCTCCTCGTTCGTCAACGAAGGCGGCGGTGCCGCGGTCGGCAACGAGCAGCTGGCCAAGGGCTACGCCGACATCGAAACCGAAGGCCGCAAGGTCCGCCTGAAGGACGGCGCGGTGGTCATCGCGGCCATCACCTCGTGCACCAACACCTCCAACCCGGCGGTGATGATCGGCGCCGGCCTGCTGGCCCGCAACGCGGCCGCCAAGGGCCTGAACCGCCAGCCGTGGGTGAAGACCTCGCTCGGCCCAGGCTCCCGCGTGGTCACCGATTACCTTGAAAAGGCCGGCGTACTGAAGGAGCTGGAGAAGATCGGCTTCTACGTGGTCGGCTACGGCTGCACCACCTGCATCGGCAACTCCGGCCCGCTGCCGACCGAAGTCAGCGCCGGCATCGCCACCGGCGACCTGGTGGTGACCTCGGTGCTGTCCGGCAACCGCAACTTCGAGGGCCGCGTGCACCCCGAAGTGAAGATGAACTACCTGGCCAGCCCGCCACTGGTGGTGGCCTACGCCATCGCCGGCACCACCGACATCGACCTGACCACCCAGCCGCTGGGTACCGGCAGCGATGGCCAGCCGGTGTTCCTGCGCGACATCTGGCCGAGCAACAAGGAAATCGGCGACGTCATCGCTGTCACCATCGGCCCGGAGATGTTCAAGCAGAACTACGCCGATGTGTTCAAGGGTGATACCCGCTGGAACACCATCGCTTCGCCGGACGGCAACCTGTACGAGTGGAGCGATGCCTCCACCTACATCAAGAACCCGCCGTACTTCGATGGCATGACCATGCAGACCGGCAGCATCGACGATGTGCACGGTGCACGCGTGATGGGCCTGTTCGGTGATTCGATCACCACCGACCACATCTCCCCGGCCGGCAACATCAAGAAGGACTCGCCGGCAGGCCGCTTCCTGCGGGAACGCGGCGTGCAGCCGGCCGACTTCAACAGCTACGGCAGCCGCCGCGGCAACGATGACGTGATGGTCCGCGGCACGTTCGCCAACATCCGCATCAAGAACCTGATGTTCGGTGGCGAGGAAGGTGGCAACACCCTGTACTACCCGGCCGCTGGCGGCCAGCCGGAAAAGCTGGCGATCTACGATGCAGCCATGAAGTACAAGGCCGACAAGGTGCCGCTGGTGGTGCTGGCCGGCAAGGAATACGGCACCGGCTCGTCGCGTGACTGGGCGGCAAAGGGCACCCTGCTGCTGGGGGTGAAGGCGGTCATCGCCGAGAGCTTCGAGCGCATCCACCGCTCCAACCTGGTCGGCATGGGCGTGCTGCCGCTGCAGTTCCGCAACGGCGAGAACGCACAGAGCCTGGGCCTGGACGGTTCGGAAGTGATCGACATCACCGGCCTGCAGGACGGTGCCAGCAAGCGTGCCACCGTCACCGCGACCAAGGCCGACGGCACCAAGAAGACCTTCGAAGTCTCGGTGATGCTGCTGACCCCGAAGGAAGTCGAGTACTTCCGTCATGGCGGCCTGCTGCAGTACGTACTGCGCCAGTTGGCCAGCAAGTAACCGGTAGCGCCGGGCCATGCCCGGCGGATCCCGGAAGCAAACGCAAAGGGCCGGATCCTCACAGATCCGGCCCTTTGCTTTGGCGTTCGCCGGGCATGGCCCGGCGCTACCTATCGCCGCGGTGCGTCCGGGTCGGTGCGCAGCGCCTTCAGCAGGCCCCACATGTAGAACGCCAGGGTGAACGAGAACGGCAGGCCGCACAGCACCACCGCGGTCTGCATCGCACTGAAGTTGCCGGCCAGCAGCAGGCCGACGCTGGCCACGGTGATGCCGGCCGCCCAGAACACGCGCAGCCAGATCGGCGCGTCGTGGCCATCCTCCACGCCGTCGTCGACCCGGCGGGTACACAGGTTGGCGATCATCAGCGTGCCCGAGTCGACCGGGGTCAGGAACAACACGAAGCCGATCACCACGGCAGCGCCGGCCACGTACGGCGCGGCGGGCAGGTACTCCAGCAGCTTGAACAGCGTCATCGCCGCATCGTGCTGGGCCACGTCACCCAGAATCGCCTGGCCGTGGTTGAGCACCAGGTCGATGGCGGTGTTGCCGAAGATCGACAGCCACGCCAGGGTGAAGCCGAGCGGGATCAGCAGCACGCCCATGATCACTTCACGGATGGTGCGGCCACGCGAGATGCGCGCCACGAAAAGACCGACGAACGGCGCCCAGGCGATCCACCACGCCCAGTAGAACAGCGTCCACGAGCCCATCCACTCACGGCCCTTCGGGTCGTTGAGGTACATGTCGAAGCTCTTGCGCACGAATGCGCCGAGATAATCGCCGGTGTTCTGGATCAGACCATCGAACAGGTGCAGGGTCGGGCCGGTGACCAGCACGAACAGCAGCAGGCCGCACAGCAGGCGCACGTTGAGGTTGGAGAGCCAAGCAATGCCCTTCTCCACACCCGCCACCACGCCGATGGTGGCCACCACCATCATCACCAGCACGATTGCCACCAGCACCTGCGGCGTATCCGGAATGTGGAACAGGTAGACCAGGCCGGACTGCACCACCAGCGCGCCGATGCCGAGGTTGGTCACCATCGAGATCAGCGTGGCAAGGATGCCGAAGCCATCGACCATGTCGCCGATGCGGCCATGGATGCGCTCACCGAAGATCGGGTACAGCGCCGAGCGCAGCGCCAGCGGCAGGTCGCGGCGGTAGGCGAAATAGCCCAGCGCCACGCCGACCAGCGCGTACAGCGCCCAGCCGTGCAGGCCCCAGTGCAGGAAGGTCAGCACCATCGCCTCGCGGCCGGCGGCCACGGTACCGCCGGGCTGCCCGGGCGGATTGAGGAAGTGGTCCAGCGGCTCGTAGGCGCCGTAGTACAGCAGCGCGATGCCGATGCCGGCCGAGAACAGCATCGACACCCAGGCCACGTAACCGAAGGCCGGTGATTCCTCGTTGTGGCCCAGGCGGATGCGGCCATACGGTGAGAACGCCAGCCACAGCACGAAGCCCAGGCACAGCACGATCAGCAGCATGTACCACCAGCCGAACGCCGCCGAGACTTCGGCCTGCGCCCACTGCAGCCAGTGCTCGCTGCTTTCGGGATAAAGAACGGTGAGCAGCCCGAGGATGCCGATCGACACCGAAGAGCTGAAGAAGACAAAACGGTTCAAGCGCAGGGGCGAACGCTTGGGATGAGCCAGGGAAGACATGGGGTCGTCTCATCAAGTCCGAGGGGGCACATGGGCGGGGCCGGACCGGTAAACCGGGCCCATGGCGTGGGGCGCGAGCGCATCCTAGGGTTTATTGATTGAACGTTCAATCAATAAAAAGCATAATGGCGGGCAGCCCGATCCTTCGGGTCGCAATCCGTGGAGAGACAATGCCGAAGAAAGGCGTGGAACCGGTACGGCGCGAACAGCTGATCCGGGCCACTTTCCAGACCATCGACGAGATCGGCATGGCCGATGCGACCGTCGCCACCATCGCGAAGAAGGCAGGGCTGTCCAGCGGCATCGTCGCCCACTACTTCGGCGACAAGGACGGCCTGCTCAATGCTGCAATGCGGCAGATCCTGCGCGAGCTGAAGGACGCGGTCGCCCGCTACCGCGCCGACGCCAGCGACGACCCGCGCGAGCAGCTGCGCGCCATCGTCGACGGCAACTTCGACGACAGCCAGATCAACGGCACCGCGATGCGCGTCTGGCTGACCTTCTGGGCCGCCAGCATGCACCAGCCGGAACTGGCCCGGCTGCAGCGCGCCAACGACCAGCGCCTGTTCTCCAACCTGTGCCACCAGTTCAACCGCCTGCTGCCCCACCCGCAGGCCCGCCTGGCCGCCCGTGGCCTGGCCGCGATGATCGACGGCCTGTGGCTGCGCGGCAGCCTGGTCGGCGGCCAGTTCAACGCCGAGAAGTCCCGGCGCATCGCTTACGGCTACATCGACTTCCAGTTGCAGGCTGTCGCGCTATAAGCGCTTCAGCACCCGCCCCCTTCCAAGGAGTACGCCCCATGACCACCCTGCCCGTCCAACAGCTCTACATCCACGGCCAGCGCGTCGATGCCAGCAGCGGCAAGACCTTCAGGACCGTGAACCCGGCCACCGGTGACGTGATCGCTGAAGTGCAGGTCGCCAGCCAGGCCGACGTCGAACGCGCCGTGCAGAGCGCGGCCGAAGGCCAGAAGGTGTGGGCCGCGATGACTGCCATGGAGCGTTCGCGCATCCTGCGCCGCGCCGTCGAGATCCTGCGCGAGCGCAACGACGAACTGGCGCACCTGGAAACCCTGGACACCGGCAAGGCGCTGGCCGAAACCACCACCGTGGACATCGTCACCGGCGCCGACGTGGTCGAGTACTACGCCGGCCTGGCCACCGCCATCGAAGGCATCCAGCTGCCGCTGCGCGAATCGAGCTTCTTCTACACCCGCCGCGAGCCGCTGGGCGTGGTCGCCGGCATCGGCGCCTGGAACTACCCGATCCAGATCGCCATGTGGAAGTCGGCCCCGGCCCTGGCCGCCGGCAACGCGATGGTGTTCAAGCCGTCCGAAGTGACCCCGCTGACCGCGATCCGCCTGGCCGAGATCTACACCGAAGCCGGTGTGCCGGCCGGCGTGTTCAATGTCGTGCAGGGCCCGGGCCGCGAGATCGGCCAGTGGCTGACCGAGCACCCGGTGATCGAGAAGATCTCCTTCACCGGCGGCGTCGCCACCGGCAAGAAGGTCATGGCCAGCGCCGCATCCTCGTCGCTGAAGGAAGTGACCATGGAGCTGGGCGGCAAGTCGCCGCTGGTGATCTGCGATGACGCCGACCTGGACCGCGCCGCCGACATCGCGGTGATGGCCAACTTCTTCAGTTCCGGCCAGGTCTGCACCAACGGCACCCGCGTGTTCGTGCCGCGCAGCATGCTCGCCGCGTTCGAGGCCGCCGTTGTCGAGCGCGTCAAGCGCATCCGCATCGGCGACCCGATGGCCGCCGAAACCAACTTCGGCCCGCTGACCAGCTTCCCGCACATGGAAAACGTGCTGCGCTACATCGAAAGCGGCAAGGCCGAAGGCGCCCGCCTGCTGACCGGCGGTGGCCGTGCCACCGAAGGCGCGCTGGCCAATGGCGCCTACGTTCTGCCGACCGTGTTCTCCGACTGCCGCGATGACATGACCATCGTCAAGGAAGAGATCTTCGGGCCGGTCATGAGCATCCTCGCCTACGACGACGAAGACGAAGTGGTGCGTCGCGCCAACGACACCACCTTCGGTCTGGCCGCCGGCGTGGTCAGCAAGGACATCAGCCGCGCCCACCGCATCATCCACCGCCTGGAAGCCGGCATCTGCTGGATCAATACGTGGGGGGAGTCGCCGGCCGAAATGCCGGTCGGTGGCTACAAGGAATCCGGCGTCGGCCGCGAGAACGGCATCTCCACCCTCGGCCACTACACCCGCATCAAGTCGGTGCAGGTGGAACTGGGCGACTACGCCAGCGTGTTCTGACCGGCGCGCCCCGAGCGCGCACCCTCGTCCGGCCACCGCGCCGATCCGACATTCCGCCGGGACGCCTGCATGCAGCGCGCCCCGGCCTGCAGGAGACACCCATGAGCACCCACAACGAGTACGACTACATCATCATCGGCGCCGGTTCGGCCGGCAACGTGCTGGCCACCCGCCTCACCGAAGATGCCGATGTCAGCGTGCTGCTGCTGGAAGCCGGTGGCCCGGACTACCGGCTCGACTTCCGTACCCAGATGCCGGCGGCACTGGCCTTCCCGCTGCAGGGCAAGCGCTACAACTGGGCGTACAAGACCGATCCCGAGCCCTTCATGAACAACCGCCGCATGGACTGCGGCCGCGGCAAGGGCCTGGGCGGCTCGTCGCTGATCAACGGCATGTGCTACATCCGCGGCAACGCGATGGACTATGACAACTGGGCCAGCATGCCGGGCCTGGAAGACTGGACCTACCTGGACTGCCTGCCGTACTTCCGCAAGGCCGAAACCCGCGACATCGGCCCCAATGACTACCACGGTGGCGACGGCCCGCTGCGCGTGACCACGCCGAAGGCCGGCAACAACGAACTGTTCGCTGCGATGGTCGAGGCCGGCGTGCAGGCCGGCTACCCGCGCACCGACGACCTCAACGGCTACCAGCAGGAAGGCTTCGGCCCGATGGACCGCACGGTGACCCCGAAGGGCCGTCGTTCCAGCACCGCCCGCGGCTACCTGGACCTGGCCAAGCCGCGCCCGAACCTGACCATCGTCACCCACGCGCTGACCGACCGCATCCTGTTCTCGGGCAAGCGTGCGGTGGGCGTGCAGTGGCTGCACAACGACCAGCCGCAGCGTGCCACCGCCCGCCGCGAAGTGCTGCTGTGTGGCGGCGCCATCGCCTCGCCGCAGATCCTGCAGCGCTCGGGCGTCGGCCCTGCCGACCTGCTGCGCAGCCTCGACATCGACCTGGTGCACCACCTGCCGGGCGTCGGCGCCAACCTGCAGGATCACCTGGAGATGTACCTGCAATACGAGTGCAAGAAGCCCGTCTCGCTGGCCCCGGCTCTGAAGCTGTACAACCAGCCGGCCATCGGTGCCGAGTGGCTGTTCCTGGGCACCGGCATCGGCGCCAGCAACCAGTTCGAGGCCGGTGGCTTCATCCGCAGCGACGCCGAGTTCGACTGGCCGAACCTGCAGTACCACTTCCTGCCGGTGGCGATCAATTACAACGGCTCCAACCCGATCAAGGCGCACAGCTTCCAGATGCACGTCGGTTCGATGCGCTCGCCCAGCCGCGGCCGCATCCACGTGCGTTCGAAGGATCCGCGCGAACATCCGAGCATCCTGTTCAACTACATGTCGCACGACCAGGACTGGCGCGAGTTCCGCGCGGCGATCCGCATCACCCGCGAGATCTTCGCGCAGCCGGCACTGGCTCCGTACAGCGGCCGCGAGATCTCGCCGGGCAGCGCACTGCAGACCGATGCGCAGATCGATGCGTTCGTCCGCGAGCATGCCGAGACCGCCTACCACCCGTCGTGCTCGAACAAGATGGGCCATGCCGATGACCCGATGGCGGTGGTCGACGGCCAGGGCCGCGTGCACGGGCTGGAAGGCCTGCGCATCGTCGATGCCTCGATCATGCCGCAGGTGGTGACCGGCAACCTCAACGCGCCGACCATCATGATGGCCGAGAAGCTGGCCGACGTGATCCGTGGCCGCACTCCCCTGGCCCGCAGCACCGCGCCGTACTACAAAGCCAACGGCGCACCGGTACGCAAGCAGGGCTGACGCAAGCGCCCCGCTTGGGGCCACGGTAGTGCCGGCCGCTGGCCGGCATCCACCGGAATCCCGATCGAGCGCAGATGCCGGCCAACGGCCGGCACCACCAAGCAAAGAGGCCCTTCGGGGCCTCTTCGCGTTTTCCCTACGGCGGGGTATGCTGCAATGACCGGCCGTTGTCGATACGCTCAGGGCCGGAACCTAATACATCACGATTCCTGGAGGGGGAATATGAGTCTGGATCGTCCCTGGCTGCAGAGCTATCCGAAAGGCGTTCCCGCCGAAATCGACGTCAACGAATTCCATTCGGTCGCCTCGGTCTTCGACGCTTCCGTCGCGAAATTCCGCGACCGTCCCGCCTACTCCAGCTTCGGCAAGGTCCTCACCTATGGTGAGACGGACGCGCTGGTCACCCAGTTCGCCGCCTACCTGCTGGGTGAGCTCAAGCTCAAGAAGGGTGACCGCGTCGCCCTGATGATGCCCAACTGCCTGCAGTACCCGGTGGCCACCTTCGGCGTGCTGCGCGCCGGCCTGACCGTGGTCAACGTCAACCCGCTGTACACCGCGCGCGAACTCAAGCACCAGCTGGTTGATGCCGGCGTCAGCGCCCTGGTGGTGGTCGACAACTTCGGCGACACCGTCGAACAGGTCATCGCCGATACGCCGGTCAAGCACGTGGTCACCACCGGCCTGGGCGACCTGCTCGGCGCCAAGGGCGCGATCGTCAACTTCGTGCTGAAGTACATCAAGAAGATGGTGCCCAACTACCACATCAAGGGCGCCGTCCGCTTCAAGCAGGCGCTCAAGCTGGGCAGCCGCCACGCGCTTCCGGCGGTCGAGATCGACCACGACGACATTGCCTTCCTGCAGTACACCGGCGGGACCACCGGCGTGGCCAAGGGTGCGATGCTGACCAACCGCAACCTGATCGCCAACATGCAGCAGGCGTCGGCGTGGCTGTCCACCTCGGGCATCGAGCCGGGCAAGGAAGTGATCATCACTGCCCTGCCGCTGTACCACATCTTCGCGTTGACCGCGAACGGGCTGGTCTTCATGAAGTTCGGTGGCTGCAACCACCTGATCACCAACCCACGCGACATGAAGGGCTTCGTCAAGGAGCTCAAGGGCACCCGCTTCACTGCCATCACCGGCGTCAACACGCTGTTCAACGGCCTGCTCAACACCCCGGGCTTCGACGAGATCGACTTCTCTTCGGTCAAGTTCACCCTGGGTGGCGGCATGGCGGTGCAGCGCGCCGTGGCCGAACGCTGGAAGAAGACCACCGGGGTGACCCTGGTCGAGGCCTATGGCCTGACCGAAACCTCCCCCGCGGCCTGTATCAATCCGCTCACCCTGCCCGAGTACAACGGTGCCATCGGCCTGCCGATCCCGTCCACCGATGCCTGCATCAAGGACGACAACGGCAACATCCTGGCGCTGGGCGAAGTGGGCGAGCTGTGCATCAAGGGCCCGCAGGTGATGAAGGGCTACTGGCAGCGTCCGGAAGAAACCGCCACCGCCATCGATGCGGACGGCTGGCTGCACACCGGCGACATGGCGAAGATGGACGAACAGGGCTTCTTCTACATCGTCGACCGCAAGAAGGACATGATCCTGGTGTCCGGCTTCAACGTGTACCCGAATGAGGTCGAAGACGTCATCGCGATGATGCCGGGCGTGCTGGAAGTCGCCGCCGTCGGTGTCCCGGACGAAAAGTCCGGCGAAGTGGTCAAGGTCGTCATCGTGAAGAAGGACCCGAACCTGACCGCGGAAATGGTCAAGGAACATGCGCGGGCAAACCTGACCGGTTACAAGCACCCCAGAATCGTAGAATTCCGAAAGGAGCTGCCGAAGACCAACGTCGGCAAGATTCTCCGTCGCGAGCTGCGTGATACGCCCGCCCAGTAAGGGTTTCCGGGCAACGGGAGAGTACAGGGACCCCGCCGGAGACGGCGGGGTCTTTTTATTGCCGGAACATGGCCGGTACAGCGCTTGCGGGCGGTTCACGACGGGTGCATAGAATCAGTCGCCGCCGCACGTTCAGCCCGCCCCCTCACTCCTCTCCGTCCGCTCTGCGGTTGGCCGGACGGTCACACGGAGAACTCCCATGTCCGCAGTACGCCCCATCATCACCCGTCCCTCGCAGCACCCTACCCTGCGTATCACCGAAGAACCCGAGCGGGATGTCTACTGGATCCACATGCACGCCAACCTGGTCAACCAGCCGGGCCGGCCGTGCTTCGCCTCGCGTCTGGTCGATGACATCGTCGACTACCAGCGCGAACTGGGCGATCGCCTCAGCGCCTCGCACGCTCTGTCACCCCATGTCGTTCTTGCCTCGGACAGCGACGTGTTCAACCTGGGTGGCGATCTCGAACTGTTCTGCCGCCTGATCCGCGAGGGCGACCGTGCCCGCCTGCTCGACTATGCCCAGCGCTGCGTGCGCGGCGTGCATGCCTTCCATGCCGGCCTGGGCACCCGTGCCCACAGCATCGCCCTGGTCCAGGGCAATGCACTGGGGGGCGGCTTCGAGGCCGCACTGAGCTGCCACACCATCGTCGCCGAGGAAGGCGTGTTGATGGGCCTGCCGGAGGTGCTGTTCGACCTGTTCCCCGGCATGGGCGCCTACTCCTTCCTGTGCCAGCGGATCAGTCCGCGGCTGGCGGAGAAGATCATGCTGGAAGGCAACCTCTACACCGCCAGCCAGCTGAAGGAAATGGGCCTGGTCGACATCGTGGTGCCGGTGGGCGAAGGTGTTGCCGCAGTCGAACAGGTGATCAAGGAAAGCCGACGCATCCCGCACGCCTGGGCGGCGATGCGTGAGGTCAACGAGATCGCCACCATGGTGCCGCTGCATGAAATGATGCGGATCACCGAGATCTGGGTAGACACTGCGATGCAGCTCGGCGAGAAGTCCCTGCGCACCATGGATCGGCTGGTACGGGCGCAGGCCCGGCGCAATGGCGACCCGGCCTGATCGTCTGGCGGGTCAGGACGGGCTGCGCTCGCTGTCGTCGCGGTGCGGTGCCCCCGCACTACGGGCAGCCAACGCATTCCTGCCGTTGCGCAGAGCGGTCGCCAGGTTGCTGAGGCGGGAGCTCCATTCACCCTTCAGCTGCCAGTCCGCCATGCGCATGATTTCGCCACTGGAGGCGGCAACCTGGACAAGCCCCAGGTTGCTTGCCACGCCGCGCAGCGCGTGGGCGTGCTCGCGGAAATCCTCCCAGGCCTGGCGCTCGCCGCAGCCTTGGAGCTGGCCCATGCTCGCGTCGACGTCCGCCAGGCACTGGTCGATGAACTTGCGTTCGAAGCCATCGCCCATGCCCAGCGACGCCAGCTCGTCCAGCACCGCGGTATCGAGCACGCCATCGCCAACCGGCAATGCAGGCACCGACTGGATGCCGGGTTCGGCGCGGGTGTTGGCGGCGACATCGGCCAGCACTTCCAGCAGACGGGTGGCCACCACGGGCTTGGCAAGGAAGGCGCGGGCACCGGCCTGCTCGCAACGCAGGATGGACTCGGGGGTGACGTCTGCGCTCAGCACCATGACCGGAACGTAAGGCATGCCACTGGCCTGCATCACCCGCAACTGCTTGAGCAGGTCCAGTCCGCTCATGCCGGGCATGTGCAGATCGACGATCGCTGCGTCGTAACTGGCCTGCTCCAACGCGTCGAGCACTTCGGCGCCGCCATTGACGCAGGTGACCTTGTGGCCGGCCTTCTCCAGCAACCGCTGCAGCACCATGCGGTTGGCCTCGTGGTCGTCGGCGACCAGAACCCGCAGGCTCCGCACCCGTGCACGATGGCGCAGGAAGGGGTTGGAAAACGCGATGACATTGCCGGCTTCAGCCACCTCGGACGGAACCGCCGGGGCTGATGAGGTGTCTGCGACGTCCAGCGTGATCTCGACCCAGAACACGCTGCCACGCGGGCTGTTCGGCGCATAGCCGACCTGCCCGCCCATCGACTCGACCAGGCCCTTGGCAATGGCGGTGCCCAGACCGGTGCCTTCATGGCGCCGGGCCAGGCCGACATCGCCCTGCTCGAAGGCATTGAACAGGCGTCCGCGCAACGCCACCGGCACGCCGATGCCGGTATCGACGATCTCGAATCGCAGGCGCATCCGCTCGCTGCCCAGCGCATCGGGGCTGGACACGCGCAGATGCACGTAGCCGCTGTCGGTGAACTTGACCGCGTTACCCATCAGATTGAGCAGGATCTGCTGCAGATGACCGGCATCACCCAGCAGGCGCGGCGGCACGTTGTCATCCACCTGCACGCGATAGTCCAGCGATTTGGAGCGGGTCTGCGGGGTCAGGATCAGGTTGATCGCCTGCAGCACGTCGGCCAGCGCGAACTCGTGCCACTCCACGCGCACCTTGCCGGCTTCGATCGCGGAGATGTCCAGCACCTCTTCCACCAGCGCCAACAGGCTGCGGGTCGAGGCCTGGATGGTGTTCAGGCACTCGCGCTGTTCGTCGTCCAGGCGGGTGGTGGCCAGCACTTCGGTCATGCCGGCCAGCCCGTTCAACGGCGTGCGGAACTCATGGCTCATGTTGGCCAGGAAACGGCTCTTGGCTTCGTTGGCCTGGCGCGCCTCTGCCACCGCCCGGGTCAAGGCATGCAGCAGCGAATCGAAGTACAGCGGAATCGCGCCCAGGCCCAGCAGCAGGCCCCAGCCCAGATAGTCGTGGCCGCGCCAGTACGGCGACAGCATCACCGTGCACAGGAAGGCCAGGCAGCCCATGGCCGTGGCCACGCGCAGGTAGGTGCTGCCGTAGCGCATGCCGTTGCCGATCGTGACCCACAGCATCACCGCATACAGCGGTGCCGCCGGCTCACCCTGGATGGTCATGATCCAGGCCATGCAGGTGTAGTCGGTCAGCATGCCGATCACCCGGCGCACATGCGACACACCCGGATTGACCAGGATCGCGGTCAGCAGGCCGGCGGAAATGGTCAGCTCGAAGGCGAGGATCAGCCACGTCGCAGTAAGTGCCTCACCGCCGCCGCTCAGCGAGCGCCAGCCTAGATAGCTGATGAACAGCGCCGTGATGATGATGCGGATCAGGTTCTGCGCGTGCTCGCTGTCCTCGCGCCCGGACAGGCGTTGCTTGAAGCGTGCCAGCAGCGAGCGCTTGTCGGAGCCAGCGGCGGGAGTCGTATCCATGGTCGGATGTCGCATCCTTCGGCGCAGCAGGGAAGAGCAGCACAACGGTACTGCCAGCAACCCCAACCACAGGGAAATGGCCAGCCCCAGGTTGGCCTGCCAGTAAGGGGTCAACAGCACGGTGGTGCCGAAACTGACCATCGCCAGCACGATGGCAGCGGCCAGGTAACGCGGCCCGAAGCGCAGGCCGTTGCCCACCGTGACCCACATCACCACCGCATACACCCACGCCAGCGGCTCACCCATCTGGATCATGCCGACCGCGATCAGGCCGTAATCGGCCAGCATTCCGGCCACCCGCCGCGGATCGGAGCGCTCCGGCTTCCACAGCAGCCAACCGAACAGCAGCAGCGAAAGTCCCAATCCGGTCAGTACCGTCGCCAGCACGCCCTGGTACTGCTCCAGACGGTGCAGGCGCGCACCGGACAGCAGCACATAGACCAGGATCAGCGAGATCAGCACCACCCGCACGATCGCCTGGCCATGTTCCGAATCCGGACGCTGCGCCAGCCGACGCCTCACGCGTGCGAACAGGTCCTGCATGTCACCCACCCGGTCGCGTCGATGCCGTCGAGTGCTGGGCGCAGATATCCATCAACTGCTGGTGGCCGCGCATCAGCGCATCCACGCAGCGTGGATCGAACAGGCGGCCACGCTGGGCATACAGATAGGCCAGTGTGGCTTCCATGGTCCATGCTTCCTTGTACGGACGGGGTGAGATGAGTGCGTCGAAGACGTCGGCCACGGCGACGATGCGCGCTTCCAGCGGAATCGCCTCACCGACCAGCCCATCCGGGTAGCCGCTGCCGTCGTAACGTTCGTGGTGGCGCAGCGCGATCAATGCGCCGACCTGGATGAAGCGGTTCTGGCTGCCACTGAGCAGCTCATGGCCGATGCGTGGGTGCCGACGCATGATCGCCAGCTCCTCGTCGTTGAGCTTGCCCTGCTTGAGCAGCACTGCATCGGGAATGGCGATCTTGCCCATGTCATGCAGCGGCGCGGCCATCTCGATCAGGCGCACGTCGTCTTCGGGCAGGCCCAGCTGCTCGGCGATCAGCCCTGCCACGCGCGCCATGCGTTCAAGGTAGGCACTGGTGCCGGCATCACGGAACTCGATCGCCCGCGCCAACCGCGACAGGGTCTCACGCTCGCGTTCCTCGACCTCGTGCATGCTGGCCAGCAAGCGCTGCTCCAGCGACAACGCGCGTTGCTTCACGTTCTCGGTCTGCTGGCGCAGCTGCAACAGGTTGTAGCAGCGCGCGCGCAGTTCGCGCGGACGGATGGGCTTGACCAGGAAGTCGATGACCCCCGCTTCCAGCGCCGCCTGACGGATCGGCTCGTCGCCGACCACGGTGATCAGGATCACGGGAATGTCGCGATGCTTGGGCAGGCGACGGAAACGGCGGGCGAACTCCAGCCCGTCCATTTCCGGCATGCGGTAATCGAGCAGCAGCAGGTCGACCGGATGCGCCTCACACCAGGCCAATGCGGTCAGCGGATCACCGAAGTCATACACGCTCAGTTCCGGCGCGATATCTTCGATGACGTGACGCAGCATCGTCCGGGCGGACGTCTGGTCGTCAACAATGACGATGTTCAACGCGTACTCTGCCTGGTTTCTCGACCATGCTGGATCATCAGCAGGCGAGGATACCCTGCCGCTGCGAACGCTCGCACCCTGCATCGGCCTGACTCCCGTGTCATGCGTCCCGGTTCATGATCGTCATCACATTGTGAAGCGGACTCTCCACAATGCGCACTCCCCCTGGCGCCGATCAAGCCACAACAGACGTCAAGGTAGTGCATTAACGATACGCCGAGTGCGGGAGGCGTCAATCGCGCCGTCTCATTTCGCGACGGCGCGCACAAACAGGAGTCAAAAAGACGACTTACTGCTCCGGACGCATGTACGGGAACAGCAGCACGTCACGGATCGAGCTGCTGCCAGTCAGCAGCATCACCAGGCGATCGACGCCGATGCCGAGGCCGCCGGTCGGTGCCATGCCGTACTCCAGCGCACGGATGTAGTCGGCGTCGTAGTGCATGGCCTCGTCGTCGCCACCTTCCTTCGCGGCTACCTGGGCCTGGAAACGCTGGGCCTGGTCTTCCGGGTCGTTCAGCTCGGAGAAGCCATTGGCCAGCTCCTTGCCGTTGACGAACAGCTCGAAGCGGTCGGTGTAGCCCGGATCGTTGTCGTTGGCACGGGCCAGCGGCGAGACCTCCACCGGATGGTCGGTGATGAAGGTCGGCTGGATCAGGGTGTGCTCGACCGTGGCCTCGAAGATCTCCAGCAGCAGCTTGCCCCAACCGTAGGACGGCTTGACGCGGATCTTCAAGCGCTCGCAATGGCGCAGCAGCGCCTCGCGGTCGGTGCAGTCGGCAGCAGAGATTTCCGGGTTGTGGTGGCGCACAGCCTCGTCCATGCGCCAGCGGCGGAACGCCGGGCCCAGGTCGATCTTCGCGCCGTCCCACTCCACTTCGGTGGAACCGTTGACGGTCGTGGCCACGTCACGGATCACACCTTCGGTCAGGTCCATGATCTCGTTGTACGTGGCATAGGCCTCGTACAGCTCCATCATGGTGAATTCCGGGTTGTGGCGGGTGCTGACGCCTTCATTGCGGAAGTTGCGGTTGATCTCGTACACGCGCTCCAGGCCACCCACGGTCAGGCGCTTGAGGTACAGCTCCGGCGCCACGCGCAGGTACAGGTCCAAGTCCAGCGCATTGTGGTGGGTGGTGAACGGCTTGGCCGCCGCGCCGCCGGGGATGTAATGCATCATCGGCGTTTCGACTTCGAGGAAGTCGCGGTTGTCCAGCCACGCGCGCATGGCGCGGATGATCTTCGAGCGCTTGATGAACACCGCGCGCGACTCCGGGGTCACGATCAGGTCGACATAGCGCTGGCGGTAGCGCTGCTCGACGTCGGCCAGGCCATGCCACTTGTCCGGCAGCGGGCGCAGCGACTTGGTCAGCAGGCGGATCGATTCGGCCTTGACCGACAGCTCGCCGGTCTTGGTACGGGTCAGGCCGCCTTCGACGGCGATGATGTCGCCCACGTCCCAGCCCTTGAAGGCGGTGTAGGCATCGCCCAGCACCGTGCCCTGCAGGAACAGCTGGATGCGGCCGGACTCGTCCTGGATCTGCGCGAAACTGGCCTTGCCCATGATGCGCTTGGCCATCAGGCGGCCCGCCATCTTCACCTGGCGGCCGTTGCCTTCCAGGGCCTCAGCGGTCCACTGCTCGGCGTCGGCGAATTCTTCCTGCAGGCGGCCGGCGAAGTCCTCGCGACGGAAATCGTTCGGGTACGCGATGCCCTGCCCACGCAGCGTTTTGAGTTTCTCGCGGCGCTCGGCGATCAACTTGTTTTCGTCAACGGGGGGGGTATCGGTAGCTTCGCTCATGGATCTGCGGGAATCGTGTAGTGAGGGGGGATGTTGCGCCCGGCACAGCCGGTTGCCCAGCATACCAAAACCGCCCCGCCCCAGCCCTGGGCCGGGCCCCGGCCCGCTGCCCGGTTGCCGCCAACCTTGGTTGGCGGTCCGTGTGTCGACCAAGGTCGACACCTACCAGGCCCACTGCCCGCCGCTCTGGTAGCCGCCAACCTTGGTTGGCGGTCCGCGTGTCGACCAAGGTCGACACCTACCAGGCCCACTGCCCGCCGCCTGGTAGCCGCCAACCTTGGTTGGCGCTCCATCGTGTCGACCAAGGTCGACACCTACCAGGTCCGCTGCCCGCCGATCTGGTAGCCGCCAACCTTGGTTGGCGGTCCGTGTGTCGACCAAGGTCGACACCTACCGGATTCCGGGGAACCGATGCCCCGGTAGTCGCCAACCTTGGTTGGCGCTCGTCCCGGCGTCAACCGGTCCCGGGGAACGCCTGCCGCAGCTCGTCCACCAGCACCCGCTGGTTCTCCGAGTAGTCGATCGGCACCGATACCAGGTGCACCCCACCCTCGTTGAACGCCGCCTCCAGCGTCGGGATGAACTGCTCGATGGCCGTCACCTCATGCCCCTTGCAGCCATAGGCTTCCGCATACTTCACGAAATCCGGGTTGCTGAACGTCATGCCGTAGTCGGTGAAGCCATCCACCGCCTGCTTCCAGCGGATCATCCCGTAGGCGCCGTCGTTGAGGATCAGCACCACCAGGTTCAGGCCCAGCCGACGCGCGGTCTCCAGCTCCTGGCTGTTCATCATGAATCCGCCATCGCCGCACACCGCCAACACCCGCCGCTGCGGGTACAGGATCGAGGCCATGATCGCCGACGGCAGGCCCGCGCCCATCGTCGCCAGCGCGTTGTCCAGCAGCAGCGTATTGGCCACCTGGGTGCGGTAATTGCGCGCAAACCAGATCTTGTACATGCCGTTGTCCAGCGCCACGATGCCGTCCGGCGGCATCACCTGGCGCACGTCGTGCACCAGCCGCTGCGGGGTGAATCCAGCTTCCTCGGCTCGGTCAGCCAAGTGTTCCAGAATGGTCGCGCGCAGCGGCAGCAGCGCGTCGGCGTTCGGCACTGCACCTTCGATACGGTCGGCCAACTGGGTCAGCGAACGGCCGATGTCACCGATCACTTCCACCTGCGGGAAGTACACCTGCTCCACCGCCGCCTGCGAATAGCCAATATGGATCACGGTCGGCCCACCCGGGCGCATCACGAACGGCGGCTTCTCGGTGACCTCGTGGCCGATCGTCACGATCACGTCGGCCTGGTCGATCGCCATGTGCACGTAGTCGCGCTCGGTCAGCGCGGCGGTGCCCATGTACAGGCCCGAACCACCGGCCACCGCGCCCTTGCCCATCTGCGTGGTGAAGAATGGAATACCCGCGCGCAGCACGAATGCCGACAACGCTTCGCTGGACTGCGGCCGCGACGCCGCCGAGGCGATCATCAGCAGCGGGCGCTTGGCGTTGCGGATGATCTCCGCCGCGCGGTCCAGTGCTTCCGGACTGGCAATGGGACGATCCACCGCGTGCGGCGGAATCAGCGCTACGTCCCCGACCTCATCGGCCGCGATGTCTTCGGGCAGCTCCAGCAGCACCGGGCCCGGGCGCTCTTCCAGCGCGGTACGGAATGCCTCGCGGACGATGGTCGGAATGGTGCGCGCCGAGACAATCTGCCGCGCCTGCTTGGTCAGCGGCTTCATGGTGCTGACGATGTCGACGATCTGGAAACGCGCCTGCTTGCTGGCGACGATGCCCTTTTGGCCGGTGATCATGATCACCGGCCACGCACCCAGCAGCGCGTAGGCGGCGCCGGTGGTGAAGTTGAGCGCGCCCGGGCCGAGCGTGGCCAGGCACACACCCGGCTTGCCGGTCAGCCGGCCATAAGTCGCCGCCATGAACACGGCCGCCTGTTCGTGGCGGGTGATGACCAGCTCGATGCTGGAATGGCGCAGCGACTCGACCACGTCGAGATTCTCTTCGCCGGGAATACCGAAAATACGCTCGACGCCTTCGTTCTCAAGCGCGGCGACGAGCAGATCTGAACCCTTGGACATTGGAATGCCGTCCTTTTCGCTGGACTGATGATGGATCGTTGCAGGAAGGATGGAAGCTGCGCGTCAACGCTTGTCGAACCACACCGTCTGCGCGTTGACGAATTCGCGGATGCCGAAGTGCGAGAGCTCACGGCCGAAGCCGCTCTTCTTCACGCCACCGATCGGCACGCGCGGGTCAGAGGCGGAGAAACCGTTGACGAACACGCCGCCGGTCTGCAGCCGGCGCGCCAACTGCAGGGCCCGTGCGCGGTCGCCGGTCCACAGGTTGCCGCTGAGGCCGAACTCGCTCTGGTTGGCCAGTTCCACCGCATGATCGGCATCACGGGCGCGGCTGATCGAGGCAACCGGACCGAAGGTCTCGGTATCGAAAGCCTGCATGCCCGGCTCCACGTCCGCCAGCACGGTGGGGGCATAGAACGCGCCTGGGCGATCCAGCTGATGGCCGCCGACCAGCAGCTTCGCGCCCGCGTCCACCGAGGCCCGTACCTGCGCGTCCAGCTGCTCCAGCAGGTCCTGGCGTGCCATCGGGCCGATACGGTTGTCGGCTTCACGGCCGTCGCCGATGGTCAGCGCCTGCACCTTCTGGCAGAACTGCGCCACGAACCGGTCGTAGACCGCGTCTTCAACGATGATGCGCTTGCCGGCGATGCAGACCTGCCCGGTGTTCTGGAAGCGCGAAGCCACCGCTGCATCGACGGCAGCGTCCAGATCGGCGTCGGCCAGCACGATGAACGGATCCGAGCCACCCAGTTCCAGCACCACCTTTTTCAGCGCCTGCCCGGCCTGGGCGGCAATGCTGCGGCCGGCGGCCACGCTGCCGGTCAGGGTGACGGCGGCGATGCGGTCATCGGCGATCGCACGGCTGGTGCCCTCGCGGCTGATGTTGGCGGCGATGAAGGTGGCTTCCGGCAGGCCTGCGTCGCGCCAGGCGGCGTCAAGCAGCTGCGCGGTACCGACGATGTTCTCGGCCGGCTTCAGCAGGAAGCCGTTGCCGCCCATCAGGATCGGTACCGCCGCGCGCATCACCTGCCAGTACGGGAAGTTCCACGGCATGATGCCCAGCACCACGCCCAGCGGCAGGTAGGACACGTAAGCCTTGTCGTCGGGCACCTGGGTCGGTTCGTCGCGCAGGAACTGCGCGCCGTGGTCGGCGTACCAGTCGCACAGCACGGCGCACTTCTCGATCTCGGCCAGCGACTCGGCCTGGACCTTGCCCATTTCGGCGGTGGCCAGTGCAGCCAGCTTTTCACGGTCACGGCGCAGTACCACCGCCATCGCACGCAGTACGTCTGCACGCTGTTCAAGGCTCCTGGCGCTCCAGGCCGCGAAGCCAACCTGGCCGCGATCCAGGATTGTTTCCAGTTCGGCGTCGGTGGCGAAGGGATGGCTGGCGATCTGCTGGCCGGTGGCCGGATCGCGGGAAATGGCGGTGCTGGGGGCAGCGGACATGCAGGTCTCCTGGTGTCTCGACAACGGGCGGCGGCCCGTCTCCTGCACAGGAATGTGGACCCGATCGACGGGCACAACAAGGCGTCTGCTTATCCTGTGACCTGCAGTTACCTGCCTGAATGGGGTTATCGGCAGGGCTGCGCCCTGCACCCGCCGAAGCAACAGCAACAGCCGAAGCAACAGCACAAGCTGGTTTCCTGCGGGATGGCGGGGTGGGTCCGGTTGCGGGGGTCGCTGCAAGTACGTCCATGTAAGCTCGGTCGCCGCATCCATGCGGCTCACGCCCCCGCAACCGGCCCCATCCCGCCTTCGACAGTTTTCCGCGATCTGTCGGAACGGATCCAACTTCAGATGAATTTCGATATCTGACAGATGTGTCGACCAAGGTCGACACCTACCAACAGCCGCCGGAATCTGTCAGAGGCGGGGCGGTGTCGGAGTGCGGGGTGTCAGCCGCATGGGCCCGAGGCATGCCTCGGGCGGGTTGGGCAGGACGCCCAATCCCGGTCTTGCCGTGTGCGCAGGACTGCGCACACGAGCAAGCGGCTGCCAAGCCTGCACGGACGTACTTGCGGCGTCCCCGCACTCCGACACCGCCCCGCCAACCCACGGATAGCTCGCTGTTGCTGTTGCCGTTGCTTCGGCTTGAAGCAGGTGCAGGGCTGCAAGCCCTGCCGAACAACCCCCTACCTACGCGGCAGGTAGGTAACCAGTGACAGGTCGTGCCGGCTCTCCGGCACCAGCGCCACGTACTGCAGGTCCAGCAACCCGCGCGTGGGGTGGTTCAGCTTCTTCGCGCCTTCGTCGAACCGGCGCACGTCGTGCTCCGGCCACCACTGGCGGAACTCCTCGCTGTGCGCAGCGATGTCCTCGGCCAGCGCCAGGAACGGGGCCTTGTCCGGCGCCTGCGCCATCGCCGCGCGGAAGCCGGCCAGCAGGCCGCGGGTCATTTCTTCCCAGTTGAGGATCAACGTGCGGTACGGCGGGTACAGGAACATCAGCCGCAGCGTGTTGCGCTCATGTGGCACCAGCTGGCTGTAGTCCACGAACAGGTCGGCGATGGCCGGGTTCCAGGCCAGAATGTCGTAACGGGTATTGCGCACGTAGGCCGGGATCGGCTGCATGGCCTCGACCAGCTGGCGCAGGCCATCGGTCACTGTCTCATCGGGAGATTCCAGTGGCACACCGTAGCCGGACAGCGCGAACGCATAGGCACGCTCGTCGTCGCTCATGCGCAGTACCTGCGCCAGGCGTTCAAGGACCTCCGGCGAAGCGCGCACTTCGCGGCCCTGTTCGATCCAGGTGTACCAGCTGACGCTGACCCCGATCGCCAGTGCGACTTCCTCCCGCTTCAGGCCCGGGGTACGCCGGCGCCCGGCCGGGAGGCCGAGCGTGGCGGGGTCGACACGGGCACGGCAGGCCTTGAGGAAGCCGCCAAGTTCCTTGCGTTCACTTTCGCTGCGCATCATCGGCCCGTCCTACCCTTTGTAGCGTCGAGCCATGCTCGACGCGTCCGCCAGCTCGCGAAAAACAGCCGAGCATGGCTCGGCTCTACACAAAAACGGTTCAACCACCCTCGGCGTTGAGCGCGAGGGTGACGATCTCCGCGCAGGCACGTCGATCAGGCATCGACACGCTTGGAGCCCACGGCCAGGCCGGCCTTCAGGCTGGCTTCGACGAACTCGTCCAGGTCGCCGTCGAGCACCTTCTGCGTATCCGAACGCTCGATGCCGGTGCGCAGGTCCTTGATACGGCTCTGGTCGAGCACGTAATTGCGGATCTGGCTGCCCCAGCCGATGTCGGACTTGGTGGCTTCCACGGCGTCCTTTTCGGCGTTGCGCTTTTGGATCTCCAGCTCGTACAGCTTGGCGGCCAGCATCTTCATCGCGTTGTCGCGGTTCTGGTGCTGGCTGCGGCCGGTCTGGCAGGCCACGACGATGTTGGTCGGGATGTGGGTAATACGCACCGCCGACTCGGTCTTGTTCACGTGCTGGCCACCGGCACCGGACGAACGGTACACGTCGGTACGCAGGTCGGCCGGGTTGATGGTGATGTCGATGTTGTCATCGATTTCCGGCGACACGAACACCGAGGTGAAGCTGGTGTGGCGGCGGTTGTCCGAGTCGAACGGCGACTTGCGCACCAGGCGGTGCACGCCGGTCTCGGTCTTCAGCCAGCCGTAGGCATAGTCGCCTTCCACGCGCAGCGTAGCCGACTTGATGCCGGCGACGTCGCCACCGGAGACTTCCATCAGCTCGGTCTTCCAGCCGCGCGATTCACACCAGCGCAGGTACATGCGCAGCAGGATCTCGGCCCAGTCCTGGGCTTCGGTGCCGCCGGCACCGGCCTGGATGTCGACGAACGCGGCAGCATTGTCCATCTCGCCGGAGAACATGCGCTGGAACTCCAGCTTCTCCACGTGCGACTGGTGCTTGTCCAGGTCGGCGACCACGGCCAGCGCGGTGTCCTCGTCCTGTTCGGACTCTGCCAGCTCAAGCAGCTCGGTGGCATCAGCCAGGCCGTCCAGCACCGAGGCGATGCCGCCCACGGTCTTTTCCAGGCTGGAACGCTCGCGGCCCAGGTTCTGGGCGTATTCGGCGTTGTTCCAGACGTCGGGGCTTTCCAGCTCCCGCGTTACTTCTTCAAGACGCTCTTTCTTGGCGTCGTAGTCAAAGATACCCCCGAAGCGACAGCACGCGATCGGTCAGATCGGTGATGCGCTGGCGGACAGGATTCAGTTCGATCATGTCGGCGGTTATGCATTCAAAAGATGACTGGTAATGATACCGCAGGCCGGGGATGCCCGGAATGAGGGCCTCACCCTGCCCCCAGCGCCTGCCGCAGCAGCGGTAGCTGGCGCCGGCTGCAGGGCACCTTCGCCCCGTCGGCCATGTGCAGCAGGGCCTCGCCGCCGTCCAGCGGCTCGATCGAGCGCAGCTGGCCCCGATGGATCAGCCAGCTGCGGTGCGGACGCAGGAACTCGCCCGGGTCCAGCCGCTGTTCCAGTACCGCCATGGTGATCCGCAGCGGGTAGTCGTGGCCGCGTACCCGCAGGTTCACGTAGTTCCCCGCCGCCTGGGCGTACTCCACGTCGGCGGTGGCGACCAGGAACTCCTTGCCCAGCTTGCGCACCAGGAAGTGCTGGGGGCGCTCGACCGGTTCCACCGGCGGGCCGACATCGGGCGATGCCAGCAGGTGCGCCTCGCCCTGGCGCTGACGGCCGAACCAGGCCACGGCGTGCACGGCAATCACCAGCAGGCTGTAGGTCTGCACGTCCTTGAAGAACTCGTAGAACCACTGCGCCGGCCAGGCGCCATAGGTGTAGTGCTGGCCAATCAGGGCGAAGGCCAGCTTGCGCAGCAGCACCATGGCACTGACATGCAGCAGCCACCAGGCAACACCACCCAGCACGTAGAAGCCGATCCGGCGCCGCCAGGTATCTGCATGCAACGGCCAGCGACGAGCGGCGGCGTGCAGAAGCGCCAACAGGCCCAGGCTGGCCAGCGCACTGCTGAACTCCTCGATCGAGACAGTCCCTGCGGAAAAGGGCTGCGCGTCGCGCAATGCCCGCATCCACTGCGCCAGCACATTGCCTGCGGCGGTACACAGGAACAGCAGCGACCAGAACACTGCAGCCATGCCCGCGCGGTTGGGACGATCTGCAACAAGGGCGGGATCGACCGCCGGATCTCCATTTTCCATGCCGCCATTGTTGCCCATCCGACCCTTTCCGCATCGGCCATTGGTCCCAACAACCCCTCCATTGGACCCTGCAAGGCTGCCATTGCACCCTATCCGCTGGCGACGCTGAGCCTTGCGGCAGAAGGTGAAGCATCCTCCTGACGCCCATTGCCATGCACCGTCGCCACGATCTGGACACCCTGCGCATCGCCGCCTTCGCGTTGCTGATCCTCTACCACGCCGCCATGGCCTATGTGGCCGGCTGGGACTTCCACCTCAAGAGCGCCTACACCGCCGAATGGCTGCAGTGGCCGATGATCGCGCTGAACCGCTGGCGCATGCCGCTGCTGTTTGCCATCAGTGGTATCGCCTTGGGCCTTTCCCTGCCAGACCACGGGCGACTGCAGCACACGCTCCGCCGTGGCTGGCGCCTGCTTCTGCCATTGCTGTTCGGCATCGTCGCCGTCGTGTCCCTGCAGGCCTACTACGAAGCGCTGGACAAGGGCGACGTGGCACCGGGGCTGGCCCGGTTCCTGTGGCGCTACTGGCAGTTCCAGCCGTGGCCGGGCGCGCATTTCAGTGGTGCCGCCTACGGCTTCACCTGGAACCACCTGTGGTATCTGGCCTACCTGCTGCCTTACACCGTACTGGCGGTGGTACTGGCCAGCCTGCTGCGTCCACTGCGCAAGCTGCTGCCAGGCTGGCAGCCGAGCGACCGCCTGCTGGGCGCCTCACTGCTGGTAGTGCCAGTGGCCTGGCTGGCCTGGTCCCTGCTGGTACTGATGCCGCGTTGGCCACCCACCCACGCCCTGCTGGACGACGTTTATGTACATGCCGAGTCGCTGCCGCTGTTCCTCGGCGGCTTCCTGGCGGCGCGCTGGCAGCGCGGCTGGGATCTGCTGGTGCGCGGGCGCCGCGTGACCCTGGCCCTGGCGGTGCTGGGGCTCTGCCTGGAGCTGGGCATCCGCGCACTGGCCCGCCTGCCCCATGTGGGCGATCTGGATGCATGGGTGCTGGCACTGCCGTGGGCCCAGACCGAACGCGTCGGCCGCGCGTTGTATACGTGGTGCATGCTGCTGACCCTGTTCGGCTGGGCGCGGGTGCTGCTGTTCCGCCCGTGGCCAGGCCTGGGCTATTGCCGGGAAGCGGTGTTCAGCTGGTACAGCCTGCATCAGACTGTGCTGATCGTTCTGCTGTACGCGCTGCGCCCGCTGCAGCTGGGCCCGTGGCTGGAACCTGCACTACTGGTGGCTGGCACGATAAGCGGCTGCCTGCTGATCCACGAACTGCTGATCCGGCGCTCGCGCTGGCTGCGGCCGCTGTTCGGCCTGCGCGCCGCATCGTCATCGCTGCTCGTGGCACGTGTTGCGCCGGTGTAGAGCCGAGTCCACACTCGGCTGCTTTGGCGCGGTTCTGTTGAGCTGCGCCTGATTACCAACGGATGATGAGGACAACGGATGTTCCAGACCCACTGGCACCTGTGGCTGCAGCAGACTCTCGACAGCGGCTGGATGCTGGCGCTGATGCAGTTCATCAGCCTGCTCGGCTATGAAATGGCCTATACCGCGCTGATCCTGGTATGTGCATTCGGGGCACGCCTTCGCGCTGGCCTCTGCGTGATGCTGGCGGTGCTGCTGATGGCCTGTGCCACGCATGCAATCAAACAGGGCGCCGCCCTGCCCCGCCCGTCGGATGTGGATGCGCGCGTACTGGATGAAGGGGTGCCGTCGCACCCCTTCGTGGTCAACGGCGGCGGACAATCGTTCTGGTCACTGCCCGATGCGCAGTCCACCGCCATGCTGCGCGCGCAGCCCGACGCCGACTATGGCTTCAACAGTGGCCATGTGGGCGTGGCCACCGCTGCCTGCGTCGGCCTGCTGCTGGCCTTCGGCATTCGCCGACGCTGGCTGCGCTGGACGTTGGCGCTGGGCTGGCCGCTGCTGATGGCGCTGTCACGGATGTACCTGGGCCGGCATTTCCTGGCCGACGTGGTGGGCGGATGGCTGATCGGCATCGGCGTGGCTCTGTTGGCATGGCAGCTGATGCCAGGGATGCGCTCAAGCAGACAGTGGCAGCTGCCGGTCCTGTTGGGGCTTGGCGTGCTGCTGGCGTGGGCGGCAGCGACCACCCGCTTCGTTCCAGTTGGTGAAGCCGGACGACTGCTCGCGCTGGGCCTGCTGGTGGCGTGGCTGCAATGGCGCGGCTGGCCGGTGGATCCGAAGAACATCGTGCAGCGGGGGTTGCGCGTGCTGGCTGTGGTGGTGATCTATCTACTGGCACGGCCGTTGATCGATCTGTTCGCCGCGGCCATTCCGCTGCCTGATGTACCGGCGACCGAAGTGCTGTGGCAGACCGTTGGCACGCTGTTGATCCTCGGTGGCGGTGTGGCACTGGCGCGGTGGATGCAGTGGATTCCGCATGGGGTCTCCAAGGTCTGAGACTAACCCTACCTGTTGGTTACCTTCACGGCATTTGCAACTATTCGCATTGGATGTTCCCAAGAACCTTGCGATTCTCCCTGGTCGCCTTCCAGACGGAAGTGGACCTTTGCCCTGGAGACCTGCAATGGATCAATCCGACATCAATATGCTGGCCGCCTTCATTGAATCAGAGGAGGCTGCGCTTGCTGAAGAACGTCAGGGCGACTTCTATCCGAGTTATCACTATCAACTCGCGGCACTCGCACCAAGGGCTGGTAACGGCCTGCCCCAGGATATGCTGCAACGCTTCTACTTCCATTGGCTGCGAGTGGGAGACTGGAAGGTCGCAGGACTTCCGCAGAGAGACTTTCCCATCCTTGTTGCCGCGTACCAGGAGCTCACGAAGCTCCCTGTGGGCTACGACACACGCCAGCCAGGCCTCAGCCTCCCGCATCTCTTCTGCTTCGGCTTCAATGAACATGGCGAGCTGCCAAGCGGTGTGGTTACCAATGCCGCGGATCTGAAACAGCGCACGCGTCTGGTGGAGCACTGCAGGAAGTACCAGTCGTTCCAGGCCCAGCGAGAGAAGGTCGATAAATTTCTGCCATATCGCCCATTTGCGCGAACCATTCTCGAGACAGCTCGGTTCCTGCAACACGATATCAAGGGTATGGGTCAAATCCTCTATTGGGGCATGGCGCTCATTGCACTGCTCGATGAGGACACACGCATCCAGATGACAAACGACCTGATAGCCAGGAACTGGCCCGAAGACAGGGAACGCGGCCATGTGCTCTCCCTGCTTCATCACACCGCCGAGGCGACCCGGCCCCATTGCGCAGCGGACGCCGAGTTCGACGTTCTCTGCGAACATCTGGCGCAGCTGCACGACACCCGGATCATGACGGGCGACGCAGTCCAGTTGGCGCAGCGGGAGGGCTGGCACGTTGACAACATCCGTGATTGGAATGCCAGCATCACCCTCTATCACGGAGGTGAGTACAGCAGCGAGCCGGGGCATCCCCGGATCAGACTTGATCTCAACAGCTGGCCTGATACCCCTTGGTCAATCAATCTGAGCGTCGGCAATGGCTCCTACGTCGCCTACCGGGACGAACCCACCAGCAATGATTTCCAATTGCCGCCAATCATCGGCGCCACGCTTGATCATTTCCCTGAATGGGTCAAGCAGATAAACGCACGACTAGGAATCAATCTGGTTCCAGGCACTGGCTCAGCTGCATCTGCCTACAAGAATCGTACGTTGGCTAGACAACTCGACGCATGGATGCGCGGGAAATAGCAGCAGGATTGCGTCGTATAGAGCCGAGCATGGGCTCGGCTCTACATCGAGGCAGTCGAGCAAGCTCGACTCTACAAAAGCCCGGGATCGATCATTTCACCTCGAACTCGCCCACAAGCACGGTTTCAGCGCGATCCTTCAATCGCATCGTGACCATCTGGTCCTTCTGCTTCGGCGTGCCCCAGTGCGTGGTCAGCCGCAGCATCAGTGTCGTCGCACCGGTCACCAGCTGCTGGCGGCTGCCGAAGTAGTTGGCCTCCACCTTGTACTTGCCGGGCTTGGCGTTGCGCAGCGAGAACTGCTCGGGACCATAGCCACCAGTGAAGTCCTGCGACATCTGCCCACCCTGATAGGTCAGGCGGTTGCCGTAGTACGCGCGCTCGCCGTTCGGGTCGGTCACCCACAGGTCCATGTCGCTGTTGTCGGCATCCCACGACAGCACCACGCGCAGGTCCAGCGGCATCGCCTGCAGCAGGCGCGGGTCGATGCTGCGGGTATCCAGCCGTGGCGTGCTGCGTGCCACCAGGTTGTTCAGCTCATCCAGCGCGATCAGGGCGATGCCGTCAAAGCGGTTGTCCCACGGCCGCACCACCACCTGGTACAGCGGCGCCAACGCCTGCTGCGGCTTGCCCGCAGCCGCCAGTGCCAGGCCAAGATCGCGGAAGCTCTGCGGTTCTTCCTGGCCCATCGCCAGCACCTGCTCGAACACCGGAACCGCCAGTGCCGGCGCGTCGGCCTGCATCAACCGGTAGCCGAGCACGCGCAGCAAGTGGCGGTTGTCCAGATCCATCTCGGCCAGGTTCGACAGCACACGCAGTGCCAGGTCGCGCTGACCCTGCTCCAGCAACAGGTCGGCCACGTCGAGGAAGAATGCGCTGCTATCGGCGTGTGCATCGCGCTCGGCCAGATAGCGGTCATAGAGCTGCGACGCCGGGCCCTGGCGCAGGCGCCGGGCGATGGCCGAATCCGGCTGCCACGCCGCCAGCTGGATGCCGAGCTCCCCATTGTTGGCGGCAGCGGGCGCAGCGACACGACCACCAGTGACCGTGATTGAATCCAGGGCCTTGTTCGATGCGGACGCTGAGCGACGTGCACGCGCGCTGCTGGCTTCCATGCGCTGCTCGGCAGCTGCGGCCATCGGTGCCGGCGCGGGCGGTGCCGCGGGGGCCGGCGCAGCGAGCATCGCCACCGGCGCCGAGTCCATCGCGTAGTCCGCGGATGCAACTTCCAGCGCCCCGCCTTTCAACTGTGGAGGCGCTCCCTTCGGCCAGCTTCGGTTCCACCACTGCTGGCGCTCCTTCCAACGTGCGGCAACCTGGTCCAGGCGCTGGCGATCGGCGGCGGCGCGATCGCTCACCTGCCGTGCGAAGCGGACATCGTACTCGGCGCGCAGTTTGCCGGACGGGCGGATCGCGTAGCGCAGGTAGTCCTCCAGGGTTTCCAGCACGATCAGAGAGGTATCCGGACCGACCAGGCCGAACTGCTGCGACAGCAGTTGCATTGCCTCGCGGTTGCCTCGGCGATCGGCGCCGAGTTGCTGCAGACGGGCCTGCGCCCACAAGCCCGCCAGCAGCTCACCATCGTCACTCTTCTGCGTTGCCGGCAGCACCTGCCATTCACCACCGCCCACGCGCACCCGCATCGGCACACCGTCCGCCGCAAGGCGGGCATGCAGCCATAGCCAGCCTTCGGCCTCGCTGCGACGATCGATCACAACATCCTGTACGCCACGGCCCGCATCCACCTGCACGTCCAACGGCGAAGACAACAGCTCGCGCGCGGCCGCATCAACATCCTTCCCCAGCGCGACGAAGCGTCCGCCATGGGCTTCGCTCCAGCCACGCAGGCGCACTGCATCGGTTCGCGCACCAGCACTGCTGACCGCGAACAGGCGCTGCTGCGGTGCGAGTGCTGGCAATGCTTCCGGTCCATAGGTCAGCAGGCCATCGCTGACCAGCAGGTATTCCTTCACGCTCGGTTGCGGCTGCCACTGCGCCAGCGCGCTGGCACCGTCAGGGCGTACGGCCTGCAGTGCTGCACGCAGCTCGCTCCAGTTGCCCGCACGGACACGGAAGCGACGCACCGGTTCCGCGCGGTCGCGCAGCACGGTCAACGCCACGGTGCCGTCACCCATCGCTGCGAAGTAGCGATCCAGCAGCGCGAACTCACGCGTGCGATCGCGCTGACCCGAGGATCCGGAGCCGTCCCACAGCAGGCCGATCTCGCTGGGCAACGTGCGCGGCGCGCTGCTGGACGACACCGGCAGCTGCGCCAACAGGTAGTGCCCGTCCTGCCAGGGCGCCACCTGCACCTGCGCCTGACGTGCTGCGGGCAGGCTCCACTGCAGCTGCGACGGCAACTGCGCGCCCTTTCCCTGCCACTGCAGCCGGCCCGCGCTGATGCGGAATGGCGCCGTACCCGCGGCGGTCGCGCCGGGGGCCTGCAGCTTCAGTTCAACCGAGGCTGCACCGGCGGCGAACTGCAGCGGCAGCGTCCACTGCCAGCCCTGGCCGGCGAAGGCCAGCGGTTCGCGAATCACCAGCTGCACGCGCCGGCTGCCGCCGGCCGGCAGCGGATAGATACGCAGGCGGAACTGGTTGCCGGCAGTCTGTTCCAGCAGGCCCGGGTCGACACCGCGGCGGGCGATTTCCTCGAACACCTGGCGGCCACGGTCCTTGGGCACCGGCACGGCGTCACGCAGTTCACCGTTGATGTCAAGTGCGAAGCCGCTGATCTGCTGGCCATCGGCCAACGGGAACTGCAGTTCGCCCTCCAGCACGCGCCGGTTCGGATTGTGGAACTCCAGCGTGATCCGGGTCTGGGCGATGCCGGCCTGGACCTCGCCTTCAATGCGGGCACGCTGCAGTTGCACCGGCTGTTCGGCGGCGGGCGCAATCAACAGCGGGGTGGTGGCTTGCGGCCTGGCAATGCGTGGCGACTGAGCGCCGACAGGCCCAGCCGCGAGGGCCAGCAACAACACAGCGCAGCAACGGACGAAGACCATGACAGGGCTCCAGTGGGATCGTGGACATTTGAACGCACGGACAGCCGGAATGGGGTTGGACCGTGCGCGGCTTTTCTTTGCCCCCACCCACAGGCACCATGCCCCACGCTCCCACACGCGCAAGGATGCCGATGCGATTGCCCCTGCTGGCCACTCTGTTAGCACTGGCCTGCCCCCTGACAGCGCTTGCTGCGGCTCCGGCCAAGAGTCTGTATTTCCAGCACCACGACTGGGTCGTGGCCTGTGACAACACCTTGACCTGCCGCGCCGCCGGCTACGCCACCGACGATGACAGCACCCTGAGTGTGCTGCTCACCCGCAAGGGCGGCCCGGATCAGGCCATCCAGGGCCGCCTGACGCTGCAGCCGGAAGAAGGCCAGACCCAGCCCAAGGGCGCGCTGCATCTGCGCATCCAGCAACAGGACCTGGGCGTGCTGACCCCGGCAAAGAGCGAAGGCACGCACAGCTTGACTGCTGCGCAGACCAGCGCGCTGCTGTCCGCATTGGTGCGCGGCGGTGGAATCGGCGTGACCGATGGCGCTGGCCATCGCTGGCCGCTGTCGGACAAGGGTGCCGCAGCGGTACTGCTGAAGATCGATGAGTACCAGGGCCGCCTCGGCACGCCCGGCGCCGTGATGCGCAAGGGCAGCACGCCTGAATCCAGCGTCCCCGCCGCACTGCCGGTGCCGGTTGTGCGCAAGGCCGCCACCCTGGACTCGACTCCGGATGATCCCGCGTTTGCTCGGCTGGCCGCCTCACCCGCCCTGCGCGCAGCACTGCGTGCCACGCTGGAGGACGACAGCTGCGAAGGCCTGCAGGAAACTGATGCCGACGTTCCGCTCAGCAACTCCCCGCTGCAGGTCCGGCGCCTGGACGCGCAGCATGTGCTGGTGACGGTCCCGTGTTGGCGCGGGGCCTACAACATCGGCGATGGCTATTGGGTCGCGCGCCCGCAGGCGCCGTTCCAGGCGCAATGGGTGACCAGCGATGCGATCGACTACGCCGACGGCCAGATCATTGCCGCGCAGAAGGGCCGCGGGCTCGCTGACTGCATGTCGTACGCAGCCTGGACGTGGGACGGGACGAACTTCATCGCGACGTCCGAGGTGGCACCTGGGCTATGCCGGGGCGTGCCCGGTGGCACCTGGGATCTGCCGATGCTGGTGACCGAGGTCCGCTGACGCCACAGAAAAAGGGGACGGAGGGGATTAAGTCGCAAGTGGCAAACAAGGCACAAGCGACTTAATCCCCTCCGTCCCCTTTTTTCATGCAGGCAGGCAGTGCTCGACGATCAGCTGGATGGCGCTGCCGCCGCGATAGTCGTCGCAGGCCAGTCGATAGGCCAGATGCACATGACGGCCGGGTGCGTTGCCGTGCCAGCCGCCGAAATGGATCGCATTGATCGTGCCAGGCACGCCCGGCAGGCGCAGTTCCAGCTTGAGGTGGCGTTCCTTCAGCACGCGCCAGTTGGCCACTTCGAAGTGGCCGTCGAACAGCGGCTCGGGGAAGCCCTGGCCCCACGGGCCGGCCAGGCGCAGCGCATCGGCATGGCGATGATCGAGTTCGTCGGCGGCCAGTTCGCCGTCGCTCAACACCTGCTGTTGGAGCGCCGCCGGGTCGAGCATCTCCAGCACCACACCGACGAACGCGGCCTTGAAGTCATCGACGTGATCCAGCCGCATGCTCAGTCCAGCCGCCATGGCATGCCCACCGAAGCGTTCGATCAGGCCCGGATGCCGCGCATCGACCAGTGCCAGTGCGTCACGGATGTGCAGGCCGGGAATCGAGCGCGCCGAGCCACGCAGCGTGTCGGCGCCCGGTTCGGCCGGGGCGAAGGCGATCACCGGGCGATGCAGGCGATCCTTCATCTTCGACGCGACCAGGCCGACCACGCCCGGATGCCAATCGGCATCGAACAGGCAGGCGGCCACCGGACGCTGGCCGGCCATGTCCAGCACCACGCGGGTCAACGCCTGCTCGGCGTCGTCAGTCATCGACTGCTGCACGGCGCGCCGTTCCGAATTGATCTGCTCCAGCGTCTGCGCGATCTCGCGCGCCTGGCGCGGGTCTTCGGTCAGCAGCAGCGCGATGCCCAGCGCCATGTCTTCCAGCCGGCCCGCAGCGTTCAGGCGCGGGCCGAGTGCGAAGCCGATATCGGTGGCGGTCAGTCGCGCGGCATCACGGCCACTGGCTTCGATCAGCGCACGCAGGCCGACACAGCCCTGCCCCGCACGCAGACGGCGTAGGCCCGCACTGACCAGCGCACGGTTGTTCGGATCCAGTGCCACCAGGTCGGCAACGGTGCCGACCGCCACCAGGTCCAGCAGCGTGGTCAGGTCCGGCCCCTTGCCATCGGCAAAGACGCCGGCCTCGCGCATCTGCCGGCGCAGCGCCATCAGCACGTAGAAGATCACGCCGACACCGGCCAACGACTTGCTGGGGAAGGCGTCGCCGTCCAGATTCGGATCAACGATCACGTCAGCCGGCGGCAGCTGCGGGCCGGGAAGATGATGGTCGGTGACCAGCACCTGCCAGCCACGGGCCTTGGCCGCAGTCACACCCGCGTGGCAGGCAATGCCGTGGTCGACCGTGACCAGCAGGTCCGGTTTCAGCTCGGCCAACTCCTCCACCAGTGAAGGTGACAGGCCATAGCCGTGCACCATGCGGTTCGGCACCGCGTGGAAGACATGCTGCGCGCCGAGCATGCGCAGGCCACGCACACCGACCGCACAGGCGGTAGCACCATCGCAGTCGAAATCGCCGACCACCAGGATGCGCTTGTCGTTGGCGATGGCCTCGACCAGAAGGCCCACTGCATCGTCGATGCCGGTCAGCAGCTCGGGCGCATGCAGGCTGCCCAGCTTCGGCAGCGCCAGCTCCGGGGTACCGGCACCGCGACTGGCGTAGAGCCGCGCCAGCAACGGCAGCGTGCCCTCCGGCCAGTTGGCGGGCGCAACCGCATCGCGGCGGCGGATCGTCGGCGTATCAGAGGAGGGCTGCACGGCATCGGCGGCAAGGGACATCGGCATCGCCGGTTACGAAAGACAGAGGGATGATACCGCGCGTGGGAGAGGCTGGCGGGATTGCGCCCGGCTGCTGCGGTAGTGCCGGCCGCTGGCCGGCAACCCCGGCAAACATCGGGGGTCAGAGCCGCTTTCCGATGGAAAACGGATCCGATCCCGCTCAATCGTGAAGCTGGCGCGGCTTCTTCCAGAACTGCCAGCGCTGGCCACGATCCAGCTGGAACTGCAGGCCATCCTCGAAATCCAGCACCAGCCGCTGCAGCTCGCCACGTTTCAGCGCGGCCAGCAGCGGACGGATCGCATCATTGCCGAGCTGCTGCAAAGAGCGCAGCTGGCGCAGGTCGACCAGTGCATCCACCGCCTGCTCGCCATCCACGGCCACGCCTGCCGCCAGAGCCAGGCCCTGCAGCAGGGCATCACGACTGCGCACCTGCGCATGCGGCGTACTGACCGACACCGGCATCACGCCACCGCCCCAGAACCACAGCGAATTGATCGGCTGTTGTCCCTGCGCGGCGCGCTGCTGGTTCCAGGAATGATTGTGCAGCAGCACCTGCGCCTCGGTCATCAGCGCCCGCCAGCGGCGACCGCCCTCGCCTTCCGGCAGGTGCGAGAACAGGTCATCGCCCAGCACCTCGTCCGGACTGTCGAAGTCCGGCAGGGCCAGGTCGATCGGAAGCCGCAGGTACCAGCGCGAGGGATCGGGCGCGTCGAGCACGAACCCGGCATCGGCGAACAACGGCTGCAGCACCGGCAGCAGGGCCAGGCTGTCGGCCAGCGTCGGCCGCAGTGTTTCGCCATAGGCCATCATCCGCGCACCGTGCATGTCCGGCACCATGCAGGCCGGATCGGCACGCAGCCAGCACGCGCCGGCAGCATCGCCGACGTCACGCTGGCGGCTCAGTGCGGCCACCGGCCAGTGCGGCGCGGCGACCGTGAAATGGCGCTGCAGCTGCGCCCGCTCGCCGGCTTCGAACTGCGAGGCGTTGGCGCGGCCCAGGGCACGCGCCACGTCATCAGGCAGCGCAGCCGCGGCAAAGCGGCTGCGCGCGGGCAACAGCAGGGTCGCCGTTGCCACCGGGTCAGTCCACGTAGCTGACGCTGACGATCTCGTACTCGCGCTGGCCGGCCGGGGCGTCGATCACGATCGAATCGCCTTCCAGCTTGCCGATCATCGCGCGCGCCACCGGCGAGGAAATCGCGATCAGGCCCAGCTTGATGTCCGCTTCCAGGTCACCGACGATCTGGTACTTCTTCTCTTCGTCGGTTTCCACGTCGGCCAGCGTCACGCTGGCGCCGAACACCACCTTGGAGCCGGCATTGAGCTTGCTCACGTCGATGATCTCGGCGTGCGACAGCTCGCCTTCCAGCTGCTTGATGCGGCCTTCGATGAAGCCCTGTTCCTCGCGCGCGGCGTGGTACTCGGCATTTTCCTTCAGGTCGCCATGCTCACGCGCTTCGGCGATGGCCGCAATGACCTTCGGGCGCTTGACCGACTTCAGGTGATCCAGCTCGTCGCGCAGCTTCTGCGCGCCCTTCATCGTGATGGGGGCTCTCATGCATTCAACTCCTTGTGCAGCTCCTGCAGCGACCAGACGGGGCCGGTGCCGCGGAATTCCAGTGAATCCACCAGCGCCTTGGCGCCGGCAATGGTGGTCGAGTAGGTGACGCGATGCTGCAGCGCCTCGCGACGGATCGAGAACGAGTCGTTGATCGCCGAACGACCTTCGGTCGTGTTGACGATGTAGACGATCTCGCCGTTCTTGATCGAGTCGACGATGTGCGGACGGCCTTCGACCACCTTGTTGATGATCTCGCAGTCCATGCCGTGCTGCTGCAGCCATGCGGCGGTGCCACGGGTGGCGACCAGGCTGTAGCCACGCGCCAGCAGCGCCTTGGCCACCGGCAGCACGCGCTTCTTGTCCGGATCGCGGACGGAGACGAAGGCCTTGCCGACCGGCGGTGCCTTGATGCCACCGGCTTCCTGCGCACGCGCGAAGGCGGCGTTGAAGGTGCGGCCGACGCCCATCACCTCACCGGTGGAGCGCATCTCCGGCCCGAGGATCGGGTCGACGCCCTGGAACTTGGCGAACGGGAAGATCGCCTCCTTCACCGAGTAGTAGTCCGGCACGATTTCCTTGGTCGCGCCCTGCTCGGCCAGGCTCTTGCCAGCCATGCAACGGGCGGCGATCTTGGCCAGCGGCATGCCGGTGGCCTTGGACACGAACGGCACGGTGCGCGAGGCACGCGGGTTCACTTCCAGCAGGTAGATGGTGTCGGCACCTTCATCGCTGGTCTGGATCGCGAACTGGGTGTTCATCAGGCCGACCACGTTCAGGGCCTTGGCCAGTTCCACCACCTGGCGACGCAGCTCGGCCTGGGTTTCAGCCGACAGCGAGTACGGCGGCAGCGAGCACGAAGAATCGCCCGAGTGCACGCCGGCTTCTTCGATGTGCTCCATCACGCCGCCGATCAGGACGTTGCCCTGGGCATCGGCAATGATGTCGACGTCGCACTCCACGGCGTTGTCGAGGAAGCGGTCCAGCAGCACCGGCGAATCGTTGGACACCTTCACCGCGTCGCGCACGTAGCGGGCCAGGTCGGCTTCGCCGTAGACGATCTCCATCGCACGGCCGCCCAGCACGTAGCTCGGGCGCACCACCAGCGGGTAGCCGATCTCGCGGGCCAGCAGCAGGGCTTCCTGGTCGTTGCGGGCGATGCGGTTCGGCGGCTGCTTCAGGCCCAGCTTGTCGACCAGCTGCTGGAAGCGCTCACGGTCTTCGGCCAGGTCGATGGAGTCCGGGCTGGTGCCGATCACCGGCACGCCGTTGGCTTCCAGCGCGCGCGCCAGCTTCAGCGGGGTCTGGCCGCCGTACTGCACGATCACGCCCTTCGGCTGTTCCAGTTCGACGATTTCCAGCACGTCTTCCAGGGTCAGCGGTTCGAAGTACAGGCGGTCGGAGGTGTCGTAGTCGGTCGACACGGTTTCCGGGTTGCAGTTGACCATGATGGTTTCATAGCCATCCTCGCGCAGCGCCAGTGCCGCGTGCACGCAGCAGTAGTCGAACTCGATGCCCTGGCCGATGCGGTTCGGGCCACCACCCAGGATCATGATCTTGTCGCGGTTGCTCGGCGCGGCCTCGCACTCGTCCTCGTAGGTCGAGTACAGGTAGGCGGTGCCGGTGGAGAACTCACCGGCGCAGGAATCCACGCGCTTGTAGACCGGGCGCACCTTGTGCGCACGACGCAGCGCGCGGATGGCGGCTTCGTTGGTACCAGTCAGCTGCGCCAGGCGTGCGTCGGAGAAGCCAGCGCGCTTCAGCTTGCGCAGGCGGGCGGCGTCCAGCGCGTCGATGCCACCGGCAGCGACTTCGGCTTCGGCCGCGATGATTTCCTCGATCTGGTCCAGGAACCAGTGATCGATGAACGACAGTGCGTAGATCTCTTCCACGCTCATGCCGGCACGGAACGCATCGGCGACGAAGAACAGGCGCTCCGGGCCCGGGGCCTTCAGCTCGCGGCGCAGGGTCTGCAGGTCTTCTTCATTGCTCAGGTCCAGGCCGGTCGGGTCGAAGCCGACCTTGCCGGTTTCCAGGCCACGCAGCGCCTTCTGCACCGACTCCTGGAAGGTACGGCCCATTGCCATCACCTCGCCCACCGACTTCATCTGGGTGGTCAGGCGGGCATCGGCGGCCGGGAACTTCTCGAAGGCGAAACGCGGGATCTTGGTGACGACGTAGTCGATCGACGGCTCGAACGAGGCCGGGGTCAGGCCACCGGTGATTTCGTTCTTCAGTTCGTCCAGGGTGTAACCCACGGCCAGCTTGGCGGCGACCTTGGCGATCGGGAAGCCGGTGGCCTTGGAGGCCAGCGCCGAGGAACGCGACACGCGCGGGTTCATCTCGATGACGACCACGCGGCCGGTCTTCGGGTTGATGCCGAACTGCACGTTCGAGCCACCGGTATCGACGCCGATCTTGCGCAGCACGGCGATGGAGGCATCGCGCAGGCGCTGGTACTCCTTGTCGGTCAGGGTCTGCGCCGGCGCCACGGTGATCGAGTCACCGGTGTGCACGCCCATCGGGTCCAGGTTCTCGATCGAGCAGACGATGATGCAGTTGTCCGCGGTATCGCGGACCACTTCCATCTCGAACTCCTTCCAGCCCAGCACCGACTCTTCCACCAGCACTTCGGTGGTCGGCGACAGTTCCAGGCCGCGGCTGACGATCTCGACCAGCTCTTCGCGGTTGTAGGCGATGCCGCCACCGCTGCCGCCCAGGGTGAAGCTGGGGCGGATGATGGTCGGGTAGCCGACGCGGGTCTGGATCTCCAGCGCTTCGTCCAGGGTATGGGCGACGGCGGCGGTCGGGCATTCCAGGCCGATCTCACCCATGGCGACGCGGAACAGCTCGCGGTCTTCGGCCATGCGGATCGCTTCGCGTTTGGCGCCGATCAGCTCGACGTTGTACTTCTCCAGTACGCCGTTGTCGGCCAGGTCCAGCGCGCAGTTCAGCGCGGTCTGGCCACCCATGGTCGGCAGCAGTGCATCGGGCTTTTCCTTGGCGATGATCTTCTCGACCGTCTGCCAGTTGATCGGCTCGATGTAGACGGCGTCGGCCATCTCTGGGTCGGTCATGATCGTGGCCGGGTTGCTGTTGACCAGCACCACGCGGTAACCCTCGTCACGCAGGGCCTTGCAGGCCTGGGCGCCGGAGTAGTCGAACTCGCAGGCCTGGCCGATGACGATCGGGCCAGCACCGATGATGAGGATGGTCTTGAGGTCAGTGCGCTTGGGCATTTTCTTCTCTAAGTCAGTACAGCGTGACAAGGGGGGTGATCGCACGCTGTCGATCAGGAATCTTGATCCGCAGCGCCGCGCCAGCGGCAGCAGCGTTGCGGGGTTTACGGTCCATCGCGACGCCACCGGGGGGCCGGCGGCGTACTGATCACGCCTTGGCCTGCTCCATCAGCACCACGAAGCGGTCGAACAGCGGACCGACATCGGTCGGGCCCGGCGACGCTTCCGGGTGGCCCTGGAACGAGAACGCCGGCACGTCGGTGCGGGCCACGCCCTGGTTGGTGCCATCGAACAGCGAGCGGTGGGTCACGCGCAGGGTCGGCGGCAGGGTCGCTTCATCGATCGCGAAACCGTGGTTCTGCGAGGTGATCATCACCCGGCCGCTGTCCAGGTCCTGCACCGGGTGGTTGGCACCGTGGTGGCCATGGCCCATCTTCATGGTCTGCGCGCCCGAGGCCAGGCCCAGCAGCTGGTGGCCCAGGCAGATGCCGAAGGTCGGGATCTTCACGTCGATGAAGGTCTTGATCGCTTCGATGGCGTAGTCGCACGGTTCCGGGTCACCCGGGCCGTTGGACAGGAACACGCCGTCCGGCTTCAGCGCCAGCACTTCGGCGGCCGGGGTCTGCGCCGGCACCACGGTCACTTCGCAGCCGCGCTCGGCCAGCATGCGCAGGATGTTGGTCTTCACGCCGAAATCGTAGGCCACGACCTTGTACTTGGCCGGCACGCTGACGAAGGCATTGGCATCCAGGTCCAGCTGGCCCTCGGTCCAAGTGTAGGTCTTCTCGGTAGTGACGACCTTGGCCAGATCCATGCCCTTCAGCCCCGGGAACTTGCGGGCAGCTTCCAGTGCCTTTTCCACGTCGATGTCACCGGCCATCAGCGCACCGTTCTGCGCGCCCTTCTCGCGCAGGATGCGGGTCAGCTTGCGGGTGTCGATGCCGGCGATGGCGACCACGCCACGCTGGATCAGCCAGTCCTGCAGCGACACCTGGCTGCGCCAGTTGCTGGGACGGCGGGGAACATCGCGCACGATCAGGCCGGCCGACCACACCTTGGACGCTTCATTGTCCTGGTCGGTCATGCCGGTGTTACCGATATGCGGATAGGTCAGCGTGACCATCTGCCGGGCGTAGGACGGGTCGGTCAGCACTTCCTGGTAGCCGGTCATGGCGGTGTTGAACACCACCTCACCGACGGACAGGCCGGGCGCGCCTACGGATTCGCCCTCGAATACGGTGCCGTCTTCGAGGACGAGGATTGCGGCTTGGGTCACGGGAATCTCACTTTGGCTACCGAGGGGGCTGCCGAAGTCACGCCTGCGCTTCACGGAAATCCGGTTGCAAAAAAGCGCGGACGTGCGGTCTGGGACCGGTCCGGCTTTCGTGATTCGGCGAGTGCGAATTGTAGCGCTGCCGGGGCGCTCGCGCCAGCGGTTATCGCACTTCATGAACAGGCGATTGCGCATTCATTTCAATCCGGCGGCGTATGCGGGCCGCCATGACCCTGGTAGACGCCAACCTTGGTTGGCGCTTCCCGGAAAGCCTGCCAACCAAGGTTGGCATCTACCATCGGCCTGGACCGTTACCGGGGGCCGTCCAGCAGGTCCCGCACCCGGTAGCTGCCCGGGGCGCGGCCCTGCAGCTGGCGGGCGGCGAACAGCGCGCCTCTGGCGAAGATGTCGCGGTTGGTGGCCCGGTGCACCAGCTCGATGCGCTCACCCAGGCCGGTGAACTGCACCAGATGCTCGCCGACGATGTCACCGGCACGCAGGCTGGCGTAATGCGGCTCCGCCCCACCCCGCTGCCCGGCCGCGCCCAGGGTCAGCGCGGTACCCGACGGCGCGTCCTTCTTCTGCGTGTGGTGCGATTCGACGATGTCGCAGTCCCAGCCGGCCAGCGCCTGCGCCGCGCGCTCGACCAGCTCGTCCAGTACCGCCACGCCCAGGCTGAAATTCGACGCCCAGACCAGCGGGATGGACGCCGCCGCGGCCTCCAGCGCCTGCCGCTGTGTGCTGGAGATGCCAGTAGTGCCCGAGACCAGGCCCGCACCCCGCTCCACGCATAGCGCCAGCATCGGGTCGAAGCCCTCCGGCAGGCTGAAGTCGATCGCCACATCGAACACCGGCGCGCCAGGCAGTTCGCTGGCGCCGAAGAACGGCACGCCGTCGACCACGCGCTGGGTCGGCGCACGGCCGGTTACCGCAGCCACGATCTGCAGGGTTTCGGGATGTTCGGCGGCCAGCCGCAGCAGGGCCTGGCCCATGCGCCCGGAGGCACCGTGAATGAGCAATCGCAGGGGAGTCTGGTTCATGCCTGCAGGCTAGCGGCAGCACGCCCGCTCCGGCAAGCGCCATCGCTGCTACGCTGCATGCCCTTTCATGCAATGGATGGCAGCTCCTTCATGCAGATCAGCGAACAGCTGGTGCTGGTCACTGGCGCCGGCCGCGGCCTTGGCAAGCACATCGCCCGCGCCTTCGCCACCCAGGGCGCCCGCGTCATCATCAACTACCACTGCAGCGAAGCCGCCGCACGTACGCTGGCCACTGAGCTGGGCGGACAGGCGATCGCGCTGCCGGCCGACGTCACCGACCGCGCCCAGGTCGATGCGATGCTGCAGCACGCACTGGCCCACTTCGGCCAAGGTGTCACCACCGTGGTCAACAACGCGCTGGCCGCTTTCTCGTTCAATGGCGATGCCCGCGACGGCGCCGCGGAAATCGGCTGGCCGGCCTTCCAGGCGCAATTCGAGGGCAGCGTGCGTGGCGCACTGAACACCGTGCAGGCCGCCCTGCCCGGCATGCAGGCGCGCCGTTTCGGTCGCGTCATCAACATCGGCACCAACCTGTTCCAGAATCCGGTGGTGCCCTATCACGACTACACTGCCGCCAAGGCCGCGCTGCTGTCGCTGACCCGCACCCTGGCAGGCGACCTCGGCCCGCACGGCATCACCGTGAACATGCTGTCCGGCGGCCTGCTGCGCACCACCGATGCCAGCGCCGCCACGCCCGAAGCGGTATTCGACTACATCGCCGCCAACACCCCGCTGCGCAGCGTCACCACCCCGGCCGAGTTCGCCGATGCGGCGCTGTTCTTCGCCAGCCCGTGGTCGCGCGCGGTGACCGGCCAGAACCTGGTGGTCGACGGCGGGCTGGTGCGGAACTGAGCCGATGCGCATCTCCGAGGTCAGCCGCCTCACCGGTGCCAGCGCCAAGGCCATCCGCTTGTACGAGGCGCGCGGCCTACTGCCGCCCGTGCCGCGCCTGAACCGCTATCGCGACTACAGCGGACAGGACGTGGCCTGGGTGCAATTGATCCTTCAGGCGCTGCGGTTGGGCATCACCCTGGCCGCGATCTCGCGCCTGCAGGGTCGCGATGGACAGCTCGACTGGCCAGCGGTACTGGCCTTGCTGGAACAGCAGCGCAGCCGCGTTGCCAGCGAACGGGCACGGCTGGCGCAGGTCGAGCTCGACCTGCAACAGGTCAGCGACGAACTTCAGCAATGGCTGCACTCCGGCAGTACTGACTGCATCCTGCAACCCAGCAGCTGCACCACCGGCGTTTGACTCTGCCCCTGGGGCATAGCCCAACCTCGCGCACTTTCCATTGCCCGAGGTTGCCGTGTCCCGTTCCATCCTGATCCTGCTCGGCCATCCCGACCGCGACAGCCTGTGCGGCGCCCTCGCCCAGCGCTACGCCACCGCCGCCGAGAATGCCGGCCACTGGGTGCGCTTGATCGCATTGGGTGAACTCGAGTTCGATCCGGTGCTGCGGCGTGGCTACCGCCAGATCCAGCCGCTGGAAGCCGACCTGCAGGACGCGGCGGAAGCGATCGAGGCCTGCGATCACCTGGTGCTGGTCTATCCCACCTGGTGGGGTGCGATGCCGGCGCTGCTGAAGGGCTTCTTCGATCGCGTGCTGTTGTCGGGGTACGCCTTCCGCTACCGGCGCGATTCGGTGTGGTGGGACCGGCTGCTGGCCGGGCGCAGCGCGCGGGTGATCACCACGCTGGATACGCCGCCCTGGTACTACCGCTGGATCTACCGCGACCCGGGCATCACCCAGATCCGCGCCCCCCTCCTGGAATTCTGCGGCATCCGCCCGGTGCGTGTCAGCCGTCTCGGTGCGGTGCGCAGCAGTACCCCAGCACAACGCAGCAAGTGGCTGGCGTTGGCAGCAGAGCTGGGTTCACGCGCCAGGTAGATCCAAGCCATGCGTGGATGAAATGCCGGCCACGTTCCATGTGTCGCGTTTGCCAATTGACCGCCAGGCACCGTGCCTCAAGGCTGAGGGCCCTCTTCCGGCCCAGGCAACGCCCATGAAATCCTCGACTGTCTTCAGCAAGTGCGCCAGGAAGACCGGCTTTTCCGGCACGTCGACGACCCGCTACCGCTTGCTGGATGCCGCCCTGCTTGTCGTGAATCACCAGCGCGCCAGCGAAAGCCGGGGCTTCTATGTGAATGCTGGGCTCTACTTTCCAGAACTGCTCGAGCATCCCCTTGCGCCTGACGATCTTGAAACGGCTTTCCGGTACCGCTCCAGCATTCCCACGCCCCATGTCGACTGGCGGATCGAAGAGACGCCCGGCCTGCGCCGGGCTTTCATCCAGCAGGATCTGGATGATCTGCTGGAGGCCGGCAATCGCGATGGGATGAAATGCCTGCTGCTCGATGCCCTTGCCGACGTGGCGGGCTTCGCGGCAACCCATGGAAACCGCGAGTCGGTGCGGCGGTTGAATCAGGACGGGAACTTCCGGGCGATCATCCGCAGAGAGGTCTAGTAGATCCACGCCATGCGTGGATGGACTCCAGGAGTGTGCGAACCAAGGTTCGCACCTACCAGGACACATTCAGTGCTGTTTGGGCGGCGTCGGCCCGCAGCTGTCGCAACCGCCACAGGCGCCACCGCCTCCGCTCACCGGCCGTGCGATCTTCCGCCCCAGCGCCTGCAGCCAGGCAGCGCGGCCCGGCTTCAGCAGGGCCAGCGCCAGCGCCCCGCGCAGCTTGCGCACGGCGCCGGGGAACTGCTTCTTCAACACCACCCAGGCACTGACCAGTACGGCCACCGCGATGATCAGGTACTGGATCAGCAGGCCGGTATCCATCAGCCGCCTCCCAGCGCCTTGGTCACCTGGTAGGTGATCAGCGCCGCCACGTAGGCCGCAGCAAACAGGTAGAACGCCGAGAAGGCCATCGTCTTCCACGAATTGGTCTCGCGCTTGATGGTGGCCAGCGTCGAGATGCACATCGGGGCGTAGATGTACCAGACCAGCAGCGACAGCGCGGTGGCCAGCGACCAGCCGTCGCTGATCAGCGGGGTCAGTGCCTGGCTGGCGGCATCGTCATCGGCTGCGGACAGCGCGTACACGGTCGCCAGCGAGGACACCGCCACTTCGCGCGCGGCCAGGCCCGGAATCAGCGCGATGCAGATCTGCCAGTTGAAGCCCAGCGGCGCGAAGAACACCGCCATCGCATGGCCGATCTGGCCCGCATAGCTGTAATCGATGGCCGGCATGGTGGCGCCGGCCGGAGCCGCCGGGAACGACAGCAGCACCCACAGCAGGATGGTCAGCGCCAGGATGATGCCGCCGACACGCTTGAGGAAGATCATGCCGCGCTCGTACAGGCCGACCGCCAGGTCGCGCACGTGCGGCAGGCGGTATGACGGCAGCTCCAGCATCAGCGGGTGCTCGCTCTTGTCGCGGCGCCACTTCTTCATGATCCACGACATCGCCAGCGCACTGAGGATGCCCGCCGCATACAGGCCGAACAGCACCAGGCCCTGCTGGTTGAACACGCCCCACACCGTCTTCTGCGGGATGAACGCGCCAATCAGCAGCGCATACACCGGCAGGCGTGCCGAGCAGGTCATCAGCGGCGCGACCAGGATCGTGGCCAGGCGGTCACGCGGGTCCTGGATGCTGCGCGTGGACATGATGCCCGGCACCGCGCAGGCGAAGCTGGACAGCAGCGGGATGAACGAGCGGCCGGACAGGCCGGCGGCGGCCATCATGCGGTCGAGCAGGAACGCCGCACGCGGCAGGTAGCCGGATTCCTCCAGCACCAGGATGAAGAAGAACAGGATCAGGATCTGCGGCAGGAACACCACCACGCCACCCACACCGGCGATGATGCCGTCAGTCAGCAGGCTGGCCAGCGGGCCTTCCGGCAGCACGCTGCCAACAAACGCACCAAGCCAGGCGAAACCGGCCTCGATGCCGTCCATCAACGGTGTCGCCCAGGCATACACCGCCTGGAAGATCAGGAACATCACCACCGCCAGGCTGATCAGGCCGAACACCGGGTGCAGCAGCCAGCGGTCCAGCGCGTCGTCGACCTTGGCGGTCCGCGCCGGCATGCGCACGGCCACTGACAGGATCTCGCGCACCTTGGCGTGGTAGTCGATGCCACCTTCCGGGCCCGGCACCGGCGCATCCAGGTGCGGCACCATCGCATCGAGGCGCTCGACCAGGGCTTTGGCGCCCTGCTTGCGCACCGCCACGGTTTCCACCACCGGCACGCCCAGCTCGCGCTCCAGCGCGGCCACGTCCACCTGGATGCCACGGCGCTGGGCCGCATCGACCATGTTCAGCGCAACCACCATCGGCTTGCCCAGCTCGCGCAGTTCCAGCGCGAAGCGCAGGTGCAGGCGCAGGTTGGTGGCGTCGATCACGCACAGCAGCACATCCGGTGCAGCCTCGCCCGGGTAGAAGCCCCGGCACAGGTCACGGGTGATCGCCTCGTCCAGGCTGGCCGGGTGCAGGCTGTAGGCACCGGGCAGATCGAGTACGGCGAACTCGCGACCGGACGGCGCGCGCAGGCGACCTTCCTTGCGCTCGACGGTGACGCCGGTGTAGTTGGCAACCTTCTGCCGGCTGCCGGTCAGCTGGTTGAACAGCGCGGTCTTGCCGCTGTTGGGGTTACCGACCAGCGCAATGCGCAGGGGCGCGGTAGAAGTTGCAGCGGTCATGCGCGACGCTCCTGGCGGTTGGCGTCGACCACGACGCGCTTGGCTTCACTGATACGCAGCGCAAACCGGGTGAACCCGACCTGCACCAGCAGCGGCTCGCCACCGACCGGGCCCTTGGCCACCAGGCGCACTTCCTCGCCCTTCACGAAACCCAGCTCGCGCAGGCGACGGGCGATGGCATCGTTGGCATGGAGGTCCTGCACGGACTCGACCACGGCCGAGGCGTGCAGCGGCAGTTCGGACAGCGTCATCTAGCGCATTCTCTGCTGGATGTAAATGGTTCTCGATTCTAACATTCCCGCGTCGCGTCATGGCCCATGACCAATGGCCCGCTATGATCCATACAGGTATGGAGTGACCCTGGAATCCCATGAACGATGCTTTGCAGATCGAGCGCAGCGGCGCCGTCCTCACCCTCTGGCTGAACCGGCCCGAGCTGCACAATGCCTTTGACGCCGGCTTGATAGCGCGGCTGACCGCCGCCCTCGAAGCCGCCGGACGCGACGACGCGGTGCGCGCGGTAGTGGTGGCCGGCCACGGCGCCTCCTTCTCGGCCGGCGCCGACATGCAGTGGATGCGTGGCATGGCCGCCGCCAGCGAGGCCGACAACCGCGAGGACTCGCTGGCCCTGGCGCGGCTGATGCGCACCCTGGACGAGCTGCCCAAGCCGACCCTGGCCCGGGTCCACGGCGCGGCCTTCGGTGGCGGCGTCGGCCTGGTCGCCTGCTGCGACATCGCCATCGCCAGCACCGCGGCCCGCTTCGGCCTGACCGAAAGCCGCCTCGGCCTGCTGCCAGCGGTGATCTCGCCCTACGTGATCGAGGCCATCGGCCCGCGCCAGGCCCGTCGCTGGTTCGCCACCGGCGAGCACTTCGATGCCGATACCGCACTGCGCATCGGCCTGGTCCACCAGCTGGTCGAGCCCGAGCGCCTGGACGAGGCCGTGCAGCGCCAGCTGGCCCTGCTCGACAAGGCCGGCCCGATCGCTTCTTCCAGCGCCAAGCAGCTGGTGCGGCAGGTGCGTGACAGCCATGACCGCGACGCCCTGGATCGCGATAATGCCGCCCTGATCGCGCGCCTGCGGGTGTCCGCCGAGGGCCAGGAAGGCCTGGGCGCCTTCCTCGACAAGCGCGCGCCCCACTGGGTCACGGAAGCCTGAACATGCTCGATCATCTTGGTTTGACCAGCGCCGACCTGGCGCGCAGCAAGACCTTCTTCCTGCAGGCGCTGGCGCCGCTGCAGATCGGCGTGGTGATGGAAGTCACCGCCGAACAGACCGGCGCGCACGACCACATCGGCTTCGGCAGCGAGGGCAAGCCGTTCTTCTGGCTCGGCAATGGCGGCACCGCCAGCCACGGTGTGCACGTGGCCTTCGCCTGCACCAGCCGCACCCAGGTGGACGCCTTCCATGCCGCTGCCCTCGCCGCCGGCGGTCGCGACAACGGCACGCCGGGCCTGCGCCCGTGGTACCACCCCGACTACTACGGCGCCTTCGTGCTCGACCCGGATGGCAACAACATCGAGGCGGTATGCCACCGCCCTGCCGACGAGGTGGCCGCATGAGCGACTACGTCCGCATCGTCGAGGTCGGCCCGCGTGACGGTCTGCAGAACGAAAAGCAGTCGGTGTCCACCGCCGACAAGATCGAACTGATCAACCGCCTGTCGGGCACCGGCCTGCGCAGCATCGAGGCGACCAGCTTCGTCAGCCCGAAGTGGATCCCGCAGCTGGCCGATGCCGCCGAGGTCTACGCCGGCATCCAGCGCCGGCCCGGCATCCACTACCCGGTACTGGTGCCGAACGAACAGGGCTACGACCGCGCCCGTGCGGTGGGCGTGGAGGAAGTGGCGGTGTTCACCGCAGCGTCCGAGGCGTTCAACCGCACCAACACCAATGCCGGCATCGACGAATCGCTGGCCCGGTTCGAGCCGATCCTGCGCCGCGCCGCCGCCGATGGCGTGCGCGTGCGCGGCTATGTCTCCACCGTGCTCGGCTGCCCCTACCAGGGCGAGGTGCCACTGGCCGACGTGGTGCGGGTGGCGCGTGCCCTGCACCAGATGGGCTGTTACGAAATCTCGCTGGGCGACACCATCGGCGTCGGCACCCCGCGCAAGGCGCGGGCGATGCTGCAGGCGGTTGCCGCCGAGATTCCGATGGCGGCACTGGCCGTGCACTTCCACGACACCTATGGCCAGGCCATCGCCAACATCGCCACCTGCCTGGAAGAAGGCGTGCGCGTGGTCGACAGCGCGGTGTCTGGCGCCGGTGGCTGCCCGTATGCCAAGGGCGCCAGCGGCAATGTCGCCAGCGAGGACGTGGTCTACCTGCTGCAGGGCCTGGGCCTGGACAGCGGCGTGGACCTGCCGGCACTGGCCGAGACCGGCCGCTGGCTGGCCGGCCTGCTCGGCCGCGCCACCGCCAGCCGCACCGGCCAGGCACTGGCCGCCGCCGGCTGACCGCCGCGCTGCGCCGCCCTGCAGCGGCGGCGCAGTGCACAACAGCGGCGGTCGCGGCTTCCGTTAGAATCGGCGGTTCTCGAACCTGCAGGACCGTGCAATGCAGCTGTCTTCCGTACGTGCCGTGATCACTGGCGGCGTCTCCGGCCTCGGCCTGGCCGTGGCCCAGCACCTCGTCGCCCAGGGCGGCAAGGTGGCCCTGTTCGACCTCAACGACGACAAGGGTGCTGCTGCCGTTGCCGGGCTGGGTGCCGACAAGGCCCGCTACTTCAACGTCAACGTCAGTGATGAAGCGGCCGTCTCGGCAGCCATCGACCAGGCCCACGATTTCCTCGGCGGCCTGAACGTGGCGATGAACTGCGCCGGCATCCTCGGCGCCGGCCGCGTGCTGGGCAAAGAAGGCCCGATGCCGCTGGCCGGCTTCCAGGGCACGGTGATGGTCAACCTGGTCGGTAGCTTCAACGTTGCAAAGGCCGCGGCCAACCGCATGCAGCACAACGAAGCCGGCACCGACGGCGAGCGCGGCGTGATCATCAATACCGCCAGCATCGCCGCCTACGAAGGCCAGATCGGCCAGGCCGCGTACGCCGCCAGCAAGGGCGGCGTGGTGTCGATGACGCTGCCGATGGCGCGCGAACTGTCGCGCTTCGGCATCCGCGTCAACACCATCGCCCCGGGCGTGTTCTGGACGCCGATGGTCGATGGCATGCCCGAGGCGGTGCAGCAGTCGCTGGCCGCGTCGATCCCGTTCCCGTCGCGCCTGGGCAAGCCGGAAGACTTCGCCAGCCTGGTCGGCTTCATCCTCGGCAACACCTACCTCAATGGCGAGACCATCCGCCTGGACGGCGCTACCCGCCTCGCTCCGAAGTGATTCCCCCCGGGCGCCGGGACGGCGCCCTCCCCCAACGACCTAGATCACCATGAAAGCCAACGACATCAAGAAGGGCAACGTCGTCGAGTACAACAACGGCGTGTACCAGATCCGCGACATCGAGCGCAGCTCGCCGCAGGGTCGCGGCGGCAACGTCCGCTTCCGCTTCATCATGTACAGCGTGCCGGGCGGCAACAAGCTCGATGCCAGCTTCGATGCCGACGACAACCTGGTCGAGGTCGAACTGCTGCGCCGCCAGTCCACCTATTCGTACAAGGACGGCGATGCGTTCGTGTTCCTCGATGACGAGGACTACACCCCGTACACCCTGGACGCGGACGTGATCGGCGACGACGCCGGCTACATCACCGACGGCCTGACCGGCATCTACGTGCAGGTGATCGACGAGCAGCCGGTGGCGATCCAGCTGCCGGCCTCGGTGGTGCTGGAAGTGATTGAAACCCCGCCGGAACTGAAGGGCGGCACCGCCACCAAGCGCCCGAAGCCGGCCAAGCTCAACACCGGCATCGAAATCATGGTGCCGGAGTACATCGTCAACGGCGAGCGCGTGCTGGTGAACACCGCCACCGGCGAATTCGCGGGCCGTGCCGACTAAGCGCCTTGCGCTGATCGGTTGTCTGTCCCTGCTTGCGGCGTGCTCGCCGCAGGCAGCGGACAATGCTGCCGACGCCACGCCAGCCGAACCGGCCGTGACCGCCGCACCAGCGGTGGAGGCACCGGCCGCCGTGGAGGCCATCGCCGAAGCGGAGCCCGCTACCGAGCAGCCCTCGGGCGATGAGGACCTGGACAAGGTACGTGCAGCCGCAGGCTGTCCGGTCCCGGAGGATGTGTATGACGTCGACGACGTGCGCATCTACTGCGCGATGCCGGCCGACGTGCAGGCCTTCCTCGCGCGCGAGAACACCTGCCAGCATTTCGCCGGCGAAGAGCCGTACGACGACGAGCGTCGCCGCGAACTGGAAGAGGCCAGCGCGAAGTACTGCGAGGGCCGCGAGAAGATCTTCACCGATCTGGTCGCGCGTCATCGCGGTGACTGCGCTGTCCGCGCAGCGCTGATCGGGATCAACGGCCGCTATGACCTGGACTTCGATCTCGACCTGAAGCCCTGCGAGGGCTGACCCCTCGATGATGTAGAGCCGAGCGTGGGCTCGGCTCTACAGATGGCTTACGGCTGCTTCGCGCCGAAGTTGCCGCAGCCGTGATACTGGCGGGTGCCGATGGTCAGGTTCACCCTGGCCTCGAACGCCTCGCCACTCATGTCGTCCTGGCAGGTCGTGCGCTGGAAGCTGAGCTTGACGTCGGTGCCATCGGACGCCTTGCCGCTCCATCCATCGGCACCTTCGGTGGGTTTGGCCACGTCGAAGCGGCGCTCGCCGTAATCGACTTCCACCCGCAGGCCCGGCGTGTCGCCATCTACGACCGCGAGCCAGCCGGGTTCATTGCCGGTGGCACGGAACGCGGCATTGCCGGCACTGCCATCGCCTTCGGTGGCTTCGACCGCATGGCACTCGCGATCGGCTTCGCCCTTCAGGCTCAACAGGCCGTCATCGCTGCCCTTGGTCCAGAAGCTGTTGCCCTTGCCATCGCCGTACTTGGCACCCGACGCCGCACGCTCGGAGCTCATGGCGAAGGTGCGTTCGCCGATCACCACCGTGGCCGCATCCTCGCCATTGAAGGTCGCGCGCACGCTCAGATCACCGCACTGGTACGTCGTCTCGCTGCCACCTTCGCTGCTGGCGCTCGGCTGCGGCGTGGCAGGCAGGGTGTCATTGCCGCCTGCGGCGGGCGGCTGTGCCGGCTGGCACGCGGCCAGCACCAACCCGAGGGAGGCTGCCAACAGACTGGGGACTACACGCATGGCTCGACTCCTTGTCGACACTACAGAGATCTTCGACCCTACCACCTGCCGGTGAGCGGGGCCTGAAAGCGGCCTGACCGCACTCACGTGGCCAGCACCGCCATCGACAGCAACTGTGCGCCACTGTCGCCGGAACTGCAGGTCCAGACCCGCAGCAGGCGCAGTTTCAGCTCGCGCTCCTGGCCCTGCCCGCGCACCGACAAGCGCACGTCACTGGACAACAATGCCAGGCGTCCGCACAGCAGCGTTTCCACCGCGCACGATTGCAGGCTGCTCACCCGCAGGTTCCCGGCCAGCCAGTCGCCCAGCCAGGGCAGATCGAGCATGCGCCCGCCCTGCCCATCCATCATGAACAAGGCCGGCGATACCAGCGCGGTCAGCGCATCGTGGTCGTCATCCAGCAATGCCTGCCGCAGGCGCTGTTCCAGCGCTGCCAGCTGCCGCTCATGCAGGTCTTCAACGATGTCCCGTTCCATCCACGGATCCTTCCGGCATCGGCCGGCGCCTGCGCAGGCGTTGCGCGATCCACTGCCGCGCGCCCTGCACTACTACATAGAAGACCGGTACGAAGAACACCGCCAGCACGGTCGCACTGACCATGCCGCCGAACACGCCGGTTCCGATCGCCTGCTGGGTTTCCTTCGATGCGCCCTGCGCCAGCATCAGCGGCACCACGCCCAGCGCGAACGCCAGCGAGGTCATCACGATCGGCCGCAGGCGCAGCCGTGCCGCCTCCAAGGCCGCTTCGACCAGGCCACGGCCCTGCTGCTGCAGCTGGCGTGCGAACTCGACGATGAGGATCGCGTTCTTCGCCGACAGCCCGATCACCGTGATCATGCCGACCTTGAAGAACACGTCGTTGGGCATGTCGCGCAACAACACGGCGGCGACCGCGCCGAGAAGGCCCAGCGGCACCACCAGCATCACCGCCAGCGGAATCGACCAGCTCTCGTACAGCGCCGCCAGCACCAGGAACACCACCAGCATCGACAGCAGCAACAGCCACGGCGCCTGCGCGCCCGATTCACGCTCCTGCAGCGACTGGCTGGTCCATTGCAGAGCGAAGCCAGACGGCAGCTTCTCCGCCAACCGCTCCATCTCCGCCATCGCCTGGCCGGTCGACACGCCGGAGGCCGGGGCGCCGGACAGATTCAGCGCCGGGAAGCCGAGATAGCGCTGCAGCTGCAGCGGCGCCTCGGTCCAGTGCGGGGTCACCAGTTCGGACAGCGCCACCATGCCGCCCTCGCTGTTGCGCACGTACAGCTTCAGCACGTCCTCCAGTTCCATCCGGTGGGGTGCATCGGCCTGCAGGATCACCTGCTGCAACCGGCCCTTGTTGGGGAAATCATTGACGTACTGCGAGCCCATTGCCGCCGACAGCGTGCTGCTGATGTGTTCGAAGCCCACGCCCATCGCCTCGGCCTTGGCCCGGTCGATATCCAGCCGCACGCTGGTACCCGCTGGCAGGCCATCGGCATGCACCTCGGACAGCAGCGGGCTGGCCTCGGCCAGCTTCAGCAGCTGCTGCAGGGCCGCGCGCAGTTCGGCCTGGCTCTGCCCGGTACGCGCCTGCAGGGCGAGCGAGAACCCGGACGAACGGCCCAGGCTGTCGATCGCCGGCGGCATCACGCTCATCACCTCGCCCTCGGCAATCGTGGACATCGCCTTCTGCGCGGCCTCCACCTCGCCGGCCGCGGTGGCGCCTGCACGCTCGCTCCAGTCCTTGAGCATGGTGTAGGTCAGCGCCGCGCTCGGGCCGGAACCGGAGAAGCTGTAGCCGAGGATCGACTGGTTGGAGCCGATGCCCGGACGCGAGGCCACGTGCCGCTCGTAGGCTTCGACCACGGCCAGCGTGCGCTCGGCGGTGGCTTCGGCCGGCAGCTGGATCGAGGTCATGAAATAGCCCTGGTCTTCTTCCGGCAGGAACGCACCCGGCAACCAGTGCAGGCCCAGCAGCAGTGCCACTACCAGTGCGGCGAACACGCCCATCACCCGCCCACTGCGCTGCAGCACCGAAGCCACGCCACGCTGGTAGCGCCCGGTCATCGCCTCGAAGCCACGATTGAAGGCGCCGAACAGCCCACCACGACCATGGTGTCCATGGGTATTCGGGCGCAGCAGGGTCGCGCACAGCGCCGGGGTCAGGCTCAATGCCAGCAGCGCCGAGAACAGGATCGACACCGCCATCGCCACGGTGAACTGGCGGTAGATCGCGCCCACCGAGCCGCTGGCCAACGCCATCGGAATGAACACGGCGGTCAGCACCAGGGTGATGCCGATCACCGCACCGGTCAGCTCGCGCATCGCCTTGATGGTGGCCTCGCGCGGCGGCAGTCCTTCCTCGGCCATGATCCGTTCCACGCCCTCGACCACCACGATGGCGTCGTCGACGATGATGCCGATCGCCAGCACCATGCCGAACATGGTCAGCACGTTGATCGAGAAGCCCAGTGCCAGCATCACCGCGAAGGTGCCGAGCAGCGCGATCGGTGCGACCAGCGCCGGAATCAGCGTGTAGCGCCAGTTCTGCAGGAACAGGTACATCACCGCGAACACCAGCAGCATGGCCTCCAGCAGCGTCTGCACCACCTTCTGGATCGAGATCTTCACGATCGGTGCGGTGTCGAACGGAATGCTCGACTCCACGCCGCGCGGCAGCAGCGGCGCCAGTTCGGCCATGCGCTCGCGTACCGCCGACGCGGTGCGCACTGCGTTCGCGCCAGGACGCAACTGCACCCCGGCGGCGGTCGCTGGGTGGCCATCCTCACGGGTGCCCCACGCATAGCTCTGCGCGCCCAGTTCGACGCGGGCGACATCGCCCAGCACCACCCGTGAACCGTCTGCCCCGGCGCGCAGCACGATGGCTGCGAACTGCTCCGGCGTGGACAGCTGCCCATCGGCGCTGAGCGGCACGGTGATGCGCTGGCCCGGAACACCCGGCGAATCACCGATGCGTCCCGGCGAGATCTCCAGGTTCTGCTGCTCGATGGCGGTGGCCACATCGCCCATGGTCAGGCCGTAGCCGGTCAACCGGGTCGGGTCCAGCCAAACGCGCATCGCCTGTTCGGCACCGAACAGCTGCACGCGGCCGACGCCATCGATGCGGCGCAGCTCTTCGATGATGTTGCGCGCCATGAAGTCGCCCAGTGCGGCCTCGCTGACGCTGGCATCCGGCGAACGCAGGCCGACCAGCATCAGGAAGCCGGAATCGGCGGCCTCCACGAACAGGCCGTTCTGGCGCACGCTGCGCGGCAGGCGCGGCTCGATCGCCTTGATCCGGTTCTGCACGTCCACCTGCGCCAGCTCCGGGTTGGTACCGGGCTTGAAGGTCGCAGTGATCGAGGCTTCGCCGGAGGTGTCCACCGACGATTCGAAGTACAGCAGGTGCTTGACGCTGGACAGCTCGCGCTCGATCAGCCCGACCACCGCATCATTCAGCGTCTGCGGGCTGGCACCCGGGTAGCTGGCATAGATGCTGACACTGGGCGGCGCGACCGCCGGATAGCGCTCCACGGCCAAGCGCGGAATCGCCAGTACGCCGGCCAGGATGATGAAGATCGCCAGCACCCAGGCGAACACCGGGCGATCGATGAAGAAACGTGCCATGTTGGATTTTCCTGGAGGGGCTGGCCCGGGAAAGGCTCAGCCCTTGCTGCCGGCCTGCACCGCGCCGGCGCTGGCGACCGGCACCTGCCAATCGCGCGCATCGACCACCACGCCTTCCTGCAGGCGTTCCTGGCCCTCGACCACCACCTTTTCGCCCGCCTTCAGACCGGTGCGCACCAGCCACTGGCGATCAACGCTGCCGTCGACTTCCAGCGTGCGGATCACCGCCTTGCCATCGCCACCGATCACCCAGGCATAGGCCTGGCCACCGGCGCTGCGCAGCACGGCCTGCTGCGGCACGGTCAGCGCACTGGCCGGTGCACCCCGCGGCACTTTCGCGCGCACATACATGCCGGGCAGCAGCTGGCGCTGCGGGTTGTCGACCAGGATGCGGAGGATCACATCACCGGTACGCGCATCGACGTTGATGCCGGAGAACAGCATCTGGCCACGCTCGGACAGCGGCTTGCCGGCGGCACCGATGATCGTCACCGGCAGCTCGCCACCACCGGCAGCACTGCGCTGCAGCGATTCCAGCTGGGCCGCCGGCTGGCGCACATCGACGTAGACCTGGTCGATCTGCTGTACCACCGCCATCGGCTCGGCATCGGCCACGCCGACCAGTGCGCCTTCGGTCACCAGCGCCTGATCGATGCGGCCGGCAATCGGCGCGCTGACCGTGGCATAGCGCAGGTCGAGCTGGCGACGGGCCAGGATCGCGCGCGCTTCGTTGACTGCGGCACGTGCCTGTTCGTACTCGGCACTGGCATCGTCGCGATGCTGCTGGCTGACGGCCTGTGCCGCGGCCAGTGCATGCAGGCGCTGCGACTGCACGCGACTGCGGCCCAGGGCGGCCTCACTGCGCTGCAGCGCGGCCAGTGCCGAATCGACATCGGCACGGAAGGCCGCCGGATCGATCTGGAACAGGGCCTGGCCGGCGTCTACTTCCGCGCCCTGGTCAAACAGCCGGCGCTGCACGATGCCACCCACCTGCGCTCGGATCTGCGCGGTGCGCACGGCGGCCACGCGGCCAGGCAGTTCGTCGTCACGCTGCACCACCTGCGGGCCGACGGTAACCACGCTCACGCGGGGTGCGGCTTCGGGCGTGGCTTCGGGGGTGGAGCAGGCCGTCATGGCCAGGGCGAGGGCCGCGATCAACGCGACCGGAGTCCTGAAGGTTCTCATTGCTGTGCACAATGCCGCGCGGGCGGCTGATAGGTTCTGAAGAACCCAGTGTGCGTGGCGATGATGGGGTTTCGATGGAGGAACTGTGGAGATACGATGGAGGCAAGCACCTTAAGGCCCCGCCCCTGCATGCATGCCGCCCCTGCCCTCGCCGCCCTCGTCCTGATCGTCGAGGATGAGGCCGAGATCGCCGACATTCTTACCGCCTATCTGGAACGCGAAGGACTGCGTACGCTGCGCGCCGCCGACGGCCACAGCGCGCTGGACCTGCATCGCAGCGCCCGCCCCGACCTGGTCCTGCTCGACGTGCAGCTGCCGCGGCTGGATGGCTGGAGCGTGCTGACCCAGCTGCGCCAGCGCGGCGAGACGCCGGTGATCATGCTGACCGCACTGGACCAGGACCTGGACAAGCTGACCGCACTGCGCATGGGCGCTGATGACTACGTGGTCAAACCATTCAATCCGGCCGAAGTGGCGGCGCGCGTGCGCGCCGTGCTGCGGCGTACGTTGCGCGCCTCGCGCGTGGATGCCCCGACCGCGCTGCGGGCGGGCCCGCTGCTGATCGACTCGGCCACCCACGCCGTACACGTGGAAGGCGAAGGCTACAGCCACGAAGTGCTGCTCACGCTCACCGAGTTCAAGCTGCTGCACTGCATGGCGCTGGCGCCGACCCGCATCTTCAGCCGCAGCGAACTGATGCACGAATGCCTGCCGGAAAGCGAGGCGCTGGAGCGCACGGTCGACAGTCATGTCAGCAAGCTGCGCCGCAAGCTGGATGAAGTGGGCATGGTCAATGTGCCAGCCAGCGTGCGTGGCGTCGGCTACCGGTTGATGGCCGACCGCTGATGACCCGCCTGCGCCGCTCCGGGCTCAGCCGCCACATCATCGTCTCGATGTCGCTGATGGTGATCGGCGTCATCGTGATGATGATCCTGTCATCGTGGCTGCTGTATGCAGTGCTGGTCGAATTTTTCCCCGGCACTACCGAGGAGCCGGAAAGCTGGCTGCCGACCGGCCCTGAACTGGCATGGATGGTCGGCGTGATCCTGACCGGCCTGGCGCTGGCCATCGCCGCCTCGTTCCGTCTTGCCCATCGCATCCTGTCGCCGTTGAATTCGCTGGTGGACAGCGTGCGCGCGCTCGCGGGCGGCGACCTCGGTGCCCGTGCCAGCGTCGAGGAAAACTCGCCGGGCGAAGTGGCCACCTTGGTCGAGGACTTCAATGCCATGGCGCGGCGGCTGCAGCACGTGGAGAGCGAGCGTGCGATGTGGCATGCAGCCATCGCCCATGAACTGCGGACTCCGGTGACGATCCTGCGCGGCCGCCTGCAGGGCCTGGCCGAGGGCGTCTTCCAGCCGGACGAATCACAGTTCCGCAGCCTGCTCGCCCAGGTCGAGGGCCTGTCACGACTGATCGAGGATCTGCGCGTGCTGAGCCTGTCCGACAATGCGCGGCTGGACGTGCGCCGCGCACGTACCGACGTGGTGGCCGAAGTGCATTCGGTGATGACCCTGGTCGATCCCCAGTTCCGCGCCGCCGGCTTCGTGCTGGAGCTGGAAACCAGCCGCGAAGAACACAACGCGCACTGCGACCCGACCCGTCTGCGCCAGGCGCTGCTGGCGCTGCTGGAGAACGCGCGCCGCTATGCCAGCCCGGGCAAGGTGCGGATTGCCGTGCATGACACACCGGGCCATGTGCAGGTAGCGATCGAGGATGAGGGCCCGGGCATCGCCCCTGAGCTGCACGCCGACATCTTCTCTCCGTTCATGCGTGCCGACGGTTCGCGTTCGCGCCAGGGTGGCGGTAGCGGGCTCGGCCTGGCGGTGGTCAAGGCCATCGCCGACGCGCACGGCGGCCGCGTCTACTGCACGGCGGGCAACGCTGGTGGCAGCCGTTTCGTTATCGAGCTGCCGCGCCAATAGCCGGCGTGGCTGCCTGTTCCCGCAGGCGGGCACCGAGCGCAGCGAGGTTGGCGTCGATCGCATCCATTTCGTTGCGCTGCTTCTCCGGCAGCTGCTGACGCAGCTGTACGCGCAGCGCCTGCCAGGCCGGCACCGCCTGTGCGCTGGCGGTGGCAACCGCTTCGGCCAGCACCGCCTGCTCATCGGCCAGCGGCAACCCGTAGCCGCCGCCCGCCAGCAGCGTCCCCGGGCGCAGCCACTGCCCGCTCTGCTCCAGCAACCCCCGCAGGCTGCGCGTTTCAGCGCTGTCCGGTGCGGCCAGCAGCTGCCGCTTGAGCACATCGCGCGCGCGCAGTTCGGCGCGGCGTTGCGCAGCCTGTTCCAGCAGCAACAGGCCGGCACTGGCACGCAGGTCCCCCTTCAGCAGCCACGGCGCCCGTTGCCGTGCAGGCAGCTTCAACCAGCCGCGCACATCGCGTGCGGGCAATGCCAGCTGGGCTGCGGCCACGCCGAACAACTGCTGGTAGTGGTCGCGCGCCGAAGCGAAGTAGTAACCCTGCGCCTGCGCTGCATCGCGGTCCGTCAGTACCCCCTCGTCCAGCACATGCAGCTGCGACAGCCGACGCTTCAAACCACGCGGACTCAGCTGGGCCAGCCCGGCCTCGCCCAGCCGCGGCACACCCGCCTGCAGCAGCTTGGCGGTTTCCACCGCGCAGTTGTTGCTGACGAAGTAATAGCGCCCGTCATAGCTCCAGTGCACCTGCGCAGTGCGCTCGAGCAGGCTGGCGATCTCGCCGGGCGACAACTGCAACGGCAGCGACTGCAACCCGCGCAGCTCGACCTTGGTGTACTCATCCACAACCTGCTGCAGCGGCAGCACGAACAGTCGCGACGGGTAGCCACCAGTAAGGCCACGCCAGTTGGAAATCTGCACGTCACCAACGAAGGCACGGAACGAAAGCACACGGTGGTATTCCAGGTCCAGGCGACAGTCCGGCCCCGGCGCACGGCCCGGCCGGCAGATCACCAGCCGCAGCATGCTGTGGCCCCAGCGGCTCATCGGCTGCGCGCTGCCTTCGGCAAACAGGTAGTCCACCGCGTAGACGCGTGCCGGGTCGAGGTGCAGCAACGACGCCGCACCCTCTTCCGGTTCGGCCTGGAGCAAGGGCAGCGTCGTAGCGCACTGCGGCTGTGGAAGCGACGGCGGTGTTCCGAAGTGAGCCTGGTACCACTGCGCCAACGCGGGGCGCCGGCAGGCGAACTCGCCATCGAGCACGAAATGCTCGGCGTTCACTGCCAGGTACTCGGCCGGGTCCTTCAGCTCATAGGCATCCGGACTGCGGTCATGGAAGTCGTTGTCGCCACGGCCGAGATGCCAGGGCTTGCGCTGCCATCCGGCCAGATCACGCCAGCGCATACTGCGCGACCAGTTCGCCGCCGTACGGTCGGCAACATGGGTCAGTTCGTGTACCAGCGCGCTGCGGCGTGCGCGCCGGGCGCCGGGCATGCCGTCATCCAGAAGATCGCGGCGCAACGTGATGCGGCTGGCGAAGGCGCGGCCATGCACCTCGGCGGGAAGGCCATCACTCCAGCGCACCTGCACCTGCGCCGGCAGGGCGCGCAGCAGGCCATCTGGCAACAATGACTGCACGTCGGCCAGGGTCTGCGTCGCCACCTGCTGCTGTGCAGGGCTCAACCCCGCAGGATCGAGCTGCAGGCGATCAGCCGCGTGCGCGACATGAGCGATCAGCAGTAGAGCCACGCCGTGCGTGGCTGCGTTCCGTGCAGATGTCATGGCGTTGCCGGCCAGCGGCCGGCACTACCCGAAGGCGGGATCAACGCGCCAGCAGCGCGCGGGCCAGTTCCAGGTCGCTCTGCTGCTGTGCGGCAGTGCTCTGCTCACGCAGGTGGACAAGCGCCGCCTGCAGGCGAGCGCCACGGATCTGGCCGTCGCTGGCGACGAACGCGGCGGCATCGTCGCGCGCAGCCAGTACCACCTTGTCATCGCCCGAGCTGCTGCCCGAGGAACCGGAGGACGCACCGGTGGCCGAGCCGGCCGAGGTGCCGGCGAAGCTGGAAGCGAAGCCGGCCAGCGGCAGGGACAGCAGGGCAAGCAGCAGAAGCGGACGGGTCATCGGTTCGAAGCCGGTTGTTAGGAAGCGTGGAGCGTAACGGGTGCGTGAAGGATTTGCCCGGCTCAAACGTCGAACAGCTTGCCGGGATTCAGCCGCGCTTGGGGATCGAACGCGCGTTTGACCGCCTTCATCAGCGCGATCTCGGCCGGGCCGCGGGTGCTGTCCAGGTAGCCCTTCTTGACCAGACCGATGCCGTGCTCGGCCGAGATGCTGCCGCCGAAGCGGGCCAGCACCTGCGCCAGCAGCTTGGTTACGTGCTCGCATTGCGCCACGAAATCAGCGTCACTGGTGTCGTCCGGCTTGAGCACGTTGATGTGCAGATTGCCGTCGCCGATGTGGCCGAACCACACCACATCGAAGTGCGGGTAGGCCTGCCCGATCAATGCCTGGGTCTCGGCCAGGAACGCCGGCATCGCCGAGATTCGCACCGAGACGTCGTTCTTGTAGGGCTTGTAGCGCGCCAGCGATTCGGTGATGCCTTCGCGCAGGCGCCACAGCTGCGCGGCCTGCGCGTCGCTGGCACTGATCACGCCATCGCTGACCCAGCCATTGCCCATGCAGTCCTCGAACGCGGCCATCGCAGCCGCTTCCTGGGCCTCGTCGCCGGCCGCGAACTCGGTCACCACGTAATACGGGTGCACTTCGTCGAACGGCGCCTGCGCGCCATGCGCCAGCACGTGCTCCAGCGCCCGGTCGGTGAAGAATTCGAAGGCCTGCAGCTGCAGGCGCGCGCGGAACGCGGCGAATACCTGCATCAGCACCTCGAAGCTGGGTACGGCCAGCAGCATCACATTGCTGGCCGGCGGCGGATCGGTCAATTTCACCGTGGCTTCGACGATCACGCCCAGCGTGCCTTCCGAGCCGATCATCAGCTGGCGGAAGTCGTAGCCGCTGGAGTTCTTGATCAGGCCCTTGTTGAGCTCCAGCAACTCGCCATCAGCCGTGACCACTTTCAGGCCGGCGATCCACTCGCGGGTGTTGCCGTAGCGGATCACGCGGATGCCACCGGCATTGGTAGCGATGTTGCCGCCGATCGAGCAGGACCCGCGCGCGGCGAAATCCACCGGGTAGATCAGGCCGTGATCCAGCGCGACGTTGTGCACGGCCTCCAGCGGCATGCCGGCCTGCACCACCAGGGTGCGATCGACCGCGTCGTAGGCCAGTGCCTTGTTCATCCGTTCCAGGCTGAGCACCAGCTCGCCGTTGGCGGCCACCGCGCCACCCGAGAGGCCGGTGCGGCCACCGGACGGCACCACGGCCACGCCCTCGCCTGCGCTCCAGCGCATCAACGCCTGCACTTCCTCGACCGTGGCCGGCAGTGCGATCGCCAGCGGCGCCGGCGTCCAGCGTCGGGTCCAGTCGCGCCCGTAATGCTCCAGGTCGGACGGATCGGTCTTCAGCTTCAGGCCGGGGCAGGCTTGTTGCAGCGAGGCAATGCGGGAATCGGTCATGACGGTCCAGCGCGGTGCGTGAAGAACGGGCAAGCGTGCCAGCGGCACGCGCCAGCGTCCAGCCCCGCAGCCGTGCAGATAGCTACGGATGCAACCAATTGCGCACTGCACCATGGTCGCTGCGATCTGGCATAGTGGTCAGCCCCTGTCCCACTGGCCGTGTCGCCCCATGTCGCCGAAGAAGACCTCGTTCCCGAAGCAGGATATCCGTGTGCTGTTGCTGGAGGGGGTCAGCCAGACCGCCGTGGAGGTGTTCAGCGCCGCCGGCTACAGCCAGATCGAAGCGCACACCAAGGCGCTGCCCGAGGACGAACTGAAGGCGCGCATCGCCGAGGCGCACATCGTCGGCATCCGTTCGCGCACCCAGCTCAGCGCCGAAGTGCTGGCCGAGGCCAAGCGCCTGATCGCGGTGGGCTGCTTCTGCATCGGCACCAACCAGGTCGACCTGGACGCGGCCGAACTGGCCGGCATCCCGGTGTTCAACGCGCCGTACTCCAACACCCGCAGCGTGGCCGAGCTGGTGATCGCCGAGGCGATCATGCTGACCCGCGGCATTCCGCAGAAGAACGCTGAATGCCATCGCGGCGGCTGGTCCAAGTCGGCCAGCGGCAGCCACGAAGTGCGCGGCAAGACCCTGGGCATCATCGGCTATGGCCACATCGGCACCCAGGTCGGCGTGCTGGCCGAATCGCTGGGCATGCAGGTGATCTTCCACGACGTGGAAACCAAGCTGGCACTGGGCAATGCCCGCGCAGCGGCCAGCCTGGACGACCTGCTGGCGCGCGCCGACATCGTCACCCTGCACGTGCCGGAGACCCCGTCCACGCAGTGGATGATCGGCAGCACCGAGCTGGCGAAGATGCGCAAGGGCGCGCACCTGATCAATGCCGCGCGCGGCACCGTGGTCGACATCGATGCGCTGGACGCGGCCCTGGCCAGCGGCCACGTCGGCGGCGCCGCGCTGGACGTGTTCCCGGTCGAACCGAAGGGCAATGGCGATATCTTCGAATCGCCGCTGACCCGCCACGACAATGTGATCCTGACCCCGCACGTGGGCGGCAGCACGCTGGAGGCGCAGGACAACATCGGCGTGGAGGTGGCGGCCAAGCTGGTGCGCTACAGCGACAACGGCAGCACCCTGTCGGCGGTCAACTTCCCGGAAGTGACCCTGCCCGAACACGAAGACAGCCTGCGCCTGCTGCACATCCACCAGAACGTGCCGGGCGTGCTGTCCAGGATCAACGAGATCTTCTCGCGCCACAACGTCAACATCGACGGCCAGTTCCTGCGCACCGACCCGAAGGTGGGCTACGTGGTGATCGACATTACCGCCAGCGAGGCACAGGCCGCCGCCGTGCGCGACGAGCTGGCCGCGATTCCGGGCACGCTGCGGACGCGCATCCTGTATTGAAAAAAGGGGACGGAGGGGATTAAGTCGTTTGCGGCACATGCGCTATAAACGACTTAATCCCCTCCGTCCCCTTTTTACCTCAACGTGCCAGCCACCGGCGCGCCATGCGCTGCATGGACTCGTCCGATTCCGGATCGGAGGCGACTTCGGTCACCGGCCGCCATGCCAGGTCAAGTGACTCCTCGCTGAGCACGAAGGCTTCGCCACCCAGCGCGCGGATCACGAAACGCACGTCGTAGTGCCAGTGCCCCGGCACATCCTTGCGCTCCGGAATCCAGTGCTTGTCCAGATCGAAGATGGCCGGGTCTTCCAGTACCAGCCCGCTCAGGCCCGACTCCTCTTCGGCCTCCTTCAGCGCGACCTGGGCCAGGTCACGGTCGCCGTCTGCGTGGCCGCCCAACTGCAGCCAGCGCTGCAGCTTGCGGTGGTGGGTCAGCAGCAGGCGCTGGCCATCGGCACTGACCAGCCAGCAGCTGGCAGTGAAGTGGCCGGCCAGCCGCTCGCGCCGGAACGGATCTTCCGGATCGTCCAACAATGTGCCGAATTCGGCAGCCAATGCGTCGTGGGCGGGCTCGCGGCGGGCGTAGTCCCGCAGCAGGCCACGCAGGCGATCGTCAAGCACGGCAAGGGTTTCGGCGGTCTGGCTCATGAATGGGCGGCGTTTGGAAAAATACTGCTCATTATCGCCGTTCATTGTTGCGATTGCGCTTGTGCGTTGGCTTCAGCTTTGGCTAAGGTACAGCGGGCCGTTCGCGCGGCCTTCACCATTCCAGGGTTGCCGGCAACGTATCGGCGGCCCACCCAATCCGATCACTAGGAAGTACTGCATGCTGAAAGCTCTGTTGAGGGTCAAGCCGGTTGAACCGGCCGGGCACGTCGATGCCGGCGAACCCATCGAAGGCAGCCTGGACGGCGAAGCCACGTTGAAACGGACCCTCACGGCTAAACACCTCATCCTGCTTGGCGTGGGTGCGGTGATCGGCGCTGGTATCTTCGTGCTGACCGGCCAGGCCGCGGCCAACCATGCCGGCCCGGCGGTGATGCTTTCGTTCGTGCTGGCCGGTTTCGCCTGTGCCCTGGCGGGCCTGTGCTACGCCGAGTTCGCGGCGATGATGCCGGTCTCCGGCAGTGCCTACTCGTACTCCTACGCCACCCTGGGCGAAGGCATGGCCTGGTTCATCGGCTGGTGCCTGGTGCTGGAGTACCTGTTCGCCTCGGCCTCGGTCGCGGTGGGCTGGTCGGCGTACCTGATCAGCTTCATCACCACCACCCTGCACATGCCGTTCCCGGATGCGCTTAGCGCAGCCCCGATCGCCTGGACCGGCAGCGAGTTCATCGCCTCGGGCAAGCTGTTCAACCTGCCGGCAGTACTGATCGTGGCGGCGGTGTCCGGCCTACTGTACGTGGGCGTGACCCAGTCGGCCTTTGTCAACGCGATCATCGTGGCGATCAAGGTCACCGTCATCTGCCTGTTCATCGGCATCGGCGCGGCCCACATCGACCCCGCCAACTGGCAGCCGTTCATTCCGGAAAATACCGGCGTGCCGGGTGAGTTCGGCTGGAGCGGCGTGTTCCGCGCGGCCACCATCGTGTTCTTCGCCTACATCGGCTTCGACGCGGTCTCCACCGCCGCCGGCGAGACCAAGGACCCGCAGCGCAACATGCCGATCGGCCTGCTTGGCTCGCTGGCCGTGTGCACCATCGTCTACATCATCGTCTGTGCGGTGCTGACCGGCATGATGCCGTACCACCTGCTGGGCACCGACAAGCCGGTGGCCACCGCGCTGGAGCCCTACCCGACCCTGTCGTGGCTGAAGACGTTCGTGGAAATCGGCGCCATCGCCGGCCTGTCCTCGGTGGTGCTGGTGATGATGATGGGCCAGACCCGCATCGCCTACACCATCTCCCGCGATGGCCTGCTGCCGAAGTTCTTCGGCAGGGTCCACGCCCGCTTCCGCACCCCGTACGTCGCCACCATCGTGGTCGGCGTGATCGCCGCCGCACTGGCCGGCCTGGTACCGCTGAACGTGCTGGGCGAACTGGTCTCGATGGGCACCCTGCTGGCCTTCGCCACGGTCTGCATCGGCGTGCTGGTTCTGCGCTATACCAAGCCGGACATCCACCGCCCGTTCCGCGTGCCGGCGGTGTGGATCATCTGCCCGCTCGGCGCGGCGACCTGCCTGTTCCTGTTCTGGCAGGCGTTCGTGGTGCACTGGCACCTGTTCGTCGGCTGGACGCTGCTCGGCCTGCTGATCTACCTGGGCTACGGCATCCGCAACAGCAAGCTGGCCAAGTCGCCCTGATCCGCCTACGGGCCGGCCTTGCGCCGGCCCGTCCGTTTTCCCCGCGCGCCGGTCATGGCGCGCTTCGACAAGACCACCACACATGTTCAAGCAACTGTGGGCCACCAAGCACCCGCATGCCGCCCATGAAGACGCCAACGGCCTGAGCCTGCGCCGCCACCTCGGCCCCTGGGGCCTGACCGCCCTGGGCATCGGCGCGGTGATCGGCGGCGGCATCTTCGTCATCACCGGCCAGGCCGCCGCCAACCACGCCGGCCCGGCGATCATGCTGTCGTTCGTGCTGGCCGCCATCTGCTGCGCCTTCTGCGCGCTGGCCTACGCGGAATTCGCCTCGATGGTGCCGGTTTCCGGCAGCGCCTACACCTATACCTACGCCACCTTCGGCGAGCTCTCCGCCTGGTTCATCGGCTGGATGCTGGTGCTCGAGTACGGCGTCTCCGCCTCGGCGGTCGCGGTCAGCTGGACCGGCTATTTCCTCAGCCTGCTCAGCCAGTTCGACATCCATCTACCGGCGGCGCTGGTCAGCGCGCCACTCGACGCGCAACTGCGCCCGACCGGCGCGATCGCCAACCTGCCCGCCGCCGCACTGGTGCTGCTGCTGACCTGGCTGTGCTACGTCGGCATCAGCAAGTCCTCGGCGATGAACATGGCAATGGTCGTGCTGAAGACCGGCCTGATCCTGCTGGTCATCGTGGTCGGCTGGAAGTACGTGGACACCAGCAACTGGACCCCGTTCATTCCGGCCAACGAAGGCCCCGGCAAGTACGGCATGGAAGGCGTGCTGCGTGGCGCGGCGATGGTGTTCTTCGCCTACATCGGTTTCGAGGCGGTGTCGGTGGCGGCGCAGGAATCGAAGAACCCGCAGCGCGACATGCCGTTCGGCATGATGCTGTCGCTGGTGATCTGCACCGTGCTGTACATCGCGATGGCCGCAGTGATGACCGGCCTGGTGCCGTTCCAGCTGCTGGGCACCGATGAGCCGGTGGTGACCGCCGTGGCGGCGCATCCGCAGCTGGGCTGGTTGCGCTGGGTGGTCGAGGTCGGCGCGCTGGTCGGCCTGTCCTCGGTGGTGCTGGTGATGATCATCGGCCAGCCGCGCATCTTCATGATCATGGGGCGCGACGGCCTGCTGCCGCCGGTGTTCACCAAGATCCACCCGAAGTACCGCACCCCGCACATCAACACCGTGATCACCGGCATCGGCATCGCCCTGCTGGCGGCGCTGTTCCCGCTGGACATCCTGGGCGAGCTGACCTCGATGGGCACGCTGATCGCGTTCGCGGCGGTGTGCGCGGGCGTGCTGATCCTGCGCCGCACCCAGCCGGACCTGCCGCGTCCGTTCCGCATGCCGATGGCGTGGCTGATCTGCAGCCTGGGCGTGCTGAGTTGCCTTGCCCTGCTGTCGGCGATGACGATGCACAACTGGATGCTGATGGGGGTGTGGACGTTCGTCGGCTTCGTGATCTATTTCTGCTACGGCTTCAGACACAGCCGCCTGCGGGGTAAGTAAAGGGATTGCAGGGCCTGCGGCCCTGCACCCGCCTTTGAAGCCGGAGCAACGACAAGAGCTGGGCTGAGGGTTTGGCGGGGAGGCATGGGTTCGCGGGGGACGCCGTGAATCCATCCCTGGAGGCTTGGCCGCGGCATCCATGGCGCGGATACCCCCGCGAACCCATGCCTCCCCGCCCATGACAGTCTCCCGGCGCATCCGGTGGATCCACGCCATGCGTGGATGAATTCGGTCTGGGAAATGAATTCTCTGTAGAGCCGAGCCATGCTCGGCTCCGAGCAAGCGCAGCGCCGCGACCCGCTTCTGCCTTTCCTTCTTCACTCCGTGGCTGACGCGCACGGAACCTGTCCGTGGTCGGGCGGGTGGGTTGTGCAGGGGTGTCCGCGGCATGGATGCCGCGGCCAAGCCCCCAAGGAAGGGTCTACGGCGTCCCCTGCGCAGCCCACCCAACCGGCCAACCCGCGAAATCTGCTTCTGACGCCAGCCACGAGGGGCTCAGCCGTTGGCCGAATCCAGTAAAATCGCCGACATGAACGCCCCCACCTTCCCGTACGACACCGCGCGCCTGAGCGAACTGGCCCAGCTGCTGATCGACAACGTCCGCGAACTGGCCCACGCCGGCTGGACCCCGGCCACCAGCAGCAACTTCTCCCACCGCCTGGACGACCGCCACGCCGCGATCACCGTCTCCGGCAAGGACAAGGGCCGCCTGATCGAGGACGACATCATGGTGGTGGACTTCGACGGCCTGGCCGTCGGCCGCCCGCTGCGCCCGTCCGCCGAGACCCTGCTGCACACCCATCTGTACCGCCGTTTCCCGGAAATCGGCTGCGTGCTGCACACCCACTCGCCGGTGCAGACCGTCGCCTCGCGCCTGTACGCGCCGCAGGGCCACATCCGCCTGGAAGGCTACGAGCTGCTGAAGGCCTTCGCCGGCAACAGCACCCACGAGATGGCCATCGACGTGCCGGTGTTCGCCAACACCCAGGACATGAACGTGCTTTCGAAGCAGGTCGATGACCTGCTCGACCGGCAGAACCTGTGGGGCTACCTGATCGACGGCCACGGCCTGTATGCCTGGGGCCGCGACATGGCCGAGGCACGCCGCCACCTGGAAGCGTTCGAGTTCCTGTTCCACTGCGAGCTGGAACTGCGCAAGCTGCGCGGCTGAACCCGCACGCAGGTGCAGATGCCGATCCGGAATCTGCACCTCGTGCCCACCCTGCTACCCTGTCTTCCCCCCGAGACGTTCAAGCTGCCGCCATGAGCCGACTGCGCATCTACGACGACACCCGCCCCGAATCACCGCTGCTGGACACCCAGGACGGCGCGATCATCGCTGCCGAGCTGCAGAAGATCGGCGTCACCTTCGAGCGCTGGCAGGCCACCGCACCGGTCGCACCGGGCGCCAGCCAGGATGAAGTGTTCGCCGCTTACCGCGCGGACATCGACCGCCTGGTTGCCGAGCGCGGCTTCAAGAGCGTGGACGTGGCCTCGATCGCCCCGGACAACCCGAACCGCGCCGAGCTGCGCAAGAAGTTCCTCGACGAACACTTCCACAAGGAAGACGAGGTGCGCTTCTTCGTCGCAGGCTCCGGCCTGTTCACCCTGCACGTGGGTGACAAGGTCTATGAGATCGAGTGCGTGAAGGACGACCTGATCGCCGTGCCCGACGGCACCACCCACTGGTTCGACATGGGCGATGAGCCCAGCTTCGTGGCGATCCGCTTCTTCACCGAGCCGGACGGCTGGGTCGGTCACTTCACCGGCACCGACATCGCGCAGAAATTCCCCCGTTACGTACCTACCCAGGCGTCCTGATCCATGCAGCCCCGCGTCATCCTGACCGATATCGAAGGCACCACCAGCAGCATCTCGTTCGTCAAGAACGTGCTGTTCCCCTATGCCCGCAAGGCGCTGCCCGCGTTCGTCGCCGAGCACGGCCAGCAGCCGGAAGTCCGCCGTTGGCTGGATGCGGTGGCCACCGAGATCGGCGGCGCCTGCCAGGACAGCCTGGTGGCCGAGACGCTGCAGGGCTGGATCGACCAGGACCGCAAGCACACCGCACTGAAGGCGCTGCAGGGCCTGATCTGGGACGAAGGCTACCGCCGCGGCGACTACACCGCGCACTTCTACCCGGAAGTGGCGCCGGTGCTGAAGGGCTGGCACGCCTCCGGCCTGCCACTGTACGTGTACTCCTCCGGCTCGGTGCCGGCGCAGAAGCTGTTCTTCGGCTTCAGCGACGCCGGTGACCTCAGCCCGCTGGTGTCGGGCTGGTTCGACACCGAAGTCGGCGGCAAGCGCGAGGCCGACAGCTACCGACGCATCGTGCAGGCCATTGGCGTGCCGGCCGGCGAGATCCTGTTCCTGTCCGATGTGGTGGAAGAGCTGGATGCTGCCCGCGAAGCCGGCCTGCAGACCCGCCTGATTGATCGCCTGGATGACTACCCGCTGCCGCGCACCGGCCAGGCCGCCAACAGCCATGAGCGGGTCGAGAATTTCCAGCAGATCCAGCTCTAAACGCGGCCCGCCGATGGGCTCTGCGGCATCGGCTACCGGGTACCGTTCTTGGTAGATGCCAACCTTGGTTGGCATACGACCGATGTGTCAACCAAGGTTGACACCTACCAAAGTGGTGGAAGAGCTGGATGCTGCCCGCGAAGCCGGCCTGCAGACCCGCCTGATTGATCGCCTGGATGACTACCCGCTGCCGCGCACCGGCCAGGCCGCCAACGGCCATGAGCGCGTCGAGAATTTTCAGCAGATCCAGCTGTAAAGAAGAGATGTGTGCGGACCAACGGTCCGCACCTACCCGTCTCCGCTTCTGGTAGATGCCAACCTTGGTTGGCATGTTCGGGGTGTGCCAACCAAGGTTGGCACCTACCAAAACAGGATGCGCCGCCCTCAACGATCGTTGAGGGTTTTTACCTTCAGCGCTTCGCGCAGCGTCGTCAGATCCACCGGGCCACGCACTGCGATGTCGCGGGTTTCGCCCGGCAGCAGATCCAGCAGGTTGTCTTCCACCTGCACGTCCAATGCACCGAAGTCGATCCACGCCGAACGCATGTAGGCCGCGCTTTCCAATCGCAGACGGTAGTGGTCGCCTTCAATGGACAGGCTGGCCTTGAGCTTCTGCCGCGGCAGGATCTGATCCTTGGCCTCAACGAAGCCGACCACCTGGCGGGCACTCACCGCCCCGTTCTGCAGCAGTTCGAACACGGCCACCGTGCGCTTCGGGTCGGCACCGGCCAACAATTCGGCATCGCGGAAATCACCGATCGAGGTGACACCGGCCGCCGCCAGCGTCACCGCGTCCTCGCGACGACGCAGCACCTTGCCATCCACATCCATCACCCGCAGCCGCCAACGTGCGTCTGCGGCAGCGCCATCATTGATCAGGCGCACCCGCGTACTGCCCTCATCACGCAATGCCGCCAGCGTGACCGGCGCGAAGAAGCGCCGCGCGGCGTAGTGCAGCGCCTTCCAGCGACCGAAGTAGTCCACGCTGGACCATGAAGCACCCGGCCAGACGTCGTTGAGCTGCCAGTACAGCGAGCCCATCGTGTACGGCCGCGAGGCGCGATGGTGCAGCGCGGCCAGCGCGATGCCATCGGCCTGCATCACCTGGCTGAGGTAGACGAAGTCCTCGAAGTCCTTCGGCGTGCCGTAGCCCAGTTCGATGTAGTGCAGCAGGCGGCTGTTGCCCTCGCCGGCCATGAATTTCTGGTGCGCGCGGATCACCGGGCTGTCGATGCGCTGCTCGGCGCGGGTGGCAATCTGGTCCACGGTGGCCACCGACGGCCATGCCTGCAGGCCGTACTCGGACATGAAGCGCGGCGTCTCGCGCAGGTAAGCCTGCACCGGCAGCGCCGGATTGCCCCAGACCTGCCAGTAGTGCTTGTCGCCACGGGTCGAGTCGTTCGCCTTTTCGTCCAGGTCGTTACTGGGCGAGCTGGACCAGTACGGCACGCCCAGCCCCTCCTCACCCACTACCTGGCGCAGGTCATTGCCGAACAGGTCGACATAGCCCTGCCAGACCTTCTCGGCAAACGCCGGGTCGGCCGCCTTCAGGTCGCGGCCGTGGCCCCAGTCCTTCCAGGCGGTTTCTTCCTCGTTGTTGCCACACCACAGCACGATGCTGGGGTGATGGCGCAGCCGGCGCACGTTGTCGCGCGCCTCGGCCACCACGCTGGTACGGAATGCCGGATCGTAGCCCGGCTGCATGCCGCCGCCGAACATGAAATCCTGCCAGACCAGCAGGCCCAGCTCGTCGGCGATGTCGAAGAACGCGTCGTCCTCGTAGTAGCCACCGCCCCAGTTGCGCAGCATGTTCATGTTGGCATCGCGCGCGGCGGTCAGCACCTGGCGCAGGCGTGCGGCATCGACGCGTGCGGAGAAGGCGTCGAACGGAATGACGTTGGCGCCCTTGGCAAAGATCTCCACACCATTGATGACGAAGGCGAAGCCCTGCCCTCCCTTGCCGTCTTCCTCGCGGCGCAGTTCGACCGTGCGCAGGCCGATGCGCTGCTCGCGCGCCAGCGTTGCATCGGCGCCACCGTCCAGGCGGGCCTGCACGGTGTAGCGGTCCTGTGCACCGTGGCCGACCGGCCACCAGCGCTGCGGCTTGACCAGTTCGACCGGTACTTCGACGGCGTTCTGGCCGGGCTTCAGCAGCACCGTGCGCTGCACCTGGGCCACGATGCGACCCTGCGGATCGCGCACATCGACATTCACCACCGCAGAACCGGCCGCCGCGCCCTGCTCCATCTCCAGCAGCACGGCCAGCTTCGCCTGCTCCGCGCTCAATGCATCGGTACGCACGGCAAGATCGGTCAGGCGGTGCGCATCCCAGGCCTGCAGGTCGACCCCGCGCCACACGCCGGCGGTGACATAGCGCGGGCCCCAGTCCCAGCCGAAGTGATAGGCCGGCTTGCGCGCGAAGTTGCCGACCATCGCGTCTTTGGGCTCATCCCCATAGGGTGAAGGATAGTTGCCGGCAATCTTGTGCGGCATCGCCTGCACGCCCGGCAGCAGCGTGCGGATCGGTGAGCGGAACACGATCTGCAGTTCATTGCCGTTCGCGCGCAGGCGCCCGTCCACACGTGCATGCCACGTGCGGTGCGCGTTGTCCGCGCGCAGCAGCGGCTTGCCGTTGAGGCTGACCTCGGCGTAGGTATCCAGCCCGTCGAAACGCAGTTCGGCATTCGGCTTGGCCAGCGTCGCCGCATCCACGTCAAAGCGGGCGCGGTACTCCCAGGCAGCCAGGCCGATCCATTGCAGCTCGGCCTCGGGTGCACCGACGTACGGATCGCGGATCAGCCCATGCGCCAGCAGGTCGGTGTGCACGCTGCCCGGCACCTTCGCCGCACGCCATTGCTGCAGGCCTGGACGCGCGGCGCCCTGCGCGTCGCCGGGCAGCATGCGGAATTCCCACTGCGCCTGCAGCGGGGCTGCGGCCACCGGGAAGGAGATGGCTGCAGTCAGCAGCAGGAGCAGACGGACAACGAGGGAAAGGCGATGCACGTGGCGCTCCTGTTTTTCCGCCGGGCGTGACCCAGCGCTACCGATTTCGGATTGCCAGGCATGGCCTGGCACTACTGCATTCGAACGATCTTCAACGCACGACGTTCAACACTTCGTAGCACGCGCCCATGGTGTGATAATCCACCTTGCCGGCAGGGCTTTTCTCGTCGCTGTACTTGCGGTTGTCGGCATCGAGGATGCGGAACCATGCACCGTACTGGTGGTCGACGAAGTGCTCCCACGAATACGCCCAGATGCGTTCGTACCACTGCCAGTAGCGGTCATCGCCGGTACGCTTGGCCATCAGCGCGGCGGTCGCCAGCGTTTCGGCCTGCACCCAGAAATACTTGTCGTCGTCGCAGACGAAGCTGTCGCCACCGATCGGTGCGCCATCCATGCCCGGCTGCCGCCGCGATTCAGGTGCGAAGCCGTAGTACAAGCCACCCCGGGTGTCGTCCCAACTGCGTGCGACGGCGACGTCGAACAGATGCTGCGCGGTCGGCACCAGCCAGTCGGCCTGCACGTGGCGATCGAGGATCAGCAGCAGTTTGGCCCACTCGGTCTGATGCCCCGGCTGGAAGCCCCACGGGCGGAACAGGTGCTTGGGATCGTCCAGGTTGTAGTCCCAGTCGATTTCCCAGTTCACATCGTAATGTTCCCAGACCAGGCCACCGGCCTTGGCGGCCTGGCGGCGGGTCATGTTGTCGGCCAGCTGCAGCGCGCGCTCGACATAGCGCTGCTCGCCACTGGCCTCGAACGCGGCCAGCATCGCCTCGCACATGTGCATGTTGGCGTTCTGGCCGCGGTAGCCAGTGAAGCTCCACTGGCCGTCAGCCTCGTCCTTGTACAAGCCATGCTGCGGCTCCCAGAAGCGCGCTTCCAGCAGCTGCCAGGTCTCGTCCATCCAGTCGCGCGCCTGCTCGATGCCCGCCTTCAGCGCGCAACTGTAGGCCAGCAGCACGAAGGCCACGCCGTAGCAGTGGTTCATATCGTCCTCGACCTTGCCGTCGCGCAGGGTCCAGGCATAACCGCCGGTGGCCGGGTTGCGGTGCACCTCGCGCAGATAGCGCACGCCATGCTCGACAGCCTCCCGGTATTCGGCATTGCCGAACTCGCGGTAGGCCATCGCATAGTTGAAGACGAAGCGGGTGCTGCTCACCAGGTGGCGGTGGCTGGCATCGTAGATGCTGCCGTCATCACGGAAGTAGTGGAAGAAACCGCCGTCCGGATCGATGCAGCGCGGGTGGTAGAACGCCATCGTGTCGGCGATATGCGCGCGCAGGAACGCGGGTGAACGGAAATCGGGCGAGGTGCTCATGCGGTAATGTCCTGGGCCTGCAGCAGCTGCTGCACTTCATCGAGCGAGGGCATCGCGGCGAACGCGCCCTTGCGGGTAACAGCCAGCGCACCCACGGCGGCGCCGAAGCGCAGCGTGGCGGTGATCGCCTCCGGGTCCTGGCAGAACGCGGCGAAACCAGCACCCGCCCCACCCCGCTCCAGCAGGCCCACCAGCACGCCACCGACGAAGGCATCGCCGGCGGCCGTGGTGTCGACCGTGGCCACGCGGAAACTGGTGACCGTGCCGTGGTTGTCGCGGGTGTACCACCGCAGCGTGGCCGCGCCATCGGTGACGATCACCCAGCGCGCCTGCGCGGCCAGCAGGCGCCGCAGCACCACCGCCTCGCCATCGGCGCCCAGCGGTGCGGCCAGGTAATCCAGTTCCTCGCGCGACAGCTTGACCAGGTCGGCGCGCTCCAGCGCCTGCCACAGGCGCGGCGTCGGATCTTCGTTGGCTGGCCACAGAGCCGGGCGCAGGTTGAGGTCCAGGCTGACCACCGCACCGGCGGCACGGGCGCGCTCCATGCCGGCGAAGGTCGCCTCGGCGATGGCCGGCTCGGTCAGGCTGTTGGAACAGACGTGGAAGCACTGCGCGCTGTCGAGGCACTCCGCCTGGAAGTCACTGTCACGGAACAGCAGGTCAGCCGCCGGCGGGCGGTAGAAACTGAAGCTGCGCTCGCCACTGGCATCCAGCGCGACGAAGGCCAGCGCAGTCTTGGCGGCGTCGGTGCGCACGATGTAATCCGTCCCCACGCCGTGCTGGACCAGACTGTCGGCCAGGAAGTCACCGAACATGTCGCGGCCAAGCATGCCGACGAACTGGGTCTTCGCCCCCAGCCGCGCAGCCGCCACCGCGACGTTGGCCGGCGCACCGCCGGCGTACTGCAGGAACGCGCGCGGGGTATCGGCCGAGGCCGGCGGCTGCGCTAGTAGATCGATCAAAATTTCGCCGAAGCAGACAATGGCACCCATTTCCGACTCAGCCTCCCTGCGTTGCGGAAGCCGGCGGGCGCGAACCCACCAGGCCGTAGAAGATGATGTAGACGTAGCAGACCACCGGCAGCACGAAGCTGAGGTGCAGACCGATGCGGTCGGCCAGCATGCCCTGCAGCAGTGGGATGATCGCGCCGCCGACAATGGCCATGATCAACAGGCTGGACGCCTTGTTGGTCAGCGGGCCCAGGCGTTCGATGGCCAGCGAGAAGATGGTCGGGAACATGATGGAATTGAACAGACCGGTCGCCACGATGCCGTACAGCGCGACCTTGCCACCCGACGCCAGCGTGACGCCCAGCAGCACCACATTGGCCACTGCGAATCCGGCCAGCAGGCCGCGCGGCGAGTACTTGGCCAGCAGCCACGCACCTGCAAAGCGACCAACCATGGCGCCCCCCCAGTAGGCCGACACATAGTGCGTGGCCTGCTGTTCAGTCATGCCGCCGATCTCCGGCAGTGCCAGGTAGTTCACCATCAGGCTGCCGATGGACACCTCAGCACCGACGTAGAAGAAAATAGCCAGCACGCCGAAAAGTACGTGCGGATGCTTGAGTGCATCCAGCAGCGTGTGGTGGCCGCTGTCGGCCTGCTCGGTGGTCTCGGTCAGGCTGGGCAGGCGGAACAGGTAGACGAACACTGCCAGCAGCACCAGTGCGATGGCCAGGCCCACGTACGGGCCCTGCACCGACTGCGCTTCGGCGGTACGGTAGGCAATCTGTTCGGCCACGGGCAGCGCGTTGATCTCGTCGCCGCTCTTCACTGCGGTGCTCAGAATCAGGAAACCACCAAACAGCGGCGCCAGCGTGGTACCCAACGAGTTGAGTGCCTGCGCCAGGGTCAGACGGCTCGATGCGGTCTGTTCCGGGCCCAGCAGCGCAACGTAGGGATTGGCTGCCACCTGCAGCACGGTAATGCCGGTAGCAAGTACGAACAGCGAACCAAGGAACGCTTCATAGGTGCGCAATGCGGCCGACGGCCAGAAGCCCAGCGCGCCCACGCCGGCGATCAGCAGGCCGGCGATGATGCCCTTCTTGTAGCCCAGGTGGGCCACCAGCCGACCGGCCGGCACCGACATCAGGAAGTACGCGCCGAAGAAGGTGAACTGCACCAGCATCGCGCGGGTGTAGTTCAGTTCGAACACCGCCTTCAGGTGCGGAATCAGCACGTCGTTGAGGCTGGTCAGGAAGCCCCACATGAAGAATATGGTGGTGGCAACCGCCAGAGCAGCACGGACATTCATGACCGGCGCCTGGCTGCTGGAGGTACCCGATGGACGGGGCGTTGCGGAGATCGGCATGCGGTACGCGCCTCGATGCGCGGAAGGTCGTTGTTGCGTGGAAGGGGTGTATGGAAGGAATCAGTTCGGTCGTGCGGCACTGCTTTCGCGGATGCGCAGCTGCACCGGCGCGACCGTGCGCCGTGGCGGCGCATCCGGTTCGTCCAGTCGTTGCAGCAGCAGCGCGGCAGCTTGCCGGCCCCGCTCGCGCGGATCGGCAGTGAGCGTAGTCAACGGCGGCACCGCGACCGACGCCTCGGAAATATCATCGAAACCGGTAACGGCAAAGTCACCGCCCGGACGGATGCCACGCGAATTCAAGCCCAGCATCAAGCCCAGCGCGACGGTGTCGTTGTAGCAGACCGCTGCACTCGGCCGATGGCCGTCGGCAAACAGCTCATCGGTGCGCGCCGCAGCTTCCAGACGGTTCGGTGCCGACTCGATCATCCAGCCCGGCGGCAGCGACAGACCGGCCTCGGCCAGCGCCTGCTGGAAACCGGCACGGCGCTGGTGGCACGAACTGGACGCAGCGTGGCCACCGAAGAAGGCGATCTGACGATGGCCGCGCTCGATCAGGTGGCGGGTGGCCAGATAGGCGCCGTGCTGGTTGTCCAGGGTCAGGAAGTCCCAGTCGGCCCCCTCCAGTTCGCGGTTGAACAGCAGCACGTTGGCGTTGGCACCCAGCGCCTGCCGCAGCAGCGCGGTGTCGCTACCCTCGGCCGGCGACAGGATCAGGCCGGCCGGTGTGTGCTCCATCAACGTGGACAGCACTGCCTGCTGGCGCTCCGGCGATTCACCGGTGCTGCCGAGCAGGGTCACGTAACCGCGTCCGCCCAGCGCCTCGTCCACGCCGGACGCGAATTCGGCGAAGAACGGGTTGGACAGATCGTTGATCACCAGCGCGATGCTCGACGAGGTCCGCCGGCGCAGGTTGGCCGCCGCGCGGTTGTAGACATAGCGCTGGCGGCGCAGTTCGGCCTCGACCTTGGCGCGGGTATCGACGTTGACCAGCGGGCTGCCGCGCAGCACCAGCGATACGGTCGCCCGTGACACGCCGATGGCACGCGCGATGTCGGTCACCGTCACTGCCTTGCCGGCGCGCTTGCTGGGACTGCTGCCGTTGTCGTTCATCGTCTTCCCGGACTCCGCTGGAGGCTCAAGCCTAATGGATCAGGGCCGTGTCGTGCCGTGCCGTTCGCTGGGTCACCGCGAACGGCACAGTCCGGCTCAGCGCAGCTGGCTGCCCGGTGCCGCGCACCAGGACACCGGCAGGTCCTTCACCGCCGTACCCCAGCCCTGCTCCGGCGCCTTCGCGTCAAGCGCGAACTGCAGGCGCGGGCCCTGCTGCAGCTGGTTCCAGTCCAGCCAGACCGGCGCATGCGCCTGGCCATCGACCTGCACGCCCTGAACGTACTGCAGGCGGCGGCCATCGGCACCCGGCGCGTCGATGCGCAGGGTGCGGCCATTGCCCATGTCCACTTCCACCTTGTTGAAACGCGGGGTGTGCAGCAGGAACTGGCCGCTGCCGGGCACCGCCGGATACACGCCGATGGCGCTGAAGAGATACCAGGCCGACATCGTGCCGAGGTCGTCGTTGCCGGTCACGCCATTCGGGGCATTGGTGAACAACTGCTGCGCGGCACGCACCACGGCCGCGGTCTTCCACGGCTGGCCGATCAGCGTGTACAGCCACGGCGAGTGCAGGTCCGGCTCGTTGTTCGGGTTGTAGCGGAACTGGTTGTAGTAGCTGTACGGCCCGACCACCCACTCCTTGCGGGCTGCATTGAGCGGGTCGGCCTGCAGCGCGTCCATCGCGAAGAACGCATCCAGGCGGCGGCCAGCCTGTTCGCGGCCATCCATCGCTTCGACCAGGCCCGGCACGTCCTGCTGCGCCAGCCACTGATACTGCCACGCCGTCCCCTCATGGAAACCATGGTGCGAGCGCGGGCTGTAGTGACCATCGGCCGGCGTGTACCACTGGCCGTCTTCGGTACGCGGGCGCGGGAAACCGGTGAAGCCGGTCTCGGCGTCACGCACCTGCGGGTCCCACACCTTGCGCCAGTTGCGGCCGCGCTCACGCAGCGTCGCCGCGTCCTGCGCGTGGCCGAGGCCATCGGCCATCTGCGAAAGCGCGCAGTCGGCCAGCGCATATTCCAAGGTGGCCGAACCGCCGTGGTGCGGATCGACGTCCATGCCCTTGGATGGGAATGCGCGGTCGTAGACCACGTAGCCCTTGTCCAGGTAGGTCGGGTTGCCGGAACGGCCGGCCATCCGCGAGTTCAGCGGCGGCGTGCCGAACGCGTTGCGGCGCAGCGCATCCCACGCCTGCGATTCACGGCCCTTGAGCGCACCGAAGCGCCACAGGTCGACCATGAACGGCGTGACTGGATCGCCGGTCATGATGTTGGTCTCGAAGTTGGCATAGCCCCAGCGCGGCAGCCAGCCACCCTGCTCGTCGATCGCCAGCAGGGTACGGCCGATGTCACGCGCCACGTCCGGGCGGGTCAGTGCCAGCCACTGGTTCTGCGCGCGGTAGGTATCCCACAGCGAGAAGTACTCGTAATAGGTCCAGCCATCGGCGCGGTGGATACCATCGTCATAGCCGCGGTAGCGGCCGTCGGCATCGTTGCCGGTCATCGGCTGCAGCAGCGCGTGGTAGGCCGCGCTGTAGAACACGGTGCGGTCATCGGCCGTACCGCCCTGCACACGCACCCGACCCAGCTGCTCGCGCCACGACTGCTGGGACAGCGCACGCATGCGGTCGAAACCGAGCAGCGCCCCACCCTGCATGCCGTCCGCGCGCAGATTGATGCGCGCGCCTTCGGCGTCCACATGCGAGATCGCGCTGACCGCCGTCACCGACTGGCCCTTGGCCAGGTCGAAGCTGAGCCAGGCGCCGTTCGGCTTCTGCTCGCCTTCCATGCTGTGGCGCGCACCCGGCAGGCCACCGCCTTCGCCCCAGGTACCGTGTGCCTTGAACGGGCGGTCGAACTCGATGCGGAACCAGGTGGTGTACTGATGGCCACCACAGAAACTCTTGGTGACCAGCTTGCCTTCCACCACGCGGTCGCCGACCACATCAACCACGCTGCCGATCACCGAGTGGCGCTCGTTCGCCTGGCCGACATTGACCAGCACGTGGCCATCGCCACTGCGCTGGCTGAAGGTGTAGCGCTCGGCCGCGGCACGCGTACGCGCGGTGGTCTCGGCATCGATGCCGCCGTAGCTGGTCAGCCGCACCTTGTAATAACCCGCCTGGCCGATCTCGCCGTCATGCGTGTACGACGCGGCATAGGCCTTGTGGTCAAACTTCTTCGCGTTGCCGGTATCGAAATCGCCGCCGGGACCGATCGAACCGGTCACCGGCAGCACCGACACCTGCCCGCCCTGCTCCCAGCAACCTGCGCCGGAGATGAAGGAGTGGCCGAAACCGCGGATCTTCTCGTCGTCATAGCGCCAGCCCGAATAGTGGCTGCCGATCGGGCTGACCTGGATCAGGCCGAACGGTGCCGACGCGCCCGGGAAGGTGTTGCCGTCGTCCTTGCTGCCGATGAAGGTGTTGACCTCGCGCTCCAGCGCAGCCGGCGCGGCCTGCAGCAGCATCGGCACTGACGACAGTGCAAGCAGGCAGGCCAGGCGCAGCAGCGGGCGCGAGGACACTGGGACGGCGGGAGCGGACGGCACTGGGCGCATGTCGGGTTCCTGTAGTCGATGAGGCGGAGGCAGACGGCCGGGGCCGTCCGGCACCGTTCCGCAGAGCCCCGCCATGACTGGCAGAAAGCTCCCCCTGGAATGACGCCCGACCCACCAGACCGTGAATTTAGATCGATTCAAGTAGAGCATGCAGGTTCAGCCGAATGCATTCTGCGGCGCAGCATGAGAGGGGGTGTTCGGCAGGGCTGCGCCCTGCACCCGCTCCGAGCTGGAGCAACAGCAACACCAACAGCAGAAGCTGATTTCCTGTGGGGAGGCGGGGTGGGTCCGGTTGCGGGGGCCGCTGCAAGTACGTCCATGTAAGCTCGGTCGCCGCATCCATGCGGCTCACGCCCCCGCAACCGGACCCACCCCGCCTTCGACAGTTTCTCGCGATCTGCAGTAGATCCACGCCATGCGTGGATCAATCTCTGTCGGATAACGAAATCAATCGGGATCAGATCCGTTTTCCAACGGAAAACGGATCTGACCCCATGACCTCGCGTGATTCCAAGACCTATCCAACCGTCACCAGGAAACTGTCGGGGGTGGGGCGATGTGGGCTGGCAGGACCGTTGGCGCCATGGATGGCGCCATCGAGCCCCCATGGGTGAGGGCGCTTTGCTTGCGAAGCACTGCTTCGCAAGCGCCCGAACGCCCAGCCGCCAGCGGCTGGGCCGGACCCCGGAGGGGGGTTTACGGCGTGTCCTGCCAGCCCACACCGCCCGGCCAAACCAGCAGAAAACCAGAGCCGCTTTGGTTTTGGTTTTGGCTTTGGCTTTGGCTTTGGCTTTGGCTTTGGATTTGGCTTTGGCTTTGGCTGTTGCCGGCCAGCGGCCGGCACTACCGCAGGTGCAGGGCGCAGCCCTGCCGCCCCACCCTCCCCTGCGCACGAAAACGATTTCACTGATTTCAGCAAACCGTCAGGCCATCGCCACGCCAGTACCATATTGCGGAGCAGCATGCGCCCGCGGGCGACCCATGCTAAAAAACGCCCGCCCATCGCTTAGATCGATCCAAGAACGACACTGCGATGGCCGGGAGTTGGGGGAGCAGCAACAGGACGTACCAGGCCACGCGCACGGTGCTACTGCCACTGCATGGCAATAGCGACAATGTCACTTCAAATTAGATCGATTCAAGTTGTCCGTGCCACGTCACCGGATCAATCCAGGAGAGAGGGAGAGATGGGAATGAAGCATTCAACACGTACGCATGGTCAGGACGCACTGGCGCTGGCCATCGCGCTGGCCTTGGCCGCCGCCGTCATTCCGGCTGGCGCCGCCGCGCAGCAGGCCGCTTCCACCGGCGCGCAGGAAGCCACCAACCTGGACAGCGTCCAGGTCACCGGCTACCGCTACGCCATTGAAAAGAGTCTTGAGCAGAAGCGCGACGCCAACGCCGTGGTCGAAGTGATCACCGCCGAAGACGTCGGCAAGTTCCCTGACAAGAACGTGGCCGACGCTCTGCAGCGCGTGCCCGGCGTGGTCATCACCCGCAGTGGCGGCGAAGGCAAGAGCGTCAGCGTGCGTGGCCTGGCACCCGACCTGACCCTGACCCAGTTGAACGGCAACTACGTGGCCACGTCGGAAACCAACGACGAAGCCACCCGTTCGTTCAACTACACCCTGCTGCCGTCGAACATGCTGTCCAGTGCCGAGCTGTTCAAATCACCGGAAGCCCGCATCGATGAAGGCGGCATCGGCGGCACGGTCATCCTGCACACCCGCCGTCCGCTGGACATGGAGTCCAACTCGGGCTTCGTCACGCTCGAGGGCACCTCCTCCGATACCCACCACGATATCGACCCGCAGGCGTCGGCCCTGTATTCGTGGCACAGCAAGGACGAGCGTTTCGGCGTGCTGATCGGCGTGACGCAGCAGAAGCGCACCACCCGCACCATGGAAGCCAGCACCGAGGACTACCAGTGGTACGGCGCCGGCAAGGCGCGCGATGCCTATGGCAACGTGCAGGCGCAGGATGGCATCCACTACTGGTGGGGCAAGTCAGGCTTCAACAACCAGACCGGCGGCAACTACAGCGACTTCTTCATGCCGACGTCGGTCAACTTCGCGGTGAAGGAAGAGAAGCGCGAACGCAAGGGCGGCCAGCTGACCTTCCAGTTCAAGCCGGTCGACAACGTTACGATGACGGCCAACTACTTCCGCTTCGAGCTGCAGGGTGACTACACCCAGAACATGCTGAAGATTCCGGAATGGAGCATGGCCCGCTTCAACGGCGATGGAAACTGGGCCGGCGGCCGCCTGCTCAACGGCCTGGATTTCGATCCCAGCGGCAACACCGTTACCGGCGCCCAGTTCGAAAAGCTGGCTGGAAAGACCTACTACTGCAGCGAAGACCAGGCCAAGGCCGCTGGCCTCAAGCCCGGCGGCTGGGGCCCGGACGACTGCACGGTTCCGACGCCGCAGCTGACCGGTGGCTACAGCAAGGAAAAGGCGCTCTCGCAGACCGCTGACCTGACCATCGACTGGGACATCAGCCCGCTGTGGAAGGCCTCGTTCACCGGCGGCCGTACCTGGTCCGAAGGTGGTCCGTCGATGAACTTCCGGATGTCGGCCAAGCCGCGCCGCAAGGTCGGCAACGATTACCTGTCGGGCAACCTGTACAGCGCCTGGGACCTGACCGGTACGCCGTCGGCCACCTTCTCGCCCGACCTGCAGCAGCAGCTGATGAACGGCATCGCCGAAGTCGACACCGGCTCGACCGATTCGTCGTGGAAGCGCACCGAGGTCAAGCAGAACTACTTCCAGGCTGACGTCACCAAGCTGTTCGAGTCCGGCTGGCTGGACTCGATCCAGTTCGGCGCCAAGTACCGTGACGGCAAGGTCCATCGCAATACCGGCAACACCTACTGGGTGTGCCCGGGCCGCGACCCGGCCGACTATGACAACAGCCGCTACCAGAGTGGCTGCGATCCGACTGCGGGCGACGCGCAGCCGGGCTTCTTCCTGTCCAATCCGATCAGCAACATCGCGGGCGGCTTCAATGCCAACGTGTTCCCGGGCATCAACTACCCGGCCTACATCGATTACCTGAACAAGACCTACGGTGGTTCTCACAACCGCACCGAGGAAGACTTCGTCTACAACGTCAACGAGAAGATCTACTCGGGCTACTTCCAGGCCAACTTCCGCACCGAACGCGTGCGCGGCAATGTCGGCGTGCGCGTGGTGCGCACCAAGCAGTTCGCGCAGTCCTCCGACTCGATCGAGAAGTTCAACGACTACTTCCTGGACAACGCGTCCGGCGCACCGATGGCGTGCACCGATCCGGCCGCTGCGGCCTACCCGACCTACAGCTGCGAGAGCGGCTTCGTGCGCCTGCCGCACGATCTGGCGCAGAGCAAGACCTACAGCCTGATCGGCGTGGATCGCACCTACACTGACGTACTGCCGAGTTTCAATATCGCCTGGGACATCACCGACACGCTGGTGCTGCGTGGTGCCGCATCGAAGGTGATCGCCCGCCCTGGCTACACCGACATAGCAGCACCGGGCGCACTGAGCTATTACAGCGAAGAGTACGTCAATGATCGCCGCGTTGCCGGTGGCGCATCGACCGCAGGCTGGGTCGGCCAGGGCAGCAACAAGCAGCTGGAACCGTTCAAGGCCACCCAGTTCGACCTGGGCCTGGAGTGGTACTTCCAGCCGGGCGCGGTCGCCGGCGTCGGCCTGTTCCGCAAGAACGTGGACAACTTCACCCTGCCGGTGGTGCGCGACACGCCGATGGTCATCAACGGTGAAGCGGTGAACGTGCAGCGCTACGAGACCCAGGCCAATGGCCGCGATGGTGTCTCGCAGGGCGTCGAGCTGTATGGCCAGTACACGTTCGATTTCGGCTTCGGCGTGCAGGCCAACTACACCTACAACGACACCAACCTGGCCTCCATTGTTCTGGACGGTCAGGAAATCGGCTCCTCGCCACTGGTCGGCAGCGCCAAGAACCAGGCCAATGTCACGGTGTTCTACGAGAACGAGAAGTTCCTCGCGCGCGCCTCGTTCAACCGTCGCGGCCAGGTGGTCGGTGGGCTCAACAATGGCCTCACCGTCTACACCGAGCCGTATGACCAGCTGGATCTGAACGTGGCCTACAACCTGACCCCGGACTGGACCCTGACCGCCTCGGTGATCAATGCCACCAAGTCCGAGCAGCGCGTTCACCTGGGCAGCGACACCAAGGCACGCCTGATCTCCAATACCTACGCAGGCCGCCAGCTGTACTTCGGCGCTACCTGGAAGTTCTAAGGCAACACCGGGTTGCCCGGGCCTGCCCCGGTGCAACCCACGCCCCGCCCTGGCGGGGACGTTCCTCCACGGCAGCCACGCTGGTACAGGTGGCTGCCGTTTTCATTGGTGCTTTGTCTTCGGTTCAGCCCTGCGCTTGACCCTGCCAATGTTGGAAGGTGCACACTGGCGCCACCCCAAGAGCACCGAAGGAGCTACAGATGGAATTCCACGTGGAAGGCATGACCTGCGGCGGCTGCGCACGCAGCGTGACCAAGGCGATCGAGCTGGTCGATCCGCAGGCCAGCGTGCAGGCAGATCCGGCCAGCCGTCGCGTGCAGGTGCAGACCTCGGCCAGCGAAGCGCAGATCGTGGCGGCGCTGACCGATGCAGGCTTCCCGCCGCGCACGGCCTGATCCCCTACCCTGCGCCTGCAACGAAAAGCCCGCCCGGTGCAGCTGCACCGGGCGGGCTTTTTCATGCACGCAACGCCAGGTCAGTGCTTGTGCGTGCGGCGCCGTACTGCACCGGTCTTCGCGGTCTCCGGCGGTGCCAGGGTCTCTTCGTCTTCGCCCAGCCGCTGCAGGATCGGGCATTCCGGGCGCTCATCGCCCGCACAGCAGCTGATCAACGACTTCAGCGTGTCGGCCATCTGCCGCATGCTTTCGATACGCTGCTCCAGGTCGGCGATGTGCTGTTCGGCAAGATGCTTGACGTCGGCACTGTGCCGCGAGGTGTCGTTCCACAGGCCGAGCAGATCGGTGATCTCCGCCACCTGGAAGCCAAGATCGCGCGCCCGCCGAATGAAGCGCAGGCGGTGGATGTCCGCCTGCGAATATGCCCGGTAGCCGGACTCGGTGCGATCGGCCGCAGGAATCAGGCCGATCTGTTCGTAGTAGCGGATCATCTTCGCCGAAACGCTGGACGCCTTGGCGGCTTCACCGATGTTCATGCGGTTCTCCTTCAGTGGCTCGCAGCGGGGGCATCCGCCATCGGCGGCTGGAAGCGGCGCAGGCGCAGTGCGTTGCCCAGCACGAACACGCTGGACAGCGCCATCGCACCGGCGGCGAACACCGGCGAGAGCAACACACCCCATACCGGGTACAGCACGCCGGCCGCCACCGGAATCAATGCGGTGTTGTAGGCGAAGGCCCAGAACAGGTTCTGCCGGATGTTGCCCAGCGTTGCCTTCGAAAGCGCGATGGCATTCGGCACGCCCTGCAGGTTGCCCGACATCAGCACCACATCGGCCGACTCCACCGCGATATCGGTGCCGGTGCCGATGGCCAGGCCGACATCGGCCTCGGCCAGCGCCGGCGCATCGTTGATGCCGTCTCCAACGAAGGCGACATGGCCGTGCGTGGCCTTCAAGCGACGCACCGCTTCGACCTTGCCTTCCGGCAGCACCTCGGCAACGACTTCATCGATACCCAGCTGGCGTGCGATCGCCTGCGCGGTGCCGGCATTGTCGCCGGTGATCATCGCCACCTTCAGGCCAAGCTGGTGCAGCGCCGCGATCGCGGCCGGCGTGCTCGGCTTGATCGGATCGGATACTGCGATGATCGCTGCCAGGCGTCCATCGATGGCCGCGTACAACGGCGACTTCCCCTGCGCGCCGAGTTCGGCCGCCAGCGCCGCAAATGCGGTGATATCCACGCCCAGGTCGCGCATGAAGCGATCAGCACCGACCTCCACACGCGCACCCTCGACGCTGGCGCGTACACCCATGCCGGTGACCGATTCGAAGTCGACCATGGCCGGCAATGCGATGCCATGCTCGGTGGCTGCATCGACGATGGCGCGGGCGATCGGATGCTCCGAACGTGATTCCACGGTGGCGACGGCGGCCAGCACTGTGCCGCGATCAAAGCCGTCGGCGATCTCCAGGTCGGTCAGGCGCGGGCGGCCTTCGGTCAGCGTGCCGGTCTTGTCCACCGCCACCACCTGCGCGTCCTTCAGCAACTGCAGTGCTTCACCCTTGCGGAACAGCACGCCCATCTCGGCGCCACGACCGGTTCCGACCATGATCGACGTCGGCGTGGCCAGACCCATTGCACACGGGCAGGCGATGATCAGCACCGCCACCGCATTGACCAGCGCGAAGCTCAGCGCCGGCGATGGGCCGAAGATCAACCAGACCGCGAAGGTCGCCAGTGCGGCCAGCATCACCGCCGGCACGAACCACAGGGTGACCTTGTCGACCACCGCCTGGATCGGCAGCTTCGAGCCCTGTGCCTGTTCGACCATGCGGATGATCTGCGCCAGCATGGTCTGCGCGCCCACCGCCGTGGCACGCACGGTCAGTGCACCTTTCTGGTTGACCGTGCCGCCGACCACGCTGCTGCCCGGCTGCTTCTCGACCGGAATCGGTTCGCCACTGATCATCGACTCGTCGATGTAGCTGCGCCCCTCGATCACCTCGCCATCGACCGGCACGCGCTCGCCCGGGCGCACTTCCACCACATCGCCGCTCAGAACCTCGTTGACCGGGATCTCGATCGTACGGCCGTCACGGATCACATGCGCGACCTTGGCCTGCAGGTTGACCAGGCGCTTGATCGCCTCGGAGGTGCGGCCCTTCGCGCGCGCTTCAAGGAAGCGGCCGAGCAGGATCAGCGCGACGATCACCGCCGCTGCTTCGTAGTAGACGTTCACCGTGCCCGGCGGCAGCAACCGCGGTGCAAAGGTCGCCACCACCGAGTAACCGAACGCTGCGGCGGTACCCACCGCCACCAGCGAGTTCATGTCCGGTGCCAGCCGCAGCAGTGCCGGGAAACCCTTCTGGTAGAAACGGCGGCCGGGAATGGCCAGCACCAGCAGGGTCAGTACGAACTGCAGGTACCAGCTGGTCTGCATGCCGAGGGTGGCCATCACCCATTCGTGCATGCCGGGAATCAGGTGCGACCCCATTTCCAGCACGAACACCGGAAGTGCAAGTGCGGTGGCCACGATCAGGTCGCGTTTCAGTTCGGCGCGCTCGGCATCCTTCTTTTCCGCCGCTTCGTCATCGGACTGAACGCCCGCTTCGATGGCATGGGCGGCATAACCGACCTTGTCGATGGCCGCTACCAGCGCATCCACAGCGGCCACGCCGCGCACCGTAGCGCGTTCGGTGGCCAGGTTGACGCTGGCCTGGCTGACGCCCGGTACCGCCAGCAGCGCGCGCTCGACGCGACCGACGCAGGAGGCACAGGTCATGCCTTCCACTGCCAGCTCGATGGTGCCGGCCGGCACGTCATAGCCCACCCGCTCCACCGCCTGGATCAGCGCGGCGCGATCGACCGGACCGGACGGGCGGATATCCGCGCGCTCGGTGGCCAGATTGACCGAAACACTGCCGACGCCCTCGACCTTGGACAGCGCCGCTTCGACACGGCCGACGCAGCTGGCGCAGGTCATGCCCTCGATGGGCAGGCTGATGGTGGACGGGCTTGCGGGGACTGCAGTGGCGCGGGGCGTGCTCATGATCGGATTCCCGGGGTTCCTTCTGGATGCGGACAGGCTAAACCTTGCCATCGTGGGAAGGTCAAATCCAGCCACCCCGGGGTTCATGAAGGGGTTCATCCACGCATGGCGTGGATCTACCGGGCGGACGGGGGCGCCTTGCGGATCAAGGCCCGACGCCCCCGCCGTCCACCTCAGAAGGTGAACACGTATTCCAGCGCGAACTCGCGGCCAACCGCGCCGAGCAGGCGGGTCGGAGCGAAATCGTAGTCCAGCTTGTACGGGTCCTTGTGGTTCCAGCTGGCCGAGTTGAACGCGTTGTTGACGTAGACATTGACCTTGGCATGCTCGGTCACCTGGTAGCCCACGTTGAAGTTCCAGGTGATGAACGGCCCGACCCGCCCGTAGTAGCGCGCCGTCTGCTGGCCGGCGTTGGGATTCGGATTCGGCGAGCCGTCCGGACGCGTCGCCGGCTCCAGACAGTTGAGCGACGGGCTGTCGCTGGGCACGTAACCATCGGCGAACGGCAGGCAGCCGCCAGGATTGTTCAGGCGATCGGTGCCCCAGTGGTAGCGCACGCCCGGCACCGGACCGATGCGATCGGCATAGACGTTGGCATTCCAGTTGCCACGCTGCCAGGCCAGGCTCGCGCGCAGCTTGCTGCGCAGGTCACGGTCACGACGCTCCGGGTTCGGATCGTTGGCATAGCGCTGCTCCTTGGTCGAGATCTGGTTGGTGTAGTTCAGGCCGAGCTGGAAGCTGCCCCACTGCGCGGTTTCCAGACGATAGCGCGCGGTCAGGTCGATGCCGCGCACTTCGCGGCTGGCCAGGTTGAACGGGCCGCGCTCGATCGATACCAGGCGGCCGTTGCTGTCACGGTTCACGCGGGCCAGGATGCCAGCGCAATACTCGCCACCGGCCGGATTGGCCCACGGCGTACCGTCCATGTTCTTGCCGGTCAGACAGCCCGCTTCGCTGGCCAGCACCTCGTCGGCGCCAACGTCGACGATCATGTCTTCCAGCTTGATTGCCCAGTAGTCGGCACTGACCGAGAGATTGGGCATCACGTCCCAGACGAAACCGACCGTCCACGAATCACCGGTCTCCGAGCGCAGCAGCGGCGTGCCACGCCGGTTCACATCGAACGTGTACCAGACATCGGTATTGCCCACGCCACAGTTGTTGACCAGGTACGCGCCGCTCTGGATGCAGCGCAGGCGGTCATAGGTCTGCACTTCAGAGCTGCTGGGCTGGCCCAGCAGGTAGTGCATGTCCGGCGCATGGAAGCTGGTGGCATAGGAGCCACGCACCAGCAGCGACTCCACCGGGCGCCATTCCAGGCCGACATTCCAGGTGGTCTCCTTCTGGCTGCCGATGTCCAGCGCTTCGCCGCTGTTGTCAGCCTTGTAGCTGCCATAGCGGTCATAGCGCGCGGCCGCAGTGGCGGTCACGCTTTCCAGCAGCGGGATCTTGAACTCGACGCCGGCCGAATAGCGGGTACGCTCGCCGCCACCGCGATCGACGTTCTGCAGGTCGAAATCGATGCCGGCGCGCGGATCCGGACTGAGGTGATAGCCCTGCTGCGCGACTTCGGCCACCGCCGCGAACGAGATCGGACCGGCCCAGCCCTGGAACAGCTCGCCGGTGATGTCCGCCGACGCCTGGTTGACCCATGAGGACGCACGGTTCTTCGCCACCGTGCCCATCTGCCAGTACTGGTCCGGCGTCAGCGGGTTCCACCAGCGCGATTCGTTCAACGCATAGATCGCCTCGCCGTCGGCGGTAGTGCCCAGCTTCGGGCCGAGGAAATAGTCGTACGACTTCTGCTTGTCGACCACGTTCTGCCGCTCTTCAACGCGGTAGTAGGAACGGCCCACCGTGGCGCTCCAGTCGAAGCGATCGGCCAGGCGACCACGCAGGCCCGCACTCCAGTCCCAGGACAGTTCGCGGTTGGTGTTGCGCAGCGTATCCAGGCCGCCCACCTCGTTCGGGGTGAACTGGCGCACGCCGAGGATCGGGCGGTTGCGGTTGGCGTCCCAGTAGTAGCCGTTGTCATCGTCGATCAGCGACACGCCGGGCGGATTGGTGCCCCAGATCGCTTCGGAGCGGTACACCGCCAGGTTGGTCCAGGCCTGCAGGTCATTGCTGAAATCGAAGGTGGCATACAGGTTGCCGGACACGTTCTCGGCACCGCCGGTGAGCAGCCAGTTGGCGTAGTCGGCGCTCATGCCGCACAGGCGGCCGGTGTTGCTGATGGTGTTGGCGGCGTAGTTGTAGACCAGGCGATCGGCGGTGTAGTACTCGCCATCGAACTTCTCGCAGGTGCCGGTGGGCGGCGCCAGGCGCTGGCCGGTGGTGGGATCGATCAGCGCCAGGCCGGCGGTGGGACGGAACCCGACCTTGCGTTGTTCCATGTTCCAGGACGGGTACGGCGCATCGTCGGCATCGTCCATCTGCGGGCGGTCACGTCCGAACAGCGGATCGCGCTTGGTGTACTGCAGCGCGTAGGTCACGCTCCAGTTGTCGCCGGTCTTGCCGCCGGCCCAGGACAGATCCCAGGTATCGCGGCCGCCTTCGGTGGAGGTACCACCGCGCACGCGTACTTCGTCGCCGTCATAGTTGGTCTTCAGGATGACGTTGACCACGCCGGCGATCGCATCCGAGCCATAGATGGCCGAGGCGCCACCGGTCAGCACTTCGATGCGCTCCACCGCGGCAGCGGGAATGTTGCCGTAGTTGGAGAAGTTGGTTTCGCCACCGTAGGGCAGCGGGTAGTCCGCTACGCGACGCCCGTTGACCAGCAGCAGCGAACGGTTCGGGCCCATCCCGCGCAGGTTCAGGCCGCTGGCATTGGGCGTGTGCGAACCCCACTGCGAGGCCGCCTCGACGGTGCCGGTGGCTTCAGTGAGTGTCTTCAGCGCGTCGTACACGCTGACGAAGCCTTCCTTCTGGATCTGTGCGGCGGTGATCACGTTGACCGGCGCTGGGCCTTCAACGCTGGCGCGCTTGATGCGCGAACCGGTGACGGTGACCGCGTCGAGATCCTTGGTGGACGAACTGGCGGCCTCCTGCGCGCTGGCCGCCAGGGGCAACAGGGCCAGGACCAGGGCCTGGGACAGCAGGTGACGACGCTTGCGGACGATCTGAGCCATGGGTGGTTGCTCTTCGAAAGTGTGGACGCACGGACGGGTGGTGGCGCGGCACTACGGCTGATCCGGGCACCTGGATCGGTTCAAGACCGTCCCGACACCCTCCCCTGTGGATCGATCCAAACTAAAGCACAGCTGAACCACGCCCGGCATGCGGCGACGCAGCAACACGTGGCGTAATGCCGTTATCGGCTGCAGGTATCCAAAACAATCAACGGGTTGCGAAACATCGCTGAGAAGACGGCGCACACGTCAATGACACGATCGCGACAATCGTGCGCGGAACTGTTTTGTCCGCCCTCAGCGGCTTCTCTCGTCCGATTGAAGCGGGACAAAACGGCCATTGCGGAGTGCATAGTGGCTTGAGGCCTTCCCGTCAGGCCCGGCACCCCACCACGTGATGGTGAACCCGTCGTGCTGCCAGACCACCGAGGAAAAGTCGGACTCACTTTCGGGACTTCCCGAGTTCTGGCTGGCCAGGGACACGGTCTCAAGGCAACTACTGATCAGTATCCTGCCCCGCTCGACAGGTTTGGGCGGGATCAATTCGTAGACGAAGAGTTCGATCTCGCGCCCCGCGCCACAATGGCCCATCGGGCTATCGGCGTTTGAATCGAATACCTGGTACATCGCCCGAAAGCGTTGATTTCCAATCAGATGCTCGCGCGTGTCGACGAACGCACCATTAGCAGCGGGAGTCAGCGTCACCCCGCTCAGGACAGTGTCGATGCGGATTCCCTCGGGACCGGCCGCCTTCCAGATCAACACGGGGGACTGCCCCTCTTCCGCAGCTGTTACAGCGGCAGGCAGCAGACAGAGAAGCAGCAAGAGCAGTCGAGGCATGCAGAAGGAGGATCGTTGCCACAGGGATGTGGGCCCCCACTGTCGAGAATCTCGATTGGATCGTCCAGTCGGAAACACGGATGCCCCTGCGTTCCGCTGTTTGGCGAATGCTCTGGCTATTCGAGCGCGTCAAAAGCGTCGCTTTTCGGCAATGCGTGCGCATCCAGATGGGGTCAGAGCCCTTCTGCGAAGGGATCCGACCCGGGACTTGCGATCAGGCGTCCAGCGCCTGCCGCAGCGCGGCTACGGTGGCGGTTGCGGTCTGGCTCCAGTCCGGGTCCAGTCCGCGCAGCGCCGGGTTCTGGAACTGCATGGCCGAGCGGCGCAGGCCCTTGGCCGAGGCGTGCAGTTCGGTGCAGCCGGTCTGCCTTGCCACGGTAGCGATGTTGCCCGGTGCCAATCCGGCACCAGCCATCACCGTAATGCGGCCTGCTGCGTGGGTAACGAGGCCTGCCAGCACATCGGCACCCGCCTCGGCACTGACCTGACCGCCCGAGGTCAGCACGCGCTGGCAGCCCAGCCCGATCACCTGCTCCAGCGCGGCGGGCAGATCGCGGGCGGCATCGAAGGCGCGATGGAAGGTCACCTGCAACGGCCCGGCAGCCTGCACCAGCTCGCGGCACAGCGCCACGTCGATCCCGCCCTGTACATCCAGCGCGCCGATCACCACGCCATCGCAGCCCAGTGCGCGGCACTGCGCGATGTCACGCAGCATCAGTTCGGTTTCCAGCGCGTCGTAGTGGAAGTCGCCCGGGCGCGGCCGCACCAGCACGAACAGCGGAATCGACAGGCGTTCGCGGGCAATCGCAATGCTGGCGAACGACGGTGTGGTGCCGCCTTCGGCCAGGTTGTCGAACAGCTCGATGCGGTCGGCACCGCCGGCCTGCGCGGCCAGCGCCGATGCCAGCGAATTGCTGGCGATCTCCAGGGTGAGCCGCGTGCTCACGTCTGGGTGCTCGTGTAGATCGATGGCGAGTCGCGCAGGTCATCCTGGCGCTGCCCATCGCAGACCGCGTAGACAAAGCCGCGATGCAGCGCGTAAGCGCCGACCTCGCCCTGCTTGTTCATGGCCAGGAAGCAGACCTGCAGTGTCTTGCTCGCTTCCGGGCGCTTGCGCACCACGCGGTCGATCGCTTCGCGGCAGGCCTGCGCCGGCGAGCGCCCCTGGCGCATCAGCTCGACCACCAGGAACGAGGCGGCGTTGCGGATCATCTCTTCACCCACGCCCGAAGCGGTGGCCGCGCCCACGTCGTTGTCGACGTACAGGCCGGCACCGATGATCGGACTGTCGCCAACGCGACCGTGCAGTTTCCACGCCATGCCGCTGGTGGTGCAGGCACCGGCCAGATGGCCATTGGCATCCAGTGCCAGCATGCCGATGGTGTCGTGGTTGTCGCTGTTGCCGGGAATACCGCGGCGCTCGGCATTGATCTGCGGCTGGTACTTCTCGGTCTTCAGCCACTCGCGCCAGGCCGCTTCGGCCTGCGGCGTCAGCAGGTGCTTGCGCTCGAAACCCTGCTGCACCGCGAACTGCTGCGCGCCCTCGCCCACCAGCAGCACGTGCGGGCTGTTCTCCATCACTTTGCGCGCCACCGACACCGGATGCAGGATGTCGACCAGCGCGGCCACTGCACCGCAACGGCCATCGCCGTCCATGATGCTTGCGTCCAGGCTCAGCACGCCGTCGCGATCCGGGTTGCCGCAATGGCCGACGGTGGGGTTGCACAGCTCGCTCTCGGCCCAGCGTGCACCGGCTTCGACCGCATCCAGTGCGCTGCCACCCTGCACCAGCACCTTCCATGCGGCCTGGTTGGCCGGCACGCCGAAATCCCAGGTTGATACGACCTTCGCCCCGCCCTGGCTGCGCGCCTGCACGCCCGGTAATGCTGCGATGCCTGCGGCCAGTGCGCCGGCTTGAAGGAACTGCCTGCGATCCACCATTCTCCCCTCCCAGTCTGCAATGCGCGGCCGGCCCGATGCCGGCCCTGCCGATCAGTCGTGCGTGGGCTGCCGTGCGGCGTGCCAGACCGCTGCGCCGAGCACGCCCAGCTGGCCATGCTCCACGCGCCACACCGGTACCTGGCGCAGCACCTCGGTCAGCACACCCTTGTTGAGGAAGCGCTCACGGAAGCGGCCATCGGCCAGGAAATCCTGCACATGCGCGGAAATGCCACCGGCCAGGTACACCGAGCGCGCGCCGACGGCGATCGCTGCGTCGCCGGCCAGGCTGCCCAGCCAGGCACAGAACACCTGCAGTGTTTCCACGGCCAGCGCGTCTTCTCCGCTGCGCGCGGCGCCGATCAGTGCCTCGGTGCTGGTCCACACCGGGGTGACGCCGCGCAGTTCGCACAGGCACGGATACAGGTTCATCAGGCCACTGCCGGACAGCACCCGTTCGTTGTCCACGTGCGACCAGCGCTGCAGCAGTTTGCCCAGCACCTGCAGTTCCAGCGCGTTGCCGGCGCCGAGCGCCGCATGGCCGATCTCGCTGGCCAGCACCGGACGCTCGCCATCGGCGAAACGCAGCGCGGCACCCAGGCCGGTACCCGCGCCCAGCACCAGCGCCGGGAAGGCCTGGGCTGGATCGGCGTCGCCGTTCAGCGGCACCAGGGTTTCCGGCTGCAGGTACGGGATGGCCAGCGCCACCGCTTCGAAATCATTGATCAGCTGCAGTTCGCGCAGGCCGGACTGTTCGCGCGTGGTCGACAGCGAGACCGTCCACGGCAGGTTCGAGTTGATCAGCACATCGCCATCGAGCAGGCCGGCGATGGCCACCACCGCGGTCTGCACCGGCTGGCCGAGGCCACTGGTGAAATCGGCCAGGATCGCGGCCAGGCTGGGGTGCTCGGCGCAGGCATAGGTGCGATGGCTGCCCAGCAGCGGCGCCTGGCCGGGTCGGGTATCAGCCAAGGCCAGACGGGCGAAGGTGCCGCCGACATCGGCGACAACGAGACGGCGCGGAAGACCGCCGCGGGCGGAGTCGGTAGAAACCGGAGACGCTGCTGCGATGGTCACGCTGGCCTGCTTGGATCGATTGAATCGCCCCGATTCTCAGGCATCGGGGCGGCTTTGCCTAGCGCGCCGATGGTTCAGGTTGGCCTACATGCCTTCCTGTTCGGCCACCTGCACCCCGTCCACCAGCACGCGCAGGCGCTGCGGGCGGAAGCCGGCGAACAACAACGGCCGGGTGCGCTCAACCAGTACTTCGTGACCGGCGATCCGCCGCATCCACGACTGTACCAGCGAGAACGAGAAGTGGGTGCCCGGATGCAGCGGATGCTGCACCCAGACCTTCTCGGTAGCGCTCTGCAGCAGCATCGCGCCGGTGAACCAGTGGCGGCTGAGGGTCACCGGCGTGGTGCCGGCCATGAAGCGGATATCCATGCGGGGTCCTTTCGCGTTGGGCAGCGGCGCCCTGGATCAGGGCTGGGCAGTCTGCAGGCTATAGCTGGTGGTGGCGGTGAACACCGCGCCGTCGGGCTGGGTCGAACGCACCTCGACCTTGTGGGTGCCCACCGCCAGATCGGTCGGCAGCGCGCCACGCCACAGGTGCGGCGATGCGGTGGCTTCCGGCGAGCGGTCGTAGCCGCGCAGGCTGTTGGCCAGATCATCGGCCACGTTCTCCACCATCAGGCGCGGGTCGGGCTGGCTGACCTGCTTCATCGGCTGCCAGGCGCCGCCATCGACGCGGTACTCGACCACGCTGGCGTCCTCACCCATGTAGACGTTGGCGTAGACACCCCACGCCGGATAGGCCCCCTGGCGCAGCACCTTGGGTGCATGCAGGCCGATCTGCTCGCTGGCCGGCTGGCCGGCCACGCGGTACTGCAGGCGATAGCTGCCGTTGCCGGCCACGTCGAGCAATGCATAGCCCTTCGGCGTGCCGTCGCTCATGGTGCTGTCCGGCACGCCGGCGGCATTCTTGACGCCCGACCAGAACGCACCGCAGTTGGCACCGACGTTGTATTCGTGCAGCGGCTTGTCACCGTTCCAGCCCTCGGCCTTGCCGTGGTAGACGTGCTGCTGGGTGTGGCTGTGGCCGCTGAGCACCAGCACGTTGCGGAAGTCCTTCAGCAGGTCGAACAGGCGCTGGCGGTCGGCGTGACGGAAGGTCTCGCGCCCCGGCGCCGCGTCGAACAGCGGGATGTGCATGCCCAGCACCAGCAGGCGGTCCTTGTGCAGGCCCTTCAGGTAACTGGCAAGGAAGGCGAACTGGTCCTCGCGCAGGCCGCCGATGTACTTCGGCTTGGCCTTGGGGTCGTAGACCACGTCGTCCAGGAACACGAAGCTGGCGCCACCCTCTTCCACCGCGTAGGTGTCCGGGCCGTAGATGTTGCGCCAGCTGTCGAGCGAGTGTTCGTCGCTGGCCGCATCGAAGTCGAGATCGTGATTGCCCGGCACGTGGAACCACGGCACGCCAAGCTGGGTAGTGACCTTGTTGATCGCCGGGTACAGGGTCAGGTCGTCGTTGACGATGTCACCCAGGGTGGTGCCCATGCGCGCCCTGGTCTGGTCAACCAGCGGCGCCACGATCGACTGCTGGTAGTAGCCGATGTCCTTCAGGCTGGCGGTCTGCGAATCGGTGAACACCAGCATCTGGAAACCACGGCGGCTGTCATGGCGATCCGACTGCAGGGCGAAATCCCAGTTGCGGGTGACGTCGCTGGTCGCGGCGATGCCACCGTACTTCAGTGCCGGTGAACCGTTTGGGCGGTAGTGGCGCCAGAACGAAGGCAGGCCATCGGCCGCCTTCGGGAACGAATACGCATCGGGCTTGATCACGAACACGGTCTGGCCGTCGCGCACTGGCAGGCTGTAGCTGCCATCGGCGGCGGTCTTGACGATGGCCTCGCCGTTGGAGACCTGCACCCCGGCCAGGCCCGGATCGGTCGCACCGCGCCCGGGTTTGCCGTCGCGCTCCAGGTAGACCTTGCCGCTGACCACGGTATCCGCGGCCCAGGCCGGCGAGGTCAGCAACAGGCAGCACAGCCAGGCGGCAGGCAGTTTCATGGGCGGTCCGGGTAAAGAAAGACCGCCTATTGTAGATTCCGTTGGTGACATCGCGCACGCGATGACGCATGCCGGTAGTGCCGGCCGCTGGCCGGCAGCCCTCAGATGCCAGGCGAGCATGAGTTGCCGGCCAGCGGCCGGCACTACCGCAGCTCAACGATGGCGCTTTTCCAGCACCGCCCGCGCATCATCCAGCGACAGCCCGCGCGCGCGCAGCAGCACCAACAGGTGGTACAGCAGGTCCGAGGCCTCGCCCAGCAGCGCCTCGTCGTCCTGCGCCACCGCCGCAAGAGCCGTCTCCACGCCCTCCTCGCCCACCTTCTGCGCGATGCGGCGGATGCCGCCCTCGAACAGGCTGGTGGTGTAGCTGCCCGGCGGGCGTTGCGCCTCGCGCATCGCCACCAGCTGGCCCAGCCCACCCAGGAAGTCCTTCGGTGCCCCGTCGAAACAGCTCTCCGCGCCGGTGTGGCAGGTCGGCCCGGCCGGGCGTGCCATCACCAGCAGCGTGTCGGCATCACAGTCGACACTGATCGACTGCACCACCAGCACGTTGCCGGACTGCTCACCCTTGGTCCACAACCGCTGCTTGCTGCGGCTGAAGAAGGTCATGTGGCCGATGGCCAGCGTGGCAGCCAGCGATTCGGCGCTGACATAGCCCAGCATCAGCACCTGCAGGGTGTCGGCATCCTGCACCACCGCCGGCAGCAGGCCGTCGCCCTTGCCCCAGTCCAGCGCCTGCAGCGCATCCAGCGATGGCCTCACTTCAATAGACATCCCGCACCTCGATCTGCTGTCCGCGCAGGTAGCGCTTCAATTCCGGAATGGCGATGGCGCCGCTGTGGAACACGCTGGCCGCCAACGCGCCGTCGACGTCGGTCTGGTCGAAGGCCTCGGCGAAGTGTTCCATCGCACCGGCACCGCCCGAGGCGATCAGCGGCACCTGGCACAGGGCCCGCGCCTGCTGCAGCTGCACGACATCGTAGCCACGGCGCACACCGTCGCTGTCCATGCAGTTCAGCACGATCTCGCCAGCCCCACGCCGTTGCGCTTCGACGATCCAGTCCAGGGTCCGCAGCGGTACCGCCTGGGTCTTGTCCGGGTCGCCGCTGAAACGGCGTACCCGCCACTGGCCGTCCGCTTCGCGTACCGAGTCCACACCCACCACTACGCACTGCACGCCGAACTCATCTGCCAGCTCGGTGATCAGCTCCGGGCGGCCCAGCGCCGGCGAGTTGATCGACACCTTGTCGGCACCGGCGAACAACACGCGACGCGCGGTTTCCACGCTGTCGATGCCACCGGCCACGCAGAACGGAATGTCGATCAGCCGCGCGATGCGCTCGATCCACGCAACGTCAACCGACCGTGCTTCGGGACTGGCGCCGATGTCATAGAACACCAGCTCGTCGGCACCCTGGTCGCGGTAGCGCTGCGCCAGCTCGGCGATGTCGCCCATGTCGACGTGATCGCGGAAGCGCACGCCCTTGACCACGCGGCCATCGCGCACGTCCAGGCACGGAATGATGCGGCGGCTCAACATGCCAGCGCCTCGCTCAGGTCCATGCGCTGCTCCAGCAGGGCCTTGCCGAGGATGGCACCGCCGCAGCCGGCAGCACGCGCCTCGGCCACATCGGCCACGTCACGGATGCCACCGGACGCCTGCACCGCCACGCCCGGCAGCAGCGCCGACAGGTGCTGGTAGAGGCTGATGTTGGGCCCGGCCAGCATGCCGTCGCGGGCGATGTCGGTGCACAACAGGTGACGCATGCCGGCACGCACATAACGCTGGGCCAGGTCATCCAGGGTCACGCCGGCGTTCTCGGTCCAGCCGTGCACCGGCAGCTGCCATTGGCCCTGGGCATCCTGGCGGGCATCCAGCGCGATGGTGATGCGCTCGGCGCCGAACTCTTCCAGCCAGCCGACCACTTCGTCGGGGCGGCGTACTGCCAGCGAACCCACCACCACGCGGCCGGCGCCGGCGTCGAGGATGCGCGCCACGTCGTCGCGGCCGCGCACGCCACCACCGGTCTGCACCTGCAGCGGGGTCTGCGCACGAATGGATGCCAACAGCGGCGCCAGCGTGTAGCCACCTGCACGCGCCGCATCCAGGTCAACCAGGTGCATCCACTGCGCGCCCTGCGCGGCGAAGGCCTGTGCGCGCGGCAGCGGATCGTCGCCATACGAGGTTTCCTGCGCATAGTCGCCCTGGCGCAGCCGCACCACGCGGCCATCGCGGATATCCAGCGCGGGATAGACGATGAAACTCATGCAGCAGTGCCCTCGAGGAAGTTGCGCAGCATCAACGAACCGGTTTCGCCCGAGCGCTCGGGGTGGAACTGCGCGCCGTAATAGCGCCCTTGCTCCACCACCGCAGTGAACAGGCCGCCGTGGTCGCAGGCGGCGACGGTGTGGGTATTGAGCGGCGCCGCGTAGCTGTGCACGAAGTAGGCGCTGGCGCGCTCCGGCACGCCCTGCAGCAGCAGCGATTCGCGCAGCGGAAGCAGGCGGTTCCAGCCCATGTGCGGCACGCGGATGCCACAGGCCGGCACCAGCTTGCGCACGACGCCGGGAATCAAGCCCAGTGTCTCGACGCCGGCCTCCTCGGACCGCTCGAACAGCAGCTGCATGCCCAGGCAGATGCCCATCAGCGGCACTTCCAGTCGTTGCAGCGGCTCCACCAGGCCCTGCGCGTGCAGGCGCTGCATGCCGGGACCGGCGGCGCCGACGCCGGGCAGGATCACCCGCTGCGCACCGACCAGACCGTCGGCATCGCGCACCAGCCGCACCGTCGCGCCCAAGCGCTCCAATGCGTAGCGCACCGAGCCCAGGTTGGCACCACCGGCATCGATCAGCGCGACGTCGCTCACAACGCCCCCTTGGTACTCGGCAGTGCCGTGCCCTGGCGGGCCAATGCCGGGCGCAGCGCGCGTGCCAGCGCCTTGAAGCAGGCCTCGACCTTGTGGTGATCGTTGTCGCCCCGTACCTGCAGGTTGAGGTTCAGGCCGCTGGCATCGCACAGCGAACGGAAGAAGTGCGGCACCAGCTCGGTCGGCATGTCACCCACCCGCTCGCGCTTGAACTCGCCCTCGAACACGAAATAGGGGCGGCCGCTGAAGTCCAGCGCAGCGCTGGCCAGGGTCTCGTCCATCGGCAGGGTGAAGCCGTAGCGGCCGATGCCGCGCTTGTCGCCCAGCGCCTCGCGCAGGGCCTGACCCAGCGCCAGCCCGGTGTCCTCGATGGTGTGGTGCTCGTCGATGTGCAGGTCGCCCTCGGCCTGGATGTCCAGCGCGAACCCGCCGTGCTTGCCGATCTGTTCCAGCATGTGGTCGAAGAACGGCAGCCCGGTGGCGATGCGCGCATCACCGGCACGGTCCAGATCCAGTTCAACGCGGATCTTCGTCTCCTTGGTGTTGCGCTGGACCACCGCGGTGCGTGGCGCGTCGGCCAGTGCGTGGGCGATGCCCGGCCAGTCCCACTCGCCACCGAACTGTTCGGTGCGCAGCTGGAAGCCACGGATGTTGAGGTTGTCGGCGAACTGCAGGTCGGTGATGCGGTCACCAACCATGCCCGAACGCGCCCAGTCGATGCTGCGGTCCTGCAGGTAGCCTGTCATCAAGCCGATGCCCGGCTTGCGGGTCGGCGCATTGTCCTGCGGCCAGCTGCAGTCGATCAGCACGTCACGGAAGGTGATGCCCTGGCTCTCGAAGATCTGCAGCATCAGCTCGTTGGGGCCATCGAAGCTGGCGCGCGGGTAGCTGTCGCTGCCGAGGCCATCCTGATTGGTGACGATCACGAACTGGTAGCCGGCATCCCGCAGCTTCAGCAGCGCCGGGATCACCTGCGGCACGAAGCGCAGCTTCTCGTAGGCGTCGATCTGGAAATCGGACGGCTCCTCGATGAGGGTGCCGTCGCGGTCGATGAACAGGATTGGTGTCATGCTGCGGCCCTCCGCGCCGACAGGGCCGCAAGCACGCGGTCATTCTCTTCGGGGCTGCCGATACTGATGCGCAGTGCATCACCCAGCTGCGGCGCGGCGCGCTGGTCGCGCACCACCACACCGGCATCCAGCAAGGTGTCGAACGCTGCCTGCGCATCAGCGAAGCGGACCAGCAGGTAGTTGCCGGACGAGCGGTACACGCGACGAACGCCAGGCAGGCCCGGCAGCGCAGCGAACAGACGTTCGCGCTCGGCGATTACCGTGGCCACGCGCTCGGCGGTACGTGCCAGTGCGGCCGGCTGCAGCGCCTGCACGGCCAGCTCGGCGCACGGGGTCGGCACCGGGTACGGCGCCTGGCAGCGCCGCAGTACGGCAATCAGTTCCGGCGCGGCGATCAGGGTGCCGATGCGCGCGGCCGCAAGTGCGTGCGCCTTCGACAACGTGCGCAGCACTGCCAGATTGGCGTGCGTGGCCAGCAACGTGGTCGCCGACGGGCGCTGCGCGTACTCGACATAAGCCTCGTCCACCACCACCAGCGCTTGCCCGCGCAATGCAACCGCCACGCGTTCGACCTCGTCCAGGGCGATGTCACTGCCGGCCGGGTTTGACGGTGCGCACAGGAACACCAGCGTGGCATTGCGTGCCCTGGCGGTGTCGATCACAGCATCCAGATCGGCACGCAGGCCGTCTTCGGTATCCACCAGGGGCACTTCAATCAGTGCGGCGCCCTGCAAGCGCGCGCAGACCGCGTACATGCCAAACACCGGCGGCGTAACCAGCACGCCATCGCGGCCCGGCACGCACAGGGCACGCACCAGCAGATCAATGGCTTCGTCGCTGCCACGGCCGATAAGCAGCTGCGGCGGCGTCACGCCGTACAGCGCCGCCAAGCCCTCACGCAACGCCAGCGGCTGCGGTTCCGGATAGCGCCGGCTGTTGCCCGCCGCATCAGCCGGATTGGCCCAGGCCGACTCGTTGGCGTTCAACCAGACCTCGCCCTGCACCGCCGCGCTGCGCGCCGAGCTGTAGCCGTCGAAGGCCTGCAGATCCGGGCGCACCAGCGCCAGCACATCATCGATATCCGCGTTCATGCCGCCGCCTCCATGCGAAGCGCAACCGCACGCTCATGCGCATCCAGGCCTTCGGCGCTGGCGATGATGCGTGCGCAGCCGCCGATTGCCGCCAAGCCGGCAGCGCTGGCGCTCTGCACGCTGATCAGGTTCTGGAAGCTGGCCACGCTGACACCGCTGTAGGCGCGCGCGGCACCCGCAGTGGGCAGCACGTGATTGGTGCCGCTGCAGTAGTCGCCCAGCGCTTCGGGGGTGTAATCGCCCAGAAACACCGAGCCGGCCGCCTGCACCTGGCCCAGCCAGTCGCGCGGTTCGCGCAGCGCCAGGATCAAGTGCTCGGGCGCATAGCGGTTGCTGATCGCGAAGGCCTCGTCCAGCGAATCGACCTGGATCAGCCGCGACGCCGACAACGCCTGTCGCGCGATCTGCTGGCGCGGCAGCAGGGCCACCTGGCGCTCCACCTCTGCCTCGACCGCCGCCAGCATCGCGGCATCGTCGGTCAGTAGCAGCACCTGCGAATCCGGACCATGCTCGGCCTGCGACAGCAGGTCGGCGGCAACGAACGCCGGATTGGCGCCGGCATCGGCGATCACCAGTACTTCGGAGGGACCAGCCGGCATGTCGATGGCGGCGGCGCCATCCTGTGCGACCTGCTGCTTGGCTTCGGTGACGAAGCTGTTGCCGGGCCCAAACAGCTTGTCACAAGCCGGAATGCTGGCCGTGCCATAGGCCATCGCGGCGATCGCCTGCGCACCACCCAGCTTGAACACGCGCTGCACGCCGGTCAGGCGCGCGGCTACCAGCACCGCCGGATCGGCGCTGCCATCGGCGCGCGGCGGCGTGCACAGCACCACCTGCGGGCAGCCGGCCAGCTGCGCCGGAACGCCCAGCATCAACGCGGTGGACGGCAACGGCGCGCTGCCCGCCGGCACATACAGGCCCACCCGGCCGATCGGACGCAACATGCGTTCGCAGACCACGCCCGGCGCGGTTTCAACTGCATAGCCTTTGCCCATGCCAGCGGCGTGGAAGCGCGCGATGCGTTCGGCGGCTTCGACCATCGCCTGTCGCAGTTCGGCGGGCACAGCGGCTTCGGCAGCGGCGAATTCGGCTTCGGAAACTTCAAACGAGGCCAGCTCGACACGGTCGAAACGTGCAGTAATCGCACGCAATGCGTCGTCGCCCTGCGCGCGCACCTGTGCAATCAGGGCCGCCACCGCGTCACGGGTCTGCTGCGCCACGGTCTGCACCGGGCGGGTCAATGCCGCGCTGCGCGCGGCCTCATCAAGTCGGGACCAGATCAGACGGTTCATGCCAGCGACCGCTCCACGCTCAGTACCATCAGGCCCTGCGCACCCGCACGCTCGAGTTCCTCCATGCGCTGCCAGCTCAACGGGCCGGGGCACATGGTCTGCAGGCGCAGCGCGCCGCCATCGGCCGGCAACCGCACCAGCGGCTCGGCATCGGCCAGCAGCTGCGCCAGCGCGTCGACGCGATCTTCGCTGGCACGGAACATCAGCAGCTTGCGGTCCTGTAGCTGAACCACGCCGTCGAGGCGGCGCAGCAGCATCGCGCGCAGCGATGCACGTGCATCATCCGGCGCGCGCACCGCGCCGGCCAGCACCGCCTCGCTGTCGAGCAGGTTGTGCACCGGGGTCAGCTGGTTGGCGCGCAGGGTGGCGCCGCTGGAGACCAGATCGCAGATCAGGTCGGCGGTGCCCAGGCGCGGGGCGATTTCCACCGAACCGGACAGCTCGACCACCTGTGCGTCCACGCCCTGATCGGCCAGCCACTGCTTGAGGATGGCCGGGTAGCTGGTGGCGATGCGGGTGCCGGCCAGCTGCGCCGGACCCTGCCACTGCCGTTCCTCGGGCACCGCCAGCATCAGCCGGCACTGGCCGAAGCCCAGCCCGCGCAGCGCTTGGTAGGCGTCCGGTAGGCCGATCTGACGGCGTGCCGCGGCCTGTTCGTCCAGCTCGTTGCGGCCGACGATGCCGAGGTCGCAGACGCCGTCGGCGATCAGACCGGGGATGTCGTCGTCGCGCACCAGCAGCAGGTCCACCGGCAGCGATTCGCCGTAGCAGAACAGCTTGTCGCGGCTCTCGCGCCAGCTCAGGCCGCAGGCGCTGAGCAGGTTGCGCGCGGGTTCGGCCAGCCGGCCACTCTTCTGGATGGCGATACGCAGCCGGTCTCGTGCCGGCGCTGCCTGGGTTGCACTCATGGGGGATGTCTCGAAGTTCGGAACGGGGCGCGGATCAGCGCGAAGCAAGGCGGTCGATGGCGGCGGCATAGCCTTGATGGCCATGCTCGAGCGTGCGTGCCACCCGTCCGGTGGTGGTCACGCTGACGCCGGTGCGCTCGTGGATCTCGCGGTACGGCACGCCCTGCTGCAGCAGCGGCACCACTTTCCAGCGGTCGGCCATGGCTTCCAGCTCGGCCGGGGTGCACAGATCACGCAGGAAGGCTTCGACCTGTTCCGGTTCGCGCAGGGCGGCAAAGGCTTGGGCCAGGGCTTCCAGGTCGGCCTTCGGGTCTTTGGCGGCAATCTCGGGGCGGGCTTTCACGGGGTCGTATCCATGCATCAATGTAATAGCGCATTAGTACATTAGCGCATTCTTGCGCAGTGCGTCAAATCGAGGATTGAGGGGGCGGCAGGGCTGCTGCCCTGCACCCGCCAAGAGCCAGAGCAAAAGCAAATGCTGATTTGCTGAGCGTTGGCGGGGAGGGTCCGGTGACAGGGGACGCCGTTAACCCATCCATGGGGGCTTGGTCGCGGCATCCATGCCGCTCACACCCCTGCCACCGGACCCTCCCCGCCTTCGACAGTTGGCCGCGATCTGCTGGATCTCGCTGGGAAAGTGATCGAGAACGGCTTTTGTAGAGTCGAGATCCTATGTTCGTGGTCAAGCCTGCTGGAAGCAGGCTTGACCCACCTTCAGCATGGCCGGATCGAAGTCCCGGCCGCTTTTGAAGACACCCCAGGCGATCCTGGCCAGCTTTCTGGCCAGGATGTTGAAGACGGCGGTGCTGGGGTGACCGCGTTTTGACAGCTCGTCGTAGAGCGGTTGCCCCCGACGACACCGCTTGAGCCCCATGGCGGCCATGTAGAGCATCTGGCGCAGCACTGGCGCGCCCTGTTTGGACAGCCGACGCCGTCCCGTTCTGCCGCCAGACTCGTTGGGCCGGGGATCCAGGCCCGTGCAGGCGATCCACGCGTTGGCGTTGGCCAACGGCCAGCGCGTCATGTAGTAAATCAGGTGAGCGGCGACGGCGGGGCCGATACCAGGGATGGTCAACAGGCGCTTGTAGAGCGTGCCATGCTCTCCATCGCGACCCAAGCGCTGCAGTTCGCTTTCCAGCTCGGACAGCGTCCCAGCCAGAGCGCAGAACAGATCTGACAGCTCCCCGGGGGCACTTTTGCTTACCCCGAAGGATTGCTCCAGGCGCGCGCGTGTCTTTACCAGCGTCTGCCGCTTGCGCAGCAAATCGTGCATCTGTTGCTGCTCGTCGGTACGCGGTACGTATTCACGCAGGCGATCGTTCTCCTTCTTCACGTACCGGGCGATCGCTTCGGCGTCCATGGCGTCCGTCTTGCCACGCGAGCCCGTCGCCCGGCCGTAGTGCTTGATCAGACGTGGATTGATCACATAGACAACGTGGCCTGCCTGGCCAGCCATCCGAGCCAACAACTCGTAGTACCGCCCCGTCGCCTCCATGCCAATCCGGCATCGCTGGGGCAAGGTGTTGAGCCACTGGGCTATGCCGGCCCGGGTGTTGGCGATCCTGTCGCCGGCCTTGCGGTCGGCCACTGCCGGTACGAACTCCTTGGAGTCCACGTCCACGCCAATATCGAGAGAATCAGACATTTGTACGGCTCCCAGCTATCTTTAAGGGGCTGGGGTGGTACCGCACCGACGTTAGCTTGCCTACATCGACGATCCCCTTTGGGGGCCGTACGATCCTTTATCGACGTTCGTGTGCGGGATGGGGATCGCTCGACTCGTCTGTCGGCTAGTATCCGCAGATGCATGCTTGACGGTCCCTCCACCCTGGCTCCTACATACCGCGTAGGAGCCGGGAGGAACATACAAGCCATGCTCGACTGCGCTTCGTTCAGAAACGCAGAACGCCCACCAAAGGGTGGGCGTTCTGCTTTCAAATCAACAACCTGGCCCGACTCAGGGCAGACAGTGCACCTCGGCCTGCAGCGCCCCGCGCCGCAGGCATTCACCGAACAGGCTGCCCTGCCGGCTCGGCAGGGACTGGATGTTCTCCAACGCCCCCGCTCCCGCCCGGCACGTCCGCGAGGCCAGGGCCTGCAGATCGTCCTCCAGCTGTGCGCGGTCGATCGCATGGCAGCGATCAACCGCCAGCCGGTACTGCGCCGGTCCGATCCGCGTGCTGTGCAGCGACGGATCACTCTGGCAGCCCGCCAGCAGGAGCACGCTCAGCACTCCTGCGGCGGCAGGCTTCACACCATCGCCTTGGACTGCTCCAGCTCCACCAGCAGGGTGCTGGCCAGCTCGTCGCGGGAGACTTCGAACTGCTGCTCGCGCAGCAGGTCCTTCACTGCCACCACGCCGCGCGCCAGTTCATCCTCACCCGTCAGCACCACGAAGCGGATGCCGGCCTTGGCCGCGTACTGGAACTGCTTGCCGATCTTCTTCGGCTCCATCTGCACTTCGGTGTTGATGCCACCGGCACGCAGGCGGCGGGCAATGTCCAGCGACTGCGGCATGCCCTGCTCGTCCATCAGCGCCACCAGCGCCTGTACGCTGCTGGCTTCGATGCCGTCGATCAGGCCGGCCTCGCGCAGCTGCCAGAACAGACGCGACAGGCCAATGGAGATACCCACGCCCGGCAGCTTGGACTTGCTGTAGTGGCTGGCCAGGTCTTCGTAACGGCCGCCCGAGCAGATCGAGCCGATCTGCGGGTGGTCGGTCAGCGTGGTCTCGTAGACGGTGCCGGTGTAGTAATCCAGGCCGCGCGCGATGGAGAAGTTCAGGCAGTACGCGGTTTCCGGCACGCCCAGCGCCTGCACCAGCTGCAGCACTTCGCGCAGTTCGGCGACGCCGGTGCGCAGGATCTCCGAAGAACCGGCGTCGGCTTCCAGCGTGGCCAGCTGCGCCAGCGCATCGGCATGGCCCTGCGAACGCACGGCGACGAACGCCAGGATCTTCTCGACCTGTTCTGCCGGGATGTTGAAGCCCTCGCCCACCAGCGTCTCGCGCACATAATCGGCGCCGCGCTTGTCCAGCTTGTCCACTTCGCGCAGCACCGCCAGCTGGCGCTCACCCTCGGCCACACCCAGGCTTTCAAAGAAGCCGCGCATCAGCTTGCGGTTGTTCAGCTGGATGCTGAAGTCACCGATGCGCAGTTCCGAGAACACCGCATGGATGACCGCCAGCACTTCAGCGTCGTAACGCACGCTCAGGCTGTCCTTGCCGATCACATCGATGTCGCACTGGTAGAACTCGCGGAACCGGCCGCGCTGGGCGCGCTCGCCGCGGTACACGCGCTGCATCTGGTAGCGACGGAACGGGAAGGTCAATTCGTGTTCGTGCTCGGCCACATAACGTGCCAGCGGCACGGTCAGGTCGAAGCGCAGCGCCATTTCCGGCAGTGAACGATCACCCGATTCGGCGGCATTGGCCAGCGCGCCGGTGGACTGCACGAAATACACCTGGCGCTCGGTCTCGCCACCGGACTTGGTCAGCAGCACATCGGACAGCTCGAACACCGGCGTCTCCACCGGCAGGAACCCGAAGCGCTCGTAGTTGCGGCGGATGACGTCCAGCATGCGCTGGAACGCAATCTGCTCGCGCGGCAGCAGTTCAAGGGTGCCGGGCGGGGTACGGGGCTTGATCACGGGCGGAACTCCTGCTGGAACGGGACGTGGGAGGGGGCGACATTCTAGCGCCCCCGCCACGAGCAGGGTCGAACGGCCGCTTGAAGTATCATAAGGCCCTCCCCGCCCGCGATACGCCCCCCGCAACATGTCACGGCCTTCCGGCGCTCCGCCCGCCACCAACGATCCCGCCTCGCCGTCCTGCACCACGCTGGACTGCCTGCACTGCTCGGTTCGCCACCTTGCGGTGTGCTCGGCGCTGTCGCCCGATGAAGTGCAGGCGCTGGAGCAGGTCACCGTCTCGCAGCAGGTCAGCATGGGCAGCACGCTGGCCCGCACCGGTGAAGAGCGCGACCATGTCTATACATTGACCGGCGGCGCACTGCGCCTGGTGCGCACCCTGGCCGACGGCCGCCGTCAGATCAACGGCTTCGTGCTGCCCGGCGACTACCTGGGCCTGAGCGGCAGCGACCACCATCGCTACGACATCGAGGCCATCGCCGACAGCCGCGTATGCCGCGTCGCGCTGCCACAGATGAAGGCACTGCGCAGCCGTTTCCCGCACCTGGAGCGCAAGCTGCTGCAGCGTGCCTGCCAGGAACTGGATGCCGCGCAGGACGCCGCGCTGGCACTGGCGCGCCTGCAGCCGGCCGAGAAGCTGGCTGATTTCCTGCTGCGCCTGGCCGCGCGTGAGGCCAAGCTCGGTGGCGACGGCATGCGCGTATCGCTGCCGATGGGCCGCGGCGATATCGCCGACCATCTGGGCCTGACCATGGAAACGGTCAGCCGCACCTTCACCAAGCTGCGCCAGCAGGGGTTGATCGCCCTGCCCCACCTGAACGTGGTGGAGATCCTCGACGAGGATGGGCTGCGCACGCTGGCCGGTGAAGGGTTGATCTGACCGTATCGCGGTCCGTGGGGTTGCCGGCCAGCGGCCGGCACTACCCGAATGCATTTCCCTGGTAGTGCCGGCCGCTGGCCGGCAACCGCGCCCGATCCGTGCTGTATCTCTCCGGTAGTGCCGGCCGCTGGCCGGCAACCACGTCCATCTCCAGTCAGCGCAGCAGCACCTCGCGCAACGCCGCGTAATCGGCCGACAACGGTTCGGCGTGCGCCGGTCGCTGCAGCAACGCATCCAGCGCAGGCGGCACCGCCACCGCTTCGCCGATCAGCGTTTCGACCACGGCCTCGAACTTGGCCGGATGCGCCGTGGCCACCACCGCCCAGTCGCCCTTCGCACCACGCGCACGCAGGTCCTGCAGCACCTTCACCGCCGTCGCCGTGTGCGGGCAGAACAGCTCGCCGCGGCTGGCATGCGCCGCCGCAATCGTCGCGCGGATGGTTACGTCATCCACCGCGAACGCACGGAACGCAGCACGCAGTTCCGCGTCGTCGCCGTGGTAGAGCCAGCGCAGTCGCTCGAAGTTGCTCGGCGCACCCACGTCCATTGCATTGGCCACCGTCGCCACACTGGCCTGCGGCTGGTACTCGCCGCCATTGAAGTACGCCGGCAGCACCGCATTGGCATTGGTGGCCAGCACGATCTGACCGATCGGCACGCCCAGCGCGCGCGCCAGCACGGCCGCCATCGCATTGCCCAGGTTGCCGGTCGGCACCACCAGATTGAGCCGGCGACGATGCGCCGCGTAGTGGCTCAACGCCGCATGCGCGTAATAGCTCATCTGCGGTAGCAGTCGGCCCAGGCTGATGCTGTTGGCCGAGCTCAACGGCACCTGCGCCTGCAGTTCGCGGTCAGCCAGTGCCTGCTTGACCATCGCCTGGCAATCGTCGAACGCACCCGCCACACGCAGGGCCTGGATGTTGTCGCCGAAACAACCGAGCTGATGCGCCTGGCGCGGAGATACGCGGCCATCCGGATACAGCACCACCACCCGCACGCCGGGCTGGCGATGGAAAGCCGCTGCCACCGCAGCACCCGTGTCGCCGGAGGTGGCGACGACAATCGTCAGATCGCGGTCCTTGCCGGCCTGCAGCCGCGACAGCGTACCGGCCAGGAAGCGCGCGCCGATATCCTTGAACGCCGCCGTTGGCCCATGGAACAGCTCCAGCACGTGGTCACCGTCGCCGAGCGCACGCAGCGGCACCGGGAAGTCGAACGCCTCACGACAGATCGCCGGAAGCGCAGTCTCGAGTGCATCGCCAGCAAAGAACGGCATCAGCAGATCGGCGGCGGTATCGGCCAGGGTCGCCCCGGCCTGCAGCTCGCGTGGCGCCGGCAGCATCTGCGGAACGTACAGCCCACCATCAGGCGCCAATCCGGCGGCGATCGCCGCGCTGAGGCCAACGGCCGGAGACTGGCCGCGGGTCGAAACAAATTGCATGGGTTCGGTATCCAGTAAAGGGGAAGGATTCAGCACAAGCGGGCTCCCGGTGCATCCAGCGGCGACACCCAGGCATCGCTGTCGAAACCGGCGGCGGCAAATGCCGCCTGCACCGGTGCGGCAGCGGCGCGGGCCTGGTCGGCGTCCTCGAACCAGGCGAACACGCTGGGTCCGGCACCGGAGATGCCCGCCCCCATTGCATGGGCCGACAGCGCCGCATCGCGAGCTGCTTCGAAACCTGCAATCAGGCCGGCCCGCCGTGGTTCGACCAGCACGTCGCGCAATCCAGCCCGCACCAGTGCGGCATCGCTGCGATGGCAACCACTGAGCACCAGTGCGAGGTTCGCGCTCTGCGCCACGAACTCGCCCAGCGCATAGCTGCCCTGCAGGGCCTGGCGTGCGCGGCGTGTTTCCAGCACCGCGTGCGGATGCACCAGCAGGCTGTGCCAGGTAGCCGGCACTGGAATCGGCAGCAGCCGATCGGCCGTGCACAGCGCAAGACCACCCAGCAGCAGCGGCCCCACGTTGTCACCGTGGCGGCCACCACTGGCCACCGCCTCGCCATCCAGCGCAAACGGATACAACGCCTCGCGCGACAGCGGCACATCCAGCAGCGCGTTGGCGGCGACCAGCGCCGCAACACTCGACGCTGCCGAACCGCCCATGCCGGAACCGAACGGAATGCCCTTGTCGATCTCCACCGCGAAACCGAAGTCCAGGCCCAGCCCTGCGCGCAGCGACATCAACGCTGCACCCGCAGTGTTTCCAGCCGCATCCAGCGGCAACTCAATGGCACTGCCACGGATCGCCTCGATGCGCACCAGCGGCTCATCGATGCGGTGCACGCTCACGGTATCGCCAATGCCGGCAATGGCATGGCCGAGAATATCGAAGCCCACCGCCACGTTGGCCACCGAGGCAGGCGCGAACGCACGTGCGATCACAGGCGCGCTCCTTCACCGGCCGCGACCCGCAGCAGGTCGGCAAACACACCCGCCGCGGTGACTTCCGGGCCGGCGCCCGGCCCCTGCACCACCAGCGGGTTGTCACAGTAACGGCGGGTGCGGAACTGGACCACGTTGTCGGTCAGCCGCAGGTTGGCGAAGGCATGATCGGCCGGCAGTTCCTGCAGGCCGACCGAGGCGCCATCGGCACCCAGCTGTGCCACATAGCGCAGCACCGCCCCCCGCGCCCGCGCGTCCTGCAGGCGCTGCAGCAGGCTGGCATCAGACTCACCCAGCCGCGCCATGAAATCATCCACGCTGCCATCGCGCAGCAGCGCCGGCACCAGGCTTTCCACCTGTACCTGTTCCAGGCTGAGCGCGTGGCCGGCTTCGCGGGCGAGGATCACCAGCTTGCGCGCCACATCCACGCCTGAAAGATCATCGCGCGGGTCCGGCTCGGTGTAGCCCATCGACCGCGCCTGCGCGACCAGCTGCGAGAACGGCTGGCTGCCATCGAAGCGGTTGAACAGCCAGGCCAGCGTGCCGGAGAAGATGCCTTCAATCGCCAGCACCTCGTCACCGGTATCGACCAGATCGCGCAGCGTGGTGATCACCGGCAGGCCCGCACCGACCGTGGCCTCGTAGCGGAAGCGCGCACCACTGGCCGCCGCAGCGGCGCGGATGCGCTGGTAGCGCGGCAGCGGCCCGGCGCCGGCCTGTTTGTTGGGGGTGACCACGTGAATGCCGGCCGCCAGCCAGCCCTCATAGCGCTCGGCCACCTCGGCACTGCCACTGCAGTCGATCACAACCGCATGCGGCAGGTGGGCGGCCAGCAGGTGTTCGGTGAAACGATCCAGATCGCTGGACTCGCCCGCTTCGCGCAAGGCCTCCCGCCAGTCGGCGTGCAGGCCATCCACTTCCAGGCGCATGCGCGAACGCGAGGCCAGCGCGCGCAGGCGCAGATCCACATTGGCCTTGGCCAGCAACTGCGGGCGTGCGGCAAGCAACTGGTCCAGCAGTGCGGCACCGACGTTGCCCGGCCCGATCACACCGACCGCAAAGGTCTGCGGCGACAGCCAGAAGCCGGCATGTGCAGCGCGCAGGGCGCGGGTGGCATCGGCACTGTCCACCGCCACCGAAATGTTGCGTTCGGACGAGCCCTGCGCGATCGCCAGGATGTTCACCTGCGCACGGCCCAGCGCCTCGAACAGACGTGCGGCCACACCGGGCTGGCCGGCCATGCCGTCACCGACCGCGGCCAGCACGCTGACCCCCTCACTGACCTGCACGCGTTGCACCTGGCCCACCGACAACTCATGCGCGAACGCGTGCAGCAGTGCCTCGCGGCCACGGCCGGCTTCAGCAGCACGCACCACGCAGCAGATCGAATGTTCCGACGACCCCTGCGAGATCATCACCACCGACACCTGCGCCTGGCGCAGGGCGGCAAACACACGCTCGGCGGTACCGGGCACACCGATCAGCCCGGTGCCTTCCAGGTTCAGCAGGGCCAAGCCGGGGCTCAGGGTCAGGCCCTTCACCGGCCCGCGCGGCGAGCGCTCGGCGCTGATGCGCGTCCCCGGATGCGCCGGCTGGAAGGTATTGCGGATGAAGATCGGCAGGCCGAGGCGGATCGCCGGCGACATCGTCTGCGGGTGCACCACCTTGGCGCCGAAATAAGCCAGCTCGCAGGCCTCGTCGTAGCTCAGCGACTCCAGCTGCACCGCCTCGGGCACCAGCCGCGGGTCGGCCGACAGCACGCCGTCGACATCGGTCCAGATGTGCAGTTCATCGGCGTTGAACAGCGCGGCGAAGATCGCGCCGGAGTAATCGCTGCCGTTGCGGCCGAGCGTGGTGATGCGGTCATGACGGTCACGGGCGACGAAGCCGGTGGCGACCAGGCGTGGCTGCGGATGCTGCAGGCGCCACTTGGCCAGGCGGTCGGCGCTGGCTTCCCAGTCGACATCCACGCCCAGTTCGCCATGTCCCACCACCAGTACGTCGCGCGCATCCAGCACTGCACAGTCTGCGCCCAGCGCCTGCAGGTGCGTGCCGAGCAGCTGCGCGGAAAACACTTCGCCCAGGCCCTGCACGCGGTCGAGTACTTCGCGTGGCAGCTCGCCGATCACCGCCAACGCCGCCAGCACGTCGGCCAGTTGATCGAAGCGGGCGTCGATCCATTCGACGGTCTCGCCCACCTGCTCGCCCAGCAGGGCCACGGCGGCGCCACGGTGGCGCGCGCGCAGCGCATGCCAGGCCTCGCGCCAGCCTTCGTCCCCCTTGGCTGCCAGCTGGGCCAGATCGATCAGTGCGTCGGTGACGCCCTTCATCGCCGAGACGACAGTGACCTGCAGCGATTCGGGGCGGGCCAGCAGCAGGCCGGCAACATGGCGGTAGCGTTCGGCATCGGCCACCGAGGTGCCGCCGAACTTGTGCACGACGATGGACGGTGCAGCCAGATCGGCCGGGGCAACGGGATGAGCGGGGGCGTGGGAAGACATGCAGACCTCGGTAGGAGGCCCCGTCGTATGCAGGTGTCGAGTTTCCCCGCCACCTGTATGGTGCGGGGCCGTGGTTTTCGGGAGTTACACGAAGACGACGGGCCGCACCAGGGCAGTGGTGACGGTGGTGGTGGTAATGGTGGTGGTGGCGACCGGCGCAGTCGAACGGCCCGCAGTAGCGGGGGCGATCAGGCTGGCGTGGGCGGCATCAAGAACCATGACGCACAGAAAACACCGTGCGCCGGGCCGCTGTCAAGTGCTGCGGTGCAAAAAGTCGTTGCCGCGATCATCGGCCAACATGCCGACATTTGGTTGCATCTGAGACAAAGCGGCCATCAGTATGCTTGACGGCCACATTCAGCCGGCATGTTCGGCGATCGCGCGGGGCGTGCGATGCGCATGCGCGCACAGCATCACGCCGGCCACCAGGAACACGATCGCCAGCGCTTCGAGCAGCGAGGGCCAGCGCTGCTGCCAGGCGAATGCGTAGAGCAACGCGAACAGGGTCTCGAACACGATCATCTGGCCGGTCAGGGTCAGCGGCAGCAGGCGGCTGGCACGGTTCCAGAACGCATTGCCAAGGATCGAGGCGACCACCGCCACACCCGCGCTGATCGCCCAGAAACCACTCCACTGCGCCGCCGTGTGCCCGCCGGTGTGGCCGATGAAGGCCATCGGCACCAGCAGTAGAGCCAGGCCGCCGGTGGTGACACCGGTCAGCAGCGACCAGTCGTGGCTGGACAGATCCGGTCGGCGCGCCAGCCAGCGGCTGTTGCCGATCGAGTACAACGCCCACGAGAACAGCGCGCCGAACGCGCACAGCAGGCCGATCAGGCGCTGCCGCCACGGTGTCGCGAGGTGCTCAGACATCAGTGCTTCCCAGCCAACCAGTGCCACGCCCAGCACGCACAGGCCCAGTGCCGGCAGCAGCTGCTTCAGCGGCACCGCGCCCTGCTCGCGCACACCGACCAGGGTCACTACCACCGGAATCAGGCCGACAATCAAGGACGCCGCCGCACCGCCAGCCCACTGCACCGCCGTCGCCAGCAGCAGGAAGTACACCAGGTTCCCGGCCAGGCTCAGCCACAACAGACCGATCCACTCGGCGCGGCCCAGCCGTGGTGCCAGCCGCTTCCAGCGCGGCAGCAGCAGGGCTACGGCGATCAGACCGTAGACCAGATAGCGGCCGGCAGACAGTTGCAGGGCATTGAACGACTGCAGCACGGCGGGCGCGAGGAAGACCACGCCCCACAGCGCGCCAGCGGCAACGCCATTGGCGATGCCCAGGGCCATCGGGTTGTTGCGCATTCGGGTTCTTCGGGGGGAGAGAACAGGCCGCGCAGTGTAAGCGCTGGCCGCTGGACGCTCTTGACCGAGGCTACTGCCCTTCCGCCTTTGTAGCGTCGAGCCATGCTCGACTGCCGTTCGCGAGGTGGCCGGTGCAGAAGCCGTCGAGCATGGCTCGACGCTACAGTCCGGCGTTCCTGCGCCACGCGGCGGGGGTCTGCCCACACTCACGGCGCAGCGCGCGGGTCAATGCGCTCTGCTCGGAATAGCCTGCGGCCAGCGCGATATCACTGATCGGCGCCGTGCTGGTGCGCAGCTGGTGCTTGGCCCAGCGCAACCGGCTTGCACTGAGCCAGGCCTGCGGGCTGAGACCGAACTCACGCTGGAACAGCGCGTGCAACCGGCTCTCGCTGACCCCGACAGACGCGGCCATGCGCGCCACCGGCCACGCCTGGCCCGGATCGGCCTGCACTGCCGCACACAGTCCCTGCATGCGCGCGCCACTGCCGGCCGGTGCAAACACCTGCAGCAGCTGCGGCAGCAGGGCCGGCATCGGCTGCCCGTCCTGCACGCCCGCCAGGCGTTGTCGCAGCGCATGCGGCAGGTGCAGCCAGCGCTGCCGGCACAGATGCTCCTGCGTGCCGTCATCAAGCACGCCGGGAGGACAATCGACGATCACGAAACCGTTCGGACCATCGGCCATCTGGTCATGCGCTTCGCCGGCCGCAACGAAAACCCCCTGCAGCAGGTCGAGGCGACCACCGCGGCCTTCCATCTCGAAGTGCAGTTCGCCCTGCAGCGGCAGCACCCACTGCGCGTAGTCATGGCGGTCCAGGCCGGTGGCCTGGCCGTAGTGCCGCAGATGGAAGATGGCGCCCATCCGCGCAGTGTGCGCGTGTAGCAACGGCCGTGCAAACCGCTGCTATAGTCGATCCGTCATCCAACGCAGGGAGTGCAGGACATGACCTATCGGCAGGTGTCACTGGTGCTCGCCAGCAGCCTCGGCCTGGCGCTCGCAGCTTCGGCGTCCGCACAGGAGCGTACGCCCCCGGCCCCGCACTGCATGGACGCGGTCGGCGTGCAGGAAGTGGAGCAGGCATCACCGCGCTCGATCGCACTGCGCGCCGCCTCCGGACAGGCCTATCGTATCGACTTCAGCGAGGATTGCCCCGGCGTCCGCGGTGCCACCTCGCTGAAGCTGGAAGCACCTGCCGGCTGGGCCTGTGGTCGTCCCAGCGAACGCGTCGTGGTCGACGGCCGCCGCTGCGCCGTCAGTGCGGTCACCGCGCTGCAGGATCGCGACTACGCCAGCGTCGCCCGCGACAGCGACCGCCTGCGCACGGCCACCCTGCCCGCCGTGACCATCCGCGAGCGCAGGGACATCCGCCGCAGCTTCGGCGGCTCACCGTCGTACTGCTTTGCCACCCGCAACGTCCGCGCGTGGTCATCCGACCCGCAGGGCATGCTGGTGGAGACCAATCCGCGCCGCAATGGCGGCCACCGCTACTACCGGGTCGAACTCGGCAGCCACTGCCGCCAGCTCGACCGTGCGCCGCAGCTGAGCTTCCACTCGGGCCCGCAGAACGGCCTGATCTGTGGCAATCCCGGCGATCGGATCATGACTGCCGAGTTCGAGACAGACGATCTGCGCGGTGAAAGCATCGCCCCGCTGCCGCAGTACACCCGCGGCAGCTGCACGATCCAGGCGGTCTACCCGGCCTCCAGCCAGGCGTCGAACTAACCGTCGACGCCCAGAAAGGTGAACGGTGCGCTGGGCACGAACTGGCCCAGTGCATCGCCGGCAAAGGTGTTGCGCTGGTCCTTGCCAAGATCGAGCTTGAGCACCTGGCCGCCGAAATCGACCTTGTTCAGATCGACCCAGAAGGTGTTCGGGGTCAACGCCGACTCGAAGAAGTACAGCCGCCGCTTGTGATCAGCCACCGTGCGCCAGCGCGTGGATGAGATGTTCGGCTCACCCGGCGTGGTGATGCCATACGGCACCGACGCGTTGCGGATCACGCTGAACACACTGGCCAGGGCCTCCACCGGGTCTTCGGCCTTGGGTATGGCGTTGATGTAGAACGAGGCGCGCGCGAAACGATCGGCGGAGCGGTTGGTGCCCGGCAGCATCACCGTGCCGCCGATCTGCTGCCAGTAGCTGTTGAGGGCCAGCTGCTGCTCGAAGATCGGCGAGTTGGTCATCACCTGATAGCGCCGGTCATGGTGAATCACCTGGCGACCGCCGATGTACTCGACGATGGCGCTGTCGCCGGTGGCATCGGACAGCGACAGGTGCAGCGTCGCCTGGCGGTCTTCGCCCGGCACCTTGTCGGTGACGATCGAGTACGGCTCACGCTTGAGCGCCGCGACCGCCTCGTCCACGGTGGCGAAATTGTCCAGCACATACTGCGCCCACAGCGAGATCGCCAGTCCCGGCTTGTTGCCACGCTGCTGCGGATACTCCGATTCCACCAGCCACAGCAGGTTGGCCACCAGCCCCTTCTCGTTCATGCCATCGGTGGTCGACACGTCGTAGCCGGTGGCCACCACGCTGCCGTAGCGCGCAGTCCAGGCCAGCGATTTCGGACCGGCCAGGCCGGTGCGTGCGATGCCACGCGGCAACACGTAGAGGTTGGTCGCCACATCGACCTTCCAGTCCATCGAGCGCGCAGTGATCACATCGCCGTTGTCGCCCCGATACACCGCACGCGTGCAGGCCAGTGCCGGCGTGATCGCAGATGCCAGCGCCATGGCCAGCATTGCCTTTCCCTTCCACTTCATCCGTGCCATGTCGTTACGCTCCTTTCCCCGTGGTCCGTCGATCTGACCCGATCCATGGTGACACAGGGGTGAAGCCTCAGCGCACGAAGCGATCGTGCAGCCAGAAGCCCACCACCATGGCAGGCACGAACCACAGCGCTTCACGCGATGCGACAGCCAGCCCGGCGATGGCCGGTCCGGGGCAGTAACCAGCCCATCCCCAGCCGATACCGAACAGTGCAGCACCCAGCAGCAGGCGAGCATCGACATCACGTGCACTGGGTAGCTGGAAGCACAGTGCGAACCACGGCTGCGCGCGTCGCAGCACCCAGCGCTGCCCGACGGCACTGACCAGCAGTGCCGAGCCCAGCACCCACATCAACGTCGGATCAAAATCACCGGCCACATCGAGGAAGCCGAGTACCCGACGCGCGTCGGTCATCCCCGAGAGCGCAAGCCCCGCGCCAAACAGCGCACCTGCCACCGCAGCGGCCACGACCGCGCGGCTCATGCCAGGCCTCCGCCGTGACGGACCAGGAACGTGGTCAGCATCGCGCAGGCCATGAACACCAGCACTGCCAGCAGCGAGCGCTTCGAGCCTCGGGCCATGCCACAGACGCCATGACCACTGGTACAACCACTCCCCAGGCGCGTGCCGAAGCCCACCAGCAGGCCGGCGCCGATCAACTGCCAGGCGGGCAAGGCATCGCGCAGCAGCACACGTGGCGAGGCCTCGGGCAGCGACTGCCACCACAGCACCAGCCCCGCTGCTGCGAGCAGCCCCAGCAGGAATGCCCAGCGCCAGCCACGCTCGCCTTCCGCTGCGCGCAGGCTGCCCGCAGCGATCCCGCTGATACCCGCCACGCGCCCGACAGTGGCGAGCAGCAACACCGCGGCGGCGCCGATCAGCGCTCCGCCAGCCACCGCAGTCCATGGCAGGTTCATGCCCTGCCCTCTTTCACGCCGCTCATGGGATTGCCCTTTGATTTAGATTTATCTAAATTAGACACTTCTAAACAAAAAGGTCAACCATGGCCCGCACCCCGCTCGACAGCGCCGCCATGGCCGAACACACCGCCGAGGCTGCAGCCCTGCTCAAAAGCTTGGCCCATCCTGCGCGGCTGCGCGTGCTGTGCCGCCTGGTCGAAGGTGAGGCACCAGTGCCGGAACTGCAGGCACTGACCGGACTCAGCGCATCAGCGCTGTCACAGCATCTGGCGGTGCTGCGCGGACTGGATATCGTCGCGACGCGTCGCGAAGCACAGGCCATCCACTACCGCGTGATTGAAGGGCCCGCACTGGGCGTGCTGCAGGCGCTGCATGCTGCCTACTGCGGTGGCACTTCGCGTTGACGCTCAGCCGGCGTGCAGGGCGGGCTGCACGACGTTGTCGAGCAGATCCACCGGGGTCGGCGCCGAACGATCACCTTCCAGCGCCCGGCTGAAACCCGACCAGTCGCTGGCCGACAGCTGGCGCAGCAGCGCCGCATCCACCGGCAACGCGCGCATCGACCAGTATGGAAACTGACGCTGGCCCAGGCGGCCGCGCGCCAGCTCGATGATGTCGACATGGCTGCCGGCCTGCAGGATGCGCTCGTACACCGAATCGATACCGTCCGGCGGCCCCTCGATGTACTGCAGGAATCGCCCGCCGTCATGCAGCAGCACACCGGTCACGCCCGCCATCTTGTTGAAGCGGGCGGCGTCGTCGACCAGCGCCTGCAATCGTTCAGCGGAAAGATCCGGCAACGCCTGGCTGACATAGGCGATGGCACGCAGTGGCATGATGCTTCCTTGACAAGATGTACACCCACGGTAGCAGTTGCGGACGAGTCCGTCTCAGTGCCCGTGGATGTTTCCTGAAGAATTCAGTTTGCCGCTGCAGGCAGCCCTTCTGCGCGTCTCGGCAGCAGGGCTTCGAACACCACCTGCCCGGCCTCGTTGCGCGCTGCGATGCGCCCTCCGTGCGCGCGCACGAACTGATCGACGATATACAGGCCCAGCCCCAGGCCCTTGCTCTGGTGGAAGCTGGCCTTGAACGGTTCGAACAGCCGCGGCAGCAGCGCGTCGTCGATCCGGCCGGCATTGCTGACCCGCAGCAGCACGCTGCGCGGGTCGCGCCCGTCCACCTCCACCCTCGCCTCGCTGCCATGGGTGAGCGCGTTGCCGACCAGATTGGCGGCAACCTGGCCGAGACGGTCCAGATCGCCCTGCAGCCGCGTATCGCCGTGCATGTCCAGATGGATCCGGTCCGCGCCATGCGCGCTGCCGGCTTCGGCCACCACCGCGCGGGTCACGTCGGCCAGATCGCAGGCACTGGCCTGCAGGCGCAGGCCACCGCTGCGGATCCGCGAGAAGTCCAGCAGCTGTTCGACCATGCGTGCCATGCGCAGGGTGCTGGCCTCCAGGTACTGCAGGGTCTGCTGCGCACCCGCATTGTCCTGCGGGATCTCCATCGCCAGCTTGTCACTGCACAGCAGGATCGCCGACAGCGGCGTGCGCAGGTCGTGGGTCAGCACCGCCGCCATTGTTTCGTTGAGCTTGAGCGCGCGTTCCAGCGCCTCGTTGCGCGCCTTCAGCAGCTGCCGCTGCTGGTACAGCTCGATGAAGACGTTGACCTTGCTCAGGATCACCTGCGGCGCTACCGGCTTGTGCAGGAAATCGACCGCACCGCTCTCGTAGCCCTTGAACACGCGCAGGGGATCATCCGGGGAGGCGGTCAGGAAGATGATCGGCACGTCGCGGCTGCGATGCGAACCGCGCATCAGTTCGGCCAGGGTGAAGCCATCGATCTCCGGCATGTGCACGTCCAGCAGGGCCAGTGCCACCTCGTGCTCGAGCAGCAGCTCCAGCGCCTGCGCGCCGGAGCCGGCCAGCAGCAGATTCACGCCCTCGCGCTGCAGCAGCGCCTGCATGGCCACCAGGTTCTGCGGTACGTCATCGACGATCAGCAGGTTGACCGGGGACTGCGACTGCGCAGGGTCCGGTGGCAGCAGGTTCATGCAAACAACTCCTTCAGGCGACGACACATCAGTTCAAGGGGCAGCACGGCATCGGCGCCGGCGTACTGCAGGGCGGAGGCCGGCATCATCGACGCTTCGGCTTCCTCGGGGCATTGCAGCCAGGCACGGCCACCGGCACGGCGCACGGCGGCAACGCCCTCGCTTCCATCACTGCTGGCACCGGTCAGCAGCAGGGCCAATACCTGCGCTCCGAACACCGCAGCAGCGGAGTCGAACAGCGGATCGATGGCCGGACGGGAGAACAGCACCGGCGCATCCACCGACAACGCCACCGCCCCCTCGTCCTCCACCAGCAGGTGGTAATCCGGCGGCGCGAACGTCACCGTGCCCGGCCGCAGCGGTTGCTTGTCTTCGGCTTCGCGCAGCGGCAGCGCGCAGTACGGCGCCAGCACCTCGGCGATGCGGCTGGTGCGGTCACGCGGCAGGTGCAGCACGGCCAGTACCGGCACCTGCAGCGTCGCCGGCAGCGCACCGAGTACCGCCTGCAGGGCCGCAACGCCACCGGCAGACGCGCCGATCACCAGCACAGCAGGACGCGCCGGCAGCGCCATCAGGCCACCTTCCGGTACAGGCGGTGCTCGCGCGAACAGACCTCGAAGGCGTCATGGTGGCATCCGAACTGCAGCGATTCCTTGCTGCCAAGACCGAGGAAGCCCCGGTGCACCAGCGCTTCGCGGAACAGACCGACAGCGCGGTCCTGCAGGTCGCGGTTGAAATAGATCAGCACGTTGCGGCACGACACCAGGTGCACTTCGGAGAACACGGTGTCGGTGGCCAGGCTGTGGTCGGCGAACACCACGTTGCGACGCAGCTGACGGTCGAACACCGCGCCGTCGTAGGCCGTGGCGTAGTAGTCGGACAACGACGCCGTGCCACCGGCCGCCAGGTAGTTGCGGCTGAACTGGGCCATCCGGTCGATGCCATAGGCGCCCGCCTCGGCGGTGGCCAACGCGGCCGGATTGATGTCGGTGGCATAGACGATGCTGCGCTCGAGCAGGCCTTCCTCATGCAGGAGGATCGCCAGCGACCACACTTCCTCACCGGTGCTGCAACCGGCCACCCACAGCTTCACCGAGGGATAGGTGCGCAGTACCGGCACCACCTGCTCGCGCAGTTCACGGAAGTACGAGGGATCACGGAACATCTCCGAGACCTGCACGGTGAAGAACTGCATGGCCTGGGCGAACAGCTCCGGCTCGTGCAGCAGCCGGTACTGCAGGTCGACCAGCCGTTCGCACTCATAGCGCTGCATCGCCTGGCGCATGCGCCGGCGCAGCGACGACACCGCATAGCTGCGGAAATCGTAGTGGTAGCGCTGGTACAGCGCCTCCAGCAGGACCTTCAGCTCCAGGTCGAACAACGCCTGTTCGTTCATTGCCGCGAGCACCAGACCCGGCACAGCGAGACCAGCTTGTCGACGTCGATGGGCTTGGCGATGTAGTCGTTGGCACCGGCCTGCAGGCACCGCTCGCGGTCATCGGGCATGGCCTTGGCGGTCAGCGCGATGATCGGCAGGTCCTGCAGGTGACGTTGCGCGCGGATCTCGCGCATCGCGGCCAGGCCGTCCTTCTCCGGCATCATGATGTCCATCAGCACCAGGTCGACCTCGCGCTCAGCCAGGCGATCCACCGCTTCCTGGCCGTTACGCGCGATCTCCAGCGTCACGCCCAGCGGCTCAAGCACGCTGGACAGCGCGAAGATGTTGCGCACGTCATCCTCGGCCAGCAAAACAGTACGGCCATCGAGCACGGTGTCGCGACGGCGGGCCTCGCGCAGCAGGCGCTGCTGGTCGGTGGGCAGGCTGGCTTCCACGCTGTGCAGGAACAGGGTGACTTCATCCAGCAGGCGTTCGGGCGAACGCGCGCCCTTGATGATGATGCTCTTCGAATAGCGGCGCAGGCGCTGCTCTTCCTCGCGGCCGAGCGCGCGACCGGTATAGACGATCACCGGCGGGAAGCCGACATCATCGTTGCCGGCCATGTGCTCGAGCAGGTCGTAGCCGCTGCCGTCGGGCAGCGACAGGTCCATCACCATGCAGTCGAAGGTGACCGTGCTGAGCTGCTCCAGCGCGCCGGCCAGCGTTCCCACTGCAACGATCTGGAGCTGATCACGGCCCAGCAACAGTTCCAGGTTGTGGCGCAGCTCGCTGTCGTCCTCGACGATCAGCAGGCGCCGCACGTCGCGCTGGCTGGTCTGTTCCAGCTGTTCGATGGCCGTTACCAGCCGCTCGCGCGTGGTCGGCTTGATCGCGAAACCAATCGCACCCAGCTCGCGCGCCACCTGGCTGCGGTCCATCGCCGAAACCACGTGCACCGGGATATGCCGGGTATCGGGGTTGCGCTTCAGGCGCTCCAGCACGCTCAGGCCGGACACGTCCGGCAGGCCGATATCGAGCAGGATGCCGTTGGGGCGCAGTTCGCTGGCCAGGGTCAGCGCCTCTTCGGCGGTCCCGGCCACCACGCAGTCGAAGTCCAGTTCATGCGCCAGGGCCACCAGCGCTTCGGCGAAGGTGGCGTCGTCCTCGACGGCCAGGATCAAGCGGCCGGCGCGTTGGCGACGGCTGCGGTCATCGGCCACGCTGGCGGTGGCGGGCGCCACGGATGCAACGGTCGGTGCGACAGCGGTGCGCGCAGCGATCGGCGGCGCAGGCTGCGGCGCAGGCGCTATTGAGGCGGCGGCAGGCACTTCGCCCGGTTCCGAAACCGGCGCGCCCTGCAGCGGCAGTTCCAGGATGAAGCAGCTGCCGCGACCCGGTTCACTGTCGACCTGGATGCTGCCACCCATGCGCTCGGCCAGATCGCGCGAGATCGACAGGCCCAGGCCGGTGCCACCGTAGCGGCGGCGGGTGCTGCCATCGGCCTGGCGGAAGGCTTCGAAGATGACCTGCAGCTGCTCGCGGGCAATGCCGATACCGCTGTCGCAGACCTCGAAACGGATGCGTCCTTGACCGCCCGCACGCACGTGCAGGCTGACCTTGCCATGCTCGGTGAACTTCACCGCATTGGCCAGCAGGTTCTTCAGGATCTGCTGCAGGCGCTGGCTGTCGACCACCAGCTGGCTCGGCGCCAGCGCATCGGCCTCGATCTGTAGGGCCAGGCCCTTCTGCCGCGCCATCGGCTCGAAGGTCTCGCGCAGGCGCTGCAGCACGCTGTCGGTCACCACCACTTCATCGGCCAGCTCGACGTGGCCGGCCTCGATGCGCGACAGGTCCAGGATGTCGTTGATCAGCGCCAGCAGATCGTTGTTGGACGACAGGATCGCACGCGCATACTTCACCTGTTCCTCGGTGAGCGTGCCGTCCTTGTTGTCGGCCAGCAGCTTGGCCAGGATCAGCGAGCTGTTCAGCGGCGTGCGCAGCTCGTGCGACATGTTGGCCAGGAACTCGGACTTGTAGCGCGATGTCGCGGCCAGTTCGTTGCTGTTGCGCACCAGCTGGCTCTGCGCGACCAGCAGTGCCTGCTTCTGCGCCTCCAGCTCGTGGGTCCGCTCTTCCAGCTGGACGTTGCTCTGTTCCAGCTCGGCCTGCTGTTCTTCCAGATGGCTCTGCGACTGCAGCAGGCTGCGGCTCTGTTCTTCCAGTTCCTCATTGGCCACGCGCAGCTCTTCCTGCTGGGCCTGCAGCTCCTCACCCTGGCGCTGCGATTCCTCCAGCAGTACCACCAGTTGTGCGCGCAGCAGCGATGCACGCAGCGCCATGCCGATGGTCTCGGCACAGCGCTCCAGCAGCTCGACATCGAGTCGATCCTGTTCGCCGGCGCGGGTGCGTCCCAGTTCAATGATGCCCACCACCGCACCATCGCTGCTGATCGGCGCCAGGATGCGCTCGCGCACCGGCAACCGCCCCAGGCTGGTCTGCAGCTCAAGCACCGCATCATCCCCCCCATGCAGGTGGCGGATGCGTTCGTCCCGTGCCACCTGCCCGGCCACGCCCTCCTGCAATGCCAGCGACGCCGGCATGCCGGACGGCAACGCCAGACCGCCGGTCAGCTGCAGTCTTCCCCCTTCCAGACGGTAGACGGCGGCGACGTCGGCCTGCAGCTGAGCCCCCAGGCTGGTTGCCGCCGCCTCGGCGATCTGCTCCGGACCCAGATCACCGCGCAGGCTCATCGCCACCGCGTTCTCGGCCTCCTGCAGCCACAGCGCGCGCATCGCGTCGCGCCGCGCCTGGATGGCGCGGGAGACGATCAGCGCGATCATCAGGAACGCACACCCGCCAATGCTGCGGTTGACGAACGAGAACGCCGAGTTGGAGCTGGCCGGGGCAACCTTGTAGCCGATGATCAACAGGATGCAGGCGACGACGGCCACGATGAACGGCGCGCGTGCACTGCGCTGGAACAGCGTGACGCCGACAGCGAGGAAGTACGCCAGCCAGACGGCGTAGCCCAGCGGAACCACCAGTTCCAACGCGATGGTCGCTGCCAGCAGTACGGCGGAGGTCATCCAGATCCAGCGGTCACGCGTAGTCGCACCAGGACGCATGCAGGTCGGTTCCAGAACACAAAGGGTGGGTGATGGTACTCCGTGTCGTATTCAGCCGCACAGGACAAATGGCACGTGTCCCGCCTCCACGCCTCCTTCACACTTGAATGCCTAGCTTCACGTCCCTCACAGGGGTAACACTTATTTTTACGTGGACGCTGCCGCCTCTACGACGTCCGTACTGACGGACCCTTCCCGCCAACTGCGACTGCTGATCGACAGCGTGCGCGACCATGCGCTGTACCTGCTTGATCCTGATGGCATCGTCTGCAGCTGGAACCCGGGTGCGGAGCGCATCAAGGGCTACTCAGCCGATGAAGTGGTGGGTACCCACTTTGGTCGCTTCTACCTGGCCGCCGACCGCGAGGCAGGGGAACCGCAGCGCCTGCTCCGCCTCGCAGCGCAGCACGGTCACGTCGCCAGTGAAGGCTGGCGGGTGCGCCGCGATGGCTCGTCTTTCCGTGCCAGCGTGGTCATCGAGCCGGTCGTCGAAGCAGGCGAGCTGCTCGGCTTCGTCAAGATCACCCGCGACATCACCGAGCAGTGGCAGGCACAGCGGCTGCTGCGTGATGCCCAGCGTGCGCTGCGCAATACCCAACAGTTCGAGACCGTCGGCCGCCTCAGCCGCGGGCTGTCGCACGAGTTCAACAATCTGTTGACCACCATCGGCAACGCCCTGGACCTGCTGTCCCTGCGCGTGAACGGTGACGATGCACGCGCCGCCGAGCTGCTTGATGCGGCGCAGACTGCGACCGATCGTGGTGCGCTGCTGACCCGCCAGCTGCTGGCCTTCAGCACCGGCCAGACCCTGATCCGCGAACCACTGGATATCAATGCGCTGATACGGCAGTGGCTGCCGGACCTGCAACGCGCCTGCCCGCCCACGGTGGTGCTGGATGCCCAGCTGGCGCCCGGCCTGCCTGCGATCAACACCGATGCGCTGCAGCTGCAGACGGCGCTGGCCAATCTGGTCGCCAATGCCGCGGATGCTACCCTTGAAGGCGGCCGCATCCTGATCGGCACTGCGCTGGAACATCGCCTCGATCCGGATGCGGACTCCACGCTGCAACGTGGCTATGTCACCCTCAGCGTCTGCGATGAGGGCCACGGGATGGCGGCCGACATCGCCGAACGGGCGACCGAGCCGTTCTTCACCACCAAGGACATCGGCAAAGGCAGCGGCCTGGGCCTGAGCCAGGTGTTCGGATTCACTACCCAGAGCGGCGGCTTCGTCGACGTGTCCACCACGCCCGGTGTCGGCACCACGGTCAGCCTGCTGCTCCCCGCAATGGAGGACCCTGCCGATGACCGATGACCCGATCCGCGTATTGATGGTGGAAGACCAGACCGATCTGCGTGAAATGATCGGCCTGGCCCTGCGCGACCTCGGCATCGACGTGGCCACGACCGCCGATGCGCATGAGGCCGCCGCCCTGCTGAAGGGCGAAGCGCGTTTCGACGTGGTGTTCAGCGACGTCAGCATGCCCAACGGCATGTCCGGCATCGAACTGAGCGAGCATGTGGCGCGCGAACAGCCGCAGGCGCGGATGATCCTGTCGTCCGGTTATGCGCGCTCGCAGCTGCCGCCGCTGCCGGAGCAGGTTGAGTTCCTGCCCAAGCCCTATCGGCTGCGCCAGCTGGTGCAGCTGTTGAAGCAGGCGTAAGGCACGGTGCCCCGGCAGCAGGGCCCTGCGGTCAACCCTTCATCGCCCCCCGCTGGAACGAAGCCAGCAGCGTAGAGGCTGCCGCTGCCGGCGCCAGCCGACCGCGCGCCAGTGACCAGGTGATGCCGTAGAAGCAGGTCCAGTAGAAGTCCGCGAGCCACACTGCGGTGAAACCGACGTTGAACTCTCCGGCCGCCTGACCTCTCAGGAAAAAGGCCTCGAAGCGCTCACCGATCGGCGCCCAGCGCTCCGGCAGCAGATGCAGGTCACCCTGGCGCTGCTGTTCTTCCATCATCCGCGCGAACAGCAGCGTTACCAGTTCCCAGTCCGCCAGCAGCGTGGCGGTGACCTGCTCCAGCACGTGGTGTGCATCACCGCCCTCATCGAACCAGACCGCCGCCGCTTCCACGCGCTCGAAGCCGGCCGCGAACAGTGCCTCGTCGATCGCCTCCCGGGTGGGCGCAAACCGGTACAGGGTCGCGCGGCTGATACCGGCCCCGCGCGCGAGTTCGCTGAGGGTGCAGCGTGGATGGCTGACTAGGGTGGCCGCCAGCGCATGGGGCAGGTCGCGGCGGGTGCGTGCTGCGGCAGGTCGCATGAAAGCGCTGAGGTATGGGTTCGCCCTCACGCTAGCATGAATCACTAATTAATAAACTGAATCAAAGATGATTCATTCGGATCACCGATGCGCTAAAACAGGGATGCGTCCGGTGCACCCGGGTCGGTGCACGGCAGGGAACGCGTCACAGGCATCGAAGGAGACAACGCCATGCTGCATCCACTACGCGATATCGCTGTGTTGTTCGACGCCAGCGACACCGGGGACCGCGTTCTCAACATCGCCGCCCATCTGGCGCAGGCACAGCAGGCCCATCTGGTCGCGGTCTCCACCGCCCAGCATCCCACCGACATCGCCAACGGTTTCGCACGCGGTGCCGGCATTGCCGCCGCACTCGACCACGAGGCGCGCGCGGATGCCGCCTGCACCGCGCAGCTGATGCAGAACCTGCGTGCCGTGTCCGAGCCGCTGCAGATCAGCACCGAACTGCGCATCGTCTCGGACTATCTGGGCGGCGCCGACCTGGCCCTGCAGTCGCTGTACTGCGACCTGATCATCGCCGGCTATCCGCGTACTCCCGGCGCCCCTTCTGGCTGGCACCCGCTGGGAACGCTGCGCCAGACCGGCGTGCCGATGCTGCTGGTGCCACCGCATTGGCATGGCGACCAGGTCGGCCATCGCATCGTGGTGGCCTGGAATGCCAGCAAGCAGGCACGCCGTGCGGTAGCCGATGCGTTGCCGCTGCTCGCACGTGCGAAAGCGGTGCACCTGCTGATGGTCGACACGCCCAAGGCCGAGGCCACACCTGGCGCCGAGATGGCCCAGCACCTGGCGCGGCACGGCGTCGAAGTAGAGATCCAGGCGATCAGTTCAAGCCAGGGCGGCGTTGCCGCGACCATCCGCCAGCACGTGCTCGATGCCGACGCCGACCTGCTGGTGCTGGGCCCCTACAGCCGCAGCCGGGTGGTCGAGCGTGTGCTCGGCGGGGTCACCGAGGATCTGCTGGCCGAAGTACCGGCGCCCTTGTTCGTGTCGCACTAGTACCGCCCTGCCCTGCCCGGCGATAGCCGGTCAGCGACTGCCCCGTGTGCCGCCGGAAGTAGCGGCACAGGTAGGATGCATCCTCGAAGCACAGTCGCTCGGCGATACGACCGATCGGCAATTCGCTGTAGGTCAGCAGCGCCTTGATTTCCAGCACCACCTGGCGATCAATCAACGCCTTTGGCGTTTCGTCGAAGCACTCGCGGGTCAGCTGCGAGAGATAGAACGGGGTGATGCACAGCGCGTCGGCATAGGACTGCACGTCGCGCTGGCGCGTGCTGCGCTCACCGACCAGTTCCCAGAAATTCCAGGCCAAGCGCTCGCGTCGGCTGACCTGCGCCACGGCCACACTGCGCGCCGGCAACAGCGTTGCGAATTTGAGGAAGAACGTCTGCAGCAGGTTGCGCAGCATCACGTGACGATAGCGGCCGCCATTGTGCTGCGCATCCATCAACTGCTGCAGCCAGCCCTGCAGCAGCGGCACGTCCAGCGGCGACGGCACGCAGTGGGGCTGATCGTGCAGGAACTTGAACAGTGCATTGGGAAGCACATAGGCCACCTCCGATGCCAGCGCCTTGGGCATCAGGCAGACCACCGCCAGAAAGCCGCGTGAGCGCTGCCGCAGCAGCGCCAGCGTGTCCTCTGCCAGCACCAGCACATCGTGCCGCTGCACCGCTACCTCGCGGAAGTTCAGTGCAAAGCGCGCGCGCCCCGATACGCATACCAGCACCGCCAGATAAGCGTGGCCGAACGACAACGGGACGCCCTGCCCTTCGGCCAGCGTACTGACCTCCAGGCGCATGGATTCGTCCTGGTCCAGGAGCTGGGGTACGCGATCCATGGGCCGATCCGGCTGTATTCCGGGCCCCAGCATACCCGGGCTCGGCCACCCGTTGTGAAAAGTACCGAAACCATCAAGGTCCCGCTCTGGGCCGATCGCGCCTGGCGACCTAGCCTGTGCACTCTCTTTGTTCCCGTGGAATTGACATGCAGCTGCACACCGAACGCTTGATCCTTCGCCCCTGGCGCGACACCGACGCTGCCGATCTGTACGAGTACGCCCGCGACCCGCGCGTGGGCCCCATCGCCGGCTGGCCGGTGCACACCAGCGTTGAGGAAAGTACCGAAATCATCCGCACCGTCTTCAACCGGCCAGAGGTCTACGCGCTGCAGAGCCGCGAGGACGGCCACGCGATCGGCTGTGTCGGCATCCTGATCGGCACCGACAGCAACTTCGAGATCAGCGATCGAGAGGGTGAGATCGCCTACTGGATCGGCGTTCCGTACTGGGGCCGCGGACTGGTGCCCGAAGCGGTGCGCGAAGTGATGCGGCACGCCTTCATGCAGCTGGAACTGGACGCACTGTGGTGCGGCTACTTCGCTGACAACCTGCAATCGCTCAGCGCACAGAGCAAATGCGGTTTCCAGCATCACCATACCGAAGTGAACAGGTTCAACAGCTTCCTCGGCGACTACCGCACAGAGCACATCAGCCGCATCACCCGCGAGCAGTGGTTTGCCCTGCAGGCCACCTTGCCAGCATGAGCGGAGTTCAGGCCGACGTGCGCTGCATGAACAGAAGTTCCGGCGTCGAGGACGCATCAACCTGCTGGAAGCCGAGGTCGCGATACAGGGTCACGGCGGCGGTATTGTCACGATAGACGCGCAACGTGAGGCGCTGCACACCGGCTTCGCGCATGGCCTGTGCACTCAAGGCCTGCATGAGCAGCCGGCCAAGGCCGCGCCCGCGTGCCAGCGGGGAAACAATGATGCGGCCCAGGTGCGCGGTACCGGCGTCGGTCATCCAGTACTGGCCAAAGCCCAGGCACTGGCCCTGCTCGTCAAGCAGCGCCCAGCCCCGCCGCAGCCCGAGTTCGAGCACCTGCGCGAACCGTTCCTGCGGCAAGGGAAACGGCACGCCGGGGCCCGCCCAGCGCTGGGTGGCCTCGGCGGAATCAAGCCAATCGGCAATGGTGGCGTAGTGGGAAGGCTGGACGGCGCAAAGGCTTGGTTTCATGACCCGCATGGTGCGTCATTCGTGGCGGTTAGACACGCTGCATGGCGACACTTGAGTTTTGTCATAGGACAATAAACAATTCCAGGTGTCCAGCCCATTCCCCCTTCGGGAGATCCCATGTTCAAAGGCCTCAGCGCGTTTCCACTGACCCCGCTCTCTGAAGCCGGCATCGACTTTCGTGCGTTTGCCGGACTGGTCGAGCGCCTGGCGGATTCCGATGTTGATTCGATGGGCGTGCTTGGCTCCACTGGCAGCTACGCCTATCTGGAGAAGCACGAGCGCAAGCGCGTGCTGCGCGAAGCACTCGCGCACGCCGGGGGTGTTCCGGTGATCGCCGGCATCGGTGCATTGCGTACCCGCGATGTGCTGGAACTGGCCCTGGACGCCGAGGATGCAGGTGCTGCAGGCCTGCTGCTCGCCCCCGTGTCTTACCAGCCCCTGAAGGACCATGAGGTGCAAGTACTGTTCGAAACAGTATGCGCAGCGGTCCGCACGCCTATCTGCGTCTACGACAATCCGGGCACCACCCACTTTCGCTTCACCGATGCACTGCATGGCCGGATCGCCGCGCTGCCCAACATCGCTTCGATCAAGATTCCGCGCCTTGCTGATGATCCCGTCGAGGCTGACGCGCGCGTTGCTGCACTGCGTGCGTGCGTTCCCGCACATGTGACGTTGGGCGTCAGTGGTGACGCCTCGGCAGTGCGAGGGCTGCTGGCGGGGTGTGACGGCTGGTATTCGGTGACCGCCGGGCTTTTCCCCGAGGTAGCGCTGCAGATCATGCGGGCCGTGGGGAGTGGCGATGAAGAGGGTGCTATTGCCCTGTCTGCGCGGCTGGCGCCGCTGTGGTCCCTATATGAGCGGTTCGGCGGGATTCGCGTGATGGCCTGCGCGGCGGCACTGCTGGGACTGTGCGGCGAGGACTGCCTGCCGTTGCCGTTGCAGGGGCTGCGGGACGGTGAGCGCGAGGAGGTGGAGGCGGTGCTGGGTGGGCTGGGGTTGTTGTAGGACCCCGGCAACCGGCTGCGGCGGATGGTGACCCCGGCCCGATTCGAACGGGCGACCTTCCCCTTAGGAGGGGGACGCTCTATCCAGCTGAGCTACGGGGCCATTGGCAGCGGGAAAGGATACCTCGTCTGGCTGAATGGACCAAGCGCGGGGCGTTCTGCAGGGCCCTCGGAGTAGATATGCTGGCCCGCCGCGACCCGTTGTGAACTGGATGTCCGACGTCTGGCGAACCCTCTCCGCCCTCGGCGACAGCCGCTGGCTGCTGCCGACGGCCCTGGTGCTCCTGATCACCCTGCCCCGTGCAGACGCACGCCTGAAATGGCGATGGCTGCTGGCCATCGCCGTCACCGCCGGCGTTACGCTTGCCTCAAAGCTGGCCTTCATGGGCTGGGGGATTGGCATCAAGAGCGTGCACTTCACCGGTTTCTCCGGGCATGCCGCGATGTCCAGTGTCGTCTATCCAGTCGTTGGTGTACTGCTTGCCGGGCCCGGCAAGCGCGCAGGGGCGATCGGCCTGGTAATCGGCGTGCTGTTGGCCACCGCTATTGCCTGGTCACGAATCCCGCTGCATGCGCACAGCCTCTCGGAAGTCATTGCCGGGCTGGCACTTGGACTGAGCTGCAGCACATGGGCACTGCACGCCGCATCACCCGTCGGCCGTGCCCGTGCGATCGCTGTTGTCGCTGCCGTACTCGCGGGAATGGTCCTGCCCCTCGCCTTGCCGGACGTCCATACGCACCGACTCGTCATTGCACTAGCAAAGCTCATCTCCGGCAGGGCTGAGATCTTCCAACACTTCTGAGAATCGCCAGAGCCACTCCACATTTCCTTCACGTTCCTTGACAGGGCAAATGAATAGCAGCCAACATAGCGGTGGAAAAATTTCCCTCACGGAGTAGGAGACCCCGTAGATGAAGAAGATGATTGCCGCTCTGGCCCTGCTGGGCCTGTCCTCGCCGGTGTTCGCTCAGGAAGCTCCTGTCGCCGCCGAAACCAGCGCTGAAGTTGCTGGCGCTGAAGCTGCTGGCGCTGCCGCCACCGGCACCCTGACCACCGTCGCTACCGTGGGTCTGGGCGTTGCCGCTGCCGGCGTGCTGTACAGCGTTGCTGCGGACAGCAGCAAGGACGACGCGGGCAACAACGGCGGTACCGGCACCACCAACCCGCCGACCGGCACCACCGGTACGACCGGCACCACCGGCACTACCGGCACCAACTGATCGGTCCGCCGAAGCAGTAACCCCGCCCTCGCCGGGCGACGTTCGGCGAGGGCTTTTTCATGCCCGATCGGGCCAGGAACAGATTTCGATGGACTGCAAGCGTTTCGTAGCCACAATGACGGTGGCACTCACCCTGACCGGCTGCATGTGGGCGCCAGGCCAGCATCTTCGCTCGAGCACCTTCGCTCGCGATGATCAGCCCATTGGCAACGACCAGATCGAACTGATTCCGATCACGCCCAAGTTGATCGCCATGGAGCGCGCCACCCGCGATGTCGCGGCGCTGCCCGCCGCCCTGACCCAGTATCAGCCGGGCCCCTACCGCATCGGTGCGGGCGACATTCTCTACATCACCGTCTGGGATCACCCCGAACTGACCGTGCCGGCCGGCCCGCAGCAGCAGCTGAACGCCGCAGGCCGCCTTGTGCAGTCCGACGGAACGCTCTTCTATCCCTATATCGGCAAGATCACCGCCACGGGCAAGACGCCCGGCGAACTGCGCGAAGAGATCTCCACCAAGCTGGCCCGCTACATCGAAGCGCCGCAGGTGGACGTCTCCATGCTGACCTATGCCAGCCAGCGCGTCTGGGTTACCGGCGCCTCGCGTCAGGCCGCCACTGTTCCGCTGACAGTAACGCCACTGACGATGGGCGACGCCATCAGCCAGGCGGGCCTTGATCCGGCACAGGCCGACCTGTCCGGCATTCGCCTGACACGTGATGGCACCACCTACACCATCGACCTCGACCGACTGGGTCGCAGCGGCGGCGGCGACACCAATGTGTTCCTCAAGTCCGGCGATCACATCTACGTGCCCTATCTCGACCACAAGGAAGTATTCGTGGTCGGCGAAGTCAATCAGCCGGGTGCAATGAACTTCAAGACCGGCGAGATTTCCCTGAGCCAGGCACTTGGCCGTGCGCGCGGCCTGTTGCAGACCACCTCCAACGGCAACGCTGTCTACGTGATCCGCGGTTCGAATGACCTGCAGAGCACTCCGTCGCAGGTGTTCCACCTGGAAGCCAAGTCACCGACCGCATTTGCCGTGGCCAGCCAGTTCGACCTGCAGCCCGGCGATGTCGTGTTTGTCGGTGCCGCTGGCGTGACCCGCTGGAGCCGGTTCGTGAACCAGCTGCTGCCGTTCACCTCCATCATCAGCAACGCCGCCAGCGCGCGCAGCGACCTGGACAAGTAAGGTGGCCCGCACCATGAGCAGGATCGCTCAGGCTGCCACCCGACACGCGAATCGCCAGCGCCCCGTGGCGCTGGCCTTGCTTGTACTCATCGCCGCAACCAGTTGCGGCGTTGTGGGCAAGACCAGCGTCAAGTCGGTGCAGATGGCGCTGCAGGGCAAGCCCAACGTGGAACCCACGGCCACCGAGGTGGCCGCCAATCGATTCCCGCAGATCAAGGTCACCGGTCCAGCGGGGGGCGCCGTTCTGGTGCTTGGCAACATCGACTCCGGTCGACAGGCGTGGTACAGCTCCGAGCGAAGCATCGTCTTCCTCAGGGATGGCATCGTCGTCGGAACCCATGGCAGCAGCCCGGAACTTGAGGACATGACGCTCGAAGGGAGTTCCCCCTTCCACGCGCTGCACCGGATAGCGGATGGCACGACCGTGCAGCGCCGTTACGACGTCATGCCTGATTACCGGTATGGAATGAGCGTCACCGGCACCCTGACCACCCTGGGCAAGGAGAAGGTCCATATCCTGGAGAGCGAGCGCGAGCTGTTGCACGTGCGGGAGCGGCTTCAGGGCGGCGGCTGGAAGCGCGACAACCACTACTGGGTCGATCCTGCCAACGGGTTCATCTGGAAGAGCATCCAGGCCATCGCACCCGACACCAGCCTTGAAGTTGTCCAGCTCAAGCCCTACTCGCAGGACCTGCAGAACCGATGACACTGCGACCGATCATCCTTGGGCCGGCTCTGGCTCTGGCTCTGGCCTGCCATGCGCACGCCTCATCGCCGATCAACGTCGAAGCGGCCGGTCATGTTCGCAATCCCGGCATGCACACGCTTCCCGCCGAGGCCCGCCTCGGCGCAGCCGCACTTGCTGCAGCGCCGGAAGAGGAAGCCTATATGCTGGGCGCCGCCCTTCTTCGGCAACGTGCACTGACGCCACAGACCCGCCTCAAAGCGGGCCTGCTCTTCGATCTTGAAACACTCGCCTCCCAGCAGGATGCTCCGGAGCTTGCCGACGCGGCCGCACAGCTGGCGCGCGAGCTCGGCGACCTGCCAGTGACCGGGCGCGAACCGCAGCTCCTTGATCCGCGCCGCCTGGAAGCCAGTGCAGCGGAAAATCGACCCGCGCTGGCCGGCGACCGCGTCGTCTATCCCGGCCGACCCGAAACCGTGCAGGTTGTTGGCGCGGTCGTACAGCCGTGCAAGCTGCAGCATCAAGCCACACTTGACGCACGAAGCTACCGCAACGCGTGTGCCTTGCTGCCAGCAGCGAGCCGGGATGATCTCTACGTCATCCAGCCCGACGGCAAAGTGCAGCAACTCGGCGTGGCGCTGTGGAACCGGAGCGCTCCAGTGCGCTTGGCGCCAGGCGCCGTGATCTACGTACCATTGAGCGCTGCGAAGATCCGCACTATTGCCCCCGATGTCAACGAGGATGCCGTGCGCTTCCTTGCCACCCAGGTGCTGGATGCACCCGGAGTTTCATACTGATGCGCGATCGCTCCACCCCACTGGCACGCGCCAGTGTTGCCCTTCTCAGCCTGAGCGTCAGCGCTGTATTGCACGCACAAACAGCCCCTACGCCCACCGCCAGCGATTGGGGCGGCGTCGGCCTGTTGCAGACCCCCACCGCACGTATGGCCGACGACGGCGAAGTGAGCTTCACCGCAAGCCATACCTCGCCCTACAGTCGCTACAACGTGGTGATGCAGCCCCTGCCATGGGTTGAAGGTGCGTTCCGCTATGTTTCGGTCGCAAACCGACGCTACGGTCCGGAATGGCTGAGCGGCAAGCAGAACTACAAGGACAAGTCGATCGACCTCAAGGTCCGGCTGTGGCAGGAAAGCCGATGGGCCCCCGAGGTGTCCGCAGGCTTCCGCGATATCGGTGGTACCGGCCTGTTCTCCAGCGAGTACCTGGTTGCAAGCAAGCGGTTCGGGCCAGTTGATGCGAGCCTCGGCCTCGCCACCGGCTACATCGGTAATCGAGGCGATTTCTCGAACCCGCTTCGGGTGATCAGCGATCGCTTTGAAGAGCGCCCGCGCGCGCAGGGCACTGGCAACTTCAACAGCAAGGGCATGTTCCGCGGTCCCGTCGGCATCTTCGGCGGCATCGCCTACCAGACACCCTGGGAACCCCTGCAGCTGAAGCTTGAGTACGACGGCAACGACTACAAGCGCGAACCACAGAACAACAATCAAACGCAGAAGAGCCCAATCAATCTGGGCGCAAGCTATGCCGTGAATCCCAACGTGCAACTGCATCTTGGCTGGGAACGCGGCGACACAGCCATGTTCGGCATTACCCTGCGCGGCAACGTGGCACGAGCGAAATCCACGCCCAAGCTGCTGGATCCGCCTCCGGTTGCCCGAGCAACCGCGGCACCCTCGGCTCAGTCAATGGATGACATCGACTGGCCCGCCCTGAGCCGGACCCTGGAAGAGAACGCTGGCCTCCGTGTCACGGGCATCAGCCGGCGTGGATCGGAAGTCATCGTCAGTGGCGAACAGCGTCGATTCTACTACCCGGCGCAGGGAGTTGGCCGGGCGGCACGCATCCTGGATTCAGAACTGCCATCCGATACCAGTTGGTTCACGATCGAGAACACCCGCCTGGGCGTACCCATCGTGGAAAGCAGCATTGAGCGCAGCACTTTCAACAGCTACCTCGACAATCGCACCCCGCTGAGCGAGTTGGCAGGCCACATCGAGCAGGCAGCGCCTGCGCAGCAGCGTCGCGAGAGCCTCTATGTGGCCCCACTTCGACGCTATGACGGCGCGTTCAATATTGGATACCAGCAGCAGCTGGGTGGACCGGATGGCTTCTTCCTGTTCCAGGTCGCAGGCACCTACTCGGCCAACTTCCACTTCACGCGGAATACCTGGCTGAGTGGAACGGCCAGCTACAACGCGTACAACAACTACGACCGCTTCCGCTACGACGCGCCAAGCAACCTGCCCCGGGTCCGCACCAACATCCGTAAGTACCTGACCACGGAAGACCTGACCCTGACCAACCTGCAGTTCACCAGCAATCATCAGCTGGGCAAGGATCTGTATGGCTCGGCCTACGCCGGCCTGTTCGAGGCCATGTACGGCGGCGTGGGTGGCGAGATCCTCTACCGCCCCTTCAACGAGCGCTGGGCTGTGGGTGCCGAGCTGAACTGGGTGAAGCAGCGCGATTTCGATCAGCGCTTCAGCTTCCGTGACTACAGCACCACTACCGGCCACGCCAGCTTCTACTACCAGTGGGGCGATGAGCACAAGATCACCAGCATGATCAGCGCTGGCCGCTACCTGGCGAAGGACTGGGGCGCTACGATCTCCGTCGCGCGCGCCTTCGACAACGGCGTGAACATGGGCGCGTACGCCACCAAGACCGACGTTTCGTCCAAGGACTTTGGCGAAGGCAGCTTCGATAAAGGCATCTTCATTTCGATTCCCTTCGACTTCCTGCTGCCTCTCTCGACGCGCGCGCGCGCAACGTTTGCATGGAATCCGCTGTACAGGGACGGCGGCGCACGCCTGAGCCGAAGCTATGCGCTTTACCAGCTGACTTCAGAGCGGGATCCGGACTTCTTCTTCGACAATCTCGACAGAATTGACGACTGACGGTTAGCTGTGTAAACCCACTACGTTGTTCAGCGGCACTCTGGAGATAGGTGGCTGGCCGCCGATCGCCATATGGGGACGATGCCAGTTGTAGTGGTGCAGCCATTGGTTCAGAACGGAATTGCGCTGGTCCGAGGATGCGTACTCGCAGGCGTAGGCCCACTCGCGCAGGCTGGTCTGGATGAAGCGCTCGGCTTTGCCATTGGTCCGCGGCGTGTAGGGCTTGGTTCTGATGTGCTTGATTCCAAGGGATTTGAGCAGCTTGGCAAAGGCGGTGGAGCGATAGCAGGCACCGTTGTCGGTCAGGATCCGCTTGAAGGTGATTCCCAGGCTGGCGAAGTACTCCAGAGCGCCCAGCAACGCCTGGCAGGCGGTTTCGCCCTGTTCGTTGGGGTGGACGCTGCTGAAGGCCACTCGGGAGTGATCGTCGATGGCCACGTGGACGTAGCCCCAGCCACCGCCCGCGGCGTTTCCCCGGCGTTTGGCATCGGTTCTGTGCCCTGGCCGCTGGAAGTTGCCCAGCTTCTTGATGTCCAGGTGCAGCAGCCCTCCTGGCTGATCATATTCGTATCGGATGACCTCCTTGGGCGAATCAAGCTGACACAGCCGATTGAGGCCGTGGGCGCGCATCAGCCTTGAAATCGTACTGTGGCCGACCCCCAGTGCCTTGGAGATGGTCAGGTAGGTCTGCCGCTTACGGCGGCGTTCCTTGATCTGCTCGACCACCAGCTCCGGCGTGGCGTGCGGCGTCTGGTGAGGCTTTGAGCTGCGGTTCTCCAAGCCCGATGGCCCCAACTCCCGGAATCGGCCGAGCCATTTGTAAGCCGTACGCACGCTGACGCCACACGCCTGAGCTGCTTCTTCCGGGCGCAGGCCCTCGTGAAGGATGCGGTGAACAAGAAGTGCTCGACTATGGACGGTCAAACGGGCATTTTTATGGTGGTTCATCCGGGCTCTTTGGGGTCTGGAAAGGTGTGGTAACCGCCATTTTCCAAAGATGTCCCGGATGAACAACCTACAGAGAGATCACAGTTAGCCCTCACTCGAGCATCAGATTTCGATGGAACGCTAATATTAAACAGCCGTCGGCCATGTCCCCGCATTGTAGAAGCTTCAATACTCAAATAGTCAAGAAACCTTCTCAGTATTCTTGTACTCCCCTTTGCTAGCGCACCATCGCATTGACAAGCTTGCGCATCAAAACACATGAAGAGGGAGCCACTTTCGCTTTCACGCGGACCGTCCTGCGCTGCCTGCCCTGGCTCCATTCACTAATCTTCATGACCAGAACATCCATTCGATACATTGACGCGATATCCCGCACCTGACCATGCAGGTATGGCCCCCGTCGCGGAGCACGCACGTTTCAAACCCATGCGTCCGCTCTAGAGCACTTTTCACACAGGCCTCACTTACAGTGGCACATCTGCAGCGGCACGTAAGACGTAAAAATGACGCCCGCCGGTATGGACTTTCTTCTAACGCGCCACTCCCCCCCCCGCGTGGTCCAACGCAAAATCAAGCGCTGGTAACCTATTGACGTTCACACTGGAGCTGGTGTGCGGGGCTCGATCAATTAGCAATGATTGCTAGTGAACGATTCGGGCTCAAACGCCGACAATTCTTCGATGGAGCCTAAGAACAATCCCTTCCCGGAAAAAGTAGTTCATCAACGTAAGTGAGACAAGTTCGACAAGCAAAACTCCAATCGCACCTCCAAGCCCCCCAAAAAAATGAACGAGCGGATAATAGACAAGCAAAGAGAAACAAAGGACAGCCAAGGTTTTTACTAGAAGATATCGGTAACCAGACAATCTGACTACGTACCTACTTGAAATAGTCCCTAGAGCGGAAAACATAACGGACAGACACAAAACAACCCCCGGGGCGTATGCACCCGAAAAATCAGGCCCAAAGAGAAGAGAGATTGCAAATTCTCCAAATAAATAAAATAGCAATGTTACACAGATACAAATTATCGCAATGTAGCGACCGAGCCTAGCGGCCATATTGAGCGCGCGATTTTCATCTCGCTCGGCGAAAATTTGCGGGAAGAAAGAGTTTATTAGTGCGACATTCACAAACGCCCATGAAGTTGCTATGGTAAGTGCAGCCGAGTAGACGCCCATTACGCGATCCCCCTCGACCGCGAAAACTACGAACTGACCTATCTTTGTGTACAGAGCAACAGCAACTGCCGAGATCATAACAGCACCGCCAGCACCAAGAAGATGGCGCGAATATCGACGAACATGAAACGATGAAATCTTCGCCCCGGCCTCGCCCCTAAAAATCCAGTACCGAATTAAGAACGGGACAAATGCAGTCACAACGATTGGAAAAGCCAAAAAAACCGGATCGATCTTGAACGCACCAATGATGTAACGAGATCCAAGCCCGCACACCAAACCGATCAAGTTGGCTATCGCATTCACGCGCGACCAGAGTCTTGCGTTGTTGTAAATAGAATAAACGTCCCAAGCTGCGAAGAACCCAGCAACACAAGTTGCCACAAAGAAAACTGACTCAACGCGTCCCTGCCCGTCGAGAAAGAACGCAAGTACAGGAACAGAGATCGCCAGATACACCCCAAGGCGCAATCCCGTTGTGGCAGAGAGAAGGCGCGCACCAGATACAGCGTTCCTCGAAACACGTTTGAAAAGCACACTATCACTTCCAAGCTGAGCTGCAACCAGCACCACTTGGAACACTGCCGCTGCCATAGTTAACTGCCCCACCAGCGACGGTCCGATGTACCTAGCAACATACGCAGTGACCAACAGCACTCCAAACCCCGCAACGACCTTCTCAAGAATCGTCCAAGCAGCGTTCTGAAGTGAAGGATGCGCCTTCACCCTCATAAAAATTGCCAAAAGTTCATCCAGCTTTTGCATCTATGAAACCTGCACTCAGTAAAGGCGCGTACTGATCCGAAGTAGAACGCGAATAAACACCCGTCACCGACAGATCAATCGAACTACCCAAGTCCGCAACCGAAGACCTGAGCCATACGCTCGCCTATCAGCAGGCAATCACTTCTCGCCCCATTCCTGAGGGCAACACTCCTTCCAATCAAGCATCGCAGTTTCTAATGTGTACTTGAAGGTGTATCCTTTCGAAACAAGATAAGCTGGAAGAACATTATTGGATCTCACCAGCTTTCTGATACGGACGGGACTAAAAGGATGCGAAACACCCAACGGCCTCGCCAGCACATCCAGCACGAAAGCGACACCGAGCAAAAGAAAGTAGGGGAAATTCGGCGAGCGAGATCTGCATTCAGCAACGCTCGAAACAGCCTCCACATAGTCCTCAATAGACGGCCCAGGATTCATAGAAGCATTAAACAGGGTTACACCGCCCCCAGACTCCACTCGCAGCCGATAAACCCACCAAAGCGCATTGCATAGCTCTTTTACATAGATACCTGCCTTACGGGTTTCACGATTTGCCATGTAGGCGAAATAACCACCCTTAACAGCTTTTATCAACCTTGTAACATTGCCACCCTCACCCGGCCCAAAAACCACACCAGGTCGCACGATGACCAAGTGGCGCGCATTAGGGCTTGCAGCGTGCCAAGCAAGATGTATCTTCTCGGCAACTAGCTTGGACGCACCGTAAGGCGTAACAGGCACAGGAAGAGTCGTCTCGTCCTTGACCTCCTCCCCAATTCCATAAGGAGATATCGATGAAGTAAACAGTATCGAAGAGCAACCAATACGGGAAGCCCAATGGGTTACGTTCTCTGCGCCAACCACATTCGTTTCAAAATATTCAGCATCCTCATGACCAGGCTCACGATGAACCGCTGCAAAGTTCGCTATCAATGCAACCCGCTCGCGAGGAACCCATTCGATCACGCTCCGAACGTCGCCGCGAACACATTCCACCGCATCGCCATATTCATCCAGCAGCTTGGCGCGATAGGGGAATGGCTTGTCACTATAAGAGTTCAGATCGTAAAGATAGACCTTAGCGCAATGCCCACTCCTTAAGACAAACTCAGCAAAAAAACAGCCGATAAATCCGGAACCACCAAATATCACAATACAATCTTTCACAAAACCCCCTAGATCCAACCCGCGAGCGCACTTGCGAACAAAATCAACCTGTCACTGGATCGCCTTCGCCCCCTAACAAGCAGCATGTGAGACAATCGAACTCGACGAGATATTCCTGGCCTACTGAACCATACAGATTGAAAGTCCACGGGTAGCGCGGCGATCGGGAATGCCGCATTTAGACATCCGACGATGGAGTCGACCTGATTGCAATACCACCCGCTTCTCAGCAAGCCAAGTCGTTTAAGAATGCCCGAAAAACCTCGCCGGGCCCCCGTATCATTATTTCCGTGCTGCCGATACCGTACGCCAACCATATCGTCGAAGATCCACCCCCTCACCCACGCGCGCGCGAGAGAGTAGACAAGCCAATCATGATAATGAACGGATTTTAGCTGCATCCTATTTTCTTTCAAGAAATCACGGACCCTGAGCGCGAAATCCTGCCTCAAGGTAAAAGTGCAGCCTTGACCCGCGCCTTCGAAGATATAGTCCAAATCCGTTACTACTCGATTCTGAAGTAGCAACTGCTCCCGCCCGTCGGGCCAGAATGCGAGCACAGGCGCCGAGTAGCCATCGACCCCTGCCTTATCCATTTCCGTGATCGCACGCGCCAGCTTATGCTCCAACCAGATGTCATCCTGATCGCAGAACGCCACAAAATCAAAACCACTAAGATCAGAGTTCTCGAGCAGTCTAAGGAAATTTTGCCCTGCTCCACCTGACCTACCCTGGGATTTCAGTATCGATATTCGAGGATCGCACGCCATCTCTTTGACGATATGCATCGTATTGTCTTGAGAACAATCGTCACCGACGAGCACTGCAACTTCCACATCCTTCTGTGCCAGGACGCTCTCAATCTGCTCCCGGATCCACGCTTCGCCATTGTAGGAAGCAAGAAGCACCAGAACTCTACTCACAACAACTCCAGCCTCGGTTCAACTGCCTTCAGACTTGATTCAAGCATCGCTAAGGAACGCTCAGCTGAATAGTATCGAACCCTTTCATCACCAAGCTCTACCTTGCCTCGCACTAGGTCTGCACGACTCAGGCTCTCAATAGCTAGAATCCAGCTATCTGTGTTTCCAAGTTCGACATAGATTGCTGCATCGCCCAATACCTCGCGATGGACAGGGATATCAGACGCGATTACTGGACGTCCACAGGCCAAAACCTCTAGGGGAGGGATCCCGAAGCCTTCCCATCTGGAAGGATAGATCAGAGCCGAACAACGTCTATACAGCGACAGGAGCTCATCAGGATCCACGTAGTCGAGAAATTCAACACAAGCGGTTAGGTCGAGCGAAGCAATTAATGACTCCAACTCTTCTCGATACGGTCCTGAGCACGAAGTTACGATCAATCGATACCTAAAGGACCAAGCACTGTGGTTCAGTAGAACCTCGCTTACATTCTTATGACTGAATCGCGCACCAACCATAAGTAAGAACGGCTCAGGTGGAGTTCCCAATGGCGAAAAACGCGCTGGATCTATACTGTTCGGAACAACGTAGATCTTGCCCTCTGGAAATCCATAGGCCTGAACTATGTCTGCCTTCGACGTTTCAGACACTGTAAATACGGCGCGGCACTGCCTCAAAAGCCTAGGAACAAACCATTTGAAATAAGCGTACTGAAGAAAATGTTGCCGCGGGAATCGCAACGAGATTAGATCGTGGATGGTTATAATCTGGTTTGAATGCCCAGGCACTCCATGATGTGTAGGCGAATACACAAGAAATTCATCATCAAAACGGAGACGTCGAAGCCAGATGTTCCTCTTAATTGCCGCCAACTTCCCCCCGCCAATTCCGATTGAAATTGGCGAACTGATTCGCTCTTCAGCAGAAACCAATGGCCGGCTCGATATCACAACAGATCGAATTTTCTCGACGATTCGAGAACAAGCAACTGAATACACCCCAAGTCCCGTCGGCCTTACGCCGACCATCGACAGATTTATCAAAAGCTTCATGCTGCCCCCTCTCCCTTTTGAGATAGCTCAAACCTAGCAGCATCGACTTCGCGCCTAACTGCGGCGCGTTTCACAACGAACCCAATAACGACCGAAAATACCAGCAGGTAGGCAGCAAATGGCATTGAAAGGTAGTTAAACCTAGGATACTCAAGAATTGATATTAGAATAAGCGGCGCCAAAGCCAAGCAAACTAAACTTGAGAATCGCCTTTTCCAGATGTAAGACATAATCAAGAACTTCAATATTATTACAAAATACCCCAGGATACCAAAATCACTTACATCCTGAGCCAACCCGCCCGGATTATTCAATCCCGAATTAATCATGGAAGACGAAGATTCAAGCTGCTCAAGGAGACTTTTGTAATCCAAAGCGCGAGCCCCCTCCCAACCTAGTAGCGCCCCTACGGGAGCAAGTGCAAAGACCCCCGGATACTCGAAATCACCAGATGCGACCTGATAATACTTATTCATGGTGTCGGAGTAATAGGCCCACACGCTATCCAGAATCCCCGTTGCTGTGGAGTCGAAGCGTCCACCAGCCTGGCTCTGCTGATCTAGCCTTGCACTGAGGAGCATCGAGAAAAGGATCACGACCAGCGCCCCACCAATCGCCCCTTTTCTAATCGGAATTCCTTTTACGCCGCAGAGCGGCAAAACGATCCAAGCGACGCAAACCACCTCTACGATCGCCACGCGCTCGCTCATAAGAAATGCTCGTCCGACATGCATTATTGCCAGAAGACCGAGGAGCCTCAGAATAACCTTTCGATTCCGCAGAACTGCAGCCAGAAGTGGCAACGCTACAATGTCCATTCGGATAATCGTACCAACCCCTTCGAAAACAGCCGCCTGGCGCGCAACAAGATAACCGCCAGCCAGAAACCCGGTAAGCGCCACCGCAATCTGAATAAGCTGCGCAGCAAGTGAGAAAATCATAACCCCCCATAAAAGGAGCCTCACCCATGATGACGCATAATAACCTTGTACGCTTGCATTCTTGCGCCACGGCCTAGCCGCTGCGCCTCCCAAGAGAACTATCCCAACGGGCAAGAGTCCATATATCGCGTGCTCCTTCACCGAGAACTTCAGAGCTATATGGAAGAGGTCTGACGACTCAAACAGAAAATAAGGTACATATATTAGAAGGCAGCAGATGTAGAACGGCAGCATGTTCCAGAGCAATAACTGATTGCCGCTCCGAGAAATCCTCACATCAAATCCCCCCACTGGATGTTGCAAGATCGATGAGCTGAGATGCCTTCTTGGACCATGCTTGAGTTGCAGATGCCGCGCGCCCGATCTCTGGCGAATAGCGCCCTTTCTTCAGATTACAAATTGCCAGCCCAACCTGGCTCGCAAAATCGTCAGAATCTTCAGCAAGGAGAACGAAAGGCAAATTTCTGGCAGCCAGTTCAGGCGTGAAACTGGAGATAACCTGCAGTCCCGCCGCGCCGTACTCAAATATCTTCATGGGACTTCTACCAGCGTTCGAAGGATGAGAGGAGAGCGGCAGCAAGGCAATGTCGCACCGTTGCAGGAGAGCAGGCAGATGACGATAACTAACCGGCCCCTTGAAAATTATATTTGGCAAATCATTAGCCAGCTCCATGATTCCACTATGCCATGGCCCAAAGATCAGGAATGAAACGTCTGGCTCAGATTTGGCGGCTTTTACAACAGATTCAATTGAGAACCGTTCATCCAAGGCACCTACATAAACGGCTAGCAGCCCCGCTGGAAGTTCAATTTCCACAGGTAGTTCTGCTGGTGCAGAGAACAACGAATACTCTACGCCATTCTGCATTAGATGAATCGCTGGCGCCCCAACCGCCTCCATGTGTTTGGCGATCGGCCGTGACATGGCCACAACCTTATACCCCTGCCGAGCTATTTCACCCTCAAGCTGACCGATAGACGGATCCTCTCTCATCTCGGCATAAAGATCCGTAGGTCTATACACCCGATAGCGAGAACCGCAGCTTTCGGCTAGATCAAAAAGCCGCGGCTCGTCCAGAAAAACAATATCGAATTCATTCAGACGGCGCTTTCCCAGGACATGCCGCAGATAGATAAAAGGTGAATACAACTTTCGGCGCAGCCATCCACTTCTCCTAGCAATTGCCCAAGGAAGAATTGAGAACGGAACCACATCGCGAACACCGTCTATCACCTCCCCGCCAATGGCGCACCGGCGCATCTTCTCTCGATTGAACTTTGATCGAAGGAATCCAATATGCGCAATTGTTATTGGCGAACTCACATGAACTACATCGTGTCCTTGGCGCGCCATCTCTCTAGCGAGATGGTGAGAACCCACTACGAATGCCCCACCCATCGCGGTATGACTGATAAACAGAATTTTCATCAAACCATTCCTCGGCCCAGGCGAGCGTCACAGATTTATACAATTTCCGATCATTCTAGTTTCGATAACGCAAAATCTAATTTTCTGCCGCACGCTTATCCGGCAACATCCCTGGTGCGCCTCACTTAACTGACTTGTACTCGTAGTAGCCATAGCTGTAGTACCCTGCCGTTCGACGCTGGACCGCGTTAAATATTGCTCCCTTGATGCGAACGTTATTCTGCTCAAAACGACGTTTCGCCAATGCTAGCTCTTTGGCCTGATTCAATCCAAAGCGGGCGACCATAAGACACGTTCCGGCATGATGCGCAATTATCGCCGCATCAGTAACGGCCAAGATGGGCGGCGTATCAACGATGATGAGATCGTACTGTGGCGCGAGTGTTTCGAGCACCTTGGTAAAGTTTGAATGCATCAGCAACTCGGATGGATTCGGTGGAACATCTCCTCGCGCTATGAAGCTCAGATTATTCAACTCCGGCAGGGTGCGCACAACCGCCGAGCTATCAACCTTTCCGACCAGCAGATCTGACAGCCCTGGAACCTGCGGCACGCCCAGCGCTTTATGCAGCGTGCCCTTCCGCATGTCGGCATCAATGATCAGAACTCGTTGACCAGCCTGCGCAATAACCGCCGCTAAATTCGACGAAACGAAAGTCTTACCTGCATTCGGGCTCGCGCCGGAAATCAGCACGATGTTGTTCTTAGCTTCCAAACGCGCGAAGTGCAAGCTAGTGCGCAGACTTCTCACGGCCTCGATCGCCAGATCTGCGGGATCCTTTAGGGCCAAAAGATGCAGCTTCCCATCGGCCCGGAATTTTCCACGCACCGAATCACTCTGTTGCTGTGGGCTAACTGGTATTGAATCGCCCAGGGTTTTCTAGACAGTCGTCAGCCGTTTAGTGCGTACTGCTTCTCGAACTCTACCGGGGACAGCCCGTCGTTGGAACTGTGCCGCCGTTTTGGGTTGTAGAACATCTCGATGTACTGGAAGACGTCGGCCCGTGCCTCGTCGTGATTGCTGTAGATCCTCCGCTTAATACGCTCCCGCTTCAGTAGCTGGAAGAAGCTCTCCATCGCTGCGTTGTCATGGCAGTTTCCTCGTCGACTCATGCTGCACACGATGTCGTGCTCGCGCAGGAAGCTCTGCCAGTCTTCGCTGGTGAACTGGGTTCCCTGGTCGGAGTGAAGCAGAAGCCCGGGGCTTGGCTTGCGCCGCCACACTGCAGCCAATAGCGCCTGCAAAACCAGGTCCGTATGTTGAGTTGGTCGGGTTGCCCATCCAACGACCTGACGCGAAAACAGATCAAGCACTACCGCCAAGTACAGGAAGCCGTCGTACGTGCGGATGTAGGTGATGTCCGTGACCCACGCGCGATTTGGCTCACTGACTTTGAAGCCGCGAGCCAGAACGTTCTTGGCGACTGATCCAACAGGGCCGCTCAATGGGCGTGGTCGCCGACCGTAGCCGACCATTGCCCGCAGCCCCTCGCTCTTCATCAAGCGTGCCACGCGATGACGACTACACGTCTCGCCAAGCTCGCGCAGATCTGTGGTCACTTTGCGGTGGCCATACACAGAGCCGCTTTCCAGCCAGCTGTGCTTGATTAGGCCGAGCAACCGCTGATCGTCCTTGTCGCGAGCGCTTGCCGGCTCTTTTAGCCAGGCGTAGTAGCCACTGCGATGGACGCCAAGCATCCGACACATCGCCGCGAGGCCGAACTCATCTGCGTGTTGCTTCATGAAGGCGTACTTTGCTCTTACCCCTTTGCAAAGTACGCGGCGGCTTTTTTTAGGATGTCTCGCTCTTCAGTGACCCTGCGTAGCTCAGCCTTGAGGCGGCGCACTTCCGCGTTCTGGTCCTGCTCGACACGCCGGCCAACATCGCCTTTGCCTTGTTGCCGCTTCCAGCCGTAAAGACTATGGATCGACACGCCCAGTCGCTCGGCAACCTCCGCTACCGGACGGCCGTACTCAACGATCTGTCGGACCGCCTCGATCTTGAACTCATCGGTGTACCGCTTCGTGCTCATAACCACCTCCGCCTAAGCCATAGTTTATGGCTGCGAGGTGTCTACGGAACCCTGGGCGATTCATATCGATGCATATACAGGCAACCCAAGCTCTTCAATCTGAGAGGGATCCTCCACCCCTCTATTGAGTATCTGCTTTAGTAGCACGAGCCCTACAGAAAGAAGAACGCCAAACGCAGTACCAATTAGAATTACAAGCCCTCTACGCGGCTTAACTGGCGAAGTGGTGTCCACAGCCGCCACGTCCACGACTCGTACGTTACCCACGGTACCAGCACGAGCAACGTCCAATTGCTGGGCCTGGTTCAGCATTCCTGTATACATTTCATTGCCCACCTGCAGATCACGAGTGAGGCGCAAAAGCTCTTGCTGCGCCTCGGGCAACTGCTTCACTTGGCCCTGGAAGCTGCTCTTCCTTCCCTCCAACTCACCGATCTGGCGCATGAGCGCCTGATAGGCGGGATGATCACGGGTGAATTTACGATCCATTTCAGCTTGCTGAAGGCGCAACTGCTGAATACTTGTTTCAACCGCCACTTCCTGATCCAGAAGGCCCTTGGTCTGAAGGGTTAGATCAACTGAATTGGCACGGGTTTGATAGTCACTGAGAGCTTTCTGCGCGACATCGACTTGATTTCTTATATTAGGCAGTTGTTCCTTCACAAAACTAAGCTGTGCCGAAGCCTCCGCGGAACTGCGTTCTACGTTCTGGCGTACATATGCCTGAGCAACCTCATGCAGAACTCTCTCAGCAAGCTCCGGATCCGAGCTTTCATATGCAAGAGTAAGAATCCCAGAATCCTTACCCGTTTCGCGAACGGAGATCTCCTTCTGCAACTCATTGGTAACCGTCAAATGACGCTGGCGAGTCACCATAAAGCGCATATTTGGATGAGCGCGAATTCCAGCAATTTGAATTGTCACTCCCCCACCATTTGCCACTTTGCCAACCATTCCCGTCAGCAGAAGTTTTCCATCGTCAAACAGCTCGTAAGTCCCATTCTCCCCGACAATCAAGGTAAGTGGCTCAGCGATCAATCTGTGGGGAACGTCCAATTGAAAAACGTCCAACTTTTCTCCACCCCACCCGTAGCGACTCATGCCGAGGCGCACATCGCTAAGCTCATTCGGAGAGTTCTGTTCCGATTTACGGGCGAGGAATCCACCCAGCACCGGGAAGCGATTAGGTTCGACCTCAACATCAAGCGCCAAAGCCTTTACCGCACCGCCAACAACAGCACGTGAAGTAATGAGCGCAATCTCAGTCGTTGCTTCGGCTGATCCAGCCCCCATGCCTAGAGACTGACTAATATCGGAGAGACCCGGGAGCGTCGGCATCTTCGGCTCCACCTGCACGATCGCATCAGCGCGATAGATCGGCGTCGCCAACAGGGCATAGGCGGCTGCAGCAACGAAGAACGCCCCCGTAATACCGGCAATCCACCATTTGTGGTCAATCAGTGTGCCTAGCAACTGCCGCAGGTCGATTTCATCAGCATCATCCTGCGCCGGACTACGGGTATCAGTGGTCATCAGTAAGAACTCTTCAATTGGATGTAGGTGCAGTCAGAGATGAGAAGTCAGCGCTACAGGTGCCGCGCCCAGCTCTCCACACCCTCGGCCATCAACTTGTAAACATGCTCGAACGCCGGGCGCTGTTGGCGGTACGGATCGGGAATCTCCCGATCCTGCTGCCACTTGCCCAGCAGGAAGGTTTTTCCGGATGCCTGCGGCGCGATCTCGGCGATGCGACGCACGTGCTTGCGCTCCATGGTCAGCACCAGATCGGCGGCTCCCAGGATGGCGTCATCGATCTGGCGCGCGCGATGGGCCAGGCCATCCATGCCCTGCTCGACCAGCAGCTCCTGCGCTGTGGCATCAATGCCATGCCCAACCAGCGCACCGAGACCAGCGGAGGATACCTGGATGCCCCTGCCCTCGACCGCCTGGCGCAGCATCACTTCTGCGGACGGACTGCGGCATATGTTGCCGACACATACAAAAAGAACGTTCTTGAACACTGACCTGGATCCTGTGGCATTCCTTGCGGCGCACGCGACCAGGACATCCGGGGCCGGCGGCAGCCGCACAGCATACCTTACAAGTGCATTACAGGCGATGAAATCGCCAGCAGATTCATGGGATTACGTCGCAGTTCCAAAAATCGGCCACATCAGTACGCCGATTTTTGCCCCAGCACCTTCAACGCCGTCAGCACGATGATCCGCACATCCAGCGTCGGGCTCCAGCGTCGGATGTAGTCGATGTCGTACTGCACACGCTTCTTCATCGAGCGAAGCTCTGGCGTCTCGCCACGCAACCCATGCACCTGCGCCCAGCCCGTAATGCCCGGCTTGACGTAGTGACGGTGCATGTAGCGTTCGATCACCCGCTCATAGTGGTCGTTGTGCTGGATCGCATGCGGTCGCGGCCCCACCACTGACATGTTCCCGCCCAGTACATTGAAGAACTGCGGCAATTCATCCAGGCTGCTGCGGCGCAGGAAGGCGCCAAACCGGGTGACGCGCGGATCACCCCGCGTTGCCTGGGTGATCTGCCCCTCCCCCTCCGCGTGCACACGCATGGAGCGGAACTTGAGCATCCAGAACTCTTTACCGCCAAGGCCATGACGTTTCTGCCGGAAAAGCACCGGCCCCGGTGAGCTCAGCTTCACGCCGATGGCCAGCACGGCAAACAGCGGCGCCAGAAGGATCACCGCAATGCCCGCCACAACGATGTCCTCAACCCGCTTGAACAGGCGGAAGCGATGATCCACCAGACCCTGGCGCACGCCGATCATCGGCACGTCACCCACCTGGTGTACGCCGGGATTCAACGCACCCAGCCCCGTGGTATCCGGAATCAGGCGCACCGGCACCGGAAATCGCTCGATCTGCTTGAGCATGTCCTTGATCGCGGCCGCGTGCCCCATCGGCATCGACACCCAGACCTGATCGAATTCGCCGCGGTGCTGATCCATGTACTGCGGGACGTCTTCCAGTCGCCCCAGCCGGCACGGCGCGTCCCCACCGCGACGGGTGGCGATATCGCCCGCACTGGCGAAATAGCCGATGACGTCTTTGCCAAGCTCTGGTTTCCCACGCAGCAGACGGTGCAGCCTCAAGGCAGGCGCCCGCAGCCCGACCAGCAGGATCCGCTCATGATCCATCCCGCGTGAACGCAAGCGATGCAACTGCACTCTCAGCAATACGCGCAGTGCAGCCATGGAGCCCAGGCCAAAGGCATACCAGCCGATCAGCCAGGTAGAGGGGACCGCATCGGCAAGTCCGACCAGGACGACGTAGAGCGAGAACAACGCGAAGGTGGCAGACCACGCCAGCAGCAACAACCAGAGATCAGCGAGAAGTCCGCGCATCCGCCAGTTGCGATAAACCGGCGCCACCGAGAAGCAGATGACTGCGCTGAGGATCAATGCACCAAACACGATGCGCTGGGAGGAATCCGGGGCCCCTGCTCCAGACATCAGGATGTGGGAGAGCACTGCCATACCCGGCAGCAGCAACAGATCGCCCAGGCGCAACCCCAACTCAAGGGCCGCCCGGGCTTCGACGCGGCGGCGGCCTGCCCGGGCCCGCGCTGCGGGGAGGTCTTCTACTGATCCATGTAGCAAAGCACTTCTCCATTCACGACTCGACCGAACACTGAATTGTTCGTCTTCACGCGCATGGACTCCCCAGCCAGCACGTGATTGTCAAAGGTTTGTCAATCAGGCGTGACTGAATTGTGAATGATGTCTGGGCCAAAAGATAGGAATTTCGACAGGGCAGACACCTGACCGTACGACCTTGCCGAGGCGCAAGTCATTGCAACTATTACGAATTTCGAATGTGTCAATCTGCATCAAACTGGGTCATTTCACGTCAAGCCTGAACCTTCCCAACGGGCTCAACGTCGGCTCTTTGACGCCCCATTCCACCCCGCACCGCACCAAAGCCCAGCAACCTCCCTCTGCTACCATCGGCGGTTCTGTTCATCGCGTCCCCCACCTGCTCGCGATGGCGCCAAACAACGTAACGAAACACAGGAGTCTGCATGTCTTCCGAGCTGCTCAAGTCCCTTGGCCTGGACGCGATCAACGCTGGCACGTACCTGGGCAACGGGGAGTGGTCGAGCGCGACCAGCGGTGAGCTGATCACCCCGGTCAACCCGACCACCGGCGAGCCGATCGCGCAGGTCCGCGCGACCACCGAGGCCGAGTACGAGACCGTCGTCGCCCGCGCCCAGGAAGCTTTCAAGGTCTGGCGCACCACGCCGGCTCCGCGCCGCGGTGAAGCCGTGCGCCTTTGCGGCGAAGCACTGCGCAAGCACAAGGACGCCCTGGGCTCGCTGGTTGCGCTGGAAATGGGCAAGAGCAAGCCCGAAGGCGACGGCGAAGTGCAGGAGATGATCGACATCGCCGATTTCGCCGTGGGCCAGAGCCGCATGCTGTACGGCTACACCATGCATTCCGAGCGCCCCGGCCACCGCATGTATGAGCAGTACCACCCGCTGGGCCTGGTCGGCATCATCTCGGCCTTCAACTTCCCGGTCGCGGTGTGGAGCTGGAACTCGTTCCTGGCCGCCATCTGCGGCGACGTGTGCATCTGGAAGCCGTCCAACAAGACGCCGCTGACCGCCATCGCCTCGCTGAAGATCTGCAACGACGCCCTGCGCGAAGCCGGCTTCCCGGACATCTTCTTCCTGATCAACGATGCCGGCACCGCGCTGTCGGAGAAGATGGTCGATGACCGCCGCGTGCCGCTGATCAGCTTCACCGGCTCGACCCAGGTTGGCCGCACCGTCAATGAGAAGGTCGCGCGCCGCCTGGGCCGCTGCCTGCTGGAGCTGGGTGGCAACAACGCCATCATCCTGGACGAAACCGCCGACCTGAAGCTGGCCGTGCCGGGCATCGTGTTCGGCGCCGTCGGTACCGCCGGCCAGCGCTGCACCACCACCCGCCGCCTGATCGTGCACCGCTCGATCTATGCCGACGTGCTGGCCACGCTGGTCAAGGCCTATAAGCAGGTCGAAGGCAAGATCGGCGACCCGACCGACGCCGCCAACCTGATGGGCCCGCTGAACAGCGATGGCGCCGTGCAGCAGTTCCTCGATGCCATCGCCCAGGCCAAGGCGGCCGGCGGCACCATCGAAACCGGCGGCACCCGCATCGACCGCGCTGGCAACTTCGTGCTGCCGGCGATCGTCTCGGGCCTGAAGAACAGCGACGCCGTGGTCCAGCATGAGACCTTCGCGCCGATCCTGTACGTGATGCCGTACGACACCATCGACGAAGCCATCGACATGCAGAACGGCGTGCCGCAGGGCCTGTCGTCCTCGATCTTCACCCAGAACCTGAAGACCGCCGAGAAGTTCCTGTCGGCGGCCGGCAGCGACTGCGGCATCGCCAACATCAACATCGGCACGTCCGGTGCGGAGATCGGCGGTGCCTTCGGTGGCGAGAAGGACACCGGCGGTGGCCGCGAGTCCGGCTCGGATGCATGGAAGGTCTACATGCGCCGCCAGACCAACACCATCAACTACTCGGATTCGCTGCCGCTGGCGCAGGGCATCAAGTTCGACCTGTAACGCTTTCTGTAGTGCCGGGCCATGCTCGGCAGGACGGGCCATGAACACCGCAGGTAATGCAGCCGAGCATGGCTCGGCTCTTCAGGCTGGCAAGCCGGTGATTGATTTCACCGGCCGCCGCGTACTCATCGCCGGCGGCAGCAAGGGCATTGGCCGTGAAATGGCACTGGCGTTTGCCGGCGCTGGTGCGCAGGTCTCGGTCTGCGCGCGCGGCCAGGCCGGTCTGGATGCCCTGCGTGCCGATGCACGGGTGCAGGGCTACGAACTGCACACGTTCTCCGCCGATCTGGCCGCCCCCGGCCAGATCCAGGCCTGGCTGCAGGCCGCCGCCGATGCACTCGGTGGCATCGATGTGCTGGTCAACAACGCCACTGGCTACGGCATGGCCGACGACGAGGACGGCTGGGCCGCCAGCCTGCAGATCGACCTGATGGCGGCCGTGCGTGCATCGCGCCTGGCCCTGCCTTGGCTGCGCGCATCCAGCGACGCCTGCATTCTCAATCTATCTTCGATTGCCGCACAGCAGCCGCGTCCCGGTGGTGCGCCCTACGCCGCCGCCAAGGCCGCGCTGTCGCACTACACCACCTCGCAGGCCCTCGCGCTGGCCAAGGACCGGATCCGCGTCAACGCGATCGCACCGGGCTCGATCGAGTTCGATGACGGCCTCTGGGACCGCCGCCGCACCGAAGATCCCGCCCTGTACCACGGTACGCTGGCGAAGATTCCGTTCGGTCGCTTCGGCCACCCGCGTGAGATCGCCGATGCCGCCCTGTTCCTATGCTCGCCGCTGGCGCGCTGGATCACCGGCCATGTGCTCAACGTGGATGGTGGCCAGGTGTTGATGGGCTGACACCGGCACTCCGGTAGTTGCCAACCTTGGTTGGTATGCCTTTCGTCGACCAAGGTCGACGCCTACCACGGCTGGCATGCCCTTCGTCTGCCAAGGTCGACGCCTGCCATCGCATCCGCCGGGCATGGGATTGCCCGGGCAGAGGCACTATCATGTGCACACTGCCAAGGAGGACCCCGATGAGCGTGGCACCCCGACAGACAAGCGCCCTGGCCGTGGTCAGCCTGGTCATGGGCATCGCCAGCTGGACCGTCCTGCCCTTCGTGGCCAGCATCGTGGCCATCATCACCGGCCACATGGCCCGCGCCGAGATCCGCCGCCGCCCGCATGAACTGGAAGGCGATGGCCTGGCCGTCACCGGTCTGGTACTGGGCTGGGTGATGGTCGGCGCCGTGATCGCCGCCATCTTGGTCTTCATCCTGTTCTTCGGCGGCCTGGCCTGGCTCGCTGCGATGTCGAACTGACTGCCATGACCGCCTCCGACAGCACTGAACGCTTCAGCAGCCGCGTCGCCGATTACGTCCGCTACCGGCCCGATTACCCACCCGCGCTGCTGGAATGGCTGCACGGCCCGATGGGCGTCAGCCGCGAGGCGCTCGTCGCCGACATCGGCGCCGGTACCGGTATTTCCAGCCGCCAGTTCCTGGCCAGCGGCCATCCGCTGGTGGCGGTTGAGCCCAATGCCGCCATGCGGGGCGCGGCCGAGGAATGGCTGGCACCGCAGTACCCGCAGTTCCGCGCGGTCGATGGCCGCGCCGAGGCCACCGGCCTGGAAGACACCAGCATCGATCTGGTCAGTGTCGCGCAGGCTTTCCACTGGTTCGACACCGTGGCGGTGCGCGCCGAGTGGCAGCGCATCCTGCGCCCGGGTGGCCAGGCACTGATCTACTGGAATTCGCGCCTGCTCGATGCCAGTCCGTTCCTGGTCGGCTACGAACAGCTGCTGCTGGATTACGGCACCGACTACTCCGCCGTGGCCGAGCGCTACCAGGACGATGCCACCATGCAGGCCTGGTTCGGCCCCGGCCTGCGCGGCATGGTGGAGCTGCCGAACGTGCAGCACCTGGACTTCGATGCCCTGCGCGGGCGCCTGCTGTCCTCCTCCTATGCCCCGCAAGCCGGTCATCCGCGTCACGCGCCGATGATCGACGCTCTGCAGGACCTGTTCGCCGCCCACGCGGTCGACGGCCAGGTCGCTTTTGAATATCGAACCCGAGCCTTCCTCGGCACGCTGGACTGAACCGACGCATGTATTCGCTTGCCCGCCCCTTCCTGTTCTCGCTCGACGCCGAGCGCGCCCACGGCCTTGGCCTGTCCGCATTGGACCTGGCCTACCGCACCGGCACCACGCCGCTGCTGGCCGCACGCATCGCGCCGATGCCCAGCACGGTGTTCGGGTTGACCTTCCCCAATCCGGTCGGCCTGGCCGCCGGCCTGGACAAGAATGGCGAGCACATCGATGCGCTGTTCGCGCTGGGTTTCGGCTTCGTCGAAATCGGCACCATCACCCCGCGCCCGCAGGCCGGTAACCCGCAGCCGCGCCTGTTCCGCCTGCCTGCACACAACGCGATCATCAACCGCATGGGCTTCAACAATGCGGGCGTGGACGCGCTGGTGCGCAACGTCGAGCGCGCGCGCAACCGCCGCGGCCTGCTCGGCATCAACATCGGCAAGAACAAGGACACCCCGAACGAACAGGCCGTGGACGATTACATTGCCTGCCTGGACAAGGTGTACCCGCTGGCCGACTACATCACCGTCAACATCTCCTCGCCCAACACCGCCGGCCTGCGTGAACTGCAGGAAGAAACCGCGCTGCGCCAGCTGGTCAGCCAGTTGCGCGACCGCCAGGAAGATCTCGCGGCCCGCCACGGTCGCCGCGTGCCGATGCTGGTCAAGGTGGCGCCCGACCTCAGCGAGCGCGACATCGATGCCGCTGCCCGCGTGCTGGGCGAACTGCAGGTGGACGGCGTGATCGCCACCAACACCACCATCGACCACAGCAAGGTGGCCGGCGACCCGCTGGCCAACGAGGCCGGCGGCCTGTCCGGCGCGCCGGTGCTGGAGCAGTCCACGCTGGTACTGCGCCGCCTGCGTTCGCGGCTGCCCGAGTCGGTGCCGTTGATCGGGGTCGGCGGCATCCTGTCCGGTGCCGACGCCGTGGCCAAGATGGCTGCTGGTGCGGCCCTGGTGCAGTGCTACAGCGGCCTGATCTTCCGTGGCCCGGCCCTCGTCTCCGAATGCGTGGAGGCGATCCGTCGCCGCCGCGAAGCGCCGAGCCGCGGCGCGGTGGCCCCACTGTGAGCGCGCCCATGGATACCGTCGACGGCAACGCCCCGCTGCGCTGGACGCTCACCCGCAATGCGCCGCTGCAGGCCCTGAACACCTTCCATGTGCAGGCCAGCGCCGCTCAGCTGCTGGAACTGCACGATCCCACGCTGCTGCCGGAAGTGCTGGCATTGCCCGAAGTGGCCATCGGCCCGCTGCTGGTGCTGGGTGCCGGCAGCAATGTGCTGATCGCCGAGGACCTGCCGGGCACCGTGCTGGTGTTCGGCAACCGTGACATCAGCTTCCTCGAGCATCGCGCCGACCATGCCGTGATCCGCGCCGGTGCCGGTGTGCCGTGGCACGGCCTGGTGATGTGGTCGCTGCAGGAAGGCCTGTCCGGCCTGGAAAACCTCGCCCTGATTCCCGGCACCGCCGGTGCCGCGCCGATCCAGAACATCGGCGCCTACGGTGCGCAGGTCGGCGAGTTCATCCAGGCCGTCGAAGCCTGGGACTGCCAGGAACAGGCCTGGGTGCGGCTGGACAACGAACAGTGTGGCTTCGCCTACCGCGACAGCGTGTTCAAGCAGCAGATGGACCGCTACCTGATCACCGCCATCGAACTGAAGCTGCCACTGCTGCATGACCTGCGCATGGACTACGCCGGCATCCGCGAGGAACTGCAGGCGCAGGGTGTGGAATTGCCCAGTGCGGTGGACGTGGCCAATGCGGTGATCGCGATCCGCCGCCGCAAGCTGCCCGACCCGGATGTACTGGGCAACGCCGGCAGCTTCTTCAAGAACCCGGTGCTGCCGCTGGAACAGGTCGACGTGCTGCTGCAGCACTTCCCCGAGCTGCCGGTGTTCCCGTCCGACCAGGACGGCAAGCGCAAGGTCTCGGCGGCATGGATGATCGAGTCCTGCGGCTGGAAGGGCTTCCGCGAAGGCGATGCTGGCGTCGCGCCGAGCCACGCACTGGTGCTGGTCAACCACGGCAACGCCACCGGCGCTGAACTGCTGGCGCTGGCGCGACGCATCTCTGCTTCCGTGCTGGAGAAGTTCGGCGTGCCAATCGAACCGGAGCCCCGCCTGCTCGGCGCACAGTGGTGAACACCCCCGCCCTCTCCCCCAGCGCCACCCCGATGCGGGCGGCGCTGCTGATGCTCGGCAGCACGATGGCCTTCGGCCTGATGGCCGTGGCGATCCGCTATGCCACGCGCTACGTGCCCACCCAGGAAGTGGCGTTCTTCCGCAACGCCTTCGGCCTGCTGGCACTGCTGCCGATGCTGCTGCGGCCAGGCCACGCGCCACTGAAGACCCAACAGCTGCCGCGCTACTTCGTGCGCAGTGCGATCGGCCTGGGTTCGATGCTGTGCGCCTTCTGGGCACTGGGCCACCTGCCACTGGCGCAGGCGGTTTCGCTCTCGTACTCCACGCCGCTGTTCGTCACCATCGCCGCCGTGCTGTGGCTGGGCGAGACCGTGCGCGTGCGTCGCTGGGCGGCGGTGGTTGTCGGCTTCATCGGCGTGCTGGTGATCGTGCGCCCCGGTACCGCGGGCTTCACCGCTGGCAGCCTGGTGGCGGTGGGTGCGGCCGTGCTCAGTTCGCTGGTGGCGATCCAGATCAAGCAGCTGACCCGCATCGACAGCGCCGACACCGTGGTGCTCTACACCTACGTGTTCTGGGTGCCATTGTCGTTGGTGCCGGCCGTGTTCGTGTGGGTCTGGCCCACCGGCACCGCATGGCTGTGGCTGCTGGCCACCGGCGTGCTCGGCACCATCGGCCAACTGCTGTGGACACGTGCGCTGCGCCTGGGCGAAGTCTCGGCGCTGACGCCGATCAGCTTCCTGCAGTTGCCGCTGGTGACGCTGTTCGGCTGGCTGCTGTTCAACGAAAGCGTGGATCGCTGGACCATCATCGGTGCCGGCATCATCCTCGCCGCCAACGCCTACATCGCCCATCGCGAGGCCGTGCTGTCGCGCCGCGCCGCAAGCGCAGCGGCGTCGGCGGCAGCCAAGCCCGCCGAGTAGATCCGCGCCATGCGCGGATGATTCCTGTCCGCCCGATCAACGATGGCGGCACAAAGAGCTGCCGAGCGTAACTGTAGAGTCGAGCCATGCTCGACTCATCGCGCGAAGCGCGACGGTTCACCCATGGCAGGTGACGTGCATTTACAACGCCCGATACACCCGCTCCGCCGCATCGAACACATTGCCCGGTGCGAACTGCTCGCCCAGGTAATGCAGCGACTGCCGGCGCAGTTGCGGCGAGCGCTCCTCACCATCGCTGCCCAGCAGCACCTGCTGGAACTCGATCAGGTCCTGCAGGATGCGCCAGTGCCGGTACCAGGCGATCCAGCGCGGGTCGCCGCGGTCGCTGCCGTAGCCGTCCTCGAAGCCCAGCGGATTCTCGCGCCCCCAGCGCCCGCCAACCGCCGCACCGATGAACATCAGGTCGCGCTCGCGCGGTGCCAGCGACAGGCCATCCCAATCGATCAGGTGCAGCCCGCCGTCATTGCCCATCAGCAGGTTGCCGGCATGCAGATCGGTGTGGCACAGATGCAGGTCTACCGGCACGTCCTGCAAGGCCGCGAGCAGTTCCCGTGCCTGCGCATGCAGCGCCGCGATGCGAGCATGCTGCTGGTCCCATACCGAAACGAATGCGCGGCCCAGCCCGTCCTTCGCGGCCGCCAGGCCCTCGCCGGCCAACCACTGCCCGACGGTCTCCAGCGCCGCGGTTTCCAGCCGGACGATCGGCAGCGCCTGCTGCAGTTCCGCCGGCAGCTGCGCGCCGTGCAGGCGCCGCAGTACCTCACCCAGCCGTTTCCACTGGGTGCGGCTCAACGCTGCCTCGAACCCGGACTGGCCTTCCACGTAAGGGAACAGGGTGAACTGCAATCCCCAGCGCTGTACCGACGCACCACCGGTCAGTGCCGGCCACGGCGCGACGATCTCATCGATACCCAACGTGCCGCGCATCCAGTGCAGGCTGTCCCACACCGATGGGTCGACCTGGTAGGTGCGGCATTTCAACCACCACTGCCCGTGCCGCGCATCGACGCGATACACGCTGGCATTGGCGTCGGCGCCCACCGGGCGTGGCACCACGGCGGTGGGGGTGATGCCATAGGATTGTTGCAGGACTTCGCCGAGATGCTGCGCCGAAGCGAATGACATGGATGCAAGCGGAAAGTGTTACCTGCCGCCACTATCGCAGATGCGCTCGCCACGACACAGACATGTCCGTCACAACATCACCTCGGCACGACCAAAGAACTAGCCTGCAATACGGCGCATCACCGCCTCCAGCGGACCGCGCGCGAACTGCCATGACCACAGCGACGCCGCAGCGGTCGCCAGCATCAGGAACAGCAGCGCCCACAGCAGCACCGACGCAAGCGAGGCACTGCCATCAAGCAGGCCCAGGCTTTCCAGCGTGCCCATGCCCAGCAGGATGTGACCCACATACAGGGTCAGGGTCATGCGCCCGGCCGCGGTGAACGGCTCCAGCCAGTCGCCCGGTCGCACGCGCGTCAGCCACAGGCAGGCGGCGATGACACTGCAGGCCGCGCCCGCACCGGTAAGCACGTAGGCGGGTCCTGGCGGCATCGGCTGCGTACCCAGCCACGCCTGCCACGGCGTTCCCTGCGCAATATGCTGCACGCCTTGGCCGGCGCCGATCAGCAACAGCCCCAGCACCAGCAATGCATGCTGCACCCGCGGCTGCGACAACGGAAGGCGCGCCAGCAGCATGCCCAGCAGGAAGAAGCACAGCCACGGCATCAACGGGTGGAAGCCATTGAACAGCAGGTTGCGGGCCGCGCCCGGCCATTGCCACAGACCGGCGTATTCCAGCGTCTGCCAGTTCCATCCCTGGCTGTAATCCCAATGCAGCAACGCCCAGAACGAACAGGCCGCCAGGCCCACGATGCTGGCCAGCAACACCCGCGGCGAGGCACGCAGCCACAGCACTGCCAACGCGAAATACACCGCGTAGTAGTGCAGGATATCGGCCGGGAACAGGGTCAGGTTGAGCAGGCCCAGCACCATCAGGAACAGCGCGCGCCTCCAGGTCTGCACGCTGGCCGGCCACCACCCTTGCCGCTGCGTGGCCAGCACCAGGCCCAAGCCAGCCAGCGTAACGAACGTCGCCGAAGCCTTGCCTTCCAGCAGATGGAAGAACCCTGCCAGCCAACCCTCAGCCTCTGCGGGCACGGCCATCGCCAGACGGAAATTCACCAGCACCATGCCGGCCAGTGCCAGGTAACGGGCCAGGTCCAGACCGTGCAACCGCCGGTCAGCAGCATTCATGCGCGTGCCCCGAGCAGCAGCGCGAGCAGGCCAAGATCCAGCGATGCTTCATCGGTGCCCTCGGCTTCGCCCAGCCCCCGACGCAGCGCATCGCTTTCGATGGCATCCAGCAGCACCTGCGCCTGCAGTGCCGGCGCCAGTACGGGACGCCGACGTTCGCGCTGTGCCATCTGCTGCAGGGCTTCGGCCAGCGTCGCCTGCAATTGCCTGCGATTGGCCGCGAAGGCCTCGGCGACGGCCGGATTGCGTGCACTCTCGGCCAGCACCTCCACTGCAAGTGTTGCCCACTCCGGCTGCCGGCACAGCGCATGGAAGTCCTGCAGGAAGGCCATCACCTGTGTGCGCTCGCCATCGGACGCGGCCAGTCGCTGCAGCAACGGTGCCAGTTCTTCGCTCTCGGCCACCGCCACCGCAAGGATGATCGCCTCCTTGCCCGGGAAGTGGTTGTAGAGATTGCCCAGGCTGACGCCGGCCGCCTGCGCGATGTCACGCATGCTGGTCTGGTGGAATCCCTTCACGAGGAAGCACTGCAGGGCGGCCTGCAGGATCTGCGCGATGCGTTGCTCGTTGCGGTCGGCTCGGTTCATGGCGCAAATAGTGAACGAACGTTCGTCCAATTAGAAGCTGACGATCCGGCCAACGCCGGGCTCCGTTCAGCCAGCCTTGACCTCAACTGCGGTTGAGGCCCGATGCTGCGCGGCCTGTCCCACGCTCAACCCGGAGTTCCTGCATGCCACGGATGATCATCACCCTGCTCGACAGCCGCGTGCTGTGGTTCCTCGCGCGGCTGTTGCTGGCCGTGGTGTTCCTGTCCTCGGGCCTGGCCAAGCTGCTGGCGTGGGACAACAGCGTGGCCGAAATGCAGGCCGCCGGATTGCAACCACCTGTGCTGTTCAACATCGCCAGCGCCGTGGTGCTGCTGGGCGGCGCACTGTGCCTGCTGCTCGATCGCCTGCTCTGGCTGGGCAGCGGCGCGCTGGCGGTGTTCATGCTGCTGACCATCGTCATCGTGCATACCTTCTGGAACAAGCACGGCGCCGAACAGCAGCTGGCCCTGTTCTTCGCGCTGGAACACCTGAGCGTGGTCGGTGGCCTGATCTGCGCGGCCATCGCCAGCCATGCGCGGGCTCAGAAGAACTCGTCGAGCAACCGGTAGAACGCCAGCCGGCGCTCGTCGGCCACCGCGCCGTAGCGTTGGAACAACGGCGCGACCCAACGCGTGTCGCCGAAGTTGTGGACCAGGCTGCGCGCGGCCAGCGCCAGGTCCTGGTAGCGGTCGGCCACACCCAGCCGGCCACAGTCGATGAAACCACTGAAGCGGCCCTCGACCGCCATCAGGTTCGGCAGACAGGCGTCTCCGTGGCTGACTACCAGGTCTTCATGGTCGGGCTGGGTGCTGCACAGTTCGGCGAAGACCTGCTGCGGACTCTGGCCCAGGCGTTCGTCATCGAAATCATCGGCGTCCACCAGGCCCGCTTCAATGCGGGCCTGCGCGACCTGTACGCGCGAGGCCAGTCGCTGGTCGAACGGACAGGCTGCCACCGGCAACGCATGCAGCCCGCGTAGCGCGTCGGCCAGCAGTTCCACCAGCTGCTGCGGCGCGAGCTCCGGCGACGAGGCCAGGTCGCGGCCAGGCAGCGCGCTCATCAGCAACCAGCGCCGGCCCGCCTCTTCGGCAGTGGCAATCACCGTTGGCGCCGGTTGCCCCTGTGCCTGCAGCCAACGCAGGCGCGCGATCTCATCGCCCAGCTCACTGAAGGCGTCGATCACTTCCGACTTCAGGAAGGCATCGGCCTGGCCCGGCCGATGCACGCGGGCAACATCCGCACGCGACACACCGATCGATTGCCGCTCGATGCGTGCATCGGCCAATGCCTCCTGCCACGCCCACGGCAGCGGCATGTCATCAGTGATGGATTTGGGTGCTTCCATGCCGAGGTGTTCCTGTTGCCGGTGACCCCACGGATTCTCGCTCATCCTGCATGGACCGCAGCCAACAACAACGCGGAAAGGTACATGCCCAGGCCGAACACACTGTGCGCCACCAGGCTGCGCAGGCGCGCCTTGCCCGGCGCCGGGGTCTTTGAAGCGGCAATGCCCGCGCCCATGCCCGGCTGCAGGATGAGGAACGGTGCGGCGACGCTGAGGATGCCGAAGGCCAGCGCCGGCCACAGTGTCGGCGCCTGCACCCAACCGTTCCCCACCACGGCCAGCAGCAACGCGGCGAAGACCACCCCGATCACGTAATGCGCGGTCCAACCCAGCGCGCGCTCGCCACTGACCGCTGCCGAGCGGCCGATGCCATCGTGGCGGAAGCGCCCGCGCGGCAGATGCCCCAGCCAGCGGCCCACCATCGCGAAATCCAGCGAGGGAATGCCGAGCAGCCGCCGCTGCACCAGCGCCCACAGGTCCATCACTGCGGTCGCTCCCACGCCGACTACCACCGCATCCATCACGAATGTCGCCAGGCCAGCCATATCGCACACCTTCAATTATTTGCTTGAATGATAGAGCGATGCTAGCGTGCGCCGCATGAACGCTGCAACAGAGCCACCGCTCTCACCGCTGGAAGCCTTGGCCGAAATCGCCCGCACGCTCGGCCATGCCCATCGCCTGGCCCTGCTGGAGCACATCGCCCAAGGCGAGCGCGCAGTGGAGCGCCTGGCCGAACTGACCGGGCTGTCGGTGGCCAATACCTCCCAGCATCTGCAGCAGCTGCGCCGTGCCGGCCTGGTTCAGACCCGACGCGATGGCAAGCGCATCCTCTACCGCAGTGGTGAGGGTCCGCTGGGCAACCTGCTGGCCGCGCTGCGCGACTATGCCGACCACCAGCGCAGCGAGATGCACGGCGTGATCCACGACAGCCTGCAGCGCCGCGATGCTCTGGAAGGCCTGACTGTCGAGCAGTTGCTGGAACAACGCAGCAGCGTGGTGCTGCTGGATGTGCGGCCGCGTGAGGAATTCGATCTGGGACACCTGCCCGGCGCGCTGAACATTCCCGTTACGGAACTGCGTGCACGGATGGACGAACTGCCGCGTGCCGTCCACATTGTCGCGTACTGCCGCGGTCCCTACTGCGTGCTGTCCAACGATGCGGTGGAGATGCTGCGCGAGGCCGGACTGACCGCGCAGCGGCTCGCCGCCGGTTACCCCGAATGGAAGGCCGCCGGCCTGCAGGTGGACCTGCCCCGGCACTGAGCGAGACACCGGTCATGGATGATGTGTTTGCCCCGTTGATCGATGCGACCTGGCGCAGCGTGTTCTCCGGGCAGCGCATGCTGCAGGATGATCCGCTGCTCATGCTGCAGGATGATCCGCTGCTCATGCTGCAGGATGATCCGCTGCTGCAGTTGGCGTGCAGCGATGATTTCGATGAGGGCGAGGACGGCATGCTGCTGCAGCCGGTCGTGGGCCCCGCGCGCGCACTGCTGCGCCCGGCCCTGGCCGCTCGCCTGCAACTGCACGCGCAGCCGCACTGGACGCTCCCGCAGCTGCAACTGCGCCTGCAGCAGCTCGGCCAGCGCACGCATGGCGCGGATCGCGTCTTCTACTTCCCCGCCGCAGAACTTGCGGCCCTGGCCGAGCGCCCTGCACCGCCACATATCCGCCGTCTTGGCCCGGCCGACGCAGCCGCGTTCGACGGGTTCCAGGCCAGCGCGAGCGAGGAGGATCTGGATGCCGCCTGGGTCGAGCTGGACCACTGGCAGGTGTTCGGCGCCTTCGATGGCGAGCGGCTGGTTGCCGCGGGAAGCATGTACCCGTGGAGCCTGGATCCGGCCCTGGCCGACATGGGCGTGCTGACCCTGCCCGAGGCCCGCGGTCGCGGGCACGCGCGCCAGCTGGTACACGTCATGGCCGTGTCCGCACGGGCGGCCGGGCTGCAGCCGCAGTACCGTTGCCAGCTCGACAACACCGCCTCGATCATTACCGCCGAACGCAGCGGCCTGCGTGCGTTCGCCGATTGGGACACCGTTCTGGCGGTCGACTGAGGCCGCCGCAGTACAACAAGGAAGCAACATGAAATTGATGGTCATCGGCGCCAGCAGGGGCCTCGGTCGGGCGTTCGTGGAAGGCCTGTGCAGTGCAGGCGACACCGTCATCGGCGTTTCACGCAACCGACCGCGCGATATTGAATGCCCCGAGGGCGTCACCCTTCAGTGGATCGAAGCCGATCTGTCCCAGCCGACCGTGGCTGCCGACCACATCGCAGCACAGGCACCTGCCGATCTGGATGTGCTGATCCACAACCTGGGCATCTGGGAACAGACCGCCTTCAGCGACGAGTACGCCTTCCTCGACGAAACCGATGCCGCGCTCACCCAACTGGTCGACGTCAACATCACCGCCACCCTGGTGCTGCTGCAGCGCCTGCTGCCTCGGGTGCTGGGCGCGCCACGCCCGCAGCTGGTGCTGACCGGCTCGACCTCGGCACTGCCACGCAGCGGCCGCCCGGAAGTGGCCTTCGGCGCATCCAAGTTCGCGCTCAACGGCATCGCCGATGCACTGCGCGAGGGCTTCCGCGATCGCCGCCTGGCGGTGACCAGCCTGCAGCTGGGCTACCTCAACACCGACGATGCACTGTCGGTGCCGGTGGCAGAGGCCGCAGCGCGCGGCGACGGCGAGCTGGTGCCGGTGCACGACGTCGTTGCGGTGGTGCGCGCGTTGCTGCAGCTGTCACCGTCCGGCTTCGTGCGCGAACTGGTGCTGCCGGCCATCGCCGACCCGCGCTACTGACCGACTCTGCGCAGGCCAGGCTCGACCTCTTCGCGCAACAGGTACCCGAGCACGATGGCGGTCAGCACGGTCGCCATCGCCAGGACAAACAGCTGGCCACGGACGGACTCCATGTATGCCTGGGCCAGCGCCGTTCTCGAAACGCCGGGCAATGCCTCCACCGCTCCGCCAAGGTCGCCCATGGACAGCCTGTGCACGGAGGCACGGGCCACGACGCCGGCTTCCAGCGCTACGCTCCCGCCAATCCGGGCAGAAAGCATGATGCCGACAAGCGCGAGGGCAATGGAATCGCCTGCCAGTCGCATTGCGTTGAAGATGCCCGCGGCCATGCCTGCCTGCTCTTTGCCAACCACGCTGACCGCCAGGCCATCCATGATCCCCCAAGGTAGACCGATGCCGATCCCGATGACCAGCATCGGCATCCAGCGCACCGAAGGTAGCTGGAACACTTGGGCCAGCCATGCCAGCCCAAGCGCGCCGATCAACAGGCCCGCACAGCACAGCGTCCGCGCCGGAATCCAGCGCAGCAGGTAACCGGCAACCAGGGGAACAACCAGCAAGGGTGCAGACAGTGCTGCCATCGCCAGTCCAGCCTCGGTGGGCCGCAGTCCTTCAACACCGATGAACCCCGCCGGCAGCACCACCAGAAGGACGACGTACGAGAACGCAGGCGCAGCGGCGAGAATCTGCACGCCGACAAAGCGCCGGTTGCGGAACAGCCCGAGATCCAGCAGCGGTGTTCGATGGGAGCGCTCGACGGCAATGAACGCGGCCAGCAACACCATCGAGAGCGCCAGCAGTACCAGCGTCTGCGGATGCAACAGGCCGCGTTCCGGCAGCACGATCATGGCGTAGGTGAGTGACCCCAGCGCCAGCATGAAGGTGACGGCGCCCAGCCAATCCAGGCGTGGCGAACCGGTGCTCTTCGATTCGACGGATGACAGGGCGACCAACGGTACGGTCAGGGCGGCCAGCAACGCAGGCAGGAAGAACACCCATTCCCAGCCCAGCGCATCGATCAATCCGCCTGCCAGCAGCGGACCGCCTGCGGCTCCTGCACCAAAGGTGGTGCCGATCAGGCTGAACACCCTGGCCCGCGCCTGGCCGTCGAACACCTGCGCCAGCGACGCCATCGCACCGGCAAACGCAGCCGACGCCGCCATCCCCTGAAGCAGTCGCAGTGCATTGATCCACGCCACATCGGGCATCAAGGGGATCAGGCCGGTGACGAGCGCAGACGACGCGCCGCCCAGAAGCCAGATCCGGCGCCTGCCATGCAGATCGGCCAGCCCACCGGCCACCAGCGTGGTGCAGCCGTAGGTCAACAGATAAGCGTTGATGATCCAGGACAACGCCGCAGGCGAACCGCCCAGCGCGTCCCGGATGGCGGGAATGCCCACGGCGGGGCTGGCAATGCTCAAGGGAATGGTGAGCGCCGTCAGGCAGCCCGCCAGCACCACTCCAAAGCGTGATGATCCGGCCGTCTCAGCAGAGGCAACAGACATGTCGATGAAGCTCCAGCGTGGCCAGGCGCCACCGCATTGATGCTATCGACGACGCTATCGCCTAAGAATCCATCGTTGTGTCCGTGCTTTAATGACATGAACGTCATCAATGGCCATGTCATGGACAGCTTTGCCGGTCTCAGCCTCTTCGTTCTGGTCGCCGAGGCACGCAGCTTCGCGGCCGCAGCACGACAGCGTGGCATCACCCCTTCGGCGGCAAGCAAGACCATTGCCCGGCTGGAAGAGCGTCTGGGCGCCCGCCTGCTGAATCGCAATACCCGCAGCGTCAGCCTGACTGCCGAAGGCGAGCAGTTCCTTGAACGCTGCCGTCGCATCATGACCGAGGTCGCCGCAGCGGAGCGCGAGCTGACCGACGCCCAGGCCGCGCCCAGCGGTCGCCTGAAGGTCAGTCTTCCACTCGCCAGCGGACTGATGCTGCCGGTGCTATCGGCCTTTGCGCACCGCTTTCCCGCCATCGAACTCGACCTGCACTTCAGCGACCGTCTTGTCGATGTCATCGAGGAGGGCTTCGACGCCGTTGTCCGCACGGGCAACCCCGCCGACTCCAGGCTGCACGGCCGCAACCTCGGCAGTGCCCGCCTGCTCTGTGTGGGCGCCCCTGCGTACTTCGCCAAGCGCGGCACGCCACAGCACCCGGAGGATCTGAGCGGCCACGCGTGCCTTCTCCATCGCTTTCCCGGCACCGGCCTGATCGAACGTTGGCCGCTGCCCACGCATGAGGGAGGCACTGAGCCACGGCTGACTACCGCAATGACCGCCAATCATCTTGAGACGATCCTGCACATGGCCATTGATGGCCATGGCATTGCGTGCCTGCCCGACTTCGCCACGCGTGATGCGCTGGACCGCGGTGAACTCGTCAGCGTCCTGGACCCATGGAGCACCGAGCGCAGCACCTTCTGGGCCCTCTGGCCAAGCCATCGCCATCAGCAGCCGCGTGTACGCGCGTTTGTCGATTTCATGGCCGACCACCTCCTGCCCGAACCCAGCCAGTGCAATTGAACCTGCGCCCTGCTGCGACTACGCTGCTCGTCACTGGCCGTCGGTCACAGGCGGGAACCTGCTATGGATGCGCTTTCACGGGTCTCGGCCCAGGTCCTGGACAGCGCCCTGCCCAGCCTGCCGCTGTACCTGCTGCAGGCCACGGCGGTGATCGGCATGATCGGCGTGCTGCTGATCGCCACCCGCCGCGCCGGGCACGCCATTGAAGGCCGTCGCCTGTATGTCGGCGTGGCGCTGGGCCTGATCTACCTGTTCAATTCCTGGTTCGTGGCCCGTTACACCCAGGGTGTGGTCAAGCTGCACCTCGGCTTCGACATCCTGCTGGTCAGTGGCCTGCTGGGCGGTTGGCGCGGCGGCCTTACCTGCCTGGCCGCCAGCCTGCTGGCGCGCTACCAGTTTGCCGGCACCCAGTATTTCCTGCCGGCCGGCCTCGAGGCCACGCTGCAGATGCTGGCCGGCGTCTGGCTGCGCAGGCGCCTGCACCCGCGCATGCTCAATGAGCTCTCGCTGCGCGTGATCCTGCAGGCCTGGGGCGTGCGTATCGCCGTCACTGCGTTGGGCCTGGCACTGGGCGTCGCAATCATCGGCGCCAATCAGCTGCCCGTGGAGGAGTTGGCAATCCAGCGGCTGCTGGCACTGCCACTATCGCTGCTGATGCTCGGCGCGGTGTTCGCGCTGGTCTACAACGATGCGCAGATCGATGCACAGCGTCAGCGCGAACAGGCCTGGCTGCGCATCGATCCGATCAGTGGCCTGCCCAACATGCGTGCACTTGGCGAACGCCTGCAACATTACTGGCGCGACAACGACGGCATCGGCAAGGCCTGCCTGATCGTGGCCGAGATGGGCAACCTGCGCGATCTGCGCCTGCGCTATGGTCCGCTGCAGGACAACGGCCTGTGGCAGCGCGACAGCACCGACGAGGTGCATCGGCTGCTGCCCTCGCTGCCAGCCGGGCAGCTGGAGATCTACCAGTTCGGCGATGCCGCGCTGGCGATCCTGGTGCGCGACCTGACCTTGTTCGAACTGCGCACGCAGCCGCAGATCACCGAGCTGGCCAGCAACCTGGCCGATCGGGTCGGCCGCGATTGGCCCGGCTTCCGGCCGCTGTTCCGCTGTGCGGTGGTCGAACTGAAGCCCCCCGCCGATGCCGACGAAGGACATCTTCCGTTCCGCGCGATCACCGTGGCGCTGAGTGCGATCGAATCCGGCGTCGTGTTCTTCGACGACCCGATCCAGCGCGACAGCGGGATCGACGCCCTGATCGAAGTCGCCCTCGAACGCTGGCTGCAGCAGGGAGATGCCCCCCTGTGCTACCAGCCCAAGCATCGTCTGCAGGATCGCCAGCTGGTCGGCGCCGAAGCACTGCTGCGCATGCGCGACGGCGAGGGCCGGCTGATCGCGCCGATGCGGGTGATCTCGCTGCTGCGCCGGCAGGGGCGGTTGGCTGAACTGGAATGGGCCACGCTGCAGTCGGCCATCCACTTCCTGCAGCAGTGCCGACGCGATGGCTCGCAGTTGAAGATCGCCGTGAACGTTTCGGCCGAGTCACTGCGCCTGCCCGACTTCGGCCTGCGCCTGCAGGAATTGCTGGCACTGCACGATGTGCCCGGCGTGATGCTGCGCCTGGAGATCGTCGAATGGACCGAGATCGTCGAACGCGACGTGGTCGATGCCAACATCGCACAGCTGCTGGCGGCGGAGGTCACGCTGTCACTGGATGATTTCGGTGCCGGCTATTCAACCCTGATCCTGCTCTCACAGCTGGCCATCGCCGAGGTCAAGATCGAGCAGGCGTTGATTGCCACCCTGTCCGACGCCAAGTCGCAGTCGATCGTTCGCTTCATCGTCGAAGTCGCGCATCGCTGCGGTGCGATCGTGGTGGCCGAGGGTACCGAAACCCTCGCGCAGGAACAGCAACTGCGCGCACTGGGCGTGGATGTCGGCCAGGGTTATCTGTACTCGGCCGCGTTGCCGGCCGACGAGTTCCGCCGCTTCGCCGCCAGCTAGACCGCGTAGTAACCCAGGAACATCGCCACCGCCGATTCGGCCACGCGTGCGCGCTCCTGTTCGTTCAACGGCGCCTGCCCCATCGTCACCTGTGGCCAGAATGCAAAGCTCTTCACCAGCCCGTGCAGCTGGTGGCCGGCGAACTCCGGATCGACCTGGCGCAGCCGGCCATCGGCGATTGCCGCGCGGATCCATGCGCTCTCGCCACTTTCCTTCTCGCCCATGCGGCAGACGATGGCCTGCGCACGTTCCGGCGAATGGATGATCTCGGCCATCGCCACCCGCGCCAGGTCGATGAAGTTGGCATCACTGAGCAGCTCCAGCTTCTGCCCCAGCAGCTGCATCAGCTGCGCCTGCAGCGGCTGATCGGCGCGGTACGGCAGTGCGTCGCTGGCCACGCTGCGCTCCCACAGCTCCTCCAGGATCATCGAGAACAACGCTTCCTTGCTCGGGAAGTGGTTGTAGACGGTGCGCTTGGAGACCCCCGCCACCTCGGCGATGCGGTCCATGCTGGTCGCCTCGTAGCCCGATGCACGGAACTCCTCCACCGCCGCACGCACGATGGCTTCGCGTTTGCGGTCGGTCAGGCGTTGCGGGGCACGAGACATGGCGGAAACCGGATAGCTGAACGGACGCCACCATTTTACACCCGGCAGTGTACTTTTGAAAAACACGAAACTACACTGTGCAGTGTACCCAGCGGACGTCACCCATGAAGCGCCTGCTCCTTGTCCTTTTGCTTGGAATCCTCGCCGTGACCGCCTACACCTTCTGCAAGTCCTGGTCCCTCCCCGACTTCCCCGATTCGCCGCAGTACCGCGACGGCAAGTTCCGCAATGCCCTGCCGCGTCCGGCGATGGGCCTGCGCGATGGCGCGGAGATCTGGTGGACGTTTCTGTTCAACAAGCCCAAGGGCACGGTGCCCGCCCACCCCATTCCGGTGCTGCCGCTGGACCGTGCAACCCTGGACGCCGCGCCTGATCGCAGCCTGTTCCGGCTCGGGCATTCCACGATCCTGCTGAAGCTGCGTGGCCAATACTGGCTGACCGATCCGGTGTTCTCCGAGCGCGCTTCGCCGGTACAGTGGCTGGGCCCGGCGCGCTTCCACGCACCGCCGATCAGCATCGACCAGCTGCCGCCGATCGCCGGCGTGATCCTCTCGCACAACCACTACGACCACCTCGACCATGCCGCGGTGATGCAGCTGGCCGGCAAGACCGCGCGCTTCATCGCCCCGCTTGGCGTGGGCGACCAGTTGATTGCGTGGGGCGTGGACGCCAGCAAGGTGGAACAGCTGGACTGGTGGCAATCGACCGAGGCCGGTGGCCTGCGCCTGACCGCCACCCCGGGCCAGCATTTCTCCGGCCGCGGTCTGGGCGACAGCGATCGCAGCCTGTGGGCGTCATGGGTGATCCAGGACGGCGACTTCCGCATCTTCTTCAGCGGCGACACCGGCTACTTCGACGGCTTCAAGTCCATCGGTGAGAAGTACGGCCCGTTCGACCTGACCATGATCGAAACCGGTGCCTACGACCCGCGCTGGGCCTTCGTGCACATGCAGCCCGAGCAGACCCTGCAGGCGCACCTGGACCTGCGCGGCAAGTGGCTGCTGCCGATCCACAACGGCACCTTCGATCTGGCGCTGCACGCATGGCAACAGCCGTTCGAACGCATCACCGCACTGGCCGCCGCAAAGAACGTGCCGGTGGCCACGCCGATGATGGGCGAAGCACTGGACATGCAGGCGCCGCAGGCGGGTACGCGCTGGTGGGAGACGGTGGAGCTGTAATGGGGGATGCCGCTTGACCTGCCGGAAGCCATGTAGAGCCGAGCCATGCTCGGCTGCTTCTGAGAAGTGCGCCGTGGACGTCAAACAAGCTCAGCTTTGGAGTCACCGCAATTGGAGACGCCGCCAGCATTGCTGACATCGACATGCACGGTTATCAATTCGGCTTCCGGTACCGCATTCTGGACCTGCACGCATGCGGCACGCGCGACATCGTCTGCGGCTGTGCCTTCTCGCTGGAATCGCAACGCCAACACGCCCGGCGAACCACTGCCCAGCAGCGCATCGTCGCACCCCACCTCTGCAAGACCTCGCTCAAATGCACTGAGATCTTTTCCGGTATCAGGCACTCGGTACATCAGCGTGAAACTGAACTCCGTCATCAATCCATTTCAGATCGGTGGTCGTTGCCAATCAGCATAGGGGCAAGCCTGCAGCCGTCCAGAGCCACATCCGTCAGCGCTCCCGCGATGGCAGCGCCAGCGCCCGGCGGCGCTGCAGTGCGTCATGTAACCGATTACATCCCTTGCTAGCGTAGCGCTCGCCCGATTCCGGTCGAACCTGCGAGGCTGTCCGTAATGACGTTGCGCGCCGAACGCTCCAAGGTCTCCCGCCCACCTGCCCCATGGCGACCCGCCGCCACTCTGATGCTCGCCGTCCTGGCATCCTCCGCGCAGGCACAGACATTGCCACCACGCAGCCAATGGCAGGCCAGCGCCTCCTCGCAGCAGGTACCGGCGATGGCGATCAGCCACCTGATCGACGGCGACCCCAGGACCGTCACCGGCGGTGCCTTCAGTCCGGGCCACTGGTTCCAGATCGACCTCGGCGCGCCAGCAATGCTGGCCGGCGCACGCCTCACCTGGGACGTCTCCAACCCGGAAGGCTATTCGCTGCAGACCTCGCTGGACGGCATGCAGTGGCAGACCGCGTACACCATGGCCGATTCGCTGGGCGACGTGGAAACGCTGTACTTCGCGCCACGCCAGGCGCGCTACCTGCGGTTGGCCAGCCCACAGCGCACCTCCGATTGGGGCGTGTCGATCTTCGAGATGGAGCCGCTGGACAGCACGCTCGGCGCACGCATCAGCGGTGTCGATGCAGCGCAGGCGGCAGCGCTCTGGCAAGGCGGTGGCACCGTCGCGGTTCCAGCCGGAAAAGGTGGATCCCATACGCTCGAGATCATGCTGCCTCGCACCCAGTCCACGGCCGGTCTCGCGGTCGACTGGGCCGATGGCGGGCGCGGCGCCGCCCGCTTGCAGGCGCAGGACGCACAGGGCCGATGGCAGGACCTCGCACACGATGCACAGGCGGCCAGCCATCGGCAGAGTTGGCTGGCCGCTGACACGGCACAACCTCTACATGCATTCCGCCTGAGCGTGGACGGCGCTGCCCCGCAGATCGCGCGCCTGCGCCTGCTCGGCCCGAAAGCGGTGATGACGCCGATGAAGCGTTACCAGATTGCCGCCAGCGGTGCGCAACGTGCGTTGTTCCCCGCCTCGCTGCAGATGCAGCAGACCTACTGGACCGCCGTGGGTGTGCACGCGGGTCGGCAGAAATCCATCTTCGACGAATACGGCAACCTGGAAGCGTTCAAGGGTGCGCCGCTGGTGCAGCCGATCTGGCGCAATGCCGATGGCAGCGCAGCCGGTGCCGCCGGGCAGAAGGTGCAGCACGCACTGCGCGACGGCTGGAAGCCGATGCCCTCCGCCACCTGGTCACCGCAACCCGGACTGGAACTGCGCAGTGAGGTGTTCGCCATCGAGCGCGATGGCCAACCGGTGACCTTTCTCCGCCATCGCCTGCGCAACTCCGGCACCACGGCGATCGACGGCACGCTGACCCTGGCGGTACGACCGATGCAGATGAACCCGCCGTGGCAGAACGGCGGGCTGTCGCCGATCCGCGAGGTGCGCATCGACGGACAGGCGGTGCGCATCAATGGCCGCACGCTGCTGCAGTCGCTCACGCCGGTGGCTGCGTCCGGCGTGGCGCCGTTCGGAAAGGACGGCACAACGGAGATCACCGCGGACATCGCTGCCGGCGAACTGCCTTCCTCGCAGCAGGCACGTGACGAGCAAGGACTGGCCGCAGCCGCATTGAGCTACCGGATCCGCCTCGCGCCCGGTGCCAGCGATGCGGTGGTCGTGGCGTTCCCACTCGGTACCGCCGCTGCCGATGCCAATGGCGTGCTGCCCGAGGCGCCTGCGCTTGACTTGGCCACGCTGCCCCGTGATGCCGATGCAGCGTTCGAGACGCTGGCCACGCAGGCGTCCGCAGATTGGCAGGCGCGGCTGGGCCAGGTCGGCCTGCGCCTGCCCGATCCCTCGCTGGTCGACATGCTGCGCGCGCAGGCTGCCTACATGCTGATCAACCAGACCGGCCCGGCCATGCAACCGGGGCCACGCAACTACAACCGTTCCTTCATCCGCGACGGCATGGCCACCTCGGCGGTGCTGCTGCGCATGGGCGAAGCCAAGGTCGCGCGCGACTACCTGGCGTGGTACAGCCAGCACGGCGTGCACGGCAGCGGACTGGTCTCGCCGATCCTCAACGACGATGGCAGCGTCAACACCGGCTTTGGTTCGGACATCGAGTACGACAGCCAGGGCCAGTATGTGGCACTGGTCGCCGATGTCGCCCGCCTCGATGGCGGTGCGGAGTCGGTGCGCGCGTACCTGCCGAAAGTGAAGGCGGCGCTGCGCTTCCTGCAGCAGCTGCGCGAGCGCACGCTGGTAGCGGGTTACATGGCTGACCAGCCAGCGCCGGAGCGCTTCGCGGGCATTCTTGCGCCGTCGATCAGCCACGAGGGCTACCCTTCGCCCACCCACAGCTATTGGGATGACTACTGGGGACTGAAGGGCTGGCACGACGGCGCGTGGCTGGCAGAGGCACTTGGCGACCATGAAACCGCCCGTTGGGCGCGCGAACAGTACAAGCTGCTGTACGACGCACTGCATGCCTCGATCCGGGCGACGATGGCGTGGAAGGGCATCGACTTCATTCCGTCCTCGGCGGATCTGGGCGATGGTGATCCCACCGGCGTTTCGATTGCATTGGACCCCACCGGTGCGCAGAGCGTGCTGCCGGCAGATGCATTGCGGACCACCTTCGCCCGCTATCTGGAGGACGTTCGCAATCGCAGCCAGCCCGGGGCGCTGTATGCCTACACCCCGTACGAGATCCGCAACGTGCTGAGCTATGTGCACCTGGGCCAGCCGCAGGCGGCCGACGAGCTGCTACAGGGACTGCTGCATGATCGGCGCCCGCTTGAGTGGCAGGTGCTGGCCGAAGTGGTGCATTCGCGGTTGCGCTTCCCGCGCTACCTCGGCGACATGCCGCATACCTGGATCGGTGCCGAATACGGCCGCACGCTGTTCGGCATGTTGATGCGCGAGGACGATGACGCGTTGTCATTGCTGCCGGGCACGCCGCCGTCTTGGGTGGCCGGGGATGGGTTGGCGGTGGAACGCCTGCCGATCGCGTATGGCACGCTGCAGATGCAGGCGCGGCAGCGCGACGGGCTGCTGACGGTCACGCTGGGCAAGGGCTTGCGCAGCGGGACGGCGGTGAAGGTCTGGTGGCCGGCGCGCACGATGCCGAAGACGGTGCGTGTGGATGGACGCGAGGCTACCGCGTTCGATGCGGAAAGCGTGCGCGTGGCGAAGCCGTTCAAGACGCTGGAGGCGCGTTGGTAGAGTCGAGCTTGCTCGACTGCATTTCGCCGATCACCATGCGCCAGTCGAGCAAGCTCGACTCTACAGGGGCGCGCCGGCCATGCCCGGCGTCAGAGCGTCGGCAATCCCGGCGGGTTGGTCTGCGACTGCGGCACGGCCTCCTCGGCCACATTCCACCGCTTCAGCGCCTGCGCATAGGTGCCACTGCCGATCTGGGTGTTCAGCGCCTGCGTCACCGCATCAGCCAGGCCGCTGCCCTTGCGCGTGGTCACCGAGATCGCCGCGGCGTTCGGCCAGCCCCCCGGGAACAGGCCCACACGCCGCACCTTGCCATCGCGCGCCGAATAGGCGCCGGTGGCGTTGGGCTCGAACGAGACATCGGCGCGCCCGGTGATCACTGCCAGCCGCCCAACCACGGCGTCATCGAAGTACTGGTACTCCACCGGCTTCAAGCCAGCGGCGATGTTCTGCTGGTCCCACTGCCGCAGGATCTGGTCCTGGTTGGTGCTGGCACCGACCACCACCTTCAGCCCGGCAACGTCGGCCGGCTTTTCGATCTTCTGGATCGGCCCATCAGTGCGCGTGTAAATTCCCAGCAGATCGTAACGGTAGCTGGAGAAATCGAACTTCTTCTTGCGCTCTTCCGTCACCGTCACGTTCGACAGCACCGCATCGTACTTGCCTGATTCCAGACCCAGCGGCCAGTCGGCCCACGCCACCGGCACGATCACCAGCTTCAGGCCCAGCCCATCGGCAATCAGCCGCGCGATGTCCGGCTCGATGCCGACCACGTCCTTGCTGTCGGTACCATAGTCGGCCAGCGGCAGCTGCCCCGGATGGGTGGCCACGGTGAACGTACCAGGCGTGACAAAGCGATAGTCGGCCGGAATCAACGCCTGCGCCTTCGGATCGAGCGTGCCCTTCAGGATGGCGGTGTTCGCACCCGCCAGGCTGGTTGCGGCCACGGTGCCGGCATCCGGTGCCTGACGCACGCGCGAATAGACGATGCCGGCGATGCCGATGACCAGCACGCCCACGATCAACAGGGTGCTGCGTGAGGGGCGACGCGGTGCTGCAGGGCTCATGGTCTTCCTTCCGGGGTTACAGGGTCTTGGCCAGGAAATCGGCGGTGCGTTGCTGGCGTGGGCGCTCGAACAGCGCCTCGGGCGTGCCCTGCTCGATCACCCGCCCCTGGTCCATCATCACCACGTGGTCGGCCACGCGGCGGGCGAAGCTCAGTTCGTGGGTGACAATCACCAGCGTGGTGCCGGAGCTTGCCAGCTCCTCGATCACGCTAAGCACTTCGGCTACCAGCTCCGGGTCCAGTGCCGAGGTCGGTTCATCGAACAGCAGCACCTTCGGTTGCAGCGCCAGTGCGCGGGCAATCGCGATGCGCTGCTGCTGGCCGCCGGACAGCTGGCGCGGGAAGGCATCGGCCTTGTCGGCCAGGCCGACCCGTTCCAGCAGCGTGCGCGCCTGCTGCTCGGCCTGCGCACGCGGCACGCCGCGCACCGCGATCGGCGCCTCGATGATGTTCTCCAGCGCGGTCAGGTGCGGGAACAGGTTGAAGCCCTGGAACACCATGCCCACTTCCGCACGACGGCGGCGGATCTCACGTTCGGGCAGCTCGTACAGGGTGTCGCCATCGCGGCGGTAGCCGATCAGCTGGCCGCCGACGGTTACGTAACCGCTGTCGGCACGTTCCAGGTGGTTGATCAGCCGCAGCAACGTGGACTTGCCAGCGCCGGACGGGCCGATCAGCACGGTCACGCTGCCAGCGCGCAGCTCCAGGTTCACGTCTTCCAGCACCGGCTGGTCGCCGAACACCTTGCCTACGCCATGCAGCGACACCGATGCCCCCTCGCCCGCTTCAACCTGCGCGGCGATGCACGGGCGATTGACCACGCGCGGTGCAGCCTCACCTGTGGCGCGCCTCGGTGACGAGACACGCGATACCGAACGCTCGCGCTGCAGTTGGCCGCGCGCAAAGCGCTGCTCCACGCGCCGCTGCAGCAGCGACAGCACGGTCAGGATCACCAGGTACCAGACCGTGGCCACCATCAGCAGCGGCACCACTTCCAGGTTGCGCCGGTAGATCACCTGCACGGTGTAGAACAGCTCCGGCAGCGCCAGCACGTAGACCACCGAGGTGCTCTTGGCCAGGCCGATCACATCGTTGAACGCGGCCGGCAGGATCGAACGCATCGCCTGCGGCAGGATGATGCGGCGCACCTGGCGACCACGCGGCAGGCCAAGCGCGGCCGCAGCCTCGTACTGGCCGTGATCGACCGACAGAATGCCGCCACGGATCACCTCGGCCGAGAACGCGGCCTGGTTCAAGGTCAGGCCCAGCACTGCGGCGGTGAACACACCGATCAGCTGCGTGGTCGGGTACGAGAACAGGCTGATGCCGGTGAACGGCACGCCCAGCTCGATGGTGCTGTACAGGTAGCCCAGGTTGTTCAACAACAACAACAGCACCAGCAGCGGGATCGAACGGAACAGCCACACATAGCCCCACGACACCGCCGACAGCAGCGGCGAACCGGACACGCGGGCCAACGCCAGCAGGGTGCCCAGCGCGAAACCGAGGCCGGTACCGAGTGCGGTCAGCAGCAGCGTACGGCCCAGGCCTTCCAGCACCGGGCGTGCGAAGAACCACTCGGCGAAGGTGCCCCAGCCCCAGCGCGGATTGCCCAACACCGATTGCAGCCCGATCAGGATCAGCGCCAACGCGAGGAGGGTTCCGACCACCTGCAGCGGATGCCGGGCCGGCACGATCTTCAACGCCGGGGTGGGCGCCGGGCGTGTGGCAATGCCATCCAGCGCAGTCGAAGGCGTGCTCATGCGTGGGCTCCGTGCAGCTCGGTCTGTGATGGCACGGCGGCTGGCGCCGATACGCCCAGGTGCTTCTCGAACGGCAAGTGGGCGATGGATTCCGGATCGGCCTCCAGATCGAACAGCGCGGTGTAGCCGTGGCTGAGGTACAGGCCGACGGCTTCAGGCTGGCGGAAGCCGGTGGTCAGGAACACCCGTCGGTAACCCTGGCGCGCCGCCTGGTCCTCCAGTTCCTGCAGTACACGCCGCGCGATGCCCTGGCGGCGCAGGCCCGGCAGCGTCCAGATGCGCTTGAACTCGGCGGTGTCCGGATCGCGGTGCGGCATGAAGGCACCGCCGGAGATCGCCACACCATCGCGCAGCAGCAACACGAACGCGCCAACCGGGGCAGCAAAGGCCTGCGCCGGGTAGCGCTGCAGCTCCTCGCGGGCGCTGCCACCGATGCGGCGGCGCACGTCGGCATAGCGGCTGTCGTACTCCTGTTCCAGTCCATCGAACAGTGGACGGGCCAGTGGATCGTCCACCGAGGTGTAGAGGAAGCGTTCGTTGCTGCTCATGCCACGTCCTTCACCAGATAGTCTTCAGCCAGCCGCGCCCACAGGCTGGCAGCGGGCGCGATGGCGGCGTCGTTGAACACATAGCGCGGGCTGTGCAGCGGTGCGCTGTCGCCGTTGCCGACGAACACGAAACTGCCCGGCCGCGCCTGCAGCAGGAAGGCGAAATCCTCGCTGGCCGTGCGTGGCGCGAACTCCGGTACCAGCTGCTCGCTGCCGAAGCCCTGTACGGCCACCTCACGGATGTAGGCGGTCTGCTCAGGGTGGTTGATCACGCTCGGGAAGCCACGCGGGAACTCGATCTCCGCGCGCGCGCCGAACGCGGCGGCGGTCTGCTCGGCGATCTCGGTGACCCGGCGCCGCAACGTGTCGCGCACTTCCGGCAGGTAGGCGCGCACGGTCAGCTTCAGCTCGACCACGTCTGGAATCACATTGGCGGCCTGCCCGCCGTGAATCGAACCGACGGTGACCACGCCCATCTGCCGTGGATCCACATTGCGCGAGACAACGCTCTGCAGCGCGGTAACGATGTGCGCTGCTGCAAGGATCGGGTCGACGCTGCCCTGCGGCTCGGCGCCGTGACCGCCCTTGCCGATCACCTTCAGCCGCGCCCAGTCCACCGACGCCATCGCCGGACCGTCGACGAAGCCGAAGTGCCCCACCGGCACGCCCGGCCAGTTGTGCAGCCCATAGATCGCATCCACCGGGAAGCGTTCGAACAGGCCGTCGGCAATCATCTTCGAGGCCCCCGAACCGGTTTCCTCGGCCGGCTGGAACACCAGCTGCAGGGTGCCGTCGATGCGGCCGTGATGGGCCAGGTAGTGCGCCGCGGACAGCAGGATGGCGGTATGCCCATCGTGGCCGCAGGCATGCATCAGCCCCTCGTTCTGGCTGGCGTAGGCCAGGCCGGAATCCTCATGGATCGGCAGTGCATCGATGTCGGCACGCAGGCCGAGGCGTCGGCTGCCCTGCCCGCGCTGCAGCGTGCCGACCACGCCGGTGCCACCGAGACCGGTGGTGACCTCATAGCCCCATTGCTGCAGCAGCTCAGCCACGCGTGCGCTGGTGCGGTGCTCCTCGAAAGCCAGCTCCGGGTGCCGATGCAGGTCATGGCGGATCGCGATGGCCGCCTCGCCGCGTGCCGCGATTTCAGGCAGCACGCCAGTCGTTGGGGAATTCCGCCGGGCATGGCCCGGTGCTGCTGCCGATTCTCCGCTCATCGCCCTACCCCACCTTCCGCGCCGGTTCGGCATCGGTCGCATGGCGGCTGGCCTTGTACGGCAGGCCCAGATGCGCGCGCAGGGTCTGTCCTTCCAGCTCGCGCTGGTGGTAGCCGCGCGCTTGCAGGATTGGCAGCACCTGGGTCACGAAATCGTCCAGGCCTTCGCGCTGTGCGGCGAATCCAAGAATGAAACCGTCGCTGGCACCGGCATCGAACCAGCGGATCAGCTCATCGGCCACGTGCTCCGGCGTGCCGATGAAGTTCGGTCGTGGGCTCACGGCTTCCAGTGCCACCTGGCGCAGGCTCAGGCCCTTCTCACGCGCATCCTGCTTGATGCGGTCGGTGGTGGAACGGAACGAATTGCTGCCGATGTCACCCAGCTCCGGGAACGGCGCGTCTGGATCGTACTGGCTGAAATCGTGATGGTCGAAGAAGCGCCCCAGGTACGCCAGCGCATCCTCCAGCGTGGCCAGTGCGGCGATCGCCTGGTACTTGGCTTCAGCCTCCTCCGCGGTGCGGCCGACGATGGGGCCGATGCCCGGGAAGATCTTCACGTCATTGCCGCTGCGGCCGTGGGCGATCGCCGAGTTCTTCACCTTCTGGGTGAACGCGCGGGTCTCCTCCAGCGATGGCGAATGGGTGAACACCGCATCGGCGTACTTGCCGGCCAGCGCGATGCCATCGTCGGACGAACCTGCCTGGAAGATCACCGGCTGGCCCTGGGGCGAGCGCTGGATGTTGAGCGGCCCCTCCACCTGGAAGAAGCGTCCCTTGTGGTCGAGCCGACGGAACTTATCCGGTGCGAAGAACGTGCCGCTGTCGCGCTCACGCACGAAGGCATCGTCGTCCCAGGAATCCCACAGCCCTTGCACTATGTCCAGGTACTCGTCGGCGATCTGGTAGCGCAGCGCGTGCTCCGGATGCGGCCGGCCGTAGTTGCGGCCCGAGCCCTCCAGTGGCGAGGTCACTACGTTCCAACCGGCACGCCCGCCGCTGAGCAGGTCCAGCGAAGCGAACTGCCGGGCCACGGTGAACGGGTCGCTGTAGGAGGTCGACAGCGTGCCCGCCAGGCCGATCTTCTTCGTCGCCGTGGCCAGCGCCGACAGCAGCGAGATCGGCTCGAAGCGGTTGAGGAAATGCGGAATCGACTTCTCGTTGATGTATAGGCCGTCGGCTACGAAGCCGAAGGCGATGCCGTTGTCCTCGGCGGTGCGCGCGATGTCGATGTAGAACTGCAGGTTGACGCTGGCATCGGCCGGATTGGAGGGATGCTTCCAGGCATGCATGTGGCTGCCAGGGCCCTGCAGCATGATGCCGAACGGAATGTGGCGCGGGGTCGTGCTCATGGGAATCGCTCCTGAAGGTCAGGCCACCGCCGCGCGCGGCGCGGGCGACAGCAGTTCAAGGGATGTCAGGCGTGCGTCGAGGTCGGCCACCGGCGCATCGAGGATGAACTCGCCCACACCGAAGCGCCGGTGCAGTGCGTCCAGTTCGTCACGCACGTGCTGCGCATCACCGGACAACACGCTGGGGCGCGTTTCCTCGATGCGGAAGTCGGCTACGCCCACCTGGCGCGCATACTCGGCAGCTGCTTCGGGGCTGGGCAGGTTCACCGTCTGCCCGGGACCAAGATGCAGCTTGTAGACCCGCAACGCGCCGACGTGCCGGGCAGCGGCCTCGGCAGTTGGTGCGGCAAACGCCACCGTGGCCAGCAGCGGTGGCTGCGAGGAGACGCTGTGATAGGCGTCGAACGCAGCTTCGATGTGCTTCGGGTCACCATCGAAATGCGCGGCATAGACAAAGCGCCAGCCCAGCTCGGCCGCCTGCTGCGCGCTCTGGGGGCTGGCACCGAGCAGGAAGCGCTCCGGCGCCTGCTGCGGCACCGGTCGGGCCAGCGCCTCGGTGTCTGCCCCCGACAGATAGCCTTCCAGGTCGCGCAGCTGCTGGTCGAAGTCGGCGAACGCCGGACGCCCGGCCGCCAGCGCCGCGGTCGAGGCCGGCAGGCCACCGGGGGCCTTGCCCACACCCAGATCCACACGCCCGGGCGCCAGCGCCGACAGCAGGTTGAAGTTCTCCGCCACCTTGTACGGCGCGTAGTGGCGCAGCATCACCCCACCACTGCCGATGCGGATGCGCCGGGTCTGCGCCAGCACCCACGCAGCCAGCACTTCCGGTGCAGGGCTGGCCAGCGTCGGCGCAGCGTGGTGCTCGGCAAACCAGTAGCGGTGGTAGCCCAGCTGCTCGGCGCGCTGCGCCAGCTGCAGGCTGTTGCGCAGCGCCTGCTCCGGCGAGGCACCTTCGGCCACCGGGCTCTTGTCCAGCACGCTGATCTGATAGCTCATGGTCACGTCCTCGCTCAGGGGTGGGCCACGGGAATGCCGAGCAAGCCGTTCAACGCGGCCAGGATCGGCTCGGCGCCGGAGACGTACTGGCGATCCTGGTGCGCGCCACTGGCGAGCTCGCTGTGCACGCCCTGCGGCAGCACCAGCTTCGGCAGCGACTGGTCCTGCTCGCCGATCTCGGCAATCACCTCGCGGCGCGGCCGCGCGAAACCGATGCGGCGCACGTCCAGCTGCGCGTCAAGGCCATCGATGCTCGACAGCGCGCCCTCCAGCAACAGGCTGTGCCGGCAGAAAAAGCGCTGGCCGGGAATCTGGCCGTCCTCGAACTCACGGTCGAGCAGGAACAGGATGGGTTTGCTTGCTGCGTCGAAAGTCACAGGGGTCGTCCTCATCGGGGCCGGCAATGCGATGCCGCTTCGATATCGATGCTAGAGATGCCAGCAGCCGCAGCAGCGACGGCTGGCGACAATCGGCGGTCAGATCCGGCCACGCAGATGCGGCGTAGCCATAAGCAAAGCGCCGCCGGTTATGGCGTCAGGCAATACGTCGCAGCGGCGCCGCTACCGTCAGCGCCTGCGCCTGCGTGGCCAAGTGCCCGGCCGCACGCTCGGTCGCCAGTTCGATGCGCGCCTGCAGGGCCGCGCTGCTGATGTGCTCGCCTTCGAAGTCGGCGGACGTGGCATACACCCCGATCGGCAGCGTGTGCGCCTGCAGGAAACTGAACAACGGCCGCAGCTGGTGGTCGATCACCAGCGCATGTCGCTCGCTGCCGCCGGTGGCTGCCAGCAGTACCGGCGTATCCACCAGCGCCTCCAGCTCGATGAAGTCGACCAGGTGCTTGAACAACCCGGGATACGAGCCGCGATACACCGGCGCGGCCACCACCAGCAGCTCCGCCGCCTCGATGGTCTGCAGTGCCTGTTCCACCGCCGGCTCCACCTCACCGCGCGACAGCGACTGACCCAGCGCGCGCGCGATCGTCGCCAGCTCCACCAGTTCAACGCTGGCGTGCACCCGCTGCTGCAGCGAGTCCAGCAGATGCCGTACCAGCAACAACGTGCGCGACGTCGCCGAGCTGGTCGGTGACCCCACCAATGCAACCACCCTCAATGCAGAAGACATGAACTGCTCCCGTGTAGAGCCGAGCCATGCTCGGCTGCCCTTCGCTTTTGTAGAGTCGAGCCATGCTCGACTGCTTCCCACCTCAGAACCGGTAACTGACCCGGCCAAACCAATACGCCCCCACATTGCTCAGCACATCGCCGCTGTCCCACGTGGTCTCGATACTCGCCACATCGGTGGCACTGCGCGCATACTCCGGCACCTTGCGGGTGCGCTTGTCGAACACGTTGTTGATGCCCAGCGCCGCACTCCAGCCCGCACCCAGCTCCACGCCACCGGACAGGTTGGTCACCAGCACCGGCGGCTGCCTGTACTCCACGCCGTTGTTCAGGCGCTTGATCGGGCCGTAGTAGGTGAAGTCCAGATTCGAGCGCCAGCGCCCGTTCTGCCAGCCCAGCCCCGCCACCTGCGTGTAGCTGGGCGTGCGGAAGCGCAGCGCATACTCGCTGGATCTGGTCAGCAGGTTGATGTTCGGCAGGCCCTGCAGCGCCGCCGGAATGCCACTGACTTTCTGGATGGTGGTGCGGCCGACGTTGGCCGCGTAACTCCAGCGCAGCTTGCCCCACTCGGTTTCCTGGTTCGCCTCCAGGGTCAACTCCACACCGTGTGTACGGGTATTGCCCACGTTGGTGAAGTAGCTGGCGTAGAACGCATCACCCGGCAGGATGCTGATGCCGGCCGAACCCAGCAGCGCATCGATGGTGTTCTTCTGCGCCGCACTCAGCACCGTGCCGCTGTTGTCGGTGACGCGCGCCGGATCCTGCGCGTTGTAGCCGATCTGGCTGGACTGGCCGAGCTGGCCGCGGATGTCGATCTGATAGGCATCCACCGCCAGATGGAACGCCGGGCTCGGGTCCCAGGTCACGCCCAGGCTGTAGTTGGTGGCCTTTTCCGGCTTCAGCGGTGTGGCACCCAACGCAATCGCCGCGGGCGAAGACACCTGCGCCACCAGCGTGGTCCCGCACGGGCAACTGCCGGTGGCCTGGTAGAACTGCGCACCCAGACTGGGCGCGTGGAAGCCATTGCTGACCGTGGCACGCACACCCAGCGCGTCGGTGAAGTCGAAGCGCGTGGTCAGGCGGCCGGTAGAGACACTGCCGAAATCGGAATGGTCTTCCCAGCGCGCGGCCGCATCCAGGTACCAGCGTGAGGTGATATTGGTGGCCGCACCCACGTACACCGCCTTGCTGTTGCGGGTCGCCTTCACCGCGTCGGCAGTTGAATAGCCGACGAAGGCTGCAGCGCCGAAGCCGGTATACGACTCCCACTGCCCTGCTCCACGCTCGTACTGTTCGCGCTGATACTCGGCGCCCGCGCTCACCTCCAGCGGCGAAGCAAATGCCGCCACCTCGAAGCCGCGGCGCAGGTCCAGGTTGGCGATGCCCTGCTGGTAGTCCAGCTTGCCGTCATAGAAGTCGGTGGGTGAACCGGGATACGGCAGCGAGTAGTTCACCGAGTTACGCGTATAGGTGCGCACGGTGCTGCGGTTGCCGGTCAGGCTGGCGTCGTAGTCCCAACCCGCGATCTGGCCTTTTACCCCGGCCGTACCGGTGTACTGCTTTTCCTTGGTTTCCAGCACCGGCAGGAAGCCATCGGGAAACACGCTCAGAATGCCGGGAGCCCTGTAAGTGGTGAAGATGGTCGCCGGCAGACGGAAATTCTGGATCGCCTGTGCGGTGCGATCGCTGGCCGTGGCATTGGCGTAGAACTGCGCGCTCTCGCCCAGGCCATGGCCCACGTTCACCGCGAAGGCCTTCAGCGCATACGACGGCGAGCTGAGGATGGTGTTGGCCTCGGCATCGCGGTTGGCCTCGGCCGGGTTCGGCGCAGCACCCGCTGGCAAACGATTGTTCGGCCGCAGCGCCACCAGATTGCCGCTGCCATCCACGGCGGGGTAGCTCAGGTAGCCGTCGATGTAGCGACGGGTACGGATCGCATGATGCTGGCGGGTGGTCTCGCCGGACAGGTTGATGAAGCCATCCTGGCCCCAAGGCAGGCCGACGTTGGCGCGCACGCTGGTTCGCGAACCATCACCATCGGTGCTCTGCCCGCTCTCCACCGACACATCACCACCGTGCGCCTGCGACTTCAGGATCACGTTGACCACGCCGGTGATCGCGTCCGAGCCGTAGATGGCGGAGGCACCATCACGCAGCACTTCCACATGGTCGATGGCCGAGACCGGAATCAGCGCCAGGTCTGCCCACGCATGGCCGGGGAAGCCGCCCCCATTGGCACCGCTCACATAGGCACTGGCATTGCGGCGCTTGCCGTTGACCAGCACCAGCGTGTAGCCCGGCGACAGATTGCGCAGCTGGTAGCCGCGGATCAGGCTTTCCTGGTCGCTCTGGTAGCCGCCGATCTGGCTCAGCGACGGCAGGCTGCGCTGCAGCGCTTCCAGCAGGTTGCCCTGGCCGGTGGCGGCAAGGTCTTCGGCGGAAATCACATCGATGGGCGTGGAGCTGTTCTTCACCGTGCGCGTGCTGGTGCGTGAACCGGTCACCACCACCGCATCCAGCGTGGATGCAGCAACGTTGGCCGTCGCCGCGGTGGTGGCAGGATCCGCATCGGCTTCCGCGGCATGGCTGGGCGTAGCAGCGAGGGCGGCAGCGATCAGGACAGCGAGAGTACTCAGGGCTGGGGCGTAGGCGGCAGGCATGGGGGCTCGTGGGGGTGGGCCGAAAACACGCTTCCATTCAAGGGCCTGTTCACCCGCGACGACAGGCGGGATCGCGTCACCCAACCGTCATATCCGGCCACCCACATGACCGCTGGTAATGACGTTAGGCGGCCTGAACACACGGGGTCGGATCCCTTTCCAAAGGAAAGGGCTCTGACCCCAGGCACGCAGCCCTCCACGGGGTCAGAGCCCTTCCTGCGGAAGGGATCCGACCCCGGCCTCCATATGCCCGCCCGGCATCACCTCATGCCCTCGCACCACTCTGCGCCACGCACCACCACCCGTAGCATCAGGCCATGCACAGCCCTTCCGCCGATCCCGCCGCACCACTCGTCGCCATCGTCGCTTGCCACGGCCAGGGGCTGTTCGAGTTCGGCTGTGCGGTCGGCCTGTTCGCACCGATACGGCCTGAACTGGGCGTGGCCTGGTACCGCACCCAGCTGTGCGCGGGCGAACCCGGAGCGCTGCGCATGCTCGGCAGCACCCAGGTGCAGCTGCCCTACGATCTCAGCAGCGTCGATGACGCCGACATCATCGTCATCCCCGGTTGGCGCGAGCCCAGCGAACGTCCGCCGCAGGCCCTGCTCGATGCACTGATCCGCGCCCATGCACGCGGCACACGCATCGCGTCGATCTGCTCCGGCGCGTTCGTGCTGGCCTGGGCCGGGCTGCTCGACGGCCGCCAGGCCACCACTCACTGGCGCCTCACCGAAGCGCTGGCACGCGACTTCCCACGCATCGACGTGCGCGAGGATGTGCTGTACGTGGACACCGGCAGCATCATCACCTCGGCCGGCTCGGCCACGGGCATGGACATGATGCTGCACATGGTGCGCAAGGATTACGGCGCGCGCGTGGCTAATCTGGTGGCCGAGCGATTGGTGTTGGCACCTTGGCGTGATGCCGGGCGCAGCCAGCGCGTCAGCCGGGCCATCCCCAACGGCGAGCCCACGCGGTTGGCGAAGCTGATGGAGTGGATGCGCCGCAACCTGCGCGAGCCACACTCACTTGGCAGCCTCGCCGAGCAGGCCGCACTCAGCCAGCGCACCCTGCAACGGCAGTTCCTGGAAGCCACCGGCCTGTCGCCCATCGATTGGCTGATCCGCGAGCGTGTGGCCTTCGCGCGTGAGCTGCTGGAAACCACCGACCGGCCACTGCAGTGGATTGCCGAGCAGGCCGGCTTTGGTTCGCAGGAGTCGTTCCGTCGGCACTTCCGTGGCCAGGTCGATGCCAGCCCCACCGAGTACCGCAGCCAGCATCGCAACGGCATCGGTGCCGACCGCCTGGTTGGCTGCTGAGCGCCCTCGTTCCCAACTTTCCACGCCATCACCACCACTGCACTATAGGGGCATGCCCCGCACTGCCGACGGACCGGTGATGACCGACAGCCCCTACAGGACCTACCGCGTCGGAATCGGCGTATCGCTGCTGTTGGCGGCACTGATCGCCACGCTCTCGTTGATTGCCGTGGCCAGCCCCAACCTGGGTTGGGGCGTCGTGGCGCTGGCCACCATCGCGATCTGGGTCGGCGTCCCGTTGCTGCTGGTCCTGCTGCTGGTGTGGCTGCGCTACATGGTGCGGCAGCGCGGGCGCATGCCCGGCCGTGTACACGCGTTGATGTTCGCGCCGACCACCGCGGCCCTGCTCATCGTCCCCGTGTTGCTCTCCCTGCAACGCAGTTGGGACAGCGTTGCCGGTGGCTCGCGTGCGCCCATCGCGGAGATGCATATCAACCTCAGCGGGCACCCCCTGTGGCTGGATAACTCACCGTACGCGTCCACCGGCTCCGGCGCTGGTCCGGATCTACCCATGCAGGGCGAAACGCCCCAGCGCTTCCTGGCCTTCCACCGCTACCCCAACCCGCAGTCCGATGCAGACAGGGCCTTCCCGTATGAACAAGCGCGCCTGAAGCCCTCCGTCGACCACTACCGCTACGCCACACCGTCTGGAGATCGCGCCGTCACCGATGTGCCGCTGGTCCGTCGGACCTACCCTGACCTTGCGCCATTCAACGCGGCCTGGCGACGCGCGGGTACACCCGAGCTCGTGCATATCTACTACCACTACAGCGATCACGTAGAGGTCGCGCCCGCGCTCGCACGCCTCAGTGGCTTCTCCACCGATGATCTGGAGCGCAGCCGCTTCGAAGGCCTGACGCTGTTCAAGATCCACAACTACGGCAGTGCGCCCATCCTGCGGATGGAAATCAATGGCCTCACACTGGACATCGGCGACGGGGCCATCGCGAACATCCCGGAAGCGCCCCGGGATTGCACGGCCTACGGCTACCCGGTCAGCCCCGCGCTGTTGCCGCTCAACCTGCCCCTGCAGGTACGCTGGCAGACTGCAGACGCGCCGACGCGGTGGCACAGCGCGCGCGTGCAGGTGCCCGCGTTCCGGCAGCCGCAGCCACTGCAGGGACAATCCACATTGCAGCGCGTCCTGCTTTACATGCTGCCCGATGACGCGCTGGCCGCCGAACGCTACGCCGAAGTGTTTGACGGCGATTCGCGGCGCGGCATCAAGGCCACTGGCCTGCCAGCCAGCGCTGCCACCTACGCGGTGTGTGGCAGCGCCAGGGCAACCTATGGCGAAGGAGCGGGAACCGTGCTGGCCGACTGATCCGCGGCGTTGCCGGCGCGCTCCCCTCCACACTGACGCGCGCTCAGTCCTCCTGTACCAGCTTGAACTCGCGCAGCAGACCACCGATCTGGGTCTTGTCCAGCCTGTTCATCAGCAGGTTACGCAGGAACGCCGGGCCGGGAATATCCAGTTCCTTGCCATCGCGCAGCCGACCGGTCGCCGCCAGCAGCGAGCGCACGTCATAGGTGGAATTGAACACCTCGGGCACACCGCGTTCGATCCCCAGCAGGGTGTACACCGCTTCCATCGGTGTGCGCACCGAATACTCAGTGGTGAAGATGCAGTCGCGCTGCTTCGATTCGGCAAACTGTCCGATGAAGGCGAAGTTCACCGCACCCTCCGGCACCACGTCCGGGCGATCACCGGCCTGGCGCGGCATGAAGAACGCGGTGATGTACGGCATCATCACCGGCACCGTCTTCGCGCCGGTCGCGGCCAATTCGTCGATCTCCTCCACCGGCACGCCCAGGTGGTACAGCCACTCGCGGGTGATCTCTTCGCCGGTGCAGTCCTGCATCGGCTTCTTCACGTAGTCTCCAGGCGTATCCACGAACAGCGAATACACCCAGACCACGATCTGATCCTTGGGCTGGTTCTTGAAATGCGGCTGGCGGTTCACCGTCCAGCTCATCAACCAGCGCGAGTCACGCACACTGACGATGCCGCCGGTCACCACCTTGCCACTGAACGGGTCGCGCTTGGCGATCTTCTGGATGTAGGCCGGAATGCGTGCATCCAGCGTGGTCACCGTCGCCGACTCCCACTTGGTCTGCGGAATGTGCGCGCCGAATACATCCGGGCGGCCAAAGGCCTCATCCTTCGCGGCAATGCGGCGCCACAGGTCCCAGGCGGGCGCCGGCCCCTCGTTCAAACGCGCAGCCGTCTGATGATCGCCGTTGTCCGAATTCTCGGTCAACGAACCGATCGTCATGAACACAAGGTCATCCGCGCTCAGATCCACGCCACCCGCCACGCCCTCGCGCGTCCAGTGGATACGGGTGGCCTGCTTGCGGCCGGCCGCCAGATCGAAGGCAACGTCGGTCACCTCGGTGCCGTACTGGAACACCACGCCCTGGTCCTGCAGCCACTTCACCAGCGGCAGCACCAGCGATTCGTACTGGTTGTACTTGGTGAACTTCAGCGCCGAGAAATCCGGCAGGCCGCCGATATGGTGGATGAAGCGATGCAGGTACAGCTTCATCTCCAGCGCCGAATGCCATTCCTCGAAGGCGAACATGGTGCGCCAGTACAGCCAGAAATTGCTGTCCAGGAAGTCGCGGCCCAGAACCTCGTCGATGCGCTTGTTCTCCATCTCCTGCCGGGTGGCCAGGAACAGCGCGATGATGTCCTTCTGCGCCTGCTCGCTCAGCGTGAACAGGCCGTCGGTGTGCGCATCTTCGCCGCGATTGATCGTGGCACGCTGCAGCGAATAGTTCGGATCATCCTTGTTCAACCAGTAGAACTCGTCCAACACACTGGCATCCTCGATCTCCAGCGACGGAATCGAGCGGAACAGATCCCACAGGCACTCGAAGTGGTCTTCCATCTCGCGGCCGCCGCGGATCACGAAGCCCTTCTCCGGCACCTTCAGGCCATCCAGCGCGCCGCCGGGAATCTGCTGCTGCTCGAGAATGGTGATGCGCTCACCGGCCATGCGGCCGTCGCGCACCAGGAACGCGGCGCCGGCCAGCGAGGCCAGGCCCGAACCGACGAACCAAGCCCGCTTGCCATCGACACCGGCGGGCTTGCGCGGGCGCGCGAAGGCTTCGTAGTTGCCACTGCTGTAGTACATGCGTTGCTCCTTCCTGGAGGGGGTCATCAGGAACCCGCAGTGGAATGACACAGCCATTCCATGCAGGTCATGCCCCTACTCTAGCGCCGAACCGATGTACCGTTTCCTGCACACAGGCTGCGACCGAGTGACGCAGCCACGTCAGAGCTGTCGCCCCAGCAGCATGCCCGGCCAGCCATCCACAATGAACGGCGCGATGCGCGTGTAGCCGCAGGTCTCATAGAAGCGCACCAGATCACCGTTGCCACCGCCGTAGCAGTCCACACGCAGATGGTCGAGCCCGGCAGCGCGCGCCTGCTCATCGGCAAAGGCCATCAGGCGCCGGCCGATGCCACGCACGCGCGCATCACGCGATGCCACCAGTACCCGTACATACAGTTCCGGGCCGGTGGGCGCAGGCACATAGGGCATCGACTCGCCCAGCGCCAGGAACGCGCGCACGTCACCCTGCTCGTTCTGCGCCACCCATGCACCCGGCAGCGCGCACGCATCGGTCACCTGGGTGATCCGGCGCAGCATCGTGGACCACGGTTCGCTGCCCCACTGCTGCAGGTTGCCGATCGACACGAACCATTCGATGACTTCGTCGAAGAGCATCAGCACCGCAGGGGCATCGTCTACGTTGGCGCGGCGGATGTTCAAGATTTCCTTTCCAGCTTCAGTCATGCCTGCACTCCTTGACGTCCCGTAGATCCAGTAGTGCCAGGCCATGCCTGGCAGGTGCCCAGTGTATTGATCCAGCCCCCCGTCCACCGGATTTGACATGCAGGCATTTACCTGCCTATAGTCCACCCAAGGACGGCGCCTGTCCGCCCAAGTGAGGAACCTGCAATGGTCGATATCGCACACAGGGTCGGCATCAAGGCCCATGCAAGCCAAGTGTACGAGGCCTTGGCAACCCCCGAAGGCGTCGCCGCCTGGTGGGCTGAAGACACCCACGGCGACCGCGAAACCGGAGGCTCGGTCAACGTGCGCTTCACCGCCAATGGCCAGGAAATCGGTGCCATGGAAATGAAACTTGAGCAGCTTGTTCCAGGCGAGCTCGTGCTCTGGCAGTTCGTCGCCGGCCCTGCCGAATGGATCGGCACCCACGCGCGCTTCGTGCTGAAACAGGAAAGCGACTACTGCATCGTGCTGTTCACCCATGAAGGCTGGAAAGAGCGCGTCGAGTTCACCTCCCACTGCAGCACCAAGTGGGCGGTGTTCCTGCTCAGCCTCAAGGCGCTGGTGGAATCCGGCAAGGGCCAGCCCAACCCACACGACATCAGGATCGACAACTGGAACTGAAGACGCCCCGCATGAATGCAGACAAGGTGTTCAAGGCACTGGCCGACCCCACGCGCAGGACGCTGCTGGATCTGCTCTGCGAAGACAACGGGCAGACGCTCGGCCAGCTGTGCGAGCACCTGGACATGGCCCGGCAATCGGTCACCCAGCACCTGGGCCTGCTGGAAGACGCCAACCTGATCAGCACCGTGCGCCGTGGCCGCGAGAAGCTGCACTTCATCAACCCGGTGCCGCTGCACGAGGTGTACGAACGCTGGGTACGCAAGTTCGAGCAACAGCGCCTGAGCCTGCTGCATGACCTGAAACGAGAACTGGAAGGAGAATGACGATGTCCGCAGAGTCCACCCGCTTCATCCACGTGATCTACATCGCCTCCACGCCGCAGAAGGTGTTCGAGGCCATCACCCGCCCCGAGATCGCCAGCCGCTACTGGGGCCACGAAAACGTCTCGGACTGGAAACCCGGCTCGCGCTGGCAGCATGTGCGCGCCAACGAAACGCGCTCGGTCGAGCTGGTCGGCGAAGTGGTGGAAAGCACCCCACCCTCGCGGCTGGTCATCACCTGGGCCGCCGCCTCGCAGGCAGAGAACCCGGATGCCTACAGCCGCGTCACCTTCGACATCGTGCCCTACCAGGACATGGTGCGGCTGACGGTTACCCACGACGAGCTTGAACCCGGCAGTGGCATGGATACCGGCATCCGCCAGGGCTGGCCGATCGTGCTGTCGAGCCTGAAGTCGTTGTTGGAGACGGGCAAGGGGTTGGATGTGTTTGCGAAGCCGACAGGTTGAGCCTGCAGCGCTACGCTGCCACCGCCGCCCCCGTCTCCGCCCATTTCGGCATTCCTTCCCGCAGAGAACCATGTCTACCGGCATCTGCGGCGCTGCGACCGACGCAGTACAGGGCGTGGCGGAGAGCAGCTTCCAGACCAGATCGCTGCTGCTTATGCGTTTGCATCTGCTCAGCTGTTGGCCAAGCACACTCAACAGGGTCGCGGAGATGGCTTTGTCGTTGCCAGAGTTCAACCTCGCTGCGAGCAAGCCATCTAGCCTACACCCTGTGGCGCTTGATAAAACTCCCCACCCTTCAGGTAGGGCACGAAAAAATATTTGTAAACGGCCGAACTGTTGTATTCGTCCGGCTCAAAGCCAAACAGACGTGCAGATGACATATGCGGCTGCACCAGCGCCTCATCCTTGGCATACATCGAAGTGGCAAACAGAGACTTCCTCACCACATCCCTGGTCTTCACCGAGCTAATCAGAGCCGAAGGGGGCTTTACTTGCTGATGGGCCTTGAAGGAATGAAAGAACATCAAATCCTCACGCAAGGTTATTTGATAAATTGCAGCCACGCCGACGGATTCAATTATATCAACATCAATGGTATCGGTATTTTTTCTAGTGGGGATTTTTTTTCTCATTCTCAACCGCACCCAGGATTCCTCTGGAGTGCTCACCTCGCCGCCATTGACGGAAACCCCGTAACTACTCCTCATGGTGACACTCTGGCACTGGATTTCCCCGTCCCCAGAAGATGCTTCGCCGCGGAGATCAGAGAAGTCGAGGTCCCCAGAGCCAATTGTTGCGTCTACTGAAATGGGCAAAGTGCTGTCACCAAAGCAGAGTTCACTCAGCACACCGTACCAGGGCTGGCTATAGGGCAGCAGCATCGAATCATTGATGACGATTATGTAATGCGCGCCGTCTGGCACATGCCCGGCAGCCTTGTGACGCTCAAACTGGTCCAGCTTGCCCCTGATAGCCGATGTGACCGACAGCAATCGCTCACGGAAAACCGCATCACGATCTTCCGGCTCCAACCTTCTCTGCTCAATGAGATTTCTGACGTCGGATTGTGGCGTTGGAGTGACCACCTCGAAACAGAACGTCTCCCCATTGCTCATTGCAATAAAGTCAGGCCCGGCATCATCGCTCCTGATCTCATCGAAACCCATTCCGAGAAGCTGATAGTAGAACAGCATTTCGGCCATCCTCTGGGAATATATGCCGACATCATCGTGCATGACTTGCGCATTGAACTGAGTATCCTTCAACTCCGAAAATCTCAAGAAGATAGATTCCAGGCCTTGAAGTATGCAGTCAATGACCAACTCCATACGCTGACCACATTCCGGCGACTTCTGGAAGAAGTAGTCAAACCTCTTGGTCAGGATCTTCCGCCATTTGGCGCGAAGATGAGCCATGCACCTATCGTTGTCCCTGTTCTTTCTTGCAGACCCACGGTTGCCAGGAATTTTCACTTCATTGCTTGACATGACGATCGGGCTCGCGAATCCAGATTGTTGATATGGCATACAGGATTGGAAAAAAGCTACTGCTCTGTAGCATGCGAACACTGACCTCATGCCTGCAAGCACGGGGCAAGCGCACCGGCACGTCACCTGGGCACGTCAGAGTTTGGTGGACACTCACTCAGGAAACACGCAGTTGCCGCAGTTGAAATCTCAGCCCGCTAGCGCGCCGTCCAGCCCCCATCCACCGGCAGCGCCGTGCCAGTGATCTGCGCCGCAGCGTCCGAAGCCAGGAACACCACCATCTCCCCCAGCTGCTCGGGCGTCACGAACTGCAACGAAGGCTGCTTCTCGGTCAGCAGCGCGCGGGCGGCGGTCTCCTGATCTGTGCCCTCGCGCTCGGCCAACGCGGTGATCTGCTGCTCGACCAGCGCCGTTCGCACCCAGCCCGGGCAGATGGCATTGGCGGTGATGCCGGTGCCCGCATTCTCCAGCGCGGTCACCTTGGTGAACCCGACCACGCCATGCTTGGCCGCCACATAGGCCGACTTGTTCACCGAACCCACCAGCCCATGCACCGAGGCGATGTTGATGATGCGGCCGGCACCCTGCTGCTTCATGTGCGGCAAGGCCGCCGCCGTGGCATGGAATACGGCCGAGAGATTCAGCGCGAGGATCGCATCCCACTTCTCGACGGGGAATTCCTCGATCGACGCGGTGTGCTGGATGCCCGCGTTGTTCACCAGGATGTCGATGCGTCCCATCGTCGCAACGGCGCGATCGATCATGCCGCGCACTGCCTCGCCACGGGAAAGATCGGCCCCATCGTGCACCACCCGTACGCCGAACTCGGTTTCCAGTTCGGTACGGATGCGTTCGATCTCCGCCGCATCGCCAAAGCCGTTCAGCACGATATCGGCACCTTGCCGCGCCAACGCGGTGGCGATGCCAAGACCGATACCGCCGGTGGAGCCGGTGACCACCGCAACCTTTCCAGAGAACATGGGCGAGCTTCCATCGGGCGTAGGTGGTCAGTGTAGCTTCACCGGCGCCCCCTTTAAGCGACGCTACCTTGGTCAATCAACGGTTAGAACGCGTTCGGTACCCGCCGAGGGAAGTATCCAGCGTTCATTCAAAACGGACGGTACACCTCAGAGGGGGCGCAGCCGTGGCTTGCTGGCGATACTGTCCGACTCCCACAAGGGCAATGCATCCATGCTTTGCCCGGCGGATCGAACACGTCCGAAAATAGCTTCTGCGGCCGTTCTACTCCCCCCACCTCCAACCGGGCGGAGCGCCTTTCATCCAGCAGATAAGGACAAGGACCAACACTACGGCCCACGTGTAGAGCTGAAACGCGATGGGCTCGCGAAATGGAGAGAACAGAAACGGACCTGCCAGCAGCAGGCCGAATGCGACTGCGTACACAAGCCAGCCCTGCCACGCGCACGGCATCCCCCAACCCCATCCGTACTTTTTCCTGGTAAACCAGTACTTCCTGCTGATCATTGCAATCTTCCTCGATGGCCGCCGGTCTCACGTACCTGATCCAAGCATGCTTTGAGCTGTTCGTGAAGACGTCGGTCCAGAATCAAGTCAGTATCCCCTCTGGCTGTGACGAGAACAGAGCTACGGTCCCTGCGCAGCACGAAGACGTTGCGACCGCTGTGCATGCGGAACTTGCCAAGCTCAACGCCACCGGTGCTCGTTCCAAGTTGCCGGTGAGGCAGCGTGATCCTTGAAGCATCTATGCCGAGAGGAAGCGCGTAGGCGTGAATCAGGGGTACATCCAGCGTCGATCGGCACATCATCAGGAACTACTCCGCAGAGATTGACCGCATGCCACAAACGTAAATCGTCTCGACAATTGTCTCAAATGCGTCTTCGTCACAGGTGACAAGGCCCACGCTTCGCATCGCGCGCAGAAACGAGCGGACCTCGTTCCATGTTACGGGCTTTGCGTGTTCATCGCAGATCATACTTGCACTGCCCCGCATGAGAATGCTTCGGCATCAGATACCGCGCAACAAACGCCCATTTCTCATCGATCACATCGGTCGAACAGGGGCTGCGCGCTGTGATGCCATTGCAGTGACACTGTTCATACCGAACTTGAAACACGCTCTAGAAGAGGACGCTCGCTCGATCAACGGTCGCGAGCGGATTAGCCTTCCGCACCGCCTCCAGGAACAGCAGGAAGTCGCGGTTGAACAGCGTCAGGTTGTTGGTAAACGTCACGCACTTTCTGCCCGATGCTTTGCTGAAGCACACCTGCCAGACATAGCGCCCGTAGATCTTGTCGGACGTTCGTGTGACTGAGGTGATCTGCGAAAGCGGAACCGCCGTGGGCACCGGCCCACGCCGCAGGTAAAAGGACGCCGCATCAAAGAAATAGTGCTCGCGATCCTCTTTGCCATCCACCATCACCAAGGTCATGGATGTTCCGGAGATCCGGCGAGGAGGATCCAAACGCAGCCCCGATTTCACGGACGAGCGAGCAGTTGCCGACATTCGCCGAAGGGTAAACCAGAGGATCACCAACGGAAGCGCCGCAAGGACAATGAAACCTACGGTCTTCAAAGCAGTTTCCAGCGTGCTGGGCACACAGATCTCCAGGATGAACTTTCAGGGGATAGATCCACACCATGCGTGGATGACTCTCCCTCAACGCCTTTTCACTTCCAATGATCCGGCCCCAGGAACGGCAGGCTCAACACAAACACCGGAACCGCCACAGGAATCAACGCCGCGCCCAGCACCTTGCCGGCCGCCGCCCCAACACCCGGCTTGTCCTCCCGCTCCGGCAGGATCCGCTGCGCCCGCGCACTGATCGGCTGCGCCAGCTTCCCCTTCTCCGCCAACGCAGCAGCGTCCGGCAACTTCACCCGCTCGCCATCGCCCTCGAACAGCGCGCTGTAATAGCTGCCGCCCTTCTTTGAAAGATTGCAGGCCCGATCAAACGCCAGCGCATAACGGCTCCGATCCTGCGGCAGGTAGTAGCGCGCCCGCTCATCCACATACTTCGCCTCACGCGGGAGCACCTCAATCCGCTCCAGCTTGAACTGCGCGGCCTGTTCCGGCGTCACCTGCTCCGGCCGCAGCAGCAGCGCATAGCTGCCGTGCACCTTGGCCTTGTCGGCCGGGTCGCGCCAGTCCTCATGGAAGTACATCTGCGCGCAGGCCACCGCCTCGCGCAGCGGGCTGTCCATCAGCGCGCGGTACTCGCGGAACGGTGCAGCATTGAAGCGCATCGGTTCTTCAAAGCGCGGCAGCAGGTACAGCTGGCCGTCGTCGGCCACGAATGCGCCGGTGATTTCGCGGCTTGAGGCGTGCTCCTCCGGGCCACTGGCACAGCCGGACAGCAAGCCAAGGCACAGGGCGGGGAGAATGAAAAAAGACGTTCGCATGTCGTGTTGTAGGGCTTCCGTGGAAAACCGGCCCCCGCCCGGAAGGACGAGGCCAGTCCGCCATGGTGCCACGGCACCGCACGCGATGCAGGCCCCGCCCTACTTCAACCGCTCCACCAACCGCTGCCCCACCTCCAACGCCGAAGCCGGGTTCTGCCCGGTAATCAGCTCACGGTCCACCACCACATGCCCCGTCCACGGCGTGGCATTGCTGCTGAACTTCGCACCCGCCCGCTGTAACGCGGTCTGCGGGTAGAACTTCATCTCGCCACCACCCAACTGCGGTTTAGCCAGCGCCTCTTCCTGGTTGCTGATCACCGTCATCTGGTAGCCGCTGTAAATCCACTTCGGCGTAGCCGGCATCGCACCCACCTCCAGCTTCGCCACGAAACCATCCGCATCCGGCAGCGTGGACAGCAGCGCGATCGGCCCGTGGCAGACCAGCGCGGTGGTCTTGTTGCGTTGGTGGAAGTCGGCCAGCAGCCGGCCCAGCGCCGGGCTCTTTAGCAGGTCCTGCATCGGCGCGTGGCCACCCGGAATGTAGACCGCATCGAAACGCGCGTAGCCCTGCTGCTCGACGCGCGCCAGGCTGACCACCGGCGAGGCCGTCGGCGAGGTCAGCGCCAGCTTCTCCAGCAGTTCCTTGTGCAGCGTCAGCTGCGCGGCATCGTTGCCGAAGTACGCCGCCGTCACCGAGGATACGTCCACCGTCGGCGCCCGCCCCTGCGGCGTGGCGAAGGTCACCTCGTGGCCCGCGTCCAGCAGCAGCTTGACCGGCTGCATCAGCTCGTTGAGATAGAAGCCGGTGGACAGCACCTTGCCGTCCTTCAGGTCCAGGTGGTTTTCGTCAGACAGCACCACCAGCACGTTGGCGGCATGCACGCCGGTGGCGGCCAGGGTCAGGGCCAGCGCTGCGGCCAGCCGGGTCATCAGGTTCATGGGGAGCTCCTATCGGGGAATGACGCCACTTTATTCATCGCCCCAGCGGCGATAAATTGGCCTCATCGCAAAACATCTGTTCCCCGGAGAGCCAAATGAGCCGCAAGTTCGACTACCTGGGCGATGTGGAGGTGTTCCTGGCGGTGGTCGAGCACTGCTCGTTCACGGCCGGCGCGGCGGCGCTGTCCACCACGCCCTCGGTGCTGAGCCGCGCGGTCACCCGCCTGGAAGCGCGGCTGGGCCGGCAGCTGCTGCAGCGGACCACCCGCCGCGTGGGCCTGACCGACGCCGGGCGGCTCTACCTGGAACAGGTGCGCACCGCCTTCGGGCTGCTGGACGACGCCGAGCGCGACGTACTGGCCCAGGACGGTGCGCTGGCCGGCCGCGTGCGCCTGAGCGTGCCCACCACCTATGGCCACTACCGGCTGCCGCCCGTGCTGGCGCGCTTTGCGCAGCAGTACCCGCAGGTGCAGGTGGAACTGAACATCACCAACCGCAACGTGGACCTGGTGGCCGAAGGCTTCGACCTGGCCATCCGCCTGGGCCAGCTGCCGGACAGCGGGCTGGTGGGGCGAAAGCTGGAAGACGCGCCACTGCTGCTGGTGGCTTCGCCGGAGTACCTGCAGCGCCGCGGTACGCCGCAGACGCTGGACGATCTGCAGCAGCACCTGTGCCTGCCCTTCGTGATGCCGCGTACTGGGCGGTTGGCGCCATGGATCTTCCGCGACGGCGGGCGCGACGTGGACTGGCTGCCGCGTTCGTCCATCGAGACCTCCGACGATGTGCTGGGCCTGGTGTCGCTGGCCGAACAGGGCATCGGCATCTGCCAGAGCTATGCGTTCATCGTGCGCGAGCGGTTGCAGCGGGGGGAGCTGGTGGAGGTATTGCCGCAGCTGCGTGGGCGGTCGCGGCCGTTCTCGGTGATCTATGCGCCGCATCGGCGGCAGTCGGCTGCGGCGCGGGCGATGATTGAGTTGCTGGTGGGTAATGCGGGTGAGGATGGCGTTGGTTGAAGGTGGGAGGCTCGTTGGCGGTGTCGTGTTTGAACCGCTTTTCGCGGTGTGTGGCTGATCACGCGCCGTTGCTTGGCAAGGCTCACTAAGAACTGTTGCAAAGAAGGCCGTCGCGCTATTCGCTTGTGGCGTGGGCGATTGCGCCACTTGGATTCGCTATCGACAGAGCAGCTGCGCGAATGCGTCTACTGACGTCGCGGCCTGCACGAATGGTGCGTGCAACAATAGTTCTTCGCTCTCGGATTCAACGATTCCTTCGCGAATTTCTATTGGTATTCGAAGCGGCTGCGTAAACACCATGGCGCGCCACCGACAACGGGTGGCAGCGGGCGTCCAAACCCGAGACAGATAGTTGTTTACGCTTGCCCGTCGGCACCGTCCTTAACCGGTGCCGGCGGGCAATCCGTCGGCCTTTATGGCGGGCGGTGCGTGGGGGTCTTCGGACCCGCCGGTTATTGACAACTGTCTGTCCCGGTTTGGAACCCGCACCGTCCGCCACCTCTTCGCGGTGGCGCTGTTAAGCACAGCCACGGAAGCCGACGCCATGAACGAATCCGACACCTTCTCCTCGTACACCGTTGTTGAGCCCATCAACGACGACACTCCCCTGCCCGACCTGAACTCCCTGCTCGGCATCCTCAAGCGCATGCGCGGCTGCGAGGGGGCTGATGGGCACCCGTGGCCGGAAACCGATGTGTCGCCCGGCCGCCGCGTCAGTCTGGCCAGGAGCGAGCGCGCGATGGTGGGGGCGCTAACGGTGCTGGAGTTGTTGCACGCGGCGGACCGCTGCCGAGTAGCAGCGGACCCGGAGCGGCATCTGGATGAGGGGGTGGTGGATGGGCTGTTTCTGGCTTGCCGCGGGTTGGTTGAGTGGGCGTGCCACGAGGTGAGACCGGAGTGATCTGCCTCCTGGAGCATACTCGCGGCAGGCTTCGTCTGACCTCGCATATAACAACGTCCGCTTCCGGCCAGAAACGGACATCGAACGCCTGATATATGCCGCCGCGTGAGGCGAATTCGGCTTGAGCGAATATGTTAGGACTCTGTACGCTGGATCGCTCTCAGCTTAGTCATTTGGTTATCGCCATAGGGCGTTAGCGTCCAATATGTAGCCGTGTCTTTCACGCTACGATTCTTGCTACTCTTAGTAATCAGTCCTAGGGCCCGAAGTTGTATCTTTACGGTCTGAAAATCGTCCCCGCGCACAGTGAAATCAAAGAATCGGTGGCCTTTGAAACCCCTCTTTGAGGAGAGGTCCTCGTGTTCCTTCGTTCTCACAAGGCTGTTAAGAGCTATCCGCAAGCCAGCCTCATCAGACTCGTCGATCATGAGCGGTGCAAGCGCGGAGAAAATTTCGTCCCAGGCGAGCACTGAGACTCCTCTATAAGTCTCTCCATCGCTCCTGTAGCCAGTTGGAGACGCTATGAACGTATAGGCGAGAGAGGCCTGATCAGCGCCCTGCGCCAACGTGCTGGCGCCTTCCGGTGCTTCGGTTGCTACTGCCGAGAGCTTCCGCTCCAGTTCGTCCACTGTCCTGCGAAGGGACAAGATTTCAGTAGTAGCACTCTCCGAGGGAACCTGATCACCTCGCACCCAACCAATACTAGGATGTGTCTTGATCAGTTTAACGAGACTGCGACTGACTTGGCTTCCCAAGTCAGCGGGAGAGTCCCAGAAACGGCACATGCGCTTCTGAACAAACTCTCGGAACTCTCCAAGCTTCTCTCGCCCACTCTCCGACTGCTCCGATTTGCTCGTTGCGATCTGAGATGGGTCTTTGTGGACAAATCCAAGAATTGGCTTTCCCTTTTCCAGCGCGTATCGATACTCCATCTCTGTGTAGCTATGGCCATTAGGGCCAATACTTCCATAGCGCCCCCCTAGAATTACCATGTAATAGTCGCAGTCATCAATTACTTTTTTGATGAGCGTCCATTGATCTTCGTTGGCAGCTGGAAACAGTTCCATGCCAGATGGGATGCAATCAAGTTCAAGCAGTGCCTGCATCACTTCCTGCCGCTCTTGCTGTAGGTCGGCGAAAGTCGAGCTGACAAAAACTTGGTATCTTTTTTCCATATAACACTCCCTCCAGAGGCATAATGCCCGAACCAAGTCGATCAGCAAATCGGTTTCGGCTCGAATGAACTAGGCGGCATCCGCGCGAATAGCTGAAGGTGATAACCGCCATGTAGTTAATTGTAAGCGCAACCTGAGGATACATAACCAAGGTTGGCCAAAGTCCGATGCATTGAGCGAAGTGGCTAACACTCCGCCTAGCCGCGATAAATCAACCTAATCCCTGCCCCAGTGCCCGCTTCCGGGCAATGCCAGATATCACCCCATGGTCGCTCGAAATGACGTCTAACGCCGAGTTAAGCCGAGCCGCGAAGCGGCTTCGGCTTGAACGAATTGTTCGGCCCTACTGCGCCAGCCATTGAGCGAACGTCATCTGCGACCACCCCCCGAGAGGCTGAAGTGGTTGAAGAGGCTTAAGCGGCTGAAGCGGGCGGAGGGGACGCAAAGGCCTAAGGGGTTTGAGTGGATTGAGTGGCTTCAGCGGCTTGAGGGAGCCACTAGGCGCGGTATTCTGAAGCCAAGCTACAGGCCTCCCATTTGTGTCCAAGAAAGAACCGTTATGGAACGGCCCAAGCCACGTGTTGCGGGCCGCTGAAAACACATGGCCATTGGCCACGAAGGCGATCCACTCCTGATTAAGGTCGAAGAAGTGATGCCCGTCGAACCAAGCTACGAGATTGGTTCCAGAATCAAAAATAGGTGTCATTGAATCCTTCCTGTAGTGCCAAACCAACTAATAGACGGAACCTCGAATCCGGCTATACGGCTTATCCACAAAGCACCGTATGACGGGCTTTCCCTCTTGATACGGCCCGATCTTAGGACGGCTGGCTCCGGCGAACAAGCCAATGTATTACCGGACCCAGCAGAGGGACCATCGCAAAGTCGCTCCGGCGGAGGTTCTGATGTCGGCCATGGGTCGCATGACGCCCTGCCACGGGGAGCGGACATCAATGACCTGCCTCCTACCGGGCAGTGTCTTCATCAGCGCGGATTCGCCTCCGGGGCCACCTTCCTGGGTTACGGCCGAACTGAAAGCTGCAGATCGTCCCGCTAGGACCAAATGCCTTGCGGACGTGCAAGGGAGCGCCTCCATCCATCGACCGGTGCGCAGCCGATTCTTTGCGTTTGCGAGATCTTCTGGGCAGGACGTGTGGAAGCCCCGGGTCTCAGCTCTTTGGAAATCATCCGCGTCAAGGTAAGATCCTGAGTGGCGCACTCAGAGCGCTCGCGAGTACCGATATAACCATCAACGACTTTATCGAAAGTGAGTATGAGGGCGAACGCTTGAATTGAGCGGGGGCGAGCCGTCCGCCTCGAACGAGATGTGAACCCCCCACTCTACACAACACGATTCATATCCACGGAATAGCCAGCCGTACGGAGCTCTTTAGCAAGAGCAACGCGCCAAGCACCGTGGTGGTCCAGCGGCACGTAAACAACGCCGCTTATGTCGTTGGGAATCTCAACATCGCCTTTCACGAGAGCAGACACGTTGTGGCGGCCAAGCTTGCCGATCAGATACCCGTGCTCAAATACTACGTTTTGCCGTGCGCGCGACCGCTGATGCTCGTTTGCAAAGCCACCGATATCACAGGGGGTGTAAAGAACAACAGCGAAACCTACGTTCGTATGTGCTTCAATCTTTTCAATGATTGTCTGCCCGGAATTAGCTTGCTCGTGAAGAATTATGGCCTCAAAGCCGAGCCTCTCAACGAAACGGGCAACATCTGTTTTTGCCAAGTCATCACGGCCATGAACAATGAATACTTTGGATGGGTCGCGGATAGCGGAAGGCTTGGGTAGATCTTCAGGCGAAATAGTAGTTTTCGCCTCATCGAAGACTTGGGCGGTGATGTCCTTCGCATGTGTTTCATACGAAATAACACTGCTTGGCGAAACAAACATGATTATGCCAGCAGGCATATTGTCGTTTTCGTACTGCGAGAGCACTCGAGAGCTCTTCTCCGTCTGCTTTATGGCGATACGGCGGACCTCGCTGTGCTGAAGAAAATACCCGTCGAATTGAAATCCTTGCTTGCGAAGGTAGGGATAGACGACGCGCTCCAAGACATCCCTTAGATCCGCCTTGTCAAGTTCAAAATACTCTCTATTTACGCCCTGCTTGCCAACCTTCTCATTTGTTTCAACGATGACGTGATAGAACATAGTAATCCCAAGGGGGCTGGCCCATGAATTAAACCGGCGCTACGAAGCGGCGACCGGCTTGGATGAACTGTTAGGTCGCTACCTACCACTCGTAGTAGTGAACGCCATCTTTGATAGAGGCAGGCTGCTTAATGTAGCCATCGCCCTCGAGGCGAATAGTGCCATTGCCGGATTGTGCGCCAGCGAAGACACCACGAACTACGACCAGCCCATCGTTAACAAGCGTTCCCGCGAGCTTTCCGGAAGGCTCGATGGTCAAAGACGCGCCACGTTCCAGACTGGTGGTGCCTTGAATGGCGCCAAAGACAGTGACTGTAGCATGCGGAGCAACCGCAACGGTTCCCTGCTGCTGCCCATTGATACGTACTGTGCCTCCGGCCTGAATATCGAGTGTCCCCTGTAATGTCCCATCCAGACACAGGGTGCCGCCTGAAGTTACTCGGACAGTGCCGCGTTGCGTGCCGAGGATCGTATGCTCGGAAGTGATAACGATAATTTGAGAATGATCGTTCATGGTATGGCGTGCTTTCCCTTTGACTTACCTCGATCTTAGGGAGGCAGGGTCCGGCTAACAAGTGAGCGCAGAACCGGACCAAGCGGTAGCGGACACTACAAAAAAACAAGGGCGCCTCTCGGCGCCCTCGTTCTTTCAACTCATTCCCACTCTATTGTAAACAAGACATTTTTATCTTTTATATTCAATGGCTTATTTTCCTGCTAATTGGTAATACCATGAAAAATACCATGCTCAGAAAAGGCTTAACAATATTTTGAAAAATTGCCTACTGAGCGCTGCCGCACAGCTCCATAGGCCGCTTTCCTGGCTTTGCTTCCAGATGTATGCTCTTCTGCTCCTGCAGCTAATGGATCACCGCAAACAGGTTACTCGCCTGGGGATTCCCTTTCGACCCGAGCATCCGTATGAGACTCATGCTCGATTATTATTATTATAGAAGCCCCCATGAATAAATCGCTCATCATTTTCGGCATCGTCAACATAACCTCGGACAGTTTCTCCGATGGAGGCCGGTATCTGGCGCCAGACGCAGCCATTGCGCAGGCGCGTAAGCTGATGGCCGAGGGGGCAGATGTGATCGACCTCGGTCCGGCATCCAGCAATCCCGACGCCGCGCCTGTTTCGTCCGACACAGAAATCGCGCGTATCGCGCCGGTGCTGGACGCGCTCAAGGCAGATGGCATTCCCGTCTCGCTCGACAGTTATCAACCCGCGACGCAAGCCTATGCCTTGTCGCGTGGTGTGGCCTATCTCAATGATATTCGCGGTTTTCCAGACGCTGCGTTCTATCCGCAATTGGCGAAATCATCTGCCAAACTCGTCGTTATGCATTCGGTGCAAGACGGGCAGGCAGATCGGCGCGAGGCACCCGCTGGCGACATCATGGATCACATTGCGGCGTTCTTTGACGCGCGCATCGCGGCGCTGACGGGTGCCGGTATCAAACGCAACCGCCTTGTCCTTGATCCCGGCATGGGGTTTTTTCTGGGGGCTGCTCCCGAAACCTCGCTCTCGGTGCTGGCGCGGTTCGATGAATTGCGGCTGCGCTTCGATTTGCCGGTGCTTCTGTCTGTTTCGCGCAAATCCTTTCTGCGCGCGCTCACAGGCCGTGGTCCGGGGGATGTCGGGGCCGCGACACTCGCTGCAGAGCTTGCCGCCGCCGCAGGTGGAGCTGACTTCATCCGCACACACGAGCCGCGCCCCTTGCGCGACGGGCTGGCGGTATTGGCGGCGCTGAAAGAAACCGCAAGAATTCGTTAACTGCACATTCGGGATATTTCTCTATATTCGCGGTTCAGCAGGCATGTCCCCTTTGAGGGCGACCCGACGACAGGATAATCGACCTTATGGTGCGCAAATATTTCGGCACAGACGGTATTCGTGGCAAAGCCAACGAAGGCGCGATGACGGCGGAAACCGCCTTGCGCGTCGGCATGGCGGCTGGCCGTGTCTTTCGTCGCGGTGACCACCGCCATCGTGTCGTGATCGGCAAGGATACGCGCCTGTCGGGCTATATGCTTGAACCCGCGCTCACAGCCGGTTTCACCTCGATGGGCATGGACGTATTCCTTTTTGGCCCGCTGCCGACAACGTATAGGAAGAATAAACGCCCTTTTCACCCAAGTCCAACAGCTTTGGACCGCAGTTGACTCTTTCGACACCCCTGCGATGCAACCCAATCCGGCTGACGGGGAGCCAGCAACGCTGAAAATTTACCCTCCTCTTTCCCACTAGCGGCTCCTTTTCCGACAACCAGCACGGCGGATCCCTGCCGCGGCGCTGTGAACGCAGCATTTTGATTGGTATCGTTGGCCTTCAGGCTCGTCAGTCAAACAGACCCAGGAGCAGCTCAGCCGGTGGCGCCCGGCTTTCGGGTAACGCCCTGGTCCCGCTGGTTTCGGCTTTGTGCTTCAGGTGATCAAGGATCTGCTTGATCACTATAGGGTCTTCAATGCAGGCGATGACTTTCATGGCGCCGCCGCAGCCGCTGCAGGTCTCGATGTCGATATTGAAAACACGCTTGAGCCGTTGCGCCCATGTCATCGACGCTCGCCGTTGTGCTGGTGTTGCCGGTTCATCAGCCACCCTGACCTTGTTGCCCCTGCCCCGTTTTGCCGGCGTGACCAACGCCCGGTGCCGACTGTTGGGTGCGAACACCCCGTGGAAGCGGGTTAGGTTGACTCTGGGCTTCGGTACCAGGGCGGCCAGCCTTGCAATGAAATCCAATGGTTCGAAAATGACGTGCGTGGTGCCGTCCCGGTACGGCGTCTTGAGCTGGTAGCGCACGTTGCCGCCTCGTGTTAACGACAGCCGCTTCTCGGATACCGCCGGGCGGCTGATGTACCGGCACAGCCGTTCGAGCTTCTTGCGTTCATCGGCCCTGGCCGCCACGCCGGCGTGCAGGCTGGACCCGGCTACCTTGCCAATCCCGTCACCGAACGGATCACCACTGGTCGGCAGAGTTTGCAAAGTGAACACCTTTCGCCCCGCCTGTGAACCGACAGCGATACGGTAAGTGATCGAGTGCCCCAGCAGGGGTGTCATCGGGTCGTCATCCACCGCATCCGAGGCCAGATAGCTGTTTTCGACATCCCGTTCCAGCAGGCCTTGCCGTTCCAGATAGCGACCCACCCGGTGGGCGATGGTGTGCGTCAGCTGGGTGAGCTCTGGGCTGGTCGGCGCCTTGACCCAGCGGAAACGCGCTGAGCCGTGGGATTGCTCGACATACACACCGTCGAGAAACAGCATGTGGAAGTGAACATTCAGATTGAGCGCCGATCCAAAACGCTGGATCAGGGTGACCGCGCCCGTCTTGGCCACTTGGTGGGTATGGCCCGCTTTCTTGACCAGGTGCGTGGCAATGACGCGGTAAACGATGCCCAGCACCCACCCCATGATCTCGGGCCGGCTGGCAAACAGGAAACGCAGCTGAAACGGGAAGCTCAACACCCACTGACGCATGGGTTGTTCAGGCAGTACTTCATCAACCAGCAAGGCGGCACTTTCGGCCATCCGCCGCGCCCCACAGCTCGGGCAGAAACCGCGACGCTTACAGCTGAAAGCGACCAGGTGCTCGGCGTGGCAAGACTCGCAGCGAACCCGTAGAAAGCCATGCTCCAGCCGCCCGCATTGGAGAAATTCTTCAAATTCCCGTTGCACATAGCCCGGCAATTCCTTTCCCTGCTCTGCCATAAGCGCAGCGAATGCCGGGTAATACTCGTCAACGATCTGATAGAGAAGGGTTTGCTCGGGTCGGTGGCTCTGGTAACGACCAGTATCCCGATCCCGGCTGGCCGTCCTGGCCGCCACATGAGGCATGTTCCGCGTCCTTGCAATACTGTGTTTACATACAGTCTATCGCTTAGCGGAAAGTTCTTTTACCCTCAGCCGAAATGCCTGCCGTTGCTAGACATTGCCAGCCAGTGCCCGTCACTCCGCGGTCTTCACTGCGTGATCGAGTTGATCGACACCCGCCGTGACACGCTCCATGAAGTGCCTGCCTGCGTCTGTTAGCCGAACGCCCCGCGCATGGCGCTCAAATAGCAGGACACCAAGGTTATCCTCCAGCGCTTTCACACGCGCGCTGACGCTCGACTGGCTGATACCAAGTGCCTTGGCCGCATGCCGAAAATTCAGATGCTCGGCGACGGCGATGAACTGAACAAGGGAAATGAGCGGTATCCTGCCAGACAGGATACCGACATTCACGAGGTTTCGATGGTTAGTGCGCCGCATCGGAGCGGGCCTGCTACCAGTCGTCGGTTAGACGACTGGCGACTTCTCGGTGGCAGCCCCACGGAGCCGAAGGAGCACCAGCCCCAACGAAACCAGTACCGCCATCGCCGTGGCGTAACAGATCACGGGCCACGCTGTGTCACCGTTTAAAAGTGCCACCGCCAATGTCCCGACAATGCTGACTATCAGGCTTTGAACGCAGAAGTAGAACGCGACCGCTGATCCCGCGATGTCGTCGAACTCTGCCAAAGCGCCGTTCGCGGTAACGGACACCGTGAAGACAATACCGACCGCGACAACCCACATCGGTAGGATGAAGGTGAGGAATGACGGCGAGCCGTAAAGTTCGCCGATCCCCAACAGGACCGCTCCGCAAACAAGCAACGCCATCCCACGCGCCACGCATCCTGCGATGCCCCATCTGGCGACAAAGGACTTCGCGAAACGGGTTGTCACGATCATTACAAGCGCGACAGTGGCGAAGGCAAAGCTGAATCCGATCTCGGAATATTCCGCTTGGCCTATGAGCACACGGGGAGCCGTCGAGAAGAAGACGAAGAAGGTGCCCATACCGGCGCTAAAGCCGACAGTGTAAACCCAAAAAGCCGGACTCGCGAAGATCGGCAAGACAGATCGGCGCGTCTTGACTTGATCCAGAGGGCGGGTTTCGTGCCACCTGAAACCCGCATTTAGGAGTGCGAGCATCGCCAGTATAGCCAAAGTAATGAATATCGCCTGCCATCCCAAGAACTCGCCGATCAATGCTCCGGCGATAGGGCCGAGCGCAGGCACGAACGCCAGCATCGAACTGAAAAGGCCGTAGATGACGACACCCTCAGGACGGTTGGCATAAACGTCGCGAACCGTCGCGAACGTCGCCACCAGCATGGCCGACGCGCCCACTGCTTGAAGTAGACGGAAAGCGACAAAGGCCGGTGCAGTTGAAGACCAAGCTGCTCCCAGAGACGCAATGACGAAAGCCGTTGCGCCCGCAAGTAGAATTGGCCGTCGCCCGATTCTGTCTGAGAGCGGACCAAAAATCACCTGGCCCACGCCGAGCATCACCATATAGAGGCTCAACGTGAGTTGGATCATAGCGGGCGTCGTGTTCAGGATGCCGGGCATCGCTGGAACGACAGGGAGATAAATATCCATCGCCAGTGAAGCGAGGATGTCGAAAGGAGCCATCAGCAGCAGTGCTGCCGGCAGCGTATAGGCCCACGCGGGGCGTGTGGTGGTCATGACGAATCAACCCTCGATTAAGGAATACCGGGCGACGTCTGCTCGTCAGCAATCAGATGAGACTAGCCTTACAGAGCGCCGCAACAACAATACTGGTTGTTGCGGCTTACTTGTCTGCTGACTTGGAATTTCCCATCTGATTACTCCACGCTTACGAATATGAATTGCTACATTTTATCCGATTATCTTTTGCTTCGCAATGCGGCATGGGCGCACTCAGCGTTCCAGCCCCCTCTGCCGCCCTAACTGCCACGACACCGACCCGCCCTGCACGATGCCCATAACCTCGCGGCCGAGTTGGCGGTCGATGATCGGCCGCCACGGGACAAGGGTGAACTCATGGGATTTCTCGACCACGGCGAACTTGCCGCTCGATAGATGCACGGTTCCGGTAAACTTGCCGCTGACGCTCTCGCCGTCCGTGGCGGCGCGGAACGGCAGGCCCTTACTCAAAGCCATATCCGATCCGACGCCGGCTACCTCGCGCTCCCGCAGGATGGCGAGAAGGTTGCGCCGGTAGAAGACGCGGCTGTCCCGGCTGCGGGTGGCGTCGCCCTGTTCGATATGGTGCTCGCGGCGCTGGTCCATGGCTTCGCGGACTTGTTGCCCGAAGCCGGTTGGCGCAAGGTCGGCCGTCTCGCCGTGGATCAGCCGCCGGTCCAGCCAGGTCGCGCCGTCCGATCCGATCTGTTTGTTCAGATCGACCGGGGAAAGGACGCGAACGCTGGCCTGACTGTCTCGGCCGGCGTCATGGGCGGCGGCACGGCTGACCAGATCATCGGGGATGCGCCATTGGTCGGCGTCGATCCGCTCGACGATACCGGCCCGGCGTAGCGCCTCCAGCCGGCGCACATGGGCATCGACATAGCCCTCATAGTCGCCGCCTGGAACGCGGCACGTATAGGAAGAATAAACGCCCTTTTCACCCAAGTCCAACAGCTTTGGACCGCAGTTGACTCTTTCGACACCCCTGCGATGCAACCCAATCCGGCTGACGGGGAGCCAGCAACGCTGAAAATTTACCCTCCTCTTTCCCACTAGCGGCTCCTTTTCCGACAACCAGCACGGCGGATCCCTGCCGCGGCGCTGTGAACGCAGCATTTTGATTGGTATCGTTGGCCTTCAGGCTCGTCAGTCAAACAGACCCAGGAGCAGCTCAGCCGGTGGCGCCCGGCTTTCGGGTAACGCCCTGGTCCCGCTGGTTTCGGCTTTGTGCTTCAGGTGATCAAGGATCTGCTTGATCACTATAGGGTCTTCAATGCAGGCGATGACTTTCATGGCGCCGCCGCAGCCGCTGCAGGTCTCGATGTCGATATTGAAAACACGCTTGAGCCGTTGCGCCCATGTCATCGACGCTCGCCGTTGTGCTGGTGTTGCCGGTTCATCAGCCACCCTGACCTTGTTGCCCCTGCCCCGTTTTGCCGGCGTGACCAACGCCCGGTGCCGACTGTTGGGTGCGAACACCCCGTGGAAGCGGGTTAGGTTGACTCTGGGCTTCGGTACCAGGGCGGCCAGCCTTGCAATGAAATCCAATGGTTCGAAAATGACGTGCGTGGTGCCGTCCCGGTACGGCGTCTTGAGCTGGTAGCGCACGTTGCCGCCTCGTGTTAACGACAGCCGCTTCTCGGATACCGCCGGACGGCTGATGTACCGGCACAGCCGTTCGAGCTTCTTGCGTTCATCGGCCCTGGCCGCCACGCCGGCGTGCAGGCTGGACCCGGCTACCTTGCCAATCCCGTCACCGGGGTCGTTTGCGGGAGGGGGCGGAATCCTACGCTAAGGCTTTGGCCAGCGATATTCTCCGGTGAGATTGATGTGTTCCCATCCGAGCGGCGAAACATGGGCCAAGAGATCGGGCGATAGCAGCTTTCCATCGCGTTTCTGGTTTGCAACGACCTCGCCGAGCTTCATGGTGTTCCAGAAGATGATGATGGCGGCGAGCAGATTCATGCCGGCGATGCGGTAATGCTGGCCTTCGGCGGAACGGTCGCGGATTTCACCGCGGCGGTGGAAGCTGATTGCCCGCTTCAGCGCATGATGAGCTTCGCCTTTGTTGAGCCCGATCTGGGCACGCCGTTGGAGTTCGGCATCCAGAATCCAGTCGATCATGAACAGGGTGCGCTCGACGCGACCGACTTCCCGCAGGGCTGTCGCGAGCTCGTTCTGCCGCGGATAGGAGGCGAGTTTCCGCAGAATCTGGCTTGGCGCGACGGTCCCGGCAGCAATGGTGGCGGCGATGCGCAGGATGTCGGGCCAATTGCGCTCGATCATGGCTTGGTTGACCTTTCCGCCGATCAACGCTCGCAGGTGCGCCGGGGCGGCCGACGGATTGAACGCGTAGAGCCGTTTGGATGGCAGGTCGCGGATGCGCGGAGCGAACCGGTAGCCGAGAATGGCACATGCGGCAAAGACGTGATCGGTGAAGCCGCCCGTGTCGGTGAACTGCTCGCGGATATGGCGTCCAGCATCGTTCATCAGCAGGCCATCGAGGATGTAAGGCGCTTCGCTTGCCGTTGCAGGAATCACCTGGGTTGCGAACGGCGCATATTGGTCGGAGACGTGGCTATAGGCTTTCAGGCCCGGGGTATTGCCATATTTCGCGTTGACCAGGTTCATGGCCTCACCTTGCTCTGTAGCGACGAAGAACTGTCCGTCGCTCGAAGCCGACGTGCCCATGCCCCAGAACCGGGCCATGGGTAACGCTGCCTGTGCCTCGACCACCATGGCCAGCGCCCGGTCATAGGCTTCGCCCTCGACATGCCACCGTCCAATGCGGATCAATTCCCAGAAGGTGTGGGTGTTTGTCGCATCCGCCATTTTGCGCAAGCCGAGGTTGATCCCTTCCGCCAAGATAACGTTCATTAGCCCGATCCGGTCAGCGCAGGGTGCTCCTGTGCGCAGATGGGTGAACGCTTCGGTGAAGCCGGTCGCCGCATCCACCTCCAGCAGGAGATCGGTGATGCGCGTGGGCGGGATCTGCTTGTAGAGATCGAGCACCAGATCTTCGGCGCCTGTCGGCGCGGCGGCTTCGAGTTTCTCGATATGCAGAACGCCGTTTTCAATCGACCCGCCCGGGATCGTGCCTGCGCGAGCGGCACGGCCAAGCTCGCGCAACCGCATGTCGAGGCGAGCTTGCCGGTCTGCCAGCCATTCCTCCGGCCGCAATGGCACAGCGAGACGACCGCCTTCCGCGATGGATTGTGCCGGAACGAGTGCGTGTTTCAGATCGCCATAGCGCCGGGACCTAGTAAGCCAGACATCTCCGGAGCGGAACGCATCGCGCAGATGGAACAGCACCGCGATCTCCCATAGGCGAGCGTCGCCAGCCCTCTGGGCCCGAAGGTGGCGATGCCATTTCGAGCTGGGCCGCAAGAAGCTGGTCATCGCGGCATCGTTCAAACCGGTACGAAGGGCCGTCACCGCTTCCAGAAGCGGCAGTGCAACGGGCGCAGCTCGCAGATCGAGCAGGCGCAACATGCGTGGAGCGTATCGGCGGAAGCGGTGATAACCGTCGAGCACATGATTGAGCGGATCGTCGGCCATGGTGGCGGTCAGCCTGGTTGCCATTGCAACAAGGGTTTTTAAGCCGTCCCACCCTGACCCACTCGCGATGACATCGCCCAGCGGCTGGCCATCATCCTGTGCATCGACCAGGGCGCCCCCGATCTCGGCGAAGGATTTCAGGGTGTCACGCACCACCCCCGCTTCGTCTGCGACCTTTGCATGGCAAATACGCTCCGAAGCACGGTAGAGACGGCCGACGATCCGGTCGTGGGTTTCGACCACTGCGTCGGCCAACATCGCCTGCCATTCCGAGACGCAAACAGCCAAGATCGCAAGCCGCCTGTCCTCCGGGAGATCGCGCATGCCGTCGGCATAATACCGTTCACCCTGCCTGCGCAGACGAGTCACCCGATGGGCAGGAACGCCGGCAAGCAGATCCTCGGGGAGATCGATGCGTTGCAGATATTCGAGCCGGTCGAGCAGCCGGTTGGCCGACGAAGAGTTCGAGCCAGGCTCGAACTGGCGCAGCCACACAAAACGGGTCACCCGATCATCAGCCGTCTCCTCGAGCAATGCCAGCAACTGTTCTCGGATCGACATAGGCAGCCGACTGGCGATCCTCGTCTCGATGCGTCGCTCGGCATCGACGAGAGCCGCGGCACAAAGCCGCTCGATCGTGGATGTCGCGGGAAGGACAGTGCGGGTGCGTCGGCACTCGGCTACGAAGCGACGGGCGATATCCTCGTTCGACACCGCCATCTCGGCTTCTCGGAACAACCATTCCTTCAGCTCGCTCGCACCACGTCCGGAGAAGGTGCGGAAGCCGTAGAGCCCCCGTAACTCGGCAAGATGCTCGTGCCGTGTTTCCTCGCGGGCAGCATAGTCTACGAGATCGTCGGCACCCAGGCCAAGCTGCGCTCCGATAAATTCGATGACCTCTGCAGGGATCAGTTCGCCTGGAGCCAGCACCCGGCCGGGATAGCGCAGGACACACAATTGCAGGGCGAAGCCGAACCTGTTGTGAGCGCGCCGACGCAGCCTGATATGCCCAAGGTCTTCATCACTCAGCGTATAGTGCTTGAGCAAATCCGTCTGTGAAGTCGGCAAGCGCAACAGCGCGTCTTTCTGCCGATCGGTTAGAGTGACGCGACGCGGCATACATGTTCCTTTTTCAAAATCTGATAGCGTTCAAGACGCTTTGTTTATGAAGCTGGTTGAGATACATTTCCAGAGGTCAATGCAATCGTGGCCGAAGCGCCGCCTCAAACCAACGTTTGTGATACATGCTGATCGGATATGCCCGCGTCTCCAAAGCCGATGGCTCGCAGTCTCTCGACCTGCAGCACGACGCCTTGCGCGCCGCAGGTGTCGAACGGGACAATATCTATGATGATCTTGCTTCCGGCGGTCGTGATGATCGCCCTGGCTTGACTGCCTGCCTCAAGTCATTGCGTGACGGCGATGTGCTGGTGGTCTGGAAGCTCGATCGCCTCGGACGATCGCTTGCCCATCTGGTCAACACGGTGAAGGAGCTGTCAGACCGCAAGATCGGCCTGCGGGTTCTGACTGGAAAGGGCGCTCAGATCGACACCACGACTGCGTCCGGTCGCATGGTGTTCGGAATCTTCGCCACCTTGGCCGAGTTCGAGCGGGATCTGATCCGAGAGCGCACCATGGCGGGTCTCGCCTCCGCGAGAGCGCGCGGTCGCAAGGGCGGACGAAAATTCGCGCTCACCAAAGCTCAGGTGCGTCTCGCGCAAGCCGCCATGGCCCAGCGCGATACTTCAGTTTCCGATCTCTGCAAGGAACTCGGCATCGAGCGCGTCACTCTCTACCGATATGTCGGTCCCAAAGGCGAGCTCAGAGACCATGGAAAGCATGTTCTCGGACTTACGTAGCAACTCGTTTCTTTTCGCAGGTTGAGCCACCTCCGCGCTTCATCAGAAAACTGAAGGAACCTCCATTGAATCGAACTAATATTTTTTTTGGTGAATCGCATTCTGACTGGTTGCCTGTCAGAGGCGGAGAATCTGGTGATTTTGTTTTTCGACGTGGTGACGGGCATGCCTTCGCGAAAATCGCACCTGCTTCCCGCCGCGGTGAGCTCGCTGGAGAGCGTGACCGCCTCATTTGGCTCAAAGGTCGAGGTGTGGCTTGCCCCGAGGTGATCAACTGGCAGGAGGAACAGGAGGGTGCATGCTTGGTGATAACGGCAATTCCGGGAGTACCGGCGGCTGATCTGTCTGGAGCGGATTTGCTCAAAGCGTGGCCGTCAATGGGGCAGCAACTTGGCGCTGTTCACAGCCTATCGGTTGATCAATGTCCGTTTGAGCGCAGGCTGTCGCGAATGTTCGGACGCGCCGTTGATGTGGTGTCCCGCAATGCCGTCAATCCCGACTTCTTACCGGACGAGGACAAGAGTACGCCGCAGCTCGATCTTTTGGCTCGTGTCGAACGAGAGCTACCGGTGCGGCTCGACCAAGAGCGCACCGATATGGTTGTTTGCCATGGTGATCCCTGCATGCCGAACTTCATGGTGGACCCTAAAACTCTTCAATGCACGGGTCTGATCGACCTTGGGCGGCTCGGAACAGCAGATCGCTATGCCGATTTGGCACTCATGATTGCTAACGCCGAAGAGAACTGGGCAGCGCCAGATGAAGCAGAGCGCGCCTTCGCTGTCCTATTCAATGTATTGGGGATCGAAGCCCCCGACCGCGAACGCCTTGCCTTCTATCTGCGATTGGACCCTCTGACTTGGGGTTGATGTTCATGCCGCCTGTTTTTCCTGCTCATTGGCACGTTTCGCAACCTGTTCTCATTGCGGACACCTTTTCCAGCCTCGTTTGGAAAGTTTCATTGCCAGACGGGACTCCTGCAATCGTCAAGGGATTGAAACCTATAGAAGACATTGCTGATGAACTGCGCGGGGCCGACTATCTGGTATGGCGCAATGGGAGGGGAGCAGTCCGGTTGCTCGGTCGTGAGAACAATCTGATGTTGCTCGAATATGCCGGGGAGCGAATGCTCTCTCACATCGTTGCCGAGCACGGCGACTACCAGGCGACCGAAATTGCAGCGGAACTAATGGCGAAGCTGTATGCCGCATCTGAGGAACCCCTGCCTTCTGCCCTTCTCCCGATCCGGGATCGCTTTGCAGCTTTGTTTCAGCGGGCGCGCGATGATCAAAACGCAGGTTGTCAAACTGACTACGTCCACGCGGCGATTATAGCCGATCAAATGATGAGCAATGCCTCGGAACTGCGTGGGCTACATGGCGATCTGCATCATGAAAACATCATGTTCTCCAGTCGCGGCTGGCTGGTGATAGATCCCGTCGGTCTGGTCGGTGAAGTGGGCTTTGGCGCCGCCAATATGTTCTACGATCCGGCTGACAGAGACGACCTTTGTCTCGATCCTAGACGCATTGCACAGATGGCGGACGCATTCTCTCGTGCGCTGGACGTCGATCCGCGTCGCCTGCTCGACCAGGCGTACGCTTATGGGTGCCTTTCCGCAGCTTGGAACGCGGATGGAGAAGAGGAGCAACGCGATCTAGCTATCGCGGCCGCGATCAAGCAGGTGCGACAGACGTCATACTAGATATCAAGCGACTTCTCCTATCCCCTGGGAACACATCAATCTTACCGGAGAATATCGTTGGCCAAAGCCTTAGCGTAGGATTTCGCCCTCTCCCGCAAACGACCCCTCACCGAACGGATCACCACTGGTCGGCAGAGTTTGCAAAGTGAACACCTTTCGCCCCGCCTGTGAACCGACAGCGATACGGTAAGTGATCGAGTGCCCCAGCAGGGGTGTCATCGGGTCGTCATCCACCGCATCCGAGGCCAGATAGCTGTTTTCGACATCCCGTTCCAGCAGGCCTTGCCGTTCCAGATAGCGACCCACCCGGTGGGCGATGGTGTGCGTCAGCTGGGTGAGCTCTGGGCTGGTCGGCGCCTTGACCCAGCGGAAACGCGCTGAGCCGTGGGATTGCTCGACATACACACCGTCGAGAAACAGCATGTGGAAGTGAACATTCAGATTGAGCGCCGATCCAAAACGCTGGATCAGGGTGACCGCGCCCGTCTTGGCCACTTGGTGGGTATGGCCCGCTTTCTTGACCAGGTGCGTGGCAATGACGCGGTAAACGATGCCCAGCACCCACCCCATGATCTCGGGCCGGCTGGCAAACAGGAAACGCAGCTGAAACGGGAAGCTCAACACCCACTGACGCATGGGTTGTTCAGGCAGTACTTCATCAACCAGCAAGGCGGCACTTTCGGCCATCCGCCGCGCCCCACAGCTCGGGCAGAAACCGCGACGCTTACAGCTGAAAGCGACCAGGTGCTCGGCGTGGCAAGACTCGCAGCGAACCCGTAGAAAGCCATGCTCCAGCCGCCCGCATTGGAGAAATTCTTCAAATTCCCGTTGCACATAGCCCGGCAATTCCTTTCCCTGCTCTGCCATAAGCGCAGCGAATGCCGGGTAATACTCGTCAACGATCTGATAGAGAAGGGTTTGCTCGGGTCGGTGGCTCTGGTAACGACCAGTATCCCGATCCCGGCTGGCCGTCCTGGCCGCCACATGAGGCATGTTCCGCGTCCTTGCAATACTGTGTTTACATACAGTCTATCGCTTAGCGGAAAGTTCTTTTACCCTCAGCCGAAATGCCTGCCGTTGCTAGACATTGCCAGCCAGTGCCCGTCACTCCCACTCGATTGTTAATGACAGAAAAACAACCGGTACTTTCATGCACTTATGATTTCTGCCGCATTAAATGCCATGAATAATGCCATGTTCGTCATTCTGCCTTGAATGCGCTGCGCTGCCGGCGTTCGACCTCTCCCTTCGATAGCTCGCTGGGCCAGGTCGCCAGCTCCGCATCGGTAAGGCCGGCCAGTACTTCGGGCAAGCGCATGGTAGCGAAGTGGCTTGGCGGTTCAAACTGGTATCCGGCAGCGATCAGCTCAGCCTCTACTTCCACAGTGATGAAAAACGGCTCGGTCCGGTTTTCGTGGTGCAGCTTTGTCATGCTCTTTTTCTCCTGGCGTTCATCCTGGCTAGCAGCCAGTGCGTTGGCTTCGCGACGGCGTCCTCAACTAAGGTCTTCTCAGAACGGCAAAAATCGTACGCTAAGGGCTGAAGATGCCCTTCAGCAACAGTGCAAGGCTGCGATCAACGGGCAGGAAACATTGCCCTGGTGCGCGTTGCACTCGCTCACCAGCTTCGACAGCACCTCTTCCATCCGCGTGAGGTCCGCCATGCGTGCGCGCACATCGGCCAGCCGGTGGGCAGCCAGTTCGGCCGCCTCGCTGCAATGGGTGCCATCCTCCAGTTTCAGGAGCTGGCCGACCTCATCCAGGCTGAAACCCAGGCGCTGGGCGGACTTCACGAACTTCACCCGCGCCACGTCCGCCAGACCATAGCGGCGGATGCTCCCGTAGGGCCGCTCCGGCTGGGGCAGTAGGCCCTTGAGCTGATAGAAGCGGATCGTCTCCACGTTCACCCCGGCGGCCTTGGCGAAGGCCCCGATGGTCAGATTCTCTTGAGCGTTCTCCATGGTGCTTGACTCCGTAGTTGACTACGGAAGTAACGTTACAGCATCAAGCGAAGTCCCGGAAGGAGAACCTTATGTCGGAACCCAAGAACGGCCGCGGCGCACTGGCGACCGGCGGCATCGCGGCCGTCCTCGCCTCGGCCTGTTGCCTCGGCCCCCTCGTCCTGGTCGCGCTCGGCTTCTCGGGCGCGTGGATCGGCAACCTGACCGTGCTGGAGCCGTACCGGCCGATCTTCATCGGCGCGGCACTCGTCGCGCTGTTCTTCGCCTGGCGCAGCATCTTCCGACCGGCCCATGCCTGCAAGCCGGGCGACGTCTGCGCCGTGCCCCAAGTGCGGACGGCCTACAAGGTGATTTTCTGGGTCGTGGCCGCCCTGGTTCTGGTTGCCCTCGCTTTCCCCTACATCCTGCCGCTGTTCTATTGAAAGGAGAATTGCCATGAAGAAACTCGCCACCCTGATCGCCCTGGCCGCCGCCCTGAGCACGCCCGCCTGGGCCGCCACCAAGACCGTTACCCTGTCGGTGCCCGGCATGACCTGCGCCGCGTGCCCGATCACAGTAAAGAAGGCACTCACCAAGGTGGACGGCGTGCAAAAGGCCGAGGTCAGTTACGAGAAGCGGGAAGCCGTCGTCACCTTCGACGACGCGAAGACCAATGCCGACGCCTTGACCAAGGCCACCGCAAACGCGGGCTACCCCTCCAGCGTCAAGCAGTGAGGGCACTGTCATGGCCGAAGCGATCACCCTTCACATCGAAGGCATGACCTGCACGTCGTGCGCCGAGCACGTCCAGCAGGCCCTGAAAAACGTGCCCGGCGTGCGCTCGGCCTCGGTGTCCTATGCGCAGCGGCAGGCCGAAATCGAGGCGGACGCGGGCGTGAACTTGCCCCCTCTGGTAGCCGCAGTGGCCGCGCTCGGCTACCGCGCACGGCTCGCCGACACGCCGAACAAGCCTACCGGCCTGTTGGATAAGGCGCTGGGCTGGCTCGGTGGCGACACGAAGCATGAAGGCGGCGAGCCGGCGCTGCACGTGGCCGTGATCGGCAGCGGCGGCGCGGCGATGGCGGCGGCCTTGAAGGCCGTCGAGCAAGGCGCGAAAGTCACGCTGATCGAGCGCGGTACTATCGGCGGCACCTGCGTCAACATCGGCTGCGTACCGTCCAAGATCATGATCCGTGCCGCCCACATTGCGCATCTGCGCCGTGAAAGTCCGTTCGACGATGGCATCGCGGCTACTGTGCCGGCGATTAACCGCAGCAAACTACTGGCCCAGCAGCAGGCGCGCGTCGATGAGCTGCGCCACGCCAAGTATGAAGGCATCCTGGATGGCAACCCGGCCATCACCGTTCTGCATGGTGAAGCGCGTTTCAAGGATGACCAAAGCCTTACCGTCCGTTTGAACGATGGCGGCGAGCGCGTCGTGGTGTTCGATCGCTGCCTGGTCGCCACTGGTGCCAGTCCGGCCATTCCGCCCATCACTGGTTTGAAAGGCACGCCGTACTGGACATCTACCGAGGCCCTAGTGAGTGACACCATTCCCGAACGCCTAGCCGTGATCGGATCGTCGGTGGTGGCGCTGGAACTGGCGCAAGCCTTCGCCCGGCTGGGCAGCCAGGTCACGATCCTGGCGCGCAGCACACTGTTCTTCCGCGAAGACCCGGCCATCGGTGAGGCCGTCACAGCCGCCTTTCGTGCCGAAGGAATCAAGGTTCTGGAACACACGCAAGCCAGCCAGGTCGCCTATGCGGACGGCGAATTCGTGCTGACCACAGGGCACGGCGAAGTGCGCGCCGACAAGTTGCTGGTCGCTACCGGCCGCACGCCGAACACGCGCAGCTTGGCGCTGGAAGCGGCGGGTGTCGCCGTCAATGCGCAGGGAGCCATCGTCATTGACAAGGGCATGCGCACCAGTACGCCACACATTTATGCCGCAGGAGACTGCACTGACCAGCCGCAATTCGTCTATGTGGCAGCGGCCGCCGGCACCCGTGCGGCCATCAACATGACCGGCGGAGACGCTACGCTCAATCTGACCGCGATGCCGGCGGTGGTGTTCACCGATCCGCAGGTCGCCACTGTGGGCTACAGCGAGGCGGAAGCGCACCACGACGGGATCGAGACCGACAGCCGCCTGCTAACACTGGATAACGTGCCGCGTGCGCTCGCCAACTTCGACACACGCGGCTTTATCAAGCTGGTAATCGAGGAAGGTAGCGGACGACTCATTGGGGTACAGGCAGTGGCCCCGGAAGCGGGCGAGCTGATCCAGACGGCGGTGCTCGCGATCCGTAACCGCATGACCGTACAGGAACTGGCTGACCAGTTGTTCCCCTACCTGACGATGGTCGAGGGGCTGAAGCTCGCGGCGCAGACCTTCACCAAGGATGTCAAACAATTGTCCTGCTGCGCAGGATGAAAGGAGATGGAACCATGAAGCTCGCCCCATATATTTTAGAACGTCTCACTTCGGTCAATCGTACCAATGGTACTGCGGATCTCTTGGTCCCGCTACTGCGGGAACTCGCCAAGGGGCGTCCGGTTTCACGAACGACACTTGCCGGGATTCTCGACTGGCCCGCTGAGCGAGTGGCCGCCGTACTCGAACAGGCCACCAGTACCGAATATGACAAAGATGGGAACATCATCGGCTACGGCCTCACCTTGCGCGAGACTTCGTATGTCTTTGAAATTGACGACCGCCGTCTGTATGCCTGGTGCGCGCTGGACACCTTGATATTTCCGGCGCTGATCGGCCGTACAGCTCGCGTCTCATCGCATTGCGCTGCAACCGGAGCACCCGTTTCACTCACGGTTTCACCCAGCGAGATACAGGCTGTCGAACCTGCCGGCATGGCGGTGTCCTTGGTATTGCCGCAGGAAGCAGCCGACGTTCGTCAGTCCTTCTGTTGCCATGTACATTTCTTTGCATCTGTCCCGACGGCGGAAGACTGGGCCTCCAAGCATCAAGGATTGGAAGGATTGGCGATCGTCAGTGTCCACGAGGCTTTCGGCTTGGGCCAGGAGTTTAATCGACATCTGTTGCAGACCATGTCATCTAGGACACCGTGATCGGATATCGACCCAATGTTCTACGGCACCGGCATCGGATTCGCAGCGCGCGGATTGAACTCGGCGAAACGGTATATGCATTGCCGTGAACCGACCAAAAGGAGGTGTTCGATGAACGCCTACACGGTGTCCCGGCTGGCCCTTGATGCCGGGGTGAGCGTGCATATCGTGCGCGACTACCTGCTGCGCGGATTGCTGCGGCCAGTCGCCTGCACCACGGGTGGCTACGGCCTGTTCGATGACGCCGCCTTGCAGCGACTGTGCTTCGTGCGGGCCGCCTTCGAGGCGGGGGTCGGCCTGGACGTGCTGACCCGGCTGTGCCGGGCGCTCGATGCGCCGGATGCGGGTGAAGCGGCGGTGTGGCTCACCGAGCTGCGCCAACTCGTCGAACGGCGACAGCGGGCGCTTGCGGGCCTGGAGGTGCAGTTGAGCGCGCTGCGTGCCGAGGTCGCCCGGCAGGAAGGGGCGTTGCCATGAACGGCCCCGAGCGCAAGCCCATTACCGGCTACCTGTGGGGCGGACTGGCTGTGCTGACCTGCCCCTGCCACCTGCCCATCCTCGCCGTCGTGCTGGCCGGTACGACCGCCGGCGCGTTCCTCGGCGAGCATTGGGTCATCGCGGCGCTCGGTTTGACCGGCTTGTTCCTGCTGTCCCTGTCGCGGGCGCTGCGGGCGTTCAGGGAAAGATCATGAGCACTGCCAGATTGACGGATGATTTCCTTGAGATTGCTCAGAAAGCCACTGCTAGCAAACAATACAGCAATCCCCGCACAAAGGAGTCATCATGGGCAGGAAGGAACCCGACGAAGCGATTGCAGATAGCCGCACCGGCCTGCGCGTAGACCTGACAATAGGGGATAAGAATGACCGAACCGAAGAGCCTTGAAAACTGGCTGTATGAGAAGGCAGGCCCCGCCTATGACGCCTTGAAGGCCGACCCGGCCCGCGCCGCCACGCCTGACCAGGTGCGTTACACCCTGGCCGAGCTGCTGGCCGAGGCCGAAGCCGCCGGCGGATATCCACTGCCGCCGGAACAACGCGAATGGGTAGATGCGCCGGCCGTTGGTCGCGAGTGGCCGGCCTGTGATGCCTTGGAAGCTGACCAGGTGCGCGCACGCCTACATGACGACGCGATGGTCGAAACGTTCCGCAAAGACCCGGCCTATGCCGTGGAACTGCTGAACAGCATCCTTGAGGATGGCGACAAGGGCGAGCTACTGATTGCACTTCGCCAGATGACGAAGGCTGCTGGCCGTGAAATGCTGACACCGTTTGACCCGGCCAAATGGCTGACCAGCACCGAGACCGTGGCCGCGTTCCTGGCCGAAGCCGAGGCCACCGGCGACCAGGCCTATGTCGAGCACGCCCGCGCAGTTGCAGCGCGGGCCAAAGTCATGCACGGCATCGAGTAGGGAGCTGGCCAGCATCGCCATTCCTGACGGTGCTGCAGCACCATGTGCGCGACTTGGTGCGCGGGGATCTCATCGCCGGAAATGACGATGCGAGATCCACGCCAAGGGGAAAAGCCAGAGCGGCCGTCATGGTCCGATCTGGCGATGCTCGAGCACGCCGGCGCACATCGCCGGCTATGACGATGCAGGCCCGGAAACGACAAGGGCGGCCACTGGCCGCCCTTGCTGTTCCTGGTGCGCGTGCCTACGCGGCACGGAGTGACTGCCGCACCGCCTCCAGGGCCTCGCGGAAGTCAGCAGGCGTCGCCCGGCCCGTCTCGGCCTGGTAGAAGACGACCATGAAGGCATTGGCGACGGCCTCGGCGAGCGGCCCTAGCTGCCGCGCTGCGTCCTGGTCGAGCCAGTCGAGCGCGGCGAGCTGCACGGCTGCATGATGAACGGCCTGCGTTGCATTGGTAGGATTCAGGGTTGCCATGATTCACCTCTCTAACAGGTGGGTTGTGGAAGTGTCGGCCGGCCCCACGCCGGCCGGCGCGCTTATCGGCTGCCGGTGCCGTAGAAGCCGGCGGCCTCGGCCAGCGGCGTGCTTCTCGCGCTGCTGCCGTAGCTGCTGGCGTTGCCGCCCGACCTGGCCGCCGGCTTGGTGGCCTCAATGACGGGCGAGGCGGGTCGATCAACAAAGGCCGCAACTTCTGCCGCGGGGTCTGCATCAGTCGATTGATCGTCGACCGGCTCAACCTCAACCGCCTGTGCCTGGCGCTGCTCGGTAGCGGCAAGGTCCAGGCAATCGAAAAATCCTCTCGGCGTCATCGTCATACCTCCTTGTCGCGGTTGGCGAACGTGGCCACTTCATCATCAGGATCAGCAGCAGCCGAATCGGCCCCTGCCAGGCTGTTGCCGCCGAAGCTGGGCACATCCTCGGCCGCCTGGTCTGTCTGGCTGCTCGCCCGGATCGCGGCGGCGATCTTTCCGCCAGTGGTGTCGGCGATGCGTTCGGCAGCGGCGTCGCGGATGCTGGCCGCCTTGGCCTTCGCAACGTCGCCAATGCCATGCGCCAGGTTCGCAGCCGTCGCCGCGAGAAGGCTGCCCGCACCTTGGCCGGCCTTCGAGCTGCCGGCGTCGCTGCTGGCCTTCGAGCTGGAACCGCTGCCCGAGCTGTCGGCGTGGCTGGTCTGCTGTGCCACCTTGCTCTGGCCGCTGCTGCCCGAACTGCTGGAGCTTCCCGAGTTATAGAAGCCGGCCGCCTGGCCGAGCGGCGTACTTGTGCCGGCACTGGAACCGCCGCCACCAAAGCCCGCCGCCTGCGCGAACGATCCAGCATCGGAATCACCGCCAGCACCACCACCAAACATGGGCATTCCGCCCGATTCGCCACCGGCGCTGGCCCCTGCTTTCTCGAACGCTGCTTTAATCGCCGACATGCCGCCGGCGGCCGAGGCTGCACCGCCCATCACGGCCGCGCCAGCCACGCTTGCCGCTCCGGCGGCCATGCTCGCCGCGCCCATAGCCGCACCGATGGCGGCACCTGCACCGAAGTTGCCGATGCCACCAGCGCCACCGATACCCGAGCCGGTGATGATGCCGGCGACAAGCGGGGGCACGCGATTGACCAGCATGAGCAACGCCACGCAGAAAACGAGCATCACGCCCAGCTCTTCAAAGTTCAGGGTGCCGGTGTTCATCCTGGCGTAGAAGCTGGAAAGCAGGTCGTTCCCGATGCCGACCAGGAGCACCATCGTCATGATCTGCACGGCCACGCCCAGCACGGTCTTGTAGTAGTTGATCGCCATGTCTGACGTCCAACGCGAGCCGCCGAAGCCAAGGAAGAAGATACCGGCGTACATCAGCAGCCAGCCTGACACGAGAAGCAGCAACATATTCACGGCGACAACGGCCAGCAGGATCAGGATGCCGACGCTCAAGGCCACACCGATGAAGCTATCCACGGGCGACCAGATCGACGAGTTCCTGAATGCCTGCTTCAAGATCATGAAGCCAATATCCACGATGCCCGAGGGTGTCACCGACGCCACCCCAGACGCCTGCTCACCAAGCCGGGCCAGTGACTGGATGATCGAGTTGGCGAAGGTCGGGCCATAGCGCAACAGCCAGAGGAAGAAGCCGAAGAACAGGATGAACCTGATGAACTCGGCGAAGAACTCGCCAATGTCGGCCTTGCGCAGCGCCATGAAGCCGAACGTGAAAACCAGCGAGATCGTGCCCAGCGTCCAGAACAGGAACATCGCGGCATTCATCACCACCGTCTGCCAGGACGTGGCCCGCGTGGCGAACTCCGTCACCACCTGGTCAAGCATCCCTTGGTTGGTGAGCTGGGCCGACGCGGCGGTGGAGTAAAGCGCGAGGGCGACGCCGATCAGCGCCGCCTTGTGCAGTGCTTTCATGGCTTCGCCTCCTTCTGGTCTTTCGGGTCGGCCAGTTCGAGCCAGTTCATGGGCTTCTCGGTCGGCGCGATGCCGCCGGCGGCCGGCGACCGGCGCGAGCACAGCCCGGCGAATTTCTCGCGCGTGGCCCTATCCTCGATCTTCGTGATCGCCTCAATCTGGCAATTGGTGTCATTGACCTCGGGCATGGGCGGGATGGCTGGCTTGTTGTCGCAACCAGCCACCAGCACCACCACGAGGCCGGCAAGCAGCATCGTATTCTTCATGGTGCAGGGCCTCCGTCAGCGGGTCAGTTCGAGCCAGTTTCTTGGGTTGGCCGTGCGCTCGATCCTGGATTCCCTGGAAGTCGCGCCGGCGGCCTGCTGTTGCGCCTCTACGTCGGCCTGCGCCTGCATCCTGGCGGTCGCGGCGTTCTGCTGTGCGATCAGCAGGCCACGGATTTGCAGGAGCTGGTTTGCCTGGTTGGCGGCGAGCTGGTTGGCGTAGCCGATGGCCTGCATCTGCCCGGTCGCGCCCTGCGCGGCGGACTGGAGCCGTTCGAGCTGGCGAGCATCGGCGGAAAGGTTGCGCTGCTGTTGCTCCAGGCCCTTGAAAAGCGCGTCGTTCGCCTTCTTCTGACTCTCGCTCGCCAGGCTGCGGTTTTGCTCCATCGCGGCGCGCTCGGCATCCGAGCACCCGGCGGCCGAGAAGCACGGCGAACCACGGTAGTAGGCCACATCCTGGAACTTGCCCAGGTACGCATCGACGCTGCCGAGCTGATTCCGGTAGTAGTTCAGCGTGTCGGTGGCGGCCATCAATCCGTTGATGGTGGACTGCGCCTGATCCCAGATATACGCGGCCGGGGCCATTGTGTTTTGCAGCATGTTTTCGTACTGCTGCAACTGGGTCTGGTACTGCTCGATCTGCTTGAGCGTCTGCGCCACCGACTCGATGGCCGTCATGACGTTTTGCACCAGGTTGCCGCCGTCGATGACGGGGATGCCTGCCTGCGCCGGGGTGATGATGATGCTGCCGGCCAGAGCGGCGGCGAGCGCGGTTTTAGCCGCTAAAAAACGGACGTGCTTCATGGTCGCAATCTCCATTCGATGAAAGAAAGGCAATGCCTTGACCAAGCTCGCGCTTGCCCACGGCAAGGTTTCATCGAAGAGCTACGCCACTAGCTAATCGGTATCGCCCTTGGCACTGAGGCCCGGGCTTCGGTGATTCTGTTCTCGGCCCTTACGGGGTGTCCCTGGCCTTATGCGTTCTCCCAAGAGTTGATAACGCCCAGGCTGGCGGCCTGGAAGGGGCTTGTGTCGCGTGCAGCACACGGTAATTTAGCTGCTAAAACTCTCAAGGTTCGGCCCTCGGCTGCACCACCGACTTCATGAGCCGGCTCATTTCGTCCTGGGTGGCCTCGATCCGACCCAGCAGGGCAAGGATCGTGGCATCGCCGAACCGGGCTGTGCGCGGATCGTCGGTCAGCCATAGCTTGAGCAATCCGCCCAGCCGGCCAAGGTCGCCATTCACTCGCACCAACTCGCGCACATAGTGATAGTCCATGACACCCCTGACCTGGTAGCCCTGGCCTACGTCGCGCAGGTAGCGCGCCATGCTGATTCCCGCCATCTTGGCGTTCGCCTCAATCAGTTCGCGTTCTTCTGGAAGGCAGTACACCTTGATCGGTGGGCTGCCCTTCCTGGTGATTCGATTCTCGTCGCCCATTTGTCCTCCAACCGGCGGTAGCCGGCAGCCTCGCAGAGCAGGATGCCCGTTGAGCGCCCCGCGCGAATAAGGGACAGTGAAGAAGGACAACCGGCTTGCCGGTGGGCCTACTTCACACATCCTGCCCGCCTTACGGCGTTGTTTTTGTCTCGTATGACTCATCGAATTTCGCGCTGTAACCGCACCATTGCTTCGCAACAGCGCGCCAGCAGCGAGAAAACCAACGGAAATTGCCAACGTCCGTGTGCTTGCAGCGATCCAAGAGGCCGGTAACAGCGTTTCAGCCATGCGCTTGCAGCGATTGAGCATGGGACTTTGCTCACTTCGTGCCCTGACCCGTGGAGCCAGGCGGCGCATTGGTGATGTGCTGGCGAACGTATTTCAGGAACGTCTCATAGCGGAAAGGGATTCGCCCAATCTCGCGCATGTGCTCCCAGATGATCTTGAGCGCGTAGCCGGCCTCCATCGCTTCCTTCACGTCCGCGCGCGCCGCCATGAAAGCGGCCAGGTAGTCCCTGCGCTTTATCTGCGAGGTCTGCTGCTGATGAGCGAGCCGTGCGGCCAGCTCGTCTGGATAGCTGCTTTCTGTCGTCGCCATGTCCGTAAACCTCCGTTATCAACTGAACTACTCCGAAGGTTACGGAGTGCCCGCCTACACAACATTCCAATAATTGGCCGAAACGATTGACATGGAGCCGATGACACTGGCACGCGCATCGAAATAGGGATGGCAGCCCATTCGGCACGGAAGGTTGAACGCCAAGAGGGAGGCCGAGAGAATCCCCCGCCGCTCGGCCCCTCAAGTGTCAAAGAGTGGATCACATCGTCAGAGGCGGCGATGCGAGCTCGAGCGCCGGCGGCCGCCATCGTCGGAACTGACGATGGGGCCCTCGGTGCATCGTCGGATGTGGCGATGGTCGACCGTGGCCCGGACATGGCCAGCCTCGCCGGAAATGGCGATGCTGCAGCTCGACGTGTGCGCGAAAGAAGGGCCGGCCTCATGACGTGACCGGGAATGGATTTGAACTGTTGTATGTTGTAGCGCGCTACAACATACAACATACAACATACAACACCTGCCTATTGACACTTGAGGGGCGCAGCGTTTTAGCCGCTAAAAGAACCGCCCGGAGCTGCCCCCCCTTCTGGCGTACAACTCAACGGCCGAAGGCCGACCATCGGCAAGCGGCAAGGGCTTGGCGTCGCCCTAAAGGGCGGCGGCAAGCACCGCGCCTAGTGGATGATCTTGGAAGATCATGGATGGAATTTGCGAACTAGCCGCAAGCCCGCGCCGTTGCTGTGTTTTCCGGTTTGAGACGGGGAACGTTGCTACGGGTGAAGGGGAACATTGCTACGGAGTTTGGGGAACGTTACTACGGGCTTCGGCCTGCCAATTTCCCACTTCCCTGCCGCATACTCGCTGACCTTCCAGCCCACGGTGGCAAGCTCGGCCAGAGCCTTGCGGGCCTTCTGGCGGCGCTTCTTCATGGCCTCGGCGTTCGCCTCGTCCGGCCAGACGTAGCCAGAAAGGGTATCGAGTTCCACGCGCCCGGCTTTGCCGGGATCGATCCAGCCGCATAGCCGTTGGTGAATCAGGCGGGCCGGGTCGGTTTGTAGCGCCCGCACCTCGGCCATCTCGATGCGGGTATACGGGCGCCTCCCAAGAATCGCCTCCGCAATCTGGGGATTCAGCGCGACGAACAACCGCCCGTCCTCCTCATTGAAGGCGTAGCTCATCAGGTGAAAAGACCTTTGCCTGCTTCCCTTGCTGACTACCACCGTCACGTTTGCCATGCGCAGCAAGCTCGCCTTGATCGCCCTGATATTGTCGCCGCCATCGGTCAAGCCGATTTCGCCTAGCAGGCTGGTCATACTCTCTCTCACGACCAGCGCATCCTGCCCTACCGCGTCGAACTTCGGCTCAAGGAATAGACGGAGTTGCTTCGGCAAGTCCGCTGTTGGCTCTGGCGTCAGGATGATGCCCTTCGGTCCTCCAAGAGCCACAAGACCTTGCAGCAGCCGCATGTCATCAGCACCAAGAGGCTCGAAGCCGACGAACCGCGCTTGTTCATTTTCGGCGTAGTGATACGTCACATCGAGCTTGAGCCTCTTCCGTTCGCCGCGCTTGAGACTGCGGAACAAGCCGGGGACCAAGCAGTGCATTGGATCGTGCCTGGCATGGGTGAGGTCAAAAGCCATCGCCTCGCCTCCGACCATCACGTCTTTCCTCATTCCTGCTGGCCTCATACAGCTCCACCGGCACCAGCACGCCGCCGGCGTGCCGCATGTACCAGCGATCAAGCGGCGTGGCGTCGTAGTTCTGCTTGCTGACGCCGAAACGCACGAAGTAGCCGCGCCGCTCATCGCCGATGGGCTGCCGGTCATGGGCGCGGTCGCTGAGGCGCTTCGCCTCGTCCTCGGTCATGCGGGCGACGTAACCGCACCACCTGGCGTTGTCGATCAGCGCGGACGCGCCACGCGCGGCCTGCTGCTGGTCGGTCTGCCCTTCGCGGGCGCTGCCCTTGCTGACGTGGTGCAGGTAGAGCACGGATGCACCCGTGGTGGCAGCAACGTGCTCCAGTACGGCCACGAGGTGGGCCATGTTGCCGTTGCTGTTCTCATCGAGAGTGTGAATGCGGCTCAGGGTGTCCAGCACGATCAGCCGCGCCCCGGCACCGTCCTCAATAACGCGGCGCAAGTGGGCCTTTTTCATGATGTCCAGGCGCTTGCCCATGATCGGCTCAAGCGCGAGGTTCTCCGCGATGGCTTGACGAGCCGCGTGCCCGAGGTGCTGGCCGATGGCATGAATGCGCCGCACAAGCGCGGGCGGTGGGTCTTCCCCGGCCAGATAGACCACGCGCCCGGTGTGCGCGGGAGCAAGTCCCACGAGGTCGCCGCCGGCCACGCTGCATGCGATGCTCATGGCCGCTTCCAGCGCCCAGAAGCTCTTGCCAGTGGCCCCTGGGGCGACGAGCGCGCCGACGGTTCCCGCGAGGAAGCCCGGCCATATGAAGTCCAGCACCGGCGGTTCATGCTCGAACGCCGCCAGTACATCAATCGCCATGACTCAGTTCCCCGTTCCGTACAGGGACTCGTCGCTCAATGCCTCGGCGATCTGCGAGGTTCGGAAGTAGACCCGCCGGCCGATCTTCAACCGAGCCTTGTTGATCCGCTGCGTCCACTCGTTCGTCGCGCGCAGGCTGATCCGCAATCCATCAGGCGATCGATCCAGGACAGAGGCGAGCTGCGCCATGCTCAGCAGCGGGCCAAAGCGTTGCAGCAGCGTGTCTTCTATCGTCATTGCGTAAACCTCCGTTATCAACTGAATTGCAACGAAGGTTAGGCGCTATTGGGGGTTGCCTACATCTTATTAGTTGTCCAAAATGGTTGACATGAAGAACGATCCAACCATTGTCATCTGGGAAGGCTGCGATCCCACTGTCTCGGAAGCCATCGAGCAGTTTGAGGATCGCTGGCGGCCGTATTCCGCCTCCTCGCGGCGCTACCCCATCGTTGGGCTGATACAGGAACTCATTGACCCCGCCGTGGCTGCGTACACGGCGACGCTGCCACAACGCTACTTGGGCCATATCCCCGGAGCAGGGACAGGGGTGGGCCTCAGCGGGATCATTCGACTGGTTGGACTTGATGCGATGGTTCGCATGCAGCGGCAGTTGCTGCGCCAGTTCATCAAAACGGAGGATAGGCAGACGCCAAGAGATCGGCGGTTTGTTGCGACACTCGAATCGTTGATTGGGCTTGTATGGGACTGCGCCTGCAAACGGCCGGTGAAGTCGAAGGTGCGCGACACCCGACTGAATGGCGAACGCCTCCAGGGGTTCTGCCGGTTCTGCGGATCACTCGCCGAGCTGACCTCATTCGCCGGCGGGAGCGATGATCCGAAGGCGGACGATCCAGAGGAAAAGCTTCGACTAAGCAGCCTGTATTGCCTGGATCACCGGCCTAAATTGCCGAGCGGCGCATGGAACCCTGTCTACAGACAAGCAAGGCGATCCCTCGCGCAATTCGACCTCGAACTGGCGAGACTCAACCAGCAATGCGCGAAGCCGGCCACTGCCCAAGTGAAATCGGGCGATCAACTGGTTGACAGCTACTTCTTCCACTATGTCGCGGGCCAAACCTTACAGCCGGCGGACAAGGCAGAGCTGCGCAATCAAGCACGGCTGATGGTGGACTCGAAGCTATCGGATCGCAAAAAGCAGATGCTGATGCTCCAGTGGTCTGGACTCAATCAGTCGGAGATTGCGCGAAAGCTCGGCATCGAGCGCCAAGCGGTATCGAAGGCGCTGGCGGCGATCCCCGCAATGTTCCGCTTGAGTACAAAGCCGCGCTCACGGCGTCAACCTAATTGACCAACTAATAGGACGAAACAATCCGCATTGCCAGGCACCATCAGGCACATGTTCGCAAGTGACTGAAAGAGGCCAGGGGATGCAGGCAACGACAAGCAAGACGCTCATCAATCGGAAGAAGCTACTGGCGATGATCCCGCTGTCTGAGCGCACGATCTTCAACATGGAGCAGCGCGGGGAGTTTCCGCGCCGGATCGCACTCACCAGCCGAAACGTCGCCTGGGACTTGGCCGAGGTCGAGGAATGGATAGAGGCGCGGAAGTCGTCGGGCACTCAGGCCATGCGCCCTGGCTTCACTCCGTCTGCCGTGGCCGGCGGCTCTGCTGCCCCTTTTAGCGGCTAAAACGCTGCGCCCCTCAAGTGTCAATGAAACCCGAGGCCATGCCTCGATGCTCAGGCGGCGCTGCCTAACCTGCCTTCGTCTGGTTTACACCTTCGGCCGTCTCAGCGTCCATTCGTCGATCATGTCCGCCCAGTCCTGCAACATCGCCGTGCGCTGCTCGCGGTACTCGGCCTTGTTGTAGACGGCCCTGACGCCTCTCTGCTCGTGTGCCAGGCACTTCTCGATCCAGTCCGTGTTGTAGCCGGCTTCATGCAACAACGTGCTGGCCGTGCGCCGCAAGTCATGTGGCCCGAACTTGGCGAGCGACCGCCCCTCCTTCTGCGCCAGCCGATACGTCAGCGTCAGCACCTGGTTGAGCGTGGCGCTGCTCATGGGTAAATCCGAGTCATACCGCGACGGAAGCACGTAGTCCGATCCCCCTGCGAAGGTTTTCAGGGCAATGAAGATGTCCAGCGCCTGCCGGGACAGGAACACCAGGTGCGGATTGCGCCGCTTCATCCGCTCCTTCGGGATCGTCCAAAGCGCGTCGCTGAAATTGATCTCGCTCCATGTCGCGTTAGTCAGCTCGCTCTTGCGCACCATCGTCAACAGCAGCAGCTTGGCCGCCGCCCGAATGGATGGCGCTGTGCCGATGCGCTCCATGTACTGGTACATCAGGCCGATCTCGTCGGGCGTCAGCGCACGGTCGCGCGGCTCGAACTTGGCAATGGTCGTCGGGCGCACCAGCTCGGCCGGGTTCTCGACCTTCTGGCCGCGCTCGATGGCCCAGCGAAAGACCTGGAGCACCACCTCGCGGACATGCACGGCTGTCGCCGGCGCGCCGCGCTCGACGATGGCATCGGTCAGCGCGCGCAAGTCTTCGTGGGTGATCTCCACCAGCTTCTGATTGCCGAACTTCGGCTTCAGCTCGCGCTCGTAGACCGAGCGGCGCATGTCGCGGGTGGAGTCGGCCATCTGGTAGCCGCGCAGCCACTTTTCCGCCCAGGCCCCGAACGTCTCCGCGTCCTTGACGCGGGCCTTGTCCCGCGCCTTTTCCTTGGCCGGTGACTTCCCGGCCGCGACCATCTTCTTGGCCTCGCCCAACCGCTCGCGGGCTTCCGCCAAGGTGATGCCGCCGACACCGTAGCGGCCGAAGGTGATGGTCTCCTGCCTACCGTGGATCGAGTAGTTGTAGCGGAACGAGATCGCTCCGGCGGCCGTGACGGCTACATAGAGGCCGTCACGGTCATTCACCTTGTAGAGCTTGTCCTTCGGCTTGAGGTTGCGCAGCTTGGTATCGGTCAACATGGTTCTCGCCCTGATTCAGCTCAAATACCATGATCAGAAAACCGGCCCATCCTGGCGTAAAACAACAATTAAATCATCGTCTTACACAAATTCGATACCATGAACATCCGCAAGGTGGTTGCATGGTATTGGCGACTTCTCATGGCATAGAAGCATTCAATGCCATCCATCATGCCATGAAAAAACGGTGCTTGGCGATGCCAAATGTTGCCAGGCGGTGCTGAACGAAATCACAAAAAAGCCCGCAGTGACGCGGGCTTAGGTGTGTTTTAGTGCTACTAGATGCCAGCCAGTGCCAGACGCCGGATCACTCCCACTCAATAGTCGCCGGCGGCTTCCCCGAGATGTCATAGACAACCCGCGACACCCCCCGCAACTCATTGATGATCCGGTTGCTCACCGTCCCCAGGAACTCATACGGCAGATGCGCCCAGTGCGCCGTCATGAAGTCAATCGTCTCCACGGCCCGCAGTGCAATCACCCACTCATAAGCGCGCGCATCGCCTACCACGCCCACCGACTTCACCGGCAGGAACACGGCAAACGCCTGGCTGGTCTTGTCGTACAGGTCCGCCTTGCGCAGCTCATCAATGAAGATGGCATCAGCCTTCGCCAGCAGCTCGGCGTATTCGCGCTTCACTTCGCCCAGGATACGCACGCCCAGGCCCGGGCCCGGGAACGGATGGCGGTAGACCATGGTGCGCGGCAGGCCCAGTTCAACACCCAGGCGGCGCACTTCGTCCTTGAACAGCTCGCGCAGCGGCTCCACCAGGCCCAGCTTCATGTGCTCCGGCAGGCCGCCCACGTTGTGGTGGCTCTTGATCACATGCGCCTTGCCGGTCTTGCTGCCGGCCGACTCGATCACGTCCGGATAGATGGTGCCCTGCGCCAACCACTTGGCGTTCTTCAGCTTGTTCGACTCTTCATCGAAGATCTCAACGAACAGGTTGCCGATGATCTTGCGCTTGGCTTCCGGGTCGCTCACGCCTTCCAGCGCGGCGAAGTAACGGTCGGCGGCGTTCACGCGCACCACCTTTACGCCCATGTGCTCGGCGAACATCGCCATCACCTGGTCGCCTTCCTGCCAACGCAGCAGGCCGGTATCCACGAACACGCAGGTCAGCTTTTCGCCGATGGCCTTGTGCAGCAGCGCGGCCACCACGGACGAATCAACGCCGCCGGACAGGCCCAGGATCACTTCGTCATCGCCCACCTGTTCGCGCACGCGGGCGATCTGGTCGTCGATGATGTTGGCGGCGGTCCACAGGGTCTGGCAGCCGCACACGTCCACCACGAAGCGGCGCAGCAGCGCCTGGCCCTGCAGGGTGTGGGTCACTTCCGGATGGAACTGCACGCCGTACCAGCGCTTTTCTTCGTTGGCCATGGCGGCCACCGGAATGCGGTCGGTGGTGGCGGTGATGGTGAAGCCCGGCGGTGCAACGGAGACGTGGTCGCCGTGGCTCATCCAGACATTCAGCTTCGGCTCGCCGCCGTGGTCGCTCAGGCCCTTGAACAGCGCATCCGGGTTGATCACGTTCACTTCGGCGTGGCCGAATTCGCGCTGGTCAGCGGCTTCGGTGGCACCGCCCAGCTGCGCAGCCAGGGTCTGCATGCCGTAGCAGATGCCGAAGATCGGCAGGCCACTGTCGAACACTTCCTGCGGCGCGGCCGGGGCACCCGGCAGCGTGGTCGATTCCGGGCCACCGGACAGGATGATGCCCTTGGCGCCGAACGCGGCGATCTCGGCCGGGTTGTGGTCCCACGCCCAGATTTCGCAGTAGACGCCCAGCTCGCGGATGCGGCGGGCGATCAGCTGCGTGTACTGCGCGCCGAAATCGAGGATGAGGATCTTGTCGTTATGGATGTTGGTCATGGTGCCGTTCCAGTGGTGTTTTTCGCAGCGCCCGGCGCTTCAAGGCTCTGCGTCAGCGTGGCGATGAACGCCTCGCGTTGTTGAATATGTGAGGTGTCTTCCTCGTCCCAGCGCAGCATCAGCAGGCCATGCGGTGCGTTGGGGTTGGAGCGGTCGGCGCGCGGCAGCTCGGCGATTTCCTGCACGTCGGTGCCGGGCACGATGCGCCGTTGCAGCGCCGCCATCGAAGCGCCCGAATCCGCAGCGCCCCAGGACGCCCAGCGTACGCTCATCCGTGCGGGCTCCAGCGCGCCCAGTACTGGCGTCAGCACCGGATCATCCGGCCCGTGCAGCAGCTCGGTAATGCACTGCAGCGTGACCTGCAGCGGGCGCTCGCCGGTGCCCTTCAGCAGCCAGCGCTGCTCGCCAGCGGCCTGCACCTGCCAGCCCTTCGGCAGCGAGAACGCGTTCTGGCACGCCTGCACGTCCTGCAATTGCGAAACCGCCGCGCCCGGAGACCCGGAGCGCGGCGGCGGTTCGGACAACGAACAGCCTGCCATCAGCAGGCTGCCCGTAATCGCAAGAGCAGTTCGCAAGCGCATCAGGCGCGGTAGTTCGGCGGCTCTTTGGTGATGGTCACGTCGTGGACGTGGCTCTCACGCTGGCCGGCGCCGCTGATCTTCACGAACTTGGGCTTGCTGCGCATGTCTTCGATGGTGGCGCAGCCCACGTAGCCCATGGTGGCGCGCAGGCCGCCCATCAGCTGGTGGATGATGCCGCCCACCGGGCCGCGGTACGGCACGCGGCCTTCAATGCCTTCCGGCACCAGCTTGTCGGCGGTGGCGGCGTCCTGGAAGTAGCGGTCCTTCGACCCCTTCTCCATGGCAGCCAGCGAACCCATGCCGCGGTAGCTCTTGTACGAACGGCCCTGGTACAGCTCGGTCTCGCCCGGCGATTCTTCGGTACCGGCCAGCAGGCCACCGACCATGATGGTCGAGGCACCAGCGGCCAGCGCCTTGCCGATGTCGCCCGAGTAGCGGATGCCACCGTCGGCGATCAGCGGAATGCGGTCCTGCAGCGCTTCGGCCACCAGGTCAATGGCGGTGACCTGCGGCACGCCAACGCCGGCGACGACGCGGGTGGTGCAGATCGAACCCGGGCCGATGCCGACCTTGACTGCGTCCGCGCCGCTGTCCAGCAGCGCCAGTGCGGCTTCGCCGGTGCAGATGTTGCCACCGATGACCTGCACGTTCGGGAAGTTCTTCTTGACCCAGCTGACGCGGTCCAGCACACCCTGCGAGTGACCGTGCGCGGTATCGACCACGATCACGTCCACGCCGGCGGCGACCAGCGCTTCCACGCGGCGGTCGGTATCGCCACCCACGCCGACGGCAGCGCCGACCAGCAGGCGGGTCGACAGATCCTTGGCAGCGTTCGGGAAGTCGGTGTTCTTCTGGATATCCTTGACGGTGATCAGGCCACGCAGTTCGAACGAATCATTGACCACCAGCACCTTTTCGATGCGGTTGCGGTGCAGCAGCTGCAGCACTTCGTCGGACGCAGCGCCTTCCTTGACCGTGATCAGGCGATCCTTCTTGGTCATGATGTGGCGGACCGGATCGTCCAGCTCGGTCTCGAAGCGCATGTCGCGATGGGTCACGATGCCGGCCAGCAGGCCGTCGCTGCCCACCACCGGCACGCCGGAGATGTTGTGCGCCTGGGTCAGGGCCAGCACGTCGCGGATGGTGGTTTCCGGGCCGACGGTGATCGGGTCGCGGATGACACCGGCCTCGAACTTCTTGACCTTGGCCACTTCCGCGGCCTGCTGTTCCAGGCTGAGATTCTTGTGGATGATGCCCATGCCGCCGAGCTGGGCCATGGCGATGGCCAGGCGGGCTTCGGTGACGGTATCCATGGCTGCGGACAGGATCGGAAGCTTGAGCTTCAGGTCGCGAGTCAACCGCGTTTCGAGGTTGACGTCCTTGGGCAGGATGGTCGAGTGGGCGGGGACGAGCGAGACGTCGTCGTAAGTGAGTGCTTCAGCCTGGATGCGCAGCATCGGCATACCCGAGATGTGGGGAAGCGCGACATTTTACCCTGTTTTCGCGCCGTGTGGCAGGGGGTAGATGCGACGCAGTGTCGCGCGGGCGGTGATTGGTTCAGGGGGCCATCCGGGTGGGCGCATACCGCCTTTGGTAGGTGCCAACCTTGGTTGGCACGGCCCATCCGGCACCTGGACCCCAGATGGGCCGATGGCCCCGATGGATGTGTGCCAACCAAGGTTGGCACCTACCAGGAGCGGGTCACCGGCGTGCCCCAGCATTGTGCCGACCAACGGTCGGCACCCACCGAAGGCAGATCTCCCCAACAGCAGGTCAGCTCAGCGCTTCCGCGGCTTCCAGGGTGTTCTGCATCAGCGTGGCCACGGTCATCGGGCCCACGCCACCCGGCACCGGGGTGATCCAGCTCGCCCGCTGGGCAGCGGCCTCAAACCCGACATCACCCACCAGCCGGCCGTCATCCAACCGGTTGATACCGACATCGATCACCACCGCGCCCGGCTTCACCCACTCGCCCGGCACGATGCCGGGGCGGCCCACCGCCACCACCAGGATGTCGGCGTTGCGCACGGCCTGTTCCAGCACGTCCTTGGGGGTGAACTTGTGGCAGCTGGTCACGGTGCAGCCGGCAATCAGCAGCTCCAGGCCCATCGGGCGGCCAACGTGGTTGCTCACGCCCACGATGGTGGCGTTGCGGCCGCGCACCGGCTGGTCGGTGTGCCCCAGCAGCGTGGTGATGCCGCGCGGGGTGCACGGGCGCAGGCCGAACTCGCGCAGGGCCAAGTGGCCGACGTTTTCCGGGTGGAAGCCGTCCACGTCCTTGCGCGGGTCGATGCGCTGGATCAGGCGGCGCGCGTCGGGGATGCCCGGCAGGGGCAGCTGGATCAGGATGCCGTTGATCTTCGGATCGGCGTTGAGCTGGTCGATCAGGTCGAGCAGTTCGGCCTCGGTGGTACCGGCCGGCAGATCGTAGTCATGCGCTTCGATGCCGACCTTCTCGGCGGCACGGCGCTTGTTGCGCACGTAGACGGTCGAGGCCGGGTCGCCACCGACCAGCACCACGGCCAGGCCCGGGCGGCTGCCACCGGCGGCCACGCGGGCGTCGACGCGCACCTTCAGGCTGTCGAGCAGGTCCTCGGCGATGCGGCGGCCATCAAGGATGCGGGCAGGAAGCTGGGGGGCGGAATCGGTCATCGGGAGCAGGCGTGGGGCGGCGGGGACGCTATTGTCCCCGATTCAGGCCCCCTCGCCCACCGCGGAATGGATCCCGATGGGGTCGGATGCCTTTGCCGCAGGCAAAGGGCTCTGACCCCGGGGTTACGCAAATTGCCAACCTCCGGTAGTGCCGGCCGCTGGCCGGCAACCTCATGACGTCTGAACGTTTCCGCATCTGCCGGCCAGCGGCCGGCACTACCGACGGATGGTGCGCTGAGGTTGCCGGCCAGCGGCCGGCACTACCGGGGCTACTCTTCCTCTTCCGGCACATCCTGCGGATTCAGCGTCTTGCTCTCCCGCTTCGGCGCGGTGAACGGCGTCGGCGTCGGTACGCCCTGCGGGCTGTTGCCGTAGATCATCCGCGCGCCGGCATTCAAGCCACCGCCGGCAATCTCCAGCTCGAAGCGCTCGGCGTCGCGGCGGCGGATCTGCTCGGCAATCTCCACCGCATCGTCTTCGTCCGCACCCAGTTCCACCAGCGCGGCCTGGCCGAACAGGACTGCCGATTCAAACGTCTCGCGGATCTGGAAATCGACACCGGCATGTATCAACCGCAGCGAATGCTCGCGGTCGAACGAACGCACCATCAGCTTGGCCTGCGGGAACTCATGCGCCACCAGTTCCACGATGCGGTCGGCGGCATCGGCCTTGTCCACGCACACTGCAATCGCACGCGCAGTCGCTGCACCGGAGGCATGCAATACATCCAGACGCGTGCCGTCGCCGTAGTAGATCTTGAAACCGAAGCGCGCCGCGCTCTGGATCATCTCCACATCGTTGTCGATGATGGTCACGTCCACGTCGCGCGCCAGCAGCGACTGGCTGGCAACCTGGCCGAAGCGGCCGAAGCCGATCAGCAGCACGCTGCCGGACAGGCCATCGGCCTCGTCCACGCCGTCCATGTTCACCGTCGGCTTCGGTGCGATGCGCTTGTAGACCAGTACCACCAGCGGGGTCAGCGCCATCGACAGCACCACCACGGCGGTGAAGTTGGCATTGATCTCCAGGTCGATCACGCCGGCCGATGCGGCGGCGGAGAACAGCACGAAGGCGAACTCGCCGCCCTGCGCCATCAGCACGCCACGGTCCAGCGCCTGCGCGTGGTCGCTGCCCATGATGCGCGCCACCACGTAGATGCACAGTGCCTTGGCCGCCATCAGCGCCAACACCAGGCCGAGGATCAGCTGCCAGTGCGCGGCCACCACGCTCAGGTCCAGCGCCATGCCGACGCTGAGGAAGAACAGGCCGAGCAGGATGCCGCGGAACGGCTCGATGTCCGCTTCAATCTGGTGCCGGAAGGTCGACTCGCTCAGCAGCACACCGGCGAGGAACGCGCCCATCGCCATCGACAGGCCGGACAGCTGCATCAGCAGCGCCGCGCCCAGCACCACCAGCAGCGCGGCGGCGGTCATCACCTCGCGCGCCTTCGATTCGGCCAGCACGCGGAACAGCGGATTGAGCAGGAAGCGGCCAACCAGCACCAGGCCGACGATGGCACCAACACCAATCGCCACCGACAGCCAGCGCGAGCCTTCGCCATCAGCACTGCCCGCGCTCGGGCCCATCCAGGCCACCAGCGCCAGCAGCGGCACAATCAGCAGGTCTTCGAACAGCAGGATGGAGACGATCTTCTGCCCCGACGGCAGCGCGATGTCACCACGCTCGGCCAGCAGCTGCATCACCACCGCGGTGGAGGTCAGCACGAAGCCGGTGGCACCGATGAAGGCCACCTGCCATGGCAGGCCGAACAGCTTGGCGATACTGGTCAGCACCACCGCACAGGTGACGATCTGCAGCGTACCCAGCCCGAAGATCTCCTTGCGCAGGCTCCACAGGTGCGAGGGCCGCATCTCCAGGCCGATCACGAACAGGAACATCACCACGCCGAGCTCGGCGGTATGCAGGATGGCCTGCGGGTCGGAGAACCAGCCCAGCCCGAACGGTCCGATCGCCAGGCCGGCAGCGAAGTAGCCCAGCACCGAGCCCAGGCCGGCCCGGCGGAACAACGGCACCATCACCACCGCCGCGCCCAACAGGGCCACGACCTTGACCAGCTCGCTGGTCGCTGCTTCTACCGCCATGCGGTGTTTTCCCCAAGATCCAGAATCGGGTTCAACAATAGAGCAATGCCGATGACGGCAATAGCACGCATGTTGCGCCGGATTGTCTTGGAGGTGGAACGATGAAGGGAGCGCCCCCATCATCATCCCGAAACCATGCATGCGCGCCGATGGGTGCCAACCATGCATGCGCATCGGCGGGCGCCAACCATGCACCCGCTTCGGTAGGTGCCAACCTTGGTTGGCACGAAAACGCCGACCAAGGTCGGCATCTACCAACGCATTCCCCGGCCAGCCTCACCCACCCCGGCAAAACGCCGCGTAATCGATATACCCCGGGAACGACACGCCCGGCGCGCACACCGGGCAATGCGGGTCCGGCCGGATGCCGGATTCCGAAACCATGCATGCGTGCCGATGGGTGCCAACCATGCATGCGCATCGGCGGGCGCCAACCATACACCCGCTTCGGTAGGTGCCAACCTTGGTTGGCACAAGAGCGCCGACCAAGGTCGGCATCTACCAATCCACTCCCCGGCCAGCCTCACCCGCCCCGGCAAAACGCGGCGTAATCGATATACCCCGGGAACGGCACGCCTGGCGCGCACACCGGGCAATGCGGGTCCGGCCGGATGCCGGTCTCGCGGAAGCGCATGCCCAGCGCATCGAAGCGCAGCAGGCGCCCCACCAGCGGCTCGCCGATGCCCAGCAGCAGCTTCAGCACCTCGGTGGCCTGCAGCACACCGGCCAGGCCAGGCAGCACCCCCAGCACGCCGGCCTCGGAACAGTTCGGCGCGAACTCCGGCGGCGGCGGCTCCGGAAACAGACAGCGGTAGCACGGCGCCACGCCACGCTGGCGGCCGGCGTCAAACACGCTTACCTGGCCGTCAAAGCGCTCGATCGCGGCGTACACCAGCGGCTTGGCGTGCTTGATGCAGGCGTCGTTGAGCAGGTAGCGCAGCGGGAAGTTGTCAGACCCATCCAGCACCACATCCACGCCCTCCAGCAGCGCATCCACGTTCTCGGAGGTGACCCGCTCCGGCACCGCCTCGACCTCGATCGACGGGTTCAGCGCCAGCAGCCGCTCGCGCGCGGAATCGACCTTGAGCTGGCCGACGCTGGCCTCGGTATGCACGATCTGCCGGTGCAGGTTGCTGCGCTCCACGCGGTCATGGTCGGCGAAGCGCAGGTGCCCTACCCCGGCCGCAGCCAGATAGAAGCCGGCCGGGGCGCCCAGCCCACCTGCGCCCAGCACCAGCACGCGCGACTGCTGCAGCGTGCGCTGGCCGGCCTCACCCACCTGGGGCAGCAGCAGGTGGCGCGAATAGCGGTCGTAGAAATCGCGGTCGGCGGCGCTGGCCAGCGGCTGCACCAGCGGCAGCGACTGCTCACGCCAGGCCACGGTACCCCCCGTCACGGAAGCGACGTGGGTGTAGCCGGCCTGCAGCAGGAACTGCGCGGCATCGGCCGAGCGCTTGCCGCTCTGGCAGATCAGCAGGATCTCCTGGTCGTGCCGTGGCAGGTGTGCGGCCGGGTCGGCCTGCAGCTCGCCCTTGGCCACGCCGCGCGCGCCCTCGGCCATCCCGCCGGCCCGCTCGTGCGCCTCGCGCACATCGATCAGCACCGCGCCATGGGTCAGGCGCTCGCGTGCCTGCGCGGGGGAAAGCTCTTGGATGCTCATGGCCGCATTATCGCGCAGACACCCTCGACGCGCCTTGCCCCGAACATGGCACCATGCGGGCGTTGCTCCCTCCATCCCGGAACCGCTGCATGCGCTCTGCCACCGAATTCTGGCGTGACCCGCGCATGCCCTTCGTCGAAAGCCGACGGGCGTGCGACAGCCGCGCCTGCCATCGCCCGCACAGCCATGACACCTTCTCGATCGGCGCCGTGGACGCCGGCAGCAGCCTGTTCACCGGCGCCGCGAAAGGGCCGCGTCTGCTGCAGCCCGGCAATCTGGTCGGCGTACCCGCAGGCCGCGTGCATGCCTGCAACCCCCTGCCCGGCCAGGTCTGGAGCTACCAGATGTTGCACCTGGATGCGCGCTGGATGGCCGAAGTCCGCGCCGAGTATGACGGCCTGCCCGGACCCGACTGGCAGCAGGAACCCATCCGGATTTCCAACCATCACCTGCGCTACCAGCAGTACTGCCAGCTCAACGAGACGCTGTTCTCCGACGATCCGGTCAGCGTCAAGGAAGCGGCCCTGATCGCGTTCGTCGGCGATCTTGATGAACACGATGGTGTAGCCGTCGCCGGCCCGCCTGAAGACGCCGCACTACAGCAGCGGCTGCAACCGGTGATGGACGTTCTGCGCCAGCGGCTCGAACACACCCCGGCCCTGCAGGAGCTCGCATCGCTGGCAGGCATGAGCCGCTACCAGCTGATCCGCGCCTTCCGACGTGCCACGGGCCTGACCCCACACGCCTGGCAGATCGACCAACGCATCCAGGAGGCGCGTCGGCGGCTATGCGAAGGCGAAGCGCTGGCCGTGGTCGCGCATGCACTGGGCTTTGCCGACCAGAGTCATTTCCAGCGGGTCTTCAAGGCCCACGCCGGTGCGACCCCGGGCCAGTACCGGCGTTGAGCCCGCAATAACGTTCAATACCACCGCGCGGCACATCCCCAGACTGGCGCCCCAGCCAGCCGCCGCCGGACCCGATGGAACAGTTCCTGATCATCGCCACCGTTCATTTTCTCGCCCTGCTATCACCCGGTCTCGATTTCTTCCTCGTTGCACGCACCGCGATCACCTCTGGCTGGCGCACCGCCAGTGGCGCCTGCGCAGGCATCGCCGTTGGCAACGGCGTCTTCATCGTGGCGGCTTTCACTGGAATGGCCATGCTGCGCGCGGGCAGCGCAGGGTTCATTGCGGTGCAGTTGGCGGGCTGCGGGTTCCTGCTGTACCTCGGCACGCTGTTCCTGCGCCATGCGGGTTCGACGACGCTGCAGGCAACTGACGCTGCCGCCGGATCGCGAGCGGACGGTGCCCACGGATGGTGGAAGGCGGCAGGGCTGGGCGCCCTGTCTGCGCTGCTGAACCCGAAGAATGCGCTGTTCTACGCAACGTTGGCGGCAATGCTCAACGGCCCGCAGGCCAGCGCCGCAACAAAGTTCTTCTATGGCGCGTGGATGTTCGGCATCGTCCTGCTATGGGATCTGCTGGTAGCCGCGCTGGTCGGCCACCCGTGGGTGCTGGGCCGATTCGCACGCGCCCTGCCCTGGCTGGAGCGCGCCGCAGGGCTCCTGATGATTGCGCTGGCGCTATGGATCGTCGTGTCGCTGTGGGTGGGCTGATGCCGGCGATTCGCGCCTGTCGCAATAGCGTTCAATACCGCGCGTCCGCACCAGCCCACACTCGGCACTTTCTGTAGGTCGGTGGCAGGTTTACGTGCAGCAGTTCTTCATCGTCGCGGTGCTGTACGGCTTCGCCATGCTCCTGCCTGCTTCCAATCACGCGAAGATCCTGCGCACCGCAATGGGCGCGGGCGGGCACGCCGCCATGGCCGCGTCGTTCGGTATCGCCACCGGTACGGGCGTCATCTGCGCCACGGCTTTCGTTGCAGCGGCCATGGTGGGAAACCGCGGCCTGTGGACGCTGGCGATGCAGTGCACGGGCTGCCTCCTGCTGCTGCGCCTGGCGGGCATGTGCCTGCGCGATGCCGGGCTGACCACCCTCTCTCCGCTTTCCCTGCAGATGCCCTGGGGCCTGAGGGCCCGCTCCCGTTGGCCGCACGCCGAGGCTGGATGCCTGTTGGCGCTCGCCAGCACCAGCAACTGGATGCTGCAGTTCGCGTTGGCTGCCCTGCTTACCGGCCTCGTTGCCGACACTGGCACCAAGGCCGCTTACGTGGCCGGCCTGAGCGGCGTCGCGCTGTCGCTCGGCCTGCTGATGGCGTGGCTCGGCAGCCATCCGCGCAGGGCACAGGGGTGTTGCCGATTGCTTCCATGGCTGGAGCATGCCGCGGGCCTGCTGATCGGGGCGGTGTCGGTGGCGTACCTGGCAGGTGCACTGGGTACGACCCTGGTCTGGGCAAGCATCACGGGGCAGGTGCAGCTGCCGGAATCGATCCCCGCTACAAGCCAGGTGCAACCGGCTTCAACATCGCGGCGCGGCCGAGGCATCCCATGCGCGTTGCCGCATTGCCGCGCACGTCGCAGCAGTCCGCCATGATCGAGACATCGAGAACCAAACCCATGCCTGGCTGGCACGCCCAGCGCGCCCGCAACAGCAGCGTTCGGGTTTCATACTATTAGGCCGATGTTCGCACGGACAATCGCCACAACGCTTCGGAACCGACCACGAGATGAGCATGCACAGTAGTTACCCTGATGATCCGTCCGGCTCGATCGTCGAAAGGACCGACATAGCACCGCTTGGAGCCGGGCCTTTGGAGGGAACAACCTTCACGGTGAAGGACAATATCGATCTGGCGGGTCATAAGACCTCCTATGGCAGCCCCGCTTGGCGGGCCAGGCATCCTGCGCCGAAGCTCAATGCGCTTTGCGTCGATCAGGTATTGGCTGCGGGCGCGCGCTGCGTGGGTAAGGTCGTCGCGGACGAATTCACGTATAGCCTCGACGGCGAAAGCCAATTCTTCGGCACGCCGGTGAATGCCAGGGCTCCAGATCGCATTCCCGGCGGCTCTTCAAGTGGATCGGCAGCGTCGGTCGCCAATGGCGTGGCCGATTTCTCCATCGGCACCGATTCGGGCGGCTCAATCCGTGTTCCTGCGAGCCTGTGCGGTATTTGGGGCATGCGCCCATCCCTGCATCGGATTTCCGAAGCCGGCGTGCTGCCCTTCATGCCGAGCGTCAGCACGGTGGGCGTCGTTGCCGCATCATTGAACCTGCTTGATGCAGCGACACGGGTTTTGCTGCGCAGCAGCTCAAGCCAGCCGGCGCCGCTGCGACGTATCCTGGTCCTCGCCGATGCGCTGGACATTGCTGACGAAGCAGTGAGAAACCAGGCGGAGGCCGCCTTGCAGGCGATCGCCACCCGCACAGGCATCGAGCCGGAGACAGTCCGCTTCTCGCAGATCGTCGGCGCGGACGTTCCGCTAGTCGATTGCAATGTGAAGGCGCTTCGGAATCTGCAGACGGCCGAATTCCAGAGCACGGTTGGCAGCTGGATCGAAACACACAAGCCCGAGCTTGGCTTTGCCTTCTCCATGGCGTATGGAAATGTGCAATCGTTCGACCGGCTTACCGCACTCGACAGCATCACCCGCTGCGAATGGTTCTTCGAGAGGATCAATGCTTTCCTCATGCCCGAAACCGTCATCTGCTTCCCCACGACGCCTGTCATTGCCCCTCTCAAGGGATCGCTGACGACGCTGGAAGCCGTGCTGGACTTCTACGATAGGACAATGGCGATCACCGCCTTTTCCGGTGTCGCGCGGCTGCCCGAGATTTCCATGCCGTTGCTGACTGTCGACAATTGCCCGGTTGGACTCTCCGTTGCCGCTGGTCATTATCAGGATGAATTCGTGCTGGCCTCAGCCAGGCAGATGACAGAAGGAATTGCATAAGTCGAATCCAGTCCTGGCCCTAAAGAAGCGTCCATGCCCAAATCCCGTCGCTGAAAGGTCCCCTCGTCGAGTTCCACATCGAGGTAGGTCCCCCAGCGACCGCCCAGCGCACATCAATCAGCACAGCGCCTCAGGCCAGGCGCTCACGCGCCTGCGCGGGGGAATCTCTTCGATGCTCATGGCCGCATTGTCGGGCACGGGGCGCCGGACCGCGTCGACCGGTATCTGCGAACACGGGGGTTGTCGGCCAGCGGCCGGCACTACCACAAACGAAAAAGGCGGCCCTGCGGCCGCCTTTCTCTGCATCACTTGCCCTTGACGTGCTTCATCAAGCGCCGCTTGGCCTTGACCTGCCGCTCGGTGAGGACGTTCTTCTTGCCCTCATACGGGTTGGTACCCTCGCGGAAGATGAAGCTCACCGGGGTGCCGATCAGCTTGAAGCGCTTGCGGAAGAAGTTCTCCAGGTAGCGCTTGTACGATTCCTGCAGTTCCTTCAGGCGCGTGCCGTGCACGATGAAGGTCGGCGGGTTTGCCCCGGCCGGGTGCACGTAACGCAGCTTGGAGACGTGGCCGCGGATGGTCGGCGGCGGGTTGGTCTCGTACGCCACTTCCAGCGCCTTGTTCACTTCGCTGGTGGTGAAGGTCTTGTTCGCCGATTCGTGCGCGCGGTGCACCGCACGGAACAGCTCACGCAGGCCCGAGCCATGCTTGGCCGAGATGCGCACGGACTCGGCCCACGGCACGAAGCCCAGCTTCAGCGACAGCATGGTTTCCGCCTGCTCGCGCTGGTACTCGGTCAGGCCATCCCACTTGTTGATGGCGATCACCAGCGCGCGGCCGGCATCGAGCACGGCACCGAGCACGGTGGCGTCCTGGTCGGTCACGCCTTCGGTGGCGTCGAGCATCAGCACGGCCACCTGGCACTGCTCGATCGACTGCATGGTCTTGACCACCGAGAACTTCTCGACGACCTCGTCCACACGCGAACGACGGCGCAGGCCGGCGGTGTCGATCAGGCGGTACTCGCGGCCATCACGCTCCAGGTCCACTGCGATCGAGTCGCGGGTGGTGCCCGGCACGTCGGAGGCGATCATGCGCTCCTCGCCGAGGATGCGGTTGACCAGGGTGGACTTGCCCACGTTCGGGCGGCCGACGAAGGCGATGCGGATGCGGTTCGGATCGTTGTCCAGCTCTTCGCCGCTGCCTTCTTCCGGCAGGCGCTGGACCACTTCGTCCAGCAGGTCGTCCAGACCCTGGCGGTGCGCGGCCGACACGGTCAGCATCTCGCCGAAGCCGTAACGGGCGAACTCCGAACGCACGGTGTCCTCGTCGGTGCCGTCGATCTTGTTGATCAGCAGCAGCGTCGGGCGCGACAGCTTGCGCAGCCAGGCCAGGATCTCGTCGTCCATCGCCGAGGTACCCTCACGGGCATCGACCACGAACAGGATCAGGTCGGCTTCCGCCGCAGCGGCACGGGCCTGGCGGGTGGTAGCCCCTGCCAGACCCTCTTCCTCTTCCGCGATACCGCCGGTGTCGACGACGAGGAAATGATTGTCCTCGTCCAGACGGCAGACACCGTAGTTGCGGTCGCGGGTGACGCCGGGCTGGTCATGGACCAGCGCGTCACGGGTGCGCGTAAGCGCATTGAAAATAGTCGACTTGCCGACATTCGGCCGTCCAACCAGGGCGACCAAAGGCAGCATCGCGATTACTCCAATTTTTAATTTGCCAACCGGAAGGCGGTCAGCTTGCCATCAACGTTCTGCACCAGCAGCACCCCGTCTACGACGATTGGCTGGGCCAGCAGGGCGTCACCGCCGCTCTTTGCCCGTGCCGCCATCGCACCATCGGAGGTCTGCAGCCAGTGCACGTATCCCTTGTAGTCGCCGACCACGACGTAGTCGCCGTGCAGTGCCGGGCCGGTCAGCGAGCGACGGGCCAGTGCGGTCTGCGACCACATCGCCGCACCGCTGGCCTTGTCCAGGCCGAACACGCCGCCCTTGTTGTCGGTGACGAACACATTGCCAGACGAGACCGCCACGCCACCGGCACCGCCATGGTCGCGCGCCCACAGCGGGCGACCGGTCGGGCCTTCGATGGCCATCGTCTGGTTCTTGAAGCTGCTCACGAACAGGGTGTTGCCATCCAGCACCGGCGCACCGTCGACATCGGCCATGCGCTCCAGCTCGGTACGGCCTTCACCGTTGCCCACATTCTGTTCCCACAGGGTGCGGCCATCCTGCTGGGCCAGGGCGGCAACCGCGCCCTCGTCCTTGCCGATGAACAGCACGCCCGGGCCGGTCACCACCGGCGCGTTGCCACGCACGGTCAGCGCCGGCAGCTCGCTCGGGTTGAACCACTTCTGGGTGCCGTTGCCGGCATCGAATGCGGTGATGCGGCCGTCATTGCTGCGCACGTAGACCGCGCCCTGGGCGATGGCCGGCGCGGCGATGACTTCACCCGGAACACGGGCGCGCCACTTCTCGCTGCCGTCGTTGATGTCCAGGGCGATGACCTGGCCATCGAGCGTGCCGATCACGACCAGGTTCTCACCGACCCCCGGGCCGCCGGACAGGCGCAGCTTGGCCTTCTTCTTTTCTTTCTTCGGCTCCCAGGTCCAGACCTTCTTGCCGGTCTGCAGGTCGATGGCGTGCACGCCACCGGTGAGTGCCGCAGCGAACACGTGGCCGTTGGCCACGGCCGGGCCCTGGCGCACGCCGATGCGGCGCTCGCCCTTGCCGAGGTTGACCGACCAGGCCTTGTTGACCTTCACGGTCGGCTCGAACTTGACCAGCTCAGCCGGTTCCTGTGCCTTCTTCGCGGCCGCGTCCTTGCCGGCGAACCAGCCCTTCACGGTGCTGCAGCCGGTCAGGGCCATGCCCATCAAGAGCACGGTGGCGACGCGGGTGATCATGACCTTCTGACTCATCAAACCGACTCCGCAGGGGCGGCAACGGTGCCGCCGGCGTCCATAACCTTGGTTTCCAGCAGGCGCCGCTGCGGCGCTGCCACGTCCAGCGACTTCAGCGCTTTCTCGTACTGTGCACGGGCGTCGTCACGCTTGCCCTGCGCCATCAGCGCGTCGCCATGGATTTCCAGGCTGCTGCTGTCGGTGGCGCTGCCCAGCAGCTTGATCGCCTCGTCACTCTTGCCGGTGGCCACCAGCAGGCGGGCCACACGCTGGTCGACCACGCGCTGCAGGTCACCTTCGACCTTCACGCCGCGCAGGGTGGCCAGGGCTTCTTCGTTCTTGCCGGCGTCGACCTGGGCCTTGGCCAGCTGCAGCGCCGCGAGGTCGCCGTAGATGCTGGACGGGCCGGCTTCGAGCGCCTTGACCGCCTTGGAGGCGTCGTCGAGCTTGTTCTGCTGCAGGCCAACGAGCGCCTTCTGGTACTCGACATTGGCCGAGGCCAGCTTGCCGCCCTGATCCTTCTGGTACCACTGCCAGCCGGCAATGGCACCGATGGCGATGACTACGCCACCGAGGATGCTGGCGCCATTCTTCCGCAGCCAGCTGCGGACGCGTTCACTTTGTTCGTGCTCGTCGAGCAGATCGTCGATCGCCATGCGTACTCTCGCCCCGCCCATCGGGAGGGACCATTGGGATTAATCGAAGGTGGTGAAACCGCGCCTCAGTGCGAAACCGGGACTACGGAGCCTTCAGAGGATACCTGAAAGCGTGCCACGTTGGCTCGCTGGTAGGGGGTCAGATCGACGATAGCGCCGTTCTGCTGAACCTGGACCGCCGAGGCGTTGCCCAGGGTCACCCGGGTCACCTGGCCCGGCGTGAAGCTGCGGCTCTCGCCGGATTTGATCAGCGCCTTCTCGACGGTAGCGCCGTCCGGGCCGCCGATATCGACCCAGCTGTCGCCGCTGAACTGCATGTCCAGCGTGTTGGCGGCAGCCGCCGGTGCCGGGGCTGAACGCGGCACCGGGGCCAGCGAGGCTACGTACGGGGTGGCGGCCGGCTTGCTGGCCGGGGCGCTCGCCACGTCAGCCACGGCGGCCGGCTCGACGCCCGCGGCAGACGGGGTCACCGGCACAGCGGCCGGGATCGCGTCCAGCGAAGCGGTGTTCGGCGACGGCGTCGCACTGCCATCAAAATGACCACGGGTGGCGAACCACACCGGCACCGCCAGCACCGCGGTGATACCGACATACAGCACGCGACGGCCGAGATTCTCGGCAATGCGGCGCGCACGCGGGGTATGGGTATGGCTGACCAGGGTGGGCGGAACCACCGGGCCGACCTGGGCCTGCTCCAGCAGCTGGCTCACATCCACGTCCAGCAGGCGCGCGTAGCTGCGCAGCTGGCCGCGCACGAACACCGGCGCCCCCAGCTTCTGCCATTGCTCCTCTTCCAGCGACTTGACCACCTGGACCGGCATGCGCAGGCGCGAGCCGACATCTTCGAGGGTCAGTCCGGCCGCCTCGCGGGCCTGGCGCAGGCGGCTGCCGCAGCCGGCCGCAGTCTCGAGAGCGCTCACAGTCTGGTCATCAATCACAATGCATCAACCCTGGAGTTAGGAGCCCGCTTCCTGCGGAAATTCCTGTCGAATGCGCTGAAGATAGCGGTCAGATGCCGCCCGATCTCCCAGCCGCGCTTCGATTTGAGACGCAAGTTGTAACACGGAACGCGTTGCGGGTGCAGCCGCAATCCTACGTTCGGCGAAGGCCCGGGCCTCCATGAAGCGGCCCTGGCGGAAGCTGAGCTGGGCCATCGCCTCCAGCGCGACCGGGTTTCCCGGCAGCGTTGCCAGCGCCGCACGCAGGTCGCGCTCGGCACGTTCGAACTGGCCGGCATCCAGCGCACAGCCCCCGGCATTGGCCTGGGACTCGGCCGGCGTGGCGTAGCCCGGCGCCTGCAGCGCACGATCGAACCAGACCAGCGACTCGGCCGGCCGGCCCTGCTGGCACAGCCACGCGCCGTAATTATTGAGAATGTCCCCGCGCTGCGGTGCCTGCTCGGCAGCCCTGCGGAAGCTCTCGCCAGCCTGCTGGGTCCGGCCACGGCGCTCGTCGATGCCGGCCAGCAGCACCAGCGCATCGGGCGACTCGGGGGCCAGCTTCAGCGCCTCGCGCGCCTTGCGCTCGGCCGCATCGAGGTTGCCCACCTGCATGTCGCGGGCGGCCAGGGCCAGCAGGTCCTGCAGGCGCACCTGGCGCCGCACGCTGTCCGGATCACGGACCGAGTAGACCGGCGCCTCGCTGGGGCCCAGCCGGGCCTTGGGATGGGATTTGCAGCCGCCGACCGCAACGGCCAGCATGCCTGCGAACAGAACCAGCCAGAGGCGGTCAGGCCGCGGCATCGCTCCCCTTCCCCGCCTGCAGCGTCTTGTTGAACTCCGCCTGGCGGCGGGTGCGGTCCATCACCTGGCCCTTGAGCTGGCCACAGGCGGCGTCGATGTCGTCGCCACGGGTGCGGCGGACCATGGTCAGCACGTTGCTGTCGAGCAGGATCTTCTGGAAGGCACGGATGTGCGCTTCTTCCGAACGCTCGTAGCGGGTACCCGGGAACGGGTTGAAGGGAATCAGGTTGACCTTGCCCGAATCCTTGGCCTGCACCGCGTTGTCGAACTGCCGCATCAGGCGGGCCAGCTCGCGGGCATGCTCGGGCTTGTCGTTGATGCCCTTCATCAGGGTGTATTCGAAGGTGACCGATTCACGGCGCTTGTTGGCGCGCAGGTAACGTGCGCACGAGGCCATCAGCTCGGCGATCGGGTACTTCTTGTTGAGCGGCACCAGGGTCTCGCGCAGCGCATCGTTCGGCGCATGCAGCGACACCGCCAGCGACACGTCGCTTTCGGCAGACAGGCGGTCGATCTGCGGCACCAGGCCGGAGGTCGACAGGGTCACGCGCTTGTTGGCCAGGCCGTAGCCCAGGTCGTCGCGCATCACGCTCATGGCGCGCACGACGTTGTCGAAATTCATCAGCGGCTCGCCCATGCCCATCATCACCACGTTGGTGAGGCGGCGCATCTGGTGCGGCACGTTGCCCAGGTGGCGTGCGGCAACCCACACCTGGCCGATGATCTCGGCGGTGGTCAGGTTGCGGTTGAAGCCCTGGGTGGCGGTGGAGCAGAACGTGCAGTTCAGGCCGCAACCGACCTGCGAGGACACGCACAGCGTGCCGCGGGTCTTGTCCGGGATGTACACGGTCTCGATGGCGTTCTTGCCATCCACGCCCATCGCCAGCAGCCACTTGTGGGTGCCGTCGGCAGAGGGCTTGTCGAACACGATGTTGGGAACCAGCACCTCGGCATGGGCCTGCAGCTTGGCGCGCAGGACCTTGCCGAGGTCGGTCATTTCATCGAAGTCGGTGACGTAGCGATGGTGGATCCACTTCATCACCTGATGGGCACGGAACTTCTTCTCGCCGAGAACCTCGACGAAAAACTTCTCCAGGCCCGCGCGATCGAGGTCGAGCAGGTTCTGCTTGCCAGCCGTGGGTGCCGACTTCGGCAGCGGCTGGATGGCGGGGGACTGTACGACCTCGTTCACGGCATTACTCTCAGCGCGAAACGACTTCGGTGGCGGCGAAGAAGTAGGCGATTTCAATCGCGGCATTCTCGACCGAGTCCGAGCCGTGGGCGGCGTTGGCATCGATGGATTCGGCGAAGTCGGCGCGGATGGTGCCCGCAGCGGCTTCCTTCGGGTTGGTGGCGCCCAGCAGGTCGCGGTGGGCCAGGACGGCGTTCTCGCCTTCCAGGGCCTGGATCATCACCGGGCCGGAGATCATGAACTCGACCAGCGCGTTGAAGAACGGACGCTCGCGGTGCACGGCGTAGAAGCCTTCGGCTTCACGGCGCGACAGCTGCTTGTACTTGGCGGCCACGACCTTCAGGCCGGCCTTCTCGAAGCGGGCGTAGATTTCGCCGATGACGTTCTTGGCAACGGCGTCCGGCTTGATGATCGAAAGGGTGCGCTCCAGCGCCATGGGATGTCTCCAATGGAATCGGGCCGCTGATGGCCCGAAGGGTAACATGAAAAAAACCCGCGTCGGGACGCGGGCTTAGCCTGATAAACGTAGGCGAATTGTAAAAGATAAAGCGGCAGGGTGGTAGTGCCGGCCGCTGGCCGGCAGGCTGGCGCCCCACGGGCTGCCTGCGGTTGCCGGCCAGCGGCCGGCACTACCCTTTGCGCCCATTCACCCACCTGAGTGAAATCTGACCGGTCCGGGCATTTTTGCTGCACTGCAAAATGTCATACGCTACCGTCTGGTCCTAGTATCAAACAATCGTTTGATTAAGGTCCGCCCACCGATGGCCAAACCCGCCCACTTCTCGACCAAGGACCGGATCCTCGGCGCGGCCGAGGAGCTGTTCGCACAGCACGGCTTCGCCGGCACTTCGCTGCGCCAGGTGACCAGCCAGGCCGACGTCAACATCGCTGCGGTCAACTACCACTTCGGCTCCAAGGAAAACCTGGTCAACGAGGTGTTCCGCCGCCGCATGGACGAGATGACCGGCGCGCGCCTGGCGCAGCTCGAGCGCGCCCGCAGCGAACACCCCGGGCAGCTGCGCCCGGTGCTGGCCGCCTTCGTCGAGCCGGCACTGGCGCTGGCCCAGGACCGCCAGAACGGCGGCGCCTTCGTGCGCGTGATCGCCCGCGCCTACGCAGAGAAGAACGACAACCTGCGCAAGTTCCTGTCCGACCACTACGGTCACGTGCTGCGTGCGTTCGGCAAGGCGATTGCCGAATGCGCGCCTGACCTGAGCAAGGAAGAGCTGTACTGGCGCCTGGACTTCCTGGCCGGCTCGCTCACCTATGCCATGGCCGACTTCGGGCTGATCAAGCGTCCCGCCGGTGTCACCGAAGCGGCGCATCGTGCCCATGCCGCCCGCGAACTGATCCATTTCGCCGAAGCCGGGTTCCGCGCCGCCGCACGCGCCAGCGCCCTGCCCGCTTCCCTTTGATTCCACCCAGTAACTGCTGACCAACAAAGGCCCTACACCATGTCCAATTCCCTGCTAGTCCGCCGCGCCGCCGTGCTGGGTGCCGGCGTCATGGGTGCCCAGATCGCCGCCCACCTCACCAACGCTGGCGTCGACACCGTGCTGTTCGACCTGCCCGCCAAGGAAGGCCCGGCCGACGGCATCGTGCTGAAGGCGATCGCCAACCTGGGCAAGCTGAGCCCGGCGCCGCTGGCCAGCAAGTCGCTGGCCGAAGCCATCACCCCGGCCAACTACGAGTCCGGCCTGGAGCAGCTGAAGGACTGCGACCTGATCATCGAGGCCATCGCCGAGCGCATGGACTGGAAGCAGGACCTGTACAAGAAGATCGCGCCGTTCGTGGCCGACCACGCGGTGCTGGCCTCCAACACCTCGGGCCTGGGCATCAACAAGCTGGCCGACGTGCTGCCCGAGCAGCTGCGCCACCGCTTCTGCGGCGTGCATTTCTTCAACCCGCCGCGCTACATGCACCTGGCCGAGCTGATCCCGGCCACCACCACCGACGCCGCCGTGCTGGAAGGCCTGGAAGAATTCCTGGTCACCACCTTGGGCAAGGGCGTGGTGTACGCCAAGGACACCCCGAACTTCATCGGCAACCGCATCGGCGTGTTCTCGATCCTGTCCACCATCCACCACACCCAGCAGTTCGGCCTGGGCTTCGATGAAGTGGACGGCCTGACCGGCCCGCTGGTCGGCCGCCCGAAGTCGGCCACCTACCGCACCTCCGACGTGGTCGGCCTGGACACCATGGCCCACGTCATCAAGACCATGGGCGATACCCTGCCCAACGACCCGTGGCATGAATTCTTCAAGTCGCCGAAGTGGCTGGACGCGCTGATCGCCAAGGGCGCGCTGGGCCAGAAGACCGGCGCCGGCATCTTCCGCAAGGTCGGCAAGGACATCGTCGTCCTCGACCTGGAAAAGCAGGACTACCGCGCTGCTGATCGCACCGCCGCACCGGAAGTGGTCGAGATCCTGAAGATCAAGAACCCGGCGGAGAAGTTCGCCAAGCTGCGCGAGAGCCAGCACCCGCAGGCGCAGTTCCTGTGGGCGACCTTCCGCGACCTGTTCCACTACAGCGCCTACCACCTGGCCGACATCGCCGAGACCGCCCGCGACGTCGACCTCGCCATCCGCTGGGGCTACGGCTGGTCGCTGGGCCCGTTCGAAACCTGGCAGGCCGCCGGCTGGAAGCAGGTGGCACAGTGGATTGCTGATGACATCGTCGCCGGCAAGAGCATGAGCAACGCCCCGCTGCCGGATTGGGTGTTCGATGGCCGCGACGGCGTGCACGCCGCCGAGGGCAGCTACAGCCCGTCGCGCAACGCCAAGCTGCCGCGCTCGTCGCTGCCGGTGTATCAGCGCCAGCGCTTCCCCGATCCGCTGCTGGGCGAGAAGTTCGCGCCGGGCGAGACCGTGTTCGAGAACGACGGCCTGCGCATGTGGCACGACGGTGATGGCATCGCCGTGGTCAGCTTCAAGACCAAGATGAACACCGTGTCCGACCAGGTGCTCGACGGCCTGCAGGAATGCGTGTCACTTGCCGAAAAGAGCTTCCAGGGCCTGGTGATCTGGCAGCAGAAGGAACCCTTCTCCGCCGGCGCGGACCTGGCCGGTGCGCTCGGCCTGCTGCAGGCCGGCAAGGTCGACCAGTTCGAAGAGATGGTCGCCAACTTCCAGCGCACCAGCCAGCGCATCAAGTACTCGCTGGTGCCGGTGGTGGCTGCCGTGCGTGGCCTGGCGCTGGGTGGTGGCTGCGAGTTCCAGATGCACAGCGCCAAGACCGTGGCCTTCCTGGAAAGCTACATCGGCCTGGTCGAGGCCGGCGTCGGCCTGCTGCCGGCCGGTGGTGGCCTGAAGGAACTGGCCGTGCGCGCCTCGCAGGCCGCCGGCCCGGGCGGTGACGTGTTCGCCGAACTGAAGAAGACCTTCGAAACCGTGGCGATGGCCAAGGTCTCCAACTCGGCGGTCAACGCCAAGGAACTGGGCCTGCTGCGCAGCACCGACAAGGTGGTGTTCAACAGCTACGAGGCCCTGCACATCGCCAAGGCCGAAGCGCGCGCCCTGGCCGAAGCGGGCTACCGTCCGCCGCTGCCGGCACGCCGCATCCAGGTGGCCGGCGACGTGGGTATCGCCACCTTCAAGATGATGCTGGTCAACATGCTGGAAGGCCGTTTCATCAGCCCGTACGACTACGAGATCGCCGAGCGCATCGCCACCGTGCTGTGCGGTGGCAAGGTCGACCGCGGCACCCTGGTGGACGAAGAGTGGCTGCTGACCCTGGAGCGCAAGCACTTCGTCGAACTGGCCCAGCAGGAAAAGACCCAGGCCCGCATCGCGCACATGCTGAAGACCGGCAAGCCGCTGCGTAACTGATTGATGGCGGGTGCCGGCCCCTGGCCGGCATCCCTCTGCCTCTGGTAGGTGCCCACCTTGGTGGGCACACCGGCAAAACCTATTCGAGAGATCACTGCAATGACCAAGCAAATCCAGGACGCCTACATCGTCGCCGCCACCCGTACCCCGGTTGGCAAGGCGCCCAAGGGCATGTTCCGCAACACCCGCCCCGACGACATGCTTGCGCACGTGCTGCGCAGCGTCGTCGCCCAGGCCCCGGGCGTGGACGTCAACCGCATCGATGACGCGATCATCGGCTGCGCCATGCCGGAAGCCGAGCAGGGCATGAACGTGGCGCGCATCGGCGTGCTGCTGGCCGGCCTGCCCAACACCATCGCCGCGCAGACCGTGAACCGCTTCTGCTCCTCCGGCCTGCAGGCCGTGGCGCAGGCCGCCGACGCGATCCGCCTGGGCAACGCCGACCTGATGCTGGCCGGTGGCACCGAATCGATGTCGATGGTGCCGATGATGGGCAACAAGATCGCCATGGCGCCGAGCGTGTTCGACAACGACCACGTGGCCATCGCCTACGGCATGGGCATCACCGCCGAAAAGGTGGCTGAAGAGTGGAAGGTCTCGCGCGAAGACCAGGACGCCTTCGCCCTGGCCTCGCACCAGAAGGCCATGGCCGCGATCCAGAACGGCGAGTTCAAGGACGAGATCAGCCCGTACGAGATCGTCTCGCACCTGCCGGACCTGGCCGATGGCCAGCGCATCATCACCCGCAACAAGATCGCCGACACCGACGAAGGCCCGCGCCCGGATTCCTCGGCTGAAGGCCTGGCCAAGCTGCGCCCGGTGTTCCGCAACGGCCAGTTCGGCGGCACCGTCACTGCTGGCAACTCGTCGCAGATGAGCGACGGCGCCGGTGCCGTGCTGCTGGCCTCGGAACAGGCGATCAAGGATTACGGCCTGACCCCGCTGGCTCGTTTCGTCAGCTTCTCGGTAGCCGGCGTGCGCCCGGAAGTGATGGGCATCGGCCCGATCGCCGCGATCCCGAAGGCACTGAAGCAGGCCGGCCTGACCCAGGACCAGCTGGACTGGATTGAACTGAACGAAGCGTTCGCCGCGCAGTCGCTGGCGGTGATCCGCGATTGCGGCCTGGACCCGAACAAGGTCAACCCGCTGGGTGGCGCGATTGCCCTGGGCCACCCGCTGGGTGCGACCGGCGCGATCCGCACCGCAACCCTGCTGCACGGCCTGCGCCGTCGCCAGCAGAAGTACGGCATGGTGACGATGTGCATCGGCACCGGCATGGGCGCAGCGGGTATTTTCGAGGCGCTGTAAGGTTCAAAGCGTTGCCGGTCGGGATGTCGGCGTACTGCAGGGCCCGGGTGGGTGAGACTGCCCGGGACACGCCGTGAACCCGTCCCTGGGGGCTCGATGGCGCCATCCATGGCGCCAACGGTCCCGGTCAGCCTCACCCACCCGTGCCAGCCAGCATTCCACGCGGCGGAGGGGTGAGCAGAAGCAAAGTCTGGGGTCAGAGCCCTTTGCGCAGCAAAGGGCTCTGACCCCAACAAGCAAAAAAGGCAGCCACCGGCTGCCTTTTTGCTTTTGCTTTTGCTTTTGCCCTTGATTCCGCCCTTCCCGTCCGCGCCACACGGAAACTGTCGAGAGGGGGCGGATGGCCCTCTCCAAAACCGTTGGCGCCATGGATGGCGCCATCGAGCACCAAGGAAGGGCTTTGGCGTGTTTTGGAGAGGGCCATCCGCCCCCTCCCCCACGTATCAATCAAGGCGCAGCACGGAGCGCTTGATAAACCTTACTCCGCCAACATCGCCGTCAGTTTCTCCCGCGCCGGCCCTGCCAGCTTCGGGTTGTCCAGCGCGAAGCGGATCGTCGCCTCCACCAGCCCCAGGTGCGTGCCGCAGTCGAAGCGGGTGCCCTCGAAGCGGTAGGCATCGACCTCTTCGGTCTTCAGCAGCTGCGCGATCGCATCGGTCAGCTGGATCTCGCCACCGGCACCACTGCCGGTCTGTTCCAGCAACTCGAAAATCTTCGGGCTCAGCACATAACGGCCAACCACCGCCAGATCGCTCGGCGCGTCCTCCGGCTTGGGCTTCTCCACGATCTGCGAAATGCGCCCCTTGCGGCCGTCGAACGCGTCAGTGGCAACGATGCCGTAGCTGGCAGTCTTGTCGTGCGGCACGTCTTCAACGGCAATCACGCTGGCACCACTGGCCTCGTTGAGGTCTGCCATCTGCTTCAGTGCGCCGTCGCCGCGGTTCCAGATGAGGTCGTCCGGCAGCAGCACCGCGAACGGCTCGTCACCGATCACGGCCTTGGCGCACAGCACCGCATGGCCCAGGCCCAGTGCTTCGGCCTGGGTCACGAAGATCGCGCGCACGCCATTGGGCAGCACATGGCGGATCATCTCCAGCTGCTCCTGCTTGCCGGCTCGCTCGAGCTTCTGCTCCAGTTCGTAGGCCTTGTCGAAGTAGTCGGCCACGGCATGCTTGTAGCGGTTGGTGATGAACACCAGCGTGTCGCAACCGGCTTCAATCGCTTCATCCACGGCGTACTGGATCAGCGGACGATCAATGATCGGCAACATTTCCTTCGGAACCGTCTTGGTTGCCGGCAAAAAGCGCGTCCCGAGCCCTGCCACTGGAAAAACTGCCTTGCGAATTCGCTTGCTCATTGGTGCCTGTTGGCCTCACGTGCTGGAAAGGGCACGACTTTAGCGGATGAAATGTAAGCATCCTGTTCGATGGGAGAGAACTCCGGCATCGTCGCGAACAGGATCTCCTGGATGCTGGTCGTGTCATAACCAGCCACGGCATCGCGCAGGCGCGGGACATTGCCCAGCACCAGGTCACGCGAGAACGTACGTACACCGGCCTCGAGAATCTTCGGGTGCGCGGTGGAACGGTAGTCCTCGTCCGAATAGAACAGCGTCTCGTGCAGCTTCTCGCCCGGACGCAGCCCGGTGTAGATGATCGGAATGTCCTTGTACGGCTGCTTGCCGGCCAGGCGGATCATCTGCTCGGCCAGCACGCGGATCGGCACCGGCTCGCCCATGTCGAGCGTATAGATCGCACCATGCGATGCCGAAGCGGCCGCCTGCAGGATCAGCTGGCAGGCCTCCGGGATGGTCATGAAGTAGCGACTGACTTCCGGGTCGGTGACGGTCACCGGACCGCCACGCAGGATCTGTTCGCGGAACAGCGGCACGACGCTGCCGGCCGAGGCCAGCACGTTGCCGAAGCGCACCGTAACGAAACGGGTATGCGTGGACTTCTGGTCCAGGCTCTGGCAGATCATCTCCGCATAGCGCTTGCTGGCGCCCAGTGCATTGACCGGGTCGACCGCCTTGTCGGTGGAGATGAACACGAAATGCTCAACGCGCGCTTCCAGGCAGGCGCGGGCCACGTTCTCGGTGGCCAGTATGTTGTTGCGCACCGCTTCGCGCAGCTGCCGCTCCAGCACCGGCACGTGCTTGTAGGCAGCCGCATGGAAGGCGGTGTCGACCGGATGCAGCGACAGGGCGTGGCGGATCACCGCCGGGTCACCGCAGTCGCCCAGCACCGCTTCGATCTCGACATCGGGGAAGCTGCGCCGCAGCTCGCCTTCGATGGTCAGCAGCAGCAGTTCGCTGATCTCGAGCAGGATGATGCGGCCGGCACCATGCCGTGCGCACTGGCGGCAAAGCTCGGAGCCGATCGAACCGCCGGCACCAGTGACCATCACCGTACGCCCGCCCAGCCAGCCACGGATCAGGTTCCAGTCCGGCATGATCGGCTTGCGGCCCAGCAGATCCTCGATCGCCACTTCCTTCAGCTGCCCCGGCAGCGACTGGCCCTGCAGGATGTCGCTGAGCTTGGGCACGGTGCGGAACGGCACGCCGGTGCTCTCGCAGATGGCGACGATCCGCTGCATGCCCGCCGCGTCCAGCGACGGGATGGCGATCACCAGCAGCTTGGCTGCCGTCTCCCGGACCACTGTCGGCGCATCGTCCAGGGTGCCGAGGATCGGCAGGCCCTGCAGCTTGGCGCCGCGCAGGTGCGGCGCATCGTCCAGCAGGCCGACCGGCTCGAAATTACCGGAACGGCGCAGGTCACGGACCAGGGTCTCGGCGGCCTGGCCGGCACCCAGGATCAGCACGCGGCGCGCGGACGAGTCCGACTGCAGTGCCTGATAGTCCTTCCAGGCCCGGTACAGCAGGCGCGGCGCGCCCAGCAGCGCCGACAGCGCGAACGGATAGATCACCAGCACCGACATGGGCACGCCGTCGAAGCGCTTCCACATCAGCACCAGCACGATGGCGACCATGCCGATGAAGCTGGCCTTGAAGATGTTCAGCAGGTCGCTGACGCTGGCGAACCGCCACAGGCCCCGATAGAGGCCCACGCGCCAGAACACCATGCCCTGCAGCAGCAGCACCAGCGTGGTGTCAACGTTCCAGAGAGGGAGCTCGGGGGCGTTGGCCAGGATCGAATACCGCCCCGCGTGGAGCAGCTGCCAGCATGCCCAGACCATGAACAGGTCGTGGCAGACGATGGCCGAACGCGGCATCAGGCCGAGGATTCTGTCCCGCCAGGGTGAAGCCATAAGTCAGGTATTTCCTTTTGGGTGGCGCAATCCATTGCGCAGGAGGAGCCAGAGGACGCTCAGCGCAATGAACCACGCGAACGCCACGGCAGCCTCCCACCTCGGCTGCAAATTGGAGCAGACATTAAGCACTGTAATACTGAACAGGCCCAAAGCAAAGTACATCCCTGTTACCTGGGCGTGACTGGCTCCTGCCTGCACCGCGCGCTGGTAGACATGCTGGGTATGGGGTTCCATCCAGCGTTGTCCGGAAATGATGCGCGCCAGCAGTGTGAAGCCTGCGTCCACAAGGAACGGCGATGCCGACACCAGCAGCAGGATCCAGTGGATGTCGGTCTTGACGCTGGCCAGTGCCAGCACTGCCGCCACCGCGTAGCCCAGCGCGCCACTCCCGACATCGCCCATGAAGATCCGGGCCCGCGGGAAGTTGAACGGCAGGAAGCCCAGGCAGGCCAGGCCCAACGCGACCGCCACCAGCGAGTACGGCCAGGGCAGCAGCGGCGCCAGCCCCAGCGCGACCACGATGGCTTGGCTGGCCGCGATGCCGTTGATCCCATCCATGAAATTCCAGATGTTGATCAGCGAGGCGGTGAACAGCAGGACCAGCACGGCCAGCAGCCAGCTGCCACCGTGGACCTTGACCAGCGCGGCCAGCAGCGCGGCGGCGATGAAGTGCACCATCAGGCGGCGCATGGCCGGCAGCGGCCGGTGGTCGTCCCACCAGCCGATACCCGCCACCAGCGCCAGGCCAAGGCTGGCGACCAGCAGGCTCGGACGCGCTTCGGGCCAGGCCCACATGGCAACACCGGCGGTCACCAGCAGGCTGATGACAATGGCGATGCCGCCGCCGCGGGGGGTCGCCACGCTATGGCTGCGCCGCTCGCCCGGCTGGTCAAACAGTTGTCGGCGCAGCGCATAGCCCCGCGCCGCCCAGGTCAGTGCCGCACTCAGCAGGGCCAGGCCCAGCAGCGCGCCCATCACGAGCCACGGCATGGATCAGAGCACCGCGTAGTTCAGCAGCGGCTTGACCGTACCCCACTCCTTGCAGCTCGGGCACTGCCAGTGGTGGGTGCGCGCACCGAAACCACAACGGGTGCAGCGATAGGCCGGATTGCGCACCAGCAACTGGTCGGTGATGTGCTTGAGGTCGTGCAGGGTCGCCGTGGAATCGGCGCCTTCAGCCAGGGTCAGGTCGATCAGCGCGGACTCGCCACGCACCGACGGGCGATCCTTGAGCTGGCGGCCCAGGTAGGCACGGGCTGGCGCCACGCCCTCCTGCTCTTCCATCAGGCGGGTCAGCGCCAGCACCGGGGCGATGCCGCGGTAGTGCTCGGTCATCTCCGACAGGAACGCGCGTGCGCCTGCCAGATCGCCGACCTTGCGGTAGTTCTGCATCAACGCCGGCAACAGCTCCGGCAGGTACTCCGGATCATTGCGCGCAGCGCGCTCGAAGGCGCGTACGGCCGCTTCCGGATTGCCGGCATCGGTTTCCAGGCGTCCTTCAATGATGCCGGCACGTACCGACATCGCATCGGCCTGGTAGGCCCGGGCAATCGCTGCCCTCGCCTCTTCCAGCTTGCCAGCACCGCGGAAGCGTTCGGCCAGTTCGCACTCGAACTGCCCGATCAGCTTGCCCATCGGCTCGCCGGTGACGTCCTCGAAACGGGTCGCGTTGTCGATCGCCTTTTCCCAGTCGCGCTCGGCCTGGTAGATACCGATCAGGTGCTTGAGTGCCTGCGGCGCACGCTGGTCCAGCTGGGCCAGTTCGGTGAACACGGTCTCGGCGCGGTCCAGCAGGCCGGACTTCATGTAGTCCTCGCCCAGCGCCAGCAGCGCCTGCACGCGTTGCGCATCGCTGAGGTCGTGGCGGTTGACCAGGCCCTGGTGCAGGCGGATGGCGCGGTCGACTTCGCCGCGGCGGCGGAACAGGTGGCCCAGCGCGACCTGGGTCTCGAAGGTTTCCTTGTCCAGCTCGGCGATGTGCAGGAACAGCTCGATGGCCTTGTCCGGCTGCTCGTTGAGCAGGTAATTCAGGCCGCGGAAGTAGGTGCTGGACAGGCGGCTGACCTGGCTGTCACCGTGGCGTTGACCACCACGCCGTCCGATCACCCACCCGGCCAGTGCGGCCAGCGGAACGAACAGGAAGAACCAGAACCACTCGGTGACGAAATCCATCTTCGATCAGCGTCCATCAAAAGATTGGGGGGAAGCAACCGGTGCCGGCGTGGCGACAGCGGACTTGTTGGCGCGGCGCAACTGGCTGTAGAGCGGAATGACCACGCTCACCAGCACCAGGCCGGCACCGACGATGACACCCACCAGCAGCGCGGCGATCAGGGCCACGCCCACCGAGGTATGCAGTTGGGTAAACAGCAGGTTGATCGACATCGCGGTCATGTTGACCGCACCGATGATCAATCCAAGGATCAGAACCGCCAGCAGGACCAGCAGACGAAAAACCTTCATGCGACAGCTCCAGTGGCAGGAGTCCGTAGCTTATCCGACTCGCGGCTGGATTCGCACGCGGTGGCGCGACGGGAGGCTCAGGCCGGATCGGCGTCCAGCGGCAGCACACTGCTGACCCGCTCACGCAGTTCCTTGCCCGGCTTGAAATGAGGGACGTGCTTGCCCGGCAGGGCAACCGATTCGCCGGTCTTCGGGTTGCGACCCAGGCGCGGCGGACGATAGTGCAGCGAGAAGCTGCCAAAACCACGGATTTCGATGCGATCCCCGGCGGACAGCGATCCGCCCATCATTTCCAGCAACGACTTCACCGCCAGATCGACATCATCGGCCTTCAGGTGCGCCTGGCGGCGCGCAAGGATTTCGATCAGTTCGGATTTGGTCATTACCGGCTCACATCAGGGGTATCTCAGCCTGAAACGGCCCGGGCAATGCCCGGGCCGTCCAGGAAACAACGAACAGCGTAAGGCCGATTACTCGGACTTGTTGCCGTTCAGCTGTGCACGCAGCAGCGCGCCCAGCTGGGTGGTGCCGCTGGAAGCCGAAGAGGACTGGTATTCCTCCAGCACTTCGCGCATTTCAGCGTCGTCCTTGGCCTTGATCGACAGCTGCAGGGTACGGCCCTTGCGGTCCATGCCCACGAACTTGGCTTCGACCTTGTCGCCGACCTTCAGGTGCTGGGTGGCGTCGTCAACGCGCTCGTTGGCGATGTCGCGCGCCGAGACGTAACCTTCGATGCCGTCAGCCAGCTCGATGATCGCGCCCTTGGCGTCGACTTCCTTCACCACGCCTTCGACCTTGGAGCCCTTCGGATTGGCAGCCATGTACTGGCCGAACGGATCCTGCTCCAGCTGCTTCACGCCCAGGGAGATGCGCTCGCGCTCCGGATCGACAGCCAGGACGACGGCGTCCAGGGTATCGCCCTTCTTGAAGTTGCGAACGACGTCTTCGCCGGTGGTGTTCCAGCTGATGTCGGACAGGTGGACCAGGCCGTCGATGCCGCCGTCCAGGCCGATGAAGATGCCGAAGTCGGTGATCGACTTGATCTGGCCCGACACCTTGTCACCCTTCTTGTGGGTGGCAGCGAAGGTTTCCCACGGATTGGCGGCAACCTGCTTCATGCCCAGCGAGATACGGCGACGCTCTTCATCGACGTCCAGCACCATCACTTCGACTTCATCACCAACCTGGACAACCTTGGACGGGTTGACGTTCTTGTTGGTCCAATCCATCTCGGAGACGTGCACCAGGCCTTCGACGCCCGGCTCGATCTCAACGAACGCACCGTAATCGGTGACGTTGGAGACCTTGCCGAAGACGCGGCTGTTGGCCGGGTAACGACGGCCGATGTTGTCCCACGGATCCTCGCCCAGCTGCTTCAGGCCCAGCGAAACGCGGTTGCGCTCGCGGTCGAACTTCAGCACGCGGACGTCCAGCTCGTCGCCGACGTTCACGACTTCCGACGGGTGACGCACGCGCTTCCACGCCATGTCGGTGATGTGCAGCAGGCCGTCGATACCGCCCAGGTCCACGAACGCGCCGTAATCGGTCAGGTTCTTGACGACACCCTTCAGGATCGCGCCTTCCTGCAGCTTGTCCATCAGCTGCTCGCGCTCTTCCGAGTGCTCGCTTTCGACGACAGCGCGGCGCGAGACCACGACGTTGTTACGCTTGCGGTCCAGCTTGATGAGCTTGAACTCGAGTTCCTTGCCTTCCAGGTAGGCCGGATCGCGCACCGGGCGCACATCGACCAGGGAACCCGGCAGGAAGGCGCGGACATCCTTGATGTCCACGGTGAAACCACCCTTGACCTTGCCGCTGATGCGACCGGTGATGGTTTCGTTCTTTTCCAACGCTTCTTCCAGCTCGTCCCACACCATCGCGCGCTTGGCTTTCTCGCGCGACAGGACGGTTTCGCCGAAGCCGTTCTCGATCGAGTCGAGGGCGACCTTGACGATGTCGCCTTCGGCGACGTCGATTTCGCCAGCGTCGTTACGGAACTGTTCGATCGGCACGATGCCTTCGGACTTCAGGCCAGCGTTGATCACCACGACGTCGCCGCGGACTTCAACAACGGTACCGCTGACGATGGCGCCCGGCTTCAGCTTGGCCAGATTGGCCTGGCTGGCTTCAAACAGTTCGGCAAATGATTCGGTCATTAGATTTACTCTGTTGGACACATGGGTCGGTGGCGTCCCCTTCAGGGGAATGGCGACCGCCCGCCTGTTGGTCGACCCCGGAAACGCAGGTCGTGTGTAGTAGGAAAACCGCCACGCATCATTGCGCGACGGAGCTGGTACAGCACTGCTATGCGCGACCACCACCGATGCTGCTGGCAGCGCTCCCGCGCGAACGGATCAGGCAGCCGGAACCGGAAGCAGATCCATCACTCTGGCAACGACATCTGCGATGCCGATGCCTGTGGTGTCGATGAGGACAGCATCGTCTGCCGGCTTCAGGGGCGCCACGGTACGCTGAGCATCACGGGCGTCGCGGGCCATGATCTCGCGCAGGAGGTCATCAAAGTTAACAGAAACCCCCTTGTCTTTCAACTGCTTATGCCGGCGCTCGGCGCGCTCCTCGGCACTGGCGGTCAGGAAGACCTTGTAGGAGGCGTCCGGGAAGATCACCGTGCCCATGTCGCGGCCATCGGCGACCAGGCCGGGCAGCTCCCTGAATGCGCGCTGGCGCTCCTTCAGGGCAGCGCGGACCTCGGGAATGGCGGCAATGGCCGAGGCCAGCGCACCGGTGGTCTCCAGGCGCAGTTCGTCGGTGGCATCGGTGCCATTGACCATGACCCGCATCGACTCGCCCTGTTCAACAAACTGAACATGGGTGTCGAAGGTGCAGCGCACCAGCGCCGAGGCGTCAGAGGTGTCGATGTCTGCCCAGCTCGCGGCCACGCCCACTGCCCGGTACAGCGCGCCCGAATCCAGGTAATGCCAGCCCATCCGGCGCGCGATGATGCGGCTGATGGTACCCTTGCCAGCCCCTGAAGGGCCGTCGATGGTCAGGACGGGAGCGAGTGGATTCATGAGGTTCCCAGAGCGTGTGAAGGGGTCATTCTAGCCCCTGTCAGACGCCCCCAATGGGATCTTTTGTGCAACCACTTGAAACCACGAGGAAAAGCCCGGTAGAATGGCGGGCTTGAACGAGCGTCAACTGCCGATTGTCTTTCGCATATCGCGGCCACGCTCCACCCGAACAACTACTGTTTACGCCGAGGTATGCCATGAAAGTCCTGTCCTCCCTGAAGTCGGCGAAGGCCCGTCACCGTGACTGCAAGGTCGTGCGTCGTCGTGGCAAGATCTTCGTCATCTGCAAGTCGAACCCGCGTTTCAAGGCGCGTCAGCGCTAAGCCCAACAGCCTTCGCGGCTGCGGCTGGCCCTACGCGGGGCCGACCCGATGCAAAAAGCCGCCTTCGGGCGGTTTTTTGTTTATGCGGCTTTTTCCTGCCGTTTTTGCTGTAATCGCCTTTCTTGACCACTGGGGAGTAGATCGAGATGAAGCGTTACCTGTCCGCCCTGGCCGTGATGGCCACCCTGGCCGCCGCCACGCCGGCGCTGGCCGATACCCTGCTTGTCGACCGTGCCCGCGAGAAGCCGGCCGGTGCCCTGCCCGTGCGCGGCCAGAGCATGCAGCAGGTACAGGCGCAGTTCGGCGCGCCGAGCGAGCAGCTGCAGCCGCGTGGCGGGCAGAAGCGGCAATGGCCGACCATCAACCGCTGGGTGTACCCGCAGTTCACCGTCTACTTCGAGAAGCAGAAGGTGATCGACGTGGTGGCCAACCAGGCGGACCCGAACGAAATCGGCCCGAAACCGCCGATCCGTTGATCCCTTTACCCGCCCTGGGCGGGCCTGTGTAGCGAGACCATGAACCAGACCCTTCGTTTTCCTGCCGAGTGGGAAGCCCAGAGCGGCGTCCTGATTGCCTGGCCCACCGCCGACACCGACTGGGCCGACCGCCTGGGCCAGGTGGAAGAGACCTACATCGCGCTGGTCGCGGCCATCACCCGCTTCCAGCCGGTGCTGATCTGCGTGGCAGACGACGATGTGGAGACCTATGCCGAGATGCGGCTGCGCTCCAACCGCATCGACATGGACAAGGTCCACTTCACCACGGCGGCCTACGACGATACCTGGTTGCGCGACTCCGGCCCGATCACCCTGCGCCGTGCCGACGGCGGCTTCCAGCTGCTGGATTTCCGCTTCACCGGCTGGGGCGGCAAGTTCGACGCCACCCTGGATGACCAGCTGGTGGGCGTGCTCGACCAGGCCGGCGTGTTCAACGACGCACCGGTGCGCAGCATTCCGTTCGCGCTGGAAGGCGGCGGCATCGAGACCGACGGCGAAGGCACCCTGCTGACCACCTGGAAGTGCCTGCACGAGCGCCACCCGGACCGCGACCGCGCCAGCCTGAGCGCCGACCTGGCCGACTGGCTGCAGCAGGACCGCGTGCTGTGGCTGGACCACGGCTACCTGGAAGGCGACGACACCGACGCGCACATCGACACCCTCGCCCGCTTCGCCTCGGCTGACAGCATCGTCTACCAGGCCTGCGACGACGAGAGCGACTCGCACTACGCCGAACTGCAGGCGATGGGCAATGAGCTGGCCGCGCTGCGTACCAAGGATGGCCAGCCGTACCGCCTGTTCCCGCTGCCGTGGGCACAGCCGGTGATCGACGAAGGCCGCCGCCTGGCGGCGTCGTACGCCAACTACCTGATCGTCAATGGCGCGGTGCTGATGCCGGCCTACGGCGACCCGGCCGACGACCTGGCCCGCGATGTGCTGGCGCAGGCGCACCCGGGCCGCGAGATCGTACAGGTGCCCTGCCGCTCGCTGATCTGGCAGAACGGCAGCCTGCACTGCATCACCATGCAGCTGCCGGCCGGGTTGTTGAAGGCCTGAGGATGGGTAGTGCCGGCCACTGGCCGGCAACCATGCAATGCCTGATGGATTGACGGGGTTGCCGGCCAGCGGCCGGCACTACCAGCACCCATTCAGCGCGCGACACGCCGTCGCCGCCCATCCGCGCTAACATGCAGGTTTTCCCCCGCAGGAACGCCCCGCATGAACTCGCGCAGCCCCCTTACCGTCGCCCTGATCCAGGAGCGCAACCACGGTGATGCCGCCGCCAACCTGGCGGTGATCGAAGCACGCGTGGCCGAGGCGGCTGCGCAGGGTGCCAAGCTGGTGCTGCTGCAGGAACTCCATAACGGTCCGTACTTCTGCCAGCACGAATCGGTGGACGAGTTCGACCTGGCCGAGCCGATCCCGGGCCCGAGCACCGAGCGCCTGGGCGCGCTGGCGAAGAAGCATGGCGTGGTGCTGGTCGGCTCGCTGTTCGAGCGCCGTGCTGCCGGCCTGTACCACAACACCGCCGTGGTGTTCGAGAAGGACGGTACGCTGCTCGGCAAGTACCGCAAGATGCATATCCCGGACGACCCGGGCTTCTACGAGAAGTTCTACTTCACCCCGGGCGACATCGGTTTCAAGCCGATCGATACCTCGGTGGGCCGCCTCGGCGTGCTGGTGTGCTGGGACCAGTGGTACCCGGAAGCGGCACGCCTGATGGCGCTGGCCGGCGCCGAGCTGCTGCTGTACCCGACCGCGATCGGCTGGGACCCGGACGACGTGCAGGACGAGAAGGCCCGCCAGCGCGACGCCTGGGTGCTGAGTCACCGCGGCCACGCTGTGGCCAACGGCCTGCCGGTGCTGAGCTGCAACCGCGTCGGCCACGAGGCATCGCCACTGGGCGCGTCGGGCATCCAGTTCTGGGGCAACAGCCACGTGCTCGGCCCGCAGGGCGAATTCCTGGCCGAAGCCGGCACTGACGCCACCGTGCTGCTGTGCGATGTCGACCTGCAGCGCAGCGAGCACGTGCGCCGTATCTGGCCGTTCCTGCGCGATCGCCGCATCGACGCGTACGGTGACCTGCTCAAGCGCTACATCGACTGAGCCGGAGCCCGCGCATGGCCGTCCTCATCCGTGATGCCGGCCCGGCCGACATCGCCGCGATCACCGCGATCTACGCGGTGGAAGTGACCGACTTCGTCAACACCTACGAGTACGACATCCCCGACGCGACCGAGATGCTGCGCCGTATGCGCGACATCATCGATCGCGGCTTCCCCTACCTGGTCGCCGAGATCGACGGCCAGGTGGCCGGCTATGCCTACGCCAACACCTACCGCACCCGCGTTGCCTACCAGTGGACCGTGGAGAACTCGGTCTACGTCGATGCCGCGTTCCAGGGCCAGGGCGTGGGCACCGGCCTGCTCCAGGCCTTGATCGATGCCTGCGTGGCGCGTGGTTACCGGCAGATGGTGGCCGTGATCGGCGAACCGACCAACGCCGCGTCGATCAAGCTGCACGAACGCTTCGGCTTCGAGCTGGTGGGCGTGTTCCGTGGCCTTGGCCGCAAGCACGGCCGCTGGCTGGATACCGTGCAGATGCAGCGCGCGCTCGGCGATGGCGCCGACACCGCACCTTCCAATGAATGAACCCATGACCGAAACCCTTCCCGAAACCGCCGACGACCTGTTCGCCGGCCAGCCGGTGCGCGTCGTTGAACGCGACGGCGTGCGTTATACCCTGCTGGGCACTGCCCACGTCTCCCGCGCCAGCGTCGAGGCGGTGGAAAAAGCCATCGACAGCGGCCGCTTCGATGCCGTTGCCGTTGAACTGGACCCACAGCGCCTGCAGGCGCTGAGCGATCCGGACACACTGGCCAAGCTCGATCTGGTCGAAGTGATCCGCAAGGGCCGCGTGGCCCTGTTCGCCGCCAACCTGGCCCTGTCCGCGTACCAGCGCCGCCTGGCCGAACAGCTCGACATCGAGCCGGGCGCCGAACTGAAGCGCGCGGTGGAACTGGCGCGTGAGCGCAACCTGCCGGTACACCTGATCGACCGTGAAGTCGGCCTGACCTTCCGCCGTGCCTCGCAACGGCTGGGCTTCTTCGGCAAGCTGAAGCTGGTCGCCGGGCTTGGCGCAGGTCTGTTCTCATCCGAGGAAGTGGGCGAGAACGAGATCGAGAAGCTCAAGCAGGGCGACATGCTGGAGTCGAGCTTCGGCGAGTTCGCCAGCGAGAGCCCGGCGCTGTACGAGACCATCATCGGCGAGCGCGACCGCTACATGGCCACGCGCCTGCGCGAAGAACACGATCCGCAGCAGCGTGAGGTGCTGGCAGTGGTCGGTGCCGGTCACCTTGCCGGGCTGGCCCGCTACCTGGAAACCGACACCGAAGCACCGGCACCGCTGCGCGCCGGGCTGGAAGCGGTGCCGAAGAAGCGCAACATTCCGTGGTTCACGCTGGGCATCCTGGCGATCGTGGCGACCGGCATCGGCGTGGGCTTCTACCGCGGTGGTCTGGGCGTGGGCACCGAACTGCTGGCGACCTGGGCGATGTATACCGGCGGCCTGGCGGGCCTGGGCTGCCTGCTGGCAGGCGGTCACCCGCTGAGCATCCTCACCGCGATCGCGGTGGCCCCGTTCAAGCCGTTCCGCCTGAGCATCCCGACCGGCGCATTCTCGGCCCTGGTGGAAGCGCGCCTGCGCAAGCCGGCGTATGAGGACTTCCTGAAGCTGCGCGACGATGCGCAGAGCCTGAAGGGCTGGTATCGCAACCGCGTCACCCGCGTGGTGCTGACCTTCATGCTGACCAACATCGGCAGCATGCTGGGCCTGTGGCTGACCACGTTCAAGGTGTGGGGCAAGGTGGCGGGTTGATTGTTCCGTGTAGCGTCGAGCCAAGCTCGACTGCGCTCTGGTAGGTGCCAACCTTGGTTGGCACGCCATGCCCGGCAAAAAAAGGGGGAGGCCGCCCCACTACGACCGGCCTCCCCCACACCACAACACGTTGATGTGCATTACAGCCGGGCAGCGCCCGGCTCTACCATTTCCACTCCACGCGCGCGGCGGATCAGTCGCGTGACCGCACTGCGCAGGTCATCCAGCACTGCATAGATCGTCGGCAGGAACAGCAGGCTGACCACGGTCGAGAACGCCAGGCCGCCGGCAATCGCGCGCGCCATCGGCGCGTACTCCGGGCCGTTGCCGAACATCTGCGTACTGGTCAGCGAGATCGGCACCATCGCCAGGATCGCCGTGCCCATGGTCATCATGATTGGCCGCAATCGCTCGCGTGAGCCCTCCACCAGCGCCTGGGTGCGTCCCATGCCGCCGCGCCGCAGGTTGTTGATGTGCTCGATCATCACGATGCCGTTGTTCACCACCACACCCATCAGCACCAGGATGCCGATGAAGGACATGATCCCGAACGAGGTGCCGGTGATCCAGAACAGCCAGAACACGCCGAAGATCGAGAACAGCACGCCACTCATGATCGCCGCCGGGAACAGCAGCGACTCGAACACCGCCGCCATCACCACGTAGATCATCACCAGCGCGATCAGCAGGTTGAACACCATCTGCTGCATCGCTTCGTCGTCGTTGCCGTAATCGCCGCCATCGAAGGTGAAGCCATAGCCGGCCGGGAAGTTCATCGGCTTGAGCACCGACTCCATCGCCTTGCGGCCATCCGGCGCGGTGACCTTCTCGGCCAGGTTGGCCTTGATGGTCAGCGTGGTCTGGCGGTTGGTGCGTCCGATCTGGGTGGCTGACGAACCAACGTCGACGGTGACCAGGCTCAGCAGTGGCACGCTGCGGCCATCGCCGGTGCGCACGCTGAAACCGGCCAGGTCTTCCGGGCTGCTCTGCTCGGCACCGGCGAAGCGCACCCATACCGGCACTTCGTTGTCGCCGCGGCGGAACTCGCGCATCGGTGCACCGCGCAGGGCCAGGCCGACGAAGCTGGCTACCTGCTCGGCATTGAAGCCGAACGCCGCCGCACGCTCGCGGTCGACGCGCACCTTCAGTTCACCACCCTTTTCGCCGTTGTCGATGCGCACATCGCGCAGCTCGGCACGCTGGGCCAGCAGCGGCACCACTTCCTGGCCGATCTCCTGCAGCATCGAACTGGAGTCGCCGACCAGCTGCACCTGCACGCCCTGGTTGCCGCCACCGCCGCCATCACCGCCCTGGTTGCCAACGAAGTAGTCGGTGCGGGCCGACTTCGGCAGGCCTTTGCGCAGTTCTTCCTGCAGCGCCTTGATGTCCTTGGCGTACTTCTCGTCCAGGGTGACCACGGTGGAGCTGCCTTCCTGCTCGCTGTACCAGGAATACACCTGCTTGACGTGCAGGCGCTCGCGGTTGGCATCGATCCAGTTCTCCACACGCGCCACTTCCTCGGACATCTGCCGGTAGGTGTAGGCGCCCTTCCACATGTAGCCGATGAAGATGTCCTTGCCGCCGTCGCCACCGAACATGTCGACCTTGGTCAGCTTCATCGGCACCAGGCTGACCAGCACCACCAGCACGATGCCGAGCAGGCTCCAGCCGCGATGGCGCAGCGACCAGTCCAGCAGTGTCGCGTAGCGCCGCTGCAGGCGCGCGATCACGCCGGTCTGCGAGTGCACCAGCTTCGGCGTGGCCATGCGCGCGGACAGCATCGGGATCAGGCTGACCGCGACCAGCCACGAGGCCAGCAGCGAGACCGAGATGGTGATCGCGATCTGCGCCATGAAGATGCTGATGTTGTTGGTCTCGCCGAACAGGTTCGGCACGAACACGATGCAGTGGCACAGCGTACCGGCACTGAGCGCGATGGCCACGTTGCGGGTGCCGATGATCGAGGCCAGGCGCGGCTGCCCCGGCATGCGCTCGCGCTCCTGGTAGATGCTCTCCACCACCACCACGGCGTTGTCGACCAGCATGCCCACCGCCAGCAGCAGGCCCATCATGGTCAGGATGTTCAGCGTCACCCCGACGAAGTACATGAAGCCCAGGGTGATGGTGAAGCAGATCGGAATGGCCAGGGTCACCATCAGCGTGGACGGCCAATGGCGCAGGAAGAAGAACAGCACGGTCACCGACAGGATCAGGCCGACGCCGCCGGCCTCGGCCAGTTCCAGCAGCGAGGAGGTCACCGCCTTGCCCTGGTTGTCGATCACCTTGATCTGCACGTCGCGCATCGACGCTTCGGCACGGATCGATTCAACCTCGGCCAGTGCCGCGCGCGACACCTCCACCAGATTGGCACTGCGCTCCTTGAAGATATCCAGGCCAACCGCCGGGTTGCCGTCCAGGCGGCGGCCATAGTTCATCCGCGCCGGCTTCAGGCGCACATCGGCGATATCGCCCAGGCGCAGGCCCTTGGCGTTGATCACCAGATCGCGCATTTCCTGCAGGTCGGTGATCTCACCCACCGGCTGCACGCGCACGCGCTGGCCGTTGTCGTCGATCTGCCCGGCCGAGATCGAGAAATTCAGCGTACGCAGGCGCTCGCTCAGTTCATTGATGCTCAGGCCGTGCGCGTTGAGGCGGTTCGGATCGATGGCGATCTCCAGCTCGTTCGGCGGCGCACCGGTGATGTCGACACGGGCCACGCCGGGGATGCGCTCGATGCGCCGCTTGAACTCGCGGTCGAGCATGTCGTACGCGGTGGTCAGGTCGGTGGTGCTGGCCAGGCGCACCTTCAGCACCGGCTGGTCGCTGCTGGACCACTTGAACACGTTGTAGCGCTGCAGGTCGTCGGGCAGGTCGCTGCGGATCGCGTCGATGCGCTCGCGTGCATCGGAGGCGGCGATGGCGATGTCGCGGTCCCAGTCGCTGAACTCGATGAAGATCAGCGCCGCTTCGGAGGTGGCCGACGAGCGCATGCGCTTGATGCCGGTCATCGTCGCCAGCGACTCCTCGACCGGACGGATGATGGTCCGTTCCACTTCCTCCGGGGTGGAGCCGGTGTACGGAATCTGCACGAACAGGAACGGCGCGGAGATGTCCGGCAGCGCTTCCAACGGCAACCGGAACGAAGCGATCAGGCCGATCACCACCAGCGACACGAAACACATGATGGTGGTGACCGGGCGGCGGATGGAGAACTCGGCCACACTCATGCCGGTTCCTCCGTACCCGCCGCACTGCCCACTGCACCCGGCTCGATCTCACCGGCATGCTTGCGGCCACGTTCGCGGTAATACGCATCGCCACGACGGTCCATCAGGTCGTACACCACCGGGATCACCAGCAGGGTCAGCAGGGTCGACACCAGCAGGCCGCCGATCACGGTGATCGCCATTGGCGCGCGCACTTCAGCGCCCTCGCCCATCGCCACCGCCAACGGCAGGAAGCCGAACAGCGTGCACAGCGTGGTCATGATGATCGGCCGCAGGCGCGAGCGCGCACCTTCCACCAGCGCCTCGTGCTTGGCCACGCCAGCCTCGCGCAGCTGGTTGACCTTGTCGATCAGGATGATCGCGTTCTTGGTGACCAGGCCGACCAGCAGGATCAGGCCGATGAACACCACCACCGAGATGGGCTTGCCGGTCAGCATCAGCGCCAGGATCGCACCGACCAGCGCCAGCGGGATGGTGAACAGGATCACGAACGGGTGCAGCAGCGATTCGAACTGCGAGGCCATCACCAGGTAGACCAGGAAGATCGCCAGGCCGAAGGCGAAGATCAACGACTTCGCCGCCTGCGCCAGCTCCTCACCCTGGCCACCGATGTGCAGGCCGACACCCGCACCCAGCGGCTGCTCGGCGACCATCTGCTGCACTTCGCGCATGGCCGCGCCGAGGTCGATGTCGCGCAGGTTGGCCGACACCACCGCCACCCGGGTCTGGTCGGCACGGTGGATCTCACTGGGGCCGGTGGTGGCAACCACCTCGGCCACCGCGTCCAGCGTGACCGGACGGGTGCTGCCCGGGTTGACGATCAGCCGGCGGATGCTCTCCACGCTGGCGCGGTCGCCTTCCTGTGCACGCACCAGCACGTCGATCTTGCGGTCACGGAAGCTGTAGCGGGTGGCGACATCGCCGCGCACCTTCTTCACCACCACGTCGGCGATCTGGCGGGTGGTCAGGCCCAGCGCACCGGCACGCTCCTGGTCGAAGCGGATCTGGATCTCCGGAAAGCCCTCTTCCACCGTCGACTTCACATCGGCGTAGTGCGCGTTGCCGCGCAGCATCGCCGCCAGGCGCTGGCCGGCCACTTCCAGCGTGGCCATGTCCTGCCCGCGCAACTCGATTTCCAGCGGCGTGGAGAAGCTGAACAACGCCGGCCGCGCGAAGTCGACCTGTGCCCCCGGATGCTGGCCCATGGTGTCACGCAGGCGCTCGGTGATCTCGGCCTCGGTGCGTGCATTGCCACCGCCTTCCATCACCACGGTCAGCTTGCCGATGTTCTCGCCGCTCTCGGTGGGGCTGGCATCCAGGCGGGTGCCGCTGCCGCTGACACCGTACAGCGACGCCACGCCCTCGCCCTTGCCGTGTGCCAGCTGCAGCTCGCGTACCAGTGCATCAGTCTGCTTCAGCGGCGTGCCGGCCGGCAGCTTCACCGTCATTTCGAAACGATCCTGCGCCAGCTGCGGGATCAGATCGGCACCGAGCATCGGCACCAGCGCCATGGTCGCCACGAAGATGATCGAGGCAACACCCAGCACCTTGCCCGGGTGCGCCAGTGCGCTCGGCAGCAGGCGCAGGTAGCCACGCTCGGCGCCGGCGTAGGGCTTCATCGCCAGATCGCTGGCCTTGCGCATCACCGGGCCGACCACCGCCACCACGCCACGCCACGCCCGCACGACCAGCCAGGCCAGCGCGTAGAAGCTCCAGCGCGCGGTCGCCACGGCGCCACGACGGCCCAGCGCAACCGGCTTCTGCCAGCGGTTCTGCGGTTGCCACGGTTCGTTCGGCGCTTCTTCCGGGAACGCCAGCGGCGGCCGTCCCTTCAGCGAGCTCAGCATCGGGATCAGGGTCATCGACACCAGCAGCGAGATCGCGATGGCGATCGCCACGGTCAACGCTTGGTCGCGGAACAGCTGTCCGGCGATGCCATCGACGAACACCAGCGGCAGGAACACCGCGATGGTGGTCAGGGTGGAGGCGACCACCGCCATGCTCACTTCGCGGGTACCGGCGATCGCCGCCTGCAGGATGCCCAGGCCACGCTCGCGCGCCTTGGCGATGCTCTCCAGCACCACGATCGAGTCATCCACCACCAGACCGGTAGCCAATGCCAGACCGCCCAGCGACATCACGTTCAAGCTCAGGCCGAGCTGGCCCATGAAGAAGAACGTGGCGATGATCGAGACCGGCAGCGACAGGCTGATCACGAACGTGCTCCAGCCATCACGCAGGAACAGGAAGATGATCAGGATCGCCAGCAGGCCACCGATCACCGCATCCTTCTTGACGTCGGCGATGGCGTGCTCGATGAAGCGCGACTGGTCCTCGATGGTGGTCATCTCGACGTCGGACGGGAACGTGCCCTTGATCTGCTCCAGGCGCTTGCGCAGCGCTTCGGCGGTGGACACGGTGTTGGCGTCACCCTCTTTGTAGATCGCCAGTTCGACCGATTCCTTGCCGCCCAGGCGGATCACCGCTTCGCGCTCCTTGTAGCCCTGGCGCACGGTGGCCACGTCCTTCAGGCGCACCGGCACACCGTTGGCGACCACGCTGGAACCACCGCCGGACGATGCGCTCTGCGCCGCCGATGCCGCCGCGATGGCTGCCGCCGAACCGGTCGACGCGGCGATGTTGAACATCTGCTGCAACGCCGAGTCGGCCGCGCTGCCGTTCGACGCCTGGGTGGTGACCAGCAGGTTGCGGATCTCCTCCAGATCGGCGAACTGGTTGACGGTACGCACCAGGAAGCGCTGCGAACCCTCCTCCAGGCGGCCGCCGGAGATGTTGATGTTCTCGTCCTTCAGGCGCTTGATGACGGTGTCGATCGGCAGGTTCAGCTGGGCCAGCTTCTGCTGGTCGATGTCGACCTGGATCTCGTCCTCGAGGCCGCCACCGACCTTGACCGCCGCCACGCCGCTGACCGGCTCCAGCTTCTTCTTCAGGTCTTCATCGGCATAGCGGCGCAGACCGGTCAGCTCACGGACCGCATCGGCATCGCTGGTCGGCGCCACCTTGTTCGACAGCACCAGGCGCATGATCGGTTCGGTGGACGGATTGAAGCGCAGCAGCACCGAGGCCTTGGCCTCCAGTGGCAGGTTCAGCGCTTCCATCTTGTCGCGCACCTCCAGGCTGGCCTGGTCCATGTTGGTGCCCCAGGCGAACTCCAGCACTACATCGCTCTGGCCGGTGCGCGAGACCGACTTCAGCTTGCGCAGGTTCTTGACCACGCCGACCGCTTCTTCAACCGGCTGGGTGATCAGGGTTTCGATTTCGGTCGGCGCCGAACCGATGTACTCGGTGCGCACGGTCAGCGTCGGGTAGCTCAGGTCGGGCAGCAGGTTGACCTTGAGGTTGCCCAGCGCGATCAGGCCGAACAGCAGCAGCGTGACCGTGCACATGGCGATGGTCACGCGGCGGCGGGTGGCGAATTCCACCAGGCCGCCGCGCATGCTGGCGGCGGCGCCGTCGCTCGCCGGCGAGGCACCGTGGTCGTGGCCCGGGGCGGTCATTGCGTGCTCCCGGCCTTGTCTGCCGGCTTGGCGGCCGCTGCGACCGTCTTCGGCTTTGCCTTCGGATCAGCGATCACCTGCACTGCGGTGCCGTCGCGCAGGGCGACCTTGCCGGCGGTGACCACCTGATCACCGGCCGCCAGGCCATCACGGATCTCCACCCACGGGCCCTCGGCGTAACCCAGCTTGACCGGAACGCGTGCGACCTTGCCTTCGCGCACCCGGAACACCGCCGGCTCACCATCGTCGAGCAGCGCCAGGCGCGGCACCACCAGCGCATCGGCACGCTGGTCATAATCGATGCGGATGCGACCGAACATGCCGGGCTGCAACGCGTGCGCGGCGCCATCGAAGGCACTGACCACGCGAAACGTACCGCTGCCCGAATCCACCACCGGTGCGATGCGATCGACCGTGCCGGTGAAGCTCTGCCCCGGCAGCGCATCGGCAGCCAGCGTCACCGGCTGGCCGGCGCGCAGGGTGGCCAGCTCGCGCTCGGGCACGTTGAGGGTGGCTTCCAGCCGCGAGTTGTCGACGATGCGGAAAATCGGCGTGTTGATCTGCACGAAGTTGCCGGTCTTGATCGAGCGCGAGGCGATCACGCCGGAGATCGGCGCCACCACCGTGGTGTAGGACAGCTCCAGCGTGGCCAGGCGATACTGCGCGCGGACGTTTTCCAGGTCGTAGCGCAGCTGGTCGACGTCGGCGGCGCTGACCATCTGCTGGCCCACCAGTTTCTGCGCGCGCTGGTAGTTGTTTTCCAGCTTGCGCATCTGCGCTTCGCTCTGCGCCACAGCCAGCCGAGCACGGTCCGGGTCCAGACGTACCAGTGGCTGGCCGGCAGTGACCCGCTGGCCTTCTTCGACCAGCACCGCCAGCGCCACGCCGGAGGTCTTGGCGACCACCTGCGATTCGGCACGCGGCTCCAGCGCGGCGGTACCGGTGTAGCTGGCGGCGACCGCGCGATGGCTGGCCACGGCCACTTCGACCGGGACCGCGTCGACCTTCTTCTCCTCCTTGGTCTCGGCGGCCTTGGCTTCGGAATTGGGCCCTGCGGCGCAACCGCCCAGCAGCAGGGAGGTGGAGATCAGCAGTGCGGCAGCGCAGATTCCGCTGCGACGGCCGGACAGGAAGGTTGGGTGCGACATCGTCAGATCCCTGGAGGATGCGTGGACAGGTGTGGTAGCAAAGTAATGCACCACTTCACGGCAACACCATATCCCAAAGGTCATGGTGTCTTCGTGCCACTGGTCGGCCCGCCCCCCATTTCAGCTAGATGAAACCTGGGGCTATACTCGGGGCGTTCCGTACCCCACGCCGGAACGACCAGACCCGAATCCCCGGAAACGACACCATGCGCCCGCAGCCGCTCGCCGCTTGTCTCGCTCTGGCCGTCCTCCTGCCCCTTGGGGCCGCCGCACAGCCCGCTCCTGCTCCTGCCACACCTGCCCCGGCCACGGCTCCCGCCGCTGCCCCGGCGCCTGCCGCCCCCGCCGGCAACTTCGACAATGGCCGTGTCCTGGCCTACACCTGCCAGGGGTGCCATGGCATCACCGGCTACAAGAACGCCTACCCCAGTTACCGGGTGCCGAAGATCGGCGGCCAGACCCAGCAGTACCTGGCCCAGGCCCTGACCGAGTACCGCCAGGGCAAGCGCAGGCATCCGACGATGCAGGCGCAGTCGATGAGTTTCAGCGAACAGGAGATCGCCGATCTCTCTGTTTACCTGTCCACCGTCAAGTAAGGCCCGCCCATGTCGAAAGCCGCGCATCCGATGCGTCACGCCATCGCCCTGTCCGTTGCCCTGCTGCTGGCCGCCTGTTCACAGTCGCAGGTGGAAAACAGCGAGAAATCCGCCGCCGACCCGGGCCATGCCAGCGGCGAACACGGCTCTTCATCCTCCGCCGGCCTGCCGCCGGGCCGCGAGGCCGCCGGTGAAGCCCGCGCCAAGGTGAAGAGCAAGGCCACCAACCAGAGCTGCATCGACTGCCACGGCGCCGACGGCAACGCGCCGATCGATGCGACCTACCCGAAGCTGGGTGGGCAGTACGGTGACTACCTGGCGCATGCGCTGCAGGCCTACCGTGCCGGTGACCGCCAGCATGCGCTGATGACGCCGCAGGCGAAGGACCTGAGTGATCAGGACATCGCCGATCTGGCGGCGTATTTCGGCAGCCGGCCGAGCCAGCTGCGGGATCTGCACGGGGTCAAATGACCACGCTGCGCGGATCATGACTGCTGCAATCTGAGGCGTTCATGGGCGTTACTTTTCTTTGCGCGCAAAGAAAAGTAACCAAAAGAAACGCTCCGCCGTCCGCGAGCCGATGCTGCGCACCGGTACCCTGCGCTCCTCGGCCCACCGAGGGACGGCGCGGGAGCTCGCTGCGCTCAGACACCCGCGCCTCTTCGCCCTCGCCGGACCTGCGGTGCTCGGCTCGCTTCAAGGCGGAATCAGATCAAAAGCCACAGCCGACCGCCGGGCGAGACGGCCGTGGCAGGCGCTCAGCCTTCCAGCTCTTCCCAGCGCGCGTACGCGGCATCCAGCTCGGCCTGCACCTTGGCCAGCTGCTGGGTGTGCGCGGTTACTTCGGCACTGCTGCGGGTGTAGAACGACGGGTCGTTCATCGCCGAGGTCAGCCCTTCGACGTCGCCTTCCAGCTTCTCGATGGTCTTCGGCAGCTGCTCCAGTTCGCGCGCTTCCTTGTAGGCCAGCTTGCGCTTGGGCGCAACCGGAGCAGCGGCCGTGGCGGCCGGTGCAGCGACCGCCGGCTTGGCTGCCGGGGCCGCAGCAGGCGTCGCCACGCTGGCCGCATAGCGCTGCCAGTCGCTGTAGCCGCCGACGTACTCACCGATCACGCCGTCGCCTTCCATCACCAGCGTGGAGGTCACCACGTTGTCGATGAAGTCACGGTCGTGGCTGACCAGCAGCAGGGTGCCGGTGTACTCGCCCAGCAGCTCTTCCAGCAGCTCCAGGGTTTCCACGTCCAGGTCGTTGGTCGGTTCGTCCATCACCAGCAGGTTGGACGGCTGTGCGAACAGCTTGGCCAGCAACAGGCGGTTGCGCTCGCCGCCGGACAGGCGGGTGATCGGCGCACGCGCACGTTCCGGGGTAAACATGAAGTCCTGCAGATAGGCATGCACATGCTTGCGCTTACCGTTGAACTCGAGGAAATCGCGGCCTTCGGCCACGTTCTCGATCGCGCTCCAGTCTTCGCGCAGCACCGCGCGGTACTGGTCGAAATACGCGATCTGAAGGTTGGTGCCGGCGTTGACTTCGCCCTTGGCCGGTTGCAGTTCGCCCAGCAGCAGCTTCAGCAGCGTGGTCTTGCCGCTGCCGTTGGGACCGATCAGACCGATGCGGTCGCCGCGCATGATGGTGGTGGTGAAATCGCGGACCATGGTGCGCTCGCCGAAGGCGAACGAAATGTCCTTGACGTCGATGACCTTCTTGCCGGAACTGACGCCCTGGGCAGCTTCCATCTTGACGTTGCCGCTGAGGTCGCGGCGCTGCGAACGCTCCACGCGCATCGCCTTCAGGCGGCGCACGCGGCCTTCATCGCGGGTGCGACGGGCCTTGATGCCCTGCCGGATCCAGACTTCTTCCTGCGCCAGCAGCTTGTCGAAGCGGGCGTTCTCCTGCGCCTGCGCGTTGAGGCGTTCCTCGCGGCGGCGCTCGTAGTTGGCCCAGTCGCCCGGCCAGCTGGTGACCTGGCCGCGGTCGATCTCGACGATGCGGGTGGCCAGCGCACGCAGGAAGCGGCGGTCGTGGGTGACGAACACCACGCTGCCGCTCCAGCCCTTCAGGAACGCTTCGAGCCAGTCGATGGCCTCGATGTCCAGGTGGTTGGTCGGTTCGTCCAGCAGCAGCACGTCGGGGCTGGACACCAGCGCGCGGGCCAGCAGCACGCGGCGCTTCATGCCACCGGACAAGCGGCCGAACTCGGCCTCGCCGTCCAGGTCGAGCTTGGTCAGGGTTTCGCTGACGCGCTGGTCCAGGCCCCAGCCGTTGGCGGCGTCGATCTTGGCCTGCACGTTGCCGAGGGCTTCGCCATCGAACACTTCGGCATGGCTGAGGTGGTGGAATTCGGCCAGCCACTGGCCCAGTTCGCCGAGGCCGTCGGCCACAACATCGAACACCGAACCGGCGGCGCCGTGCGGCACTTCCTGCTCCAGGCGGGTGACACGCACGCCTTGCTGCACGCGGACTTCGCCGTCATCGGGCTTGTGGTCGCCGGACAGCAGCTTGAGCAGGGTGGATTTGCCGGCGCCGTTGCGGCCGATCAGGGCGATGCGTTCGCCCGGCTCGATCGACAGTTCGGCCTTTTCCAGCAACAACGGGCCGCCGACGCTGAAGTCGACGTTCTGTAGGGTAATCAGAGGCATCCGCCTATTGTACGGGTTGGGGGCGTCGGCCGGGCTGCACCCGGCACCCGCGGTAGTGCCGACCGCTGGCCGGCAACCTCAACGGCAACTTCAAAAGCGGATTTCCTGCGGGATGGCGGAGTGGATCCCGCGATCTGTCGGAACGGCATTCTGCTCTGGTGGGTGTCGACCTTGGTCGACACGGTAGATCCACGCCATGCGTGGATGAGCGCTGCAAGACCTGTCGATCTGTCGGGGTCGGATCCCGTTGCTGCGCAACGGGCTCTGACCCCTTCGTGGAATTCGCGCAGTGTAAGACCGATCCCTGCTACTGCACCTCCCCCAGCAACGCCTGCAGCCCCGGCAGCCACTGCTTGCCGGGATGCCGTACCAGCCACAGGGTGCGCTGCAGGGCGGGCAACGGGGTCTCAAGCACGCGCAGGCGGCCGAGGGCCAGTGGTTCTTCCAGCGCATGACGAGAAAGACAGGCCAGACCCAGTCCGGCGATGGCGGCCTGCTTGATCGCTTCGGTATTGCCCAGCTGCAGGGTCTGCGCGAAACCGCGCAGGTGCGGCAGCAAGGCCTGCTCCACCGCTTCGCGGGTACCCGAGCCCGGTTCGCGCAGCAGCCAGCGTGCGCGGCGCAGTTCGTCCAGCGACCAGCGCGCGGGGGCATCGGTGGCGGCGACGATCACCAGCGGGTCCTGCTGCCAGGCGGTGACCTGCAGGCCGCGCTCGTGGCACGGGCCTTCGATCAGGCCGGCGTCCACGTCCAGCCGCCGCACGGCGGCGACCACGCCGGCACTGTTGTCGATGCGCAGGTCGACTTCGGCCTGCGGCGCCTGCCGCAGCAGTTCGGCAATGCGCGGCGGTAGCAGGTAATTGCCGATGGTGGTGCTGGCGGCCAGCACCAGCCGCAGTGGCGCGCCCTGCGACGGGTCACCGCCGGCGGCGAGCTGGCGCTCGAGGTCGGCGGCGTTGACCAGCAGCGTGCGCGCGGGTTCCAACAGGGCGCGGCCGTGGCCGTTCAGCGCCAGGCGGCGGCCGATGCGGTCGAACAGGGGCGTGCCGAAGTGCGCTTCCAGCTCCTGCAGGGCGGCGCTGCTGGCCGACTGCGAAAGCGCAATGGCCTGGCCGGCAGCAGTGGTGCTGCCATGGTCGGCGATGGCGACGAAGACCTGCAGCTGGCGCAAGGTCAGGCGCATGCTATTTACCCATTTGATAGGTAGGTTTAACTAATATTATTCGTTTTACAGGTCAGAGACTCAGGCGCACGCTTGCCACGTCACCCCAGCCCTGCCCCTGTCATGAACGCCCCCGCTCTCTCCTCCTGGTCCCTGCCCGCCCTGCGCCAACGCTGGCAGCCGCGCCTGCCTGGCCTTCTGCTGGTGGGCCTGATCGCGGCGGCGTCGCTGTATCTGGCCGAGCTGCCCTGGCTGCAGGCGCACGGCCTGAGTGCGCTGACCGTGGCCATCGTCGCCGGCATCGTGGTCGGCAACACCCTCTACCCGCGGCTGGCGCCGAGCAGCGCAGCCGGTGTGGGCTTCTCCAAGCACTGGCTGCTGCGCGCCGGCATCGTGCTCTACGGCCTGCGCCTGACCTTCCAGGACATCGGCCATGTCGGCGTCACCGGCGTGCTGATGGACGTGCTGGTGGTCGCCAGCACCTTCGGACTGGCCTGCTGGCTGGGCAGGCGCGTGTTCAAGATGGAACGCGAGGCGGCGATGCTGATCGGTGCCGGCAGCGCGATCTGCGGCGCGGCGGCGGTGATGGCCGCCGAACCAGTGGTGCGCGGACGTGCTGCGCAGGTCACGGTAGCGGTGTCGACAGTGGTGGTGTTCGGCACGCTGGCGATGTTCCTGTATCCCGCCCTGTATGCGCTGGTGCAGTCGCACGGCTGGCTGGCGATGGACGCGCAGCAGTACGGCCTGTTCACCGGTGCGACGGTGCATGAAGTGGCACAGGTGGTGGCGGCCGGCCGCGCGGTCAACGAAGCGGCGGCCGATACCGCAGTGATCACCAAGATGGTGCGGGTGATGCTGCTGGCACCGTTCCTGGTGGCGCTGTCGCTGTGGCTGGCGCGTGGCGGCAAGGCCAGCGCCGATGGCAGCAAGGCGCGCATCGTGGTGCCGTGGTTCGCTTTTGGTTTCGTGGCGGTGGCCGGGTTCAACTCGCTGCATCTGCTGCCGGCCGGCCTTCAGGCGGGGCTGGTGCAGCTGGATACCGTGCTGCTGGCGATGGCGATGGCCGCGCTGGGCCTGACCACCCACGTTTCGGCGCTGCGCCAGGCCGGACTGAAGCCGCTGCTGCTGGCGCTGATCCTGTTCGCCTGGCTGCTGTTCGGTGGCCTGGCGATCCACCAGGGCGTGCTGGCGGTGCTTGGCTGAGCAGGAGCGTGCCGACCAAGGTCGGCACCCACATGGATGAAGGCCCCAGGACGGGGCCGGCCGCGCGGACGGGTACAATGCGCCATGACTGACTTCTCGACCCTGCCGCTGAGCCCGGCCCTGCAGCCCGGCCTGGACGCCCTCGGCTACACCACCCTCACCCCCGTGCAGGCGCAGAGCCTGCCGGCCATCCTGGATGGCCGCGATGTGATCGCACAGGCGCCGACCGGCAGCGGCAAGACCGCCGCCTTCGGCCTGGGCCTGCTGCAGGCCATCGACCCCAGCCTGATCCGTGTGCAGGCGCTGGTGCTGTGCCCGACCCGCGAACTGGCCGACCAGGTCGGCAAGCAGATCCGCAAGCTGGCCACCGGCATTCCCAACCTGAAGCTGCTGCTGCTGGTTGGCGGCGTGCCGCTGGGCCCGCAGCTGGCGTCGCTGGAAGGCCATGACCCGCACGTGGTGGTCGGTACGCCCGGCCGTGTGCAGGAGCTTGCACGCAAGCGCGCGCTGAACCTGGGCGCGGTGCGCACGCTGGTGCTGGACGAAGCCGACCGCATGCTCGACATGGGCTTCGAGGAGCCGATCCGCGAGATCGCCGGCCGCACCCACAAGGATCGCCAGAGCCTGCTGTTCTCCGCCACCTTCCCGGACAGCATCCGCGCAATGGCGCGTGACCTGCTGCGCGAGGCAGTGGAAGTGACCGTGGAAGGCGCCGACCAGGCACCGGCCATCCGCCACATGTTCTGCGAGGTGGAACCGGCACACCGGCAGAAGGCGCTGGCCGGCCTGCTGCTGAAGTACACGCCGGAATCAGCGGTGGTGTTCTGCAACACCCGCAAGGACGTGGACGAAGTGGCCAACTCGCTGCAGCAGTTCGGCTTCTCCGCGCTGGCCCTGCATGGCGACATGGAACAGCGCGACCGCGAGGAAGTGCTGTTGCTGCTGGCCAACCGCAGCTGCAACGTACTGGTGGCCAGCGATGTGGCCGCACGCGGCCTGGACGTGGAAGAGCTGGCGGCGGTGATCAACTACGAGCTGCCGACCGACGTGGAGAGCTATCAGCACCGCGTGGGCCGTACTGGCCGTGCCGGTGCCAGCGGCCTGGCGATCAGCCTGGTGGCCGGCCGCGAGAAGACCCGTGCCGAAGCCATCGAAGCGCAGATGGGTCAGGCGCTGGACTGGCAGAAGACGCCGTTGGCGACTTCGCGCCCGGCCGAGCTGCCGCAGGCCGCGATGCGCACGCTGCGGATCGACGGCGGCAAGACCGACAAGCTGCGCCCGGGCGATATCCTCGGTGCACTGACCGGCGACGCCGGCCTGTCGAGCAAGTTCATCGGCAAGATCGCGATCTTCCCGACCCGCTCCTACGTGGCGATCGCCCGTGAGCAGGCCAACAAGGCCGTGGCCAAGCTGGAAGCCGGCAAGATCAAGGGCCGTCGTTTCCGCGTGCGGATGATGTAACCGGGTGACCTGTAGAGTCGAGCCATGCTCGACTCTGTGGGAACAGCGAACGGCAACAGCGCTGCCAACCAAGGTTGGCAACTACCGGCTCCCGGCCATTCGCTCTGGTAGATGCCAACCTTGGTTGGCACCTACCCTCTAATCAGAACACCAGTTCGGTGTGCAGCGGCAGATCCGCTTCCCAGCGTGCGCGGCCGCCAAGGCCGTCGAGTTCGACCAATACGCCGGCACCGACCACGTCAACGCCCAGGCGGCGCACCAGCGACAGCGCAGCGACCAGCGTGCCGCCGGTGGCCAGCACGTCATCGATGATCGCCACGCGCGCCCCGGCCGGCAGCGCGTCGGCGTGCACTTCGATGCAGTCACTGCGGTATTCCAGCGTGTATTCCTCGCGCAGCACCTGGCCCGGCAGCTTGCCCGGCTTGCGCACCGGCACGAAGCCGACGCCCAGTTCCAGCGCCATCGCGGCACCGAGGATGAAGCCACGCGATTCGATGCCTACCACCGCGTCCAGCTTCTGGTCACGCCAGCGGTCGGCCATCGCGGTGATGGCACCGCGGAAGTCCTCGCCGTGGGCGAGCAGCGGCATGATGTCCTTGAAGAGGATGCCGGGCTTGGGGAAGTCGGCGATGTCGCGCAGGCGGGAGGCCCACTGCGGAGCGACGATGGCGTCGGTCATGTCACATTGGCTATCTGATGGCGGCATAGGGTACCTGTTCCGGGCGTCGCCTGCCTGTTGAGGGGTATCGGCCGGGCTGCGCCCGGCGCCTGCAGAGGCCAGATCAAACGCCAGAGCAAAAGCGGATTCCGTGGTTTGGCGGGGCGGTGTCGGAGTGCGGGGGCCGCCGCAAGTACGTCCCTGTAAGCTTGGCAGCCGCATCCATGCGGCTGACACCCCCGCACTCCGACGCCGCCCCACCTTCGACAGTTTCCTTCGATCTGTCGTAGATCCACGCCATGCGTGGATGGATCTCTATCGAAATCGAATATTTCGAGAATTGAACGAAGAGCATCCACGCATGGCGTGGATCTACCGTGTCGACCAAGGTCGACACCTACCAACAGCCGCCGGAATCTGTCAGAGGTGGGGCGGTGTCGGAGTGCGGGGTGTCAGCCGCATGGATGCGGCTGCCAAACCTACAGGGACGTACTTGCGGCGTCCCCGCACTCCGACACCCCCCCGCCAAACCACGGAAGCCAGCTCTTGCCTTGGCTTTTGATCTGGCCTCTGCAGGTGCAGGGCGCAGCCCTGCCGAAACCCACCCTCAGGAGCTGCAGGACAGCATCGAGCAGCCGGCGCGATTGTCGGCCCAGGCCGGGCGCTTGCCGGCGAAATGCTCCAGCCCGGCACGCTCGGTGTACGGATCACGCAGTACGTCCTGCAACGCATGAACACCGCCGAGGTCGCCCTGTTCGGCGCGGTCGATGGCTTCCTGCGCCAACCAGTTGCGCAGCACGTACAGCGGATTGGCCGCGGCCATCTTCGCCGTGCGCTCAGTGGCCGACAGCGGATCGGCCTGCAACCGTGCCGCGTAGTCCTGCAGCCACTGCTGCAACGGCGCCTGCACCGCCTGCTGGCGCGCCTCGTCGTAGTACACCGCGTCCAGCAGCGCCGCATCCGGTGCCGCCGGATCGAGGCGCATCAGCGCGCGCCAGGCCAGGGTCATGTCCATGGCACCGTCCTGCATCAGCTGCTGCCAGCGCTGGTAGAGCCCCAGGTCGTCATCGTCGGCGGCGGCCAGGCCCAGCTTGGCTGCGGCATCGCGTCGGGTGCAGGCCACGAAGGTGGACTGGTAGGCCGCCAGACCGGCCTGCAGCGGCGCCACATCGGCAAACAACGGCGACAGCGCCTGCGCCAACCGGCTCAGGTTCCAGTACGCCACCTGCGGCTGGGTACCGAAACGATAACGGCGGCCCTGCGCGTCGGTGGTGTTCGGCGTCCAGTCCGGGTCGAAGTCCTCGACCCAGCCGTAAGGACCGTAATCGAGCGTGAGGCCGAGCACGGACAGGTTGTCGGTGTTCATCACGCCATGCACGAAACCGACGCGCATCCAGTGCGCGATCATCTCGGCAGTGCGCACCGCGATCTGCGCGAACCAGTCGCCGTACAGCGCCTCACCCTGCCCTTCGAGCTCCGGAAAGTCGCGGGCGATGCACGCGTCGACCAGCTGCCGCAACAATGCAGTTTCGCCGCGTGACGCTGGCAGTTCGAATGAACCAAAGCGCAGGAACGAGGGCGATACCCGGCACACGATGGCGCCGGGCTCGGCACGCGGATGGCCGTCGTAGAACATGTCGCGTACCACGTCTTCGCCGGTGCCGACCAGCGACAGCGCGCGCGTGGTCGGTACGCCCAGGTGATGCATCGCTTCGCTGCACAGGAATTCACGGATGGATGAGCGCAGCACTGCGCGGCCATCAGCACCCCGCGAATACGGCGTGGGACCGGCACCCTTCAGCTGCAGTTCCCAATGACGGCCATCCGGTGCGACCAGTTCGCCCAGCGAGATCGCGCGGCCGTCGCCGAGCTGGCCCGCCCAGTGGCCGAACTGATGGCCACCGTAATTGGCCGCCCATGGCTGCATGCCGGCGTACAGTGCATTGCCGCCGAACACCTGCGCGAAGCCTTCGCTCTCGACCTCAGCGGCATCGAAGCCAAGCATTTCGGCCACGTCCGGCGCCCAGGCCAGCAGCGTGGGCGCCGTAACCGGGGTCGGCATCACCGGCGACCAGGCCGCGCCCAGCACTTCGCGCCGGCGCGGGCCGGATTCGGGGTCGCCCGGCAGTGTGTGCAGCAGGCGGTTGTCGAAACGGGGGCTGTCGGTATCCATGGTGCTGAAGATGGGGGCGACGGCCGCCCTCCTCAATTGCCGCTGAGCGCCTGCAGGCGGCCGCCGTGGGCCTCGGCACGCCGGTAGGCCGGGCGCTCACCGATACGCTTGAGGAAGCCACGCAGTGCCGGCTTGTCGTCGAGGCCACCACCGCGTGCTGCAGCGGCCTGGATCGGGAAGCTCATCTGGATGTCGGCCGCACTGAAGCGCTCGCCGGCAAACCACGGGCTTTCGGACAGGCGGCGCTCCATCCAGTCCAGGTGCAGGCGCCGCTGTGGGCCGATGAAGCCATGCTCGGCCTTTTCGGCGATGCTGCGCGCGATCGGGCGGGCGAAGAAGGGCATCGGCGCATTACGGATGCGGCCCATCACCAGGGTCAGCAGCAGCGGCGGCATCGCCGAGCCTTCGGCGTAGTGCAGCCAGTAGCGGTAGGCGATGCGTTCAGCCCCGTCGGCCGGCATCGGTGACGGCGACAGCTGGCGCTGGGTGTCGTAGCGGTCGGCAAGGTAGTCGAGGATCGCGCCGGACTCGGCCAGTACCAGTTCGCCATCCTGCAGTACCGGCGACTTGCCCAGTGGATGCACGTTGCGCAGTTCCGGCGGCGCCAGCAGCGTCTTCGTATCGCGCGGATAACGGCGCAGTTCGTAGTCCAGCCCCAGCTCCTCCAGCATCCACAGCACGCGCAGGGAACGGGAGTTTTCCAGGTGATGGACGATGCGCATGGACGGTTCCGCGATGGGAGGATGCATCTGATCTTAGCCCGCCCAGCTGCATGTCTTTTGTAGAGTCGAGCTTGCTCGACTGCTTTCCAGAGACAGTCGAGCAAGCTCGACTCTACAAAACAGCGGGCAATAAAAAACGCCGGAAGCTTTCGCTTCCGGCGTTCTGGCTACCAAACGGTAGCAGACGGATTAGACCGCCTGCACCTGGTCAGCCTGCATACCCTTCTGACCCTGGACGGCGATGAAGGTAACCTTCTGGCCTTCCTGCAGGGTCTTGAAGCCGGTGCCCTGGATGGCACGGAAGTGCACAAACAGGTCCGGGCCGCTTTCCGGGGTGATGAAGCCGAAGCCCTTGGCGTCGTTGAACCACTTGACGGTGCCGGTCTGACGATCAGACATTTGACTAACTCCTGAAACACATGTTGAAAAAATCGCAGCCACCGGGTATCGGGGCCGAGACTGAGTTGCAGGCGTTGGTAAAGCGGATCGATGAGCGGATCGTGAGATCAACTGCACCAGGCCACGATTCACGGTGACCCTAGCAAACACAGTGGGACGAACGATACGCGTGTTTTCTGCAAAAAGCGATAGCCCGGACGTTCATGGGCAGACCCCGCCCGCTAGACGTGACAAGGGCTGGCAGCCGATCGAGGCTAACTCCGAGTCCCCATTCAGGATTTTCCTACCCTACACTGGGTAAATGACTGAAGCTGAAACCCAAGCTGAACCCGCTCTCCCACGCATCTGGGTAGACGCGGACGCCTGCCCCACCGTCATTCGCGACATCCTGTTCCGGGCCGCTGAACGCGTTGGGATCGAGCTGACCCTGGTCGCCAACCAGTGGATCCGGACCCCGCCCTCACGCTGGCTGCGCTCGATCCAGGTCCCCCAGGGCCTGGACGTGGCCGACAGCGCCATCGTCGAACGGGTCGCCGCCGGTGACCTGGTGGTCACCCAGGACATCCCGCTGGCCGCGCTGGTGCTGGAGAAGAAGGCGGTGGCGCTGAATCCACGCGGCCAGCTGTACACGCCGAACAACATGGCCGAGCGGCTGTCGATGCGCAATTTCATGGAAGAGCTGCGCGGCGCCGGGGTGCAGACCGGGGGCCCACCGCCGCTGGGCCCGCGCGACCGGCAGCTGTTCGCCGCCGAACTGGACCGCTGGCTGGCGCGGCGCCCGGTTCGCTGAACGGCCCTACCCGCCCAGGCCGGGCAGGCACAGGCGGCGCTGGCTGCTGAACCGCCTGGGCTCGCCGCTCAATGGATCGTCGAAGGCCAGCCCCTGCGCCAGCAGCTGCAGGGGCGCCTCGACCGTTTCATCCGGGCGCGGCATCAGCTGTGGATACAGGTCATCGCCCTCGATGGGGGCGCCCAGCATCGCCATATGCACGCGCAGCTGGTGCTTGCGGCCGGTTTCCGGCCGCAACCGGTAGCGCCAGACCGGCCCCTCGGCCTCGATCAGCTCGATCCGGCTGCGGGCATTGGGCTCGCCCGGCACTTCGGCCATGCGGAAGAACGGCTCCCCCGGCACCAGACGACTGTCCCGCTGCAGCGGAAACTCCAGCCCCGGCAGCGCCGGTGCCAGCGCCTCGTAGGTCTTCCCGATGCGCCGCTCGCGGAACAGCCGCTGGTAGGCATCACGCGTGCCTGCCTGGGTGGAAAACAGCACCAGGCCGGCGGTCAGCCGGTCCAAGCGGTGCAGCGGCACCAGCTCGGTGTTGCCGGTGCGGGCGACCAGGCGCGACAGCAGGGTTTCCCGTACATACCCACCGGCCGGCGTCACCGGCAGGAAGTGCGGCTTGTCGGCCACCAGCAGGTGCGCATCCAGATGCAGGATGGTCTCGGCGAAGGGAATCACCGGCTCGTCGGCCACCTCGCGGAAGTACTGGATTTCCAGCCCCACCTGCCAAGGCATGTCCGGCGCCAGTGCCCTGCCCTGCGCATCCTGCACGCGGCCTCGGGCGAAGCGGTCCTGCCATTGCGCACGGTCGATGCGCGGGAAACGCGCGCACAGGCCATCGAGCAGGCTGGACCAGTGGCCGGGTGGCAGCTGCAGGCGGCTGGGCAAGGTCATGGCGTCCACTCCGGCCACGGGAAAGAGCGCAAGAGTGCCACCGTTGACGCTGCGCAGACAGTCCGGCAACGGACACCCCTGGAGCAAACCTCTATCATTGTCGTCTTTAGTCCACGGACCCCCCATGGCCCTCACCGCCACCATCCGCAAGGCCGAACTGCAGATCAGCGACATGGATCGCGGCTACTACGCGACCCACAACCTGACCCTGGCCCAGCACCCGTCCGAGACCGACGATCGCCTGATGGTGCGCCTGCTCGCCTTCGCGCTGAACGCCGGCGACCGCCTGGAATTCGGCCGCGGCCTGAGCACCGATGACGAGCCGGATCTGTGGGAACACGACTACACCGGCGACATCCTGCAGTGGATCGACCTGGGCCATCCGGACGAATCGCGCATCCGCAAGGCCAGCAATCGCAGCCGCCAGGTGCAGGTGATCAACTACGGCGGCAACGCCTCGGAGATCTGGTGGGGCAAGCAGAGCAAGGGCCTGGCACGCTTCGACAATCTCTCGGTGGTTGATCTGGACGGTGAATTCGTCGAGCGCTGGGGCCAGCAGATCCAGCGCGCCATGCGCTGGAGCGTGCTGATCCAGGACGGTGAAGTGCAGCTGCTCAACGACCAGATCCAGCTCGACGTGATCCCGAACTGGCGCAAGCGCGCCAAGGCATGAGCACGATCCGTTGCGACGTAGTGGTCATCGGCGCCGGTGCGGCCGGGCTGATGACCGCGATCACGGCTGGCCAGCGCGGCCGCCAGGTGCAGGTGATCGACCATGCCAACAAGGTTGGCAAGAAGATCCTGATGTCCGGCGGTGGCCGCTGCAACTTCACCAACACCGGCACCACCCCGGCCAACTTCCTGTCGGCCAACCCGCACTTCTGCAAGTCGGCACTGGCGCGCTACACGCCCTGGCACTTCATCGAGCTGGTCAGCAAGCACGGCATCGCGTATCACGAAAAAGAGCTGGGCCAGTTGTTCTGCGATGTCTCGTCCAAGCAGATCGTGAAGATGCTGGTGGACGAATGCCAGGCGGCAGGCGTGCAGGTGCGTACCGAGTGCAGCGTGCAGCGCATCGAGCATGGCAGCGATGGATTCCGCGTGCACACCACGCAGGGCCTGTTCCATTGCGCCTCGCTGGTGGTGGCCACCGGCGGCCTCTCCATTCCCAGCATGGGCGCCAGCGGCTTCGGCTATGAAGTGGCCCGACAGTTCGGCCACCAGGTGCTGCCGACCCGCGCCGGGCTGGTGCCGCTGACGCTCAGCGGCAAGCACCAGGAACGGCTGGCCGATCTCAGCGGCGTCGCTCTGCCCATCGAGGCGCGCTGCAACGGAAAGAGCTTCCAGAATTTCATGCTGCTGACCCATCGCGGCGTGAGTGGCCCGGCGATCCTGCAGATCTCCTCGTTCTGGCAACCCGGCGACGCGCTGGAGCTGGACCTGCTGCCCGGCCAGGATGCCGGCGAGTGGTTGCGCCAGATGAAGCGCGAGCGGCCTGCCGCCGAGCTGCGCACGGTGCTGGGCGAGGTACTGCCGAAGCGGCTGGCACAGCGGTTGTGCGAACACTGGCTGCCCGACCGGCCCGTGCGCCAGCTGGACGAGCCGGTGCTGCGCCAGGCCGCGCAGCTGCTGGGCGCGTTCCCGCTGGTGGCCAGTGGCACCGAGGGCTACCGCACCGCCGAGGTCACCCTGGGCGGCGTGGATACCGCCGAGGTCTCGTCCTCGACCATGGAATCCAAGCGCGTGCCCGGCCTGCATTTCGTCGGCGAGGTGCTGGATGTGACCGGCTGGCTGGGCGGCTACAACTTCCAGTGGGCCTGGGCCAGCGGCCACGCAGCCGGTGGCGTGGTGTGAACCACATCGCCGTTCAATGCGTGCAAGGGGTGCGCGCATGGACGGTTCGCCGCGCATCGTGTATCTAGATTTGCAGATTGGGGAGCAGTGCATGCAGAACGCGAACGACATCACCATCCGCCTGCTGATCGTCGATGACAGCGGCGAGAATGCCGAAGCCATCGTCAGCACCCTGCGCAACAGCGGCATCGCGGTACGCCCGTGGCGTCCGCAGGATGCAGCCGAGCTGGCCCAGGTGCTGGCCAGCCAGGCCATCGACCTGGTGCTGGCTTCGCCCTCCCAGGGCATCCCGCTGCCACTGGTGGCCCAGCATATTGCTGCCAGCGGCAAGGATATTCCGCTGGTGCTGCTGGCCGAGCGCATCGACGAAGACGAACTGGTGCAGGCCAGCAGCCACGGCATCCGCGCCCTCGCCCTGCGCCAACGTCCGGAGCATCTGCTCGCCGTGGTCCGCGACCAGTGGGTGGATCTGCAGGCGCGTCGCGGCCTGCGCCGCATCGAAGCACAGATGCGCGAAACCGAGCGCCGCTGCGATGCGTTGATCGCCTCCTCGCGCGACCCCATCGCCTACGTGCATGAAGGCATGCACATCCGCGCCAACGATGCCTATCTGGAGATGTTCGGTTACGAGCATTTCGACGACATCGAAGGCATCTCGCTGCTGGACATGGTCGCCGCCCAGCACGTGGAGGGCTTCAAGCAGCTGCTGAAGGGGCTGAGCCGTGGCGAGGCGCCGCCGCCGCAGTACCAGCTCGACGCGCGCCACGAGGATGGCAGCGCGTTCCCGGCGACGATGGAGTTTGCCGCTGCCACCTACGAAGGCGAATCCTGCCTGCAGGTGGTGCTCCGCCGCCGCATGGAATTCGACCCCGAGCTGGCACGTGAGGTCGAGGACCTGCGCCAGCGCGACCAGGTCACCGGCCTGCTCAATCGCCCGACCTTCATGCTGCAGCTGGAAAGCGCGGTGGCCCAGGCCGGGCGCAGCGAAGGCCAGTTCGGCCTGCTGCTGATCGAGCCGGACCACTACGCGCGCCTGCTGCCGGACATTGGCCTGGCCTCGGCCGACACCCTGATCGGCGCGCTCGCCGCGCTGCTGGCCGAAGTCGTTGGCGAAGACGCGCAGCTGGCCCGCTTCGGCGAACACAATTTCGCCGTGCTGCAGGCCGGGCCGTACGCGCAGACCGTGGCACTGGCCGAGCGCATCCGCGAAGCCTACGCCGCGCACGTCTTCAGCATCGGCGCACGCTCGGCCACGGTAACGGTCAGCATCGGTGGCGTGCAGGTGGGCGAGAAGATCGCCAGTATCGGCCAGGTGCTGGCACGCGCCAGCGAATGCACGCAGGCCGCCGCAGAACTGGGCAACACCTGCCGCATCTTCGACCCGGCCGCCGCCGACCGCGTGGAGGAAGAACGCGTGCTGCGCTGGGTCGCCCGTATCCGTGAAGCGCTGGCCGGTGACGGCTTCCAGCTGCACTACCAGCCGGTGCTGAACCTGCAGGGCGAGTCGCTGGAGCTGTATGAGGCCTACCTGCGCCTGGAGCACAACGGCGAACTGCTGAGCCCGACCGCGTTCCTCGGTATCGCGGAGGAGCACGGCCTGCTGGCCGACATCAACCGCTGGGTGGTGTCACGGGCCATCGCGGTGCTGGGCCAGCGTGCACGCGAAGGCCATGCCACGCAGATGCTGGTGAAAGTGACGCCGGAATCGTTCGACGACCCGCAGATGATCGCTACCCTGCGCCGCGAGCTGCAGGCTCAGGGTGTACCCGGCGAACGACTGTGGCTGCATGCGCCGGAAGCGAAGGTGTTCACTCACCTGCGCAGTGCACAGCAGTTCCTTGCCGAAGTAGCACCGCTGGGCTGCCGCATCGGCCTGGAGCAGTTCGGTTCGGGGCTGGATTCGTTCCAGCTGCTGGCCCACTTCCAGCCGCAGTTCCTCAAGCTGGACCGCGGCTTCACCAGTGACCTTGCGGCCACCCGCGAGAACATCGACCGTATCAGCCAGATCACCGCGCGCGCACAGGAAGCCGGCATCCGCACCATCGCCGAATTCGTCAGCGATGCCAATTCGATGACGTTGCTGTTCAGTGCCGGCGTGGACTACGTGCAGGGCGACTTCGTTGGCCCGGCGTTGCCGGAGATGGGTTTCGAGTTCGGATGACCGATGGTAGTGCCGGCCGCTGGCCGGCACCACCCAAAGAGAAGGCCGGCTTTCGCCGGCCTCTTCGTTGATCAGGTCATGTCGACCAGGTTTTCGATCTTCACGTCCGGATTGACGTCGGCCTCGTAGTCGACACCCTCCACGCCAAAACCGAACAGGCGCAGGAAATCGGCCTTGTAGCCGGCCAGATCGCTGATCTCGTACAGGTTCTCGTTGGTCACCTGCGGCCACAGCGCGACCACCTTGCCCTGCACGTCCGCGGCCATTTCCTTGTAATCGGCACGCAGGCGGCCTTCGTCATCGACCAGCGCGACGGTGTGGCCATCGCCATCGACCAGGTCGTGGCGCAGACGATCGACCGCCACGCCATCGGCCTTGCCGCCGTAGAGGATGTCGTACAGCACGTCGAGCTGTTCGATGCAGCCTTCGTGCGTGCCCTTTTCCTTCATCACCTTGAACAGCAGCGACAGGTACAGCGGCATGGTCGGAATGGCCGAGCTGGCCTGGGTGACCACGGCCTTCAGCACCGACACGCGCGCGTCGCCACCGATCCTGGCCAGCTTCTCGCGCAGGCCCAGCACCTTGGTGTCCAGGTCCTTCTTGGCCGCACCGATCGAGCCATTCCAGTAGATCGCCTGGGTGATCTCTTCGCCCACGTAGGTGAAGGCGGTGGTGGTGCAGCCATTGGCCAGCACGCCGGCGTCAGCCAGCGCATCGATCCACATCTGCCAGTCCTCGCCGCCCATCACCGCGACGGTGCCAGCGATTTCTTCCGGGGTGGCCGGCTGCAGATGGGTCTCGGTCAGCACTTCCTTGTCGGTATCCAGGCCACGCAGGGTGATCGGCTCGCCGATCGGCTTCAGCGTGGAGCTGATGATCTCTCCGGTTTTCGGGTGCTTGCGGCGCGGCGCGGCAAGGCTGTAGACGACCTGGTCGACCTGGCCGAGATCGGCCTTGATCATCTCGATGGTCCTGGCCTTCACTTCATCGGAGAAGGCATCGCCGTTGATGCTCTTGGCGTACAGGCCAGCTTCGTCGGCGTACTTGTGGAACGCGGCCGAGTTGTACCAGCCCGCGGTGCCCGGCTTGGTTTCACTACCCGGGCGTTCGAAGAAGATGCCCAGGGTGGCGGCGCCACTGCCGAAGGCGGCAGTGATGCGCGCAGCCAGGCCGTAGCCGGTGGAGGCGCCGATCACCAGCACGCGCTTGGGACCATTCTGGATCGGCGGACGTGCGCGGATGTAGTCGATCTGCTGCTTGACCGCGGCTTCGCAGCCGGTCGGGTGGGTGGTGACGCAGATGAAGCCGCGGACGCGCGGTTTGATGACCATGGATACCTCGGGTTGGCAGATGCGGCGCGCGGGGCGCTCAGCAGGAATACGGGCGCGCGCCTGCGCGCGCGAACCGCAGGATCGTAGTGCGCGGGGGAAGATTGCACAACCGACGGCGGCGTAGGGTGGGGTTTGTTCTGCAGGGTTGCACCCTGCACCCGCAGAGGCCGGAGCAACGACCGGAGCCGGAGCAACTTCAAAAGCTGGGTTCCTGTGGGTTGGCGGGGGCGGGTCCGGTTGCGGGGGACGCCGTAAATCCGTCCATGGAGGCTTGGCCGCGGCATCCATGCCGCGGACACCCCCGCAACCGGACCCACCCCGCCTTCGACAGATTTCCGCGATCGGTCGGAACGGCATCCTGCTCTGGTAGGTGTCGACCTTGGTCGACATGGATGAACTCATTCAATATCTGACAGATGTGTCGACCAAGGTCGACACCTACCAACAGCCGCGCGATCCAACAGCCGCAGGAATCTGTCAGAGGTGGGGCCATGTGGGTTGGCAGGACCGTTGGCGCCATGGATGGCGCCATCGAGCCCCCATGGATGGGTTTACGGCGTGTCCTGCCAATCCACATGGCCCCACCATTCCACGGAATGCCCGCTGTTGCTATTGCTGTTGCCGGCCAGCGGCCGGCACTACCGCGGGTGCAGGGCTGCAAGCCCTGCCACAAAAAACCCCGCTTGCGCGGGGTTCTCTGCGTGCTGCGTGCAGCGGGTGCTTACGGGCGACGGGCCAGGGCCTCGATGTCCTTCGCCTTCGGCAGCAGGTCCTGCTTGCTGACGCGCAGGAAACCGATCGTCAGCATCGGCACCGCCACCAGGATCGAGGACAGCACTACGATCACCGCACCGATCATGTGCGTCTCGGCCAGGCCTTCCATCGAGCTGCCGCCGTACATGTACAGGGCCAGCGCCGACAGGAAGAACATCACCGCGGTGATCACCGTACGCGACAGCGTCTGGTTGATCGAACGGTTCAGCACTTCCATCGAGTCCACGCGCAGGCTGCGGAAGTTCTCGCGGACGCGGTCGAAGACCACGATCAGATCGTTGATCGCAAAGCCCATCACCGACAGCAGGCCGGCCAGCACGGTCAGGTCGAACTCACGGCCCAGCAGGGACACGTAAGCGACCGTCACGATCAGATCGAACATCGCCACGATGCTGGCGGTGACCGCGAACTTCCATTCGAAGCGCACCGCGATGTAGATCAGGAAGCCGGCCAGCATGAAGATCGTGGCGTACAGGCCATTCATCGCCAGGTCCTTGCCGATCTGCGGGCCCACGAACTCGTTGCGGAGCACGGTGGCCTGGTTGTCGGCGGTGGACAGGGCCTTCACCACGGCGGCGGCGGTGGCCTTGTCCTCGTGCGCGGCGTCACCGGTACCGGCAGCGTGCTCACCGTGCGGGGCCAGGCGGATCAGCAGATCGGTGTTGCCACCGACGCTCTGCACCTGGGCACCGTCGAAGCCACTTTCCTCGAGCTTGGTACGGACCTGCTCGACGTCCACCGCCTTGTCGAAGCGGGCTTCGATCAGGGTGCCGCCGGTGAAGTCCAGGGCGTAGTTGAAGCCCTTGAAGCCGATGATGGCAACCGAGGCCAGGAACACGATGACCGTGACGACCATCGCGACATGGCGCCAGCGCATGAAGTCGATCTTGGTGTCGTTCGGGAGGATGTGCAGCGGAAACAGTTTCATGTGCGTGTCGTCCCGTCAGATGGCCACGTTCTGGAGCTTCTTGCGGCGGCCGTAGATCAGCGTCGCCAGCGCACGCGACACGGTGATCGCGGTGAACATGGAGGCGAAAATACCGATGATCATGGTCAGCGCGAAGCCCTTCAGCGGACCGGTACCGAATGCGAACAGCGCCACACCGACGATCAGGCCGGTCAGGTTGGCGTCGAGGATGGTGCCGGAAGCACGCTCGTAACCGGTCACGATCGCGGTCTTGCCCGGCACGCCGGCACGCAGCTCTTCACGGATACGCTCGTTGATCAGCACGTTGGCGTCCACCGACAGGCCGACCGACAACGCCAGGCCGGCGAAGCCCGGCAGGGTCATGGTCGCGCCGAACAGCGACATCACCGCCACCACGATCAGCAGGTTGAACAGCATCGCGATCGAGGTGATCACGCCGAACATGCGGTAGTAGACGCTGAAGAACACCAGGGTGAACAGGAATGCGAACACCACCGCGCGCATACCGTTCTTGACGTTCTCGGCACCCAGGCTCGGGCCCACCACACGCTCTTCGACGAAGTCCATCGGCGCGGCCAGCGAGCCGGACTTCAGCAGCTTGGCCAGGTCCTCGGCTTCCTTCTTCTGCAGGCCGGTGGTCTGGAAGTTCTTGCCGAACACGCCGTTGATGTTGGCCACCGAGATCACTTCCTCGTTGACCTTGAAGCCACGCACTTCCTGGCCGTCGACGACGGTCACGGTCGGCACGCGCTCGGTGTAGACCACCGCCATCGGCTTGTTCACGTTGGCGCTGGTGAAGTCGAACATGCGCTGGCCGCCGACATTGTTCAGCGTCACGCTGACCGCCGGAGAGCCGCTGTTCGAATCGGTCACCGCCTGCGCGCCGACCATCTGGTCACCAGTGACGATCACGCGCTTGTTCAGCAGGACCGGACCACCGCCATCACGACGCTGGTAGACCTTCGCTTCCGGCGGAATGCGACCGGAGTTGATGGCGTCCTGTGCATTACCGTCCACCACGGCCCGGTATTCCAGGGTAGCGGTGGCACCGATCATGCGCTTGGCTTCGGCGGTGTCCTGCACGCCCGGCAGCTGCACCACCACGCGGTCAGCACCCTGGCGCTGGATGATCGGCTCAGCCACGCCGAGCTGGTTCACGCGGTTGCGCAGGGTGTTGATGTTCTGCTCGATGGCGCCGTTGGCGATCTGGGTGATCTCGGTTTCCGGCACGGTCACCGTGATGCGATTGCCACTGACGTCGTAGCCGAGGGTCGGCTGCGCCTTCACCAGGGCAGTGCGGGCACGCTGCGCGGCGTCGTCACCGGCGGACGGGCTCAGGTTCGCCACGATGCTGTTGTCAGCGCGGCGTTCCACCGACTGGTACGGGATGCGGGCGTCGCGCAGCGTGCTGCGCACGTCTTCTGTGTAGGCGTCCAGGCGCTTGTCGAGGGCGGCCTTCTGGTCGACCTGAAGCACGAAGTGCACGCCACCCTGAAGGTCCAGGCCCAGCACCATCGGGCGACCGCCGAGGTTGGCCAGCCAGTCCGGCACGGTCGAGGCCAGGTTCAGGGCCACGGTGTACTTTTCGCCGACCGTGTCACGCAGGGCGTCGCTGGCAGCGGACTGCGCCTTCAGGTCCGGCAGGCGGACGATCAGGCTTTCCCCTTCCTTCTCGGCACCGACGGTGGCGACACCGGCCTTCTTCAGGTCGGCCAGCACACGGTCACGCAGCGCATCGTCGATCTGGCCGCCACGGTTGGCGGTGATCTGGAGGGCCGGGTCCTTCTGGTAGATGTTGGGCAGCGCGTACAGCGCGCTGAGCGCCAGTACGATCAGGATGACGACGTACTTCCAGCGTGGAAATTCGAGCATTGCTTGGGTCCCGCGCGGCGCCATCCCCGGCGCCGCGGTTGTGCATCGGAAAGGGAGTGGCTTACTGGGCCGACTTCAGGGTACCGGCCGGCAGCACGTTGCCGACAGCGCCCTTCTGCACGCGGATGCGCACGTTGTCCGCCACTTCAATGGTGATGAAGTTGTCGCCGATGTCGGTGACGATGCCGGCGATGCCGCCGTTGGTCAGCACTTCGTCGCCACGCTTGATCTTCTCCAACATGGCCTTGTGCTCCTTCTGCCGCTTCATCTGCGGGCGGATCATCAGGAAGTACATGATGGCGATCAGGATGACCGGGAACAGCAGCGTGGTCAGGCCCATGCCCTGCGGTTGGCCGCCGGCGGCCTGGGCGTGGGCGGCGGGAATCAGGAAGGCAAGCAGGTTCATCGTTGGTCCTTTGGTTGGGCGGCGCTCCGGCCCTTTCACGGGCACGGGGTGTCGACCGCGGATCTGGGTCAGCCTTGAAGTATGCCACGGCCCCGGGCGTTCGTCCTTGGGCCGTTTGGCAGGGGGTGTTCGGGTTACAGGGGCGGTGCTACCGCCCCGCGTGCCGCGTAGAAAGACTCACGGAAGGCCAGGAAGGTTCCCGCCTCGATGGCCGCACGGATGTCGGCCATGAGCTTTTCGTAATAGAACAAGTTGTGCAGGGTGCCCAGCATCGGCGCCAGCATCTCGTTGCAGCGGTCCAGGTGGCGCAGGTAGGAACGGGTATAGCCGCCGGTGCAGGCCACGCAGCCGCAGCCCGGCTCGATCGGGTCCATGTCGCGCGCGTACTGGGAATTGCGGATGCGGACGGTGCCGAACGAGGTGAAATAGTGGCCGTTGCGGGCGTTGCGGGTCGGCATCACGCAGTCGAACATGTCCACGCCACGTGCGACACCCTCGACCAGGTCCTCCGGCCGGCCCACGCCCATCAGGTAGCGCGGGCGGTCGCCCGGCAGTTCTGGGTCCAGGTGGTCGAGCATGGCGTTGCGCTCGTCTTCGGGCTCGCCCACGGCCAGGCCGCCGATGGCATAGCCGTCGAAACCGATCGCCTGCAGGGCATCGGCCGAGCGGCTGCGCAGGTCGGTGTGCACGCCGCCCTGGACGATGCCGAACAGGGCCGCGTCGTTGCCCAGCTCGTCATGCGCGTTGCGGCTGCGCTGGGCCCAGCGCAGGCTCAGCTCCATCGAGCGGCGCGCCACATCCTCGGTAGCCGGGTACGGGGTGCACTCGTCGAAGATCATCACCACGTCCGAATCGAGCACTTTCTGGATCTTCATGCTCTCTTCCGGGCCCAGGAACACACGGGCACCGTCGGTGGGCGAGGCAAAGGTCACGCCCTGCTCGGTGATCTTGCGGCGGTGGGCCAGCGAGAACACCTGGAAGCCGCCGGAGTCGGTCAGGATCGGGCCATCCCAGCGGCAGAAGCCGTGCAGGCCGCCGTGGTCGGCGATGATGTCCAGGCCCGGGCGCAGGTACAGGTGGAACGTGTTGCCGAGGATGATCTCGGCGCCCAGCGCACGCACCTGGTCCGGCAGGATGCCCTTGACCGAGCCATAGGTCCCCACCGGCATGAAGGCCGGCGTTTCCACCGTGCCACGCGGGAAGGTCAGGCGGCCACGGCGGGCACGGCCGTCGCGGGTCTTGAGCTGGAACTGCAATCGGGACATGGAGCGGTCATTCGGGCAAATAGTCGCCCATTGTCTCCCAAAACCGGGTCGACCGCCCATTCAGGCCTGAACGGAACCAATGACCTGAGCGACGCGGCTGCTGGACTGTCGCATCTGGCCTTGGCCCTGACTGGTCGCCCCTCCAAGATGGGCGGACTACGTATTTCGCCAGGAAATCAGGCCCAAGATGAATAGAAGTGACCGCGAGGTACTAGAAGCAATTCTTGGGGGAAAAATCGAGCAACGAGCCGATCGAATCGCCCCGGGCATAAATCCTGTAGCCGGAGTGGAGTTCATCTATTACGAGGATTTCCATACCAGCAGCGCTTCAAGTCAGTTCCGCAAATTGCTGGCCTCTGCTGGCGAGTTCACCGCGAGCAGCGGTGGCATCGTATCGGACAGCTGCCGGATAACCCTACCCAACGGCCAGCGCTTCCTCGCCCTTTCCTTCCACGGCGATCTGGATGGATGGCGGAAGGCTGTGGAAGCCGGGGCACGCAACCTCGGCCTTAGCCTGGCCCGCATTGAAGATGACCACCTGATCATCTCCGACGGCCAGTCCGTTCCGCTCAGCGAATGCAAGGTGGATTTGGGCTGAGCAGCCCGGCGGAACCCACTTGCGGAAGGAATGATCCACGCATGGCGTGGATTTACTACAGCGCCGAAGACAGTAGAGCCACGCCATGCGTGGCTTCCCTGGCCTTCAGTCATCTGCAAGTGCGCACCAACGGTGCGCACCCACCACAAGCAGGCAGAGGTCAGCGCCCTACCCCGCCTGCGGGAACAGCAGCATCGCGTCGCCGTAGCTGAAGAACCGGTAGCGCTGCTCGATCGCGTGCTGGTAGGCCTCGAACACGCGCTGCTTGCCGGCAAACGCGGAAATCATCATCAGCAACGTGCTTTCCGGCAGGTGAAAATTGGTCACCATCGCGTCGACGCTGCGGATGCGGTAGCCCGGGGTGATGAAGATCTGGGTCTCGCCGGCAAACGGCAGCAGCTCACCGTCACGCATCGCGCTTTCCAGCGCGCGCACCACGGTGGTGCCGACGCCGATCACGCGGCCGCCGGCGGCACGCGTGCGCCGTACCTGCTGCACCAGCTCGGCACCGACATTCAGCCACTCGCGGTGCATCACGTGGTCCTTCAGGTCATCGGCACGCACCGGCTGGAAGGTGCCCGCCCCCACGTGCAGGGTGACGTGGCCAAAGTCCACGCCCTTGTCCTTCAATGCGGCCAGCAGCGGTTCGTCGAAATGCAGGCCGGCGGTCGGCGCGGCCACCGCGCCCACTTCACGCGCGAACACGGTCTGGTAGCGCTCGCGGTCATCCACACCCGGCTCGCGCTGGATATAGGGCGGCAGCGGCAGGCGGCCGGCATGCAGCAGCCACTGTTCCAGCGATTCCGGCACATGGAACTGCAACACGTAGAACTCGCCATCGCGGCCCAGCACCTCGGCTTCGCCACCGGCATCCAGCGCGATGCGGCTGCCGGCCTTGGGCGACTTGCTGGCGCCCACCTGCGCGCGGGCCTGCTGGCCACCCAGCAGGCGCTCGATCAGAATCTCCACGCGGCCGCCACTGGCCTTCTGCCCGAACAGGCGCGCCGGGATCACCCGGGTGTCGTTGAACACCAGCAGGTCGCCCGGCTGCAGCAGCGACGGCAGGTCGCGCACCTGCAGGTCGGTGAAGGCATCGGGCGCCGGAGGCACCAGCAGCAGGCGGCTTGCGGAACGTTCGGCCAGGGGCGCCTGCGCGATCAGTTCAGCCGGCAGGTCGTAGTTGAAATCGGACTTCTTCAAGGCAGTGGGCGGCAACAGGTCGACAATGGCGCGCATTGTACGTCCAGCGTCTGCGAGCCGGCGTGCTTCGCGGCGAACGTCGCGCAAAATGCTGCTATGCAGCAGGTTTCTGCGGGGTTATCGCGCAAAAAAACAAGTGCTAGCATCGAGTCGGAAGTCCGCTGCACGAGCCTGCCCCAAGCGCGCGTGATGACGCGCGTTTTGCTTTTGAAGACCCGTGCGACCCATTGTTTCAGGAGATCTGCAATGAGCTTCATCGAACGCCTCGCCCCCCTGCGCAACCAGCCCGGCACCCGCCTCACCTCCGGCCTGGACGACGCCACCCTGACCGCCCTGTCCGTCAACCACCCGCAGCTGATCGCCGCGGTGGACGCCGCCGCCGAGGAATTCGCGCGCGTGCAGGCCGACCTGGGGCCGCTGCTGGCGCAGGACGAACAGGCGCAGATCGACGCGATGCAGGACGGTTTCGTCAATTTCTATGCCGATGACGCGGTGACCCCGTATGTGGCACTGGCTGCGCGCGGCCCGTGGGTGGTCACCCTGAAAGGCGCCGTGCTGTACGACGCCGGCGGCTACGGCATGCTCGGCTTCGGGCACACCCCGGACGCCGTGCTGGAGGCGATGGCCCGCCCGCAGGTGATGGCCAACATCATGACCCCCAGCCTGTCGCAGCAGCGCTTCATCACCGCCCTGCGCGCCGAGATCGGCCACCGCCGTGGCGGCTGCCCGTTCGCCCGTTTCATGTGCCTGAATTCCGGTTCCGAGGCGGTCGGCCTGGCCGCGCGCATCGCCGACGTCAACGCCAAGCTGCAGACCGACCCGGGCGCACGCCACGCCGGTGCTGCGATCAAGCGCGTGGTGGTCAAGGGCAGCTTCCATGGCCGCACCGACCGCCCTGCCCTCTATTCGGATTCCAGCCGCAAGAGCTACATGCAGCACCTGGCCAGCTACCGTGGCGAGGATTCGGTGATCACCGTGGCGCCTTACGACGAAGCCGGCCTGCGCAAGGTGTTCGAGGATGCCACGCGCAACCAGTGGTTCATCGAGGCAGTGTTCCTGGAGCCGGTGATGGGCGAAGGCGACCCGGGCCGCTCGGTGCCGCCGTCGTTCTATGCCGTTGCCCGCGAACTGACCCGTGCCCATGGCAGCCTGCTGCTGCTCGACTCGATCCAGGCCGGCCTGCGTGCGCATGGCGTGCTCTCGGTGGTCGATTACCCGGGCTTCGAAGGCCTGGACCCGCCGGACATGGAGACCTACTCCAAGGCACTCAACGCCGCGCAGTACCCGCTCTCGGTGCTGGCGGTGACCGAGCATGCCGCGCAGCTGTACCGCAAGGGCATCTATGGCAACACGATGACCAGCAACCCGCGTGCGCTGGACGTGGCCTGTGCCACCCTGGCCCAGCTGACCCCGCAGGTGCGCGCCAACATCGCCGAGCGTGGTGCCGAGGCCGTGCGCAAGCTTGAACAGCTGAAGAACGAGCTGGGCGGACTGATCACCAAGGTGCAGGGCACCGGCCTGCTGTTCTCCTGCGAACTGGCGCCGCAGTTCAAGTGCTACGGCGCCAACTCCACCGAGGAATGGCTGCGCCAGCACGGCATCAACGTGATTCACGGTGGCGAGAACTCGCTGCGCTTCACTCCGCACTTCGGCATGGACAGCGAAGAGCTGGACCTGCTGGTGGGGATGGTCGGCCGCGCGCTGCGTGAAGGCCCGCGCCGCGAGCAGGCAGCGGCGGCGTAAGTCTCGTTCTTTGTAGAGTCGAGCTTGCTCGACTCAGCCGTAGCCGCGATCTGAACGAAGAGCAGCCGAGCATGGCTCGGCTCTACAGGGGCCCACCGCGGTCTGAACGAAGGGCAGCCGAGCGTGGCTCGGCTCTACAGACGGCAACCGCGAAGGTCCATACTCCATAGACACCCCGTCCCTGACCGCCCTGCGGTCGGAGACGGGGCGTTTTCGTTTCCGGCCAAGAGACAGGAAGATCCATGAAATCGATCTGTGTGTACTGTGGTTCCAACGCTGGCAGCAAGCCGGCCTATACCGAACGCGCCCTGGCCCTGGGCGACCGCATCGCCCGCGACGGGATGCGCCTGGTGTACGGCGGCGGCAATGTCGGCCTGATGGGAACCGTGGCCAATGCCGTGCTCGCCGCCGGCGGCGAAGTGACCGGCGTGATCCCGCGCCAGCTGGCCGACTGGGAAGTGGCCCACCGCGGCCTGACCGAACTGGAAATTGTCGGTTCGATGCATGAGCGCAAGTCGCGCATGTTCGACCTCGCCGATGGCTTCGTCACGCTGCCGGGCGGCTTCGGCACCATGGAAGAGATCTTCGAGATGCTGACCTGGCGCCAGCTTGGCATCGGCAACAAGCCGTGCGCCTTCCTCGACGTGGAAGGTTTCTACGCCCCGCTGATCGGCATGATCGACCGCATGGTGGAAGAGCGCTTCCTGCACCCGGACCAGCGCCAGGACCTGTGGTACGGCTCGGATATCGAAGCGATGCTGGAGTGGATGAAGAACTACAAGCCAGCGCAGGCCTCGAAGTGGATCGACGAAAAGCGTCGCGCCGCCCTGCGCTGATGCTTTCCTGCGCGGCGGCTCAGACCGCCGCGCAGCTCCACGGTGCGGGCCGCCCCAGCAGATAGCCCTGGCCGTAGTCGCAACCCAGTTCGCGCAGGGTCTGCCGCTGCGCCTCGGTTTCGATGCCCTCACCGATGGTCTCGATGCCCAGCGTACGCGCCAACGACAGCACGCCCTCGACCAGCGCCCGCGTGCTCTGCACTTCCGGCCCATGCAGGCCGGCGATGAAGCTCTGGTCGATCTTCAGCGTACTGATCGGGAAACGGTGCAGGTAGGACAGCGCCGAGAAGCCGGTACCGAAATCGTCCAGCTGCACCTGGATGCCACGCTCGCGCAGGCCCTGCAGGATGCGCAGGGTGTGCGGACCATCATCCAGCAGCGCCACCTCGGTGATTTCCAGGCGCAGTCGCTGCGGATCCGCACCGTACTCGTCCAGCAGGCCGAACAGGCGGTCGCTGAACTCCGCGGAGCGGAAATGGCGCGGTGACACGTTCACCGATACATAGCTGTGCCCGCCTTCGACCAGGCCGGCGATGACCTGCTCGTAGATCAGCCAGTCAACCTGTTCGATCAGGCCGCTCTCCTCGCCCAGCTCCAGGAACGCGCCTGGCAACAGCAGCCCACGGCGCTCGTGCTGCCAACGCAGCAGCGCTTCGTGGCCCACCACCTCGCCATCGGACAGGCGCACGATCGGCTGGTAGAACGGGACGAAATCGCGGTTGTTGATCGCACGCCGCAGGTCGGCTTCCAGATCGAGGCTGCGCATGGCCTGCTCGCGCATGTCTTCGTCGAAGATCGCACAGCGGTCATGGCCCTGCGCCTTGGCCCGGTACATTGCCGCGTCGGCATCACGCAGCAGCTCTTCGCCGGTGCGGTAGCGGGGGTTCCACAGCGCGATGCCCAGGCTGCCGGACGGAAACAGCTCGCGCCCGGCGATCCACATCGACTCCTGCAGCGCCAGCAGCAGGCGCTGGCCAAAGTCCAAGGCCTGGGCCAGGCCCTGCGGGCATTGCAGCAGCACCGCGAATTCGTCACCGCCCAGCCGGGCCACCACGTCCTCGGCGCCAGCCATCGATACGATGCGCTTGGCCACTTCCACCAGCATGCGGTCACCGGCAGCGTGGCCGATACTGTCGTTGACCAGCTTGAAGCGGTCCAGGTCGAGGAACAGCACGGCGAACACCGGGCCGCCCTCTCGCTTGGCCAGCGCCAGCGCATCCTGCAGGCGGTCCAGCAGGTGCAGGCGGTTGGGCAGGCCGGTCAGCGCATCGTGCATGGCCTGGTGGGTCAGGCGTTGCTCGGCCCGCAGGCGTTCACCAATCTGCCCGAGCAACTTCTCGTTGACCTCGGCCAGCTCGCGGGTACGTTCTTCCACGCGCTTTTCCAGCTCGGCATGCGCCGAGCGCAGCCGTTGCTGGTCGCGCTGACGGGCCAGGCCGGTACCGATGTTCTGTGCGACGAAGGTCAGCAGGCGCTGGTCATGCACACTGAAAATGCTGTTCTCGCTGTAGCTCTGCACCACGATCGCGCCGACCACTTCGTCGTCGCGCAGCAGCGGTACGCCCAGCCAGCAGTGCGAACGCGCACCGGATTCACGCACTTCGCCACTGGCCAGCAGCGCATCGATCTGCGCGCGTGACGCCAACAATGGCCGCCGGTTGCGCACGACGTACTCGGTCAGGCCCCGGCTGAACGGTCGCGGCGCGCGGCTGGCATTGTGCTCGTCCACCGAATAGACGAAGTCCAGGCCGTTGCCGGCCGGGTTGACCAAAGCGATGTAGAAATTGCGTGCGTCGAGCAGGCGCCCGACCACCCCGTGCACCTGTCCGTAGAACTGCGCCAGGCTGTCGGCCGACATCGCCATCTCGGCGATGTTGTACAGGGCGGTCTGCAGCTGTTCGGCGCGTCGACGCTCGGCCACCTCGTCCTGCAGGCTGTGATTGGCGCGCTGCAGTTCCTGGGTGCGCCGCGCCACCTGCTGCTCCAGCCGCACCTGCGCCTGGCGCCGGTCCATCGCGGTCTGCACGTGCTGCGCAACGAAGCCCAGCAATGCGCGCTCGGCCTCGCCATAGCGGGCCGCCTGCTCATAGCTCTGAACCACGATGGCACCGCATACGCGGCCATCGCGCAGCATCGGCACGCCCAGCCAATCCAGACTTTCGGGCCCGCGTTGCGGGTCGTGCTCCTGCTCCATCACCTGCGCCAGCAGTTCGCGCGAGGGACCACTGAGCGGCTTGCCATGACGCAGCAACGCCACGGTCAGGCTGCGCGGCATCTCGCTGGCGTCATGGCTCTGCGTGGGATCGGCAACGAAATCATCGACCTGATCGGCGAAGTACAGGAAACGGATCTGGTCGCGCACATCGTCGTATTCCACGATGTAGCAGTTCTCGGCATACATCAGCGTGCCCAGCACACCATGCACGTGGCGCAGCATCTCGGGCATTTCCAGGTCGGCACCGGCCAGATCTGCAATCTGGAACAAGGCCTGCTGCAACCGCTCGGCCTCTTCCAGCGCCTTGATCTGGCCGGCCTGGCGGCCGCGCTGCAGCGCCAGCTCCATCGCCTGCCGGGCAACCCCCCACCATGCCGGCGAAGGCACCGCGCCTTCCACCGACAACAGCAGGCGCGCCCCATCATGTTCCCAGCCGTGCTGGCCGTCGCCCATGCCTGGCGCTGCCGCATCACCTCCGGCAGTCGCCCTCGGCCAGGCCCCCTGGCCACGGCCAAGCTGCGGGTCATCCCAGCCGACACGGACCACAGCCGTTTCCGGCAGAAGCGCATGCAACGCGCGCACCAGCGCCGTGCTCAGCACGGCCTCGTGTGGTGGCTCTTTCGCCGGTTCAGCATGCGTGGACAAATGACAATCTCTTGGCGCCGTCAGTGCGTCGCCTCCCCTGAGCCGCCGAGCATAGCGCGCCACCCGGGGGGCAATGGAAGCCCGTAAACCCCGAATCGTGCGCCCGTACGTTTTTCCTGCTGACCGTAGCCCCTTCCGAGCCATGACCCCCGCCCTGCCCGCCCTCGCCACCGGCTATGCGCCATCGCCTGCAGGCCTTACCCTGTACGCCGTGGAAGCCAGCGCACTGCCAACCGATGAAGCCTTGATGCTGGCCTGGGCCGGTGGCGACCTGCGCGCGTTTGAAAGCCTGTATGCGCGCCATCGCAAGCGCCTGTTCGGCTTCCTGCTGCGGCAACTGCGCGACAACGCGCTGGCCGAGGAGATCTTCCAGGACGTCTGGCAGCGGGTGATCAGCGCCCGTGCGGGGTGGCAACCGGACGCGGCGTTCAGCACCTGGCTGTTCCGCATCGCCCACAACCGCCTGAACGACCATTGGCGCGCCGCCCGCCACCGGCCGGCTGCCCCGGCCGATGCCGACCTGCGCCTGGCCGCGATCGAGGATGGACAGACCCCGGAAGGCGAGCTTTCCGAATTCGAACAACGTCGCCGCATCCAGCTGGCGATGGAACAACTGCCGCCGGAGCAGCGCGAAGTGCTGCAACTGCGGCTGGATCAGGAACTGAGCCTGGAGGAGATCGGCCAGATCACCGGCGTAGGCCGGGAAACCGTGAAATCGCGGCTGCGCTATGCGATGGACAAGCTGCGTGCGGGATTGAACGCATGAACCGAGACGAACCGCTGACGCCGGAAGAACGCGAGCTGGCCCGGCTGCTCGGCCGTCGCGCCGAACAGGCACCGCCCGCCGCACTGGACGCCGCCATCCTGGCCGCGGCCCGCGCTGCCGTGGACGCTCCGGCTGCCGATGCGGTCGCCTCTCCCGAAGCACCACGTACGCAGCGCACACGCCCGCGTTGGCCGGCGGTGTTCGGCATCGCCGCCTCGATGGTGTTCGCCATCGGCATCGCCTGGCAGCTGCGTCCGGAACCGCCACCGATTCCGGCGGGTGAGGCCGCTGTTGCGGCGGCACCGGCTGCGGCAGAAGACGTCGCGGCTGCCGATAAGGCCGCTGAGCGCAGTGCAGCCGACGGCGCGGTGGCGACTGCGGAACCGGCCGCTGCGCCCGCAGCACCCGAGGCAGCCCCGGTTGCCGCTGCCCCGGCACCGGCCATCGCGCGCGCAAGCAAGCCTGCGCCCGCCGAGACCGCTGAAGCGCCGGCCCAGGCTGCACGATCGATGGCTGCGGATGCGGCCGCCGATACCTCCTTTGCGGCCCTGCCGCCCGCTCCGGCCGCAGCGCCGGCAGCAGCCCCCCCTGCGCCTCCGGCTCCCACCGCCTACTCGGCACCCGCGCCGCTGATGGCGCCGGTTGTCGCCAGTGGTTCGCTGAAGGCGCGCTCGGCAGGCACGCCAGAGTCCAACAGCGTGCAGGCCGAACAGGCCCCGGCGTTGGACCGGGTAGAAATCACTTCGATGAAGCGCGAGGCTCCCAGCCGTTCCGCACCTGGCATCATGCGCCGTGGCAGCGATGCGGGCCTGAGCGCGGATGCCGTGCAGGCCGAGGTGGACGCTGACGCACGACTGCCGCGCCGGCAGTGGCTGCAGAAGATCCGTACACGACGCGACGACGGCCAGCGCGATCTGGCCCGTGCCAGCCTGGAGCGCTACATGCAGCAGTACCCGGAAGCACGCCTGCCGCGCGACCTGCGCCCGCTGCTGGACGACTGAAGCGGACGGGAATACCCGGCAACCCCGTAGAATGGCGGGAATGCTCGATACTCTCGCCCAGCCGGTCAGCCACACGCTGGAAGTCAAACACAGCCGTTTCATCGCCCATGCCGCGCCGATCGATGGCGCCGCAGCGGCCATGGCGTTCCTGCAGCAGGTTGCGGTGGCCGATGCCACCCACAACTGCTGGGCCTACCGGCATGGGCAGGACTATCGCTCCAGCGACGATGGCGAGCCGGCCGGCACGGCGGGACGTCCGATCCTGGCGGCGATCGACGGCCAGGGTTTCGACCGGGTGATGGTGGTAGTGACGCGCTGGTTCGGCGGTATCAAGCTCGGTGCCGGTGGCCTTGTGCGCGCCTACGGCGGCGCCGCCGCCGAGTGCCTGCGCACCGCCCCGCGCCTGCCGCTGGTGGCGATGGCCCGGCTGCAGCTGCTGGCCGGCTTCGAGGACCTGGGTACCCTGCATGCCACCCTGCCCGCCTTCGGTGCCGAAAAGCGCGATGAACAGTTCGATGCCAATGGCGTGTGCCTGCGGATCGAATTGCCTGCCGATCAGGTCGACGCATTGAAAATCCGCCTGCGCGACGCCACCCGTGACCGTATCCGCATAGAAGACGACGACCAGGATGACTGACAAGGACGACGCCCCCGCTTCGACCCCGCCGCTGCGGCGCCTCGGCAGCCTGCGCACGCTGTGGCCGTTCGTGCGCCGCCACAGCGGCCTGTTCACCGCCTGGCTGCTGGCCCTGGCGGTGTCTTCTGCAGCCACGCTGAGCCTGCCTCCGGCGGTGAAGCAGATGATCGATCACGGTTTCAGCAGCGGCGGCCAGATCAACCGTGCCTTCGCCCTGCTGATGCTGGTGGCGGTCGTCATGGCGTTGGGCACGGCCGCGCGCTTCTACTTCGTATCGTTGCTGGGTGAAAAGGTCGTGGCTGACCTGCGCAGCCAGCTGTATGCCCACCTGATCCAGCTGGGCGCCGGCTTCCACGACCGCAGCCGCAGCGGAGAGCTGGTCTCGCGCCTGACCGCGGACACCGAACTGCTGCGCAGCGTGGTCGGCTCGACCATGTCCGTGGCGCTGCGCAGCACGGTCACCGTCATCGGCAGCCTGGCAATGCTGTTCGTCACCAGCCCACGGCTGGCCGCATGGTCGCTGCTCGGCATTCCGCTGGCGGTGCTGCCGATCATCATCGGCGCGCGCAAGCTGCGCACGGTCGCACGCAACAGCCAGGACCGCATCGCCGATGCCAACAGCCTGGCCAGTGAAACCCTGGGTGCGGTACGCACGGTGCAGGCACATGCACGCGAGCCGTACGAGCGCGGGCGCTTCGACAAGGCACTCGGTGATGCCATCGGCGCCGCCCGTCGCCGCATCGGCGCACAGTCGCTGGTCACCGCCAGCGCCATCCTGCTGGTGTTCGGCGCCATCGTCGGTGTGTTGTGGCTGGGCGCGCACGACGTCATCGACGGCCGCCTCAGCGCCGGTACGCTGGGCCAGTTCGTGCTGTATGCATTGATCGGTGGCGGCTCGGTGGGCGCGCTGGCCGAAGTGTGGAACGAACTGCAGCGCGCGGCCGGCGGCATGGGCCGCATCGGCGAACTGCTGCAGGAAGACATCGAGATCCGCGCGCCGGCACAGCCGCACGCGCTGCCGCAGCCGCTGCGTGGCGAGATCCGGTTCGACGACGTGGTGTTCCACTACCCGCAGCGACCGGACCAGGCCGCACTGGACCACTTCAACCTGCACGTGCACCCCGGCGAGACCGTGGCGCTGGTGGGTCCGTCGGGGGCGGGCAAGAGCACGGTGCTTTCGATGCTGCTGCGCTTCCATGATCCTGCCAGCGGCCGCATCGACGTGGACGGCATCGACGTGCGCCAGGCCGACCCGGCCGAGCTGCGTGCGCAGCTGGCGCTGGTGCCGCAGCAGCCGACGCTGTTCGCTGCCAGTGCGCGCGACAACATCCGCTATGGCCGCCTGCAGGCCAGCGACGCCGAAGTCGAGGCTGCCGCGCGTGCCGCCGAGGCCGATGGCTTCCTGCGCGCGTTGCCGCAGGGCTATGACAGTGAGCTGGGCGAGCGCGGTGCCCGCCTGTCCGGTGGCCAGCAGCAGCGTGTGGCGATTGCCCGTGCGCTGCTGAAGGATGCGCCGATCCTGCTGCTGGACGAAGCGACCAGCGCGCTGGACGCGCAGAGCGAGCACAGCGTGCAGCAAGCGCTGGAGCGGCTGATGGCGGGCCGCACCACACTGGTCATTGCCCACCGCCTGGCCACCGTGCTCAAGGCCGACCGCATCGTGGTGATGGACCAGGGCCGCATCGTCGCCGAGGGCACGCACGCACAGCTGCTGGCAGAAGGTGGACTGTACGCTGAACTTGCGCGCCTGCAGTTCATCGATTGATGACGTCCGGCTAACATCGGCGCGGCCAAGCTGGCCGCGCAACAACCGCATCCGCTGAAGGAGGTGCACGATGTCGTTCCGTCAGTTCCCCGCTGTCGACAGCAACGGCGAAAGCCACATCATCATCGAGTTCAAGCCCGAGGCGAATGGCAGCGGGCATCACTCCGAAGCCACGCCACGCTACGAACTGGATGACGGGCGGCCGCTGGTGCGCGATGGCCGCGAGTTCACCACCAGTGGCGGCGAGCTGCGGCTGACGATCTGAGGTTCGCCGGGCATGGCCCCGGCGCTACCGGATTTCGTATCGCCCCGCTCTGGCGGGTGTCGACCTTGATCGACCCGCTTTCTTGACTCTGGTAGGTGTCGACCTTGGTCGACACGCTTTTGCCAAGGGCAATCGAGCGTGGCTCGACGCTACAAAAGGCGTGATCATTTTTTGGCCAGGCATCTTGACAGCCTTTGCTGCCAAGGCCTGAGCAAGGTTATCCACACGTTTGCTCAGGAACCATCCACACCGCCTGTGGATGAATTCAGCCCAGTACCCGCCCGATGCCGCTGGCGTCCACCTCAGCGGCCGCCCGGGTGATCGCCGCCGGATCACTGCCTGCGATGAACCCGATTCGGAAATGCACTTCGCCGCCGGGCGTGCGTGAGGAATGGATCGATGCCAGGCTGATGCGGTGCTGCTCGAACACGTTCAGCAGCTCACGCAATGAGCCCGGTCGGTCTTCCGGCAAATGCACCGACAGCGCGTTGCGCTCGGTCAGGTCCGCCAACAGGTAACCCACGCGTTCGAAGGTGTAGTTGCCGTCAGCCAGTGCCTGCTCGCCGAAGGCACTGCGGTTGGCCGAAAGCAGCTGCTCGCGGAATTCACCACGCGCACGGTCGTCGCCCTGCCCGACCTGCGCCTGCAGGGCCTGCAGCTGGCCGACCAGCCGTTCCAGCATCGGCGCCACGTACGGGTTACCGAACTGGATGTCTTCGTAGATCGCCGGGTTGAGCGACAGGATGCGCGAGATGATCGCCGTGTCCAGCTCGAACGATGCCGAACGGTACGGCATCATCGCGGCCAGATCGCCCAGCTGCGGCTGGTACTGGCGCAGCACGCCGGCCTGGGCCAAGTGGGTGGCATGCACCATCGCCTGCACCAGCGCCATCATCTGGTCGTGGTGCTGCGGCGTGGCCCGCACGCACTCGGCCTGCAGCGCAGCGCACAGCGTATCGACCCATGGCTGCCAGTGCTGCAGCCGCGCTTCGCAGACCACCATCACCCGGCCCTTCAGGGTCGGCGCCTTGGGTGGCGCGGTCATCGGGTGCAGGCCGACCACTTCGGCTTGAGAGGCCAGCATCGCCTGCACCGGCGCTTCCTTCACCGAGGTCACGTCCAGCCATAGCCGGTCCTGCTCACGGCCGGCCGACTGCCGCACGTACTCGGCAATCAGAGCCGGCGTATGCCGGATCGGTGCCGAGAACACCAGCACGTCGGCCTGCGCCAGCAGCTGTTCCGGCGTATGCGAGTCCGGATCGGCCGGATCGTGGCCGATCACCTGCAGCTGCATGTGCTGCTGGAAGAAGCGGCTCAGCCAGCGCCCATAGGCGCCGGCACTGCCGACGATGCCGACCGTGCGCGGCGTGCGTTCGAGCAGACCGCTCATGCCACGCGTTCGGCACGGAAGCGCGTGCCTTCGGCCAGTGCGGCAGGCGCCGCCGCGATCACGTCGAACTCTTCGAAGCCATTGTCCAGAGTCGCCTCCAGCGCCGCGTGGGTACCGGCAATCGCACGCGAAATCGCCTGCTGCATCGATTCACCTCGCAACAGGAACGACACCACCAGCGACATCAGCACGTCACCGGTGCCGGCCACGTCCACCGGCAGCAGCGGCGAAGTCCAGCGCCAGGTTTCCTCGCGACCGACCGCCAGGGTCACCAGCTCACCCGGGTTACCGCCCACGCTGTGCGCGATCACCCAGTGCGGGCCACGGTCAAGCAGCGTACGCGCGGCGGCGATGGCATCAGCCTCGGCCAGTGCCGGCATACCGGTCAGACGATTCAGTTCGAAGGCGTTCGGGGTCACCAGCCAGGCATGCGGCAGCAATCGCTCGGCGAAGATCGCTTCCAGGCCCGGTTCCACGTAGGGGCCGGTGTGGGTGTCACCAATCACCGGATCCAGGCAGTAACGCAGCTGCGGACAGGCCGGCAGGATGTTGTCCAGCCAGTCGGCGAAGGCGGCACCGTTGGCGGTGCTGCCGAAGTAGCCGGAAACCAGCATTTTCGCCCGCTGCGGCAGGCCGCGCTCGTGGGTGCCCAGCAGCAGGTCGGCGAACCAGTCGGCGGGCAGCACCCGACCGCGCGTGGTGTCGTAGAACGGCGCATTGCTCAGCAACACGGTCGGAATTTCCGCGACGCGCACACCGAGCGCACGCATCGGCGGTACGGCGGCGCTGTTGCCGGCGTGGCCGTAGACAAGTTGCGACTGGACCGAGATGACATCGATCGGCGACGGACCATCCGGCCGCTGGCGGCGGCCGTGGACCAGGTGGTTATCAAGGGATTCGCTCATGCCCGCATTCTACGCCCAAGGGAGTTTTCGGCAGGGCTTGCAGCCCTGCACCTGCTCAATGCAACGGCAACCGCAACGGCCGAAGCCAAAGCGGCATTCCGTGGGGTGGCGGGGCGGTGTCGGAGTGTGGGGATGCCGCAAGTACGTCCTTGTAGGCTTGGCAGCGGCATCCATGCCGCTGACACCCCGCACTCCGACACCGCCCCACCTTCGACAGGTTCACGCGGCTGTTGCTAACTGCGGCTGTTGTTCCGCGCGGCTGTTGGTAGGTGTCGACCTTGGTCGACACATCTGTCAGAGATCGAACGAATTCATCCGTGTCGACCAAGGTCGACACCTACCAGGGCCGGACGCTGTTCCGACAGATCGCGGAAAACTGTCGAAGGCGGGGTGGGTCCGGTTGAGGGGGCGTGAGCCGCATGGGCCCGAGGCATGCCTCGGGCGGGTTGGGCAGGACGCCCAACCCCGGTCTTGCCGTGTGCGCAGGACTGCGCACACGAGCAAGCGGCGACCGAGCTTACATGGGTGAGGGCGCTTTGCTTGCGAAGCATTGCTTCGCAAGCGCCCGAACGCACAGCCGCCAGCGGCTGGGCCGGGCCCCGGAGGGGGACTTGCAGCGTCCCCCTCAACCGGACCCACCCCGCCAACCACGGATAGCCCGCTTCTGCTGTTGATGTTGACGTTGCCTTGGCTTCAGCAGGTGCAGGGCTGCAAGCCCTGCAAACCCCACCCCCTCAGTGAGCAGCAGGCCGCGACGGTGGCAGCCACGCCGCCACGATACCCAACAGCGGCAGGAACGCGGTCAACTGGTAGACGTACTCGATGCTGGTCTTGTCCGCCAGCAGGCCGAGCACGGCAGCACCCAGCCCGCCCATGCCGAAGGCGAAGCCGAAGAACAGGCCGGACACCATGCCGATGCGGTGCGGCATCATCTCCTGCGCGTACACCACGATCGCCGAGAACGCCGACGACAGCACGAAGCCGATCAGCACCGCCAGCACGGTCGTCCACAGCAGATCGGCATGTGGCAGCATCAGTGCGAACGGCGCCACGCCCAGGATCGAGGTCCAGATGATCGGCTTGCGGCCGATGCGGTCACCCAGCGGGCCACCAAGGAAGCCGCCGGCGGCGGACGCCACCAGGAACGCGAACAGATGCAGCTGGGCCTGCGCCACCGGAATGCCGAAGTGATGGATCAGGTAGAAGGTGAAGTAGCTGCCGATGCTGGCCATGTAGAAGTACTTGCTGAAGATCAGCACCAGCAGGATCGCCAGCACCTTGGCCACGGTGCGAGACGGATGCCGCGGCGCCATCGCAGCCGTGCTGACCGGTCGAGGCGTACCCAGATGCAACGCGTACCAGCGGCCGACATAGGTCAGCAATGCGATGCCGATCAGGGCAGCACCGGCAAACCACGATGCGGCGTGCTGGCCATACGGCACGATCACTGCGGCGGCGATCAACGGGCCAAGCGCTGTTCCGAAATTGCCACCCACCTGGAACACCGACTGCGCGAAGCCGTGACGGCCGCCCGAGGCCAGTCGCGCGATGCGCGAGGCTTCCGGATGGAAGATGGCCGAGCCAATGCCGACCATCGCCGCAGCCATCAGCACCACCGCGTAGTTCGGTGCGAAGCCGAGCAGCAGCATGCCGCACAGGGTCGAGGCCATGCCGATCGGCAGCGAGTACGGTGCAGGGCGACGGTCGGTGGCCATGCCGATCAACGGCTGGAAGATCGAGGCGGTAAGCTGGTAGGTCAGCGTGATCAGACCGATCTGGGTGAAGCTGAGATTGAAGCCGCCCTTGATCACCGGATAGATGGCCAGGATCAGCGACTGCATCATGTCGTTGACGACATGCGAGGTGGAAATGGCTGCCAGCACGCCGGGGGCCACCGGGCGTGAGGTCGTTGCGGGAGAAGCCAGGGTCGACATGGACACAGTCAGGTTGGGGGCGAGCCACGCATGCTACGGTGGCCTCCCCCTCCCTTCTGCCGCGTTCGGGTCATGGCATATCGCAAAAAGGACACTCCCTGCCCGGTCCGCGAGACTGCACCGTGGAACGAGGTTCCGGTACACCGCCCGGTGACCTGCCGCGCCCGCCACTACAAACCCGGCACCCACATCGCGCCCCACCGGCATCGCCGTCACCAGCTGGTGTTCGCCATGTCCGGACTGATGGTGGTGCGTGCGGACGGCGGCCGCTGGGTGGTGCCCTCGACCCGCGCGATCTGGGTGCCGGCCGGCATGGCCCATGCGGTGGACTGCATCGCTGAGGTGCATATGCGCAGCCTGTACGTGGAACCGGATTTCGCGCCGCAGCTGCCGGACGAGGCGTTCGCGGTACAGGTAGCGCCGCTGCTGCGCGAGCTGCTGCTCGCCGCCAGCCTGATCGAGACCGCGCATGTGGATGACAGCCGCGACGGCCGCGTGGTGCGCCTGCTGCTGGACGAGCTGCACCGCATGGACGTGCTGCCGCTACACCTGCCCTCGCCCTCCGACCCGCGCCTGCAGCGGATCTGCCAGCACATCCAGAAACATCCCGGCGACGACGCCACCCTGCAGGACTGGGCGCAGGCGCTGCAGGTGGACGTGAAAACCATCCAGCGTCATTTCGCCAGTGAACTGGGCATGACCTTCGGGCAGTGGCGGCAGCAGGCGCGGCTGCTGGCCGCCCTGGAGCGACTGGCGGTCGGCGACAAGGTCATCGATGTCGCGCTGGCGATGGGTTACGACAGCCCCAGCGCGTTCACCAGCATGTTCAAGCGGCAGCTGGGGCAGACGCCGGCGGCCTTCTTCCGATGATCCTTTGAACGGCATCCACGCATGGCGTGGATCTACTACACCACAAACGACAACGCCGGGCATGGCCCGGCGCTACCGTTCTACGCTTCCATGGAAAAACTCAGGACGTCATCCGGTCCCAGAAGCCCTTCACGCCATCCATGAAGGTGGCCGACTTCGGCGAATGCTTGCGCGCTTCCTCGCCGACGAAGGTGGCTTCGAACTGTTCCAGCAGCTTGCGCTGCTCAGGGGTGAGGTTAACCGGAGTCTCCACCACCACGCGGCAGTACAGGTCGCCCTCGCTGCGGCTGCGCACCGAACGCACGCCCTTGCCGCGCAGGCGGAACAGCTTGCCGGTCTGGGTCTCGGCCGGAATGCGGATCTCCGCTTCGCCGCCCAGGGTGGCCACGCGCACGGTGTCACCCAGTGCCGCCTGCGAGATGCGGATCGGCACTTCGCAGTGCAGATCGTCGCCATCGCGCTGGAAGATCGCATGCTCGCGCACGCGCACTTCCACGTACAGGTCGCCCGGCGGCGTACCGGCCGGACCGGCCTCGCCTTCGCCCTGCAGGCGGATGCGGTCGCCGGTATCGACGCCCGCCGGCACCTTCACCGACAGCACCTTGTCTTCCTCGACACGGCCATTGCCGTGGCAGGTCTTGCAGGGCTTGGCGATAATCTGGCCGCGGCCGCCGCAGTTGTGGCAGGCCTGCTGCATGGCGAAGATGCCGCGCTGGATGCGCACCTGGCCGCGGCCATGACACACATTGCAGGTCTCGACCTTGCCGTCTTCGGAGCCGCTGCCATCGCAGTCGCCGCACTCGGCCAGGGTCGGGATCTCGATGCGGCGCTCGACGCCGCGCACGGCCTCTTCCAGGTCCAGCTCCATCACGTAGCCGATGTCGGCGCCACGACGGGCCTGGCGCGGACCACCGCCGCCACCGCCAAAGATGTTGCCGAAGATATCGCCGAAGATATCGTTCATGTCCGGGCCGCCCGGACCGCCACCGCCCATGCCGTGCTCGAACGCGGCGTGGCCATGGCTGTCGTACATGCGGCGCTTGTTGCCGTCGGACAGCACTTCGTAGGCTTCCTTGCACTCCTTGAAGGAGGCTTCGGCCGCCGCATCACCCGGGTTGCGGTCCGGGTGGAACTTCATCGCGCAGCGACGGTACGCCTTCTTCAGCTCGTCGTCGGTGGCGGTGCGGGCAACGCCCAGCACTTCGTAATAATCGCGCTTGCTCATATCGTGAATCGGGTTCCGGAAAGTCGGGATTCGTCAAAGCGGAAGAGCGGAACCAGGTCCGCTCTTGCGTCGGGCGCCCCGACACGCCGGTGGGCGGTCAGGACCCTGATGCGACAACGGGACGCTGATGGCCAGCGTCCCGTGTCGGTCCGGATCAGGACTTCTTGTCGTCCTTGACTTCGGTGAACTCGGCGTCGACCACGTCGTCCTGCGCCTTGCCGGCATTGCCGGCGTCGGCACCCGGGGCACCGCCCTGGTCGGCCGAAGCAGCGGCGAACAGCGACTGGCCAGCTTCTTCCAGTGCCTTCGACTTGGCTTCGATCTGTGCCTTGTCGTCGCCCTTCATCGCGGTTTCCAGGTCAGCCAGCGCCGCCTCGACCTTGCCGATGACATCGCCGCCGACCTTGCTGCCGTGCTCGGTGATGGCGCTGCGGGTGCCGTGGATCAGGGCGTCGGCCTGGTTGCGGGCCTGCACCAGTTCCTGGAACTTCTTGTCTTCTTCGCGGTTGGCTTCCGCGTCGGCGACCATGCGCGCGATCTCTTCCTCGGACAGGCCCGAACCGGCCTTGATCTCGACCTTCTGTTCCTTGTTGGTCTTCTTGTCCTTGGCCGACACGTGCAGGATGCCGTTGGCGTCGATGTCGAAGGACACTTCCACCTGCGGCAGGCCACGCGGGGCCGGCTCGATGCCGGACAGGTCGAACTTGGCCAGCGACTTGTTGAAGCGGGCCTGTTCGCGCTCACCCTGCAGCACGTGCACGGTCACGGCCGACTGGTTGTCCTCGGCGGTGGAGAACACCTGCGAGGCCTTGGTCGGGATGGTGGTGTTCTTCTCGATGATCTTGGTGAACACGCCGCCCATGGTCTCGATGCCCAGCGACAGCGGGGTCACGTCCAGCAGCAGCACGTCCTTGACGTCGCCGCCGAGCACGCCGCCTTGGATCGCCGCACCCAGTGCCACGGCTTCGTCCGGGTTGACGTCCTTGCGCGGTTCCTTGCCGAAGAACTCGGTCACCGCCTGCTGCACCTTCGGCATGCGGGTCTGACCACCGACCAGGATCACTTCGCTGATGTCGCTCGAACGCAGGCCGGCATCGTTCAGGGCGACGCGGCACGGCTCGATCGACTTCTTGATCAGGTCGTCCACCAGGGCTTCCAGCTTGGCGCGGGTCAGCTTGATGTTCAGGTGCTTCGGACCCGACGCGTCAGCGGTGACGTACGGCAGGTTCACTTCGGTCTGCTGGGCGCTGGACAGCTCGATCTTGGCGCGCTCGGCAGCATCCTTCAGGCGCTGCAGGGCCAGCGGATCCTTGCGCAGGTCGATGCCCTGGTCCTTGTTGAACTCTTCAACCAGGTACTCGATGACGCGGTTGTCGAAGTCTTCGCCACCCAGGAAGGTGTCGCCGTTGGTGGCCAGCACTTCGAACTGCTTTTCACCGTCGACGTTGGCGATCTCGATCACCGAGACGTCGAAGGTGCCGCCGCCCAAGTCGTACACCACGATCTTGCGATCCTTGTTGTCGCCCTTGTCCAGGCCATACGCCAGCGCGGCCGCCGTCGGCTCGTTGATGATGCGCTTGACGTCCAGCCCGGCGATGCGGCCGGCGTCCTTGGTTGCCTGGCGCTGGCTGTCGTTGAAGTAGGCCGGCACGGTGATGACCGCTTCGGTGACCTTCTCACCGAGGAAGTCCTCGGCGGTCTTCTTCATCTTTTCCAGCACCTTGGCCGAGATTTCCTGCGGAGCCATCTTCTTGCCGTCGCTGGTGGCCACCCAGGCGTCGCCATTGTCATGGGCCAGGATGCTGTACGGGACGTGCGCGATGTCCTTCTGCACTTCGGCGTCGGTGAACTTGCGGCCGATCAGGCGCTTCACCGCGTAGAAGGTGTTCTTCGGGTTGGTCACGGCCTGGCGCTTGGCCGAGGCACCGACCAGGACTTCGCCGTCCTTGGTGTAGGCGACGATCGACGGGGTGGTGCGATCGCCTTCCGAATTCTCGATGACGCGGGCCTTGCCGCCGTCCATGATCGCCACGCACGAGTTGGTGGTGCCGAGGTCGATACCAATGATCTTGCCCATGGGGGAGACTCCTGAGGATGCTTGTTGGTGTCAGTCCGGCCGTTCGACCGGTGGATGAATACGATGTGGGGGAGGCTCGTGGAACATTCAAGCCGTCTCCCGAACGCTGTGTTCAGCGCCTGGAAAACCTTGCCAGGCATGGCCTGGCACAACCGGGACCGGGCAAAGCCCGGCCCGGCCGATCAATCGGCGGCCACCACCACCAGCGCCGGCCGCAGCAGGCGCTCGTTGAGCAGGTAGCCCTTCTGGAACACGGTCACCACGCTGCCCGGGGCGGCGCCCGGCGTCGGCACCTGGCTGATAGCCTGGTGGTGTTCCGGGTTGAACGGCTGGCCGATCGGGTCCAGCAGGACCAGTCCGTTGTCGGCGGCCACCTTCAGCAGCTGCTTGTAGGTCAGCTCCAGGCCTTCGCGCAGCGGGTGCGGGTCGTCGCCGGCGGCCTTCAGGCCGGCATCCAGGCTGTCGAACACGGGGAGCAGATCGCCCAGCAGCTTCTCGTTGGCGAACTTGCGGGCCTGTTCGATGTCACGGGCAACGCGCTTGCGCTGGTTCTCCAGGTCGGCGCGCTCACGCAGGGCATCGGCCTTGACCTGTTCGATTTCGGCGCGCAGGCGCTCCACTTCGTCGTTGACGCCGGCGGCGGCGGCCGCATCGGCGGCAGTCTGCTGGGATTCGATATCTGGATGTTCGTGGTTCATGTCTGGGTCCCTGGCGGTCAATCTCCGCCTCCACCCACCCTAGTGTGGGCGGGATGCTGCGTTTCAAGCGTCGGATGTTCCGGGAGTGCGTCCGGCCGGTGAAAAGGCCGCGCCGAGCACATCGGCAGTGGCCTGGACCAGCGGAATCATGCGGTCGTAGGCCATCCGCTTGGGGCCGATCACGCCCAGCACGCCCAGTACCTGGCCATTGGCGGTGTACGGGGCGGTGACCAGCGAGACCCCCTGCAACGGCATCATCCCGGTCTCCTCGCCAATGAAGATGCGCACCCCCGGGGCCTGGATGGTCCGCTCCAGCAGCTGCAGGATCTCGCGTTTGCTGGAGAACAGCTCGAACAGTTCGCGCAGGCGCTCCAGGTCCGACAGGTCCTGCACCCCCATCAGCCGGGTCTGGCCGGCCACCAGCATGTCGTCGGCGGCCGGCTGCAGGGCCTGCTCGGCCAGTTCGATGCTGTGCGCCAGCAGCTGCTCCAGCTCGGAACGGGCATCGCGCAGCTCCAGCAGCAGGCGGGTGCGGATCTCGGCCATCGGCAGGCCGGCGAAATGGGCATTGAGGTAGTTGGCGACCTGCTCCAGCTGGCCCGGCGCGAACTCCTGGCGGGTCTCGATGACGCGGTTCTGCACCTCGTTGTCGGCAAACACCAGGATCGCCAGCACCCGGCGCCCGTCCAGCGCCACGAAATCGATCTGGCGGAAGGCGAACTGCTCGCGCCGCGGCGCACTGACCACGCCGACGAAGTGGCTCATCGCCGACAGCAGCTCCGAGGCGCTGCCGAGCAGGGCCTGGGTGCTGCCGCCGCTGGCCAGTTCCTGGCGCAACCGGGCCAGCTCGCCCTCGCCCGGCGGCTGCATCTGCAGCAGGCTGTCGACGAACACCCGATAGCCATGCGCGGTCGGGATGCGCCCGGCCGAGGTGTGTGGCGAGGCCAGCAGCCCCAGGTCTTCCAGGTCGCCAAGGATGTTGCGGATGGTGGCCGGGCTGACCTCCAGGCCAGCCACGCGCGCCAGCGTCTGCGAGCCGACCGGCTCACCGTCCTGGATGTAACGCGCGATCAGCGTGCGCAGCAGATGGCGCGCACGCGGGGCAAGCTGGTCGGGAGAACCGTGCATGGAATCAACCTGTGAGACACGGACACTAGATAATGGCGGCGCATCACCTTGGCAAGTCATTGGACCTCCCTCGCCCGCGTGCTAGCGTTGCGCGGCTGCTGATACCCCCTTACCCATGCTCAGACATCTTTCGATCAAGGATTTTGCCGTCGTCCGCGCCACCGAACTGGAGTTCGGGCCAGGCATGACCGTGGTTTCAGGCGAGACCGGCGCCGGCAAGTCGCTGATGGTCGACGCGCTGGGCTTCCTGTCCGGCCTGCGCGCCGACAGTGGCGTGGTCCGCCATGGCGCCGCGCGCGCCGAGCTTTCCGCCGAATTCGCGCTGGACCAGCTGCAGGCCGCGCGCCAGTGGCTGGCCGACAACGAGCTGGACGACGAGGAACAGTGCCAGCTGCGCCGCGTGATCCGCGCCGATGGCGGTTCGCGGGCGTGGATCAATGGCCGCCCGGTGACCCTGGCCCAGCTGGGCGACCTGGCCTCGCTGCTGGTGGAGATCCACGGCCAGCACGAACAGCAGGCCCTGCTGACGCGCCCGTCGCAGCTGGCCCTGCTGGATGCCTATGCCGGCAACGAGAACGAGCGCCGCCAGGTGCGCCGCGCCGCCGCGGCCTGGCAGGCTCTGGTCGATGAATCGCTGGCGCTGTCGCAACAGGGCGACGTCAGTGACCGGATCGGCTTCCTGGAGCACCAGCTGCGCGAACTGGACCGCGAAGATCTGGAACCGGAGTCGATCGTCGCACTCGGTGCCAGCCACCGCCGCCAGGCCCACGCCAGCGCCCTGCTGAGCGCCTGCCAGGCGGCCAGCAACCAGCTCAATGGCGACGACGGCAGTTCCGCGCTGGACCTGCTGCAGCAGGTGCGCCACGAGCTGTCGCGCCTGATCGAACACGACCCGCGCCTGGGCGAGGTGGACGGCCTGATCGAGAACGCCTCGATCCAGCTGCACGAAGCCCTGTCGCTGCTGGACCGCGTGCATGACGACCTCGACGCCGACCCGGAGCAGTTCGAGGAGAACGAGCGTCGTCTCGGCCGCCTGCACGACCTGGCCCGCAAGCACCGCGTGCCGATGGACGAGCTGGGCGCGCAGCGCGAGCGCATGCATGCCGAAGTGGAACAGCTGCGCGGCGCCGACGAACGCCTGCAGCGCCTGGCCGGCGAAATCGACAAGGCCGCTGCGGCCTGGCGCGTACAGGCCGAGGTGCTGACCGCCAGCCGTCGCAGCGCCGCTGCCGAACTGTCGGCCACCACCACCGGCATCATCGCCGAGCTCGGCATGGGCGGCGGCCAGTTCCTGATCGAGCTGGAGCCACAGGACGCCGGCAAGCCCGATCCGCAGGGTGCCGAACGCGTGGAATTCCTGGTCGCGGCCAACGCCGGCCAGCCGCCGCGCGCCCTGCGCAAGGTCGCCTCGGGCGGTGAACTGTCACGTATCTCGCTGGCCATTGAAGTGGCTGCGCTGGACCTGGATGCGGTGCCGACCATGGTGTTCGACGAGGTCGACTCCGGCATCGGCGGTGCAGTGGCTGACATTGTCGGCCAGAAGCTGCGCGCGCTCGGCGAGAAGCGCCAGGTGCTGTGCGTGACCCACCTGCCGCAGGTCGCCTCCAAGGGCCACGCGCATTACCGGGTCAGCAAGGCGCCGGTGGAAGGCATGACCCAGAGCGCGGTGGAAAAGCTGGACAGCAAGGCGCGCGAGGAAGAGCTGGCGCGCATGCTCGGCGGCGTGGAAGTGAGCAAGGAAGCGCGCGCCGCCGCCCGCAAGCTGCTGCAGGTCTGAGGCCTGTTCGCGGTTATCCACGCATGGCGTGGATCTACAACGCGCGAGGTAGTGCCGGCCGCTGGCCGGCAACCCAACACAGGTGAACGAAGATCATGAGGTTGCCGGCCAGCGGTCGGCACTACCCCCGTGGCCGCGCCAGATCCACCGTTTCCACCAGGAAATCGAGGAAGGCGCGCACCCGCAGCGGCAGGTAGCCACCCTGCCCCAGGAACACCGCATGGACCTCTTCCAGGTCACCGGGATTGGCCTCTTCCAGCACCGGCAGCAGGCGTCCGGCGGCGATGTCCTCCTGCACCTGGTAGGTCGCCAGCCGCGCCAGGCCCAACCCGCCCAGCACCAGCTGCCGCAGCGCGTTGCCATTGCTGGCGCGGGCATTGCCACTGGGCAGCACCATCCGCTCGCGTCCGTCCTGCAGCAGCGGCCAGCCCTGCATCGCACGCGCATGGCCGATGTCCAGACGGTTGTGCGACATCAACTCCTCAGCGTTGCGCGGCAGTCCATGCCGCTGCGCGTAGGCTGGCGCGGCCACGATCATCATCCGCGTCGCACCCAGCCGTCGCGCCACCAGGCTGGAACTCTTCAGCGGGCCGGCCCGCACCGCCACGTCGGTGCGCTGCTCAAGCAGGTCGATCACCTCGTCGTTCAAGGTCAGATCCACCCCCACCTGCGGATTGCGCTCCAGGAATGCCGGCAGCAGCGGCAACAGGAAATGCTGGCCGAACGGCACGTTGGAATTGACCCGCAGGCGTCCGCGCGGCTCGGCATGGGCGCTGGCGCAGCGCTCGGCCTCCTCCAGGTCGGCCAGCACGCGCAGGCCGCGCTCGTAGAACGCGCAGCCTTCCGGGGTCAGCTGCAGCTGGCGGGTGGAGCGCTGCAGCAGGCGCGTACCCAGCCGTTGCTCCAGCCGGGCCACCAGCTTGCTGACTGCCGACGGCGTCATGTCCAGGGTGCGGGCGGCGGCAGAGAAGCCACCGGTCTCGATCACCCGCACGAACACTTCCAGTTCGCCGGATCGGTTGATGTCGGGTCGCGCCATGGCGATGAATCCAGTTCACAGATGATTATCCATGCGCAGTCTAGTTCACAGATCGACGGAGAATCACCATGGCCCTCCCTCCTCCCGGGATTGCCCGATGAACCGCCTCAGCCAGCTCACCGCGACCGCCTTGATCACCCTCTCCAGCGCAGCCAGTGCCGCCCCGGCCCCGCACTGGGTCGCCAGCTGGCAGGCCAGTCCGCAACCGGTCTGGGGCGCCGATTTCCTGTTCCCGACCCTGGTTCCGGCCACGCTGCAGGACCAGACCTTCCGCCAGACCGCGCGCATCAGCCTGGGCGGGCCCCGGCTGCGGGTGCGGCTGAGCAATGCCTACGGCACCCAGCCGCTGCGGATCGGGGCGGCCAGCGTGGCTGCACACGCGGGTGTCACCCCGCAGCCGCTCAGTTTCGACGGCCAGCCCGGCGTATCGATCGAGCCCGGTCAGGAACGGCTGAGCGATCCACTAGCGGTGGCCACGGATGACCGCCAGGCGTTGCAGGTCAATGTCTTTGTGCCGGGGCCGACGCCACTGCAGACCTTCCACTGGGACGGGCGCCAGACCAGTTGGATTGCGCCCGGCGACCAGAGCCTGGCCCAGGCTCTGAGCGGGGCCAGCAGCACCACTGCCCGCCTGTTCCTGGCTGGCATCGAGGTCGAGGCGGCGGCCAGCGCACGCAGCGTGGTGGTGATCGGCGATTCGATCACCGACGGTGCCACCGCCAGCCTCGATCAGGACCAGCGCTGGACCGACCATCTGGCGGCGCGTCTGGCACCGCGGGGCGTTGCCGTGGTCAACGCCGGTATTTCCGGGGGGCGGCTGCTGCGCGATGGCATGGGCGAATCCGCCTTGGCCCGCTTCCGGCGTGACGTGCTGGATCAACCAGGCGTGGTCAGCGTAGTCGTGCTGATCGGCATCAATGACATCAGCTGGCCCGGCACCGCCTTCGCCCGGAACCAGGCCCGGCCCACGCTGGCCGAACTGCAGGCGGGGTATCGCACCCTGGCCGAGCAGGCCCATCGGCGGGGTCTACGCATCCTCGGCGCCACCCTGACACCGTTCGCCGGCGCCCTGCCCGGCACGCCGCTGGACGACTACTACCAGCCGGAGAAGGAAGCACTGCGCCAACAGCTCAATGCCTGGCTGCGCAGCGACAGCCCGTTCGATGCGGTGATCGACCTGGATGCGGCGCTGCGCGACCCGGCCGATCCGTCACGGATGGCCGCCGCCTACGACTCCGGCGACCACCTGCATCCGGGCGATGCGGGTAACCGGGCCATGGCCGAGGCGGTGGATCTGGAGGTGTTGATGGGGCCCCTCACACATGGCGTGGATCTGCCGTAAGCAACGAAAAACCCCGGGCAGGCCCGGGGTTTCGTCGCATCCAGCTGGCCCGAACGGCTTACTTGCGCTTCTTGCGCACGTAGAGCACCAGCGAGTGCTCTTCCAGCTCATAGCCGTGGTCTGCGGCGATCTTGCGCTGCAGCTCCTCGATCTCGTGGCTTTCGAACTCGATGATCTTGCCGCTGTCCACGTCGACCATATGGTCGTGGTGGCCGCCACGGTCCAGCTCGTAGACGGCCTGGCCGCCTTCGAAATTGTGCTTGAGCACGAGGCCGGCGGCCTCGAACTGGGTCAGCACCCGGTAGACCGTCGCCAGGCCGATCTCGTCGCCATGCTCGAGCAGCTGGCGGTAGATGTCTTCGGCGGTCATGTGGTGCTGGGCATTGCGCTGTTCAAGCAGCGCCAGGATCCGCATCCGTGGATGGGTCACCTTCAGGCCGACTTTTCGCAGGTCGTGGGTTTCCATAGGTCTCCGTTCATTGGCGATTTAGCGCCAGCTGCCTCGGATTGGGTCGCGGTGGCACGCCGGGAGTGTATCATCGGTTTGATTTCCCCAACCGCCAGTCCCGATGCGCAATCTCCTGTTGGTCGCCGCCGTCGCCCTGTCCACCACCGGGTGCGGCATCATCTACAAGCAACCCATCTATCAGGGCAACCTGATCCGGGAAGATGCCGTGGCCAAGCTGCAGGTCGGGCAGAGCAAGCAGCAGGTCACTGCGCTGCTGGGCACCCCGTCCATTCCGGACCCGTTCCACGCCCAGCGCTGGGACTACACCTCCAGCCAGCGCGTGAACCGCCTGGGCCGTACCGAGGTGAAGAACTTCACCGTGTTCTTCGACAATGACAACGTGACCCGCTGGGAAGGCGATTACTTCCCGGGTAACGACAAGGCCCTGGCCCAGCAGACCGTGCGCCAGTTCGGCCGCAATCTGCCGAAGGACAAGAAGAAGAAGGGTCGCTGACGCCCCCTGCCCGTCCTCGCGGACGGGCGACAGGAATCAACCGCCGAGCGCGCGACGCCGGCGGTTGTCCTTGGGGTCGGCCTGCAACGGGCGTAGCAGCTCGATGCGGTCGCCATCCAGCAGCACCTGCTGCGGGCGCGCCAGCAGCCCATGCACGGCCGCCGCCGGGCAGTCGGCACTGCCGTCCAGCGCAGCAGCGGCAATGGCCTCGGCCACCGTCGCGCCCTCGTCCAGCTGCAACCGGCGCGAAAGCACCCGCTGCGGCCAGGCCAGCACCACCTCGACCCCGATCATCGCTCAGGCCTCGTCGGCAACGCGGATGAAGTCGTTGACCATGCGGTCGGCCAGGCTCTGGAAGCCCAATGCCAGCGCCGGACCGAGCAGGCGCGAACTGGGCTCGAAGTCCAGGGTCAGGGTGACCTTGCAGGCATCTTCGGCCAGCGCATGGAACTCCCAGCGGCCGTGCAGCTGCTTGAACGGGCCATCGCGCAGCTGCATATCGATGCTGTGCGGGCGCTGCAGGGTGTTTTCAGTCTGGAACCAGGTGCTGAACGAGCCCAGGCCCAGGTCCAGGCGCGCTACCAGCCGGTCCTCGCCCTGCTCCAGGATCTGGGCAGCCGAACACCAGCGGAAACGGCGCGGATAGGCCTGGACATCATTGACCAGGTCGAACATGCGCGCGGCCGAATGTTCGACCAGGGCGCTGCGGCGGATAGTAGGCATGAATACAGGACGTTTCGGCAATCGACCGGGCGGGCCCGAATCGGAGACAATACGGAAATGAGCAAGAACAGCGGCAAGGATAAAGCAAAGAGCGCGACGGCCAACAAAACCATCGCGTTGAACAAGCGTGCCCGCCACGAGTACCACATCGAAGACCGCTTCGAAGCCGGCCTGGCCCTGCAGGGCTGGGAGGTGAAATCGATCCGTGCTGGCCGCGGCAACATCGTCGACGCCTACGCCTACGTGAAGGATGGTGAGATCTTCCTGATCGGCGCGCAGATCACTCCGTTGATCCAGGCCTCGACCCATGTCGTGGCCAACGACCGGCGCGATCGCAAGCTGCTGCTGCACCGGAGCGAGATCGACAAGCTGGTGGGCAAGGTCGAGCGCGATGGCTACACGATCGTGCCGACGGCGATGTACTGGAGCAAGAACAAGATCAAGCTGGAAGTGGCGCTGGCCAAGGGCAAGCAGACCCACGACAAGCGCGATGCCGCCAAGGACCGCGACTGGGCGATCGAGAAGCAGCGCGTGATGCGTCGCGGCAACCGCGACGCGTAAGGCCGTTGCACATGATCATGTAGAGCCGAGCCATGCTCGGCTGCCTTGGCTTTCTGTAGAGCCGAGCCATGCTCGGCTTCGGTAAGAAAAGCAGTCGAGCATGGCCCGACTCTACAAAAGGCGGGTCACCCCGCCAGCATGCCCTGCCTGCGCATCCGGGGCGACAGCGCCGCGTGCATCACCGCCAGGTGCATCACTACCGCCAGCTCCGGTGCGTAACGGTCATCGCCCAAGCGCCACTGTTGGGCCAGGTTCGCGGCATCAGCCGGCAGCAACGCCAGCAACTGGGCGTCGTCCAGTGCATCGGCCGCGCCCTGCAGCTGGCGCGCCATCTGTCGCGACTGCCACACATGCACGCCGATGCTGAGACTGGCCAGCGACATCAGCACCACAGCCAGCCCGTGCTCGAACCACTGCGACAGCACTTCCGGCCCCCACAACAGGGCGGCCAGCACTGCCAGGCCCGGCAGGCGCCACCCCAGCCAATGGATGCGGCCGCGCTGCGACCAGTGCACCACCACCGCGCTGGCGACCAGTGCCGCCGCAGCCGTGGCCGGCAACTCCGTCACCCAGGTGGCCGCCAGCAGCACCGCCAGCACCGCCCAGACCCAGCCCGGCGGCAACGCACGCCGCTGGTAGTCGGCACCGACCGGCCCGATCAGCTGCCGCAGGCTGCGTTGTTGGCTTGCATCGGTCACCCATGGTCTCCGTGTCTGTCCTGGCTCGGATGGTCATCGCCAGTGTGTCGCAAATTCGTGCCCACGAAGTTAGCAATCCGCTATGACAGACGCTCTACAACAAGTTGCGGATTGACAGGACGCGCGGCTCGCCCGCAGCGCTCACCCCACCGACAGATACTTGCTGAGGAACACCCTGCATGTGCCGGCCGGATCGCATGGCACCCGGCCGAACACGATCCATCCATGCTTCACATAGAAGTCGGGCGCCTGGAAGCTGAGGGTGTACAGCACGCCGGAACGGCAACCGCGACGCCGCGCTTCATCCTCTGCGGCCTTCAGCACACGCGACCCCAGCCCGTTGCCGCGATGGGCCGCTGGCAGATGAAACAGATCCACGAACCACAGGCCCAGTGAGGTTCGCCCGGTAAGGCCCCCTACCACCTTGCCGCTGGCCGGATCGGTAACCAGTACCGCCAGCGCGCGTCGATCGGCATACCCTGCAGCCTCCAGATTGAATTGGTCCAAGCCAGTGCCAATCACCTCCAGCGCTTCGTCGCTGGGTTCATCTGTTACTGCAACGTCTAGCGTCATGGCGTCCTTCCACTGGCTCAACTTCAGGAATCTGGATGCTATCAAGCCTGATCGCACCTACGCCGGCCCGCTTCAGCGTTTGGCGCTATTGCGGCCCGTCTTGAGCACAGACCGATGCCACTGCCTTCAACAACAGATCGGCCTGCAGCCCTGATGCAGGACCTGTTGCCGGAAACGCTGCCGCGAGGGCCTTCGCCGCCTGATCTGCGTGTGGCTGGATGTACCAGGACGATTCAGCCAACAGCATGCCACCGCGCACCTCTTGCCCGATCCGATACTGTCCCCAGTTGCCGGGGCTGACGGAAATGGCCATGAGCCCCCGTGGAGTGATGCCCGGAAATTCGAGCTCGGCGTCCCAAGGGATCGCAACGTGCCAAACAGCTGGGAACCGGACGCTCACCCGCGTGACTGTTCAGGAAGATTGCCGTAAGATCCGTCTCGTTGGGCAGGGTCAGTGTCAGCTTTTATGACGGCATTGGCCCCAAAGCCTTGCAATGCTTGAAGAAACCGGGGGTGCATTGGTTTCGACGGGGGTTGTGAAGTCGCCTGGCGCATGCCGAGGGGGTAGCTTTCCTCGTAAATCCAGCTGCAAAACTCTAGTTGCCAACGACGACAACTACGCTCCGGTCGCTCTCGCAGCCTAAAAACTGCGGTGCGTGACCTTCTGCCGACTTAGGCGGAGCCTCGAAACTGCTTGTGTCCATGCTCGCAGCGTAGAGTCATTATCATGGAATCGCGCTGGGCGGCTGCCTGTCAGTCCGGCACTAGAACACAACAGGCTGGTTCCCGGGTGCGCTTTGCACACCGTGCTGCTCGGGGATGAGATTCAACGGTGAGCTAAGCATGTAGTGCTGGGGATGGAGTGCCTTCGGACGGCGGTTCAATTCCGCCCACCTCCACCAACTGCTTGCAAAATCTATCACTAAGTGGCTGATTTTGCAAGGGTTTTGGCATCGGAGTGATACACGAACTGAGCCTGTCTGCAGGTATCAAAGTAGGTATCACTCCGTGCCAAAGCCATTTTTCCTACGCAGACCGAGCGGGCTATACGTCCGTTTTTTTGTGCCTACGGATCTGCAGCCCCTTATTGGCTCCCGCTATCTGGTGCGACGCCTGCCCCCTGCTTCAATCGATCTGATGCGGCTTACAGCCGCAAGCGCCGCTGTGGCACTCTCTCAGGCATTCGACCGCATCAGACGTAGCCCAATGACCGAGAAGGATCGGGACGCCCTGCTGAGGGCCTTGGCCGGAACCATTGACCGCTGGACCGGCAACATCGAGCTGCCCAACGGCACCAAACTAACTGACCTCCAAGTCAATGGTCAGGATGATGCCCAAGCACTGCTCCACGCCATCAATGGCTTGTCCTCCACCCAATTTGCAACTCGCGACGCCACACTGCCCTCGATCATCGAGCCGGTCCCAAACGACAGTCTCGCTACGCGAATTGACTTGTATCTGCAGGATTTGAGGAATGCGAAGACCTCAAGCGGCAACCTGCTGGACAGCGAAAATACGCTGACAATCTTCAAAGAAATTGCTGGCCCAGACGTTCCAATGTCGCAGGTGAGCCAGACGCATGTGCGTGCGTTTCTTGGCGGGCTTCACGACTGGCCCAGCAACGCAAGGAAAAAAGCAGCCTACAAGGACCTGTCAGCGCTTCAAATCATCGCCACGGTCAAGCGACAGCGCGCCAAAGGCGAGACGATTGCGGGACTGTCGGACAGAACACTGGGAAAGCACCGCGACCGACTGGCCAGCTTTCTCAATGCTCAAGTCACTAGCGGTCAGATCGCCCGCTCCCCTTTGGATGGGATCAAGCGCCAGAATGCCTCCAGATCTGTGGCCGTGCTGCCCAGGCGCCCCTTCCGAATTGAAGAGATCGATCAGATCTTTGATCTGAAGAATTTTCTGGCATGGACCCAAGAGCGTCCAGACCGCTACTGGGGAACGCTGCTTGGCGCAGGAACCGGCGCACGCGTAAACGAAATCGCCCAGCTCTATGTCCAAGACGTGGCAGAGGTCAGCGGCATATGGGGCTTACACATCCGCGCTATACGCAAAGATCAGAAGCTAAAAAACGCAAACTCCCAACGCTTCATCCCGCTCCACCCAGAACTGTTGAGAGCTGGCTTTCTGACCTACATCCAGGATGTCACCGCCGCAGGACATGATCGAGTGTTCCCTCAACTGCCATGGCATCAGAAGGCCGGTTACGGCGACGCCCTGGGCGACCAGTTCCGCGCCTACCTGACCAAACTGGATATGGCACAGCCAGGCTTCGGCTTTCACTCATTCAGACACACTGCTAGCACACGACTAGTGTATGCCGGTATACCAAATCCAATCGTCGCAGCCATCACCGGTCACCTTGCCCAGTTGCCAGGCGAACTCGGCACCTACGTCCAAGTTCCTACTCTTCATGCCCGAGCCGATGCTATCGCCCTTCTACCCGTTCCTGGCAACCTCCCCACTTACATGCATGGAGATGCTCTGAGTTCGCTTCAAAAGGCGCATATCACAGCAAGAAGGCGTAACGCTAATAGCGCAGCCCAAATGCGAAGGCGAGCCTTGGACCGAGCCCAGCGTTAGCAGATTCGTCTGCCTACCCTCTTCTCAACGGCCAATAGTGAAATTCATGAAACGTGGATCCTACAAATCACCTGCAAAACAGCCCGCGCCGATAGACCCATTGTTACTCGCTGCTGAGCTTCATCGCCGATCCTTCGAAAATCTCGCCCAAGCCACCAGTCTCGACGAAGAAGCATTGACGGCATGTTTCCTAGGTGGACTTACAACATCGTTCTCTATCGTCGCAGCGCTATGCCACATTGACCCCAACGCGAGCCCCCCCTTGTCCTGGACGCAATACAGAAAAAAAGCGGGCAATGAAACGCTATTGAACGAATCTGACGTTGGAGCTGACTTCGCCATGGTGTGTTGGAGACCCGGCGGAAAAATGCGCATTGCTCTGTTTCAAGCAAAGAATGGTCAATGCAAGGGCGACGAAGAGGACGCAAGCCGCGAAGAATGGAAGCTAGACGTTCACCGACGCCCGAAAATGCCTGAACCAGGCACCCCCTGGCGAGAAGCGCAAATGGTTCGACTCGTCAGAACTTCAGTCCTCTTCCAAGAAGTCCGCACTAGCAGCCCGAGTATTGATCTACCCCAAAGTATCCAAAGAGCCAAAGCCAAGGCAGGCAATGCGACTAGCGAGGAACTAACCTCCCAATGCAAAAACGTAAAATGGATAAAATACATCGGATACTTTAATGGAAAGGCCGTATGCATACCCATTTCCAACATAACCGACGCGCTCCCTAGAGAACTCGAAGATGAATCATTTACGCATAACTGGATCAAGCTTACCGACAAATCCTCCCCCACCGACTTTGCAAAAACGCTCATCCAGGGACTCGGCACAGATGACTCTTGGCTCGAACTGAATGAAGAGGCTGGAATTGCCCTGTTACCCAGCCTTGTTGACCTCATGCCAATATATGTTGGCCGCTCCGGGGGAGGAAAGGAGCTGGAGATAAAGAACGCGGCAGCTCTGTCCCTCACAATCAATCAAGAATTCCAGAAATCACTGAAGAATGAATTCGATAGATTGAGACAAGTATCGCCGAAACCTGCACCGACGCAGGGCTAACGTTCCTGCGGCGCCAGATCCAGCTGATCCCAGCCTTAAGCCCAGCCACCACTCATACCGCTCGAAATTATCGACCGCCTCACTGCCGCACCAGACAACTTCCGAAGGAAAGCGTCCTCCACAATCATAAAATGCGCATGAACCGATCCCAAGCGCGAGACGCCGGGTGACATCAATCGGTAACCATGTCAGCCGTAGCATCGAGATGTGACAAGGCAGCTGAGCATTTACTAACACATCTCTATGCACTGAAGGACTTAACTCATGACAGCATCGATAGCCCAAGGCGCCACCGAGGGTGGAGTGACAGATCATACCTTCATCAGCAACATGGACAAATCAAAGGATCCGAACTACAACAACCCTGGAAACATCAAGGCTGGCGCCTTTGCCACTCGACATGGAGCGAACGGCGAAAAGAATGGATTTGCTACGTTCCCCACATATGTAGATGGCCGAAAGGCACTGTATGCGCTTCTTGACCACAACTATGGCGCATACACGTTCAACAACATGTTCTCTGAAAAATATAATCCAAATGATGAACGACATCCGCATCAGGCAGAGACTGAGCGCGACGAAATCAAAGATTGGATTACGAAGAACGGCGGGAAGCTCGACTGGGACAAGCCGCTAAGCAAGCTCACGGACATGGAGTTCTACTACGTCACCCAGGGAATAATTCACCATGAGGGATCATCAATTCTAATGACTGACGAAGGCGGACTAGACGATCCGAATCGAGGCGGCCCGGATAGCGGAACTCCCGATCATGGTGGCTTCGGATTCCCCGGATTCATTCAGGGATGGGGCCCGCCTGGCTCTGTGATCATTGGCCCCATCCAACACCCGTAGCATTTCAAAATAGTTCTCAGCGCCAATGCCCGGACTGAATAGTCAGTCCGGGCAATATTGTATCGGAGCCAAAATGAAGATCGCAGTAAAAAGTGCTATCAAGAACTTTCTTGCCCTATCCCCCCTATTGTTTTCGGGAGTGGCGCACGCCACCCCAAAAGATAGTGCAGTCAGCGTCGTAGAGTATGATAAGTCAATCGAACTGAGGGGAAAAATAAAGGCGGGCCATGCAAATTATCTGTCCTCACCCAATCAATCAGAACCGGAGCAATATCTGTATATCCATCTTGACAGGGGAATCTCAGCATTTCCATCCGAGGACAAAGACGACGAAAACTCAATCGCCAGACATCAATACGACATCACTCTCAAGGCAAAAACGAACGAGCTAATTCCCAAATTACAAAGAAGCATTGAACGCCATGCGACCCTTACCGGAAAGCTATCAGCCGGCCTACCCCATAGCAGCGGCGCCACTGATCTAGTTTTTATCGTTGATTCAATAAAATGAACTCACCATTCAAAAGCGCCGCCCTGTAGCGCGATTGAAGCGAGAGGAATGCAACACTTAGGAAACCCAAGCCTTCAACCTTACGAACCACTCATCTCGCTCGGCTTCATTGGCCGCTGTGCTCCTAAGCCAGCGGTCCGAGTGGCGCACGAAAGGAACCAGCCAGAGCGGGTGAACAACGTCCCGCACCTGGACTTCCAGGCGATGGGTGACCACTCCTTTGTAGTTGTATTCCCCAGTGCGGATGGCGAGCACTTCAGACCGCCGCAGGTAGCGCTCGCCCTTCACGGGGTCCCGAACCCAGATAGTGTCCCTGCCCACGTCCAAGGCAATGTGATCATGGGATACCGTGGGCTCGAACTCTTCAGGCTTATGCTTCTTCAGTTTTGGAGTTCGGCGACGGAACAGCCACGGCAAGCCCCACAGCAGCGCAAGCGGCCAGAAGACCAGCTGCCCGAACAGCATCAGGCCGAAGACTACCCCATCAGCCGTCGTGCCCTCTTCGAACACCACACCGCACAGCCACCAAAGTGCAAGACCGGTGATGATCCAGCGGACTGCCTTGAACAAGGTCCACATACGAGCTTCCTAGCGATGGTTGGAGAGGACCGGGGTCAGCGACGGCCTACAACAGTCCAGTTGCCGCCAACTTTGTCGATGACGAAAGTGCCGACAAGCTGCTGTTGCTCAGTGCGAGTGCCCAGCCGATACCGCGCAGTTCCGGTGACACTGCACGCATAGCCGGGGCTGTCCCCACGCACGCACTCTCCTACCTTCAAGTGCTCAAACGTCATCGTCGTTCCCATCGCCTCCTTGAAATACACGGCCAAGGCTTTCTCAACATCGCCGCTCCCAGGACCACCCGAGCAAGCAACCAGCAGCGCAGTAGCGGAAAGCGTCCAAAGCTTCTTCATGTGTGTTCCTTCAGTCGATGAGTAGGCAGTGATTGCCCGGATTCGTTGCAGTGCCAGGTAGGACTTCGCTATCAATCAGTGACCCGGCCTTGTTGATGACGATCACGATCTGACTAGGCCGCGCAGAGGAGTCCTCCTCTCGCTCCCCTAGATAGACCAGAGCGACGGCATCCTTGAAGTCATAGACCTTGCCGAAGCCAATGACGCTATGCGCTTCGGGAGGCAGCAGAACCGGCTTTCCATCGAGCTTGATAGCGCGTTTGTAGTCCCGGCCTTCGACGGAGTCGATGCGGCCGATCCTGGTTCGGATGGGGCCAGTAGGCATTGCAGAGCCATGACCCGTGGCCCAAATGAAAGCGGATACCTTCGGCCGCCCTCCCCCATCCACCCTGAACTGGCCAGTCTGCAGTTGGCACGACAGGCTGGGCATAGCGTCAGCAGAAGCAGTGAACGCCAGAAGACCCACCAATGCCCAGCACCTCATATCCATAACCACCTCCTCGCCCAACGAATATTTGCGTTCAATGCAAATGACCAGCTAAGCTTAGGCGGGCACACTTCGGGTAGTCAATGCCCTTCTTGCTGCCCCGAATGCCCGCGCCGTTACCAACAACCACTGCTCTTGGCCAACGCCTCCGCGCCGCACGCGCAGCCAAGGGCTGGACTCAGGCCCAGCTAGGGGAACTATTGATGGGAGTGGATGACCCAAACACCACTGCGCCCCGCATCAGCAGGTATGAGAGGGGCCTTCATAAGCCTGATCTAGAGACCATTGAGAAGCTCGCGGAGCTTCTGGATCTCCCAGCCGCTTACTTCCTTGCTGCCTCTGACGTGGTTGCGGAGGCAATCTTGGTGCTGACACAGCTTGATGCCCGAAAACAGAAAGAAGCACTGGCGCTTCTAAAAAGCCTCGCCCCCGCTAGCAAGTGACGCGCACCGAACGGCCTAGCGACTTCCTACGCTATGCCTAGGTGCCAGCAAGGAAGACCCTAATGGCAAGCCTCGCCTACGACCTCCTGATGGCATTGATTCCCGGCACGGCCGCTGGATACTACTCGGGCTTGCTGATGGCCAAGCTCTCAAAGTTCAATGCGCTGAAATACGAGGCACTTCGAGCTATTCGATCAATCAACTACATGGGCGATGCCAGTAACACACAGATCATCAGTTCAGATAAGAGTGAAGAACTTCACCTGATAGCATCCGAGCTCTTCCTTCTCAAGCACAAGCGCGCCGGAGTTTCCTTGATGGAAGTTAACAATGAGCTTCTAAATTCAATAGCAGCATGCAAGCACTCTGCCTATCCCGTCGATACCTTCATTAAGCAGATCAGTGACTGGCAAGCTCGAATTCGCGGCCTGAAGGTAGGGCAACGCTTCTTCCTTCCTTGGGGTCAGATCTGATGTCTCTTTAGCCGAGCATTGAAAAATTCGTCGGCGCCCGAAAATTCTTGGCCCGCTCCGTTTTTCTGCTGAAGAACTGCAAGTGCTCTTTTACGGAAAAGGCCACCTCCGCCATCTGATTCAGAATACATCTTCCTGCTGACTCAGGGCACTATGGGCCCGCTGTTTTGCCTCGGTCTTTGCTTCTAACCGCCGACCGACCGAGGCAAAGTCTCCCCCAGCCCGCAATAAGCGAGTCTGGGGACCTTTGCCGGGTCGGTCTACTCCTGCCTGGGCAGAGGACCATCGTCGGCGCTGTGATCACTGTCAATACACAGCTGCGGCAGGTTCACGCCTGACATGGCGCCGGGGCTGGGGTCCTGCCACCAGCATTCACTGGCGTCTCTCCCATGGGCTTTGCCCCGTGATCAGGCTGTCGCCTGACGCTCTCCAATCTTGCCCTTCGCATACATGGCCGACCCGAGACGGGGCACACAATCCAAGACCAGCTAGGGAACCCATGCCTTGGAACCTCCGCGACGCAGAAGCCATGCTGCCGGATGTGGACGTATTCCTCCACGGTTTAAGGCCGCTATCCGTAGGTGTTGGATAGCCCCGGATTGTCACCGGGCGCGAACTAATCGGACCTCCGTGCGATAGCCATTGGTTCCAGCTGGGTTGCGAGGGGTTGCGCTCTTCCCGATGTCGGCTATGTTGTTGCTTGGGGCCGATGCCTGGGTGTGTAGAGCTGCTTTCTACCTACTCGCAGCCGTTGCTGTTAACAACGCGCTGCCGCTAAAAAACAGCATGAGGCCAACGCCAATTCTGTCAATGCCCCCGAAGAGTATTCGGGGGCATTGTTTTTCTAGCTTCAGACGCGAGGCCCGCGAGATCTTCTTTGGTCCCTTTGCTGCAACAGGCTATCGTTCAATTGCTCCGTAATCGTGCGCGTTGAGGTTGCTCCAGGGCGCTGCGATTTGTGCAACTGTGCTGTATCGGCAGTGATTGGACAGCGCTTCAGCATTGATGCTGCGAGCTTATCCAAAGCTTCTACACTCGCAGCTGCCTGCGCCGCATACTTCACCTGTGCTTCCGGACCTGTAGCTAGACGCGCAGCATCGCGCCGCATCCTGCGCCGCTCAATGCGCTCTTCACCACTCCGACGCCGCTGCGCCCAATCGCGCCTACTACCGCTCCAGAGCGACGGCTTGGGATTTTTCCTTTCCCATGTCTCCAATTTCATTTTGGCTTCCGTGAGTGAAATGTCTGCCTTAACTTCGGCCTGTAGCCTGCGCTCCCACCGAGTGGTGTCACGAGCCACCTGTTTCAATGAACTGTGAAGCTCGCGCATATCGTTTCGGTATGACGCCCTCTGGGGGTAGGCGCCCGCCCTGCTCGACATGTCAAAGAGCTTGGCGACCGTCGAAAGACTTTGCCGAACGGTGGCATCTATACCCTCCAGCCACAGCCGCCTCGCTTCCATCTCCAGCTGCTCTATTTCGGCTTCGTAACGAGCCATGGCCTCGTCTGCTTGCTTGTTTGCAATCTTGCTACGAAGGCGGCTAGCCGCCTTCATCAAGGCTGGCTTGAGACTTGACGGAAAGCGCGAGACGCCTGACCCCACTCGCCTAGCTCGCTGCGCTACTGATACTGGCCTTGTCCGCGCTCGTGGGGGCGCCACCGCGAACCGCCCGAGGTGTGGTTGCCGCACTTCTCTTCCAGCCGCTGCAACCCTCTCACGTTGAGCTGCTTCTTGCGTATGGGAGCGTGGCGTCGCCATCACCCTTCCCTCCTGTTCCAAGCGTTCCAGGTAGTCACCCAGTTCAACGCGATTGGCATTCTTAATCTGGTTGTTTATCGTGCCACGCTCGCTATCCTCCCCCCTCCTACGCATTGCGGTTGCTGCCTTACCCTCATGCTGGGTGGCTTCGCGAGCCAGCACGGCTGCGAACCCAATATGGCCATCGGCTTCGGCGGCATGCGCTTGCTTAGCCAGACTGCGATGATCGACACGTTCAGCGACCTGTGCTCGTTCCAGATGCGAATTGATACGGTCAGCCACCGCTTCACGAAGAATGCGGATAGCCTCCGGACCTGCGCCGCCACGCGCATCAAATTCAGCACATGCACGTGGACCCAGGCCATCAGGACCGATCTGACGCGGTGTCATCAGGAGATGCACATGGTGATTTCGCTCATCTCCCTTCTTATCGGGCTCATGGACTGCAACAAGCACCGCAACCTGATAGCGGTCAACCAACATCTGACCCAAGTCGCATGCGAGCGCACGACGCTGCGCTTCGTTCAGTTCTGCAGGCAGAGCAACTTCAAGCTCTCGCGCCGTCCTGGCGTTTAGCCGGGTCTCGGCCATTTCCGAGCGATTGAAACAGGCGACCGGATCTCGCGCCCATTCGGGGGCATTTTGCGGGGCCAACATATCAACTGAGGCAACGCCACTGCGCCTTGTGTAGTCGTGTTTGATACCGGTCAATTCGTCATTAATCACAATGCCCGCACGATACGCCGCAGCGGCAGTAGAGGAATGACCCTTACCGCGCGAAAAGGCTTTGACGGTGGCGTGATAAATGGCCATTTCTATTTTTGTCCTTGCTCCTATTCTTGTTTTTGGCGACGCCCCCCGAGGGGGCTAGCATCGGGGGCGGCCTGCGAAGCGGGCCGGGGTCTGGGGCGGAGCCCCGGCGCACGGTTTCCCGCAGGGAAACCATAAGTGCGCTCTTGCTTTGATCCTTGCCGCCACTATTCGTGACGGCTTCGGGCAAGAGACCGGGGCTCGCTTCGCTCGCGTTTCCCGCTGGGGCTGGCTCGCTCTCGCTCGCCTGTGCCCCTCTATTTCAGGATGACAGGGAATTGCAGTATGACAAGTCGATGACTTGCCAATAGCCGATTTTCTGCTTGCATGAGGTGTAGGACATTAGGAGAACTCAACAATGGCAACACGCTCTATACAAGAACAAATCACCGCCGCCACTGAGCGTCTCGCAAAATTGAAAGCACGGGAGATGCTGGCCGAGCAAAGATCAAAAGCAAAGACAAGAGCGAGCGAACGCAAAGCAGACGCGCACCGCAAGATTCTCCTGGGCGGCGCGGTCATCGCCGCTGGGGCTGATTCATTGGATGAGGCTGAGCTTGTTGGCCTACTACTTGGGTATCGAGAGCACATCTCAAAGCCGGCCTTCGTTCAACAACGAAATGAGATGCGCACGCGCGGGCGAATGCATCTAGCCGAGCGAGAAGCATCCCGCGCAAAGAAGCGCTAACCATGAAGCCATCAAGTCGCCCACATTCGCAACGTGGCATCTCATTGATCGAGGTGATGCTGGCAATAGGCGCTATGACACTACTTTCCGGTGCGGCTTTCGCTATCTATCAGTCATCGGCAAACAACGCAGATGTTCGCGCGGAACAAGCGAATATTCACACCATTGCTCGAAATGCAGACATGACTTATGGAGCGCTCGGCTCCTATGCGGGACTGACAACCGCTCAGGCTATTGCCGACCGCGTTCCACCCGTTTCAATGAACTCTGGCGTTGGCCTAACGAGCCGATGGGCGCAACCCGTTATTCTTGAGCCTGCCACTATTGATGGCCGCCCCAACGCAGGGTTGAAGATTGTTTACCATGCGGTTCCAACGCGTGCGTGCCTAAAGCTAGCTGCTGCAGCGAGTGGAGGCATGTATGACCTCGAAATAGACGACACATCGGTCTTCAATCGCGGCAATAATCATCGTCCGACCATATTGGACATCCAGGCCGCGACTCAACGATGCAGGAATGCAGCGCGGCTCGCGTTCACATACTACGGCGGCGCTACTGGCCTGTCAGCGCAAGTTCTCACGCCCGTTGCACTGCCACCGCCCCCTCCAACATCAGCTCCGCCACCACCGGCGCCGGTGGTGGCGCCACCGCCCGTAGCTGTTACTCCACCTGCTCCATCTCCTGGCTGCGCAGCGGCTCCCACGGCTCCAGCCACAGGAACGACACCTGCGGGTCAAACTTGTTCGTTTATTTGGAATTCGGTAGCTGCTCCTGCTTGCTGGTCTCCGCTGGCGTTATGCGTGCCAATCGCCGCTCAATCTCCAATTCCAACCGCACCACCGGCGCCACCCGCCGTCACTCCTCCTATTGTGCCTCCCGTCATCACACCCGTCTGCTCAGCGCCATTACCGTTGAGCGAAAGCGCGGCGCAAACGGGCTTTTGTCCCTCAGGCACTATCACCATCAGTGGCGCCACTTCTTTTCCGCAGACCCGCACCCGCACTACGACGTATTCATGCCCCGACCCGTTCGCAAGCCCAATCGCGCTGACGGGACCATGGTCAGCCTGGTTACCGGCAGCAGCGAGTATCTGTGCTCCCGCTTGCACGCCTGCGCCGCCAATCAGCGTTGCAATCACGCGCGCCGCGCCAGCAGAGAGCCAGAATGTGGGTTGCCCGGCTGGGCAGGCAGGTCAGCACTGGCAACAACGCAACCGCGTTGAAAACGGCACGCGCACCACGTCCTGGTCCTGCCCAGCCGCGACCGGGTCCCCGGTATCGAGCACCTCAGAGAGCTGGAGCGGCACCTACACGGCATCCAGTGGCTGGGTTACCACCTCCAACACCTGCACGCCCCCGGCACCTCCGGCAAGAACCTATCCGACCTACACCGGAAAATCGTGGATTTCCTGGGGCGACGGTGGGCTTTACGGATGGGGCGTGTTCTGCTCGGTGTCGCAGTTCCTCGCTGACCAATTTCACTGCACGCAGAGCGTTAATACCAACGATGACGCCACGTTTTCGGGCGGCCTCGCGAGGCCTCAAGAACAGGCATTGACCCCAGAGCGCCGGACCTGCGTCGCCGCACTTAAACAGAAGCTGACTCCAATGCCTGGATTTGGCTCCCCAAGCACCGGACCAGTCAATTGGCCAACAGAGTGCGCCTGTGATGTGGTCGGAGCTGGCTCGGCGTTCTACTGGCAGACCGTGGGCGCATCGGACTGGTCAGCCTTCGAGTTCCAATGCCAGTAAACGGCCATTGGTTCACTCCGTGGAGAGGGAGACCGGGCCAAGCCGCGCCAAGCCAAAAAAGCAAAGCCCCCGCGTTAGCGAGGGCTTTGGGTATCGGCGGGCAAAGCAATTTCTCTAATTTCTCTAAGCTGCCCATAGGGCAGTGAACTGCCGACGTTCCAAATCTAAGGCAGCTCAAGGCGTTGTCAAGCCATGGACCTGCATCACTCCGTGGAGACCGGGCCAAGGCGCTCGGTCGTTCCGTTGACCAGATGCAGCAACCGCCCGCCAGCAATCAGCCAACCGTCTCCGTTAGCGCGGTCGGCTCTGCTAAACCCTACTGCTCCGTCGTTGCGCAGGGTCGGGGCCCCGGCATTGCCGTCTTTGTAGAAATGGCTCCACGCCCTGGCGGCCGGTGTCATCGTCAGCACCTTCTGCCAAGGATGGCTGTGGATGGTTTCGCCGGTGAAAGCAGAACCTTCCATCACCTCGCTGGTCCGTATGGCACAGCCGTGTGGCACGCCATCTGTGTAGAGGCGCAGGGAAAAACGCTGGTCGTCGCTGGCAATCGCGCCACAGGCCTCGTTCCCGCTCTGGCGGGTGTAGTCATGAAGCACTCGCCCGGTGCGTCGGAGGAAGTCCGGTAATGTCTCGCCGGGTTCGCTGACATGGTCGCCCAGATGCTGGCGCTCCCAACCCTGTTTGGTTCCGGCTGGCGGAATTGAACCGGCCTGCGCCAGTGCCTCACCACACGCTCCAAGCCAAATGGTCAACACCACCATCACCGATGCAATACGCACAACTGCTCCTAAGCAGTTGTGCTTTGCACCTCGGCCCCATGCCGGGTATCATCAGAGGCATCAAAATTTGCACCTTCTGGAAGCCAAATATCGTTTGCTTTCAATAGGTTGCAAATGGGCGCAAATGGCTCCGCCCACCTCCACCAACGAACGGTTCGTCAAGGACCGGAGAAGCCCGGAAATTCCACCAGCGTGGGTTTCCGGGCTTTTTTATTGGCTGCTCTACGCCGCTGCGAAGTTCGACGCCCCGGCGCAATCGCGGTCCGATGCCGTCAAGCAATGTCGGCAACCGCCATCTTCTCTCGCTTTCGACATCACTAAACCACTTCAGAAATTTCCCCCCCTCTCCTTGGGGGGGATGTGTCCGCGAAGCCGTTCGTCCTTGGTCGCCATCAAAAGGAGACCACGGGACACCTGCACCCTTCACATCCAAGCCGAGCCCGAAGGGCACGGCCTGCTCGACACATCTTCCACAAAGGAACTGTATCCATGCGTACGTCGCTTCGGGTTTCCCTTGCCAGCGCCATCACCCTGGTCCTGGCCAGCGCCCCCGCCTTCGCCCAACCCACCGAACGGGTATGGACGCGAGGCATGGCCAGCAACGAGCAGTACAGCAGTTTCATCGTCAAGTACCGGGACGGCAGCAGCAAGCGCGTCTCCGCCACCACCGCGCAGGATGCGCTGAAGAAGCGCCTCGGCGTCCAGCAGCGCAGCAAGCGTTCGATCGGCAACGCACCGCCAGCAGCTGCGTCCGTAACCCATCAACGCCGCATGGGCGGCGGGGCCGACGTGGTCACCACGGACAAGCCACTGGACCTCCCGGAAGCGCAGATCCTGATGCAGCGCATCGCCGACGATCCGGACGTCGAGTATGTGCAGCCGAACTACATGATGAGCGCATTCGCCACACCGAACGACCCACGCTACGGCGAGCAGTGGCACTACAGCAATCCGACCAGTGGCGCGCGCCTGCCCGGCGCGTGGGATCGCTCCACTGGCCAGGGCGTGGTGGTGGCTGTGGTCGATTCGGGCTACCTCAACAACAACGACCTGCAGGCCAACCTGCTGCCGGGCTACGACATGATCTCGTCGACCCGTCCGTTCAGTGATTGGCAGTGCATCATCGGCGGAATGAATCCCGGCTGTGGCGGATCCGACGATGGCGATGGACGCGACGCCGATGCCTTCGATGCCTCGGGCATCGCACACGGCACCCACGTCGCCGGAACGGTCGCTGCGGTGACCAACAACCAGATCGGCGTGGCCGGCGTGGCCTACAACGCGAAGGTCGTGCCGGTACGCGTACTCGGCAACCAGGGCAATGGCGGTTCCGCCGACATCATCGATGGCATGCTCTGGAGTGCCGGTATCAACGTGCCCAACGTCCCGGCCAATGCGAACCCGGCCGAAGTCATCAATCTCAGCCTGGGCGGCCGCCGCGCCTGCTCGCCGGCCGAGCAGGATGCAATCGACGACATCACCGCGCAGGGCACGATCGTGGTGGTCGCCGCCGGCAACAGCAATCTGGATGTGTCCGAGTTTGCTCCGGCGAACTGCAAGGGCGTGATCGCGGTGGCTGCCAACGATCAGGGCGGGCGACGCGCGTTCTACTCCAACTATGGCGCAGGCATCCATATCACCGCACCCGGTGGTGAAACCTGGTCCTGCCGCGCGTCCGTCGGCGAGTTCCTGCCGCTGGCCACGCCGCCTAGCCAGGCCAACTGCGCCCCGACCCGTCAGCATCCGGCGCAGGGCATCCTGTCCACGGTGGGTAACAACGCCTTCGACTTCATGTCCGGCACTTCGATGGCGGCGCCTCACGTCGCTGGCATCGTCGCGCTGATGCAAGCGGTGGCGCCGGTGCCCAAGACCACCGACCAGGTCAAGGACATCCTGCGTCGCACTGCGCACCCGATCGCCGCAGCGAACTGCCCGGGTGGCTGCGGGCCAGGCATCATTGACGCGGCCGAAGCCGTGAAGGCAGCCAGCAACTGATGGCATGGCGCAGCGGCCCGGCAAGGTCGCTGCGCCCTCCTCCGTTCCTCAGTTCACGTCTGCCGGAAAGCGGCATCGCTTCACCAGCAGCATGCCCAGCATCGGCGCCAACGCGAAGGTGGCAAACAGCCACCGGGCCGCACGCGCGGTTCCCTCGGCCCCGCCCGGCTCGATCAGTCCCGCTGCATTGGCGACCATCCCGGCAAGCGCTGCCCCGGCCGCGGTGGCGAACAGCTGGATGGTGGTGATCGACGCACCGGCGCGCTCCTGTTCCTCCGGCGGTGCAGAGGTCAGAACACGTGTCAGCAGGTGAGGCCAAGCCAGACCCACGCCGATCCCGATGACGGCCAGCGCCACGCAGATCGGCACCATCTGCAACCACGTACCGCTGCCCGCAGCCGGCACCCGCAGCGCCAGCCCGATCATGCCCACCCACCCCAGCGCCGGGCCGATCATCAACGCCCGGTCAACGGCGCGCCCGCTGAAGCCGGAGCCGACCAACGACCCGAGCGTCCAACCGGCCGCCATCAGCGCCGCGAGGTAGCCCGCAGCAAGCGGTGATTGCTGATGCAGCACCTGCAGGAACAGTGGCACGAAGACCTCGCCGCTGGTGATCATCACCACCAGCAGCGACATCAGCCCATACAACGCGGCCAGCCGCGAGCGGAGCCGGAGAGCGCCGGAAGGAAGCAGCGTCTGCTTCGCGCGGGACTCGATCCTCACCAGCACCACTGCGAGGAACACGGCCATCACGATGCCAATGAAATTGTTGACTGCGCTCGAGGATGTACTGCCAAGGGAGACGCTGATGACGGCCAGGGTCAGCAGCAGGATCTGCAGCCACGGGACCGAGGACCTGGCCGCAGCTGACGACGATGCCTCCCTCTGCGGAAGGACGTTCGACGCCAGCAGCGCGAACAACACGGCAACCGCGGTGACCGACCAGAATGCGGCCCGCCATACGCCCCATTCGGCGAAGACGCCGCCCACCGCAGGCCCGATCAACGTCGCCACGCCCCACATCCCCGAAACCAGGGCCATCGCGCGGGGCCAGAGCGGTTCTTCGAACGCGAGCCGGATCATGGCGTAGGCCAGTGCGAACAGGAAGCCGCCGCCGACACCCTGCACCAGCCGCCCCACCAGCATCATCGGCATCGAGGTCGCGAGCGCGCAGATCACGGCACCGGCTGCGAAGATGAGCGTCGCCAGTGCATAGCTTCCACGAGGCCCGGCACGTTCAAGCAGCTTGATCGACAATGCCGACCCCAGGATGGACGCGACCACGAAGAGCGTGGTGTTCCATGCGTAGAGATCCAGGCCACCGATGTCCTCCACCACGGTTGGCAACATGGTGGTGGCGATGTAGACGTTCACCGCATGCAGTGCGACCCCGCCCGCCAGGGCAAGTGAGCGCACTGCATTGCGGCCGGACAGGAGATCGCCCCAGCGGGTGCCGGGGACGGCGATGTGTTGCTGTTCCATTTTCGTTCAAACCTATGATTCATGACCTGCAGCCCAGGGTTCACATGCAGGAAAAAGGGAACTGCCTTATAAAACCTCATGTATTGATGAGGTCAAGGAACCCCGGCCATGAAGATCGATGTCAGCGTTCCGCTTTCCGTGGGCGAAGTCGCGCGTCGCAGCGGGGTCAGCATTGCCACCGTCCACTTCTATGAAGCCAAGGGACTGATCCATGGCTGGCGCAACAACGGCAACCAGCGCCGCTACCGCCGCGACGTGCTGCGGCGCATTGCCGTGATCAAGGTCGCACAGCGGGCGGGCGTTCCTTTGGCCACGATCAAGATCGCGCTGGATGATCTTCCAGCCGAACGGGCGCCCAGTTCGAAGGACTGGGCAAGGCTGTCCAGCAACTGGCGCGACATGCTGAACGAGCGCATCCGCAGCCTGGTCCAGCTGCGCGACCAGCTCGACGGCTGCATCGGCTGTGGTTGCCTGTCACTGAAGGACTGTCCGTTGCGAAACCCTGGCGACCAGTTGTCACAACGCGGCGACGGCGCCGTCTTGCTTGAATCGGACGACGGCGACCGGGGCGTGCCATGATCCGTTGCTGCACGCGGCACTGACTGGAACATCGCACAATGAGGCGGCATCCTCCGTCCGCGTTGCTGCCCACTACCTACAGAAGGACCTGCGATGAGAACCGTGATCATCACCTCTGCCCTGCTCCTGGCTGCTTGTGCCGCGGCCCCGGCTGCGCACGCGGCTGCACCCGCCATCGCGCCGCCCGGCACCGCAACACTCGAAGCCCTGCTGGCCTGCAAGGCAGGCTCGACCTTCAGCGAAGCCGAGGCCATCGATGCCCTGCAGGCAGCCGGCCTGGCCAGAAAGCCGGGCGGCACGTTCGAGCCGGAAACCACGCCGGTCGCCCTGTTCGGCGGTACCGTCACCCATGCCGACGTGAATGTCGCCGAGGGCGAGAAGAGCATCTTCGTCTACTTGAACGGTGTCGACCCCAAGCGCCTGGCCAAGACCTGGTCGGTGACCACGGTCAACGAATACGCCAACACCGAAGCACCGTCCTACGTGAAGCGCATCGACAAGCACCACACCCTGCACGTGATTGCCGGTGATGATTACGAAGGCTATTCCGCTGCCGTGAAGTGCCAGATCACACCGTGACGGCCTGACCCGCGCTAGAGCCAGCGCCGTACGCGCTGGCGGAAGGCTGCGTATGCCTCCGGAAAGCGGGCCGACAGTGCCCGCTCTTCCGGCATGATCTGCCATCGGCTGATGTACAGCACGAACAGCGGCACGGCCAGTAGTGCGGTCAGATTCTGCAGGTACAGCATGGCACCTGCCAGGACAGTGGCCTGGCCCAGGTACATCGGGTTGCGCGTGTAGCGGTACACGCCGTGCGTGACCAGCACGCTCGACGTCGCTGGCCGCAGGGGGTTGACCGTGGTGCCCACGCGCCGGAAGGCCAGCTTCGGCAGCAGGTTCAATAACACGCCGAAGGCCATCACCAGACCCGCAAGCAACTCCGGCACGGGTAGCTGCAGCGCCCCGCCCGGCTGCCATCGGCTGCCCATGTAGCCGATGGCGGCGCACAACAGCATCACAAGAGGCGGAGGAACACGGGTCTCAAGCCATCGCATCGCAGCCCCGCATTCATCCTGTTCACCCCAGTGTCACACGGGAATGCCTGAATCGCCCGGTTGGCGGCATTTCCGCGCTCCAAACCGACCGCCCGGTATCTTCCGCTTTGACATGCCGACCGCTAGAGTGGCGCCACCGCGCAGGAGGATCGTATGGCAACCACGGGCTTGGGCTTCATCGGCCGCACGACCCTCATCATCACCGTGCTGCTCACCCTGGGCGGCTGCGCGACGTTGCGCCAGTTCGGGCCGTCGGTGCAGGTGGCCTCGGTCACCCCCGGCCAGTACATCGCCCTGAAACGCGGCGACATCCTGACCACCGGCAAGCTCAGTTCGGCCACCATGGAGACGCTGCGCGTCGCCGGCCTCGACGAAGGCGTCTGCGCCAAGCCAGGGCTGCCCTGCATCGAGGCCATGGAAGGCAGCATCGTGGTGCGCGAGGAGGACAAGCGCTCAAGCCTGGCCGAGCTGTGGCTGCAGTATGCGATGACCTTGCCCGCGCCCAAGCGCGAGTACTCCACGTCAGGCCGTGCCAAGAGCGCGATCACCGAACTGGATGCGGACTTCCAGCCGCGCCTGGACGCGTGGATGCAGGTCGCGCGGCAGGCCTACGCCTACCTGTTCTTCACCGAGCGCACGGCCAACCAGCGCGGTTTCGAAGACCGCCAGACCCAGGTGCGCGACTACTACAACCTGGCCGTGCAGGAAGCCTCGGTACAGTTGTACAACGCTTATGCCACCGGGCGCGTGCATGGTGAAGCCAGCCACTTCCAGCTGGGCCGCTGGACGTTCGTGCTGGCGCCGTCGGGCCAAGCAGCACCGCTGGATACGCGTACGCCCACCGAACTGGTACCGGCAGCCTCGCTGTCGTTCACCGGCACGCTGCGCAGCGTGCATCGCCGCGATGGCTTCGGTGCCGAACTGGTGGCGGTGATGAACGATCCGGCTGGCAGCACGGCCACCCCGCCTTCGGCAGCGACGCCCGCCGCGCAGGCAAGCACCTCGGCCGCGCAGAGCTGGAGCGAGATGCCGTCGCCATCGATGACGGTGCTGCTGCGCTTCTCCGGAAAGAACCTGTGGGAAGTACTGCACGACGACGAGCCGGAACTGGAGATCCACGATCCCTACCAGGTCACGGAAGTCACCCTGCATGGGCAGCAGGTGCCATTGGCCGCGAACTTCACCGCAGGCTACGCACTGTGGCTGGCGCGCTCCAATTTCAGCCACCAATCGCTGCGTTCGCTGTTCGGTGGCAAGGGCGGCATCGACACGCCGCATCTGTACATGATGCAGCCCTACGACCCGAACCGCCGCGTGCTGCTGATGATCCATGGCCTGGCCAGCAGCCCGGAAGCCTGGGTCAACGTCGCCAACGAGCTGATGCGCGACGACGAGATCCGCCAGGACTTCCAGATCTGGCAGTTCTACTACCCGACCAACATGCCCATCGCGATGAGCCACGATGCGATGCGCCATACGCTGGATGAGGTGTTCAAGCACTTCGACCCCACCGGCAAGGCGCAGGCCTCGCATGACATGGTGCTGGTCGGGCACAGCATGGGTGGGGTGATCTCACGGCTGATGGTGTCGTCTTCCGGCGACCACCTGGTAGAGACCCTGCTGGCGACCGCACAGATGACGCCTGCGCAGCAGGAGCTGCTGCGCACCAAGGGCGCGCCGGTACTGACCTTCCTGCCGGAACCGGAAGTCTCGCGCGTGGTGTTCATTGCCACGCCGCACCGCGGTACCGATGTGGCGAGCACCCGCCTCGGCCGCTGGATCGGCCGCCTGGTACGGCTGCCACTGACCGTCCTGGAGGACGTGGCCACCATCGCCAACGACGGCAAGATCGATCGCAACGACGGCAAGCACGGCTACCAGATGAACAGCATCCAGAACCTGGACAAGGACGATCCCTTCGTGCGCGCCGTGGCCGACCTGCCGATGGCACCGAAAGTGCGTTACCACTCGATCATCGCGCGCGCCAAGGCCGACGGCCCGCTGGAAAAGACCGACGACGGGCTGGTGCCCTACTGGAGCTCGCACCTTCCGCACGCGGATTCGGAGAAGGTGATCGTGTCCGGGCACAGCGTGCAGGAAGCCACGCCGGCCATCGTCGAACTGCGGCGGATCCTGCATGAAGACATGCAACAGCACGGTGCCGTGGTGAAATAGCAGGGGGCGAATGAGGGGAAAACCCTCATCGCCTGTACGCATCCGCCCTTCTATGCTGGCTCCACTACCCCACTGGAGGTCCGCATGAACACGCAAGAGCCCAGCCGCCACCCCAGCCCCGATCCGGCCGAGCGCGACGCCTTCTTCCCGTCGCCGTACTCGCTGTCACAGTTCACATCGGCGAAGAGCGACCTGTCCGCCGCCGACTATCCCGACGCGCGCCGCGATGGCCGCTGGAAGGTGCTGATGATCGCTGCGGACGAACGCTATCTGCCCACCGCCAACGGCCACCTGTTCTCCACCGGCAACCATCCGGTGGAAACCCTGCTGCCGATGTACCATCTGGACAAGGCCGGCTTCGACATCGATGTGGCCACGCTGTCCGGCAACGCCGCCAAGTTCGAGTGGTGGGCGTTCCCGCATGAGGACAAGGAGATCGGCGGACTGTACGACCGCTACGAAGCCCGCTTCCGCCAGCCACTGCCGTTGGAAGAGGTGGTGGCAGGCCTCGATGCCGCGTCGGACTATGCAGCCGTGTTCATTCCCGGTGGCCACGGCGCCCTCATCGGACTGCCGCAGAGTCGCGCGGTAAAGGCGGCCCTGCACTGGGCGATGGCCGAGCAACGTCACATCATCACCCTCTGCCACGGCCCGGCCGCATTGCTGGCCGCAGGCGTTGACGAGGCCGACGGTGGTTCGCTGTTCCGCGGCTACCGCATCTGTGCCTTCCCCGATGCGATGGACCGGCAGACGCCGGAGATCGGCTACATGCCCGGGCAGCTGCCGTGGTTCTTCGGTGAGCGCCTGGCGCAGCAGGGCGTGCAGATCGTCAACGACGGCATCGATGGCAGCGTGCTGCAGGACCGCCTGTTGCTGACCGGCGACAGCCCGCTGGCCGGCAATGCGCTGGGCAAGCTGGCCGCGCGCACGCTGCTCGACGCATTGGCCGGGCGCTGACTGGCGTGAGCGATCTGGTGCAGGCGTTGCTGGAACTGGAACGCGCCCGCTCACTGAGTGCGGTGGGCGCGGTACTACGCGGCATCTCTGCACCGCTGGGCTACGACCGCGTGCTGGTGTTCGCCACCGGCACGGGGTTGGAACGCGGTACCCAGCGCGTGTACTGGATCGAGGGCGACTGGTTCGGCGACGGCAGCACTACCGACCTCGCGCGCTACCTGCACGCCTGTCCGGTCAATCGCCACGTTCTGGACAGTGACGCGCCGTTCTTCTGGAGCAAGCGCCAGGGCGTTCGCGGCGAACGCTATCAGGTGGTAAAGCAGCCACGTGGTGAAGGCCTGCACGGTCTGCAGGTGCCGGTGTTCGGCACCACAGGGCTGGAAGGCGCGATCAGTTTTGCCGGGACAGCGATCGATGCATCGGCCAGCGCGCGACTGCTGCTGGATGCTGCTGCAGCTGCAGCATTCCGTGCCGCACGCCGGCTTTCCGAGACGCCCACCGAGCTTTCCGGAAGTGCGTTGAGCACGCGCGAACGCGAGGTGCTGCGCTGGGTCGCCGCCGGCCGTCGCCAAGCGGAAATCGCGGCCACGCTGGGACTTTCCGCCCGTACGGTGGAGAATCATCTGCGACGCGCGCGCCAGCGCCTGGGCGTGGCAACCACCGCGCAGGCGGTGCGTGCTGCCAGTCGGCGCGGCGAGATCGAGGACTGATCCGGGCAAGACACTTCCGGCGCTCTGGTTCGCGTGTTACACACGCCATGCGCATGTGCGCGATTGCAGAAAGCAAGGACGATGCTTATGAAACTGCAACTGGCCGCGATGGCCGCGTTGGTGATGGCAACGGCAACCCTGGCTCCGGTGGCGGACGCCAATGCCGGGGGACCGAAAGAAAATGTTTCGTGCGTGCCGGTGAAAGTGGACCACAACCGGGTCCACCAGCACTGCACGGAAACCTACACCGATGAATTCGGCAACGTGTACGAAGCCGAGTACTGGATCGACGAGTACGGCAACCCTTACCTGCGCGACTGAGCCGGCAGGGGACTGCGCCGGGCCGCCCGCCGGGCCGGCGCGCATGCAGCAGCTGCCACTCGGGCGCATGCTCTACCCGGGGGTAGTTGCACGACACCGCGCAGATGCGCGATTGCAGACACAAGGATGATGCCCATGAAACTGCACCTGGCCTCGATGGCCGCACTGGCCGTGGCCTTCGCTGGAATGATGTCGAGCGGCAACGCCAACGCCGGGGTAACCAGCCCACCCGGCAGCGTGACGCGCTGCGAACCGTTTGAAGTGGAGCGCTACCGCATCCACCAGCATTGCATCGTGACCATGCCCGATGCGGACGGCGAGATTTTCCTCACCGAGTACTGGATCGACGAATACGGCAACCCGTATCTGATGTAATCCTCATCGACAAGGAGTGTGGGAATGAGACTGCATAAAGGCGTATCGGCGTGTTCGCTTGCCACCGTGCTGGCCGTGCTGATGCTGGCCCCCGTCGCCACCACAACGGCTGCCGAGGTCATCGAGGTCCAGGAAGAGTGTGTGCCCTTCCGCATCGCTGGCAACGTGTTCCACCAGCGCTGCACGTCGTACGTGGTCTACGACGACGGCACCCGCGAAGTCACCAGTCATTACAACCGTGACGAGAACGGGATGATCTACGACCCCTGATCGCGCCCGCGCGATCCGCCGGGCGGGACCTTCACCGCCCGCCCGGCATCTTCCATCCGCCCATCCCGGCATATCGCCGACCCCACCGTCCATGGCATGCTTCATGAAACCGTTTTCATGGAATGGAGGGATTCCACGATGTTGTCGCGTTTCCGTCGCCCTGCGCTGTATGCGCTGCTGGCGCTTGCTCTGCCTGCCGTCGCCTGGGCTGCTGCGCCGGCGCCACTGAAAGTGATGTCGTTCAATGTCCGAACCCCGGCCGATACCGAACCGGGCAAGCGCTGGCCGGACCGTCGCGATGCCATGGTCAAGGTCATCCTCGATGCACACCCGACCGTGATCGGCACGCAGGAGCTGGTGAAGGAACAGGCCGACTTCCTGTCCGGGCATCTGCCCGGCTACCGCTGGTTCGGTGAAGGCCGCCGCGGTGGCAGCGGCGATGAACACATGGGCGTGTTCTACGACAGCAAGGTGCTGGCCATCGAGGAATCCGGCAACTTCTGGTTATCCGATACGCCCGAAGTACCCGGCAGCATCAGCTGGGGCAACCTGTACCCGCGCATGGTCACCTGGGCCCTGTTCCGGCGCCTGGACGATGGCCGCCGTTTCTACTTCATGAATACCCACCTGCCCTATCGCGACGAGGACGAACCGCGCAGGGTGAAGGGTGCCGAGCTGATCGGCAAGCGCCTGCAAGCCCTGCCTGCCGACCTACCGGTGGTCCTGACCGGTGACTTCAACAGCGAGCCCGGCGGTGACACCTACAAGGCATTCACCCGCCTGCTGCAGGACACACGCACGCAGGTGAATGCACCGCAGGGACCACGCCTGACCTTCCACGACTTCACCGGCAAGGCCACCGTGCAGCTGGACTGGGTGCTGGTGCGCGGCTTCCATGCCCGCAGTTTCCTCACCGATGACCGCCGCATCGACGGCGTGCTGCCGTCGGATCACTTCCCGCTGGTGGTCGAGCTGGACTGGCCGAAGCACTGAATCTCCGCGGCCGCCGTGGCTACCGCGGCTGCCGCGACAACAGCCGGTACAACGCCAGGTGCTGGTTGCGCGCCTGGCAGATGCGGGCGCCGACAGCAAGGAACACGGCAACGCCGATCAGGCCCAGCCCCAGCATCGGATCAGGCAGTCGCAGGAAACCGATCGCAGCGGCCATCGTCGCCAGCACCAGCAGCACAACGACCGCCACCGAAAGGCCCGCGCCGGGTGGCCCCGGGTCGCCAAACAGCATGCGCTGGGTATCCCGCCTGTCATCGCTCATCGTCTTTACTCCCTGGAATCTGCCCCCACTAGTTACACGGCGGACACGGCTTCCGGCAGAGTCAGAAACGTCACGACTGTGACAACGTCCACAGCACACACCGCGCTACCCTGCCCCCGTTCCCGAACTGTGGAGAAAGGCATGGCACACCAGAGCCGCCTGGCCGGTTTCATCATCGATTGCGAGGGCATTCCCGCCGACGAAGGTGCCCGCTTCTGGTCCGCCGCGCTCGGCCTGCAGGCGCAGCCCGCCTATGCCGAAGACGGCGCCGAGTACGCCGACCTGCAGGGCGCGCCCGCAGGCCTGAACGTGGAGGTGCAACGCGTCAATCACCCTTCACGGGTGCACCTGGACATCGAGAGTGACGACATCGACGCCGAGGCCGACCGCCTGGAGAAGCTCGGCGCGCGGCGGATAGGCTTCGTCAAGCGGTGGTGGGTGATGGAAGCACCGACCGGCCATCGCTTCTGCATCGTGCGCATGCGCGAGCGCGAGGTACCGGCCAATCGCTGGCCCTGAAAGAAGAAAGGGACGGAAGCCACTGCTTCCGTCCCCTGCGGTTACTGCACCTGCGCCACACTCGGCGGCTGCGGTGATTGACCCCAACCACCCAGCGCCTTGTACACGCCCACCACGCTGACGTTGACCTCGGACTCGGCCGCGGCCAACGCATCATCGGCTGCCAGCTGCGTACGCTGCGCATCCAGCAGGGTCAGAAAGTCCTCCGAGCCCTCGCGATAGCGGATCTGCGCCAGCGACTCGGCACGGCGTGCCGCCTGCGCCTGCTCGACCACGATCGCCAGCCGCGCCTGCTGCTTGGAATAGCGGGTCAGCGCGTTCTCGGTGTCTTCCAGTGCCAGCAGCACCGTCTGCTCATACTGTGCTGCCACGCCTTCGGCCTCGGCCTTGCTGGCACGCAGGCGTGCACGCACGGTGCCAAAATCGAAGGCCGCCCAGCTCAGCGACGGCGTCAGCGACCAGGCCTTGTTGTTGCCATTGACCAGGCCACTGGCATCGCCACCGAGGAAGCCGACGAAACCGGACAGCGACAGCCGCGGGAACAGATCCGCCGTGGCCACGCCCACCCGCGCGGTAGCGGCAGCAAGACGACGCTCGGCCACGCGCACGTCGGCGCGTTGGCGCAGCAGCTCGCGGGTATCGCCCAGCGGCAGCGCCTTGGCGAATGCCGGCACTTCGTGCGGCGCAAGCATGGCGGTCAGCGTTTCCGGACGCTGGCCCAGCAGAACGGCCAGACGGTTGCGCGACTGCGTTTCGGCCACTTCCAGCAGCGGAATGTCGGCCTCGATCGCCTTCAGCCGCGCACGACTGCTCTGCACGTCCAGCTCGCTGCCGGCGCCCAGCTCCCAGCGTGCCTCGGTCAGCTTCTGCGTCTCGCGCAGATTTACCAGGGTGTGCTGGGCCACGGCGATGCGCTTCTGTGTGCCGCGCAGCTCGAAGTAGTTGCGTGCCACTTCGGCGGCGATCAGTACCTGTGCGTCGGCCAGGTTGGCCTGCTCGGCGTCGAGGTCGGCACGCGCGGCTTCTGCAGCACGGCGCTTGCGGCCGAACAGATCCAGCTCCCAGCCCGCATCGAAGCCGAGCTGGTAGCTTTCACTGAACACCCGCTGCCCACCCAGCTGCGGATCGGGTTGCTTGCGGCGATCGTAGCTACCGCCCGCGGTAACGTGGGGCGCCTGGTCGAAGCGGCTTTCGACGAACACCGCGCGGGCCTGGCTGACGCGGGCCACGGCCACGCGCAGGTCCAGGTTGTCCGACAGTGCGCCGTGCACCAGCTCTTCCAGCACCGGATCATCGAACTGCGCCCACCAGCTGGCCACCGGCGAGGTGGTGCTGAACACCGGCTGCTGCGCACCCTGCAGCACCACCGGATCCTGCACCGGCGCCTTGTAGTTCGGGCCGACGCTGACACAGCCCGCCAGCACCAGGCTGGAGACGGCCATCGCCAACGTGCGGATCACCATGGCAGCACCTCGCCCAGGTAAGTGAAGCTGCCGTTCGGGCCTTCATGGCCGATCAGTGCCATCTGCACGCTGGAACGCGCGCCTTCGCTGATCTCAATCTCGCCGTGGCCGCCGTTCATATCGGTTTTCACGTAACCCGGATGCACGGTATTGACCTTGATCTGGGTGCTGCGCAGTTCATGCGCCAGCGCCAGCGTCCAGCTGTTCACCGCTGCCTTGGAGGCGTTGTACGCGGGGATCTTGAAATCGTAGATGCCCGAGGTCGGATCAGCGTGCAGGGTCTGCGAGCCGAGCATGCTCGAAACGTTGACGATGCGCCCGGACTTGGCCTGCCTGACCAGTGGCAGGAAGGCCTGGGTCACCGCAACCAGTGCGTACACGTTGGTGTCGAAAGTGCGCTTCCAGGTATCCAGCGACTGTTCGGACGGGGCTTGCGCCGGGTTCTCGATCATGATGCCGGCGTTGTTGACCAGGATGTCCAGGCGCCCATGGCGCTGGCGTACCTGCTCGACCGCTTCGGCGATGCTGGCGGCATCGGTCACGTCCAGCTGGATGGCTTCCACCGGCAGGCCCTCGGCCTGCAGCTTCAGCGCCTGCTCTACGGCGGTCTCGCGCTTGCGGCCGGCCAGCAACGTATGCACGCCGGCCTGGGCCAGCTGGCGCACGGTCTCGGCGCCGATGCCGCGGGTGGCGCCGGTGACCAGCGCGATCTTGTTCTGATGAGAGTTCATGGATTCTTGCCTCGTGAGGGGGAAGCCGCCGCCGGCCAGTGACCGGCGGCGACGGGGTTCCATGTCAGTGGTGGATGGTCGGCTCGCCGTGCTGCACCAGCTGGCCACCACCGTTGCGGGTGACGAACTTGCGCAGGGCCACGTAGAACACCGGGGTGAGGAACAGGCCGAACAGGGTCACGCCCAGCATGCCGGCGAACACGGTGATACCGGTCACCGAGCGCACCTCGGCACCTGCACCGTGCGACAGCACCAGCGGTACGGTGCCGGCGATGAACGCGATGGAGGTCATCACGATCGGGCGCAGGCGCAGGCGGCAGGCTTCCAGCGCAGCTTCAACGATACCCTTGCCGCCCATCTCCAGCTCTCTGGCAAATTCGACGATCAGGATCGCGTTCTTGCACGCCAGGCCCATCAGCACCACCAGGCCGACCTGCACGAACACGTTGTTGTCACCACCGGTCAGCCATACGCCGAACAGCGCGGACAGCAGGGTCATCGGCACGATCAGGATCACCGCCAGCGGCAGCGACCAGCTCTCGTACAGCGCGGCCAGCACCAGGAAGGCCAGCATGATCGCCACCGGGAACACGATGAAGGCGGCCTTGCCCTGGGTTGCCTGCTGGTAGCTCAGGTCGGTCCATTCGGTGGTCATGCCCACCGGCAGCACCTTGCCGGCGATCTCGGTCAGCTTGTTCATCGCCTCGGCCGAAGACAGCAGGCGCGGGTCGGCTTCACCGGCCAGATCCGCCGCCGGATAGCCATTGAAGCGCAGCACCGGGTCCGGGCCGAAGGTCTGCTTGATGGTGACCATCGAACCGATCGGCACCATCTCGCCGCGGTCATTGCGGGTACGCAGCTTGCCGATGTCCTCGACCGTTTCGCGGTACGGACCGTCCGCCTGCGCGATGACCTGCCAGGTACGGCCGAACTGGTTGAAGTCGTTGACGTAAGCCGAGCCGAGGTAGGTCTGCAGCGTGTCGAACAGTTCGGTGAGCTGCACGCCCTGTGCCTTGGCCTTGACGCGGTCGACCTCGGCATCCAGCTGCGGCACATTGGCCTGGTAGCTGGAAATCGGGAAGGCCATGCCCGGCGTCTGCGCAACGGTGCCCTGCATTGCCTGTACAGCATTCTGCAGCGCGCCGTAACCCAGGTTGCCACGGTCCTCGATGAACATCTGGTAGCCGTTGCCGTTGCCCAGGCCGAGGATCGGCGGCGGCATCATCGAGAAGGCGAAGCCTTCCTGCAGACCGGCGATCTTCTGGTTGATCTCGGCGTTGATCTGCGCGGCGGTACGGCCATGGCGCTCGGCGAACGGCTTGAGCGGAATGAACGCCACACCGGTGTTCGGCGTGTTGGTGAACTGCAGCGCGTTCAAACCCGGGAACGAGATGGTGTGGGCCACGCCATCGGTTTCCTGGGCGATCTTGGCGACCTTGCGCAGCATTTCATCGGTACGCGCGATCGACGAACCTTCCGGCAGCTTCACACCGGCAATCAGGTACAGCTTGTCCTGGGTCGGGATGAAGCCCGGCGGCACCAGCTTGAAGATCACACCGGTACCGACCAGCAGGATCGCGTAGACCACGAACACCGCACCACGACGGCCGAGGATGCGGGCCACGCCACGCTCGTACTTCTCCGAACTGGACTTGAAGAAGCGGTTGAACGGACGGAACACCCAGCCGAACAGGCGGTCGATCAAGCGGCTCGGGCCGTCCTTCGGCGCACCATGGGCCTTCAGCAGGCGCGCAGCCAGGGCCGGCGACAGGGTCAGCGAGTTGATCGCCGAGATCACCGTGGAGATGGCGATGGTGACCGCGAACTGCTTGTAGAACTGGCCAGTGACACCCGACAGGAAGGCCATCGGCACGAACACGGCACACAGCACCAGCGCGATCGCGATGATCGGGCCGGACACCTCACGCATGGCCTGGTGGGCCGCGGCGGTGGGCGACAGGCCTTCCTCGATGTTGCGCTCGACGTTCTCCACCACCACGATCGCGTCATCGACCACGATGCCGATCGCCAGCACCAGGCCGAACAGGCTCAGCGTGTTGATCGAGAAGCCCAGCAGGTACAGCGCGGCGAAAGTACCGACCACCGACACCGGCACCGCGATCAGCGGAATGATCGACGCACGCCAGGTCTGCAGGAACAGGATCACCACCAGCACCACCAGCGCGATGGCTTCCAGCAGCGTGGAGACCACGGCCTTGATCGAGTCGCGCACGAAGATGGTGGTGTCATACACGGCTTCGTACTTCACGTCGGCCGGCATGGTCTTCTGCATCTCGTCCATCGTCGAGATGACCTGGTCACGGATCTCCAGTGCATTGGCACCCGGCGACTGGAAGATACCGATACCCACCGCGTTCTTGCCGTCCAGCTGCGAACGCAGGGTGTAGTCACCGGCACCCAGTTCCAGGCGGGCCACATCGGCCAGGCGCACGATCTCGCCATCAACACCGCTCTTGAGCACGATGTCGCCGAATTCCTTTTCAGTCTTCAAGCGGCCCTGGGCATTGATCAGGGTCAGGAACTGGCTGTTCGGCAGCGGTTCGGCGCCGAGCTGGCCGGCCGAGACCTGCACGTTCTGCTCACGCATGGCGCGCACTACGTCACTGGCGGTCAGGCCGCGCGAGGCGACCTTGTCCGGGTCCAGCCAGGCGCGCATGGCGTAGTCACCACCACCGAAGATCTGCGCGTCACCCACGCCCGGAATACGCGCCAGCGCATCCTTGACGTGCAGACGGGCGTAGTTGCGCAGGTACAGGGTGTCGTACTTGCCGTTCGGCGAGGTCAGGTGCACCACCATCAGGAAGGTCGGTGACTGCTTCTGCGTGGTCACGCCCTGCCGGCGCACGTCCTCGGGCAGGCGCGCCTGCGCCTGCGCCACGCGGTTCTGCACCTTCACCGCCGCCGCATCCGGGTCGGTGCCCGGGCGGAAGGTGACGGTCATCTGCAGCACACCGTCCGAGCCGGCGACCGACTTCAGGTACATCATGCCTTCGACGCCGTTGATCGCCTCTTCAAGCGGCGTGGCGACAGTCTCGGCAATGACCTTGGGGTTGGCGCCCGGATACACCGTGCGCACGACCACCGACGGCGGCACCACTTCCGGGTACTCGCTGATCGGCAGGATTGGAATCGTGATCAGGCCTGCGGCGAAGATCACGATCGACAGCACCGCCGCGAAGATCGGCCTGTCGATGAAGAAACGGGAAAAGTCCATGGAGGAATTCCTGGGAAAGGCGTTCGGCGGGCAACAGCCTCCCCGCCCCTCGCCGAGATGACGAAGGCAGGGAAGGCTGCTGCTGGCGCCGGCAGCTAAGCGGGGACGCGGATCAGGAGACGGCGGATCAGTGGTTCAGCGCGGCGGTGGCATCGCGGCCCGGTGCCGGCGGCGCAGCCTGCGGCTGCATCGCCACGGCCTTGGCCTGCACCGGCATGCCCGGCATGAAGACCTTCTGCACGCCGTCGATGATCACCTTGTCGCCGGCGGCCAGGCCGTGCTCGACAATACGCAGGCCATCAGCGGTGCGACCGAGCTGGATGTCGCGGCGCTGGGCCTTGCCATCCTTGTCGACCACGTAGACATACTTGCGGTCCTGGTCGGTCAGAACGGCCTTCTCGTCGATCAGCAGGGCCTGGAACTGGCCGCTGCCGAGCAGCTGCACGCGGGCGAACAGGCCCGGCGTGAACTGGCGATCGGCGTTGTCCAGCAGCGCGCGGACGCGGATGGTACCGGTGCTGCGGGCGACCTGGTTGTCGAGGAAGTCGACCTTGCCCGAATGCGGGTAACCCTCTTCGCCGGACAGACCGACCTTCACCGGCAGATCGCTGTCACGCTCGCTCGGGCGTTCACCCTTGCGCGCCATCTGCGCATAGCGAAGGAAAGTGCTTTCATCGGCATCGAAGTAGACGAACACGGTGTCCAGCGAGACCAGCGTGGTCAGCACGCTGGCGCTGTCGCCGGCGGTGACCAGGTTGCCGGCGGTGACCATCGCGCGGCCGGCACGGCCGTCGATCGGCGCACGCACCTTGGTGAACTCCAGGTTGAGGCGGGCCGCATCCAGCGCAGCCTGGGCCGCCTGTACGGCGGCACCGGACTGGTCAGCCGCAGCGCGACGCTGCTCGGCCGTCTCGGTGGAAATGGCCTGCTGCTCGGACAAACGCTTGGCACGCTCGGATTCACTGCGGGCCAGCGTGGCCTGGGTGCGGGCGCGGGCCAGTTCGGCAGCGGCGCGATCGTACTCGGCCTGGTAACTGCGCGCGTCGATGGTGAAGAGCACTTCGCCCTTCTTCACTTCCTGGCCTTCGACGTAGTTGACCTTGTCGATGTAGCCGGACACGCGCGGGCGCAGTTCAACGCTCTGTACCGCTTCGACGCGGCCGCTGAACTCGTCCCACTGGCTGACCTGCTTGACCAGCACCGGTGCAGCACTGACCTGCGGCGGCGGCGGTGCACCGGCTTCTTCGGCGTGGCCGCCGCTGCAGGCCGCCAGCACGGCTGCGGCGAGGATCGACACGCCGACCATCGCGATGCGATGGCCGAAACGATGTGGGGTGGAATTGGGGGAAGTCATGGCATGCATCCGTACGGAGGGGTGGTACAGCTAGATGAGAACGTGTTGCAAAAACAGGCGGCGTATCCTGCGACCTCAACCATGGTCGAGGTCAAGCGACGCCTGCGGTATCGCGCCACAGGGGAGGAACGTCCAGGTGCAGCAGGCCGCGCGGCAGTTCGGCATCACTGCTGTCGCAGCGGACGATGGCGCGGTTGTCGCGGCAGCCGTCGAGCAGGGAGACCACGCGACGGCCGACCAGCAGTGAGCTGGGCCACTCGATGCAGGCATTGGCCGCGTTGGCCGGCGTACACACCGGGCTGCAGACTTCCAGCATCTGCGCGCGCACGCCCAATGCCTGGGCTTCCTGGTGCACCACCTGCGCGTACATGCGCAGCGCCGCAGTGGTGATCGAGGTTTCGCCGTAGCCCGCCCATGGCTTGGCATTGGCCGGGCTGCCGATCATCACGTAGCGGCGCGCATGCACGTTGTCCTGCAGCAGCGGCAGCAGATGACGCACTGCGTGCACGTGCGGCATCAGATCGGCCTGCATCGCGCCCAGCAGTTCATCGCCGTTGCGGTCAGTCACCCGGCCGCGACGGTAAGGGCCGCCCATTGCGGCGATCACTGCCGCCAGCGGACGCGGGCGATGCGCGATGCGCGATGCGTTCGGCCAGTGCGCGCGCCGAGCCGTCATCGCTGAGCGAACCCAGCAGCGTCTCCAGGCCCGGCTCATCGGCGAACTGCTCATGCAGTGCCGCCAGCCGGCCCGGGTCGCGACCGACCACCAGCACCGGGCTGCCGGCTTCCAGCAGTGCGCCAACCACGCCTTGGCCGACGGCACCGGTGCCGCCGAGGACCAGGACTTCGGGCGTCAGCATCCCATTCACGGGACATTTCCTCCCAAATCCGGGATAGTCCCGATTCGATGCAGCCGGTCGCCCTTGCGCGGGGCCAGGCGGATGGCACCGCCACGCTGCTGACGCATCGGCGCGGTAAACTCACGGAAGTCCTTGTGTACCAAGGAACTCGGGCGGACTTCAACGGTCATTGCCAGGTCCAGGGTGCTCTGGCCGGCGTTCCGGAGACGGGCAAGAATGTTGCGCAGGCTCATGGCGGACGGGCTCCAAATAACGAATGGCGCCACGATAGACCTCAAACCTTTACTTGATTAGTCCTGATTAAGGGGAATAATCATCCCGCTCCCGGTCCAATCGTTCTGTCACGATTGTCCCATCCCCGACGTCCAGGATCCCAGACCATGTCCCACGATCTCAACGAGACGCTGATCTTCGTCAAAGTGGTCGAGCAAGGCAGTTTCATTGCCGCTGCCAAATCGCTCGGCCTGCCCAAGACCACGGTCAGCCGCAAAGTGCAGGAGCTGGAAACGCGCCTGGGTGCGCGCCTGCTGCACCGGACCACCCGCCGCCTCGGCCTGACCGAAGCGGGTTCGATCTACCACGAACATTGCCAGCGCATCGCGCGCGAGCTGGAAGAAGCCGAGAGCGCGGTGAGCCAGCTGCAGTCCGGTCCGCGCGGCTGGCTGCGCTTCACCGTGCCCTACTCGATCGGCATCACCTGGATTGCGCCGCTGCTGGGCCAGTTCCATGCGCAGTATCCAGAGATCCGTCTGGACATGCATATGGGCAACGAGAAGCTGGACCTGATTGCAGGTGAGGCGGACCTGGCCCTGCGCGTGGGTGCCCTGCCCGATTCCAACCTGGTGGCACGCAAGCTGGGCAGCCTGCGCACGCAGGTGTTCGCCAGCCCGGCCTACATCGAACGCTATGGTGAGCCACTGCATCCGGAAGAGCTGCAGTTCCATCGCATCCTGGCGATGCGCAAGCCGTACCACACCGGCAACTCGCCGCGCTTCACCTGGCAGCTGGGCGAGAACGGCGGCGAGCTGCGTGACTTCCCGGTCACCCCGCTGATGACCGCCAACGACATGTCTGCGTTGAATGGTGCATTGGTGTGCGGCGAAGGCCTGCTGCTGACCGGCGACGTGATGGCCAAGCCGTTCGTCGAGTCGGGCATGGTACGCCGCGTGCTGGCCGGCTGGACTGGCCCGGAAGTGGACTTCAACGCCGTGTTCGCCGGTGGCCGCCTGGTCTCGCCGAAGGTGCGTGCATTCGTCGACTTCCTGGTCGAGAAGCTCAACTTCGACGCCAATTACATGCTGGCGCAGTGCCCGGGCGCGAAGCTGGCGCAGCAGCAGAAGGAAAAGGAAGACGCGGCGCTGGAAAGCAGCGGCAAGCGGATCCTGGAGAAGGTGGCCGCTTCGGCCGCATGACCGGAAGCATCCACGCATGGCGTGGATCTACCGGCATTCCGTAGAGTCGAGCTTGCTCGACTGCTCTTGCGCTTCAGTCGAGCAAGCTCGACTCTACGGGCGCTATCGGTGTGCCGAGCAACGCTCGGCACCCACAAAAATGCCGCCTGCAAGGGCGGCATTTTCGTTCCGGCTACGTGGCTTTCGGTAGATGCCGACCTTGGTCGGCGCCGTTCGGAAAAGCCGCGACCGGGAGCGCTATCGGTGTGCCGAGCAACGCTCGGCACCTACAGAAAATGCCGCCTGCAAGGGCGGCATTTTCGTTCCGGCGGCGTAGCTTTCGGTAGATGCCGACCTTGGTCGGCGCCGTTCGGAAAAGCCGCAACCGGGAGCGCTATCGGTGTGCCGAGCAACGCTCGGCACCTACAGAAAATGCCGCCTGCAAGGGCGGCATTTTCGTTCCGGCTACGTGGCTTTCGGTAGATGCCGACCTTGGTCGGCGCCGTTCGGAAAAGCCGCAACCGGGAGCGCTATCGGTGTGCCGAGCAACGCTCGGCACCTACAGAAAATGCCGCCTGCAAGGGCGGCATTTTCGTTCCGGCTACGTGGCTTTCGGTAGATGCCGACCTTGGTCGGCGCCGTTCGGAAAAGCCGCAACCGGGAGCGCTATCGGTGTGCCGAGCAACGCTCGGCACCTACAGAAAATGCCGCCTGCAAGGGCGGCATTTTCGTTCCGGCTGCGCCGGAACCGTAACGCTACGCGTTACTGCTTCAGGGGAATCACGCGGATTTCGACGCGGCGGTTCTTGGCGCGGCCGGCATCGGTGCTGTTGTCGGCAATCGGGTACGACTTGCCGGCGCCCAGGGTTTCGATGCGCACGCTCTGCACGCCCTGCCCGATCAGGTACTGCGCGACCGAGTCGGCACGTTCCTTCGACAGGCGGTTGTTGACCGCGTCACTGCCGATGCTGTCGGTGTGGCCGACCACTTCGATCATGGTCTGGTTGTAGTCACGCAGGGTGCCTGCCACGCCATTGAGCGAGCCGTAGAACTGCGGCTTCAGGGTCGACTTGCCGAAGTCGAAGGTGATGCCGTCCGGCAGGTTCAGCATGATGTTGTCGCCCTGGCGCTGCACATCAATGCCGGTGTTGGCAGTGCGCTCGCGCAGTGCGCGTTCCTGGCGATCCTGGTACTGGCCTACTGCGGCGCCGCTGAGCGCGCCGATACCGGCGCCGATCAGCGCATGCTGACGACGCTCCGTGGCGCTGTCACCGGTCAGCAGGCCGGCGGCTACGCCGATGGCGGTGCCGATCAGCGCGTTGCGGCCGGTGCGGTTCTGCTGCTCGGTCGGGTTGCCGTACTGGTCACTCTGTACGTAGGAGCCGCCGGTGGCGCAGGCCGACAGGACGGCCGCACTCATCAGGGCCAGTGCGACGTTGCGGGTGGTATTGCGGATCATGAGGTTCTCCTTGGTTTCCGGTCGGCCGGCGGCCTGCGGGCGCAAAGAGAATAAACAGCCCGATGCGATGCCGGAATGATGATCGGGCACGTCGACAGGGCCGCGTTCAGCTAACTGACCAGATCGATCAGCCCGCACTTTACCCCGCTCCCGACTGCCGGTAGGCAGCCAGCGCGGCATCGCGGCCAACCGCCAGATCCACCAGCGGCGTGCGCGGATAGTCCGGGGCATGTGCCGCCAGCAGCAACGGATGCTGCCACGGCGCGAAGCGCGCTTTCACCGGCAGCGCCCCCAGTTCGGGCACCCAGCGGCTGATGTAGCGGGCCTGGGGGTCGAACTTCTCGGCCTGGGTCACGGGGTTGAACACGCGGAAGTAAGGCGCGGCATCGGCACCGGTCCCGGCCACCCACTGCCAGCCCATCGTGTTGTTGGCCAGGTCGGCATCGACCAGGGTGTCCCAGAACCAGCGCGCGCCATGCAGCCAGTGCGCGCGCAGGTGCTTGCACAGATAGCTGGCCACGATCATCCGCACCCGGTTGTGCATGTAACCGGTGTGCCACAGCTCGCGCAGGCCTGCATCGACGATCGGCACGCCGGTGTTGCCTCGCTGCCAGTCGTGCAGCTGCGCGGCACTCGGTGTGGCCCACGGGAAACGGTCAAAGCGCGGGTTGAGGTTGTCGGTCGGCGTCTTCGGGAAGTGATGCAACAGGTGGTAGGCGAAGTCACGCCAGCCGAGCTGGCGCAGATAGCCGTCGATGTCGGCGTCGGTACCGGCACTGCGCAGGCCTTCCAGCGCATGGGCAATCCGCCAGGGTGCGATTTCGCCGAAATGCAGGTGCGGCGACATCCGCGAGGTGCCCACGCGATCTGGCAGGTCACGCTGCTCGCGGTAGCCGCGCAGCGCACCGTCCTCGAACACGGACAGCGCTTCCAGCGCACCGGCTTCACCCGGCTGCCAGTGCTCCCAGAAGCCGGTATCCCAGTCCAGCGTCGGTGCCAACTGGAGATCATCCAATGCCAGGCTGTCGACCGCGTGCGTCGCCAATGCTTCCGGTGCGGCCTGCAGCGCGGGCAGGCGCCAGTGGCTGAGTACGTTGCGCCAGTACGGCGTGAATACCTTGTAGGGTTGGCCCTGCTGGGTGGCGATATCCCACGGCTCGAACAGCAGGCTGCCATTGCAGCTCTGTGCGTCGATGCCTTGCTCGCGCAACGTGCGCTTGATGGTGGCGTCGCGTGGCTGGGTGGCCGGTTCGTACTTGCGGTTCCAGTACACCGCCCCGGCGCCGGTCTGCTCGATCAGCAACTGCAGGGCCGGCAGGCTGTCACCACTGCGCAGCACCAGCGACGAACCGCGCACGCGCAGGTCGGCGTCCAACGCGGCCAGTGAACGGTGGCGCCACGCATCGGAGGCGGCACCCGGCACCCACTCACCCTCTTCGTGGGGCGCATGGATGTAGATCGGCACCACGTCGTGACCGGCATCCAGCGCGGCCTGCAGGGCCGGATTGTCCTGCAGCCGCAGATCACGGCGGAACCATACCAACGCTACCGACACAGTCACCGCCTTCGTTGTTGAAGGCGGACATGATAGCCAGCGGCGGTGAAGGCGCTGCACGCAGACGCCGTCTGCTAGGCTGCTGGGCCGCTCCTCGTTGGACCCCGCCATGGATGATCTGTACGCCTCATTCGCCCGCTTCGGGCTGCTGCGGGCCCAGCACGAAGGTGACTGGCAGGGACCGTTCCCGTTACCACCGGTGCTGGCGCGCTTCTACGCGCAGGTGGGACCGCTGGGTCATGAGATCAATGCGAAGGTGGGCAACTCCGGCATCACCATTCCGGGCCTCGATGTCTGGATACCGCCGCTGCGACGCGTGTGGAGTCACCAGGCCGGCTATCGCTGGCATGGCATCAGCGGCGATCCGATCGACAACTGGCCATCGAACTGGCTGGTGATTGCCGATCGCGGCGCCGATCCGTTCATCCTCGACCTGGATGACGGCCGTGTGCTGTTCAGTCACCACGGTGCGGGCCTGCTGGATGCCGGCGAGATCACTACCGATGTGCCGACCTTGATGGCGGCTCTGGCTGCTGCAGGCACGGTGTACCTCGATGCAGGCGACGACCTCTACAACGATGATGACGATGGCGGTATCCGTCCTGAACACCAGGAGGCAGCCGTACAGGCGGTGGCCCGGGTACTGGGCGACCGCCTGCAGGCCGAGTCGTTCATCGAGACGTTGCTGGACTGAATCCACGCATGGCGTGGATCTACTTTTCGAAGCGCTTCATCGCTTCGCTGATCAGTACCCGCGCCTCGGCGGCGTTGCCCCAACCGTTGAGCTGCACCGGGTTGCGTCCCGCCGGCAGGTCCTTGTAGACCCGGAAGAACGCCTCGATGCGCTGACGCTCGACCTCCGGCAGATCCTTCAGGTCGCGGATGCTGGCGTAGGTCGGGTCGACCTTGTCGGTGGGCACGCCGATGATCTTCTCGTCGTGCTCGCCGCCATCGATCATCTTCAGGTAACCGATCGGCCGGAAGCGCACGATCACGCCCGGATGCAGCGGTTCACGGGTCAGCACCAGCGCGTCCAGCGGATCGTTGTCGCCGGCCAGAGTGCGCGGCATCGAGCCGTAGTTGGCCGGATAGGCGACCGGCATCGACTGGAAGCGGTCCACATGGACCAGGCCGTCTTCCTTGATCTCGTACTTGGTGAAGCTGCCGGCCGGAATCTCCACCGCCAGATTCACCTCCTGTGGGGCCTGCTTCGGCTGGGCCACCAGGAACGGATGCAGTACGGTATCGGCAGCGGTCACCGCACTGGCCAGCAACAGCAGGGCGGCACCGATGGCGGCGAGCGGAAGGATGCGCCGGGGCGTGGTCATATGCGTCTTCTCACTCCCAGCAGCGGTCGGCACGACCCTTGGCGGTCTGCGCGCGCGGGCAGTCGCGTGGCGTGATGCGACCTTCGGTCAGCTCCGTGCGCTGCTTGCCACCCTTGGCATCACGGCGCAGTTCGAAGGCATCGTAGAGACGGCCGGTCACCGTGCGTGCTTCATAGCGCAGGTGCTGCGGATCAATGTTCAACACCTGGAACAACTGGGTATCCTCGGCCACCGGATCCATCGTCCTGCGTGCTTCGTCGGAAAGGCGGTACTGCTTCGGCCCGGCCACGGTCACCACGTACTGCGGCGTGGCGGCCTGCCCTTCACCGCGACGGCCATAGGTGTGATCGTGGCCCTGCAGCACCAGGTCGACGTTGTGGCGGCGTACCACCGGCAGCAGCACGTCACGCAGCGCGGCGTTCTCGCGCCCTTCGCGCGGCGAGTAGAACGGCTGGTGCAGCAGCACAATGGTCCACGGCTGCCGGTTGCCGGCCAGCACCTTGTCCAGCCACTGCGCCTGTGCCTTGGCGGTGCCGAGGTCGAGTGCCGAGGTGCCATCGACCACCGCCACGCGTACACCCTGCGCATCGAACCAGTAGCTGGTCTGCTGCGCGGCGGTGGCGCCGTTGCCCGGCAGCGCGAAGGTGACCGGCCAATGCTTGCCCAGCACGCGCCGCTCCTGCGGGGTGTCCTCGAATTCCTCGAAATACTCGTGGTTGCCGATCGCCGGGGCCACCAGCGTTTCCTGCGCCAGCCAGCCGGTGGCAGCAAACCACTCGCCCCATTCGCTGTCATCCATGTTGTCGCCGCCGCTGACCAGGTCACCGGCGAACAGGCTCATGCGTGCCTGCGGCGCGGCCTTCTGCGCGGCACGCACTACCCGGCTGACATGGCTGACGTTCTTGTTCTGGGTATCACCGAAGTACAGCAGGGTCAGCGGCTGGTCGGCCGCAGCCAGCGTGCGCAGCTGGTTCCAGGCGCTCCAACTGCCGTTGCCCTGCACACGGTAGACGTACTGGGTATCCGGCTGCAGGCCGCTGATGTCCGCGCGATGATGATGCGACAGCCCATTCTCGGTCTGCAGCGCGCGGGTCATTGCGCGCACCTGGCGGATGCCCTCGATGGCCGGCGAATCCCCGGCGAGGGCAATCTCGAGCAGCGGTGCCTGCACGCTGCCGTCAGTACGCCAGGCCACGGCGAAACCGTGGCTGGGATCCACCGCCGGCGAGGCGACGATGCGATCCGGCACCGGCGTCGCTGCGTAGTGGCGGCTGCCTGCTGGCACCTGGGTGTTGGGTTCGGCCGCTGCGAACGACAGCGACGGCAATGCCAACAGCAGCCCCAACGCCAGCGTGCGCATCACGCAATGCCCACTCATGCGCCACACTCCAGCGGCAATGCCAACTGCTTGGCGATGCTCTCCCAGTCGAACGCCACCACGCCCTGGTCGTCATGCACTGCATACAGTGCACCGTGCGGGAAGCGCGCACTGGATTGCTGCATCATCCAGATGCCGTCGGTGTTGGCCACGGTATTGCCCTGGAACGCGCCGACAGGCTTCAGCGTGTGCCGGTCGAACAGATGGAACACGCTGCGCTGCTTGCCCTGTTCGGTGGTGATCCACCAGCCGTCCTTGCCGCAGGTACGCAAGGTCACACCTTCGGCCTGCGCCTTGAACACGTCGCGGCCGAACGTGGTGCCGGTGAAGCGTCCGGCCAGGGTGTAGACCTTGAACTCGCTGGCGTAGCTCTCATCCTCTTCGGCGATCAGCAGGCGATCATTCTCCGGGTCGCCCCAGATCGACTCGACCACGCGCAGCGCACCGGCTTCGCTGGTGTCACCGATGCTGGCCACCAGCTTCGCCTCGACCTTCGCACCGTCGCGGGTCACGTGGTACTGGCGCACGCGCTTGTCCAGCTCGGCCAGCGGCGGCAGGATGTCACGCCCCTGCGCATCCTCGCCGTTGTCCCAGGAGTCGGTAACGTAGACGCTGTAGCCATCGGCACGGCGGTCGACCCACAGCCCATACGGCTTGCGCAGGTCGTCCGCAGCGAACGTCGCCAGCGGCGCGAAGTCCGGCAGGCTCAGCACCTGCACACGGTGATTGTCGCGCTCCACGATCCACAGCAGATCGTCGGTCACCGCGATGCCGTTTGGGCGGTCGAACTGCCCCGGTGCGGAGCCGCTGCTGCCAACGTCACGCAGGTGCTGGCCGGTGCTGCCATCGTAGACCACCAGCTTGTCGGTGGCCTTGGCGGTGGCGATCAGCCACAGCGCGCCGTCCGGCGCGCGCCAGGCCGCCGGCGAGTCGATGTTGTCGGCCGGGGTCATCGGTGACAGGAAGGCTTCGGCGATGGTGGTCACCGTGCGCGCGCCCCCGGCTTTCGCTGCCGTGGGGGCCGCGGCCGGATCGTTGCCGGTCGCCGGCGTGCAGCCGGCGGCCAGGGTCGCCGCGAGCGCGACCGCCAGGACGGTGATGCCACGCCCCATCACAGTGCCACCTTCAGGCCCAGCGCATAGGTGCGGCCGTACTCTTCCATCTGCAGGGTGCGCGAACGCGTGCCCTGGTACAGCTCAAGCGGCTTGTCCAGCAGGTTCTGTGCTTCGAAATACATGCTCACCCGCGGGGTGAACTTGTAGTCCAGCGAGAAATCGAGCTGGGTGTTCGGCGCAACGTAGATGTCGAACGCCCGGCCCTTGCCGATGCTGTCCAGGTACTCGCTGCGGTATACCGCCGCCAGGCGTGTACTCACACCGTACTTTTCATAGCCGATGTGTGCGCTGTAGACATGCTTGGAGGCGCGCGGCAGTGTGAAATCCTCGCCTGCACGGTCCTTGATGCCGGCATCGAACTTGGTATCCAGCCAGGTGCCACTGGCACCGACCAGCAGGCCATCCAGGCCGTCCGGCAGGAAGGCCAGCTGCTGCTGCCAGTTGAATTCCGCGCCACGCACGGTGGCCTTGCGGCCATTGATCGGCTGGGTCACGTCAAAGCCGCCATAAGCGGGATCATTGGTCCGCACCGTTTGCACGATGTAGCCATCGATCGACTTGTGGAACAGGCCAAGTGAAACGATACCGGTGCTGCCGATGTACTTCTCCACCGACAGGTCGATGTTCTTCGACTCGTACGGATCCAGTTCCGGATTACCCAGGCGCACTTCCTCGTCGCCGCGGCTGTAGCCCACGCGCGGCGAGATGTCACCGAAGGACGGGCGCGATACGGTCTTGTTGGCCGAGGCGCGCAGCACCCAGTCATCGGCCGCGTCGTAGCGCAGGTGCAGGCCCGGCAGCACGTTCGTGTAGCTGCTGTTGGCCACCCTCGGGGTGACGGTGAAGCTGCGGCCGTTGGCGGCCACGTCCACCTGATTGCCGACCGCCTTGAACTGGGTGTTTTCCACGCGCACACCGCCGATGATGCGCAGCGCGCCCACGTCCCAGGTGCCCATCGCATAGCTGGCGAAGATGTCTTCGCTGGCCACGTAGTCCTCTTCCAGCGATGTCATCGCGTTGCCACCGGCATCCTGGGGACGGGCGCTGTACTGGCCGCCATTGGCCGCCCAGAAGGCACGCATCGCGGCCGAATCCATGCCGTCACCGAGGTTGCCGTGGCGGTGTTCCGGCGAGGAGGTTGTCCAGCTCGACAGCGCCACCTTCGGGCCGACACGCAGTTCGCGCTCGTCGACGTTCACGTCGCGGTCGCGCCAGCGGCCCAGCAGGCCGAACTTGATGCTGCTGCTGTCGCCGTCGAAGCGCACGTTGACCTGCGCACTGTGCTCCTTGTCGTTCACCTGCTTGGGCGAGAGCACGAAGCGGTCGAACGCGTAGTTGCTGTTGTCCAGCCACTGCGGGTTGTCGAAACTGTAGCTGGGCAGGCGGCTGCTTTGGTCCAGGGTGCCGTTGAAGGCCTTGCCGTTGAGCTTGAAGCGCGCCTCCATCTCGTCGTTCACGCGCTCTTCGGTACGGGTGTAGCCGATCCGGTAATCGACCACGGCGTTGGTCAGCTTGTTCTCGCCACCGAGACTGGCCGCGAAGGTGTTCTCCTTCTTGGTGCGGTAGCGCATGCGCTTGTCGATGGAATCTTTCGGCATTCCATCCAGGCGGTACTGGTCGGTGCCGGTCTTGACCATCTTCGCGTCGTCGAAGTTGAAGATCACGCGCTGGCGGGTCTCCGCATCGTCGAACTGGCTGTACAGCATGCGCAGGTAGTACTTGCTGTCTTCATTCGGGCGCCAGTCGAGGTTGAGGTTGGCACCGATGCGCTTGCGCTCGATCTCGTACTTGCGGTGCTGCAGGTTGATCGCGGTGACATCGCCGGGGACGGCATCGTCCTCGCCGTCATACTCCACTTCGGTGTTGTCCGACTCGAACCTGCGCTTCTGGTAGTTCACGCCCAGCGCCACACCGAAGGTGTCGTTGAACACTTCGCTGTAGTTGAAGGCGGCCTTGGGGCTGGTCTCGCCGGACAACTGCTGGTGGCTGCCTTCGATCTTGCCACGCAGGCTGCGACCGTCGCGGTCGAAGGCCGAGGCCGATTCCACCAGCACGGCGCCGCCGATGGCATCACCGGGCATGTCCGGGGTCGGCGACTTGACCACGCGCAGGCGCTCGGTGGAGTCGGACGGGATCACGTCCAGCGGGGCGGCGCGGCTGGAATCCTCCGGCGTACCGATGGCGATGCCATCCACGCTGACGCTGTTGAGGTTGGCGTCCAGACCGCGGATGACCACGAAGCGCCCCTCGCCCTGGTCGCGGGTCACGCTGATGCCCGGCAGGCGCTGCAGCGACTCGGCCACGTTCTTGTCCGGGTACTGACCCAGGGCATCGGAGGACACCGCATCCTCGATGGCGTCGCTGCTGCGCTTGAGGTCGACCGCGCGGATCTGCGATTCGAGCTGGGCGCGCACTTCGATGCGGTCCAGGTCGACCGCGTCGGACGCCACGGCGCCGGTGGCGGCTACCGCCTGCTGCCCGGCGGCCTGCAGGGGTGCTGCGGCCCCCATTGCCAGGGTCAGCGTGATGGCAACGGCCAACGGAGTCTTGATATGCACTGGGAATCCCCATTCCTGTTAAGAATGGGTCTGCACGGTATGTCCGCAAGGTTGCATGGCCGTGACATGCGCCTGCACATTTCGAGTAACGCCGCTCCGGGCCAGGTTTGGGTTCGGCCCGCCGATCCGGCAAAATGGCGCCCTCTCTCCTTTTCCCCTTCCCGACCATGAAGATCGTCGAAGTGCGCCACCCGCTGGTGCAGCACAAGATCGGCCTGATGCGCAACGCTGCGCTCAGCACCAAGGATTTCCGCGAACTGGCCAACGAGCTGGGTACGCTGCTGGCCTACGAGGCCACCGCCGACCTGGACACCGAGCCGCACACCCTGCCCGGCTGGGCCGGCCCGGTCACCGTGCAGCGCATTGCGGGCGCCAAGATCACCGTGGTGCCGATCCTGCGCGCCGGCCTGGGCATGCTCAGCGGCGTGCTGTCGCTGATCCCGGCGGCCCGTGTCAGCGTGGTCGGCCTGCAGCGCGATGAGGAAACCCTGCAGCCGGTGCCCTACTTCGAGCGCCTGACCGGGCGCCTGGAAGAGCGCGACGCGCTGATCCTGGACCCTATGCTGGCCACCGGCGGCACCCTGATCGCCACCATCGACATGCTCAAGCGTGCCGGCGCCCGCCGCATCAAGGGCATCTTCCTGGTCGCCGCGCCGGAAGGCATCGAGGCGGTCAAGGCCGTGCACCCGGACGTGGAGATCTACACCGCGGCCATCGATGCCCAGCTCAACGACAAGGGCTACATCCTGCCGGGCCTGGGCGATGCCGGTGACCGCATCTTCGGTACCCGCGTCGGCTGATCCGAAGAACCGGGGTCAGAGCCCTTTCGCCGCGAAAGGGGTCTGACCCCAACAGCGCAGGCCATCGCGGCCGCGTTGCGATTCTTCACGTGCTCTTGGCGCCGGGAAGCGAATGCTCCGCGCACCCGCCACCCTTGGAGCTCCCGATGAAAGCCTCTTTCCTGCTGGCCGCCGTCCTGCTGGTCGGCCTGCCCCTGGCTGCCAATGCCACCACTCCGCAGCAGCAGCGCATGGCCGAATGTTCGGCCAAGAACAAGGGGCTGAAGGGCGATGCCTACAAGACTGCACAGAGCTCCTGCCTCAGCGGCCACGCCGCCGACGCCAAGCCGGTCAATACGCAGCAGGAACGCATGCGCAAGTGCAACGCTGACGCGGGCGCCAAAAAGCTGGCCGGTGATGCGCGCAAGACCTTCATGAGCAGCTGCCTGAAGGCGTCGTAATGGTCGTGTCCGGATAAAACGCCATCCACGCATGGCGTGGATATACCGTCATCAGTAAATGGCCGGGCATTGCCCGGCCTTTTCATCAACCGAGGGCGCGTGCCTTCAGCTCACCCTGCTCGTGCAGGGTCACGAAACGCCCCTTGTCATCCCTGCCAAGCTGCGCCAATGCCACCTGCGGGTCGTGGGTGAAGAACAGCCGCACGTTGCGCGCCAGCTTGTCTTCCAGGAACTGCCGCTTCTCGTCGATCAGCAGCTCGGCATTGCGGTCATAGCCCATGGTGATCGGCACGTGTACCCATGAGCGGCCCGGGATCAGGTCGGCACAGAACACCACGCCACCATGCGCACTTTCGCCTGCATGCGCGTGACCGACGATCTCGGCCAGCATCAGCCCCGGTGTATGCCCGTCGCTGTAACTGAAGCGCACGCTGCGGCCGAGCGCCTTCGAGTACTCCCCGTCCACCACTTCCAGCCGGCCACTGGCCTGCAGCAGGCCCGGCAGTTCCGGAATGAAGCTGGCGCGATCGCGCGGGTGTGGCTGCACGGCGCGCTGCCAATGCTGTGCGCCGACCACGTAGGTTGCGTTGGGGAACAGCAACTCGGGCTCACGCCCTTCGCTCCAGGCCGCCAGCAGTCCGCCGGCATGATCGAAGTGCAGGTGGCTGAGCACCACCACGTCGATATCCTCATGCTCGAAACCCGCCTCGCGCAACGAATCGATCAGCACGTGCTGGCTTTCCTGCACGCCGTAGCGCTCGCGCATGCGCGGATCGAAGAACGCGCCGATACCGGTTTCAAACAGCACCGTCTTGCCTTCCAGCGGGCTGGCAAGCAGCGCACGGCAGGCCAGCTCGATGCGATTGAGCTCGTCCGGTGCCGCCCATTTTTCCCACAACGCGCGCGGCGCGTTGCCGAACATCGCGCCGCCATCAAGGCGCTGCGAGTTTCCACGAATAGACCAGAGTTTCATGTGTCGATTATCGGCGCCGGCTCGTTAAATAATCGCTAGAAGGGAAACAGAAAACCCCGCCGGCAAAGGCGGGGTTTCGATAATCAGCCGGATTGCCGGCCAGCAGCCGGCACCACCGGATCAGTGTGCCGGCACCACCTGGGCACTGCCCACCGGGTTGCGCGGGTCACTGCCACCGAACAGCTTGTTGGCCCTGCGGTCCCATTCCACGGTCTGCAGGTTGCCCCACACGTGGCTGGAACCGCGGCCACCCACGGCGACATTGCCCGGCAGGTCGATCTTGTGGCCCATCGCCTGCAGCTGCTTCACCGTCGCCGCGTCGAACGCATCGTCCTCGGCTTCGATCAGGTCCGGCAGCCACTGGTGGTGGTAGCGCGGCAGTGCGGCAACCTGCTGCGCATCCAGGCCGTCGTCGTAGCCGAGGATGCCCAGCAGCACCATGGTGATGATGCGGCTGCCACCCGGGGTGCCCAGCACCACCACCTTGTCGGCGTTCTCCATGAAGGTCGGCGTCATCGAGCTGAGCATGCGCTTGCCCGGCTTCGGCGCATTGGCTTCATAGCCCATCACGCCGAACGCATTGGGCGTGCCCGGCTTCAGCGCGAAGTCGTCCATCTCGTTGTTCAGCAGCACGCCGGTGCCCTTGGGAATCAGCCCCGAGCCGTACAGCAGGTTGACGGTCTGGGTGGCGCCGACGCGGTTGCCGTCGCGGTCGATGATCGAGAAGTGCGTGGTCTCGTCGTCTTCCAGCGGCGTCGGGTTGCCCGACAGCAGGTCGCTGGGCGTGGCCTTCTCCGGATGGATGGTCGCCCGCAGGCCCTGTGCATAGTCCTTGCTGGTCAGCACCTTCTGCGGGATCTGCACGAAGTCCGGATCGCCGAGGAAGAAGGTGCGGTCGCGGTAGGCGCGACGCATCGACTCCACCACCAGGTGGGTGCGGTGCGCCGGGTCCATCTTCTTGATATCCCAGCCTTCCAGGATCTGCAGCATGCTGGCCAGCGCGATGCCACCGGACGACGGCGGCGGCGCGGTGGTGATCTTCCAGCCGTTGTAGTTGAACACGATCGGCTCGCGCTGCTTCACGCGGTAACCGGCCAGCTCTTCAGCGGTCCACTTGCCGCCGGCCTGCTTCACGCCGGCCAGCAACAGCGTTCCGGTCTGGCCCTTGTAGAAGCCATCGAAGCCACCTGCGGCCAGGCGCTCCAGCGTCTGTGCCAGCTCCGGCTGCTTGAACAGGTCACCGCTGGCGATCGGCTTGCCGTTGCGCAGGTAGACCTCGCGCGTTCCGGGATAGCGCTCCATCACTTCACGGCGCGAGGCATAGCCCTTGGCCATGCGGTCGTACACCGGGAAGCCTTCGCGCGCGATGCGAATGGCCGGCTGCAGCGAGGTCGCCAATGGCAGCTTGCCGTGCTTGGCCGACAGCTCGACCAGCGCTGCGGGCAGACCAGGAATACCGGCCGACCAGGCACCGTTGACCGAACGATCACGGTCGAGGTTGCCCTGCTTGTCGAGGAAGGCCTGCGGCGTTGCCGCGGCCGGCGCGGTCTCGCGCGCATCCAGCATCACATCCTTGCCGGTGGCCGCATCGTGCAGCAGGAAGAAGCCACCACCGCCCAGGCCGGAACTGATCGGCTCGACCACCGCCAGCGTGGACGATACCGCCACCGCGGCATCGAAGGCGTTGCCGCCCTGCGCCAGGATGTCGATGCCCGCCTGGGTGGCCAGCGCATGGCCGCTGGCAATGGCCGCGCCATCGGGGCGCTCGGCACGGGCCGGGCTGTCGGCCCAGGCAATCGGGCTCAGCAGCAGGCCGAGCAGCAACAGGGGGCGGACGATCAGCGTCTTCATTCGGATGGGGGCTCCGCGTAGAGTTCGGGGTGATCGTGCTGCAGCTGGCGCAGCTTGGCCAGCAGCTGGTCTTCCGTTTCCACGATCTCCGGGTCCGGGTCGATGCACTCGACCGGGCAGACGACCACGCACTGTGGCTCGTCGAAATGACCCACGCATTCGGTGCAGCGCGCAGGGTCGATCACGTAGATGGTTTCACCCATCGCAATGGCCTGGTTCGGGCAGGCCGGCTCGCATACGTCGCAGTTGACGCAGAGCTCGTTGATTTTCAGCGACACGGCGATACTCCTCGCCCGCGCCCTGGGACAAAGGACCGGCCAGCGCGGGCGCGCGGGCCGGTCAGGTCATCAGCGGCGCCCTTGCAGGACGCCGCCCGGGCCATGCCGGAGCATGGCCGCCATGGCTCGGTCTTACTTGGCTTCGACGAAAATGTACTCGGCACCGGTCGGCTGGATCGCAGCCTGTACGCGGGCGTTGTCGGCCGACTGGCCGATGAAGACGACGCGCACGCCCTTCATCGAATCCGGCGACACGTCCTTGAACACGGCCTGGATCATGTCAGCCATCTTGCCCGAGGCCGACGAACCGAAGGCCAGCATGTTGCCCGGCTGCACGCCACGGGCCACGGCCTGGGTCGCGCTCTCGGTCTGGCGCTCGTACTTGGCCTGGAAGTCCGGGTCCGATTCCGGCGAGAGGTAGTACAGGAACGGGCTGTTGGTGATGTTGCCCATGTTCTGGATCGCCACTTCCTGCAGGTACTTCTTCCAGCCTGCATCGTCGTCCTTGGACGGAGCGACCAGGGCCTGCTTGGCCTCGTCGACCGGAGCGGCCTCTTCCTTCTTGCAGGCGGTGAAGGCCAGGGCCAACGAAGCGATCAGCATCGCGCGCATGGTGGTGTTCATGGGTTTCCTCCCGGAATGGTGCGTGGTGTTGTACGTAATGGGGTGCGGGTACAGCGGGGCTTACGACTGTGCCGCCTTCGCTTCGCGGACCTTGCGCAGGGCTTCGAGCACCGCGGCCGGCACGAAGCCGGACACGTCGCCGCCCAGGCGCGCGATCTCGCGGACCAGCGAGGACGAAATGAAGCTGTGCTGCTCGGCCGGGGTCAGGAACAGGGTCTCGACCTCGGGGATCAGGTGCCGGTTCATGCTGGCCATCTGGAACTCGTACTCGAAGTCGGACACCGCGCGCAGGCCGCGCAGCAGCACCCCGCCCTGGACCGAACGTACGAAATGCGCCAGCAGGGTATCGAAGCCGATGACCTCGACGTTGCTGTGGTGGGCCAGCGCGCCACGCGCCAGCTGCACGCGCTGCTCCAGCGGCAGCGCCGGGCCCTTGGACGGGCTCTGCGCCACGCCGACCACGACCTTTTCGAACAGCGGCGCGGCACGGCTCACCAGGTCGATGTGACCGTTGGTGATCGGATCGAACGTGCCGGGGTAGACGGCAATGCGGCGGTTGGCCACGGTCATGGGCGGATGCAGATGTTCAGATGAGGTCAAAGTGTAGCAGTGGCGCGGCGGTACAGGGCAAAGCGCACCTCGCGGGTGCCACCCTCGCGGTGCAGCAGCCAGTCCGGTGGCAGCACCGGCACGTGGCCGGCCGGCGATTCCAGGTACAGCCAGGCATCGGCGGCCAAGTGCCGCGGCAGCTGGGCCAGCACGTCCTGCCACAGGCCGTCGGCGAACGGCGGGTCGATGAAGACCAGATCGGCCTGCTGCGCCGGCGCGCCCTGCAGCCAGCGCAGGGCATCGGCCTGCACGACGCTGATCTGGTCGCTGGCCTGCAGCTTGGTCACGGCAGCGGTCAGATTGCGTCCCAGCTGCGCGTCGCGTTCGACCAGGGTGGCGTGGGCGGCACCGCGCGAGACCGCCTCCAGGCCCAGTGCGCCACTGCCGGCGAACAGGTCCAGCACGCGGGCCCCACCGAGCCTGGGCATCAGCCAGTTGAACAGGGTTTCGCGCACACGGTCGCTGCTGGGGCGGAGCCCCGGCAGGATCGGCACCGGCAGGCGGGTATTGCGCCAGCGCCCGCCGATGATGCGGACCTGGCCTTCATTGCCGCCACGGCCGCTCATCGGCGCCCCCGGCGGGAGGTATTCGAGAATTTCAGCATGAGCGGGATTGTAGTTCGGCCGGGCTTTGCCCGGCACCCGTCGAAGCCACGGCAACGGCCGGAGCAACGGCAAAAGCCGGCTATCCGTGGGCCGGCGGGGTGGGTCCGGTTGAGGGGGGCGCTGCAAGTACATCCATGTAAGCTCGGTCGCCGCATCCATGCGGCTCACGCCCCCTCAACCGGACCCACCCCGCCTTCGACAGTCTCCTGCGATCTGTCGAAAGGGCTTTCTGCTCTGGTGGGTGCCGACCGTTGGTCGGCACTGGGTTGGATATCGATGTCTTATGGAAAAATCGTGTCGACCAAGGTCGACACCTACCAACAGCCGCCGTTGCCAGTAGATCCACGCCATGCGTGGATGAATTCATTCGATATCTGACAGATGTGCCGACCAACGGTCGGCCCCCACCAACAGCCGCGTGAACCTGTCAGAGGCGGGGCACTGTGGGTTCGCGGGGTGTGAGCCGCATGGATGCGGCGACCAAGGCTACATGGACGTACTTGCGCCGCCCCCGCGAACCCACAGTGCCCCGCCATCCCACGGGATGCCGCTCTGGCCCTGGCTTTGGCAGTTGCAGTTGCACTGAGCGGGTGCCGGGCGCAGCCCGGCCGACCAACCCCTTGATTTCGGGACAATCAGCCATACCCCTTGGCGAGGCCGCACGCGCTGGCGCGGCATTGCACACGGAGCCTTATCGATGACCGAGACCACCCAGACCGAAACCCTTGGCTTCCAGACCGAAGTCAAGCAGCTGCTGCAACTGATGATCCACTCGCTGTACTCCAACAAGGAGATCTTCCTCCGCGAGCTGGTCTCCAACGCCGCCGACGCCGCCGACAAGCTGCGTTTCGAGGCCCTGACCCAGCCGGCCCTGCTGGAAGGCGACAGCGAGCTGCGCGTGCGCGTCAGCTTCGACCCCACCGCCCACACCATCACCATCGAAGACAACGGTATCGGCATGAGCCGCGCCGAAGCCATCGCCCACCTCGGCACGATCGCAAAGTCCGGCACCGGCGATTTCCTGCGCCAACTGTCCGGCGACCAGAAGAAGGATTCGCAGCTGATCGGCCAGTTCGGCGTCGGCTTCTACAGCGCCTTCATCGTCGCCGACGAAGTGGAAGTGACCTCGCGCCGCGCTGGCCTGGCTGCAGGGGAAGGCGTGCGCTGGACCTCGCGCGGCGAAGGCGATTTCGAAGTCGCCACGGTCGACAAGGCCGAGCGCGGCACCCGCATCGTGCTGCACCTGAAGGAAGGCGAGCACGACTTCGCCGATGGCTGGCGCCTGCGCAGCATCCTCAAGAAGTACTCGGACCACATCGGCCTGCCGATCCAGATGCCGAAGGAAGCCGAAGAGGGCGCCGCCGGTGAGTGGGAAACCGTCAACCGCGCCAGCGCGCTGTGGACCCGCCCGCGCACTGAGATCAGCGACGCCGAGTACACCGAGTTCTACAAGCACGTGGCACACGACCACAGCGATCCGCTGGCGTGGAGCCACAACAAGGTCGAGGGCAAGCTGGAGTACACCTCGCTGCTGTATGTGCCCGGCCGCGCACCGTTCGACCTGTATCACCGCGATGCACCCAAGGGCCTGAAGCTGTACGTGCAGCGCGTGTTCGTGATGGACCAGGCCGAGCAGTTCCTGCCGCTGTACCTGCGCTTCATCAAGGGTGTGGTCGACTCCAACGACCTGTCGCTGAACGTCTCGCGCGAGATCCTGCAGTCCGGCCCGGTCATCGATTCGATGAAGGCGGCGCTGACCAAGCGCTCGCTGGACATGCTGGAAAAGCTGGCCGCTGACAAGCCGGAGCAGTACACCACGTTCTGGAAGGAATTCGGCCAGGTGCTGAAGGAAGGCCCGGCCGAGGACTACAACAACCGCGAGAAGGTCGCTGGCCTGCTGCGCTTTGCCTCCACCCGTGGCGACGGCGATGCGCAGAGCGTGTCGCTGGCCGACTACCTCGGCCGCATGACCGAAGGCCAGGACAAGATCTATTACCTGACCGGCGAGAGCTACAGCCAGGTGCGCAACAGCCCGCACCTGGAAGTGTTCCGCAAGAAGGGCGTGGAAGTGCTGCTGCTGACCGACCGCATCGACGAGTGGCTGATGGGCTACCTGACCGATTTCGACGGCAAGGGCTTCGTCGACATCGCCCGTGGTGACCTCGACCTGGGCGCGCTGGAAACCGAAGCGGACAAGCAGGAACAGGAAGCGGCGGCCAAGGACAAGCAGGGCCTGGTCGAGCGCCTGAAGACGGTGCTGGGTGATGACGTGGCCGAAGTGCGCGTCTCGCACCGCCTGACCGATTCGCCGGCGGTGCTGGCCATCGGCGAACAGGACCTGGGTCTGCAGATGCGCCAGATCCTGGAGGCCAGCGGCCAGAAGGTACCGGACAGCAAGCCGGTGCTGGAGATCAACCCGGGCCACCCACTGATCGCCAAGCTCGATGCCGAAGCCGATGGCGCGCGCTTTGACGACCTCGGCCGGGTGCTGTTCGACCAGGCTGCGCTGGCCGCTGGTGACAGCCTGAAGGATCCGGGTGCCTATGTGGCGCGCCTGAACAAGCTGCTGCTGGAGCTGTCGGTCTGATCGAGGCGGTGGTCGCTGGGCATGGCCCGGCGCTACCGGGTGCTGGTGGATGCCAACCTTGGTTGGCATTCCTGCTCTGGTAGAGGCCAACCTTGGTTGGCACTGCTGCCCTGGTAGAGGCCAACCTTGGTTGGCGCCCCAAAAGCGTGCCAACCAAGGTTGGCACCTACCAGGGCGGGTCGAGCGTGCCAACCAAGGTTGGCACCTACCAGGGCGGGTCGAGCGTGCCGACCAAGGTTGGCACCTACCAGGCTGGGTCGAAGCGTGCCGATCAAGGTTGGCACCCACCAGGGGCGGCGGTTGGCACCTGCCAAAACGGTGTTGCTCAGGCGTCCCGATCCAGCAGTGAGCCCAGCATCTGGTCCTGGCGACGGATCACCGTGGCATTGGCGGCAAAGGCCACGACCTCGGCTTTCGCGGCCAGCAGATCACCCAGCGGCGCGCCGGCATCGGCGCCGATGGACGCCACCGAAGCCTGCACCCCACCCTGCTCGGTGGTAATGCGCTGCAACTGCAGGTGCTGGGCATCCGGGGTCGCCAGGTTGACCACGTTGTGCGCGGCCACCTGGACGCCCTGCTGGGCCGCCTGCATCCCACTGAGAGCAATTCCCATCACGTTGTTCATGGCGGTCTCCGGGCCGCCGTGCGCAGCCCTCCGGACCGGTTAACGGCCGGCAGGCCGCGATGTTGAGTCCACATCGGCCCGACAGGCCCGAGTGGTAGCATATCCCCCTGATTTCAGCGCCTTTTGCCAATGCTCAGTTTTTTCCGCCGCAAGAAGCCCCAGGATGCCCCCGCAGCGGAGGCACCCAAGACCCAGCACTACTCGGCTGAAGAGCTGGCGGCGGCATTCCCGTCGGCCGCGCCGGTCGAGGACAAGGAGCCGGCGCCGGTAGCAGTACCGGCCGAGCCTGTACCGGTCGAGCCGCCCCCAGCAACCGCCGTTCCGGTCGCTGTCGAGCCCACCCCGGTTATTCCGGCCCCAGCCGCACCGGTTCCGGCAGCTCCTGCGCCGACGGCTCAGATCGACGTCGCCCCTATCGCGACCCCGGCCATCGAACCGGCCCCCGCACCGCTGCCTGAGCCCACCCCGGCACCGGCACCGGTCACCGACGACCTGCCTGCGGCCGCCTCGATCGACGCCGTTCCGGCGCCGGCTGGCAAGCCCGGCTGGCGCGAACGCCTGCGCAACAGCGTCATCGCGCGCAGCTTCGGCGGCCTGTTCTCGCGCAACCCCAAGCTCGACGACGACCTGCTGGACGAGCTGGAAACCGCGCTGATCACCGCCGACGTCGGCGTGGGCGCCACCACCGATCTGGTCGAGGGCCTGCGCAAGCGCATGAAATCGCGCGAATTCGCCGACGCCAATGCGCTGCTGGCCGCGCTGCGCGCCGAGCTGATCGCAATCCTGCAGCCGGTGGCCAAGCCGCTGTTGATCGACCGCAACGCCAAGCCCTTCGTGGTGCTCACCGTCGGCGTCAACGGCGTCGGCAAGACCACCACCATCGGCAAGCTGGCCAAGCGCTTCAAGGACGATGGCCACAGCCTGATGCTGGCCGCCGGTGACACCTTCCGCGCCGCTGCCGTGGCCCAGCTGCAGGCCTGGGGCGAGCGCAACGGCGTGGCCGTGGTCGCGCAGGGTCAGAACGCTGATGCCGCTTCGGTGGCATTCGACGCGCTCCAGGCCGGCAAGGCCCGTGGCACTTCGGTGCTGATCGCCGACACCGCCGGCCGCCTGCATACCCAGTCCGGCCTGATGAACGAGCTGGGCAAGATCCGTCGCGTGCTCGGCAAGATCGACCCCACCGCCCCGCACGAAGTGCTGATGGTGATCGACGGCACCACTGGCCAGAACGCGCTGTCGCAGCTGCGCCAGTTCAATGCCGCAGTGAACGTGACCGGGCTGGTGGTAACCAAGCTGGACGGCACCGCCAAGGGCGGCGTGGTGTTCGCGCTGGCCCGCGAGTTCGGCATTCCGATCCGTTTCGCCGGCATCGGCGAGCGCCCGGAAGACCTGCGCGTGTTCGACCCGGAAGCCTTCGTCGACGCCCTGCTGCCCGAAGCGCTGGGCGTCTGATACACCGTGCAGCCACGCATGGCGTGGCTCTACTGCAATCCAGTAGAGCCACCCCACGGGTGGCTGCCTCTCTGGAACACCGATGCCCCGCCAGCCGCACGCCAGCGCCGGAACCACGCAGACTGACGACTTCGTCGCCCACCTGCTGCATTGGTTCGACGACCACGGCCGCCACGACCTGCCCTGGCAGCACCCACGCAGTCCCTACCGGGTCTGGCTGTCGGAAATCATGCTGCAGCAGACCCAGGTGAGTACGGTCATCCCGTATTTCCAGCGGTTCCTGCAGCACTTCCCGACCCTGCCCGACCTTGCCGCAGCCAGCAACGACGCGGTGATGGCGCAGTGGGCCGGGCTCGGCTACTACGCCCGCGCACGCAACCTGCATGCTGCTGCGAAGCGCTGCGTGGAACTGCACGACGGCGACCTGCCGCGTGATTTCGATGCATTGCATGCCCTGCCCGGCATCGGCCGCAGCACCGCCGGTGCGATCCTCAGCCAGGCCTGGAACGACCCGTTCGCGATCCTCGATGGCAACGTCAAGCGGGTGCTCAGCCGTTACCACGGCATCGATGGCTTCCCCGGGCTGCCGGCCATCGAGAAGCAGCTGTGGGCGATCGCCGAGGCGCATGTGGCGCAGGTGCCGGCCGGGCGCATGGCCGACTACACGCAGGCGCAGATGGACCTGGGCGCGACGGTGTGCAGCCGTGCCAAACCGGCCTGCGTGATCTGCCCGTTGCAGGATGACTGCGTGGCACGGCGCGAAGGCCGCACCGCTGAACTACCCACGCCCAAGCCCAGCAAGACCCTGCCCGAGCGCGAGGCCGTTGCGCTGCTGCTGCGCGACGCCCAGCAGCGTGTGCTGCTGCAGAAGCGGCCGGACACCGGCATCTGGGCGCAGTTGTGGACGCTGCCGCAGGCCGATGCCGGCAGCGTGCTGCAGGACTGGTTCGACGTGCACGTCGACGGCTCGCTGGAAGAGGCCGAAGAGCTGCCAGTGCTGCAGCACACCTTCAGCCACTACAAGCTGCATCTGCAGGTATTGTCGCGGCAGGTACACGGACTGCGCGTGGAAGAACCCACGCTGCGCTGGGTCGCCAGCGACGAACTGCACGCGCTGGGCCTGCCGGCACCGATCCGCAAACTGCTCGACGGCGCAACGATCAAGACGCCGAAACGAAATTCCAAGAAACCCCGCAACCACGAGTGAATGCCATGTCCCGAACCGTCTTCTGCCAGTACGAACAACGCGATGCCGAGGGCCTGGACTTCGTGCCCTACCCCGGCGAACTGGGTCAGCGCATCTTCAACAACATCGGCAAGCAGGCCTGGGCTGCGTGGCTGGCGCACCAGACCATGCTGATCAACGAGAACCGCCTGTCGCCGCGCACGCCGGAGCATCGCGCGTTCCTTGAAGGCGAACTGGTCAAGTTCCTGTTCGAGAAGGACGCGGAAAAGCCGGCCGGCTTCACCCCGGAAGCCTGACACACAGGTAGTGCCGGCCGCTGGCCGGCAACCTGGCATCTGCGCGATGCCGGCCAGCGGCCGGCACTACCACGCTATTTCGTGCTTTCCTCGCGCTCCTGCACCTGCGCCTGGCGCAGCTCCTGCTCGGAGGCGCGCAGCGCCTTCACGTCCAGCTTGCGGATGCTGTCGATGAAGCACGGCATGCGCGGCCCGCCGGTCGGGTCGCGCACCAGCACCTTGTCGAAGCGCGCCGAAACACGGTTCATCTGGCTGGTCAGGCCGATGGCGGTGGCATACGGCAGGTCCTGGCAGGGACCCCTCAATTCCAGCAGATAGGCCTCGCTGGGACGCGTCCACACCGCCAGCGCGCTGTCACCCAGTTCGGTCCAGCCGTTGAGGCTGCCGAAGAACTGCATGTCGTTCTGCGGCGCGCCGGCATGGGCACGGTACAGGTCAAGTTTCTCGGCAGAGCTGAGCCGGCCGGTGGTCGCGCAGGCGGCCAACGCCAAGCAGAGTCCGGCCATCAGGATCGGGGTCTTCATCGCGATCTCCTCGGGGAACTGTCGCCATCATGCGCCTGCGCAGACAACGCCGGCGCGAAAGCCAGTACCCCATTCAGCAGCCGGTCGGCGGTCGACCCAAGCAGGCCCAAGGCTCCGATTCCGGTAGTCGCCAACCTTGGTTGGCGCTTGCCCTGCAAGAGCAGCCGACCAAGATCGGCTTCCACCAAAGCGGGCCCGGCGCCTCAGACGTCGGCGTGGGCCAACGCGTGCAGGCGCCCCTCGCGCAGCTCCAGCACCCGGTCCAGGCGCCGTGCCAGGCTGCGGTCGTGGGTCACCAGCACCAGGCTGGTATGCCGCGCACGATTCAGTTCCAGCATCAGCTCGAACACCGTCGCCGCGGTGCGGTCATCGAGGTTGCCGGTCGGCTCGTCCCCGAGCACGCAGGCCGGATGATTGACCAGCGCACGCGCCACTGCGGCACGCTGACGTTCGCCACCGGACAGTTCGCCGGGCTTGTGGTCCAGGCGATGGCCAAGGCCGACCGCTTCCAGCAGCGTGGTGGCCCGGCTGCTCGCCTCGGCCACTGCAGTACCGGCCAGCAGTACCGGCATCATCACGTTTTCCAGCGCGGTGAACTCAGGCAGCAGGTGGTGGAACTGGTAGACGAAGCCCAGCGCCTGGTTGCGCAGCAGGCCGCGCGCGGTATCGGACAGCGCTGACATGCGCTGGCCGGTCACATAGACCTCGCCGGCGGTCGGAATGTCCAGGCCACCCAGCAGGTGCAGCAGCGTACTCTTGCCGGCACCGGAAGCACCGATGATCGCCACCGTTTCGCCGGCGGTCACGGTCAGGTCCAGGCCATCGAACACCGGGGTCTGCATGCGCCCTTCGGCGTAGGTCTTGCCCAGTGCTTCGGCGCGGATCACTTCATCGCCGCGGTTGAAGACCTTATTCATAACGCAGGGCCTCCGCCGGCTGGGTGCGTGCTGCCCGCCAGGCGGGATACAGGGTGGCCAGGAAGCTCATCAGCAGCGCGACCACGGTGATCGCCACCACGTCGCCGGTCTGCATGTCGGTCGGCAGGCCGGTGATGTAGTACACATCCTCCGGCATCAGCTTGACGTTGAACACACTCTCGATGGCACCCAGGATGCGCTCCAGGTTGAGTGTGAGGGTGATGCCACCGATCAGGCCGGCCAGCGTGCCGAAGATGCCGATCAGCGAACCCTGCACCATGAATACCTGCATCACCCCGCCCGGCGTCAGGCCGAGCGTGCGCAGGATGGCGATGTCGGCCTGCTTGTCAGTGACCAGCATCACCTGCGAGGACACCAGGTTGAACGCGCCCATGGCGATGATCAGCGACAGCAGGATGCCCATCACCACCTTCTCCATGCGCAGCGAGTGGTAGAGGTTGGCGTTCTGCTGGGTCCAGTCACTCACGCGGTACGCACCACCGAGGTTCTGCGCGAGGTCCACGCCCACTTCCAGCGAGCGGTCCATGTCGTGCAGCTTCAGCCGCACGCCGGTGGCGCCATCGGAACGCAGCACGCGCTCCAGGTCCTTCATGTTGGCGAAGCCGACGCCGCGGTCGACCTCGTTGTAGCCGGCCTCGAAGATGCCGCTGACGGTGAAGCGTTTCATCCGTGGCACCGCACCGGCAGGCGTGCCCTGCACTTCGGCGAAGGTCACCAGCACCTGGTCGCCGACATCAACGCCCAGCCAGATCGCCAGTTCCTTGCCCAGAAGCAGGTTGAAGCTGCCCGGCGTGAGGCTGCCATAGCTGCCCTTGGTGACCTTCTTGTCGATCACCGATACCTTCGGCTCCAGCGCCGGATCGATGCCCTGGATGATCGCGCCCTGCACGCGCGGGCCGCTGATCATCGACTGGATCTCGATGTACGGCGCAGCACCGGCCACGCGTGGGTCCTTGCTGGCCACGTCGACTACGCGCATCCAGTCCGGCATCGGCTCGCCGTCGCGGCTGATGGTGGTGTGCGCGGTCATCTGCAGCAGGCGGCTGCGGATCTCCTTCTGGAAACCGCTCATCACGGCCAAGGTGGTGATCAGCACCGTGACGCCGAGCGCGATGCCCAGGATCGATGCCATCGAGATGAAGGAGATGAAGCCGTTGCGGCGCTTGGCGCGCAGGTAGCGCAGGCCAATGGCCACGGGAATGGGTTTGAACATGCAGGCACGCCGGTCAGTTCAGCTTATGGTGCCATCGACCGGGGCCTACGGGAAACGCCACGTGCGGCCACGGCCAGTCGCAGTTCACGTCGCTGCCCGGAATCGAGCACATCCGGCCAGAACAGCAGGCGCCGGCGGCGCCGATCCTCACGCCAGAGCAACAACAGCCATGGGCCACGCACGACCAGCTGGGGTGCATCGGCGTCCTGCCCGGCCACCTGCAGCGGCTCAGGTGGTAGCGGCAGAAGCACCTGCACGCGCGGCCTGCGCTGTCGCCAGGCCAGTTCGGCCAACCCGATGACCCAGGCCAGCACCACCGCGGGCATCAGCAACCGTGAAGGCAGATCCGATGCGCGCAGCAGCCAGGGCGCAGCCAGCAGCACCGCCAACTGGGCGGCGGCCTGCAGCCGCGAGGGGCGCCACTCAAGGCTTGAGGGCGAGGATCTTCTGCATGAGGGGGATCGCGTGCGCATGCGGGCAGGCCTCGTAGCCCATGAACCAGCGCCACAACTTATCGTCCTCGCAGTCGAGCAGGAACAGGAAAACCTCGCGCTCTTCGGTCGGCGCAGTGCTCCATTCGTGGTCCAGGTAGCGACCGAACAGCTGGTCCAGCTCACGCATGCCGCGGCGGCAACGCCAGCGCAGCTTCTTCAGCAGAACGTCTTCTTCCATCATGTTTCTCCAGATACAGCAAAGCCACGCATGGCGTGGCTCTACTGGGGTGGCACAGCCACGCGTGGCGTGGCTCTACCGGGTACAGCCAGGCCTGATCAGGCGCGGCGTTCCATCATCAGCTTCTTGATCTCGGCGATCGCCAGCGCCGGGTTCAGGCCCTTCGGGCAGGTCCGGGCGCAGTTCATGATGGTGTGGCAGCGGTACAGCTTGAACGGATCTTCCAGATCGTCCAGGCGTGCACCGGTGTCCTCATCGCGCGAGTCGATGATCCAGCGGTAGGCCTGCAGCAGGATCGCCGGGCCCAGGTAACGCTCGCCGTTCCACCAGTAGCTCGGGCAGCTGGTCGAGCAGCAGGCGCACAGGATGCACTCGTACAGGCCGTCCAGCTTCTTGCGGTCTTCCGGCGACTGCAGGCGCTCACGATCCGGCGGTGCCGGAGTCTGGGTGCGGATCCACGGCTTGATCGAGGCGTACTGCGCGTAGAAGTGGGTCAGGTCCGGAACCAGATCCTTGACCACGTTCATGTGCGGCAGCGGGTAGATCGGCACTTCCTTCTTGCCGCAGTCCGAGATGGCTCGAGTGCAGGCCAGGGTGTTGGTGCCGTCGATGTTCATCGCGCACGAACCACAGATACCTTCGCGGCAGGAGCGGCGGAAGGTCAGGGTCGGGTCGATCTCGTTCTTGATCTTGATCAGGGCGTCCAGGACCATCGGGCCACAGGCGTCCAGATCGACTTCATAGGTATCGGTGCGCGGGTTGCTGTCGTCGTCCGGACTCCAGCGGTAGATCTTGAAGGTGCGCACGTTCTTGCCGCCGTTCTTGACGGGGAAGTGCTTGCCCTTCGTGATCTTGGAATTCTTGGGGAGTGAAAACTCGGCCATGGCTGCTCTCGTTGGCTCAGGCGGCCCGCGCCCGTGGGCGCGGATTGCATGGTAGGCGGGGTCGGATCAGTACACGCGCGGCTTCGGCGGCACTACGGACACGTCGTCGGTCAACGTGTACATGTGCACCGGACGGTAGTCGAAGCTGCACTTGCCCTTCTCGTCGACGCTGACCAGGGTGTGCTTCTGCCAGTTGACGTCGTCGCGGTCCGGATAGTCCTCGTGCGCATGCGCGCCGCGGCTTTCCTTGCGCTGTTCGGCCGAGTTGATCGTCGCCACCGCGTTGAGCAGCAGGTTGTTCAGCTCGTAGGTCTCGATCAGGTCCGAGTTCCAGACCAGCGAACGGTCGGAGACCTTCACGTCCTGGAACGAGTCGAAGATCTTGTCCATCTTCTCGCAGCCTTCCTTCAGCGTCTGGCTGGTGCGGAAGACCGCCGCGTCGGCCTGCATGGTGCGCTGCATGCGATCGCGGATGACCGAGGTCGGGGTATCGCCGTTGGCGTGGCGCAGCTTGTCCAGCAGGCCCAGCGCCTTGTCGCAGGCATCGGCCGCCAGCGGCTTGTGCGACGCGCCCGGCTTGATGGTCTCGGCGCAGCGGTTGGCCACTGCACGACCGAACACCACCAGGTCCAGCAGCGAGTTCGAGCCCAGGCGGTTGGCGCCGTGCACGGACACGCAGGCGGCTTCACCGATGGCGTACAGGCCCGGCACCACCGCATCCGGGTTGTCGCCGACCTTGCGCACGACTTCGCCGTGGTAGTTGGTCGGGATGCCACCCATGTTGTAGTGCACGGTCGGGATGACCGGGATCGGCTGCTTGTGCACGTCGACGCCGGCGAAGATGCGGGCGCTCTCGGCGATGCCCGGCAGCTTCTCGTCGATCACGCCCGGGCCGAGGTGGGTCAGGTCGAGCAGGATGTGGTCCTTGTGCTCGCCGACGCCGCGGCCTTCGCGGATCTCGATGGTCATCGAACGGCTGACCACGTCGCGCGAGGCCAGGTCCTTGTAGTGCGGTGCGTAGCGCTCCATGAAGCGCTCGCCGCTGCTGTTGCGCAGGATGCCGCCTTCACCGCGGACACCCTCGGTGATCAGGCAGCCGGCGCCGTAGATGCCGGTCGGGTGGAACTGCACGAACTCCATGTCCTGCATGGCGATGCCGGCACGCATGGCCAGGCCGCCACCGTCACCGGTGCAGGTGTGCGCCGAGGTGGCGCTGAAGTAGGCACGGCCGTAACCGCCGGTGGCCAGCACCACGCCCTGGGCGCGGAACAGGTGCAGGGTGCCGTCGGACATGTCCAGAGCCAGCACGCCGCGGCAGGCGCCTTCGTCGTCGAAGATCAGGTCGAGCGCGAAGTACTCGATCATGAAGCGCGCATCGTGCTTCAGCGACTGCTGGTACAGGGTGTGCAGCATCGCGTGGCCGGTACGGTCGGCCGCCGCGCAGGTACGCTGCGCCGCCGGGCCTTCGCCGTACTTGGTGGTCATGCCACCGAACGGACGCTGGTAGATCTTGCCTTCGGCGGTGCGCGAGAACGGCACGCCGTAGTGTTCGAGCTCGATGATGGCCGGGATGGCCTCACGGCACATGTATTCGATGGCGTCCTGGTCGCCCAGCCAGTCCGAACCCTTGATGGTGTCGAAGAAGTGGTAGCGCCAGTCGTCCTCGCCCATGTTGGCGAGTGCGGCCGAGATACCGCCCTGGGCGGCAACGGTGTGCGAACGGGTCGGGAAGACCTTGGTCAGGCACACGGTCTGCAGGCCCTTGGCGGCCAGGCCGAACGTGGCGCGCAGGCCGGCGCCGCCGGCGCCCACCACGACCATGTCGTACTTGTGTTCGGTGATCTTGTAAGCGGACATCTAATCTGGATTCCTGTGTTGGTGCCTGGGCTCAGGCAACGCCGAGGGCGATGCGGCCCACCGCAAACACACTGACGATCATGCCGAGCACGGCGACGAACTTCACCGCGGTCTGCAGCACCAGAGCCAGCAGCGATTCGTGGATGTAGTCTTCCAGCACGACCTGCATGCCGAGCTGCGCGTGCCAGAACATGGCGATCAGCAGGCCGATCAGCGGCACCGCATTCCACGGCTTGGCCACGGCAGCGGCGGCAGTCGCGTAATCCGAGCCCAGCAGGCCCAGCACGAAGACCAGGAACCAGATGCCCAGCACCACCAGGGCGGCGGCGGTCAGGCGCTGGTGCACGAAGTGCTCGGTGCCGGTCTTGGCCGAACCGAGGCCGCGCACGTTCTTCAACGGGGTACGGAACTTGCTCACGCGGCACCTCCGAACATCACATAGGCCCACACCAGCAGGGTGATCACCAGGCTGCCGATGACCGACAGCCAGCTGCTGCGGATGAAGGCGGGGATGCTGAAGCCGATGGCGAAGTCCTGCACCACGTGGCGGATGCCATTGCACAGGTGATAGGCGAACGACCATGTCCACGCGAACAGGAACACGCGGCCATACCAGGCCCCGGCGTGGCCGGTGAAGCAGTTCCAGGACTCGGGCCCCATCATCAGGGCCAGCAGGCCGGCGGCGATGATGAGGGCACCAACAGACAGAAAGACGCCAGTGGCTCGATGCAGGATCGAGGTGGCCATCTGAATCTGCCAGCGATACACCTGAAGGTGCGGGGAAAGTGGGCGTTGTCTGGTCGCCATTCGCTGGGCTCGTTGTCTCGGCTGGGCGGCACGTGGCCGCGTTGGCTCAATGCTGATCAGAAATCGATGCAGCGTCCGTTTTTCTCCCAATCGCCATACCGCACCGGATCGAGTCCGCCGCGGCCGCCGAATTCCTCTGCTTTTTCCTGTTCCACGGGCACGGGTGCCGCGGGGACCAGCGGGGCTTCAGATTCGTCGTCGGGAGTGGGGGTTGTTTGGCCTATCATGTTCGGTCTCGCAACGCACAAATTTTAGACCTCGTTCACGTGCCTGACAACCTGCCCCCTGCTTTCGTCGGATATCCGCGCCTGCCCGGCCACCAGCTGCTGAGCCTGCAGGGCCCGGATGCGGCCGTCTTCGCCCACGCCCAGTTCAGCAGCGATGTCACCGCCCTGCCCCTGCAGCACTGGCAGTGGAGCGCCTGGCTGAGCGCCAAGGGCCGCACCCTGGCGGTGTTCCAGCTGCTTCGGCTGGCCGACGATCACGTGATGCTGGTGCTGGCCGACAGCGATGCCGATGCGATTGCGTCGCAACTGCAGCGCTTCGTTTTCCGCCGCAAGGTGAAGGCGCAGGTGCGCAGCGATCTGGCCGTGGCCGGCGCGTTCACTGCGCCCGAAGCCGCCAGCGGCGCTGCGATTGCGCAGACCGCAGGTGACGGCTGGGAGCTGGACCTGGGCAGCGACGCCCTGCCGCGGACCCTGCGCATTGGCAGCGCCGATGCCTTCGCCGCCGGCAGTGAAGCCGATGAGGCCGCTTTCGCACTGGCCTGGCGCCAGGCAGACCTGCGCTACGGCCTGCCCCGGCTGCAAGAAAGCCAGCGCGAAGTGTGGACCCCGCAGCAGCTGGGCCTGGACCGCCTGAACGGTTACAGCGTGAAGAAGGGCTGCTATCCCGGCCAGGAAATCGTCGCCCGCACCCACTTCCTCGGCAAGGCCAAGCGTGCGGTGCAGCTGCTGCATACCGCGGCACCGGCGCAGGCCGGCGATGGCGTGCAGCAGGATGGCGCAGCGCTGGGCACGATTGCCTGCGTGGCCGGCGACCTGGCACTGGCGGTGCTGCCGCTGGAAGCCAGCGACGCTGATCTGCAGGTGGGTGATGCGATCGCGCAGCGCATGCCGTTGCTGGATGGATTGGCGCGCTGAACCCGGTGGATGCAAGGAATGGTAGTGCCGGCCGCTGGCCGGCAACCATGCCTGGTTGAGGTTGCCGGCCAGCGGCCGGCCCTACCCGTTACAGCCGCTCGCCGGATTCCGGGTTGAAGAAATGCAGGCCCTGCGGGTGGATCGCCACGCGGATCTGCTCGCCCACCGCCGGCAGCGCCTGCGGCGCCACGCGCATGGTCAGCGCGTGCTGGCCACTGCTCAGGTTGACGAAGATCTCGTTGCCGACCGGTTCGATGCCTTCAATGCGTGCGGCAAATGCATGCGCATCATCGGCACTGGCCGGCTGCAGGTGTTCCGGGCGCACGCCCACCGCGATCGGCTTCTGCAGCCACGCCGGGTCGATCGTGGCCTGGCCCAGCGGTGCCCGCCATTCGCCGTCGACCACGGTCACGCCACCGGCATCGCCCTGCAGCGTGCCACGCAGCACGTTCATCGCCGGGCTGCCGAGGAAACCGGCCACGAACAGATTGGCCGGGCGGTCGTACAGCGCCATCGGCGTATCGATCTGCTGGATGATGCCGTCCTTCAGCACCACGATGCGCTGGCCCAGGGTCATTGCTTCGACCTGGTCGTGCGTCACGTAGATCATGGTGGTGCCCAGCTTGCGATGCAGCTGCGCGATCTCGGTACGCACGCTGTGGCGCAGCTTGGCGTCGAGGTTGGACAGCGGCTCGTCCAGCAGGAACACCGCCGGCTCGCGCACCAGTGCACGGCCCAGCGCAACACGCTGGCGCTGGCCACCGGACATCGCCTTGGGCAGCTTGTCCATCATCTCGGTCAGGCCCAGGGTCTGCGCTGCTTCGGCGATGCGCTTGTCGATGGTCGCCTTGTCATGCCCGCGCAGCTTCAGGCCGAAGGCCAGGTTCTCGGCCACGGTCATGTGCGGGTACAGCGCGTAGCTCTGGAACACCATGGCGATGTCGCGGTCCTTCGGCGCCACGTCGTTGACCACGCGGTCACCGATGGTCAGCGTGCCGCCGCTGATCTCCTCCAGGCCAGCCACCATCCGCAGCAGGGTCGACTTGCCACAGCCGGACGGACCGACCAGCACCATCAGCTCGCCATCGGCGACCTCGAAGCTGGCGTCCTTCACCGCGACCTGGCCGTTGTCATAGACCTTGCGCACACCCTGCAACTGCACTTTTGCCATATCACCTATCCGGTCCGCCCGAAGCCGGGCTGTCTTTTGGGACTGCCTCGGCCCTCCCGATGGCAGTGATGATTGCGCGCCTGCCGCATGACGGCGAGCACTGCAATCGAATACAGTTGCCCATTCTGCCATGTAAACGTTTTCACGTGGCACTATCCGATGATCGGTGCGCACCGATCTGCGTCGGCGGTTGAACGAAGGTTCCGCCGAGGCAGTGGTTTCGAATGGAACGGTCTTCCGCTATCCCGGAGATCGCACCTGACGAACCTCGGACAGGCAGTTGCGCGGATGTCCCCCGAACCCAGCCATGAAGCGATTGACAACGATGTCACCCGGATCTGAAACTCGAGCGATGCACGACACCCTCTTCCTGTTCGGTGCCACAGGTGATCTGGCCCAGCGCTACCTGTTCCCTTCGCTGCTTCGCCTGCTTGGCGACGGCCTGCTGCCGGAGGACTTCCGCATCCGTGCGCTGGCCCTGTCCGGGCATGACACCGAAGCCTTCCATGACATCCTGCGGCCGCGCCTGCAGCAGGCAATGCCGATGGCCACGCAGGACGACATCAGCGCCCTGCTGCGCCGCATCGACTATCGTTCGGTGGACCTGCGCGACGTCGACTCGGTTGCCGCCGCGGTCTCCGACCTGGTGCACCGCAAGTGCGTCAGCTACCTGGCCATTCCGCCGGGCCTGTACATCTCCACCTGCGAAGGCCTGGCCAAGGGTGGCGCCCTCGCCGCACCGGCACGCCTGATGCTGGAGAAGCCGATCGGCAGCGACAGCGAGAGCGCCGAGGAAATCATCAGCACCATCGGCCAGTGGATCGACGAGGACCGCGTGTTCCGCCTCGACCACTACCTGGGCAAGGCCGCAGTGCAGAACCTGATCGCTCTGCGCTTCGGCAACACGCTGCTGGAAGCGGTGTGGAACCGCAACTACATCGAATCGGTGCACATCCTTGTGGCCGAGAGCGAAGGCGTGGATGGCCGCGACGCCTACTACGCCCGCTCCGGCGCGCTGCGCGACATGGTGCAGAGCCACATCCTGCAGCTGCTGTGCATGGTGGCGATGGAGCCGCCGGCCTCGCTGGAGGCCGACCGCATCCGCGACGAGAAGGTCAAGGTGCTGCGCGCCCTGCGCCCGCTCGATGCCAGGCACGCCGCGCGTGACAGCATCCGTGGCCGTTACACTGCCGGTACCATCAACGGCCAGCCGGCCCAGGCCTACCAGCCGCCGGAAGGCAGCGACGTGGAGACCTTCGCCGGGGTCACCGCGCATATCGACAACTGGCGCTGGAGCGGCGTGCCGTTCCACCTGGTCACCGGCAAGCGCCTGCCCGAACGCACCACCCGCGTGGTGGTCACGCTGAAGCCGGTCACCCACTGGCTGTTCGAGCGCCCGCAGCGCGCGCAGGCCGCACCGAACCGCCTGGTGTTCCAGCTGCAGCCGCAGGAAAACATCGAACTGGGCCTGATGAGCAGCCTGGCCGGCCCGGAATGGGGCGCGCTGGAACTGCATCCGCTGGAACTGGAACTGTCGGTGCCGACTGGCCTGCACCGCCGCATCGCCTACGAACGCCTGTTCCTGGATGCCTTCAACGGCAACCACACGCTGTTCGTGCGCGATGACGAAGTGCGCGCCGCCTGGGCGTGGATCGACAGCGTCGCCGACGCCTGGAAGGATGCCAAGCTGCCGCTGGAACCCTACCCCGCGGGCCAGTGGGGCCCGGCCAACGCGGGCGAGTTCCTGCCGCAGGGCGTGGACGCGCCGGACAGCGGAGCGTCGGCATGAGTGCCAGCTCGCAGCCGGTGCTGGTCGCCGACATCGGCGGTACCAACGCCCGCTTCGCCCTGGCCGACACCTCGCAGGACGCACCGCTGCAGAAGGACAGCATCCGCGAGTACGCGGTGGCGGAGTTCCCGTCGCTGGGTGATGCCGCGCGCCACCATCTGGAACAGATCGGCGCCACGGCCAGCCGCGGCGTGTTCGCGGTGGCCGGTCGCGTCGACGGTGACGAAGCGCGCATCACCAACCACCCGTGGGTGATCTCGCGCAGCCGCACCGCCGCCATGCTCGGCTTCAACGAACTGCACCTGATCAACGACTTCGCCGCACAGGCGATGGCGATTTCGCTGCTGCAGCCCGATGACGTGGTCCAGGTCGGCGGTGCCGCCTGGGTGCCGGGCAAACCCGGCCAGCCGCGCAACTACGCGGTGATCGGGCCGGGTACGGGCCTGGGTGTCGGTGGCCTGATCCTGCGCCACGGCCGCTGCTACCCGCTGGAAACCGAAGGCGGCCATGTCAGCTTCCCGCCGGGAACCCCGGAGGAGATCCGCATCCTGGAGATCCTGTCCGAACAGTTCGGCCGCGTCTCCAACGAGCGCCTGATCTGCGGCCCTGGCCTGGTCAACATCCATCGCGCGGTATGCGAGATGGCCGGCATCGATCCGGGCCAACTGCAGCCGGTGGACGTGACCGCCCGCGCCCTGCACGGTGACCCGCAGGCGATGCGCACCGTCGATGTGTTCTGCGCCGTGTTCGGCGCCATCGCAGGCGACCTGGTGCTGACCCAGGGCGCGTGGGACGGCGTGTTCCTGACCGGCGGGCTGACCCCGAAGATGCTCGATTCGCTGCAGCACTCCGGGTTCCGCCAGCGCTTCGAACACAAGGGCCGCTTCTCCTCGATCATGGCGCGGGTGCCCTCGCTGGCCGTGATGCACCCCCACGCCGGACTGCTGGGCGCCGCCGCCTATGCCGCCGACGCCGAACGTGACGCACCTGGAGTTGCCGCATGAGCCCCACCACCTTCCACGACGACCGCATCGAGTTCATCCAGCACGGCGATGCCGATGGCTGGATCGAGGCGGTGGCCGCCGAGATGGCGCAGACCCTCAACCACGACATCAACGAAGTGGGCCGCGCCCGCATCCTGTTGTCCGGCGGCACCACGCCGGCACCGGTGTACCAGGCGCTGGCCGAACTGGACGTGCACTGGGACCGCGTGGAAGTGAGCCTGGCCGATGAGCGCTGGCTGTCGCCGCAGGATCGCGACAGCAATGCCTGGCTGGTGCGCGAGAATCTGCTCAAGCGCGCCGAGGGTGCGCATTTCGATCCGCTGGTGCGCATCGGCAAGCCGCTTCCGGAATGCGTGTACACCGCCAACCTGCAGGCGCAGCACAGCCAACCGCCGAGCCTGGTGGCGCTGGGCATGGGCAACGACGGCCACACCGCCTCGCTGTTCCCCGGCTCGAAGGACCTGGCCCGCGCACTGGAAAGCACCCTGCCCTATGCGGCGCTGGATGCCACCGGCTGCCCGGGCGCGAACCAGTGGCCGCTGCGCATCACGCTGACCCCGCATGGCCTGCGCCAGTGCCGCCAGCGCCTGCTGCTGCTGCGCGGCAAGCAGAAGCTGCAGGTACTGCGCCAGGCGCTGGACAGCAATGACGCCCAGCAGTACCCCATCCTCAATGCGATCAACCTGGACGGCGCGCGCCTGCGCGTCCACTGGGCTGATTGATGTTGGCGGCGGCGCCGTGCCGCCGCTTGCCTCTCGCCACCACGAACGCCGGTAGCCAATGAGCCTCCATCCGCAACTGCAAGCCATCACTGAGCGTGTCATCCGCCGCAGCGCCGCCTCGCGCGCCGCCTACCTGGCCGCGATCGACGCCTCCCTGCGTGAAGGCCCGTTCCGCAGCCGCCTGAGCTGCGGCAACCTCGCCCACGGGTTCGCCGCCTGCGGCGGCACCGACAAGAGCCGCCTGCGCGGCGGCGTGACGCCGAACCTCGGCATCATCACCGCCTACAACGACATGCTGTCGGCGCACCAGCCGTTCGAGACCTATCCCGAGCAGATCCGCGAGATCGCCCGCGAGCTGGGCGCCACCGCACAGGTGGCCGGCGGCGTGCCGGCGATGTGCGACGGCGTCACCCAGGGCCGTGGCGGCATGGAACTGTCGTTGTTCTCGCGCGATGTGATCGCGCAGGCCACCGCGATCGGGCTCAGCCACGACATGTTCGACACCACTGTCTACCTCGGTGTGTGCGACAAGATCGTGCCGGGCCTGCTGATCGGTGCGCTGGCCTTCGGCCATCTGCCGGCGGTGTTCGTGCCGGCCGGCCCGATGACCCCGGGCATCCCGAACAAGCAGAAGGCCGAAGTGCGCGAGCGCTATGCCGCTGGCGAAGCCACCCGCGAAGAACTGCTGGAAGCGGAGTCCGCGTCGTACCACGGCGCCGGCACCTGCACCTTCTACGGCACCGCCAACTCCAACCAGGTGCTGCTGGAAGCGATGGGCGTGCAGCTGCCGGGCGCATCGTTCGTCAATCCAGGCACGCCGTTGCGCGACGCCCTCACCCGTGAAGCCACCGAGCGCGCGCTCGACATCACGGCACTCGGCGACGACTTCCGCCCGTTGGGCCGGATCATCGACGAGCGCGCGATCATCAACGCGGTCATCGCACTGATGGCCACCGGCGGTTCGACCAACCACACCATCCACTGGATCGCGGTGGCGCGTGCCGCCGGCATCGTGCTGACCTGGGACGACTTCGACGAGCTGTCACGGCTGATTCCGCTGCTGGCCCGCGTCTACCCGAACGGCGAAGCCGATGTAAACCGCTTCGCCGCAGCAGGCGGCCCGGCCTTCGTGTTCGGCGAACTGATCAAGGCCGGCCTGATGCACGGCGACCTGGTCAGCGTGGCGCGTGGCGGCATGACCGACTATGCGCGCGAGCCGCAGCTGCGCGACGGCCAGCTGGTCTACCTGCCGGGTCTGGAACGCAGCGCCGATGAAGAGGTGGTGCGTGGCGTCGACAATCCGTTCGAACACCAGGGTGGCCTGCGCCTGCTGCGCGGCAACCTCGGCAAGTCGCTGATCAAACTGTCGGCGGTGAAGCCGCAATACCGCACGATCGAAGCACCGGCGGTGGTGGTCGATGCGCCGCAGGTGTTGAACAAGCTGCATGCCGGCGGCCTGTTGCCCGAGCATTTCGTGGCGGTGGTGCGTTACCAGGGCCCGCGTGCGAACGGCATGCCGGAACTGCATTCGCTGGCGCCGCTGCTGGGCCTGCTGCAGAACCAGGGCCGGCGCGTGGCGCTGGTCACCGACGGCCGCCTGTCCGGTGCCTCGGGCAAGATTCCGGCGGCGATCCATGTGACGCCGGAAGCGGCGCGGGGTGGTCCGCTGGCCAAGGTTCGCGAGGGCGACATGATCCGCCTCGATGGCGAGGCCGGCACGCTGGAAGTGCTGGTGGACGCAGCCGAATGGGCTGCACGTCCGCTGGCGCCGAACACCGCGCCTGCCGCGCATGATCTGGGCCGCAACCTGTTCGCGATCAACCGTCGTGTGGTGGGTCCGGCCGACCAGGGTGCGATTTCGATTTCGTGCGGGCCGGCGGCGGCTGATGGTGGGCCGTGGGAGTACGACGCGGAGTATGAGTTGGGGCACGATGCCGCGGCGGCGGCGCCGCATGAGGCGAAAGACGCCTGAAGCGAAAAGCCGCGGCAGGCTTCCCGGCTTGGGCAGTAGAGCGCCCTGGCCGGGACACGCCGTAAACCCATCCATGGGGGCTCGATCGCGGCATCCATGCCGCTCACGGTCCCGGCCAGGGCGCTCTACTGCCCTTGGACAATTCCCGGCGCGTCATTTGCGCTGCGGCCACTGAATCAAGAAGAGCAAAGGCAAGGGCAAAAGCATGGGTATCGAACAACATCAGGTGAAGGCGGCGGAGCTGTTGCGTGCGGCGGGCATCCTGCCGGTGGTGACGATTCATACGCTGGACCAGGCGCGTGCGGTCAGCGCGGCGCTGCTGGAAGGTGGCTTGCCGGCCATCGAGCTGACCCTGCGTACGCCAGTGGCAATGGAAGCGCTGGCGATGCTCAAGCGTGAGCTGCCGGACGTGGTGGTGGGTGCGGGCACGGTGCTGACCGTGGAGCAGATGCAGCAGTCCATCGATGCGGGTGCGGATTTCCTGGTGACCCCGGGTACGCCGCCGGCGCTGGCTGATGCACTGGCCGCTGCGCCGCTGCCGGTGGTGCCGGGTGCGGCAACGCCGACCGAGCTGCTGTCGCTGTATGCGCGCGGCTTCCGCGTGTGCAAGCTGTTCCCGGCCACCGCCGTGGGCGGGCTGGCGATGATCAAGGGCCTGGCCGGCCCGGTTGCCGACCTCAAGCTGTGCCCGACCGGCGGCATCACCGAAAACACCGCCGCCGAGTACCTCGAGCAGAAGAACGTGGTCTGCATCGGTGGTTCGTGGATGGTGCCGGGCAACTGGATCGCCAACGGCGAATGGGACAAGGTGCGCGCCAGTGCCACCGACGCCGCCAAGATCATCCAGCGCGTGCGCGGCCACTGAGCCCGACAAAGGGGTAGAGCCGAGCCCACGCTCGGCTCCGGCATCATCAAGGGTCAGAGCCCTTTCCCACCGGGAAAGGGATCCGACCCCGGGCGACGAGCGCGCACAGCGCGCGACCCGCTCCTGCTCTTCCTTCTTCATTCCGCGGTGGACGCGCACGGAACCTGTCCGTGGCCCTGCGGAGGGATTGCGCAGGGGCGTAAGCGCCATGGATGGCGCGCCCGAGCCTCCAGGGATGGATTCACGGCGTCCCCTGCGCAATCCCTCCGCAGGGCCAACCCCACGAATCCTGCCGCACACCGCGAGGGGCTCAGCCGTTGGCCGAAACCCTTACAGCGGCCGTGCCGGATCCACCAGCCCGTACTGGCTGGCCATCCGCGCCAACGCGATGTTGTCGTGGATCCCCATCTTCTCGAACAACCGCGCCTTGTGCGTGTTCACCGTCTTCGCACTCAGGCTCAGCCGCCACGCGATGTCTTCCTGGCGCAGGCCCTGGGTCAGCAGCAACGCCACCTCCAGCTCGCGCGGGGACAGGCTGTCGAACGGCGAACCGTTGCCTTCCACCGTCGACAGCGCCAGGTTCTGCGCGATGCTGGTGCCCAGGTAGCGACGGCCGCCGGCCACGTCACGCACCGCGCGCAACAGCTCCTGCGCATCGCAGCCCTTGCCGATGTAACCGGCGGCGCCAGCCTCGAGCAGCCGCTTCGGCAGCGGGCCATCTTCCAGCACCGACACGATCACCACGCGGGTATTGCGGTGGCTGCGCACGATGCGCTCGGTCACTTCCATGCCGCTCACACCCGGCAGGTGCAGGTCACACAGCACCACATCGGGCAGCAGCTGGCGGACTTCACGCAGCGCGTCTTCGCCGGTCTCGGCTTCGCCCACCACCTCGATGTCGGTTTCCCCCGACAGAATCATCTTCATCCCGGTGCGGACCAGCGCGTGGTCATCCACCAGGTAGACTCGAATCGTCATTCACGTACCTCTTCGAATGCGGCCATTGCAGGTCAAGCTAGGCAGGGTGCCGATACCCCTGCAAGCGCGTTCGGAATGCGACCCCGGCAATCCGCCTTGCGCATCACACTACCGCGCGTTGTGCTTGCCCCCTGTCTTGCAGAACCTGCTGCAACGAAACAACTGATCTATCACGTAGACGTCCCTCAAGGGCCATCCACGTCAATCCCCCTGTGATGATGCTTCGCTGGCCTTCGCTGGCGGCGAGCCGTGACGTCGCCATGGGTGCCGGCGACTGAACATGACCAGATAGCACCCTACCACCCAAACCAGCGCGGCACACCATCCGGCCAGGATATCGGAGGGGTAATGCCCCCCCAGGTAGACCCGGGACACGCTGACCAGCAGGCTGAATGCCGGTGCCAGCAGCAGCACCGGCCAGCGCCAGCGGGTGTTCCAGGCCAGCAGTACCAGGGTCACTGCCAGGGTCATCGAGCCCATCGCATGGCCGCTGGGGAAGCTGAACGTCGATTCCGGCGCGATCGATTCCCACAGGCTGGGGCGCTGGCGCTGGAAGAAGTGCTTGCTGCCCATGTTCAGCAGCGCCGAGCCGACGAAGCTGACCGCCACGAAGGTCGCCTCGCGCCAACGCCGGTAGCCCAGCAGCACGCCGATGATCAGCACGTCGGCCGGGATCAGGAACCATTCGTAGCCCAGTCTGGAAATGAGCACGAAGAAGCGGTCCAGCAGCGGCGAATGCAGGCCATGCATCTGCCACAGCAGCGGCGCATCGAAATGGAACGATTCAAACTCGTGCACCTCGTCAGCCAGGGCGACGAAGCCGGCCAGCGGCAGCAGCACGCCACCGAACAGCAGGACCAGGCGCCAGGCATTGCGCGCCATCCAGTGGCGGAAGCCGGAGGCGGACTCCGGTGCAGCGAGGATCGCAGGCTTATCCGGCGCTTCGGACATACTTGTGTTCGACGTAGTCGTCGATCAGGGCGACGAATTCCTGGGCGATGTTGTCGCCACGCAGGGTCACCTTCTTTTCGCCATCGACGAACACCGGCGCTGCAGGCGTTTCACCCGTGCCGGGCAGCGAGATGCCGATATTGGCATGGCGCGACTCACCCGGTCCGTTGACGATGCAGCCCATCACCGCCAGGGTCATGTTCTCCGCACCCGGGTGGTGGATCTTCCACAGCGGCATCTTCTCGCGCACGTGGTTCTGTACCACCTTGGCCAGCTCCTGGAAGAACTCGGAGGTGGTGCGGCCGCAGCCCGGGCAGGCCGTGACCAGCGGCGTGAAGGCGCGCTGGCCGGTGGTCTGCAGCAGCTCCTGGGCGACGATCACTTCCTGCGTACGCGACTGGCCCGGTTCCGGGGTCAGCGAGATGCGGATGGTGTCACCGATGCCCTCCTGCAGCAGCACGCTCAGCGCCGCGGACGAGGCGACGATGCCCTTGCTGCCAATTCCGGCCTCGGTCAGGCCCAGGTGCAGGGCGAAATCCGAGCGCTGGGCCAGGTCGCGGTACACCGCGATCAGCTCCTGCACGCCACTGACCTTGGCCGACAGCACGATGCGGTCGCGCGGCAGGCCGAGCTCCACCGCCTGCTCTGCCGAATCCAGCGCCGAGCGGATCAGCGCCTCGCGCAGCACGCGGCCGGCGTCCCAGGGCTGCTCACGCAGGTTGTTCTCGTCCATCAGCTTTGCCGCCAGGGCCTGGTCCAGCGAGCCCCAGTTGGCACCGATGCGCACCGGCTTGTTGTAGCGGATCGCGAACTCGATCAGCTGGGCGAACTGCAGGTCCTTCTTCTTGCCGAAGCCGACATTGCCCGGGTTGATGCGGTACTTGGCCAGCGCTTCGGCACAGGCCGGTTCGGCGGTCAGCAGCTGATGGCCGTTGTAATGGAAGTCACCGATCAGCGGCACGTCGATGCCCATCATCGCCAGCTTGTCGACAATGCGCGGGATCGCCGCAGCGGCTTCCACGGTGTTGACGGTCAGCCGCACCATTTCCGATCCCGCACGCCACAACTCGGCCACCTGCTTCACGCTGGAGGCCACGTCGGAGGTATCGGTGTTGGTCATCGACTGCACCACGACCGGCTTGCCTCCGCCTACGGTGACCCCGCCGATCTGGACGGCATGGGTCTGGCGGCGGGGCCAGGCAGTGGCATCGGAAGGGGGCGTCGGGCGGGTAACGGCGTCGTGCATGGGCGCATTCTACCGCCCGCCTCCGCATTCCGGGTGACTCGCATTCAGCCGGCGGCACGGCTGCGGCCGATTGTCGCAGGCACGGTCACGCGTGAACGCATACGATGAGCGTGAATGACCGGTCCCGACGCCCCGTTTCTCCGAACCCTGTGCAGCCTGCGCTGGCTTGCCGTAGGTGGCCAGGCCGCCACCATCCTGGTTGCCACCTGGGTGCTGGGCCTGCCGTTGCCGCAACTGCCATTGTGGGCGGGCGTGGCCGTGCTGACCCTGTTCAACATCTACACCCAGCTGCGCCCGGAGGCGGCCGACACCGCGCCACTGACCGCGTTCGGCCACATTCTGGTGGACGTGATCATCCTGACCTGGATGGTGGGCTGGAGTGGCGGCATGGCCAATCCGTTCAGTTCGCTGTTCCTGATCCTGATCGCGCTCGCCGCGTTCGCCCTGCCCCTGCGCTGGGCACTGGCGGTGGCGCTGGCCTGCCTGCTCGGCTACGCCGCCAGCGGCATCTTCGGCCAGTCGCTGCCGGATGGCTATTTCCGCGCCCAGGACCTCAACCGCTGGGGCGTGGTCGCCAATTTCCTGATTTCCGCAGCGGTCGTGCTGACCTTTTCCACCCGCCTGGCACTGGCGCTGCGCCAGCGCGAACTGGAACTGTCGGCCCTGCGCGAACGCTTCGCCCGCAACGAGGGCATCGTCGCCCTGGCCACCCATGCCGCCTCGGTGGCGCATGAACTGAACACGCCGCTGGCGACCATGACCCTGCTCGCCGATGACGTCGCCGAGCGCAGCGAAGAGCCCGAAGTACGCGAAGACATGGAAACCCTGCGCGAGCTGCTGGTGCAGTGCCGCGAGCGCGTGCTGGCGCTGGCCGCACCGGCCTCGGCCGATGCACCGGGTCGCAGCCACTCCAGCGCCCAGCAGGTACTGGAACAGTGGCGCCTGGTGCGGCCGACCATCGACCTGCACCGCAATGACGATGCGCCGCTGCGGCTGCCACTCGACCCGGGCGTGGGCCATCTGCTGATGGTCCTGCTCAACAATGCCGCCGATGCCGGCGAGCAGGCCGGCCGGCCGCGCGTGGACCTGGACCTGCGCATCGAAGGCGACGACCTGATCGGCGAAGTCCGCGACTACGGCCACGGCTTCGACGCCCGTGCCGCGGTGCTGCCGGGCAAGCTGTTCGGCAGCAGCAAAAGCGAGGGCATGGGCGTCGGCCTGGCCCTGTCCCATGCCACCATCGAACGCCTCGACGGCGAGATGTGGATGCGCCCGGCCCAGGGGGCCGGCAGCCGCGTCGGCTTCCGCCTGCCGCTGACCCCACGTGAGGACACCCCATGAGCCTTCATCACTCCACCCTGGGCCTGCTGGTCGACGACGACGAGCTGTACCTGCGTACCCTGCAGCGCAGCCTGGCCCGCAAGGGGCTTGAAACGCAGACCGCACAGGATGCCGCCAGTGCGCTGGCGCTGGCCCGCCAGCATCCGCCGGCGTTCGCGCTGATCGACCTGAAGCTGGGCAGCGATTCCGGCCTGGCACTGATCCAGCCGCTGCGTGCCCTGCGCGCGGACATGCGCATCCTGCTGGTGACCGGCTACGCCAGCATCGCCACCGCCGTGGAGGCGATCAAGCTTGGTGCCGACGACTACCTGCCGAAGCCGGCCACGGTGCCGATGATCCTGCGCGCGCTCGGCGAGGAAGACGACGGCCCGGCCGACGATGGTGAAATGGAAGTGCCTGATGCGATGACGCCGATCAGCCGCCTGCAGTGGGAACACATCCAGCAGGCAATGCACGAGACCGGCGGCAACGTGTCTGCAGCCGCCCGCCTGCTCGGCATGCACCGGCGTTCGCTGCAGCGCAAGCTGGCCAAGCGGCCAAGCCCGGAGCGCGATCCCAGCCGTTGATCGCCGGACCCGTCCGGCTCAGACCTCGGCCAGCACCGCTCGGTCCTGCGCGGCGCTGGAGCGCGACGCCGACGCATCGACCCGCGCCGCTACCGTCTCCTGCAGCAGCGGCGACGGCAGCGTGCAGGCCGGATGCATGCGCAGGAAGCCATAGATCGTCCCTGCCAGACCGATCATCAGGCCCGGAGTAAAGGCCGCGCGGGTCAACCCGCCGACCATGCCCTGGTGCTCCTCGATCGAAGAAACGATCTCGATGGCGGCCTCGTCCTGCGGATAGGGACATCCCTCCGGATCCAGCGCAGCCGCCAGCACCAGCAACTCCCGGGTGGACACATCGCCATGGCACAGGGTGTGGCTGAACCCCCATTTGCCGCGCGCGTCGGCCACAGCCCGCCGCATGTCACGCAACTGCGCGGGATCGCCGGTGCGGGCGTACAGATCCGCCGCCGCCAGACCGATGCCAACACTGCCATGGCACCAGGTCGGGAAATTCTTCTGCCCGTCCTCCAGGTGGATATCGCGCCAGCGTCCGGTATGCGTCTCGAACAGCGCCGCCTGGAACGCAAATGCTCCTTCGGCCAGCTGCCGCCAGGCGGCCCGCTCAGGCACGCTGCCGGCATCCGAACGCGCCAGCCGTGCCAGCGCCCAGCCCATGCCCATCGCGCCGTGGCCAAAGCCACCGATCGGCTCGCGGAACTGTGGCGTCGGCCAGCGTGCGCCGTCGGCATCGACGATCGCTGCTTCCTGCATGCGGCGCCCGGCTGCAGCCGCCAACTCCAGCCAGCGCGATCTGCCGGTGGCCTCGGCCAGCGCCAGCAACGGCAGGATCATGCCGGACACGCCATCAATCAGTTCGAATTTCACCGGCCCCTGGAAACCACGACGTTCCACTCCTTCCGCACAGCGCTCGGCCAGCGCGAGCAGTGCGGGGCGCTGCAGCAGATCATGCAATGCCAGCAGGGTCCAGATCTGCGAGCCCGAGCCGACGAAACCACCATCGATCCCGGCGGGATGGCGCTCGCACATGGTCTGGAACACCGCAATGGCGCCTTCGATGGCCGGATCCAACCCAGCCACCGGATCGGCACGTCCCTGCTCCACTTCCCGGCGGTAGGCCGCCAGTGCGAACGCAATGCCTCCCAGCCCGAAATACAGGTCGGGCTGCACCGGCTGGACGGTCCATCCTGTGCGGGTCACCTCGGGCGTGATCCAGGTCATCGAACCGTCTTCACCGTGCACGGCAAGCCGCAGAAGATTCTCCACCGCGTGTGCCGCAAGCGTTCGTCGGCGCAGGTCCAGATCGTCCGCGCGAGGCTGCTGCGCGGCGTAGCTATAGCCGGACCGAGCCTCGGCGCGGGCCAGCGCGTGCTGGTTCAGGTCGGTGGCCACCAACGTGCTGCGGATGGTCACGTCTTCGAGGTCGATGCGCATCGCACGCCAGTTGTCGGCGATGGAGCGGATGCGGGTCGCGTCCAGCTGTGAAGTGAAGATCGGAATGTCACCGTGGCGCAGGTCGTCCACTTCTCCACGTACGGTTTCCAGGTCCGATGGCGCAGCCGGTGACACCGCTGCATTGCGCACCAGCAGATCGATCGCGCGTTCAACCGCCTGGGCCTCCTTGTGCAGCGATGCCGGATGCCAGAGCATCCGCCCGAGCTCGGCGTAGGCCATGGTCGGCCGCCGCACATCGCGCACCTGGCAGCCCTCGAAAGCCGCCAGGAGCGGCATCAGTTCACCCTTCGCATCGAGCGCGCGCAGGCGCCCACTGGCGTCGATGAAGCCCTCGCTGATGTGATCCCAGTACAACGACACATCAGGCTGCGCGCTGGGATGATTCTGCGCAACGGAGACCTCGGCCTCAACCATGCCCAAGCGGGCCGGTTCCGTCCCATCCTCGACAATCACCGGCACCTGTACCCGCGGCTGCTCGCCCGGCAGTGCGCCGGCTGCGGACAGATCCACGCCTTCCATGCCCAGGCCGGCAGTACGGAACGGCACGATTCCGGTACGCAGCACTGAATTACGCATCAGCTTGACGGCGGTGTCGTACGCATCGCCAAGCCCTGATGGCTCGATGTCGATTACCCGGGAGAACACGCTTTCGGCGTCGACCACGACAGGCACCGGCCCGACCGCGATCAGATTCTCCAGATGGATGTCGGTGCCACCGACCAGGCGCAGGATTGCCAACCAATGGCCAAGACCGCGGTAGTAGGCACGCAGTTCAAGGTCATCGGCACAGTAGCGGTGCGCGGCGAAGGCGGCCCAGCCGTGGCTGCCACGATCAATCACCTTCGGCACGCATACGCGGTCAGGGCCGTCACCGAAGACCGTGGACAACAGGCCATCAAGCGTCGCATCGATGCGCAATGAGCGTGGCTTGTACATCACCGTGCCGCCATCGAACTGCAGCCGTGCCACAGTCCGGCCGCCACCATGCAGGTCACCGCGTCCCAATGCAACGGCATGCAGCGTGCCCGCCGGCGCACCCAGCAACTCTGCCAGCGCCGCACGATCGCTGCCGATGCGAACAGCGAGCTCCACCACAGCCGCACATTGTCCTTCGAGCATGCGCGTCAGGCGCGGCAGCAGCACCGGATAGCGTCGCTGCAGATGCGTGCGGAAGCCCTCGCTGGTGGCCAGGGCAACGAATTCGTCCAGCACCCCAGCGCTGTCAAGCGGGCCGATGTCACCGCTGCGCGCAGCGGCGTGCAGTTCCAGCAGCAGCACGCGGTTGAGCTTGAGCTGGGCATGCTCACGCAGTGCCGCATCGCCCCGTGCATGCAGCAGATCGCGCTCGCCAGGCTGCAGAGCAATGGCGGGATCATGCAGGCCGGCAACCAGCGCAGCGCGCGCCTGGGCAAGGAAATGTTCGGTGATGCACGCAAACGCGGCCGCAGCCGGAGAAGCGGTCATTACGCCCCCTGCGAGATATCGAGAGTCTGTTCCAGTCGCCGGCACGCAGCTGCATGCCTCTGCGTGCCGGCTCGGGTTACATCAGCAACACAGGCAGTGGTTGATCACCGATACCGTGGTGGTGCACTCGTTGGTGCCCCCGGTGATCATGGTGTCCGAAGCTCCGGTGAGGGCCGCTTCGGTGGCTGCCGCACCGTAGATGAACAGCGAACCCGCAGGGTTGGCACACCCATCCACATCGTCCGAGCCATTGAGCCAGCCGGACACAACATCGTCGTTCAGATCCATTCGCAATCTCCTGTCATTCACAACATGAGGCGTTGAGGACATGGATCGATTCCACGTCCCTTCGGATACGGCCAGTCCCTGGCATCAACATCATGCTGCGAGCGATACTGGATGACAGGTACAGCCGCCCGTGCACACTGCATCCGCGTGTGAAGTGCGTCAAGCTGCGCTGCGGCAGGGCGCACGAATACGCTGCACGTGCGGTACGGAAGTGACGTGGAATGAGTGGCCGCACCGCCATTCCTGCGCGACCGGATCGAAGGCAACCGCAGAGGCATCGGATGGCCGGCGGGCGCCGGCACATCCGCAGCCCGGGTCAGCCCTTCAGCTGCGCCAGGATCTCGCGGGTCATCGGATCGGCAATCGCCACATCCTCACCCTGCAGCGCCGGCAACAGGCCACTGGCCAACTGCTTGCCAAGCTCGACACCGAACTGGTCGAAGGCATTGATGTTCCAGATCACCGACTGCACGTACACGGCGTGTTCGTACATGGCGATCAGCGCACCCAGCGCCTGCGGGGTCAGCGCGTCGAGCAGGATCAGCGTGCTCGGGCGGCCGCCCGGGTAATCACGGTGCGGGTCGTCGCTGCTCTGGCCATTGGCCAGTGCTTCGGTCTGCGCCAGCAGATTGGCCAGCAGGGCCTGATGATTGATCGTGTAGGGATCATCGTTGTGCACGCAGCCGATGAAATCTGCCGGAACGATGCTGGTGCCCTGATGCAGTGCCTGGAAGAAGCTGTGCTGCACATCGGTGCCCGCGCCGCCCCACCACACCGGCACGGTGTCGGTGGTGACCGGCTGGCCGTCACGCTGCACGCGCTTGCCCAGGCTTTCCATCACCAGCTGCTGCAGGTAGGCCGGCAGCAGCGCCAGGCGCTGGTCGTAAGTCATCACCGCGTGCGTGGCATGGCCCAGCAGGTTGCGGTTCCAGATGTCGGTCAGGCCGTGCAGCACCGGCAGGTTGCGCTCCAGCGGTGCATCCAGCGCGTGCGCATCCATCTGCGCGGCGCCGTCCAGCAGCTGCTCGAAGCGCTCGAAGCCGATCGCAAGCGCGATCGGGAAACCAACGGCCGACCACAGCGAATAACGGCCACCGACCCAGTCCCACATCGGCAGTACGCGATCGGCAGCGATCGCGAAGGCCTTGGCGGCACGTTCCGGATTGGCACTGACCGCGTACAGGCGCTCGCTGCCACCCAGCCAGTCGTGCAGGATCTGGCCGTTGAGCAGGGTTTCCTGCGTACCGAAGGTCTTGGAGATGAGGATGCCGGCGGTCTTCGCCGGATCCAGCGTGGCCAGCGTGCGCTGCATGGCGGCGCCGTCCACGTTCGATACGAAATGCACGCGCAGGCGCGCGCCGGTGACCGGGCGCAACGCATCGGCGACCAGGCGCGGACCGAGATCGGAACCACCGATGCCGACGCTGACCACGTCAGTGACGCCGCTGTCTTCCAGCGCACGCACCAGCACGCCCATGCGCTGGCGGATGTCGCGCGCGGTGGCATAGGCCTCGGCCGCCACCGGCGCATCGACCACGTCGCCGCGCAGCGCGGTATGCAGCGCGGCGCGACCTTCGGTCAGGTTGACCTGCTCGCCACGGAACAAGCGGGTGATGGCACCACCGACATCACGGTCGGCGGCCAACGTGAGCAGGGCCTGCAACGCCGCGGCATCGTATTTCTGCCGCGCGAAATTGACATACAACGGACCGACCCGCAGCGCCAAGTCCTGCACGCGGCCGGGTTCGGCGGCGAGCAGGCTGGGAATGCTTGCGCCCTTCAGGCGCTGGGCGTGGGAATGCAGCGAGTCGAATCCGTTGTTCGTTGTCATGCGGCCTGGGTCGGGATCGTGTCGTTGGTGTGGGAGATCTGGTTCTTGCCATCAACGTACACCAGCTTCGGCTTGAAGCTGTCAGCTTCCTGCTCGGTCATGCTGGCGAACGCGGCGATGATGATGATGTCACCGACCTGCACGTGGCGCGCAGCACCACCGTTGAGCGAGACAACGCCGCTGCCGGCTTCGGCGCGGATGGCGTAGGTCGAGAAGCGCGCACCGTTGGTCACGTCCCAGATGTGCACCTGCTCGAACTCGCGGATGCCGGTGGCAGCCAGCAGGTTGTCATCGATGGCGATCGAGCCTTCGTAGTTCAGCTCGGAATGGGTGACGGTGGCGCGGTGGATCTTGGTCTTGAGCAGGGACAGGTGCATGGGGGCGCTGCAACGGCAAAGGAAAGAGCGGATTCTAGCACCCGCTTGGCCATCGTCAGGGGGCCGCAGCAGGACGCTGAAGGCTGTTCAGGCCCCCTCCCCCGGCGGCGGCGGCGCGGCATGCCCGGAACTGCCCTCCAGAGACAGCCGGAACACCGTATGGAAGGCCAGCCCGGCGACCAGGCCGAAGCCACCTGCGGCCAGCACCTGCAAGGCATAGCTGATCACGTCGAAGGTGTCGACATAGCGCAGGCGCTGCAGCAGCGGACCATTGTCCGCGCCCGGCCAGGTGCAGGTGGCCATGGCCAGCGCGCCCAACCCGAAGCCGACCAGCACGAATCCAGTCCGGCGCAGCCGCTGTTGAGACTGCAGGATCAGCGCCATCGGCAGCAACACCGCGATCGCATTGCACACGGCCAACACGAACATCAGCCCACCGCCGGTGAGCGCAGGCATCGGCGTGCGCCGGAATTCAAGCGCGAACAACAGGCCGCCAAACAACTGGGCCGGCAGCATGCCGGCGGCCAGCACCGCCAGGATCGAGGCCTGGGCAAGACGGCCGGTATCGGTGCTGGGGGTCTTCATTTCCGGTCTCCCGTCCGTGGGAAGTCGAGAGGCGCCCGTTGCGGGCGCCCCGGAGCCGCATGCGGCTCAGAACTCCAGGTTGTCGATCAGGCGCGTGCTGCCCAGGCGTGCGGCGATCAGCGCCACGCGGCCACCGCCGTCGAAGGTCGGCTCGGCCAGTTCCGGCGTGCGCAACACGGCGTAGTCGACCTGGAAACCATCCGCCTGCAGCGCGGCCGTTGCGTCGGCCTCGATCTGCGCGCGCGACTGGCCAGCCACGTAACCCTCGCGCATGCCCAGCAGGGTGCGGTGGATGCTGGTCGCGACCGGGCGCTGTTCGGCGCTCAGGTACTGGTTGCGCGAGCTCTTGGCCAGGCCATCGTCGTCACGCACGATGTCCGCGCCGACGATCTGGATCGGGAACGACAGTTCGGCCACCATCTGCTTGATGACGGCCAGCTGCTGGTAGTCCTTGCGGCCAAACACGGCCACATCCGGCTGCACCTGCAGGAACAGGCGCGCCACCACCGTGCACACGCCATCGAAGTGCCCCGGACGGCTGGCGCCTTCCAGCACTTCACTCACGCCCGGCGCGTGCATGCGCGTGGTCTTGTCCACCCCCAGCGGGTACATCACCTCGACGCTGGGCAGCCACACCGCATCGCAGCCGGCCTGCTCCAGCCCGGCCACGTCGGCCTCGGGCGTGCGCGGGTAGCGGCTGAAATCCTCGTTCGGCCCGAACTGGGTCGGGTTGACGAAGATGCTCGCCACCACCTTGTCGGCGTACTGGCGGGCCAGGGTCACCAGCGAATGGTGGCCCCCATGCAGGTTGCCCATGGTCGGCACCAGCGCCACGCGCAGGCCCTCGCGCTTCCATTGGGCGATCTGCCCGCGCAGTGCGCCGAGCTCGTTGAAGGTCTGGATCATTGGGCGTAGGCGTGCTGTTCGTCGGGGAAGCTGCCGTCGCGCACCGCGTCGGCATAGGCGCGGGTGGCACCGGCCACCGAACCGCCTTCGGCAAGGAAATCCTTGACGAACTTGGGACGGCGATGACCACTGTCCAGGCCGAGGAAATCATGCAGCACCAGCACCTGGCCATCGCACTGCGGGCCTGCGCCAATGCCGATGGTCGGCACATCCACCGCAGCGGTCACTTCGGCGGCGACCGGAGTCGGCACGCATTCGAGCACCATGATGCTGGCACCGGCAGCGGCCACAGCCTTGGCATCTTCCACCAGCTGGCGCGCGGCATCGCCACGACCCTGGATCTTGAAGCCGCCCAGTCGCAGCACCGACTGCGGGGTCAGGCCCAGATGCGCGCAGACCGGAATCTCGCGCTCCACCAGGTAGCGGATGATGTCGACCTTGAAGCCGGCACCTTCGATCTTGACCATCTCGGCGCCGGCCTGCAGCAGCTGCAACGAGGCATCCAGCGCGCGCTCCGGGGTGGCATCGGCGCCGAACGGCAGGTCGGCCACCAGCAACGCACGCTGCAGCACGCGGGCCACGGCGCGGGTGTGGTAGACCATGTCGGCCACGGTCACCGGCAAGGTCGAATCATGGCCCTGCACGACCATGCCCAGCGAATCGCCGATCAGGATCAGGTCGACGCCGTTGGCATCGAAAGTGCGGGCGAAGCCGGCGTCGTAGGCGGTCAACATGACCAGCTTCTGGCCATTGCGCTTGGCCTCGGCCAGGGCGGGAACGGTCCAGGGCTTGCTGTCTGCGTGGGTGCTCATGTGCTGATAACCGGGGGAGATAACCCGGGCATTATCACCCTATCGGCGCAATCCCGCAGGCATCCACCCGCATCACTGCATCCCGCACGCGGCCATGGCCGGGAATGGCCAGATCCGGCGCGATTTCGGCCAGCGGCACCAACACGAAGGCACGCTCGTGCAGGTAAGGATGCGGCACCTGCAGACCAGGCTGGTCGAGCACCTGCGCGCCATACAGCAGCAGGTCCAGGTCCAGCGCGCGCGGGCCCCAGTGCACCGCCGGATCGCGTACGCGACCAAAACGCTGCTCCAGCGCCAGCATCGCCTGCAGCAGCGTATCGGCGGGCAGCGTGGTCTCGACCGCAGCCACCGCGTTGACGAACGGCGGCTGGTCTTCATTGCCCCAGGCCGGCGTGGCGTACAGCCTTGAGGCTCGGCGCAGGCGGGTATCGGGCAGGCCGTCGAGCGCGGCAATCGCCGCGCCGACGGTGACGGCCGCGTCGCCAAGGTTGGCGCCGAGGCCGATCCAGGCAAGGGTCATCGTTTACTCGCCAGCCGCACCGGCCGGGGCACCCGGACGACGGCGGCGACGGCGGCGCTTGCGCGGTGCCCCGCTCTCGTCATCCCCCTCTTCGCTGTGCATCACGTCCAGCGACGACTCCAGCTCACGACCGGACTGCGCCTGCGCCTCACGCCAGAACTCGACATCGGCGGCGTGCTCGGCCGAGGCCACCTGGCGCAGGCTGAGGAAGTCGAACGCAGCGCGGAAGCGCGGATGGGTCAGGGTACGGAACACGCGCTTGCGCTGGCGCGAGCTGAAGCGCGACTGCAGCAGCCAGATTTCCTGCATCGGCAGCGAGAAGCGGCGCGGCAGCGCGATGGTGCTCAGCTGCTGCACCGTGACGCGATCGGCGGCACGGCGCTGCGCCTCTTCCGGTGCCACGCCCTGCTTGAGCAGGGTTGCCTGGGCCCGGCAGAACGCCGGCCACAGCAGCAGCGCAAACAGGAACGCGGGCGAGACTGGTTCATCGTTGGCCACGCGGGCATCGGTGTTGGCCAGGCCCTCCACCAGCATGCGGCGCAGCGCGCCGGTGCGGTTGGACTTCAGCGCCTTGGCGCTTTCAGGGAACAGCACGTCCAGCAGGCCGTAGCGCTCAAGGCCTTCGAAGCTGGCCACGCCGTGCCCGGACAGGAACAGCTTGAGCACTTCCTCGAACAGGCGCGCCGGTGCGGCTTCGTTGAGCAGGCCCGCCAGGTGCGGGATCGGCGCGGCGGTGCCCTCTTCGATCTGGAAGCCGAGTTTGGCCGCCAGGCGCACCGCACGCAGCATGCGCACCGGATCTTCGCGATAACGCTGCTCGGGGTCGCCGATCAGCTTCATCAGGCGCGCCTGGACGTCTTCGAAGCCGCCGGTGTAATCGCGCACCGAGAAGTCCTCGATGGCGTAGTACAGGGCGTTGCAGGTGAAGTCGCGGCGGATGGCGTCGTCTTCGATGGTGCCGTACACGTTGTCGCGCACGAGCATGCCGTTTTCCATCTCGCGGTCGCCGCTGCCGTCATCGCTGTTGGCACGGAAGGTGGCGACTTCGATGATCTCGCGGCCGAACACGACGTGGGCGAGGCGGAACCGGCGACCGATCAGGCGGCAGTTGCGGAACAGCTGCTTGACCTGTTCGGGCGTGGCGTCGGTGGCCACGTCGAAATCCTTGGGTTGGCCATTGACCAGCAGATCGCGCACCGCGCCGCCGACAAGGTAGGCGCCGAAGCCGGCATCGCGCAGGCGATAAAGCACGCGCAGGGCGTTCGGGCTGATGTCCTTGCGGGAGATCGTGTGCTGGTCGCGCGGGATGACGCGCAGGCTGAACGGTGATGTAGCAGAGGAAATGATGTTGGCGCTTCCGGTTGAAGTTTCGGGATTGCCCAATGGCATCGAGGTGCATATACTAGCGCTCCTGCCTCGGCAGCGACACAGTTACGCTCCCTTCGTCTAGTGGTTAGGACGTGGCCCTCTCAAGGCTAAAACAGGGGTTCGAGTCCCCTAGGGAGCGCCAGTCGCCGCAGCAGGAACCGAAAAAGCCCGCCTTTGTGCGGGCTTTTCTGTTTTCCGGGGATTGCATTGGCATCGGTCGGCCTGGTCGCAGTAGCGCCTTCCTGTTCCTGCGTGGGAGGGGGCGGCCCCCCCCCTCCAGACGATTTCCCGCGACGGCGGCACGAACAGCCTCGCTCCTCCGCAGCCAATTCAATCCCGACGCGCAGACCTGCGTCCGCCACCCGCAATGTGTCGAGAGGCTGCAGGCCAGCCGATCCAGGACCGTTGGCGCCATGGGTTGGGCGCATGCGCCCGACGGGTTGGGCAAGGAGCCCAACCCTGGTCTTGCCGAGTGCGCAGGACAGCGCACGCGAGCAAGGCGCCATCGAGCCCCCATGGATGGGTTTACGGCGTGTCCTGGATCGGCTGGCCTGCAGCCTCCCCACGGAGAAAGGAGGCGCTGAAACACAGGCCGGCCGTCAGCCTTCCATCTGCTCCAGCTCCTTGCCCTTGGTCTCGCGCACGTAACGGACCACGAAGAAGATCGAGAGGATCGCAACGACAGCGTAGATGCCGTAGGCCCCGGCCAGGCCGATGCCGGCCAGCAGCATCGGGAAGGTCACGGTGATCGCGAAATTCGACGTCCACTGCGCCGCACCGGCAACGGCCAACGCCGGGCCGCGGATCTGGTTGGGGAACATCTCGCCCAGCATCACCCACATCACCGGACCCCAGGACATGTTGAAGAACACCACGTAGACATTGGCGGCGACCAGCGCCAGCCGGCCCATGCCATCGGACAGCTGCAGGCGTCCATCGACCAGGCTGCCGCTGGCAAACGCCACCACCATCAGCACCAGCGCCACCGACATGCCAACCGAGCCGATCCACAGCAGCGGCTTGCGCCCGATGCGGTCGATCAGCAGCACCGTCAGCAGGCAGGCGCCGATGCTCAGCGCGCCGGACAGCACATTGATCAGCAGCGCGTCGCTTTCCGAGAAGCCCACCGCCTGCCACAGCACCGCGCCGTAATAGAACACCACGTTGATGCCGACCAGCTGCTGGAACATGGCCAGGCCAATGCCTACCCAGAGGATCGGGCGCAGCTTGCCGGTGACCGTGTCGCGCAGGTCGCTGAAGCGCGGCTTGTGCTGATCCTGGGCCAGGCTGGCTTCGATCTCGGCCTGCTTGGTCGCCGCTGCCGCCTCGCCGTACAGCCGCGACAGTACCGCCCTCGCCTGCTGCTGACGCCCCTTCAGGACCAGGAAGCGCGGGCTTTCCGGAATCACCAGCAACAACAGTAGGAACAGCCCGGACGGCAGCGCCTGCATCCAGAACATCCAGCGCCAGGCCTCATGCCCCAGCCACAATGGCTCGGTGGAGGCCCCTGCCGCGCGGGCCAGCAGGTAATTGCTGAGGAAGGCGGCAAACAGGCCGCAGATGATCGCCATCTGCTGCACCGTGGCCAGGCGACCGCGATAGCGTGCCGAAGCCACTTCGGCGATGTAGGCCGGCGACATCACACTGGCAGCGCCCACCGCGAAGCCGCCGAGCACCCGTGCGGCGATGAACAGCCAGGAGGCGTGAGCGGCACCGGCGCCCAGCGCCGAGACCAGGAACATCAGTGCCGAGGCAATCAGCACGCCACGACGGCCCAGGCGATCCCCAAGCCAGCCGGCCAGGAAGGCACCGATCGCGCAGCCCAGCAGCATCGAGGCGACTTCGAAACCGAGCGCCGCCTCGCTGGAGTTGAAGGCCTGGCGCAGGCCGTCGACCGTGCCATTGATGACACCACTGTCGAAGCCGAACAGGAATCCACCCAGCGTGGCCACGCAGCTGATCAGGACGATGAATGCAGTGTTCTCACCGCCATGGGAGGCGATGTTGGGCTGGGCTGGGGACATGAACGATCCTGCTGGGAAGGGGTCCGGCCATCCAACGCAGCCGGCTGACCCGCAGCGTCGCACAGGCCTCACCCTGCCGCCAACGACCACCACGGCCGCGCCTGCCAGACGCCCGATTTCCGCCCCGCGCCGACACCGGGGGCCAACCTGTTCTAGAATTGGCGGGTTCAGGAATCGATCCACCCCCAGCCCATGCCCTTTGTCGTCACCGAAAACTGCATCAAGTGCAAACACACCGATTGCGTGGAAGTATGCCCCGTGGATTGCTTCCACGAAGGCCCGAACTTCCTGGTGATCGACCCGGATGAGTGCATCGACTGCACCCTCTGCGAACCGGAATGCCCGGTCAACGCGATCTTCCCGGAGGACGATGTTCCTGCCGGCCAGGAGAGCTTCGTCGCCCTCAACGCCGAGCTGGCGAAGGAGTGGCCGGTACTGACCGTGCGCAAGGACCCGCCCGCCGACGCCGGCGAATGGGACGGCAAGCCGGACAAGCTGAAGCTGCTGGAGCGCTGAGAAGCGCCTCTTGCCGCAACGAAAAGGGCGCCTATGGCGCCCTTTTTCGTTGCTCGGCAGATACCAACCGCGCGATCCGGTCGGTGCCAACCGCAAGATCCGGTAGCTGCCAACAGCAGGATCCGGTAGGTGCCAACCTTGGTTGGCACCGAAGCGCCGACCAAGGTCGCCCTCTACCCGGGCACGTGCGGACCTGGGCCCGCATCCACCCGACCGGCCCTTACTGGGCCAGCTTTGCCTTGAGCGCGGCGATCAGCTTCACCGGCGCTTCTGCAGTGGCCGGCAGGCCACGCGGGTCGACCGCGGAGATGTAGGCGCCGGCATCGACGGCGACCACGCGGACCAGGAAGTTGCTGCCTTCGTAGGCCACGTCATACGAGCCCAGCAGCTGCGCGCGGCTGGCGATGGTCACGCCTTCCACGCCTTCCAGCGCGGTGCCGACCTTGGCGAAAGCCTCGTCCTTGCCGCCGGCGATGGTGAAACCGGTGTTGCCCACGGCCGGGGCCGCAGCCACCGGGGCCGCCGGCTTGGTCGCCGAGGCAAGGGTCGGCACCTTGTTGTCACTGGTGGCGTTGGGCAGGTTCAGGTCCGGCGGCACTTCCAGCGGACGCATTTCCGGGGCCAGGGCGTAGTCGCCCTTGACGCCACGCTTGAAGCAGCCGGTGGTGCCGGCGGCAACGGCCACCGCAAGCAGGGCGTAGGACAGCACGCGGACGGTGGATACGGATTGACGCATGTGAATCTCCTGGGTCAGACCAAGACGGAAGGTCAGTGGCTGGAAAGGGCTTCGAGGGCGGCGACGTCGCCGGCAAGGTGATCGGCCGCCGGATGGTGCGCCACCGACAGCGGCAGCAGCGGCAGGCGCAGGTCGTGACCGATGCCGATACGGCGCAGCAACGCCTTGACCGGAATCGGGTTCGGCTCAACGCCGCAGAAATCATGGAACGGCTGCAGGCGCGCATCCCAGGACCCGGTGGCTTCGTGGTCGTGGGCGGCAGCCAGCTCGCACATCCGGCGGTAGGCTCCGGGCAGCACGTTGGAGCCGACCGAGATCAGGCCATCGATACCGGCCTGGATCGAGCGCGCGGCCGTACCGTCGTCGCCACTGAACACGGCAAACTGCGGGCTGCGCAGGGCGAGCAGCGCCTGCACCCGGCCGGTGTCACCCACCGCCTCCTTGATGCCGACGATGTTGGGATGGCTGGCCAGTTCGGCCACGGTCTCCGGCTGCATGTCGCACCCGGTACGGCCGGGCACGTTGTACAGCACGACCGGCAGCCCGCCCTGGTCGGCAACCGCGCGGTAGTGGGCGATCAGGCCAGCCTGGGTCGGCCGCACGTACGGCGGGGTGACCACCAGCGCGTGGCTGGCGCCAAGCGCGGCGGCACGGCGGGTCTGTTCGATGGTCTTGGCGGTGCCCGACAGGCCGGTACCGGCCATGACCGGGATGCGGCCGCCGATGCGCTCGACCGCGCTAGCCAGCAGCAGGTCGTACTCGGCATCGGTGAGGGTCGCTGCTTCACCGGTCGAGCCGGCTACGACAACGCCATGGACGCCACCTTCCAGTTGCAGGTGCAGCAGGCGCTGCCAACCGTCGGGATCGAGGGCGCCGTCGGCCCGGAACGGGGTCGCCAGCGCGGTGATGAGGCCGGAAAGGGACAAGGACGTGCTGCTCTTGGCTGGAAAGGGAAAACGCCCGCCACGAAAGGCCGGGGGCGACCTGAATGTTACTTGCGGCGCGAAAGCACGGGCAAGTATGCTGGACACCGGTGGATCCCCGCCTCTGGCGGGCATTCAGACTAACGCATGCATTACCCGGAATCGCCTTGACCGACACCACCCCGCGCCCCGCGCCGAGCGAAAACCACCTCCTGATCAACGCCTACACGACGCATCCGGAGTCCCCCCTGCTGTCCGTCACCCGCCGCATTGCCGACAGCGGCTGCAATCTGGTGGACGCACGCCTGGCCACGGTCGGCCGCGATGTCTCGGTCACCGCCCTGGCCACCGGCTCCTGGGACTCGGTGGCCAAGCTGGAAGCGATGCTGACCCGGCTGGAGCGCGAAGAGGGCCTGAAACTGGTCTGGTACCGCACCGCCGCCAAACAGGCGCAGTCCAACCTGCTGCCGTACATCGTCGAAGTGATCGCCGCCGACAAGCCGGGCATCCTGTTCCAGCTGGCCGATTTCTTCGACCGCCAGGGCATCACCATCGAGAACCTGCAGAGCACGCGCTACCGCGCCATGCAGACCGGTGCGGAGATGTTCAGCGCGCAGGTCACCATTGGCGTGCCGGCCAACATGCACATCGCCGCGCTGCGCGACGATTTCCTTGAATTCTGCGACCACCTGAACCTGGACGCGATCATGGACCCGATGAAATTCTGATTCTTCGCGCGCCTCTCACGGGCGCGTGGCGTTTCATGCAATTGTCGTAGAAAGAACCCAGGCTCGACAGAAGGACCTCATGAACAACGGCGATACCCTGGACAGCACCAACCTCTCCCTGCCGCTGGCGCTGTCCGGTGGCGAACAGGCCACTCTCGGCGACTACGCCGGCCACTGGCTGGTGCTGTACTTCTATCCCAAGGACAGCACCCCCGGCTGCACCACCGAAGGCATCGACTTCAACGCACTGCTGCCGAAATTCAAGAAGGCAGGCGCGGTGGTACTCGGTGTCTCGCGCGACTCGGTGAAGTCGCACGACAACTTCTGTGCCAGGCAGGGCTTCAACTTCCCGTTGGTCAGCGATGGCGACGAAGCGCTGTGCAGCGCCTTCGACGTGATCAAGATGAAGAACATGTACGGCAAGCAGGTACGTGGCATCGAACGCAGCACCTTCCTGATTTCCCCCGACAGCCGCATCGTGCAGTCCTGGCGCAAGGTCAAGGTTGCCGGCCATGCCGATGCCGTTCTCGCCGAACTGAAGGCCTCCCAGTCCAAGTGAGTCCCACTGCCTACTGTGTCTGCCATCACCCTGCCCCGCAGCAGGCCGTGGTGGTTTTTCCCTGTCCGTAACCAGGAATCGACGATGACCCGAGGCAAGCGCATCTACGTGCTGGATACCAACGTGCTGATGCACGATCCCACCGCGCTGTTCAAATTCGAGGAGCACGACGTCTACCTGCCCATGCAGGTGATCGAGGAGCTGGACAACGGCAAGAAGGGCACCTCCGAAGCGAGCCGCAACGCCCGCCAGGTGAGCCGCTTCCTCAACGAGCTGGTGCAGGAATCCGGCCTGGACAACCTGGCCGACGGCATTCCACTGCAGCGTCCCAATGGCCTGCAGCTGCGCGGCAAGCAGAGCGCCGGCAAGCTGCGCTTCCAGACCAGCCATTTCGACGCCGGCAAGAGCTTCGGCAAGGTCATCCCGGACAACGCCATCCTCGGCGCGATCCTGGCACTGAAGGAAGAAACCCCGGACCTGCCGGTGGTGTTCGTCTCCAAGGACATCAACCTGCGGATCAAGGCCGCGATCGCCGGCATCGTGTCCGAGGACTACGAGAACGACCGCGCGCTGGACGATTTCAGCCTGCTCTACACCGGCGCCACCGAGCTGCCGGAAGATTTCTGGAAGCGCCACGGCGATGACCTGCGCAGCTGGAGCGACAAGGGCCGCACGCATTACGAAATCCTGGCGCAGGATGGCGAGGAGTGGTACCCGAACCAGTACGTCTATCTGCCTGGCGAAGATGAAGTCGAGCTGCGCGTCAGCCGCGTGGTCGGCGACGGCAAGGTGGTGCTGTCACTGGTCGATGATTTCCGCCACGGCAGCCACGCCGTGTGGGGCATCAGCGCACGCAACCGCGAGCAGAACTTCGCGCTCAACGCACTGATGGATCCGGAGATCGACTTCGTGACGCTGCTGGGCACCGCCGGCACCGGCAAGACCCTGCTGGCGCTGGCCGCCGGCCTGGCGCAGACGATGGACCAGCAGCGCTACCGCGAGATCATCATGACCCGCGCCACGGTCAGCGTCGGCGAGGACATCGGCTTCCTGCCCGGCACCGAGGAAGAGAAGATGACGCCGTGGATGGGCGCACTGACCGACAACCTGGAGGTGCTCACGCACAACCAGGAAGGCGGCACGTGGGGGCGGCAGGCGACCAATGACCTGCTCGCCAGCCGCATCAAGATCCGCTCGATGAACTTCATGCGCGGCCGCACCTTCCTGTCGCGCTACCTGATCCTGGACGAGGCGCAGAACCTCACCCCCAAGCAGATGAAGACGCTGATCACCCGTGCCGGCCCCGGTACCAAGATCGTCTGCCTGGGCAACGTCGAGCAGATCGACACCCCGTACCTGACCGAAACCACCTCGGGCCTGACCTACGCGGTGGATCGCTTCAAGAACTGGCCGCATAGTGCGCACATCACCCTGCGCCGAGGCGAACGCTCGCGCCTGGCCGATTACGCTTCGGAGGTGTTGTGAACCGCTGCACCCGCCTGCTGCTGCCCACGGCTGCGATCGCCCTCGCAGCCGCCCTGGGGGCCTGCACCACCACGCGCGGCCCGGCCAGCGTGCCGACCGCCGAGCGTACCGGCCAATCCTGGGTGGTCACCCGCCCGATCATCGCCGCGCAGGTGCTCGACACCTGCTCGCGCGCCAGTCCCGGCCGCGAGGCCGGGCGGGTCAGCGGCTACTGGGCACCCAGCCGGCAGCAGATCGACCAACTGGAAGCGCAGCTGTCGTCGCTGGAATCACAGGTACCGAAGGTGCTGGACTTCGACCGCCAATACGTCGGCATCGAAAGCACCGGCAAGCGGCTGATCTACATCAACGCCTTCCATCTGCCCGACGACAGCGGCATCAACCCGGCACGGGAAGCGATCCGCGTCTGTGACGGCGGCACGCAGTTCTGGGGCGCGGTATTCGACCCGGCCAGCAACACCTTCAGCGAGCTGCAGTTCAACGGCGGCTTCGGCGGGCCCTGAGGGGCCCCGCCGATGGGAATACGCCTGCCCACCTGGGTCTGGATCGGCGCGGTCGCGCTCTCGTGCGTGGCCGGGATGGTCAACGTGGTCGGCTTCCTCGGTTTCGAGCACCAGGCGGTCAGCCACATGACCGGCAGCACCAGCCAGCTCGGCATGGCGCTGGCCCAGGGCGACTGGCGCGCAGTCAGCCATCTATGGGGACTGTTGATCGCGTTCTCGCTGGGCGCGATGCTCAGCGGCCTGCTGATCCAGGACAGCGCATTGCAGCTGGGCCGCCGCTACGGCGTCGCGCTGGCGCTGGAATCGGCACTGCTGCTGGTGGCCATTCCGCTGTTCGAACAGCATCAGATCTGGGGCGCACTGGCCGCCGCCATGGCCTGCGGCCTGCAGAACGCGATGGCCACCACCTTCAGTGGCGCGGTGGTGCGCACCACCCACCTCAGCGGCATGTTCACCGACCTCGGCATCGGCCTGGGCCACCTGCTGCGTGGACTGCCGCTGCAGGTTCGACGGCTGACCCTCAGCGGCCTGATCATCAGCGGCTTCCTCGGCGGCGGCATCCTCGGCGCCTGGTTGTTCATGCGCTGGCAATACGACGCCCTGCTCGCCCCCGCCCTGCTGACCGGCCTGACCGGGCTGGGGTATGTGGTGTACCAGCAGTGGGCGCGCTGGCGGCATTGAATCAAGGACATCCACGCATGGCGTGGATCTACCTTCCCCTGCGGGACCACGGCACAATCAACTGATGAGCCCGACCACTCCCGTTTCCGCCCTCACCATCGCCGGCTCCGACTCCGGCGGTGGCGCCGGTGTCCCTGCCGATCTCAAGGCCTTCGCCGCGCACCGCGTGCATGGCCTGGCCGTGTTCGCCGCGCTGACTGCACAGAACACCCGTGGCGTCACCGCCGTGCATGTGCCACCGATCGCATTCCTGCAGGCGCAGATCGAAGCCTGCTTCGATGACTTCGACATCCATGCCGTGAAACTCGGCATGCTGGCCAACGCCGAGGTGATCCATGCGGTCGCCGACGCACTGGAAAAGCATCGCCCGCCGCACGTGGTGCTGGACCCGGTGATGGTCGCCACCAGCGGCGCGCGCCTGCTGGAGGAAAGTGCGCTCAAGGCCATGCGCGAACGCCTGCTGCCGTTGGCGACGCTGGTTACACCCAATACCCCGGAAGCAGAACTCCTGATCGGCCGGAAGATCGGCAACGGCGATGACGCCGAACAGGCTGCCTCTGCCCTGCTCGATCTCGGTGCCGGTGCGGTGCTGCTGAAAGGCGGCCACCTGCAGGAAGGCAACCGCGTGATCGATCGCTACTTCGACGGCGTCAGCAGCGAAGAATTCATCCACGCCCGCCTGCCGCTGGACGCACATGGCACAGGCTGCACGCTCGCCTCGGCCATCGCCGCGCAGCTGTGCAACGGCCTGAGCCTGGCCAATGCCTGCGAAGCCGGCATCGACTACGTTGCGCGCGGCCTGCAGCAGGGCTACGCGCCTGGCCGCAGCGAGGTGCTGGTACTCGATCACTTCGGCGCGGCACCGCACGCATGAGTCTCGCACCGGACGTCGTTGCCGTGCAGTGCACTGATGGCCATCGCTACGAAGTGATCGCCTGCGTGCCCGCACAGCCCATCGCGCGCCTGCTGTGGCTGCCAGCGCTGGGCGTGGCCGCGCGTCACTACCTGCCACTGGCATTGGCGCTGGCGGCGAAGGGCGTGGCGGTCTACCTGCATGAGTGGCGCGGCAACGGCAGCAGCTCACTGCGCCCCTCGCGCACGCAGGACTGGGGCTATCGCGAAGTACTCGAACAGGATCTGCCGGCCAGCCAGGCCGTCCTGGCCGCAGCCGATGACGCCACCGACGCCCTGCCCTGGATCATCGGTGGACACAGTCTGGGCGGGCAGCTGGCCTGCGTGCATGCCGGCCGCAACCCGCAGCACTTCAACCGGCTGTGGCTGGCGGCCAGCGGCTCACCGTTCTGGCGTGGCTTCCCACCACCGCGCGGCTGGCTGCTGCCGCTGGTCTATCGTTTCCTGCCGTGGATCGCGCAACGCCAGGGCGTGCTGCATGGGCGGCGCCTCGGCTTTGGTGGCACCGAAGCGCGCGGGCTGATTGCCGACTGGGCACGCGTTGGCCTGAACAACCACTACGCCGCGGCCGGCATGAACGAAGACCTCGATGCGCAAATGGCGCGCGTGCATGGCAGCGCACAGGCCGTATTGATGGAGCACGACTGGTTGGCACCGACCGGATCGATGCAGACGCTGCTGGCGAAGCTGCCGAATGTGGACGCGCAGCTGCGCGTGCTGTCCGCGCAGGAATTGGGCACGCGCGCCGATCATTTCGCGTGGCTGAAGGCGCCGGAGGCCGTAGCTGACAGCTTTTTCATTCAGTTGGATGAAAATTTTCACAAAACTGTTGACGGTACGCGCCGACATCCGCATAATTCCGCTCCTGTCGCAGGGCGCCCGTAGCTCAGTTGGATAGAGTACCTGGCTACGAACCAGGCGGTCGGGAGTTCGAATCTCTCCGGGCGCACCACTCGACAGGTTTTCAGCATCCGCCGCTGGAAATGCAGTAAAATTTAGCAGTAAGTTGATTGTGTACCGCGCGCCCGTAGCTCAGTTGGATAGAGTACCTGGCTACGAACCAGGCGGTCGGGAGTTCGAATCTCTCCGGGCGCACCATACACAGTCAGCACAACAAGTTTATGTAATTGGCGCCCGTAGCTCAGTTGGATAGAGTACCTGGCTACGAACCAGGCGGTCGGGAGTTCGAATCTCTCCGGGCGCACCATTACACCGAAACAGCAGGCCCCGGCCTGCTGTTTTTTTATGTGTGTTTTTCGGCAGGGCTGCGCCCTGCACCCTGGTAGTACCGGCCGCTGGCCGGCAACCTCAACAGCAAAAGCAAAAGCAAAAGCTGGCATTCCGTGGGTTGGCGGGGCGGTGTCGGAGTGCGGGGACGCCGCAAGTACGTCCCTGTAGGCTTGGCAGCCGCATCCATGCGGCTGACACCCCGCACTCCGACACCGCCCCACCTTCGACAGGTTCACGCGGCTGTTGGTAGGTGTCGACCTTGGTCGACACATCTGTCAGATATCGAATGAATTCATCCACGCATGGCGTGGATCTACCGTGTCGACCAAGGTCGACACCTACCAGAGCAGTACGCCGTTCCGACAGATCGCGGAAAACTGTCGAAGGCGGGGTGGGTCCGGTTGCGGGGGCGTGAGCCGCATGGGCCCGAGGCATGCCTCGGGCGGGTTGGGCAGGAGGCCCAACCCGGGTCTTGCCGTGTACGCAGGACAGCGCACACGAGCAAGCGGCGACCGAGCTTACATGGGTGAGGGCGCTTTGCTTGCGAAGCATTGCTTCGCAAGCGCCCTAACGCACAGCCGCCAGCGGCTGGGCCGGGCCCCGGAGGGGGACTTGCAGCGCCCCCCCCCCCCGCAACCGGACCCACCCCGCCTCCCCACAGGAAACCAGCTTCTGCTGTTGCTGTTGCTGTTGCTGTTGCTCCAGCTCGCAGCGGGTGCAGGGCGCAGCCCTGCCAAACCCCTACCCTTTGGCCATTGACTGCCACCACTGCGACAGCAGCTCCGGCCTGCGCAGGCGCTCTCGCCACCAGCGCAGTGCGGCGCCATCCTCGCCGGTGCGCCAGGCCAGCCAGAAGGTCTCTTCCGGCTTGTGCTCCTCCACCTCGCGGATCACCAGCTGGCCACGCGCCACCGCCGCACGCGCGCAGGGCTCGGGCAGGAAACCGAAGCCCACGCCTTCGCACTGCAGCTTCAGCTTGCTGGCCATGTCCGGCACCGTCAGCATCTCCTGCCCCATCAACAGACCGACCGTGCGCGGCAGCAGCCGCCGCGCCGAATCGGAGACCGCGATCGCGCAGTGCTCGACCAGCTGTTCGCGTCCGAGCACGCCCGGCACTGCGGCCAACGGATGATCGGGGGCGACCGCGAACACGAACTCCACCGTACCCAGCGGCTCGACCACGTAACCGCCGCCGCTGGGACCCTCGCCCGGCGCACCAACCAGCAGGTCGGCACGGCGGTCCAGCAAGGCCTCCCAGGTACCGGACAGGGCCTCGCCGATCAATCGCAGCCGGGTCGGTGCCTCGGCCTCACGAAATGCGGCGATGTCCGGGCCGAGCAGCCAGGTCGGGAACACCGAATCCACCGCCAGCGTCAGTTCGGTCTCCCAGCCCGACGCCACCCGGCGCACCCGCAGTTCCAGCTCGCGGGCGGCGCGCAGCAGGTGCCGGCCTTCGTCCAGCAGCGCGCGGCCAGCCTCAGTCGGCTCGGCGCGCGGGCCGACCCGGTCGAACAGCTGTACGCCCAGGTCCTCCTCCAGCTTGGCCACGGTGTAGGAGATGGTCGAAGGCACTTTGTGCAGAGCCTTGCCGGCGCCGGCGAACGAGCCGCGGCGGTCGATGGCATCCAGGATCTGCAGGGCATCGAGGCTGAGCTTGAGCATTCGAATTTTTCGATGATGGCTGTCAAAACTATCCGTTTTTCAAACCCAGGGCGCAAGCGGATACTTCTCTCCAACGGGGAAACACAGCGGCTACCAGCCCACCCCGCCCCATCGAAACCATCGAACAAGGAGATTCCATCATGCTGCAGATCCGCAAGAGCGCTACCCGTGGCCTGGCCGAGCATGGCTGGCTGTCCTCGCGCCACACCTTCTCCTTCGCCAACTACTACGACCCGCGCTACGTCAGCTTCGGCCCGCTGCGGGTGATCAACGAAGACAAGGTGATCGGCGGGCAGGGCTTCGGCACCCACAGCCACAGCAACATGGAGATCGTTTCCTATGTGCTGGGCGGCGCGCTGGAGCACAGGGACTCGATGGGCACCGGTTCGGTGCTGCGTTACGGCGACGTGCAGCGCATGAGTGCCGGCAGCGGTGTCAGCCACAGCGAGTTCAATCACTCCGCCGACGAGACCGTGCACTTCCTGCAGATCTGGATCTTCCCGGACGCGGAGAACATAACTCCGTCGTACGAAGAGACCCACTTCGCACCGGAAACCAAGCGCGGCCAGCTGCGCCTGATCGCTTCGCCGGACGGTGCCGATGGTTCGCTGCGCATCCACCAGGATGCCCGCATCTTCGCCACCATCCTCGATGGCGGCCAGAAGCTGCACCACGCCCTCGGCAACGGCCGTGGCGCCTATGTGCAGGTGGCCCGAGGCCAGCTGCAGGTCAATGGCATCACCCTGGAAGCCGGTGATGCACTGCAGGTCAGCGACGAAGCGCAGCTGACCCTGGAGAACGGCAACGACGCCGAAGTGCTGGTGTTCGACCTGCCGCTGTAACGACAACGCCCGCGATGCCGAAAAGCATCGCGGGCGTATGTGTAGAGCCGCGTCAGAACCTGTAATTCAAGCTCAACCGCACGTTGCGCGGCTCACCCCAGGTATAGGTGCTGTACCAGCTGAAGATCGTGTAGTAACGCTTGTCCAGCAGGTTGTTGACGTTGAGCGTGGCCGACAGGCGATCGTTGAATTCATAGCGCGCCATCGCATCCAGCAGCCAATAGGGCTGGGTGCGATGCACCACCTTGGCCTGCGTGGCCGGGTTGGTGATCTCGCCGAAAGTGGAATCCTGCCAGCGCGCGCCACCGCCCAGCGTCAGCCCCTTCCAGTCGCCGCGCAGGCGGTAGCTGGTGTGCAGGCTGAACTGGTTTTCCGGCTCAAGTGTGGTCACCTTGGCACCGGCCTGGCGGGCGATCTTGTGCGAGAACCCACCCTGCACCTGCCAGCCTTCCGCCAGCTGGCCCGACATCTCAAGCTCGTAGCCCCTGGTACGCACGCCCATCAGGGCGCGATACGCATCCTGCCCGTCCGGCGTCTTGCCGCCGGTGGGCTGGGCAAAGTTGTTCTGGTCGAGCTGGAACAGCGCCGCACTGGCGTTGAAGCGCCCATCGAGGAACTCGGTCTTCAGGCCCATCTCGTAGCTGCGGCCTTCCAGCGGATCCAGTGCCTTGCCCTGCTCGTCGCGTTCGCTATGCGGTTTGAAGATGGTGCTGTAGCTGGCGTACACCGAATAGTGCTCACCAAGGTCGTAGACCACGCCGGCATACGGTACGAACACGCCGGTTTCGCGCGTCTGCGGCGAACGGTAGCTGGCCAGGCGGCTGCCGACGATCACCTTCAACGGATCGGCCACGTCGAAACGACCGACCACGTACAGGCCGTTCTCACGCGTCACTTCGTTGTTGCTGTAGCTGCGCTGCCACTCCGGCTCGGGAATGTCGCCATTCCAGGTTCTGTAGTCCGGCACGGTATCCGGGAACCCCGCCTGCGGGCCGTAGCCGGTATTGGTCCAGCGCTTGCGCGAGGCGCTGCCACCGACGACCAGCTCATGCTCGCGGCCGAACAGGCCGAAATGACCGCTCAGGTAGAAGTCGGCCGCATTGCTGACGGTCTTGCCAACGTACTTGCCGAGCCACAGGCTGACGCCCTCGCCGGTCAACGGATCGGGATTGCCGGCGGCGGCACCGGCCAGTGCCGCGTCATAGCCGTTGACCTGGTGGTTGAGCTGCAGCTTGGCCACCCAGTCGTTGGCGAAGGTATGCTCGAGCGTGGCGAAGCCGGTGCGCACATACTGGCGCCAGCCACTCCAGCGGGTGCCGTTGTTGAACGAACGCGGCATGTCATTGAAGTTGCCGGCACTGTCCAGAAGAGGGATGCCACCCCAGGTCGAGCCCTTCGGGTCGCTGTCCATCGTATCCCCACCCACGGTCAGCAGGGTGCGCTCGCCCAGATCGGCTTCCAGCACCGCGTAGCCCACCTTGCTGGTGCGCTGGTAGAAGTCGAGATTGGAATGCTTGTCCTGCCAGGCGCCCACCGCGCGACCGCGCACACGTCCATCGGCGGTCAACGGACCGCCAACATCGATCTCGGCACGATAGTCATCCCAGCGGCCCACACCCAGCGTGGCACTGCCGGCGAACTCCTTGCCCGGCTTCTTGCGCACCAGGTTGATGGTCGCGCCCGGATCGCCCATGCCGGTGAGCAGGCCGGTCGCGCCCTTGAGCACTTCGATGCGGTCATAGATCGCGGTATCACTGAGCGTGTTGCCCGCCGAATAGGCCGAGTCACGCGACATCGGGATGCCGTCGTACTGGAAGTTCTGCACGGCAAATCCACGTGCGTAGTACTCGGTGCGCTCGCTGTCGTAGGTGACGATGCTGATGCCCGGGGTCACCCGCATCACGTCATCGATGCCGTTCAGGCCAAAGTCGTCCATCTGAGCGCGGGTAATGACGCTGATGGTCTGCGGGGTCTGCCGCGGGGTCAGCACCAGGCGGGTGGCGGTGGCGATGGTGCCCGGCGTGTACGCGCCGCTGCCCTCGGTGATGGTGCCGAGCAGGTTGGCGGTGACCTGCACGGTCTGCAGGGTCTGCGACGCCGGGGCCTCGGCGGCCTTGTCTGGCCCGGCGGCGGACTGCGCGGCTGCGATGCCGCTGCTGGCCAGTGCGGTGATCAGCAGGCCCTGGACAAGCGCCTGCGGCAGCGGCAGGCGACGTGGAAACGGGAGCGGAAAACGGACAGGCACAGACGACACGACGGGACCTCCACGATCGGGTGGGATCCTCTGGCGGCGGCTGGAGGCGGGATGGGGATGAGGCCGGATGGCCGCAGGCGCAGGAGTGTACTCCCCTGCGCCCCGGCTGTCGTGCGGTGTGCTGTGGTGCGGCGCGCTGCCGCAGGCTCAGCCGCCGATGGCGGCGCAGGCCTCCAGGATCAGTGCGGTCACGTCCTTCGGCTGCGAGGCCAGCGAGGCATGGCTGGCATCCAGCTCCAGCAGTCGCTTGGACTGCATGCGCGTGGCCATTGCCCTCAGGTTCTCCGGCGCGATCATCCGATCATGGCGGGACAGCTGGTACCAGCTCGGCTTGTGCTTCCACGCCGGGTCGCTCACCGCATCACCGAAAGTGCTGGCCAGCGGCGCCTTCTGGGTCACCGCCTTCACCCGGCCCTCGTCTTCGCTCAGATCCTGGCAGAAGCTCTCATGGAACTTGTCCGCACGCAGCCACAGGTAGCCATCGCTGTCCGGCGCAAGGTTCGGCGCCGCCTCCGGCAGGTGCTGCTGGGTGATGCCACCGGGGCTCTCGCCGGCATCAGGCGCGAAAGCGGCGATGTAGACCAGGCCCTTCACGTTGTCCTCGTTGCCGGCCTGGCTGATCACCGCGCCGCCATAGGAGTGGCCGACCAGCAGCACCGGCCCGTCGATCTGCCGGATCATTTTCCGGGTGCGGCCGGCATCGTCGGCCAGCGAGGTGAGTGGCAGTTCCACCGCCTGCACGCGGTCATGGCCGTTGCGATGCAGCTCCAGGATCACTTTGGCCCAGTGTGCGGCCCCGCCCCAGAAACCATGGACGAGGAGGATGGTCGGTGTCGTGCTCATGTACGGATCTCCGGCAGCGGCCGGCGGAATGCCGACCGTGTCGCCACTGTCCGCGCAGGGCGTTAATCAGCGGTGACGCATTCGGGTCACTGCAATCGTATGCGTCGCTGGATGTCATGCATGGCACTTGCCGATCCCGCTTGAAAACGTTTTCATGGATGATCCTTGGAGCTTCGTATCGCGCATGACGCCTTCATCCCCACGTGCCCAGCAGCACGCCACCCGCGCTGCCTTCTTCATTCCCGGATTCGCCACCGCCGCATGGGCGCCGATGGTGCCCTACGCCAAGGCCAAGGCCGGGCTGTCCGACGCCAGCCTCGGCGCGGTGCTGCTATGCCTCGGGCTCGGCTCACTGCTGGCGATGCCACTGGCAGGTGCGCTGACCGGGCGGCTGGGATGCCGCCGGGTGATGGTGATCACCTGCGCGATGATGCTGTGCGCCCTGCCCTTGCTGGTGCTGGCGCCCTCTCCGGTAGCGCTGGGCGCGGCCCTGTTCGTGTTCGGCGCCGGCGTCGGTGCGCTGGATTGTGCGATGAACATGCAGGCGGTCGCGGTCGAGCGCGACGCCGGGCGCGCGATGATGTCCGGATTCCATGCCTTCTACAGCATCGGCGGCTTCGTCGGCGCCGGCTGCATGACCGGCATGCTGATCCTGGGTACGCCGCTGTGGCTGGCCGCGTTGGTTTCCGTGGCCGCTCTGCTGCTGGTGGCAGTGCTGTCGGCACCGCACTGGCGCCCACAACGGATCCTGCATGAAGGCCCCCTGCTGGCATTGCCGCATGGCGTGGTGCTGTTCATCGGCGTGCTGGCCTTCGTGGTGTTCCTCGCCGAGGGCTCGATGCTGGACTGGAGCGCGGTGTTCCTCGCCGAAGTGCGGCAGGTGCCACGTGACCAGGCCGGTGCCGGCTTTGCACTGTTCACCCTGGCGATGACCGCGATGCGCCTGTTCGGCGACGGCATCGTCGAGCGCCTCGGCCGGACCCGCACCCTGGTCTTCGGCGGCATCACCGCTGCTGCGGGTTTCACCCTGGCCACGCTGGTGCCATCGTTTCCGGTGGCGCTGGCCGGCTACGTACTGGTTGGGCTGGGCTGCGCCAACATCGTGCCGGCGCTGTTCTCGATGGCCGGCCAACAGCGGGTGATGCCGGAGAGCATCGCCATCACTGCGGTCACCACGCTGGGCTACGCCGGCATCCTCGCCGGTCCGGCAGCGATCGGCGCACTCGCACACGCTACCAGCCTCGGCTTCGCCTTCCTCTGCGTGGCCGCGCTGCTGCTGGGCGTCGCGGCGTCTGCGCGCTCGCTGGCAAGACGGGTGGCCTGACAGAAAAAGGGGGACGGAGGGGATTAAGTCGTTTCCGGCCCAGCTGTGCGGGAAACGACTTAATCCCCTCCGTCCCCTTTTCTCAGCTGCGTGTCAGCCACTCGGCCTGGGCCGGCAGCTGGGGCGCCGGGCAGGCACTCTGCGGATGGTGCTGGTCGCGCGCCATCCAGTCATCGACCACGCCCGCCAGCAGGTCCAGTCGCAGCGGCAGGGTGATGTGGTCCTCGCCGCGCATCTCGATGTAGTGCGCGCGCGGATTGGCCTGCGCCAGTTCGCGGCCCTGGCTGACCGGAATGTGCTGGTCGCCCTGGCCGTGCAGCAGCAGTACGCAGGCGCGGGTATCGGCCAGCGCGCGCGCTACATCCACGCGGTCCAGATCGACGTCGATGCGGCGGCTGGCGGCGGCGATCACCTGGTTGATGTCCTGGCCGCCGTAGCGCCAGCGCGCGTACGACGCCACCGCCTGCGCCTTCAGTCCTTCCGGCTGCAGTCCCATCAGGTGCGGAATCATCGTGCGGATCGCCACACCGGCATTGGCGAACGATTCCATCGCCACCACGCCTTCCACCTGGTCACCGAGCTTGTCGGCGGTGAATACCGCTGTGGCGGCGCCATAGGACACGCCGAACAGGTACAGCGGGCCGGTTACTTCACCACGTGCGCGCAGCTCACCGATTACATCGACCACATCGTCGGATTCATAGGTGCCGTATCCGGACGGACCTGCACCGGACTGTCCATGGTTGCGCAGGTCGAGCGTGATCACGCGGTAGCCGGATTCGGCCAGCTGCAACGACCACGGCAGCATCGAATCACCGTTCATCATCCAGCCGTGCAGCAGCACCACGGTGCCGCGCGGTGCCTGCGCACGGAACGGCTGCGGCACCGCCAGGCTCAGGCCGGTATCCAGCGGCAGGCCGTTCTCGTGGCGCTGCGGCAGGTAGTGATAATGCGCGCCGTAGTCGCCGGGATCGAACACACGCCAGAAGATCGGCACGCCATCGCGGCCCGGCGCGAAGCCATGGCGGTTGGGCAGTTCGGCGATGGCCGCGGCAATACGCGGGCGATCGAGCAGGGTCGATACGCCACCTGGCGCGATCAGCCTGTCGGCGAGCGAGGTGGACGAGGCATTGATCGAAGAGGAGCATGCAGCCAGCCACAGGCCGGCGCACGCCAGCAACAGCAGCAGCAGGCGCTTCATATCACGTCATTGGGGTGAATCAGACAGGCTGGGACGTTAACGCCCCGATAGACCGGTCATCTATCGCGCGCGGATGACGGCTTGATGACAACGCAGGAACGATTCAGCTTGGTGTACAAGCTGCATCCGTTCAGTCATTGATCCGGATCAATGAACGCGCGCGCGGGATTGCCCACAGTGCCGCCATGCGCACCTCGCTCAAGCTCGCCATTGCCCTGGCCGCCACGGTGGCCGCCGCCTACGGCATCGCCCGCACCACGCCCTACTGGTTCGCACCGCGACAGACGGCGCAGGTCGACATCCACGATCCGACGCTGATCGCGCAGGGACAGTACCTGTCGCGCGCCGCCGACTGCGCCGCCTGCCACACTGCGCCGGGCGGCAAGCCGTTCGCCGGTGGCCTCGGTATGCAGACGCCGATGGGCACGATCTACTCGACCAACATCACGCCCGATCCGGACACCGGCATTGGCGCCTACGACTACGCCGACTTCGAGCGCGCGGTCCGTCGCGGCATCCGTCACGATGGGCAGCCGTTGTATCCGGCAATGCCGTATGCCTCATACGTGATCGCCAGCGATGCCGAGATCAAGGCGCTGTACGCCTACTTCATGGGCTCGGTGCAGCCGGTGAAGCAGGGCAACGCCGACAGCACGATCCCTTGGCCGGCCAACATGCGCTGGCCACTGGCCTGGTGGCAGCTGCTGTTCGCACGCCCGCGTACGTTCAACCCGGATCCGTCGCTGGATGCCAGCCAGCAGCGCGGCGCCGAACTGGTGGAAGGCCTGGCCCACTGCGGTGCCTGCCACACGCCACGTGGCCTGGCGTTCCAGGAAAAGGCGATGGCCGATGATGGCAGCCGCCAGTTCCTGTCCGGCTCGGTGCTGGAAGGCTGGTATGCGAAGAACCTGCGCAATGAATCAACCGGTCTGGCCAGCTGGAACGAGGGCGAGATCGTCGACTTCCTGCGCACCGGACGCACCGATCGCTCCGCGGCCTTCGGCGGCATGGCCGACGTGGTCGAGCACAGCACGCAGTACCTGTCCGACGCCGACCTGCTGGCGATGGCCCGCTACCTGAAACAGCTGCCGGCACGCGAGGGCCGCAGTGCACAGTGGTCACCGGGTACCGACACCACCACCGCCGCACTGCGCAGCGGCGACTACCGTGTTGCCGGTTCGCTGGCCTATGCCGAGCACTGCCAGGCCTGCCACCGTGCCGACGGGCGCGGCATGCCCCGCGTCTACCCGGCCCTGGCAGGCAACTCGATCGTGTTCGCCGATGACCCCAGCTCGCTGGTACAGGTGACCCTGATCGGCGGCCGCACGCCGCATACCCCGCACGACCGCATGGCCTTCACCATGCCCGGTTTCGAGCAGCTGCCGAATGCACAGCTGGCACAGATCCTGACCTTCATCCGCAGCAGCTGGGGCAACCAGGCCAGCGCGGTGAGCGAGGTCGACGTGGCGCGCATGCGCCGGGTGGTGCGTGACAAGCCGGTGCACTACGTTCCGCAGGAGGCCGCACGATGAAACGTTCGCGCAAACGCTCCCGCCTGCTGGTCGGCAGCGTGGTCACCCTCGTGCTGCTGGCCGGCGCCGGCACCCTCGCCTATCGCCATCTGTACCCGGACCTGGATGCTGCCGTAGCCAGCACGATCGATATCCTCGATGCGCAGGGCAAGGTGGTCGGCCACTACCACGCACCCAGCGCCGAAGAGATCGCCGGGCTCGGCAATGCCGAATCGGTGATGCTTGGCCGCCGCCTCCTCAACGAGACCGCACGGCTGCTGCCGGACAACGTCGGCAACGATCTGAACTGCAATTCGTGCCACATGGCCGAGGGCAAGCGACCGTTCGGCAACCACTACTTCAATACGGGCGGCGGCGCCTATCCGCGTTACATGCCGCGCCCGGGCAAGGTGATCGGGCTGACCGAGCGCATCAATGGCTGCCTGCAGCGCTCAATGAACGGCAAGCCGCTGCCGAAAGACTCACCGCAGATGCGCGCCATGCTCGATTACATGGCGTGGCTGAGCAGTCCAGTGCCAGACGGTGCAAAGGTGGCCGCCCCCAGCGAGGGCCCCATCGACAGCACGCTGACCCCGGACCCGATCCGTGGCCAGGCGCTGTACGCCGTGCAGTGTGCCGCCTGCCATGGCGACAACGGCGAAGGCCGGCGCGACGCCAGCGGTGATATCGCCTTCCCGCCGCTGTGGGGCGACCACAGCTTCAACATCGGCGCCGGCATGGCGCGCCTGTACAAGGCGGCCGGTTTCGTCAAGCACAACATGCCGCCGGCGGTGACCCGCGAGCCGCCACTGGGGCAGCAGGTGATGCCCGACCAGGATGCGGTGGACATCGCCAGCTACTTCATCAACCAACCGCGGCCGGACTTCGCCAACAAGGCCAAGGACTGGCCGCGCGACCCGAAACCCAAGGACGCGCGGTACTGAGGAGGGCGTGGTTCAGCGCTTGACCAGCTCGACCCGGCGATTGCGCGCCTTGCCTTCCTCGCTGCCATTGTCGGCCACCGGCTTGTCGGCGCCGAAGCCGGCCGCCTGCAGGCGGTCGGCGTTGACCCCCTTGGCGGTCAGCGCCGCCACCACCGACCGCGCCCGATCCTCGGACAAGCTGCGGTTGTGCGCGGCCGCACCGCTGTTGTCGGTGTGACCTTCGATCGACAGTTTCAGCGACGGATCGGCACGCAGCAGGTCCAGCACCTGCGCCAGCTGTGGTTCGGACGTCGGCAGGATCTGCGCCTTGTCGGTGGCGAAGTTGACCTGGATCGCCACGCGGCCGTCGCTGTCCAGCTTCTTCTTCAACGCATCGGCCGGCAGCAGCGCCGCGGTCTGGGTGAAACCCTTGCGCTCGACCACGACCCAGCCTGCGCTGAGGTATTCGAGGCGAGCATGCACCCACACCTGGCGGCCATCAGCCAGATCGACGCGATAGACAACGGTGTCGTAGTTGTCCCAGCTGTAGCTGGCCGCGTTGCCGTAGGACGACTGCACCTGCTTCGACACGCCCTCGGCCGCCTCGTGCGGGATGCGCCCCTCGAACACCTTGGTGCCGTTGACCTGGGCCATCATCGCCTCAAGGTTGCGACGGACTTCATGCATCGAGTATTCGCGCTCGCCCTTGTCGAAATCGGCAGCGAAGGTGCGGCCCTCGACCGGTTCGAAGTGATCTCCGGTCCAGAACGGGAAGGCATCGAAATCACGCTGCTCGGGCGTGTTGCGCTCGCGATAGCCGGCCGGCAGGGACAGGTGCGGGAAACGGTCCGACCACTGCGCGGTGGCCTTGAACGGCACGTCATCCACGACCACCAGACCGGCGCCGTTGCTGTCCACTGCCAGCTGCACCCACACGGTGCGGTTGACCTGGCGCAGCACGTAGACGGTGGTGGGTGCGTCCTGTTCACCGTTCACCGCATCGATGAAGCCACCCCCGATCTCGCCTTCCAGTTGCGGGCCGTAGTAGATGTCGCGCAGCAGCTTGCCTTCAAAGACCTTGCGGCCGCCGGCGGCGGTGATCACGCCGTCGAAGTTGCGCTGCACTTCCAGCGCGGAGAACGCCTTGTCGGGGGCCGCCTCACTGTCGGTCACGATGCGTGCCGACCAGCTCGGACCTTCCGCCCAATGCACACCCTCGCCCATCCGGAACGGGAAGCGCGCCCAGGCGCGCGGGTGCGGGGCGTTCTGCGGCGCGTAGCCCTGCGGCAGGCTGAAGAACGGCAGCTCACCCAGCGTGGTGTCGCTCAGCGGCACGCTGCCGGTGTCGAAAGGCACCAGCGGCACCGGCTTGCCATCGCGGTCGGTGAGTGCGGTGCCGTCGGCGGCGGCCGTTGAACCTGCTGGGGCGGCGGCCGGTGCTGCGGCCTCGTCCGCCGTGGCTGGCGCAGGCGGTGCCACCTCTCCATCCGAGGGCGTCCGGTTGCACCCTGCCAGCAGCACCAGGGCTGCACCTCCCAGCCAGATCTTCGATCGCTTCTGCATCGCCACCACCTCAGGTCCATTGAAGCGCCGAGCATACCCGAAGGCCGTGACCGCCCCCACAGTGCCATCGTTCCTGCGCTGCCACGTCATCCCGATGTCATTGGCGCTGCCGACACTCCGGGGTTTTCCTCCCTCTGAAGGTCCGGTTTCGATGCGAACGATTGCGCGTTTTCCCCGTGTCTCGCTGCTGGCCCTGCTGATCGCCCCCGCCCTGGACGCCCTCGCAGAAGCACCGCAGGGCGATACGGGCGAAGCGCGCAGCAGCGATGCGCGTACCCTCGACCAGGTACAGGTGATTGGTCAGGCCACCAGTTACGCGAAGACTTCGGTGCGCGCGGAAACACTGAACCGGCAGACCGTGATGAGCAGCGTCAACGACACGCTCAACGAAGTGCCCGGCGTGGTGGTCAGCGAGGCCGATGCCACCGGTTCGTCGGTGTGGGGCACGCAGATCAGCATGCGCGGCTTCGTGACCAACCGTGACACCCAGCAGATCGGCACCACCATCGACGGCCTGCCCAATGGCGGCTCGGGCTACGGCGGCGGTTCGCTGGCCAACCGCTACATCGATACCCTGGACCTGGAAACAGTGGAAGTCAGCCAGGGCACTGCCGACATCTCCTCGCGCTCGAACGAGGCGCTGGGTGGCACGCTCAACTTCCTCACCAGCGACCCACTGCAGGACAGCCGCCTGCGCTTCGTGGTCGGTGCCGGTGACAACGAAGCGCGCAAGTACTACGTGCGCTACGACACCGGCCTGCTCGGCGGCCATACCCGCGCCTGGGTCAGCGCTTCTTCCGCACGTGTGCACGACTGGATCGATGGCAGCGGCAAGACCAGCAATGACCACATCGCCGGCAAGTTCATCACCGAGCTGGATCGCTGGACGCTGACCGGCTACCTGTCCTACAACGATGCCGACGAGCCGGAGTACACCAGCGTCTCGCCGAAGGGCTTCGCCACCAATCCGGACCGCGACAACCTGGTCGGCACCCTCACCGGCATTCCGTACCTGGACCAGAACTACCGTTCCGGCTCGCGTGCGCTGCGCGAGAACACCTTCGGCTACCTGCGCGCGACCTTCGACGGCGGCAACGGCTTCAAGGCCTCGGTGGCGGCTTACGGGCACCGCATGGAAGGTCGTGGCGACTGGCTGCCCCCCTACCTGGCGCAGGTCAGCGATGATGGTGCCGGTCGCCCGGAGTCGGAGTACATCGGTGGAAAGACCGTGTACGGCGGCAGTAACCGCGGCCAGATTTTCTTCGTCAATCCCGATGGCAGCGCCGCGCAGCGCCTGGCCAGCTGCACCCCGCGCCTGGGCTTCACCGCCGAGTACGATCCGAACTGCTACGCGGGCAACGTGCTGGGCGCGCAGTCCTACCGCCACACCCACTACGACAACGACCGCATGGGCGTGACCGCCGACGTCGAATGGCGGCAGACCTTCGGTGCGATCGACAACACCATCCGTGGCGGCCTGTGGGTGGAGAAGCTGGACCGTTCGGCACGCCGTGACTGGCACCGCCTGCTCAACGTCGGCCAGGACATCGCCTTCGACCATCAGCCGTACTGGGTGCAGTTCGAGGACAAGTACAAGGTTGACGAGCAGATGTACTACGTCGAGGACGTGGCCCGCTTCGGGCCGTTCAGTGCCCGCCTGGGCGTGAAGCAGTTCTTCGTCGACCAGTCGCGCCGCCGCGTGATCGGTGCCAGCGAGCACGTCAAATCCGATTCCAGGTCCGATCCGCTGCTGTCCACCGGCTTCACCTGGGCACCCGGTGTGGAAGGCATGGAGCTGTTCGCTGGCTTCTCGCAGAACTTCGCCGCCATTCCCTCCGGCGTGCTCGGCGAGACCGACCCGCAGCGCTTCCGCAACGTCGAGCCGGAGACCGCCGACAACATCGAAGTCGGCATGCGCATCAGCCGCTGGCCGCTGACCGCGTCGGTCACCCTGTACAACATCAAGTTCGACAATCGCATCGTCTACCTGCCGGCTGGCTTTGTCAGCGGCATCGACTACCTGGGCGAGACCGACGGTGTCTACGAGAACTTCGGTGGCGTGGAAAGCAACGGCCTGGAGGCGGCGTTCGGCTACGGCTGGGACAATGGCTGGCGCCTCAACGCCGCCTATACCTACAACCGCTCCAAGTACCTGGGCAGTGGCGATGCCGCACGTGATACCCAGCTGGGCATCGTCGACGGCGCCAAGGTGATCGGCCAGCCCGAGCAGACCCTGGTGCTGTCGGCCGACTGGCAGGGCGAAAACTGGAACTTCGGCCTGTCCGGTCGCTACCTGGGCACCCGCTACCTCGACGCCGCCAACGTCAACAAGCTGCCCTCGGCCACCGTGTTCAACGCCAATATCGGCTTCGACCTGCAGGGCCTGTCGCCGCGCCTGAAGGGCATGGGTGCCAACCTGGTGGTGAGCAACCTCACCGACAAGCGGTATCTTGCAGGGGTGGACGGCCGCGACAACGCCTTCATCGGCGCCCCGCGCACTGTCGGCATCTCCTTCCGTGTGGACCTGTGAGTGAGCCCGTGACTGATATCGGCCGACGCCGGTTGTTGCAGGCCGGCGTTGCCGCCGGCCTTTCCCCGCTGCTGCCCAGCATCGCCCGGGCCGCAGCGATCGCCCCCGCCGCGCAGACGCGTAGCCTCGAAGACCTGCAGCACATCGTGGTGTTCATGCAGGAGAACCGCTCGTTCGACCACTACTTCGGCACGTTGCCAGGCGTACGTGGCTTCGGCGACCGCTTCGTGGCCCCGGCCGCTGCGCTGCAGGCCGGCGGCCGCACGCGCAGCCTGTGGCTGCAACCCGATGCCAGCGGCACGCGCGCGATCGCACCGTTCCCGCTGGATACCGCTGCGCACTTCGGCTACATGCGGGTGGAGGGCACACCGCACACCTGGCCGGATGCACAACAGGCCTGGGACCATGGACGCATGGGGCAATGGCCGAAGGCCAAGCAGAACCATTCGATGGGCTATTTCCAGCGCAGCGACCTGCCCTTCCAGTTCGCGCTGGCCGATGCCTTCACCATCTGCGACGCCTACCACTGCGCGATGCAGGCCGGAACCAACCCGAACCGGGTGTTCCTGTGGACCGGCCACAACGATGCGGCCGCGCGCGCCGGTGGCCCGGTGATCGCCAACTCGCACGACAACTTCCCGGAACATGGCGGGCATCCGGCGTCGTACCGATGGATCAGCTATGTCGAACGCCTGCAGAAGGCGGGCGTCTCCTGGCAGATCTACCAGGACATGGCCGACAACTTCACCGACAACCCGCTGGCCGGCTTCGAGGCGTTCCGCCAGGCCTACCGCGCTGCGCCGGGGCATGACCCGCAGCTGCGAGCACGCGGGGTCAGCACGCGTGGCTTGGCGCAGCTGCGCCAGGACGTGGTCGATGAACGCCTGCCGCAGGTCAGCTTCATCATCGCCGACGCGGCCGGCAGCGAGCATCCCGGCCCCTCCAGCCCGGCCCAGGGCGCGGCCTATACCGCACGCGTGCTGGATGCACTGACCGCCGATCCGGAGGTGTGGAGCCGCACCGCCCTGCTGCTGATGTTCGACGAGAACGACGGCTTCTTCGACCACATGCCGCCACCGGCACCGCCTTCACCGATAAACGGTGGCTGGGCGGGTACGTCTTCGGTCAGTACCGAAGGCGAGTACCACCGCCATCCGGCACCGGGCGACGAGAAGTACGACGCCGCCGAGCTGCGCGGCCGCCCCTATGGGCTGGGTCCGCGCGTGCCGCTGTACGTGATTTCGCCATGGAGTCGCGGTGGCTGGGTCGATTCGCAGGTGTACGACCACACCTCGGTCATACGGCTGATCGAACGCCGCTTCGGCGTGGCCGCACCGGATATCTCACCCTGGCGCCGTGCGGTCTGCGGAGACCTGAGCAACGCCTTCGACTTCGCCCAGCGCGATACCCGTCCGTTCATACGCGGCCTGCCCGACGTGAGCGCGGCAGCCGCACGTGCCGCCGCCCTGCCAGGACGCACCGTGCCAGCGTTGCCGGAGGGGCTGGAACCGGCGCAACAGGAACGTGGCGTACGTCCGGCGCGTGCCCTGCCCTATCGGCCGCAGGCATCGATTGCCGCGATCGACACATCGGGCGTGGAACTGGTGTTGTCCTGCGAAGGTGCGGCAGCGGTCCTGCATGTCTACGATCGGATGCGGCTGGGTGCGGTGCCACGCCGCTATACACTGGTACCGGGCACGCCACTGCGCGAACGCTGGGCGCTGGATGCACAGGGGCGGTACGACCTGTGGCTGCTTGGCCCGAACGGCTTCCACCGTCACTTCCAGGGTGCTGCCAAAGGGCCCATCGTGCAGGCGTCGGTCGAGCGCGCCGACGGCCAGCTGCGGCTGCACCTGCGCAATCTCAGCGATACCGCACAGCAGCTGCGCGTGCATGCCGGTGCCTATGCCGGGCACATGCCCGAGCAGACGCTGGCACTGCCCGCGCATGCAGAGACTTCGTTGGCGTGGGATGCAACGCCTACCGCCGGCTGGTATGACCTGCAGGTCAGCGCCGGTGAGAGTGTGCTGCGCCTGGCGGGCCGTGCCGAGGATGGGCGTCCTGGCACCAGTGACCCGGCGATGGGCAGCGAACCATTGCGGTTCGAGCACGATTGAGCCGCTCCGCCCTTGTAGAGTCGAGCCATGCTCGACTGCTTTTTCCGGTCAATGATCGAAGAACGATCGAAAAGCAGTCGAGCATGGCTCGACTCTACAGTGGTGCTGGCTGATCAGGCCTCCTGCAACCCCGGCCGGCCGTGTTCCACCGCGTAGCGCTTCCAGCTCTGCACCGTTCCATTCGGCTGCATCACGGTATCCAGCGTCTTCATGTCGCCGATCCAGGCATCACGGGTGACATCGCACAGCACATAGCCACGCTTGTCGGTGGTCGCCCTCAGATAAGGGCTGTGCGCGAGCTGATTCCTGGCGTACGCATCCACGCCCTGGCCGTCGGCCCCCGAAGTGATCGAAGTGGCAAGGAACTCACTGGAGACCACGCCTGAATCACGATGGTCCTGCACCAGGTCGCTGGCGTAATGCCGGTGCGCGTCGCCACACGCCGTCACCACGTTGCCGAAGCCGACCTTCTGGATGTGGTCGAGCAGGCGCCGGCGGCTGTCCAGATAGCCCGACCATTGGTCGTCGGACGACTGCACCACGCCGTCCTTCTCGCGCATGTAGTTGCCCAGTGCCACCTGGTGGGCGATGGTGTGCCAGCGCGGCGCGGCATCGGCCAGGCCGTCGAACAGCCAGCGCTCCTGCGTCGCACCCACAATGCTGCGCTCCGGCGATTCCACCTCCCCGCGCACCGCCATGTTTACCTGCTTGCTGCGGTACTGGCGTGTGTCGAGCAGGTGCAGGTCCATCAGCGTGCCATAGCGTGCGCGCCGGTACATCTGCATGTGGCCATCGCGCGGGAATGCCGAACGGCGCAGCGGCATGTTCTCGTAGTAGGCCTGGAACGCCTGTGCGCGGCGCAGCAGGAACACTTCGCTGGGCGTATCGTCCTGGTCTTCGGCGCCGGCCCAGTTGTTGTCCACTTCATGGTCATCGAAGGTGACGAACCACGGCGCCGACGCATGCGCGGCCTGCAGGTCGGCATCGCTCTTGTACTGGGCGTAGCGGCGACGGTAGTCGTCCAGCGTGTAGGTCTGCGGCCCGACATGATTGCGCAGGTTGGTGAACGGCTGGCCGTTCATTTTCCGCAGGCCCGGCTGGCTTTCGCCTTCGTAGATGTAATCACCGTAGTGGAAAACGAAATCCAGCGGTTCCTCGGCAATGCGCCGCCACGCGGTGTAGTGGCCTTCCTCGTAGTGCTGGCAACCGGCCACCGCAAAACGCACGCGATCCACTGCGGCCGTGGCTGCGGGCAGCGTGCGGGTGCAACCGACCGCACTGGCGTGGCCGCCTACGGTGAAGCGGTACCAGTAAGGCCGTGCGGGCGCCAACCCACCCAGCTCCACGTGCACGGCGTGGCCGAGTTCGGGATGCGCCATCGCCGAACCCTGGCGTACCACCTTGCGCATGCCCTCGTCCGCGGCCAGCTGCCATTCGACCACCATCGGCCGGGTCGGCATGCCACCGCCGAACACCAGCGGCTCGGTCGCCAGCCGTGTCCACAGCACCATGCCATCGGCCGAAGGATCACCCGAGGCCACGCCCAGGGTGAACGGCGTGCTGGCGAACCGCGGCGACGCCAGCAGGTTGCGCGGGTTCAGCGCGGCGGCATCGGTCTGTGCGGACAGCGCGTGCGCCGTGCCCATCCAGGCGCCGGCAGCGGACAGGCCGGCCAGGGCCAGGAATCGCCTGCGATTGATCGTATCCACGGCTGCGCCCTCAGTTGTAGATGATGTGGAAATAGAAGAAGCGGCCGTAGTCGTCGATCTCGGTACGGAAGCGCCCGTTCGGACCAGTGCTGTAGGTCGGCTGCGTGTTGAACAGGTTCTTGGCCTCGTACTTCAGCGTCACGTGCTTGCTGACCTTGTGGCTGAAGCCCATGTTGAAGGTCATGTACGGGTCGTAGTACGAATCCAGCCACTGGGTATCGCCGAAGTCGACCAGCATCCGGCTGCGGTAGGTACCGGACAGGCGCAGCTGTGCGCTCTTCCACGGCATGCGCCAGATCACCGACCCATTGAGCGACCAGTCCGGCTGGTACAGCAGGCGGTCCAGGCGGCGTTCGGTGCCATCACTGATGCGGTAGTTGGTCTGGCCTTCCAGCCGCGTTGCGTTGAAGTACATGTCGAAGCGCTGGCGGCCCCACTGCAGGTTGCGGTTGGCCACCGCGAACTCGACACCGCGCAGCCTGGACTCATCGGTGTTCATCGGCTGGGTGACCCGGTAGCGCGTGTCACCCACGTTCTCGAAGGTGGTCAGGGTGTAGATGTCGTCCTTGATCACCTTGTCGAACAGTGCCACCGAGACCAGGCCGTTGTTGCCGTTGAAGTACAGGTCCCACCCCAGGTCGATGTTGGTGGAACGGCGCGGCTGCAGGTTGGCGTTGCCCTGCTTGATGGTGCAGAAGCCCCTGCCCTCCTCGTCATCACCACAGCTGGTGCTGGTGGCCTGGGCGATGTTGCTGGGTGTCGGCCGGCCCAGCGTTCGGCTGGCGGAGAAGCGCAGGCGCTGGTCCTCGCTCAGCTTGAACGTCGCATTCAATGACGGCAGCAGGTTGTTGTAGCCACCGCTCGTATTGCGGAAGGCAGAGGTATACGTAGTGCCGCCATCATCGCTGAATGGGCTGTAGGCATCGAAGCGGGTGTGGTCGTAGCGCAGGCCGCCGATCAGCAGCAGTCGGTCCCAGGCGTAGTGTGCGGACACGTAGGCATTGGTGATGTCCTCCACGTACTTGTAGTCGCTGGTGAAGTTGGCATTTGGATACGCCGCATTGTTGTTGCCCAGTTTAGGCAGCAGTTCCTCGTTCCACTTGCGGTTGTCGATCAGCGGGAAGCCCGGCACGCTGCCCAGCAGCGTCGAACCCGGATACAGGTAATCGTTGAGCGTGGCACTGCTCTTGAAGTAGTCGAAGTCGATGTCCTGCCAGATCTTCAGATGGCGATACTCGGCGCCGGCGGCCAGGCCGAAGCCACGCGCATCGGCGTCGATGTTGTAGCTGAAGTCGGCACGCAGGTTGTCGATGCTCTCCTTGGCGTCGCGCGGCGAGACATAGGCCTGTGCCGGGTTGAGTTTGAACGCCGAGCTGGTCAGCAGGCTGGAATCGGAAACCGCCACTGCGTTCGGGAAGCCGTGGCTGTCGTTCTCGTAGTCGACGAACAGATTGCTTGGGTAGGCGCGCACACCCCAGTAGACCTGATTGTTGTGGAAGGTCTCTTCGGTGTGGCCACCGCGCAGGGTCAGCCGCGAGCGATCACCGATATCCCAGTTGAAGCTGGCGATGGCGCCACGGTTGCTGCGGTCCCAGCGGTCGTGGCGGTTCTTGATGTAGATGCTGTTGATCTGGGTGGTGCCACTGTCTTCGGTCTGGTTGCGGATCGGAAACTTGGCGTTGCCGTACAGATCGGTCTTGTTCATCGTCGAGTTCTCGTAGAACCGGTACGAGTACAGCAGCAACGATGCGTAGAAAGGATCGTCCGATGGCTTCCATTCCAGCTTGGCCGAGCCACCGAAGTTGGTGATGAAGTTGGTGTAGGTGCCGGTGCTGAAGTTGCCCGGCGCACGCAGCCCGTTCCAGCCCTTGGCCTCGTCCGGCCCGGTGGTGCCGTCGGTGAGGTACTTGCCGGCGTCGTTGTAGTAGTAGTTCGACTCCACCCAGCGCTTGACGCTGTTGCGCGAACGCTGCTCATAGCGCGCTACCGCAACAAGGCCGAATTCCTGGTCGGCACCGAACTGGTTGGAGAACACCATCTTGGCGCTCTTGCCGAAATGCCCCAGGGTCTCGTGGTTGCCACCGGCACTGCGCTCGACATTGGTCTCGGCCGTGGAGTAGATACCAGCCACATCGGCGAACACGTACTTGCCGGACCGGTCGAAGGCACTGCGGCTGATGATGTCGATCACGCCGCCGATCGCATCCGGCGCCTGCTCTGCGCTGAAGCTCTTGTAGATGTCGGTGCGGGTGCCGATGTCGCTGGGAATCAGCTGCAGGTTGTTCATGCGCTCACCCGAGCCACTGCCACCCACGCTGGCAATCGCGATGCCGTCGATGGTGGTGTAGTTGAGGTTGGCCTGCACGCCACGCACCGTCACGTAACGGGGCTCACCGGCATCCTCCACGGCACTCAGGCCCGGCGCGGCCATCAGGCTCTCGGCCAGTGTCTCGTCGCCGTAGCTGTCCATCTCGTCGTAGACCACCGAATCCTTGATCACCGGCGAGGTCTTCTTCTGGTCGATCACCTCATGCGCAGCAATCACCTTCACCGTGCCCAGGGTCGGCGCCACCACCGCTTCGGCCTCGCGCGGCTTCGGCGCGGCCGGCTTCGGTTCGTTGTGTGCCGGCGCAGGATCAATGGCGATGACGTTGCCATCCACCACGGTGTAGCCCAGGCCGGTCCCTGCCAGCAGCGCGTCCAGCGCCTGCTTGACGGTGGCACCGCGCAGCACCGCCCCGGCCATGTGCGCTTCACCACTGCCCGAATACAGGAACTGCACGCCGGAACTGCGCGACAACTGCTCCAGCGCGCGCGCCAGCGGCTGCGCCGCGATCGGCGCCGAAACGCGGGCCTCGAGGCCATCGGCAGTGGCCGCAGCCGCCAGCGGCACGCTGCAGGGAGACAGGGCGAGGATGATCGACAGGTAGAGCGTGTTGCGCATCACGGGTCCTTGGAAGAGAGAAGGCAGCAGGTGCCGCTGCGTGACTCGGCAGCGGCTTCTCCCAAGTAAGAGCCCGCATCCACCGAAGTGGAGAACGCGGATTTGATGAATTTTTTCTGACAACGCACGGCCATGTCGACCTCAGCGACTGCCAACCCGCACGGTGTCGCCTTCTCGCCGCACCACGAAGCGCGGATCGCGCTCGAGGAAGGCCTGCAGCGCACCGATGCGATGCGCGTCCAGGCTGCCGGACAACCGCGCCGACGCCGCACCTTCATCCAGCACCCGCACCTGCACCTGGTTGTGGCGGTTGAAGGCGGCGGCCACCTCATCCAGCCGCTCGTCCAGGAAAGAGACCTTGCGCTGCTGCCAGTCCAGCAGCATCGACAACGGCACATCCAACGACTCGACCGCATGGCTGCGCGCGTCGACCTGCACCACCTGGCCTTTACCCAGTTGTGCAAGACGCCGCGCATCCGCACCGTGGCTCCACACTTCCACCTCGCCGGAAACCACACCGATGCGGGTGCCCTGCAGCCGTCGCGACACGTCGAACACCGTGCCGATATCGCGGATCTGCAATCCGTTCACCTGCACCTCGAACGGCCGTCGGTCCTGGGCGATGTCGAACGTGGCCTCGCCCTGCAGCAGCTCCACCCTGCGGCTGAACCCGCCCATGCGCACCCGCAGGCGGCTGTCCGCGTTGAGCCGCACCTGGGTCTGGTCGGGCAGCACCAGGTCGCGAATTTCTCCATGTCCGGCGCTGTAAAGCTGCTCGGTAGGCATCAGCTGCGGAACCAGGCCCACGCCGAGCAGGCCGATACAGGCCGCGGCAGCCGCCACCCACCAACGCGTGCGACGGCTGTGCGGCGCACTGCGCAGCGGGGCCTGTGCGTGTCCGAACAGCGGCACGACCTTGGCAGCGGCCTGCTGTGGCGGCACCGAGGCCTCTTCAGCCAATGCCGATTGCAGCGCCTCACCAACCTGCCGGTGCAGTGCGAGCGCGTGCATATAGGCGCGCACATGCTCCGGCGAGCGCTTCATCCAGTCCAGCAACGCAACCCGCTCGCCTTCGCCCAGCACGCCCTCGCGATTGCGCTGGAACCAGTCCATGGCCTCGCTGGCGATCACGTTGTCGGCCGCACCCGATGGATTCCGTTTCATGTGAGCTCCCTGGCGCCCAGCGCCTTCCTGCAGGCGTCCAGCCCCTTGCCGATATGCTTGCGCACCATGTGCACCGACACCTGCAGCTGCTGGCTGATTGCCGGGCAATCCAGCCCGTCGCGGTAATGCAGCTCCATCACCCGCCGCGTGGTCGCCGGCAGCCGTGCGATGGTGGTGCGGATATCGTTCCAGCGCTGCGCACGCTCGAATTCGCCTTCGATGTCTTCTTCGCTCTTCAGCACTTCGGCCAGGAGGTCGACGTCCTCCAGCGGCGGCAACGACGAACGCGCGCGCGCGTGCTCGCGCGCCAGGTTGGCCGCCACGGTGAACAGATAGGCTTCCGGGTTCTCGACCGCGTCGGCATGCTCACCGGTGCTGCGCAGCAGCCGCAGATAAACCTCCTGCGCCAGATCTTCGGCATCTTCGCTGGCAGAACCCCGGCGCAGGAAGAAGCCGCGCAGCAGCCGCCGCCGCAGCGCATAGCTCTTCTCCCAGATCCTCACGCTGTTCACGGCCGGCCAACCGCCCCAAGGCTGGAAAGCCCCGCAGGGTGACGGCCATCGATGACAGTGGCGTTTCAACTGCCGGCAGGCAGCCGCTAGAATGCCGCCTCTGCAGTTTCCGGCAGCCGGCACAAGGAGTGCCCCGCAATGAACGCCCGCACCGCCATCAACACCCTCAGCAGCCTGCTGTTCCTGCTGCTGGTCGCCCACACCACCGCCTACCAGCAGCAGATGTGGCCGCCCAGCCGTGTCGTCCACGTGCATCCGGTGGTCGTCGCCCTCGCCTACGCGCTGGGCCTGCTCACCCTGCTGCTGTGGATCGGAGGACGCCGCTTGCCGGAACGCTGCCAGCAGCTCTCAGGCTGGCTGCCGATCGTGGCCTGGTGCCTGCTGGGGGTTGGTGTGGCGGTCATCCCGATGTTCTTCCCGGGCCTGTCACCGGCCTGATCAGCGGCCGCACCCGGCGCGCCCGCCCATGATACGGCGCCACGTGCCAACCCTTGCTTGCCAGAGACCCAAGCCCTGCCCGCCTATCGAAGCCGGGGGGCCGGGCCTACGCTTGTCTTCTCGGCGGCCGCCACGGTCGCCCTTCGCGTCACGGCCCCGCCGTTGCGACCCCGCTCCAGTGCTGTGCGCCCTGCCGGTGTTGTCGCCCAGGCAGAAGTCCGACCGGCGCCCTCTGGAGACAGTCATGAACCAAGCGCTCATTCCCTTCGATACCGATCCGCTGGAAACCCGCGAGTGGCGTGAATCACTGGAAGCGGTGATGCAGACCGGTGGCCGGCCGCGCGCGCACTACCTGATCGACCAGCTCAGCGAGCTGGATGCACAGCAGCACGGCGACCTGCATACCCGTGCCTGGACCGCCTACGTCAACACCATCCCGCCCGAGCGCCAGCCGGCCTACCCGGGTGACCTGGCCATCGAGCGCCGCCTGAACGCGATGATCCGCTGGAACGCGATGGTGATGGTGCTGCGTGCCGGCAAGCATTCCAACGTCGGTGGCCACATCGCCACCTACCAGTCGGCGGCAGTACTGTACGACGTGGGCTTCGATCATTTCTTCCGTGGCCGTACCGACACCTTCGACGGCGACATGATCTACATCCAGGGCCACTCCGCGCCGGGCATCTATGGCCGCGCGTACGTGGAAGGCCGCATCGATCCGGCGCGCATGGACAACTTCCGCCGCGAAGCCGGTCGCGAAGGCCTGTCCTCGTATCCACACCCGCGATTGATGCCGGAGTTCTGGCAGTTCCCCACCGTGTCGATGGGGCTGGGCCCGCTGACCGCCGCCTACCAGGCGCGCTACATGCGTTACCTGGAATACCGCGGCCTGAAAGAACACCAGGGCCGCAAAGTCTGGGCCTTCCTCGGCGACGGCGAGATGGACCAGCCCGAATCGCTGGCGGCGATCTCGCTGGCCGGCCGCGAGCGGCTGGACAACATCGTGTTCGTGGTGAACTGCAACCTGCAGCGCCTGGACGGTCCGGTGCGTGGCAACGCCAAGGTCATCCAGGAACTGGAAGGCACCTTCCGCGCCGCTGGCTGGAACGTGATCAAACTGATCTGGGGCAGCGGCTGGGACGACCTGCTGGCCCGCGACCACAGCGGCCTGCTGCGCCAGCGCATGATGGAATGCGTGGACGGCGACTACCAGACCTTCAAGTCGCAGAACGGTGCCTACGTGCGCGAGCACTTCTTCGGTCGTTACCCCGAACTGCTGGAGCTGGTCGCGCACATGAGCGACGACGACATCTGGGCGCTGGCGCGTGGTGGCCATGATCCGCAGAAGGTGTACGCCGCCTACCAGCAGGCAGTGAACACCAGCGGCCGGCCCACCGTGATCCTGGCCAAGACGGTCAAGGGTTTCGGCATGGGTGAAGCCGGTGAAGGCCAGAACATCAACCACCAGCTGAAGAAGATGAGCGCCGACGCGGTGCGCGCCTTCCGTGACCGCTTCAACCTGCCGGTCAGCGACGACCAGCTGGAGGACATGCCGTACCTGCGCCCGGAACCGGGCAGCGCCGAGGCGGCCTACTTCGCCGAGCGCCGCCGCATCCAGGGCGGGCAACTACCCGCGCGCCTGGCCAAGGTCGATCCGCTGCCGCTGCCGCCGCTGTCGATCTTCAACACCCAGTTGCAGGGCAGCGGCGATCGCGGACAGTCCACCACCATGGGCTTCGTGCGCATTCTCACCAGCCTGCTGAAGGACCCGGAACTGGGCAAGCTGGTGATTCCGATCGTGCCCGATGAATCGCGCACCTTCGGCATGGAAGGCCTGTTCCGCCAGATCGGCATCCACTCCTACCTGGGCCAGCTGTATACCCCGCAGGATGCCGGCCAGCTGAGCTACTACAAGGAAGCCAAGGACGGCCAGATCCTGCAGGAAGGCATCAACGAATCCGGCGCGATCTGCTCGTGGATTGCCGCCGGCACCGCCTACAGCAACCACGGCCTGGCGACGATCCCGTTCTACATCTTCTACTCGATGTTCGGCCTGCAGCGCGTCGGTGACCTGGCCTGGGCCGCCGCCGATGCGCGCACCCGTGGATTCCTGCTGGGTGCCACCTCCGGCCGCACCACGCTGATGGGCGAAGGCCTGCAGCATGACGACGGCCACAGCCACGTGCTGTCGTCGGTCATCCCGAGCTGCGTATCCTACGACCCGACCTACAACTACGAGCTGGCGGTGATCATCCACGACGGCCTGCGCCGCATGTACGTCGAGCAGGAAGACATCTACTACTACATCACCGTACTCAACGAGAACTATCCGCAGCCGGCGCTGCCCGAGGGCGCCGAGGCCGGCATCCTGAAGGGCCTGTACCTGCTGCACCCGGCGGACGCCGACAGCGACTCGCAGCCACGCGTGCAGCTGATGGGCAGCGGCTCGATCCTGCGCGAAGTGGAAGCCCCGGCAGAACTGCTGCAGCAGGACTTCGGCATCGCCAGCGATGTGTGGAGCGCGACCAGCCTGACCGAACTGCGCCGCGATGGCCTGGCCGCCGAGCGCTGGAACCTGCTGCATCCGGCCGAGGAGCCCCGCGTGCCCTACCTGCAGCAGTGCCTGCAGGGCCATGAAGGCCCGGTGGTGGTGGCCACCGACTACATGAAGATCGTCGGCGACCAGATCCGTCCCTTCATCAACGACCGCCGCTTCACCGCGCTCGGTACCGATGGCTTCGGGCGCTCCGACACGCGTGAGTCGCTGCGCACGTTCTTCGAAGTGGATCGCCACTTCATCGTGCTGGCCGCCCTGAAGTCGCTGGCCGACGAAGGCCGCATCGAGCGCGCGCGGATGCAGGACGCCATCGACAAGTACGGCATCGACACCGGCAAGCGCGACCCTGCTGCGGTGTAAGGCTGCTGCATTCACCACGCCCGTTCTACGGGCGTGGTGCCGGCGGCAACGCTAGGGCATTCGCTTGAACAGATTGGTCTGCAGGATCGGCGTACCGTCGTGGCCGTAGAACGCCTTGGTCTCGGTCATCGTCGAGCGGTCGGCCGCGACGGTATAGATACGGGTGGAGGCCGGCGTGCCGTGGTCCACCAGCTGCATCACCAGGGTGTTCGGCGCTGGCAGTTTCAGGTTGGCCTTGTCTGCGCCATAGGTGCCGGACAAGGGCCCCGGCGTGCCGTCCAGCGCCAGCGTGCCGTCGGACTTCATGGTCTTGCCGTCGTGCAGGACGATGTCCACGTGTGAACTCCAACGCCCCGCACCGGCGTCCTTGAACTCAAGCACCACGTGCTTCGGGCGCTGCGCTTCGGGTAGCGCGGACGTGGCGATATCCAGCGACCAGCGCCCCAACAGCGGCGAAGGAGATGCCTCCATTGCCAGCGCCGGAACGGCGGGGAGTGAAAGCGCAGACAACAACACAGCGGACAACAGCTTCATACGTTGCTCCATTCAGCGAAGAAGGCTCTGCGTGAGGCGTTGTGGGGCGCAGCACGGTCAATGCTGCTCGCCGACGGCGTGTCCTGCAAGCCACTCGCTGAATGGCCGACCTCGCACCATGTCAGACCGCTGTCACACAGGGGTAGTAGAACGATCCCGGTTCTCCGGCCTCCTCCCCCAAAAACAGCGTTGAACGCGCAGCCATCGCTGCGGCAGCTCTATGCCGCCGGCCACTTCGCCCGCACTCTGGTCTGGTCGTTCGTGGACCTGGCACTCGGCTACTACCTGCACGCGCGGCTGGGGCTGTCGGCTGCCCACACCGGCCAACTGCTGGCGATCTCCCTGGCCTACAGCAGCGTGCTCGACCTGCTGCTGGCCGCCGTGTTCACCCGCCTGCACGACCAGCGTCGCCTCGCCTTGCGCCTGCAGTTGATCGGCGGGCTCGGCACCGCCGCCAGCGCCTGCCTGCTGTTCAGCCCCAGCACCGCGACCGAGCCCGCCTTCCTGCCGCTGCTGGCCGCCTCGCTCTTGTTCCGTACCTGCTACGCGGTTTACGACGTGGCCCAGAATGCATTGACTTCGCTGTTGCCCCGCGACGAGAACGAGGCCATGCGCTACGTTTCCGCTCGCGCGGTAGTGGTACCGATCTCCAAGCTGTGCATCGCTGCAGCACTGTTCGGCGTGGTCGGTGCACCTGAATCTGCAGGCAGTGGCAGCGCGCTGCTGATCTGCATGATCATCGGCATCCTGATCGCGGCCGCCGCGCTTCCCCTGGCCTGCATCGCCACGCCCGCACAGCCCGCCACAACCAGCAGGCCCGTTGCCGGCGCCCTGCCGCTGCCGGCACTGCTGCCGGTTCTGCTGGCCGCAGCGGTAGAGACGGCGCTGGTGGGCCTGGCCGGGCGTCTGTTTCCCTTTGCCGACCAGGGCGCAGCGCTGACCTTCGCCATGGTCGCGGGCATGGTGGTCGCGCCTTGGCTCCATCTGCGCCTGCGCCCCCCGCTGTGCAGCGAGACAGGCCTGATCGCGCTGATGTCGGTGCTGGTCATCGCTGCCGTCTGCGTTTACCAGGCCAAGCCCTCCCTGCCTGTCGCGATGGCGTGTGCCGCTGTCCATGGGGCGGCGGTAGCCAGTGTCGGCCTGGTGCTGTGGCGGCGCACCGCGCTGATCGCCCGTCGCCATGCCGCCCGCAGCGGGCGCGAGGATGACCTTAGCTGTTTTGCGCTGCTCACTGGAACCATGAAACTGTCCATTGCCGCCTCCTCATTGCTGCTGGGCCAGCTGCTGCCCGGCATACAGGCCGGTGATCCGGGCACCTCTGCCGTACTGGTCTCGCTGGTTGCCGTCGGCAGTCTGCTGTCGCTGGCCGCATTGGCCTGGCCGGTCGCGCTGCCGCATACCGAGGGCCTGCACCCATGAACCTGGCTCCTACATCGCGGCTGCGCCGCAAACCGCTGATCGCGCTGGATGCCGACCACAAGCGCATCATCTGGCTGTTGCGCACGATGGGCGCTGTTCCCCGCATCACCATTGCCCACCAGCTGGGCATGCACAACGGTGCATTGACCCGCCTGGCGCGTGAACTGTTGATGCTGGAGGTGATCGAGGAACAGGGACAACTGTCCGATGGCCAACGGGGGCGTCCATCGGTGCCACTGGCACTGTCCGGGCGGGGTGGCTATGCCGCCGGTGCCACGGTGCACCCCGGTTGGCTGGAGATCGCGCTGGTCGATTTTGCCGGCCAGGTCATCGCCCGCGATGCAACCGCATTCGACAGCGCAGATCCCTACGACTTCGTGCACGCGGTGGACCAGCGCCTGCGCAGCCTCACCAGCCGCACCGGGCTCATGCGCGCGCGCTTCCTGGGCCTCGGCGTGGCGGTTCCCGGGCCCGTGGTCGAAACCGGTCCGGCACGCCGGCACGCGGTGGACTGGCTGCATGGCTGGCGCGATATCGACAACGACCAGTTCTTCGAAGACTACTTCGGCTTCCCGGTCTGGGTGGAGAACGATGCAACCCTGGCGGCGCTGGCGGAATACTACGACAGCGGACTGATCCGCGACTGCGCGTCGGCGCTGTTGCTGTATGTCGGCCACGGCGTGGGCGGTGGCGTGATCCATCGACGTGATGTGATGCGCGGTGAGTTCGGCAATGCCGGGGATATCGGTCGCCTGTTCCGGATGGACGCACCGCGTCCTTCGGGCATCGACCTGCTGGCCACGCTGCGCGACGCCGGCGCCGGCATTCCTTCACTGTTCGAACTTGAGTCCTGCCTGGAAACCCATGCCGGCATCATCAATGCCTGGGCAGAACGTGCGGGCAACCAGCTGGGCGTGGCGGCCAATACCGGTGTGGCATGGCTCGATCCTGGCGCCGTGATCCTGTCCGGCTCACTGCCAAGGCAGGTACTGGAAGTGTTGGGGCAACACCTGCAGCAACCGGCACGCTGGAGCAGTGCGCTGGACAGTCTGCGCCTGCCACAGGTGCATGTGTCACGGTTGGGAGGATCCGCGGTATCAGTGGGCGCGGCCCTGCTGCCGATCCATCAGCTGGGCGCCGACGCCATCGCTTAATTGTTTATTTCCGCCGAAGTAAACAATTCCGTCATCACCCGGACCTACCGTGCAGCGGTCCCCCTTTCCTGCATGGCCGCCCTCCGATGAACATCAGCCCTCTGGTCCTGGGCATCTCCCTGGCCCTGATCACCCTGCACGGCAGTGCGTCTGCGCAGGACGCCCCTGTCCAGAACAAGGACAGTGCCGACGCTGCAACGCTGGATGCGGTGGTGGTCACCGGTGCGGCACGCACCCAGCGTCGCTTCGATGCGTCCTTCGCGGCCAATTCACTCAGCCGCGAAGACGTGCATAGACTCGCACCGAAAAGCTACGCCGACCTGCTCGGCTCGGTTCCCGGCATCCATGTCGAGGCCACCGGCGGCGAGGTGCAGAACATCACCCGGCTGCGCGGCATTCCAACCGATCGTGGCTTCATCGCCTTCCAGCAGGATGGCCTGCCGCTCTACCAGGAGCTGGATGGCCACTTCTTCAATTCCGGCGACGGCATGAACCGGTTCGATGTGATGAACCAGCGGGTAGAGATCGTACGTGGTGGCCCGGCGCCGATCTATGCCAGCAGCGGCGGCGCCATCGTCAACAACATCCTGGCCGAGGGCTCGGAAGAGACCCACGGCAAGGCGCAGCTGACCATCGGCGATACCGGCCTGTACCGCGGCGAGATGTACCAGTCCGGCGCGCTGGGCAAGGACACCTTCTACGCCGTCGGTGGCTTCCTGCGCCAGCACGACGGCTACCGCGACAACGGCTTCCCGAACGACAAGGGCGGCCAGATCCGCGGCAACATCAAGCACTACTTCGACGACACCAGCTGGTTCAAGGTCAGCGGTACCTTCGTTGACGACCACAATACGTTCTATCTGCCGATCCCGGTCGCCGACCCTCGCAATCCCAGCGTGTCGCTGGATCCGTACATCGACTACTTCGACGGCACCCTGAACTCGCCGTCACTGCGCAGCGTCAACCTGAAATACCTCGATGGCGGCGGTGTCCTGCAGGGCATGAACCGCGACCTGGCCGATGGCCGTCACATGCGCTTCGGCAACATCGGCTTCCAGTACGAGAACACCGCCAGCGATTGGACGATCTCGCTGAAAACCGGCTACACCAAGGGCCGCAATACCTTCGACGCGCTGTACTCGACCACCAATCCGGTCGACGCACGCAGCTTCGCCAACGGCTATCTGGGCGCGGCCCGTACCGCCTTCGGTGCCGGCGTCACGCGGATGGGCTACGCGCTGGCCGGCAGCAACGGCGCCACTGCCTACGATCCCTACGCCGACTCCGGCCTGGTGATCTCGGCCCAGTACCGTGCTGCTGATTCTGACTTCTACTCCGGTCAGGCCGATTTCAGTGCGACGCGGCTGTTTGAAACGGCCTGGGGCAACCACGATCTGAACATCGGCGCGTACACCGCCTTCTTCGGCACCACGTCCTTCAGCCTGTACCAGGACATGCTGATGGAGATGCGCGGCAAGCCACGCCTGCTTGATCTGGTGGCCTACGGTAACGATGGCGCCCCACTGGGCTATGTCACCGACAAGGGCACGCTGCGTTACACCACCACCCTCAATCGCGGCAAGGTCGATGCCCGCATGTTCGCGGTGTATGCCAATGACACCTGGGCACTGACGGACCGCTTGAAGCTTGATGCCGGCATCCGCCATGAGCGCTACCGCTACGAGGGCTATGCCGAGCAGACCGCCCAGGTCGACCTCGGCGACCGCAACACACTGGCCGACAACACCACGCGCCGGTTCACCGGCGTCGTCCAGAACCATCGCCTGAACCCGACCGCCACCAACTGGACGGTCGGTGCCAACTACGATTTCACTGCCACCGTAGGCGCCTATGCCCGCGTGTCGCACATGGAGATCGTTCCCAATTCGTCGGTGGCGCGCTCGATCGACCCCACCATCGTGCAGACCCAGCTGGACCAGTACGAGCTGGGCTTGAAGGCGGCTTTTGGCCGGTCCTACCTGTACCTGACCGCGTTCTATACGAAGTTCGATCCACTCAACGCGTCCTTCGTTGCCTTCAATCCGACGACCGGCCGCAATGACCAGTCGGTGCCGTTCATCGGTACCGCCGTCTCCAAGGGCATCGAACTGGATGGCCTGTTCCGACCGCTGGACTGGTTCAGCATCGCCGGTTCGATCACGGTCAGCGATCCGCAGTACGACAGCCTGCAGAACGATTCCGGTGCCGATCCGGCGGCGGTCAATGGCAAGCAGATCGTTCGCGAACCCAAGCTCTACGGCAACCTGCGACCGACTTTCAGTTTCCAGCACGGCCAGGCCCAGTTCGAGACCTGGCTGCGCTATGACGTAGTCGGCAAGTCCTACGTCGATCTGTTCAACCAGACCGCGTTGCCTGCCTACCAGACCCTGGGCCTGGGCGTTTCATGGAAGCGCGGCAACTGGGGCGCACAGCTGGTGGGCGACAACCTGACCAATAAAAGGGGGCTCACCGAGGGCAACACCCGTACCGATGCACTGGCTGGCCAGGGTTCGGCCGAGGCAATCTATGGACGGCCGCTGTTCGGCCGCAACGTCCGCCTGATGGTCAGCAGGAGCTGGTGATGCACCGACGATTGAGCTTGTCCCTCGCCCTGCTTGCCACGGCAGCGCTGCCGCTTGCGGCGGCAGCCGACGACCGCGACAGCACGGTACTGGCCGGGCGCTTGTTTCCAACCCTGGTGCAGCTGAAGCACGACGCACTGCCCGCCCCTGCACGCGCCCTCATGGTCGAACGCACCCAGCGCATGACTGGCTGCCGGACGGCGGCCTGCACACTCGAGGCAGCGCGCTGGACGCCGGCGCAGGCCGATCTGCTGGCCACCACGGTTCCGGCGCGCGCCGATGCCATCGAAAGAGAGCTGGCGGGACTCAACAACATTCTCTCCGTCTATGGCCAGGGCCAGCCGCCCCGCTACGACGCCATCGACGGCCCGGTCGGCGCGGCGGGCAGCACGCGACTGGCCGGCGATGTTGCCATTGCCATGCAGATGAGCGAAGTGGACGCCGGCGCGGCCTACACCGCATTCGATCGCAGCATCGCGGTGGCGGTGGGTCTGCTCGATGCCAATGATCGCCTCGACGCGATCCGCTTCGAGCCCATCAACGCGGGAATGAACGCCGCGCCATTCGCGCGCGCGCGGCAGCTCGATTGGACCGCACATCCATACACAGCGATCATCGTGCTGGGCCAGGGCCCAGACGAACTGACCACCCCGCTCAGTGCCGGCAGCAAGCTGCGCCTGAAGGCGGCTGCGCAGCGCTACGACGCAGGTGATGCGCCCTTCATCATCGTTTCCGGCGGCGCCGTGCATCCACGCGGCACCCGCAGCGTCGAAGCCGTGCAGATGCGCGAAGCGCTGATCGCGCGCTTCGGCATTCCCGCAGAGGCGATCATCATCGAGCCGTATGCCCGCCACACCACCACCAACCTGCGCAACGCAGCGCGATTGCTGGCGGCCCTGCCGGCACCGCCACGACAACCGGCATTGGTGGTCAGCAGCCCATCGCATATCGATTCGGTCGCCAGCAGCGGCTTCAGCGAGCGCAACCGCCGTGAGCTGGGCTACGTTCCAGGCAAGGTTGGTTCACGCATTTCGCCGTACGCGATCACCTTCGTGCCAGCGCCCGAATCGCTGCGCATCGATCCGATGGATCCATTGGATCCCTGAAGGGCGCGACATCATCCTCAGTAGCCGACCTTCAGCGTGAACATCACGTTTCGCGGTGCGCCGTACCAGCCCTGGTTGTAGAAGCCGATCTGCGAGTAGTAGTGGCGGTCGAACAGGTTGTTGATGTTGACCGCCGCAGAGACGTGGGAACTGAACTGGTAGCGCGCCATCAGGTTCACCAGTGCGTAGCTGGGCTGCTGCACCGGCACGCGACGATTTCCGGGCGCGGTGGCGGTCTGGTACATGCGGTTCTGCCAGTCAACGCCACCGCCGATCGTCAGCCGGTCCCAGGCACCCGGCAGGCGCCAGGTGGTGAACAGCTTGAACAGGCTGCGCGGCTTGGCGGTATTGATCGCCCGGCCCTGCGCGTCCTGCGCGATGAAGGTGGTGAAGCTGGTGCCCAGGCTCCAGCCCGGCAGCGGCTCGCCGGCCAGTTCCAGTTCCAGGCCGTCCACGGTTGCGCCCTTCACCGCGCGATAGGCCGCCTGCGTGCTGCCTTCGACCAGCCCGCCGGTGGCCTCCGCCAGGTTGTCCTGCTGGGTGCGGAACAACGCCGCTGACGCGTTCAAACGTTCCTGCAGCCAGCTGCCCTTGAGGCCCAGCTCATAGCTGCGGCCGCTGACCGGGTCGAGGATCTGTCCGGATTCATTGCGGTTGTTCTGCGGCTTGAAGATGCCGGTGTAGCTGGCGTACACGCTGCTGTAGCCGTTGAGGTCCCAGACCACGCCTGCATACGGTACGAACTCGTTGCGGTAGCGGTACTTGCGCTTGGCACCGAAGTAGACCTGGTCGGTTTCCCAGTTGCTCAGGCGGCCACCAACGATTACGTGCAGTGGATCGGCCAGAGACAAGCGCGCCACCGCATAGGCACCGCTCTGCTGGTTGTCCAGGTCATCGGCCTGGGTCTTGCTGCTGGCCCACATCGGCTCAGGCGTGCCCGGCCCATGCCAATCCAGATAGCTGGCCAACGGCGGCAGCGGCGCCAGTGCGCGGTACTGCCCCAGCGCTATTTCATCGCGTGAGCGCGACCAGCCGATGGACGCAGTGTGCTGGCGGCCGAACAGCTGGAACGGTCCGGACAGGCTGGCACTAATCGCTTCGCGGCGCACCGGACCGTCGTAGCGGGTGAAGCTGTTGCCATTGGGCATGGCACCAGTGACCGGGTCGGGATAGCCACCGCGATAGAGATGCTTCATCTCCATGTCGGTATGCGATCGGCTGTAGGACACGCGCGCCTGCCAGTCGTTGCTGAAACGATGGTTGAAGTCGAAGAAGCCATTGCGGGTGTCGGTGGTCATCCGTGCCCACGGCGCGGTGGCTGATACCGAGCGGTCGAAACGGGTGCGCGTGCCATCGGCGTTGAACAGCGCGAAGCCGCTGCCGAAGCCACGGTTGTCGTTGCCCTGGTAGGAGATGCCGGCGATCAACCCGGTGTCCTCGCCCAAGTCCATGCTGACCACGCCGTAGAGCGTCTTCACCGTACTGTCCAGGCCAGCGGTGTAGCTGTCGCCCTCTGCCTGCGCGGCCACCAGGCGACCACGCACACGCCCTTCCCGGCTCAGCGGGCTGGACACATCCACCCAGGCGCGCCGTGCGTCCCAGCTGCCGAGGCTGATGCCACCACTGGCAGCGAACTCGCGCAGCGGGCGCTTGCGCACGTAGTTCACTGCCGCCGAGGGATTGCCGGCGCCGGTCATCAGGCCGTTGGCTCCGCGCACGATCTCGATGCGGTCGTACACCACCATGTCCAGATTGTTCTCGCCGAAGTTCCATGGCGACAGCACCGGCATCACCACGCCATCGAACTGGTAGTTGTCGATGTCGAAGCCGCGTGCGGAGAACGAGTAGCGGTTGGCGTCGCTGCGCGTGACCGAGATGCCAGGTGCGGTCGCCAAGGCATCGGCGGTGCTGAGCAGGCCACGGTCCTCGATCTGCTGGCGGGTGACCACGCTGACGGATTGTGGGGTCTGCCGCGAGGTCAGCGACAGTCCGGTCGCCGTGCCCATCGAGTCGGTGGTGTAGGAACGCGACGTTTCGGTGCTGCCATCGAGGTCGGCCGTGACCTGCACGGTTGGAAGCTGGGAAGGCGTTACGGACGGAGTGCGTTCGGCGGCGTGGGCAGCGTTGAACAGCGCCAGGGTCGTGCCGATGGCGCTAGCCAGGGCACACGGGCGGAAACAGGCAGGCATGGGAGATCCAGCGGGAAGGAAAGGCTGGATGAGAATTATTGTCATTTGAGCGTGAGCGCACGTATGCGCGGACGCAGCAGGCGTATGCGCACTGCCGACGGTGGTCCGGACTCAGCGGAGCTCGCTGGGCGCGATGCCGTAGCGCGCGCGGAATGCGGTCGCGAAATTGGTGGCGTGCCGGTAGCCGACGAAATGTGCGGCCTGCTGCACGCTGCAGCCCTGCCGCAGCTGCTCGCAGGCCAACTGCAGGCGCCGCTCGCGCAGCCAGGCGAACACCGAACACCGGTGCACCTGCTGGAACTTCAGCCGCAGGCTGCTCGGGCTCATGCAGGCCAGGCGCGCCAGATCCTCCAGGCTGTGGTCAGCCGCAGGTGATGCCTGCAGGCAGTCGATCACCCGTTGCAGCATGCGGCGATCACGTGCTGAAACACGCTGGTCCGGCGATGCCTCCTGGGCAGGCGCACCCAACGCCATCGCCAGCATCTGCAGACCCACACCCTCGCACAGCAGCGCATGCATTGCGCCCTGCCAGGTCCCCGACAGCAACTGTTCGGCGGCATGTTCAAGATGCGCGGGTACCTGCCAGCTGTGCAGCCGCCGGCGACCATGGCGATGCGCCTGCAACAGCAGTTCGCTGATCACCGGATCATCCATCTCGGCCGGTGCATCCAGCGAGACATTCAGACTGCGCATCCGTTGACCGGCCGGATGAATCGCAGTCATCGGCGTGGCATCGGCCAACACCATCGCGCCGGCGCCGCGGTTCATGCCGATCACAGCCTGCCCTTCCAGGCGTGCTCCGGCACGACCTTCCAGCATCACGATCGCAGCGAACGGCGGGGGTGCCTCCGAAGTCGCCTCGAACGGCTGATGCGCGACCACGTCCGACAGCGCCAGGCTGATGCCAGGGCGCAAGCAGCGCTGTTCCACCCTGCCCTCGACCACGCACAGCGCCCCCGAATCCGCGGCGGACGCAAGTGCAGGCAGCCGATAGCGGAAGCCGCTGCTGCGGCCCAGGCGGTCCAGGTCGGCGAGGGTGAGGCTGTGCATGGTGCGCCCGTGAAGAATCACCCGCCATTCTCATATGAGAACCGTTCTCATATCCAGCCCTGGTGGCAAGGCCCAATCCGCCCTTGTCGATACAAAGAGTTACATTATAACATTTCACATCAACTTCACGGATCGTGTCATGCGCCGCCATCTCCTTGCTGCAGCCATTCTGTTCGCCGTCCACACCGCCCAGGCCGCGGACGAACCCACCCTCCCCACCCTCCAGGTCCAGGCCTCCCAGCCCTCGCGCATCGACAGCCGGGTCACCGTCGACAATCCGCAGGCGCAGAACCGCACCCTCGGCGGCCTGCTCGAACACGTCTCCGGTGTGCAGAGCAGCGCCTTCGGGCCAAACGCGGGCGCACCGGTCATCCGCAGCCTCAGCGGCAACCGTGTGCAGATCCTGCAGGACGGCCAATCGATTCTGGGCATGAACGCGATCAGCGGTGACATCAACATCCCGTTCGATCCGCTGTTCGTACGCAGCGTCACCGTCAACAAGTCCTCCGACACCGTGCGCTATGGGGGCAATGCGATCGGCGGCAGCGTGGAGATCGACTCGGGCCTGATCTCGCGCAGCATGGAAGACAAGGATCAGTCGATGGAACTGGTCCTGCGCAAGGGCTTCAACGCGGCCGACGCGCAGGGCTTCCGCATGAACTTCAACAACCAGCGCAACATCTCCACCAATCTGCAGGTGTCGCGGCAACGCATCTCGCACTACGACATCCCCGGCAACAGCAAGGCCAGCGTCTGCAACACCGGGTTGTTCCCGGCCGGCGGGGGCGTCAATTCGGCACTGGCCGACGCCTGCCAGAAAGAGGCGCGCGTCCAGCAGATCTACAACAAGGCCTCGCAGCCGTACATCGACCAGTTCATGACCGAGAACCCGGACTGGGCCGATGGTGATTTCTCCTTCTACACCAACAATCCGACGTCGGTCTGGCAGCGCCGCACCTACATCAATCCGGTCAACCCGGCCTACGTGCCCGGCACGCCGTCGTATGTGCAGAAGCAGATCAACAACGATGTGACGCCCGACTACCATCACCGGCTGGGCAACAGCTATGTGCGCAACAGTCAGGTGGCCTTCGGCTCGACCCTGTTCTTCGACCGTGGCTACGTGGGTGTCAGCATTGATGCCAAGGACAGCGAGTACGGCGTTCCAGGCTTCTCGATGCAGAACCTGTCGTTCGGTTCCAACTATGCCGATGGCCTGCCGGTGGGCGTGGTGATCAAGCAACAGCGCTACGCGCTGGAAGCCCTGCTGCGTGATCCACTACCGTGGTTCGAGCGCGCGGAACTCCGCGTTTCCAAGCTGGACAACACCTCAGGCGAGCGGCTGGGCGCCACCAAGGCCAACGACTACGATTTCGAGAGCACCCAGGCCGAGCTGCTGCTCAGCCATCAACGCATCGGCCCGCTCAGTGGCCTGCTCGGTTTCAGCCATCAGTCGCGTGATGTCACCGGCAGTGGTTCTCAGCGCTACCTGCCGGACGTGGACACCCGCAGCAATGCGGTGTTTCTGAAGGAAACGCTCGACTTCGGCTGGGCCAGTTTCGACGCTGGCGTGCGCCACGAGCGCGTTGACCATGACCTGCAACCAAGCCGCTTCAAGACCGCGCGCAATGCCGCCAACACCAAACTGCAGGACCGCGACTACCGGCTCAACAGCTACAGCCTGGGATCGTATGTCGAGCTCGGTCCGTTGTTCGCGGCCAAGGTGCGCTACTCGTCCTCGCAGCGCGCACCGGAGATCAACGAGCTGTATGCGAGCAATGCTCACTATTCGGTGATGACCCAGGAAGAAGGCAACCAGAACCTCGAACCGGAGCGCGCGAAAAACCTGGAACTGACCGGCCTGTTCCACCTCGGTGGTTTCGAGCTGTCCGCCACCGCGTACCGGATGAAGTACGAGAATTATCTCTACCTCGGCTACTCCGGCCTGCAGACCGCCAACCGCCTGCCACTGAAGTACTGGAAGCAGACCGACACCACGGTGAAGGGCTTCGAGATCGATGCTTCGCAGGCATTGGACCTGGGCCGCTTCGGCACGTTGAATGTGTCCGCCTTCGCCGACCTGGTGAAGAACAAGGCCGACCGCCCCGATTCGCTGCGTGCCCACAATGACGGCGAGTACCTGCCGAACATGCCGACCAACCGCTACGGTGCCAACCTGCAATGGCAGCGCGAGGGCTGGAAGGCGCAGCTGTCCAGCACCTACTACGACACGCAGAAGTACCTCGGCCGCAACGTCAGCGAGGAGGTGCCGCTGGATGCGTTCAACCTGGTCGACCTGCAGGTCAGCCGCGAACTGCCGGTACGCAACAGCTACATCGCCGGCGTGGAGGTGTTCGTCAACGGCAGCAACCTGCTCAATGAAGAAGCACGGCCGCACAACTCGCCGCTGAAATACATCGCGCCGTTGCCCGGGCGTGGTTTCCAGGTGGGTGTGACGGTGAAGCTCTGACAACCGGATGCATCGGTACACGCCTGCAGGCAGACGGCCTGCAGGCGTCGTCCATCGCCCCCCCTGCGTGGTTGCACCACGCTCCCCGGTTGATTCACCATCGGCAGAGAAGGAGAGCGTGATGAACTGGAAGCATGCGGTTTCACTGGCGCTGTTGTTGTCCGTTTCATCAGGCGCAAGTGCTGCGTCTGCGATCACCTACGACAAGGATGGCCGCTACGGCTATTCGATGAACCAATCTTCCCTCACCACTGCGATGCAGCAGTCGCTGCACTACTGCGCAGCGCGATCGCGCAATTGCGGTCAGTCCGCCAGCACCAGCAGCGAAGGCTATTCGGCCATAGCGACCGGCACGATTGCGTTGGGCTTTGCACTGGGTGAGAAGACCGCGGACGCCGCGCAGCGGAAGGCCGAAAGAATGTGCAGGGAACGTGCCAACGACTGCACGCTTGCCTTGCTGTGGCGGGAAACCCCACCTCGCTATCTCGAACCGCCACAGCTGCCCGGTGCGCCCGCTCCGGCACCAGCGGCGACGCCCGCGCCCATGCCAACGCCTGCCATCCGCACCGATCAGCCAGGATAGTCAGCTCCACGCCGGCTGTACTTTCGAGTGTCGGATAAAGAAAAACGCCTGCAGATCGAGGATCTGCAGGCGCTTCTTTGTATCTGGCGGAGTGAGAGGCCGATTCGGCTCTCTCAATAACTCTCAGGGTGTCCGGAAACCGAGGCGTATCAATGCCTGAGACTCCACACCCATACCATCGAGTCTCACGGAATCCGGACCCCAAGCATGGGGCAAACTGTGGGGCACTACTGATGGCAAGACCTACCAACCGACTGAGCGCGCGCGCCGCGCAGACCACTACCAAGGCAGGCTATCACGCAGACGGCGGGGGCCTGTATCTGCTCGTCGGCCCAACGGGAGCGAAGTCATGGGTGCTGCGCTACCAGCGCGGTGGCAGGCGCCGGGAAATGGGGTTGGGGCCAGCCTTGTTGGTCAGCCTGCAGGAGGCCCGAGCATCGGCCCTGCAGCATCGTCGACAGCTGTTGGCCGGCGAAGATCCGATCGAAGCCAGGCGGGCCAGCCGATCGGCCGGTACCACCTTCGGGGAGGCTGCCGACGCTTACATCGCCTCCCACCGCGCCGGCTGGAAGAACGACGCACAGGCCGATCAGTGGGAGCAGTCTCTGCGGACCTACGGCCCTGCGCGTGACACCCCGGTCGGGAGCGTCGACACCCACATGGTGATGGCGTGCCTGCGGCCTATCTGGACCGAAAAGACGGTGACGGCCACCCGCGTGCGTGGGCGCATTGAGCGCGTGCTGGACTGGGCCAAGGTACACGGGCACCGGGATGGCGAGAACCCTGCCCGATGGCGTGGCCACCTGGAGAACCTGCTACCCAAGCCCGGCAAGGTGAACAAGCCCAAGCACCACGACGCCATGCCGTATCGGGACGTACCCGCCTTCATGGCCACGCTGGCCGAGCGGGATGCCCGCACGCGCCGTGCGCTCCGCTTCGTCATCCTGACAGCGGCACGCACTGCGGAGGTGACTGGCGCCGAGTGGTCGGAATTCGATCTGGACCACAAGTTGTGGACCATTCCGGCGGGCCGCATGAAGGGTGGTCGGGACCACATCGTGCCGCTGACCGAAGCGGCGGTGGCGATCCTGAAGCCGCTGTCCCGGAAGGAGCCGCCATTCGCCCTGTCCGAGAACGCGATGCTCTACCTGGTGCAGAAGCCAGCGCCGAAGGGGCTGGGCCTGCCTTTCACCGTGCATGGGTTCCGGTCGAGCTTCCGCGATTGGGCGGCAGAGACGACCGGCCACGCCAATGAGGTGGTGGAAATGGCGCTGGCACATGCCATCAGGAACAAGGCGGAGGCGGCCTACCGCCGTGGGCAGCTTCTGGACAAGCGCCGCCCGCTGATGGAGGAATGGGCCGCGTACCTCGGCCTCAGTTCAGACCCCACGCCGTAGCTGCTGCAGCCCTGCCCTCACCCACGCCTTGCGGGCGTCCTTCGGTCGGGGCTTCGTCTCCGCCGGCGGCTTGGCCGGCTCCAACGCTTCCTTGACTCGCGCTGTGGCGAGCGCGGTCGCTTCGGCCAGGCGCCGGGCCTGATCCTGCTGCTCTCGGGTCGGCGGCAGGCCAGGCAGTGGCGGGGGCGGCTGGATCGGGGTGCTGTCGGTCAGCCGGGCAACTGCCTGGCGCAGGGGCAGGTCGGGGTACAGCCTGGCCGCGCACCAGCGCTCGGCGTAGCGCTTCGCCTGCCGGACATTGGCGGCGCGCACTTCCTTCACCTGCCACATCTTCTGGCCTTCCATCCACAGGCGCACGCCAGGACCGCCATCGGCGGTAACGCTGGCAGTCTCGCGGCCGTTGTACCAAAGCGCCCAGCGCTCTCCGGTCTGGACCCAGCCAGAGGGGATCGGGGCGGCGCGGAAGCCTTGGTAGCCGTGCGAGGGAAGCATGGCCGGAAGGATACGGCCGGCCGTCGCAGATCCTGCGAACGCGGCGGCGACCTGGCTGAATCGTTCGGGATGGGTGCCGGCGCGGCGCTGCTCAGGCGCCATGCCGGGCTGAGCGGCCTGTGGCCCCGGGTCCGGGTCCGGGTCCGGGTCCGGGTCCGGGTCCGGGTCCGGGTCCGGCAAGAACAGCATGCCCTCACAGCCCTGCCCGTGCTGCCGGGAATCACCTTCAGTTGCTCGGCGTTATCCCTACCCAGCCAGATTGTGCTCGTGGAACGGGGCAGTGCTACGTATCCACCGCACACGAGATCCGGCCGGCGCGCTGCTTAGGGCCCGCCGCATTGGACGCTCAAGCACGCCGCCGACACGACACTGCAAATCGTTACCCGGATTACGGTGTGCCGAAACCGTTCTCGGAGTTTTTCATCACCATGTACTTCAAGATCAGCGATACGGTCCAGCCAGAAACCATCTTGAAGTCCCACTCCGGGCCTTTCGTACCAAAGCTAATTTTCTCGCCGCCCAGTCCATGGAGCTGGATGTACGATTGGCGCACGTCGTAGGAAGCAGGATCAACGGCGGCTCGCGCCGCATCGTACTTCTCGACCAAATTGTCGATGTCAGCCTGCTTCAGGGCCCAGCCGGCCTTGTGAGCGAACTTGTTCCTAATTTGGTTGATCGCTGTGGCTGCGAAGCACAGCTCTTTCGGAAAACCTAGCGCGGCCGCCATCGCGACTTTCTGTGAGAAATTCTGAGGGAGAGAGCTTGCGACATCCCACATGCCGTCGGCAACATTCGCCACGAGGAATAGTTCAAGTTGTTGCTCAACTTGGAGCTGTGCCCTCAGAACCGCTCCGAGAACGTCTTCCGTCTCTAAGGCGGCCACCAAATGCTCCAGCCCCAGAGACTCCACCTCTATTCGCTTTGCCATCCATGTCTCCGAAAGATGTGCCGACAAGGCACGCAGGCGCAGCGTGACATGGCAATCCCCTGCTATGTCAAGTTCGCGGGGATCGCTGCAGCAATCGCCATCTTGCTCGTCGGTCACCATCAGGCAACCGTGCGACGCTGGGTGCGCATACCCCTACACGCGCCGGGCACGGGCGGCAGAGCTACCCTCCGGCCATGTGCGGCCGATTCGTCCAGCTCCCCGTTGTCGACTTCGGCCAGACGGGGCTGGCTGACCTTGCCCCCGGCCTGGCCGAGATCCACCCCAGCTACAACCTGGCGCCGACGCAGCGAGCGTCGGTGATCCTGGACCGGGGCGAAGGCCGGCAGGTCACGCGCCTGGCCTGGGGCCTGCTGCCTTTCTGGGCCAAGGCCAAGGGCCTGCAGGGATCGACCATCAACGCCCGGATCGAGACGGTGGCCACCAAGCCCGCCTTCCGAACCGCGTTCAAGAAGCGCCGCTGCGTGATACCGATGGCCGGCTACTACGAGTGGTCGATCAGCCCCGAGGACGGGAAGAAAGACCCGTGGTTCATCCACGCCACCGGGCCGCTGCTCGCCGCCGGCCTGTGGGAGGACACCAGCCCGCTGCTGCCCGACGGAAACCTGGGCACCTTCACCATCATCACCGGCGACAGCAGCGGCGTCTCGGCCGACATCCACGACCGCATGCCAGTCTGGCTCCAGGTTGACCAGATCGATGACTGGATGGCGGCCAGCCCCGACGACGCCATGGCGATGCTGCTGGCAAGCTCGCCTCCATCCATGGAGGCGTACAGGGTCAGCCGCGCAGTCAACACGCCACGAAACAATCGCGAAGACCTGCTCCAGCAGATTGCGTGATGCCTACAACAGGGTGGCCTGGCTGTCGTCCCAGCTTTTGATGATCAACTCCCCGAACTTCCGCCCTCTGCCCTGCCCGCCGCCGATGGTGTAGTCAAGCTGCAGCGGCACCAGGTCGAACCCAGCGAACACCTCCCGGATCTGCGGGTGGTCATTGATCGAGACCACGAAGCGCCCGACCGAGTTGCGCATCAGATCGGCCATCGCCTCGTACTCAGCGAATGGGAACTCGACGCCATAACCCTCCGTCTCCCAGTATGGCGGGTCGAGGTAGAACAGCGTCCCCGGTCGATCGTAGCGCCGCACGCACTCCTGCCATGGGAGGCACTCGATCACCGTATTCGACAACCGAAGATGCACCGCGCTCAGCTCCTCCTCGATGCGCAGGAGGTTCAGTCGCGGGCCTCCGGCAGTGACCACACCGAACGATTGGCCCTGCACCCTTCCCCCAAAGGCGAGTTTCTGGAGGTAGTAGAAGCGCGCAGCACGCTGGATGTCGGTCAAGGTCTCAGGCCGCTCCATCTGCGCCCACTCGAACATTTGCCGCGATACCAGGGACCAGCGGAACATGCGCACGAACTCGTCCAGGTGATGGCGCACGCAGCGGTACAGGGACACCAGCTCGCCGTTGATGTCGTTGAGCACTTCCATCTGGGCCGGGTATGGCCGCATCAGCAGCGACGCGGCGCCGCCGGCAAATACCTCGACGTAGCAGTCGTGGGTTGGGAAGTGCGGATAGAGGTGCTTCAGCAGGCGGCGCTTGCCGCCCGGCCAGGAAATGATGGGCTTGGGCATGGGTTCTCAGTATTTGCGATAGGAGGAGCCGACAATCCCGCCGCTCTCGCGAGGGCGGCAGGGCCACGGCCAATGCCAGGTGCTGAGATCACCTGTGTTGCGGCGCTGCCTGGATGCTTGCCGGCATCTGGGCAGCGCCCTGTTTCGTCAGACGGTCAATTCATAGAGCGGCAGGTTCGGAGCAGCCTCAACCAACCTGCCGCCACGCACCCAGACGTTGTACGGAACCGTCAGCTGCAGCTGCCCAAAGGCGCGCATCTGCACCCCGTCGTAGGTGGTCAAACTGCTGGTGCCATCAGAGTTGTGCGCGGTGACGGTAGCGATCAGCCTCGGGCTGCCACCTACCAGGTCTCCGAATTGATCCCACAGGTCAGTCCGCATCGGTGTAGTGCCTCTCCAGGGTTGCCGTCTGCTCAATCACCACCGCCCGGTCGTCGGCAGACACCTCGATCCGCAGCGACTCGCACTGGCCGTGCCACGTGCCATCAGCACCGACCACCTCCACCAGGTCCAGCGGCAGCAGCAGCCCAACCTCCCCAGCCTTTAGTGGCTTCGCGAACAATGGCACCGTCAGGTCGACGGCAGCCTGCTCTCCGCGATCGCACAGGATGTTCCTCCCCCGCTCCGCGCCGGCTGCCGGCACGGTGATCAAGGGGCTGCTGACCTGCTGGGCGTAAAGGCGCCCCTCCTCTCCCGACTTGCGCACCTTGCACGTGACTCCCTTCCCTGCCAGCTCCCCCGTCACCACCACCGCGTCGTACAACGGCGCGCTGCGCATCTGCAGGCTTTCAGTCAGCACAATGTCCTCCTGCAGTACGTGGTCCGGCTGCGTGGTGCGCCAATCCCACGGACTGACCGGATAGGCAGCCCGCACGCGCATGGAGGGCGCGGCGGGGTCCGACTGGACCACACCCCCACTCGCTTCGGCGAGCGCGCTGATGGCGTCCAGCGGCGTGCTGGCGTCGTAGAACCAAGCGCCTGCCGGCACGCTCCAGTCGACGGTGTCGTATGTGCTGGCGAAGCCGGTATCGGCCAGCTCCTCAGCCACCAGCTGCGCCATGCTGCGATCTTCCGTGGTGGCCTTGACCCGAGCCGGCGCGTACGGCGCTGCCAGGAGAGCGGTACGGGAACGGCCGCTCAAGCGAACGCCGCCGCCGTTGAATTCCCTTTGCTTCTGAAAGCTCTCGATGATCCCCGTCCAGACGTAGCCATTGAGATTGACCTCGAACTGCCTGGGCCCTGCGGCGGTGGGCTTCAGCAGCGCGAGTTGCTGCGGATCTGCCAGCTCGATATCGAACGTCCACCCCCACGTGCCGCGACTGGCACCAAGCGAGATCCGGGTCACCTCGATGGGGACGCGATCAGGGAGGCGGACAAGAGATACGGTGTTGATCACGACATAGGTCCTGCGTTGAGGGCGCACCACGTAGCAAGCGGAGACGCCGAGATTCAGGGGTACAAGGCCCAAAACGCCCACTACGGGGCAGCCGAGGTTCAGACCGACATGGTCTCCTCGCGGGAAAGGATTCTCCGGCTCAGGATCTAGACCATGCTTCGGGCGCACTCCCCAAGGAATTCCCCTGGCAGGCCCCCAAGGCAAGCGACTCGAACGGTAACCAAGCGCGGGATGCCGCCAGATGGGAGAAATCGCAGCGATTGCAGCCGGCGAGCTTCGATGCCACGCGAAGCGACTGGCCGCGGCAGCGCGAGCAAGGGTCCTCCAGGCAGTACTTGCACCCACTGAGGCCGCGCTGGTTGCCTGTCGCCATGCAAAGTACAACTGCCGCTTAGTCAGTCCTAAAGCTCCCCAGCCTTCAGCGCACGTGGCAGCTGCCGCCACCATAGATCCGCGCCAACGCATCTGGCTATGAGCATGCTGGCGCGGAGCGATATCCCACGCCAGCACCTTTGACTGCTGCAACGGCACGGCCTCGCGCCAAGACACGCCAACGCCCGATGTAAGCCGCCCCGCTTCCCCCCAGCCAATACTCACCAAACGCCCAAGTCGTCGTGCAGGTTCCCAACAGATTGAAGTCGACGAGACAATCCCACGGACAACGGGCTCGGGCTGCTCACCGCCACCGTCCGTAACACCAAGGTTGAGACCGACCCACTGCCCGCCCAGCCCCTCAAGAATGCCAAGGCTGAGGCCCACAAAACTACCATCCGTTTTGGTCACGGCTTACTCCATGGTCGCTGGCGTGACCCAGTCCTGGACAGCCGCATTGACGCCACCTCGATCATCTAGACCGACCACCAAGAACGTCATATCCAAGCTGAGCCGTTCAACGCGCCAAGTTCCGTCTGGCCGAGATCGAGTCAAAGCCACGACATCGAAAGAGCGACGATCGAGAACCATAATCCTGCCAACTGACGGCTGATTTAGAATACGCAATCGACCATCAGGCGCCCCTGGATCATTAGTAATCGGCGCCTTTCCCGCCAAATAGCCGCGCCCTGCCCACCTGCTTGCAATTGATACCTTGGCGCGATTGAGCGACTGACCATTCACTGCCACCAGTCACCCCCTTCGAGGAAGATTACCTGCCCCTCTTGCGTTGCGCTTGCCGAGGTCGAAATTCGACCAGTGAAATTGACTGCCAGCAGCGAAACAGCGTCACCCAAGCCATGCCCAGCCGGCTGCCTAACCAATTCAGGAAGAGGACGATTATGCAGGGGCGCAATGATACCAGGAAGCTGGCCTCGCGGTCTGATACCAGATTCAAAAATCTGGACATTACTGAACAATAGCCCTTGACTGACCGGATCAGGATACACCGAAGATAAATTTCCCGCCCCGCCCCAAGCTTGGTTTGATCCATCACGAAAGCCACCCACCAAGTAGGCCGTAACCGCCCGACTCGGACTTTCTACGGTGGATGGCAAATACAGTGAGGGACGACTTGCATCCACGTTTCCATATGAGTTCGAAGTCGTAAAAATGCGCTGATCAAATTCAGTGCTTTCCGAGAATGATGGGAGCTGATGCGTGCCAATGCACCAGTTATTCACATCCCCCGGCTTATAGGAAATAAAATCCCCAAAGAAATAGGGATGATAGTAGTTTCCAGACGGCCACGGATTGATAAAAATATAGACAATCCTGTCATCAGCTATGATCAACCACCTGCGCGCACCACCGTTTAGCTGAGACGATTTTGCCAAAACAAGCCCACTCTGCCCCACCGCCAAAACTGGAGCGGGATTCAAACCAACATCAAATGCCGTCATCGAACCAAACCCCCTAGCGAAGCAGTAGCCAGGAGTGCCAGCAGATGCTGAGTCGTCGATCTGAAGATAGAATCCTGTTCCACTAACCGGGTTATTACGGTATCCCCGCTTGTTGGTAGAAGTGAATTCTCTGGTCCAACCAGCCCCTTCTTTGCGATCGACTCCGGTGCCATAGCCGTCGACGAGGACAGCATCGAGCAAGGCGACCAGGCTTCCAGCTTGACCAGAAAGCTGAGGCGATCCCGAATCGGTACTCATGTAGATGTTCGCCATGTTACTTCTCCCCAGGCACGTTGCCGACGACCTGCAGTCGGGTCGAGTCCGTTTCCCCTTGCGGGATGCCGGGCAGCGTGGTTCGAATCAGCCAGACTGGGGCCAATCCGCCTACGGTATTGAAGCGCACGGCATTATTGGTAGACCAGCCGCCCCCCCACCCTTCTTTGCGCATCAGGAAGTACGGCTGATTGGTTCGCGGGTTCACCGGCGCAAGATCGGACGTGGTACTACCCGAAGCGATCACACCGACCGTCTCACCGATCAGCTCGAACTGCGTCGCGGATGTGAACCGCACAGCCCAACGCTCAGTGATTGCGTCCGCATTGGTCACCACCAGCGGATAGTCGGTGTCGTTGTAGGTGCCAGGGGCCACGCTGCCGGAGGGCGCATCGGCCCATACGTTTGACCAGGCGGCCTGATCAAACAGGTTAACCACCCGCGCCTGCAGATCCAGCGAGCCATTGGCCTCGCCCAGACGCAGGGCGGTACTGATCATCGCCTCGCCCACTGGATAGTCATGGGTCAGGCCGGTGTTGATCTCAATCTCGCCCGTGATCTGCGGCTGCACCACCAGCCGACGATCCTCAACGCGCTCGCTGATCGTGATGGGCAGCGTGTAGGCAGCCAGGTTCAGCGGATCACTGAACTTCAGCGTGCCCACGTCCAGATCAGCCATAAACCATGCCGCATCCACCGGTGCGCCCAGCGAGTCGCGAACCTCGATGGCCGCCACCCGCCCACGACCGAACGAAACGGTCTGGTTTGCCTGGGGCGAAGCCACCACATGCTTGGCGGTGTGGTGAACCAGCACCGTCTGCCCGGGCTTGAAGGCCGGGGCGCGCCCGTCGCTCGGGAGCCGCACCGACGACAGACCGATGACGACCTCCGACAGTGGGATCGAGCGATAGACGACTGCCCCCATGTAGATCGAGCCGGCCAGTACGAGCGCCGGGCGCCAGATCCGGTCGCCCTCCACCAGGTCTGGATCGAACCAGGGCTGGCCCTCATTGCCAGCCACCGGCACCAACTGGCCGAACTGCACCTTTGCTACGCCACTCTCCCAGTCCACGGTGCCCCGGATTTGCGCACCGGTGATCACGCCATTGATGTCAGCCGACGCAGTGAGCATCTCGCCGTCGAGGCGGCTGGCTCGCAGCGTGAACATGCCCGGTCGCAGCGGCGACCCGGGCGCACGGAAGAAGCTGTTGGCAACGCCAGGGTCACCGATGCGCGTCAGCAGAGACTGGATCTGCACGCCGTTGGCGCCGCCGGCCAGCCATTGGGTCAAGTTCACCACGCCAGCGGTGTAGTCGATGGTGCCGGCGTACACACCCGCCCCGGTCAGTGAGTCGACGGTGTGATACAGCCCGCCACTGCGGTCCACGTAGGTCCGTCCACGGAAGCTGAACCTGACGCTGCCTGGCACGATGCTGTCGCTGATGGTCGGTGTCAGCTGCAGGGACACCGGCGGCAGTGGCAACGACTCCTCGGCCGATTCCGTGCCAGCACCGGCCAGCGTCCAGCCAACCGAAACGAGCGTGCCTGCGGAGAACTGTGCCAGCACGTCCACGCGGCCATAGCCCACCACCTTCAACCGCCCCGAGCGCAGTTCGTACTGCGGGTACGACACCTGACGAACCATGAACTTTCCAGCCTGCAGGCTCACCGCGCCGGTGCTGTAATTGATGGCCCCCAGCGCGGTGGTGGCGGCAGTGTCGCCCACCGAGACAGCCACTAGGTTGCCGTTGCCGTCGTCCTTGGCAATGACGCGCATGGGCTGCGGCGCGGAGGACAGATCGTAGGCATCGCGCATCACTGTAATGACCCAGTCCAACATCACCGAGCCCGGCTTGACCGGCCCCCGCGGCAGCGTGAAAGACACCAGGCCGTTTCCATCCGGCACCGGCTGTGGCGCGGCATGAAGCGGCTCACCCCACTCGTAATTGACTGCCACCTGGCTACTGGCGTCGGGCAGCGTCTCCAGCTGCAACAGGCACTCTCCCGTTGCATAGACGATTGAGCCGCGAAGCTGACCAGCGATGAGCAGGCCACCGAGGCCATTGTCCACTACGTTCACATCCGCGCCACCCACCCGCACCGTCAGGCGCACGGTGCCGGGCGCGGCACCGGCATGGCCCAGCATGAACCGCAATGCAGGTGGCTTGATGTTGGTGTCGCCGGCACGGGCCTCGGCAATGATCGATGTACCCCAGGCGCTGATGATGCTGCTGTCCAGGTCGGGCAGTGCACCGGTGGTCAGCACCAGAGAGCCGGTCATGTAGTTGATGGTGCCGCTGCCCTGTCCTGGCTTGCCAACGAGCTGGCCACGACCGTTGTCGGTCAGGCGATACCAGCGCCCGAGCGCGCGGTAGTCCACCACGACAGTGCCCGGCGCCGGCAGCGGCTCCAACTGGGCCAGCCAGACCATACCCTGGTTGTTCTGCGTCACCGCGATCTCATCGGTGAAGCCTTGCATGGGGATGGTGCCGGCCGGTGTCGCGGTGATGCTGACGCTGGTGCCGCCCACACCGGTGGAATGAACCAGCGACACAGCGCCGGTCTGATAATCCACGATACCCGACCAGGGCGTGACCGCTGCAGACGCCAGGCCGCCGGTGCCGTCATCCGAAAGCTCGATGCTGCCTACCAGCACCTTCACGCTGCCGACAGCCATGCCCGTGCCCAGGAAGCGAGTGACGGAAACACCAGCCACGAATGAGCTGGTGAAGCTGAGGGCCAGGCTGTTGGCTGGCCCCGAGGGGACGTGGCTCAGCGTCCCCATGCCAGCAAGAACGTCGCTCACGGCGGTCTCAGCGGTGGACGTTGGCACGATCGGCACATAGGGCGAGTCGATCTGCACGGACAGGTCACCGGGTTTCCCGGCAGCCGTGAGCCGCTTCACGCTGTGGTAGCTGGTGGCATCGACAACGTTGGTCTCATACACACGGGTACCCGGCTTCGTAGCCGAGTAGCGGATGACCTCCTGCCCGTAGAAGTTGAGCAGTAGCGCGTTGACCAGCTCGATCACCAGCACATCGCGCTCGAAAGCGCCTTGGTCGTCGGTGAACGTGCGCGTGGTCCGAGAAAGCACGTTCTTCACCCGCACGTACTGCTCGCCGGGATCGCGCCCCGAGGCAGCCAGTGTCAGCAGGCTCAGGTTGTCGTTGATGTCCGGGCTCGGCGCATCCTTGGTGGTATAGACCTGGATGGTCATCTGCCCGATGAAGTGGTCGCCCAGCAGGATGAATCGCGATTCTGTGCCGCGGGTGATGTAGCTCTCCACCCGGTTCTTGGCGTCCAGGCGCACATCGCTGTAGGAGCCGGTGGCGAACATGGTCACGGTCACACGCGGGTCGGATGGCGGGTCGATCAGCACCGCGATCGCATCCTTCAGAACATCCGGGCCAGGGGTGTCCACATGCACGAACATCTTGCGGAGCGTGGAGCGTCCCGTGGTCCGCTCTTCATCACCGATGTCGGGGAACAGGTTGTTCATAGCGCCATCGACAATCTCGGCCTGGACCATACGGCCGCCGCCATCAGGGTTGTCGGTGAGGCGCTGCGACTGGCGCATCTTGATATCGGTTGCGAGGATCGTCATTGGTCAGACCGTCATAAGGCGAAGGGTGATGGAGAAGAGGTCCGCATCAAGCGCGGGGACAGCAAAGCGGGTGGGATCGACTTCGATGGCCGGCCCATCAGTACGGCGCCACCGCACCTGGAACGACCGCTCGCCGCTGTTGTGGGCAGGCATGATCAGATCCAGCGGCGCCAGGCGGGCCTCGCTCTCACTGGCCTGCAGCGCCCGCAGCACGGGGAGGCTGACGACACCGACGTAGGCAGTACCGTCCCGGGTTGTCTGAAGCGTGATTGGCCGCCCGGCCTGTCGCGCAGACTCTTGGACGATCAAGGCACCCGTCAGGCTTGTGCGCGCCTGCTGCCCAACCTTCCAGGCTGTGAACTCGTCGGTCCATTGAAGGTCGGCCGGCAGTTCGATTCCGGCAAGAACAATGCGGGTCATCAGCCACGCCCCCGCACAGAAACGGCCCTGCTTTGCTGAACCTGGCGCAGGACCAAGGGAGCGACGAGGCCCGCGAGGCGCTGCGCTTGCTGCACCTCGGCTGCGGTGGCACCGGCCACCACCTCCTTCGAAGGCAGCTTCCAGTCAATGACGATGACCTGTTCATTGCTGCCGTTGCTGCCAATACGGGCGGCGTCCGCCCTCGCCTGAGCCTCTGCCTCAGCTTCAGCCTGCTTGCGACGCTCGGCGAGCGCGGCGGCGGCTTCCTGATCTCGCTGCTGCCGCTGCCGCATGACCTGGGCCTCCAGTTGCGCCACCTCTGCGATTTCACCCTTGCCCACGTAGTCGAACTGCCCTGCCAGCCGTTCCTTCGCTGCTTTGGAGAGTTCGTCCTCAGCTTCGGCGGTCGCCTGGAGCTCTGCCTTGTACTCAGCCAGCTGCTTACGCTGGTCAGTAACCCGGTTCAGCGCGTTGGCAAATTGGACAAGCGGGTTGGGCCCGCTGAGCTTGCGCATTGCCTGCAATGCCGATTCGGAGACCTCGCCAATGCTGAACGCCATTCCTTGCGCAGCGGCCCCGGCCTGCCCCATCTGCTTGCCCATTCGTTCGGAGCTACTCCCTACCCGGTCAACCTGGTCCGCCGCACCTCCCGCGCTCTCGCGCACCTCCTCCAGCCGCTCGCGGCTGCGGCTGGCGCCGTCCTGCAGCTGCCGCATTGCCACGTCGCTCACGTCGCCCAGCCGCTGCATGCTGCGCTCGGTGTCGTAGATCGATTCCTGAACCGCGAGCTGGCTGTCGACGTTGTCCCGGCGCCACTGGTCACTGTCTGCAGCTGCAGCACGGGTTGCGTCGGCATATGCACGGAAGGCGCGACGAACGTCTTCCACAGAGGCCTTGCCGCGCGCCGCGCCGTCACGGATCGCTTCGAAGGCGCTCTTGGCGGCGTCGCGCGTTGCATTGAGCGACGCCTGGGACTGGATGCCAAGCCGGGCAAACTCGTCAGCCAGCGGGTCAATGGCAACCTGAATCTCGCGAATGCGAGCGTTCAGCGCGGCGGCCGACCGTGCGGCCGCATCGAAGCCGACCTTACCCTGCCGCCCTGCCGATTCCAGCAGCGCGCCCAGTGTGCGTGCTTCGTCCAGCGTCGCGACCTTGCCAAGCGCTGCCTTGAAGGCCGTCTCGATTTGGACGCCGGTGGCGATCGCGCTCTCAGCCACCGCACCGAAAGCGGCGATCGCATCCTTACCACCAGCGCTGAAGCTGACGCCCATGCGCGATGCGGAAACACCAAGCCGCTCCATTGCAGTAACAAGCGTGGTCTGCAGCACGGCGGCCGCATTGGTGGCGCCCTGCGGCATTGCCTCAAACGCCGACTGGGCCGATGCCTGGAAGCGGAGCAGCTCCTCCCCGGAGAGCTTCTTCAGCGTCTCCAGCAACCCATCGCGCACATTGCGCTCTGCGGCAGCGCCTTGGGAGGCGATGTAGCCCAACGCCGCTCCGACCGCCTCCAGGCTCGCCGTGTCTGCAAAGTTGAGCCCTTCGAACACCTTGCCGATCGATTCCTTCGCGAGCTTGGCGTTCCCGTCGATCCCCGCCAACTGCTGCACCACAAGCTGTGCTGCCGGGCCGATGCCGTTCGTGAGCGCGTCCGCAGCAGTCTGGACGCCACTCCGGAGCGCCGCAAAGCCCGTCGACACCTCCAGCAACTTCTGTGTGACCTGACCCAGCTGCTGCAGCTGCTCAGCCGTCGCGACGCCGGCCTTCTGCTGCATCAGCAGGAAGCCTTCCTGCGCCGTGAGGTACTGCTCCAGACCGGACAGGCGCTTCTCGTAAGCCTGCCGCTCCGCCTCGCCCAGCTTGGCGACTTCCTCGGCTGACTTGATAACCACATCACGGTATGCGACGAAGGACACTGCCTGTTCACGCAGTTGCAGCGCCGAATCGCGGACCTGGCTGATGTAAGCGCGCTGCGCTTCACCGGCACGCTTCAGCGCCGGGTCGTGCTGCTTCCAAATATCCTGCGCCACGGTCTTGAGGACATCCAGACCGCCCATCGCCGCCTCGAGCCCCAGGACGGCGACAGTAATGGGGACTGCCTTCGGCAAACCGCGCAGCAACGCACCGAACCGACCAATTCCCCGGCTGCCGCTTGCGACCGCTGCATTGTTGGCAATCTGCGCGTTCGTGGTTGCGATCAGCGCGGCGCGCCATGCGTTCAGCTGGATCAGGGCCCCCACGATCTTGAACTGCGCGTATGCGGCAGCCATCAGGCCGATCACGCGAGCGTGGTCCACAACCCACTGCGTCGTGCCCTTCACCGCCTCGGCCATGGTGATGATTGCCTGGGCGGTCTGCTTGGCCCAGCGCGACAGGCTGCCATCGGCGGCCAATCGATCCAGCGTGGTCAGCAGGGTGGTGAGCTGTTCCTTGAAGTAGGTCAGCACCCCCTGATCTGCGACCTCCTGCTTCCAATCCTTGAAGCGATCGGTGGCCGTCTTCCACAGGCCGGCGATGGTGCCCACCTTGGCCGCTGCAGCCGCACCACCATACGACTCGGCCAGCAGGTCGAGAATAATCGCCTGAGCCTTAGCCACCTGGCCGGTCGCTTCCAGACTCTTGATCAGCGACTTCTGGCTGTCATCCAGCGTGAAGCCTTGCTTACTCAGGCTCTCCATTGCCTTCGACGGCGTCTGCAGAGCCTTGCCTACGACCTCGGCAGACTGCTCCAGCGACATGCCCAGCCGCTGGGCCTGGTCGATGGTGATCTGCATCGCTGCCGGGAACTGCTCGCCCACGATGTTGGTGTAGGACAGCAAACGTACCTGGGCGGCGCTGATCTGCCCATCGTCAAACAGCCCACTCTGCAGCTGCTGGCGCATGGCGGCCAGGCTCTGCGCGGTGAACTCACTGGTGCGCCCCGTGGCGTGCAAGGCCGCTTCCAGCTGAGCCAGTTCCTGCTCAGCGTCGCTGCCCTCCTTCACGATGGCCTTGATGCCATCAACCACTCGGTTCAGGCCGACGAACGCGATCGCACCAGCGGCGACCGCCTTGAGCTTGCCGAACCAGCTGACCGTGCTCTCCGTGGCGTTTGCCAGGTCGCCGCTGCCGGCGGCGGCATCAGCGGCGCGCTCCCTGTACTCAGCCAACGACTTCGCGGCCGCCTTGCTGGTGTTAGCCTGCTTGCGGAAGGCAGCCTCGCCCTCCTCAATCTGCTGCTTGCGCCGCCGCCCCGCCTCGGCCTCTGCTGCAGCAGCCCGGGCCTGCTCAGTGAGCGCTGCCGCGCTGCGGGCCGCCTCGATACGCAGGCGCTGCTGGTGATCGGCCAGGTTCGCGGTGTTGACGCCGAGCGAAGAGAGCTCGTCGTCGGCTTTGCCTACGGCGTCCCATTGCTCGTTGAGCGCCTTTTTCAGGCGCTCGCCTTCCTTACGTAGATCGCGCTGGGCAGCCAGCACCTCGCGGGAGGGCTTCTCCATCTCCGCGATGCCGAGGCTGAGCGCCAGCGCGGCCTTCTGATTGTCATCAAACTGCTTTTCCAGCTCCGCGAGATCGGCCAGCATGCCGTCGAAGGCATCCGCTTTCGCCGCCGCCTCGTTCAGCCCAGTGAGCGAGTCGAGCAACTTCGTCGCCTTGCCAGCGGTCTCGACCGAGACATCCCCCAGATCGCCAAACGCCGCACGCAGTTCATCCACGCCCTCGCGGCCCTGCGTTTCGATGACGACCCGAATTGCTTCTTCCAGCCGATCAGCCATTGGAGCTTCCGTTGACGCGCCATTGGCGGCGCAGTTCAGTCAGGTAGGTGGTGTGGAAGCGTTCGATCAGCCGGCGACGCGCCTCAAGGGCGCGGCTGTTGCCATCAGCACCCGAGAGCATCTCGAACGGGCTGGGCCCTCGGAGAATGCGAACGGGGCCACGGCCGTGGCGCTTTTGCTGCGCCCGATCCCAGCTGCGCACCCGGATGGCCCTGCGGCCCTTGATCGTCGCAATGAAGGCACCGTCATAGGTCTTCGACTCGCCCACGCCAATGCCGGCCGTGGCACCTCGGGATTTGCGACCGGCCCAGCGACCACCGAACTCGATCAGCGAGATCTGCCGCGTGCTGGCCCAGATCGAAAGGAAGTCGTCCCTGCCACGCTTGCCGGTGCTGTAGCCACGCTCGCCCGTTTCCACGCGATACTTCCCGCGCAGCGCAGAGGCGCGGATGTTGTAAGAGGCGCGGACCTCCTGCGCAGTAGCCGGCCCAGCCCGGCGCTGCAGACCAACGAACGCCCGCTGCACCGACAGGTCGTACCGATTCAGCACCGCGCCGGCCAGGTCGGTCAGGCCATGGAAGCCTTGTGCCCGCCGGCCGCTGACGTAGTACTTGAGCAGGTTGTTATTGCGATTGGAGGCCACGAAGCCCTTCCTGATTCATACCGGGAGAGCGCCGCTCGGGCGCCCTCCCCTTACCGAGGTCACCAGACCGCCTAGCCCGCCGACTGCTCTGCGAGCTTGAACGTGTACAAGTCGCTCTCGCCAGCCTGGAAGATCATCGGTCCGGTGAGCGCCACCTGGACCGGCTCGTCGCTGAACCAGTCAACGTCGCCGTCCACAGTAAGATCGACATTGGGGATGGTGAGCAGGCCTTCATCGCCGCTGATGCGGTCCTGTACATCACCCAAGATCAGGAAGGACTTGCTCGGCGTGGTGCCGCCACTGATGGCGGTCTCCAGATAGGCGTCGTACTGATACGTTCCCAGAACCTTGTCGCCAGCCTGCAGCGCACCTCCAGCCTTCGGAATCAGCAGGCCGTACTTCGGATCGAGGTCGTAATCCGTTCCCTTCACCAGTTCGGTCGCGCCCTTCTTAAAGACCGGAGCGGTGTCAGCCAACAGGAAGTTGTGCGGCAGCTTGACCGGCACATCCGCGCTTTTCACATCAACAGAGACGTCTGTGGCCGTACCAGCGGACACATTGGTAACGACCAGAGTGCCGTACATCATGCGAGCAAGGATGGCCGGCGGCACTTCCAAGGCCGTGATGGACACGTTGGTCACACCGGGATTGGAATCAACGTGGATGATCTGCTGATAGCGTGCATCTCGGCGCTTGCTCTTGATCTCCACCTTGTCGCCAGCCTCGTAGCCGAACGTCAGCGAGGACTGTTCCAGCGGCTGGTTACCGAACTTGTCGGCTGGTTCTGGGATGACGGGAATCCGCGCGCCGTTCGCGCCGTGCTCCCAGAAGCGCAGGTCGCCTGCGAATTTGCGGACTTTGGGCTGTGCCATGGTGGTGTTGCTCCTACGGGTTGGGGACGGGCTCAAAGGTCTCGGTCAGACCAGCCCGCGCGGTGATCTGAGCGACGACGGCGGAATGCCCTGCGTCGTCTTCCAGGGTTTCCATCTGCGTTGCGAGAATCTCGAATGTGGTAACGCCCTTGGGCAGCAGCTTTGTGTTGAAGGTCAACGCGCGAATCAGGTCATGCCTGGCGCGATGTACCAGAAGCCGAGGGTTCTCCTGACCACTGCCGCGCGGCACTTCGAACTCGACGGTGATCGCGGTATCTGAGCTGACCTGAGCACTACCGCCGCCACTGCGTGAGAGTTGATGAACCGAGATGAGAGTGGCTGCATCGGAGTACTGCTCGCTCACCTCATCATCGTCAATGACGATTAACCCGTCGCCGATGTCGGTAAGGAAGCCGGCAGAGGTACGAATCAACCGCACACGATCGCGGAGGAACTCGACCAGCTGCCAGGACAGGGGTTCGGGCCGCTCAACCACGACGCACCAGCCACCGGCTGCGGGAGCCGTCGTCACTGAGCTTCTTCATGTTCACGAAGACTTCGCCAGCGACCTCGATGCGATCGCCCGGCTCAACCTCGACATCGGCTCGCAGGTATGCGACTTCCACGCGCCCGGAAACGAACTGGCGCAGCTCACCGATGGTCTCCACATCGCGGTCGACGTAGACCCGCACGCCATCGGTCACGGCTCCGCTCTTCTCCGACGTCACCCTCGCAGTCGAGACCATGCCGGCGAGGGAAAATGCGCCGTGGATGGTCGCATCCACTTCACGCAGGAAATCCAGCTCGCTCATCGAGAACCTCCCGAACACAGCAGCGCATAGGCCTGGAGCCCCCTCACTTGGGCGTCGCACTGGGCGGCGGCGCCAACAGCTCGGCCCGCACTCTCAATTCGGTCGTCGGCTCGACCATCAGACTGGCTGGCGGCAGCGGCGGCTGCGGACAGCTCGGCGGTGGCGACGGTCGCTTGCCAGCGCTGGTGCAGGCGCTGGTTGCCAGCGCGAAGATCAGCGATAAGGCGATCAGAGGCTTTCTGTGCATCGTCCTTTTCCTTTTCATATGTGGCAGCCAGATGATTGGCTGCTTGAGCGCTTGCGCGTTCCGCTGCAAGCACGTCATTCGCCTCGGCCAGTGCCGTCACGGCGGCATCACGCTCATCGCGAGCTCTGTCTCGGGCAGCGGAGGCGATGTCGGCAGCCCGGTGCGCTTGGGCAAGCGAACCCCTTTGCCAGATGGCCAGGACGCTCAAGCCAAGCAGCAGCGCCAAAAGCACCCGATTCATGCCACAGGCTCCTCGACGGGAGGGACAACCACTCCCAACTGCTTCAGCGCGGACTCCAGCGAGATGACGCGAAGCCTCAGCCGATGAGCATCCTCTTGCGCCTTCATGCGCAAGCGAACCTCTTCGTTGTACTGCTTGACCACCTCCGCCTGGGAGGTCTCCAACGACTTCACCCGCTCAACGAGCCCGTTGAGCAGATCTACGTTGGCGTCGGTTTCGGTGCGCTCTTTGCGGCGCGCAAGAACCGCACCCCACGTTTCCCGGAGCAGCCACAGCGCGACTGCGCTGGCAGCGAGCCACCAAGGAGCGCCAGCCCCTTCTACGCCCCCGATCACTTCAGCGCCTCAGCGATGCCGGCAGCAACCACATCCGCGCTCCAGTACATGCCGCCGTTCTCGTGCTTGGCAATCGCGGTCGCGAGTCGCCCCAAAGTCACGGAGTTGTCCAGCCTGATCACTTCTGACGGCGACACGCCCACGGCAGTTGCAACCTGCTGCACGTATGCGCCGGTGTTGTTCTCCACCGGTGGTGCCCAGCGCCCGATGATCTCCTTCACCGTGCGCAGGCCGTGCTTGCGCTGGTACGTGAGCAGGGTCTTTGCCAGAGCGCGGAACCCGGCCTGCGGGGTCAGAAACACGCAGAAGCGCTGCTCGCGCGCGATGGCTGCGGCGGACCGATCCTCACCCTGCCACGGCGTGCTGGTGCGGTCGATGTTGCCAGGATTGTTGTTGCGTACGCCGCGCGGCGTGCTGGTGGTGCCCATGCGATTCCCCGATGTCGCTGTGGAAGAACCGGCACCGCTCACGCCACCCGGGCATCTGTGAGCGGTGCCGGCCTGTCGATTACGCCTTGGTAGCGTTGCCGGGCGAAAGGCGGACTTCGGCGGTCGTCTGCCCGGTGGAACCGGCAGCCCAGGCAAACGCCGCACCGGTGATGTCGCCGGCCACGGCGGTCGCGGAACTACCGTCGACTGCCTTGGCGCTTGCGCTCCACACCAGTTTTTCACCCTGCTCGAAGACCGCCGTAGGCACCTTCGGCAGCGTGAACACGCCGCCCAGGGCTACGCTGCCCGTCGCGCCGGCGGCGATGTTGACCAGGGCAACCCCCAGCTGATGACCGACGACAACCGCCTGACCCGATGCAACCTGCTGTTCGGTGGTGTTGGTCCAGGGGATCACGTCCCCATCGGATACGAAGTTCTGTGCCATGTCTCAGTGCTCCAGTTGGGGATCAGCCGCAGCGCTGCACGCCGCGATAGTCGAGGGCGGCAATGCCGAAATCGAGGCGGGCCTTCCAGCGCACACCGTCGACGGTGAAGCCTTCCTCGTAGTCCAGGAAGGGTTCGGTGATCCCATCAAGGAATGCGACCTCGATGGCCGGACAGTCGTTCGGATCGGCGAACAGGTACCACTTGTCGTCCTTGATGCGCGCTGTGTCGACGATGTCGCGGAAGAGACCCTGCACCGCGTTCGGGCGCTGCAGCTTTCCTTCAGCGTCCGGGTCGTACTCGGCCTTGTTGGTGACACGCGCGGCACTGCCGTACTTGGTCGGACCGAGCCAGAGTGCCGGCGACAGATCCAGCACATCGTTCCCGCCCACGTCCTTCTGCTGGGCCAGCTGGACGCGCATCGCGTCGACCGAGGTGACGCTCGGCACTGCTGCCGCCAGGATGTTGCCGTGGTCGGCGTGGAAGAGCGTCTTGTTGGAATCCAGCTTCGGATTGCTGGCGAGGAACGCATACGCGTCGGCCTCAATGGTCCGCTTTGCGGCACGACCGAAGGCGGTTGCCAAGCCGAGGAACGCACCCAGGTCGTCGTTGATGATCGCCTGACGCGTCAGGTTGATGGTGTTGCCCTTGGTGCCAGCGGTGATGGTTGCCTTCTCGCCGTCCGGGATCTTCTTGTTCTTGAATTCGCCAGCCTCGGTCAGCTTGTCCAGGTTGCCAATGCTGCCCACGCGGTAGCGCGAATGCTCGCGGAAATCACTGACGGTGCCGGTGACGCACCAGCGGGACCAGGTGTCCGGCGCAACGGCGTAGGCCGCCTGCAGCGCCTTGTGCATCGTGCTTTCGAGCAGCACCGGGAAGTCACTGCCGCTCTGCGTGAACGCGCGGCCGACCAGCTCCAGCTTCGCCATGCCATCGGTGCGTACGCCGCAGCGCTCCAGGCTACGACGGGCCAGGTCCATCAGGGTCAGGCCGCGCACTGGATTGTCACCGGTGAGCGCGAAGATGCGCTTGGTTGCGGGATCGATCACCTGGGCTCGGTGCAGCAGCGCATGCGTCACAGCGGAGCGCTGCAGATCCTGCTCGTCCTCGGTGACGCTGATGCGGTTGATGTTGCCGCCAGCAGCGGCATCGCGCTGCTCCAGCGTGGTCAAGATCAGGCCACGCACGTGGTCGACCGAGTGACCAGCGCGAATCCAGCCAGCTGCATGCTCGGTCTGGCCGTGGCGGGCTGCCAGCTCCACGATGTCGGCTGCGCGCGTGTCACCTTCCGGAGCCTGAGCTGCGGCCGGCGCTGCCGGAGCCGGGGTGTTGTTGATGGGTTCCTGCTGGACCGCCGATTCGGCGGCGCGGGCGGCGGGCTGAGGCATGGTGTGCTCCTGCGACGATGCGCTACGGGTGAATACACAGGGGGTCCCCTGTGCGGGTTGATTGCTGCGGGTACCTGCTGCCGGGTCTGCCGGCACAGTGACGAAGCTGATCTCGCTCGGCGTCCACTCCACCGCGCGGTAGATCGGCAAATCGCCGGGGTTGACGGCGCGCTCGATCTCATAGCGCTGCACGGTGTAACCAACCGAGATATTGCGAATGATTCCGGCACCGATATCGGCGATTACGCCGGCCAGCTCCTCGCGACCGGAGAGACGGATAAGGGCGTGGCCTTCGCCATTGGAGAGCCAGGCGCGATCAACCACTCCCATCTGTGAGCCGATACCCCAGGTGTTATGGCTGTCCAAGACCGGTGCAGCGCCAGACGACAGACGCTCCATGTTGCAGGCAGCCTCATCAACTACCAGCTCTTCCCAGTAGTACGTGTCGTTCCACCAGTCGTAGCGGCGCACTCGGGTACCGGCGGTCCACTGGAGTTCGATCGTGCGTGCCTCGCTATCGAAGCTGGTCGGCTGCAGCTCGGCCTCACGCAACTGCGGGGGCATGAGGCGTGTCGTACCGTCCTGCGTCGGAGCCTGGATTGGCTGGGGCATGGTCATTCCTCGTTGGTTGGTGAGGCGTCGACCAGGCCGGTCCGGGCGCCACTGGATTGAAGGAAAGTCATCAGACCGAGGGCGCCGGTCTCTTTCATCCGCTTGAAGTCCTTGCCCATCTCGACGTAGACCGCATCCGGGTCGTAGCCACGCCGACGCAGCGCTTCACTGGGTGAGTTGAGGCCGGCGCCCATCGCTGCGATTTCCGATTCGATGTCCTGCTTGGGGTTGACGTAGTCCCAGCGCGGCGTGCTCCAGTCGGCAGTGCTTCCCGTGGAACGCACCCCACCGCCAAGCGCAGCTGCTTCGTCAAACCAGCGCCAGATCGGCTTACACATCTGCGGGACGAGCACCAGCCACTGCATCTGCTCGCAATCACGACGGAACTCCATCTGCCGGATGCGGGCACTGGAAAAGTTCACCTCACGCATATCACCGGTGGCCGACTCGTAGGGGACACCGATGCCAGCAGTGATGAGGTGCGCGTTAAACTTGCAGTATTCGACGTATCCCCCTGCCGGCTTTGGCTCGACAGTCTGGAAGGCGGTGGCACCAGTGATGTGGGTGACGCCACCGCTGGGCAGTGGCCCAAGGTCGGTGACCTGGTCGCGATCTGAGCCGAGCTGCGAAGGGCCGTCATCGTCCGCGTTGGACATCGAGTCGATGTCGCCACTGACGATAACGCCAAGCCGCGCTTCCAGGTTCTTCCGCGCCAGCTCGGCGTCTTCGTACAGCATCAGGTCGCGCACTCGCGCGATCACCGGGGCGAAGCGCGTAATGCCGCGTCCCTGCCCGGGGCGGACGGGGTTGTAGAGGTGGATGATGTCGGATGCCGGCACCAACGAACTGCTCAAGCGTACAGAGCCGCGCACAGCCTCACCGGGATGCGCTCCGAACAACCAGTAGCCGCGAATCCGACCGATCGCGTCGTACTCAATGCCGTTGATGATCTGACCACCGCCCGACGCAGACCCGTTCTTGTTCCCGTCCAGCCAGTCGATCTCCAGTACCTGAAGCTGCAGCGGAACCGCGAGACCGTCCGACTGACGCCTGGTGCGGCGGCGAATCATGCTTTCACCGTCCTGCTCCATCGCGCGATACGCAGTAGCCATGAGGCCGTAGATGTCCGACTTTCCATCCGCGTCCGCCACGTCGGCCCAGCGGCCCCATAGGGTGTCCAGCGCCGGAGCGTTCGGCCCTTCGGCCTTGGGAGTAATGCCAGTCCCGATCGTTGCGCTGACCAGCACCTGGAGGGACCGCGCGCAGTACGGAACGTTCTGCACCAGTGCCCGAGCGCGGTTGCGCAGCTCGCGGGCATCCGCCAGGTGATCGGTGTTCGCGCTGGCCCCCGCCCTACGAACACGCCAACCGTCAGTGCGCGAGGCGCCCTCGTAGGCACGTACCGCCTCCAGCGTCGCCCTGGCGCGGTGACGCTTCAGGGCTGCCTGCGGAGAAATGGCGCCGATGACCCTGTCCAGCAGCGAGGCCGCCATGTCAGAAGCCCCTCAGCGTCGTGAAGCGGTAACGGCGCGTGGCCGACTTCCGTCGTCCAGCCGTCGTGGCGGCAACCTCAGCTTCCATGCGGTCCAATGCGGTCAACATTGCTTCGACGGACTGATACGTGATCTGACGATCACCATGCCGAACGGACAACTGGCCGCTGGCGATGGCGGCCTTCAGCCTCTGCACATCGTCTTTAGTCCAGCTCATCAGTGAGGCATCCGCGAGATCATGGATGCCAGTTTCCTGATCAAGTGCGGGTGAGTCTCGGGGAACTCACCCGCACCCCCTACTCATTGGCGCAAGGCTCATCAAGCAAGCGGTACAGCGTCCGCCTGTCGATCCTGAACCTCCTACACAGCGACCGTACTGACTCCTGTTCCTGCATTCCTTTCCGGATCTCATCCACAGGGTAGGCACTGCTTTGCATGCTGGCGGGGATGTACAGATCCTGGGCTGGGTACTCCTCGACAAGATAGGCCACCACGGCCTCCACAACGCTGCGTATATCGTCGCTGTCACATCGCAGGCGCAGCGCGGCGCCGACCGCGAGTTCCTCCGTCAGCTCACTGATTCGCACCTTGTTTCGGACTGTGTTCCTGCTCACCACTGCCTCCCCATGCCGCGAGGCTGCGCAGGCCGTTGCCGGCGAGGCACACTCGATGTTTCACGGGAATCAGTGGGAGCGTCGGCCTCCGACGCAGCAGATGGAGTTTCGCGTGAAACGCTCTCGCTTGGCGGCGCAGCCAGCCGTTGTTCCAGAAGGTCCCAATCGGAACGCGTGAAGCGGTTGATACGGACCTCTGGGTGATGGGTCGCCGCGTAGGCATACACCCATGTGTCCAACGGCTCGTTTCGGGTCACCTTCTTCTCAAATCTATTCTTGACTGGGTTGTAGACCTCCGACACCAGGCCCGGGAAGAACTCCTCGGGCAGCTGGTCACTGAGGTGGACCATGCGATTCTCGGGCTTGCGCTCGGCGTCGGCCGACAGACGGCTGTAGAGGTAGTGCTTGGCTGCAACGGTCCCCACGTGGTTGATGGTGATGCCGCGCTTGTCAGTCTTGCCCTTCCAGGTGACGTCAGCCAGCTTGCCCTTGGACAGCACAGGAGCGTTGTTGGGTACAGCACCAAAGATGCACATTGGTCGGGTGATGCGTCGCTGACGGACGTAGTTCTTTACGGCCTCGGTGCGGTGGCCACCAGCGTCGATGGCGACCGCCATTGGTCGTAGCAAAGCACCGTCCACCCGTTCAATGGCGCGATTGAGAAGATCCGTCAGCGCAACCCACACTGCTTCCTCGGCCGGATCTCCCTGCAGCTCCACGTAGTCCAGCGTCCATGCGGTCATGCCACGCCCCCAGCCAACGGTGTGGACCGCCAGGCGGCCATCTTGGGTATCGACACCCACTGTGATCGCCAGCACCCCGAGCGGAGCCGAGCGCAGGGCATATGGCTCGGCGCGATCCTTGATCACGTTGTGCTTGACCGCGCGCATCGACGGGTCTTCCCACGTCTCGGCCAGCCGGTCATTCACGAAAGTCTTGAGGGAGGCAGGATCACCCTGCGCCTCCAGCCACTCCTTCACCAGGTCCAACCAGCGCGGCCCGAGGCCAAACTGGTAGTACAGGCAATTAATGGTGTAGCCGCGTATCGGCGAATCAGGGTTGGCCGCCACCCAGCGCCCGTTGGCGATCATGTCGGTCTTGAAGTGTTCCTCGATGGCGACACCGCACTCGCAGCACGCGTACCACGCGTGGCTCTTGTCGGGCGACCACACCAGGCCGCTCCACTGCAGCGCCTGGTAATGGCCGCAGTGGGGGCACGGCACGTGATACCGGCGCTGGTCGCTCTTGTCGTACAGCTTGGCGATGCGGCTGAGCCCAGCGATGCCCGGCGTGCTGATGTACTGGCGCTTGTAGGTGGTCGGGAAGGACGACGTGCGGCCGTCCAGCATCTTCACTGGGTCGTCGCCGGTGGAGAGCTGCTGCGGCGCCTCATCGATCTCATCCACCTGCAGGTACTTCACCGTCGAAGACTTCAGGCGTTGCGGGCTACCCATGTGCTCCACGAACAGCTGGCCGCCGGCGAAGTCCTTGAACGTGCGCTGGTTCGCGCTGTCCCGGCTGGCTGTGCTGGTCAGCGCCTTCTTGACCGCTGCGCACACCTCGATCATCGGGTTGAGCTTCTGAGCGATCCACTTGTTCATGGACACCTCACCCGGCAGCGCGTACATCATCGGGCCCGGTGCATAGTCCATCCAATAGGCCATGGCATTGGTCGCCAGCTGGCTCTTGCCGAACTGGATCGGGAACATGCAGACCTGGTCGTGCACCGGGCTGCGGGCAGACATATTGTCCATCGGCTCACGCAGTGGCGGGTTGCGGTCCGTGACCCAGCGCCCGGGCTTGCTGCCGCTCTTCGTGGAAAGACGCATGTGTTCGTCGCACCACTGCGACACGCTCATGGGCCGCCGCGGCTGTAGCGAGCGCGCCAACACCGACGCCAGGCAGCTCTGTGCCTCCATCATTCAGCAGCCTCCGCTGCCTTGGCCGCCAACGTGCGGAAGCCCTGGCTCAGTTCTTCCAGGGCGTGGCTCACCTCATCCCAGACCAGCCGGCGGCACCCGGCCTCATCCAACGTTGCCGCCAGCTGCGGCGCCAGCGTGTCGGCCAGGCGTTCCATCGCACCCCGGAACGTCGTTGCGTGCTCAGCGAGGAACGCCTCCACGTCTGCGCGGGGCAGCAACAGCCCCAGCTCCTTCTGCAGCGCGATGTGTGCCATGTGCGCGTCGGTCTCGGCCTTGTCAGCCAGCGCCTTGGCCTTGCGCGCGGAATCCAGGGTTTGCGGGCGGCCGAGGCGCGGCCTGCCGCCCTGGTCGTCATCGCCGTCGTCGTCATCGTCGACGTCGAAATCCCCCTCTGCCTGAGCCGCGGCATCCCCACCCCCCTCCTGCACCAGTGCAGAGCCGCGTGATTGGGCGTGGCGGTCAGCGACAGCACTGTAGGCCGGATCAACGGTACCGCTATACAGCGCCAGGGAGGCGGCCTTGAGGTAGCCTTTGCCGCCTTCGGCCACGACCACCCTGCCCTTCTTCTTCAGCTCCACCACGTAGGACGGCTTGCAGCCGATCAGGGAGGCCAGCTCTTTGCCAGTGATCGTCACGTCATCCTCAGCCATTGCTACCCCCTACTCCATTTCCTTCGAAGATTGTTAAAACGGAAAAATGCGCGCGCGCGAGCATGTGCGGGCTGTGCGGTGACCTGTGCGGCTTCGGGACGAGACTGAATCGCTGCGGCAGTAGGCGTGTGCGGCACGTGCGGGATGTGCGGGACCCCATATACACGCGAGTGCCTGCTAGGCGTTTGTGGCGGGAACGATCACGCTCACCCGCGCCCGCCCATGTAGGCCGAATCCCGCACATCCCGCACACGCCTACTGCTGCAAGAGATTCACGGCAATTCAATGCCCGCACATCGGCCCGCACATCCCGCACGCGCCGCACATTGATGGGTGTAGTGATCACGCACGCCCCTTGTAGTCGGAGAACATGCGACGGAAGGACACGACCTGGTCTCCCAGCCATGCTGCCTCTGTCTTCCCGTCAGGCACGGTGCAGTTACCGAGCATCAGGAAGCCGTGAGGTCCGTTCACGCTCTGCTCGATCTGGTAGCGCTTGCGCGCCCGATCGGGATGGGTGATCTGGCGCTTGCGCACCAGCGCGTTGATGAACTTTGGTGACGGCGCCGGGCGCGGCAGGCCCTCTCGCGCACACCAGGCCTTATAGACCTCGTACCACTCCTTCGAGAGCGCCGGCATGGGCTTGAGCCCGGGGATGTCGTCGCCGTAAAGCTCGTCCAAGAACCGTTGCGGGCTATCCTGGCTCAGGCCAATCAGCTCCTCTTTCGCCTGGGTCATCGGCGGGTTGGTGCCATTGGTGAAGCCAGTCAGATCCACCTGCAGCAAATAGTGGTGCAGTGCCGCCGTGGCGCCATTCCGGATATCGGCCAACACCGCGGTGTAGAACTCTTGGCTGAGCTTGTCCGGCGTCCAGATCACCGCGTGACGCCGGTCATCCTCCTCCAGCACGACAGGCATCGCCTCGTTGGAGAGGAACACCAGGTTCGCGTGGTTGTCCTCCTCGTAGGCCTGAATGTTCTTCGGGTTGATGCGGATGCGGTCGCCCGTGATCAACGCCTTGAGCTTGTTCTTCAGGTGGTACACCTCGGTGCGTGCGACCACTTCGTCGGCCAGCAGGAACAGCTTGCGGCTGGCCCAGTCATTGAACTTGTCTTCCAGCGCCGCCTGGTCCAACACGCGCCCATAGTCACCGTAGAGCTTCATGTACTCATCGAAGAACATGTTCTTGCCGGTGCCCTGCGGACCATGAATGACGATGGTCGATTTCATCTTGGCGCCAGGATGCTGCAGCGGGTAAGCAAGCCACTTGACCACCCAGTCGTACAGCGCCTTCTGGTTGGCCTCGTTGCCGCACATGTGCCAGAGCAGCTGCAGCAGCCGGTCGCAGTTGCCCTCTTGCGGTACGGTCGGCCAACCGGCAAAAAGGTTGCATGTCACCCCTGGCTTCTCGCACGAGGGGTCGAAGTCCACTTCGCGTACCCGCACGATGGACCGATCCGAATGCTCCATCCACGCCCGGTGCAATTCCTTGCGCACGCAGGCATCGCGCATGTCGCCCAGTGCGACCAGCATGTGTTCTTTGTGGTCGAACACCGTGCCGCCCTGCCCATAGACCAAGGCGAAGCGCTCAAGCAACTCGTTCAGCGAGTGGATCGGTGCCAGGCGATCATTCCCCTCGCCCCCGTTGCTGGTGATGGAAGGCGCGCGTTTTTCGGCAGGCACCCGCCATGACAGCTCCGTGAGGCGAGCTTCGACCTGCGACCGTACGACGTGCAGGCCCTCTTGGGCGTGCAGATCGTTGAAATCGCTGATCTTGCGGCCACTGTCGATGAAGCGCTCACGCCTGCCCGACTCATCGGCGAAGACCGGGTGCAGCACCGCTCCGCCCACGTCCAGCGCTGCAGCCTCGGCACCGAGTAGGCCGGCATTCGACGCGCCATGCGGCTGCGCGCACGATGGGCAGAACTGCGGATGGTCGGCCAGCACCAGGCGGCTCTTGCAGTGCCGGCACTTCTGCAGCACGTCGTCATCAGCACACAGCAGCATCTTGATGCCGCGATAGCGCTTCGCCAGGGCCGAGGCGACGGCCAGCATGTTGCCGGCGTCGAACGCCACTGCCACCGGGTAGCCCGTCGCCATGTGCAATGTGGCCGCCGTGGCATAGCCCTCGGCCACCAGCAGTATCCACTGAGGACTTCCTCCGATCAGATGGAAGTGACCCTTCTTGACCATGCCTGCCGGCCAATACTCCTTGGCTGGCTTGCGCCCTGCTGCGGCAAGCTTGGCGCTGCGCAGCACCTGCAGGCCATGCACCTGGCCGTTCACGTCCAGCAGCGGCACAAGTGCTGCGCCCGTGGTGCCATAGCGCAGGCCGAAGCCCTGCACGCCCTTGCTGACCAGGTAATCAGCCTCGCCAACTGCATTGGCCTTGGCCCAGGCGGACGACGCCCGCTCTGCAGCCCGCTTCGCTTGGGTCTGACGGGCAGATTCCGCACGGCGGCGGTCCTCGGCCAGCCGATTGCGCAGCGCTTCGCGCTGTTCATCGGAGAAGGTCTTGTCGCGCTTGCGCAGATCGACCTTCGTTGCGCCGTTCTCGTTGCCGTGCCAGACGCCGTATGTGCCGACGACCAGCACTTCGCCAGCCGAGGTGTTCAGTTCGTGGAGCGCGTACCAGCCGCGGCGCTCGCGTGAGCCCTCGACGCGACAACGGACCATGCGTCCGGTGGTGTCCAGTTCGGTGATCAGCAGGCCAGCGGACTGCAGCTGCTGCAGCACATCCCCATAGTTCTCAGACATTCAGTAGTTTCCCGAGCCGCTATCTACCCAGGAAATGCGCGTCTGAATACCCGCGTTCGTCAGGTCCAGGGAGGACCCATCGCTGGTATCAAGAATGCCTCTCAATGCCTGAGCGGATTCAGTAGCGCGGCCAGCACGTGGCCTTTCACAAGCCACCCGGGGGGATGGGGCCGAATCAATGCTTGCGTGGTACATCAGGGTTCCCCAAAGGCAGGCAGTGCTGCCGGTTGTCTTGCTGCTCTTGTCGCTGGCGGATGCGCTCGCGCTCTGCCAATGCCTCATCGCCTATCAGTCCCGGCACCGCGTCAGTTCGCGCGAGTGCTGCGAGTTCCATGGCATGCCGCGCAGATGCGCTGGCTTGACCACGCCGTCGATGCCTGGATCGATGGGCGTGGTGGTTTGGCACGTCAGTCCTCCAAACCCTGCCGCGCTGCCGCACGGAACGCGTTGCGCTCCAAGCGGTAGCAGAGCCTGCGCACCTCGCGCGAAAGATCCTGAAACCGATCCGCCTCAGGGACGGTCAGCCGCTGGTCGGCCAGAGCATCGATGCCCGCACCAGCCAATGCCCCTGTCAGCTTGTGCAGCTCCAGCAGCTTTGCCCGGATCGCGGCCAGCTCATCAGGCCAGCCCCCCTTGGGCGGCGGCGGCACGTAATCGACCATCAGGTCGTATTGGCCTGCGAGGGAGCACACCCAGTCAGTGGCAATCTCCTGCGTACCGACGAACAACTGCAGGTAGTCCGTCAGGATCTCTGCCATCTCCATAGAAACCGACTCACCATCGATGCCCCGAAGCTTCTTCCGAAGCGTCTCCGCCGATATCGACTTGCCACGGCGCTTGCTGATGTGCGCTGCCGCATCCTGCAGCCCGCCAGGGGCGCGTGCCACTGCGTTATGCAGGGCATCCCGCCAGTACAGGTCAGAGCGGAGGCAGGTCATGCTTCCCCCTGAAATACGCCATTGATCATCGTGGGAAGGCTGGTTGCAGGTGCTGCAACATTGGCGCCATGACAGAGATCATCAGCTTTCCGCAGCGCATGCGCTTCACCGCGATCCGCACGTACGCCGCCGCTTCGGGTTGCGGCGGCGTGGTCGCGGTGCTGTTCGCACCGGCGAGCCTGGCTCCTGCAGGCCGGCGACTTCATACCGTTTCAGCCGGCCAGATGTCAGGGCGGATTGCTGCCAGTGCCAGCGGCTCGCATCCCAACGAACTGCCGATCTCAACCGACGCCAGCTGAATCTTTCGCGCCAGGGTCGGACTGGGCTTCTTGTTCCTCCATCCAGTTGCGCACTGCCACAGGTAGCCCTCAGAACTGCCGGTCATGGCAGCGAGGCGCCGCTTACGTTCGGGATCCGAAATGAAGGTGAGTAGGTCCATAGGGGTTGTATTTAGCCCGCAGCTATATCGCGTTGTCAACCTACTGGCGAAACAACAGTGTTTAGCTACTAGCTACGCTTCCGGTATGGATGCCATTACCGCCAGACACATCAACCTTCAGGCCCTGGTCGCCACACTCAAACCCCAACTGGGGACGCAGAAGGCGATCGCCATCCATCTGGATATGGCTCCCTCCTACCTCAACCAGCTTCTGAGCGGGAAGAAATTAGGGGATGACGCCGCGCGCAAGATCGAGCGCGCAGCCGGGTTATCACATGGCTGGCTGGACCAACCAAGGTCCGACGACGCTGCTGCAGGTGCGGCTGCTGCCGGTTCTCAGGATCTGCGAATCGACCCTGAGATCATCGCCTCCGCGATCAGGCTCGTGAGGCTCACGTTCGCCAACCTCGGGATTGAGGACTTCAGCAATGAAGAAGACGGTACGCCACTGGCTTATGCCTACGAGTACCTCTATCACCGAGGTGAGGCGACGGTAACACCCGATAACCTGATCGACTTCAGCAAGGCTCTTGCGCAAAGGCTCAGGGAGAAGGATGGAGAACCAGAAGAAGGAACCCCCGGCCGCCGGGACACTCGAAGCATTGGCCCTGGTGATCGCCCAGCGCGTCGTAAGGCGTGATGGGCAAAAGCCGAAGCTGCGCTTGGTAGAAGCCCCTAGGCCATCAACCGTCGATAACGTAACGCGAGACTGCATACTCCGTCGTATCCGCTGGCTCCGCGATCACTACAACCTCGGCTGCTTGATCGATCAGGCAACGTTCAACACGCCAGGAATCGACTGCCTTGAAAACGATGCATTAGTGCGTCTGCATCGGGAAATGGAAGCCGCCAGGGAGTGCTGCATGGATGGCGTGCCATTGGATGAAGCTGGCTTCATCAGAGACGTTTCCATACAGGACACCTGGATCTGAACCAAGGCAAGTGGGCGCGCTAGGCGCCCACTCCTATGGCGTGCCGGTACCAGAGTACTTTTCCCGCGTGGCGCGCTCACGCTCACTACGAGCTTCGCCACACCGCCTCCTGGCTTCGGCCATCTGGCTGTCAGCCGAAATCCTTTCCGCTGTCTGGGCCTGCTGCAGGCTCGCAATCTGAGACCGTATCCCAGACGCGTACGTGGCGCCTGCAAGGTTATTCATTGCGGTGGCCAGTTCGCGGTTTAGAGCAGAAATCTGGCGTGACATATCCCGCCCCCGCGCGTTGACCGGGCCGTAGATCCTGCTTTGCTCCGAAGACAGGCAGTTGCGTTCGGCTATGCCGGCATCCGCAAGCTCTGTCGTTTGATACACCGCCGCGCGATTGGCAGCCTCGCCCGAACTTTCCGTGGAAGCTCGGTTAGAACGCAGCTTCATCGGCGCTGCGCCTGCTGAACAAGGGGCTTGCGAGTAGACCGTCTCCCCGTTTGCCCCCTTGCACTTGAACACCTCTGCCGAAACCCAAGGCGAAACTGCAAGCGCAACCCCTAGCACCACCAACCTGCTCAACATCGCAGCCTCCCTGGCCCCTGTATGCCTGGGAATTATCGGGCGTGCCCATCCCTTTTTCAGCACCAGACGGAAAATTTAGCCGCCAGCTATTGCAATGATGATTTAGCTGTGGGATAAATTGTCTCGCCGGCCAATGACCGGCGGGCGACCGGCGGGTCGCCACCTGCCGGTCCTTCCCCTGACCGGCAGTAGCCGCCCCCTCGGCCACTGGACCCGCCGGCGCCCTCCTTCGAACAGGAGCGCGCCATGTCTCATCGCTACGCCGATCCAAGCCCCTGCCTGCTGCCGTTGTTGGCCGTGAAGGCCCTGCGGGCCGTGGCAGCACGCGATCACAGCACCGCCCGAACCCTGTGGGTTCGCAGCAAGGGCGAGCACAGCCGCAACCAGCTGCGCCGCTCCCGGCGCATGGGCGTCGCCAGCCTCCGCCTAGAAGCCTTCTCGCGGGACCTGTCGGCCGAGGTGCGGGCATGACGCGCTGCGCATTTGTGGGCGAACGGGAACAGGTACACGAAGTACACATGACCGGCGCGTGCACCCTGACGATCACATATGACCAGGGCGAGCGTCAGTTCTCGCTGGCCCTCCGCCGCAATGCGACCGCCCGACAGAAAGCGCGCGGCATTGATGGCGCCACATTGACCCAGCTCACCCTTCTACCGGACCGCCTGATGGGCATTCGGAGGGACAGCCGCGGCCATCTATTGCTTAAAGCGGAGAGCACCATTTTCTGGGTGCCCGAGAAGGAAGCCGAGGGCCTCAACAAGTGGCTCAACCTGTTGAACCGCCTGCTCCTCGCATCTTCTCAGTCCAGCACCGACGGAGCGACGCAATGAGCCGCCGCCTCCGCATCGCCTGGCTAGCAGTTGCACTTCTGGCTGCCGTTGTCGTGCCGCTGCGCATCGCCGAGATCCACGGCGCCCACGCCGACCGCAATGCGGCCAAGGCCCGCTGGGCAACCAGCAGTTCGGTGAGGGGCTGACCATGCGCCAGACCTCCCGCCCGCTGCCTGCATCGGTTCCCTCCTGCGGCCACGGCCACCGCCCGCAGATCGTCACCACCAGCGGCGCCCCCACCGGCCATCGCCTGGGGACGGCTTGCCCCGACCTGGTCCACATCGAGTGCCACCGCTGCGGCATCGCGACCCGGCCGGTTCCCTGCGACCGTGCCGCGTTGGCCGAGCTGCGCTGGACCGACAGCACCTTGGCCCACTACCGCATTCCGATCTCCCACCTCGCCCGCCACCGCGGCGAAGTGCTGGCCGAACTCGCCTCAGCCGCCCCTTCCACCTCCATCGCAGCCTGACCAGGAGACACGCCATGACCGCCGCACTCAAGCCGAAAGAACGCGCCGCGCTGCTGGCAGCGCATGCCGCTTCGGACCACGCACTGCACCGCACCCGCGCCGGTTTCGCGCCCACGAACCGACCGGAGAGGGTCTTCACCCGCCGCGTCATGAACTGGCTGGATGAGCGCGTGCTGATCCGGTACGACGACCCGCAGCTGCCGCGCAAGGCGACCTTGACCGCCACCGGCATCGCCGCCGCCGAGGCAGAGATCGCCAAGGCACGCGACCTGGCGCTCACGGCATGAGCATGCAGCCCGTCCTGCCAGTGGAGCAGCAGTTCGCCACCGGTCACCAGGGCGAGTCGCTCGTGCTGATGGTGTGCCAAGGCTGGCTATGGGCCGGCCTCTACACCGCTGCGCCACGCGAGTCGCTCCTGAAGGTCGCCGCCAGCGCCAGCCGGAGCGTGGGGGTATCGCACCACTCGCTCACCCTCGGCGGCGTCACGTTTTCCCTCAACCGACTTGCCGCACAGGCCGCGCATCGCTGGCTCGACCGCCAGGGCGTGCGCGTTCGTTCGATCTCCCCCAACCACCGCGCTACGCGCCGCACGCGAGGAATCGCCGCATGAACCGTTCTGTTGTCATCTACGAGCCGCAACGCTGCGGCAAAACCACCAACGCGCAGGAGCTGCGCGAGCACTTCGGCATGAAGGACGTATTGGACGATTGGGATGGCCACACCGCGTATCCGCTCCACGACACGCTCGTCCTAACCAACAATGCAGATGCGATCGCGCACGTCACGTCGCGCGTTCTTCATCACGGATGCGCAATGCGCGAACTGCTGGCGGCGGCGCGCGCATGAGCGAATCGCACCCGGCAACCGTCACAGAACCCGGCAGGCCCGGCAGTACCTACTCCGATGGCCCGGCATGGCACGCCTTCGGCCTCAGTCGCGCGGCCTACCACGTGGTGCCGCGACGCACCCTGCAGTCGATGCCGGTCGAGTGGCAGGCTCGCTTCGTAGCGCTGATGCAGGAGGCGCGTCAGACGCTGCCTGATGAGGCGTTCCCCGAGTACCAGGTGATTCGGCTCAAGGACGGCAAGTACGCCAACGACCCCAACTGCCGGTACCGACGCACGCCGCCGTTTCCCTGTCGCCCTACCGACGAAGCGCATGCCGTCTGCAATGCACCGCTCGCCGGTGCCTTCGTCAACACCTTCACCCAATTCGATCAGGCCCGCCAATGACCGCAAACACCACGGCTTTGCCGACAAACTGCCCCGTCCTGCGCGACGCATTCAACACGATCAACGCGATCGCGGTCGAGGCCGTGTGGCTGCCTAACCAAGCGAAGGCCATCACTCTCGCCCAGGCCCAGAACGCGCTGCGTGATCTGCACCACCGCCTCCCGCGCTTGCAGGATCTGCGCGTGTTCGAAGCCCCCGTAGCCGCGTATGTCTCGACGCTGCGTTGCAGCCTGCAGGACGGCGACACGCCGCTCTGCGATACCACCCGTGCCCGACTGGCGCAGGCGACTGAGCTGCTGGAGCTGGTCAGGAATCAGACCCGCACCATGATCGATCCAGCCGACCCGTGGCGCGGCCTGTACCACCCGAGTCGCCTCCCAGCGCGCAATGCCGACGGCGAGATTCTGTGCCACCCCGACGTGCCCGTGTGGGCTGACGGTCGCGAGGTATCACTGCGGCCGCTGTTCCTTGCCCAGGGCTTCGACCTGGTCGTGATCGAGGGAGAGCCTTCCGAAGAAAGCATCGGATCTGGTGTCTACAACGCCGCACAGGAACTGCACGACTGGAACCCGGAGGCACCTGGCGAGGACTGGCGACTCGCGTGGCTGGGCGAGACCGAGGACGGCCTTGCGGCCTGGTTCGTGCGGCCCCTGGCAATCGAAGCGCTCAACAAGCGCGAACTATCCACCCCCAAGCAGGCACATCACACCAAGCACCACGCGGCCTGATAGCCGCACTTCAACGCGACATCCATCAAGGAAAACCCAATGAACGCCATCACCATCCGTACCACGGGTAACGCGGAGATCTCCATCTCCAACGAAACCATCCAGCCTAGCCGCCTGAGCGATCTCGCCGCCAGCGAATTCATCCAGCGCCAAGAGGCAACGGGACATACCAAGCTCTTTGCCAACGGTGATAGCGCCGACGGCAGCGACCCGCGCACCGACCACGTCGCGGTGATCGACCACGCCACCGGCCTCATGTGGGCGATCAAGTCCATCGGAGACAGCGACGGCGACCCGATGAGCCAGGCCGACTGCGAGAAGGCTTGCAGCGAGCTGCGACTGCTGGGCTACGACGACTGGGGAATGCCGACCCGCGCAGAACTTGCCGCCCTGGTCGATGACACCCGCCATGAGCCGGCCATCGATACCTCGCTGTTCCCCGGCGTGCTGCCCCGCTGGCACTGGACCAGCACCCCGGCCGCCTGGTCCTCGGCGTCCGCGTGGTTCGTCAATTTCGGCTACGGCAGCGTCTACGACTACCGCCGCGGCGGCTACGGGTTCGCGTTGGCCGTGCGTCGTGCCGGTCAGTGATTTGATTTTCTGCTGAGGCTTTCCCGATGACCTCTCGTTTCCAGCCCCCACCCATCATCAAGGCCGCCGAACGCATGGCGGTCGAGATCGATAACGCTGTGCGCCGGTTCGGCCGCTACCACCGCTACCAGATCGGTAGCGACCTGCGCGCGCGTGCCCAGCAGGTGTTCATCAACGCCAACAATGCTTGGCGCGAACGCGCCGACCAGGCACGATGGGTGGCGGTGCTGGTTCGGGATATCGATGCCCTCAAGCAGCTCCTGCAGATTGGCAAGGGGGTTGGCGCCTTCGCCAGCTTCCGCCAGTTTGAAATGCTTATCCGCCTGGCCGAAGAGCTGGGCATGCAGGCCGGCGGCTGGCGCCGCCGCCTGCGCGAAGTCTCCCATGCCCAGAATGCGCAAGCCGATGGCGTCGCGCAGCGCGGCAAGAAACTGAGTACCCGTACCGCCCTTGCGGGGGCCAACTCATGACGAAGCCGCACTATCCGCATCCGGGCTGCGCGGCCTGGTCGCAAGTGTATGGGGAGGCGGCCGCCTGGTCCTCGGCGTCCGCGTGGAACGTCAATTTCAACAACGGCAACGTCAACAACAACCACCGCAACAACAACGGGTTCGCGTTGGCCGTGCGTCGTGCCGGTGAGTTTCAGGGAGAGGTAGGCCTGCAGGAGTTGTACCAGGCATGGCGGCGTGCGCGCCGCCAGAAGGTTCCGAGCTTCAACCAGTTGCGCTTCGACCACCGCTGGGCCGATGGGCTGCTGCAGCTGCAGCGCGAGCTGCTGGCCGGCCGCTGGGAGCCACGGCCCTCGACGTGCTTCATGGCAACCCGCCCGAAAGCCCGCGAGATCCATGCGCCGGACTTCGCCGACCGCGTGGTGCACCACTGGCTGGTGCCGCAACTGGAAGCGCTATGGGAGCCGACGTTCATCCACGACAGCTACGCCAACCGCAAGGGCCGCGGCAGCCATGCGGCTGTGCGCAGGGCCCAGCAGTTCGTGCGCCAGGTGCACAGCGGTCAGGGCGGCGGCTGGTATCTGCAGCTGGACGTGGCCAACTTCTTCAACAGCATCCACCGGCCAACCCTGTGGAGGATGCTGCGCAGCCGGCTGCGGCGCCGTGGTGCACCGCTGATCGTCCAGCGGGCCACCCATGCTCTGCTGCGCCGGTCGCCGTTGCATGCCGGCGTCCAGTACCGCGCCACCGCCGCCGAGCAGGCACAGGTGCCGCCGCACAAGCGGCTGGCCAACGCCCCGGCCGGGCGCGGCCTGCCGATCGGCAACCTGTCCAGCCAGTTCTTCGCCAATGTCTATCTGGACGCGCTGGACCAGTTCGCCAAGCACGTCCTCAAGGCCAAGCGCTACCTGCGCTACGTGGACGACTTCGTGCTGTTCCACCACGACCGCGCGCAGCTGGCGACCTGGCGCGACCAGATCGAGGTCTTCCTGCGGGATCGGCTCGGGCTGAGCCTGAAAGCCGAGCAGAAGCTCTGCCGCCTCACGGACGGCCTGGACTTCCTCGGTTACGTGATCTACCCGACTCATGCCCTGGCTCGACGCCGAGTGGTTGGTCACCTGCACACCGCGCTGGCCGAGTGGGAAGGCATGCACGTTCAGGGCGACAAGCTTCGCGCCACGCCGGCCGACTTCCGCGATCTTTCCAACCGCATCGCCAGCTTTGCCGGCCATCTGCAGCACGCCAGCAGCCACCGACTGATGCGCCGTGTCCATACCCGATTCCCCTGGCTGCGCTCAGCAACCCGTCCGCGACGGTTCAGCCACAAGGCAGAGCGGCGCATCCATTCGATCAAGTGGCACCAGCACAAGGAGCAACAGGCATGAGTAACGACAACAAGACCCTGGCGGAAGTGCGGCCCGGTGGGAGGGTGAGGCTGGGGGATCAGGCCGAGCGGGCGCGGTTTGAGGCGTGGCCTCACGCACGTGAATTTGAGATCCAGAAAGACGGAAGCGGCGAATACCTGTCCGAGGTAACCCACGGCGCGTGGCTAACTTGGAAGCATCTCTCCGCCCAGCCCTCCCCGGGTGGTCAGGATGCGCGTACGCAGTTCGAGGAATATCGAGGCGGCGATTTTGAGCGTGACGCGCAGGGCTACTACGTGAACGCTCGCACCGCTCAAGATTGGGCGATGTGGCAGGCAGCACTCGCCGCCCGCCAGCCGTCCAAGCAACCGTATAGCGTTGCTCTGGGCGAAGCAACGGAATTCTGCACCCAGAAGGCCGCCCGACAGCCGGTGGGGGAGCCGGTGTGCAGCGGCGGGTTCGTGATCTCCAACGGCAGCGGCGAGAAGTACATGGCGTGGGGGCAGGTGGGCCCCGAATGGACCGCAGACAGGTCGGCAGCGCTGTGGCTGGTTCGTCGTGCGGATGCTGAGGCGCTGGCGGCAGAGAACGAAGACGCATGGTCCATCCTTCCGGTTGAGCGTTGCGCGCTGCCGCCGAACGGCTGGGCGTGCACGCTGGCAGATGGCCATGAGGGTCCGTGCCCGACCATCGCCGCCCCGCCCGCGCAGGCCGTGGACCTGGGTGGGAATGAAGGTTACGGGACCCGCTACGTGCCACCGGAGCAGGCATTTGACCCAGGACAGTTCCGGGAATCTGTTGAGCGACTGAAGGATGATGCCCTGCACGAACGTGACCCGGGACCGGCGGTAAACGCCTACAACCGTGTGCTGGCCCTGATCGACAGCCAGGCGGTGGGCAAATGATCCTGACCAATCTCACCATCAGGCTGGAAGAATACGGCCCGAACAAAGGCAAGCACAGTGGCAAGGCCACATTCTCCGGAGAGGCTGGAACCGTCATCCTCAACCTCAACGATCACCACATTGAGGAGATCTTTCGCACCTGTGCCGAGAGCATCGTCGAGACCTCAAAGGCTGCGGCGCGGCACCTCACGCACAAGGTCATTGAGCACCAGAAGGCCGTCCACGGCCCGGAGGTGCGCAATGCCTGAGCAGACGATCACCCATATTGTGGTGAAGAACGAGCAGGCTCGCGAGCATGGGACCTTCTTCGTTGTGGAAGGCTGCGAGCGACACAGCAACGGTGACATCCGCTATTGGGCCCAGCTGACCTGCAACACCGTCTTCGGCATCGTGGGTACGTTCTTCGGGTCCATGGGGTCGCCGGCCGCGCAATTCCTCAGCCACTGCAACAAGGACTACATCATCGGCCGGCTGTGGGGCCTGCAGTCGGACGTGTACGACGGCGGCGTGGCGAAGAAGAACCTGACCAAGTGGGTACTGCAGGAACGCAGGCGCATCGAGATTACCAACGAGGAAGCGCGCGAGCTGCTGATGGACATCGACCTCGCCGACTTCGAGACCGAGTTCGGCTTCCAGTCGCTGGTCTACGGCCACCGCCACTTCTATCAGGCCTTCTCCGAGGGCGGCGGCAGCGACTACAAGGTGCCCAACCCGCAGGCCGAGGGCTTTTGGGAGCATCTGTGGCCGGGCTTTCTGGCCGAGCTGGCGGAGCGCGCAGAGGCGGCTGCCCATGGCTGACCAGCTGCTCACCACCGCGCAGGAGGAGTCTGAGCGGGCAATTGGTGTCTTGGAGGAGATTGTTTCGGCTATCCAAGAATCGTGGACCGGGCCTCACCGTAAGGCGGTTCATGTCGCGATGAACATCGCGCTGGACAACTTCAAGAAGGAGCTTCGGAAATGCGCGTCCTGATTGCCTGCGAGTACAGCGGCGCCGTACGGGATCAGTTCCTTGGGGGGGGGCACGAGGCGATGAGCTGTGACCTCCTTCCGACCGATGTTCCAGGACCGCACTACCAAGGCGACGTGCGCGACGTGCTGGACTACCCGTGGGATCTGATGATCGCGCATCCGCCTTGCACCCACCTTTCGGTCAGCGGCGCGCGGCACTTCGAGGCCAAGCGCATGGACGGCAGGCAGCAGTCGGCAGTGTCGTTCTTCATGATGCTGGCGAAGGCCGACATCCCGATGATCGCCATCGAGAATCCGGTTTGCATCATGTCCTCGATATGGCGAAAGCCGGACCAAGTTGTCCAGCCATGGCAGTTCGGTCATGGCGAAACCAAGGCCACCGCGTTGTGGCTGAAAGGACTGCCCCGCCTGACGCCGACCAACATCGTGGAAGGCCGCGAGGATCGAATCCACCGTATGGCGCCCGGCCCTGACCGCTGGAAAGAACGCAGCAAGACCTACCCCGGCATTGCTGCAGCGATGGCCGCCCAGTGGGGATCAATTCTGCACCTGCGGAGGATGTCCGCATGAACACCGCCACCGAGCAGCTGCGCGCTGCGCTGGCCACGAACTGAAGGAGGACAACATGGCTACGAACAAGACGCGCGAGATCACTGTCGCGGAACTGCACGCCGACCTGCAACCGATCGAAGTCGTCGCAGTGCGCACCAGCTTGGGCCACTCGTCGATCTATCGCAGGGTGAAGGAAGGCACGTTCCCGAAGTCGTACAAGATCGGCGCGCGTGCGGTATGGTTGAAAGAGGACATCGACCGCTTCATCGCTTCGATCACGCATCCACAGAATGTGGGTCAAAGCATGGGACGCGCGGCCTAGAAACGAAAAAAGCCCCTGAAAACAGGGGCTTAGTTCTTAACTTGGCGGAGTGAGAGGGATTCGAACCCTCGATAGAGCTTTTGACCCTATACTCCCTTAGCAGGGGAGCCCCTTCGGCCACTCGGGCATCACTCCGGGGTTTTCTCCGCGTCTGGTGCGTTGCACCTCAGCGGGGCGTGAATCATAACGTTAATCGAGTGCGAAGGTAAAGCGTTATTCGGCAGAATTTTCGCTACCGGTGCCACCGGCTTCGTCACCGCGCTGGATGCGCTGATAGATCTCTTCGCGATGCACAGCGACGTCCTTCGGCGCGGTGATGCCGATACGCACCTGGTTACCCTTGACGCCAAGCACGGTGACGCTCACCGAGTCTCCGATCATCAGGGTTTCGCCGACGCGGCGAGTCAGGATCAACATTTTTGTAAGTCTCCATGGAACCGTGTGGAAGGGTATCCCCCACCGGCTTGACGCTCCGTCAAGAAGCGCTACCACGACAAAGGGAAAAGATTCGCAATGGTACCGTCAGCCGTCCCGCTCCTACAAGGAGGGGGACGGCCAGGTTCATCACAGGCGGGGGCTGACCCATTCGACGACTGCAGCCAGCGCAGTGGCAAGGGCGGGCCCGTCCTCGCCACCACCCTGGGCGAGGTCCGGGCGTCCGCCGCCCTTGCCCCCGATCTGACCGGCGATATGGGACAACAGTTCCCCGGCCTTGACCTTGCCCATTGCGCTGCCGTTCACACCCGCGACCAGGGCGGCCTTGCCGTCCTGGGCGCCGGCCAGCACGATCACCGCATCGCCCAGCTGCTGCTTCAGGCGGTCCATGGCGTCACGCAGGGCCTTGGCATCGAAGCCCTCCAGGCGGGCAGCCAGCACCTTCACGCCGGCAACCTCGACGGCCTGGCCGGACAGGTCGGCGGTGGCGCCAGCGGCAACCTTGGCCTTCACGGCTTCCAGCTCGCGCTCCAGCTGCTTCTGGCGCTGGCCGAGGGCACGGATCTTCTCGACCACGTCGGCAGCGCTGCCGCCGAGCAGATCGGCGGCTTCGGCCAGCCGAGCCTCTTCGGCGTCCACGTAGTCCAGGGCGCCCTGGCCGGTGACCGCTTCGATACGGCGCACGCCAGCGGAGACACCGCCTTCGGAGGTGATCTTGAACAGGCCGATGTCGCCGGTGCGGTTGACGTGGGTACCGCCGCACAGCTCGGTGGAGTAGTCACCCATCTTCAGCACGCGCACGTGTTCGCCGTACTTCTCGCCGAACAGGGCCATCGCGCCGAAGTCCAGCGCTTCCTGCATGGCCATGGTGTGCACTTCGGCAGCGTTGTTGGCACGCACCTGCTGGTTGACCTTGCGCTCGATCACGGCCAGCTCTTCCGCGCTGATCGGCTGGAAGTGCGAGAAGTCGAAGCGCAGGCGATCCGGCGCCACCAGCGAGCCCTTCTGCTGCACGTGGGTGCCGAGCACTTCGCGCAGGGCGGCGTGCAGCAGGTGGGTGGCGGAGTGGTTGAGGATGGTGGCGCCACGGCGCTCGCCATCGACCTGGCCGGACAGCACATCACCGACCTTCAGGCCGCCTTCGGACAGGGTGCCGACGTGGCCATGGAACTGGCCGGCGAACTTCTGGGTGTCTTCTACCGCCAGGCGCACGCCGTTGCCGGTGAGCACGCCGGTGTCGCCGACCTGGCCGCCGGACTCGGCGTAGAACGGGGTCTGGTTGGTGATCACGATGACCGCATCACCGGCATCGGCCGACTGCACCGGACGACCGTCCTTGAGCAGGGCCAGCACGGTCAGGCCGTCGGCCTGCAGGCGGTCATACCCCAGGAACACGGTCGGGCTGAGGGTCGCCACCAGCTCGGCTGGCAGCGTCACGCCGCCACCGAACTTGCCGGCCGCGCGCGCGGTCTCGCGCTGCTGCTCCATCGCGGCGTCGAAGCCGGCAATGTCGACGGTCAGGTCGCGCTCGCGGGCGATGTCCTGGGTCAGGTCGAGCGGGAAGCCATAGGTGTCGTACAGGCGGAACGCGTCAACACCCGGGATCACACCATTGCTGGCCTTACCGGCCACATCCTCGAAGATCTTCATGCCGGCATCGAGGGTTTCGGCGAAACGCTCTTCCTCGGCCTGCAGCGCACGGGTGACGGTGTCCACTGCCGCCGGCAGTTCCGGGTAGGCCTCGCCCATCTGCTCGACCAGGGTCGGCACCAGCTTGCTGAAGAACGGCTGGCGCACGCCCAGCATCCAGCCGTGGCGCAGGGCGCGGCGGATGATACGGCGCAGCACGTAGCCGCGGCCTTCGTTGGACGGCAGCACGCCGTCGACGATCAGGAACGAACAGGCACGGATGTGGTCCGCGATCACGCGCAGTGACTTGTTTTCCAGGTCGGCGGTGCCGGTCAGCTCGGACGCCTTGCGGATCAGCGCCTGGAACAGGTCGATCTCATAGTTGGTGTGCACGTGCTGCAGGATCGCCGCCAGGCGCTCCAGGCCCATGCCGGTATCCACGCACGGCGCCGGCAGCGGCACCAGGGTGCCATCCGGCTGGCGGTCGAACTGCATGAACACCAGGTTCCAGATTTCGATGAAGCGGTCGCCGTCCTCATCCGGGGAGCCCGGGGGGCCGCCAGCGATATGGTCACCGTGGTCGTAGAAGATCTCGGTGCACGGGCCGCACGGGCCGGTGTCGGCCATCTGCCAGAAGTTGTCCGAAGCGAACGGTGCGCCCTTGTTGTCGCCGATGCGCACGATGCGCTCTTCCGGCACGCCAACCATGTCGCGCCACAGCGCGTAGGCCTCGTCGTCGGTCTGGTAGACGGTGACCAGCAGGCGCTCGGCCGGCAGCTTCCAGACCTGGGTCAACAGCTCCCAGGCCCAGGCGATCGCGTCCTTCTTGAAGTAGTCGCCGAACGACCAGTTGCCCAGCATTTCGAAGAAGGTGTGGTGGCGTGCGGTGTAGCCGACCTGGTCAAGGTCGTTGTGCTTGCCGCCGGCGCGCAGGCAGCGCTGGACATCGGCCGCGCGCACGTAGCTGCGCTTCTCCGCGCCAAGGAACACGTCCTTGAACTGCACCATGCCGGAGTTGGTGAACAGCAGGGTCGGATCATTGCCCGGCACCAGCGGCGCCGACGGCACGATGGTGTGGCCTTTGCCCTTGAAGAATTCAAGGAAGTCGCTGCGGATCTGGGAAGTCGTGAATTTGGCGGATGCGTTCATTGGGGGCTGGCAGTCTGCGGGCCGGCGGACCCGGACCACCGGCCGCGTTGGCCAGGGTCGCGAGGGACCGCCGAAAACCTAAAGGGTATCAGGCCCGGCGCCGCCAGTCTCAGTCATCCGGGTCGTAGCGGGTTGCGCGGCGGATGCTGTCGCCGTCGAAGCCCCGTCGGGCCAGCAGATCGGCGGCCTTGCGCCGCTGCGTCAGGTCCTGCGGGCCGGCCTCGCCAAAGCGTCGGCGGACCAGATCACGGGCGTTTTCCTGCCAGTCGCCTTCGTAGCTGTCCATCGCTGCGGCAATCGCGGCACTGTCCAGGCCGTGGGTCCCCAGCTCGGCGCGGACATGGATCGGCCCATAACCGGTGTTGGCGCGCATCCTCACCAGGTTCTCGGCAAAACGGGTGTCGTCCTGCCAGCCGGCCTCGGTCAACTTGGCGACAGCGGCCTGCGCGGCTTCGTCTTCGATGCCACGGGCGGTCAGCTTGCGGGTGAGTTCCTTGCGCGAGTGCTCGCGGCGGACCAGCAGGCCCAGCGCCCGTTGCACGGGGGTCTGCTCACGCGGCCGGCGCTTGCGGCCGGTCGGAATGTCTTCGGCGTCGGACATGGGTACTCCAAGGGTGGCGCCATCCGTGGCGCCCAGCCCATCCCTGGGCGATTCGAACCTGCGGGACAGGGCGACGTCACTGACGGCGCCACCCTGCCCCACAGCAAGCCTTATTCGTCTTCGCCTTCGTCGTCGCCTTCCTCGCGGGCCGCTTCGGCCGGCTGGAATTTCTCGCGCAGCTCGGCCTCGAGCTTGGCGGCGACAGTCGGGTTGTCGCGCAGGTAGCCGCGGGCGTTGTCCTTGCCCTGGCCAATGCGTTCTTCACCGTAGCTGTACCAGGCGCCAGCCTTCTCGACCAGCTTGGCATCCACACCCATGTCGATCAGCTCGCCTTCACGGCTGATGCCTTCGCCATACAGGATCTCGGTGATGACCTGCTTGAACGGAGGTGCCAGCTTGTTCTTGACGACCTTGATCTTGGTCTGGTTTCCGATGATCTCGTCACCCTTCTTGATCGCGCCGATACGGCGGATGTCCAGGCGGACCGAGGCGTAGAACTTCAGCGCGTTGCCACCCGTGGTGGTTTCCGGGCTCTGGCCCGGCATCATCACGCCGATCTTCATGCGCAGCTGGTTGATGAAGATCACCAGGGTGTTGGAGCGCTTGATGTTGCCGGTCAGCTTGCGCAGCGCCTGGCTCATCAGGCGCGCCTGCAGGCCTGGCAGCTGGTCGCCCATCTCGCCTTCGATTTCGGCCTTCGGGGTCAGCGCGGCAACCGAGTCGATCACCAGGATGTCGACCGAACCCGAACGGACCAGCATGTCGGCGATTTCCAGCGCCTGCTCACCGGTATCCGGCTGCGACAGCAGCAGGTCGTCCACGTTCACGCCCAGCTTGGCGGCGTAGATCGGGTCCAGCGCGTGCTCGGCGTCGATGAAGGCCGCGGTACCGCCCATCTTCTGGCATTCGGCGATGGCCTGCAGGGTCAAGGTGGTCTTGCCCGAGGATTCCGGCCCGTAGATCTCAACGACACGGCCCTTCGGCAGACCACCAATGCCCAGCGCGATGTCGAGCATCAGCGAACCGGTCGGGATGGCTTCGACGGGTTCGACCACGCGGTCGCCCATGCGCATCACCGAGCCCTTGCCGAACTGCTTTTCGATCTGGCCCAGAGCTGCAGCGAGGGCGCGCTTCTTGTTCTCGTCCATCGGATTGGTCCTTGCAGAGGTCGTGTCGTTGGAGGTGCTGTCTTTGGGGGTCTTCTTTGCCATGGGTTCACTTTAAGTCGGACGTATCGCACAGGCTGAGATTCTGCCCGGCGCTCTGAAAAGAATTATCGGACATCCGTACCAACCTCAGTGGAACCAGAGAATCGCCACAAAAGACCGCGGGTAATGCGCCATGGAACGGGTCAACGGTTGGGCCGCAGCAGGCCGCAATAGAGGCCCTCGATAGCGAAGTCCTGATCCGGCAGTACCTCGATCGGCTTGTAATCGGGATTGCGCGGCAGCAGGCGGATGCGATCCTTGGCGATCTTCAGCAGCTTGACCGTGATCTCGTCATCGATGCGGGCCACCACGATCTGCCCGGAATGGGCGTCGCGGGTGCGATGCACGCCGATCAGGTCACCGTCGAAGATGCCCTCGTCGATCATCGAATCGCCCTGCACCTTCAACAGGTAATCCGGTGCCGGCGAGAAGAACACCCGGTCCAGCACCACGAAGTCGTCCGAGCCGATATCGGCACCGATCGGCAGGCCAGCTGCGACACGGCCCAATACCGGCAGGCGCAGGACGCTGTCGGGCAGGCCCGGCTCGGCCAGCTTCTCGACCGGTGGCGCCTGCACCAGACGGATGCCGCGGGCCTGGCCCGGGATGCGACGGATCGCACCGGCCTGCTCCAGGGCTTCCAGGTGGTACTGGGCCGCGCGCACGCCCTTGAAGCCGAACGCACGTGCGATTTCAGTCTGCGACGGCGGCGCGCCTTCGCTCTCGATACGCTCGGCGATCAACTGCAGGATCGCCTGCTGGGTGTCGGTCAGGTCCATGATTAGTAGTATTACTACTAATGATCGGGACTGCAAGTGCCGGGGGCGACACGGCGACAGCTGTAGTGCCGAGCCCTGCTGGGCGATCGTCGCTGGGCTTGGCCTGGCTGGCAGAGACAAAGGCAGAGCAAAAGCAGCCGACCAGCGGTCGGCTCTACAGGAATCGCGCAGCGATTCCGCGGTTCCCGCTGGGAACCGCTGCGGCAAGCACACTACGTGTGCTTGCCGCTTCTCCATATCGAAAACAGGATCCACACGCCGCAGAAGCCGGCGCCGATGAAACCGCACACGCCCAGCGCCAGCAGCCAGCGGCTGGAAACGCCACCAACGCTGTGCATCACGATCGACGAGCCGATGATCAATGCAGCGGTGACGATGCCCATCACCAGCCGGTTCGCGGCGCGGTTCACCTGCTCGCCGAAGCCCTGCAGCGCGCTGGTTTCCACCTTCAGCTGCAGGCGCCCACGGCGGGCTGCCTGGACCAGCTTGCGCAGGTCGCGTGGCAGTTCGCCGGCGAAGTCGACCAGGCCCAGCAGGCTGCGGCGGCCGCGCTTGAGCAGGGCCCTGGGCGCATAGCGCTGCAGTACCACCCGTTCCAGGAACGGGCGCGCGGCGCTGGCCATGTCGAAATCCGGGTCCAGCTGCCGCCCCATCCCTTCCAGTGTCAGGAACGCCTTGATCATCAGCGCCAGGTCGGCCGGCAGGGTCAGGCTGTAGCTGCGCAGCAGCTGGGTGATGTCGCCCAGCATCAGACCGATGCGCAGGTCCTTCAGCGGCACGCCACGGTACTGGTCGACGAACTGGCTGATGTCGTGCTGCAGCCGGTTCTCGTCCACTTCCACGCCACCCGCCCAGTCCAGCAGCACGTCGGCCACGCCCTGCGGATCCTGCTCGACCAGCCCGTGCAGCAGCTGCGCCACCTGGAAACGCCGCACTTCCGACAAGGCGCCGACCATGCCGAAATCAATCACGCCGATGCGGCCATCACGCAGGTAGATGATGTTGCCCGGGTGCGGATCAGCGTGGAAGCTGCCGTCCTCCAGCACCATCTTCAGCACGATGTCCGCACCGCGTCGCGCCAGTTCGCGCCGGTCCAGTCCTGCCGCATCAACGCCAGCCAGATCACGCCCTGGAATGCCGTCGACGAAGTTCTGCACGTTCAGGCTTTCGCAGGTCCACTGCCAGTGCACGCGGGGAATCAGGATATCGTCTCGGCCTTTGAAGTTGCGCGCGATGCGCTCGGCATTGCGGCATTCGGCGGCAAAATCCAGCTCGCGACGCAGCGACACGGTGAACTGCTGCACCACCTCGGCCGGGCGGTAACGACGCAGGTCCGGAAGCCGGGCTTCAACGATTTCGGCCAGGCGGGCCAGCAGCCGCAGGTCGGCCTCGACCACATCGCGGATGCCGGGGCGACGCACCTTCAGCACCACCTCGCGACCGTCATGCAGGCGCGCGCGGTGGGCCTGCGCCAGCGAAGCGGCGGCCATCGGGGTTTCATCGAGGAAGGCGAACACTTCTGAAGGCGATGCACCCAGGTCGGCCTCGAGCTGCTCGCGGATATCCGCGTACGGCAGCGCCGGCACCGCGTTCTGCAGTTCGGAGAGCTCGGCGATCCATTCCGGCGGCAGCAGGTCGACGCGCGTCGCCAGTACCTGGCCGAGCTTGACGAAGGTCGGGCCGAGATCCTGCATCGCGCTGCGCACGCGCACCGGCGCGGTCATCCGCAGCAGTTCCTGCCGCTCCTCGTTCCAGTGCAGCAGGCGCCCTGCCCGCTCCAGCGTGCTGGCCAGGCCGATGCGCCGCACCACATCGCCGAAGCCATAGCGGATCAGGACGACGGCGATTTCCTGCAGTCGGCCCAGGTCACGGACCGTGCCCAGCGTTTCCCACATCATGCGTGCTCCGGACGATTACCGGAGCAGCATGTCACAGCTGGGCGTCGATACCGCGCAATGCCGCCGCCACGGTTTGCCGGCGGATGGCTTCGCGGTCGCCATCGAACTGGAACAGCTCGGCACGGGCATAGCCGCCGCGGCGCTTCCAGCCAATCCAGACGCTGCCGACCGGTTTGTCCGGGCTGCCGCCACCAGGACCGGCGATGCCGGTCACCGCCACGGCGATACCGGCGCCGGAATTGACCAGCGCACCGGACACCATTTCCAGCACGGTTTCGCGGCTGACCGCGCCGAACTGCTCCAGGGTCTGCGCACGCACGCCCAGCAGGCGCTGCTTGGCCTCGTAGCTGTAGACCACCATGCCGCAGTCGAAGAACGCAGAGGAACCGGCGATATCGGTCATGCACTTGGCGATCCAGCCACCACTGCAGCTTTCAGCGGTCACCAGCTGCAGCGAAGCCTGCTGCAGGCGCTGCCCGAGCGCGGCGGACTGGGCATTGAGTTCAGCGTCGGTGGGAATGGACATCGGCATGACGGTGGGGTGAAGAACCTGCACGTTGTACCGCAGATGACAGCTGGATGTCGCGCCCCTCCGGCACGGTTACGCTGCCGGCCAGCGGCCGGCACTACCGGGCATGGGCCGCTACCTCACCACTCCGGCAGTTTCTCCGGCAGCAGCGCCCGGATCGGCGCGCCGTCGGCACTGGCAGCCAGTTTTTCGGCTTCGGCAATCGGCAGGTCGACCTGCAGCAGCCAGCCGTCTTCGTCGGCCTGCTCGCTGCGGATCACTTCCAGCTGGTGCAGGCGCGCACGCAGGCGACCGGCATCCGGCGGCAGGCGCAGTTCGCCGGTGACATGCTGCAGGCCCAGGCGCTTGCCCAGCACCGCCTGCAGCAGCTCCAGGCCCTGCCCGTCACGCGCGGAAATCCACACCCGCTCGCGACGCGATTCATCCGGGATACCGTCCTGGCCATCGTGGCGAACGTCGGCGCCCTCGATCCGGTCAATCTTGTTGAACACCAGCAGCTGCGGCAGGTCACCGGCACCGACCGCAGTCAGTACCTCGTCCACCTGGGCGATGCGCTCCTCGCGGTGCGGATCGGCAGCGTCGACCACATGCAGCAGGAAATCGGCCTCGCGCGCCTCGGACAGGGTCGAGCGGAACGCAGCGACCAGATCATGCGGCAGATCGCGGACGAAGCCGACGGTGTCGGCCAGCACCACGTTGCCGCCCGGCACCGCAATGCGGCGAACGGTCGGATCCAGCGTTGCGAACAGCTGGTCGGCGGCGTAGGCCTCAGCGCCGGTCATGGCGTTGAACAGGGTCGACTTGCCGGCGTTGGTGTAGCCCACCAGGGCGACACGCGGCAGCTCGCTGCGCACGCGCGCACGGCGCATCTGGGTCCGCTGCACCTCGACCTTTTCCAGCCGCTTCTGCAGCTGCTCGACCCGCTTCTGCAACAGGCGGCGGTCGGTTTCCAGCTGGGTTTCACCCGGGCCACGCAGGCCGATCGAACCACCGCGCTGGCGCTCCAGGTGGGTCCAGCCGCGCACCAGCCGCGTGGCCAGGTGACGCAGCTGTGCCAGCTCGACCTGCAGCTTGCCCTCGTGGCTGTGCGCACGCTGGGCGAAGATGTCCAGGATCAGGCCGGTACGGTCGATCACCCGGCGCTCCAGGAACCGTTCCAGGTTGCGCTCCTGGCCCGGGCTCAACGCATGGTTGACCAGGATCAGGTCGGCACCGCTGGCGTCTGCCGCAGCCTTGATCTCGTCCAGCTTGCCACTGCCGATCAGGGTCGACGGATTCGGGCGATCCAGGCGCGCAGTGATCGTCGCGGCGATGCTGGCCCCAGCCGAGCGGGCCAGATCACCGAATTCTTCCAGCACATCGTCTTCCAGCTTGCCGAAATGGGGCTGGATCAACAGGGCGTGTTCGCCCTTTTTCGAGCGGTCAAACATTCACCGCTCCGGTCTTACTCGTCTGCTTCATCACCTGCCTGACCACCTTCACCCGACTGCACGTAACCACCGCCCGGACCGACCTTCACGTTGCGTGCCGGAACGACCGTGGAAATGGCGTGCTTGTAGACCATCTGACTGACCGTGTTGCGTAGCAGGACCACGAACTGGTCGAACGACTCGATCGTGCCCTGCAGCTTGATGCCGTTGACCAGGTACACCGAAACCGGCACGCGCTCGCGCCGCAGTGCGTTCAAGAAAGGATCCTGCAGCGATTGCCCCTTGGACATTGCACACTCCTGATTATTGTTCTTATTGGGTTGCCGACGGTTGCCACGGCCCCCGAGCCGCCCGCCGACCGATGATGTTACACGGCTGGCGGGGGTTCAGCGTGCGACGAAGGTCGACACCGCGCCGGCTAGGCGCTCCCCATCGACATGGGGGTCGAACCAGCGCGCATCAAGCTCGCCGCGCAGCCAGGTCAGCTGGCGCTTGGCCAGCTGCCGGGTGGCGAAGATCGCCTTGTCACGGAAACGGGCGGCATCACCCTCCCCGTCCAGGTATTCCCAGGCCTGGCGATAGCCAACCGCGCGCACCGCCGGCAGGTCCAGCGGCGCCGTCACGGCGGCCATTTCCGGCATTGCACGCAGTGCCCGCACCTCGTCCAGGAAGCCCTGCGCCAGCATGGCGTCGAAGCGCGCCTCGATGCGCTGGTGCAGCACCGCGCGGTCACGCGGCGCCAGGATCAGCTTGAGGGTGCGCACCGGCAACGGCGCCACGCCCGGCCGGCGCTGCCATTCAGTGATGGGGGTGCCGGTCAGGCGATAGACCTCCAGCGCCCGCTGGATGCGCTGCGGGTCGGTGGCATGGATGCGTGCCGCTGCTGCTGGATCGACCTTGGCCAACTCTGCGTGCAGCGCCGCCCAGCCACGCTCGGCCGCCTCGGCGCTGAGCGCTTCGCGCGTCGCCGGATCGGCCTCGGGCATCGGCGACAGGCCCTGCAACAGGGCGCGGAAGTACAGGCCAGTGCCACCGGCCAGGATCGGCATCTTGCCGCGTGCCACGATGTCGGCCACGACCCGACCGGCATCGGCGGCGAATTCGGCTGCCGAGTAGGTCTGCCAGGGATCGCGCAGGTCCAGCAGATGGTGCGGCGCCTGCGCACGCTCTGCCGCATCGGGCTTGGCCGAACCGATATCCAGGTGGCGGTACACCAGCGCCGAATCGACGCTGACGATCTCGCCATCCAGCTGCTTCGCCAGGGCGATCGCGGTGGCGGTCTTGCCACTGGCGGTCGGCCCCATCACGGCGATCGCCAGTGGCCGCCGGTCGATGCCCATCAGTCTTCGTCCGGCCAGCGGATCGTCGGCGTGGCGTCGGCGCGCGGCGTCGGCACCGCCTCGACTGCTTGCCAGATCTTCAGCGCATCGACGGTGGCCGCCACGTCATGCACGCGCACGATGCGCGCACCACGCTGCACCGCAATCAGGTGCGCGGCCACCGAAGCCGCCACGCGTTCGGACGGCGTGTCGCGGCCGGTCAGTTCCCCCAGGCTGCGCTTGCGCGACAAGCCGGCCAGCATCGGCACGCCCAGTTCCAGGAAGCGCTCGGAGCGCGCCAGCAGGGTCATGTTGTGGGCGGTGGTCTTGCCGAAGCCGAAACCGAGATCGATCAGCAGGTTCTTCTTCGCGATGCCGGCCATTTCTGCAGCGAACAGGCGCTGCACCAGGAAACCGTGCACCTCGGCGACCACGTCATCGTAGTGTGGGTCAGCCTGCATGTGGCCCGGCTCGCCCTGCATGTGCATCAGCACCACCGGCACGCCGGTTGCAGCGGCGGCGTCCAGCGCCCCTTCCTGGCGCAGGCCGTAGATGTCATTGATCATGCCCGCGCCGACGGCCACGGCCGCACGCATCACCTCCGGCTTGAAGGTGTCGATGCTGATCGGAACCTGGGTTCGGGCGGCCAGCTGCTCGATCACCGGAATCACGCGGCGCAGCTCGTCCTCGATCGATACCGGCGCGGCGCCCGGGCGGGTCGATTCGCCGCCAATATCGAGCAGGTCCGCACCCTCCTCGACCAGCTTCAGGCCATGTGCGACCGCGGCCTCGGTAGTGTCGTGCGCGCCGCCATCGGAGAACGAATCCGGGGTGACGTTGACGATGCCCATGACCCGGGCACGGTCGAGGCGCAGGATGCGGCCGGCGCAATCGAGCTGGGGCGAGGTATCGAACATGGGCAATCCTGCAGGGACAACGGCGGGTAGTTTAGTTCGGCAGGGCGGCGCCCTGCACCCGCAGAGGCCAGAGCGACAACAACAGCCGGAGCAACAGCGGGTTTACTGAGGGATGGCGGGGTGGGTCCGGTTGCGGGGGACGCCGTAAACCCCGCTCCGCGGTCCGGCCCAGCCGCTGGCGGCTGTGCGTTCGGGCGCTTGCGAAGCAGTGCTTCGCAAGCAAAGCGTCCTCACCCATGGAGGCTCGGTCGCGCCATCCATGGCGCTCACGCCCCCGCGACCGGACCCACCCCGCCTTCGACAGTTTTCTGCGATCTGCAGTAGATCCACGCCATGCGTGGATGACTCATTCGATATCTGACAGATGTGTCGACCAAGGTCGACACCTACCAACAGCTGCCGGCATCTGTCAGAGGTGGGGCGGTGTCGGAGGGCGGGGTGTCAGCCGCATGAATGCGGCTGCCAAGCTTACAGGGACGTACTTGCAGCGTCCCCGCACTCCGACACCGCTCCGCCATCCTACGGAAAGCCCGCTGTTGCTGTTGCTGTTGCTGTTGCTGTTGCTGTTGAGGTTGCCGGCCAGCGGCCGGCACTACCACGGGTGCAGGGCGCAGCCCTGCCGACACCCCCTCAACGGCGGCGGCGCTTGCGGTCCACGTACAGGGTCTTGGCAATGCTCAGCACGATGCCGACTCCGATGCCCACCACGCAGCCCAGCAGCAGGTTGTCGGCCCCCAGGCCCACACCCACGCCGACCACGGTGGCGATCACCATTTCGGCAGTGTGGGAAATCGGTTCGGGCTTCGGGGCGGACATGCGGGCTCCAGCGTCAGATCGGATCTTCGGGATGGGCCAGTGGCCCGGAAACGACGAAGCCGGGTTGCCCCGGCCTCGCCTGGTGTCACCTGCAGCGGGCCGTCAGTGCGATTCGGCCGGGCCTGCGATCGGCGGCAGCGGACGGGCGTCGCCGCCCTTGTCGTTGCCGCCATCCTTGTTCGACTTGCTCCAGCCCGCCGGCGGCGGCGGATCGCGGCCTTCCATGATCGCGTCGATCTGCGGCGCGTCGATGGTCTCGTACTGCAGCAGCAGCTGCGACATCGCGTGCAGCTTGTCGATGTTCTCGGTCAGCAGCTGGGTCGTGCGGGCGTAGGCCTTGTCGAGGATGTTGCGCACTTCCTCGTCGATCCGGCGCGCCGTGTCGTTGGACACGCTCTTGTGCTGGGTCACCGAACGGCCCAGGAACACCTCGTCGTCCTCTTCGCCATAGGCGATCGGGCCGAGCTGCTCGGACAGGCCCCACTTGGTGACCATGTTGCGGGCCATCTTGGTGGCACGCTCGATGTCGTTGGAGGCGCCGGTGGTGACCTTGTCCTCGCCGAAGATCAGCTCTTCAGCGACGCGGCCGCCGTACAGCGAGCACAGCTGCGACTGGATCGCCACGCGGTTCATCGAGTACTTGTCGCCTTCCGGCAGGTACATGGTCACACCCAGCGCGCGGCCGCGCGGAATGATGGTCACCTTGTAGACCGGGTCGTGCTCGGGCACCAGGCGGCCGACGATGGCGTGGCCGGCCTCGTGGTACGCGGTCAGGGTCTTCTCGTCCTCGCTCATGGCCATCGAGCGGCGCTCGGCACCCATCAGGATCTTGTCGCGGGCACGGTCGAAGTGGTCCATGCGGACTTCCTTCTCGTTGCCACGCGCGGCGAACAGGGCCGCCTCGTTGCAGAGGTTGGCCAGGTCCGCACCGGAGAAGCCCGGGGTACCACGCGCGATCACCATCGGCTCGACGTCGTCAGCCAGCGGCAGCTTGCGCATGTGGACCTTGAGGATGTGCTCGCGGCCCTTCACGTCCGGCAGGCCGACCACGACCTGGCGGTCGAAACGGCCCGGGCGCAGCAGCGCCGGGTCCAGCACGTCCGGACGGTTGGTCGCAGCGATCACGATCACGCCTTCGCCACCTTCAAAACCGTCCATCTCGACCAGCAGCTGGTTCAGGGTCTGCTCGCGCTCGTCATGACCGCCGCCCAGGCCGGCGCCACGGTGGCGACCGACGGCGTCGATTTCGTCGATGAAGATGATGCAGGGGGCGTGCTTCTTGGCCTGCTCGAACATGTCGCGCACGCGGCTGGCGCCGACGCCGACGAACATTTCCACGAAGTCCGAACCGGAGATCGAGAAGAACGGCACCTTGGCTTCGCCAGCGATGGCCTTGGCCAGCAGCGTCTTGCCGGTACCCGGGGGGCCGACCATCAGCACGCCGCGCGGAATCTTGCCGCCCAGCTTGGTGAACTTGGACGGGTCGCGCAGGAAGTCGACCAGCTCGCCCACTTCTTCCTTGGCCTCGTCGCAGCCGGCGACGTCGGCGAAGGTGACCTTGATCTGGTCTTCGCCCTGCAGCTTGGCGCGCGACTTGCCGAAGGACATCGCGCCCTTGGCACCGCCGCCACCGCCCTGCATCTGGCGCATGATGAACAACCAGAAGCCGATGATCAGGATGACCGGCAGGAAATTCATCAGGATCGCGCCGAGGGAAATGCCGCTGGACGGCTCCTCCTGCACGATTTCCACGTTCTTGGTACGCAGCACGTTGATCAGGTCACGATCGAACGGCGCGGTGATGGTGGACGACTGCCCACCGCGGGTGGTGTAGGTCAGCTGGCTGGTGCCGCCGCGCATGTCGCCACCAAAGGCGACCTTCTGCACGTTGCCGCTGTCCACCTGGTCCAGGAACTGCGAGTACGACGCGCCCTGCGCGCCGGCCCCGGAGGACTTCGGCGAGAAGCTCTGGAAGACCACCATCAGCACGACGGCGACGACCACCCATAGCAGGAGGTTCTTGGTCAAGTCGTTCATCCTCATTGGCTCCGGTGTTCCTCTCAGTGCTGGCGTTGCGTTGGGGTCGAACTTGCGTACATTGCGAGCTTACTTCATGTGGGCGCGTTTTCCCTGACCCAAGGCATACACCTCGGGAGAGCGCTTGCGCGAGGCTTCCGGCTTGCGGATGGAGACCTTGTCGTACCGGCGGCGCATGTCGCGCACGTAGTCGTCAAAGCCCTCACCCTGGAACAGCTTGATCAGGAACGCCCCACCGGTCTTCAGGTGGTTGTCGGCAAAATCCAGGGCCAGCTCCGCCAGGTGCATCATCCGCGGCTGGTCGACCGCGCCTACACCACTCTTATTGGGGGCCATGTCCGACAGCACAAGGTCTACCGGCTGATCCCCGAGCATGGCTTCAAACTGCGATAGGACGGCTTCTTCCCTGAAGTCACCATGAAGGAACTCCACGCCGGCCAGCGGCGGCATGTCCAGGATATCCAGGGCCAGCACGCGGCCGGTGTCGCCGATCTGTCTCCGAACCTGCTGAGACCATCCACCCGGTGCCGCACCGAGGTCGACCACCACCATGTGCGGCTTCAGCAACCGGTCACGTTCAAGCAGCTCTTCGAGCTTGTAGGCCGCGCGCGAGCGCATGCCTTCGGCCTGGGCCTTCTTCACGAAGGGGTCGGAGAAGTGTTCCTTGAGCCAGCGCTGGCTGCTTTTGCTGCGGGTAGCCATTGAAAATAGGGGCTGATGGGGTCCTCATGATACCCTGATCGCCCCATTCAACCGTGTTTTCCTGCATGTCCATCGCCCTGACCGCTTCCCAGACCCGTTTCCTGCGCGGCCAAGCCCACGACCTGAAGGCCCTGCTGCAGACCGGCGGCAAGGGCGTGACCCCGGCCTTCATCGCTGAGCTGAACGAAGTGCTGGAGCGCCACGAGCTGGTCAAGGTGAAGGTCGCTGCCGAGGATCGCGACGCCCGTGACGTGATGATCGGCGAGATCGTCGAAGCCACCGAGAGCGCACTGGTGCAGCGCATCGGCCACGTCGCCGTGCTGTACCGCCCGAGCAAGGAACAGCGCCAGATCGTGCTGCCGCGCGGCTGATCGCCCTACCGCCATGCAGCTGAACCACGAACCGCCGGATTACGCCTATAGCCTCCGTGCCGCCGATGGCCGCTCGGCCAAGGTGAATGACCAGGCGCTGGGCAGCAGTTTCTTCCTGACCCCGGACCAGCTGGTCTCGCAATGGCCGGTGGTGAGCGCCACTGCGCTGCAGCTGGCTGACCTGGAGCCGATCCTGGCGCTGAACCCGGCGCTGATCGTGCTCGGCACGGGTGACCGCCAGGTATTCCCGCCGGCAGTGGTGATGGCTGCCTGCCTGTCACGCGGCATCGGCCTGGAAGTGATGAACAATCCGGCCGCCGCGCGCACCTTCAACATCCTGGCGAGCGAAGGCCGCAAGGTCGCGGCCGCTTTCATTCTGGAAGGCTGAGTCGAGGCGTCGGGCGCGCCCCGGCGCTAGCCGCCAGAAGCGGTGCAGCGGAAGGCCGAGAACTGCTTCAGCCGCCCGATCAGGTTGCCGCCCTGGCCCCAGCGGATGTCCATGACCTTCCAGTCCTGGCCCTGTCTTTGCAACAGGACACGGTCGGTCCAGCGATAGTCGCCTATCGCCATTTCGACGGACACCCAACTGCCGTCGCCGCTCGTCGCGGGCAGCCCCACCTTTACCGTTTCCGGCCGATCCGGCGCCATGAGATACGGGCTCTGGTCCAGCATGTGCGGCTTCTCGTCATGCGCGGCCAGCGCCGCACAGGTCCGCTCGTAAGCGCGCTGCGCATCGATGGCTGAGCGCAGCGCATCGCCCAGCAACGGCGGAATGGTCGCTTCGTCCGAAGCCGGCGCCTGGACGGCCGCGTAAAGACGGGTGACCACGTCGCGCGGATCGCTGGCTGCGGAGGCCAGCGGCGCGACGATGAGCAACGCGAGAGTGGAAGCAAGACGGAGCATGGGCACCGGATCGACTGGGACCGCTCAAGAATGCCGGGTATCCCGTCCGCCGTGAAGGTGAGCCTGCGACACACAAGATCGCAAATGACCACTCTGCAGTACCCGAGTCGAGCATGGCTTGCCTCTACAGCTCAGGAACGCCGGGCATGGCCCGGCGCTATCGCATCTGACGATCAGCGTGCCGGCAGGTACTGCTGCGGGTCGACCGGCTTGCCGTTGTAGCGAATCTCGAAGTGGACCATGTCGCGGTTCGCACCGGTACGGCCCATTTCGGCGATCTGCTCACCGGCCTTCACGCTCTGGCCTTCATTCACCAGGCGCTTGCGGTTGTGGCCATAGGCCGACAGCCACTGGTCGCTGTGCTTGATGATGATCAGCTCGCCGTAGCCGACCAGGCCGGCGCCGGAATACACCACCACGCCATTGGCGGTGGCCTTGACCGCCTGGCCGCTGGTGCCGGCGATGTCAACGCCCTGCTTGGTCGCATCACCAGCCACGTAGCGGCCAACGATGGCGCCATCAGCCGGCCAGCGCCAGGCGATGTTGCTCTTCACCGGACCGACCGGCGCCGGGGCCGGCGTGGTACTGCCGCCACTGCTGCCACCGGAACGCGGCGGGGTGACCACCGTGGTGGGCGCGCGACCGCCGCTGGCACCGGCCGGATACAGCCGGATCACCTGCCCCGGATAGATCGTCGAGGGGTTGTCCAGGCTGTTCCAGGCAATCAGGTCGCCCGGGGTGATGTCATGGATGCGGGCCAGCGCATAGATGGTGTCGCCCTTGCGCACCACCACGGTCTGCCCCGGCTTGGGTACCGAGGTCTTCGGCGTGGTCACACCGCCACCGGTGCTGCCACCACCAGGACGAACCACGGTGGCGGTGCCGCAGGCGGACAGGGTGGAAACCAGCAACGCCAGCGCGCCGATGCGCACTCCCTTGCTCAGACGATCAGGACTCATGCGAACTTCGACCTCCATACAAGCCAGGCGATCAGCACCACCACCAGCGCGGTGGCGATCCAGCCCAGCGGTTCAATCCAGCGACGCAGTGCCGCTTCAGCACGCGCACCACCGATACGGATGACCGCAGCCAGCACGAACACGCGCTTGCCACGACCGATCAGCATGCTCAACAGGTACTGCGGCATCGGTACACCGACGATACCCGATGCCCACGTGAAGACCTTCATCGGGATGGGCATGAATCCGCCCAGTACCAGGAAGGTGAACACTGCCCACGGCGACTCGGCCATCTTCGCCTGCACGGTGGTGATGCCCTGCTCGATGGCCGGCAGCATGCCCAACGCCTCGAACAGCGGCTTGATCGCCTCGAAGGCGTAATGACCCAGCGCGTAGCCAACCAGTGCGCCGACCATCGAGCCGGCCAGGCTCAGGGTGGCGAACCACCAACCGCGCTTGGGCTGGGCCACGCACATCGGCGCCAGCATCACCTCCGGCATCACCGGGAAGATGATCGCCTCGAAGAAGCTCAACACCGTCAGGTAGGTCGGCGCGCGTTCGTGCGCCGCCCACTTCATCGCCCGCTCGTACAGCGGCCCGAAAATCTTCATGCAACCCTGCTCCGTGGATTAGTCGAGCATGCCAGACAGCAGCGGCACGAACGTGACCGGCGCCAGCACGTGTTGTTCGATGCTGCCGTCGGCCTTGCGGTCCAGCTGTACCAGCGACTGCGCCCCGGGGCCACCGACCGGCGCCACCAGGCGGCCGCCCTCGGCCAGTTGCTCGATCAGGGCGTCGACCAGTGCCGGCGCCGCCGCAGTAACCACGATGGCATCGAACGGACCGTGCTCGGCCCAGCCGACGCGACCGTCGTCATGCTTGGTGCGGATGTTCATGCCCAGCGCACGGAAGCGCTTGCGGGCCTGCCGCAGCAGATCTCCGATGCGCTCCACGGTGTAGACCTCCAGGCCCAGCGCACCGAGGATGGCGGCCTGGTAACCGGAACCGGTGCCGACTTCCAGCACCCGTTTCGGTGCGACCTGGAGGACCGCCTCGGTCATCCGCGCGACCACCCAGGGCTGCGAGATGGTCTGGCCGTGGCCGATCGGCAGCGCGGTGTCTTCATACGCACGCGAGGCCAGTGCCTCGTCGATGAACAGATGGCGCGGCACCACCCGGATCGCATTCAAGGTCGGCTCGTCGACGATGCCGGCTTCGCGCAGGCGGTCGACCAGGCGGTCACGCACACGCTGCGAGGTCATGCCGATACCGACGGCTTCCGGTTGCAGGCGCAGGCGTGGACTCATGCCGGCTGGTCCAGCGCGGCACTGAGGCCGCCGACCCAGCTGGCCACTTTCTCCAGTGCCTGGTAGCGGGTCAGGTCCACCTGGATCGGGGTGATCGAGATATGCCCGGTGCGCACCGCATGGAAGTCGGTACCGGGGCCGGAGTCCTGCTCACGGCCGGCCGGGCCGATCCAGTACACCTCGTTGCCGCGCGGGTCTTTCTGCGCGATGCAGCCTTCGGCGCGGTGGCGGTTGCCGAGGCGGGTGACCTCGAAGCCCTTGACCTCGCTCCACGGCAGATCAGGCACGTTGACGTTGAGGATGGTGTCAGCCGGCAACGGATCGGCCTTGAGCCGGGCAACGATCTCCACCGCAGCGCGCGCGGCGGTCTCGAAGTGTTTCGGATCGTGGTTGCGGGTAACCAGCGAGACCGCCACCGCCGGCAGGCCGAGGAAGCGACCTTCCATCGCCGCCGAGACGGTGCCGGAGTAGATCACATCATCGCCGAGGTTGGCGGAATTGTTGATGCCGGACACGACAATGTCCGGTTCGAACTCGAGCAGCCCGGTCAGCGCCAGGTGCACGCAGTCGGTCGGAGTGCCGGCCACCGAGACGGTGTAGTGGTCGATGCGCTTGAGGCGGATCGGCAGGTCCAGGGTCAGCGAATTGCTGGCGCCGGAGCGATCACGGTCGGGCGCGACCACCGTGACTTCGTGTCCGGCCTCGCGCAGCACCGAAGCAAGCATCCGGATGCCTGCGGCGTCGACGCCATCGTCGTTACTGACCAGGATTCGCATCTTCGATTTAACCGCTTGATTTTCCAAGAATTCGATTCCGTCACCGTGCAGTGTGGGCGGGACCGCCGTACTCCCCTGCGGAAGCCGTCGACCCTGCAAGGGCATCGTCTATTGTGCCGCATGCGAGCCGCCGGTCCTACCCTGTCGGCGGTCATGACCGACATCGAACCGTCATAGGCAGAGCTGCGCCGGCGGTTTACCCTGTGCGCATGTCGCACCCTGAAGACGAAGATCCGGCCGCATTGTTCCGTGCGGCCATCGGCGAAGTGACGCCGCTGCGCAAGGATGCCGAGCCGGCGCCTGCCGCGCCCCGGCCGAAGCCGCGCGCGCGCATGGCCGAACGTGACGAGGCCGAAGCCGCCGGCGAATTCGCCCGGCTGCTGCGCGACAGCACGCCGCTGGAAGCCGGCGACGTGGCCAGCTATCGCCGCGACAACCTGCCACCACGCTTGTTCCAGCGCCTCAAGCGTGGCCAGTACTCGGTGCAGGACGAGCTGGACCTGCACGGCGCCACTGCGTCGCAGGCGGAGGCGCTGCTGCGCCAGTTCCTGCTGGAGGCGCATGCACACGACTATGGCTGCGTGCGCATCATCCACGGCAAGGGCCTGCAGTCCGATGGCGGTGCACCGGTGCTGAAGAATCTGGTCGATCGCCTGCTGCGGCTGCGCAACGACGTACTGGCGTTCCATTCGGCGCCGACCGGACAAGGCGGCACCGGCGCGGTGCTGGTGCTGCTGGCCCGTAGATGAAAAAGGGGACGGAGGGAATTAAGTCGTTTGTGGCACAAACGACTTAATTCCCTCCGTCCCCTTTTTCTGTCAGGCCTGCGAGGCGTCTTCGACGGGGCCGAGTTCGTGCAGTACGGCGGTGGCGTAGCAGCCTGGCGGCAGCGCGAATGACAGCTCCAGCACGTCGTCGGCCAGCCACTGGTGCTGCAGCAGCGCCGGGCGCAGGCGCAATGCGCGGCGCTCCTGCTTCAGCTGTGCGTCTTCCAGGCCGGCCCGCAGTGCCTTTGACTCCTCGTCGTCCAGCGCGGCCAGCTCCAGCTCACGTGCCGCGTCGGCGCTGCGCAGCTCGCCTTCGCCCCACAGCGGTGCGCTGGGATGGATGTCGAAACGCGCCAGTCGCTCGGCCAGCACCTCGGTGTACGGCTCGGGTCCGAACACGCTGCGGCTGCCATCGAGCATCCACACTTCGCCATCGAGCGGCTGATCCCAGTTGCCCTGCTCCACGCGCGCGGCCAGCACGCGGTTGAACAGCGCCGAACGGGCGGCTGACAACAGCAGTGAACGCTGGTCCTTGCGCATGCGGCGGCCACCGAACATCGCCAGTGCCGCCGGCACATTGCCGCCGTCGCGGCCAAAGCGCTGTTCGCCGAACCAGTTCGGCAGGCCGCGCTCGGCAATCTGCTGCAGGCGCTCGCTGATCGCCGTGGCATCACCCTGCACCTCGCGCAGTACCAGCTTGAAGCGGTTGCCGGCCAGTGCACCGCGCTGCAGCTTGCGGTTGTGCCAGGTGGCTTCGAGCACTTCGATCTCGTCACTGGCCAGCTCGGCCAGGTCCGGCGCGATGCGCTTGGGCAGGTGCACGCTGAAACGCTGGGTGGTGACCGCGTGGCGGTCTTTCATGCCAGCGTAACTCACCGCCATTTCCGGCAGGCCCGCCCACTTGGCCAGCAGCTTGGCCACATGCACGGTGTTGGCTCCACGCTTGCGGATATGCAGCAGCAGGTGCTCGCCTTCACCGGTCGCCTCGAAGGCCGGCAGTTCGTCAACCTGGAAATCGTCCGGTGTGGTGCGGATGCGCGCCGTCAGCAACGGTGCACCAAACGCCAACGGCAGCGGGATCATGCCGCCACCAGCAGTACCACCGCCTGTGCGGCGATGCCTTCGCCACGGCCGGTGAAGCCCAGCTTCTCAGACGTTGTGGCCTTGACGCTGACCGCATCCAGCGGCAACTGCAGCAACCCACCGATGCGCTCACGCATCGCCAGCGCATGCGGACCGACCTTCGGCCGCTCGCAGATCACGGTGATGTCGGTGTTGCCGACGCGCCAGCCACGCTCGCGCAGCAGGCTGTCGCAATGGCGAACGAAATCACTGCTGTCGGCGCCCTTCCAGCGGTCGTCACTCGGCGGGAAATGCTGGCCGATATCGCCCAGCGCCAACGCGCCGAGCATCGCATCGCACAGGGCGTGCAGGATCACGTCGCCATCGCTGTGTGCGAGCACGCCGCAGCTGTGCGGCACGTTCACGCCGCCAAGCATGATGTGGTCGCCTTCACCGAAGGCATGGACGTCGTAGCCCTGGCCGATGCGGACGGGCGGGAACGGTGCGGTGCTCATGGATGCAACCCTTGCAACAGGGCCGCGCGGACGGTCAGCCGGCGCGGCGGGAAAGTACGAATTCGAACCGGTCCAGATCGGCCGGAGTGGTGACCTTGAAGTTGTCCTCGCTGCCTTCCACCAGCAGCGGGCGCTGGCCCTGGCGCTCCATGGCCATGGCCTCGTCGGTGACGTCAACACCGGCGGCCGCAGCGTCAGACAGCGCGCGGCTGAGCTGGTGGCGGCGGAACAGCTGCGGCGTCAGTGCGCGCCACAGGCGCTCGCGTGGCTCGGTGCCATCGATGCCGCCGTCGTCGCCAGCGCGCTTGAGGGTGTCGCGCACCGGCGCAGCCAGGATCGCCCCGACCGGGTCGGCACGACCGACTTCAAGCAGACGACCGAGATCGGCCAACGACAGGTTCGGCCGTGCAGCATCGTGAACCAGCACGAATTCATCGGCACGCACGGTGTCCGGCAGCGCCTGCAACCCGGCCAGCACCGAGGCGGCACGGGTCGCGCCGCCGATGCAGGTCAGCACCGGCTTGCCCGACCACTCATTCCAGCCCGGCCAGTCGGCGTCGTCCTGGCCGATCACCACCATCGCTCCGGCCACGGCGGGGTGCGCCAGCAGCGCGTCCAGCGTGTGGGCGAGCAGGATCTGCCCGCCCGCCTGCAGGTACTGCTTGGGCAGCGGCGCACCGAAGCGGGTGCCACGGCCGGCGGCCGGAACCACGACCCAGATCGCCGCGCTCATGGCACGTCTGCCGGGTGTTCGCCCGCCTGGGCAGTGACGCCGGCAGCAGGCTGCGCCGGGTGGACCGGCGCATCCTCGACCACACGGTAGAACTTCTCGCCAGGCTTGATCATGCCCAGCTCGCTGCGCGCGCGTTCCTCGATGGCGGACTGGCCTTCCTTGAGGTCCTTCACTTCGGCAGCGAGCGCGTCGTTGCGCTGCTGCAGACCCTCATTGTCCCGCTCCTGGTTGGCGACCTGGGCTTCGAGCATCATCACTTCACCCGAGTTGCCCGGACCGAACCAGAAGCGGTACTGCAGCCAGCCCAGCAGCAGGGCCAGCACCAGCAGCATCCAGCGCCAGTCGCGCATCGGCTCAGCGCTTCAGCGAAACGAACGCGTCACGACCGGCGTAACGCGCGCCGGCGCCGAGGGCTTCCTCGATGCGCAGCAGCTGGTTGTACTTGGCCACGCGATCGCTGCGGCACAGCGAGCCGGTCTTGATCTGGGTGGCGGTGGTGGCCACCGAGATATCGGCAATGGTGGTGTCTTCGGTTTCGCCCGAACGGTGCGAGACGACGGCGGCATAGCCGGCGCGGTCGGCCATCGCGATCGCTTCCAGGGTTTCGCTGAGCGTGCCGATCTGGTTGACCTTGATCAGGATCGCGTTGGCGGTGCCCGAGTCGATGCCTTCCTGGAAGATCTTCGGGTTGGTCACGAACAGGTCGTCGCCAACCAGCTGCACCTTCTTGCCGATGCGGTCGGTCAGCAGCTTCCAGCCGGCCCAGTCGTTCTCGGCCAGGCCATCTTCAATCGTGATGATCGGGTACTGCGCGGCCCAGTCGGCGAGGAAGTCGACGAACTGCTCGGAGGTCAGGCGCTTGTTCTCGCCGACCAGGTTGTACTTGCCGTTTTCGAAGAATTCGCTGGAGGCCACGTCCAGGCCCAGCAGCACGTCTTCACCGGCGGTGTAGCCAGCCTTGCCGATCGCTTCGAGGATGGTGTCGAGTGCTTCGACGTTGCTGCGGAAGTCCGGTGCGAAGCCGCCTTCGTCGCCGACCGCCGTGCTCAGGCCGTGGCCCTTCAGCACCGACTTCAGCGAATGGAAGATTTCGGTGCCAGCGCGCAGCGCTTCGGAGAACGAGGTGAAGCCGACCGGCAGCACCATGAACTCCTGGAAGTCGACGTTGTTGTCGGCGTGCGCGCCGCCGTTGATGATGTTCATCATCGGCACCGGCAGCGACGGGGTCACGCCGGTCTTGGCGGCAAGGTACTGCCACAGCGCCTGCTTGTTCGATGCAGCGGCGGCGTGCGCGGCGGCCATCGAAACACCCAGCAGCGCGTTGGCGCCCAGGCGGCCTTTGTTCTCGGTGCCGTCGAGGTCGATCAGGCGACGGTCGAGGCCGGCCTGGTCGGTGGCTTCGAAGCCCTTCAGCGCATTGGCGATGGTGGTGTTGACATTGTCGACGGCCTTGCGCACACCCTTGCCCAGGTAACGGGTCTTGTCGCCATCACGCAGCTCGACCGCTTCCTTGGTGCCGGTCGAGGCGCCGGAGGGAACCGCGGCACGACCGAACGAACCGTCCTCCAGGATGACTTCGGCTTCCAGCGTGGGGTTGCCACGGCTGTCGAGGATTTCACGGGCGTGGATGCTGCGGATCGTACTCATGGTCGGGCCGGTTACCTGTATGGAGAGGGGGCGACAAAACGAATGCCGCGTGATTATCCCCGGCTGCCCGCCACTTGCCAAATGGCGTGGGCGGCTTCAGCCCCAGCTGGACCCGATCACGATCAGGACCATCGACACCAGCATCACCAGCAATGCACCGGCAATCGCTGCCAGGATGGGGCCACGCCGCCGTCGCCAGGCCAGCACCATCGCCACCGGGCAGCCCAGGAAGGACAGCACCATCGTGACCAGCGCGCCCAGCAGCCACCACTGCGTTTGCTGCACGCCGTTGTTTCCGTCCCCCGGCGGCCGGAAACCGGACGTGAAGGCCAGCACGCCCACCACCAGGGCGATCCAGGTCAACACGGCCAGCCCCAGCGCGATCAGGCCCCAGGGCCAGCCACGCGCCGATGTGGTCGTATTCATCAAAGCAATCCGTAGAACAGGGCACCCAGCCACAGCGAGAGCAGGATGATCGCCAGGCCAGCCGTCACCTTGCCGCGGTTCAGCCGCCAGGCCAGCACCGCGGCCGCGACGCAGCCCACCGCACCGAGCAGCTCCGCGACCAGCAGCGCAATGAAGTACGCGCGCAGATCGAGCGCGCTGCTGCCATCACCGGGTGGCCGCACCGACGCAGCGCCGATCAGTACCAGCCCGAACATGCCCACGGTGAACAGCACGGCCAGGCCCAGTGCGATCACGCCCCAGGGCCACTGTTTCCAGTGCCGGCGGTGACGCTGGGCTTCCAGCGCCAGCCACGGGTCACGACTCACGCGAAGCGCGAGAAGCCGTGCTTCTTGGTCACCGCATCGAGTTCCATCAGGGTCTCGAGCAGTGCTTCCATCTGGTCCAGCGGCCACGCATTGGGGCCATCGGACAGGGCCTTGGACGGGTCCGGATGGGTCTCGGCGAACAGGCCGGAGATGCCCACCGCCACGGCGGCACGGGCCAGCACCGGCACGTGCTCACGCTGGCCACCGGAACTGGTGCCCTGCCCACCCGGCAGCTGCACCGAATGGGTGGCGTCAAACACCACCGGGCAACCGGTATCGCGCATCACCGCCAGCGAACGCATGTCACTGACCAGGTTGTTGTAGCCGAAGCTGGCACCGCGTTCGCAGACCATGATCTGCTCGTTGCCAGTGGCCTTGGCCTTCTCCACGACCGGCTTCATGTCCCACGGCGCCAGGAACTGGCCCTTCTTGATGTTGACCGGCTTGCCGGCCGAGCACACCTTTCGGATGAAGTCGGTCTGGCGGACCAGGAACGCCGGGGTCTGCAGCACGTCCACCACCGAGGCCACTTCGTCCATCGGGGTGTATTCGTGGACGTCGGTCAGCACCGGCACGCCGATCTGCTTCTTGACCTCGGCCAGGACCTTCAGGCCCTCTTCCATGCCCGGGCCGCGGAATGCGGTGCCCGAAGTGCGGTTGGCCTTGTCGAAGCTGGACTTGAAGATGAAGTTGACGCCGAGCTTGTCGGTGACTTCCTTCAACTTGCCGGCGGTATCGAGCTGCAGCTGCATCGACTCGATCACGCAGGGGCCGGCGATCAGGAACAGGGGCTGGTCCAGCCCGACCTCGAATCCACACAGTTTCATGGCGTTTCCTTGTTGTCCGCGGCACCGGCCGGGCCGGTGCGCTGGGGGTTGAAGCGTGCAAGATGGGGGCCGGCGGCCCCCATCACAAGTCAGGCGCGGGCTTCCTGCAGCAGCTTGCCGCCGGCCTTGCGTTCGCGTGCGGCACGGATGAAACCGATGAACAGCGGGTGGCCGTCACGCGGCGTAGACAGGAATTCCGGGTGCGCCTGGCAGGCCAGGAACCACGGGTGCGCATCGCGCGGCAGCTCCACCACTTCCACCAGGGTGTCATCCATCGACTTGCCGGCGATCACCAGGCCCGCATCCTCCAGCTGGGTGCGGTAGCGGTTGTTGAACTCGTAGCGGTGACGGTGGCGCTCGGCAACCACGTCCTTGCCGTACAGCTCACGGGCCAGCGTGCCCGGCTTCAGGCGCTGTTCCTGCAGGCCCAGGCGCATGGTGCCACCGAGGTCGCTCTTGTCATCACGCTTTTCGACGTCGCCGGTTGCCGTACGCCATTCGGTGATCAGGCCGATCACCGGGTTCGGCGACTGGCGGTCGTTCTCGGTGCTGTTGGCACCTTCCAGGCCGACCACGTTGCGGGCGTAATCGACGACGGCCGCCTGCATGCCGTAGCAGATGCCGAAGTACGGCACGTGCTGCTCGCGGGCGAACTTCGAGGTCAGCACCTTGCCTTCGAAACCACGGTCACCGAAGCCGCCCGGCACCAGGATGCCGTCGACATCGGCCAGTGCGGCCATGTCGGTGCCTTCCAGGTCCTGTGCTTCCAGCCACTTCAGGTTGACCTTGGTGCGCTGGCGCAGGCCGCCGTGCTTGAGCGCTTCGCCGACCGACTTGTAGGCATCCTGGTGATCGACGTACTTGCCGACCACGGCGATGGTCACTTCGTCCAGCGGATGCAGGGTCGCATCGACCGCGTCTTCCCACATCGACAGATCGACCGGACCGACCTTGTCGGCCAGCTTCAGCTGGTTGACGACGATCTCGTCCAGGCCCTGCGCATGCAGGCCTGACGGAATGCGGTACAGGACGTCCACGTCCGGCACGCTGATCACCGCGCGCTCGGAAACGTTGGTGAACTGGGCGATCTTGCGGCGCTCCGAATCCGGCACGGCCTGTTCCGAACGGCACAGCAGCACGTCCGGCTGGATGCCGATCGAGCGCAGTTCCTTCACCGAGTGCTGGGTCGGCTTGGTCTTCAGCTCACCGGCGGCGCCGATGTACGGCACCAAGGTGAGGTGCATGAACAGTGCCTTCTCCGGGCCACGCTCGGTGCGCACCTGGCGGATCGCTTCCAGGAACGGCAGCGACTCGATGTCGCCGACAGTACCGCCGATCTCCACCAGCGCCACGTCGTAGCCTTCGGTGGCCTCGTCGATGCAGCGGCGGATTTCATCGGTGATGTGCGGAATGACCTGCACGGTCGCGCCCAGGTAATCGCCGCGGCGTTCCTTGCGGATCACGTTCTCGTAGATACGACCGGTGGTGACCGAGTTCTTGCGGCTCAGGCGGGTGCGCACGAAGCGCTCGTAGTGGCCCAGGTCGAGGTCGGTCTCGGCGCCGTCGTCGGTGACGTAGACCTCACCGTGCTGGAACGGGCTCATGGTGCCCGGGTCGACGTTGATGTACGGGTCGAGCTTCATCATCGTGACCTTCAGGCCACGGGCTTCGAGAATGGCGGCCAGCGACGCGGCGGCAATGCCTTTGCCGAGCGAGGACACCACGCCGCCGGTTACGAAAATCAAGGGAGTCATGGCTGCAAGCATCCTGTCTGGAAATGGAAAACGGCAGCACCACGCGCGCCCGGAGGGCAGGCATGGTGCTCAGAGGGGGTTTTCCGGTTCGCTGTGGCAGCGAGGGAGGTGCGGATCCGTGCGACGGCAGGCGCCGGACGGGGACCACCGTGCGAGGTCGGGGCGACCGTGCCGGTCAAATCGACCGTCACCTGCGACCCGCCATGCTGGAAGCCACGCTTGGCCGCTCCAGCCCATTCGCAAATGGTGGACACGCACTTACTCCCGGAAAGCCATAGTTTACAGATTGATGGCCGCCAACCCAAGAGGCAGATGGCGCGCCACTAAAAAGAAACGCCCCGCAAAGCGGGGCGTTCCGGAGCGCAACCCTTGTCGCAAGGGCGCCTGGCAGGGGGCGGGATCAGCGCTTCTTGCGCGCTTCCTCTTCCTCTTCCTGCTGCGGGGCCGGCTGGCCCTGCGCCTTCATTTCGGCATTGGCCTGGGCCCGACGCTTGGCCTTGGCATCGGCCTCGGCCTGCGCCTTGTCGGCCTGGTCACCCTGCTGCGGGGCCGGCTGGCCGGCGTTCTGCGCCACCACCAGCGGCACTGCAACGGCGGCAGCGGCCAGGATCGCAATGGTCAGCAACTTCTTCATGAGGTCCTCCTCGCGGTATGGCTTGGATGTTTCGACCCAACGGGGGTCGCCGGTGTTCAGATTCCAGCAGCTGCCATTTTACCCCCTCTGCGTCGCCGAGACTGAACCGCAGGCGTGCAAAATCCCGTGCCAGACCCCACACTTGCCCGTCGCTCCAAGCTTTCGAAGACAGATGAACGCCCGTTATAACGCCGCCGATATTGAAGTCCTGTCCGGCCTTGACCCGGTCAAGCGCCGTCCCGGCATGTATACCGACACCGCGCGCCCGAACCACCTGGCGCAGGAAGTGATCGACAACTCGGTGGACGAGGCCCTCGCTGGCCACGCCCGCTCGATCGAGATCACCCTGTACAAGGACGGCAGCGTGGAGGTCAGCGATGACGGCCGCGGCATGCCGGTGGACATCCACCCGGAAGAGAAGATCCCGGGCGTCGAGCTGATCCTCACCCGCCTGCATGCCGGCGGCAAGTTCAGCAACAACAACTACACCTTCTCCGGCGGCCTGCACGGCGTCGGCGTCAGCGTGGTCAATGCGCTGTCGACCCTGGTGGAAGTGCACATCAAGCGCGAAGGCGCCGAACACCGCATCACCTTCCGCAACGGCGACCGCGCCACCCCGCTGGAAGTGGTCGGCAGCGTCGGCAAGAAGAACACCGGTACCCGCGTGCGCTTCTGGCCGGACCCGAAGTACTTCGACACGCCCAAGTTCGCGGTGCGCGCGCTCAAGCACCTGCTGCGCGCCAAGGCCGTGCTGTGCCCCGGCCTGACCGTGAAGCTGACCGACGAAGCCACCGGCGAAGTTGATACCTGGTACTACGAAGACGGCCTGCGCGATTACCTGAAGCTGGAGCTGGGCGATCGCGAGATGCTGCCGGCCGAACTGTTCGTCGGCAACCTGAAGAAAGACACCGAGATCGTGGACTGGGCCGTGGCCTGGCTGCCGGAAGGCGAGCTGGTGCAGGAAAGCTACGTCAACCTGATCCCCACTGCCCAGCACGGCACCCACGTCAACGGCCTGCGCACCGGCCTGACCGAGGCGCTGCGCGAGTTCTGCGACTTCCGCAACCTGCTGCCGCGTGGCGTCAAGCTGGCCCCGGAAGACGTGTGGGACCGCGTGTCGTTCGTGCTGTCGCTGAAGATGACCGACCCGCAGTTCAGTGGCCAGACCAAGGAACGCCTGTCCTCGCGCCAGGCCGCCGGCTTCATCGAAGGCGCTGCCCACGATGCGTTCAGCCTGCTGCTGAACCAGAACGTGGAGCTGGGCGAGAAGATCGCGCAGATCGCCATCGAGCGCGCCAGCGCGCGCCTGAAGACCGAAAAGCTGGTCGTCCGCAAGAAAGTCACCCAGGGCCCGGCCCTGCCCGGCAAGCTGGCCGACTGCATCAGCCAGGACCTGTCGCGCACCGAGCTGTTCCTGGTGGAGGGTGACTCGGCAGGCGGCAGTGCCAAGCAGGCGCGTGACAAGGACTTCCAGGCGATCCTGCCGCTGCGCGGCAAGATCCTCAACACTTGGGAAGTATCCTCCAACAGCGTGCTGGCGTCGGAAGAAGTGCACAACCTGGCCGTGGCCATCGGCTGCGATCCCGGCAAGGACGACATTGCTGGCCTGCGCTACGGCAAGGTCATCATCCTGGCCGACGCGGACTCGGACGGCCTGCACATTGCCACTCTGCTCACCGCGCTGTTCCTCAAGCACTTCCCGGCGCTGGTCGATGCCGGCCACGTGTTCGTGGCGATGCCGCCGCTGTTCCGCATCGATGTGGGCAAGCAGGTGTTCTATGCCCTGGACGAAGAAGAGAAGCGCTCGATGCTGGACAAGATCGAACGCGAGAAGATCAAGGGTGCGATCAACGTCACCCGCTTCAAGGGCCTGGGCGAGATGAATCCGCCACAGCTGCGTGAATCCACCATCCACCCCGACACCCGTCGCCTGGTGCAGCTGACCGTGGACGACGGCGAGCAGACCCGTTCGCTGATGGACATGCTGCTGGCCAAGAAGCGCGCCTCCGACCGCAAGGGCTGGCTGGAGAGCAAGGGCGATCTGGCTTCGCTGGAAGTCTGACCCGACGCGGGGCCGGATCCGTTTCCCGCAGGGAAACGGCTCTGGCCCCATCGCCCGGTAATGCCGGTTCATGTGCCCTTGGCATTACGCCCCCATCGGCAAACCCGGCGGCGCCATAATGCGCGTCCATCTGTGTGGACCATCGTATTGGCCAGCCACTCGCTGCTGTTCCCGGGCCTGCCGCTGCACAGCGCGCGCCTGGTCCTGAGCCCGATCCGCCGCGACGATGCGGCCGCCCTGTTCGCGATCCAGTCTGATCCGGACGTGATGCGGTTCTGGAACCACCCGGCGTGGACACGACCGGCCGAAGCGCGCGCGCAGATCGACGATGACCTGGCGGCACAGGCCACCGGCACCCAGCTCAAGCTGGCCGTGCGCGAAACGCTGGACGGCCCGTTGCTGGGCATCTGCGTGGTGTTCGCCCTGGATCGCGATGCCGCTCGTGCCGAGATCGGCTACCTTCTGGCCCCCGACAGGCAAGGCCAGGGCTACATGCACGAAGCGCTGCAGCACCTGCTGGACTACCTGTTCCAGACCCTGCGCCTGCATCGCGTGGAAGCCGAAGTCGACCCGCGCAACCGGCCCTCGGCACACGTGCTTGAACGGCTGGGCTTCCACCTGGAGGGCGTGCTGCGGCAGCGCTGGCGCATCCAGGGCGAACTGTCCGATTCGGCGGTATACGGCCTGCTGGCCGACGACGAACTGCGCACCACCCTGCCCGCTTGACCCAATCTGGCCGCTGGCGGCCTCGACGCGCGGCCATGCCTTTGGACACATACGACATGCCCTCCACCGGCCTAGCATCGGAACCCCCTTCCGCTGCCGATCCGGTGCCATGAAGTCCCTGCTGCACACTGCCGCGCTCTGCGTCGGCCTGCTCATCGCCCCAGCCAGCGTGCTGGCCGCGCCCGACGCCGAGGCCAAGCCCGATCCGAAAGACGACAAGACCGAAGCGCCCGCGCTGCCCGCCGATGCGTCAGCCCGCCAGAGCATGCGCCTGGCCGGCCGCACCCTGGACTACACCGCCACCGTCGGCACCCTGCCGGTGCGCGATGCCAAGGGCAAGGTGATCGCCGATGTGGTGTTCACCGCCTATACGATGCCGGGCAAGGACCGGCCGGTGACCTTCGCGCTCAATGGTGGCCCGGGTGCATCGTCGGTCTACCTCAACATGGGCGCGATCGGGCCCAAGGTGGTCACCTTTGGTTCGGAGGGTGACAGCGCATCGGCGCCGGCCACCCTGCACGACAACCCCGGCACCTGGCTGGACTTCACCGACCTGGTGTTCATCGACCCGGTCGGCACTGGCTTCAGCCGTGCACGCATCGGCGATGACGAGGCGAAGAAGCAGCTGTACAACCCCAGCGCCGACATCGAATACCTGTCGCGCTCGATCTACGACTGGCTGCTGCGCAACCAGCGCATGGGTGCACGCAAGTACCTGACCGGCGAGAGCTACGGCGGCTACCGCGGCCCGCGCATCACCCACTTCCTGCAGACCCGCCTGGGCGTGGCGATGAACGGCCTGGTGCTGGTGTCGCCGTACCTGAGCCCGACCCTGGAAGACAACGCCGATGTCTCGCCGATGGCGTGGATGCAGACGCTGCCGTCGATCGCTGCAGCGCACCTGGAGCGCCAGGGCAAACTGACCGATGCGGCGATGCGCGACGTGGTGGAATACACCCGCGGCGACTACGCGACTGCGCTGATGAAGGGCCGCAGCGATCCGCAGGCGACCGAGGCGATGCTGCGCCGGGTGACCGAGCTGACCGGGCTGGATGCGCAGTTCGTGCGCCGCGCCGGTGGCCGACTGGAGACGCAGGCCTATCTGCGTGAGGTGTTCCGCGACAAGGGCACGCTGGGCAGCCGCTACGACTCCAACGTGACCGCGTTCGATCCGTTCCCGAATGATCCGGAACAGCGCGCCAACGATCCGCTGCTGGACAGCATCATTGCGCCGACCACCACCGCGATGGTCGACTTCGTGACGCGCGTGGTCGGCTGGAAGGTGGATGCACGCTACCAAGCGCTGAACTACGACGTGAACCGGCTGTGGGACCGCAACGGCGAGCTGCGCCAGGGCGCGGTGACCCAGCTGCGGCAGGCGGTGGCGATCGATCCGCATCTGCAGGTACTGATCGTGCATGGCTGGAATGATCTGTCGTGCCCGTTCATGGGATCGATCCTGACGGTGGACCAGATGCCGGCGATGGGCAGCAATCCGGACCGGGTGCAGGTGCGCAGTTATCCGGGCGGGCACATGTTCTACAGCCGGGCGGACAGCCAGGCGGCGTTCCGGAAGGATGTGCAGGCGTTGTTCCAGCGCAACTGAGGGTGGTGGTGGTGGCCGGGCCTGCGGCCCGGCACCCGCTGGGGATCAACTGCCACTGCAACAGCAAGAGCTGGCATTCCGTGGGTTGGCGGGGTGGGATGGGCAGGCGGGGGACGGCAAAAACTGCTCCTGCGTGCCTCGTAGAGCGCCATCCATGGCGCTCTGCGCCCCCGCCTGCCCATCCCACCCCGCCTTCGACAGTTTCCGAGCGCTGTTGGTGGGTGCCGACCGTTGGTCGGCACGAGGGCGGATCCCTGTTTCTGCTCTGGTAGGTGTCGACCTTGGTCGACACGATGTGTCCGGAAGAATTCTCTGCCCATGAAAAAAGCCCGCCGGTATCCGGCGGGCTTTTTCGTGTGCACCTTGGCGCGGCGATCAGGTCCAGCCGAACAGTTCGAACAGCTTCAGGATCAGGTACGCACAACCACCTGCGGCCGGGATGGTCAGGATCCAGGCCCAGACAATGCGTTCGATCACGCCGAACTTCAGCGAGCGCGGGTTCTTGGCGAAGCCGACGCCCATGATCGCGGTGGAGATGCTGTGCGTGGTCGAGACCGGCATGCCGAAGTGGGCGGCCAGGGTCAGGATGGTGGCCGAGCTGGTCTCCGCGGCGAAGCCGTGGATCGGGTGCAGCTTGACCATCTTGTGACCCAGGGTCTTGATGATCTTCCAGCCGCCCGAGGCGGTACCGGCGGCCATCACCACCGCACAGGTCAGCACGATCCACATCGCGATGCCGTCACCGGCGCTGGCGTCCGGGTGCATGAAGGCCAGCCACGACGGCAGGTCATCCAGCGCACCGGTGGCCTCGGCACCGATCAGTGTCATGGCGATGATGCCCATGGTCTTCTGCGCGTCGTTGTGGCCGTGGGCAAAGCCCATGTAGGCCGCCGAGGCGATCTGCGCTTTGCCGAAGAAAGCGTTGACGATGCGCGGGCGGGCCAGACGACCGATGGCACCACCGATCTTGGCCAGGCCGGCAATCAGGCCCCACAGCAGCACCATCACCACGATGCCGAGCAGGAAGCCGGCGATCGGCGAGGTTATCATCGGCACGAACACCTTCCACAGCAGGCCCTTGTTCTGCGCCCAGCTGCCCAGGCGCTCGGACCAGATCAGCGCGTCCCAGTTGTTGTGGGCAGCGGCCAGGCCGGCGCCGCAGAGGCCACCGATCAGGGCGTGCGAGGACGAGGACGGCAGGCCCTTCCACCAAGTGATCAGGTTCCAGATGATGCCGCCCAGCAGGGCGCACAGGATCACCTGCGGGGTGACGTCGACCACGTTGGTGTTGAGCAGGCCCGAAGCGATGGTCAGCGCCACCGCGGTACCGGTCAGTGCACCGATGAGGTTCATGAAGGCGGCCAGCATCACCGCCCAGCCGGGCGAGAGCACCTTGGTCGCCACCACGGTGGCAATGGAGTTGGCGGTGTCGTGGAAGCCGTTGATGAACTCGAAGACGAGCGCGGCCAGGATCACCACCAGGACAAGGGTCAACATGCGGCGGCGTCCGTCAGCTGTTCTTCAACACGATCTGGTACGCCACCACGCCGGCCTCGCGGCAGCGATCGATGGCCTTTTCCAGGATCTCGAAGAATTCCTTCAGCAGGAACATCTGCAGGTTGTCCAGGCGGCCCGAGTAGATGTCGCGGTACAGCTCGAGCATCAGGCGGTCGGCCTCGTTCTCCAGCGAACGCAGCTTCTCGTTGAGCGCGGTCATCCGGTCCAGGTTCATGTGGCGCAGGTCGGCCACCATCTCCACCACCACGCCGGCAGCCTGTTCCAGCATCGCCGCGCGCGGCGCGAAGTCGATGTGCTCCAGGTGGGTCGTGGCCAGCGAATAGCGATCGGCGAACTTCTCGATCTGCTTCGGAATCTTGTACAGCGCCGAGCCCAGCGCTTCGATGTCTTCGCGCTCGATCGGGGTCATGAAGCTGTCCACCAGCGCCTGGCTGATCTTGTCCGAGGCCGCGCGTTCGCGCAGGCGGGCCAGCTTGAACGCGTCCAGCGCGGGCTGGCGGTCGGCCTCGCGCAGCATGGAATGCAGCGCCTTGGCGGCGTCGGAAGCCGCGACGGCAGCCTCATCGAGCAGGGTGTAGAACTGTTTGCCGGAACCGAAAATGGTCTGCAGAGAGAACATTGAGAAACCTGTCAGCCGTCGCGGGAAGGACGGCACCAGACGGAATTATGACGGCTAGATGACCATCACGGGTATCCCTGCCCCCTTCCGGGGCTCTGGAAGCCCCAACCTGAACAGGCGGTTGCCACCCTGCCACGCCCCTTTGCTAAGATGCCAGCGCGCCTTCGGGCGCACCTTATGGACGACGACCCTTACCCCCCTGCGCCGCGCCGGACCCTGTTCCTGAGCGCCAGCCGCCATCGCAAGCACCCGCCCTCCCTGCCACCAACCGGGGACGACGCCCGTGTTTGAAATGATCCTGATTGTCTTCGCGCTTGTTCTGCTGAACGGCTTCTTCGCCATGTCCGAGATGTCGGTCATGACCTCGCGCAAGAGCCGCCTGAAGCAGATGGCCGCCACCTCCAAGCGTGCCGCCAAGGCGCTGGAGCTGTCGGAGAAGCCGGAGAGCTTCCTGTCCACCGTGCAGATCGGCATCACCGTGATCGGCGTGCTGACCGGCTATCTCGGCGGTGAAGCGCTGGGCGACGCCTTTGCCGGCTGGATCCAGGGCCTGATGCCCGGTTTCGCCTATGCCGGCAAGATCGGCACGGTACTGGCGGTCAGCCTGATCACCTTCATCACGCTCATCTTTGGCGAACTGGTGCCCAAGCGCCTGGCGCTGACCCGCTCGGAGGCGATCGCCGGACTGGTGGCCATGCCGATGAGCTGGCTGGCCAAGCTGGCCCTGCCGTTTGTCTGGCTGCTGTCCAGGACCACCCAGCTGGTACTGAAGATTCTCGGCCTGGGCAAGGACGAGGCCGCCCAGGTGACCGAAGAAGAAATCCGCATGCTGGTGGCCGAGAGCCACGAGGCCGGCGTGATCGATGCCCATGAGCGCGACATGATGAACCGCGTCATGCGCCTGGGCGACCGCACCGCCGACAGCCTGATGACCCCGCGCAACCGCATCGCGTGGCTGGATACCCAGGCCGGGCTGGAGCGCAACCTGGAAATCATGGCCGAACACGAGTTCTCCCGGTACCCGGTGTACCGCGACAACGACATGGACGTGGTCGGCGTGCTCGAACTGAAATCGCTGGCCACGCGCATGGCGCGCGGCGACAACGCGCTGTTCCAGACCCTGCGCGACCCCCTGTACGTCTCCGAATCGACCCACGCGATGAAGCTGCTGGAAATCTTCCGCGAGGAACAGCAGTCGATGGCACTGGTGGTGGACGAGTACGGCGAGATCCAGGGTCTGGTGACCATCAGCGACCTGATGGGCGCGGTGGTCGGCCGCCTGCAGGCGGTGGAGAACGCCGACGAGGACGCGCTGGTGGTGACCCGCGAAGACGGCTCGCTGCTGGTGGACGGCTCGCTGCCGATCGAAGACGTGCGCGAACTGATCGGCAGCAACGACCTGCCCGACGCCGAGGACGGCGACTACTACACGCTGGCCGGCATGTGCATCCATTACTTCGGCCGCATTCCGCACGCAGGCGAGTACTTCGACTGGGCGGGCTGGCGCTTCGAAGTGGTTGACCTGGATGGTGCGCGCGTGGACAAGCTGCTGCTGCGCACGTTGTCCGACGAGCAGGCCGATGAGCTCACCGCCTGAGGCCGGCAAGGGTCCGGGCGACGAGCGCCCGGCCTACCGCAACGAGGGCATCCGTACCCTGCTGGAGATGTTTGCCTCTGGCGATCCCGCCGAGCACATGCCGCTGGGCCAGATCCTCGGCAACCTGCAGCAGAGCGCGTTCGGCGTGTTCCTGTTCGTGGCGATCCTGCCGTCGTTCATCCCGATCCCGGGCATGGGCGGCGCGGTCAGCGGCCCACTGGTGGTCCTGATCGGCCTGCAGATGCTGTTCTGCCTGCGCCGGCCCTGGCTGCCCGGCTTCATCGCCCGCCGCGGGCCGAAGCGCGGCACCATGCATCGTTTCCTGGACCGCATCGACCGACCGCTGCGGCGCCTGGACAAGATGCTGAAACCCCGCCTGCCGCAGCTGCTGACACCGCTGCCCGCCCACGCCTTCAGTGGCCTGCTGCTGGTGTTGCTGGGCCTGCTGCTGTCGTTGCCGATTCCCTTCACCAATTTCCTGTTCGGCTTCCAGCTGCTGCTGTTCTCGCTGGCGCTGCTGGAACGCGATGGCGCGCTGATGCTGTTCAACTGGATCGCCGCCGTGGCAGCGATCGCGTTCTTCGGTTTCAGTTCGGGGCAGCTGGTGGGCTACACGGTGGAGCTGTTCCAGCGCTGGTTCTGAGCCGGAATCCGGTAGAGCCGGCCGCTGGCCGGCTGCCACGTTTCCAGGTTTGCCGGCCAGCGGCCGGCACTACCAATACCGGACATCGGCCATCATCGAAGGTCGATGAATCCGTTGTCGGCCAACGCCGCCGGTTCGTCCTGCACGGCTGACAGCACGAAACTCAGCGCTGTGCCCAGCAGCGTGCCCGGACCGTCCCAATACTCGGCACTGTCGGCGCGCACATGGATCAGGCGAAGGTTGGGGTCATCCTTGCCACCGGGGAAGAACAGCTTCATCGCCGGTGACCACAGCTCCTCGATCTTCGCGCGATCATCGACCACGCGTGCCCGCCCCGCCACGGACACATAGGTGTTCTTCGAGGGCGAGGCATACGCCACGTTGACCCGCGGGTCGAGCGCGATCTCGGCCACCTTGGGGCTGTCGCCGGTGATCACGAACCACAGGTCACCGTCGAAGGCGACCTGCTGGGTGGCCAACGGCCGGCTGTAGAGGCGGCCATCGACGCCGGTGGTGGTAAACATCGCCACCTCCACGTCCTTGATCAGTTCTGCCAGTTGGGCAATGTGTTCGGCGCGGGTGTCGGCCATGTGGGGGCTCCTTCGATATGAGCCCCCATCAGACGCGGTTCGGCCGCAATGGGCCGTGACGCAATTGTTCAGCCCGCGTGGCGGGCGTGCCAGGCCTGCATCGCCAGTTCGAACGAGCGCAGGCGCGCACGGTGGTCATACAGGTTGGCGGTGAGCATCAGCTCGTCCGGCTTGTGGCGCTCGACAAACGCGGCGATGCCTTCCGCCACCTGCTGCGGATCCCCCAGCACGGTGCAGGCCAGTGCCCGCTCCACGCCCACTTTTTCGTGCGGCTCCCAGAAGGACTCGATGTCGTCGATGGGTGCCGGAATCTTGCCCGGTCGGCCACGACGCAGGTTCACGAAACTCTGCTGCTGGCTGGTGAACAGGCGCCGCGATTCGGCTTCGCTGTCGCTGGCAACGACGTTCAGGGCCAGCATCGCGTGCGGCTGCTTCAGCGTGGCCGAGGGGCGGAACTCGCGTCGGTACACCGCCAGCGCTTCGTCCATCACGTCCGGTGCGAAGTGCGAGGCGAACGCGTATGGCAGGCCCATCGAGGCGGCCATGCGCGCACCGAACAGGCTGGAACCGAGGATCCAGGTCGGCACCCGCAGGCCACCACCCGGAACCGCCTGCACCGCCTGCCCGGGCTGTACCGGTTCGAAGTAATGCAGCAGCTCGCGCACGTCCTGCGGGAACTGGTCGGCGCTGTCGAAGTAGCGGCGCAGTGCACGCGCGGTCGGCTGATCGGTGCCCGGCGCACGGCCCAGGCCGAGGTCGATGCGGTCCGGATACAGCGAGGCGAGCGTGCCGAACTGCTCGGCCACCTGCAGCGGCACATGGTTGGGCAGCATGATGCCGCCGGCACCGACGCGGATGCGCTTTGTGCCACCCGCCACGTGACCGATCAGCACGGCGGTGGCCGCGCTGGCGATGCCGGGCATGTTGTGGTGTTCGGCCAGCCAGTAGCGGCGGTAGCCCAGCGCATCGGCGTGCTGGGCCAGTTCCAGCATGTTGGCGAAGGCAGCGGTGGTGTCACTGCCCTCGCAGACCGGGGCCAGGTCAAGGATCGACAACGGGATCATCAGCAGTTTTCCGTCACAGGATCCCCCATGAATGGGGTCGGTCGGGCGCGGCGGCCAGTGACGGTGGCGGGATGCTGATTCCCGTGGGACGGGTTCAGGGCCCGCCGGACCGATCCGGGGTGCCCTGATCCGCGCCAAGCGCGATTGGTAGTGCCGGCCGCTGGCCGGCATACAGGTAGATCGCTTCGCAGCCGACCAGCCGCCGGCTCTACCAAGGAAGCGTCAGAACGCGCTGGGGCGCGGCTCCGGCAGCGGCTGGTCGACCATTGGCTTCAGCTCGGCATCCAGCGCTACGCGCTCGTCGAACACGAAGCAGCGGCCTTCGTAACCTTCGCCGCCCACCTCCTCGAAGTAGCCGAGGATGCCGCCGTCGAGCTGCAGCACGTTGTCCATGCCGTCGTTGACCATCCACAGCGCGGCCTTCTCGCAGCGGATGCCGCCGGTGCAGAAACTGACCACGGTGCTGTCCTTCAGCGCTTCGCGGTGCGGCGCCAATGCCTCGGGCAGGTCGGTGAACTTGTGGATGGGCAGCACCAGCGCATCCTTGAAGGTGCCGTACTCCACTTCCTGCAGATTGCGCGTATCGAGCATGACCACCGGCTTGCCGGCGTCATCATGCCCCTGCCGCAACCAGCGCTGCACGGTAGCCGGATCGACCGCCGGTGCACGCGGATACTCCAGCGGCTGGCCGTCATCACGGCGGAAGCTGATGATCTCGTCCTTCACCTTGGCCTTCAGCCGCGCGAACGGCTGATGCTCGCTCAGGCTGGTCTTGACCCGCATATCGGCAAAGCGCGCATCGGCATGCAGCGCCGCATAGAAACTTTCGACCGCCTCCGGCGCACCGGCCAGGAACAGGTTCAACCCCTCGCCCGCCACCAGGATCGTGCCGCGCAGCTGCGCCGCCTCGGCACGCGCCAGCAGCTGGTCGCACAGGGCCTGGGGGGCGTCGATGACGGCGAAATGGTAGGCAGCGGTATTGGCGATCATCCCGCCATTTTAGCGCCAGACCACTCCAGGGTCAGATTTTCACGTTCATCCACGCATGGCGTGGATCTACAGAGTTCATGAACCTGTCAGAGGCGTGGCGGTGTGGGCAGGCGGGGGCGCAGAGCGCCATGGATGGCGCTCTACGAGGCACGCAGGAGCAGTTTTTGCCGTCCCCCGCCTGCCCACACCGCCACGCCATCCCACGGAATGCCAGCTGTTGCTGTTGCTGTTGCTGTTGCTCTTGCTGTTGCCGGCCAGCGGCCGGCACTACCGCGGGTGCCGGGTGCAACCCGGCCAGAAGCCCCATTACCCCCGCAACAGCACGAACGGCAGCAGCACCAGCGCCGCCGCACCGGCCATCGCCAGCAGCACCAGCACCACATACACCGGCCGGCGCCGGAACAGGCTGCCGAAGGTCTCCGCCGTCCCCTCGCGCAACGCCTGCTCGCGCTCGGCACGGATGCGCGGCCCGCGTTCGGCCTGGTACTCGGCCATCAGCGCCTTCGCACGCGGATGATCGGCGTCCTCGCGCAGCCACAGGCCGCCGTTGGAAATGCCCCAGGGGCTGGGTTCGGTGCGATACCAGGCGATGCCGTGCTGGTCGAGCAGCGTGCAGACATCGGCGTATTCGTCGTCGCCGACATTGCGCAGATTGAGCAGGAGTTTTGCCATGCCCCCCATGATACCCGGCGCCGATGCGCTACCCTTGCCGCCCTCGCCCTGCGCCCTTCCGGAGACGCCCGATGCGCCACCTGCTGCTTCCCCTGCTGCTGTCCCTCGCCGCCGTTGGCTGCTCGACCGAACCGTCCGGCCCACCGCCGGGTGGCACCCTGACCACCTTCGAGCGCATCGATACCGTCCCGGGCACCGGCACCGAAGCCGTTGCCGGCAACAAGGTCACCGTGCACTACACCGGCTGGATCTACGACAACCGCACCGAAACCAAGCACGGCAAGACCTTCGACAGCTCGGTCAGCCGTGGCGAACCGTTCACCTTTGCGCTCGGCGCCGGCCAGGTCATCCGCGGCTGGGATGAGGGCGTGGCCGGCATGAAGGTCGGCGGCAAGCGCACGCTGATGATCCCGCCGGACTACGGCTACGGCGACCGCCGGGTTGGCCCGATCCCGGCCGGCTCGTCGCTGGTCTTCGATGTCGAGCTGCTCGATGTCAAACCGTAATACCGCAACGTCTCTGCGGGTCGCCGTCATCGGCGGCGGCCCGGCCGGCCTGTTCGCCGCCGAGCGCCTGCGCGCCGCTGGGCTGGAGATCGACCTGTACGAGGCCAAGGGTTCGCCCGGCCGCAAGTTCCTGATCGCCGGCAAGGGCGGACTCAACCTCACCCATTCCGATCCGCGGCCGCTGTTCGACAGCCGCTACCGCGAGCAGGCCTCTGCCGTGGGACGCTGGCTGGACGGCTTCGACGCGCAGGCGCTGCGCGACTGGGCTGCCGGCTTTGGCGTGGAGACCTATGTGGGCAGCTCCGGCCGCGTGTTCCCGGTCGACCGCAAGGCGGCCCCGCTGCTGCGCGGCTGGGTGCGCCGCCTGAAAGAACAGGGTGTGCGCCTGCACGCCAACCACCGCTGGATCGGATGGAGCGACGACGGCGCCCTGCGATTTGAAACCGAAGACGGCGCCGTTGAAGTGCATGCCGATGCTACCGTGCTGGCCATGGGCGGCGGCAGCTGGCCGCAGCTGGGCAGCGACGGCGCCTGGGTCTCGCCACTGCAGGCACGTGGCGTGGACATCGCACCGCTGCAGTCGGCCAACTGCGGTTTCGACGTGGACTGGACGCCGTTCTTCGCCGAGCGCAATGCCGGCGCACCGTTGAAGCCGGTGGTCGCGCACTGGCTGGACCTGGCGGGACAACCGCAGTCGCTGCAGGGCGAGTGCGTGGCCAGCGAGTACGGCATCGAAGGCAGCCTGATCTACGCATTGGCCGCAGACCTGCGCGAGACCATCAACCGCAATGGCCACGCGATGCTGTGGCTGGACCTGGTGCCGGGCCGCGATGAAGCACGCCTGCTGGCCGACCTGTCACGCCCGCGCAAGGGTCGCAGCTTCGGCGAGCACCTGCGCCGCCAGGCCGGCCTGGATGCAGTGAAAGCCGCACTGGTGTTCGAGATGCTGGGAAAGGAAGCGGGCAACGACCTGCCTGCCGTGGCAGCTACGCTCAAGCGCCTGCCCCTGCGCCTGCTGCGCCCCCGGCCGATGGCCGAGGTGATCAGCACCGCCGGTGGCGTGCGCCTGGATGCGCTGGATGATGGCCTGATGCTGCGGGCAGTGCCCGGCGTGTTCTGTGCCGGCGAGATGCTGGACTGGGAGGCGCCGACAGGTGGCTACCTGCTGACCGCGTGCTACGCCAGTGGCCTGCGTGCTGCGGAAGGCGTGATCGGGTGGCTGGCGGCGCGTTGACACCTGCGTTGTAGAGTCGAGATCCTATGTTCGTGGTCAAGCCTGCTGGAAGCAGGCTTGACCCACCTTCAGCATGGCCGGATCGAAGTCCCGGCCGCTTTTGAAGACACCCCAGGCGATCCTGGCCAGCTTTCTGGCCAGGATGTTGAAGACGGCGGTGCTGGGGTGACCGCGTTTTGACAGCTCGTCGTAGAGCGGTTGCCCCTGGCGACACCGCTTGAGCCCCATTGCGGCCATGTAGAGCATCTGGCGCAGCACTGGCGCGCCCTGTTTGGACAGCCGACGCCGTCCCGTTCTGCCGCCAGACTCGTTAGGCCGGGGATCCAGGCCCGTGCAGGCGATCCACGCGTTGGCGTTGGCCAACGGCCAGCGCGTCATGTAGTAAATCAGGTGAGCGGCGACGGCAGGGCCGATACCAGGGATGGTCAACAGGCGCTTGTAGAGCGCGCCATGCTCTCCATCGCGACCCAAGCGCTGCAGTTCGCTTTCCAGCTCGGACAGCGTCCCAGCCAGAGCGCAGAACAGATCTGACAGCTCCCCGGGGGCACTTTTGCTTACCCCGAAGGATTGCTCCAGGCGCGCGCGTGTCTTTACCAGCGTCTGCCGCTTGCGCAGCAAATCGTGCATCTGCTGCTGCTCATCGGTACGCGGTACGTATTCACGCAGGCGATCGTTCTCCTTCTTCACGTACCGGGCGATCGCTTCGGCGTCCATGGCGTCCGTCTTGCCACGCGAGCCCGTCGCCCGGCCGTAGTGCTTGATCAGACGTGGATTGATCACATAGACAACGTGGCCTGCCTGGCCAGCCATCCGAGCCAACAACTCGTAGTACCGCCCCGTCGCCTCCATGCCAATCCGGCATCGCTGGGGCAAGGTGTTGAGCCACTGGGCTATGCCGGCCCGGGTGTTGGCGATCCTGTCGCCGGCCTTGCGGTCGGCCACTGCCGGTACGAACTCCTTGGAGTCCACGTCCACGCCAATATCGAGAGAATCAGACATTTGTACGGCTCCCAGCTATCTTTAAGGGGCTGGGGTGGTACCGCACCGACGTTAGCTTGCCTACATCGACGATCCCCTTTGGGGGCCGTACGATCCTTTATCGACGTTCGTGTGCGGGATGGGGATCGCTCGACTCGTCTGTCGGCTAGTATCCGCAGATGCATGCTTGACGGTCCCTCCACCCTGGCTCCTACATACCGCGTAGGAGCCGGGAGGAACATACAAGCCATGCTCGACTGCTTTTGATTCAGGCGATAGAGCAGTCGAGCATGGCTCGACTCTACAAAAACCATCGAGCAAGCTCGACGCTACATCACCATGGCCGGCGCATGCTCACCGAGGCCAGCGCCACGCCGCTGGGATGCGGGTAAGTCTCTTCGCGCACGCTGATGAACCCGTGCCGTTGATAGAACGGCACGGCGTTGAGCGAGGCCGACAGCACTACCTCACGATCACGATCGGCCATCGCCAGCAGGCGCTGCATCAGCGCCTGGCCGATGCCCTTGCCGCCGCGATCCGGATCGACGAACAACGCATCAACCTCGTTGGCATCGGTATCAAACACGCCGAACCCGAGCAGGACACCCTGCCCGTCCTCGGCCACCACGCAACCACCCTGCCCCAGCAGCCTCGCGTACTGCAGCGGCGGTGGCGAGGCCGACCACGGCGCGATGACCTCCGGCGGGTAGTGGCTGCAGCAGGTCTCGCGCACACAGCGCGTGCGCAGGGCCCACAGCCTGGCCACATCATCCATGGTGCCGGTCCTGAACTGCATGACGCCTCCTTGTAGAGCCGAGCCCATGCTCGACTGTTCTTCGTTCCAACAGCGCGATGCCTGATTGAAAGGCAGTCGAGCAAGACTCGACTCTACAGAATCGTTAATCTCGACGCCTGATCGAAAGGCAATCGAGCAGGGCTCGACGCTACAGCAACGGTTACCGCGACTTGCTGGCGCGCAGCGCCTGGATCTTCGGCGGCGGCTGGAACGAGTCGCTGCGTGCATCGGCCCAGAACGCATGGAACACCGCATGGTCGGGCACCTTGTGCAGCAGTTCGCCTGGTTCCAGGTAGCGGTACAGCGAGGCCAGCGAACGGATTTCCACCGGTGAGACGCGGCGCAGGATGTGCTCCGGCCCCAGCTCGGCCGGATCGTTCAGGCCCGCCGCACACAACAGCTCCTTCAGGGCGTGCAGCGTGTGCTCGTGGTAGCTGTACACACGGGTGGCCTTGTCCGGTGCATCCAGATGCTTCCAGCGTGCAGGGTCTTGGGTCGCGATGCCGGTCGGGCACTTGTCGGTATGGCAGCTCAGTGATTGGATGCAGCCCAGCGCGAACATGAAGCCTCGGCCGGCATTGCACCAGTCAGCCCCCAGCGCGATGGTCCGCGCGATGTCGAACGCGCTGGTGATCTTGCCGGCCGCACCGATGCGGATGCGATCGCGCAGATCCAGGCCGACCAGGGTGTTGTGCACCAACAGCAGCGCTTCGTGCATCGGCACGCCGACATGGTCGACGAACTCCGCCGGTGCCGCACCCGTGCCACCCTCGGCGCCGTCAACCACGATGAAGTCCGGCAGCAGCCCGGTTTCCTGCATCGCCTTGGCAATGCCGAACCACTCCCACGGGTGGCCGATGGCCAGCTTGAAACCGACCGGCTTGCCACCGGACAGTTCGCGCAGGCGTGCAACGAACTGCAGCAGCTCGACCGGCGTCGAGAACGCCGAGTGACGCGACGGTGACACGCAGTCCACACCCATCGGCACGCCACGCGTCACCGAGATCTCGGCGGTCACCTTCGGCGCCGGCAGCACGCCACCGTGGCCGGGCTTGGCGCCCTGCGACAGCTTGATCTCGATCATCTTGACCTGATCATGGGTGGCATTGGCAACGAAGCGTTCCTCGCTGAAACCGCCCTTCTCGTCACGGCAACCGAAGTAGCCCGAGCCGATCTCCCACACCAGGTCGCCGCCCATCTCGCGGTGGTAGGGCGAGATCGAACCTTCGCCGGTGTCGTGATAGAAGCCACCGCGGCGTGCGCCTTCGTTCAGCGCGCGGATGGCATTAGCCGACAGCGAACCGAAGCTCATCGCCGAGATGTTGAACACGCTGGCCGAATAAGGCTTGGCACAGTTCGGGCCGATCAACACACGGAAGTCATGCTTGGCGATGGCGGTCGGTGCCAGCGAATGGTTGATCCACTCGTAATCCACCGCATAGGTGCTGCGCAGGGTGCCGAACGGCACCGTGTCCATCTCGTTCTTGGCGCGCTGGTAGATCAGTGCACGCTGCTGGCGCGAGAACGGCACGTCTTCCAGGTCGCTCTGCACGAAGTACTGGCGGATCTCCGGGCCGATCGATTCCAGCCCGTAGCGGAAGTGCGCCATCACCGGATAGTTGCGGCGCAGCGTGCTGCGCTTCTGCAGCAGGTCCCAGGTCCCCAGCGCCACCATCGCGGCAGTCAGGCCGACGCCCCAATACCAGGCCGGCCAGATCGTGGCCAGCCACAGGCATATCGGGAACATCAGGATGGCGAGCAGGTAGACGATATACCGGTGCATGGCTTTCCTCGGTTGCAACTGCCCCCGAGTCTACCGCGCCGCCCGCTGCCAAGGCTTACAAGCGATCGTCAACCACGTTGCGCGGCCAGGCCGATTTCACGTCGTAGACCAGGCCTCCCGGCACCAGCAGCGCCCGGATTGCGGATTCATCCATCGCCTTGAAACGGGCGTGGGCCACCGCCAGCACCACCGCGTCATAACACCCCGCCCCGGGATCGGCCAGCCAATCCAGGCCCTCGCCGGTCAACGCCGCCGGGCCGACCCAGGGGTCGCTGACCTCCACCTGCGCACCGGCATCGCGCAGGCGTTGCGCCAGCTCCAGCGCGCGGCTGTTGCGCAGGTCCGGGCAATCCTCCTTGAAGGTCACGCCCAGTACCAGGATGCGTGCGTCCGCCGGCGCACGGCCACGCTCGGCCAGCATCGCCAGCACCCGCGCCGCCACGTGCTCGCCGACGCGGTTGTTGACCTGTCGTGCGGTGTGGATCAGGTCCGGGTGATAGCCCACGCTCTCGGACTTGTGCAGGAGATAGTACGGGTCCACGCCGATGCAATGGCCGCCGACCAGCCCCGGCCGGAACGGCAGGAAATTCCACTTGCTGCCGGCGGCGTCCAGTACATCCTGGGTATCGATGCCCAGCCTGTCGAAGATCAGGGCCAGCTCGTTGACCAGCGCAATGTTGACGTCGCGCTGGATGTTCTCGACCACCTTGGCCGCTTCGGCCACCCGCATCGACGGTGCCGGGAAGGTACCGGCAGCGATGATGCGCTGGTACAGACCATCAATCACCGCAGCGACTTCCGCTGTCGAGCCGGAAGTGATCTTGCGGATGTCGGCCAGGCGCCGCTGGCGGTCGCCGGGGCTGACCCGTTCCGGGCTGTAGCCGCAATAGAAGTCTTCGTTGAAGCGCAGGCCCGAACCCTGCTCCAGCAGCGGCACGCACACTTCCTCGGTGGTACCGGGGTAGACCGTGGACTCGTAGATCACCAGGTCGCCGGCGCGAAGATGACTGGCAATCAGCCGTGTCGCCGAACGCAGGGGCTCCAGGTCGGGCTGCTCGTAAGCATCGATCGGGGTCGGCACGGTGACGATGTAGACGTTGCAGGCATCGAGCAGTGCCGGATCGCTGCCGTACTGCAGCAGCTGCGCACTGGCCAGTTCGTCGGATTCCATTTCCAGCGTGTGGTCCTGGCCGTTGCGCAGCTCGGCGATGCGACCGGCATCGATATCGAAACCCAACGTCGGCCACTGCCGGCCAAACGCCACCGCCAACGGCAGTCCGACGTAGCCCAGGCCGATCACCGCAAACCGGGGTGCGCTGGCCGCCGCTACCGGCGCACTCATCGGCACATCCCGCGCAACGGATGCGATCGCACATACGCTGCCATGGCCTCGGCCAACACACTCATCTGCTGCACCACTCCGGAAAACCTGCGCCAGAAAGGCTACAGCCTACCGGCCCCGGCGCCCTGCCGCCAAGGCGGGCTCAGGACCCCAACGCCACCGCGGCCGGTTCCAGTTCGCCGTCGGCGCCGGTCCAGGCCTGCAGCAGGCGCTCGAATCCACCGCTGCCAAGCAGGAAGCCGGGCCACGCGGCGTCGACGATCTGTGCCAGCAGCTCCGGTTCGATCCGCCGCGTGCCCATCGACCAGCGCGGAAATGCGCGCTGCACCACGGGGGCACGGCACAACACTTTCAGCTGCCCGTGGCTGCGCGCATTGAGGATGCGCTGGAACACCGAATCGATGCCGTCCTCCGGGCCCTCGAGATACTGCAGGAAGCGCGCTCCGTCGAACATCAGCACACCGGTGACACCGGCTACACGATTGAATGCCGTGGCGTCGGCCAGCAGGCGGTCAAGATCGGTTGTCTGCAGATCGGCGCGGGCCTCACTGGCATAGGCAATCGCGTGCAGCGACATCAGGTGGCTCCCCCCCTGGGAACGATGGCAGGGACTATGACATGAATGCGATCGACAGTTAAGCACGCCGCCGCCATGATGCAATCCGGTTGCGGAACCGCAGGTGGGCTACAATCGGCGCCGCGCTGCAGGCCCGGATGGCGAAACTGGTAGACGCATCGGACTTAAAATCCGCCGACCGCAAGGTCATGCCGGTTCGATTCCGGCTCCGGGCACCACACGCACGCAGCACATCCCGCTTTCAGATCGCCCGCGAATAACGTGGTTGCTCGTGCGCGGCACGCAGATACGGGTCGAAGCACATCGCCAGCAACCGCAGCAGCGGTCGCCCGGGTTCGCTGGCACGCACCACGCCATCGCGGTATTCGGCCAGGCCGTCTTCCTGCAGCCGCTGTACCGAACGCAGGTCCTCGGCAAAGTACTGCTCGAAATCCACGCAGTGACGCTGCCCCAGCAGCACGCCATCCACCTCGCCCTGGCACATCAGCTGCTGGATCAGTTCCGCGCGCAGCTGGTCGTCGGCACTCAACGCCACGCCGCGCCAGACCGGCAACTGACCCTGGTCCACCGCATCCTCCCACGACGGCAGGTCGCGCGGATTCTGGCTGTAGGTGGCACCGATGTGGCTGATCGCACTCACGCCCAGGCCGAGCAGATCGGTATCGGCGTGGGTGGTATAGCCCATGAAGTTGCGATGCAGCTGGCCGGCGCGTTGTGCGCGCGACAGATCCTCTTCCGGCAACGCAAAGTGATCCATGCCGATGTACTGGTAGCCCGCCGCGGAGAGCTTCTCCACCGCCAGGCCCAGCAGCGCCAGCTTGTCTTCCGGTGACGGCAAGCGGCTTTCGTCGATCTGCTTCTGCGCGCGGAACAGATGCGGCAGATGCGCGTAGCCGTAGACCGCCAGGCGGTCCGGGCGCAGCGCCAGCACCAGCTCGAGGGTGCGACCGAAGCCTTCCAGGCTCTGTCCCGGCAACCCATAGATCAGATCGACGTTGACCGAACGCATGCCGCTGTCGCGGCAGGCGCGCAGGATGTCCAGCGTCTGCTGCACGCCCTGCACGCGGTTGATCGATTCCTGCACCTGCGGATCGAAATCCTGCACGCCCAGGCTGGCCCGGTTGAACCCCAGCCGCGCCAGCATGGCGACGTCGCGGGTGTCGATGAAGCGCGGATCGAGTTCGATCGAGAAATCGCGCTGCGGCGAATCACTGAAATCGAAGCGCCGGCGCAACCCTTCCACCAGCGTGGTCATCGCTTCGGCATCGAGGAAGTTCGGCGTACCACCACCCAGGTGCAGCTGGATCACCTCGCGGCCGTCATCGAACTGCGGCGCCAGCAGGTCGGCCTCGGCCAGCACGCGTGAGACGTAGCTGTGGCCACGACCGCGATCACGGGTGATCACCCGGTTGCAGCCGCAGTAGAAGCAGGGGCTGGAACAGAACGGCACATGCACGTACAGCGACAGCGCGCGGGCCAGCTGGTTGCTGTCGGCGATCGCTTGGCGCAGTGCCGGCGCGTCGAAGCCATCATGGAAATGCGGCGCGGTCGGGTACGAGGTGTAGCGCGGGCCCGGCCGGTCGTGCCGGCGCAGAAGATCGGGGTTGAAGGTCCAGGCCAGGCCACCAGCGGCGGGAGAGAACGTGTCCATGCCGCCAGCATCGCGCCGGGCGGCCTGCGCCGCCTTGACCCAGATCAATCCTTGGCAGGGATGCCCAGCACCGGCAGGCCGACCTGCGGCCAGCGCAGCATCTGGTAGCGCTTCCAGAAGGTGTCACCGATGCGCGCGGCCACGTCGTTGGCCAGCTCCTGCATCGGCGGGTTGTTGCATTCGGCGGTGGTGATCCGGAACAGCACCAGCCAGCGGTCGAACAGGTCCTTGTCCAGCTCGATGGCCATGTGCTTGGACATCGGCGAGCCCTTGAACCGGCGGGTGCCGCGCAGCATCGCCGACCAGAAGTCGACCAGTTGCGCCAGGTGCTCGGGCCAATCGTGGACGTGCGCGCCGAACACCGGCCCCAGCCGCTCTTCCTCGCGCACGCGGGCATAGAAGTCGTGAACCAGGCGGGTCACTTCCTGCTCGGTGCACAACTCGGGCGAGGCGACGGGGAGGACAGGCGGCGGTGTTGCGTTCATCGGGGTACCCAAAGCGTGCCGGCAGTGTGCCGCAGCCGGCCATCACCACCGTTGATCCAGATCAATGTCGGCGCAGTCCGCTGCACCTAGGCTGGCACGCTTGCAGGAAGCATGCCCTGCGGATGCGGCGCCGACCCTGGCGAAGTATACGCGCCGCCCACTTTTCGATCCGGGACAGCATGAACAGACCTTCTCCCAACCGCCGCCAGCGGCTGATCCAGCAGTGGGGCGCCATCCTCTGGCCCAGCTTCATCGCCGCCGGCGTGGCCAGCGTGGTGTTCTTCGCCTTCGTCGATCCATTGCGCCTGCAGGCCATCAGTTTCCCGGGCACCGCAATCAGCCGCGAACTGGGTTACACGGCGGGATTCTTCATGTTCTGGTCGGTGACGGCACTGTCCAGCGCGGTCACCTGGTACCTGCAGCGGCCCATGCCGAGCGATGACGACGACGAGCTGCCGCTGGGATGAGCACGTCATGTACCCGGACTCCCCGTCCCTGGCACTGGCGCGGCACGCTCAGCGCCGCCCTGCTGGCGCTGTTCTACGCACTGCCGTGGCTGCGCTGGGAGGGCCGCCAGGCGCTGCTTCTGGACATCAACGCGCGGCGATTCGACCTGTTCGGCTGGACCCTGTGGCCCGGCGACGTCGGCGTACTGATCGGCCTGCTGGCGGTACTGGCCGTCGGCCTGGCGCTGCTTACCCACCTCGCCGGACGCATCTGGTGCGGCCATGCCTGCCCGCAGACGCTGTGGCGGCGCGCCTTCGACTGGATCGCCCGCAGCGCGGCCCGCATGCTGCCGGCACCTGCTGTACGCCCGGTCACCCAGCTTGCCTGGGGACTGCTGTCAGTGTGGACCGGCATTACCTTCGTCGGCCTGTTCAGCCCGATCACCGGCTTGCTGGCCGCCGCGCCAAACGCTGGCTGGAGCGGCTGGGAAACGTTCTGGGTACTGTTCTATGCCGCTGCCACCTGGGGAAACGCCGGTTTCCTGCGCGAGCAGGTCTGCCGTTCGCTGTGCCCGTTCGCACGCATGCAACCACTGCTGACCGATCCGCATACGCCGCGCATGCTGTACGACGCCCGTCGCGGTGAGCCGCGCGGGCCACGTCCATCCGGGCTCGGCGGGGTGCTGGGCCGTGGCCGCGGCCTGCTCGACCCGACCACTGCGCAGGACTACGTATTCCGCGCCGCGCATCCGCTGCTGGCTGGACCGATGCCGACCTTCAGCGCCGACCGTCTGGGTGATTGCACCGATTGCGCGGCCTGCGTCATTGCCTGCCCGATGCAACTGGACATCCGACAGGGACCGCAAGCCGATTGCCTGGCCTGCGGTGCCTGCCTGGAGGCCTGCGCACAACAGCAGCACCGGGCCGGTTTCGGTCCGGCGCTGGTGCGCTACTGCAGTCCGCAGGCAATGGCCGGACAACCGAAGCGCCTGTGGCGACCCCGGACGTTGGCCCTGCTGTTCTTGTTGCTGGCGCTGCTTGCCTGCGGCGCCTGGCGCCTGCTCTGAATCAACGCGACCCGCTGGCGTGCGGCGGCACAAGCTGCGCACGCCGGACGATGCCCAGCTGTTCGATGATCAGCGCCATTTCATTGGTGACTTCGGTACGCTCGGTCCCCTGCGGGACCAGACGGTCCAGCACCTGCTGGTAGGTATCCCAGAACGCCGGACCGCATCCGTGTTTGTGGTAACTGGCTTCCAGTTCGCGGCGTACCCGTTCAGCCAAGCCATGCATGCCGTATTCCATACGACCTCCGTTGGACTTGTTCTGCATTGTTGACGGTCTACCGACTCACTTGCGTGCTACTGAAAGACTCCCAGGCTTCACGCCTGGTTGACTCCAATTAGTCATAGATTTCACGACAGGTCAATTACATGCAGCGACTTTCGTGATTGAAATTATTAATCGTTCACGAAACTACATACGGGACCCCGGGCCCCCCGGATGGGGTGAAGCCGACAGGCCGCGGGAACCATGGACCGATGACTCCAGTAGATGGCGCCGATTGTGACCCTCAGATCGATCGATCTTGCCTATTTTGCTAAGCATACTTAGCAAATTGCGCTTAGCGTGCTAAATGCGACAAAAGGCGGCGCAAGTCAGATGGATTCGCCCGCCGACGCTTCTGTCGTGGGGAACAGGTTCGGATAGCGCTGATGCAGGATGTACTGCCGCAGGGCCGGAATCGGGAAATCCTTCGGCCATTGCGACACTGCGGAACGGCTGATGCCAAAGAAGCGGGCCAGTTCGGCATCGGTCTGGAATCCCAGCCGGGTGCGCACCTGCCGCTTGCTCCAGAATTCGGTCACGGTCGGTCCTTCTGTTAACCAGGCTGATTCTTGCGACAAGGCTTCTTCGCAATCCACGCGTTAAGCTGGCTTGCATAGATGAATACTCTCGGCCAACGACTCGCGGCAGCCATGAAGAAAGCCGGGCACCCCCGCCCGGCCGATCTGGCACGCGCCGCCAAATCAACGACAGCAACCATCAGCAACTGGCTCAACGACCACGTGAGCGCCTCGCACGTGAAAGCCGAACAGCTGTTCCGCATCGCCGATGCGGCCAAGCTGGACGCACGCGAGCTGCTGTACGGGGTCAGCGGGCTCGGCGTCGGTGAGCCTGGCAGTGCCTACATTCCCAGCCAGGCCCATCTGGATGTCTGGCAGGACGCCTACGAGCTGGTCAGTCACCTGGTGGCCGAGAACGGGCTGGAGATCGACCATCGCCGCCATGCAGCGTTGGATCTGCTCGCGTTCGAACTGCTGATGGATGGCTTCAGCCGCAGCAAGGTCGCCCGCGTGCTGACGACCTCGATGACGTGAATGCACCGCCGCTGGTAGCATGGACCGCGATGGGGATGGGGCTCCCCCGATAACCGCCTGAGAAGGCTGATGGCTCCTGCCAGGACGAACCCGGTGTTCGTCGACGGCAGGTCGTGCCTGCCCTCGGCGTTCGCCATTGACCCTGCGAACCCGCATTCGAGGCACGCCATGCAAACACTGAACAATTATTTCCTGGTCTTCGTCGGAGGCGGCATCGGTGCCTGCCTGCGCCATGCCTGCAACCTGATCGGCGCGCGGGTGGCCGTCGGCAGTCCCTGGCCCTGGTCGACCTTCCTGATCAACGTCAGCGGCGCCCTGCTGATGGGCGTGGTGGTCGAGGTCTTCGCGATGCGCAATGGTGCCTCGCCGCAGCTGCGCCTGCTGCTGGCCACCGGCATCCTCGGCGGCTACACCACGTTTTCCACCTATGCGCTGGAGATCGGCCTGCTGCTGCAGCGTGGCCAGCATGGGCTGGCGGCACTGTATGCCGGCGGCTCGGTGGCACTGGGCCTGGCCGGCCTGTTCGGTGGGATGAAGCTGGCCCGGCTGGTGCTCGGCTGACGCTCAGGCCGCACTGGCACGGGCCTGTCCCCGCCATTCCCGCGGCGACTGCCCGGTGTGCGCCTTGAACGCGCGCGACAGCGCCGCTTCGCTGCCATAGCCCACATCATCGGCAATCCGCTTCAGCGGCCGCCCCTGGCGCAGTGCCTGCTGCGCCAACCCCACCCGCCAGCCCTGCAGGTACTGGCCCGGCGTGGTGCCCATCGCCTCGCGGAAGCTGGCGGCGAACACGCTGCGTGACATGCCGGCCACTTCGGCCAGGTCCTCCAGCGTCCACGCCTGCGCCGGCGCTTCATGCATCGCCACCAGCGCCAACCGCAGCCGCGGATGACCCAGCCCGGCGAACAGGCCGCCACGCATCTCGCCGCCTTCCATCAGCTGGCGCAGCACCTGGATCATCACCACCTCGAACAGCCGGTTGACCATCGCCACCCGCCCGCAACGCTGCTCGAACGCTTCTTCGAACAGCAGTTCCAGCGCCGCGTTGCCGCCATACAGATCGGCCAGCGGCAGGCAGATGAAATCAGGCAGCGCGGCGCTGATCGGATTGAGCCGACCGCCCTCGAAATGCAGGTTGGCGCAGGCCATGTCGGCGCCCTGCTGCGGGTCGGTGCTGAAGCGATGCGGCATCGGCCGCGGATACAGCAGCAGGCTCGGCACTTCGACCTGCACGGTCTGCTGCCCGTGGCTGACCTGCACCGGCCCGCGCCGCACCAGGTGCAGCTGACCCGCCTCGTCTTCGCCCTCCAGCGTGTTGATGCCGCACAGCGCACCGGCATGGAATACCGAGGCGGTCACCGCAAAACGTTCAAGCAGTATGGCGAGACGGTCGACCATGACGGGACTCCGGGTCAAGCGAGGCGAGCTCAATGCGACAGATCGTATCGGAATCGCCACCAAGATGGTCGACTGAACGCCGCCCTCTCTGCGCCCTCAAGCCTCCTGTGAATGACGGATCACCACGAAGCCCTCTTCCTGTGCAGGTGCCACGAAGTGACGGGTGATCTGCTCGAAGGCTTCGTCGCTGGGCTGGAACGGGTGCTCACCGCGCGCGTTGCGGGCATGCAGCCGCGCCTTGCAGATGGCGTCGGCAACATCGAGAAAATGCAGCTGGTGGGCAACACCGGCCGACTCGAACAGTTCGCGGCCCCATGCACGGGCGGCCCGCGTATTGAACGGAACGTCGAGCACGACCGAAACGCCGGCCTGCAGGATCGCGCATACATGCTGCGTCAGCGCTCCGCGCAGCGCGGCCGCGCGCTGCAGGTAATCGGCAACGGAGTGGATCTGGTCGGGATACAGCGCGGCCAGCCAAGCGTCCTCGCTGATCAGCACGTGACGTGGCTGCGCCGCCAGCTGCTGCGACAGGGTGGATTTGCCGGCACCGATCTTGCCGCACACCAGGTGCAGGATCGGCGCATTGTCGGTCGATGAAAGATGATGCATCTGCGTTCTCCTTGATGGATTCCAGTACCCGGGAGAGCGCCGCATGCAACCCGCCTTCCCGGGCGGGTTGCATGGCCGTGGCGACCGCGCGCTATCCCGCCTTCCCGTGGGGAATGCGGATAATCGACGCGATGCTGTGCAGGACCATGCCGCCAGCGTAGAGCGCAGCCTGGCCGGCGGGCAATCCCCTGCGGCAGTGCAGCGCGCGCAAGGTTTTGCGGGGATCTATGCTCGGCGCGATTCCCGCATGGAATGACCACGATGCGACCCTTGCTTCGATGCGCCCTCGCCCTCGGCCTTCTGCTGCCTGCGGCATCGCTGCTGGCTGCGCCCCCCACGGCACCACGCATGCTCAGCGGTGAGCTGCAGGGCGCACCCTGGCGCCTGGACGTGCCGGCGGACTGGAACGGCGACCTGGTGATGCTGGCGCACGGCTACGAGCCGGTGGGCGTGCCACGCACTACGCCGATGACCGCCAATGACAGCACCGCAACGCTGCTGTCCGCAGGCTACGCCGTCGCGCAGAGTGCCTACGCCAGCCAGGGCTGGGCAGTGGCCGATGCGATCACCGACATGGAGCGCCTGCGCCAGCACGCGCTGGGCGAACTCAAGCGCGTGGGCCACACCTGGCTGCTCGGATTCTCGATGGGCGGCGCGGTGACACTCGCCAGCCTCGAGCGCTACCCGCAGCACTACACGGGTGGCGTCTCGCTGTGCGGTGCCAATCTCAGTGGCGAACAGATCGCCGCAGATCTGCTGACCACGCTGGTCGCCTTCGATTACTTTTTCCCCAACGCTGCAGGCCTGCCGACCACCGGACTGGCTTCGCATGAAGCGGCCGTGCTGCCGCAGGGAGTGCTCTATCAGGGCATCGCCGACGCGCTGCAACGGAATCCCCAGCATGCCGACGTGCTCGCCAAGCGACTGCAGGTCGCTCCGGATGCACTGGCCGGGACAATCAGCCTGCACACGCTGGTCCTGCATGAACTGGCCACGCGCAGCGGCGGCATGCCGGCCGGCAACCTTGGTGTGGTGTACAGCGGATTCGGTGACGACGCCGCGTTCAATGCCGGCGTGCAGCGCATCGCTCCCGTGCCTGCGGCACAGGCCGATGTCCGCGCGAAGCTGGCACTGAGCGGCGCGTTGAAGCGACCGCTGGTGGTCCAGTTCAACAACAACGATCCCACCATCGTGCCGCACATGCAGGCGGTGTATCCGCAGATGGCCGCACAGGCCGGCGCGCGACCATTGCCGCGCGTGCTGCCGCCGGTGGGCGAAGGGCATTGTGGCTTCTCTGAAGCACAGGTTGTCGACGCCTTGAAGGCAGTCCAGCGTTGAGCTCAACGTGTCGCAGCGCATCAGGGGCGCGCCATAAGGACTGCTATGGTGGCCGGGCCCATTGACGGGCACACAAAGGACTGACGTGATGATCAAGACGACCTTGAAGACCGTGATGTTCCTTGGCATGGCCGTGACCGGGCTGGCCTTCGCCGCGGGCCCCTGTGAATTCTGCAGCCAGCAGTACGAATATTGTCTGCGCGCAACCTCAGGCCCACTGGCCAAGACACCCGCAGAATGCCTGGCCCAGTACAAGATGTGCCGCGAAATGGATTGCCAGTCCTCCTGACCGGCATCCGGCCGGCTCCTGCGGGAGCCGGCTCAGCCGGCCACGCTGCCAAACGCTTACGATGCAGGGACCCGCGCAGCATCTGCCGCCTCCCCTCCCTGCTGACACAACGCATACGATGGCCTTCTTCGAACGACTGAGCGACACCCGCTACCTGCCGACGGAACACACGGGCGGCGCCTGGAACATCCGCGAACAACACATCGCACCTGCGATCGGGCTGCTGGCGCACCACCTGGAACGTGACGCCGCAGCGCGTGGGCACGGTTTTCTGATCGCGCGCCTGTCCTACGACATCCTCGGCACCATTCCGATCGAAGCGATGGAGGCCCACGTACAGGTGCTGCGCGGTGGTCGCACCATCGAACTGGTCGAAGCCACGCTGCGCCATGACGATCGCCCGGCGCTGCGCGTGCGTGCATGGCTGATGCGCCCGAACGATACGCAGGCCATCGCCGGCACGCCGATCACCGGCATTGCTCCGCCGGAATCAATGCCCGCGTGGGACCCAGGTACGGTCTGGCCAGGTGGTTTCATCAAGAGCGTGGAGATCCGCCGACACGATCAGGGGCCCGGCCGTGCCACCTACTGGACGCGCGCGAAGCACGCGCTGCTGGACGGCGAGCCGGTCAGTCCGCTGGCCCGTGCCGCCACCCTGTTCGATCTGTCCAATGGCATGGCCGTGCGCGCCGATCCGAAGGAGGTCGCCTTCCCCAACCTCGATCTGACCGCGCACCTGTTCGGCATGCCCGAAGGCGAGTGGCTGGGCTTCGACACGTCGGTGTCGTTTGGCCACCAGGGTCTCGGCTTGACCAGCACCGTGCTGCACGATGCGCGCGGTCCGATCGGCATGCTCGGCCAGGCACTGACCGTACGCCCTTGACCCCAAAGGGCGGCGTCAGCCGCCCAGCGTACCCATGGTAAACGTGTAGCCGGAGCTCATCAGGAATTCGCGCATGCGCATCTCCGCGCGCCGCGGTGAGGCCAGGTTGGCCGGTGCATACAGCGCGTAGACCACGCCCGCGCCTTCGATGGCTTCACGCCGCACGCCACAGTGGCGGGTCTCCGAAGCAATCACCCATCCATCCTTCAGTCGATCCGGTCCGATCGACTGGCCGTTCATCAGCCGGAACGTCAGCCAACGTACTTCCACAGAAGATTTGCTCATTGCCGGCGTACCGCCAGCGTGCCGCGATCGTTCATGTCCTTGCTCGCCATTGCAGCTCCCTAAGACTTGGAACTCGACCATAGCGCCTTGCCATGTCGTGGGCGAATGAGACTGGAGGGGCCCTTATGTCGCCAGGCCGAACCGCGTCCACAGCGCTTCGCGCCCCGGCTGCGTCAGGCGCAGTTCGCGTCGACCCTCAACCCGCCGAAGCCAATCGTTCTTCACGAAGCTGTCCAGCATCGCCTCGCCGACCAGCCCGGCCAGATGCGGGCGCCGCTCGGTGCAGTCCAGGCATCCTCGGCAGTAGCGCGCAGGCTTGACCGTCACGGGAAGCCGCAGCAGCTCAGCCAGCGGCTGGCCGAGCTCCTGCAGGAACGCTGCGCCCTCCACACTCACCTGCCAATGCGCCTGGTGCGGGACCAGGTGCCCTGCCTGCAACAAGCGGTCGGTGATCGCCACCGCATGCACACCGGCCAGATGCCGGTAGCAGGAACGCGCCTGGCGCAACCCCGGCATGCTGCGTGATGCCTCAGCGGTGCAGGACGGCGTGCGGTCCGCAACGCGCAGGATGCCCTCCAGCATGTCGGCGACTTCGTGCGAGGCCAGCCGGTGATAGCGATGGCGCCCCTGCGCGACAGCGACCAGCAGGTCGCCCTCGACCAGCCTGCGCAGATGCGTGCTCGCCGTCTGCGGTGTCACCCCAGCCACGCGTGCCAGCTCCGTCGCGGTATACGCACGCCCATCCATCAACTGCAGCAGCATGGATGCGCGCGCCTGGTCGCCAACCAGGGCACCGACGCTGACAAGGGAACCGGAGGTGTGGACCATGCCCGCATTGTGGCACGCCGTTGCAGGCCGACAGTTCGATGCAGGCCGAAGCGTCGGCACCCGCTGCCACGGCACAGTGGCCACCCCGATAGTGCAAGGCCTGCCATGAATTCCGCTCCGATTCCCCGCCGCTGCATCACCCCTTCGGTCCTGTACCCGGGCACGCCTGTGCTGCTGATGACCACGCTGAACGACGACGGCAGCAGCAACATCAGTCCGTTGTCTTCGTTCTGGGCCCTGGGCAACCGGGTGGTGCTGGGCCTCGGCGTGCAGGGTCAGGGCTATCGCAACCTGCAGCTGCGCAACGAGTGCGTACTGAACTTCCCATCCTCCGCGCAGGCCGCACAGGTCGAGGCCATCGCGCGCGCGACAGGCTGCGATCCGGTGCCCACTGCCAAACAGGCGATGGGCTACGTGCACGTCCGCGACAAGTTCGCGCTGGGGGGCTTCAGTGCGGTCGCCTCGACGCACGTCGCACCAGAGGCGATTGCCGAGTGCCCGCTGCAGGTGGAAGTCAGCGTGATGGCGATGCACCCGCCCGGCGAGGATGACGGTCAGGGCTTCGTGATCGTCGAAGGACGGATCCGTTGCGTGCATGCGCACGAAGCGATCACCGTGGCTGGCACCCAGCACATCGATGTCGCCCACTGGAAACCGTTGATCTATCTGTTCCGCCACTACCTGAGCGTGGGTGAACCAGTCGGGTGCAACTTCCGCGCGCAGACGCCGGTCCACGATCCGGCGTAGAGCGGGTGATTCAAGGTGCCGGCGATGGTGGGTGGCTGGTCACTGAAATCCAGTACGACACCATGTCCACATAGCGGCCGTCGCGCTTCACCGCGCGCGGCTCGACGCCGGATTCGGTGAAACCCAGCGATTCATACAGCGCGCGCGCGGCGGCGTTGTCCGCCAGCACCGTGAGAGTGAGCGATTCGATGCCTTCCGCGCGCGCAGCCGCGAACGCGGCAAGGAACAGTTGACGGGCGATGCCGTGTCCACGATGGGCTGCGCCAACATGGACACTGTGGATCTCCGCCGTATGCCACCGCGCCAACCGCACCGGACGCACATAGCGCAGGAAACCCACCAGCATGCCGTCCACGAACGTGCCGAAGTAGCGCGTGCCGGGATCGGCAAGCTGGGCGCGCATCACGTCCGCCGAGTCATTCTGCGCCTCGGCCAGCGTGGACAGGAACGCCGCAGGCGACTCGCGAAGGGCCTGCAACCGTGCTTGCCAGAGAATATCGGCGTCGTCAGCGCCGAGTTGCCGGAGAAGCATGCGACACACCTGTGAGGTTGCTGATGCACAGGTGCCCAGCCTAGCGCGGGTTCTCCTGATACGGCGTGCATGCAAGAATGAAGACGGCTCCTTCTTCACTCTCCGCCATGACTGAACTTCAGATTCCCCGCGTTGGATGCGGCGCCGTCGTCCGTGATGCCGACGGCCGCATCCTGCTGATCCAGCGCGGACGCGATCCGGAGCGCGGGCACTGGGGCCTACCCGGCGGCAAAGTCGACTGGATGGAAACGGTGGAGGCTGCCGTGGTCCGCGAAACTCGCGAGGAGACGGCATTGGAAGTGACGCTGCAGCGCCTGCTGTGCCTGGCCGATCATTTCGAGCCGACACTTGCGCAGCACTGGGTCGCGCCGATCTTCGAGGCTCGGGCACCTGCCGGTGCCGAGGCCTCCATCCAGGAGCCGGGTGTGCAGACAGGGCTGGGCTGGTTCGCGCTGGATGCGCTGCCCCAGCCACTGACCCAGGCCACGGTGCAGGCGCTGGCCAGGCTGTAGCGGATATCGATCCGGACGCAGGTTAGCTGGCATCCAGGCAAACAAAAAAGCCCTGACCGGAGTCAGGGCTTTTCAATTGGAGGCCTCAAGCGGAATCGAACCGCTGTAAACGGATTTGCAATCCGGTGCATAGCCACTCTGCCATGAGGCCAACGTACTGCGCGCCAGGAACGGAGCCCTGACAAGACAAAACCCCATGATGGGGCCTGTCGGAACATGGAGCGGGAAACGAGACTCGAACTCGCGACCTCAACCTTGGCAAGGTTGCGCTCTACCAACTGAGCTATTCCCGCGTAAGCCGCCATGGTACCGGAAATCCGGAACACACACCAGCGATTTCACTTTTCTGACTGCGCGTAAAGCCTTGTGGCCCAACGTGCCCCGCCTTGCCGTGGCGGGAGAAAAACAAGGCCCCTACCGGGGCCCTGTAGAATCTGGAGCGGGAAACGAGACTCGAACTCGCGACCTCAACCTTGGCAAGGTTGCGCTCTACCAACTGAGCTATTCCCGCAGATTCCGTTCGACCTGCGTCGAAGGAGCGCTATTGTGTCCAAATTCCTTCACGCCGTCAACAGTCTTCACACGATGCGGTCATGGGCGTCCGCACTGGGGTACGCTGCCCCGCCCAGCCCCGTGCGCCCATGTTCCTTCGCGGCAAGCCCCTGTTGATCGCCCTGCTGCTGCATCTGCTGGTGGCCCTGCTGTACTGGGCACTGATTCCGCTGGGAATGAACTGGTATCGCGACCATTTCGGCTTCACCTCGCATCGCGACATCAGCCTGGGCATCGCGCAGTTCTACCTGTTCTGGATGTTCCTTGGCGCCCAGCCAATGATCGCGGTGCTGCGGCCGCTGTTCGCCAAACTGTTGGTGCTGGCGGTTCCGCTGACGTTCGCGACCTGGACGCTGATGCACAACCACCCGCTGCGCCTGCTGTACTTCACTGTCGGACCTGGCCTGCTGGCGCTGGCCGCGATCGCCACATCGGTGTGCTATGCATCACGCAGCCGCCTGCCCGCTACCATGGACACCGCCGATGCCTAGACGTTACATCCGCCTGTTCTGGTTGCTGGTCGCGCTGACCTGGCTGGCGCTGATCGCCGCACTGGTCAATGCCGGCTTCACCCCGGACTACTGGTTGCTGCACCGCCTGGAAGGCGCCGAGCTGCCCTACCCGACCAGCACTGTCATCGTGTTCGCGTTGCTGGGCACGGTAGAACTGGTCGTGGCCGCCTTGATCGTGCGGCCATGGAAACTGAAGCGACTGTGGCTGCGCCTGTTGATTGCCTTCGTTCTGCTGCTGGCGTGGTCGGTACCGTGGATGCTGTCGGCCATGCATCAGCCACCGGTGCACGGCATGCACCTGCTGTGGTTGCTGCTGCTGGACGTGGGACTGCTGCTGGCGCTGTGCGTGGTGTCGCTGGTCAGCGTCCTGGGACGCATTTCCGGCAGGAAGAAGACCCCGACTGCGGTTCCTTAAGGCGCTGGATCCGAGGGCTTCACCGCTTCATTTTCGGATCTCTTGCATGGATTGCGGCAGGCCGATGCAGGAAGGTTGAGGATCCGCCAGCGACGAACGCCTGCATCGTGCCCCTGCCCATCGCATTCCGTGCTCCCCCTTCCTTCTGGCTGCTGGCATCACTCATCTGGCTACTGCTGGTTGCCGCGCTCATCCATGCCGGCTTCAAGCCAGACTACTGGCAACTGCGTCACACCGAGTCCGGGACACTGCCCTATCCCATCGGCTCGGTGATCACGTTCGCGCTGATCGTCCTCGTGGAAATGACAGCGCTGGGCCTGGCTGTGCAGCCATGGCGGTTCCGCCGCCTGTGGCTGCGGATCCTGATCAGCCTCATTCCATGGCTGGGGTGGAACGTCCTATGGGGCTTGGCTGCCATGCATCAATCCCCCGTGAGCGACGTCCATTCGAACTGGCTGCTCGGCATGAGCGCCATCCTGCTGCCGGCACTGCTCGTGGTTGTGCCGGCCTCGCTCTGGCCTCGCCTGCGACGCTGGCTCGGGAACTGAGGCCAGCGCCTACTTCCGGAACTCCACCCGCACATGCTGGCCGAAGCGCGCCTTGGCCTCGCCGTCGAACTCCAGCACACACTCCACCACCTTGGCCACGCCACGCCCCGCGTCTTCGGGCAAGCGTGCCTGCGCGAACACCGGACTGATGCGCACCACGCGCGCGGGTGGCAGTGAGCCGGTGTTTTCAGCGCCATCGCTGTCCGGCACGACGGTGGCCTTCATGCCCACTTGCACGGCATCGGCATAGGCGGCGCTCAGTTCTGCACGCACCTGCAGCGGGCGTGCCGGCAGCAGCGAGATCGCCGGCTTGCCAGCCTGCACGAAGGCGCCGAGGCCCGGCACCTGGCCGACCACGGTGCCGGCTTCCGGCGCGCTCAGCGACATCTGCTGCAGTTTCAGTTTCGCGTGCTCCAACTTGTGCTGGGCCATGTCGACCTGCGCACCGGCCACGTCGACATCGGCGCGCACACCGGCCAGTTGCTGCTTGGCTGCATCGGCCTGCTGGTTGGACGACACGCCTTCGCTGGCGCCGGTGGACAGGCGAGTCGCATTGCGCTCCAGTTCGCGCAGCTGCGCCTGGCTGCCCTTCAGGCGGTCGTTGGCCAGGGCCAGATCGGCGGTGGCCATCGCCACTTCCTGCTGCAGCAGGGCGCCATCCAGCGACAGCAGCAGCTGTCCCTTCTTCACCGTGGCACCCTCCTTCACCGGCGCGGCGGTGATCGAGCCATCCACTGGCGGCGCCAGCGCGATCAGGCCACCCTCGACGTCGATGATGCCGCGCGCCACCGCGACCTTTCCGGCGGTGGCAGTGCCGGCTTTACCTGCAGGTGCTTGGGCAGGCGCGTCCTTGGAACAGGCGCCGAGCAGCGCCGCCGCGGACAGTACCAGGCTGAAGGGAAGCAGGTGCAACGTCTTGGTCATGGGGCGGACTCTACAGTTTCGTTCTGGCGGCGGTCATCACGGACCATGCCGTCTTCCATGGCGATCACCCGATCGGCATGCCGGATCAGGCGCGGATCGTGGCTCACGCACAACACGGTGGCGCCGTGCGCACGTGCGTAGCGATGCAGGATGTCGATCACGCGCTGGCCGTTCTCGGCGTCCAGCGCGCTGGTGGGTTCGTCGGCGAAGATCAGCGTCGGCGACTTGGCGAAGGCGCGCGCAACGGCCACGCGCTGCTTCTCACCACCGGACAGCTGCGCCGGTCGCATGTGGCTGCGGTGGCTGAGGCCCACCTCGTCCAATGCCTTGCGGGCCAGCGGTTCGCTTTCGCGATTGCTCATGCCGCGATAGCCCAGCGGCAGCTGCACCTGTTCCAGTGCGGTCAGTGCGGGGAACAGATTGAAGCCCTGGAACACGAAGCCGACATGGTGCAGGCGGAAGCGCTCCACTTCACTGCGCGTCATGTGGCCCACATCCTGCCCGAGTGCGTGCACGCGGCCGCCATCGGGCGCAGACAACCCAGACAGCAACGACAGCAGGGTGCTCTTGCCGCAGCCGGACGGGCCCGACACCAGCGTCAGCTCGCCGGGATAGATGTCCAGCGACAGGCCGCGCAGCACCGGCACCTGCACATCGCCGGACATGAAACCCTTTTCCAGTGCGTCGGCCTGCAGGGTCGGGGCGACGGCGCGTATGGAAGTCATCGGCCGGTCCTCAACGCAGCAGCAACGATGGATCGGAGCGGACGACACTGCGTACCGCCATGATGCTCGACAGCATGGCCATCACCGCGACCAGCGCCACGCAACCGATGATCACCATCGGCGTCAGCTGCACCGGCACGCGCTGGGTCTGTGCGATCAACAACACCACGGTGCTGAACGCCGCCGCCAGCAACATGCCCACGCCGCCGATCAGCAGCGCCTGCTCGAACACCACCCGCGCCAGCGCATAGCGACCGGCACCGAGTGCATTGAGCGTGGCGTATTCGCGAACCGAGCCGGCCACCACCGAAGCAAACGACTGGTTGGTGATCACCGCGCCGACGAAGCAGACGATGACGGCCATGAACAACACTGCGATGCCGGCACCGGTATCGAACAGCCAGTATTGCTGCGAGCGGCTGGCGAACTCCGGTGCCGTCCAGAACTCGACCGGCGTGGCCTGCCCCATCGACGCGGCCAGGCGGTCGCGCACACGGTCGGCCAGGTCCGGCGAACGCAGGCCCGCCACGAAATAGGTGCTGCCCTCATGCGGGTCGGTACCGGCGATGGCGCGCGCGGTATCCAGCGAGGCCAGCACGTTGACGCCACCGAGGCCACGCAGGCCCGGTTGTGCCGCGACCACGCGCACTGCCTTGCCATTGATCCACGCACGGTTGTTCTGCAGATCCACGCCCAGCGTATCCAGATCGGCGCTATCGACGATCACCGCACCGGGTTCGCGCAGCTGCGCGCGCAGGTCGGCGGGCAGGATGCGCGCGAACATCATCGCGTCGCCTTGGGTGGAGATGCCGGACAGATACACAGACACGTTACCGGTACCCTGCGCGCTGGAGCGCCATTCGCCATCGACCCACTCGTAGGGTTCGACGCGGGTGACATCCGGATCCATGCGCAGGTGGCTTTCCACATCCGCACTGATTGCATGGCCGTAGTTCACACTCTGGGTGCCGGGGAAACCGGCCCAGATATCAGCCGACGATGCCTTCACGTAGATCGCGGCGGTACCGAAGATACCCAGCACCAGCGCCGCCTGCACGATCAGCAGCACGCCAGCGAAGCACATCGCCAGCACTACCGGCAGAAACCGGCGCCACTCATAGGCCAGGGTCTTGCGGGCCAGCGCGATCATTGCTGTTCGCCCTCACCCTCAGCCGGCAGCGGTGCACCGCCAAGCGCGCGGTACAGCGAAGCAAACGCGAGCACGCGTGCGCCCTGCGCACCGATCAGATCAGCCTGCGAGGCGAGCGCGGCACGCTGCGTATCCAGTCCATCGAACTCGCTGGACAGGCCCAGCTGCACCTGCCGCGCTTGGCGCTTGACCTGCTGGCCGGCGGCATCATTGGCCGCACGCAGCGACTGGATGCTGCTGTCCTGGCGCGCCAGGCTGCCCAGCGCGCCCTCCACTTCGCTCACGCCTTCCAGTACCGCCTTGCGGTAACCGAGCAGTGCAGCATCCAGCTGCTTTTCATCGGCATTGAAGCGCGCACGACGCTGGCCCCAATCCCACAGCGGGATATCGACGTACGGGCCGATCGACGGACTGGAATCGGAGTTGGAGCGGGCGTTCTGGGTGAGGTTGTAGGCGTACAGGATCGAGCCACCAAGACTGACCCGCGGATACATCGCGGCACGTGCGGAGCCCTTGCTCGCCGCAGCCTGCATCACTTCAGATTCGGCCAGCAGAATCTGCGGGCGGTGGCGCAGCAGATCGGCCGGTACCTGCTGCAGGGAGAACGTGCCCAGCTCCGGCGGCGAGCGATAGGCGCGCCAAGCCGGATCCGGGCCATCACGGCCCAGCAACAATGCCAGCGCACGGGCGGCGTTGTCGGCGTTTTCCCGGGCTTGTGCGATGGCGGCGTGGGTGGCGGCCTGGCGTGCACGCAGGCGATCAAGTTCGCCGGGCTCATCCAGGCGCAGGCGCTGGCGGACCAGGGCCAGGTGCTCGCCGCGGTCATCCACCGATTGCTGGCGGGCCAGCAGGTCCTGCTGGGCCTGTGCAACGGTCAGGTCCAGATAGCTGCGCACCACGTCGGCAATCACCGCCACCTGCGCGGCATTGCGCAGCGCCTCGGCATTGCCGGCCGAAGCCTGCGCGCTCAGCTGCGCGCTCTCGGCGGCACCGAACAGGCCCAGGTCCCAGATCGCTTCGATGCCGGCATGGAAGTAGGTATCGACGGCGGCGGCGTCCTGCACCTGCTTGGCGCTGGCCGAGATTTCCGGCAGGAAACGCGAGTCGGAAGTGCCGGCGACGATCCGAACGGCCTGCAGGCGCAGCGTAGCCTGCTGCAGGTCCAGATTGCCGGCGATGGCCTGGTCGACCAGGCCATCCAGTGCCGGGTCGGACAGCACTTTCCACCACTGTCTGGCATCCACTGCCACGCCCTGGCCCTGCGGCACCTGGGTCCAGGTGCTGGGCGTGCGGTCAGGCAGGTCCGGAACAGGCACCGACATGCAACCGGCCAGGGCCAGGCTTGCCAACAACGCACCAGGGCGCAGCACTGCATGCAGGGAGAGTCCGTGCCCGGCCTTGGGCACCGCCACTGAAGTGATACGCCTGACCACCAGCCCGCCAACGTGTAGAAGGAGCATGAAGGCTACCGTGCGATTGTGGAGCGAACATGGAGAAATCGTCCGAAAAAGGTCACAGCACGCGTGCGGTTCAGGCAACGCCGACCCAGTCTTTCACTACGCTTTCAATGCGTTCCCGGCACGGAACACTGGACGACTTTCACAGCGTATTGCACATTGCGGCATTGTCTTGCTTCGATGCTGCCCGACCGTGAAACGTCCCCGCTGCTGGCTGCTGATTGGCTCGATCACGACAGCGACTGTCGGTGTGATCGTGCTCGTCCTGACCACCCCACTGGTCTCGAACGCCACGCTGCTACTGATGGAGCGCAGCAACTTCATTCCCGCCGAATCCTCGATCTTCACGTTCGAGCCGTATGCCATCAACCAGGGCTCGTCGAACTACTGGTTGTACGGGAAGGACCGGACCTACTACTACCACTTCACCTACGAAGATGACGCTCCCTACGTCTACATCCCGCAGGACAACCGCTGCCCCGGTTTCCACCGGCAGGATGCCCGGACCTGGTGCAGCGCCCTGCCCGGCAAGGCACGCTAGCGCGGCGGTGGTGCAACCGGTGTGACAAACGAAAAACGCCCCCTTGCGGGAGCGTTCTTCTTGAATCTGGAGCGGGAAACGAGACAGGCACTAGGGCGCTAAATCCTTGTTTCCCAATCACATTCTTCGCCGCCGTGAGCAGCGAAGGCCTGAATTATAGCCTTGTTCTTCGCCCTCGGCAACAAAACTCATCCAACAACTTCCATCAGCGTCCAAGGACTGCCATTTCATCCCCTGACAACCGACGCAGAATACACGGCTACCAGAGGCCCGCCCCTGCAACGCCGCTCGACACTCAGGTCTCCTTGCGTCAGGAATGGCATCAGCATCGAACGTTGAGACCGCGCTTGGTTTGATGCCGTGCGCACCACAGCCCAAGGCTGTTCGTGATGAAGGCCAAGCGGCGAGCAAGGAAAGATGGGGCGCATGTTCACATCACCTGGTCAGCTGGCGACCGTGTGGGAGCGGCGCGCAACAGCCTCAAACTGGCCACAGCCCAGGATCGCTGGATGCTATGTCGATATATCAGGATGCCAGAACAAGCATCACACGCGCGGTTTTCTCTGCGTCCCTCTGGACGTTGAGCAACGACTGCGCCCCAGCGCGACTTGTGAAACCGTAGGGATATCAGACCATAGCGAATCGGTCTTGATACGCCTGACGCACCCCATGACGCTGGCACCGTGAGCGCCATTGTCGAGCGTGCTTCTTCCTTGTTACTCGACGGGCCGGCAACTGGTCGATTCTTGCACATTGAGCAAGAGAGGGCCACCTGTGGCGGATGCCATGATCTCGTCCGCCCACGTTCCGGGGCATTCGTCCCTGGCATCCGCCACAGGCATAACGACACAACAGCCCTTGGCAGGGCGAGAAAGGAGCCGGTGATGTAGCGCTTCCGAAAGGAGACGAAAACATGCACAAGGAGCCACCATTATCAAAGGTGTTCTATCGTCCCATCGAAGCTGCCATACGGTGGGCTGGGTTGTTGCGGTACAAGGCGTCGATCCTCGCCTCGATCGCATCACCGCGGTGCCTGCCGCAGACATTGGACTGCCCGCGATGGAACGAGTGTCGGCTGTACTCGGAACGCATCTACGACGGCATCCTCAACTCGGAACTGCCCTTTGGCAAGAACGGGATCACGCTCAATGACCCAGAGTTGGTGAGTTCACCCGATCTGACCATCCGCCACGTCGATCTGAAACGCTGGATGCGCACTCACTATCCTGAGCATCGACCCGGATTCCTGTTCAGCCGCAGCGAGCGCATGGCGCATCCCTCCATCACCCTGGAAACAGGACAGGCAATCCTGCTGGAACGGCAGGCTCTGCAGGCCGCGCTGGACCATAGCCGGCGTGAGATGCGCAAACTTCAAGCGCAACACGAAGCCTTGCTCAAGCAGTCCGCGGTGCTGTTGGCATCCAAGCAGTGCGCGATCAGTGATCGAGCGGAGACCACGTACCTGAACATCATCGGTGGCATGCTGACGCTGATGCTGGGTCAATCCCCATCGGGTGTGCCGTACTCCAGCTTCAAGACGCAGGAGGCAATCGTCACCGCATTGCTCGCCCACTATGGCGGCACCATGGGCATCACGGAGCGAACCTTGAACGGCAAGTTCGCCAACGCCAGGAAGAATGTGCGTAGCGCAGCCGCGTGAATTCTTCCATCTTGTATGTGCAGTCTCGGAGATTGCATTTGCAATGTCTTTTTGCAGCCATGTCTATTGAATAGAGGTCACGCCAACAAACGCCACTGAGCGTTCAGGAGTGACCGCCATGTCGCAAGTACCTGTACTGCCACCGCACGAGCGCCGCATCCTGCGGCTCGATGAAGTTGAAGCGAAGTCCGGCTTCAAACGCGCCCACATCTACAACCTGATGAAGAAGCGCCAGTTTCCACAGGCGTTGCGCCTTGGCGTGCGCGCGGTGGGCTGGGATTCGGTCGAGATCGATCAGTGGATCGCCGAACGCCTTAACAACCGCACCTGACTCGCTCCCCCTCGGACTTCCCATCGCCAAACGGAGAGCGCCATGCAGGTCGTATCCATCATTTCAACGAAAGGTGGCGTCGGCAAGACGACCACGGCCGCCAACCTCGGCGGGCTCGCCGCGGACGCGGGGCTGCGCGTGCTGCTGCTCGATCTCGACGTGCAGCCCACCTTGTCCTCCTACTACGATCTGGCTCACCGCGCGCCCGGCGGCATCTATGAGCTGCTGGCGTTCAACGAGCGCGGTCTCGACCAGCTCGTGTCCCGCACCATCATCGCGGGCCTGGACCTGGTGCTCTCGAACGACCACCGGGGTGAACTGAACACCTTGCTGCTGCACGCGCCAGACGGGCGCCTGCGGTTGCGCCACCTGCTGCCGGCGCTGGCGCCGCTCTATGACCTGGTGCTAATCGACACCCAAGGCGCGCGCTCGGTGCTGTTGGAGATGGCGGTGCTCGCCTCCGGCCTGGCGCTGTCACCCGTGACCCCGGAAATCCTTGCGGCCCGCGAACTGCGGCGCGGCACCATGCAGTTGCTGGAGGACATCGCGCCGTATCGGCACCTTGGCATCGAACCGCCACCGCTGCACCTACTCATCAATCGTGTCCACCCCGTGTCCGCCAACGCACGCATGATCCAGCAGGCGCTGCACGACCTATTTCAGGATCACACGGGCATCCGCGTGCTGGGCACCGACGTGCCGGCCATCGAAGCCTATCCGCGCGCTGCAACCCGCGGCATGCCGGTGCATCGCGTCGAGTATCGACAGCCACCAGGCAGAGTTGCGCCCGCTGCGCTCGACACCATGCGCACGCTCGCCGGCGAACTGTTCCCGCAGTGGCAAGACAGATTCGCCCGCGTGTCCGGCCGTCCTCCACGTTCTATTGAAACCGGGAGGTCCCGTGGCGAGCGCACATGAACTGTCCCGTGGCCACAAGCGACTGCGCGCCCTGATCGAGTTTGCGGTGAGCGAAGGCTGGCACGTCAAACGTACTCGGGGTGGACACCTCAAATTCACCAAGACCGGCTGCGCCGCCATCTACACCAGCTCGACAGCGAGCGATTACCGGGCAGACCTCAATGCCCGTGCGCAGATCCGCCGAGCCGAGCGCGAGGCCCGCATGGCCCGGCCCGCCAACGCCGAGGGATGCGGCCATGGCTGAGATGACCTCCCAGGACATGGCCGGCAAGCTGCTTGCCGCCGGGTTCGAGCGCAGTGGGCCATCGGCCACGGCTTTGAGTGACCCCATCGCCGACACGCCGATGGTCGTGACGCTGGACCAGTTGCGGCCCTACGACCACGATCCCCGCAAAAAGCGCAACTCGGCCTACGATGAAATCAAGGCCTCCATCCGCGAGCGCGGCCTGGATGCGGCGCCAGCCATCACACGCCGTCCTGGCGAGGCGCACTACATCATCCGCAACGGCGGCAACACCAGGCTGGCGATCCTGCGCGAACTCTGGACAGAAACGAAGGACGAGCGCTTCTTCCGCATATCGTGCCTGTTCCGGCCGTGGCCTGCGCGCGGGGAGATCGTCGCGCTGACCGGGCACCTCGCCGAGAACGAACTGCGTGGCGGCTTGACGTTCATCGAGCGCGCCCTCGGCGTCGAGAAGGCGCGCGAGTTCTATGAAGCGGAAAGCAGCACGACCTTGAGCCAGTCCGAGCTGGCCCGTCGCTTGGGCGCCGACGGCTTCCCCGTGCAGCAGTCACACATCAGCCGCATGGCCGATGCGGTGCGCTACCTGCTGCCTGCGATCCCGACCGTGCTGTATGGTGGCCTCGGTCGCCACCAGGTCGAGCGGCTGTCGGTCATGCGCAAGGCCAGTGAGCGCACGTGGGAGCACTATGCCAAGGGCCGCTCCCTGCCGCTCGACTTCGACAGTTTCTTCCAAGAAGTGCTGTCGCAGTTCGATACCCAGGCCGACGAGTTCTCGCCGCAGCGTGTGCAGGACGAGTTGATCGGTCAGATGTCCGAGCTGCTGGGCATCGACTACGACGTGCTTGCCCTGGACCTGACCGAATCCGAGAGCCGCCACCGCGCCCTGGTCAGCGACCCAACCCCGCCATCGGCGCCGCCGGCATTGCCTGAGCCTGGGGCCATCGCACGGCCGCCGATTGAACCGGCACCGTCCCCCGCCACAGCAGCACATTCTGCAGGCCACTCTGCCGCCGCGCCGACAAGGCCCCAGGACGATGCGGCCCCGCGTGAGGCATCCGCAGCCACCCCTGCGGCAGCGGCTGGCGATCTACTTGACGAGCACATCGTCTCTCCGGCACCCACGACGCAGCGGCTCCAGTCCATCCAGCGCATGGTCGCCGACCAGTTGGGCGATGCGCTTCCGCCCGACTTCTCGGCCAACGTGCTGCAGTCGATTCCCGTGCAGGCCGGTGGCCTCTATCCCATCTCGGACATCTGGCATATCGACCCAGGTCTCGACGCACCCGGCCGCCTGCGCGTCCACATCGCGCAGTTCGCGCGCGAGATCGCGGGCGAGGTCGACCTGGACGCGTGTGTCGAGGATCGTTCAGATGGCATCGGGTTCGCGTGTCGTGCCCCGACCCAGGTTTCGTCGCCGCTCGCACGTGCCGTGCTCGCGCTGCTGGTTTCCCTGGCCGGTCAGCAGTCGGCCGACGTGGGCTTGGACGGCGGGCACTTCGTCACCGACCTGCCAGCGCTGTTGCACGGCCAAGGCCAACGTCATGCCGACGGGGCCCGGCGATTGAGCGACACCGCGCTGGTCAAGCTGTTTCGTCTGCTGCGGCTGGCCCGGCGCCTGCTGGATCTGGAAGCCGGCGCTCTCGGTCCTGGGACCTGAGCGAGGGAGGCCCGCATGTCCGCACCTAACCCACTCAACCAGGCCGTCATCGCGCAGGCGCTCTACGATCTGCGCAACGGGCAACTGCGCCGCTGCAAGGCGATGGGATTCGGTGAGGAAGAATTGGATGCGCTCAAGCATCCGGCGCTGATCAGCGTACTGGCCAATGCCAGCGTCTCGTGGTGCTCTGTCTCGGTGAACCGGGAAGTGCTCCGGCGATTGCTCAAACAGGCGCAGGACGTGGAGAAGGAGATCGCCACCGTCGATCGCATGTTGCGCCTGGGGGCCAGTACGGAAATGGCGAGCCGTTTTTATGGGCTGACGCACCAGGAAGTCGCGCTACGGCGTGAAGTTCTCGGCCTGCCCAAACGCAAGGGGCGCCATCCGGTTCTGGACGAGGAGCAGGACACCGAGCTGTGGCGACGCTGGAAGGCCGTGACCAGCAGCAGGAATGTCGAGCTGGAGGATGAGACCTCGGTTCTTGATGCGGCAATGGACCTCGCCGAAGGCATGGAACTGCCGCTGTCGGTGGTCTGGGCTGCGATCAAGAACTGGATCGATCAGGGATTGGGTTGAGTCATGGCCGTGGACGACGCTGCACCACGAGCACCACGCCAAGGCCCGGTCGCCCTCGCTGATCTGTTCGACAGCGCGCTGAAAGACCTTGCACCGAAACCTCGCCCGCCCGCGTCCGCGCCAGCTCCCGCATCCGCAACATCTCCTGTCTCCGCAACCGGCGACGGTTTTCTGTTCAGCGGCAATCGGCACGAGAGCGTGCCGCGACGGCTGTTCCTGGACCGACGCCTGACGCCGCTGGAACGCAATGCCTGGCAAGTCTTTCGGATGATGCTCAACGAGGATGGGGTCACGGCGTTTCCGACGTATGAGCAACTTCGCCCGTGGCTCGCGTCAATGCCCTGCGCCGGACAGGCCTCTCACGAGACCGTGGCACGGGCGCTGACGCTGTTGCGCCTGACTCGCTGGTTGAGTCTCGTGCGCCGCAGGCGTGACCCCAAGACCGGGCGCATCCTCGGCAACCTCTACGTCCTGCACGATGAGCCCCTGACGCCTTTCGAGGCGATGCAGCTCGACCCGGACTACTTGGAGCTCGTCAGCCAAGCCCTGGGCCATTCGGCCAAGGCCGTCCAGGTCGTGGGCTTGCACACCCTCAAGGAAATCGCCGAAGACCCGTTGTTGTCTGGCCGCACGTTGCCCTCGCGGCTGCAGGTCCTTGCCGAACGCCTCGCGAGCCAGGGCATTGGGTCGCAGGAGAGTTATCCACAGAAGGATAGGGTTCACGATTCCGAAGAAGGGGCGCCGAGCCTTCTTCGGAATTCTGATGACCCCTCTTCGGATTCCGAAGCAGGGCCGAAACCCGCGTCAGACGGCGCTCTTCGGAATCCGAAGCAGGACCGTACTGTACGTAGTAGTCGTATGAATGAAGTACGTACTACCGCGCGTGAGCGTGGGCAGGCGCGTGCGATGCCAGGAGTTCGCCTGCCTGATCGCTTTCTCGGCTTGAAGGAAGAGCAGCAGGCCGCCGCCATCGTGGCATTGCAGCAGGTCGATGCTCCGCTACGCCAGGCCGTGCTGGACGAATGGGCGGATCGCTGTCGCGGCAGCACCATCCGCAACCCGGCAGGCTACCTGTTCGGCATCATCCAGCGCGCCATCCGTGGCGAGTTCAACGCCTGGGCCAAGCAAGCCGGGTCAGCACCGCCACCTGCCCCTGCACGAGATGCACCGCCTGAACCACCGCGCAATGTGGTTCCACCCGAGGTGGCCCGGCAGCACATTGACCGGCTGCGCGACCTTCTGCGCAGTAGCTGAGCGCGACGAGCGACAAGGGCGTGAAGCAGACGTCGATGGCCGTCAGTAGAGCTATCCCCAGGGGATAGATGTACTACAAGCTGTAACGCCGACAGGCACGGCATGGCACTTCGGTCCAGGGGGGCCGTAATGGCGTCGGTTGCATGAGCGCACGCACCATTTGCGCGAGCAGCGCTCCATGGCTTTCGATGGAGCTATCCCCTGGGGATAGCTCGTATCACAGGCCACCGCTGCCACGACAACCGGGTCCCGGTTCATTTCGGTTTGTTGACTGACTGCCTTCCGTTGCGTGCCGATCCTGACCGCTCCTTTTCCCAAGCGAGCGGACGCCATGGCAACCAACGAACCTCTGCAACTCAATCTCGGCTCTTTGCGCAGCGCGATGTCGCTGACGCTTCACACCCACCACGCCTCGCGCATCTGGCATGGCCGCGCCGCCGCCGAGGGGCGACCCGGCATCGTCGGCCTGAACGGCTACATCGCCGTGATGAACAAGATGAAGCGCGGCTCGGAGCAGGACGACCCGTACAGCGACTGGTGGATGTTGCGCATCGAGGAAAAGCTCGACCAGACCAGGACCACGTTGCAATCGCTGCGCGAGCAGGTTGACCAGGCACTGGCCGGCGTGCCTGCGGCGTTGAGCCTGGGTGAGAACCTCAACGTGCAGCCGGTGAAGCTCCCCTTGTTCGTGAACGCGCAGCTCGGCTTTGCCGCCGTCTATCTGCTGGCCGACTACGACGACATCGCCCGCAAGCTGATCCTCGCCCACCACACCGCGCTGATCGATCGCTCGACGTTGGAGCGCTGGCTCAACGAAGGTGCCCACGCGCTGCGCAGCCTGTTCAGCCTGGCCCAGCAATACCGCTACTCGGGCTGCACCCGCGACGACTTCGCGGCCAAGAACGCCGCAGCTCGGGCAGCATTGGAGAAGTTCGGCGAACTGCCGCAGGACGTGCTCGAAGGCATGCGCCGCTCGAAGTTTGCGCCGCCCGTCGTGCGCCGTGGTCTGCAACAGCGTGGTGATAGCGCTGCCGCAGCCGCATCTCCCACCGACGAAGGCGCTGCCGCCGATTCGGCCGAGGCCAAGTCCACAGCCGCCGGCGAGGACGAACCGGCATGAGCGACCCGAACCGCGAACCGCGCTACTTCCGTCGTCTGGAACAGCCAGCCTTCATGCGGCTGGAACACGCGGCCTCTCTAAAAGGCCTTTTAAAGCCTTTTAAAGGTAAAGGGGACTTCGAGGCCTGGGCCAGCCAGTGCTTCGCCATGCGCGACGAGTTGATTGCCCTGGCGCAGCGACAGGTGCTGCCACAGGCGTGCGGGCATCCCTTCCACCTGCTTCCCGTCGAGCTGGCCCAGCAGACCACTGGCGCAGGCACGACCTTTCTTCGCTGGCGCAAGCACGATCGATCGGCCATGGGCGTGGCGTTGTGGCAGGAGCTGATGGCGAGCCCCAGCACGCCGGTCAACCTGCTGCACGACCTGCACGAGATCGAACTGCAGCGCGTCATGCTGAACATGCAGATCAGCCTGCTGCACACCCTGGGCAGGCAAGCACAGGAATGCGCCAGCAAGGCCGCGCAGGCGGACAACACCTACCTGCGCCGGCTCGCGTCCGTTCCTGCCGCAGTGCGCGATCGGTGATTGCGCCTGCCATCCGAGCACGCGCCCGAGCCCAACGAGGCACGGGTATTTCAACCACCACGGAGATTCCAACATGAGCACACAATTCATCGGCGAGGGCAACATCGGATCGCCTCCCGAGTACCGCGAATTCCCCAATGGCAACGACGATCCTCGCCGGTTGCTCCGGCTGAACGTGTACTTCGACAACCCCGTCCCCACCAAGGGCGGCGAGTTCGAGGACCGCGGCGGCTTCTGGGCGCCGGTGGAACTCTGGCACCACGACGCCGACCGCTGGCAGCAGCTCTACCAGAAGGGCATGCGGGTGCTGGTCGTCGGCCGCATGGAGCGCGACCCCTGGACGGACAACGAAGATCAGCCGCGTGAGACTTGGCAGGTCAACGCGCGCAGTGTCGGCATCCTGCCGTACCGCATCGAGTCTGTGGCCCTCAGCCCGAAGCCACAGGAGGCAGAGCCGAAGCCCCAGGCCACCCAGGAATCGACGGCGCCGAAAGAGACCAAGCGCAGGAAGTGATCGGGCATGGAGGGCGGCTGCCGCAGTGCTTCGCCGCCCTCCATGCGCTGCGAATTATCCCCAGGGGATAGCTCCACCAACGTCCACCGAGTTCCACGCGCGCTCCCGGAAATCGCGGCTCTCGGCCCGCACACTTCCGGCCACGCACCTTCCCCGCACTCGCCATTTCATCGGCGTGAAAGCGGTCGCTGCCGCATGCGGCTTGTTTGCTGCTGCCAGGGGCTGCGCTCGGCATCCTCGATCCCAGCAACTCCATGAACAACAGGAATCGGGATGGACGGATATGCGGCTGTTCTTGTGCGAGAAGCCCTCCCAGGGCAAAGACATTGGCCGGATTCTCGGCGCCACGCAGCGCGGTGAAGGCTGCCTCAACGGTTCCGGCGTCACGGTCACCTGGTGCATCGGCCATCTCGTGGAGGCGGCGCCGCCCGAGGCCTACGACGAGCAGCTCAAACGATGGTCCGTTGAGCAGTTGCCCATCATTCCCCAGCACTGGCGGGTCGAGGTCAAACCGAAGACCGCCACGCAATTCAAGGTCGTCAAGGCGCTCTTGGCGAAGGCGACTCACCTGGTTATCGCCACCGATGCCGACCGCGAGGGCGAATTGATCGCCCGCGAGATCGTGGAGCTTTGCGGCTACCGCGGCCCCATCGAACGCCTGTGGCTGTCGGCGCTCAACGATGCGTCCATTCGGGCGGCACTGGGCAAGCTGCGGCCTTCGGCCGAGACGCTTTCGATGTACCACTCGGCGCTGGCGCGCTCCCGTGCGGATTGGCTCGTGGGCATGAACCTGAGCCGGCTGTTCACGGTGCTGGGGCGACAGGCGGGTTACGACGGCGTGCTGTCGGTCGGCCGCGTACAGACCCCGACGCTCAAGCTCGTTGTGGACCGCGACCGCGAGATCGCGCGCTTCGTGTCCGTACCATACTGGGCCATCGCCGTGTCCCTGTTCGCAGGCGGTTCGACTTTCGCCGCGCAATGGGTTCCACCCGATGCGTGCACCGACGACGCAGGCCGCTGCCTGCGGCAGCCGGTCGCACAGCAGACCATGCAGCAGATCCGCGCTGCGGGCAGTGCCCACGTCGTGTCGGTGGAGACTGAGCGTGTCCGCGAAGGCCCGCCGCTGCCGTTCGACCTGGGCACCTTGCAGGAAGTGTGTTCCAAGCAGCTTGGGCTGGACGTGCAGGAAACCTTGGAGATTGCCCAAGCCCTGTACGAGACGCACAAGGCCACGACGTACCCCCGCTCGGACTCCGGCTACCTGCCCGAGAGCATGTTTGCCGAAGTGCCCACCGTTCTCGACAGCCTGCTCAAGACCGATCCCTCGCTGCGCTCGATCATGGGCCAGCTCGACCGCTCGCAGCGCTCGCGCGCCTGGAACGATGGCAAGGTCACGGCGCACCACGGCATCATCCCGACGCTCGAACCGGCGAAGCTCTCCGCCATGAGCGAGAAGGAACTGGCCGTGTACAGGCTCATCCGGTCGCATTACCTGGCGCAGTTCCTCCCTCACCACGAGTTCGACCGCACTGTGGCCAAGTTTTCGTGCGGGGGGCAGAACCTGGCGGCCACGGGCAAGCAGGTTGTCATCCCGGGTTGGCGCCAGGTGCTCGCCGAGCCGCAGGCCGAAGACGGTGATGGCGAGGGCGATACTGCGGTCCGCGCCCAGGTGCTGCCCGCGCTGCCGAAACTGTATGAGGGCCTGGCATGCCAGGTGGCCGACGTCGATCTCAAGGCACTCAAGACGCTGCCGCCCAAACCGTACACGCAAGGCGAGTTGGTCAAGTCCATGAAAGGCGTCGCCAAGCTGGTGTCCGATCCCCGCCTGAAGCAGAAGCTCAAGGATACGGTTGGCATCGGCACCGAAGCGACGCGGGCCAACATCATCGGCGGCCTGATCGCTCGCGGCTACCTCGTGAAGAAGGGGCGCGCCATCCGCGCCTCGGATGCGGCTTTCACTTTGATCGATGCCGTGCCTGCGGCGATTGCCGACCCTGGCACCACCGCCGTCTGGGAACAGGCGCTCGACATGATCGAGGCCGGACAGCTCACCCTGGACGTGTTCATCGGCAAGCAGGCCGCGTGGATTTCGCAGTTGATTGCGCAGTACGGCAGCGCCTCCCTGTCCATCAAGGTTCCCCAAGGGCCGGCATGCCCGCAGTGCGGCGCACCCACGCGCCAGCGCAGCGGCAAGAGCGGCCCGTTCTGGTCGTGCAGCCGCTACCCGGACTGCAAAGGCACGCTGCCAGTCGAATCCGGCAGCTCCAAGCGCGGCGCCTCGCGCCCGCGCCGTAGCGGCCGCAAAGGCTCCTGACCGCCCCCGTTCCCCGTGAGCCGTGCCCGCCTTCGGCGGCGTGGCCCCTGTCCCGCACTCCGCCGCATGCCCTGCGGGACGCCCAGCGCGCAACGCCTTCTTGATCCGTGTGCGCGTCCCGCCCAGCCGTCCCCGGCCGCGGGACCTGAAGGTAGCTTCTCTGCGAGCCGCACCACGCGCGTTCTGTTGATCTGCGTTTCTTCCGCCCTCTGCGAAGGGTCTCCCGGTGGCTTGCCAGGCTGCACGAGCCACCGGGAGACCCTTCGTGGTCAGCGGTAATCGGTGCCGGTGCCCGCCGGTGCAAAAACGGGCTCCCTTTGTGCGCGGATGTGCGCCAGACGATGCCGGCCCCAGCCACGACATGGGCCGGGTGTGATTGCTTGATGAGCAGACGGTTCTAGCGACGACCGGGCCTGCCAATCAGCCCACGGGTGGTTCCTCTTTTCTCCCGAGCCGAAGGCCGTTGGGCCTTCGGCGCCATTCTCCTGCCCATCAACGTCCCGGCCCGGCCATTGGCCTGGGCCACACGAACAGGAGAGACGACATGCACCCTCAACCTTGCGCACCGCTGCTGTACGGCAGACGGAGGTCGAGAACGGCATGCCCGCCTATCGCGCGGCCATCGCCAATGGTACGCTCGGCTGCAGCCGAGGCCGTAGCCCAAAGGCTGGACTACCTCTTTTGCAGAGGTAAACCTCGGGATGAACTGGGCGAAAACATGCCTTATGTGCCCGCCTTACGGCGAGCTGTTTCCGATGCTTCGCGCAGGATTTCCCGCCCCCCATTCGCTGCGATTGCGGCCACGATGACGCCCAGCACCAGATCCGGGATGTTCGACCCGAACCCCATCACCAGCACCCCGGACAGCACAATCGCACCATTGACGATGGAGTCGTTGCTGGTAAAGATCGCTGACGCCTTGAAGTTCACATCTTCCCCGCGATGGCGGCGCAGTAGTCTGAGGCACACTAGGTTCAAAGCCGCGTTCAGCGCGGCCATGGCCATCATGGCTGGGCCGACAGGCTCTTCCCCTCCAGCGAAGCGGCGTAGGACTTCCAACAGCAGCAGCGCGGCCAGGCCGATTAGCAAGAAACCCGACAAGCGGGCCGCGCCCACCTTGACCGTTGCCGCACGACCGACGGCATACAGGCTAACCGCATAGACCGACGCATCGGCGAGGTTGTCCAACCCGGCGCCCATCAGCGCCGTAGAGCCAGCCCAGATGCCAAGGGCAATGCCGGCGGCGGACTGCGTCAGGTTGATCAGCAACACAGTCAGAAGAATCTTTCGGTCCTTCGCATCGCTCGCATCTAGGCGGCCCAACTCGTCGTTTTCGTGATTTCTGTGGTTTTCAGCCATGCATTGTTCCTTCCAAATCGATGGATGCTGAAGCCTGTAGCGGCTGGAGAGTCAAGGCGCAGATGCAACGAACTTGCCACAGGGTCTTCCCGGACGCCCTTGACTCTACCGTAGCTAGAAGGTTTTCCAATCCAGTCAGAGCTTTAGGACAGAACAGATGAGCACCAATGCGCCCCCTTCATTGCGACTGTCATCCGGTATGGCTGCTATCCACTGATCCGTGGCGCCACTGCGGTTGTGCTCTTCGGCGAGCTCGCGACCGGCCGGCCGTCTTTTCCGACGGAGCTACTCACAGTGATCGTCGCGCTCGCTTGTGCCGCCTTGCTAGAGGGCGGGCGGCCTTTCCACTCCCCGTTGAGCCAGTAGCGGCGTTCCAAGCTGTGGTTGGCCGTCGGCGCATGGCTCGGCTTCTTGGTCGTGCATCTGGCCTTCCAGCACTCCAATCTGGGATACCGGGTCGGGCCGTTGGGATTGTTGATCGGGGTGGCTGAAGCCCATCGCTGGCATCACAAGCGTGAGCACGAAGACGCCCAAGTCAACTACGGCGATTTCTGGATGCCCGGGGGCCACTTGTTCAGCGCTTTCCGGTCGCAAAAGCACACGCTGGGCGCCAAAGAGTGACACTCAAGAAAGATGGACTTTCCAATGGACTACGGCCCGCAGCTTGTCTATCCCTTCCGGAGCCGGCCAGCAGCGGCAAACGCTTGCGCTGCTGGCTATACGATCTTGCCCACGTCGCATTCTTGCGCGAGTCGGGCCTTGCGGCTTCTTGCGAAGCGATCGCGAGTTGCGTGGCGTGCCCATGAGTCGGGCCGCGTCGTGGCGCACTGCTACCTTGGCCTGCACCTGCACCTGCGCAGCCACGCCGCGATGCTCGGTCTGGCCTGGAGAACCCGTAAGGTGGCGGAGATTGCGGCGCGCAGGTCGTCCGGCTCGCGCTGGCTCCTGTGGGCCACGCCCTCGGTCGCACGCCGTCTCAAAACGTCAGAATCGCGCGCTTTCGCATGATGGAGCGCGGCACGTGGCTCTCAGAACTGGACCCGATCACTTCCAGCACCGATGACACGCTCGAGCTTCAGGCGGGCTCGGCCAAGCTGTTGAGAATGCCGCACTCGCGCGAGGTTCGGGCGCTATCGCAGGAGCGTCGCAGATCCATTAACTCGCGCTCCAAGGCGCGCAATTCCTTCATCTTGGTCCGCACTTGCGCGATATGAGCGTCGACCAGCGCGTTCACCTCGCCGCAGCCCAACTCTGGCCGATCCCGTAAGTTCAGCAGTTGACGGATCTCATCCAGCGTCATGTCCTTCGCCCGGCAGCGGCGGATGAACAGCAAGCGCTGCAAATGGACTTCGTCATAGAGCCTGAAGTTGCCCTCGCTACGTGCAGGCTCGGGCAGCAAGCCTTCTGACTCGTAAAAGCGCACGGTCTGCACCAAGCAATCTGCCTTCTTGCCCAGTTCACCGATCCGCATCATGGTTGCTTCCTATAAAAAACTTGACTCTATATCTACTAGAGGTTTTCTAATGATGGCATCCGGGGAAAACCTTGTCAATGAAGAGCGATCTATGAACAAAGAACCTTCCAGCCCATGCGCCTGCTCCGGCGGCAATGGCCAACAGACGGCGTGCGCCAGTGAGCAGGCCAGCACTGAAACCACCGTTTTCCACGTGAGCAACATGGATTGCCGCAATGAGGAAGCACTGGTGCGGCGAACGCTGGAGGGCATGCCCGGTGTCGAGCGGCTCCTGTTCGATCTTCCGCAGCGTTTGTTGACCATTTCGCACCGCGAAGTCTCGGCCGATGCCTTGGAGCAAGCGCTGAATTCGGTGGGCATGAAGGCTCAGGCTGTCCGAGACGCCGCCGTGTCGACCACCTACCGCATCGAGAACATGGACTGCCCGAGCGAGGAGAAACTCATCCGCTCGCACCTCGGGGCAGTCGAGGGAATTCAGGACCTCGACTTCGACCTCGCTGAGCGCACCCTGTCGGTGAAACACCTCGCTCAGGCACGCGCGCAGATGGAGCAGGTCCTGGCCTCGATCGGCATGCGCGCCAAGGAGCAGACCTTCGGCCACACGGGGCCGATCGAAGCCGCGGCTGTGATCCCATCCTCGGCCCTGCAGCAGCAACCAACCGCTGCCGTTTCCGCGCCGCCGATCGGCGAGCGGGTGACGTACCGGATCGAGAACATGGATTGCCCGACGGAAGAAGCGCTGATCCGCGACCGGCTGGGCAAGCTGCCGGGTGTGACCGCGCTCGACTTCAATCTGATGCAGCGTGTGCTGGGAGTCCAGCACACGCTGGCGACCTCAGCGCCGATCGAGAAGGCGCTTGCTTCCATTGGAATGCAGGCTGCGCGGCAGGACATGCAGACAGCCACCACGGTACTTCGCATCGCGAAGATGGACTGTCCGACCGAGGAAAGTCTGATCCGCGGCAAGCTGCAAGGCATGCCGGGCGTGCAGGGAATGGATTTCAACCTGATGCAGCGCACGCTCACGGTTCGGCACACACCCGACGCGATCAAGCCGGCAGTCGAAGCCATCGAATCGCTGGGCATGGAAGCCGAGGTCCAGAGGACTGATGAGCCGCGCGATGCCCCGGTGGCCGCGCACAAGACCAATTGGTGGCCGATGGCGGTTTCGGGCGTTGCGGCGGTGGCCGCCGAAGGCGTGTACTGGGTCAACGACGGCAATCATTGGGCCGTGATCGTGCTGGCACTGGTTTCGATCTTCACCGGCGGCCTCAGCACCTACAAGAAGGGCTGGATCGCGCTGAAGAACCTCAACCTGAACATGAACGCCCTGATGGCCATCGCGGTCACCGGCGGCATGGCGATCGGCCACTGGCCGGAGGCCGCCATGGTCATGTTCCTGTTCGCGTTGGCGGAAGTGATCGAGGCGAAGTCGCTGGACCGCGCCCGCAACGCCATTCGGGGGCTGATGGACTTGGCGCCCGAGACCGCGACCGTGCGGCAGGCCGATGGCTCATGGACAGAGCTGCCGGCCAAGGAGGTCGCAAAGGGCGCGGTGGTCCGCGTGCGTCCTGGCGAGCGCATCGCACTGGACGGCCTGATCACCTCGGGTCGATCGGCCATCAACCAGGCGCCCATCACCGGCGAGAGCCTGCCCGTCGAGAAGGCCGAAGGTGACCAGGTCTTCGCCGGAACCATCAATGAGACCGGCTCTTTCGAATACAAGGTGACCGCAGGCGCCAGCGACTCGACGCTCGCGCGCATCATCCATGCCGTGGAGTCCGCGCAGGGCAGCCGTGCGCCCACGCAGCGCTTCGTCGACCAGTTCGCCCGCGTCTACACGCCGGCGGTGTTCGCGGTGTCCGTGCTGGTTGCCGTCGTGCCGCCGCTCGCCTTCGGCGGCGCATGGTTTGACTGGGTCTACAAGGCCCTGGTACTGCTGGTGATCGCCTGCCCCTGCGCTCTGGTCATCTCCACGCCGGTCACCATCGTCAGCGGCTTGGCCGCTGCCGCCCGACGCGGCATCCTGATCAAGGGTGGCGTCTACCTGGAGGGCGGGCGCAAGCTCAAGGCGTTGGCCCTGGACAAGACCGGCACACTCACACATGGCAAGCCCGAGCAGACCGACTTCGTGCCGCTGATCGGCGAGGCGCAGGAAGTTGCCGCCTGGGCCGCAAGCCTCGCGGCACGCTCGGACCATCCTGTGTCTCAGGCCATCGCCCGCAAGGCGAACCGTGACGGCATCGCGCTGCACGAGGTCGACGACTTCGCGGCGCTGCCTGGCCGCGGCGTGCGCGGCCGCGTCGCCGGGCGCATGTTGCACATGGGCAACCACAGGCTCGCCCAGGAGCTGGGCCTGAGCGAAGCGACGCTCCAGGCTCGGCTGGAGACCCTGGAGCGCCAAGGCAAGACAGCGATCCTGCTGATGGACGATGCGACCGTGCTCGGCATTTTTGCAGTGGCCGACACCGTGAAGGAAACCAGCCGTGAGGCGGTGGCCGACCTGCAGGCGCTGGGTGTGCGCACGCTGATGCTGACGGGGGACAACCAGCACACGGCCGCGGCCATCGCTGCCCAGGTCGGAATCTCTGAAGCCCGTGGTGACCAACTGCCCGAAGACAAGCTCAAGACCATCGAAAGCCTGGTCGGCGGCGAGGGCCAGGTGGGCATGGTGGGCGACGGCATCAACGATTCGCCCGCGCTCGCCCGTGCCGACATCGGCTTCGCCATGGGCGCGGCCGGCACCGACACCGCGATCGAAACAGCCGACGTCGCCCTGATGGACGACGACCTGCGCAAGATCCCCGCCTTCATCCGGCTGTCGCGTAGCACTGCGGCGATCCTCACGCAGAACATCGTTCTGGCCCTTGGCATCAAGGCGGTGTTCCTTGCGTTGACGTTCACAGGGCATGCCACCATGTGGATGGCTGTGTTCGCTGACATGGGGGCAAGTCTTTTGGTTGTCGTCAATGGGCTGCGCCTCCTGAAGTTCAAGGCGGCATGAACAATGGATGAACCATCTCTTCGCAAGACGCAGTGGTACTCACTCGCGATCGTTATATTCGCCGGCGATCAGGCAGCTAAGAGCTACATTGACGCGACAACTCCCTTGGGTTGGTCGCACGAGGTGGCGTCATTCTTCAACCTAGTTCACGCTCTCAATCCCGGCGCGGCGTTCAGCTTCCTTGCTGGCGCGGGCGGCTGGCAGCGGTGGTTTTTTCTGGCGATCGCGTTCGCAATATCGGCATGGCTCGCATGGCTGCTCTCCCGGCCGCTGCGCAAAACGGAAGGCCTTTCGTACAGCCTCATTCTGGGCGGCGCATTGGGCAACGCGTTCGACCGCGCCACGCGCGGGCACGTTATCGACTACATCGACTTTCACCTGCACGGCTGGCACTGGCCCGCCTTCAACATCGCTGACATGGCCATCGTGGGCGGGGCGATCGCGCTGGTGGCCCAGTCGTTCATGAGCGTGGAGAACCCGGCCGCCACAAAGGAGTCCCAGTGACATTGGGACGATCCGGAAATTCGCAATGCACACGGTGCAGGACACCAATCTGAAGAGAACGGCCCCCAGCATGAGCGGCCGCGGCTTGGCCCTCATGCTAGCGCCCACCGCCGCTTTTGCTGCAACGCCCTGTTGCGATGGCGGCGATTGCTGCAACGACGTCGCAATGCCTTGCTGTGAATAAACAGCACGCAAGCCAGTTGACCTGGCAATTATGAAAGTCCATCACGGCGATGCTGGCCTTTTTCGTTCCAATGAGCCGTCACGGAGAGGTGATGATGAAGCTATGCCGGGATCCTGCAAGCTTTAGGACGGTCTTCTTTACCGCATAGCGATATGCTGATGTCACCCGTTCGCCTCGCCTGGCAAGTACAAGTAGTTCGTCGCGGTTTTCTGGCCGTGTCCGCCCGCTTCGCTGGCCCTTTTGCCCCAAACAAGCGCAATCATGCCTGCGTTACCACCAAAGTTCGCCCCCGCCAGTTGCTGTTCCTAAAGGGCATCAAGCTCAACGCCATCGCCGACCGGCCAGCGTATTTCGCATCGCTGCGTGCCCGTCGGGGCCAGCCCATCGTCATCCTCGCAGAGCTGGGACCGGACGAGGCATTCGCCCTGTGGAAGCAGCATGTACTGGGCGACAGGCCTCGCTGACCCAGTTTCGCCTCATCCTCCTGACAGCCCCGCACTTATTGCGGGGCTTTCTTTTTTCCGCGTTCGCCAATCGGGGCTGTTGCAAATGCCGATTTCCGGCTGACGCGGCTCGCCTCGCGCATGAAGCTGCCCGCATGTGTCGCTGATTCGTCAGCACCATGCCAGCAGCCAGAGTTTCCAGGCTGCCGCGGATTCTTTCCGCGCTACCCGCCAGTCCGCCATCGCATCGAGTCTGCGGACGCGCGTCACCCGTGACGCCGATGCTTTTTTCTCAACCGCGTGCGGGAGCTGCCATCCCGTGAGGGACGAGGCCCCGCTTTTTCCAAGGAGCCCGTCCATGTCCCAGCAAGCCTCTTTCGGCCAGTTGGCCTTGATCCATTGCGGCAAGTTCCTGCCGCTCGAAATCCTGCATAGCGCCGCCGGCCACTACATCGGCACGCGCGATACAGAAGGTCCCGTTTCGCGGGAATCCTGCCAGTACTTCCGCAGCTATGCCGCGGCTCAACGTGCCCTCGAAAGAGGCGGCTGGTCCCAGCTCGCCACACCCTGATCCAACTGGAGGAACCACGTCATGAACCAGCTTTTGCCCCAGGAAGTCGTCGATCAGATCATGCGGGAAGAGCAGCATTTCGCCGCCGCGCCCCAAGCCTTCTTCGAGGTCTGGAAGCGCGGCGTCGAGATCGCAGGCCCGCAATGGTTTGGCGACGGCACGCGCGAAGGCCTGAACCGGGCAAAGAGCAAGTGGGATCTGCGTCCCGACATGCTGCGTGCCAACGACGCACTCGGCGTCCTGAGCAGCGGGGAACGCATGTTCCTGTCCGCCATGTTCAGCTTCTACAACGCGCGCGAGGGCGGTGCCATGCTCAAGCGCTGCCACTTCCAAGGACTGTCGGACTTCGATGGTCTCGATCTGCAACGTCGCCAGGTGATCGCCGACCTGCTGCTGAACTACAGCGGTTGGTGAGCCGGTCCCTGGCACACCTTCATCACTGCGTTCACGGGACCCCATGAGGGACATGCGCCTCGTTCGAGGCCATGTCCCTCGCGTTTTCTCCCCGCCCAGCGCCATCCGGCATCAGGCGGTTTCCCCTGCGGATGCCATCGTCCGCAAGGGCTGGCTCCGTTCATTCATCGAAAGGAGCCTTCATGGCCAACAACTACTACGAAGCCACCGGCGTTCTCGTGCTCGACCGTGTGACGCCCGTCATCCAGGCGCTGTTCGGCGCCTTCGCGCTGGACGAGAGCCACCCCGGCAACGGGCAGGCCTACATCGCCCAGATCGCCGAGACCACCAATCCGCAATGGCCGGACGTGCTCGATGGCCTGGAAGACCTGGCCACGCAACTCGGTATTCCGATGCCGGACGACGAAGGGCTGTCGATCCCGCCGCTGCTCGAACTGCTCGCCGTGCACTTCCGTGCCGATGAGGACGAAGAGCTGGGGAACTTGATCGACCGTCATTCGTTCGAGGACACCGCCGATCTCGACGCATTGTTTCTGATCGCCACCCGGTTCGATGACGGGCACCACCTGACCGCCATCCAGTTCGAGGGCTGCTGGTACTGCAGCAAGCCGCGGCTGTTCGAGTTCGGCGGCAACGGCTGCTACCTGAGCCGCGAGGTCCGCTTCATCAGCTCCTCCTCCCAGGCCCTCCAGCTCGGCGACCAATTGCGCAAGACCATTGTGGCCGCCGACATCGAAGAGGCTTCGGCCCTGATCGCGCTGGAGACCATCAATCTGCTGGCGGGCGTCAGCGACGAGCCATTCCGCATGAATTTGCGCCGGCGCGTCGCCGAGCGATTGGCCCAAACGCCAACGATCAGCGTCACCTGACGCTGTTTCCTTTCTTTCCACCCACCGGGGTCAATTCCCGGTGGCGGGGATTTGCTCCATCATTATTCTGTTGGAGAAATCCCATGTCCCAGAATCCCAATCCCTTTCTACGCGGCTACTGGAATCTGAAAATCGTCCGCACGCTGTCCATCAGCTACGAGGACGGAAGCCCGCATGTTTGGCGAAACATCCACCCGAGCCAGCAGCACCTCTGCGACGCGGCGCTGGTTTCTTCTCCTTGCATCATCACCAGCGACTTCGCGGTGGTCAGGACTGGCACCGAACCTGTCGGCGCCGCACTGATCGCCGAATGCGACGCGGCTGAAGGGGGCAGCGGCGAAGGCATGGTGGGTGCCGTGGTGTACGCGATCCACGGCGACGACTTCGACGGCCGCCCCGTCCACATTGGCGACACCTATTCGGCCGAGGCCGCACGGGAAGTCGTGCAGCGGTTGAGCTTCGAGACCGGCTACTACAGCCGGTGCTGGGAAATCAGCAGCGCGCACATCAGCCGCGAAACCGGCCAGTACCTGGCCAACCTGGCTGACCTCGCGACGCCGGAGGCCTTTTTGTTCATCGCGTTCCGGATTCCCTACAGCCCGGCGATCGGCGTCAAGCTGATCTCCACGCCCTGGACGGACCAGCACCTGCAGGACGTCGAGGGGATCGCCGCCGAGCAGCTTCGGCAGGAGCACCGCAGCAAGGGCATGCCGGACGAGCTGGCACAGATCCTTGAACTGGCCGGCCAGGCCGACGTGCGCATCCTCATCCTCGATGCCGACGCACCCGTGTTGCCGGGCCTATCGCTGGCCGGCGAATAGCTGCCACACACATCCCCGGCCTTCCTTGTCCTCACCGCATGCCGGCCCGGTCTCCCGCCAGAGAGCCGGGCCGGCGCACTTTCACAGGAGCGATCCCATGTTCCCCGACCTCATCACACCCGCATCCGACTTCGAGCACCAACTCGGAGCCTGCGTCAACGCCATGAGCCAGGAAGATGCCATCGGCCAGATCCTGGTATTCGAGCGCATGAGCGGCACGCTGCACATGCGCCATATCGCCAGCGCCGACCTGGTGGACACCGACGTGGACGACTACGAAATGGTCGTCTTCGACGGTGGCAACACAAGCGGCGACACGTGGAAACACGTGTTCTTTCCGCGTCAGCGCGAGCACTACTTCGTGTACCAAGCCTGATTCCTCCAGCCCCTTTCGAGGGGCTTTTTCTTGCCCGCAGCACAGGAAAACGGTTGTGGTGCGGTGCCGTTTCCTGCGGGCAGGCAGACCGCCCCAGGGCCATGCTTGCCCCATGTTCGTCGGCGTTGCCGGCACATGCCCAGGCAGTCGAGACCTTCGAGGCTGCAAGCGCGGGAAACCGTGCTGGTCGTTTCTTCCTACGGACCTACCGCGTCCATCCACGCCACCCACAAGGGACCTCTCCCTTGCGGGCGGGGAATCCCTTGTTTTTCCTCAAGGAGTTTCCCCATGGATCGTTCCCTCATCAAATCCATGATGCCTTCGCTGGTCGCAGGCCATGTGCCCCGCAACGTGCGGTCGTTCAAGTACCGCGTGTTCGATGATCAGCCGCTGTCCTCAACGCTGGGCTTCGCCATCGACCCCCAACCCTTCGACGGCAAGGTGGTCGCCGCGACCGACGATGCCATCGTCGTCAAGCTCAAGCCTTCCGAGTTCGCGGTGCTCGATCCCAGCCTGGTGACCACGGTTCCTGCCGAAGGCGCCAAGGTGCATGTCCAACCCTATGCCCGTCGTCGCTTCGACGGACTGCGCGCGGACACGCCGGAGGTCATCACCGAGGAGACTTCGGACGGCACGCCGTACACCATCACGAGGCACATCCTCGGCTCGGCGCCGGCCAAGCTGCCCATTCCCACGCCGCAGTGCATGGAGTTGGGCCAGCTCATCGAGCAGTTGGAGGAGATGCCGGCCCCCGATCGCTTCCGGCGCATCACCCACATGCTGGTGGATGCCGGTGCCCGCGACTTCACCTGGGTCGATCCCACGCCCTCCAAGATCATCGAGACCCCGCCGGCGATCAGCTTCACGGTCTCGACCGCGAAGTTCGAGGGCCGGGTGACGATCCTCTACGACCGCGGCGGAGACACCTACGTGGTGGAACTGCACCGTCAGAACGGTGAATCGGTCGAACTGGTCGATCGGCACGACGAGGTGTATTTCGACATGCTCGGCGAAGTGCTGGAGAGGCTCATCGACGACGGGCGCTGGCGCCAGATCGACGTGAGCATCCTCGACGCGAAAGCGGCCCGCAAGCGCCAGGCCGTCCCGGCATGACGCCCCGCAGCGAAACCGGGCGGTCCTGCGGCTGACCCGAGGCATCCGCCACGGCGTTCCAGCCGTTCCGGCCGCGTGCACTACAGGCCCTTCATCCCATCGGATGGAGGCCTTTCTCATTCTTCCACACAGGAGATTTCATCCATGTCACTGCGATTCAAAGGCGCTGACCTGCGCCCCGTGCTGACCGAAGCCATCGCCAATCAGGGGTCGTCTCAGAAAACGGAAAAAAATCGTACGCTAAGAGCCGAAGTGGGCCCTTTAGCAGCAATGCAAAGCTGCGATCAACGGGCAGGAAACATTGCCATGGTGCGCGTTGCACTCTCTCACTAGCGTCGACAGGGCCTCTTCCATCCGCGTGAGGTCCGCCATGCGTGCGCGCACATCGGCCAGCCGGTGAGCAGCCAGTTCGGCCGCCTCGCTGCAATGGGTGCCGTCCTCCAGTTTCAGGAGCTGGCCGACTTCATCCAGGCTGAATCCCAGGCGCTGGGCTGACTTCACGAACTTCACCCGCGCCACGTCCGCCTGCCCGTAGCGGCGGATGCGACCGTAGGGCCGCTCCGGCTGGGGTAGCAAGCCCTTGAGCTGATAGAAGCGGATCGTCTCCACGTTGACCCGGGCTGCCTTGGCGAAGGCCCCGATGGTCAGATTCTCTTGAGCGTTCTCCATGGCGCTTGACTCCGTAGTTGACTACGGAAGTAACGTTACAGCATCAAGCGAAGTCCCGGAAGGAGAACCTTATGTCGGAACCCAAGAACGGCTGCGGCGCACTGGCGACCGGCGGCGTCGCGGCCGTCCTCGCCTCGGCCTGCTGCCTCGGCCCCCTTGTCCTGGTCGCGCTCGGCTTCTCTGGCGCGTGGATCGGCAACCTGACCGTGCTGGAGCCGTATCGGCCGATCTTCATCGGCGCAGCGCTCATCGCGCTGTTCTTCGCCTGGCGCAGCATCTTCCGACCAGCCCATGCCTGCAAGCCCGGCGACGTTTGCGCCGTGCCCCAAGTGCGGACTGCCTACAAGGTGATCTTCTGGATCGTGGCCGCCCTGGTTCTGGTTGCCCTCGCGTTTCCCTACGTCCTGCCGCTGTTCTACTGAAAGGAGATCACCATGAAGAAACTCACCACCCTCACCACCCTCATCGCCCTGGCCGCCGCTCTAAGCGCGCCCGCCTGGGCTGCCACCAAGACCGTCACCCTGTCGGTGCCCGGCATGACCTGCGCCGCGTGCCCGATCACGGTCAAGACGGCTCTGTCCAAGGTCGCCGGCGTCGAGAAGGCCGAAGTCAGCTTCGAGAAGCGGGAGGCCGTCGTCACCTTCGACGAGGCCAAGACCAATGCCGACGCCTTGACCAAGGCCACCGCAAACGCGGGTTACCCGTCCAGCGTCAAGCAGTGAGGGCGTAATCATGGCCGAGGCGATCACCCTCCACATCGAAGGCATGACCTGCACGTCGTGCGCCGAGCACGTCCAGCAGGCTTTGACGAACGTGCCCGGCGTGCGCGCGGCCTCGGTGTCCTATCCGCAGCGGCAGGCCGAAATCGAGGCGGATGCAGGCGTGAGCGTGGCCCCGCTGGTTGCCGCAGTGGCCACGCTCGGCTATCGCGCACGGCTTACCGACACGCCGAACAAGCCTGCCGGCCTGCTAGACAAGGCGCTGGGCTGGCTCGGTGGCGAAACGAAGCATGTTGGCGGTGAACAAGCGCTGCACGTGGCTGTGATAGGCAGCGGCGGCGCGGCGATGGCGGCTGCCTTGAAGGCCGTGGAGCAAGGCGCCCGCGTCACGCTGATCGAGCGCGGCACCATCGGCGGCACCTGCGTCAATGTCGGCTGCGTGCCGTCCAAGATCATGATCCGCGCCGCGCACATCGTCCACCTGCGCCGCGAAAGCCCGTTCGATGCTGGCCTGCCGGCCGCAGCGCCCGCTGTACTGCGCGAGCGGCTGCTGGCCCAGCAACAAGGCCGCGTCGAGGAGCTGCGCCATGCCAAGTACGAAGGCATCCTGGCAAGCACTCCGGCCATCACCGTGCTGCGCGGCGAGGCCCGGTTCAGGGACACGCGCACGCTGACCGTGGCGACCGCTGACGGCGGCACGCACGAGGTGAACTTCGACCGCTGCCTGATTGCCACCGGCGCGAGCCCGGCGCTTCCGCCAATCCCGGGCCTTGCGGACACACCCCACTGGACCTCCACCGAGGCGCTGGAAAGCAGCTCGCTCCCCGAGCGGCTGGCCGTGATTGGTTCCTCCGTGGTGGCGGTCGAGTTGGCGCAAGCCTTCGCCCGGCTGGGCAGCCAGGTCACGATCCTGGCGCGCAGCACGCTGTTCTTCCGAGAAGACCCGGCCATCGGGGAAGCCGTAACAGACGCCTTCCGCGCCGAGGGCATCGAGGTGCTGGACCACACCCAGGCGAGCCACGTTGCCTATGCGGGCGGGGAATTCGTGCTCACCACCGGGCAGGGGGAAGTGCGCGCCGACAAGCTGCTGGTCGCCACCGGTCGCGCGCCGAACACGCGCAGCCTGAACCTTGAAGCGGCAGGCGTCGAAGTCAATGCGCAGGGAGCCATCGTCATCGACCGCGCCATGCGCACGAGCGCACCGCACATCTTTGCTGCCGGCGACTGCACCGACCAGCCGCAGTTCGTCTATGTGGCGGCGGCGGCCGGCACGCGCGCCGCGATCAACATGACCGGCGGCGACGCGGCGCTGGACCTGACGGCGATGCCGGCGGTGGTGTTCACCGATCCGCAGGTGGCGACCGTGGGCTACAGCGAGGCGGAAGCGCACCACGACGGCATCGAGACCGACAGCCGGCTGCTGACGCTCGACAACGTGCCGAGGGCGCTCGCCAACTTCGACACGCGCGGCTTCATCAAGCTGGTGGCGGAAGCTGGCTCAGGGCGGCTGATCGGCGTACAGGCGGTCGCGCCGGAAGCGGGCGAACTGATCCAGACGGCCGCGCTGGCGATCCGCCACCGGATGACCGTGCAGGAGCTGGCCGACCAGTTGTTCCCCTACCTGACCATGGTCGAGGGACTGAAGCTCGCGGCGCAGACCTTCAACAAGGACGTGAAGCAACTGTCCTGTTGCGCCGGATGAGGAAAAGGGAGGTGTTCGATGAACGCCTACAGCCGCGCCAACCGCCGCATCTACGCGGCCTTGTCCGATCCCCTGTCGGCCACCCACCGGCACCGCCTCGACGATCTGCTCAAGCGCCACGACAACGGCAAGACGACCTGGCTGGCCTGGCTGCGCCAGTCGCCCGTCAAGCCGAACTCGCGCCACATACTCGAACACATCGAGCGCCTCAAAGCCTGGCAGGCGCTCGACCTGCCTTCCGGCATCGAGCGGTCGGTGCACCAGAACCGCCTGCTCAAGATCGCCCGCGAAGGCGGCCAGATGACGCCCGCCGATCTGGCCAAGTTCGAGGCACAGCGCCGCTACGCGACCCTGGTGCGCTCGCCATCGAGGGCATGGCCACCGTCACCGACGAAATCATCGACCTGCACGACCGCATCCTGGGCAAGCTGTTCAACGCTGCCAAGCACAAGCATCAGCAGCAGTTCCAGGCGTCCGGCAAGGCGATCAACGCCAAGGTGCGGCTGGCCACCTCGATCAAGCAGGGCACGGTGACGGCCTCGCTGATGCTCAGGAAACTCGGCAGCTACCCGCGCCAGAACGGCCTGGCCGTGGCGCTGCGCGAGCTGGGCCGCATCGAGCGAACGCTGTTCATCCTGGACTGGCTGCAAAGCGTCGAGCTGCGCCGCCGCGTGCATGCCGGACTGAACAAGGGCGAAGCCCGCAACGCGCTAGCCCGCGCCGTGTTCTTCAACCGGCTGGGCGAAATCCGCGACCGCAGTTTCGAGCAGCAGCGCTACCGGGCCAGCGGCCTCAACCTGGTGACGGCGGCCATAGTGTTGTGGAACACGGTCTATCTGGAACGGGCCTCAAACGCCTTACGCGGTCACGGCCAGACTGTCGATGACGCCCTGTTGCAGTACCTGTCGCCGCTGGGCTGGGAGCACATCAACCTGACCGGCGATTACCTCTGGCGCAGCAGCGCCAAGATCGGCGCGGGCAAGTTCAGGCCGCTACGACCGCTGCAACCGGCTTAGCGTACGATTTTTTCCGTTTTCTGAGACGTCCCCAATCAGTGCCGCATTGTCCTGGTCAAGGATCAGGGCGTGTACTTCCTCGCCGAGCGTGGGGAGCGTCGCCCGGATGGGCGCCAGGCACTGCTCGCCTACGCCGTCGGATGCAACCCGGACACCGACCCGTTCGATGACTGGTGGCACCTCGCCGGCCGCGAGCTGGGCGGCGATGACTTCGCGGAGTATTTCGACCCGAAGGACGGCCTGTTCACGCGCCTCCAGCACTCGGCGGACGATCTCGTGCTTTCCGCCACCGCCACGCACCTGTCCTTAGCAGTGGTGCCTCCCGCCTGACGCGGCAACCGCCTCGCAGCCCCCGCATCGGGGGCCTTCTTTTGTTCGCACCGCCGCCATCGCCGCGCGTGCGCGTTTGTCTCCAGCCGCCGAGGCACGCCCCGCCGGCCACAACGCCGGCATGCCACCGGAGACAACCGCATGAACACGCCATCGACCTCGCCGAGGCTGCACCTCCTACCGGTGTCGCTGCGCACGGCCAATGCATTCGTTCTGTCGCACCATCGCCACCACCGCCCGGTCCAGGGCGCGAAGTTCGCCCTGGCCGTCACGCTGAGCGACAGCGACCTGATCCACGGCGTGGCCATTGTCGGCCGCCCGGTCGCGCGGCACCTGGACGCTGGAAGTCACGCGGCTGTGCACCGACGGCACACCCAGCGCCTGCAGCAAGCTCTACGGCGCGGCCTGGCAGGCGGCAAGGGCGCTGGGCTACATACGCCTGCTCACCTACACCATGCCCGACGAAGGTGGCGCCAGCCTGCGCGCCGCCGGCTGGCGGCTGATCGGCGCGCGCGGTGGCGGCGCCTGGAGCCGTCCCGGCCGTCCGCGCGCCGATACCCCCGAGCACCTGCGCGGCGCCAAGTGCCTGTGACAGGCGCCGGGTGGCGCGGACAAAGGGAAGCGCCCGGGTGCCGATTGATTGCTGCCGCGCGCGCGAGGCCCCGCCATGCTGGCCCCATGCCTGCTGACGTCGTCAGCGACATGCCAGGCAACCATCGGTCTTCGAGGTTGCGGCGCAGTTCCCACTGCGTGACCGAGCCAGCTCGCACCGCATCCTTCCGCGAGCGGCCACCAGCCTCTGGTGGCGGATGCTTTCGCCTTATCAACCCACCGCGGGGTCACGCACCTTCCCCGCATGCGTGGGCCGGTGTGTCTCCGCTTCATCCCAATGGAGATTCACCATGAACACCACGTCCAACGAGAAATCGTATTTCGACCTCCACACCTCGGGCATCGGCTACATCCAGCGTGTCCGTGAAGTGCCCGTCCGGGGCGGCCGCCGTGCGCAGCCTTTCCTGGCATGCACCATCGCCGCGCTGGTCGGCCCCGCCCGGGACCCCAGCTACCGCTACTTCGACGTCAAGGTCTCGGGTGCCGAGGCCAAGAAGCTCGTTCAGCGCTACATCGGCGTTGACGATCCCAAGCAGCGCCCGCTGGTGCGCTTTCGCCTCGGTGACCTGTGGGGCGATGTGTACATCCGCGACAAGGGTGAGCAGAAGGGTCAGGCCGCCGCGTCCCTCAAGGCGCGACTGCTCAAGGCCGAACTGATCGACCGGGCCGAACTGGCTTCGATCGAGCAGCACGAGTTGATCACCCGCGGCATCGGCTATCTCAATCGTGTGAAGGACGTCACCCCAAAAGCTGGCGACTCGTTCCTCTCTTGCACCGTCGCGGCACTGGCCGGGCCTGTCGATGAACCGGAGTATCGGTACTTCGACACCATCGTCGCCACCCCGGAAGCCGAGCACCTGGTTCGCCGGTGCGTTCAGGCCGTCGAGGGTGACCGCAAGGTGCTGATCGCCTTCCGTCTGAACGACATGAAGATCGATCCGTACATCCGCACCAAGGGTGAGCACGCCGGGGAACCGGCCGCCAGCCTGGAATCGACGCTGGTCCACATCGGTCTCATCAAGATCGACGGCACCCAGGTCTATCCGACGAGCCAGGCGCAAGCCGAGGCGCCGCCGGCCGAAGACGCATCCGCGTCCGAAGCCGACGATGCCATCGACACGGCCACCGAGCCCGCCGAGCGCGAGCCCGAGGCGCAAGTCCAGGAGCAGGAGCCGGCATTGGCTGCTTCGTTCTGATCCGGCACGGCCTCTCACGGGGCCTTGTCGCTTTTCCTCCCCACGTACGCCGCGTCCCCAGGACGCGTGCTTGCGCATTTCATCCCCCGAGTTCCGCGTGGTCTCACGGCCACGCGGTTGTCGAATTTCTCAAAGGAGATCAGCCATGTCTCTGGTATCCCGCTTTGCTCCGCAATCCCCGATCCTGCGCTCTGATCGCCCACTCTCGGACGACCGCATTCGTGCCGTCGTTCCGTCGATCTTCGCCGACGCTCCACATGGGAGCCGGTCCGATCGGTATGCCTACATACCGACCTCGACCGTGCTGACCAAGCTGCGCCAGGAGGGCTTCGAGCCCTTCATGGTGTGTCAGACGCGCGTGCGCAACGAAGACCGGCGCGAGTACACGAAGCACCTCATCCGACTTCGCCATGCAAGCCAGATCAACGGCGACGAGGCGAACGAGATCATCCTGCTCAACAGCCATGACGGCACGAGCAGCTATCAGATGCTCGCCGGCATGTTCCGGTTCGTCTGCCACAACGGCCTGGTTTGCGGTGACACCACCGCAGACATCCGCGTTCCCCACAAGGGCGACGTGGCCAGCCAGGTGATCGAAGGTGCCTACGGAGTCCTCGAAGGTTTCGAGCGCGTGCAGAACGCGCGCGATGCGATGCGCACCATCACCCTCGATGAGGGCGAAGCGGAGGTCTTTGCGAACTCTGCGCTCGCACTCAAGTACGACGATCCGGCCAAGTCCACGCCTGTCACCGAGAGCCAACTGCTGGCCCCTCGGCGATGGGACGACCGCAAGAACGACCTGTGGGCCGTCTTCAACCGCGTCCAGGAGAACCTAGTCAAAGGGGGCCTGAACGGACGCACGGCCAACGGCCGCAATCAGCGCACCCGTCCGGTGCAAGGCATCGACCAGAACCTGCGCCTGAACCGGGCGTTGTGGCTGCTGGCCGAAGGCATGCGCCAGCTCAAGGCGTGATGCCACGCGGACCTCGCCCACCTCGGGCGAGGCCATTTCCTCTCATCCACCGGGTGCCGTCGGCGGCCCGTCATTCATCATCAGGAGAACCATCATGGCAACCCCATCGGCTTCCGAGAAATCTGTTGCGCCCATCGTCGTCCCCGGCCAGCTCACGCTGCGTACCATCCGCGGCAAGAACGGCCCGTTCACGGTTGGCCGCCTCGCGACGCACCTCGGTACTTTCGAGGTCAAAGACCCGGAGCTGGAGCAGTACCCCGAAGGCAAGTACGACGGGGAATTCATCATCAGGTACATCTTCCCGAAGTCCTATCCGGTCGGCGGCGGCATGCGGTTCGAGATCCGTGCCAGCCTCGACGGCATGACGCTCAACGGCATCGACAAACTCAGCCGCGACGAAGCCCGCAGCTTCGCCACCCAGGACGTCGATCCGCTCGATGAAGAGCAAGGGGCGCAGCCTGCGGCAACGCCGGCCAAGCCCACCAAAGCGTCCAGGCCCGCCAAGCCCGCACCCGTGCAGGCGTCCGCGGACCCGCTGGTCGATACCACGCCCTTCGGCGTGGATGCGCCACCGCCTGCTACGGCCGCTGCCCCCGGCAGCACCGAAGACGGTGACGCCGCGCTCTTCGGCCTGCTGTGGCCGCTGGGCGAGTCCGTGAAACTGGATTCGACCATCGACCGCCGCACCCTGCGCGCGCAGATCGCCCGCCTGGGCGAGCTGGGCTACGCGCTGGACTTCAAGACGCAGGAGTGGAGCCGCCAGGCCGAACCAAAACCTGCGTGATCGCAGACGCCGCATGCGCGGTGTTCTTCATCCACCCGCCGGGGTTCCTTTCCCATGCGGGGGAGGCCCTGGCCATTTTCTGGAGGTCTCCATCATGTCCACCATCGCTTGCGATACCCCGCGTTCAACGCTGGATGAACCCGCGTGGCGGGACCTTTGCAAAGCGGCCGCCGCACACGCCCAGCGCGGTTGCGGCTTGTCCTACGACCACTACGTGACGCTCTTCAGTTCGGCGATCGACGCACAGGCCAATCGTTTGCCGGATGAGCAACGTGCTCAGGCTCTCGAAATCGCGGCCCAGGAATGGGACTACGCAACACCTGCCGAACGGCAGGAAACCCAGGACTGGAATGCGGAGCATGGCTATTGCTCGCACGGGATCGAGTTCGGCTACTGCCCGGCCGGTTGTGATCGAGACGATGACGACTGGGATTGAGGGCGACGCATAGGTTCCTTCGCCGCAGATGCGGCATTCCATCACCCGCTGGGGGTTCTTCCCCACGGGGAGGCCTTCAGCTCAACTTTTCGAGGAGGCCTCTCATGGGCTGGTATTTCTCAAACCAATCGCGGTCCGAACTGATCGCGGAACTGATCGCACCGCAAGAGACCGAGCGCGCCAGCGTCAAGGTCATCGCTCACACCCTGCGCGGCAACGTGCTGTGGTCCGTCGCCGAAGTGACCGCCAAGGTCGAAGGCGTGCATCGTGATCTCGCACCGGGCCAGTCCCTGCGCTACATCCGCTGCGATCTGCTTGAACGAAGCGGCGGCCAGTGGGGCTACAAGTCCTTGGACGAGTCCATGCACCCGTACTACTACACGTGCCCGCTGTCCTATCTGGACCTCGCACCGGAGCAGTCCGCCGACTGGCGTGCAGGCGTTCGCGCCTACCACGCCCGGCGGCGCACACCCACGGCATCCGCGGCATCCGCCGCGGCGTCGATGGCCTGAGCCAGGAGGAACCGACATGGACCCGATCCTGGCAACGCTTCCGCCCTCGTTGCTGGCACTCGTTGAAGGGAGTTTGTCCAACGACGAAGTGTCCTCCGACGAGGAAATGCTGGCGTACTTCATCGACAACGGCCTCACCGAGGACCAGGCACGGCAGGCACTGACCTACCGCGACCAGTACCTCAACAACATCTACCTGGAAGGCTTCACGCCGATCACTTCGGCGGACGAGCCGCTTCACTTCAACCCGCACACCCGGCAGTTCGAGCCGGACTGAGCGGTTTTCTTCCACCCCCTGGGGCAGTACTTGCCCCAGCGGGCGGTGCTGTTCCCGTTCATCCGAGGACACCACCATGCCCGCAAACACTTCTTCCACGCTGTACCGCATCGACGAATGCCCGGACGTGATGGCCGACGCCTGCGTCGGCGATGACCAGGGCAACCTGATCTTCCTGTCCATCTGGGCGCGGGACACCGCCGTCCAGCAGTTCCTCGCTCGCCTGACCCTCGGGCGCGACGAGCAGGGACTGGACCAGTTCCACGTCATCACCGACCAGGGCGGCAGCGTCCCGGTATTCATCGGCAACGTCGATCGCCTGGAAAAGCGCATCACGCGCGCGTACCGGCGGACGCTGTTCGGCTCGCTGTCCAACGTGTGGCTGTTCGACCGGCGCTGCGTCAAGCCCGACAAGGCCAACGCCAGCGCATTGGCACTGCTGCCACGCGACAGCGCCCACAGGCTTGACCGCCTGTGGATGCTGGTGCGGGACACCTGCCCGTTGCCGCTGCTCGATCACTGGCGCGAGACCGTGCTGGAACTGCTGCAAACCCGCGAGATGCTGGCCCGCCTTCCGTTCGCCCTCGGGCCGCTGGAAGGCCATCGGCTCGCCATCGACGTGCCGGCGCTGACCCTGGCGCTCGGCTCCCTGATCCGCAGCGACGCGCTCACCGCCTATCCGTATCCGGCCAAGATTTGGACGCCGGAAGCGGTAGCGGCTTGACCCACCCTCGGAGGCACGCCTTGGCGTACTTCCGTGTTTCATCCCCGCCAACCAGGAGACTTCCATGGCCCTCATGTTCCCGCGGCTCGCCCGCAATTTCGTCAAGAACGGATATTTCCCGACCGACGAACCCACGCTCGAAAGAGCGCTCAACGCACTGATGCCCAGCGACGGGCCGATGTGCATCCTCGATCCCTGCGCCGGCGAAGGCGTGGCGATCGCCGAAGCCGCCCATGCCCTCGGGCGCGAGCAGGCAAAGGCGTTCGCCGTCGAGTTCGACGCGGAGCGGGCGCGCCATGCCCGCGGCCTGGTCGATCACTGCCTGCACGCGGACCTGATGGACACGATGGTCTCCAAGCAGTCCTTCGGGCTGCTCTGGCTCAACCCGCCGTATGGGGACCTGTCCAAGGACGTCAACGGCAACATCGGCTATCAGGGCCAGGGCCGTGCCCGCCTTGAAAAGCTGTTCTACCAGCGCACGCTCTCGCTGCTGCAATACGGCGGCGTGCTGGTTTTCATCGTCCCCGGCTACGTGCTCGACGCGGAGTTGGTCGGCTGGCTGACGCGCCACTACACGGACCTGCGCATCTACCGAGCGGTGGAGACGCAGTTCAAGCAGGTGGTGATCTTCGGACGCCGGGTGCGCCAGCGCGAGCAGGTGCCCGATGGCGTCAAGGCCGTGCGCAATCTGCTGTTGCAGGTAGGGCAAGGCGAAGTCGAAGCCGAGGAACTGCCGAGCGAGTGGCCGTTCCTGCCGTACATCGTCCCCGCCAGCCCGGCCGAGCCAGAGCATTTCTTCCGCGTGACGATGGAGCCCGAGCAGTTCGCCGATGAGGTTGGCAGGCTGCAAGGCTTGTGGCCATCGCAGGACACGCACCTGGGGGCTGCGCAGCAATCGCTGCGTCCACCGGCGCGGGCCTTGTCCCGCTGGCATCTCGCCCTGGCTCTGGCCGCGGGTGCGATCTCGGGGGTTGTGCGCTCCAAGACCGGGCGCGTGCTCGTCGTCAAAGGTGACACCCACAAGGACAAGACGCTCCAGCGGGAGTTCACCGAACGCGAAGACGGCTCCATCGCCGAGACCCGCATCCTCACCGACAAGTTCGTTCCCGTCATCCGCGCGTGGGACATGACACCTGGCTCCGCGACACGGGGCGAGGTGTTGACCATTCGCTGATCCACCGGACGCGCTGCCGTCCTGCTGTACCAACTCGAAGGAGAAACACCATGATCCCCAATCCGTTCAAGCGGCCTGCGCCGCACAAGCAACCGTTGTTCGCACCGAGTACGTTGAAGTTGAGCGAGAAGGTGCATTGGCTGGCCCGGCGAGGCCTGATCGACCCCTTGGCCTATGTCCAGCGCCATGTGCGCGGGGACTGGGGCGAGATCGATGAGGCCACACGCCAAGCCAACGACGTGGCGATCCAACAGGACAACCTAATGATCTCGCAGTTCAGGATCACGCCGGACCTGGCGCTGATCGTCAAGACCAGCGAGGACCACCAGACCACGGTGGTCCAGCTTCCCGAAGAGCGGGACCTGATCTGAGGCCCCACATCGTCATCCTCATCCACCTGACGGAGCCACTTCACTCCGGCAGGGGTGTCGTGGCTCAATGACTCATCAAGGAGGAGCCCATGGCATCGCATCGCATCGAAACCTACTGCCAGCGGCTGGCGTTCCCCATCGGGGCGCTCATCTTCAGCAGAGGTGTAGACCGCCTGGTCCGCGCGGGTCGCCTGGACCCGATCCCGTACTTCAGGCGCCACACCCGTGGCGACTGGGGCGACGTCAACATCCAGCAATGGCAGACGAACAGCAGCGCGCTTCAATCGGGCGCGTCGCTGGAATCGCACTACGTGATCCATCCGGGGCTCGCCATTCGCATCGTCACCGATTCGCAGCGCTGCGCAACCGTCATCGTGCTTCCGTCCGAAGACTGAGCACGGTTCACCTGCGGGCCGCCCAGGCCAGCACCTTCAACCACCCTCAGCCACGCGTCGATTCTCTTCCCACCACGGGGCATGCCATTGCCCCGCTGGGGGTGGTGCATGCCCCATTTTTCTTTGGAGCATCACCATGTCCCTCGATCTCGAAACCACTGCCGCTGAATCCGCGCCCGTACAGGGCGAACTGCTCGACGCGGAATCTTCCCCTCTGACCCTGAGCCTTCAGGATTTTGTCGGCGAGTTCGGCGACGAACTACTCGACGCCCTCAACAGCGCTAATCCGCCGGTCTATACCGGCCAACCGCAGGCGCACCGGCAACTGGTGGTCGCCAGCCTCAAGCGCAAGCTGTTCCCAGCCCAGGCCGAAGTCGTCCACGCCGCCGCCGAGCTGCTGATCGACCGTGGCGAACGTGCTGCGATCGTCAATGGCGAGATGGGCTGCGGCAAGACGACCGTCGGCATTGCCACGGCCGCCGTGCTCAACGCCGAAGGCTATCGCCGCACTCTGGTGCTGTCGCCGCCCCACCTGGTTTACAAGTGGCGGCGCGAGATCCAGGAGACGGTGGCCGGTGCCAAGGTGTGGGTACTCAACGGGCCGGATACGCTCGTCAAGCTCATCAAGCTGCGCGAGCAGTTGGGCGTGCAGCCCACGGGCCAGGAGTTCTTCGTCCTGGGGCGCGTCAGGATGCGGATGGGCTTTCACTGGAAGCCTGTCTTCACCACGCGGCGCACCCGCCACGGCGACGTGGCGGCCTGCCCGGACTGCGGCACGGTCATCACCGACCTCGACGGCGAGCCGGTCAACCCGATCGCGCTCCAAGCCGAGGAGTGCCGCAGGAAGTGCGGCCACTGCGCCGCGCCCCTGTGGACACTGATCCGCCCGCGCAGTCTGTCCGGCAGCGACCAGTCCTCGGCCGTGCTCAAAGCCTTAAAGCGCATACCGACCATCGGAGAGGTCACCGCGCAGAAGCTGATGCAAAAGTTCGGTGACGGGTTCCTGGCGTCGATGCTCGGCGACAACATCCATGAGTTCATCAACCTCATGGATGGCAACGGCGAGCTGGTGTTTTCCGACCGTCAGGCCACGCGCATGGAACGTGCGATGGCCAACATGGAGTTCGGCTTTGGCGAGGGCGGCTATCAGCCGTCCGAGTTCATCAAACGCTACCTGCCGCAAGGCACGTTCGACCTGCTCATCGCCGATGAGGCACATGAGTACAAGAACGGGGGCAGTGCCCAGGGCCAGGCCATGGGCGTGCTGGCGGCGAAGGCTCGCAAGACCTTGCTGCTGACCGGCACGTTGATGGGCGGCTACGGGGACGACCTGTTCCACCTGCTGTTCCGAGCCCTTCCGGGGCGGATGATCGAAGACGGCTACCGCCCGACCACGAGCGGCAGCATGACCTCGGCTGCGATGGCGTTCATGCGCGATCACGGGGTGTTGAAGGACATCTACTCCGAGAGCACCGGCACGGCGCACAAGACGGCCAAGGGCACCAAGGTATCGGTGCGCACGGTCAAGGCCCCGGGGTTTGGCCCCAAGGGCGTGCTGCGCTGCATCCTGCCGTTCACGATCTTTCTCAAGCTCAAGGACATCGGTGGCAACGTCCTGCCGCCGTATGACGAGGAGTTCCGTGAAGTCGCGATGGACACGGCGCAAGCCGCGGCCTACCGCGATCTGGCGGGTCGGCTGACCGCGGAGCTGAAACAGGCTCTGGCGCGACGCGATACGACCTTGCTGGGTGTGGTCCTCAACGTGCTGCTGGCCTGGCCGGATTGCTGCTTCCGGTCGGAGACCGTGGTGCATCCGCGCACGCGCAACACCTTGGCGTTTGTCCCGGCTCAGTTCAACGAGTTCGAGATCAGCCCCAAGGAGCGTGAGCTGATCGACATCTGCAAAGCGGAGAAGGCGCAGGGCCGCAAGGTTCTGGCCTACACGGTCTATACCGGCACGCGGGACACCACGTCGCGCCTGAAGGTGCTGCTGGAGCAAGAAGGCTTCAAGGTGGCGGTGCTGCGCGCAAGCGTGGATGCCAGCCGCCGCGAAGACTGGATCGCTGAGCAACTGGATCGTGGCATCGACGTGCTCATCACCAATCCCGAGCTGGTCAAGACGGGATTGGACTTGCTGGAGTTTCCGACGATCGTGTTCATGCAGTCGGGCTACAACGTGTACTCGCTCCAGCAGGCGGCACGCCGCTCCTGGCGCATCGGGCAGAAGTTGCCGGTGCGCGTGATCTACCTCGGCTACGCCGGTTCTTCGCAGATGACCTGCCTGGAACTGATGGCCAAGAAGATCATGGTCTCGCAGTCCACCTCGGGCGACGTGCCCGAATCGGGGCTGGATGTCCTGAACCAGGATGGTGATTCCGTCGAGGTCGCACTGGCCCGGCAACTGGTCGCCGCCTGAACTTCACGCAATGCCGACGACCGAGAGGTCGTCGGCTCTTTTTTCAGCGCCTCGCAGCGTCAAATTGCACCTTGCCGTACACGCCTGGACAGTGATTCAGCGCTTTCCTTGCGCTCGCTGTAACGATCCACCAGATACGGCGCCACGTCGCGCGTGAGCAGCGTGAACTTCATCAGTTCTTCCATCACGTCCACCACGCGGTCGTAGTAGGCCGAGGGCTTCATGCGTCCGGCCTCGTCGAACTCCTGGTACGCCTTGGCGACCGAGGACTGGTTCGGGATGGTCAGCATCCGCATCCAGCGGCCCAGCACGCGCATCTGGTTGACGGCGTTGAACGACTGCGAGCCGCCCGATACCTGCATCACCGCCAGCGTCTTGCCCTGGGTCGGGCGCACCGCGCCGACCGACAGCGGAATCCAGTCGATTTGGGTCTTCATCAGGCCGGTCATCGCGCCGTGGCGCTCCGGCGAACTCCACACCATGCCCTCGGCCCATTGCACCAGTTCGTGCAGTTCCTTGACCTTCGGGTGATCGGCCGGCGCATCGTCCACCAGAGGCAGCCCGGACGGATTGAACAATCGGGTCTCGCCGCCCAGCGCCCGCAAGATGCGTGCGGCTTCTTCGGCTGCGAGGCGGCTGAACGAGCGTTCGCGCAGCGAACCATAGAGCAGCAGGAAGCGCGGCGCGTGCGTGGCCCGTGCCGGCGCGAACAGATGTTCGGTGTCCGGTTGCTGGAACAGCGCCGTGTCGATGTTCGGCAGGTCGAGACGAGATTCAGACACGGCGGCCGTCCTGATCGACCACCGGCTCGCCGTCTTCCTTGTTGAACGCGCCGCGCTGCGGCTGCGGCAGCAGGTCGAGCACGGCTTCCGAAGGCCGGCACAGGCGCGTGCCTAGCGGCGTGACCACGATAGGCCGGTTGATGAGGATGGGATGCTGGAGCATGAAGCCGATCAGGTCGTCGTCGCTCCACTTCGGGTTGCCCAGGTCGAGGTCGGCATAGGGCGTGCCTTTCTCGCGCAGCACGTCTCGCACCGGCACGCCCATCGCCGCGATCAGCGCCTGGAGCGTGTCGCGGTCGGGCGGCGTTTTCAGGTACTCGATGATGGTCGGTTCCTCGCCGCTGTTGCGGATCAGGCCCAGCACGTTGCGCGAGGTGCCGCAGGCTGGGTTGTGGTAGATCGTGATGGTGCTCATGGATGCCTCTTGGAGGTTACGAAGTGGTCGCGCGGCGTTCGTACCAGCCGCGTGAGCGATTGACCACGCGCACCACCAGCAGCATGACCGGCACCTCGATGAGCACGCCGACCACTGTTGCGAGTGCTGCGCCGGAATGGAAGCCGAACAGGCTGATGGCGGCGGCCACGGCCAGCTCGAAGAAGTTGCTGGCACCAATCAACGCGGATGGCCCAGCGACGCAGTGCTTTTCGCCCACCTGGCGGTTGAGCCAGTACGCCAGACCGGAATTGAAGAACACCTGGATCAGGATCGGCACCGCCAGCATGGCGATCACCAGCGGCTGCCGGATGATGGCCTCGCCCTGGAAGGCGAACAGCAGCACCAGCGTCAGCAACAGCGCGGCGATGGACAATGGGCCGATGCGTTCCAGTGCCCTGTCGAACACGGCCTGCCCCTTGCGCAGCAGCGCCCGGCGCCAGAGCTGGGCCAGGATGACCGGAATGACGATGTACAAACCCACCGACACCAGCAAGGTGTCCCACGGCACCGTGATCGACGACAGGCCCAGCAGCAGGCCGACGATGGGTGCGAAGGCGAACACCATGATGGTGTCGTTCAAGGCCACTTGCGACAGCGTAAATACCGGATCACCGCCAGTCAGCCGACTCCAAACGAAAACCATTGCGGTACACGGTGCAGCAGCCAGCAGGATCAGGCCGGCGATATAGCTGTCGAGCTGATCGGCGGGCAGCCAGTCGGCAAAGACGTGGCGGATGAAGATCCACGCCAGCAACGCCATTGAGAACGGCTTGACGGCCCAATTGATGAACAGCGTGACCCCCATGCCCCGCCAATGCTGGCGCACCTGGCCAAGCGCGGCGAAGTCCACCTTCAGCAGCATGGGGATGATCATTACCCAGATCAGCAGGCCGACCGGCAGGTTGACCTTGGCAATCTCCATGCGGCCGATGGCCTGGAATGCGGCGGGCGCGAACTGGCCCAGAGCGATCCCCGCGATGATGCACACCGCCACCCATAGCGTCAGGTAACGCTCAAAGCCGCTCATGGCGGAGTTTGCTGGCGCGGGGCCGGCAGTATCGGTTGCGCTCATCGGGCGGGCCTCACTGGCGGCCGATGTCGCGCAGTTCACGCTGCAACGACATGGCATCGAGACTCTTGATCGGAAGCGACAGGAACAACTCGATACGTCGGCGCAGCGTCATGGCGGTATCGAAGAACGCCTTGCTTTGTCGTTCCAGGGTGCCTTCCACGGCTGCCGGGTCAGGCACGCCCCAATGCGCCGACACCGGCTTGCCCGGCCACAGCGGACACGCCTCGCCGGCTGCGTTGTCGCAGACGGTGAAGATGAAATCGAACACCGGCGCATCGGGCTTCACGAACTCGTCCCAGCTCTTGCTGCGGTAGCCCGTTGTCGGAAGGTGCAGCCGCTCCAGCGTGGCGAGTGCCAGCGGGTGAACTTCGCCTTTCGGATGGCTACCTGCCGACCAGGCGTGAAACCGCCCTTGGCCCATGTCGTTGAGGATGCCTTCGGCGAGGATGGAGCGGGCCGAATTGCCCGTACAGATGAACAAGGCGTTGTAAGTGGTATCGGTCATGGTCAGCAGCAGGTCTTGGATGGAGAAACCTCGCATACGCCACCTTGGCAGCAATGCTCGGTCAGGTAACCGATCAGACCGTCCATGCGGCCGTACTCGGCGCGATAAATCAGGTTGCGGCCCTGCTGCTCGATGCTGACGAGGCCAGCATGGGCCAGTTCCTTCAAGTGGAAGGACAAGGTGTTGCGGGCCACGTCGAGCTGGTCAGCTAGCGTGCTCGGCGTCAGTCCGCCCGGGCCAGCAACGACCAAGGCGCGGAACACGCGCAGGCGCTGGGTGTGAGCCAGGGCGTTTAAGGCGGAAATGGCTTGATCCTCTTTCATGATTCGATAATACAACATTTATAGAATTAATGTGCAAACCACAGTTGGATTTGCGGGTTGCGCTATGTGTTGGACTGCAAAAGCGGGCACCCCCCAGTTCGCATTTCTGACTGACCGCGCAGCCGCGCGCAGCCAAGGTATCGGCATCGCAACAGAAGAGCCGATGCCATGCCTGCAATCCATGTATCCCGGTGTCTGGTCGGTACCAGCCTCCTGGCCGCAGCCTTGGCCAGCGGCTGCGCGACCACGCCACCGCCGCTGGCCGCCAGCACCGTCGAGGACGTCCCACCCGCGCCCGAGGCTGCACCGCCCGAGTTCATTCCCGTCGTGCGCTATGGCCGCTACACCCTGGTGGAGCTGGCGCCGATGGCGGCGCAGCGCGATCTGCTGGTGCAGACCATCGACGTGTCCATGCCCAAGGAGGTCCGCGCCACGGTCGGCGACGGGCTGCGGCATGTGCTCAAACGCAGCGGCTACCAGCTTTGCGAGACCCCGCATGCGGTGATCGAGCTGTACGCGCTGCCGCTGCCGGCGGCGCACTTGCATCTCGGCCCCATGACCTTGCGCGATGCACTGCTCACCCTGGCCGGTCCGGCTTGGGAACTGCACGCCGATGACCGGACGCGGCAGGTCTGCTTCGAGCGGCCTGGTCGCGACACCGGTGCCGAGCCGGTGTCCGAGCCGCCTGCTGCCGAGGCCGTGCAGACGTTCCCCTTTGCGGGAGGCCAGCCATGAACGCGGCACAGCCGCTCCGGCGCCCGACCGCCGCCGTGGTGTTGCAAAGCCTGCTCTGGCTTTGGCTGCTGGGTCTCAGTGTCTTCGCGATCCTGGGCCACCAGACGATGACCGATCAGGCCGACCAGCAGCAGCTCGATGTCCGGTTGCAGCGCCTCGAAGCCCAGGTGACCGGGCTGGCCGAGACCACGCGGGCCTTGCAGCAGCAGCCCGCAGCCGCCACCGCCGCAGGCCTGCAAGACGCTCGGCAGGCAATGGAGGCGCGCATCGTTCAAGCCGAACAGGCGCTGGGTGGCTATGCCACCGCCGAGGACGTTCAGGCGCTGCGTACCGAAGTCGAGCAGATCAAGGTGCGCCAAGCGACTGCGCGTGCAGCGGCGCCTACCCAGCGGCGCACCCCGAGCCAACCGGCCACCGCCAAGTCCGAACCGCCGCCGCTGCCATTTCGTGTCGTCGGCGCTGAGCTGCGCGCGGGTCAGCGCAGCGTGTCCGTCGCCCCGAGTGCCGGAGATTTCACGCCCGATCAGCTCCAGGTGCTGCTGCCGGGTGATGCGCTGGGTCCGTGGCGCCTGCAGGCGATCGAGGGCAATGCCGCGGTGTTCCAGGCCGGCGACCAGACCCGTCGCGTGGCGATTCCTTGACCGGAGCCCACCACATGAAGCCGTCGATCATCCTGTACGCGTTCCTGCTGGGCTCCATGCAGTTGCCCGCCTGGGCGCAGCAGCCCGCCACGACCCCCGCCCGCAATGCGCAGAGCCAGGAGCGCCCGCTGGCCGCCCGCATCCTGGACGACCGGGTGGCAGGCGAATGGGGCCTGCAACCGCAGGAATGGGCGCGCTATCGCGACTTGATGGATGGGCCGCTGGGCATCTACTCGCCAAATCTGGACCCGCTGTCCGCCCTGGGCATCGAGGCGCGCACCGACGAAGAACGGCGGCGCTACGCAGAGCTGCAGGTGCAAGTCGAAGCGCGCCGCGTGGAGAAGCTGCTCGCGTACCAGCGCGCCTACGACGAGGCCTGGCAGCGCCTGAACCCCGGCATGCAGCGGGTGAACCTGTCTGACGAGAGGCCAGGCGCCGCCGCTGCGCGGGGCAGCGGTCGCACGGCAGTGTTCATCAAGGACGGCTGCGCGGCTTGCGGGCAACTCGTCCAACGCCTGCAATCCTCGGGTGCCGAGTTCGACCTTTACATGGTCGGCAGCCGCCAGGACGATGCGCGCATCCGCGACTGGGCCAAGCGCGCCCAGATCGACCCGGCCCGGGTGCGCAGCGGCGGCATCACGCTCAACCACGACGGCGGCCGCTGGCTGTCGCTGAGCCTGCCCGGCGATTTGCCTGCGGTTGTGCGCGAAGTGAACGGCCAATGGCAACGCCAGCCGTAACGGCGCTGCTGCGCGCACTGGCGCTCACTGCGGGCCTGTTCGCCTGCGCCGCCCATGCCCAGGAGGTTCCGCCACCGGCCTACCAGCTTGCCGCACAGCGCGCGGGCATTCCCTCGACGGTGCTCTACGCCGTGGCCTTGCAGGAGAGCGGCATGCGACGCAATGGACGCATCGTCCCATGGCCGTGGACCCTGAATGTCGCCGGCCAGTCGCGGCGCTTCGCCACCCGTGCCGATGCCTGCGCCGGTTTGCAGCAGGCGATGCGATCTACGCCACCCACGCGCATCGACGCGGGCCTGGGCCAGATCAACCTGGGCTACCACCCGCACCGCTACACCCATGCCTGCGACTTGTTGGACCCGTACCGCAATCTCGCCAGCGCCGCCGAGATCCTCAAGGAGCAGTACACCCCCGGTGAAGACTGGCTGCTGGCCATGGGCCGCTACCACCGGCCCGCGGGCGGTGAGCCTGCCGCCCGCTATCGACGCAGCGTATCCCGACACCTCGCCCGCGTGCAGGGCACGCACTCAATCGCCACGGCGCGAGCCGTGCGTCAGGAGTCGACCCCATGACGAAACCGCTCTGGACCCTGCGGGGCCTGCTCGCGCTGCTGGCGGCGCTGCCGTTGGTCGCGCATGCCGCCGAACCGCTGATCGTGGTCGAGGACCGCGGCGGCGCGTCGGCGCTGCCGTACTACGAAGCGCTTAACCTGCAGCCACGCGCCAACAGCGCGTTGCGGCCTCCCATTCCGACGCCGCAGATTCCCGCCACCCCCGCTGACGAGGCAGCGATGCTGCCGGTACGCAGCGCGAAGCTGATGCCCGGCTTCGTCGCGCGGCGCGTGATCGAGGCACCGGGCCTGCGGCCTTTCGTGGTCATCGGCGACGATGAGACCTCGCAAGCCTGGCTGCGCCGTCACGCGGCGTCGCTGCACGACCGCGGCGCGGTCGGCCTGGTGGTCAATGTCGAGACCGCGCAGGCTTTGGCGCGGTTGCGCGCACTGGCGCCTGGCGTGCCGATGGCCCCCGTGGCCGGCGATGATCTGGCCGAACGCCTGGGCCTGCGGCACTACCCGGCGCTGATCACGGCGACCGGCATCGAGCAATGAGGCCATGTCGGGGAAACAGCCCGTCGAAGTCCTGTTGCGCCCAGCGGTGGAGCTATACACCGTCGCGGCATGTGCGGGCGCCGCGTTTCTGTCCCTGGTGGCCCCGTGGTCGCTCGCGCTGAGCCCAGCCATGGGCGTCGGTGCCGCACTGGCGTTCGGCGCCTATGGCGCGATCCGCTACCGCGATGCGCGGGTGATCCTGCGCTACCGCCGCAACATCCGGCGCCTGCCGCGCTACGTGATGACGAGCAGGGACGTGCCGGTCAGCCAGCAGCGCCTGTTCGTGGGGCGCGGTTTCCTGTGGGAACAGAAGCACACCCACAGGCTGATGCAGACGTACCGGCCGGAATTTCGCCGCTACGTCGAGCCAACACCGGCATACCGGCTGGCGCGACGCCTGGAGGAGCGGCTGGAGTTCGCACCGTTTCCACTGTCTCGCCTCGTACGGCTCACGGGCTGGGATGTGTCATTCAACCCCGTGCGGCCACTGCCACCGGTAGGCGGCCTGCCGCGATTGCACGGCATCGAACCCGACGAGGTCGACGTCAGCCTGCCACTGGGTGAGCGCGTCGGCCATTCGCTGGTGCTGGGCACCACGCGCGTGGGGAAGACGCGGCTGGCCGAGTTGTTCGTCACCCAGGACATCCGTCGCACGAATGCAGACGGTGAGCATGAGGTCGTGATCGTCATCGACCCCAAGGGCGACGCGGATCTCTTGAAACGCATGTACGTCGAAGCCAAGCGAGCGGGTCGCGAGGGCGAGTTCTACGTCTTTCACCTCGGCTGGCCCGAGTTCTCTGCACGCTACAACGCGGTGGGGCGCTTCGGACGCATCAGTGAAGTCGCCACGCGCATTGCCGGGCAACTCTCCGGCGAGGGCAACAGTGCAGCGTTCCGCGAGTTCGCATGGCGCTTCGTCAACATCATTGCGCGCGCATTGGTGGAACTGGGGCAGCGCCCGGACTACATGCTGATCCAGCGGCACGTAATCAACATCGACGCGCTGTTCATGGAGTACGCCCAACACTACTTCGCCAAGACCGAGCCCAAGACCTGGGAGGTGATCGTCCAGATCGAGGCCAAGCTCAACGAGAAGAACATCCCAAGGAACATGATCGGGCGCGAGAAGCGTGTGGTGGCGCTGGAGCAATACCTCTCCCAGGCGCGCAACTACGACCCTGTGCTCGATGGCCTGCGCTCGGCGGTGCGCTACGACAAGACCTACTTCGACAAGATCGTTGCATCGCTGCTGCCGCTGCTGGAAAAGCTCACCAGCGGCAAGATCGCCCAACTCCTGGCGCCGAATTACTCCGACCTGTCTGACGCGCGCCCGATCTTCGACTGGATGCAAGTCATCAGGAAGCGCGCCGTGGTCTATGTCGGCCTGGATGCGCTGTCGGATGCTGAAGTCGCCGCGGCGGTCGGCAACTCCATGTTCTCCGACCTGGTGTCGGTAGCCGGGCACATCTACAAGCACGGGATCGACGACGGCCTGCCGGGTGCCTCGGCTGGCACGCGCATTCCCATCAACGTCCATGCCGACGAGTTCAACGAACTGATGGGCGACGAGTTCATCCCCCTTATCAACAAGGGCGGCGGTGCCGGGCTGCAGGTGACCGCGTATACGCAGACGCTCTCGGACATCGAGGCCCGCATCGGCAACCGCGCGAAGGCCGGCCAGGTGATCGGCAACTTCAACAACCTGTTCATGCTGCGGGTTCGGGAAACCGCCACCGCGGAATTGTTGACCCGTCAATTGCCCAAGGTGGAGGTCTATACCACCACCATCGTCTCCGGCGCGACCGATGCCTCGGACATCCGCGGGACGACGGACTTCACCAGCAACACGCAAGACCGCATCAGCATGTCGAGCGTGCCGATGATCGAGCCATCCCACGTCGTCGGCCTGCCCAAAGGCCAATGCTTCGCGCTGCTGCAGGGTGGTCAGCTCTGGAAGGTCCGGATGCCACTGCCAGCGCCTGACCCCGATGAAGTGATGCCGGCGGACTTGCAGCAACTGGCTGGGTACATGCGTCAGAGCTACAGCGAGGCCACGCAATGGTGGGAGTTCACCAGTTCCCCAGCCTTGCAGGAGGCTGCCTTGCCCGACGACCTGCTGGATGACGCCGCTCCGGCCGAGCCTGACGCGGTGGCCACCGGCGCCGACGACAGCACCGGCGAGGCCGCACCATGAAGGATGCCGCCTCGACCGCGCAGCGGGAGCAGAACCAGCGCCAGGGGCTGATCGTCGGCACCATCACCTTGCCGTTCAGGCTGCTCGGGGTGCTGATCGGTTCGCTGCTGTTCTCGATCGTGGTGGAGTGCGTCGGCATGCACCTGTTCTGGAAGGACCAGGGCTGGCGCCACTCCCAGCAGATGCTGCAGTACGAACTCGGGCACCTGTCGAACCACTTCACGCGCAGCGTGGTGGTGCAGGAGCCCGGGCGCACGGCGCACGAGCTGGTGGATACCGGGTACGGGTGGGTGTTCGTGCGCTCGGGGTTGCTGGAGCGCATGAGCCAGACCGCCGAGCGCGCCCGTGCGCCCAGCCGCGAGCCGACGCGCAACTTCCGCTATTACATCAGCCAGGCCTATGTCTGGGCCGAGAGCTACCTGATCGCCGCGGCCTTCACGACGCTCACGTTCCTCGTGCGCCTGCTGGTCCTGGTGCTCACGCTGCCGCTGATCCTCACTGCGGCATTCGTCGGCCTGATCGACGGCCTGGTGCGGCGGGACGTGCGGCGGTTCGGCGCGGGCCGGGAATCCGGCTTCATCTACCACCGCGCGAAAGCGAGCCTGATGCCGCTGGCCGTGCTGCCCTGGATCACCTACCTCGCGCTGCCGATCTCGGTGCATCCGCTGCTGATCCTGCTGCCCAGCGCAGCCTTGCTGGGACTGGCCGTGAGCCTGACCGCGGGCAGCTTCAAAAAGTACCTCTAGGCCATCAATCCGGTCGCTTCCGGGTTCCTATTGTTTGCGGCCTGAAACAGCCCTGATCTCCACGATCAACCCATTGCTGATCACACAGGAATGGCGCGATGTTGGCTTCGATCTGGCTGCGCGCCGCGCATCGCGGCGTGCCCACTTTTCTCGTGACGGCCCTCGTGCTGGGCCGGTCCCCGATGGCCTTGGCCGAGTCCCCGGCGCAGCGCCAGGAGTTGGTCGCCGCGCTGCGCCAGCTCGACGCGCTGGAACGCACCGTCGCGGACAGCGCCGCGCATACCCCCATCACACCGGGCGAGCGCTACCACTTCGATTACCCGCGGCTCCAGGCTGACTTGGCGCGCGTGCGCGCCGGCATCCAATTTCACCTGACGCCATCGCGCGCTCAACCGCGCGCCCCCTCCGAACTGGCCGGCGAATACCGCACCGAACGGGCGACCGAGCCGCTGCCGGCGACGACTGCGGAGGGCAAGCAATGAACGGCGCCCAGGTCTCGGCATTTCAAGCCAACAGCGGTATCGCGCCTTCCGCGATGGCGACCGTTCTGGTCGGCGTCGTGTTCGCGGTCCTGCTCGTGTGGGGCGTCTGGGCCATCCGAACGGCCTACGTGGGGTGGTCCGAGAGCCGCCTCAACCAGCGCCAGTTCCTCGGCGTCTGCATCCGCTTCGTCGCGATGTACCTCGTCCTGAGTTTCTTCCTTCTGTCCTGACCTGAAAGGCCCGACCATGCACAACCGCAACCTCACTTCCCGTTTTGCCCAGCGCGCCGCCGTGGCCCTGGGCGCCGCCGCGCTGCCGGCGCTGTCGTTCGCGCAAGGTCTGCCGCAATTGGAGAACCCCACGCGCGGCACCGGCAACGGCATCATGGAGACGATCCGCAACTACGGCTACGACATCATCATGCTCGTGGCCCTGCTGGTGGTGGCGTCGATGTTCATCGGCGTCTGCTACCACGCCTACGGGACCTACGCGGAGATCCACACCGGCCGCAAGACGTGGGGCCAGTTCGGCCTCACGGTCGCTATCGGCGCCGTGCTGCTTGTGATCGGCATCTGGCTGCTCACCGAAGCCACCGGCATCCTGTAAGCGAGGCCGGTATGTCCGAGCAGCAGCACGTCCGTGCGGACGGAACGGTCACCTTCCTTCCGCACCGGCTCAACCGCCATCCCGTTGTGGTGCGCGGCCTCACCGCTGACGAACTCTGGATTTGCTGCGGCCTGTCCGGTGCCGCCGGCCTGCTGGTCGGCGCGCCGCTGTCCTGGGTGTTCCGCACGATCGCGCTGGCGCCGACCTTCGTCGTCCTGGGCGTGGCGCTCGGCGTCTTCATCGGCGGCGGCATCCTGCGCCGCCTCAAGCGTGGGCGTCCCGACACCTGGCTGTATCGGCAACTGCAATGGCGCATCGCCACGCGCCATCCGCTGATGGCCGGCTGGGTGGGTGGCCATGTGCTGATCTCGCGCTCGGGCTTCTGGTCCACCCGCAGGAGCATGCGATGAGCCGCTTCAAAAACGAGATCACCCACCTGCAGGCGCACATCAAGACCTTGCGGCTGGCCGCGGGCGCGCTGGTCGTCGTCGCCCTGGTCATGGGCGGCGGCTGGTGGAGCGCGCCGCGCGACCTGACCATCCACGTCCCGCCCGACCTGCGCTCTGGCAGTACCCGCAAGTGGTGGGAAGTGCCGCCCGAATCGGTCTATGCGTTCACGTTCTACGTGTTCCAGACGCTGAACCGCTGGCCAACCAATGGCGAGGAAGACTACTCGCGCAACCTCCACACGCTCTCGCCGTACCTCACCCCGTCCTGCCAGGCCTTCCTGCGGGCGGACTATGACTACCGCCGCTCCACGGGCGAGCTGCGTCAGCGCGTGCGCGGCATCTACGAGATTCCCGGCCGCGGCTATGGCGACGACCCCACGGCGCGCGTGCGCACCGTGTCCGATCGCGACTGGGTGGTGACGCTGGACATCACGGCGGACGAGTACTACGGCGCCGAGCAGGTCAAGCGCGCCCTGGTGCGCTATCCGATCAAGGTCACGCGGGTGGACGTCGATCCCGCCCGTAACCCGTTCGGCCTGGCGCTGGACTGCTACGACGGCGCGCCCCAGCGCATCAGTGCACCGGAGCCGACGCGCCCGGCGCCGAGTGGCCTGTCTCCGCAAGCGCCTCAAGGAGGAAACACCCCATGAAGCACCCTGTACTCGCGCTGCTGGGGCTACTGGCCGTGGCCGCGGCACCCGTCGCCCATGCAGTGGAAATCCTGCGCTGGGAACGCATGCCACTGGCAGTGCCGCTGAAGGTCGGTCAGGAACGCATCGTGTTCATCGACCGCAACGTGCGCGTGGGCGTGCCCGCGGGCGTGGGCGAACGCCTGCGCGTGCAGAGTGCGGGGGGCGCGGTGTACCTGCGCGCCAGCGAGCCGATCGAGCCCACGCGGTTGCAACTGCAGGACGCCGACACGGGCGCGCTGATCCTGCTGGACATCGCAGCCGAACCACCCAAGGACGGGGAAGCCGAGCTGGAGCCGGTGCGCATCGTCGAGGGTGACAGCGCACCGGGACGCTATGGCGAGCAGGCCGACAGTGCCGAGGCCCCGGCACGCGCCCAGGGCCAAGCAGGTGCGCGGACCGCGCGGCGCGAAACTCCGGTCCCTGTCGTGCTGACGCGCTTCGCCGCGCAGAACCTCTACGCACCGCTGCGCACCGTCGAGCCGCTTCCGGGCGTCATGCGGGTCAACCTGCCCCGCGACCTCGACCTGGACACACTGATGCCAACGCTGCCCGTGCGCGCGGTCGCACTCGCGTCGTGGCGCCTGGAGGACCAGTGGGTCACTGCCGTGCGCCTAACCAACGGCAGCGGCGGCTGGATCACGCTCGACCCGCGCGTGCTGCAAGGCGATTTCCTCACCGCCACCTTCCAGCACGAGGCGCTGGGCCCGCGCGGCACGCCCGAGGACACGACCGTCCTGTACCTGGTCACGCGCGGCCGCGGTCTCGCGCAGTCGCTGCTGCCGGCGATTCACCGCTTCGACCCGGCCGTGCATCTGCCGCAGCCGGACGGCGACGAGAACACCAAGGAGGCCCGCCATGCGCAGTAACGGCCTGCTCAAGTGGCTGATGATCCCTGTTGCCATCCTGGTGCTGTTCGTCGGTATCCGGCTGTTCTCGGGTGGAGGCAGCACGGCGCCACCCGCGGCGGACAACGGCGCCCAGCTCACGCCCGATGAAATGAAGGCGCTGGGCATCGAAGGCGACACCCCGCGCGACACCGTGGCGACGCTCGTTGCCCAAGTGAAGCAGTTGCGCACCGAGCTTCAGACCGCGCTCTCGGACAACAAGTCGCAGCGTGAAGAGAACCAGCGACTGCGCCAGCGCGAGAACTCCATCGACCAGCGCATCAACTCGGCGCTCGAATCCGAGCGGTCCAACCTGCGCCGCGACCAAGAGCAGGCGGCCAGCGCGCGCCAGCAGACCGAAGGGCTGCTCGCCGACCTGCAGCGGCGTCTGGACAGCATCGGCGGGCGCGGCGGCGGCCATGCGGACCTGCCCGTGGGCCTGGGGCTGCAGGGCGGCGACGAGGCAGGCATGGAGGGCGGCGTGCGGTGGGTCGAGCCGGACGACGCAAAGCCCGCCGAGGGGCGCAACGGGGGGCGTGGCGCGAGCGGCGGCATGAGCTTCCCCACGAGCTTCGGCCCGGCGCAGAGCACGCTCGAAACCACTGCGGAAACCGTGGCCAACGCGGGCGCCCGCGCCGCCGGGGTCAAGAGTGCCAAGCCGGTCTACACCGTGCCGACCAACTCCACGCTCATGGGTTCGGTCGCCATGACAGCGCTGATCGGCCGCGTGCCGATCGACGGCACGGTCAACGATCCCTATCCGTTCAAAGTTCTGGTCGGGCCGGACAACCTGACCGCCAATGGCATCGACATTCCCGACGTGGCCGGCGCCGTGTTCAGCGGCACCGCTTCGGGCGACTGGACGCTCTCGTGCGTGCGCGGCCAGGTGCGCAGCATCACGTTCGTCTTCCACGACGGCACGATTCGCACGATCCCCGAAGACCGCGAGGGCAACCAGCAGAACAACCAACAGCGCGATGGCTTGGGCTGGATCAGCGATCCCCACGGCATTCCTTGCGTCAGCGGCGAGCGGCGCAGCAACGCCCAGCAATACCTCGGCTCGCAGGCCCTGATCACCGCGGCCGGCGCCGGTGTGGCCTCACTCATCGAGAGCGACAGCGGCCGCATGTCCTATGTCGGCTCGGACGGCTCCATCGGCACCGTGGGCATCACCGGCCAGGAAGCGGTCGGCCAGATTCTGGCGGGCGGCGTGCGGGACATGTCGGCCTGGGTCAACAAGTTGTACGGCCAGGCGTTCGCCGCCGTCTATGTCCAGCCCGGCGCCAAGGTTGCCGTCCACCTCGAAAAGCCGCTCGCCATCGACTTCGATCCCGAAGGCCGCAAGGTCGATCACCGCGCAGGAGAAAGCCATGCACTCGAACTTGACTAACCTGGCCCGTGGCCTGGCACTGGCCCTCGCCGTCGCGGTGCTTGGCGGCTGCGCCACCAGCAAGGAAAAGCTGCTGACCCACGGTGACCGCACGATGATGGACATCTGGCAGCAGGAGGCCGGCGACGGCGGTGGCGCAGCCGGACGGAACGCCGGCCGCCAGCTGCTCGATGCGCGCCAGAGCCTGCGTCGGCCCCTGACCGACGCCGACGTGCAGGTCGCACCCGTCGAGCAGATGCGCTACACGCGCACCGCGCGCAATGAGGTCCACCGCCAGTTCCAGCGTCTGCCCAATCCCGATCTCGTCATGTACGTGTATCCGCACCTGGCGGGCACGGACCCCGTGCCGGTGCCGGGCTACACGACGGTCTTCCCGCTCAACCAGCGCATCCAGTACGCCATGCCAGGCGAGCGCGTGGAGGCCTACTGATGCGGTGGAAACTTCCCTGGCCTAAGCCGGCCGCGCCGAAGCTGGCCGCATCCGGCGCTGGTGATGATGAGCAGCCGGACGGCTGGCAGCGCCACGTCGAGGCCTTGCGGCAGGTCGGCATCCCCGAACCCGGCTCGGCAGTCCGGGGCCGCAAGCCGGCGACGGAGGCCGACGAGCAGGCGCTGTACGACGTCGCACCGTCCTTCGTGGAACTGCTGCCCTGGGTGGAGTTCTTGCCCGAGTCGAAATCGATGCTCCTGGAGGACGGCCAATCGGTGGCCGCCTTCTTCGAGCTGGTGCCGCTGGGGACCGAGGGCCGGGAACCCGGCTGGCTCGCGCACGCCCGCGACGCCTTAGAAAACGCGCTCCAGGACAGCTTCGATGAACTGGACGAGAACCCCTGGGTGTTGCAGCTCTACGCCCAGGACGAACCGAGCTTCGACCAGTACATGCAGACGTTGCGCGACTACGTGCAGCCGCGCGCCCGTGGCACGGTGTTCACGGAGTTCTACCTGCGGTTCTTTGCCCACCATCTGCGCGCGGTGGCCAAGCCCGGTGGCTTGTTCCAGGACACGGTGGTCACACGCTTGCGCTGGCGCGGCCAGACGAGGCGTGTGCGCATGGTCGTCTATCGCCGCGTGACCGGACAAGGACAGGGCCAGGCAAACCGCCGGGGCCAGACACCCGAGCAGATGCTGAACATCGTCTGCGACCGCCTGTGCGGCGGGCTGGCGAACGCCGGCATCCAGGCTCGCCGCCTGGGTGCGGCAGACGTCCATGACTGGCTGCTGCGCTGGTTCAACCCGCGTCCGACGCTGCTCGGGCCTGGGGTCGAGGACCGGGAGCGCTTCTATGCGTTCGCGCGCTACCCCGCCGACACCGAGGCTGGCGAGATCGAACTGGCGAGCGGGCGGGATTTTAGCCAGCGGCTTTTCTTCAGCCAGCCACGCTCGGACGTGGAGCATGGCACCTGGCACTTCGACGGCATACCGCACCGTGTGTTGGTCACTGACCGGCTGCGCATGCCGCCCGGAACGGGACACCTGACTGGCGAAACCCGCAAGGGCGATGCGATCAACACGCTGTTCGATCAGATGCCCGAGGACACGACGATGTGTCTGACCATGGTGGCGACGCCCCAGGACATTCTCGAATCGCACCTGAACCACCTGGCGAAGAAGGCAGTCGGCGAAACACTGGCATCGGAGCAGACGCTCAAGGACGTGCAGGAGGCGCGCTCGCTCATCGGCAGCGCGCACAAACTCTACCGCGGCACGCTGGCCTTCTATCTGCGCGGACGCGACGAAGCCGAGCTTGACCGGCGCGGTCTGGACCTCGCCAACGTGATGCTCAACGCGGGGTTGCAGCCCGTTCGCGAGGACGATGAAGTCGCGCCGCTCAACAGCTATCTGCGCTGGCTACCGTGCTGCTACAACCCCGCGCAGGATCGGCGAAACTGGTTCACCCAACTGATGTTCGCCCAGCATGTGGCGAATCTCTCGCCGGCGTGGGGTCGCAGCCAGGGTACGGGCCATCCGGGCAACACGTTCTTCAACCGCGGTGGCGGGCCGATCACGTTTGATCCGCTGAACCGCTTAGACAGGCAGATGAATGCCCATCTATTCCTGTTCGGCCCCACCGGCTCGGGCAAGAGCGCCACGCTCAACAACCTGCTGAACCAGGTCACGGCCATCTACCGGCCGCGCCTCTTCATCGTGGAAGCCGGCAACAGCTTCGGGCTGTTCAGCGACTTCGCCAGGCGCCTGGGCCTGACGGTGAACCGGGTCAAGCTGGCCCCCGGATCGGGCATCAGCCTGGCACCGTTCGCGGATGCCCGCCGGCTGATCGAAACACCCAGCGACGTGCAGACGCTCGATGCCGATGCGTTGGACGAAGACCTGCCACCGGATGCCTCGGTCATGGAGGCAGACGAACAGCGTGACGTGTTGGGCGAGTTGGAGATCACGGCACGGCTGATGATCACCGGCGGCGAGGACAAGGAGGAAGCCCGGATGACGCGGGCCGACCGTTCGCTGATCCGCCAGTGCATCCTCGACGCCGCCGAACACTGCGTGGCTGAGAAGCGCACGGTGCTCACTCGCGACGTGCGCAACGCGCTGCGCGCCCGCGGTCAGGACTCGACGCTTCCCGAGATGCGGCGCATGCGGCTGCTGGAGATGGCGGACGCGATGGACATGTTCTGCCAAGGCACCGATGGCGAGATGTTCGACCGCGATGGCACGCCGTGGCCCGAGGCCGACATCACGCTGGTGGATCTGGCGACCTATGCCCGCGAGGGCTACAACGCGCAGCTCTCCATCGCCTACATCAGCCTGATCAGCACGGTGAACAACATCGCCGAGCGCGACCAGTACCTGGGTCGTCCGATCATCAATGTGACCGACGAAGGCCACATCATCACGAAGAACCCGTTGCTCGCGCCCTACGTCGTGAAAATTACCAAGATGTGGCGCAAATTGGGCGCCTGGTTCTGGCTGGCGACCCAGAACATCGACGACCTGCCGCGTGCCGCAGAGCCCATGCTCAACATGATTGAGTGGTGGATCTGCCTGTCGATGCCGCCCGATGAGGTCGAGAAGATTGCACGCTTCCGTGAACTCTCACCAGCGCAGAAAGCGCTGATGCTTTCTGCGCGCAAGGAGGGGGGGAAATTCACCGAGGGCGTGATCCTGTCGAAGTCGATGGAAGTGTTGTTCCGCGCGGTGCCGCCGAGCCTTTACCTCGCGCTTGCGCAGACCGAACCCGAGGAGAAGGCCGAGCGCTACCAGCTCATGCAGCAATACGGCTGCACCGAGCTGGAAGCCGCCTTCAAGGTGGCCGAGAAGATCGACCAGGCACGCGGCATCGAGTCGCCCGCCTTGGAACTGTCGTAAGCCGGAGAACGCCATGGAACACAAACATCCTTCCATCCCGATGCAGGTGCAGGCGTTCCGCCGTCGGCGCTGGGGGACCCGCTGGCCGTGGGCGTTGGCTGCAGTGCTGGTTGCACTGCTGCTGATCTGGCTCGTGTCCCGTTCGCCAGGCGGGTCCACACCTCAGACTTCGGCGCCAGTCAGCGAGACACAGGTGGCAGGGCCTCCGTGGCAGATGGGCAATCCGGAAGGTCGTTTCACACTGACGCTGTACGCGGACCTCGAATGCCCGTTCTGCCGGTCCTATTTCCCTGTGCTCAAACGTTGGGTGGCCGGCAATGCCGACGTGGCCTTGCAATGGCACCACCTGCCGTTGGCCGCACATGAACCGGCCGCTTCTGCCGAAGCGCGTCTGGCGGAATGCGCCGGCGAAGCCGGCGGGCATGCCACCTTCTGGCAAGCCGTCGAGTGGGTATATGCCCACACGCGCAGCGACGGCCAGGGCTTGCCCGAGGACCTGCGCTACCCCGACCTGACGCCAGCCATCGAGCAGTGCATCGCGAGCGAGCGGCCCGACGCGGCGATTCGTACCCAAACTGCGGAAGCCACGAACAGCGGCGTGACCGCCACGCCGTCGCTGCGGCTGCACGATCGCGAAAGCGGCAAGGCGATCCTGCTGCAGGGTCCGATCGAGGGCGATGCCTTGCTGTCAGCCATGGACATGCTCGCCGCCGGCGATCCCGCCACCACACCCACATCGGAAATGCCTGCCGACGTCGTCGGCGACATGCCCAGGTAGCCCCGGTCTTCAAGGCTACGGCGCAGTCCGCTGCGCTGACCGCAACCCGTTCGCCTCGCGTCCTGGCCGCGAACGATCACCGCTACCGCGGTGATGGATGCACCTTGTTCGTTCCCCAGGAGGGCTTGCCCTCCCAGGGCGCGCGCCCTCCGATCTCACCGTCTGGAGGTTCGCCATGTCTTTCGTCGTCAATGACTCCTACCTGGAGTCGCTTTCCGCCATCGCTACCCAACACGAGGACTGGATCATCCAGCAAGCCATCGTGCTGCTGGAGAGACGGATCTTCAAAGCTGGACCGTGCCTCAGCCGACCGGCCGCTGTGCGGGACTACCTGCGTCTGAAACTGGTCGCTGAGCCCAATGAGATATTCGCCGCTGTGTTCCTGGACAGCATGCACCAGGTGCTGGCCTACGAGCCGTTGTTCAGGGGCACGATCAACTCGACATCGGTCTATCCGCGTGTCGTCGCGCAGCGTGTGCTGGAGTTGAATGCCGCCGCGGTGGTCTTCAGCCACCAGCACCCCTCGGGCATCTCCGAACCGTCGAGCGCGGATCGCATGCTGACCCAGCAACTGCAGGTCGCGCTGGCGCTCATCGATGTGCGGGTACTGGACCACATCATCGTCGGCCAGGGTGCCCCGTTCTCCTTTGCGGAGTCCGGCCTGCTGTAAAGGTTGCACTGCTTCGTTGATCAGCGCGGAGGCTTCGGCCTCCGCTTTTTCTTCGCAGCGACGCAAGCAGGTATGCGGGGTGGCCGCGATGCGCATTGTTTGTTGGGGCCGCGTGGGGTTCGGCGTTTGACTATGGCCCTGATCAACTTCCGGGGCGCATGACATGCCAGCAGCTTTTACCCGGTTCGCACCAGGCTGGCGAACCCTTGGCCTGGCCGTGGCGCTGCCGGCATCTCTGGCCGTGTTCAGCCCGGCCACCTTCGCCGCCGACGTGGTGGTCGTCACCGACAGCCGCCACCCGGTCAAGACCGCCGGCGGCGAGCGGCTGATCGAGTTGGACGAAGCGCCCCGGATCGAGGCCGAGCTTTCCGCGGATCTGCCGGCCGACCCCGAGCGGGCAGCAGCCATCGTCCGGCAACGACTGAACCAAGGCGGCACCGATCTTCAGCGCCGCATCGGCACCGCCTACCAGGGCGTCGCCGATGCATGGAGCCTGGGCGTCGCCGCCATCCCGGCCGTCGTGGTAGATCAACGCTATGTGGTCTATGGCGAGCCGGACGTGGCCCGGGCGGTGTCCCGCATCGAGCAGTACCGGAGGACGCAGCCGTGACCCATCGCCCATTCGACTTGCTGCGCCGCCTGCGCGTCGCCGTGGCCTCGCTGCTGTTGGTCAGCGCCACCGGCAGCTACGCCCTGAACACCGCCACCATCGTGTCCTCCGTCATGTCGCCGGACTGCCTGGAATACCGGGTGGTGGGCATCTGCTACTGGCTCTACTGCACCTGGACGGGCTGCACGGTGCGCACGTCCACCAAGGTCCGGCACTACGTGCCCGATGCGGTCGTCTCCAGCTACAGCAACACCGGGGAGAACCCCTGGGTCGAAGTGCAGGCGATGAGCACGCCCAACCCATCCGCACAGGCAGGTGGGGATGGGACCACGAACGAAGACCACGAAAACAACCTCGCCAAATTCAAGAACAGCGATGTCATCGGCCATCCTGGCGGCGAGGTATTCAACCAGTTCGCATCGTCGTCGGGCTATTTCTGCCAAGGCGCGGGCACGGCCTTCATGCCGTATCTACTCAGCACGCTGGACACGCTGGCTTGGCGCTACAACGTGCCTGAAATGGCCTACCCGGAGGCGTTGATTCCGGGCATGCGCGAGGTCGGTGCGCGCACCACGATGAATCTCTGGGGCAACGTCTATCCGCGCGGCGGCTTCCTGCACCAGACCGACGACCAAAAATCCGGGGCTGTGGTGGCCCAGCGCGCGGGCGATGTCGTCACGCGCCGCGGGCAGATCCACGTGTACCAGCCGCTGCTTGCCAACGCCCGCGACGGCTACTGGCCGGCCGGCGAGCTGATGGAGGGTGATGCCTCTACGGGCAAGTGGCAGGAGCTGACGCCGCGCCTGTCCAACACCTGCGTGGTGTTCCCGCACAGCGGCACGCTGACCCAGGCCCAGCAAGGCGACTACGCCTGGGCGCTGTGGCGTCCCTATGCGTGCTGCGAACGCCGCGGTCAGGTGTTCCTGGGCAGCGTCGATTTCCTCTGAGGTGCCACGATGAAGCGTCCTGAACCGATGAACCTTTCCGCCAAGGCGTGCCGCCTGCTGCGCCCGACGGCGCTGGCCGGCACGCTCGCTCTGGTCTGCGGCATGGCGTGGGCGCAGGTCGGATACCAGAACAGCGGCCCCGTCCTCGGCGATGACGTCATGTACTCGATCGGCGGTGGCAGTGCGGTGTCCATGGGCCGCGCGGCCGGCATGCGTTCCATCGGGGTCGGCGTGGGGTGGAACAGCAACCTGATCTGCGGCGACATGAGCATCCAGACCACGCTGCGCAATCAGCTTAACGGCATCACGAACGGCTTTCAGCAGATCATGAGCAACGTGATCCAGAGCGCGACCAGCGCGGTTGCATCGCTGCCGGCGCTGATCATTCAGCGCGCCGATCCGGGCCTGTACAACCTGCTGACTAACGGCGTGCTGCAGGCGCGGCTGGACTTCGACCGCTCCAAGCTGACGTGCCGCGCCATGGCGGAGAAGATGGCCGAGACGGCGGGTGGCCAGCTTGGCTGGAGCCAGATGGCCGAAGGCATGGCCCTGCGTGACGCGGTTGGCAGCAACGATGCCGTATCGGCCGTCGAGCAGGCCGAGACGCGCCGCGGCAACGACGGCGTGCCCTGGGTGGGCGGCAGCAATGCCGGTGGCGCGGGCCAGTCCGCCATCCGGGTGGTCGGCGACGTCACCCGCGCGGGCTACAACCTGGTCAACGGTCGCGGCGTGACGGACACCTCCTCCATCGCGTCCACCAGTTGCGCGAGCCTGTCCTGCCAGACCTGGACGTCGCCGCAGCAGGCGACCGAATGGGCCACGCGCGCCCTCGGAGAGCAGGTGCAGCGCACGTGCGACTCCTGCACTAAGACCGAGACGGTGCCCGGCGTCGGGCTGACGCCGCTGATCCAGGAGGAGTACGAAGCCAAGCTGGAGGTCTTGCAGGAGCTGGTTTCCGGCACGCGTAATACCACCTTCGAGAACTTGCGCGAGGCCGGCAGCACGTCGCTGCCGATCACCCGCGGCGTGATCGAGGCGCTGCGCGACGAGCCGGACCAGGACCTGCTGGCGCGGCGCCTCGCGTCCGAAGTGGCGCTGTCATCGGTGCTGGAGAAGGCGCTCCTGCTCCAACGCACGCTGCTCACGGGCAAGAAGGAGCCCAACGTCGCAGCCAACGAACTTGCGGTGCAGGCCGTGAACCATGAGAGCGACACGCTCGACCGGGAGATCCGCAACCTGAAGACGGAATTGGAGCTGCGGCGCGAACTGGCGAACAACTCGCCGATGGCCATCATCCAGCGCCACGGCACGCGGGCGGCCGGCTCGCGCGGCATCTACGAGGGCGATCCGGTACCCGACCGCCTTGACCAGTTGCAGAAGGGCAATCCCGGAGCCAGGCCATGAACGCGGAGCGCATGGCCTGGCGCCCCTTGCGCTGGCTCTTCAGCCGGCGCGCGGCGACGGCGCTGCTGTGGGCGGTGGTGCTCGTCGCCGCTGCGGTGGGTGCCAACATCGCCGGCATCTACCTGGTCGGCAGCGTGGCCGGATGGGAGCGGTGGCTCGCGGCCGCATCGGGCTACTTCTTCGTGTGGCGGCTGTGTCTGTACGGGGCCACGGTTTACGGGTGGCTCTGGATGCGCCGCCGGCTGCTGGCGCGCGAAGACCAGGACGGGGCAGATGGGCAGGCACGGCGCCGCCTGATGCGCAGCGAGATCGCGGGCGTCGTCGCCATCGTCGTGCTGGAAGCCAGCTTGTTGATGCAGGCCGCTTGAGGGGATCGAGGCCATGACGCTTTTCACGACCGACTACCTGGAGTACTACCTCACACTCGTTTCCTGGATCGTCAACAACGGCATCTGGGCGGCCCTCGTATCCAGCGGGGTATTCGCGCTGCCTTTCGTCGCCATCGTCGTGCAGGAGTGGTTGAAAGCTCGTGCTGAAGGCGCCGACGAGGGCAATAAAGGCGTGCTGAGCGCCGCCCGCATCGAGAACCGGGTCTTCGTCGCCATCGTGGTGGTGATGTTCGCCGGCATTCCGTTCATCGACGTGGACCTAAACACCATCCAGTACGACAGCTCGCGCTCGGCCCAGTGCCAGGTCAGCGTGGCGCAGCCCGCGGATACCGGCTGGTCGCAGTCCTTCAGCACCATCAACAACCAGTCGGCGAAGGTGCCGGTGTGGTGGGCGTTCATGCACGCGCTCTCGCGCGCCGTCACGGGCGCTTCGGTGGCGGCAATCCCGTGCGGCACGGACCTGCGGCAGATGCGCATGGAGATCGACGCCACGCGCATCGATGATCCGGTGCTGGCTCAGGAAGTAGCGGATTTCTCTCGGGATTGCTATGGGCCTGCACGGGCCAAATTGTTCATGCAGCGCCCTCAACTTGATGAGCAGCAGATGCACGACGTGACCTGGATCGGATCGCGGTTCTTCACCGACACGAACGGGTACTACGACACGTATCGCTCCAGCACGCCGCGCGATGACTGGCCCTATGACAGCAACCGCGACGCTGGGCTGGCCCAGGTATCCAGTGGCGGTGGCTACCCGACCTGCAGGCAATGGTGGGCTGATGGCAGCAATGGCCTGCGGGCACGGCTGCTGGGACAGGTGGACCCGAGCCTGCTCAATCGCCTGGCGGGCTGGGCTGGCTTCCTGAGCCGGGCCGAGGTGGACAATTCGGTGATCCGCGCGATCGCGTCACCGCGGCAGCAGAAGCTGAACCAAGGCAGCGTCTATACCGACTACGGCGGCCAGATCGACAAGACCTTGCCAAACATCGTGACGCGGGCTACGGGAGACGTTGGAATGGCAGTTGGCGCGATTGCCTCGTTTCCCGCGATGGACGTCGTGCGGCAGGCGCTGCCGATGGTGCTCGCCTTGCTCAAGATGGCATTGGTAATCTGCATCCCGCTCGTGCTGGTCGTGGGCACCTATGACTTGAAGACGGTCGTCACGGTCAGCGTCGTGCAGTTCGCGCTGTTCTTCACGGATTTCTGGTTTCAGCTTGCGCGCTGGATCGATTCGACGATCCTGGACGCACTTTATGGCTGGGGGTTCGGCTGGAACCGGCCGCACACCAACTTCGACCCGCTGGTGGGGCTGAACAACGCCTTCGGCGACATGCTCCTGATGTTCGTCACAGGCACGATGTTTCTGGTCCTGCCGACGTTTTGGGTCGCTGCTTTGGGGTGGGTCGGAGTTAAGGCTGGGGTGATTGCTCAGAACCTTGCTGTCGGCTCCAAGGAAACGCGTGATAGCGCCGGGTCAGGTGTAAACAAGGTAGCCGGCAAGGTTCTGTGACAAACAGGCCAAACCTCAGTCATCGAACGGATCGTTCGGGTCGTGAGGGTCGAGCCGCTGGCCATTGGAAGAATACAGGCCAAAGCCCGCCTCGCCATTGCGCAATTCATCCTGTTGCGTCCAGCGGTCTTCATCTCTAGCCGAATTGCCAGCCATCCATACCGCCGCAACGCCCAGCAGTAGCAACACCGCCAGCCAGAAGGTGGTGTACAGCAGCACCCCGAGCGCAACCAGCTTGACCACCCACACGAGCGCGGTGGCACCGGCCGCCGCCCCCCCCTTTGACACCAACCAGCTCGATGCCCGGCGTTCGCCGCGCACGTAGGCACGCCATCCGCGACCCAAGGTGCGGCCGAGTCGTTCTGCGGTACGGATGCGTGTCGTGGTGTTCATGGTCGTCTCCTGCTATTGAGCGATGCCTATTCCAGTTTGCTCCAATCCTGCTTGCTTGCCTGTATCAGCGCATGCCAGTCGTCTGGTGGGTTCCCGCGCCCGAGCATCTTCTCGAACACGACATACGGGTCCGATTTGCTACCCGAAGACCGCAGGGTCTGTTCATCGTTGACCCAGGCGTACACGATGACCTTCGCCTTCGAGTCATACCGGAAGAACAGCCGGAACCGCCGTCCGATCTTGGCCCTTCGCCAGTGGCGGTGGGCAGGTCCCAAGGTGTTGCCCTGGCGGTACTCGTCGCGTGCCGGATCGCCTGGCACCACATCCAAGATCAACTGGCTCAAGGCCCGGAAGAGCTTGACGTTGGCATTGGACTCGAAGCCCGTCGGGTCGTTCTCCTGCGCGCGCCTCGCGGTCGCATGCAGTTTCTGCAACTGCTCGATCACGCAGTCGTGGAAGAGCAGCGTCCAGCCATGCCGTTGCATCAGAGTTCCACTTTCCCGTCGATCTCCTCGTCCAGGTCCAGACCGTGGCCAGCATGCTCCAGCATGGCGCGGGCCAGATCCTCGGGCAGGCCCTGGACGTTCCGGCCAGCTTCGATGTCGCGGGCCAGCAGGCTCAGGAATGCGCCGATGGCGGGGTCCTCATGCTCGGCATCGACGCGGGTGACGACGACTTCGCTGCCCCGCAGATCGAACGCGAGCTTGCCACCGGCATCGACGCCGAGCGCCTGCCGGATGGGCTTGGGCAGCGTGATCTGGCCTTTGGAGGTCAGCGTGGCAACTTCGTGGATGGCAGGCATGGCGGCTCTCCTGATTGCGATACCCGCATGGTAAGGAAATTTCCTTACTTTGTCAACGTGAAGCCTCACGGCGTTCTCCGAGTCCAAGAATCGGCCCATCGTAGGGCGTGAACAGCCAGCCTTCCTGCATCAATCCGGCCCTGCTGCAACCCGCATTGGCGGTGGACGGTCAGCACCCGTCGCCCTATACCCAAAGGCTGTAAAGGGTCGAAATGGCAAGGGAATGGGGTGCAAGGGGAAAGGCTCTATCCCGAAAAGGCAAAAAGGCCTCCCCGCTCGGCCCGCGACAGGACACCCGCATGCTCTCTCTGTTCCAGCGAAAACGGCCCGCGGTTGCTGCTGCTCCGACGCCACCATCGGTCACCGACCTCCCGAAAGGGTTGATGCGGCCCGAGTCGGCCGCATCGCTGCTGGCCACCCCGCGCCGGCAGAAGCTGCTGGAGCACATCTGGCAGCGCACGTCGCTCTCACGTAAGCAGTTCGCCACCTTGTACCGGGCGCCACTGGAACGCTACGCCGAGCTGGTCCAGGCTTTCCCGGCTTCCGAGGCGCATCATCACGCTTACCCCGGCGGCATGCTGGACCATGGCCTGGAAATCGTCGCCTACAGTCTGAAGCTGCGGCAGTCCCATCTGCTTCCCATCGGCGCAAGCCCCGAGGACCAGGCTGCGCAGGCTGAGGCCTGGACTGCTGCAGTCGCCTATGCCGCGTTGTTGCACGACATCGGCAAGATCGCCGTCGATCTGCACGTCGAACTGGCCGATGGCTCGCTGTGGCACCCGTGGTACGGTCCGCTGCACCAGCCGTACCGCTTCCGCTACCGCGACGATCGCGAATACCACCTGCACAGCGCGGCGACGGGCTTGCTCTACCGCCAACTGTTGGATACCCAACTCCTGGACTGGCTCAGTGGCTATCCCGACCTGTGGGGACCGCTGCTCTACGTCCTGGCCGGCCAGTACGAGCACGCCGGTGTGCTGGGCGAACTGGTCGTGCAGGCCGACCGCGCTTCCGTGGCCCAGGAACTGGGCGGCGATCCGGCGCGCGCCATGGCCGCTCCCAAGCACGCGCTGCAACGCAAGCTGCTCGACGGGCTGCGCTACCTGCTCAAGGAACAGTTGAAGCTGAACCAGCCGGAAGCCTCCGATGGCTGGCTCACCGAGGACGCGCTGTGGCTGGTGAGCAAGACGGTATCGGACAAACTGCGTGCGCACCTGCTGTCCCAAGGCGTTGACGGCATTCCTGCGAACAACACCGCGGTGTTCAACGTCCTCCAGGATCACGGCATGTTGCAGCCGACGCCCGACGGCAAGGCGATCTGGCGCGCGACCGTGACCAGTTCCACCGGCTGGTGTCACTCGTTCACGCTGTTGCGCCTCGGGCCCGCGCTGATCTGGGAGCCAAGCGAGAGGCCGGCGCTGTTCGCCGGCACAGTGGCGATCGACGCGGCGGCCACGGACAAAGGGCCCGATGTGTCAGCCACTACTCCGCCGGCCGGAGCGCAGTCAGCCTCGGAGGGCCAAGAGGTTCCGCCATGGGAGGGAGGTAACCCCTCTCGTCCAGCGAAAGGTGAACCGCTGCCCGACGCCATGGAAGACATGCTTTCGATGGTGGGCATGGTGAATTCACCCGCAACCCGGCAGGACGCTGAAGCACCTTCGGAGCCGGTGTCTGCCGCGCGTACTGAAGCGACGACCTTGACCGCACCTCAGCGTTCGTCCCCAGCGCCCAAGCCCACGACAGCGCCATCCGGAGAGCACTTCATGGCGTGGCTGAAACAAGGCATCGCTTCCCGCCGGCTCATCATCAACGACGCGAAAGCGCTCGTGCATACCGCGAGCGGCACCGCCTACCTGGTCAGCCCCGGCGTATTCCAGCGCTATGCGCAGGAGCATCCGCAAGTCAGCGCGCTGGCCAAGCAGGAGAGCCAGCAAGACTGGCAGTGGATACAAAAGCGCTTCGAGAGGCTGCAGCTGCATCGCAAGCAACCGAACGGCCTGAACATCTGGACCTGTGAAGTAACCGGGCCTAGAAAATCCCGCCGTCTGCATGGATACCTTCTGGAAGATCCGAGCCTGCTTTTCTCGGAAACGCCTCCGAGCAATCCCTATCTATCCCTGTTGGGTGAGACCAGACACTGCGAACAGACTTCAGGAAAGCAAGGGGCGTCAACATGACCTCCTCAATTTCGCCGGGGCAGTCTATTGCCGCCAAAGCGCACCTTTATTCAGACAGAGCCAAAGGCCCGATGAGCGCAGCGATGATGGAACAAGGCAGCGCCTCTCCCGTCTCTGGGCTGCACTACGCCGGCAAGAAGCATAAGGTCATCGCTCCCGACCGGGAGATTGTCTTCGAGTTCTCGCAGGACTGTCTGGACTCGGGCCGATTCGCTCCTTGACACCACAAATACAGCTAACAGGAAAGAGCATTCATGAAGTCGATCAACGTTGAAGTCGGAGGGCTTGTATCGAGCCTGAGCGGTGAGGGAGTGCGCCGCAAGCTGCTGTATCTTCACGGCGTCCATAATGCGGATGCCAACTATGTTGCGGGAAGCGCAACGATTCATCTCGACGAGCGATGCCTCAGGGTCAAGGATCTGCGCCATTGCATCTCCGAATGCGGCTATCCGGCACCGAAGCTCACCCGGACTACTGCCGCAGATGGGGCAGTGCCAAGTCAAATCTTGTGACAAGCTCGCTGGAGGTCACGGCAACAGAACCACCATGCGCCTCCGCAATCGATTTCACGATGGCAAGGCCAAGACCGGCGCCCGCCGTATTTCGTTGCCGTGCCGGATCAACTCGGTAGAATCGATTGAAGAGCTTTGGTAGATCGGGCTCAGGAATTTTCTCACCGGGATTGACCACACTGATCGTTGTCCACTGCTCATCCTGCGAGAGCAAGACCGTGATGCTCTTCCCGCGAGGAGTGTGTCGAATTGCGTTCGAGAGAAGATTGTTCAGCGCCCGGGTGAGCATTTCCCGATCCGCCGCTATGCTGCCGATCGCCCCTTTAACGCCAAGCGTAATGCCGCTATCTTCTGCCAGCGCCTCGAAATAGTCGAACAGACTCCGCACCAATTCGGACAGATCAATTGTAGACAAGCGCAAGTTGCGGGGATCATTTTCCGTTTGGGCAAGAAACAGCATGTCTCCAATCATGCGTCCCATCCGATCAAACTCTTCCAAATTTGAATAGAGGATTTCTCTGTATTCCTCGTTGCTGCGCGGCTGGCCAAGCGCTACGTGAGTCTGCGTGACCAGGTTGGTGACGGGCGTGCGCAACTCGTGCGCTATGTCTGCGGAAAAGTGTGATAGCCGGGTGAAGCCTTCCTCGATTCTCGCCAACATATCGTTGAAGGCAAATACCAGTTCCGCCAGTTCGATCGGCACATCCCGAGGATCCAACCTCACATCCAGCTTTGAAGAGCGAATCGCCCGAATCTCTTCATTGACCTTGCGAATCGGCAGATGGCCCCACTGCACCGCCAGCCAAGCCACACCGAGCGCCAGACACATGACCAAGCCGGTTGCCCACCAAAGCATGCGCTTGAACTCCGCCAGGAAGTCGAGATGAAAGCCGATGTCCATGGCGGCGACGATGCGGTAGCCGGACGCCGCTGAATCGTCAGCAGGCAGTTGTACCACCACACCTCGATATGACCTCTGATCCTCGTGCCACACGATCAAATCGTCAGCGGTGATGCGGTTCACCAACTTTTTGTTACTGTCAAGTTTCGACAGGTCAGGACCGGGCGTGGCATAGATGCTATTGCCAGACCCATCGTAGACGCCGTACGTCATCCCATGATGTCCTGCGACTGCGTTGGCCAAGTGTTGCTTCAGTTCGTCGCTTGCGATGTCACTTGCAAGCTGGTGCAAGGGCTGAGCCAAAGCGGCTGTCACTGCCTCCAGTTCGTGGGCATCCTGTTGAGCAAAGTGGTGCTCCAACGACCGGAGAATGACCCAGTTGAACACAAGAAACACCAAGGTCGTGGCGATACCAACCAGGGCCGTGACCCTCAATGCAAGCGACGCTGGACGGCTTTGCCGCGGCTTATGGCGCAGGGGCATCATCGGGCGCATCGAGCGTGTATCCCATTCCACGCACGGTGTGGATGAGCTTCGGATTGAACGCATCGTCTATCTTCGCGCGTAGGCGGCGGATGGCTACATCGATGACGTTGCTGTCGCTGTCGAAATTCATGTCCCATACCTGCGACGCGATCAGAGAACGTGGAAGGACTTCCCCCTGGCGACGGGCCAGGAGCTCAAGCAACGCGAACTCCTTGCTGGTGAGATTGATGCGTTGGCCAGCGCGCGTTGCACGTCGGCGCGCCAAGTCCAGTACCAAATCGGCAACCTGGATGCGATCAGGCTGGCTCGGAGCGCTTCCGCGTCGCAGCAGCGTCCGCACCCGCGCCAGCAACTCAGAGAAGGCGAATGGCTTGACGAGGTAGTCGTCCGCTCCCAGTTCCAATCCCTTGACACGGTCGTCCACACCGCCACGCGCCGTCAGAAAGAGTACAGGGACCTGTTTACCGGCATCTCGAAGGGCACGCACGATGCGCCAGCCATCGACATCCGGCAGCATGACATCCAAGACCACCAGATCGTATGTCTCGCCCATGGCCAGGTGGTGTCCGTCCAATCCGTTGCGCGCCAGATCCACTACGAATCCCGCCTCCATGAGACCTTGGCGGACGTAATCCGCCGTCTTGTTCTCGTCTTCAACGACCAGCAGTTTCATCGCATGTCCCATGAAATCGCTGCGGCGCAGAAAAATAGCCGCTCACGATGTACGCATTCATCCACTTCAATCAGCAATTTACTGGTTGCCAGCTTCCACGAACATGACACGAACATTACATGAATGTAATTCAAGGGTCATTCGGTGGAAAGTGCCCAACCCATAGCATGACCTGCATTGCGTCGAACTGTGCCGCTCAGGATGGGGTGGCGTTTAGAACGACTTCCGAGTCATCTATGGAGGATTTCAGGCCATGCCGCCTCGTTCACCCTTTTTTATCGTGCCCCCACAGGGCCTTTCTCGTCGGCGTTTCGTCCAAGGGTTAGCCGCCGGCGGCGTTCTCGCTGGGCTGTCCACGCCGGCGTTCAAGGCATTTGCCCAGCAAGGCTCCGCGACGCGCGGTGCCGCCCCTGTGCTAAAAGGCACCGAGTTCGACTTGGTGATCGCCGAATCGCCCGTGAACTTCACGGGCAAGCCAGGCGTGGCTACGACCATCAACGGCTCGCTGCCGGCACCGACATTGCGTTGGCGCGAGGGTGACACCGTCACAATCCGTGTGACCAACAAGCTGCGTGAAGCCACATCCATCCACTGGCACGGGATCATCCTGCCGTATCAGATGGATGGCGTGCCGGGCATTAGCTTCAAAGGCATCGCTCCCGGCGAGACCTTCACGTACCGCTTCAAGGTTCAGCAAAGCGGCTCCTACTGGTACCACTCGCACTCCGGCTTCCAGGAACTCACGGGCATGTACGGGGCGATCATCATCGACCCCGCTGGCGCCGAGACCATCCGCGCCGACCGTGACCACGTGCTGCTGTTCTCGGATTGGACCGACGAAGACCCGATGCGGGTGTTCACCAAGCTCAAGTCCCAAAGCGACTACTACAACTACAACCAACCTACCGTCTTCGACTTCTTCCGGGACGCCTCGCGCGACGGCATGGCCGCTGCGATCGACAAGCGCAAGATGTGGAACGAGATGCGGATGAATCCGACGGATCTCGCCGATCTGTCCGCCGCCACGCTGACCTATCTGGCCAACGGCGTCACCCCCGCCGGCAATTGGACGGCGTTGTTCCGACCGGGGGAGCGCGTGCGGCTGCGCATGGTCAACGGTGCGGGCAACACCTTCTACGACGTACGCATTCCCGGACTGAAACTCACGGTGGTGCACGTCGATGGTGTTGACGTGGAGCCGGTGACGGTCGATGAGTTCCGATTCGGTCCGGGCGAAACCGTCGATGTGATCGTCCAGCCACGGGATGACGCTTACACGATCTTCGCCCAGGCGATGGACCGGACAGGCTACGCGCGTGCCACGCTGGCCGTGCGTGAAGGTCTTCAAGCTCCCGTGCCTGCCCTCGATCCGGTCGAATGGCTGACCATGAACGACATGATGGGCGGCATGATGGGGGGCATGGACCATGGCGGGTCCGGCCAGGCCATGGAGATGACCGGGATGACGGGCATGACGGGCATGACGGGCATGACGGGCATGACCGGGATGACCGGGATGACCGGGATGACCGGGATGGGCTCGGGTTCGATGTCCGGGATGGATCATGGGGCGATGGCTGGCATGAACCACGGTGGCATGGCGATGGATCACAGCCAACACGCCGCGGCTGCGGGGGGACTGGCCGTGCCCAGCACTACTGCCCGCCACGCTCGCACCGAGTATGGTGCCAGCACGGACATGCGCGTTGACATGGCGCGCACCAACCTCGATGACCCCGGCATTGGACTGCGCAACAACGGTCGGCGCGTGTTGACCCTCGCGGATCTGCATACCCCGTCGGGGCCGCTGGACAAGAGAGGCCCTGGCCGGGAGGTCGAATTGCACCTCACGGGCAACATGGAACGCTACGCATGGTCCCTGGACGGGCTGGAGTTCGGAAAGTCCACGCCGGTGCACTTCAAACACGGCGAGCGGCTGCGGGTCATTCTGCACAACGACACCATGATGACCCATCCCATGCACCTGCACGGCATGTGGAGCGAGCTGGAAAGCCCCGACGGTCGCTTCCTTGCGCGCCGCCACACCCTGCCGGTGCAGCCGGCACAACGCATCAGCTTCCTGGTGACAGCCGACGCGCTCGGCCGCTGGGCGTGGCACTGCCACCTGATGTTCCACATGGATGCCGGCATGTTCCGCGAAGTCGTGGTGTCTTGAACCCAGCGCACAAGGAAGACCAAGAATGTCCAAAGCACTCCCCACTCGCGCACTGGCCACGACGCTACTGGCCCTGGTAAGCGTCGCCGCACAGGCACAAGCACAGAACGACCATGCTGCGCACGGCCAGGCCGACTCTCAAACGGCCGCGCTATCCACTCAGACCGTGGCTCCTGCCGCCGACCCGCACGCGGGTCACGCGGCGTCGGCGAGCGGCTCGACCGCGGCCCCGGCCATGGATCACGGCAACATGCAGATGCAGGGCGGGTCGGCGCCTCCTGACGCCCGCGATCCGCATGGCTACTCCAATGGCCTGACATTGGGATCGGGCGACTACGCCGTACCCGGTGTGCCGCGGCTGATGCTGGCCGACGAACACAGGTTCTTCTCGTTGCGCGGCGAAACCCTGGAACGCCGCTTCACGCGCAAAGGGGACGATTCCACGGCCTACGACCTCCAGGCGTGGTATGGGACGACCTACAACAAGGCCGTCGTGAAGGCCGAAGGCGATATCGCCAAAGGAAAGCTCGAAGAATCGCGTACCGAGCTTCTCTGGGGGCACGCCGTCGCACCGTACTGGGACACCCAGCTCGGCATTCGGGTGGATAACGGCGAAGGCCCGAGCCGTCAATGGTTGGCTTTCGGCATCCAGGGCCTCGCCCCCTACTGGTTCGAGCTGGAGGCGACGGGCTACGTGGGAAGTGGCGGACGTACGGCGCTGCGTGTCGAAGGCAGCTACGAGCTGCTGCTGACCCAGCGACTGATTCTGGAGCCTCGCGCCGAGTTGCAGTTCTATGGCAAGGACGACCCGGAACGCGGTATCGGCAAGGGCTTGGCCGAAGCGTCTGCTGGCTTGCGCCTGCGCTATGAATTCAGTCGCCAGTTCGCCCCCTATATCGGCGTGGAACGGGCGGGCAGCTTCGGACGCACCGCGGACTATGTGCGTGCCGAAGGCGGCCGCGCGCAGCAGACGCGCTGGGTGGCTGGCGTGCGATTCTGGTTCTAGAACCTAGCGGGTTTGATCATCTGATGAGAGGCAATCTATGAACATGCACTACGACAGAAGCCAGGGCAAAGTGCCGAGACGCCAGGCATTGATCGCTGGCTTGTTGGTGATGGCACTCGCAGGACCGAGCCTGGCGCAGAGCCGACCGATTGCCAAGGTCTGGAAGGACCCGAGCTGCGGATGCTGCAAGGACTGGGTCTCACACCTGCAAGGCGCAGGCTTCGATGTGCAGGTTCTCGACACCGGGAACACGGCAGCGCGCACGCGGCTGGGCATCCCGCAGAAGTACGGTTCGTGCCACACGGCGCAGATCGGCAGCTATGCCATCGAGGGTCATGTGCCTGCCTCGGACATTCAACGCTTGCTGCGCGAAGCCCCGCAGGCCATCGGCCTTGCGGCGCCCGGCATGCCGGTCGGTTCGCCCGGCATGGATGGTCCGGCCTATGGTGGACGCAAGGACGCCTACGACGTGCTGCTGATCGGGAAAAACGGTAGCAGCACGGTCTATCAGTCGCATCGCTGACCATCCATCAACCCTTCTCCGTGGAGATATGCCATGCAGCATCAGCACACACATACCCCCAGCGATCGTCCCCGGTTCTGGCGATCGCGCTACGGCGTGGCGTTCCTCATCATCGCCGCTGTCGCCGCGTATTTCCTGCTCAAGGAGCACACGGCACATGTTGCCGGCTATCTCCCCTTCCTGCTGCTGGCGGCTTGTCCGCTGATGCACCTGTTCATGCACTGTGGTCACGGCCACGGCGGACACGATCATGCCGCGCGTCAGGGTGAGGAAGGTGCCGCAGCCTCCAAGGAGCAGAAGCAATGAGTCGAGGCACTCGCACCGTGCGAGCACGCGACGCCGCGCTTGTCTCCTTGCGCGCGTGCGGCCTGCTGCGATCACCAGACACCAACGGTTAACGGCGGAGGGCACTTGTCACTATGAATTCACCCAGCAAGTCTTCAGGACATGAGCACGCAGGCATGGCGGCGGGTGCCACAACGTCCGGCACGCATACCCACCACCATCACGCCAGCCATGCTGGAAGTGACGATGCGGGCGGGCCCTCAAGCCACTCGCAGCCCGATGCCTCGACACGAGATCCGGTGTGTGGGATGGCGGTCACGGCGGCGTCGGAGCACCGCTCCACGCACTTGGGGAACACGTACCTGTTTTGCAGCACCGGATGCAAGGCCAAATTCGACGCCGATCCGGCGCGATATGCCAGCGGTGGCGCGGGCATAGGCACAGGCAGCGGCCATGCACCGCATCACCATGCCAGCACCGCGATTTCACCGGCCCCGGCGGCATCGCCAACCGCACCCGGAACAATCTACACCTGCCCGATGCACCCGGAGATCCGCCAGGATCATCCGGGAATCTGCCCCAAGTGCGGGATGACGCTGGAGCCTCTGCTGCCCGACCTCGACGACGACAACCCGGAGTTGCGTGACTTCTCGCGTCGCTTCTGGTGGACCTTGCCGTTGACGCTCGTGGTCCTGGCGCTGGCGATGCTGGGCGAGCGGCTACACCTGATGGACATGGCTACACAGAGCTGGGTCGAGTTGGTGCTGTCGTTGCCGATCGTGCTGTGGGCCGGCTGGCCCTTCTTCTCCCGCGGCTGGCTGTCCGTGGTCAACCGCAGCCCGAACATGTGGACACTGATCGGCCTGGGAACGGGTGCGGCATTCATCTACAGCGTCGTGGCAACCGTTGCGCCGGAAGTGTTTCCAGCTTCCTTCATGTCCATGGGACGGGTCGGCGTGTATTTCGAGGCCGCCGCCGTCATCATCTCGCTGACACTGCTCGGCCAGGTGCTGGAACTCAAGGCGCGCTCCCAGACTTCGGCGGCCATCAAGTCGCTGCTGGGGCTGGCGCCCAAGACCGCGCGGCGCATCAATGCGGACGGCAGCGAGGAAGACGTGCCGCTCAGCCATGTGCACGTCGGCGATCTGCTGCGCATCCGACCCGGCGAGAAGGTGCCGGTGGATGGCATCGTGCACGAGGGCAGCAGCTCGATTGACGAATCCATGCTGACCGGCGAACCGCTGCCCGTAAGCAAGCGCGCGGGCGACAAGGTCATCGGGGCCACACTCAACACCAGCGGCGCGCTGGTCATGCGTTCGGAGCGGATCGGCTCGGACACCGTTCTGTCGCAGATCGTCCAGATGGTCGCCCAGGCGCAGCGTTCCAAGGCGCCGATGCAACGCATGGCCGATGTCGTTGCCGGCTACTTCGTGATGGCCGTCGTTGCCATTGCGGTCACGACGCTCTTTGTATGGGGATTCTTCGGGCCGCAGCCCACCTGGGTCTATGGACTCATCAATGCGGTGGCCGTTCTGATCATCGCCTGCCCGTGCGCGCTGGGTCTGGCCACGCCGATGTCGATCATGGTCGCAACGGGCCGTGGCGCCACGCAGGGCGTGCTATTCCGCGATGCCGCGGCGATCGAGAATCTTCGCAAGGTCGATACCCTCGTCATCGACAAGACAGGAACCCTGACCGAAGGCCGACCTGCTTTCGATCAGGTCGTCGCAGCACCCGGCTTTACGAACGATGAGGTGCTGCGTCTTGCGGCCAGCCTGGACCAGGGCAGTGAACACCCCCTGGCCGACGCCATCGTGCAGGCCGCGCGTGCCCAGGGCCTCCAACTCGTGAAGCCTCAGAGCTTTGAATCGGGAACCGGCATCGGCGTGCGCGGAAAGGTTGAGCACCGGCAACTCGCGTTGGGCAACACAGTGCTGATGGAACAGTCTGGCGTATCGGTGGAACCGCTCGTACCCCAGGCCGAAGCTCTGCGCGGCGAAGGGGCAAGCGTCATGTACTTGGCTGTGGACGGGCAGCTCGCGGGCTTGCTCGCCGTATCCGATCCGGTCAAGGGCAGCACCCCCGAGGCCCTGGCCGCGTTGAAGGCTGCGGGCCTGCGGGTCATCATGGCCACCGGGGACGGGCAGACCACCGCCAAAGCCGTCGGTGCACGCCTAGGCATCGACGAGGTGCATGGTGAGGTCAAGCCGGCGGACAAGCTCATGTTGATCGAGCGGCTGCAGAAAGAAGGACGCATCGTCGCCATGGCCGGAGACGGCATCAACGACGCGCCGGCCTTGGCGAAGGCAGACGTGGGCATCGCCATGGGAACGGGGACCGACGTGGCGATGAACAGCGCCCAGGTCACGCTGGTCAAGGGCGACCTGCGTGGCATCGCTGTCGCTCGCACGCTCTCGGTGAGTACCGTGCGCAACATGAAGCAGAACCTCATGTTCGCCTTCCTCTACAACGCGCTGGGCATCCCCATCGCCGCCGGGGTTCTCTATCCCCTCACGGGCTGGCTGCTGTCGCCGCTGATCGCAGCATTGGCGATGAGCCTGAGTTCGGCGTCGGTCGTTGGCAACGCCTTGCGCCTGAGAGCGAGCCGACTGTGACCGGATTTTCTTTCTGAACCTACAGGAGCCTGCTATCGCCCAGCGAACCGTTTCTTTCGTTCCACGCCGTTGCGAAGGTGCAAGCCTTATCTCGGCACTTCGTTCTTAAACCACTCCTCACACATCAAGGTAGAAATCTCTATGACCCGTTCACATTTCATCGCCAAGCTCGTCGCGCCGATCGCTGCTGGTCTGTTCGCCACCGCCGCATTCGCGCATCCTTCGCTGGTGTCTTCAACGCCAGCCGACAAGTCGCAGGTTTCCGCGCCAGCCACCATCGAGCTGAAGTTCTCCGAAACGCTGGTGCCGCAGTTCTCCGCCGCGAGCCTTGTCATGACTGGCATGCCGGGAATGGCGAGCCATGGCCCGATGAAGATCAACGCCAGCGTCGCGGGTGCCGGCGACGGCAAGACCATGGTCATCACGCCAGCACAGGCGCTCCAGCCCGGCGACTATCGCGTCGAATGGCGTGCCGTCTCCTCGGACACGCATCCGATCACGGGTAACGTCACCTTCAAGGTGAAGTAAGCCCATGGCCGGGGATTGGTTGACCATCGTCCTGCGCCTGGCGCTTTATCTGGACCTGGCGGCGGCGTTTGGCGTCGCCATGTTCGGACTCTATGCTTTGGGCAACGACGAGCGATCCTCGACGATCTCGCGCCGCTATCGCGTCCTCATTGGCGCATCCGCTGCCATCGGCATTGCCCTGTCGATGTGGGGCATGACGGTCATGGCCAAGGCCATGTCCGGCGCCCAAAGCTACGCGGAGCTGTCAACGCACGTTTTCGACATGCTCATTACGGGCACGCACATGGGCATCGCCTGGTGCATTCGCATCCTCGCGCTGTTGGTGTGTGTGCTCGTCGCAATGTTGAAATTGAACGCTACCTTGCGATTTGCAGTGATGGCGCTCTCCACCGGCGTGGCGCTGGCGACCCTTGCGTGGGCAGGCCACGGCGCCATGGACGACGGCGTTCGCGGCTACATCCATCTTGCGTCGGATATCACCCACCTCTGGGCAGCGGGCGCTTGGGTGGGCGCATTGTTGGCGTTCTTGATGCTGGCATCCCACAAGCGGGATGTCGCGCAAGACCCGGTAGCGGTCCTCAGTCGGACGTCGAATGGCTTTGCTCGCATAGGTACAGCGATCGTGGCTGCACTCGTCGTGAGTGGAACTCTCAATTACCTGTTGATCGCCGGACCATCGTTTGATCCGCTCATCTCGACGCTGTATGGCCGGCTGCTGATGGTAAAGCTCCTGCTTTTCGCAGGCATGCTGGCGTTGGCTGCTGCCAATCGGTATCGGTTGAGCCCGAGCCTGGAGGCAGCTTTGAAGGCAGGCAATCGCGCACAGGCAGTCATCAAGCTTAGGCAGAGTCTGTTCACGGAGGCAACCTTGGCCGTTTTGGTTCTGGCGAGCGTTGCATGGCTTGGCATCTTGTCTCCCACTGGAACCTAATCCTTCATGGGCGGCAGATGACAGCGCATGAATTGAATGTAATGCACGGGTAAGCCCTCTGTAGACCGCCTGCTTCTACATTTAACGACGCGGCGCAAGTTGTCGTCGTTTTTACAAAGGAGTCGATCATGAAATCGCAAATTGTCATTGCCGCCCTGTTGAGCGCTCTCTCCGTGCCAGCCTTCGCCGGTCATGCAGCAGCCCAAGCAGCCAAGGAGATGGTTCCCTTGGCTGACGGGGGAACGCTGTACATCTTCAAGGACGGAAAGATGGCACAGGAAAGCCGCTTCGGGCGCGCCGTCTATCTCAATGTCGGGGCTTCGGTGTCGACGAAGGATGGGCGCAACATCGCGATCACCAGCAATGAAGTCGCTCGCCTCGGCTCGCTGCTACAAAAAGAGCACGGCGGATGACGCCGCGGGTGTGCGGTGCTTTTCAAAGCTTCTGCACAGTGTGACAGAGACGCGCGCCCCGATTGGGCGCGCGCGATTGGGACGCGTCACGAGCAACCACGAGCGCTCAAGATGCCAGTTTTTGCGATGTCAAGCGCATCAACTTCCCTGGAATGGATCCAGCCTCCACATCCACCGTGATTCGTCCACGGGACATCTTGCGCGAATGAGAACCTGCGAGGAGCCCGATTTATGGAGTTGCGTCATCTACGATGCTTTGTCGTCTTGGCAGAGGAGTTGCATTTCACGCGGGCGGCCGAGAGGCTGCATATAGAGCAACCCCCCTTGTCTCGCGCGATCAAGGAATTGGAAGATGAGCTTGGGGTCACGCTGTTTGACCGCGACCGCAGGGGTACACGGCTGACCGTGGCGGGGGCGGCATTCTTGCAGGACACCCGCCGACTCTTCACTGTCCTGGAGCAAGCGCGTGAGAATGCCAGAGCCATTGCCGCGGGCCTGAGGGGCAGCCTGCGCATTGCAATTTCCGATGGTGCGATGGACCCACGACTATCGGCGTTCCTAGCTCGTTGCCGCGCGGAAGAGCCCGAGGTCGAGATACGTCTCTCCGAGGTACCGCTGACCGAGCAGATACGGGGCCTACGGTCTGGCGACTTCACGATCGGATTTGCACACGCGGCGGATGTTGGCGAAGGCATCGTGGCTGAACCGATCTGGCGAGACCCGATTGTGATCGCCGTGCCAGCGCGGCACTCGCTTCTTGCGCACAAGCAAGTTCCGCTCAACGAACTTCAGGGTCACCCACTGGTTCTGTGCGACAAACTGGCCTGCGAAGGCTACTGCCGAGAACTAAATCGGCTGCTACAGGTTCTGGAACACAGGCTCAACGTTGTCGAAGAAGTGTCGTCGCTGGACATGATGCTAACGCTGGTCGGCGCAGGCTATGGGATTGGTTTCATGACAGCGACCAAGATTCCCATCAGCCAGAGGCCGGACGTGGTGATTCGCCCTCTGGCGCAGGACACGGCGGTAATCACAACCTATCTGCTTCGGCCAGAAAGCAGCAACTCATCGGTTTCGCTGGATCGCTTCATGGAACGTCTGCGAGGACCTCCGGATGACTAAAGCGTCAATGCCCATCTGAATCGTGCGCCGCAGCACGAAGATTGCGTTCGGCTGCGCTGACGAGTTCCGCAGCACTAAGCTTGAGTCCGGCGGCGATTCTTAAGATCAGAGCGAGAGTGGGCATGTGCTCCCCACGCTCTATTTTGCCCATGTGCGATCGCTCGATCCCTGCTTTCGCAGCCAGTTCTTCCTGAGCAATACCTTGCGTCAGGCGGGCGACACGAACGGCCGCTCCGAATGCCAACGCTGGCTCGGCGTCGAAAGTGGTAGTGCCTGGGGGACGGCCTCGTCGGACAGTTCGCTTCTCCATCCTTGGAAGCGTCGAACAGTCCCGACAATTTAACCACGTTAAGTTTAACTCAAACTAGCTATCATGAAGACTTTCCATCCTTGTCTTATCGCTTCTTGGGGCCTCTCATGCACGACGCCACCAGCCCACGCCCACAGCTCAGGCTCGCCATAGCGCCTGGTGTGGCCTCTTCGAACCTAGCTGCATTGCTTGCCCTGCAGCGCGCGGAGGAGCCCGAAGTTTTTATGGAATTTAATGAGGTTACGACGAGCGATCTCATTACAGGCCTCTACAAACGGCGCTTCGACGTCGGCCTTTCTCTGAAGCAGGTGAGCGATTCTTCGCTGAAGAGTCTTTCTCTTTGGTTTGAGGCGACAGCTCTTGCCACGCCGCTGGGATACCCACTGCTCCGGCAGCAGTCAATCAGAATAGACGAACTTAAGGAGCACTCCGTGTTTCGATGGAAGGCCGAATATTCTCCTTCGCTGGACCAGTACCTGTCCTCCATGTCATCAACGGAAAGGCCGAATGTCCAGCATGTCAGTTCTTTTGAGATGTTGTTGCTCTGGGTCGCAGCTGGATATGGCGTAGGGATTTCTTCGCGATCACGCATCGAAACCGCTAGCCAGTGCGGAATCTGCACGCGTCCAATAGCCGATGGCCCCTACGAGGTCATTACGCACCTGCAGCGACTCTCGGGACAGACGAATCTTGTAGCTGATCGATTTGAGCTTAGAGCCTTGCGAGTTGCCGAGGCGCGTAAAGCATGACAGCCACGTGCGGTGCCCGCCCTTGCCGGTGGATTTGCAGTGGATGCCGGTTCGGGCCAAGGCGCCGTCCAGACGCATCAATTCATCCTGGAAACTGACCTTGATCAATTCAACTCCCCACAACTTCCAATAGTATGTCCACATGATCGGCTTAAGGCGCCTTCTCGCAAGATGGAGCCGCTGGATTACCAGCGGCCTAGTCGTAACCTTGCTTTTCTCGCAGGTTGCGATGGCGATGTACGTCTGTCCCAAGCCAGACCCGAGGGCATCTGTGGAAACCACGCAAATGCGTGCCACGATCTCGATGCAGCAGGCTGACAAGTTGCCAATGTCGGATTGCACCGGCATGCCTGATTCCATGGACAGCGAAGCGCCACAGTTGTGCCACGCTCATTGCAGTGGCGATCGGGAGTCGGCGCTTTCATGGCAGGGGCTGGACATTCAGTTTCTCGCGGCGCACGTGATGTGGCTCGCCAACTCGCTGCCCGGGTTGGTTCTCGACCGGGTAGCCCTCAGGCGGCACGTTACCTACATTCCTCCCAATCCCCGCGCGGGCTTTCCGCCGATCTACCTCACGTTCCAAGTCCTGCGGAATTGATTTATGTGTCCGTGCTCGCCGCGCACCGATGCGGCAGACCACGTGATTTCGTGAACACCAATTCCGAGGACAACCATGTTTACTCCCTTTTTTGGCGCCCCCGAGGGATGCTCTGAACAATTCCTCGGCGACAATAGCGCAAGGTTCGACGGATGACGACGATGCAGCTGAGCTTCGGGGACGCGGAACACACGGGCAAGCGGAAGAAGACGCGACGCGAGATCTTCCTGGCGGAGATGGAGCAGGTTGTGCCGTGGAACGCATTGCTGGCGCTGATCGCACCGCACTACCCGAAGATGGGCCAGCGTGGCCGGCAGCCGTACGCGCTGGCGACGATGCTGCGCATCCACTTCCTGCAGCAGTGGTACGCGCTCAGTGACCCGGCCATGGAAGAGGCGCTGTACGACACGGCGGTGATGCGCCGCTTCGCCCGCCTCAGCGGGCTGGACAACATTCCGGACGAGACCACGATCTTCAGCTTCCGCCGGCTGCTGGAGACGCATGATCTGGCGCCGCAGCTCCTGGAGCGCGTGAACGCGCACCTGGCGCGCAAGGGCCAGAGCTTGAAGGCCGGCACGATCGTGGACGCCACGATCATCGCGGCGCCGAGTTCGACCAAGAACAGGGACGGCAAGCGCGATCCGGAGATGCACCAGACGAAGAAGGGCAACCAGTGGCACTTCGGGATGAAGGCGCACATTGGCGTGGACGAGGAGTCGGGCCTGGTGCACCACGTGGAGTGCACGGCGGCGAACGTCAACGACGTGACGCAGGTGCACAAGCTGCTGCACGGCAAGGAAGACACAATCTGCGGCGACAGCGGCTACACGGGCGCGGACAAGCGCGAGGAGCTGCAAGGCGTGGAGGCTGCGTTCTGGATCGCGGAGAAGCCGTCGAAGCTTCGTGCGATGAAGAACAAGCGTGATCGCAAATACGCCGAACGCTGGGAGCACTTCAAGGCCAGCCTGCGGGCGAAGGTGGAGCATCCGTTCCGAGTGGTGAAGCGGCAGTTCGGTTACACCAAGGTGCGCTATCGCGGGTTGGCGAAGAACACGGCGCAGGTGTTGACGCTGTTCGCGCTGTCGAATCTGTGGATGGCGCGGCGACGTCTGTTGCTGCCGACGGGGTAAATCCGTCTGTTGGACGGGGAAAGCCGTCGAAAAGCGTCAGAAACGGCGCAAAATCCATCATATCGAGGTCGACTTGGCGCCTTGACGCTGAAATCCAAGCATCAGAGCGCTTTGATCAGACCTTCCCGAGGGGCGCCCGTCAGCGTACGGCCGAGGCACAACGCCGGCCTCGATGCGATTGCATCGTCTGAAAGCTATCAGCATCGCGTTGGCAGGCAGTGCGCTTGTTTCGCCTGTGGCCTACGCCCTCGATTTTGCTGAGGCACGCCTTATCGCGGAGCAGCAGAGCCCGCGCATAAGCGCGCAGCAGTTGCAGGTCAACGTCGCCGAATCCGTGCAGAAGGCAGCAGGCTCGCTGCCCGACCCCAAGCTCTCGCTCGGCATCGAAAACTATCCCATCAGCGGCATGGATCGCTGGAGCATGACGCGCGAATCCATGACGATGCAGCGCCTGGCGCTCATGCAGGAAGTGCCCAACAGGGCCAAGCGCGACGCCCAGGTCGCCAGTGCGCAGGCGCGTGTGGATCGAGAGCGCGCGGCGCTGGTTTTGCAGCGATTGCAGATCCGCCAGGAACTCAGCCTGGCGTGGATCGCCGCGCAGGCGGTGGAGCAACGGGAGATACTGCTGACGGAACTGCTCGCGGAGAACCAGCGCCTGCAAGACAGTCTCCCCGCTCGCGTCGCCGGCGGCACGGCCCAGACTGGCGACCTGTTGGTCGCGCAACAGGAGGCGCTGACACTCACGGACCGCCGTGACGATCTACAGCGGGACCGGGCCAAGGCCAGGGCCGCATTGCGGCGCTGGGTGGGCTCCAGGGCCGACGAAGCACTGCAAGGCGATCCAGGCCCGCTCACTCACCCCGTCGCGCAACTGCGCACAGAACTGGCGAATCACGCGGAGCTTGAACTCTATCCGGCGATGCAAAGCATGGCCCGGGCCGAGTCCCGCGAAGCCCAATCAGAGACCCGCGGCGATTGGGCCTGGGAGATTGCCTATAGCCGGCGGGATCGCCGATGGGGCGACATGGTGTCATTCCAGGTGACATTCGATCTGCCATGGCAGAAGGATCGACGCCAAGTGCCCATGATCGAGGCAAAACGGCACGAGTTGGAGCGTCTGGACGCCGAACGCGAAGACGTGGCGCGGCGTCATTTGCAGGAGCTGGACGACAGCGCCGCCGAACTCCAAGCGTTGAACAGCCAGATCGACCGCCTGCAGACCGCAGGCTTGCAGCTGGTACGGAACCGAGCGGCGCTTGCGTTGAGCAACTACCGATCCGCCAAGGGGGACCTGAGCGCTGTGCTCAGTGCACGCGCCCAGGTACTGGAGACGCGCATGCGTCTGATCGACCTCGGAGCGCAGCGCGACAGCCTCGTCGCCCGACTGAACAGCCTGATCGCGGACTGAGTGGAGACCCTCGCCATGAACACCTCTTCGAGAAACATCCTTGCCGGCTTGACGCTGATTGCTGCCGGTATTGCCGTTGGATGGAGCGTCGCCCAATGGCGCGCCGGCCACCTCAGCGGCTCCCCCGCTGCCACCATTGCAAGTGCTCCGACCGAGCGCAAGGTGCTGTATTGGTACGACCCGATGGTGCCGGCCCAGAAGTTCGACAAGCCCGGCAAATCGCCCTACATGGACATGGCGTTGATGCCGAAGTACGCAGATGAAGACACTCAGGACAGCACGGGCCTGAGCGTGTCGGCGCAAGCGGTGCAAGCCCTGGGCCTGCGTACAACCGAAGTCGTGCAAGGCAAGATCGGCGCAGATGTGAACGTCGTGGGCACCGTGCTGCTCAACGACCGCGACGTCAGCATCGTGCAGGCGCGGACCGCTGGCTTCGTCGAGCGTGTCTACGCACGGGCTGCGGGCGACGTGATCGCAGCAGGGGCACCGCTGCCTGACCTATTGCTGCCGGAGTGGATCGCCGCACAGCGCGAGTTTCTCTCGGTTCGCGCGATGGGCGACGCACCGTTGACCGCAGCTGCCCGCCAACGGCTGCTGCTGCTCGGCATGCCGCAAGCCCTGATCGCCCAGGTGGAGCGCACAGGCGAGCCCAAGGGGCTGTACACGGTCACAACACCTCAAGGCGGCTTGGTGGCCGAACTGATGGTGCGTCAGGGCATGACGGTTTCCGCCGGGGAAAGCCTGGCCCGGGTGAATGGCTTGGCCACGGTGTGGATCGAAGCGGCTGTCCCCGAAGCACAAAGCGGGCCATTGCAGGTCGGCCAAACGGCGCAGGTCCGGCTGGCGGCGTTTCCCGGTGAAGTGCTCCAGGCGCGCATCGTGAGCATCCTGCCCGAAGCCAACCGCGACACCCGTACGGTGCGAGTGCGGCTTGAAATGGCCAATCCCGGCCAGCGCCTGAAGGCCGGCATGTGCGGCCAGATCGCGCTCAAAGGCAACGAACAGCCCGCGCTGCTTGTTCCCAGCGAGGCGGTCATCCGCACCGGCAAGCGCGCACTGGCCTATGTGGTCGATGGACCCGGCAAGTTCCATCCCGTGGAGGTCCAGGTGGGCGCGGAGGTAGGCGATCAACTGGTGGTCAACGGCGGGCTCGCGGCGGGACAGCAGGTGGTGGCCTCGGCGCAGTTCCTGATCGATTCGGAAGCCAGCCTGCGGGGCGTGCTGCCTGCAGGTGCCGCGGCGTCCGCGCCTGCATCGCCGCACAACGGGCACGGCACCTCGTCGCCACCGGCCGCGGCCACCAACGCTTTCGTGGTGCGCGGCGTGATCGAGGAGATGTCGCCCACCGAGCTGACGCTGGCGCACGAGGCCGTGCCAGCCCTCCAATGGCCGGCCATGACCATGGGCTTCAAGCTGAGCAGCCCGCAGCTCGCCGCGGGTCTTTCGGTTCGGCAGCAGGTGCGATTCACCTTCTCCAAGCAAGGTGAGGACTACGTGATCACCGCCATCGAAAAGGTGCAGCCATGATCGCCAAACTGATTCGATGGTCGGTGGCCAATCGCTTCCTGGTGCTGCTGGCCACCGCCATGCTCACGGCATGGGGCGTGTGGGGCGTTCGCAGCACGCCCGTGGATGCGCTGCCGGACTTGTCAGACGTGCAGGTCATCATTCGCACCAACTACCCAGGACAGGCGCCGCAGATCGTCGAGAACCAGGTCACCTACCCGTTGGCCACCACCATGCTGTCGGTGCCAGGGGCCAAGACCGTGCGCGGCTTCTCGTTCTTTGGCGACTCGTTCGTCTATGTCTTGTTCGAGGACGGAACCGACCTGTACTGGGCCCGCTCACGGGTACTGGAATACCTGAACCAGGTCCAGGGCCGATTGCCCGCCACGGCGAAGCCGGCCCTGGGTCCGGACGCCACAGGCGTCGGCTGGATCTTCCAGTACGCGCTCGTGGATCGCACGGGCAAGAACGATCTGGCGCAACTGCGTGCGTTGCAGGACTGGTTCCTGAAGTTCGAACTCAAGAGCCTGCCCAACGTGGCCGAAGTGGCATCGGTGGGGGGCATGGTCAAGCAGTACCAGGTCGTGCTCGACCCGATCAAGTTGGCGTCCTATGGCCTCAGTCAGGCTCAAGTCCGCGATGCCCTGATGGGGGCCAACCAGGAGACCGGCGGCTCCGTCCTGGAATTGTCAGGCGCGGAGTACATGGTCCGCGCGAGCGGATACCTCAAGACCCTGGACGAGTTCCGGGAGATCCCCTTGACGGCACGCGGCGGTGTGCCGGTGCGGCTGGGGGATGTGGCGACGCTCCAGATAGGCCCGGAGATGCGGCGTGGCATTGCCGAACTCGACGGAGAAGGCGAGGTCGCCGGCGGCGTGGTGGTGCTGCGCTCCGGCAAGAATGCCCAGGAGACGATCGCTGCCGTCAAGGCCAAGCTCGCGGAGCTGCAGGGCAGCCTGCCGCCGGGCGTCGAGATCGTCACCAGCTACGACCGCAGCGCGCTGATCGAGCGGGCCATTCGCAATCTCACGACCAAGCTGGGCGAAGAGTTTCTGGTGGTGGCGCTGGTCTGCGCACTGTTCCTTTGGCATCTTCGTTCTGCGCTGGTGGCCATCATCTCGCTACCTCTGGGCGTGATGACGGCGTTCCTGGTCATGCGCTACCAGGGCATCAACGCCAACATCATGTCGCTGGGGGGGATTGCCATCGCCGTGGGGGCGATGGTGGATGCAGCGGTGGTGATGATCGAGAACGCCCACAAGAAGCTGGAGGCTTGGCAGCACGCGCACCCGGATCAACGACTGCAGGGCAAGGAACGGTGGGACGTGATCACACAGGCCGCAGAGGAAGTCGGTCCTGCGCTCTTCTTCTCGCTGCTCATCATCACGCTCTCGTTCATCCCGGTCTTCACCCTAGAAGCGCAGGAAGGCCGGCTGTTCGGCCCGCTGGCGTTCACCAAGACCTACGCGATGGCCGCGGCCGCAGGGCTGTCAGTGACGCTGATTCCCGTACTCATGGGCTACTGGATTCGCGGGCGTATCCCGGATGAGCAGAAGAACCCCATCACCCGCATCCTGATTGCAGCCTACCGGCCAGCACTGGAGTGGGTACTGCGCCGGCCTAAGGCGACGCTGCTGATCGCCGTGCTGGCCTTGGCGACCACGGCCTGGCCCTTGGCGCGGCTCGGCGGTGAGTTTCTGCCGAGGTTGGACGAAGGGGACCTGCTCTACATGCCCTCGGCCCTGCCGGGACTCTCGGCGCAGCGCGCCACGGAGTTGCTGCAGCTGAGCAACCGCATGATCAAGACCGTACCTGAAGTGGACAAGGTGTTCGGCAAGGCAGGACGGGCCGAAACTGCGACCGATCCGGCGCCCCTTGAGATGTTCGAGACCACGGTGAAGCTCAAGCCCAGGGAACAATGGCGTCCAGGCATGACGCCCGAGAAGCTCGTGGAAGAGCTGGATCGTGCCGTGAAGATCCCGGGCCTGTCCAATATCTGGATTCCCCCTATCCGCAATCGCATCGACATGCTGGCTACCGGCATCAAGAGCCCGATCGGGGTGAAGGTGACCGGCAACGACCTGGGCGTGATCGATCGCATCGCTGCAGAGGTCGAGCAGGTCGCCAAGGGCATTCCCGGCGTGACGTCATCCCTCGCGGAGCGCTTGACGGGCGGGCGCTACGTGGATGTTCAGATCGACCGCGTAGCCGCCGGTCGCTACGGCCTGAACATCGCCGATGTCCAGGCCGTCATCGCCGGCGCGGTGGGTGGCGAAAACGTCTCGGAAACGGTCGAGGGGCTTGCCCGCTTTCCGATCAATCTGCGCTACGCGCGAGAATGGCGTGATTCACCACAACGGCTGGCAGAACTACCCATCTTCACGCCGATGGGTCAGCAGATCACGTTGGGGACCGTGGCACGCATCGCGATCACCGATGGGCCGCCCATGCTCAAGAGCGAGAACGCACGGCCCTCCGGTTGGGTCTATGTCGATGTGCGCGGCCGTGATCTAGCCTCGGTGGCCAACGAACTGCGCGATGCCATCGGGCAGCAGGTCAAGCTGGAGCCGGGTGTGAGCATCACCTACTCCGGGCAGTTCGAATACATGGAGCGGGCCAATGCACGCCTGAAGGTTGTGGTGCCTGCCACCCTGTTGATCATCTTCGTTCTGTTGTACCTGACCTTCGCGCGTGTGGACGAAGCGGGCTTGATCATGGCGACCTTGCCCTTCGCGCTCACGGGGGGCATCTGGTTCCTGTACCTGCTGAACTACAACCTGTCCATCGCCACCGGCGTGGGATTCATCGCGCTGGCAGGTGTGGCGGCGGAGTTCGGCGTGGTGATGCTCATCTATCTGAAGCAGGCCTTGGCGGAACGTTGCCCCGATGGACGCGACCCGACGCGAGAAGAACTGCTCGATGCGATCCGGGAGGGTGCCGTGCTGCGCGTGCGGCCCAAGGCGATGACCGTCGCCGTCATCCTGGCGGGCCTGGTACCCATTGTCTGGAGCAGCGGTACGGGCTCGGAGGTCATGAGCCGCATCGCAGCCCCGATGCTTGGAGGGATGGTGACCGCTCCGTTGCTGTCGCTCTTCGTGATTCCGGCTGCCTACATGCTGATGCGTAAGCCGCGCTAACGTTGCAACGCGGCAGGGTCTCATAACCAAGGCCCTGCCGTTTCCGGTGCGGCCTATCGGCACCCGAGCGAATAACCATTCGACACATGCGCTTTAGCCGGCGTAAGAACTGGCCGAAGGCGCGGAGGCACGACTAACCGCTTGGCAGTGACGAGCCATATCAGGGAACAAAACCTGACCCCGGCCGTTCAGACAGAATCGTCAGCATTTCTATGACAGCCCGAACCTTGGGCTGCAGGTAACGCGATTGCGGCCACACTGCATGGATAGGCATCTCACCACCTGCCCAGTCCGGCAGCAAGGGGATCAAGCGCCCCTGCCGTATATCTTCGGCCACCAGCCATGTCGGCATCTGCATGATGCCGCAGCCGGCCAGACCCGCCGCCAACATTGCTTCACCATCACTGAATTCATGGCGCGGATAGATTTCCTGCCGACGTACGCGCTGGTCCGATACGCGGAGCAACCAAGTGGGTCTCTGCCGTCCCCGAGGACCAGTGATGCAGTCCCGATGCCTTACCCCATTACTTCTCGGTAATTACTGCGGCGCGCTCACTAATACGACCACTACATTCTGGGACGACGTAGGGGCTGACTCAGTCCGGTTGTAGGCGCTCAGAAGGCTATGGCCTTCAGGATGGCCGCACGCCTCATCGCGCCGCGCCGTATGCGCTGCGGACTGCAAAGGCCCGCATCCTGTAGCTCACTTCCGACGGCCAAAGCATCCATCTTTGGCCGTCGGCCAGCGTCAGGCACTTTCGAGCATTGCCGCATCATTTAGCAACCGTTGAATGCGCTGGCGAATCTCCTCTGGAATACCTTGCGCAGACGAATCAGGTCCGGGCCTGTTTGGCTGCTGCTGGGTGCCCGCGATGACCCGCACGACCATGCCCAAATTTCCGGGTGTCACGATGTCGATGGCCGCGCGATCACCCAGATCCGGGTGTACGCGGGTCAGCATCCGGTACAAGTCCCACGAATCCGCGTGCGGACACTGGTTCATGAGCACCTGGGCCAGTTTGTGCTTGAGCGGCACCAGTTGCCAGTCGGGCACACGTTGCCCGCGATTGCCCAAGCTGATGGACAGCAGTTTGCCCGCCTTCAGCTCGCGGTTTATCTGGTCCTTGGACTTTCCGGCCAGCTTACCGAACAGCGGAACCGGCAAACTGCTCGGCGATTCGTAGATGGCGAGCATTTCCTCGCGCTCGCGCTGGATGGCGGATACTTCCGGCGCCGGCGCCGGCGCACGCGTCGGGGGCGGTGGCACCTGCGACAGCCGCTGGAAGGTGATTCCCGCGTCGTTTGGCGTCACGACAATGGGGGTGACCACCACGGGCGGAGCCGAAGCCGCAGAAGTGCCTGCAACGATGGCGTCGGGGTTGTCCTCCCCTGCGATGGCTGGCACGCCCTCGATATGGATGGTGAGGTGGGCGCTGGCCGCTTCGACCTGGCCCTGTTCGAGTAAGTCGAGGCGATCCGCCCAGTCCTGCATCATCCGACGGCGCGGCTCAACATACTTGGCGTGGTTGTAGGCCGAACTCACCTTGTTCGGGTCCGAGTGCGAAAGCTGCGCGTCCACCCAAATCTTGGGATAGCCGATCTCGTTGAGCGCCGTCGAGATGGTTCCGCGGATGCCGTGCCCGGTCAGTTGATCCTCGTAGCCCATTCGTTTCAAGGCCGCGTTGAGGGTGTTCTCGCTGATGCGCTTCTTGAGTTCGCTGCGGTGCGTGAGCAGATGGACCTGGGCCGGCTTCATCACACCCAACAGGTAGCGCACGATCTCGATGGCCTGCACGGACAACGGCACGATGTAGGGCGGAACGTCCTGCGGGCGCTTGCCGGCCTTGCGCATCTCGTCCTGGAGTTGTTTGACAATCTGCGGCGGGATGATCCACAGGCCACGGTCGAGATCGAACTGGTCCGGGGTCGCCAGCCGCAGCTCGCCGGTACGCACGCCGGTCAGGAACAGCAGCCGGATGCCGAGTTGGGTCTGCCAACCACGAGGGTTGTAGAGCCTGAGCTTGTGCAGGAACTCGGGAAGCTCCCGAAGATGCAGGTAGGGGTTGTGGTTCACCGGGGGCTTGGGCTCGGCCACCACGTCCAGGTCGGAGGCCGGATTGGCTTCCAGCCCCTCCACGATGACGAGGGCATAGCGGAACAACTGCCCCAGCCAGGTGCGGACCTTCTCGGCAGTGGTGAACGCCTTGCGCTCCTCGATCCTCGCCAGGACGCCCAGGAGTTGGGGCCGGCGAATGTCGTAGATCGACATCTGCTTGAGGCTGGGCAGCACGTCCTTGTTGAAGATCCGCAGGATCTGCGACAGCGTGCTGTTCCTGCCCTCCTTGATTTCCTTGCGGCGATGCTCGACCCACGCATCGAAGACGGCCTTGAAGGTGTAGTCGGCCGCAAGCTTGACCGCGTGTCGCTTCTGTTTGCGATCGGTATGGGGGTTGATGCCCTTTGCCAGAAGCGCCCGGGCTTCGTCGCGCAAGGTGCGCGCTTCGCGCAAACCGATCTCGGGGTAGTTCCCCAGGGAGATGCGCTTTTGCTTGCCGAGCCAGTAATAGCGCAAATGCCACGACTTGCCGCCGGTGGGGGCGACCACCAGGCCGAGGCCATCGGTGTCGGGGATGCTGTACGTTTTCTCGGCGGCCTTGGCTTGCCGCACGGTCAGATCAGAGAGTGTCATCATCAAGCTCCTAAGTCTTGGACTTAGGCCCGATGCTGCTTGTCATCCCGATCCAACCCCAGCAACAACCCGGAACCGGCACCACCCGCATTCTTTGGCCTTGTTTTTGGCCTCAAAAACGCTGGCTGTCAGTGGATTTCCGTGGCTTTCGCTGGAATGAAAAAAGGAGCCGAAGCTCCTCTTTTCAACGACTTACAGACGTCAGTGGAAGTCCGTAGATCATAACTTGGAGCGGGAAACGAGACTCGAACTCGCGACCTCAACCTTGGCAAGGTTGCGCTCTACCAACTGAGCTATTCCCGCAGATTCCGTTCGACCTGCGTCGAAGGAGCGCTATTGTGTCGATATTGCTGCACGGCGTCAACAGGAATTTTCAGGTGAAGTGAAGGGGGGCGTTCAGGCCCCTGCGCCCGGGCCTCAGGTCCGCAGGCCAGGCCGGACTTGCCGCAGCAGAGCCACGTTCTCGTTGATACGCCCTTGGATCATGCTCAAGGTGTCTTGAGCAATAACGCTTGAATACATGCCGTTGGCGATTTCGGTGAATTGGCTGGCCACCTCGCAGATGCTGTCAATCGCCAGACTGGCGTCACCCTGCTGCACTTCTGCTTCCTCGGCAAGCCGAAGCATGTCAGCACGGGAAATCGCCAGTGCCTCCCCCATGACGTCCATCTGGTGATATCCGTTGGGTCCCTCGCAGAAGGTCACGTCGTAGGCCGGGGCCAGGCGCCATTGCCCATCCGGCGACATGATGTAGGCAAAATTCTTCGGATGATCGTCCCGGTTGTTGAAGGCGACGTTGAAGACCGCACGCTCGAAGGCCACGGCCATTTGCCGCACGTCATTGGTACACAGCTGGGTCGCGCGCAGGAAGTTGACATAGTCCAAGGACCCCGCCGTCTGGTAGTTGGCGCCCGTGAATGCGGCAAGACTCTGCATGGGTACACGCAACCCATCGTGGCGATCAAAGCGCTTGCTGGCGAACGCGGCCAGCCCATTGGGCAGGCTGAAGTACTGCGTGTCCGGGGTCTCGATGCCGCACCTGCGCAAGCACTCGGCGTAGACCATTTCGATGGCGCACGCCTCGGCATGCTCTTCTCTGGCCGGGAACTTGACCAGCCAGGCTTCGAACCCTGGCTCGGCGGCCGTGGTGAACCCACCGAACTGCGGATCGCGATAGACAAGTGCCTTGGGCCTTGCACCTTGGGGTGAGCCGCCCACCAGCAGCAAGGTCTGCAGAAATTCGCCACCTTCTCCCCGGAGCACCTCCTGCACTTCAGCGGCAAGCTGCTCCAGCGGGATGTGGACCTGCGGCGCCTCACCCTCGGGCGCCACAGGTTCAAACGTCATGGCCCCCATCGCGTTGCCACCGATGCAGGCCAAACGCTGGAGCGGGCCGATGCGTGCTGTACTGATCCTTCGGCGTCTGAACATGCGGTCCATCAGCAGCATGCCCCAGCCGTCTGGCAAGGCGTCATACACGGGCCCGGGCAGTTGCAGTTGATGGTCCGGAAAATCCCGCCGCAACGGAGGGCCGGCCAGCGGCAGCTTGTACGAAGACAGCTCCAGCCCCCTTTGCCTGGCCTCGTTGCTGTACTCGAAGGCGATCAGCGGGCGGCCGGTCAGGGCGGTGGTGGAGACCAGCGTTCCCCAGAGCCATCGCTCTCCCCACCCCTCGTAGAAGACATTCACTTGCTCAGGCATTGCGGGGCTTCCTCTTCGTCCGCAGGCGATTCGCGGCCTCTTCGTAGCGCCGAATGTCTTCGATGCTGTCCAGCTTTGGCTGGAACAGGGCTTCGAGTTCGTTGATCCGACCAAGGACCATCGCCACGCGGACCACCGCCTCGAAGCCAACATTGCGCCCGGCCTCCAGATTGGACACGGTGTTGGTCCCAATGCCGGCACGCCCGGCCAGATCCGACTGTGTCATGCCCAACGCCATGCGCTCTGTGCGCAAGCGCTCGCAGAGTCGCTTGACGACCTCGCCGGGCTTGCTGAAGCCCAAATCCAACATAGCGCTCACCACCCTCTTCCCATGCCAGTTGGCACCCAAATTATAGAATCGACACCACTCCTGTTCAATGAATTTAATTCCCTAATTTTGTTGCTTATATGTGTATTTACGTAAATAAATACAGAATCATGGAATTAGATGGCCATCGAATTGCGCATCACGTGCGTAGGCCACGGCGGTGGAAGTAGACCTGCTCAGCGATGCGCCGCGTGGCCGCCGTATGCAGCAGTGCGTTGAGCGGCCAGTCGGCCTGCAGATGATCCATCGCCCAGCGCAGCAGGCGCTTGCCATGGAATGCCGGCGCCACCTGCCGCGCCACCCGTTCCGCTTCCCGCCCTTGCCCACGCAGATGGCGGGCAATCGCCTCGCCGACTGCCCAGCCATGCCGCCACGAGGAATGGATGCCTCCGGCGGACAGTGGTGAGACGATGCCCGCCGCGTCGCCGGTCAGGATCACGCGTTGGCCGGTGAACGGCCCATCCGGCCGGCCGCAGGGCACCAGCCCTGCGCGGGTGGCCGAGGGACGCGCCGAAGGCGGAATGCCGACCACATCGCGCACGTGCTCAAGAAAGCCATCGATATCAGGCGGCCGCACCTGGTTCGGGTCATGGCGCAGCGCCAAGCCGACCTGCAGCCCGGTCGGGTTCTGTGCGACCCACCCGATGTAACCCGGTGCAAAGCGCTTGCTGACGAAGCAATGGAGTGCGTCGCCCTGCGGCAACTGGAGGCCGGCGAACTCACGTTCCACGCCGTAGAGGTTGTCAGGCACCTTGCCGAGCCCGGTGCGCTGGGCAACGCGTGAGCGTGCACCATCGGCACCGACCAGGTAGGCGCACCGCCCTGCCCCTTCCACCTGCCAGCCGTCACCACTGCGATGGGCGCCGGTGAAGGACTGCTGCAGGCGAAGGTCGACACCATTCGCGCGCAGCTCGCTGGCCAGCCAGCGCATCAGGTTCGGCGTATCGGTGGTGAGGAAGTAATAGCCCGGCGCGGCCAACAACACGCTGCGCAGGTTCGGCGCATACAGCCGCACATTGGCAACGCGTTGCACCAGGCATTCGGGCATGCGCCCCAGCCAGGTCTGCTCCATCGCTTCCTTCACCACGATGCCGGTGGTGTGCAGGCGTTCGCCGGGGTCGGCCTTGCGTTCAAGCACGCAGACGCGCAGGCCGTACTGCGCTGCAGCCAACGCGCAGGCCGCACCGGCGAAGCTTGCGCCAACGATGACCAGATCGTGGTCGTAGGCAGAGGATTGATGAGGCATCGCGGCGTCACCCTTGGAACGAAGGATGCAGCATCCAGCATTCATGTGGTGGGGCGATGGAGCGACGGTGAAGTGACAATGAAGCGCGTTGGGCGCAAACGAAAAACGCCCCCTTGAGGGAGCGTTTTTCTTGAATCTGGAGCAGGAAACGAGACTCGAACTCGCGACCTCAACCTTGCAAGGTTGCGCTCTACCAACTGGTCTATTCCCTCCGGCATCGACCGATCTGCGTCGGAGGACTGGCACTGTTCCAAAGGCTGGCAGGCCCCTCCTCGTCGCCCGGAAATGTCCTGGTCACATTAGATTCGAACATGGGCATTTGCTGCGTCTTTTCGGACTATTTGTATGGCCCCTTTCCGCCCAGCATAGCAACGTACGACAAGCCATTCGGAATGAGCGCACTGCCAAGAGGCCGAGCAGATGCTTATTCAAAATTTCGAGACAGACGGATTCATCGATCAGCAGAACGATTGGTTTACAGGAATTGATTTCGGGCCGCTGCAGGAAGAATGACATGACTACGCTTGATGACATTGCCAGGGACCTTGGCGATACATTCCCTCATCACAAGGTATGCCTTTCACTCAAGGATGTACCTCAAGATGTCGCATTGCCCAGAAGCTGGGAGAACTTCGGACTCAGGCCCGACGTCGCCCCGGTCTTTCCTGCTGGCTGGAACTCATTCTCCAATGAGTTCCCATCGACCATTGCGCTGTTCAACGGCTGCCTGCTGGGCACAGCACTACTACTAGGTGATGAAATTGAATTGGCGTACATCTTTCACGATGGAAACAGCCTCTACTACTACGTAGGGGGAAGGCCCGTCGAAGGTGGAGCCGCAGAGACCTTCGAGTTCAAGCATCTGCCCAGGAGACTGCAGGACTTCTATCGCGAAGTGCACGACGGATATACCTTCTTTCCTGCACGCTCCATGGGCCCGCAACGCCTTGGCGACCAGTCACGGATCTCCGAACTGGTCGACGAGTCAGACGACTCCTTTGCAGCAGGTTGGATCACCGTATTCTCAAACGGCGGCGGAGACTATGTCGCAGTAAACGCCGACAACCATGGTGATTCGGATGGCCTGATTTGGTGGCATGAGAATCCTGAAATTCCAGAATTCGACATTGATGTCTTCAGCGTCATGGATGCATGGATGAAAATTTTTCTGGAGGACACCAAGCCTCGCGAGCCAAGGACCAAGTCTGGTGCGCGATGATGATCGACCGGCCTGACAGGCCGGATGTTGGGGACACCACATCGAGCAACCCTCATACCCCGGCCGAAATCACCTCAGGGCACTTTGATGGCCCATAACGAAAAACGCCCCCTTACGGGAGCGTTTTTCTTGAATCTGGAGCGGGAAACGAGACTCGAACTCGCGACCTCAACCTTGGCAAGGTTGCGCTCTACCAACTGAGCTATTCCCGCTTGGGAGGCGAAATTCTACCTGTTCTGGAAGTGGCGTCAAGTGCTTTTTCCGGGGCCTCACGAAGTCACTGAAATGTCGATTCCACGCATGGCATGGATCTACCAAGGAGATGAACATCAACACCGAAATCCATGGCATCTGGGTCTTCCACGGCGCAGGCGCGCGCTTCGCCGGAGGTGTCTTCGTCAGCCGGGAGTCGGGACTGACTTGGGCCGCCAAGCACTCCCTGACAGGCGTACTGACCCGCTATCCATTGAATGAAGGCGCGTACGACCAAGCACTGCGTTTGGGCACCTTCACGCCCAAGCGCCCAGAGCAACGCGAAGCCCTCTTCATCGGAGGGTTCACATGTGCATCAATGGAGCATGTACATGTCGAAGACGGCATACCCCAGTAGATTCACGCCATGCGTGGATAGACGCATCGATGGGGTCAGAGCCCTTTCCTGCGGAAAGGGATCCGACCCCGGGGCTCAGTTGCCCAGCTTCTTCTGCCGCGCACGCTCGCGCGCCGCGCGCTCGTCATCACGCAGGCTCGGCCAGGCGGCGTGCAGGTACTGCAGGCCCGACCACAAGGTCAGCACCGCGGCGATCGCCAGGGTCCAGTCGCCGATGTGGAACACCGGCCAGCCCATCCAGATGTCTTCCACCGGCACGTTCGGTGCCACCGAATACAGCAGGCAGAGCAGCGCGACCATCTGCGCGGTGGTCTTGACCTTGCCGATCATCGCCACGCGCACTTTGGCGCGCTGGCCGAGTTCGGCCATCCATTCGCGCAGCGCCGATACCGCAATTTCACGACCAACGATCACCGCCGCCCAGAACGCCATCCACGGCGTCGGGTGACCCTGCACGATCAGGAACAGTGCCACGGCCACCATCAGCTTGTCCGCGACCGGGTCGAGGAAGGCACCGAAGGCCGATTCCAGCTGGTAACGGCGTGCGATCCAGCCGTCGAGCCAATCGGTGATCGCGGCCAGGCCGAAGATCGCCGCCGAAGCGAAGTTGGTCCAGGTGTAGGGCAGGTAGAACACCAGCACCAGCACCGGGATCATCACGATCCGCAACAACGTCAGCCAGGTGGGCAGGGTCAACTTCATGCTTGCGTGCTTCTCTCTCTACTCGGCCGCATCAGGCGTGGCCAACCCGTGCAGGTTAGCGTAGATACGTGCCGCGAGGGCGTCATTGATGCCTTCCACCTTGGCGATTTCCGCTTCACCAGCGGCTTTCAGGCCCACCAGGCCGCCGAAATGCTTGAGCAGGCTGGCGCGGCGGCGCGGCCCGATACCGGGAATGTCCTCCAGCTTGCTGGTCATCCGCGCCTTCTGGCGGCGGCCGCGATGGCCGGTGATGGCGAAGCGGTGCGCCTCGTCGCGCACCTGCTGGATGAACTGCAGCGCCGGATTGGCCGCGCCCGGGCGCAGCTCGCGGCCATCGGGCATCACCAGCGCTTCGTGGCCGGCGCGGCGTTCCACGCCCTTGGCCACGCCCACCAGCAACACGCCTTCCACGCCCAGGTCGGCCAGCGCGGCCTGGGCCTGGGCCAACTGGCCGGCGCCGCCGTCGATCAGCAGCACGTCCGGCAGCACGCCCTGCTCTTCCACTGCACGGCGGAAACGGCGGTCGATGGCCTGGCGCATGGCGGCGTAGTCGTCGCCCGGCTCGATGCCGCTGATGTTGAAGCGGCGGTACTGTGCGCGCACCGGACCGGCGGCGTCGAACACCACGCATGAGGCCACGGTGGCCTCACCCATGGTGTGGCTGATATCGAAACATTCAACACGCTTGACCGGCTCGGCCAGGCCCAGCATGTCGCGCAGTGCATCGCTGCGCGCGTGCTGCGCGTTGCGGCTGTTGAGTTCGGTCGCCAGGGTCAGCTGCGCGTTGCGGCTGGCCAGTTCCACATAGCCGGCGCGTTCGCCACGCACGTTCCACTTCAGCTGCACCTTGCGCTCGGCCGAGGCCGACAGCGCGGCGACCAGCAGGTCGGCGTCGGGAATCTCGCGGTCCAGCAGGATCTCGCGCGGCGGCTCGAATTCGATGTAGTACTGCGAGACGAACGCGGCCAGCACTTCCTCCGGGCTCTCCTCGCCATTGGTACGTGGGAAGAACGGGCGGGTACCGAGGTTGCGGCCATCGCGGAAGGCCAGCAGCAGCACGCAGGCCTGCGAACCCTGCATGGCCACCGCCAGCACGTCCAGATCCGCGGCACGGCCATCCACGTACTGGCGGGTCTGCATGCTGCGCAGCGAGGAGATCAGGTCGCGCAGGCGCGCGGCCTGCTCGAACTCCAGTGCCTCGCTGGCGGCCTGCATCTGCTCGCCCAGTTCGCGGGTCAGCTCGTCGCTCTTGCCTTCCAGGAACAGTGCGGCGCGACGCACCGATTCGGCGTAGTCCGGCGCCGGCACCAGCTCCACGCAGGGCGCGCTGCAGCGGCCGATCTGGTACTGCAGGCACGGCCGCGAGCGGTTGCGGAACACGCTGTCCTCGCAGCTGCGCAGCTTGAACAGCTTGTGCATCAGGTTCAGCGTTTCGCGCACTGCGGTGACGCCTGGATACGGCCCGAAGTAGCGGCCGGGAATGGCGCGCGGGCCGCGATGCAGCGCGATGCGCGGCCAATCCTCGCGGGTCAGCAGCACATGGGGGTAGGTCTTGTCGTCGCGCAGCGAGACGTTGTAGCGCGGCGACAGTGATTTGATCAGCTGGTTTTCCAGCAGCAACGCCTCGGCTTCCGAGCGCGTCACGGTCACGTCCATGCGCGTGATCTGCGAGATCATCGACATGATTCGCGCGTTCTTCGGGCTGCCGTTGAAATAGCTGCCGACACGGTTGCGCAGCGCGCGCGCCTTGCCCACGTACAGCAACGTGTCGTCGGCGGCGTACATGCGGTACACGCCAGGGGCGGTACTGAGCTGGGCCGCGAAGGCCTTGCCGTCGAAGGCCGGGGCGGGAACGTCTGTCATTCGCTGATCGGGACTTCGCTGAGCACGCCGCTGTCCGGGTCGAATCGCAGCACGGCATGGGCGTCGGTCTCGGCGATCCACACCGCACCGGCGCCTACCGCCAACCCCGCCGGGCCATGCAGGCGTCGTGGCAACGGCTGGGTGGTCAGTTCGCCACCGCCCAGGCGCAGCGTGCGCAGGCGGCCGTTGCCGGTATCGGCAATCCACAACAGCGGCGCATCCGGGCTCAGCGCGATGGCCTGTGGGAACTGCAGGCTGGCGTCCGAACGCGGACCGTCTTCGCTGCCGAAGCGCCAGGGCCCCTGCCCGACCAGGGTCTGCACCAGGTCGCCACGCAGCTGCAGTGCACGCACTGAAGATCCCAAGGCATCAGCCACGTACAGCACCTGCTGCACCACGGCCAGCGCAGTGGGTTGGGCGAAGGCGGCCAGATGCCCGCTGCCATCACGCTCGTCGATGGAACCACTGCCCGCGCGCCATTGCAGGCTGCGCTGGCCCAGGTGGTAGCTCCAGATGCGGTTGTCGCCGGCCATCGCGATGTGCAGCTGGTTGTCGGCGATGGCCAGGCCGACCGGATGGTCCAGCGCAACCTGCCGCGCCTGCGCGACCGGGCCTTCCACCGGCGCACCGGGACGGCCGTTGCCACACAGGGTATCGACGATCCCGGTCAACAGGTTGATGCGGCGCACCGCGTGGTTGCCGGTGTCGGCGACGTACAGCGAATCGCGCTCCAGCACCAGCGCCTGCGGGCGGTGGAACGCGGCTTCGGCGAGGTTGCCGTCCATGAAATCGGCGGTGCCCAGCCCGAACTGGCGCAGGATGCGGCCACCGTGGCTGCATTCGAGGATGCGGTGATGGCCGCTGTCGGCGATGTACAGGCGTTCGGTACTGACTGCCAGGCCCAGCGGGAAGCGCAGCGCCTGGCGCGGTTCCGGATGCAGTTCGCTGCCGCCGCGCGGCGGCGCCGACGGTGCGCCCTCGCACAGCGCGTTCAAGGCACGCTCAAGCTCACCGGGTGCACCCTGCCCGACCAGCCGTTGCTGTTCGCGGCCCTGCGCATCCAGCAGCACCAGGGTCGGCCAGGCGGTGATGCCGAAGCGGCGCCAGCCATCCCAGTCGGCATCAAGCAGCACCGGCATCGTCAGGCCCTGGCGACGCAGCAGCTTCAATGCGGCGCCGGCCTCGCGTTCGAAATCGAAGCGCGGCACCTGCAGCACCAGCGGCTGCAGCTTGCCGGGGTGGCGCGACAGCCATTGGCCGAACTCGGCCAGGCGTTGCGCGCTCCAGGCGGAAGCCGCGTTGACGAACAACAGCGCCACCGGCCGACCGCGCAGTTCGGTCAGGGTGCAGGGGGTGGCATTGAGCCAGGTGGCGAACTCGGGCAGGTCCGGGACGGGCTGGACGTTCATGGCCCGATTATGCCGGAGTCGGCGTCATGCAACAGTCGTGCCACGGCACGTTTTGCAGCATCGTCGACCAATGTCCAGACCTGTTCGAAATGCTCACTGCCGCCGGTGTACGGGTCCGGGATCGCACCCCTGCCCTGCCCGCCGGACCACGGCAGGTACAGCGCCAGGCGTTCGCGCTGGGCGGGTGTGGCCAAGCGACCGGCATCGCGCAGATTGGCCTCATCGGCACACAGGATCCAGTCAAAACGGTCGAAATCCGCGACCTGCAGCTGGCGCGCGCGCAGGCCGCCGATGTCCACGTCATGCCCGGCCGCGCAGGCGATCGCTCGCCGGTCCGGTGGCTCGCCCACATGCCAGTCGCCGGTGCCGGCCGAATCGACCTGCACCCGACCAGCCAGCGGCGAGGCGTCCAGGCGCGCGCGCAGCGCACCTTCGGCCATCGGCGAACGGCAGATGTTGCCGAGGCAGACGACCAGCAGCTTCATCGGGCAGCCAGCGTCTGCAGCAATGCTTCGGCGCGTTCCAGGTCCTCGGGCGTGTCGATGCCCGGCGGGAACGGTTCGGGCGAGATCGCCACGCTGATCGGGAAACCCGCTTCCAGCACGCGCAGCTGTTCCAGCGATTCGATCTGCTCCAGCTGGCCCGGCGGCATCGCCGCAAACTGCTGCAGGAAACCGGCGCGATAGCCGTAGATGCCGATGTGGCGCAGCCAGTTGTGACCGGCCGGCAGCGTGTCACGGCTGCGTGCAAAGCCATCGCGGTGCCAGGCGATCGGGGCGCGGCTGAAGTACATCGCCTCGTTGCGCACGTTGCGCACCAGCTTCACCACGTTCGGGTCGAACAGGGTATGCGCGTCTTCGACGGTCGTGGCGAGGGTCGACATCGGCGCATTGCCTTCAACCAGTGCCTGGGCCACCGCGCGGATACCCGCCGCCGGTGCGAACGGCTCGTCGCCCTGCAGGTTGACCACGACGGTGTCATCGGCCCAGCCGGCGATGCGCGCGCACTCGGCCAGGCGGTCGGTGCCGGACGCATGCGAGGTCGCAGTCATCGCCACCCTTACTTCGGCCAGCCCGGACAGTGCGTCGGCAATGCGTTGATCGTCGGTGGCGACCCAGACCTCGCCGGCACCGGCCTGCAGCGCGCGACGCGCCACGTGCAGCACCAGCGGCTCACCGCCCAGCGGGCGCAGCGGCTTGCCCGGCAGCCGCGAGGCGGCATAGCGGGCCGGGATGGCGACGACGAATTCGGTCATGGGGCGGTACTCGGCAGGCTCGTTACAACGGGAATGCGGCCGGCGGCGCATGAATGCAAGCGCCGCCGCGCCACTCAGTTCGGTCGCAGCTTGTCCAGGCGGTCGGTCAGCGCCACCCAGAATGCGGCAGGCAGCTCGGCGCGCAGCGGGACCGCGTAGTACCAGTCATTGCCGAACGCGCGGCATTTCACCGCGTCCTTTTCAGTCATCAGCACCGGCAGCTGGCTGCCAAAGGACAGGTCCTGCGGCTGATAGGCCTGATGGTCAGCGAAGGCATGCGGCACGACACCGATGCCACGCGCGCGCAGCATGTCGAAGAAGCGCTGCGGGTGGGCGATGCCGGCCACGGCGTGCACACGCTGGCCCTTGAAATACGACAGCGGACGGGCACGGCCACCGGCCAGCGGTTGTGCGCTGTCGATGTGCAGGGCCATCGGCCACTGGCCGAAGCCGCAGGCCTGTGCTGCAGTCTCCTCATCGGCCTGGCCGAGGTTGACCACGCGGAAATCGCACTCGCTGGCGCGGCTGACCGGCTCACGCAGTGGCCCGGCCGGAATCATCCGGCCATTGCCGTAGCGGCGCTGCGCATCGACCACCTCGATCTCGATGTCGCGTGCCAGCCGGTAGTGCTGCAGGCCGTCGTCGCAGACGATCACGTCGCAGCCGGCCTCGATCAGCGCCTTGCCGGCTGCAACACGATCACTGTCCACGCGCACCGGCACGCCGGTCTTCCAGGCAATCAGCACCGGCTCGTCGCCACCCTTGGCGGTCGGCGTATCGGCCTTTACCCACAGCGGCTTGTCGGCATCTTCGCGGCCGTAGCCACGACTGGCCACGCCCGGCTTCCAACCGGCGGCACGCAGGCGCTCCACCAGCGCGATGGTCAGCGGCGTCTTGCCAGTTCCACCGGCGGTGATGTTGCCAACCACGATGACCGGCACCGGCAGCGTGTAGCGCTTGCGCCAGCCACGCCGATAGGCGCGCCGGCGCAGCGCGGTGACGCCGGCATACAGCGGCGCCAGCAGGCGCATCGCCCACGGAACCGGGGTGCCGTCGTACCAGTACGGCGGGGTCTGGGTACCCTTGCCGGCCATCAGTCCTGCCTTTCGCGGAACTGCATGCTGTGCAGATGCTGGTACAGGCCACCCATGGTGAGCAGCTCCTTGTGGGTACCGCGCTCGACGATGCGACCGTGGTCCATCACCAGCACCTGGTCTGCATGCTCGATGGTCGACAGGCGATGCGCGATGACCAGCGTGGTGCGCTCGGGCATCAATCGCTGCAGCGCGTCCTGCACCAGGCGCTCCGATTCGTTGTCCAGCGCTGCGGTGGCTTCATCGAGGATCAGGATCGGCGCGTCGCGCAGGATCGCACGGGCGATCGCCAGGCGCTGGCGCTGGCCACCAGACAGCAGCGCGCCGTTCTCGCCCACCGGGGTCTGCAGCTGCTGCGGCATGCGTGCGATGAACTCCCAGGCATTCGCGGCTTCAGCTGCCGCTCGGATCTGTTCATCGGTCGCGTCCATGCCATAGGCGATGTTGGCGCCGATGGTGTCGTCGAACAACATGACCTTCTGCCCGACCATCGCCACCTGGCGACGCAGGTCGGCCAGCGGATAGTCGTCCAGTGCCACCCCGTCGAGGGTGATGCGCCCGCCACTGGGTTCGTAGAAGCGCGGCACCAGCCGGATCAGGCTGGTCTTGCCGCTGCCGGATCGACCAACGATGGCGGTGACCGTACCCGGCTTGGCCACGAAGCTGATGTCGTCCAGGGCGATGCCACTGTCTTCGCGGTAACGCAGCATGACGTGCTCGAAGGCCAGTTCGCCACGCACGCGCTGCACCGTGTTGCGGCCTTCGTCGCGCTCGACCGGCATGTCGAGGATGTCAAACAGGCGCTCGGCGGCGGACACACCGCGGGAGATCGAGGACTGCACGCTGGTCAGGCGGCGCAGCGACGGGATGATCGCCGTCATCGAGATCATCAGGCCCATGAACTGGCCGGCATTGAGGCGCCCTGCCAGTGCTTCACGGGTCGAAACCCAGACGATCACCGCCAGCGCCAGCGCGGCCAGGAACTGGACCACGCTGGAGGCACCGGCACGGGTGATTTCCACCTTCATGTTCAGCGCCAGCATGCGGTTGGCCAGGCGCGAGTAGCGCGACATCTCATGCTGCTGGGTGCCGTGCACCTTCACTTCCTGCTGGGCCGCCAGTGACTGCTCGGCGGTCTGCGCCATCGTGCCCATGCCGTCCTGGATACCGCGGCTGATGCGCCGGTAGCGCTTGCCCACGTAAGACACGATCACGCCGATCATCGGCACCACCACCAGCATGGCCACGGTCACCTTGACACTCATCTGCAGCATCACCGCCAGCATGGCGATGATGGTCAGGGTGTCGGCAACCACGGTCTTGAGCGCATCGGCGCTGGCCTGGGTGACCTGCTCGGTATCGAAGTTGAGGCGGCTGACCATCACCGGCGTCGATTCGGTATCGAAATGCGAGGACGGCAGGTGCAGGTACTTGGCCAGCACCTGTTCACGCAGGTCGCGCACCACGCTGCGACCGGTCTTGGCCAGCGCGTAGTCGCTCACCCAGGTGGCGGCGCTGCGCATCAGGAACAGGCCAAGGATGGTCAGCGGCAGGATCACCGCCATTTTCGGTTCGGGATTGACGAAGCCACGGTTGACCAGCGGCTCCATCAGCTTGGTGAAGTGGTAGCCGGCTACCGACTCCACCGCCATGGCGATGACGGCGGCGACCATCATGCCCCAGTAGGCACGGGTGTATCCCAGCAGACGTTTGTAGATCGGCCACACCGGCGCGTGTTTGGAACTCATGGACGCACCTCGGGTGCTGTTGCAATGGCAATACGGCGGAAGCCGAGCTGACCCAGCGCATCCTGCGCGGTCACCACGGCCTGATAGGGCGTGCGGGCATCGGCACGCAACAGCACCGGCTGGGTACGGTCGCTGCCGGCAACGGCCGCGATGGTCTGCTTGACCGACTCGACGTCGCTGCGCAGCACTTCCTGGTCATTGATGAAGTAGCGTCCTTCGGCGTTGATCAGCACGCTCAACGAGCGCGGCGGCTCATTGCTGGGCTGCTGGCTGGCCGTAGGCAGCTCCACCTGGAGTGTCGAGCGCGCATCGAAGGTGGTGGTGACCACGAAGAAGATGATCAGCACCAGGATGACGTCGATCAGTGGCACCAGGTCGATATGCGGCTCATCCTGGGATCGGTCGTTGCCGATACGCATCGATCAGGCCTTCGCCGTGGCCGCGCCGGCCGGGCGCGTGGCAGCAGCAGGGTTCATCACGCCGGGGCGGCCATCCAGCGTATCCAGCAGCGCGCTGGCTTCCTGCTCCATCTCTACCACATAACCGTGGATGCGGCCCTTGAAGTAGCGGTGGAACATCAGTGCTGGAATGGCAACGATCATGCCGGTGGCGGTGCACACCAGCGCCTTGCCGATACCACCGGCCAGCTGGTTCACATCACCCACACCATGGTCGAGGATGCCCAGGAACATCTGGATCATACCGATCACCGTGCCCAGCAGGCCCAGCAGCGGCCCGGCCGATGCGATGGTGCCCAGCGCGTTGAGGAAACGCTCCATGCGGTGCACCAGGTGGCGGCCGGTGTCTTCGATGCGCTCGCGGATCTGGTCGCGCGGGCGGTTGCGTGCTTCCAGCGCGGCGGCCAGCAGCGCGCCCAGCGGCGAGTTCGCACGCAGGGTCTGCAGGTGGGCGGGGTCGAGCTTGCCGCGTGCCGCCCAGTTGCGCACTTCCTGGCCGAGGCCGGGCGGCAGCACTTCAGTACGTCGCAGGGACCAGAAACGCTCCAGGATGATCGCCAAAGCCAGTACGCCCAACAGCAGCAGCGGCACCATCGGCCAGCCACCGGCCTTGACCAGTTCCCACACGTTTCAACCCTCCGGCCCAACGGCCGCTTGTTCGATCGGCGATAGGATAGCAGCCGACCGCGCCCGCCCAGCGGCATCCCACCACCGGGATGCGTGGATGCGCTGTTCACGCAGCTGCAGCCCTTGTGCGCCAAGCCATATGCGGATCGCCCCGGAATCGGCCGTGGCCAGTACCTCGGCCCCTTGCGCCTGCCAGCGCTGGACCACGTCCTGGCGCGGGTGCCCGAAGCGGTTGCGGTGCCCGGCCGAGACCACCGCCAGCCGTGGCGCCACGGCGGCCACCCACGGCGCGCTGGAGCTGCCGCCACTGCCATGGTGCGGCACAAGCACCACATCCGCCTTCAGCGCTGCCGGGTATGCCTTCAGCAGCGCCTGCTCGGCCGGGCGGCCGATATCGCCAGGCAGCAGGACCACGCCGTGACGGCTGGCGACGCGCAGCACGCAGCTGTCCTCGTTCTCGGCCTGGCGGCTGCCCGGTGCCGGGTGCAGGACCTGGAAATCAACTCCGTCCCACTGCCACTGCATCCCTTGCTGGCAGGGCGCAGCGCCGGCGATGGTGCTGCCCGGTGGCGCCAGCAGCTGCAGCCCGGGCAGCTGCCTTCGCAGGCTCGGCAGGCTGCCGGTGTGATCAAGATGGTCATGGCTGAGCATCGCCTGCTGGGGCGGCCCCTGTCCGAGCGCGCGCAGGGCCGGGACCAGAATGCGTTCGTTGCCGTCGCCGCCGGTCGGCGGCCCCACGTCGTACCAGAGCGCGTGCCGCGCCGTACGCACCAGCACCGCGGTGCCCTGCCCTACGTCGTGCACCAGCAGCTCCAGTTCGCCTTCAGCCGGTGCATGCCGGGCGGGCCACAGAAGCGGCAGGCACAGCAGCAGGCCTGCCAGGCCACCGCCAGCGCCGCGTGGCAGCAGCCACCAGAACACCCCCGCCACTGCCGCCGGCACCGCCCAGCGCGGTGCCTCGGCCAGCCACCACATCGCCTGCGGGTGCAGCGCCAGTGGCTGCAGGGCCTGCCAGCTGAGCTCGAACAGCCAGGCGGCGGCGCGCCATGCCCAGCGCCCGGCGCCATCCTGCAACGCGTGCAGGCCGGTACCCAGCAGCGACAACGGCACCACCAGCAGGGTCCACCACGGAATGATCGGCAGATTGACCAGCGGCCCCAAGCGCGCGGTGCCGCCGAACAGGGCTACGCACAGCGGCAACAGGCCGAGGCTGGCCACGCCCTGGGCGGCCAGAAAGCCGCGCAGGCCCCCACCGACGCCGTCCGGCCCGGTTCGTGGCAGGCACCACAGCAGCCACAGCACGCCCCCAAAGCTGAGCCAGAAGCCGGCCGACAGCACCGACAGCGGCGCCGGCAGCAGCATCACCATCGCGGCCAGGGCCAGTCCCTGCCCCGCACCCACCGGGCGACGCCCGGCACGGGCCAGTGCCACCAGCCCGATCATCAGCGCCGCACGCACTGTTGGAAGCGCGCCGCCGGCGGCCACGGCATAGACGGCTGCGGCCAGCGCCGCGCCCCATGCCGCCGCCTGCGGCCGAGGCCAGAACCGTCCCAGCACCGGGCATAGCCACCACGACACGCGGCACAGCAGTACACCGAAGCCAGCCACCACGCCCACGTGGAAACCGGAGATGGCGACCAGATGGGTCAGGCCCAGCGCGCGCAGGTGTTCCCAGTCGATATCGGACAAGCCGCGGGTATCGCCCAGTGCCAGCGCCTGTACGAAGCGAGCGGCAGGATGGGCCACCTGGGTGGCGATGGCGTCACTGCTGCGCTCGCGCCAGGCCGGCAGGCCCTGCGCAGGCGCGCGCTCACGCGCAGCGCCGGGGTCGCGCACCGTGCCATTGCCGGAAATGCCGCGCAGCAATGCATGGCGTTCGCCGTCGAAGCCGCCAGGATTGATCCGCGAGCGTGGTGCCCGCACCCGCAGCGACAGCTCCCAGTACGCGCCAGCTTGAACCGCATGACGCCCACCATCGGTGCCGCTCGCAGGCGGTCCACGCCATGGATCGTTCCAGGTGATCTGCAGGCGCTTGCCACGCAACGAGGGCAGCGCATCGGCCTCGTCGACCTTCAACACGAAACGGGTATAGCCGGGGCCACTGTGTGGAAGATCAACCACTCGGCCAAGGACCTGCACGTCCTGCGCGGGCCCTCCGGGTGGAAGCTGGCCCCGCAGGACCCAGTGTCCGTGCAATGCCGCCCACGACAGGCCGAACAGCGCAGCCGTCCAGGCGCGGCCGCGCCAAGGCACGATCCAGCCTGTGGCGCTGGCAATGGCCAACGGCATGCACAGCCACAGCGGCGGCAGCACCGGCAGCTGCACGCAGGCCAGCGCACCCAGCACTAGACCGGCGGCACAACCACTGCCAAACAGCGGTGGAGCGGATCGTTCGGCGACCATCACCCCAGCCTGCCGCCGGGGCAGCAGCGTGCCTATCGGGCTTTAGCCCGTATTGGCGTCAGCGGCGGACGCTACCGCGATGGAAGTTGACCCGGAAGCTGGCACCACCGCCAGCCGCCTCACCGACACTGACCGAACCGCCGTGATGCTGCACGATTTCCTTCACCAGATGCAGGCCCAGGCCACTGCCGCTACCCGCTGCGCGCAGACGATGGAACGGCTCGAAGATCGCTTCACGGTCGCCCACCGGAATACCGGCGCCCTGGTCGCTGACCTCCAGCAGGCCACGTGCATCCAGGCGCACGCAGATGGTGCCGCGTCCGCCGCCGTGGACGATGGCGTTGTGCACCAGGTTGGCGATCACCCGCCCCAGCGCCAGGCTGTCGCCATGGATCCACACTGGCATCTCGGGTGCATCCACTTCGAAGCCGTAACCGGCACCCACCACCAGCGGCGCCAGATCGGCGGCCGCTTCGCGCACCAGCAACGCAAGATCCAGCCGCTGCAGTGCGCCGACATTACGATCAAGTCGCTGCAGGTCAAGCAGGTGCTCGGCAACGTTACCGAGCCGCGCCACGTCGGTCAGCAGCTGCGACTTCAGCTCGCCCTGCGGCAACTGCGACAGGCGCGCCTGCACCACTGCAATCGGCACCCGCAGTTCGTGCGCGGCATCGGCGAGGAACTTGTCACGCGCGGCATACCCCTGCTGCACCTTGTCGATCGCGTCGTTGAAGGCTTCCACCAGCGGTGCGACCTCGGTCGACACCAGCTGCGCATCCAGACGCGCCCCCGGCTGGCCGATATCCAGCTCCTTGGCCTGTTGTGCGGAGCGGCGCACGCCGCGCATCGCGCGGTGGATCACGGTCGGCATGACCAGCAGCGTGATCACGATCAGCGGCAGGAAAAACCACAGCCCGATCAGGCGCAGCACCATCAGCGCACCGTCCAGCAACCCGCCCTTCGGCGCCCCACCCACCATCACCGTGATGCGCCGCCCGTCCTCCTTGCGGATCATCACCCGCGCCACGTCCAGGTACGGCGGCACCAGCGAGCCGAGTTCGGTGGCACCCAACGTCGGCAGGCGCGCGAGCAGCGGGGCGTGGATCGCCGGAATCGTGCCGCGTTCCAGCCAGACACCCTTGTCGTCGACCGCCGCGAACCAGAGGTTGCCCCCGGCCTCGGCGTCGAGCTTGTTCCAGCGCGCCTGGTCCAGCACCAACCGCCCGCCTTCACTGTGCACGGCCTTGGCCACGGCTTCGGCCATGAACATGTCCATGCCCCAGGTGTCCTTGTCGCCCCAGGTCAGGATCAGCGCAACAACGGCGAACAGCACGGTGAAGGCCTGCGCCAGGAACAACCGCCAGGCCAACCCCAGCGTGATGGAACGGATCGGACGTGTCGGACGCGCCATCTCAGGCCTCCGCCAGCAGGTAGCCGACGCCCCTGATCACATGGATTTCAACGCCCGCCCCGGCCTGCTGCAGCGCCTTGCGCAGCTTGGAAATGTGCGCATCGAGCGCATTGGACTGGATCTCATCGTCGAAGCCGTACACCGCGGCCTCCAGTGCCGTGCGGGTGACCGTGCGCCCCTGGCGCATCGCCAGTGCCTGCAGCACCAGCACCTGGCGCCGCGGCAGCGCCAGCGGTTGGCCCTCCACCTGTGCCTGCAGCGATTCGAAGTCGAATTCCAGCCGGCCCAGATGCAGGCTCGGTGTCACCATGGCAGAGGGCCGCCGCGAGACAGCACGGATCCGCGCCATCAGCTCCTCGATCGCCACCGGCTTCACCAGGTAGTCGTCGGCACCGACATCCAGGCCCTCGACCTTGTCCGACAACCTGCCCTTGGCCGTCAGCATGATCACCGCCAGGTTCGGGCGCAGCGCGCGTGCGGTGGCGACGAAAGCCACGCCATCGCCATCGGGCAGCTGACGGTCCAGCAGCATCAGCTGATGCACCGGCTCGCGCAGCGCAACCGCAGCTTCGGCCAGGCTGCCGACCACGTCGGCGACCACGCCCTGCCGCTCCAGGCCCGACTGCAGGGCTCGGGACAGATCGGGATCGTCTTCGACCAGGAGAATGCGCATCAGGGGCTCGGCTACCGGAAACGGTGCCGATCATAGTGCCTGGCGCCAGGTTTGGGCGTCTTCGTGTGCCAGTTGCGAAGGCGCAATGTTCTGACAATGTTGTACCCGCACCATGCACAGCCATCCCCCGCAAAGTGGTTGATCGATGCCGTCGCTGTCCCCGACCCTGCTGCGCCCGTTGCTGTTCTCCGCTGCCATCGGCCTGCCGTTGATCACCCACGCCGCCGACCGGAACCCGGGCGTGCAGGCCGGTATCAGTGCCGGCGCGACCTCGGGGGCGTACGCCCACTACGACGTCAAGCCGCTGGTCGTACCGTCCATTGCCTGGCAGGGCGAGCGCTTCTTCGCCAGCCCGAGCTCGCTGGGCATGTACCTGTACAAGCGCGAGGGCCTGCGCCTGTCGGCGGCAGTCACGCCCTACACGCTGCGCTTCAAGACCGACGACGTGAACGATCCTCAACTACGTCGCCTGCACAGCCGGCAGATGTCGGCCATGGCCGGCATCAACGGTGAGTACAGCGCCGACTGGGGCATCGTCGAGGCCAGCGTGATGCGCGAGGTCACCGGGCACGGAGGTGGCATGGAGTCGCGCCTGCACTACAGCTATCCGATCCAGGCCGGTCGCTTCACCTGGGTGCCCAAGGTCGGCGTGGTGCACTCCAGTGCGCGCCTGCTCGACTACTACTACGGCATCACCGACGAAGAAGCGCTGCGCTCGGGACTTGCCGCCTACAACCCGGGCAGCGCGACATCACCGAGCCTGCAGATCGCAGTCAGCACGCCCTTGGGCACGAAGTGGCGCGCGACCGGCGTCGTCGCCAACCAGTGGTTCGGCGATGCAGTAAAGGACAGCCCGATGGCCCGTCGCGGTACGCAGACGTCGGCCTTCGTTTCCCTGATGCGCTCGTTCTGATCGAGCGCCCGCAACGGACAAGGACCCCCCATGGCCTCCGTCTCCCCTGCTGCTGAAGCGCACGCGATCCTGCGTGCCCCCGACCTGGACAGCGCCGAGCGCGTCTACCTGGGGCTGCTGCCCGACCTGGAACACGTGAACGCGCTGACGCGCCGCGCACTGGGCCTTTCGCGTGCTGCCGATGCGGCACGCGGCTACGCGTTGTCGATGACGCTGGTGGGATTGCGCCTGCAGGAACTGGAGATGGGCGAAGCGACCGCAAAGGAACATCGCCAGGCCACGCTGCGCAGCCTGCGCCAGGCCTTCAGCGCCTGAGCGCAGGCCAGCGACGCCGCCGGTGCCGCAGGGCAGCGGGAAGACTCAGCGGAACGTGGTCCACGCCAGCACTGCCGCCAGCAGGGCCACCCAGATCACCGCCTTGAAGGTACCCTCCAGCATGTTGCCGCCGAACAGCAGTTCGATGATGGGATTGGGCCGGGAAACCGGAACGTGATCACTCATGCGGCAGCTCCTTGCAGTGACGGCGCGATTGCGCGGTAGACCGGAGTCTACGCCTGCACGGCCCGGATTCATCGCCCCCCGGCCGTCTTTGGCGGTTCAATTCCGGCCTTCGTCGCAGGCCGGCTGCAGCACCCCACATGTCATGCCAGCCTGCGTGCACTTTCCCGCTGGAGCACCGTGCCATGCCGATGCTTGCCCTGATGCTGCTGCTCTCCAGCCTGTTCGGCGCTGGCAACGGGCCCACTGAAGAGGCCCTTCGCAGCCAGATCCTGCGTGCCGAAACCCAGCAGCCGGACGTCGTACGACAGGATTGCGGTTCGCCCTCCCTGCTGCTTTACCGGCTGCGCCAGGACCGGGTCCTGAGGCTGGCCAACCAGCCCCTGCAACACGAACCCGGCGTTGCCCAGCCCACGCGTGCGACGGTTCGCGTCGCCCAGCTCTGGGAGCGCGTGGACGGTCACTGGAAGCTGCAGCGGATGATCAGCGTCGAAGACCTGGTCGTGCAACGCTGACCATGTGGAACCGTGATCGATGCCTGAAACAAGAAAAGCCGGCACAAGGCCGGCTTCCGTCGTCATCCACCGCTGCACCGGCAACGCCGGGAGCCAGATGGTGGGCGGTACAGGGTTCGAACCTGTGACCCCTACCATGTCAAGGTAGTGCTCTACCGCTGAGCTAACCGCCCATCTTGTTCTTGCCGCCCGAAAGCTGGCCTTGCTACGTAAAAACCCGGCGCCAGGGCCGGGCTTTGCAGTTCACGACAGCCCCTTTCCAGGGACTTCGTGGTGGGCGGTACAGGGTTCGAACCTGTGACCCCTACCATGTCAAGGTAGTGCTCTACCGCTGAGCTAACCGCCCGATTTTGCTTCTGAACGTCCGCGATTGCGTCGGTGCAGGCCGCGTATATTACGGATGCCGGCCGTGAAGCGCAACACTTTTGTGAAGAAGATGCTGCACTGCCGCGTTCAGCCCAGACTCGCTTCCTTCAGCTGCCGGATCTGGTCACGCACGCGGGCGGCATCCTCGAATTCCAGGTCCTTGGCGTGCTGGTACATCTGCTGCTCCAGCGCCTTGAGACGGGACGCCAGCTGTGCCGGGCTGAGCGATCGATAGTCACTCCCCTCCTCGGCAACGCCGGGCCTGCCCTTGCCCTTGCCCTTCTTTGCTTCCTTCTCGGCCGCATCGGAGCGCGCACCTTCCAGCACGTCGGTGATCGGACGCGCCACCGAGCGCGGCACGATGCCGTGCTGCTCGTTGTACTCGACCTGCTTGGCGCGACGACGGTCGGTCTCGTCGATCGCCGCCTGCATCGAACGGGTGATCTTGTCCGCATACAGGATCGCCTTGCCACGCACGTTGCGGGCGGCACGGCCAATGGTCTGGATCAGCGAGCCGGTCGAGCGCAGGAAGCCCTCCTTGTCGGCATCCAGGATCGCCACCAGAGACACCTCGGGCATGTCCAGGCCCTCGCGCAGCAGGTTGATGCCCACCAGCACATCGAACTTGCCCAGGCGCAGGTCGCGGATGATCTCCACGCGCTCGACCGTGTCCACGTCCGAGTGCAGGTAGCGCACGCGGATGCCGTGCTCGGTCAGGTATTCGGTGAGGTTTTCGGCCATGCGCTTGGTCAGCGTCGTGACCAGCACACGGTCACCGGCCTTGATGCGCGCGTTGGCCTCGCTCATCAGGTCGTCAACCTGGGTGCCCACCGGGCGGATCTCCACCACCGGGTCGATCAGGCCGGTGGGGCGTACGACCAGTTCAGTGATCTCGTCACCGGCCTCGCGGTACTCATAGGGGCCTGGCGTGGCCGACACATAGATGCTGCGCGGGCAGCGCTCTTCCCACTCCTCGAAGCGCAGCGGCCGGTTGTCCAGCGCCGAGGGCAGCCGGAACCCGAACTCGACCAGCGTCTCCTTGCGCGAACGGTCGCCCTTGAACATGGCACCGATCTGCGGAATGGTCACGTGCGATTCGTCGATCACCAGCAGCGCGTCGGCTGGCAGGTAGTCGAACAACGTCGGCGGCGGTTCGCCGGCGTTCTTGCCGGTCAGGTGCCGGGAGTAGTTCTCGATGCCGTTGCAGTAGCCGACCTCGGCCATCATTTCCAGATCGAACTGGGTACGCTGCGCCAGGCGCTGCGCCTCCACCAGCTTGTTCTGCGCGTACAGCTGCTCCAGGCGCTCCTTCAGCTCGACCTTGATCGTCTCGATCGCCGCCAGCACACGCTCGCGCGTGGTGGCGTAATGGGTCTTCGGGTAGACCGTGAAGCGCTGCATGTTGCGCAGCGTCTCGCCGGTGAGCGGATCGAACAACGTGATCTTCTCGACCTCGCCATCAAACAGCTCCAGGCGCAGCGCCTCGCTGTCCGACTCGGCCGGGAACACGTCGATGACTTCACCACGCACGCGGAAGGTACCGCGCTGCAGCTCGTATTCGTTGCGCGTGTACTGCAGCTGGGTGAGGTGGTTGATCAGGTCGCGCTGGTCGATGCGCTCGCCCTTGGACAGGATCAGGCGCAGCGACAGGTAGTCTTCCGGCGCGCCCAGGCCATAGATCGCGGACACCGTCGCCACCACGATCGCGTCCGGGCGCGACAGCAGGGTCTTGGTCGCCGCCAGCCGCATCTGCTCGATGTGCTCGTTGATCGAACTGTCCTTCTCGATGAAGGTGTCCGACGATGGCACGTAGGCTTCCGGTTGGTAGTAGTCGTAGTAGCTGACGAAGTACTCCACCGCGTTGTGCGGGAAGAACGCCTTGAACTCGCCATACAGCTGCGCCGCCAGCGTCTTGTTCGGCGCCATGATCAGCGTCGGCTTCTGCACGTTCTGGATGACGTTGGCGATGGTGTAGGTCTTGCCCGAGCCGGTCACGCCCAGCAGCGTCTGCTTGGCGATGCCCGCTTCGAAGTTGCTGGTCAGCTTCGCGATGGCATCAGGCTGGTCGCCCGCCGGCGAGTACGGCGAGACGAGTTCAAAACGGTCGCTCATGGTGGTGCCAGTTCCCGGGAGTAGTGAGTATACGGGGCATGGAGTGACGGCCCGCTGAGGGGTTTCCGGGCAGGTGAGCGCGGCGGTGCCTGATGGTGAATGCCCCGGCGTACGTCGAGGCTGGAGGCATGCCTCATCGTCTTCGCCCTGCCCGGCTCCACCGCGGGCTCCATCTGATCGAGCTGCTGGTCGCCGTCATGGTGCTGTCGGTCCTGCTGGCGTTGGCCTGGGGCCCTTGGCAACGCACGCTGCGGCACTTCCAGGCGGAAGCGCTGCGCGCCGAACTGGTCGCCAGCCTGTCGATGGCGCGCAGTGCCGCCATCACCGAACGCCGCCGCGTGACGGTCTGCGGATCGTCGGACGGCATGATGTGTGACCAGGCATGGAGCCAAGGCTGGCGGGTGCAGGTCGAACCGGCCAACAGCGCGACCGCCGCCGCAAGGGAACTGCGCGTGCACGGGACACGCCAGCGTCATGTCGACCTGCACACCAGCGATCATCGACCCGACGTGCGGTTCCGGCCCGACGGCCGCAATGCCGGTACCAACCAGTCCATCGTGTTGTGCGTGGATGGACAGGAGCACAGCCGCGTCATCATCAGCGTCCCCGGACGGGTCAGGAGCCAGCGCCCGCCAAGGCCCACCGCCTGCTGAAGTCCGCAGCGCCATCGCAAAAAACGAAAAAAGCCGCGATTTCTCGCGGCTTTCTCGAATCTGGCGCCCGAAGTTGGACTCGAACCAACGACCCCCTGATTAACAGTCAAGTGCTCTAACCGGCTGAGCTATTCGGGCGGGGTGCGCATTTTAGCCAGCGCTTGCAGGGGAGTGCAAGCCTTTTCTGCAATGCCGCCCAAAGGCCTGCCCTTTACCAGCATCCAGGCCCCTTGCTGGCATTGGGCGTCTTCCGTCCGGCCTGGTCCAGGCTCAGTGTGCCGCAGTCGTCCTTCTTCTGGATCTCGGTCGGTGCCGCCTGCAGGGTAAAGGAGGTGCCGTTCGGCGTTCCCACATAGGAAAGCGTGTATCTGGCGGTACCGTCGCGTGGCGATTGCGAGAACGGCAGCGTCATGCCCGCGTAGGTGTTCTCCACGGTATGCCGCCGTTCCAGCATCTGCGCCAGCTCGACCAGATCGGCCTTGGCCTGGGCACGATTGGCCTTGCGCACATAGGCCTGGTACGAAGGCAACGCGATGGCAGCAAGAATGGCAACCACGGCCACGGTGATCATCAGCTCGATCAGGGTGAAGCCGGTGGCGGTTCGACGCCTGCTGTACACATGCATGGGCAACCTCGATATCGGATTCATCAACGGATCTGCCGCCACGACTGTCGTCCACAGGGCCGAGGCATGTAAAGCGGATCGGCGCCGGCCGCACGCAGCACAAACGTACACTGGCTGGCCTGCAGCATCTTGTCGACCGTGCATCCCGTATCGCCTGGTTTGCACGGCGTAAGCTTGGGCACAAAGATGTTGGTGTCCTTCACTGGCGGCCCCTGGCTGAGGTCACCCTTCTTGGTCAGGGCGACACCACCGCAGTTGCCGGTGCACAGCGCTTCTCCGCCGATGGTTGGGCTCAGGCCGGACATCTGGCCGCCACCGGTCAGCAGGTTGAGACCGTACAGCCAGTTCACGCCACCGCCGCTGCCGCAGATCGCGGTACCCGGCACATAGGACGTGAAGAACACGATGCCGTTCTGCACACGCGGGTTGCCGACGAAGCGCTCGCCTTCGACTGCCGATCCGGCCTGCAGGTCCACATACCAGCCGCGGGCCGAACCGTAGTTCACCGCATTGCGGGTGACATCACGCAATTGATAGCCGCTGGCCGATGTACCGGTAGTGATCACCTGCTGTACCAGGTTGTCGCGCGTGCCAACCGCACTGGCGAGGTTGTCCCAGATGCCATACAGCGACTGCACTGGCGAAGTGCTGCTGACCGCATTGTCATCGGCGGCGAAGTACTGGCCGGTACCGAAGAACAGACTGATGCCACCGCCTGGGCCCGTGCTGATCTCGATTCCGCTCATGATCGGCTGCGGGCTGTTGTTGCGCGTAGCGGTGAACAGCGGCGTTCCAGACAGGGCGATGTTCCAATCGGTCGGATCGGTGCTGGAAAGATCAAACTTCCAGATATTGCCCTGCATGTCACCGCCATACACAGTGTCGGTGATGCCGTCATTGTTCTTCAACGCCACCGTGGCGATGTTGATCAGGCCGTTGCGTGCCGCGTACTTGGCACCTACCGGCGAAAGCCGCTTGAGCACCTTGCCGGTCTGGATATCGACCACGAACAGCGCTGCCTTGCCGCTGGTGGAGTTGACGCCATTGCCGAAGATCGCGACGAAACGCGGCGCAGCATTGGCATCGGCGCCCTTCACCGCTACCACAGCCGGCTTGCCCAGCACGAACCCAAGATCCGACTCCGTCTTGCCCGAGACTTCCCACAACACACTCGATGCACCGAACGCGGTCGGATCGCTGACATTCAGCGCGAACACAGAGCCATTGCCTACGCTCGCCGCATTGGGCGCCTTGCTGGAGCCACCACCACCCGTAGTGCCCACCAGCACCGTGTTCCAGGCATCCCCATAGTAGACGTCGGACGACGTCAGTGGGCCATCCACGTAATAGCGATGCCCATACTTGGGATTGGCCAGCTCAGCGATGTGCTGCATCGCAGCTGAGGGGATGAAAGCCAGCTCTTCCGTGCCGCCGGACGCCCCATTCGAACCGTTGAAACCATGCACCATGCCGTCATTGGCGCCAACATAGATCATCGTCGGCGGCCCTGATGTCGCACGCTTCGCTTTCAGGAAGGTGTCATAAGACGTGCCCAGCGTCGCCTTCCACTTGACTGTCGACTGCCTCGCCCAGCCTGCATAGCCGAAGTCATCCGTTTTGGACACGATCTCGGTGGTGGAATTGACGATGTCACCCAACGGCGATGTGCGCGAACGCAGGCCACTCACCGCGGCACCCCGCAGATAGTTGACCAGATTGGTCGAGGTCATCTTGCCGAACCAAGCAGGAATCGAGTCACTGAATCCCAACGCAGACAACTTCGCCCGCTCATTGCTGCCCGGCAGATTGGTGGCCAGGAACTCGGTCGCATTGACCGGGGTCACCGTGCCATCGGACGCGGTCTTGGTCGGGGACGTCGCCATGTAGATGCGGCGCGTGGCACTGCCGATGTTGCTGGACGCCCTCCAGAGCACGGCACCATCCGCACCTTGGCCGTCAACCTGGGTGGCAATGACATCACCGGTCCAGTCCACGGTGCCAGAGGGCACGCTGTAATGGGACGATACGGTGAACGAATTGGTCGAAATACGCGCGCCACTGCCGCTACCACCGACCGGCGCATCACCTTCCGCTGCACTGTTGAAGATCGCCTCCAGCGCCTCCTTCAGTTTGGTCGGATTGCGTGCCAGGAAGTAGTTGTCCGGCACGCCTGGTTTCTTGCTGTCCCACTTCTTACCGGCCGGGACACCGTACTTGGCGGCATACCACAGCGGGCTTTCAAGCTGGCCAGCGGCAGTGGTAGAGGCCTTGTACTTGATGACTACCGGCTTTTGCCAATCGTCGCGGAAGTTGTTTGAGCTGGTCAGCACAGAGCCATTGCTGTTGCCCGGGCGCAGCGCCAGACGCTGCACGGTGCTGGAGGCATTCGAGCCTGTGATCGTGTAGCCGGTCAACATTGCGTTGCCCGCGTAGGCCGATAGGTTCTCAATGCGGACGAGTACCTCATCCTCTTCAACCTTGCCAGCCAGGGTCGTACCGATCCAGCTCTCCACTCTATTCTTTACCACGGCTGTGTAGTTGCACAGTCGTGTATTGCCCGCAGCACTGTTGCTCACTTTCGCATCAGCACGCCAGCAGATGTCGTTGAAATCCCCGGTGTCGTTGCAGGCCGCACCCACGCAGTAGCTCAGCATGGCAACGACGTCGTTGTCATGGTCATTGCCCCACAGGGAGTCTTCCCACACCAGCGAGAAGCTGCCGGACTTCGCATCTGTACGGTAAGGACGGCCATAGACCAGCTTTCCGCCGGTGTCGTTGGCCTGCTTGGTGCCAATGCCGACCGAGCCCAGGAAGCAGCTGCGCCAGCCAGCGCTCGCTGCCGTTGCGCCGCCGGTGTTGTTGGCCTGGCAGAGCGGAGCCAATCCGATCTTGCTGTTGCCCACCGCGATCTCGAACTGCGGGAGATTCTCGGCCATGGCAACGGCGTAGGTGGTGGCAGTGACCTTATACGTGCCTGGCTTGTTCTGCATGTTGGGGCGCAGATCGGTCTCCGCGGCCGCCTTGGCCAGCCCCGCCATCAGGAAGCTGCCTTCCATGGAGGGAATGTCCGGGCAGATACCGCGCGCCTTACTGAGGCTGCCGATTGTCTGCCCCTGGCAGATATCACTGTGGGTATCAAGCGAAGCACCGCGCGGTGTATCACCCACGCGACCGATCATGTAGCTCTTGCCGGCGATTCCTTCGGCCGTGCCGACTGCATCGGTCGCGGACTCCGCAGACGCGAGGCCGGTCACGGAACCGACGTTATCACTGTCGAAGGACGGCAGACCCGAAGACAGCACCAGGATGTTGCAGGTCGCACAATAGGAGTTGCCTCCATCTGCGGGCAGGCGATAGGGATCCTTCCAGCCGATATTCGTAGGCAGGCCGCTGAGATCTCCGCTGTCGCTGTAGACCTTGGCTCCCGCCGTGATGTAGCGCAGCGCTTCCGCATACATTTCCGCCAACGGATTGCCCCAGGCGCTGCACTTCTGGCCACCGGTTCCCGGGTCGGCCAGGTTGCCATTTCCCTTCTGGTCCTGACGGTTGAGGATGCCGTAGGTGTTGCAGTCATTCCAGTTGTTGGACCAGTTCCAGTTGTCCAGACGGAAGCTGGAAATCGCGTTGATCACCCCCTCGTCGTCGGCCTTGGCACTTCCCGTCAGGTTCAGGTAGCAGAACTGCCCCGTAGACAGGTCGATTTCATCACCCGTGCCGCAGAATCTCGTACCGTTGCCCGCGATCTTACCGATGTTCCGCCGCAGGACACCACCATCCCGCGGATTGGCGTAGGTTCCCGTCACGAGTCCAAAGCGCAGTCGCCCGCTCTCACCGTAGGTCTGCAGCAGCCCAGCCGGCTTGAAGCGGTCGGTGATGCCATCGTTGTATTTGCGGCAGAAACTCTCGCGCACTGTGGAGTTGGCATCACACACCTCGACACGTACCGTGTAGTCTGGGACCGAGGTCGAGCGGGGAATGTCAGCGTAGCCATCGGCGGTGCTGGCTCGTCCGGTATCGCACTGATTGCTGGCAGTCGAAGCCCATTCGGTAAATGAACCTTCTGCCACACGCATCAAAGGCGCACCCTTGTCCGAACGCGTTACGCTGCAGAAGCTGAAAGCTGTCCCGCTTCCAGGAAGGTTGGCGAACTCGCGAAGATTCGACCCACTGTAGACCTTGACCCACGCATGCAGATCGCTGGGGATCGGTGCCCGCTCCAACACCGTCTTTTCCTTCGTATCGGTGAAGCGTTGACCGCCGTACAGAACGTAGCGCATCACATCCAGACGACTCATCGTCACCCAGTTGAGGAAGTTGCCCGACCACGCGCCGCTGCAACTGTGCTTGTTGGCGCCCTTTGCCTCTGCATTGGCCTTGAAGACACCACTGTTGTACGAGTAACAGAGGTTGTAGTCGAAGTAGCCTGAGTAATCGAACTTGTCTTGGTAGGTGGTATCCAGCACCCCGTCCCCATCCAGGTCGCTGTAGTCGCTGTAGGCCTTGTTGAACAGCTGCTCGTCGCGCGACATCACCATCATCATCAATGGCGGCTGGCTCTGCTTGCTGTACAGCGGCTCCTGCGCGATGTCGTAGTCACCAAGCGCGGCCTGCAGTGGAATGATCAACGCGGCAAGGCCCGCAAGCGCAGCAACACCCACACCGGCCCGCAGCCAGGTGGAGGAACGAAGTCGAAGGAAACGGCGCTCGCTGTTCATGGGATGAAGATCGTGTCGATGACCGCACTGGCGGACGCATTGGAGGGATCGTCACTGGCAAGCGCCGTGACCTGGTAGATGTTCCCGGTTTCTTCGTTCTGTCGGCCGCCGGTGCGCCGGCTGGACGCCGCAAAGCACTTGTCGATGCGACGCGTGTAGGTGGACTTGGTTTCACTGAGACCATCGGCCCACGTCTGCGGATCGTAGGATGGACTGCATTCCTCCTGGTTGGCCTTGAAGATGCCCCCGTCAGCCAGTGCCTTCTCGATGGATTTCTCGGTCTGCCGGGCGTCGGCCTCAGCGTTCTGGAAGGCAACGTTGCTGCGCAGATAGTTGGCGGCCATGCGCTCCTGCATGCTCGTGACCTGCATGCCGGCGATGCCCAGCAGGGCCATCAGTACCAGCATGATCAGCACGACATACAGCACCGCGCCGCGCTGGGAACGCGGTGAATGCAGAGAATGGCGGCGGGCGGGATGGGTACGCATGGTGGCCTCAGTTGCCATACAGGCGATTGCGCAGAGCGATCGTGCTCTGGTAGGCGGCGCGCATGCGGCCGTCAGAGGGCGCGGTATAGGTCACGCCGAGCGCGCTCAGCGGCGCACTCGAACTGGCCTGGACAGATGCAGCTGGGTCCGGACTGGATACCACCAGCCCCAACTGCACCGTACCCACACGTTGCCAGCCACGCGAGGCCGGCACGATGGAGGCCTGGACATCGGTCGCGGTACCCTGTCGATCGATGTAGCCGGTCGGCGACACCGTGCTCAGACCGTGATCCTGGCCATACAGGAGCTGCATGTTCTCCACGCCTTCGACCAGCGCCTCTGCCGGTCCCGCCACCAGGGCAGCACCGGGCTTGGCGGTGAATCGAAGGCGATACAGCGAGGATTGCTTGGTCGCAGCGTCGTAGCCCACGTACAGGATCGACGTCTCGGCGCGATACAGCACCGCCTGGCCGGGCTGGTAGTTGCGGGCGATGGCCACGTCGTTGTTGGGTGCAGTGCCCACCGTCACGGTGCCGGCCTTTGCGTCGATCGCACGCGCCTGGAAGACCGAGGCGGAAATGCAGTCGGCCACACCGAACAGCCCCGGGTCGGTAACTCCGCTATCAAGCACCGCAAGACGTTTGGGATCAAAACTGAAAACCGGCTGGGCAACCGTTCCGGCTACCGCCGTGACCGGCACACCGGTCGGCACCAGATAGCGCAGAGCGACAATATCGCTGCCGTCGACCCGGTTCTTGATGGCCGCGGCGAACTCACTCGGCAACGCCGGCGAGTACTTGTTGCCCCCCGTTGACGGCGTTGCCGCCAACGTCACCGTGTCGCCCGGTTTGGTATTCGTTGCTTCGTAGCCCTGGATCGACCGCGCGAAGTCCAGCGCGGGGTGGCCTCCCGCAGCGAAGGTGGTTGCCAAGGTGCCCTGCGGATCATGCGCCTGGTCGTTCACGCAGCCGAAGTGCCCCGCCATGCGCAGTTCGCGTTGCAGAGTGTCCATCGCGAAACGGCTGTTCTCCTGGACCCGCGCGAGCCCTTCGGACAGCTGGTAGGCCGTGCGTGAAGCGGCGAACACCTGGACCACGCCCAGCATGATGATCAGACCGATGGTCAGGGCGATCATCAACTCGATCAATGACAGGCCACTCATCGTTTGGCGGGAGCGCATTCTGGTCATCACAGCAGGCTCTCGGCAGCAAAGGTGGTATCAGCCTTCGAATCGGGATTCCAACGCTCATCGCCCCAACTGACCGACACCCGTACCCGGCCGTCATTGACGGTTACCGTTCCGGATGCCGAGTCACCCAGTGCGCGGCCCAGGCGACAGCGCCAGTCGCGGGTGAAGTCATCCTTGCCGATATCCTTGCCCATGGACGGCGCGCAGTCCCCCTTGCCGGTGGTAGCAGCATAGGTACCGGCATAGCTGAGCGCGTTGATCCGGTTGGCCCGGATCTGATCAAGCAGCTCGTACCCCAGGTTGGTGGCCTGGGTGCGGTAGTTCGCGCTCTGCACGAACCGTACATTCATCGTCTGCAGCAGCGCGAAGCCCAGAAGGCCGATACCCATCACCAGGATCGCGATCATGACCTCGATCAGGGTGAAACCGCCCTGCGCCGTACGGTGCGCCTGGAGGCCGATCTTTCTCATGAGCAACTCTCCTTCAACAGCCGGACCTGTCCCGTAGGCGATATGCGTAGCGTCCGCTGCAGGGGCTGGTCGCCACACTTCTCAGGGCGAAGTGTCACATCCACTTCCGCGTTGGCGCGATTGCGGCCACGTCCATCGAAGCCGATGGCCAACGTTTCGGTTGCGGATTTCATGGTCGGGCGACCTTCGCTGTAGCGCAGCACGTTCTCACCGGAATCAAGCGACCCGTTACCGTTGCGATCCTCCCAGACCATCCAGCCGTCCGCCCAGCTGCTGCCATCACAATCTTTGCCCGCTTTGGAAGCGCATACAGCTCCACCACGCGTGTTCTTTATTGCCTCGGAACGGGCAAGTGCCAGCGACGCAATCAGTTCGTTGGTCGTCGTGGCCACACGATTTGAGCGGATCGTACTTTGGAAGCTGGGATACGCAATGGTGCTCAGGATCGCCAGTACGGCAACCGTGACCATCAACTCAACCAGCGTAAAGCCGTTTTTCCGGCGCAAAGACATTGGACGCTCCCCAGCGTGTTGATGGCCACGATGGGCCATCGCCCTGCCACCGGCAAGCGGCGGCAGGATGAACGGTCATTCCGGGGCGACGGGCGTCAACGCCTTGACGGCCCGCCCTCCCCTGCCTGTCCCGGCGCGATCCCCATCGCGCCGGCGCAGGCTCAGGCCAGCACCTGGTAGCAGGGCTGGTATTCGCCGGAGATCTTCATCCGGCGCTGTTCGACGAAGGCGCGCAGCAGCGCGTCCAGGGCCTGCATCATGTCCGGGTCGCCATGGATCTGGAACGGCCCGAACTGCTCGATGCGGCGCATGCCGTCTTCCTTCACGTTGCCGGCAACGATGCCCGAGAACGCCCGGCGCAGGTCGGCCGCCAGCGCGTGCGGGGCACGCCCGTGGTGCAGGTCCAGCGCAGCCATCGCCTCGTGGGTCGGCACGAACGGCTGCTGGTACTCCCACGGAATCTCGATCGACCAGTTGAAGAAGAACGAGTCCTTCTGCGCCAGGCGGTGTTCGCGCACACGCTTGATGCCGTTGGCCATCTTCTTGGCCACCGCCACCGGGTCGCCAATGACGATCTCGTAGCGCTCGGCGGCCGCATCGCCCAGGGTCAGGCGGATGAAGCGGTCGATCTGCTCGAAGTACGGCGCTGCCACCGTCGGGCCGGTCAGGATCAGCGGGAACGGCAGGTCCTTGTTTTCCTCGCGCAGCAGGATGCCGAGCAGGTACAGGATTTCCTCCGCGGTGCCGACGCCACCGGCGAACACGATGATGCCGTGGCCGATGCGGACGAAGGCCTCCAGGCGCTTCTCGATGTCCGGCATGATCACCAGGTGGTTGACGATCGGGTTCGGCGACTCGGCGGCGATGATGCCCGGCTCGGTCAGGCCGATGTAGCGCGTCACGGTGCGGCGCTGCTTGGCGTGGGCAATGGTGGCGCCCTTCATCGGGCCCTTCATCGCGCCTGGACCGCAGCCGGTGCAGATGTCCAGGCCGCGCAGGCCCAGCTCATAACCCACCTGCTTGGTGTACAGGTACTCGTCGCGCGAGATCGAATGGCCACCCCAGCACACGACCAGGTTCGGGTCGCCCGGGTTGAGGATGCGCGCATTGCGCAGCAGGCCGAACACCGCGTTGGTGATGCCCTCGGACGACTCCAGCTCGGCCGCGTAGGCCGGGCCCATCTCGATGGCCATGTAGGCCAGGTCACGCACCACGGCGAACAGCAGTTCGGCGACGCCGCGGATGATCTCGCCATCGACGAAGGCCATCGCCGGTGCATTGACCAGGTCGATGCGCACGCCGCGATCCTGCTGCGCCACCTGGATGTCGAAATCGGGATACAGATCGCGCGCCGCGCGCGGATCGTCAGAGGCACTGCCGCTGGTCAGCACGGCCAGCGCGCAGCGGCGCAGCAGCTCGTGCATACCGCCGGCAGACGCATCGCGCAGGCGGGCCACTTCGGCCCGCGACAGCACATCCAGCCCACCGCGCGGGTAGATCCGCGCGTCCTGCACCGGCAGTGCACGGGCTGATTTTTCGTTCGTGGTCATGTCCAATTTTTCGCTTCCTTCAAGGTTTCCGACTGTACTGCCGCCCCCTTAAAAAGCAAAACGGCCGGGAAGCCCGACCGTTGGATGTGTGCTTCCCGCGTTCGCCTTTCCGGGACCGCATCGGCGGCGTTGGCACCGCGCACATTTCCGGATGCTACGCCGATGCCAGGTGACCTGCAAGGACTTTCGCATGAACGGAAAACGGCCGGGTTTCCCCGGCCGTTTTCACTTACTGCTTCAGGCTCTGATGGATCAGAACTTGTACTTCACGGTCAGCTGCATCGACCAGCGCGACACGGCAGTGTTGCCCTTGTCGTTGTTGTTTTCCTGGATCGACGAGTTGTCGGTACGGCCGGTGAAGTTGTACAGGTACTTGCCGGTAGCCGGGTCGATACCCGAGTAGTTGGCAACGCGACGGGTGGCGTAGAAGCCGTAATCGTCGATCAGACCCCACTTCTTGTTGAGCAGATTGCCGACATTCATGATGTCCAGCGCGATCTCGCCCTTGTGGGTCTTCGCAAAGCCCGGGAACTCCTGGCTGATGCGGACATCGAAGCTGTTGACCCACTTGGCGCGGTGCGCGTTGGCCGGGACCACGCTGCCACGGTAGGCATCAAGCTCCGGATTCTGCGCCAGCCATTCGAAGAACTTCTTCTCCATGTCGGCGCCGCCGGTGAAGATCACGTCACCCGGGCCCTTCGGCACGTAGAACAGATCGTTGGTGCCTGCGCCGTCGCCGTTCACGTCGTTATAGAACACGTAGCTGTACGGACGACCCGAACGGCCTTCATAGAACAGGCCGACGCGGGTGGCATTGTCACCGAAGAAGTTGTGCTTCCACTCCAGGGTACCGGTGATGCGGTCCTTGATCGCATAGCGCGAGTTGTACGCAACGTTGTCGTTGGCGTTCAGGCTCAGCGTGTTGTTCCAATTCGAGGTGTTCTGCGAGCTGGACAGCGGGCTCACTTCCTTCGCCTGAGTGTAGGTATAACCCAGCGACCAGCCCCAGTTCTCGGTCAACGGCTTGGCCAGCGAGAACGTAGCCTGGGAACCACGGCCCTTGTCGGTGTTGCGCAGCAGGATCACGTCGCCGATATCGCTCGGACGGTTGACACGGTCACTCGGGCAGGTCTGATCGGTGGCCGAGCAGGCACGACCGTTCTTCTGGCCAGCCTGCATGCCGTTCGAGCCAGCATTGGCACCGTTCATGCCGTAGTCGTTCCAGTACAGCGCACGACCGTCCTGACCAACCGAGCGGTTGGCGTTCGGGGTCATGACGTCCAGACGATCAAAGTACAGACCATCCTTGACCTTGGTGACCAGCAGCTCGGCCGACGCCACGATGCCGTACCACGGCAGTTCGTGATCGAAGGCCAGATTGGCCTTCCAGACCGACGGCAGGCGGGTACCGGGAGCGATCAGGTCGACGTTCTGACGTGCCGAAGCAAGCGACGGGTCCGGGATGAACGGATTGTCAGCATCGAAGCTGAAACCACCCGGATTGCGGGTCAGGTTGTACTCGGCGTAGTTCAGGCCGGTGTTCTGGTAGGCACCCGCCAGCCACACGTTCGGGGCAGCACCGCCGAACAGGCCCACGCCACCGCGCAGCTGGGTCGGACGGTCGCTATCGAAGGTGTAGTTGAAGCCGACGCGCGGCTGGAACAGCTTCTTGTCGACCAGCTTGGTGTTGTTGAAGCCGTACAGCTGCTCGATGCGCGGGTTGTACAGGCGCTGGGTGCTGAAGTCCGGCATGTCAACGCGGACACCGAACATCAGGCTCAGGTTGTAGTTGATCGCCCAGGTATCCTGGATGAACAGACCCGTGTTCTTCAGGTGGAACTTCGCCGGAATGTCATCCAGGCTGCCACCAGCACGCGGCACGCGCACCTGGTACGCGGACGGGGTGCCGGCTTCAAACGCAGCCAGGTTGGCGAACTCATACGCGCCGTACAGGTTGCGACCGTAGAAGTTCATCAGGTCGTTGTCGGTGTAGTCAAAGCCGAACTTGACGGTGTGGTCACCGACATACCAGGTACCGGCACCGAAGGCGCTCAGTTCCTTCGACTCCACCAGGTTGGTGTGGGTGTTCTGCTCGGTACCCAGGTACAGCGAATTATTGTTGTCGAAGCGGACGCGGATCTGCGGCAGGTGCGAAGCGGCAACGCGGTTGGACGAGTAGTCCTTGTGCGAGACCTTGAACTCGGTCGAGAAGTTCTCGGACCAGTCACTGAACAGTTCACCCATCCAGGTCTCATACTCGGTCGGCTGGGTGTACCAGAAGTCACTCAGCGAAATTTCGCTGTTGCTGACCTTCGGGAAACGCACCACGTCCTGCTTCATCTTGTTGTAGCGCAGGGCCGCACGGTGGTTCTCGTTGATGTTCCAGTCCAGCTTGACCGCGTACTCTTCGATCTCGGTCTTGTTGTTCAGCGCACCGACGCCGCCGACCTGATAGCCAAGATCGGACATGCGCTTCTGGACGCGGGCGATATCAGCATCGCTGATGCCGCCAGCCTTGTTGTAGGGGCTTTCGCCAAGGCTGACGCCGCCACCGCTACGCTCGTACTTTTCGTAGTTGGTGAAGAAGAACAGCTTGTCCTTGACGATCGGGCCGCCGAAGGTCATGCCGTAGGTCTTCTCGTCCTTGAAGCCGTTGAAGTCCGTACGATCACCTTCCAGACGCGAACGGACCATGTCCTTGTCGCGGTACGAACCGTACACGGTGCCGTGGAATTCATTGGTACCCGACTTGGTCACGGCGTTGATCACCGCACCGGTACCACCAGCGATGGTGGTGTCGTAGTTGGCCAGGTCGATGTTGATTTCCTGGATGGCGTCCATCGACACCGGCTGACGCTCGGTCGGCAGGTTGTTGGAGCCCAGGCCGAACGGATCGGAGGCGCTGATGCCGTCGATGCGGATGGCGTTGTAACGGGTGTTCTGGCCACCGGCCGAGATCGCGCCGTCAGCCTTGCTGACCTGCGAGATGCGCGGATCCAGGCGGATATAGTCCTGGATGTTGCGGTTGGCCGACGGCAGCGCGTCCATCGTTTCGCGCGTCACGTTGGTGCCGCTGCCCATCTTGGTGGCGCTGAACAGGTCCAGGCCGCCGGCGGTGGCGACAACGTTCACGGCGTCCAGGTTGGTCGCGGCCAGATCACCGCCCAGATTGGCGTTGACCGTGTTGACCTGGTTCAGGTTCAGGAAGACACCCTCTTCGGTCTTGGTGCCTTCACCGGACTTGGTGATGGTGATGGTGTACGGGCCACCCACGCGCAGGCCGCGCGCGTTGTAGCGACCCGACGCATCGGTGGTGGCACGCGAAACGGTGCCCGACTCGGTGTGGGTGATGGTGACTTCAGCGCCGACCACAGGCTGGCCTGCGGCGGACATCACCTGGCCGCCGACACCGGCAGAGGTGCTCTGGGCGAAGGCGGGAGCGGCGGCGAGCGCAGCCACGAGACCAAGGGTGAGCTTGGACATCCGGAGTGGGTGGGTCATTTTTCGGTAGCCTCGATGCGAGTTGGCGATGGCGGAAAAAAAGCGCATCCAAACAGCCCTGCGGGTGGCTGGTCGGACATTTATCTGGGGTTCCCTACCGCTTGGCTGAAGGAAGCCACAACGGTTAACACTAGATTAACACGCTACGCCATCAATGTGACGGTTGTGCGACAAACGGCACCGGATCGCAACGCAATCGTGACGGGTTCTTCACTCCGCCTTTCCCCGGCGCTCACTCGGCCGGGGACGCCCCGCTGGCATCGAGAATCCGGCCGCGCCAGGTGGCGCCAGCACCGGACAACAGGGTCACGGCCGCAGCGGCGGCGGCCTCCGGGCCTTGGGCGGCCGGGTCCTGGTCGACGGAATACGCCCGGGCCCGCAGGGCTGTGCGCAGCGGGCCGGGGTACAGGCCACTGACCCGTACCGGGCTGCGGCCGAGTTCGTCATGCAGGCTGGCGATCAGGCCACGCAGGCCATGCTGGGCCACACCGTAACCGCCCCAGTAAGCCTGCCCGACCCGGTCGGGGGCATCGACCGCAAACACCAGCGCCGCATCTTCGCGCTGCCGCAGCAGTGGCAGGCAGGCCTGGGCCAGCCAGGCCGGCGCGGTCAAGGTAACGTGCACCGCGCGGGCGAAACTGGCTGGGTCGGCCAGCTCGAACGGGGTCAGGCCCGGGAAGTGGGCGGCACAGACCAGCAGGCCGTCCAGCCGCCCCAGCTCGCGCTGCAGGGCCTGGGCCAGCTCGGCATAGTCGTCGGGGCCTGCGCCTTCCAGGTCCAACGGGTACAGCAGAGGTTCCGGGCCGACCGCCTGCACCTGGGCGTAGACACGGTCCAGGCGCCGCGGCTTGCGGCCCAGCAGGACCACGGTGGCCCCAGCGGCTGCAGCAGCCACTGCCGCAGCACTGCCCAGCCCACCACCGGCACCGGCGACCAGTACCACGCGATCCTGCAACGGGCGGCCATCGAGCGCCCCGTCGGTCGGTGACGTCGATGGCCAGGCACTCATCCCTGGGTCGCCTCTTCGACGATGCGCTTGAGCTCGCCGGCTTCGAACAGCTCCAGCACGATGTCACAGCCGCCGATCAATTCACCGTTGATGAACAGCTGCGGGAAGGTCGGCAGGTTGGAAAAGCGCGGCAGGTTGGCGCGGATCTCGGGCTCTTCCAGCACGTTGACGGTGCGCAGGGTGACCGCGCCGGCCGCCATCAATGCCTGTACGGCGCGGCTGGAGAAGCCGCACATCGGGTATTGCGGGGTGCCCTTCATGAACAGCACGAGCGGGTAACGATCGACCTCGGCCTGGATTTGCTGCATTACCGCCACAACCACACTCCTTGCTTCGCCGGACAAACCGACCGTGATGGTCGGCTAGACTGCCCACGGTAGCCGCCATTGTAAGCGGATGGAACCGGCTGCCGCCGCCCCCTGGCCACGAACCTGTCCATGCCTGTCGAATTGCCTGCCCTGCCCTACCTCTCCGGCTCCCTGCAGCCGCACCTGTCCGCACAGACCGTGGAACTGCATCACGGCCGCCACCATCGCGCCTACGTGGATGCCGTCAACGCCGGCATCCTCGGCACCGAGTGGGAGGAAGCGTCACTGGAAGAGATCGTCCGCCACGCCCAGGGCACGCTGTTCGATGCCGCCGCACAGGCCTGGAACCATGGCTTCTACTGGCAGTGCCTGCGCCCGCGCGGCGGCGGTGAGCCGCAGGGGCGGCTGGGCGAGCTGGTCAAGCGCCAGTTCGGCGACGTGCAGCGCCTGCGCGAGGAATTCAACCGCACCGCACTGGGCCTGTTCGGCTCGGGCTGGGTGTGGCTGGTGCAGCATCCGGGCGGGCAGCTGGGCCTGCAGGCCACCCGCAACGCCGGCACGCCATTGACCGGCGAAAGCACCCCGCTCCTGTGCTGCGACGTCTGGGAGCACGCTTACTACACCGACTACCAGAATGATCGCGCGCGCTATCTGGACGCGTTCTGGCAGATGGTCAACTGGGAATTCGCCGAAAGCCAGCTGCGCTGAGGCAGCGGCTCCGCCACGGGGTAGTGCCGGCCGCTGGCCGGCATCCCCATACGCGCACGAACATACCCGATCTGCCGGCCAGCGGCCGACACTACCGGGAAACAGTACGGAGCTTCACGCGCTCTCGTGCGCGGCCACCGCATCCATCACCCGCGCCGAGTACACCAGCGCCGCACCGGCGTTGAGCGACACCGCCACGCCCAGCGCCTCGGCGATTTCCTCGCGGCTGGCACCATGCTTGAGCGCTGCATCCACGTGCACGGTGATGCAGCCGTCGCAGCGGGTGGTCACTGCCACGGCCAGCGCGATCAGCTCGCGGGTCTTGGCATCCAGGTGGTTGGTCTGCGCGCCGGCATTGGCCAGGGTGGCATAGCCCTTGACCGTATCCGGCGAGAGCTTGCCGATCTCGCCGATGCGGCCCTTCAGTTCCTTGCGGTAGGCATTCCAGTCGAGCATGGTCGTGACTCCTGTGAAAGGAGCTCCACGCTACCACCGGGAATGTTGCGCCGATGCCTGCACCGGCGCGCCACATCGTTGCATTGCCGGCCAGCGGCCGGCGCTACCGGGTTCAGCGGTTGCGCAGCGCGTGTACCGCCGGCGCCACCTGGGCCTGGCGACCCAGCTCCAGACCCACCTGGTCCAGTGCATCGGCCAGTGCATCAGCAGCATCATCGCGCAGCGTGGCATGACCGACCTTGCGGCCCTCACGCGGCTCCTTGCCGTAGTCGTGCCAGTGGCCGCTGGCCTGGGCCAGCACCGGCGCCGGGTCCGGCATCGCGCCCAGCCAGTTCAGCATGCAGGCATGGCCGAGCATGCGGGTGCTGCCCAGCGGCAGGCCCAGCACAGCGCGCAGGTGATTCTCGAACTGCGAGGTCTCGCTGCCTTCGATGGTCCAGTGGCCGGAGTTGTGCACGCGCGGCGCCATCTCGTTGGCCAACAGCTCGCCATCGCGGCAGAACAGCTCCAGCGCGAACACGCCGACATACTGCAGGTGCTCGGCGACGCGACGGGCATAGCCGATCGCGGCCTCGTGCTCGGCGGCCGACAACACGGCCGGCGCCACGCTGGCCGACAGCACGCCGTCGACGTGCCAGTTGCCGGTGACCGGCCAGGCCTCGAAGCTGCCATCGCGGCCACGCACGGCAACCACGCTGACCTCCCGCTGGAAGGCCACGAAGCCTTCCAGGATCAGACCAGTACGCTCGACCTGCGCACCCAGCGCATCCCATGCAGCATCGATGTCGGCCTCGCTGCGCAGGCGGAACTGACCCTTGCCGTCGTAACCGAGGCGGCGGGTCTTGAGGATGCACGGCAGACCGAACTCGGCAGCCTTCGCGGCCAACTCGTCACGGCTGCGGATGTCAGCGAAGGCCGGCAGCGGAATGCCCAGCTGCTGGAACAGGGTCTTCTCGCTCAACCGGTCCTGGGCCACGGCCAGTGCGGCCGGCGGCGGGTAGACCGGCACGCGGTCGGCCAGGAACTGCGCGCTGTCGGCCGGCACGTTCTCGAAATCGAACGTGACCACGTCGACCTTGGCCGCGAAATCCGCCAGCGCCTGGCGGTCATCGAAGGCACCGACGGTGAGCGGCGCCAGCGGGCCGCTGCAGGCGTCGGCTGCGGGGTCGTACAGTTCGAAGCGCAATCCCAGCGGCGCACCGGCCAGTACCATCATGCGGGCGAGCTGGCCGCCACCCAGGATGCCTACGGTCAGGCTCATTGGCGCGGATCGTCGTGGGCCATCACGTCTTCGGTCTGGCGTGCGCGGAACGCGTCGAGCGCCTGGCCGATCGCCGGCTGGTCACTGGCCAGCATTGCGGCGGCGAACAGCGCGGCGTTGGAGGCGCCGGCATTGCCGATGGCGAAGGTGGCGACCGGGATGCCGGCTGGCATCTGCACGATCGACAGCAGCGAATCCATGCCGTTGAGGGCCTTGGACTGCACCGGCACGCCCAGCACCGGAACGGCGGTCTTGGCGGCGATCATGCCCGGCAGGTGCGCGGCCCCGCCGGCACCGGCGATGATCGCGCGCAGGCCACGCGGGCCCGCCTGCTCGGCGTAACTGAACAACACATCCGGCGTCCGATGCGCGGACACTACCTTCACTTCGAACGGAACACCCAGGGCTTCAAGCTTCTGGGCGGCGTGCTGCATGGTTTCCCAGTCGGAACGGGAACCCATGACGATGCCGACAAGCGGCGCGATCGGGTTGGGGGTCATTGGCCGTCACCTGCCTTAAAGACGTATTCTAGCCATCTTCCACGCAAGACGAAGAACCATGGATCGCAAGCTGCTCGACCTGCTGGTGTCACCGGACACCCGCCAGCCCCTGTCCCTGCTGGATGGCAAGGGCCTGGAAGCCCTCAACAAGGCCATTTCCGCCGGCGCGGTGAACAAGGCCGATGGCAACCCGCTGGCGCAGCCGCTGCGCGAAGCGCTGGTCACCCGCGACCGCAAGCAGGTGTTCCGCGTTGACGACGGCATCCCGGTGCTGCTGGCCGAGGAAGCCATCCCGACCGCCCAGATCGCCGACTTCCCGGCCGCATGAGCGCGCTGCCGACGCCGGATGCGGCCGTTGTCGCCGCCGATGTCGCGCGTGCGCTGGCCGAGGACCTGGGCAGCGGCGACGTCACCGCCGCCCTGCTGCCCGACCAGGCCGACAGCGCCTACCTGCTGTGCAAGCAGGACGGGGTGATCGCCGGCCGCCCCTGGTTCGACGCCACCCACCGCGCACTCGATCCGGACGTGCGCATCGAATGGCATGTCTCCGAGGGCGACACGGTCACCGCCGGCACCGTACTGGCGCTGCTGCACGGGCGCAGCCGCAGCCTGGTGAGCGCCGAGCGCACTTCGCTGAACTTCCTGCAGACGCTGTCCGGCACCGCCACGACCACCGCGCGCTACGTGGCGGCCGTGGCCGGCACCGGCACGCGCATCCTCGACACCCGCAAGACCCTGCCCGGCCTGCGCCTGGCACAGAAGTACGCGGTGCGCTGCGGCGGTGGAGAGAACCATCGTTTCGGCCTGTACGACACGGTGATGCTGAAGGAAAACCACATCCGCGCTGCCGGTTCACTGGCCGCAGCCGTGGCTGCCGCACGCCGGCAATGGCCTGGGTTGCCGCTGGTGGTCGAGGTCGAGGATCTTGCGCAGCTGCGCCAGGCGCTGGAGGCTGGTTGCGAACGCATCCTGCTGGATGACTTCAGCCCCGACCTGCGCCGCGAGGCGGTGCGCATCACGGCGGGCCGCATTCCGCTGGAAGTGTCCGGCAGCGTGGGCCTGGGTGGCCTGCGTTCGATCGCCGAGGACGGCGTGGACTGCATCTCCATTGGCGGCCTGACAAAGCACGTGCAGGCGATTGATCTGTCGCTGAAGCTGGGCCCGCCGCCGGGCTGAGGCCTGACCCGGTTCTCACACCCGGCGTTCACGACAGCGCTGCGACGCTGCGGTCATCCCCCACAGGAGCCGCGCATGCGCCGGATGCTCTTGCCTGCCTGCCTGCTGCTGGCCGCAGCCCCCTTGTCCGCCGCGGCCGCCGAAGCCTGCGATGTGCCGCCCCGCTTCGGCCTGAGCCCGTTGGCGGTGGCCATCCGCAATACCGCCTGCAACGAGCACCGGCTGTGGTTCCGGCCCTTCATTGATCGCGATGGCCGCGCCGCCAGCCTCAGTGTCACCGAGGCCGAAAGCGATCACCTGGCCGACAACGGCCTGATCGCCTGGCAGCGCGTGGCCGGCTACTGGCGCAACAGCGGCACGCTCAACGCAATGGGCAGCATCGCCGGCGCCAGCAGCTGCCTGGCACCGCTGGGCACGCGCTACACCGACAGCGACTGCCGCGCCTTCCTGGTCGACAACCCTTGGTCGGCCGCGTTCATTTCCTGGGTGATGGTGCAGTCCGGCGTTCCCGGCTTCAACACCTCGCCACGCCACATCGACTACATCCGTGCCGCGTACCAGGCCGGCCCCTCGGGCGTGCCGTACCGGTTGGTCGATCCCGCGACCGCAAAGCCCGCACCGGGCGACCTGCTGTGCTTCCTGCGCGACCGCAGCACTACGCTCAGCTACAGCGGGCTGGTGCAGGCACTGGGCAATGGCTCGGTGGGCCACTGGAAATCACATTGCGAAGTGGTGGTAGCGGCCAATCTTGGCGGCGACCAGACCCTGTACCTGGTCGGCGGCAACGTGATGAACACCGTGGCGATGCGGTTGCTGCCTCTGGACCGCACCGGACTGATCAAGCTGCCGCCCGCGCGCGAACGCAACAGCACCGGCATCGACCCCAGCTGCACGCCGGGCCGCGAGGACGAATGCAGCTTCAACCGGCAGGACTGGGCGGCGCTGCTGCAGTTGACCGCCACATCACCGCTGGTGATGCCCTCGCCCACTGCGACGCCGATGCAGCCCGCCCCGACACCGCAACCGGTCATCGTGCCCGCGCAACCGGTATCCAGCGAACCGCAGCCGCGGCGGTGAATCCAGCGCTTGATCCAGCGCACGTTCGCCGCCATCTTTGCGGAATCGACCTCTGACGGCTGACGCCATGCCCACCCTGCTGCTGTTGCTGATTGCCGGCGGAATCATCTACTTCTTCTGGAACGCTGCGCGTTCGGCCGCCGAGCGCGCGGTCGAGCTGGGACGCAATGCCTGCCGCGCAGCCGACGTGCAATGGCTGGACCAGGCGGTGCATGCCACCGGCCTGCGCCTGTCGCGCGGCGAGGATGGCCGGCTCGGTTTCGAGCGCACGTTCAAGTTCGAGTATTCCTACGATGGCATCGATCGCCACGTGGGCCGCATGGTGCTGCGCGGCGACCAGTTGATCTCGTTCACTGGCCCGGGCGCGGCGCGGATCAGCCAGATCCGGCCGGATGCGGAGGATGCCGAGGATGTCTAAGGGCTTTGAGTGCCGACCAACGGTCGGCACCCACCGGTAAATCCTGTAAAGGAAAACGCCGCCCATCGGGGCGGCGTCAGAGGGATTACTTGACCACGCGCAGGTTCGGGCGACCCTTGGGCGGCGGACTCGCCGGCGGGGTATCGTCCGGCGGCGTGCCTTCCTCATGCAGCAGTTCGTCGCTGGTCGGCGCAGTTTCGCTGCCCGGAATGTCATCCGGCAGTGCCATGCCCTGCCCGGTCTCGCGGGCGTAGACGGCCAGCACGGCGCTGATCGGCACCTGCACCGGGTAGCTGGTGCCGGAGAAGCGCGCCGAGAAGCTCACCATCTCGTTGTCGATCATCAACCGTACGACAGCACGTTCGGCGATGTTGAGCACAACCCGGCCATCCTTGACCGCCGAAGGCGGGACCTGCACGCCGGGAACGCCGGCGTCGACCAGGATGTGCGGGGTCAGCTGGTTGTCGTTGATCCATTCCACCAGCGCCCGCAGCAGGTACGGGCGGTGGCTGGTCATGTGGAAGAAGTCTTCGGTCATGCGTGAAGTGTACGCGCCCGGCGCCCCGCCGGGGCGGATCGCCTGCACGCCGGTCGGCGTGCAGACGGGTAATGCGGGGCCGGATCAGACCGGCAGATCGCGCAGTTTCTTTTCCTGATCGGTCAGGCTGCGGACGAAACCGGGATGGCGGAAGATGCGGTTGCCGTAGTCCTCGATCGCCTTGCCGTCCTTCGGCAGCGGCACATCCAGCGACTGCAGGCGCCAGATGATCGGCGCCATCGCGCAGTCGGCCAGGCTCATTTCCGGGTTGAGGAAGAACTTGCTGGCCTTGAACAGTGGCAACGAGGCCGTCAGCAGTTCTTTCAGGCGCTTGCGACCGGCCTCGGCCTGGGTCTTGTTGCCCAGCTGGATGGCCTGCACCTGCGGCACCCAGTCGTGCTCGATGCGCAGCATGGCCAACCGGATGCGGGCACGCGACAGCGGATCAACCGGCATCAGTGGCGGATGCGGATAGCGCTCGTCCAAGTATTCGCTGACCACCGACGCCGCGTACAGCACCAGCTCGCGCTCGACCAGGGTCGGCACCGAGTGGTACGGATTGAGATCGATCAGGTCTTCAGGCGGGTTCTGCGGATCGACCGGAACGAAGTCGAACGTGACCCCTTTCGCCGCCAGCACCAGGCGTACACGGTGGCACAGTACATCGTCGTTCGAGGAAAACAGCGTCAGTGTATTGCGCATGCGTACGCTCGCCGCCATCAAAGGCTCTCCCACGACAGGAGACCGCCTGCCGCATCGGCGCCGCCGGCACCGTGCCGGCGATCGACTCCTCCCCGAGTGTGCAACCGACCATCACAAAAGCCAATAGGCCCGTGCAATGGCCGGCGGCAGATTCAGTGAACGTCCTTCCAGTATTCCTTCTTCAGCAGGTACAGCAGGAAGGTCAACAGGGCCAGGAACAGGATCACCCACACGCCCAACTGCTGGCGCTTGAGCGCGGCCGGTTCACCGGCGTATTCGAGGAAGTTGGTGATGTCCCGCACGGCCTGGTCGTACTGGCCGGCATCCACCGAACCGGGCGTTTCGATGCGCAGGCCGGTCACCGGCGGGTCCATGCCGGGGGCCTCGGGCTTGCCATGCACGGCATGCTGCAGGCCCTGCATTTCCCACAGCGGGTTGGGCATGGAGGCGTTCGCGAACAACGCGTTGTTCCAGCCCAGCGGCCGGCTGGTATCAAGGTAGAACGACTTGAGATAGGTGTAGACCCAGTCACTGCCACGCACGCGCGAAATCAGGCTGAGGTCCGGCGGCATCTTGCCGAACCACTTCTCGGCGTTCTCCTTGGGCATCGCCACCGGGATCGGGTCGCCGATCGCCGAGCCGGTGAAGTTGAGGTTGTTCATCACCTCTTCTTCGGTCAGCCCCAGGTCCTGCGCCATCCGCGAATAGCGCAGGTACTTCAGCGCATGGCAGCCGGAGCAGTAGTTCATGTACAGCTGTGCGCCGCGCTGCAGCGAGGCGCGGTCACCGAGGTCGTTGCCGGCCTGCAGCAGCTTGGCGCCGCCCTCGGCGGCGGAGGCCAGGAAACTGCCCAGCATCAAGGTGGCCGCCAGGGCCAGTCGGACCATCCAGCGCTCAGTCATGCGTGGTCACCCTCTCCGGTACCGGCTTGGTCCTGTCCAACCTTGTCCATAGCGGCATGGTGATGAAGAACGCGAAGTACAGGAAGGTCAGCACCCGCCCGATGTAGGTCTCGTGCACGTCGGTACCCGGGCCGGAGCCGATCACGCCCAGCCAGACGAAGCACACCGCCAGTACACCCAGCATCACCTTCGAGATCCAGCCGCGGTAACGCACCGACTTCACCCGCGCCTTGTCCAGCCATGGCACCAGGAACAGGATCGCGATGGCCGAGAACATCACCAGCACGCCGCCCAGCTTGTTCGGTACCACGCGCAACATCGCGTAGTACGGCGTGTAGTACCAGACCGGCTTGATGTGCTCCGGGGTCACCAGGCGGTTGGCCTCGGTGAAGTTGTCGTGCTCCAGGAACAGGCCGCCGAAACCGGGCGCGAAGAAGATGATGAAGGCGGCGATGATCAGCAGGAAGCCGGCGCCGACGCCATCCTTGAGCGTGTAGTACGGGTGGAACGGAATGCCGTCGGCCGGCGCGTTCGGCGACCAGCGGTTGCCCTTCGGCCCCTTCTTGATCTCCACGCCGTCCGGGTTGTTAGACCCCACTTCGTGCAGCGCGCCCAGGTGCAGCACCACCAGCAGCAACAGCACCAGCGGCAAAGCGATGACATGCAGCGCGAAGAAGCGGTTGAGCGTGGCGTCACTGGGCAGGTAGTCGCCCATGATCCACTCGGTCAGGCCGTTGCCGATCACCGGTATCGCGCCGAACAGCGAGATGATGACCTTGGCGCCCCAGAACGACATCTGGCCCCATGGCAGCACGTAGCCCATGAAGGCTTCGGCCATCAGCACCAGGTAGATCAGCATGCCGAGGATCCACACCAGCTCGCGCGGCTTCTGGTAACTGCCGTACAGCAGGCCGCGGAACATGTGCAGGTAGACCACGATGAAGAACAGCGAGGCGCCCGTCGAATGCATGTAGCGGATCAGCCAGCCCCACTCCACATCACGCATGATGTATTCGATGGAGCCGAACGCCTCGGCGGCGTTGGTCTTGTAGTGCATCGTCAGGAAGATGCCGGTGACGATCTGGTTGACCAGCACCAGCAGCGCCAGCGAACCGAAGTAGTACCAGATGTTGAAGTTCTTCGGCGCGTAATACTCGGTGACGTGCTTGCGGTAGACCGGCATCAGGCCCGGCGCGCGGGCATTGACCCAGTCGGCGACGCCGCTGGCGGTACGGCTGAGGATATTGGCCATCAGGCAGCCCCCTGCGGATCAACACCGATGATGATGGTGTTGTCGTCCTGGTAGTGGTGCGCGGGCACCTTCAGGTTGATCGGCGCCGGCACGTCCTTGAAGACGCGGCCGGACATGTCGAAACGCGACTTGTGGCACGGGCAGAAGTAACCGCCCTTCCACTGCGGATCGTAGGGCTCGGGCCGGATCTCGGCGACCATTTCCGGCGAGCAGCCCAGGTGCGTGCACAGCCCGACCAGCACGGAGATCTCCGGCTTGATCGAGCGCAGCTCGGGGTTCTGCTTCAGCACGTACTCCGGCTGCTGGTCCTTCTCGCCGGACTCGGGGTCCTTGAGACGGCCGTCCAGCCCGTGCAGCGCATCGAGGATCGCCTTGGACCGTTTGACGATCCAGATCGGCTGGCCACGCCATTCCACGATCAGGCGTTGGCCTTCCTGCAGGGCGCTGATGTCGGCCACCACCGGTGCGCCGGCAAGCTTGGCGCGGGCACTGGGATTCCAGGATTTGATGAAAGGAACTGCGGTGAATCCGACGCCGACGGCGCCCACCACGGCTGTGGTGGCAGAAAGAAAACGCCGACGTCCGGTGTTGACTGGATCGTGTACCCCATCGTTGGCCATCCGGCACTCCGATATTGATTAGGTAGCTTTAAGGCTGCCAGCGGATCCGGTGGGGGCCAGAGCCGCATTGAATCACGGTCGAGTGTAGCTGAACCGTCGCGCGCCACACAACGCATTGCAACAACATTGATTGCGGGGTTGCCGGCCAGCGGCCGGTCGGTACCGGCCATTGCCCAGCGGTTGCCGGCCAGCGGCCGACACTACTGGTGCGTCAATGCGGTGCGGTAACGCTCCGCCAGCTGCCCGACCCGGCGCACGTAGTACTGGGTTTCGCTGTAGGGCGGCACGCCGCCGTGGCGATCGACCGCACCTTCGCCGGCGTTGTAGCCCGCCGCCGCCAGGGTCAGGTCGCCATTGAAGCGTTTCAGCAGCCATGCAAGATACTGCACGCCGCCACGGATGTTCTGCCCGGCGTCGTAGGAGTCACTGACCCCGAAGCGGGCAGCGGTTGGCGGCATCAGCTGCATCAGGCCCTGCGCACCCGCGCGGCTGAGCGCGGTTGGGTTGTAGGCCGACTCGGCATGGATGATCGCGCGCACCACGGCCTCTTCCACGCCGAACTCGCGCGCGGCCGAGCTGATCTCGCCCTGGAAAGCCGTGGTGTTCAGGCGCACGGTGCCGAAGTCAACGCGTGGATTGACCCCGCAGGCGTAGCAGCGCTCCATGAAGCTGTAGCGGATGGTCCGCACCGGGCCGAGGTTGGCGACCTGGGTCGGGCGCGCACTGGTGTAGTGGCGCACGCCGTCCTTCATGAAGGAATAGACCTGGCCGCTGACCATGCGTCCGGCGCGCGAGGCGACCGGCTGTGCCGGAGCAGCTGCGGGCGCGGATGCAGGCGCAGGCGCAGGCGCAACCGTTGCCGGCGCGGCGGCGCTGGCGGCAACAGCAACCGGGTTGCGTTCGATGCTGGCCACCGTGGTCGGCGCCGGCCTGGGCGCGGCCACTACCGGGCGCGGCGCCGGACGGGTGTCACGGCTGTAGCTGATGGTGCTGCAGCGCGCACCGGCCACCCGCTTGCTCACATAACTGGTGACGCCGTCAGGGCCCTGGCACTTGTACAGGGTTCCGGCGCTGGCCGGCGCAGCGGCCAGCGCAGCGATGATGATCGCCGTTGTCCCCAGTATCCCCTTCATGGCGGCGAGTGTCCCAGCTTCGCCGGAACTTGCCAAGCGATGCGGCTCAGGCTGTGACCGGCGGCACAGCCAGCAGCTGGCCCAACCCTGCCAGGCGTTGGGCCAGTTCGTCACGCAGGCCGGGCGGCGTGGTCCACAGCGCCACCGGCAGCCGGTCCAGGCTCAGGATCTGCGCCAGCATCATGCCGCGGCTTTCGGCCCCCATCCGCAGCAGGCAATGGTCCGCGCCATCGGTTTCCAGCACGCCGCACCAGGGCGGGATGCGTCCTTCCAGCTCCGCGTAGCTGCCGGCCAGGCGGAGGATCGCCTGTAGCGCGAACGGGGCCTGGCTGACCGCCTGCCGCACCATCACGTCCGGTGGCGCCGGGGTGCGCCGGTGCATGCCCGGCTCGGCACATTCCCGCACCGTTCCCATCCGGTCCACGCGCAGGGTACGCCAGTCCTGGCGGCCCAGATCCCAGGCCAGCAGGTACCAGCGCCGGCCGTAGTTGACCAGGTGCTGGGCCTCGACCTCGCGCTGGGTGACCGCATCCTGCGCGCTGCGGTACTCGAAAGCCAAGCGCGAAGCCTGCCGGCAATGCTGGGCCAGCCGTCCGAGCAGGCGCGCATCGGTGGCCGGCAGCTCGGACAGGGTGGCGGTAGCGGCGTGCACCTCGCCGGCCTGCTGGCGGCGACGGGTCGGCACCAGCGGGTCGAGCTTGGACAGCAGGCCCCGCGCCGTGTCGTCGATGCCGGCGACGGTCGCCGAGGCGGCGCGCAGGGCGATGGCCAGGGTGGTCGCCTCCTCCTCGTCAAGCAGCATCGGCAGCACCGGTGCGCCGGCGCCGAGCTGGTAGCCACCGCCGACCCCGGCCGAGGCCTGCACGGGGTAACCCAGCTCACGCAGCCGCTCGATGTCACGGCGGATGCTGCGCCGGTCCACGCCCATGCGCTCGGCCAACTCGGCCCCGGACCACTGGCGACGGGCCTGCAGCAGGGCGATCAGGCGCAACAGTCGATGGGCGGTATGGCGCATGAAGGATCGAGGACAGAAGTCGTCCGCAATAGTGCCCCAGGATGAGCTCCAGTTCACCACCCACCGCAAGGAGCAATGCCATGACATCCCGCCAGATCACCCTGTACCACGCCGCCCGTTCACGCTCGAGCGGCGCCGTGGCCCTGCTCGAAGCGCTGGGTGCCGACTACCGCATGCAGGTGCTGGACCTGAAGGCCGGCGCCAATCTGGCTCCGGCCTACCTGGCCATCAACCCGATGGGCAAGGTGCCGGCCATCGTCCACAACGGCGCACTGGTGACCGAACAGGTGGCGATCTACCTGTACCTGGCCGACCTGTACCCGGAAGCCGGGCTGGCCCCGCCGATCGGCGACGCCCTGCGCGGCCCCTACCTGCGCTGGATGGCCTTCTACGGCGCCTGTTTCGAGCCGGCGATGATCGACAAGGCGATGCATCGCGAGCCGCCGCCGCGCCTGATGTCGCCCTACAACGACGCGGAGACGGTGCTGCAGGTGATCGAAGCCCAGCTGGCACAGGGGCCGTACCTGCTCGGCGAGACGATGAGCGCCGCCGACGTGCTGTGGGGCAATGCGCTGGCCTGGACCACCGCCTTCGGCCTGGTGCAGCCGGCGCCGGCCACGGCTGATTACATTGCACGGATGAGTGCGATGACCGCTTTCGACCGTTCGCGGCAGATCGATGCGGAGCTGGCAGCGGCCTGAGGCGTGCCGACGGGCGCGGCCGGGCGCTACCGGGGGGGGCGGACCCGGAATTCCAGTAGATCCACGCCATGCGTGGATGACCCGCCCGCCGTGCCTGCGGGACGGAAAGCAGCCAGGCATGGCCTGGCTCTACTGGGCCGGCGCGCGCGCTGGGATGCGGGTAGAATTGCCCGCTTTCCCGCCACCCGAATGGATTAAGCGCCATGACCGGGACGCCAGACGTCTTTCCGCCCGCCACGCCGGGCGGTACCCCGCTCGTTGCCCTGCCCGCCGGTCCGTGCAAGCCCGACCAGGTGAAAGGCAAGCTGTACATCAAGACCCACGGTTGCCAGATGAACGAGTACGACTCGGCCAAGATGGCCGACGTGCTTGCCGCCAGCGATGGGCTGGAACTGACCGACAGCCCGGACGACGCCGACGTCATCCTGGTCAATACCTGCTCCATCCGCGAGAAGGCGCAGGAGAAGGTGTTCAGCCAGCTGGGCGTGTGGAAGGGCCTGAAGAACAAGGGCCGCGAGGTCATCATCGGCGTCGGCGGCTGCGTCGCTTCGCAGGAAGGCGAGGCAATCATCAAGCGCGCGCCGTTCGTCGACCTGGTGTTCGGCCCGCAGACCCTGCACCGCCTGCCGGAACTGATCCGTGCACGGCGCGAGCAGAAGCGCCCGCAGGTGGACATCAGCTTCCCCGAGATCGAGAAGTTCGACCGCCTGCCGGAACCGCGCGCCGAAGGCGCTTCGGCCTTCGTCTCGATCATGGAAGGCTGTTCCAAGTACTGCTCGTTCTGCGTGGTGCCCTACACCCGCGGTACCGAAGTCAGCCGCCCGTTCGAGGACGTGGTGGTGGAGGTGGCGCAGCTGGCTGCACAGGGCGTGCGTGAGATCAACCTGCTCGGCCAGAACGTCAACGCCTATCGTGGCCCGTATGGCGACGGCGAGTTCGCCGACCTCGGCCTGCTGATCCGCACCATCGCCGAGATCGACGGCGTCGGCCGCATCCGCTTCACCACCTCGCACCCGCTGGAGTTCAGCGATTCGCTGATCGATGCGTTCCGCGACGTCCCGCAGCTGGCCAACTTCCTGCACCTGCCGGTGCAGGCCGGCAGCGACCGCGTGCTGTCGGCGATGAAGCGTGGCTACACCGCACTGGAGTTCAAGTCGAAGATCCGCAAGCTGCGCGCGGTGCGCCCGGACATCTCGATCAGCTCGGACTTCATCGTTGGCTTCCCCGGCGAGACCGATGCCGATTTCGAGAAGACCATGAAGCTGATCGAGGACATCGGCTTCGACCACAGCTTCTCCTTCATCTATTCGCGTCGCCCGGGTACGCCGGCTGCGGACCTGGAGGACACGATCAGCGATGCCGAGAAGCACGCGCGCCTGTCGCGCCTGCAGGAGCGCATCAATGCACACGCCGCCGGCATCTCCGAGAAGATGGTCGGTACCGTGCAGACGGTGCTGGTGGAAGGTCCTTCGCGGAAGAACCCGAACGAACTGACCGGCAAGACCGAAAACATGCGTTCGGTGAACTTCCCGGCGCCGGCACGATTGATCGGCCAGTTCGTGGACGTAGTGATCACCGAAGCGCTGACCAATTCGCTGCGCGCGCGGGTGGTGGCGGAATAAGGTTAGGGTGTGCCGACCAACGGTCGGCACCCACCGGAGTTGATGCCGGCCAGCGGCCGGCACTACCGAATGGCATGCCCTAATCCAACCGCTTGCGGAAACGCAGGATGGCCAGCGTCATCATCACCACGATGAAGGCCAGCAGCGCCAGCGCATCCGGCCACAGCTCCCACAGCGAGGCGCCACGCAGCATGATGCCGCGCACCAGTCGCAGGAAGTGGGTCAGCGGCAACACCTCGGCCAGCCACTGCACCGGCCGCGGCATGCCGGCGAACGGGAACATGAAGCCCGACAGCAGGATCGACGGCAGGAACAGGAACAACGTCATCTGCATCGCCTGGAACTGCGAGCGCGCGCGCGTTGAGATCAGCAGGCCCAGCGCCAGGTTGGCCAGCACCAGAAGCACCGCGGCCAGATAGATATCGAGCAGGCTGCCGCGGATCGGCACCTGGAACAGCCAGGTGCCCAGCACCAGTACCAGCGTGGTCTGCAGCAGACCGATGGCTGCATAGGGCAGCACCTTGCCCACCATCAGTTCGCTGCGCGACACCGGCGTAGCGATCAGCAGTTCCATGTTGCCGCGCTCGCGTTCGCGCACCACCGCCACCGCCGTGAACATCACCAGGGTCATGGTCAGGATCACCCCGATCAGGCCCGGCACGATGTTCACCGCCGAGCGCCGCTGCGGGTTGTAGAAGCTGGTCACGCTGACCTGGCCACTGGCGATGCTGCCTTCGCGCAGCGGCCGCGTGTTGCTGGTCGGGCGCGTATCCAGCGGCACCTGTGCCAGCTGGATCGCTGCGCTCTGTACCACGGTGTCGCTGCCGTCGACCAGCACCTGTACCGCCTCGCGTCCATCGAAGCGACGACGCTCGAAGTCGGCCGGCACCACGATGCCGACACTGATTTCGCCACGGCGCAGCGCCTGCATCAGTTGATCGGGCGTGTACGCCTCGCTGCGCGGCGTGATCACGCCGGTGGCGACCATGTCCTGCACCAGCGCGCGTGACGCCGCGCTGTTGGCCTGGTCGGCGACACCGGCGTTGAGATGGCGCAGGTTGAGATTGATCGCGTAGCCGAACAGCAGCAGCTGCATCACCGGAATGCCGACGATCATCGCCAGCGTGATGCGGTCGCGGCGCAGCTGCCGCAGCTCCTTGAGCATGATCGCCCACAGGCGGCGCAGGTTCATGCCGCCGGCTCCCGGCCACGGCCGCGGGTGGCCGCCACGAACACGTCTTCCAGGTTCGGTGCCACCGCCTCGATGCGGGCCTGCGGATCGGCGCTGGCCAGCGCGCGCCGCAATGCGGCGGCGTCCGCGACATCCTCGCTGCACAATACCCGCAGCTGGGTGCCGATCTGCGCCACGCTCAGCACGCCGGGCAGCTCAGACAGTGCGCGGCTGGCCTGGCGCGGCTGCGTCGAGGTGACCTGCAGCGTGCGGCCGTCCAGCCGTGCACACAGTTCGGCCGGCGTGCCATCGGCCACCAGTGCGCCACGATCAAGGATTGCCAGGCGATGGCAGCGCTCGGCCTCGTCCATGTAGTGGGTCGACACCAGCACCGTGGTACCGGCATCGGCCAGCTCGAACAGGGCTTCCCAGAAATCGCGGCGCGATTCCGGATCGACCGCACTGGTCGGCTCGTCCAGGAACAGCAGTTCAGGCGAATGCACCACGGCACCGGCCAGGGCCAGGCGCTGCTTCTGGCCACCACTGAGAGTGCCAGCCAGTTGTGGCTGGCGGTCCTGCAGCCGGTATTGCTGCAGCAGTTCGTCGACACGCTGCCGGGCCTGTGCGCGCGGCAGGTCCTGGATGGCGGCGAGGAACTCCAGGTTCTCGCGCACCGACAGATCTTCGTACAACGAGAAGCGCTGGGTCATGTAGCCGATGCGTCGGCGCAGCGCTTCGGCCTGCTCGGGAACCGCCAACCCCAGCACCTCGATCTGCCCTGCGCTGGGTTCCAGCAGGCCGCACAGCATGCGGATGGTGGTCGACTTGCCAGACCCGTTCGGGCCCAGAAAACCGTATACCTGTCCGCGCGGTACGGTCAGGTCGACGTTGTCCACGGCCAGCAGCTCGCCGAAGCGGCGGGTCAGGCCCTGCGCATGCACCGCGATGTCCGCACCGGTGTTCAGAAGCGCACCTGTACCGGAAGACCCGCTGGCAGTTTCTGCATGTCGCTGTTCCCGTCCACTTCAATCTCGGCCAGATAGCTCAACCGTTCGACGTCATCGCCGGTCAGTGCGTAGTACGGCGTGAACGATGGTTCGCTACGGATCGCACGTACATGCCCCTTCAGCACGGTGTTGCCGCCTTCCAGCTGTATCTGCGCGGCCTGGCCGACCTTCACCTGCAGACGCAGCGGTTGCGGCAGGTAGACGCGCGCATAGGGGCGCTCGCCGACCAGCATCACTGCCAGCGGCGCACCGATCGGTGCCTGGTCACCCTGCCGGTAGGGCAATGCATCGACTACCCCGTCGCGCGGTGCACGCAACTGCAGCTTCTGCAGGTTCACGCTCTGTACCACCTGCTGTGCCCGTGCGGCATCGGCGGCCGCCTGGCCCTGGGCGATATCCTGCACACGGCTGCCGTGCACCCGCTCCAGCCAGGCCTGCTCGGCAGCACGCACGCTGGCTTCGGCATTGCCGGCGGCGGCGCGTGCTCGATCCAGTTCAGCGGCGGCAATCAAGCGCTGCTGTGCCAAGGGCTGGACCCGTCGGTAATAGGCACTTGCTTCGGCAGCCTGTGCGCGCAACGCGGCCAGTTGTGCCTGAGCCTGAGCGATCTGCTCCTGGCGTGGGCCGATCTGCAGTTCTTCCAGCTGCGCCTGCGCACGCGCCGTATCAGCCTGCGCTGCGGCGAACTGCGCGTCTCCCCGCGCCGGGTCCAGCTGCATCAGCACGGTCCCGGCCTTGACCTGCTGGCCCTCGCGCACCTCCACCGTGGCGATCACTTCGGCCGCCGGTGCCGGCACCGTGATCCGGTCCCATTCCAGCGTGCCCAGCGCAGTCGGCGTTGACTGCCCACACCCCACCAGCAGGCCCATGCCCGCCAGTCCGATTCCACGCATCCCGTTGCCGATGCCCATGCCATCCCCTCCTGCGACGGCGACACGGTGCCATGTGCCCCGTGCACCCTCAATGATTCCAATCAGCCCTGACGGTTTTTTCACCACGCGTGGGCAAGCCTTTTGCTGCAAGGCTCCGCACCACCTATCCACAGGTTGATTCGGCATCATTCCACAACTGTTGTGGAAATCCGGCAGGACCCGGTTTCGTTGCTCGCCCGGCAACGAAACCTGCACTGCCATCACGATGAAGGCCCCCCGCGCAGGCCACCCGTGGCAGTGCTGCCGTAGCGACCGGCGACCATGACGCTTTTTTCACCAGGACCTCATGGGCCTTGTGGCACAAGCAGTGCGAAGGTCTATCCACAGGTTTCCGCGTGCCCCGTCCACACCGGGTGTGGAAAACGCTGTATCGACCGTCTGCTGGCCGTGTGCCCCGCACGCGCGCTACCCTTGTCCTCCCTGAATACACTGCGGTGGAAGGCGTCCGCCCCACCCCAAGCAATGAAAAGCATCGATCATCGAGACTTCACCCTGTCGCCGGAAGACAACGAGCGACTGGCCAACCTGTGCGGCCCCTTCGACGGGCACCTGCGCCAGATCGAGCTGAAGCTCGGCGTGGAGATCGCAAATCGTGGCTTCGTGTTCCGCATCAGCGGCCCCAACGAAGCCATCGTCGAGGCGCAGAAGCTGGTTGAAGCGCTGTACGCCGAAGCCGGCGAAACGACCTTCGACAACCACGCCATCCACCTGCGCCTGGCGCAGGCCAATGTCGAGCAGATCGCCGAGCGTTCCTACGAAGCGCAGGAGGTTGCGATCAAGGTCAAGCGCGGCACGGTGCGCGGCCGCGGCGCCAACCAGGGACGTTACCTGCACCAGATCGCCACCCACGACATCAACTTCGGCATCGGCCCGGCCGGCACCGGCAAGACTTTCCTGGCCGTGGCCAGCGCGGTCGAGGCCCTGAATGAATCGCGGGTGCAGCGCCTGATCCTGGTGCGCCCGGCGGTGGAGGCCGGCGAGAAGCTGGGCTTCCTGCCCGGCGACCTGAGCCAGAAGGTCGATCCCTACCTGCGACCGCTGTACGACGCCCTGTACGAGATGATGGGCGTGGAAAAGGTGGTCAAGCTGCTGGAGAAGAACGTCATCGAGATCGCGCCGCTGGCCTACATGCGCGGCCGCACGCTCAACGATGCGTTCGTGATCCTGGACGAAGCACAGAACACCACCATCGAGCAGATGAAGATGTTCCTGACCCGCCTGGGCTACGGTTCCACTGCGGTGGTCACCGGTGACCTGACCCAGACCGACCTGCCCAAGCACGTGAAGTCCGGCCTGCGCGACGCCATCGACGTGCTGCGTGAGGTCGAGGGCGTCAGCTTCACCTTCTTCGAATCCCGTGACGTGGTCCGCCACCCGCTGGTCGCGCGCATCGTGAGCGCGTACGACCGCCGCGACCTGCATCAGATCCAACCTGGAGCAACTCCATGACCCGTGGTCCCGTGCGATTGGACGTCGCCGTCAGCTATGCCCTGCCACGCGCCGGCCTGCCGGCGGCAGTGAGCTTCCGCAAGTGGGTGGCCGCCGCGTTGAAGGGCCGCATCCGCGAGGCCGATCTGGCCATCCGCGTGGTCGATGCCAAGGAAGGACAGTCGCTGAACCGCCATTACCGCGGCAAGGACTACGCCACCAACGTGCTCAGCTTCCCGGCCGAAGTGCCCGAAGGCCTGCCCAAGGGCGTCAAATTCCCGCTGCTGGGTGACCTGGTGATCTGTGCTCCGGTCGTGGCACGGGAGGCCGACGAACAGAGCAAGGCGCTCAATGCCCATTACGCGCATCTGACCGTGCACGGCGTGCTGCACCTGCTCGGCTGGGACCACGAGGACGAGAAGGAAGCCGAGGCGATGGAGCAGCTGGAGCGGGAAATCCTGGCCGAGCTGGGCATCGACGATCCATACGCGGGCGAGCGCTGAGCGGGCCACCGCCCGTCGCCAGGAACACGAGAGGAACAAGGATGACCTCGGGAAACGGCTCAATGATGTTTGTGATCGGCGCCACCTTGTTCGCCATGCTGCTGGTGCTGGGCGCGTATGCCGTGCGCCGCATCAGCGCCCACGAACCCAGCGGCAGGCACTGGCTGCTGCGCAGCCTGGCCCTGCTCTCGCCCGTGTGCCTGCTGGCCGGGCTGGCGATCGGCATGATCGGCCCGCACCTCAGCGGACGGTTGGAACCGGCCCATCTCCCCGGTCTGCTTGAAACGTCGATGGTGCTGACGCTGGTGGGTGCACTGACCCTTCCGCTCCTGTGGCGGATGATCGTGCACCGCCGCCTGGGCCGCCCCGTGAACTCACTCCCGTTCTTCCACGCCAGCCGCACCTCGCTGCTGGTGCTGTTCGTGCTGGCTGTGATCTACATGAAAGTGGGCAGGAGCGCCGCAGCGGAACTGATGCCTTGGCTGACCAGCCCGGGCCTGTGGCCGGCGGTGGCGCGCATCGCGGGGCAATCGATGCAGGTCGCCATGCTTGCGGTCGTGCTGACCCTCTCACTGATGGTCGTGCGGCGGGCGATGACCGGTTTCCTGCGCCTTCTCACCGGGCTGTTCCGGCGCTCGCCGGGGCTATGATGGCGGCCCTTCGCCTGCGGAAACCGACCGTGTCACTGCGCTGCTGCCTGCCCCTGCTCTGTGCCCTCGCCGCTCCCGCCGCCTTCGCCACCCGCCTGGACCTGCCGGCCCTGATCGAATGCCGCCAGGGCGTGGCCGAGCAGGCCGCGCTGGCGCCGCTGCTGGCCGATCCGCTGAAGGCCGTGGCCCAGGGCCTGCAACCGCTGCCGCAGGGCAACCAGTTCATGAGCGAGTTCCGGCTGGCCAGCCCGATCACCGTCTTCGGCCAACAGACCGAGCGGGTGGCGGTGGCCGGCGCCAGCATCATGGCGGTGCTCGACCAGGCCGACCCACGCCCGCTGGCCAAACGGCTGGAATTGGAGACCGGCTACGACCAGGACGGCAAGTTCATGGCCGGCCGCGAACTGGTCAGCCGCGACGTGACCGACCCGAAGACCGGCGAGGCCCAGATCGAGTCGATCATCCTCAGCGTCTCCACCGTGGCCTCCCACCCCGGCAAGACCCTGGCAGGCTGCACCTACAGCCTGGACCTGCCCGAGGAGGAGCCGGCCCCGGCCGCCCCAACCCCGGCCACCGGCAGTCACTGACAGGCCGTCACATCCTGCTAGACTTGGGTCAACGCCCGGCCTGCCGGGTGCCTTTTTTCCAGAGATGTCAGAAGACGACAGTAGTAGCTCCCCTGCGGAGCACAGTGAAAAGAAGCGCGGCTGGCTTGAACGCCTGACCTCCGCCTTCTCCGGCGAACCCCATACCCGCGACGAGCTGGTCGCTGTCCTGCACACCGCGCAGGAAGAAGGTCTGATCGCCGCCGATACCCTGAAGATGATGGAAGGCGCCATTTCGGTGGCCGAGCTGACCGTGGGCGACGTGATGATTTCGCGCTCGCAGATGGTCTCGCTGCCGGTTGAAGCGCCCTTCCTGGAACTGATGAAGCAGGTGGTCGAATCCGGCCATTCGCGCTTCCCGGTACACGGCGAGAACAAGGACGACATCCTTGGCATCCTGTTGGCAAAGGACCTGCTGCGCGGCGTGGTTGCCGACAACGGCCCGGCCAACGTGCGCGAGCTGCTGCGCCCGGCGGTGCTGATCCCGGAAGCGAAGAAGCTCAACGTGCTGCTGAAGGAATTCCGCCTGTCGCGCAACCACATGGCCATCGTGGTGGACGAGTACGGCGGTGTCGCCGGCCTGGTCACCATCGAGGACGTGCTGGAACAGATCGTCGGCGAGATCGACGATGAGCATGACGAGGCTGAAGATCCCTCGGCGCAGATCGCCATCCAGTCCGACGGCCAGTACGTGGTCGACGCGCTGACCCCGATCGGCGACTTCAACGAGCGCTTCGGCGCGACGTTCTCCGACGAGGACTACGACACCATCGGCGGCCTGGTCACCGAGGCCGTGGGCCATCTGCCGGAAGTCGGTGACGAGCTGGCGCTGGATCGCTTCATGTTCCGCGTGGCCCGCGCCGATGCGCGCCGGGTACAGGCCTTCCACGTGACCGTGCTGCCGCCGGACGCGCAGGACGACGCTTGAAGCGCCGCGGCCTGATCCTCATGGTGTGGCTGGCACTGTGCGTGCTGGCCATGGCCCTGCCGCTGGCCGCCTTCGCGCAGCCGGTGGCAGCCACACCTGCCGTACCCGCGGCCAACGCTGAAGCCCCTGCCCCGCGCATCGGCGTGGTGACCATGCAGCCGGGCACCGTGTTCTTCGAACGCTTCGGCCACGACGCCATCGTCGTGGTCGATCCGGTCAGCGGCGAGGCAACCTCGTACAACTTCGGCTACTTCGATCCGTCCGAGGACGATTTCATCAGCCGCTTCGCACGCGGCGACATGATGTATTACCTGGTGGCGCTGCCGTTGCAGCAGGACCTGTCGTACTACGACGAGACCGGCCGTGGCGCCAGCGTGCAGTGGCTGGACCTGCGCCCGGACCAGGCGCGTGCGCTGGCCGCCGACCTGGCCGAGCGGGCCAAGCCGGAAAACGCGCGCTACCACTACGATTACTACACCGCCAACTGCGCCACGATGGTGCGCGACACGGTGGACAAGGCACTGGGCGGCGGCCTGCAGTCGCAGCTGTCGGGGCGCTCGCGCGGCAACACCTACCGCAGTGAATCGGTGCGCCTGGCGTCGCCGGCACCGTGGATGTGGCTGGGCTTCGATGTCGGCCTTGGGCCGTTCGCCGACCAGCCGCTGTCGCGCTGGCAGGAAGCCTTCGTGCCGATGCGCCTGGCCGATGCGCTGCGCCAGGCACGCAACAGCGATGGCCGTCCGCTGGTGCAGTCCGAACAGGAACTGCTGCCGCATCGTATCGATCCGGAGCCGAAGGAATTCGCGCGCCGCTGGTGGCCGTGGCTGCTGCTCGGGCTGATCGTGGCCGGCGGCGTGCTGGCGCTGCGCAACCGCCCGCGCCTGCTGGCCGGGCTGGCCCTGCCGTTCTGGCTGCTGTGCGCCCTGTTTGGTGGCGTGCTGGTGTTCCTGTGGGGCTTCAGCATCCACTACGCCGCGTGGGCCAATCGCAACCTGCTGTTGCTTTCGCCGCTGGCCGTGCTGCTGTTGCCGGGTGCAATCGCCCTGCTGCGTCGTCGCGTGCCGGGCCGCATGTTCAGGGTCGTGCTGTGGCTGCTGGCGGTACAGGCGGTGGCCGCGCTGGTACTGCACTGGCTGAGCCTGCAGGCACAGTACAACGTGCAGTGGATCGTGCTGCTGCTGCCCGTCCACGTCGCGCTGGCATGGGTGCTGGGGCGTACTCCTCACTTGTCCAAAACACAGCCCTGACGCACGATGGCGGGCATGTCATTGCCCGCCTCTGCTGCCGCGCCCGCCTCGGCCAACCCCGCCTGCGTCATCAACTGCGTCCACTACGATGACGAGGGCAAACGCCACGACATCACCCTGGACGCCATCAGCGATGTCATTGCCAGTGGCAACGGCTTCGTCTGGGTCGGCCTGTACGACCCCAATGAAGATGTGCTGTTGAAACTGCAGGAAGAGTTCTGCCTGCACGATCTGGCCATCGAGGATGCGCGCAACGCGCACCAGCGGCCCAAGGTCGAGACCTACGGCAATTCGATGTTCGTGGTGGTGACCACCGCGCAGATGGTCGACGAGCGCATCCAGTACGGCGAAACCCATGCCTTCCTCGGCCCGCGCTTCCTGGTGACGGTACGCCATGGCGCGTCGCTGTCCTATGCCCCGGTGCGTGCGCGGGTGGAACGCGAGCCGCAGCTGCTGAAGATGGGCCCGTCGTACTGCCTGTACGCGGTGACCGACTTCGTGGTCGACAACTACCTGCCTATCGTGCACCGCTTCCGCGACACCCTGGAGCTGCTGGAGAAGGACATCTTCGCCGACACCTACAAGCGCAGCACGGTGGTGCGGCTGTACGAGCTCAAGCGCGAGCTGAACAAGATGCGGATGGCGGTGGCACCGCTGCAGGACGTGCTGGCGCAGCTGCGCCGCTACCAGGGCGAGCTGATCCCCGACGAAGTGAAGCTGTACATCCGCGACGTGCACGACCACGCGGTACGCATCAGCGATGTGATCGACACGCTGCGCGAGATGCTGGGCACCGCGCTGAGCGTGAACCTGTCGCTGGTGACGCTGGCGCAGGGCGAGACGGTCAAGCGCCTGGGCGCATGGGCCGCGCTGCTGGCGGCGCCGACGCTGATCACCAGCTGGTACGGCATGAACTTCAGCCACATGCCGGAGCTGAGCGAGCCGTGGTCGTACCCGCTGATGATCGTGGGCGTGGGCGGTGTTTGCGTGGGGCTGTACCGGTTGTTCAAGCGCGCGAAGTGGTTGTAGGGCGTATCGACCAACGGTCGATACCCACCGGACAGGTAGGCCACGACCGTTGGTCGTGGCGCATGACCCGCTTCTGGTAGTGCCGGCCGCTGGCCGGCAACCAGGCAATGCCGGCCAGCGGCCGGCACTACCGTTCGGCATCAAGCCACGTAGACGGTCTTGATGTTCATGAACTCATGGATGCCGTGGTCGGCCAGCTCCCGGCCGAAACCGGACTGTTTGCTGCCGCCGAACGGCAATCGCGCGTCGCTCTTGACGATGGCGTTGACGAACGCGGCACCGCACTCCATGCGCTGGGCGAAACGTTCGCCGCGCACTGGATCGCGCGTCCACACGCTGCCGCCCAGGCCGAAGCGGGTGTCGTTGGCCACGCGCAGTGCCTCGGCCTCGTCAGCGACACGGATCACCGCTGCCACCGGACCGAACAGCTCCTCGTCGTAGGCCGGCATGCCCGGGCCGACCTGATCGAGCACGGTGGCCGGATAGCCGGCATGTGTACCCGCAATCGGCTCACCACCCAGCAGTACCCGCGCACCCTTGGCCACGCTGGCCTGCACCTGCTTGTGCAGTTCGTCACGCAGATCGGCACGGGCCATCGGCGCCAGCGTGGTACCGCGCTCGTCCGGATCACCGTACTGGCGCTCGCCCGCGGCTTCCACGAAGCGCCGGGTGAACTCATCGGCCACCGCCTCGACCACGATGAAGCGCTTGGCCGCGATGCAGGTCTGCCCGCTGTTATCGAAGCGCGACTTCACCGCCGCCGCCACGGTCTTGTCGAGGTCGGCATCGTCGAGCACCACGAAGGCATCGCTGCCACCCAGCTCCATCACCGACTTCTTCAGCTGGCTGCCCGCGTTGGACGCGATCGAGCGCCCTGCCCGCTCGCTGCCGGTCAGTGTCACCGCCTTCACCCGTGCGTCGCGCAGCACCTCAGCCGCCTGGTCGTTGTCGATGTGCAGTACATCGAACACGCCGTCAGGCAGGCCACCGTCACGGCATACCGCCAGGATCAGGTCGGCGCACTGCGGCACGTTGCTGGCGTGTTTGAGCAGGGCCACGTTGCCTGCCATGAACGCCGGGGCGAGGAAACGGAACACCTGCCAGATCGGGAAATTCCACGGCATCACCGCGAACACGCAGCCGATCGGCTCGTAGCGCACATAGCTGCGCTGGGCTTCGGTGTCGATCAGCTGCGGCTTCAGGTAGTCGGCAGCATGATCGGCGTAGAACTCGCAGGCCGCCGCGCACTTGTCGACCTCGGCCAACGCCTCTGCCTTGAGCTTGCCCATCTCGTGGGTCATCGCCTGCTGCAGATCATCGCGGCGCGCACGCAGTTGGCCAGCGATCTGCTTGAGGATCGCCCCCCGCCCCTGCAGCGAGCGCTCGGCCCAGCCGGGGAAGGCATCGGCGGCGGCCTGCAGGCGCTGCTCGACGTCGGCAGCACCCATCAGTTCATGGCGGTAGGTCACCTGGCCGGTGGCCGGGTCGACAATCTCGACGGTCATGGGGGATCTCCATCTGGAAGACCCCCATTGTGCGCCGCCGGCCGTGAGCCGGGTGTTGCCGACGCTGTCGACAAACCGTGTGCTCAGCCGTTGTCCTGACGTGCCAACTGCAGGTCGCGCTGGCGCCGCTTCTCGGCGCGGGCATTGATGTACCAGCCGATCACCGCGGCGATCGACACCGCCGACACCAGCAGCGTGGCCAGTGCGTTGATCTTCGGGCTGATACCCATGCGTACCGAGGCAAACACCTTCATCGGCAGCGTGGTCGAGCCCGGCGTGGCGACGAAGCTGGCCACCACCACGTCATCCAGCGACAGGGTGAACGCCAGCAACCAGCCCGCAACCAGCGCCGGCGCGATGATCGGCAGGGTGATGCGGCCGAACACGGTCAACCGGCTCGCGCCCTGGTCCATCGCGGCCTCTTCCAGCGACAGGTCCATTTCCTGCAGGCGCGAGGACACCACCACGGTGACGAAGCACAGGGTGAAGGTGACGTGGGCGATCCAGATGGTGGTCAAGCCACGTGCCGGGAAGCCGGGAATCGCACCCATCGAGGCCAGCAGCGCCATCAGTGAGAAGCCCAGGATCACATCCGGCATCACCAGCGGCGCGGTCACCAGTGCGCCGAACAGCGGCTTGCCACGGAAACGCTTGAAGCGCGTCATCACCATCGCCGCCAGCGTGCCCAGCACGGTGGCGGTGCAAGCGGTCCAGAACGCCACCACCAGGCTGGTCCACATCGCATCCATCAGCGCGCGGTCGGCGAACAGGTCACTGTAGGCACGGGTGGAGAACCCGGCCCAGACCATCGCCAGCCGCGAGCTGTTGAACGAATAGAACATCAACAGCAGGATCGGCAGGTACAGGAAGGCGAAGCCGAGCAGCAGCACGCCCAGCCCCAGGCCCTTTGCGCTACGCGGGCTCATGCCTGCTTCCCTTCCAGCAGGCGCTGCTGGGAACGGTTGAACAGCAGGATCGGCACCAGCAGCAACAGGATCATCGCCACCGCCATCGCCGAGGCGCCCGGCCAGTTGCGGTTGTTGAAGAACTCGTTCCACAGCTGGCGGCCCACCATCAGCGTCTCCGAGCCACCCAGCATTTCCGGGATCACGAATTCACCAATGGCCGGAATCATCACCAGCATGCAGCCGGCGATGATGCCCGCCTTGGACAACGGCAGGGTGATGCGCAGGAACGCCTGCCACGGCTTGGCACCGAGGTCGTAGGCCGCTTCCAGCAGGCGGTGGTCATGCTTGACCAGATTGGCGTACAGCGGCAGCACCATGAACGGCAGATAGCAGTAGACGATGCCGATATAGGCGGCGGTCGGGGTGTCGATCAGCTGCAGTTTCGGCAGGCCCATCGACGTCATCAGCGTCTGCAGGCCGGTGAACTGCAGGAACTGGTCGAGCAGGCCGTTGCGGTCCAGGATCGCCTTCCATGCATACACGCGGATCAGGAACGAGGTCCACGACGGCAGCACCACCAGCATCATCGCCACGTTGCGCGCGGCCGGCGACAGGCGGGCGATGGCGTAGGCCATCGGGTAGCCGATCAGCAGGGTCAGGAAGGTCGAGATCGCCGCGATCTTGATCGAGCTCAGGAACGCCTGCGCATAGATCGAATCGCGGAACAGCGCCAGGTAGTTTTCCAGGTTCAGCTTCAGCGAGAAACCGCCGTCGGCGTACTGCAGCAGCCAGGTGTACGGCGGCGAGCCGACCCGGCTGAGCGAGAAGCTGATCATCAGCACGATCAGGAACGGCACTGCGAAGAACAGCAGCAGCCACAGGTACGGAATGCCGATCACCGTGGCACGCAGCCCCGGCAGCCAGCGCTTCAGGCCGGCGACGCTCATGAGGTCAGCACCACGCCGTCGTTGTCGCGCCAGTGCACCCACACGCTGTCACCCCAGGTGAGGCCATCACTGGCCCAGCGCTGCGAGTTGGCGAAGTTGGCCAGTACCTTGGCACCGCTGGGCAAGCGCACGTGGTACACCGAGTGGCTGCCGAAGTAGGCAATGTCCTCGATCACGCCCTGCGCCTTGTTGGTGTGCCCTTCCGGCTCGTCCTTGCCGATCATCACCTTCTCCGGGCGCAGCGCGAACGCGACCGGCTGCCCTTCATAGCCGGTGATGCCATGGGCGATGTAGATCGGCGCCGGGAACAGCGGCGAGCGCACGGTCACGTACTCGGGAAGGTCCTCGTCGATCACCCCGTCGAACAGGTTGACCGAACCGATGAACTCGGCGACGAAGCGGTTGGCCGGCTGCTCGTAGACCTCGTCCGGCTTGCCGACCTGCTGGATCCAGCCGGCATCCATCACCGCGATGCGGGTGGCCATGGTCATCGCTTCTTCCTGATCGTGGGTGACCATCACGCAGGTCACACCCGACGATTCGATGATGCTGACCAGTTCCAGCTGCATCTGCGAGCGCAGTTTCTTGTCCAGCGCGCCCATCGGCTCGTCCAGCAACAGCAGCTTCGGCCCTTTGGCCAGCGACCGCGCCAGCGCCACGCGCTGCTGCTGGCCGCCGGACAGCTGATGCGGCTTGCGCTTGCCCAGGTGGCCCATCTGCACCAGGTCGAGCATCTCGCCAACGCGCTTGCTGATCGCGTCCTTTGCCATCCCGTCCTGCTTGAGGCCGAAGGCGATGTTCTGCTCGACCGTCATGTGCGGGAACAGGGCGTAGGACTGGAACATCATGTTGACCGGCCGCTGATACGGCGGCAGCGCGTCCAGGCGCTGGCCGTCGAGGGTGATGCTGCCCTTGGTGGGCGTCTCGAAGCCGCCCAGGCAGCGCAGCAGGGTCGATTTGCCACTGCCGGAGCCACCGAGCAGGGCAAAGATCTCGCCCTTGCGCACGTCCAGGTTGACGTCGTCAACGGCGACGAAACCGTCGAATTCCTTGCGCAGGTCACGAATGGAGAGATAGCCGGGCGCACCGGTCGTGTCGACGACGGTGGCTACCGGCTGGGCTTCAACGGGCATGGGGGCTCCGGGAGCGGGCGGTGGACAGCGGCCGCCATTCTAACGGCCGGGGGGCCCAGGGGATATGACGGCGGCAGGCGGAAGCGGCCGCTGGCCGGCTCCGGGGGCCCTGGGAGTGTCGGTTTTCCCCCGCCATGGTGGCCTGCCCGCGCAAAGGCCCGGGCTCCCCTGGACGACCCTGCGGCCGTCCCGGCCAGACACCACAGGCGACGCCTCGATCTGCAACGTTTTTCAGAACCGGATCTGTTGAAGGCCCGGGGCATTCCCCGCGCAATGGCCCGGATCAAGCCCTTGCATGGACCCACCCTGGTGACTTCCCCGGACAGCCCCTCCCCTTTCCCGCCCCGCCTGCCGGGCTCCCTGCCTGCAACGCTGCCGCTGGTCATCATCGGCGCCGGCCAGGCCGGGCTGTCCCTCAGCGCGCTCCTGCAGGAAGCCGGCGTCGAGCATCGCGTGCTGGAGGCCGAAACCGTGGGCGCCAGCTGGCAGCGGCGCTGGGATTCGTTCCAGACCAACACCGCCAACGCGACGATGGCCCTGCACGGCCATGCCTATGCGGGCGACGACCCGGAAGGCTTCATGGGGGCCCCGGAGGTGATCCGGCGGCTGCGCGACTATGCCGACGAACGTTCGTTGCCGATCAGCGAAGGTTGTGCGGTTCAGCGGGTCACGCCCGAATTGGGCGGCTATGCCATCGAAACCAGCCACGGATTGATCCGGGCTGGGGCGGTTGTGGTCGCCACCGGCGAGTACCGCCGCGCGCGGATGCCGCGGGTCCCCTTCGCGCCCGCACCGGGTCTGACGGTGCTGCACTCCGGCGACTACCGCAGCCCCCGCCAGCTGCCCGACGGCGGCGTGCTGGTCATCGGTGGCGGCCAGTCCGGCGCGCAGATCGCCCAGGACCTGCGCGACAGCGGTCGCAGCGTGCACTGGTCACTGGCCCAGCGGCATTCGCATACTCGCCGGCTGCGCGGCAAGGACTCGATGACCTGGTGGGACATGGCCGGGCGCATCCACCAGCACGTGAGTGAAGCGGCCGCCGTCCTGGCCGGAGAACCGGATGCGCTGCGCAAGGCCCGCACCGCCGAATTCCCGCTGATTTCCGGCAAGGGACGTGCCGGCCTGGGCAGCTCGATCAGCCTGCTGGCGATGCACCGCGCAGGCATCAGGCTGCTGGGCCGGTTGCAGGGCTTCGATGGAAATGTCGCCCGCTTCGCCGATGTACGCCCGCAGCTGCGCACCGCGATCGAAGCGACACGGACCGAATATGCCTATCTCGATTCGCTGGCCAGCGCGTACTACGCCACGCGGCCCGAACCGCGCACCGACGATGCCCGCTACATTCCCGAAGAGGTCTATCTGCACTGGGAGCCGGACGCCGCCCCGCGTGAACTGGATCTGCAGGCCGCAGGCATCCGCTCGGTGGTGCTGACCACCGGCTTCGTCGCCGAATGGCCCTGGCTCGACGTTCAGGGCGTGCTGGACGCACATGGCTACCCCCTCGGCGAGTTCGGTGTTTCTCCGCGGCCGGGGCTGTTCTTCATCGGCATGCACAACCTGCAGCGGATGAGTTCGTCGTTCCTGTGCAACGGCGGTCGCGATGCACGTGACCTGTTGCCGGCGATCCTGCGGCACCTTGACCAGGGCGGCGGTACCGCGCCCGGCCAAGGATGAAGCAATCCGCCGGGCATGGCCCGGCGGCGCCAGACCGGCTTAACGGCCGGTCTTCACCTCGGTCCACAGCCGGGTGTAGAGCTTGTCGGTTTCCGGCGTGTTGATCGAATAGGTGAACATCTTGTCGGCCACGTCGGCCGGCGGGTAGATGGTCGGGTCGGTACGGATCGCCTCATCCACCAGCGGGGTCGCGGTCGGCACCGGGTTGGCGTAGTGGATGAAGTTGGTGTTGGCCGCGGCAACCTTCGGCTGCAGCAGGTAGTTGATGAACGCGTACGCGGCCTCCGGATGCTTGGCGTCCTTCGGGATCGCCAGCATGTCGAACCACTGCGGGGCGCCTTCCTTCGGGATCGAATAGGCCACGTGCACGCCATTGCTGGCTTCCTCGGCGCGGTCGCGGGCCTGGATGATGTCACCCGACCAGCCCACCACCAGGCAGGTGCCGCCATTGGCCAGCGAACCCACGTACTGCGAGGAGTGGAAATTCTGCACGTACGGTCGGATCGACTTCAGCAGGTCGGCCGCCTTCTGCAGCTCGGCCGGGTCACCGCTGTGCGGGTCCAGGCCCAGGTAATGCAGCGCGATCGGGATCATGTCCGCCGGCGTGTCCAGGATGGTCACGCCGCAGTCCTTCATCTTGCTGATGTTCTCCGGCTTGAACACCAGGTCCCAGCTGTTGGCGATGTCGGTGCTGCCACCGAAACGCTGCTTCAGCATCTCCACGTTGTAGCCGATGCCGGTGGTGCCGATCATGTACGGCACGCCGTACTGGTTGCCCGGGTCCTGGGTGGCGATGCGCTTCATCACCGCCGGATCGAGGTTGGCCAGGTTCGGGATCTTGCTCTTGTCCAGCGGCAGGAACACACCGGCCTGGATCTGGCGACCGAAGAAGTTCAGGGTCGGCACCACCACGTCGTAGCCGCTGTTGCCGGCCAGCAGCTTGGTCTCGACCATCTCGTCGCTGTCGAACACATCGTAGGTCACCTTGATGCCGCTCTCCTTCTCGAAGGTCGGGATGGTGTCCTCGGCGATGTAATCGCTGTAGTTGTAGACGTTCAGGACCTGGCTATCCTGCGCGCCGCCGTTGCCACCGCTGCAGGCGGCGAGCATGGCGGAGGCCAGGCCGAGCGTGAGGATACGCAGCTTCATCGGGTGCTCCAGAATGCGGAAAGGGGGGCCGGCGGGGCCGGCAACGGGTGCCAGCCTACCCCCCGGCGGCGGATTTTTCTATTCCAGATGCTCAGACGTTCAGCAGCAGGAACTCGCGCTCCCACGAGCTGATGACGCGGAAGAAGGTCTCGTATTCCTTGCGCTTGACCGAAATGTAGGCGCGGCAGAAGCGCTCGCCCAGCAGCGCCTGCAGCTCGCTGCAGTGCTCCAGCCCGTCCAGCGCTTCGCCCAGCGAGCGCGGCAGGTTGTAGCCCAGTTCCTTGGCGCTGCCGGTCACCGGCGCATCCGGTGCCAGCCGCTCGCGGATGCCCAGCAGGCCGCAGGCCAGGGTCGCCGCCATCGCCAGGTACGGGTTGGCATCGGAACCGGCGAAGCGGCTTTCCACGCGCATGTTCTCCGGCGTGTCCAGCGGCACGCGCAGCCCGCAGGTGCGGTTGTCATAGCCCCAGTGCACGTTGCTCGGCGAGACCTCGCCGAACACCAGCCGGCGATAGGAATTCACGTTCGGCGCAAAGAAGGCCATCGCCTGCGGCACGTATTTCTGCAGGCCGCCCAGGTAGTGGCCGAACACCGGGCTGAACTCGCCCTCGGCATGGGTCTCGCCGGCGAACACGTTGCTGCCATCGCTCACCCGCACCAGGCTCTGGTGGATGTGCATGGCGCTGCCCGGCTCGTTTTCCATCGGCTTGGCCAGGAACGTGGCATACACCCCGTGGCGCATCGCCGCTTCGCGCATGGTGCGCTTGAACAGGAATACCTGGTCGGCCAGGTCCATCGCATCGGCATGGGTGAAATTGACCTCCAGCTGTGCCGCGCCGGATTCATGGATCAGGGTGTCCACGTCCAGCTTCATCGCATCGGCGTAGTCGTACATCAGGTCGAGGATCGGGTCGAATTCGTTGACCGCATCGATCGAGTACGACTGCCGCGCGGTTTCCGGACGCCCGGAGCGGCCGGCCGGTGGCAGCAGCGGGAAGTCCGGGTCGGTGTTCTTCTGCACCAGGAAGAACTCCAGCTCCGGCGCCACCACCGGGCGCAGGCCCAACTCGGCGTAGGCCGCCAGCACGCGGCGCAGCACGTTGCGCGGTGCCAGCTCGTGCGGCTCACCGCTCTTGGTGTAGCAATCGTGGATGACCTGCGCGGTGGCATCGGCCGCCCACGGCACCATGCGTACGGTGTCCGGATCGGGGCGCAGCATCATGTCCGAGTCCGACGGCGAGGTCAGGTCGTAGTAATCGTCAGGGAATTCGCCGGTGACGGTGGTGGCGAAGATGCCCTCGGGCAGCCGCGTGCCGTAGTCGTGCGAGAACTTGTCAGCCGGAATGATCTTGCCGCGCGCGTTGCCGGTGATGTCCGGCACCAGGCACTCGACCTCGGTGATGCGCCGCTCCTTCAGCCAACGCAGCAGACTGCTTTCCTGCGGTGCGGGGGGCGTAGCCGTCTTGCGCGGGCGCGTTCGGGAACTCATCGGGAATCCAGTCGGTTCTGTTGGTGCTGCCGGCAAGCTTGGCCGAACGCACGGAAAATAGCGTGATAGAACGGCGAATCCATGACACGCCACTCCGGGTGCCACTGTACGCCGAGCACGAAATCATGGTGCAGGCTGCGTGCCGCCTCGACCAGGCCATCATCGGCCACGGCTTCGACCTGCAGCCCCTGCGCCAGACGAGCGATACCCTGCCCGTGTACCGAATTGACCTGCGTCCGGCCACTGCCGCTCCACCGCGCCAACCAGCCATCAGCGGCCAGGGTGACCGTGTGGGCCGGCCCGTACTGCACCTCCACCGGCGCCTGCGGGTCTTCTCGGTGGTCGGCCAGGCCAGGCACCGCATGCACCTGCGGATGCAGGCTGCCACCCAGCGCGACGTTCAGTTCCTGGAAGCCGCGACAGATCGCCAGCACCGGCAGGTCCAGCGCCAGCGCCTCGCGCAGCAGCGCGAACGCATTGGCATCACGGGCCGGGTCATGCGGATTGCCCGGCCAGCTGCGGCCGCCCTCGTAGTGCTGCGGTTCGATGTTGCTGACCGCGCCGGTCAACAGCAGGCCATCGAGCCCCTGCAGCCAGTCACCAGCCGGCAGCGGCGGCTGCAGGCTCGGCAGTACCACCGGTGTGACCTCGGCTGCATCGGCCAGCGCGCGCACATACTTCTCGCCGGCCACTGCGAAACGATGATGGCCGAGCACGGTGCTGTCGGTGGGCAGGCCCACCCAGGGCAGGCGGCGCATGGGAAAACTCCTTGGCGTGCCGACACGTTACCCGTCGGCCCGCGAATGCGGCAAGTCGTCGCCGTCACACCATGGCCGTCACGCATCGGCGAAACTAGTCGCGTGAACACTGATCGTCCTCCCCCGCTCCGTCCTTCCGTACTGCGCCTGCGAGGCCGGCGGTGAGCGCCGCCTTCCCGCCAAGCTGGTATGCCGCCAGCCTGCCCGAACCACCCGCACTGCCCCCACTGCAGGGCGATGTGCAGGCCGATGTCGCGGTACTTGGCGCCGGCTACACCGGCCTGACCGCCGCGCTGGAGCTGGCCGCGCGTGGACAGCGCGTAGTGGTGCTGGAAGCGCAGCGGATCGGTTGGGGCGCGTCCGGTCGCAACGGTGGCCAGGCGCTGGTGGGCTATGGCTGCGAGGTGGACGAGCTGGAGCGCCAGCTCGGCCGCGACGATGCGCGCCACCTGTTCGACTGGTCGCGTGACGCGGTGCAGGCGATGCGCACCCGCATCGATCGCCACGGCATCGACTGCCATTGGGTGGAAGGCCATGCCAGCGTCGCCATCCGCGAACGCCATGAGCGTGAACTTCTGGCCAACTGCGAGCACCTGCAGCGCCACTACGACTACCCGATGCAATGGTGGGACCGTGATGCCCTGCGCGCGCAGCTGGACAGCCCGCGCTACCGCGCCGCGATGTTCGATCCGCTCAGCGCGCACCTGCAACCGCTGGCGTATGCACGCGGCCTGGCCGATGCGGCGCGCGCGGCCGGCGTGGTGATCCACGAGAACTCCGCGGTGACCCGCGTGCAGCGGGGACCACAGCCTTCCCTGCATACCGCTCAGGGCAGCGTGCGCGCTGCGCATCTGGTGGTGGCCGGCAACGCCTGGCTGCAGGGCCTGCTGCCCGAGCTGGAACGGCGGATCATGCCGGTGGGCACCTATATCGGCGCCAGCCAGCCGCTGGGTGCTGAACGCGCCCGGGCCCTGATCGGCAACAACATGGCCGTGGCCGACACCGCATGGGCACTGGACTACTTCCGCCTCAGCCACGACCAGCGGCTGCTGTTCGGCGGCCGCGCCAGTTATTCGGCGCTGCCACCGCCGGGCCTGCGTGGGGTTATGCAGCGGCGCATGCACCAGGTGTTCCCGCAGCTGGCCGACGTGGCACTGGACCAGGTCTGGGGTGGTTATGTGGACATCACCCGCAACCGCGCCCCGCATTGGGGCCGGCTGGACGGCAACCTGTACTTCGCGCAGGGCTTCTCCGGCCATGGGGTGGCCGCCGCCGGGCTGGCCGGCGAGGTGATCGCCGCCGCCATTGCCGGCCAGAGCGAACGCCTGGACGTGTTCCAGCGCCTGCGGCATGCACCCTTCCCCGGTGGCCGGCTGCTGCGCACGCCGCTGCTGGTGGCGGCGATGTCGTGGTACAAGCTGCGGGATGCGTTGTGGTGAACATCCGGCATTTACGCGTGTATGGAACGTTTTGAAGAACACATCGAAGCGCTCATCGTGCAGCACGCGTCACAGATTTTCACGCAACATCTGTGATGGACGGTTCCTCAGTTTCCTAAATGCGTAGCTGCGCAATTGCATAATCGTTCGCAGACCGATACCGTCCTGAAAACCGGGCCCCGCGGCGAATGGATGCTGACAGGGGACACGTAGGAGAAGGGGACGCGCGATTGGACTGGTGGAAAGAAGGATTGTTGCTGAAGGTGCGCATTCGTCCGGCTGGCCTGATGCTGGCCTTGATCTATGCAGTTGCTTATTGGGCAACCCGACAGTTGTCGCTTGATCAATTCTATTTACCAGCCGGCATCCGGGTGGCAGCCGTGCTGCTGTGCCCGCCGCGACTTTGGCCCTATCTGCTGTTGGGCGAATATGCGTACTTTGCACAATCCCGTGTGCCGATGATCGAGAAGTACGGCCTGACGTGGGTCATCGTTGCCTCCGCGTTCCTCATGCCAGCGGTGATGTTGATTGTGAAGCTGCAACGGCGGCTGATGGCAGAGTCGCAGACGATCGGCCTTTTGCTGGTTGCCGCCGCTTCCAGTGTCGTTATCACTCTGCTCAACCTGAGCTTTTCCCATCTGCTTTGGCCAACGCCCCCATCCACGCCCTTCCTGACCAATGCGGCTCGCTACAGTGTGGGTGACTTCATCGGCATTCTGACGGTGGTCCCCATCGCCATGCTGTGGGCGCGACAGGACGTGGAGCAGCAGTGGAGCGGGCTAAGAAAAGTCCCGATGCTGGCATCACTTTCATTGATGCTGCTGATCGGGATAGCTGCGACTCAACTGCCCACAGAGTGGATTGCATTGAAGGCAACGTTCCTGCTGCTGTTGGCACTCCCAGCGACCACGCTTACCTGCCTGTACGGCTGGAAGGGCGCTGCCCTTGCAGTTCCGGCAATCAACATGGTTATCGGTCTGACCACGCCCAACACCCATCCAACCGCATTCGATCCAGCGGCCTTCATCACTCAGCAGATCATGGCGATCAGCGGCATCGCATTGCTACTGCTCGGGTCACGCATTACCCACTTCTACCACCGCTACAGACTGCGCGAGATGGGAGAAAGGGACGCTATCCATCTTGCCAGGAGCTCGCAATTAGCCAGCGAGATGGAGCTGCGTGAACGCGCCCTGCATCTTCGCAAGCTCGGCGACGGCATCGATACTTCGCTGGTTGAACTGGCCAACTGGCTCATGGCCCAGGGACATCACGCAGTGGCCAGCAGCCTTTTGCATACCTCAAATGTCCATTCGCGGCTGTTTCGCGAACAGACAAGCATGGTCTATCCCTCGGGCTTGGAGCACCTTGGGCTGTACGTGGCCTTGCAGGCTGGTGGCATCCGTGAGTCATGGAAGCTGACGGAGCGCGTTCTTCGCCCGGATCTGAAAGGTGACCCCTGTAACCTGAGCGTGGAACTGCAGTTGGCTGCCTACCGGACACTCATTGATGCGGTCTCCATTCTTCTCAAGCATGAAGGTGGTCAAATTCGCATTCGTGCCAGATGCGGCAGAATGGGCTCAAGGCGCGGAATCCTCATGGTCGTGTCACTACTGGATCCGCATGGGCGCCTTTCCCAGCAGACAACCATGACCGCGTTCGAGCGACTGACCGGGCGAACCCTCGCCTATGACGGGACCGTTGACTGCTATCGCAACCGGGTCAGGATTCTGTTCCTCGACCGCGAAACCAATCTTGAGGCCACGCCCAGCAATCCACCGCCGTACAACTGTCCCTCACCTTCTGCGCTGCAGTAGTGCATTTCACAGTCAAGCGACCGGATCGAGCCAAAACAGTGAAATGGCATCAGGATGTCTCACACCACCCTGTTCCAGGATGTCACGGGCACCCGGCGAGCACCGGGCGCCCATGCAATCCGATGCTGAGGCTCGCCGATATCCCGGCAACAAGCCCTATCAAGGTGCCTCTACCGCCCACAACGTATCAGCTCCGCTCGCATATCTGACGAGCGTGAATGCAGCAGCCCGATAGATAACCGTTCTGGTGCCCTTACTGGGAACAGGCAGGCGCTGTTCCGGCAACGATACCTTTGCGGATGGATCACCTGCAGGCAGTACCCAGAACGTTCCGGCAGCATTGCCGATCACAATGTGCACGCGCCCCGCGAGATCATTCACCTGGAAATAGTCCATGCCATCGCGCTCGAACCCGTAGACCAGCCAACCGGGATCCACGCTCAGGTTTTCCGCCAGCGGAATCGACTGGCCGAGTCCTCGGGCAGCCATCTTGACTCCATGGTCATCACCCGGGGCTAAAGCAAAAACGGACAACGGCACCAACATCAACGCACCAGCAAATGCATGAATTCGTGAATTTCTCACACTGACCTCCAGGTTGGATGCAATTTGCATCATGAAGGATGCTACCCAATTCCATCAGCATATACCGGGGCGCACTCCGTAGTGTCTGTCGGAGATAATCAGCTGGGACCATGCAAACCCATGCCCCAGTTGCGTCCGAAGCCGCCGATACCTGTCCCAAAACATTTGCAATCGAGCTAGCGCCCCAAGCCTGCCGTGCTGTAGGTCGCTATCGATGGCGACCACGGTGCCCCCCGTGTCGGTGAACATCCGGGTGCGTTCGCAGGCATGCTGCTCGCGGCGATAGCACGCCGAACAACATCAACCGCCAAGTATGGTTGGTCCAGCGGCTGAAACGCGATCAGAGCGTCGCCACACTGGTTGTGGATGATTCACCGTCCGCACGTGGCCAAGCCGCCACGCTACTGCGCGTTTAAGGTCACGATTTATGAGAAGCGGCCGATGGCAGCTCAGAGGGGGGCCAGACACCTCGATTGCACCTATCTCCAACTGCCGATAGTGTCTGCGGAAGTAGCCAGCCATTATTGGCTGGGAGACGAGAGGTTCGGACTTGGACCGATTCAATAAGGCAATTGAACTGAGCTTCCGGATCCGTCCGGTCGGTCTTGTGCTGGCCGCCGTCTATGCTGCCAGCTGCCTCATATCGCGTCAGTTCTCGCTCGATCAGTTCTTCCTGCCCGCAGGCATCCGGGCAGCAGCACTGCTGATCGTCCCGCCCCGCTTGTGGCCCTACCTGTTGCTGGGCGAATACATCTACTTCGCGACGCTGCGCATCCCCATGATTGATGCCTACGGCTTGGCGTGGGTCATCCTGGCGTCAACACTGTTGATGCCGATGGCGATGCTGGTGGTCCACCTTCACCTCAGGAGAATACCGTCCGAGGCCGCCACCGGTCTCTGGCTGCTGTCGTTGTCGATCTGCACGGCACTGTTCGTCCCGGGTCTCAACCTGGGCATTTCATATGTCCTCTGGTCGAACCCTCCGCCGAGCAACCTGCTGGACGCAGTCGACCGAACGCTCTTTGGTCACTTCGCGGCCATCATTACCCTGCTCCCGCTGGCCTTCCTTTGGGCGCAGCGGCACGCGGATCCCAGGTGGAGCACCCGCTTTGTTGCGCCTACAGCTGCGGCGATGCTGGCGATGCTGATACTGGGGCTGGGCATGCAGCTGACAGACAGTAGCGCACATACCACCCGCACACACCTTGTCCTGCTGGCGGCTCTACCTGCCATCGCCCTGACCTTCATGCATGGCTGGCGCGGCGCTGCCATCGCGATTCCGCTGTTGAATCTCCCACTTCACGGCGCTACGCCCAGTACCGGCCTGCCCTCCTCTTTCGACCTCGGTACGTTCGCCACCCAGCAGAACATGGCGGTGATGAGTGTCGCGCTGCTCGCGCTCGGGTCCAGCATCAGCTACCACCATCAGCGCGCCCGGTCCCGCGGCCTGGCCGAAGAAACGACGCTGCGCCTGGCACGCAGTTCCCACCAGACCAGCGAGCGGGAGCTGCGTGAACGGGCCGTCCACCTGAAGCATCTGAGCGACGGCATGGACAGCTCGCTCGTTGAAATGGTCAGCTGGCTGAAGGCTCAGGGCCATCATGCAGTGGCGAACAGCCTGCAACACGCTTCATCCGTGCACTCACGGCTGTTCCGTGAACAGGCCAGCCTGGTCTATCCCACCGGACTGGAGCAGGTGGGGCTGTACATCGCCCTGCAAGCCGGTGGTGCATGCGAAATCTGGAACAACACGCACCGCGTCATTCCGCCCAGGCTGGCGGGCAACCCCTGCCTGCTGACCGTGGATCTGCAACTGGCCATTTACCGCTCCCTGATCGAGGCGGTGTCGCTGCTGCTGGAGCTGGAGTCCGGGCAGGTCTGCGTGCGCGCCCGAAGTGGCCGCGCGGGCGGACGTCGCGGCATCGTTGCCGTAGTGAGCCTGCTCGACCGTGACTGCACGCTGTCGACACGCACCACACAACAGGCCATCGAGCGCCTTGCCGGTCGAATGCTTGCCTACGGCGGTACGGTTCACTGCCGGGGCAATCGGCTGCGACTGGTCCTCCATGAATCGATCACCCACGCGGCGACAGCGGCGGCCTGACACGGAATCTGGCTCGGCGCGCAACGTTCGCCGCTAAAGTTACGTCCGAAACCGCCGCTATCCGTGCCGAGCCCTCCTTCGTGAGCCACCGCATCATGCCCGTCCTGCCGCAGGCCGCCGTCGATGGCGACCTGGCCGATCCGCTGCCACAGCGGATCCTGCTGGTCGAAAACTCCCGTGCGTTCACCGGCATGCTGCGCGAGGCCATCGAGCAGCGCCTGGAACTGCCGGTGGTGATCGCCTCCACCCTGGCCGAGGCCGATCGCCTGCTGAGCGAGGGTGGCGGCTGGTTCCTGGTGCTGACCGGGTTGGTGCTGGCCGACGGCGACCGCGATGCGGTGGTCGAGTTCTTCCTCAAGCGCGACCTGCCGACCGTGGTGGTCAGCGGCGTGTACGACGAGGACCTGCGCAAGCGCGTGCTGCAGCAGCAGATCATCGACTACGTACTGAAGAATACCCCCGGCAGCATCGACTACCTGGTGTGGCTGGTACAGCGGCTGGAACGCAACCGTCGCATCGCGGCGCTGGTGGTGGACGATTCGCCGTCCGCGCGCGGCTATGCCGCCGCCCTGCTGCGCATGTATGGCCATGAGGTGCACGAAGCGGCCGATGGTAACGAGGGCCTGGCCGCGATCGAGGCGCATCCGGCAATCCGCCTGGCGGTGGTCGACCAGGAAATGCCCGGCATGCAGGGCGTGGAATTCACCCGCCGCCTGCGCACCCTGCGCTCGCGCGACAAGGTGGCGGTGATCGGCATCTCCGGCAACACCGACGCCTCGCTGATCCCGCGCTTCCTGAAGAACGGTGCCAATGACTTCCTGCGCAAGCCATTCTCGCGCGAGGAATTCTTCTGCCGGGTCTCGCAGAACGTGGACCAGCTGGAACTGATCGGCACGCTGCAGGACCTGGCCACCCGCGACTTCCTCACCGGCCTGCCCAACCGCCGCTGCTTCCTGGAACAGAGCCAGCGCCAGTTGCCGCAGCTGCAGCTGCATGGCCAGTGCGTGGCGGTGGCGATGATCGACATCGATCACTTCAAGCACATCAACGACACTCACGGCCACGAGGCCGGCGATGATGCGCTGCGCGCGGTGGCCGGTGCGGTGGCCGCGCATGCACGCAGCCAGGACCTGATCGCACGCTTCGGTGGCGAGGAGTTCTGCCTGCTGGTGCCGGACATGGAACAGGACGAAGCACTGCAGTACTTCGAGGAGCTGCGCCAGCGCATCGCCGCACTGGAAGTGGACATTGGCACCGCGACGCTTCGCATGACGGTCAGCATTGGCCTGTGCTGCCTGCGCCCGCAGCGTGATGCGCTGCACCGGCTGATCTCCGAGGCCGACCGCCAGCTGTATCTGGCCAAGGCCGGTGGCCGCAACCGGGTCAGCTGCACCACGGTGGCCAGCCCGCTGCGCCCGCGCGAGCCGGCCCTGCCCTGACCGGCCCGCTTTGATCCAGATCAACGCCGCACCCGCGCGGCGGCTCTACAGTCGGCCCCGACATACGCATGAAGGGGAGCCGGGGATGGCACTACTGGTCTGGCAGGACGATCTGAACATCGGCATCGATGTGATCGATCAGCAACATCGCCGCATCATCGAGATGCTCAACCACCTGCACGTGGCCCAGGCCAGCATGCAGCGTGCGGCGGTGGGTGAAGTGATCGACGAGGTGGTGGACTACACCATGTCGCACTTCGCGTTCGAAGAAGAGTTGATGGAAGAAGCGGGCTACCCGTTCTGCGCCGCGCACAAGCGCGTGCATGAGGTCTTCATCAAGCGGGTATCGGAATACCGCATGCGCTTCCAGGCCGGCGAGGACATCAGCGACGAACTGCGCACCATGCTCTCACGCTGGCTGTTCAATCACATACGCGGTGATGACCAGGCCTATGCCGAACAGGTCAAGGCGCACCTGAACCAGTTCGCCCGCGAGCACCAAGGGGGCGGTTGGCTGGGGCGTACGCTCAAGCGCTTCTTTGGTTGAGCCTCAGGGTGCGCCGGTGCAGTGCCACCAGCGCGCACAGGGTCGCCACCGCAGTCAGGCACAGGTAGTAACCCACCGCGACCAGGCCGAAGCGCTCGGCCAGCCAGGTGGCCAGGTACGGCGCCGGTGCCGCGCCAAGGATGCCGGCCAGGTTGAATGACAGCGACGCGCCGGTATAGCGCACCTCCACCGGGTAGATCTCGGCCAGGAAGGTGCCGCAGGGGCCGTAGGTCAGGCCCATCAGGAACAGGCCCAGGCACAGGAAGCCAGTGACCAGCCACGGGCTGTGCGGCTGGAACAGCGGCGCGAACAGCACACCGAAACCGACGATCAGTACGCTGGCGACGATCATCGTGCGTCGTGTGCCCCAACGGTCGCCATAGCGCGCCGACAGCGGGATACCCAGCGCGAAGAACAGCATGCCGGCCATCTGCATCAGCAGGAACTGCTCGCGGCTGTAGCCCAGCACCGCGGTGCCATGGCCGAGACTGAACACCGTCATCAGGTAGAACAGCACAAAGGTGGCGAACGCGCCCAGGGTACCCAGCAGCATCGGTACCGGATGGTCACGCAGCACCGTCCACATCGGCAGCCGCACCGGCGCCTTGCGCTCCAGCGCCTTCTTGAAATCGGGCGTCTCGTGGATGTTCAGGCGCACCCACAGGCCAAGGCCGACCAGCAGTGCGCTGGCCACAAACGGGATACGCCAGCCCCACTGCAGGAAGTCGTCCTGGCTCAGGCAGCGGCCGAGCACCAGGAAAATGCCGGCCGACAGCAGGAAGCCGAGCGGCGCACCCAGCTGCGGGAACATGCCGTACCAGGCGCGCTTGCCCGGCGGTGCGTTCTCGGTGGCCAGCAGCACTGCCCCACCCCACTCGCCGCCCAACCCCAGGCCCTGGCCGAAGCGGCACAGCGCCAACAGCGCGGGGGCCCACAGGCCAATCTGCGCGTGGGTTGGCAGCAAACCGATCAGCACCGTGGACAGGCCCATGGTCAGCAGCGCGGCCACCAGCGTGGCCTTGCGGCCGATACGGTCACCGAAGTGGCCGAACACTGCCGAGCCCACCGGACGCGCGATGAACGCGACCGCGAAAGTCGCCAGTGACTGCAACAGGGCCGCCTGTTCGCTGCTGTCCGGGAAGAACAGGTGTGGGAACACCAGCACCGCGGCCGTGGCGTAGATGTAGAAATCGAAGAATTCGATGGTGGTGCCGATCAGGCTGGCCAGCAGGACACGGCGGGGGGAATTCACGGGCGGCGCGGCAGCGGTGATCGTCGACATCGGCAACACGGGTAACGGCGGATCGCCCGATTCTGCCACGGGCTGGTGGCCGCACGGGGCGATGGTTTCAGCCGACACCGATGCCAACGGAATTTTTCGGGCGTCCGGCTAGGCTGCGCCACCGGTCCCTGCATGGATGCTTTGCCGATGGATGCAGTCACGCTGTCGTGGTCCGATTCGCCGAAGCTGCCGCGCATGGCGGCGTGGCTGGTGGTACTGCTGGTGCATGGATTGATGGCGCTGTGGCTGCTGGGCAGCGGCAGGATCATGCTGCGCAGTGACGACGACGCAAGGATCTCGCTGCGCTGGCTGCCACCGGAACCGCCGACGCTGACGCCTCTACAGCCTACCCTTCGCTCCGCACCGGTGACGCGTCCGTCTGCGTCGGCGATGCCACGTCCTGCCCCGGCTGCCCAGACAGATTCCACCCTACCAGCCGCAGAGGAAACGGCCGTTGCGGCGCCGCTGATCCTGGGCCTCCCGGCGGGCAGCATCGACGGTGGCGACGGCATCAGCGCTGCGGGTGTCGCTCCGCGCCTTATTGGTCGCCGCGAGATACACCCGGCATTCGCGCCGCGCCGCAATTACTTCCGGATCCGCCGGCAGATGACGCCGGAGCAGATCGTGCATGGCGTAGCGCAGCTGCTGGGACTTTGGCCGCCGGGCTACATCGTCGACCCGTGCGAACTGGGCCGGCAGGACATGGATTACTTCCAGAATGCCGTCGAAGAAGCCGACCGCGACATGTTGCGTGCGGCAGTGCTGCAGGTGAGTGCCCGCTGCCGGTAGCTCGACAGCTGTCTGCCTTCTGTAGAGTCGAGCCAAGCTCGACTGCTCTTCGCGAAAAGCAGCCGAGAATGGCTCGGCTCTACCGAAGAACGAAAAGCAGTCGAGCAAGGCTCGACTCTACAAAGAGCGAACAGCGGTCAAGCAGCCGCGTCGTTACAACTGGATCCAGGTGGCCTTGATTTCGCTGTACTTGTCGAAGGCGTGCAGCGATTTGTCCCGGCCGTTGCCGGACTGCTTGTAACCACCAAACGGTGCGGTCATGTCGCCGCCATCCCAGCCGTTCACCCATACGCTGCCGGCGCGCAGCTGGCGCGCAACCCGATGCGCGCGGCCCAGATCGCGTGTCCAAAGACCGGCGGCCAGTCCGTATCGGCTGTCGTTGGCCAGGCGCACCGCTTCGGCCTCGTCGTCGAAGCCAAGCACGGCCAGCACCGGCCCGAACACCTCCTCGCGTGCCAGTGCGTGGTCGGGCCGCACCTGATCGAACACGGTGGGCTGCACGTAGCAACCACCCGCCTCGACCTCGGCACGGTGGCCTCCCAGCAACAGCCGGGCACCCTCGCCTTCTGCCCGCGCAATGTCGGCCAGCACCTTGTCCAGATGCGCGGCGTCCACCAGCGCGCCCATCGGCGCGTCGGCGTCCAGCGGATGCTGCGGCTGCATGTGCTGGCCATAAGCAACCACCTGGTGCACGAAATCCTCACGGATCGAGCGCTGCACCAGCAAGCGCGACCCGGCGGTACAGACTTCGCCCTGGTTGAAGAAGATGCCCTGCGCCACGGCCTTGGCCGCCGCGTCCAGATCGGGAGCGTCGGCGAACACCACGTGCGGGCTCTTGCCGCCGCATTCCAGCCAGACCCGCTTGAGGTTGGATCGCCCGGAATACTCCAGCAGCTTCGCGCCGGTGGCAGTGGAACCGGTGAACGCCAACCCATCCACGTCCATGTGCAGGGCCAGCGGTTCGCCAACGCGCGCGCCATGGCCCGGCAGCACGTTCAGCACGCCCTCCGGCAGGCCCGCCTCGGCGGCCAGCGCCGCCAGCCGCAGCGCACTCAGCGGCGACCGCTCCGAAGGCTTGAGCACCACCGAGTTGCCCATCGCCAGCGCCGGCGCGATCTTCCAACAGGCCATCAGCAACGGGAAATTCCACGGCACGATGGCCGCCACCACGCCAGCGGCTTCGCGGGTGACCAGTCCGAGTTCGTGCGGGCCAGTCGGCGCGATCTCGCCATACAGTTTGTCCACCGCTTCGGCGGTCCAGGTCAGGCACCGCACCACACCGGGCAGGTCGATACGGCGTGCGTCACACACCGGCTTGCCCATGTCCAGGGTTTCCAGCAGCGCCAGTTCATCGACGTGCGCTTCCACCAGCGCGGCCAGCGCCAGCAACACGCGCTTGCGATGCGCCGGGCTCGCCTGCGACCAGTGGCCCGCCTCGAAGCTGCGCCGCGCGGCCAGTACCGCGCGTTCGACATCCTGCGCGTCGCAGTCGGCAACCGCGCCCAGCACGCGACCATCGATCGGGCTGATGCAGTCGAAGCGGGCGCCGCTGGCGGCATCGACATAACGGCCATCGATGAAGGCCTGGCCCGGCATCGAGAGCTGAATGGACAGCGCCTGCCAGTGGCTGCGGTCGGGGAAATCGGCCATGGGAAGCTCCAGCGGTCAACAAGCTTTGGTTATACCGGGACCGCCGCGACTCCACCGTGACGCGGCTGCGCTACATTCGTCGCATCGGACCCGATGGAGCTGGCATGAAGCGTCCCGAAAGCGAGCTGCACGACCTGGCCACCCAGCGCCCCGAGTCACTGGACGCGTACTGGATGCCGTTCACCGCCAACCGCCAGTACAAGGCCGCGCCGCGCATGCTGGTACGCGCCGAAGGCATGCACTACGAGGACGTCGACGGCCGCCAGATCCTCGACGGCACCGCCGGCCTGTGGTGCTGCAACGCCGGCCACGCCCGCCCGCGCATCGTCGAGGCCATCGTCGAGCAGGCACGCACGCTCGACTATTCGCCGGCCTTCCAGATGGGCTCGCCGCCGGCCTTCGCACTGGCGCAGCGGCTGGCCGCACTGGCGCCTGCCCCGCTCAACCATGTGTTCTTCACCAGCTCCGGCTCCGAGGCGGTGGATACCGCGATGAAGATCGCGCTGGCCTATCACCGCCAGCGTGGCGAGGGCCAGCGCACCCGCTTCATCAGCCGCGAGAAGGCTTACCACGGGGTCGGTTTCGGCGGCATGGCGCTGGGTGGGCTGCCCAACAACCGCAGGGCGTTCGGCCTGCAGCTGGGCGGCGTGGACTACCTGCGGCATACCCTGGACCTGCCGCGCAATGCGTTCAGCAAGGGCCTGCCACGCCAGGGCGCCGAGCTGGCCGACGACCTGGAACGGCTGATCGCCCTGCACGACGCCTCGACCATCGCGGCAGTGTTCGTCGAGCCCATTGCCGGTTCGGCCGGGGTGATCCTGCCCGCGCCGGGCTATCTGCAGCGCCTGCGCGAGCTGTGCGACCACCACGGCATCCTGCTGGTGTTCGACGAGGTCATCACCGGTTTCGGCCGGGTCGGCATGCCCTTCGCCGCGCAGCGCTTCGGGGTCACCCCGGACCTGCTGACCTTCGCCAAGGCGGTCAGCAACGGCGCGGTACCGCTGGGTGGCGTGCTGGCCAGCGACGCCGTGCATGCAACCCTGATGCAGGCACCGCCGCAGGCCATCGAGCTGTTCCATGGCTATACCCATTCCGGCCATCCGCTGGCCTGCGCCGCAGCGCTGGCCACGCTGGAGGTCTATGCCGAGGAGCGCCTGTTCGAGCGTGCCATCGAGCTGGGCGAATACTGGCAGGAACGGCTGCATGCGCTGCAGGGCCTGCCCAACGTGATCGACATCCGCAACTTCGGGCTGGTCGGCGCGGTCGAGCTGGCGCCGCGCCGCGATGCCCCCGGCAGCCGTGGCTACGAGGTGTTCCGGCGCTGCTTCCAGGACGGCCGGCTGCTGGTGCGCTGTACCGGCGACATCATCGCGCTGTCGCCACCACTGATCGTGGACAAGGCGCAGATCGACCAGATCACCAGCATCCTGGGCGAGATGATCCGGGCCACCGCCTGAGCCCGGGCCGGCGGTGGCGAGCGGGTACAATGGGCGGTTCCGCTCCTGCTCGCTGCCGTGCCCATGGATATCGTCGTCAAAGAAGAACTCAAGGCCTACATCGACCCGCTGACCGCGGACGAACATGACGCGCTGGAGCGCAGCATCCTGGCCGAAGGCTGCCGCGATGCGCTGGTGCTGTGGGGTGATGTGCTGGTCGATGGCCACAACCGTTTCGGCATCTGTCAGAAGCATGGCCTGCCCTTCAATACCGTGCAGAACACCCGCTTCCAGAGCATGGAAGACGTGCACCTGTGGATGATCGAGCAGCACCTGGGCCGCCGCAGCGTGTCCGACTTCCAGCGCGGCGTACTGGCGCTGCGCAAGCGCGACATCCTGGCCGCCCGCAAGCAGATCGAGCAGGCGCAGCTGCAACGCGAGAGCGACGGCACCGCCGAAGCCATCGAGGACGCGGGTGAGGACAGCCCGCCGTGGGAACCGGCACCGAAGATCAGCCGCGCCGAGCTGGCCCGCGAGGCAAAGCTGAGCACCAGCCAGGTCGGCATGATCGAACGCATCCACGCCCAGGCCGCGGCCGAGGTGGTGGAAGCGGTGAAGGCCGGCGTGATCTCGATCAGCGCTGCTGCTGCCGTGGCCGACCTGCCGGAAGACGAGCAGCGCGCCGCTGCCGCCGGTGGCAAGGATGAGCTGAAGCAGGCCGCCAAGCGCGTGCGCGAGTCCAAGCGCAAGCCGCGCGCACCGAAGCCGGAAGCAGCCGAGATGGACTTCGAGGAAGCGGACGAAGAGCAGATCGCCAGCCGCGACGCCGAGGTGCTGTCGGCACTGGAGCAGCTGGGCGAGGATGCCCCGGCGCTGCGCCGCCGCGTGGTCGCGCTGACCCGCGAGAACGACACCCTGCGCGCGCAGCTGGCGGCGTTGCGCAAGCAGCTCGAAGCGCTCTGAACCAACGGGTAGTGCCGGCCGCTGGCCGGCAACCCCATGGACGTTCCGGGTGCGTTGCGGATGCCGGCCAGCGGCCGGCACTACCAGATGCTCATGCCGTGCCGGTTAGACTTCCGGCATGACGTCTGCCAACGATCCGCGCCGCGCACAGCTGCGGCGCCTGAAAGCCCTCGCGCTGGGACTGCTGCTGTTGATGCTCGCCGGTTTCGCGGTCAGCCACTGGCAGGGCGAGCGCGGCATCTGGGCCTGGGTCTCGGCCTTCTGCGAAGCAGCGGCCGTAGGCGCACTGGCCGACTGGTTCGCGGTCGTCGCGCTGTTCCGGCGGCCGATGGGCCTGCCGATCCCGCATACGGCAATCATCCCACGCAGCAAGGAACGCATCGGCGACAGCCTGGCCCTGTTCGTGCGCGACCAGTTCCTTGAACCACAGGTCCTCTTGGCAAAGCTGCAGGTATTCGACCCGGCCAGCCGTCTCGGCAGTTGGCTGGCCGACCCTGCACGTTCGCGGATGCTGGCCGACATGGCCCGCGGCTGGGCCCTGCAGGCACTGGACTTCTTCGACGAAACCGCGGTGCGTCGGCAGCTGCACGCCTTCGTGGTGCAGCAGCTGCGGCAGTGGAATGCCGCCGCCACCGCCGGTGAGCTGCTGGCCCTGCTGACCGCCGATGGGCGCCACCAGCGCGTGCTGGACGAGGGCCTGCAGCGCTTGGGGCGCTGGCTGGAGCAGCCGGAAGTGAAGGAGCGCGCCTCGCAGCTGATCGTGCGTTACATCCAGCGCGAGTGGCCGACGCTGTCGAGCACGGTGAACTGGGTCAAGCCGATCGACGAGATCGGCGATAGCCTGGCCGAGCGACTGGCGCGGGCGGTGCTGGAAGAACTGCAGCAGGTGCTGGCCGAGCCGCAGCATCCGCTGCGCCAGGACTACGAGAGCTGGCTGCAGAACTACGTGCAGCGCCTGCGCGAGGACCCGGCCCTGGCCGAGCGCATCGAACAGCTCAAACAGGAAATGATCGACCACCCTGCCCTGCAGGAGTACGTGCAGGGGCTGTGGGCGCGCATCCATGCCAGCCTGCGTGCCGACCTGCAGCGTGAGGATTCGGCGCTGGTCGGCCACCTGCATCGCAGCCTCGCGTCACTGGGCAGCAGCCTGCAGGCCGACCCGGCCCTGCGCGACGCGCTGAACCAGCGTCTGCTGGAGGGCGCCCAGCGCCTCACCGGCCGCCTGCGCGAAGGCGTGACCGCGCACATCGCGCAGACCGTGAAGAGCTGGGACGAACGGCATCTGGTCGAACAGCTGGAACTGAGCGTGGGCCGCGACCTGCAGTTCATCCGCTTCAACGGCACCCTGGTGGGCGGCCTGATCGGCCTGCTGCTGCACGCCGCGACGGTGGTGTTCAGGTTCTAGGACCCCATCCGGCAGTCGATCCACGCTCTGCGTGGAGACGGAATTCGTCACGCTTGATTAACGAAATGCGAATGCCTATCATTTGCCGATCGGTTGTACGCTTAGCCAAGCGGGGCACGGAAGCACGCACCTACCCGCCCCTTCGCCCGTGTACATCCCCCGACTACCGGGTCGCCCGCACCAAGCGGGTGGCGCACCGTCGATGGGACTCGCTGGGCGACGTGCGCGAAGCGCATGGCTGCTGTGTCTGCGCATTCCATCGCCTGTTTCGTCCTGCATGGAATCGCACCGATGGCAATGCCGCTGAACCACCCTCGTCCCACTCTGCTGGCCCTGGCCGTGACCGCACTGATGATCGCCCCGCTGGCCCACGCCGACGGCACTGCCGATCCTTCCGCGCGCACGCTGGATACGGTCCAGGTCACCGCTGACGGCGATATCGTCGACAGCTATACGGTCAAGCGTGCCAGCACGGCCACCAAGCTCGGCCTGTCGCTGCGCCAGACGCCGCAGTCGATGACCGTGGTCACCCGCCAGCGCCTGGACGACATGGGCCTGTTCTCGCTGTCCGATGTGATGGGCCAGGTCACCGGCGTGGCGGTATCGGTTACCGACAGTGAGCGCATCAACTACGTCTCGCGCGGCTACAACATCACCAATTTCCAGGTCGATGGGATGCTCAACACCTTCGGTGGGTACATCAAGACCAACACCGACAGCGTGATCTATGACCGCATCGAAGTGGTGCGCGGCGCAACCGGCCTGACCACCGGTGCCGGCGATCCCTCGGGCACCATCAACTTCGTGCGCAAGCGTCCTACCGACAGCTTCCAGATGAGCGCCAACCTGACCCTCGGGCGTTGGGGCAACCAGCGCCTGGAGGCCGACCTCGGTGGCCCGGTTGCGCTCGACGGCCGCATCCGCGCGCGCGTGGTGGCGGCCAAACAACAGAGTGACTCGTTCCGCGATGTCTACAAACTGGACAAGGACGTGTTCTACGGCATCGTCCAGGCCGACATCACCGACACGACCCTGCTCGAGGCCGGCTACGAATACCAGTCGCCGCGCACCACGGGCGTGACCTGGGGCGTGGTGCCGTACTGGGGGTCCGATGGCCAGCCCGCCAACCTGCCGCGCTCGACCAACCTGTCCGCCCGCTGGAGCAGTTGGCCGATCATCGAAAAGAGCGCATTCGCACGCCTTGAGCAGCAGTTGGGCAACGGCTGGACCGCCAAGGCCGCCTATACCCGCTCCAAGCGCGAAACCGACGGTGCGGTGTGGTACGGGGCCTCCGGCTACCCGAATGCCGATGGCAGCGGCATCAGCGCCTTCGTCGGCAGCTTCGGCGAGAACGGCGATATGCAGGTGTTCGACTTCAACGTTGGCGGTCCGTTCCGGCTGTTCGGCCGGGAACACGAGCTGGTGCTCGGTTTCGGCCAATCGGTGCGCAAGGGTGAAGTGCCTGCCACCGACACTGCTGCCTACCCGGACAGCTACACCCGTGTACCGGATTGGCATCGCTGGAACGGCGACGTCGCGCCGCTGCAGGTCACCCGCCTGGGCTATCTGGCTTCTGAAGACGAACTGCGCCAGCGCGCGGCCTATCTGGCGACGCGCCTGCAGCTGGCCGATCCGTTGACCGCGGTGCTCGGCGCGCGCTACGGCAGCTGGGAAACGCGCACCTGGAACTACACCCACGACGCCGCCGGTCGCCTGACCGATACGCGTCGTGGCGGCTACAAGCCGGACGACTCGCTCACTCCGTATGCCGGCTTCATCTACGACTTCAACCGCTACTTCAGCGGCTACGTCAGCTACACCGACATCTTCCAGCCGCAGAACTACCGTGACCGGGACAACAACTACCTCGAACCGGTGGTCGGTGACATGTGGGAGGCCGGCGTCAAGGCCGAGTTCTTCGACGGTCTGCTGAATGCTTCCGCGGCCGTGTTCAAGGGCCAGAAGGACAACGTTGCCGAGCTCGACGACTCGGTGCCGGAAAACTCGCTGCCGGGTGGGGTCAGTGCCTACCGCTCCACCGGCAAGGGCAACAAGGTCAAGGGCTGGGAGATCGAAGCACAAGGCAGCCTTGGTGAGAACTGGAACCTGGCGGCCGGCTTCACCCACACCGTCAGCCGCAATGCGCAGGGCGTGCGCCAGAACACCGTCATCCCGGTCGATCTGTTCCGCCTCAACGCCAGCTGGCGACCGGGCGGTGCTGAAGGCCGCTTCTGGCTGGGCGGTGGCGCCACCTGGCAGAGCGGAATCTGGAGCCTGAGCAACAAGCCGCGTGCGGATTTCCTGACCAGCGGCAAGCGCGACCGCGTGGCAATCGAACAGGGCGACATCTACCTGCTCAACCTGTCGGCGGGCTATCGCTTCAACGAGAACTTCACCGCGCAGGTAAACGTGAACAACCTGCTGGACAAGAAGTACTACAACCGCGTCGGTTTCTATGACGGCGTGTTCTGGGGCGAACCGCGCAATGTGACGATGACACTGCGCTGGAAGCTCTGACCCTCGATGGATGGCACCGGTTCTGCGACCGGTGCCCGGCCACGGATGGCCAACCCCGGCGCGCTGCGGTGCGCCGGTTCCTTTTCACTGAAACCTGCAGGAACGCCGTGGACCGCTCGCCCGCAACCGCCAGCCCCCGCACCTTCTTCTCCAACCCGCGCTGGGGCGTGCTGTCACGCTCGCTGGCGGCGATCTTCGGCGGCTACGCGCTGGCTTCCGTGACCAGCGTGTTCTGCGCGGTGGCGCTGCCCGGCGCTCGAGGCCAGACCGTGCTGACCGGCATGCTGCTGGCCATTCTGGTGGCCGCCTGCGCGGCGCTGTGGGCGTTCGCCACGCGCAGTGCGCTGCGTGCGTGGGTCGGCATCCTCGCCCCCACCCTGCTGATGGCAGTCATCGCGCGCATGCTGGGGGCCTGGGCATGAAGAACGGATTCCGCCAGTCGATGGCCTGGCTGCACACCTGGACCGGCCTGCTGGTCGGCTGGCTGCTGTTGCTGATTTTCATGGCCGGCACGGCCAGCTACTACCGCGAGGAAATCAGCCGCTGGATGCGCCCGGAACTGCCCTCCAGCAACGTCAGCATCGATGTGGCCGCGCAGCGTGCCGTGGACTACCTGCAGGCCAATGCCGCGCAGGCCGAGAACTGGTTCGTAACGTTGCCGCAGCCGCGCAATCCTGCCATGCAGATGTTCTGGCGGCTGCCGCCGGAGCTGGCCGACCCCAGCCGTGGCCGTCGAGGGGGCTTCGGCGACGCCACACTGGACCCGAACACCGGCCAGGCACTGAAAGCGCGCGAGACCCGCGGCGGTGATTTCTTCTACCGCCTGCACTTCGACCTGCACTACATCCCGGTGCTGTGGGCCCGCTATCTGGTCGGCTTCTGCGCGATGTTCATGCTGGTGGCGATCATCACCGGCGTCATCACCCACAAGAAAATCTTCAAGGACTTCTTCACCTTCCGCAAGGACAAGGGCCTGCGTTCCTGGCTGGATTTCCACAACGTCAGCGCGGTGATGGCCCTGCCCTACCACGCGATGATCACCTACACCGGCATCGTCACGCTGATGATCATGTACCTGCCGTGGGGCGTGAAGGTGGCCTACCCGCAGGACGAGGATGCCTTCTACAGCGAGGCCTTCGGTGGCATGCCGGAGGTGACTGCACCTGCCGAAGGCCGCGCCACGCCGCTGCCGATCGCGCAGCTGCTGGACAGCGCGCGAGCGCATTGGCACGGCGTGGAAGTGGCCGGCTTCACCGTGTCCAACCCGGGCGCGGCCAATGCAGTGATCGACATCCGCCAGCGTGACGGCAAGCGCCTGTCCACCGACACCCCGGCCGTGCGCTACGACATGGTCAACGGCACGCTGCTGGAAGAAACACCGCCTTCCGGTGGCGCCACCGCCACCCGCGGCGTGCTGTACGGCCTGCACCTGGCGCGCTTCGCCGACTGGGGCCTGCGCGCACTGTTCTTCCTGTCCGGCCTGGTCGGCTGCCTGATGGTGGCCAGCGGCGTGGTGCTGTGGGCGGTGAAGGAACGGCCCAAGCACGCCAAGAGTGGCCGCACAGGCTTCGGCCTGCGCCTGGTCGATGCGTTGAACATCGGTACCGTGGCCGGCCTGCCGATCGCCTTTGCAGCGTACTTCTGGGGCAACCGCCTGCTGCCGCTGGACATCGCCGAACGCTCCAGCGCCGAGGCCAACGTGTTCTTCTACGCCTGGGGTGCGGCACTGCTGGCCGCCTTCATCTGGCCGAAGCGGATGATGTGGGCCTGGCAGCTGTACCTGGGCGCAGCCGCGTTCGCGCTGGTGCCGGTGGTCAATGCGCTGACCACGCATGCGCACCTGGGCAACACCCTGCGCAACGGGGACTGGGTGCTGGCTGGCTTTGATCTGTCGATGATCGCGTTCGGCGCGATGCTGGCGCTGTGCGGCTGGCGCATGCAGCGCTGGACACCACCGCTGAGCGCGGCCGAGAAGAAGAAGCGTGCAGCGGCGGCGGCGGCGCCCAAGGCCCCGGTGGACGCTGCAGAAACCGCCGAAGCGGAGGCCAGCGCATGATGCTGCTGGCATTGACCCTGTCGTTCTCTGCGTTCACCGCGCTGTCGCTGGCGATGGAGAAGCACCAGCACGACCTGCACGGCAAGGCTGCAGCCACCCCGGCACGGCGCACGCAGTGGCGGGTGCTGGGTTGGGTGCTGCTGACGGTAGCGTTCGCATTGTGCGTGGTCGACCACGGCTGGGCGATGGGCCCGGTGCTGTGGCTGGGCGTGATGACCGTGGGCGGCGTGGTGCTGTCGTTCGGGTTGTACCCGTACCGGCCGAAATGGATCGCGCCGCTGGCGATCGCGCTGCCCGTGGCCGGGCTGCTGGTGGCGTTGCTGTAACCGCCATCCACGCATGGCGTGGATCTACTGAACAGCCATCCACGCATGGCGTGGATCTACTGAACAGCCATCCACGCATGGCGTGGATCTACTGAACAGCCATCCACGCACGGCGTGGATCTACTGAACAGCCATCCACGCATGGCGTGGATGTACCGGCCAGATATGGGGAGTGCCGGCCGCTGGCCGGCATCCCATGAACCCTCTGCGGATCTGACAACGTTGCCGGCCAGCGGCCGGCATTACCGGACTTACCCCAACCGCTTCAGTTCCCACGCGCGGTGGATGCGCGCGTTGCGCTCGAAATCCGGGCCGATGGTGCGTGCGGTGATCTCGCGGCACTGGGCAAATTCGGCGATGGCGTTCTCTTCCAGCTTGAAGCGGCGGAAGTTGTTGGAGAAGTACAGCACGCCACCTGGCGCCAGCCGCGCCACCGCCGCGCGCAGCAGCTTCAGCTGCTCGCGCTGCACGTCGAAGTCGTCGGCACGTGCGGAGTTGGAGAACGTCGGCGGATCGCAGAAGATCACGTCGTACTGGCCACGGTCGCCTTCCAACCACGCCATCGCATCGGCCTGCACCAGCAGGTGCTGGTTGCCGCCCTGCCCGTTCAACGCCAGGTTGTCGTAGCACCACTGCAGGTAAGTCGCCGAAAGATCGACGCTGGTGGTGCTGGCCGCACCGGCCACGGCGGCCTGCACGCTGGCCACGCCGGTGTAGCAGAACAGGTTGAGGAAACGCTTGCCACGCGCCTGTTCGGCCATCATCCGGCGCAGCGGGCGATGGTCGAGGAACAGGCCGGTGTCCAGGTAGTCGAACAGATTCACCTGCAGCAGCGCGTTGTTCTCGCGCACCACGATGAACTCGTCACGCTGCTCGAAACGGCCGTACTTGCTGCCGCCCTTGCCGCGCTCGCGCGACTTCATCGACACCTGTTCCGGCGGAACGCCGAATACTTCGCGCGCGGCCGCCAGCAGCTCGTTGCGGCGGCGGCGCACGTCGTTCTCCGGAATCGCCGCCGGTGCGGCGTACTCCTGCACATGCAGGAAGGTGCGGCGCTTGCCACCGTCTTCCTCGTAGACATCGATGGCCGCCGCGTACTCCGGCAGATCGGCATCGTAGGCACGGAAGCAGGTGATGTCCTCGCGGGCACGCCAGCTCTTGAACTTCTTCAGGTTCTTGCGCAGGCGGTTGGCCACCATCTGCGCACCTTCGCTCAGCTCGCGCGGCTGCGCCGGGTCACGGCCCGGCACGGCGATCGGGTCGCAGATGATCAGCGCGCATTCCAGCGCACCGTTGAACATCTGGTACTTCTTGCCCGCACGCAGGCCGGTGGCAAAAGCCAGTTCGTCGTTGCCGCACAGCAGGCTGGCGCGCCACTGCGGCACCGCCTTCTGCAGGGCATTGCCGAGTGCGCGGTACAGCGCCGGGTCGGCGGCCAGGCGTTCGTCATACGGCGGGTTGCAGACCACCGCACCGATCTCCTGCTCCGGCGCGGCCAGGTCGGCCACATCGGCGCGGGTGAAGCGGATCGCGTGGGCGACACCGGCCACCTCGGCATTCTCGCGTGCCGCCTGGATCGCGGTCGGGTCGATGTCGCTGCCGTGGATGACCGGCTTCAGCGCGGCCAGGCCAGCCGATTCGCGGTCACGCGCCTCGCTCTGGATGCTCTTCCAGGCGGCCTTGTCGAAGCCCAGCCAGCGGCTCGGCGGCAGGCTGCCGTGGCGCATCAGGCCGGGCGCGACGTCGGCGGCCATCAGCGCGCCCTCGATCAGCAGCGTGCCGCTGCCGCACATCGGGTCCAGCAGGCCGCCACCGGCGGCGTGCAGCCGCGGCCACTGCGCGCGCAGCAGCAGCGCGGCGGCCAGATTTTCCTTCAGCGGTGCCTCGTGAGCGGCGCCGCGCCAGCCACGGCGATGCAACGGGCCGCCGCCGAGGTCGATCGACAGCGAGGCACGGCCTTTGCGCAGTGACAGGTTGACGCGCACATCCGGCAGGTCGGTGTTGACCGACGGGCGCTCCAGGCCTTCATCACGCATGCGGTCGACGATGGCGTCCTTGATCCGCTGCGCGGCAAAGCGGGCATGGGTGATCTTGTCGCCCGACACGTGCGCGTCCACCGCCAGGGTCATCTCCGGCTTGAGGTGCTCGTGCCACGGCAGCGCACGCACGCCGTCATACAGGGCCTGCTCGTCCGGGCACTCGAACTCGTCGATCGGCCACAGCACGCGGCTGGCCAGGCGCGACCACATCACGATCCGCAGCGCCTGCTCCAGTTCGCCCTCGGCGTTGACGCCGGCAATGGTGGCAGTGGCCTTGCCAAGGCCCAGGGCCGACAGTTCATCGGCAAGCAGGTATTCCAGGCCCTTGGCGCAGGAGACGAAGAATTTCACAGGATCGGTTCGCAGGTGGTCGGGCGCGGCACAGGGACCGGGCCAGTCGGAAAGGAGGGCCGTAGGCACGGCCGGCAGGCCCGCGCCGGGGGCGGCGGGGCTGCCATTGTAGTCAATGCGGGCGGGCGCGCCGTGCGCCCGGGCTTCACAGTTGCCGCAGCAGGCGCTCGAAGGCCTGCGCGGAGGCCTCCACGTGGTGCTCCAGGCGGTGGCCGTCGTCGACCAGCAGCAGCTGCGCCGAACGCGCCTGCGCCCAGGCAATCACCCCGGCGGCCGGGACCACGTCGTCATGCCAGGCCTGGACCACGGTGGTCGGCACGGCGGCGGCGTCCAGCGCCGGCATCGGGCCCATGGTGGTCGGCGGCACCATCAGGAACAGGCCGGCCACCGGCACCTGCAGCGAGGCGATGGCAGAGATGTAGGCACCCAGGCTGGAGCCGGCCAGCACCACCGGGCCCTGCTGGGCAGCGATGGCGGTGCGTTCGACCAGGCGGCGCAGGCGGGTCGGCACATCGCCCACCCGGCTGACCTCGCTCATCGCGTCCAGGTCGGTGTAGTCCGGGCGCTCATGGGTCCAGCCCAGTCGCTGCGCCACGTCGGCCAGCGCGGTGACCTTGGTCGCTTCCGGGCCACTCTCGAAACCGTGGGACAGGATGCAGTGGCCGCGGCTCATGCGCGCGCTCCATGGGAGCGGGCCGATGAGGAAAGGGAAGGCAGGTTCATGCCGCAATGCTAGCATCGCCGGATGCCCAACCCGCTCCTGCCCGGCCTGCAGCTGCAGCCGCTGCCCTACCAAGACCGTCTGCCACTGCGCGACCCGGCCACGCTGGAGATGGTGGTGATCCACTGCACCGAGCTGCCCGACCTGGCGATGGCCCGTGAGTACGGCGAGCGCGTGCTGTACGACAGTGGTGCCGGCAACAGCGGCCACTTCTACATCGACCGCGACGGCAGCGTGGTGCAGTACGTGGCGCCGGAGCGCGTGGCGCATCACGTGCGCGGCATGAACGCGCATACGCTGGGCATCGAGCTGGTCAACACCGGCCGCTACCCGCACTGGTTCGACAGCCGCCAGCAGGCGATGGACGAGCCGTACACCGAGGCACAGCTGCAGGCGCTGGAGCAGCTGCTGCAGGCGCTGGTGGTGCGCTATCCGTCGCTGCGGCGGATTGCCGGGCACGACCAGCTCGATCTGGAGCAGGTGCCGGCCAGCGATGACCCGGCGCTGATGGTGGCACGAAAGCGTGATCCGGGGCCGTTGTTCCCGTGGGCGCGGATCCTGGCGAAGGTGCCGTTGCAGCCGGTTGGGTAAGCGGCAGGGCTGCGCCCTGCACCCGCAGAAGCAACATCAACGTCAAGAGCTGGCATTCCGCAGGATGGCGGGGTGGGTCCGGTTGCGAGGGACGCCGTAAACCCGTCCATGGGGCCTGGCCGCGGCATCCATGCCGCGGACACCCTCGCAACCGGACCCACCCCGCCTTCGACAGATCTCTGCTGCTGTTGGTGGGTGTCGACCTTGGCCGACACGGGGTCGGATCCCGTTGCTACGCAACGGGCTCTGACCCGGATTTTCAGTTGATGGGGTCAGAGCCGTTTTCCGTTGGAAAACGGATCCGACCCCGCGCGCCTCAGGCGCCGGTCGCCACCGGGCGGCTGCTGTCGCTGACCCAGCCGCTCCAGGAATCGGCGTAGATGCGTGCGCCGGACAGACCGGCCGCTTCCATCGCCAGCAACAGGTGGCAGGCGGTGACGCCGGAGCCGCACATCAGCACCACCTGCTGCGGCTCACGGTTGCCGATCACGCCCTGCAGTTCGGCGCGCAGTTCCTGTGCATCACGCAGGCGGCCGTCGGCGACGTTCAACGCAAACGGACGGTTGACCGCGCCGGGCACGTGGCCGGCGACCGGGTCCAGCGGCTCCACTTCGCCGCGGAAGCGCTCACCCGCGCGTGCATCGACCAGCCAACCGGGTGCATGCTTCAAGCGTGCAGTGATTTCATCGGCATTGGCGATCTGGGTGGTGTCGAAACGGCCCGGGTAAACCGGCAGCGCGGTCACCTCATCCTGCCCCGTCGCCAAGGGATGCCCTGCGCCCTGCCATGCGGCGATGCCACCATCAAGCACGGCCACCTTGCTGTGCCCGATCAGGCGCAGCAGCCACCACAGGCGCGAGGCGGCCATGCTGCCATCGCTGCCGTCGTAGACCACCACCTGGGTTTCGGGACCGATGCCCCACTGGCCGAGCTTCGCGGCGAAGGCATCGCTGTCCGGCAGCGGGTGACGGCCGTGGCCGCTGCGGGTCAGATCCGACAGGTCCCGATTGAGGTCGGCATACACCGCGCCCGGAACATGCCCCGCCAGATACTGGCCGTTACCCGCCTGCGGATCGGACAGCGAGGAACGTGCATCGACCACGCGTACGGCGGTACTGGCAGTAGCACGTGCGTCGACCACGCGAACGCCCTCGCCCAATGCAGCGGCCAGGGTGGCGACATCGACCAGGGTGGTCCACGGCGGATCGATCGGCTTCATTGCACTTGCTCCAGGCGGCGACGCAGGTTGTAGAGGATGGCGGCGGTGGCGCCCCAGATGCGCTGGCCGGGCCAGCCATATTCGAGGACGTGGCGGACGCGGCCGCGATGATTGATTTCGACCTGGTGCAGGTTGTCGGCTGCCATCAGGTAATCGAGCGGCACTTCAAACACTTCGGCCACTTCACTGGGCTGTGGCACCGGCACGAAATCCGGATCGACCACGGCCACCACCGGCGTGACCCGGTAGCCGGTGATCGTCACGAAGGGATCGAGATAGCCCAGCGCCTGCACTTGGCCGGGCGCCAATGCGATTTCCTCCTGGCTCTCGCGCAGTGCAGCGGCCAACGCATCGCGGTCATCGGGTTCGGTGCGGCCACCGGGGAAACCGACCTGGCCACCATGGGTACGCAGGGTTTCGGTGCGACGGGTGAGAATGACCTGTGCGCCGTTGGCGCGCGGCACGATGCCGGCCAGTACGGCGGCTTCCACCGGGGGCCCGGGCGGCAGCAGATCGATCAGTTCACTGCGGTTCCAGCCGTCGCCGGCCGGCGGCTCGGCCAGTGGATGCAGCGCGCGCATCAGGCGCTCGTGATCAGCCAGCGAGCCGCGCAGTGATTGCTGCAGCTGTTCACGCAGAGGTTGCACGCGATGCAGGATGCGGCTGCGTTCCTCGTTGCTCATCGACGACCACCGCGCGATCTCATCGATATGCCGCCCGCAGCCGGTGCATTGCCGGTGCGGATCCAGCGTGCACACTCCGATGCAGGGACTTGCGACAACACGTGCCGTTTTTTCCATTGTTTGCACCCGGCAACAGTAGCGCGATCGGGCTGAATTTGCGCGGGGTCAATATGCAGTGCACGGCAGCGTCGCGATCCGCGCAAACAAAAACGCGCCGGTGGGATCACCGGCGCGTTTCGTTTACCGCTTCGATTTACTTGACGCTGACCAGCTTGATCTCGAACTGCACAGCCACGTTCGGCGGGAACGGGGTGCGCGGGTCGGCACCGTAGGCCTGGTCCGGCGGCAGGGTGACTTCCCACTTCGAGCCAGCCGGCATCTGCAGCAGGGTCTCGCGCATGGCCTTCATTTCGACTTCGCTGACCTTGATCGACGGAATCTGCTGGGCCGGGCGGGCTTCGGTCGGGCGCTGGCCGTACGGGAACGGACCGGCCACTTCCAGCTGCACGGTGCTGGCCTGGGTCGGCTTGGCGCCCTTGCCGGCTTCAATCACGCGGTACTGGACGCCGCTCGGCAGGGACTGCACGCCGGCCTTGGCCTTGTTCGCCGCGATGAACTGATCGCTCTTGGTCTTGTTTTCGGCAGCAGCCTTTTCGTACTCGGCCTTGGCAGCCTGGGCACGGCCCTGCTCGCGCTTCTGGAACGCTTCAACGGCCGGCTTCAGCTGGTCGGCGGTGATCGCCGGCTGCTTCTTGGCGTAGGCGTCCTGCAGACCCTTCACCACCGAGTTGATGTCCAGCTGCTCACCACGACCGGTCAGCTCCGCCAGGTTGTTGCCGTAGTCGTAACCGAAGTAGTAGCTCAGCTTGCCCTTTTCGGACGAGACGTCCTGGGCGAAGGCATTGCCCGTCAGGGCCAGGGCCGCGACGGCGACCGCGATAGAACGCAACTTCATCAAACAGTTCTCCAGGGGTGGTAACTCAGGGACGTTCTGCGCCGCCCTGAGGCGACGGGTTAGGATAACGGGCACAACGTGTAACCGCTACTCACGATGCAGGCTAAGACCCGTCTGCGTTCGCGGAGTTCAATCTCACTTTTTTTTAACGTTTCAGGAGTTTTCCCCGTGGCCGATGCCCTGATCGCCGTCGCCGACGACGGCGCCATCCGCACCGTGACCGTCCAGCGCCCGGACAAGCTCAACGCCTTGAATGCCGCGACCCTGCAGGCGCTGGCCGAGGCGTTCAGCGCCGCCGCCGCCGACCCGGAGGTGCGTGTGGTGGTGCTGACCGGTGCCGGCCCGAAGGCCTTCGTGGCCGGTGCCGACATCGCCGAGATGAACACTCTCAGCGCGGTTCAGGGACGTGATTTCTCGCTTCTGGGCCAGGCCCTGATGCGCCAGATCGAACGCATGCCCAAGCCGGTGATCGCGCGCGTGAACGGCTTCGCCCTGGGCGGCGGGCTGGAGCTGGCGATGGCCTGCCATCTGCGCATCGCTGCCGATACGGCCAAGGTCGGGCAGCCGGAGATCAACCTCGGCCTGATTCCCGGCTTCGGTGGCAGCCAGCGCCTGCTGCGCCTGTGCGGCCGCGCCGCCACCCTGGAGCTGTGCCTGCTGGGTGCACCGATCAACGCCGCGCGTGCGCTGGAACTGGGCATCGTCAACGAGGTGGTGCCGGCCGACGCGCTGGACAACCGCGTGCAGGACATCGCCCGCCAGCTGGCACGCTCGGCCCCGCTGGCCCTGCGTGGCCTGCTCGACGCGGTACACGTGGGTGGCGAATGCAGCCTGGAGGCTGGGCTGGAGTACGAAAGCGCGCAGTTCGGCCTGCTGTTCGCCACCGAAGACATGCGCGAAGGCACCAGCGCCTTCCTGCAGCGCCGCCCGCCGGCCTTCCAGAACCGCTGACGCCATGGCATCCCGACCCAACCCCGCGCAGCTGTTCGCCCGGGTCCAGGCAGACGATCTCGATGGCGCCCTGCAGGCCGGTCTCATGGACTACGTTGCCCGTGACGGCGACGAACAGCTGCTGCCCGGCCACCCGGACCTTCCACGACGCCTGCAGCAGGCCCAGCAGCAGCTGCACGCGGCCTGGGCCGCACGCGAACGCTACCGTGCCCGTGCCGTGCGCCTGGCGCGCCGCGAGGCCGAACGCGATGCCCGACGCACGCCAGCCCCGGCACCGGACGTGAAGCCCGCCCTGCCCCCGGCGGCCGCCGCGATTCTCGCCCGGGCCAAGGCCCGCGCCACCGGCAAGGAGCAGTAATGGCTACTGCGAAGAAGACCCCGCGCGCGCCGGCGCGACGCGGTGGCAGCATGCCGCGCGCCGACGTGGTGGAGATGTTCACCCGCCTGCGCGAACTCAATCCGCACCCGAAGACCGAACTGGAGTACAGCTCGCCGTTCGAACTGCTGGTGGCGGTCGCGCTGTCGGCGCAGGCCACCGACGTGGGCGTCAACAAGGCCACGCGCCGCCTGTTCCCGGTGGCCAATACCCCGGCAAAGATCCTCGCGCTTGGCGAGGACGGGCTGAAGCAGTACATCGCCACCATCGGTCTGTTCAACGCCAAGGCGAAGAACGTGATCGCCACCTGCGCGATCCTGCTGGAGAAGCACGGCGGTGAAGTGCCGCGCGATCGCGATGAACTGGAAGCGCTGCCGGGCGTGGGCCGCAAGACCGCCAACGTGGTGCTCAACACTGCGTTCGGTGAGCCGGTGATGGCGGTGGACACGCATATCTTCCGCGTCTCCAACCGTACCGGCCTGGCCCCGGGCAAGAACGTGCGCGAAGTGGAAGACAAACTGGTGAAGGTGATTCCGGCCGAGTTCCTGCTCGACGCGCATCACTGGCTGATCCTGCACGGACGTTATGTGTGCAAGGCGCGCAAGCCGGATTGCCCGGGCTGCGTGATCGCCGACCTGTGCCGGTTCAAGGAAAAGACCACGGCCGAGGCGTGAACGCGTTCGTGGTGTGACAAAACAAGGACGGCGGGCACAGGGCCCGCCGTCCTTGCTTGTAGACAAGAGTGCTTCAGGACATCAGAACGACAGGTCGCCCCAGACGCCGAACTCCTTGGTCTTGTCGTTCTTCTTGTCGCTGGCGTTGGCCAGGTGCGTGTACTTGTACACGGTCGACAGCTTGAGGTTCTTCATGACCGGGAACTCGACGCCGACGTTCCAGTACTTGTCGCTCAGGGTCGGGTCCAGCGTCTTGCTGACGTCGGTGTCATCGTAACGACCGAACACGTTGATGCCGCCGTCGGTGACGCGCACGCTGCCCCACACCGACCAGCCGCTGGTCTTGTCGGTGGCAACGGTCATCACGTTGTTGAGGTTCTTGGCCTGGAAGTACTCGCCACCGACGCGGAAGTCGCTGCTGGCGTAGGCCACCATCGCGTTGGCGCGGGTGTAGGTGTTCTCGGCGCTCTGGATGTCGGTTTCCTTGCCCAGCTTGCCACTGTAGCCACCGACGGCAACCACGAAGTTCTCGTTCGGGGTATAGGCCGCGCGGCCTTCCACGTCCATGCCCTTGCTGCGGGTCGGGTTCTTGTAACCGGCGCCGGACACGACCGAGACCGCGTAGTTGAAGTTGTTGCCCAGGTTGCCGAAGCCATGCAGACCCCAGTCGGACGAGTTGCCGTACTTCAGGCGATCGGTCAGGGTGTTCTCGACATAACGCATGCCGTAGAACTTCTCGACGTACGGAATCCACGGCATGTCGGCGGCACCGACGCGCAGATTGAAGGCCGGGTCGAAGCTGCCCTGCACGTAGGCCTTCTTGACGAACAGTTCGGTGTTGCCGATGGCCGAGCTGTACTGGAAGTCGGTGGTCAGGTTGGCCGACCAGATGTCGTTGAACTTGTGGTCGACGGTCAGGTAGAAGCGCTTGACGTCCAGACCGGTGCCGCTGGCGGCGGTGTCCTTGCCGTTGCTGGTCTTGTCGATGTTGGTCAGGTCGAAGAACATGCGACCGCCGATCTTGTTGTCATTGACCAGCTTGGCCAGCTTGTCGACGCTGGTCTGGGTCTTCTGTGCACCTTCCAGGGCCTGGGCCTGGGTGATGTTCACTTCGGACTGCGCATCGGACTGTGCCTGCAGCGCCTGCGAATCGTTCTGCAACTGCTGGACCTGGGCCTGCAGGGCAGCGATCTGCGCCTGCAGCTGCTGCAGCTGTGCCTGGGATACGCCCGTGCTGGCGGGAGCTGCGAAGGCGTCGGCGGAAACCAGACCGAGGCTTGCAACGACCGCGGCGGCGAGCAAATGGGAACGCATTTTGGATTTCTCCAGAGGGTTGGAATGGCTTGGGCAGAACGCCACGCCGGCAGGCCGGTCAAGCGTTTTGCGAACATTCCGTTAAAACCATGACAGCCGAATGACAACCTGAGCACCAACCACAGATTTCTTCGTGCGGTCATGCGTACGACTCATTTGCCGCCACATGCTTGTCGATCCCTTGCGGCATATGGCGTCACGTATCAGCGTCCCGGCCCGGGCCGACCGCCGCGCAGCGCTCAACTGCATTGATGGTTTCGTGTGGATGACGCGGCATCACTGCGGAATGCCAGGCCGGGATGGCATTGACGACCACACCGGGCAGTCCATCAGCGACATATAGAACGTGATCGCAACCGGGCCACGTCCGTCTCCGGCGCATGGTCATCACGTTGCCCGCAGCACTCAGAATCTTCACGCCCCTGGCTGTGCGGACGCCGGGCAGCGCTGTAACGGTTGCGTCATACAACGGTCCCTGCGCTGTCATCGAACCGTTATGGAATGTGCGCCGGGCGGGTAACCCCGCATCCCAATCAACCCAGGAGCCACCCCGTGATCCACGCCTTCAAGTCGCGCGTTGCCGTTGCCGTCTTCGCAGCGTCGTCCGTGTTCGCCGCCAACGCCGCTGAAATCACCGGCGCGGGCGCCTCGTTCATCTACCCGGTGATGTCGAAGTGGTCGGCCGACTACAACGCCGCCACCAGCAACAAGGTCAACTACCAGTCGATCGGCTCCGGCGGTGGTATCGCCCAGATCAAGGCCAAGACCGTTGATTTCGGCTCCTCCGACGCCCCGCTGAAGCCGGAAGAACTGGCTGCTGCGGGCCTGGCCCAGTTCCCGTCGGTGATCGGCGGCGTGGTGCCGGTGGTCAACGTTGCCGGCATCGCCCCGGGCACGCTGAAGCTGGACGGCACCGTGCTGGCCAACATCTTCCTGGGCAAGATCAAGACCTGGAACGACCCGGCCATCGCCGCACTGAACCCGGGCGTGACCCTGCCGAGCGCCAAGATCACCGTCGTGCACCGTTCGGATGGCTCGGGCACCACCTTCAACTTCGTCAACTACCTGTCCAAGGTCAGCCCGGAGTGGAAGAGCTCGGTCGGTGAAGGCACCTCGGTCCAGTGGCCGGCCGGCATCGGTGGCAAGGGCAACGAAGGCGTTGCCGCTTACGTGAAGCAGATCAAGGGCGGCATCGGCTACGTCGAACTGTCCTACGCGCTGCAGAACAAGCTGTCGTACACCGCGATGAAGAATGCCGCCGGCCGCTTCGTGCAGCCGAGCGACGCCTCGTTCGCCGCCGCTGCTGCCAGCGCCGACTGGGCCAGCGCCAAGGACTTCTACCTGGTGATGACCAATGCCCCGGGCGCCGAGTCCTGGCCGATCACCGCCACCAACTTCATCCTGGTGCACAAGAAGCCGAAGAACCCTGCCAACGGCAAGGCCACCCAGGAGTTCTTCCGCTGGGTCTACAAGAGCGGCGATGCCCAGGCCCGCCAGCTGGACTACGTGCCGCTGCCGGACAGCCTGGTCCGCCAGATCGAGACCTACTGGTCGCAGAACCTGAAGTAAGCAAGCGCGTTCCCCCGCAGGAACGGGATCGGCGGGTCCTCTCTCCCCCGCCGATCCCACCCCGGGCGCGAGATCCTCGAGATCTCGCGCTCTTCTTGTTTTTGGGGGTTGGTCGTGAAGAGCGTTTGCGCCTTCGCTGATCCGTGGGTGAGTCGGGGGGCCAGGGCGTGCAGGACACGCCGTAAACCCTTCCTTGGGGGCTCGGCCACGGCATCCATGCCGTGGACGGTCCTGCACGCCCTGGCCCACCGCCTCTCGACAGTTCATCGGGGGCGCGGTGGGGTCATGAAAGGCAGGAGCAAAGGCAAGAGCGTTTGTAGAGCCCCGGCCGTCATATCGGTGCGCAGATCCGGGGTCTCCGGGGGTCTCCCGGACCGTGGCCAACCCCGTGAAACCCTTGTCAGAACGTGATCCAGGACACCTCTGTCATGGTCGTAATACGGCTGTAACAAAAACATCATTTCATAGCCGCATCCGCCGACGCCGTCGGCTCTTCCCCGCTATGGAGTGACCATGAAACTGCACTCGGCCGGCCTTGCCGCCCTTTCCCTGGCCATCGCCCTGGGCCTGTCGGCCTGCGGTGGCGACAAGCAGGCCGCGCAGCAGCCGGCTGCCGACGGTGCCGCCGCCCCGGCCGCTGCCGGTGCCAAGGTGACCGCCGAAGTGTCCGGCGCGGGCGCGTCCTTCATCTTCCCGCTGGTCTCCAAGTGGTCGGCTGACTACAACACCAGCACCGGCGCCAAGATCAACTACCAGTCGATCGGCTCCGGTGGCGGCATCGCCCAGATCAAGGCCGGCACCGTCGACTTTGGCTCCTCCGACAAGCCGCTGAGCAGCGAAGAGCTGGCCCAGGCCGGCCTGGCCCAGTTCCCGTCCGCCATCGGCGGCGTGGTGCCGGTGGTCAACATCGAAGGCCTGGAAACCGGCAAGCTGCGCCTCAGCGGCGCCCTGCTGGCCGACATCTTCCTGGGCAAGGTCAAGACCTGGAACGACCCGGCCATCGTCGCCGCCAACCCGGGCGTGAAGCTGCCGGACGGCAAGATCACCCTGGTCCACCGTTCGGACGGTTCGGGCACCACCTTCAACTTCTCCAACTACCTGTCCAAGGTCAGCCCGGAGTGGAAGAGCAAGGTCGGCGAAGGCACCTCGGTGCAGTGGCCGGACGGCGTCGGTGGCAAGGGCAATGAAGGCGTCGCTTCCTACGTGAAGCAGATCAAGGGCTCGATCGGCTACGTCGAACTGGCTTACGCGCTGCAGAACGGCATGCCGTACACCGCCATGCAGAACGCGGCCGGGAACTGGGTCGAGCCGAGCGCGGAAACCTTCGCCGCCGCGGCCGCCAGCGCCGACTGGGCCAGCGCCAAGGACTTCAACCTGGTCATCACCAACGCTCCGGGCGAGCAGGCGTGGCCGATCACCGCCACCAACTTCATGCTGATGCAGAAGAAGCCGAAGGATGCCAAGCGCAACCAGGACACCCTGGCCTTCTTCAAGTGGGCCTTCGAAAACGGCCAGGCGCAGGCCAACGAGCTGCACTACGTGCCGCTGCCGGCCGAACTGGTCAAGCAGATCGAGGCCTACTGGGCGACCGACCTGAAGTGATGGACACGACGGTGCCCGCCCCACGCGGGCACCGCTTCTTCCACGCCGTGCCGCCCCGCCCCTTCCTGGCCCTGCCGTCCCCATGAATGCCATCGCCCAGCCTGTAGCCGCCCCGTCCACGCGTGATGCGCGTGATGCCCGCAACGACAAACTGTTCCGATGGGTGCTGGTCGGCACCGTCATCTTCGTCCTGATCGCCCTGGCCTGCGCCGCGCTGTCGATGCTGTGGGGCGGCCGCCATGCCCTGCAGATGCAGGGCCTGAGCTTCTTCTTCTCCGCCGACTGGAATCCGGTCGAAAACAAGTTCGGTGCGCTCGCCCCGATCTACGGCACCCTGGTCACCGCCGTCATCGCGATGGTCATCGCCGTGCCGGTCAGCTTCGGTATCGCCTTCTTCCTCACCGAAGTCGCGCCGCGCTGGCTGCGTGGCCCGGTCGGTACCGCCATCGAACTGCTGGCCGGCATTCCCTCGATCATCTACGGCATGTGGGGCCTGTTCGTGCTGGTGCCGGTGATGACCGAGTACGTCACCCCGTTCCTCAACGAGACCCTGGGCGAATGGCCGATCATCGGCCCGATGTTCCAGGGCCCGCCGCTGGGCATCGGCATGCTCACCGCCGGTTTCGTGCTGGCCATCATGGTCATTCCGTTCATTTCCTCGGTGATGCGCGAAGTGTTCCTGACCGTACCCACCCGCCTGAAGGAGTCGGCGTACGCGCTGGGCTCCACCAAGTGGGAAGTGAGCTGGGACATCGTGCTGCCCTACACCCGCTCGGCAGTGATCGGCGGCATCTTCCTCGGCCTCGGCCGCGCCCTTGGCGAGACGATGGCGGTGGCCTTCGTGATCGGCAACAGCGTGCGCCTGTCGCCGTCGCTGCTGGAACCGGGCACCACCATCGCCGCGCTGATCGCCAACGATTTCGGCGAAGCCACTGAAACCTATCGCTCGGCCCTGCTGCTGCTCGGCTTCGTCCTCTTCATCGTCACCTTCGTGGTGCTGGCCATCGCCCGCCTGATGCTGATGCGCCTGTCCCGCAAGGAGGGCAACTGATGTCCACCACCGCTGATTCGCTGTACCTGCGCCGTCGCATCGGCAATGTCGTTGCGATCACCGCCTCCTGCGCCACCGCCCTGTTCGGCCTGTTCTTCCTGGGCTGGATCCTGTTCACCCTGGCCTCCAAGGGCCTGGCCGGCATCAACTGGGATCTGTTCACCAAGATGACGCCGCCGCCGATGCAGGAAGGCGGTCTCGCCAACGCCTTCTTCGGCAGTGCGGTGATGTGTGCGCTGGCGATCGGCATCGGCACCCCGCTGGGCGTGCTGGCCGGCACCTGGCTGGCCGAGTACGGCAACGCCCGCAAGGCCGGCACCGTGGTCCGCTTCGTCAACGACATCCTGCTGTCGGCCCCATCCATCGTGCTTGGCCTGTTCGTCTACACGCTGTACGTGATGCAGACCGGCGGCAACTTCTCGGCGTTCGCCGGTGCACTGTCGCTGGCCTTCATCGTGCTGCCGGTGGTGGTGCGCACCACCGACGAGATGCTGCGCCTGGTGCCCTCGCAGATGCGTGAGGCAGCCCTGTCGCTGGGTATCCCGCAGTGGAAGGTGATCGTGCAGGTGCTGTACCGCAGTGCCTCGGCCGGCATCATCACCGGCATCCTGCTGGCGCTGGCCCGCATCTCCGGCGAGACCGCACCGCTGCTGTTCACTGCCTTCGGCAACCAGTACTGGAACAACAACATCTTCCAGCCGATGGCCTCGGTGCCGGTGGTGATGAACCAGTTCGCCGGCAGCCCGTATGAATCCTGGCAGGTGCTGGCCTGGGCCGGTGCCCTGGTGCTGACTGTCTTCGTGTTGCTGGTCAGCCTTGCCGCCCGCGGCATCCTGCTGCGCAACCGTATCTCCCATGACTGACCTTTCCGTGGATAACGCCATGAACGACCTTTCCAACGCCGTGCCGATGCAGCGCATCGCCGTGCCGTCCTCGCACGAGAGCCTGCACACGCCGTCGCCGGTGAAGCTGGCTGCGCGTGGACTGGACTTCTACTACGACAAGTTCCATGCCCTGAAGGGCATCAACCTGGAGATCCCGGAAAAGCGCGTGACCGCGCTGATCGGTCCCTCCGGCTGCGGCAAGTCGACCCTGCTGCGCATCTTCAACCGCATCTACGCGCTGTACCCGAAGCTGGAGGCGCGTGGTGAAGTGCTGCTGGACGGCGAGAACATCCTGTCGCCGAAGTACCCGATGAACCGCCTGCGCAGCAAGGTCGGCATGGTGTTCCAGAAGCCGGTGCCGTTCCCGATGACCATCTTCGAGAACGTGGCCTACGGCATCCGCCACCACGAGAAGCTGAGCAAGGCCGACATGGCCGACCGCGTCGAGCAGGCGCTGCGCCAGGGCGCACTGTGGGACGAAGTGAAGGACAAGCTGGGGCAGAGCGCACTGGGCCTGTCCGGTGGCCAGCAGCAGCGCCTGTGCATCGCCCGTGCCGTGGCCCTGCGCCCGTCGGTGCTGCTGCTGGACGAGCCGACCTCGGCGCTGGATCCGATCTCGACCAGCCGCATCGAGCAGCTGGTGGAAGAGCTCAAGCACGAGTACACCATCGTCATCGTCACCCACAACATGCAGCAGGCCGCGCGCGTGTCCGACTACACCGCCTTCATGTACCTGGGCGACCTGATCGAGCACGACCGCACCGAAGTGATCTTCTCGCAGCCGTCGCAGCGGCAGACCGAGGATTACATCACCGGTCGCTTCGGCTGAAACGTCAGTCGAGTTACAGCTAACGTCAGTCGAGCGTGGCTCGACTCTACGGATAACGTCAGTCGAGCATGGCTCGACTCTACAGAGTGGAATGAACATGAATCTTCCCAACGACCACATCGTCAAGAGCTACGACGAAGAACAGCAGCGGCTGGTGGCCGAAATCGTGCGCATGGGCGAGATGGCCGTCGCTCAGCTCGAAGCGGCGATGGACGTGATCGAGAAGCGCGACGAGAACGCCGCCCATCGCATCATCGCCAACGACGAAGCGATCGATGCGCTGGAGCAGCAGATCAGCCATGACGTGATGCGCCTGGCGCTGCGTGGGCCGATGGCGCGCGACCTGCGCGAGATCCTGGCCGGCCTGCGCATCCCGGCCGACATCGAGCGCATCGGCGACTATGCGGCCAACGTTGCCAAGCGTTCGATCGCGCTGGGCAAAGTGCCGCCGCTGCCACAGATCCAGGGCCTGCGGGCGCTGGGTCGCCTGGCCGCGCAGCAGGTGCGCCGCGCCATTGCCGCCTACCGCGACAACGATGCCGACGCTGCGCTGGCGCTGCGCGAGGACGACGCCCGCCTGGACGCGCAGTACACCGCGCTGTTCCGCGAGCTGCTGACCTACATGATGGAAGACCCGCGCAACATCACCCCGTGCACCCATCTGTTGTTCATGGCCAAGAACCTGGAGCGCGTGGGCGACCACGCCACCAACATCGCCGAGAACGTGTGGTTCCTGGTGCACGGTGAGCAGCCGCTGCCGCCGCGTGAAAAACGCGACGAGACCTCCAGCACCGACCAGATCTGATACCGCACTGCAACACCGGAGTTGACTCCAAGGTGGCCGCTGTCCTGCTGACAGCGGCCTTTTTGTTATGGGCGTTCTGGCCGCCGGTCTCCCCCTCTGTAACAAATCTCACGAAAATTTGAGTTCTTGGCGAGGATTCGTTGAGTAGGATCGCTGCACCATCGATTCACCCCGGGCACCTGCCCTCCACCTAGGAGTAAGACCGATGAGCAGTTCCAACAAGACCCTGTCCCTGCTGACCGCTACGGCCCTGGCCGCCGGCCTGGGCATGACCGCCAGTGCCTCGGCCCTGAGCATGAGCGACCTGGCCCAGGGCTACCTGGTGGCTGGCCAGGCGGCAAAGGCTGCCGATACCAAGCACGCCGAAGGCAAGTGCGGCGCCGACGGCAAGACCGCTGAAGGCAAGTGCGGCGGTGACAAGGGCAAGGCTGCCGAAGGCAAGTGTGGCGAAGGCAAGTGCGGTGCCGACAAGGGCAAGGCTGCTGGTGCAGCCGCTGCCAAGACAGGCGACAAGAAGTCGGCTGAAGGCAAGTGCGGCGAAGGCAAGTGCGGTGGCAAGCACTGACGTCCGCGCCAGCCTCGTCCACCCGCGGTCGCCGCTTCGTGCGGCGGCCGCCGGGTTGGGCCTGCGCCGGGCGCTGCTACAGGACCTGCGTGACGCCCCGGCAGGCGACTTCGATTTCCTCGAATGCGCGCCGGAGAACTGGATCCATGTCGGTGGTCCCGCCGGGGATGCACTGGCCGAACTGGCGCAGCGCCATCCGTTGAGTTGCCACGGCCTGTCGTTGTCGCTGGGCGGCAGCGCGCCGCTGGATACGCAGCTGCTGGAACAGGTCGGCCAGTTCCTGGAAAAGCACCGCGTGCCGCTGTACAGCGAGCACCTGAGCTACTGCAGCGATGACGGTCACCTGTACGACCTGCTGCCGATTCCGTTCACCGACGAAGCCGTGCGCCACACTGCGGCACGCATCGCTCACGTGCAGGATCTGCTGGGCCGCCGCATTGCAGTGGAGAACGTGTCCTATTACCTGGCACCGGAACCGGCGATGGACGAACTGGCCTTCACCAATGCGGTGCTTGCCGAAGCCGACTGCGATCTGCTGCTGGACGTCAACAACGTCTACGTCAACGCCTGCAACCACGGCTACGATGCCGACACCTTCATCGCCGGGCTGCCCGCAGAGCGCGTCGTCTGCCTGCACGTGGCCGGGCACCTGGACGAGGCGCCGGACCTGAAGATCGATACCCATGGCAGCGCGGTGATCGACCCGGTCTGGGAGCTGCTGGCGCGTACCTACGCGCGCATCGGCCCACGCCCCACCCTGCTCGAGCGCGATTTCAACTTCCCCCCATACGCCGAGCTGCAGGGCGAACTGCAGACCATCCGCCGCCTGCAGGCGACGCACGGGGGGACTGCACATGACTGACGCTCGCGGCACCCTGCGCGCGCAGCAGCATGCGTTCACTGCCCATCTGCGCGATCCGCAGGGCGTGCCACCGCCGGCTGGGCTGGAGGCACGCCGGGTCACGGTGTACCAACGGCTGCTGTTCAACAATCTGCTCGGCCTGTTGAGCAACGGCTTCCCGGTCTGCGTGCGCCTGCTCGGCGAGCCCGCCTGGAGCGACCTGGTGCGCCACTACTTCGCCACCCATCGCTGCCAGACACCGCTGTTCACCGAACTGGCCGCCGAATTCGTGCAGTGGCTGCGGGCACAGCCGCAGCTGCCGCACCCGGCGTTGGCCGAACTCGCTCATTACGAGTGGGTGGAGACCGCGCTGTACCAGTTGCAGGCCGAGCCGCTGCCGGCACCCGGCGACATCGATCCGCTGCAGGTACCGCTGCAGCGCTCACCCCTGGCGTGGCCGCTGCTGTACCAGTGGCCGGTGCATCGACTCGGTGCCGAGGATGCGCCAATGCAGCCGCCGGCGGAACCGACCGGCCTGCTGGTCCGCCGCGAGGCCGATGGCGAAGTGCGCTTCGCCGTGCTCAGCCCGCTGGCGGTATACCTGCTGTCCAGCGTCGGCGAACGACCCGGCCTCGATGGACATGCCTATCTGCGGCAATTGGCCGCTGCGAACGGCCTGGCTGAGGAAGCGCTGGCCGGGCCCGGTGCCGCGCTGCTGCAGCAGTTCCTGCAGGCCGGCGTGATCGGCCCGCTCACAGTCCCTGGCTGACGCCCCTTCCCCCACGGAGAACCACCGATGAACCTTCCGACCCTGGCCGCCACGCGTGGCCAGCTGGACCGTCTCGCCCCCTGGTTGGCCCCGCTCGGCCTGCGCCTGCTGCTGGCCTGGGAATACTTCGAATCCGGCCGCGAGAAACTGCGCGGCCAGAACTGGTTCGCCGACCTGCAGGACGCTTTCCCGTTCCCGTTCGACCAGCTGCCGGCCACCCTGAACTGGCAGCTTGCCACCTGGTTCGAGCTGATTGGCGCGGCCTGCCTACTGGTTGGCTTCGGCACCCGGTTTGCCGCCGCCAGCCTGCTGGTGCTGACCGTAGTGGCCACCTATGCGGTGCATTGGCCGATGGAGTGGAACTCGCTGGCCGACCTGGCCATGGGCTACGCGATCACTGACCAGGGCTTCGGCAACTTCAAGCTGCCAGTACTGTTCATGGCGATGCTGCTGCCGCTGATCTTCACCGGCGCCGGCAGGCTGAGCGTGGATGCGTGGTTGGCGCGGTGGTCTCCCTCGGCCACGCCTGCACGGCCAGCAGTCCGGTAATCGCCAAACCTGGTCGGCGCACCGTGTGCCAACCAAGGTTGGCACCTACCGGAATCCTGAGCGCGCGGTGCCCCGGTAGGTGTCGACCTTGGTCGACACACGCCCGCGCAGGGAACGCATGCACCGAAGGCTGGCCGGGCGCTCAGGGTCGCTCTGCTAGAATTCACGCATGACTGACCCCACCCCCGCACCTGCCGCCGCTCCCGATTCCGCAGTCCCCCAGGCGCAGCGCGCGATGTCACAACGCTTCCGCGGCTTCCTGCCGGTGGTGGTGGACGTGGAAACCGGCGGCTTCGACAGCCAGCGCAACGCACTGCTGGAAATCGCCGCCGTGCCGATCGAGATGGACGAGAACGGCCTGCTCTACCCCGGCCAGACCGCCAGCGCCCACGTGGTGCCGGCCGAGGGCCTGGAGATCGACCCGAAATCACTGGAAGTGACCGGCATCATCCTCGACCATCCGTTCCGGCTGGCCAAGGAAGAGAAGGCCGCGCTGGACCACATCTTCACCCCGGTGCGTGCGGCGATGAAGAAATACGGCTGCCAGCGCGCGATCCTGGTCGGCCACAACGCCCATTTCGACTTGGGCTTCGTCAACGCAGCGGTGGCGCGGACCGGCCACAAGCGCAACCCGTTCCATCCGTTCAGCGTGTTCGACACGGTCACCCTGGCCGGCATCGCCTACGGGCAGACCGTGCTGGCGCGTGCGGCCACCGCCGCCGGGCTGGGCTGGGATGCCAACGAGGCACACAGCGCGGTGTACGACACCGAGCAGACCGCGCGGTTGTTCTGCACCATCGCCAACGCCTGGCCACGGTAAGGCAGCCAACGGCGCAACCGCATCCACGCAGTGCGGACCAACGGTCCGCACCCACCACTCACCGGACGGTAGATCCATGCCATGCGTGGATGCAATCAACCGATGCTCGTTCGATCCCGGCCATCGCTCTTGGCGCGGTACAACGCGCGGTCGGCACGCTGGTACAGCAGTGCCGGGGTGCGGTCGTCGGCATCCAGCTCCACCAGCCCTGCGCTGAAGGTCACGCGCAGGCCGTCCACGCCGGCCCAGTCGGGGTGGTCATGGAACAGACCGCGCAGGCGCGCGCACAGCTGTGCGGCTTCCTCCAGGCGGGTGTCGTTGAGCAGCAGCGCAAACTCTTCGCCACCGGTCCGCGCCGGCAGGTCCGAATCGCGGCTGGCGGCGGCGATCAACCGCGCCACCTGCACCAGCACCTCATCACCGATGCTGTGGCTGTGGCGATCGTTGACGTCCTTGAAGTGGTCGATATCCAGCACCACCAGGCACAGCGGATGACCGCTGCGCTGCGAACGCGCGAAGTCACGCGCCAGCGTTTCATCGAATGCACGGCGGTTGGCCAGGCCAGTCAGTGCATCCTCGCGGGCCTGCCGTTCGAATGCCTCGGCCTGGCGTGCGAGGCGCTCGGCCAGTTCGGTCTTTTCCTGGTTCAGCGCCTGCAGGTGCACGGTCTTGGCCTGCAGGTCGAAAGTGGCCTCGTCCACACGCCGCGCCAGGCGCAGGTTGCTGGCCTTCAGCTGCTGCAACAGCAACCGGTACAGCGCCACCAGCGCGGCCAGCAGCAACAGTCCACCCAGCACCTGCACGCTGCGTCGCTGCCACCAGAACGGCTCCACGGTGAAGCTCCATACCGCTTCCTGCTGGCCCCAGCTGCCACTCGGATGGGCAGCGGCCACGTGCAGGGTGTAGTCGCCCGGCGGCAGGCCAACGAACTCCACGCTGCGCTGCGGGCCGCGTTCGACCCACCCCGTATCCAGGCCGTCCAACCGCGTGCGGTAGCGGATCCGGTCAGACATCAGGTAGCTCAGGCCGACATAACTCACCGCCAAGCGGCGGCCGCCGGGAATGTAGTTGCGGTCTGGGCCTTCCCAATGCACCGGTGCGCCATCCACCTGCACGCTTTCAATCGCTGCCGGCGGTGAAAGACGCTCGCGGAAACGCTGCAGGCGTTGCGGATCGACGGTGCTCAGGCCTCCGGCGGTGACCACCCAGAACGTGCCGTCCTGGCGCAGGATCGCCGATGGCCCGGAGCTGCCGTTGGCCTGCGCGTTGGCCATGCCGTCAATCTCGTTGTAGCGCTCCACCACCACCCGGGGTGCGCGGCCATCGGCCACGGCGTTGAGGGTGGCCATGTCGGTGCGCAGCACGCCGCGGTTGCTGCTGATCCACACGTTGCCAAGGCGATCCGGCACCAGTTGGAACACCGCATCCACCGGCATGCCCTGCTCCAGCCCCACCCGTGCCAGCGTGCCGTTGCGCCAGCGGTACAGGCCACGGTCGCTGCTGATCCACATCGCGTCACCCAGCTGATGGAAGCCGAACACGCTGCGGCCACCGCCCATCGGCGCGAGGTCGATCGACTGCACGTGATCGCCGCGCAGTACGCGGATGCCCTCGATGGTGCCGATCCACAGGTTGCCCTGGTGATCGTGCTCAAGCGCGGTGATCAGGCCGCTGGGCATGCCCGCAACGCTTGATACCTGCACGCGGTCGCCGTCGATGCGGACCACGCCCTTCTGGGTGCCGGCCCAGACCACACCCTGCGGGTCCACGCTGATCGCGCGGATGTTGCCGCCCGGCATGCCATCGGCGGCGGCATAGTTGTGCCGCAGCCGGCCATCGGGGCCAAGACGGTAGACGCCATCACCGAACGTTCCGACCCACAGGTCACCGTCCGGGCCCTGCGCCAGGCTGAGCACCGAAGGTGCCTTGCCGCCGCGGTTGTGCAGCGGCATCGCGCGGAAGCGGCCATCAGCAGCCTGCAGGTCGAGGCCGCTGGCACTGCCGACCCACAGCTGGCGATCGCGGTCCTCGAACACGGTGCGCACATAGTCGCCACTGAGGCCATCGCGCTCGGTGTAGCTGCTGAACAGTGTTTCGCGCAGGCGGTACAGGCCACCGTTGGCACCCACCCAGATGCTGCCCTCGGCATCCTCGCGCAGGCTGACCACGCGCCCACCCGGCAGGTTCAGGCCCGCCGGCAGGCGCTCCAGGCCATGCGCTGAGATCCGCAGCAGGCCCTGGTTCTCGGTGCCCAGCCACAGGTCACCATGGCGATCCTGCAGCATCGAGGTCAGGTGCAGCTGCCCCGGCAGGCGGTGCATCAGCACCAGCTGATCATCCTCCACCCGGTACAGGCGCTCGCCAGCGACGATCCACAGCGCGCCATCCGGAGCGCGGTACGGCCACGACAGGCCACTGCCGGCGCCCAGCCCCCACGCCGCGGGCGCCCGCTTGAGCACGCCATCGTTGTCGCGCAGCACCAGTCCATCCAACGTGCCGGCCCAGACCCGGTCCTGCGCATCGACCACCAGCTTGGTGAAGCTCATCGCCATCGGCAGGTCGGCGGCCGGAGCCTGGTAGACAATGCCGGTGTCCGGCGTCAGATAGCCGATGCCCTTGCCTTCATACAGCAGCCACAGGCGGCCCTGGCTGTCCATCTGCATGGACTGGATCAGGACCTGCGGGGTATCGGCCTGGTGCTCCCAGACACGCCACTGGCCATCGTTGCCGCGATGGCTGACATTGCCCCGCGAATCACTGATCCACAGCCCACCCTGGCGGTCGACGAACAACGCGCCGATGCCGTTGTCGCGCAGTCCCGGCCGGGTACTGCGGTCGAACACGGTGAAATCCAGGCCGTTGTAACGCACCAGGCCTTCCCAGGTGGCGAACCAGAGGTGGCCTTCGGGGGTCTGCGCGATGTCGCGCAGCGAGTTGTGCGGCAGGCCGTTGCGCGACGTCCATACATCAATGGCGTAGTCGCGCAGTGGCGGAGCCCCCTCCTGCGCTGCCACCGGCAGTGCAAGGGCCAGCAGCAGCCACAGCAGGCCCTGTCGCAGCCATCGACCGATATCTGATCCGCAGCGCTCCACCCAGCGCCCGATGTCCCCCTGTCCGGCCATCAGTGCAGCGGCGGCGGCCAGGCAGGGCTGCCGGGCCTGGCAGCATGCGGGAACTGCCGGGCAGCGCGGGACGGCATGCCGGCGGGAACGGGCTGGCTCATCGGGGGGGAACTGGGAAGATGCGCAGATGATAGGCCAAACCCGGCCCACGGCGTCACCATCGCCAGCCGCGAAGGCTCAGCCCGCGCGGCCCGGCGGCGTCACCTGTGCACTGGCCGGCCACTGCACTACCGCCTCCAGCCCGCCTTCGACGCGGTTGCGCAGCCACAGCCGCGCCCCGTCTTTCTCAGCCAGGGCGCGGGCGATGGTCAGGCCCAGACCCGCGCCGCCGGTTTCGCGCGAACGCGAGGTTTCCACCCGCACGAACGGGTCGAACACGGCTTCCAGCTGATCCTCGGCCAGGCCCGGGCCGTCATCGGCCACCACCACGGTGATCGCGCCACCACTACGCTCGACCCGTACCCGCACCCGGTAGGCATACATCACCGCGTTGTCCACCAGGTTGGAAAACAGGCGATGCATGGCCAGCGGACGCAACATCAACACCGCTCCGCTGCCACCTTCGAAGACGACATCACCGCCGCCCTCGGCCGTGTCCTCAACGATGCTCTCCAGCAGCGAATCCAGGTCCAGTGCGGCGCGCTGCTCGGCGCTCTCCGCGCTGCGCGCCAGCTCCAGGCCTTCGCGCACCAGCGCCTGCATCGCGGCCAGATCGCCGATCAGGCGCTCGCGCAGCACCTCGTCGCTGACATTCTCCAGGCGCAGGCGCAGCCGGGTCAGCGGGGTCTGCAGGTCATGGGTGATCGCCGCCAGCATCTGCGTGCGCTCGGCCAGGTGCCGCTGCAGGCGATGCTGCATGGCGTTGAAGGCTTCGGCGGCGCGCTGCACTTCGCGCGGGCCGCGCAGCGGCAGTGGATCGCGCTGCAGGTCGTCGCCCAGGTCTTCGGCGGCTGCGGCCAGTTCCTGCAGCGGCGCGCTGGCCATGCGCGCGACGATATAGGCCAGCACCGCGATCGCCAGCACCAGCAGGGTCAGGAACCACGGGTCCACGGCGAGGATGCCGTTGTGTGCCACCGCCGGCGAATCCAGCGCCAGCTTCAGCAGCGTGCCGTCGTTGAGGGTCACGTCGACCGCACGGCACTTGGGCGGGATGAACGCCGGATCACGTTCGCGCGGATGCTTGCGATGCCCCGGTGGCGGCGGGGGCAGCAGGTCCTGCAGCTTGGGAATGCAGGAGCGGAACGAAGCGAAGTGCACATGCGCGCGTGCGACCGGGCCGGGCCGGTCATCGAGTACTTCCATCAACGCGGTATCGGCCCGCCCCAGGCGTGCGCCGGGTTGCAGCGCACGTACGCTCGGCCCACCGATTTCGAGCAGGCGCTCGCGCAGTTCGGGGTTGCCGTCGAGCAGGTTGACGTAGCCCTGGAGGCGGTCGGCGATGCGGTTCAGGTTCTGCCGCTCGAACTCCTGCTGGCGCTTGGAGGTGGCCAGCATGGTCGCGCCGATCGCGGCCACGCTCATGCCCAGCAGCAGGATCACGAACAACCGCCCGACCATCGAGGACAGGAAATGGCGCAGGCGCTTCATCGCGGCTTATTCCAGGTTCACCGAGGAGGCCAGTACATAGCCTTCGTTGCGAACGGTCTTGATCAGTCCGTCCGGGCCACCGTCGTCGCCCAGCTTGTTGCGCAGCCGGCTGACCTGCAGATCAATGGCGCGGTCCTGTGCCTCGTAGTTGCGGCCGCTGCTGAGCGCGACCAGCTGCTCGCGCGACAGCACCTTGTTGGCGTGGGCGATGAACACCCGCAGCAGGCGGAACTCGGCGCCGGACAGCACCACCACGCGATCGTCCGGGTCCACCAGGTGGCGATGCTCCAGATCGAACACCCAGCGCGAGAAGCGCGCACGGCGCACCGCCAGCGGCTCCAGGTTCGCCGGCAGCGCCTCGGTCCGGCGCAGCACGTTGCGGATGCGTGCCAGCAGCTCGCGCGGTTCGAACGGCTTGGCCAGGTAGTCGTCGGCGCCCATTTCCAGGCCCAGCACGCGGTCGATCGGCTCGGCACGCGCGGTCAGCATGATCACCGGTGTGTTCGAGCGCGCGCGCAGGTCGCGGCACAGGGTCAGGCCATCCTCGCGCGGCAGGTTGAGGTCGAGCACGATCAGGTCCACGTGTTCGCGGTCCAGCAGCTGGCGCATGGCGGTGCCGTCTGCGGCCGTGCTCACCTGGTAGCCGGCCCGGCCGAGCTGTTCGGCCAGCAGGGTGCGGATGTCGTTGTCGTCGTCGACGATCAGCAGTCGATGCATCGTGTTTTCAGTCTCCATGTCGCGATCATCCCGTGTCGGCAGCTGAACCGCATCCGGGGCAATGCGTACCAGTGTATCCACCCATGGGCGGGATACCTGTGGTTACGCGTATTCACCGACAGTGTTACATAGAGACATACCCCGAGGATTGAGCCGCCCATCGCCCGGTCTTCACAATGCCCACCAACGCCGCCACCGCGGCCCCGAGAGTGAAGCCACGACGTGACGTTCCGCCTGCTGCCCGCGACCCGCCGGGGTCGCCTGATACTGATCGCCCTGCTCGCCCTTGCCGTTGCCGCAGCCGCCTGGTGGCTGCTGCGCAAGCCCGCCGCCCCGGCGGTGGCGACCACGCCGGTCAGCCGTGGTGACATCGAGCAGACGGTGGAGGCCACCGGTGTGATCGACGCCTACAAGCTGGTCAGCGTCGGTGCCCAGGCCTCTGGCCAGATCAAATCGCTGAAGGTGCAGCTGGGCGATACCGTGAAGGAAGGCGACCTGATTGCCGAAATCGACGCCACCACCCAGCAGAACCAGGTGCTCAATGCGCAGGCCTCGCTGGACCAGGTCACCGCCCAGCGCGCCGTGCAGCAGGCCACCCTGCGCCAGGCCGAACTGGAATTCGCGCGCCAGCAGCAGATGCTGGCCGCCGAGGCCACCTCGCGCCAGGAGTACGATGCCGCCGAGGCGCAGCTGAAGACCGCCCGTGCCCAGCTGCAGTCCTACGAGGCGCAGATCAAGGGCCGCGAAACCGAGCTGGGCACCGCCCGCGCCAACCTGGCCTACACCCGCATCACCGCGCCGATGGACGGCACCGTGGTGGCGGTGGTGGCCGAGGAAGGTCGCACCGTGAACGCCAACCAGACCGCACCGACCATCGTCATGCTGGCACGGCTGGACGTGGTCACCGTCAATGCCGAGATCTCCGAGGCCGACGTGGTCAAGATCAAGGCAGGCATGCCGGTGTACTTCACAACGCTGGGCGATCCGGACCGCAAGTACCACGCCACGCTGCGCCAGATCAATCCGGCGCCGGCCTCGATCGCCAACGAGAGTTCGTCCAGTTCCAGCAGTTCGTCCAGTTCCAGTTCCAGCAGCGCGGTCTACTACAACGCGTTGTTCGACGTGGAGAATCCGGATGGCACCCTGCGCATCGACATGACCGCGCAGGTCTCGGTACTGCTGAAGCAGGCCAAGGGCGTGCTGATGGTGCCGGCGGTGGCACTGGGGCCGAAGCGCCGTGGCGACGAGCGCATGGTGCGGGTGCTGGACGACAAGGGCCAGCCGCAGCCGCGCAAGGTTACCGTGGGCATCAACAACGGCGCCTCGGCCGAGATCCTGTCGGGACTGAAGGAAGGCGAGCGCGTAGTGGTCGGCGAAGCCGGTGCGGCCGGTGCCAGCGCCGGCGGCGGCAACCGCGGCGGCATGCAGATGCGGGTCGGCGGCCCGGGCATGGGGCGCCGATGAGCACGACGGCGCCGCTGCTGCGCCTGCGCGACCTGCGACGCGAATTCCCGGCCGGCGACGATGTGATCGCCGTGCTGCGTGACGTCAACCTCGACATCCACGCCGGTGAGATGGTGGCCATCGTCGGCCAGTCCGGCTCAGGCAAGTCGACGCTGATGAACATCCTCGGCTGCCTCGATCGTCCCACCCGTGGCAGCTACCAGGTGGCCGGCCGCGAAACCGGGAAGATGGAGCCGGACGAGCTGGCCGAACTGCGCCGCGAGCATTTCGGCTTCATCTTCCAGCGCTACCACCTGTTGGGCGACCTCGATGCGCGCGGCAACGTGGAAGTGCCGGCGGTGTACGCCGGCAGCCCCGGCCCGGTGCGCAACGCGCGTGCCGAACAGCTGCTGCAGCGGCTGGGCCTGAGCGACCGCATGCACCACAAGCCGGGCCAGCTGTCCGGCGGCCAGCAGCAGCGCGTGTCGATCGCCCGTGCCCTGATGAACGGCGGCGAGGTGATCCTGGCCGACGAACCGACCGGCGCGCTCGACACGAAATCCGGCGAGGAAGTGATGGCGATCCTCGGCGAGCTGCACGCCGAAGGCCACACCATCATCATCGTCACCCACGACATGAGCGTGGCCGAACACGCGCAGCGGATCATCGAGATCCGCGACGGCGAGATCATCGCCGACCGCGCCAACCCGAATGCACCGACCTACCGCGCGCAGCGCGAGGCCAGCACCGGCGTCGCCCGCGGCAACAGCTGGCGGGCCGCGCGCGACCGCTTCACCGAAGCGTTCCGCATGGCGTTGCTGGCGATGAATGCACATCGGCTGCGCACCTTCCTGACCATGCTCGGCATCATCATCGGCATCGCCTCGGTGGTCTCGGTGGTGGCGCTGGGCAACGGCTCGCAGCAGCAGATCCTGCAGAACATCAGTGCGCTGGGTACCAATACCATCGACGTCTACCCCGGCCGCGGGTTCGGCGACATGCGCTCGGCCCGCGTGCAGACGCTCAAGGCCAGTGATGCCGATGCGCTGGCCCGGCAGAGCTACGTCGACAGCTCCACGCCCAGCGTATCGACCTCGGTCACCGCCCGTTACCGCAACCAGTCCTCTACCACCCAGGTCAGCGGCGTTGGCGAGCAGTTCTTCCGGGTCAAGGGCGTGACCCTGCTCAGCGGCAGCTTCTTCGACAGTGACGCGGTGAAGGGCCTCGGCCAGGTCGCGGTGATCGACGAGAACACCCAGACCCAGTTCTTCCCCGATACCGACCCGATCGGCCAGGTGATCCTGCTCGGCAACGTGCCGGCGCGCGTGGTCGGCGTGGCCAAGCGCCAGAGCTTCGGGTTCGGCGGCAGCACCAGCCTGAGCGTGTGGCTGCCGTACACCACGGTGATGTCGCGCATGCTCGGCCAGAGCCACGTGTCCAGCATCACCGTGCGCGTGGACGACGCCACGCCGATGGATGCGGCACAGGAAGCGATCACCCGACTGTTGACCATGCGCCATGGCACCGAGGACTTCTTCCTCAGCAACAGCGCCGAGATCCGCCAGACCATCGAGCAGACCACGCGCACGATGACCCTGCTGATCGGCGCCATCGCCGCCATCGCACTGCTGGTCGGTGGTATCGGTGTGATGAACATCATGCTGGTTTCGGTGACCGAGCGTACCCGCGAGATCGGCGTGCGCATGGCCGTCGGTGCACGGCAGAGTGATATCCGCCAGCAGTTCCTGATCGAAGCAGTGCTGGTGTGCCTGCTCGGCGGCGTGCTCGGCATCGGCCTGGCCCTGCTGCTGGGCTCGATGATCGGCCGCTTCGCCAGCGACTTCCAGGTGCTGTTCTCCACCGCCTCGATCGTCGCCGCCTTTGCCTGCTCGACCCTGATCGGCGTGGCGTTCGGTTTCCTGCCCGCGCGTAACGCCGCGCAGCTCGACCCGGTGGAGGCCCTGGCCCGCGAATGAAGATGATGACCCGACTGCCCTTCCCTGCCCCCTCGCGCCTGTTGCTGGCGGGCGCTGTACTGCTCGCCCTGTCCGGCTGCGCATCGATGGGCCGCTATCCGGTGCAGGCCCCCGACGTGGCGGCGACTTACGGTCGTGGCGACGCCACCCTCAATGCGCCCGCCGACGATCCGCGCAGCAGCCTGGATACTCCGGGCCGCGACATCCGCCAGGACACCTGGTGGACCGGTTTCGGCGATGAACGTCTCGACCGTCTGGTGGCGCAGGCGCTGGCCGCCAACAGCGATCTTGCCGCCGCTGGCCTGGCCGTGCAGCGTTCGCGCCTGCAGGCCGGCCTGGCCAGCAACGCGTTGTGGCCGCAGCCTTCGTCTTCAGGTGTGAGTGGTAGCGCCAGCCGCGCCACCGACCAGGCCGACGACTGGCGCCGCAGCTATTCCACCGGCGTCTCGCTGGGCTGGGAAGTGGACCTGTGGGGCCGCCTGCGCACCCAGCGCGACATCGCCCGCTGGGAAGCCGAGGCCAGCGAGGAAGACCGGCAGAACACCGCGCTGCTGGTGATCAGCGACACCATCAACCAATACTGGAACCTGGCCTATCTCAACCAGTCCATCGCCACCGGCCAGGCCAACCTGGAGCGGCTGGAACGTACCCGCGAACTGGTCCAGGCCCGCTTCGACGCCGGTGCAGTATCGCGCCTGGAAGTACGCCAGGCACTGCAGAACCTGCAGTCGCAGCGTTCCTCGCAGAGTGCGCTGGAACAGCAGCGGGTGGAGGCCCGCAATGCACTGACCGTGCTGCTGGACGGCACGCCCTGGCCGCAGCAGGACGAACCGCAGGACCTGCTCGGCGCACGCAGCCCCAGCATCGCGGAGGGCCTGCCGACCGACCTGCTCGGTCGCCGTCCCGACCTGCGCGCGGCCGAACTGCGCCTGCGCAACAGCCTGAAGACCATCAAGGTGACCGCTACCCAGTACTACCCGGCGCTGAGCCTGACCGGCAGCCTCGGCTCCAGTGCAACGTCGCTGGGTGACGTGCTGCGCAACCCGGTGGCCACGCTGGGCGCCGGCCTGTCGCTTCCGTTCCTCAACCTGCAGCGCGCGCAGCTGGATACCGATATCGCCGGCACCGCCTACCAGATCGCCGCGACCAATTTCCGCAAGACGCTGTACACCGCGCTCTCGGAAGTGGACAACGCGCTGTCGGCACGCGAGCAGCTGGCGCGCCAGGTAGCGGCCTCGCAGGCTTCGTACGACGAAGCGGTGGAAGTGGAACGGGCGCAGGAAGTGCGCTACCGCGTGGGTGCCACCGACCTGCGCACCTGGCTGGAAGCGCAGCAGACCCGGCGCGATGCCGAGCTGTCGCTGGCGCGCGTGCGCCAGGGCCAGCTGAACAACGACGTCACCTTGTTCAAGGCACTGGGCGGCAGCGCGGGGTGAGGCGGCAAGAGCGCCAACCAAGGTTGGCGACTACCTGGTGGGTGTCGACCTTGGTCGACACAGCCGCTGCTGCCGATCAACCGCGCTGGCGCACGGCCTCGAACAGGCTGACACCGGCCGCGACGGAGACGTTCAGGCTCTCGATCTCGCCCGGCATCGGGATCTTGACCAGGCCATCGCAGTTCTCGCGGGTCAGGCGGCGCAGGCCATCGGCTTCACCGCCCAGCACCAGGGCGATGTTGCCCTTCAGGTCCAGCTGGTACAGCGAGGCGGTGGCTTCGCCGGCCAGGCCGTAGATCCACACGCCCTGCTTCTGCAGGTCCTTCAGGCAGCGCGACAGGTTGGTCACCGCCACCACCGGGATCAGATCGGCGGCACCCGCCGAGGTCTTGCGCACGGTGGCATTGACCGTGGCCGACTTGTCCTTGGGGATGATCACGGCAGTGGCGCCGGCCGCGGCAGCCGAGCGCAGGCAGGCGCCCAGGTTGTGCGGATCCTGCACCTCGTCCAGCACCAGCAGCAGGGCCTTGCCCTCGGCTGCACTGACCAGGCCTTCCAGCTCGTTCTCGCTGTAGGTGCGGGCCGCTGCATAGCGCGCGGCCACGCCCTGGTGGCGTACCGAACCGCCGACACCGTCCAGCGCCTGGCTGTTCACCTTGCGCACGTCGATGCCCTTGCGGCGGGCGTTTTCCTCGATCTCGGTCAGGCGCGGGTTCTTCGCACCGGCCTCGACCAGCACTTCGCGGACGTTCTCGGCGTCGTTCTCGATGGAGGAGGCGACGGCGTTGACGCCGACAATCCACTGGCTGTTCTTGCTCATGCGGGCGGGGACCGGAAAGGGGGTGGCTATGGTAGAGCATCGGCGGGCCGGGCGCTGCGGCCGGCCCTCTGTAGCGCCGAGCCCATGCTCGGCGGGCGGCGGCCGATAAAGCCTGAACCCAGAGCAGCCGAGCGTGGGCTCGGCGCTACAGGTGGCTTATCGGCTGCGCGGCGGCCAGTGCGGGGTGTCGTGGTCGGGGTGCTGGTGGGACACGATGGTGGCCAGGAAATCCAGCGCCGCGATGTCCTCCTCGGTGCGCCGCGCCGGCAGGCTGGCCAGGCTGTCGACGAAGGGCAGCTTGCGTTCGACTCCGTACTGGATGGTCGGTGGCAGGCGTTCGGGTTGGTCAAAGGCACCAGCGGCCACGGCCACGCCGTCGGGGGCTTCATAGGTCAACGGGGTACCGCAGTCGGCGCAGAAGCCACGCCGCACCACGTTGGACGACTGGAAATAGCGCGGCTGGCCGCGGGTCCAGCTGAACTGCACGCCGCGCACCGACACCAGCGGCGCATAGTAGGCACCGAAGGCCTTCTGGCACATCCGGCAATGGCAGATCGAGCTGTCGGTCAGCTCGCCTCGCGCCTGGAAGCGGATCGCGCCGCACTGGCAGCCGCCGCTGTATTCGGGTTGGCCCTGCATGCGATGTCTCCTGGTGGTGCCGGCCGCTGGCCCGCAACCCGTCGGTGCCGAGGGTGCCATGGATGCCGGCCAGCGGCCGGCACTACCACGGTCATCAGTATTTCTCTTTCTTCCGCTTGGCCGGCTTGCCACGCTCGGGCAGCGGCGGCAGGCCATCGCCTTCATCCTCACCCTTGTGCTCGACCAGGCGGAAGTCGATCTTGCGCTCTTCCATGCTGGCCTTCAGCACCAGGATGCGCACGCGGTCGCCCAGCCGGTAGCTGCTGCCACGGCGCTCGCCGGTCAGCGTCTTGCGGGTCGCGTCGAACTTGTAATAGTCCTGCGGCAGCTGGGTCACATGGACCAGGCCCTGCACCTTCGACTCGTCCAGCTCCACGAACAGGCCGAAGCTGGTCACGCCACTGATCACACCGTCGAACTGCCCGCCTACGTGCTTTTCCATCCACGCGGCGCGGTAGCGCTCGTCGACCTCGCGCTCGGCCTCATCGGCACGGCGCTCACGCTCGGAGCACTGCAGCGCCAGCGCAGCCATCTCGCGTGCGTTGTAGGTGAACTTGTCCAGCGGCTTGCCGGACAACGCGTGCTTGATCGCGCGGTGCACCAGCAGGTCAGGGTAGCGACGGATCGGCGAGGTGAAGTGCGCGTACGCCTCCAGCGCCAGGCCGAAGTGACCGTGATTCTCCGGGCTGTAGATCGCCAGACTCTGGCTGCGCAGCAGCACCGATTCCAGCAACGTGGCATCGGGGCGATCCCGGATCTTCTTCAGCAGCTTGGTGTAATCACCCGGACGCACCTTGGACCACGGCGGCAGGCTCAGCTTGAACTCCTTGAGGAATTCCAGCAGGTCGGCGTACTTGGTTTCCGGCGGCTTCTCGTGGATGCGGTACGGGGCCGGCACATGGCGCGACAGCAGGTACCTGGCCGCCTCGACGTTGGCCGCGATCATGCATTCCTCGATCAGCTTGTGTGCGTCGTTGCGCACCAGCATGCCGGCCTGGGTGACTTCACCGCGGTTGTCCAGCACGAAGCGCACTTCGCTGCTTTCGAACTCGATGGCGCCGCGCTTGGCACGTGCCTTGGACAGCACCTTGTACAGCTGGTGCAGGCGCTGCACCTGCGGCAGCAGGTCGCCCATCCAGGCCTTGGTATCGGCATCGTCCTCGCCCACCGCCTTCCACACCTGGGTGTAGGTCAGGCGCGCGTGCGAGTTCATCACCGCCTCGTAGAAGCGCGAACGCGTGACCAGGCCGTCGCGGTCGATCTGCATGTCGCAGACAAAGCACATGCGGTCGACCTTCGGCATCAGCGAACAGATGCCGTTGGACAGCGTCTCCGGCAGCATCGGCACCACGAAGCCCGGGAAGTATACCGAGGTGGCGCGCTTCTGCGCCTCCTCATCCAGCGGCGTGCCGGGGCGCACGTAGTTCGAGACATCGGCAATCGCCACCACCAGGCGGAAACCCTCGGCATTCGGTTCGCAGTACACCGCGTCGTCGAAGTCCTTGGCATCCTCGCCATCGATGGTGACCAACGGCGTGCTGCGCAGATCAACGCGGTCGCCGATCATCGCCGGTTCGACCACCAGCGGTACCGAGGCGGCTTCGTCCAGCACTTCCTGCGGGAACTCGAACGGTAGCTCATGACCGTGGATGGCGGTTTCCACCACCAGCGAGGCGGTCAGCTTGTCGCCGAGCACGGCGATGATGCGGCCGATCGGCGGGCGGCGGCTGTCCGGCGCCTGGGTCAGTTCACAGACCACCAGCTGGCCATCGCGCGCACCACCGGTCTGGTCCGGCGGCACCTGCACGTTGCGCTGCACGCGCTTGTCGTCGGGCACCACGTAGTTGATGCCCATCTCGATGCTGAAGCGGCCGATCAGGCGGGTCATGCCGCGCTCGAGCACGCGGGCGATGCTGCCTTCGCGACGGCCACGATGGTCGATGCCGGTCACACGGGCCAGCACCTTGTCGCCGTGCATGACCTTGCGCATTTCATACGGCGGCAGGAACAGGTCGTCACCGCCCTCGACCGCGCGCAGGAAACCGAACCCTTCCGGGTTGGCGATCACCACGCCGGTGACCAGGTTCAGGGTCTGGATCGGGGCGAAACCGCCGCGACGGTTCTGCACCAGCTGGCCGTCGCGGACCATGGCACCGAGCCGGCGCGACAGCGCCTCGGCCCGGTCCGGCGCGGTCAGGCCCAGGCGCGCGCCCAGTTCCTCGGCGGTCTGCGGCCCTTCGCAGCGCTCCAGCAGGGCCAGGATGGCCTCGCGGCTGGCGATGGGCTGTTCGTACTTCTCGGCTTCGCGGGCGGCATAGGGATCGTCGATCACCTTGCCGGTCGGCGGCAGCTTGCGGCCCGGGGCCGGGCCCGGAGCGGCGGCATCGGCGCTGCGGACCTTGCGACCACGCGGTGGTGCGCCGCCTTCATTCAATTCGGGGAACCAGCCCGGCAACGGCTTGCCCGGCTTGGTGGTGCGGGCCGTGCCCGCCTTGGCGCCCTTCTTCGGGGCCTGGCTGCGGGAGGTGCTCCCGCCCTTGCTTGGTTTTTTGGTAGTCATCGCCCTACATGGTAGCCGCTGACGGCGTGCAGAACGGGTCAGCGGCTGTCTTGAAGGCCTTGCATGAAAAATATTCAGGAAGTCGTTGACAGCCTGCGGATTCATCTTCACAATTGCGCCTCTGGAACGCCCAGGTGGCGGAATTGGTAGACGCACTAGTTTCAGGTACTAGCGGGTAAAACCGTGGAGGTTCGAGTCCTCTCCTGGGCACCAACGAAAAAACTCCTCGCTTCGGCGGGGATTTTTTTTGCCTGTAATCCGGTCCTGAGGCTCGACTCTTTCTCCTCCAGGAAGGAACTCCGACCCGGTATCGGCAATGATCTTCACAAGGGTGTTGACACCCCCGTAACAACACCCCATAATCTCGCTCCTCGACGCCCAGGTGGCGGAATTGGTAGACGCACTAGTTTCAGGTACTAGCGGGTAAAACCGTGGAGGTTCGAGTCCTCTCCTGGGCACCACGTCGAGAATGAGAAAAACCCGCGAAAGCGGGTTTTTTCATGCCCGTGATTCGGCATCGCCGCGACCGGCGGCCGGCATCACAACAGCGGCCGCAGCACCAGCTCCAGCCCGAGCAGCAGCAGGAAACCCAGGAAACAGGCGCGGAACACCCGCGCACTGATGCGCTGCCGGATCACCTGGCCCAGCCACATGCCCAGCAGCGCCGGCAGCACCGCGAGCGCACTCAGCCCCAGCTGCTGGATGCCGAATGCGCCGTGCAGCACCAGGCCAGTGGTCAGCGATATCGTCGACACAGTGAACGCCAGTCCCAGCGCCTGCACCAGCTCCTCGCGCTGCAACCCCAGCGACTGCAGGTACGGCACCGCCGGCATCACGAACACGCCGGTGGCCCCGGTCACCACGCCCGACAGCGCACCCACCAGCGGCCCCAGCCAACGCTCGCGACGCTGCGGCACGCGGAACACCGGCGCGAGCAGCGCATACGCCGCGTAGACCACCAGCGCCACGCCCAAAGCCACGCGCGACCAGGTGCGATCGACCCGCACCAGCAGCGCTGCCGAGCCCAGCGTCACCACTACCACTGCCAGCATCATCGGCCACAGGCGCCGCACGATATGGCCCAGTGAGGGGCCGGACAACAACTGCCATGCATTGGTGACGAAGGTCGGGATGAACAGCATCGACGCCGCCGCCACCGGCGACAGCGTGCTGCCCAGCAGGCCCATCGCCACCGTCGGCAACCCCATGCCGGTCACGCCCTTGACCACACCGGCCAGCACGAACACCACCACCAGCAGCACGTAGAAGTACATCGATTCATTCATGCCTTCATTGGATCGGCCGGCCGCTCGGCGCACAATGCGGTCTTCCCGGCCTCGCCTTCGGCTGATCCGAAGGCGCAGGCGTTGCGATGAGGGCATCACATGCGGATGGATATCGCCGACCTGCGCCTGTTCCTGGCCATTGCCGAAGCGGGCAGCATCACGGCCGGTGCCGCGCAGGCAAACCTGGCACTGGCTTCCGCCAGCGAACGCCTGCGCACGATCGAAGCCGATGCCGGCACCGTACTGCTGAACCGCCATCCGCGCGGCGTCAGCCTGACCGAAGCCGGTGCCGCGCTCGCCCACCATGCACGTTTGATCCTGCAGCAGCAGGCGCAGCTGCGCGGTGAACTGCAGGCGTTCGCGCACGGTGCGCGCGGCACCCTGCATCTGTATGCCAACACCGCAGCGCTGACCAACTACCTGCCTTCGCGGCTCGCACCATGGCTGGCCGAACGCCCGCGCCTGCACGTGGAACTGCTGGAGCGCACCAGCCCTGAAGTCGTGCGTGCGATCAGTGCTGGCCAGGCCGAGGCCGGCATCATCAGCGATGCCGTCGACGCTGCCGGCCTGCAGCAGCATGTGGTCGCCGAAGATCCGCTGGTGATGCTGCTGCCCGCAGACCACCGCTTCGCATCGCGGCGCAGCGTGGCCTTCACCGATGTTGCCGGCGAGACCTTAGTCGCACTGGCCGATGGCAATGCACTGCAGACCTACATCGAGGACCAGGCGCGCGACATCGGGCGGCGCCTGGATGTACGCATCCGCATGAAGACCTTCGAAGGCGTATGCATCATGGTCGGCCACGGCATTGGTGTCGGCATCGTGCCGCGGACCATCGCCCGCCAGCATCGGCGCAGCACGCATACCGTCGCCGTACCGCTCGCCGATGCATGGGCACAGCGCCGCCTGTGCGCCTGTTTTGCCGAGTGGGCGCAGTTGTCATCGGCGATGCGCAGCCTGCTGCTTCACCTGGGCGTACAGCCGCAGAAAAAGGTGTGAAATGTTGTTGACACATCTTCTGTCGCTCCCCATAATTCATCTCCTGAGTCGCCCAGGTGGCGGAATTGGTAGACGCACTAGTTTCAGGTACTAGCGGGTAAAACCGTGGAGGTTCGAGTCCTCTCCTGGGCACCATGACTCAAGATGATCAAACCCGCGAAAGCGGGTTTTTTCGTTTCCGGGGTTTGCAGCGTCAACGCGATGTCGACGCCCATCCACGCATGGATGCACTCCGTCGACGCCTGAGTGCACAAACAAAAACCCCGCCTTGCGGCGGGGTCAAAATACAGCACGTGTTTCCAGGGAGTTTCAGTGTCCGCCACCGGCGGCCGCACCTGCGCCTGCGCCAAACGGCGGTTTGGCCAGCCACAGGAACGCGATGATCGCCAGGAAGATCCAGCCCAGCAGGAAGAAGATGTCGTTGAAGCCCATCTGCGATGCCTGGTGGTTGATCATGTTGTTCAGTACCGCTGCGCCATGTTGCAGGTCGCCCTGCCCCATCGCTGTCACCTGGTCCTGCATGCCCGGCTGATAGACCGAGATGTGCTCGGTCAGGTCGGCGTGGTGCACCTGGGTGCGCCGCGCCCACAGCCACGTCGTCAGCGACGCCGCGAAGCTCCCGCCCAGCGTACGCAGGAAGGTGGCCAGGCCTGAGCCCGCCGCGATCTCGCGCCCATCCAGGTCCGACAGCAGGATCTGCAGCACCGGCATGAAGAACAGCGCGACGCCGATGCCCATGATCAGCTGCACGCCCGCCACATGGTTGTAGTCCACCTGCAGGTTGAAGTTCGAACGCAGGAAGCTGGTCATCGACAACACAATGAACGCAATCGTAGCCAGCATGCGCATGTCGAAGCGCGATGCATACTTGCCCACGAACGGGGTCATGATCACCGGCAGGATGCCGATCGGCGCTGTCGCCAGGCCCGCCCAGATCGCGGTGTAGCCCATGTCACGCTGCAACCACTGTGGAATCAACAACGCCACGCTGAAGAACGCCGCGTAGGCCACCACCATCGCCAGCGTACCGGCGCGGAAGTTCCGATGCCGGAACAACTTCAGGTCGACGATCGGATCCTTGTCGGTCAGTTCCCAGATCAGGAACACCGTCAGCGTGACCACGGCCACGCACGCCAGCACCACGATCTTCATCGACGAGAACCAGTCCTCGTCGTTGCCCAGGTCGAGCACCAGCTGCAGCGCACCGACACCGATCACCAGGGTGACCAGGCCGACGTAGTCCATCTTCGGCTTCTCGATGTGCTCCGGGCGCCCCTTCAGCTGGTTGCCCACCACCAGCGCGGCGAAGATGCCCAGCGGCACGTTGATCAGGAAGATCCATTCCCAGCTGTAGTTGTCGGTGATCCAGCCACCGAGAATGGGGCCGCAGATCGGCGCCACCACCGTGATCATCGCCAGCAGCGCCAGTGCCTGCCCGCGCTTCTCCCGTGGATAGATCGAGACCAGCAACGACTGCGTGATCGGGTACATCGGGCCGGCCACGAAACCCTGCAGCGCACGCGACAGCACCAGCATGCCCATGCTCTGCGCCAGGCCGCACAGCAGCGAGGTGATGACGAAGGCCAGCGTGGCCCAGACGAACAGCTTGCGTTCGCCGAAGCGGCGGCTGAGCCAGCCGGTCAGCGGCAGCGCGATGGCCGTGCTGACCGCGAACGAGGTGATGACCCAGGTCGCCTGCTGCGAACTGGCGCCGAGGTTACCGGCGATGGTCGGCAGCGAGACGTTGGCGATGGTGGTGTCGAGCACCTGCATGAACGACGCCATCGCCAGGCCCACGGTGCACAGGGCGACGCTGGGCGGCAGGAACCCGGAGGCCGCACCCGGCGCCGCCGGGGCGCCCGGAGCACCGGGCGCGGCTGGAGCTTGTGCGGACATGGCGACCTCAGCCCACCTTCGCCTGCTGCGGCAGGTTGCCCTGGATGATCGTGTGGATCACCTCGTCGGCATCATGCAGCTGCTTGGCATACACGTCGGTGTCGAACACCGTGCCCTTGGCCGGGGTGCTCGGCAGCACTTCGCCCTTCTGGTCGCGCAGGCTCACTTCGGCCTTCATCGACAGGCCGATGCGCAGCGGGTGTTCGGCCAGCTGCTTGGCATCGATGGCGATACGTACCGGCACGCGCTGAACGATCTTGATCCAGTTGCCGCTGGCATTCTGCGCCGGCAGCAGCGAGAACGCCGAGCCGGTGCCCAGGCCCAGGCTCTGGACGTGGCCCTTGTACTTCACGTCACCGGCGTACAGGTCCGACTTCAGCTCCACTTCCTGGCCCAGGCGCATGTGGCGCAGCTGGGTTTCCTTGAAGTTGGCCTCGACCCACATCTGCTCGGTCGGCACCACCGCCATCAGGGCATTGCCCGGCTGCACGCGCTGGCCAACCTGCACCGAACGACGGGCGACGTAACCGGTGACCGGCGCGACGATGCCGGCGCGGGCATTGTTGAGGAAGGCCTGGCGCAGCTGCGCGGCGGCCGCCTGCACGTCCGGCTGGGTGGCGATCACGGTGTCGTCGACCAGCGCGCGGTTGCGCTCGACGGTCTCGCGCGAACCGGCCACGGCGGCTTCGGCAGCGGCCAGCTCGTCACGGGCATGGGCCAGTTCTTCATTGGAAATGGCGCCGGTGGCGGCCAGATCCTTGCGGCGGGCGAAATCGTCGCGCACGCGCTTCAGGGTCACCTGGCGGGCGTTCAAATCTGCCTGTGCGCCTTCCACGCTGCGGTACAGGCCACGGGTCTGGCGCACGGTCTTGGCCAGGTTGGCTTCGGCCTGCTGCAGCGCCACCGACGTGTCGGACGGGTCCAGCTGCACCAGCAGCTGGCCGCGCTCCACGCGCATGCCGTCATCGGCGTTGATGGCGACCACGGTACCGGCCACCAGCGGGGTGATCTGCACCTGGTTGCCCTGCACGTAGGCGTCGTCGGTCTCTTCGAACCAACGGCCGAACATGAAGTACCACAACGCCAGTGCGGCAAGCAGCAGCACGACGATCACGAACAGGCCGCGCAGCAGGTTGCCGCGGCGGTTGGGGGCGGCCGGGGCCGCAGTGTCTTGGGTCTGGCTCATGGCGGAAGTCTTCAGGAATGCGAGGAATCGGAATGGGAGGCGATCGGTGCGCGGTCGGCGTCAGAGGGCTGGAAACCACCGCCCAGCGCCTTGCTCAGGCGCACCGAGGTCTGCACCTGCTGCGACTGCAGGCCGGCCAGCTGCTGCTGCGACTGCAGCAGGGTGGACTGCGCGGTCAGCACGTCCAGGTAGCTGCCGATGCCGGCGCGGTAGCGCTGCTGGGCCAGGTCGAAGGCCGAACGTGCGGTAGCCACCGCCTGCTGCTGCGAATGCGCCTGCTGTGCCAGCGAACGCACCGCGTTGACCTGGTCGGCCACGTCGCGCAGTGCATCGAGCACGGTCTGGTTGTAGTTGGCCACCGCCAGGTCGTACTGCGCATCGGTGTTGGCCAGGTTGGCGCGCAGCTTGCCGCCTTCGAAGATCGGCAGGCTCAGCGCCGGTCCGATGTAGGCGAAGGTCGAACTGCTTTTCAGCAGATCGCCCACGTTCGGTGCGACGACGCCAGCCAGTGCGGTCAGGTTGAAGCTCGGGTAGAACTTGGTCCTGGCGACCTTGATCTGCTTGTCGGCCGCTTCCACGCGCCAGCGCGCGGCAACGATGTCCGGGCGACGACCCAACAGTTCGCTGGGCAGCACGCCCGGCAGCTGCAGCGCCATCGGATTCAACCCCTGCGGGCGCTGGATCGACAGGCCACGGTCCGGACCCTTGCCGACCAGCGCGGCCAGCGCGGTGCGGGCCGCATCGATGCGCTGCTGCGCGGCCTGCACCTGCTGCTGCGCGGCGGGCACGCGGGCCTCGGCCTGGCGCACCTGCAGATCACTGTCGATGCCGGCGCTACGGCGTTGGCGGGTCAGTTCCAGCGACTTCTGCGAGCGGCCCAGCTCTTCTTCGGCCACGTCATTGAGCTGCCATGCATACGCCAGGTCGGCATAGGCCTGGGTGATGCCGGTGGACAGGTTCAGGCGTGCAGCCTGGGCTTCGACAGTGGCGGCATGGGCGCCGTCCACGGCCGCTTCCCAGGCAGCGCGCTTGCCGCCCCACAGGTCCACGCCATAGCTGAAATCAAACGCGACCTGGCTGCTGCCAGCGTAATGGCCACCCATCTCGCTGCCGGCCATCGACTCGGGCAGGCGCAGACCGGTATAGCCACCGGACACCGACAGGCTCGGCAGGCGATCGGCACGCGCGGTACCGACCTGCGACTGCGCCTGGCGCAGGCGCGCATCGGCAGCGTCCAGGCTCGGGTGGCCAGCCAGGCCCTCGGCGACCAGCGCGTCCAGCTGCGCATCGCCCAGCGCCTTCCACCAGTCCTGCGCCGGGAAGCCGGTGGCGCTCAGGTCGGTGTCGGCCAGGGTGCGTTCGCTGTGCAGGCTGTCCACGTCGAGCACGTGGCCCTGCGGGTTGAGGCCACGACTGCTGGCGCAGGCGGCCAGGGCCAGGGCCAGCGCTGATACCAGCAGCGCGCGCCCGGACCGGCGGAGAGTGGATTGCGGGATCGGGTTCATGGGGTCGTCAGGGAATCGCGGATTCGGGTAAGGAGGGACAGCAGCTGCGTGCGCTCGTCGGCGGAAAGATCACGCAGGGCGTAATCCATCACCGCGTCGCCACGCAGCTTCAGCCGCGCCCACAGTGCGCGGCCTTCATCGGTCAGCACGATCTGCAGCGCACGCCGGTCCTGGGCATGCGGTTCGCGGCGGACGCAGCCCAGCGACTCCAGCTTGTCCAGCAGGCGGGTCACCGCACTGGGCACCTGGTCGATGGCCTGGGCCAGCTCGTTGGCCGTGCACGGAGCCATGTTGGAAAGCACCTTCAACCCGATGTAATGGGTGAAGCCGATACCCAGGTCTTCTTCAGCCATGGATGCGTCGAGTTGACGGACCAGGCCGTCGCGCACCTGGCGCAGCAGCAGGCCGAAGCTGGGGGGAGTGGTTGCAGGACAGATCATGGGGGAGCATTCTCTTCCAAAAAAAATATTTCTCAATGGAAATATTCGATCTGGCATCGAATGCTGTGTTGCAGCAGCGGGCTGGATCAACGAAGGCGCCTACCTTAATGATCTGGTCAGGTGGCCCGGTAGTACAATTCAGCCAATGGATGACACATTTCAGCCAGCGGATATGATGAACAAGGCAGAAATCCCCCCTCCCAAGCGGTTGCTGCGCGACGACGCCCTGGATTGGTTCGAGCGCAATGACGGGCCACCGGTTGTCGCCTTCCGCTTCGACAGCCCCTTGGGCCTGGTCCGTGAAGTGGACTGGCACCACCATCAGCGCGCGCAGCTGATCTGCGTCGAACGCGGCCTGTTGACCACCCGCACCTCGCACGGAACCTGGTCACTGGCGCCGGGCTCGGCCGGCTGGATGCCGCCGCTGGAGCCGCATACGGTCACCCTCGACGGCCCGCTGCGTGGCTGGGGCATGGCGCTGGCCGCACCGGCCTGCGCCACCCTGCCCGCCGATCCCTGCGTACTGGGCCTGTCCAAGCTGGCGCAGGCGCTGGCCGACCGCATCTGCGAATGGCCGCTGGGCTACGACACCACGCCCGAGCGCCAGCACATCATCGAGGTGCTGCTGGACGAGATCCGTACCGCGCCGCGCCAGCGCATGCATCTGCCGATGCCGCATGACCGGCGCCTGCTGAAGATCGCCTCGCAGCTGCTGGCCGACCCGTCCGACGAGCGCAGCCTGGCCGAATGGGCGCACTGGGCCGGGCTGTCGCCGCGCAGCCTGACCCGCCACTTCCGCGACGAGACCACGCTCAGCTTCGCCCAGTGGCGGCAGCAGGCCCGGCTGTCCGAAGCCCTGCGCCAGCTGACCGACGGCCGCAGCGTGGCCGATATCGCCCACGCGCTGGGCTTCAGCAGCGCCAGCGCCTTCGTCACCGTGTTCCGCCGCCACTTCGGGCTGCCACCGGGGCGCTACCTGGCACGGGCCGGACACGGCCTGGAAACCGGGTTGGACCCTGCGCGCGGCTTGGCATCCCCCGCCGCATCCGGATAATCACAGGATTGCGAGCGGCGACCGCCGTCGCCGCCTCCCGACAACAGGTAACAACGCCGCATGACCGAACTTGCCCGCCCCGTGTTCCACGGATTCGAACAACTGCCGCTGCGCGAGTACGCTGAACGCGCCTACCTCGACTACTCGATGTACGTGGTCCTGGACCGCGCCCTGCCGTTCATCGGCGACGGCCTGAAGCCGGTGCAGCGCCGCATCATCTATTCGATGAGCGAGCTGGGCCTGAATGCCGCGTCCAAGCCGAAGAAGTCCGCGCGCACCGTCGGTGACGTCATCGGTAAGTACCACCCGCATGGCGACAGCGCGTGCTACGAGGCGCTGGTGCTGATGGCACAGCCGTTCTCGTACCGCTACCCGCTGATCGAGGGCCAGGGCAACTTCGGCTCCAGCGACGACCCGAAGTCGTTCGCGGCGATGCGTTACACCGAATCCAAGCTGACCCCGATCGCCGAAGTGCTGCTGGGCGAACTGGGCCAGGGCACCACCGACTGGGCACCGAACTTCGACGGCACCCTGCAGGAACCGACCTGGATGCCGGCACGGCTGCCGCACCTGCTGCTGAACGGCACCACCGGCATCGCCGTGGGCATGGCCACCGACGTGCCGCCGCACAATCTCAACGAGATCGTCAGCGCACTGCTGCACCTTCTGGACACCCCCGATGCGACCGTGCGCGACCTGTGCGAGCACGTGCAGGGCCCGGACTACCCGTCCAGCGCCGAGATCATCACCGCCGCCAACGATCTGCGGAACATCTACGAGACCGGCAACGGCAGCGTGCGTGCGCGTGCGACCTTCAACAAGGAAGCCAACAACATCGTGGTGACGGCGCTGCCGTTCCAGGTGTCGCCGTCGAAGGTGATCGAGCAGATCGCCGCGCAGATGCGCGCCAAGAAGCTGCCGTGGCTGGAAGACATCCGCGACGAATCCGACCACGCCAACCCGGTGCGCGTGGTGCTGGTGCCACGTTCCAACCGCGTCGACGCCGACCAGCTGATGGGCCACCTGTTCGCGACAACGGACCTGGAGCGCAGCTACCGCGTCAACCTCAACGTGATCGGGCTGGACGGCCGTCCGCAGGTGAAGAACCTGAAGATGCTGCTCAGCGAATGGCTGACCTTCCGCAGCAACACCGTCACCCGCCGCCTGCAGCACCGCCTGCAGAAGGTCGAGCGCCGCCTGCACCTGCTGGAAGGCCTGCTGGTCGCCTTCCTCAACCTGGACGAGGTGATCCACATCATCCGTACCGAGGACGAACCGAAGGCGGCGCTGATCGCGCGCTTCGGCCTGTCCGAGGAACAGGCCGAGTACATCCTGGAAACCAAGCTGAAGCAGCTGGCCCGCCTGGAAGAGATGAAGATCCGCGGCGAGCAGGACGAGCTGGCCAAGGAACGCGAGAAGATCCTCGGCATCCTCGACAGCAAGGCCAAGCTGAAGAAGCTGATCCGCGACGAACTGACGGCCGACGCCAAGAAGTTCGGCGACGCGCGCCGTTCGCCGCTGGTGCAGCGCCAGGCCGCGCAGGCCATCGACGAGGCCGAGCTGGTGCCGAGCGAGCCGATGACCGTGGTGCTGTCGGAAAAGGGCTGGATCCGTGCCGCCAAGGGCCACGACGTCGATGCGTCCGCCCTCTCCTACCGCGACGGTGATGCGCTGCAGGGCGCGGTGCGTGCGCGCAGCACCCAGCAGGTCGCGTTCCTCGACAGCGAGGGCCGCGCCTACTCGACGCCGGTGCACACCCTGCCCTCCGCGCGTGGCAACGGTGAGCCGCTGACCGGCCGCTTCTCGCCGGCAGCGGGCACCAGCTTCGTGACCCTGGCCAGTGCCGAGCCGGATGCCCGCTTCGTGCTGGCCTCCAGCCATGGCTACGGCTTCGTCACCCGCTTCGAGAACCTGATCGGTCGCAACAAGGCCGGCAAGGCGATGCTGAACCTGTCGTCCGGCTCGTCGGTGCTCACCCCGTCGATGGTCGCCAACGTGGCCACCGACCGCATCGTGGCGGTGACCAGTTCCGGCAACCTGCTGGCAATCGCCGCCAACGACCTGCCGGAACTGGACAAGGGCAAGGGCAACAAGATCATCGAGATCCCGAAGGCCAAGCTCGCCACTGAACGCGTGGTCGCCATCGTGGCGATCAGCCCGGGGCAGATCCTGCAGGTGCGCAGCGGTCAGCGCACGATGGGGCTGAAGTTCAACGAGCTCGACGCCTACCTCGGCGCCCGCGCCACCCGCGGCCACCTGCTGCCGCGCGGCTGGCAGAAGGTGGAAGGGCTGTCGGTGGAATAAAGGCTGGGGCATTGCTCCTGGTGGGTGTCAACCTTGGTTGACACGCCTTGCCGGAGACCAGACACGAAAAAGCCGGGGCATTCCCCGGCTTTTTCGTTGTCGGCTGGCGGGCGGTGGAGCGGCTGGCTGGCGAAAGCTGGCTGGCGATGCTCCGGTGCTGGCGGGCGACAGAACGCTGTGCTTCTTCTGGTAGAGCCGACCGCTGGTCGGCTGCTTTTTGCCTCTGGTAGAGCCGACTGTTAGTCGGCTGCCGTTTGGAGAGCGGCCGACTAACAGTCGGCCCTACCGGATCGCGGTGCCGGCTCAGTGCGCCGGAGCGCCGTTGCCGTCGATCTTGCTCAGCTGGTACAGCTCCAGGCCGATGCGCTTGATCAGGCCCAGCTGCTGCTCCAGCCACCAGGCGTGGTCTTCCTCGGTGTCCTTCAGTTGCGCCAGCAGCATGTCGCGGCTCACGTAGTCACCCTTCTCTTCGCACAGCTTCATGCCGGCGGCGAGATTGTTCCGAACCGCGTATTCAGTGTCGAGATCCTTCTGCAGCATCTCTTCCACGGTCTTGCCCGGCTCGGTGGCATGCGGGCGCATGTCCGGGTCGCCGCCGAGGAACAGGATGCGGCGCAGCAGCGCGTCGGCGTGCTGGGTTTCCTCTTCCATCTCGTGGTTCAGGCGTTCGTACAGCGCGAACAGGCCCTGGTCCTCGTAGCGGCGGGAATGGATGAAGTACTGGTCGCGGGCAGCAAGCTCGCCGCGCAGCAGTTCCTTCAGGCAGGCGATGACGTCCGGGTTGCCTTTCATGGGGGGCTCCTGTGAATCGATGTGGCATAGGGTGCCGCATTTCAAAATACGGTGATCTAATCGGAATCAGTCGCAGTTGCGCCTGCGGCTACAATCGGCCCACGAGTTCGGAAAGGACGTGCGATGCGACGTACATGGCGTTGGGTGCTGGGTGTGTTGGTCGCCATCGTGCTGGTCACCGCACTGGCCCTGTGGCTGCTGCTGCGCGGCAGCCTGGCCGACCTGGACGGCGAGCATGCGCTGCCGGGCCTGGCCAAGCCGGTCACCATCGAGCGCGATGCGCTGGGGGTGGTCACCATCACTGCCGGCAGTCAGGCCGACGCGATGCGCGCACTCGGCCATGTGCATGCGCAGGAACGCTATTTCGAGATGGACCTGATGCGCCGCAGTGCCGCCGGCGAGCTGTCGGCATTGTTCGGGCCGAAGGCCATTGAAGCTGACAAGCGCATGCGCGTGCACCGCCTGCGCGCCCGCACCGAGGCGCATCTGGATACCGCGCTGGGCGACAACGGCGCGGTCGTGCACGCCTATGTGGATGGCGTCAACGAAGGCCTTACCGATCTCTCCGTGCGGCCATGGGCCTACCTGCTGCTGCGGCAGTCACCGCAACCGTGGCAGGCCAGCGACAGCGTGCTGGCCGGGCTGGCCATGTACGCCGACCTGCAGGACCCGAACAACCAGACCGAGCTTGCCCTCAGCCGCATCCGTGCGGTGGTGCCGCCGGCGCTGTACGCGCTGATTGCCCACGACGGCACCGAATGGGATGCACCGCTGTTTGGCGAAGCCACCGGCAATGCGATTCTGCCCGATGCCAGCCAGCTCGATCTGCGCACATTGAAGGGAAAGCCGGGCACCGAGCAGGAGGAGGCGGACGTCATCGGCAGCAACAACTTCGCGGTGGCCGGCGCACTCACCGCGGACGGCCGCGCGATCGTTGCCGACGACATGCACCTGGGCCTGCGTGCGCCGGGGCTGTGGTTCCGGGTGCGCCTGCGCTATCCGGACCCGCAGGCCGCCGGCGGCCTAGTCGACGTCACTGGCTTCTCGCTCCCTGGCCTGCCGGCGGTGATCGTCGGCAGCAACGGCCACGTCGCCTGGGGCTTCACCAACAGCTACATCGACACGGCGGACTACCGCACGGAACCGGCCAACGCCACGGTGACCGTGCACGAAGAACGCATTGCGGTGGCCGGCCAGGCCGACGTGCTGTTCCCGGTACGCGAAACCGCCTGGGGGCCGATCCTGCACACCCATGCCGATGGCAGTGGCGATGCCCTGCGCTGGGTCGCACACCTGCCCGGCGCCGTACGCCTGGATTTCGCTGATCTGGCCCGCGCCGGTGACCTGGACGGTGCACTGCACTTCGCCGACCGTGCCGGCATTCCCGCGCAGAACCTGGTGGTCGGCGACCGCAGCGGACGCATCGCCTGGCGCCTGATCGGCGCCCGCCCCGACCGAGGCCCCGGCTGTGCGCCGGCCAGCTTCACGGCCGCCAGCAACCAGGACTGCGCACCGTGGCCGATCCGCAGCGATGCCTCGCCTGCATTGATCGATCCCCCCAACCATCGCCTGTGGACCGCCAACGGACGCGTCCTCGACGGCGAGGCGCTGGCCAGCGTCGGCAACGGTGGCTATGACCTCGGCGCGCGTGCGCAGCAGATCCGCGACCTGCTCGCCATCCAGGACCGCTTCGACGAACACGACCTGCTGGCGATCCAGCTCGACGACCGCGCCGTGTTCCTGCAGCGCTGGTGGGCGTTGCTGCATGACGTCATCGAACGCAGTGACGACCCTGCTCTGAAGCGCTTGAAGGCGGTCAGCCATCAATGGGGCGGCCGGGCCTCGGCCGGCTCGGTCAGCTACCGGGTGGTGCGCGCGTTCCGCACGCAGGTGATGGATACCCTGTCCGAAGCACTGCTGGCACCGGCCAACGCGCAGCTGGGCGATGACTATCTGGACCCGCGCCTGGCACAACTGGAAGGCGTGGCCTGGCCGATGCTGCAGCAACGCCCCGCCAACCTGTTGCCACCGGCCTACGACAGCTGGGACGCGCTGCTGCTTGATGCCGCACGCCGCACCGAAAGCGAGCTGGCCAAGCAGGGCCCACTGGCCCAGCGCACCTGGGGAGAGCGCAACACCGCGGCGCTCTGCCATCCCATCGCGCGTGCATTGCCGGATATCGCCAAGCGCTGGCTGTGCATGCCCGCCGATCCCCTGCCCGGTGACCGTGACATGCCGCGTGTGCAGACGCCGAACTTCGGCGCCTCCGAACGCATGGTGGTCTCGCCCGGCCACGAGGCCGACGGCATCGTGCACATGCCCGGCGGCCAGAGCGGCCATCCGCTGTCGCCGTACTGGGGCGCCGGCCACGAGGACTGGGTGCATGGGCGGCCGACACCGTTCCTGCCCGGCAAGGCGCAGCACACGATGACGCTGGTACCGGCGCGGTAGCGGTAGTGCCGGCCCTCAGCCCCGGCGCCGCTCGATCAGGTTCAGCAGCGGCCCGGTCATCGCCGTGGTCACCAACGCCATGATCACCAGCACCGCGAACAGCCGATCGCCGAGCAGGCCCAGCTCGTAGCCCAGGTTGAGCACGATCAGCTCCATCAGGCCACGGGTGTTCATCAGCGCCCCCAACCGCCACGCTTCGCGCGTGGGCATGCCCGCACTGCGCGCGGCACTGAAGGTGCCCAGCAGCTTGCCGGCCGTGGCCACCGCGATCACCACCACGCACAACACGATATCGCTGGCCTGCAGCGCATCGGCGCGCATGCGCAGGCCGGTCATGGCGAAGAACAACGGCAGCAGCAGGGTCACCGCGAACGGTTCGACGCGGGCCATCAACAGGTCGCGCAGCTGCGCGTTGGACGATACCGCGACGCCCGCAGCGAATGCACCGAACAACGCGTGGATGCCCAGCATCTCGGTGACCAGCGCACTCGCCAGTGACAGCAGCAGGATACCCAGCAACCAACGTCCCTCACGGCCCGGCGCGATCTGCTGGCGGGCAAACCACGGCTTCACCAGCCCCAGCATCAGCGCTACGAACGCGACCACGCACAGCAGGTTGAGGCTGGCCGGCAACCAGCCGCTGGCCTGGGCGGCGGCGACGATCAAGGCCAGCAGGCACCAGGCGGTGGCATCGCCCAATGCCGCGCAGGCGATCGCGGTCTGGCCCAATGGCGTCTGTGTGATCCCACGATCGGCAAGGATGCGCAGCAACACGGGGAACGCGGTGATGCTCATGGAGATGCCGACGAACAATGCGAATGCAGTAAAGCCCACACCCTGCAGACCGTGCTGCGGATACAGCCAGATCGCCAGCGCCACGCCGAGCACGAACGGCACTGCAATACCGGCATGGCTGACCGTGAAGGCGAAGCGCCGGCGGCCACGCAGCGCCGCCAGGTCCAGCTCGGCACCGGCTACCAGCAGGAACATCAGCACGCCCAGCTGGCTGAGCATGCCCAGCGGACCCAGCGAGCTGGCCGGGAACAACGCACCATGCAGCTGCGGCAGCAGGCTGCCGAGCACCAGCGGCCCCATCATCAGGCCAGCGGCCATCTCGCCGATCACCGCCGGTTGTCCAAAGCGCTTGAGCAGCGCGCCCGCGCCCTTGGCCACCAGCAGCAGCACCAGCAGCTGCAGCAGGAACAGGCCCAGTGGGGACGCCAGATGCTGAGCCCAGCCGCCTTCATCGGCGGCGGTGGCGCGGGCAACCGCCTCGGGCGCCGCCGGCCCGGCATACCGCGCCAGCAGTACGCCAGCCAGCAACGGCACCCCGGCCCAGGCCAGATAACGCCATCCCCATTTCCTGGGCGGCACGTCGCCGCCTGCCTGTACGTCCATGAACATTCCCCAATGCGCAGGGGGCGATCATACAAAAAGGGGACGGAGGGGATTAAGTCGTTAGTGGCACAAACGACTTAATCCCCTCCGTCCCCTTTTTGAGGGCTTAGGCCAGTGCTTGTTCGTGCACCCCGGCGATCGCGCGGCCCGACGGATCTGCCGCCGCGGCGAAGCTGGCGTCCCAGGCAATGGCGGCCGGCGACGAACAGGCGATCGACTTGCCGCCCGGGACGGTTTCGGCGGCCGCACGGCTCGGGAAGAACTGCTCGAACAGGTGGCGGTAGTAGTACGCCTCCTTGGTCTGTGGCGGGTTGTGCGGGAAGCGCTTGTCGGCCGCCGCCAGTACACGGTCGCTCACCTGTGCTTCGGCATGCGCCTTCAGCCCGTCGATCCAGCCGTAGCCAACGCCATCGCTGAACTGTTCCTTCTGCCGCCACAGGATGCTGTCCGGCAGGTAGCCGTCGAATGCTTCGCGCAGCACCGCCTTCTCGATGCGGCGCCCACCGAAGCCGGCACCGACCATCTTGTGCGCGGCATCGAAGCGCATCGCCACATCAAGGAACTCACGATCGAGGAACGGCACGCGCGGCTCCACGCCCCAGGCCATCATCGACTTGTTGGCGCGCAGGCAGTCGTAGTTGTGCAGCGCGTCCAGCTTGCGCACCAGCTCGCCGTGGAATTCACGTGCATCCGGCGCCTTGTGGAAGTACAGGTAGCCACCAAAGATCTCATCGCTGCCCTCGCCGGACAGCACCATTTTCACGCCCATCGCCTTGATCCGCCGTGCCAGCAGGAACATCGGCGTCGAGGCGCGGATGGTGGTGACGTCGTAGGTCTCGATGTGACGGATCACTTCCGGCAGCGCGTCGAGGCCTTCCTCGAAGGTGTATTCGAAGCCGTGATGCACGGTGCCGAGTGCCTCGGCAGCGATCGCCGCGGCCGCCAGATCGGGCGAGCCCTTCAAGCCGATCGCGAACGAATGCAGGCGCGGCCACCAGGCTTCGGTCTGCCCGCCATCCTCGATGCGGCGACGCGCATAGCGCGCGGCAACGGCCGCCACCAGCGACGAGTCCAGGCCACCGGACAGCAGCACCCCATACGGCACGTCGCTCATCAGCTGGCGCTCCACTGCATGCTCGAAGGCCTGGCGCAGTTCGGCCAGGTCGGCCTGGCGGCCCTGCACGTCGGCGTAGTCGCGCCACGGCTGCTGGTAATAGCGCACCAGCTCACCGCTGGCACTGTCGAAGTAGTGACCCGGCGGGAACTGTGCGACGTCGGCACAGGTATCGACCAGCGCCTTCATTTCCGAGGCCACCCGCAGGCGCCCCTGGGCATCGTGGCCCCAGTACAGCGGCACCACGCCCACCGGGTCACGCGCCACCAGCACGCGCCCGCTGTCGCGGTCCCACAGCGCGAAGGCGAAGATGCCGTTGAGCTGTTCCAGCCACTGCGCCGGCGAACTGCCCTGGCGATACAGCGCGTTGATCACCTCGCAGTCCGAGCCGGTCTGGAAGTCGTAGGCGGTGGTCAGCGCCGCCTTCAATGCCTGGTGGTTGTAGATCTCGCCGTTCACCGCGAGTGCCAGCTGGCCATCGGCCGACAGCAGCGGCTGCGAACCACCGGCCGGGTCGACGATGGCCAGCCGCTCATGGACCAGCAGCGCACCTTCGTCGAGGTACACGCCGCTCCAGTCGGGGCCACGGTGGCGCTGGCGCTGCGACAGTTCCAGCGCATGGCGGCGCAGGGAAGGAAGATCGTCACCGGCCTGCAGGCCGAAGATTCCGAAGATCGAACACATGGCAGAGCTCCTGTTGTGGGGATTTCACGGGGAAGGTGTTCGACCGGCAACCAGGCCCGGGTGGGGCTGCGCCCGGGCACAAAAAAACCCGCATCGGCTGATGCGGGTTTTCTGGTGTCCGGGCGTGTGTTGCTGTCTATCTACCCAGGGCGCAGTCCCGCATCGGCCGCGCACGATTATTCGCGCGCAGATTATTGCGGTTGTTGTTATTGACGGCGGTGGCCAGGCGGATCGACATGGCATCGACCCTACCCCGGTTTCCGGCACGGCGCAACCGTTGCGTTGGTAACCACTCCCCGGCGCGCATAATGGCCCGCCGTAAAACGTGTAATGGAAATGCAACACCGCACTGGACGCAACGCGGCGCTGGCCGCCCTGCTCTGCCTGAGCCTGGCCGCCTGCCAGACCCTGCCTCCGCCCTCCACGTTGCCGCTGGCGCAGCAGCAGGCACTGGAGCAACGAGGCACCGACGGCAGCTTCGAGGGTGCCTTTGATACCGCGCAGACCTTCGAGCGCTTCAACGATCCGCGCGCCATCGCCTACTACGAGCGTGCCGCAGCGGTCACGCCCTGGACCTTCCACAACACCAAAGCGGAAGAAGCACTGGGCCGGATCTGGATCTCCGGCAGGCTGCAGCATGCCGACAGCCCCCGCATCAACCCTGCACCTGTCCTGCGCGCGTCCTGGCGACGTGGCGAACGCGCGTATCTGGCGGCTGCCAACCACGGCAATCCCTATGCGTTCTACGGGCTCGCCAAGGCCTACCGCCAGCGAGGCGACGCGCAGCAGGCGCTGCGCTGGGACCTGCGCGGAATGATCTACAAGCGCTACCCGAGTTCATCGTCGCGACTGCCGGATGCGGTGGCCGCACAGGGTGACACCGTGCATCCGCTGATAGCGCAGATCCAGCGTCGTGCCGAGCACGGCGACGCCGAAGCGCAGGTCGACCTGGGCGCGCTGCTGGAAAAGGGCGTGGGACTGCCGCGCGATCCGGTGCGTGCGCTGCAGCTGTACCAGCGCGCCGGTGAGAAGGGCAATGTGTTCGGCCAGTACTTCGCCGGTCTGCTGCTGGGCCGCAGTGCGCCGGGTGTGGAGAAAGACACCGACGCGGCGGCGCGCTGGTTCGCCAGAGCCGAGGCGCAACACTTCTACATGGCCGCGCCAAGTTACTGGAAGAAAGCGGTCGAGCCGCCGTTCTTCATTTTTTCAGAGTAGAGAAGCGGCCCCGGCGGGAGGCGTGCCGACCAACGGTCGGCACCCACCCTCGCGGGATTCATTCCGTCATGGGGTTCCCACCAGCAGCCGTTCCACCAGGCGCTGGTACAGCCCCGGCAACGCTTCCAGATCGTCCACGCGTACGTTCTCATCCACCTGGTGGATGCTGGCGTTGACCGGCCCCACTTCGATGCACTGTGCACCCAGTGGTGCGATGAAGCGTGCATCTGACGTGCCGCCGCCGGTGCTTTCTTCCGGCGCACGGCCGATGTGCTCGGCCAGCACCGCACGCGCGGTGGCGCGCAGCGTGCCTTCCGGGGTGTAGAACGGCTCGCCGCTGCGGTGCCACTTCAGCGTGTACTGCAGGCCATGCCGGTCCAGCACTGCAGTGATCTCCGCTTCCAGCTTCGGTGCATCCCAGTGCGGGTTGTAGCGGATGTTGAAATCCACCTCCAGCTCGCCGGGAATCACGTTGTTGGCGCCGGTACCGGCGTGGATGTTGGAGATCTGCAGGCTGGTCGGCGGGAAGCTCTCATAACCTTCATCCCAGCGCCTTGCGCTCAGGTCGGACAGTGCCGGTGCCGCCTGATGGATCGGATTGCGCGCCTTTTCCGGGTACGCCACATGCCCCTGCACGCCCTGCACGCGCAGCTTGGCCGACAGGCTGCCACGACGGCCTACGCGCAGCAGGTCACCCAGCGTCGAGGTCGACGATGGCTCTCCGGTAATGCACCAGTCGATGCGTTGGCCGCGCTCGGCGAACAGCCGTGCAACGTGACGCACACCATCGATGGCATCGCCTTCCTCGTCGCTGGTCAGCAGTACCGCCAGCGTGCCAGGGTGATCGGGATGTGCGGCGACGAACTGCTCGGCGGCGACCACGAACGCCGCCACGCTGCCCTTCATGTCGGCGGCGCCACGGCCGTACAGCACGCCGTCACGGATCTGCGGCGTGAACGGGTCGCTGGCCCAGGCCTCGCGCGGGCCCGTCGGCACCACGTCGGTATGGCCCAGCAGCACCAGCACCGGCGCGCCCTGGCCATGGGTCGCCCACAGGTTGTCGACCTCACCCAGGCGCAGGTGGTCGCACTGGAATCCGGCCTGCTTCAGGCGCGCCGCCAGCAATGCCTGGCAGCCGGCATCATCCGGCGTCACCGAGGGTCGTGCGATCAGCTCACAGGTCAGGTCGAGGACCGCACTCATGCGTCGCCCACGCCGAAGCGTGCCTTGAAACCGTTGTCGCTGAAGCCCTGGCTGACCGTGCCATCGGCCGTGACCACCAGCGGGCGCTTGATCAGCTGCGGGTATTCACGCAGCAGCAGCTTCCATTCGGCCTCGGAGTCGGCGGCCTTGCGGTTGTCCGGCAACTGCCGCCAGGTGGTGGACGACTTGTTCACCATCGCGGCCAGGCCCCCCAGCTGCCCAGCCCACGCCAGTAGTGTTTCCGGGCTCGGCTTGTTCTCGCGGTAATCGACGAAGGTGTAAGGCACGCCGAAGCGGTCCAGCCACTTGGTCGCCTTCTTGCAGGTATCGCAGTTCTTCAAACCGTAGACAGTGGTGCTCATGGCCATCTGTGATGCTGGAAAACAGAGGGCCAGAATCTCACAACAGGCGCTCGGACACGACCCGGAACGGCACCCGTGGCAGCCGGAAGGCCAGCCCTTCCTGCAGCGCCAAGTCCATCGCCTGCAGCCGCGGACACTGCTGCTCACCGATCAGGCGCAGGGGCTGCAGGCTGTCGATCTCCACCGGCAGCGCGATGCGGGTGCTGGCCCAGCGGCCGTCGCAGGTACGGGCGATGGCCTCGTCCTGGCAGGTGAGGAAACGCAGCAGGGCCTGGTGGCCGTCCAAGGCCGCCGACCACGCCGCCGCATCCTCCCAGCCTGCAGCGGCCTGCCACTGCAGGTGCAACCTCGGCGCACTGCCCTCCCCGCCTTCGATCAGGGTGTGCCCATCGCCATCGGTGCGCACCACATGCTCGAAGCGTGTGGACAGATGCGGCTGCATGGCATCGCTGAAAACGCGCGCGCCGGCGACGAAGGCCAGCTGGTCCATCACGTTGCGGTCGAACAGCACCACCGGCGTCCCGTCCGGATCGTCGTCACGACGCAGGTACCAGCGCCAGTTGCTCTGCCGTGGTGACGGCATCATGGAACGCAGCGGCCCAGCCAGCGCGGGCCCGAAGTGGCCGTGACGGTAGCTGAGGATGGTGTAAGGCGTGCGTCCGGCATGGACCACGTAGTGATGGCCCGGCGGTGGCATTGGTGCGTGACGCACGTCGACCCACCAGCTCACGTAGACCACATCGCGCACGTCACTGACCAGCGCCGGCATCGGCCAGCGCCGCGACAGTGCACGGCGCAGCCGGTTCCAGCGCGGGGCGTGCAGCAGGCGCGGCAGCATCCGCCCGACCAGGGTGTCGAACGGATGCCGGTAGATCGCGGACTGCGCCAGATCCTCCGGCGCAGTCACCTTCAGTCGGCCAGGCCGCGCAACAGGTCGTTGACGCTGGTCTTGCTGCGGGTCTTGGCATCAACCTGCTTGACGATCACCGCGCAGTACAGCGAATGGGTACCGTCCTTGCTCGGCAGCGAGCCGGACACCACCACGCTGTACGGCGGGATGTAACCGTAGGTGATTTCGCCGGTGGCACGGTTGTAGATGCGGGTGCTCTGGCTGAGGAACACGCCCATGCCGATCACGCTGTGGTGGCCGACCACCACGCCTTCCACCACTTCCGAACGCGCACCGATGAAGCAGTGGTCCTCGATGATGGTCGGGCTGGCCTGCAGCGGCTCCAGCACGCCGCCGATGCCGGCGCCGCCGGACAGGTGGCAGTGCTGGCCGATCTGCGCGCAGGAACCGACGGTGGCCCAGGTGTCGACCATGGTGCCTTCGCCGACGTAGGCGCCGATGTTGGTGAAGCTCGGCATCAGCACCACGTCCTTGCCGAAGTAGGTGCCGCGGCGGGCGATCGCGCCCGGCACCACGCGCACGCCGCCACGGCGGAACTTCGCCTCGTCATAGCCGGCGAAGCGCGATTCGACCTTGTCCCAGAACGGCGCCGGACGGGCATCGACCACCGCCATGTCGTTGACGCGGAAGTACAACAGCACGGCCTTCTTCAGCCACTCGTTGACCTTCCAGCCACCCTGGCCGTCCGGCTCGGCAACACGGAACTCACCGCTCTCCAGGCCGTCAATCACGCGGTTGACCAGCGGCTTGGTCGAGCCTTCCAGCTCGTGCAGGGTCAAGGTAGCGCGGCGCTCGAAGGCACTCTCGATGCCGAACTTCAGCTCTTCCACGCCCGGGGCTGAAGGCTTGCGCAGCGACTTGCGGGCGATGGTTTCGGCGCGGACCGCTTCGGCACTCTTGGCCGGCGCCGGCTTCTTCACAGCACGCTTCACCGCAGCCGCTTTCTTCGCCGGGGCCGTCACCGCAGCGGCCTTCTTCGGCGCTGGGGTCTTCTTCGCGGCCGGTGCGGCAGCAGCAGGTTTCCGGGCCGCTGCGCTCTTGGGGGTCGCGGCGGTCTTCTTGGCGGGCTTGGTGGCCATCAGGCGGGGTCTCCGGCGTTTCGATCAGGGTCCAGGCAGGCCAGCATCGCGTCATGCAACTGCTGCCGGGCAGGTTCAGTCAGGGGGAGGTCGTGTTCGTCACTGATCACGAAGGTGTCTTCGGCGCGTTCGCCGAACGTGGCAATGCGCGCATCATGCACGCGCAGGCCCTGATTGCGCAGCACGAACGCCACATCGGCCAGCAGGCCGGGGCGGTCGGGGGCGACCAGGGCGAAACGGGTTGCGCCCGGCTCATCGCGGAATTCGATGCGCGGGGCGAAGCGGAAGTGCCGCAGCTGCCGTGGCACCACCCGGCGTGACGGCCGCAGGCGCGACAGGTCACCGCCGAGTGCCTCGCGCAGCGCCGCTTCCAGGTTGGCACTGCTGCCATCGGCGAAGGTATCGGCCGGGTTCACTTCGAAGGTATCGAAGATGGTATCGGCCGGACCGTCCAGCACGCGTGCGCGGTGGATGCCGTAGCCCTTGCGGTCCAGCGTCATCACGATCGCGGCGAACAGGCCGTCGCGGTCCGGCGAATGCACGAAGACTTCCAGCGCGGGATCGTCGACACTGATCCGGCGTACCTTTACCAGCGCTTGGCCCTGCTTCACCGGCACCAGCGCGGCAGCCTGCCAGGCCAGCTGCTCCGGGCGCAGGCGGATGAAGCCTTCGTCGGGCATCACCGCGAACTGGCGATCGATGGTGGCATCGTCGTAACCCCGCTCGCGCACCAGCGCGCGCACGCTGTCACGCGCTTCGGCCACGCGCTCGGCCGCCGGCACCGGGTGTTCCAGCCCCTCGCGCAGCGCGCGCCGGGTGGCGAAGTACAGGTCGGCCAGCAGGCGGTCCTTCCATGCATTCCACAGCTTGGGGCTGGTGCCGGCGATGTCGGCGCAGGTCAGCAGGTACAGGTAGTCCAGGCGGTCGCGGCTGCCGACCAGGGTGGCAAAGCGATGGATCACCTCCGGATCGGCGATGTCCTGCTTCTGCGCGGTCACCGACATGCGCAGGTGCTGTTCGACCAGCCACGCCACCAGTTCGGTGTCGGACGTGCTCAGCGCATGCGCCTGGCAGAACGCGCGCGCGTCCACCGCGCCCAGCTCCGAATGGTCGCCGCCACGGCCCTTGGCGATGTCATGGAACAGGCCGGCCAGCAGCAGCAGCTCCGGCTTGCGCAGGCGCGGCCACACTTCGTGCGCGATCGAGAAGCGCTCGTCGGCACGACTGCTGGCGAACAGGCCGATGTTGCGCAGGACCATCAGCGTGTGCTGATCGACGGTGTAGACATGGAACAGGTCGAACTGCATGCGCCCGCTGACCTGGGCGAACGCGGGAATCCACTGGCCAAGCACGCCCAGCCGCGCCATGCGCGAGAGCGTATCGACCGGGCGCTGGCCGCGCAGCAGCGCCAGGAACTGCTCGCGTGCATCGGCATCAGCCTGGTCGTAGGCCGGCAGCAGCGGCAGCGCTTCGGCCAGCGCACGCGCGGTCAGCGAATGCAGGCCGCGCACCTGCGGATTGTTGGCCCAGCTGGCGAACAGCGCGAACACCTGGCCGATGTCGCCGCGCGGCCAGTCGGCTTCGTTGGCCGCCAGGTAACCACGGCGCAGGGAAAAACCCACGGTCAACGGCTCCGGCTGCGCCTCGCCGTCGAACTGCTCCTCGAAGCGCTGCAACAGGCGGTCGCTGATCCGGCGCACCACCAGTGCAGCACGGTAGAACCCCTGCATCATCTTCTCGACACCGAGATTCTCGGCATCGTCTTCAAAGCCCAGGCGTGCCGCCAGGGTCTTCTGGTAATCAAAACGCAGGCGCTCTTCCGGGCGACGCGCGACCAGATGCAGGCCAAAGCGCAGCCGCGCCAGCACCGCACGTTCGCGCTTCAGTGCTGCCGCTTCGTCTGCGCCCAGATGGCCGAGCCCGACCAGCGCCTCCAGGTCACGCACGCCGAACGCACGCAGTGCCATCCAGCCAAGCGTGTTGAGATCGCGCAGGCCACCGGGGCCATCCTTCAGATCCGGCTCCAGGTTGTCGGCGGTGTCGCCGAAGCGCTGGTGTCGGTTGCGCAGCTCTTCCAGCTTGGCCAGGAAGAAGGTGCGCGCCGGCCACAGTTCACGATCGTCGACGGCCTCGCGCAGCGCGCGGCGCGCCACATCATCGGCCAGGATCGGGCGCGCCTCGATCAGCGCGGTCAGCACGGTCTGGTCCGCTGCCGCCTCGCGGCACTGCGATGCAGAACGCACCGCATGGCTGACGGCCAACCCACAGTCCCACAGCAGTGCGAACAGGCGCGCCAGCGCCGCCTCATGGGCCAGCTGTGCCGGCGGATCGCCGAACACCAGCAGGTCGATGTCCGAACGCGGAAACAGTTCACCGCGGCCATAGCCGCCGACCGCGAACAGCGACAGCCCGCTGTCGGCCGGCAGGCAGCGCTGCCAGGCCAGGCGGATCAGATGGTCGGCAGCGCGCGCGCGCAGTGCCAGCAGGCGCTCGATGTTGTCGCCCTGGTCGAAGCGGCGGTACAGGCGCGCGTCGGCCTGCTGCAGCGCCTGGCGCGCGGCAGCAGCCCAGTCCAGGTCGTTGAGCGACGCGGCCGGCGTGTCCAGCAGCGAACTCGCCGGCAGCATCGTCAGGAGACCTGCGACTCGCCCGGCGACAGGGTCAGCACGTCCACGCCGGTCTCGGTGACCGCGATCATGTGCTCCCACTGTGCCGACAGCTTGCGATCCTTGGTCACCACGGTCCAGCCATCCGGCAGCACCTTGTTGTAGCGGGTGCCCTCGTTGATCATCGGCTCGATGGTGAAGGTCATGCCCGGCTGCAGCACCAGGCCCTGGCCCGGGCGGCCGTAATGCACCACCTGCGGTTCATCATGGTAGACCTTGCCGATGCCGTGGCCGCAGTACTCGCGCACCACGCTGAAACGCTCGCCTTCGGCATAGCTCTGGATGGCATGGCCAATGTCGCCCAGGGTCGCGCCCGGACGCACCGCGCGGATGCCGCGCCACATGGCTTCGTAGGTGGTTTCCACCAGGCGGCGGGCCATCACCGACGGGGTGCCGACGAAGTACATGCGGCTGGTGTCGCCGTGCCAGCCATCCTTGATGACGGTGACGTCGATGTTGATGATGTCGCCATCCTTGAGCACCTTCCCTTCGCTGGGGATGCCATGGCAGATGACGTTGTTGACCGAGGTACACACGGTCTTCGGGAAGCCGCGGTAGCCGACGTTGGCCGGAACGGCGCCCTGCACGTTCACGATGTGGTCGTGGCAGATGCGGTCCAGTTCCTCGGTGGTGGCACCGGGCTTGACGTGGGGGGTGACGATGTCGAGCACTTCGCTGGCCATGCGGCCGGCGATTCGCATCATCTCGATTTCCTTCGGGGTTTTCAGATTCACGCTCATGGCCCCCATTATCGCCGATCCGGCCGCAATCTGAACGAACGCCACCCAACTGGCGATCCGGGCCATGCACGGTTCCGGCAAGGAAAGTGAAAGCGTGATCGTCGCCCCCCTTTCGCCTCCCTGTTTATCACGGAATACAGACACTTACGCCACCTAAGCTGGGGTCACCGTCGCCGAAGCGGTGCCGAACGTGCCGCCTTCGCCTTGTTCAACGGACCTTCGGGTCAGGGAGGTTGTCCATGCGATCCGCGCTTCGTTCCCCGCTTGCCTGGGCCCTGGCCGGGGTCCTCCTGTCCGGCCCGGCCCTGGCCGCAGACACCACCACCTTCAATGTCACCCTGGTGGTGACCAAGGCCTGCACGATCACGGCTGCTGCCGCCACCAACGTTGACTTCGGCACGGCGGCCTCGACCACCGCGACCCCCACCCTGGGCCAGGGCACGGTGACCGCCCAGTGCTCGGCACTGACCCCGTACACGATTTCACTGAATGCGGGTGCCAATGCCAGCACCGCGAATGACGTCACCACTCGCCGGATGAAGAACACCAACGCCGCGGTGACCGCCAACAACTACGTCGGCTACCAGCTCTACCAGGACGCCGCGCACACCCTGGTCTGGGGTGCCACCTCCGGCACCAACACCCAGGCTGGCATCGGCACCGGCCTGGCCGTGCCCTACATCGTCTACGGCCAGATCCTGAACCTGAGCACCAACAACCCGGCGACCGGCAACTACCTGGATACGGTTACCGCCACGATCACCTATTGATGGAGCACGCCCGCATGGCCGGACCCCGCCCGTGGCGCGCCACCGGCGTGGCGCTGCTCGTCCTGAGCCTGGTATTCGCCGCCCCGGTCGAAGCCACCAGCCTGCAGGTCGCCCCGACCAGCCTGCAGCTGGAAGCGCGCCAGCGTGCCGGCGAGCTTTGGCTGACCAACAGTGGCACCTCGCCGGTGAAGCTGCAGGTTCGGGTGTTCCGCTGGGTGCAGCAGGACGGCCAGGAGCAACTGTTGCCCACCGATGAACTGGTGGTCACCCCGCCGATGCAGGAACTGGCTGCCGGGCAGCAGCAGCTGGTCCGGGTGATGCGTCCGGACAGGACGCCACCGCCGGCACAGCAGTACTACAGGCTGATTGTCGACGAGGTGCCCGACCTGGCCACCCGCGCCGACGGCATGCAGTTCGTGCTGCGCTATTCGATACCGGTGTTCGTGCAGCCCGCCGCCGGCAAGCTTGCGCCGCAGCTGCAGGCCCGCCTGGTGCAGTTGCCCGATGGCCGCAACGGCGTCGAGGTGGCCAACGCCGGCAACAGCTATGCGCAGATCGCCGATCTTGCGCTGGGCAGCCCCACGCGCCCACGCATCGTGCATCCCGGACTGCTGGGTTACGTGCTGCCCGGGCAGGTGATGCGCTGGCCGATCGAGCGCACGGCGATCGACCGCGACAACGACCAGATCACGGCCAAGCTCAATGGCGAGTCGGAACAGACGCCGCTGTCGCCCCCATCGGCTCGCTGAGGCGTTGATGGGCGCGCTGCTTGCTGCCCTGGCTCCTGCGGCGACCCAAGCCGCCGATGTGTCCGGTGCAGCGGCTACCGCCACCGCCGATGTATCAGGCATCTCCGCCGATGCGATGCTGCCACCGCCCACACCGTTGACCGCCAACCAGACGCTGTACCTGGACGTTTCGCTCAACAGCACCCCACGCGGACTGCTGCCTTTCATCGAGAACCGTGGCCGCCTGCAGGCCAGCCCCGACGTACTGCGCCAGCTCGGCTTCAACGCCCACGGCGATGCACCGGTGTACCTGGACCAGATCAGCGGCGCGGTGGTGCGCTATGACGCACGCCTGCAGACCCTGGCGCTGGACGTGCCACTGGACCAGCTGACCCTGCCAACCACCGTGCTCAGCCGCCCGCAGACACGCGCGCCCGCAGGCAGTGCCTCACCCGGACTGCTGCTCAACTACGACGTGTATGGCAGCCGGGTGGATACGCTGGGCAACCTCAGCCTGAGCTCCGAACTGCGCCTGTTCGGCGTCGGCAACGGCACCTTCGAAAACACCGCGGTCAGCAGGCGCTACCAGCAGCCTGGCGACCGTCGCTGGCGTGGTGAGAGCGTGCGCCTGGATACGCGCTGGAGCCTGGATTTCCCCGACCAGGCGATGACGCTGGAGGTCGGCGATTTCTACAGCGGCTTCGTCGACTGGACCCGTCCGGTGCGCCTGGGTGGCCTGCAGATCGGTCGCAACTACGGCCTGCAGCCCTATCGCGTGCTGACCCCCACGCCCAGTTTCCTCGGCCAGGCGGTGGTGCCGTCCACGGTCGAGCTGTACGTCGATGGCCTGCGCCAGTACAGCGGCCAGGTCCCGGTCGGCCCGTTCCAGCTGGCCGCACAGCCGGGGATCAGCGGCACCGGCAGCGCACAGGTGGTGGTCACCGACGCATTCGGCCGCATGCAGACACTGGATTTCAGTTTCTATGGCACCCAGCAACTGCTGGCCAAGGGCCTGTCGGACTGGTCGGTCGGTGTTGGCCAACTGCGCGAGGACTTCGGCCAGCGCTCCTTCGCCTACGACGACCGCACCGTGGCCAGTGCCAGCTGGCGCGGTGGCATCAGTGACACGTTCACCGGCGAGGCTCATGCCGAAGGCGGAGGTGGCCTGGCCCAGGCCGGCATCGGCGGCTGGTGGCTGCTGGGTGGCGCGGGCGTGTTCAACGCCGCCTATGCGCACAGCAACTACCAGGGCCTGCAGGGTGGCCAGTGGGCGCTGGGTTACAGCTGGAACAACCGCCGACTCAACGTCAATCTGCGCACCGTGCGCAGCCATGGTGATTACCGCGACCTGGGCGCACTGCAGGGCAACCTGCCACCCAGCATCAGCGAACAGGCCACGGTCGGCGCGGATCTGCTGCGGCTGGGCACGCTCAGCGCCAGCTACCTGCGCCTGCGCTACCCCGATGGCGAAGACAACCGCTACGCCAGCCTGTTCTGGTCGCGGACCTGGAGCCAGCGCTGGTCAGCCTACCTCTCGGTGAACCAGAACCTGGACCAGAGTGATGACCGCAGCATCTATCTGTCGGTAACCGCCAGCCTGGGCAACAACCGCCAGGCCAGCCTGTCCAGCCAGCGCAATGGCGACAGCCAGACCTGGGTGGCCGACGTCACCCAGCCGGTGCCCGGCGATGGCAGTGCAGGCGGCATCGGTTGGCGCGCGCAGGTGCGCCACGGCGAGGACGGCAGTGGCGGCCTGGCCGAAGTCGGCATCCTCAATGACGTCGGCCGCTACTCCTTCGGGGCCTCGCGCCAGGGCGGGCTCAACTATGCCTACGGCAGCGCCAGTGGCAGCCTGGTCTGGATGGGCGGGCACGCGTTTGCCACCCGCGAGGTCTCCGATGCATTCGCGGTGATCAGCACCAATGGTGTCGGTGGCGTGCCGGTGCGGCTGGAGAACCGCCTGATCGGCGTCACCGATGATCGTGGCCTGTTGCTGGTCAGCCCGCTGCTGTCCTGGCAGCGCAACCGGGTCTCGATCGACACCCTGGACCTGCCCGAGGACATGCGTGCCGACCGCATCGAGGACTGGGTGACGCCGCGCCAGCGCGCTGGGACCCACGTGACATTCCAGTTGCGCTCGCGGCCCTCTCTGAGCCTGACGCTTCAGAGCATGGACGGGCAGCCGCTGGAAGTGGGCAGCGAAGTGCAGTTGCCCGGCGGACGCCAGGCCACGGTGGGCTATGACGGCCTGCTGTATCTGGAAGACGTCGCTGCCGGCAGCGTGCTGTACATCACCACCAGCCGCGGCCAGTGCCGGGTGAAGGTACCCGAGCAGCCCAAGGTAGTGGCGTCCGGCGCCCGGCCGAAGCCGGCACCGCTGCCGTGCATCCCGGAGGTGGCGCCATGAGAGTGCTGCTGCTCGGCATGCTGCTGTTCGCCGGCCTGCTCGCGGCACTACCGGCCCAGGCGACAGCGGTCTGCACGGCAACCGCGAACCCGACCCTGCCGTTCGGCAACATCAACAGCAACGCTCCCGGCCCTACGGCGGCGACGCTGAACATCACGGTGACCTGCACCACCGCCGCACTGAGCCTGCTGGCCACCACCGGCGTCCGCGTCTGCGTGGGTGTCGGCGCAGGCAGTGGCGGCGGCAGCAGCTCCACCTTCCGCACGATGTCCACTTCCACCAGCGACACCATGAATTTCCAGCTCTACAACAACGCCAGCTACGGCCAGGTCACCGGCCTGGTGCCACGCGGCACGCCGCCGGCGCAGGAACTGACCATGAGCTACAACGTGCCGCTGCTGACCGGCGGCAGCGGTGCGCAGTCCGTGCAGCTGTTCGCGCAGATCCCCGCCAACCAGATCCTCGCTTCGGGTGCTTACAGCAGCACCTTCAGTGGCGCCAACGTGGTGCTCACCTGGGCCTGGAACGAAGTCCTGCTCGGCAACGCCACCGTGCCGGCCGCCTGCAACGGCGGCGCAACCGGCACCAACAGCGCCAGTGCGGCCTTCAGCTTCACTGCCACTGCCAACGTGCTGCCGCAATGCGGCAGCTACGTCACCACCAACATGGACTTCGGCAACGTCACCGGCAGCATTTCCGCCAACATCGACCGGACCGCCACGCTCACGCTGACCTGCCTGAAGAACACCGCCTACCAGATCAGCCTCAACAACGGCCAGAACAACCCCGCCGCCTCCACCACCCGGCGCATGGCCACCACCATTGGCAGCGGCACCTACTACCTCCCCTATGAGCTGTACCGCGACGCCGCGCGCAGCCTGCGCTGGGGCAATACCCTCAATGTAGATACCGTTGGCGGCACCGGAAGTGGCAGCGCGCAGCAGCTGACCATCCATGGCCGGGTGCCGCCGGTCACCGGCCAGCCCCCGGCCGGTACCTACAACGATCTGGTGCAGGTGACGATCACTTACTGACCTGTGTGCCGACCAACGGTCGGCATCCACCGGGATGGATTGGAATGGTCGGCATCCACCGGGGTGGGTTCCGGTAGATCCACGCCGTGCGTGGATGCGCGCATCACTCCTGCGCCAGGACCAGTCGACTGGCAGTCGACCCTACAGATTCGGCCGATCCGGCCGATACCGCGCAACGGGTCCTACAGTACGGTGGATGGCAGGTGGTTCGCGCACTTCTGATCGGGGCGATGCTGGTCGCCAGTATGCCCGCGTGGGCCGATCCCGGCAGCACCTCCCTGCAGATCCGGCTGACTGTGGTCGAGGGCTGCAGCAGTGATGCCGGCAACACCCGATGCGCGGCACCGCACCGGCGCAGCGACGCGCCCGAGCTTCCGCAACAGATCCGCGACCTCGCGCCGCCGGCCGACAGCGACGACGCGGCGCCTGCCGTGACCCTCATCTACTGATGCGCATCCTGCTGAGCCTGCTGGCACTGCTGCTGGCACTGCCCGCTGCGGCGCTGGACCTGGTGCCCACCACCCTGCAGCTGCCCGCCGAAGGGGGGCACGGCGAGCTGTGGCTGTACAACCCCGGGCCCGGCCGCTGGCAGGGCGAGGTTCGGATCCTGGCCTGGGAACAGCAGGTCGATGCGGAAAAGCTGCGGCCCAGCGACCAGATCCTGGCCAGCCCCGCCCGGCTCGACCTCCCGCCCGGCACCCGTCAACGCATCTGGCTGCTGCCTCGGGAGACGTCGCCCGTTGCCGTCGAGCAGGCCTACCGGGTGATCCTGAGCCCCAGCGGACCGGACCTGCCACGCTACTCGCTCCCCTTGTTCCGGGGGCATGCGGCGCCCCTGGCGCGGCCGGACCTGCATGCCGGGATCGAGCCCGGCACGTCGCAGCCTCTTCTGCGACTGCGCAACGCAGGTTCAGTTCACGCCCGCCTGCACGATCTTGCGTTCGTCGCCGGCGATGGACGCCGCACCCTGCTGCTGCCGGGACTGGCCGGCTACCTGCTGGCGGGCCGGGAACGCCGCTGGGCCCTCCCCGTCCATGCCGACGGCTATGCCGGTGGCCATTTCCAGGCCCGGCTGCAGGACGGCCGCGTGGTCGATCTCACCGCGCCGGACCCGGCAATTGCAGCGAGCGCTCCCAGCGGGCTATAATCGACCGGATTCCTGCCGCCTGCGTGCGCGGGAGACCGTCCACACCGGACGTCACCGGTGAATCCACACCTGCTGCCCCCATCCGTGCCGGGGTGCTCCGCAAGGAGTTCGGCCACGGAGGCAACAGGGAAGCCCAACCCCGGAACCATCCGCGCTTCCACGCGTCCCGCATACCTATCCCGCGGGCGGAAACGCCGGTTCCATATCAGGAGTATTGCAATGCCCCAGGTCACCATGCGTCAGATGCTGGAAGCCGGCGTCCACTTCGGCCACCAGACCCGCTACTGGAACCCGAAGATGGCTCCGTACATCTTCGGCGCCCGCGGCAAGATCCACATCATCAACCTGGAAAAGACCGTCCCGCTGTTCAACGATGCGATGAACTTCATCTCGTCGGTTGCCCAGAAGCGCGGCACCGTCCTGTTCCTGGGCACCAAGCGCAGCGCCCGCGAAACCATCAAGGAAGAAGCCGAGCGTTGCGGCATGCCGTTCATGAACCAGCGTTGGCTGGGCGGCACCCTGACCAACTTCCGTACCGTCAAGCAGTCGGTTGCCCGCCTGAAGGAACTGGAAGCCGGTGAAACCGACGGCACCTTCGAGAAGCTGGTCAAGCACGAAGTGCTGGGCCTGCGTCGCGAGCGCGACAAGCTGGAAGCCTCGCTGGGCGGCATCAAGGACATGAACCGTCTGCCGGACGCCATCTTCGTGATCGACATCGGCCACGAAGACATCGCGATCAAGGAAGCCAAGAAGCTGGGCATCCCGGTCATCGCCGTGGTCGACACCAACTACAACCCGGAACTGGTGGACTACGCCATCCCGGGCAACGACGACGCCATCCGCGCTGTGCAGCTGTACGCCCGCGCCGCTGCCGACGCCGTGCTGGAAGGCAAGGCTGCTGCGCCGCACGCTGCTTCGGTGCGTGAGGAAGAGTTCGCCGAAGCTGCTGCCGAAGGCGAAGAGAAGCCGGCCCGCCGCGCTCCGGCCAAGAAGGCTGCCAAGAAGGGCGACGACGCCCAGGCCTGATCCAGGCCCCGGGGTGGACGCCCGGCGTCCACCCTCCCTGCGCGCAGCCTTTGGCGCGTGACAGGACCGTGTCACACGGGCCGGCCACCATGCCGGCCCAACCCCTTTCTTTCGTGAGGTAATCCCGTGGAAATCACTGCTTCCCTGGTCAAGGAACTGCGCGAGCGCACCGGCGCCGGCATGATGGAATGCAAGAAGGCTCTCACCGAAGCCAACGGCGACATCAACGCTGCTGCTGAAGCCATGCGCAAGTCCGGCGCTGCCAAGGCCGACAAGAAGGCTGACCGCGTGGCCGCCGAAGGCCGTCTGGGCTTGGCCCAGGATGGCGGCAAGGCCGTGCTGGTCGAAGTCAACTCGGAAACCGACTTCGTCGCCAACGATGACAACTTCAAGTCCTTCGTCAATGCCGTCGCCGCTGCCGCCCTGGCATCGGGCGCCAACGACGTCGAAGCCGTGAAGGCTGCCAAGCTGGCCGATGGCCGCACCGTTGAAGAAGCCCGCGCCACCGCCGTGCAGACCCTGGGTGAAAACATCCAGATCCGTCGCATGGTGAAGGTTGATGGCAACAACACCATCGGCGCCTACGTCCACACCAACGGCAAGGTTGGCGTGCTGGTCGACCTGGTCGGCGGCGACGTCGAGCTGGCCCGTGGCCTGGCCATGCACGTGGCAGCCCTGAAGCCGCCGCACAACAAGGCTGCGGACGTCCCGGCCGAGTTCGTCGAGAAGGAAAAGGAAATCGAGCTGGCCAAGATGTCCGAAAAGGACAAGGCCAAGCCGGCCGAGATCCTGGAAAAGATCATCAGCGGCAAGATCAACAAGATCGTCAGCGACGTGACCCTGTACGGCCAGACCTACGTGCTGGGCGACACCACCGTCGAGCAGGTGGTCAAGGCCGCTGGCGCCGACGTGGCGGGCTTCAAGCTGCTGATCGTCGGCGAAGGCATCGAGAAGGTGGTGGAAGACTACGCCGCTGAAGTTGCCAAGGCGATGCAGGTCTGATTCCAGCCTTCCGGCTGTGAAGCGACCAGAAGGAGCCGCGGGAAACCGCGGCTCCTTTTTTACGTATGGGCCAAGGGATGAACCCATGCCCCATCGGTGGGTGCGCACCGATGGTGCGCACAACCGGCACCTTTGCGTTGCGCGCGAATCAAGCCGATACTCGGCGCAGGGAATCCACAGTCACATAGCAGGAACGAAAATCGCGGACTGTGATGCATTCCTAGGTATTCTTGTCCCAATGGAATTGAACGACCCGACATGCCTCCCGAGCTGACAGCTGCCCTGGCGCTCTGCCGCAACCTGCCCTCGCCACCCGGTATTGCCCTGCGCATCATCGAGCTGGCCCAGGACCCGGAAGCGGACATCGCCACCGCCGCCGACATCATCGCCATCGACATGGCGCTGAGCGCTCGCATGCTGCGCATCGCCAATTCGCCGCTGTACGCCAGCCGCCGCCGCATCGAGAACCTCGGCCAGGCGCTGACCATGCTCGGCCTGAATGCCACGATCAGCCTCGCCCTCGGCTTCACCGTCACCCAGGGCCTGACCGGTGGCGGCGGTGCCGACCACGACCTGCGCCAGCGCGCGTGGAAGCGCAGCATTCTCAGCGCCCTGGCCGCCAGCCAGCTGGGCCAGGCGCGCGGCCTGCGCCGGCTGGAGGAACTGATGCTGGCCGGGCTGCTGCAGGACCTGGGCGTGCTGTGCCTGGCCCAGGCCGAATCGGAGCGCTACCTGCCACTGCTGCGCGAAGCCCGTGACAATACCGATCTGGTCGCACGCGAGCGCGAGGAACTGGGCTGCAGCCACGCCGATGTCGGCGCTTGGGTGGCCGAACAGTGGGGCCTGCCGCGCTACCTGGTGGAGAGCATCAGCCACAGCGAGGACGACGACGCTGCCGATTCGCCGTTCCAGGCCTGCGTACAGCTGTCCGGCGCTGTCGCCGACATCTGGCTGGACGAAGACGCCGATGCCGCCCGCGAACGCGCCCTGCACCAGGTGCATGACCGGCTGGAGCTCGACAGCGCCCGTTTCGATCAGGTGCTGACCCGTATCAGCGATGCCCTTCCGGATATCGCCAGCCTGTTCGAGGCCGGCCTGAACTCGCCCTCGCGGGTCCGGGAGCTGATCGACCACGCGCAGGAACTGGCCACCCTGCGCAACCTGCGCGAGCTGCAGGATGCCGATCAGGCACGCCGCCGCGCCGACGAATTCGAGGCGCGGGCCAAGCGCCTGGCCGACCAGGCCCACCGCGACGCCCTGACCGGCGTGCTCAACCGCCGCCAGCTGGAGGCGGTGCTGGAACAGGAGTTCCTGCGCGCCGGGCGCCAGGGCTGGCCGCTGTCGGTGGCCTTCATCGACCTGGACGACTTCAAGAAAATCAATGATGCCCACGGCCACCTGACCGGCGACGAGGTGCTGCGCGCCTTTGCCGGCAAGCTGCAGGGCCAGCTGCGCAACAGCGACACCGTGGCCCGCTTCGGTGGCGAGGAATTCGTCGCGCTGCTGCCCAACACCAGTGAATCGGTGGCGCTGGACGTGATCCGGCGTGTGCTGGCCAACATCGTCGCCACGCCGATGGCCGAGCTGGAGGGAGGCCCGCTGTTCGTCACCTTCTCCGCCGGCGTGGCCACCCAGGGCGGCTACGAACGCTTTGCCGACGTGCAGGACCTGCTGCGCGCAGCCGACGATGTGCTGTACCGCTCGAAGAACCTGGGCCGCAACCGGGTGATCGCCCGCTCCCCCGGCGCCCTCGGCCACGACGAGCTTTCAGCCACCGCCGGCGCCGAGCTGGGCTGAACGGGACGCCCCGCGTGAGCGGGGCGGACGGCAGGATTTCGCGCCGCAGTGCACAAAACACTTTGGCCCAACGCCGCATGCGCGTAGAATCGCCCGCGATTTCCACGCACCCGAGGTCCCTATGTCCAAGCTCGCCTATCGCCGCATCCTTCTGAAACTGTCCGGGGAGGCGCTGATGGGAGATGAGGACTACGGCATCGACCCGAAGATCATCAATCGCCTGGCCCGTGAGGTCATCGAAGCCCAGCAGGCCGGTGCCGAAGTGGCGCTGGTGATCGGCGGCGGCAACATCTTCCGCGGCGCCGGCCTGGCCGCCGGCGGCATGGACCGGGTCACCGGCGACCAGATGGGCATGCTGGCCACGGTCATCAACGCCCTGGCCATGCAGGACGCCCTGGAAAAGCTGGGCGCCAAGGCCCGCGTGATGAGCGCGATCAAGATCAACGACGTGTGCGAGGACTACATCCGCCGCCGCGCCATCCGCCACCTGGAAAAGGGCCGCCTGGTGATTTTCGCCGCCGGCGTCGGCAGCCCGTTCTTCACCACCGACTCCGGCGCCGCGCTGCGTGCGATCGAGATCGGTGCCGACCTGCTGCTGAAGGCCACCAAGGTCGATGGCGTGTACGACAAGGACCCGAACAAGTACAGCGACGCGGTCCGCTTCGACAGCCTGAGCTACGACGAAGTGATCCGCCGCGGCCTGGAAGTGATGGATACCGCCGCCTTCGCGCTGGCCCGCGACAGCGACCTGCCGATGCGCGTATTCGACATGGGCCAGCCCGGTGAGCTGCTGAAGATCCTCAACGGCGAGAACATCGGCACCCTGGTCCAGGGCCGCGATCCGGCCTGAGCCTGAGCGCCAGGCGAGCTGCGGGCCGATTCAGGCCCGGCAGCGTCCCGTATTCGCCTATAATCGCCCGATTCCAGTTACACCCAGGACCGGGCGATGCTCAACGACATCAAGAACAACGCGCAGACGCGCATGGCCAAGAGCATCGACGCTCTGAAGCACACCCTCACCTCGATCCGCACCGGCCGCGCCACCCCGGCCCTGCTGGACCGCGTCACGGTCAGCGCCTATGGCAACGCCAGCACCCCGCTGAACCAGGTCGCATCGATCTCCAACGCCGACGCCCACTCGCTGCTGGTCACGCCGTTCGACAAGAGCATGATCAAGGAGATCGAAAAGGGTCTCTACAACGCCGAGTTCACCCCGAACACCCTGGGCACCGCGATCCGCATCAACATGCCGCCGCCGACCGAAGAGCGCCGCAAGGAGCTGGCCAAGCAGGTGCAGAAGGAAGGCGAAGGCGCCAAGATCGCGATCCGCAACATCCGTCAGGACGCGAACAAGGAAATCGCCAAGCTGGTCAAGGACAAGGCGATCAGCGAAGACGAGAAGAAGCGCGGTGAGGACGACATCCAGAAGTTGACCGACACCAACATCAAGGACGTCGACAAGGTCGTTGCCGACAAGGAAAAAGAACTGCTGTCGGTCTGAAGTCGATGCCTTCAGTCCCGCCTCCGTTGCCGGCCGCCCTGCCCCGCCACATTGCCATCATCATGGATGGCAATGGGCGCTGGGCACAGCAGCGCCGTCGTCCGCGCGTGATCGGCCACCGGGCCGGCGCGCGTGCGGTCAACCGCACCATCGAGCGCTGCCTTGAGCTGGGCATTCCGGCGCTGACCCTGTTCGCGTTTTCCAGCGAGAACTGGGGCCGGCCGCAGGAAGAAGTCGATGCGTTGATGAAGCTGTTCCTCGGCGCGCTCGACCGCGAAGTGGACGAGCTGCATCGGCGTGGCGTGCGCGTGCGCTTCATCGGCGAGCGCGAACGCTTCGGTGCCGGGCTGGTCAGCCGCATGCAGCTGGCCGAGCAGCGCACCGCAGACAACACCACCCTGACCCTGTCGATCGCCGCCAGCTACGGTGGCCGCCAGGACATCGCCCGTGCCGCGCGCGCGCTGGCCGCTGAAGTCGCCGCCGGCCGCCTGCTGCCCGAACAGATCGACGAATCGCTGCTGGGCAGCCAGGTCGCCCTGGCCGACCTGCCGCCACCGGACCTGTTCATCCGCACCGGTGGCGACACCCGCATCAGCAACTTCCTGCTGTGGCAGCTGGCGTACACCGAGCTGTGGTTCACCGAGGCGCTGTGGCCAGACTTCGATCCCGCCCTGCTGCAGCAGGCGCTGGACGCCTACGGCAGCCGTGAGCGTCGTTTCGGCCTGACCAGCGCCCAGATCGCCGCACTGGCCACCGAGACTTCCAGCCCATGACCAAGACCCGAGTCCTTGCCGCGCTGATCATGGCGCCGGTCGCCATTGCCGCGATCCTGCTGCTGCCGACCCAATGGCTGGCAGCGGCGGCCGCTGCGGTTCTGCTGATCGGCCTGTGGGAGTGGCTGAAGCTGGCCGGCATCGAAGACACCCTGGCGCGCACCGTGCTGCTGGTACTGAACCTGCTGCTGATGGTGCTGCTGGTGTGGGCCGATGGCAGCACGCTGGTGCTGTTCCAGATCACCACATTGGCCGGTGTTGCCTGGTGGCTGGCGGCGCTGGTCTGGCTGCGCTTCTTCAATTTCGGCGCGCAACCGTCGGCGCCCTCGCGCATCGTGAAGATGCTGGCCGGTACGCTGGCCATCGTTCCGGCCTGGGCCGCGCTCGTGCTGATCCATGCCGGCGGCGATCCGCCGGGCAAGCAGGGCCACCTGTGGCTGCTGGCTGCGCTGGCACTGGTCTGGGCGGCCGATTCGGGCGCCTATTTCGCCGGCCGTCACTTCGGCAAGCACAAGCTGGCCCCGCGCATCAGCCCCAACAAGACCTGGGAAGGCCTGTTCGGCGGCCTGCTGGCCGGTGTCGCCGTGGCCGTCGGCCTGGGCTGGCTGGCCGGCATCGATACCGCACACCTGCCGGGCCTGCTGATCACTTCGGTGGTGGCCGTATTCGCCTCGGTGCTGGGTGATCTGTTCGAAAGCCTGATCAAGCGCCACGCGGGCGCCAAGGACTCGGGCCACCTGATTCCGGGCCATGGTGGCGTACTCGACCGTGTCGACGGCGTCCTGGCTGCAGTGCCGGTGTTCGCACTCGGCAAGGAAATCTTCGGGTTCTGACCATGAATGCTGTCGCAGACCTGCGCCGGGTCGCCGTATTCGGCGCCACCGGCTCGATCGGTGCCTCCACGCTGGACGTGATCGCCCGCCACCCGCAGCGCTACCAGGCCACCGTGCTGGCCGCCGGTCGTCAGGTGCAGGCGTTGCTGGCACTGTGCCGCCAGCACCGGCCCGCGCACGCGGTGATCGCCGACGAATCGCTGTTCGTTGAGCTGCGCGATGGCCTGCGCGATGCCGGACTGGCCACCGAGGCGCATGCCGGCCATGCCGCGCTGGACCAGCTGGCCGCCAGCGATGCCTGCGACACCGTGGTCGCCGCCATCGTCGGTGCGGCCGGGCTGTCTTCCACCCTGGCCGCCGCCGCCGCGGGCAAGCGCATCCTGCTGGCCAACAAGGAATCGCTGGTGCTGGCCGGTGAGCTGCTGACCCGCACCGCTGAACGCGCCGGCGCCGAGATCATCCCGATCGACAGCGAACACAGCGCGATCTTCCAGTGCCTGCGCTCGCGCGATGCCAGCGTCGATGGTGCCGGCGTACGCCGCATCCTGCTGACCGCCTCCGGCGGCCCGTTCCGTGGCCGCAGCCGCGCCGAACTGGCCCAGGTCACCCCGGCCCAGGCCGTTGCCCACCCGAAGTGGTCGATGGGGCCGAAGATCTCGGTCGATTCGGCGACGTTGATGAACAAGGGCCTGGAAGTGATCGAGGCCCACCACCTGTTCGGCATCCCCGGTGAGCGCATCGAAGTGCTGGTGCACCCACAGAGCCTGGTCCACTCGCTGGTCGAGTTCGTGGACGGCTCAACCCTGGCGCAGATGGGCCTGCCGGACATGCGCACCACACTGGCCGTTGGCCTGGGCTGGCCACAACGCATTGAATCGGGCGTATCCGGACTGGATCTGCTGGCCCAGGGCCGGCTCGATTTCGAGGCCCCGGACACCGACGCCTTCCCCTGCCTGGCCCTGGCCTGGCAGGCGATGCAGGCCGGCGGCACCGCCCCGGCGGTGCTGAACGCTGCCAATGAAGAGGCGGTTTCAGCGTTTCTTCAGGGCCGGATCGGTTTCCTGACCATCCCGGAGCTGGTTGCTAACGCTCTTTCAACACTGCCGACCCAGCCAGCCGATACACTGGGCGTCCTGTTGTCCGCCGACCAGCGGGCACGCCAGCTGACCCTGAACGCCATCGACGCCGCCTGAACGACCGCCTCGCCCAGCATGACGACGCCGCCACTGCCCGCCACTGTGAGCCTGCATGACTGACTTCATCGGATCGGTCTGGTGGATGATTGTCAGCCTCGGGCTGCTGGTCACGTTCCACGAGTTCGGGCATTACTGGGTCGGGCGCCTGTGCGGGGTCAAGATCCTGCGCTTCTCGGTCGGCTTCGGCCGGCCGCTGTGGTCGCGCCGGGACAGGCACGGCACCGAGTTCGCCATCGCCGCCATCCCGCTGGGCGGTTATGTGAAGTTCCTGGACGAGCGCGAGGTCGAAGTGCACCCGCACGAGCGCGGCCAGGCCTTCAACCACAAGACCGTCTGGCAGCGCATCGCCATCGTCGCCGCCGGACCGATCGCCAACCTGCTGCTGTGCATCCTGCTGCTGTGGGCGATGTTCGTGATCGGCAAGCAGGATTATTCGCCGACCATCGGCCGTGTCAGCGGCATCGCCGCCAGCGCCGGCCTGACCAGCGGCGACCGCGTGCTGCGCGTGGACGAGCGCCCGGTGGTCACCCTCGGCGAGGCCAGCATGGCGCTGACCGCCGCCGCGATGGACCGCCGCGACGTGAAGCTGGAAGTGCTGGACCCGGCCGACCAGGTGCGCGTGCGCAGCCTGCCGCTGTCGCAGCTGCCCCCCGGCTTCGATGAACGGCGCGTGCCGATCCTGGCTGGCCTGTACTGGCAGTCGTGGCTGCAACCGGCGCTGGTCGAGTCGCTCACCGCGGACTCCGTGGTGGCCGGGCAGCTGCAGCCGGGCGATCTGATCGTAGCGATCGACGGCCAGCGCATCGACGGCGCCGACCAGGTCATCGGCGAGATCCAGACGCTGGGCCGCGCCGGCGGCCCGGGCATGATCGAGGTCCTGCGGGGCGGCGAGCGCCTGGCGCTGGAAGTCACCCCGCGCCAGGGCAAGGATTCAAAGGGCGAGCCGATCTGGCAGATCGGCGTGCAGTTCCCGACCTCGTTCAGCCCTCCCTACGACACCCTGCTGCGCTATGGCCCGCTCGACGCGGTCACCGTGGCCGTGCGCGAAACCGGCCGCCTGGCGGCCGATTCGCTGGGCATGATGGGCCGCATCGTCACCGGCAAAGCCTCGCTGCAGAACGTTTCCGGGCCCGTCACCATCGCCCGGGTAGCCAACATCTCGGCCAAACGCGGCCTGGACTGGTTCCTGCAGTTCCTTGCCCTGCTGTCACTCAGCCTGTGCATCATCAACCTGTTGCCGATCCCGATCTTGGACGGCGGCCACCTGCTGTATTACCTTATCGAGTTGGTCAAGGGCAGCCCGCTGAGCGAGCGTGCCATCGCCGCCGGCCAGTACATCGGCCTGGCGTTGCTGGCCGGGCTGATGGGGTTGGCGTTCTACAACGACATCCTCGGCCTGGTCCCGCGATGAACTTTTCCACGTTGTTGCCGTCTACAGCGTCGGCATCCCGCACCAATGAAATCGACCTTCCTACCGGACGTGACATGACGCGACTCCCCAATCGCCGCCTGCTGGCCCTCGCCCTCGCCGCCGTCACCGGCGCTCCCGCCCTGGCCCAGGCAGCCGAGCCCTTCACTGTCAGCGACATCCGCGTGGATGGCCTGCAGCGCATCAGCTCGGGCACGGTATTCACCTACCTGCCGGTGGAGCGTGGCGAGACGGTCACCGACAACAAGGTCGGCGAGACCATCCGCGCCCTGTACAAGACCGGCTTCTTCGAAGACGTGCAGCTGGACCGCCAGGGCAGCATCCTGGTGGTGACCGTCAAGGAACGCCCGGCGATCAACAAGCTGACCGTGACCGGCAACAAGGACATCAAGTCCGAGCAGCTGCTCAAGGGCCTGTCCGACATCGGCCTGACCGAGGGCGGCACCTTCGATCGCCTGAGCCTGGACCGCGTGACCCAGGAACTGCGCCGCCAGTACAACGACCGCGGCAAGTACAACGTCGAGATCACCCCGACGGTGAGCCCGCTGGACCGCAACCGCGTGGACATCGCGATCGCCATCAAGGAAGGCAAGGCGGCCAAGATCCGTCACGTCAACCTGGTCGGCACCGAGAAGTTCGAGAGCAAGGACATCCTGGAGACCTGGGAGTCCAAGGAGCACAACTGGGCATCGTGGTACCGCCGTGACGACCAGTACTCCAAGGAAAAGCTGTCCGGCGACCTGGAAAAGCTCAATTCCTGGTACCTCGACCGCGGCTATGTCGACTTCAGCATTGATTCGACCCAGGTGTCGATCAGCCCCGACAAGCGCGACATGTTCCTCACCGCCGGCGTGACCGAAGGTGCGCAGTACAAGATCTCCGAGATCAAGGTCAGCGGCGACACGATCCTTCCGCAGGAGGACGTCGAGCGCATGGTGATCCAGAAGTCCGGCGACACGTTCTCGCGTGCGCTGCTGGAATTCAGCTCGGACACCATCACCAACTCGCTGTCCAACATCGGCTACGCGTTCGCCAAGGTGAACCCGATCCCGACCACCAACCGCCCCGAGCAGACCGTGGCGATCAACATGCAGGTCGTGCCCGGCCCGCGCGTATCGGTGCGTCGCATCCTGTTCCGTGGCAACACGCGTACGTCCGACGAAGTGATGCGTCGCGAAATGCGCCAGTTCGAGAACAGCTGGTACTCGCAGGCCGCGATCGACCGCTCCAAGATCCGCCTGCAGCGCCTGGGCTACTTCGAGTCGGTGGACGTTGAAACCCCGGCTGTGAGCGGCAGCAACGACCAGGTCGACGTCGTCTACAACGTCAAGGAAACCACGTCCGGCAGCTTCGTGTTCGGCCTGGGCTACTCGCAGTCCTACGGCATGACCACCTCGGTGCAGCTGTCGCAGAACAACTTCCTCGGCGGCGGCAACCGCGTGTCGGTCGAAGCCTCGCGCAGCAGCTACCTGCAGCGCTACGGCTTCAGCTACACCAACCCGTACTTCACCGATGACGGTGTGTCGCTGGGCTACAACCTGTCCTGGCGCGAACTGGATTACTCCGACTTCAACACCGCGCAGTACAACAGCACCAATGGTTCGGCGCAGGTGGTGTTCGGCGTGCCGATCACCGAGACCGATACCGTCTCGCTGATGTTCGGCATCGACAGCAACCAGATCACCACCTACCCAGGCTCGACGCCGCAGTCGATCATCGACTACATCAACGTACTGGGCAGCAAGACCTTCCATGCATGGCGCACGGAGCTGGGCTGGGCACGCGACTCGCGCAACGACTACTTCATGCCGACCCGTGGTACCTATCAGCGCGTTGGCCTGGAAACGACGCTGCCGGGCTCGACCATCGAGTACTACAAGCTGAACTACCAGATCAGCAAGTACTGGCCGATCATGCCGTCGCTGGTCATCAACACCCGCGCCGAAGTGGGTTACGGCGACAGCTATGGCAGCGACAAGACCGCGATGGTGCCTGACGAGGCCGGCAACCTGCGTTCGGTCACAGCCAAGGGCCTGCCGTTCTACGAGAACTTCTACGCCGGTGGCACCAACTCGGTGCGCGGCTTCGAGGACAACACCCTCGGCCCGCGCGAAGTGACCCGCGGTTATCCGGAAGGCCAGCCGCTGGGTGGTTCGCTGAAGACCGTCGGTTCGGTCGAAGCCTACTTCCCGCGCCTGTTCGACAGCCCGTCGGCACGCGTGTCGGCCTTCGTCGACTTCGGCAACGTCTACACCGGCGTGGACAACTTCAAGGCCAACGAACTGCGCGTGTCCACCGGTGTGGCCCTGCTGTGGCGCGCCCCGGTCGGCCCGATCTCGATCAGCTACGCCTTCCCGCTGAAGAAGGAAGACGATGACAAGATCGAACGTCTGCAATTCACGTTCGGTGGCCAGTTCTGAGGAACGTCGTTCCTCAGAACTGATCCACCTCCGGTGAATTGCCCGCGCATTTCACCTATCCCCCGCGCCGCTGGCGCGCCCCCCTTAACAGAAGGGGGGCTCTCCACCAGACGGGATGCGAAGCGCCGGGCTCTGCCCGGCGTTTTCGTTTTACTTGCTCGCCGCCGCCGTTACTTCCCGCGCTCGCGTGAAATCATCTGGTGATGGCGCAGGGGGCTGACCAGGACCGTTGGCGCCATGGATGGCGCCATCGAGCCCCCAGGGATGGGTTTACGGCGTGTCCTGGGCAGCCCCCTGCGCCATCACCCCGGGACATCAGGCAGGCGCCGCTTTTGACCCCGCATGACCGCAATGCCGTCACACGTTAAACTCCCGCCGTGAATACTCCCACCTACACCGCCCAGCAACTCGCCGAGCAGTTCGGCCTGCAGGTCCATGGCGACCCCGCCACCGCCATCCATGGCGTGGCCACCCTCGCCCATGCCGGTCCTGGCCAGCTGACCTTCCTCGCCAACCCGCGCTACCGCGCCCAACTGGCCGACAGCCAGGCCTCGCTGGTAGTCCTGCGTGCCGACGACGCCGAGGCCGCCCCCGGCGCCGCGCTCGTGGCCAAGGACCCGTACACCACCTTCGCCAAGATCGCCGCGCTGTTCGACATCGCGCCGACGCGCCCGCCGGGCATCCACCCCAGCGCCGTCATCGATCCCAGCGCGCAGGTCGCCGCCAGCGCGCATATCGGCCCGTTCGTCTCCGTCGGCGCACGCAGCGTGGTCGGCGAAAACTGCATCATCGGCACTGGCAGCGTGATCGGCGAAGACTGCAGCCTGGACAACGGCTGCGAACTGATCGCGCGGGTCACCCTGGTCACGCGGGTCAAGCTCGGCAAGCGGGTTCGTGTGCATCCCGGTGCCGTGCTCGGCGCCGATGGCTTCGGCCTGGCCATGGACGCCGGCAAGTGGATCAAGGTGCCGCAGCTCGGCGGTGTGCGCATCGGCGATGACTGCGAGATCGGCGCCAACACCTGCGTCGACCGTGGTGCGCTGGAAGACACCGTGCTGGACGAAGACGTGCGCCTGGACAACCTGGTGCAGATCGCGCACAACGTGCAGATCGGTGCGCACTCGGCCATCGCCGGCTGCACCGGCATCGCCGGCAGCGCCAAGATCGGCCGCTACTGCCTGCTCGGCGGCCACGTTGGCGTGGTCGGCCACCTCGAGATCTGCGACAAGGTCGTGATCACCGGCAAGTCGGTGGTTCGCAATTCCATCCATGAGCCGGGCGAGTACTCGTCCGGCACCCCGTTGACCGACAACCGCACGTGGCGCAAGAACGCCGCGCGCTTCAAGCAGCTGGACGCATTGGCTCGCCGCGTCCTGGCTGCTGGCAAGGAGAAAGAATGAACGACACGCTGCAGCTTCCGATCGACGTCTGCCAGATCCAGGAACTGCTCCCGCACCGCTACCCGTTCCTGCTGGTGGACCGGGTGCTTGAGCTCGACATCGACGCCAAGCGCATCCTTGCGCAGAAGAACGTCAGCATCAACGAGCCGTTCTTCCAGGGCCACTTCCCAGGCCGCCCGATCATGCCCGGCGTGCTGATCATCGAAGCGCTGGCGCAGGCCGGTGGCGTGATGACCCAGCTGACGCTCGGCCGCGATGCGCAGTCCAAGCTGTTCTACATGGTCAAGGTGGAAAATGCCCGCTTCAACAAGCAGGTCGTTCCCGGCGACGTGCTGATGCTGGATGTGCAGATGAAGCGCCTGATCCGCAACATGGGCTGGTACTACGGCGAAGCCAAGGTCAACGGTGAAGTCGTTGCCTCGGCCGAAGTCATGTGCGCCGGCGCCAAGGGCTGATCCACTGGAGGCAGGAATGACTGACAACGCACCGCGGATCCACCCGACCGCCGTCATCGATCCGGCCGCGCGCCTGGCCGATGACGTCCAGGTGGGCGCGTTCACCCTGATCGGGGCCGATGTGGAAATCGGTGCCGGCACGGTGATCGGCCCCCACTGCAGCATCCACGGCCCGACGAAGATCGGCCGCGACAACCGCTTCATCGGCCACGCAGCCGTCGGTGGCGAACCGCAGGACAAGAAGTATGCAGGGGAGCGCACCGAGCTGGTGATCGGCGACCGCAATGTGTTCCGCGAGTTCGTCACGCTGAACCGTGGCACCGGCGGCGGCGGCGGCATCACCACCATCGGCGACGACAACTGGATGCTGGCCTACACGCACGTGGCGCATGACTGCCATGTCGGCAACTTCTGCGTGTTCTCCAACAACACCACCCTGGCCGGCCACGTGACCGTGGGTGACTACGTGATCATCAGCGGCTTCGCCGGGGCCCACCAGTTCTGCCGGATCGGCGCGCATGCCTTCCTCGGCATGGGCGCGCTGACCAATGGCGATGTTCCGCCGTTCACCATGGTCGGCACCGATTCGTTGGGCCGCCCGCGCGGCATCAACAGCGAAGGCCTGAAACGCCGCGGCTTCGACACCGAGCGCATTTCCGCCATCAAGCGTGCCTACCGCACGCTGTACGTGGCGGGCCTGCCACTGGCCGAAGCCAAGGTGCAGCTGACCGAACAGGCACGCGACAGCGATGACGTGAAGGCCATGCTGGACTTCATCGAGCACGCCGAGAGGCCCTTGCTGCGATGAGCAGCACGACCGGCCAGGCGCCGGCCGGCGCCGCCGTGATTCCGCTGGCCTCGATGGCCGGCAGCGTCCCCGCGCAGCGGGTGCTCAGCGAGCGCCCATTGCGGATCGCACTGGTGGCCGGTGAGGCCTCCGGTGATCTGCTGGGTGCGGGCCTGGTGCGCGAGCTGAAGGCACGCTTTCCGAATGCCGAATTCGCCGGCATCGGTGGCGATGCCATGCGCAGCGCCGGCTGCCTGACCTGGCACGATGCCAGCGAGCTGGCGGTGATGGGCCTGACCGAAGTACTGCGCCACCTGCCACGCCTGCTCAAGCTGCGTTCCGCGTTCCGCCAGCGTGCGCTGGAATGGCAACCGGACGTGTTCATCGGCATCGACGCGCCCGACTTCAACCTGGGCATCGAACGCTGGCTGAAGCAGCGCGGCGTGCGCACCGTGCATTACGTGAGCCCCTCGGTCTGGGCCTGGCGCGAGAAGCGCGCCGAGAAGATCGGCAGCAGCGCTGACCTGGTGCTGTGCCTGTTCCCGATGGAACCCCCGATCTATGCCAAGCACGGCATCGACGCACGCTTCGTTGGCCATCCGATGGCCGATGACATCCCCCTGCAGGGCAACCGCGAGGAAGCGCGCGCCGCGCTTGGCCTGCCGACGTCGGCCAAGGTGCTGGCAGTGTTGCCAGGCAGCCGCCTGGGCGAAATCTCGCGCCTCGGTGAACCCTTCTTCGAAGCCGCCTGGCAGGTCTCCGAGCGCATCCCCGGCCTGCACGTGGTGGTGCCTGCCGCCAACCCCGCATGCAAGCGGCTGATCGAAGAGCAGCTGTCGCGCTCGGCGCTGCCGGTCGCATACTCGCATGTGCTCGACGGCCAGGCGCGCAACGCCATGATCGCGGCTGACGTGGTGGTGCTGGCGTCCGGTACCGCGACCCTGGAGGCGATGCTGGTGAAGCGGCCGATGGTGGTCGGCTACCGTGTCAACGAGCTGACCTACCGTCTGGTCAAGGCATTCGGCCTGATCAAGGTCGACCGCTTCGCCCTGCCCAACATCCTGGCCGGCCAGGACCTGGCACCGGAGCTGATGCAGCATGACTGCACGCCGGACAAGCTGGCTGCGGCCATCCAGCAATGGTTCGACCACCCGCAGCGGGTGACCGACCTGCAGGACACCTATGCCCGCCTGCATGAGCGCCTGCGCCGCAATGCGTCGGCACGTGCCGCCGACGCCGTCGGCGAACTGCTGATGCGCGACCAGGCCCAGGCATGAGCCGCCGCCACGCCGCAGCGGCCAGCCTGACCCTGTTCGATGGCGCGGCGGTGGTCGAGCCGGAGCGCCTGGTCGCCGGCGTCGACGAAGCCGGTCGTGGCCCGCTGGCCGGGCCGGTCGCGGTGGCGGCCGTGGTGTTCGACCCGGCACGGCCGCGCATCAACGGCCTGGACGATTCCAAGCAGCTGACCGCGGCGCGCCGCGAGCAGCTGCATGACCGCATCATCGAGCGCGCCCTGGCCTGGCATGTGGTGCTGGTGGACGTGGACACCATCGACCGTCTGAACATCTACCAGGCCACCCTGCAGGGCATGCGCGACGTGGTCGCAGCGGTCGCCCACGTGGCCGGCTTCGCGCGCATCGATGGCAACGTGGTGCCCAAGGGTCTGGTACTGCCGGCGCAGGCGCTGGTCGGCGGCGATGGCATCGACCGCGCGATCATGGCCGCCTCGATCCTGGCCAAGGTCTCGCGCGACCGCTACATGCAGGAGGTGCATGCCCGCCATCCGCAGTACGGCTTCGAGCAGCACAAGGGCTACGGCACCCCGGCCCACCTGGCCGCCCTGCGCGAGCACGGCCCCTGCGTGGAGCACCGGCGCAGCTTCGCCCCGGTGCGCGAGTGCCTGGAAACGGCGCCAGCCCCCGCGATCACAGCCATCGCTTGAACAACGGCTGCCGGGTATCGTCCGGCGCTTTCACGGCAATGTGAACGCCTCCGCTGGCGCCGGGCCATGCCCGGCGACATTCGCGCAATCGGCGCACCGTCAAGTCCTTGTCGCTTCCCCCTGCCCTCGCTACCCTGACCGGGCACTCCAGCGCATCCCGACCCCGGCGACGATCTTCCGTCAGCACCCGGGGCCCGCGCGCTCCAACCTGGTCCGGCATGTCCAACTCCCGCTTCGTACATCTCCACGTCCACACCGAGTTCTCGCTGGCGGACTCGACCATCCGCGTGCCGGCCAAGCCCGACCAGGCGGACCCGAAGAAGGCCAAGCAGGCCAACCTGCTGTCGCGCTCGGTCGAGCTCGGCCTGCCCGCGCTGGCGGTGACCGACCTCAACAACCTGTTCGCCCTGGTCAAGTTCTACAAGGCCGCCGAAGGCGTGGGCATCAAGCCGATCGCCGGCGCCGATGTACTGATCGCCGAGGAAGGCCAGGACCCGTGGCGGATGACCCTGCTGTGCCGCGACCGTGAGGGCTACCTGAGCCTGTCGCGGCTGCTGACCCGCGCCTGGATGGAAGGTCATCGTCCGGAAGGCGGCGTGGCCGTGCACCCGGACTGGTTGAAGGCCGGCAATGCCAACCTGTTCGCGCTGGCCGGCCGGCAGAGCCTGGCCGGGCGCCTGGCGTTGGACGGCAAGCATGAACTGGCCGAGCAGCAGCTGGCCGACTGGCAACGCGTGTTCGGCGACGGCCTGCACCTGGAGCTGACCCGCACCGGCCGCGAGGGCGAAGAAACCTTCAACCAGTTCGCGCTGATGGCCGCCGGCCAGCGTGGCCTGCCGGTGGTGGCCAGCAACGACGTACGCTTCCTGTCGCCGACGGATTTCAGCGCGCACGAAGCGCGCGTGTGCATTTCCACCGGCCGCGTGCTGGACGACCCCAAGCGCCCGCGCGAATACAGCGACCAGCAGTACCTGAAGTCGGCCGAGGAGATGTGCGCGCTGTTCGCCGACATCCCCGATGCGATCGACAACACGCTGGCGCTGGCCGAGCGCTGCAACATCGAGATGCGGCTGGGCACCTACTTCCTGCCCAACTACCCGGTGCCGGACGACGAGACCCTGGACACCTGGATCCAGAAGATGTCGCGCGATGGCCTGGAAGAGCGCCTGGAGAAGAATCCACTGGCGCCGGGCAAGACCCGCGAAGAGTATTTCGAGCGCCTGGAGTTCGAGCTCAACACCATCATCAAGATGGGCTTCCCGGGCTACTTCCTGATCGTGGCCGACTTCATCCAGTGGGGCAAGAACCAGGGCATTCCGATCGGCCCCGGCCGTGGTTCGGGTGCCGGTTCGCTGGTGGCCTGGGCGCTGAAGATCACCGATCTGGACCCGCTGCCGTACAACCTGCTGTTCGAGCGCTTCCTCAATCCGGAACGCGTGTCGATGCCCGACTTCGACATCGACTTCTGCATGGACCGCCGCGACGAGGTGATCGACTACGTCGCGCGCAAGTACGGGCGCGAGCGCGTCAGCCAGATCATCACCTACGGCACCATGGCCGCCAAGGCGGTGGTGCGCGACTCCGGCCGCGTGCTCGGTTTCCCGTACGGCCTGGTCGACGGCGTCTCCAAGCTGATCCCGAACATCCTCGGCATCCACCTGAAGGATGCGCTGGGCAAGGGCAAGGAAGGCCCGAGCTCGGAAATGGCGTCGGCCGAACTGATCCAGCGCTACGAGACCGAGGACGATGTCCGCGACCTGATCGATCTGGCGCTGCAGCTGGAAGACCTGACCCGCAACGCCGGCAAGCACGCCGGTGGCGTGGTGATCGGGCCCGAACCGCTGAGCGAGTTCTGCCCGCTGTACGCCGAACACGACGAGAACGGCCTCGGCAAGAACCCGGTCACCCAGTTCGACAAGAACGACGTGGAAGAAGTGGGCCTGGTGAAGTTCGACTTCCTCGGCCTGCGCACGCTGACCATCATCGACTGGGCGGTGAAGGCGATCAACAAGCGCCATGAGCGCGCCGGCATTCCGCCGGTGGACATCGCCGCGATCCCGCTGGACGACACGCCCACCTACAAGGACATCTTCGCCAACGGCAATACCGGCGCGGTGTTTCAGTTCGAATCCTCGGGCATGCGCCGCCTGCTGAAGGACGCGCGCCCCGACCGTTTCGAAGACCTGATCGCGCTGGTGTCGCTGTACCGCCCCGGCCCGATGGACCTGATTCCGTCCTTCAACGCGCGTAAGCACGGCCAGGAAGAAATCATCTATCCCGATCCGCGCACCGAAGCGATCCTGAAGGACACCTACGGCATCATGGTGTATCAGGAGCAGGTGATGCAGATGGCGCAGATCGTCGGCGGCTACTCGCTGGGCGGCGCCGACCTGCTGCGCCGCGCGATGGGCAAGAAGGTGCCGGCCGAAATGGCCAAGCACCGCGAGATCTTCCGCGAAGGTGCGGCCAAGGACGGTGTGGACGAAGCCAAGGCCGATGCGATCTTCGACCTGATGGAGAAGTTCGCCGGTTACGGCTTCAACAAGTCGCACGCCGCTGCCTATGCACTGGTCAGCTACCAGACCGCGTGGCTGAAGCGCCACTACCCGGCCGAGTTCATGGCGGCCACGCTGTCCTCGGACCTGGACAATACCGAGAAGGTGGTCGGCTTCCTGGACGAAGTGCGCAACCTCGGCCTGACCGTGCTGCCGCCGAAGGTGAACCACTCCGCCTTCATGTTCGAAGCCGTCACCCCGGACACCATCCAGTACGGTCTGGGCGCGATCAAGGGCGTCGGCCAGGGTGCCTGCGAAGCGGTGGTGGACGAGCGCCTGAAGGGTGGCGACTACAAGGACCTGCTCGACTTCTGCACCCGCGTCGGATCGGCCAAGCTCAACCGGCGCACGCTGGAAGCGATGATCAACTGCGGCGCACTGGATGAGCTCGGGCATAACCGCGCCTCGCTGATGCTGCAGCTGCCGGAAGTGATCAAGGCCACCGACCAGATGGCGCGCGAACGTGCGTCCGGGCAGAACTCGCTGTTCGGCGGCCCCGACCCGAGCGCGACCACGATCCAGCTGGATCTGCCTGAAGCCGAGGAATGGCCGCTGCTGCAGCGCCTGAACGGCGAGCGCGACACGCTGGGCTTCTACCTCAGCGGCCACCCGTTCGATCCCTGGCGCGACGATGTGCGCGACCTGGTCGGCAACGACCTGGGCTCGGTGGAGAAGATCTGGAGCGCCAACAGTGGCGGCGGCGGCGGCGGCGGCGAGAAGCGCTGGCGCCCGGAAGTACAGACCGTGCTGGCCGGCCAGGTGGTCGGCGTGCGCCGCAAGGGCGAGAGCCAGATCTTCATCCAGCTCGAGGATGGCCGCGGCCGCGTCGAGTGCAGCGCATTCTCCGACGCGATGGCCGAGTTCGGCCACCTGATGACCAAGGACCGCATCCTGGTGGTCAAAGGTGGCCTGCGCGAGGACGAGTTCAACGGCGGCTTCGCGCTGCGCATCCGCCAGTGCTGGGACTTCGACGAAGTCTGCGCCAACTACGCCACCCGGCTCTCGCTGCGCCTGGACCTGCGCCAGCAGCGCCCGGTCTGGGAGCGCATCGACGCCCTGCTCGACCGCCATCGCCCCGGCCGCACGCCGCTGCGCCTGGACCTGCTGCTGAAGGGGCCGCACGGCGGCGTCGCCGGCATGCTCGATGTGTCCGGGCAGAGCGCGGTACGCATCGATTCCAAGCTGATGGAGGCGCTGCGCGCCGACCCGGCCGTGCGCACCCTGAAGGTGCGCTACAGCCCGCCGTGGGCCAGCTGAAGCTGGCTCCCTGGTTTTGCTGACCCCCCTGCTTTCCCGTTCCATGTATCAAGGACGATTGCCGATGAAGACCCTGCTGTTCCCGTTCGCCGCCGCGCTGGCCCTGGCCGCCTGTTCGCCCTCGAAGGTCGAGTTCCAGATCGACAACCCGACCGACACGCCGCTGGCACTGAGCATCGATGGCAAGGACCTGCCGGTGGCCGCACAGGGCTCGCGCCCGATTTCGCTGGCCGTCGGCGAACATCGCCTGCACACCGAAAAGCTCGGCGACGTGCGCTTCATCGTCTACGTCGACGGTCGTGGTGGCCTGATCAACCCGACCCTGAGCGAGTACGTGATCGCCCGCGAGATCTACGTCACCGACGAGAGCAAGCTGAAGAACTTCGGCACCGGCAAGGCCGGCATCGAGCTGGGCGGCGTCGACTTCGAAGGCCCGTTCGAGAAGCGCCACGACCTGTTCATCGACAAGACCTGGACCTACGGCGTGCGCGAGCCCTTCCCGAAGGAAAAGGTGGTGGCCCACGTCGACGCCAGTGGTGGCCAGATCGTGGCCAAGGTGTTCACCGCGCCGGACTTCATCGCTTACGTGGAAGAAGGCATGGGAGAGCCCGGTGCGTTCAAGCGCGAGCAGCCGGCCGGCTACGTGGCCCCGGCGTTCAGCCTGGAACCGGCCCCGGCCAGCCTGCCGGCGCTGGTGCCGGCCTTCGAGGCGCATGCCGCGCCGCTGCGTGAGGTCTATGCGCGCTGGCTGAAGGCCACCACCGCCGATGAACAGAAGGCCCTGCGCAAGCAGGACTTCGCCGCGCAGATGGCCTTCACCTCGGCCACCGCCACCCTGGGCAGCGGGCTGGGCCGGGAGGCCAACGAGGCCTACAACGACTTCGTTTCCCAGCGCAGCCAGCTGATGGGCCGCAGCGCCCTGGTGGTGCCCTGAGCTGACTGGCGCCCCCTGCCCGGCTGCGCTACCGTCGCCTTCCAGACGAAGGCGTACGGGTGGTTTGCACGCATTCGGCTAGAATTCCCCTCTTCTTTACACGACGGCTTCCGATGAATCCGAACTACCTCGACTTCGAGCAACCCATCGCCGACCTGGAAGCCAAGATCCAGGAACTGCGCAACGCCAGTGCCGGGCCGGCGGTCAATGTCGAGGCGGAAGTGCACGCGCTGCAGGACAAGCTGCGCCTGCGCACCGCGCAGATCTTCCGCAACCTGACCTCGTGGCAGGTGCTGCAGCTGGCCCGTCATCCGTCGCGTCCGTACACCGCAGACTACCTCCGCGTCATGTTCGATGAGTTCCAGGAGCTGGCCGGCGACCGTGCCTTCGCCGACGACAAGGCGATCATGGGCGGCCTGGCACGCATCAACGGCCGTGCGGTGATGGTGATCGGCCACCAGAAGGGCCGTGACACCAAGGAAAAGATCAAGCGCAACTTCGGCATGCCCAAGCCGGAGGGCTACCGCAAGGCCCTGCGCCTGATGAAGATGGCCGAGCGCTTCGGCCTGCCGGTGCTGACCCTGATCGACACCGCCGGCGCCTGGCCGGGCATCGATGCCGAATCGCGTGGCCAGTCCGAAGCGATCGCACGCAACCTGATCGAGATGGCCGAACTGAAGGTGCCGATCATCTGCACCGTGATCGGCGAAGGTGGCTCCGGCGGCGCGCTGGCGCTGGGCGTGGGCGACCGCACCGTGATGCTGGAGTACTCGGTGTACTCGACCATCACCCCGGAAGGCTGCGCCTCGATCCTGTGGAAGGACGCCGGCAAGGCCAAGGATGCCGCCGAACAGCTGGGCCTGACCGCCCCGCGCCTGAAGAGCCTGGGCCTGGTCGACAAGGTCGTGCGCGAGCCGACCGGTGGCGCCCACCGCAACCCGACGCAGATGGCCAAGCGCCTGAAGGCGGTGCTGCTGAACGAACTGGACGCGCTGGACAAGCTGTCCACCGAGCAGCTGCTGGAACAGCGCTACGCCCGCCTGCGCAGCTACGGAACGTACGAAGCGGCCTGATTCATCGGCTTGTTACTTTCTTGCTCGTGCAAGAAAGTAACCAAAGAACACGCCGCCGAACGCGAGCCGGTGCCTTGCACCGGTTCCCTGCGCTTCTCGGTGAATCAGGGGACGGCGCGCAGAAGTCAGCCGACTAGCAGTCGGCACTACAGGACATCAGCGCCTCTTCGCCCCTGTTTCACCTGCGATGCTCGGCTCGCTCATGGCGGACCTGAACATCAAAAGCCACAGCTGCACCAGTAGATCCACGCCACGCGTGGATGCCTCTGCTTTGGCGAAGAATCACGCGAACCCGTAGAGCCAAGCATGGCTCTACGGATAGCGGGATCTCAGAATGGCTTGGCCAGCACCAGCCACACGATCGGGATGAAGGCCAGCAGCGGGATCTCATTGATCCAGCGCAGCGCGCGCGACGACGGCAGCGCCCTGCCCTTGGCCACGCCCTTGAGCAGGCGCCCGATCCAGCTGAAGTACACCAGCAGCAGCACCACCAGCCCCAGCTTGGCATGCAGCCAACCGGCGCCGCCCGAGGCAACCATCGTCGGGAAATCCGGAATGACCTTGTAGCCCAGCCACAGCACCAGGCCCAGCAGGAACGCCAGGCCGAACATCGAGTGGCCGAAACGGTACAGGCGCAGGCCCATCAGCTGCAGGCGCTCGGTCACCGCCGGCTGGCCAGCGGTCTCGGCCAGGTTCACCAGGATGCGCGGCAGATAGAACACCGTGGCCATCCACGCCACCACGAACACGATGTGGAAGGTCTTGACCCAGTAATAGCTCTGCATGCGCTCGCTCCGGTGGCTGGCGTAGGTTGGCGGCCATTCTCGCATGCCGTGACAAGGCCGCCGCAGGCACGCACGCCGCGACACATCGACGCATGGCACGCCGCAACACCGTACGATAGGCGCCGTTTTCCCCGATCGTGCACCGCCCCATGGACAAGACCTACGACGCCGCCTACTTCCAACGCTGGTACCGACGTGCCGACATCGGTGGCAGCGCCCGCCTGGCACGCAAGGTGGCATTGGCTGTGGCCAGCGCCGAGTACTACCTGGAGCGACCGATCCGCAGCGTACTGGATATCGGCTGCGGCGAAGGCGCCTGGCGTGCGCCCCTGCTGAAGCTGCGTCCGAAGGTCGAATACCTCGGCTTCGACAGCAGCGAGTACGCTGTGCGCCGCTACGGCCGCACCCGCAACCTGCACCTGGCCCGCTTCGGTGATTTCGCCTGGCTGCGGCCCTGCGCCCCGGTCGACCTGCTGATCTGCTCGGACGTGATGCACTACGTGCCCGACCGTGAGCTGCGTGCCGGACTGGCCGGCGTGGCGGAGCTGACCGGCGGCGTGGCCTTCCTGGAGACCTTCGCCGCCGAGGACGCGTTCGAGGGCGACCACGAGGGTTTCCAGGCCCGCCCGGCGCGCTGGTACCGGCGGACGCTGGCCCGGCACGGTCTGCAGCCGGTAGGGTCGCATTGCTGGCTCGGTCCCGCCCTGGCAGGCGATGCGGCCGCGCTGGAACGGATATGAATCCGGATTCATTATTTTCAGCCAACTTAACCTGCGGGACACCCGGATGGGATATGCTGCGCGGCAACATATGACCATACATATTCGGTCGTCATGCTCTATCAACTGCACGAACTGACCCGCAACCTGCTCGCCCCCTGGGTGCACCAGGCCCAGGCCAACGCCAGGTTCTTCGCCAACCAGGGCCACTGGTGGTCGCAGATGCCCGGCGCTGATCGCCTGGCGGCGGTCAATGAACTCTTCCATCGCATCGGCAAGGATTACGAGAAGCCCGAGTGGGGCATCAACGAAATCGACGTCGATGGCGAGCGCGTGCCGATCGTCGTGCACGAGGAAGTGAGCAAGCCGTTCTGCAAGCTGCTGCGCTTCAAGCGCCACAGCAATGAAGCCGACCAGCTGCACACCATGCTCAACCAGCCGTTCGTGCTGGTGGTGGCGCCGCTGTCCGGCCACCACGCCACGCTGCTGCGCGACACCGTGCGCACGCTGCTGCGCGACCACCGCGTGTATGTGACCGACTGGGTCGACGCGCGCATGGTGCCGGCCAGCGAAGGCGAGTTCGGCCTGGACGACTACATCGCCTACATCCAGGAGTTCATCCGCCACCTCGGCGTGGAGCGCCTGCACGTGGTGAGTGTGTGCCAGCCGACCGTACCGGTGCTGGCTGCGGTTTCGCTGATGGCCAGCCGTGGCGAGCCGACGCCGCGCACGCTGGTGATGATGGGTGGCCCGATCGATGCACGCTGCAGCCCGACCGCAGTGAACAACCTGGCCACGCAGAACCCGCTGTCGTGGTTCGAGAACAACGTCATCCACACCGTGCCGGCCAGCTATCCCGGCGCCGGCCGCCGCGTGTACCCGGGCTTCCTGCAGCACGCCGGTTTCCTGTCGATGAACCCGAGCCGCCACTTCAGCTCGCACTGGGACTTCTACACCGACCTGGTCAAGGGCGACCTGGAAGACGCCGACGCGCACCGTCGTTTCTACGACGAGTACAACGCGGTGCTGGACATGCCGGCCAAGTACTACCTCGATACCATCCGCGTGGTGTTCCAGGACTTCCTGCTGCCGCGTGGCGAGTGGGTGGTCAACGGCGAGAAGGTCGATCCGTCGGCGATCCGCGATACCGCGCTGCTGAGCATCGAAGGCGAGCTGGACGACATCGCCGGCCTCGGCCAGACCGAAGCGGCGCAGGCGCTGTGCACCGGCATCGACGCTGACCGCCGTGAGCATTTCATTGTCGAAGGTGCCGGCCACTACGGCATCTTCAGCGGCCGTCGCTGGCGCGAAGTGGTGTACCCGAAGGTGCGCGATTTCTTCGCCGCGCATGCCGAAGCACCGGCGGCGAAGGTCACGAAGAAGAAGAGCAACGTCACCCCGTTGCGGCGAAAGGCGGGGTAACTCGCCCAGGGTGGGTGCCGACCTTGGTCGGTATGCCCTGGTAGATGCCAACCTTGGTTGGCGCTCTACCCTGAATCCCGGTATCTGATGGATTGTGCCAACCAAGGTTGGCACCTACCGAAGCGAATTCCGCCAAGCGCCCCTGCACTGATGGATCGTGCCAACCAAGGTTGGCACCTACCAGAGCGAAGCCTACCGAAGCGTGGATTCCCGCTTACAGCCGCACGAGCAGGTTCTTGGCGATCAGCCCGTGCAGTTTGCCGATGCCGCGTGCCAGATGCATCGTCAGCAGCAGCAGCAACGCGCCCACGGCGGCAACCACGATCGCCACCAGCGGCGAGGCCGCCATCGGCAGCACGTTCACGCCGTCGACGTACACGCCCGGAATGTCACCACTGAAGATCGCTGCGACCGGCGCCCAGATCAGGCTCAGCGACAGCGACAGCAACGTCACCGCGATGGTGAAGTAGATGACGCCCAACGGCAGCATCAGCACGAAATACAGCAGGGTCAGCCAGGTGCGGCCATCGGTGAACATGTCGCCGATGCGCTGCAGCCACGTGCGGCTGCGGTCGGTGTAACGCGGGCGGCGCGGCATGCGCTCGCCCAGCAGCGCTTCCACCAGCCGCCCTTCCAGCAGCGCCAGCCCGCGCACCGAGCCGAAGAACAGCACGGTCAGCGGAATGCCGATGATCAGGATCAACAGGCCCAGCGACAAAGACAGGCCGGTCACCACCCAGGTGAAGAAGAAGATGCCGGTGGCCAGCGACAGCAGCATGTAGAACAGCGCACCGTAGGTGTGCGGGTCGGTCACCACGCCAAAGAAGCGCGCCAGCAGGGAGCGCTGCACCGGCGCCGGCGGCGGCGCGGCCGGCTCGACGCCACTGGCTTCCGCCGCAGCACGCAGCACCGGCGTGGTATCCGCACGTGGCGTGCGCAGCGCGCGATTCACCGTCACTTCGGTCTCGCGGTAGATCTCGGCCACTTCTTCCGGCGCACCGTAGCTGCCGGCAACGTCGGCGATCACCTCGGCCTCGCTGCGGCCGGGCTGCGCCGCCAGCTCCGAGCGCAGGTATTCCTCGGCGTCGTACAGCGCGTCCTGCACCATCGCCGGGTCGGCGCCTTCCAGCGCCGCGCGCAGCTGCGCCAGGTACTGCGGAATGGTGGTCGGCAGGGCACTGCCTGCCAGGCTCGGGTCGTTCATTGTGGTACCCCCTCCAACACGGAATCGACGGAATCGCGGGTGGCCTGCCAGGCCTGGCGCCATTGCGCCAACACCTCGCGGCCACGTTCATTGATGCGGTAGTAGCGCCGCGGCGGCCCGCTGCTGGACGGCTCCACATGGCTTTCCAGCAGGCCGGCGCCCTCCAGATTGCGCAGCACCGGGTACAGCGCGCTCTGCTTGCCGCTCAGCACGCCCTCGCCCACCCGCTCCAGCTCCTTGGCAATGAGGTAGCCGTACAGCGGCTCCCCAGCCCGGGCCAGCACCGCCAGCAGGGCCAGCGACACCGTTCCAGCGCTGAGTTCCTTCTGGAACTTCTTCAGGTGGACATCGTCCTCGGACATGACCGGCCCTCCACTACGTTGAAGTCCACAGTAGTGCGAAGTTCGGTATAGCGAATGTGTCGTTAGTCACTCTGCCGGTTGGCGTGGCCGGGCCGCTCACGCAGAATCGAAGCCTCGTTCATGTTCCGGGGATCCCATGCCGCACCGTCGTCGCCTTGCCCTGACCGCCCTCGCCCTGTCCTGCCTGCTGCCCGTCATGGCCAGCGCGGCCACGCCCTACCGCAGTCCGCAGCAGATTCTTGATGCTTCGGCGGCCAGCGACTGGCGCACCCCGGACCCGGCCAACCTGCTGTACATGGACCTGCCGGCCGGGCGGGTGATCATCGAGCTGGCGCCGCAGTTCGCCCCGCGCCATGTCGCCAACATCCAGACCTTCGCCCGCGAGCACTTCTGGGACGGCACCAGCATCTACCGCTCGCAGGACAACTTCGTGGTGCAGTTCGGCGATGCCGATGCCGATGACGCGGCCAAGGCCAAGCCGTTCGGCAGCGCCGCGCGCAAGCTGCCGGCCGAATTCGAACGCGCCAGCGCCGGCCTGAAGGTCAGCGTGCTGCCGGATCGCGATGGCTGGGCGGCGCAGACTGGATTCGTCGACGGCTTCCCGGTCGGCCAGGACCCGCAGGCCGGCAAGGCCTGGCTGGCGCATTGCTACGGCATGCTCGGCGCGGGCCGCAGCAACGAGGAAGACAGCAGCATCGGCGCCGAACTCTATGTGGTAACCGGCCAGTCGCCGCGCCAGCTGGACCGCAACATCACCCTGGTCGGTCGCGTATTGAAGGGCATGGAACTGCTCAGCGCGATCCCGCGCGGCCCGGCGCCGATGGGCTTCTACACCGACCCGAAGCTGCGCACGCCGATCGTGTCGATCCGCCGCGCCAGCGATGTGCCGGCGGCCGAGCGCACGCCGATCCAGGTGCTGCGCACCGATTCGAAGACGTTCGCCGATACGGTGGAGGCGCGTCGCAATCGCGTGGATGATTTCTACAAGCGCCCGGCGGGGCATATCGATCTCTGCAATGTTCCGGTGCCGGTGAAGTAACGCCGTCGCGGGTTCTGCGTGTGGCGCGTGCTGAAGGTGCTTCATCGTTCATGGGCGTTACTTTTCTTTGTACGCGCGCCGCGCTGCAGGAGCAGCGCGGAACGGCGCAGCCGGCCCGGAGGGTGGCGCACAGGGAGGTGCGCCATCAAGAAAAGTAACCAAAAGAAACGCGCCGCCAGGTCGCGAGCCGCCGTGCTTCGCACGCCGGTCCCCTGCGCTTCTCGGTGAATCAGGGGACGGCGCGAGGAAGTCAGCCGACTAGCAGTCGGCTCTACAGGACATCGGCGCCTCTTCGCCCCTGATTCCCCTGCGATGCTCGGCTCGCTCAAGGCGGACTGGAAGGTCAAGATCAACCGCAAAAGCATCCACGCATCGCGTGGATCTACTGGGTGCAGCTGTGGCCTTTGATCTGGGTCCGCCTTGAGCGAGCCGAGCACCGCAGGTCCGGCGAGGGCGAAGAGGCGCGGGTGTCTGAGCGCAGCGAGTTCCCGCGCCGTCCCTCGACGGGCCGAGGAGCGCAGGGCACCGATGCGCAGCATCGGCTCGTGACCGGCGGAACGTTTCTTTTGGTTACTTTTCTTTGCGTACAAAGAAAAGTAACGCCCATGAACGATGAAGCACCTTCAGCACGCGCCACGCGCAAAACGCCAACGCATCAGCCCTTCTGACTCACCGCCACGCTCCCCAGGATCAACGCACCCGCAATCAGCATCTGCACCGTCACCGCTTCCCCGAGGAACAACCACGCAAACGCCGCGCCGAACAGCGGAATCAGGTAGGTCACCGTCGACGCACGCGACGGGCCGATACGGCCGATCAAACGATAGAACATCAGGAACGCCAGGCCGGTACAGGCCACGCCCAGGGCAATCGCCGCGCCCCACGCCTTGGCCGGAATCGCCGCCTGCGGCCAGTGGCTGACCGCCATCGGCAGCATCCACAGCGAAGCACAGGACAGCGTTGCCGCCGCAGCAGCCGCCGACGGCAGCCCGGTCATGTGCCGCTTCACCAGGTTCACGCCCAGACCGTACAGCAGCGAGGCCGCCGCACCGGCCAGCACCGCGGTGCCGATACTCAGGCCAGAGACCTTGGCCGTGGCCAGTACCACCACGCCGGCGAATCCGACCAGCAACGCGCCCGCACGGCGCATGCCGATCTTCTCACCGAAGAACAGGAAGGCGATCAGCGCGGCGAACAGCACCGTCATCGCATTGCAGATCGCACCGATCGCGGCCGGTGCCTGTTCGGCGGCATAGGCGAACAGCACGAACGGCAGCGCCGAGTTGATCAAGCCGATCGGTGCCAGCCACAGCCAGCGCCGCGGCGGAAACTGCGCACGCGCCCGCCACAGGAACGGCAGCAGCACCAGCGCACCCAGCACCAGCCGCACCTCGACCAGCGCGAACGGGCCGAATGACGGCACCGCCACCCGCATGAACAGGAACGAGCAGCCCCAGATGGCGCCCAGCAGGGTCAATTCCAGCGGCGTGCGCCAGTCGCGCTCGGCCACCTGTGGGACCGCATTCATGCCCTGCCTCCGTCCATCGTCTGTTCCTCGCCAAGGCAGACAGGATCGGGCGCAGACGCCCGCCGCACAAGCGCGTAGTATCGCTGCCAGCCACAAATATGGTTTGAGGCTCGACATGCAGCTACGCCCTTCCCTGCTCCCCGCACTGGCCGTGTTCGCGGTCGCCGCGCGCCACCAGAACTTCGCCCAGGCCGCGCAGGAACTGCACCTGACCGCCAGCGCGGTCAGCCACCATGTGCGCCGGCTGGAGGAGGTGCTGGAGACCCGGCTGTTCCTGCGCCACGCCCGTGGCGTGCGCCTGACTGCCGAGGGCCGGCAGCTGGCCGACGCCGCCAGCGCCGCCTTCTCCGATGTCGCGGCCGTCGCCCATCACCTGCAACCGGATGCCGACAGCGTGCCGTTGCGGATCACCACGCTGCGCTCGCTGTCCTACTGCTGGCTGCTGCCACGGCTGCCACGCTTCACCCAGGCCTATCCGCACATCCGCATCGAACTGCACACGGGCAGCGGTCTGGACCGCTACGACGACAACGGCCCGGAAGTCGGTATCCGCTATGGCCTGGGCCAATGGCCGGGCCTGCGTGCGCAGCACCTGATGGACGACTACCTGTTCCCGGTGGCCTCACCGGCACTGGCCGGAGTCGAAGCGCTGGTCGATCCGGCGCGCATCGCCGACCTGCCGCTGCTGACCGATCTGTCGCCGCAGGGCTGGCGTGACTGGTTCCGCCATGCCGGCGTGCGCCCGCCGTCGCCACTGCCGCCGATGCACACCTTCGCCGACAGTACCGATGCGATGCGTGCTGCGGTGTACGGCATGGGCGCGGTGCTGGCACGCACCCACATCGCGCAGCCCTACCTGCAGCGCTACGAAGTGGTACGCCTGCCCGGCCCGGCACTGAAAGCGCGCTATGCGTATCACGTAGTGCACGCCGAAGGGCAACCGCCGAGCCACGCCGCGCGCCTGTTCATCGACTGGTTGCTGGAGCAGGCGCAGGACGAACGCACGCCGATTCCCGCGTTGCCGGAAAGCCTGCTCGGGCGCCCGGCCACACGCGCCTGACTGCGCCCTCACCCGTTCTTTGCTTCACGCTGGCTAGGCTGCAGGCAACCCCACACCGTATCGACGCCATGGCCATGCTGCGACTGCGCATCACCGGAACCGAAGACGACGCCCGTGCCATCAGCGACCTGCTGCTCGGCCTGGACGGCATCGAACATGTCGAGGAAACCGACGACCTGATGCCGCACATGGACGACGACGATTCCAGTTCGGCCGGGCTGTCCGATGACATCGGCCCGGGCATCCACGAACTGGAAGTGGAAGTCGGCAATGAAAGCACCGCGCAGAAGGTGCGCGATGCCGTGCAGGAACTGGCACTGGAGCTGGACGTGTTCGTCGAGTACGAGACCGACGAGGGCTGATGCCGGCGGGTTGCCGGCATCAACCTTCACCTCAGAGGCTGGGCGGCAGCCTGCGGCGGCGGCGACGCCACCACGCCCGCACACCCCAGGCCACGACCAGGGCCAGCACGCCCACCGGCAGCAACGCTGCGACCGCGCGGATCAGGAACGCAACGCTGGTGCTGAGGATGCTGCCCGACTCGCTCAGCGCCTCACCGATCTCGCTGCGGCTGCGCTGGCCGGAGGTGGTATCGAAGTGGATCGTCACCAGCTGGGTATCGATGCGCCGGCGCTGCTGCGCGGCATCCTTGTTGGCCTGCTCGACACCCGCCTCGATCTCCGACAGCCGCGTGGTGATCGCCATCAGGTCCTCGATCTTCAGGTCCTTGCGGTCCTGGTAGGCCAGCAGCCGCGCGTGTTCCTTCTCCAGCCGCGCCTTGGTCAGCGCGGTGTCGGCCACGGCCTGCGCGAGGTCCTCGGCACGCGTGTTGCGCGACTGCAGCGTGCCGCCCTCACCGGCCAACGCGATCAACGGCTCCGTGCCCTTCGGCGCGATGCGTACCTTGACCTCGCCGCTGGGCTGCTCGCCACTGCGCTGATCGACCTGCAGCACCGCGCAGTCACCGAACTTCGCGCTCTGGCAGGCCTGCGCCACCTGCTGGATGCGCGGTGCGATCTGCGCCGCTTCCAGCTGCACCTGCACATCGTGTTCGTAGGCGAGGAATGCGCCTTCCGGTGAAGCAACGGCTGCTTCGGCGGCAGTGGCGCCTGCATCGGCCGCCGCATCGCCGTGTTTGGCACAGGCTGCCAATGCAACCAGCAGCAATGGCATCGCCACCACGCGCGTCCACGCGTGCAGCGGCCTCACAGTGCCGCTCCGTCGTAGGACATGACGGCCAATGTGGCCAGATCGACCTGCGGCACGCAGCGCACGTTCACCGCCACCATCGGCGTACCGGTGCGCGGGTCCACCGCTTCGCTGTACGGCGCGACGCCACACTCACGGCAATGGTGATGATCGATATGCGCCTTGTTGAAATGATAGGTGGCCACCTCCGCCGGATCGGTGGTCAGCTGGAACGCCTCACGCGGCGCGAACCACAGCAGGCTGCCGCGGCGGCGGCACATCGAGCAGTTGCAGTCGATGACATCGCTGATCGGCGTCTCGGCCTGTACGGTGAATGCGATCCTGCCGCAATGGCAGCTTCCCTGGTATTCCATGTCCTGCGCTCCGCTGGAGAGTCCCTGTCTGCGCCCATGGTAATCCTATGGCACGGGGACAAAGCAGCCCCGGGGGCCTATGCTCGGGGTTTGACCCTGTACAGGAACGCCGATGCGCCCGCATCTTCTTGCCCTCGCCCTGGTCGCCGCCCTGGCCGGTTGCCAGCCGGCCGACGCCCCGACCAACGGTTCCACCCCGGCCGCCAACCAGCAGGCCGGTGACGCGGCTGTTGATGCCGCCTTCGCCGACCTGTCCAAGCGCGCCCTGGACACCTGGATGCAGCTCTCGCCGGTCAGCGCCACCCAGATCGGTGACCACCGCTACGACAGCGAGATCGACGACCTGAGCGCCGCCGGCCAGCAGAAGACCCTGGCCGCCTACAAGGCGCTGCTGGGCGAGCTGGACAAGATCGAGGTGGCCAAGCTGGGCCGCGAGAACCAGGTGGACGCGGCGATCCTGCGCAACCAGCTGCAGTCGGAAATCTGGAACGCCGAAGTGCTGCAGTCCGGCAAGTGGGACCCGCAGCTGTACAACGGCATCGCCGGCAGCGCGATTTACGGCCTGATGGCGCGCGAGTTCGCGCCGCTGCCGGAGCGCCTGAAGTCGGCCACCGCGCGTATGGAAAAGCTGCCGGCGATCTTCGCCCAGGCGCGCGAGAACCTGGATCCGGCCCGCGTGCCGAAGATCCACGCCGAGACGGTGGCCAAGCAGAACAAGGGCATCCTCAGCATCGTCGATACCTTCATCACCCCGCACATCGGCGAACTGCCGCAGGCCGACCAGCAGCGCCTGCAGGCCGCCATCGATGGCCTGAAGAAGGCCGTGGACGAACAGCAGACCTGGCTGGACAAGACCCTGGTGCCGAACGCCAAGGGCGACTTCCGCATCGGTGCGGAAAAGTACGACCAGAAGCTGAAATTCGCGCTGAACTCGTCGCTGTCGCGCCAGGAGATCGGTGAGCGAGCACGCGCCGAACTCAAGCGCGTGCGCGAAGACATGTACGGCATCGCGCAGACCGTGCTGAAGGACAAGCCGGGCGCACCGGAGATGCCGGCACAGCCGACCGACGAGCAGCAGCAGAAGGCGATCGAGGCCGCGCTGGAGCTGGCCTACGCCGACAAGCCGGCACGCGACAAGGTCGTCGACGATGCCAAGGCCGCACTGGAGCAGTCCACCGCATTCGTGCGCGAGCACGATCTGATGACCCTGCCCGACGCGCCGGTGGACATCATCCTGATGCCGGAATTCCAGCGTGGCGTGGCCGTGGCCTACTGCGATTCGCCGGGCCCGCTGGACAAGAACCTGAAGACCTTCTACGCCGTGTCGCCGATTCCGGACGACTGGAACGACAAGCAGGTCGACTCGTTCCTGCGTGAGTACAACTCGCGCATGATCCACCTGCTGAGCATCCACGAAGGCACCCCGGGCCACTACCTGGAAGGCTGGCATTCGGCCAAGTTCCCCTCCACCCTGCGTGCGGTGCTGCGTTCGGGCCTGTTCGCCGAAGGCTGGGCGGTCTACACCGAGCGCATGATGCAGGAGCAGGGTTACCTCAACAACGACCCGCTGTTCCACCTGGTGCAGCTGAAGTTCTACCTGCGCACGATCTCCAACGCGATCCTCGACCAGGGCGTGCACGTGGACAACTGGGATCGCGAAAAGGCGATGCACCTGATGACCCATGACGCCTTCCAGCAGGAAAGCGAAGCCTCGGGCAAGTGGGTGCGCGCGCAGCTGACCTCGGCACAGCTGCCGACCTACTTCGTCGGTGCGCAGGAACACTTCGACACCCGCAAGGCGATGCAGGACAAGCTGGGTGACAAGTTCAACCTCAAGGCCTATCACGACCAGATGCTGTCCTACGGCGCCCCGCCGGTGCGTTTCGCACGCCAGCTGATGCTGGACCAGCCGATCGAGTGATCGCGCAAGTGTGAGTTGGAAACGGAACGGCCCGGGGAAACCCGGGCCGTTTTCTGTTCGGCGTCCCGGGATGGACCCATCCACGCATGGCGTGGATCTACTACCCGCCTGCCAGTAGATCCACGCCATGCGTGGATGGCATTCAATTCACCGCGCGATGCAGCACGCGCTCGAACTGCACGTCACTGCATCCATTCTGCCCACACCCGGGAAGCGCGAGCTCCACCCGACCGGGTGGCTGTACATCGCTCAACGGCAGCGCATCTCGCAGTTGCGCGGTGGTCGGGTAGACGTAGGCCAGGCGGAAGCGCTCGCCACCGCTTTGGCGGTCGCGCCAGCGCTCGAACTGCAGCAGGCCGCCGATCGGTGTCTTCTCATACTGGCCCGGCAACGTGTAGTCCGTGATTCCCAGCGCCGCCAGCACGGAACCGATGTTGGAATCGTGGCCGACCAGCAGGCTCACCTTCGGTGACGCCGGATCTTCGAACAGCCCGTTTATTCTTGCCAAAAGCGGCGCGGCCACGTCCCGCGCCACCTCGGGTGTTCCGAACAGGATGTCCTGGTAGTGGTTGCGGACCTGCGCCAGCGCCTGCCATTGGTCCTCCGTGTTCAATCGGCCCCAGCCTTCGCCGGGAATGCCACTTCCCTGGTAGTGCTCCATCAACAAGGCATCGACCAACCCGCTTGCCAGGGCCAGCGAACCGGAAGTACGCGGTTCTTTGCCCGGCTCTGCGCTGAAAATGGAATCGGCCGGCGTCAGGTGGCATTCGCTGCGGCCTGCGCACGCAGCCGACTGCGGGTAGCGGGTGATCGCCTCCACCGCCGCCAGCGCCGGTGCCAGATCCGATGCGGCCTGCGCCTGTTGCATCGCCGACAACGCGCGTTCGCGGAAGGCCGCATCACCGTTGTGGATCACCGGATTGAACAACGGATCCATCGTGCCCAGCGGCATGCGCTGTTCCACCGTCACGTGGCAGCCCGGGAACGCACCGGCAACGAAAAACTGCGCGGTGGCCTGGGTGCGCTGCAGGCTGTTGGCGTGCGCGTGGAAGTCGCTCGGCTGCGGGCAGCCCGTTGCCGGCAGCAACTTTGCCTGCCGCAGCCACTGGCCGATGTAACGGCCCATGTAGACCTCCAGCACGCCGCCCTTGTTGGTCAGCTCGCCGGCGCCTACGTCCCAGCTCGGCCAGCGCTCCGGAGTCGCATTGGCCAACGCGCCCGATGCCACCACCGGTGCGCGCAGGTTGTGGCGGCTGAGAAGGATGACCTGCTCGAGGGCTTCGCCTTCCACTGATGGCGATGCAGCGGCTGCGGCTGTGGCGACCAGCACCAGCGCCAGCAGCAGGGGGCGTAGAGAACGAATCATGCGGGCCTCCGACCCCAAGGAATGCATCCACGCATGGCGTGGGTCTACTGGTCTGCAGCCACAAAACCACCGGTCTGCCGCGCCCACAACCGCGCATACAGGCCACCGGCCGCAATCAGCTCGGCGTGGGTGCCGGTCTCGACGATGCGGCCCTGGTCCATCACCACCAGCCGGTCCATGCGTGCGATGGTCGACAGCCGGTGCGCGATCGCGATCACCGTCTTGCCGCCCATCAGCTGGTCCAGGCTGTCCTGGATCGCCGCTTCCACTTCCGAGTCCAGTGCCGAGGTCGCCTCATCCAGCACCAGGATCGGTGCGTCCTTCAGCAGCACGCGGGCGATGGCGATGCGCTGGCGCTGACCACCGGACAGCTTCACGCCGCGCTCGCCCACGTGCGCGTCGTAGCCACGCCGGCCCTGCCCGTCCACCAGCGTATCGATGAAGGCTGCGGCGCGCGCCTTGGCCACGGCGGCATGCAGCTGCTCGTCAGTGGCATCGGGGCGGCCATACAGCAGGTTGTCGCGGATCGAGCGATGCAGCAGCGAGGTGTCCTGGGTGACCACGCCGATCTGCTGGCGCAGGCTCTCCTGGGTGACATGGGCGATGTCCTGATCGTCGATCAGGATGCGGCCGCTTTCCAGGTCGTAGAGCCGCAGCAGCACGTTGACCAGGGTCGACTTGCCGGCACCGGAAGGACCGACCAGGCCGATCTTCTCGCCCGGCTTCACCACCAGGTCCAGTCCGGCAATCACACCGCCCTTCTTGCCGTAGTGGAAGTGGATGTCCTGGAAGTGCACGCCACCACGGGTCACCTGCAACGGCACCGCATCCTCGCGGTCCTGCACGGTCAGCGGCTGGGCGATGGTAGTGATGCCATCCTGCACCGTACCGATGTCCTCGAAGATGCCGTTGATGGTCCACATGATCCAGCCGGACATGTTGTGGATGCGGATCACCAGGCCGGTCGCCAGCGTGATCGCGCCAACAGTGATGTGGCCACCGTTCCACAGCCACAGCGCGAGCCCACAGGTACCGGCAATCAGGAAACCGTTGACGATGGCGATGGTCAGGTCCATGCCGGTGGTGATGCGGGTCTGCGCACGGTGCTTGACCGCCAGTTCCTGGATCGACTCGGCCACATAGGCCTGCTCGCGTCCGCCATGGGCGAACAGCTTCAACGTGGGGATGTTGGTGTAGCCATCAACGATGCGGCCCATCGCCTTGGAACGCGCTTCGGAGGCGATCCATGCGCGTTCCTTCGCGCGCGGAACGAAGTAGGCCAGGATCACTGCATAGGCCAGCAGCCACAGGATCAACGGCACCATCAGCCGCCAGTCGGCCTGCGCGAACAGGTACAGCGCGGTGCCGGTGTAGACCACGATGTACCAGAGCGAGTCGACCATCTGCACCGCCGACTCGCGCAGCGAGGTACCGGTCTGCATCACCCGGTTGGCCACGCTGCCGGCGAAGTCGTTCTGGAAGAAGTTCAGGCTCTGCCGCACCACGTAGTTGTGCATCAGCCAGCGCGAGCGGTTGCTCAGGCCAGGCACGATGGCCTGGTTGACCAGCAGGTTGTGCAGGCCGACCAGGATCGGCCGCGCGATGACCGTGATGAACAGCATCCAGCCCAGCTCATTGGCATGGCGCTTGAAGAAATCGGCCCCCGGCTGCTCGGCGACCATGTCGACGATGCGGCCCAGGTAATCGAACATCGCCACTTCCACCAGCGCCAGCAGCAGGCCGGCGATCAGGGTGGCCAGCAGCACCGGCCACACCGGGCGCAGGTAGTGCAGGTAGAACGGCAGCACCTTGCGCGGCGGCATGCGCCCGTCCACGGGCGGGAACACCGGAATCAGGGATTCAAACCAACGGAACATCGCATTCCCTCGCCATCAATAGCCGGCGGAGTATCCCACGCCGCGTGTGTACGCCAGCCGATGATCGCCGCGGTTCCGGTAGTGCCGGCCGCTGGCCGGCCCCCTCGCGACGCTTCCGGGGATCATCAGGTTGCCGGCCAGCGGCCGGCACTACCGATGGGATTCGTCAAACGGCAGCGCCGGGCCACGCCCGGCGGCGTCATTTCACCGGGGTGAACAGCAGGTCCTGGAAATCGAAGCTGAAATCGGTCAGGTCGGAGATCGACTGCATGCGCACCTCGCGCACCTTGCCGTCCGGATCCAGGCTGAAGTTCACGAACGCGTCGGCGTTGAGCGAACGGTCGTCCCAGCGCACGATGAAGGTGTCATGCTGCCAATGCTCCAGGCGCCCGCTCAGCTGCGCGGTCTTCATGAAGCGCAGGCGCAGGCCCTTGCCCTCGGCACTGACCTGCATGTCGCCATACCAGCGGTCGCGGAACGTGCCGGTGTAGCCGGCCAGTGCCAGCGATGGCTTGCTGCCCTTGTCACGCGCGCTCTGGTGCTTGGCCCAGGCCTCGTCGGCCTTGTCCTGGCCCTTGGCCACGGCCTTGGCATAGGCGTCCACCCAGTCGTGCTTCTCACCGCCCAGGTAAGCATCAAGCACGCTCAGGGTGATCGCGTTGAACGCCGCGCCTACTTCCTGGTTGGTCAGCACCACCACGCCCAGCTTCTCGCCCGGCACCAGGGTCAAACGCGAGACCATGCCCGGCCAGCCACCGGTATGCCAGACCAGTTTCCGGCCGCGGTAGTCGCTCAGGCTCCAGCCTTCGCCGTAGCCGGCAAAGTTGGCGCGCGCCGGTGCCAGCTCGGGCACGCTCGGCGCCGGAATCGACTGCGGCGTGATCATCCGCCACATCTGCTGCTGGCTCTTGTCGCTGAACAGCGCGGTGCCATCGGCCAGCTTGCCTTCGTCCAGCTGCACCTGCATCCAGCGCGCCATGTCGTGCGCACTGGAATAGATGCCACCGGCGCCGGCATTGTTCGACCAGGTCAGCGGTGCAACGGTACGCAGGTCCTTGAAATCGTACTTGGCGTGGCCGACCGCGGCCTTGTCGCCCGGCTTCAGGTGATCGGCGTTGTAGCGTGTGCCGGCCATGCCCACCTTGTCGAAGATGCGGGTCTGCAGGAACTGCCGGTAGCTCATGCCGGAGACATGCTCGATCACCTGCTGGGCAACCGCGTACAGGATGTTGTCGTACGCATAGCTCTCGCGGAAACCGCCCTTCAGCGGCACCTTGCCCAGCCGCTCCACCACTTCGGCATTGCTGTAGGAGGTGGTCGGCCAGAACAGCAGGTCACCTGCGCCCAGGCTCAGCCCGCTGCGATGCGACAGCAGGTCGCGGATCGTCATCTGCCCGGTCACGAACGGATCGGACATGCGGAACGACGGCAGGTGGTCGATCACCTTGTCGTCCATCTTCAGCTTGCCGTCCTCGGCCAGCAGGTTCAGCGAGGTGGCGGTGAACGCCTTGGTGTTGGAAGCAATGGCGAACAGCGTATCGGCCTGCACCGGTTCCGGCTTGCCCTGCTCGCGCACGCCCCAGCCGCGTTCCAGCACCACCTCGCCATCCTTGACCACTGCCACGGCAATGCCGGGCACGTCGAACTGCGCGCGCACGCGCTCGACGGTCGCATCCAGGTCCTGCAGCTGCGCCGGGGTGGCAGCACTCGCCATGGTCGTGCACGCCAGCAGCACGGCTCCTCCAATCCAGGGTTTCATCCAGCACGATCTCCGAACAGGGGTGGCGGCCATGTGCAGGCCGTCACCGGGGTTTCGCGCGATGGTAACGGTCTGCAGCGCACCCTGCCCTGTGCCATAGGAGGGGTGTCATGGGCGGGAACGGCCAACCGAGCAACGGCTCCACCATCATTCCATGCCTGCGCTATCGCGACGCGCAGGCCGCCATCGACTGGCTGCAGCGCGCCTTCGGCTTCCATGCCCAGGCCGTCTACGCCGATGGCGATACGGTGTTCCATGCACAGCTGACCTTCGGCACCGGCATGATCATGCTCGGCTCGGCCGACAAGGAAAGCGAGTGGAACCAGCATGCGGCGATGCCTGATGAGGTCGGCGGCCGCCAGACCCAGAACGCCTGCGTGATCGTCACCGATGCCGATGCGCACTATGCACGGGCCAAGGCCGCCGGTGCCCGCATTGTCATCGACATCGCCGACCAGGACTATGGCGGACGCGGCTACGCCTGCGCCGACCCGGAAGGCTATCTGTGGTGGTTCGGCAGCTACGACCCGTGGCGCGCGGACCACGGCCAGTGACCGCGACCGCCCGGCAGGCGGAGATCCGCTGCGGCATTGGTGGCTGGGTGTTTCCCGAATGGCGCGGCGGCGTTTTCTACCCGGTTGGCCTGCCGCAGCGTGAAGAACTGGCCCATGCCAGCCGTGCCCTGCGTTGCATCGAAATCAACGGCACCTTCTACCGCACGCCCACCGCGGCGCAGTGCGCGCAGTGGGCCGCACAGACGCCGGAAGGCTTCCAGTTTTCGATGAAGGCGCCACGGTACCTGGTACAGCGCCGCGACCTGTCCAGCACGGTGGAAGCGGCCGCGCCCTTCCTGCAGGCGGCGATTGCACTCGGTGACCGGCTCGGGCCGTTGCTGTGGCAGTTCGATCCGCGCCATCCGGCCGATACTGATGCATTGGGTGCCCTGATGGCGCAGCTGCCGAAGCAACTGGAAGGGGTGACGCTGCAGCATGCGCTGGAGGTCCGCAACGCCGAGGCACATGGCCCGGCACTGGTTGCTGCGCCCGTCGACACGGCGTGGCGCTGGTGATCGAGGACAGCGACGAGGCGCCATTACACGGCGATGTCAGTGCCAGCCTCGTCTACGCGCGGATCAAGCGCAGCCAAGCCCGCTTGAACGAGGGTCTGCCGGCACCCCTGCAGCAGCGCTGGGCCGAACGCGCGCTCCACTGGTCACGCGGCGAGCCGGTGGACGACCTGCCCTGCCAGGCCGCGCCGGCACCGTCAGAACCGCGCGAGGTCTACCTGCTGTGCATTGGTGCGGGCAAGGCACGCAACCCGGCGGCGGCGATGGCCCTGCAGTGGCGGGTAGATGGGGCCAGCAATTCCTCACGCGGATAGCGCTGCGGTCATCGCCTTGCCTCACAATAGGCGGATGAGCACACCCGACACCCGCAAAGCGCTGTGGCAGATCCACTTCTGTGTCCTGCTGTGGGGCGTCACCGCCATCCTCGGCAAGTTGATCACCCTGCCGGCGCTGCCGCTGGTGTGGTGGCGCATGCTGCTGGTGACAGCGATGCTGGCGCTGCTGCCGCGGGTCTGGCGCGGATTGCGCACCCTGCCACTGCGCCTGGTGGCGGGCTACGCCGGCATCGGCGCGCTGGTCGCCCTGCACTGGCTGACGTTCTACGGTGCGGTAAAGCTGGCCAACGCCTCGGTGGCCGCCACCTGCATCGCGCTGGCGCCGGTATTCACCTCGATCATCGAACCGTGGGTAGCCAAGCGACCGTTCCAGCTGCGTGAACTCGCCTTCGGCCTGGCGGTGCTGCCGGGTGTTGCACTGGTGGTCGGTGGCGTGCCCGATGGCATGCGCCTGGGTGTACTGATCGGCGCGATATCGGCGCTGCTGGTGGCGGTGTTCGGCTCGCTCAACAAGCGCATGGTCAGCCACGCCGATCCGCTTACGGTCACCGCACTGGAGCTGGGCGCCGGCACCCTCACCCTGACCCTGCTGGCACCGCTGATGCCCTACCTGCTGCCGGCGCTGGCCAGCCCACTATGGGTGGTTCCGGACCTGCACGACGGCATCCTGCTACTGGTACTGGCCGGGTTCTGCACGCTGCTGCCGTTCGCCCTGGCCTTGGTCGCGCTACGCCACCTGAGCGCCTACACCGTGCAGCTGGTGACCAACCTGGAACCGGTCTACGCGGTGGTGCTGGCGGTGGTGCTGCTGCGCGAGCAGCACGAAGTCACGCCGTGGTTCTACCTGGGCGTGGCGATCATCGTCGGCGCGGTGTTCCTGCATCCGTTGTTGAACCGCCGCAAGCCGGTGCAGCACCCGGAGATTCTCGGTACGTCGGAAGCACGCAACATCGCCGATTGAGCGTATCCGCGCAGGGTGCGAATCGCCTTGTCAGCGCTGCGGCCAGTGCCATGCCGGGGCATCCAGCAGGCCCTGCCCGCTCAACAGCGTGCGCCCCTGTTCCTTGTGCAGATGCAGCGAATGACAGCCGGGCGCCTGCTCCAGTGCTGCGATCAGTCGGCTGGCGTGTGAGACCACCCACACCTGGCTGCGCGCACTGGCCGCGATGATCAGCCGCGCCAGCGCCGGCAGCAGGTCAGGATGCAGGCTGGTCTCCGGTTCGTTGAGCACCAGCAGCGGCGGCGGGCGCGGCGTGTGCAGTGCCGCGGCCAGCAGCAGGAAGCGCAGCGTGCCGTCGGACAGCTCGGCCATCGACAACGGCCGCAGCAGCCCCGGCTGGTGGAAGCGCAGGGCGAGTCGACCGTCCAGTTCCTCGAACCCCACCGTGGCGCCCGGGAACGCATCGTCCACGCTGCGCGCCAGTGCGCCCGGATCACCGATCTCGAGGATGGTCACCCAGGCCGCCGCCAGATCGCGACCGTCGTGATGCAGCACCGGCGTGCGCGTGGCCATCGCCGGTTGCCGTGCCGGGGCATCGGCGTCGCTGCGGAAATGGTCGTAGAAGCGCCAGCGACGGATGTACTCGCGCAGGGCGATGGTTTCCGGCATGCGCTGCGGATCGCCAACCTGGGTGAACAGACTGTCGAACAGCGACAACCGGTCATCGACCAGATCCCAACCGCGCGCATGGCGTTGCCGCACCATTGCCCCACGTCGGTCGACCAGCAGGTTGGCGCTGCGCAGGAACGGCCCGGCCCAGATCGCCTCGGCCTTGATCTGAGGGTCCAGTGCGAAGGCCGAACGGCTGGGCGGTGGGTAGCCCAGGTCGATGGCATAGCCGAACTCGTCGGTGGTGAAGCCCAGCTTCAATCCCACCGATTCCTGACGTGGGCCGCCCTGCAAGGGGATTTCGCCGGCAGCAACCCGACGGTCCATTTTTTCCGGCCCCGCCCACAGCGCCGAACCGAGCCCACCTTCGCGGGCCAGAACCGCCGCGACGCCGCCCTGCGCGGTCTCCGCAAGCAGGCGCAGCGCGCGGTACAGGCTGGATTTGCCACTGCCATTGTCGCCGGTCACCACATTCAACTGCTGCAGCGGCAGTACCAGCCCGTGCAGCGAGCGATAGTGGGCGATGGCCAGGGTCTGCAGCATGGTTGGCATCCGGGGAAACAGAGAGGTCATGCTGCCCGGTTCTGATCGCAGGAACTGCGACGCGATGTGAATCGGAAACTGCATCCACGCATGGCGTGGATCTACCTGGGGGTGCTTCAGCCCGCCCGTTCCACCCGGTTGCGACCATTGCCCTTGGCCCGGTACAGCGCCTTGTCGGCGCGCGCCAGCATGTCATCCACGCTTTCACCTGGCTGGTGCTGGGCAACACCGATGCTGACCGTGACCGGGAATCCAAGCGGCAGGTCAGCCACGGCCAGGCGCAGGAACTCGCATTGCAGTTCGGCCGTATGCAGGTCGGTGCCCGGCATTACCGCCACGAACTCCTCACCGCCGTAGCGCGCCGCCATGCCGCGGCCGGCGAAGTGCGAGCGCAGCAGCACGCCCAGCTCGGCCAGCACCCGGTCGCCTGTAGCGTGGCCCTGGAAATCATTGATGTGCTTGAAATGATCGATGTCGAGCAACGCAACGCAGGCGACGCCCGGTTGCCCATCGATCTTCACCACCGCCTCTTCCAGTGCCGCCGCCATTGCGCGGCGGTTGGGCAGGCCGGTCAGCGCATCGGTGCGGCTCTGCTCGGCCAGGTCGGCATTCTGCGCCAGCAGCACGTCCTGGTACTCCGACAGCAGGCGCTCGTAGTCATCGCGTTCCAGCATGTGCTTCTGGATGTCGAGCGCGAAACGGCGCAGCTCCATCACCAGCATCACCTGCCGTGACAGCGCGGCCAGTGCCTCGGCCTTGTCGCTGGGCAGGTGCTGCGGATGTGCATCGAACACGCACAGCGTGCCCAGAGGCAGGCCATCGGAACTGATCAGTGGCGCACCGGCGTAGAAGCGGATGTGCGGGTCGCCGGTCACTACCGGATTATCGTGGAAGCGGATGTCCTGCAACGCGTCCTCGACCACCATGATTTCCTGCGGCTGCAGGATGGCGTGGCCACACATCGATTCGCTGCGCAGGTTTTCCGCCGCGTCGATGCCCTGGATCGACTTGAACCACTGCCGTTCGACGTCGATCAGGGTCACCGCCGCCATCGAGGTACCGCAGACTGCCTTGGCGATCGCGACCAGGTCGTCGAAGGATTTCTCACGCTGCGAATCCAGGATCCGGTAGCGGTACAGCGCCTCGAGCCGCAGGGCTTCGTTGGCAGGCTTGTCGGGCTTGATCATGCAGCGTCACGTTCCGGCAGGTCACTGCGGAGTCTAGCTGATGCCGGTGCGCAATCCGCACAACGGGGAGTGCCGGCCGCTGGCCGGCATCCCGCGCTCATTCGATGCCTGGTGCAGCCGGCCAGCGGCCGGCGCTACCGCGCGTTACCAGTCCAGCTGCTTCGGCAGCAGGCCCTGCAGCTCCTGCTCGGTCAGGTTGCGCCACTGGCCCGGCTTCAGCGCACCGATCTTGATGTTGTCGATGCGCACGCGGCGCAGCTGGGTCACGCGATAGCCGAATTCGGCGGCCATCAGGCGGATCTGCCGGTTCAGTCCCTGCTGCAGGGTGATGCGGAATCCGAACTTGGCGATGCGCGAGGTCTTGCACGGCAGCGTCATCTGGTCGTGGATGCGCACGCCGCGCGCCATGCCACGCAGGAACTCGTCGGTGACCGGCTTGTTCACCGCCACCAGGTACTCCTTCTGGTGGCCGTTCTCGGCACGCAGGATCTGGTTGACGATGTCGCCGTTGCTGGTCATCAGGATCAGTCCCTCGGACTCCTTGTCCAGGCGCCCGATCGGGAAGATGCGCTGTTCGTGGCCGACGAAGTCGACGATGTTGCCCTTGACCGAGGTTTCGGTGGTGCAGGTCACGCCCACCGGCTTGTTCAGCGCGATGTAGACGTGGCGGCGGGCGCCGGGCTTGCGTGCCACGCGCGCGCGCAGCGGCTGGCCGTCGACCAGCACCTGGTCTTCCTCGCCCACCACCGCACCGGTGCCGGCCGCGTGGCCGTTGACGGTGACGCGGCGGGCGGCGATCAGGCGATCGGCCTCGCGGCGGGAGCAGAAGCCGGTGTCGGCGATATGTTTGTTGAGTCGGGTGGTCATCTCCCTATTATCCGGCATCGCCGCCCGCTACGCTTCATGCCGGGGCCGGCGGATCGAGCTCTTCGCCGTCGAACACCCGGTTGCGACCCGCCCGCTTGGCCACGTACATGGCATGGTCGGCCCGCCGCAGCAGCCCGGCCAGGTCATCCTCACCCGGCCGCCACTGCGCCAGTCCGATGCTGGCGGTCACTTCCAGGCCCGGCACCTGCAGGGCCTGGCCGGCTTCGGTGATGCGCTGGCGCAGGCGGTCCAAGCGCGCCGACGCCGCCTCGCGCGGCATGCCCGGCATCAGCAGCAGGAACTCCTCGCCGCCCATCCTCACCACTTCGTCCTGGCTGCGGACTGCCGTGCGCAGGGCTCGCGCTACCGCCACCAGCACCTGGTCGCCCACCGCGTGGCCATGGCGGTCGTTGATGTCCTTGAACAGGTCGATGTCGAGAAAGCCGATCACCAGCGGGCCGCGCTCACGGTCGACCTGTGCCAGGTGACGGGCCAGCTGCTGCAGGCCGGCCCGGCGGTTGGGCAGCCCGGTCAGGCCGTCGGTTTCGGCCAGCTGGCGCAGTTCATCGCGCTGCTGGCGCAGCCGGCCCAACCGCTGGTTCATGGCATAGGCGGCCATCATCAGCAGCCAGGTCACCGACAGCTGCAGTGCTTCCACCCGGTACTCCAGCAGCCACCCCGCACTGCTGGCATCGGCTGCGATCATCACCAGCAGTGGCACCAGCGCCGCCAGGCCCGCCAACGCCCAGCAGTCACCGCGCAACCAGGCACGCATGCCAGCGGCCAGTGACAACAGGCAACCGAGGATGAAGGTCAGCTGCAGGCTCTGCGCGACCAGCGCCAGGGTGTCCCAGCGCAGCCACGGCACCAGCGCGGCCAGTCCCATCAGGCCCCACAGCACAGCCTGCTGTGCCGGCCGCGAGCGTGGCAGCAAGCGGTCCCCGCCGTTGAGGCGCCACAGAGCGGGCAGTACCAGCGCCTGGGTCGCGGCGGTCAGCGCCAGCAGCCACCATGCGCCGCGCTCGCCCACCGGCAGCCACGGTTCGGGATAACCGCTCAAGCCGCCAAGAACCGCCTGCCACACCACCACCACGATCGTCGCGCCGATGTAGACCAGGAAGCTGCGGTCACGGGTGGTCAGGTAGGCCATCAATGCCGACAGCGCCAGCGCGATCGCCACCGCGATGCAGGCCGCGCGCACCAGCAGGCGGGCGGTATCGTTCTGCTGGACCGGACTGGGCGCCCCCAGCCGCAAGGTTGGCACCCAGCGCGCTTTCAGCGGCGCCTGCCACGACACCAGGAACGGCTCATGGCTGCCTGCCGCTGGCACCGCCACCAGGCCGATGCCGGCGCGGAAGCGCGAATCACGGGTGCGCGCATCGTGCATGTTGCCGCAGATCTCGCGGTCACCATGCTGTACGCGGACTTCGCCAGCGAACACGTTGAACACATCCAGCGCCTGGGGTTGCCCCGACCAGCCCCCGGGCGGCGCCGGTACCTCTACCTGCTCGCGCGGCCCGGCCAGCATCGTGGGCGTACAGCTACGATGGGGTGTCGGTTCGTCCGTCGGTGCGCCAACCAGCAGGAAATCCCGGCCGGCCTCGGCCAGGCGCGCGTGCACCAGACCGGGAAGCAACACTCCCATCAGCAGGACGACCAGCAGCGCCCCTGTTTCGTACCGCCACTGCCTGACGCCCACGCCACATCCTGTTCCTGCTTACGTCCGCGCCCACTGCGCGTCGCCCCTGGCGCGCATTATCGCAGCCGGGCACGCCACGCATGTGTAGACCAAAGTCGCCGTGCGCCGTTCAGCCAGCGGCCGGAGGCCCCTTCACCGCCACCAGGCGGACCGGCCTCAGGTCACTCAGGGTCATCCGTTCCAGCGGCTGCGGCCGCTCGATCGCGTAGCCCTGCAGGCCCTGCACGCCGAGCCGGGTCAGTGCGCCAGCCACCTCGGCGGTTTCCACCCATTCGGCCACCACCTCCATCTGCAGTTCCCGCCCGAGCTCGCTGATCGCCCGCACCGTGGCGTGGCTGACCGGGTCGGTGTCCATGTCACGCACGAAGGTGCCGTCGATCTTCAGGATGTCCGCAGGCAGCTGGCGCAGATAGCCGAACGAGGACAGGCCGGAGCCGAAGTCATCCAGTGCCATCCGGCAGCCACGCGCTTTGACCGCATCGATGAAAGCGCGTGCCTGGCTGAGGTTGCTGATCGCCGCGGTCTCGGTGATCTCGAAACACAGTTTCGAGGCCAGCGCGCGGTTGCGCTCGAGCAGGTCGCAGACGAAGGCGAGGAATCCCGGCTCGGCGATCGACTGCGCCGAAACGTTGACGTTGCACAGGCCCAGCTGGCGCACGTGTGCCGGGCAGACCTGCAGGTGGCGGAACAGCAGCCCGAGCACGTGCCGGTCCAGCGCCACCGCCATGCCATAGCGCTCCACCGCCGGCATGAACTGACCGGGCAGATGCAGGCTGCCATCGGTACCACGCATGCGCACCAGCACCTCGTAATGCAGGTAGGACGGATCGCCCACGCGGGCGATGCGCTGCGCGTACAGCAGCATGCGATTCTCCGCCATGGCCAGGCTGACACCCTGCAGACGCTCGGCCTCCTGCCGCCGCTCCTCCAGCGCCATGCGGTTCTCGTTGAAGCAGTGCACACGGTTGCGACCGGCCTGCTTGGCCGCATAGCAGGCGCTGTCGGCGGCGCTCATCAACCAGTTCGCGTCCGGCGCCTCGGCACTGACCTCGACCACGCCGATGCTGCAGCTCAACTGCGGGCTGCCCTCGCTGATCGGGAACGTGGCCTGGCCCAGGTTGCGGATCACCCGCTGCAGTACCCGCTTGGCTTCATCCTGGCCGGCGTGGGCGAGAAACACCGCGAACTCATCGGCCCCCAGGCGGCCGACCCAGTCGCCATCACGCACCGCCGCCACCAGATAGTCGGCGAAACCGCGCAGCATCTGGTCGCCGGCGGCATGACCGAAGCTGTCGTTGACCAGCTTGAAGTGGTCCAGGTTGATGTAGCACAGCGCATGCGTACCACCGTCGGTCCGGACCTGCAGCAACGCGCGTTCCAGCAGGCGTTCGATCTCGCGGCGGTTGATCAGGCCGGTCAGCGGATCGTGGCTGGCGTGATGCTCGATCTCGCGCGCCAGTGCATGGTTCTGGCTGACATCCTCGATGATCGCGAACACCGACAATCCTCCGCCCGAGCTGCGAACCGCGGTACCGCTCCAGCGTCCCCAGACGAGGCTGCCATCGCTCCGGCGGAAACGCAGCTCGCTCGGCCGCAGCTGCCGGTCCCAGTCGATGCGGCCGACACCATCGAGGACCAGTTCCCCCTCCATCAGCAGGTCACCCAGCAGCATCTGCAGCAGCACATCGCGCCGATAGTCGAGGATATCCGCCATCGCCTGGTTGGCCTCGACCACGCGGCCATCGGTGTCGAGCTTCAGCATGCCGACATTGGCCTGGTAGAACGCCGCGCGGAAGCGGCTCTCGTGCTCGGTCAGGTCCTTGCCGACACGACGCGCCAGCGCCACTGCCATCAGGCTGATCACCAGCACCGACAGGCCGCCAACCATCAGCGTGGCGATCCGGACCATGGTGGCCATCCTCAGCAGCGCCTGCGAGAACGCCTGGGCCTGCACCTGCAGGCGGCGGTCGAGATCCCGCAGCTGCTGCAGGTAGCGATTGCGGTCGGCCACGGGCAGTTCACCTGCCGCATGCCTCCGTTGCAGCTCGGCGACCAGGGCCTGCACAGCCTCCAGATCACCATCGGTCTGCCGCCACAGTGCAGTGGCTTCGCGGAATGCTCCCAGGTCACGGGCGTAGCGGAACGAGAACACCAGGCGCGGAATATCGGCGCGCGCGTTGCCGCCCTGCAGGAAACCCTGCCGGGCCTTCTCCTCGTCCGGTACCGCCTGTTCCAGCGCCAGCCGGGCCTGCAGATCCCCCAACGGAATCCGCAGGGCCTGGCGCGCGTCCTCCAGGTCCTGCGCATCGCCACGCGCCAGGTAGCGGCTCAGCGCAGCGGTCGCATCCTGCTGCCCCCGCGACCAGTAGCCCTGGCCGGCAATCCAGGCCGTCGAGGCCGCCTGCAGTTCCTGGATCAACGCGGACAGCGCGACCAACCCGATCGCCATGCCCGTCAACAACGCAAAGCGCAATCCCAGGCCACGGGTCATCGGCACCCGCCGGCTCTGCTGGTCCGTGCCACTTCTACCCATCCCGGATCCCCCCGAATGTGCTGCGGTGACAACCTCCCTTGGAACCGGCCCAGCCTATGACCGGCAATGTGTTTGCCATGCGAAAAGGGGACGGAGGGGATTAAGTCGTTTTCGGCATAAGCGCACTGCCGGGCATAAACGACTTAATCCCCTCCGTCCCCTTTTCCAGGCCCATAACGGACAACGCCAGCCCGGAGGCTGGCGTTGTTCAGGACCGCAGGTGCGGCTTAGAAGCTGCGCGGGCCGCGCGGCTTGAAGCCGTCACGACGCGGCGGGCGGCTGTCGCGGTCACCGCCGCGGTCGCCACCGTGGCCACCCGGACCGCCCGGGCCACCGCGACGCGGGCCACCCGGGCCGCCCGGACCACGCTTGTCGAAGCGAGGCTTGAACGGACGCGGGGCCGGGTTGGTGTCTTCACCCGGGGCCAGCGCACGCATCTGCAGCTGCTGGCCGGACACCCACACCTTCTGCAGGTGCGACAGCACGTCCGGCGGCATCTGTGCCGGCAGGTCCAGCAGCGAGAAGTCGTCGTGGATGTCGATGCGGCCGATGAAGCGGCTTTCCAGACCGGCTTCGTTGGCAATGGCGCCAACGATGTTGGCCGGCTTCACGCCGTGCTGGTGGCCGACCGAAATGCGGTAGGTCTCCATGCCCTGCTCCGGCGCACCACGTGGCGGAACCTCGCGGCGCGGGCGCTGCTCGAAACCACCTTCGGCGTCGTCACGGCGCGGGCCACGCTCGAAGCGCGGACCACGCTCGTTGCGGTCGAAGCGATCACCGCGTTCCGGGCGGTCACCACGGTCGAAGCGTTCGCGCGGTGCGCGCTCTTCACGCGGGGCACGCACCGGCGGCTGCAGCAGGAACGGGGTGTCACCCTGCAGCATCTTGGCCAGCGCGGCAGCCACTTCGATGGCCGGCACGTTCTGCTCGTTCTCGAAACGCTCCAGCAGCTGGCGGTAGAAGTCCAGGCCACCGGCGCCGAGGGTTTCGCTGATGCGCGAGGTGAACTTGTTGATGCGGGTGTCGTTGACCGCTTCCACACTCGGCAGCTGCATCTCTTCGATCGGCTGGCGGGTGGCGCGCTCGATCTGGCGCAGCATGCCCTTCTCGCGCGGGGTGGCGAACAGGATCGCCTCGCCGCTGCGGCCGGCACGACCGGTACGGCCGATGCGGTGCACGTAGCTTTCGGTGTCGTACGGGATGTCGTAGTTCAGCACGTGGCTGATGCGCTCCACGTCCAGGCCGCGGGCAGCCACGTCGGTGGCGACCAGGATGTCCAGCTTGCCTTCCTTCAGCATGGCGATGGTGCGCTCACGCTGGGCCTGCTGCATGTCACCGTTGATGGCGGCAGCGGCCAGGCCACGGGCCTGCAGCTTGCTGGCCAGTTCTTCGGTGCCGGCCTTGGTGCGCGCGAAGATGATCATCGCGTCGAACGGCTCGACTTCCAGGATGCGGGTCAGCGCGTCCAGCTTGTGCATGCCGCTCACCCACCAGTAACGCTGGCGGATGTTGGCCGAGGTGGTGGTCTTGGCCGCGATGGTCACTTCCACCGGGTCCTGCAGGTAGGTCTGCGCGATGCGGCGGATCTGCGGCGGCATGGTGGCCGAGAACAGGGCCACCTGGCGCTGCTCCGGCAGCTTCTTCAGCACGGCTTCGACGTCGTCGATGAAGCCCATGCGCAGCATTTCATCGGCTTCGTCCAGCACCAGCGTCTTCAGCTCGGACAGGTCCAGGGTGCTGCGGTCCAGGTGGTCGATCACGCGGCCGGGGGTACCGACCACGATGTGCACGCCGCGGCGCAGGGCCGACAGCTGCTGGCCGTACGGCTGGCCGCCGTACACCGGCAGCACGCGGAAGCCCGGGATCTTCGACGAATAGGACTGGAACGCCTCGGCAACCTGGATGGCCAGTTCGCGGGTCGGCGCCAGGATCAGGGCCTGCGGCTTGATCTGCTGCAGATCGATGTTGGACAGTACCGGCAGCGCGAACGCTGCGGTCTTGCCGGTGCCGGTCTGGGCCTGGCCCAGCACGTCGCGGCCTTCCAGCATCGCCGGGATGGTAGCGGCCTGGATCGGCGACGGGGTTTCGTAGCCGATGGCGGTGACCGCCTGCATCACGGGCTCGGACAGGCCGAGCTGCGCGAACTGCAGCGGCGCTTGGGAATCTTGGGACATGGGGAACTCCGAAGACACTGCCGTCTTCCTGGCAGTGCGATAAAAAAGGTGATGGTCCGCGCTTTGGGCGCCCTTCTTATCGCGTGCCCTGGCGCTGCTCGGTTGGAGGAGATTTCACTCGCTCAGAGCGGAATCATACCGCATTGATCCTGAACAAGGCGTACAGCTTGCCGTGCGCGTACCGTCATGCCCCAAGCTGGCGCACAATACGCGCCCTCTTCACCGGCCCGGCCGCTGGCTGCGCCCTTCCCCAGGAACCCCGCTCCATGCAGATTCTCGAATTCGACCTCGACGGTGACTACGTCGAACTCAAGCAGCTGCTCAAGCTGGCCGACCTGGTCACCAGTGGCGGCGAGGCCAAGATGGTCATCGGTGACGGCCAGGTGCGGGTCGACGGCGAGGTCGAACTGCGCAAGGCCTGCAAGATCCGCGCAGGCCAGGTGGTTGAATTCGCCGACAGCCAGATCCGGGTGCTGGCCGCCGGCTGATCTGAACGGGCTGATCTGAACCGGTTCAGGCCACGCGCTGGGTCAGGTGCGAGGCGATCAGCTGCCTGAACGGTGCCACGCCTTGTGCCAGACGCAGGCCCGCCGCGCGCAGCAGCCGCGCCGGGCGGCGATCGTCGGTATACAGGCTGGCGATGGCATTGGTGGCCTCGTACAGCGGCCGCGACGCCAGCCGGTGACCACGCTGGTAGCTGGCCAGCATGCCGGCAGCGGCAATGTCGGCACCACGGCGCTGCTGCGCGACGATGCCCTGCGCCAGCCGCTGCGCGCTGGCCAGGCCCAGATTGAAGCCATGTGCGGTGACCGGATGCATGCCCACCGCGGCATCGCCGATCAACGCCGAACGCTCGCCGACGAAACGGTGCGCGTACACACCCACCAGCGGATACGCCTGCGGCGTGGCCACTGGCTGCATCCGGCCCAGGCGGTGTTCGAAGCAGGCACCGATGGCCTCACCGAAGGCCACCTCGTCCATCGCCAGCAGTTCTTCAATCTGCCGCGGTGGCAGCGTGATCACTGCTGATGCCTGGCCTTCGTTGAGCGGCAGCAACGCCATCGTGCGGCCGTAGCCGAACCACTCCCAGGCAGTGTGGTGATGATCACGCTCAACCTGCATGCGGCACACCAGCATCGACTTGCCGAAGTCGCGCATCTGCGCGCCGATGCCGAGCATGCGGCGCGTTGCGGAGAAGCGGCTGTCAGCGGCGACCAGCAGGCGCGCATGAAGTTGGCTGCCGTCATCGAGTTTGACCACGTGGCCCTGCGCATCGGCCTGCACGCCCAGCACCTTGCGCCCGTCGAACAGCTCCAGGCCGTCCTGCCCCTGCACGGCATCCCATGCAGCGCGGCGGATCAGATGGTTGGGCACCAGCCAACCCAGCGGCTGACCGTCCACCTGGCTGCTGGCGAAGGTCAGCGCGAACGGCGAGCCGCCGTTCATCACCTTGGCATCGCGCAGTTCAGCGACTTCGGCCTGCGGCAGGCGCTGCCACAGCCCCAGCTGCTCCATGCTCTGCCGCGAGGCATGGGTCAGCGCGATCTCACGGCCATCGAAGGCGGCCTCGGCAAGGGCCTGGCGCGGTTGAACTTCGACCAGCCCGACCTGCAGGCCGCTACCGGCCAGCGCACGCGCGAAACACAGCCCCGCCGGTCCGGCGCCGACCACCACCACGTCCATCCTGCGCATGCGCGCCTCCTGCCGTTGATTCAGTCCGCGCCAGCATAGCGCCGCGCACCTGACCGGCCTTGATCTGGATCAGGCCGGGATCACAACAACGCGAACACCAGCGCCAGGATCGACAGCAGCGACACTGCCCAGACCAGGCTGCGCACGTAGGGCACGCCCGCGGCATACAGCGGCAGGTAGACCACGCGCGCCCAGAAGTAGGCCTGCGCGGCCAGTGCCGTGGTGTCGTTGCCGCGCCCGGCCACGACCACTGCGATGGCGGCGGCAGCGAAGAACGGGAACGTCTCCAGAAAGTTGGCCTGCGCACGCTGCAGGCGCCCGGCCAGCGGGCTGAGTGGCCTGGCTTCGCCATCACGCGCCGAGGCATTCCACTTCATCCCGCGCTCGCGGGTGACCACGGTGGAGGTAGCGAAGATGTAGACAAAGCCCAGCAGCACCGACAAGGCCAGCATCGTCAGTTCAGTTGCCATCGATCATCTCCTCAGGGTGCCGACGCACGCAGGCTGTAACCGGCCAGGCGCCACACCTGGTCCTCGTCGAAACGGAACGAGACCAGCTCGCGCACCGGCTGCGCGCTGTTGGCGAAACGGGTCGGGAAGCTGACGTTGATGTACAGCCCCTCCGGCACCGCGGCACCGGCGCTGTACTTGACCCGGGTGACGGTCGGCTGGCCACGCCCGGCCAGCGCGCCCAGGCGCGTGCGCTCGGCAGTCAACTGACTGACGAAGGCGGCCTTCGGTACTGCACGGCGCGCGACGGCCGAAGCGCCATCCCACAACTCGCCTGCGCGGTTGGCATCGACCAGCTGCGCCGCCTTCACTGCGGCCGCGCCCATTTCCGCATCCTGCTTCTGCACCTGCGCCTGCTGCGCGGCAGTCAACGCCGGAGCGCCGGCCGTGGCCGGTTTCGCAGCCGCCGGCGATGCCGGTGCGGGGCGCGCGGGTGCCGGTGCAGGCGTGGCCGGCGCGGGTGCCTGCGCCAATGCGGTCAGGGGCAGCAGGGACAGCAGCAGGAGCACGCGCTTCATGGACACCGCCGGTTCTCGGGAAAGAACCGCAGTCTACGCCAGCGCGGTGAGCTGTTCGTCAGCGTGCGTGGGCGCTGCCTTCCACCGCTGCGGCATCGGCCTGCGCGGCAGGCGTGCCGGTGTCTGCTGGCGCATGTTCGGCCACCGGCGGCGGCTCCGACGGTGCCGGCGGCAACGTTGCCACATCGATTTCCGACAGCGGGCTTTCTTCCGGGCACACCGCATCGGGGAAGCCGAAGCGCTGCTTCAACGCCTGGCCGCAGCTGTTGATCGATTCCATGTCGGCGCCTTCGTGCTTGCACTGCTGGTCGAAGGCGATCAGGAACGCGTCCTTGCGCTGCACGAAGTCGTCACCACAGGCACGCATCTGCTTGATCCGCTCCAGGTCGTCCTGCACCGCGTTGGTGCCGTCCAGGCCGTACTGGCGCAGTTCGTCCGGCGTCAGCAGGCGCAGGCTGCGGTTGGGCACCGTCATCATCAGATCGGCCACGCCCACCGCCACGCCGTTGCGCTGCAGGTAGTCCTTTACGTTGTCGTAGACCTCGTGCAGCTCGCGGTTGAGCTCGGCGCGCGAAGTGGCCTTGGAACTGATGCGCATCATGCGGTGGATGCCGACCTTTCCCGACAGCAGCCGGTTGTCACCAGCGGCCAGCACGAACACGCAGGCGCTGTGGCAGATCGAGCCTTCGCGCACCCAGATGGTCCAGCCCGATTCACCGATGCTGTCACCGGCGACGATCGCCGATTCCACCTGACCGCCGCTGGAGTCCAGATCGAGGATGCGCTTGTGGATCTTCTGTTCATCGGCGACCACGGCAAGTCGCCACATCATTTCGGCGAAGCCCGGATTGATCTTGCCGGCGTAACGCACACGCATCAGGCCACGCTCGGCACACGGCGCCAGGGCCTGGGAAATCTGCTCGCGCTGCAGGCCTTCCAGTTCGACACCGTCGCCGGCATCACCGGCATATTCCGTGCTGCAGCTGACCCAGGCACGACCATTTTCCAACTGCGCCTGCGGCCACGGCCGATCCGCCCGGCTGCGCGGCGGCGCCGGCGGTGGCGGCGCGTCAGCCGCATTGATCGACACCATGTTCTCGCCATCACTGGCCGGCGCACGCGCCGCCTTGTCGGCAGCGGTCACATTGCCCGGATTCTCCAACTGACTGCAGCCCGCCAGGGCCAGGCACAACAGGGGCAACCAGCGGAATTTGGCGGACATCGGGCAACCGGGATTGATGGGAGCAAGAGCCACAGTCTACCCGTCCAGGCCGCGCATTCAGCGCGTGGCACTGAACCCCCTCTGACCCTTGGGAAAAAGCGTGTCGACCAAGGTCGACACCTACCAACAGCAAAAGCGTGCCGACCAACGGTCGGCACCCACCAACTGCAGCTACCAACTGTCAGAGGTGGGGCGGTGTGGGCTGACAGGACCGTTGGCGCCATGGATGGCGCCATAGAGCCCCCATGGACGGGTTTACGGCGTGTCCTGACAGCCCACACCGCCCCGCCATCCCACGGACTGCCAGCTTTTGATTGAGACGTTGACGTTGACGTTGCGGGTGCAGGGCTGCAAGCCCTGCCAGAACCCCCTCCAGCATCCATGTCCGAATCCGGCGAGTATCCCCGCCCGCACACGCCTAGACTGGCGCCATGGACACCGCCCTCGCCCTCGACACCGCCGCCTGCGACCGCGCCCGCCTGGCCCGCGACGCACGCTTCGACGGCGTGTTCTTCACCGCCGTGCGCAGCACCGGCATCTATTGCCGCCCCGTGTGCCCGGCACCGCCGCCGAAGCCGCGCAACATCACTTACTACCCGACCGCGGCCGCGGCTGCGGCAGCCGGTTACCGCCCGTGCCTGCGCTGCCGCCCCGAGCTGGCACCGCAGGCGCAGCAGGCACTGGCCGGGCAGACCGTGCAGCGCGCACTGGCCCTGATCCATGGTGGCTTCCTGCAGGAACAGCCGGTAGCCGACCTCGCAGAGAAGATCGGACTCAGCGCGCGCCAGCTGCAGCGCCTGTTCGTCGAACATCTGGGCGCAACGCCAGGGCAGATCCACGCCACCCATCGGCTGCTGCTGGCCAAGCAGCTGCTGACCGAGACCACGCTGCCGGTGACCGACGTCGCGCTGGCCGCCGGCTACAACAGCCTGCGCCGTTTCAATACGGCCTTCCTGCAGGGCTGCGGCATGGCACCGACAGCACTGCGTCGCCAGCACCAGCCGCTGGCCGCCGATGACGGCTGCCTGGTACTGCGCCTGGCGTACCGCCCGCCGTTGGATTTCCCACGCATGCTGGCCTTCCTGCGCAAGCGCAGCCTGCCCGGCATCGAGCTGATCGGCGAAGACAGCTACCAGCGCGTGCTCGGCACGCCGGAGCGCCCCACCCTGCTGCGCGTCACCGCCGACCCGAAGCGCCCGGAACTGCGCCTGCAGCTGGGCGCGGTCGATCCGCGCCTGATTCCGGACATCGTGCGCCGCGTGCGTCGCGTGTTCGATCTGGATGCCGACCTGCAGCAGGTCCACGCCGCGCTCGGCGAAGAGCCGCTGCTGGCGCGCGGCATTGCCGAACGTCCCGGACTGCGCGTCCCGGGCGGCTGGGATGGCTTCGAAGTGGGCGTGCGCGCGGTGCTCGGCCAACAGGTCAGCGTCGCTGCGGCCACGACCTTCGCGCGGCGGCTGGTGGATGCCTATGGCGCACACCTGCCGGGCATGCCATCGGAATTCGATCGCCAGTTCCCGGCCCCCGAGCTGCTGGCCGAAGCGCCGCTGGAATCAATCGGCCTGCCGCGCAGCCGCGCCGCCACCGTGCGTGCGCTTGCCGCCGCCTGTGCCAGTGGCGCGCTCGACTTCGGCCCGGGCCAGGCGCTGGAAGAGTTCGTTTCCCGCTGCGTGGCACTACCCGGCATCGGTCCGTGGACCGCGCAGTACATCGCCTTGCGCGGGCTCGGCCAGCCCGATGCCTTCCCGGCCGGTGACCTGGTACTGCAGCAGGTGCTCGGCCATGCGCAGGGCCAACGCCTGAGCGAACGCGCGACCGAAGCGCGCTCGCAACCGTGGCGCCCCTGGCGTGCCTATGCCGTGCTGCACCTGTGGCACCTGTCCGGCACTTTCGTTGGAGAACCGACATGACCTTGTTGTTCGACCGTTTCGACAGCCCGATCGGCGTGCTGACCATCGCCGGTGACGAACGTGGTCTGTCCCACGTGCTGTTCCCGGAAAACCGCCACCCGGCACGCGGCCGCGACGACTGGCACTACGCGCCGGATGCGCTGCCGGAAGCACGCGAGCAGCTGCTGCAGTTCCTGCACGGCGAACGCAGCAGCTTTGACCTGGAGCTTTCGCCACGCGGCACGCCGTTCCAGCTGCGCGTGTGGCAGGCGCTGGCGCTGATCCCGTTCGGCCAGACCTGGAGCTACCTGCAGCTGGCGCAGCATCTGGGCCAGCCCAGTGCGACCCGCGCCGTCGGCGCTGCCAATGGGCGCAATCCGCTGCCGATCATCCTGCCCTGCCATCGCGTGATCGGCAGCAACGGCGCACTGACCGGCTTTGGTGGCGGCCTGGAAACCAAGGCCGCGCTGCTGCGACTGGAACAACGCCAGGCCCCGCTGTTCGCCTGAGAGGGTTGGCCGGGCTGCGCCCGGCACCCGCCGTAACCTGGTAGGTGTCGACCTTGGTCGACACGGTAGATCCACGCCATGCGTGGATGGAAGCATCGGGAACATGTCTGGAGAAAAGCCCCCTTCTTGTTGAAGGGGGCGCGCCGACAGGCGCGGGGATAAGGAAAAATGCGCGGACACGCTGCGCCCTTCGGCGCAGCGTGTCTTGGGCGCGTCATTGCACCGGCTTATCATGGGCGGATGACTTCCGTACGCCTGACCTGCGCGCTGGCGCTGCTGCTGCCATTGGCCGCCTGCACCACCGCGCCCGCCCCTTCCGCCTCCGCTCCCACCGCTGTCGCTGCGGCTGCGCCGCCGAAGCTGCTGCTGATCTCGATCGACGGACTGCGCGCCGATGCGCTGGACCGCGGCCTGACCCCGAACCTGCAGCGCCTGATCGACGGCGGCGTGCGTGCACGCTGGATGACCCCGTCCTATCCGTCGCTGACCTTCCCCAACCACTACACCATCGTCACCGGCCTGCGCCCGGACCACCACGGCATCGTCAACAACAGCATGGACGATGAAGCCCTAGGGCGGTTCGAGCTGAGCAACCGTGAGGCGGTCACCACCAGCGGCTGGTGGGGCGGCGAACCGATCTGGGTCGGCGCCGAGAACGCCGGGGTGCGTTCGGCCACCACCTCGTGGCCGGGCAGTGAATCGAAAATTCGCGGTGTGCGCCCAAGCCAATGGCGCGTGTACGACGGCAAGGAACCGCTGGAACAACGCGCGGGCACCGTGCTGCACTGGCTTGCACAGACCGATGCCGACGCCCCCCGCCTGACCACGCTGTACATGGAGCACGTGGACAAGGCCGGCCACAACTACGGCCCCGAATCGAAGCAGTACGCCGACGCCATCGTGCGCGCCGACCAGATCATCGGCCAGGTGCTCGATGGACTGCAGCAGCGCGGCCTGGCCGCGACCACCAACGTGATCGTGGTCTCCGACCATGGCATGGCCAGCGTCCCGGTCGGCCAGGTGATCTCCACCGAATCAATGGCCGCCCCGGCCATCGCTCGCAACGTCAGCCAGGGCCAGTCGGTGGGTTTTGCGCCGTTGGCCGGTCACGAAGCCGCAGCCGAGCGCGCCCTGCTCGGTCGTCACGCGCACTACGAGTGCTGGAAGAAAGAGAACCTGCCGCCGCGCCTGCACTACGGCACCCACCCGCGCATTCCCGCCATTGTCTGCATGATGGATGAAGGCTGGGATGCCCTGCACCAGGAGAAGATCGCCAAGCGAGACCATCAGGATCGTGGCTCGCATGGCTACGACAATGCCCTGCCCTCCATGCGCGCGGTATTCGTGGCCAGCGGCCCGTCGTTCCGCCAGGGCCTGGTGATCGATGGCTTCGACAATGTCGACGTCTACCCGCTGCTGGCGCACCTGCTGCAGGTGCCGGCCGCACCGAACGACGGCAATCCGGAAACGCTGAAGAAAACCCTGCGCTGATCGTACGTCTTCCGCCGGGCATGGCCCGGCGAACGCAGCAAGCGGAACGACGAGCACAAAAAAACGCGGCGCCAGGCGCCGCGTTTTTCGTTGAACCGGTCCAGGCCGGATCAGGCCTTGGCGACGGCCTTCTTCGCCACAGCCTTCTTCGCCGGAGCCTTGGCCACGGTCTTCTTGGCAACCGGAGCAGCGGCGCCTACGGCGACCTTGCTCGCGGTGTGCGAACGGGCGTTGCCGTAGCTGGCGTTGTAGCGCTTGCCCTTGGCGGTCTTGCGGTCACCCTTACCCATGTCTTCAACTCCTCAAATGTGAAATCTGGTTACCCCGTACTGACACGGGTTCGGCGGGGCCGCCTTGCTGGGCGCCCCCGCGCACGATCGAAAATCCTATCACGGAGCGCCTAGTGCGCGCAGCTGGCGTCGTGCACGTGACCGTGGTTGAGGCGCAGGTTGACCAGATGGGCGACCCCCACCAGCAGGCCGCCGATGGTCATCACCACCGCGTGTGGCACCGCATTGTGGTGCAGCGGGTCGTACAGCACGCCGGCCCACAACGCGACCAGGCCGGGAATCAGGAAGCCCAGCGCACGCAGCGCACCGTGCCGGCGGTAGCCCCAGACCAGGCTGAACAATCCGAGCAGGGTGACGAACACCACCAGCGCCTGTTCCACCCCATCGCTCAGCCAGAACGACAGGCCCAGCGACGGCGCCGCGGCCAGCAGCACGGGGATCACCGCGCAGTGCACCGCGCACAGCATCGAACCAGTGGCGCCGAAACGGTCGAGCAGGTGGCGCAGGCGTGAGGACAGGGACATGACTTCCAGCAGGGTCGGCGAATCGTTATGGAATAATATAACATCCCTCCCCGACCCGCACGGTTTCCCTCCCCCTGTCCCGCTGACGGGATTCGTGCGCCCAGCGATTGATACAGTGTAACAAAGGACCCACCGATGCCCGCCCGTACCCCGCGGTTGAAGCCGCATTCCCTCGCCCTGGCCCTGACCGCCCTGCTTCCGACCGCTGCCTTCGCCGCCAGCGAAGACGATTCCCATCGTGACCGCCACCTGACTGAACTGTCGTCGGTGCAGGTCACCGCGTCGCCGCTGCAGGGCGATGCCGAATCGCTGGCGCGCCCGGTGGACGTGCTGGCCGGTGAGCGCCTGGACGAGCAGAAGGCCGGCACCCTCGGCGATACCGTGGCCAAACTGCCCGGCGTGCAGAGCACCTTCTTCGGCCCTGGCGTCGGCCGCCCGATCATCCGCGGCCAGGAAGGCCCGCGCGTGGCCGTGCTGTCCAATGGCATGAGCAACATGGATGCCTCCACCGTCAGTGCCGACCATGCCACCAGCATCGAGCCGTTCCTGGCCGACCAGATCGAAGTACTGAAGGGCCCGGCCACGCTGCTGTTCGGCAGCGGCGCCATCGGTGGCGCGGTCAATGTGGTCGATGGCCGCATCGCGCGCGAGCTGCCGGAGCGCCCGCTGAGCGGCCGCGCCGAGCTGCGCGGCAATTCGGTGAACAACGAACGTAGCGGCATGTTCCGCCTCGATGGCGTCAGCGGCAATGTCGTGCTGCACGTGGATGGCCTGGTCCGCAATGGCGATAACTACCGCATCCCCGGCTATGCCGTGATCGACAGCCTTGAAGATCATCACGATCACGACCATGACCACGCGGGCGAGGAAGGCGAAGAGCCGCGCCGCGGCCGCCTGGACAACAGCTCGATCCGCACCCGCGCCGGCGGCGTCGGCGCGACCTGGCTGGGCGACGGCGGCTACTTCGGCGTATCGGCCAGCACCTATCGCACCAACTACGGCATTCCCAATGGCGCGCACGTGCATGCCGATGGCGATGATCATGGCCATGACCACGGCCACGACCATGGCGATGAAGAGGAAGGCGGCGACGAGCATGACGTGCGCATCGACATGGTGCAGAACCGCTTCGAGACCAAGGCCGGCATCTACAACCCGGTCTCGTTCCTGAAGAACATCAATGCACGCGTGGCCTACACCGACTACGAACACGTGGAGCTGGAAGCCGGCACGCCGTCCACCCGCTTTACCAACCGTGGCATCGAGGCGCGCCTGGAAGCGGTGCAGCAGCAGATCGGCGGCTGGGACGGCGCGTTCGGCCTGCAGTTCGGCAACAGTGATTTCGGTGCCAAGGGCGAAGAGGCGTTCGTTCCGGATACCGGCACGAAGAACATCGGCCTGTTCGTACTGCAGGAAAAGCAGTTCGGCCCGTTCAAGCTGGAACTGGGCGGCCGCCACGACCAGGTCAAGCTGGACCCGACCGGTGACTACCACCGCCGCACCTTCGGCGCCACCAACCTGTCTGCGGCCGGCATCTGGAAGCTCAACGATGCCGTTGACCTGCGCATCGGCGTGGACAGCTCCGAGCGTGCACCGACCAACGAAGAGCTGTATGCCGCCGGCGCACACATCGCCACCCGCTCGCTGGAAATCGGTGACGCCAACCTGAAGACCGAGCGCGGCCAGCGCGTGGAACTGGGCATCCACACCCACAGCGAACGCCTGGACTTCTCGGCGTCGGTCTACCAGACCAAATTCAAGGACTTCATCTACCTGGCCGACACCGGCGTTACCGAGGGTCTGCCGGTCCGCGCCTGGACGCAGCAGGATGCGGTGTTCCGCGGTGCCGAAGCCGAAGCGCTGGTGCACCTGTTCGAAGGCGGCGCCGGTGACTGGGACCTGCGCGTGTTCGGCGACTACGTGAAGGCCAAGCTGGATGGCAACGGCAGCCGCAACCTCGACATCGCCGTGCCGCATGGCGACCACAACCACAACTACAGCGTGGAGCTGGCCAACACCGGCTACCTGCCGCGCATCGCCCCGGCCCGCGTCGGCGCCGACCTGCGCTGGTCGAAGGACGGCTGGCGCGCCTCGGTCGGTGCGGTCCGCTACAGCCGCCAGAAGGATGTCGCCCAGAACGAAGCGCCGAGCGACGGCTACACCCTGGTCGACGCGCATCTGGCCTACCGCTGGGATCGCAACGCGAGCAACAGCTACGAAGTGTTCCTGGATGGCAGCAACCTGACCAACCGTGAAGTGCGCCCGCACACCTCGCTGCTGCGCGACTACTCGCCGCTGCCGGGCCGTGGTGTCGCATTCGGCATCCGCGCGTTCTTCTGATCGCGTAGTGGAGTCGGATCCCATTCCAGAGGAATGGGTTCTGACCCCAGCCTCAGCCCACGCATGGCGTGGATCCAATGCAAGCAGATCCGATGGGGGCCTTCTGGCCCCCATCTCTTTGTGCAGCATCCATCACGCATTCGTCACAAAGATGTGCGTACCACAACAAGCGGACAATCCCGTCACTCAAAGTCTCGCCAATCGGACATTTTTGTCCGAAAATAATTCCATGACTGCCCAACGTGCCGATGCTGCTGCCCGCCGTGCCCTCATCCTCGACGCCGCCGATCATGTGTTCGGCCAACACGGTGTCACCGCCCCGCTGGACCTGGTGGTCGAACGCGCCCAGGTGGGCCGCGCCACCCTGTACCGCAACTTCCCCGACCGCACCGCGCTGATCCAGGCCCTGCTGCAACGTACGGTCGACCGTATCCGGCGCCAGGTCGAGCAGCTCGGCGACCGCGACGATGCCCTTTTCGAAGTGTTCGAGGGTATGGCCCAGCGCATCATCGATTCGCCGGCACTGGCCGATTACTGGCGTGCAGTCGATTCGGACGTGCCGGCCATGCGCACCGCGCGCGAGACCGTGCGCGATCTGCTGGAAGCACCGATCGCCCGTGCCAAGGCCGCCGGCCTGTGCCGGGCCGACCTGGAGAAGACGGATATTTCACTGATCTCGGGCATGCTGGGCGCAGCCCTGCGCGGCAAGACCCGCGACGAGCGCGCCCACCTGGCCGGGCGTGCCCTGCAGCTGCTGCGCGGGGGTCTCCAGGGAGCAACCAGCGAGGCCCGCTGATGGTCCAGCCGTATCTGAAGCCGGTTCCGGATTGGGAGGAGCACGAGAAGCCGACCATGCCCGGTTCGGCGTCGATGCCCTGGCACCCACCGTATCGACGCGTGGCCTATGCACTGGTGTCGCTGCTGGTGGCGATCACCGGTGGCCTTGGCAATGCACTGGTCACCGCCAACCTGCCCTTCCTGCAGGGCCAGCTGGCACTGACGCCGACCCAGGGCAGCTGGCTGGTGGCGGCCTATGCAATGGTCAACGTCACGGCCAACCTGCTGGCCTTCAAGTTCCGCCAGCAGTACGGCATCCGCCTGTTCGCCGAGATCGGCCTGGGCCTGTACGCAGCACTGGCGGTGCTGCACCTGTTCGTTGGCAGCTTCGAGACCACGATGCTGACCCGTGCCGCCAGCGGCTTCGCTGGCGCCGCCTGTTCGACACTGGGCACGCTGTACATGCTGCAGGCGCTGCCACGACGGTTCACCGGCAATCTGCTGGTGGTTGGCGTGGGCCTCTCGCAGCTGGCGGTGCCGATCGCCTGGATCGTCTCGCCGGGCCTGGTCGATACCGGCCAGTGGCACCAGCTCTACTCGTTTGAAGCCGGGCTGGCCCTGTGCGCGTTCGCGGCAGTGGTGGTGCTGAAGCTGCCGCCCGGCATCCAGGTGAAAGCCTTCGAGCCGCTGGACTTCCTCACCTTCGCCCTGCTTGCGCCGGCTGTCGCGCTGCTGGTGATCGTGCTGGCGCAGGGCTACACCCGCTGGTGGCTCAACACGCCATGGCTGGGCTGGGCGCTGGTCGCCTCGATCGTGCTCTCCACCACTGCCTTCATCATCGAACACTACCGGCGCAATCCGCTGCTGCAGATCCGCTGGCTGTCGAAGCTGCCGGTGCTGCACTTCATCGTCGGCGCGTTCCTGATCCGCTTCCTGACCACCGAGCAGTCCTATGGCGTGGTCAACCTGATGCGCACGCTGGGCATGGGCCCGGACCAGATGCGCCCGCTGTTCGTAGTGATCCTCGCGGGCGTGGTCACCGGCATCGCCGGTGCCTCGCTGACCTTCGGCCCGAAGCGGCTGATCGCGCAGCTGCTGATGGCGATCCTGCTGCTCGGCGCTGCCGCCTTCTTCGATCAGCACCGCACCAGCATGGATCGACCGCACGATTTCTATGTCAGCCAGTTCCTGGCCTCGGTCGGTGCCGGCATGTTCATGGGCCCGTTGATCATGCTCGGCATTTCCGCGGCGCTGAAGCAGGGTGTGGACCACATGATCACCTTCCTGGTAACGCTGTCGATCACACAGACGCTCGGTGGCCTGGCCGGTTCGGCGGTGCTGGGCACCTTCCAGCTGCACCGCGAGCAGCTGTACTCCAGCGCGTTGACCAGCCAGCTCGACCCGGCCGACCCGGTGGTGGCGCAGCGCCTGCGCCTCCAGCAGCAGCTGTACAGCGCACAGATCACCGACCCGGTGCTGCGCAGCGCGCAGGGCAGCGCGCAGCTGGCGCAGACCACGCGCCGCGAAGCCAACGTGCGTGGCTTCAATGATGTGTTCACGCTGAGCGGTTGGCTGGCGATCGGCTTCCTGGGCTGGTTGCTGCTGCTGTCGCTGCGCACCGCCGTGCTCAAGCAATGGCGCAAGCGCCACCCCACTTCCCCCGCTGCGGTCACGCCGGCCGCGCCCCGCTGAGTCCTCCTCCATGCCTCCCGTCCCGCCCCGCCCCGACGACATCGACGCCGACAACGTCACTCCACCGCCGCCGACCGATGCGGCGCCTGCGCCCACGCCCGCGGCACCGGCTGCCGCGCCGAAGTACCTCAAGCCCAGCGCGCGCAGCGTGGTGGTGATGGTGGTGGTGGCCTTGCTGGGCATTGCGCTGATCCTGCGCGCCTGGCACCTGTGGCCGTTCATCAGCAGCGTGATGGTGACCGACAACGCCTATGTGCGCGGGCAGATCACGGTGATGGCGCCACAGGTGAACGGCTACGTGACCGAGGTGCTGGTGAAGGACTTCCAGCACGTGAGGGAGGGCGAGCCGCTGCTGCGCATCGATGACCGCATCTACACGCAGCGTGTCGCTCAGGCGCAGGCAACCCTGGACAGCGCACGTGCGGCACTGGCCAACTCGGACCAGTCGCAGGCACAGAACCGTGCGCAGATCGCTTCGGCGCACGCCACGCTGTCGGCCGGCCAGGCCGAGCTGCAGCGTTCGCGCAATGAATTGAAACGCTACGAGGAACTGGCTGCGCAGCAACTGGTGTCGGTCAACGACCGCGACAAGTTCCGCACCACCCAGGCCTCGGCACAGGCCAGCGTGCAGCAGTCGCAGGCGCAGATCCGCATCGCCGAGGAAACGCTGGTGTCGACCCAGGTGGCGCGCAAGAGCCTGGAGGCCCAGGTGGAAAGCGCACAGGCACAACTGGAACTGGCGCGCATCGACCTGGCCAACACGGTGATCCACGCACCGCGCGACGGCCAGATCAGCGAAGCCAGCGTGCGCGTGGGCCAGTACGTCGCCGCCGGTTCGCAGCTGCTGTTCCTGGTGCCTGACACGCTATGGGTGGTGGCCAACTACAAGGAAGGCCAGACCTGGGGCATGGCGATCGGTCAGCCGGCCACGTTCTCGGTGGACGCGTTCCAGGGCCAGGTGCTGCGCGGCCGCGTGCAGGAGATCGCGCCCGCCACCGGGTCGGAATTCAGCGTGCTGCGCCCGGACAATGCCAGCGGCAACTTCACCAAGGTGGTGCAGCGGCTGCCGGTGCGGATATCGATCAATGAAGGCCAGACGCTGGCCGCACAGCTGCGGCCAGGCATGTCGGTGATCGTGCGGGTGGATACCCGGTCCAAGCCGATGGACTAGGGTGCAGGCTGCTGACTGCCTTCACCCCATTGATCCGCTACCGTTACGGATCTGGATCAGGATCACTGGAAGACGATGAAATTCACGACACTGGCCAGGCGGGCGGCCAAGGACACGCTGGAAGCGGAAGATCTGATCGCCTTCGTGCAGGAGCACGGCGCCGAAGGTGGCGAGGAGATTGAGCGGCTGCGGATACTGCACGGTTGGCCGGATGATGGCCTGCTGGGCGATGGTAGCCGGGTTGTACCGTTCGGCGGCTGGGCCAAGGCCTGCACCGCCTGGGGACGCCAGGGCGTGGAAGGCCTGCGCGATATGCTGGGTGACCCCCAGCTGGCAGTGTTCGCGCTCGGCACACTGGCCGATGTGAGTGGCCCCGCCGCCATTGCCATCCTGCTGGACTTTGCCGAACGCGCTGACTGGTCGCGTGCGGGCACACCGCGTGATCTGCCCTGCCAGGCGCTTTACTGCCTCAATACTGCGCTTTCGGGGAAGACCGGCGTTGCGCTTACACCCGGCATGCAGGCGTCGATGCTGCGTATCGCCAAGCTCATCTGGGACGCCAGGGTGCCCAATGTGCATTTCCTGGCGCAGGCACTGTATTTAGTGCGCCGTGCCGACCCGGTACCAGCGCTCGCCTGGGTCGAGCAGTTGCGGGTGGACGACCCTGTACTGGTCGACGCACAGCGCAGCGTCCTGAAGCGTCTGAAAGAGCACGCCGCCCGGGACTGAGCGTACGGCTCAGTCCGGGTACGCGCCGCGACTCAGCCCGCGCAGCGCGCGCAGAGGCCGTGCACTTCCAGGGTCTGTGCCTGCGGCTGGAAGCCCAGCTCCTTGGCACGCTTTTCCAGCTGGGTGACGATCTCGCGGTCTTCCAGTTCCACCGCGCTGTGGCAGCTGTTGCAGATCAGGAACGGCACCGAGTGCGCCGCGCTGCTGGGGTGGTGGCAGGCCACGAAGGCATTCACCGACTCCAGCTTGTGCACGAAGCCATTGGCCATCAGAAAGTCGAGCGCGCGGTAAACGGTGGGCGGGGCATCAGCGCCCACGCCCTTGCCGTTGCGCACCCATTCCAGCAGCTCGTAGGCCTTGACCGGCTTGCCGGCCTCGGCGATCAGCTTCAGCACGTTGGCGCGGATCGGGGTCAGGCGCAGCCCGCGTTCGCGCGAGACACGCTCGACCACCGCCACGAAATCCGACGCGTCGTGGACGTGGTGGTGCGAGGCGGTACAGGCAGTGGCGGTCTTGGCGGGCATGCGTGTTCTCCGGTTCGGGCCTGGCAAGGATGCCTCAGGCCGTTGCTACCTTGGTGATGGCCACATCAATGCGTTTCAAGGCCTGCTCGCGGCCGGCCAGGTACACGGTATGGGAAATGTCAGGACTGACCTGGGTGCCGGTGATGGCCACGCGCAGCGGCTGGGCCACCTTGCCCATGCCGATTTCCAACGCCGCGGCCGCGTCGTGCAGGGCGACGCCCACCGATTCGGCTGTCCACTCCGGCAGCGCCGCCAGCAGTTCGCGGGCCTTGCCCAGCGCCACTTCGGCACCGGCCTTGAAGTGCTTGGCCACCGCCGCTTCGTCGTACTCGGTCAGCGGCTGGTACCAGACCACGGCCTTCTCGGCCATTTCCTTCAGGGTCTGCACGCGTTCACGCAGGGCGATCACCACGTCCTCCGGGGCGGGGCCGGCGGCCACGTCCAGGCCCAGCTTCTGCAGCTGGTAGACCAGGTGCGGCACGATCGCGGCCACGTCCTCGGTCTTCAGGAAGTGCTGGTTGACCCAGCCCAGCTTGGCCATGTCCAGGCGCGAGGCCTTGGAGTTGCAGTCCTTCACGTCGAACAGGTCGATCAGCTCCTGGCGGCTGAACAGCTCCTGGTCACCGTGCGACCAGCCCAGGCGGGCCAGGTAGCTCAGCAGCGCGTCCGGCAGGTAGCCGGCGTCCTTGTACTGCATCACGTCGGCCGCGCCGGTGCGCTTGGACAGCTTGGCGCCCTGCTCGTCGAGGATCATCGGCATGTGGCCGAACTTCGGCACCGGCGCGCCGATGCCTTCGTACAGGTTGATCTGGCGCGGGGTGTTGTTGATGTGGTCGTCGCCGCGGATGACCTCGGTGATGCCCATGTCCCAGTCGTCCACCACCACCGCGAAGTTGTAGGTGGGGTAGCCGTCCGGGCGGAAGATGACCATGTCATCCAGCTCGCTGTTGGCGATCTCGATGCGGCCCTTGATCAGGTCGTCGAACACCACCGTGCCTTCCAGCGGGTTCTTGAAGCGGATGACGCGGTTCGGGTCGTCCTTGCGCGGCAGGCCCAGTTCGCGTGCAGCGCCGTTGTAGCGCGGCTTTTCCTGCCTGGCCATGGCGGCCTCGCGCATCGCGTCCAGCTCTTCGCGGGTCTCATAGGCGTAGTACGCCTTGCCGTCGGCCACCAGCTGCTCGGCCACTTCCATGTAACGGGCGACGCGGTCGGTCTGGTAGATCGGGCCCTCGTCGTAATCCAGGCCCAGCCACTCCATCGCCTCCAGGATCGCGTCGATCGCGCCCTGGGTGCTGCGTTCACGGTCGGTGTCCTCGATGCGCAGCACGAACTCGCCGCCACGGTGGCGGGCCTCCAGCCAGCAGTACAGCGCGGTGCGGGCACCGCCGATGTGCAGGTAACCGGTGGGGCTGGGGGCGAAGCGGGTGCGGCAGGTCATGGACGGCTCGAGGAACGGGAATCCCCCGATTTTACCAGCCCACCGCCCCCTACGGAAAAAGGGGACGGAGGGGATTAAGTCGCGATTGCCCAGCCGCTGGGCCTGCAACCGGGAAACGGAGGGGAGAAACGACTTAATCCCCTCCGTCCCCTTTTACGGTTCTACCTTGCGGGGGAAGGACTGCTCGCGCATCGCGGCGTTGTAGGCGAACGAGGCGACGATGGCCGCGGCCTGCTTCAGGTCTTCCGGTTCGGCGTGGTCCCAGGTGTCCAGGTGGCTGTGGTGGACATTGGTGAAGTAGTCCAGCCGGTCCTGGATGAACTGGAAGCCCGGCAGGCCGATGCGGTCGAAGCTGATGTGGTCGGTGCTGCCGGTGTTGCGGGTGGCCACGGTGGTGGCACCGACGTCATGGAACGGGGCCAGCCAGGCTTCGAAGATCGGCATCGCCGCCAGGTTTTCCTGTGCATAGATGCCACGGAAGCGGCCCGAGCCGTTGTCCATGTTGAAGTAGACCTGGAACTTGCCGTAGTCGCGGGTCTTCTGCAGCGCGCCGGTCGGCTCGCGCAGCGAGGCCGGCAGCGCCTTCTGCGCCGGATCGGTGGGTTCCGGGAAACGGCCGAAGTGCTTGGCCACATAGGCCTGCGAGCCGATCAGGCCCTGCTCCTCGCCGCTCCACAGCGCCACGCGGATGGTGCGCCTGGGCTTGGCGCCGGTGGCCTTGAGGATGCGCATCGCTTCCATCATCACCGCCACGCCGGCCGCGTTGTCGGCCGCACCGGTACCGCTGTGCCAGGAATCCAGGTGCGCGCCGATCATCACCACTTCATCGGGCCTGCTGCTGCCACGGATCTCGGCCAGCGTGTTGTAACCAGGCTGGTCGGCCTCGTCGGTGAAGCGCGCAGCCACATCCACGCGCAGGCGCACGGTCTGCTTGGCCTCCAGCGCGCGCACCAGCGGATTGAAGTGCTCGCTGATCATCGCCAGCTCGGGAATGCCCACCGACTCACCGGCCTTGCGCGAGCCGCCGCCGGCAACGCGGATGATGCCGTTGTCCCAGCTGCTGATGCTGATCGAGGCCAGCGCGCCTTCTTCCACGAAGAACGCATTGACCCTGGTCGCCAGCTGCTGGCGTTCCTGATATTCCTTGACCCGCTTCGCACGCTCGGCGGTGGCGTCCTTGTCCTTGGGCAGGGTGAACTCCTGCAGGCCCTCCAGCGAGGTAGCGTCGTGGCGGTGCGAATCCGCCTCGGTGCCGCGCTTGTACTCGCGCGCCTCGCCCAGCAGCAGGATCTTGCCGCGCAGCTTGCCGCGGTACTTCTCGATGTCCTCGGGCTTCTTGATCTCGACCTGCACCAGTTCGCCTTCAACCGGTCCCTTGGTGCCCGGCGTCCACGCCTTCGGCAGTGCATGCAGCGGCTGTACACGGTCCCCCAGCATCTCCACGCTGGCCGAGGTGAACTCCCAGCCGCGCCCGAAGTCGTCGAAGGCTTCGTCGTGGACGTTGTCCAGCTTCCATTCGTTGAACTTGCCGCGGGTCCAGGCATTGGCGCGGCCCATCGCCGGCGAGTTGGTCAGTCGCGGGCCGATGCGTTCGGTGAGGTAGCTGAAGGTGTCCATCACCTGCGAACGGTGGAAGGCCTCCTGGCGGATGCGGCTGACCATGTCCAGGTCCACCGGCTCGCGCTGCTGCGCGCCTGCATTGCCACCCATCGCCAGCGCTGCGGCCAGCATGCCCCACTTCAACACATCGCACCCCTGCCCTTCGGCTCGATCATCAACCCATCGAGTCTAGCCAGCAGGGGCGCGCCGATACCGTCCCATCGGTCATGGACAGCGACAGTAGATCCACGCCATGCGTGGATGAACAACCGAATCATCCACTCCATCCCAGCCACAACTGCGCCCGTTCCGGCAGCAGCAGCAACCAGTGCCGCCGGTCGATGCTGCTGCAGCCGTACACCGCCGCGTGTGCCGGCCAGCCATCCGGAAGGCCGCCGATACCGATCTCGGCCAGCGCCTCCGCCCCGGCCTTCCATGGCCGGTAGCGCGGCACCCGGCCTGCCACCGCGCCGCGTCCCTGCCGCGCGTCCTGCAGCCAGCCCAGCCCCTTGCCGTGCAGTCCCTCGCAGGTCGCCGCCGCCAGCTGGAAGCGGACCAGGCCGGGGGCGATCCGTGCCCCCGGCAGGGCCGCCAGCACGCCATGTGCCTGCAGCAGCGCATCCACTTCCAACAGGGCCGGAATGCCCTGCCGTGCCCGTTGCCGCAATCCCTGGCGCCAGCTCATGACGTGCTCCTTACTTCAGTTCCGCGCCCAGCGCGTACCAGTCCACCCGGCGGGTCACCCACATCGCCAGCGCCAGGATCACGAACAGCAGCAGTGAACCCATCAGCAGCGCGTTGTTCTCCGACACCAGCAGGCCATACAGCGCGCCATACAACACGGTCAGCAGCGCAGCGAAGCCGAGGCCGCGCTTCCAGTGGCCCAGCACGTTGGCCAGGTACACCGCCTGCAGGCCGATACAGGCCACCGCCGAGACCAGATAGGCCTTCCAGAACGCGATGTGCTCGGACAGACTGATCAGCAGCAGGAAGAAGATCGCCAGCGCCAGGCCCACCATGAGGTACTGCAGCGGGTGGATGCGCAGCGACCTGATCAGCTCGAACAGGATGAAGCCGACGAAGGTGAGCAGCACGAACAGCACGCCGTATTTCGAGGCACGGTCGGCCTGGGTGTAGGCATCGACCGGATCAACCAGCGACACCGTCACCGCCTGCGACTCGACCGCACCATCATTGCGCAGCTGTCGCTGTGCATCGGAGGCCAGCGAAGACACCGCCCAGCGCGCATCGAAGCCCTGTGCGTCGACGCGACGCTCGTTGGGCAGGAACGCACCGCTGAATGACGGATGCGGCCAGCTCGAACGCAGTGCGATCTTGGTGTCATCGCCCACCGGCACCACCGACAGCATGCGGCTGCCATCCAGGCGCAGCTCGAGTTCGACGGTGCTGGCAGCCAGCGTGCCGCCATGGTCTTCGGCGAATCCGGCCACCGGTGCATGCAGACCGCGGCCCACCTCGCTGGCCGCACCAACCCCCGGCAGCAGGCGCAGCTGCTTGCCATCCACGCGCAGGTTCGGCGTACCGACCAGGCCACGCACATCGGAAATGCCCACCGCCACATACGGCTGGCCGTAGCTGCGGCCGGCCTTCACCGGATAGTCGTCTGCGGCGAACGTCGCCTTCATCTGGCCGTTCCAGCTGTATACCGGCACCTTGAACAGGCCGACCTCACGCTGGCTCGGCAGCATCTCGCCGCCCACCTCCAGCGACGCTGGCATCTGCAGCCAGTGCCCCTCGGTGACCTGCACCTCGGTCTTCTTGACGCCCAGCGGGTCGACCAGTTCAACCTGCTTGCGTTCCACCCACGGCACCACCCGCACCGGGCCCACCAGCTGCTGTGCACCGGCGCGGCTGTCGGCCACCCGCGAGAAGGCCTCGTCGCGGTACGCGCTGCGTTCGTTGATGACCCCGCGGATCATGGTCAGCGGCACCAGCAGCAGCAGGATCAGCCCGCCGACAATGGCGAACCGCAGCAGCATCTTCAGGGATTTCATGGTCCATCCTCGTTGGAGAGGGCTGCAGGATGGACCGCCGCGGTGAGCAGGGTTTGTGGCGAATTTGAAGCGAGTGTGAAGTCAGCGGCGCGGGCGCTGGCCTGGCACACCCAAAGGCAGCCACAGGCTGGCCACGGTGCCGCCGCCCTCGCGGATATCCACGCTGGCGCGCCCATCATGCAGGCGCGCGACCTCCTGCACGAACGGCAGGCCCAGGCCGGAGCTGCGCCGCCCGCTGCCGGGGCGGGCCAGCGAATAGAAGCGCTCGAACACCCGCTCACGCGCGTAGTCGGGAATGCCGGCGCCACGGTCGGCCACCTGCAGGCGCACGCCCTGCCCGTCCACCTCGGCCTGCAGCGCGATCTCCGCGTCGGCTGGCGAGAAGGCAATCGCGTTGTCGATCAGGTTGTGCAGTGCCTGCCGCAGCAGGTAGCCGTCGCCCTGCACCCGCAGGTCGGGCACGTTGCCGATGCGGACCTGCACGCCGGCCGCCTGCGCACGCACCTGCGCGGCGGCCGCCGCATCGGCCAGCAATGCCGGCAGCGCGATCGGGTCACGCGTCTGCAGCCAGCCGTGCTGTTCCACTTCGGCCAGCGCCAGCAGCTTGTCGATGGTCTCGGTCAGCCGCTCCTGCTGGTCGACGATGCTGCGCGCGAAATGCACGCGATCGGCTTCAGGCAGCGGCTCCTGCAGCAGTTCGGCGGCACCGCGGATCGCCGCCAGCGGGCTCTTCATCTCGTGCGTCAGCGACTGCACGTACTGCTCGACGTAGGCCTTGCCCTCCAGCTTGCGGCGCATCGTTTCCAGCGCCTGGCCGAGATCGCCGATCTCGTCGCGACGGCGCCGTGGTGGTGGCACCGGTTCGCCCGCGCTGACCGCGCGTGCATAGCGGCTGAGCTGACCGAGGCCCGTGGTCAGCCACATCGTCACCAGCACGCCGACCAGCGCCGACAGCCCGATCAGCCACGCACCCCGCTCGATGATGGCGCGCTGGCTGGCGGCGATGAACGGATCGATGCTGCGGTTGGGCTGGGCCAGGCTGAGCACGCCGATCAGCGTGCGGCCGTCGGCCGGGTCGTACACCGGCGCCGCCACATGCATCACCGTATCGCCCTCTTCGCCGGCAATCTCGGGGCTGGAACGTGCGCCGTACTCACCGCGCAGGGTGCGGTAGACATCATTCCAGCGCGAGTTGTCGCGGCCGAGATCACGGCCCAGCGAATCGTAGATGACGATGCCCTTGGCGTCGGTGATGGTCACCCGGTAATCCAGCGAGCGCTTGGGGAAACGCCAGACCATCGCCTTCAGGTCGCGCTGCCGCGCCTTGGCCAGGTTGCGGGTGAAGCTGCCGCTGCGGATGGTGCCGTCCTTGACGTCGGCGGCGGCCATCTCGGCCAGCACGTTGGCCGCATCGACCAGGGTCGATTCCATCGCCTGGCGCACACCGGGCTTCACCTCGTTGACGAACACGCGCATCACGAAGAACGCGGCGATGCCGGTGATCAGGAAGAAGCCGAGGAACAGCTTCAGTACCAGGCGCATCGGCTAGACCTCCAGCGCGTAGCCGAGGCCACGGTGGGTGCGGATCGGGTCGTCGCTGGCACCGGCCGCGCGCAGCTTGGCGCGCAACGTCTTTACATGGGTGTCGACGGTGCGGTCGGCACTGTCGGCACTGCTGTCCCAGCCCCGGTCCATCAGCTGGGCACGGCTGAGGATGGCACCCGGGCGCTGCAGCAATGCTTCCAGCAGTGCGTACTCGTAGCGGGTCAGGTCCAGCGACTGTCCGCGGAAGCGGATGCGCCGGCCCTCGCGGTCGATGGCGAACGCGCCATGCTCCTGCCAGCCCGCATCGGCGCCGGGCGCTGCGACGACCGGCGCCGCACGGCGCAGGCGTGCACGCACCCGCGCCACCAGCTCGCGCGGCGAGAACGGCTTGGTCATGTAGTCGTCGGCGCCCAGCTCCAGGCCGAGCACGCGGTCCACTTCGTCGTTGCGCGCGGTCAGGAAGATCACCGGCAGCTGCGCCGCCGGCCCGGCCTGCGCACGCAGCCGCCGGCAGACCTCGAAACCGCCCAGGTCCGGCAGGCCCACGTCCAGCACCACCACGTCGATATCGCCGTCCTGCAGCCGCTGCAGGGCCTCACCGCCCAACAGGCAGTGACTGGCGGCATAGCCCTCGCTGCGCAGCGCATAGAGCACGGTTTCGGCGATGGCGGCTTCGTCCTCGACCACCAGGACATGGGCAACGGGAGCTGTCATGGCGCGCAGCATAGCCGCTGCGGCCGCCGCCCCGTACACTGCCGCCCATGAACTATCGCCACGCCTTCCATGCCGGCAACCACGCCGATGTGCTCAAGCACATCGTGCAGCTGGCCCTGATCGACAGCTTCAAGCGCAAGGACAGCCCGTTCTTCGTGCTCGACACCCACGGCGGCGCCGGCCGCTACCTGCTGGCCAGCGAAGAGAGCCGCAAGACCCTCGAGGCTGAATCCGGGATCATGCGGCTGATGGCCCAGCCCAAGCTGCCCGAGGTGGTCGAGCGCTATCTGAAGGCGGTGCAGGCCGATAATCCGGTGGGCGCCCTGACCAACTACCCGGGATCGCCGCTGCTGAGCGCGCAGGCGATGCGCGCGCAGGACCGCATGGCGGTCTGTGAGCTGCAGGAAGCCGAAACGGCCACGCTGAAGGCCCTGTTCGCCCATGACAGCCGCGTCGACGTGCGGGCGGGCGATGGCTATGCGCTGCTGCGTTCGCTGCTGCCGCCGAAGTTCAACGGCAGCAAGATCGGCCGTGGCCTGGTGCTGATCGACCCGCCCTACGAGGCCCAGGACGCCGAATACCAGGCCGTTCTGGCCGCCCTGGCCGAAACCCTGGCGCGCTGGCCGCAGGCCACGTGTGCCGTCTGGTTCCCGATCAAGCAGCGCCGCACCATCCTGCACTTCCTGCGCAAGGCCACCGCCCTGCCGGTGAAATCGGCGATGACGATCGAGTTCCTGGTGCGCCCGGACGACTCACCGCTGCGCCTCAACGGCAGCGGCATGCTGCTGCTCAACCCGCCCTGGCAGTTCGACCGGGTGGTCGGCCCGGCCCTGCCGGCGCTGCGCCAGCACCTGGGTGAACCCGGGGCCAGCACCCGCCTGGATTGGCTCAAAGCACCCGAATAACGGCCTTCACGAGGCTGTACCGCCGTGAGCCTTTCGTTCACGGAATGCAGCCCCGGTGATGCCACAATCGATGGACCACCAAGGAATCACCCGGTATGGCCACTCGCAACCGTATGCCGCCCTGGCATGAGATCTTCAAGGCTCCCAGCGGCCACGAGCTGCTGATCCGCCCCATCCGCCCGGAGGATGGCGCACCGCTGCAAGCGGCGTTCAGCCTGTTCGGGCCGGAAGAAATCCGTGATCGTTTCCTGCAGGCGGTGACCGAGCTGTCGCCGGAAACCACCCAGCGCCTGACCCACCCGAATCCCAAGACCGAGATCACCCTGGTCGCTGCCGAATCCCTGCCCGCTGGCGAAGCGGTGGTCGGCGCGGTCGCCCGGGCCTCGATCATCCCCGGTACCCGTGAAGCCGAGTACGCGATCCTGATCAGCCGCTTCCTCATTGGCCAGGGCCTCGGCCGGCAGCTGATGCGCAAGCTGGTGAAGTGGGGCCGCGGCAAGTACCTGGACCGTCTGTACGGCGACGTTGCCGCCGAGAACGAGCCGATGAAGCAGCTGGCCGCCTCGCTGGGCTTCAAGCCGGTGCCGCACCCGACCGGTGCCGAAGGCCTGGTGCGGATGGTGCTGGAGCTGGACAACTGACGGATGCGCCGGGCTCTGCCCGGCGACGCCTCCCGGTAGTGCCGGCCGCTGGCCGGCATTCCGATACCCCAACGACACATGAGGCGGCCGGCCAACGGCCGGCATGACCCACCGGGCTTCGATCGGGCTTCTGCTAAAATCCGGGGTCCATGTCGCGTACCTCATACCCCGCCCCGCCGCTGCCGCGCGCCGGCCAGCTCCGCGCCTGGTGGCGCGCCCCCGCATCGCCGACCGCCCTGGCCTGGTACCTGGCCCAGGCCGCGCGTGCGCACGACGCCCCGCTGCTGGTGATCGCCCGTGACAACCACGGTGCCAACCAGCTCGAAGCCGACCTGCAGACCCTGCTCGGCGGTGACCCGGCCCTGCCGGTGGTCGCCTTCCCGGACTGGGAAACCCTGCCCTACGACCGCTTCAGCCCGCATCCGGACATCATTTCTCAGCGACTGTCCGCCCTGCACCGCCTGCCCACGCTGAAGCGCGGCCTGGTGATCGTGCCGGTGCAGACCCTGCTGCAGCAGCTGGCCCCGCGCAGCTACGTGATCGGTGGCAGCTTCGACCTGAAGGTCGGCCAGCGCCTGGATCTGGAAGCCGAGAAGCGTCGCCTGGAAAGTGCTGGTTACCGCAACGTCCCGCAGGTGATGGACCCGGGTGACTTCGCTGTGCGCGGCGGCCTGCTCGATGTGTTCCCGATGGGCGCCGACGAGCCGCTGCGGGTGGAGCTGCTGGACGAGGACATCGACTCGATCCGTGCCTTCGACCCGGAAAGCCAGCGCTCGCTGGACAAGGTCGAGGCGGTGCACATGCTGCCGGGCCGCGAAGTACCGATGGACGAAGCCAGCATCGCCCGCGTGCTGGCCACGCTGCGCGAACGCTTCGATGTCGATACCCGGCGCAGCGCGCTGTACCAGGATCTGAAGTCCGGGCTGGCCCCGGCCGGCGTCGAGTACTACCTGCCGCTGTTCTTCGAACGCACCGCGACCCTGTTCGACTACCTGCCCGACGGCAGCCTGCCGGTGGTCTGCGCCGGTGCCGGCGAAGCCGCCGAGGCGTTCTGGGCGCAGACCGGCGAGCGTTACGAGCAGCGCCGCCACGATGTGGAACGGCCGCTGCTGCCGCCGTCGGCGCTGTATCTGTCGCCGGAACTACTGCGCGAGCGTCTGAACGATGCCCCGCGCATCGAAGTGTGGTCGGCTGACCACGCGCGCATCGCCGATGCCCATGCGTTGGGCGACCAGCCGCTGCCGCCGCTGCCGGTGGCCGCGCGCGAGGCCCCCGCTGGCGACGCGCTGAAATCCTTCCTCGGCCATTATCCGGGCCGGGTGCTGATTGCCGCCGATTCGCCCGGGCGTCGCGAGGCGCTGCTGGAAGTGTTGCAGGCCGCCGAGCTGAAGCCGCCGGTGGTGGCCGACCTGCCCAGCTTCCTCGCCGACGATGCGCGCTTCGCGATCGCGGTGGCACCGCTGGAGGATGGCTTCGCACTGGACGATCCGCGCATCGCGGTGCTGACCGAGCGCCAGCTGTTCCCCGAGCGCGCCGGCAGCACCCGCCGCACGCGCCGTGCCGGCCGCGAGCCGGAAGCGATCATCCGCGACCTCGGCGAACTGACCGAAGGTGCGCCGATCGTCCACGAGGACCATGGCGTCGGCCGCTACCGCGGCCTGATTGCGATGGACGTTGGCGGCATGCCCGGCGAGTTCCTGGAAATCGAATATGCCAAGGGTGACCGCCTGTATGTGCCGGTCGCCCAGCTGCACCTGATCAGCCGCTACTCCGGTGCTTCGGCGGAAACCGCGCCGCTGCATTCGCTGGGCGGCGAACAGTGGAGCAAGGCCAAGCGCAAGGCCGCCGAGAAGGTGCGCGACGTGGCTGCAGAGCTGCTGGAGATCCAGGCCCGCCGCCAGGCCCGTGCTGGTCTGGCGCTGCAGGTAGACCGCGCGATGTACGAACCGTTCGCGGCCGGTTTCCCGTTCGAGGAAACGCCGGACCAGCTGGCCGCGATCGACGCCACCCTGCGCGACCTGGCCAGCAGCCAGCCAATGGACCGCGTGGTCTGCGGCGACGTCGGCTTCGGCAAGACAGAGGTGGCGGTGCGCGCCGCGTTCGCCGCCGCCAGTGCCGGCAAGCAGGTGGCCGTGCTGGTGCCGACCACGCTGCTGGCCGAACAGCATTACCGCAACTTCCGCGATCGCTTCGCCGATTACCCGCTGAAGGTCGAGGTGCTGTCGCGCTTCAAGACCACCAAGGAAATCAAGGCCGAGCTGGAAAAGGTCGCCGCCGGCACCATCGACGTCATCGTCGGTACCCATCGCCTGCTGCAGCCGGACGTGAAGTTCAAGGACCTGGGCATGGTCATCGTCGACGAGGAGCAGCGTTTCGGCGTACGCCAGAAGGAAGCGCTGAAGGCGCTTCGCGCCAACGTGCACCTGCTGACCCTGACCGCCACGCCGATTCCGCGCACGCTCAACATGGCCATGGCCGGCCTGCGCGACCTGTCGATCATCGCAACGCCGCCGCCGAACCGGCTGGCGGTGCAGACCTTCATCACCCAGTGGGACAACGCGCTGCTGCGCGAAGCCTTCCAGCGCGAGCTGGCGCGTGGTGGCCAGCTGTACTTCCTGCACAACGACGTGGAAAGCATCGGCCGCATGCAGCGCGAGCTGTCCGAGCTGGTGCCGGAGGCGCGCATCGGCATCGCCCACGGCCAGATGCCCGAGCGCGAGCTGGAAAAGGTGATGCTGGATTTCCAGAAGCAGCGCTTCAACGTGCTGCTGTCGACCACGATCATCGAGTCGGGCATCGACATCCCCAACGCCAATACCATCATCATCAACCGCGCCGATCGCTTCGGCCTGGCCCAGCTGCACCAGCTTCGTGGCCGCGTCGGTCGTTCGCACCACCGCGCCTACGCCTACCTGGTGGCACCTGATCGTCGTTCGATCACCCCGGATGCGGAAAAGCGCCTGGAAGCGATCGCGTCGATGGACGAGCTCGGTGCCGGCTTCACCCTGGCCACGCACGATCTGGAAATCCGCGGTGCCGGTGAACTGCTGGGCGAGGACCAGAGCGGGCAGATGGCCGAGGTCGGCTTCAGCCTCTACACCGAGCTGCTGGAGCGCGCGGTGCGCAGCATCAAGCAGGGCAAGCTGCCCGACCTGGATGCCGGCGAGGAAGTGCGCGGTGCCGAGGTCGAGCTGCATGTGCCGGCGCTGATTCCGGAAGACTACCTGCCGGACGTGCACACCCGCCTGACCCTGTACAAGCGCATTTCCAGCGCGCGCGACAGTGATGCGCTGCGCGAACTGCAGGTGGAGATGATCGACCGCTTCGGCCTGCTGCCGGATGCGGCCAAGCACCTGTTCGCCATCGCCGAGCTGAAGCTGAAGGCCAACACCCTCGGCATCCGCAAGCTGGACCTGGGCGAGAACGGTGGCCGCATCGTGTTCGAGTCCAAGCCGAACATCGACCCGATGGCGGTGATCCAGCTGATCCAGAAACAACCCAATCTCTACGCCATGGAAGGGCCTGACAAGCTGCGCATCAAGCACCCGCTGCCGTTGCCGGAAGACCGCTTCAATGCGGCCCGCGCCCTTCTGACCACCCTCGCCCCGGGTTGATCGCCCCCCCGAACACCCCGCACCGGTCCCCACCCGGTGCGGGCGGATGACCATGTTTCCTGACGCCGTACCCGCCCCCGACCTGCTGCACGCACAGGCCTGCCTGATCGATGCCCTCTCGATGTCGCTGCAGATGCGCGACGCCTACACCCGCCACCATTGCGACCGCGTTGGCCTGCTCGCGCAGCGCCTGGCCACGCACTGCGATCTCGATGACGATGCCTGCTCGCAGATCGCCCTGGCCGCGCGCTTCCATGACATCGGCAAGATCGGCATTCCCGACGATGTACTGCTGACACCGCGCCGGCACACCGACGAGGAACGCGCGATCATGCGCGAGCATCCGGTGCGCGGCGAACACATCTTCCTGGCCACCGGCCGCAGCGATGCGGCACCGGTCGCGCGGCTGATTCGCGCCCACCATGAAGCGTTCGATGGCAGCGGCTATCCCGACGGCCTGCGTGGCGAGAGCATTCCGCTGGGCTCACGCATCGTCACCGTTGCGGATGCCTACGATGCCATGACCAGCGTGCGCCCCTACCGCGCAGCGATGGAACGCGAGACTGCGTTGCGCATCATCGACGAGCAGTCCGGCGGCCTGATCGATCCCTATGTGCTGCAGCGCTTCCATCGCATGCTGGCGCAGGAACCAGCGCTGGCCTGAGATCCGCCGGGCATGGCCCGGCGCTACCGATCAGACAAACAGAAGGCCCGGCATTCGCCGGGCCTTCTGCATCACGCATCACGTGCGATCGATTACCAGATCACCACGCGCTTGTCGTCGGCACGCACCATCGCGTCGCCGGCCTTGCACTGGAACGCAGCGGCATACGACGGCATGTTCGACGGCGCGCCGTTGGCACGGAAGTTGGCCGGCGCGTGCGGGTCGGTGTTCAGGCGGACGCGCAGCTCACCGTCGGTGAAGTTGCGGCGCCACACGGTGGCCCAGTTCATGAAGAAGCGCTGGTCCTGGCTGTGACCATCGACTTCGACATTCGCTTTCGGATCTTCCTTCAGCGCCATCTGCAACGCGTCGTAGGCCACGGTCAAGCCGCCCAGGTCGCCGATGTTCTCACCCAGGGTCAGCTTGCCCTTCACGAACACGCCCGGCACCGATTCATAGCCGTCGAACTGCGCGACCAGCTGGTCGGTACGCTCGGTGAAGGCCTTGCGGTCGGCATCGGTCCACCAGTTGTCGAAGTTGCCGTTGGCGGCGAACTGGCTGCCCGAGTCATCGTAGCCGTGCATCATCTCGTGGCCGATGACCGCACCGATGCCGCCGTAGTTCAGCGCCGGATCGGCCTTGGCGTCGAAGAACGGGGCCTGCAGGATCGCCGCCGGGAACACGATCTCGTTCTTGGTGGCGTTGTAGTACGCGTTGACGGTCTGCGGGGTCATGCCCCACTCGGTCTTGTCCACCGGCTTGCCGATCTTGTCCAGCATGTAGCGGTAGTTGAACGCACGTGCCGCCTGCATGTTGCCCAGGTAGCTGTCGCCGTTGGTCTGCAGGCCCGCCCACTCGCGCCACTTGTCCGGGTAACCGATCTTCGGGGTGAAGCTGGCCCACTTTTCCAGGGCCTTCTTCTTGGTTTCTTCGCCCATCCACGGCAGCTGCTCCAGGCGCGCCTTCAGCGCCTGCGACAGGTTTTCCACCAGGTGCTGCATGGCAACCTTCGACTCAGCCGGGAACACGGCGTCGACGTACAGCTGGCCCAGGGCTTCGCCCATGCCACCGTTGACCGACTCCAGCACGCGCTTCCAGCGCGGCTGCATTTCCTTCTGGCCACGCAGGGTGGTGCCATAGAAATCGAAGTTGGCCTTCTCGAACTGGCTGCTCAGGTACGGCGAGGCGTCGTCGATGGTGTGGAAGCGCAGGTAGGCCTGCCAGGTGCTGGCCGGCACGTCGGCCAGCATCTTGTCCATTTCACCGAAGAAGCCCGGCTGCGCCAGCGAGAACTTCTGCGCGGCCGGCACCTTCAGGGTGTCGAACAGCGCGGTCCAGCTGAAGTTCGGGGTCAGCTTGTCGGCGTCAGCCGCGCTGAGCGGGTTGTAGCGCTTGGCCGGGTCGCGCATTTCGATGCGCGACATCGAGGCCTTGGCCAGGCGGGTTTCGAAGGCCATCACGGCCTTGGCCTGCTCGGCGGCCTGCGCCGCGTCCGCGCCGGACAGGGTCAGCACCTGCGCGATGTAGGCCACGTAGGCATCGCGGATCTTGGCCTGCGCGTCATCGAAGTAGTAGCCCTTCTCCGGCAGGCCCAGGCCGCCCTGGCCGACATAGGCGATGACGTTGGCCGAATCCTTGTAGTCGGCATTGGCGAACAGCGAGAACAGCACGCCCTTGCCCTCGGCCTGGCTGTCGCGCAGGTACTGGGTGATGGCGGCGGTATCGTTCAGCGCGGTGATCTTGTCCAGCTGCGGCTGCAGCGGCGCCAGGCCGGCGGCTTCGATTTTGGCTTCATCGTTGCCGGTCTTCCAGATGTCGCCGATCTTGGCTTCCACCGAGCCGGCCTTGGCCTGGCTGGCCGCGGCCTGCTGCACCAGTGCGTGCTGCACTTCCAGCGAGCGCTCGCGCAGGATCTCGAAGCTGCCCCAGGTGGTCTGGTCGCCCGGCACCGGGTTGGCCTTCAGCCACTTGCTGTTGACGAAGCCGTTGAGGTCGGTACAGGCCGAGATGGACGGATCCAGGTCGGCGCTGTTGAGCGAGATCAGCGGCGTCTTGATCTGCGACAGGTCGAAGGCCGGCTTGGCGTCGGCGCTGGCCGCCGGCGCGGTTTCATTCTTGCCACAGGCCGCCAGCGAGGCAGCGATGGCGATGGTCAGGCCCAGCGGGACCAGGTTGCGGACGTTCATGAGGCTCTCCTGCGGGTAATTTCACAGGGTAGCCGGGGAGGCCTGCGGTGGGACCGGCCAAAGGTCACAGGACGCGCTTATGTAGAGTCGAGATCCTATGTTCGTGGTCAAGCCTGCTGGAAGCAGGCTTGACCCACCTTCAGCATGGCCGGATCGAAGTCCCGGCCGCTTTTGAAGACACCCCAGGCGATCCTGGCCAGCTTTCTGGCCAGGATGTTGAAGACGGCGGTGCTGGGGTGACCGCGTTTTGACAGCTCGTCGTAGAGCGGTTGCCCCCGACGACACCGCTTGAGCCCCATGGCGGCCATGTAGAGCATCTGGCGCAGCACTGGCGCGCCCTGTTTGGACAGCCGACGCCGTCCCGTTCTGCCGCCAGACTCGTTAGGCCGGGGATCCAGGCCGGTGCAGGCGATCCACGCGTTGGCGTTGGCCAACGGCCAGCGCGTCATGTAGTAGATCAGGTGAGCGGCGACGGCAGGGCCGACACCAGGGATGGTCAACAGGCGCTTGTAGAGCGTGCCATGCTCTCCATCGCGACCCAAGCGCTGCAGTTCGCTTTCCAGCTCGGACAGCGTCCCAGCCAGAGCGCAGAACAGATCTGACAGCTCCCCGGGGGCACTTTTGCTTACCCCGAAGGATTGCTCCAGGCGCGCGCGTGTCTTTACCAGCGTCTGCCGCTTGCGCAGCAAATCGTGCATCTGCTGCTGCTCGTCGGTACGCGGTACGTATTCACGCAGGCGATCGTTCTCCTTCTTCACGTACCGGGCGATCGCTTCGGCGTCCATGGCGTCCGTCTTGCCACGCGAGCCCGTCGCCCGGCCGTAGTGCTTGATCAGACGTGGATTGATCACATAGACAACGTGGCCTGCCTGGCCAGCCATCCGAGCCAACAACTCGTAGTACCGCCCCGTCGCCTCCATGCCAATCCGGCATCGCTGGGGCAAGGTGTTGAGCCACTGGGCTATGCCGGCCCGGGTGTTGGCGATCCTGTCGCCGGCCTTGCGGTCGGCCACTGCCGGTACGAACTCCTTGGAGTCCACGTCCACGCCAATATCGAGAGAATCAGACATTTGTACGGCTCCCAGCTATCTTTAAGGGGCTGGGGTGGTACCGCACCGACGTTAGCTTGCCTACATCGACGATCCCCTTTGGGGGCCGTACGATCCTTTATCGACGTTCGTGTGCGGGATGGGGATCGCTCGACTCGTCTGTCGGCTAGTATCCGCAGATGCATGCTTGACGGTCCCTCCACCCTGGCTCCTACATACCGCGTAGGAGCCGGGAGGAACATACAAGCCATGCTCGACTGCTCTCCGTTCCGGGTTTATTGTCCTTGCGGCAAGAGGCCAACAGCATTCGAGCATGGCTCGACTCTACAAAAAGCGAAGGCCGGCTTGCGCCGGCCTTCTGTTTTATTTCGCCTTGCCCTGGTTGGCCACGGCTTCAGCGGCCTTGCGCGCTGCTTCCGGGTCGCCCAGGTAGCGGAACGACTTCACCGTCAGGTCGTCGTTCAGTTCGAACAGCAGCGGGATGCCGGTCGGGATGTTCAGCTCGAGGATTTCCTCGCGCGAGACGTTGTTGAGGTACTTGTACAGCGCGCGCAGCGAATTGCCGTGGGCGGTGACCAGCACGGTCTTGCCGTCCTTCAATTGCGGCGCGATGGCGTCGTGCCAGTACGGCAGCACGCGGTCCAGCGTGGTGGCCAGTGATTCGGTACCCGGCAGCGCGTTGCGGTCCAGGCCAGCGTAGCGACGGTCATGGATCGGGTGGCCCGGATCCTCCAGGTCCATGGCCGGCGGCGGGATGTCATACGAACGACGCCACACCTTGACCTGGTCCTCGCCGTGCTTGGCGGCGGTCTCGGCCTTGTCCAGGCCCTGCAGGCCGCCGTAATGGCGTTCGTTGAGGCGCCATGACTTGTTCACCGGCAGCCAGTCCTGCTCCAGCTCGGCCAGCGCACCCTGCAGGGTGTGGATGGCACGCTTCAGCACGGAGGTGTGGGCGACGTCGAACTGCAGGCCTTCCTCGCGCATCAGGCGACCCGCGGCGGCCGCTTCCCGGCGCCCCTGCTCGGTCAGGTCGACATCGACCCAGCCGGTGAAGCGATTGTCCAGGTTCCACTGGCTCTGGCCATGGCGCAACAGTACGAGTTTACGGGTCACTGCAGGGTCTCCAACGCGAGGAAAGGCAGGCCGCCATTGTAGCCCCGGGCGCCGCTCACCGGGCCGTGGCACCGCGCATGCGATGCTGTGACCAATGAATACGGTGATCGACCCCGGGCGCTGGGAAGGCAGCGTCGCTGCGGCACGCAAGCAGCAGATCCAGCTGGCTGGCCGCGTGGAGCGCCAGGACCGGCTGCCACGCAACGTGCGCTGGCTGGCCGGGCTGGATGTCGGCTTCGAGGACGATGGCGCCATCACCCGCGCCGCGGCGGTACAGCTGGATGCGAAGACGCTGCAGCTGATAGCGCAGGAAGTCGCGCGGATTCCCACGGTGATGCCCTATATCCCCGGCCTGCTCAGCTTCCGCGAGCTGCCGGCATTGCTGGCCGCACTCGCGCTGCTGCCACGCACGCCGGACCTGGTGTTCGTCGATGGCCATGGCATCAGCCACCCGCGCCGGCTGGGGGTGGCCGCTCACCTCGGTGTGGTCACCGACCTGCCAAGCATCGGCGTCGCCAAGTCGAAACTGGTGGGCCGGTTCGTCGAACCGGGCGCCGAGGCCGGTGCGCATACGCCGCTGCTGGATGGCGATGAGCAACTGGGCTGGGTGCTGCGCAGCAAGCTGCGCTGCAAACCGCTGTTCGTGGCCGGTGGCCATCGGGTCAGTGCGGATACCGCGCTGGACTGGGTGCAGCGCACGCTGCGCGGTTACCGGCTGCCGGAGCCGACGCGGCTGGCAGACCGGCTGGCCTCGCGACGGGACGAATGACCGCACCGGGCATCACCCGGCGCGGTCGCCATCCTCGATCAGCGATGCACGTGGCCGCGATGGCCCTGCGCGTCCTCGCCGTGGTCATGGCCTTCATGGCCCTCGTGCTCGCCGCCCTTGGCCGGCGCCGGCTCACCACAGGCTTCGCCGCAGTGGTCCGCTTCGATCTGCAGTGTCACGTGCTCGATGCCGAAGTCATCGTGCAGGCGCCCGCCCAGATCACGACGCAGCGCATCGGCATCGGTGCCGTCGCGCATCACGATGTGCGCGGTCAGCGCCGGGGTGCTGGAGGCCAGCGCCCACACATGCAGGTCATGCACGTCCAGTACCGCAGCGTGGCCGGACAGGCTGTCGCGCACCTTGGCCACGTCCATGCCCTTGGGCACGCCTTCCAGCAGCACGTTGATCGCTTCGCGCATCAGCACATAGGTGCGCGGCAGTACCCACAGGCCGATCAGCACCGCCAGGATCGGGTCGATCGGCTTCCAGCCGGTCCACTTGATCAACAGCGCGCCAGCAATCACGGCCACCGAGCCGAGCATGTCTGCCCACACTTCCAGGTAGGCACCCTTCACGTTGAGGCTCTCGCCGCTGCCGGCCTGCAGCAGGCGCATCGAGATCAGGTTGATGACCAGGCCCGCCGCGGCAATCACCAGCATGCCCGACGAGGCAATCTCCTGCGGCTCGCGGAAACGTCCAATGGCCTCCCACAGGATATAGCCGGCGACCACGAACAGCATCGCGCCATTGATCATCGCGCCCAGCGCTTCCAGGCGTGCATAGCCGTAGGTGCGGCGCGCGTCCGGCGGGCGCCGGCTCAGCCGCACCGCGACCAGCGCGATCATCAGCGCTAAAGCGTCGGTAGCCATGTGCGCCGCGTCGGACAGCAGCGCCAGGCTGTTGGTCCAGAACGCGCCCACCACCTCGACGACGAGGAAGGTGGAGGTCAGGCCGAGCGCCCACCACAAGGGTTTCTCGTGGCGGATCTCGGATGGCAGGTGATCGTGGTCGTGGCCCATGGCAACAGCTCCTTTGCGATGGGAGGCAGGCTACGCCGGAGGGCGTTGGGAAACTATCACGGTGTTTATAACATTGCAGGCCACGCGGTCCCTCACCGGGCATGGCCCGGCGCTACCGGAGCGCGGCCGGCAACGCCAGGCCACGCCTGGCGGACGCAGCGGACCGACGTCCGCCTGCGGTCAGAACCCGAAGCGCAGGCTGGCCCAGTACGCGCGGCCCGGCTCGTTGTAGGTCGCCGCGCCGGCATCGCTGCTGTTGGCCTCGCGGAACAGGCGCTTGTCGGCCAGGTTGTTCACGCCGAAACCGAAGCTGACCGTCTCGGTCACCTTGTAGCGCGCGCTCACGCCCCAGATGTTGTACGCACCACGGTCCTGCAGCGCGATCGACGGATCGCAGGTGCCGGTGCAGCGCGGATCATTGTTGATGTTGGTGGTGGCCGGCTTCTGCTTGCCGTAGAAGGTGCCGGTCAGCAGCACCGACAGCTTGTCGGTGGCCTGCCAGTCCAGCATCGTGTTGACGGTGTACTTCGGAATTACCGACAGCGGCTGGCCGGTGCTCTTGTTCTCGTTCTCCACCATGTAGGTGAAGTTGTTGCTCCACTTCAGGCGGTTGCCCTGCTCGCCCAGCAGCGGGACCACCAGGTTGCCTTCCAGACCCTGCACGATCGCCTTGGGTGCGTTCTCCCAGCGGAAGATGCGGCCCTTGGTGTCGGCGGTCAGCCCGATCTGGTTGTACCCGGCTTGGATCTTGTCCTTGTAGTCGTTGTGGAAGTAGGTCAACGACGCTTGCCAGCCGCTCTGCGGTGCCCACTCGATACCCAGTTCCTTGTTCAGGCTGGTTTCCGCCTTCAGGTCCGAGTTGCCGCGCATGTAGCAGCCGGCGCCCAGGCTCGGCAGTGCATTCGGGCAGCCATTGCCCCGGGTGTAATACAGATAGTCCGGATTCGACTGGTACAGGTTCGGCGCCTTGAATGCACGGGCGATACCGCCCTTCACCACCCAGTCGCTGTTGATGCGGAACTGCGCGTTGAGGCTGGGGCTGGTGTTGTTGCCGAACTGGCTGTGGTGGTCGAAGCGCAGGCCCGGGGTGACGATCCAGCGCTCGCCCAGGTAGATGTTGTCTTCCACGAACACGGCGGTGGTCTGCGCGTCGGACTTGCCGCGTGCGCGATCGGCCGACAGCCCCGGGATGCCGCCGCCGCTGCTGCTGGACTGGCTCATTGAGTACGGGTCGGTCAGGCGACTGTCCAGGTATTCAAAGCCCAGCGTCCAGATGTTCTCGGCACCACCCAGCGTGGTCGGGAAACTGACTTCGCCGTCCAGCTGGTAGTTGCGCAGGCGCGAGGTCGACCAGTCGGTGCCGTTGAAGCTGCCCTCCGGGCCACCGGCCAGGCCTTCGTTGATGCGCGAGTTGTTCACCGCCTCCACTGCAGCCGTTACCCGCGAGGTCACATCACCCCAGCGGCCGCGATGGGTGATCGCTCCGGTGTTGCGATACATGCGGTTGGTCTCGGCCTGCTGCTCGGCCAACGCCCCCAGATCGATCGGTGTCGAGGTACCGGTGGTGCTGACCGCGCGGTCGCCAGCATAGATGTTGCCCTGGCGACTGGTGCCGGCTTCGAATTCGACCACCTGGTTGGCGGTCACGTCCCAGCGCAGCAGCGCGTTGACATCGCGGTTCTTGACGCCCTCGCGACCGGCCGGCGGCACCGCGTTCGGATTCGTCGCGAAGTCACGATTGAGTTCCAGCGAATCGGCGTCGGTCTTGTTGAGATTGCCGTACAGGCGGAACGACAGGGTGTCGGTCATCGGCCCGCTCAGCTGCAGGCCGACGCGCTCGCTGCCGCCTTCGGCGCTGTGCTCGGGCACCAGGCCATACAGGTCGACCGCGCCGGTCAGGTCGCCGGTCGGGCGCTTGGTGATGATGTTGACCACGCCACCGGAAGCACCCGAGCCATAACGTGCCGCTGCAGGGCCACGCAGCACTTCGATGCGCTCGATCATTTCCGCCGGCACCCAGTTGGTATCGCCGCGGGTATTGCGCTCACCGCTGCGGCCCATGCGCACGGCATCACGCGCACCGATGCGCTTGCCGTCGACCAGGATCAGGGTGTTTTCCGGGCCCATGCCACGCAGATCGATCTGGCGGTTGTTGCCGTACTGGCCCGAGGCACTGTTGCCGGTCAGGTTGACGCCGGGCATGGTGCGCAGCAGCTCGGCGATGTCGTTGGCCGGCGGGCGCCTGGCGATGTCCTCTGCGGTGATGGTGGAGGTACCCAGGGCCTGGCGCGCGATCTGCGAGGCGGTGACGTGCACCGTGTCGATATCGGTGGCGTCGGTTTCGGCGTGGGCGGTCAGAGCGCTGCCGGCCAGCAGGGCGGCAACGGCAAGCGCCAGCGGGCGCGGCGAAAGGACAACGGCAGGGGACATGATCAGGACCTTCTGGCAGGGCTACGGGGCCTCTGGCAAAGGGCTTGAGGCAACGACGAGGGGGAGGCGGAGCAGTCCTGCAGCAGGCACCTGCAGCCCGTTCCGTGCGCGCATTCTCCCATCAATGCGATTGATTCTCAAATGCGTTCACTCATTGCCGCAGCGGCGCCGATGTGGTTTGCGCACCGTGCAACCCTGCACCGCGCGTAAACTGGCCGGCTAACCCGCCATCAACCGTATGCCGCCGCGGCCGATACCCGTGGTTTGCCGTACGCAGTCAGAGATCGACGTGGAACCACCCCAATTGGACGATGCCAGCCAGCCGCTGGCCGAGGCCTGGCAGCAGTGTCTGCTGCAGGCCGGCCCTGCCGCCACCGCGCTGCTCAAGGCCGCTGCTACCGATGCCCCACCCGCGCTGGCCCAGCGCTTTTACGAAGTACTGCTGCAGGACACCCGTGCGCGCCGTTTCCTGTCCCACGACCAGGTCAAGCAGCGCCTGCAGCCGGCCATGCAGCGCTGGCTGGCGCAGCTGCTGACCACTGATGCCAGCGGCATCGCCAACACCGTGGCCTCGCAGCGGATCATCGGCGACGTGCACGCCCGCGTCGGCATTCCGGTCGACCTGGTTACCCGCGGTGCGCGCGTGCTCAAGCACGAACTGTTCGTGCGCCTGCGCGACGATGCACCGGACAGCGACACCGCCTTTGCCGCCATCGACTGCCTCAGCGCGATCATGGATATCGCCATGGAAGGCATGACCCTGGCCTACACCCACGCGCGCGAGCGCTCCACCCGTGCCGACGCCGCCTACCGGCTGTTCTCGCTGGTACAGAACGTTGGTACCGAACGCGAGCGCCAGCGCGCACTGCTGCTGGACTGGGAAAACGCCCTGCTCTACGCGTTGGCCGGTCACGTGCAGGCCAGCGACAACGCCAGCCTGGCCACCTCGGAGTTCGGCCTGTGGTTCACTCACAAGGGCATCCCCAGCTTCGGCGAAAGCAGCGAAACGCAGCAGGTGGGCCAGTTGATGGCCCGCATTGATGGCCACCTGCAGCGCGCGAGCGGCGATGCTCCGGCGCAGCGACTGGCGGTGCTGCCGGCCATCCGCGAGGACCTGGCCGCCATCCGCACCCTGATGACACTGCTGTTCGAGCGCATCGGCGAACTGGATGCCGGCAGCGACGCGCTGACCAACCTGCTCAACCGTCGCTTCCTGCCCACCGTGCTGCGCCGGGAAATCGAGCTGGCCACACGCAACCGCGCACCATTCTCGCTGCTGCTGCTCGACCTGGATCACTTCAAGGCGATCAACGATGGCCACGGCCACGATGCCGGCGACCGCGCGTTGCAGCACGTCGCCGGCCTGCTCGGCCAGCTCACGCGCGGCAGCGACTACCTGTTCCGCTATGGCGGCGAAGAATTCGTGGTGGTACTGGTGGCTGCCAGCGAATCGCAGGCGACCGTGATCGCCGAGAGCCTGCGGCGGCAGATCGCACAGTCGCCGGTGGCACTGGCCAACGGCCAGGTGCTGGCACTGACCGCCAGCATCGGCGTGGCCGGCCACGACGGCCATCCGGACTACGAGCGGCTGATGGCCCGTGCCGACGCGGCAATGTACGAGGCCAAGCGCAGCGGCCGCAACCGCGTGGTGGTGGCCAGTGCGGACCTGCAGGAAGCCCCGGGACGGCGCGCACTGCAGCGATGACGGCAGGACAGGTAGAGTCGACCGCGGGTCGACTATCGCGCGCAGCGCGGGATTTTTCGCACGTTGGGTAAAGAGCAGTCGACTGACAGTCGACTCTACCGACAACCGGCACTACCGATGCGAGCGCCAGCCGCTGCCTTCACCGCCGCCACCCGCCACGCGGCCCACCACAGCAGCGCCAGCAACGCGATGCCTGCCCCCAGCAGGCACACGGCAGGCCAGCCATGGCGCGCCTGCATCCAGGGTCCGGCCGCTGCACCGGCACCACTGCCCACCGCATAGAACAGCATGTACAAAGCCACCAGGCGCCCATGCTGTTCTGCCGGTGCACGCAGCAGCAGCGCCTGGTTCGATACGTGCAGTGCCTGCCCACCGAGGTCGAGCACGATCACGCCCAACAGCAGCAACGACAGCGACTGCGGCAGGCCCAGCAAGGGCCACCACGCAACCAGCATCAACAACAGCGTACCGACGCTGACCGGATGCGCGAAACCACGGTCCATCCAGTGCCCTACCCGCGCCGCCAGCAGCGCACCGATCACCCCGGCCAGGCCCAGTGCTCCGATGGCGGCGGTCGACCAATGCAGCGGTGGCGCCGAGAGCGGCAAGGGTGCCGCCGCCCAGAACACATTGAGGCCGGCAAACAGCAGCAGTGCCAGCGGCCCACGTTCGCGCAGCGTTCGATCGCGGCGCAGCATGCCCAGCATCGAGCCCAGCAGCTCGCGCCAGCGTGGGGGAACCGACGGCACCGGTACTGGGGGCAGGCGCCGCCACAGCAGCGCCGCCAACCCCGCCATCACCATCGCTGACAACAGGTAGACCATCTGCCAGCCAAAGGCCGCCGCCACCGTACCGGACACCACGCGCGCCAGCAGCAGGCCGATGAACACGCCGCCCTGCACCACACCGACCACGCGACCGCGCTGCTCGGGCGGTGCCAGCATGGCGGTATAGGCGATCAGGCCCTGGGTCAGCGCCGTGCCCAGCAAGCCGGCCAGCAGCATGCCCGACAACAGCCAGCCCGCCGTGCGTGACGCTGCCAGCCACAGCAGCGCCAGCACCAATGCGATCAACTGCAGCCGCAGCAGGCGTCGCCGGTCACCACGGTCCGCCAGCGGCAGCAGGCCAAGCAACGCCAGCACGCTACCGGCCTGGGTAGCAGCCAGCACCGCGCCGGCCACGGCCCGGTCCAGCGCAAAGGCGCGTGCAAGCTGATCCAGCAGCGGCTGTGCGTAGTAGACGTTGGCGACGCTGGCGCCGGCGGCAACCGCAAGCAGGACCAGCAGTGGGCGGGGAAGCGATGTGGCACTCATGACGTGGTTGCAATTTGAAACTTGATGCAGGCTACTGCCATTGGTTTTAAACTGCAACCACATCAGAGAGGTCCACCATGCACGCCGACAGCCCCTGCCCCGTCGCCCGCAGCGCCGATCTGCTCGGTGATCGTTGGGCGCTGCTGGTCATCCGTGATGCCTTCGATGGCGTCACCCGTTTCGGTGATTTCCAGCGCAGCCTCGGCGCGGCCCGCAACATCCTCAGCGACCGCCTGCGCCGGCTGGTAGAGGCCGGCGTCCTGCAGCTGCAGCCGGCCTCCGATGGATCGGCCTACCAGGAATACGTGCTCACCGCCGCTGGCCAGGAACTGTTCCCGCTGCTGGTCGCGCTGCGCCAATGGGGTGAACGCCATCGCTTCGAGGCCGGTGAAGCCCATTCACAGCTGATCGAATCGGCGACGCGGCGGCCGCTGCCCTACATGCAGCCGCGCGGGCGCGACGGCCAGCCACTTCAGCCCGCCGCCACCCGCGTGCGCAAGCTCAGGGACGGCGGGCGCGACACCTGATCCGCCCATTCGCGCACACCGACGAACACCCGCGCCGGTTAGCATCGGGTCTTTCCGCCACTGGATGCCGCCGATGTCGCGCGATCGCCCTTCCCTGCTGACCGCCCTGCTGTTGCCGCTGCTGGCCTGCGCCACAGCAACCACGCAGGCCCGCGAGGTTGCCGCGCCCGCCGACCACGTGCAGGCCGATGGCCCCTATGTGTTCCGCCAGGGCGACCAGCTGCAGGCCAAGTGGATCTGCGACGACAAGGTCGAGTCGCACACGCTTGCCACGCAGGCCGCAGGTACCGACATCGCCCCGCGCTGCGGCTACGAGCACACGGTGCACGTGGCTGCCCCGAATGCGCCTTCGGTTTCCGTGCTGCCGGCCGTGCCGCGCATCATTGCGCTGTCCGACATCCATGGCCAGTACGGGTTGCTGGTGCGCCTGCTGCGCGCCCACCAGGTCATCGATGCCCAGGATCGCTGGGCGCTGGGCAAGGACACGCTGGTCATCGCCGGCGATGTGTTCGACCGCGGCCCGCAGGTGACCGAGGCCTTCTGGCTGCTGTATGGCCTGCAGCAGCAGGCGGCCGCCGCCGGCGGCGCGGTGCACTTCGTGCTCGGCAACCACGAAACCATGGTGCTGTACGACGACCTGCGCTACGTCAACCCGAAGTACCTGCGCAGCGCGCAGCTGCTCGGCCGCAGCTACCCGCAGCTGTACGGTGCCGATTCGGTGATCGGGCAGTGGCTGCGCACCCGCCCGGTGCTGCTGAAGATCGGCGACACCCTGTTCCTGCACGGCGGCATTTCGCCCGAGGCAGTGCAGCTGGCGCTGGACCCGGCGCGCACCAATGCGGCCTACCAGGCGTCACTGGGCCTGCCAAAGGCCGAAGTAAAGGCCGACCCGGCCACCGCACCGCTGTATGACGGCAAGACCAGCCCGATCTGGTACCGCGGCTACTTCGATGGCCACCTCGACACCGCGGGGGTGCAGACCGTACTCGACCGCCTGCAGCTCAAACGCATCGTGGTCGGCCACACCTCGATGCCACACGTCAGCAGCTTCCATGGCGACCGCGTGATCGCCATCGACAGCAGCATCAAGAACGGCGAGAACGGCGAACTGCTGTTCATCGAAAATGGCAGGCTCAGCCGTGGCCTGCTGGATGGCTCGCGGGTGCCGTTGGCGCCGGGTGAGCCGGGCCTGCAGGACTGAATGAAGGGACAGCGCGACGGCACCGGGCGGCGGCGGCGCGCTCCACCTTCACCCGGTTTGCGGCTACCCTCGGCAGCCGAGAGAGGCCCACCCCATCCATCCGGTGGGCCTGACCGTTACAGGAGCCCCCGCGCATGCGCGTTCTGATTGCTGAAGACGACCCGGACATCGCCTCCGGCCTGTGCGCCTCGCTGCGCCGGCAGGGGCACGTGGTTGACCACGTCGACAACGGCGCGCACGCCGACGCGGCACTGGGCTCGACCCAGTACGCATTGCTGGTGCTGGACCTGGGCCTGCCGCAGCTGGATGGCCGCGACGTGCTGCAGCGCCTGCGTCAGCGCGGCGATGGCCTGGCGGTGCTGGTGGTGACCGCCCGCGACGGCCTGGCCGAACGCGTGCGCGTGCTCGACCTTGGCGCCGACGACTACCTGGTCAAGCCGTTCGCACTGGACGAATTCGAAGCACGCGTGCGTGCGCAGCTGCGGCGGGTCACCAGCAATGGCAACCCGGACCTGCGCATCGGCCGCCTGCGTATCGATCTGGCCGGGCACCGGGTGTGGATCGACGATCAGTCGCTGGAACTGACTGCGCGCGAGTTCGGCCTGCTGTCGGCACTGGCGGTACGCGCCGAGCGCATCGTGTCGCGCGCGCAACTGGTGGAAGCGCTGTGCGACTGGGGCCAGGACCTCACCGACAACGGCCTGGACATCGCCCTGCACCGCCTGCGCCGCAAGCTGCAGCCCGGCGGCATGGGCATCCGCACCGTGCGCGGGCTGGGCTACATGCTGGAAGACGCGCAGGACGAAAGCACGCCGTGATCAGTGGCCCGCCCAGCCTGCGCCGGCGCCTGCTCGCCTTCCTGGCGTTGCCGATGCTGGGCCTGCTCACCTTCAACACGATCCTGGCCTACTACGTTGCGCTGGACTATTCCAACCGCATCCACGACCGCAACCTGATCGACGACACGCATTCGTTCGCGCAGATGCTGAGCACCATGCCGGTGACCAGCGACCTGTCTCCGCAGGCGCGCTTCCTGATCGAGTACGACCCCGACGGCCATCGCTACTTCAACGTCGACAGCAGCCGCATGGGTACGCTCAGCGGCAATGCAGACTTCAGCCCGTACGCCCCTTCGCAGGACTGCACCGGTGTGCATCCGGCGCTGTACGACGGCAACCTCAATGGCCAGCAGGTGCGCATGGCCACCGTCTGCACGCAGGCGATGAACGATCCGCAGGACCAGCTGGCGGTGACCGTGGCCGAGAGCATGGCTGACCGCCGGCAGCGTGCGCGCGAGATCCTGATGATCATCATCCCGCTGATGACCATGCTGGCGCTGGGTACCGCAGCGCTGGTCTGGTTCGGCGTGACCTATGGCCTGCGCATCCTGACCCCGCTGAGGACCCGCCTGGCCCAGCGCCGCGGCGAACTGGCGCCGATCTCCGATGCCGACGTGCCCGAGGAGATCCAGCCACTGATCAGCACCATCGATGATCTGTTTGCCCGCCAGGCGGAAATGATCACCCTGCAGAACCGTTTCATCGCCGATGCCGCGCACCAGCTGCGTTCGCCGCTGGCGGGCATGGCCCTGCACGTGGACCAGGCGCTGGCACATGGCGACCCCGATACAGTGCGCGAGGCGCTGCAGCACATCCGCCGGCTCAACCAGCGCACCGCCCGGGTCAGCACCCAGCTGCTGGCACTGAGCCGGGCGCAGACCGTGCCCGATACCGTGGAGGCACTGGACCTGTGCGAGCTGGTACCGCAGTGGGTCGGCATGCGCGTACCGGAGGCGATCCGCGATGGCATCGATCTGGGCTACCGCGGCAGTCCCCATCCGCTGCGTGTACTGGGCAACGGCGCCATGCTGCAGGAAGCGCTGGACAACCTGATCGACAACGCCCTGCGTTATGCCGGCCGCAATGCAACCGTCACGGTGGGCGTGCACGCGCTGGACGACAATGATGTCGAACTGTATGTGGAAGACAACGGCCCTGGTGTGCCCGACGACGTGATGCCACGGCTGGGCGAGCGCTTCTTCCGGGCGCCGGGCACCGCTGCCAGCGGCACCGGCCTCGGCCTGGCCATCGCGCACGAGGCGGTGGAGCACTTCGGCGGCCGCCTGAGCTTCCTGAACCGCCCAGGTGGCGGACTGAAGGTCGCCATCACGCTGCCGCTGCTGAAGGCGCCCTGACCCGGCCCGGGGCGCTGAAAGGCTGGCGAAAATCGCGCTTGCGATCCTGCCATCCCCACTGCCGTCCCGGAGCCGCCAGGTGACCGAATCGCACGACTTCTTCCTCCCCGGTGGCCCACAGGGCGTGCTGCTGGTCCATGGCCTGACCGGCACCCCGGCGGAAATGCGCATGCTGGGCAAAGGGCTGAACAACGCCGGTTTCACCGTGCACGGCGTGCAGCTGCCCGGCCATTGCGGCAGCGTGGATGACCTGCTGGCGACCACCTGGGAACAGTGGTACCAGGGCGTGGAAGATGCGGCGGCAACCCTGCGCGGCAAGGTCGACCAGCTGTTCGTCGGCGGCCTGTCGATGGGCGCGGTGCTGGCACTGGCACTGGCTGCACGTCGCCCCGAGTGGGTGTCAGGGGTTGGCGTATACGGCGCCACCTTCCGCTATGACGGCTGGAACATCCCCGCCGTGGCCCGCTTCTCGTTCCTGCTGCCGTGGTTCAAGCGCTTCAACATCGGCCGCGACCGCATGTTCATGGAAGAACCGCCGTACGGCCTGCGTGACGAGCGCCTGCGTGCACAGGTCAGTGCCGCCATGCTGTCCGGCGACAGCGCCGCCGCCGGCCTGCCGGGCAACCCCTGGCACGCCCTGGCCGAAATGCGCGCCCTGAGCAACTGGACCCGCCGCCACCTGCACCAGGTCACCGCGCCATGCCTGGTGATGCACGCCCGCGAGGACGACGTGGCCAGCATGGGCAACGCCGAGCTGGTGATGTCGCGGGTCAGCGGCCCGAAGGAACTGGTGGTGCTGGAAGACAGTTACCACATGATCACCATCGACCGCGAACGCCGCGATGTGATCCGCCGCAGCGCGCGCTTCTTCACCGAAATCGGTGAACGCACTGGCGTGCTCAAGGCGGTGGCCTGACATGGGGGCACTTGCCACGCTGCTGTGGCTGGCCAATGTCGTGCTCGATACCGGTGGCCAGCTCGCCTTCAAGGCCGCCGCCAGCGATCCGCAGGAGGGTGAAGGACTGCAGCGCTGGAAACACATGCTCAGCCGTCCCTGGCTGTGGATCGGCATCGCCTGCTACGTGCTTGAGTTCGTCGCCTGGATCGCGTTCCTGTCGCTGGTGCCGCTGTCCAAGGGCGTGCTGCTGGGCTCGATCAACATCGTCGCGCTGATGATCGCCGGCCGTTTCCTGTTCCGCGAGAAACTCACGCCGCTGCGGGTGACCGGCATGCTGCTGGTCACCGCCGGGGTAGCCGTGGTGGGGGCCGGCTCATGAGGCGCCTGTATGTGATCGGCTTCCCGCTGCTGATGGCGTTCGACACGCTGGCCCAGCTGTGCTTCAAGTACGCCGGTGACGCCGCGTTGCCGGTCGAGGCCAACACCGCCTGGCTGCTGCGCGTGCTGTCGCAGCCGTGGGTTTACGGCGCCATCCTCGGCTACGTGGGTGCATTCTTCACCTGGATGAGCCTGCTGCGCCATGCGCCGATCGGTCCCGCCTTTGCTGCCTCGCACCTGGAAGTGATCAGCGTGCTGCTGCTGTCGGCGTGGCTGTTGAACGAGCCGCTGACCCTGCACCATCTGCTCGGTGCGGTACTGATCGTGGCCGGCATCGTCTGCCTCGGCCACGCCGAGGCGGACGACCCGCACAGCCCTGCCGAAAGCACCCCATGAGCGCGCTGCGATGAGCCTGTTCGCGCGCGAACTGCCACCAACCGCCGGCCTGCCGATGCAGGCCAGCGATTTCCTTCCCGGTGGCGGCGACCTGCGTGACATCCTGGCCAGCCAGCTCGGCACACCGCCGCTGCAGCTGACCTGTTCCGGCACGCACGCGCTGCTGATCGCCCTGCGCACGCTGCGCAAGCGTGCGCCAAAGCGCGACACCGTGATCATGCCGGCCTATACCTGCCCGCTGGTGCCGATCGCGGTGCACAGCCTGGGCCTGCGCGTGCAGTTGTGCGATACCCGGCGCGGTCATTTCGACTTCGACCCCGGCCAGCTCAAGCGGCTGGCCGATGCGCGCACGCTGGCGATCCTGCCCACCCACCTGGGCGGGCGCATTGCCGATGTCGAGCTGGCCTGCGAAGTCGCCCGCAACGCCGGCACCTGGGTGATCGAAGATGCCGCGCAGGCACTCGGCGCACGGGTCGGCAACAGCAGTGTCGGCATGCGCGGCGATATCGGATTCTTCAGCCTGGCCGCCGGCAAGGGCCTGAGCCTGCATGAAGGCGGCCTGCTGGTCAGCCGCGATGACGAACTGCGTGCTGCGCTGGCCGAACATGCCGTCCAGCACGTTCGCTCCAGCCTGCGCTGGGAGCTGCTGCGGAGCGTGCAGTTGCTGGGCCTTGCTGCCTGCTATCGCCCTTCGCTGCTGTCACTGGTGTATGGCAATCCACTGCGCAATGCGCTTCAGCGTGACGATCTGGAAGATGCGGTCGGTGACATTTTCCCGCTGGATATCCCGCAGCACCGGGTCAGCCAGTGGCGGCAGAACATCGGCGCGCATGCCGCGCGGCGCTTGCCGGCATTCCTTCAGACCGGTCGGCTGCGTGCGTTGCAGCTGCGGGTGCAGCTGGCACAGCTGCCCGCCGTTGAGGTGGTCGATGGGCTGGCCGGTAGCGGTGGCACCTGGCCACTGTTGATGCTGCTGCTGCCCAGCCAACGCGCCCGCGATGCGGTACTGAAGGACTTGTGGCCACGCGGGCTTGGCGCCAGCCGCATGTTCATCCATGCCCTGCCCGGCTATGCCTACCTGCGCGGCATCGTGCCGCAGGACGACATGCCCAACGCACGCGACTTCGCCGCACGCATGCTGACCCTCGGCAACAGCGCCTGGCAGACCCGTGAAGAGACCGCCGAAATACTGCGGGCACTGGCCCGCGCGTGACGCCAGGACGCACGGATGGAGTGCGCCCCGCGCATTCATCCATGCACCTTCCTGAACGCTTTCCGCGCCCTGCAATGCAGGCTTTCAACAGGAAAGGAACGAGAAAGGCTGCCTGCCTACATTGAGCCTGGCCCGGCATCGCGCCGGACGTTCCTTTCATCGACGGACCTGCCCATGCACTGGAGCATCCTGTGTGACTTCGACGGCACCATCAGCCTCGAAGATGTCATCGACTCGCTGCTGGAGAAATACGGCCAGCCGGGCTGGCAGGAACTGGAAGACCAGTGGAAAGCGGGAAAGATCGGCTCGCGCGAATGCATGCAGGGCCAGGTCAGGCTGTTGAAGCTGGACCCGGCCACGCTCGACGCCCACCTGGACCAGGTGCAGATCGATCCGGGCTTTGCCGCCTTTGTCAGCCGTGCCGAACAGCTGGGCGTGCCGCTGCGCATCGTCAGCGACGGCCTGGACCATGCGATCCACCGCATCCTCGCCAACCACGGCCTGTCGCGACTGCCGGTGGTGGCCAACCACCTGCGCTGGTGCGATGACCACTGGGAACTGGAATCGCCCTACCAGGCCGAAGGCTGCCGCAGCGGCACCTGCAAGTGCACCTGCGCTGCGCAGGCGCGCGCCAACGAAGCACCGCGTGTGCTGATGATCGGCGATGGCAGTTCGGATTTCTGCGTCTCCGAAGATGCCGACTTCGTGTTCGCCAAGCGTCGCCTGATCACCCATTGCACCCATGCCGGCATCGAGCATGCCGCCATCGATACCTTCCACGATGCAATCGCACTGCTGCCGCGCCTGCTCGATGGCAGCCTGCTGCAGCCACGTCGTATCGACGCCAGCCCGCAGCCCGCCGTACTGCCCCTGCTGCTGGCCACCGCCTGAGCACTCCCTTCCAAGCACGCCCCCGCTACCTCTTTCGAACGTCCTTCACGGAACCGAACTGCATGAACATTTTTGACAAGAACGCCGACGCCGCTGCCTCCGACGCGCAGCTGCTGGCCGACGAAGCCCGTTACAGCTCCTTCGGCGATACCGTCCACTACGTCGACCCGCCGAAGATCTTCCAGCGCGGCGAAGGCAGCTACATGTTCGACGGTGCGGGCGTGCCCTACCTCGACCTGCAGATGTGGTACTCGGCCTGCAACTTCGGCTACAGCAACAAGCGTCTGAACGATGCGCTGAAGGACCAGATCGACACCCTGCCGCAGGTCGCCAGCCAGTACCTGCACCCGACCCGCGTGCAGCTGGCCAAGACCATTGCTGTGGACATGCACGAGAAGTTCGGCCTCGACGGCCGCGTGCATTTCAACGTCGGCGGCGCGCAGGCCATTGAAGACTCGCTGAAGATCGTGCGCAACGCGCGTGGCGGCAAGAGCCTGATGTTCGCCTTCGAGGGTGGTTACCACGGCCGTACCCTGGGTGCGTCGTCGATCACCTCCAGCTACCGCTACCGCCGCCGCTACGGCCACTTCGGCGAGCGCGCGATGTTCATTCCGTTCCCGTACCCCTTCCGTCGCCCGAAGGGCATGACCCCGGAAGAGTATTCCGACCATTGCGTGTGGCAGTTCGAGCGCCTGTTCGAAAGCGAATACAACGGCGTGTGGGATCCCAAGGTCGGCCAGGCGGAGTACGCCGCATTCTATGTCGAACCGATCCAGGGCACCGGCGGCTACGTCATCCCGCCGCGCAACTTCTTCACCGGCCTCAAGCGCGTGCTGGACAAGTACGGCATCCTGATGGTCGTCGATGAAATCCAGATGGGCTTCTGGCGCACCGGCAAGCTGTGGGCCATCGAGCACTTCGGCGTGACCCCGGACGTGCTGGTGTTCGGCAAGGCGCTGACCAACGGCCTGAACCCGCTGTCGGGCCTGTGGGCGCGCGAAGAGCTGATCAACCCGACCGTGTTCCCGCCGGGCTCCACCCACTCCACCTTCAACTCCAACCCGCTGGGCACCCGCCTGGGCCTGGAAGTGCTGAAGCTGGGCAAGGAAATGGATTACGAGCGCACCGTGCCGGAAAAGGGCGCGTACTTCCTCGATGGCCTGCGTGGCCTGCAGAAGCGCCACCCGGAAATCGGCGACGTCGACGGCCTGGGCCTGGCCCTGCGCGCGGAAATCTGCCAGACCGACGGCTACACCCCGAACAAGGAACTGCTGGACCGCATGGTCGACATCGGTCTGGCCGGTGACCTGCTGCACGACGGCAAGCGCATGGGCCTCGTGCTCGACGTGGGTGGCTGGTACAAGAACGTGATCACCTTCGCGCCGTCGCTGGACATCAGCTACGCAGAAATCGACCTGGCGATCACCCTGCTCGACCAGGCGCTGACCAAGGCCAAGGGCTGAGGTCGATGCGCTGCCGGTTCCCGTGCCGATGGAAATGACGTCACGCGCATCCAGCACCGCGCTGGAACCGGCCGCGCTGCTGGAGGGCTTCCTGGCCCACCCGCCACTCGGATTCGAGGCAGGCCGCCTTCCCAGCGGCCTGCCGACCTTCCGTGCGCCGCTGGACCTGACCACCACGATGGATGACGACCTGCGCGGCAAGCTGCTTGGCCTGCCACTGTCGCGCCTGTGGCGGCCATGGATCACCTGGAAGACCCGCTTCGTCGGCGCCACCAGCACCGAGTACACCCCGCTGCCCGCGCACGTCGCACCAGAGGCATTGGCCGAGGACGTGACGCGTCACGCGATCGGCGATACCCGCCTTCTGGTGGTCAAGGACCTGGCGATCGATTCGCCGCTGCTGGACGACGCGGCCAACGCACACAGCGGTGCCTTCCTGCAGGCATTGCTGGCACGCGGCTTCGTCGAACTGGAAGGCATGCCGCTGGCCTGGGTGGCGATCGATTTCGATTCGATCGATGGCTATCTCGGCCGCCTGTCGTCTTCGCGCCGCAAGAACATCCGGCGCAAGCTGCGCTCGCGCGACGACCTGCAGATCGACTGCATCGCCACCGGCGATCCGGCCCTGGCCGACCCGCAGCTGCAGGCCGAACTGTATGCCTTGTACCTGGGCGTGTACGCGCAGAGCGCGGTGCATTTCGACCAGCTCGACCTGCCCTACTTCCAGCATCTTCTGGCCGACAGCCAGGGCCAGGGACGGATGTTCCTGTACCGCCACCAGGGCCAGCTGATCGGCTGGAACCTGTGTTACGTGCATGCGGGCAAGCTGGTGGACAAGTACATCGGCCTGGCCTATCCGCAGTCCCGCGAGCACAACCTGTACGCGGTGAGCTGGATGCACAACCTCGAATACGCGCTGCAGCACAGCCTGAGCCACTACGTGGCCGGCTGGACCGATTCGCGGATCAAGGCCGAACTGGGTGCCCGCTTCACCTCCACCCGGCATGCGATCCACGCCCGTTCCCCGCTGCTGCGCGCCGCCCTGCGCAGGCTGGCCCCGTACCTGCAGGGCGAACCTGATGGAGGCGGTTGAACGATGCCGTTGCGTTCCCCGTTGATCCTGGACCTGGACGGTGGCGTGCTGCCGCTGCCAGAGGCGCATACCCTGGCCCTGCCGCAATGGCACGATCCACTGCGCTTCGCCTGCCGCAATGCCACCCTGAACCGTTTCGCCACTGAAGTGCTGGCACCGTTGCCGGCCCCGCTCGGCACGGTCATGCTCGGCAGTGGCGACTTCCATCACCTCAGCCTGCCGCTGCTGCAGCGCATGCGCACGCAGGCGCCGTTCCAGCTGGTGGTGCTGGACAACCATCCGGACAACATGCGCTTCCCGTTCGGCATGCACTGCGGGTCGTGGGTGAACGCCGCCAGCAAGCTGCCGCAGATCTCGCACATCCACGTGCTCGGCATCACCTCCAGCGACATCGGCCTCGGCCATGCCTGGGAGAACCACTGGCGCCCGCTGATCGGCGGTCGCCTGACCTACTGGTGCATGGACGTGGACGTGGGCTGGGGGCATCGCCTCGGCTTGGGCCACGCCTTCCGCCGTTTCGAGCATCCCGAAGCGCTGGTGGCCGCGTTCGCTGCCGAGCAGGCCAAGTCGCCGCAGCCGACCTACCTGTCGATCGACAAGGATGTGTTTGCCGAGGACGTGGCCCGCAGCAACTGGGATCAGGGCCGCTTCCAGCTGGAACACGCGCTGGTGGTGATCGAAGCGCTGCGCGCCGGCGGCCTGGTCGGCAGTGACATCACCGGTGAGGTGTCGCTGGCCAACTACCAGAGCCGCTTCAAACGCTGGCTGTCGTCGCTGGATGGCCAGCCTGACGTCAGCGCCGGGGATCTACCGCTGTGGCAGGCGCGGCACCAGCAGGTGAACCGCGAGCTGCTGGCGGCGATGGCCGCCGTGCCGACCGCCTGCTGACCGCTTCCGTTAGTGCCGGCTGCTGGCCAGCGTGGCTTCGTCGGTAGTGCCGGCCGCTGGCCGGCAATGCCAACCAAGGTTGGCAACTACCAGACCCAGGCAGCGGCGGTCGTGCCGGCCGCTGGCCGGCAACCTCATTGTTCCCGGGCTCACGGGGATGCCGGCCAGCGGCCGGCACTACACTGGACGCCTGCCCCAGGAGCCCTCGCCATGCCCCAGACCGTCATCCCCCAGCTGCGCATGCGCCACGCCGATACCACCCTGCCGTTCTACGTGCAGGGGCTGGGCTTCGTGGTCGACTGGGAACACCGCTTCGAACCCGGCTTCCCGCTGTTCGCCCAGCTCACCCGCGACGGCCAGACGATCTTCCTCACCGAACACAGCGGCGACTGCGAGGTCGGCGGCGCGGTGTACTTCATCGTCGAGGACGTCGACGCCCTGCACCGCGCCTTCAGCGCCGCAGGCGTCCCCATCGAACAGCCGCCGCATGACACCGAATGGGGCAGCCGCGAGATGCTGCTGGTCGACCCCGACGGCAACCGTCTGCGCTTCGCCACCCATCCTCGCGATGACGACTGACGCATGCGCCAGACTGCGGGCAATAGGCGGTCTACTCATGGATCGCCTGCCCGAGGGGCGCGTCGCGATTGCCTTGGATCTGCTGGATCGAAACGAGATCCCGATGGCGCTGGATCAGCTCTGTTCAGATATCGATGAATGCGGCATGGCACTCAGCCGCGCGGAGTATCTGCAACTGTGCGATCTCAACACGGCGCTGGGGCAACCTGTAGCGCCGGCAACGATGCGCCGCCTGCGGAAACTGGATGGAGGGTCGGCTTGAACGGAAATATATGAATCATATATGATCCATATATCCCTTTTCTGGTGTATCCCATGGGCATCGTCAACATCGATGACACCCTGCACGACCAGCTGCGCCGTGCCTGTACCGTCTCCAGCCGCTCGATCAACGCCCAGGCCAACTTCTGGATCCGGGTCGGCATGCTGTGCGAGCTGAACCCCACGCTGAGCTTCCAGGACATCGTCGCCAGCGAGCTGCGCGCGGCCGGCGTGCAGCCCCCGTTGCTGCCGCCGGGCCAGGTCTGAGCCGATGGGCATCATCAAGCGCCCCGACGAGATCGCGCTGATGGCCGAATCCGGCCGCCTGCTGGCGGAGGTGTTCGCCGCACTCGACCAGCTGCCGCTGCAGGGCCGTAGCACCATGGAGATCAACGATTTCGTCGAACGCATGATCGTTGATGAGCTGCAGGCGAGGCCGGCCAGCAAGGGCCAGTACGGCTTCCCGTACGTGCTCAACACCTCGATCGACAACGTTGTCTGCCACGGCGTACCCAGCACCACCGACGTGCTGCGCAACGGCCAGATCGTCAACCTCGACATCACCCTGGAGAAGAACGGCTACATCGCCGACTCCAGCACCACCTATCTGGTCGGTGATGTCGACTATGCCGCGCGCAGGCTGGTGCAGACCACCTACCAGGCGATGTGGAAAGGCATTGCCGCCGTGCGTCCTGGTGCGCGGCTGGGCGACATCGGCCACGCCATCGCCCGCCACGCGCGCAGCCACGGCTACAGCGTGGTGAAGGAATACTGCGGCCACGGCATCGGCCAGGAGATGCACGAGGAACCGCAGATCCTGCACTACGGCCATCCCAACACCGGCATGGTGCTGGAAGAAGGCATGGTGTTCACCATCGAACCGATGCTCAACCAGGGCAAGCCGGCCATCCGCCAGCAGCCGGACGAATGGCCGGTGTACACCCGCGACGGCAAGCTGTCGGCGCAGTTCGAGCACACTGTGGCGGTCACTCGCAATGGCGTGCGCGTGCTGACCCTGCGCCCCGGCGAGACGCCGTTGTGCGCGGTGGATGCCGCCTAGAGTGGCCGTTGCTGCATCCCGGTACCCTCGTGCACGGCGCGCTTCCGTGCCGTCAGCGGTTCGCGTACCCGCTGTGCCACATAGCCGACGCTGGCTGCGAGAATGAAGGTGTAACCAAGGAGTTCGGTGGTCTCCTCGATGGTGTTCTTGAACACGCGGATGTACTGGTCACCCAGCAGTCCGGTCCACAACGACGTCATGCCGATCAGACGCGAATAGAACAGCAGCAGAACCAGGCCGATCGTCATCACGGTACCCGGCCGGGATACGAGAAAACGCACCAGCGCCGGCATGGCCCGGCGCCAGTCGCGACTGGCCCAGGCCAGTGAGCCGATGATCAGCACGGCCACCGGGTACTTCCAGAAGCCGTGTGCGATCAGGTCCAGCGCCTCATCCATTTCACGCAGGAGCATGCAGGCGAACAGCGCGGCCGCCAGAACGGCAAAGGCCCGATCATCGGCACGTCGCAATGCAAGCCGGACGAAGGCAGCCACGCTGGCGACCAGGAAGCCTTCCTGGGTCAGTTCGACCAGCGACCACTCGCCGACTGCATTGCCCAGCCAATGGATGTCGAGCCAGGCCAACGCAGGCGGAAGCGCCATCATCAGGCCGAACAGGAAGGTGCGCCCCAGGTGGGACAGGAGCAGCTGTAGATTGTCTTTCATGCAACACCGATGCCGCGCCGTGGCGGTCGTACAACGAGAACACAGGCGACCGGGGGGCTGCCGAACGACGGCATGCGCGGCGGGGTCGCGACCAGGCGCGCATTATCCGCGCTGTATCCGGCCACGTGAACCGTACCGGTGGAACACATACGCAACACCGGCGTACGTCACGCACTCATGGCGATAAAGGACGCAGCAGCAACAACGTCGCCAGGCAGAACATGAAGATCGCCACGCCTGCATCCAGCACACGCCAGGCGCCCGGCCTGCGGAACACCGGCTGCAACAGGCGCGCGCCATAGCCAAGCGTGCAGAACCAGGCCACGCTGGCGGCGCAGGCACCGGCGGCGAAGGCCCAGCGCAGATCGCCCGGGTAGCGCGTGGACAGGCTGCCCAGCAGCACCACGGTATCCAGATAGACATGCGGGTTGAGCAGGGTGAAGGCCAGGCAGGTCAGCAGTACCTGCCGTCCGCTGCCGCCCTGCGCCTCGGCGGCGGCCAGCGCACTGCCACCGCGCCATGTGCGCAGCCCCGCCTGCAGGCCATACCAGAGCAGGAAGCCCGCACCACCGAAGCGCAGCACCTGCAGCAGCAGCGGCCACTGCAGCACCAGCGCGCCCATGCCGCCGACGCCAGCCAGGATCAGCACGATGTCCGCGCCGGCACAGGCCAGCACCACCCTGCCCACATGGCGCTGCTGCAGGCCCTGGCGCAGCACGAAGGCGTTCTGCGCACCGATGGCGATGATCAGGCCGGCACCTGCGAACAGGCCGGCGGCGGTAGCGGCGATCCACATCAGGACAGGCCAGGCAGCGAGAGGACGCGCAGGGTGCGGCCGCTGACCCTGTTTAGACAATCTGATTTTTCTTTATCCTGTGCAGGAAAACTGAAGAGGCACCGGCATGGATCTGGTACATCCGCAACTGGCCGCGTTTGCTGCGGTGCTGGAAGAAGGCAGCTTCGAGGCTGCGGCGCGCCGCCTGTCGATCAGTCCGTCGGCCCTGTCGCAGCGGATCAAGGCACTGGAGGATCGGCTCGGCCAGGTGCTGGTTGTGCGCCAGGCACCGAGCCGGCCCACCGCCGCAGGCGAAGCGCTGCTGCGCCGGGTCCGGCCGATGCAGGCGCTGGAGGCCGAGGCATTGGCCGAACTGCTGCCCGAACGCGGCAGCGATGCCGCGCGCACGCCGATCCCGTTGGCGGTCAACGATGACTCGCTCGATACCTGGTTCGTGCCAGCCATCGCCGAACTGCACCAGCGCCATGGCTACCTGTTCGACCTGCGCATGGATGACCAGGACCATACCCTGCAGCTGCTGCGCGATGGCAGCGTGCTCGGCGCGGTCACTGCCGAAAGCCAGCCGGTGAAGGGCTGCAACGTGCATCCGCTCGGCGCCATGCGTTACCACGCCATCGCCTCGCCCGGCTTCGCCCGCCAGTACTTCCGCGACGGCATGCAGGCCACGGCCCTGGCGTGCGCACCGATGCTGGTGTTCAACCGCAAGGATGAACTGCAGTGGCGCTTCGTGCGGCGGCTGACCCGCGCGCGACTGCAGCCGCCGCTACACTACCTGCCCTCCTCCACCGGTTTCGTCGAAGCCGCCGCGTGCGGACTCGGCTGGGGCATGGCCCCGGAAACCCTGGTCGCGCCCGCCGTGCGCGCCGGCCGCGTGGTGGTACTGGAACCCCGCCGCTGGCTCGATGTGCCGCTGTACTGGCAGCATGCCGCCGTGCGTTCAAGCACGCTGCAGCACATCACCCAGGCGCTGCGCACTGCAGCCAGCGGCACCCTTCGTTGAGGACAAACCGATGATCGCAGACCCGGGCTTCACGCCGCGCGCACTACCGTTTGCGCACTTCTTCACCACTGGGACGGCATGGGCGTGATCGGCCGACGTACAAGGATGCACGGCGCGAGGGCCGCGCTGGCGCTGGCAGCCTGCCTGCCACTGGCTGCAGTGGCGCAGACTCTCACCGATGCACCCGCATTGGACTGGGAACAGGCGCGGCAGCGCCTGGAGCAGGTCTCCGATGCACTGGCCGCCGCCGATGCAGCGGTGCGCAACAAGCAGGACCTGCAGGACGCCACGCGCCTGCTGCGCCTGCCGGAGATCACCGGCGAAGTGCGCCGGCTGCAGTTCCAGAAGACCCTCACCCTGCCGCTGGGCTCACTGGCCCCGGTGGCCGAGGCCTATGGCATCGACTCGCCGCTGTCGTTCACCGAACGCGACTGGCGTACCCGGCCCGTGGTTACCGCGGTGCTGCCGTTGTACACCGGCGGCGTGATTCCGGCCGCGCAACGTGCCGCCAGCGCCGCCCACGAGCAGGCCAGCGCCGAGCGCGAGGCTCAGCGCCAATCGCTGACCGTGCAACTGGCCCAGGCCTATTTCGGCCAGCGCCTGGCCGAGCAGGCAGTGGATGTGCGGCGCGACGTACGCGATGGCCTGAACCGCCACCTGTCCGACGCAGAGAAGCTGGAACGCGAGGGCTTCGCCACCCGCGCCCAGCGCCTGCAGGCCACCGTGGCCCGCGACAAGGCCGAGCGCGAATACCAGAAAACGGTGAACGACCTGGCCACGCTGAAGGCGGCGCTGGCCACGCTGCTGCGCAGTGGTGGCGAGGTACAGCCGGTGTCGCCGTTGTTCGTGCAGCGCGTGCCGCTGGAACCGGTGGCCAGCTTTGAGCGTACTGCGCAGGCACGCCAGCCGCAGATCGCACGCCTGCGGGCGATGGTGGCACAGGCCGAACAGGGCGTGCGCGTGCAGCAGGCCAAGCTGAAGCCACAGATCTTCGCCTTCGGCCAGTACGACTTTCGCCGCCGTGACGAGATGTTGACCGATCCGGACTGGGCATTCGGCATCGGCCTGAAGTACACCTTCCTGTCGCCGAACTCGCGGCCGGCGCAGATCAGCGCCGCGCGTGCGCAGCAGGACCAGGCCGAAGCGGGCCTGCGCGAGGCCGAGAACCAGGTCGCACTGGGCGTGCGCAAGGCCTGGAACGAACTGGAAACCGCGCGCCAGCAGTACGTGCTGCTCGACAGCAGCATCGCCCAGGCACAGGAAAACCTGCGCCTGCAGGAGCTGGCGTTCCGCGAAGGCCAGGCCACCTCGCTGGATGTGATCGACGCGCGGCTCGGCCTCGGCGGCGCCCGTGTCGAGCGCGCACAGGCCGCCTACCAATACGATATTGCGCTGGCACAGTTGCTGGAGGTCAGTGGACAGATGGACCGTTTCGAAGAGTTCCGGCGGCGTGCGGACGAGGTGATCGACCATGAGTGATGTGCTGCACGACGATGCAACGACGCCCCCGGCCAAGCGCCGCCTGGGCCCGATCCTGATAGTGGTGCTGCTGGTCGTGGTGGTGCTCGGCCTGTGGCTGGCCTGGCGCAGCCCGGCCGACCAGATCCAGGGCATGGCCGATGCCGACACCATCAACGTGGCCGCCAAGATCACCGCGCGCGTGGCCGAACTGAAGGTGCGCGAGGGCGACCGCGTGCAGCCCGGGCAGGTGCTGTTCCTGCTCGACAGCCCCGAAGTGGCCGCCAAGGAACAGCAGGCGCACGGCGCATTGGCCGCCGCACAGGCGGTGGCCGACAAGGCCGACGAAGGTGCGCGCAGCGAGGACATCCGCGCCGCCGAAGCGAACTGGAAGCGGGCTGAAGCCGGTGCGACGCTGGCTGAAGCGACCTACCAGCGCGTGCAGAACCTGTTCAACGAAGGGGTGATGACCCGGCAGAAGCGCGATGAAGCGCATGCCCAGGCCACCAGCTCGCGCGAACTGGCGCGTGCCGCCCGCGCGCAGTACGACATGGCCTTGGCCGGCGCACGCGAGCAGGACAAGCGTGCCGCGCAGGGCCAGGTGCAACAGGCACAGGGCGCGGTGGCCGAAGTCAACGCCGCGCGCGTCGAAGTGGAAGGGCGCGCGCCGGTGGCCGGCGAGATCAACAAGCGTATGGCCGACCCGGGCGAACTGGTGCCAGCGAGCTATCCGGTGTTCACCCTGGTCGACATCGACCGCATGTGGGTGGCGATGAACCTGCGCGAATCGCAGATGCAGGGCCTGAAGGTCGGCAGCAAGCTGCAGGGCAGCGTGCCGGCGCTTGGCCAGGACGGCGAGTTCGAGGTTTATTTCATCAATCCGGCCGGTGACTATGCGACCTGGCGGACCACCCGCCAGTCGTCCGGCTACGACGTCCGCAGCTTCGAGGTGCGGGTGCGCCCGGTACGCCGCATCGAGGGCTTCCGCCCCGGCATGAGCGTGCTGTTCGCATGGCCCCAGCACTGAGCCCCGACAGCAGCAGCTTCGCCGCCAGCTGGCGGCGCGAGCTGCGGTCGCTGCGCGGCAACCGCGCCGACCTGCTGCTGGTCACCCTGCTGCCGCTGCTGATGCTGGCCGTGATGGCGTGGATGTTCACGCCCTCGGTGATGCGCGACATCCCGATCGCCGTGGTCGACCTCGACCACAGCAGCGACAGCCGCCTGCTGCTGCGCATGCTCGATGCCAGCCCCGGCGTGCGCATCGCCAGCCAGCCGGTGGACCTGGAAGACGCACGCTCGCAGCTGCGCAGCCTGGACGTGTTCGCCATCGTGCTGGTGCCGCGCGACGTCACCCGGCAGGCGTTGCGTGGTCGCCAGGGCACGGTGTTCGCCTATTACAACGCCACCTACATGACCACCGGCCAGTCCGCGGCGCGCGATATCGGCGACGCGGTCTCGGCCTGGAACGCACGCCTGCTGCGCGAGCGCATCGGCCTGCAGGTCGGCCCGGGCAAGCTGCGTGCGGCACCGATCGCGGTGCAGTCGGACATCCTGTACAACCCGGCGCGCAGCTACGAGCTGTTCCTGCTGCCGCTGATCTTCCCGGCGGTGCTGTCACTGGTACTGGCGCTTGCCGTGGCCGGCAGTCTCGGCCGCGAGATCCGCGACGGCAGCCTGCCCGCCTGGCTCGGCCGCACACCGTGGCCGGCGATTGCCGGCAAGATCGCGCCGTACGTCCTGCTGTTCTCGCTGTATGGCGCGCTCGGCATCGGTTACCTGGCCTGGCTGCGCGGCGACGGTGTGGCCGGCAGCGTGCTCCTGCTGCTGCTCGCACAACCTCTGTTCTACCTGGCTACTGCCGCCTACGCGTTGTTCTTCGTCGGCGTCACCCGCGACATGGGTACCGCGCTGTCCGCGGTCGGCCTCAGCATCGGTACTGCACTGGCATTTTCCAGCGCCACCTTCCCGGTGCTGGACGGGCCGTTATTCACCCGCATCTGGCATCAGCTGCTGCCGCTCAGCGCCTATATCAAGCTGCAGACCCAGCAACAGTTCATCGGCTCGCCGCTGCAGGTTTCGGTATGGCCGCTGGCCACGTTGCTGCTGATGTCAGTGGTGGCTGGCGGCATCGGTGGGCTGCGCCTGATCGCCTTCACGCGTACGCCCGAAGCCGCGCAACCGGCGGGGGCCGACGCATGAGCGCACTGTGGCGCAGCCTGCGGCAGACCCTGATGGCGGTACTGTGCGACCGCTATGCGATCGTAGTGATGGTCGGCGCGGTAATCCTGTACTCGTTCTTCTACCCGGCCGCGTATCGCCACCAGGTGGCCGGCAACCTGCCGGTACTGGTGGTGGATGAAGACCACAGCGCGACCAGCCGCGAGCTGCTGCGAAAGCTCGACGCGTTGCGGGTCGCACGCGTGGTCGGGCAGCCTGCGGACATCGACAGCGCGCGCCAGCAGCTGGAAGCCGGTCATGCCGAAGGCATCGTGCTGATCCCGGCCAACCTGGAGCGCGACGTCCTGCGCGGCCATCCTGCCAAGCTGGTGCTGCTCGGCAACGGCGCCTACCTGGGCCGTGCCAGTTGGGTGCTGGGCAGCGTGGCCGATGCACTGGGCGCGTTCGGACGTGAGGCGGTGGTCGGCCAGGCGGCCTTCATGGGCGCGCCACAGGCACCACCGGTCACGCTGGTGCAGCGCCCGCTGTACAACACCCAGGAAGGCTATGGCAGCGCCATCGTGCCCGGCGTGGCCGAGCTGATCGTGCACCAGACGCTGCTGATGGGCATCGGCGTCCTGCTCGGCGGCCGTCGTCTCGCGCTCGGCCGGCGCCTGCGCTTCGACCTGCCGACGCTGGCCGGCATGGCACTGGGCTTCGGCCTGATCGGCCTGTTCGGCCTGTTCTACTACGCCGGCTTCACCGCCTGGGTGCAGGACTATCCGCGCGGCGGCAACCCATTGGGCCAGCTGCTCGGCGGCACCTTGTTCATCGCCGCCACAGTGGCCTTCGGCCTGTTCGTCGGCAGTTTCTTCCGAACCCGCGAACGCGCCTTCCAGTACATCATCGCCACCTCGATCCCGCTGTTCTTCCTCGCCAACCTGTCGTGGCCGGCGGTGATGACGCCACAACCGCTGGTCTGGCTGGCGCAGCTTCTGCCGACCACCTCGGGCATCAACCTGATGGTGCGCCTGAACCAGATGGACGCCCGCCTGGCCGAAGTCAGCCACGAACTGGTCACCCTCACCGTCCTGCTGCTGCTCTACGGCAGCCTCGCCAGCTGGCGCCTCCTCGCAAAAAAGGGGACGGAGGGGATTAAGTCGTAAACGGCCGGTTTGGGCGATTGCGACTTAATCCCCTCCGTCCCCTTTTTCCGTAACGTTCGAGTACTGCGGTGTGGAACGGGAAGCGGGGTCTGGCTGCGATCGATCAGCGGTAGACGCGTTCGCAGCGGCGTTCCACCACGCGGTCGCCGTTCTTCTGCTGGCTGTTGCCCTGGATCTGGCGACCGGCTGCACCACCTGCAACGGCGCCTGCCACGGTGGCCAGCTTCTTGCCGTTGCCGCCGCCTACCTGGTTGCCGAGCAGGCCACCGATCACGGCGCCGGTGGCGGTACCCGTGATGCGGTTCGGATCGCGCGAGTTGCGCTGCACTTCCACGTTCTTGCAGACCACGCGGCTGCCGTCGTTGAACTTGCGTCCCTCATCGCGCGGGCCATAGGTCTGCGCGCCGGCCACCGACGAAGCCGCCAGCAGGGTGCCCAGCACAAGCAATCGGGTCGAGGTCTTCATGGCCATCTCCTGAGTTCCGGTATGGCGCCAGTGTCCTCCCGCAGTTGGCAACCGGAAGTGAAATGCGCGTGTCCGCCACTTCATCGGCCATCGCACGTTCAGGAAGAAAATCCGCGCCCATCGCGACCAGCCGTCGCGATGGGCGCCGTCTCCCTGCCGGCCTTGCCCTCTTCTAGAACTCTTCCCAACCACCCGCATTGGCGGCCAGCGTCGGCTCGATCCGCGGCGACAGCACCGCGGGCCGGCGCACCGGCGCAACCGATGCCGCCACGGCTGCCAGCGCCGGGCGCACCGCGGCGGCAGCGGTCACCACCCCCGTGCGGAACACCGAAACCGCCTCGGCCAGCAGGTTGGCCTGCTCCTCCATCGAGCGTGCCGCTGCACTGGCCTCTTCTACAAGCGCCGCATTCTGCTGCGTGGTCTCATCCATCTGCACCACCGCCTGGTTGACCTGTTCGATGCCCGAGCTCTGCTCCTGGGAGGCAGCAGAGATATCGGCCATGATGTCGGTCACGCGCTGCACCGAGGCCACGATCTCGCCCATCGTGGTGCCCGCCTGGCGGACCAGCGCCGAGCCGTCGGCGACCTTGCCGACCGAATCCTCGATCAGCCCCTTGATCTCCTTGGCCGCACCCGCCGAGCGCTGCGCCAGCGTACGCACTTCGCTGGCCACCACTGCAAAGCCCCTGCCCTGCTCGCCGGCGCGCGCAGCTTCGACCGCCGCGTTCAGCGCGAGGATATTGGTCTGGAAGGCGATGCCATCGATGACGCTGATGATCTCGGCGATCTTCTTCGACGATGCCTCGATGGCCGACATCGTGGTGACCACCTGGCCCACCACTTCACCGCCCTGGGAAGCAACACCATGCGCGCCGATGGCCAATTGGTTGGCCTGCCGTGCATGCTCGGCATTCTGCTTCACGGTGGAGGTCAGTTCCTCCATCGATGCTGCCGTTTCTTCCAGGTTCGCCGCCTGCTGTTCGGTACGCCGCGACAGGTCGGTGTTGCCCGAAGCGATTTCACCTGCGGCCAGATTGATGCTGGAGGCGCTGGACTGGATGCGGCCGACGATCTGCTTGAGCTGGTCGACGGTGGCATTGCAGTCATCACGCATGCGCGCGAACACGCCATGGAAATCACCCTGCATGCGCACAGTCAGGTCGCCGCGCGAGATGGCCTGCAGCAGGGTCGAGACCTGCACCAGGTTCTCGTCGGTGGTCTGCATCAGGCGGTTGAGCCCGGCCACCATGTCGCGGAAATCATAGGCGAAGCGATCTTCGTCGCCGCGCAGGCTGAAGTCGCCTGCCGCAGCCGCTGTCGCCAACCGGCGGATCTCGCTGTTGATCGCCGACAGGCTGGACTTGGTTTCGTCCATCGCCTGGGTGATCGCCGCCTTCTCGCCCGGCAGCGGTTCCATGTCCACCGACAGATCGCCGCGTGCGTAGTGTTTCATCACCTCGATCAGCCGGTTCTGTACCTGCACGTGCGATCCAACCAGCGCATTGGTCTCATGCACCATGCGCCCGTAGTCACCGGGGAACGCGCTCTCGTCCATGCGGTAGCTGAGGCTGCCGGCATCGTGCTGGCGGGCCAGCTCTCCCTGTGCCGCCATCACCGACTGCAGCTGTGCCTGCATGCGCTGCATCGACTTCAGCAGCTGGGTCACCTCGTCGTTGCCGGTGGCGTCGATGCTGCTGTCCAGGCGGCCACTGGCGATGCCGTCGGCCAGCTTCACCGCTCCTTCCAGCGGGCGGGTCAGGCTGCGGGTGATCGCCCAGGCCGCCAACGTCCCCAGCAACAGGCTCAGTGCCCCGAACGCGATCGACAGGGTGCCGGTCCACGATTCGGTTGCGCGGTACTCTTCGCGGCTGCGTTCGGTCAGTGTTTCCTGGTGGCGCAGCAGGGCCGAAATGGATTCATTCCAGGCCGTTGCCAATCCGTGCTCGGCCAGCAGCTCCTTCGCTGCACCATCGAAATCCCCCGCCTTCATGCGCTCATGCAATTGCTGGGTTGATGCATCGGTGGCCTTGCGAGCCGCCTCGATGCGCGCGACCAGGGTATCGCCGGTAGCGTCACGCGGAATCTTGATGTACTTGGCCCAGATACCGTCATAGGTCCGCGACAACTCCTGGGCACGCTGGTAATCCTTGTCGAACTCGTCACCCCGCTTGATCACCATCAGGCGACGATGCATCAGCACCGCGTTGTTGGTATCAAGCATGTCATTCAACAGGCGCATCTTCACCATGTTGACGTCCACCACTTTCTCGAACTGGGCGGATTTCAGCTGATTCCCATACAGCACCAGGCCGACGATGGCCATGATGAACAGCAGCAGCAGACCGAAGCCGGCGCCAAGCCGGGATCCCACACGGAGATTACGTAAGGCAAGCATCTCAATTCCCTTGATCGTGGCCGTACGTTCGATGGCGGCGCAGCGGAGGGAAACTTTACGGGACTTTATATATGGACCGATCCAAATATATGGAACTGTGCAGGCAGTCAGAAAATGCGGCGACCGATAATGGCGCCATATCCTTATCGAATAGCGCTGACACGCCAGCGCCCGATGAAAATCACGCAGGATTAACACCATAATAACGCCACCCCATCCAGGGCGGCCCGGATTATCTGCGCCGGACACAACCGTCGCCCCGGAGGGCTACAGTCTGCAGATGACACGGATCCTGCACATCGAAGGCGCGTCCATCAACGACATCGCCAGCCTCTACGTGGAAATCAATCGTGTATTCATGGCCGACGAAGACTGGCCGCTGGGCGCAAGCCTGGACGCGCTTGATGACCTGCTGCACGGGGGCTACGGCGCGCTCGCCGGTCATGCCACCGCCACGGTGGTGTGGCGCGACATCGCCCACAGCCGCGAGGCACTGGGCCGCGAGACCACGCGCGCCTGGCTGCAGTCGAAACTCGATCAGGGCGGCAGGTTCAACGGTCCGGCCATCCACGCTCAGTTGACGGCACTGTCGCTTGGCCAGGGACAGACCTACTTCGAGATCGTCATGGAGATCTTCGGCAGCCATCCGCAGATCACCCTGGTGCCAGGCTGAGCACTCTGCAGCAACCAGCCTCATCAGCTCAAAGCTTGGCCAGGGCCTCGCCCAGACGGCGTGGGAACGCCACTTCGCTGGCCAGGTGCCATGCGCGTGCATTGGCGCCCAGCCGGGTCCACTCGGCCTCGTCCATCGCCAGCGCACGCTCGACGGCGTGTTCCAGCGCCTTCTCATCCACATGCCAGGTCCTGGACAGATGGCAGGGCTCGCCCTCGTGCGCGGCAACCAGGATGCCGCGGCTGTCGTCGATCATCTGATTCATCGGCGCGCCATCGCAGGTGATCACCACCGCCCCGCAGCTCATCGCTTCCACCAGGTAATGGCCCCAGCCTTCGGTCTGCGACAGGCACAGGTGGAACGCATGTTCGTTCTGCAGGCGCTGCACCTCCTGGTCGGGCAGCCGCTCGCGGACGATCCGCAGGTTCGCGGCCCCGCCCTCATCTTCGTCCGAAGGGCCGCCGCGCAGGATGGTCAGCAAGGGCCACTCCGGATGGCGCTTCCAGACCTCGACCAGCGTTGCCGTGCCCTTCATGCGGCTGGTACCGGCCGCATGCAGGAAAGTGCGCGGCCTGCGCGGCACCGCCGGGTCGTAGCGGTCACGGCTGCAGAAACCGACTTCCAGCGCGCGCATGCCCAGCGCATTGAAGATGCGCGTAGCGTCTTCGGTCTTGGTCAACAACGCATCGAACCGCGGCAGGATCCGCAGGCTGCGTGCGGACACCCATTCCGGATTCGGAATCAACAGATTGACCTCGGCCAGTCCGAAGCTTGCCGGCCGGACATGCTCCAGCGAGATGTTGATGTCGAACCGGGCCGGCGTGCGCCCCAGGCTCAGCCACGAGGCCAGCAGCCTGCGCAGGCACATCCCGCGGAGCTTCCAGGCCCCCCCATTGCGCACCGCGTCCAGACGGCTGACCGTCACCGTGTGCCCGAGCTGCTGCAACGAGCGCTCGATCACCTGGATGTCATGGGACAGGCCACGCTGGTTGTCGGCGGCCAGCAGGTGGATATGCGCCATCAGGAGGGACTCCCTGGCCGGCGCAGGTCGCGCGCAGGCAAGGCGGTCGCCAGCATGAAGCCCAGCACCAGGTAGAAATAGAACGAATGCGGCATCGCCCGGTAGAACACGTTGTCCGTGAACGCCGACAGCGCATAGACGATGACCACGGCAAGTCCGGCGGTGGCGATCATCGCGGTGATGTCGTCGGCGTGGCCGAGGCGCCGCACGAAATGGATGCCCGGCAGGATGAAGACCAGCAGCATGATCAGCAGCAACGGCACGCCACCGGTCACCGCCGCTTCCAGGTACTCGTTGTGCGGATGGTTGTAGCGGAAGATCGACTCGGACACCTCGCCGCGGGCGATGCCCTCACGTGCATAGGTACCGAACTGGTTCAGGCCCACCCCTGCCACGGGATGCTCGGCGAAGGCGTCGACCGCCACGCCCCACATAGCGATGCGCTCACGGACCGAGCCGACCTCGTTTTCCTGGTTGAAACCGGAGATCTCGCCACTAACCTCACCGAAGCGCTGGATCACCTCATGGTTCAGCACCGAGGTGGCACCGACCACGCCAATGACCAGGGCACCGACGAAGGCCAGTGCCCCCCGCCAGCGCCGGGTGCGCCGGACGTGCACCGCAATCACCATCAGCATGGCGGGAATGAACGCCAGGATCGGTCCGCGGCTCTGCGCCAGGATCGAACCGTAGACGCCGACCGCGATGGCCACGCCGTGCAGCCAGCGTTCGGCCGGATGCACATTGGGCTGGATCAACCGGATGACCGAGAACAACGCCATGCACAGCGTCACCATGGTGAACTCGATGGCCGTCCATTCGCCGCCACTGAAACCGTGCGCGCGTTCAAGGCCCATCACGTGGTGCTGCACGATGCACGACCCGCCGAAGACCAGGGTGGACACGGCGAAGATCTTCCAGATCAGGCGCCAGTCCAGCGCAGTGGCGAACACGGCAGCGGTGCCCAGGTAGAGCAGTGTCTGCGCCGGCAGATCCAGCTCGTTCCAGCGCAGCCCGTGCCAGAGGATGCTGTAGAAGGCATAGGCCAGGCGCAGGAAGCAGACGATCACGATGAACCGGGCGATGCGGTAGCGCAGGCGGACATCGGGCTGGCGGCGGATCAGAACCACGCCGGTGACCAGCAGGGCCAGCAGCAGCACCGCCTTCAGCAAGGTGTAGGGTGCGGAGCCGGCAAGCGGAACGATGGCGACCAGGATGCTCAGCAGGACGGTACGCCAGGTGTAACGAGGTTCGGCGGCCATGCAGGCTGCAGTCATGCTTGTTCTTTCCATCAACGCCCGCCCGGGGGATAAGTCGCCCCGGTTTCCATGGAGGCCGCTTGGCGGAAATCGCCGGGGCTGACACTACCGTGGGCCCCTGGGGAAATCAACCAAAGTGCCGGCGCAGGGGCGCAGGCGTTGGCACACGGACAGCCCCCGGGCCCAGCGCGGGTGCCGCGGATCATCGACCGCCCCAGGTCGCTACACTAATGTCCTCTCCGGCCATGCCTGCGCGTGGCCACGCCCCGACGCCCTGCCAAGACGCGAAACGCCCCAAGTGACTGATACAAAAGACAACACCAGCAACGCCAAGGCGTCCAAGGAACACACCCCGCTGATGAAGCAGTTCTTCGCAGCCAAGTCCGACTATCCGGACCTGCTGCTGTTCTTCCGCATGGGCGACTTCTACGAGCTGTTCTACGACGATGCGCGCAAGGCCGCGCGCCTGCTCGACATAACCCTGACCCAGCGCGGCAGCTCCGGCGGCGCACCGATCCCGATGGCCGGCGTGCCGGTACATGCCTATGAAGGCTACCTGGCACGGCTGGTGGCGCTGGGCGAGTCGGTGGCGATCTGCGAGCAGATCGGCGACCCGGCGCTGGCCAAGGGCCTGGTCGAGCGCAAGGTGGTGCGCATCGTCACCCCCGGCACGGTCACCGACGAGGCGCTGCTGGATGAACGCCGCGACACCCTGCTGATGGCCCTGTCGCGCAGCAAGCAGGGCTACGGCCTGGCCTGGGCCGACCTGGCCGGCGGCCGCTTCCTGGTCAACGAGGTGGAAACCGACGACGCGCTGGAAGCCGAACTGGCACGGCTGGAACCGGCCGAGCTGCTGGTGCCCGATGAAGAGAACTGGCCGGAGTTCCTGCGCCAGCGCACCGGCGTACGTCGCCGCGCGCCGTGGCTGTTCGCTGCCGACAGCGGCCGCCGCCAGCTGCTGAATTTCTTCAAGCTGCATGACCTGAGCGGCTTCGGCATCGACGACAAGCCGCGCGCCACCGCTGCGGCCGGTGCCCTGCTTGGCTATGTCGAGGAAACCCAGAAGCAGCGCCTGCCGCACCTGACCTCGATCGCGATGGAAACCGCCGGCGAGGCGATCGCGATGAACGCCGCTACCCGCCGCCATCTGGAACTGGATACGCGTGTTGATGGCGACACCCGCAATACGCTGCTGGGTGTGCTCGACAGCACGGTGACGCCGATGGGCGGGCGCCTGCTGCGGCGCTGGCTGCACCGCCCGCTGCGCCTGCGCGAGGTGCTCGTACAGCGCCACCATGCGGTGGAAACCCTGATCGATCGCGGCAGCGATGCGGACATCCGCGAGCAGTTCCGCCGCCTCGGTGACCTGGAACGCATCCTCACCCGTGTCGCGCTGCGTTCGGCGCGGCCGCGCGATTTCTCCACCCTGCGCGATGGTCTGGGCCTGCTGCCGGCGGTGCGCGACGTGCTGGCGCCGCTGGATTCGCCGCGCCTGCAGGCCCTGCATGCCGCGCTGGGCGAACACGATGAGTGCGCGCAGCTGCTGGCCAGCGCCATCGCCGAAATGCCGCCGCTGAAGCTGAGCGACGGCGGCGTGCTCGCCGATGGCTTCGATGAAGAGCTGGACGAGCTGCGCCGCCTGTCCACCCATGCCGACCAGTTCCTGGTCGACCTGGAACTGCGCGAGCGCGAGAGCAGCGGCATTCCCACCCTGAAGGTGGGCTACAACCGCGTGCACGGCTACTACATCGAAATCAGCAAGGGCCAGTCCGACCGTGCGCCGGTGCACTACACCCGCCGCCAGACGCTGACCAATGCCGAGCGCTACATCACCGAAGAACTGAAGGCGTTCGAGGACAAGGTGCTGTCCGCGCGTGACCGCTCGCTGTCGCGCGAGAAATACCTGTACGAGCAGCTGCTGGATACCCTTGGCACGCAGCTGGAACCGCTGAAGCAGTGCGCCGCTGCGCTGAGCGAACTGGATGTGCTGGCCGCCTTCGCCGAACGCGCGCAGGCGCTGGACTGGGCGCGCCCGGAGCTGCAGGCCGAGCCGTGCCTGAAGATCGAGCGCGGCCGCCACCCGGTGGTCGAGGCGGTACGCGAGCAGCCGTTCGAACCCAATGATCTGGACCTGCATCCGGACCGCCGCATGCTGGTCATCACCGGCCCGAACATGGGCGGCAAATCGACCTATATGCGGCAGAACGCGCTGATCGTGCTGCTGGCCCACATTGGCAGCTTCGTGCCGGCCAGCCGTGCGCTGATCGGCCCGATCGACCGCATCCTCACCCGCATCGGCGCCGGCGATGACCTCGCGCGCGGGCAGTCGACCTTCATGGTCGAAATGGCCGAGACCAGCTACATCCTGCACCACGCCACCGCGCATTCGCTGGTGCTGATGGATGAGATCGGCCGTGGCACCTCCACCTACGACGGCCTGGCACTGGCCGATGCAGTGGCCCGCCACCTGGCCTACCAGAACCGCTGCTACACGCTGTTTGCCACCCACTACTTCGAGCTGACCGCGCTGGCCGACGAACAGCACGAGGGCGGCCGCAGCGGCATCGCCAACGTGCATCTGGATGCCGTCGAGCACGGCGAAGCGCTGGTGTTCATGCACGCAGTGAAGGACGGCCCCGCCAACCGCAGCTTCGGCCTGCAGGTGGCCGCACTGGCCGGCCTGCCGCGCGCCACCGTGGCGCAGGCGCGTCGTCGCCTGGCCGAGCTGGAGCAACGTGGCGGTGAAAGCCATGCCGCCGAACTGGCGCCGCAGGCGCTGGATGCGCCACAGCAGTTCGGGCTGTTCGCAGCACCGTCGAACAAGGCCCAGGAAGCGCTGGCCGCCATCGACCCGGACGAGCTGACCCCGAAGCAGGCGCTGGAAGCCCTGTACCGGTTGAAGGCGCTGCTGTAACCGCAGCGCACGCCCAAGGCCTCCCCGCCTACCTTGCGGGAGGCCCATCGAAAGGTTCTGCAAATCCGATTCTGAGTTTCAATTGACAGAATCTATCAACCTGAATGGATCATTCGATTATTCATTTCATCTGGCCCTAGCTAAAGTCGAGTGAAGATGTTCCATCCCGTCTTCACCCGCAGGAGCCAGCCATGAGCCAGTCCGATAACAACAGCCCCAAGTGCCCGTATCACACCGCGCCGTCGCCTGCGGAAGGCGCCCAGCAGCAGCGTGAACTGAGCACCACGCCCAAGCAGAAGCATGGCGATGATCCGGTCACGCCGATGACCACGGCCTTCGGCGCACCGGTGGTGGACAACCAGAACAGCAAGACCGCCGGCCCGCGTGGCCCGCTGCTGATGGAAGACGTGTGGCTGCTGGAAAAGCTGGCCAACCTCAACCGCGAGATCATTCCCGAGCGCCGCATGCATGCCAAGGGCTCGGGCGCGTTCGGCACCTTCACCGTCACCCACGACATCAGCAAGTACACCCGCGCCAAGCTGTTCGAGAAGGTCGGCAAGCAGACCGAGATGTTCGCCCGCTTCACCACGGTGGCCGGCGAGCGTGGCGCCGCCGACGCCGAGCGTGACATCCGCGGCTTCGCGCTGAAGTTCTACACCGAAGAAGGCAACTGGGACCTGGTCGGCAACAACACCCCGGTGTTCTTCCTGCGCGACCCGCGCAAGTTCGCCGACCTCAACAAGGCCGTGAAGCGCGACCCGCATACCAACCTGCGCAGCGCGCGCAACAACTGGGATTTCTGGACCCTGCTGCCCGAAGCCCTGCTGCAGGTGACCGTGGTGATGAGCGACCGCGGCATTCCGCGCAGCTTCCGCCACATGCACGGCTTCGGCTCGCATACCTACAGCTTCACCAATGCCGACAGCGAACGCTTCTGGGTCAAGTTCCACTTCGTCAGCCAGCAGGGCATCGAATCGCTGACCGACGCGCAGGCGCAGATCCTGGTCGGCCATGACCGCGAAAGCCACGGCCGCGACCTGTTCGCCGCGATCGAGAAGGGCGACTTCCCGAAGTGGAAGCTGTTCATCCAGGTCATGCCGGAGCTGGACGCGGAAACCTACCGCGTGCATCCGTTCGACCTGACCAAGGTGTGGCCGAAGAGCGACTACCCGCTGATCGAAGTGGGCCAGTTCGAACTGAACCGCAACCCGGTCAACTGGTACCAGGACGTGGAGCAGTCGGCGTTCGCACCGAGCAACCTGGTGCCGGGCATCGGCCCGTCGCCAGACAAGATGCTGCAGGCACGCCTGTTCGCCTATTCCGATGCGCAGCGCTACCGCCTGGGCGTGAACCACCACCAGATTCCGGTGAACGCAGCGCGCTGCCCGGTGCACAGCAACCACCGCGATGGTGCGATGCGCGTGGACGGCAACTACGGCGGCCTGCCGCACTACGAGCCGAACAGCTACGGCCAGTGGCAGGAGCAGCCGCAGTACCGCGAGCCGCCGATGAAGATCCGGGGCGACGCCGACTTCTGGAATTTCCGCGAGGACGACGCCGACTATTTCAGCCAGCCCGGTGCGCTGTTCCGCAGCTATAACCAGGCACAGAAGGACCGCCTGTTCGCCAACACCGCCCGCGCCCTGGGCGATGCGCCGGACTTCATCAAGCAGCGCCACATCGACAACTGCAGCAAGGCCGACCCGGCCTACGGTGCCGGAGTTGCCGCGGCGCTGAAGGCGCTGGCCAGCCAGCCGTCGGATCCGTTCAAGCCGGCGCAGCCGGAAGCGGACTTCCCCACCGCCACCCCGGGCGCCGAAGACATCGAGCTCTGATCGCCCTGCCCCGTGTACGGCACGCCGCCTCCCAGTGAGGCGGCGTCGCCGTTTTAACGGTCCGCGTCGTACCTTCTGCACGCCCAACCCCAATCAAGGATTCCGCAGATGAGCCTGACCGATGAACTTCTCGCCAAATTGCAGGGCGCCCCGCTGCAGCAGGTGTCGCAGCAGCTCGGCATCAGCGATACCCAGGCTTCCGGCGCGATCAGTGCCGCGCTGCCGGTGCTGATGGGCGCGCTGGGCAACAACGCCTCGCAGCCGCAGGGCGCGCAGGCCCTGCTCGGCGCCTTGCAGAACAACCACAGCGGCCTGGACCTGGGCGGCGTGCTCGGTTCGGTGCTGGGCGGCGGTGGCGCCAGCGGTGGCGCTGCCAGCGATGGCGCCGGCATCCTCGGCCACATCTTCGGCGGCAGCCAGCAGAAGGTGGAGACCGGCCTGGCCCAGGCCACCCAACTCGACAGCGGCCGCACCAGCCAGCTGCTGCAGATCCTCGCGCCGATCGTGATGGCCTTCCTCGCCCAGCGCCTGGGTGGCGGCCAGGCCGATGCCAGCTCGCTCAGCCAGGCCCTCGGCCAGGAAAAGCAGCAGGTGCAGCAGCAGGGCGGTCTTGCCGGTGGCCTGCTCGGCAGCCTGCTGGACCAGGATGGTGATGGTCAGCTGGGCGTGGGCGATCTGCTCAAGCTGGGCGGCAATCTGCTCGGCGGCAAGCGCTGAGGGAAAGCCTGGCCGGACATGGGCCGGCGCTACCGGCATCTCCATGGGTAGCGCCGGGCCAGGCCCGGCGGCTTACCGGTTGCCCGCCTTCAAACGCTGCAGGATCGGTGCGAACAAGGGCGCCTGCATCGAGCGCGGCGGCTCGACATGGCCGCCCTTTTCCTGCGCCTGCCAGTACGACCACGGCAGCGGCTTGTCGCCCAGTTCGTAGTCCATGCCGTCCCAGCCATCCTCGCGGAAGGCGTAGAAGGCCCAGTGCACCTTGTCCTGCTCCAGCACCTGCAGCACATCCTGCAGGTAGCGGCTGCAGTCCGGCCACCGCCGCATGCAGCCGAATTCGGCCACCACCATGCGGTTGGCACCGACGTCATGCGAGGCGGCCCACGTCATCGGCTGCTGCAGGTAACGGCGTACACGCGCCGCATCCCAATGCTCGCTGCCTGCACCGAACGGCACCTGCGCCGGATAGCGCCAGGGTTTGGCACGCGTCTGGTTCGGTGCACTGGTTGCTGCATACGGCTCGTACATGTGCACGCTGTACAGCAGCTTCGAATCCGCCAGCGGTGCCGGCCAGTAGTTGAAACCGTCGGCGGCGGCATACCAGCCCGCATCCAGCATCAGCGGCATCGCGGTGTCGACCTCGCGGATGCTGGCGATCAGCTCCGAGTAGAAGCGGCGCAGATCGCGTGGGCCGTCCTGCACACCGGCATACCACCGCTGCATCGCCTCGGTGGACGCATGCTCGGCCAGGCCTGCACCGTACTCGGGCACCGGCTCATTGATGAGGTTGTAGGCGGCCAAGGCAGGATGACCCCTCAGCGCCGTGGCCAGGTCATGCCAGAAGCGACGGGCCGGCACATGGTTGTCGAAGGACTGCCACAGGCGCTGGTCGACCACATCGCCGTTGTGCTGCTTCCAGCGCAGCAACGGCAGCGACAGCGGCGTCAGCACCACTTTCAGCCCGGCCGCATCGGCGTCATCCAGCACCCGCCGCAGCGTGGCCAGGTCGGCCGGAACCAGTCCGCGATAGTCATCGGCGTTGCCGATCAGGAAGTCACGACCGCCCTGCCCCTTCCACTTGTCCGGCACCAGCCGCACCCAGGTCGCACCGGTCGCACGCAGCGCCTCGAAGTATTTCCGGTCCGGAGGCGACATGTTCATGCTGTTGCCACCGCGTTGCGGAACGTCCCAGAAGGTGATGTCGGCAGCGTGCAGTGGCGCAGCAGCAAGCAGGGACAGGCATAACAGCAGACGACGCATGGGCAGGCCTTCGATAGGTGAAAAACCAGCCTGCCCAGCGCAATCCGAACGTACCGTGACCGGCGCCTTGTTTCGCACCGCGATAGGAACAATCCGTTGGAATCAGGATTTCGCTAGAGCGCGTCGATGTCACCCAAGGCCCGGATCAAACGCCGCGCGCGCTTGTCCGGCTTGTGTTCCGGCGGCTGGAAACCATCGCGTGCCGCGATGCGCAGTGCACGCTGTTCGGCACGGCGCGCCTTCGAAGCCTCGCTCTCGGCATACAGCTGCTGTGCCGTTGGCGCCGGCCCGCGCTGGTCGCTCAGGCCCAGCACCTGGATCTCGAAATGCTCCTCGCCGCGGTCGACCTGCAGCTGCTCACCCACGCGCACCGCGCGCGAGGACTTCGGGCGCTGCCCGGCCACGCTGACCTTGCCGGTCTCGATGGCCTGCTTGGCCAGGCTGCGGGTCTTGAAGAAACGGGCCGCCCACAACCAGATGTCCAGGCGGACACTGGGCGACAACGGGGAAAGCTCAGGCATCGGTGCGGACTACTCCGGTGGCTTGTTCATAGGACGCGGATGGTCGGGGTCGGTGCGGCAGCCGCTGCCCCCGATCAACGTGGGTACACCAGCGGACAGGTCCTGGCGCTGGCTGCCGACCAGGCACTCGGGACGGTCGGTCGGCCGCACCTGGGTATCGCCCAGCCGGTCACCTGTCGAACATGCGGCCAGTGCGGTGCCGATCAAGGCCAGCGCCAGGCTCCATTTCACCTGCAGTCGTTGATGCATTGCCACATCCTGCAAACCGGCTTGGTGCTAGTGTGCGCCTCCCGGGAATCGATCACCACTCCATGGCCAAAGCGCCGCTTGACCTGACCTCCGGCCCGATCGGCCGCAACCTACTGCTGTTCTCCCTGCCGATCCTGGCGGGCAACATCGCGCAGTCGCTGAACGGTTCGGTGAATGCGGTCTGGGTGGGGCGCTTCCTCGGCGAGGCGGCATTGACCGCCACCGCGAACGCCAACAACATCATGTTCTTCCTGATCGGCTCGGTGTTCGGCTTCGGCATGGCCTCGACCATCCTGATCGGCCAGGCGATCGGTGCGCGCGACATCGCGCAGGCACGGCGCGTGGTCGGTACCAGCGCCACCTTCTTCATCGGCCTGTCGGTGATCATCGCCATCGCCGGCTGGTTCATGGCCCATCCGCTGCTGGCGGCGATGGGCACGCCGGCCGCCTCGCTGCCGTTGGCCGAAGCCTATCTGCAGATCATCTTCCTGGCGATGCCGACGCTGTACGCGTTCGCCTTCCTCACCGCTGCACTGCGCGGTGCCGGTGACTCGCGCACGCCGTTCCGTTTCCTGATGGTGTCGGTGGCACTGGACATCGTGCTGAACCCGGTACTGATCTTCGGCATGGGGCCGTTCCCGGCGCTGGGCATTGCCGGTTCGGCCTGGGCCACGCTGGTCGCGCAGACGCTGTCGCTGGCCGGCCTGCTGCTGTACATGCGGCACAAGCGCCACACCCTGTGGCTGGGCCGCGCCGACATGCGCCTGTTCAAGCTCGACCTGACCATCCTCAAGGCGCTGGTCATCAAGGGCGTGCCGATGGGCCTGCAGATGGTGCTGATCTCGCTGTCGGTGATCCTGCTGATGACCATGGTCAACCAATACGGCACCGACACCGGCGCCGGTTACGGCGCTGCCCTGCAGCTGTGGAACTACCTGCAGATGCCGGCGATGGCGATCGGTGCGGCGTGTTCTTCGATGGCGGCACAGAACGTCGGTGCGCAGCGCTGGGATCGCGTGCGCGGTACCGCGCGCCAGGGCGTGCTGTTCAACTTCCTGTTGACCGGCGCGCTGATCCTGCCGCTGGTGGTGTTCGATCGCCAGCTGCTGGCACTGTTCCTGCCACCGGCCAGCCAGGCGCTGGACATCGCCCGCCACCTCAACCACGTGGTGATCGGCTCGTTCCTGTTCTTCGGCGTCAGCTTCGTGATCTCCGGCGTGGTTCGCTCCACCGGCGCAGTGATTCCGCCGCTGCTGATCCTGGCCGGTTCGCTGTGGGGCGTGCGCGTGCCATTCGCCGAACTGCTGCAGCCGTATTGGGGCGCCGATGCGATCTGGTGGAGCTTCCCGGTCAGCTCGCTGGTCTCGATGCTGCTGTCACTGGCCTATTACCGCTGGGGTGGCTGGCGCAAGGCGAAGATGATGGGCAAGCCCTCGCACGCCGAAGAACTGGCCACGCCGTCGGAGATTCCGGCCTGCCCGCCGTCTCCGGTGGCCGACCCGGATGCCGCGCCACTGCGGTAGTGCCGGCCGCTGGCCGGCAACCTCAAGCCCCTCCGGAAGCATCGCGCAACAGCCGGCCAGCGGCCGGCTCTACCGCTTCTTCTTCGCCGCCGGTCATTACCACGGTAGTGCCGGCCGCTGGCCGGCAACCTCAAGCCCCTCCGGGGGCATCGCGCAACAGCCGGCCAGCGGCCGGCTCTACCGCTTCTTCTTCGCCGCCGGTCATTACCACGGTAGTGCCGGCCGCTGGCCGGCAACCTCAAACCCCTCCGGAAGCATCGCGCAACAGCCGGCCAGCGGCCGGCTCTACCGCTTCTTCTTCTCCGCCGGTGATTACCACGGTAGTGCCGGCCGCTGGCCGGCAACCTCAAACCCCTCCGGAAGCATCGTGCAACAGCCGGCCAGCGGCCGGCTCTACCGCTTCTTCTTCGCCGCCGGTCATTACCACGGTAGTGCCGGCCGCTGGCCGGCAACCTCAAACCCCTCCGGAAGCATCGCGCAACAGCCGGCCAGCGGCCGGCTCTACCGCTTCTTCTTCGCCGCGTTGAACGTGGCCGCCTCGCGCAGCAGTGCCTTCAACGCCGCGGCATCCGGCATCGCGCCTTCATGGATGTCGATCGCACGTCGCGTGTTGCCGTCCAGGCTGGCGTTGAACAGGCCCTTCGGATCGGCCAACGCCGCACCGTTGGCAAAGGTCAGCTTCACCGCCTGTTTGTAGGTTTCGCCGGTGCACAGGATGCCGTTGTGCTCCCACACCGGCGTGCCGCGCCACTTCCAGGTTTCCTGCACGTCCGGCAGCGCCTCATGGATCAAGGCACGCACGCGTGCCAGCGCCTCGCCACGCCAGTCGCCCAGCTCGGCGATGCGTGCATCGATCAGTTCAGCGGCCGGGGTTCCGGCATCGGCAGGGTTCGGTGCATGCGTGGCCATCAGCGGTTCTCGTCGGCAGGGAGATCGGAACGATCCACTTACATGCGCTCGCCGGGCAATGCCGCGGCCTGGCGCACCCAGTCGAGGAACTGCGCCTCATCCAACGCACCCTCCTGCTGGATGTGCAGGTAGCGCGTATCGGCACTCTTCGACGGCTCCGGCGGCACCGGCTTCAGCGCAGCGCCGCGGAAGAATGCCACCTTGATGTAGCGGGTGAAGCAGTGGAAGCTGAGAAACCAGCCTTCGCCCGGCGCAACCGCATACATCGGCGAATTCCACTTCACTGCCTTGTGCACACCGGGTACAGCCTGTTCGATCAGCGCATCCAGCTGTGCTCCGATCGGCCGCTTCCAGTCCGGCATCGCCGCGATATAGGCCTGCACCGGCGCATCGCCCTCGCCCTTGGCGATCTGCGGGTTGCCGCCGGACAACAGCGCGGGCGCGGTGGAAGGTGCGGTTCGCTTGGCAGGCATCGCACAGCACGTCCATCGGGATGAAACCGCAGCCTAGCGCGGTCTGTCCCCAACGGTCACGGCGCAGTGCGCCATCGGCTCAGTCCGCTTGCCGCGCCCGGAACTGCTGCCAGTCCGGCAGCTTGCGGTGGCGGCGCAGCGAGCGCATCAAGGCCGCCATCACCACGCCGAACAGCGCCCCGGCCACCAGGCCGGCCGCCAGCAGCAGGGCCAGCGGGCGTTCACTGCCCTGCCACAGCATCAGCCACATCAGCGCGGTCCAGAACAGCCCGAACAGCAGGCCCTGCACCAGCGCATTGGTGCCGAAGCCGGCCAGGATCGGCGGTGGCAGTGCGATGCCCATGCGCCACAGAAGGCGATGCAGCAGCGGTGCCGACTGCACGCGCGCCAGCCCCTTGCCGTCGAGGAAGCGCAGCGCCGACTGGATCACGGCGGGATAGCGCGGGTTGATGTCGTTCATCCCCTGATCGTGGCCGAAGCGATGCCGGAAACGCAAACGGCCACCCGAAGGTGGCCGTCGCGGCAACAACCGAAGTTGTTTATCAGGCCTTTTCGGCCAGACGGGCAGCCTTGGCGGCAGCAGCGGCAGCCAGGTCTTCCTTGATGCGGGCAGCCTTGCCTTCCAGGCCACGCAGGTAGTACAGCTTGCCGGCGCGGACCTTACCACGACGCTTCACTTCGACCGAGTCGATGATGGCGCTGTGGGTCTGGAAAACGCGCTCGACGCCGTAGCCGTGCGAGATCTTGCGGACGGTGAACGAGGAGTTCAGGCCGGCGTTCTTGGTGGCGATGACAACGCCTTCGTAGGCCTGCACGCGCTCACGGCTGCCTTCCTTCACCTTCACGTTGACGACAACGGTGTCGCCCTGGCTGAACTTCGGCAGTTCACGGGTGATCTGGGCGGATTCGAATTCCGCGACGATGGACTTGTTCAGCTTGCTCATGGGTTACACCGATTCTTGTTCGGGTGGGCGTGTCGTATCGACAACGTAGGCTCATGCAGTCACCGGACTGTGCTGCACGTTTGTTTTGGGTACTGCGAGCGCCGGCCGGAGCCGACGGGAATTGGCCATGATAGCCGATAACGCCAGCCCTGCGCTAGGGGCTGGCCTTGTGTTTCTGGGCCTGACGGCCCTGCTCCAGCAGCTTGCGGTCGGACTTGCCCAGCGCCTGTTCATCCAGCAGGTCCGGGCGCCGCTGGGCGGTACGGACCAGCGACTGCTGGCGGCGCCAGGCCGCGATGGCCGCGTGGTTGCCCGAGCGCAGCACGTCCGGCACGTCACCCAGCGGGTGCTGGGCCGGCTGGCTGTAATGCGGGCAGTCGAGCAGGCCGAGGTCGCCCTCGAAGCTGTCCTGCGCCGCCGATTCCGCGTCATTCAGGGCACCGTCCTGCAGGCGGGCCACGGCGTCGATGATCACCGCCGCGCCCAGCTCGCCACCGGACAGCACGTAGTCGCCGAGGGAAATCTCCTCGTCGACGTTGGCCTCCAGGAAACGCTCGTCGATGCCCTCGTAGCGGCCACAGAGCAGGACCATGCGCGGCAGTGCCGCCAGTTCCCGCACCTTGGCCTGGGTCAACGGCGCCCCCTGCGGGCTGAGATGGATCACCCGCGCCGGGGTCGGATCAGCATCACGGATCGCCTGCAGGCAGGCCTGCAGCGGCTCGATCAGCATCACCATGCCCGGGCCACCACCGAACGGGCGGTCGTCCACCCGGCGGTAGTTGCCTTCGGCGTAATCACGGGGATTCCAGCCATGCAGGCTGAACAGGCCCTTCTCCTGCGCGCGCCCGACCACGCCCAGTCCAGCGGACTGGGCGAGGAACTCGGGGAACAGGGTGATGACGTCGAAACGCATGCTCACACTCAGAACTCGGGATCCCAGTCGACCACGACCAGGTTGGCCTCGAAGTCGACCGACTTGACGAAGTCCGGCTGCACGAACGGAATCATCCGTTCGCGGTCACCACGGACCACCACCACGTCGTTGGCGCCGGTGCTGAACAGGTGCGAGACCTGGCCCAGGGCAACGCCCTCGGTGGTCTTCACGTCCAGGCCTTCCAGGTCCACCCAGTAATACTCGTCGGGCTTCGGCGGCGGCAATGCACTGCGGGCCACGTAGATCTCGGTGCCGTGCATCGCTTCAACGGTATCGCGGTCCTCGATGCCGGGGAAACGGGCGACCAGGTGCTTGCCGCTGTCGCGGCCGCGTACACCTTCAATCGTGGTTTCCACGCCAGACGGGCTGCGCACGATCCACGGCTGGTAACGGAAAATGGCGGAACGTGGCTCGGTCCAGGACTCGAGCTTGATCTCGCCGCGCACACCAAAAGCGCCGACAACCCTGCCCAGCAGGATGCGGCGCTCGATATCTTTCATCTGCTTCAACCAAGAGGGCCACGCCGAAGCGTGGCCCGTCAGGATCAGGCCGCAGCGGCCTGGGACTTGGTCGCTTCCTTGATCAGGTTGCGGACCTTGTCGGTCGGCTGGGCGCCGTTCTTGACCCAATGGTCAACGCGGGCCAGGTCCAGCTCGATGCGCTTCTCGGCGCCCTGGGCGACCGGGTTGTAGAAGCCAACGCGCTCGATGTTGCGGCCGTCGCGCGCGCTGCGCACGTCGGTGACGATGATGTGGTAGAACGGACGCTTCTTGGCGCCGCCGCGGGTCAGTCGAATCTTGACCATGGTGTTTTTCCTATTGCCCAGTCGCCAGGATGGCGAGGTAAGCGGGCGATTATAGCGGCAGAGCCCGGCCGAGCCAACCCCAGGGGTGAATCCGCCTTCACGGCAGCGCCGGGCCATGCCCTGCGGGGGTTTTCACCCCAATCTGTCCCAAGCCACCGCCGCCAGCACTGCCCTGCCCTGTTCAGCCAGTGCCTGCGAACCCGGCAGGACATGCCCGTCGATGGCGTCCAGCGCCCATAGGCCGCTGGCGTTGCAGGCAAAAGCGGCCTTCACGCTATCCAGTTCAGCCAGTGCCAACGGCCGCGTCAGCTGTGCCCCCGGCCAATGCTGCTTCAACAACGTCTCGGCAGTACCGCGCAGGGCCGGCGCCTGTGGCCAGAGCAGGCGCTCACCATCGTGCACGGCCAGGTTCCAGGTGCTGCCTTCACTCATCTCGCCATCAGCGGTCACGAACAGCACATCGTCGAACCCTTCCGCCATCGCCGCACGGCGCTCGGCAAACAGGCCGAAGGTGCCGACGTGCTTGATCTGCGGCAGTTCGCGCTGCCACACCACGCTGCGCACCCGCTTCGGTGCGGTCAGCGCCACCGGCGCGGACACCGCCACCAGCACGTCCACCGGTACGGCCGCCAGCGGATTGCGGAAATCGAAGCGGCGCGAGTACACCGTCACCCGCAGCGAGGCATCGGCCAGGCCGGCCTGCTGCAGCGCCTGCGCCATCCAGCCCCGCACCTGCGCCGCGTCCAGTTCGCTGCCGAACAGTTCGCGCGTGGCCTGCGACAGCCGCGCCAGATGCAGGTCCAGTCCCTGCACGGCGTGACCGCGCACCTGCAGCGAGGTGAAGTGGCCATAGTTGACCAGCGCAGGCAGCAGATCCTCCACCTGCACCGGTTGGCCGTTGCAGGTCACGGTCATCGCAGCAGCGCCTGCGCCTGTTCCCACATGCCGCGCAATACGTCGGCGGCCGGCTGTGCCGGGGCCATCCACGCCGACTGCCCGGCCCAGGCCTGCATCGCCGCCAGACGATTTTCCTGCACGGCCTGCCTGCGCATCGGCGCGGTCAGGCCGCGCTGCACCGGGTACGGGCGTGGCGCCGGTGCGCCTTCCGCAGCGGCGGCGCGCACATAGGGGGTCGCCAGGCCACGGCCCAGGCGACCGCTGAAGGCGCGGGTCGGCCAGGTATCTTCGGGTTCGCTGGCCGCCAATCCATCGGCCCACGCTGAAGCGATCGCCGCTTCGGGCGTGCGCAGGAACGCAGTGCCGATCTGCACGGCACTGGCCCCCAGGGTGAGTGCGGCAGCAATGCCACGGCCATCGGCGATGCCACCGGCGGCGATCACCGGAATCTGCAGGTGATCGGCCAGGCGCGGCAACAACGCAAACAGGCCGACCAACTGACGCTCGGCCATCGCCGGATCGAACGCGCCGCGATGGCCACCGGCTTCCACGCCCTGTGCCACCACCGCGTCGGCACCGGCGTCCTGTGCCGCACGCGCTTCGGACAAGGTGGTCGCACAGGCGATCCAGGCAATGCCGGCATCCTTCAACTGCTGTACGTGGCGCGGCAGCAGCACGCCCATGATGGTCGAGGCCACCGCCGGGCGCGCCGCCAGCAACGCAGCGAACTGTTCTTCGAAGTCGGCGGGCGTGGCATCGGCGGCGCTGGCCGGCACGTCCGGACCCCACTGCGCGAGGAAGGCGCGGCTGGCGCCTTCAGCGGCGACATCACGGGTCGGTGCCGGGTCCGGCACCCACAGGTTCACCTGTGCGGGGCCCGTCGAGGCAGCGCGGAAGTCATCCATCCAGTGGCCGATATCGGCCGATGACGACAGCACTGCGCCCATCGCCCCCATGCTGCCGGCATTGGCCAGCGAAGCCGACAACGGCACCGGGCAGGCGCCGGCCATCGGTGCCAGCAGGATCGGAAGCTGCAATGAAAAACGCCGACAGAAGGTGTCGGCGCGTTCAAGAATCGGCGATGCGTTCACGCGACATACCTGTTGGAGAAGTCGCCGCCCAGCATACGTCAGTCATTGTGACCCGGGGCCGGATCGCGATGCGCGCCGGCCCCGTCGCTGCATCAACGGAACGGCATGCCGCGGCCGCCCATGGCGCCCATCATGCCCTTCATGCTGCGCAACATGCCCTTCATGCCGCCGCCGGCCATCTTGCTCATCATCTTTTCCATCTGCATGTACTGCTTCATCAGCTTGTTGACGTCAGCGGGGGTCACGCCCGAGCCCTTGGCGATGCGCGCGCGGCGCGAGCCGTTGAGCAGGTTCGGGTTGCGCCGTTCCTTCTTGGTCATCGAGCTGATGATGGCGATCATGCGCGGCACTTCCTTGCCCTGGCTGACCTGCTGCTTCAGATGGTCGGGGATGTTGCCCAGGCCCGGCAGCTTGTCCATCAGGCCGCCGATGCCGCCCATGTTCTGCATCTGCTCCAGCTGGTCACGCATGTCGTTCAGGTCGAACTTCTTGCCCTTGGCGACCTTCTCGGCCAGCTTGGCCGCCTTGTCCTTGTCGACCTGCTGCTCGACCTGCTCGACCAGCGACAGCACGTCGCCCATGTCGAGGATGCGGCTGGCGATACGGTCCGGGTGGAACACGTCCAGGCCTTCCGGCTTTTCGCTGACGCCGACGAACTTGATCGGCTTGCCGGTGATGTAGCGCACGCTCAGTGCGGCACCGCCACGGGCGTCACCGTCGGTCTTGGTCAGCACCACGCCGGTCAGCGGCAGGGCGTCGCCGAAGGCCTTGGCGGTGTTGGCCGCGTCCTGGCCGGTCATCGCGTCGACCACGAACAGGGTTTCGGCCGGATTCACCGCCGCGTGCAGGGCCTTGATCTCGGCCATCATTGCTTCGTCGATGGCCAGGCGGCCGGCGGTATCGACCAGCAGCACGTCGACGAACGACTTGCGCGCATCGTCGATGGCGGCGCGGACGATGGCTTCCGGCTTCTGGTCGGCGCTGGACGGGAAGAACAGCACGCCGACCTGCTCGGCCAGGGTCTTCAGCTGCTCGATCGCGGCCGGACGGTAGACGTCGGCCGAGACCACCATCACCTTCTTCTTGCGCTTTTCCTTCAGGTGCTTGGCCAGCTTGCCCACCGTGGTGGTCTTGCCGGCGCCCTGCAGGCCCGCCATCAGGATGATGGCCGGAGCGGGCACATTGAGGTTCAGGTCGCTGGCTTCGGCGCCCATCACCGCGGTCAGCTCGTCGCGAACAACCTTGATCAGGGCCTGGCCCGGGGTCAGCGACTTCAGCACTTCCTGGCCGACCGCGCGCACCTTGATGCGCTCGATCAGGGCCTGCACCACCGGCAGCGCAACGTCGGCTTCGAGCAGCGCGATGCGGACCTCACGGGTGGCCTCGCGGATGTTCTCCTCGGTCAGGCGGCCGCGGCCACGCAGGCGCTCGATGGTGCCGGAAAGGCGCTGGGTCAGTGACTCGAACATGCGGCGCAACCTGTCTGAAAACGGGGGACAATAAGGCAGACAGTATAACGGGTCCGCTCCCCTACCCGGACTGCGACCACAGGGCCGTCGCCACCACCGCAGGGGTATGCGAAACTGCAACGATGTTAATCGTTCTCATCGCCGCCCTGCTCTACCTGGCCGCCAGCGCCCTGCTGGTGCGTGCGCTTGGCCGCGATGAAAGCACCGGCTCCCCGGCCTGGCTGTGGCCCGCCCTGCCGGCGATGCTGCTGCACGGCGGCTACCACGTGATGGTGGCGATGCGCACCAACGGCGGGCCGGACATGCACTTCTTCGCCGCGCTGTCGCTGGTCGGCCTGGGCATGGCCTGGCTGACCTCGCTGGTCGGCGCACGCGGGCGCATGTCGGCACTGGGCGTGGTGGTGTTCCCGCTGGCCGCGGTACTGCTGCTGGCCTACCACGGCTACGGCCACGAACCGAGCAAGGTGCTGGGCTGGCGCCTGGCCAGCCACGCCTGGCTGGCGCTGCTGGCCTACGCCACGCTGAGCATCGCCGCGCTGCTGGCGATCATGCTGTGGCTGCAGGAACGCGCCCTGCGCCGCCGCGAGTTCCGGCCGTGGCTGCGCGCCCTGCCGCCGCTGGCGGATCTGGAATCGCTGCTGTTCCGGGTGATCACCGTCGGCTTCGCGCTGCTGACCCTGACCCTGGTCACCGGCGTGCTGTTCGTCGACGACCTGCTGGCGCAGAAGCTGGTGCACAAGACCGTGCTGAGCGTGCTGTCGTGGATCGTGTTCGGCGTGCTGCTGATCGGCCGTCGCCGCTACGGCTGGCGCGGCATGAAGGCGGTGCACTGGACGCTGGCGGCAATGCTGTTGCTGCTGCTGGCCTTCTTCGGCAGCCAGTTCGCGATCGAACTGGTGTTCGGGCATTCGCGATAGCGGTGTGCCGGCCAACGGTCGGCACCCACCCCGGTAGTGCCGGCCGCTGGCCGGCAACAGGACCGCACCCTGCGTGTATGCCGCAGACGGTCAAGGCAGCGGCTGGGCCAGGATCTTCCGTACCGAGCGACCGCTGTTGGTGATGATGTCATCCACCTGCCAGCAGCCTTGGCCCTGGCGCATCATCGGCAGACGGGTCACGTAGGCCTTCTTCCATACCGAATAGCGCATCTCGACCTGGCCGGCGGTGGCCGACGCCTCTTTCCAGCTGTAACGCACCGGGGTTTCGATGTCGCCATCCTGCGCATCCAGCCACGGATCGGAATCGATGGTGCAGATGCCTTCCTCGCGCGTCTGGCAGGCGCGCTCGCCACGCAGGGCCTTGCCGAAGGCCGGGCTGACCAGCGCCGGCGGCGGTTCCAGCAGATCGCCATTGCCGGTGGTTGCCTCGTAGAAGGCACGGGCGACAGCCACTGGTTCCTGGCAGGCCGATGCGGCCTGCACGGCGGGGGCCAGCAGCAGCCCGGCGATCATGAACATCCCTGTCTTTCGCATGTATTTCTCCTTGAGGTAGTGCCGGCCGCTGGCCGGCAACACAGGATATCCCGGCGCTGCCGGCCAGCGGCCGGCACTACCCGATACCAGGCTTACAAGCCGTAACGCTCGATCACGTCCAGGTGCGGCTGGCGATCCTGGTCGCAGGCTTCGGCCAGCCGCAGCCAGCAATGCGGATGCGGCCACTTCGCGGTTTCCTGCTGCAGGAAGCGGTGCAGCGCCAGCGGTGCATGGTCCTGCGGCTGGGCGACGGTGAACAGCAGGCCCGGCAGCGTGCCCTCCTCCTCGTCCGGATCGGTCACGGTGTAGTCCGGGCGGCTGTGCGACCACACCTGCCAGCCCTGCGCCTCGGCCGCTGCGACAAAGGCATTCCACGCGTCTTCGCCCGGGTGCGCGCCGTCGATCAGCCAGCTGCGGGCGAAGCCGCCGCGCTCCAGGACATGCACCTGCGCATAGGTCGGGATGAAATGCTCGCGCGCTTCCTCCTCCTCCGGCGCCGGGTGCACCAGCGCAGCATCGAACACCACCCAGTCGCCCACCTGCTGGGCACGGTTGGCCGGTGCGTTCTCGACGATACGTGCGGTGACCGGGCCACTGCGGCGCGCGTAGTACTCCATCGGCTCGCCGTTCTCTTCGCTGCGGATGATCACCCAGCCCCACGGCTCCTCGACCACGCCGTCCTGGCTGGACAGCTCCATGCCGATCGCCGCCGCCGAGCGGCGCACCGCATCCCAGTCGCGTGCCGCGCTGGCCGCGCTCATGTGGTCCCAGTGTGCGGCGTTGGGTTCTTCCAGCAGCTCCACCAGCTGCGCATAGCAGGCCTGCGCCTCGCTGAAGCGACCGGTTTCCATGTACATCCGCGCCAGCGTACCGCGTGCGCCATGCGAGCCCGGCGAGGCCGCCAGCAGCGCCTGCGCGGCCTGCTCCAGTGCCGGCCAGTCGGACACGCGACGGGCGCGCTGCACCTCGCACCAGTGCGCGAACACCGGCACGCTGCCGCGATAGGCATCAGCCAGCTGGCGCAGGCCTTCGTCGTCGCCCTGCTCGGTCAGCCAGCGCATCAGCGTGTAGGCGGCCGGGCCATCATCCTGCGTGTGTGCGCGCACGAAGCGCCACAGCAATGCGCGCGCTTCCGTCTGCGCCCCACAGGCGCTCAGCGCGGAGGCAGCCATCTCGGCCAGCGCCTCGTCATCTGGCAGCTGCGCCTGTGCCTGCAGCAACCACTGCGCCTCACGTTCGGGATCGCGCGACTGGTTCTGCTCTCCCTGCTCGTTCAGCCAAACCAGTAGTTCAGCGGCCGGCACCGGCAACGGCGCCACATCCGGCAATGCATCGATGCGTGCCGCCAGGCCGGCCACCAGCGCAGCCGCCCCACGGTCCTGGCGCAGCTGTGCCAGATGGGTACGCGCCAGTTCCAGCTGGCGCAGCGCCACCCAGCGTGCGCCACGCTGCAGGGCCAGCTCCAGGCTCAGCGCAGCGACTTCGATCAGCAGGCGGTGCGAGCCAACCTCGGCAAAGTGCTCGATGATGGTGTTGAAGCGCGTACCCAGGTCCCAGGTATTGCGTGCGGGATCACGCCGGCACAGCGCTGCGGCGGTGTTCGCCCACAGCCGCCAGTAGGTAGGCGTCAGCTCGCTCCACGGCACCAGCTGCTGCAAGGCCTCTTCGTCGCGGTCCAGCTGCGCAAGCGCCCACGCCTTGGACAGGCGGCGCGGCACCGTGCAGTTGGCCGGCTCGTACTCGCCGGACGCGGCCACTTCGGCCTCGCGCTTCTCGATCAGCAGCAGCGCTTCTTCGGCGCGGCCCATGCCCAGCAGGATCTTGATCTGCATCTCCGGGAAGCTGTCGAACACTTCCTTGCCGCAGGCCTCGATCGCGTCGGACTGCACCTGCAGGTAATCCAGTGCCTCCTGGCCGCGGCCATCATCAAGCAGTGCATCGGCCTTCTCGCAGCTCAGGCACTGGAAGCAGGCCCAGCTCGGGTCGATGCGGCCCAGTGTTTCATCGCACACCTCGATGCGCTCCGGCACCCAGCCGGGGCCATCGATGTTGCCGTAGCAGGCGGCAAGATCCTGGGTCACGCAGATCGACTGCGGGCATTCCAGGGTGTCCTCGCGATGCGCACGCTCGAACAGCGCCACGGCTTCGCCCAGCGCGCTCTCGCCTTCGACGCGGTTGCCGACGCGGTTGCGCAGCGCCCAGTGGCCGACGTAGACGTCGACCCACGGGTTGTCCAGCGCCTTGCCCAGGGCTCGCGCTTCGGGCAGCAGCGCGTCGACGCGGTCGACACGCAGTTCGCTCACCTCGTCGGCGAGGCGGTTCAGCAGGTGCGCATTCTGCGCCTGGCCGGCCTGGCGCAGGTCACCCTGCAGTTTTTCGACCCAGTTCCAGATGTCCATGGGGTAAGTACTCCTGTCTAGCGAAGGCTGGATGAGAGGATGCGGTGCTCAGCGCAGCATCTGCTGCAGGGCACCGGCGATATCGGTGAAGGCGCCGTTGAGATCCGGGCCGGGCGTGGCGGTCGCGCGGGCCAGTGGACGGCCCTGCGCGGCGACGATGATCTTCAGTGAGCGCAGCAGGCGCGCTGCGGCTTCGGCCTGCGGGTGGCCGTCGCGCTGGGCGCGCAGCAGCGCCTGCACCGCCGGGTTGTCGAGGTTGAGGTACAGCCGCGATGGCGCACGCGATTCGATGCGCGCAGTGAACTGACGCGCCAGGCGCAGCGCCGCCATTGAAACGCGCTTGTCGTTCTCATCGTCTTCCAGGCGCTGCTTCAGCTCGGCTTCGCGGTCGGGCACCACCACCACCGGCAGCGACTCGGGACTGAAGCGTGCCGGCAGCAATTGTTCGCCGTCACCCAGCTGCTCGCGCAGCCATGCCAGCTGCGCCTCGTCGAGGCTGTCATCGCTGCGGAACAGCGCACGGTTGCCCTGTTCGGTGCCCAGTTCAACCAGGCGCAGGCCCTTGGCCTGGGCCCAGCGCCGCAGGAACGGCACTACTGCATAGCGATGACCATGCGCGACCGGCACGCCCATCGCACGGAACAGCATTTCCTCGAAGCCGCCACCGTTGTCGAGGATCACATGCACGGCACCGCGTGCGGGCAGCGCACTGGCAGGCAGATCGCCCTGCGAGGTCGGCACGCGCACGTGCTCCAGCAACAGGTCGAACAGGCGGTCATCGCACAGCGCCGCGCCCAGCAGCGCCTCGTTGTGGCGGCTCAATACACGTCGCCACGCTTCCGGCTGCTGCCGCGCGACGTCGGCCAGGCCATCAATCAGCGCCTCCAGCAACGCATGCTGCACGGCGCGGTACTGGTCGTCGCGCTGCAGGTCTTCGCGGCTGGCGGTAGGCGTGAGCCGCGAGGATTCGATCACCCCGCCGATGAAGCCCGCCCACGGCGGCAGCAGGTCACGCGCATCGTCGTCCAGCAGCATGCCGCGCACGAACACCGACAGGTTGCGGTTATCGCTGGTGCCGTAGGTGGCACCGTCCTGCACCCACAGCAGGCCGGTGGCATCGCTATTGCCATCGGCACGCAGCGGCACGGTGACGATCGGCTCGAAATCATGTTCGAAACGCGCCGCGAACTGCAGCGCCTGGCGACGCGCCTGCACCGGATGCAGGGCCACATCGCCCTGGCCGCGCCACGGCGGCGGCTCGGGGTTGAGCGCCTCGCCTGCAGCACCGATGAAGATCGGCTCGGACAGCAGCGCGCAGTAGCGACCCAGCACTTCGTGCAGGCGCGCCTCGTTGGCCAGCGGCAGGAAGTCCGGATGCAGCTCCAGTTCCACCTCGGTGCCGACCGCGCGTGCCGGCACTTCGCTGACGGTGTACTGCTCGGCGTTGCTGGACACGTACAGATGGCCCAGTTCCGGCGTCTGGTACGAGGTGGTGCGCACGCTGACCCGGCGCGCCAGCACGAAGGCCGACAGGAAGCCGAGGCCGAACATGCCGATCAGGCCCTCATCGTCCTCGCCGCCCTGGCGCAGGCCGCGGGTGTAGCCGACGCCGACGGTCGCCAGGTAGTCATGGATCTCCTGGCGGGTCAGGCCGGCGCCGGTATCGATGATGCGCAGCACGCCGGCAGCGGCATCGACCTGCACCGAAATGCGCGAAGGCACCTCGACGCCGGGCTGCTCGATGCGGCGGCGGATGATCGAGTCGTGCGCGTTCTGCACCAGCTCACGCAGTGCCACCACCGGGGTGGAATACAGGTGCTTGCCCAGCACCGTCATCAGTCCATTGAGATCGACCCCGGCGCGACGGATTTCGGCGTTGGGGGCGGTGAGCGCGGTGTCCTGCATGTAATCGTTTACTCCTGGGCACGGAAAGACGCCAGTGGGCGTCTTCGTCGAGCGGGAAAAACTAGCACAGGGAGGCTGACCGTTACCGTGTCGGCCGCCGTATTCCACGTGCGCTGTGGTGACGCCGGGCCATGCCCGACGCGATCACGCCGCGTCGATAGCCTCGGACAGGCGCTCCACCGCGATCACTTCCATGCCCTTCACCGAGCCGCCCTTGGGAGCATTGGCCTTGGGCACGATGGCGCGCTTGAAACCATGGGTGGCGGCCTCGCGCAGGCGGTCTTCGCCATTGGGTACCGGTCGGATCTCGCCGGACAGGCCAACCTCGCCAAACGCAATCGTCTTTTCCGCCAGCGGCCGGTCCTGCAGCGAGGACAGCACCGCCAGCAGCACCGGCAGGTCGGCAGCGGTCTCCTGCACGCGGATGCCACCGACCACGTTGACGAACACGTCCTGGTCGCCGACCAGCACGCCGCCGTGGCGATGCAGCACCGCCAGCAGCATGGCCAGCCGGTTCTGCTCCAGGCCGACCGCGACACGACGCGGGTTCGACAGCGGCGACGCATCGACCAGTGCCTGCACTTCCACCAGCAGCGGCCGGGTACCCTCGCGCGTGACCATCACGCAGCTGCCCGGCTGATGGGTGCTGCCACCGGACAGGAAGATCGCCGACGGATTGGAGACTTCCTTCAGGCCCTTGTCGCCCATCGCGAACACGCCCAGCTCGTTGACCGCACCGAAGCGGTTCTTGAACGCGCGCAGCAGGCGGAAGCGGCTGCCACTCTCGCCTTCGAAGTACAGCACCGCATCGACCATGTGTTCGAGCACGCGCGGGCCGGCGATACCGCCCTCCTTGGTCACGTGGCCGACCAGGAACACGGCGGTGCCGGTCTCCTTGGCGAAACGCACCAGCCGCGCCGCGCTCTCGCGCACCTGGCTGACCGAGCCGGGCGCGGCGGTCAGGCTCTCGGTCCACAGAGTCTGCACGGAGTCGGCCACGATCAGCCGTGGGCCGGCCTTGGACGCATGCTGCAGGATCGACTCGACGCCGGTCTCGGCCAGCGCGTTGACACCATCCAGCGGCAATTCCAGCCGGTGTGCGCGGCCGGCCACCTGGGCCAGCGACTCCTCGCCCGTGACGTACAGCACCGGCAGCTCGGCCGCCATCTTCGCCACCGCCTGCAGCAGCAGGGTCGACTTGCCGATGCCCGGGTCGCCACCAACCAGTACCACCGCGCCCTCGACCAGCCCCCCGCCCAGCACGCGATCGAACTCGCCGATGCCAGTCGAGACACGGCGATGCTCGGTCTGCTCTACGTCCTTCAGGGCGGTGATCTTCGGCGGGTCGATCTTGCCGGCCCAGCCGGCCCGGCGCGACGCGGGCGCCTTGGCCGCCGCCGCGCTCTCCAGCACGATTTCCGACAGCGAGTTCCAGGCGTTGCACTCGGTGCACTGGCCCTGCCACTTGCTGAATTCGGCGCCGCATTCATTGCAGACGTAGGCGGTGCGGGCTTTTGCCATCGGATGATTTCCAGCAACGGGAACAGGCGTGGCAGGATAGCCGAGCCGGGTCGCAGGTGCTGCGACCGCTCAAGTCCCGCCCACCCGCGCCGATAGCTGTCGCGGGCGTGCGCCTTGCGGGCCCCCTCCCTCCCCCTCTGGATTCAACATGACTGGCAGTTACAGTCAGAGCCTGGTCGCCATCTCCCTGCTGGTGGCCATTCTTGCTTCGTACACGGCGCTGGACATGGCCGGCCGCCTGGCCACGGCCGAGGGCCGCGTGGCCCGCTGGTGGCTGGCCGGCGGCGCGGCGGCGATGGGCCTGGGTATCTGGTCGATGCATTTCATCGGCATGCTGGCCTTCGACCTGCCGATCCCGGTCGGCTACGACCTCGGCATCACTCTGTATTCGCTTGCGGTGTCGATCGGCGCTTCGGCCTATGCGCTGTGGCTGGTGTCACGACCCAGCCTGCCCTGGCGACGACTGCTGGCCGGCGCCGTGCTGATGGGCCTGGGCATTGCCACCATGCACTACCTCGGCATGGCCGCGATGCGCATGCAGCCGGGTATCGACTATCACCCGGGCTGGTTCGCCGCCTCCATTGCAGTAGCCATCGGTGCCGCCGGCGCGGCGCTGTGGATCGCCTTCCGCCTGCGTTCCGAGCAGCGCCACACCATGCGCCTGCGCGCACTGGCCTCGCTGGTGATGGGCCTGGCCATCGTCGGCATGCATTACACCGGCATGGCCGCCGCACGCTTCCCCGAAGGCAGCATCTGCGGCGCGGTCGGCAGCGGCGGCATCGACACGCGCTGGCTGGCAGTGCTGGTGATCGTCACCACTGTAGCCACGCTGGGTATCGCCCTGGTCGCCTCGCTGTTCGATCGGCAGATGCGCGTGCGTACCGGGTTGCTGGCCGATTCACTGGCACACGCCAACGACAAGCTGATCCAGGCCGCCCTGCATGACCCGCTGACCCAGCTGCCCAACCGCATGCTGCTGCAGGACCGCATCGAGCAGGCCATCGAGAAGGCGCGCCGCCGCAACCAGGCGGTGGCGGTGATGTTCTGCGACCTGGATGGCTTCAAGGCGATCAATGATGCGTACGGACACCAGCTGGGAGATCGCCTGCTGGTGGCGGTGGCGCAGCGTATCGGCGGCCTGCTGCGGCCACAGGACACCTTCGCCCGCCTCGGCGGCGACGAGTTCGTGATCGTGCTGGCCATCGACACCCCGGACGATGCGGTGGTGGTGGCCGAACGCATCATCGCCGCCGCCGGCGAACCATTCACCCTGGATGCCGCCGAACTGCAGGTCAGCGCCAGTCTCGGCATCGCCCTGTACCCGGATGACGCCAGCAACGAGCGCGAACTGATGGCGCACGCCGATGCGGCGATGTACCACACCAAGGAAACCGGCCGGAACGGCTATACCTTCTTCACCCCGTCGATGCAGCTCAGCGCCAACCGCCAGCTGCGCCTGCTGCAGGATCTGCGCAAGGCGATCGCGCGTGACGAGCTGCTGCTGCACTACCAGCCGAAGTTCCCGGCCGCTGGCGCACCAGCTACCGGCGCCGAGGCCCTGCTGCGCTGGCAGCACCCGGAACTGGGCCTGCTGGCGCCGGATGTGTTCATTCCCATCGCCGAGCGCAGTGGCTTGATCCTGCCGATCGGCGACTGGGTACTGGACCGTGCCTGTGCACAGCTGCGTGCATGGCACGAGGCCGGGCATACCGGATGGTCGATGGCGGTGAACCTGTCGCCGCTGCAGTTCTCCTCGCCGGCCCTGCTGGACAGCGTGCGCGAGGTGCTGCAGCGGCACCGGATCGAGCCGGCGCGGTTGACCCTGGAGATCACCGAGACCACGGCGATGAAGGATGTCGACGCCAGCCTGGCGATTCTCAACGATCTGACCGCGATGGGCGTGCATATCGCCATCGACGATTTCGGCACCGGCTACTCCAGCCTGCTGTACCTGAAGCGGATGCCGGCCACCGAACTGAAGATCGACCGTGCGTTCGTGCACGACCTGGAGCGCAACGACGAGGACGCCGCCATCGTCTCGTCGATCATCGCGCTGGGCCGCACCCTGCAGCTGCAGGTGGTGGCCGAGGGCGTGGAGACCCAGGCGCAGCGCGAGCACCTGAGCGAGCTGGGGTGTGATCAATTGCAGGGTTACCACCTGGGCCGACCGATGGACGCCGAGGAATTCCTGCGCCGGGTGGGGTGAGACCCCATCCGCGCATGGCGTGGATCTCCTGGTAGCGCCGGCCGCTGGCCGGCTTCCCGCAACTGCCGGCCAGCGGCCGGCACTACCCCCCTTTGTGCCGGCCATGCCAGGTGGGATGAGGCCGATGGCTTTGGGGTCGGATCCCTTGCTGCAGGCAAGGACTCTGACCCCATCCACGCATGGCGTGGATCCTGGTAGAGCCGGCCGCTGGCCGGCTTCCCGTAATTGCCGGCCAGCGGCCGGCACTACCACGCTGTGCCGGCCATGCCGGGTGGGATGAGGCCGATGGCTTTGGGGTCGGATCCCTTGCTGCAGGCAAGGGCTCTGACCCCATCCCCGTACAGCGTGGATCTCCTGGTAGAGCCGGCCGCTGGCCGGCTTCCCGCAATTGCCGGCCAGCGGCCGGCACTACCACCGCGCGTGCCATTCCCGGTGGGCGCGACAAACAAAAAGGCCGCCCGAGGGCGGCCTTTCTGCGTGGCAACGTCGCGCGGACGTCAGTGCATCATGTGCACGTTCATGTTGTGCATGACCCACAGGGTACCGACCACGATGATGCCGATCACCACCACGGTGAAGGCCGCAGCGTTGACGTTCCAGCGGCTTTCCGAAGAACGGTCCAGGTGCAGGAAGAACACCAGGTGGACCAGCATCTGCAGCACTGCCGTGATCGCGATCACCACACCGTTGACGGTGCGCGAGAAATCACCCGACATCACCATCCAGAACGGGATGACGGTCAGCACCACCGCCAGCACGAAGCCGATCAGGTACGACTTCACGGTGCCATGGCTTTCGCCGCCGGTGCCGTGGTCGTGTGCATGGTTGTCATGTGCCATTACAGCGCTCCATTGAGGTAGACGACGGAGAACACGCCGATCCAGATCAGGTCCAGGAAGTGCCAGAACAGGCTCAGGCACGCCATGCGGGTCTTGTTGGTCGGGGTCAGGCCGTACTTCTTCAGCTGCACGAACATCACCAGCAGCCACAGCAGGCCGGCGCTGACGTGCAGGCCGTGGGTACCGACCAGGGCGAAGAACGCCGACAGGAAGGCACTGCGGTCCGGACCGTAGCCCTGATGGATCAGGTGCTGGAACTCCCACACTTCCATGCACATGAAGCCGAAGCCCAGCAGCCAGGTGATGCCCAGCCACAGGTACATCTGGCCCATCTGCTTGCGGTGCATGGCAATCATGCCCAGGCCGAAGGTCAGCGAGGAGGTCAGCAGCAGCGCGGTTTCCCATGCCACGAACGGCAGTTCGAACAGGTCCTTCGCGGTCGGGCCACCATCGGTACCGCCGGCCAGCACCACGTAGGTGGCGAACAGCGAGGCGAAGATGAGGCAGTCGCTCATCAGGTACACCCAGAAACCGAAGACGGTGTTGCCGCCGGTGTCGTGGTGCTCGTGGTCGTCATGGCCATGGGCCGCCGCGTGCGCGGCGTGCCCGTGGCTCAGGGTCGAGGTATTGGTGCTCATGCCTTCAGCTCCGACTTCACCAGGCCCTGGGCTTCCAGGTGCTTGCGGTGTTCGTTCTCGATGCGTTCCACCTCGGCGGCCGGGACCCAGTAGTCCACGTCCTGGTCGAAGGTGCGGTAGATGAACGTGGCGATCATGCCGACGAAGCCGACGATGGCCAGCCACCAGATGTGCCAGATCATCGCGAAGCCGAACACCAGGCTGAAGGCACCGATGACAACGCCCGTGCCGGTGTTGCGCGGCATGTGGATGTCGGTGTACTTGGCCGGCTTCGGCCAGGCTTCACCCCGCTGCTTGCGCTCCCAGAAATCGTCCAGCTCGGTGACTTCCGGCAGCGTGCCGAAGTTGTAGAAGGCCGGCGGCGAAGAGGTTTCCCACTCCAGCGTACGGGCATCCCACGGGTCGCCGGTCAGGTCGACGGTCTTCTTGCGGTCACGGATCGACACGGCCACCTGGATGATCTGGCACAGGATGCCGGCGCCGACGATGAAGGCACCTGCAGCTGCGATCAGCAGCAGCGGCTCATAGGCCGGGTTGACCGTGCTCTGCAGGCGACGGGTCATGCCCATGAAGCCCAGCACGTACATCGGCATGAAGGTCACGTAGAAGCCGATGAACCAGCACCAGAACGCGCACTTGCCCCAGAACTCGTTGAGGCGGAAGCCGAACATCTTCGGCCACCAGTAGGTGATGCCGGCGAACATGCCGAACACCACGCCGCCGATGATGACGTTGTGGAAGTGGGCGATCAGGAACAGGCTGTTGTGCAGCACGAAGTCGATGGCCGGGATCGCCAGCATCACGCCGGTCATGCCGCCGATGACGAAGGTGACCATGAAGCCGATCGTCCACAGCACCGGGGTGGTGAAGTGCACGCGACCGCGGAACATGGTGAACAACCAGTTGAAGATCTTCACGCCGGTCGGGATCGAGATGATCATCGTCGTGATGCCGAAGAAGGCATTGACGTTGGCACCCGAGCCCATGGTGAAGAAGTGGTGCAGCCACACGATGAACGACAGCACGCCGATGCAGGCGGTGGCATAGACCATGCCCTTGTAGCCGAACAGCGCCTTGCGCGAGAAGGTCGCGATGACTTCGGAGAACACACCGAACGCCGGCAGGACCAGGATGTACACCTCCGGGTGACCCCAGATCCAGATCAGGTTGATGTACAGCATGGCGTTGCCGCCACCGTCATTGGTGAAGAAGTGCGTACCCAGGTAACGGTCCAGGGTCAGCAGCACCAGGGTGATGGTCAGCACCGGGAAGGCAGCGACGATCAGCACGTTGGTCACCAGGGCGGTCCAGGTGAACACCGGCATCTGCATCAGCTTCATGCTGGGGGTACGCATCTTCAGGATGGTGATGAAGAAGTTGATACCGCTCAGCGTGGTACCCAGGCCTGCGACCTGTAGACCCCAGATGTAGTAGTCCATGCCGACGCTTGGACTGTATTCGATGCCCGACAACGGCGGGAACGCCAGCCAGCCGGTGGCAGCGAACTCACCGATCCACAGCGACAGCATGATCAGCACCGCGCCGGACACGAACAGCCAGAAGCTGAGCGAGTTGACGAACGGGAACGCGACGTCGCGCGCACCGATCTGCAGCGGCACGGCCAGGTTCATCAGGCCGGTGATCAGCGGCATCGCCACGAAGAAGATCATGATCACGCCGTGGGCGGTGAAGATCTGGTCGTAGTGGTGCGGCGGCAGGTAACCCTCGGACCCGCCGACGGCGAGCGCCTGCTGGGTACGCATCATGATGGCGTCGGAGAAACCGCGCAGCAGCATGACGAAGGCGACGATGAGGTACATCACGCCGATCTTCTTGTGATCCACCGAAGTGAACCACTCCTTCCACAGATAGCCCCACAGCTTGAACTTGGTGATCAGGGCCATGACGCCCAGGCCACCCAGCACCGCGCCGACCAGGGTGGTCAGCACGATCGGATCGTGGGGGATCGACTCAATTGAGAGTTTACCCAACATGTTCATTCTCCCGAGCCCGCATGGCCGGCGTGGCCTGCGTGTTCGTGTTCGTTGGCATCCAGGCTTTCACCCGATTCCTTGGAATCATGCGCGTCACTGGGGGCATGGCCCTCGTGCGCTTCATGGCTGGCGGCATCGGCAGCGGCGGCACCGGCGTGTTCGTGCTTCATGCCGTAATGCTTGTTGTCGCCCATGTGCTTGGCGATGACCCAGTCGAACAGGCCTTCTTCGGTCTTGCCGAAGTAGGTGACCGGATACCACTCGGCGTTGCGTGCTTCACCCAGCGCCTTGAACGAGGCCTTGTCCAGGGTCTGCTCGCCGGCGCGGACCTGGTCCAGCCACTGGTGGTATTCGGCATCGGTGACCGAGTAGGCGGTGAAGTGCATCTTGGCGAAGCCCGCGCCGCTGTAGTGCGAGGACATGCCCGGGAATTCACCGGTCTCGTTGGCGATCAGATGGAGCTTGGTCTCCATCGCAGCCATCGAGTAGATCATGCTGCCCAGGTGCGGGATGAAGAACGCATTCATCACCGAATCGGACGTGATCTTGAAGTTCAGCGGCGTGTTGACCGGGAACTTGATTTCGTTGACGACCGCCACCTTCTCTTCCGGATAGATGAACAGCCACTTCCAGTCCAGCGAGATCGCCTCGATGGTGACCGGCTTGACGTCCGATTCCAACGGCTTGTACGGGTCCAGCGCGTGCGACGAACGCCAGGTCAGGACCGCCAGCACCAGCACGATCATGCAGGGAATGGACCACACCACCACCTCGATCGCCGTCGAGTGGGACCACTTTGGCTCGTAGCGGGCCTTGGTGTTGGAGGCGCGATACTTCCACGCGAAGGTCAGGGTCATGATGATGACCGGGATGACGACCAGCAGCATGAGCACGGTAGCCGTGATCAGCAGGGTCTTCTCATCCTGGCCGATCTGGCCCTTCGGACTGAGGATGGCCACCGCATCGCAGCCGGTGAGCATCACCAGCAACGACAGCAGCAGGCCCGGGCGCAACCAGCGCCCAAGGGTTTTCAACGGAATCATCGGTCGATCCAATTGCGAGGGAATGCCGTTCCCCGTCCTGCCTGTTCCGGCCAAAGCCGGTCCCACCGGTCCGGAAGACAGGCAGGGAGGTGGGGTCGAGTCAGCCTTTCAATTTTAGGCCGTCACGCACCATTTAAGAAAGGCATTGACAATGATCGAGCGCAGGAAAGGCCTGATTCTGACTGCGACACGTTGTCGCACTGCGCGGCATGGCGGGCAGAACGCCCGGGCGCTGCATCCTGGCATCGGGCGATGGCGGGGGCTCCGTCCGTGTTCGGCAAAGTCATCTGAACCTGTTCAGGTGTGCTGGCGGGTGCCCGGCGTGGGATGCTCGGCGCAGGAGGAAGGCCCGTGGACAAAATCGACTTCAAGAAGCGCGATCGCGCGTTGTACCTGCCCCCGGCGGGCCGGTTCGTGACGGTAGACGTACCGCCCCTGCCCTACCTGATGGTCGACGGCCACGGTGATCCGAATACCGCCCCCGCGTATGTGCAGGCGGTGCAGTGGCTGTACTCGGTGAGCTATGCACTGAAGTTCGCGCTGAAGGCCGGGGGCCAGGACTACGTGGTGCCACCGCTGGAAGCGCTTTGGACTGCCGAGGATCCGTCGAGCTTTGTGGCACGCCGCAAGAGTGAGTGGGCCTGGACAGTGATGATCCGGACGCCGGACGGGATCAGTCCAGCGCAGTTGGAGGCTGCCATCGCCAAGTCGGCGAAGAAACTGGGCGAGGTCCCGGCCAGCCTTCGCCATGAAATTCTTGAAGAAGGCCTCTGCCTGCAGACCCTGCATGTAGGCGCCTACGATGACGAGGGTCCGGCCCTCGCCCATCTGCACAACGAACTGATGCCTTCGCTGGGCTACGCCTTCGCCGGCCCCCATCACGAGATCTACCTGAGCGATCCGCGCAAGACCGACGCGGCGCGGTTGAAGACCGTGCTGCGGCAGCCGGTGCGCGCGCTTGAGCCTGATAAGGGTTCGCGCTCATGACACAAGGCCAGTGATTGCTTCAAATGCCAAAACAAAAAGCCCCAACCAAGGCCGGGGCTTTTCATTACAACTGGTGCCGGAAACAGGAGTCGAACCTGCGACCTACGCATTACGAATGCGCCGCTCTACCAACTGAGCTATTCCGGCGGAGCCCGCGATTTTACGGGCTGGGCGCCCCGGCGGTCAATCCATCCGGCTCAGCCCACCTCCACCCGGTTGGCACACACCCGCCCGGCCGCGAAATCCTGCAGATTCCCCAGCGTGATCGCCGAGATCTCCTGCAGCGCCTCCACGGTGAAGAAGCCCTGGTGGCCGGTCACCAGCACATTCGGGAAGGTCATCAGGCGCTGGAAGGCCTCGTCGTCGATGATCTCGCCAGACAGGTCCTGGAAGAACAGCGCGCTTTCCTGCTCGTACACGTCGATGGCCAGATGACCCAGCCGGCGCGACTTCAGCGCGCGGATCACCGCATGGGTATCGACCAGTGCGCCGCGCGACGTATTGACCAGCATCGCGCCCGGCTTCGTCCGCGCCAGCGACGCATCATTGATCAGGTGGTGGGTCTCAGGCGTCAGTGGGCAATGCAGCGACACGATGTCGGCACGCGCCAGCAGTTCATCCAGCCCGACCATTTCGCCGATACCACCGAACGCGGGTGACGGATAAGGATCGTGCCCCAGCACGGTGCAGCCCATGCCGTTGAAGATGCGCGCGGTGGCCAGCCCGATCTTGCCGGTACCCACAATGCCAACCGTGCGTCCATGCAAGGTGCGTCCGAGCAGGCCATCCAGCATGAAGTTGCCCTCGCGCACGCGGTTGTAGGCGCGATGGGTCTGCCGGTTGAGGGTCATCACCAGCGCCAACGCATGCTCGGCCACCGCCTCCGGGGAATAGGCCGGTACGCGTGCGACGAACAGATCCAGCGCTTTCGCGGCTGCCAGGTCCACATTGTTGAAGCCGGCACAGCGCAGCAGTACGGCCCTCACGCCCATCGCATGCAGGGCGTGCAGCACCGGCGCATCCAGGCGGTCGTTGACGAACACGCATACGGCTGCGCAATCCTGCGCCAGCGCGGCCGTGTGCACGTCCAGCGCCACATCGAAGTACACGAACGCAAAGCCGTCCCCAGCCGCATCGCGCTGGTTGGCTTCCTCAAGGAAACGGCGATCGTAAGGGCGGGCGTTGAAGACGGCGATCTGCATGGAAGGGCCTGGGTGGAATGCCACGCCGACCATACCGCAGCAACGCGCGTTCTGGGGATGGCACCGGCGATGCCTTCATCGCCGGTGCCGTGCACCACTTAGAACTTGTAGCCCAGCCCCAGCATTACGCCATTCTGGATCTGCCCGTCGCGGCGCTCACCCACGTAATCGGCCATGATGGACAGCCGCTCGCTGGCACGGCTGGTCACGCCCAGGTTCCAGGCCAGCACCTGCTCGCCCACCGCCTGGCTGCTGGCGCCGAACACCAGATCCGGTGCCGCGGCGAAGCCGGTGCTGTAGCGGGCCTGCGAATCGCCCAGTTCCTTCTGCCAGACCACCCGGGCGCGCGGGGTGATGCGCTCGCCGTTGTTGCCTTCGAAGGTCTTGAACAGCTGCAGGCCCGCACCCACGCGGATGCTCTCCAGGCTGCCGCTGCGGCCAACCAGCGCACCGCCCCCCTGCCCTTCGTTGAAGCGGGTGGCCGAGGTACGCGCGTAGTCCACTACCGGCAGCAACGGCTGGATCACCAGGCCCTTGCCGGTCGTGAAGGAGAACGCATGTTCCACCCGTGCGGAGATCGCATCGTTGCTGTACTTGGCGCGCAGCGGCTGCTGCAGGCCATCGATGCCGTTGATGCTGCGACGGGTATCGTGGCGCAGATCGGTGTAGCGCACGGCCGCCGACAGATAGCCGCGCGCGTACCTCGCATCGAGGTAGCCACCCACGTCAAGCGCACGCACGTCACCAGTGAAACCAGAGCCATCGCTGGCCTTGGTCGACATGTCCGCCGCGGCAACGCTGACGCCCAGGGTCACGCGGTCATCGGCCACACGGGTATCCGCACCGACCACGATACCACCGATGGTGTGGCTCAGGCCGGCCACGCCACCGTCGGCATCGATGCGACCATGGCTGGCGAAACCACGCGCCCAGATGCCATGGCTGCGTCCAGCATCACCGCTGGCCGCGGCGCTGCCCGACGCGGGCTCGACCAGGTGCATCGCCAGCTGGTTGAACAGGCTGCCATGGCGCATGCCCGGCTGGGAGGAGACCGACTGCGCCACCTGAGAGGCCAGGCCATCGGCATCACCGCCGCTGCGCATGGCCGACTGGTGCTGCTGCACGACGTTGCCGATGCTGCCCACCAGCGCAGTGTCGGCCAGTCGCAGGCTGGCGTGCGCATCACCGCGCAGAGCACCGGCCTGTTGTGCGATCACATCGCGGTCGGCGAACTGCAGTGCGCCCAGCAGCGATCTCAGTCCCTTGTCCTGGCGATCGGAGGCGGTCGCCAGCGCGCGGCCCAGGCCGTCGCCGGACGTGCCATTGGCGAACAGGCCCAGCTGGTCAAAGCCCGGGTTGGCGGTCAGCCACAGGCCATCGGCCGTCTGCTTCACGTTGAAGCTGAGCAGTGAATTGTGGCGCGGGCGGAACACTTCACCGGCAGTGATGCTGGCACTGTATCCGGCGTCCCCCAGCCGCACGACATCCTGGAAGCCCCCCTGGTAGATCGGCCCTTCCACCAGATCGCGGCGGTAGGCACTGGCATAGAAGCCCTGGGCCACATTCAACGCAAGGTGTGCGCCCTGCGCGATCACCAGCGCGCCCTCCTCGGTGCCGCCATCGTAGAAGCTGCCGACGCGCAGGCGGCCATTGCCGGTACCACCGGTTTCGGTAACATCGAACAACACCTGGCCGCCGGGCATGATGTTGACGTAGCCGTGGGTCACCAGGTCCCCACCGCGCGGCATCAGCGTGCCGAACACGCGCAGGCGGTTGAAGCCATCTTCGCGGTAGGACGGGCCGGTGCCATCCAGCAGCGCATCGCTGTCGGTGCCGACCGATGCGATATCACCGTGGCCGACCACGATGCTGCCCGGCATCACCCGCAGCTCGGGGGTGCGCAGCGCACCACCCTCCAGTGCGATGGTGCCGTTGTCCACCAGAATGAAATCGGCGCCGGTGGTTTCAGCGGTGCGCCAGGTGGCGCCATTGCTGACACGGATCACGCCGGCGGAGTTGGCCAGGGTCGAGGCATCCAGATCGGCCAGCCGCAGCTGGCCGCGCAGTTCATCCTGGAGGTCGGGGTCGGCGAGCAGCTGCTGCAACGACTGCGCGCCGATACCGTTCGCCCCCCGCGTGGAGAAGTTGTACAGGCTCACCGCATAGTTGATGTAGGTGCTGGCCCAGTCGGTGTTCCAGCGCGCGAAATCGTCGTCGACAAAGGCCTGCAGCTGGCGCGCGGTACGAAGGTAGCCCGGGTTGATGTCGCCGCTGACGTTGCTGGTGACACGAAGGGTGTCGCCCGGATCGCGATAGCCCGCCGTGTTGATGATGCTGTTGCTGCGGATGTCCTGGCCCGGGAATGACTCCAGCTTGCTCCCACTGCCATCCGGATCGAAGGTAACCGACGTACCCGTGGTACGCGCCGGGTCGCGGAATACCAGCAGGCCATTGGGCTGCACCACTTCATACATGGCCTTGTGCAACAGGCCCGCATCCATGCCGCCGCCGTAGTTGTCTGTGTAGATCTGGGTCATGCGCGCCGACGGCGCATAGGTGATCCTGCCACCACTGCTGGCGGCATGGATCTGCACCGAGTCGACCAGCGGCAGATCGCCGCCGAGGTAACGGTTGACGCCACCGGACTGCATGATCGAGCAGGACGAAATGCAGTGGCCGGACACGATGGTGTCCAGGCCCTGGGTACGGATCACCGCCTGCAGCCACTCGCCGGCAATCAGCGCGCCACCGTTGGACGTTCGCAGCACGACTTCGCGGATCGGACGGCCTTCAGCCTGCGCCTTGGCCAGCAGTGCGGGCAGCGCCACCACATCGGCGACGGTGACGCCGCCGCTGAGGAAGACGCGATCGTCCTGCACGTGATAACTCATTGCCATGACGTCATCAGCTGCCGCGATGGCGCCAACGCCCATCAGCCCGGCCAGGGCCAGGCTCAACTTCGAATACTTCATGCGTTCTCTCTCTCCACCCGCAACACGCGGGTAGAACGATCAACGCCGCAGCGGGGCGATCTCCCCCAGTGGAACGGATCCTGAAAAATGAATACATTCACAATAAGAATCCGATCGATGCACACTCTTCCCCATCCGGTCATCGTCGCGTAAAACTCGATGACGCATTCGCCACCGACAGTCGAGGCCAGCCCTGTCCACCCCGTCTCCCCTGATCCATCGCGCGCCGGAGCCGCCCGCACCTGCGGATGCCTTCATCGCGTTCGTACGCGAAGAGCGCGCACCGCTGTGCGCGTTCCTGCGCACGCGGGGGGTCGGGCCTGAGGATGCGGAGGATATCGCGCAGGACTGCATGGAGCGGCTGATCCGCTATCGCGCACAGGGCCCGGACGAACTGCGCCTGCTGCTGTATCGTATCGCCCGCAACCGCCTGGCAGACCGCGGACGCTCGCCGCAGTCGCGGCCGCATCTGCCGCTGGCCGAACACGATGGCAGCGACGAACCGCCCAGTTCCTCGCCCGATCCATTGCGCCAGGCCGAGTCAGGGCAGATGCTGTCCCTGCTGCGGCAGGCCCTGTTCAAGCTGCCCGAACGCGCACGCGAGGTCTATCTGCTCAACCGCATCACCGGCATGAGCTACACGCAGATCGCGCGGCATTGTGGAATTACTGCCAAGACCGTGGAAAAACATATCGCCCGGGCCCTGCAGGGCCTGCGTCAGGAGTTGGGATCGGATCCGCTGCACAACGACAGGGACGGCCAATGAGTGGCACCCCGCACAGGAATGATGCACAGCTGTTTGAACGCGCCAGCGCCTGGGTAGCCCGCCTGGAAGCCCCGGACTGCACATCGGCCGAACGCGAAACGTTCGAGGACTGGCTGGCCGAAGATCCGGCCCACGTCAAAGCCTGGGTGCAGGCCGAAACCCTGTTCCAGCAGGGTGCGGAGCTTGCGGCTGACCCCTGGCTGCGCACCGCCGCGGCACGGGCGGCGCGTCCGCCGCGCCGGCGCTGGTTGCCGGGTGTGGCCGCTGCCGCCGGTGTCTGCATGGCGATCGGCATCGGCTGGATGGTTGCCGTCGACGGCAACCCGACGCCACAGGTCTACGCCAATGATTCGCACCAGGCACAGCAGCAGACGCTGGCCGATGGCAGCGTCGCCATGCTGGATGCCGGCACCACCCTCCGCGCCCGCTTCGGCTGGCGTCATCGTGATCTGGTGCTGGAGCGGGGTCGGCTGCAACTGCAGGTCGCTCCGTCGAACAAGGCGCTGCAGCTGCACGCCGGCGGCAGTACGATCCGCGACATCGGCACGACCTTCCAGGTGGAACGCCTGCGCGACGGCCTGGTCGAGGTCGCACTGCTGGAAGGTGCCGTGGAAGTCAGCAACGGCGCAGCGCAGCACACGCTGGCACCCGGCCAACAGCTGCAGGTATTGCCATCCGGCCGTATCCAGCCGGGCCCTGCCCTCTCGTCCAACGCAGCCGCTGAAGGCTGGCTGCGTGGGCAACTGGTGTTCGATGCCACGCCACTGTCGATCGTGGTCGAGCGCATGAACCGTTATGGCCGCACGCCACTGGTGATCGTCGATCCGGAGATCACCGACCTGGCTGTAAGCGGCACCTTCCGCGCCGGTGATGCACAGGAGCTGCTGTCGGCGCTGGAACTGGGTTGGTCCGTGGCTGGCCAGACGCGTCCGGATGGCGCGCTGGAACTGCGCCGCACCTACTGAGGAGACCGGCAGTGAAGGCAGGTCCGGGTGCGCTGCAGTGGGGGCTGCTCCGCGCCCTGCTATGCCTTGCACTGGGTGTTGCCGCACTACCGATGGCCGATGCCGGCGAGCCCGCCGGCACGCTGGAGATCGACGTGGGCGCCGGCCCACTGGTGCCGGCACTGCAGCAATGGGCCCGGCAGAGTGGCACCGCCCTGCTGTTCGACGCACGTGAACTGGATGATCTGCGCACCGGCGGCAGCCGTGACCAACGCGATACCGGGGCCTCCCTGAAGCAGCTGGTCGCCGGCCTGCCGGTCAACATCCTGCGCACTTCATCCGGTGCCTTTGTCGTGCGGCGCGTCCATCCCGAGCCCCCTGCCACGCCGCCGAAAGCGGTCGCAGCCCCGCGCCTGCCGCGCCCGGCTCCCAAGTCCGCCGACACGCCACACCAGGTGGAACTGGCGCCCATCCATGTCACCGGCAGCCGGCTGCCGCGCTCTTCGGTGCAGACCACACTGCCGGTCACCACCATCGATCGCGACGATATCCTGCGCAGCGGCTACGGCAATCTGTTCGACCTGCTGCGGCACCTGCCCGGCATGAACGGCCATCCGGCCATGAGCACCTCGCGCGGCGGCGATTCGCAGTACCTGCCGGTGGGCGCAGCGGCCACCACCAGTCTCGACGGCATGGGCCCGCGGGCGACGCTGTTCCTGGTCAACGGCCGGCGCCTGCCGCGCTATCCGATGGTGTCGCTGGAACAGGGTGGGCTCACCGACCTCGGCGGCATTCCGCTGAGCTTCGTCGACCGCATCGAACTGGTACGCGGTGGTGCCTCGGCCATCTATGGGGCCGACGCCATGTCCGGCGTGGTCAACATCATCCTGCGCGACCAGGCCGATGGGCCCGAAGCCATGCTGCAGACCGGGCTCAGCAGCCGCGGCGATGCGGGCCAGTACCGCCTGCAGGCCGCCACGGGCGGCGCGCGTGGCAACGGGGACCGCTGGTTTGCCGGACTCGATCTGCACCGTGTCGAACATGTCGCCGGTGACCAGCGTGACTGGCACGCGGAAACCTCGCTGTATCCGATCGGCGCGATCTTCGGCAACTGGTACGTGCCCGCCCGGCGCTGCGAGCCGCCCCTGAAGCGGCGCGAGGATGGCTGCTGGTTTGACAGCGCGCGGCCGCGGTCGCTGCAGCCCGCCTCGGATACCGCGTCGGCCTTCCTGCACTACCGGCATGAACGTGGTGAGGGACGCTATGCCTATGTCGAGGCGCGGGCCAGTCACAACCGCCAGCGCTTCGATCTGGGCCCGACCGCCGTTGCGGTGGTCTCGCGCGGAATCACCTTCAACAGTGTGCTGCGTGAGGCCGGCAACGTGCGCCCCAGCGTCCGCGCTACCGATGCCGACCTTACCTTCGGCATCGGCCGCGACCAGGGCCGGCGCAGCTGGGAGGCGGGCATCAGCGCGCAGCGCAGCGACGTCACCCTGTCCACTGCAGGCACCGTGCGCACGACACGCCTGCTTGAAGCAACGCAGGCGCGCAGGTTCACTCCCGGTTTCGACGCGCCGCCGGCGGCCGAGGCGGACACGCTGTTTCCGTCCATCCGCAACCGCGGCAGCACCGCACAATGGCAGGGCTGGTGGGGCGTGCAGCGTGAGCTGATGGCAATGCCCGGCGGCAATGCGCAGCTGGCCACCGGCATCGACCTGCGCCATGAACGCTGGACCTCGCGCCCGGACGCACTGCTGAGTCAGGGCGACCTTGCGCTGGGCCTGCCACAGCAGCGACGCCGCCTGTCGCGACAAAGCAGTGGCGTCTACGCCGAGCTGGGCCTGCCGCTGGCCCCCACGTTGCGCGCGGACCTGGCTGCACGCTGGGACCGCGACGGCGGCTTCATGGCGTTCTCGCCTCGTGCCGGGCTGCGCTGGAGCCCGACGCCGCACTGGTCGTTCCTGCTGGCCAGCGGGCGCGGCTATCGTGCACCGAGCCTGTTCGAGCAACGGCGGCCTCCCGGCTACTTCGGCTCGATCACGCTTCCGGTGTCCAGTGCCCTTCCGGAATGTGCGATCGCCACGCGTGGTGGCGGCTGCAGCGTCACGGCCAACGTGGTTGAGAACGATGCACTGAAGGCCGAGCGATCACGCAGCCATTCGCTGGCAGCCACGTGGACGCCCAACGACACATTCTCGCTGTCGCTGACCCACAACATCGTGGAACTGCGCAACGAGATCCTCGCCCTGCAGCCGAGCGATGCGGTGTGGAACCGCAGCACGTGGGAACTGGATGAAGACGGCCACCTGGGCAGCCTGCGCCTGTCGTTCGACAACATCGGCCGCACCACCTCCCGCAACTGGGTGCTGCGTGGCGAGTACCACATCGACAGCGGCAGCAACGGCCAATGGTTGTTTTCGCTCGATGCGCTGAAGCAGCAGGAACTGCTTCGCCGCCGTGACCATGAGGCCGCCGTGGACCTGCGTGGTCATGTGACACCCGAGCTGGCTGCGGTGTTGAACGTGCAATGGCAGAACAGCAACTGGGACATCGCGCTGCGCGGCAACCAGATCGGGCGCACGCGTGCCTGGCTGCCGGGGGCGGAGTGCCCGCAGAAGCAGGTCGACCGGAACCACTGCATGAACCCACGGCAGCTGCGCTGGAACCTGCACCTCGCACGCCGGCTGGGGCCGCGCATCGTTGCAGCGCTGGACGTGCACAACGTGCTGGACACGCAACCGGTGAACTATCTGGTCGGCAATGGCGGGCAGATGCCCGGGCTGGACGATCCGCTCGGCCGCTACTACCTGCTTACCCTGCAGTTCCGCTGAAGCGTAGTAATCTACGCGCCCTGTTCCACCGCGGTCCCCTTCCCCCATGAAAGCCTATCTCTGGTTCTGGGGCGCGTTCCTGCTGTTCTTCGCGTTGCCTTTTCCCTGCATTCTCTATTTCGGCACTTCGTGGCCGGTAGCGCTGGTCGACCGCAGCGCACCGTGGCTGGCACTGTTGCTGCTCGCACTGTCGATGGTGCTGTGGCTGATGCTGCTGTTCGCCTTCCTGCACTACCTGTTGCTGGGGCCGCCACGCGCACTGCACCGGGTGCAGTCGATCCTGGCCGACGGTGAACCGCGCAGTGCGCTGATCGAGCAGGCCGAACAGACCGGCGTGCAGGTACGTGGGTTCGCGCAATGGAAACTGCAGTTGTCCTTCAAGAACCTGTCCGGTACGCCGGTCCGCGAACAGATGCTGGTGGTCGACAGCAAACCCCAGCTGCATCGCTTCGAGGTGGGCAGGCACATCGATGCGCGCCTGGGCCGGACACCCGGAGCATTCCCCAACATCGTGCTGGACGGTGCCCAGCCCGAACTGAATGTCGCCAGCCTGTGGCGGCGCGGCATCGGTGCAGCACTCGGCATCGCCATCGTTGCCGCTGCCTATGTGTGGGCCTACCAGCTGCAGAGCGAGGGGCTGGGCTGGACCTTCCTGTCGTTCGGTCACCCGCTGCTGGTGTGCCCGCTGGTGCTGTGTGGCTATGCGCTGGGCCTCCGCCTGCTCGGCCGCCTGCTGCACGCCGATGCCCGCGGCGATGCGCTGAAGTATCGCGGCATCGGCGTGGAGGCCAGGGTGTTGAAGGTGCGTCAGACCGGCACCTACCTCAACGAACAGCCGCAGGTGGAGTTCCAGCTGGAATACATCGACCGCGAAGGCAACGTGCAGCAGGCTCGCGTGCGCCGCTTCATCCCGCTGATTGAACTGGCCAACATCCCGCGCGAGCATGTGACGCTGCTGTACGACCCGGATGACCGCAGCAACGTGCGCCTGGAGGGAGTATGAAACAGCCGCCCTCAACCCGCACCGTGTTCCTGGTACTGCTGCTGGTTCTGGCGGGCGTGGCCGTTGCCGGAGGCGCCCTGCAGACCATCAGCGAAACGCTGGGGCATTCGGTACAGCCGGACCGGTTGCCCGCGTCCGTCTCGTCCCAGTCGCCGCGCGAACAATCCGCATCGCTTGTGCCGTCCCCGGCGCCCTTCCCCGCCGCGAGCACCGCTGGAGCGCCCGAGCGCAACAACCGCCTGTTCGATGCGGACTACCTGCTGGCTGCCCGTCAGGCACTGGAGCAGATGCCAGCGCTGGCCGGCCAGCGGCTGACGGTCTTCCACAGCATCCACTTCTACGACGATGGCCGCATCAACCTCGATCTGGTCGATCCGCAACAGCCGGGCCACGTCGACAGCTATCACTTTGAACGTGGCCAATGGCGCAAGGGCAATCCGGTGAACCCGCAGCAGTTCGCGCCGACCATCAGCCTGCAGCGCAGCAGCACATCCCTGGCCAGCATCGATTTCGAGGCTGTTCCGCGCGTGGCGCAGGCGCTGCAGGAACAGCGCAATGCACTGCAGAACCCCGCATCTGAAGTCGGCCACGTCTACGTGATCGTGCGCAAAGCCGGCAAGCTGGTATGGCTGCCGGACGAAGTCGCCGGTGACCGCGAATCCGTGCGCCTGCAGTTCGATGCGCAGGGCGCCCTGCGCGGCGTGAGCCGCCGGTAGGCCACACAAAAAAGGGGACGGAGGGGATTAAGTCGTATGTGCCTTGGTGCGGTTTGCGACTTAATCCCCTCCGTCCCCTTTTTCTATTTCACCGAGCGCGCGATGGCGTACTGCGCGGCGTAGTACGTGGACAGCACCAGCAGGCTGGCCAGCGGCAGGCCACCGGCGAAGCGGTCCCAGGCCAACAGGGAATCGCTGGCGACGAACAGCACGGCACCGGCAGCGGCCCAACGGGCACTGGCGGCCTCCATGGCGTCAGGCTGCGGGCGGCGCCACTGCCGTGCCAGGGCCAGCACCGCCATCGATGCCAGCACCACCACGTACGCCAGCACCGGAATACGCATCGGTGCGGGCAGGTGTGGCCACAGGCCCAGCACGTTGAGCACGGCAAACGCACCGAGCAGGACGCTGGCGCCGACCAGCCCACGCCCGGCACGCAGGCCTCCGCGGAAGGCGATGATGTAGCAGACATGCGCCAGCAGGAATGCGACCAGCCCTGGTACGAACGCATCCATCGGCAGCATCAGTGCGATATCGCCCACGCACGAGAGCAGCATGCCGGCCAGCACCGCACGCCGATAGAACGGCTGCACCGGATCATGCACGCCCCAGACGATGGCAGCGATCAGCAGCGTGGTGGCCGGCTTGGCCAGCCAATGCAGCCAGCGCCCATCGCCATGCAGGAACGCGCCGATGATGGCGAAGACCGCCATCAGCAGGATCACGCCATCGCGGGCACGCGGTTTCATCGCGCCTTCCACAGGTCCGCCAGGCGGTCAGGCTTGCCGGCGATGCGCTCCAGCACCGGGTACTGCAGGCCACCGTGGTAGGCGATGCTCATCGTTTCGATGCGATCGAACTGCTTCACCAGCAACACGATCGGCGCCTTGTCCTTTGCTGCGGCGGTGACTGCATCCTTCAAGCGCTGGCTGCTGTATTCACGGCCGCCAACCGCGATCACCTTCATGCCCGGTGCAAGACCGGCGTTGAACGCCGGACTGTCCCAGATCACGTCACCGACCGTGCCGTTGTCGAGCACGGTCGCACCCAGTGAGTACGCCAGCAACGCCGCCTTGGCGCGCTTTTCCTGCGCCTTGTAGGCGTCGTTCGGGGTATCGCGGTAAACCAGCTTCCAGCCCGCCAGTTCCAGGCCGCCGGTCAACGAACCGTGGCCATCCAGGCGCCCGCGCAGGAACGTCGCCCAGTCGTACGGCGCGATACCGTTCAAGGTCGCGACCACATCATCGAAGGTGTACGGATTGACGTCCCAACTGCCATTGCCGACGCCGAAGAACGCACGTGCGAAGTCGTCCAGGCTGCGGCGATTGCCGCTCTGTTCGCGCAGCTTGCCCTCCACTTCCAGCCACAGCATCTGGCCGCCGGAGTAGTAGTCCTCGCTCATCTGGTAGTTGCGGTACGGCAGGGTGCGGCGCTGGGCGATGGTCGGGTCGTTGGTGGTGTCCTGCAGTGGGCGCCAGGCCAGCCCCGGGCGGCCACGGTCATAGGTCGCGGCCACGTTGGCCAGCATGTCGCGCGCCTGCGCCGTCGACCACAGGCCTGAGCGCGCGGCCAGCACCTGGCCCCAGAACTGGGTCTGGCCCTCGTACACCCACAGCAGGCTGTCGCCCATCGGCACGTTGAAATTGGCGGTGGCCAGATCGGCGCCGCGACGGTACTTCCCGTTCCACGAATGGGTGTACTCATGCGGCAGCAGGTCGCGCATCCACGCGTTGCTGTCCCACTCTGTGAAGTAGCCTGGATCGGCACTGTTCTCGCTGGAACGGTGGTGTTCCAGACCAATGCCACCGAGGCGGTCGGTCAACGCCAGCAGGAACTCATAGTGGTTGTAATGGCGCGCCCCATAGAGCTTGTCGGCCTGCTGCACCAGCGCGCGGTGCAGCTTGATCTGTTCGTCGGTCGGCTTCAGCGACTTGGCGTCGTCGGCGAACACATTGAGGTGCACCGGCACCTTCGCACCCGGGTCGAGATCGATGCGCTGGTAGTGCTCGCCGGCGAACAACGGCGAATCGACCAGATGGTCATACGAGATCGGCTTGAACACCACGGTGTCACCGTCGCGTCGCGCGGTTTCCAGCGCAGTGGCGAACGACCAGCCCTTGGGCAGGGTCACGCTGGCCTGCGCCTGCAGGTTGCGCGCATCGACGCCGGCCGGATACAGCGAATTGGCGTTCCACTGCAGGTTGAGCATTTCCGGGGTCATCACCACCCGGCCCTGGCTGCCGCCCTGCGAGGACAGGAAATCGAAGTGGGCGACGATCTCGCTCACGCCCTCGGGCACGTTCACCTTGAACGCATAGACGTTGAACTGGTCGCGCTGCCAGGCCAGCGGCTTGCCGTTGGCCGTTACGCGCAGTCCGGCCAGCTTGTCGATCGGACCGGTGGGCGAATGGTTGCCGGGAATCCACTGCGGGTACAGCAGGGTGACCGGGCCGGGCTTGACCGGCACGGTGGCGGTCACCTTGAAGATGCGACGGGCCAGATCGCGCGCGTCGACATCGATGCGCAGCAGGCCGGGAGCCGCCGCGTTCGCCGGTGGCGAGGTCTGCGCAAGTGCAGGCGTGGCCGCCAGCGCGAACAGCAACGACATCGCCAAGGCTCGGGTCTTCATCGGGCAACTTCCAACAACGGAGAATCTTCCGATGCTAGGCCCGTAAAGTGCCCTGCCCCATGGCCAAAGGTCATGGGCGAGCGCCCATTCGTGCATGTACAGAAGCGTGCGAACCAAGGTTCGCACCCACCTTGTGCTGGTTCGCACCCACCAGAGCAGTTTCAGTAGATCCACGCCATGCGTGGATGAGGCGCTTCCCGGTCAGTCGACCAGGCGCAGGCGCAGTTCCTTTGGCAGCGCGAACACCATCGATTCCGGTTCGCCGTCCAGCTCGCCCACGCCGCTGGCGCCCAGCTCGGCCAGACGCGCCAGCACGCCATCAACCAGCACCTGCGGCGCCGAGGCACCTGCGGTCACACCGATGTGCTGCTTGCCAACCACCCACTGCGGGTCGATCTCGTGCGCGCCGTCGATCAGGTACGACTCCACGCCCTCACGACGGGCCAGCTCGCTCAAGCGGTTGGAGTTGGAACTGTTCGGCGAGCCGACCACCAGCACCAGGTCGCAGCGCTTGGCCAGATCGCGCACGGCGTCCTGGCGGTTCTGCGTGGCGTAGCAGATGTCGTCGTTCTTCGGGCCCTGCATTGCCGGGAAACGCTCGCGCAATGCATCGATGATGCCGCGCGTATCATCCACCGACAGCGTGGTCTGGGTGGTATAGGCGAAGTTTTCCGGCTGGTTGATGTGCAGCGTGGCAACCTGCTCGACATCCTCGACCAGATAGATCTGGCCGGTGCCGGCTTCGCGGTTCCACTGGCCCATGGTGCCCTCCACTTCCGGGTGACCGGCGTGGCCGATCAGCACCACGTCACGGCCGGCACGGCAGTGGCGGGCGACTTCGAAGTGGACCTTGGTCACCAGCGGGCAGGTGGCGTCGAACACCTTCAGGCCACGACGCTCGGCCTCCTGGCGCACGGCCTGGGACACGCCATGCGCGCTGAAAATGACCGTGTTGTTGTCCGGCACTTCATCGAGTTCCTCGACGAAGATCGCACCGCGCTGCTTCAGGTCGTCGACCACGAAGCGGTTGTGCACCACTTCATGGCGGACGTAGATGGGCGCGCCCAGCGTTTCGATCGCGCGCTTGACGATCTCGATCGCACGATCGACGCCGGCACAGAATCCACGCGGGTTGGCGAGCAGCACATCCATCAGTTCAGTCTCCCGGCAGCGGCCGGCTTACGGTTTCGGATTGGCATTATCCGCCTTTTTGGCGGACTTGCCGTCGAACAGGCCAAACAGGGCGATGCCGATGGCACCCACCACGATGGCCGAATCGGCGATGTTGAACGAGGGCCAGGTGTAGCTGCCCACGTACCACTGGATGAAGTCGACCACGTGGCCGTGCACCTGGCGGTCGATCACGTTGCCGATGGCGCCACCGATGATCAGCGCGTACGGCACCGCGGCCTTCCAGTTGCCGCGGGCAGTGCTACGCAGCCACCAGGCCATCAGGCCGCTGATGACGATCGCCAACACGGTGAAGAAGTGTTTCTGCCAGCCACCGGCGTCGCTCAGGAAACTGAACGCGGCACCGGTGTTGTAGGTGCGGTACCAGTTCCAGAAGCCGTCGATGACCACCACTGGCTGGAACTCCGGCAGGCTCGACAACACCCAGGCCTTGGACCACTGGTCCAGGCCGATGATGGCGGCCGACAGCAGCAGCCAGACCAGGGCGTTCGGATGCGGACGGGGCGCGGCCATCAGAACCAGCTCCGCACTTCACCGGCGCCGGTGATGTTGCTCACGCAGCGGCCGCACAGTTCCGGGTGGTCGGCGTTGCTGCCGACGTCGGCGCGGTGGTGCCAGCAGCGCACGCACTTGGCCTTGGTGGTCGGCTGGGCGCTGACGAACACCTCGTCGGTGGTCGCTGGGCGCACCTGCACGTCGCCACTGATGAACAGGAAACGCAGTTCATCGGCCAGCGGCTGCCACTTCGCGGCCTGCTCTTCGCTGGCGGCGATGGTGATTTCCGCTTCCAGCGCGGCACCGATCGCGCCGTTGGCACGCATCGGCTCGAGCACCTTGGCCACCTGCTCGCGCACGGCCAGCAGCTGGTCGAAGTCGGCGGCGTTGAGCTGGGCATCGGCCGGCAGCGGCGCCAGGCCGTCGTACCAGGTGGTGAACAGCACATGGCCGGCATGCTCGCCCGGCAGATAGCCCCACAGCTCGTCGGCGGTGAAGGTCAGGATCGGCGCCACCCAGCGGGTGAACGCTTCGGCGATGTGGTACATCGCGCTCTGTGCCGAACGGCGACCGTGCGAATCGGTCGGCATCGTGTACAGGCGGTCCTTGGTCACGTCCAGGTACAGCGAGCCCAGGTCCACGCTGCAGAAGTTCAGCAGCAGCTGCACGATCTCGGCCATGTTGTAGCCGTCGTAGGCCGCCTTGATCTTCTCCTGCAGCTCCCACGCGCGATGCACGATCCAGCGGTCCAGCGCGACCATCTGGTCGAGCGGCTGCAGGTGCTGGGCCGGATCGAAACCGTCCAGGTTGCCGAGCAGGAAGCGTGCGGTGTTGCGCAGGCGACGGTAGGCGTCGGCGTTGCGCTTGAGGATCTCCTGCGACAGCGACATCTCGTTGCTGTAGTCGGCCGAGGCGATCCACAGGCGCAGGATGTCCGCGCCCAGCTTGTTCATGATGTCCTGCGGCTCGATGCCGTTGCCCAGCGACTTGGACATCTTGCGGCCGTGCTCGTCCACGGTGAAGCCGTGGGTCAGGCACTGCTTGTACGGCGCGCGCTTGTCGATCGCCACGCCGGTCAGCAGCGAGGACTGGAACCAGCCGCGGTGCTGGTCGGAACCTTCCAGGTACAGGTCGGCCGGCTTGCCGAAGCCACGCGCCGCAAGCACGCCTTCATGGGTCACGCCCGAGTCGAACCAGACGTCGAGGATGTCGGTGACCTTCTCGTAGTCGGCCGCTTCGGCGCCCAGCAGTTCAGCAGCATCCAGCGAATACCACACGTCGATGCCCTCAGCCTCGACGCGGTCGGCGACCTGCTGCATCAGCTCCACCGAACGCGGGTGGATCTCGCCGGTCTGGCGATGGGTGAACAGTGCGATCGGCACGCCCCAGGTGCGCTGGCGCGAGATGGTCCAGTCCGGACGACCGTCGACCATGCTCTGGATGCGCGCCTTGCCCCAGGTCGGGAACCAGCCGACGGTATCGATGGCGGCCAGCGCATCGTTGCGCAGGTTGGCCTTGTCCATCGAGATGAACCACTGCGGGGTGGCGCGGAACACCACCGGCGTCTTGTGGCGCCAGCAGTGCGGGTAGCTGTGGCGGATCGGGTGGAAGGCCAGCAGCGAACCGTTGTCGCGCAGCACGCTGACGATGGCCTCCTGCGCCTTCCACAGGTGCTGGCCGGCCAGCACCACGTCACCGGCCGGCGGGGTCGATTCCAGGTACACGCCACGGCCGTCGATCGGGGTCACCTGGCCGGCGTTGTACTTGTCCAGCAGGCCGTACTTCTGGCTGACCACGAAGTCTTCCTGGCCGTGGCCGGGGGCGGTGTGCACCGCACCGGTACCGTCCTCGTCGGAGACGTGCTCGCCGTTGAGCACCAGGATCTCGCGCTCCGGGTAGAACGGGTGCGCCAGCAGCTGGTTCTCCAGCGCGGCACCGGTGGTTTCACCGTGCAGCACCACGTTTTCGACGCCATAGCGCTGCAGCGCGCGCTCGGCCAGGGCCGCGGCCAGCACCAGCCAACGGCGCTTGCCGTTGTGCGCCGGGCCTTCGGCCAGCACGTAGTTGATCTCCGCGCCCAGCGACACCGCCAGCGAAGCCGGCAACGTCCACGGGGTGGTGGTCCAGATCGGCACGGCCACTTCCACGTCAGCCGGCACGCTCACGCCGAACGCCTGGCCGATGGCCTGCGCATCGCGCGCGGCGTAGGCCACGTCGATCGCCGGCGATTCCTTTTCCTGGTACTCGATCTCGGCCTCGGCCAGCGCCGAGCCACAGTCGAAGCACCAGTACACCGGCTTGGCGCCACGCACCAGGTGGCCATTGGCCACGACCTTGGCCAGCGCACGGATCTCGTTGGCTTCGAAGTCGAAGCTCAAGGTCTTGTACGGGTTGTCCCAGTCGCCGGTGACGCCCAGGCGCTTGAAGTCCACGCGCTGGATGTTGATCTGCTCTTCGGCGAACTCGCGGCACTTCTGCCGGAATTCAACCGCGTCGAGCTTGGTGCCGACCTTGCCCCACTTCTTCTCGACCGCGATCTCGATCGGCAGGCCGTGGCAGTCCCAGCCCGGCACGTAGGGCGCATCGAAGCCGGCCAGGTAGCGCGACTTGACGATGATGTCCTTCAGGATCTTGTTGACCGCGTGGCCCAGGTGGATGCGGCCGTTGGCGTACGGCGGGCCGTCATGCAGCACGAACAGCGGGCGGCCGGCGGCGTTGTCGCGCAGCTGCTGGTAGAGCCCCTGCTCTTCCCACCGCGCCAGAATGCCCGGCTCGCGCTTGGGCAGGTCGCCGCGCATCGGGAATTCGGTGGCTGGCAGGTTCAGGGTGGTCTTGTAGTCCTGGCTCACGCAGTGGCTCGCAATCTATGTTCGGAAAGGATGGCGCGCGCCTGTTCGGCATCGCGGTGCATCTGGTCGGTCAGCGCCGCCAGATCATTGAATTTCTCTTCGTCGCGCAGCTTGGCGACGAACTCTACGTCGATGTGGCGCCCGTACAGGTCGCCCTGGAAATCAAACAGGTGCGCTTCCAGCAGCGGCTCCACGCCGTCCACCGTCGGCCGCGTGCCGAAGCTGGACACCGACGGCCACGGCTGGTCGAACACGCCGTGCACCCAGGTCGCGTAGATGCCCGACAGCGCCGGGGTCTTCGGGAACCGCAGGTTGGCGGTGGGGAAGCCCAGCGTGCGGCCGAGCTGGCGCCCACGCACCACCCGCCCGCTGATCGCGTAGGGACGGCCGAGCAGATCGCCGGCACGGGCGAAATCGCCGTCCTGCAGCAGCTGGCGGATGCGGGTGCTGGAGATGCGCTCGCCGTGCAGATCGACCGCTTCGATCTCGCCGGCGCTGAAGCCGAGCTCGGCGCCGAGCTGCTGCAGCAGGGCCAGGTCGCCGCGGCGGCGGTTGCCGAAGCAGAACTCCGGCCCGATCCAGACCTCACGCGCACTCAGGCGATTGACCAGCAACTGGCGCACGAAGGTCTCGGCCGGCATCGCCGCCATCGCCGCGTCGAAACGCAACAGGCCGATCGCATCGACGCCGAGCTCGCGCAGGATCTCGACCTTGCTGCGCGCCAGGGTCAGCCGCGGCGGCGGCGTGCCCTGGGCGAAGAATTCACGCGGCAGCGGCTCGAACGCCACGGCCACCGCGGCCACGCCCAAGGCGCGCGCGCGGGCAACCGCGTGGCGGACCAGCGCACGATGGCCCAGGTGGAGGCCGTCGAATGCACCGATACAGACCACGCTTCCGTTGGGGAACAGCTCCCCGCCCTCGACGCTTCTGAACAGCCTGCTCATCAACTCTCGTTCCGGCCCGACCGGGGCCGCTGCTTCAATGGTGTAACCCTGAAGTATAGCCGCCACGGGCCGCGATCAATGCCCACGCAGGTCGCGCGGGCGGAAGCCCATCGCCAGCATGGCCACCGCATAGGTCGCGCCACCGCCGCCGACCAGCAGAATCAGGCCACCGATACGGTGCCATTTGTCCATGACGGTGAAGTCGGGAACCCAGTGCAGCAGGGCCAACAGCACGCCGACCATGGCCGCACAGGCCAGCAGCAGCCGCACCAGGTAGCCGCCCCAGCCCGGCCGGCGCTGGTAGACATCGGTCTTGCCCAGCCAGTACCAGAGCAGGCCCAGGTTCAGGTAACTGGACAGTGCGCTGGCGATGCCCAGCGCCAGGTGCAGGCCCGGCTGCTTGCCGATGGCCGCCATCACGCCCTGCGCCTTCAGCTCGTCCGGCACCATGACCTGGTAGAGCACGGCCAGCAGGGCGAAGTTGAACACCATGTTGGCCACCAGCGCGGCCACACCGGCACGGACCGGGGTCTTGGTGTCCTGTCGGGCATAGAACGCCGGCAGCACCACCTTCAGCAGGGCGAACGCCGGCAGGCCGAAACTCAGGCCGTACACCGACAGCGCGGTCATGCGGGTATCGAAGGCGGTGAACTGGCGGTACTGGAACAGAGTGGCGATCAGCGGCTCGGCCAGCAGCAGCAGGCCCAGCATGGCCGGCACCGAGATCAGCAGGGTCATCCGCAGGCCCCAGTCCAGCGAGCGCGAGAAACCCTCGCGGTCGGTGCTGACGTGATGGCGGGCCAGCGCCGGCAGGATCACCGTGCCCAGCGCCACGCCGAACACACCCAGCGGCAGCTCCAGGAAGCGATCGGCCAGCGACAGCCACGACTGCGAGCCGTCGGTCAGCTTGGCCGCGATGAGGGTATCCAGCAGCAGGTTGATCTGCGCCACCGACGAACCGAACAGGGTCGGCACCATCAGCGTCAGCACCTTGCGCACGCCCGGATGGCGCCAGCCCCAGCGCGGCAGGGTCAGCAGGTTGATGCCCTTCAGCGAGGGCAGCTGGAACAGCAGCTGCAGGATGCCGGCGGCGAGTACCGCCCAGCCCAGCGCCAGGATCTGTTTTTCCGGGGTGCCGCCCAGCCGCGGCGCCAGCCATAGCGCACCGGCGATCATGCACAGGTTGAGGATGACCGGGGTCAGCGCTGGCATCGCGAAACGCTGGAAGCTGTTCAGCGCGCCACCGGCCAGCGCGGTCAACGAGACGAACAACAGGAACGGGAAGGTCAGGCGGAACAGGTCGACCAGCAGGGTCTGCTTGACCGGGTCGGTATCAGCACCACTCGAGAATGCGACCGCCAGCTGCGGCGCGAAGATCAGCGCCAGCGCGGTAACCAGCATCAGCACCCCACCCAGGGTGCCGGCGGTGCGGGCCATCAGTTCACGCAGCTCGGCATGGCTGCGGGTTTCCTTCACTTCCGTGAACACCGGCACGAAAGCGGTGGCGAAGGAGCCTTCGGCGAACAACCGGCGCAGGAAATTGGGTACCCTGAAGGCAACCCAGAACGCATCGGTGACCGCATTGGTGCCGAACGTGGTGGTGATCACCTGGTCACGGACAAGTCCGAGCACCCGCGAGACCATGGTCATGCTGCTGAACGACAGCAGGCCTCGCAACATCTTCGGTGAACTCACTCAGCGTCCCTCTTGACAATCGACTTGACGTGCATTTCTCGGGCCATCATACTAGCTAGCTTGCTGTTCCCATAACACCGATTTTTTCAGGAAACCACCACCGTGGCCAATATCAAGTCCGCCAAGAAGCGCGCCAAGCAGACCGTCGTGCGCAACGCGCGCAACGTGGCTCAGCGCTCGATGCTGCGCACCGCTGTCAAGAAAGTGATCAAGGCGCTGGACGCCAACGATGCCGCCGGCGCCGAAGCCGCCTTCGCCGTTGCCCAGCCGATCCTGGATCGCTTCAGCGCGCGTGGCCTGATCCACAAGAACAAGGCTGCTCGCCACAAGAGCCGCCTGAACGACCGCATCAAGGCCCTCAAGGCCGCCTGATCCGGCGTTGCCGCCCTGCCCCTTCGGGGGTCGGGCAGCAGAAAAGAACCCGGCCCCGGCCGGGTTTTTTGTTGCCTGCGATCCACGCGATCCGGTAGTGCCGGCCGCTGGCCGGCAACCCCGAGGAATGCCGGCCAGCGGCCGGCACTAATGGAAAATGAAAAACCCGGCCGAAGCCGGGTTTTTCGCATGGAACCACAACAGCATTACTGCGCGTTGCGGGCTTCCAGCTCGTCTTCCTTCTGGCGATCGAAGAAGGCCATGATCCGGCTCATGATCGGGAAGGTACCTTCGCGGCCCAGCGCGGAAACCAGGAACCACGGCTCCTTCCAGCCCAGCTCGGCGACGATCTGTTCGGCCGCAGCCTTCGCTTCGTCTTCAAACATCAGGTCGGCCTTGTTCAGCACCAGCCAGCGCGGCTTCTGCAGCAGCTCCGGATCATGCTTTTCCAGTTCGCGCTCGATCGCGCGCACCTGCTCGACCGGGGAAATGCCTTCCACACCGCCTTCCATCGGCGAGATGTCCACCAGGTGCAGCAGCAGGCGGGTGCGCTGCAGGTGGCGCAGGAACTGCGCACCCAGGCCGGCACCGTCGGCAGCGCCTTCGATCAGGCCGGGAATGTCGGCAATCACGAAGCTGCGGTAGTTCTCCACCTTCACCACACCCAGGTTCGGGTACAGCGTGGTGAACGGGTAATCGGCCACCTTCGGCGTCGCCGCCGAAACGGCACGGATCAGGGTGCTCTTGCCAGCGTTGGGGAAGCCCAGCAGGCCGACGTCGGCCAGCAGCTTCAGCTCCAGCTTCAGCGTGCGCTCTTCGCCCGGCTCGCCCGGCAGCGCCTGGCGCGGCGAGCGGTTGGTCGAGCTCTTGAAGTGCATGTTGCCCAGACCACCACGACCGCCCTGCGCCACCAGCAGGCGATCACCATGCTGGGTCAGGTCGCCGATGATTTCATCGGTGGCGACGTTGATCACCACGGTGCCGACCGGCACGGTGATGGTCAGGTCTTCGCCGCCCTTGCCATAGGCCTGGCGGCCCATGCCGTTCTCGCCACGCTGCGCCTTGAAGATGCGGTCATGGCGGAAGTCGACCAGGGTGTTCAGGTTTTCGTCGGCGCGGATGTACACGCTGCCGCCCGCACCGCCGTCGCCGCCGTCCGGGCCGCCGAGCGGAATGAACTTCTCGCGACGGAAGCCAATGCAGCCGTTGCCGCCGTTGCCGGCGAACACTTCGATTTCTGCTTCGTCTACCAGTTTCATTGTTTCGATGCCTGCGATGGGCGCGGCCTGCCTGCCGTCGCCTTGAATGTTATGCCAGCCACTGGCCGGCACCCCGGCCTGGCCGGTCTTGCTTTCACTCTAACGAAAAGCCCCGCCGAAGCGGGGCTCTTCATGCAGCACCCCCATGCCGAGGCACGGGTGCCGGCGATGCCTGGATCAGGCGTCGGCCGAGACGATGCTGACGGTGCGACGCTTCTTGGCGCCCTTGACCGAGAACTCCACCTTGCCGTCCACGAGGGCGAACAGGGTGTGGTCACGGCCCAGGCCAACGCCCGAACCCGGGTGGAACTGGGTGCCGCGCTGACGCACGATGATGTTGCCGGCTTCGATGGCCTGGCCGCCGAAGATCTTGACGCCCAGGTACTTCGGGTTGGAGTCGCGACCGTTGCGCGAGGAGCCTACGCCCTTTTTATGTGCCATGACTGCTTCTCCTGATGCTTAGCCGGCGATGCCGGTGATCTCGATTTCGGTGTAGTACTGACGGTGACCCTGACGCTTCATGTGGTGCTTGCGGCGACGGAACTTGATGATCCGGACCTTGTCAGCACGACCCTGGGACAGGACCTTGGCGGTGACGGCAGCGCCCTTCAGCGCATCGCCCAGCTTCACGCCGTCGCTGTCACCCAGCATCAGGATGTTGTCAAACTTGATCTCGCTGCCGACTTCGACTTCGAGCTTTTCAATGCGGAGCTTTTCGCCCTGCGCCACGCGGTATTGCTTACCGCCGGTGACCAGTACTGCGTACATGACCAGGCCTTCCTCTGTAGTTATTGTGGTCTGAGCTGCCGCCATCGAGGGCGGACAGGAGCGGAATTGTACGCAGATCAGCGGGCGCGGGTCAAGTCAACCCCTGAACGGCCCGGGGGCCCGGCCAGAACGGGGTCAGATCCCTTTTCACGTTGTGAAAAGGGATCTGACCCCTGCCTGTCGGCCTGTCTCATCAGGTGAGACATCGGGCTGGCATTGTCGCCCATTGCCCCCATCTGGTCACCTCGGTAGGCTGACCGATTGCCGTTCCCTGCTGGCCCGGCACCCAGCCAACGCCCCCACAACCGGATCCCCCATGGCGATGGATTTCATCCGCATCCGCGGCGCGCGGACGCACAATCTGAAGAACCTCGACCTCGACCTGCCCCGCGACAAGCTGATCGTGATCACCGGCCTGTCCGGTTCGGGCAAGTCCTCGCTGGCGTTCGACACCATCTATGCAGAAGGCCAGCGCCGCTACGTCGAGTCGCTGTCGGCCTATGCGCGCCAGTTCCTGAGCGTGATGGAAAAGCCGGACCTGGACCACATCGAAGGCCTGTCCCCGGCCATCTCGATCGAGCAGAAGTCGACCTCGCACAACCCGCGTTCGACGGTCGGCACCATCACCGAGATCTACGACTACCTGCGCCTGCTGTACGCCCGCGTCGGCACCCCGCGCTGCCCGGACCACGGCTATCCGCTGGAAGCGCAGACGGTCAGCCAGATGGTCGACCAGGTACTGACGCTGGACCCGGAACAGCGCTACATGCTGCTGGCGCCGGTCATCCGCGACCGCAAGGGCGAGCACGCACAGGTGTTCGACCAGCTGCGCGCGCAGGGTTTCGTGCGCGTGCGCGTGGACGGCGAGCTGTATGAAATCGATGCGGTGCCGCCGCTGGCGCTGCGCCAGAAGCACACCATCGAGGCGGTGATCGACCGCTTCCGCCCGCGCGAGGACATCAAGCAGCGCCTGGCCGAGAGCTTCGAGACCGCACTGAAGCTGGGCGATGGCATGGCCTCGGTGCAGAGCCTGGACACCGCCGACGCCACGCCGGCGCTGTTCTCCTCCAAGTACTCCTGCCCGGTGTGCGACTACTCGCTGCCGGAACTGGAGCCGCGCCTGTTCTCGTTCAACGCACCGATGGGCGCCTGCCCCGGCTGCGATGGCCTGGGTATCGCCGAGTTCTTCGATCCCTCGCGCGTGGTGGTGCATCCGGAGCTGTCGCTGGCCGCCGGTGCGGTGCGCGGCTGGGACCGCCGCAACGCCTACTATTTCCAGCTGATCGCCTCGCTGGCCAAGCACTACAAGTTCGACGTGGACGCAGCCTGGAACTCGCTGCCGGCCAAGGTGCAGCAGGCCGTGCTGTACGGCAGCGGCGACGAAACGATCACCTTCACCTACTTCACCGAAGCCGGCGGCCGCACCCAGCGCAAGCATCGCTTCGAGGGCATCATTCCCAACCTCGAACGCCGCTACAAGGAAACCGAGTCGCCGGCGGTGCGCGAGGAGCTGTCCAAGTACATCAGCGAACAGCCGTGCCCGGAATGCAATGGTGCGCGCCTGAACAAGGCGGCGCGCAACGTGTTCGTGGCCGATCGCCCGCTGCCGGAGCTGGTGGTGCTGCCGATCGACGAGGCACTGAAGTTCTTCAGTGAACTGAGCCTGCCGGGCTGGCGTGGCGAGATCGCCGCGAAGATCGTCAAGGAGATCGGCGAACGCCTCGGCTTCCTGGTCGATGTCGGCCTGGATTACCTGACCCTGGAGCGCAAGGCCGACACCCTGTCTGGTGGCGAGGCACAGCGCATCCGCCTGGCCAGCCAGATCGGCGCCGGCCTGGTCGGTGTGATGTACGTGCTCGACGAGCCGTCGATCGGCCTGCACCAGCGCGACAACGAACGCCTGCTCGGCACCCTCACCCGCCTGCGTGACCTGGGCAATACGGTGATCGTGGTCGAACATGACGAGGATGCGATCCGCCTGGCCGACTACGTGCTGGACATCGGCCCGGGCGCGGGCGTGCACGGCGGCGAGATCGTCGGCCAGGGCACCCTGCAGGACATCCTGGAGGCACCGCGTTCGCTGACCGGCCAGTACCTGTCGGGCAAGCGCGCGATCGAGATTCCGGCGCGCCGGCACACGCCGAACCCGAAGATGACCCTGCACCTGCGCGGGGCGACCGGCAACAACCTGAAGGGCGTGGACCTGGCGATTCCGTCGGGCCTGCTGACCTGCGTGACCGGCGTATCCGGCTCGGGCAAGTCGACCCTGATCAACGACACCCTGTTCTCGCTGGCCGCCAACGAGATCAACGGCGCCTCGCACCCGATCGCTCCGTACAAGGAGATCGATGGCCTGGACCTGTTCGACAAGGTGGTGGACATCGACCAGTCGCCGATCGGCCGCACCCCGCGTTCGAACCCGGCTACCTACACCGGCCTGTTCACGCCGCTGCGCGAACTGTTCGCACAGGTGCCCGAAGCGCGTGCACGCGGCTATTCGCCGGGCCGCTTCAGCTTCAACGTGCGCGGCGGCCGCTGCGAAGCCTGCCAGGGTGACGGCCTGATCAAGGTCGAGATGCACTTCCTGCCGGACGTGTACGTGCCCTGCGACGTCTGCCACGGCAAGCGCTACAACCGCGAAACGCTGGAGATCCTGTACAAGGGCTTCAACATCAACGACGTGCTGGAAATGACCGTCGAAGATGCGCTGAAGCTGTTCGAGCCGGTGCCGTCAATCGCGCGCAAGCTGGAAACGCTGGTCGACGTCGGCCTGAGCTACATCAAGCTGGGCCAGAGCGCGACCACGCTGTCTGGTGGTGAAGCGCAGCGCGTGAAGCTGTCCAAGGAACTGTCGCGCCGCGATACCGGCCGCACCCTGTACATCCTCGACGAACCGACCACCGGCCTGCACTTCCACGACATCGAAGCGCTGCTGGGCGTGCTGCACAAGCTGCGCGACGAGGGCAACACGGTGGTGGTGATCGAGCACAACCTGGACGTGATCAAGACCGCCGACTGGATTGTCGATCTGGGCCCGGAAGGCGGGCATCGCGGTGGCACCATCCTGGTCACCGGCACGCCGGAAGACGTGGCGGCCTGCCCGCAGTCGTACACCGGCCAGTTCCTGGCCCGCATGCTGCCGTCCACCAGCGCGCGCCCGGAACAGCCGGCCGCCGTGGCCAACAAGCCCGATGCCCGCCCGCCGCGCAAGGTGAAGCCTGAGAAGCCGGCCAAGGTGGCGAAGAAGGCGGTGGCTGCCAAGAGCACCGGCAAGACCAGCAAGACCGCCACTGCCAGCAAGAAGAAAAAGGACGCCTGATGAGCAGCGAACACAAGATCCTGGCCCGCATCCCGATCAGCGTGCGCTGGCGTGACATGGACAGCATGGGCCATGTGAACAATGCCAAGTACATCTCCTACCTGGAAGAAGCGCGCGTGCGCTGGATGCTGGGTGTGGACGGTGTGTCGATGACCGACCGCATCGCACCGGTGGTGGCCGCGACCAACGTCAACTACCGGCTGCCCATCGTGTGGCCCAACGACATCCTGGTCGAGCTGTTCGTCGAGCGCCTGGGCAACAGCAGCGTGACCATCGGCCACCGCATCGTCGACCAGCAGGACGAATCGAAGCTCTATTCGGACGGCAACGTGGTGGTGGTGTGGATGGACACCCAGACCGGCAAGAGCGCGCCGCTGCCGGAAGCGATCCGCAGCGCGTCGACCTGACGCGCCTGTGGTAGTGCCGGCCGCTGGCCGGCAACCTCCAGATGTATCGCGGATGCCGGCCAGCGGCCGGCACTACCGATCCAATTCAAAGGACTGACATGATCCACCAGACTGAACTGAGCGACCTGCTGCCCGGCATGGTCGCCTTCCCCACCGATGTCTTCCCCGCCGACCAGGCCTGGCTCGGCCAGCACCTGCTGCCGCTGCTGAAGATCGACCTCGGCGTGCTGCGCCCGGAACTGGCCGGCCAGGTGGCAACGATGCTGTGCCCGATCGAGCCCTACGACGGCTGCATCGGCGAGACCACCGAAGAACACCACAACGATTTCACCGGCACCAACTGGATCGCCTTCGAACTGACCGCCTGCAACGAGATGCGCTTTCTCGGCAACGAGGGCTATTTCATCGGCGACGCGGTGCAGGACAAGGACGCGCAGGAACACATCGCGCAGATGCGCGACAGCTACGCCAAGGCACGCGACTACCACGCCACGCATGGCCGCCTCGCCTGCTACTCGCGCTATGGCAAGGGTGAGGCCAGCGAGCGCGATTATCTGGATACGCTGGGCGGACAGATTTCCTGCGGCAACTGGATCGAGACGGCTGACATCCCGAACGCCTTCACCCTGGAATTCACCGACGCCGCCAACGACCGGCATGCACCGGACGATGCGGAACTGGCAATCATCCGCCGCGATGGCAACGCGTTCTTCGCGGTGGCCGAAGTGGCCGGCTACAACTGGTGCGCCACCGGTGCCGATGCGATCGTGATGCTGTACGAGCCGGAAAGCCGCACGGTGCTGTTCTCGTACGACTGGTCGTAAGCCCCTGGTAGTGCCGGCCGCTGGCCGGCTTTTCACCACGCTGCCGGCCAGCGGCCGGCACTACCGGATATTGCGGTCGCGCCGAGCGTCCTCGACGCTACGGCAGCCATCCAATCGTCGCTTCATCCGTAGAGTCGAGCTTGCTCGACTGCTGCTGGCCGGCTTTCACCACGCTGCCGGCCAGCGGCCGGCACTACCGGATATTCCGGTCGCGCCGAGCGTCCTCGACGCTACGACGGCCATCCCAACTCCTTGCTTCAGCAGCAGCGTGCCGTTTCCCCGCGCGCTTACGGCGCGGCCTTGCGCACCACCAACGTCGCGCTCACTTCGCCACCGCCTTCCAGCTGCAGCCGCAGCGGCAGCGCCTGCCCTTCCTTCAACGCGCCCTTGCCCTGCATCAGCATCAGGTGCAGGCCACCGGGCTTGAGCTCGGCGCGCGCGCCCGGCGCCAGCGGCAGACGCTCGATCGCGCGCATCCGGCTGACCCCATCGACAATCGTGGTCTCGTGCAGCGACACATCAGCGAAACCGCTGCTGGTCGCCCCGGTGATCGCCACCGCCTTGCCGCAGCCGTTGTGGATCACGCCGTAGCCGGCGGTCATCGGCATCGCCGGATTCGGTGGCAGCCGCGCCCAGCCCTGCTCCACCGTGACGCAGGCCGGTTCCGCCGCCGAGACCGATGCTGCGGCCGCACACAGAACCAACAGTACGCCAACGAATGGTTTGGTTATCATCGCCCAGGTTCCTTCTTCGCAACGAGACCGCAGCATGACGACGCTCATCGAGGTGATCAACCATGGCCCCATCCGCGAACTGCGCCTGGCGCGGCCGCCGGTCAACGCGCTGGACACCGAACTGTGCCGGCAGTTGATCCACGCCATTGAACTGGCCATGGCCGAAGACGCGCACGGCATCGTGCTGTCGGGCAGCGAGCGTGTCTTCACCGGCGGCATGGACGTGCCGCATCTGCTCTCGCATGGCGATGACAAGCACAAGTTGTTGGACACCTGGAACGCCTTCTTTGGCGCCGTGCGCACGCTGGCCGAGAGCCGCATCCCGGTGGTCGCGGCGATCACCGGCCACGCACCGGCGGGCGGCTGCGTGCTGGCCCTGTGCTGCGACTACCGGGTGATGGCGCGCAGCGCCGATCCGTCGCGGCCGTATGCCATCGGCCTGAACGAAGTGCAGGTGGGCCTGATCGCGCCGGAGGGCATCCAGCGCCTGCTGCGCCGTGCAGTGGGCGTGCACCGCGCGGGCGTCCTGCTGACCACCGGTTCGCTGGTACCGGCCGAACAGGCGCTGCAGATCGGCCTGGTGGATGAGCTGGCCGATGGCGATCTGGTGGTGGCGCGTGCCGTGGCCTGGCTGCAGAACCTGCTCAGGCAGCCACGCCAGCCGATGCTGCTGACCCGCGCCATTGCCCGTGCGGACCTGCACGAAGCCCTGCACCCGGACCTGATCCAGCTCGACCGCTTCGTCGAGGCCTGGTTCGCCCCGGATGCGCAGAATGCCCTGCAGGCGCTGGTCGCCCGGCTGGGCAAGTAACCGGTAGTGCCGGCCGCTGGCCGGCAACCGCAGGTGCCCCAGGAGGATCATGAGATTGCCGGCCAGCGGCCGGCACTACCAATGATGGACTGGCCTGCAACGGTATAATCGGGGCCTCTTCATTGCTGTGGCCGCCCCCTTGAACGACACGCCCGAACCCGTCGTCTCCGAGCTGATCGACCTGCTCACCCTGGAGCGGCTGGAGGACAACCTGTTCCGCGGGCAGAGCCGCGACATCGGCACCAAGTACGTGTTCGGCGGCCAGGTGCTGGGCCAAGCGCTGGCTGCGGCGCAGGCCACGGTCGACAACGGGCGCCACGTGCACTCGCTGCACGCCTACTTCCTGCGCGCCGGCAACATCGACCACCCCATCGTCTACGACGTGGACCGTACCCGCGACGGCGGCAGTTTCTCGGTGCGCCGGGTTACCGCAATCCAGCACGGCAAGGTGATCTTCTTCTGTGCTGCCTCGTTCCAGCAGGCCGAAACCGGCGCCGAGCACCAGCACAAGATGCCCGAAGTGCCGCAGCCGGAAGACATCGAACCGAACCGCCCGCTGCCGGCCGAAGTGCTGGAGCGGCTGCCGATCAAGGTGCAGCGCTGGCTGTCGCGCGGTGGCCCGTTCGAGTTCCGCCACGTCTACCCGCGCGATGAACTCAATCCGCCCAAGCGCCCCCCGTACCACCAGGTGTGGCTGCGCCTGAGCGAGCCGGTCGGCGATGCCCCGGAGCTGCACCAGGCGCTGCTGGCCTACGCCTCCGACTTCCACCTGCTGGGCACGGCGACGTTCCCGCATGGCATCAGCTACTACCACCCGCACGTGCAGATGGCCTCGCTCGACCACGCGATCTGGTTCCACCGCCCGTTCCGTGCCGACGACTGGCTGCTGTACTCGCTGGACAGCCCCAGCGCGCAGGATTCGCGCGGCCTGGCCCGCGGTCAGTTCTTCACCCGCAATGGCGTGCTGGTGGCCAGCACCGCGCAGGAAGGCCTGATCCGCGTCGTTCCCGACCAGGCAGCAGCGGCCGCCGTGCCGGCCAAGGATTGATCCGATGCGCCAGATCTTCAGCAGCCAGCGCGTGGAAACCGTCGAAGGCGTCGCCGAGCTCCTGCGCGAGCATGGCATCGACGTCAAGGTGACCAATGGGCGCTCGTACAAGACCCGTCGCCGCGGCCAGTTCAGCTATACCGACCTGGGCAACGCCAACGCCTACCCAGCGGTGTGGATCGTGCGCGCCGACGACCAGCCGCGCGCGCGTGAAATCCTGCGCGAGGCGCGGCTGCTCGACACCACCCGTCGCGACCACCCGACCGCCGAGTTCGCCTTCCGCGACGCGCCGGAACCGGGCAGCGGCGGCCGCAGCTGGGCCTGGCGCATCCGCATCGCCCTGCTGGTGGTGATCGCCGGCGTGGCGTTGGTGATCGGCCTGCGCCATCGTGGTGCCCCGGCACCGGTCGCACCGGCCCCTGCCCCGCAGGCCCAGCCGCAGCGGGCACAGCCGGCACTGCAGGCCGCGCCGGAAGAGGAAGAAGAAGTCCGGGTCCGCATCCAGCCCTCAAAATGACGCACGGGTAGTGCCGGCCGCTGGCCGGCAGCCGCAAAAAAGGGGACGGAGGGGATTAAGTCGTTTGTGGCACAAACGACTTAATCCCCTCCGTCCCCTTTTTTTGTCATGAGGTTGCCGGCCAGCGGCCGGCACTACCGTGCAGAAGGCCGGTCACATTCGGCGCGCGGCTCCGTCTTGGGACACAATCCCAGCAGGAGAGCCGCCGCCATGACGACGTTCGCCGCATCGATCGACCAGACCCTGGAACGCGAACTGCCTGCCGCTGCCAGCGGTTGCCAGCACGCCTATGGCCGCATCGTGCTGGCCTGCCAGAACACGGTTACCGCCATCGCGCTGGCCATCACCCGCGATCGTCAGGCCAGCGAGGACATCGCCCAGGAGGCCTTCGTGAAGGGCTGGCAGCAGCTGCACCAGCTGCGCAGTTCGACCAGCTTCCTGCCCTGGCTGCGGCAGATCACCCGCAACCTGGCCCGCGACTGGCTGCGCACTCAGCGCGGCCGGCCGCTGACCGGCGAGGCCGCCGAGGTGGCGATGGGCATGGCGGCCGACCCGGCCCCGGGCGCGGCCGACCGGCTGCAACGGGTGGAAGAAGAGATCGCCGCCGAGGACATCATTTCCGCGTTGCCGGCCGACAGCCGCGAAGTGCTGCTGCTGTACTACCGCGAAGGCCAGCGTTCGCAGCAGGTGGCTGACCTGCTCGGGCTCAGTGACGCCGCCGTGCGCAAGCGCCTGTCGCGTGCCCGCGCCCTGGTGCGCGACGGCCTGCTGCAGCGCTTCGGTGAATTCGCGCGCAGCAGCGCACCCAGTGCCGCGTTCGCTACGGCGGTGGTTTCGATGGTACTGGTGGCCGCGCCCGGCACTGCCAGCGCAGCGATCCTGCTCGGCACCGGTGTCGGCATCGGCGGCAGCAAGCTTGGCCTCGGCGGTGCCAGCGCTGCGGGCGGCACCGCGATGGGCTCGCTGACTGCCACGCTGGGCCAGCTGCACGTGCTGCCGGCCGAAAGCTGGGGGGCGGTGATCGGCGGTGTGGTCGGTGGAGCGATCGGCAGCTATCTGGGCGGACGCTTCCTGATGTCGTACACCGAAACGGCATCCGAGCGCCGCGACGTGCGCCGCTTCCTCTACCTCAACATCATCACCGGCATGTTCTGGTGCCTGGCGATCCTGCTGGCTGTGATGCTGCAGGCCCCGGTCTGGGCGCAGCTGACGGTGCTGGCGGTAGGCCTGGGCGTGGTCAACTACCAGTGCCTGGTGCCGCTGCAGCGGGTGATGGCACCGATGATCGCGCGCGATTCGGCCCGCCGCGGACGCACCGGCATCAACTGGAAGTTCGAATCGATGTACGGCCGCACCGGCATCATCGCAATGAACCTGATGGTCATCGCGCTTGTGGTGTACTCACTGATGCGCAGCGGCCGCCTGTAACGGACAACGCCGGCAGTGCGCCGGCGTTGTCGTCATTCACTGCGTTGAACCTCAGCGCTGCGGCTTCGGCGCCGCGCCATCGCGCGGACCGCCGTGGCGCGGGCCACCGTGCATCGGGCCCTTGGCGGCATCGAACTCGGCCTTGCTCAGCTGGCCATCCTTGTTGGTGTCGGCGGCAGCGAACCAGGCATCACGACGCTGCTTCATGCGCAGTTCGCGGTCGGCCTTGTCCAGGTAACCGTCCTTGTTGAGGTCGAGCTCGTCGAAGCGCGCGGCCAGGCGCGGATCGGCCTTGGCTTCCTCGCGGCTGATGCGGCCGTCCTTGTTGACGTCCAGCTTGGCCCAGCGCTCACCGCCGTGGCCACCACGGCGACCGTGCTGCCAGCGTGGCAGCTCATCGCGCGAGAGCTTGCCGTCCTTGTTCTTGTCCAGCTCGTCGAACTTCGCGGCCAGGCGCGGGTTGGCAGCGGCCTCGCTGCGGTCGATCACGCCGTCGCCGTTGGTGTCCAGCTTGGCCGGGCGCTGCGCCGGCGTGGTCGGGGTGTCGGCGGCCAGCGCGATACCGGAAGCGGAAGTGCCGAGCAGCAGGGCCAGCAGCAGGGGGGTACGGATCATGAGGTCACTCCTGGGGATGGGAACAGCGTCGGGGTGATCACTTCACCCTCGGGGAACAACAACGCCCGGGCGCGACATCGGTTGACGCCACTGCCGGTTCCATTCATCCGGCGGACAGTCGCCGCCACTGCGACAGGCTGGGGCTATGCTGTGCCCATGGCGATACATGGCGACAGAGACGACGAACTGCGACTTTTCCAGACCGGCGAGCACCCCTGCGGGTACTGGTCGGACCGGGTGGCGCGCGACCTGGTGCTGGACCCGCACGATCGCCGCCTTGGCGGCCTGTACCCGCTGGCACTGAGCTGGGGCTTCCGCCGCAGCGGCGACCTGGTCTACCGGCCACATTGCGCGCACTGCCAGGCCTGTGTGGCGGTGCGCATCCCGGTGGCGCGCTTCGCCCCGGACCGCAGCCAGCGCCGTTGCGCGGCCCGCAATGAAGACCTGGAGGTGCGGATCACCGCCGCCACCGCCCGTGACGACCTGTTCGCGCTGTATCACCGCTATCTGGTGCATCGCCACGCCAACGGTGGCATGGACGACCATGGCCCGCACGAATTCGAGCAGTTCCTGATCGGCAGCTGGTCGCACACCCGCTTCATGGAGATGCGCCTGCCCGGCCACGACGGCCAGCCCAGCCAGCTGCTGGGTGTGGCGGTGACCGACGTCACCGAGCACGGCCTGTCGGCGGTCTACACCTTCTTCGACCCGGACCATGCCGCGCGTGGGCTGGGCACCTTCGCGATCCTGCAGCAGATCGAATGGGCCCGCCGCGAGGGCCTGCCGCACGTATACCTGGGCTACTGGATCCGCGGGCATCAGAAGATGGACTACAAACGGCGCTATCGAGCGCTGGAAGCCTATGACGGCCGCCGCTGGCACGATTTCGACGACGAACTGGACGGACGCTGACAAACCATTGACACCGGGCCGGGTGCACAATACGGCGCATGAACCTCCGACCCCAGATCCTCGCCCTGGCCCTGCTCTGCGGCGCCACCGCCCCCGCCTTCGCCACGTCCCCTGCGATGACCGAAAAGCCGTCCGCTGCGCTGCGCCTGGCCACCTACAACACCTCGCTGTACTCCGATGAGACCGGTGGCCTGATCAAGGAGCTGGAAGGTGACAGCGAGCACGCGCGCAAGATCGCCGCGGTGCTGCAGCAGGCACGCCCGGACCTGGTGCTGCTGAACGAATTCGATTTCGACGACGCCCACCGCGCCGCCGACCTGTTCCAGAAACGCTACCTGGAAGTGGCACAGCCCGGCGGCGGCAAGCCGCTGCACTTCGCCTACCGCTACCTGGCCCCGGTCAACACCGGCGTGCCCAGCGGCCTGGACCTGGACAACAACGGCGTGGTCGGCGGCGAAGGCCGCAGCCGCGGCAACGATGCCTGGGGCTACGGCCTGCACCCGGGCCAGTACGGCATGCTGGTGCTGTCGCGCTACCCGATCGATGAAGCCAAGGTGCGCAGCTTCCAGCTGCTGAAGTGGAGCGCGATGCCGGGCGCGATCCGTCCGGTCGACCCGCGCACCGGCAAGAGCTTCTACAACGACCATGTGTGGTCGCAGCTGCGGCTGTCGTCGAAGTCACATTGGGACGTGCCGGTGAAGACCCCGGCCGGCGTGGTCCACGCGCTGGTCTCGCACCCGACGCCGCCAGTGTTCGATGGCCCGGAAAAGCGCAACGCCGCGCGCAACCACGACGAACTGCGCCTGTGGCAGGAATACCTGTCCAAGGGTGACAAGCCGTGGCTGTGCGACGACAAGGGCCAGTGCGGTGGCCTGGCACAGGACGCGCGCTTCGTGATCCTGGGCGACCTCAACAACGACCCGGTCGATGGTGATGGCCGCCATGAGGCGATCGTCGAACTGATCGAGAACGCCCGCGTGTTGCGCTACCCCACCCCGCGCAGCGTTGGTGGCGAGCAGACCAGCCTGGCCTATGCGGCCAAGGGCATCGAGCGCAAGGGCGCACCGTTCCACGCCACCGGCGATTTCGGCCCGAAGTCCGGCACCATGCGCCTGGACTACGTGCTGCCCTCGACCGGTTTCGAGTACATCGGCAGCGGCGTGTTCTGGCCGGCCAATGAAAGCCCGGAAGCGAAGATCGCCGACGGCAGCGACCACCACCTGGTGTGGGTGGACGTGCGGTAGAGCAGCGTACCGACCAACGGTCGGTACCCACCGGGTTTCGGTAGGCGACGACCGTTGGTCGTCGCTCCTTTTTCAGGGGCGCAGTTCGACGCCGATGGCTTCGGCGGCATCACGCGCGATGGCGCGCGCTTCGTCGATGGTTTCCGCGCGCGCCAGGGTCACGCCCACGCGGCGATGGCCGTGCACGCTCGGCTTGCCGAACAGGCGCACGGCGGTGTCCGGCACCTGCAGGGCGGCGGCGACGTTGTTGAAATACGGCACGCCCTCGCCATGCGCCAGCAGCGCGCACGAGGCCGACGGGCCGCTCTGGCGGATCACCGGGATCGGCAGGCCAAGGATGGCGCGCGCGTGCAGCGCGAACTCGCTCAGTTCCTGCGAAACAAGCGTCACCAGGCCGGTGTCGTGCGGGCGCGGCGACACTTCGCTGAACCACACCTCGTCGCCCTTCACGAACAGCTCGACACCGAACAGGCCCCAGCCACCGAGGTCATCGGTGATCGCGCGCGAAATCTCTTCGGCACGCGCCAGTGCCGCGCTCGACATCGGCTGCGGCTGCCAGCTTTCGCGGTAATCACCGTCCTTTTGCAGATGGCCGATCGGCGCGCAGAACGAGGTGCCGCCGGCATGGCGCACGGTCAGCAGGGTGATCTCGTAGTCGAAATCGATGAAACCCTCGACGATGCAGCGGCCGGCACCGGCGCGGCCACCGGTCTGCGCATAGTCCCAGGCGGGTGCGATGTCCGCCTCGCTGCGCAGGGTGCTTTGGCCCTTGCCCGAGGACGACATCACCGGCTTGACCACGCACGGCAACCCAATGGCAGCCACGGCAGCACGGTATTCGGCCTCGCTATCAACGAAGCGGTACGGCGAGGTCGGCAGGCCCAGGGTCTCGGCGGCCAGGCGGCGGATGCCCTCGCGGTCCATGGTCAGGCGGGCGGCGCGCGCGGTCGGGATCACCCGCAGGCCCTGCTCCTGCTCCAGCTGGACCAGGGTCTCGGTATGGATGGCCTCGATCTCCGGCACCACCAGGTGCGGCTGCTCCCGGGCGATCAGGGCACGCAGCGCCATCGCATCGAGCATGTCTATCACGTGCGAGCGGTGCGCGACCTGCATGGCCGGGGCATCGGCATAGCGGTCGGCGGCGATCACTTCCACGCCCAGCCGCTGCAGCTCGATGGCCACCTCCTTGCCGAGTTCGCCCGAGCCGAGCAGCAGCACGCGGGTGGCGGAGGGGGACAACGGAGTTCCAAGCTTGGCCATGGCGGTTCCAGCAGCGATGTGAAGGCGGGTGGGCATTCTAGCTGGCCGGGCACCCCGGCCATGGCATCCGACGAACGGCAGTCGACAAGTGATATCACTTTGATATCTTCATTCCGAACCCTCAAGGACGTACCGCCATGAAAGAGAAGTCGCTGTCTTCGCTCAACGGCCTCGGCACGCTGGCCGGCGCCCTGCTTGTCGCCCTCGCCGGCGGCGCCCTGTTCGTACTGGGCGCAGCAGCCAAGGCCAGCACCGGTTCCCCCAACCTGCTGCTGATGCTGGCAGGCATCCTGATGGCGGCACTGGCGGTCTTCGCCCTGGCCGGCCTGTACACGGTCCAGCCCAACCAGGCGGCGGTGCTGAGCCTGTTCGGCAAATACGTGGGCACCGTGAAGGACAACGGCCTGCGCTGGAACAACCCCTTCTATGCCAAGCGCCGGGTCAGCCAGCGCGTGCGCAACTTCGAGAGCGGCAAGCTGAAGGTCAACGAGCTGGACGGCAGCCCGATCGAGATCGCGGCGGTCATCGTCTGGCAGGTGGTCGATGCCTCCGAGGCGGTCTACAACGTGGACGACTACGAGAGCTTCGTGCACATCCAGTCCGAATCGGCGCTGCGCGCGATGGCCACCAGCTACCCCTACGACCAGCATGAGGATGGCCAGCTGGCCCTGCGCAGTCATGCCAGCGAGATTTCCCAGCACCTGAAGAACGAACTGGCCGAGCGCCTGGCCGACGCCGGCGTGCAGGTGATCGATGCGCGCATCAGCCACCTCGCCTACGCCGCTGAAATCGCCCAGGCGATGCTGCAGCGGCAGCAGGCCAACGCGGTGATCGCCGCACGCACGCGCATCGTTGCCGGTGCGGTCGGCATGGTCGAGATGGCCCTGGCCGAACTGCAGAAGAACGGCGTGGTGCAGCTGGACGAGGAACGCAAGGCGCACATGGTCAGCAACCTGCTGACCGTGCTGTGCTCGGACCGCGGCACCCAGCCGATCGTCAATGCAGGCTCGCTGTACTGAGCCACACTCGCAACGGGGCGCCCCACCGCCCCGCCAGGAGCCCCCATGAGTGAGAAGAAAGCCTACCCGCTGCGCATCAACGCCGACGTCCTGGCTGCGGCGCAGCGCTGGGCTGATGACGAACTGCGCAGCCTCAACGCGCAGATCGAGTACGTGCTGCGCGACGCCCTGCGCAAGGCAGGACGCCTGCCGAAACCAACGCCATCGTCGGAGGAAAAGGAATGAGCAAGCGCTGGAGCTACCAGACGATCGAGGTCAAGACCTCCATGATGGGCGTACTCAAGGCCGAGGATGTCCAGGCTGAGCTGAGCCGGCAGGGCCAGCTGGGCTGGGAGCTGGTCAACATCATCATCCCGGCGCCGATGCGCCCGGCGATGCTGGTGTTCAAGAAGGAGGCCTGAACCATGGGCGGCAGTGACCCGAAACCCTTTGACGTGGCCGAGAGTTCGCCGCTGCGCGTGCTGTGGATCGTGCTGCCGCTGCTGGCTGCCTTCGTGGCCTGCCTGTATGCGCAGCTGTACAAGGCACCGGCGAACGCACCCTGGATCGAAGTTACGCTGTCGCCGCCCTGGTTCCGGATGGGCGGCAGTGCGGCATGGAGCCTGATCGTCATCGCTGTACTCGCTGTCGGGCTGGGGGCCGCATTCTTCCGCCGCCGGGTGGAACTGGCCGGCGATGTGCTGGACGTGCGCTCGACGATGTACCGGCGGCGCGTGCCGGTGGCGCAGCTGCGGCTGGACCAGGCCGAGGTGGTCGACCTGCAGCGTGACCGCCGCTATGGCATCCGTGTCAAAACCAATGGCTATTCAATGCCGGGCTTCTACTCGGGCCACTTCCGCCTGCAGGGTGGCGGCAAGGGCTTCGCGCTGGTCACCGACCGTGCGCGTGTCCTCGCCCTGCCGGTCAGTGATGGCAGCACGCTGCTGCTCAGCGTGGACCGGCCGCAGGCGCTGCTCGATGCGCTGCGCAAGGTGGCCGCGTCGGCACCACGGCAGTAAGCTGAGGCGATGCAACGACGCCCGCCCCTGCTGATCAACACCGAGGCCATCGAGCTGTGGCCCGCCCACCTGTTGCGCGCACGCAGCAACCTGGATGCACGCCTGCTGTCGCAGGCGCAGTGGGTGCTGCGGCGCAAGCGTGATGGCCGCTATCTGGCGGCGGTACTGCCGCACGGCGTGCATTCGATGGTGCCGCGCCTGCCGCGCGAGCCCGGGGTCGAGGATGCACTGGCGCTGCTGGACACCGCGGCTGCACGGCCCTTCGGCGCCGGACTGGAAGATCAGTGGCTGCCGCTGGCGGGGCTACAGCAGCGCCTTCAGCAGCTGGGACTGGATCCACAGCGCTATGCCGACCACAGCGGCCTGCCGCTGGAACCCGAACCCTGCCTGCTGCACTTCGCCGGCCGTGATCGTTTCGCCCGCCCGCTGTGGCTGCGCCAAGGCGCCGCACAGGGCTGGCGGCGGATGCGACTGCACGCAGCACAGGATGGCATTGCGCTGGACGCCATCTCCGGCTTCCGCAGCCATGCCTACCAGTTGGGCATCTTCGAACGGAAGCTGGCGCGCGGCTTGAGCGTGGCGGAGATCCTGAAGGTCAATGCCGCCCCGGGTTTCAGTGAACACCACAGCGGCCACGCGCTGGACATCGGTACACCGGGCGACGCCCCGGCTGAAGAATCGTTCGAAGCCACCGACGCGTTTGCGTGGCTGCAGGCGAATGCCGGTGGGCATGGCTTCCAGCTGAGCTACCCGCGCGACAACCCGCATGGGATCGTCTACGAACCTTGGCACTGGTGCTGGAGACCGGCCAACGGCTGAGCCCCTCGTGGCGGCCGCAGGGCGAAATTCATGGAGCTGTCCGGGCGGGTAGGCTGGGCAGGGTACGCCGTGAATCCATCCCTGGAGGCTTAGCCGCGCCATCCATGGCGCGGATACCCCAGCCCAGCCCACCCGCCCGGCCTCTGACAGTTTCCGTGTGCGTCCGCCACGGAATGGAACAAGAGAGCAAAGACAAAAGTGGGTCGCTTCGCTCGAAGCCTCTATAACGGATCAGCGCGCGGCTGTTGGGTCCGCCTTCAAGCGAGCCGAGCACCGCAGGTCCGGCGAGGGCGAAGAGGTGCGGGTGTCTGAGCGCAGCGAGTTCCCGCACCGCCCCTCGACGGGCCGAGGAGCGCAGGGGACCGGTGCGCAGCACCGGCTCGCGGCCGGCGGCGCGTTTCTTTTGGTTACTTTTCTTTTCGCGCGAAAAGAAAAGTAACGCCCATGGACGGTGCAGATCGCATCAGCATGGATCGAAGAAACAACCTCGACTCAGTCACCGCCTCAACGCATTGATCGCCAGCAACACCCATCCAGCCATCATGCTGGTGCCCCCGATCGGCGCCATCCGCGTCGGCCACTGCCACAAGGCACCGCCCACCAGGCTGCCGGAAAACAGCAACACGCCCAGCAGCAGCACGTACAGCGCCAGGCGCGCGGTCGCCCCCTGCGCACGCGGGCCAAGCGCCACCAGCACCGCGCCATGCGCGAACGCATACAGTGCCGCCATGTTCAGGTGCTGCTGTGAAAGCGGGTCAGCCACACCGTGCGATGCGTAGGCGGACAGGCCGATCGAGGCCGCCGCCAGCAGCGCACCAAGGCAGGCCAGCAGGGAAGGCTTACGTGCGCGACGTTCCAGGTTGAACATGGGGGCTCCTTGCACAGCGCCCTTTCCGGGCGCCAGATGAAAAAAAACGCGCCGCAATGAGCGGCGCGTTTTCGTGTCCAACACTACATGGGTCAGCCGAGGCTTACTTGACGGCCCAGTAAATGTCGTAGGTACCTTCCGGGGTGAACGACTTGTCGATGCCATCCTTCCAGGTTTCGTACGGACGGTCGATCACTTCGTTGCCGGAGGTCACAGCCCAGGCACGCAGGCCGTTGCGGGCCACGTCTAGACCCGCCATGTGGCCGGTGTAGGCGGCATGCGCCGAACGGTGCGGGGCCACGTGCACGTACTTGACCGGAGCGCCGCCGTCGATCTTGACGGTCAGCTCTTCAGCAGTGGCACCTTCAGCACCCTTCTTCTTCACCGGCTGGGCGATGTCGAAGGCGTACTTCTCCTGACCGAAATCGGTGGTGATGATGCGGAACGGACCGGCGGCTTCAAGGCCGTTGGCCTCCATCACGCGCTTGATCCACTCCTGGTTGTCCTTGATGGACTTGGTGATCGTGTCCTGACCGCGGTCCACGTTACCGGCGTTGACGACCAGCAGGTCTTCAGCCGGCACATTGACGATGGCCAGATCGGTCAGCGGGGCTTCCGGGGTGCGGTAGTCCACGTTCGGGACGCTGGCCAGCATGTTGGCCATACGCGACAGACCCATCTTGATGTCGTCGCCGATCTGGCGGCTGACATACAGGCCGGCATAACGGCCGAACAGGTCGAAGCCGTACTTCACCGAGTAGTCCTGGGTGATCTTGACGTTGCGGCCACCCTTGCCGGTCGGCTCCAGCGTGAAGGTGGTGATCTTGTCGTGACCCTTGGTGGCGTCATCGATGGCGATCGCAACACGCTTGTTCTCTTCGGCTTCGGTGATCTTCCAGGAACCGGTGCCCAGGTCCTTGGAGGTGAAGTCGAGAGTGGCACCGACGCCGGAGGCCGGGCCGGACAGCTTCAGTTCAACGGCGGGATCGCGCAGTACCAGCGGGTTCCAGTCCTTGAAGCGGCGCAGGCTGCTGACCGTGTCGTACACGATCGTCATCTTGCGGTTGGTCTCGATGCTTTCGGTGATGTGACGCTCGCCCGGCAGACATACGCCAATGATGACGAACAGGCCAGCCACGATCCCCAAGGCGATCAGGAACTCGATAATACGGGTCATTCAGAGAGTCTCCGGGGCCGATCCCACGGCCGGGTTGATTGAAGCGAAGCGCCAATCCTAGCAGGCTTCGCGGGCATTGTTTATCGGGATTGGCGCACCGGTTTCCCTGCCGGCTGCGTATTTGTATGGACAAAGAATTCGAAGGGTACCGCATACCGATACCCGTGAAGTAGAGGGCAACCCCACCCGAGGGCCATGACTGGACCTCAAGTCATTGTCCTGAAAAGGTTTTCCTCAGACCAGCTGGAGTTCGAACGCCTTCAGTACGGCGCGCGTACGGTCGCGCACGCCCAGCTTGGACAGGATGTTGGACACGTGGTTCTTGATGGTGCCTTCGGCCACACCCAGCGAGTTGGCGATCTCCTTGTTGGAGAAGCCACTGGCCATCAGGCGCAGGATCTCGGTCTCGCGGTCGGTCAACGGGTCCGGGCGGTCCAGGCTGACGAACTCGTTGCGCATGTGCTCCAGGCCGGACAGCAGGCGCTGGGTCACGGCCGGCTGCACCAGCGAACCGCCGTCGGCCACGGTGCGGATGGCACCGACCAGCTGCGCCAGGGTCACGTCCTTGAGCAGGTAGCCCTTGGCTCCGGCCTTGAGCCCGGCCAGCACCAGCTGGTCGTCATCGAAGGTGGTGAGGATGATGGTCGGTGGCAGCTGCTCCTGGCGCGACAGCACCTGCAGCGCCTCCAGCCCGGACATCACCGGCATGCGCATGTCCATCAGCACCACGTCGGGGCGCACCTGCGGGATCAGTTCGACCGCCTGCCGGCCATCGCCGGCCTCGGCCACCACCTCGATACCGTCGTCGAGCGCCAGCAGGGAGCGGATTCCCTGCCGCACCAGGGTTTGGTCGTCGACCAGGCAGACGCGAATCATCAACGCACTCCTTCAGGAACCTTGGTAAGGGCGGCCACCAGCACCGTTGCCGGCACCGTCGCCCGCAGCCGGAAGCCTTCGCCGGGACGGGTCTCGACCTGCAGCTGGCCACCACATTGTTGCAGGCGCTCGCGCATGCCGCGCAAGCCATTGCCCACATTGACCATTTCCGCGCCGACGCCGTCGTCGCGGGCCTCCACCACCACCCGGTCAGGTGCTTCACGGTACACCTTGATCCACAGGTGGCGGGCACCGGCGTGGCGCACGGCATTGGTGATGATCTCCTGGGTGCAGCGCAGCAGCACGTGGGCCCGCTGCGGGTCCTCCACATTCAGGGGATCCTCGATCTCCAGCTGGATGTCCAGCGAGGGCACGTTCTCGGTCAGCGGGCGCAGCGCCGCAGCCAGGTCGATGGCACCGGTCTCGCGCAGCTGGCTGACCACCTCGCGCACGTTGCCCAGCAGCAGCTTGGCCAATGCGTGGGAACGCTTCACATGCTCCAGCGCCTGGCCCTCGGCCAGGTGACCGGCCACTTCGAGGTTCAGGGTCAGTGCGGTCAGCTGATGCCCCAGAAGATCGTGCAGCTCACGCGAAATGCGGGTTCGCTCGTTGACGCGAGCGCTTTCGGCCAGCAGGGCACGAGTGGCACGCAGCTCCGAATTGAGCCTGCGCTGCTCGTCGCGGGCCTGGGTCTGCTGTCTCGCGACAAGGCTGGTCACGAAGATGAACATGGAAAAGCCGCCATACAGCAGCGATTGCATCACGGCTTCGAACAGCGGGAAGTTCAGCAGTATGTAATAGACCGGGGCCACCGCCAGCTGGCTGACCAGCAGCCACAGCACGCACAGACGCGCCGACAGCATCCACGGAATGACGCCGGCAGCCACCATCATCAGGATGCTGCCCAGGCCCGAACCACTGAGGAAACTGACGCCCAGCGCCGAAACCGTCAGCAGCAGCAGCAGGCCGCGGTCCAGCCAGGTGGTGTGACTATCGCTGTCACTGCGCAGGAGGCGGGTCAGCCAGTAGTACGCGGCGCCGAAGGACAGGTAGGCGACGAACAACAGGATCGCCCAGCTGCCCATATCGCTGCGGCTGTGCAGGTTCTCGAATTGCGAGTACGCCAGTGGCAGGCCGACCATGACCCAGGTAAACAGGCCGGCCAGACGGAGGACGCGGGTATGGCTGAGGACTCCCAACATGCCAGCACTCTACGGGCCCGGCCCGCGTCGCGCACTCCCACGGAAGTCATGCATCCGAGGTCCCCTGTTCATGCCGCAGCCCACCCCGGGCATGCAATAATCGTGCGCAGGGTCCCTTGATGGACCAACCGCGTTACCCCACGGAGTCACAATGTCGATTGTCATCCGCGACGTGCGCGAGCACGAGCTCGATTCCGTCCTGGCTTTGAACAACAACGCTGGCCTGGCCATCCTTCCCCTGGATGCGGCCCGCCTGCGCCTGTTCTACGAAACCGCTGAATATTTCCGCGTCGCCGAGCGCGACGGCAACCTGGCCGGCTTCCTGATCGGCTTCGGCAGCGACAGCCAGCACGACAGCAGCAACTTCGCCTGGTTCAAGCAGCAGCTGGACACCCCGTTCTTCTATATCGACCGCATCGTGGTCGCCAGCCGCCGTCGTGGCGGTGGCGTCGGCCGTGCGTTCTATGCCGACGCGCAGAGCTTTGCCGAGCTGCGCTACCCGCAGATGACCTGCGAAGTCTTCCTCGACCACGGCGCCGATGCCGCCCTGCTCTTCCACGGCAGCTTCGGCTTCCGCGAGCTGGGCCAGAACACCATGGCCCAGGTCGATGTGCGTGCCAGCATGCTGGCCAAGGAACTGTGCAGCTACCCGTGGGTCCAGGAGACCTACGGCGGCAAGCTGCCGGATGTGGCATGGACACGCGCCCGGCAGCTGCCGGCGCAGGCACAGCGGCCGACGGGGACCTGAGCGTGGCGGTGAATTTCGATTACGAACAGGCCGGTGAACTGAAGATCGGCCAGGTGGGCATCGCCAACCTTCGCATCCGTACCCTTGATGTCGAACGCCTCGTGCAGGAAATGCGCGAGCGCGTGACCCGTGCGCCGAAGCTGTTCGGCCGCGCGGCGGTGATCCTCGATTTCGGCGGCCTGAGCCAGGTTCCGGACGTGGCCACCGCACAGGCGCTGGTCGATGGCCTGCGCAGTGCCGGCGTGCTGCCGGTGGCGCTGGCCTATGGCACCAGCGCGGTCGACCTGCTCTCGCAGCAGCTCGGGCTGCCACTGCTGGCCAAGTTCCGCGCCCAGTACGAGCGTGCCGAGGCCGAGCCGGCCCCGCCGCCCGCGCCGGAACCGCGTCGCGCAGCCCGTGCCGAACCGAAGCCGGCACCGGCCACGCCGGTGGCCAAGGTTGCCGACGCCGCCGCACCGCAGCCGGGCCGCATGCAGCTGGGCAACGTGCGTTCGGGCCAGCAGCTGTACGCTGAAAACTGCGACCTGACCGTGATGGCCACCGTCGGCGCCGGCGCCGAGGTCATCGCCGATGGCAGCATCCACATCTACGGCACCCTGCGCGGCCGCGCGCTGGCAGGGGCACAGGGCAACACCGCGGCACGCATCTTCTGCCGTGATTTCCATGCGGAACTGGTCGCCATTGCAGGCCACTACAAGGTACTGGACGATGTCCCGGACTCCCTGCGCGGCAAGGCCGTGCAGGTGTGGCTGGAACAGGACCAGATCAAGATCGCTGCGCTGGACTGACGCAGCACCCAAACAGAATCATCAGGAGAAGTCCTTTGGCTGAAATCATCGTAGTCACCTCCGGCAAGGGCGGCGTCGGCAAGACCACTTCCAGCGCGAGCCTGGCCTGCGGCCTGGCACGGCGCGGCAAGAAGGTGGCGGTGATCGACTTCGACGTCGGCCTGCGCAACCTCGACCTGATCATGGGCTGCGAACGCCGCGTGGTGTACGACTTCGTCAACGTCGTGCACGGCGAAGCGACCCTCAAGCAGGCCCTGATCAAGGACAAGCGCTTCGAGAACCTGTACGTGCTGGCCGCCTCGCAGACCCGCGACAAGGACGCACTGACCCAGGAAGGCGTGGGCAAGGTCCTGAAGGACCTGGCCGCCGACGGCTTCGATTACATCATCTGCGACTCCCCGGCCGGCATCGAGAAGGGCGCCTTCCTGGCGATGTACTTCGCCGACCGTGCGGTGGTGGTGGTGAACCCGGAAGTGTCGTCGGTGCGCGACTCGGACCGCATCATCGGCCTGCTCGACTCGAAGACCCACAAGGCCGAGTCCGGCCAGGACGTGCCGGCCTTCCTGCTGCTGACCCGCTACACCCCGCTGCGCGTGGAAAGCGGCGAGATGCTCAGCATCGCCGACGTCGAGGAAGTGCTCGGCCTGAAGGCGATCGGCGTGATCCCCGAGTCGGGTGACGTGCTCAACGCCTCCAACAAGGGCGAGCCGGTCATCCTGGATGTCGAGTCCGCAGCCGGCCAGGCCTACGACGACGCCGTCGCGCGCATCCTCGGCGAAGAACGCCCGATGCGCTTCACCAACGTCGAGAAGAAGGGCTTCTTCAGCAAGCTGTTCGGAGGGTAAGCATGGGCCTGTTTGATTTCCTCAAAGCGAAGAAGACCACCGCCGAAACCGCCAAGAACCGCCTGCAGATCATCATCGCGCAGGAGCGCAGCAACCGCGGCGGCCCCGATTACCTGCCGCTGCTGCAGCGCGAGCTGCTGGAAGTGATCAAGAAGTACGTGAACATCGACGTCGATGCAGTGAAGGTCGACCTGGTGAAGGATGGCCAGCACGATGTGCTGGACATCTCCGTGGCGCTGCCTGAAGGCCCGGACAAACCCTGAAGCTCGGCCCCGCCCGTGCCTGCACGGGCGGGGCTGCCTGACCCGCATGACCGATACGACAACCGCCGTGGACATCACCTGCGTGGGCGACATCGCCTTCGCTGATGCGCAGTGCCTGCTCGCCGCGCATGGCCTGCAGCTGCACCACGTCGCGGCCGGTGAACCGATTCCCGGCAGCTACTGGGGCGAGCCCGAGGCCGGCATCATCGCCAGCAACGTGTACGTGCGCGATGACACGCCCGTGCACTCGATGCTGCACGAAGCTTGCCATCTGATCGTGCTGCCGCCGGAGCGGCGTGCGCAGGTGCATACCGACGCCACCGACTCGGTGGCCGAGGAAGATGCCACCTGCTACCTGCAGATCGTGCTGGCCGGGCAGCTGCCTGGCGTTGGCAGTGCGCGGTTGATGGCCGACATGGATGCCTGGGGGTATACGTATCGGCTGGGGTCTACGAAAGCGTGGTTTGAAGAGGACGCCGAAGACGCGAAAGCGTGGTTGATCGAACGCGGATTGCCGGTGGCGTAAAGCCGCGGGCGCGGTTGGCCACGGGCGCGTGGCGACGCGCCGGACCTTGCGGCGCCCCTCTTTTCACTCGGCGCGGTTCGAGCAGGACGCCGAAGACGCGAAGGCGTGGTTGATCGAACGCGGATTGCCGGTGGCGTAACGCATCGGTAATGCCGGCCGTTGGCCGGCAACCTCATGAACCCGTGCAGCATTACCTGGTTGCCGGCCAGCGGCCGGCACTACCCCATCAGCCCTGCCCTGCCAGCGCGCGCAGGGTAATGCCGACGATGTAGGCCAGGTAGGTGCCGGTGGCGTAGCCCATCGTGCCCAGCAACACGCCCACCGGCGCCAGGGCCGGATGGAACGCTGCAGCCACCACCGGCGCCGAAGCCGGGCCACCGATGTTCGACTGCGAACCGATCGCGAAATAGAAGAACGGCACCTTCAGCAGCTTGCCCAGGCACCACAGCAGCGCGATGTGCACGGCAATCCAGATCAGGCCGAGCAGGAACAGCCACGGGCGGTCCAGCAGCGCCAGCAGATCCATCTGCATGCCGATGCAGGCAATCAGGAAGTACAGCAGCAACGAACCCAGCCGCGAGGCGCCCGCACCTTCCAGCGTGCGTGCACGGGTGAAGCTCAGGCTCAGGCCCAGCGTGGTCGACAGCACCACCACCCACACGAACGGCGCATCCAGGCTGAACTGCGGGGCCCAGCTGACATTGGCCTTGAACCATGCTGCCAGCGGCGCACCGATCGCGTGTGACAGACCCACGCCGCCGAAGGCCACCGCCACGATCAGCATCAGGTCGGTGAGGCTGGGAATGCGCTCGTGTTCGGCCTGGAAGCGCGCGATGCGCTCCTTCAGTTCATCGATGGCCGAGGTATCGGCGCCACTGCGCGCGTCGATCTTCGCTGCCCGCCCCGCCAGGAAGATCAGTGCCGCCATCCACACGTAGCCGACACCGACATCGACCACCGCGAACTGGCCGAACGTGGTCGCATTGACGTCGAATACTTCGCGCATCGCCAGCATGTTGGCACCGCCGCCAATCCAGCTGCCTGCCAATGCGGCCATGCCGGCCCAGGTGTCACCGGCCACGGTTTCCGGATGCAGCGCGCGCATCGCCAGGAACGCCACCACCGCACCGAGCATGATGCTGGCCGAGGCGCCCAGGTACATCAGCACCAGCTTCGGGCCCAGCCGCAGGATGCCCTTGATGTCCACCGCCAGGGTCAGCAGGATCAGCGCTGCCGGCAGCAGGATGTCGCGGGCGATCGGATTGTAGAGCTTGGTGTTCTGCCCATCGATCAGGCCGACGGTGTTGTAGATGCCGGGAATCAGGTAGCACAGCAGCAGCGCCGGCACGAACGTGTAGAAGCGCTTCCACAGGCCCTGCTCGCGCGAGGCGGTCCAGAACACGGCGCCGAGGGTGGCGGCGATCAAACCGAAGACGACGATGTCGTTCTGGATCATCCAGGTGCTCTGGGTAGAGCCGGCCGCTGGCCGGCTGCTGTTGGCGGCGGATCATGAAGGTGTGCCGACCAACGGTCGGCCCCCACCGGTAAAGCAGATGGCGAAACAAAAGCGCCGCCCCGAAGGGCGGCGCTGCAGTCATCAGTTGCCGATGTGCTGCTTCAGCCAGGCATTGACGGTGTCGTGCCACAGGATGCTGTTGTTCGGCTTCAGCACCCAGTGGTTTTCATCCGGGAAGTACAGGAACTTCGATTCGATGCCCTGGCGCTGGGCAGCGGTGAACGCGGCCAGGCCCTGCTCGACCGGAATGCGGAAGTCCTGCTGGCCGTGGATGACCAGGATCGGCTTCTTCCAGTCCGCCACGTGGTTGACCGGGTTGAACTTTTCGTAGTTCGCCGCCTTCTGGTACGGCGTACCGCCCTGCTCCCACTCGGTGAACCACAGTTCTTCGGTGGCGTAGCCCATCATGCGCTGGTCGAACACGCCGTCATGGTTGACCAAGCACTTGAACGGGCCGTTCCAGTTGCCGGCGATCCAGTTGACCATGAAGCCGCCGTAGCTGGCTCCCAGCGCACAGGCCTTGTCACCGTTGAGGAAGGAATACTTCTTCAGCGCCGCATCCCAGCCCTTCTGCAGGTCTTCCAGCGGGCGGTCGCCCCAGTGCTGGCTGATCGCATCGGTGAAGGCCTGGCCATAGCCGGTGGAGCCGTGGAAGTCGATCATCACCACGGCGTAGCCCTGGCCCGCATAGGTCTGCGGATTCCAGCGGTAGCTCCAGCCATTGCCGAAGCTGCCCTGCGGGCCACCGTGGATCAGGAACGCGACCGGGTACGACTTGCCTTCCTGGTAGTTGTGCGGCTTGACCACATAGCCGTGCACGGTGTCGTTGTTCCAGCCCTTGAACTCGAACTGTTCGTAGTCACCGAAGCTGACGTCCTTGAGCACGTCGCCAGCGGCCGGGGTCAGCGCGCGCAGCTCGCCGATGGCTTCGCCGGCGGCCGGCAGCAGGCCGACCAGCACCTGGTCGTTGCTCTTCAGGCTGTTGCGGGTGATCGCCACGCTGGTGCCGGCGACGTCCACCGAGGTAACGCTGCCGTCGCCGATCAGCTTGGTGGCCTTGCCGCTGGCCACGTCGATCTGGAACAGCGGGTGCTCGCCGAGGTCATCGGCGGTGGTGTAGATGCTGGAGCCGTCGGCGGACAGGGTGATGCCGCCCGCCGAGCGATCCCACTGCGGCGCGATCTCACGGCTCTTGCCGCTGGCCAGGTCCATCGCCATCAGGCCGAAGCGGTCGGCCTCGAAGCCCGGGCGCTTCATCGCACGGTAGAACAGGGTCTTGCCGTCGGCACTGAACACCGGGCCGGCATCCCAGGCCGGATTGGAGGCGGTCAGGTTGACTGGCGCCTGCTTGCCCGCAGCGTCGAAGCGGTACAGGTCGAAGTTGGTCGACCACGGCTCCTGCTTGCCGGCCACGCGGATGCTGGCCACCACGCTGGCGCCATCCGGCGACCACGCGAAATCGTCATTGCCACCGAACGGCTTGGACGGTGCATCGCCGTCGATGGTCGCGCTCAGCGCCGAGGCGCCCTTGACCGCCCCGGCCTTGGCTGCCGGCAGCGGTGCCACGAACAGGGTGTTGCGGCGGCCGTCGTTCCAGGTATCCCAGTGGCGCACGAACAGCGAATCCCACACCTGGCCGCTGGCCTTGGCGTCCTTCTTTTCCTTCAGCTTCTTCTCGGTGCATGCCAGATCCGAGGCACAGGCCTGGAACACGCCGGCACTGAACAGCACGCGGTCGTCCTGCGGTGACACGTGGTAGCTGTCAACGTCCACCGGGAAGTCGGTCAGCTGACGCGGGGTGCCGCCGTTGATCGGCTGCGCGTACAGCTGCTGGCTGCCGTTCTTGGCACTGAGGAAATAAACGGTCTGGCCATCGGCCGACAGCGACGCGGAATTGACGCTCCAGCCAGCCGGGGTGATCTGCTTCGGCGGAGCGGCGTCACGCGTGCGCAGGTTGCGCGCGAACAGCGCGGTGGAGGCCTTCAGGTTGGCGTCCACGCTGCGCTTGGCGAACACCACAGTGCCACCGTCCGTGGTCAGTACCGGCGCGGAGACGCGGTCCATGGCCACCATGTCGCGGACTTCCAGGCCACGGGCAGCGGCAACGCTGGGCAGGGCAGCCAGCAGGCTCAGTGGCAGCAGGGCATGACGCAGTTTCATCGGGGTCTCCGCAGGACGGCAAAAAACCGATGGTAGGCCCGTGCGGCCGGGGCTGCCAAGGCCATCGGTCATGGCTGCCCGCGGGGTTGGCCCCGCCGCCAGAAAAAGCAAACCGCGCCGTAGCGCGGTTTGCGGTAGTGCCGGCCGCTGGCCGGCAACCAGGGGTATCACGGGATTCCGGGATTGCCGGCCAGCGGCCGGCACTACCCGTCCCTTACGCCTTGGTGTACTTGCCGGTGCGGTAAATCAGCCAGCCCACCAGGAACAGCACGGCCAGGCCGATCCACTGCGCGCCCGGCAGGTGGAACGGCACGGCCAGCACGTCGGCGCGGCTGCTGACCACGATCGGAATCGCGATGGCGATGCCCATCAGTGCCTCACCGGTGATCAGGCCCGCAGCGAACAGCACGCCCGGCTTGTGCACGCGGTCGCGGCCTTCTTCGTCATCGGCGCGCACCTTGTGGAAGCGCTCGACCAGGTGGGCGATCAGGCCGCCGAGGAAGATCGGCACCATCAGCTCCAGCGGCAGGTAGATGCCGATGGCGGCGGCCAGCACCGGCACGCGGAAGCGTGCGTTGCGCGACTTCAGCCAGCTGTCGAAGGCAATGATGGCGGCACCGACCACGGCACCGATGCCGATGAAGGTCCACGGCAGTTCGCCGCCGAACAGGCCCTTGGCCACCGAGGCCATCAGGTTTGCCTGCGGCGCAGCCAGCGCGTTCGGGTGCAGCTCGGACTTCACGCCGATGCCGTAGGCGGTGGCCAGCAGGTTCAGCACTGGGGCCATGATCAGCGCACACGAGAAGGCACCGATGCCCAGCATCAGCTGCTGCTTCCACGGGGTGGCACCTACGATATAGCCGGCCTTGAGGTCCTGCAGGTTGTCACCGCCGACCGCTGCGGCGCAGCACACCACCGCGCCGATCATGATCGCCGCCACCGCGCCCAGCGGCGCACCGCCGGCACCGACCGGCTTGAGGCCATCGGCGCCCAGCAGCACCACCAGCACGGCCGAGGCGAACAGGATGGTGGAGATGGTGATGCCCGACACCGGGTTGTTGGACGAACCGATCAAGCCGGCCAGGTAGGCCGAGACCGACACGAACAGGAAGCCGGCAACGATCATGATGATGGTCATCGGGATCGACACGTGCCACTGGCCCACGATGGCCTGGTACAGGGCCAGCAGCGGCAGCACGAAGACCACCAGGGCCACCAGCATCCACTTCATCGGCAGGTCGCGCTCGGTGTGCGCCAGCACCGGGCCACCGCTCTTGCGGGCGGCGGCAAAGCCGCTCTTGACGCCATTGAGCAGCGACTTGCGCAGCGAGATCAGGGTCCAGATGCCGCCGATCAGCATTGCGCCGACACCCAGGTAACGCATCTTCGCGCCCCAGATGGCGAACGCCGCCTCGGTGGAGGATGCGGTAGCGACCGAGGCGGCCAGGCCCGGATCGGTGTTCATGAAGAACGCCTGGTAGATCGGAATGGCGATGTGCCAGGTCAGGATCGAGCCAGACACGACCACGATGCCGACGTTGAGGCCGACGATGTAGCCCACGCCAAGCAGTGCCGGCGACAGGTTGGTACCGATGAAGGCGGTGACCTTGGAGCTGCCGACGTAGGCCGAGATGGCCCAGGCGTCGGGAATCAGGCGCATGCCGCTTTCCGCGGCCAGCTTGACGAAGGCACCGATGACTGCCGACAGGCCGAGGATCTTCAGGCCCGGGCCCGGGTTCTCACCGGCCTTGAGCACTTCGGCCGCGGCCTTGCCTTCCGGGAACGGAAGCGGGTCTTCAACGATCATCGAACGGCGCAGCGGCACCGAGAACAGCACGCCCAGCAGGCCACCGAGGCCGGCGATGCCCAGCACCCACCAGTACTTGAAGTCCGGCCAGTAGCCCATGATCACCAGCGCCGGGATGGTGAAGATCACACCGGCGGCGATCGACGAACCGGCCGAGGCGCCGGTCTGCACGATGTTGTTTTCAAGGATGGAGCCACCGCCCAGCAGGCGCAGCACGCCCATGGAAATCACCGCAGCGGGAATGGCGGTGGCGATGGTCAGGCCTGCGAACAGACCGAGGTAGGCGTTTGCGGCCGACAGCACCACCGCCAGCACGATGGCCAGGGCCACTGCGCGGAAGGTGAGCTGCTTGGGCGCAGCGTCGTGGTTCATGGAAGCCCCTGCTGGCAAAAAATCCCTGCCACGCTAGCGTTCAGGGCAGATCAAGTCCAGCGTGCCAAAGGATGGGGCGTGTGCTGCAGCGCAATGGGCCAGTACGTGGACCGGCAATCGACCGACCCGGCAAAGTCCGGCTGGGCGCAGAGCAAATGATATGTTATATCTTAATGCTACCTTGCTGTTACTGCATCGCATGCCCCCTTCCCCCTCCCCTCGCCTGGCCTCCATCGACCAGCTGCGCGGCACCGTGATGCTGTTGATGTTGCTGGACCACGTGCGCGAGACCTTCTTCCTGCAGCATCAGGTAAGCGACCCGATGGACGCATCGACGGTCTCTCCCGGCCTGTTCGCCTGCCGTCTGCTGGCGCATCTGTGCGCCCCGGTATTCGTGCTGCTCACTGGTCTGTCGGCCTGGCTGTACGGCCAGCGCCAGGCGGATCCGCGCCGGGCCACGGCCGCCTTCCTGCTCAAGCGCGGGCTGTTCCTGGTCGTGCTGGAACTGACCCTGGTGAATTTCGCCTGGACCTTCCAGCTGCCGCCGGAAACGCTGTACCTGCAGGTGATCTGGGCCATCGGGCTGAGCATGATCGCGCTGGCCGGCCTTCTGTGGCTGCCGCGCCTGGCCCTGCTGGTGCTGGCAGTCGCGGTGGTGGCCGGGCACAACCTGTTGGACGGCGTGCGAGTGGAAGGCCACGGCCTGCTGGCGATGCTGTGGAAAGTACTGCACCAGCGCGACTGGATCGAGGCCGGCGCGCTGCGCCTGCGCACTTCCTACCCGGTGCTGCCGTGGATCGGAGTGATCGCGCTGGGCTACCTGATGGGGCCGTGGTTCGCCCGCGACCGCGACCCGGCGCAACGCCAGCGCTGGCTGCTGTGCGCAGGCGTCGGCGCGCTGGCCCTGTTCGCCCTGCTGCGGTTCGCCAACCAGTACGGGGATGCACCGTGGCAGTACCAGACCAGCACGCTGCGCACCTGGATGAGCGTGTTCAACATCACCAAGTACCCGCCGTCACTGCAGTTCCTGCTGTTGACGCTGGGCGTGGGACTGTTGCTGCTGCGCCTGTACGAATGGCCGCCACTGGCGCGCGCGCTGCGCCCGCTGGCCGATGTCGGCGCCGCGCCGATGTTCTTCTACCTGCTGCACCTGTATGTGCTGAAGGGGCTGTACCTGGCCGCGCTGGCGATCTGGGGGCCGACACACGGTGATCTGTACGCACTGGATTCGGTGGCCGGCCTGCTGCTGGTGGCCTGTGCGCTGGCGGTGGTGCTGTACCCGCCGACGCGGGCGTTCGCGCGGTTCAAGGCGCGACGGCGCGATCTGGCGTGGTTGCGGTACCTGTGATCGCCCAGGCCAGTCCGGCAATCCACGCATGGCGTGGATCTACTGAAAGCGGATCGGGCCACAGGCCTATAATTCCGCGATGAATTCCACCGCTATCGCTTCCGACGATTTCCTGGGCCATCCCAAGGGCGTCTACGTCTGCTTCTTCACCGAAATGTGGGAGCGCTTCTCCTTCTATGGCATGAAGGCGCTGCTGCTGCTGTACCTGACCAAGTACCACCTGTTTGGCGACAAGGCCGGCCTGGACCTGCTCGGTGCCTATGGCGGCCTGGTGTACTGCATCCCGGTGTTCGGCGGCATGCTGGCCGACCGCTGGCTGGGCATGCGCCGGGCGGTGCTGTTCGGCGGCATCCTGCTGGTGCTCGGCCACCTCGGCATGGCCTTCGAAGGCCACGCCGCGTATCGGGTGAACGGCGAAGTGGTGCGCGACACCTCGGCACTGGCGGTGACCTACCTGTCGCTGGCGCTGATCATCATGGGCGTCGGCTTCCTCAAGCCGAACATCTCCACCATCGTCGGCAAGCTGTACGCCAAGGACGACCCGCGCCGCGATTCGGGCTTCTCGCTGTTCTACGCCGGCATCAACCTCGGCGCGCTGTTCTCTTCGCTGGTGTGCGGCTTCCTCGGCGAGGCCTATGGCTGGAAGTACGGTTTCGGTGCGGCCGGCATCGGCATGCTGGCCGGCCTGGCGATGTTCCTGTGGGGCCAGAAGTACCTGCAGGGCCATGCCGAACCGCCGCAGCCGGCCGCGCTGAAGCAGAAGGTGCTGGGCCTGCCGCGCGAATGGCTCATCTATCTGTGCGCGATGCTCGGTGTATTGCCGGTGGCGTGGCTGATGTGGGCGGCCGGCAACGGCGCGTTCGCGCTGGGCGGTGAAATCAGCCTGGCACTGATGCTGATGCTGGTAGTGCTGGGCGGCGTGCTGGTCTGGTTCGCCTGGTTCACCGGCAGCAAGTGCACGCCGGTGCAGCGCCAGCAGATGGTCGCGCTGATGGTGTTGATCTTCATGGCACTGGTGTTCTTCACGATGTACGAGCAGTCGTATGGCTCCTGGGTGACCTTCACCGACCGCCTGCTGACCAAGGACATCGTGCCCTCGCTGGTGATCACCGGCGGTACCCCGCTGCCCTGGTCGATCATCTCGCTGCTGCTGGCACCGCTGGGCTTCGTGGTCAGCGCGCGGCTGTCCGAGCGCCGTCCGGGCTCATCTGCGCCGCGAACGTTCTTCGCCGCCATCGTCGTGCTGATGCTGGTGCTGCTGGTGCGCGACTGCCTGGTGATTCCGCAGACCGCCGGCTCGCTGACCTACCTCGGCGGCCTGTTCCTGGTGCTGCTGGCGCCGGCCTTCGCCGCGCTGTGGACGTGGATGGACCGCCGCGGCTGGGAACCGGGCAAGCCGGTCAAATCGGCGTGGGGCCTGGTGATCGGCGCGCTGTCGTTCGTGCCGCTGGCATTGGCCGCACAGCAGGTCGGCGCCACCGGCGAGATGGCCAGCGTGTGGTGGCTGGTGCTGGCCTACTTCCTGCTGGCCAGCGGTGAGATGTGCCTGTCGCCGGTCGGCCTGTCGGCGGTGACCCAGCTGGCCGTGCCGCGGGTGATGAGCCTGATGATGGGCACCTGGTTCCTGGCCACCGCGTTCTCGGAAACGCTGGCGGCGCTGTTCGGCAAGCTGGCCGCGATCGAAGTGCCCGAAGGCGAATCGCTGGACATGGTGGCCGCGGCCGGTGCCTATGCGCACCTGTTCTGGCTGCTGATGTGGATCGGCCTGGGCTGTGCGCTGGCCGCCTTCATCGCCGCGCCGCTGCTGAAGAAGATGATGCACGGGGTCAAGTAAGCCCGATGCAGGCGAACTCCGGGGGCGGCGGATCGATCATCCGCCGCCCCCGGCTTGTTCAGGGCGCGCTGCTCTTCTCCGCAGGCGTGGCCTGCCCGGCCACCTGGCCGCCCAGGCTGCGCGAGAGGAAGGCCAGCAACCTGCTGTAGTACGCACGTTGGTTGGCAGGGGAATAGAAACCATGCCCTTCATTCTTGACGTACAGGGTTTCCACCGGCGTGCCGGCCTTCTTCAACGCAGCTTCCATGCGTTCGCTGTGCACGATCGGCGCACGTTGATCCTGGCCACCCGCGGCCAGGAATACCGGCACCCGCACCTGCGCGGCCAGATTCACCGGGGAACGCTCTGCCAGATCCTTGGGCGATCCCAGCCAGTTCCGCAGGTAGGCCAGGCCTGACTCATCGCTCTGGATGTCTCCGCGGGCGTACATCAACGGCAGGTCGTAGATGCCGACGTAGCCGGCCGCGCACTGGTACAGGCCCGGTTCGCGCACCGCCCCCATCATCGCCGCATAGGCACCGTAACTGGCGCCATAGATGCAGATGCGGTTCTTGTCGGCCACGCCCTGTTCGATCGCCCAGCGCGTGGCATCGGTGACGTCATCCTGCATCGACAGCCCCCATTGCTTTCGCGCGGCCTGCATGTGGGCCCGGCCATAGCCGGAAGAGCCGCGGAAATTCACCTGCAGTACCGCGTAACCTGCCGCCGCCAGCATCTGTGTCTCGGTGTCATAGGCGCCCTGGTCGGCAACACCGATCGGACCTCCGTGCGGCACCACCACCATCGGCAGCGCACGGGCCTCGCGGCCATGCGGGACGGTAAGGAAGCCATGCAGCGGACGCCCATCACGCGCCGTCAGGCTGATCGGACGCACCTCCGCCGCCAGCGCGGGGTCGATCCAGTCGCTGCGGCTGATCAGGTGCCGTGCACTCTTGCCAACCGTGTCATAGAGATAGAAATCGCCCGGATTGCTGCCTGACCAGGTTTCCACCAGCACCGTCTTGCCATCGCGCGTGCTGGAGGTGATGTAGACCGCTCCGCCCAGGCCGGCTTCGAGGCTGCGGTACAGGCGAGCGTCGTCCGAGGCGTCATCGAAGAATGCCGTTCGCGGCGCACTGCCAAGGAACAGGGCCCCGACCGGCACGCGGCTGCCGGGGCGCCGGATGATGCGCGCCGGGTCGGCACTCCCATCGCGCAGCACGGTGCGTCGTTCATTGCTCTGGGGGTCCCAGCTGACAATGGCATCAGGTCCATCTGCCTGCTCGACCTGCAGGTACGCCAGGCGACCATCGGCCGAGAAGCCGAGCGGCGCCTCGATGCGCTTGCTCAGGGATTCATCATTGAGCAGGACCCAGTCGCTGTTGCTGCCCGTGCGGTAGTAGAGCTTCTGCGTGCCATCGGTAACGACAGCGCGTGCGAAACGCACCTCGCCCTGCTCATCGGTCGTGAAGTCCGCATCGGGAATGGGAGCGCGCGCCACGGCGTTGCGGCGACCGGTGATCACGTCCATGCGCTCGACCTGCGCATGCGAACTGCCGACCAGCGGGATCACCGTCACCAGCGCGTTGCGGTCATCGTCCTTGAGCTCATCACTGAGGTAGGCGGCCACCAGGCCTGCCGGCTTGACCTTGATGTTGGTGCCCAGGCTCTGGTCGGCAACCCGGTACCCCACCAGCAGCTCGCCGCCCTTGCCGTTGGCATTGATACCGAACAGTTCGCCGGTCGGCGTCGGCCGGTCCAGCACGCCGAACTTCTGTGCCATGCCCACCAGCAGCCGCTCGTTGCTGACCCAGTCGAAGGTGTGGGCGTGATCGTTGCGGGGCGGGCGGAAGCTGCCGACCATCTTCATGTCGGCAATGCGGTAGATCGCCAATGCGGTTCCCGCCTCCAGCGGAACCGTCGCGGCGATGTACTCGCCCCCTGGTGAAATCTTGATGTCGGTAAACGACTCCTGCCGCAGATAGCGATCCAGGTCCAGCGTTGCGGCCGATGCCCCACCCACAACCGCGCTCAACAGTACAGCCAGCACAATCCTGCGCATCCTTCCCCCATGGAAAACCGGACACCCTGTCCGGATGCACGATTCTAGGCACGTGACCGTTTGCCGCGCCACATCAGCAGAAAAAACGACGGCACCGTTGCCGGTGCCGTCGTTACCACTACCTTGGAGAGAGAGTCAGGACGTGGGTTCGGGGGGCGTGCGCCGGGTCAGTGGACCCCGCGCACCGCCAACGTAAGGGCCAGGATGCTGAGGATCACGGCGATGGTGCCGTCGAGCACGCGCCAGGTACTGGGCTTGGTGAACAGCGGCGCCAGCAGGCGTGCGCCCAGGCCCTGCGCGGTCAGCCACAGGCAGCTGGCAGTCACCACACCGGCGGCGAAGGCCATGCGGGCGTTGCCGAAGTTCTCGGCGATCGAGCCGATCACCATCATGTCCAGCCAGAAGTGCGGGTTGATCAGCGAGAAGCCGACCGCAGCCATCAGCACCGCGCGGCGGCTGCCGTCGTCGCTGTCAGCCTCGCCCATGCCGCCGCCACCGGCAATCGCACGGCGTGCCGACTTCATGGCGTACCAGGCCAGGAACGCCACGCCCGTCCACAGCACGGCGGTGGTCAGCCACGGCAGCGCCGAAGTGAGCGTGCGTAGGCCAGCCACGCTGGCAAAGATGAAGATCGCATCGATGGCCGCACAGGTGGCAACCACCGGCACGATGTGCTTGCGCAGGATGCCCTGGCGCAGAATGAAGGCGCTCTGGGCCCCGACCACGGCGAACAGGCCGATGCCGGTAGCTGCACCAGAGAACCAGGCACCGAGGCCGGTGCTGGCGGAGATGACCGAGAACATGGGATTCACTGCCTTTGCTTGCTTGGGGGGACGGTGCCTCGCGAAGGCGGACAGCACCGGAACGGGCGCCATTGTCGCGCCGCAACATGAAAAAGACTAGCTAAACTTCCTAAACCAACATTAGCGGAACTTAATTCGATGCGTATCGACCATGCCCAGCTGCGCGCCCTCGCCGCAGTGATCCGCGAAGGCAGCTTCGACCGCGCCGCGCAGTCGCTGAATGTCACGCCCTCGGCCATCTCGCAGCGGGTCAAGGCACTGGAGGATCGGGTCGGTCGCCTGCTGGTCAAGCGCGGCACCCCGGCCACCGCCACCGCCGAGGGCCAGGTGCTGGTGCAGCTGGCCGAGCAGACCGCCCTGCTCGAGCACGACGCCCTGCACCGGATGGGCCTGGCTGACGAAGACCTGCCGCAGGCCAGCATCCCGGTGGCGGTGAACCACGACAGCCTGGAAACCTGGTTCCCGCAGGCCGCCTCGCAGTTCGCACAGAGCACCGGCACCACCCTGGACCTGCGCGTGGAGGACCAGGACCACACCGTCGAACTGCTGCGCCAGGGCACGGTGCTGGGTGCGGTGACCACGCTGGACGAGCCGGTGCAGGGCTGCCAGATCCACGCGCTGGGCAGCATCCGTTACGCCGCCACCTGTACCCCCGAATTCCGCGAACGCCATTTTGCCAAGGGCGTGACCGCGCAGGCGCTGGCGCAGGCGCCGGTGCTGGTGTTCAACCGCAAGGACGAAATGCAGTCGCGCTTTGCCCGGCGCATGGCCGGCGACGACCTGCCCAGCACCGCACCGACCTGGTGGATTCCCTCCACCCGCGCCTTTGTGCAGGCCAACCTGGGCGGCATGGGCTGGACCATGAACCCGCTGCCGCTGGTCAAGCGGCACCTGGACGCCGGCCGCCTGGTCTACGTACGCCAGCGCGCGTGGGAAGACGTGCCGCTGTACTGGCAGCACTGGAAGGGCGACGTACAGACCATGGCCCTGCTGACCCGCGCGGTGCTGGACGCCTCATCAGCGCTGGTGCGGCGCAAGCGCTGAGGCAGCCCTGCAAAAAGGGGACGGAGGGGATTAAGTCGTTTAAGGCCCAAACGACATTCTGGGCAAAGACGACTTAATTCCCTCCGTCCCCTTTTTGCTCCATCCAATCTCCACGAAGTCTCCACACCGGGTCCATGCGCGATGCGGATACTGGTCGGCCGATCACTGCAAGGATGCCCTGCATGCCTGTATTCGTCCGCGATGCGCGCCCCGAAGATGCCGCCGCCTGCATCGACCTGCGCGGGCGCACCCGCGAGAACGCCTTCAGTGCCGCGCAGTTGGCGGAGCTGGGCATCACGCCGGAAAGCTGGGCGGCCGGCATCGCCCAGGGCGATTCGATCGGCCGCGTCGCCTGGGAAGGGGAGCGCATGGCCGGTTACTGCTTCGCCGACCGCGACACCGGCGAAGTGCTGGTGCTGGCCCTGCTGCCGGACTACGAAGGCCGTGGCGTCGGTCGGCAGCTGCTGCAGGAAGTGGTCAACCTGACCCGCGATGCGGGCCATACCCGGCTGTTCCTGGCGTGCTCGGCCGACCCGCGTTCGCGCTCGCATGGCTTCTACCGGCGCCTGGGCTGGCGCCCGACCGGGGAGATCGATGAGGCCGGTGACGAGATTCTGGAGCTGGTCTGATTGAAGGCGTCGCCAGGCATGGCCTGGCGCTACTGGGGCTACAATCGCCAGGCTTGGGCCCGCCGCTCACGTGACGGGGCCGCGAAACGACGGATGCTGCGTTGCATCAAAAACGGACCGGATCCGGTTAGAATCGCGGATGGATGGCGCAAGGCGTTGTTTCTTCACGCCCTTTCCCTGCCCCACGCGCATCCTGACCCCTTCCCCTCCGCCAACGATCCCGCCCCCATGAAGAAATTTGGCAAGGCCCTGCTCGCCCTGCTCGTGCTGCTGTTGCTGGCCGCCGCGCTGTTCCTGTACTGGCCGCTGACCCAGCGCTCGGTGCCCGCCGCCAGCAACGACAAGCCCGTCGACGTGGTACTGGTCGGCGCCGGCATCATGAGCATCACCCTGGCCACCTACCTGCAGGAACTGCAGCCGGACTGGAACATCCAGGTCTACGAACGCCTCGACGGCGTCGCCGGTGAAAGCTCCGACGGCTGGAACAACGCCGGCACGGGCCACTCGGCCTTCGCCGAACTGAACTACACCCCCGAACTGCCCGACGGCAGCATCGAGACCAAGCGCGCGGTCGGCATCGCCGAATCGTTCGAGGTCTCGCGCCAGTTCTGGTCGCACCAGGTGAAGGAAGGCCGCCTGAGCCAGCCCAGCGACTTCATCAACCCGACCCCGCACATGAGCTTCGTCTGGGGCGATGACAACGTCGCCTACCTGCACAAGCGCCAGCAGGCCCTGGTGAAGAACCCGCTGTTCTACGGCATGCAGTACTCCGAGGATCCGGCACAGATCAAGCAGTGGGCACCGCTGCTGATGGAAGGCCGTGACCCGAAGCAGAAGGTCGCCGCGACCTGGATGCCGCTGGGCACCGACGTCAACTTCGGTGTGATCACCCGCCAGCTGACCACCGGCCTGCAGCGCAGCCCGAACTTCAGCCTGCACCTCAACCACGAAGTGAGCGCACTGCGGCAGAACGCTGACAAGAGCTGGAACGTGACGGTGAAGGACCTCAAGGCCGGAACCGAGTCCACCACCCACGCCCGCTTCGTGTTCATCGGTGCCGGTGGCGCCGCGCTGAAGCTGCTGCAGATGTCCGGCATTCCGGAATCGAAGGACTACGCCGGCTTTCCGGTCGGTGGCCAGTTCCTCGCCTTCCAGGGCCAGGACGTGACCTCGCGCCACGGTGTGAAGGCCTACGGCATGGCCGAAACCGGTTCGCCGCCAATGTCGGTGCCGCACCTGGATGCGCGCAAGCTGGACGGCAAGCCGGTGGTCCTGTTCGGGCCGTTCGCGCTGTACAGCACCAAGTTCCTCAAGCACGGCTCGTGGTGGGACCTGTACTCCTCGGTCACCCACAACAACGTTGGCCCGATGCTGGAAGTGGGCAAGGACAACCTGGACCTGGTGCAGTACCTGATGGCCCAGGCACGCCTGAACGATGCCGATCGCCAGGCCGAACTGGTCAAGTACTTCCCCAATGCCAAGCCGGGCGACTGGAAGCTGGTCACCGCCGGCCAGCGCGTGCAGATCATCAAGCGTGATCCGCTGAAGGGCCCGGTGCTGCAGTTCGGTACCGAGATCGTGACCGACAAGGACCACACCATCGCCGCCCTGCTCGGTGCCTCGCCGGGTGCATCGACCTCGCCGCCGATCATGCTGGACCTGATGGCCAAGGCCTTCCCGGACCAGATGAAGGCCGGCTGGGAAACCCGCCTGCGCGAGATCGTGCCGTCGTACGGGCGCAAGCTCAACGACAACGCCGCGCTGGTCAACGAGATCCGCACGCTGACCAGCCAGACCCTGCGCCTGCCGTACCTGGAGGTGCCGGTGGACGCCAATGCGGCGGCTCCGGACCCGGCGGTAGTGCCGGCAGCGGTTCCGGCACCAACCAAGGAAAAGCGCAACGCCAATGAGGAACTGCAGGCGCTGTAAGCCTGGCAGATTCCCTGCAGCAGACACGGACGGCCACCTTCGGGCGGCCGTTCGCGTTTGGGCCGCTCCCTGCTGCAGAAAGCGATGCCCGGCGCCGGGAATCCTATGCACAATGACGCGAATTGTAATGTTGTTAAGAATTATTTACATTTGCGCACTGCGCAGTGACCGCGCCCCTCCCAGATGGACCTGATGTGCCCGAAGCCGCCGCCCCGGGTGCTGGACGACTGTTGCCGCCCCCTTCCCGTCTCCGAGCTTCGAACCCACCATGTCCCTGACGTTCCGTAACCGCCTGCCCCGCCGTGCGCTGCTGCCGGCTGCCCTGCTCTCTTCGCTCGCGCTGGTCGCGTCTCCGGCGTTCGCCGAGGCCGCCGCCGATGCATCCGATGCCAAGACCCTGGACCGGGTCAGCGTCCGTGCCAAGCAGTCCGCTCCGCCATCCAGCACCACCCGCCTGCCGATCACACTGCAGGAAACCCCGCAGTCGGCCACTGCGATCAGCCTGAAGCGCCTGCAGGACGAATCGCTGTTCAGCATCAACGACGTGATGCGCAACGTCACCGGCGTCAGCGTGTCCTTCTATGACACCCAGCGCCCGCTGTACTACGCACGCGGCTTCGCCATCACTGACTTCCAGGTCGACGGCATCCCGACCTACAGCGGTTCCACCAACCAGGAATACGACACCGCTTTCTACGACCGTATCGAAGTGATCCGCGGTGCCAACGGCCTGCTCAGCGGCGCCGGCGTGCCGTCGGCCACCGTCAACCTGCTGCGCAAGCGGCCGGGCAAGGAGTTCGATGCCTCGTTCGCGATCAGCGCCGGCAGCTGGGACTATCGGCGCATGGAGGCGGACGTGACCGCGCCGCTGACCGATGACGGCCGTTTCCGCAGCCGCGTGGTCGCCGCCTATACCGATCGTGGCCTGTATTACGACCGCTACGACGAGAACAAGATGGCCGGCATGGCGGTGCTGGAAGGCGACGTCACCGACAGCACGACGATCACCCTCGGTTACCAGAGCCAGGACAACAATCCGACCGGCTCGACCTGGGGCACCGTGCCGTTCTTCGACAACCAGGGCAATTTCGCGCACCTGCCGCGCTCGACCAACCTGTCGCCGAAGTGGAGCTACTGGAAGCGCGAGAGCAACACTGCCTTCGCCAACCTGGAACAGCGCTTCGGCGACAACTGGCTGTTGAAGATCAACACCGCCTACACCCGCGGCAACGTTCAGAATGTGCGCCTGTACGGCACCGGCGAGCCGGACCCGGTGACCGGCTCGGGCATCTTCCTGCGCGCGGCCGCCGGTGATTCGAAGGACACCCGGCGCAACGTCGATGCCTACCTGACCGGCAGCTTCGATCTGTTCGGCCGCGACCACGACCTCACCGTGGGGGCGCAATGGTCGGACCTGGAAGGCACGACAAATACCCTGGCACTGAACTTCCCGGCCGACTGGGCAACGTGTGTCAGCGCCACGGGTGCACGCGAACGCTGCTACTACATTCCCAACGTGTACAGCTGGAACGGCGATATCTCCGAGGTCACCTACCGCCGTACCGGCGCGCGCCGCATGGCCAAGACCACGCAGAGTGGCGTCTATCTTGCCACCCGCCTGCGCCTGGCCGATCCGCTGTCGCTGATTGCCGGCGCACGCCTGAGCCGCTGGGAAACCCTCAGCCGCTCCTACAACGCCGCAGGCGCCTACACCGGCACCAGCGGTGCATACAAGGTGAGTGATGAAGTCACCCCGTACGTGGGCCTGGTCTACGACATCACGCCGAACGTCTCGGCGTACGCCAGCTACACCGAGATCTTCAACCCGCAGAACTTCAAGGACCGCAACGAGAACCTGCTGGCGCCAGTACAGGGCTCGAACCTGGAAGCAGGCATCAAGACGCAGTGGCTCGATGGCCGCCTGACTGCCAATGCCGCGGTGTTCGAGGCCAAGCAGGACAACTACGCGGTGCGTGACATGAGCGTGCCGGACGGTTCGCTGAGCGATGGCACCTCCGCCTACATCGGGATCAACGGCACCAAGGCGCGCGGCTGGGAGATGGACGTCAACGGCGAGATCCTGCCGGGCTGGATGGTCAATGCCGGCTACACCCACGTCAAGGTCACCCGCGCCGCCACCGATCTGCTGTACGCCAACCCGCCGAAGGATCTGTTGCAGCTCAACACCCAGCTGCAGCTGCGCGGTGCGCTGGAACGCCTGAGCGTTGGCGGTGGCGTGCAGTGGCAGAGCAAGGTGCAGGGCTACAACATCGCCTACCCGCTGGGCGGCACGGTGACGGTGAACCAGCCGGCCTACATGCTGGTGCAGTTCAACGCCAACTACCGCATCAGCGACAACTGGACGGCAACCCTGAGCGTGCGCAACGCACTGGACAAGACCTACTGGGCGAACCTGGACTACAACAACTTCGGCGAACCGCGCTTCGTAGCGGCCAGCCTGCGCTGGAAGTTCTGAGCCACCAGAAACGGTAGTGCCGGCCGCTGGCCGGCTCCAAGCGATGCATCGATGACGCGGAGCCGGCCAGCGGCCGGCACTACCCCGATCGATGCGGGTCATCCTCCATTTCAATCTGAATGGGCCCGCCTTCGCGCGGGCCCTTCTTTTTGCTGCAGTGCGGGTTGCATGCCCGACTGTAATTATGCCGTAATTACATCGACACCAATCGGAAGCCGGTCGATGAACCCGAGCTGGGATACGTTGGAACGCAGCCGCCAGGCCCGCCTGGAACGTGCCGCGCCGTGGGCCCGGGGACGTGAGGTCGCCGCCACCGACGTGGGCGAGCTGCTGCACGCACTGCTGGAGCCAGGCGACAAGGTCTGCCTGGAAGGCAACAACCAGAAGCAGGCCGACTTCCTCGCCCAGTGCCTGGCTGACCTCGATCCCGCGCGGGTGCATGACCTGCACATGGTGCAGTCGGTGCTGTCGCTGCCCTCGCACCTGGATGTGTTCGAACGCGGCATCGCCTCGAAACTGGACTTCTCGTTCTCCGGCCCGCAATCGGTGCGGCTGGCCAACCTGGTGGCCGAAGGGCGCATCCAGATCGGTGCCATCCACACCTACCTGGAACTGTTCGGCCGCTACTTCATCGACCTCACGCCCCGCGTAGCGCTGGTCGCCGCGCAGGCCGCCGATCGCCACGGCAACCTCTATACCGGCCCCAACACCGAAGACACCCCGGTCATCGTCGAGGCCACCGCGTTCGGTGGCGGCATCGTCATCGCCCAGGTCAACGAGATCGTCGACACCCTCCCCCGCGTCGACATCCCTGCTGACTGGGTCAACTTCGTGGTGCAGGCGCCGAAGCCGAACCACATCGAGCCGCTGTTCACCCGCGACCCGGCGCAGATCTCCGAGATCCAGGTGCTGATGGCGATGATGGCGATCAAGGGCATCTACGCCGAGTACGGCGTGAACCGCCTCAACCATGGCATCGGCTTCGACACCGCGGCCATCGAGCTGCTGCTGCCGACCTACGCCGAATCGCTCGGGCTGAAGGGAAAGATCTGCCAGCACTGGGCGCTCAATCCACACCCCGCACTGATTCCGGCGATCGAATCGGGCTTCGTCAAATCGGTGCATTCGTTCGGTTCCGAACTGGGCATGGAGAAGTACATCGCCGCACGCAGCGATGTGTTCTTCACCGGTGCCGATGGCTCGATGCGCTCCAACCGCGCGTTCTCTCAGACCGCCGGCCTGTATGCCTGCGACATGTTCATCGGTTCCACCCTGCAGATCGACCTGCAGGGCAACAGCTCCACCGCCACGCGCGACCGCATCGCCGGCTTCGGTGGCGCACCGAACATGGGCTCCGATGCACGTGGCCGCCGCCATGCCAGCGAGGCCTGGGTCAAGGCCGGCCAGCAGTCCGCACGCCCCGGTGAGATGCCGCGTGGCCGCAAGTTGGTGGTGCAGATGGTTGAAACCTTCCGCGAACACATGGCACCGGCCTTCGTCGATCGGCTGGACGCCTGGGAGCTGGCCGAGCGCGCGGACATGCCGCTGCCACCGGTGATGATCTATGGCGACGACGTCAGCCATGTACTGACCGAAGAAGGCATCGCCAACCTGCTGCTGTGCCGCACCCCTGAAGAGCGCGAACAGGCGATCCGCGGCGTGTCCGGCTATACCGCCGTGGGCATGGGGCGCGACCGCGCGATGGTGGAGAACCTGCGCGACCGCGGCGTGATCCGCCGTCCCGATGACCTCGGCATCTCAGTGCGCGATGCCAGCCGTGACCTGCTTGCGGCGCGTTCGGTGAAGGACCTGGTGCGCTGGTCCGGCGGCCTGTACGACCCGCCCAAGCGCTTCCGCAACTGGTAAGGGGCTGAGCATGGAAACCCTCGACTATCGATTCGAAGGACACACGGCGGTGCAGTTTCCGCGCGATGCAGTGCTGGTGGGCGTACTGGCCTCGGGCAACCTGGAAATCCTGCTGGAACCGGCCGCACTGGACGGCGCGATGACGGTGCGCATCATCACCGCCGCGCAGGGCTTTGGCCGCGTCTGGGAGGCGGTGATCGGTGATTTCGCACAGCGCCATCCACTGCGCGATGTAAGCGTCTCGATCAACGATGCCGGCGCAACCCCGGCGGTAGTCAGCCTGCGCCTGAACCAGGCGGTGGAAACCCTGCTTGCTGGAGATCCACGATGAACCGGACGCAGCGCCACAGTTACTACGAAGCCGATGCACGCGAGCGCATCGCCGGGCTGATCGACGCCGGCTCGTTCCGTGAATTCCTCGGCCCGGCGCGGCGGATGATGAGCCCGCACCTGGCACAGCTCGACCAGCCCGCGGCGTTCGACGACGGCATCGTTGTCGGCGAAGCCACACTGCGCGGCCGACGCGTGCTGCTGGCCGCACAACAGGGTGAATTCATGGGCGGCGGCGTGGGCGAGGTGCACGGCGCCAAGTTGACCGGGCTGCTGCACCGTGCAGCGGAAACCCGACCTGACGGTGTGCTGCTGCTGCTCGATACCGGTGGCGTGCGCCTGCACGAAGCCAATGCAGGGCTCATCGCCATTTCCGAGATCATGCGCGCCACGCTGGATGCGCGCGCTGCAGGCGTCCCCGTGGTCGCGCTGATCGGCAGCGGCAACGGCGCATTCGGTGGCATGGGCATCGTCGCCCGCTGCTGCAGCACGGTGGTCATGTCCGAGGAAGGCCGGCTGTCACTGTCCGGGCCGGAAGTAATCGAGACCGTGCGTGGTGTGGAAGAGTTCGATTCCCGCGATCGCGCGCTGGTCTGGCGCGTAACGGGAGGCAAGCACCGCTACCTGATCGACCAGGCACAGGTGCTGGTGCCCGATGCCATCGAGGCGTTCGCGCAAGCTGCCAGCAATGCGCTGCAGCCCGATACCAGCAGCACCGATCCAGATACTGCACTGGCCGCGCTGCAGGAACGCCATGCGGCACTGAAGGCGCGCGTGCAGGCCTGGGGCGATTGCCGCGATGGCCTGGAGATCTGGGCGCGGCTGGGTATCACTACCCCCGAGCGACTGCCGCTGCTCGACACCGATGCGTTCCTCATCGCCACCGCCGACCGGAGCCTGCCATGAGCATGCCGCTGCAGACCCTGCTCGATGCCCTGTTCCCACATGGGCATGCCATTGCCGTGAACGATTCGGTGCTGACCGGCAGCGCCACCACCGAGGATGGCGAGGTGACCGTGATCGGTACCGCCGACAAACTCGAAGTCGGCGTGGACCACGCATTGGCACTGGCCGAAACCGTGCTTGCCAGCACCGCCGCGCATCCCCAGCGACCGATCGTGATGCTGGTGGACACCGCTGGCCAGCGCCTGGCGCGGCGCGACGAACTGCTTGGCATCAACGGCTGTTTCGCGCATCTGGCACAGACGCTGGATCTCGCGCGTCGACGTGGCGCGCGGCTTGTCACGCTGGTCTATGGTGAATCCGTCAGTGGCGGCTTCCTCTCATTCGGCCTGATGGCCGACCACATCCACGCCCTGCCCGATGCACAGGTGCGGGTGATGGACCTGCGCGCGATGGCGCGGGTGACCAAGCAACCGCTGGAGAAACTGCAGGCACTCAGCCAGACCTCGCCGGTGTTCGCGCCGGGCGTGGAGAACTACGTGGCGATGGGTGCGGTGGAATCGCTATGGGAGGGCGATCTTGCCCAGCACCTGCTGCAGGCGCTGCGCACGCCCGCCGAAGGCGACCTGCGTGCCGCACGCGGCGCACATCGCGGCGGCCGTGCCCTGGCGGCAGGGGTTTCATCTGCGGTGGCCCACGGCGATGCCTGAGCGGCCCGCCCGCCACACGCTGGCCTGGCTGTCGGCCGATGCCGACTGGCGGGCTGACGTGACTGCACAGGAACCACGTCTGGCAGCGTGGTTCGCGCAGGGCCTGCCGGCCATGGTGGCGCGCTGTGCGGCGGACGACCCCGACCCTCGGCTGCGCCTGGGGGTACCGCTACCGCCAAGCGAAGGCAAGCAACGACTGGCGCTGCGCGTGGCCCTGCAGGACGTCCAGCAGCTGCAGCCTTCCCCTGCCTTGGATCACGTTCTCGCCGGCGGCGTTCCGGCGGATTGGCAGGCGGCGTTGCAGGCAATGCTGCGGCTTGCACCAGCCCGCGTATTCGGCGCCTTCGCATGGCAGCACCTCACCGGACTGTCCTATGTGCACCCGCGCTCGGACATCGACCTGCTGTGGCAGGTGGATGACGCGCGCCAGGCCGACCTGCTGGTCGAACGCCTGCAGCACTGGGAAAGCGCCTATGGGCATCGCGTGGATGGCGAACTGTGCCTGGTGGATGGTGGCGCGGTGAACTGGCGCGAATACGCCGGTCGCAGCCGCGAAGTACTGGTCAAACGCATTGATGGTGCCGCTCTGGAACTGCGCGAGGCCGTGTTCAACGCCACTGGAGTTGTCGCATGAACGCTGTCGTGCAGCGCGTCGCCCGGTCCACCCCGGCGGTGGACAGCGCGCGCCTGGGGCGCCTTGCCATCGCCAGCCTGCACGCCGAACTGGCCCTTGCCCCCAAACCGGGACTGGTTACACCGTTCGATCGCGGCAGCCACCACGACATGGATGCCGGCACCTTCCTGCGCAGCCTGTTCGCGTTGCGCCACTATTTCATCGCCGTGGCCGACGCCGGTGCCAGCGCGGCGCCGTTCCAGACGCTGCGGCGGCATGGCATCGCCGCCGAGATATCGATGCTGCATGCCACTGCGGGCATCAACACCCATCGCGGTGCGATCTTCAGCCTTGGCCTGCTGGTGGCCGCGTCCGCTGCCTGCTGGGGCCGCGCGGGCCGTGTCGCCGCAGCCGAGCAGGTCTGCCAGGAAGTGCGCCGTTGGGCGCCCGAGCTCGCCGACGCGCCTCTGGATGCGAACAGCCCTGGCCAACGCGCGCGTGCACGGCACGGCGTGCAAGGTGTGCGCGAACAAGCGGTTGCCGGCTACCCGCTGCTGCGCGAAGTGGCACTGCCTGCCCTGCGCCACGCACTGGCCAGCGGCGTGCCACGCGAGGCCGCGATGTGCCAGACCCTGATGCAGCTGATCGCGTGCGTGGATGACCTCAACCTGCTGCACCGGGGCGGCGCCGACGGCCTGCGCTGGGCCCAGCGGCAGGCACGCACCTTCCTGGACGCCGGTGGCACCTTCGCGCCGGACTGGCAGGTACATCTGCGTCGCATCGGTGACGGCTTCGTCATGCGCCGGCTGAGCCCGGGCGGCAGCGCAGACCTGTTGGCCTGCAGCGTGTTCCTGCTGCAGCAGGAGCAGGCATGAGCCTGGCCCTGCTCTGCCCTGGCCAAGGCGCGCAGCACGCGGCGATGTTCGATCGCGTGCGCGATCTGGCTGCCGCGCGGCCGGTGCTCGATGCCACGAGCGAACTGCTCGGCCGCGATGTATTCGCTGCTGCGGCGGCCGACGACCGCTTCGACAATGTGCGGGCGCAACCACTGCTGTGCGCAGCAAGCCTGGCGCATTGGCAGGGCCTGCGCGAGGTATTGCCAACGCCGACGGTAATCGCGGGTTACAGCATCGGCGAGCTGGCCGCACATGCCATCGCCGGCGGCGTCGATGCGGCCACCTGCCTTGCCCTGGCTGCGCAGCGCGCGCTGTTGATGGACAGCGCCAGCCCCGCCGATGCAGGCCTGCAGGCAGTGCTTGGCCTGGAACGCCATGTACTGCAGCCGCTGTGCGATCTGCACGGAGCGCATGTGGCCATCGCCAACGGGCAGGACCATTTCATCGTGGGCGGCACGCACGCCTCATTGCAGCGGCTGGCCGATGCCGCGCGGCCGCAGGGTGCGGACATCCGTCCACTGCCGGTGCACGTGCCTGCACACACACCGTTGCTGGCAGCGGCGGTCGCACCGTTCGCTGCCGCACTCGACGCCTCGCCACTGCAGGCCCCACGCCTGCCGCTGCTGGCGGGCATCGATGCGCGACCGGTGCGGGATCGCGCAACGGCAGTCCACACGCTGTCGGCGCAGCTCGCGCAGACCATCGAATGGACGCAGGTGATGCGCCAGGCCTTCGAGCGTGGCGCGCGGGTATTCCTGCAGCTGGGCCCGGGCAACGCATTGGCGCGCATGGTCGCGCCGGCCTATCCGTGCTGCGAGGTGCGCGCGGTGGAAGAGTTCCAGAGCCTTGAAGGCGCCGCGGCCTGGGTCCGCAGCGCGCTGGAGCGGCTGCAGTAACGGGTTCGAGCAGTACGTATCACGCAACACGCAGTACGTCGCCTTACCCCGGGATGGCGGGTCTCCATCCGCGCTGTACGTGAGTCACGTGTCTGGGAGGGCGCATGAGTCCACAAATCGCAACGATCATCGGTCTGGTGATCATGTTCATCGTTGCCACCGCGATGCCGATCAACATGGGCGCCGTCGCCTTCGCGCTGGCCTTCATCATCGGCGGGCTGTGGGTCGACATGGGGGGCAAAGAGGTGCTGGCCGGCTTCCCCGGCGATCTGTTCCTGACCCTGGTCGGCATCACCTATCTGTTCGCCATCGCGCAGAAGAACGGCACCATCGACCTGCTGGTGCACTGGGCAGTGAAAGCGGTGCGCGGCCATATCGTGGCCATTCCGTGGGTGATGTTCGTGATCACCGCGGTCCTCACTGCGTTCGGTGCACTGGGCCCGGCGGCGGTCGCGATCATCGGCCCGGTCGCGCTGCGCTTTGCCAAGCAGTACAACATCAATCCACTGATGATGGGCCTGCTGGTCATCCATGGTGCGCAGGCGGGCGGCTTCTCGCCGATCAGCGTGTACGGCAGCATCACCAATGGCGTGGTGCAGAAAGCCGGGCTGGAAGTGACCGAGATGGCGGTGTTCCTGACCAGTCTGGGCTTCAACTTCATGATGGCGACGATCTGCTTCTTCGCCTTTGGTGGCATCGCCCTGCTGCGCCGTGGCTCGATCACCGCAGCAGGAACGCTCGGCACTGCCGAGCTGGCGATGGCCGGTGGCCCGCAGGCCTCGTCGCGGCAATTCGCGATCGAAGGCCATGGCGCGCTGGTCGCAGCAGGCGGCGGCACGCTCAGCAATGATCCGGCGGCACTGGATGCGGTGAACCTGACCCGCGAGCGGTTGTTCACCCTGATCGGCCTGCTCGGCCTGGGCGTGGCCGCGCTGATCTACAACCTCAACGTCGGCCTGGTCTCGATCACCGTGGCGGTGGCGCTGGCGCTGTTGTCCCCGCAGAGCCAGAAGGGTGCGGTCGATGGCATCAGCTGGTCCACCGTGCTGCTGATCTGCGGCGTGGTGACCTACATCGGCGTGCTGGAACATGCCGGCGCGGTGGACTTCATCGGCAACGGTGTGTCCGACATCGGCATCCCGCTGCTCGGTGCGCTGCTGGTCTGCTACGTCGGCGGCATCGTCTCCGCATTCGCTTCGTCGGCAGCGGTACTCGGCGCGACGATCCCATTGGCGGTGCCGTTCCTGATGCAGGGCCACCTCAGCGCCGCCGGCGTGATCTGCGCGCTGGCGGTGTCATCCACCATCGTCGATGTCAGCCCGTTCTCGACCAATGGCGCACTGGTGGTGGCCTCGGCCGCGAAGGAAGAGCGCGAGACCCTGTTCCGCCGCTTCCTGGTCTACAGCGGCCTGGTGGTTGCGCTCGGACCGCTGCTGGCCTGGCTGGTGTTCGTGGTGCCGGGCTGGATGTAACCGCCCAGCGGGGGTGCCGACCGCTGGCCGGCACTCTCATGAAGCCATCCAGCGATCATGGGTTGCCGGCCAGCGGCCGGCACTACCTGGCGGTACACTTCCACCATGGCCATTGCCCCTGCCCCGCGGTCACCGAAGAAGCGCGCCCCCCTGTACGAAGAGGTGGCCGAACACGTGCGCGAGCGCATCTACGATTACCGGCTGCCGCCGGGAGAATGGATCGACGAGCCCGCGCTGTGCGAAGAACTGGGCATCAGCCGCACGCCGCTGCGCGAGGCGCTGAAGCTGCTGGCCGCCGAAGGCCTGGTGCAGATCGATGCGGGTCGTGGCAGCCGGGTCACGCGACTGACGCTGGAAGACCTCAACCAGCTGTTCCCGGTGATGGCGATGCTGGAAGGCCGCTGCGCGCATGAGGCGGTGAAGCACATCGACGATGCCGGCGTGCAGCAGCTCGAAGACCTGCATGCAGCGATGGAAGCGGCTGCGGCCGAGGGCAACATCGCCGAGTACTACCGCAACAACTACCTGATCCACGAAACCGTGCAGCATTACGCGGGCAACCCCTGGCTGATCCGCATCACCCACGACCTGCACCGCATCCTGAAGATGCATCGTGGCCGTCAGCTGCTGACCCCGGGTCGCACCGCGCAGTCGCTGGCCGAACACCGCGAGCTGATGGAATGCTTCCGCCGCCGCGACGCGCAGGCTGCCGAACGCACCATGGAACGCCATCTGCTGAGCCAGGGCCAGGCACTGGCCGCCTATGTGGCGGCAGGCGGGCTGCTGAACGTACCGGCGCCGTTGCCGACCGAAGGCGGCGGCTGAGCGCACAGGGTTGCCGGCCAGCGGCCGGCACTACCAAGGCGTGACCTCGGCTGGGTAGTGCCGGCAGCTGGCCGGCAACCAGGAACGTCTCATCAATCGCCGCCACCGCAGCTGCCGCCGTCACCCCCACCGCCATCACTGCTGCAGTCGGAGCTGCTGTAGCTGTGATGACTGTGGCTGTCCCCGGAATAGCCGCCGGAAAAATCGGCGGGCCCACCGCCACTGCCATCGCTCCGCGCGGGTGAGCCATCGGCCGTGGCCACTGCCATGCACAGGATCGCGCCGACCAGCGGCAGCAGCCAGACCAGCAGCAGCTGCACCGTCCGGCCGCCCGCCGACAGGCCGTCGCGCTGCGCGATCACCACGGTGGCCACCACGTTCAGGCCCAGCACCAGCAGGACCAGCAGAAGGGTAACGATCAGCATTCGGCGACTCCATGCCTGGACTGGGGGCATTATGGCCTGCCACCCCGGCAATGGCCCTGCCTGTCATGAAGATGGGACAATGTAGGGCGCGCCGGCCTGCCCCGTGGCCGCCGGCGCCCCCCGCACCACACGGAAGAAGAAGAACAACAACATGCTGAAAGTCATTTTCGATACCGACCCGGGCGTCGACGACGCCCTGGCCCTGCTGTACCTGCACAAGCACGCCCAGATCGACCTGATCGGCGTCACCACCACCTTCGGCAATGCCTCGGTGGAGTCGACCACGCACAACGCGCTGTACCTGAAGCAGGCCTGGGGCTTTGCCGCTCCGGTCGCGCGCGGTGCCGGTGGCCCGCTGCAGCCGGAAGCCACCCCGGAAGCCTGGCCGGTGCACATCCATGGCCAAAACGGCCTGGGCAACCACCCGGTGCCGGCCAGCCTGGACGTGGCCGCCGATGCGCGCCCGGCCCATCAGCTGATCATCGACCTGGTCCGCGCCCATCCGGGCGAGGTGACCCTGGTCGCGGTCGGCCGCATGACCAACCTGGCCCTGGCCCTGCAGCAGGCCCCGGACATCGCCGGCCTGGTGCGCGGCGTGGTGATCATGGGTGGCGCCTTCCACGTCAACGGCAACATCACCCCGGCCGCCGAGGCCAACATCTGGGGCGATGCCGAAGCCGCCGACGTGGTGTTCACCGCCAGCTGGCCGGTCACCGCGATCGGTCTGGACGTGACCACCCGCGTGGAAATGGACCGTGACGGCCTGGACACGCTGGCGGCCATCGGCGGTGCCGACGCCGAGCTGGTCCGTGCGCTGTCGCAGGACTACGTAGACTTCTACCTGCAGGCCGGCCACAAGGGTATGGTCGTGCACGACTGCTGCGCGTGCATCGCGCTGACCCGCCCGGAGCTGTTCCAGTTCGAGCGCGCCAGCGTGCGCGTGGCCACCGACGGTGTCGCCCGCGGCATGACCATTCCCAAGCCGGAAGGCCTGGCGTTCGGTCCCAGCGTGTGGGATGGCCACGTGGTGCAGTCGATTGCCATCGGCGTGGATGCGGCCGCGGTACTGGCCGACATCGAGCAGACCCTGAAGGTCTGACCCGCTAGCGCCTGGCCCTGCCCGGGACCGTCTCGGGCAGGGTCCACAGCACCGGCAGCACCAGCACCGCCACCAGCGCGATCATCGCGCCCGGCGCCGCTGCCCAGCCGCTGCGCTCCACCCACCATTGCGCCAGCCAGGGTGTTGCGCCGCCGAAGAAGGCGGTGGCCATGGTCACCCCCAGTGCCAGCCCGCTGACCCGGCCTTCGCCGGGGAACTGTTCAGCCGTGGCAGGGGCCGCGACCGCGCTCACGCCACCGGCCACGCAGGCCAGCAGCACCGCCGCCAGCCCGATGCCCAGCGCCGTCGCCTCCGCCATCCACGCGAACAGGGACAACGGCAGCAGCGCCGCCAGCAGAGTCAGACCCAGCAGCATCGGGCGTCGCCCGACGCGGTCGGACAATGCGCCGCACAGCGGCGTGATCGCAATGACCGCCACTGCCGCAATCGTCGACAGCCACAGTGCATCACCTTCGTCATGACCCTGCGCATGCAGGAATGCCGGCACATAGGTGATGCCGACGTAATAAGTGATCGATCCCAGCGCCGAGATCGCAAACGTGCGCGCTACTGCCAGCGGGTGGTTACGCAATACGTGGCGAAGCGGCGTAGCCGGAATACTACCCTCGCGACGCTGGCGTTCGAACTCCGGCGATTCGTGCATGCCCGAGCGCGCAACCAGGATCACCAGTGCCAGCGCGGCACCGAAGAAGAACGGAATGCGCCAGCCCCAGCTGTCCAGCTGCGCCGTGGGCAGCAGCGCAACCGTAAGCGCCGAGATCGCCACCGCCAGCAGCGCGCCCACCTCGCTGGCCGCCGATGCCAGCGAGGTCACCAGGCCGCGTCGCCGTGCTGGTGCGCTTTCCAGCAGGTACGCCACCACGCCGGTGTACTCACCGCCCACCGAAAATGCCATCACGCAGCGCAGTACCAGCAGCAGCACGCCCGCCGTAGTGCCCGCCGTGGCCGCTGTCGGCAGCAGCGCGGTGGCCAGCATCGCCGCTGCCATCAAGGCCATCGATGCCAGCAGCATCCAACGCCGGCCCAGCCGGTCCCCCAGGTGGCCGAAGCACAGTGCGCCCAGCGGGCGCATCAGGTAGGACACCGCAAAGCCGGCCAGGGTGACCAGCAGCGCCTGCTCGCCACCACCGAAGAACACCCGCGACAGCACCGTGGCGAAGTACAGGTACAAGGTGAAGTCGTACCACTCCACCACCGTGGACAGGCCGGCCACCCACATCGAGCGCTGCCGCTCGGCAGTCATTGCGTGTTCGCCTTCAACAGCCTCGATCCCGGTTGCGCAGGTTCGGGGAGGATGTCACGGCCGGGGTGAAATACCGGTCATCGGCTGTCCGTCGCCTGCATGTACTGGGTTTCATGGCCGGTGAATCGCTCACCGTCAAAGCCGAAGCAGAAGCGGCCTTCCTCGAACACGCGGTAGACCAGCAACGCACCATTGAGGCAGAACTGCTGCTGGTCCACGCCCGTTTCCAGTGTCCCGTAGCCGGCGGCGTCTCCGCCCTTCCCCGCCGGGCCGGTGAAGGCATCGATCGGCAATGGCGTGGCGCGTCCGGTGCGGGTGTCGACCAGCACCAGCGTGCGCTGGAAGTGCTCGGGACGATCATCGACCTGTACCAGCAGATAGTGCTGGTTGAAATTGGGCTTATGATGCTGGAGAGCTTCTTCAATGGCGGCCCGGTGCCGCGCATCGCAGAAGTCGACCGGGCTGTAGCGGTAGCTGCAACCGTCGTGGTCGTAGGGCAGGTTCATGCCGGAATAGCTCACGCCTGCCTGGCTGCTCGCGTCATCTCCCAGCTCCGGCGTGCTGCACAGCAGCCACGAGCGCTGCGCATCTTCAGGATCGGCCATCAGCTTCGGTTCGCGGCCCTGCTCGTAAGACGCGCCGCCCGGAAATTCCTGCCCGAAGCGCTGGCGGACGATGGGACGCGCCTTCTCCAGCGGCAGGCCGATCTTCACGCCACGGAACGAGACGAAGGTCATCGTCGGCAGGATCACCTCCTCCACCGGCAGTCCCTTCCACTGCCCCTGCACGCAGAACGTGGCGATCTCGTTCTCTTCGTCCACCTTGCAGGGCTTCGGCGTATTCGTGGCCAGCCAGGGATGTGCCGGACGCTCGGTCTGCTGATCGATGTACCAGCCGTCCAGCGCACAGGTCGGCAGGGCATCGAGCAGAGGCGAGATGTCTGTTGTTGTGGTCGGCGCGGCAAGTGGCGTGTCGGCAGCGGGGGCGTCGGCCGGTTCGTCTGGTGTGCGCGGGCAGGCCGCCAGCAGCAGTGCGGCGATCAGCAGTGCAGCGTGACGTGGACGCCGGATTGAATGATGCGTTCCCTGCATTGCGTGGTGCTCCCTGGTTTCAACACTCGCTGCGGATGATCGCCGATCCCGGGGTGGTGCAGGAATGCCGTAGATCCACGCCATGCGTGGATGCTCTCGCATCGGGGTCAGATCCCTTTGCTGCGGCAAACGGATCTGACTCCGCCCGTTACCCCGGCAGCTGCAGCTCCGCTCGCAAGCCGCCGCCCTCGCGGTTGTGCAGCCGCAGTGAGCCGCCCAGCGACTGCGCCAGCTGCACCGCGATGGCCAGGCCCAGGCCGGTGCCGCCGGTATCGCGGTTGCGCGAGCTTTCCAGCCGATGGAACGGCGCCAGCACCGCCTGCAGCTGGTTCTCGGGAATGCCCGGGCCACGGTCGGAAATGCTGATCCATACCCTGCCGGCCTCATCGCGGCCCGCACCGATCTCGGCGGCGCCGGCGTAGCGCACTGCGTTGTCGACCAGATTGCCGACCACCCGTCGCAGCGGCTGCGGCCAGGTCTGCACGATCAGCCCAGCGGGTGCACCGCCACTGACCGGTTTGCCCATGTCCTCGTAGTCGCCGACCACGCTGGCCAGGAACGCACCCAGATCCATCGACACCGGCGCGCCACTGGCGACGTGGCTGCTGCGCGCATAGGCCACGCCCTCACGCACCAGTTGACCCAGGTGGTCGAGGTCGGCCAGCAGCCGCTGCTGGGTGCTGTCTTCAGGCAGGGTCTCCGCCCGGAGCTTCATGCGCGTGATGGGGGTCTGCAGGTCGTGCGAGATCGCGGCCAGGATCTGCAGGCGCTCACTGACATGGCCACGAATGCGTGCCTGCAGCGCGTTGAGTGCGGCCGCCGCACCGCCTACTTCCGCAGGACCATCTTCAGGCAGTGCCGGCCCGTCCTTGCCCGGCTGCAGATGCTCCACCGCATGCGACAGCTGCTGCAGCGGGCGCATGGCCAGGCGCACCGCCAACCACGCGCACACCAGCAGCAGCGCCAGCTGCACCAGCAGCACGGCGGGCAGCCAACGTGCCAGCGGCAGGCCCGACGGAGTGACTTCAATGGTCAAGGGTGTGCCGTCGTGCAGGCGCAGTTCCACCTCGAACCGCTCCGGCAGGCGAGCCACCTGGCGCGCCTGCAACGGATAGCGGTGCTGCAGGCTGTCGTCGATGATCGCCGTGACCTGGCGTGCACGATCGGTCTGCAGCCCCGGCCCGGCCGAAGCCGGGCGCAGCAGGTAGCGGTAGGTGCGCCGCTCCAGCCGCGGCACCCAGGCCTCACGCTGCGCCACAGGCAGGTGCTCCAGCAGCGCGACACTCACCGCCACATCCTCGTCGAGGTTGCGCAGCATCATGCTGCGGGTCGACTGGTAGCGTTCGAAGAACAGCAGGCCGAAGGACAGTGCGTGGGCCAGGGCCAGTCCGCCCAGCAACACCAGCAGCAGCCGCGCCGACAGCGTGCGCGGCCAGCGTGGACGGCGTGCGGTGGTGTTCATTCGTCCGGCCCCAGCAACTGCACCGGCACGCTGAACACATAGCCTTCGCTGCGCACGGTCTTGATGTAGGTCGGCTCGCGTGCGTCGTCACCCAGGCGCTGCCGCACGCGGCTGACCAACAGGTCGATCGAGCGGTCGAACAGTTCGGCATCGCGGCCCTGGGTGAGGCTGAGCAGCTGGTCACGGCTGAGCACCCGATTGGCGTGATCGAGGAACACGCGCAACAGGCGGAACTCGGCACCACTGAGCGGATACGCGGTGTCCTGCGCATCCAGCAGATGGCGCGCGGTGGTATCCAGGCGCCAGGCACCGAAGGCCAGTTGGCGACCGGCTTCGCTCACCTGCAGGTTCGGCGGCAGCATCCGGGTGCGACGGATCACCGCGTTGATGCGTGCCAGCAGTTCGCGCGAGGAAAAGGGCTTGGTCACGTAGTCGTCAGCGCCCATTTCCAGGCCGATGATGCGGTCGGTCTCGTCGTCGCGGGCGGTCAGCAGCACCACCGGCACCGCACGATGCTTGCCGGCGCGCAGGTTGCGGCACAGGCTCAGGCCGTCCTCGCCTGGCATCATCACGTCCAGCACCACCAGATCCACGGCATGGGTATCCATCAGCGCGCGCATGGCCCGGCCACCGTCGGCCTGGCTCACGCGCAGGCCGTTGCGTTGCAGGTAGTCGGCCAGCATCTGGCGGATATCGCTGTCATCGTCGACGACCAGGATGTGCGGTACAGGGTTCATTGCGTTCTCGATGAAGGCAGGGGGACAGCGCCGCGCGGCGCGGCCATGGTAGCGCGGCTCAGGGGCTGGCCAGCTGGCGCTGGATCTCGCTTTCGGTACGTGCGTAGTCGCCCTCGCCGTAATGGCGGTAGACCACCCGCCCCTGCCGGTCGAGCAGGTACAGCGCGGGCCAGAAACGGTTGCCCCAGGCGTTCCAGATCCGGTACTGGTTGTCCTGCACCACCGGCCAGGTGATACCCAATCGTGCGATGGCCCTGCGCACGTTGCCGGGCAGCCCTTCATAGGCAAACTCCGGCGTATGCACGCCGATCACCGTCAGGCCCTGCGACCCGTACCGTGCATGCCACTGGTGGACGTATGGCGCCACGTTGAGGCAGTTGCTGCAGGTGTAGGTCCAGAACTCGACCAGCACCACCTGCCCCTGCAACTGCTCCAGTGTGAGCGGTGGGCTGTTGTGCCAGGGCCCGCCACCGTCGAACTCGGCGGCGGGAACGGCCTGTGCCGGCTGCGCATCGGCCCCCGGGCTGGGCCAGGCCATCAACAGCGCAGCCCCACCCAGCAGGCCCATCAGCAAGGGCAGCGCGTACGCACGCAGGGCGGCCATCGCTCAGCCCCCCTGCTCGGCCAGCGGCAGTTCCGCCGGCTTCACCCCTGCCGCTTCCAGGATGCTGTCGGCCACCTGCGCCGGATGCGAAAGCAGCGACACATGGCTACTGCCGATCGATTGCAGCTGTGCACCGATGCGACGTGCGGTCGCGGCCTGCAGTTGCGGCGACAGCATGCGGTCATCGCGGCTGAGCACGTACCAGCTCGGCTTGCTGCGCCACGCCGCAACGTTCACCACCTCGCCCAGCGCGCTGGCCTTCAACGGGACCTGGGTGCTGTACAGCAGCGCAGCCGACTTCTTCATCACGTCCGGCGCGAAGTCCTGGGCGATCGCATCGGCCGGCAATGTCAGGTAACCATCCCTTTCCTGCAGGCGGGCCAAGCCCGGACCGACCGGGAAACCTTCGCCTTGCTGCGCCGAAGACTGCCCTGCATCCGGTGCAAAGGCCGCCACGTACACCAGCGCCTGCACCTTCGGGTCATTGCCCGCCTCGGTGATGACCGTACCGCCCCAGCTGTGGCCGACCAGCACCACCTTGCCGGGTGCAGCGGCAATCGCACGGCGGGTGGCGGCAACATCGTCGGCCAACGAGGTGAGCGGATTCTGTACGGCCACCGCCGGCAGCTTCCAGTCATGCAGGGTACTGATGACCTTGCTCCAGCTGGAGCCATCGGCGAAGGCGCCGTGCACCAGGATGACGGTGGGCGGTGCAGCGGTATCGGCCTGGCTGGCGAAGGCGGGGGCGGCGGCGCCGGCAAGGGCGAGAGCAGCGGCAAGCAACGAGGTACGGATCATGGGTGGCACTCCGGTGTTGGGAGTGGCCATTTCCGCCTGCCGGTGTATCGCCGCTGTTTCTCCGCGGCGCGGAGTTGTACCGGACTGTAGGGCGCAGGCGGGTTTCTACAGTGGGATACATTCGGGTGCCGTGCCTGGCCGGGCGCTACCGGGTGGATATCGCTCCCCGCACGGGGGCGCGCAACGCCCCGATGTGCGTCAACGCATCGTCTTTGTATCTGACTGTACGAAACCCCGACCGCAGCCACAGTCGCTGACAAAACCCCGGGCAACGGCACACGTTGCCGATACCTGCGCCGCCTGAAATGGCCTCCATCGCCCACTGGCCCGCAGGACACCACCATGATCAGCACCGCCTCTTCCGTGTATACCCCCCGCCTGGACGCCGTCGGCCGCTGGCTCTCGCCATTGGCGCTGCGCACCCTGCTGGCCTGGGAGTTCTTTGAATCCGGCCGCGAGAAGCTGGGCGGCCAGAACTGGTTCGCCGACCTGGAAGGTCGCTTCCCATTCCCATTCTCCACCCTGCCCGCATCACTGAACTGGCAGCTGGCCACCTGGCTGGAACTGGTGGGTGCAGTGATGCTGCTGCTCGGCCTGGCCACGCGCTCGGTGGCTTATGTGTTCTGGGTGCTGACCGTGGTCGCCATCGCCGCCGTGCACTGGCCCGACCAATGGAACGGCCTGGGCGAACTCTGGCAGGGCTATGCGATCACCGACCAGGGCTACGGCAACTTCAAGCTGCCGCTGCTGTTCCTGGCCATGCTGCTGCCACTGATCCTCAACGGCGGTGGCGCACTCAGCGTGGACCGACTGCTGGCCGGCTCACAGCACGCCCCCGTTGGCAATGACGGCTTGGGTTGGGGCGTCAGCCTGATCGCCCTGCTGCTGCCGGTTGCCGCGCTGCTGCCCGGCATCGGCTTCGGCGGCGCCCTGCTCGGTGGTGTGCTGCTGGTGGGTTACGTACTGCGCCGTCGCCGCAACGCCTGATCCGCTTCGCCCCTTCACCGCGCTTCTTCCCTTCGTTTCCGTCGCCTTCAAGCGGCGTCCATCCCGCACGCCCCGCGTGCATTCCCAAGGAGTCACCACCATGTCCGTCTCGACCAAGAACACCCTCTCCTCCCGCCTGCCGCGCATCGGTGCCGTCGGCATCGCCCTGGCCGGTGGCCTGCTGCTGGCCGGCCAGGCTGCGGCGATCCAGCCACTGGCGATCAGTGCCGTGGCCATGAGCGCCGCCGCCGAAGGCAAGTGCGGTGAAGGCAAGTGCGGGGCCAACAAGACCGCCACCGGCAAGCCCGCCGGCAAGGCCAAGGTGGCCGAGGGCCAGTGTGGCGAAGGCAAGTGCGGCGACGCCTCGTTTGCCCGCACCGACCGCGACCACGATGGCCGGGTCTCGCGTGCCGAGTTCAACGCCGTGGCCGCCAAGCGTGCCGCCGAGTTCGACCGCATCGACACCGACCACGACGGCTACATCAGCGAGCAGGAAGCGCACGACTACCTGCGCAGCGTCTACACCGCCAACGGCAAGCCGATGCCGAAGGGCCTGTTCTCCCGCGTCGCCGATTGATCGACGTTCAACCGGCGCCGCCTCCGAGGCGGCGCCCTCTCCCTGGAGCAACCGTCATGACCCTGCCCCTGCCTTCCAATGCCGCCGGTCTTGGCCTGCGTCGTGGCCTGATCGACGAACTGCTGGCCATGCCGGCCGGTGCCATCGACTTCCTCGAAGTTTCGCCCGACAACTGGATCGGCGTCGGCGGTGCACACGGTGCAGCGCTGCGCAGGTTGAGCGAACGCCACCCCCTGACCTGCCACGGCCTGTCGCTTTCTTTGGGCGGTCCTGATCCGCTGGACCGCACCCTGCTGGCCCAGACGCGTGCCTTCCTCGACCTGCACCAGGTGCAGCTGTACAGCGAACACCTGAGCTACTGCGCTGCCGGTGGCCACGTCTACGACCTGCTGCCGCTGCCGTTCACCGCCGAGGCCGTTCACCATATCGCCGGTCGCATCGCCCAGGTGCAGGACATGCTGGGCCGACGCATCGCCGTGGAGAACATCTCCTACTACGCCGTTGCCGGCACGGACATGAGCGAGATCGACTTCATCAACGCCGTGCTCGCCGAAGCCGACTGCGACCTGCTGCTGGACGTCAACAACGTTTTCGTCAACGCCTGCAACAATGGTTATGACGCCTTCGAATTCCTGGCCCGCGTGCCGGCCCACCGCGTCGCCTCGCTGCATGTGGCGGGCCACTTCGATGAAGACGATGGCTTCAAGATCGATACCCATGGTGCACCGGTGAAAGGCGTGGTCTGGGCACTGTTGCGCGAGGCCTATGCGCGGGTGGGCGTTCGCCCCACGCTGCTCGAACGCGACTTCAACTTCCCCCCGCTTGCCGAATTGCTGGCCGAGGTCGGGCAGATCCGCCAGGCGCAGGCCGAGGCACGTTGGCCCGAGGTGGCCCATGGCTGAGTCGCTGGCGACCCTGCAACGGCGCTGGGCCGATCATGTGCGCGACCCTGCAAAGACCGCACCCGATGGCATCGAGGCGCGGCGGATGGCGGTCTACCGCCGCCTGTGCATCGACAGCTTGGACACCCTGCTGGCCAGCAGCCTGCCGCGACTGCAGCAACAGTTGGGCACGTCGCGCTGGCGCGACATCGTGGAGCACTACTACGCCAGCCACATCTGTCACACCCCGTTGTTCCCACGGATCGCCGGCGAGTTCGCGGCCTGGCTGGCAGTGCAGGACACGCTGGCACTGCCGGGCTGGGCAGCAGAACTGGCGCACTACGAGAGCACGCAGCAGTCGCTGCACATTGAAACGCGTGACGGCGGGCGGCCGCTGCAGCGCGCTCCCGTAGGCAATGATGTGCTGGCGGTTTCGCCGTTGGTGCGGGTGCTTGGCTACCAGTGGCCAGTACATGAGGACGGGGCGCTGGAGCCGGTGTTGAGCACGGCTCCCACGCTGCTGGTGATCCAGCGCCTCGCCGATTTCAGCCTGCAGACCGAGGAACTGTCACCGCCGGCCTACGCGCTGCTGTCGGTGTTCGGTGACGACAGCGCGTCGGTGGATGAAGCACTGCAGCTGCTGTCCGAAACACATGGCGAGGCAGCGGACGCATTGCGCATTGCCTGCGTGCCTGTTCTGGGCGAGCTGTGCGCGGCGGGCGTGCTGGTCGCATTGCCTGCTTTCTGAGATTGCCGGCCAGCGGCCGGCACTACCGCCCCCCTACTTCGAGGTCTCACCATGGCTGCATCCAATACTCCCTTCCTGCACGGCTGGCGCCTGTTCGTGTCCGTGGCGGTGGTCCTGATCGCCTTCGCGCTGGCGGCCTTCGCCCTGTATCCCGATGCGGCCGAAGGCATCCGAGCCGCGATCCGGGTCACTGCACGCACATCGTTCCTGTTGTTCCTGGCAGCGTTCACGGCATCGTCGTTCGCCAGCCTGCTGCCCAGCCCGTTCACCCGGTTCCTGCTGCGCGAACGGCGCATCATCGGCCTGTCCTTCGCGTTCTCGCACCTGCTGCATGCCATCGCCATCACCAGTTTCGGCATCCTCAACCCGGCATTCTGGCCAGCACGCTCAGCGCTGGCCAACCTCCCGGGCACGGTGGGCTACATCGCCATCCTGGCGCTGGCCATCACCTCGCATCGGGGGCTCGCCCGGCGCATGGGACCCACGGCCTGGCGTCGCCTGCACGTCACCGGCATGTGGATCATCGCGGCGGTTTTCACCTACTCGTACTTCAAGCGCGTGCCGGGCAACTTCTGGTATGCGGTGCCGTCGGCGCTGCTGTTCACCGCCTTCGTGGTGCGCTGGATCGCCAAGCGGGCGCAAGCGCTGCGTCGAAGTGCGCATGCGCGGCCGCCGCTGCGAGCGGCCTGACGGGCCGGGGTCAGATCCCTTTGCCAAAGGCGAAGGGATCTGACCCCATCATGTCGTCCCCATCAGCCGTCACGTGTGGCGCGATAGGCAGCGTAGGCATCGAGGATCTTCTGCATCCGGGCCTGCTGCTTCACACCCATCGGTGCCCGCTGCACGCGCTTCAGCAGCGTCTTCCACATATATCCGGAACGGAAGAAGTACGGGCGCACCTCAAGGAAGGTCAGCACGACATCCACCGTATCTGGATCGCGTTCGGCAAGTTGCTTCAGCGCGTTGGCGTAGCCCCCCGGGAAAGCAAGCTGTTCATAGCGCTGGTTGTATTCCGCGCAGGCTGCCACGTGCCGCTGCATTGCTTCCGGGCCACGCCAGCGCGCGCCAGCGGCTTCGCGGATGGCTTGGCGCAGCCGATTGATCTCGTCCGCATTGGCGCGGATAAGACGTTCCATGGGTGCGCGGGGATGGGACATGGTTCCTTCCATTTGGTTTGTCAGGGGTCAGATCCATTTCCCGCAGGCAAAGGGCTCTGACCCCACTTCAGGTCACGGGGCGCGGCGCAGGGTGATCAGGGTGATCTCCGAAGGAACGCCGATGCGTGCCGGGAAACCGGCCCACAGGCCGGCGCCATTGCTCACGTACAGTGTCATGCCATCCACCTCGTAGCGGCCGGACACAAAACCGCCATTGGCGCGCTTCACCAGCTGGTCCATGCCGATGATCTGGCCGCCATGTGTATGCCCGGACAACTGCAGCTTTACCCCACGCGCGGCCGCCTCGCGTGCGTTGCGCGGGCGATGGTCGAGCAGGATCACCGGCGCGCCCGGATCAGCACCGGCCAGCGCGGCCTCCAGGTCCGGCAGCGGCAGACCGTAGCGTGCGGCCACCGGATCGGTGACACCGGCGATGGTCAGCGCCGCATCGCCGCGCCGCACCTGCAGGTGGCTGTTCTCCAGCACCTGCATGTGCAGTGCGCGGAACGCCTGCATCCACTCCTGGTACTGCGCGTAGTACTCGTGATTGCCGGTGATGGCAATGACGCCATCCGGCGCCTGCAGGTCGGCCAACGGACGCGCGTCGTCGCGACGGGCCTCGACACTGCCGTCGATCAGATCGCCAGTGATCACGATCAGGTCCGGCTTCAGTGCGTTGCTCTCCTCCACCACCCTGCGCACCCAGTCGCCGGTCAGCAGGCGGCTGGCATGGATGTCGGTCAGCTGCAGCACGCGATAGCCGTCGAACCCGGCCGGCAACCCGGCGATGCTCACCTCGATGTGCCTGGGCTTGGGCACCGCCATTCCCTGGCTGACGCCATAGGCGCTGACCAGCAGCGCCAGCACACCCGCCGCCGGGCGCAGCTTCGGCGCGCGCAACGCCGATACAGCACGTGGCCTGCGCAGGATGCGCGACACCAACAGGCCGGCGTCCAGCACCAGCAGGAACAGCGCCAGCAGCAGTACAGCAGTCGAACCCGTGGCCAACGAGGCGATGGCCAGCTTCGGGATTTCCGGCGAGGCCATCGTGCCCCAGAACATGGCGACGATGCGCAGCTGCACGGCAACGCTCACCAACAGCAGCGACAGCACGACCTTCATCCAGATGGGCATGCGTAGTGGCCAGAACAGGCGCCAGGCCACGTACAGGCCCATCAACAAACCGATCGTACTCAGCACTGCAACCATCCTGGAAAGAAAGCGGGCCCGCCATGGTGACGGTTGCCGGCAGTGTTGTGTAGAGCCGGGCCCGTACCCGGCTGCTCAGGAAGCAGTCGAGCATGGCTCGACTCTACAGAGGGCCAGTCGAGCATGGCTCGACTCTACGAAAGCCCGATGCGTTCCACCCGCAGGCGGGCGATGCGACGCTTCTCCATTGCCAGTACGGTGATGCGTACATCCGCAATCTCCACCGTGTCACCGATGTCCGGCAGGCGACCCAACTGCTCCAGTACCAGTCCGGAGATGGTCATGTAGTCGGCACTGCGCGGCAGCGACACGCCGGCCAGGCGCTGCAGGTCGTCCAGGGTCAGCGCACCGTCGGCCTCCCACTGGTTCTCGCCCTGCGCCTCCACGCCATAGCGCTCGTCCTGGGTGTCGACCAGGTCACCGGCAATGGCCGCCAGCAGATCGTTGGCGGTCACCAGACCTTCCACACTGCCGTACTCGTCCACCGCTACCGCCAACGGCACCGGGTGCTGGCGGATCAGTTCCAGCGCCTGCAGTGCGCTGGCGCTGGACAGCACGTACTGCGGCTCGCGCAGGTTGCCCTCCAGCTGCAGCGGCCTGCCCTGCAGCAGGTCGGCCAGAAGGTCGCGGCTCTGCACCACGCCGCGCAGGCTGTCCAGGTCACCATCGCCGACCAGCAGGCGGGTGTGCGGCGATGCCACCAAGCGTGCCACCACATCCTCCTGCCCACGTGCCAGGTCGATCCACTGCACGTCGGCACGCACGGTCATCACGCTCGACACCGGGCGATCAGCCAGGCCCAGCACGCTGCGGATCATCTCGTGCTCGGCCGGTTGCAACCGATCTTCGGCATCGACGTGTTCGTCAGCGTTTTCGTCGTCGTGGCCATTGGCCGGGCGCGCGCCCAGCATGCGCAGCACGGCGTCGGCGGTACGCTGGCGGAACGGCTGGCGACGCTCGTTGCGCTCGCGATTGAAGCGCACCCACTGGTTGAAGGCTTCAACCAGGATCGAGAAGGCGATCGCCGCGTACAGATAACCCTTCGGGATCTTGTAGCCCAGGCCTTCGGCCACCAGGCTGAAACCGATCATCAACAGGAAGCCCAGGCACAGCACCACCACCGTGGGATGCTTGTTCACGAAGCGGGTCAGCGGCTTGCTGGCCACCAGCATCAGCGCCATCGCGATGGTCACCGCGGCGTACATAACGCCCAGGTTGTCGACCATGCCGACCGCGGTGATCACCGAGTCCAGCGAGAACACCGCGTCGAGCACCACGATCTGAGCCACCACCATCGCGAAGCTGGCGTAGACCTTCTTGCCATCCTCGTGATGCTCGCGGCCCTCCAGCCGCTCGTGCAGTTCCATCGTGCCCTTGAACAGCAGGAACAGACCACCGCCCAGCAGGATCAGGTCACGCCCGGAGAAGCTGTGGTCGAACAGCGTGAGCAGCGGTTCGGTCAACTTCATGATCCATGCCAGCGCGGCCAGCAGCACCAGCCGCATCAGCAGGGCCAGCGCCAGGCCGATCACCCGCGCGCGGTCACGCTGGTGCGGCGGCAGTTTGTCGGCCAGGATCGCGATGAACACCAGGTTGTCGATGCCGAGAACGATCTCCAGCACGACCAGGGTTGCAAGGCCCATCCATATCGAGGGGTCAGCCAACCATTCCATTTCAGGTCCGTTTCGTCAGTAGGTAAGGGAAAAGGGGAAACACTCAGTCAGCCTCCTGCGCCTGCGCCGGGTCATGCCCGAGCAGGTCACCGGGCGTGCACTGCAGCTCACGGCAGATCGCATCAAGTGTGGAAAAGCGGATGGCGCGCGCCTTGCCGGTTTTCAGGATCGACAGGTTGGCCAGGGTGATGTCGATGCGCCCGGCCAGCTCGGACAGGGTCATGCCCCGTTCCTGCAGCATGCGGTCCAGGGTGATGACAATCGCCATCAGATGACACCGTCGAGGTCATCGCGCATTGCCGCACCCACGGCAAATACGCGTGCCAGCACGAACAGCATCAGCACCGCGACCAGACCGGTGATCGACATGCCGCCGCCCACCTCCATCCAGGTGAAGTCCGGGCCCATCCAGGCGGCGTAGGCGCCGATCAGGATCGACAGCACCTCCATCGACAGCATCAGCCAGGCCATGCGCTGCAGGCGCTGTGCATTGGCGTGGGTGAACGGCCGCTCGCGCGCCGCCGACTTCAACAGCCGCAGCAGGTGGCGCAGGAACATCAGGCACAGCACCAGCAGCGCGACGATCGCGCCCAGGCCCAGGCAGAAATGCAGGAACAGGTCGCTGCCATGCACGGCAGCAGCATCAGCGTCGTGCATGCTGTCGAGCAGCCAGCTGCGGTCGTGGGCGACCAGCGGCACGGCCAGCAGTGCGGCCAGGATGCCCAGCCAGCACATCGCCCGCACCGCCTGTACGGCGGCCTGGGCCAGGGTGAACAAGCCTCGCGCGGGTCTGGCGCGGGCGGGACGAGCGGTCAAGCGGCCTCCGGCATTGGGGTGGCCTCGCCGCCCCGGGTGGATTTATCGATAAACGATATACCACTTGCCGCGTGAAAGGCTGAATCGCGAGCGTGGGCCCTTCAGGGCTCAGGCGCGCCCTGCGCCAGCATCGCTTCGCCCGGGGCCGCCGAGGCCATCGCCTGCACGCCGGCTTCGGCCGCCTGCCGTGTGACCAGGCGGAATCGCACCTGCAGCTTGCCCTGCCCCGGCGTGGCCCAGCCGTACTGGATGGCCACCTGATCGGCCGACAGCGGCCCACGCCCTGGCAGCGACCGCACCTGCAACGGCTTCGGTGCGGCCTGCACCAACCGGGCGAATCCCTTCTGCACGACCGCCGCGTCGGCCTTTTCGGCGTAGACCGTACACGTGCCATCGTCAGCCCAGCTCACCGCATAGCGGCCACTGGCCAGAGGCACCATCCAGGCCACGCCCGATTGCCCCTGCAACAGCGTCGCGGCTTCGGCGGGCTGCAACGGCGACAGCCCATTGGATTCCATCAGCGACTGCAACCGCGCCGGGGCACCGATGTGCTGCATGCAGGCAGTATCGAACAGCTCGCTGAAGGGATCCTGCGCCGGAGCCTTGGTCTTGGCAATACGCGCGGGTTGCGCCACCGCCAGGGTGGGCAGCAGGGCCAAAGCCAGCCAGAACACAGGACGCATCGGGATTCCACGCTACGGAAAACAGCAGGGAGGATGGCAAAGCCCGGGCGCCACGCGCAATGGGTCATGGCTTGACATGCGTAGATGACGCCCCCGGGTGCACCGATGATGCCGGCCAGCGGCCGGCACTACCGGGTGCTGTAGCGGTAGACCAGATCATCCGCATCGCTGCGCGCGGCGTTCGCATCCAGCACCCCGCCCAGGCGCCGCGCGACGGCCTGCGATGCCAGGTTGCCCGGCGCCATGTAGCTGACCAGCGTCGGCAGCCGCACCACCACGAACGCCCAATCGCGTAGTGCACCGGCCGCTTCAGTGGCAAAGCCCTGCCCTTCATGGCCGTCGTACAGCAACCAGCCCAGCTCCTTTTCAGGAAACAGTGGGCCATGATTGATCCCGACCTGGCCGATGCAGGCTCCCGTATCGGCACGCTCGATCATCAACGCGCCATGGCCGAACAGATGCCAGCTGGCGAGGTCATGGCAGAACTGCCCCCACGCCGCCACCTCACCGAACGGCCCGCCCATGCCCCGCGCACGCTGCGAGGCCAGGAACGCGGCATAGACGCCGAAGTCATCCAGCTGCTGTGGACGCAGCCGCAGGCGCACGGTGTGCAGGGTTGGAATCTCAAGCACGACGGCGCACAGGATCAGTACACGGCCAGGTGGCCACAACCGCGGCGCTGTGGCTGCCCTTCCATCGTCACCTGCACGCTGGCCAGGGTATCCACACCTTCGGCAGTGCGGCACGACTCACGCTTGATCTCGACGATGGCGGGCTGCTGGCCAAGCTCGCCGTTGAGCACGATCAGCGAGCTCGGTGCATCGGCCGGCTGCCCCGGATAGCGCAGCGTGCCCTTGAGGGTACGGCCGTCAGCGCTGAGGCTGGCATCGTGGTTGCCCTGGCCGGTGGAGGCGATCTCAATGCTCCAACCCGCACCGCCGGCGGTGAAAGCCGGCACCGGGCTCAGGTCGGCGGCAACCGAGGGGGTGGCGTGGCGCATCCGCAGCGGTCTGCGACGAAGTGGAGGTACAGCCGGCCAGCATCCCGGCCAGCAGCGCTGCAGCAACGACGGGGCGAACGGTCATGATGCACTCCTGCCAGATGGTCGAAGGTCCAGTCTAGGCAGCCATGCGTGCGCCAGCGATGAACATGATGTTTCAGCGTGGAATGCGCCCACCACCGGCGACCCGCACGCGGTCGCGGCCCTGCGCCTTGGCCTGGTACATGGCCGCATCGGCGGCACGCAGCAGGGTCCGCCAGCCCAAGGCGTCGGTAGCACCGCGGGCCACGCCGAAGCTGGCGGTCACCCGCAGCACGGTACCGCCGGCCACCACGATGTCCAGCTGCTGCAGCGCAAGCCGCAGCGATTCGGCCAGCTGTCGGCCAGCGGCCAGGTCACCGTCGGCCAGCAGCACCAGGAACTCCTCGCCACCATAGCGGGAAATGCTGTCGCTGCGGCGAAGATGGCGCTGCAGCAGTTGCGCCACCTGTACCAGCACTTCATCACCCGCATCGTGGCCATGACCATCATTGATCGATTTGAAGCGATCAACGTCCAGCAGGATCACCACTGCGCTCATCCGCCCCTCGTCGTGGCGCTGCTGCACCAGTTCCTCCAGCGCGCGACGGTTCAGCAGTCCGGTCAATTCATCGGTGCCGGCCAGCTGGCGCAGCTCGCTGGTCAGCGCCGAGCGTTCGCGCGACTTCTCGCGCAGCACTTCAATCGCATCGAACAGGCGCTGCATCTCGGCCAGCGGATGGGTGACATGCTGCTCGGGCCCCGGCGCTTCGGAGGCAATCTGGATCACCTGCCGTTGTGCCTGCAGCAGAGGCCGCAGGATCTGCAGATGCGCGATACGCAGCGCCACACCCAGTACCACCAGGGTTCCCAGCGCGGTGGCCAGAAGTACCGCCAGCCGCGTGGCCTCCCGGTTGCGGGTGTGCTCGAACCTGGCGATGGACACACTCAGGTAACCGTCACGCAGCGCCTCAAGCGACTGCAGGGTCGGCACGTAGCGCGTGGTGAACTCGGCAGCGGTCCACGGCGGCGGCAGGCCACGCCGTCCATCGTCGATCAGCTGTTCGATCATCGGCAGTGACTCGCCGAAGAACTGCCGGCGCGCCATATCCCAATGCCAGGACAGCGTCGGATCACTGCGGAACACCGATTCGTGGCTGCCGGCCAGCCGCCACAGTTCCAACAGGCGGCCCTCGGTCTGCAGCGCCGCGCGCACCTGTTCGTTGCGCCAGGCACCGGGTACCGCCACCGGCGCCATCACGTTGGAGGCCAGACGCCCGCCGTGCTCGCGCAGGTCGATCAGCACCTGCCCCTGCATGGCTGGAATCGCCGCTTCGCGGTCGGCCCGGACCAGTACGTTGATCTGTGCCGAGGTCAGCACGTGCAGGCGGTCGACCACGGCAAACATGCCGCTGATCGCGCGCTCCACGTCTTCGACGCGTCGTGCGTCGCGCGGCTGCGCTGCCACCCGGTCCACGCCCGCGCGCGCCGACTGCAGGCGACGTTGCGCGTCTGCCAGCATCCCATGCTCATCCACCACGCCCGGATCAGCCGTGAACACGGCATCCAGCTGCTGCAGCGCGGTGTCCACACGCCTGCGTACCACCGCCAGCTGCAGCGTAAGCCGCGCATGCTCGCTGGCATCGGCCGGGGCGGCACCGAGCAGGCTGTTGGCCGGGCCGCGTTCGGCCGAGACCAGGTTGGCCAGGTCGAAGGTCTGGCGCAGCTGGCGCAGGCTGACCAGGTTGTCCTCGGCAGCGCTGTAGCGCAGCGTGCCCTGGACCAGCGCGATGGCCATCAACGGCAGCGTACAGACCACGAACGACCCCGCCAGGATCCAGACCCAGGTCCGCAGTCCGATGGGCGATGCCTTGCCGGCCATGCAAATTTCCCCTGAAGTGCGGATCACTGTAGCCGCCGGTCCCGGCAGCGCCAAGCCAGTGCCGCGCGAACCGTGACCATGGGTATACCGCAGCCACCGCGAACGCGCCGGCAAGGTCTCACCCCGCGCCGGGCTGGGGCGAATGCGTCACACCCTGCCGTACTAGATCCAGCGCTGGTCGACCAGTTCGCGCTTCACGTAGGCGTAGAACACCGGCGCCGCTACCAGGCCGGGCAGGCCGAACGCCGCTTCCATCACCAGCATCGCCAACAGCAGCTCCCAGGCGCGGGCCTGGATTTCGCCGCCAACGATGCGCGCATTGAGGAAGTACTCCAGCTTGTGGATCACGATCAGGTACAGCAGCGCCGCCACGGCCACGTAGAACGAGACCGACAGCGCGACGATGGTGATGATGGTGTTGGAAATGATGTTGCCCACCACCGGCAGCAGGCCGGCGATGAAGGTGATCAGTACCAGGGTCTTGGACAGTGGCAGGTGCACGCCGAACAACGGCAGCACGCCCAGCAGGAAGATGGCGGTGAACACGGTGTTGAGCAGCGAGATCTTCACCTGCGCGAACACCACCTGGCGGAACGCAGTGGCCAGGCGGCTGGTGCGGCCGATCAGCTCCTGCGCCAGCGGGCCCATCTTCGGCAGCGGCAGTTCGTCATACAGCGCGATCATCGCGCCCAGCACCATACCGATCAGTACGCGTACGCCCACCTGCACCACCGAGGTACCGGCCACGCCCAGCTGGCGCTGATGCTCGGCGGCCCAGTCGTTCAGTGCCGTGCGCAGCGCCGGCATGTCCTCGGGGATGTACGGCTGCAGCAGCGCCGGCACCTGGTGCCGCGACGAATTGAGGATCTCCATCAGCCGCGCCAGCAATGCGTCCGGTCCACCGGTCTCGTTGCGGAAAAATGACGCCACGCCGATCCCGGCCAGCACCAGCGCGCTGATGATCACCGCTGACAGCACGATCACCGCGATCGCCCGCGCCCGGCCTGGCGGCAGCTTGCCCTCCACGGTGGAGGCCAGCAGGTGGGTCAGCTGGAACACCAGCAGGCCCGACAGCAGGGTCACCACCAGGCCCAGCTTCAACGCCAGCCACATGCCCAGCAGCATCATCAGCCAGGCCGCGATCCTCGGGACGGGGGGCTTGGGCTGGGCAACGAGGGCGTCTTGCATGGGCGGCACGTCCGGGCAGGGTGGCCCATGGTAGAGGATTGGCGGCGATGATTCCGGGTGCAGGATGAACAGGCAACACACGCGGATTCCGCCGCCCCTTCTCCGTCCATCGGCACGTCCGCAATCACGCCCGGATCACACCCGGTCCAGTGCCAGATACCGCGCCGTGCGCACGATCGTCTCACGCTCGCCGAAGCTGGCCAGCTCGCCGGCAACACGCCCGCTGTCGCCAGTCGCTGCGATCTCCTGCAGGGTGCGCTGCATGGCCCGGATCGCAGCGCGCTGCAGGTCAGAGGGAATGATCACCAGCCGGTAATCGAGTTCGGCCAGCCGCGCCACCGGCACCAGCGGCGTCTTGCCGCTGTGGAACATGTTGATCAGCTTCGGCCCGGGAACCTGCTGCGAAATCACCTCAATCTGCTCCAGCGTTTCCGGTGCCTCGACGAAGATCATGTCCGCGCCCGCGTCCACATAGGCCTGCGCCCGTTCGATCGCCGCATCCAGGCCTTCGCAGGCGATGGCATCGGTACGCGCGATGATCATCAACTCCGGGTCGATCCGCGACTGGCAGGCGACACGGATCTTCGTGCACATCTCGCCCGCGTCGACCAGCGTCTTGTCATCCAGGTGTCCGCAGCGCTTGGGGAAGGCCTGGTCCTCGATATGCAGGGCGGCAACCCCTGCCCTTTCGAACGCGCGCACCGTGCGTTCAACATTCGCGGTGCCGCCGAAGCCGGTGTCAGCGTCGGCGATCACCGGCAGATCGCAGGCATCGACGATCCGTTCAACCTGCGCAAGCACTTCGCTGAGGCCGAGCAGGCCGATGTCCGGCACGCCGGCCGAACGCGCGATGGCGCCGCCGCTGGCATACACCGCATCGAAGCCGGCCAGCTCCACCAGGCGCGCCGACAATCCATCGAATGCACCTGGCGCAATCACGCTGCCCTGGCGGAGCAGATCGCGCAACTGACGTGTCTTTTTCATGTGGTCTCCCTTGTCGTTGGACATCTGCCGTGGGATACCGATGATGTTGCCGCCAGCGGCGACCGTCCAATACCGTGTTCGTACAGCACCAGAACGTTTGAGGTTCCAATGGAACTGCGGCACCTGCGCTACTTCGTCATGACTGCCCAGCTGCAGAGCTTCACCAAGGCCGCCGAGGCCCTGCATATCGCCCAGCCGCCGCTCGGGCAGCAGATCCGCGCCTTGGAGGAAGAGATCGGCACACCGCTGTTCCACCGGCAGGGACGCGGCATCGTGCTCAGCGATGCTGGCCAGGTATTCTGGAAAGCCGCGGAGGACATCCTCGCGCGCGTCGACCAGGCCAAGGAGGAGGCGCTGCGCGCCGCACGCGGCGAGGTCGGCACGTTGACATTGGGGCTGACCGAATCGGCGACCTACAACGAGGCTGTCACCGCGCTGATGCGCAGCTTCCAGCGGGCGCATCCGGCAGTGCAGGTGCGGCTGGTAGAAGATGGCAGTGAATCCCTGGTCCGGCGCCTCGATGATGGCGAGCTCGATGCAGTAATCGTGCGCCCGCCGTTTTCCAATACCGGTGAACGGATGACACAGCAACTCAGTGCCGAACCCCTGGTGGCAGTACTGCCGGCCGATCACCCGTTGGCGTGCCGGACGAGCATCGCGCTGATCGAGCTGCGCGACGAGCGCTTCATCCTGTTCTCGCGGAAATCGGGCCAGGGCCTGAGTGCAGACGTCGTCGCTGCCTGCCGCAGCCAGGGCTTTGCGCCTACCATCCAGCAGGAAGCGCCGCAGGTGGCTTCGGCGATCAACCTTGCCGCTGCCGGCCTGGGCATCGCCATCGTGCCGGCCTCGATGCAGAGCATGCACCGCAGCGGCCTGGCTTTTGTTGCGCTGGAACTGGGCATGCCGACCACCACGCTGCAGTTGGCGGTGCGCTGCGGGCCTCCGGCAACGGCCACCCAGCTGCTGGCCTGCGCCAGAGACCTGGCAACACCTCATTCGCCATAGCTGGCGTTGTTCTTGCCCTGGCGCTTGGCGTGGTACAGCGCGCGGTCGGCCAGTGCCAGCCAGTCCTCGACGCTGCCACCGCGCGGCGTCGCCGCGATTCCGATGCTGACGCTGAACTCGATGCCCGGTGTTGCCTGCCGTGCTGCCTCCAGAAGTTGCAGCCGAACCCGCTCTGCCACATGCATCGCATCGACGGGCGCACAGTCCTGCAGCAGCACGACGAACTCGTCGCCTCCCAGCCGCGCTGGGGTATCGCCAGGCCGGGCGAAGGCGCGCAAGGTGGACGCGATATGGCGCAGCACTTCGTCCCCGGCGCGATGACCGTGCGAGTCATTGATGCGCTTGAAGTCATCCACATCAAGCATCAGCAGGCAGGCAAAACCACCCTGCCCCTGCGCCTTGTCCAGTGCCTGCTGCGCACGGACGATCAGGAAGCCGCGGTTGGCCAGCTCCACCAGCGGGTCCATGCGGCTCAGCCGCTTCAACTGGCGGTTCTGCGATTTCACTCGCCGCGCCAGCTGCCAGCTGAGGATGCTGAGGCCGATGCCGTAGACGAACAGGAACGGCACGCTGAGCACGATCGTGCGCTGCGATGACACCGGCTGGTAAGGAAACCCGAGGCCCCACCAGGTGAGCACGAATCCCGCTACCAGTGCCAGTGTGGCCCGTACCGCCAGCTTCACCCCACCGGCGGCGATCTTGTCGGCGACCAGCAGCGCGGCGAACAACGCACTGGGTACCACGCTGAGCCCCATGAAGGCGATCCAGCCACCGCCAAAGAAGGAATCAACCACCATGCAACGGAACTGGACCACCGCAGGCTGGCGGGCGCGCTGGGTCAGCACCAGCGCGAGCGCCGGCCAGGCCAGCGCGTTGAGCAGCAGCAACACCCAGGCCCACGGGCCGTCCTGACGTTCAAGAATGATCGAGGCGATGGGAATCGCGCCCAGCCCATTGCCCACGAAGCGCATCCAGCCGATGCGACGTGCCGCGCCGATGCCTTCGACCGCGACTTCCGTCGAGTCCGTCAAGAACGGCATTGCCGACCCCCTTGCGCGATCGCACGCCCTTGCCGGGCGGCCTGTGGTGAGTCTGACAGCTCTGCGTCAATTCGGGATCAAGGATTCACGGCGGTTACCCTGCCTCACCCACGCCTGGGTGGCGCCGTTGAACCCCGCAGCATCAGGCTGAAATCCAGCGTCTGCTGCAGCGGCACATCCATGTGCTCGATGATGGCAAGCAGCAGGTTGACCGCGCGCTCACCGATCTCCCGCATCGGTTGCCGGATGGTGGTCAACGGCGGCGTGAGGTAGCGGGAAGATGCCAGATCATCGAAGCCGACGATCGACAGATCCTCCGGCACGCGGATGCCCAGATCGCGGCAGGCCGCCAGGGTGCCCAGCGCCATCTGATCGCTGAAACAGAAGATCGCCGTTGGCGCAGACATGCCGTCCAGCAGCGCCATGGCAGCCGCATGGCCGGATTCCACCGAAAAGTCACCCGGCACGATGTTCAGCTGGCGCAGGCGTCCACGCGCCTTGCCAGCCGCCCGCACCCCTTCCAGCCGTTGCTGGTGCAGCGGATTGTCCGGCGGTCCGCCGACCACGGCGATCCGCTCGTGTCCCAGCTCATACAGATGTTCCATCACCACGCGCGCGGCCGCGGCGTTATCGATATGGACGCTGGGAATGCCCAGCGCGGGGTCGAACTCGCAGCCGTTGATCACCGGCGCGGCGGCACCGCGCTGCTGGACGATCTCGCGCGCCGTCGGCGGCAGGCGGTGCCCCAGCACGATCATGCCGTCGGCCTCGTTGCGCCGAAGCATCTGCGCATAGCGCTCCTCGCGGTCGGGTTGATGCTGGGTATCGCCGAGCAGAACCGCATAGCCGACCGCCTGTGCGGCGTCCTCCGCCCCCTGAAGGATCTGCGCGAAGAACGGATTGGCGATGTCCGGGACGGTGACCAGAATCTTGCCGCTGCGCTGGGTCTTGAGCGTGCGGGCCACCGTGTTGGGCACATAACCGAGTGCGGCAGCGGCCTGCTCGATGCGCGCGCGCGTGGCCGGCAGCACTTTGTCCGGCCGGGAAAGCGCCCGCGACACCGTGCCTGCGGAGACGCCGACGTGCTTCGCGATGTCGTAGATGGTGGCCATGGCGTTAGTTCTCCTGTCTGCTGTGCAGTGCACAACAGGTCCTGCGTGAGCCCCTGCTAGGATAATGCAATCGATTGCATCGAGGGCGAATCACGTTGAAGACGCTCAAGGGTCCAGCGCTGTTCCTGGCGCAGTTCATCGGCGACACAGCTCCTTTTGATCGGCTGGACACGCTGGCCGGATGGGCCGCGGGTCTGGGCTATTCTGGCGTACAAGTCCCCACCGGCGCGCCCCACCTGTTCGATCTGGCCGAGGCCGCGCGCAGCCAGGCGTACTGCGACGACGTCGCCGGCATGCTGGCCGGTCATGGCGTGCAGATCACCGAGCTGTCCACCCATCTGCAGGGGCAGCTAGTCGCGGTGCATCCGGCCTACGACAGCCTGTTCGACGGATTCGCGCCGGCGGACAAGCGCGGCGATCCGGCTGCCCGCCAGGCTTGGGCAGTCGAGCAGCTTCTGCTGGCCGCCAAAGCCAGCCAGCGCCTGGGGCTGACCGCGCATGCCACGTTCTCCGGCGCATTGGCCTGGCCCTATTTCTATCCCTGGCCGCAGCGTCCACCGGGACTGGTGGAAGAAGCCTTCGCCGAACTCGGCCGCCGCTGGCGCCCGATCCTGGATGCGTTCGACGCCTGCGGCGTGGACCTGTGCTTCGAGATCCACCCGGGTGAGGACCTGCACGACGGCGCGACCTTCGAACGCTTCCTCGATGTGGTGGACCATCACCCCCGCGCCAAGATCCTGTACGACCCCAGCCACCTGCTGCTGCAGCAGATGGACTACCTGGGCTTCATTGACCGCTACCACGCGCGCATCGGCATCTTCCACGTCAAGGACGCGGAGTATCGCGCCAGCGCGAGCAGCGGCGTGTATGGCGGCTACCAGGACTGGATCGATCGTCCGGGCCGGTTCCGTTCGCCCGGTGATGGCCAGATCGACTTCAAGGCGATCTTCTCCAAGTTCGCCCAGTACGACTTCCCCGGATGGGCGGTACTGGAATGGGAGTGCTGCCTGAAGCACCCGGAGGACGGCGCACGCGAGGGTGCCGCCTTCATCCGCGACCACATCATCCGCGTGACCGAGCACGCCTTCGATGACTTCGCCGACAGCGGCACGGACGCCGCATCACTGCACCACATGCTGGGAATCTGAGCCATTACCGCCCCGGGAGGGCAAGCCATGTCGCACGCCATGTCGCGCCTGGGCGCGATGATGTTTCTGCAGTTCTTCATCTGGGGAGCGTGGTTCGTGACCCTCGGGACGTACCTGGTGCAGGGCCCGCTGCAGGCCAGCGCCAGCCAGGTGGCCACCGCCTTCCTCAGCCAGTCGATCGGCGCGATCGTGGCGCCGTTCCTGGTCGGCCTGATCGCCGATCGCTACTTCGCCGCGCAGCGCATCCTCGCGGTGCTGCACCTGGCCGGCGCGGTACTGATGTGGCTGGCGTCCACCGCCACCAGCTTCAGTGTGTTCTCGGCCTGCGTGATGGGCTACATGCTGCTGTTCATGCCCACGCTGGCGCTGGCCAACAGCGTGGCGATGCGGCACATGCAGTCGCCCGAGAAACAGTTCCCGCTGGTACGCGTGGCCGGCAGCATCGGCTGGATTGTCGCAGGCGTGCTGATCGGCTGGCTGGGCTGGGAGCAGGCGCATCGGCTTGAACTGACATTCCGGATGGCAGCGTTGGCATCGCTGGTGTTGGGCCTGTATGCGTTCACCCTGCCACACACGCCGCCACTGGCACAGCAGCGCGATGCCGGACTGGGGCAGATCCTCGGGCTGGATTCATTGCGGCTGCTGAAGTCGCGCGCCTACCTGGTGTTCTTCCTGGCTTCCATCGCCATCTGCATCCCGCTGTCGTTCTACTACAACTTCACCAATCCGTATCTCAACGACCTGGGCGTGCGCGGCGCCGCAGGCCTGCAGTCGCTGGGCCAGGTTTCCGAGGTGCTGCTGATGCTGGCCATGCCGTTCCTGTTCGTTCGCCTTGGCGTCAAGACGATGCTGGCGGTCGGCATGGCGGCCTGGGTGGTGCGCTACGTCCTGTTCGCCTTCGGCGATGCGGGCAGCGGCTTCTCGCTGCTGGTGATCGGCATCGTGCTGCACGGCATCTGCTACGACTTCTTCTTCGTCACCGGCCAGATCTACACCGATGCCCATGCCGGCCCCGCCGTGCGCAGCAGCGCGCAGGGCTTCATCACCCTGGCCACGTACGGCGTGGGCATGCTGATCGGCACCTTCCTGTCCGGCGCGGTGGTGGAGCACTTCACCACCGAGGCCGGCCCCGACTGGCAGCAGATATGGCTGTTCCCGGCCGCTGTCGCGCTGGTGGTGCTGATCGCCTTCCTGCTGCTGTTCCGCGACCGGCCCGCCGTGGCCGCCGCATCTTCCACACCCTGAGGATTCGAGCCGATGCCAACGCTTGGAATCGCCATCGCCATCGTCGGCGCCGGCATGATCGGCGCCGTGCACCGCCGGGCGGCCTTGCTCGCCGGTGCCGAGGTACGCGGCGTTGCCGCTTCGTCAGCGCAGCGCGCGCGTGAGATGGCGCAGCTGTGGAATGTCCCGCGCGCCTATCGGGATATCGAAGAGGTGATCGCCGATCCGCAGGTGCAGGTCGTGCATGTCTGCACGCCCAACCATCTGCACCGCGCGATGGCGCAGGCAGCACTGGAAGCCGGCAAGCACGTGATCTGCGAGAAACCGCTGGCGACCACGCTGGATGATGCGCAGGCGCTGGCGGCGTTGGCCGCCTCGACCGGCTTGGTTGCCACGGTCCCCTTCGTCTACCGCTACCACCCGGTGGTGCGCGAGGCGCGCGCACGCGTAGCACAGGGCGATCTGGGGCCGCTGCACCTGATCCACGGCAGCTACCTGCAGGACTGGCTGCTGGACCCGGCCAGCAACAACTGGCGGGTGGACCCGGCGTTGGGTGGCGCATCGCGCGTATTCGCCGACATCGGCTCGCACTGGTGCGACCTGGTGGAATGGGTCAGCGGCGAACGCTTCGCCGAGGTCAGCGCGGCGTTCTCTACGGTCATCGCCGAGCGCGGCGCCGTCAGCGGGCAGAGCTTCAGCACGCCAACCGCAGCCAGCGCAATGCAGTCGGTAACGAGCGAGGACGTGGCGGCGGCGATGTTCAGGACCGGCGCCGGTACGCTGGCATCTCTGACGGTCAGCCAGGTCTCGGCCGGACGCCACAACCGCCTCTGGTTCGAGATCGACGGTGCCAAGGCCAGCGTGGCTTTCAACCAGGAAGACGCCGAGCGCCTGTGGATCGGCCTGCCCGACCAGCGCGAGGAGATCTTCGTGCGCGGACCAGGCGCCGGCAGTGCCGATCAACGCCGCCTTTCCGTGCTGCCGGCCGGACACGCGCAGGGCTACGCCCAGTGCTTCGAAGCGTTTGTCGCCGACACCTATCGCGCCATCGGCAGCGAGCGACCGCAGGGCCTGCCCACCTTCGAGGACGGCCTGCGCTCGGCGCGGATCGTTGATCGTGTCATTGCATCGGCCAGGTCGCGCGCCTGGACTGCCATCGGTTGAAACCCGGGAGGATCTGTTGATGAAAGCCCTTGTCCATGGAACTGCAAGCCTCATTCTGCTGCTCGCTGCCCTGCCCGCTTTTGCAGTCGAAGCCGCCAGCACGCAGAAGCCGATCGCGGTACAGATGTACACCCTGCGCGATGCCGGCTCGCTCGAGCAGCAACTGAAGATCGTCCACGACGCAGGCGTCCATGCGGTGGAAACGGTCGGCACGCAGAACTCCAGCGCGGCCGAGCTCAAGCAGCTGCTGGACCGGTATTCGATCAGGGCGGTTTCATCGCATGTGCCGCTGGCCGAGCTGCGCAGCAATCTGGACGGGGTGGTGACCTTCAACCGGTCGATCGGCAACACGACGCTGGTGGTGCCGTACCTGGACAAGAAGGATCGCCCGATCGATGCCGCCGGCTGGACCGCCCTGGGCCAGGAACTGGGCCGCATCGCAAAGCAGGTGCGCGGCAAGGGCATGCGTCTGGCCTACCACAACCACGACTTCGAACTGGCCGACTTTGATGGCAGGACCGGACTGGAACTGCTGTTCGCCGCCGCCGGTCCAGACCTGCAGACCGAGCTGGACCTGGCCTGGGTCGCGCGTGCAGGCCTGGACCCGGCAGTGATGCTGGCAAAGTTCCGCGGCCACGTATTCGCGGTCCACGCCAAGGACAATGCACCGAAGGGCCAGGCCCAGGACGAAGGCGGATTCGCCGCGGTGGGCCAGGGCGTGCTGGACTGGAGCGCGATCCTGCCTGCTGCGGCAGCCGCCGGCGTGCATTGGTACATCATCGAGCACGACCAGCCACGCGATCCGGCCAGGATCATCCAGACCGGTGCGGACTACCTGCGTGAACACCTGACCACCAACGTGCCCGCCCGTGCGCGGCGCTGACGCATCAAGGAGCCCCACATGAAAATGATCCTGGCAACGGCGGTGGCCCTGGGTGGCATGAGCGTTGCGACGGCCGCCTGGTGCAAGGACGATCCGGCTGCGGGTGCAAAGCTCTACACCGCGAACTGCGTGGCCTGCCACGGCGCCGATCGTGCGGGCATGCCGGGCGCGTTCCCGGCGCTCACCGACATCGGCAAGCGCATGGCGCCCGCACAGATCAAGGAAAAGATCAGCAAGGGCGGCGGGCTGATGCCGCCCTTCTCCCAGCTTTCACAGCAGGAGATCAATGACATCGCCAGCTACCTGGCGAAGTAAGCGGCCGGCGACCACGCTGGCCGCGTGCCCCTACAGCTCGCGCACCCAGATGTTGCGGTAGCTGACCCTGGAGTCATGTTCCTGCAGATAGAGCGGCGCACACGCATGCGGCGCGTAGGAAGGCGCGCCGATGTACTCGGTCTTGCCCGCCAGCACAGTGTCGTCCTGCACCAGCACGCCGTTGTGCAGCACCGTGATGCGCGCGGGCGACACAAGCCCGCCGCCCGCCGAGAAGCGGGGTGCTTTCCAGAGGATGTCGTAGGCCTGCCACTCACCCGGTGCGCGCGAGGCGTTCACCAACGGCATGGCCTGCTTGTAGATCGAGCCCGCCTGGCCATTGGCATAGGTCGGGTTGTTGTAGCTGTCGAGCACCTGCAGTTCATACAGCTCCTGCAGGAAGATCCCGCTGTTGCCACGATTCTGTCCGTCGAAGCCCTTCGTGTCGGTGGGCGTGCGCCACTCCACATGCAGCTGGACGTCGCAGAAGCGTTGCCGGGTGCGGATGCCCTTGCTGCCGGGCACGACGGTCATCGCGCCATCGGCAACCTTCCAGGGCACGCGACCGCCCTGCTCCGACTCCCACGCGGAAACATCCTTGCCATCGAACAGCACGATTGCGTCGGACGGGGCCTTGCCTGGCGGCGTAGCCACGGTCGCAGGTACCGGCGTCCACACCTCGGTCTTCTTCGGATCGCGCGCGGCGTCGGCACCGTTCTGCGCGAACACGGGTGCGGCGGCCAGCACGGTAGCCGCGATCAGCAGCGGCTTGATCATCCTGTTGCACTCCATCAGCTGGTCCCCCAGGCGGGCGTGCCGGGAACATAAGCAAGATCGCCGTCGTAGCGCCCCGGCACGGCAACGTACTGCAGCACCCCGGTCGCGCCGACCTTGGAGGTGAAGAAGCCGAAGATGGCCAGCTGCTTGAGCATCGTGAAGTAATGCGGCATCGCCTCGCCCTCTTCAGGCGTACCGGTTTCGGTCACATCGGCATGGCGTGCCTTGGCTTCGGCGTCCAGCGTGCGCAGCAATTCGGTGCGGGCTTCCGGCGTGAGCGACACGAAGCGGCCGCCGGCGCGTTTGTCGATGTCGGCCAGCCCTGCGCGGAACGTCGCCTGCTGCCGGGCGGTATAGCAGTCGCTGACGAACGTCGCCATGAACAGGCCGGCACCGGCATCCTTCGCCCCTGGCGTCCGGGTCCGCGGCAGGATGGTCTCGGCAATCTCGTCCAGCGTGGCGACGTCGGCATCGGAGAAATGAATCTTGGTGGCGGCGGCCGGTGCCTGCCCCTGCACAAGCGCAGGCAGGCCGACCATGGCCGCACCGGTGGCGGCGACGATCATTTTCAGCAGTTCGCGGCGATCCATCACAGGTTCCCCGCTTTCAGTTCGCGCACGGCGTGGTCGGCCGCGCGCGCGGTCAGCGCCATGTAGGTCAACGAAGGATTCACGCAGGCGCTGGAGGTCATGCAGGCCCCGTCGGTCACATAGACGTTGGGTGCATCCCAGACCTGGTTGTGCTGGTTCAGCACCGAGCTCTTCCGATCACGTCCCATGCGCGCGGTCCCCATTTCGTGGATACCCTTGCCCGGGGCGTAATCGTTGTCGTGCATCTTCACGTCCTTGACGCCGGCTGCCTCCAGCATCTCGGCGGCATCGGCGGCCATGTCCTTGCGCATCGCCAGTTCGTTGGCGCGCATGGCAACGTCCATCGCCAGCACCGGCAGCCCCCACTTGTCCTTGCGGTCGCGGTCCAGGCGGATCGTGTTGTCGTGGTGCGGCAGCATTTCACCGAACCCGGTCATGCCGATGCGCCAGTCACCGGGCACGGTCAGCGCCTCCTTCAGATCGGCACCGATGTTCAGCTCGGCGATCTCGCGCGACCAGCCGGTGCGGCTGGCACCGCCCTGGTAGCCGAACCCGCGCAGATAGCCGCGCTTGTCGGCCGCAACGTTGCGGAAACGCGGAATGTAGAAGCCGCAGGGACGACGGCCGAAGTAGTACTTGTCGTCGTAGCCCTCGACCCGGCCGGAGGCACCCGCTCCGAAATGATGGTCCATCACGTTGTGCCCAAGCTCGCCCGACGATGAGCCCAGCCCGCCCTCCCACACATCAGTGGCCGAGTTCATCAACAGCCACGTCGAGTTGAACGACGACGCGTTGAGGAAGATGACCTTGGCCGTGTACTGGTAGGTCTGCCCAGTCTCCGCGTCGATGATCTCCACCCCGCGCGCACGCTTGCGGTCCTTGTCGTAGAGCACTTCCTTGACGATCGAGAACGGCCGCAAGGTCAGGTTGCCGGTCTTCATCGCCGCTGGCAGCGTCGCCGCCTGGGTCGAGAAGTAGGCACCGAAGGGGCAGCCCAGGATGCACTTGTTGCGGTACTGGCAGTTGACGCGCCCCTGCTCGGGCATCGGCTTGGTGATGTTGGCGGTGCGCGAGTGGATCATATGGCGCGTTCCGCCAAAGGCCTTCTTGATCCGTGCAGCTACGTCCTTCTCGACGATATTCAACGGGATCGGCGGCAGGAACTCACCATCCGGCAACACGTCCAGTCCTTCGCGCGTGCCGGCGATGCCGGCGAACTTCTCTACATGGTCGTACCACGGCGCGATGTCGGCGTAGCGGATCGGCCAGTCGGTGGCGATGCCGTCCTTGAGGTTCGCCTCGAAGTCCAGGTCGGAGAAGCGATAGCTCTGCCGGCCCCACAACAATGAGCGACCACCGACGTGGTAGCCGCGGAACCAGTCGAAGCGCTTGGTTTCGATGTAGGGCGAGTCCTGTTCGTTGGCCCACATCCCTTCCAGGTTCTCGGCCAGTCCGTAGTCGCGCATCAGCACCGGGAAGTCGGCCTTCATCGCCTGCGTTGGCCGGTTGCGGTGCGGGAAGTCCCACGCTTCCTTCATCGCATTGACGTAGTCCTTGACGTGCTCGATGTTGCGCCCGCGTTCCAGCATCAGGACCTTAAGGCCCTTTTCGGTCAGCTCCTTCGCCGCCCAACCGCCACTGATTCCCGAGCCAACAACAATGGCGTCGTAGTGATTATCTGCCATGGGTTTCTCACCTGGGTGGATATCGTTTCAGACGTCGCAGAGGCGGATCGCCTCGCGCAATGAGGCAACGGGATCGGGCGCTGCAGGCGTGAACTCCTGCGCCAGATACCCCTTGAAACCAGTATCGCGGATCGCGCGGCAGATGGCCGGATAGTGGAGCTCCTGCTGGTCTCCGATCTCGTTCCGGCCAGGCACGCCTGCGGTGTGGTAATGCTTGAAGCAGGCGTGATGCTTGCCGATGGTGGCGATGATGTCGCCCTCCATGATCTGCATGTGGTAGATGTCGTAGAGCAGGCCGAAGTTGTCCGAGCCGAGCCGCTGGCACAGCTCCACACCCCATGCGGAGTGGTCGCACAGGTAGTCACGATGATCGACCTTGGAATTCAGCAGTTCCATCACCAGCACCACACCGCGCCTCTCGGCGTGCCCGAGGATGCGCTTGAGGCCGGCCTCGGCATTGGCCAGACCTTCCTTCGGGTCCATGCCGTTGCGATTGCCGGAGAAGCAGATGAGATTTCGGTAGCCGGCATCGGCGACCAGATCGATGTGCCGCGTGTAACGCTCCACTAGCTGGTCGTGGAATTCGCGGCCGGCGAAGCCCTTGGTCAGGCCCAGCTCCGCGCCGTTGCACATCGAGCTGTACACGCCATGGGCCTTCAGCGTCGGCCAGTCCTCCGGACCGACAAGGTCGATCGCGGCGAAGCCGATGTCTTTTACCGTCGTGCAGAGCTGGGCAACCGACAGCTGCGGGAAGGTCCAGCGAGCAACGGAATGTTTCAAATTGCCCTTGAGCGCTGCGGTGGCGGCGAATGCAGGCAACGCTCCCGCAGTACCCAGAGCTACGCCTCCAGCAACCGCCATGCGCAACGCATCGCGCCGCGTGAGGCCCACCGCCGGGGCCGGTCTGATCGAATGGATGGACATCCACCTTCCGGCCTCCCAACCGGTATCAAACGCAACGATTCACAGCAATGCAATCGATTGCACCATAGGGGAGGAAATTGTCTGTTTGCAAGTCGCGGTGCACGAAAACCGATGCTGCGGGGCACAACTCCGAAGGGATTCCGGAAAAAGAAAAGCCCCGCATGAGCGGGGCTTTCTTTTCTGCTGCGAACGAGCGTTCGATCAGAACGGAATATCGTCGTCAGCAAAGTCGTCCATCGGCGGCGCCTGCTGCGGCTGCGGGCGCTGGTTGCCCCCCTGGTTGCCGTAACCGCCGCCCTGGTTGCCGCCCTGGTTGCCATAGCCACCGCCCTGGCCGCCACGCTGGCCGCCGCCACCGCCGCCGTACTCCTGGCGCGGGGCCTGCTGGCGCTGAGGACGATCGCCGCCGTAGTTGCCACCACCGCCACCGCCGCCGCCTTCACCACGGCCGCCCAGCATCTGCATTTCATCGGCAACGATGTCGGTGGAGTACTTCTCCACGCCGTCCTGGCCGGTGTACTTGTCGTAGCGCAGGCTGCCTTCGACGTAGACCGAGCTGCCCTTGCGCAGGTACTCGCCGGCGATCTCGCCGAGCTTGCCGAAGAACACCACGCGGTGCCATTCGGTACGTTCCTGCTGGTTGCCATCCTTGTCCTTGCGGACGCTGGTGGTGGCCAGGCTGATGCGGGTGATCGCCATGCCGCTCTGGGTGTACTTCACGTCCGGGTCGTTGCCGAGGTTGCCGACCAGGATGACTTTGTTGATGCCGCGCGCCATAGATGGATTCTTCCGTTGTCCGGGGCTGGACCAGTGATAGCACACCCGACGGGGTGCCGATACGCTGGACCTCCCACGGTTGCGAATGGGGGATATCGGAACGAGGCATCTTACCATTCCCTTCGCCCCCGGCCCGTCGGGAATCCGGCCGATCCGGGTCGGAACCGGCCTCAACGAAGCAGGGGGCGATCCAGCAGCAGGCCGGTGACCCGCGTAACCTCCCCCACCGCCACCACCTTGGGCCCTTCATGGCAGTGGAAGCGCACGCCCGGCCGGATACGCTCCCGGTGCAGCCCCGCCCTCAGCACCTCATTGACCACGGTCAGACCGGCCAACAGGGACTCTCCCACCGGCAGCGGCAGCTCGGTCGCCCAGCTGTCGCCCTCAGCGTGCCGGAAGTCGGGCCAGATCATGAACAGCTCGGGTATCCCAGCGTCATCGGCATAGGCGAAATCCCAGCGGATACCATTCCGGGCGGGGCTGCGACGCCCACCCTCCTCTGGCGCAAGGATGCGGATCCGCGCCTCGAAATCGTCGGGGACACCCGGGTACAGGCGAAAGGTCACCGCTTGGCTCCATCAGGCTATGGTGTTGACCGTCGCACGACCGCGACCGTGGCCACAAGTAGTGATGGCCAGGACGGCCGGCAGCCACCGCATGGCATCATGCCCAGGCATCTTCCGCCTGCCCGCTTCCGCGTTCCCATGACGATCAAAGGCAAAGCCACCTCCCTGGACATCGCCCACCTGGCCGGGGTCTCCCAGCCGACCGTGTCGCGGGCGCTGCGTGGCAGCCCGATGGTCAACGCCGAGACCCGCGAGCGCATCCTGCGCATCGCCCGCGAGCTGAACTACAAGGTCGACAAGAACGCCTCCAGCCTGCGCCTGCGCAACGCCGGCACGCTGGCCCTGCTGTTCTTCGAGGACCCGACCAACGACGACTCGCTGATCAACCCGTTCTTCCACTCGATGCTGGGCTCGATCACCCGTGCCTGCGCCCTGCACGGGCAGGACCTGCTGGTCTCGTTCCAGCAGCTGTCCACCGACTGGCAGGCCGATTACGAGGACAGCAACAAGGCCGACGGCATCATCCTGCTCGGCTACGGCGACTACCACCAATCGCGCGACCGCCTGCAGCGGCTGGTCGAACAGGGCACGCACTTCGTACGCTGGGGCGCCGCCCTGCCCGGCCAACCCGGTGTATCGATCGGCAGCGACAACTTCCAGGGCGGGCATGACATCACCACCCACCTCCTGCAGCAGGGCTGCCGCCGCATCGCCTTCCTCGGCCATGCCTCCAGCCATTACCCCGAATTCCAGGAGCGCTACCGCGGCCATGTCGCGGCCCTGCAGGAACACGGCCTGGCTGCGGAGCCGGCGCTGCAGCACGATGCGATCACCACCGAGGCTTCCGGCCAGGCGGCCTGCCAAGTGCTGCTGGCGCGCGGTGAACCGATCGATGCGATCTGCGCCGCCAGCGACCTGATCGCCATCGGTGCGATGCGCGCGCTCCGCGAGGCTGGCCTGCGGGTGCCACAGGACGTGGCGGTGACCGGCTTCGACGACATCCCACTGGCGGCCTCGGTATCCCCGGCGCTGACCACCGTGCAGCAGGACACCAAGCAGGCCGGACAGCTGCTGGTGGAGCGCCTGCTGGCACTGATCGGCCGGCAACCGGTGGAGAGCCAGAGCATCCCGGTGAAGCTGGTGGTGCGGGAATCTTCGCTGCGCGGGTAAGCGCTGCCAGGCCACCGCCCCACGCCCCAACGTGCGACGGCGGAATTCTCCCCCCATGACCAACGGCGGATGCGCACGGAGGCTGATGCGCGGATAACGCGCAGACATCGCCCATGGAAAGGTGTACGTCGCATGCTGAAGATCGATTCGCTGTCCAAGACGTACGCCAACGGCGTGCATGCCCTCAACAACGTCACCCTGGACATCCCGCGCGGCATGTTCGGCCTGCTCGGCCCGAACGGCGCCGGCAAGTCGTCGCTGATGCGCACGCTGTCCACCCTGCAGGAAGCCGACAGCGGCACGGCCATGCTCAGCATTCCGGGCGAAGCGTCGATCGACGTGCTGCGCGACAAGGACGCGGTGCGCCGCCGGCTGGGCTACCTGCCGCAGGATTTCGGCGTGTACCCGAAAGTCAGCGCGCTGGACCTGCTGGAACATTTCGCGGTGCTCAAGGGCCTGACCCAGCGCGCCCAGCGCCGCGAGGTGGTCGATGGGCTGCTGCAGCAGGTGAATCTGTGGGACGCGCGCAAGCGCAAGCTGGGCACGTACTCCGGCGGAATGCGCCAGCGCTTCGGCATCGCCCAGGCGCTGCTGGGAGACCCGCGGCTGGTGATCGTCGATGAACCCACCGCCGGCCTCGACCCGGAAGAACGCAACCGCTTCCTCAACCTACTGGCCGCCATCGGCCAGAACGTGGCGGTGATCCTGTCCACCCACATCGTCGAGGACGTGACCGATCTGTGCCCGACGATGGCGATCATGAACAAGGGCCAGGTGCTGCTGACCGGCCGTCCGGCCGAAGCCATCGACGCCCTGCAGCACCAGGTCTGGCGCAAGCAGGTCGATCCGTCGGAACTGGCCGACCACGAAGCGCGCTATGTGGTGCTGTCGACCCGTCTGGTCGGTGGCCGCCCGGTGATCCACGTGCACAGCGCCAACGACCCCGGCGACGGCTTTGCGGCCGTAGCTCCCGACCTCGAGGACGTGTACTTCCAGCGCCTGCGCCTGCAGGCCCGTGCCCGCGCGGCAGCCTGAGCGGAGCACGCCATGATCCTCAACTTCTTCCGCTTCGAGCTGCGCGAGCAGCTGCGTTCCCCGCTGCTGTGGCTGCTGGCCGGGCTGTTCGCCCTGCTCGCCTTCGCCGCCGCCTCCAGCGACGCCGTGCAGATCGGTGGCGGCAGCGGCAACGTGCACAGCAACGCGCCCACCGTGATCGCGCAGATGCTGGGCATCTTCACCCTGCTCGGCATGCTGGTCACCGCGCTGTTCGTCAGCAATGCGCTGCTGCGTGACTTCGAACTCGGCACTGCCGAACTGATCTTCGCCAGCCCGGTGAAGCGCCGCGACTACCTGGCCGGGCGCATCGCCGCCGCCCTCGCCGCCGGCCTGCTGGTCTACGTTGTGATTGCGTTCGGCCTGTGGCTGGCGCCGTTCATGCCGTGGGTCGATCCCGAGCGCATGGGCCCGATCAGCTGGCAGGGCTATGCGTGGACGTTCGCGGTCATCGTCATTCCGAACCTGCTGTTCACCACCGCGCTGCTGTCGCTGCTGGCGGCGCTGACGCGCTCGATCCTGTGGGTCTACATCGGCCTGGTGGCCTACCTGGTGCTGTATGGCGCCAGCGCGGCCCTGCTGCGCGACATCGACAACACGTGGATCGCGGTGCTGAGCGAACCGCTGGGCATGCGCGCACTCGGCCGCACGATCCGCTACTGGTCCACCGCCGAACGCAACAACGGGATTCCCGAGCTCGCCGGTTACCTGCTGGTCAATCGCGCCCTGTGGTTGGGCGTGGCTGCCGCGCTGTTCGCCGCCACCTTCGCGCTGTTCCGCACCGAACGCAGTGGCAGTGGCCGTCGGCGCTGGGGCCGCAGGCAGGCGCAACCGGTTGCCGATGCCAGCGTGGTCCGTCCCACCCGCGCGACGCTGCCGCGCGTGGTACCGGCGTTCACTACCACCACGGCGTGGCAGCAGTTCCTGCGCCAGGTCCGCTTCGATACACGTGGTGTCCTGCGCAGCGTGCCGTTCATCGTGCTGCTGGTGCTGGGCCTGGCCAACTTCCTGCCCAGCGCGCTGTTCCGGCAGACCCTGTACGGCACCTCGATCTGGCCGGTCACCTCACAGATGATCATGGGCCTGCAGGGCGCCTTCAGCTGGCTGCTGGTGATCATCGTGCTGTTCTTCGCCGGTGAGCTGGTCTGGAAGGAACGCAGCGCGCGCATCAATGAAGTGACCGATGCCATGCCGGTGCCGAACTGGGTGCCGCTGCTGGCCAAGTTCACTGCACTGCTGGCGGTGATCGTCTGCTTCCAGGCCGCCGGCGCGCTGGCGGCGATGGGTGTGCAGCTGGCCAAGGGCTACACGCATCTTGAGCCGCTGCTGTACCTGCGCAGCCTGGCCCTGGATTCGGTGGTCTACATCCTGATGGGCGGCCTGGCGCTGGTGCTGCAGGTGCTCACCAACAACAAGTTCGTCGGCTACGCACTGCTGATCGTGGTGATGATCGGCCAGGGTGTGCTCGGCCTGCTCGACTACACGCAGAACCTGTACAACTTCGGCAGCTGGCCCAACGCGCCCTATTCGGACATGAACGGCTACGGCCACTTCCTGACCGGGCAACTGGCGTTCCAGGGCTACTGGGCCCTGTTCCTGCTGACCTTGATGTGCCTGGCGTCAGCCTTCTGGGTACGAGGTGTCAGCCAGGGCCTGCGTCAGCGCCTGGCCCTGGCCGGCCGCCGCCTGCGCGGCCCGACCGGGGTCTTCGCCGGAGTCGCCGCATTGGCCTTCGTCGGCGTGGGTGGCTGGCTGTACTGGAGCACCAACATCCGCAATGAGTTCATCTCGCCCGACCAGCAGCTGGATCTGCAGGCCCGCTACGAGCGTGAACTGTCGAAGTACCGCAACCTGCCGCAGCCTCGCATCGTGGCGGTGGACAACCGCGTTGACCTGTTCCCCGAATCGCAGTCGATGGTGATCGATGCGAACTGGACGGTGCGCAACACGCATGCCGTGCCGATCCAGGACGTGCATGTCTCGATGGGCGACGACAAGCAACTGGTCGCGGCTGACCTGGGTGGGCAGACACTTTCGATGCATGACGCCGAACTCGGCTACCGCATCTACCGCCTGCAGAAACCGCTGCAACCGGGTGAAACCCGCAGCGTGCATTTCCGGGTGGTGCAGAAGCCCAACGGCATCACCGCGGGCCAGGCGCCAAGCAACATCGTCGACAACGGCACCTTCTTCAACAGCCGCGTGCTGCCGTCCTTCGGCTACAACGAAGGTGCGGAGATCAGCGACCGCAACGAGCGTCGCAAGCGTGACCTCGGCGAACCGCGGCGCATGCCCAAGCTGGAAGACGAAGCCGCGCGTGCCAACACCTACATCTCCAACGATGCCGATTGGCTCGACTTCCGCACCACGGTCTGCACCGCGCCGGACCAGGTGGCGCTGGCCCCGGGCTACCTGCAGCACGAGACCACGGTGAACGGCCGGCGTTGCTTCAGCTACGCGATGGACCGCCCGATGCTGAACTTCTACGCCTACCTGTCGGCACGCTGGGAGGTGCGCAGGGCGAAGTACAAGGACATCCCGATCGAGGTCTACTTCGATCCGGCGCACGGCTACAACGTGGACCGGATGATCGAAGCGGTGCAGAAGTCGCTGGCCTACTACGAAGCGAACTTCACGCCGTACCAGCATCGCCAGGTGCGCATCATCGAGTTCCCGGGCTATGCGCGCTTCGCACAGTCGTTCGCCAATACCATCCCCTACTCCGAGGCCATCGGTTTCATCGCCGACCTACGTGATCCGGACAAGGTGGACTACGTGTTCTACGTGACCGCGCACGAGATCGCACACCAGTGGTGGGCGCACCAGGTGATCGGTGCCAACGTGCAGGGCGCGACGGTGCTCTCCGAATCGTTGTCGCAGTACTCTGCGTTGATGGTGATGGAGCAGGAGTACGGCCGCCAGCACATGCGCCAGTTCCTCAAGCGCGAGCTGGATGGCTACCTGTCCGGACGCGGTGGCGAGGCCATTGAGGAGCAGCCGCTGGAGCGCGTGGAGAACCAGCAGTACATCCACTACCAGAAGGGTTCGCTGGTGTTCTACCGGCTGCGCGAGGAAATCGGCGAGCAGGCGCTGAACCGCGCGTTGAAGCGCTTCCTGCAGGACAAGGGCTATCAGCAACCGCCGTACACCACCTCACGCGAACTGCTGGACTACATCCGGGCGGAGACCCCGGCCGACCGCCAGCAGCTGGTCACCGACCTGTTCGAGAAGATCAGCTTCTACGACAACCGGGTGATGGCCGCCAGCGCCCGCAAGCGTGCTGACGGTCGCTACGACGTAACCCTGGACCTGCACGCCGCCAAGCAGTACGCAGATGGCAAGGGCAAGGAGAGCGACGGCACGATGGATGACTGGGTCGAGATCGGCGTGTTCGCCAACGGGCCCTCCGGCAAGGAACGCGACCAGAAGGTGCTGTACCTGCAGCGCCACCACATCACCAGTGCCGAGCCGAAGATCACGGTGACGGTGGATGAAAAGCCGGATGAAGCAGGCTTCGATCCCTACAACAAGCTGATCGACCGGGTGAGCGATGACAACCGGCGCAAGGTGACGATGTGAGGCAACGGGGCGCCGGCCTGTCCGCCGGCGCTCCACGCAACAGCTGCGGGCTTGGCTCGGCCTTACTGTAGTGCCGAGCCATGCTCGGCATACTGCCCACGGTGACCGCGAAGCTTCAGCGCACCGTCGCCTTCGGCCCCAGCAACGCCAGCAGCACATAGACCACGATCGAGGCGACGGTGCCGAGCGCCGCCGGCAACCCGAATGCCCACGCCGAACGGCCCTGCTGGCGCGCCCACTGGGCCAGATGCCAGGCCGCGCCCAGATTGATCAGCCAGGCAATGACGAACACCGGCCACAGCACCATGCCCAGGGCGCGCAGCAGGGGCATGGAGACCAACGCGGCAACGATCGCCGCGATCAGGAAGATCAGGGCGGAGCGGGAGTGCCGGGCCGTTGCGGTGCTCATGCCGCCAACCTGCGCACCATCACCAGCACGCGGTGGCTGCGGTTGTCGGATTCCTGCAGCGGCTTCCAGCCCAACCGCGCATACAGGCCGCCATCCAACGATTCGGTCTGCAGGTACAGTTCGGAAACGCTCATCCGCACCGCCTGCGCCGCGGCCTGTTCGACCAGCGCGCCAGCCAGCCCACGCCCGCGATGACTATCGGCCACGAACACGCTGCCCAGCCAATGCTCGTACTGCGGGAAGGCCTGCATTTCCCGGCGCTTGAGCTGCACGGCACCGACCACCTGGTCTCCATCGAAGGCGGCGATCAGGTGCGGGAAACCCTCGGCGTCCTGAGGTGTGTTCAGCCGCTGCAGTTCCTGTTCCAGCGACAGGCCGGCGTCGCGGCCCCATTCGGCGTGGTACCACCGGGCCAACTGCTGCCGTTCCGGTGCATCGGCGGGTAATACCCTGAATTCCATGGCAATGCCTCGATGGGGAAGCGTTCTGTAGAGTCGAGCCAAGCTTGTATGTTCCTCCCGGCTCCTACGCGGTATGTAGGAGCCAGGGTGGAGGGACCGTCAAGCATGCATCTGCGGATACTAGCCGACAGACGAGTCGAGCGATCCCCATCCCGCACACGAACGTCGATAAAGGATCGTACGGCCCCCAAAGGGGATCGTCGATGTAGGCAAGCTAACGTCGGTGCGGTACCACCCCAGCCCCTTAAAGATAGCTGGGAGCCGTACAAATGTCTGATTCTCTCGATATTGGCGTGGACGTGGACTCCAAGGAGTTCGTACCGGCAGTGGCCGACCGCAAGGCCGGCGACAGGATCGCCAACACCCGGGCCGGCATAGCCCAGTGGCTCAACACCTTGCCCCAGCGATGCCGGATTGGCATGGAGGCGACGGGGCGGTACTACGAGTTGTTGGCTCGGATGGCTGGCCAGGCAGGCCACGTTGTCTATGTGATCAATCCACGTCTGATCAAGCACTACGGCCGGGCGACGGGCTCGCGTGGCAAGACGGACGCCATGGACGCCGAAGCGATCGCCCGGTACGTGAAGAAGGAGAACGATCGCCTGCGTGAATACGTACCGCGTACCGACGAGCAGCAACAGATGCACGATTTGCTGCGCAAGCGGCAGACGCTGGTAAAGACACGCGCGCGCCTGGAGCAATCCTTCGGGGTAAGCAAAAGTGCCCCCGGGGAGCTGTCAGATCTGTTCTGCGCTCTGGCTGGGACGCTGTCCGAGCTGGAAAGCGAACTGCAGCGCTTGGGTCGCGATGGAGAGCATGGCACGCTCTACAAGCGCCTGTTGACCATCCCTGGTATCGGCCCCGCCGTCGCCGCTCACCTGATTTACTACATGACGCGCTGGCCGTTGGCCAACGCCAACGCGTGGATCGCCTGCACGGGCCTGGATCCCCGGCCCAACGAGTCTGGCGGCAGAACGGGACGGCGTCGGCTGTCCAAACAGGGCGCGCCAGTGCTGCGCCAGATGCTCTACATGGCCGCCATGGGGCTCAAGCGGTGTCGTCGGGGGCAACCGCTCTACGACGAGCTGTCAAAACGCGGTCACCCCAGCACCGCCGTCTTCAACATCCTGGCCAGAAAGCTGGCCAGGATCGCCTGGGGTGTCTTCAAAAGCGGCCGGGACTTCGATCCGGCCATGCTGAAGGTGGGTCAAGCCTGCTTCCAGCAGGCTTGACCACGAACATAGGATCTCGACTCTACAAATATAGCGCGGTGGCGGTTCAGCCCTGGGCGAAGTCCTTCAGGATCTCGCCCACGCCGCTCGGCGAAATCTCAAAGCCCAGCGAAGTGCCCGGATTGATCACCACGCCATAGCCACCCGGCACGCGGCGCAGCACGTCCAGCATCAGCCAGCGGATCTGATGTTCGGCCTGCTGGCTGTAGATGCCCACCCGCGACGGGTCGGTGAACACGGCCACGTGCAGGGTGCCCTGCTTGTCGAACAGCAGCGGGTCGAAGCCGCTACCGTCGGGGGTGACCAGGCTGCCGGTCAGCAGCACCACTTCGGAGGCGACGAAGGCCTCCATGAAGGCGCGGATCGGCACCGCCCCGTCCATCGCCGCCTTCAGCAGGGTTTCGATCGGGGTCTGCGGGGCGAGGTCGGTCATGGCGGTACGGTGGGGCGTGAGGGGTGCCTATTGTGCCGGATGCAGGCAAACCAGGTAGTGCCGGCCGCTGGCCGGCACCTGAAGGTGCCATGGATTCATGGGTTGCCGGCCAGCGGCCGGCACTACCGTCCCAGACGCAGATCCCGCGCCTTCTGGTCGGCCATCGCCTTGTCCAGCTCAGCCTGCAATGCCGGTTGCTGCACGGCGGCATCCAGCACGTACACCTTCACGCCGTGCGCGGGCACGTCGGCCTTCAGGGATGCATCCACCTGCAACGAACCGCCGTCCAGTGCATCGCGCCAGCGGCCCGCCTGCACGTAACGCGACACGGTGAGGGTCCTGGTCCGGTCGCCCTTGTTCAGCAGCACCAGCGCGGTCTGCGCCACGTCGCCATACTGCAGCACGCGGAAGAACACCGCCTCATCACCCTGCAGGCGCTCGTTCACCTGCAGGCCACGCTGCAGCGCCGGCGTGGCTTCGCGCAATCGCGCGATACGCTGCAGCGGCGCGAAGATCGGACTCTCCGGTGCGGCATCCACACGCGGCTGGCCGAAGTAGGCACGATTGCCGGCATGCTCGGCGCGGCCGCGCATGAAGCCGGTTTCCGAGCCGTAATAGACCACCGGAATGCCGCGTGCGGTGAACAACCAGTTGTGCGCATCGATGAAGCCGCTGTCGCTGGCCTGCAGGCGCGGCATGTCGTGGTTGTCGTAGAAGCTCATCAGCTCATACGGGTTGGCGTACGGGTCACCGCTCAGGTGCAGCGGCTCGGCCAGGGTCTCGAAGCCCTTTCCGGCGGTGCCGAAGGTCTGTTCCAGTGCGCCGCGCAACGGGAAATCGAGCACGCTGACGTTGGCGTTGGCCGGCCAGGTGTGCTCGGCAATGCGCGCGGCATCGTAATCGAACGCTTCGCCGAACATGAACATGCCTGGGTGCTCGGCGCGGATGCGTTTGACGAAGGCATGCCACCACGGGTGCGGCAGCCAGCCAATGGTGTCGATGCGCAAAGCGTCCACGCCCTGCGCGGTCCACTGCAGGTAAGCGCCGACCAGGTAGTCCATCACTGCCGGATTGTCCTGATTGAAGTCGGACAGCTCGGCAAGGTTGCCGTCGAAGATCGATCCGTTCTTGCCGTCGACCGGACCGATGTTGTTGTAGAACGCGTGCAGCGGGTTGTGCTTCGGGTCCAGTTTCTGCGGCGGCAGGTTCTGGTGATCAGCGATCAGCGCTCCGTCCTTGTCGAAGATCTGGCCGAACTGCGGCTGCCGCGTCGGCATGGTCCAGGCTGGCGAGCCGTGGTTGCCGACGATGTCCAGCACCACCTTCAGGCCTGCGCCGTGCAGGCCCTTGGTCAACCCCGCGAAGTCCAGGTCCTTGCTGGGCAGGTGCTCATCGAGCTTGTAGAAGTTGATGCCCCAGTAGCCGTGGTAGCCGGTCTTGCCGCGATCGGTCAGCGTACTGGTGCAGCTGATCGGCTTGCTGCCGGTGAACGCCTCGTCCGGGTTGTCAACGATCGGCGTGATCCATACCGCGCCGAAGCCGAGGTTGCGGATGTACTGCGCATTGTCGAGCACGCCGCGGAAGTCACCGCCGAGATAGCCGATGTTGCCGTCCACCTTGTCCGGGCACGGCACCGGGATATCGAAGGTGCGATGCGTGCCGCCCTGGTCGCGATGGTCGTTGGACGGGTCGCCGTTGACGAAGCGGTCGGTGACCACGAAGTACACCGCATCGCTGGCGAACGGTTCGGTGGTGCCCACATAGTCCGGGCGTGGCGCGGCCGCCGCATGGCCGGCCAGCAGTACCAGGGAAACAGCAACAGACAGCGCACCACGCATCACACCACCTCCGGACGGGAAGGAACCCGCAGCACGCACAGGCCGGCGACGAACAGGCTGCAGCCGCCCAGCACCAGCACATGCATCGGCTGGCCACCCAGCCAGGCGCGCAGGGCGAAGCCGAGCGCACTGGCCGCGACCAGCTGCGGGATCACGATGAAGAAATTGAAGATGCCCATGTACACGCCCATCTTCGATGCCGGCACGCTGTCGGACAGCAGCGCATAGGGCAGCGAAAGGATGGACGCCCAGGCGAAGCCGACGCCGACCATCGACAGCAGCAGCCAGTGCGGGTCGCGGATGAACATCAGCGAGACCAGGCCGGCGCCGCCCAGCCACAGGTTGACCAGGTGGCTCCAGCGCAGGCCGATCGCACGCACCATCGGCGGGATCAGTACTGCGGCCAGCGCGGCGAAGCCGTTGTAGGCACCAAACAGCACGCCCACCCAGTTGGCGCCCTCGTTGTAGGCCGCTGACTGCGGATCGGTCGAGCCGAAGTGGGTACCCGCCACCGCGGCGGTGGTGTAGATCCACATCGCAAACAGCGCGAACCACGAGAAGAACTGCACCCACGCCAAACGACGCATGGTCACCGGCATCGCGCGCAGGTCGCCGACGATGGCGGCCAGCATATGCGTGGCCGGCAAGGCACGCGCGGCCGCCAGCAGCACGCCGTAACCCGCACACAAGCCCGCCAGCACGTACAGCATCTTGTCGCCCTGCCGCCAGGCGATCAGCAGCGCCAGCACCACGCCGAGCCCCAGCCACAGCGCCACCTGCGTCCACGGTGCGGGGCCACTGATCGCAGCCCCTGCGTGGTGCGCCGGCGGCTCGGCATCGTCAAACCCGGCCAGCTCTGCCGGCGAGTACTCGCGGGTGCTGACCACCGTCCAGGTGATCGCCGCCAGCAGCACCACCGCGCCGAAGTAGAACGCATAGCGCACGGTATCGGGCACTTCGCCGGCAGCTGCGGTATTGGCAACACCGAAGTGGGCCAGGATGAACGGCAGGAAGCTGGCGACGATGGCACCCACACCGATGAAGAAGCTCTGCATGGCATAGCCGGCCGGACGCTGGCGTGGTGCCAGCTGATCACCGACGAAGGCGCGGAACGGTTCCATCGACACGTTGATGGAGGCGTCCAGCACCCACAAGGTACCGGCGGCGATCCACAGCGTCGGCGAATTCGGCATCACCAGCAGCGCCAGCGTGGTCAGTACCGCACCGATCATGAAGAACGGGCGGCGACGGCCCCAGCGCGTCCAGGTGCGATCGGACAGGTAACCGATCACCGGCTGCACCAGCAGGCCGGTCAATGGCGCCGCGATCCACAGCCCGGGCACCGCGTCCATGTCCGCGCCCAGGGTCTCGAAGATGCGGCTGGCGTTGGCGTTCTGCAGGGCGAACCCGAACTGGATGCCGAGGAAGCCGAAACACATGTTCCAGATCTGCCAGAACGACAACTGCGGTTTGGCGGGACGACTCATCGTGCGCCCTCTTCCATCGCCACCGGCGCCACCTTCAGCGCCTGCACCTGGGCCTGGTTGAGCACACCCTCGCGTCCACCCTTGCCGCCGGTGTAGTGCGCGAAGTGCTGCAGCGCGCTCATGTTGAAGCCCTCTTCAAGCGCGACCGTGCATTGCCCCTTGGGCACCGTGAATGTCGCCGAGGTCGAGTCCTGCATCGCCACGCTGTGCGGCAGGGTGACCGTATGCTGCTGCAACGGCTGGCCCGGGCACTGCAGCACCAGCTGCTTGACCGCAGCGGTGACGCCAGTGTTGATCGGCCCGTTCGGGTTGCGGTACTGCAGGCGCAGGCGCACCTGCCCGGCCCTGGCCGAGGTGAACTGCCAGCGATCATCGCCCTTCAGCACCTGCTGCGGACCGACGCAGAGCGTCGGGCTGTGCAGTGATTCCAATGCACCCACGCGCCGGGTCAGGCTGAGGCAGTGCTGCAGGCCATCGTCGCTGATGTGCACCTGGCCATTGCTGGCGGCGACATGCCTGCCGTCCTTCCATAGCGTCTGGTCAGCCGCAACCGGGACGCTCCAGCCAGTGCCTTTGCGGGTGGCCTGCGGCGTAGTCGGTGTAGCTGGCGCACGCGCGTTGGCATCCGCAGTCGTGGCAGCGAAACCGGTTGCTGCCGGGGCAGCGACCAGCTGCACCGTGGTGGTCGTGCCACGTGTGATGGTGCTGCCGGCCACCAGCAGGCCATCACCCACGTTCTGCGGGCGCTCCAGCACATAGCGCCTGCCGTTGGCTTCCAGCGTGATGCGGGGGTGCGTACCGAACAGCTCCGGCACCAGCACGGCCGGCAGCTTGGGCTGCATGCGGCCATCGTCCTGCACACCGAACACACCTTCAAGCACCATCGACAGGTAGCCGGCCACCGACCACAACTGGCGTTCGGAGTTGACCACCGGGCCGCTCAGCGCACCTTCCTCGACATGCACGGCCTGGCTGACCAGTTCGTAGTTTTCCATGTTGGAACCGGCCAGCGCAGCGCCCTGCATCAGCGAACGGATCTCGGCGGCGATGCGCGGCGCATCATCCAGCTGCCGTGCGGCACGCAGCGAGTAGGCACTGACGAACGGCCAGATCGCGCGGTTGTGGTAGATCGGCTGCTGCACCTCCTGCGGCCACACCACTGGGCTGCCGGCTGGCCCCATCGGGTAGGCAGCCAGTGCACGGCGCGCGCGCTCCGGCGGCAGCACCTCGGCGAGGATGCCCAGCGACAGGCCAAGCAGATCGACCTTGGCGTACGGCACCGGGTGCGCGGCTTCGCCGATGTAGCTCATGTACTGGCCGATATCCTCGCGCCAGAAGCGCGCATCGATCTGCTGCGCCAGCGCATCGGCCCAGGCCTTGTAGTCGGCTGCGCGGGCGTCGCCGTGCTGGCCGGCCAGGCGTTCGGCCAGGCGCAGTGCCTGGTAGTGCAGCACGTTGGTGGACAGCGCATAGGAATCACCGATGAAGCGCACGTCCTCGCGGGTCCAGTCCGGATAGGTCTGCTCACGCCAGTCCAGGAACGAGGTCTCGCCACGGTACAGGCCCATCTGCGCGTCGAACACCATCGCGCGATCCTGCGCCAGCGTGCCCTGCAGCGCCTGCCAGACCTGGTCGGCAAACGCGCGATCTTCCAGCAGGTGACGTGCCGCCAGGAACCACACCACGCGGTCGCTGCTGATCGGCCAGCTGCCGCCGGAACCGGTGTCCTGAGCGACGAACAGGCCGGGCATATGGCCATCGCGCGCTGCCGACAGCTTGAACTGCAGCGACTGCCGGGTGCGCTGCGGATCCAGCCGCGCCAGCGCCAGGTCGGCGGCGAAGCTGACATCGCGGGTCCACACGTAGGGCCAGCGCGCGCCCGTCTGGAAGCACTCGCACGGCACCGGCCGGCCTTCGTCGAACGCGGGATCGCGGATCGCATCCACGCGGTCCTGGTCCATCTCCTGCTGGGCCAGCGCGAACAGCGCATCGAACATCACGCTGCCGGTCTGGCTGCGCATCGGCATGGGCGCGATACGCACCTCACCCTTCGGCGCATGCAGCACGAAGCTGCCGTTGGCAGCGGCTTCGGCACGCGCATGGCGGCCGTCGAATTGCAGGTCGGCCGCCTGCGCGGTCGATCCCAGCGCTGCCCCCAGGGCAGCGGTCAGGCAAATGATCTTCAGCATCGAAGCGGCGGACCGGCTTGCGCCCGTCGGCCTCCCTCCCTCTCTGCACGCGTTGTAGGTCCGCACCGTCGTTGCCGGCGGGCGGGCGCGGCCCCTCCCTCAAGGTGCCTTGGCCCCATGGTAGACGCGGGGCTGTCGGCTGCGTCCAGCTGCATACGTATTCATGGCGTTGCACGGTAGCGGGCCTGCCGCGCTGGCTTATGGTCCGGGTCTGCCAACGGCGCCTTGGGAGGGGAAATGCCGATGTCACCCACTGCTGTACGCGCGGTGTTCGCGCACCTGCTCGGTCTGGCTCTGCTGGGCCTGGCCACGCTGGCGCAGGCCGCGCCGCAGGTGGCCAGCGTCGAATCACCGGGAAAGGTGCTCAAGGTCAGCCTGGTGCTGGACGGTGGCGCCGCGCGCTATCGCGTCGAGCGTTTCGGCGAGACCGTGGTGGAAGATTCGAAGCTGGGCTTTGCCTTGCGCGATGGGCGCCTGGACCGGGATTTCGCCCTGCTCGGCCAACAGCAACGCAGCGTCGATGACCGCTGGGAACAGCCCTGGGGCGAGCGCCGGATTACCCGCAACCGTTTCAACGAACTGACCGTGCAGCTGGCCGAAACCACCGGCAGCAAGCGGCGGCTGGACGTGGTGTTCCGCGTCTACGACGATGGCGTTGGCTTCCGCTATGTGTTCCCCGAGCAGCCGAACCTGCACGAAGCGATCATCGATGACGAGCTGACCGAGTTCGCCATCGCGCAGGATTCCACCGCGTGGTGGATCCCTGCCGGCGAACCGATCCACTACGAGTACCTGTACCAGCGCACGCCGCTGCGCGAGGTTCCGCTGGTGCATACACCGATGACCCTGCGCAGCCGCGACGGCCTGCACGTGGCGATCCATGAGGCCGCGCTGGTGGACTACGCCGGCATGTGGCTGCGCCGCACCGAAGGCCAGCGCCTGCGCGCGCAGCTCTCGCCCTCGGCCGAAGGCTGGAAGGTGCGCCGCGCCCTGCCCTTCGCCACGCCGTGGCGCACGCTGCAGATTGCCGACCGTGCCGGTGGCCTGGTCGAATCGGACCTGATCCTCAACCTCAACGAACCCAATGCGCTGGGTGATGTGAGCTGGGTGAAGCCGGCCAAGTACCTGGGGGTGTGGTGGTCGATGCACCTGGACAACGAGAGCTGGGCGACCGGGCCGAAGCATGCGGCCACCACCGCGAAGACGAAGAAGGTGATCGACTTCGCCGCCGCGCACGGCTTCCGTGGCGTGCTGGTGGAAGGCTGGAATCCGGGCTGGGACGGCATGTGGGTGGGCAATGGCTACGACTTCGATTTCACCCGTGCCACGCCCGATTTCGACATTGAAGCGCTGTCGGCGTATGGCCAGAACAAGGGCGTGCACCTGATCGGCCACCATGAAACCGGCTGCGCCATCGAGCACTACGAGGAGCAGCTGGACGCTGCGCTGGACCTGTACGCGCGGCTGGGCGTGGACCAGTTCAAGACCGGCTACGTCTGCGACGACGGTCAGGTCGACCGCCGCAATCCCTCGGGCGGCCCGCTGTGGCGTGAGTGGCATGACGGGCAGTTCATGGCGCGCCACCACCTGAAGGTGGTCCAGGAATCGGCACACCGCCATCTGTCGGTGAACCCGCATGAGCCGATCAAGGACACCGGCCTACGCCGCACCTATCCCAACTGGATCTCGCGCGAAGGCGCACGCGGCATGGAGTACAACGCCTGGGGCCAGCCGCCGAACCCGCCGGAACATGAGGTCAACCTGGTGTTCACCCGCATGCTGGCCGGGCCGATGGATTACACCCCCGGCATCCTCAGCCTGAAGGGCCGCCACGGCCAGGCCATCCCCAGCACGCTGGCCCGCCAGCTGGCGCTGTACGTGGTGCTGTACAGCCCGATCCAGATGGCCGCCGACCTGCCCGAGCACTACCTGCAGCACCGCGAGGCATTCCGCTTCATCGAGGACGTGGCGGTGGACTGGGAGCAGAGCCGCGTGCTCGATGGCGAAGTGGGCGACTACGTGACGATCGTGCGCCGCGACCGCGACAGCCGCGACTGGTTCCTGGGCAGCATCACCGACGAGCACGGCCGTGTGCTGCCGGTGTCGCTGGGCTTCCTGGAGCCGGGCGTGCGCTATCGCGCCGAGATCTACCGCGATGGCGAGGGCGCGGATTTCCGCAGCAATCCCTTCGCATTCGCGCGCGAAACCCGAGAGGTGACCAGCGCCGACGAGCTGACGCTGGTGCTGGCACCGGGGGGTGGGCAGGCCATTCGTTTCACGCCGCTTTGAATGCCGCGGTAGTGCCGGCCGCTGGACGGCAACCCGGTGAACGCGATTGCCGGCCAGCGGCCGGCATTACCGCAAACAGAACCTGAAAGCGATTACATCCCTGCAAACGCCATTGAATACGTATGCAGGGTGATTCCCGCGAAGAACGCGCTGCCTACCATAGCGGCGACGACAGCGGCCACCGCGTCGCACGTCCACGGTCACTCCGGGACGTTCACGAATCGATCTGCAACATTGCCTGGGAGGGGAAAATGTTGAACCACAAGCGCAGCGCGCTGAGCATCGCGCTGGCCGTTGTCCTGGCGCCGACGCTGGCGTCGGCACAGTCCACGCAGAGCACCACCACGCCGGCCGCCACCGCCGCCACCAACCTGGATACGGTGCAGGTCACCGGCATCCGCCGCGGCATCGAGAACGCAATCGCGATCAAGCAGGACGCCACCTCGGTGGTCGAAGCGATCTCCGCCGAAGACATCGGCAAACTGCCCGACGTCAGCATCGCCGAATCCATCTCGCGCCTGCCCGGCCTGGCTGCCCAGCGCGTGGCCGGCCGTGCGCAGGTGATCAGTGTGCGTGGCCTGTCGCCCGACTTCGCCACCACCCTGCTCAATGGCCGTGAAGTGGTCAGCACCGGCGACAACCGCGGCGTCGAATTCGACCAGTACCCGTCCGAGCTGGTCAACGGCGTGACCGTGTACAAGACCCCGGACGCGGCGCTGGTCGGCCAGGGCCTGTCGGGCACCATCGACATGCAGACCGCACGCCCGCTCAGCTTCGGCGAGCGGGTGATCGCGGTCAGCGGCCGCTACCAGAAGAGCTCCCTGGGCCGCGCTGCCAACATCGACCCGTATGGCAACCGTTTCAGCGCCAGCTACATCGACCAGTTCTTCGACAACACCCTGGGCATCGCCATTGGTTATGCGCACAGCGACATGCCGATCCAGGAGAACCAGGTCGGCCTGTACGAGCCCTGGACCACCGAACACACCGACAAGGGCGAGCGTCGCGGAATCGCACCTGGCACCTACTTCACCGATGGCATCAAGGCCCTGCGCCGCACCGGCAACAACAAGCGCGACGGCGTGATGGCAACGATCCAGTTCCGCCCCAGCAACAGCTGGACCAGCACCTTCGATGCGTTCCACACCGAAGCCGAGCAGATCGACACCGCCAACCAGTTCGAGCTGAGCCTCAGCGGCAACGGCGAGGACAGCAACAATCCCAACGCGATCCTGCCGGTGTTCAGCAATGTCGGCCGCAATGCCGATGGCAGCTTCACCGGTGGCACGATCAACAATGCGTACCCGCTGGTGCGCGGCATGTACAACAAGCGCAAGGACAAGATCGATGCGTTCGGCTGGAACAACGAGTTCAACGTCGGTGGCGTGAAGCTGGTCGCCGACCTGAACTATTCGAAGGCAACCCGCCGCGAGATCAACCTGGAGAACAACCTGCAGCTGGTGCCGCGCCCGCAGTTCGACACGATCGGCCTGGTGGTGAACAACAACAGCTTCTCGCAGATCACGCCGGGGCGCGACTATTCCAATCCGGACAGCCTGTTCCTGACCAACACGATCTATGGTTCCGGCTACGGCAAGGTGCCGGAGGTCGAAGACCGCTTGAAGGGCGCCAAGCTGGCGGCGACGCTGCCGGTTCCCGAGGCCATGTCCAGCTGGTTCTCGGATGTGGACGTGGGCGTGAACTATGCCGACCGTCGCAAGCAGAAGGCTCAGGCCGAAGGCAACATCCTGCTCGGCGCCCAAGGCGAATCCACCATCGCACCGGACCTGCAGTACCGCCCGGTCAACCTCGGTTTCGCCGGCATCGGCTACATCCCGTCGTGGAATGTGCCGGCAGCTGTCGGTCGTTACATGACCTTCAACCTGGTCGACAACCTGGACTACCTGATTCCGAAATCCTGGACGGTCGAGGAGAAGATCACCACGGCGTGGGCACGCCTGAACATCAACACCGACATCGGCGTGGTCGGCGTGCGCGGCAACATCGGCGTGCAGATGCAGCACACCGACCAGAGCTCGGACTCGCGCTACTGGGACAGCTCGCAGCCGGCGGGCAGCAACATCCAGCCCTTCTCTGCCGGCAAGACCTACAAGGATTGGCTGCCAAGCTTGAACCTGGTGTTCATGTTCCCGCACCAGCAGACGCTGCGCTTCGCCGCCGCCAAGCAGGTCGCGCGCCCGCGCGTGGACCAGATGCGTGCCGGCCTGGAATTCGGCGTGGATACCAACAACGGCCGCCCCGGTGGCAGCGGTGGCAATCCGCTGCTGGATCCGTGGCGCGCCACCGCGCTGGATCTGTCCTATGAGAAGTACTTCGGCGAGAAGGCCTACGTGGCTGCGGCGATCTTCTACAAGGACCTGAAGAGCTACGTCTACACGCAGTCGGTGGACAACTACGACTTCAGCGGCCTGCTCGGCAACTACGTGCCACCGCCGGGCATGACCGCACCGGTGCTGACCACCGGCACCTTCTCCACGCCGCAGAACGGCAAGGGCGGCACGTTGAAGGGGCTGGAGCTGACCGGGTCGTTCCCGCTGGAGATGCTGACCGACAGCCTGCGCGGCTTCGGCGTGCAGGCCAGCGCGACCTTCAACAAGAGCGACATCACCATCCTGGATCCGGAGAGTGCCTCCAGTGTGGGCACCGACCCGATCAGCCTGCCGGGCCTGTCCAAGCGCGTGTACAACTTCACCGCCTACTACGAGCGCAGTGGCTTTGAAGCACGCGTGAGCCAGCGCCGCCGCTCGGACTTCATCGGTGAGATCGGCAACTTCAACGGCAACCGCACGCTGCGTTACGTGGTGGGCGAGAACGTGACCGATGCACAGGTCAGCTACACCTTCAGCGACAGCAGCAGCCTGCGCGGGCTGACCCTGCTGCTGCAGGGCAGCAACCTGACCAACGAACCGTACCGCACCTACGCCGGCAGCAAGGACCGCCCGCTGGAATACATCGAGTGGGGCCGCACCTACATGCTGGGCGTGAACTACAAGTTCTGAGGTAGCGCCGGGCCGCGCCCGGCAACCCGGACCCGGTAGTGCCGGCCGCTGGCCGGCAACAGAAAACAGGGAGCAGGACCGGAAACCCGCTGCGCAGGCAGCGGGCTTTCTTTTGCGCGAATGCCCTTCACCGGCATCCCACCCACAAAAAAGGGACGGGGCGCTTCGGCCCCGTCCCCGCAAGTACCGCCACCGGAGAAAACGGTCAGCTGCGTCGGGCGCAATACACCGCGCGCGGCGGCAGCTGGAGTTCATTGCCCTGCACCGTGCCCGCATCCGGGCCCGGCACCGCCACCTGCTGCCAGTTGCCCGGCGGCAGCGGATGGCTCACCGCTTCGGCCGACAGGTTGAAGGCCAGCAGGAGGGTTTCATCTGCAAGCATACGCTCGAACAGCAGCACTGGCTCGGCGCTTTCGATGAATCGGATGCTGCCATGCAGGAGTGCCGGCTGGCTATGCCGCCAGGCCAGGAACCCGCAGAACGCAGCCAGGACCGAGTCCGGGTCGCGCTCCTGCACCGCCACGGCCGCGGCACGGTGCTCGGGCGGGATCGGCAGCCACGGCTGGCCGGCGGTGAAACCGGCCAGCGGCGCGTCGGTCCACGGCAAGGGGGTCCGGCAGCCATCGCGGCCCTTGAAGTTGGGCCAGAAGGTGATGCCATAGGGGTCCTGCAGGGCCTCGAACGGCACCTCGGCCTCGGCCAGGCCCAGTTCCTCGCCCTGGTACAGGCAGACCGAGCCGCGCAGCGAGCACAGCATCGCCACCAGCATCCGCGCCAGGCGCGGGTCGGCCGGGTGGCCGCCCCAGCGGCTGACCGCCCGCTCCACGTCGTGATTCGAAACCGCCCAGCACGGCCAGCCTTCGGTCATCGCCGCTTCCAGCCGCGAGACCGTGTCGCGGATATAGGCCGCGCTGTAGTCGTCCACCAGCAGCTCGAAGCTGTAGCCCATGTGCAGGCGGCCATCGCGGGTGTACTCGGCGGTGGTGGCCAGCGAGTCCTCCGAGGAGATCTCGCCCAGGCTGACCGCCCCCGGGTACTCGTCCAGCAGCGCGCGCAGCCGCTCCAGGAACGGCAGGTTCTCCGGCTGGGTATTGTTGTAATAGTGGTACTGGTAGGCGTACGGGTTGTCCGGGCTGAAGCCGCGACCGAAGCGCTTCTCCGCCGGCTTGGCCGGGTTGTCGCGCAGCTGCGCGTCATGGAAGCAGAAGTTGATCGCATCCAGGCGGAAGCCATCCACGCCGCGGTCCAGCCAGAAGCGCACGTTGTCCAGGGTCGCCTGCTGCACGTCCGGGTGATGGAAGTTCAGGTCCGGCTGGTCGACCAGGAAGTTGTGCAGGTAGTACTGCTCGCGGCGCGGCTCCCACTGCCAGGCGCAGCCGCCGAACAGCGACAGCCAGTTGTTGGGCGGCGTGCCGTCCTCGCGCGGGTCGGCCCAGACGTACCAGTCCGCCTTCGGGTTGCTACGATCCTGGCGGCTCTCGCGGAACCAGGCGTGCTCGATCGAGGTGTGGCTCAGTACCTGATCGATCATCACCTTCAGGCCCAGGCCGTGGGCCTTGGCCAGCAGACGGTCGAAGTCGTCCAGGCTGCCGAACAGCGGGTCGACGTCGCGGTAGTCGGCGATGTCGTAGCCGAAGTCGGCCATCGGCGATTTGAAGAACGGCGAGATCCAGATCGCGTCCACGCCCAGCGTTGCGATGTGGTCCAGGCGCTGGATGATGCCCGGCAGGTCGCCTACCCCGTCGCCGTTGGCGTCAAGGAAACTGCGCGGGTAGATCTGGTAGATGACGGCTCCGCGCCACCATGGATAGTGCGACATCGACAGCCCCCCTCCGGGCGTGCGGGACCCGCCGGGAGCGGGCCGAAATCCTGATGCCGCAAGCTTAGCGGTGGCCTCACGGGCATGGCGCAACCTGCATACGTATTCACGCAGGCGGCATCCGTGGCCGGGCCGCGGACGCCGGCCTGCCCGGTTTGCGCCCGAATTCACAGGCAACGCCTATAATCAGCGATGAGCCTGAAAGCCTGATCGCATGACCATCACCGAAGACACCCGTCCCGCCCTGGGCCTGCCCCAGATCCAGTCGCTTGCCGCGGCCGACATGGCCGCCGTCGACGCCCTGATCCGGCGCCGCCTGTCCTCGGACGTCGTGCTGATCAACCAGATCGCCGACCACATCATTTCCGCCGGCGGCAAGCGCCTGCGCCCGATGCTGGTGATGCTGGCCGGCCATGCGGTCGGCCAGGCCGGTCCGGACCACCACCAGTTGGCGGCGATCATCGAGTTCATCCACACCTCCACCCTGCTGCACGACGACGTGGTGGACGAATCCAGCCTGCGCCGTGGCCGCAGCACCGCCAACGCGCTGTGGGGCAACGCGCCCAGCGTGCTGGTCGGCGACTTCCTGTACTCACGCAGCTTCCAGCTGATGGTCGAGCTGGAGCGCATGTCGGTGATGCAGATCCTGGCCGATGCCACCAACCGCATCGCCGAGGGTGAAGTGCTGCAGCTGCTGCACGTGCACAACCCGGATACCGACGAAGCCGCCTACCTGCGCGTGATCGAGCGCAAGACCGCGGTGCTGTTCGCCGCCGGCACCCGCCTGGGCGCGCTGGCCAGCGGCGTGGATGAAGCCACCCAGCAGGCCCTGTTCGACTACGGCATGCACCTGGGCTACGCGTTCCAGATTGCCGACGACGTGCTGGACTATTCGGCCAATGCCGAGGAGCTGGGCAAGAACCTGGGTGACGACCTCGCCGAGGGCAAGGCGACGCTGCCGCTGATCCACGCGATGGCCCACTCCGACGACGCCACCCGCGAGCGCCTGCGCACCATCGTGCAGGACGGCGACGCCTCGGCGATGCCGGAAGTGCTGGCCGCGATCCGCGCTACCGGCGGGCTGGAGTACAGCCGCGCGCGTGCCGAGGAATATGCCGAGGCCGCCGAGCGCGCGCTCGATGGCCTGGCCGACAATGATGCCGTGGCTGCCCTGCGCGGCCTGGCCCGCTACGCGGTGCAGCGCTCGCATTGATGGGTTGAGGTGTGCCGACCAACGGTCGGCACGGAAACATCGGTGACTACCGACCGATCGCGTTTACCGCATTGTAGTGCCGGCCGCTGGCCGGCAACCTCATGATGCTGCGGATGTCACGGGAATGCCGGTCAGCGGCCGGCACTACCGCTGCACGGATCAACATTTCTCGAAGCGCTCCTCGAAGAACTCATCCAGCGCTTTCCAGGCGCGCTTGGCCGCCCGTTCGTTGTACTGGCAGCCTGGCGGACTGTTGGCATCGCGCTCGGCGAAGCAGTGCACCGCGCCGCTGTAGTTGGTGAATTCCCAGTCGACCTTGGCCGCGTTCATTTCCTTCTGGAAGCCGGCGATGTCCTCGGCGGTCACGCTGGTGTCGTCGGCGCCATTGAGCACCAGCACCGACGGGTGGCTGCCACCAGCCTGTGCCGGCAGCGGCGAACCCAGCCCGCCGTGCAGGCTGACCACCCCTGCCAGCGGCGCACCGGCACGGGCCAGCTCCAGCACCGTGGTGCCACCGAAACAGAAGCCCACCGCACCGATCCGGCTGGCATCCAGCGGTGCCTTGCCGGCCTGGGCCTTGAGCACGTTCACCGCCTCCAGCGCACGCGCACGCAGCAGCGGCCGATCATTGCGGAGCTTGGTCGCCACCGGCCCGGCCTCGGCATCGGTCTTCGGCCGCACGCTCTTGCCGTAGACATCGGCCACCAGCACCACATAGTCATCGCCGGCCAGCTGCTTGGCCTTCTCGACCGCCGATTCGTTCACGCCTTTCCAGTTCGGCACCATCACCAGCCCGGGGCGCTTATCGTTGTCGCCGTCGTCATAGACCAGCACGCCGCTGAAAGTCGTGCCCTGGTGCTTCCACTCCACCGGCTGCGTCTTCATCGCCGCCCACGCCGGCATCGCCGCCAGCCCCAGAACCACCGCCACACTGCATCGCCAACGATTCATGCGCCTGCTCCGCAAGAAAAAGGGGACGGAGGGGATTAAGCCGTATTCGCCCCTCCCGCGTCGCATTCTGCATTGGCGACGTGACGCAGGTGTGGTTGGATACGACTTAATCCCCTCCGTCCCCTTTTTTCTGCATGAACCTTGTTGATCGCTTCCTGTCTGGCCTGATCCCCCGCCTGCCTGCCGAGGATGCCCCGCAGTGGGCCCACGTGCAGGGCGCCAGCGGCGAAGACCTGCAGCGCCTGCGTGCGCAGTGGCCTCAGGTGCCAGACAGCCTGCTGGAACTGTTGTCCCGCGTGGATGGCACCCACTTCCGTGAGTACCCCGGCGGCGAGGTCTGCGTGCTGGTGCTCGGCTCGGACGTGGAGGACGGCGGCTATCCCTACTACCTGCGTTCGGTTGCGCAGATCTTCGAAGACCAGCAGCAGTGGGACGACAGCATCCGTTCGATCTACGAAGAGTGGCTGGATGACGAGCCAGAGATCCTGGGTGAGGGCATCGACGCCGATCTGCCGATGAACCGCCGCCTGTGCTTCTCGCACTGCATGAACAACGGCGGCACCTCGATGCTGTACCTGGATTTTGATCCCGCGCCGGGCGGCGCGGTCGGCCAGGTGGTGCGCTACCTGCACGATCCGGACAGCTATGCGGTGATCGCGCCCAGCTTCGATGCGTACCTGCAGCAGCTGATCGAAGGCGGCTACGCGTTCATCGAAGACGAACAGTAGATCCACGCCATGCGTGGATGAATTTCTCCGGAGGTTGCCGGCCAGCGGCCGGCACTACCTTCAAGCGATACCCAGCCCGGGAATCGCGCTGATGCTCTCCGGGTCAAACCCAGCCAGCTCAGCGAAATGACGGCCACGCGCCACGTAATCCCGGTAGGCACCAAAGCTCGGCGCGCCCGGCGACAGCAATACCACCCCGCCTTCAGAACCCAACGCGGCACGTGCCAGCGCCATTGCCTCGGGCAGATCCGCCGCCGCGTGCAGACCGAAGCGACCAGCATCGGCCAGCGGCTGCAGCATCGCGTGGATGCGCGGGCCGTTGCTGCCCATCGTCACGATCTCCACCGGCGGCACGTCGTGCGCCATGTGCTGCATGAAATCGGTCCAGTCCAGGCCACGGTCATGCCCGCCCACCAGCAACGCGATGCGCTGCCCGGCGAAGCACTCCAGCGCGGCCAGGCTGGCATGCGGCGTGGTGCTGATCGAATCGTTGACGTAGGTCAGGCCATCGGCCGCGCCGATGCGCTGCAGGCGATTCGGCAGCGGACGGAAATCCTGCACCGCCGGTGCCAGCGCCACGGCGTCCAGCCCCAGCGCTTCCAGCGCCGCCAGTACCGCACAAAGGTTGCCGCGGTTGTGGCGACCCGGCAGCGGCGTGTTGCGGGTATCGAACACGGCCTGCTCGCCGCGATGCACGATGTCACCGCGCATATGCCAGCCCTGCGGCTGGTTGAACCAGACCACTTCGCTATCGGGCAGCGACAGCGCAGCCAGATGCGGATCGGCGGCATTGAGCACGGCGATGCGCGGTGCGGCTTCAGTCACCAGCCGCAGCTTGTCCTCGATGTAACGTTGTTCGCTGCCATGCCAGTCCAGGTGTTCGGGGAACAGGTTCAGCACCACCGCCACCTGCGGGTGGGCGCCACTGCGTGCCACTTCGCCGGTCTGGTAGCTGGACAGTTCCACCGCCCAGTACTCGGGCGTGGGCTGCGGATCCAGCACTTCCAGCAGCGGCAGGCCGATGTTGCCGACCAGGCCGGTGCGGTGGCCGGCGGCACGCAGCAGGTGCGCGACCAGCGCGGTGGTGGTGCTCTTGCCCTTGGTGCCGGTCACGCACACGGTGTCGTGCACGATGCCATCGGCACCCGCATGCTCGGCAAACCACAGCGCGGTGCCACCGATGAAAGTGGTGCCCTGCGCCGCCGCGGCCAGCGCGATCGGCTGGTACGGGCTGATGCCGGGCGATTTGATCACCACATCGAAGGCAGCCAGCGCCTCGGCCGACGGCTCACCACGCACGTCCAGCACGCCCTGTGTTTCCGCACGCGCGGACTCCACTTCGGCCGCCGGGCAGAACAGGCTCAGCGGCAGTGCCGGCAGGCGCTCACGCAGCACCGCAAATGCCGCACGGCCCTCACGGCCCCAGCCCCACAGCGCAACGCGCTTTCCTTCAAGCTTCGAAATCTTCACGCACCCGTTCCCACAGCGCAGCCGGAACGCGATGCTCGCCCTGCAGCTGCAGCAGCGGTGCCAGTTCCAGTTCGGCGGCATCCAGCTGCGGCTGGATCTCATTGCAGAAGCGCTTCACCAGCACGTCTTCCTTCCACTCCGGGCGCTGCGCCAGGGTCGCCATCGCCGCACGCGATTCGCGGCCTTCGCCCACGCACTCGAACGGCTTGTGGTCCTGGAATTCCAGCAGCGCGTCGAAGCCGCCGGCCTGCTCGGCATCGTCCAGCAGGTTGCGGCCGAAGATGCGCACCAGGCGCGTCTTGGGCATGAACGGGGCCAGCGCCAGGAACACGAAATGGCACTTCGGGCAGACACCGCACCAGCGGTTCACCGGGCGCTCGCCGAGGATGTGGAAGTTGCGGTTGCAGCTGGAGAAATGCGCGTCGTAGAAATCGGTCTTGGCGAACTGGCGGGCCACTGCAAGCTCCGACATCGGGCGCAGCAGCGAGTAGTACTGCAGGTCCGCCGCTACGTGCGTCTGCACATGGCTGCCGAACGCCTGCTCGAATGCCCAGCCCTTGGACCACTGGTGGTTCACTTCGCCGGTGCCCGGAATCTGGCTGCCGTAGCTGGCCGAACGTTCGTTGGAGAACACCACCTGGTCCACGCCCTGCAGCAGCGCGGCCAGCACCATGATCGCCGAGTTCACCGCAGTGACCGGGATATGCCCGTTCCACGCACCCTGGCGGTTCAGCTCGAACAGTTCCGGCGCCAGCGCGCGGCCCAGGTTCAGCGTCGGCAGGCCGGTGCGTTCAGCGCAGGCACGGATCAGCTGCGAGCCACCGATCCAGGTCACCGTCTCGTCCACGCCGGCACGGCGCAGCGCTTCGATGCTGACCAGCGAATCCTTGCCGCCACCGATCGCCACCAGCGCGTGCGGCTGCAGGCCCAGCACCGGCGCCTGCACTGCCTCGCCCTGCACCGGCAGGCGGAAGCGCCCGCGCAGGTTCAGGCCATTGCGGTACGCGAATTCACCCAGGCCGTTGAGGTAGACCGTCTCCACCAGCGCAGCGGTATCGGCATCGATGGCGTAGCTGTCGATGCTGACCGTCTCCGGCACGCCCGCCTTGTAGTAGCTGACACCGGCGATCAGATGCAGCAGCTGCAGCGCGCGCTGCACAGCGGCGGTACGCGCTTCGTCCAGCACGAACGGGGCGCCCGGCACGGTGATGGTTTCCACCATCTCCGGGCCGTCATCAAAGGCGTAGACCAGCTTGGCCACGCCGGTGTCCGCGGCGAATTCGCAGCGGACGAAGCGGAAGCGGGAAACCTGGTGTTTGTCGAAAGCAGTCATGGTGTATCCGGTCAGGCACGGGCCCGCGCGATGGCGCGGGGCGTGTCGGTGGGCGGGTGCAGGGCGCGCGCGGTGGTCATTCGATCACGTCTTCGCGCGGCAGCATCCGCTGGTTGTAGGTGTTGGCCATCGAATAGCCGTAGGCGCCGGCATCGGCGATCAGCATCACGTCGTCCGGTGCGGTCGACACCGGCAGCTTGCGGCGCTTGCCGAACACATCGCTGGATTCGCAGATCGGGCCGACCACGTCGAATGCCGCTTCGGCATAACCGCCCTGGCGGCTGAGGTTCTCGATGTCGTGCCAGGCGTCGTACAGGGCCGGGCGCATCAGTGCGTTCATGCCGGCGTCCAGACCAACACGGCGCACGCCGTCCTTCTCCACCACCTGGGTGACATGGGTCAGCAGCACGCCGGACTCGGCCACCAGGTAGCGGCCCGGCTCGATCGCCAGGCGGAATGCCGGATGCAGCGCCTTGACCTCGGCCAGGCCCTCGGCCCAGGCGTCCAGGTCGAACGGCTCGTCTTCGTCGCTGTACGGAATCGGCAGGCCACCGCCGATATCGATGGTGTGCACGCTGCCGATGCGGCGGGCGAAACCGGCCAGCTCATCGCACATCAGGCGCCAGTGCTGTGCGGTTTCCACGCCGCTGCCCAGATGCGCATGCAGGCCGACCACGCGGCTGCCCAGATCGGTGGCCGCGCGCACGAACTCATCGACGCGGGCGATCGGCAGGCCGAACTTGGAGTCCTTGCCGCCGGTGCGGACCTTGGCATGGTGGCCTTCGCCACGGCCCAGATCCACGCGCAGCCACAGCTCGCGGTTGCGGAACAGGTCCGGCCAGCGCTGCAGCGCTTCGACGTTGTCGACGGTGACGGTCACGCCCAGCGCGAACGCGGCTTCGTACTCGCTGCGCGGGCAGAAGCTGGGGGTGAACAGCACGCGCTTGGGCGACAGTTCCGGCAGGTGCTGGAACACGTGCTTCAGTTCGCCGTGCGATACACACTCAAGGCCGAAGCCCTCGGCTTCCAGCAGCTGCAGGATGGCCGGGTGGCTGTTGGCCTTGATCGCGTAGTAGCGCTGGTCGATCGGCTTGATCGCGGCCAGCGCGCGGGCACGGGCGCGCACGGTCGGCAGGTGGTAGACATAGCGCGGCGTACCGGCGTCGGCCAGCTGCAGCAGGTGCGCCCGCTGGCCCCGCCACCACGGCGTGCCACGCGGGCGCACGGTGCCGGCGATCTCGCGCCAGCGTGGGCCGAACACTTCGGTCTCTTCCACCGGCATCGCACCGCTGTCGATCAGCTCGGCGTGCAGGATCGGCAGCAGGCCATCGGCATCGGCTTCGTCGATGACGAAGGTCAGGTTCAGGTCGTTGGACGACTGCGAGATCATGTGCACGCGCTCGCGGCCGAATGTGGCCCACACGTCCGACAGCTTGTGCAGCAGCGAGCGCATGCCGCGACCAACCAGGGTGATCGCCGCGCACGGCACGATCACCTTCACCTTGCAGATCTGCGACAGGTCGGCCGACAGCGCGGCCAGCACATCGGTGTTGACCAGGTTCTCGGACGGATCCAGCGATACGGTGACGTTGGTTTCGGCCGAACCGATCAGGTCCACCGACAGGCCATGCTTCTTGAACAGGTTGAACACATCGGCCAGGAAGCCGACCTGCTGCCACATGCCGATGCCTTCCATCGACACCAGCACGATGCCGTTGCGGCGGCTGATCGCCTTCACGCCCGGGACCGGCGCAGCGCTGCCATCGATGCTGGTGCCCGGCAGTTCCGGGCGCTCGGTATCGAGGATGGCCATCGGCACGCCGGCATCGCGGCACGGCTTGATCGAGCGCGGGTGCAACACCTTGGCGCCAGTGGTGGCGATTTCCTGCGCCTCGTAATAGTCCAGGCGGGTCAGCAGGCGCGCGTCCGGCACGTCCTTCGGGTTGGCGCTGAACATGCCCGGCACATCGGTCCAGATCTCCACGCGGCTGGCGCCGAGCAGCGCGCCGAAGTACGCCGCCGAGGTATCCGAGCCACCACGGCCGAGGATGGCGGTACCGCCATCGGCATGCCGCGAGATGAAACCCTGGGTGATCAGCAGGCGGGTCGGCTGCGCGCGGAAGCGCTGCATCCACTCCGCATCGGCACGCCACTGGCAGTTCACCGACAGGCGCTGCGACCAGTCGCTCTGGTTTGGCTGCGGCGGCATCGCGTCCAGCCACTGGCGGGCATCCATCCAGCCCATGTCCAGGCCCGAAGCGTGCAGATAAGCCGCGCCCAGGGTGGAGGACAGCAGTTCGCCCTGGCCCAGCACTTCGGCCTGCCACTGCAGCGGCCGGGTGGCCGCGCGCGCGTCGTCGAGCAGCCCCTGCAGCGTCGCCAGGCGCTCGGCCAGCACCTCGCGGCCCAGGCCGAGTTCAACCAGGAAGGCCTCGTGGCGTTCGACCAGCGCCGCCACGCGATCACGGCTGTCCGGCGCGCCATCGGCGATCGCGGTCAGTTCGTTGGTGACCCCGGACAGCGCCGAAACCACCACCAGCACGCGCGAGCCGGTTTCTTCCGCACGTTTTTTCGCCAGCTTCCCGATCGTGTCCCAGCGATGACGACGCGACACAGAGGTGCCGCCGAACTTCAGTACGATCCAACGATCGACAAGGGGGGAAGCTGACATGGATTGGCTATGTAGAATGTGGGGAAGCCGCCCTCGGGGGCGGAACCTTTGATTCTAAGCGCAATATCCCCGTAGATGGCCGTCCTCCGTTACCTGCAGCTCGATGTCTTCGCCCCCCGCCCCGGCACCGGCAACCCACTGGGCGCCATCCTGGACGCCGACGAGCTCTCCAGCAGCCAGATGCAGGCCCTGGCCGCCTGGCTGAACCTGTCCGAGACGGTGTTCTTCCTGCGCCCCAGCGCGCCCGGCGCCGATTACCACATCCGCATCTTCACCCCGACCCGCGAGCTGGCATTTGCCGGCCACCCCAGCGTCGGCGCCGCCTGGGCGGCGGTGATCTGCGGCCTGGCGCAACCACGCGACGGTGCCCTGCTGCAGCAATGCGCGGCGGGGTTGCTGCCGGTACGGGTGAGCGGCCCGGCCGAGGCACTGCAGATCCAGCTGGCCAGCCCAACGGCGCAGCAACTGGACACAGCGGCGGACAGAGCGCCGGAAGCGCTGCTGGCGCTGGCTGCCAGCGGGCACGTACCCGAACTCTGGGACAACGGCGCACGCTGGTGGCTGCTGCCGCTGCGCGACGCCTCCGCCGTACGCAACCTGGCGCCGGACATGGCAGCGCTGGCCGACTGGAGCCTTGCCACCGATGCCACCGGCTTGGCCGTGTTCGCCGACGAAGCGGGCACCGACCATACCCGGGTGGTGCGCGCATTCTGCCCCGCTGATGCGGCCGCCGTACCGGAGGACCCGGTTACCGGCAGCGCCAATGCCCTGATCGGTGCCTGGCTGCGGCAGCGCGATGCCCTGCCCGGCCGCGAGGGTCACTACGTGGCAAGCCAGGGCCGCGAAGTCGGCCGCGATGGCCGCGTGCAGGTGCAGGTCGATGCGCAGGGCACGGTCTGGATCGGCGGCCAGGTGCAGGCGGTCATCGACGGCCACATCCGCTGGTAGCCCACGGGAAAAAGGGGACGGAGGGAATTAAGTCGCTTATGGCACATGGGGCAAAAGCGACTTAATTCCCTCCGTCCCCTTTTTGGTGCCCCGCGCTACGCTATGCGGCCTATTTACTGGAGTGCCGCCTAATGTCCACCCGCCGTTTCCTGCAGCTGGATGTGTTCTCCCCGCGCGCCGGCGCCGGCAATCCGCTGGCCGTGGTGCTCGATGCCGAGGGCCTGGACGACGCCAGCATGCAGGCCATCGCGCGCTGGACGCGCCTGCCCGAAACCACCTTCGTGTTCCCGCCGCAGGTCGCCGGTGCCAGTTACCGGCTGCGCATGTTCAGCCCGCAGAAGGAAGTTCCGTTTGCCGGCCACCCCAGCGTCGGCACCGCGCATGCGGTGCTGCAGGCCGGCCTGGCCGCAGCGGTCGATGGTGTGCTGGTACAGGACGGCATTGCCGGTGCCCTGCCGCTACGCGTCAGCGGTGAGGGTGCGCAGCAGCGCATCGCCATCCGCACGCCGCGCGCGCAGCTGGCCGAGACTGCCGAGGCGACCGATCCACGCCTGCAGGCGGCGCTGAAGGACTGGCCGTTGGGCTCCCTGCCGCCGGCGCGGATGCAGGGCGGACGCAGCTGGTGGGTGGTGCAGGTGGCCGATGAGGCCGCATTGCGCGCATTGCAGCCGGACTGGGATGCGGTGGCCGCACTGGCCGAGTCCACCGACAGCATGGGCGTGTTTGCCTATGCCTTCAGCGATGGCGGTGAGGGCTTCGATCTGGCGGTACGTGCCTTCGTCGGCAATGGACGCCGCTTCGAGGACGCCGCCTCCGGTGCCGCCAATGCGGTGCTGGCCGCATGGCTGGACCTGCGCGATGCGCTGCCCCGTGGTCGCGCACCGTTCGAAGTCAGCCAGGGCCGCGAAGTCGGCCACGACGCGCGCCTGACCCTTTTCGTCGATGAAGACGGGGAAGTCTGGTCCGGTGGCCAGGTGCAGACGGTCATCACCGGCACCATCGATTGGTAAAGGGATGCTGTAGAGCCGAGCCCATGCTCGGCTGCTCTCCGGCCAGATCATGGCAGCCAGAGGAGCCGAGCATGGGCTCGGCTCTACAGATACGCCGGCTCAGCCCAGCTCGGCTTCCAGGCTGATCGGCACTGCGCTCAGCGCCTTGGATACCGGGCAGTTCTGCTTGGCGTCATCGGCAATCGCACGGAACTGCGTCGCGTCGATGCCCGGCACCACCGCTTTCACCTTCAGCCGGATCTGCGACAGCTGCGGGCCGCCTTCCAGCGACAGATCGACCTTGGCTTCGGTATCCAGCGAGGTCGGGGTGAAGCCGGCTTCGCCGAGCTTGGCCGACAGCGCCATGGTGAAACAGCCGGCGTGGGCGGCAGCGATCAGCTCTTCCGGATTGGTGCCCTTTTCGTCGCCGAAGCGGCTGTTGAAGCCGTAGCGGGTCTTGTCCAGCAGCCCACTCTGCGGCGTGCTCAACTGCCCCTTGCCCGACTTCAGATCGCCTTCCCAGTGCGCGGTGGCGTGTCGCGAGATTCCCATGTGCTGCTCCTGCGTGACGGTGATGAACGGTCACCCTCGCACGGGAGGCGTTAGCCCTGCGTCGCTCCGCCGCACGCCACAGGTCCGCCGGAAACCGGACAACTGGTCACTTCTTCGCCAGACCGGCGCGCTTTTTTCCCTTGTTTTCAGTGGTTTCGCGCATTCCTCCGATGGGCGGGCGCGGGCTATCGCGCGCGCTGCCACACCCCCTTCCCCCACTGCCGGCCATGTACTGAATCGGCCTGGATATGAAAAAACATGCACTTTCCACGCTTCGGGCTATTGGCGGCGCCCGAGAGTTGCCCTACATTGCGCTTGCCGACGGGGTTCGGCGCCGACCAAACAACCAACCGTTCACGGAACAGGAAACCATGGCAAAGACCGCTAAGAAGGCTGCCCCGAAGAAGGCAGTGAAGAAAGTCGCGACGAAGGCAGCCGCCAAGCCGGCCGCTCCGAAGCCGATCAAGGAAGTGCTGACCAAGTCCGGCCTGGTTGCACACATCGCTGAAGCCTCCGGCGTCATCGCCAAGGACGTCCGCGCTGTGCTGGCCTCGCTTGAAAGCGCCGTCGCCTCCTCGGTGCACAAGAAGGGCGCTGGCTCCTTCACCCTGCCGGGCCTGCTGAAGATCACCACCGTCAATGTGCCGGCCAAGCCGAAGCGCAAGGGCATCAACCCGTTCACCAAGGAAGAGCAGTGGTTCGCTGCCAAGCCGGCCACCACCAAGCTGAAGGTGCGTCCGCTGAAGAAGCTGAAGGACGCCGCGCTGTAAGCGCGCGCCCCAACGCGGATTCCGACGGGACGGCTCTGGCCGTCCCGTTTTTTTTGTCCCAACCACAGCCCGCAACACAGCGTTGCCGCATCCCCGGGAATGCGCGTACAGGCCCGTCGCCATTGGCTGGGCGTGGTCCGTTGCGGCCCCGGAACGTACCGGGTGGAACACTGCGTGCAGCCCCGGCCATCGCCGCCGGGCACGGCCTTGCCTAAGGTGGGCACATCCTCCACAGCTACGGCGAGCACACCCTCATGGCCAGCCCCTCCACCCGCTACCGGATCTCGGTGACCCCCATCGAAAAGGACGGGTTGCAGTGCACCGGGCGCTGCACCATCGAACTGGAACATCGCGCAAGCCGCGACCTGATGCGCCTGCTGGAAGCGGCGCCGCGCACCGCTGGTATCAGCGGCGACGAGCGCGCGACGCTGGTGATCGCCACCCAGCTGCTGCGCGACATCGTGCAGCGCCACGCCGACACCGAAGGGCATGCCCTGGCCGCCATCGCCACGCAGGTGCTGCCGGCGCTGGATGCACTGGAACAGCTGCCCTCCTCCCGCTGATCGCGGAACAGCCGATACACTGCCTCCTTCCGTTCGCCTCGGGGAGGAGGCAGACATGCGCAGGTTCCTGATACTGCTCGCACCGCTGGTGCTGCTGGCCTGTTCCCGGCCGACATCGCAATCCGATCCAGCGGATGCCACACCGTCGGCCACGGCCGAGGCGGCTGCCCGCACGAAGTCACAGACCGCCGCAGAAGGCGATGCACCGACCGTGCAGGGCATCGATGTCGATCCCCTGTTTGCCGCCGTCGCGGCCGAGGCCGAGCTGCCGGCGGGAATGCTCAATGCCTATGTCATGGCCCTGCTCAATCGCGATCGCAAGGCCGTCGACGCCGCGTGGACCTTCCCGCCCAGCGATGCACGACGCGCCGACGATGCTGCATTGCGCCAGCTCACGGACGTGCGCAGCCTGCGCCTGACCAGCGAACTACCGATCGCGCGCGACGGTCACCAGCCGCCGCAGCTGCTGGAGGTTCCGGTACAGATCCGCGCAGTGACCCCTGAGGGCACCTTCCGCTTCGGTGGCTGGTACCGGGTGCAACCCCGTGCCGATGGCCGCGCCTGGCAGATCCAGTCGGCGCAACTGCGGCCAACGCTGGACTGAACCGTTGCAGCGGCATGCACGCGCGATTCAGCCGGCACGGCTACTCTTTGATTCGTCCATTCATATCCACCGGTCACCGCCATGCGCCTGCGTTCCCTGATGACCCGCCTCGCGGCGTCCACCGTGCTGATCGCCGCTGCGATCGGCGCCCAGGCCGCCCCTTCCATCTCCGGCCGCGAACTGTCGGTCGGCGCCAGTGACGTGCAGCAGTACCTCGATGGCAGCTTCCCACGCACCCAGGACGCCCTCGGCGGCCTGATCGCGCTGACCATGAGCCATCCACAGCTGAGCCTTCCGGCCGGCGAACGGTTGAACCTGGGCATGGATGTGGCACTGGCCACCGCCGGTGGCAACCCGGCCAAGCTGGGCACGGTGAAGCTCAGCAGTGGACTGCGCTACGACGCGCAGACCCAGGGCTTCCACCTGCAGCAGCCCAGCGTGGATGACTTCACCCCGGCCAACCAGGGCGGTCGCCTCGATTCGCGCACCCGCGGCCTGCTCAATGCCTGGCTGAGCGACTACGCCCAGCGCGAACCGATCTACAAGCTGGACCCGGCCGTGGCCGGCCTGCTCGGCGCGCTGCAGGTGCAGTCGGCGCAGGTGAAGAACGGCAAGCTGGTGGTCACCTTCAACCAGAACCTGGGCAACCTGGTGCCGGCAGGCGTGCTGGGTAAGTAAGGTAGTGCCGGCCGCTGGCCGGCACGCTTTTCACATGTGTGCCGGCCAGCGGCCGGCACTACCCGCTGCGGGTCAGCGCTTGGGCTGCAGCATGGTGCCGGTGCACTTGGGCGAGCCGCAGCGGCACTCCCAGATCTTCTTCAGCTTGGCGGTGTGGCGCTCAGCCAGCGTGATGCCGTAGTTGTAGGTCAACTCTTCGCCGGCCTTGATGTCACGCAGCGCCTCGATGAACACCTTGTCGCCGCGGCTGTCGCCGTCCTCGTCTTCCTCGATCACCGCCTCGCAGTTCGGGTCGCAGCTGTGGTTGATCCAGCGCGCGTCATTGCCCTTGTAGTTGGCATCGATCACCCAGTCGTCGTTGAGGGTGAACAGGAAGGTATGACCACTTTCGACGTCGCCGCTGTCATCGGCATCAACGTCGCCGTGGCTGCGCAGCAGGCCCTTGTACTGGATCACGCGCTCGCCCTGCTTGATCGGGGCCACGGCGAACACGCCGTTGCCATGGATGGCGGACTTGCGGGCTTGGATCTTCTTCGGCATCGGCACGGGCTGTTTGCAGCGAATGGAACAGGGATTCTCGCGCATTCCGGGTGATTGCGAAAATCACCCCGTTGGCGCAGCATTGCGCCCTGGCAACGGCCCCGGTGTGTCCTCCCGACCCGGCCCCAGCGCCGGCTGAATGCCCGGGTTGGATGGCGGCGAATAAAAGCGTACAATTTCAGTCCGCTTTAAGAACCACTCGCATCCCCATGTTGCGCGTCACCAAACTCACCGATTACGCCACCGTCGTGCTGACCGTGCTCGCCGCCCGTCCGGGCGAGGTGCTCAGTGCCACCGAGCTGGCCGAATTCACCGGTCTGGAGCCGCCCACCGTCAGCAAGGTGCTCAAGCCGCTGGCCCAGGCCGGCCTGGTTGAAGGCCTGCGCGGCGTGCGTGGCGGCTACCGCCTGACCCGCCCGGCCATCGAGATCTCGCTGTTCGAAGTGGTCGAAGCGATGGAAGGGCCACTGGCCCTGACCGAATGCAGCCACGACCACCACCAGTGCGGCATGGCGCCCAAGTGCGGCGCGCGCAGCAGCTGGCGGCTGATCAACGACGTGGTTTCCGAGGCCCTGCGCGATGTCACCCTTGCGCAGATCCTGCCCCCTCTCCCCCTTGCCGATGACGAACAGCGCCGCACCATCGCTGTCGACGTCGTCTCCTGATCCGTAGGCAGCCCCCCATGGCCACCGAAACCATCGAAAACGTCGCCCACGACGACACCCCCAACCGCGAGATCCACGAGCAGCTCGGCCGCAAGTATTCGGCCGGCTTCATCACCGAGATCGAATCGGACTCCCTGCCGCCGGGCCTGGACGAGGACACCATCCGTGCCCTGTCGGCCAAGAAGGAAGAGCCGGAGTGGATGACGCAGTGGCGCCTGGACGCCTACCGCCACTTCCTGACCATGCCGATGCCGGACTGGGCCAAGCTGGAGATCGCGCCGATCGACCTGCAGGCGCTCAGCTACTACTCCGCGCCGAAGGGCCCGAAGTACGCCTCGCTGGATGACGTGCCGAAGGAACTTCTGGACACCTACGACAAGCTGGGCGTGCCGCTGCACGAGCGTGCCAAGCTGGCCGGCGTGGCGGTGGACGCGGTGTTCGACTCGGTGTCCGTCGGCACCACGTTCCGCAAGGAACTGGCCGAGAAGGGCATCATCTTCTGCTCGATGTCCGAGGCCATCAAGGAACACCCGGAACTGGTGCGCCAGTACCTGGGCACCGTGGTGCCGGTGGGCGACAACTACTTCGCTGCGCTCAATTCGGCGGTGTTCTCCGATGGCAGCTTCGTGTTCATTCCCAAAGGCGTTCGCTGCCCGATGGAACTGAGCACCTACTTCCGCATCAATGCCGGCCACACCGGCCAGTTCGAGCGCACCCTGATCGTGTGCGAGGACAAGGCCTACGTGTCCTACCTGGAAGGCTGCACCGCGCCGATGCGCGACGAGAACCAGCTGCACGCTGCGGTGGTCGAGCTGGTCGCGCTGGAAGACGCGGAGATCAAGTACTCCACCGTGCAGAACTGGTACCCGGGCGACGAGAACGGCGTCGGCGGCATCTACAACTTCGTCACCAAGCGTGCCGAATGCCGTGGTGCGCGCAGCAAGGTCACCTGGACCCAGGTCGAGACCGGCTCGGCGATCACCTGGAAGTACCCGTCCTGCGTGCTGCTGGGCGACGACTCGGTCGGTGAGTTCCACTCCGTGGCGCTGACCCATCACCGCCAGCAGGCCGACACCGGCACCAAGATGATCCACGTCGGCAAGCGCACCAAGAGCAAGATCGTCAGCAAGGGCATCAGTGCCGGCCGCGGCCAGAACACCTACCGCGGCCTGGTGCGTGTGGACCGCAATGCCGATGGCGCGCGCAACTACACCCAGTGCGATTCGCTGCTGATCGGCAAGCAGTGCGGCGCGCACACCTTCCCCTACATCGAGGTGAAGAACCCGGGCGCCACCGTCGAGCACGAGGCCACCACCTCCAAGATTTCCGACGACCAGCTGTTCTACTGCCGCGCCCGTGGCATCAGCCAGGAAGACGCGGTGTCGATGATCGTCGACGGCTTCTGCAAGCAGGTGTTCCGCGAACTGCCGATGGAGTTCGCGGTGGAAGCCAAGAAGCTGCTGGAAGTCTCGCTGGAAGGTTCGGTGGGCTGACCGCCCGCCCCTGTCCCTCGCAAACGCATTCTCTTTACCGGCGGGCCGCGGCCCGCCCCACGGAAACCCCCACCATGCTGAAGATCGAAAACCTCCACGCCCGCATCGGCGACAAGGAAATCCTCAAGGGCCTGTCGCTGGACGTCCAGCCCGGCCAGGTGCACGCCATCATGGGCCCGAACGGCGCCGGCAAGTCCACCCTGGGCAATGTCCTGGCCGGCCGCGACGGCTACGAAGTGACCGAAGGCAGCGTGCAGTTCGACGGCGTCGACCTGCTGGAGCAGGACCCGGAAGCGCGCGCCGCTGCCGGCCTGTTCCTGGCGTTCCAGTACCCGGTGGAAATCCCGGGCGTGAACAACACCTACTTCCTGCGCGCGGCACTGAACGCCCAGCGCAAGGCGCGCGGTGAGGAAGAACTCGATTCCATGCAGTTCCTCAAGCTGGTGCGCCAGAAGCTGGCCGTGCTGCACCTGAAGGACGAACTGCTGCACCGTGGCGTCAACGAAGGCTTCTCCGGTGGCGAGAAGAAGCGCAACGAGATCTTCCAGCTGGCCGTGCTGGAACCGAAGCTGGCGATCCTGGACGAAACCGACTCGGGCCTGGACATCGATGCGCTGAAGAGCGTGGCCGATGGTGTCAACGCACTGCGCGCCGCCGATCGCTCGTTCCTGGTCATCACCCACTACCAGCGCCTGCTGGACTACATCAAGCCGGACGTGGTGCACGTGCTGGCCGATGGCCGCATCGTCAAGAGTGGCGGCCCGGAGCTGGCACTGGAACTGGAAGCGCACGGCTATGACTTCCTGAAGGACCGGGTCGTGCCCGAGGCGGCGGTCTGATGAGCGCCCTGCTTGATTCGATGGCCCAGGCCTTCTGCGGCAGCGATGCGCGCCGCGAAGTGCTGGATGCGGCCCTGCGCGACGGCCTGCCGGCCGCCCGCAACGAAGCCTGGAAGTACACCTCGCTGCGCCAGCTTGAACGCCGTGCGTTCGCTGCGGCGCCGCTGCAGGGCCCTGCGCTGGACGCCGCGCTGCTGGACGACATTCCGGCGCCGCGCCTGGTGTTCGTCAACGGTCGCCTGGATGCCGCGCTGAGCGACGTGCAGGCGCTGCCGGCCGGCGTGCAGCTGCAGTCGCTGTCGGCCGCACTGGCCTCCGGCGAAGACGCCGCGCGTTTCCTTGGCCGCCGCTACGAGCGCAGCGAGGAGATCTTCGCCCGCCTGAATGCCGCGCTGGCCGATGAAGGCGTGGTGCTGCGCGTGGATGAAGGCGTGCAGGTCGAAACGCCGCTGCAGCTGGTATTCGCCAGCGTCGCCGGCGACACCGACCTGGCCTGGCACCACCGTCACCTGATCGAACTGCGTGCCGGCGCCAGCCTCGGCGTGGTCGAGCATCGCTTCAGCGTGGGTGACTCCGCCCACCTGGACAACACCGTGCTGCATGCCCACGTCGCCCGTGATGCCGTGCTCAAGCACGCCCGCGTGCAGGCCGGCAGCGCGCGCCAGACCAGCTTCCTGCGCACCGACGCGGTGCTGGCGCGCGACGCGCAGTACCACCGCGTCGACCTGGAACTGGGCGCCGCGCTCAGCCGCCATGAACTGAACGTGCGCCTGGAAGGCGACAATGCCCAGCTGACCGCCAACGGCGTGCTGCTTGGCAATGGCCGCCGCCACGTCGAAACCCGCCTGGGCATCGACCACATCGCACGCGATACCGCCTGCGAACTGCTGTGGCGCGGCGTCGCCGCCAACCGCAGCCGCGTGGTGTTCCATGGTGGCATCCAGATCCGCGAAGGCGCCGATGGCACCGACGCGAACCTGTCCAACAAGAACCTGCTGCTGTCGGCCGATGCCGAGATCGACACCCAGCCGACGCTGGTGATCGACGCCGATGAAGTGAAGGCCGCACACGGTGCGACTGTCGGCCAGCTCGACGCCAATGCGCTGTTCTACCTGCGCTCGCGCGGCCTGCCGCAGGCACAGGCGCAGGCACTGCTGAGCGCCGCGTTCTGCCACGAGCCGCTGAAGATCCTGCCCGACGCGCTGCGTGCGCAGCTGGCACGTCGGCTGGACAAGGCCCTCGCCGAGGCGGGTGTGGCATGAACCTGTCCACGCCGCGACCGATCGAAGAACGCACCGGCGCCCCCGACTGGGACCGCGTCCGCCTCGACTTCCCGCTGTTGATGCGTGAAGTGCACGGCAAGCCGCTGGTCTATTTCGACAACGCCAACACCGGCCAGAAGCCAGTGCAGGTGATCGGCGCGGTGGACGAGTTCTACCGCCGCTACAACGCCAACGTCAGCCGCGCGGTGCATGCACTGGGCAGCGAAGCCACCGATGCCTACGAAGGCGCACGCAACAAGCTGGCGCGCTTCCTCAACGTGCGCCCCAGCGACCTGGTGCTGTGCAGTGGCACCACCTTCGCCATCAACCTGGTGGCCTACTCGTGGGCGCTGCCACGGCTGAAGGCCGGTGACGTGATCCTGATCACGCGCATGGAGCACCACGCCAACATCGTGCCGTGGCAGCTGGTCGCGCAGCGTACCGGCGCCACCATCCGCGTGGCCGAGATCACGCCTGACGGCGCACTCGATCTGGATGCGCTGCGCGCGGCAATGACCCCGGAGGTCAAGCTGCTGGCGGTCACCCACGTCTCGAACGTGCTGGGCACGGTCAACCCGGTGCGCGAGATCTGCCGCGAAGCGCGCAAGCGCGGCATCATCACCGTGGTCGATGGCTCGCAGGCGGTACCGCACCGCAAGGTCGATGTCGCCGCGATCGGCTGCGATTTCTACGCCATTACCGGCCACAAGATGTGCGGCCCGACCGGCACCGGTGCGCTGTGGGCCCGTCGCGAGCACTTGGACGCGATGCCGCCGTTCCTCGGCGGCGGCGAGATGATCAAGGAAGTCAGCTTCGACGGCACCGTGTTCAACGATGCCCCGCACAAGTTCGAAGCCGGCACCCCGAACATCGCCGGTTTCATCGGCCTGGGTGTGGCTGCCGACTACCTGCAGCAGCTTGGCCAGGAGAACGTGGAAGCCCGCGAAGCCGAACTGCTGGCGCACTTCACCGAAGAGCTGCGCCGCGTCGACGGCCTGCGCATCATCGGCGAAGCGCCGGAGAAGGCCGCGGTGGTCTCGTTCCTGATCGACGGCGCGCATGCCCACGATCTGGCCACCCTTTTGGATCTGGAAGGCGTGGCCGTGCGCTCTGGCCAGCACTGCGCGCATCCGCTGCTGCAGTACTTCGGCGTCGCGGCTACCTGCCGTGCCTCGCTGGCGTTCTACAACACGCATGCCGAGATCGAGCGGTTCATGACCGCGCTGACCAAGGTACGGAAGCTGCTGGGCTGAGGATTCGCCAGAACCAGGAAAGTACAAGAACGCCGCAGGAAACTGCGGCGTTTTTTATTGCGCGCTGGACGCAACCAAGCAGAGGTGTAACCGGGAAACGCTGAGCGATGTCAGGAACGAGCAATCTCACCGTAATGCCGATCCATCCACCATCAACGGCCTTGAGGCACCGTCTTTTACATGCCAACAAGCATGGATACCCCGGAGGCAATCAAGAAGACGTACATCATCACGACGCCCCTCAACACCCACCGTGCCCCCTGATGGAGCGTCTGCCCTTTGGAAGTAAGGGCAAGCACTGCAATACCGCGCAAGCACCTAAGCCACCAATCAACCTTGATGATTCCGACTGCAGCGAGTACTTCCGGCCGTTCACGCTCGATTTTCAGCAACATCCTGTGAGCCGCAAATGCGTTTATCCACATGGCACCTAGAATGATGGAAGCCCAAATGGGGAAGCTTTCAACAAACCCTGGCACTCAGCTCCTCCTTTTGAGGCTACTCCATCACATAGCACCTGCACACCCAATCTTCTACGCAGCAATCAGCTATGGAGTCGATGCGTTCAATGGCGCAAGAAGACCCTTGACGTATCCACCGAGGCCAACTACGTCCTCAGCTGTGCCAATCAGGTCCCGTCGCATCATCTTCTCGACATGCTCTACACCACCAAGTCGCGCGACAACATCCGCAAGGAAAGTGACATCTCCCGCAAACAACGTCACGTCCTGATCCAGCTTTACAACCCAGCGACCATCATGCGAATACAAATAATGATCACGCACGAAGTTCCCATCTTCGAGCCAGTAGGAGCGCAGGCCATCCAGACCTCGCTCAATTTCCACGGGGTTTCCGCCGTCGGAGCTCTCTGAACATCGAACCGCGCACATCGCGATATCTGCAAAGTTCTCCGAAAGTACTTTCAGCCACGCCACCCAAACATCATTCGGAGCAAAATCCTCATACAGGTTGCGATCAAACGCCATCCCCGCCCAGTCTTCCCGGAGAAGAGGGAGATCCGGAGGGGTAGCATCCGAGAGGGATGCCGCAATGAAGTCTGGCAAGCAACATTTATTGCTCATGGCTTCTCTGACTGCACTCAAGCCCACTCATCAATACTCTGCCTAACGGCCAACACCTGTGCTTCGGCATAGCGGGGATCGCGAATACGGATATCGGCGTCATCAAGATAGTGCCATATCACGTGAGGAACCCCGATTTCATACGAAATTGACCGAAGCACGTCCTTGATAAATTCCGCCCTCTGGTACCAGCCAGACGCCTGTTCCACGGAAGCAGGCTCGGATTCCAACAGTCTCCGCAGACAGGCTAAAACGAGATTCTTTTCATCGATAGCGCTCAATGCGAAACCTCATATTCATCAACCAAGAGGAAATTCCCCCAAAGTCTATCGACGTGATCGATCAGTTCGCAATGGAAGCCGTGGCGTTGTCCTTCCCGTGGTTGCGCATGCTGCCCCACTGCACGTCGACCTTAAACATCATCTGCAGAGGTATGTAGTGACCTGTCGGCACCCGCCTCGGACACCAGCAGAAGAATCCCTGTTATCACGAACCGCTTCATGGGAGCCGCGATTGATACTTGAAACTCACTTCAGATCTTCGAGATCAACGGACACGTCTCCGAAAGTCGCTCTTGGAATCGGACCTGGGACCCTCAACGACTGAACGTCAAGCGGGGCATGCATTTCGCCGAGAAGAAGATCATCCGTCGACCCGTCCGTCTTCCTAAGCCTGAACTCTCCAGTCACTGATACCCACGAATAGGCATACCGATTAAACACGTCACGCTGGAGATCTATTGGGCCCTTGATGCGAACTTGGGTCTCCTCAGTCACTCCAGCTTCGAACAGCTCCTTGCTGGAGTTCAATACAAAGAGCCCCCGACTAACTCCGAGATAGCCCTCCACGCGTATCGATTTCCCATCGAATAGACGGGGGGTCGAAGCCAGCGCCCGGAAGCTGACTCGGCAAGCGGAGCTGCCCTCGACCCCACAGGTCTTTCCAGACGGTGCGCCCCCACCTTCTTGATACCTGCAACCAGCCCCATAGAAAATAAAAACAATAACCATGAAAAACCGGAACTTAAATTTCATGCCCATACCTCCGCGTCGCCATCCAGCGCCATGGATACCCGCTCACTTTCTTCGCTCCACACCCACAAACCCAAGCCCCCCCCTGTCAGCCGAAAAATTCACTGAATCACTGATAGCCAAGCTCATCAACAAAAGCCCTGCACTTGGAATCCCAATCGACATGAAATGACTTCAGCTCATCGGACTGCAGTTTCCCATTGTCCGAACGATTCATTACTGCATATCCGCGCCGCCCTCTCACTGCCCCTCAGTAGCGGTGCCGTATACATCCCATCCGACCGCCGCGACGCCTTATACGGGCCACGCGCACCAATACCGCGAGTGCCGTCCGAATCAGTGGGGAGTCAGCCCTTTTTCCAGCCGACAGCTCACCCTCGACCTCTCGGCAATAGTCATCACGCACTCATTCACAGGAAGCCCACAGGTGTCCGCCGACCTGACGACACCTTGATGATCGGCCAAGACGAAATATACCCTCTCCCTTTCGCTTCCAGCCTGATCAAATGATTTCCTGACATCAATTAAATGTACCCTACATATTTGCGCTTCTGGCACGCTCCCGGAAGAACTAAAAACTGACTCGAGCGCAAGTGCGTAGTTATTAGCCGCTGCGTTTCCCGGCTCATGATTTATGACCACACCCAAACCTTCATCTCTTCCGCCACAGGCTGTAAGCCCTAACAAGCAAAGCGCCGCTACAATAATATCGACCAGCCGCCCAAAGCGATCAAGCACTTGGGGATTTTTCACTGAAATACCTCCCAAAACTTAGCGCATCCGCAATCTACATCCTTTCACAGAACCCGATCATTCGCTTCAAAATGACCGAGGCACACTGGTCTTCGTCAATACCGCAAGTCCCCGCAGTCAAGAACTTCCCGCCGCCATCAGTCAATACATAGAAGATCCTTCTATTTCTCTGACCCTCCCGAGAGAGTTCGAGCTGCGATACCACCAACTCTGCATTCACTTCCCGCGCCCCATCCACAGGGCGCGAATGTATTACCTCATCCATATCAGCATGAATCTTCTGAGATGAGGAGCTGTCGTGGTCTTGGTTGGCCACCCGAAGAAGACAACCGCGGTTCTGCACACAGGAGGCAAGAAGCGGCATCGATAAGGCAGCAGATAGAAAAACTATGATCCTCATCGAAACCTGCCCATCCAATGACCTCGAGTTCAAACCAGAATACGCTCCACACCACCCGTTCCTATCATTGAATCCGAACGAATTATTATGGACATTCGCGCAATTGCAACCTCTAATTGGAAATCCCCACCCCGCAAGGTGGAATCCCGACCCGTTCATGCCGCAACCTCTGAAGATCCATCTCCATCAATTCGCGCGTAGTCTCCGGCGGATCAAGACGCAAGCCTTCCTCGAGGATTTGCATTGCGCGCCTACAGCCCCCCCGCCTTGCTCAAGGGAGAGGAACAGTGCCAATCGCTGCATTGAACTAACGTCAATTCGTGCGACTCCTCAAGCCAGTAGCGATACCGCTCCATGTCGCCACGCGTCGAGTAGTGCCATTCGAGCTTTAGACGGGCCTCTGCACTCCCGTTTTCAGCCATCGAAGTCTGACGTTCCAACTCCTCCTCGGAAAGGGCCAGACTTGGCGCCTCATCATATTTCTCATTTCGGGAAAGCCGCTCTTCCTGGGGCTCCCCGTTACCGCAGCCAACAAGCAGCAAAGACAAAGCAACAGAATTCGAAAGAATTTTCATTGCTTCACCTTCACCATTTCTACTCTACGAATTCTGGACCCCAATTTAGGCTCAGCAAACTGATAGGATATTGAACCATCAGCTTTGATCGTAATCGAACGAATGGCGGGACCTGCCGGCCCCGTCCCGCCAGGCGAGAACCTCTGTCATACACCTGCACCTCCGGTTCCGTTCTCACCCATACTGACACGGAGCGTCATATCATCTCCAGGCTTGTAGTTTTTTGGATAGCGAGCGAATCCGTTGGGAGCATATACGGACGACTTATTCAGGTTCGCCCATCCCTGAGAAAAAGCCTTTGCCTGACCGATTTCCGTCCCCAAGTGGCAACCTGCCATGAATATTTCCTGGCCCTGTTTTAGCCCAAACTGGGTCCGAGCCATATCCTAGGAGCTGACTGTGGAGTAGTTTTCCATGCGCCCCCCTCGCTGGTCCTGAATGACCATGTTATTGGCGTGCCCTGCGACCGTGAACTTGCCCGGAATGTTGAGCGCATCTCCTCCTGCTCTCAGCCCGTTCGGATCAGCTTCACCGAACACGTTCATGTCTGCCCTGCCGTCCGGATCCTTGAACTTATACAGATTGGCAGAAGCATAGCGATAGCGATTGAATGAAGCCCCTTCCGAACTAGCTGCAACTGGATCAGCCCCCAGAAATGCGACAGTTTGGAAGTCATAATATCGCTGCTGCATGTAACTCAGCCCGGCCCCCGATTCCGTCACATGCCCCGTATATCCCGGCCCATCCTTCAACGGCCGATTCACCACCGCCCCATACGGCTCATGGATTGTACGCTCGATGACGTTTCCGCTGGCATCGGTGATCGCCACCGGTGAACCCAATGCATCAGTGTGGATGTACTCGACCACTTCCTGGGCGGTCGCTGGCGCCATACAGGCCACCAGCACCACTATCGCAAGCACCACTCGAATCAACAACAAAGAGAGTCCATTCATGGCTTAGTCCCAGCTCGGTACACTCTGGGTGACAGGATGGTTGCTCCACCACGGCAAGCAATCTTCTGCATTGCAGGCACGCGCGCGATACTCATGCGCGCAATAGGTCCCGCCACTCGACTGCACGTAGGTCTTGCCGCGAAAAAATGCCGATGACGCAGTCTCCCGTTGCGACTGGCGCTTCAGCAGCCTGCAAGATAGCTACGCTTAAGAAGAGGCCCCATTCGGTGGACGTATCGCGTCTGCACAAGGCTGCTACGAACTCTTCCCGCGTAGCAAGCCAACGAAAAGAGGTATGTAGCCCACCGTGAACGCCGCCAGAAGTATGAGCGCCCATTCAATGAATGAAATCCATGTATGCCCGTACACCAGACGCAACAATCCATAGCTTACGATCGTGAAAACAGCAGTTTTCGCGTAATACACGGCGACGCCCTTCAAGATCAATTTGATCTTCATATTGGACCGACCAGGATTTCGTAGGCAACTCAGAGCCATAATCAATGGTAACGAGAGGGGTGTCTATGGTGAGCAAGCAGTACAGTCTCCTCAACCTGAGCTGTCATTGCCTCTCAGGTTGCCGGCCAGCGGCCCGCACTGCCCGGGAGTTCTTCAGAGCATCCCTAAACAACGACGTTAGTCACACCTTCAAGAGAACGGATTGGAGATGGCCGCATAAATCGCCTCAGGCGGCCCATCAAATCCGAACGCCTCTCTATGCATCATCTCCTCAATATAACGATGCTTTTCTATGTCCCCGGGATATGGGCTTGCCACCCCAAGAAAGTCACGACCACCAACAGCTATAACAAAGCGCTCATGAACATCCCAATAACACAATGAGCCCGACGAATCATGGCGCAGCACAACTTCAAAACCCGCGGCACGACTATCAATCTCATAGATATCGTAGGCATCAGCAATGAGAACATCCTCAATCTGCCTGCCATTATCAGATATCCTCGACAGCAGCGGCCGATCACTCCCAGAGACCTTGGAAAATGCGAGCCACATAAAATAGCAATCTACAATTGACAACGACCACGGGTATACAGCATTACCCCGCCCCTTCACATACCTCATGAATAGCGTGGAATCATCACCAAACATGCCACCTACTCCTCTTTAAATCTAACTTTAATAACCTCTTTAATCTTGGTTCCGGTTCGTTCAGCGCTGAGCCGAACTGAAGTCTCGCCCGAACCATCCCTTGTAATTCTTGCACTCATCTGAACCACTGAGCCGTCGCCCAGTTTCCCTAACTGCCCCCCATCCCGCGCCTCAGACTGACCGCGAGTCAATATATTGAACATTTTTTTTGCGCCAGCGGCGCCACCATGCCCCTCGTACTGGTTGGTTCTTCTGCCAGCACGCCCCCCGGTGGGACCCAACTGATCTGCAACCGAGTCAATGTACTTCCGTGCTTGGGAAAAATCCTTCCCGGCCATTATGGCGCCACGCATTGCCGCAGCCAACGCTGAAACGAATCCTCCACCCTCTATCGCTGCACCACCGGTTGTGCCCGCGACCGCCGATCCTCCAACAATTCTCAGCATCAGACGGCCATCTCGCCCGACTTGCTGTTGTGCCTGATCAAGGGTCAGGCAGCTGGAAGTGTCGTGGCAAGAACGTGGATCCGACACTTGACGCCCATCTGGGTCAGTAAAGCGGTAGGGATTGCCATCTCCGTACCTGTAGCGACTGAACTGTCCAATCGGGCTCTGATATGCAGCGACCGGATCGACAGACAGAAAGCCTGCCAACGCAGGATCATAGTACCGCTGCTGCATGTAACTCAGCCCGGTCCCCGAGTCCGTCACATGCCCCGTATATCCCGGCCCATCCTTCAACGGCCGATTCACCACCGCCCCATACGGCTCATACACCGTACGCTCGATGACGTTTCCGCTGGCATCGGTGATCGCCACCGGTGAACCCAGTGCATCAGTGTGGATGTACTCGACCACTTCCTGGGCGACTGCCGGAGCCACGCAGGCCGCCAGCACCACCACCGCGAGTACCGCCCGAATCAACAGCGAAGAGAGTCCATTCATGGCTTAGTCCCAGCTCAGTACACCTTGGGTGACCGGCCGTTCGGCCGACCATGGGGAGCAACCGCCTGCATTACAGGCACGCACGCGATACTCATGCGCGCAGTAGGTCCCGCCATTCGACTGCACGTAGGTCTTGGGGCCCGTGTAAAGACGCTTGCCACCGCCACCGCTTTCAAGCTGATACTCGGTTGCGTCTGCCACCAGACTCCATCCTGCAGAGCACTGGACCTGATAGGGCGGCCTGCGGGTCGTCAACCACTCTGCTAGATAGAGACTCGTCGCCCCCGGCGGCAGCACCACCGCGACAGTCACGACTCCCGAGTACGGACTGCACCCCGCGAAATTGCACGCCCTCACGCGATAGGCGTAGCTGCCTTTACCACGGCTGGCACCAAAGCTGTTCCCGTCGCCGTTATGCACCACCGTCCAGCCACCACCGTTGGCGCTCTCCTCCAGCACGAAGCTCTCGCTGTTGGCCGGCACCGACCAGCTCAGGCTGTACTGCGGCACGTTCACCAGGCCCGGCGCACTGATCACCGGCTCGATCGTCGGCGGCCCGATCACCGCTACCGTCGACGTAGCCGACCACGGTCCGCAGCCCGCGCCATTGCAGGCGGCAACCCGATAGCCATAGTTGCCCACACCGCGCGCAGCGGTGGCATAGGAACCCGCGTTGCCGTCGAACAGCGTGACCCATCCGCCACCATTGCTACTCTCCTGCAGGGTGTAACGCGTGGCACCAGCCACCCCGTTCCAGCCAATACCAATACTGCCCGGCGCAGCGCGTGCCGGCGCAGAGAGTCCGGGCGCAGTGGCAGGCGGATATACGACCGTCACCGCAGCCGTGGCGCTGTATCCCGTGCACCCTACCGGGTTACATGCGCGAACCCGGTAGTTGTAGCTTCCCGCTGCCTTGCCACTGAAGGCCTTGGACTGACCGATGGCGTTGTGCACCTGGGCCCAAGCGCCACCATTGGCGCTTTCCTCCAGCTCATAGCGCTCGGCACCGGAAGCCGCAGACCAAGCTACGTTGTAGCTGCCGTTGAAGGCTGTGGCAGGCACGTTCAGGGTCGGCACGGTGGATGGCGCCAATGCCACGGCCACTGACGCGACATTGCTCCATCCGCCGCACACCGCCCGGCAGCCGCGCACCCGGAATTGATAGGTCCCCGTGACCAGGCCTGTGCTGGTGAACGATTGCGCCGCGCCATCGAAGACTGTGCTCCAGGTGCCCGCAAGGGCACGCTGCAACTCATAGCGGTTGGCACCGCCGGCCGGGCTCCAGGTCAGGTTCACGCTGCCCTGGGTGATGTAGCCCGGCGCACTCAGCGCGGGAACGCTGGGTGCCGCTTCGCCATGCACCTGGGAAACCAAACTGCCTGACAGGTAGAGATAGTCGGTCTGCTTGCCGGTACGTTCGTTGCGCTGGAATCGCAGCACGCCGCCGTTGTCGTAGAACGAGTAGATTGCCCCCTTGCCACTGGCGCTGGCCTTCACCCGACGGCCGTGGGCGTCGTACTCGTAGCTCTCTGCTGTTCCGGCCGCGCGCAGCCGGTTGCCGTAGTCAAACGCGAAAGCCTGACCATTGCGCACCGAAAGATTGCCCTGCACGTCATAGCCAAGACCGGTCACGGTTGCGCCGGTTCCGGTTTCAATCACGTTGACCAGTCGATTGGTCGGATCGAAGTAGTGCGTACGATCGCGGCTGCCGACCTTGGCACGGCGCAGGTTGTCCAACGCGTCATACTCATACAAGGCGTTGCCGAAGCCCGGCGCAGTGACCGTCCGCAACCGGTCCAGGCCGTCATAGGTCATGTCCCGGTTGCCGGGCGCCCCGGGCAGACCATCGGAAATGGCCATCACGTTGCCGCCAGCATCGTAGTCATAGCTGTCATCCAGCACTGCGGCCGCTGCGGTGGCATCGCGGCTGCGGTCGGGCAGCCCGCGGGCATTCTGGGTCAACGTGTGCACGATCCCATTGCCATACACGAAGCGGGCCAACGCGCCATTGGCAAAGTAACTGGCCTCCTTCGCATAGCCGCCAACCGTCGTCGCCCGACCCAGTGCGTCCGGCGTATAGCTGACGACACGCCCACCCGGATAGGTATTGCTGGCCAGTGTGCCGTTGGCATCGTAGCCATAGGCCAGGCTCAGGCTTCCCAGATCCGGATGCTGCAGGGTTTCGCCGCTGAGCAGGCGGCGGCGGTTGTACTGGTAGCGGTTGACGACCATCGGCCGGGCCGGATCGTTCTGCGTGCTGATCTCGGCCGGCAGACCATCAGGCGCGTAGGACCAGTTCTGATTTCCGCGCCCATCCGGGAAGATCAGGGACGACAAGCGGTTGGCGGCGTCGTAACTACGCTTCACCGCACGTCCGCTGGCCAGGGCTTCACTTCGGTTGCAGTCGGTGGTGCTGGTCAAACCCGTGCCGGCCGCCGACCACAGCACGTTGCCTGCCGCGTCGTAGTCCTGCACGGTCGCACCGGTTTCCGGCTCGATGGTCTTGCACAGCTGCTGGTAGCCGTCATAGACGTAGCGGCGGGTGAGCGACTGGCTGCCGTCTGCATTGCGGCGGGTGATCGCCAGCGGCTTGCCCAGCGTGTCGCGCTGGATCTCGGTCACCACGCCTTCCGGGTGCTGCAGCGTCAGCGGCATCTCGTAGCTGGGCTGGTCGTAGGCAAGGTGACGGGTCGTCGTGGCCTGGCCGCGGGGGTTGGTCACCTTCACCGACAGGTTGCCCACGTACTCGGTGCGGGTAACCAGTGCCCCCAACTCGGACGATTGACTGACCACGGTGGGGCGGCCCAACGCGTCGTACTGCGTCGTGGTGCCAGTCAGGGTGGCATTGATATCGGAGAGCTGCCGCGTGGGATACGAGGCAAACACGGTCTTGCCGCTGGTGTCGTAGCGGGTCACCACGGCACTGTCCAGCACATTGTTGGCGTTTTCGGTCACCAGCACCGGGCGGAACATCGCATCCAGGTAGGTATCCGTGCGCCGTCCGCCCTGCGTGCGGGAGTGCTTCCACGCACCGGCGGGCACCCCCAGCTGCGCGCCACCCAGCCGCTGCAGGTCCATGGTTACGCCATTCCAGTTAACGCTGTCGCCGCCAGGGAACTGCTGGCTGCGCAGCCTGCCCATGCTGTCGTAGCTGAAGCTGGTGGTTGCGCCGGTTTCGTCGGTCAGCGAGGTGATCCAACCGTTGTCGTCGACGGCAACCGTGCGCACCGCACCATTGGGCGCTTCGGGCGTGGCCGGCATGCGGAGCTGCTGCGGAACACCACGCTTCCATCCCGACAGATGGCTGGTATTTCCACGGCCATCGGCCACCGAGGCAACCGTGCCGTCGGCTGCATAGGTCACCTGCTGCGCCAGGCGGCCAAATGCGTAGGCGCGCAGCGGCAGTGCTTTGGCCGTATCGAATTCGGTGCGGGACTGTTCGATGCCATTGAGCACACTGCGCGCCGTCTGGCCGTTCACCCATAGCGCGGGATTGTCGTAGTAGCTGGTGCTGGTGGTGCGACTCTGGCCAGCGGAATTCGCTTCGACGACGGTGACTTCGCGCGCAAATGCATCAAAGGCCTGCACGGTGCGGGTGAACTGCACGCCATCCTGTTCCACAACAGTGGATTGAACGGGGCGGTTGTAATGGGCCTTGAGATCGCTCGCACCGTACTTGAAGTCCTTGCCGGCCTCTTTCGGGAAGGGTGCCGCATCCAGCTGGGCATCCGGATAGTAGTTGTTGCGGTCAACGCGCACGACCGAGCCGCCCGATCGCGTTGTCGTGGACAGCAACAGGCCGTCGTTGTAGGCAACTTCCTTGCCGAACTCGTAGACGCGAACGACACCATCGGGCAACGTCTCGGTGGTGATCTTCGGCTCTGCCTGGCCTACGGGGATTACTGGACCGCCCAGGTCCTGGGCGAAAGCACCATTGAGATTGGTGTATTGATAGGTCCACTGTGCAGTGGGCATGCCCGGACCGCTGATGGTCTTGGTCACCAGCGACATTGCGTCACGGTAGACCGGCGTGTAGTTCCAGCCATCAGCAAACAGGTGATTGTCGCCAGAGGTCTGGCAATCCAGCTTCACATTCTTGCGCCCATGGCGGAACGGCCGGAACAGGAACGTCCCCAGCGCACCCGACGGATGCTGGATGCTCAGAGTGATCTCGCTGGGCACGATCTTGTTGACGCGCGAACATGTGGCCGGGTAGTCCATGTACTCCCAGATGCCCTGCCCGATGTAGTCGGCGTACTTGTGGGTGACTGACAGCGGCGGCAGGTTGTAGACCCATTGGGTTCCGTCCGGCAGCGTCACTGTCCGCAGGATATCGGCCTCCGTGTACCCGTAAATCCAGGTGCGCCCTGCAGCGGTTGCGGATGCGATCAGTCCTTTCGCGTTGTAGGCCAGGCTGATCTCGCGGCCATCGTTGGCAACCATGCGCAACAGCCGGTCGCCGCTCCACTCGTAGCGCACCCAGTTGCCGAAGCGATCCACAACCTGCGATGGGTACAGGAACACAAGCTTTCGATTCAGCAGTGCATTGCTTTCAGGTCCGTAGGGTTGCAGCGTTGCACCGTTGTGGGGCTTGGCGACCATCCAGTCGAAGTAGTACTTAGTGCCGTCGGGAGCATGGCCAAGGAAGCCTTGTCCCGGCTGTCCACTCTTCAGGGCGGTCAGGCAACTGAACGTCCAGCCGCCCTTGGTATTCCAAGGCGCCGGTTCGCCAAACTGTGGCTGCGGCTGACGCGCATCACCGCTGCCTCCCAGGACCGGCTCACCGCCACCACCTGGCAGGGAGAGGCGCACGCCATCCCAGAAAGTATTGGGATAGAAATTTACGGTCTGGGTGCGGCGACGGTTCCAGACCTCCAGTGACGGAGGCGCCGCCACCGTACTGCAGCGCGCAGCGGGCGCCCAATAGCCGACAGCAGCGGTCTCCGGCAGATCGCCATAGACGCCGGACATGGACGGGATATCCAGATCCCAATCCGAGAATGGGCTCTCACTACTACGATCGCCATCGCGATAGCTGCGGCCCAAGGTCATCGTCAGGCTGCCATTGCCCGGAATCGAAACATCCGTGGCCTTGAAGCTGATCGAACCGTCATAGAGGTTGACCTGCTCGCCGAAGATCTCGCCCTTCAGCGGTTCGACAATGTCCCCGTACTTCAGCCGCTTGTCGTACTCCTGGCGCCAGGTGGGAACAATCTGGGCGGAAACGCCGACCGGTGCCAGCACGCACAGGGCAAAGACACCCAGAAGCAGACCCTTGGCAGCCGTTGCGGCGCGCGGATGAGAAATGAGGCCAGACTGCATGAAGATCCTCCCTGGATCGACGTCCCTGTGTGCCCCACCTGCGCCGAACGGCAGTTGGCCTTCGACCAGGCGGCACCCACTCCGGCAGACAGCCACGCGTTGCTTCACGGTGGGCGGGTGCTGACCATGGATATGAACGAATAATGAAGATGGCGTCAACCCCGCGCATTGGCCAAACTCGGCAAAGCCACCCCAATCGGCTGCCTCCCGCGCCCTTCCCCGCTCCACCTAGAATGTCCCCATGAGCACCCTGACCTTCCGCGCCGCCACGTCGGCCGACATCCCCGCCCTCATTGCCCTCGTCACCTCGGCCTACCGCGGCGACGCCAGCCGCGCCGGCTGGACCACCGAAGCCGACCTGCTGGACGGCGCCCGCATCGATGCCGAGGGCATCCAGGCCGACCTGGACCGCCCGCGCTCCACCATCCTACTGGCCGAACGCGGGAACCAACTTGTGGCCTGCGCCCACGTCGCCGATGTCGACGGCAAGGGCTACTTCGGCATGTTCTCGGTCGACCCGGCACAGCAGGGTGGCGGCGTCGGCAAGCAGCTGATGGACGCCGCCGAAGCGCACGCCGCACGCGAATGGAAGGTGCCGGTGATGCAGATGACGGTGATCGACGTGCGCGACGAGCTGATCGCCTTCTACGAGCGCCGCGGCTACCAGCGCACCGGCATCAAGAAGCCGTTCCCCTATGGCGACGAACGCTTCGGCATTCCCAAGCGCGACGACCTGCGCTTCGAGATCCTGGAAAAGCCGCTGGCCGGAGCCGCCGCGTGAGCGATACCTGGACCTTCGTCTGTGCCGGCACCGAGCTGCTGCCGGGTGAAATGAAGAGCGTGTTCGACGAGGTAACCGGCACGCCGATCGTGGTGTTCAACCTCGACGGTGAGTTGTACGCGCTGGAAGACCAGTGCACACATGAAGAGTTCGAGCTGTCCTCGGGCGAGTTCAACACCATCGAGGGCAGCGTGGAGTGCGTGCTGCACGGCGCGCGCTTCGACGTGCGTGACGGCCGCGCCCTGTGTGCCCCGGCCTACAGCCCTGTACCCAAGTTTCCGGTGAAGCGCGAGCACGACGCCGTCTGGACCCGCGACGACCGGGATTGAGGCGGCGCTCGGCCCTCACGGACCTCCCAAAGGGCGCCCCGCGGGAGAGCATCCACCCATGGGGTGGATCTACCGGAAGGCCATGAGGGCGCCCCCAGGCCGCTCCGGGGCGGCCCCAGCGGCCCGTCACGCCCCGCAGATGCGAATCATTATCGTTGATGTTATTCTACGTAACATCTTCGTAACGACTCCGCCCCCGCGCCATGGCTTCGCCCGCGCCCACCGCCACGCTGTGCCAGCTTGCCCGTCAAGGGTGGCCGCTGCTCGTAGCCGTGCTGCTGACGCTGGTGTTGGGCTGGTCTGCGTTGCATGAAGGCAGGCACACGGCGACCGCCGATGCGCCGACTCTGTATGCTCATGATGTGTCGCCCGCGTCCCCGCCACACGTGCTGCCGCACGAACAGGCGATGCACCCCGCTGAATCCGAACCCGATGGCAGTCGCGGCGACAAACCTCGTGCCCTGCGGCGACTCTGCCTGCAGCACCCTGACAATGCACCTGCAGACGCTCCGGCGCCGGTGACACCGACCCCTCCGGTGCTCGCACCGGGCCGGCGCCAGCCCCCATCCCACGCACCGCCCGCGCTGCTGGCCTGACGCTCTGCTGCGCCATGCGCAGCCGCATCCGCACGTCCCCCCTCGTTCTACGTACTGCTGCCGCGCGGCCCGCGCCGGCCGCCTCTCCCTGCTCCCCTTCTGCAGACGCCCATGAACCCGATCAAGAGCCGCAAGCACGCTTCGCCGCTTCGTACCCTGCCGCTGGCCACCGCCAGTCTTGCCGCCGGCCTCGGCCTGGCCACCCTGCCCGCGCTGGCCCACGCTGAAGCCACCGACAACGCCCGCACGCTGGACAAGATCGACGTGCACGCCACCCGGGGCTACAAAGCCGACAAGGTGGCCTCGCCGAAGTTCACCCAGCGCCTGCAGGACACGCCGCAAACCATCCAAGTGATTACCAGCGACCTGTTCAACCAGCAGGGCGCAACGACCCTCACCGAGGCACTGCGCAACAGCCCCGGCGTGGGCACCTTCTACGCCGGTGAGAACGGCAACACCACCACCGGCGACGCGCTGTTCATGCGCGGCTTCGACACCTCCAACAGCCTGTATGTGGACGGTGTGCGCGACCTGGGCTCGATCTCGCGCGATGTATTCAACATCGAACAGGTGGAAGTGACCAAGGGGCCGGCCGGCACCGACAATGGCCGTTCGGCGCCGACGGGCGCGATCAACCTTGTCAGCAAGCAGGCCAACCTGCAGGACGCGACGTCGGCCAGCGTTTCGCTGGGCAGCGACCAGCAGCGCCGCGCCACCGCCGACTGGAACCAGTCGCTGGGCACCACCAGCGCGCTGCGCATCAACGGCATGTGGCAGGACAGCGACCAGCCCGGCCGCGACCACGTGCAGAACAAGCGCTGGGGCATCGCACCGTCGCTGGCCTTCGGTCTGGGTACCGCCACCCGCTACTACCTCAACCTGCTGTATGTGAAGCAGGACAACGTGCCAGATGGTGGCGTGCCCACCCTGGGCCTGCCGGGCTGGACGCCGCAGCCGACGCTGGAAGCGCTGGCCGGGCACCCGGTCGATCCGGAGAACTTCTACGGCACCCGCGCCGACCACGATGACGTGACCGCGAAGATGGCCACGTTCCGTTTCGAGCACGACTTCAACGACAGCGTGCGCCTGACCAACACCGCCCGCTGGGGTCGCACCGAACAGGATTACCTGCTCACCGCCTTCATGGGCACCGGCGTGCGCGGCGCAGGCGGCCGCCCGACCGGCAACATCACCTATGCCAACCCGGCCGACCTTTCCAGCTACGCCATCGCGCGCAGCCTGCCGACCTTCAAGGACCAGCGCAACACGATCCTCACCGATCAGCTGAACCTGCGCGCCGACTTCGCCACCGGCGCGGTCGGGCACGCATTGAGCGCTGGCCTGGAATTCACCCGTGAAGAACTGGACAGCTACGGCCAGGCCGCCGCTGCCGATACCAGCTGGCCCGCTGCGAACCTGTACAACCCGGACTGGAACGTCAGCGGCCTGAACTGGGCGCACAACGGCGCCGATGCACATGGCAAGACCACCACCTCCTCGGTGTACCTGTTCGATACCCTGTCCTTCGGCGAAAGCTTCCTGTTGACCGCTGGCGTGCGTGCAGACCACTACAAGACCGAGTACGCCAGCGCGTCGGTGTGTGGTGGCCGCGGCGGCCCGGCGTGTGGCAGCAATCCTGCCGGCACGGTGCTGCGCAACCCGACGCTGGACGCGTCCGATACGCTGCTGAACTGGAAGCTCGGCGCCCTCTACAAGGTCGGCGATACCGTCAGCGTCTACGCCAACTATGCCATCTCGCAGCAACCCCCGGGTGGCGCCAACTTCCAGCTGAGCAGCTCGGCCAACAGTGCCGACAATCCCAAGCTGGACCCGCAGAAGGCCAAGACCTTCGAAGTGGGCAGCAAGTGGGCGTTCCTGGATGACGCCCTGGCAGTGAACCTTGCATTGTTCCAGACGGACGTGGACAACGAGATCAACACCACCGTGCTCGACGATGCCGGCAACCCGACCCAGACCGGCAGCAAGCGGGTCAAGGGCGTGGAGCTCTCCGCAGTCGGCCGCCTGACCGACAACTGGTCGGTCAGCGCCGGATACAGCCACCTGGACACCGACGTAAGGGAAGGCGCGAAGGTGGCCGCCGATGGCACCACCAACCTGACCTATACCCCGGACGACACGTTCACCGGCTGGACCAGCTACACCCTGCCCTACGGCATCACCGTGGGCGGCGGCGTACGCTATGCCGCCGGCATGCACCGCGGCACCGACGGCGCGGTGGGCACCCCGTCGTTCACCAAGTCCTACGTGGTGTATGACGCGGTCGTGTCCTGGGCGATCAATGAGACGATCTCGCTGCGCTTGAACGGCTACAACCTGTTCGACAAGCAGTACGTGGCCAGCATCAACAAGAGCGGCTACCGTTACACCCCGGGTGCCCCGCGCACCTTCCTGCTCAGCGCGGACATCCGCTTCTGATGCAGCACGCGGGGGAGCCCACTCCCCGCGCCCCCAAAGGAACCGCCATGCTGCTGCACATTCCCGACGTGCTTTCACCCCAGGACGTGGCGCAGGCACGCAGGCGACTCGACGCTGCAGACTGGACCGACGGTCGCGAGACCGTCGGTGCACAGGGCGCGATGGTCAAGCACAATCTGCAGCTACCCGATGCATCTCCCCTGAAAGCGGAGCTGGGCAGGGACCTACTGGCCGCGCTGAGCCGCAGCCCCTTGTTCTTTGCTGCCGCGCTGCCCCTGAAGATCCTGCCGCCGCGCTTCAACCGCTACAGCGGTGGCGGCACCTATGGCTTCCATGTCGATGGCGCGGTGATGAACCTGGCCAACGGCGAACAGCTGCGCTCGGACATCTCCTGCACCCTGTTCCTGTCCGATCCGGACGAATACGAAGGCGGCGAGCTGATCATCAGCGATACCTACGGCGAGCACGAGGTAAAGCTGCCGGCCGGCGACCTGATCGTGTATCCGTCCAGCAGCCTGCACCAGGTGCGGCCGGTCACCCGCGGTGCGCGCGTGGCCTCGTTCTTCTGGGTACAGAGCATGATCCGCGACGATGTGCAGCGCCGCCTGCTGTGGGAAATGGATGGCTCGATCGAGCGCCTGCGGCAGACCGGCGGTGACGCCGAGGCGGTGCTGCAGCTGACCGGCGTGTACCACAACCTGCTGCGACGCTGGAGCGAAGTCTGAGCCACATCCGGCCGACCCGCGACAATTTGGCAATCATTCTCATTTGCAACAGCTAACAGCTCTCATTACAATCACGCCCCGTTGATGCCGGCCGCTGCCGGCAGACCCCTGGGGACCCCTGCTTGCTGCGCCCGCTTCGCCCTCGCCCACTCATCCATCGAAAGATGGGCACCGCCATGCGCGGTCAGCGTCCTGCGCTGGCCAGCCTGCTGGCGTGGGTGGCGATGCTGGCTTTGCTGCTGGGCACCCTGCCGCTGCTGCCACACGGCCAGGCCGGAATGGCCGTGCAGATGCCGCTGGAAGAGCGCGGTGGCGAAGCGTCCCCGCAGGAAGAAGCACCGGCCAAACTGCGCCGCTGTGCTGCCGCCCCGGTGAAATCGGCCGAGAAGGCGCGCCCGCCGCTGCTGCTGGCCAGCCAATGGCTGCGCACCGAGCTTGAACTCGTACCCGCCACGCCGGCCATGCCCGGCGTGCGCCCGGACTGGCCGCTGGCCGCTCCGGACACGCCCTGGGCCGACGCGCCCGGGCGCCGCCAGCAACGCGGCCAGGCGCCTCCGCTCGCCTGATTCACGGCCCCGCGTGACCGCCTGCGCGGTCGTGCCCGCACGCCGCTGCCTGCTTCATCCCTGCCGCCCCTGACCGGGCCTCCCCGTGCATGCCGCGCCGTTCGCGCCTGGCATTGCACCACCCTGCATCCTTCGAGGTTACTGCCATGGCCCAGCGCCATCGTGTCCGTTCGTCCCTGTCCCGTACCCTGCTGACCAGCGCCGTGCTGGCAGCCATGACCGCCCCTGCCTTCGCCCACGGTGACGCTTCCGGCGCGCCACAGACGCTGGACAAGGTGGTGGTCACCGCCTCCGGCTTTGAGCAAAAAATTACTGACGCGCCGGCCAGCATTTCAGTCATCACCCAGGAAGAGCTGACCAAGCGCCCATACATGACCCTGTTGGATGCAGTCCGCGATCTGGAAGGCGTGGACGTTGGCGAGACCCGCGACAAGACGGGCCAAGGCACCATTTCCATGCGCGGCATGGGCTCGGACTACACGCTGATCCTGATCAATGGCCGCCGCCAGAACAATCACGGCGACATCTACCCGAACAACTTCGGCGGCAACCAGTTCAACCACATCCCACCGCTGGACGCGATCGAGCGCATCGAAGTCATCCGCGGCCCGGCTTCCACACTGTACGGCGCCGACGCCATGGGTGGCGTCATCAACATCATTACCAAGCGATCGCTGGACCGCTGGAGTGGCTCGGCCACCCTTGCAGGCACCTTCGAGACCGATGACGATTTCGGTGACGACCGCACTGCAGACCTGTATGTGACCGGCCCAATCGTTCCCGGTGTACTGAACCTCAGCGCACGCGCCAGTTGGTATGACCGCGATGCTTCCAATCCCGTCTACTCGCCGGCGATCGACCCCAACGGCACCCCCCATGCGCGCACGCTGGGCTTTGGCGGCGGTGGTAAAACAGTCGACAACACGAATAAAGCAGGTGGTCTGAGCCTTGAATGGAACATCAACGAAGATCAACGCCTGACGCTTGACTACGACACCTCGCGCCAGGAATACGACAACTCGATCAAGATCAATGATGCCGGTGTCGAGGAGTACCCGGTTGGTACGGTAGACAACATCAACAGCATCTGGCGCACGGCCAATTTCTGCCGCAACGGCAGCGGTGCCAATGCCAACGCGTGCCGGACCAGTGGTGGTACGTGGGCACGCCGGGCCGACCCGCGCGTGGGCTATGGACCGACCCAGGAATTCACCCGCGATGCATGGGCGTTGACCCACGAGGGCAAGTGGGGCTTTGGTAACAGCCTGGTGTCCCTCTCGCACGTATCAACCAACAACGATGGCCGGACGATGCCATTCACTGTCGCGGAACGCGAGTTGCTGCTGCAGATGATCGACGGCACCGGTGCCTATAGCGGCCGCTCAACGGCTGAACGCCGCGCGCTGGCTGAATCGACCTTCCTGCCACGGCCTCGACGCACGCTCGAAAGCGCCCAGTACACCTTCGATGCAAAGTTGGACATTCCCTTCCAGGCCGCAGGCCAGCATGTCGCTGTTGTCGGTGCGCAGGTCATCCGTGGTGAACTGACCGACGGCGTGTTCGGCACCGAGCGCGGAATGCCCGGCCAGAAGCAGGAGCACAACATGTACTCGCTGTTCGCTGAGGACACCTGGACCGTCATCGCGCCGCTGGGAATCACCTATGGCCTGCGCTACGACGACCACGAGGTATTCGGCGACCACTTGAGCCCGCGCCTGTACGGTGTGTACACCGTCAATGAACAGTGGACGGTGAAGGGTGGTGTCAGCACGGGCTTCAAGACACCCAAGACCACTCAGCTGTACGACGGCGTCACCGGCTTCGGCGCGCAAGGCACGCTACCGATGTTCGGCAATCCGAACCTGAAGCCCGAAACCAGCACCAGCACCGAACTGGCGGTCTACTGGCAGCATCCAGACGGGCACAACTTCAATGCCACGGTGTTCCACAACCGCTTCGACGACAAGATCGCCTCACAACCCTGCGGCGGCCGCTTCGCTCTGGCCTGCACCTCAACGGGCGACTACGCCGAGCTGGGCTACGCCAACAGCAGCAAAACGGTGAACATCGATGAAGTGATCATTCAGGGCGCCGAAGTAGCTGGTCGATGGAACATCGGCGAGCGTTTCGGCCTGCGTGCGAACTACACCTACACGGACAGTGAGCAGAAGAGCGGCGCGGAGAAGGGCCTCCCGCTGGGCAACAGCGCGCGGCACATGGCCAATGCGACCTTCGACTGGCAGGTCAGCGAGCGCTTCAATATGTTTCTGACTGCAGAGGCGCGCTCCAAGCGCTTCCGTGGGCTCAACGCCACTACGCGCGAGAAGCTCTACTACAAGGACTACACCACTCTGCATCTGGGTGCTTCGTTCGAAGCGACGCAGTGGCTGACGGTCAATGCACGTATCAACAACCTGCTGGACCGCGATTTCACCACCTACCAAGCCAGCTTCACCGACCTGGACGGCAGTGGGGTATATGGCGATTCGAGCAATGAAGTGCTGTTCGAAGACGACTACAACAACAAGGACAAGGCCCGCAGCGTCTGGGTGAGCCTGAACTTCAAGTTCTGATCGTTAGCGCTCCATCCACGCATGGCGTGGATCTACTGATCTGCGGGATTGCCGGCCAGTCGGTAGTGCCGGCCGCTGGCCGGCAATTCCCCCCCAGGGATACAGAACGACACGCAATTGCGAGCTATTCTCATCAATGATGTAATGGGCAGTCCCCGTCCGCCTCGAACCGTGCCGTGAGCCGTCCTGCCTCTTCCACCGTGCAGCAGCAACAGAACCGTGGCTTCTGGCTGCGGACGCTGCACCAGTGGCACTGGATCAGCTCGGCGGTCTGCCTGATCGGCATGCTGCTGTTTGCGGTGACCGGCCTGACCCTCAACCATGCCGCGAAGATCGAGGCCAAGCCCGAGGTGCAGAACCAGCATCTGGAACTGCCGGCCGCGCTGCTGGGCCAGCTGGGCACGCGCGAGGATGGCAACGCGCCGATCCCGCGCCCGGCACGGCAATGGCTGGACACGCAGCTGGGCATCGCCATCGGCGGGCGCCCGGCCGAGTGGTCGGCCGAAGAGATCTACCTGTCGCTGCCGCGCCCCGGTGGTGACGCCTGGCTGAGCATCGATCGCGAGACGGGTGCGGTGGAGTACGAATCGACGTCGCGCGGCGTGGTGTCCTACCTCAACGACCTGCACAAGGGCCGCAACGCGGGCCCGGCGTGGGGCTGGTTCCTGGATCTGTTCGCCGTGGCCTGCCTGGTGTTCTGCATCACCGGCCTGTTCCTGCTGCACCTGCATGCACGGCAGCGGCGCATGACCTGGCCGCTGGTCGGCCTCGGCCTGATGATTCCGCTGCTGATCGCCCTGCTGCTGATCCACTGACTTTCCTTCGTTTCCGGAGCCGCCCCATGCGCGTCACCCTGACCATCGCCCTCAGCGGCCTGCTGGCCACCTCGCCGGCCTATGCCACCACCCTCGACATCAACGTCGAAGTGCCCAAGCTCAACGTGGCCGAGTACCACCGCCCGTACGTGGCGGTGTGGCTGGAAGGCGCCGACCAGAAGGTCGCGGCCAACCTGTCGGTCTGGTACCAGCAGACCAGCAACAGCGAAGGCCACGGCACCAAGTGGCTGCCGGACCTGCGCCAGTGGTGGCGCAAGAGCGGCCGCACCCTGCAGGTGCCGGTGGACGGCGTGACCGGCCCGACCCGCCCGGCCGGCAAGCACGCGCTGTCGTTCAACGACAAGCAGCCGGCGCTGAAGCAGCTGGCTCCGGGCAACTACACCCTGGTGGTGGAAGCGGTGCGCGAAGTCGGCGGCCGCGAGCTGCTGAAGATCCCCTTCACCTGGCCGGCCACCGCCGCACAGAACGGCAAGGCGCAGGGCGCCACCGAACTGGGCCAGGTCACCCTCGCCGTCAAACCCTGAAAAGGGGACGGAGGGGATTAAGTCGTAATTCCCTCCTCCTTGTCGCATCACCCCGCATCCACTGGAGTCTTCCGCATGAAGCGCACGCTCGTCCTCGCCGCCGCTCTGGCCGCTGCCCTTCCCTTCTCCGCCCTGGCCCACAAGGCCTGGCTGCTGCCCTCGCAGACCGTGATCGCCGGCAACGCGCCGTGGATCACCGTCGACGGTGCGGTCTCCAACGACCTGTTCTATTTCAACCACGTGCCGCTTCGCCTGGAGTCGGTGGTGATCACCGCGCCGGACGGCAGCACCGTGCAGCCGCAGAACGCGTCCACCGGCAAGTACCGCAGCGTGTTCGATGTCGAGCTGAAGCAGCCGGGCACCTACCGCATCGCGTCGGTCAATGACGGCCTGTTCGCCACCTACGAGCAGAACGGCGAGCGCAAGCGCTGGCGCGGCAGCGTCGCCACCTTCGGCGAACTGCCCAAGGATGCGAAGAAGCTGGAAGTGAGCCAGTCGGTCGGCCGCGTGGAGACCTTCGTCACCAACGGCGCACCGAACGACACTGCGCTGAAGCCGACCAACCGTGGCATCGAGCTGGTCGCCGTCGGCCACCCGAACGATCTGTTCGCCGGTGAGGAAGCCACCTTCCGCGTGCTGGTCGACGGCAAGCCGACCGCCGGCCTGGAGTTCGAGATCGTGCGTGGCGCTACCCGCTACCGCAACGCGCAGGACGAGCTGAAGGTCACCAGCGATGCCAAGGGTGAGATCAAGGTGACCTGGCCGGAAGCCGGCATGTACTGGCTGGAGACCGGCACCGAAGACAACAAGACCTCGGTGAAGCAGGCCGCCAAGCGCCGCCTGAGCTACGTCGCCACGCTGGAAGTACTGCCGCAGTAATGACGTGGACCGCGATGCCGGGCACGCCCCGGCATCGCGCCTGCAGCACACCACCATGACCGATCCCCTGCTCGACATCGCCCGCCTCGGTGGCACCACCATGGGCACCACCTGGAGCGTGTCGCTGGTCGCGTCGCGCCAGCGCGACCTGCACCCGCTGCATGCTGGCATCCAGGCGCGGCTGGACGAGGTGGTCGCGCAGATGAGCACCTGGGAGCGTGGTTCGGATCTGAGTCGCTACAACCGCGCCGACGCCGGCCAATGGTGCGTGCTGCCGGCCGAAACCCGTCACGTTCTGGTCTGCGCACAGGCCATCGCTTCCGCCAGTGGCGGCGCCTTCGATCCCACCATCGGTCCGCTGGTTGCACTGTGGGGCTTCGGGGCACATGCCGGTGAACGCCGCCAGCCCGACGACGCTACCCTGCAGGCCACGCGTGATCGCTGCGGTTGGCAGCGCCTGCAGTGGCAGGACGATGCGCTGCTGCAACCGGGTGGACTGGAACTGGATCTCTCTGCGATCGCCAAGGGCTTTGGCGTCGACCATGTCGCTGCGTGGCTGCGCACACAGGGCATCACTGCCGCGCTGATCGAAGTCGGTGGCGAGCTGGCCGGCTACGGTCGCAAACCGGACGGCCAGCCGTGGCGCGTGCTGGTGGAATCCGCACCGGAAGAAGACGTGCACACCGATACCCCGCCACGGGTGCTCGCGCTGGACGGCAAGGCGGTGGCGACTTCCGGCGATCGCTGGCACCAGTACCAGGCCGGTGGCGAGGCCTACAGCCACAGTCTCGACCCGCGTACGGGCAGGCCGGTGCGGCAGGTTGCCGCGGCAGTAACCGTGGTGGCCGACGACGCCATGCACGCTGATGCTTGGGCCACCGCACTGACCGTGCTGGGTCGCGAACAGGGCATGGCACTGGCCGAGCGCGAAGGACTGGCTGCGCGCTACCTGCAGCGTGCGGCAGACGGCCCGCAGGAATTTCTCAGCAGCGCCTTCCAGCGCCTGCTCGACGAGCAGGACGCATGAGCGCACGTCCATCGCGCGCCTGGCTCGGCAACGCACTGGTTCTGCTCCTGCTGGCAGCGATCGGCTGGGCACTGCTTCGCCTGCATCTCGGCGAAGCGTGGTGGCGGGGCGCACCACCGGCGCGGCAGTCGCAGATCGCGGTGCTCGCCACGGTGCTGTATGCGCTGGCCTGCGCGGCACTGTGGTGGCGTGGGCGCCCGCGCGACGACGCCGCAACCGGAGACACCGCGCCCATCCTGCTGGTCTGGTCCAGCCAGACCGGCTTCGCCCGCGAACTGGCCGAACGAAGCGCCGAGGCCCTGCGCGGTGCCGGCGTGCCAGTGCGCGTGCGCGGGCTGCATGAGGTGGATGCAGCACTGCTGGCTTCCAGCCAGCGCGCGTTGTTTATTGCCAGCACCACCGGCGAAGGCGATCCACCCGACCACGCCCTGCCGTTCCTGCGCGGGGTGATGGCCACCCCGCCCCCGCTGCAGCACCTGCACTACGGCGTGCTCGCGCTGGGCGACCGCAGCTATGGCCACTTCTGCGGATTCGGCCACCAGCTGGACACTTGGCTGCGCCAGCACGGCGCGCATCCGCTGTTCGACGCCATCGAGGTCGACAACGCCGATCCGGCAGCACTGCGTCATTGGCAACAGTTGCTGGGACAACTCGGCGGTAACGCCAGCGAACTGCCCGACTGGAGCCCGGCCGAGTACCAGCCGTGGACGCTGCTGCGACGCGAGCATCTGAACCCGGGCAGCCCCGGTGGTCCGGTGTACTGGTTGCGCCTGCAGCCCCCGGCCGATGCAAATGCGCAGTGGCAGGCCGGTGACATCGCCGAGATCGGCCCGCAGCACGCATCGCACACCGTGCGTGCCTGGCTGGATGCACAACGCTTCGACGCGGACACCGTGCTGGATGATGGGCAGACGTTGCTGGCACGCGTCGCGCGCTCGCACCTGCCCTCATTGGTTCCCCCGGGTGATCTGCCCGCGCTGCTGGCGACCCTGCAACCACTGCCCCATCGCGAGTATTCCATCGCCTCGGTGATGGCCGACGGCGCGGTGGAGTTGCTGCTGCGCCGCCAGCTGCGCGCTGACGGTACGCCAGGGATCGGCAGCGGCTGGCTGTGCGACCACGCCGCCATCGGCGAACCGGTACAGCTGCGTCTGCGCTGCAACGACAATTTCCATGGCGCGCCCGCCGATGTGCCGCTGCTGCTGATCGGCAACGGCACCGGCATCGCCGGCCTGCGCGCACATCTGCACGAACGCGTACGCAGTGGCGCACGGCGCACCTGGCTGCTGTTCGGTGAGCGCACCGCCGCGCATGACTTCCACTTCGGTGAAGAACTGCAGGCGATGCTGGCCGACGGCACGCTGGCGCGGTTGGATGCAGTGTTCAGCCGCGATGGCGGTGCGCACCGCTATGTGCAGGACCGGCTGCTGACCGAAGCGGCAACGCTGCGCCAGTGGGTGGATGAAGGCGCCACGATCCTGGTCTGCGGCAGCCTGCAGGGCATGGCCCCGGCGGTGGATGCAGTGATCGAGCAGGTGCTGGGTACCGCGGGCAAGGAAGCGCTGTTGCTGGCCGGTCGTTACCGGCGCGATGTGTATTGAGGCCACCGCATCCTGGTGGGTGCGAACCGCTTTCTGGTGGGTGCGAACCGCTTTCTGGTGGGTGCGAACCTTGGTTCGCACCATGACGCGGTGTCGGTGGCCGCATCCACGCATGGCGTGGATCTACTGAACAGATTCGGCTGGCGCGAACCGCATTCTGGTGGGTGCGAACCTTGGTTCGCACCGTGACGCGGTATCGGTGGCCCCATCCACGCATGGCGTGGATCTACTGAACGGTGTGTCCAGACATGGTGGCAACCGCATTTGCAGTAGATCCACGCCATGCGTGGATAGTGCCAACCGGCGCCCAGGAATCATCCCGCCGCCGCACTGATCCGGATCGCCAGCAACTCGCCACCGCCCTGCAATGCATGACGCTGCCGTTCACCGGCCGCCAACCACGCAGTGTCTCCCGCCTGCAACGCCGGCAAGCCGCTGTCGGCACCGAACTCCGCCTGACCGGCCAGCAGATGCAGCGCCCAGGCCACGCCCGGTTCGCAGAAGAAGAACATCGCCCCCACCAGTGGCCGGTGCAGCAGTTCGGCCTGCAGCAGCTCGCGCTTCCACATCAGGTTGAAGTCGTGGGTGGTGCCATCGACCAGTTCGCCGTGCAGCGCTTCCTCACCAGCAAAACGCACGCGCCCGTGCGGTGGCAGCACCTCGGCCACACGGCCATCCTCGAAACGCAGGCGCACGCCATTGCCCTGCAGCAGCACCAGTTCGCGCTCCACGCCGGGGAAGGCGGAGAACGCGGCATCCTGCTCGATCTCGGCCACCGACAGGCGTAGCGCCCAGTCATCACCCTGCGCCGGCAGGCGCAGGATCTCGCGGGTCCAGCCCAGGCCGTTGCGCCAGCGTTCGCGGCGATAGTCCAGGCGGGAAATCACCTGGCTCGGAGTGTGCAGCAGGGAGTCGATGTTCATCGGCGCATTGCATCACGCCGCGCGCCGTCGTGCATCACCGCGTGGCGAGCGTGCCCTGGCCACCGCACTCGCCACCCAGCAGCTGCGAGTGCTTCAGCCAGTCCTGGTCGGGGTAGTAGGCAAACACCATCGTGCCACCGCGCAAGGCGTCGATCAGCGGCTTGGCCACCGACAGCCGCACCGCCGGGCAGCCCAGGCTGCGGCCGAGCCGCCCCTGCAGCTGTGCGGTGGCCGGATTCACGTAGGGTGCGCCGTGGATGACGATCGCGCGTTCGCGCGCGCGGTCGTTGAAGCCCGGTTCCAGGCCGGCCAGGCGCAGCGAATACCCGTTGCCACCCATGTAGGTCTCCTGCGCGGTAAACGCGCCGAGACTGGACATGAAACTGCCATCGCGGTTGGAGAAGTGCTCGGTGCGGTTCTCGCCGCTGTTGCGGCCATGCGCCACCCATTCCTCGAACAGCAGGCGCTGGTGGGCCAGGTCGAACACCCACAGGCGCGGCTCGGTGGACGGCCGCGAATAATCGATCACGCTGAGGCGATCACCATTGATGCCCAGCTCCGGCCGCTGCAGCGCGCAGCGCATGGCGTGCGCCGCCAGCTGCAATACGTGGCGGTCGGCCTTGGGCGCACTGCGCGACAGCAAGGCGGCCAGATCATCGGCACTGGTGGCAAGGGCGGGCGTCTGTGCCAGCGCCGGAGCACTGGCCGAGGTCGCCAGCAGGCCGAACGCGGCCAGCCGGCACAGGCGGGATGCAGTCATGGGCACAACGAGGGGACTCAGTTGCCCTTGAGGGTGGACCCTGGCGGCTCGGATTCCAAGACCGGCTGCATTCCGGATTCAGCCGGGCTTGGGCGGACCGCCGGCAGCGAGGTCACCAGCAGGGTCGTGCCCGGCACCAGCACCTGGTACAGCTGGCGGGCGAAATCGGCCGGCAGCGCCATCGGCAGCGAGGGCGTGGCCAGCAGGTCCGGGGTGGCCTGGGCACGGTCCTGGCCCAGCAGCGGATAGGCCGTCCACTGGTGCAGGCGCTGGTTCACGTCCAACGGGCTGGGCGTATCGCTGTAGCCCTGCCCCATCACGAACAGCGTGGTGCCCTGGAATGCCGGCAGGGCGTCGGCCTTCAGCGGCGACTCGCCGATCATCACGCCATCGCGCAGCACGTACAGGCGCTGGTCGTGCAGGCTGACCAGGATGCCGACCTGCCCGGCCGGCGCTGCGGCGTCATCCCACCAGGCCTGCGCCGGGGCCCCATCCCCGGTCTCCGGAAGGGCCTGGCCGCGCGCGTTGACCGGTGCCAGCACCGACGGATAGGCCAGCGTCATCGGCGAGCTCTTGGCATCGGCCACGACCACGGTGTCGCCACGCTGGGTTTCACTGAACAGCTTCTGCGCGAAGGCCTGCGGCAGCCGCACGCAGCCATGCGAGGCCGGATGACCAGGCAGGCTGCCGCCATGCAGGGCGATGCCGTCCCAGGTCAGCCGCTGCATGTAGGGCATCGGCGCGCTGTTGTAGAGGTTGGACTTGTGGTCCTTGTCCTTCTGCAGGATGGTGAACACGCCGGTCGGCGTCTCATGCCCAGCCTTGCCCGAGCTGATCGTGGTCAGGCCGATGGCAATGCCGTTGCGGTACACGTACGCGCGCTGCTCATCGAGGCTGACCACCAGCACGATCGGGCCGGTCGGTGAAATTTCCGGATGCCACAGGTATTCGCCCGGCTTGAGGTCGGTCGGTCCGCGCACTTCGGCGGTGCTGGCTGCGGCAGCGGCAGGCTTGGCGGCCGGCGTCGGCGCAGCGGCATGGCCCAGCAGCGGCAGGGCCAGTGCAAGGGCGAGCATCAGGGTAGTGGGGCGGTGCAGAAGCATCCAGCGGGGGTCCTTTCCATGCGGTGCGGCCACCGTACACCATCGACCCGTGGTGGCCGCGGCAAAACCAGGTGCCGGAAATGAAACTGCCCGGCGACACAGCCATGTGTCGTACCGGGCAATCGTTACGTCCTTGTCGGCCTGCTGCCGCCCCCTCGCATCCTGCGCTGTGGGGGTAGCGTTGCATCCTGCACGCGGCCGCGTCTGTCCTGTTTGTATCTCAGCCCCTTCCACAGGTCTGTGATGCCACCATCCTGGTGATTGGTGCCGCGTCCTGCGGCGGTCGGTGGTCACGGCCTTCCTGTCCGTGTCCGGTGAACCAGCCTCCTGCCGGTTCCGACGATTCCTGCTGTCAGCGCCTGGGTACGGTTCGCACCGGTACCGATCCGGGTACCGGATCCGCCGGCAACAACCTGTTGCCTACGGTGATCCGCTGTCGATTCCGTTCGACGATTGCTTTCCCTATCCCCTTCACCTGCGTCAGGTCCTCGACGCGATGAAACGGGCCGTGTCTGCGCCGGTGCTCGACGATCGCCTCGGCCTTGGCGGCTCCGACCATCGTCAATCCCTGCTGCAGCGCCTGGGCATCGGCGCGGTTGATGTCGATCGGTTCGGCGGCATGCGCCCCAGCGATCCACACGACCAGCACCAGTGCCCTCAACACGACACTCCAAGGCACGACGTGTATCTCCTTGTGATTCTGGCCGTCCCGACCGGCAATCCCGTCGGTAGGAACAGTGTCCGTCACCACATGCACACAGCCTATCGGTTTCCTGGATTTCTAAAAGCCAGCCAAATACCCGACGTGATGTAGGAAAAACCCTACCCGCGGCACAGGCGTAGAATGGCCGGATCAGCCCATGCAACCGGAGTTTCAGATGGACAGCGCCAAGCTCGGCCAATTCGTCAATGACAAGTGGGACAGCGAGATCGTCCCGCAGTTGGTCGACTACATCCGCATTCCCAACAAGTCGCCGATGTTCGACGCCAATTGGGTGCAGAACGGCTACATGGAACAGGCGGTCACCCTGATGGAGAACTGGGCCAAGGCCCAGCAGCTGCCCGGCCTGAAGGTTGAAGTGGTGCGCCTGGAAGGCCGTACCCCGCTGATCTTCCTGGAAATTCCGGCTACCGGCGCCGAAACCGGCGACGACACCATCCTGCTCTACGGCCACCTCGACAAGCAGCCGGAAATGACCGGCTGGGACGACGACCTCGGCCCGTGGACCCCGGTCCTGCGCGGCGACAAGCTGTATGGCCGCGGCGGTGCGGACGACGGCTACGCCATCTTCGGCTCGCTGGCCGCGGTGCTGGCACTACAGGCCCAGGGCCTGCCGCACGCCCGCTGCGTGGTGCTGATCGAAGCCTGTGAAGAGTCGGGCAGCTATGACCTGCCGGCCTACGTCGACCACCTCGCCGACCGCATCGGCAAGCCGTCGCTGGTGGTCTGCCTGGATTCGGGCTGCGCCAACTACGACCAGCTGTGGTGCACCACCTCGCTGCGCGGCCTGACCGGCGGCAACTTCACCGTGAAGGTGCTCAACGAAGGCGTGCACTCCGGCGATGCCTCCGGCGTGGTGCCGTCCAGCTTCCGCCTGCTGCGCCAGCTGCTGTCGCGCATCGAGGACCAGGACACCGGCCGCATCCTGATCGACGGCATGAACGTTGAGATCCCGGCCGAGCGCCAGGAACAGGCCAAGCGCGCCGCCGAAGTGGTCGATACCGAGATCTTCGAGAAGTTCCCGATGGTCGACGGTCTGCGTCCGATGAACGAGGACCTGACCGAGCTGGTGCTCAACCGCACCTGGCGCCCGGCACTGTCGGTCACCGGCGTCGGTGGCATGCCGGCGCTGGAATCGGCCGGCAACGTGCTGCGCCCGCAGACCTCGGTGAAGCTGTCGCTGCGCCTGCCGCCGACCGCCGATGGCAAGACCTGCGGTGAGCTGCTGAAGGAAGCGCTGCTGCGCGACCCGCCGAACGGTGCGCAGGTCACTCTGGATCTGGAAAAGGCATCCACCGGCTGGAACGCCCCGGCCATGGCGCCGTGGCTGACCCAGGCCATCGACGACGCCAGCCAGGCCTTCTTCGGCAAGCCGGCGATGTACATGGGCGAAGGTGGCTCGATTCCGTTCATGGGCATGCTGGGTGAGAAGTTCCCGGGCGCCCAGTTCATGATCACCGGCGTGCTCGGTCCGCACTCCAATGCACACGGCCCGAACGAGTTCCTGCACATTCCGATGGGCAAGAAGGTCACCGCCTGCGTGTCCAAGGTGATCAGCGAGCACTACGCCGCCAGCCTGCGCGGCGAGACCAGCGGTTCGCCGGTGGCTGCCGACAGTGGCACCCGCCACGGCGACCACGGCTGCTGCTGAATCCGGCACACCGTGACGGACGCAGCCTGGCCTTGCTAGGCTGCGTCCACCCTTGGTGGAAATCGCGCGCATGAATGGTCTGTTCGGCAGCAGCAGCTGGCTCTACATCATCCTGGTCGGCTTCTTCGTCGGCCTGCTCGGGCGATTCTTCATGCCCGGCAACAACCGCATGGGCTGCCTGCTGACCATCGTGCTGGGCATCATCGGCGCACTGCTGGCCGGGTGGTTCGGCCAGTACATGGGCTGGTACGCCCCCGGTGAGCCGGCCGGCTTCCTCGGTGCGGTGCTGGGCGCGGTGGCCGTGCTGGCCGTCCTGCGTCTGTTCAGCGGTCGCCGCTGATCCCGCACCCTCTTCCCTTCCTGTTCCCGACGTAGGCGCGCCCGGCGCGCCCGGATATGCCTGCATGACCGAACCCGCCTCCGATCCCCAGCGCAGCGCGCAGCGCCTGCAGTGGGCCCGTACCCAGCTCGATGATTCCAGTGCGGTGGTCGAACGCGCCTCGGTCGATGCCGGCATGCGCAGCTACTGGCGCACCACCAGCACGCGCGGCAGCCACATCGTGATGGATGCCCCGCCGGGGCTGGAAGATCCGCGCCCATGGCTGCGCATGCGCGGCCTGCTGGATGACAACGGCCTGCGTGTGCCCGCGCTGCTGGCGCAGGATCTGGATGCCGGCTTCCTGCTGCTGGAAGATCTCGGCGGCCCGACCCTGGCGAAGATCCTCGACGAGCGCAACGCCGATGAATGGTTCGGCCGCTCGATCGAACAGCTGCTGCGCCTGCAGGCGATCCCGGTGCCGGCCGACTTCGGCCAGTTCGGCGAAGCACTGCTGCAGCGCGATGCCGGCCTGTTCGACGAATGGTTCCTGCAGCGCCACCTGAACCTGGAACTGGACTGCGGCGAGATTGAAGGGCTGCAGCTGGTGCACCGCCGCTTGATGGACAACGCGCTGGGCCAGGCCCAGCTGATGACCCATCGCGACTACATGCCGCGCAATCTGATGCCGGTCGAGAATGGTCCGGCAGTGCTGGATTTCCAGGACCTGGTGCGCGGCCCGATCGCCTACGATGCGATGAGCTTGTTCAAGGACGCCTTCCTGAGCTGGCCGCTGCAGCGTGTGGACGAGTGGCTGGCGCAGTATCACGAGCGCGCCCGCAACGCCGGCCTGCCGGTGCCCGACCGCGCCACCTTCCTGCGCGATGCCGACTGGATGGGCATCCAGCGCCACGTGAAGATCCTTGGCCTGTTCTGCCGCCTGCGCTACCGCGACAACAAGGGTCACTACCTCGACGACGCGCCGCGCTTCATCGCCTATCTGGACGAAGTGCTGCCGCGCTACCGCGAGCTGGCACCGCTGCAGCAGCTGCTGGAACACCGCATCAAGCCGGCGCTGACCGACCTGGCCGCACCGATGCGCGTGGCCCGATGAAGGCGCTGGTCTTTGCTGCCGGCCTCGGCGAGCGCATGCGCCCGCTGACACTGCACACGCCCAAGCCGCTGCTGGACGTGGCCGGCAAACCGCTGATCGTCTGGCACCTGGAACGCCTGGCCGCACTCGGCGTGCGCGAGGTGGTGGTCAACACCGCATGGCTGGCCGAGCAGTTTCCGGCGACACTGGGCGATGGCAGCCAATGGGGCCTGCGCCTGCATTTCATGTACGAAGGGCAGACCCCGCTGGAAACCGGCGGCGGCATCCTCAATGCACTACCGGTGCTGGGCGACGCCCCGTTCCTGGTGGTGAACGGCGACATCTGGACCGATTTCGATTTCGCCACGCTGCCGCGCGAGCCGCAGGGCCAGGCGCATCTGGTGCTGGTCGACAATCCGCTTCAGCACCCGAACGGTGACTACCGCATCGATGCGCAGGGGTTGCTGCACCACGACCGCGAAGGACCGTGCCTGACCTATGCCGGCATCGGCGTGTATCGCCCTTCCATCGTGGCCGACTGGCGCACGGTGATCGGTGATGCACCGGGCAGCGAGCGGCTCCCACCGAAGTTCTCGGTGGTGCCGCTGCAGAAGCACTTCATGGCACAGGGATTGATGACGGGGCAGCACCATCGCGGGCGCTGGACCGATGTCGGGACCGTGGATCGCCTGCGCGCGCTGGATGTTGAGTTGGCCGCGAACGGCTGAGCCCCTCGTGGCTGGATGCCTAATAAGTAGAGTCGAGCTTGCTCGACTGCAAAGCCGTGCTTGGCCGGGCGGGATGGGTACGCGGGGGACACCGTGAATCCATCCATGGAGGCTTGTCCGCGGCATCCATGCCGCAGACACCCCCGCGTACCCATCCCGCCCGGCCTCTGACAGTTTCCGTGGGCGACCAGCCACGGAAAAGAAAAAAGAAAAGCAAAAGCGGGTCGCGTCGCTACGCTTGCTCCGATGACGACCAACGGTCGTCACCCACCACAAGCAAGAGTCGCCCACCACAAGCAAGACACGTGTCGACCAAGGTCGACACCCACCAACAGCAGTGCAGTACGCAGTCCCGGCAGATCGCGGGAACCTGTCGAAGGCGGGGTGGCTCAGGTTGCGGGGGCGTGAGCGCCATGGATGGCGCGACCGAGGCTACATGGACGTACTTGCGCCGTCCCCCGCAACCTGAGCCACCCCGCCTCCCCTCAGGAAGCCAGCTTCTGCTGTTGCTTCGGCTCTTGCTGTTGCCGGCCAGCGGCCGGCACTACGGCGGGTGCAGGGCGCAGCCCTGCAAAGCAAACCCCAACCTCAGTAACGCGGCCGGCCTTCTTCCAGCACCTGGCGCAGGAACGGCACGGTGATCCGCCGCTTCGCCGCCAGCGACTCGCGGTCCAGCCAGTCCAGCAGCGTGATCAACCCACCCAGCTCGCGCCCGGTATGCGACAGCAGCCACTCGATCGAGGCCTCGTCGATCGCCAGCCCACGCCGCAGCGCGCGCTCACGCAGCACCGCTGCCCGCCCTTCCTCATCCAGCGGCTGCAGCAGCACACGCACGCACTGGCCCAGCCGCGAACGCAGATCGGGCAGTACCAGGCCCAGTTCTTCCGGCGCCTTCTGCGCCGTGTACAGCACGGTCACGCCCGCAGCGCGCGCGCGGTTGTGGAAATCGAACAGCGCGATCTCGTCCTCGCGGTTGCCGGCCACCTCGTCCAGGCCGTCCAGCGCCACCAGCTCGCGCGCCTCCAGCCCATCCAACGCCGCGCGTACGCGGCCGGCGGCGCTGGCCAGCGGTACGTAGGTCGGCAGTCGCCCGGCCTGCTCGGCGCTGGAGCACATCGCCAGTGCCTGGTGGGTCTTGCCCGTGCCCGCCGCACCTTCCAGGTAGACCCAATCGTGGCTGGCACCCACCGCGATCGCGCGCAGCTGCGCCAGCGCGCCGTCCGGCGCGCCGATGAAGGTCTCCAGGCGCTGGTCCCGCGGGTAATGCAGGGCCAGCGGCAGTTGCGGCACACCCATCACTTCAGGTCGGGGCCCTTGTCGTTCGGAATGATGATATGGGGGGCATCGACCACGCCATCAAGCACGATCGCCGGCTTCTCACCCACGTACAGCTCGCTCTGGCGATAACGCTGGTGCGCGTAGCGCAGCAGCACGTTGGTCACCGCTGCCACCGGCAGCGCCAGCAGCATGCCGAGGAAGCCGAACAGCTGGCCGCCGGCCATCACCGCGAAGATCACTGCCACCGGGTGCAGGCCGATCTTGTCGCCGACAATCCGCGGGGTCAGCACGTAGCTTTCCAGCAGCTGGCCCACGGTGAACACCACGCCGACCAGGATCAGCAGCTTCAGGTCGAAGCCCTGTGCCTGCACCAGTGCGGCGACCACCGCCATCAGGATGCCGGTGGTCGCGCCCAGATAGGGAATGAAGCTGATCAGGCCGGCAATCAGGCCGATCAGCAGACCCAGCTTGAGGCCGACCAGCGACAGGCCGCCGGCATAGATCACGCCCAGCGCCAGCATCACCAGGAACTGACCGCGGATGAAGGCGCCGAGCACCTCGTTGGACTCACGCGCCAATGCGCTGATGGTGCCGATCTGGTTGCGCGGAATCACCGACGCCACGCGCTCGACCAGCTTGTCCCAGTCACGCAGGAAGTAGAACGCCAGGATCGGCAGCAGCAGGATGTTGACCACCCAGGTCACCATCGCAAAGCCCGAACGCGAGACGTAGCCCATGAACGTGGTGGCGAAGCCGCCGGCCTGCTGCCAGTGGCTGCGCACCCATTCGATCAGGCGGTCCGGGTCCAGCCACTGCATCACTTCCAGGCCGGTCTTCTGCTCGAACCAGGGAATGCCCTTTTCCATCAGCCACGCCTGTGCCTGCGGCGCGACCGCAATCAGGGTGGTGATCTGGCGCTCGATCATCGGCACCAGCACCAGCAGCAGCGCCACGATCACCAGCACCATCGCCGCGAACACCAGCACCACGCCGGTCATGCGCGAACGGCCGGTGGCCTCGATGCGGTCCACCAGCGGATCGCCCAGCCAGGCCAGCGCCAGCGCCAGCACGAACGGGGTCAGGATCGGCGCCAGCAACCACACCACCCAGCCGATCAGGCCTGCGAACAGGATGTACTTCAGGCGGCGCAGGAACTGCGCGATTTCCGCTTCCGGGGTCAGGTTCATCGCAGGCGGTACTCGTTGCTGACCGGCGCAGCGACCGGGGCACCGGTGGTGTCGTCGATCGGCGTCGGCAGGGCCGGCAGCGGTGCGCTCGGCACCAGCACGCCGTTGTCGCCCAGCATGCGGTTGAAGCCGGCCAGGCCGGTGGTCATCTCCAGGCTCAGCTCCAGCTGGCCGGCCGAAGCGTGCAGCGGGGTGACGTTGCGCACCACCGGCACCTCACGCAGGCCGGCAGCCAGGCGCAGGTAGTCGTCGGCACTGTTGATGCCGGTGACCACCACCCGATAGGTGCCGGCCTGGCCGACGGCCGCGCCGGCCTTGGCATAGCGCTTGACCAGCGCATCGGCGGCACCATCGGCACCGGCGGCCATCGCGCGCATGGCGTTGGCGTCCTTGCTGGTCCACTTGTTCAGCTCACGGCCGTTGTCGACGAACACCCAGTCCGCCTGCCAGCCGCCATTGGCGCGGTACAGCTTGCCGATCAGCTGCATCGGCGGAGAGTAGCGCGAAGAGGCACGGGCCACGGCGGCACTGTCCTGGCGCCAGATGGCACCGGCCAGCGCCTGTTCGGCGGCACCACCGCTGGGCAGGCCCAGCTTGTAGCCGCGCTCGATGGCGCGGTTCAGCAACGGGCGGGCGGCGTTGGCCTGCTGCACGCTGACCAGGCGCGGACCGCTGCCGTCATCGACGGCCAGCCACAGCACCGGCTTCGGTCGGGGCTGCGGCCACAGCGGCAGGCCCAGCGCCGACACCAGCGAATCGACATCGTCCTCGCGGAAGCGGGCCACCAGCAGGGTGCGGAAGCTGGGGGCGCCACTGGCGCTCACGCTCTGGTCCTGCTTGTAGTCGTAGCTGGCCACGTAATCCTTGGCATTGCGCAGCGCCTGCGCCACGCCAGGGCGCGACATCACGCTGCGATCGCCGGACAACTTGCCCAGTACAACGCTCAAGGCGCGGGCCAGCGCACCGTTGCGGTCGGCTTCGGCCTGGCTGTTGACGGGCACTTCGGCCTCGTACGCGCCAATGGCGGTGGCAACATCACCCTCGGTGCGCAGGCCGCTCTGGGCCATCGTGGCCACCGGCAGGCTCAGCGCAAGGAGCAGGGTCAGAATCAGGCTGCGGCGCATCAGGACATCCATTGGCTCGACGTATCCGGGGGAATTGTTGCCCGAATACGGCCTTTGCGCCAATGCGGCCTGTTAAAATCGCCCGTTCAACCCCTGCCAGCGCCGACGCCCGTGACCAACACCCCGTCTTCCGCCCCCTCCCCCCTCACCTACCGTGACGCGGGTGTCGACATCGACGCCGGCAACGAACTGGTCGAGCGGATCAAGCCCCTGGTCAAGCGCAGCTTCCGCCCGGAAGTGATGGGCGGCCTGGGCGGCTTCGGCGCCCTGTTCGACCTGTCCAACAAGTACCGCGAGCCGGTGCTGGTGTCGGGCACCGACGGCGTGGGCACCAAGCTGAAGCTGGCCCACCAGCTGAACCGCCACGATACGATCGGCATCGATCTGGTCGCCATGTGCGTGAACGACGTGCTGGTGCAGGGTGCCGAGCCGCTGTTCTTCCTGGACTACTTCGCCACCGGCAAGCTGGACATCGACACCGCCGCGGCGGTCGTGGGCGGCATCGCCAACGGCTGCACCGAGGCCGGCTGCGCGCTGATCGGCGGCGAAACCGCTGAAATGCCCGACATGTATGCCCCGGGCGAATACGACCTGGCCGGCTTCACCGTCGCCGCGGTCGAGAAGAGCGAGCTGAAGGATGGCGCCAGCGTGGCTGCCGGCGACGTACTGATCGGCATCGCTTCGTCCGGCCCGCATTCCAACGGCTACTCGCTGGTGCGCCGCATCTACGACCGCGCCGGCCGCCCGGCCGAGCTGGAGCTGGAAGGCGGCGTGAAGCTGGTCGATGCGCTGATGGCGCCGACCCGCCTGTACGTGAAGCCGATCCTGTCGCTGCTGAAGTCGCACGGCGCGGCCATCCACGGCATGGCCCACATCACCGGTGGCGGCCTGACCGAGAACATCATCCGCGTGGTGCCCGACGGCCTCGGCCTGGACATCCAGGCCTCGTCCTGGACCCTGCCGCCGGTGTTCCAGTGGCTGCAGAAGGAAGGCGCGGTCGCCGACAGCGAGATGTGGCGCACCTTCAACTGCGGTATCGGCTTCGTGCTGATCGTGGCGCCGGACCAGATGGCCGCGGTATCCGATGCGGTCAAGGCGCAGGGCCTGGAGCACTGGACCATCGGCCAGGTGGTCACCGCCGAAGGCGCCGAGCGCGTCCACATCGCCTGATCCCGACAACCCAGGAGCCCGCATGGACGCAACGCCCCCCTTGTCGCCCGCCCCCGTGCCGCCGCCGCTGGCGACGGTACCGGTGTTCAACGCGCAGGATGCCGACCACCTGCGCATGCTGGCCATCGCGCACTACGTGGTCGGCGGCCTGATCGTGCTGTTCTCGCTGATCTTCATCATCCACATCGTGCTGGGCATCACCGCGCTCACCGGCAACCTGCCGATGAATTCCGGCGGCCAGCCGTCGTCGCCGGCCGAACAGCGCCTGTTCGGCTGGATGTTCACCCTCATCGGTTGCGTCGCCGTATTCGGGGGCGTCACCCTGGGCGCGTTCGTCGCCTATGCCGGCCGCTGCCTGGCCCAGAGACGCCGCTACCTGCTGTGCCTGATCGCGGCCGGCCTGGCCTGCCTGTTCACCCCCATCGGCACGGTGCTGGGGGTGTTCGGCCTGATCACCCTGCTGCGCCCGCAGGTGAAGGCCGCCTTCGACCTTCCCGCCACGCCCGCATGACCGCCTCCGGCAATCCGCCGCCGCTGCCGCATCAGACCCTGGCGCAGCTGCAGCTGACCAGCCACCTGCAGACGCTGAAAGTGCTGTTCTACGCGTTGGCCGGCTTCCATTGGTTCGCCACAGTGGCGTTTCTTGGCCTCAGCGGATGGGTGGCCCACTCGCGCGGGCTGGACGATGCCTGGATGCTGACCACGGTCTATGCGTCCATCGCCGTGCTGGCGGCCGTGCTGGGGTTCGTGCAGTTGTATACCGCGCGCCAGCTGTCACATCGCACCGGGCTGGCCTGGTGTCGGCGCGCGGCGTGGCTGGGCGTACTGGCCGGCCCGCTGGGCATGGCCTTGGCCGCCTATGCCTGGGTGTTCCTGTCCAAACCTGACATGGCCGCGCTGTTCGACCGCGGCGACCACCTCAGTGTCTGAACCTGCCGGCAGACGCCCCGTCCTTTCCTGATCGATTTCCCATGTCCGCGCCTGCCCTCCCCACGTCCGCTTCGCCCACCACCCACCGTTTCTCGGGCCCCAAGAAGCTGGCCTTTGCCGCCGTGCTGGCGGTGTTCGCAATCAGCTGGGTCCACCCGCTGTGGCCTACCGAACAGGCCCTGCACAGCACCCTGACCGTGATCGGGCTGGCCGCGCTGCTGTGGGTCGACCGTCGCGGCGGCTGGCTGGGCAACGGTGCCTTCATCGCGATCTGCGGCTTCATCGCCCTGCACTGCGTGGCCGCGCGCTGGCTGTATTCCAACGTGCCCTACGACGCCTGGGTGCAGACGCTGAGCGGCTGGTCGCCGAATGCGGCCTTCGGCTGGCAGCGCAACCATTTCGATCGCCTCATCCACTTCCTGTTCGGGGTCTGCTTCACTCCTGCGCTGCTGCAGCTTGCCCGTCATGCGTGGCCGGCGCTGCGCCTGGGCCAGACCTTCACCCTGGCGGTGATGACGGTGATGTGTGCCAGCCTGGTCTACGAATGGTTCGAGTGGGCCATCGCGCTGGCGCTGTCACCGGATGCTGCCGAGGCCTACAACGGGCAGCAGGGCGACATGTGGGACGCGCACGCCGACATGCTGATGGCCACCCTCGGCAGCCTGCTGATCTGGCCGCTGATCCGCCGGAGCGCCCAGCAGTGACCGCGACCACCCGCATTGCCGTGCTCGCCTCCGGCCGCGGCAGCAACCTGCAGGCCATCCTCGATGCCATTGCCGACGGCCGACTGCCCGCCGAGGTGGTCGGCGTGTTTTCCGACCGCCCCGCCGCAGAGGCCCTGCAGCGCGTCGCACCAAACCTGCGCTGGGCGCATGCACCGAAGTCCTTCAGCGACCGCGCCAGCTACGAGCAGGCGCTCGGCGATGCGCTGGCCGCAGTACAACCGGACTGGATCGTCTGCGCCGGCTACATGCGCATCCTCGGCGCGGCCTTCGTACAGCGCTTCAATGGCCGGCTGGTCAACATCCATCCATCGCTGCTGCCGCTGCACAAGGGCCTGGACACCCACGCACGGGCGCTGCAGGCGGGCGACGCCGAGCACGGTGCCAGCGTGCATCTGGTCGTGCCCGAGCTGGATGCGGGCGCCGTGCTGGCGCAGGTGCGGGTGCCGGTGCTGCCCGGCGATGACGCCGACAGCCTAGCCGCGCGCGTGCTGGCGGTGGAGCATCCGCTGCTGATCGCCACCCTGCAGCTGTTGTGCGCCGGCCGCCTGGCTGAACGGGAGGGCCAGCCGCAACTGGACGGTCACCCCCTGTTTAGCCCGTTGGCCCTAGATTCCGCCGGGAACCTGAACCGGTAGTCTCCATGCACACGCCCCGCTGACTGCGGGGCTGGCATCCTGCCCCCTCCTGCGGTCCCTGTCCTCCATGAAGACCACGACCCTGCTGTCCACTCCATTGCTGTTGTCGCTTGCCGTGTTCCCCGGCGTGGGCTGGGGCCAGGCACAGGCGCCCGCCACCCCGCCGGCACCCGTGCCCGCAGCGCAGCCGCCAGCCGATGCGCCGGCCGTACCGATGCCACCGGCACTGGCCTGGGAGCCACCGCCGCTGCAACCGTTCAGCGCCACCTACCAGGCCTTCTACAAGGGCAAGGAAGCGGGCGATGCCAGCATGCAGGTCACCCACACCGGCGGCAGCCAGTGGCGGGTGGACATGCAGGTGGTCGGCCGCCGCGGCTTTGCCAGCGTGCTGGGCCTGAACATCGAACAGAGCACGGTGTTCGAGGAGCGCAGCGGCGTGTATGCGCCGCTCAGCCAGAGCACGGTGCGCAAGGGCCTGTTCCTGGGCAAGAAGGCGGTCGGCACCTACAACTGGCAGGCCGGCACCGCGCAATGGACCGGTGACGTCAAGAAGGAACGCGCGCAACCGATCCCGCTGCAGGCAGGCGACCAGAGCGCGCTGCTGATCAACCTGGCGATCATGCGCGATGCGCGTCCAGGCGCCTCCATGCATTACCGCTACGTGGACATGGGCAAGGTCCGCGAACACGACTACCAGGCCGCGCCGCAGACCGAGAACGTCGAGGTCGGCGACCTGTCCTACAACGCACTGCGGGTCTACCGGACCAACGGTGGCAGAAACGAAACCATTCTCTGGATCGCCAACGGTGTCCCCACCCCGGTGCGCATCCTGCAACGCGAAGACGGCGAAGACCGCGTCGATCTGCGCCTGATCGAATACCAAGGAGTCTGAGCATGAATACCCTGACCCGCCCCCTCACCTGGATCGCAGCCGCTGCCCTGACCGTGGCCAGCCTGCCGGCCATGGCGCTGGAACCGTTCAAGGCCGATTACCTGGCCAGCTACATGGGCATGCAGGCCAACGGCACCATGACCCTGGCCAGCGAAGGCAGCAACAAGTGGCGCTACAGCCTGCAGGTGAAGAACCAGCTGGCCGACCTCAGCCAGAGCACGGTGTTCGAGGAAGTGCGTGGCCAGCTGCGCCCGCTCAGCAGCCAGGACCGTTCGGCGCTGCTGGTGAAGAAGCGCAACGTGCAGGCCAACTACAACTGGACCAGCAACCAGGCCACCTGGACCGGTGACATCAAGCCGGATCGCGCTGGCCCGATTGCGCTGAAAGCCGGTGACATGGACGCGCTGCTGATCAACCTGGCGATCGCCCGTGACCTGGCGGCGGGCAAGCCGCTGACCTATCGCATGGTCGACGAAGGCCGCATCAAGAACATGACGTACCGTGTGATCGGCAAGGAATCGATCACCGTGGGCGGCAAGAGCTACGAGGCCACCAAGGTCTCGCGCGCCGACGGCAACAAGGAGCTGATCGCCTGGATCGTGCCGGAATTCCCGGTGCCGGCGCGCATGCTGCAGCGTGAGAGCGGCCGCGATGCGCTGGACCTGACCATCAAGGCGATGAACTGACCGGAGATCCACGTCATCCACGCATGGCGTGGATCTACTTCACGTTCCAGTAGATCCACGCCATGCGTGGATGGGTGTATCCCAAAGAAAACGCCCGCTTTCGCGGGCGTTTTTTTATTTCTTCGCTTCAGCCGGTTTCTGTTCCTCGGCCGGCTTGAACTCGGTCCGGCAGTCCACGCGGATCTGCTCACCGGTGCTGCGCCAGACGAAGGTGCGGCAATGACGGTTGCCGTCCTGGCTGTCGTTCACTGCGACCGCATAGAACGACTCGATGATTTCATCACGCGAGACCGTGCCATCGCCGTTCCAGTCCATGTCCTTCTGCTCGATGCCCTGGGTGATGGCGATGTTGGCGTACCAGGCATAGCCCAGCCACGCCAGCACGATCAGCACCAGGGCCAGCAGCGCCTTGCGACGCGGGCTGAACTTGCCGCGCAGGATCATGGCACGCGCCGGATGGTGGCACCGAGCGAAGACAGCTTCTCTTCGATGTTCTCGTAGCCACGATCAAGGTGGTAGATGCGGTCGATGGTGGTATCGCCGCTGGCCATCAGGCCGGCCAGGATCAGCGATGCCGAGGCGCGCAGGTCGGTGGCCATCACCGGCGCGCCGCTCAGGTGCTCGTTGCCACGCACGATGGCGGTATGCCCTTCGACCTGGATGTCCGCGCCCAGGCGCAGCAGTTCGTTGACGTGCATGAAACGGTTCTCGAAGATCGTTTCGTTGATCACGCCCACGCCGTCGGCCACGCAGTTGAGCGCCATGAACTGCGCCTGCATGTCGGTCGGGAATGCCGGGTACGGCGCGGTGGTCAGGTTGACCGCCTTCGGCCGCTTGCCCTGCATGTCCAGGGTGATGCTGTCGTCGGTGGTCTCGATCTTCGCACCGGCTTCGACCAGCTTGGACAGCACCGCGTCCATGGTGTTCGGGCGCGCACGGTTGACCGTGACCTTGCCACCGGTCATCGCTGCGGCCACCAGGAAGGTGCCGGTCTCGATGCGGTCGGGCAGCACTTCATGGCGGCCGCCGGACAGGCGCTCGACGCCTTCGATCACCAGGCGGGCAGTGCCCAGGCCTTCGATCTTCGCGCCCAGCGCGATCAGGCAGTGCGCCAGATCGGTCACTTCCGGTTCCATCGCGCAGTTGTCGAGGATGGTGGTGCCTTCGGCCAGCACCGCGCCCATCAGCACGTTCTCGGTGCCGGTGACGCTGACCATGTCGAAGGTGAAGTGCCCCCCCTTCAGCCGCTTGGCGGTGGCCTTGATGAAGCCGTTCTCGACCACGATCTCGGCACCCAGCGCCTGCAGGCCCTTGATGTGCTGGTCGACCGGACGCGAACCGATCGCGCAGCCGCCCGGCAGCGATACTTCGGCCGCGCCGAAGCGGGCCAGCAGCGGGCCCAGCACCAGGATCGAGGCGCGCATGGTCTTGACCAGCTCATACGGTGCCACGTGCTGGTTGACCGAACGCGGGTCGACCACGATCGCGCTGCCGCGCGACAGCGTGCCCTGGTCGATGGTCACTTTCGCGCCCAGTTCGCCCAGCAGCTTCACCGTGGTGACCACGTCGTGCAGGTGCGGCACGTTGGTGATCTCCACCGGCGCATCGGCCAGCAGGGTCGCGCAGAGAATGGGGAGGACGGCGTTCTTGGCGCCGGAGATGCTCACTTCACCGTGCAGCGCAGCGCCGCCGGTCACAACGATCTTGGCCATGTATTCGGGATCTTCTGCGGTTCAGCCGGCTTCGGCCGGGGTCACGGTTTTCAGCGCCAGCGCGTGGATCGCGCCGCCCATCAGGTCGCCCAGCGTGGCATACACCATGCGGTGGCGGGCCAGCGGCATCTTGCCGGCGAAGGCCTCGCAGACCACGGTCGCTTCGAAATGCACGCCATCGTCGCCCTGCACGTCGGCGCGGGCGCCAGGCAGGCCGGTTTCGATCAGATTGCGGATGGTGTCGGCGTCCAACGGGCTTTCCTAATAAAATGTGCCTCCATTCTACTTCCGCTGCGTGGCGTCCGCATGGCCGAATCCCTGTTGCCCCCCCGTTCCGTCGACCCTGCCGGCCTGGTCGCCAGCGGCCGCCGCGTCTTCGAGATCGAGCGGCAGGCGCTGGACGCCGTGGCCGACCGCCTTGGCGAGGCGTTCCAGCAGGCCTGCCAGGCGATCCTGGGCAGCCGCGGCCGGGTGGTCGCCACCGGCATGGGCAAGTCCGGGCACATCGCCCGCAAGATCGCCGCCACCCTGGCGTCCACCGGTACGCCGGCGTTCTACGTGCACCCCGGTGAAGCCGGCCACGGCGACCTGGGCATGATCACCGAGGACGACGTGGTGCTGGCCCTGTCCTATTCGGGCGAGTCAGACGAGGTGCTGATGCTGCTGCCGGTGCTCAAGCGCCAGGGCAACGTGCTGATTTCCATGACCGGGCGCCCACAGTCCAGCCTGGCCACCGCCGCCGACATCCACCTGGACGTGAGCGTGCCGGCCGAGGCCTGTCCGCTGGCGCTGGCGCCGACCTCCAGCACCACCGCCTCGCTGGCGATGGGCGACGCGCTGGCGGTGGCCCTGCTCGATGCGCGCGGCTTCACCGCCGACGATTTCGCCCGTTCACACCCGGCCGGCAGCCTCGGCCGCCGCCTGCTGCTGCACATCACCGACGTGATGCACACCGGCGACGACCTGCCCAGCGTGGGCGCCGACGCCAGTCTCAGTGAAGCGCTGATGGAGATGAGCCGCAAACGGCTGGGCATGACCGCCGTGGTCGATGCCGGCGGCGTGCTGATCGGCCTGTTCACCGACGGCGACCTGCGCCGCGCGCTGGACAGCGCGCTGGACGTACGCACGGCGAAGATCGCCGATGTGATGACCCGCAATCCACGCACCATCGGCGCCGACCAGCTGGCGGTGGAGGCGGCCCGGCTGATGGAGACCCACAAGATCACCGGCCTGATCGTGGTCGATGACCAGGGCCGTGCAGTCGGCGCCCTGAACATTCATGACCTGTTGCGGGCCCGGGTGGTTTAACCGACAGTCCGTAGACCCCATTCAGTCTGTACTGCCCCACCCGAACCCACCGAGCCTGCCGCCCTGATGCCCTGGTCCCCCTTGCCCGCCTTCCCTGCCCACCTGCATGCCGCCGCGGCCCGTATCCGCCTGGCCTGCTTCGACGTGGACGGCACCCTCACCGACGGTCGGCTGTACTACGACAAGGACGGCAACGAGAGCAAGGCGTACTTCGTGCAGGATGGCCTGGGCCTGAAACTGCTGCAGCAGCACGGCATCCACCCCGTGCTGATCACCGCGCGCAACAGCCAGTCCGCGCTCAAGCGCGGCGCCGACCTCGGCATCGACACCCAGATCGCCGTGGGCGACAAGCTGGCCAGCGTGCAGGCGCTGTGCGCGCAGCATGGCATCGGCCTGGAACAGGTGGCCTTCATGGGCGATGACCTGCCCGACCTGGCACCACTGGGTGCGGTCGGCCTGGCCGTGGCTCCGGCCAACGCCCATCCGTGGATCGCCGAGCGCGTGCACTGGCAGACCCGTGCCGATGGCGGGCGTGGCGCCGCGCGCGAGCTGTGCGACATCCTGCTGGCTGCGCAGGGGCATGTGGATGCGGTGCTGGCGAGGTTCGGCGCATGAACCTGCCGACCGTGAACTGGCGCACCCTGCTCGGCATCGGCCTGCTGCTGGCCGCCCTGCTGAGCAGCTGGGCGGCGCTGCGCAACCGCGACAAGGGGCCAGCCAGTGGCGGCCAGGAAGTGGGCGTGGATTACATCCTGCACGACTTCCAGATCGTCGCCCTGGATGAGCACGGCAAGGAATCGACCACGCTGCGCGCACCGTTGCTGGAACGCCAGCGCGGTGACCAGACCATCAACATCGCCACGCCGTTGTTCGAGATGCCGGACAAGGATGGCAGGCACTGGACCCTGCGTGCCGAAACCGGCTGGCTCAGCGCCAAGGGCGACGAGATGAAGCTGCGCGGCAATGTCGCCGGCGACAGCCCGGTCGGCCCGGGCACGGTGCCGACCACCTTCCGCACAGACCATCTGGACGTGTTCCCGAAGGAAAACCGCGCCCGCACCGACGCCCTGGTGACCATGACCCGCCCGGGCATGGAACAGTCCGGCGTCGGCTTCGAAGTGGATTCGAAGAACAACACGTATCATTTCCTCAGCCAGTCCAAGGGCCGCTACACGCCCAAACGCTGATTCCGCCGCCAGCCTGCGACGTCTCCGGACAGGCGCAAGGCCGGCAGCCCCACCCGCCCGCCCCCGGTCCACCCGGGAGGCCCCCACCGGTAGAACGGACCCCGATGAAGATTCCCTTTGCCGCCGTACTCGCGCTTGGTCTTCTTGTCCCCAGCGCCGCCTTCGCCAAGTCCACCGACCGCAACGAAGACATGCACATCGATTCCGGCGCCCAGTCGGGCATGCTCACCGGCGACGGCAAGACCGTGCTGTCGCAGGGCGTGATCATCACCCAGGGCACGCTGGACCTGCGCTCGTCCGAGGCCGAGATCTACCTCAAGGACGGCGAAGCGGTGCGTGTGGTGTTCACCGGCAAGCAGGCCAAGATGAAGCAGCAGCTCGATGATGGCACCTGGATGGACGCGCTGGCCGATCGCATCGACTACGACATCAAGACCGAGATCATCACCCTGACCGGCAACTACAAGGTCACCAGCGCGCGCGGCACCAATGCCGGCCAGCGCATGATCTACAACACCCGCACCGGCGAAATGAACTCCGGTGGTGACGGCAGCCGCGTGCGCACCGTCATCCCGCCGAAGAACAAGACCCCGGCCGCACCTGCGGCACAGCCCAAGGCCACCACGCCGGCACAGCCGGCCGGGAGCAGGAAGTAATGCTCGTCGCCAAGGGCCTGCGCAAGAAGTACAAGCAACGCGAAGTCGTCAAGGACTTCGGGCTGACCCTCGACGCCGGTGAAGTGGTCGGCCTGCTGGGCCCCAACGGCGCCGGCAAGACCACCTGCTTCTACATGATCGTCGGCCTGGTTGCCGCCGATGCTGGCAGCATCGTGCTCGACGGCAAGGACATCACCGGCGACCCGATGTATACCCGGGCCAAGCAGGGCGTGGGTTACCTGCCGCAGGAGCCGTCGGTGTTCCGCAAGCTGACCGTGGCCGACAACATCCGCCTGGTGCTGGAGTTGCGTGAGGGCCTGGATTCGGCTGGCCGCGAGCGTGAATTGAACAGCCTGCTCGACGAACTGCAGCTGGGCCACGTCGCCGACCAGCTCGGCGCCAGCCTGTCCGGTGGCGAACGTCGCCGCTGCGAGATCGCCCGTGCCTTGGCCGCGCAGCCGCGCCTGATCCTGCTCGACGAACCGTTCGCCGGCGTCGACCCGATTTCCGTCGGCGAGATCCAGCGCATCGTCACCCATCTCAAGCAGCGTGGCATCGGCGTGCTGATCACCGACCACAACGTGCGCGAGACCTTGGGTATCTGCGACCGCGCGTATATTCTCGCTGAGGGCACCGTGCTGGCCCAGGGCTCGCCGGAAGCGATCCTGGACAACGCCGATGTACGTCGCGTCTACCTCGGGGATTCCTTCAAGCTGTGAAGCAGTCGCCGGGTTCCTCTCCTTCCTTTCGGCACAGGCATGAAGACTCGGCTGCAGACATCGTTGGGACAGCAACTGGTGCTCACGCCCCAGTTGCAGCAGGCGATCAAGCTGCTGCAGATGTCCACCACCGAGCTGGAGCTGGAGATCGCCCAGGCGGTGGAAAGCAATCCGCTGCTGGACTGGGCCGACAGCAGTGACAGCAGCAGCGCCAGCAACGAAGGCAGCGATGGCAACGATGGCAACGACGGTGATGCGCCCGCAGAACGTACCGATGCCGGTGACGACTGGGCACCGGCCGAACTGGACTGGAGCGCGGCTGGCAGCGGCGGCAGCTTCGACGATGACGACGACACCGGCAGCGCCGCCGAGCGCGTAGCCGAAACCGAAACACTGGCCGACCATCTGCTGTGGCAGCTGCATCTGTCGCATCTGTCCTCGCGTGATCGCAGTATCGGTGCCGCACTGATCGATGCACTGGACGACGACGGTTACCTGCGCGAGCCGCTGGCCACCATCGCCGAAACCCTGTTGCCGGCGATCCACGCCGACGAGGACGAGATCCTCGCCGTGCTGCATCGCATCCAGCGTTTCGATCCGGTCGGTGTGGCTACACGCACGCTGGGCGAATGCCTGCTGCTGCAGCTGGATGTGCTGGCCGGTGACACGCCCGGCCTGGTGCTGGCGCGACAGATTGCCGCAGGCCCGCTGGAACGGCTGCCGCGCAGCGGCGTCGCCGGGCTGGCCCATGAACTGAAACAGCCCCTGGACGAGGTCGAGACGGCAGTCACCCTGCTGCGCTCGCTGGACCCGCGCCCGGGCACGCAGATCGCACCGCTGTCGCAGGACACCTACGTGGTGCCGGATGTGGTGGTGTGGCGGCAGAACGGCGTATGGCGCGCAGCGCTGGCCGCGCATGCCGGGCCGAAGGTGGTGATCCACCGCGGCTACGAACAGCTGATCCGACGTTGTGGCGACGCCGATGCCGGCTACCTGCGTGCCCAGCTGCAGGAAGCGCGCTGGCTGCTGAAAGGGCTGCAGCAGCGTGGCGAAACCCTGCTGCGGGTGGTACGCAGCCTGATCCTGCAGCAGGCCGGCTTCCTCGAATTCGGCGAGCAGGCGCTGCGTCCACTGACCCTGCGCGAGATCGCCACCGAGCTCGGCCTGCACGAATCCACGGTCTCGCGCGCGATCGCCCGCAAGCACGTGCGTACCCCGCGCGGCACCCTGCCGCTGCGCGCCTTCTTCGCCTCGGGCATCGATACCGAGGGCGGTGGCGAGGCGTCCAGCACGGCCATCCAGGCGATGATCCGGCGCCTGATCGACGACGAGAACCCGCGCAAGCCGCTTTCTGACGCCAAGCTGGCTGACCTGCTCAAATCGTCGGGAATTCCAGTAGCGCGACGCACCGTGGCGAAGTATCGTGAAGCCATGAACATTTCCGCCTCGCACGAAAGGGTCAGAATCGCTTGACGCGCCGCCGCGCCCGGCGGAGAGGTTCATTGGCACATCCGAACACAGGAGAAACCCGATGCGCATCGAAACGTTTGGCAAAGATGTCGAAGTCACCCCGGCCCTGCAGTCCTATGTAGAGGAGAAGCTGGCCCGGATCGGCAAACACTTCGACCAGCACTGCGAAGCGCGGGTGACCCTCAAGCTGCAGAAGACCGAACACCACGTCGACGCCAGCCTCAACATTCCCGGCCAGACCCTGCACGCCGAGGCCAATGCCCAGACCATGTATGCCGCGATCGACCTGCTTGCGGACAAGCTTGACCGTCTGGTGATCAAGCACAAGGAGAAAAAACAGCAGCACGCACCGCTGCCGGTGGGCGACAATGGTGGCTGATCGCCACCGTTCCCCGCAGACATGCCCCTGACTGACCTCCTGGCGGCCGTGCAGACCCAGCTCTGCACGGCCACCGACCGCGACAGCGTCCTGCAGGCCGCCGCCGGGTTGCTGGCCTGCCGCCAGGCCAACGCCGAACAGATCTATCTGAACCTGTGCCAGCGCGAAGCGCTGGGCAGCACCGCGATCGGTCACGGCATCGCCATTCCCCACGGCCGCGCGCCAACCCTGGACCGCCCCCGCGGCGCCCTGCTGCGGTTGCCCACCCCGGTCGACTTCGGTGGCGACGAGCCGGTGGACCTGGTGTTCGCCATGGCCGTCCCCGCCCACTACACCCACCAGCACCTGATGCTGCTGTCCGAGCTGGCCGAGCTGTTTTCGGCGCCCGACATCCGCCAGGCCCTGCGCGAAGCGGGCGATGCCCGGGCGCTGCGCGAGGCGCTGGACATGACCCCACCTGCGAGTGCCGCATGAATACCAGCATCACCGCCCGTGAACTGTTCGAACAGCAGCGCGAGCGGCTGGGGCTGCGCTGGGCTGCCGGCAAGTCCGGCGAGAAGCGCGAGCTGGAGGCCGGCAACACGGTCTCGCGGCGTCCGTCGCTGGCCGGCTACCTCAATGCGATCTACCCCAACAAGGTGCAGATCCTGGGTACCGAGGAACTGTCCTGGCTGGATGCGCTGGAACCGCGCCAGCGTTGGGAGACCATCGAAAAGATCATGCAGTCGCACCCGCTGGCGCTGGTGCTGACCCGCAACCAGGCTTGCCCGGAAGACCTGCGTGCCGCCGCTGATGAATCCGGCACGCCGCTGTGGCTGTCGCCCAAGCGCGGCCACGAACTGCTCAACCACCTGTCCTACCACCTGGCGCGCACGCTGGCGCCGCGGGTGATCCTGCATGGCGTGTTCATGGAGATCTACTCCATCGGCGTGCTGATCACCGGTGAGGCCGGATCGGGCAAAAGCGAGCTGGCGCTGGAACTGCTCAGCCGCGGGCACCGCCTGGTCGCCGATGATGCGCCCGAATTCACCCAGATCGCGCCCGACGTGCTCGATGGCACCTGCCCCGAACTGCTGCAGGACCTGCTGGAAGTGCGCGGCCTGGGCGTGCTGAACGTGCGCGAGATGTTCGGCGACACGGCTGTAAAGAAGAACAAGTACCTTCGGCTGATCGTCCACCTGACCAAGCCGATGACCGAACCCACCCCGCATGGCTACGAGCGCCTGACCGGCGACTCGGGCACCCGCCATGTGCTGGACCTGGATGTACCGCTGATCACCCTGCCGGTGATGCCCGGCCGCAACCTGGCCGTGCTGACCGAGGCCGCGACCCGCCTGCACATCCTGCGCACCAAGGGCATCGACCCGGCGGCCATGTTCATCGCCCGCCACAGCAACCTGCTGGAACGGCGAACACCCTGATTCCCCTGTCCTTCGAAGAGCCTGTCCATGAGCACCGTCACCCCCTCCGCCCCGACCCTGATCATCGTCAGCGGCCTGTCCGGCTCGGGTAAATCCGTCGCCCTGAAGACCTTCGAGGACCAGGACTACTACTGCTCGGACAACCTGCCGATCAATCTGCTGCCCGACTTCGTGCGCAGCCTGCTGGCCAACCACGACGGCAGCGCACCACGCCGCCTTGCCGTAGGCATCGACGTGCGCGGCCAGGCCGACCTGAGCCAGCTGGGCGACTGGCGGCAGCTGGCCACCGATGCCGGCGTGGAAGTGAAGGTGCTGTTCTTCGAGGCCAGCGACGAGGCTGTGCTCAAACGCTACGCCGACACCCGCCGCCGCCATCCACTGAGCCAGCTGGGCCTGTCGCTGCCCGAAGCGATCGCGCGTGAGCGTGAATTGACCGCACCGCTGCGCCGCGAGGCCGATGCGGTGATCGATACCAGCAATCTCAACGTGCATCAGCTGCGGCGGCGGATCATCACCGAGTTCACGATGGACCATGCCACCGGCCTGTCGCTGCTGTTCGAATCGTTCGCCTACAAGCGCGGCGTGCCGGCCGAGGCTGACTTCGTGTTCGATGCGCGGGTGCTGCCCAACCCACACTGGGACCCGGATCTGCGTGCGCTGAGTGGCCGCGAACCGGGCGTGCGCGACTACCTGGAAGCGCAGCCGGACGTGCAGCGCTACCTGACCCAGCTGATGGATTTCCTCGATACCTGGCTGCCGAAGCTGGGGGATGGCACCCGCAGCTATGTGACCGTGGCCTTCGGCTGCACCGGCGGCAAGCACCGTTCGGTGTTCCTGGCCGAGCGCCTGGCCCGGCATGCCCGCGAGATGGGCTGGGAAGACGTGGCGACCTACCACCGCGAACAGGATTGAGGGGGGCCGGCCAGCGGCCGGCACCCGCTGGTAGTGCCGGCCGCTGGCCGGCAACAGCAACAGCAAAAGCGGCATTCCGAGGGATGGCGAGGCGGTGAGAGTAGGCAGGACACGCCGTAAACCCCGCTCCGCGGTCCGGCCCAGCCGCTGGCGGCTGTGCGCTCGGGCGCTTGCGAAGCAGTGCTTCGCAAGCAAAGCGCCCTCACCCCTGGGGGCTCGATGGCGCCATCCATGGCGCCAACGGTCCTGCCTACCCTCACCGCCCCGCCTCTGACAGATTCCGTGTGCTGTTGGTAGGTGTCGACCTTGGTCGACACGGTAGATCCACGCCATGCGTGGATGAATCCCGGTCAGGCACCGAAAAACGGATGGGGTCGGATCCTTTTCCAACGGAAATGGGCTCCGGCCCGAGCAACACTGAATACGGGACACAGTGCCCCTCATCTGCTGCTATCGCCAATTCACCTTGACCTGTTAACGTGCAGTAATGACCTGTGGCATTCTCCTCGTAACACATCCCGGGGTCGGGACCGCCCTGCTAGACGTGGCGACCCGGCTCCTGCGGCAATTGCCGCTGAAAACCGAAGCTTTCGAAGTACCGTTCGACGCAGACCTGGACGCCCTGCTCCCGCTCGCCTCAGCCGCTCTGCGGCGGGTCGACAATGGTGAAGGCGTGCTGATCCTGACCGACCTGTACGGCGCCAGCCCCGCCAACCTTGCCGGGCAGCTGGCCCGGCTGGGGACCCCGGTTCGCCGGGTGTCGGCGCTGAGCCTGCCGATGTTGCTGCGGGTGATGAATTATCCGGAACAGGGACTGGATCAACTGCCCGCCACAGCCGCGGCGGGTACCCGTAATGGAGCGATAGTCGACGATGCTTGAACGAGAACTCACCGTGAGCAACCGCCTGGGCCTGCACGCCCGGGCCACCGCCAAGCTGGTGCAGACCCTGGCGCCGTTCCGCTGCAACGTGACCATGGCCGCCAAGGGCCGTGAGATCAACGCCAAGAGCATCATGGGCGTGATGCTGCTGGCCGCCGGCCAGGGCACCCCGGTCACGGTGCGCATCAACGGCGAGGACGAAGCCGCCGCGATGGAAGCGGTGGTCGGCCTGTTCGAACGCCGCTTCGACGAGGACAGCTGAGCGTGCCACGCGCGCGCGCCGGCCAGGTCCCTTCCGGCCAGCGGCCGGTACAGCTGCTGGCCGGGCACGGTGCTGCCCGTGGCGCGGCGATGGGCCGGGCGCGGGTGCGCCTGCCACATGCGCTGGAAGTGGCCGAGCAGCGCGTCGCCGCCCATCAGGTCGAGGCCGAGCTGGCCCGCCTGCACCGCGCGGTGGATGCCGCGCGCACCGAAATGCACGAACTGCGACAGCGCCTGCATGGCGCCCTGAACCAGGAAGTGGGCGAGTTCCTCGACCTGCATGCCCTGCTGCTGGACGACCCCGAGCTGTTGTTCGGGCTGGACGAACTGATCCGCAGCGGCCCCTACAGCGCCGGCTATGCGTTGCGCCTGCAGCGTGACCGCCTGGCCAAGGTCTTCGATGGCATGGACGATGCCTATCTGAAGAGCCGCATGGACGACCTCGACCATGTGATCGGCCGCATCCACGCCTTCCTGCAGCCCGAACGCCCGGAGGTGATGAAAGGCCTGGCCGGTGAAATCCTGGTCTGCGACAACATCGCGCCCTCCGAGCTTGCCCAGTTGCAGGCGCAGGGCGTGGTCGGCATCGTCACCGCCGCCGGCAGCGCGCTGTCGCACAGTGCGATCCTGGCGCGCAGCCTGCACCTGCCCTTGATCGTCAACGTGCCGCAGCTGCTCAGCCGCATCGCCGATGGCGACGTGCTGATCATCGATGGCGCAGACGGCAGCATCACCGCCAACCCGCAGGCCGACAACCTGCGCGACTACCGCGCGCGCCTGAAAGAACATGCGCGCGAGCAGCGCGAGCTCGGCCGCCTGCGCAGCAAACCCAGCCGTACCCGCGACCAGGTCGACATCGCCCTGCTGGCCAATGCCGAATCGCTGGAGGACGTCACCCAGGCGCATGCGCTGGGCGCGCAGGGGCTGGGCCTGTACCGCACCGAATTCCTGTTCCTGCAGCGCAACGAGCTGCCGGACGAAGAAGAACAGTTCCAGACCTACCGCGATGCCGCGTTGGGCATGAGCGGGCGACCGGTCACCATCCGCACGCTCGATCTGGGCGCGGACAAGGCCGACCGCACCGGCCTGACCCTGAGCAACGAAGAAAACCCGGCCCTGGGACTGCGCGGCGTACGCCTGTCGCTGGCACGGCCCAAGGTGGCCGACACCCAGCTGCGCGCGATCCTGCGCGCCTCGGCCTACGGCAAGCTGCGCGTACTGGTGCCGATGGTCAGCACCCGCGAGGAACTGCTGGCGGTGCGCCGACGCATGCTCAAGCTGACCGAGCAGCTGCGCAGCGAAGGCCACATGGTGTCCGACCATGTGCCGCTGGGGGCGATGATCGAGGTGCCCGCTGCGGCGTTGGCGCTGGAGAGCTTCATCGACCTGGTCGACTTCCTGTCGATCGGCACCAACGACCTGGTGCAGTACCTGCTGGCCGCAGACCGCAACAACGAGGCACTGGGCGAGCTGTATTCGCCGCTGCATCCGGCCGTGCTGCGGTTGCTGCAGATGGTGATCGAGACCGGCGCGCGGCATCGCATTCCGGTGGCGGTCTGCGGTGAGATGGCCGGTGATGCACGGATGACTCCGCTGCTGCTGGCGCTGGGCCTGAGCGAATTCAGCCTGCACCCCGGCACACTGCTGGAGGTGCGCCGCGCGATCCGCGAGGCCGACCTGGCCGCGCTGCGCGCGCGCGCGCCGAAGCTGCTGGCCGCACGCGACCGTCGCGCGATCGAGCGCTGGCTGGCGCTGGTGGCGGATACGCCCTGAGCGCCAAGGGTAGTGCCGGCGGCTATGCGTTGAAACATCCCCTTGCGATAATGACGCGCTGAACACCCCTGTTGCCGCATCCTTGCCGGGATCGCGGCTTTTCTTATCCCGCGGGAGCTGCGATGGCTGAAGCTGTACGCCACGACAAGACTGCGCGCCAACTGCGGATGCTGTCCGACGCACTGGACAGCGGTCGGCTGGGCCCGGTGCGCCGCCTGGTCAACACCCTGGCCCCGGCCGAGATCGGCAACCTGCTCGAATCGCTGCCGCCGGGCAAGCGCGAGGTGGTCTGGGGCCTGGTCGATCCGGAAGATGACGGTGAGGTGCTGGTCCACGTCGGCGACGACGTGCGCGAGAGCCTGCTCGCCGACATGGACCCGGACGAGATCATCGCCGCGGTCGAAGACCTGGACATCGACGATCTGGCCGACCTGGTCGAAGATCTGCCGGACACGGTCATCGACGAAGTCCTCAAGTCGATGGACCGCGAGAACCGCGAGCGCCTGGAGCAGGTGCTGTCCTACCCCGAGGACAGCGCCGGCCGCCTGATGAACCCGGACGTGGTGACCGTGCGCGCCGACGTCAACGTTGACGTGGTGCTGCGCTACCTGCGCCTGCGTGGCGAACTGCCCGACCACACCGACCACCTGTTCGTGGTCAGCCGGCGCCATCAGTACCTCGGCCGGGTGTCGCTGGCGGCACTGGTGACCCACGAGGACACCACCCCGATCAACCGCCTGATCGACGACGAGCAGCCTGCGATCGATGTCGGCGAAAGCGACCAGGAGGTCGCCCGCCAGTTCTCCGACCATGACTGGATCTCCGCGCCGGTGGTGGACGACAACAACATCCTGGTCGGCCGCATCACCATCGATGACGTGGTCGACATCATCCGTGGACAGGCCGAGCACCAGGCGCTGGGCGCCGCCGGCCTGGACGAGGACGAAGATCTTTTCAGCCCGGTCTGGCGCGCCATGCGCCGCCGCCTGATGTGGCTGTCGGTCAATCTGTGCACGGCATTCCTGGCGTCCAGCGTGGTCGGCCACTTCGAGGGCACCATCGACAAGCTGGTGGCGCTGGCGGTGCTGATGCCGATCGTTGCGGGCCTCGGAGGCAACGCCGGCACCCAGGTGCTGGCGCTGATGGTGCGCGGCCTGGCGCTGGGCCAGGTGGGCGCCTCCAACGCGCGCACGCTGCTGTGGAAGGAAGTGCGGGTCGCCTTGTTGAACGGCGTGATGCTGGGTTCGGTGCTGGGCCTGATCGTACTCGCTTGGTTCCACTCGCCCGGGTTGTCGGCGGTGATCGCCATCGCGCTGACCTGCAACCTGCTGTTCGCCGCGTTGGCCGGCGTGCTGGTGCCACTGACCCTGAAACGCTTCGGCTTCGACCCGGCGCTGGCCAGCGGCATCTTCCTGACCGCCGTGACCGACTCGATGGGCTTCTTCACCTTCCTCGGCCTGGCCACCCTGGTGCTGCTGCACTGACCGCATCAAGGATCGGGCCCCGCCAAGCGGGGCTCGGACCCCACTCAACGGGAACACCCATGGCAACAACGATAGAAAACTACTTCCAGCCCGGCTGGCGCGACCAGCAGCACACCTGCCCGGCCTGCGAATGGAAGGGCAGCTCGCGTGCCATGGAGATGGAGCTGGACGAGGACGCCACCGAGTACGACTGCCCGGTCTGCGAGAACCCACTGCTGGTGGTGCTGCATCCGGATATGGCGCAGGTGCAGGCTGCAGCCGCCGAAGGCAATGCCGAGGCACAGGAGCAGCTGGACATCATCGCCAGCTTCCCGCGCCCGCAGTGACGCGGCGCACGATGCCGGGCCGACGTTGGCGGACTACGATGCAGGCGTTCTCGCCGCTTCGGAAAACCCCATGGTCCGTCTGCTGTCGCGCTGGCTGCCACTGCTGGCCCTTCTGATGATGAGCGGTTGCACTTCGCTGCCGGACAGCGCGCGCGGTCGCTTCGAAGCACATGCGGTGAAGGTGGATGGGCACACGGCTTACTACCAGGTGTTCATTCCCGCGGGCCTGCAGGCCCGCAGCCCTGGTGGGCAGACGCCCGCAACCTCCCACGTCCCGGTCATCCTGTTCCTGCACGGTTCGGGCGAGCGCGGCGCCGATGGCATCAAGCAGACCCACGCCGGGCTGGGGCCTTATCTGCGCGAGCATCCCGACTTCCCTGCCCTGGTGGTGTTTCCACAGGTACCGGGCCATGAGGAATGGAGCGGCCGCAACAACCGTGCGGCCGTTGCCGCGCTGGACGCGACGATCGCCGAATTCGGCGCCGACCCGGCACGGCAGTACCTGACCGGCATGTCGATGGGCGGCTACGGCAGCTGGAACATCGCCCTGGATGACCCGCGCCGCTTCGCCGCGATCGTCCCCGTGTGCGGTGCCGTGCTGGCACCACGCGCAAAGCGCCCGACCCTGTTCGTCGAGCAGGTCGCCCAGGAAACCGATCCGTATGCCGTGATCGCGCAGCGCCTGCAGCACACGCCGATCTGGATCTTCCACGGCGCGCTGGATGACGTGGTGCCTCCGGATGACGACCGCAGGCTGCACAGCGCATTCCAGAGCGCCGCTGCACGCGACGTGCGCTACACCGAGTACCCGGAAGGCAATCACAATGCCTGGGACGCTACCTACGCCGACCCGGCAATGTGGGCGTGGCTGTTCGCGCAGAAGCGCTGAACCGCAGTTTCTCGTAGCTGCCAACCTTGGTTGGCACTGACTGCTCTGGTAGTTGCCAACCTTGGTTGGCATTGACTGCTCCGGTAGTTGCCAACCTTGGTTGGCATTGACTGCTCTGGTAGTTGCCAACCTTGGTTGGCACTGGCCTACCTGAAACCAAGCCATTCCCCGATGTTCACTGGAAGCAGGCCCATCCATGCTTGCTCCATGCAGAACACACGTCTCCTGCTCGGTCGTCGCTCCAGCGTCGGCCTCAGCTATATCCTCACCACAGTCGTCCATGACCGCGCACCGCTCTTCACCAACGCCGCAGTGGCCGCCTTGGCAGTGCGCGAATTCCAGCGACTTGATCAGGAAGGCTTCACCCGCTCGATTGCCTACGTGGTCATGCCCGACCACATTCACTGGCTGGTCGAACTGCGCGCCGGGTCACTGGAAACCGTCATGAAGCGTTTCAAGTCGCGCACAGCCCAGCAGGCAAACCGGCTGCTGGGGCGAGTCGGGCGCTTCTGGCAGGCCTGCTATCACGATCATGCGATCCGCTCGGACGAATCGTTGCACCGACATGCGATGTACCTGATGGGAAATCCGATCAGGGCCGGGCTGACGTCGCGGTTGGGGCAATATCCCCATGCATGGTGCGAATGGGAGCTTGGGGCATCATGTGATCTGCCCGATGACATGAGCTCCGGTGGATAGTGCCAACCAAGGTTGGCATCTACCAAAGCGGTGCGCGGACAAGCGGAGCGGTGAGTGTGCCAACCAAGGTTGGCACCCACCACACCAGCAGTGTCAACCAAGGTTGACACCCACCAGAGCGGCGGTCAGCCCAGCAGCGTTTCCAGCACGGCCATGCGCACGGCGACGCCGTTGGCGACCTGGCGCAGCACCCACGACTGCGGGCCGTCGGCCACCTCGTCGGTCACTTCCACGCCGCGGTTGATCGGGCCTGGATGCAGCACCGCGGCATCCTTGCCCGCGCGCGCCAGGCGTTCGTTGGTCAGGCCGTACTGCGCGTGGTACTGCTCCAGCGACGGCACCAGGCCTTCTTCCATGCGCTCGCGCTGCAGGCGCAGCATCATCAGCGCGTCGACGCCTTCCAGCATCGCGTCGAAATCATCACCGACCACGCAGCCCTTCAGGGTCTCGTCGTCCGGCAGCAGCGACTGCGGGCCGCACACGCGGATCTCGCCCACGCCCAGCGTGCGCAGCGCATGCAGGTCGGTGCGGGCCACGCGCGAATGCTTCACGTCGCCGACGATCACCACTTTCATCTTCGAGAAATCCGGGCCCTTGGCCTGGCGCAGGGTCAGCATGTCCAGCAGGCCCTGGGTCGGGTGCGCGCTGCGCCCGTCACCGGCGTTGATCAGTGCAGTGCCCTCACCCGCTGCCTCGGCCAGTGCGGCCACGGCGCCATCATCCGGGTGGCGCACCACGAAGCCGCGCACGCCCATCGCCTCCAGGTTGCGCAGCGTGTCGCACGCGGTTTCGCCCTTGCGCGTGGACGAAGTCGAGGCATCGAAGTTCAGTACGTCGGCGCCCAGGCGCTGCGCGGCCAGCTGGAACGAGCTGCGGGTGCGCGTGGACGGTTCGAAGAACAGCGTGCACACCGCCGAACCGGCCAGCACGTGGCGCTTGTTGCCGACACGACCGACCGCGGCGTCGCGGATCTGCCCTGCCCGGTCAAGCAGCTGCAGCAGGGTGTCGCGCGGAAGGCCTTCGAGGGTCAGCAGGTGGCGCAGGCGGCCGGAGGCATCGAGTTGCTGGGCGGTCATGGCGGTGTCGGGCAGTCAGGGAATGGGGGTGGCGTCGTCCGGCGACGACAGCCAACGGTCGATGATCACCGCCGCGGCAACGGCATCGAGGGCGGCCGCATCACGGCGGCGCTTGCGCCCTTCGGCGCGCTCGACAGCGAAGCGGCGGGCGGCCTCGACCGAGCTGGAACGCTCGTCGATCATCACCACCGGCAGCTTGAAACGTTCCCGCAGCTGGCGGGCAAAGCCCTGCGCGCGCTTGCGGTTGGGCTGGTCCTGGCCGTCCAGGGTCAGCGGGTCGCCGACCACCAGGCCGTCGGGCTTCCATTCCTTGAGCAGGCGTTCGATCGCGGTCCAGTCCGGGCCGTTGCCATGCACATCGACCACCGCCACCGCGCGCGCATGCGCAGCGAAGGCACTGCCGATGGCCACGCCGATGCGGCGCGAGCCGACATCGAACCCCAGAACGGTGCCATCACGGCGGATGGCCGGGGCAGCAGAATCCGGCGCGGGCGTAATGGGCTCAGACATGGCCGCTGTAGTCGGTCAGGCGGAACAGGTCCACACCGATGCGCGAGGCTGCACCCTGCCAGCGCTGCTCCAGCGGCAGCTGGAACACCAGCTCGGCATCGGCCGGCACGGTCAGCCAGCTGTTCTCGGACAGCTCGCTTTCCAGCTGCCCTGCACCCCAACCGGCACAGCCGAGGGTGACCACGGCATTGGCCGGGCCTTCGCCGCGCGCCATCGCTTCGAGGATGTCGCGCGAGGTGGTCAGGTACAGGCCGTCGCCCACGGTCAGGCTGGAATCCCACGCCCGCGCGTCGTCATGGATGACGAAGCCGCGCTCGGGATGCACCGGGCCGCCGTTGAGCACCATGCGCGCCTGGAGGTCGCCATCACCGGTGGTGATGTCCATCTGCGCAAGCACTTCGCCCAGCGTGTACTCGGAAGGCTGGTTGACCAGCACGCCCATCGCCCCGTTCTCGTCGTGCTGGCAGATCAGCGCGACGCTGCGGGCAAAGGTCGCGTCGAGCAGCGACGGCAGCGCGACGAGCAGGTGATCGGCAAGGGAAGTCGGCGTAACAGGCATGGCCCCATTCTACCTGCTGGGGGCGGGATGGTCGCGCGATGGTGCCGAACCGCGATGGGCTAGGATGGTGCTTTGCCATGGAAGGTCATCGATGCAGTCTTCATCGCCCCTGACCCTGCCGGCACGCAGCGCCATCGTCCTGATCGCGCTGCTGCAGGGCCTGATGCTGTATGCCGCACAGGAGCTGTCCGATGCGTGGCCGTTCCGCGATATCGGCTGGCGCTACTGCTGGTATGCCTGGGTGCTGGCCATTCCCAGCGCGGTGGCGCTGAGCCTGGTCGAGCTGGGCCAGCGCCGCCTGTGGCTGCAGGCCGCGCTCGGCTCGGCGGTGGTGCTGGTGCTGGCCGCCTGGATCGGCTGGAACCTCAACGGCGAGACCGCACTGGAATCGGGCGCGCTGCAGTTCCCGCTGACCCTGGGCATGGCCGTAGCAGTGTTCGTGGCCCTGCCCTGGTGGCAGTTCCAGTTGCAGCACGGGCATTGGCGCGCCAGCTACCCGGAGCTGTTCGAGCGCGCCTGGCAGAATGGTTTGACCCTGGCCCTTGCCGCGCTGTTCACCGGGCTGACCTGGCTGCTGCTGTGGCTGTGGGCGGCGCTGTTCCAGCTGCTCGACGTGACCATCTTCCGCGACCTGTTCCGGCAGGACGCGTTCATCGCGCTGGCCACCGGCAGCCTGGCCGGGTTCGGCGTGCTGATCGGGCGCACCCAGCACCGCGCGATCCAGATCACCCGCCAGGTGCTGTTCGCGATCTGCCGCGGGCTGCTGCCGCTGCTCTCGTTCATCGCCGTGCTGTTCGTGCTGAGCCTGCCGCTGACCGGGCTGGAGCCGCTGTGGAAGACCCGCTCGGCCGCCAGCCTGCTGCTGGTGCTGTCGCTGCTGCTGGTGTCATTCACCAATGCGGTCTACCAGCAAGGCGACGACACCGCGCCCTACCCCGTCGTGCTGCGCCGGCTGGTCGAGGCCAGCCTGCTGGCGCTGCCGGTCTATGCGGTGCTGGCGCTGTATGCACTGGGCCTGCGCGTGGTGCAGTACGGCTGGACCCTGGACCGCTTCTGGGCGGTGCTGATCGCGTTGGCCGTGGCCGGCTATGCACTGGGCTACGCGCTGGCGGTAGTGCGCCGGCAGGGCCGCTGGCTGCAGACGCTGGAGCCGGTCAACCGCTGGATGTGTTGGGCGGTGCTGGCACTGGCATTGCTGGGCAACTCGCCGCTGCTGGACCCGGTGCGGCTGACCCTGTCCAGCCAGTTGGCGCGCCTGCGTGCGGACCCGCCAGCGATCACCAGCAGTGACGTCAACGTGCTGCGCTTCGATCTTGGGCGCCGTGGCGTGCAGGCGCTGCGCGAGCTGCAGCGTGATCCGGCCATCACCGCCGATGCCAACGCGCCACAGGTGATCGCTGCCGCGCTGGCACGTACCTCGCGCTGGGACGATGGACAGCGCCTGGACAAGGGTCTGCAGGACGTCGCCGCCCTGCAGCGCGCGCTGAAGCTGGCCAAGGGATCCAGCTCGCCACCGGACGATTGGTGGCAGGCACTGGCCACCCGCGCGATCAATGGCGAATCCTGCGCCCAGAGCGAGCGCGACTGCCTGATCGTGCATCGCGACCTGGATGGCGATGGCAGCAACGAGGTGCTGCTGTGCGAGCTGTACACCCACCGTGGGCCGGACTGCGTGCTGTACGCACGTGGCGGGGATGGCCAGTGGCGCCGGGCCGGTTCGCTGTTCGGCACCGTCAGCGGCCAGGCCGAGGCGATCAACCAGGCCCTGCGTGACGGCAAACTCACGCTTGTGCCACCGCGCTGGCCGATGCTGTCCATCGGCGGGCGCCCCGCGCTGGCCATCGATCCCGAACCCGAATCCAACGAGCCTTCCCCATGAGCGGTTACTGCCTCATCGCCCCGGGCCATCCGGTGCACGACTACTACCACGCCAACGAATACGGCTTCCCGCAGCGTGACGAGCGCGAGCTGTTCGAGCGGCTGGTGCTGGAGATCAACCAGGCCGGGCTGAGCTGGGAGACCATCCTGAAGAAGCGCGAGGGCTTCCGCGCGGCCTATGACGGCTTCGATGTGGATCGGGTTGCAGCCTACGCCGAGCAGGACATCGAACGGCTGCTGTCGGACGCAGGCATCATCCGCAACCGGCTGAAGGTGCTGGCGGCGATCCACAATGCGCAGGTGATCCAGCAGCTGCGGGCCAGCCATGGCAGCTTCGCGGCATGGCTGGATGCGCACCATCCGCGCAGCAAGGCCGACTGGGTGAAGCTGTTCAAGAAGACGTTCCGCTTCACCGGCGGCGAGATCACCGGCGAATTCCTGATGAGCCTGGGCTACCTGCCCGGTGCGCACGCCGAGGACTGCCCGGTGCATGCGCGGCTGCTGACGCTGTCGCCGCCGTGGTTGCAGGCCTCCCGGTAGTGCCGGCCGCTGGCCGGCAGCCTCGGAATGCTGCAGGTGTTGCCGGCCAGCGGCCGGCACTACCGTCGAATCGTCACACGCCCATGTAACGGCCCGGGCGGTGGTTGAACATCAGCACCAGGCTGAGCACCACCGCGCCGATCGCCGAGTACAGCACCTTCGACGGCGACAGCACGAAGAACGCGGCCACCATCAGGCAGGCGTCGTAGGACATCTGCACCTTGCCCGCGCTCCAGCCGCGGGTGCGCTGCAGGTACACCGCCAGGATGCCGATACCACCGAGGCTGGCACGGTGCCGGATGAAGAACAGGATGCCCAGGCCGGACAACGCACCACCGACGATCGCCGAATACAGCGGGTTGATGTGCGAGAAATCGATCCAGCGCGGCAGCAGGTCGGTCAGCACGCCACAGGCGGTGACCGCGGCGAAGGTCTTCAGGGTGAATTCCCAGCCCATGCGCCGCAGCGCCACCCAGTAGAACGGCAGGTTGACCAGCACGAACACCAGGCCGAAGTTCCAACCCATTGAGTAGTGCAGCAGGAAGGCCATGCCGGCCATGCCGCCGATCATCAGCCCACCCTTGGCGAAGATGGCCAGGCCCAGCGAGGCCACCATCGTGGCCAGCACCATGCCCTGCACGTCCTCGGCGATCGAGTGGCGCAGCGCTTTTTCGTCGGCGGTGGTGCCGGCACTGTCGGGCGGCGGGGTCAGCGGACCAGCGGTGACCAGGTGGCCGTCAGCGTCGTCGCACGGCGCGGGGCCATGGGCGGGAAGGGACATACGGGTGGGGGAACAGCAGGTGGGGAGCGATATTAGACACGATCTGCATGACAGTTGCAGATGAAATCGTTCAGCTGCGATCGCCCATTCAGGTTATTCCGGAGGCGTCACCGGCAGCACGGCCAGCATGTCCTCGCCATCATCGTCCATGCCGGTCTCGACGAAACCGAAGCTGCCATAGAAGGCGCCCGCCACCGGATTGCGCGGGTTGTAGCAGATCTCGATCTCGGCCAGGCCGGGCGTGTCCCGGATCTGCGCCAGCGCCAGTTCCAGCGCGCGCCGCCCGATGCCACGCCCCTGCCAGCGCTGATCGACCATGAAGCGCCAGATCGAGATGCGCTGCGGCGTCTCCGGCACCCACATGAAGAACCCGACCAGCTCGCCATCGGCCTGGATGGCGCGGGTCTGGTAGCCGGGATGGAATGCTGCCTGCACCAGCGACCAGGTATTGCCGGCCACGAAGTCCTGCTGCGCCTCGCTGACGTCGAGATCGCATACCGCTTCGTAGTTGTCGACGGTGATCGCGTCCAGCGTGACCTGCATGAGGGCGTCCTGCCTCGGGATGAACGCCCAGTCTGCCTGACCCCGGAGGCCGTGTAGCCGGACCCCCACACGACCGTTCAGCGCCGGGTTGCCTGCTCAGCCCTTTCCGGCCAGATGGTGCGCCACCAGCGCGTTGGCGTGGCCATGGCCCAGCCCATGCTCGCTTTTAAGGAAGCTGACCAGTTCCATGTGTTTCAGGCCCTTCTTGCCCGCCAGCAGCCCGAACCAGTGCGCCACCGGCTGACCGTAGGTCTTCTCGATGGAGGGGAAGTACGAGGCCGGGCCTTTCGGCTTGGTGTCAGCGCTCATGTGCAGCTCCCGTTGAAGTCATTCATTCGACGAACCACAGTCCCTGAAATCGACATCCCCACACGCCTACACAGAATGGGGTCGGAGCCGTTCCAACAGCTCGCGGGAAATTGTCGAAGGCGGGGCGGCTCAGGTTGCGGGGGCGTGAGCGCCATGGATGGCGCGACCGAGGCTACATGGACGTACTTGCGCCGTCCCCCGCAACCTGAGCCACCCCGCCTCCCCTCAGGAAGCCAGCTTTTGACGTTGCCATTGACGTTGTTTCGGCGGGTGCCGGGCGCAGCCCGGCCGTATCATCCCGTCATGCCCCGTGAAAATCTCAACGACCTGCAGGCCTTCGTCCACGTTGCCCGCGAAGGCAGCTTCACCCGGGCCGCCGCCCAGCTGGGTGTCTCCCAGTCCGCGCTCAGCCATGCCATGCGCGGCCTGGAAGAGCGCCTCGGCGTGCGCCTGCTGACCCGCACCACCCGCAGCGTGTCCACCACCGAAGCCGGTGCGCGCCTGCTCGAGACCCTCGCCCCGCGCCTGGCCGAGATCGAGGACGAACTGGCCGCACTGGCCGAGTACCGCGAACGCCCGGCCGGCACCATCCGCATCAATGCCACCGGCCATGCCGCCGAATACATCGCCTGGCCGCGGTTGGCGCCATTGCTGCAGCAGTACCCGGACCTGAAGGTGGAACTGGCTGCAGACTACGGGCTGGCCGACATCGTCGCCGAGCGCTACGACATCGGCATCCGCCTCGGCGAACGGTTGGCGCGCGACATGATCGCGGTACCGGTCAGCCCACCGCTGCGCATGCGCGTGGTCGGTGCGCCCAGCTACTTCCGCCAGCATGTGGTGCCACGGCATCCGCACGACCTGGCCAACCACAACTGCATCACCCTGCGCCTGCCTACGCATGGCGGACTGATGCCGTGGGATTTCGGCCAGGACGGCAACGAACTGAGCGTGCGCGTGACCGGTCAGTGGACCTTCAACACCATGGGCATGACCCGCGCGGCTGCACTGGCCGGCAGCGGGCTGGCCTGGCTGCCGGAAGACCAGGTGCAGCCGATGCTGGACGATGGCCGCCTGCAATCCGTGCTGGACGATTGGTGCCCGCACTTCGATGGCTACTACGCGTATTACCCGTCACGCCGCCACGTCACCGTGGCGATGCGGACGGTGCTTGATGCGCTGCGCGGGCCGATGGGGAGTTGAGGAGTGCGGACCAACGGTCCGCACCCACCACCAACGGTCCGCACCCACCTGGCGGTCAGCCCTTGGCCTGCGCCGCGCGCTGCGCGTTGTAGCGCTCACCGACAATCGACACTTCATCCAGCGCCTGCGCGATGCGTTGCAGCTCCTCCGGCGCCAGCTGCAGGTCGGCCGCGCCCAGGTTTTCTTCCAGGCGATGGATCTTGGTGGTGCCCGGAATCGGCACGATCCACGGTGCCTGCGCCAGCAGCCAAGCCAGCGCTACCTGCGCCGGCGTCGCGCCACGTGCGGCAGCGATCGTGCTGATGCGGTCAACCAGCGCCTGGTTGGCACGACGCGCCTCCACTTCAAAACGCGGTACGGTGTTGCGGAAGTCGTTGGCGTCGAAGGTGGTATCGGCGTTGATCGCGCCGGTCAGGAAGCCACGGCCGAGCGGGCTGAAGGGCACGAAACCAATGCCCAGTTCCTGCAACGTCGGCAACAGTTCGCGCTCCGGCTCACGCCACCACAGCGAGTACTCGCTCTGCACGGCGGCCACTGGCTGCACCGCATGCGCACGGCGAACGGTCGCGGCGCTGGCCTCGGACAGGCCGAAGTGGCCTACCTTGCCCTCGGCGATCAGGTCGCGAACGGTGCCAGCGACATCTTCGATCGGCACGTTGGGGTCGACGCGGTGCTGGTAGAACAGGTCGATATGGTCGGTGCGCAGGCGCTTGAGGCTGGCCTCGGCCACCGCGCGGATGTTCTCGGGACGGCTGTCCAGCCCGGTATCGACGCGCGCATCCTTGAAGCCGAACTTGGTGGCGATCACCAGCCTGTCGCGGTACGGCGCCAGCGCCTCGCCGAGCAGGTCTTCGTTGGTGTAAGGGCCGTACACTTCGGCGGTGTCGAAGAAGGTCACGCAACGCTCGACGGCGGCCTGCAGCAGGGCGATGCCCTGGCCCCGCTCCACCGGTTGGCCGTAGCCATGGCTCAGGCCCATGCAGCCCAGGCCGAGGGCGGAAACCTTCAGGCCACTGCGGCCGAGTTCACGTGTCTGCATCGTCGTGCTCCAGAGGGGGAGCGCTGACGATACGCCTGCAGAGCCCACGGATTGAATGGGCAGCATTGCAGTTGGTCATGACTGGAATTCATCAATGCGCGGAGCCGCCCGCCCGTAGCGTCGAGCTTGCTCGACTCGACAAGAACAGTCGAGCAGGCTCGACGCTACGGAATACCCAGGTCACCGGATCTCGGAGATCTCCACGCCATCCAGCCCCTGCGACAGGGTGCGGGCGTCGCCGCCCTGGCTGAGCTTGATGCGCAGGCGCACTTCGTTCTGCGAATCGGCGTAGCGCAGTGCGTCCTCGTAGCTGATCTCGCCCGCCTGGTACAGCTCGAACAGGCTCTGGTCGAAGGTCTTCATGCCCAGCTGGACCGAGTCCTTCATCACTTCCTTCAGCTTGTGGATCTCGCCGTCGCGGATGTAGTCCTGCACCAGCGGCGTGCCCAGCAGGATCTCCATCGCCACCTTGCGCGAGCGGCCATCGGGCGACGGCACCAGCTGCTGCGCGACCACGCCCTTGAGGTTCAGCGACAGGTCCATCAGCAGCTGGTTGCGGCGGTCTTCCGGGAAGAAGTTGACGATGCGGTCCATCGCCTGGTTGGCGTTGTTGGCATGCAGGGTGCACAGCACCAGGTGGCCGGTTTCCGCGAACGCGATGGCGTGGTCCATGCCTTCGCGGGTACGCACCTCGCCGATCATGATCACGTCCGGCGCCTGGCGCAGGGTGTTCTTCAACGCGGCTTCCCAGCTGTCGGTATCGATGCCGACTTCGCGCTGGGTGATGATGCAGCCCTCGTGCTTGTGCACGAATTCGATCGGGTCTTCGATGGTGATGATGTGGCCAGTCGAGTTCTGGTTGCGGTAACCGATCATCGCCGCCAGCGAGGTCGATTTACCGGTACCGGTGGCACCGACGAACAGGATGATGCCGCGCTTGGTCATCGCCAGCGTCTTGATGATCGGCGGCAGGCTCAGCTCTTCCACGGTCGGAATGCGCGTCTCGATGCGACGCAGCACCATGCCGACCTGGTTGCGCTGGTAGAAGCAGCTCACGCGGAAGCGGCCGACGCCGGACAGGCCGATGGCGAAGTTGCACTCGTGGGTCTTCTCGAATTCCTCGCGCTGCGCCGGGGTCATCACGTTCAGGACCAGGTCGCGGCTCTGCTGCGGGGTCAGTGGTGTCTGCGTGATCGGCGAAATCTTGCCGTTGACCTTCATCGCCGGCGGCATGCCCGCGGTGATGAACAGGTCCGAGGCGCGCTGGTGCGCCATCAGCTTGAGGAACGAAGTGAAATCGATGGTGGTCGCGGTGGTGTTCACGGCGGGCTCCCAATGGGGCATGTACCAGGAAACGGTCGGAGGCGGAAACGGCGCGGAAACGGCGGCGCACTGGCGCACGCCGTCCCGTTGCGGCCCCGCCTTACTCGAACAGGCGCTTGTCCTTGGCGTAGTCGCGGGCCTGGTTGCGGGTGATCAGGCTGCGCTTGACCAGGTCCTGCAGGTGCTGGTCCAGGGTCATCATGCCGTACTGCTGGCCGGTCTGGATCGCCGAGTACATCTGCGCCACCTTGTCCTCGCGGATCAGGTTGCGGATGGCCGGGGTGCCGACCATGATTTCCCACGCAGCGGTACGCCCGCCACCGACCTTCTTCAGCAGCGCCTGCGAGATCACCGCACGCAGCGATTCGGACAGCATCGAACGCACCATCGGCTTTTCGCCGGCCGGGAACACGTCGATGATACGGTCGATGGTCTTGGCCGCCGAGCTGGTGTGCAGAGTGCCGAACACCAGGTGGCCGGTTTCCGCGGCGGTCAGTGCCAGGCGGATGGTTTCCAGGTCACGAAGTTCGCCGACCAGGATGATGTCCGGGTCTTCACGCAGTGCCGAGCGCAGCGCTTCGTTGAAGCCATGCGTATCGCGGTGCACTTCGCGCTGGTTGATCAGGCACTTCTGCGAGGTGTGCACGAATTCGATCGGATCCTCGACGGTGAGGATGTGGCCGTATTCGTTTTTGTTGATGTAGTCGATCATCGCCGCCAGCGTGGTCGACTTGCCCGAGCCGGTCGGGCCGGTCACCAGGATCAGGCCCTGCGGCTGCTGGATCACTTCGCGGAACAACGGCGGGCAGGCCAGGTCCTCGAGGGTGAGCACCTCGGACGGAATGGTACGGAACACCGCACCGGCGCCGCGGTTCTGGTTGAACGCGTTGACACGGAAGCGCGCCAGCGACGGGATCTCGAAGGAGAAGTCCACTTCGAGGAATTCCTCGTAATCGCGGCGCTGCTTGTCGGACATGATGTCGTACACCAGCGCGTGGACCTGCTTGTGGTCCAAGGCTGGGATGTTGATCCGGCGCACGTCGCCGTCCACGCGGATCATCGGCGGCAGGCCTGCGGACAGGTGCAGGTCGGACGCTTTGTTCTTTACGGAAAACGCCAACAGCTCGGCGATATCCATGAGCGGCTACTCCCCAATAACGGCTTCGACTGGAAGGATCTTTCCCCGGGCGGCAGTATAGCCTCCTGATTCAACGGAACGCGTTACGTGGCCACTCCCCTGCCCCAGATCCTGAGCAACCTGCACGCCGCCGCCGAGGCCGCTGGCAGGCCCGACCCACGCCTGCTGGCGGTGTCCAAGACCCAGCCGGCCGAGGCCGTGGCCGCGCTGGCCGCACAGGGCCAGCACGCCTTCGGCGAGAACTACGTGCAGGAAGCACTGGCCAAGATGCAGGCGCTGCAGCACCTGGCGCTGGAATGGCACCTGATCGGCCACCTGCAGTCGAACAAGGCCGAGGCCGTGGCCAGCCATTTCGACTGGGTGCAGAGCGTGGACCGTTCCAAGCTGGTGACCGCGCTGGCACGCCATCGCCCGGCCGCGCGTGGCCCGCTGAACGTACTGATCCAGGTCAACATCGACGATGAATCCAGCAAGCATGGCTGTGCACCGGAAGAAGTGGATGCACTGGCCGCCGCGATTGCCGCCGAACCCAGCCTGCGCCTGCGTGGCCTGATGGCGATTCCCGCACCGTGGCCGGAAGCGGAGCGCCGTCGGGATGCATTCGTGCGCATGCGCACACTTTTCCAGTCGCTGGCTGCCCAGCACGCGCGGATCGACACGCTGTCGATGGGCATGAGCAGCGACTACGCCGAAGCCATCGCCGAGGGTGCCACCCTGGTGCGCATCGGCACCGCCCTGTTCGGCGCCCGCCCGGGCCCGGCCTGATTTTCCAAGGAGACTTCCATGGCAGCTGATTCCATCACCTTCATCGGCGGCGGCAACATGGCCCGCAGCCTGATCGCCGGCCTGATCCGCCAGGGCGTGCCTGCCGCACACATCCACGTGGCCGAACCGGTGGCCGCACTGCGCGAGTCACTGGCTGCCGACTTCGGCGTGCAGGTGCACGACAACGCCGCCGATGCCGCCGCGCACGGCCGCACCTGGCTGCTGGCGGTGAAGCCGCAGGTGCTGCGCGATGTGTGCCAGTCGCTGCAGGCGCTGGCGCAGGCGAACCAGCCGCTGGTGGTGTCCATTGCCGCCGGCATCACCAGCACGCAGCTTGAACGCTGGCTGGGCGGCAATCTTCCGGTGGTGCGCGCGATGCCGAACACACCGGCCCTGCTCGGCGCCGGCGTGACCGGCCTGTACGCCACCGCGTCGGTGGACGCGCAGCAGCACGCACGCGCCGAACAGGTGCTGGCCAGTGCCGGGCGCACGGTGTGGATCGACAGCGAGTCGCTGATGGATTCGGTCACCGCGGTCTCCGGCAGTGGGCCGGCCTATGTGTTCCTGCTGGCCGAAGCGATGGAAGCGGCGGGTATCGCACAGGGCCTGCCTGCAGAAGCGGCGCGCACGCTGGTGGTGCAGACCCTGCTGGGTGCCTCGCGCATGCTCGATGAAGCCGGCGAAAGCCCGGCCGAGCTGCGCCGTCGCGTGACCTCGCCGAACGGCACCACCCAGGCCGCGATCGAGAGCTTCCAGGCCGGTGGTTTCGAGGCGCTGGTGGATACGGCGCTGCGCGCCGCGCAGGTGCGTGGGCAGGAACTGTCTGCGGCGAATGATTGATCCCGATGTGTGCCGACCAACGGTCGGCACCTACCATCATCCACGCATGGCGTGGATGTTCACTGCCCCAATGTGGCCATGACGAAATCGACGAAACACTGCAAGCGCGGACGCGGCCGTCGATCCGGCAGGTAGATCAGGTGCATCGGCCGCGGTTCCGGCAGGTAGTCGCGCAGCAGGGGCTTCAACCGCCCGGCCGCGATCTCGCCGGCCAGCAGCGCGGTCGGCTGCAGCACCAGCCCTGCGCCGGCCACGGCGGCCTCGCGCAACGCGACACCATCATTGCAGGTCAGCCGCGCCTCCCAGTCCACCTGTTCGCCGTTGGCCAGCTGCCAGCCATGGCCGCCGCGCCAGGCCAAGTGGCTCAGGCAGTCATGCCCGGCCAGATCCCTAGGGGTGCGCGGCGTGCCACGCCGGCGCAGATAGGACGGTGCCGCGCACAGGCTCATTGCATACGGCGGCAGCGGCCGCGCCACCACCTCCTGCGATGGCAGCGGCCCAACGCGGATTGCCACGTCGAAGCCATCCTCGATCAGGTCCACGCGGCGGTTGCTCAGGTCAAGCTCGATATTCAACTGCGGCTGCGCGCGCAGCAGGCCGGCCAGCTGCGGCGCCAGCACGCAGCTGCCCCAGGTGGTGGGCGCGCTGACCCGCAACAGGCCACGCGGCTGTACCTGCAGGCCGGCCACATCGGCCTCCGCCTGCTGCACCTGCTCCAGCACCTGCCGGCACCCGGCCAGGTAGGCGCTGCCGGCTTCGGTCAGGCGCTGGCGGCGGGTGTTCCGTTGCAGCAGCGCGGTACCCAGGTGCGCCTCCAGTTGCTGGATGTACTTGCCGACCATCACCGCCGACACCTGCAGCTGTTCGGCAGCTCCTGCAAAGCTCCCGGACTCGGCCACGGCGACGAAGGCCTGCATGCAGCGAAGGGTATCCATTGCTAATCCAGAGTTAGGAATCTGCGAAGCATACGCCGCTTACCTAACCCCACTGTGAGGGCGCAGACTGCGCTCATTCCCCCTCTCGCAAGGAACGGCCATGAAGATCCTCCTCGTCGGTGCCAGCGGCACCCTCGGCCAGGCAGTCGCCCACCAGCTCGGCCAGCAGCATCAGATCCTCGCCGCCGGCCGCAACAGCGGTGAGCTGCGCGTCGACCTGACAGACGACGCCAGCGTCGCCGAACTTTTCGCGCGCACCGGTCCGGTCGATGCAGTGATCTCCACCGCTGGCAAGCTGCACTTCGGTCCGCTGAAGGACATGACACCCGAGCAGTTCAACCTCGGCCTGCAGGACAAGCTGCTGGGCCAGGTGCGGCTGGCACTGGTCGCCCAGCACCACCTCAACGCCGGCGGCTCGATCACCCTGACCAGCGGCATCGTCAGCGCACAGCCGATCCGCGATGGCGTCAACGCCACCTCGGTGAATGCCGCACTGGAAGGCTTCGTGCGTGCCGCCGCGTTGGAGCTGCTGCCGCGTGGCCTGCGCATCAACGTGGTCAGCCCGAACGTGCTGATCGAATCGATGGCGGCTTACGGCCCCTATTTCCCAGGCTTCGAAGCGGTGAGCGCGCAGCGCGCGGCGCTGGCCTTCCAGCGCGCGGTGGAAGGCATCCAGAGCGGCGAGGCGATCACGGTCTGGTAAGAAAAAAGGGGACGGAGGGGATTAAGTCGTTAATGCACAAACGACATAATCCCCTCCGTCCCCTTTTCGCGGGTCACTCCCAGCGCATCGGGCCGTCGCCGCGTTCGCCGAGGACGTCTTCGGGGTTGGCCAGGCGGCAGCGCTGCAGCGACAGGCAGCCGCAGCCGATGCAGCCGGTCAGTTCATCGCGCAGCAGTTCCAGCATGTGGATGCGCTCCTCCAGCTCGGTGCGCCAGCGCGCGGACAGCTTGGCCCAGTCGGCCTTGGTCGGCGCGCGGCCCTCGGGCAGGCTTTCGAAGGCACGGCCGACAGCTTCCAGTGGCATGCCCACCCGTTGCGCGACGCGGATCACGGCCAACCGTCGCAGCACGTCACGGCTGTAGCGCCGCTGGTTGCCCGAGGTGCGCAGGCTACTGATCAGCCCCTTGCGCTCGTAGAAATGCAGCGCGGAAACCGCCACGCCACTGCGCTGGGAGACTTCGCCAACGCTGAGTTCCTGGGAAACCATTGCTTGACCTAAACTGCAGTTGAGGTGGCATGCTGCTATCTTCGCCGCCAGTTGACAAGCGCGGCCCGCATCTGACTCGTATGTCCCCCACTCTTTCGCCCGCCGACGCCCGTGCGCCGGCTGATACGTCGATCCTGTCTCCCCGCTATCGCGCCACCACCATCGGCATGGTGGCACTGGTGGCGCTGCATGCCTTCGAGGCCCTGGCGGTGGCGGCCGCCATGCCGACCGTGGCCGAGGCGCTGGATGGCCTGCGCCTGTATGCGCTGGCCTTTGGCGGCACCCTGGCCACCAGTGTCATCGGCATGACCCTGGCCGGACGCTGGGCCGACCGCCAGGGACCAGCTCGGCCGCTGTGGTATGGCCTGGGCTGCTTCGTGCTGGGCCTGCTGCTGGCCGGCTTCGCCATGCGCATGGGCATGCTGGTGGCCGGGCGCCTGCTACAGGGCCTGGGCGCAGGCGCGATCTCGGTCTCGCTGTACGTGATGGTTGGCCGCAGCTATCCCGAACACCTGCGCCCGAAGGTATTCGCCGCGTTCTCCGCCGGCTGGGTGGTGCCGTCGATGATCGGCCCGGCACTGAGCGGCCTGATCGTGCAGCACCTCGGTTGGCGTTGGGTATTCCTGGCGGTGCCGCTACTGGCGGTCCCGGCCGCGCTGCTGCTGCGCCCTGCACTGGCACGCATGCAGCCCACTGATGCTGCCAGCAGCGACGATGGACGCGGCAACGTGGTGCGCTGGGCCAGCGGTGCTTCGTTGGCGGCGCTGCTGCTCTACTTCGGCGGCCAGCAGCAGGGCCTGCCTGCGCTGCTCTGCATCGGCGTGGCCATGCTGGCGCTGCTGTTCTGCGTGCACCGCCTGTTGCCAGCCGGCACGTTGCTGCTGCGCCGCGGGTTGCCCAGCGTGATCGCGCTGCGCGGCGTCGCGGCGGCCGCATTCTTCGCCTGTGAGGCCTACCTGCCACTGCTGTTGCAGCGCGAACGCGGGCTCTCGCCCAGCTGGGCCGGCGCGGTGCTCAGCCTCGGTGCACTGGGCTGGTTCGCCGGCTCCTGGCTGCAGGGCCACCAGCAGCGCGGCTGGTCACGCCAGCAGCTGCTGCGCGTTGGCACACCGCTGATGACGATCGGTATCGCCGCCACACTGGCCGTGCTGTTCAACGCAGTGCCGCTGCCGGTGGCCCTGGTCGGCTGGGCCATGACCGGCTTCGGCATGGGCATGATCTACGCCAGCCTGTCGGTGCTGACGCTGTCGTTGTCCGCACCGCACGAGCAGGGTGCCAACACCTCGGCACTGCAGCTGAGCGAGGCGCTGTCGGTGACCACCGCACTGGCGGTTTCCGGTGCACTGTTCGCGCTGTTCGTGGAAGCCGCGCCACACACCGGCTACCTGCTGTGCCTGGCGATCACCTTCGGCCTGGCGCTGCTGGCCACGGTAATCGCGCGGCGGGTGTAGCACCGGCGCATTGCGGGATTGCCGGCCAGCGGCCGGCGCTACCGGGTACCCGTCCCCATGTCATCGATATCCCGGTGCAGGATGCGCCTCACCTCTAGCACCGCCTGCGGGGTTTCCTGCACGCTGTGGCCGGAGATGATCACCTTCTCCGACAGCGCGCCCGGCAGATGTGCGCTCCAGTACGGCACCAGCCCATCATCGGATTTCTCCACCGGCAGCTCGGGTTTGCGCTGGGCGATGATCGAGTGGTACTTCAGGCCCGCCTCAATCGGCAGCTGTGCGGCGGCCTTCACGAACGGATCGCTGGCCTTGAGGTTGTCGATGCTGTTCGGGATCTTCGGCTTGGCGGTGCCATCGACCTGCTGCTCGGCCTGCGCCAGCGCCATGAACACGTCCTCGAACTTGCCGAGGATTGTCAGCGGCAGGCGTACCAAGCGACCGATCAGGCGACCGACCTTGTTGCCGGCAATGTCGGTGCCCTGGTGCGGCGCGGCGATGAAGATCGCACGCTCCACGTTCGGCTGCGCCTTGAAATGCAGCAGCGGACCCAGCTTGTTCTGCACCCGCTTCAGCCGTTCCCCCTTCAGGTCGTAGTTGGCCAGCAGGTCGTTCCACAGTACATCGCCGGAATCGCTCACCAGCAGGCGCGCCAGCACGCCGCCCATGCTGTGACCGATGTAGACCATGTCCTTCGACGCACGCGTGCTGCCATTGGGATCGAAATGCTTCAGCGTGTCGTTGAATGCATTGGCGATCTCGTAGCGGTTCAGCGCGATCGGCGCATTGGTCGGGTAATAGACCTGCCACACCTGGAACTGCTGGCGCAGCTCGGGGTCACCCATGATCTCGTTGGCCAGGTTCACCCACGCTTCCGGGCTGCTGGCCAGGCCGTGCAGCATGAAGATGATGCGGCGGTTCGGGTCCCACGGCTGCATCAGGTAGATGTGCGGCTCGCCGATGCCCTCGCTCATACCGAACAGGGTACGCAGCGACTGCCGGGCGAAGCCACTCTGCGCCAGCCATAGGCCGTAGGCGGCAGTGAAGTTGCCGGCCAGCGGTACCTGCTCACCGTGCAGAGTGATGCGCTCGGTCGCTTCCGGCGAATAGGCATCCAGCTCGACCCGGCGCGTGCGCATCACGTCTTCCAGGCTACTGCCCTCGAACCGCAGCAGTGCGGTGACGTTGATCGAGGACATCTCACTGAACTCGGGCACCGAATCGTCATGGCGGTGGCGGCGGCCACGACGCTCGTCGTCCTCGTCGTCCTGCGCGGTTTCAGCCTTCGGGCCGTCGGGCGCGATCACTGGCGCGACCAGTTTCGGCGGGTCCATCACCATCACCAGTTCGGCACCGAAGCCATCGCGGCGATAGGTGCTGCGCAGGCCAACGAAGCTGACCGTTCCCGCTGGCACCAGCTGCGCCGGAATGCTCTTCAGACCCAGCTGCTGGTAGTTGGAGGCCAGCGACCAGCTACCGACCGTGAGCGGCTTCGTGTAGTCCTCGCCGGCCAGCGCAGCGGCACGTGCGCGCACGAACAGCACCACCGCCGCCTTCTCGGCCGCGTAGTTGTAGTAGTCGCGCACCTGCGTCTGGCGGTCCTCGAAGGCCCGGTCGGACGGTGAGCGGCCACTGTAGAACAGGTAGGCATAGGCATAGCGCGCGGCTTCCAGCCAGGCATCCAATGCCGCATCGCTCATCGGCGGGTCGCCTGCGGCGGTCTTCTTCGGCGTCATCGCCAATGCAGCCTTCACCCACAGCTCGGACAGCGCCGACAGCCGCTGCTCGACATTGAGGTCGTCGGTCATCAGCAACGTGCTGCGGCAGACCAGGAAGTCCTTCTCGCACTGCGATTCGTCCAGGCCCGCTGCGCTGAGCGTTTCACGCGCGGCGGGGCTGAGCTTGCCAGTGTTGAGCACATCCGCGCGCTTGTTGACCAGTGAATCACTGGATTTGACCTGCTTGACGGTGACCATCGCGCAGCCGCTGCTGCCCAGCAGCAGGAAGGCGGCGAACAACACCGGCAGCAGGCGCTGCCAGCGGGTCAGAAAGAGTTGGGTCATTACTGCGGGTCCTGCTCGGTGCCGGGCACGCCCTGGCGGATCACGGTGGAGAAATGCTCGCCATCACCCAGGTCCAATGCGCGCTGGGTGATGCGGCCCTTGTCGTGCAGCTCGGTGTACGGCACGCCCGGCGTGAGTGCACCGACCTCCTGCGCGTACTCGGCCAGATAGCCGGACAGCAGCAGCCGATAGTCCAACGGCAGGCGCGGTGCGATGTGGCGGGCCAGGTCGAAGACGATGGTCGTGCAGTTGCTGGTCAGCGTGTTGTAGAAGCCCGGCTTGGCATCCAGTTCACGCGCCTGTTCGATGTACGCGGCGAACAGTTCCTTCAGCTGCGCGCGGTCCATGCCATGCAGGCGGTACAGGTAGACATCTTCGCCACGCGCGTTGGTGCGGGTGCGGATGATGTCGGTCTCCTCCGAAGCCACCAGGGTCATCTCGAACTTGCGGAAGAAGCCGCCCAGCGCGGAGAACGACTCACCGCGCTCCTTGCGGATCTCCAGCGAGAACACCACGTGGCGACCATCCTCGAAACCGAACGAGATCAGCGTGTGGGCGATCGCCGGGCCCATCCAGTACGACAGCACCAGGTCGGCCGAGCGCAGCTGGTCCAGGTCGTATTCGCGGCGCACCCAGTGCGCGTCGTAGTCGGTTTCGCTGCGCCAGGTGAAGTCGCGCACGTTGTCCAGCACCACATGGCGCCCGTCGAAGGACACCACATGCAGGCGCTGGGCCACGTCGTCGGCCCATACGCGGTCCTGGCGCGGGGTCAGCAGCAGCCACCACAGGCCGGCCAACGCCAGCGCCACACCGAAGGCCGTGCCGAGGCGGCGGGAGGCACGTCCCCGCGCGACCCGCCACGACGCCCACAGCGCCACCAGCAGCCACAGCACGGCCACGCCGGTGGCCAGCCAACCCGGCCCCGGCAGCTGGTAGGCCAGCAGCCCGCTCACCCACAGCGCCGCCAGCGCCATGGCACTCCCTGTCGTCCAACGTCCTGCGGCGTTCACTGGCATCCTGTCGCGGTCTCGAAGCCGCATAGTTAGCCACAAGCGGGTTCACCGTGGCATCTACGGACCGTTCAGGCTGGGCGGCGCACCGTCGGCGGCGGCCTCTGCGGCCAGGTTCACTTCACAGGAGCAACGATGGGCATCACTTCCGTGGCCGGCGTTCCGGTCCAACCCCGGCACCGAGCCACCTGCCACTGCGGCACGGTCGAACTGCTGCTGGACCTGCCGGACGGTATTGTCGAACCCCGCCGCTGCGACTGCTCGATGTGCCGGCGCCGGGGGGCCATTGCCGCCAGCGTCAGCCGCGCGGGCCTGCAGGTGGTGCGCGGGCAGAACCACCTGCAGCTGTACCAGTTCAACACCCATGTGGCCGAGCACTATTTCTGTGGCGTGTGCGGCATCTACACCCATCACCGGCGCCGCTCCAACCCGGAACAGTACGGCTACAACGTGGCCTGCCTGGAAGGCATCGACCCGTTCGCGCTGGGTGTGATCCCGGTCAATGATGGGGTCAACCATCCCGCAGACCGCACCGGTTAGTGGCGCGTGCGCCGTGGCGGTGCGGCAACCTTCTGCCAGGGGGCCATGCCGCTGCGGCCTGCCCGCACCGGGCGCTTCAGCCAGGGCCGGCGGGGCGTCGCCTGCGGTTCGGTGGCGACCGGGGAAGGAACAGGTCTGCGGCCGGGCCAGAGATGATCGAGCAGCCACATGGCAGGTCTCCGTGGGGGACGGGGACGACCTACGCTAGCGGCACCTGGGCAAAGAACGGGTGAGGGCGCTGCGGCAGCCAGATGACAGCCGCGCCCCCCTCAGTCCTGCGGCCGTGACCGGCCCAGGCGGCGCACCAGCACGAAGAACAGCGGCACCAGCACCACCGCCAGCACGGTGCCGGAGACCATGCCGCCGATCACGCTCATGCCGATTTCGCGGCGGCTGGCCGCACCCGCACCGGTGGCCAGCGCCAATGGAATCACACCGGCCACGAAGGCCAGAGATGTCATCACGATCGGGCGCAGGCGCAGGCGTGCGCCCTGCAGGGCCGCTTCCACCGCTGAACTACCAGCGCGATAGCGTGCCTCGGCAAACTCCACGATCAGGATCGCGTTCTTGGCCGACAGGCCGATGGTCGTCAGCAGACCCACCTGGAAGTAGATGTCGTTGACGAACCCGGCCGCGGTGGTCGCCAGCACCGTACCAATCACGCCCAATGGGATCACCAGCACCACTGCCACCGGCACCGTCCAGCTCTCATAGAGCGCTGCCAGACACAGGAAGATGAAGGCAATGGAGACGATGTACAGCCACAACGTCTGGTTGCTGGCCAGTTGTTCCTGGTAGGACAGGCCACTCCACTGCAGGTCGAACCCGGGTTGATCGGCAACCAGCGCCTGCATGCGCTGCATCGCCTCGCCCGAGCTGCGGCCTTCGGCGGCGCTGCCCTGGATCTGCATCGCCGGCAGGCCATTGAAGCGCTGCTGCAGCTGCGGCCCGCGTGCCCAGTGGCTGCTGGCGAAACTGGCGAACGACGCCATCTGGCCGTTGCCACCGCGCACATACCACTGGCCGATGTCGTCGGGCACGCTGCGGTAGGGCTGGTCGCCCTGCATGTAGACCCGCTTGACCCGGCCACGGTCGAGGAAGTCATTGATGTAGCTCCCGCCCCACGCCGCCGACAACGTTGAATTGATGTCGGCCTGGGCCAGGCCCAGCGCGCTGGCCTGGGCGTGGTCGATGTCCAGCCGCAGCTCGGCCTTGTCGCCCAGACCGTTCAAGCGCACCGAGGTGAGCACGTCGTCTTCGCCGGCCGCACGCACCACCTGTTCCTGCGCTGCCTGCAGGGCCACGCGCCCGGCCGCGCTGGTGTCCTGCAGCCACAGTTCGAAGCCGCTGGACTGGCCCAGTCCACGCACCGCCGGCGGTGCCAGTACATTGACCTTGGCATCCGGCAAGCTGCGGAAGTAGGCATTGGCACGCGTGATGATCGCCGCGGCGGTGTTGTCGCCCGTGCGCTCATCCCAGGGCTTCAGGGCGAGGAAGCCCTGCCCGGCGTTCTGGCCGGTGCCGGCATTGTTGCGGCCGACCACCACGAACACCACATCCAGGTTCTGCTTCTCGTGCTCCATGAAGTAGCGGCTGATCTGCTCGCCCAATGCTTCGGTACGCGCCATCGGCGTACCTTCCGGCGTGGAGAACTGGAAGGTAACCTGGCCCTGGTCTTCCACCGGCAGGAAGCCGGTGGGCATGCGCGCGTACAGCGCGACCATGGCGACCACCAGCAGCAGGTAGAACGCCATCCAGCGCCGCGGCCGGGTAACGACGCCACCGAGCTTTCCCTGGTAGGCCAGCTGGCTGCGCTCGACACCCCGGTTGAACGCCCGGAAGAAACGACCCTGTGGCTTCTGCGCCGAAGACGGCTTGAGCAGGGTCGCGCACAGCGCCGGGGTCAGCGTCAGCGCCACCAGCGCCGACAATGCCATGGCAGATGCAATCGTGATCGAGAACTGCCGGTAGATGATGCCGGTGGAACCACCGAACAGCGCCATCGGCAGGAACACCGCACCGAGCACCACGGTAATGCCGATCAACGCGCCGGTGATCTCGCCCATCGATTTTTCGGTCGCTTCGCGCGGCGGCAGATGCTCGTCGTGGATGATGCGCTCCACGTTCTCCACCACCACGATCGCATCGTCGACCAGCAGCCCGATCGCCAGCACCATCGCGAACAGGGTCAGTGTGTTGATGGTGAATCCGGCAACGGCCAGCACGCCGAACGTGCCCAGCAGCACCACAGGCACCGTGATCGCCGGAATCAGCGTGGCGCGCAGGTTCTGCAGGAACAGGAACATCACCACCACTACCAGAACGATGGCTTCGATCAGGGTATGGATGACCCCCTCGATCGAGACCCGCACGAACGGTGTGCTGTCACGCGGGTAGGCCACCTGCAGGCCGGGCGGGAAAGTCGGCTGCAGCCGCTCGATCTCCGCGCGCACCGCATCGGCCGTGGCCAACGCATTGGCGCCGGAGGCCAGAGTGACCGAAAAGCCAGCCGCCGGATAGCCATTGAGATAGCTGCTGGTCTGGTAGTTCTCTGCGCCGATCTCGACCCGTGCGACGTCGCCCAGCAACACCGCCGCGCCATTGGGCAGGGTACGCAGGATGATCGCGCGGAACTGTTCGGGGGTCTGCAGGCGCGACTGCGCGGTGACCGTGGCGTTGAGGCTCTGCGTCGGGCTGGACGGCATCGCGCCCAGCTCACCCGCCGTCACCTGGGTGTTCTGCGCCTGGATCGCAGCGCGAACGTCCGAGGGCATCAGGTCATAGGCGCGCAGCTTGTGCGGGTCCAGCCACACGCGCATTGCGTAAGCCGAGCCGAACACGTTGATCTCGCCGACACCGGGAATGCGGCTGATCGGATCCTGCACATTGCTGACAAGGAAATCGGAGACGTCCACGCGCTCCATGCGCCGGCTGGTGTCGTACAGCGAGACCACCATCAGCGAATCGCCCTGCGACTTGGCGACCGTCACGCCCTGCTGCTGCACTTCCTGCGGCAGCCGGTTGATCGCCTGATTGACGCTGTTCTGCACCTGCACCTGGGCGATATCCGGGTTGGCGCTCTGGTCGAAGGTGACCGTGATGCGCGCCTGCCCGGACGAGGAACTGGTGGACGAGAAATACAGCAGGTGGTCGATGCCCTTGATCTGCTGCTCGATCACCTGGGTGACGCTGTCTTCCACCGTCTGCGCCGAGGCACCGGTGTAGTTGGCGGTGATGTTGACCTGCGGCGGCGCGATGTCCGGGTACTGCTCCACCGGCAGCTGGGTCACCGCGATGGTGCCGAAGGCCATGATGCAGATCGCCAGGACCCAGGCGAATACCGGGCGATGGATGAAGAAGCGCGGCAGCATCTGCTCAGTCCTTCCCGGCCGGTGCCGGTGCCGGCTTCACCCGCACCGTCATGCCATCGGCCAGGCCCTGCGCGCCGGCCACCACCACCTGCTCGCCGGCGGCCAGGCCATCAAGGACCAGCCACTGGTCGCCCACCGCACGCGCGGTGCGGAACAGGCGCAGCCGCGCCTTGCCGTCCTTGTCCACCAGCCACGCCTGTGCCTCGCCCTTGGGGCTGCGGTCGACCGCAGCCTGTGGCACCAGCAGCGCCTGCTGGCGGGTTCCCTGCCCCACCAGCGCGCGCACGTACATGCCTGGCAGCAGCTGCCCATCCGGGTTGGGGAAACGCGCCCGCAGGGTGATGCTGCCGGTCTCCTGCTGCACGTCCACGTCGGCGAATTCCAGCGTGCCGGGCAGCGGGTAGTCGGTGCCATCGGACAGGCGCAGCCGCACCGGTGCTGTATCGGCCTGCACGCCACCGTCGGCGATGGCGCGGCGCAGTGCCAGGTACTCATTGCTGGACTGGGTGATGTCCACGTTCATCGGGTCCATCTGCTGCACCCGTGCCAGTGGATCGGCCTGGCCCGAGGTGACCAGCGCCCCCGGCGTGAACAGCGCGCGGCCGATGCGCCCGGCAATCGGCGAGGTCACCGTGGCGAACCCCAGCCGTGTGCTGGCCGTGTCACGCGCGGCCTGTGCGGCCTGCGCCGCGGCGGCAGCTTGCTGGTCGCTGGCGATCGCATCGTCCACGTCCTGGCGCGCGGCCAGCTGGTCCTTGCCCAACGCCTGCATGCGCTGCGCCCGCAGGCGCGCGGTCACCGCAGCGGCCTCGGCGGTCTTCAGGTTGGCCTGCGCCTCGTTCAGCGCAGCCTGGTACAGCGCGGGCTCGATCTGGAACAGTGGCTGCCCGGCCTTCACCCACTGGCCCTGCTCGAACAACCGCTTCACCAGCACGCCATCCACCTGCGGACGCACGTCCGATTCCTGCGAGGCAACGCTGCGCCCAGGCAGTTCCTGCTGCAGTGCCAGCGGCTGGCTGCGCAGGGTCAGTATCGTCACCTCAGGCGTCGTCGCGCCGGGCTTGGGCGCGTCCTTGCCGCAGGCGCTGAGCAGCCCCACCAGGGCGAGCGCCAGCAGCGGCAGGCCCGCGGTTCGCGGCAGCCGCCAGGCACGGTACGGACGGGAGGGGTTCGGAAGGATCATCGGCTGCAGGTTCCACGCGTGGCGGAGCGTTCGGCGCCGAATATAGAAGACGTGGCGGCACGATCCTGCTAAATGGCGCATGAAACATTTTTCATTTGCAGTCGCTGCCCACGATTGCGAGGATGCCCCTGTCCCACTCTGCACACTGGCCCATGCCGCGCGTACTCACCATCGAGGACGATCTTGTCACCGCCGAGGAGATCGCCACCGAACTGCGCAGCCACGGCTTCGACGTGGACCTGGCCAGCGACGGCAGCAACGGCCTGGCGCTGGCACGTGCAGGCGACTACGCGGTGATCACCCTGGACCGCATGCTGCCCGGCATCGACGGGCTGGCCCTGGTCACCACCTTGCGCCGCGAAGGCATCACCACGCCGGTGCTGATGATCAGCGCACTGTCGGACGTGGATGAACGCGTGCGTGGCCTGCGCGCCGGTGGCGACGACTACCTGACCAAGCCCTTCGCCTCCGATAAGATGGCCGCACGCGTGGAAGTGCTGATCCGGCGCCAGGGCCAGGCCGCTGCCATCGACAACGTGCTGCGCGCCGGTGACCTGGAACTGGACCTGATGACCCGTTCGGCGCGACGCGGTGGCCATGAGATTGCACTGCTGCCCACAGAGTTCAAGCTGCTCGAATTCCTGGTCCGCAACGCCGGCCAGGTGGTCACCCGCAGCATGCTGTTCCAGGAAGTCTGGGGCTACCACTTCGATCCGGGCACCAACCTGATCGACGTGCATATCGGTCGCGTGCGCAAACGCATCGAACAACCCGGCCGACCGCAGCCGATCATGACCGTCCGTGGAACCGGCTATGTCTTCGACGCGCAATCCTGACCACTGGCGCTCTTCCAGCAGCAGACTGCTGGGCCTGTACTGCATCCTGTTCGTGGCGTGGTCGAGCCTGCTGCTGGGCGTGATGTACTGGCGCATCTCGGATTACCTCAGTGACCTGACCGAATCAGGCCTGCAGCAGCGCGCGCACCTGTTCATGAGCTTCGACGGCCCGGCACTGGATGAAGCATTGCGCGACAGCCAGCGCTTCGATCTGCACCAGGTCTATACCTATGGGTTGTTCGACAAAGCCGGCATGCCGATGGCGGGTCCGCTGACAGCGATCCCCGAGGGACTGCCGCTGGATGGCAACTCGCATGCGGTGGACGGTTGGACGCTGGCCGATGGCCGCCACGACAACGGCGGCAGTGCGCTCGGCGTGGTGACCCGCGATGGCCGCACGCTGGTATTCGTACGCCAGAATGGCAAGCTCATGGCGGTCAACAGCATCATCCTCGATGCGCTGCTGTGGGGCGTGTCGCTGACCGTCATTCCCGGCCTGGTGGGCTGGCATCTGCTGCGCCGGCGCCCGTTGAAACGGATCCAGCAGATCGAAGCGGCCACCAACCGCATCGTTGCCGGCGACCTCGGCCAGCGCCTGCCGGTGTCCAGCCGTCGCGACGAGATCGATCGGCTGTCGAGCATCGTCAATGCAATGCTGGAACGCATCGAACAGCTGATGACCGAGGTCAAAGGCGTGTGCGACAGCATCGCCCACGATCTGCGCACCCCGCTCACCCGACTGCGGGCGCATCTGTACCGCATGCGCGTCGGCCTGGACGACCAGAACCCACATGCCGATCCACTGGACAAGGCGCTGGCCGAGACTGACATGCTGATGGCGCGCTTCGCCGCGCTGCTGCGGGTGTCGGAACTGGAGAGCCACCAGCGACGTTCGGCCTTCGACGCGGTCGACGTCACCGAGCTGCTGCAGGAACTGCACCAGTTCTACCTGCCGCTGGCCGAAGAGAAGCAGCAATTGCTGGAGCTGCAGGTGGAGCCGAAGGTGGGCCCGCTGCGTGGCGACCGCGAGCTGCTGTTCGAAGCGCTGGCCAACCTGCTGTCCAATGCCCTGCAGTTCACCCCTGCACACGGCCGCATCCTGCTGCGTGCGGTCGATGATCACGGCGCCCCGAGGATCGATGTGATCGACAACGGGCCGGGCATTCCGCCACAGGACCGCACGCTGATCTACCAGCGCTTCTTCCGTGGCAGCAGCAGCGCCGGCCAGGGGCCTGGATTCGGCCTGGGCCTGTCGATCGTGGCCGCCATTGCCGGCCTGCACGGCTTCCGTGTCCGCGCCGGCAGCGCCCCCGGTGGCGGCGCCTGGATGAGCATCCGCGGCGCGACGGACGGCCTGCCCTGACGCCGGGCCAGGGCGCCCCAATCGCACTTGGGAATCATTTGTATTTGAGGGCGGGCATCCGGATAATCCGCCGTCACCGCCCTTCCCGGATCACTCCCGATGCCCGCTCTGCCGTCGCGTCCGCTGCTGTACACGCTCGCCCTGCCCACCCTGCTGGCCTCGGCCATCGCCCAGGCCCAGGACACCCCGGCGGCGCGCACCCTGGACAAGGTAACGGTGGTGGCCGAGCGGGCCAGCACCGCGACCAAGACCGACACCGCCCTGACCGAGACGCCGCAGGCGATCAGCGTGGTCACCCAGCAGCTGTTCACCGATCGCGGCGCGCACAACCTGCAGGAAGTGCTGCGCTACAGCGCCGGCGTCACCGCCGATGCATGGGGGCTGGATACCCGCAACGATGCGACCTCGGTGCGCGGGCTGGACCCGGTGCAGTACCAGGATGGCCTGCGCCGCAGCTACGGTTTCAGCCCCCTCGCCCGCCCGGAAATCTATGGCCTGGAGCGGGTGGAAGTGCTGCGCGGCCCGTCCTCGGTGCTGTATGGTGCCGGCGCCACCGGCGGCATCATCAATGCAATGAGCAAGCGCCCGACCTTCGGCGCCCTCAACGGCGAGGTCGGCGTGCAGCTCGGCAGTTTCGACCGCAGGCAGCTGCAGGGTGACATCGGCGGCGCATTGAACGATGCCGGTACGCTTGCCGGCCGCTTCGTCGGGCTGGTGCGCGAATCGAACATGCAGACCGATGTATTGAAGGATGACCGCGTCTATCTGGCACCGTCGATCAGCTGGCGCGGTGAACGCAGCACCTTGACCCTGCTGGCCAGCTATCAGCATGACAAGACAGGCTCCAGCCAGCAGTTCCTGCCGCTGGCCGCGACCCTGCTTGCACCGCCCGGACGCCGCCTCGACCCGTCCACCTTCATCGGCGATCCCGGTTTCGACCGCATCGACTCGCGCGTCTACAGCCTGACCGCGCTGTTCGACCACAGCTTCAACGACACGCTCAGCCTGCGCTCGGCAGTGCGTTACATCGATGGCAGGACCACTCTGCAGCAGATGTACGTGGACAGCTACAGCAATCCGGAAGATCCCTTCATCGACGCCGAGCGGCGCGTGGTCAACCGCACGGCCTATGGCACCCGCCCCGACGTGCAGATCTTCAGCGCCGACAATGCGCTGCAGTTCGACTTCGCCACCGGTGCCTTCCAGCATCTGCTGCTGGCCGGCGTGGACTACAGCCAATACAAGGAGCAGCTGCAGCGGCTGGACGCCACCGGCACGCCGATCGACATCTACACCCCGGTATCGGTCGCACCGATCGTGCGTGGCTGGGATCGTCAGCCGGACCAGACCTCCACCCAGCTGGGTGTCTATGTGCAGGACCAGATCCGCTGGGCCGACCGCATCTCGCTGGTGCTGGGCGCGCGCCGCGACCATGCACGCTCGAAGACCGAAGGCCAGCCCAGCCAGACCGACAATGCCACCACCTACCGCGCCGGGCTGATCGGCGAACTGGGTGCGGGCGTTTCGCCCTACCTGAGCTACAGCGAATCGTTCCTGCCGGTGTCCGGCCAGGATCTGTTCGGCAGCGCCTTCAAGCCGATGCGCGGCCGCCAGTCCGAGGCCGGCATCAAGTGGCAACCGGCGCGCAGCCTGCTGCTGACGCTGGCGGCGTACCGCATCACCGAAACCAACCGGCAGACCAACGACCCGGACAACGTATTGAACGTGGTGCAGACCGGGCAGATCCGCTCCAAGGGCGTGGAGCTGGAAGGGCAGTTCCAGTTCGCCAACGACCTGACGGTCACCGCTGCCGTTGCGCGCAACGAGGCCGAGGTCAGCCGCAGCAACTTCGCACTGGAAGTGGGCCAGCGCCTCAACGACACCCCGCAGGACCTGGCCTCGGCCTGGGTGTCGAAGGGCTTCCAACTGGACGATGCCGCACGCCTGCACCTGGGCCTGGGCGTGCGCCATGTCGGCAACACGGTGTCGCTGGGCAATGGCGGGCGCATCGTCACGCCCAGCTACACGCTGGCCGATGCATTGCTGGAAGTGCAGGTGACCGACTGGACGATGGCGTTGAACATCACCAACCTCACCGGCAAGCGCTACTACGCGCCGTGCCGCACCTTTGGCGACTGCTTCGCCGGCTACCCGCGCGTGGTGACCGGCACCATCAGCTATCGGTTCTGATCACGGCCAACGCTGGCCGCTGCAGCAGCAGGTGCAACAGCACCGCGCATGCGGCGGTCAGCAGCGCCAGGACACGCAGCAGTATCGCCAGCGCCTCGGCACTGGCCTGCTGCAGCTGTGCGCCGCTCATCGCCGGAAGCAGTGCCTGCGCCTGTGCCTGCGCCCCCGTGGCCAGATAGGCACCGGCACGCGCCAACGATGCCGGCGATGCTCCCTGCAGCTGGTGGCCGATCAGCAGCGCAAGCAAGGCCGTGACTGCGGCCAATGCGATGCCTTCGCCGGCCACCCGCACGGTTCCGAAGATGCCGGCGGCCATGCCCGCACGCTGCACCGGCACCACACTGACCGACAGCCCATCCATCAAGCCCCACGGCAAGGCCGTTCCAGCGCCGATCAGCATCAGCAACGGCACCCACTGCGACGGCGACGGATGCGATGCGTGGCGCGACAACAGGTACAACCCAGAGGCACAGACCAGCAGGCCCAGCGTACACAGCCGCGTACTTCCAACGCGTTCCGCCCAGCGCGCGGCCAGCATCGGCAGCACCAGCATCGGCGCGGACAGGGCCAGCATCTGCAGCCCGACCAATGTCGCGCTCTGTGCATTCACGCCCAGCAGCTGCAGAGGCAACACCACCAGCAGCACCACGTAGCCGAAGCAGGTTGCGACCGGCAGCAGCTGGACACCGAGGAACGCCGGTTGCGAGAACAGCGAGAGGTCCAGCAACGGTGAGCGGTGCAGCCGTTCGATGCAGACGAATACCCCGCCCAGCATCAGCGTCGCCAACAGCGCCAGTTGCACGTGCATGGCATGCAGGCCGAATTCACCCAGCCACAGCAGGGCCAGGGTCAACGCCGCCAGCATCAGGCTGAAACCCAGCATGCCGCCGACATCCAGCCGCCCGCGTTCGCCATGGCTTTCGGACAACGCGCGCGCGCCCACGGCGAACGCCGCCAGCGTCAGTACACCGCCCGCGGCGAACACACTGCGCCATCCCAATGCCTGCAACAGCAGACCCGCGAGCAGCGGCCCCAGCGCCAGCCCCGCACCGAATGTGGTGCCCAGCAGGGCGAACACACGGGCACACACCGGGCCCTGCCAGGCATGCGCCAGCGCAGCGGTGCCGGACGCCAACGCCGCTGCAGCGGCAACGCCCTGCAGCCCGCGCGCCAGATCCAGCCACAGCAGCGTGGGCGCGAGGCAGACGACGACCGTGGCTACGGTGAAGCCTGCCGTGCCCAGCAGGAACAACCGTCGTCGGCCATAGCGGTCGGCCAGGCCACCGGCAGCAAGCAGCAGGCTGCCGAAGGTGAGCATGAACGCGTTGGTCACCCACGCCAGCGCGGTCGGCGACGACGCCGCGGAACGGGCCAGCGCCGGCACCGCGACCGCACCGGCCGAGAAGGACAACGGCAGCGCCAGTGCAGCCAGGCAGACGGCAAGCAGCGCCCACCGCTGCTGCGTGTGGGAAGGTACGGAGAGCATCGAAACCGGGGCCATGTGGGCCTCCATCCATCAGGGGCATTGATGATGGACAGGCCGCTATTCCAGAAAAACAGGCTCGATGTACGTTGATTGCGGCCTAATGTTCCGTAATCATGCCCCGCATGGATTCCATCTCTGCCCTGCTGGCCTTCGTCCGTACCGCCGAAGCAGGCAGCATCGTCGGCGCCGCTCGCGTCCTCGGCCTCTCCGCGTCGGCCGTGGGCAAGCGCATCGCCCGCCTTGAACAGGAACTCGGCACGCGCCTGTTCCAGCGCACCACCCGCCGCGTGCACCTCACCGACGAAGGCGAACTGCTGCTGCAGCGCTGCCGGCGTGCGTTGGATGAACTTTCCGAAGCGCAGGCAGACCTGGCGCAGCGACAGCACGCCCCCAGCGGGCTGCTGCGCATCGGCCTGCCCACCATCGGCTACCGCTTCCTGCTGCCGGTGCTGCCTGGCTTCCAGCAACGCTACCCACAGGTGCAGCTGGAGCTGGACTTCAATGATCGCATCGTCGACGTGGTCAGCGAAGGCCTCGACGCGGTGATACGCAGCGGTGAACTGGCCGATTCCAGCCTGACCGCACGGCGGCTGGGCGGCTTCCGTTTCATCCTCTGTGCGGCGCCCGGCTATCTTCAGGCGCACGGCACGCCCGGTGATGTGAGCGAGCTGCGCCTGCATAGCGCGCTGCGCTTCCGTTACCCGACCACCGGAAAGCTGCACCCGTGGCAGCTGCCGGGTATCGAAGGCGATGCCGGCGCGCGCCTTCCCACCGCGATGACCTGCAACAACATGGAGGCCGTACTGGCCGCTGCGATCGGTTGCATGGGCCTGGCCTGGATGCCTGACTTCCTCGCAGCCGATGCGCTGGCCGATGGCCGCCTGCAACAGGTACTGCCAGCACTGCCCACGCACCAGGGGCAGTTCTCGTTGCTCTGGCCCGGTGGGCGCCATCCCAGTGCACGCCTTCGGGTGTTCATCGACTATGCCGTTGCGCATCTGTTCCGCGGCCACCCGGAAAAGGGGACGGAGGGGATTAAGTCGTTTCAGGCACAGTAGGACCGATTACGACTTAATCCCCTCCGTCCCCTTTTTCGTTCAGCGGCTGAAGCGGCGCGCGCCGGCCACGCAGATCACCGCGACCACGGTCACCAGCACCATGCTGAGGCTGACCGATTCGTGCAGCAGCAGCGCGGCCAGGGCCAGGCCGAAGAACGGCTGCAGCAACTGCAGCTGGCCGACGGCGGCGATGCCGCCCTGGGCCAGCCCGCGGTACCAGAACAGGAAGCCGATCAGCATGCTGAACACCGCCACGTAGCCCAGCGCCCACCACGCCGACGCACCGACCGCGGTGAACGAGGCCGGGCGCATCAGCACTGTCAGCGGCAGCATCACCGGCAACGCCAGCAGCAGCGCCCAGCTGATCACCTGCCAACCGCCAAGATGGCGGGCAAGTCGACCACCTTCGGCATAGCCGAGCCCACACACCACGATCGCCGCCAGCATCAGCAGGTCAGCCTGCAGCGAGGCCTCGATGCCGTTACGCACCGCATAGCCGACCACGCAGGCACTGCCCAGCAGCGAGAACAACCAGAACGCCGGGCGCGGTCGATCGCCGCCGCGCAGCACGCCGAACACCGCAGTGCTCAGTGGCAGCAGGCCGAGGAACACGATGGTGTGTGCCGATGACGCATGCCGCAGCGCGAGCGCGGTCAACAGCGGAAAGCCGACCACCACCCCCAGACTGACCACCACCAGGCCTGGCAGGTCATTGCGCCGCGGCCACGGCTGGCGCAGCAGAAGGAGCAGGCCAAGGCCGAGCACAGCGGCAATGGTCGCGCGTGCAGCAGTGACGAATCCGGCGTCCAGCTGCAGCACCGCCAAGCGGGTGGCCGGCAGGGAGCCCGCGAAGATCACTACACCGATGAAGCCATTGATCCAACCACTCGCCGACCGTTCCACGCCTGTACTCCTGAAGGTGCCGGACGATGCCCGGCTGGACCTGTATGGAAGCATCCAGCGCGGAACGACCCCAGCTACAATCCAGTACAGTCGCAAGTAACTGTACTGCCCACACTTCCACTACGGTTCCGCCATGCCACGTTCGCTCACCCGCATCGAATCGGTCATCCAGACCGTCCGCACCCGCATCGGTGCGCGGGTGGATGGCCCCGGCTCGCGCCTGCCCTCGGTACGTGCGCAGGCGGCGGCGATGGGGGTGTCGGTCTCGACCGTGGTCGAGGCCTACGAGCGCCTGGCGGCCGAAGGCCTGATCAGTGCGCGCGCAGGATCCGGCTTCTACGTCAGTGGGCCGGCCGCACCGCTGGCGCTGGCTGAAATGGAACCCCGGCTGGACCGCGCCGTGGACCCGCTGTGGGTGTCGCGGCAGTCGCTGGAAACCCCGCCGGGCCACCTCAAGCCGGGCTGCGGCTGGATGCCCAGTGATTGGCTGTATCACGATGGCGTGCGCCGCGGCCTGCGTCGGCTGGCGCGTGCCGATGCATCACAGCTGGTCGACTACGCCGGCCCGCTCGGGCTGCCCCCATTGCGCCAGCTGCTGCAACGGCGCAGCGCGGCGCTGGGCATCGATGCGCCGATGGAGCAGATCCTGCTGACCGAATCCGGTACGCACGCGGTCGATCTGCTCTGCCGTTTCCTGCTCAAGCCCGGCGACTGCGTGCTGGTCGATGACCCCAGTTACTTCAACTACCACGCGTTGCTGAAGGCGCACCAGGTGCAGGCCATCGGCGTGCCATACACGCACAGCGGCCCGGACCTGGAGGCGTTCGCGCAGGCAGTTCAGGCGCATACGCCGCGGCTGTACATCACCAACTCGGGCCTGCACAACCCGACCGGCGCCGTATTGTCGGCCAGCACCGCCCACCGCCTGCTGGGCCTGGCCGAACGCAATGAACTGATCATCGTCGAGGACGACATCTTCGCCGACTTCGAACTGCAGCCTGCACCGCGGCTGGCCGCGCTCGATGGGCTGTCGCGGGTGATCCACGTCGGCAGTTTCTCCAAGACGCTGTCGGCGGCTTCGCGCTGTGGCTACGTCGCCGCTCGCCCTGAGTGGATCGAGGCGCTGACCGATCTGAAGCTGGCCACCAGCTTCGGCGGCGGCCATCTGGCGATGCAGTTGATGCACATCGCGCTGACCGACAGCGGCTACCGCCGCCACATGCAGTCGGTACGTTCGCGCCTGGCCGATGCGCGCCGGCACACGCTGCGGAAGCTGCAGGCGCTGGGCATCACGCCGTGGCTGCAGCCGGAAGCCGGGCTGTTCCTGTGGTGCCAGCTGCCCGATGGCCGCGATGCCGCCGCACTGGCCCGGCAATGCCTGCGCGAGGGCATCGTGCTGGCACCGGGCAACGCGTTCAGCCAGTCGCAGCGCGCGGCTGACTATGTACGTTTCAACGTTTCGCAGTGCCAGGACCCGAGGATCTGGCAGGTACTGGCGCGCGCGCTGCGTTGAGCTGGTAATGCGCGGCCAGCGCATCCACCACCACACGCACGCCCGGCAACTGGCCGCGACGATGCGGCAGCAGCACGCTGGTGGTCACTTCGCCGGCATGCCACGCCGGCAGCACCTGCTGCAGGCGGCCGGCGGCAAGGGCTGCGGCACACAGGCTGTGTGGCAACACGGTGATGCCAAGACCCGCTTCGGCCGCCGCGATCAGCAGCTGCGATTCATTGCCGACCAGCGCCACCTGCGGCTCCACCTGCACGGTGCGGGCGTCGGGGCCGTGCAGCGTCCAGCGCGTTGCATGACGCGCGGTCAGCAGGCCGGCATGCGCACGCAGCTGCTCGGGCGTATCCACTGCCGGCGCGGCTGCCAGATAGCCAGGGGACGCCACCAGCACGATGCGCTCGCTGCCGAGCATTCGCTGCACCAACCCGGAATCCGGCAGCGGACCGAAGTGACTGCGCAGAGCGATGTCGATGCCCTCCTGAGCCAGATCGATGAAACGATCACTCACTTCAACTTCGATGCGCAGCCGTGGATAGCGGCGGGCCAGTGCAGGCAGGCACGCGGCGAGCTCGCCCTGCACCACCGGAATCGAAGCGCTGATGCGTACGGTGCCGCTGGGTTCGGCCTGGCGGTCGCGGACGATGGCCTCGGCCGCCTCGACCTCAGACAACGCTGCGCGTGCGCGCTCGAAGAACTCCTGGCCGACCTCGGTCAATGCGAAGCGGCGCGAACTGCGTTGCAGCAGCCGCACCTGGAGCTGTTCTTCCAGCAGCGCCACGCGCTTGCTCAACGTCGAGCGCGGCAGGCCCAGATGGCGCCCGCCTGCGGCGAAACCGCCCTGCTCCACCGCAGTCACGAACAGGGCCAGATCGTTGAGGTTGAGCATGCGCAACGTCCACATATGTAGACTTCAGGATGCCATTCGGACGGCTTCCGGAGCAATGTCCACGCGGGCACGCTTTCCTCACCCGCCGCATCGCGGCTCGAACCGGAAACCTGCCATGACCCCGATCCTCTTCTACGGCGTGCCCTCGGGCTGCTCGTTCGGCTCCATCATCGCGCTGGAGTGGCTGCGCCAGCCGTATCACCTATGCCGCATCGAGATGCCCGGCCAGGTGCAGGGCGAAGACTACCGCCGCCTCAATCCACTGGGCGAAACCCCGACCCTGCGAACCACACAGGGCGAGCTGCTCAGCGAGAGCCTGGCCATCCTCAACCACCTGGCCGCGAAGGGCATCGCACAGGGCCTGGGCTTCGCACAGGGCACCTCCGGCTTCGATCGCCTCAACCATCGGCTGGCCTATCTCAACACCAGTTTCTTCGGTGCCTACGCGCCGCTCTGGCACGCACTGGAGCATGCGGAAGGCGATGAAGGCGAGGCGCTGCGTGCCTATGGCACGACCAAGGTACGCCACGCCCACCAGGCGCTGGAGCAGATGATCGGCGCCGGCCCGTGGCTGCTGGGCGAACAGCGCAGCTTTGCCGACGCCTACTTCGCAGGCATCGCGCGCTGGAACGACTATCACCAGGTGGTCGATCGACGCGAGTTCCCAAGGGTGCAGCAGCTGTTCGAGCGCCTGCAGGACGACGCCGGCGTGCAGTTCGCCCACGCCATCGAAGCGCAGCAGCCGGCAACCAGCGGCGGTGGATTCCTCGGCGAGGTGCGGATGGAAGACGTGCTTGAGGCCGCAGCGGCCTGAGCCCTGTCCTGCCCGTGCGGCAGCGGCGCGCAATGCCTCTTGCGCGCCGCGCTACAGTGGTATGTCCCCCGCTGCAGGAATCCGCGCATGTCCACGTTCTCCGATCCGCAGGCGGTGGCCCGCTATGCCGAAGCGCCGCTGCGCCAGGTGCCCGGCTTCCTCGCCCTGCAGCAGATGAGCCGGCTGCTGCTGGCCGAACGTGTTCCCCCTCAGGGCCGCGTGCTGGTGCTGGGTGCCGGTGGCGGGTTGGAACTGAAGGCCTTCGCCGAGGCGCAGCCGGGCTGGCAGCTGCTGGGGGTCGACCCGGCCGCGCCGATGCTGGCCCTGGCCGAGCAGACACTGGGTCCGCTGATGTCGCGCGTGCAGTTGCTGGAAGGCTATATCGACGATGCACCCGATGCGCGCTTCGACGGTGCCAGCTGCCTGCTGACCCTGCACTTCCTCGATGCCGGGCAGCGCCTGCACACGCTGCGCGAACTGCACCGGCGCCTGCAACCCGGTGCGCCGCTGGTTGTAGCGCACCACAGCGTGCCGCAGGACCCGGCCGGCAAGCTGCGCTGGTTGCAGCGCTACGCGGCGTTCGCCGAAGCCTCGGGGGTTGCCCACGCCGATGCGCAGCGCGCGATCGACGCCATTGCCGAGCGATTGCCGTTGCTGTCGCCCGAGCAGGAGGTTGCGCTACTGCAGGAGGCCGGCTTCGACAACGTGGAGCTGTTCTACGCCGGCTTCAGCTTCAAGGGCTGGGTGGCGTACGCCGGATGATGCCTACGGCACCACGGTAATGCCGATACGCTGCATCAACAGCGCCACCTGCTGCACATCCAGCGTGGCGCCACGCAGATTGGTGCTGCGCAGGTCCAACTCGCCCAGCTCCGAGTTGGTCAGGTTGCAGTCGGTGAAGTTGGCACTGTTCCAGTCGATCCCCTCGAACTGGCCACCGGACAGGTCCGAACCGGCGAAGCTGGCACCGCTCACATTCGCGCCATCCCAGCGGTTTTCCCACAGTTCGCACTTCTCCAATGTCACCCGCGAGAAATTGGCGTAGCGCAGGTTCGACTTCTTGATGAAGGCACTGCAGAACCAGCTGCGCGTGGTGATCTGGTTCATGAAGCTGGCGTTGCTGAAGTCCGCGCCCTGCGCACGGCACTCACTGATCTCCAGGCCCAGCGCCTTGATGAAACTGAAGTGGCACATGCTGATGTCGCAACTACGGAAGCTGGCTTCCTTCAATGTGGCGCCATTGAAGCGGCAACCGGCGCGGTTTTCAGCGTCGTAGAAGCTGCAGTTGATGAACTCGGTGGCGGTGAGGTCAGCGCCGGAGAAATCGCATTCGTAGAACTGCTGGTCGACCACTTTCTGGCCGGTGTACTGGTCCGCGCCGATGCGCAGCTTGCGGTGAACGGTGGGGGACATCGTGGATTCCATGCCAGGTGCCCCGCCATGATGCCGGGCCGCGAAGGCGATCCATAGACGCTGGCGCGGTCGGGTTCACCGGCAGTCCAGCCGATCTGTGGCCACGCCCGCCAAATGCACGTTGTTGCACGTTAATGCACGAACGTGCAGACTTGCGGCATGAGCTCCGATCCCAGCCCCCTCCCCGCCCAGCGCACCCTGCAGATCCTCGAGGAACTGCGCCAGCAGGGCCGCGTGGTCGCCGCCGAACTGGCGCGCCGCTATGCCGTCTCCGAAGATTCGATCCGCCGTGATCTGCGCGAGCTGGCCGCCCAAGGCCTGTGCCAGCGTGTCTACGGCGGCGCCGTGCTGCCGCCCCCCAAGGAACGCCCGCTACGCGAGCGACTGACCCGCGACCGCGGCGACAAGGCCGAGCTGGCCGCCCGCGTCTGCGCGCTGCTGCAGCCCGGCCAGGTCGTACTGCTCGACGCCGGGTCGACCAACCTGGCGATCGCCCAGCAGCTGCCGACCGCTCTCGGCCTGACGGTGATCACCAATGCTCCGCAGATCGCCACCGCCGCCAGCATGCTTGAAGGCACCTCGGTGCAGCTGATCGGCGGCCGCCTGGCCAGCGGTGGCGGCGCGGTCGGCGCTGAAGCGTTGGCGCAGGTGCAGCGCCTGCGCGCCGACGTATACCTGCCCGGCCCCTGCGCGGTGGACGGCGACACCGGCGTCTGGGCAATGGATTCGGAAGAAGCCACGCTGAAACGCGCGATGGTGGCCTGCAGCAGCCGCGTCATCGTCGCCGCCACCACTGAAAAGCTCGGTGCCCGCGGCAACTGGCAGATCGCCAGCCTCGATGAAATCGACGATCTGGTGCTGACCACCTCGGCTCCGCCGGCGCTGGCCGCGCGCTTCCGCGCAGCCGGCATCGCGGTACACCCCACTCCGCCCTGACCGTACCGCCCATGTCCCTTGCCAACCGCGCGCGTGCCGAACAGCACGCGACCCGCGCTGCGTTCTTCATTCCCGGCTTCGCCACTGCGTTGTGGGCCACCCTGGTGCCATTCGCCAAAGCACGCACCGAGATCAACGACGCTACGCTGGGGCTGGTGCTGCTCTGCCTCGGTGCCGGTTCGCTGCTGGCCATGCCCTTGTCCGGCGTGCTGGCCGCGCGCCTCGGTTGCCGCCGGGTGATGGTGGCCAGCAGCCTGCTGATCTGCCTGACCGTGCCCGGCCTGGCGCTGGCTGGTTCGGCCTGGACGCTGGGGCTGGTGCTGTTCGTGTTCGGCGCCGCCGTGGGCGCGATGGACTGCACGATGAACGTGCAGGCCGTCATCGTCGAGCGCGAAGCACGGCGCGTGATGATGTCCGGCCTCCATGCCTTCTTCAGCATCGGCGGCTTCCTCGGCGCGGCCACCATGACCGTGCTGTTGTCCGCACAGCTGCCGCCACTGGCATCGGTGCTGATCGGCGTCGGCGCCATGCTGCTGGTGATGCTGCTGTCGGCGGCGTACTGGCACAGCGAACGCATGCCGCACGACGCACCGATGTTGGCCCTGCCGCACGGCATCGTGCTGTTCATCGGCGTGCTGGCGTTCGTCGCCTTCCTCGGCGAAGGCGCGATGCTGGACTGGAGCGCAGTGTTTCTCAGCGACGTGCGTCGCGTCGATGCCAGCCTCGCCGGTATCGGCTATGTAACCTTCACCCTGACCATGACCGTCGCACGCCTGTTCGGCGATGCGCTGGTAGCGCGTATGGGCCGTGAGCGCGCGATCGTGTTCGGTGCTCTGCTTGCCGCCGCTGGCGTGCTGGTGCTGACGCTGGTCACGCCGTGGCAGGCGTCGCTGATCGGCTATGTGCTGGTCGGCCTCGGCTGCGCCAACATCGCGCCCGCGCTGTTCTCGCTGGCCGGCCACCAGACCCGCATGCCGGGTGCGCTGGCGATCACCGCGGTATCCACGCTGGGCTTCGCCGGCATCCTTGCCGGGCCGGCGCTGATCGGCTTCGCCGCCAACCACTTCGGCCTGATCGCTGCGTTCATCGGGGTGGCCACGGCCTTGTTGCTGGTGGCCGTGTCCACACGTTGGCTTCGGATGTAGCCCAGGGCCTCAGCGCCGCCTGTGCCGCAGCTTCATCCGCAATCGCCGATAGCCGATCACCGTCGCCGTGGCACACAGCGCGGTGCCAGCAGCACTCAGCAGCAGCAACACCGCCAGCCGGGCACCTTCCTGGCGCAGCATCGCCGGCAGGTCCCAGCTGTGCAGGAAGTAGAACAACCAGCGCCCCACGCGCTCCCGATGCCCCATCGTCAGCAACGGATCGCCCGTGGCCAGATCGAGGTAGACCCGCGTCGCCTCGGCATCGCCGAAGTCCACCACTGCTACCGGGAAGCGGCGTACCGCTGCACCATTCATGGCCTCGGGCGCACGCGGATAGAAGTAGGCATCCGCTGCCTGCTGCACCACGAAGCCCTGCATCGGCGCAGCGGAAAGCGCACGCACCTTCTGCTGCAGCCACGCTGCCGGCAGCAACCGCGCAACCTGCAAGTGCCCATTGCCGCTGGACACGATGCGGGTCTCGCCCCGCCCGTCCAGCAGCACTGCGAACAGCTCGCCTCCGATGCGGCGCCACTGGATCTCGACCGGTTGGAAGCGCTCAGCATCGGCCACCGCCAGAAGCTTCGCCGGCTCACCCAACGCGCCATCCACCGTTACCGCGCTGCCACGATAGCGTTCAACATCGATCGCCTCGCGCGTGCTGCTGAAGACCCCCAATGGATTCATCGACATCAGTCCGCTGAAGATCCAGGTGAACACGAAGGCCGCAGCCATCAGTCCGATCAGATGGTGCCAGCGCATCCACGGTTCGACATAGGGCGTCTTCGCGCCGGAGCGGTAGCGCCCGCGGAAACGCCAGCGCCACACACCCACCACGATGCCGCTGACTGCCGCCACCGTGCACAGCGCGGACAGCACGATCACCACCCACGTCCAGACCGGATCCACCGACTGCATGCGCAGGAAATACAGCCAGTGCAGCCAGGCCCCCACATAGTTCCAGCGCTGCTGCACATGCGGTGCGTCCAACACCACTTCACCGGTGCGCGAGGACACATACAGGTCACCGGGCTGTACGCCCCCCACCTCCACCCGGTACAGCGGCCGGTGCGCGTCCAGCGCGCGCGAATGCGTCCAGCGGTCCTCCTCCACGCGCATTGCACCGACAAAGGCCGGGCCGCCGGCAAACTGTACCGCTGACGCTTCGGCGCGCTGTGCCGACACTGGCAGCAGGGCCTGGCCGGTGACGGCTGACCACGCCCCCACGTTGCTTCCCGCGCGAACCACATACGCAGGCTCGCCACGCAGCGTGGTCAGTGCCACGGTCTCCGGCTCGGACTGCACGGCTGCAGGCAGCACCGACAGCCCGCGCAGATCGCGGGCCTCCGGCAGCACCGGTAATGCCGCCAGACGTTCACCGGGCGTCAGCTTCGGGTAGCCGATGAACAACATCACCATGCCGCTGACGAACCACAACAGCATCAGCAGGCATCCGCCGATGCCGAGCCAACGGTGCACCAGGTAGGTCCAGCGCTTGGCAGTGGATCGCAGCGACATGGTGCGCGTCCTCAGAAGCGATGGTCGACGGTGAACTCGACGCGACGATCCGCGCCCAGCAGCCACTGCGTGCTGGTGTAGTACGCGGTGGCGTAGTACGCCTTGTCGAACACGTTGAACAATCGCGCGGACAGCCGCGTGCGCGGTGCTGCCTGCCAGGTCAGCGCCAGGTCAGTGGTGCTGTAGCTGGGCAACTCCAGCGTGTTGGCATTGTCGGCGTAGCGCTTGCCGACATAGCGAACGCCACCCGCCGCGCTCCAGTCCGGCGCGAACTGCCAGCTCAACCACACATTGGCCAGGCGTTCGGCCACGTTCGGCGGCACGTTGCCATCGCGCGACACCAGCAGCGGCGGCGAACCGGTGGTCTCCAGGAAGTCCTCGAACTCGGCCTTCAGCACCGTGGCGTTGGCATCCAGCGTCCAGTGCGGCGCGACGTTCCAATTCAGCGACGCCTCGATACCGCGCGAGGTCTGCGCGCCCACCTGCACGCGGCGGTCCGGCACCAGCGGATCGCGGCTGAGCAGCCCGGTCTTGCGGATGCGATACGCCGCCAGCGTCCACTCGCCGCCATCGAACGCCTGCTTCAGGCCCACTTCGATCTGCCGGCCCTTGGCCAGGTCGAAGGCGCCGTTGGCCGGGCTGATCATCAGCAGCCCACTGACCGGGTCTGCTGCCTGCGAATACTGCGCATACAGGCTCAGCGTCGGCCGCAGCGCGAACACCGTACCTGCACGCCAGCCGGTGCTGCTGTAGGTCTTCGAGAACGCGTTCTGGCCGCTGATCAGATCGGTACGGTCGATGCGCGCGCGGTCGTGGCGCAGGCCACCCAGCACCGACCAGCGCTCGCTCAGCGCCAACCGGTCTTCCGCGAACAGCGCGTACTGCTCGGCACGGTTGCGGTAGCGCGGCAGGTTCGGCGCGTCGCTGACGAACTGGCCCGGCACCGGTTCGAACGGGTCGATCGGGCCCGAGCTGCCGGCATAGGTGTTGTTGGTGTGCTTGAAGTGCGCGCGGTTGGCGTCCAGGCCCACCGCGAAGCTGTTCTGCAGGCCACCTGCGGTCCCCTGCACGCGCAGCGTCGAGGTCAGTCCGGTCTGGTCCTGGTTGTGGGTGATCTCGGTGTTGCCCGATCGATCGATCAAGCCGGTGGCGCGGTTGTAAACATAGGCCTCGGCATTGCGCCAATCGCGTTGGCTGTCGATCTGGTAGAGGCGCGTGCGCCATTCCACGTTCGCGGTCGGCGTCCACAGCGCATCGAGCTGGGTCCAGCGGTCGCGATAGCGGATCTGGCTGTCGTCCACGTTGTAGTTGCGGTGGCGCAGCGCCTCCAGCTGGCGGCCCTCGACCAGCGGCGTGCCGAAGTAACGCATCGGCTGCTGGTAGCCCTGCGCATGGGTGAGGGTCAGCTGCAGGTCCGCGCGCGGCTGCCACAGCAACGCACCGGAGAATGTCGCGTCACTGTTGCGCCCACGATCGACCCAACCACCGCTGTAGTTGCCACTCACGTCCAGCCGGTAGGCCAGCTCGGACGTCAGCGCGCCACCGCTGCCGAAGCCCAGGCGCGCGGTGTCCTCGCTGCCCACGGTTACGCTGATCTCGTTCTCGATCGCACCACGCGTGAGCTTCTTCGGCACGATGTTGATCACGCCGCCGATCGCACCGTCGCCATGGATGACCGAGGCCGGGCCGCGCAGCACTTCGATGCGCTCGATCGACCAGGTATCGAACGGGAAGGTGATACCCACGCCGCCGTACTGGCGCAGCCCGTCGTACAGGCGCATCACCGAAGCGCCATCGGTGAAGCCGCGGCTGGACAGCGCACTCAGGCCGTTGCCCGGATGCGGCATCGCACTGATCGCACCTGCCCGGCTGATCGCATCGTTGAGGTTGCTGTCGCCACGCTGCTCCAGTTGTTCGCGCGAAATCACCGTCAGGCTGGCCGGTGTCTGCAGCACGCTCAGGCCCAGCGCGGAACCGGCGTTGGCGGTGGACGACAGCTCACCGCTGCGGGTATCGACCACCCGCACGGTATCCAGCGTGGTCGGTGGTGCCGCATCGGCGGCAAGCAGGGGCGCGGCGTGCAGGAGCAATGCGCACAGGACAGGCAGCGTCGCCCGGCGCAGGTGCGCGGGGTTGGGGTTCGTTTTCATTTGTTCACGGCATGCAAGGCCACCCGCAATGGCAGGGCAGCAATCAGAAAGGGACAAACACGCGCGTGCGGGCACCGGCCGTGGCCGGCAACCTCATGGAAAAATGTTCAATGCAACGCGCGTGCGGCTCAGGCAGCCATCAGAGCCGGCGGCCCACGCGCTCCCAATGTGCCGCTGATCCGTTGCGGCAACGACCGCACCGCACCGCGCAGCGCGCGGCACACCGGTGCCATCGGCGCCAACAGCAGCACTGCCGCCACCAGCAGCGTGATCAGCCGTGCAGCGATCAGGCAGTAATCGCAGTCCACGCCCATCTCATGATCGGCGTGTGGATCGGCAGGTGGCTTCTTTGCGGCCTCGCCGTGCGGCATCGCCATCGCGTGGTGGTCGTGATGGCCTTCCATCGCGTGCTGCGCAAGCTCTGCATGCATCGCATGTTCCATGGCTGCCACCGGCGCAGCGGCAGCCACGTGACCATGCGCCAGCCAGCGGCTCACCAGCGGGGCGAGCAGCACCAGCAGCATGGCAAGCCAAGCCAGGGCCTGGAACCGGCGGTGGAGGACAGAATGACGCACCCGGCCATTCTACGGGGCCATGGCCAACCTTGGACCCCGTTCAGGGTTGGCCCCCTGCGACACGGTGACGCAGGGCTGCCCTCCCCCGCGCACGCCCTCCATTCAGTAGATCCACGCCATGCGTGGATGCTTTTCGCGCATCAACTCACGTACTGGGCCACACCATTACCGAACGACCAATTTTCCCGCTTCACTTCCACCAGGTTGATGAACACATCCTCTCGGCGGATACCCACCGCCGCATGCAGGCCATCGGCAATGCCCAGGTACAACGCTTTTTTCTGCTCCAGCGTGCGTCCCTCGTTCCAGGTGATCTGGATGCAGATGAAATCGTCGGTGCGGTCCACGCCCAGGTAACCGGGGTCGTAGATCAACGTGCCCGGCTCGTGTTGCTGGAAGATCTGGAAGCGATCGTTCTCCGGCACGCCCACCGCGCGCATGGCCTGGTAGATGGTTTCGCCGACGCGTTGCAGGTAGTCGGCGGATTTACCTTTGCGAAGATCGATACGGGCGAGCGGCATGGTGGCACTCCAGAGTGGATGGGCACGGCAACGGGCTGAGACTACGCCTGCCCGGGGCGGTGGGACAGCGCAGGAATGGAACCCTCTGCTTCCATTCGTGGCACGGGCCCGCCCACGTGCGTAACGAAGGCGACCCGGACGAACAGTTGGGCGTCTTCCACACCGACGGGCTGATCGTGGCCGCGCGACAGCTGGTACGCGAGGCACATCATTGCCTCTCCGACGACGACGCCTGACCGGCCCGGATATGCGCCCGCTACAATCGAGCAGGGAGCGCAGGAGGCCGCAATGGACGCCGAACACCTGGAGTACTTCAAGGCCGCACTGGAAGGCCGCGCAAGCGTGGGCTGGAACGTCTGGTTCACCGCCAACCAGCAGGCGCTGGCACAACACCTGAGCCGTCCTGCACTGCTGCGCTTGAAGTTCAGCAAACTGGATGAAGCCGAACGCCTGCTGGCCGAGGCCGGCATCGTGCCCTGCAGCACAGCGGGCAAGCGCTACGAAATGTACTGCGCGCAGTTCTCGGCGGACGTGGTGGACGCGAACGGTCGCCCGCTACCGGCCATCTGGCGCGCGGCGCACGGCGGTGCCATCGGCCTGCTTGCCGATGGTGAGCAGGAGGCCGGCCAGGCGAAGCTGCTCGCGGAGTTCCGCCGCGTCCGCAAGCGCGGACTGCAGCAGGCCCATGAATGGTTGGCCGATCTGTGCTTTGAAGGCGAGATGGAACTGAGCGGCGGCAATGCCGATGTGGGCCGTAGCCTGCTGGCGGTGGTGGTGCGGGCCGGCAGCGGTCACGACCTGCTGGATGCAACCGCGATGATCGCGCGCGAGCTGCTGGAGGACCTCGGCTGAAACGGTGATCGCTTCGGCGGGCACTACGGAATCACAGGCAACAAAAAAGCCCCCATTGCTGGAGGCTTCTTTCGTTCTGCAACATGGTGGGCGGTACAGGGATCGAACCTGTGACCCTTGCCGTGTGAAGGCAATGCTCTACCGCTGAGCTAACCGCCCGGTGTGTTGCTGAGCCGCTCATTATAGGGGCTTTTCAGAGGCCGTCAACAGTTTTTCACATTCGTGTTCACAGGCGTTTCGGGGCATGCAACCGAGCATGCCCGGCGCTACCGCAATCACATCGTGTGGGTCGGCTTGTCCGAGCCGGTCAGGCCGGCCAGCAGGGTCTCGATCTTGTGGCGCACGCCCTCGCCTTCGGCACCGTCGGCCAGCTGCACGCCGATGCCGGCGGTGCGGTTACCCTGCGCGCCGGCCGGGGTCACCCAGATCACCTTGCCGGCCACCGGCAGGCGCTCGCTGGAATCGGGCAGGGTCAGCAACAGGAACACTTCGTCACCCAGGAAGTAGCGCTTGGGCGTGGGCACGAAGATGCCGCCGTTCTTCACGAATGGCATGTACGCGCTGTACAGCGCGGCTTTGTCCTTCACGGCCAGGGACAGGATGCCCTGGCGGGCGTTGCTGGCACTCATCGATTTCCCCTTGCGGCAGGCCGCTCGTTCACCTTGTTCCAGGCCAGCAGCAACTCGACCACGGCAAGGTCTGCACGCACCGTGGTGCGCAGCAGGTCGCGGGTGCGGTTGGCCGCATCGAACCAGGCTGCAAGCTTGTGCAATCGCTCCGGCGTGGTCAAGGCATCGGTGCTGGCCTGGGCCAGCGCCAGGTCGGCGGCGAAGCGCAGGCGCAGCGCCGCGTTGTCATCACCGCACCACTTCTGCGCCAGCTCCACCGCGCCGGTCTTGCCGGCGGCCAGCTGTTCCAGCTCGCGGCCCACTTCGCGGCGCAGGCTCAGGCCATCTTCGCGCAGCCAGTTGTCAGCCTGGCCGGGATGGCCGCGCGCTGCGTCCAGCGCTTCGCGCGCGGCCGCTTCGCTGTGGCCCTGCTGCTGCAGCCAGGCCAGCGCTTCGTGCTGCGGCGGCAACTTGAATTCCAGACGCTGGCAACGGCTGCGGATGGTCTGCGGCAGGCGCGCCGGGTCGCTGCTGATCAGCCACAGGTAGCGGCCGGGCTGCGGCTCTTCCAGCGTCTTCAGCAGCGCGTTGGCCGCCGAGCGGTTGATCGCATCGGCGGGGTCGACGATCACCACCTGCGCCACGCCGTACTGCGGGGTCAGCGCCAGCTTGTCGGTGATCTCGCGCATCTGCTCGATGACGATCTCGGTACGCAGCTTGTCGCCGCTCTTGTTCGGAATGAAGCTGACCAGCTGCAGGTCAGGATGGGTGCCGGCGGCGATCAGCTGGCGCGTGCGCGTGGCATGCGCGGCATCACCGCGCGCCAGCACGTGGTCGGCCAGCGCCAGTGCCACCTCGCGCTTGCCCAGCCCGGCCGGGCCGCAGATCAGCAGGCCATGACCAAGGCGGTCGGCATCGAGCGCTGCCACGGTCTGGTCGAACGCGCGCTGCTGCCACGGCGAGAACGTGCTCATGCGCCCTCCCCGTCCTGCAGCCAGCGCTCGACCTGCGCGACCACATCGGCCGCTACACGCGCCTGCACCTGGCCGGCGTCGATCAGCGCGAAGCGCTGCGGGTCCTGCTGCGCGCGGCTGCGGAACACTTCGCGCACGCGCTGGAAGAAATCATCCTGTTCGCTTTCGATGCGGTCCGGCCACAGATCGCGCCCGTTGGCGCGTGCGCGGCCTACTGCCACGTCCACGTCCAGCAGCAGGGTCAGGCCCGGCAGCAGGCCCACCGCGCGTCGTTCCAGATCGGCAATCCACTGCGGGTCGAGGCCACGGCCACCGCCCTGGTAGGCGTAGCTGGAATCGGTGAAGCGATCGCTCAGCACATAGGCGCCGCGCTGCAGTGCCGGCTGGATCACCTGGCGCACATGCTGCGCGCGTGCAGCGAACACCAGCAGCAGCTCGGCTTCGGCGCTGAGCGGTTCGGCAGCAATCTCGGCATCGGGTTTCAGCACCAGGCCACGGATGCGCTCGGCCAGCGGCGTACCGCCCGGCTCGCGGGTCAGCACCACCTCGTGGCCGTGGCTGCGCAGGCAGTCACGGATGGCATTGATGGCGGTGGTCTTGCCTGCGCCCTCGCCGCCTTCCAGGCTGACGAAACGCGGGTGGCGAAGCAGCGCGGGACTCATTGCGCCGGGGTCTCCTTGGTACGTTGCTGGCGCAGCTGCTGCAGGTAGCGGGCCACTGCGGCGTTGTGCTGGTCCAGGCTGGGCGAGAACACGTGCGCGCCACTGCCATCGCCCACGGCGACGAAGTACAGCGCGTCGCCCGCTGCGGGTTGCGCGGCTGCCATCAGCGCATCGCGGCTGGGCATGGCGATCGGGGTCGGGGTCAGGCCGGCGCGGGTATAGGTGTTGTAGGGCGTATCGGTGGTCAGGTCGCGGCGGCGGATGTTGCCGTCATACGCAGCACCGATGCCGTAGATCACGGTCGGGTCGGTCTGCAGGCGCATGCCGATCTTCAGGCGGCGCATGAACACGCCGGCGATCTGCGGGCGCTCGCTGGCCAGCGCGGTTTCCTTCTCGATGATCGAGGCCATCGTCAGCAGTTCGTAGGGCGTGTTGATCGGCAGGTCCGGCGCACGGCTTTCCCAGGCTTCATCCAGTGCGTCCTGCATTGCGGCGTGAGCACGCTTGAGCACATCCAGATCGCTGTCGCCACGCTGGTAGACGTAGGTCTCCGGCAGGAAGCGACCTTCCGGATGCTGGCCACCGAAGCCGAGGCGCTGCATCAACGCGGCGTCATCGAGGTTGTCGGTGGTGTGCAGCAGCGGCTCGGCGCGCTTGAGCGCGGCACGCAACTGGCGGATGTTCCAGCCTTCAATGATCGTGACGCGGTGCTGCAGCACCTTGCCGGCGCGCATGCGCAGCAGCAGATCACGCGGGGTCAGGTCGCTGCTGAGCGCGTACTCACCCACCTTCAGCTTGCCGGCCGCATCGAGCTGGCGCGCCAGCAGCTGCCACTGCGCGTCCTGGCCCTCGTCCACGCCGGCGTCGCGCAGCTTGCGCAGCACCGTGCTCATGCCGTCGCCACTGGCGATGACCACGCTTTCGGCGGACGGGGTGATCGGGGCGTCGGCGAACCGGGTCTGCTGGTAGAAGAACCATGCGCCCGCGCCGGCCACGACGGCGGCCAGCACCACCACCAGCGTTACCACGAACAGACACCCGCGCTTGGCTCCCGCCATGGACTACCTCTGAACTCGATTCCGTCGTGCAGGATACCGTGCCGGTGGATTGGGGTCATGACCGGGGGCATGCGCCTGTGCCGACCGACGGTCGGCACCCACCCGAACAATGGCACCCACCGGTACCGGTAGTGCCGGCCGCTGGCCGGCAATCGCGCGGATCATGGGTGCATGAGGTTGCCGGCCAGCGGCCGGCACTACCGGAATACGCCTACCCCTGCTGGCCCAGCGCGCGCAGCAGGCCGCGGGCCTTGGCGCGGGTCTCGTCCAGTTCCTTGTCCGGGTCCGAGTCGACCACGATGCCGGCGCCGGTGCGGAAGCTCACCTCGTGGCCATCCACTTCGGCGGTGCGGATCAGGATGTTCAGGTCCAGGTCGCCATCGCGGTTCAGCCAGCCGAACGCGCCGGTGTAGGCACCACGCGGCACCTGCTCCAGCTCGCTGATGATCTGCATGCAGCGCACCTTCGGGCAGCCGGTGATGGTGCCGCCGGGGAAGGTGGCGGCGATCACCTCGCCGGGGGTGACCTCCGGGCGCAGATGGCCGCTGACGTTGCTGACGATGTGATGCACGTGCGCGTAGCTCTCCACGGTCATCAGCTCATCGACCACCACGGTACCGGGCAGGCAGATGCGGCCCAGGTCGTTGCGTTCCAGGTCGATCAGCATCACGTGCTCGGCACGCTCCTTGGGGTGGCCGACCAGCTCCTGGATGCGCGCGGCATCATCGTCCCCCTCGAAGCGCGGACGCGTGCCGGCAATCGGGCGGGTCTGCGCGTGGCCGGCATGCACCGACACCAGCCGTTCCGGCGAGGAACTGACCACATGGCGGCCGTGCGCGCTGAACAGGCCGGCGAACGGTGCCGGGTTGGCACGGCGCAGCTGCGCGTACAGCGCCTGCGGACTGACCGGCGCGGCGAACTGCGCGCTCCAGCGCCGCGACAGGTTCACCTGGAACACATCGCCGGCACGCAGGTACTCGATCACCCGGCGCACGCCGTCGGTGAAGCGCTGCGGCGCGTCCTCGCCGACCGACTGCGGTGGCTGCCAGCCCTGCCCGGCTTCGGGCAGCGTGGCCGAGGCCAGTGCCACCAGCGCATCCAGCAACGCCTGCTCGCCGGCTTCGGCGATGACGAAGCTGGCCTCGTTGTAGTGGTCGTGCAGCACCGCGGCCGGGCAGCGCAGCGCCAGCGCGGTCGGGCGGCCGTCCTCGCGTGCGCGCGCCGGCAGCACCGGTTCTATCTGGCTGGCCACTTCGTAGTCCAGCATCAACGCCCAACCGCCGCGGAACGGCAGGCTGTGGCTGCCGTCATGCGGCAGGCGTTCGTGCTGCCAGGCGCGGTCCAGAACCTGCAGGAAGCTGCCGGCCTGCACCGCATCATGCTGGTCGCGCACCTGGCCATCGGCATCCAGCCGCAGGCTATCGCCCTGCGCCGCCAGCAGCAGGCTCCAGCGGCCCTGGGCGGTGCCCGAGGCGGTGGATTCCATCAGCAGCGGGAAGCGTGCCGGGTCGTGCTGCTGCAGAGCCAGCAGATCGATCGGGTGCGGCAGCGGGTGGATCAGCGGTGCGTGGGTCATGGCGGCCAGTTCGGGGATTCAGATGCACGGAAGCCGCCTTGCGGCGGCCTCCTCGTGCGTAGAGTCGAGCTTGCTCGACTGTGTTGCACGTTCAGTCGAGCATGGCTCGACTCTACACAAGGGCGGAGTCGAGCAAGCTCGACTCTACAACGTCGGTCAGACGCGCTTGAAGATCAGCGTGCCGTTGGTGCCGCCGAAGCCGAAGCCATTGGACATCACCACGTCGACCTTGGCCTGGCGTGCTTCATTGGGCACGTAGTCCAGATCGCAGCCTTCACCCGGCTGCTGCAGGTTGATGGTCGGCGGGATGACGTTGTCCTGCAGCGCCATCACCGAGAAGATCGCTTCCACGCCGCCGGCGGCACCCAGCAGGTGGCCGGTCATCGACTTGGTGGAGCTGACCATCATCTTGTAGGCGTGGTCGCCGAAGGCGGTCTTCATCGCCATGGTCTCGCCCAGGTCGCCCAGCGGAGTGGAGGTGCCGTGCGCGTTGAGGTAGCCCACCTGTTCCGGGGTCACGCCGGCGTCCTTCATGGCCATGACCATGCAGCGCGCGGCGCCTTCGCCGTTCTCGCTCGGTGCGGTCATGTGGTACGCGTCGGAGCTGGCGCCGAAGCCGGCCAGTTCGCAGTAGATCTTCGCGCCACGTGCCTTGGCGTGCTCGTACTCTTCCAGGATCAGGATGCCGGCGCCGTCGCCCAGCACGAAGCCGTCACGGTCCTTGTCCCACGGGCGCGAGGCCTGTTCCGGGGCGTCGTTGCGGGTGCTCATGGCCTTCATCGCGCAGAAGCCGCCCAGTGCGGTCGGCGACGAGCCACGCTCGGCACCACCGACCACCATCACGTCGGCATCGCCGTACTGGATCATGCGCATGGCGGTGCCGATCGAATGGTTCGAGGTTGCGCACGCAGACACCGCCGAGAACGACGGGCCCTTCAGGCCGGTGATGATGCTCAGCTGGCCCGGCAGCATGTTGATGATGGTCTTGGGCACGTAGAAGGGCGAGATCTTCTTGCCCTCATGGAACTCGATGGTCTGCTCTTCGATGCCGAGCAGGCCGCCGATGCCGGCGCCGACGATGGCGCCGATGCGCTCGGCATTGGCGTCGGTGATTTCCAGGCCCGAGTCGTGCAGGGCCATGAACGAGGCACCGAGGCCGTAATGGATGAACGGGTCCATCTTCTTGGCATCCTTGCCGCTGACCCGGAACTTGCCGAACAGTTCATTGTCGGCGGTGATGTCGAATCCCTTGACCTCACCTGCAATCTTGGTGGTGAACCGATCCAGATAGGCATCAGAAACGTTGGTCAGCGGACCGATGCCCGAACGACCCTGGGTGATGCCTTCCCAGCTGCTGGCCAGATCATTGCCCAACGGCGAGACGATACCCAGGCCGGTTACGACGACGCGACGCTTCATTGCTGATTCTCCTGGCCCGGATGATTTCAACGGGCAACTCGGTTTGCTTCGGTGTGATGCTCAAACACACGGGGCCGCAACAGCGGCCCCATGGGGTGCGGTGCGCGGCGAGCGTGAGCCCGCGCGCGCACTGCCGTCTGACATCAGGCCTTGACGTGGGCCTTGATGTAGTCGATGGCGGCCTGCACGGTGCTGATCTTCTCGGCTTCTTCGTCCGGGATCTCGCACTCGAATTCCTCTTCCAGGGCCATCACCAGCTCGACGGTGTCCAGCGAGTCAGCGCCCAGGTCATCGACGAACGATGCGCTGTTGGTGACTTCTTCTTCCTTGACGCCAAGCTGTTCGACGACGATTTTCTTGACGCGTTCTTCGATGGTGCTCATGGGATCTCGCTCCAGATGGAGTTGTGGTTCAAAAGTGGTCGCCATCAAAGGCGATGGCCGTGGGATAGTGTAGTGGAAACCGGCGCGGCCTTGCATCGCAGCAAAAACCTCCGCAGATCAACCACTTGCGGCGCAATCCCTGCGCCCCTTGCTTACGGCATGTACATGCCACCGTTCACATGGAGGGTTTCGCCGGTGATGTAACCGGCAGCCGGGCCGGCCAGGAAGGCCACCGCATGGGCGATGTCTTCCGGCGAACCCAGGCGTTCGAGGGCGATGTCGTTGATCAGCGCGGTACGCGCTTCTTCCGGCAACGCCTTGGTCATGTCGGTGTCGATGAAGCCGGGTGCGACAACATTGACGGTGACACCGCGCGAACCGATTTCCTTGGCCAGCGACTTGCTGAAGCCGATGATGCCGGCCTTGGCGGCAGCGTAGTTGGCCTGGCCGGCATTGCCGGTCACGCCCACCACCGATGCGATGTTGATGATGCGGCCCTTGCGCGCCTTCATCATGCCGCGCATCACCGCCTTGCTGGTGCGGAACACGCTGGTCAGGTTGGTGTCGATGATCGACGCCCAGTCCTCGTCCTTCATGCGCATCAGCAGGTTGTCGCGGGTGATGCCGGCATTGTTCACCAGGATCGAGATCGGGCCGAATTCCTTGGCGATGCCATCGAGCACACTGTCCAGCGCAGCTGCGTCGGTGACGTTCAGCGCGCGGCCGTGGCCACCGTGGGCGGCCAGGCGCTCACCGATCGCGGCGGCGCCGGATTCAGTGGTGGCGGTGCCGATGACGGTGGCGCCCTGGGCGGCCAGCAGATCGGCGATGGCGGCACCAATGCCACGGCTGGCGCCGGTGACCAGTGCGATTTCACCCTGCAGGGGCTTGCTCATGATGTTTTCCTCAGGCTGGGACGGCCGCCGTACCCGTACCGCTTGCAGCGGCCACCGGTACGGTCGGCAGGAACAAGGGAGATCAGGCCGACCATGCCTCGCGGGCGGCTTCGAAGTCGCCTGGCGTGGCCAGCGAACGGCCGTCGATGGCCTTGTCGATACGCTTGACCAGACCGGTCAGCACCTTGCCCGGGCCGCACTCGGCGATCCGGGTGACGCCACGGCCAGCCAGCGCCTGCACGCACCCGGTCCACTGCACCGGCTGGTACAGCTGCTGGACCAGCGCGGTACGGATCGCGTCAATGCCGTCATGCACCTTGGCGTCGACGTTCTGCACCACCGGCAGCTGCGGCGCCTGCCAGGCCAGGCCGGCCATCACTTCGGCCAGGCGGTTGGCGGCTTCGCGCATCAACGGGGTGTGCGAGGGCACGCTCACGGCCAGCTTGACCGCCTTGCGCACGCCCTTCTCGGCCAGCAGCGCCAGCGCACGGTCGACCGCGTCGGCGTCGCCACCGATCACGATCTGGCCCGGCGAATTGAAGTTGGCCGGCACCACCACCTGGCTGCCTGCGGCTTCGGCGCAGACGTCCAGCACCAGCTGGTCTTCGGCGCCGAGCACGGCGGCCATGGCACCGACGCCGGCCGGTGCGGCTTCCTGCATCAGCTGGCCGCGCAGGCGCACCAGGTGCGCACCGTCATGCAGGCTCAGCGCGCCAGCGGCAACCAGGGCGGTGTACTCGCCCAGGCTGTGACCGGCCAGCACCGACGGGCGCGGACCGCCCACGGCGTTCCAGGCGCGCCACACGCCGATGCTTGCGGCCAGCAGGGCCGGCTGGGTGTATTCGGTGCGGTTGAGCATTTCCTCCGGGCCACCCTGGGACAGCGCCCACAGGTCGACGCCGGCACCATCGGATGCCTCGGTGAAGGCTTCACGCACCTGCGGGTGCAGTTCAGCCAGCTCGGCCACCATGCCCACAGACTGCGAGCCCTGGCCGGGGAAGACAAAAGCGAGGGTGGATACGGTCACGCGGTCATCCGCTTGTTGCAATCGAAGCGGGCCATGATAAGGGGGAACATGCCGTGTCGTCTGTACGTGCGCGTATGCACGCGTATGGTGGGCCAGCCGCGGAACGCCGCCGGGCATGGCCCGGCGGACGCACAGTCAGCAGAACAGCTGCAGGACGTCCAGATCGCCGTCGGCGAGGAAATCCACGCACAGGCCCACCAGCATCAGCACGCCAGCGGTGCTGGCGCCATGGGCGATGAAGATGGAGTGGGCCAGCGCGCGCGCCGAGCGGCCCAGCTTCATGCAGACCCGGGCCAGGCTGCGCAGGCGGCCAGTGACCGCGTGCACGTGCTCGCGCACCGGCGCCTGCGCATCGCCCATCGCCTCGGCCATCATCGCCTGCAGGTGCTCGGGGCGGTCGGCGTAGTACTTGGCCACGCCATAGCCGAACATCAGCCAGTCGCGGGCCTGCGCTTCGGACAGATCCATCACTTCCAGCGGATCTTCCTCGAAGTCGATGAAGCCGACCTTCTCCCCATCCCAGGTGAGATTGCGCGGCAACGGCTGACCGAAATAGGCGCCGCGCGCATGCGCTGCGGCAATGGCCAGCATGGCCGCCATCACCAGGCGGTCGCGACCGGCCTCGTCGGCTTCGCGCAGGCAGGTATTGAACGAACTGCCGTTGTCGCCGATCACCAGCGCAGCATGGCCGGTGCCCAGCACATCGGGCACGTTCACGCCCTGCGCCTGCAGTTCTGCAAGGCGACGGGCTTCGGTTTCGCGCGCGGCGTCACCGCCACGGTGCGGCGGCGGGCGCAGGGCATCCAGATGAAAACGACGGGCAACAAAATTGAGCAGGCCAAGGGCCAGCGCGCGGCTTCCCTTGCCGTACTGCTTCAGCCAGGCACGTTGCCCTTCGATGACGATGGGCTCAACCATGACAGGTCCTCCTTAAACGCGTTACGGCCCCAGAGGGGCCGCAACGACAAAGCTTCACGTTGTCGTAACTTGCACTATCAATAGCGCAGCAGAGCCGAACCCCACGTGAAGCCGCCGCCGAAGGCTTCCAGCAGCAGCAGCTGGCCACGTTCGACCTTGCCCGAGCGCACGGCGGCGTCCAGCGCCAGCGGCACCGAGCCGGACGAGGTGTTGCCGTGCTTGTCGACGGTGACCACGACCTGGTCCATCGACATGTCCAGGCGCTTGGCGGTGGCTTCGATGATGCGCAGGTTGGCCTGGTGCGGAATCAGCCAATCCAGGTCGGACTTGTCCAGGCCGTTGGCAGCCAGAGTCTCGTCCACGACCGAGTCCAGCGCCTTGACGGCGTACTTGAACACGTCGTTGCCCTTCATGTTGATGGTGCCGCCGCCATTGGCGCCGTCCTTGAAGCCGGTCGAAACGCCAACCGGGTTCCACAGCAGCTCCTTCTTGCTGCCATCGGCATGCAGGTGGGTGCTGAGGATGCCGGTGTCTTCGTCGGCCTTGAGCACGACGGCGCCGGCGCCATCGCCGAACAGCACGCAGGTGGTGCGATCGTTCCAGTCGACCATGCGGGTCAGCGTTTCGGTGCCGATCACCAGCACGTGCCTGCAGTCGCCGGAGCGGATGAACTTGTCGGCCACGCCCAACGCGAACACGAAGCCCGAGCAGGCGGCGTTGACGTCGAAGGCGGGGCACCCGGCCACACCGAGCTTTGCCTGGATCAGGCACGCGGTGGACGGGAAAATGAGATCAGGGGTGGTCGTGCCGACCACGATCATGTCGAGCTGCGAGGCGTCGATGCCTGCGGCTTCAAGCGCGCGCAGGGCGGCGTTGTAGCCAAGGTCGCTGGTGGTTTCGCCTTCGGCCGCGATGTGCCGCTCACGAATGCCGGTGCGCGACTGGATCCACTCATCCGAGGTTTCGACCATTTTTTCCAGGTCGGCGTTGGTCAGGACTTTTTCCGGCAAATAGCTACCGGTGCCCGCGATCCTCGAGTAGATCCGCTTGCTCATCATGTTTCCTGTTGCGCGGGCCGCCGATCACCGGCACACCCGGGAAAGAAGGCAAAGGCCGCTGCCCGGAGGCAGCGGCCTTCCCGGCACATCAATCTTCTTCGACGGCCGAGGTCTTGGTCTGGATGACCTTCTTGCCGCGGTAGAAACCATCGGCAGTGATGTGGTGACGCAGATGCACTTCGCCGGTGGTCGGGTCGGTCGACAGCTGCTTGGCGCTCAGGGCGTCATGCGAACGGCGCTGGCCGCGGCGGGACGGGGTAACACGGGATTTCTGGACAGCCATGGGATTGCTCCAAACTCGGTTCGTTTTGCTTCGTCGTTTCGTCGCACAGGACGCCAGCGCCCAGCACACTTTTCGCTTTCGCCGCAGCCGCCGACGACAACCGGCTGCTATTGTTTCTTCAATGCCGCCAACGCCGCAAACGGGTTGGCCTTCTTTGTTTCTTCTTCGCTCGGTGCCCAGTCCTGATCGACTGCCTCACCGTCGGGCGACAGCGGCACCACAGGCACCGCCAGCACCAACTCGTCCTCGACCAGGTCCAGCGGACGCAGCTGGCCGTCTTCCGGCACCAGCAACGCCTCGTACTCCTCCGGCAGGGACGATTCCTCGTCCTCGTCGCGGATCAGGCCAAGCCTTTGGGTCACCTTCACCGGCAACAGGAATCGCTGCATGCTGCGCTGACACGTCAGCGGCAACGCGGTGTCGATGGTCAGTTCCACATAGGATACCCGCAAGACGTCGTCGCGACCGAATTCAAGCGAGTAATTGCACTCACCGTCGGTATCTGCGACCAACCCCTGCAGGCGGGTCAATTCAGCCAGGGACACCTGACCGTCGAAGCGCCTTCGCGCTACAACCATCCGCCAGGCATCCAGCGTTTCGGGCACGTTCGCGGACATAAGCCGCTGAATACTAAGGATCGGGGCGGCGGCTGTCAAATGCCCGCCATACAGGACTTGCCGCTGGCGCTGCGGACACGCCAGACTGCCGCGCCCTGCCCCGGTATTCTCGCATGTCACTGGTCCTGGCCTCCACCTCCCGCTACCGCCGCGAGCTGCTGCAGCGATTGGGCCTTGCCTTCGACTGCGCGCGCCCGGAGGTGGATGAAACCCCGTTGAATGGCGAAGCGCCGCGGGCGCTGGCCACGCGCCTGGCTGCGGCCAAGGCCGCCGAGGTGGCTGCCCGCCATCCGGGCGCCTGGGTAATCGGCTCGGACCAGGTCGCGGACCTGAACGGCCAGCCGCTGGGCAAACCCGGTACGGTCGAGGCCGCCTGTGCGCAGCTGGCAGCGATGTCCGGGCAGACCGTGCGCTTCCACACCGCCGCCTGTCTCAGCCGTGATGGAGAATCATTCACGGCCGTCGATCTGACCGAAGTCTGCTTCCGCGCACTGGAACCGGACGAGATCGCCCGCTACGTGACCACCGAGCAGCCAGTGGACTGCGCCGGCAGCTTCAAATGCGAGGGCCTGGGCATCAGCCTGTTCGACGCCATCGACAACCGCGACCCGACCGCGCTGGTCGGCCTGCCGTTGATCGCGGTGTGCGGACTGCTGCGCAGGGCCGGTTTCGCGGTGCCCTGAACTGTAGCGTCGAGCCCTGCCCGACTGCTTCTGCTGTAGATGGCAGGCGGCCCGGAAAAAGCAGTCGAGCATGGCTCGACCCTACAAAAGCAGAAGCCTCAACGGACCTCGAACGGCTGCTCCTGCCATTGCTCCACGCTGCCATCGCGGCCATACAGGCGCAGGCCCAGCCAATGCCTGCCCGGCGCCAGCGTGGTGGTATCCAGCGATGCGTCGAAGCCCACCGCCGGGTGCTGCGGATCGGTGCTGTCCGGCCACACGGGGCGCACGTCGAACACACGCCCATAGCGGGCGTCACCGATGGAACGGCCATCGACCAGCACTTCGACGCGTGCCAGGCCGACGCCATCCTTGAACGCCCAGCCCTTGATCGCGAACGTGCCGGACACCTTCTCGCCATTGGACGGCGCATCCAGCCACGCCATCGCCGGCGTCACGCACGGCCCTTCCGCGCGCTGCACCGGCAGGCGGAACAACAGGAAGCGCTGGAACCCGTGATCACTGCTGACCACGCGTGGCGCAGGCATCGGCCCCACCTGATCGCAGATGGCGTGATAGCGCTCCAGCAGTTCGCGATAGCGCTGGTCACTGGGTGACAGCACCAGCAGCATCGGCGCCGTGCGCTCGCCCTCATGCAGCAGGCCCCACTGTGCCAGCTGCGCGGTGCGGCCATGCTTGTCATTGAGCGGATGCGGCAGCACCTCGATGTTGCCATTGCCCAGCTGGAAGCCCAGCTCGGCGCCAACCTTGAAGTTGCCGGCCAGCACGCGCGTCCCTTCCGGCATCTGCCGAAGCTCTTCATGGACCGCTACGGCCAGTGGTTGCCAGCCAGCGAAATTGCGCGGGTAGTACTTGCTGCCGGCCATCTGCTCGCGCAGTGCCGGCGTGGATGCCATCAGGTAGTAGCCGAACGCCAGCACCATGCCCGCGCCTGCCAGCCACCAGCCGGTGCGGCGCAGCCAGCGCGGCCAGCCGTTGAGCACTACCGGCACCGCCACCAGCAGTGCGAGGTAGCCCGGCAGCGGCCAATGGAAACTGATCCGCTCGACGTCAGTGAAGAAGCCAAGCACGAAAATGCCCAGCGTGGATACGCCGCCCACCAGGCCGAAATAGCGCCACTGCACGCGCGCACCGCCACCGCTCCGGGTTCCTGCCAGCGCCACCTTCCACATCGCCATGCACAGGATCGGCGTCACCAGCATCGGCTGGATCACCAGGAACCACAGCCCGCCCCATTCAAAGGCCCAGGGATGACGTTCGACCACCTGGAATTTCAGACCGGCATCGTGGTTGTCCGCATTCCACGCCAGCAGTGGCAGCCATGCCAGCACGCCCACCGCCAGTGCGACCCACACGCGCGGATCGGCCAGCATGCGCCGCCCCTGCGGCAATGCCAGCAGCGCGATGAAACCGACGCCGATGACACCGATGAAACGGTAGTGGCTGAGTGCACCGATCAGCAGGCCCAGCGCCAGCTTCATCGCCGAGGAGGCATCCACGTTGTGCAGCAGGCGCGCACCGGCGTGCAGGCAGATCACCGCCGCCAGCGCCATCGGCACGTCGGGTACCGCCAGCAGGCCCAGCGTCGCCGACAACGGCATCAACAGCGTGAGGCTGCCCGCCTGCCAACCCGCCACATTGCCGAACCAGCGCGTGGCCGTGCGCACCACCAGCAGCGGCAACAGCGCACCGATGGCCAGGAACGGCAGGCGCAGCGCAAGCACGTGATGACCGCCGAGCTCCACGCCCAGGCGGGCCAGCCAGGCGGTCAACCCGGGCAGATCCGAATAGGCCGCGGCCAGATGCTGGCCTTCCTGCCAATAGAACGCCTCGTCGACGAACAGCGGCAAGCGCGCGGCAACGATCAGCTTGGCCGCTGTGACCAGCGTCCATAACCAGAGAAATATCGTCCGTGCGCGCTGTTCGCCTTGCATTGCTCTATGGATAATCGAGTGGATTCCAGATCTGAGACGATCATGCCAGCTTCGTCCCCCAACCCCAGCATGCTAACCGATCAATTGCGTCAGGCCCTGCGGGAGGCACAGGATCAGGTGAACGCACTGGTACTGGGCAAGGTGCCGGAAGTCAGGCTGGCGTTCGTCGCATTGCTGTCCGGCGGTCACCTGCTGATCGAAGATCTGCCCGGCCTGGGCAAGACCACGCTGGCGCATGCGCTGGCCAGCAGCCTCGGCCTCAGCTTCCAGCGCGTGCAGTTCACCTCCGATCTGTTGCCCGCCGATGTGCTGGGCGTCTCGGTGTATGAAGCCGGCAGCCGTCAGTTCCAGTTCCACCCCGGCCCGGTGTTCACCCACGTACTGCTGGCCGACGAGATCAACCGCGCACCACCGCGCACGCAGAGCGCGTTGCTGGAAGCGATGGCCGAGCAACAGGTCACCCTGGACGGACAGACGCATCCGCTGCCCGACCCGTTCTTCGTGATCGCTACGCAGAACCCGGTGGATCTGTCCGGCACGTTCCCGCTGCCGGATTCGCAGCTGGACCGCTTCCTGCTGCGACTGGCGATGGGTTACCCCAGCGCGCAGGCCGAGCGCGAGCTGCTGCGCGGCAGCGATCGCCGCGACCTGATCGCGCGTGCCGTACCGAAACTGGATGACACCCAGGTGCGCGCGCTGCGCGACGCGGTGAACCAGGTGCATGCCAGTGACGCGCTGATCGACTATGTGCAGGCGCTGCTGACCCGCAGCCGCCAGCATGCCGGTGTGCGCGTGGGCCTGTCGCCACGTGCGGGCCTGGCCCTGCTGCGCGCGGCCAAGGCACATGCACTGCTGCTGGGGCGCGGCCATGTGGTGCCCGAAGACGTGCAGACCCTGTTCGTGGCGGTGGCCGGTCACCGACTGGTGGCGGAAGCCGAATCCAGTTCGGGTCCGGCACTGGCGCGCGCGATCCTGCAGACCGTCGCGGTGGACTGAGCGTGGCCACACGCTGGGCACGCATGCAGCTGCTGGCTCGGCCACGCAGGCCCGAAGCCTTGCCGAGGCGGCTGGACCGCCATCGCATCTATGTGCTGCCCACCCGCTTCGGCCTGTTCGTTGCCACCCTGCTGACGGCCATGCTGCTGGGCGCACTGAACTACAACAACAACCCGGCGCTGTTGCTGGCCCTGCTGCTCGCGGCAGCAGCAATCGCCAGTGCCATTGCCGCGCATCTCCAGTTGTCCGGCGTGCAGATCGATGCGATCTCCGCCGAGCCGGTAGCGGCCAGGCAACCGTTGCGTCTGCGCGTGGACCTCTCACTGCGTGACCCGCGTGCGCGGCACGGCCTTCATCTGCAGCTGGGTGACAGCAACGCCTGGACCTCGCTGCCTGCGCACGGCCGTGGCGAAGTGGAACTGGACGTTCCCAGCGAACGCCGTGGCTGGCTGGAACTGCCGCGCATCCGACTGTCCACCACCCAGCCGCTGGGCCTGGTGCGGGCGTGGTCGTGGGTGTGGCCGGAACAGCCGCTGCTGGTCTACCCGCTGGCCGAAGCCGTGGCGCCTGCACTGCCGGAGAGCGGCAGCGATCCGCTGCACACCCGCGCCCATGCCAGCGGCGAGGAACTGCATCAGCTGCGCCCCTACCGGGCGGGCGATGCGCCGCGCAGCATTTCCTGGAAGCACTCGGCTCGCCGCGACAGCCTGCTGGTGCGCGAGTACGAAAAGCCGGTCGGCATCGAAGTGATCCTCGACTGGCGCGCATTGGCGCCGTTGGGCCATGAAGCACGCATCGCTCGATTGGCGCGCTGGGTGGATGTGGCAGAGCGCGAGGGCCGCCGCTACACCCTGCTGCTGCCTGCACACCCGCCGTTCGGGCCCGGTCAGGGCGCCAGCCACCATCACCTGTGCCTGCGTGCGCTGGCGCTGATGCCGCATGACTGAGACCCCGGCCCTGCTCGACCGCAATGCCCGCAACTGGACCCTGGCCAGCGCGGCGCTGGCCTTGTTGCCGTTGCTGCTGCAGCTGCCGCCACTGCTGGCTGGTGTGATCGCGCTGGCGGCGATCATCACCGCCGCCCTGTCGTGGCGGACAGTGTTGCCGATGCCGGTACGCCTGCTGCTGGTGCTGGGCATGCTCGGCGCCATCGTCTGGCAGATGGGCATGGTGCGCCCCGGGCGCGATACCGGTTGCGCACTGCTGGCCGCGATGCTGGCGATCAAGTCCAGCGAGCTGCGCAGCCTGCGTGATGCCCGCAGCCTGCTCGGCTTCGCGCTGTTCTCGCCCTTTGCAGCATTCCTGCTCGACCAGGGGCCGCTGACAACCGCGCTGGCCGCGCTGGCCGGGGGCAGCGCACTGATCGCGCTGCAACGCCTGGCCCAGGATGAAGGTCATGCCGGCCGCCTGCCACTGCGCGGGCAGCTGCATGGTGTCGGCCGCCTGTTGGCGATCGGCCTGCCGCTGGCATTGGCCTGCTTCTGGCTGTTCCCGCGCCTGGCCACACCACTGTGGGGTGTTCCCGAGCGCGCCGTGGGTACACCGGGGTTGTCCGACAGCATGGAGCCCGGCCAGTGGTTGGACCTGATGGCCGACGACAGCCCGGCGCTGCGCGTGCAGTTCTTCGGCACTCCACCCGAGCCGGCGCAGCGTTACTGGCGCGGCCCTGTACTGACAGCCTTCGATGGACGGCGCTGGACACGCGACCGCGCCAGCGCGCGGCGGCCTGCTGCGGTGGTTGAAGCAAGTACACAGGGCTGGGATTACCAGATCGACTACGAGCCGACCGACCGCCGCCAGCTGGTGGCGCTGGACCTGCCCAGCCGCGCGCCTGCAGGCAGCATGCTGGATGCGGACATGAGCCTGAGCAGCGAACGCCCGCTGGCCTCGCTCAGCCGCTGGCGGTTGCATTCGGCCCCCCCCCTGCGTTTCGACAGCACGCTGTCGCCCTATCTGCGCCGCGAGACGCTGCAGCTGCCAACTGGCTTCAACCCGCGCACCGCCACGTTGGCGCAGCAATGGCGACAGGAGGCTGGCAGCGATGACGAGGCCATCGTGCGCCGCGCGCTGCAGTGGATCACCACCGACTTCTCGTACACGCTGGACACCCCTGCGGCGGGACGCGACCCGATCGACGAGTTCCTGTTCGGCTACAAGGCCGGCTTCTGTGAACACTTCAGCTCGGCCTTCGTGGTGCTGATGCGCAACGCCGGCGTCCCGGCGCGGGTGGTGACCGGTTTCGCCGGCGGCACCCGCAACCGCATCGGCGACTACTGGGTAGTGCGGCGAATGGATGCCCACGCCTGGGCCGAGGTGTGGCTGCCGCAGCGCGGCTGGGTCCGGGTCGACCCGACCGCAGCCGTGGCACCGGAACGCATCCTGGACACGCTGGATGACCGCCTGCAGGCCGGCACGGACACGCCACTGCAGCAGCGTTGGCTGCAGCTGGGCCAGCTGGGCGACTGGCTGCGCCGCGGCTGGAACGACCTGGTGCTGTCGTTCGATGCGCGCCGCCAGCAACAGCTGCTCAAGCCGTTCGGGCTGGACGATCTGGGCCCCGGGCAGCTGGTCGCTGGCTTCGTGGTGGCCGCACTGCTGGCGCTGGCGTGGATGGCCTGGCTGCTGGCCCGTGGCGAGCGCGAACGCGACCCGCTGCTGCGCGTCTGGCACCGGCTCGGACGGCGCTACGCCCGCCTCGGCCTGGCCCGTGAACCGCACGAAACCGCCCAGGACTGGGCACAGCGCGTACACCGGCAGCGTCCTGACCCGGCCCTGCTCGCGCTCAGCCAGCGTTTCGCTGATGCGCGTTACGCTGGAACTTGCACCGACCTCGCTTCATTATTGCGGGACCTGCGCAGGCATCGCCCGACTTCCGGAGCCTCCCCATGAACACCAAGTTCCTTCTCACCGCTGTGGCCACGCTGGCCCTGTCGGCCTGCGCCACGGCCCCCAAGCCGCTGCAGGGACAGTTCAGCCTGGTCTCCCCTCGCGATTCGGTCGCTACCCAGCAGGTCGGCACGCCGGTCCGTTGGGGCGGTCGCATCATCGAAACCAAGCCCGGCCAGGGCGAGACCTGCTTCCAGATCATCTCGCGCCCGCTCAATGGCAGTGGCCGCCCGAACACCACTTCGTCCGATGCCAGCGACGGTCGTTTCATCGCCTGCCGTGCCGGCTTCTACGACCCGGCGGTGTTCGAAGCCGGTCGTGACGTGACCTTCATCGGCAAGATCGACGGCTACCAGAACACCCGCATCGGCGAATACGACTACCGCCTGCCGAAGCTGTCGGCCGATGTGATCTACCTGTGGCCGGAACAGCGTCAGGTCGACGTGGTGCCCTACCCCTATGGCCCGTGGGGCCCGAGCCCGTATGGCCCGTACTGGGGCGGCTATGGTCGCTGGGGCTGGTGGTGATCGTCACCGCACAGGCATGACGGAAAAGGCCGCCCTCGGGCGGCTTTTTCCATCCTCGTCGGGATACGGTAGATCCACGCCAGGCGTGGATAGGGGCTTCAACGCCCCGGGGTACCGAAGTGCCCCAGCGGCGCACCGGCCAGCAGGTGCATGTGGATATGGAACACGGTCTGCCCGGCGTCCTCGCGGCAGTTCATCACGATGCGGTAGCCGTCCTGAGCAAAGCCCTCGCGGCGCGCGTACTCGGCGGCAGCCAGCGCCAGCTTGCCGATCAGGTGCGCCTGCGACGGCTGCAGGTCATCCAGGGTCGGAATGATCTCGTTCTTCGGAATGAACAGCACGTGCACCGGCGCCTGCGGTGCGATGTCCTTGAAGCCCAGCACCTCGTCATCCTCGTAGACGATGGTGGCCGGGATCTCGCGACGGATGATCTTGCTGAAGAGGGTTTCGTTGCTCATGATCGGCCTCGGCGGGGATGTCTCCCGCATTGTAGGCCGCCCGCGCCCGGCCATGCCGACCGTTGCTCAATCGCGGAATTCGCTGCGCGTCCCGAACGCGTGCGACAGCGTGCCACGATCAACGTATTCCAGTTCGCCGCCCAGCGGCAGGCCCTGCGCCAGGCGGCTGGGCTGCACCTTGCGCGCGCGCGCCAGCTGCGCCAGGTAATGCGCGGTGGCCTCCCCCTCCACAGTGGCGCTGGTGGCGATGATCAGCTCCTGCACCTCGCCTTCGGCCAGCCGCCGCTCCAGCTGCTCCAGGCCCAGCTCGCGCGGGCCGATGCCATCGAGCGGCGACAGCCGCCCCTGCAGCACGAAGTAGACACCGCGGAAACCGGTGGCGTTTTCGATGGCCAGGCGGTCGGCCGGCGATTCGACCACGCACAGCTGGCTGCGCTCGCGGCTGCCGTTGGCACAGGTCGGGCACAGCTCGGTTTCGCTGAAATCGCGGCACTGCACGCAGTGGCCGATTCGCTCCACCGCCAATGCCAGTGTCTCGGCCAGACGCTGGCCACCTTCGCGCTCGCGCTCGAGCAGGTGATAGGCCATGCGCTGCGCAGTCTTCTGGCCGACGCCAGGCAGCACCCGCAATGCGTCGATCAATTGTTCAAGCAGGGGTGCGGACACGGCGGCATGCTTTCATGGCGTCGAGCACGCTCGACAGCTGTTTGTAGAGTCGAGCCATGCTCGACTGAAGGTTGGAACAGTCGAGCAAGCTCGACTCTACGGGATCCGTGGCACCCGGTTACACGGATGCCACGCTGAAAATCAGAACGGCAGCTTCATGCCCGGCGGCAGCTGCATGCCGGCGGTGGCCGACCCCATCTTCGACTTCGACTCGGCATCGATCTTGTTCGACGCATCATTGAAGGCGGCGGCGATCAGGTCTTCCAGCATCTCCGGGTCGCTGGTCAGCGACGGGTCGATGCGCACCTTGCGGCATTCCTTGGCACCGGTCAGGGTCACGCTGACCATGCCGCCGCCGGCGCTGCCGGTCACTTCGATCTTGGCGATTTCTTCCTGGGCCTTCTGCAGGTTTTCCTGCATCTTCTGGGCCTGCTGCATCAGTTGGGCGATGTTTCCGCGCATGGTGTCTTACTCGTCAAAAGAACGGATGGAATCGGAAACAACCCGGGCACCGTGCTGTTGGATCAGCACCTGCACTTCCGGGTCGTCCATGAAAACGGCCTCTGCCACCTGCTGCCGCTCACTACGCTGGCGGTCGGCGCGCTGGTGCAGGGTCTCGGCCGGAACGTGTTCGGTTTCCACGGTCTCGACCACGATCTTCGGCGCCTGGTCGAGGGCCTTCTCCAGCATCTCGCCCAGGGCGGCCAGCGCGCGCTCCGAGCGCAGGTATTCAAATCCGGGCGAAAGGCCCAGTTTCAAGGTCCCGTGCTGGCAACTGATGAAGGCAGCGTTGGCGGCCAGCTGCCGCGACGGGCCGCTCAGGCCACTGTTGGCGACCAGATCCAGCCAATCCTCGGCGCTGGCCAGATCGCTGACACCTTCCTGCGGCACGGCATCACGTGCCGGGGCCGGCTCGGCCGGCGCGATGGCAATGCCTTCAGTGCGGAACGGGCGCTCGGGCGGCGCAGGCTCGCTGGGAGCCGCGACGGGAGCTGGCGGTTCATGCCAGGGCGCCACCATGGCAGCGTCCGGCCCAGCCATCTCGGCCGCCAGCGCCTCGTCACGCGCCTCGGCTTCGTCGGTGGCCCACGGCGGCGGGTCGTCGCCCGCTTCGGCTTCAACGGATGCCGGTGCCGCTGCTTCGGCCTTCACCGGCGGCGGTGACACGGGCTCTTCCACCGGAACCGGCTCGGGCTCCGGGGTCGGGTCCGGTTCGGGTCGTGGGGCCGGCTCAGGTTCGGGTTCAGCTTCGCGCGGCGCGGCCTGCGCCGGAGCGGCCACCTGCGCTACTACGGCCGGGCTTGCCAAAGTGGCGGCAGCCGCCGGTGTCGCTTCGTGGGTACCCGTACCGCTGCCACCACCGGCAGCATTGCCACCCGGCGCATTGCCTGCACCATCCACCGACTTCGGCACCGGCGGGACCGCCGCGGCCGGGCGGAACGCCAGCATGCGCAGCACAGCCATTTCAAAGCCCGCGCGCGGGCTAGGCGCCAGCGGCAGGTCGCGACGGCCGTTCAAGGCCATCTGATACCAGAGCTGCACCACTTCCGGACGCAGGCGTTCGGCGAACACCGTCGCATCCAGGCCTTCGGCAGCCGCTGCGGCACCCGGTACCAGCTGCTGCACCTGGATGCGATGCAGGCCTTCGGCCAGCGCTTCCAGTACGCCGCTCCAGTCCGGCGAGAACTCCGCCAGCGCAGCCACCACCTGCAACAGGCGCGGACCATCGCCTTCGGCCAGCGCATCGAGCATCGCTGCCACCTGGGTGCGGTCGACCGTGCCCAGCATGGTGCGCACCACGTCCTCGCGCAGCGCGCCGCCGGCGTAGGCGATCGCCTGGTCCAGCAGCGACAGGCCGTCACGCAGGCTGCCGTCGGCGGCCTTGGCCAGCTGCACGATGGCGCTGCCGTCGGCCTCGATTTCCTCAGCCGCCAGGATGCGGGTCATCTGGCCCTGGATCTGATCCTCGTCCAGGCGCTTGAGGTTGAACTGCAGGCAGCGGCTGAGCACGGTGACCGGCAGCTTCTGCGGGTCGGTGGTGGCCAGCAGGAACTTCACGTGCTCCGGCGGCTCTTCCAGCGTCTTCAGCAGCGCGTTGAACGCCGCCTTGGACAGCATGTGCACTTCGTCGATCAGGTAGACCTTGTACTTGCCACGCGAGGGCATGTACTGCGCGTTCTCGATCACCTCGCGCACGTCATCCACACCGGTGTTGGACGCGGCGTCGATTTCCAGCAGGTCGATGTAGCGGCCAGCGTCGATGTCCAGGCAGGCCGCGCACTGGCCGCATGGGTCTGCGCTGGTGCCCTGCTCGCAGTTCAGCGACTTGGCGAAGATGCGCGCGATGGTGGTCTTGCCCACGCCGCGGGTACCGGTGAACAGGAACGCATGGTGGACCCGGCCGCTGTCCAGCGCGTTGCTGAGCGCACGGACCACGTGTTCCTGGCCCACCAGCTCGGCAAAACGCTTCGGACGCCACTTGCGGGCAAGGACGAGATAGGACATCAGGCCACCGTTTTCCATCGGATGTTCCATTGTGCCATGCCTGTCCAGCCCCCTCGCCTCCGGCACGTCCTTCGCAGGTTCCTGACCGGGGTGCTTGTGAAGTGCCGCGCGGCCCGCTAGAATCTGCGCCCCTGCTGAGGCGTTTGCCGATGGCAGGGATCCGGAGAGGTGTCCGAGTGGTTGAAGGAGCACGCCTGGAAAGTGTGTAAGCGTCTAAACCGCGCTTCGGGGGTTCGAATCCCCCTCTCTCCGCCAGATTACGCAAACCCCTGTTTACGCAGGGGTTTTTGCTTTTCTGGGGTGACCTTCGGCGGGACACAAATCGGGACACATCTCTCGATGCGCATCCCACACCACCTCGTTCGCGCGCCCTCAGGGCTCTGGTCTTTCCGGCAACGGGTCCCCATCGATCTCCAGGCCCTCGTTGGCCGACGCATTTTCAAGCGCACCCTGCGCACGTCCGAGCTGGCCGTGGCCCAGTTGCGCGCCCTGCAACTGGCGGCGCGCTATGCTCAAGCCTTCGACGTGTTGAGGGAGCAACGCATGGGAATCAAGGAAGAGGACATCGACGCGCTGCTCAGGCGCCTGACCGATGGCGACCCGCTACAGCAGTTGATCTTGAACCGGACCAAGGCCGCAGACGGGACGGTGACTGAGCACTGGCAAATCGATACCCCAGAGGACGTGACGCTCTATCGGCAGTTGATGGAGCTTTCTGCCTCCCAGCCCAGTGCGCTGGGTGAGCTGATTCGAGAGGGCGTGCCGCCCATGCCCGTGGCCCGTCGGGTCACCAAGCCTGCCGTGGAGACCATTACCCTGGGCAAGGCCCGGGACGCGTGGCTGGCCAGCATTCAACCCGGCTGCCTGCCCAAGACCTACACGATCAAGAAGACCGCCGTGGAGGCACTGGTGTCCTTCTTGGGGGACAAGGCGAAACTCCACTCGGTCACCCGGTCCGACTTGGCTCGGTGGTATCAGCACATGCGGGACGGGGGCGCGGCCACCCCAACCCTGACCAACAAACAGTCTTACATCGGCGGCAAGGGCGGGTTCTTCGAGTGGGCCATGGCCTCCGGCCACTATCCCAAGGGGGACAACCCGGCCGCAGGCCATGTGACCTACACCACCCGCGAGAAGCGGGCGAGGAAGAGGTTTGGCTTTAAGGCCTATGACAGCCACCAGGTCCAAGCGCTGTTCGCACCGGCCGCGTTCGAAGAGCTGGCGCTTTCCGCCCGCTGGGCCTCGTTGTTGGGCCTCTACACGGGTGCCCGGGCCTCTGAGGTCGGCCAGCTCCTGGTGGAGGACGTGTTAACCGTGGAAGGCCTGCCCTGCATTAGGATTTCTGACGAGGGCGAACATCAAAAAGTGAAGACCGAGGTCAGCCTGCGCACCATCCCCGTGCATCCGGACCTCATCGAGCTGGGATTCTTGGATTGGGTGAACACCCTGCGCGCCGACAAGGCCCCAAGGCTTTTTCCCGCCGCGAAGGCGAACGCGAAAAACGGGGCAGGCAACTGGATCACCAAAGCGTTTGGTCGACACCTTGAACAGGTCGGGGCCAACTGGCCGGGAGCGAAAAGGGGCTTCCACTCGCTCAGGAAAACACTGATTCAGGAGCTTCAAGGCGCTGGCGTGGTGTCCGAACTCCGGGCCCAGCTGGTGGGCCATGAGCTGGACGATGAGCACCATGCCACCTACAGCCGCAGCTTCACGGTCCGGGAAAAGCTGGAAGGCCTTAAAGGCGTCTCGCCGGGGTTAGCCGTCCTTTCCTATGGACTCAATCTGTCAGCCCTCACAGGGCTGCTTAAACAATGAACAAGCCCGGGCTTGCGAATGCTGGACAGCATGGTAAATAGGAAAAGACGGGAAACCCGAGACTACCAAGACCGACAGGGGGCATACGATGTCGTTCAACACCGAAAAATACTCTCGCTCCATTACGTTGGCCTGCCCCACATGTGCGAGCACGCAGTTTGAATACGACGAAGAAGAGACTTCCGGCGAAGCACCAATGAAGTGCGCAGGCTGCGAACGAGTGTTGACCCGCGATGAACTGAAAGAGGCCAACGCAGAGAACATTGAGGAGCATCTCAATGAGGTCAAAAAGCAGGTTACGCAGGACCTACAAAAGCACCTGCATGACACTCTGAAGAATGCATTTCGGGGCAACAAAAACTTCAGGATTAAATGATGCCTATCAGCTTTGACACGGGCGATGTGATTGCGGCGGCAGCGCTGGCGTTGTCCGCCGTCGCGACCGTGATGACTCTTTTGTTCAACAGGCGTCAGAAGAAGTTGAACGAAACTCAAGAAGAGCTCAACCGGCTTCTCATGGCTAAAGAGTCTGTGGAGGCGACCAACGCAAAGAAGGCCGACCTGGGGGCCTCGTTCAACAAGCTGGGCAGCAACAAATATCGCCTCAAGGTGTTCAACAAGGGCAAGGCCGTTGCCCGAAATGTGCGCCTGGAACCTCTGGAGGGCACGGATTGCCTCATGCAGTCGGACATAGACTCCAAGTTCCCACTGGAGCAGATGGAGCCGCATCAGTCGGTCGATCTCATCGCGGCGGTGCATTACGAGACGCAAAGCAAGCAGCCCGTCCGACTGATTTGGTCCGATGACCACAAAGACCACAATGAGAAGGTGGTCTACCCCACGATCTAGCTAGTGTCGGCGTTTGCCCGATGGAATCTAAGCTCGAGAGCCCCCCCTCTGCCTAGGCATTGGAAGGCAACTTCCAGATCTGTGAACCAAAGCAGATTCCGTCCCTTGCCAATCTTGGATGAAGTGCTTCGATGTGAATACCTTCACAATGAGAGCTTCAGAGATCCAATGCCTGCCAACGTAGAACTTCGCATCGCCAGCCGCATTCTTCCGGCACTCATGGCGCAGAGCGGGACCAGAGATGTCGCCGAGCGCGAAGCCGACATCCAACATGCCTTGGATGTGGCAGCCGCGCTGATGCGCCGGTTCGCCGCATCCCCTGCTGGCCAAGCGCAACAAGCCTATGTGCCCAGCACCGGAGCGCGACCTGCCCCGAGGGCTGCGACCGTGAGCCGTGATCAGGTGCCGCCTACCTTCGTTTCGCAAGAGGAATGGCGCAAGGCACGCGGCTTGGCCCCTGCCCCCTCTCCTCGAAAGCCGTCTGGACCCACGATCCACTGAAAGACAAAGCCCCGCATCTGCGGGGCTCTTTCATTCAATGGAGGGTTGGCGGCCGCGGCCTCAAAACTGGCATTGGGGTGTCCACAGCAACCGGCGGGATGGCTTGGTGCTCAATAACGAACTGGGACGGCGAAGGCATGCCCTCCAACTCCTCCGCCTTGCGAAGGATGTCTGCATCCACCTCTGCCAGAGCTTCAGCCGACCCTCGCAATCGAGCCTTCTCCAGCTCCTTGGTCCGCTGCTCCAAGGCAGACAGGCGGCGCTCCCGGCGCTGCGTCCATTCGGGCCGGGAATAGCCGTTGGTCCCCATGGGGTAGTCGGAGTTGAATCGCTCCCATTCGTGTTGAGCGAGGTGCCACAGACGCTCCGCCCTCCCCAGAGAAACCAATCGCAATGCGCGCCCCAGGATTGCGGCTCGCAGCGCCCGCACCTGGACAACCGCCGTGGCAATCCACTGCCGCAAGGGGACCGTCTCTCCGGCCCTTGCCAGTTCGGCTTGTGCCCATTCAAGCCCGGCACCGATGCACTGGGTCGACAGGTCTGCCCTGGCGCGCGCGATGTCTTGGAGGTCGCGCAGGGCCTGAGCCACCCGCTCGGCGAGACTGATGGGGCGCTGGCCTTCGGTTACGTCGTGCTGGCGGCCCAGGACCTGAGGGAGCCGCATCCCGGACACGCCTCGAATCTCCAACCCAGGAGCCAAGCTGTGCATGGAGGACGGTCGGCCACCTGGGCCGTGACCGACCGACGCCGACATGGGGAAGGCTCTGCCCTCACGCCCAGCTTGAATGGTGAGATGGTCCAGATGCTCGGCGTTGTCCGCTTCAATGGCGTCATTGCCTGCGACCAGCCGGCTGTCCATGCCCTTTCGGGACAGCGCGGCGGCCGCTTTGCCCAAGTGCTTGGTCGGCTCTCGAGACAATGCCATCGCTTGGAGCTCGTCACCCCGGTCCGAAGCTGCCCGCGCCTGCTCCGCCAAACTGCGGTGGTCGATCGTGACGGTTAGGCCAGCCGCTTCAAGGTGGGCGTTGGTCGTTTCAGCGACCATTTCTCGAACCCATTGAACCTGCACTTTCCCCGACACACCCCCATCGAGCTCGCGAGTTTTCTCGCCAAACCCATCCGGCCCAATGCGCCTGGTGCTGGCCAGCAAGTGGACGTGATGGTTGAGCCCGTCCGGGATCCCGGGGGAGTGAATGCTGGCTTGGATGGCGAACTGGTAGCGATCCACCAACGCCTCGGCAATGGAAAAGGCGAGGTGTGCCCGCTGTTCGTCCGAAAGCTCATGGGGCAACGACAGCTCGAACTCCCGGGCTACCGTGGCGTCTTTTCGGCGCTCGGCGGCCTCCGCGACGGCCCAGAGTTCGCCGGGCACCAGCGCCCAATCCGGTGCATCTGGGGGCGCGAGACAAAAGGTTTCGACAACGCCGCTCCTGCGGCGGTAGTCGTGCTGTTGCCCAGTGATGACATCGGAGAGCAGCAAGCCGCCCCGGTAGGCGGCTGCGGCCACTGCGGATTGGCCTTTGCCTCGGCTGAAGACTTTGATTGCGGTATGGAAGATGGCCATAAAAACTCCTGAAAACAGGAGTCTTTATGGATCAGCTTCTGCTTTTTGCAAGCCTCGGAGAGGCTTGGGGTTCCAGGGGCGAAGCCCTTGGCGCACGCATCCGTCAGGATGCCTAAGTGCGCTCTTGCACTGCAGGTTATCAGCCTGGAGCTATTAGGCCTGGCGCACTTCAAATGCGTTACCAAGCCGAAGCGCAACGCAGCTGTATAGAGGACTTAATGTGACAGTCATTGCTCCATCCAATCCAACCATTCCGAAAACCTGGCCAACGTATCCTCACTGAACTGCTCCTTCGTTAGCCTCCCCTCTACGACTTCGACAAAGAAGCGGTGCGCAAGGATCGGCTTGGAAAGCTTCGCTGCCTCAGCCCGCTTGGCGTTTGTAGCACCAGCACCAAGCTTGTTCCCGACAGCCACAACCTCCTCGAACTCGGCTGGGGAGAAAGCGTCCTCAATGCCCCCGCAACCCTTGAAGAGGAGGATACGCTTCTTGTATTCGTCGGCACCCAGCTGCCACTTGTCGCGTAGGTGCCTAGCGACCCTTTTTCCCTTCTCGTCATCATCGAGAGCTGCCTTGAACTCCAGACGCCAAGCTGTGAGCAAATCGGCAACTACCTTGATGTTATCCGCCCCGTTGCACGCCACGAGTGACAAGCCACGGCCTTTGCCAGTCAGTAGCACGAACGCGGAAAAGTAGAAGTAAGCGCTGTTCTCCTCGAGAAGTATGTTCCCCCTCCGTTGAATCAGCTGCTGAGCAGAAAGATCGGTCCCCATCACTGCCAACACTGGCGCCAACGTCAGCTGGGAGGATGCCGCCAGCTCCAACCCCCTCCTCACAATGGTGTTGCTGTCCTCGTCATCAGCATCACGCTCAACCGCGAGGATCCTATCAATGCGCTTATGGTCAATAAGGTAGGGGCTGTGAGTGCTGTAGAGCACAGGTATGTCGCTACCCAAGTTCTCGACAAGACGCAGCACATCTTCTTGAGCCGTCGCATGCAGGTAAGCACCGGGCTCATCAAGCAACAACACAATGGGATCGCCGTCCTTTTGTGAGGCCGTCAGGTGAAGAAAGAAGGCGACATACCACCTTGTCCCCTTACTGCGCTGGGACGGATGCAACTTCTCGCCGTCTGCTTCTGATATCCAGAACCTCAGGTAGGCAGCACCCGCCCTTGCATGTGTGGGTGGATGCCTAGAGAACTCAACTTCGATCTTGATCTTGCCTCGCTGCCCCAAAACCTGCCGCCAGTAGTCAGCAAGGCTCTTGTTGATGACGCGGACACCCGCCGACAGCACAGATGCTCTATCACGATCGTCCTCAACCAGCAGGTCTTCCAGTTCAATCCCAGCACTGAGCAGGAAGTTATCCGCACCCTCATGCTGGCTGCCTTCAAGCCACTCCTTCTTCGCTTCGTCTATGTCGACCGTGTTAGGAAGATAGGAGTCTTCCTCTCTGAACAACACAAACAGAGGAAGCTTTTTCCAAAAGCTATCGATGAAGGTATCGCAACCCGATGAAACGAAGGCTTTCGCTTCAGTTTTAGTGTCATCCCCAGAAGCGGCCGGCATCGACTTCGTGATGGCTACCTCAATGAGCTTCAGCACGTCTTGCTCAAGTCGAAATACACGTCTGGAACCGCCTGTCCCGCTACGGATAAATCGCGAGATGAAAACAAGGTTCTCTCTTCGATCCTTAAGAGCGTCATTCACAGCAGCTGCGCAGTCTCCTGGCAACTCTGCGCAGACCTCTGACAACTCTTCTGCTGTTAATGAGACCCGGAGTGCGGCTCCAGACAATCCACCGCCTCGACGAAAGTCATCTGAGCTGACGTTGCCAGAAGAACCGAACGCCGCGTGAAGCGCATCCAAAATGGCGGATTTCCCCGATTCGTTTTGACCCACTAGAGCCGTCACGCCATCGACCGAAAAAGGAAGCCATCCTGTAGTCGCGATTGAACGAAACTCCTCCACCTTGAACGAAATCAACTTCATGATTCCCCTGAACGCTCTGGCCTAGTCTCAGCGGATACTACGACCATGGGAGGGAAGGCTCAACGCCAAGGGATGCTGAGCCATAAATCCGGATAGGACTATGGCTTCATTAGTTCCGAACCTTCGCTTGCTGCCCCCCGCACCGCGCTGTAGAGGTGAAGTCGGCGAAAGCTCAAGAATAAGCAGATCATTTATCTTCCATTCATCTTGAATCTAGACCTTGCCTAACTTGGTGTTAGGAAAGTTCGGTTAAACAGTACGGTAATGACTCCGAAAAACAGCATCCCCACCAGACACAAGGCATTGATTTAAATGTGAATTTCAGCGCACTTTGGGCCGGTACGATTGGCAAGGTCGAGGCGCAAAGTGGCACCTCTCAGGCGATGCCTTAGGCCGTGCATAAAAAGCCGATTTTTCGTTGACGATTTTTAGGCCCGCAGTATCTGTACTTCCATCCTTCAGATGGAAGCAACGCAGTGACCTCCTCCACCTCGCAATACCTCAACTCCTACCTCGCAGACCCAACCGGCACGCTCAAACTGACAGACGTTCGCATCGGCCGCGTTCGCATCGGTGAAATGATTGTCACTGGTCGCGAAGCCGCGATCCACGCGCAGGAAATCATCAACGACGCCTGCGAGCGGACCCGGCGAGCTCACCTTGGAAAGGGTGGCACGCGATACCCAGAGCCGCTCCCCGTCGCTGCCCCTGCCCGTCTGCTCTCGATAGAGATCAACGACTACCTCGCTGACCGGGAGCGCATGGGCCTGGCCCGCAACACCATCGAAGCCACGGCTCGGACACTGAAGTTGCTCCAGATGGCCTGTGGGGACGTTCCCGTTTCTCGCATCGACCATGCCCACATCTACCGGTTGTGGGATCTCCTGCGCTGGGCCCCGCCGCTCTTACTGTCTGACCCCATGTATCGCAACTGGACATTCGAACAGGCGGTCGCCAAGGGCAAGGCCTTATGCGTCGACCCGCCAGCCCCTGCCACCGCTGAGAAGCATCGTAGATTTCTTGTCACCTTTTTCGGACGCCTGGAAAACGCCAAGGCCATCGCGGCGTCGCCCATGAGAGTCTTCGCGGAGGTCAAGAAGGACTTGGTGGTGGATCCCGACAAGGCAGAGAGGTTGTTCGATGAGGCGGATCTTCAGCGCATTTTTGCGCCGCAGACCTTCATCCCTTGGGCCGTCAAAGCCCCGCATCGCTGGTGGGTTCCCATGATTGGCCTCTATACCGGCGCACGTATCAATGAGGTCGCGCAGCTGAAGCTGGCAGACATTGTGCAAGAAAGCGGGGTGTGGTGCATCCGTATCCAAAAGACCGTCGATAGCGACCTTAGCCACAAGGACCGGAATCGAAGCCGCCAAAGCCTAAAAGGCAAAGCCGCAGTCCGCACACTGCCCATTCCCCAACCACTGCTCGACTCCGGTTTCCTAGCATTCGTAGACGACATTCGGGCGTGTGGGCATCCAAGGCTTTTCCCTCACCTGTCTGCCGGCGTGCGACGCGATACCGGTGAGACCAACGCCCGTTACAGCCAAGGCGTCCTCAACCAGTTCAGCCGATACCTGAAAGGTTTGGGCTTTCCTCCAGGCGTTGGATTCCATGCCTTCCGCCACACCATCGCCACGGAGCTGCACCACAAGGGTGTGGCTGATGAGGACATCGCCTTGGTCACCGGTCACTCCATCAGCAAGAAGGTTCCGGTCTTGCATGAGGCGTATTTCCACAAGAAGCCAGCATTGGCACGAACGAAGCAGATTGCGGTTCTGGAGCAGTATCGCCCCGATGTGGTGCTGCCGGTCTACCAGGCGGGGCAGTTCAAGGGGGCGTTGTCTGACCCTCGGAAGTTCTATCCTTGATAGCCTCGCGCAGCATCGGGGCCAGATGAAATGTTGGCCCGGGCGTCCTCCAGGCCTACGTTAGGGTTGATAATGGGCCTCCTCATCGGAAGAGGCCTCAACGTGACCTACGATCAACTCGCAAAGATCGCTGCCAGCTTTGGATTGCGAGACTCCATGGTGCATATCTGGGCCTACAGCCTGCACATCGGCCACGGTTATGGCCTGCCCATGGAGTATGCCCACTCTCGACCAGGGCTGCCCGATCAGATCAGACCGTATGTCTTTGAGTTCTACTTGGATCTCTACGTAAGAGAAATCCTCCAACATGCGGGGCCCTCAAAAGGGGCGCGCCGGTCGTTACGCAACTGGACTGACCTCGGCACCTTACACAATGCCATTCGGAGCTACAGCGAGTTCAAGGCAAAGTGCGACCTCGACATCTGGACAGCGATGCATCGAATCGGGCACCAGCAGTTGCCTCATTTCGATCGCTTTAGCGCTGCCTACTTCGGCCGCTACTGGTCGCTCTACAAGCGCGGCCGCCTTTCAAACATTGTATTTAAAGCCCTAGGGCTGACCTCTGAGGATTACTTCCTCCTGGCTGGGGCTACCCAGGCGCTGTTTATGCGGAACTATGAAGTGGCGCTGATGCCGCAACTGGCTATGCTTGGCCTGGACTCGTCTGCGGTGGCGGCAAGGGTGGCCGCCATCAGCGGCACGCCCAAGCTACTGCGGAACCGCTGTGCTCTGGATGCTCGTTACGACTCATCTTGGGACTACACTCCGAATCCTATGGTCGTGAAGCCCCTGATCCAGCTTCGCTCTGACGCTCCCGATCGCCTGACATGTCCACGGCCTTCCTTATTAGGTAAGCGCCTTCTGGCTGGGCTCTTCTATGACTTAGCTGATGCCGACGGCTTCGCCCAAGCGTATGGCGATGCCTTTGAGGAACTAGTAGGCGATTGCTTTAGCCACCTAACCGGTAAGGCGACAGCTGAGCGTCCTGCCCCGTATTTTGTTGGCAAGGCAAAGCACCACGGAAGCGACTGGCTGCTTAGGGACACATCCACAAGTCTTTTTGTGGAGTGCAAGACCATGCGCATTCCCGTCCCAGCAAGGCTTGCGGCGGATCCCGGCGATCTGGAGTCCGGACTGACGCGCCTGGCAAAGGCGGTCGTTCAGAACTATCGCAACATTTTGGATGCAACATCAGGGCGCGCTGGCATCAAGCTGCCGGATGGAGCTATCTACTCCCTGATAGTGACACTGGAGGACTGGATTCTCTTTAGCCATAAGTCGGTGGATGCACTCACCAGCCTCGTGGAGAAAGAGCTGGAGGCACGAGGGATGGATACTGACCTCCAGGAGCGTTATCCCTTCTCCATCGTCAGCTACGCTGCACTGCCAGAAGTGGTTGACTCCATCAGTGAGCATGGCCTGCGCATCTTTACCGAAAAGTCCAGCCATCGATTCAAGGGCTACCTCTTTCCTCAGTTCTTAAAGGATGCCGATCTCGGTAAAGAGGGCACGGCAGCCTCCATGTTTGACCGTGAATGGGAGGATTTGATGGGACGACTCAGCTCTAGGCTCCCAACGGCTACCATCACGTAACTATGTCAAGGCTTCGCTTTGTGGCGAGCATGACCCGTGGCCGCACTCTTGGAGACCATCGGCCTGGCGCTTTGTTTAGCAATCGAAGCCGCACGATAGGCTGACCCTTCTGCTAGCCGCTCTTCGCCCAGCAACAACAAATGGATGGGCGGGTTCGGCTTCTGCCGCTGAACCGTCAGTCGGCCCAAGAGGTGCGCGATCCCGTCGTTGTCATCGAACTCTCCCCTCAAGAGCCTGCGCCATGCAGACGCCAATAGGTCCGCCACTTGAACGCCAGGAACATCATGCGAGCGCACAAACTTCGAATCCCGCAGGACTGCGCCCAAGTTGACCGCTGACTTGATGGTGTGGCCAACCGCTTCTTGAAGGTAGGTTGGAATGTCCTCAGGTGCGGTTCTAAATCGCTTCTCGAAGTGAGAGTAATCGAAACCCTCCACAAAGATCCCAGGGTCGCGCAGCGACTTGGCCTGGATAAGTCCAGGGGCCATATGGGTCAGCGTTTGCTCAAACAGCGGACGGGCTGAGTTCTTCTCATCCATGCGCCACTTGAAGCTGCTCAATGTAGCCGGTAGCCGTTGGACGTAGTAGAGCGTAGTCATCCGATAGACCTGGTCCAACAGGTCTATCTGCGCCACCATTTGGGTGTATAGCTGTGGAGACAGACGCTCCAACCTGCCCGACAGATCATCTATGGAAGCACGCCCCTCTTCGTAGAGCATTTTGGGCCGGTTGGCTCGAACACTCTCGACCTGCTTCTTTTGATGGGCCAAAACTACTTTTGGGTCTTGATGGCCAAGGTCAATCGCAGAGATGAAGAGCGTTGCTTGAAACTTGCCAAGCTCGCCTAGAAAACGCTTTAGCTGCGCTTCCGACAAGTCTTTCAGTTTGACCTCATCCTGAAATCCGCGCTCCAAGCCCCGTTTGAGCAGGCCTAGGGACTGCTCTACGCGCTTCCTGGCAACCTCTGGCACGACATACCCCGCAACGACGCACCAACTGTCGCTTTTCGCAGCAGGAACGAAGCTGCCGGACTCATCTACGTAGATGAACATGTCCCCTCCCGGCCAAATAAAGTAGTTATGGTTTTTACCCACGACTTTGGCTGGCTGCGCTGAGTCGCTGGAAGCACGCAACCTCTGGCCACTGCCCCCTTGTCAGAAGGGGACAGTGTTTGGCTTTAGCACCGGAGTGACCGAGCCACCGCTCTCAGGTGCGCCGCCTCCGAACTCCCCCGTCAGTCGATAGACGAAGCTTGGATGACCATTTCGGTTGCTCTCTGTGGGACGATGCCTAACCAGCCCCCACTCGACCAGCTGTGAGATCCCAGCACTGACATGTTCGGGTCGCACGCGTGAGTAGCGCTGGAGCGTCTCATGCATGGCCAGCGCATCACCTGTTTTGCCATCACGCAAGAAAAGCAGGACGGGCAGAAGCTTCCAAGCCGCCAAGACAGTCACTCCTCTGTTGAACTTGAACTTCAGTGCCTGACTAGTCACAAACCTTGGAACCTGCCTAAAGGCATTCGGCGCGTGCAGAAGCTGCGTATAGCGGTTCCGATAGCCGTCACGTTCTACCTGCAACACGCCAGCCTGCTCCAAGGCCGACAAGGCTCTGCCCAACATCGGCCTAGCAAGAGCGGTGCGATCCTGCAGGAATGACATCCCCATCTCGACCTGGCGAGTATGGAAGTTCACCTCTAGCGCGAGCGCCAAATAGACCTTATGGGCGGCGATGTGCGTGCCCACCTCCCCATTCGCCCCGGTGAGGGAAGCCAACTTTCCAGAGTCCACAGCCGCTTTCGGGAAGCTTCCCCACTTTGTGCTCATTCTTTCCGCTTCCTGATTGCGGCCAAGACTACGTAAAGGGACATTCCCACCAGAGAAAGAGCCATTACGACGAGGAGCAATGCCGCAGCAAAGACCGGATCCGTCTGGGATGCCATGCGTTCAAAGAAGTCGAGGATGGACTGGAGAAGTGCCATAACTTGCCGCTCGGAGTTCGATGCTGGAAGTTTTTCTTATCCTCAACGGCAGTATCTAGATAGAGCTACACCCTATCAAAGCTAAAATTTCGCCACAAGCTGTTGATATTAAAGGATGCAGAGTCGCGCCATTGCCCATTCATCATGGTTCATGAGAAGGCGCGTATTGATCGCTCCCGTGAACCATGTTGGCCGCGGCCAGGCAGCTTGTTGCGCCTCCAGGTCAGTCCTAGCTTGACGGATCGGGCGCTTCAATCAGTGCTCGCAGGGCACGCACTCGCTCCTTACGGCTCATCCGGGACAGAGCCAAAATGGCATCCGCAATGACCTCATCTTCGGCAACCAAATAAGCCATCGGCAAGCCCAGCACTTCGGCCAGCTTCCCCAGTCCATCCAGGTCAATACCACTGACCTCGGTCTCGTATCTGTTAACCCGGCTACTGGCCAGCTTCTTATCAAGCCCCATCAGCACCCCCAACGCTCGCTGGCTGGCAATGCCGCGCAGTTCCCTGGCCTGCTTGAGGCGGGCAGCGAACAAAGAGCGGGGAGATGGCTTGGGCACGTGAACGAATATTGAAAAGCTGGGCCGACAGCATGACTTGCTCCTCCTCTGCATGGCAGACTCTTCATGAAATGTAGCACCCTCCCGACCAACCACAGGGGTTTTCATGAAGAAGAACCAGACAAGGATGGCCTCCACCTTGGCGGCCGCGCTGCTGTTGAGTGCACATGTCGTTTCCGCCCAGGAAGCCAGCCAGTCCAACCCGGAGTCAGGAAAGCCGGGCTTTTTCCGCCAGCTTGGGACCAGCCTGAAGAACGCCGGTCAGGAAATGATTGGAGTGAAGCCCACTGGAACTACCCGGAGGCAGGCCTCCGGCCCCCAGCCCATCTATACCCCGATCAGCGGTGCCGGAAAGATCCAGGGGCTGTTTCAATCCGACAACCACCAGCTCGCCCAACAAGGCCGACTGGACTGGCCGAGGGTGGCGTTGACGTTCCAAGAGTGGAGCACAACGCTGCCGTGTTGGACGGTCGAGGCTCGGATTTGGACCAGCCCCTCCGCGTCCACCACGGAGACCTTCCGGACCTGCGCAGATGCACCGGTGACGGTGACCGACGATCTCGGCGACACGGCGGAGTTCAACACCGCAGCTCTCTGGAAGGGGCGCGACACTCTCAATGGCATCCGTGTGGCGTCGAACAAGGCCAACACGGGGGCCAGCCGCTCTACCGGCCCTAATCCGCCGGCACAGCCCTTCGTCGTCAATGTGTCCCGTCCCGGCGTATCCGACCGCGCCGTCGATGTCGCCCTGCGCGTCGCCTGGGTCTCTGGGTTCATCCAGACTTCGGACCTCCATCCCGGGCCAAGCGGCCTGCTGACGCCTTTCAAAGATCCGCGACTGTGGATCGCGGGGTTCAAGCCCGACGGCAACCGCGACCGCTAACCCTACTCCTTCTCTACACGTCCGGGGCGGCCTCCGGCCGCCCCCTCATCACCCTCAAGGATTGACCCATGAACGCAAGGTTTCCCCTGGCCGGCTTGGCCATTGCACTGACCCTCTCTGCTTGCGGTGGCCCTCCTTCCAACGCTGATGCCCAGAAGGCACTGGCTACCCTGTTGGAGCAAAGCGGGGCCGGGCAGATCTCCGATGTCGCCGAGTTCGAGCTCAACGGATGCGTTGAAGCGAAAGACATGGCCGGATACCGCTGCGACACCAGCGGCAAGGTGGCTATCGACATTGGCGGCCGCCGGGTTCCGGTTCCTATCGGCAAGAACCTGCGCTACGTCAAAGAGGATGGGACTTGGAGGGCATACGCCAAATGAGCGTGCCGCCTCCCCCTCTGCTTGACCAGTCGGGGCCCGCCCGGCGCAAGTTGATCACACCCCGCGACAGGTTTTTCTGGTGGTATGCGCTTTCCCTGCTCTTCTTGGGACCTTTTGGGTTCATTGTCGGGCCGCTTATGGCCCGGCGAGGAACACGGAAGGTAGGACGCCTCTACCCGGCAGAAGCCCGGGTGGCCCAGGCGAGGGATTCGGGTTTCTCATGGTGGCAGTGGTGGGTCATGACCGTCCTGACCCTGATGGGCGCTGTCGGGGCCTTCGCTGTCCTGAGCGGGCTGCCGATGTTCCTGTTTGTAATCTGGGCACAACTGACTCAAATCTAAGCATCATCTCCAAAGAAGGCTTCCTCATGGGAGCCTTCTCGTTTCTGACGCTCAAACCGCTAGGGCTAGGCAGCGTCCTGTCTGCTACAACACTAGACTGAGAGTGCAAGGCGACGCTTCCACAGTCCCCGAGCCCTATAACAATCAGAACTCCACTGCCCCACCCCACTAACACCACCCCTAAGCGTGAAGCGCACTCTTTGATGTTCAGAATGGTGGTGTCCCCGGCGATGCTGCCTTGGTTTTCTCACCAATCCGCGTGACCAAAACCCAGACCTCGACGCCTTCCGCAAAGTCCTCACCGCTCACTACACCTACCGGATTCAATCAGGCCGAGAGTGAAGCCTTCTCGCAGAAACGAAAATGCCAGGCATCTACGCTTGACAAGCCCAGGTTGAGAGCTAGGGTGACTCTTGATTGGGCGAGCTAGTAAAAAATGGACGCGACAAAATATAAAACCCGCAGAGAGTCATTGCTTGCATGGATGGAACATCGCTCAGAGGCAGACATCTTGAGCGTAGTCGGAAGCATCGCTATGATGGCATTGCTTTTTCGTCCAGGCACTTTACTGGGCGCGATTGCCTGCTCTGCCGGAGGACTCATACTGGGCCTTCACCTACGCGGACTGAGATTACGGAGAATCTTCAGACATGCTAAAAGCGATACTAGAAAAGGAAGGCCCCGCATTGGCGGCTAGCGTGGCATTTGCTGTGCTTGTAACTATAATATACGCGCTTTGGATGCAGAGGAAGCAGCGCAATTTTATGGCAAATGGTGCGGCAGCAAACGTTCTCATGCACGCATTTGTGTTAATTGGCTCGTCAATACTCGGGATTCGAGTCATGTTAAAGCTGTCAAATAGTGAAACGATAACGCTAGGCTATTCCGACGTTTTGTTTTTGATTGTTGGCATTGTCGTGGCAGCATGGGGATCTCTTAGATCCATCATTATGCACTTCCTTAGCGCCACGAAGAAAAAACCTCCCGGCTGGGAGCCGAATACGGGAAATGCTACGGACTATTGAAGCCGTCCAAGGAATATCTTCCGCAGCAGAAGTAAAACATCACATTTCACTCCCAGCTTCTGTGCGGATGCGGCTATAATCAGGGTCACAACACAGGACACATGTCCGGTTTGCGATCTGTTGCATGGTCAAGGGGTTAGGGTCGGGTCGATCCGATCCCCCTCTCTCCGCCAGACAAACGCAAAAAGGCCGCCCACAGGGTGGCCCTTTTGCGTTTGTCTGGCGGATGGGATGGGTGGTGAGAAGCCACGCCGGGGTTCGACGGTTCTGCAGGAGCAGAACCGGACCGCCGCAGGCGGGTCCCGAGGTGCAACGCGCATCGGGATCGGGGCATGGATGCACCCGACAACCCCACTCTCTCCGCCAGATTACGCAAACCCCTGTTAACGCGGGGGTTTTGCCTTTCTGGAGGAGCGTCAGACGGGACACAAATCGGGACACAATCCAATGTGAATTTCCCATCACCTCTTCCGCTCTCCCACCGGCTATTGGCACTTCCGCCGGCGAGTCTCCTCCGATTTCCATGCCAAGCTGGACCAGATGGGCATCAAACGAAGTCTGTAAACCACGCATCTGTGCCAAGCCCATTTGCAGGCATCATCTTGGCATCGCGCTATGCTGAGATCTTGAACGCAGTTCGGGGCTGCCAATGAACGAGATCACCACTAAGGTAAGGATGTGGACGCGCTCATCGAACCTTTGGCCAAGGGAACAGGTCGGCACGACCTGACGCTTCATCGCACCCATGAACCGGATGGCACTCTCAGCGGACGTACTACCATCCAATACTAGAAGGAAAGCACTCCATGGACTGGATTAGTTTTTTGACCCGCGATGTTGCGATTGGGTCCATCCTAGGCATCTCGGCAGCGGCACTTATAATCTGCTGGCGTGTCGGCTCGTTCCATCCGGTCAACGTTCGCCTACTGCGATTCTTTATCGCAAAGGATGAGATCGAAGATCCCATCATCAAGAAGAGCATTGCAGATCAAACGGCGCTGGTCAGCTTTAGAATGACACACGGCGTGAAAGCAAGGACGATTCGCGACGCGCAAAACCTGTCGCAATTCTCTGACAGAACCAACATTCCGCTCGATCTGATAGGAAGATCTGGCTGGGCATTCAATTTAAAAACTCTCTCCCTAAATCCCAGCCGGGTGCCTCACGGAGCATGGCTCGCTCTTCCAGGGATACTCTTGTTTGTTCTGATACTCTCGACCGCTGGCTTCTCGGCAGTGGCAGCGAGCAGCAAGCTGCTCGTCTCGTTGAAAGCCACTGACACTTGGCTGTGGCTCTCCCAAGAGGACGCTCGCGCAGTTCGACCTTTCGGCGACAGAGCCGTAATCAACAAAGCCTCTTGCGATAAAGAGCAAGACGCTGCCGAGCCTCCAGTTGGCTTTCATAAAGATGACCGCAAAATTCTTTGCGAACTTTGGTCTGATCCAGCGCTTGAAAAGCACTTCTCCAAAGAACTACCTGAGCAACGAATCACATTTCTTGTAGCAGCAGCCATCTTTGCGTGGTACGCATTTATGAGCTTTTCACTTCTTCGTGAGTGGCTTGCCCAGAGAGAACTTCGAGACCTCTTGGAAGAAGTCAAAAAAGACACGATAGAGTCCGACCCAAAGCCTATTGAAAAGAACAAGTGATAAACAACTTCTGTTATGACCAGGCAATAGCACCAATCCCCGGCGCCATCACTGGATATTATTCAGGTCTACTCATGGCAAAAGTATCAAGTCGAAGGATGAGTTCACAGGGGAATGCTGTTGGACGTCGGAGGCAAAAGGCAAGCCAGTGAATCTGACCGGTATTTCGGCGTAAGGTATACACGCACGACATCGGGCCCATGAATCCACGTGTAGCGTGGATCTACTGACGATCGTCTATCGTGGGCCCATGAACCTCCGCCTCTACCGACCCGCAGATGCCAGCGCCTGCCTGTCGATTTTCGACAGCAACGTGCCCACCTACTTCGCGCCCGAAGAGCGCAGCGACTTTGAACGCTTCCTGCGTGAGCAGGCCATGGACTGCGCCTTCCAGGTGATCGAGCGCGACCACCGCATCGTGGCCTGTGGCGGCCTGTCGCGACGCGGCGATGGTAGTGCCGGTTTCTGCTGGGGCATGGTGCAGCGCGCGCTGCACCGGCATGGACTGGGCCGCGAACTGGCGCTGGCGCGCCTGCGCCAGGCCGAAGTGGATCCCTCGATCAATCGCGTCACGCTCAGTACCAGCCAACACACCCAAGGCTTCTATTCCGGTCTCGGCTTCCAGGTGACACGTGTGGTGCGCGATGGCCACGGTGCCGGGATCGACGCCGTGGAAATGGAGCGGGAGCTCTAGCGCTCCCGCCCCGGTCCCATCCACGCCCGCCGTGGTTCTACCGCTGGCCCGCTCCCCTCAGAAGCCCACTCGCAGGTTGATCTGCCCGCCGACGTCGCGGCGACCGTCGCCGTGCTGGCCCTGCACGAACATCGACAGCTGGCTGTTTCGGCCGAGCCCAACCGCCACGCCCAGCTGGCTGACCAGCGCGTTGCGTGCCATCACCGCGCTGTACACATCGAACGCATTGCCGCCGACCGCGAAGCGGTTGCGGCTGGCCACGTCGGTGTCACCCGAAGCATGCTGCCAGCCGAGGCCGACCGTCAGCTGTGCCGGGAAGCGCTCGCCGCTGCCCACGTCCCAGCGGCCCCGCACGCCCACGGTGCTGACATTGAGCGTGTCCTTGCCGCCTTCCAGCGCCAGCGCAGCAGTGCCGCCCTGCTCCACCGCGCGATCACTGTCGACCCAGTGCTTGGTGAACTGCACATACGGCTGCAGCTGGGTCCTGCCGTGGGTCCAGGTCCAGCTGCCTTCCACCTGGGCGATGGTCACATCCGAGTCCTGGCGGCTGTACAGGGTCTGGCCCAGCAGCGGCACCTCACGCGTGGTGCGCGTGCGGTAGTCGCCGCGCGACACGCTGCCACCGACCGCAAAGCCGTTGTTCCATTGACCCTGCGCATACAGGCCGAAGGTGTTGCCACGCAGGCGGGCGCGCGAGCTGCGATCGTACAGGCGCGTATCCAGCCGTTCGTTGCCGGCCGCTGCACCCAGCACCACGTGCTCGCCCAGCTGCCAGTCCACGCCGGCCATCAGCGCATTGCGGTTGGAGCGGATGTCGTCGCCGTTGCCATCACCATCCTGCCTGAACACCTTGCCGCTGCCGGCCAGCCAGGCCGAGGCACGCTCACCGCGCACGGTCGGCAGCTCACTGCCCAGACGCTGGCGGATACCCTCTTCCAGGTAATTGTCGTACAACAGCACCGCACGGCTGGCCGCATGCACTTCACCGGACAGCTGGTCGAAGGCCGCGCGCGCGGTACCCGCGTCATACATCAGCAGCGTGTTGTACAGGCCCAGCGCCGGACCACTCTGCGGCAGGCTGTCCAGCGCTGCGGCGGTGTTGTACTGGTTGCGCGTCTTCGCCGCCGTGGTGAAGGCTGCGGTCTGCGCCACATCGATCTGCAGATTGGCCGTGTTCGCCGTGTAGACCGGGGTGATGGTCAGGAAGGCCGACGGCGTCTTCGCCGAAGCGAACTGCCCGCTCACGCCACCGCCCGCATTGACCACGGTGTACTGCTGGCCCTGCTGGTAGCTGGTGCTCGGCGAGATGGTATTCACCTGCACGCTGCTGCCACCCACGTTGGCACTGCCACCCACCTGCACCGTGTCGCTGCCGGTGGCACCCAGATCGATGCCCAGCGTGCTGCCCGGCGACAAGGTCAGGTTGCCACCCACCGTGATCGTGCCGGTGCCATTGCCCGCACCGCTGCCATTGCCTGGGCCATTACCCGGCGACAGCACGCCGCCACTGGATACCGTCACGCCACCACCGGTACCCCCGATGGTGCCGGTGCCGGACAGCGTGGTACCGCTGCCGATGGTCCACTGGCCGCCGATGTTGCCGGTGACATTCAGGCCACCGCCGGTGACCTGGCCGGTGCCGCTGAAACCACCGCTGTTGCCGCCAAGGTTCAGGCCCCCCGGACCGGCCTGCACGATGCTGCCGTCACCGCTGATGCTGCCGCCCAGCGTGGTGCTGCCACCGGTGTTGATGATCAGCCCACCGTTGTTGGTGATGTTGCCGGTGATCGAGCCACTGGCGCCGCCATTGCCAACCTGCACCGTGCCACCGGCGTTGATGGTGGTGCCGCCGGTGTAGGTGTTGTTGCCGGTCAGGGTGATGGTGCCAGCGCCGGCCTGGGTCAGGCCACCGCTGCCGCTGATGGTGCCGCCAACGGTGGTATTGCCACCGACGTTGAACACCAGGCTGCCGTTGTTGCTGACGTTGCCGGCAATCGATCCGCTCGCGCCGCCGTTGCCGACCTGCAGCGTGCCGCCGGTGTTGATGGTGGTGCCGCCGGTGTAGGTGTTGTTGCCGCCCAGGATCAGCGTGCCGCTGCCGGCCTGGGTCAGGCCACCGCTGCCGCTGATGGCGCCGCCGACGGTGGTGTTGCCACCCACGTTGAAGATCAGGCTGCCGTTGTTGGTGACGCTGCCGCCAATCGCACCGGTCGCGCCGCCATTGCCCACCTGCAGGGTGCCACCGGCAGTGATGGTGGTCGGGCCGGTGTAGGTGTTGTTGCCGGTCACGGTCAGTGTGCCGCTGCCGGCCTGGGTCAGGCCACCGCTGCCGCTGATGGTGCCGCCCAGCGTGGTGTTGCCCGCGACGTTGGACACAAGCGTGCCGTTGTTGGTGATGTCGCCGACGATCGAGCCGGTCGCACCACCATTGCCCAGCTGCAGCGTGCCGCCGGCATTGATGGTGGTACCGCCGGTGTAGGTGTTGGTGCCGGTCAGCACCAGCGAGCCACTGCCCGCCTGGGTCAAGCCACCCGTACCACTGATGGTGCCGCCCAGCAGGGTGTTGCCCGCGACGTTGGAGATCAGCGAACCATTGTTGGTGATGTCGCCAGCGATCGAACCGGTCGCTCCACCATTGCCCACCTGCAGCGTGCCACCGGCAGTGATGATGGTGCCGCCGGTGTAGGTGTTGTTGCCGACCAGCGTCAGCACGCCGGCACCGGCCTGGGTCAGGCCACCACTGCCACTGATCGCGCCGCCGACCGTGGTGTTGCCCGCCACGTCGAACACCAGGCTGCCGTTGTTGGCGACGTTGCCGGTGATCGCACCGGTCGCACCGCCATTGCCGACCTGCAGCGTGCCACCGGCATTGATGGTGGTGCCGCCGGTATAGGTGTTGTTGCCGGTCAGAGTCAGCGTGCCAGCGCCGGCCTGGGTCAGGCCACCGCTGCCGCTGATGGTGCCGCCCAGCGTGGTGTTGCCCGCCACGTTGGACACCAGCGCGCCGTTGTTGGTGATGTCGCCGACGATCGCGCCAGTCGCACCACCGTTGCCCACCTGCAACGTGCCGCCGGCATTGATGGTGGTACCGCCGGTATAGGTGTTGTTGCCGGTCAGCACCAGCGTTCCGCTGCCAGCCTGGGTCAGGCCACCGCTACCGCTGACCACACCGCCCACGGTTGCGGTGCTGCCCAGGTTGTAGACCAGGCTGCCGTTGTTGGTGATGTCGCCCAGCACCGAACCGGAGCTGCCACCGTTGCCGAGCTGCAGCGTGCTGCCACCGTTGATGGTGGTGCCACCGGTATAGACGTTGTCGCCGCTCAGGGTCAGCGTGCCGGTGCCGCTCTGCACCAGGCCACCGGTGCCACTGAGCACACCGCCGAAGGTGGTGCTGCCGTTGTTGCCGCCGGTGGTCAGGGTCGCACCGCCCAGCACCACGCTGGATCCGGTTACGCCGGCCAGGCCTCCGATGCTCTGGTTGCCACCGGCACTGATGTCCAGCGTACCGGCACCGGCCAGGTTCACCGTGCTCGCACCCGACAGGCTGCCACCGGCCGCCACCGCCAGCGTGCCGCTGTTGATGGTGGTGTTACCGGTGTAGGTGCTGGCACCGCCCAGGGTGACCGTTGCTGCGCCATCCTTGAGCAGGCCGCCAGCGCCGCTGATCGGGCCGTTCAAGGTCAGCGCGTTGCTGCCGGCAAGGGTCAGCGTGCCACTGGCCAGCTGCACGGTATTGGCCAGCGTCAGCGCGCTGGTGCCGTCCAGGCTGGCATTGCCGCCCACGGTCAGCGTGCCGGTTCCCAGTGCATTGTTGTTACCCAAGGCAAGGCCACCGGCGTTGAGTGCCACGCCACCGCTGAAGGTATTGCTGCCGGTCAGGCCCTGGATGCCTGCACCATTCTTCACCAGGCCACCGGTACCGGTAATGTCACCAGCGAAGGTCGTGTTTCCTACGCCATTGAGGGTCAGCGTGCTGCCGCCGAGCGCAACCGTACTGCCGGTAACACCCGCCAGTGATCCGATGCTCTGCGCACCACCGGCAGAAATATCGAACGCTGTTCCGGCGTTGGCCAGTGTCACCGCGCCATTCGCTGCCAGACTTCCTCCGGCGCCAATCGCCAGCGTGCCCGCATTGATGGTGGTGCCACCAGTGAAGGTATTGGCACCGGTCAGGGTCTGGGTGCCGGTGCCTTCCTTGATCAGCCCACCGGTACCCCCCACCGAACCACTGAACGTGCCATTGACGGGACCACCAATGGTCAAGGTGTTGCCGCCCAGGTTCACCGTGCCGTTGCCGATCAGGGTACCGAACTGCTGCGTGCCGCTGCCCGCCGACAGATCGAAGGTCGCACCACTGGCCAGGTTGACGATGCCACTGGCATTCAAGCTCGCGCCGGCGCCCAATGCCAACGTACCGGCATTGATGAAGGTGCCACCGGTATAGGTATTGGCACCGTTCAAGGTCAGCGTTGCCGCGCCCTCCTTGGTCAGCGAGCCGGTGCCACTCAGGCTGCCGTTGAGGGTGAGGTTGTTGCTGCCGAGCACGGTCAGCCCGGCGTTGAGGACGAAGTTGTTGGCCAACGTCACCGCAGTGTTCGAATCGAGCGTACCGTTGCCACCCACCGTTACCGCCCCGGTGCCCAGCGCAGCATTGTTCCCGACCACCAGGCCACCGGCATTGAGCGTTACACCGCCACTGAAGGTGCTGGCGCCGTTGAGGGTCTGCACGCCTGCGCCGTTCTTGACGAGGCCACCATTGCCGGTGATCGCACCGTTGAACGTGCTGTCTACCGTGCCACCCAGGGTCAGCGCGCTGCCACCGAGTGCCACCGTGCTGCCGGCCACGCCGGCCAGCGAACCGATGCTCTGGTTGCCCGCAGAGATATCGAGGGTACCGGTACCTGCCAGGTTCACCGCGCCGGTCGACGCCAGGCTACCGCCGGCGCCGATCGCCAGCGTGCCGCTGTTGATGGTGGTGCCTCCGGTGTAGGTGTTCGCACCGGTCAGGGTCACGGTGGCCGCACCATTCTTGATCAGCCCACCGGTACCGGAAACCATGCCGCCCAGGGTCAGTGCATTGCTGCCCAGCAGGTTGAGGTTGGCACCTGATGCCAGCGTGATGTTGTTGGCCAGGTTGGCCGCGGTCGAAGCATCCAGCGTAGCGCTGGCCCCCACCGTCAGCGCACCGCTGCCGAGCGCGGCGCTGTTGCCGACCACCAGGCCACCGCCGTTGAGCGCCAGGCCGCCGTTGAACAGGTTGGCGCCGCCCAGCGTGAGGATGCCGGTGCCGTTCTTGACCAGGCCACCGGTGCCGGAAATCGCGCCGTCGAACACGCTGTTGCCGTTGCCGCCGAGGATCAGCGACTGCGCGCCCAGAGTGACCGTGGAGCCGGTCACCCCGGCCAACGAACCAATGGTCTGGCTGGCACCGGACGTCGAGATGTCGAAGCCGGTTCCCGCTGCGGTAAGTGTCACTGCACCGGTGGCCGCCAGGCTGCCGCCCGGACCGATCGCCAGTGTGCCGGCATTGATGAAGGTGCCGCCGGTGTAGGTGTTGGCACCGGTCAACGTCTCGATGCCCGCACCGACCTTGGTCAGGCTACCCGTACCTGCGATCGAGCCACTGAAGGTGCCATTGGTCGCCCCGCCGACTTCGATCGAATTGGCGCCCAGGTTGACCGTACCGTTGCCGACCAGGGTGCCGAACACCTGCGTGCCACTGCCGGCCGACAGATCCAGCGTCGCGCCGGTGGCGAGGTTCACGGTACCGCTCGCCGCCAGGCTGGCACCGGCACCCAGCGCCAGTGTGCCGGCGTTGATGTTGGTACCACCGGTATAGGAGTTGATACCGTTCAAGGTCAGCGTTGCGCCACCATCCTTGGTCAGGCTGCCGGTACCGGAAATCACCCCGTTGAGCGTCAGCGCATTGGTGCCCAGTACGGTCAGGCCTGCGTTAAGCGCGATGTTGTTGGTCAGTGCTGCCAGACCGGTGGTGTCCAGCGTGGCGGCCCCGCCGACGGTGAGCGCGCCAGAGCCCAGCGCCACGTCATTGCCGAGCACCAGCCCGCCTGCGTTGAGCGTCACGCCGCCGCCAAACGTGTTGGCACCGGACAACGTCTGCACGCCTGCACCCACTTTCACCAGGCCGCCGCCGCCACTGATCACGCCATCGAACGCAGCGTTCGTCGCTGTGCCGAAGGTCAGCGAGTTTCCGCCCAGGGCCAGTGTGCTTCCGCCCGCACCGTTGAGCGCGCCGATGGTCTGGCTGCTGCCGGCACCGGAGATATCGAAGCCAGCGCCTGCGCCCAGCATGACATCACCCGCCGCGGCAAGGCTGCCACCTGTTCCCAGTGCCAGCGTACCGGCGTTGATGGTGGTACCACCGGTATAGGTGTTGGCACCGGACAGCGTCAGCGTGGTGGCACCGTTCTTGATCAGGCTGCCGTTGCCATCGATCACACCCGACAGCGTCAGCGCATTGCTACCCGGCAATGTCAGTGCGACACCCGAGCCCAGCGTGACCGCATTGCCGAGCGTCGCTGCAGCACCCGCATCCAGCGTGGTGCTGGCATTCACCGCCAGCGTGCCGGAACCGAGTGCGCCGTTCGCGCCGACCACCAGGCCACCACCGTTCAAGGTCAGACCGCCACCGAAGGTGTTGGTGTTGTTGAGCGTCAGCAGGCCTGCACCGTTCTTGATCAGGCTGCCGCTGCCGGCCACCACGCCTGCAAGGGTGAGATCGCTGCTGCCGCCCAGCGTCAGCTGCGTACCCCCACCGAAGTTCACGGCGTTGGCCAGGTTCAGTGCCGTCGTTCCGTCCAGGCTGACGTTGCCGCCGATGCCCAGCGTGCCCGTGCCCAGCGCCCCCGAATTCCCGAGGATCAGGCCACCTGCATCAAGCGCGACACCGCCACTGAAGGTATTGGCACCGGACAGCGTCTGCACGCCAGCACCGACCTTGATCAGCCCACCGCTGCCATCGATGACACCGGCAAAGCTGCCATTGCTGGCGCCACCGAAAGTAAGGGTCTGCGTGCCCAATGCCACATTGCCGCCTGCCACGCCGTTCAACGCGCCAATGGTCTGCCCGGCACCCGCTGCGGAGATGTCCAGCGTCGCGCCGGCACCGGCAAGATTCACTGCCCCGCCCGCCGCAAGACTGCCACCGGCACCCAGCGCGAGGGTGCCGGCGTTGACCGTGGCTCCTCCCAGGAAAGTATTGGTACCGGACAGCGTCAACGTCGAGGCGCCGTCCTTGATCAGGCCACCGGTACCACTCACCACACCGCTCAGAGTGAGATTGCTGCTGCCCGGCAGGGTCAGCGTATTGGCGCCCAGGTTCACTGCATTGACCAGCGAAACCGGGGCACTCGCATCCAGAGAAACATTGCCGCCGATGTTCAGTGCACCGGTACCCAACGCACCGTTGGCGCCGACCGACAGACCGCCCGCGTTCAGCGCCAGACCACCACTGAAGGTGTTGCTGTTGTTCAACGACAGCACGCCAGTGCCGGTCTTGATCAGGCCACCGGTGCCAGTGATCAGTCCGCCCAGAGCAACATTCTCATTGCTGGTCAGGCTCAGCTGCGCACCGGCATTGAGATCGATGGCATTGCCCAGGTTCAATGCCACCGTACTGCCCAGGGTCGCGTTCGCGCCCACGGCAAGCAGCCCGGTTCCCAGCGCGCCAGCGTTGCCCAGCATCAGGCCACCGCCGTTGAGCGTCAGCCCACCGGCGAAGTTGTTGGCGCCGTTGAGCGTGAGCGTGCTGGCGCCGTTCTTGACCAGGCCACCGGCTCCGGAAACCACCCCGCCAAGCGTGATCGCCTGCGAACCCGGCAGCGACAACACGGCCCCACTGCCCAGAGTGACATTGTTGACCAGGTTCAACGCCGTGCTGCCATCGAGCGATGCATTGCCACCCACGCTCAATGCGCCCGTCCCGAGTGCACCGCTGTTGCCCAGCAGCAGGCTGCCGGCATTGAGGTTCAGGCCGCCGCTGAAGGCATTGGTGCCGTTCAAGGTCAGCAGCGAGGCACCGTTCTTGGTCAGGCTGCCGGTGCCGGTGATGTTGCCGCCCAGGGTGAGGCTCTGGCTACCCGGCAGCGTCAGCACCGCGCCAAGGTTGATGGCATTGCCCAGATTCAGTGCTGCGGTTGCGTCGAGCGAGCCATTGCCGCTGACCGTCAACGCGCCGGTACCGAGTGCACTGCCGTTGCCCAGCAACAGGCCACCGGCCGCCAGGTTCAGGCCACCACTGAAGGTATTGGCGCCGCTGAGCGTCTGCGTGCCCGTTCCCTGCTTGACCAGGCCACCGGTACCGCCGATCACGCCGCCGAATGCCTGGTTGGTGGCATCACCGAAGGTGAGCGTGCTGCCGCCCAGCGAGAGGATGCTGCCTGCCGCACCGGACAGCGCACCGATGGTCTGGTTGCCGCCGAGCGAGATGTCCAGTTCGGCGCCGGCCCCCGCCAGGCTCACCGCCCCGGTGGCCGCCAGACTGCCGCCACTGGCCAGTGCCACCTTTCCTGCGTTTACGTTCAGACCGCCGGTGAATGCGTTGGCCCCACCCAGCGTGAGCGTGGAGGCGCCGTTCTTGACCAGGCTGCCGGTACCACCGATCACGCCGCCCAGCGTCAGCGCGTTGGAGCCCAGCACGTTGAGCGAACCACCCACCCCCAGGTTGATGCCGTTGCCCACGGTCAGTGCCGAGCTGGCATCAAGCGTCACCGCGCCACCGACATTCAATGCGCCAGTTCCCAGCGCACCGCCGTTGCCGAGCACCAGTCCTCCAGCCGTGAGCGACAGCCCTCCACCAAACGTGTTGGCGTTGTTGAGGGTCAGGGTGGCCGCGCCGTTCTTGACCAGGCTGCCGGAGCCACCGATCACGCCATTGAAGGTCAATGCCTGGTTGCCGGACAGATTGAGAATGCTGCCCGCGCCCAGATTGACCGCGTTGGCGAGAGCGAGCGCCCCGGTGCCATCGAGAGACACGTTGCCGCCAACACTAAGTGTTCCAGTACCCAGCGCGCCTGCATTGCCCAGCAGCAGGCCACCGCCGTTGAGCGTGACGCCACCTGTGAAGGTATTGGCGCCCGACAGGGTCTGGGTACCCGTACCGACCTTGACCAGCGCGCCGCCGACACCGCCGATGACGCCGGAGAAGCTCGTGCTGGTGTTCAGGCCACCCAACGTGAGGCTGCGCGCGCCAAGGTTGAGCGCACCGGATCCGGCGAGTGAGCCGATGGTCTGGCTGGCCGCAACCGAGAGATCGAGGTTGGTACCTGCGCTCAGCGAGATCGCACTTGTCGGCGACAGGCTGCCACCGGCGCCCAATGCCAGCGCACCACCGGTGACCGCGAAGGAGCCCGTAAGCAGGTTGGCACCATTCAAGGTGAGGGTACCCGGACCCGCCTTGATCAGGTTGCCAGCGCCGGAGATCGAACCATTCAGGCCCAGCGCGTTGCTGCCCAGCAGGTTGAGCGTGCCGCCACCGTTGATGACGAGGTTGTTGCCCAGATTGAAGTTGGCCGAGGTATCCAGCGAAGCGTTGCCACCGACGGTCAGACTGCCGCTGCCGAGCGCACCGGCATTGCCGAGCACCAGGCCGCCAGCATTGAGGTTGACGCCACCGCTGAACAGGTTCGCACCGCCCAGGGTGACAATGCCGGTGTTGTTGACCGTCAGCCCACCGGTACCGGATAGCACGCCACTCAAACCGAAGCCTTGGGCACCGCCCAGGTTCAACCCGCCATTGAGGGTGAAATTGTTGCCCAGCGACAGGCCTGCACCACTGGCCGCGATCGAGCCGCCAGTGACGGTAAACAGGCCGGAACCGAATGCGGCGTTGTTGTTGAAGTTCACCACGCCACCACCGAGGGTGATCGCGCCCGTGCCCGACCACGGCCCCTGCAGGTTCCAGGTGCCACTGTTGACGGTGAGCTTCTGGAAGCCGATGTAGTTGGTCCAGCCGATGCTCGACGCAGGCCCGTTGTTACTGGCGTTGTCCTGCAGCACCAGGGTGTTGTTGGCGGCACCGGTGCCGATGCCTGCATCAACCGTGCCCGCCGCTGCGACCTTGACCCCGGTTACGCCGGCGAGCAGGCCTGCAGGTGCGCTACCGCCACCGGTAACCACGGTGGACCCTGCCACGGCAGTGAAGGTATTGCCGCCGGTGGAATCACCCAGATGCACACTGCCCGTGATCGTGCCCGCATTGGTGAACGTATTGCCTGTCGAAGCACCCAGGCCGACACGACCGGTGATGCTGCCACGGTTGGTCACGTTGGCCTGTGCTCCGCCATAGGTCACCACCGACGTCGCATCCGCAAGCTGCCCTATCCCCAGCAGCGACATTCCAATCGAACCATCATTGACCAGCGTGGTGGTCCCACCTGCGGCATTCTGCGCGGTGACCGCCTGGCCGCCGAAACCCAGCAAAGTGCCGATGTTGAAGATGCCCTTGATCTGGCCGCCAGTCTGGTTGTTGACCGTGATCGCGCTGCCACCGGCGGTGTTGTTGCCGACCACCAGGCCGGCCGCGGCCAGGCTGAGACCACCGGTCAGGAACGGATCGATCGTGCCGGCGTTGTTGACCGTGGTGTTGCTGCCGCTCAACGTCACCGCATTGCCGCCCAACAGCAGAGGCACGCTGAACACCGCGCCATTGGCGATGTTCAACGTCAGGCCGCTGGTCGGGTTGACGTAGTTGTTGATGTTGGTGGAGCTGTCGCAGTTGACGGTCGTGGTGCCAGTGCACGCTGCGAAGGCCGAACCACTGGCCAGCGTGGCAGCCAATGCCACCACCAACTGGTGCGCCCGCAATCGCGGCACCCGCCCTGCGCAGACCGCGCTTCCGCCGGGATTCTGGGTGACCTCCGAAGCAACCTGCATTACGCCGAGGGCGCGATTGAAAACCAGACGGTAAATGCGGTTCATCGGTAAATCTCCATGAAAAGACCGGATGGCACTGCAGGCAGGTTTTTTGAAGACAATGCGGCCCACCCCGGCTCCCGACACGGGAACAAGGCCTGGCGTCATTAACTTCTGAAAATCTTCACATCTTCACGCGACCGCACCTGGAAAAGGCAGGTCAACGTGTCCGTCAAGGCGAAAACTCCCCGATTTCGCATGACGAATGGCGGCACTGTGCGGCCGATGGCGCCAGCGGCATGTGAATCACGCTCGTTATTTTCATGACGCACGTCAAATAAAACGGGAGGACAAAATGGTTTTGCCGAAAATGCATATACCTGCAGCAGGCGGAGATTCCTTTCTCCGCCCAACTAAATGCATTCAGCTGCTCGAGAGTTTCATCAGCACCAGGCCGGAAACGATCAGCACCGCCGCACCGATCCGCATCGGGCTGACCTGCTCACCGAGGAAGACGATGCCGACCACGAACGCACCGACCGCGCCGATGCCGGTCCAGATCGTGTAGGCGGTGCCCAGCGGCAGGCTGCGCATGGCCACCGCCAGCAGCCAGAAGCTGGCGATCATGCCGATGATGGTGACCACGGTAGGGGTGAGCTTGGTGAAGCCTTCGGACTGCTTCATGGACACGGCCCAGACGATTTCCAGCAGGCCGGCGAACAACAGATAGATCCAGGCCATGACAGCCCTCCTCTTGGTAGGGCCAGGCCGTCCTGGTCATTGATTCCCGATGCGGGGGAGGTCGTTCCTCCTGGCCGGCATTCTAGCAACGCCGGTCGGCGCGGGGCGTTGCCGGCAGACGCGGGTTACAGCCGATTCAGTGCACGAAGCTGGCGTCGATGTACCTGCCTGCGCTATAGTTGCCGTCTGCCATCGGCCAGCCGATGTGCAGTCCGGCTGTGGTCTCCGGCGCATCGCGCGCTGCTTCCCCTGATCCGTGAACCGGCCGCCCACTGGGCGGCCAACGTCTCTATGGTGGCCCCGTCGGCCCCTCGCGACGCTAGGTCGAAAATCCCGCCAGGGCCGGAAGGCAGCAACGGTATCGATCGACGCGGGCGCCGAGGTCAGCCGGCGGGGCCATCGCCTTTTCGGGCGTGGCCCCACTTCTGGTAGCTGCCAATCTTGGTTGGCGCTTTTCGCCGGGCATGGCCCGGCGCTACCGCGCCTCAGGCGTGCCCTGGTGAAACACCACCCTCCATTCCTGCGCATGCCGTCGCCACAGCGAACTGCGCAACACCCAGCCCTGGGCCTGGCCATCAACGTGATAGCGGCTGCGGTAGCGCACCTGGGCCAGATCCTCGGCCAACAGCCACACCGCGTACTGTTCCGATTCGATCAGCACCTGAGCGCGCTCCAGCGGGATCTCCTGCAACGCCGCATCACGGCCGTAGCATCGCCCGGAACTGCCGATCTCGCTGAAATCCTCGTCCAGAAGTGCCGCCAGTTGCTCGCGATCGGCCCGCACCTGCGGCGCATGCAGCGCGCGTTCCAGCGCCTCCAGCTCGGCAGCCAGCGCCGTGTCGGCGGGCTGGCCAGCACCGCTCACGGCGGATCCTGCACCAGCACGTGCGCTGCAGTGGGGTTGGCCAGCGGCACGCACTGCCCCGGCTGCGCCACACGGTGCCCCCGCGCGGCCAGCGCCTGGCCGTCGGCCGCGCTCGCATAGTGGTAGAGCATCATCCGCGCCTGCAGTTCGGCGCTGTACTCGCGCTCCAGGTCGTCCACGCCGGTGTGCGACGGGTTGCCGTGCAGGCCGCAGTCGTGCGCGATCAGTTCATTGTCGTTGGCGAAGCGGGCCAGCATCTCCGGAATCGGCCGGGTATCGCCGCTCCAGGTCAGCGCGCCCTGCAGACGCAGGCCATAGGCCGTCTCCGGCCAGTGGTGGCGCACCGGGAACACTTCCAGGCGCACGCCCTCGTGCCAGAACGCCTCGCCCACCACGACCAGCTGGAACGCATCCCAGAAGTTGGCACCGCCCTCGGCCAGCACATTCGGATAATCACCGATGCGCTTGTGCAGCAGCGGCACCACCGTGGCGGGCACGTACAGGCGCACCTTGCCGCGCCGGTGCACGTTGAAGAAGGTATCGACGAACAGGCGCTCGAAGCCCGCTACGTGGTCCAGGTGCACATGGGTGACGAACAACGCCTGCGGCATGTGGCCGTAGTGCGCCTTGAACGCGGTCAGGCCTTCGCCGCCACAGTCGATGGTCAGCCACGGCCGACCGTCCCGTTCGATCACCGACATCGGCGACCCCAGCTCGACCGCCGACGCATTGCCGACGCCGAGGAAACGCAACGACCAGTCCATCAGGTGCCCCGGTTCCAGGCCATGTCGTAGGCGCGGCGCAGCCGCGCGTAATCCTTCTGCACGTCTTCCATGCTGCGCTCGCCGCGCAGCTTGATCAGCGAGCGCAGCAGGCGCTTGAGATTGCGTTCGCGCCAGGCGGTCGCCGGGATGCGGATCACCCCGCGGTCGAAGTCGATCAACCAGCCGTGGCCATTGCCGTCGAACAGGATGTTGTGCGCATTGAGGTCGGCATGGTCCAGGCCGGCACGATGGAAGCGGGCAATCAGCCGCCCGGTCTCCTCCCACGGTGCGCCCCGCCCCGCGACCAGCGCGCGGTCGGCCAGCGAACGGACACCCTCGATCCGCTCCATCAGGATCGCAGCCCGGTAGCGCAGGCCCTCGCGCATGTAGAACGCCGCCAGTGGCCGGGGCACCGGCAGCTTTTTCTCGCGCAGCGCGCGCATCAGCCGGAATTCGGCGAAGCTGCGCGTCCGGTCCGCGCCGCGCCAGAGGTACTGATCATGGCTGATCTTCGCCGCCAGGCCACCGCGCAGGTAGTGGCGCAGCACGCTGGCGCCGAACGGCGCATCGACGAACCAGGCGCTGCCACGACCGCCCTCGCCCACCGGCCGAGCCCTGCTGCCCCAGTGCTGGGGCGAGAACAGGCCGATCTCGGCTTGCCGCAGCCGCTCGCGGTCGAACAGAATGGCCCCGATGCCGCGACCCTCGCGGCATGGCGTCAGCGCTTCATTGGCGTCGAATGCGACCATTTCATTGAGTCTAACAACACATGGCATCAGCGTCCTCCTCCTTGTGCCTCCTGCGCCTGTCCGCACTTGGCGATGTCACCCACGTGGTGCCCCTGGTGCGCACCCTGCAGGCTGCGCGCCCGGATACGCCGATCCACTGGATCATCGACAAGGCCGGCCACAAGCTGCTCGACGGCCTGCCCGGTGTCACCTTCCATGCCTACGACAAGAAGAGCGGCATGGCCGGGGTCAAGGAACTGCGCAGGCAGCTGCCGCCGGGGCGCTTCGAAGCGCTGTTGCAGATGCAGGTGGCGTTCCGCGCCAACCTGCTGTCGGCCTTCATTCCCGCAGAGCGTCGCATCGGCTATGACCGCAGCCGCTCGAAGGACCTGCATGGTCTCTTCATCAACGAACGCATCCCCGACCGCCCCGGCATCCATGTGCTGGATGCCATCGGCAGTTTCTGTGAACCCCTTGGCCTGCGCCAGACCGAGGTCAGCTGGAACCTGGCGGTGCCACAGTCCGCGTATGAGTGGGCTGCCGCGCAATGGCAGGACGATGGCCGCCCGGTGTTGATGATCTCGCCCTGTTCCAGCCACGTGCGCCGCAACTGGTATGCAGACCGCTACGCCGCCGTGGCCAACCACGCCGCACAGCGCGGTTGGCAGGTGGTGCTGTGCGGAGGCCGCAGCGAACTGGAGCGCAGCATGGCCGATGCCATCCAGGCGCAGCTGCACACACCGGCGCTTGACCTGGTCGGCAAGGACACCTTGAAGCAGCTGCCGGCGCTGCTGGCCCGCGCCAATCTGGTGATGACCCCGGACTCGGGCCCGATGCACATCGCCAACGCGATGGGCGCCAAGGTACTGGGCCTGCACGCGGCCAGCAACCCGAACCGCAGCGGTCCCTATTCCGACCGCCGCTACTGCGTGGACCGCTACGACGATGCCGCGCGCAAGTACCTGGCCAAGCAGGCCTCGGATCTGAAGTGGGGCACCAAGATCGAGTTCGACGATGTGATGGAACTGATCACCGTGGAAGACGGTATCGCTGCGTTCGAACGCTACGTCGCCGACCACCTGGGGTGAGCAGCAGGCTGCCCCGGATTACGCGCGCTGCGCGTAATCCTGGTAGGACTTCTCTTCCACGTACGCCGAACCCAGCGCCAGGTTGATCGCCTTCTTGATGCGCGCGCGTTCGTCATTGCGCAGGTAGACGCTGCGCGCCAGGTCGATGAAACCCTGGTCGAACGCCTGCGCCTTCTCTTTCAGGCGGATGTCGTCCTCGATGTCCCACAGCTGCTCGTTGACCGCCTTCAGCTCGGCACGCAGCTTGGCGATGTCCTTCACCGCCGCCGGGTGTGCCATCCAGGTCTGCTCCAGCGCCGACAGTTCTTTGCGCACATTGGCCAGCTTGCCCTCGTCACTGATGCGCTCGGACTTGATCTGCAGGATCGAGATCTTGTCCAGCAGCTCGCCGAAAGAAACGGGGACGAGGATTTCAGCGGTCATGGGAAAAAGCTCCAACAGGTGAGGCAGGCAGTTTAACCCGCAGCTCGCGATGGAATGGGCAGATCCACGCCATGCGTGGATGAGCCTGCCAGCAGGAACAGCATCCACGCATGGCGTGGATCTACTGATGCACCTGCCCCGACAGGGGCGGGGAGAGGCCGGCAAAGGAAGGGGCCCACAGGTTGCGCAGCAACGTGTGGGGCGACGCGCAGAGCGCGGCGCGTCCCGCGCCAGATTAAAGAAAAAGGGCTGCCTTTCGGCAGCCCTTTTTCTTTAATCTGGCGGAGAGGGGGGGATTCGAACCCCCGAGGCGCTATAAACGCCTGCCTGATTTCGAGTCAGGTACATTCAACCACTCTGCCACCTCTCCGGGTGGTCCCCGGCGGACCGGGGACGCGCATCATACGAGGAAGTGAGGCCAACGACAAGTCATTCCGGCCAACGAAGTGAAAATTTCCTGAGCGCACGCCTTGCCGGATGCGCGCAGCCACCCGATGATGCCTGTCTCCCCAGCAACACCCCGCCCCAGCGCCCATGATCGAATTCGGACACCTCACCCACCCCGGCATGCGCCGCGAGCTCAACGAGGACACCTACTACGGTGACAGTGAGCTGGCCCTGTGGCTGGTGGCCGACGGCATGGGCGGGCACGCCTGCGGTGAAGTGGCCAGCGCGCTGGCGCGCGAGACCATCGTGCGCGAGATCCGCCGCGGCGCACCGCTGGCGCAGGCCATCCGCACCGCCGACGAAGAGATCATCCGCGCCTCGCGCCGGCGCAACGACACGTTGCCGATGGGCACTACCGTGGTCGCCGCACGGGTACAGGGCAACCGCTATGAAGTGGCGTGGGTCGGCGACAGCCGTGCCTACCTGTGGCGCGACGGACAGCTGGCCCAGCTCAGCCAGGACCACAGCGTGGTGCAGGAGCTGGTCGCGCAGGGCAACCTGACCGCCGAACAGGCGCGTGCGCATCCGCACCGCAACGTGGTCACCCAGGCGCTGGGCGTGACCGATCCGGCGCATCTGAACGTGGCCACCACCAGCGGCGAACTGCGTCCGGGCATGCAGCTGCTGCTGTGCAGTGACGGCCTGACCGAAGAAGTGGACGACCGCAGCATCGCGCGCACCCTCGCCTTCGAGGATGCCAGCGCACAGGAATGCGTGGACACGCTGGTCGCCGCCGCGCTCGATGGCGGCGGCCGCGACAACATCAGCGTGATCCTGGTGCGCTGCCACTAACCGGTAGATCCACGCCATGCGTGGATGCGACGCTGCCGGCCAGCGGCCGGCACTACTCCACTCCAGGCATTACGCGCTGGCGGGCTCTTCCACCTTCGGGCCATCCCACAGCGCGTGGCCAGCCTTCTTGCGCAGCCGCTCCAGTCGCGCCGCATGCGCTTCCAGCTCCGACGGCGTGGCCACCACGCGCGGGCGCGGCAGCAGCTTGCTGGTATCGAAGGCCTGCAGCGCCGCACCGGCAGCGCCGCCATCGTCATCGCCCAGACCGAAGCCGATTTCTTCCTGGCCCGAGGTCAGCGCGATATAGACGTCGCCCAGGATCTGCGCATCGAGCAGGCCGCCATGCAGCGCACGGTGCGAGTTGTCCACGCCCAGCCGCTTGCACAGCGCATCCAGCGAATTGCGCTGGCCCGGGAAGCGCTCGCGCGCCATCACCAGGGTATCGATCACGGTGCAGCGGTCGGTGATCTTCCCGTACTGTGGCCCCAGCAGCGACAGCTCGTTGTCGAGGAAGCCGAGGTCGAACGCCGCGTTGTGGATGATCAGCTCGGCGCCATCGATGAAGGCCAGGAACTCGTCGGCGATCTGCGCGAAGTCCGGCTTGTCATCGAGGAACTCCAGGGTCAGGCCGGTGACTTCCTGCGCGCCCTGTTCGAACTCGCAGTCCGGCTTGATGTACTGGTGATAGTTGTTGCCGGTCGGGCGGCGCTTGAACAGCTCCACGCAGCCGATTTCGACGATGCGGTTGCCCTTCTTCCACTCCAGGCCGGTGGTTTCGGTATCGAGGATGATCTGACGCATGGGCTCAGTTTACCGGGCTGGCGTCGCGGATCTGGATCGCCGCGTTGCGGGCCAGCGTATCCACCCGCTCATTGTCCGGGTCGCCGGAGTGACCCTTCACCCAGCGCCAATCGATCTGATGCCGCAGCGTGGCCGCCTGCAGGCGCTCCCACAGCTCGCGGTTCTTTACCGGATCGCCGCCAGCGGTCTTCCAGTTCTTGCGGATCCAGCCCGGCATCCACTGGGTCAGACCCTGCCGCACATACTGCGAATCGGTATAGAGCACGATGTTGCACGGCTCGGTCAGCGACTCCAGCCCGGAAATGGCCGCCATCAGCTCCATCCGGTTGTTGGTGGTGTGCGCCTCGCCACCGCTCAGTTCGCGCTCGTGGCCCTTGTAGCGCAGCAGCGCAGCCCAGCCGCCGGGGCCGGGATTGCCAAGGCAGGAACCGTCGGTGTGGATTTCGATGGTTTTCAATACAACTCCAGAATCAGGTAGCTACGGTGCCGTGCCAGCGCACCGGCAGCGGTTTCGGCCCAGGCAGGGCCAGCGTGCGTTTTTCCGCATGGAACAGGCAGGCCGCGCGCAGCGGTGCCCAACCTCCGGGACGACGGCTGCCCGCACCGCGCCAGAGCGGGCCCAGGTAACGCATATCGTTGCATTCCAGCCCATGACGGCCGAGCAGCAGGCGGATCCGCTGCGGCGTGCGCACCACCAGCCCATGCTGGCGCCAGCGCGTGCGATACGGACTGAACGGATTGAGGCTGCTCAGCCACAAATGGCCGCCCGGCATCAATACGCGCTCGCACTCGTCGAGCAGCAGGTCGGCATCGCCGGTGGTGACATGCTGCAGCACGATCGCATTGACGCTTTCATTGGCCAGCGGCAGCGGCAGCGCACAACGGGTGTCGCCGGCATAGCCCTGCCCCTGCCGGAACAGGCGCAGACCGCGTCCGCCCAACTGTGCATCGTCCAGCCAGGCCGCACTTGGTGCGATCCACAGCCAGGGCTGCGCCGGCAGCACCGACAGCTGCGGCAGCAGCAATTGCCGCTCCAGCACACGCAAGGCCTCCGCCGGTTCGCTGTCGAACCACGGGGTCTGGCTCGCTTGACGGGTGCTCTGCAGCGCGGGCATGGTCCAATTCTATGCGACTGACTGCCCTGCCCGCATTTGCGGATAACTACATCTGGACGCTGATCGACAACGAGGGCGCTGCCGTGGTCGTCGACCCCGGCGATGCCGCGCCAGTGCTCGCACTGGCCGATCAGGGCATGCGCGTGGACACGATCCTGCTCACCCATCACCACGACGACCACATCGGTGGCGTGCCGGCATTGCAGGCGCGTTTCCCCGGCGTACGGGTCATCGCGCCGGTCGAGGAACGCATTCCCACGGCCACCGAGCGGGTCGGCGAAGGTGAACGCGTTCAGGCACTGGGCCGGACGTTCCACGTACTATCCGTGCCCGGGCATACCCGCAGCCACATCGCGTTTCACACTGCTGAACATCTTTTCAGCGGAGATTCGTTGTTCAGCCTGGGCTGTGGACGCCTGTTCGAAGGTACGCCGTCCCAGCTGCTGGCGTCGATGCGCAAGCTGGGTGCCCTGCCCGCGCAACTGCTGCTTTGTTGCGCTCATGAGTACACCGTGTCAAATGCCGTCTTCGCGCGGCATGTCGACCCCGCCAACGCTGCCTTGTGGCAGCGCCAAGAGGAGGCTTTGGCCATGCGCCGCGATGACCGTTCCACCCTGCCGGTAACCCTGGCCAACGAATTCGACTGCAATCCCTTCCTGCGTGTGCACGCTGCACCGATCCGTGCGTCGGTGTCGGCACACCTGGGCCGTGACGTCGTGGACGACGTCGACGTGATGGCCGGTCTCCGGCATTGGAAAGACGGCTTCCGCGCATGATGCGCCGAAGTCTGCCGCTGGCCCTGGGCCTTGCCCTGGGGCTGGCCGGAACCGCGGGCGCACAGTCGCTGGGCGCCGGCATCAGCCAGAACCTGACCGCCGCTGCGGCGCTGCCGCTGGATCCGTCCGCGCTGCCTGCGCCCTCGGTGCGCAATGGCCAGGAGATCTTCACCAGCTTCCGCGACGGCCTGGCCGAGCCCAGCTGCGATGCCGAGGCTACCAGCCCGCGCTGGCAGAAGCAGTTCGCCCACGCCCCCTCGCGCCTGGCCAACCAGGATGACGATGCGCTGGTGCTGTTCGGCTATGTGGTCGAAGAGCTGCGCAAGGCGAACCTGCCCACCGAATTCGCGCTGATCCCATTCGTGGAAAGCGGCTATCGGCCCAATGCCCGCAACGGCAGCGGCCCGACCGGCCTGTGGCAGTTCATCGCCACCACGGCGCGCAACCACCGCGTACCCATGGCCAACGGCTACGACGGCCGCCTGTCGGCGGTTGATTCCACCCAGGCCGCGGTGCGCTACCTGAAAACCCTGCACGGCATGTTCGGCGGCGACTGGCGACTGGCCACCATGGCCTACAACGCCGGCGAGTACCGGGTGCTGCAGTCCATGCGCAAGGCCGGCATGAACGCGCAGAATGCCAAGCCGGCAGCCCTGCCGGGGCTGTCGCCGGTTACCCATGCCTATGTCGAGAAGCTGCATGCCCTGGCCTGCGTGCTGGAAGACGTGGAGGACCAGCCTCGCGTGATGGCCTCGCTGGACCGCACCGTGCCGGTGTTGAAGGACCACACCCTGCCGGCCGGCACCAGCGTCCAGCAGTGGGCCGCACAGCGCGCCCTGGACCCCGCCAGGATCGCCCGCCTCAACCCGGCCCTGGCCGCCGGCAACCGCGCCTCCGGAACCACTCGGGTCCTGGCCCCGGTCTCGGCCGCCAATGCGACGGTGACGGAAGCCGCGACCACGCTGGTGGCCAGCACCGCACCGGTTGCCACGACCACACCGACGCCGCAGATGGCCAAGACCGTGGCCGCGATCGCCGACCGCCCGCGCAGCCGCCGCCACACCGTGCGTGATGGCGAGTCGGCCTGGACCATCGCCCGCCGCTACGGCATGCCGGTAAAGGCCCTGCTGTCGCTGAACGGCCTGAGTGGCAGCAGCGTGCTGAAGCCCGGCGCAGTGCTGCGCGTCGAGGACTGACGCGCTCCAACCCCGCTGTATCTGCTCTTTGTAGAGTCGAGCGATGCTCGACTGCATCTGCACGACTCTACAAAAGGCGGTCGAGCAAGCTCGACCACTACCAAAGCTCAAGCGCGCCACAGACGACGCGAAGGTGACTCGTCCTGCCATAGGTTGACACCGATGGGTGGATGGTCCGGCCGCCGTCAGGCGGCCAAAGACGCCCGATGCATCGCATCGGGCGTCTGCATTTTAAGGGACAGGTGGGGGCGCTCAGCGTTGTAGATGTCTACGGCCTCAGCCACCATCTGGCGGGCTTGCCCCAGGTCCCGTGGGCGATGAAGCAGGAACTCGCACTTGAGGATCCCGTTGACTCGCTCTGCCAGAGCGTTCTGATAGCAGTCGTAGCCGTCGGTCATCGAGCAGGTCAGGCCGTGCCGCGCATGGATCTTCTGGTAGTAATCCGAGCAGTACTGGATTCCACGATCAGAGTGATGGATCAGCTTCTGCGGTGTCTTTCTCCCTTTCAGCGCCATCTCCAGCGCCTGAGCTACCTGCTCTGTCTGTAGCGTTTCATGCACGCTCCAGCCCACGATCTTGCGCGACCAGGCATCGGTGACCAGGCTCAGATACACGAACTTCCCCTGCGTCGGCAGATAGGTGATGTCCGCCACCCACACCTGCTCGCTACCGGTTGGTATTACGCATCCTTGGCCAGGTTTGAGCAGATTCGGATGCCTGCGAAAGCGATGATGGCTGTCGGTAGTCTTGTGATAAGCCCGACGTTTCGGTACCAGCAGGCGCGCTTCCCGAAGTACGTCAAACAACCGGTCACGCCCCATGGTGATTCCCGCCGCCTGCAGCTTCGGTCCGATCAAATGGTGCAACTTGCGCGTCCCGATCCGTGGCTGCCGCACGCGGCAATCGCTCACCAGCGCCAGTGCTTTGGTCTCGCTGGCGCGTCGTCGTTGATGCCGGCACCCCGCTTGATAGAACGCCTGTCGACTGATGCCGAAATGGCGGCAAGCCCTTGCCACGCTTACGCCTTTGAGGCGCCCTTGCGTGAGGACTTGCCTGAAGGCTTTTTTACGATGCGCACCCCGTAATCCTCTTTGAGGACATCCACGATGGCTTCGAAAAGCTGTGCTTTCTCGTTGGCCTCCCGCAACTGGACCTGCAGGGCCTTGATCTGTTGTTCCGGCGTCAGCGGCGTGGCCGGTCCACTTTTGGGAGAAGTCGTCATGGGGGCAGATGATGCACCACCTGACCAATCTTGCCGACCATGGCGGCGAAGCCACTTCAGAACCGTGCTGCTACCTTGGATACCGTATCGCTCCTGAGCCTTCTTATAGGTCAGTTCTCCACGCTCGACCTGATCGACCACGGACAACTTGAAGGCCAGCGAGTAATCCCGCTGACTGCGCCTGATTGTTGATTTCATTGAACATTCCTTTTCCAGAGGGAAAAGGTGTCAACCCAATTCAGGACGGGTCAAGGCATAAAAAAAGGCCCGGCATTGCCGGGCCTTCTTCGATCCTGCCCCGCCGCGAGGCTTACAGGTTCTCTTCGGTGGTCTGGATCACGAACTTCCTGCGCATCGCCTCGACGTAGGCCTTGGCTGCGGCCATGCCGTCGATCTGGCTCAGCTGATCCTTGAGCTGCTTCTGCTGCTCGGCGGTCACTTCCTTGATGTCGCCCGGGTTGACCTTGTTCACGGCGAACAGCAGCGCGTGGCCGTTGACGTCGACCTTGCCGTAGCTCGGCTTGCCTTCCGCCGGCACCGGCGCACTGAAGATCGCGCGGTTGATTTCCGGGGTCGGCACCGGCTGGCTGCGCGGCAGGCCCGGCATCGGGCTCAGCTGCAGCTTCTCGCTGGCGGCCAGCGACTGCAGGGTGGCGCCCGCCTTCAGCTTGGCCAGCACGGCGTCGGCGGCCTTGTCGCTGGCCTGGCGCTGGCGGTCGGCGCGGATCGCGGCGATCACCTGTTCACGCGCCTTGTCCAGCGGCGTTGCCTGTTCCGGGGTATGCGCGGCAACGCGGATGACCACGCTGTGGTTGGTGGCACCGCCCAGGGCGATCGGGTCGCTGGCAGTACCATCCTGCACCAGCACTTCGGAGAAGGCGGCGCGCAGCACGGCCGGATCAGTGGCAATACCGCTGGCGGTGGCACGGGTGATCGGGCCCAGGGTCTGCAGCGGCAGGTTCACTTCCTTGGCCGCAGCAGCCAGATCACTCGGGCTCTTGTTGATGGCATCGACCAGGTGGCCGGCCAGCTCGTTGAAGCCGCGCTCGCCGTCGGCCTTCAGCTGCTCGGCGGCCAGCGTGTCACGCACTTCCTCGAACGACTTGCCTTCGCCGCCACGCACCGCGGCGACCTTGATGACGTGGTAGCCGAAGTCGGTCTTGACCGGGCCGATCACGTCACCCGCCTTGGCGGCGAACAGGGCGTCTTCGAACGGCTTGACCATCGCGCCACGCTCGACCCAGCCCAGATCACCGCCCTGGTCCTTCGAACCCGGGTCTTCCGAATTGGCCTTGGCCAGTGCAGCGAAGTCGGCACCCGCCGCCTTGGCTTCGGTGGCGATCTTGTTCGCCTTGGCTTCGGCACCGTCACCGGTGATCAGGATGTGCGCGGCCTGGCGCTGTTCCGGCGAAGTGAACTTCGCCTTCTCGTCCTCAAAGCGCTTGCGCAGGGTCGCTTCGTCGGCCGCGGTCGGTGCCGGCAGGTTGGCGCCATTGATCTCGACGTATTCCAGCGACACGCTTTCGGCCTGGCGGAAATCCTTGCCGTGGCTGTCGTACCACTGCTTGATCTGCTCATCGGTGACCGGCGCGGTATCGGCCGGAACCTCCGGCAGCGCGGCCAGTTCGACGTCGCGGGTCTCACCCAGCAGCTTCAGCAGGCGCTCGGTCTCGGACTGGGTAACGAAGCCCGAGTTCTGCAGGCCCGACGGAATCACCGACTGCTGCAGGCTCTCACGCACCAGTTCCTGGAACTGGGTCGGCGTGCGCGGCGGATTGCCACCGGCCAGAGCCAGGCGGTAGTTGTTCTCGTTGAACTTGCCGTTCGAATCGAGGAAGGCCGGGATGGTGGCGATGTACTCGCGCACCGCGCCATCGCCGATCACGACACCGGCCTGCTCGCCGACCAGGCGCACGACCTGTTCGTCGATCAGCTGATCGAGCACGGCCAGCTTGTTTTCGGTGCTTTCAAACGCGCGCGGGTCGAAATTCTCGCCCTGCTGCTGGCGCTCACGCATGCGCTCCTGCTCGAAGCGGGTGCGGAAATCCTGCGCGCTGATCTCATGATGCTGCCACAGCATGCGCACCGGCCACCACGACGGTGCCGAACGCCACCAAGTCGGCGGCGCGGAAACCTTGGCCACGTTCTGTGCGCCAACGCCACCGAGGTAGCTGTTGTCGATCACGAACAGGAACGGAATCATCAGCAGCCCCAGGATCACGGTGACGATCCAGCCTGAGGTCTTGTCGCGGAGTTTCTGCAGCATGGTGAGGAATCACAAGGCCTGATTGGCGAGCCCGGCAGTGTAACCCGCTTCGTCGCAGGGACCAAAAGCAGCGCCGGCGCGGCCTGCGCCGATCTCCGCGGACCTGTGCCGTCAGCACCTCGGCAGGCCTGCTGCCGCAGGGCACAAAGAAAAAGCCCCCGGCTTGCGCCGAGGGCTTTTAAAGTTGGCGGAGCGGACGGGACTCGAACCCGCGACCTCCGGCGTGACAGGCCAGCATTCTAACCAGCTGAACTACCGCTCCGCGCTGAAACTTTGCAGGCGCCCAGTATATCCGAAGACTCCCTGGAAACCCAGCCCGATGAACACTTTTTTCAAAGTTTTTTCACAGGGACTTAAGAATTCTGCAATGGCGGAGCGGACGGGACTCGAACCCGCGACCTCCGGCGTGACAGGCCAGCATTCTAACCAGCTGAACTACCGCTCCGTTCTTGCAAAAACCTTTTCGCCTTCCTTCCGAACCTGTCGGTGAGAAGACAAGGCCCCCAGCTTTAGGCCGGGGGCCTCGATGTAGTGGCGGAGCGGACGGGACTCGAACCCGCGACCTCCGGCGTGACAGGCCAGCATTCTAACCAGCTGAACTACCGCTCCGCATTGTTGCTATTTCCTGTTTTCCCACCGGCCTGGACCGGGGAGAAAACAAAGCCTCCAGCTTTTGGCCGGAGGCCTCGTTGAATGGCGGAGCGGACGGGACTCGAACCCGCGACCTCCGGCGTGACAGGCCAGCATTCTAACCAGCTGAACTACCGCTCCACACTCAAACTTTTACCGCGGTGCTGTGGTGGGTGCTGAGGGTTTCGAACCCCCGACCCTCTCCGTGTAAAGGAGACGCTCTACCGCTGAGCTAAGCACCCCAGCGAGCCGCTTAGTTTACAGCATCCTTCAGGGCCTTGCCAGCCTTGAACGACGGATTCTTCGAAGCAGCGATCTTGATGGTGTCGCCGGTCTTCGGGTTGCGGCCGGTGCGCGCAGCACGGTCGCGGACCTGGAAGGTACCGAAGCCAACCAGGGTGACCGCATCGCCGTCCTTCAGCGCCTTGGTGACGGCAGCAACGACGGCATCGACAGCGCGGCTGGACTCGGCCTTGGTCAGGTCGGCAGCTTCAGCAACGGCATCGATCAATTCGGTCTTGTTCATTCTCTACAACTCCTTTGGCGGTGGGTTCCGCTTATTCGACAGGGAAGCAACCGCACGCCTTCTGCATGCGGCCGCCATGTGGAAACGGTTCGCCGATTCAGTCATCGCTGACAGCGATCACTCATTCGCGAGTGCTGCTTTTATACCAGTGGCCCTACCCCCACGCAAGCTGGAAAGCCAGCAACGACGCGGGTTTCGGGCCATCGGACAGCGCGCGTCAATGCTTGACGCGCGCGCTTCCACTCGGTTTGGCCTTGCTGCGCACCGTGACACGCTGCGCACTCTTGCGCGCCTTCTTCGGTGCCAGCGGGCGCTCCAGCGCCAGGTCCAGGACTTCTTCGATGTACTTCACCGGCACGATCTCCAGATCGCGGGTGACGTTGGCCGGAATATCTGCAAGGTCCTTGCGGTTCTCTTCCGGAATGATGACCGTGCGGATACCACCGCGCAGTGCGGCCAGCAGTTTCTCCTTCAAGCCACCGATGGCGGTGACACGACCACGCAGGGTGATCTCACCGGTCATCGCCACGTCGGCACGCACCGGCACCTTGGTCAGCATCGACACCAGCGAGGTGACCATTGCCGCACCGGCACTCGGTCCGTCCTTCGGCGTGGCACCATCGGGCACGTGCAGGTGCACGTCGTGCTTCTGCAGGAAGTCGCTGTCGATGCCAAAGCCCACGGCGCGCGAACGCACCACCGACAACGCCGCCGACGCCGATTCCTTCATCACGTTGCCGAGCTGGCCGGTCAGGATCAGCTGGCCCTTGCCCGGCACCAGCGTCGATTCGATCTGCAGCAGATCGCCACCGACTTCGGTCCACGCCAGGCCGGTGACCAGGCCGATCTCGTTCTCTTCCTCGGCGCGGCCGAAATCGAAGCGACGCACACCCAGGTACTTGTCCAGGTTCTTGCTGGACACGCTCACCAGCGCCTTGGACTTCTTCGCGCCCTTCTTCGCCTTCACCGGCTGCGGACCGGCCAGCGCGATCTCCTTCACCACCTTGCGGCAGATCTTGGCGATCTCGCGTTCCAGGTTGCGCACGCCCGATTCGCGCGTGTAGTAGCGCACGATGTCCTGGATCGCATCGCTGCCGATCTCCAGCTCTTCCGGCTGCAGGCCGTTGGCCTTGATCTGCTTCGGCACCAGGTAGCGGGTGGCGATGTTGAGCTTCTCGTCCTCGGTGTAGCCGGGGATGCGGATCACTTCCATGCGGTCCAGCAGCGGGCCGGGAATATTGAGCGAGTTCGAGGTGGCCACGAACATCACTTCGGACAGGTCCAGGTCCACTTCCAGGTAGTGGTCGTTGAACGCGTTGTTCTGCTCCGGGTCGAGCACTTCCAGCAGCGCCGACGACGGATCGCCACGGAAGTCCATCGACATCTTGTCGATCTCGTCGAGCACGAACAGCGGGTTCTTGCTGCCGACCTTGTTGAGGTTCTGCACGATGCGGCCCGGCATCGAACCAACGTAGGTACGACGGTGGCCACGGATCTCGGCTTCATCGCGAACGCCGCCCAGCGACATGCGCACGAACTTGCGGTTGGTAGCCTTGGCGATGGACTGGCCGAGCGAGGTCTTGCCCACGCCCGGCGGCCCGACCAGGCACAGGATCGGGCCCTTCATCTGCTTCACGCGCGACTGCACCGCCAGGTATTCAAGGATGCGCTCCTTGACCTTCTCCAGGCCGTAGTGGTCGGCGTCGAGGGTGTCCTGTGCGGCCTTCAGGTCCTTGCGCACCTTGCTGCGCTTCTTCCACGGCACGCCCAGCAACCACTCCAGGTAGTTGCGCACGACGGCCGCTTCAGCCGACATCGGCGACATCTGCTTGAGCTTGTTCAGTTCATTGCGTGCCTTGGCTTCAACCGCCTTCGGCATGCCGGCTTCGGCGATCTTGCGGGCCAGCTCTTCCAGCTCGCCCGGTGCATCGTCCAGGTCACCCAGTTCCTTCTGGATGGCCTTCATCTGCTCGTTGAGGTAGTACTCGCGCTGGCTCTTCTCCATCTGCGACTTCACGCGGCCGCGGATGCGCTTTTCCATCTGCTGCACGTCGATCTCGCCATCGACCAGGCCGACCAGCATCTCCAGGCGGTCACCGACGGCCAGCGTTTCCAGCAGGCGCTGCTTGTCGGCCAGGCGCACGCTGATGTGCGCAGCGATGGTGTCGGCCAGGCGGGCCGGCTCATCGATGCCCGACAACGTCTGCAGCAGCTCCGGCGGCAGCTTGCGATTGGTCTTCACGTACTGCTCGAACAGCGACATCAGCGAGCGGGCGATCGCCTCCACCTCGCGTGCTTCGCGCTCGTCGGTGGCGTCGATCTCCACGGCCTGGCCGTGCAGCGAACCGTTACGCTCGTCGACGTGGGTGACCTGCACGCGCGACAGGCCTTCGACCAGCACCTTGATGGTGCCGTCGGGCAGCTTCAGCAACTGCAGCACCTGCGCCAGCGTACCGACCTGATAGAGGTCGGCCGCATGCGGGTCGTCGGTCTCGGCCGACTTCTGCGCCAGCAGCAGGATGCGCTTGTCCGCCTCCATTGCCTGTTCGAGCGCGTGCATGGACTTGTCACGGCCGACGAACAGCGGGATGACCATGTGCGGGAACACCACTACGTCGCGCAGCGGCAGGACCGGCAGGTCGAGGGTTTCACTTGGGGAACGGGCCATGGGGGCTCCAGGGAAGGGGGAAAACCGCCTCCGGGAGGGCATCTTCCGGAGACAAAAAAAGCCGATGGCCCCGTTATGGGGCCATCGGCTTTCAGATGCAAGGCATTCCTTGAAAATCCTTTCCAATCAACAACCTGGAAGGATCACTCGGCGCCTGCGGCCTTCTGTTCAGGGGCCGCTGGGGACTGGTAGATCAGGTACGGCTCGGACTTGTGCTCGATCACCGACTCGTCCACCACCACCTTGCTGACGTTTTCCTGCGACGGCAGGTCGTACATGGTGTCCAGCAGGACCGATTCGACGATGGTACGCAGGCCGCGGGCACCGGTCTTGCGCTTGAGCGCCTTGCGGGCAATGGCCGACAACGCGTCCGGGCGGAACTCCAGCTCGACGTTCTCCATCTCGAACAGCTTCTTGAACTGCTTGGTGATGGCGTTCTTCGGCTCGGTCAGGATCTTGATCAGGGCCGGCTCATCCAGCTCCTCCAGGGTCGCCACCACCGGCAGGCGGCCGACGAACTCGGGAATCAGGCCGAACTTGATCAGGTCTTCCGGCTCGACTTCGGCCAGCACCTTGCCCACTTCCTGCTTGCGCTCGCTGCTCTTCACCTTGGCGCCGAAGCCGATGCTGCCGACGTCGGTGGAACGGGCCTGGATCACCTTGTCCAGCCCGGCGAACGCGCCGCCGCAGATGAACAGGATGTTCTTGGTGTCCACCTGCAGGAATTCCTGCTGCGGGTGCTTGCGGCCGCCCTGCGGCGGAACGCTGGCCACGGTGCCTTCGATCAGCTTCAGCAGGGCCTGCTGCACGCCTTCGCCGGACACATCGCGGGTGATCGACGGGTTCTCGCTCTTGCGCGAGATCTTGTCGATTTCATCGATGTAGACGATGCCCTGCTGCGCCTTCTCGACGTCGTAGTCGCACTTCTGCAGCAGCTTCTGGATGATGTTCTCCACGTCCTCGCCCACGTAACCGGCTTCGGTCAGCGTGGTGGCGTCGGCCATGGTGAACGGCACGTTGAGAAGGCGGGCCAGGGTCTCGGCCAGCAGGGTCTTGCCCGAACCGGTCGGGCCGACCAGCAGGATGTTCGACTTCGCCAGTTCGACGTCGTCGTTCTTCTGCCGGCTCTCGATGCGCTTGTAGTGGTTGTACACGGCCACGGCCAGCGTGCGCTTGGCGCGGTTCTGGCCGATCACGTACTGGTCGAGGACCTCGAGGATCTCGCGCGGCTTGGGCAGCGAACTGCGCGCCGACTGCGCCTTTTCCTCAAGTTCCTCACGGATGATGTCGTTGCACAGCTCCACGCACTCATCGCAGATGAATACGCTCGGACCCGCAATCAGCTTGCGCACTTCATGCTGGCTCTTGCCGCAGAAAGAGCAGTAGAGGATCTTGCCGGTGTCCGTGGAACGACCTTGGCGGTCTTCGCTCATGCTTCGCTTACCCAGTTACCCCACCCGCTGAACGGGGGTTCGATTCGAGAATAGCACAGGGCCGAGGGGACACCAGTCCCGCCCGACCCTGCAGGAACGGGGCCTCCCTGGCCCCGTGATGGCCGGTCAGCCGGCCTGGATCGACTCGTCCGGACGACGCTCCAGGACCTGGTCGACCAGACCATAGGCCTGCGCCTCGAAGGCGCTCTTGAAGTTGTCGCGCTCGGTGTCGCGGGCGATCGTCTCCAGCGACTGGCCGGTGTGCTTGGCCAGCACCTCGTTCAGGCGCGAACGCAGGGTCAGGATCTCACGCGCGTGGATGTCGATGTCGGTGGCCTGGCCCTGGTAGCCACCCAGCGGCTGGTGGATCATCACGCGCGAGTTCGGCAGCGCATAGCGCTTGCCAGCTTCGCCCGCGGCCAGCAGCAGGGCGCCCATCGAGGCGGCCTGGCCGATGCAGGTGGTGCTCACATTCGGCTTGATGTACTGCATGGTGTCGTAGATCGCCATGCCGGCGGTGACCACGCCACCCGGCGAGTTGATGTAGATGTTGATGTCCTTTTCCGGGTTCTCCGACTCCAGGAACAGCAACTGCGCCACCACCACGTTGGCCATGTGATCGTCGATCGGGCCCACGAGGAAGATCAGGCGCTCCTTCAACAGGCGCGAATAGATGTCGTAGGCACGCTCGCCGCGGCTGGTCTGCTCGACCACCATCGGAACCAGGTTCAGGGCTTTGGTTCGGTTGTCCATTACGTGAGGTACCTATCTTGGGGGGCAACAACCCCGCGCCGGCAAAGGCGCGGGGCATCCGGTGATCCGCCCGGGCTTACTGGCGGATCGCGTCCTGGAACGACAGCTTCTCTTCGGTGTGCTGGGCACGCTCGGCGATCCAGTCGATCACCTGCTCTTCCATCACACGGTTCTGCAGGCCAGACATCAGCTGGGGGTCGTTGCGGTACATCTCAATGACCTGTTCCGGCTCTTCGTAGGTCGAAGCGATCAGACGCATCGTTTCGTTCAGGCGCTTGGCTTCCAGGCGCAGGTCGTTGATGCGGGCCACTTCACCGACCAGCAGGCCGACCAGCACGCGCTTGGCGGCCGCTTCCTTGAAGCCTTCGTGGGCATCGGCCGGGATCTCGCCGACGTTCTGGCCGTTGCGGCGGATCTGCTCGACCTGCTGGGCCAGCATGGCGCGGGCTTCGTTCTCGACCAGGCGCGGCGGCATTTCCACCGACGAGTAGGCGGCGATCAGCTGCTCGCCCACTTCGCGGCGCAGGCGGTTCATCAGAGCGCCCTTCAGCTCGCGCTCCAGGTTGGCGCGGATGTCGCTGCGGAACTGCTCGACGTCGCCGCCCTTCACGCCGAAGCTCTTGATGAAGGCTTCGTCGACCGCCGGCACGACCGGCTCGGACACTTCGGCGACCTTGACGGTCACCTGCACGGTCTTGCCGGCCAGCACCGGCACGCGCCAGTCAGCCGGGAACTCGACGTCCAGGGTCTTTTCTTCGCCCTTGGCCAGGCCGACCAGGCCCTTTTCGATGGTGTCGAACATCATGCCCTGGCCGAGCACGATCGAACCCTTCTCGGTGCCCTCGGCCGGCAGGCGCTCTTCGCCGGCCTGCGACCAGGTTTCCACCGCGACCAGGTCACCGTCCTGCGCGCCACGGCTGACCGGGGCCCAGGTACGACGCTGGTTCTGCAGGTTCTCGATCATCTGATCGATGTCGGCGTCGGTGATCTCGGCGCTGTGGCGCACGACGGTCAGCTTGCTGACGTCGATGTCGCCGAAGTCCGGCACCACTTCCACGGTGGCCACGAAGGAGAATTCACCCTCGTCGCCCTTGTCGATGCGCGGGCTGCCGACGATGCGCAGGTCGTGCTCACGCACGGCGGCATCGAAGGTTTCGCGCAGCAGGCCGTCCAGCGCCTCGCCACGGACCTGCGCGCCGAAGCGCTGCTCGATCACCTTGGCCGGCACCTTGCCCGGACGGAAACCCTTGATGCGGGTGGTACGGGCGATTTCGCCCAGGCGGCCGACGATGTGGCTCTGCAGACGCTCTTCCGGCAGCGAGAAGCTCAGGCGGCGTTCCAGGTTGCCGGTGGATTCGATCGAAGCTTGCATGTTGACTCCTGCCACCGGTGGCCCACGCCCCCGGCTCGATGATTGGGATGAAACGGTTGTAAGGACACGACGTCTGGGACGCGCCTGCTTGCCGCAGCCCTTTAGTTTCGCCCAATTCGGCCTGCACTGCCAGCGCGTGCCGGTCAAGGGGGCGCAGATGGCCCGATCAGGGCGGGGACAGGCCGGCACTGGTGCGAAAGGGGGGACTCGAACCCCCACGCCTTGCGGCACTGGAACCTAAATCCAGGGCGTCTACCAATTCCGCCACTTTCGCGTGGCCGGCTCAGGCGTTCATTGTCGCAGGCGGGGGCTGGAAGCGGAAGGCCTGCACAAAACTGAATCTGCAGCGATGCGCGCGGCCCCTGCATCGCTGCCGTCCCGGCGGGCGCACCACCCGCCAGGACGACTGCGGCTTACTGCTGCGGTACAGCGCGGGCCGGTGCCATGCCTGCATGTTCGGCGGGCGCCTCCCCCTTGCGGATCTCCACGCCCCCGTCATCGGTACGGCGCAGAGCCACCGACTCCGGCATGGCCTTGCGCACATCCACCGAACCGTCCGCATTGCGCTGCACATCCACCGCGTCAGGCAGGACCTCCGCTTCCGCAGGCTGAGCTGGCTGCATCTGCATGGCGTCACCCACCGGGCGCGCCGGAGTGCTCTCCGTGCCCGCATCGCGTTCAACGGTCTTCGCGGGACCATTGGCTGGTGCGCAGGCCGCCAGCGCCATCAACGCGAAGGGAACCCACAGCGTGCGGTGCAATCGATTGATATCAGCCATCAACATCTTCCTTCGTGCATGCGCCATCGGCGCGGAAGATCCATTGGGTGCGATGCGGGACGCGATGCGGTGAGAAGCAGCGCACAGCATTGAAAACACTGATGACGCGTATGTCCCTGATTTCAGCATCGCTTCAGTAGATTCACGCCATGCGCCGTTTCAGTCGATGAAATGCCACCCGGCGCGCAGACAAGAAAAAAGCCACTTGGCGAACCAAGTGGCTTTCGTCTGGTGGGCTGTCAAGGATTCGAACCTTGGACCTATTGATTAAGAGTCAACTGCTCTACCAACTGAGCTAACAGCCCGAAATCGGGGCGCGAATTATGACCCGATCCGCTCGGTGGGTGCAAGCACTTTTTTCAACATCGTTGAAACCAGCACTGCGGTCCCGCTGCATTGCAGATCCACGGCCAAGCGGGGCTCTGCAACCCGTCATCCATCGAAACGATGGGAGTCACACTTATAAGAAAAAAGCCACCTGGGATACCAGGTGGCTTCTGTCTTGGTGGGCCGTCAAGGATTCGAACCTTGGACCTATTGATTAAGAGTCAACTGCTCTACCAACTGAGCTAACGGCCCGTAAAACTCAGACGCACATTGTAGCGTGCTTTCTGTTTATTGCAATACCGTTTCGGCTGCGCCGATGCGGTTGAATCAGTGGGGTGGCTGAGGGGATTCGAACCCCCGACCACCGGAATCACAATCCGGTACTCTAACCAACTGAGCTACAGCCACCACTGAAACTTTCGCTCCACCGCCGATGAGGCTGACGCTGGACCTTGATGCTTTGCTAGCGGGTGGAACCAGAAGTCCGTCCCCCGAAGCGAGTCCGGCATTTTCCGGGAGTCGCGAAGGAATTGCAAGCACTTCTTCACATTGATGTGCAGGGGCCGGAACAGGAGATCAGGGCTGCTCCGCCTGGATCACGCGCACGGTGTCCCCATGCTCATCCAGGAATGACAGCGTGGCCTCCCCCTTCGGCGTGACCTGCAACTGCAGGCGCGGCCGGCCCGCTCCGTCGAGCAACTGAAGCATCGCATTGCGCGACTGCGTCCTGCCAGGAAACACACGACGGGTAATCGCTTGCACACCCTGCGCGTGCAAGCACTCATCTTCGGCCGAGAACATCGGCCGCAGCTGTCCATCGGCGACATCGTTTCGATCACGTCGAACGACACACTGCGTTGGGCCGTCGCCCCCATCAGCAGGCCAATCAACGCCAGCCGGGTGACACCGCCGCAGTACAGGGTAGGTCGCCGTTGGTGCCTGCGCAGTTGATGCACTTCGGCCAGCACCTGCTCCACATCTCCCGCGTCTTTCGAAACCGCATTTCATGCCGAGCACCAGAAGGTGCGTGCCGCACGCACCGAAGGTCAGGCGCTGGCAAACAGCTCATCCGTCGTCGGACGCGCTGCCGAGATCGTGAACTTTAAGTGAATGGATCATGAATGGATCTGGAACGGCAATGGGGGAGATCCATTCATACAACGTTAGCTGCAGGACATGGAACGCAGGGCGCGCGTTTGCAACCATGCCGGTTCCTGCAATGAAGGTGAGATCAATAGATGAGCAAGCGGCTAATCGGATTCGTCGCGCTGGCAGCCGTGCTGGCAGTGGCAGCCGTTGCAATGTCCGGCTACCGGCAGCAGGCAACTGCGGATGCCACGGCAGAGGAATCCGGGAAGAGTGGCAGCCTCGATGAACGGCCTGACCAGGGAAGGCAGCTTCCGGCGTCAGGTGCGGCGGCCGCGCAAAGGCTTGAGCGGGACAACAAGATCCCGCCGGGCTCGTACAAGGCCGTGGGCCCCAAGGCCTACGAAATCGTAAGAGGCAATGAGTTCCGGCCTCCCGGTGACGCGCTTGCCCACGTCAAGCAACTGATGCTGCGCTCCGAATCCGGAGATGCCACGGCAACCTACGAAATCTATCGAACCATCGAGCAATGCCAGACCTTCATCTCGGATCGCGCTGACAAGCTGGCGGATTCGGCCACCACGGTCGGGGCCGGCAACTGGTTCCTGGAGCGGTCGGAACGAATCCTCAAAGAGTGTGAGTCGCTGGCTCTGGATCAGGACATCTATCACGCCGATTGGCTTTCGAAGGCCGCCGCCATGGGCTCGCAGGAAGCGATGCGCGCCTACTCGCGATCGCCGGAGAAAGTCATCGGTTCGCTTGATGACGCAATCCGTGATCCCGCGGCGCTCGAGGCGTGGAAGGACACCGCCACCGGATATCTGCGCGAACTGGAATCACAAGGGAACGTCAATGTCATCAGCGACATGGCGATGGCCTACACCTATGGCGGCATCGTTCCTGCGGATCCCGTTGCGGCCCTGGCGTACACCCGCGTCCTCAACCGGCTGGACCCACGTTTTGCCACCACCAATGACATTGCCAACCATGAGAAAAACCTGAGCAGCCAAGAGAAAGAGAAAGCCCGCATTTCATCGAACGAAATCTTCAAGAACTGTTGCATCCCACGATAAGGACCTATTGTGAAAGCTAGACTGATTGGGATTATCCCTTCGCTTGGTAGAAACTCCATTCCCGCCATTGCAGGCGTGCTGCTGTTCATGGCGGCCGGGAGCCTTCAAGCGAAAAAGCTTCCTGGCGTCATCAACTGCACCGCCGGATGCACGCTGACAACCCCGTATCCCGATCCGGTGACCAACCAGCAGCTTTCCCAAGAGGTCCAGAAGCTCAATGACGGCCGGACCACGGTCTGGACTGCCCAGACGCGCGTCCAGACCGGCGATGTCCTGACCGTCTGTAACGGTATTTCCTGCGTCAACTACACGTGGCGAGGTGCAGGTTTCGACTCCGGCGAAGTGATTTCGACCGTCCTCCCGCCCAACTCCCGCGGCGGTGGTGGTGGCGGCGGCGGTGGCGGCGGTGGTGGCGGCGGCAGCGGCCCGATCAGCGGCGGCTGCCACGGCAACTGCGGCGGTGGCGGCAAGGTGCGGGTGGGCGAACTGGAACAGATGTGATCCATCCGGGGTGCACTCGACCAGAGTGCACCCATCGCGACCATCGCGACATGGAAAAGGCCAGCGCATAGCGCTGGCCTTTTTTCGTTGCCGGGCGCATTGCCCCATCCCAGGCGGCGCTGCTCAAGCACCTGCGGAGTGAGCCGATCGTCGCCAGATGCCGGTCAACCGCAACCTGCATGACATCACGCCGTGCGACTGCACCCCATACAAAGGGTATCTTTCATCGAAAAATAGGAAGGTGGAATGCTCGCCACCCAGGATTGCGCAACCATCGAATGGGAACCGGTGTTCACGGGCGTGAGCGCATAAATCATTGATTCCAATGGCGCGCCCGACAGGAATCGAACCTGTAACCGCCGGCTTAGAAGGCCGGTGCTCTATCCAGTTGAGCTACGGGCGCCCGAACCGGAACGGTGTCCAATCCGACGTGATGTGGGATTGGTCGGGGTAGAGGGATTCGAACCCCCGACATCCTGCTCCCAAAGCAGGCGCGCTACCAGACTGCGCTATACCCCGGTCTTGCAATCCCCTCGGGCCATGCCCGGGGAGCTGGTCATTGTCGCCAAGCGCATTGGGAACTGTCAACGCAGGATGCGTAGATCCGGCACCTGCCACAACGCCGAAAGCAGTCATCGGCTATGCTCACGCCCATCGGCCGGATGGCCGTCCTGACCCTCATTCGCACGGAGAACGCGTATGCGCAGCGGCAACCCGGCTCTTTCCGAGTCCACCTTCCTCGACCTCGCCAGTGGCTCGGTGGTGACCAGCCCCGACCAGGCCATGACCCTCAACGGCACCGTCAACAAGACCGGTTTCCTGCTGCTGTTGACCGTACTGACGGCCGCTTTCGCCTGGAACCAGACCATCGATGACTACGGCCAGGTCATGGCTGGAGCCAAGCTGTATGCCATGGGCGGCGCCATCGGCGGCCTGGTGCTGGCGCTGATCACCGTGTTCAAGAAGGAGTGGTCGCCGGTCACCGCACCGATGTACGCGCTGGTGGAAGGCCTGTTCCTGGGCGCCATCTCGGCCGTGTTCAACGCCAAGTTCCCGGGCATCGTGTTCCAGGCGGTGCTGCTGACCTTTGGCACCCTGTTCGCGCTGCTGTTCGCGTACCGCAGCGGCCTGATCAAGGCCACCGAGAACTTCAAGATGGGCGTGGTCGCCGCCACTGGCGGCATCGCCCTGCTCTACCTCGCCTCGTTCGTGCTGGGCTTCTTCAACATCGACGTGCCGGTGATCCACGACTCCGGCTGGCTGGGCATTGCTTTCAGCCTGTTCGTGGTGGTCGTGGCCGCGCTGAACCTGGTGCTGGATTTCGACTTCATCGAAACCGGTGTCGCCCAGCGTGCACCGAAGTACATGGAGTGGTATGGCGCATTCGGCCTGATGGTGACCCTGGTCTGGCTGTATGTTGAATTCCTGCGCCTGCTGTCGAAGATCCAGCAGCGCTGAGCCGAAACATGCCGTAGACGACAAAGGGCGCCCTTCGTGGCGCCCTTTTTCGTTCTTCTGACCCGTCCTGAATTGGGTTGACACCTTTTCCCTCTGGAAAAGGAATGTTCAATGAAATCAACAATCAGGCGCAGTCAGCGGGATTACTCGCTGGCCTTCAAGTTGTCCGTGGTCGATCAGGTCGAGCGTGGAGAACTGACCTATAAGAAGGCTCAGGAGCGATACGGTATCCAAGGTAGCAGCACGGTTCTGAAGTGGCTTCGCCGCCATGGTCGGCAAGATTGGTCAGGTGGTGCATCATCTGCCCCCATGACGACTTCTCCCAAAAGTGGACCGGCCACGCCGCTGACGCCGGAACAACAGATCAAGGCCCTGCAGGTCCAGTTGCGGGAGGCCAACGAGAAAGCACAGCTTTTCGAAGCCATCGTGGATGTCCTCAAAGAGGATTACGGGGTGCGCATCGTAAAAAAGCCTTCAGGCAAGTCCTCACGCAAGGGCGCCTCAAAGGCGTAAGCGTGGCAAGGGCTTGCCGCCATTTCGGCATCAGTCGACAGGCGTTCTATCAAGCGGGGTGCCGGCATCAACGACGACGCGCCAGCGAGACCAAAGCACTGGCGCTGGTGAGCGATTGCCGCGTGCGGCAGCCACGGATCGGGACGCGCAAGTTGCACCATTTGATCGGACCGAAGCTGCAGGCGGCGGGAATCACCATGGGGCGTGACCGGTTGTTTGACGTACTTCGGGAAGCGCGCCTGCTGGTACCGAAACGTCGGGCTTATCACAAGACTACCGACAGCCATCATCGCTTTCGCAGGCATCCGAATCTGCTCAAACCTGGCCAAGGATGCGTAATACCAACCGGTAGCGAGCAGGTGTGGGTGGCGGACATCACCTATCTGCCGACGCAGGGGAAGTTCGTGTATCTGAGCCTGGTCACCGATGCCTGGTCGCGCAAGATCGTGGGCTGGAGCGTGCATGAAACGCTACAGACAGAGCAGGTAGCTCAGGCGCTGGAGATGGCGCTGAAAGGGAGAAAGACACCGCAGAAGCTGATCCATCACTCTGATCGTGGAATCCAGTACTGCTCGGATTACTACCAGAAGATCCATGCGCGGCACGGCCTGACCTGCTCGATGACCGACGGCTACGACTGCTATCAGAACGCTCTGGCAGAGCGAGTCAACGGGATCCTCAAGTGCGAGTTCCTGCTTCATCGCCCACGGGACCTGGGGCAAGCCCGCCAGATGGTGGCTGAGGCCGTAGACATCTACAACGCTGAGCGCCCCCACCTGTCCCTTAAAATGCAGACGCCCGATGCGATGCATCGGGCGTCTTTGGCCGCCTGACGGCGGCCGGACCATCCACCCATCGGTGTCAACCTATGGCAGGACGAGTCATTCCCTCAGCGCGCCAGCAGTACCGGCAGCGACGACGCCAGCAACGCGATGCCTGACGCGGTCAGCAGGCCCAGCACGACCTGCCGGAAGCGTGCCTCGCTGATGCCGATGTAGACCCGCGCGCCCAGCAGGGTCGGCACCAGCATGGCCGGTGCCACGATGGCGAAGTACGGCAACATCTGCCGGCTCACCAGGCCGCTGCCGACATAGGTGGCCATTGTCACCGCCAGCATCGCCAGGTTGAAGTTCTGGATGACCGCGCGCTGCTCGTCCTTGCCGAAGCCTCGCAGGGTGCTCCACAACGTCGGCACCGGCCCGGCAAAGCCGCCGATGCCACTGAGCACGCCACCGGCCATGCCAGCAATCGCATCACCGATACGGCCGCCGACTCGGACCGGAGGCAACGAGCGCGCCATCAGCATCACCGGGCACCACAGCGCCAGGAAGCCACCCAGCAGCGCCTTGAACCAGTCCATGTCCAGCCGTGGCAGCACCGTCACGCCCAGCGGAATGCCGGCCAGCCCACCCAGCACGAACGGCAGCAGCAGGCGCAGGTTGAAACCGCGGCGCACGGTGAACACTGCGACCAGCTGCCCGACCAGCGCACCAAACACCGAAAGCGTCGCCGCCAGCCGCGGCTCCAGTCCCCACGCCCAGAACGACATCGCCACCATGCCGAAGGCGAAGCCGGACAGACCCTGCACGAATCCGGCGACGATCGCGCCCAGCGCGACCAGCAGATACACCGACTCCATCACCACCTCGGTTGCTGCCGCGCGACTACCCCGCCGCGCCCACCTGTGCAGCGTAGTGCGCCGCAAGGTGCTCGACCAGCGCACGCACCTTCGGCGCCAGCGCCCGCGCGTGCGGATACAGCGCGAAGTAGCGCCGCTGTCCGGCGTGCCAGGCGGGCAGCACACGGATCAGGCGGCCGGCACGCAGGTCCTCCTGCACGGTCAGCGCAGTGAACAGGCTGATGCCCATGCCAGCCAACGCAGCGGCATACAACGCTGGCGTCGCATCCACCCGCAGGCGCTGCCCCGACTCGATGCTCGCGGCGGCACCGCGTGGTCCCTGCAGCTGCCAGGGCGACATCGCCGCTGTGGGACTGAAACCCAGCAGCGTGTGCTGTGCGAGGTCCGAAGCCTGCCGGGGCAGACCGTGCCGCGCCAGATAGGCCGGTGCGGCGACCAGGATGCGTGGGCAGCTGGCCAGCTCGCGCGCGACCAGCTGGCTGTCCGGCAAGGAAGGCGCGATGCGCAGCGCCAGGTCGAAGCCGCCCCCGACCACATCAACCAGCTGGTCGTCGGCGGAAAGATCCAGCGTGACCTGTGGATAGCGCTGCAGGAACGACGGCAACCAATGCGGCAGCTCCTGGCTGGCGACCACCTGCGGCACGCTGATCCGCACGGTGCCGCTGGGCTGTGCCTGCCCTGCGCGTGCGCGGTCATCCGCCTCCTGCAGGCGATCCAGCAGCGCTGCCGCCTCGCGGTAGTAGTCGCGACCGGCTTCGGTCAGTGACAGCCGGCGGCTGTTGCGATCGAGCAGTCGAACCTGCAGATGTTCTTCCAGCTGCCGCAGTTGCCGTGACATCGCCGAATGGGTGGTACCCAGTCGTTCGGCGGCGGCGGTGAAACTGCCTGCATCGACGATGGCGCGCAGCGCACGCAGGGCGGCGAAATGGTCCATCGGCGGGCGGCTCCAGGTGGCGGGGCCCGCGGCGTGCGGGCCCCGTCAGCTTATCAAGCGCCGTCGCCGGCCTTGCGCACCGGCAGTGCCAGGATCGCGTCAGTCGCCATGACATCGCCGAAGGTGTCCTCAATCTGCGCCAGCGAGGCGTCATGCAGCGCGCGATGACCGATGCGCTGGCCTCCGGCAAGATCCAGATCACGGCTGGCAGTTGCATCGGACGACACGATGACGCGGTAGCCACGCGGTGCCGCTGCGGCATCGCGGGCGGCACCTGCCACGCAGGCATGGGTCTGCAGGCCGGTGACGATCAGGGTGTCGATGCCGGCATCCTTCAGCACCTGGTCGAGCACTGCGGCCGAGTCACCGGCGAACACGCTGACGTTGTCCTTCTGCACCACGGTCTCGCCCTTGCGCGGCTGCAGGTCGCGATGGAAGGCGGCATTGACGCTGCCTTGCGCGAACAGCGGCGCACCCGCCGGCAACACGTGCTGTACATGGATCACGCGGATGCCGTGGGCATCGGCGAACTCGACCATCCGCTTCGCCTGCCGCAGTGCGGCCACGCCATCGGGGATGACCATTCGGCCACCGGCGAAGCCCGGCGCAGCGCTGCCGTCGAAGTATTCGTTCTGGAAGTCGATCACCAGCACGGCGGTCTTCGCCGCATCCAGCGAAGCCACAACGGGTGCGCCAGCCATGTGGCGGATGGTGGGATGGGCCGGTTCGGCAGCGGTGACGGGGGTAACGGTGGCCATGCCGATCAGGCTGGCCAGACCAAAGGCGGTGAGGTTCATGTTCAAGCTCCTGTGCGGTGAAAAGTGGGCACATGATGCGGAGCGGACGGCGCACGAACCAGCCATGTAAAAGCACATGATCTGTGCGAATTTCGCACAGACAATCCCCTGTAGAGCCGCCCCATGGGTGGCTGCGGACCAAAGCCCCGCCATCCACGCATGGCGTGGATCTACCGAGCCGACCCACAACGCAACGAGGCGCCCGAAGGCGCCCCGCTGCGGTTCCGTCAAGGAACGCCGGCCGCTTACAGGCGGCTGGCGATGGCCTGGGCAAAGCTCATGGTGGTGCCGGTGCCGCCCAGGTCGCCGGTCAGCGAATCCTTGGCTTCCATGGTCGCCACGATGGCCTTGCGCAGGCGCTCGGCATTTTCCGGCTGGCCGACATGGTCCAGCATCTGCGCCGCTGCCAGCAGCAGCGCGCACGGATTGGCCTTGCCCTGGCCAGCGATGTCCGGCGCAGTGCCGTGCACGGCTTCGAAGATCGCCGCGTCCTTGCCGATGTTGGCACCCGGGGCCAGGCCCAGGCCGCCGACGAGGCCGGCGCACAGGTCGGAGATGATGTCGCCGAACAGGTTGGTGGTGACGATCACGTCGAACTGTTCCGGACGCATCACCAGCTGCATGCAGCAGTTGTCGACGATCATTTCCTGGAATTCGATGTCCGGGTACTGCGCAGCCACTTCACGGGCGACATTCAGGAACAGGCCCGAGGTCGACTTGATGATGTTGGCCTTGTGTACGGCGGTGACCTTCTTGCGGCCGGTGCTCTTGGCCAGCTCGAAGGCGTAGCGCACGATGCGCTCGGAGCCCTTGCGGGTGATGCGGGTGCCGGAGAAGGCGGTCTCGCCGTCGGCCGACACTTCCTGGCCTTCGGCCAGGTAGGCGCCTTCGGTGTTCTCACGCACGGTGATCAGGTCGACGTTGTCGAAACGCGACTTGGTGTTCGGGAAGGTGTGGGCCGGACGCACATTGGCGTACAGGTCGAAGTGACGGCGCAGGCTGACGTTGATCGAGGTGAAGCCACCACCGACCGGGGTGGTCAGCGGGCTCTTCAGCGCGACCTTGTTGCGCGCGATCGATTCCAGGGTCACCGCCGGCATCAGGTCGCCGTGCTTTTCCAGGGCCACCAGGCCGGCGTCGGCGTCTTCGTACTCCAGGCCAGTCTTGAGCTGGTCGAGTACGAACAGGGTGGCGTCCATGATTTCCGGGCCAATGCCGTCGCCGCGGATGACCGTAATTTTCTGCGTCATTGATCGATGTTCCGAACAGGGGGAAAAACGCCGTCCGGACGTGCCCGGAAACGCCGGCGCAAAGGAAGTTTCACCGGCAATTATGCCTGAGCCGGGGCCGAGGTCCCAAATAGACCATGGTCCCAGTGCCCGGCTCAGGCAGAATTGCCCGCGCACCCCACCTTATCCCCGCGCCTGTCGGCGCGCCCCCTTGAACAACAAGGGGGCTGCTGGGCTGTGGGATCACGGGGAAGGCGCCCCGCACGTCCGGTAGTGCCGGCCGCTGGCCGGCAACCTCGGCCATGTGGGGTTCACGGGATGCCGGCCAGCGGCCGGCACTACCGGGAGGGCCACAGGGCCCGGTTCCCGGCGCCCGTCAGGTTCAGTGCGCGTGCGCTTCCGGGGCGGCGGCGCCGCCTTCGAGCTGGTCGAGGAAGTCGACCGCGCGGCGCAGGTGCGGGATCACGATGGAACCGCCCACCACCAGGCCGACCGAGAAGGTCTCGAAGAACTCTTCTCGGGTCACCCCGGCGTCCTTGCACTGGGCCACGTGATAGCTGATGCAGTCGTCGCAGCGCAGCACCATCGAGGCCACCAGGCCCAGCAGTTCCTTGGTCTTCACGTCCAGCGCGCCGGCCTGGTAGGTCTGCGTGTCCAGCGCGAAGAAGCGGCGCACCACCTGGTTCGGCTCGCCCAGGATCCGCTCGTTCATGCGCTTGCGGAAGTCGGTGAACTCGGCGATGCGGTCCTTGCTGCCGTCGTCGGCCGCGCTCATGCCTGGCCCTGCCCGGCCAGCAGCGGCTCGAGCTTGCCTTCACGGTGCAGGGCCATCATGTCGTCGTAGCCGCCTACGTGGACGTCGCCGACGAAGATCTGCGGCACGCTGGTACGGCGGGTCAGTGCCATCATCTTCTCGCGCTCGACCGGGTCCAGGTCGATGCGGACCTCGGTCCACTGCTGTCCCTTGCTCTTCAGGAAGTTCTTGGCGGCCACGCAGTACGGGCAGACGGCGGTGGAATAGATGGTGATGGCGGGGGCACCGCCGGCGGTCTGGGCTGTCACGGGAAACTCCACGATGGATCGACGGTCTACATATGGTACCGGTGCGCTGGAATTTCCACGCCACGGCCGCAACACTGTGGATTAACGAATGGTTGCCCCCCACCCTGCCACGCTTGGCGCGCCCTGCCCGAGGACCCACTGCTTGCGAGCCCTGCTACTGACTACCGCCGTCACCCTGGCCCTGGCCATGCCGCTCGCCCAGGCCCAGGAGAAGCTGCCCGACATCGGCTCCTCGGCCGGCGAGCTGCTGACCCCGGCCCGCCAGGCCGAGTACGGCGCGATGATGCTGCGCGAGCTGCGCAACTACGGCTACCTGCTGGATGACCCGCTGGTCAACGACTGGCTGCAGACCATGGGTACCCGGCTCGGCTCCAACAGCGACCAGCCTCGCCAGCCCTACACGTTCTTCGTGATGAAGGACCGCCAGATCAACGCCTTCGCCACGCTGGGCGGCTACATCGGGGTCAATGCTGGCCTGGTGCTGACCGCCGAGCGCGAGGACGAGGTCGCGGCGGTGCTGTCGCACGAAATCGCCCACGTCACCCAGCAGCACGTGCTGCGCGGGGTCGAGCGTGCCCAGCGCGACCAGATCCCGATCCTGCTCGGCATGCTGGCGGCGGTGGTGGCCGCACAGGCCAGCAACAGCACGTCGTCCGGCAACGCGACCATGGCCGCGATCAGCTCGGGCATGGGCCTGATGCAGCAGCGCCAGATCAACTACACCCGCTCCAACGAGTCCGAGGCCGATCGCCTCGGCATCCGCACCCTGTCGCGCAGCGGTTACGACGTGGACGCCATGGCCGGCTTCTTCGAGCGGATGGCATCGGCGATGCGCGGCAACGAGGGTGGCTACAGCGTGCCCGAGTTCCTGCGCACCCATCCGGTCAACATCACCCGCATCAGCGAGGCCAAGGCCCGCGCCGACCAGATGAAGAAGGACACGGTGCTGCTGACCACCAGCACCCCCAGCGGCGAGCGCAGGGAGCGCGTGGACCCGGCCGATCCCAGCCTGGCCGAACCCCTGTTGCGCGGAACCAACCCGCTGCTGCCCAGCAGCGTGCTGCGCATCCCGATGGGCCAGCTCAGCCGCGGCGCCAGTGGCGACTTCGACTGGGCCCGCGAGCGCCTGCGCGTGCTCAGCGCGGATTCCACCCCCGAGCTGGAACGCGAGTATGCCGATCTGGCCAAGCGTCAGAAGGACGGCCTCAACGATGCCCAGCGCTATGGCCAGGCGCTGGCGGTGATGCGCAGCGGTCGCGCCGGCGCCACCCAGGCCCGGCAGACCCTGGCAGGCCTGCTGCAGACCCGCCCGGACAACCTGTGGCTGGCTCTGGGGCTGGGCGAGGCCGAATCGCGTGCAGGCCAGACCGCCCAGGCCAACAGCCGCTTCGAGCAGTTGCTACGTCAGCACCCCAACAGCCGTCCGGTGGCGCTGACCTATGCCGAGATCCTGAACGAACAGGGCAGCCGCGAGGCGGGCCAACGCGCGCAGGCCATGCTGCGGCCCCTGCTGTCACAAAGCGGTAACGATCCGGTCTTCCAGCAGCGGTACGCCCGCGCCAGCGAGTTGGCCGGCGACAGCGTGCGTGCCAGCGAGGCCTACGCCGAGGCGGCCTTCCTCAGCGGCCGGCCGGAACAGTCGCTGATGCAGCTGCAGGCGCTCAAGCGCAATCCGGCGCTGGACTACGTAGGCCGGGCACGGGTGGATGCGCGCATCGAGGCGATCACCCCCACCGTGCTGGAGCTGCGCCGGCAGGGCGTGCAGGACCCGGACCTGGACCGCCGCTGAGCGCTGCATGACCGGCCGATGGCAATCCCGACCGGTTCCGGCCAGGTAGTCACAAACATGTCATCAAACCGTAGTCTACTGGCACCACTCCAGTAATCGAGCCCTACGGTGTCCTCGTGCAGAAACGCATCCTGATCGTCGATGACGAGCCCGCGATCCGTGAAATGGTCGCCTTCGCCCTGCGCAAGGGCGATTACGAACCGGTCCACGCCGGCGACGCCCGTGAGGCCCAGACCGCCATCGCCGACCGCGTCCCCGACCTGATCCTGCTGGACTGGATGCTGCCCGGCACCAGCGGCCTGGACCTGGCCCGCCGCTGGCGCAAGGAAACCCTGACCCGCGAAGTGCCGATCATCATGCTGACCGCCCGCGGCGAAGAAAACGACCGCGTGGGTGGCCTTGAAGCCGGCGTCGACGACTATGTGGTCAAACCGTTCTCGGCGCGCGAACTGCTGGCCCGCATCCGTGCGGTGATGCGCCGCGCCCGCGAGGACGACGAGGACGGCAGCGTGGCGGTCGGCCCGATCCGAATCGACGGCGCCGCCCATCGCGTGTTCGCCAACGACCAGCCGGTGCCGATCGGCCCGACCGAATACCGCCTGCTGCACTTCTTCATGACCCACCCGGAGCGCGTCTATACCCGCGCCCAGCTGCTGGACCATGTGTGGGGCGGCAGCGTCTACGTGGAGGAGCGCACCATCGACGTGCACATCCGCCGCCTGCGCAAGACGCTGGAACCGTTCAACGCCGAAAACATGGTGCAGACCGTGCGCGGCGCCGGCTACCGCTTCTCCACTGCTACCTGAGTCTCGTCGTGCCGGCGCCACGCACCTGCGGGTGCCGGCGCCGGCAACTCTGCTATAACCCTCGGTTCACCCCAGTGAACCGCCGCACCTCAACGACGAGATCGCAATGCCCCGCCACATCCGCTCTGCCTGGTTGAAGACCCTGGCCACCGTTGCCGCGGTACTGCTGTTCGCCGGACTGGTGGGGTGGTTCACGGGCCATCTGTGGTTGTGCATCGCGTTGGGCGCGCTGGCCACGCTGGCATGGCATTACTGGCGCCTGCGCAGCGTGCTGCGGCGCCTGACCGCGCGCCAGCGCTGGGATACCGCCGAAGAAGGCACCGGCGTCTGGAACGAGCTGGACCGCCTGCTGTACCGCAACCAGGTGGAAATGCGCGTGCGTAAGCGCCGCCTGCTGGACATGCTGCGCAGCTATCGCGCTGCGGCCGCCGCACTTCCCGATGCGGTGGTGGTGCTGGACCGCAACAGCCAGCGCGTGCAGTGGTTCAACGAAGCGGCCACCGCCCTGCTCGGCCTGCATCACCCCGGCGACCTCGGCGAAGCCCTGGTCGAACGCCTGCAGCCGATGCCGCTGGCGCACTGGCTGGCCGGCGGCCGCAATGCCGAGCCGATCCTCGACGTGCCTTCGCCGGTCGATCCGGCGATCCGCCTGAACCTGCGCCTGATTCCCTATTCGTCGGATTACTGGCTGCTGATCGCCCGCGACGTCAGCAAGCTGCTGCGCCTGGAACAGGTGCGCCGCGATTTCGTGGCCAACGTTTCACACGAACTGCGCACGCCGCTCACCGTGGTGCACGGCTATCTGGACATGATGGACCCGGAGGATTTCCCGGGAACCGGACCGATGCTGGAAGAAATGCGCAAGCAGAGCCAGCGCATGGCCCAGCTGGTGGAAGACCTGCTGACCCTGTCGCGCCTCGAATCGCAGGAACACAGCGAGGAAGAGACCGTGGCCATGCAGCCGATGCTGGCGACGCTGCGCCGCGAAGCCGAAGCGCACAGCCAGGGCCGCCACCAGATCAGCATCGACGACCTGGCCGGCGTCGACCTGCAGGGTTCCACCAAGGAGCTGCATAGCGCCTTCTCCAACCTGGTCACCAATGCGGTGCGCTATACGCCAGCCGGTGGCCGCATCGCCGTGGAGTTCCGCCGCGAAGGCGATGGTGCCGTGCTGGCGGTGCGCGATTCCGGCTATGGCATCCCGGCCTCCCACCTGCCGCGCCTGACCGAACGTTTCTACCGTGTCTCCAGCAGCCGCTCCCGCGAAAGCGGCGGTACCGGCCTGGGCCTGTCCATCGTCAAGCACATCCTCGGCCTGCACCACGCACGGCTGGAGATTGAAAGCGAGGTCGGCAAGGGCTCGGTGTTCTCCTGCCATTTCGATGCCGACCACGTGCGCCCGCGCGAGTCCGCCCCCCTGACCTCCATCGAAGAATGACTCCATGAGCAGCCTCGGATCCCTCCCCCTCCCCGTGAGCCCGGACAACGATCCGTTGCGCGACCCGGCGCTGTACATCAACCGCGAGCTGTCGCAGCTGGATTTCAACTTCCGCGTGCTGGCCCAGGCGATGGACCCGCAGGTGCCGCTGCTGGAGCGCCTGCGCTTCATGTGCATCTCCTGCACCAACCTCGACGAGTTCTTCGAGATCCGCGCCGCTGCCGTACGCCACGCACAGGAATTCGGCCTGCCGCCGGCGCCGGACGGGATGAGCCCGCAGGCCATCCTCAACGCCATCCATGACCGCGCCGCGGAACTGGTGGACCAGCAGTACCGCTGCTGGAACGAGACGCTGCGCCCGGCGCTGATGGAGGCCGGCATCGGCGTGCTCGGCCGCCATTCCTGGACCGATCGCCAGAAGCGCTGGCTGCGTGCGTACTTCCGCAACGAGATCATGCCGGTGCTGTCGCCGCTGGGCCTGGACCCGGTGCACCCGTTCCCGAAGATCCTCAACAAGTCGCTGAACATCGTGGTGGTGCTGAAGGGCACCGACGCGTTCGGCCGCGCCGGCCACCTGGCCATCGTGCGTGCGCCACGCTCGCTGCCGCGCATCATCCAGCTGCCGGAGAAGCTCGGCGGGTCGCAGAATTTCGTGTTCCTGTCCTCGGTGCTGTCCACCTTCGTCGATGAGCTGTTCCCGGGCATGGAAGTCCAGGGGGCCTACCAGTTCCGCGTCACCCGCAACTCCGAGCTGGTGGTGGACGAGGAGGAGGTGGAGAACCTGGCGCTGGCACTGCGCGACGAACTGGTCGATCGCGGCTACCGGCCGGCGGTGCGGCTGGAAATCGCGCAGGACATGCCGCGCGAGATCGTGCGCACCCTGCTGCAGAACTTCGGCCTGACCGAGAACGCGGTGTACCGCATCGACGGCCCGGTCAACCTCAACCGCATCATCCAGTTGTACGACCTGATCGCACAGCCGGACCTGAAGTACCCGCCAATGACCCCGCGCACGCTGCGCGACAGCGACGGCATCTTCGAGACCGCGGCGCGCCAGGACCTGCTGCTGCACCACCCGTTCGATGCTTTCACCGCGGTGCTGGACCTGATCCGGCAGGCGGCGATCGACCCCAACGTGCTGGCGATCAAGCAGACCCTGTACCGCACCGGCAAGGATTCGCTGATTGTCGATGCGCTGATCCAGGCTGCGCGCAACGGCAAGGACGTGACCGTGGTCGTTGAACTGCGCGCACGCTTCGACGAAGAGGCAAACCTGGGCCTGGCCGATCGCCTGCAGGAAGCCGGCGTGCAGGTGGTGTACGGCGTGGTCGGCTACAAGACCCACGCCAAGATGCTGCTGATCGTGCGCCGCGAGGGCCGCAAGCTGCGCCGCTATGTACACCTGGGCACAGGCAACTACCACAGCGGCACCGCCCGCGCGTACACCGACATCAGCCTGATCACCGCCGATGCGGACATCGGTAACGACGTGCACCTGCTGTTCCAGCAGCTGTCCGGGCTGGCCTCGAAGATGAAGCTCAAGCGCCTGCTGCAGTCGCCCTTCACCCTGCACACCGGCATCCTCGGCCGCATCGAGCGCGAAACGCGCATCGCCGCCGCCGGTCGCCCGGCGCGGATCATCGCCAAGATGAACGCCCTGAACGAACCGCAGGTGGTGCGCGCGCTGTACGCCGCCTCGCAGGCCGGCGTGCAGATCGACCTGATCATCCGCGGCGCCTGCACTCTGCGCCCGGGCGTGCCGGGCATCTCGGACAACATCCGCGTGCGCTCGATCGTCGGCCGCTTCCTGGAGCACAGCCGCGTCTACTGGTTCGGCAACGACGGCGCACCGGAGATGTACTGCGCCAGCGCCGACTGGCTGGAGCGCAACCTGCTGCGCCGGGTCGAGACCTGCTTCCCGATCCTCGATCCGGAGCTGGCCAAGCGGGTCTACCGCGAGGTCCTGCAGAACTACCTGGACGACAACCTCAACGCCTGGGAACTGGATGCCGACGGCATCTACCACAAGCGTGCGCCCGCCCACGACGAGGCACCGCATTCTGCGCAGATGGCACTGATGCAGGGTCTGTAACCCGGTGTGTCGACCAAGGTCGACACCTACCAGGAGCGGTAGGCACCGATTTTGGTCGGGATTGGATCAGTGCCGACCAACGGTCGGCACCCACCATCAGATCGCAGAAATCTGTCGAAGGCGGGGTGGGTCCGGTGGCAGGGGTGTGAGCCGCATGGATGCGGCGACCAAGCCCCATGGACGGGTTCACGGCGTCCCCTGCCATCGGACCCGCCCCGCCATCCCACGGATAGCCCGCTGTTGCTGTTGCTGTTGCTGTTGCTGTTGCTCTGGCCTCTGCGGGTGCAGGGCGCAGCCCTGCCGCACTCCCCTCTTCCAAAATGTGAAGGTCGCGCGGTGACGAGCACACCGCCCCTTCGGCTAACATTCGTCCATGCCGCACACCACCACGACTCCGCCCGCATTGCAGGATGGCGACCTGCTGGCCGCCATCGACCTTGGCTCCAATAGTTTCCACATGGTCATCGCGCGCTACACGCTCGGCCAGCTGCGGGTGATCGACCGCCTGCGCGAGACGGTGCGCATGGCCGATGGGCTGGATGGCAAGGGTGGGCTCTCCTCCGCTGCCCGGCAGCGCGCGCTGGAATGCCTGGCCCGCTTCGGCCAGCGCATCCGCAATGTACCGCCGCACCGGGTGCGCGCACTGGCCACCAACACCGTGCGCCAGCTGCGTTCACCGCAGTCGTTCCTGGTTCCCGCCGAAACCGCGCTCGGGCACGCCATCGAAGTGGTCAGCGGCCGCGAAGAAGCGCGCCTGATCTACCTGGGCGTGGCCCATGCACAACCGCCCAAGCCCGGCCAGCGCCGGCTGGTCATCGACATCGGCGGCGGCTCCACCGAGTTCATCATCGGCATGGGCATGCAGACCCTGGAGCGCGAAAGCCTGCAGGCCGGCTGCATTGCCAGCACCCGGCGTTTCTTCCCCGGCGGCAAGCTGAGCAAGAAGCGCTGGAAGGACGCGCTGGCCGAGATCGGTCGCGAGTTCCAGCCCTTCGCCAGCAAGTACCGCGCGCTGGGCTGGCAGGAAGCGCTGGGTTCTTCGGGCACGCACAAGGCGATCAGCGAGATCTGCGCGACGATGAAGCTGAGCAAGGGCGCGATTACCGCCGAGGCCCTGCCGCAACTGCGCGACGAACTGCTGAAGGCCAAGAAGATCGACGACATCCAGTTGCCGGGACTGTCCAGCGACCGCCGCCCGATCATTGCCGGCGGCATCCTGGTGCTGGAGGCCGCCTTCCAGGCACTGGGCCTGCAGAAGCTGCTGGTCAGCAAGGCCGCGATGCGCGAAGGCATCCTCTACGACATCGTCGGCCGCGCTGGCGAGAACGACCTGCGCGATGAATCGGTGTCCGCGCTCAGCCAGCGCTACGGCATCGATACCGTGCAGGCCGACCGTGTGCAGGACACCGCGCTGTCACTGCTGGAACAGGTGCAGGAACGCTGGCGGCTCGATGCCGACGACGCGCGCATGCTCGGCTGGGCCGCGCGCCTGCACGAGCTGGGTCTGATGATCGCGCACAGCGGCTACCACGTGCATGGCAGCTACGTGCTGGAACACTCGGATATCGCCGGCTTCTCGCGGCAGGAACAGCAGATGCTGGCCGCGCTGGTGCGCAGCCATCGCCGCAGCGTGACCAAGACCGCCTTCGACGCCCTGCCCGAGCGCCTGCTGCTGACCGCTCGCCGGCTGGCCGCCCTGCTGCGCCTGGCGGTGCTGCTCAATCGTGCCCATGAGGACGATCCACTGCCGGCGTTGGAACTGACCGCCGACGACAACCGCCTGTCGTTGATCGTGCCGCAGGCCTTCATTGATGCCCGGCCACTGCTGCGCGCCGATCTGATCGGCGAGACCGACGGCATCGCCGGGCTGGGCATCCAGTTCCGGCCCTTCGTAGCCTGAGGCTCACGCTTTCCCGCGAGGGGAAAAAGGTCACACACCGTTACGGTTCGCGCATGCGCCCCCGGTTGACCTGCTGCGACGCAGCAGATCAAGTCGGCGGAGCGCATTCAGCGTTACAGCTAAGCGACTGCTTTTGTTGAGCTTTCGTGAAATCTGACGATGAAGCCTGGTACAAATCGACACGACCTCTTTACAGAGCATTAACCAACGAGACTACTATCGGGTCATCGGTCCGCTTGTGGGCGGCCGATTTCTTCGACGCCCCTTTTGGCGTCCCTGCACGACCTGAGAGAGAGAGAGCTCGTCATGACTTCACGTACCACCCCCCTGGGGCAGGCCATCCGCTACGCCCTGGCAACCACTGCGACGCTGGCCGCCCTGCCTGCGTTCGCCCAGAGTGGCAGCACCGCCGCGCCGACCACCCTGGATCGCATCGAGATCACTGGCTCGCGCATCCGCCAGGTGGACGTGGAGACCGCTCAGCCGGTCCTGGCACTGAGCCGGTTGGACATCGAGCGCCAGGGCTTCAGCTCGGTGGCCGACATCCTGCAGAACGTGACCGCCATGGGCAGCCCGGCGATCAGCCGTGCAAACGCACTGAGCTCGGGCGAAAACACCGGCGGCACCTACATCGACATGCGCAACCTGGGCGCGCAGCGCACCCTGGTGCTGGTCAACGGCAAGCGCCTGGGCATCAGTACCTCTGGCCTGCAGGACGTGTCCTCGCTGCCGGTGTCGGCGGTGGAGCGCATCGAAGTGCTGAAGGATGGCGCGTCGGCCATCTACGGTTCCGATGCGATGGCCGGCGTGGTCAACATCATCACCCGTTCCAACGTCAACGGTGTGACCGCCAACGTCTACCACGGCCAGTACAGCGAAGGTGACGGCGCGCGCGATCGCTTCGACGTGGTGGGTGGCTGGAGCAATGACCGCGTGTCGCTGACCCTGGCACTGGAACACTCCGAAGAAAAGAGCGTCTGGGCCAAGGACCGCTGGTTCAGCAAGTACGGCGTGAGCGACCGCCACCCGAACGATGCCTCCAACTGGACCACGCTGAGCCAGTGGGGCCAGGTCACCGGCCTGAAGGGCGGCCCGGGCTGCACCAACACCAAGGACGGCTGCGGCTACTCGCTCAACCGTGGTGCTGACCCGACCAACCCGGCCAACTACCACCTGACCGATGCGACCCCGTTCACCGGCGACGTCAGCAACGCCAACGAACAGATGCACGTCATGTATCCGCTCAAGCGTGATTCGGTGTACTTCGACGGTCGCTTCAAGATCACCGACCAGGTCAACCTGCGCACCGAATTCGGCTACAACAAGCGTTCGGCCGAGCGCCAGATTGCAGGCTACCCCCTGCAGTCCAGCTCGGTGTCCATCTCGGGCGACCCGACCGCCACCGGCCTGATGTCCAAGGACAGCTACTTCAATCCGTTCGGCAACCAGCACGGCTATGCCAAGCCAACCGACGTGGCCTGGAACCGCCGCACCTGGGAAATCCCGCGTGTGAGCACCAGCGAACTGAAGACCTACCGTGCGGTAGTGTCGCTGGATGGCAGCTTCGAGATCGGCCAGCGCTACTTCGACTGGGACGTGGGCTACCAGTACAACCGCAACGAGCTGACCGCTACCGCCACCGGCAACCTGCACAAGAAGCGCGTGCGTGACGCCGTGGGTCCGTCGTTCCTGGATCCGGCCACCGGCAAGGTGATGTGTGGCCGTCCGGGCGCGGTGATCAGCGGCTGCACGCCGTGGAACCCGCTGGTGCCCTACGGCAAGAACGATCCGAACGGACTGACCGGCAATGAAGAACTGATGGCCTGGCTGTTCCCGGCGGAGCACACCACCGGCCGGACCACCACCAAGAACGCGTTCGCCAACCTGTCCGGCAGCATCATGACCCTGCCGGCCGGCGACCTCGGCTTCGCTTTCGGCGTGGAAAGCCGCAAGGAAGATGGCCGCTACACCCCCGATGCCCTGGCCCAGACCGGCGCTACCACCAACCTGGCCGCAGGCCCGACCGGTGGCAGCTACAACGTGAAGGAAGCCTACCTGGAGCTCAGCGTGCCGGTGCTGGCCGACCTGCCCGGTGCGCGTGAGCTGAGCTTCAGTGCCGCCACCCGCTACTCCAAGTACAACACCTTCGGCAACACGCTCAACAGCAAGTTCGGCTTCAAGTGGAAGCCGATCGACCAGCTGCTGGTCCGTGGTACCTGGGCCGAAGGATTCCGCGCACCGACCATCAACGATCTGTACGGTGGCGGTTCGGAAACCTTCGCGCAGTTCAGCGACCCGTGCGACACCGTATTCGGCTCGGCCAAGGGCAGTGCTGAAGTCCGCGCGCGCTGCGCACGTGACATCGCCGATGCTGCCAACTTCCGCCAGCTGAAGCAGGGCAACGCCCCGGTGACCACGGCACAGGATGCAACCCCGACGCCGTTCGTGTCCGGTTCGAACCCGCTGCTGGTTCCGGAAACCTCGACCAGCAAGACGCTGGGCCTGGTGTGGAGCCCGACCTTCCTCAGCAACCTCAACGTGGCGCTGGACTGGTGGAAGATCCGCATCGACAACACCATCGTCGGTGACAGCCCGAACCAGATCCTGAAGGACTGCTACGAGCAGGGCATCGAATCGCGCTGCAGCCGCTTCACCCGCGACCCGTCCAACGGCATCGTCACCGGCCTGAAGTTCGGCAACCGCAATGCCGGTTTCGCGGAGACCGAAGGTTATGACCTGGATGTCAGCTATCGCGTCGACACCAGCTACGGCAAGCTGAGCGCAGGCTGGACCAGCACCTATGTGAGCAAGAACGTCTACCGCTCCACCAACGATGTCCGTGATGCGATCACGCCGATCAACGGCGTTGCCAACACCATCGGCACCGCCACCAGCCTTGCGTTCCGCGTGCGCTCGAACCTGGTGCTGGGCTGGGATGTGGGTGACTTCGGCGTCAGCTGGACGGCACGCTACTACTCCGGTGTGAAGGAGCGCTGCCTCAACGCCTCGCGTTATGCGGACGAATGCTCCGATCCGACCTTCCTGGCTCCGTGGCTGAAGTCGCCGACCGCGTACAACGAGCGCGGTGCGGTGACCTTCCACGACGTGCAGTTCCGCTACAACCTGCCGTGGGATGCCACCGTTTCGGTGGGCGCGAACAATGTGTTCGGCAAGGAAGCGCCGGTGATGTACAGCAAGCCGAACTCGTCGTTCTCCTACTACGGTGGCTACGACATCGGTCGTTTCATGTACATGAAGTACCAGCAGCGCTTCTGATCCATCCGCGCTGTTGAAGCTCGACGACCACGGCCCTTCGGGGCCGTGGTTTTTTTCTGCCTCCGCGCAGACTGTCGCTTTCCACATTGACCGTGATGCGTTCAATCAGGGACACGGTCCTCTGCGCTGCGTCCGCCGCGATGCCACAGGTTGGAGCAATCGATTGATTTGCTTCCGCTTTGTGCAGAAGCGTCACGGCCGTCTGCAGCGCTTTCGTCGCTTGCCCATACGTCTCCCCATCCATCTTCACTAGGTTCGAACATCCACCGCCGCGGTGGAGTTGACGCAGCCCCGCTTGGCTGTGTTCCGAAGACTTCGAAGACTGAGAGAGAGACCCATGACCATCCGTATTCCCGAGCTCGGGTTGGCGATCCGTCGTGCACTGGCGATGACGGCCACCACCGCACTGGCCGCCCCCGCATTCGCCCAGCACGCACCGGAAGCCACCACGCTGGACCGTATCGAGATCACCGGTTCGCGCATCCGCCAGGTCGACCTGGAAACCGCGCAGCCGGTGCTGACCATCAGCCGCGCCGACATCGAGCGGCAGGGCTTCAATTCCGTTGCCGACATCCTGCAGAACCTGACCGCAACCGGCAGCCCGGCCTTGAGCCGTGCCAGCCCGCTCAGTGCGGGCGAGGCCGCAGGCGGCAGCTACGTGGACATGCGCGGCCTCGGCGCACAGCGCACCCTGGTGCTGGTCAACGGCAAGCGCCTGGGCATGACCACTTCGGGTTACCAGGATATATCCAGCATTCCCGCCGCTGCCGTGGAACGCATGGAAGTGCTGAAGGACGGCGCCTCGGCCATCTACGGTTCCGACGCGATGGCCGGCGTGGTCAACATCATCACCCGGCGCAACGTCCAGGGCGTGACCGCCAACGTCTACCACGGGCAGTTCAGCGAAGGCGATGGTGCCCGCACCCAGTACGACGTGGTTGCCGGCTGGTCGAATGACCGCGCTTCGATCAGTGTCGCCGCCGAGCATGTCGAAGAAAAGGGCGTTTGGGCGAAGGACCGCGGCTTCAGCGCCTACACCTATACCGATCGTCATCCGGACGATGGCTGGACCACGGTCGGGCAGTGGGGGCGCATCGTCGGCTTCAAGGGCCCGGGCTGCAGCAGCGCCCGTGGCTGCAGCTATTCGCTCGATCGCGGCAGCCAGCCGGGCGGGCCGGACAGCTTCCACCTCAGTGACAACACGCCGTTCACCGGTGATGTCAGCAACAGCAATGAACAGATGCACGTGCAGACGCCGATCAAGCGCGATTCGCTCTTCGTCGATGCACGCATGGATCTGAACGACCAGATCCGCTTCAACACCCAGCTGGCCTACAACCGACGCACCACCACGCGCCAGATTGCCGGCTATCCGTTCCAGTCCGGTGCGGCCGGCATCACGCCGATGTCCGCCGACAGCTGGTTCAATCCGTTCGGCAGCCACCACGGCTATGAACGCCCAAGCGACGTGCACTGGAACCGCCGAACCTGGGAGATTCCACGCGTCAGCACCAGTGAACTGACCACCTGGCAGGGTGTCGCAGCGTTTGAAGGCAGCTTCCAGTTCGCCGGTCGCGACTTCGATTGGGAAGCCGGCTACCAGTACAACCGCAGCGAGCTGGAGCAGCGTGCCACCGGCGACCTGCACAAGCAGCGCGTTGCCGATTCCACCGGTCCTTCGTTCTACAACCCGGCCACCGGCAAGGTGGAATGCGGTACACCGGATGCACCGATTGCCGGCTGCAAGCCCTGGAATCCACTGGTGCCCTATGGCCAGGATGACCCGTACGGCCTGACCGGCAATGGCGAACTGCAGGACTGGCTGTTCCCCGAGGAACTCACCCGTGGCCGCAACACCACCCGCAACCTGTTCGCCAGCCTCAGTGGCGGCCTTGCCACGCTGCCCGCCGGGGAACTGGGCTTCGCCCTGGGTGTGGAGAGCCGCCGCGAGGAGGGTCGCTTCATTCCCGATGCGCTGGCCCAGACCGGCGCCACCACCAATCTGGCGGCGGGCCCCACCGGCGGTGGCTACCGTGTCGACGAGGCCTATCTGGAGCTGAGCGTGCCGGTGCTGAGCGACCTCCCTGGTGCACGCCAGCTGACCCTGGACATGGCAACGCGCTACTCGGACTACACCACCTTCGGCGGAACCCTCAACAGCAAGTTCGGCATCTCGTGGAAGCCGATCGACCAGCTGCTGGTCCGTGGCACGTGGGCACAGGGTTTCCGTGCACCGACCATCTCGAATCTGTACGGTGGCGGCTCGCAGACCTTCACCACCGGCTTCCGTGACCCCTGCGATACGGTCTATGGCGCCGCCGCCAGCAGCCCGGAGGTACGTGCACGCTGCGCCGCCGACATCGCCAACGCGGACAGCTACCGCCAGCTCGGCCAGGGCAACGAGCCGATCACCGGCAGCAGTGGACAGACGCCCCTGCCCTTCACCAACGGCTCCAATCCCGACCTGAAGCCGGAAACCTCGACCAGCCGCACGCTGGGCCTGGTCTGGAGCCCGACGTTTGCCGAAGGACTGAACATTGCGTTGGACTGGTGGAAGATCCGCATCGACAACACCATCGTCGCCGACCATCCCAACGACATCCTCCGCGACTGCTACGAACTGGGCATCGCCGAGCGCTGCGGCAGTTTCACCCGCGACCCGGAACTGGGCATCGTCAACACGCTCAACTATGGCAGCCGCAACAGCGGGTTCCGCCAGGCCGAAGGCTATGACCTGGAGATCGGCCACAAGATCGAAACGTCCTGGGGCACGCTGAGCGCCGACTGGAAGACCACCTATGTGGTCGCCGCGGAAGAACGGACCACCAACGAGGCGGATGCCCCGCCCATTCCCAGCAATGGCATCGCCAGCAACGGCGGCATCGGCTTCCGTGTGCGCTCCAACGCATCGTTGGGCTGGGAGCGTGGCAACTTCGGCCTTAACTGGGGCCTGCGCTATTTCTCCGCGGTCAAGGAGCGTTGCCTGGATGCAGCCACGTATCCGGGTGAGTGCTCGCACCCGGGCCAGCGCGCGCCGTGGTTCAGTGGCAGCCGTGACTACAACCGTCGCGGATCGGTCACCTTCCACGACGTGCAGGCGCGCTACAACCTGCCATGGGATGCGACCGTCTCGATCGGTGCCAACAATGTGTTCGGCCGCCAGGGACCGGCCATGTACAGCCAGCCGAGCGCCAACTTCTCCTACTACGGTGGCTTCGACATCGGTCGTTTCATCTACATGAAATACCAGCAGCGCTTCTGATCCACCGCGCCCCCTGCACGACCGCCACGGCCCTTCGGGGCCGTGGCTTCGTACAGGGACCTGACCACCGTCATCCCGTGGTCGCAAAGCGGTCATATCGGCTACATCGCCAGGCCCGAGCATGCCGGAAACCCGGAGGCCCGCCATGCGCTATGCCATCGTCACCGAGACCTACCCACCGGAAGTGAACGGCGTTGCCCTCACCGTGCAGGGCCTGGAGCAGGGACTGCGCAATTCCGGCCATGACATCGACCTGATCCGACCACGCCAGACCAGCGAAGCACTGGACTCGGCACCGGGCACGCTGCTGGTGCCGGGCGCCGCACTGCCGCGCTACCCCGGCCTGCGCTTTGGCCTGCCTGCACCGATCAGGCTCAACCGCCACTGGCAGCAGCAGCGTCCCGATGCGGTCTACATCGCCACCGAAGGGCCGCTGGGCTGGTCGGCGCTGCGCACCGCGCGCCGCCTTGGCATTCCGGTCGCCAGTGGTTTCCATACCCGCTTCGACGAGTACCTGCCCGACTACGGCGTGGCGTGGCTGCAGGCTGCCGCGATGCGCTGGATGCGCCGGTTCCACAACCAGGCCGATGCAACCCTGGTGCCCACCCGCGAGCTGCAGCAGTTCCTCGGTGAACAGGGCTTCGAACGCGTGCGCCTGCTGGCACGCGCGGTCGACAGCCAGCAGTTCGATCCGGGCCGGCGCGACCCGGCGCTGCGCGAGGAATGGGGCGTGGACGGCAACGGCCTGGTCGCGATCCATGTCGGCCGCATCGCTGCGGAAAAAAACCTTGGCCTGGCGGTGAAAGCCTTCCGCCGCCTGCAGCAGGTCCGGCCCAAAGCCCGCTTCGTCTGGGTGGGTGATGGTCCGGCCCGCGAAAAACTGGCACATGAAAACCCCGATTTCATTTTCTGCGGCATCCAGCGCGGCGAAGCCCTGGCACGGCATTTCGCCAGCGGTGACCTGTTCCTGTTCCCCAGCCGCAGCGAGACCTTTGGCAACGTGACCCTGGAAAGCATGGCCAGCGGCCTGGCCACCGTCGCTTTCGACTACGGTGCGGCCCGCGAATACCTGCGTGATGGCGAGAACGGTGCGGCCGTGGAAAACGATGAGCAGTTCATCGAGGCAGCGGTGCAGCTGGCCGCCGATGATGCACGGCGCCGCGAATTCGGCAGCAGCGCCGCGCGTGCGATGAAGCGCCTGCATCCACAGCAGGTGGTTGCCGAATTCGATGCCCTGCTGGCCGAGCTGGCCCAGTCGCGGAGGAGCGGCCATGCGCACCACGCCGCTTGAGCTGCTGGCTGGCCGCGAGGCGCGGCTCTGCCGCCGGGCCAACCACTACTGCCGGCGTCGCCGCGTGCGTCGCCTGTTCTCGGTCATCAGCCGGCTCGGCGATGGCGTGTTCTGGTACGTGCTGATGGGCGCGCTGGTGGCGCTGGACGGCTTCGACGGACTGCGTGCATCGGTGCACATGGCCGCCACCGGCCTGGCCGCCCTGCTGCTCTACAAAGGCCTCAAGCGGTGGACCCGGCGTCCTCGCCCGTATGCGGCCGATCTGCGCATCCGCGCCTGGGTGGCGCCGCTGGACGAGTTCAGCTTCCCCTCCGGGCACACCCTGCACGCGGTGTCGTTCACCATCGTCGCGCTGGCCTACTACCCGTGGCTGGCGCCGCTACTGGTGCCGTTCACCTTCGGCGTCGCGCTGTCGCGGGTGGTGCTGGGCCTGCACTACCCGTCCGATGTACTGGCCGCCACCGGCATTGCCATCCTGCTGGCATCGGCCAGCCTGGCCTGGTTGCCGCTGCCGGTGTAGCCCCCGGGGCCAGATCCCTTCGGTAGCGCCGGGCCATGCCCGGCGGTGGATGCCCTAGAATGCCTGCATGACCACGTTGTTCATTTCCGACCTGCACCTGGACCCCAGCCGTCCGGAGATCACCGACCTGTTCCTGCGCTTCCTGCGCGAGCAGGCGCCCGGCGCCGATGCGCTGTACATCCTCGGCGACCTGTTCGAAGCCTGGATCGGCGACGACACGCCCTCGCCTGCTGCCGATGCGGTGGCCGACGCGCTGAAGGTACTTTCCGACAGCGGCGTACCGGTGTACTTCATCCGCGGCAACCGCGACTTCCTGCTCGGCGAAGACTATGCGCGCCGTGCCGGCCTGCGCATCCTGCCCGACCCGTGCGTGATCGAGCTGTACGGCCGCCCGGTGCTGCTGCAGCACGGCGACCTGCTGTGCACGGACGACATCCCCTACCAGCAGTTCCGTGCACAGACGCGCGACCCGGTCTTCCAGGCGCAGTTCCTGTCGCAGCCGCTGGCCGCACGCATCGCCTTCGCGCAGAAGGCACGCGACGCCAGCCAGGCCCGCCAGACGGAAATGAAGCAGGATGATCGTGCGCAGTTCGAGTCGGTAACCGACGTGTCACCCGCCGAAGTCGATGCCACCTTCGTGCGCCATGGCGTGGACACCATGATCCACGGCCACACCCATCGCCCGGCGGTGCACACGCTGCAGGCCGGTGGCCGCGCCTGCAACCGCATCGTGCTGGGTGACTGGTACGAACAGGGATCGGTGCTGCGCGTGGATGCCGGCGGCTGGTCGCTGGATACGCTCGCGCGCGAATGATGGATCGCGGGGTGCCAACCAAGGTTGGCATCTACCAGGGCAGGTGAACGCACCCGGGTAGACGCCGACCTCGGTCGGCGGTTGGCCTCAGCGGAAGGCCGCGATGGTGGCCTTGGTATTGACCAGCACGCGCTGGTTGTCGGCGGTGCTGGCATTGCCCATCGGGATGCCGTTGTAGTTGATGTTCGGGTTGGACCAGTAGTTCAGGCGCGGGCAGCCGGCCGAGCAGTCATAAGCCATGATCGTGCGCCAGCGCGAACCGGAGGACGGCTCGTAGCGATAACCGTGCCCATAGGCATAGGGCGACGTGCTGGGATCACTGGCGATATCGTGCCGCGCACTCTGCAGGTGGCCGATCTCATGCGCGAAGGAGTAATAGCCGGTCGCGCAATCCCAGTACACCGCCGCGAACGCCGTCGATGCCGTCGAACCGATGCCCGAGGCCAACCCGCAGTAGCTCGTGTTGTTGATCAGCAGCACGCCGACATCGGCCGCAGTGTTGTTGCGGCTGGTGTGGATGCTGTCCATGTAGCCGTCGCTGGTGTTGCGGAAGCGGGTCAGGTCGGTGGTGAAGTTGCCGGATTCGGTGTAGCTGGTGGTTTCATAGCCGGCCAGCTGCAGGGTGATGCCCACGTTGCTGTTGACGTAGCCCTGGTTGGATTCGGCTACCGCCAGCTGCACCAGCGACTGCATGTTGCCGCCATAGGCCGTTACCGCTGCATTGGTTGCCACCACCAGCACGCGGATGGTGGCCGGGGTACCGGACGAGGCCTGCGCGATGCCGATGCGGTCATTGTTGCCCATCGGGATTTTCGGCAGCTGGTTGTAGTCGGCCGGATGGTCGGCCGGCATCCGCGACTCATCCACTTCCACCAGTACATGGCGGTTGCCCAGTGGGCGCAGGCGATACAGCTTGCCGTCCTTGCGGATCGAACCGGTGAGGGTGTTGCCCGAACGCACCAGGATCACTGAATTACCAGGATCATCCTGGCCATTCGAAGTGGCGGCAGTCAGCCGATCGGACGGCGAGCGCAACTGGCCGTACCAGATGCTGCCGCCATCGGGCAGGGCTTCCACCTTGCTGCGCACCGCCTGCACACGCTGGCCAAGCAGTTCGAACTCCAGCTGCGGCTGCGCAGTGGCAGCAGCGTCGACACGCACTTCCTGTACCGTCGCGGTGGACGGGGTGGCCAGCAGCTTGCCCAGCGCGGGCTCACTGTTTGCCGATGCGCGGCTGATGACCGTCACCGGCTCGAACAACGGTGCCGCATGCGCGGCCGCTGCCACCGACAAACCCAACACCAGGCCACCTGCCGCTTTGCCAATCGATCTGGACAACATTGCGTCGCTCCTTGAATGATGTGAACAGCGTTGATGCAGCACGCCCGGGTCTACCGGGTCTGGCCATCTGGCCTGCGCGGGTCGTGTGAATTCAATAGAAGATGGGAATGAAAATCAGGAACTGTGATCGACCGCATCTGCGTTAAGTAAGGTCAAAAGCGTCACTACACTTCGCCAATACACCGCTTTCGCGCTACCGTGACGCAGCCACGACGGGGAATGCACATGGCACCATCGCAGGACACGGACGAAGATGTCGGCTTGCTGCGGATCGGCCTGTTCTTCGATGGCACCCGCAACAACGCACACAACCTGGCACGCGGTCGCCCACAGGTTCCGCAGCCACGCCCGGCGCAGCTGCGCGCGGATGATGATTCGACCTACCAGAGCCGGCTGACCAGCAGCTACGACAACGGCCTGACCAACATCGCGCGCCTGCAGCAGCTGTATCCGGACAGCCGCCGCGATGCGATGGCCGCGCCTTGGCTGTCGATCTATGTCGAGGGCGTGGGGACCCGCGATGAAGCCGATGACGACCTGATCGGACTGGCCTTCGGCATCGGTGCCAGTGGCGTTCGCGCGAAAGTGCAGCGCGCGCTGCAGGTGCTGCTGCCGGCGGCACTGGCCGAGCTGTCCGCGCGCTGGCAGCGACCGCTGCGTGGCGTGCAGCTGGATCTGTTCGGCTATTCGCGCGGTGCTGCCGCGGCACGTGATATCGCAAACCAGCTGCAGGCCTGGGACAGCGCGCGCTGGCGCCAGCTGCTGCAGGGCGCCGGCCTGCCCTGCACTGCGGACTTCGCCGCCGTCACGCCGGTGCTGCGCTTCATCGGACTGTTCGACACCGTGGTTGCAGTCAATGGTGGCCGCGCCGATGAACACCCGCAGCTCGCCCTGCGCAGTGGCATCGCGGCACACGTCGTGCAACTGGCCGCGCGTGACGAGCATCGCCAACACTATCCATTGACCAGCGTCGCGCCAACGTTCACCGAGATCGCCCTGCCCGGCGTGCACGCCAACATCGGCGGTGGCTACAACCAGTTGGAAGAAGGGCCCAAGCTGCTCAGCCGTCCACGCCGGCAGCAGCTGCGTCGCCCGCCGGTTTCCGACTACCAGGTCCCCCCACTGGCGTTGCTGCAGGCCACCACGGCCTACGCCGAAACGCAGGCCGACGCCGAACGCTGGCGGCAGCAGCTGGGCGTGGGTGAAAAGGAGATCTGGGTGGATGTCTGGCACCAGTGGCAGCAGCAGCGTCGCGCCGGCAGCCGCAGCGTGCTGTTGTCGCCGGTGCTGTATGTGACCGCCGCGGTGGTGCTGCGTCGGCGCATCGACTGGCGTTACCAGCTGATCGCACTGCAGGTGATGCAGCAGCAGGCCATCGATGCTGGCGTGCAATGGACCGCCAATGCCGCTGGAGTTCCCGGCTGGGAGCTGCCGTCCGCCCTGCAGCCGATCGCACGCCGACTGGTTGCCGGACAGCCGCTGACGCAGACACAGGAGGCGCTGCTGCGACGGCGTTACCTGATGCAGTCGGCGCACTGGAACTTCGATGCACTGGGCGACACCGCACTGACCTACGCCGCCGATGCCGGCGTCAGCGAACTGCCGTACCGGCCGGGTCCCGGCCTGTTCTACATCAACCGGCCAACGGTGGATGGCAAGCGCGTGGTGTTGCCAAACGCATGAAAAAAGGGACGGAGGGGATTAAGTCGTTTGTGCCACAAACGACTTAATCCCCTCCGTCCCCTTTTCTTCAACCGGCCTGTTCAATCAGGTTGGCCAACTCATCCGCATCGAACCCGGCCAGCAGGCGCGCTTCGATGTTGAATGGCCCATGCAGGTAGCCGCCGGCGTACTCCACCAGCAGTTCCTTGAAGCGCGCACGCGGCTCGACAGCGGCGCGGTCGCAGTACCAGCGATACCAGCGCGAACCGGCAGCGACGTGCGCCACTTCCTCGCGCAGGATCACTTCCAGCACATCGGCGGTTTCGCCATCGCCGACATTGCGCAGCTTCCCGATCATGCCGGGCGTTACGTCCAGGCCGCGCGCTTCCAGCACGCGCGGCACCAGCGCCATGCGTGCCAGGCCGTCATGGGCGGTCTTTTCGCACATTTCCCACAGGCCGTTGTGCGCTGGGAAATCGGCATAGTCGTGACCATGCACCTGCAGGCGTTCGCGCAGCAGCATGAAGTGCCGCGATTCGTCGTCGGCACAGCTGACCCAGTCGGCATGGAACGCCGGCGGCAGGCCACGGAAGCGGTATACCGCATCCCAGGCCAGGTCGATCGCGTTGAGTTCGATATGGGCGATGGCGTGGATGAAGGCGGCACGCCCTTCCACACCGCCCAGTCCACGCCGCGGCACTTCACGCGGATGCACCAGCACCAGCTGCGCCGGCCGGCCGGGCATGCGGATCGGCTCCGGCGGCGGTGCATCGGCCTCCACCTTCAGGCGGCCAGCACGGAACGCGGCGGCATAGGCCTGGGTCAGCGCCACCTTGCGCAGCGGGTCGGCTTCGGCCAGGCACTGCTGCGCAGCGCGCAGCAGGTCGCCACCAACGTCGGGTACATCGACCACGCCTGGACCTCAGGCGCGGCGCTTGTGCTTGGCGTCGTCCGAACGCAGCTGCTGGATGCGCTCGAAGTAGCCCGGCTCGATACCCGTCGGGTAGTGGCCGTTGAAGCAGGACGAATCGAAGTTGCGCAGCGCCGGGTTGCCCTCGCTCACCGCCGCTTCCATGTCTTCCAGGTCCTGGTAGATCAGCCAGTCGCAGCCCAGGTGGGCTTCGATCTCTTCCACGGTGCGGTTGTGCGCGACCAGCTCTTCGGCCGCCGGCATGTCGATGCCGTAGATGTTCGGGTAGCGCACCGGCGGTGCCGCGCTGGCCAGGTAGACCTTGCGCGCGCCCGCATCACGGGCCATCTGCACGATCTGCTGGCTGGTGGTGCCGCGCACGATCGAATCGTCCACCAGCAGCACCACGCGGTTGCGGAACTCCAGGTGGATCGGGTTGAGCTTGCGGCGCACCGACTTCACGCGTTCGCCCTGGCCCGGCATGATGAAGGTGCGGCCGATGTAGCGGTTCTTGATGAAGCCTTCGCGGTACTTCACCCCGAGCACGTTGGAGATCTCCAGCGCGGCATCGCGCGAGGTATCCGGGATCGGGATGATGGTGTCGATGTCGTGGTCCGGGCGCAGGCGCAGGATCTTCTCGCCCAGCTTGATGCCCATGCGCATGCGCGCCTTGTGTACCGAGACGTTGTCGATCATCGAATCCGGGCGCGCGAAGTACACGTATTCGAAGATGCACGGGGTGTGCTCGGCCGGCTCGGCGCAGATCTCCGAGAACAGCTCGCCACGCGCGGTGATCACCAGCGCTTCGCCCGGCTGCACGTCGCGCACGCGCTGGAAGCCCAGCACGTCCAGCGCGGCCGACTCGGAGGCGACGATGTACTCGTCACCTTCGGCGTGGCTGCGCTTGCCCAGTACCAGCGGCCGGATGCCATGCGGGTCGCGGAAGGCGACCAGGCCCAGGCCCAGCACCACGCTGACCACCGCATAGCCACCCTTGCAGCGGCGGTGCACGCCGGCCACCGCGCGGATGGCCGCTTCCGGGCTGAGCTGGCGCTGCTGCTCCAGTTCATAGGCGAACACGTTCAGCAGCACTTCGCTGTCCGAATCGGTGTTGACGTTGCGGCGGTCCTGCTCGAACACCTGCTGGCGCAGCGCTTCGGTGTTGATCAGGTTGCCGTTGTGGGCCAGCGCGATGCCGTACGGCGAATTGACGTAGAACGGCTGTGCCTCGTCCATGCCTTCCGAACCGGCGGTCGGGTAGCGCACATGGGCGATGCCGACGCTGCCTTCCAGGGTGGACATGGTGCGGGCATCGAACACATCGCGGACCAGGCCGGTGGCCTTCTGCACGCGCAGGCGGCTGCCGCTGGCGGTGGCGATGCCCGCCGCATCCTGGCCACGGTGCTGGAGAACGGTCAAGCCGTCATACAACTGCCCGGCGACGTTCTGGTTGCCGACGATTCCGACGATGCCACACATGGTGCGAGGTCTCCGCTGGGCTGTGCCCAGTTACAAGGAAGGTGGCCGTACCTGGCCGCGGTGGTCGCCGCGCGCGCGGTCGACGTTGGCCGGATCGCCCGGCTCGATACTGTCCGGCAGTGCAGGAGCGTCCGGGCGCACTTCGGCCGGATCGTAGGAATCGCCCTGTTCCGCTTTCGCAGGCCGCAGCCATCCGCTGCCTGCCACTACCTGGTTGAGGATGCCATTATCGCCTGCCGCGCCCGGCTTTCCCAACCCGGCGCCTGCGTTCTTGCCCAACTCCATCAATGCAGATGGGGACAGCGCGTCGGTCGGCAAGGCCTTGGGCAGCAGATCGCCCCCGGGAACCTCCCAGTGCGGCAGTTTGCGGTTCATCCAGGCCACGGTCGGGTTCAGCAACGGACGCACCGCCGAGCGCTGCCACGAGGGTTCGGCGGTCAGCGGGGTGAAGCTGCCCAGCAGCAGCAGGACCGCGGCGATCAGGCCGCCTCGCACCGCGCCCAGCACCCCGCCCAGCAGGCGGTCCAGGCTGGTCAGCATGCTGCGGTGGACCAGGGCCTTGATGACCATGCCGATCACCGCGACCACGATCATCACGCCGATGCCGACCCCCAGGTAGCCACCGACGAAGTGCTCGCCTCCGGGGGCCGCCGGCGCGGCCCACCAGTGGGCCGCGTCATTACCGAAGGCGAAGGCCGCCCACGCGGCCAGCAGCCACGACAGGGTGCCGATGACGATTCCGACGAAGCCGCGCAGCATCCCCAGCAGGGTCGAGGCGGCGATCACGATCAGCAGCACCACGTCGATCATGGCGCCCCTCTCCTTCGGCGGCGCTGGCAACGGGGCTGCGCGTGGGTCATGGGTGCGGTCGGACCATGCCGGCCACGCCGACCTTGGCGGCGACCTGCGCCTTCAGCTGCTCGGCGTCAGCGCGGTTGGCCACCGGCCCGACGCGGACGCGATGCAGGGTTCCCTTGTCCGTGCGCACCTGCTCGACGAAAGCGCTGAAACCAGCGGCACGAACCTTGTCGCGCAGGGCATTGGCATCGTTGGCCTGACCGAACGCGCCCAGCTGCACGGCAAAGCCGACGCCGCTGGCAGCCGGTGCTGCCGGTGTGGTCGGCACCGTCGCCGGCTTGCTGGCGGTGGCCTCCGGCTTCGGTTCGGGCTTCGGCGCCGGCTTCGGCGGTTCCGGCTTGGCGGCCGGCGGCGCGGTCGCCGTTGGCGTGCTCGGCGGCAGGCTTTCGCTGCGGACCGGGTTGCCGCTGGCCGAGGGCGCAACAGCTGCGGACGGGGTGCTGGCGCTCGGCGCAGCCGGTGCCGGGGTGGCCGCAACCGGGGCACTGCTGCCGGCCGCCGCGTCCAGGGTGATCACTTCGGCCTTCACATCCGCACGGATCTTCACCGCCTGCAGGCGGGCCGCTTCGGCCTGGGCACGGTCGGCGTAAGGTCCAACGCGCACGCGCCATGCCTGGCGGCCGTTGATGGTGGCCGCTTCAGCGAAGCCCGGCAGCTGCGAGCGCTTCAGGTAGGCGATCACCGCATCGGCGTCGGCCTTGCTGCCGTAGGCACCGAAGGTGACCGCATAGTTGCCGGCGGCGACTGCCGGCGAGGTGTCCACGGTCGGCGGCGTAGCCGGCGTGGCAGCCTCCTGCAGCGGCTTGGCCTGCCCGGTCTGCAGGCCGGTGGCACCACCGGCCGGGGCGACCAGAGGCAGCTCACGGGTTTCGAACTGGCCATCGGCCGGCGCATCCGGCGCGGCGATCGGCACATTGGCGACACCGCTGTCAGGTGCGGGTCCCTTGACCAGCATCGGCAGGAAAATCACGGCCAGTGCCACCAGCACGATGGCACCAATCAGACGCTGTTTCAGAGGCGTATCCACGTGAGGCAGGCAACTGTCCGGAGATTGCCGTCGATTATACGGGTGCCGGACCGGCCGGCGTCGGCGTTGGCTGAACGCGGATCAGGCGTCGCCCTGCAGCCACTGCAGGGCCGCAGCGGCGGTATGGAAGGAGCCGAACACCAGCACCCGGTCACCCCGCTCAGCCTGGGCCAGCACCTGCGCCAGGGCCTGTTCGACGCTATCGGCCAGCGGTGCCTTGGCCGCCACCGTACCGCTCAGGCGTGCCTGCAGCTGAGCGGCGCTCTGTCCACGCGGACCGTCCAGCCCGGCCAGGGTCCACTCGCCCACCACGTCCTGCAGGGCCTGCACCACACCCGCCGCGTCCTTGTCCTGCAACGCGGCGTACACCGCCAGGGTGCGGCCGGCTGACACTTCGGCCTTCAGCGCACGCGCCAGCTGGCCCGCCGCCTGTGGGTTGTGGCCCACGTCCACGCGGATCTGCACGCCGTCGCGCTCGAATGCCTGCATGCGGCCGGAGATACGCGCTGCTGCGATGCCCGCGGTCCACGCAGCACGCGGCACCGGCTTGTCCAGCGCGCGCAGGGCGGCGATGGCAGCACCGGCATTGGCCAGCTGGATCGGGCCGGCCAGCGCCGGGGTCGGCAGCTCCATGCGCAGGCCGACGTCGCGCCAGCGCCAGCGCTGGGCGTCGATCGGCTCGTAGAAGTAATCGCTGCCGCCGCGGATCGCGTTGGCACCGACCAGATAGGCACGCGCCAGCACGCTGGACGGCGGATCGGTCTCGCCCAGGATCACCGGCTTCCAGCCACGGATGATGCCGGCCTTCTCGGCGCCGATCGCTTCGCGGTCCTCGCCCAGCCACTCGGCATGGTCGATGTCCACGGTGGTGATCACCGATACATCGGCGTCGACGATGTTGACCGCATCCAGGCGGCCGCCCAAGCCCACTTCCAGCACCGCCAGGTCCAGCCCGGCGTCGGCGAACAGCTGCAAAGCAGCGAGCGTGCCGTACTCGAAATAGGTCAGCGTGGTGTCGCCGCGTGCCGCTTCGACGGCATTGAACGCAGCAACCAGCGCCGCATCGTCCACGTCCTGCCCGTCGATGCGCACGCGCTCGTTGTAGCGCAGCAGGTGCGGCGAGGTGTAGGCACCCACCTTCCAACCGGCAGCACGGCCGATGGCCTCGATGAAGGCCACGGTGGAGCCTTTGCCGTTGGTGCCACCGACCACGATGGTGCGCCCGGCCGGCGCGCCAAGACCCATCGCCGTGGCCACAGCGCGCACGCGTTCCAGGCCCATGTCGATGGTCGCCGGGTGCTGGCGTTCAATGTAATCCAGCCAATCGGCCAGGGTGGTCGGGGTGTTCGTCACGGCAGTGCTTCCAGCAGGTACAGGTGGTTCGGTGTGGCGGGTCAGAGTGCGCGGTGCTTGGCTTCGCCGAAGAACGGCGTGTGGTGGGCGCAGTCGTTCAGGCGCACCACTTCCAGGCTGTCCAGGTCGGCGCCTTCGAGCAGGTTGAGCGTGGTCGGTGCCTGGCGGAAGGTCCACAGGCGGGAAATCGGCAGGCCCAGCACCTTGCACAGGATCACGCGGTTGACCGCATCGTGCGCAACCACCAGCAGGGTGTCGTGCTCGCCGAGGCCTTCGGTGGCACGGGCCAGACCACGCCAGCTGCGTTCCAGCACCAGCCGCAGCGATTCGCCACCGGGCATCAGCACGGTATCGGGCTCCTCGCGCCAGGCCTGCAGGCGCGACGGATCCTTTTCGTTGATCTCGCTGGCGAGCAGGCCTTCCCACTCACCGTGGGCGATTTCCTGCAGCTCCGGCTCGGTCAGCAGCATGTCGGCACGCGCGGCGCCAAGCGCCAGCTGCGCGGTGCGCTGCGCGCGCGACAGCGGCGAGGCGACGGCACGGGTGATGTCCACCGAGGCCAGGCGGGCACCCAGTGCCTGGGCCTGGGCTTCACCGATCGGCGAAAGCGGAATATCGATCTGGCCCTGGTAGCGGCCTTCGGCGTTCCATGGCGTTTCGCCGTGGCGGGCAAGCAGGATGCGCATGCGTGCAAGGGGTCCTGGGGGGAGGAGGTTTCCGCGTTTCGTTCACATCCTGTGAAGTACGCGGAACAGGGATGATACCTGTTCGGCGCACCGGGCCGGGCCGGGCATGAAAAAACCCCGCGACCTGCGTCGCGGGGTTTCGGAAACTCCGGCTATCTGGTCGAGGTTGCCGGCCAGCGGCCGGCACTACCCTCGGTACAGGCAGTAGATCCACGCCATGCGTGGATGGACCGCCCGGAACCGCGAACCTTACTTGACCAGGTTCAGTTCCTTCAGCAGCTGCGGCGCCGGCGCCACTTCCTGCATGATCCACTGCATGTAGCGGCTGTCGACGGCGATCATGCGGGTCATCACCGGGTCGAACACCCAGTTGGAGCTGACCGATTCCCAGTTGCCATCGAAGGCCAGGCCGACCAGCTTGCCGTTGGCGTCCAGCACCGGCGAACCCGAGTTGCCACCGGTGATGTCCAGGTTGGACAGGAAGTTCACCGGCACCGAACCAATGCGCTTGTCTTCCAGGCCGCCGTAACGCTTGGCCTTGACTGCATCAAGCAGCGCCTTCGGCGAATCGAACGGATCCTCACCGGTTTCCTTCGCCGCCACGCCTTCCAGGGTGGTGAACGGGGTGTACTTTACGCCGTCCTTGCCATAGCCCATGACGTTGCCGAAGGTGATGCGCAGCGACAGGTTGGCGTCCGGGTAGACGAACTCACCCTGGCTCTTCTTGTAGTCGGCCACGGCCTGCAGGTACAGCGGGCGCGCGGTCAGCGATTCGCCTTCGCGGATCTTCTTCTGCTCTTCCTGCTTCAGCAGCGCCGGCATGACGGCCACGGCGTACTGGATGGCCGGATCGTTGCTGGCCTCAAACGCGGCGCGGTCGGCCTTGAACCATTTCAGGCGTGCGTCCAGGCTGCCCAGCTCGGTGCCCGACAGCTTGCCCACCAGCGACTTCACCGCAGCGGCATCGCTGCCGGCCAGCCACTTGTTCAGCACTTCGTTGTCGCGCTGTGCGGCCGGCAGGGCCACGTACTGGTCCAGCCAGTAGGCCTGCAGCTGCTGATCCATCTTCGCCACGTAGCGGCGGTCCATCTGCTTCAGGCCACCTTCGATGGTGGTCAGGTCGCGTTCCTGGTAACCGGCTTCGCGTTCGGCATCCGGTTTGCTGCGCTCGATCGACAGGCGGTACAGGGTGATCGCCGCGCCAACGGCCGAGGTGTTGTTGAACTGACCGACGAACAGGTCGCGTTCGCGGGTCGACTTGCTGGTATCCAGATGCTTGAGCAGCTGCGCGTGGGCGGCCAGGGCCGGCTTGCCGGCAGCACCCTGCTTCTTCAGCCAGGCCAGCACGGCGGCTTCTTCAGCCTGCTTCTGGCCGGCGGCGTCGATGCGCTTGAAGCCTTCCAGCTGGCCCAGGTAGTTCTTGGCCACGTTGTTCATGCTGGCGGCGGTCGCTGCGTACTTCACCTTGACGTCGGCGTCGGCCTTGCCGGCATCGGCGATCATCTTCAGCACCGCGTTGTAGTGCTTGGCGATGGACGGGTAGGTGAAGCTGGCGGTTTCGTTGAACTCACCGGCCAGTGCATAGCGGTTGGTGCGGCCGGGGTAGCCGGCCACCATCACGAAGTCGTCGGCGCCCAGCGGCTGGTCGGCGAACTTCAGGAAGTGCTTGGGCTGGTACGGCACGTTGTCGGCGGCGAAGGCGGCCGGCTTGCCGTCCTTGCCCACATAGGCGCGGTAGAACGAGAAGTCGCCGGTGTGGCGCGGCCACATCCAGTTGTCGACGTCGCCGCCGAACTTGCCGACGCTGCCCGGGGGCGCGTAGACCAGGCGCACGTCCTTGATTTCCATGTTGCGGAACAGGCGGTAGGTGTTGCCGCCGGAGAAGCTGTACAGGCGGCAGCGGAAGCCGGCATCGGCTTCACAGGCGGCGACCTGGGCCTTGTCGAAGGCGTCCAGCGCGCGGCTGCGGGCCAGCGGATCGTTGCCGGCGCCAGCAATGGCGGCCTTGGCCTGGGCGGTGACGTCGGTGATCTGGTCGAGCACGAACACGCGGGCGTTCGGGCCGGCGCTCAGTTCGTCCTTCAGGGTCGGCGCGTTGAAGCCGTCCTTGATCAGGTTCTTCTGCGCGGTCGAATTCAGCTGGATGGCGCCATAAGCGCAGTGGTGGTTGGTGACTACCAGGCCCTGCGGCGAGACGAAGCTGGCGGTGCAGCCGCCGAGGGCGACGACGGCGCCCATCGGGTCGCCGGTCAGGTTGGCCAGCTGTTCCGGGGACAGCTTGAGGCCGGCCTTCTGCAGCGGGCCGGCGATTTCCGGCAGCTGCTGCGGCACCCACATGCCTTCAGCGGCATGGGCGACCTGGGCCAGCCCAAGGCTGGCGACGATGGAGAATGCAAGCAGGTTCGAGCGCATGGAGCGGCCCCTGGTAGTGGAACCTTCGATTGTAGCCCGCCGCCCTGCCCCGGCCCGAACCCCGGAAGTCATGGGCCTGCTTCTTGCTCTGCCACGCGCACGTGGGCCGCGCACACGGAAATCGTCCAGAGGGGGCGTGGTCACCCTCCCCCGAACCAGGGAGACGCTGCTGTTCGCAGCACGTTCGAAACGCCCGCCGGCGCACGCCTTTCGTTCCGCCACTGCACCCGCAGCGCAACATGGGAAATCCGCGCGGCACCCTATAATCCGCGCTTTCCCCCTGATGAGTTCCACCCCGATGGCGCAGCAAACGATGAAGGCCCTGGTCAAGCGCGAAGCGGCCAAGGGCATCTGGCTGGAAGAAGTTCCGGTTCCGACCCCGGGCCCGAACGAGGTCCTGATCAAGCTCGAGAAGACCGCGATCTGCGGCACCGACCTGCACATCTACCTGTGGGACGAGTGGAGCCAGCGCACCATCAAGCCGGGCCTGACCATCGGCCACGAATTCGTCGGTCGCGTCGCCGCACTCGGCTCGGCCGTGACCGGCTATGAAATCGGCCAGCGCGTCTCGGCCGAAGGCCACATCGTCTGCGGCCACTGCCGCAACTGCCGTGGCGGCCGCCCGCACCTGTGCCCGAACACCGTCGGCATCGGCGTCAACGTCAACGGCGCCTTCGCCGAGTACATGGTGATGCCGGCCAGCAACCTGTGGCCGATCCCGGACCAGATTCCGTCCGAGCTGGCCGCGTTCTTCGATCCGTACGGCAACGCCGCGCACTGTGCGCTGGAGTTCAACGTGATCGGTGAAGACGTGCTGATCACCGGCGCGGGCCCGATCGGCATCATCGCCGCCGGCATCTGCAAGCACATCGGTGCGCGCAACGTGGTGGTGACCGACGTCAACGACTTCCGTCTGAAGCTGGCCGCCGACATGGGTGCCACCCGCGTCGTCAACGTGGCCAACCAGTCGCTGAAGGACGTGATGAAGGAGCTGCACATGGAGGGCTTCGACGTCGGCCTGGAAATGAGCGGCAACCCGCGCGCGTTCAACGACATGCTCGACTGCATGTACCACGGCGGCAAGATCGCCATGCTCGGCATCATGCCCAAGGGCGCCGGCTGCGACTGGGACAAGATCATCTTCAAGGGCCTGACCGTGCAGGGCATCTACGGCCGCAAGATGTACGAGACCTGGTACAAGATGACCCAGCTGGTGCTGTCCGGCTTCCCGCTCGGCAAGGTGATGACCCACCAGCTGCCGATCGACGACTTCCAGAAGGGCTTCGACCTGATGGAAGAAGGCAAGGCCGGCAAGGTCGTGCTCAGCTGGAATTGACCCTTCGGGTCAATTCCCCCGCAGGTCTCCTTATCCCCGCGCCGTCGGCGCGCCCCCTTGAACAACAAGGGGGCTCTCCCCCAGCCGGGGTAAGGCATGCTGCTGGAATTGAAAAAGGCGCCCATTGGGCGCCTTTTTCGTAAAGCGTGCCAGGCAAGCCTGGCACCTACCGTAACGCCTGCGGCGTTACTTGCCGACGGCGACGCTCAGCATCACGCGGCTGTGGGCCAGCTTGCCGGAGTTGTCGCGGCCGTTGCCGTCGGTGCCGTAGTAACCCAGGCCGACCTTGGCCATCCCGAACTGGCGCTCAACGCCGACATTCCAGTCGGTGTAATCCTTGGCGATGCCGTCTTCAAACGTGCTGCGACCGACGTTGGCATTCAGGGTGAAGTCCTTCGGCAGGCCCCAGCTGCCGCCCAGGCCGAAGTACCAGCCATCGGTGCTGCTGTTCCATACATCGTTGGTGTAGGCCACCGTCAGCTTGTAGGTGTCATCCAGCGTGGTGGTGGTGATCAGCTCGTTGTAGTTCTGGTGGCTGGACTTCAGGTAGGTGTAGCGGTTCAGCAGCACGTCGACGTTGACGCGCTCGGTGACGTCCACGCCGTAGCCGATCAGGTAGTCGACCTCGGTCTTCGGATCACCTGCACCGAAGTCCACGCCCGAACCCCACACGCCGGCATACAGGCCAACCGGGCTGGTGTAGGTGAAACCGGCCTGCAGGGTCGGATCCTCGTCGGTCTGCGACACACCACGGAACAGGTAATCGGAAACAGCGGTGACGTTCCAGCTGTACGGCGATTCGTTTTCCTGTGCGCAGGCGGCGAACGGGGCGGCCAGGGTCAGGGCAGCGGCAATGGCGAGGCAGGCACGGGCGTGCTTCATGGGCGTCTCCGAGGGTGGCGGGGGCGGGAAGGGGGAGCGGGCAACCGGCGCCAGACAGGCACGGTTCACGAATTTTTAACCCGTTTGCTATTGCGATGCAACATGTGCCACCCGTGGCGGTGCCCTGCCCGGCCCGGTCGAAGGCCGTCGTAGCCCGGTAGAATCAACGGTTTCCCCGTTCAGAGCCGTGCCCACGCCATGACCGACGCCTCCTCCGCCCTGACCCGCCACTACGCCGAGGAACTGGACGCCATCCGCGCCCAGGGCCTGTTCAAGTCCGAGCGGATCATCACCAGCCCGCAGTCGGCCGAGATCACCCTCGAGGATGGCCGCAAGGTGCTGAACTTCTGTGCCAACAACTACCTGGGCCTGGCCGACCATCCGGACCTGATCCAGGCCGCCAAGGATGCGCTGGATACCCACGGCTTCGGCATGGCCTCGGTGCGCTTCATCTGCGGCACCCAGGACCTGCACAAGCAGCTGGAGAAGCAGATTGCCGACTTCTTCGGCAAGCAGGACACCATTCTGTACGCGGCCTGTTTCGACGCCAACGGCGGCCTGTTCGAACCGCTGCTCGGTGAGAACGACGCGATCATTTCCGATGCACTGAACCACGCCTCGATCATCGACGGCGTGCGCCTGTGCAAGGCCAAGCGCTTCCGCTACGCCAACTGCGACATGGCCGACCTGGAAGCCCAGCTGCAGGCCGCCGATGCCGCCGGCTGCAAGACCAAGCTGATCACCACCGACGGCGTGTTCTCGATGGACGGCTTCATTGCGCCGCTGGACGAGATCACCGCGCTGGCGAAGAAGTACAACGCGCTGGTGCACATCGACGAATGCCACGCTACCGGCTTCCTCGGTGCCACCGGCCGCGGCTCGGCCGAAGTGAAGGGCGTGCTGGAAAAGATCGACATCATCACCGGCACCCTGGGCAAGGCCATGGGCGGCGCAATGGGCGGCTTCACCTGCGCCAGCGCCGAGGTGATCGAGCTGCTGCGCCAGCGTTCGCGGCCGTACCTGTTCTCCAACTCGCTGCCGCCGCATGTGGTGGCCGCCGGCATCAAGGCGTTCGAGATGCTGGCCGCCGCTGACGACCTGCGCGACACCCTGGTGGAGAACACCCGCTACTTCCGCGAAAAGATGGTCGCCGCCGGTTTCGACGTGAAGCCGGGCGTGCACCCGATCAGCCCGGTGATGCTGTACGACGCGCCGCTGGCGCAGAAGTTCGCCGAGCGCCTGCTCGAAGAAGGCATCTACGCGATCGGCTTCTTCTTCCCGGTGGTGCCCAAGGGCCAGGCGCGCATCCGCACCCAGATCAGCGCTGCGCACAGCCGCGAGCACCTGGACCGCGCGATCGATGCGTTCACCCGCATCGGTGTCGAGCTGGGCGTGATCAAGGGTTGATCCCCACCGGCCAAAGCGTGCCGACCAAGGTCGGCACCTACCAGGCGTGAGGGCGTGCCGACCGAGGTCGGCACCTTCCCGGCATCACTTCTTTTTCTTCTTGCCCTTCGGCTCGTCCTTGCTGGCCACCACCACCGGCTTGGCGGCAGCATCCTGGCCGTTGCCCTTGGCAACGCGGATGCCGTTGGCCTTCATCCAGGCGTCGAACTCGTCGGCGGTCATCTTCTTGTCGCCGTTGCTCATCAGGAAGCGGTAGCTGCCGCGACCATCCAGCTCCGGGGTCTTCACTTCCACCACCGGGGTCTCGGCCGGCATTTCCGCCTTGGCCACCTTCTTGTGGCCACCACAGGCGGTCAGCAGCACCATCGGCAGCAGCAGGCCTGCGCAGCGCAGGGTTTGGTTGAGGGTCGGGTGGTACATGGCAGGCTCCGTTCGGGAAATTCAGCAGCCAGACGCCCCCTACGCCTGGAACGGTGGCCGGCAACCGCCGGCCGCGGGCGATGATCAGCCCGGTGCAGCGGCCCCCAGCCGCGGCTGGTCACTGACCTCCAGCACCCGCCACTGGCCCTTGCCGAGATCGCCGAGCTGCAGCCCGCCGATCGCAACCCGGACCAGGCGCAGCACCTGCAGGTCGAAGGCCGCCAACAGGCGGCGGATGTGGCGGTTGCGGCCCTCGTCGAGGACCACCTCCAGCCACGCGGTCTTATCGCCGCTGCGCAGCACGCGCACAGCCTGGGCGACGAGGAACTCGCCCTCGTCTTCGACACCGGCGCGCAGCGCGGCCAGGGTGTCCTCATCGGGCAGACGATCCACCTGCACGTGATAGGTCTTCTGCGGGCCGGTCTCTGGATCGGTCAGGCGCGCGGCCCACTGCGGATCGTTGCTGAACAGCAACAACCCTTCACTGGCCTTGTCCAGGCGCCCGACCGGCGCGATCCACGGCAGGCCGGCACCATCGAAGCAGCGGTACACGGTGTCGCGGCCACGTTCGTCCTGCGCGGTGGTCACCACCCCACGCGGTTTGTTGAGCATCAGGTACAGGCGCTGCGGCGCGCCCATCGGCTGGCCATCGACCTCGATCGGCGGCGCCGGCTGCCCAATCGGGAATTCGGGATCCCGCACGATGCGGCCGGAGACGCGCACGCGGCCATCGGCGATCCAGCGCGCGGCCTCGCTGCGCGAACACACGCCGGCCTTGGACAGCACGCGCGCCAGACCATGACGGACACCGGCGGCTGTGGCAGCGGGAGTCGCACGCCCACGCGGTGCGTGGGAGCGGGCGGCGGGGGCGGCAGGTGGGCGGCGCGTGCGCAAGCCTCTGCTCCCCGCGGTGCTTACTTCTTGTCGACCGGCTTGGTCTCAGCCGGTGCTTCGGCCGGGGCCGGAATGGCGGCCGGAGCCGGACGCGCCTTGACCACACGCACGCCACGCGCCTTCATCCAGGCGTCGAACTCTTCGGCGGTCATGCGCTTGCCGTTCTGGCTCATGTCGAAGCGCCAGGGCGTGTTGTCGAATTCGGTCTGCGGCTTGTAGGCCGCCGGATCATTCGGCTTCACTGCAGGGGCGCTCGGAATGGCCTTGGCGATGTTCTGGCAGCCATCGATGCGCAGGCGCTGCAGCACCTGGTCCAGCGACTGCGACGGATCGTAGTTGCTGCTCAGCACGCCGGCCGGCATGCCCAGCTGGTTGCCACGGATGTAGAGCTCGTCGGCCACCGGCGCGATGGTCGTGGCCGGCAACGGCAGCGGCGAGGCGCTGGTGTTGACCGAGCAATCGACCGCAGCGTGGGCGGCGGGAACCAGGGCCAGCGCCAGGACGGCGGCCGATGCAGAGCGCAGCATGAAGGGCATCCAGAAAAGGAAGTGACGCGGCGAGTTTAGCAATGCCGCGACAGCTTTCAAGCGCCACTTTCAATGAATACGGCAACCCATTGGTTTTACGGACAAAAACCCGACGAACGGTTACCCCGGACCGGCAGGCACCGGATTCCGGGCCGCAGAAACAACAAGACCCGGCCGAAGCCGGGTCCTGCTGTGTCCTACTGGCAGAGCGTCAGAACTTAGTTCTGGACGTTCAGCTCGGTACGACGGTTCTTGGCGCGACCTTCCGGGTTGTCCGAACCATCCGGGTTGGTGTTCGGAGCAATCGGACGGCTCTCGCCGTAGCCGATCGGGCCGACCAGGCGACCGGCGTCAACGCCGTTCTTGGTCAGGTAGTTGTACACGGCGGTAGCGCGACGCTCCGACAGCTTCTGGTTGTAAGCGTCGGTACCCTTCGAGTCGGTGTGACCGGCAACTTCAACGCGCAGATCCGGGTAACGCTTCAGGATCTCGGTGGCTTCGCTCAGGATCGCCACGGCGTCCGGACGCAGGTTCGACTTGTCGAAGTCGAAGTTGACGCCCTTCAGGTCGATGGAGACCGGAACCGGGCAACCGTCCGGACCGATGGTCTGACCCGGCTGCGAGTTCGGGCACTTGTCGTCGCAGTTGTTGACGCCGTCACCGTCGTCATCCAGGTCGGCGCAGCTCGGGGCAACCGGAGCCGGAGCCGGAGCAGCCGCGACCGGAGCCGGGCCCAGCGGGATCACGACGCCGACCGAAGCCAGCACGTCACCGAACCAGTCTTCCTTCGGAGCGGCAACGCTCTGGTCGTCGAAGTCAGCGCGGTAAGCCACTTCGGCGCGGACAGCAACGCGCTTTTCGAAGGTGGTCTGCAGGCCGACGCCCAGCTTGGCGGCAACGTTGCCGTCCTTACGCTGGCGCGGACCGTTGGCATTCAGCGCCGGGTACTCTTCTTCCGACTTCTGGTAGCCCAGGCCACCGACGATGTACGGGTTCCAGCCGCGGCCTTCCTTGATGAAGTGGCGACGCAGGTCCAGCGAGACGCCGTACTGCGACCAGTTCAGGTCCTTGTTCGAATCGAAGTTCGGGTTCTGATAGTTCAGCTCACCGTCCAGCGACCAGTTCGGGCTGATGAACTTGCCCAGGCCCAGGGTCACGAACGGAGCGTCATTGGTCAGACGGTCGCTGTCCTGGAAGTTGAAGCCGGCCGAACCGGTCAGGTACCAGCGGTCATCGAACTCCTGCGCCGAAGCTGCCTGGGCAAAAGCCAGGCCGCCCAGCAGCGCGGCAGTAAGGATCTTCTTGTTCATTGAGTACAGCTCCTATTTCGGGGGTATGAAACCGGTAGAGGCATGGGCCAGCACAAGTGCGTCGATGTACGACAGCCGATTCAGCACGCCACCGCCGCGAACATTATGCTCAGGCGGGTGAAGGCCATGTTAACAGTCCCGTAACATGTGAAGTGTTGCGCCCGACCGTCCGCCGGTCCGACGTTGAAACCCTATACAGGATGATGAAAATCCGCAAGACCCTCACGCTGCAAGGGTTTGACGGGGTTTAGGCGGGGAAAACGACATATTGCGCGGCGCGCTGCATCAAACGGTTCAGCGCGCCTGCGGAAACGTGAGGAACCTTATGATGGAGCCACGAACCCAGCCGGAGCCGTGATGAAAGCCGTCGCCCTGAGTCGTGAATCCGCCACTGCCCTGTGCGATATCCACCTGCCTCCGCCGCTGCCTCCCCGGGGCCGTGACCTGCTGGTCCGGGTCGAGGCGGTTTCAGTCAACCCCGTCGATGGCAAGCAGCGCGCCAGCACGGATCCGGCCACGCTCCAGGCACCCCGCGTGCTGGGTTGGGACGCTGCCGGCGTGGTCGAGGCAATCGGCGACGAGGCGAGCCTGTTTGCCTCCGGTGACGAGGTTTATTACGCAGGCGATGTCACCCGCCCCGGCTGCAATGCGCAGTACCACTGGGTGGATGAACGCCTGGTCGCGCGCAAGCCAACCACGCTGGATTTCGCTGAAGCCGCAGCGCTGCCGCTGACCACGCTCACCGCCTGGGAGCTGCTGTTCGAGCGCATGCCGCTGCGGCTGGACGATCGCCGCCACGCCGGCCAGCACCTGCTGGTGATCGGCGGTGCGGGCGGGGTCGGCTCGATGGCAATCCAGCTGGCCCGCCATGCGGGTTTCGAGGTGATCGCCACGGCGTCGCGCGAGGCCTCGGCCGACTGGTGCCGGCAGATGGGTGCCCGGCACGTGATCGACCACCGGCAACCACTTCAGGCCCAACTGCAGGCGCTGGGCATCGACACGGTGCAGGTCGCACTCAACCTGGCCGACACCGATCACTACTGGGACGAACTGGGCCTGCTGCTGGCGCCGCAGGGACATGTGGGCCTGATCGTCGAGCCGCGTGGGCCGCTGCGCATCGGCGATCCCTACAAAGCCAAGTGCATCGGCATCCACTGGGAGTTCATGTTCGCGCGCTCGCGCTTTGCCACTGCCGACTGCATCGAGCAGCACCGCATCCTCAGCCGCACGGCCAGCATGATCGATGCCGGCCAGCTGCGCGGCACCCTCAGTGAAAGCCTGGGCCCGATCAATGCGGCAAATCTGGACATCGCGCATCAGCGCCTGGCCAGCGGACGCACGGTGGGCAAGCTGGCGCTGGCAGGCTGGGGCGACTGAGCCAGGCTGGAGCGCCGCTGTAAAGCCGAGCCCATGCCCGGCCGTGCGGTCTGATCGTAGCGTCGAGCGTGCTCGACTGATTCATCAGGAGCAGTCGAGCATGCTCGACGACACTGTAGCGGCGGATTGGTCGGCATCTGTATCTATGGAAGTGACTGGATCGGAATTACGGTGGAAACAGATTCCTCTCCCCCGAGACCGTCATGCCCACCGCCCTGCCCTTGCGCCTGCTGCAACTGATCACCGGCCTGTTCCTGTACGGCTTCGGCGCCTCGCTGATGATCCGTGCGGCCATCGGCGTGGCGCCCTGGGACGTGCTGTCGCAGGGCATCGCCGCGCAGACGCCGCTGTCGTTCGGCCTGGCGACCAATGTCATCGGCGCACTGGTGTTGCTGCTGTGGTGGCCGCTGCGGCAGAAGCCGGGTGTAGGGACCGTTCTCAACGTGATGCTGATCGGCCCCTCCGCGCAGTTCGGGCTATGGCTGCTGCCGCCGGCCGTCGGCCTTGGCTGGCAGCTGGCGATGTTCTGCGCGGGCATGCTGCTGGTCGCGCTGGCCACCGGCCTGTACATCGGCGCCAGGCTTGGCCCTGGCCCGCGCGACGGCCTGATGACCGGCCTGCATGCCCGCACCGGCTGGCCGATCTGGAAAGTGCGCAGCCTGATCGAAGGCAGCGTATTGCTGCTGGGCTGGTGGCTGGGCGGCAATGTTGGGCTCGGCACCCTCGCCTTCGCCCTGCTGATCGGTCCGCTGTGTGGTGTCACGCTGGGCTGGTTCGGGATCGGTCGCACCCCGGTAGTGCCGGCCGCTGGCCGGCAGCCGCAGTCCCCCTGAGCTGATCGGGATGCCGGCCAGCGGCCGGCACTACCGCCCCCGGAGTTCGGGGGCAGCGCCGCAGGCGCGGGGGCGTGGAGGCCGGTAAGTGGGGCCCGCGGTTCGCGCAGCGAATTGCGGGAGCGACAGCACGCATGTGCCGAGCGTACCCGGCCAGCGGCCGGCACTACCCCCCGGAGTTCGGGGGCAGCGCCGCAGGCGCGGGGGCGTGGAGGCCGGTAAGTGGGGCCCGCGGTTCGCGCAGCGAATTGCGGGAGCGACAGCACGCATGTGCCGAGCGTACCCGGCCAGCGGCCGGCACTACCCAAAGGCCGGCCCTTGCCCCGGCCGCCGTTTCGCGGCACGCTTCGCGCTTCCGTACGCAAGCGTATCGACAATGTCGCCAGCCAACGAAAGCGCCTACCCCCATCTGTTCGCCCCGCTGGACCTGGGCTTCACCCAGCTGCGCAACCGCGTATTGATGGGCTCGATGCACACCGGCCTGGAGGATCGCGCCCGCGACTTCCCGCGGCTGGCGGCCTACTTCGCCGAACGCGCCGAGGGCGGTGTCGGCCTGATCGTCACCGGCGGCTTCGCGCCGAACGTGGTCGGCTGGCTGAAGCCGTTCGGCGGCAAGCTGTCCTGGCCCTGGGAAGTACGCCCGCACCGTCAGCTCACCGCCGCCGCGCACCAGCACGGCGCGAAGATATGCCTGCAGCTGCTGCATGCCGGCCGCTATGCCTACCACCCTCTGTCGGTGGCGCCGTCGAAGCTGAAGGCACCCATCAACCCGTTCACCCCGCGTGCGTTGTCGGCCAGCGGCGTCGAGCGCCATATCGCCGACTACGCACGCAGCGCGAAGCTGGCCCGCGAGGCTGGCTACGACGGTGTGGAAGTGATGGGCTCGGAGGGCTACCTCATCAACGAGTTCATCGCCCCGCGCACCAACAAGCGCACCGACCGCTGGGGCGGCGATGCCAACCAGCGCATGCGCTTCGCGGTCGAGATCGTGCGCCGCATCCGCGAGGCCTGTGGCCCGGACTTCATCATCATCTACCGCCTGTCGCTGGTGGACCTGGTGGAGGACGGCAGCAACTGGGAGGAAATCGTGCAGCAGGCGCAGGCCATCGAGGCCGCCGGCGCGACGATCATCAATTCCGGCATCGGCTGGCACGAAGCCCGTATTCCGACCATTGCCACCTCGGTGCCGCGCGCCGCCTTCGCCGGGGTCACCGCCAAGCTCAAGCCGCATGTGAAGGTGCCGCTGGTGGCGACCAACCGCATCAACATGCCCGACGTCGCCGAGCGCATCCTCGCCAGCGGCGGTGCCGACATGGTGTCGCTGGCGCGTCCGCTGCTGGCCGACCCGCAATGGCCGAACAAGGCCCGTGCCGGCCGCGCCGAGGCGATCAACACCTGCATCGCCTGCAACCAGGCCTGCCTGGACCACGTGTTCGAGAACAAGCTGGCCAGCTGCCTGGTCAATCCGCGCGCCGCCCACGAGACCGAGCTGGTCTATCGCCCCACCGCCACGCCGAAGAAAGTTGCCGTGGTCGGTGCTGGCCCGGCAGGCCTGGCGTGTGCCACCGTCGCTGCCCAGCGCGGCCACCAGGTCACCCTGTTCGATGCCAACGAGGAGATCGGCGGCCAGTTCAACGTGGCCAAGCGCATCCCCGGCAAGGAAGAGTTCCACGAGACCCTGCGCTACTTCCGCCACACGCTGGCCGAAACCGGCGTGCAGCTGCGCCTCGGCACCCGCGCCGATGCCGCCACCCTGACCGGCTTCGACGAGGTGGTGCTGGCCACCGGCATCACCCCGCGCAAGGTCGACTTCCCCGGCGCCGACCACGCCAAGGTGGTCAGCTACCTGGACGTGCTGCTGGGCCGGGTTGAAGTGGGCACCAATGCGGCGATCATCGGCGCCGGCGGCATCGGCTTCGATGTCGGCGAGTTCCTCAGCCACGCAGGTGAGTCCCCCTCCCTCGACCCGCAACGCTGGATGGCCGAATGGGGCGTGGACAGCGCGTTCGAGGCCCGCGGCTCGCTGGGCCGGCCCGAGGTCGAGGCGTCACCGCGTCGGCTCTGGCTGCTGCAGCGCAGCCCGGGCAAGCCCGGCGCGCGACTGGGCAAGACCACTGGCTGGATTCACCGCGCCACACTGAAGGCCAAGGGCGTGCGCATGCTCGGTGGCGTCGAGTACCTGGGCGTGGACGACGAGGGCCTGCGCATCCGCGTGGAAGGCAGCGAACAGCTGCTGCCGGTCGACCATGTGGTGATCTGCGCCGGGCAGGAACCGAACCGTGCATTGCAGGCCGAACTGCAGGCCGCCGGCATCAACGCGCAGCTGATCGGGGGTGCCGATGTGGCCGCCGAACTGGATGCGAAGCGCGCCATCGACCAGGGCAGCCGGGTGGCCGCCGCGCTCTGATGAGCGCCTGAATGGGGGGCGGAATGTGATTTCCGTCACCCCTGCCGAACCTGAATGTCAAGCCGGGCGGTTCACGATGCGTTCGGCTATCCCCCCCTACCTTGCGCCATCTTTCCGCTCACCAGCCAGTTTCCGGTGAGCCGGCGCAGCCCCTCGATCGGTACTGATCGTTTCTTTTGGGGCTGCCCACGGGGCGGCCCCGATGGCCGCCTCCCCATGACGCCAAGTCGTACCCCGCCTCCTGTCGCCCCCGCGGCCGGAACCGGAGCGTGCGGCCCATACGGAGCAAGGAGTTATATGAAACTGGCCTGGATTCTCTGGCTGTCGCAGTTGTTGCCTCAGCCGGCCGCTGATTCATTGTGTTTGAGCACCACCGTTTACCTGGAAGCCCGCGACCAGACCCTGCGTGGCCAGCAGGCCGTCGCCGAGGTCGCCCTGCGCCGCCTCGACAGTGGCCTGTGGGGCGACTCCATGTGCCAGGTGGTCACCGCGCGCAAGCAGTTCGCACCGACCATCGTCTCGCCCGGCACCCAGCTGGGCAATGATGCGGCCTGGAGCGAGGCGATGAACGTGGCCTTCGACGCCGAGCGCAACTGGGCGCTGCCGGCCGGCGAGCGCCGCGAGATCGTGCCCGGTGCCAGCCACTTCGCCGCGCTGTCCATTGCCAGCCCGAACTGGCGCAATGCCTACCAGGTGGCCACCATCGGCGATCACACCTTCTATAAGGTGCAGAACCTCAAGCCGCGGCAGTCGTAACGATCCGTGCTGGCGGCAGCGTTGCCGCCCGCTGGCAAGCTCTGGGATAGTGGGCGTTTCCCGCCCGCATCACCTGGAGTTCCCATGAAGCTGTACAGCAAGCCCGGTGCCTGTTCCACCGCCGACCACATCGCCCTGCAGTGGACCGGCCAGCCGTTCGAGGTTGAACTGCTGAACAAGGACACCCTGAAGGGCCCGGAATTCCTCAAGATCAATCCGGCCGGTGCCGTCCCCGCACTGGTCGACGGCGACTTCGTGCTGCTGCAGAACGCCGCGATCATGGGCTATATCGCCGACAGCTTCCCGCAGGCCGGCCTCGGCGGCGACGGCAGCCCGCGCCAGCGCGCCGAAGCCACCCGCTGGCTGGCCTTCGTCAATTCGGACGTGCATCCGGCTTTCTCGCCGCTGTTCGCCCCGGGCAAGTTCATCGCCGACGAGAGCCAGTTCGATGCGATCCGCGCCGCCGCACACAAGCGCCTGCGTGGCCTGTTCGAGACCGCTGACAAGCAGCTGGCCGACAAGCCCTGGCTGGCCGGTTTCCGCAGCTTCGCCGACCCGTACTTCTACATCACCCTGCGCTGGGCCGCCGGCACCAGGGTCGACCTGTCCGGCCTGGACAACCTGGCCGCCTACAAGGCACGCATGGACGCCGATGCCGGCGTGCAGGCCGCGCTGAAGGCCGAGGGCCTGGCCTGATCCAGACCATGGGTCGGAGCCGTCTGCGCAGCAGACGGCTCTGCCCCCATCGGTGCAATCGCCACACTCAGCCGATCTGGCGGATCACTTCGCCCTTGGCATCGCGCAGGTAGGTCGGCACCACTTCGATGCGCAGCGCCGCCGCCACCGGGTAGATGCCGCGCTCGGCCCGCACGCCTGCCAGGGCTTCCAGACCCGTCTCGTCCAACGCCCAGCGCGCGCTGTCGGCCGATACCTCGCCGGTTTGACCGCGCGCGGCCGGAATGAATTCCCACTGCCGCTCGCGGCTGACCAGTTCCAGTGATTTGCCGTGGCGCAGGCGCAATGGCAGCAGCTCGCACACGCTGGCCACCTGGCCCGCACCGAGCACCAGGGTGGTGACGCCCGCCTCCTGGCGCCAGTCCAGCGTCTCGATGAACAGCATGCCGGTGCTGGAGCCCTCGCGCTCGCTGCCGGTCTGCACCTGTGCAGCCAGTGCCGGACCCTCCAGCAGGTTGCCGCGATGCAGGTCGCTGATCCACAGCGGCATCGCCGGTTGCAGCGCCTGCAGCACGCCGCGCGTCGACCAGCGCTTGACCGCTTCCATCTCCTCATCGGTCAACCCGACCAGCTGCAGGAACTGCAGGTGGCCATTGGCGGTGTCGCGTGCGGGCAACTGCGGATCTGCGACGAAGGCCAGATGGCACAAGCGCGTGTTGGTCTCCAACGCGATCGGGCCGTTGGCGTTGAGGTGGTGGCCATCCTCGAACACGTTGCCACTGCCGAACACATAGCGCGCCAGGTTCTGCAGCAGGTTCATCGGCCACACCGGTGGCGTGCTGCCGGCGTTCTCACCGGCGTCGGCAGCGAGGCGGAAGGTCAGCTCGAAACCATAGCCACTGGCGGTGGCATCACTGCTCTCCTTTGCGTACAGCTCGGAGAAGCCGTAGGTGATGTAATGCCAATGCGGTACCGGCGCATCCGCCCAGTACACGCTGATGCCATCGAGCGGATCCTGGCCACCGAGCGTGTACGGAAGCGCGGTGCCGAAGTGACGCGGTTCCTGCCCGGCATACAGCGGCGCCAGCGCCGCATTGATCGCGTCCCAGCCGGGGGTATCGGTATCGTCGTGGTCGTCCTGCACGCGGGACTCCTTGTGGGGAAGTGAACCGATCACTTTACGCGGTGGCTCAGGCCTGCACGACCTCGCCGCCACCATTGACCACGGCCGCCTGGGTCTCCTGCCACCAGCGCTGCGCCAATGCCGGGCTACGCGCCTTGCCCACCGCCGCCAGCAGTTCCGGGCACAGGCGCTCCAGTGCCAGCGCATCGGTGCAGCGTTCGATCTTCAACTGCATGAAATAGCCCTTCAGGCCCAGATGCCGACGCACGGCCTCACTCATCGCGTCGTACAGCTGCTGGTACAGCGCCGGGTCCTGTTCACGGCCGGTGCTGATGCTGCGCGTCGGTGCGGTTTCGACACTTCCGCCGATCACTTCAATCAGGCCCAGCGCGGCCAACTGCTCCAGTGCATCCGGCGGTGCCCGCAGGCCTTCGAACAGGCCGCGCAATTCAGTGTCATCGCGATGGCCGTCGACCATCAGCAGGATCGAACGCAGTGCCGCCGGCAGACGCCGACCACGGTCTTCGATTTCCTGACGGCCTGCAGCCGTCTTGGCGTGCAGCAAAGCCATTGCCTCCCCCTCCCTCGATGCGCAATGCCGGCGCGCCCTGGCGGGCACGCTCCCCTGTGTGCCATCCCCGGACGGCACGCGCCTTCCCCGGCGCGCACCGTGTATTGCAGGTCGATGACAGGCCGAGCTTAGCGCAAGTGCTGCGGGTAGTGCCGGCCGCTGGCCGGCAACCTCGGGATTGATGGGGGGTGCCGGCCAGCGGCCGGCACTACCGGGTCAGCGTCCCAGCGCGCGGCGGATCTCCTCCAGCGCGCTGGGGTCGTCCAGCGTCGACAGGTCACCCGGGTCGCGCTGCTCGGCCAACGCCTGCAGCGAGCGCCGCAGCAGCTTGCCAGAGCGGGTCTTGGGCAAGGCATTGACCACGTGCACATGCGCAGGGCGTGCGACCGCGCCGAGCGAGGTGGTCACCGTAGCCATCATCTCGGCCACCACCGGCGCCGGATCCTCGCCATCCAGCCCCTGCTTGAGGGTGACGAACACCAGCGGCACCTGCCCCTTCAGTTCGTCCTTGACCCCGATCACCGCCGCCTCGGCCACGCGCGGATGGCTGGAGATAGCCTCCTCGATCTCGCGCGTGCCCAGACGATGGCCGGCCACGTTGATCACATCGTCGGTACGGCCGAGGATGAAGGTGTAGCCATCGTCGTCACGGATCGCCCAGTCCAGCGAGCTGTACAGCAGCTCCTTGAAGTGGCTGAAGTAGCTCTGCAGGAAACGGCTGTCGTCGTTCCACACCGTGCTCATGCAGCCCGGCGGCAGCGGCGGCGACACCACCAGCACGCCCTTCTGCCCCGGTGCCACTTCCTCGCCGGTGTTCTCGTCGATCACCTTCATCCGGTAGCCGAGATTGGGGAACCCGGGCGAGCCGAAACGCACCGGCTTCATCTCCAGGCCCGGCAGCAGGGTCAGTGCCGGCCAGCCGGTTTCGGTCTGCCAGTAATTGTCGATGATCGGCTTGCCGAGCGCTTCGCTGATCCAGTGCGCGGTCGGTTCGTCCAGCGGCTCGCCGGCCAGGAACAGGTACTTCAGCGCGCCCAGGTCGTGGCGATGGATGAAATCCGCGTCGTGCTTCTTCAGCACGCGGATGGCGGTGGGCGACGAGAACATCGTGCGCACGTTGTACTGCTCGCACAGCGCCCACCAGATGCCCGGATCCGGGTTGGTCGGCAGCCCTTCGTAGAGCAGCGAGGTGCAGCCGCCGATCAGCGGGCCGTACACGTTGTAGGAATGGCCGACCGCCCAGCCGACGTCGGAGGTGGAGAACATCACCTGTCCCGGCCTGCAGTCGAACACCGTTTCCATCGACTGCGCCATCGCCACCGCATAGCCCCCCACATCGCGCTGCACGCCCTTCGGCTTGCCGGTGGTGCCGGAGGTATACAGCAGATAGCTCGGCTCGCTCGCTTCCAGCCACTGCACCGGCACGTCGACTTCACCGATCTGCGCACGCAGCTCGGCGTAGTCCACATCGCGGCCCGGCACGCGTGGTTCGGCGGCATCCAGCCCACGCGACACGATCAGCACGTGCGGCGGTGGCGACGTGGCTTCGGCGCAGGCTGCATCGACCATCGGCTTGTACGGAATCAGCTTGCCACCGCGCATGCCGGCATCTGCCGCGATCAGCAGCTTGGGCTTGGCGTCGTCGATGCGCAGCGCCAGGTTGTGCGCGGCGAAGCCACCGAACACCACCGAGTGCACCGCACCGATGCGCGCGCAGGCCAGCATCGCGAACACGGCTTCGGCCATGTTCGGCATGTAGATCACCACGCGGTCACCGTGACCGACGCCGAGGTGCTTGAGTGCGGCGGCGAAGTCGTTCACTTCGCGATACAGCTGGCGATAGGTGATTTCGCGGGTGCTGTTGGTTTCGGTGGAGATGGCGACCAGCGCGAGCTGGTCGGCGCGCTCGGCCAGGTGGCGGTCGACGGCGTTGTAGCAGAGATTGGTTTCACCACCGACGAACCAGCGCCGGAACGGCGGGTTGCTGTAGTCGAGCACCTGCTGCGGCGGTTTGTGCCAATGGATGCGCTTGGCTTCCTCGCCCCAGAAGGCCTCCGGCTCGTCGATCGAGCGACGGTAGGTTTCCTCGTAGTTCATGACGCAGCCCTCCCAGACAAAGTCATGGGTTCGAGGATAGTCCGGCGCTGGCGCGCGGGCCGCCCTACCTTGGTAGGGGGTGGGGTTTTGTTCTGCAGGGCTTGCAGCCCTGCACCTGCAGAGGCCGAAGCAACAGCAGAAGCTGGTTTCCTGGGGGATGGCGGGGTGGGTCCGGTTGCGGGAGACGCCGTAAACCCGTCCTTGGGGGCTTGGCCGCGGCATCCATGCCGCGGACACTCCCGCAACCGGACCCACCCCGCCTTCGACAGTTTCCTGCGATCTGTCGGAAAGGCGTATTGCTCTGGTAGATGTCGACCTTGGTCGACTGCTCTGGTGGGTGTCGACCTTGGTCGACACGGTAGATCCACGCCATGCGTGGATGATTCATTCGATATCTGAAAGGAAAATCGTGTCGACCAAGGTCGACACCTACCAACAGCCGCGCGGAACAAAGCCGCAGTTACCAACAGCCGCGGGAACCTGTCGAAGGTGGGACGGTGTCGGAGTGCGGGGTGTCAGCCGCATGGATGCGGCTGCCAAGCCTACAGGGACGTACTTGCGGCGTCCCCGCACTCCGACACCGTCCCGCCAACCCACGGATAGCCCGCTTCTGACGTTGACGTTGATTCTGCAGGTGCAGGGCTGCAAGCCCTGCCGAACCCCTAGAACGGAGTCGCGGACTCGAACGCGAGCGGCTCGCCCGTCACTGGATGGGTGAACCGCAGGCTGCGCGCATGCAGATGCACACGCTGCGCCGGCGCGGCGTCATACAGCACATCGCCAACGATGGGATGGCCGAGACTGGCCATGTGCAGGCGCAGCTGATGGCTGCGGCCAGTGATCGGTTCCAACGCCACGCGGGTGCGCTGCGCTTCAACATCACGTGCCATTACGTGCCAACGTGTCAGCGCCGGTTTGCCGCGTTCGTGATCGACCATCTGCTTCGGCCGGTTCGGCCAGTCCACGATCAACGGCAGGTCTACTTCGCCGGCATCGCCTTCAAGCAGCCCCTCCACGATCGCTTCGTAACGCTTGCCAACCTGGCGCTGCTCGAACTGCATCGACAACGCCACCTGCATGTCCTTGCCGCGCGCATGCAGCAGCAGGCCGGAGGTCACCTGGTCCAGGCGATGCACGGTCAATGCATCCGGGTACAGCGCCTGCAGGCGCGCGACCACGCAGTCCTGGTTCTCGGCGCTGCGGCCAGGCACGGACAGCAGGCCTGCCGGCTTCTCGGCCACCAGCAGCGCGTCGTCGATGTAATGCAGGTGGATCATCAGTTCCTGTATTCCTCAAACAGCAACGGGGAAGCCTGAGCTTCCCCGTTGCTGCGTACCGACCAACGGTCGGTACCTACCTTCTGGATCACGTACCGGCCAACGGCCGGCACCTACCTCGATGGAAGACGTACCGGCCGGAGCCGGTACCGCCTGCATCAGCCCAGCAGGTGGGCGACGCCGGCGCGCTCTTCTTCCAGCTCGGCCAGGGTCTTGTCGATGTACTTCTGGCTGAAGTCGTCGATCGGCAGATCCTTGACCAGGGTGTACTTGCCGTTCTCGGTGGTCACCGCGAAACCGAAGATCACGCCTTCCGGAATGCCATAGGAACCGTCGGACGGCACGCCCATGGTGACCCACTTGCCGTTGCTGCCCAGCACCCAGTCACGCACGTGGTCGATGGCTGCGTTGGCGGCCGAAGCAGCCGAGGACGAGCCACGGGCTTCGATGATCGCCGCGCCGCGCTTGCCGACGGTCGGGATGAAGGTGTTGGCGTTCCACTCCTGGTCGTTGATCGCATCGGCGATCGACGCACCATCGGCGGTGGCGAAACGGTAGTCCGGGTACATGGTCGGGCTGTGGTTGCCCCACACGACCAGCTTCTCCATGCCACCGACCGGCTTGCCGAGCTTGGTCGACAGCTGGCTCAGCGCGCGGTTGTGGTCCAGGCGCAGCATGGCGGTGAAGTTCTCCGGCTTCAGGTCCGGGGCCGACTTCATCGCGATGTAGGCGTTGGTGTTGGCCGGGTTACCGACCACCAGCACCTTCACGTCACGGCTGGCGACCTTGTTCAGCGCCGCGCCCTGGGCGGTGAAGATCTTGGCGTTTTCCAGCAGCAGGTCCTTGCGCTCCATGCCCGGGCCACGCGGACGCGCGCCAACCAGCAGGGCGATGTCGGCGTCCTTGAACGCGACTTCGGCATCATCGGTGCCGACCATGCCGGCCAGCAGCGGGAAGGCGCAGTCTTCCAGCTCCATCATCACGCCCTTCAGGGCGGCCTGGGCCTTGTCGACCGGCAGTTCCAGCAGCTGCAGGATGACCGGCTGGTCCTTGCCCAGCATTTCGCCGGAGGCGATGCGGAACAGCAGGGCATAACCGATCTGGCCGGCGGCGCCGGTCACGGCAACACGAACGGGTGCTTTCATGGGGGTTTCCTCTTGCTTGCAAGCGTTTGATGGGACGCCGCGGGCGTGGCCACGCAGGCCTGGCGGGCGGCGGGGAACAGGGAAACGGCCACCCGAGGGTGGCCGTTTCGAAGGGGGATCAGGCGGCGAGGTGCTTGTTCCACTCCGCGACGCGCTCGGCCTGGGCGGCCAGCACGGCGTCGACGTCGCCTTCCAGGGTGATCGAATGGATCACGTCGCCCTGCTTGACCGAATCGACGATGGCCTGGCCTTCCAGGACCTTGCCGAAGACGGTGTGGCGGCCGTCCAGCCAGTCGGTCTTGATGTGGGTGATGAAGAACTGGCTGCCGTTGGTGTTCGGGCCGGCGTTGGCCATCGACAGCGAGCCGACCTCGTGCTTCACGCCATTCTTCTCGTCTTCGAACTTGTAGCCCGGGCCGCCGGTGCCACGACCCTGCGGGCAGCCGCCCTGGATCATGAAGTCGGCGATCACGCGGTGGAAGATCAGGCCGTCATAGAAACCGTGCTTGACCAGGTTCACGAAGTTGGCCACGGTCAGCGGCGCCTTGTCGGCGAACAGCTCGACCTTGATCGGGCCCTGGGTGGTGTCGAAAGTGGCGATGAGGGACATGAAGATCCTTGATGCAGATGGGGAACGCGTCTAGCCACCTAGTTTACACCTGCCTCGTGGCGGCGGCGGCTTCGACCATGGGCGCAGATCCGGGCTTCAGCCACGGGACGGGGTGCCCCGCGGTGTAGGCCAGGCGGCCTCGACCGGCGCCACGGCCCCCCAGCTGAATGGGCCCCATGACGGGTGTGAAATCCACCTTTTCGCGAATCGTCAAGTTCGACGTATAATGTTGGACTTCTTTTTCCAAATCCGGCGCCGACTGGCCCCCTTTCGTATGTCCATCGAAAATCTTCGCAACATCGCCATCGTCGCCCACGTCGACCATGGCAAGACCACCCTGGTCGACCAGCTGCTGAAGCAGTCCGGCACCCTGTCCGAGCGCACCGTCCTCGCCGAGCGCGTGATGGACAGCAACGACCAGGAAAAGGAACGCGGCATCACCATCCTGGCCAAGAACACCGCCATCACCTGGGAAGACAAGAAGACCGGCATCAAGAACCGGATCAACATCGTCGACACCCCCGGCCACGCCGACTTCGGTGGTGAGGTCGAGCGCGTGCTGTCGATGGTCGACACCGTGCTGATCCTGGTCGATGCGATGGACGGCCCGATGCCGCAGACCCGCTTCGTGACCCAGAAGGCCTTCGCGATGGGCTTCAAGCCGATCGTCGTGGTCAACAAGGTCGACCGTCCGGGCGCCCGTCCGGAATGGGTGATCGACCAGGTCTTCGACCTGTTCGACAAGCTCGGCGCCACCAACGAGCAGCTGGACTTCCCGATCGTCTACGCCTCGGGCCTGAACGGCTACGCCGGCCTGGAAGACACCGTGCGCGATGGCGACATGACCCCGCTGTACGAAGCGATCATGCAGCACGCGCCGCGTCCGGAAGTGGACCCGGAAGGCCCGTTCCAGATGCGCATCAGCCAGCTGGACTACAACAACTTCGTGGGCGTGATCGGCATCGGCCGCATCCAGCGCGGCACCCTGAAGAAGAACATGCAGGTCGCGGTCATCGACCGTGAAGGCAAGAAGCGCAACGGCAAGGTGCTGCAGGTGCTGGGCTTCATGGGCCTGGAGCGCATCGAGCAGGATTCGGCCGAGGCCGGCGACATCGTGGCCATCTCCGGCATCCAGGAGCTGACCATCTCCGACACCATCTGCGCACCGGACTTCCCGGAAGCGCTGCCGGCGCTGACCGTCGACGAGCCGACCATCTCGATGACCTTCCAGGTCAACAACTCGCCGTTCGCCGGCAACAAGGACCTGTCCGGTGGCAAGTTCCTGACCAGCCGCCAGATCAAGGACCGCCTGGACCGTGAAAAGGTCCACAACGTGGCCCTGAAGGTCGAGCAGCTGGAAGACGCCGACAAGTTCCTGGTCTCCGGCCGTGGCGAACTGCACCTGTCGGTGCTGATCGAGAACATGCGCCGCGAAGGCTACGAGCTGGCCGTGTCGCGCCCGGAAGTGATCATCAAGGAAATCGACGGCCAGCTGATGGAGCCGATCGAGCAGCTGGTGGTGGACATCGAAGAAATCCACCAGGGCGGCGTGATGGAAAAGCTGGGCACCCGCAAGGGCCAGCTGAAGAACATGGAATCGGACGGCAAGGGCCGTGTGCGCCTGGAATACTCGATCCCGGCCCGTGGCCTGATCGGTTTCCAGAACGAGTTCAAGACCCTGACCCAGGGTTCGGGCCTGCTGTTCCACGTGTTCGACCACTACGGCCCGAAGGAACAGGGCGCGATCGCCAAGCGCATCAACGGCGTGATGATCGCCAATGCGCCGGGCACCACGCCGGCCTACTCGCTGGGCCCGCTGCAGGAGCGCGGCAAGCTCTTCGCTGCTGAAGGCGACAACGTGTATGAAGGTCAGCTGGTCGGCATCCACTCCAAGGACAACGACCTGACCGTCAACGCGATCAAGACCAAGCCGCTGACCAACATGCGCGCTTCGGGCAAGGACGATGCGATCCAGCTGACCCCGGCGATCAAGTACTCGCTGGAACAGGCCCTGGACTTCATCGAAGACGACGAGCTGGTCGAGATCACCCCGAAGGAGATCCGTCTGCGCAAGAAGTTCCTGACCGAAAGCGACCGCAAGAAGGCTTCGCGCGGCGGCTGAGCCAGCACCCCGTGAACCTGAGCGGCTACAACCCGGATCCACACCGGCATCCGGGTCTCCATGTCATCGCCCTGCTCGAAGCGAGCAAGGCGATGCTGGCGCTGTTGGCCGCCACCGGGCTGGAAGTGCTCGGACCGCAGCCGCTACGGCACGGCATCATGGCCCTGATCCGGCGTTTCAGCCTGGATCCGGACCATGGCACCCTGCCCTCGCTGCTGCACATGATCAGCCCCGACGCGGTCCACCTGGCCGCGGCGGGGATGATCGGCTACGGCCTGCTGCACCTGGTCGAAGCCTGGGGCCTGTGGCGGGCCAAGGCCTGGGCCTCCTGGCTGGGCTGCCTGACCGCCGCCCTGTACCTGCCTTTCGACATCTTCGCGATCATCCGCCACCCCGGCTGGCCGTCGTGGACGATCCTGGCGATCAACCTGATCGTGGTCTACGTGCTCGCCCGCGACCTGCGCAAGCGCCACCGCTGAGCACCGGCTACACTGGGGATTGGAGCCGACCAAGCCGCCCCATGCGCCCGTCCTTGCCGCCTCTGCTGACCTGCCTGCTCGCCGCGCTGCCGGCGCTGCTTTCGGCTGGCTGCAGCCCGGCCACGCCCAGCGCGCATGCGGCCGAACCTGCGAGCCGCAACGTGCCGTTCCCGTACGCCGAAACCGATGTCGCCGACCTGCAGGCGCGGATGACCGCCGGGGAACTGGACAGCACCACCCTGACCCAGGCCTACCTGCAGCGCATCGCCGCGCTGGACCGCACCGGGCCGCGCCTGCGCGCGGTGATCGAGCTCAACCCCGATGCCCTGAAGGAAGCCGCCGCGCGCGACCGCGAACGCCGTGACGGCCGCCTGCGCGGCCCGCTGCATGGCATTCCCCTGCTGTTGAAGGACAACATCAACGCCGCGCCGATGGCCACCAGTGCGGGTTCGCTGGCCCTGCAGGGCTTCCGTCCGGACGATGCCTACCTGGTGCGCCGGCTGCGCGACGCCGGTGCGGTGGTGCTGGGCAAGACCAACCTCAGCGAATGGGCCAACTTCCGCGGCAATGATTCGATCTCCGGCTGGAGCGCGCGTGGCGGCCAGACCCGCAACCCCTATCGCATCAGCCATTCGCCGTGTGGTTCCAGCAGCGGCAGCGCGGTGGCCGTGGCCGCCAACCTGGCCAGCGTGGCGATCGGCACCGAAACCGACGGCAGCATCGTCTGCCCGGCGGCGATCAACGGCGTGGTCGGCCTGAAGCCGACGGTCGGCCTGGTCAGCCGCGAGGGCATCATCCCGATTTCCTTCAGCCAGGACACTGCCGGGCCGATGGCACGCAGCGTCGCCGACGCTGCCGCCGTGCTGACCGCGATCGCCGGCCGCGACGATGCCGATCCGGCCACCGCGACCATGCCCGGCCGCGCGGTCTACGACTACACCGCGCGACTGGACCCGCAGGGCCTGCGCGGCAAGCGCATCGGCCTGCTGCAGACGCCCCTGCTGAAGTACCGTGGCATGCCGCCACTGATCGAACAGGCGGCAACCGAGCTGCGCCGCGCCGGCGCCGTGGTGGTGCCGGTGGAGCTGCCCAACCAGGGCGCCTGGGCCGAGGCCGAGCGCACGCTGCTGCTGTACGAATTCAAGGCCGGGCTGGAGCGCTATTTCAGCACCCACCGCGCACCATTGCGCAGCCTGGCCGAACTGATCGCCTTCAACCAGGCGCACAGCAAGCAGGAACTGGGCCTGTTCGGCCAGGAGCTGCTGGTGGAGGCCGATGCCACCGCCGGCCTGGCCGACCCCGCCTATATCCGCGCCCGCAGCGATGCGCGCCGGCTGGCCGGCCCGGAAGGCATCGATGCTGCCCTCGCCGCCCACCAGCTCGATGCGCTGGTGGCGCCGACCACCGGCGTGGCATGGCCGATCCGCAGCGAAGGCGACGACTTCCCCGGTGAAAGCTACAGCGCCGCCGCCGTGGCCGGCTATCCCAGCCTCACCGTGCCGATGGGGCAGATCGATGGTCTGCCGGTCGGTCTGCTGTTCATGGGCACCGCCTGGAGCGAGCCGAAGCTGATCGAGATGGCCTACGCCTATGAGCAGCGCACGCGCGCGCGGCGACCACCGCACTTCGATACCGACGCACTGATCGACGCTGGCGAGCCGTGATCCGGTAGTGCCGGCCGCTGGCCGGCAGATCCCAGGTCGCCGGCCAGCGACCGGCGCTACCGCTCGGGTTCCGGCTCCACCGGCACGATCGCCGCCTCACCATCTTCAGCACCCGGCGAACGCACATCCGCGGTGCGTGCACGTGGACCGCGCGGCATATCCAGCTCATCTTCGTGTTGCAGCCGCGCACGCACCTGCGGCAGCGACTGCGGATGCTCGCTCGCGAGGAAATCGAGCATGCGCTCGCGCACCAGGCAACGCAGATCGAAGGCATCGCCCGAGCTTCGCGCGCTGACCAGCAGGCGCACCTGGATCGCACGCTCGCTGGTCTCGGTCACCTGGGTCACGCAGACCCGGCCATCCCACAGCGCTTCGCCACGGCAGATGCGTTCCAGCTCAGCGCGGATCGCGGCAATCGGCGCACGGTAGTCCAACCACAGGAACGCGGTACCGAGCAGGTCGGCGCTACGCCGCGTCCAGTTCTGGAACGGGTTTTCGATGAACCAGGTCAGCGGCACCACCATCCGTCGCTCATCCCAGATACGGACCACGACGTAGCTGCTGCCGATCTCCTCGATACGGCCCCACTCGCCCTCGACGATCACCACGTCATCCAGCCGGATCGGCTGCGTCACCGCAATCTGCAGGCCAGCGATCAGGTTGCCGAACACCGGCTTGGCCGCGATACCCGCCACCAGGCCGATCAGGCCTGCCGATGCCAGCAGCGCGGTGCCGATCTTCTGCACCATCGGGAAGGTCAACAGCACCAGCGATGCGCCGAGCACGATGATGCCGCCCATCAGCACGCGGCTGAGCACCCGCGTCTGGGTCTGGATGCGGCGCGCTTCCAGATTGTCGGCGACATCGATGGGATGACTGCGCAGGATCGCGCGCTCGCCCGCCGCCACCGCGCGTACCAGCAACCAGATGAAGCACGCGGTCAGCGCGATGTGCAGCACATGCTGCAGGTTGCCCAGCACCGGATCCTGCAGTGGCGTGGCCTGCAATGCGGGAATCAACAACAGCAGCGGCCATGCGGTGGCCAGTGGCAACCCGAGCACGCGACCGATGCGTGCGCGCCGGCGATCACGCCCTTTCAATCGATGGTAGATCCAGAGGATCAGCCACGCGCCGATACCGCCCACTACTGCTGCCAATCCCAACGGCCATGCGTAGGCCTGTGCGCTTTGCCAGTGCACCGTTGCCACCTCCACTCGAACAGCCAAGCGGACAGCCTCGCGCATGACGCATGAGTGTCACGTCAGTCGTTCGTAAGAAGGGTGTTGGTCGGCAGGGCTTGCAGCCCTGCACCTGCTGCGAGCCGAAGCAACAGCAACAGCCGAAGCACAAGCAACAGCAGAGGCTGGCATTCCGTGGGATGGCGGGGTGGGTCCGGTTGCGGGAGACGCCGTAAACCCGTCCATGAAGTGACCCCCGGGAGTTGGACGCTAGATCCAACCCCGAGGGATACATGAACAAATACGACGCGCGTTTCAAACTGCAGGTCGCCAAAGAGGCCTGCAAGACCTCCACATCGGTCAAAGCCATTGCCCGTCGCCACGGCCTGGAGTTCTCCATGGTCAGGCGCTGGGTGGCGACCTATCGGCTGCATGGTTGGCGGGGATTTCATCGCCAGGCCCGGTCCTATGACCTCCCGTTCAAGCTGGCTGTCCTGGAGAAGATGAGCCAGGACGGCCTGTCCGGGCGCGAGGCCACCACCTACTTTCAAATTGGCGATGCTGGCGCGGTGGGGCGATGGCGGCGCCTGTATGCTCAAGGCGGTGCCCAAGCGTTGGCACCCCCCTCCGCCGCCGCCCCGAAAGCCGATGAAGAAGACCCGTTCGTCCAAGCCACCTGAAGATATGAGCCGCGATGAGCTACTCAAGGAAGTCGCCTATCTGCGTGCGGAGACCGACTACCTAAAAAAACTCGATGCCTTGATCCGGGAAGAGCAGGCGGCGCAGGACGCAAAGCGCAAGCCGTCCAAGGATTGAGGCAGGTTCATACGCTGTCGCTTCTGCTCGAAGCAGCTGAGCTGTCACGCAGTACGTTCTATTACCAGAACCATGTCCTGGCCCATCCGGATCAGGATGAGGCAGCCCTGTGCGAGCGCATCCGTGCAATCTACGATCAAAGCCAAGGGCGCTATGGCTATCGCACGGTGACGCTGGAATTAGCCAATCAGGGCCATCGGACCAATCACAAGCGGGTTCAGCGCCTGATGGGGGAGATGGGGCTGAAATCGCGGGTGCGTGTGAAGCGCTACCAGGCCTTCAAGGGGGCGGCCAATGTTGTGGTTGGCAATGACCTCAATCGCCAGTTCCATGCAGAGCGGCCCAACCAGAAGTGGGTGACTGACGTGACCGAGTTCAAGGTGCAGGGTATGAAGCTGTACCTGTCGCCGATCATGGACCTCTACAACGGCGAAATCGTGGCTTATCAGATCAAGCGTCGGCCCGTATTTGATCTGGTGGGTCAAATGCTGGAGGAGGCCATCAAGAAGCTTTCCCCGGATGAGCGCCCCATGATCCACTCCGACCAGGGCTGGCAGTACCAGCATGAAAACTACCGGCACATGCTGGAAAAGCACTCGTTGAAGCAAAGCATGTCCCGGCGCGGCAACTGCCTGGACAATGCGGCGATGGAGAGCTTCTTTGGAACGCTGAAGTCGGAGTTCTTCTACCTGAACAGCTTTGACAGCCTCGAGAGTCTGGAGGCTGGGCTGGTGGAATACATCCAGTACTACAACGAAGAACGCATCAAACTGAAACTGAAAGGTCTGAGCCCGGTAAAGTACCGGGAGCAGGCCCAATCGGCCGCCTGACCCCGTCCAAGTCTCGGGGGTCACTTCACCATGGGGGCTTGGCCGCGGCATCCATGCCGCGGACACTCCCGCAACCGGACCCACCCCGCCTTCGACAGATCTCTGCGATCTGCAGTAGATCCACGCCATGCGTGGATGAATCTCCATCGGAATCGAATATTTCGAATTGGAATCGAAATGCATCCACGCATGGCGTGGATCTACCGTGTCGACCAAGGTCGACACCTACCAACAGCCGCCGGAATCTGTCAGAGGCGGGGCGGTGTCGGAGTGCGGGGTGTCAGCCGCATGGATGCGGCTGCCAAGCCTACAAGGACGTACTTGCGGCGCCCCCGCACTCCGATACCACCCCGCCATCCCACGGAATGCATGCCGTTGTCGTTGCTTCGGCCGTTGCCGTTGCGTCAGCAGGTGCAGGGCTGCAAGCCCTGCCGAAGCCCCCTTACCGCACTTGCTCCTGCTTGCGCACGATCGCCATCGCGATCTCCAGCGACTGCTCGTAGTTCAACCGCGGGTCCACGGTCGAACGGTATGCACGCTCGAGGTCACGCTCGGTCAGTTCGCGCGCGCCACCGGTGCATTCGGTCACGTCTTCGCCGGTCAGCTCCAGGTGCACACCGCCCAGTCGCGTGCCTGCGGCCGCATGCAGATCGAATGACATCTCCACTTCGCCACGCACGTTGTCGAAGCGGCGCGTCTTGAAGCCATTGGCGGTGCTTTCGGTATTGCCATGCATCGCGTCGCACACCCACAGCACGCGACGGCCATCGCGCTTGACCGCGTCCAGCAGCGGCGGCAGCTTCTCGGCAATCTGCGCCGCACCCATGCGGTGGATGAAGCTCAGTCGACCGGGCTCGTCATGCGGGTTGAGCACATCGATCAGGCGCAGCAGCTGGTCCGGCGTCACCGACGGGCCCACCTTGATCGCAATCGGGTTGCGCACGCCACGCAGGTATTCCACGTGCGCGCCATCGAGCGCGGCCGTGCGCATGCCAATCCACGGGTAATGCGTGCTCAGGTTCAACCAGCCCTGCTGGCGCGGCACCTGCCGGGTCAGCGCCTGCTCGTAGGGCAGCAGCAGCGCTTCATGCGAGGTGTAGAAGTCGATGCGGTTGAGGTTGTGCACGCGGGCCCCGGCCAGGGTTTCCATGAAGTGCACCGCATCGCCGATCGACGCCACCATCTTCTGGTACTCGGCGGCCAGCGGCGAATGCCGCACCCACTCCAGGTTCCAGTACTCCGGATGATGCAGGTCGGCGAAGCCGCCATCGATCAGCGCACGCACGAAGTTCATGGTCATCGCCGAATGTGCGTGGGCCTGCAGCATCCGCTTCGGATCCGGCAGGCGCGCCGCCTCGGTGAACGCCGGCGCATTGATCACATCGCCGCGATAGCTGGGCAGGGTCACGCCGTCGCGGGTCTCGGTATCGGCCGAACGCGGCTTGGCGTACTGGCCGGCAAAGCGCCCAACACGGATCACCGGCTGGCGCAGGCCATGCACCAGCACCAGGCTCATCTGCAGCAGAACTTTCAACCGGTTGGAAATGGTGCCCGATTCGCAGTCGCTGAAGTTCTCCGCGCAGTCGCCGCCCTGCAGCAGGAAGCGCTTGCCTTCCTGCGCCTCGGCCAGCTGCTGCTTCAGCGCCAGGATTTCCCAGGAGGTGACCAGCGGCGGCAGCCGCTTCAGTTCGTGCAGAGCGGCGTCCAGCGCCACCGGGTCCGGGTAGGTCGGCATCTGCAGCGCGGTCTTGCCACGCCAGCTCTCCGGCGACCAGGCGGCGCCAGTGGCCGCTGCGGCGGGATCGGGCACGGGCGGAACGGCGGACAGGCTCATTGCAGACTTCCGGGATGGGGGGCGGTCATGGTCGCAGAGCCGGCCGCTGACGCAAAGGGCCGGTCCGGCCGACCTGCTCGCCTGAACGGCAGAGAAAGGCCGACGCCAGCGGCCAGATCCTGCATGGTCAGCCGCCCGGGACAGGCGCATGCTTTGTTATGGAGTAACACTTCCATGTCATGGACCGGCCCCTTCCACATCCAGCCGCCACCTCTCCCACCATGAAGCCCTCGCCCCTCGCTACCGGCATCACCTTCGCCCTGGCCCTGGCCAGCCTGCCCGCCCTCGCCTCGGCAGCCGACGACACCTCTTCGTCCGTCAAGGATCTGGATGCGGTCACCGTCCACGCCCAGCTCGACCAGGCCCGCAACACGCTGTCGCCGGACATCGGCAGCAGCCAGTACCAGATCACCGCCGAGGACATCCAGAAGCAGCCGCTGGGTGCCTCCGCACCACTCAGCCAGGTACTGCTGCAGGCCCCCGGCGTGGTCCAGGATTCCTATGGCGGCGTGCACGTGCGCGGCGACCACGCCAACCTGCAGTACCGCATCAACGGCGTATTGCTGCCCGAATCGATCTCCGGCTTCGGCCAGACCCTGGATGCGCGCACCATCAAGAGCATCCGTCTGATGGACGGCGCGTTGCCGGCGCAGTTCGGCGAGCGCACCGCGGCGGTGGTCGACATCACCACCCGCAATGGCGCCGAGCTGGGCAACGGTGGCAGCGCCGGACTGACCACCGGCTCGTTCGGCAAGGTGAACCCGAATGCCTCCTGGTGGGGCAACCAGGGACGCTGGAGCTGGTTCCTGACCGGCAACTACGACCAGAACGAAGTCGGCCTGGAGAATCCGACCAACTCGCGCAAGCCGCTGCACGACGATACCCACCAGGGCAAGGCCTTCGCCGACCTGACCTACCTGGTCAACGACAACACCCGCCTGAGTGTGTTCGCCGGTTTCGCCAACAACCGTTTCCAGATTCCGGTCAATCCAGGGCAGACGCCGCAGTTCGGTTACCTGGACACCACCACCTTCGATTCCAGCCAGCTGGATGAGACCCAGCGCGAGACCACCCGCTTCGGCATGCTGGTACTGCAGGGCACGCTGGGCAGCACCGCGTACCAGCTATCGGCCGGGCAGCGCTACAGCGATGCAGCGTTCAACCCGGACGTCGTCGGCGATCTGGTGTTCAGTGGCGTCGCCTCGAAGGTGCAGCGCAGCAACCGTGCCAACACCCTGCAGGCCGACTTCTCCACACCACTGGGCAACGACCACACGCTGCGCTACGGCTTGTACGGCAACTACGAGAACGCACGGGCCAGCAGCAACAGCTGGGTGTTCCCGGTTGATGACGGCGGCCAGCAGTCCAGCACCACGCCGCTGCTGATTCCTGACCACAGCGCCTTCCATGCCAGCACGCTGGCGTTGTACGTGCAGGATGAATGGAAGATCGGCGACGACTGGACCGTCAACTACGGTCTGCGCGGTGACCGCTACAAGGCCTTCGGCCGCACCGAGGGCCAGCTCAGCCCGCGCGTGGGCGTGGTCTGGAATGCCAGCGATAGCACCACCGTGCACGCCGGCTACTCGCGTTACTTCACGCCACCGGCCAGTGAGCTGATCGCCAGCAGCGATATCGCCCTGTATGACGGCACCACCAACCAGCAACCCAGTGGCGGCAACAACACGCCACTGGCCGAGCGCAGCGACTACTACGACATCGGCGTCTCGCAGCAGCTGGGTGAACACCTGACCCTGGGCCTGGACGCTTACGACCGCCGCGTCGCCCGCCTGCAGGACGAAGGCCAGTTCGGCGCCGCCTACATCTACTCGACCTTCAACTACCGCCGCGGACACATCCGTGGTCTGGAGTTCAGTGCCGACTACAGCAACGGTCCGTTCAGTGCCTACTTCAATGCCGCGCTGAACAAAGCCATCGGTACGGATGTCATCACCAGCCAGTACAACCTCGATCCCGAGGCGCTGGCCTATGTGGCCAACCACTGGATCCACCCCGACCACGACCAGAAGCTGACATCATCGGGTGGTCTCAGCTACGCCTTCGCCGGACACAACCGGATCGGTGCAAACTACGTGTTCGGCAGCGGCCTGCGTTCGGACATCGAAGGCGTACCCAACGGCGGCGAGCTGCCGTCGTACCTGCAGGTGAACCTCAGCGCCGGGCACGATTTCAATGCCGACAGCGGCCATCCATTGCACGTGCAGCTGGCGGTGATCAACGCTTTGGACCGCAGCTACCAGCTGCGCGATGGCGGTGGCGTCGGCGTGTTCGCTCCGCAATGGGGACCGCGCCGCGGCGCCTACCTGAGCCTGCAGCAGGATTTCTGAGAACGGACCGTGGTAGTGCCGGCCGCTGGCCGGCATCTACGGGAAAGCTGCCGTCGTTCACGAGGTTGCCGGCCAGCGGCCGGCACTACCTTGCCTCAGCGCTTGACCTTGCGCAGCGGCACCACCAGCGCCCACAGCGCCAGCAGCACGAACCACACGCCCGACCACATCGGCATGGTCAGACCCAGGAAGGTCCAGTCGATGTTGCCGCAGTTGCCAGTGCCGGTCAGCACCGTGCGGAACACTTCCAGCGGCCCCATGGTCTCGCTCAGGAAGGCCAGCGGCGGGCCACAGGTGGACCCCATTTCCGGCGGCAGCATCTGCACGTAGACGTGGCGCGCGGCGATGCCGACACCCACTGCGGCGGCAATGAACGCCAGCACGCCATAGGTCGCGCGTCCCGGGCGGTTGGACGGACCATGCAGTGCACCGATCAGGAACAGCAGGCCAAGCGCGGCGAACGCCAGGCGCTGGAAGATGCACAGCGGACACGGCTCCAGGCCCATCTTCAGCTGCAGGAAGATCGCGTAGCCAAGCAGGCCCGCGCAGATCAGGAAGCCCAGGAAGAACTGGGCGCGGAAGGGCCAGCGCAGTGGATTCATCGTCAACGCTCGAATGGATCAGGCGCCAAGCGTAACCGAGAGTGCGCGCCATTCGAACCGCCACAGGTGACGCCTGTCGGAACGGTGTGGGTCAGAGCCCTGTCCTGCGGAAAGGGATCCGCCCCCGGAAACGCAAAAGCCCGGCAGAGGCCGGGCTTTCGCTGTGTCGCATTTGGAGCGGTCCGATTACTCGGCCACTTCCTCGGCCACGACCGGACGGTCAACCAGCTCGACGTAGGCCATCGGCGCGTTGTCGCCAGCGCGGAAGCCGCACTTCAGCAGACGCAGGTAGCCGCCCGGACGGTTCGCGTAGCGCGGGCCCAGGATGGTGAACAGGTTGCCCACGGCTTCGTTGTCGCGCAGGCGGGCGAAGGCCAGACGGCGGTTGGCGACGGAGTCGACCTTGGCCAGGGTGATCAGCGGCTCGGCAACGCGGCGCAGTTCCTTGGCCTTCGGCAGGGTGGTCTTGATCAGCTCGTGCTTGAACAGCGAGGCGGCCATGTTCTTGAACATCGCTTCGCGGTGGGCGCTGGTACGGCTGAACTTACGGCCAGACTTCTGGTGACGCATGGTGATATTCCTTGGTTAATGATGAGACTGTGCGGATCGTTGTCGCCATCCTGGCGTTGCTGCGCGGACTGCGGTTGGTCCTGGCCACCCGTCCTGGGCGACCTGCCGCGCGAACCTGGGGTTCGTCATGGCATGGTGTGTTGCGTTGAAGGCCCCACCGCGAACGGTGGAGCCTTCAGGCATTACCGATATCAGCCCAGCATGCCGTGGCTGGCGACACCGGCCGGCGGCCAGTTCTCCAGCTTCATGCCGAGCGACAGGCCGCGCTGAGCCAGCACTTCCTTGATCTCGGTGAGCGACTTCTTGCCCAGGTTCGGGGTCTTCAGCAGCTCCACTTCGGTCTTCTGGATCAGATCGCCGATGTAGTAGATGCTTTCAGCCTTCAGGCAGTTGGCCGAACGCACGGTCAGCTCCAGATCGTCGATCGGGCGCAGCAGCACCGGATCCACGCCATTGTTGGCCGGCTTGGCTGCACCGCGGTCGCGGTGGGTGAAGTCACCGAACACCGACAGCTGGTCGCTGAGGATGTCGGCGGCGGTGCGCACGGCTTCCTCGGCGTCGATGGTGCCGTTGGTCTCGATATCGATGACCAGCTTGTCCAGGTCGGTACGCTGTTCGACGCGGGCCGCTTCCACGGCATAGGCGACGCGGCGGACCGGCGAGAACGAGGCATCCAGGACCAGACGGCCGATGGCACGGGTTTCTTCGTCCGGACGACGACGCGCGGCAGCCGGCTGGTAGCCGAAACCACGTTCGATCTTCAGACGCATGTTGATCGCCGTATCCTTGGTCAGGTGGCAGATCACGTGTTCGCCGTTCAGGATCTCCACATTGTGGTCGACCTTGATGTCGGCAGCGGTGACAACGCCCGGGCCCTGCTTGGACAGGGACAGGGTGGCGCTGTCGCCGGAGTGCATACGGATGGCCACGTCCTTGAGGTTCAGCAGGACTTCGAGCACGTCCTCCTGCAGACCTTCGACCGTGGTGTACTCATGCAACACGCCGTCGATTTCGACTTCCGTGATGGCGAAGCCCGGGATGGACGACAGCAGCACGCGACGCAGGGCATTACCCAGCGTATGCCCGTAACCCCGCTCCAAAGGTTCGATAACGACCTTTGCACGGGTGTCGGTAAGGCGTTCGATCTGCGGACCGCGAGGACGCAGAACCTGGTTGGCGGTAACCGTCATGTTGCGGGTTCTCCTAGTGAACCCCCGGCCGTCGCCGGGGGCTCTCCAATGTGAATTACTTCGAATACAGCTCGACGATCAGCGCTTCGTTGATGTCCGCAGGCAGATCCGAACGATCCGGAACAGCCTTGAAGATGCCGGTGAACTTGCCGGAATCCACTTCAACCCACGACGGGCTCAGGTCATGCTGGGCGGCGACGGTCAGGGCTTCCTGGACGCGCAGCTGCTTGGCAGCCTTTTCAGACAGAGCGATGGCGTCGCCAGCCTTGACCTGGTACGAAGCCAGGTTGACCGACTTGCCATTCACGGTGACGCCGCGGTGCGACACCAGCTGACGGGCAGCCGGACGGGTCACGGCGAAGCCCATGCGGTAGACGACGTTGTCCAGGCGGGTTTCCAGCAGCTGCAGCAGGTTCTCGCCGGTGTTGCCCTTCTTGGTCGAGGCCTTCTTGTAGTAGTTGCGGAACTGACGCTCCAGCAGGCCGTAGATACGCTTGACCTTCTGCTTTTCACGCAGCTGGGTGGCGTAGTCGGACAGCTTGCCCTTGCGGGCAGTGGCGCCGTGCTGGCCGGGCTTCTGCTCCAGCTTGCACTTCGAGTCCAGCGCACGCGCCGGGCTCTTCAGGGACAGGTCGGCGCCTTCGCGACGGGCGAGCTTACAGGTAGGACCGATATAACGAGCCATTTCTTATCGCTCCCTTTAGACGCGACGCTTCTTCGGCGGACGGCACCCGTTGTGCGGGATAGGCGTCACGTCGATGATGTTGGTGATCTTGTAGCCGACGTTGTTCAACGAACGCACGGCCGACTCACGGCCCGGACCCGGGCCCTTGATGCGGACTTCCAGCGACTTCACGCCGTAGTCCAGCGCAGCACGACCGGCCTTTTCAGCGGCCACCTGGGCAGCGAACGGGGTCGACTTGCGCGAACCGCGGAAGCCAGCGCCACCGGAGGTCGCCCACGACAGAGCGTTGCCCTGGCGGTCGGTGATGGTGACGATGGTGTTGTTGAACGAAGCGTGGACGTGGGCAACGCCGTCGGTGACGACGCGCTTGATCTTCTTCTTGGTCTTAGCAGCGGGCTTAGCCATTTCTCAGTCCCTTACTTCTTGATCGCCTTGCGCGGACCCTTGCGGGTGCGGGCGTTGGTACGGGTGCGCTGGCCACGCAGCGGGAGGCCACGACGGTGACGCAGGCCGCGGTAGCAGCCCAGGTCCATCAGGCGCTTGATCGCGATGCCGATCTCACGGCGCAGATCGCCTTCCACGATGTACTTGCCGACTTCGGCGCGCAGGCGCTCGATTTCCGGCTCCGACAGATCGCGGATCTTGGTGGTCGAAGCAACGCCTGCGACTTCGCAGACCTTCTTCGAACGGGTACGGCCGATGCCGTAAATGCTTTGCAACCCGACCCAGACATGCTTCTGGGCTGGCAGGTTGACGCCTGCAATACGCGCCATGACGCGGTTCTCCAGCTGAGTGATGGCCGACAGCGCGCCTCGGGCACGCCAATCCGGCAGGATGGATCAAAAAAGTGAACTAGCGATACTAACAAGGTTCCGGTTTACATGGAAGCCCGTGAAACCATTGGTTTCATGAACCCGGCCTGGGGAGTGTGCCCAGGCTCCGGCGCCGGATGGGGTTGGACCTGGGGTTTCCCCCGGGGCCGCCCGCGCTACTCCAGCGCGGGACCACCTCATCACACCCCCACCCGGAACCGCTGCGGGGACCGCCCTTCGTTTGTGTGGCCGGAGTCCGCGAAGCGGAGGGACCATCACGTCAGGAAGACGAAAGTATAACAGGCCAATCAGCCGCGGGCAAAACCGCCGCGGTTGCCGCCCTTCAGGTTGGCCTTCTTCAGCAGGCTCTCGTACTGGTGGGACATCAGGTGCGCCTGCACCTGGGCGATGAAGTCCATCACCACCACCACCACGATCAGCAGCGAAGTACCACCGAAGTAGAACGAGGCGTTCAGCTGCGTGCGCATCAGTTCCGGCAGCAGGCAGACGATCACCAGGTAGGCCGAGCCGGCTGCGGTCAGGCGGGTCAGCACGCCATCGATGTAATCGGCGGTGGCCTTGCCCGGACGGATGCCCGGAATCAGCGCGCCCGACTTCTTCAGGTTGTCGGCGGTTTCCTGCGAGTTGAACACCAGCGCGGTATAGAAGAACGCGAAACCGGTGATCAGCGCAGCGAACACGATCATGTGCAGCGGCTCGCCCGGGCCGAGAGCATTGGCCACCTTCTGCAGGACCTGGCCGAAGCTGCTCTGGTTGGCAGCCTGGCCGGACCACATGGCCAGGGTGGCCGGGAACGCCAGCAGGCTCGAGGCGAAGATCGCCGGGATGACGCCGGCCATGTTGAGCTTCAGCGGCAGGAACGAGGTCTGGTTCATGTACGCGTTACGACCGCCCTGGCGGCGCGCGTAGTTGACCGTGATCCGGCGCTGGCCACGCTCGACGAACACCACGAAGAAGGTGAAGGCGAGCACGACGATGGCGATCAGCAGCAGCTGGATGAACTGGATGTTGCCGTCGCGGTAGGCGTCGAAGGTGTGGATGATCGCACCCGGCAGGCCAGCGACGATACCGGCGAAGATGATCAGCGACACGCCGTTGCCGATGCCGCGTTCGGTGACCTGCTCACCGACCCACATCAGGAACATGGTGCCGGCGGTCAGCGCGACCACGGCGGTGAGCACGAAGCCCATGCCCGGCGCGTACACGACCGGAGCGCCCGACGGCGAGACCTGGCCCTGCAGGGCCAGTGCGATCGAGCCGCCCTGCACCACTGCCAGCAGCACGGCGCCGATGCGCGAATACTGGGTGATCTTGCGGCGGCCGGACTCACCTTCCTTCTGCATCGCCTTCAGGGCGGGGAAGATGTGCACGGCCAGCTGCATCACGATCGATGCCGAAATGTACGGCATCACGTTCAGCGCGAAGATGCTGAAACGGTGCAGGGCGCCGCCCGAGAACATGTTGAACATGTCCACGATGCCGCCGCCCTGCTGTTGCATCATGGCAAGCATGGCATCGGGATTGACGCCTGGCACCGGCACGTAGCAGCCGATGCGATAGACGATCAAAGCCCCGACGACGAACAGCAAACGTTGGCGAAGTTCAGTGAACTTGCCCATTCCGCCCGCGAGGTTACCGATGCCAGCTTGCGCCATGATTTTCTTACTCCGTTACGCTGCCGCCGGCAGCTTCGATCGCAGCCTTGGCACCCGCCGTGGCAGCGATACCCTTCAGGGTGAACGCCTTGGTCACTTCGCCCTTGACGACGACCTTGGCCTTCTTTGCAGTGCTCGGGACCAGCTTGGCAGCACGCAGGGCGGCGAAGTCGATCTCACCGGCCGGCAGCTTGTCCAGCGCGTACAGCAGCACTTCAGCGGTGTCCTTGGCGATCGGCGAACGGAAGCCGATCTTCGGCAGACGACGCTGCATGGGGGTCTGGCCGCCTTCGAAGCCAGCCTTGATCTTGCCGCCACCCTTGCGGGCGAACGAACCCTTGTGGCCGCGGCCGGCAGTCTTGCCCAGGCCCGAGCCGATACCGCGACCGACGCGGGTACGCTCGGTGCGGGCGCCCGGTGCCGGGCTCAGTTCATTGAGACGCAGAGTCATGGTCGATTACTCCTCAACCTGGACGAGGTACTGAACCTTGTTGATCAGGCCGCGCACCTGCGGGCTGTCCTTCAGTTCACGCACATCGTTGAGCTTGTTCAGGCCCAGGGCACGCACCGACAGGCGGTGACGCGACTGGGTGCCACGCAGGCCACGCACCAGGCGGACCTTGACAGTCTTGTTGGACTCATTAGCCATGGTTGAGTTCCTCCACCTTCTTGCCGCGCTTGGCCGCGATGCGGGCCGGCGACTGCGCAGCAGACAGGCCCTTCACGGTGGCACGCACCAGATTGATCGGGTTGCGCGAACCGGTGGCCTTGGCCAGCACGTTCTTCACGCCAACCGCTTCCAGCACGGCGCGCATGGCACCGCCGGCGATGACGCCGGTACCTTCCGAAGCCGGCTGCATGAACACGCGGGCTGCGCCGTGACCATCCTTGATGGTGTGCCACAGGGTGCCGTTGTTCAGGTCAACACTGACCAGGTTCTTGCGGGCCTGTTCCATCGACTTCTGGATGGCGACCGGCACTTCGCGGGCCTTGCCATAACCGAAACCGACCTTGCCTTCGCCGTCGCCGACAACGGTCAGGGCGGTGAAGGTGAACTGGCGGCCACCCTTGACGGTCTTGCTGACGCGGTTGACCGCGACCAGCTTTTCGATCATGCCGTCGTCGATCTTCTCTTCGCGGTTACGGTCGCGATCGCGACCCCGCTGCTGACGCTCTTCTGCCATGTTGATTCCTTGGTTGTTTGGGTATGTACGGCTCGAAGCCGCTTATGGTTGTGGCGTGACGCGGCGTTCCGGTGGGCCGCTGCAGAAGAGCGGCGCCGTCCAGCCTCACTCAGGCTGGCGAGCAGGCAGGCAGGAGGCCAATGGCCCCCTGCCCTTGTCCCTTAGAACTGCAGGCCGGCTTCGCGGGCGGCTTCTGCCAGGGCCTTGATGCGGCCGTGGTAGCGGTAGCCCGAACGATCGAAGGCAACCTTCTCGACGCCGGCGGCCTTGGCGCGCTCAGCGACGATACGGCCGACCTTGGCGGCGGCGTCGGCGTTCTTGCCGTTCTTCAGGCCTTCCATGACGTCGGTCTGGGTGGTGTTGGCAGCAGCCAGCACCTTGGAACCGTCGGCGGTGAAGACCTGGGCGTACAGGTGCTGGCCGGTGCGCAGCACCGACAGGCGGGCGACGCCGAGCTCACGGATGTGGGCGCGGGTCGACTTGGCGCGACGCAGGCGGGCGATGTTCTTGTTCATTTTGATTATTCCTTGAAAGCTGAAGGTTGGGCTTTTCCCTGAGGAGTCCGCACAAGGATGTGCGGGCTCTTGCGAGGGACTCGCACTTACGCCTTCTTGGCTTCCTTACGGATGATGACTTCGTCGGAGTACTTCACGCCCTTGCCCTTGTACGGCTCCGGCTTGCGGAACGCACGGATCTTGGCGGCAACTTCACCGACGACCTGCTTGTCAGCGCCCTGGACCAGGATCTCGGTCTGGGTCGGGGTCGACAGGGTGATGCCTTCCGGCGCCACGAACACGACCGGATGCGAGAAGCCCAGCGACAGGCTCAGGTCCTTGCCCTGCATGGCAGCGCGGTAACCCACGCCGACCAGCTCCAGCTTGCGCTCGAAGCCTTCGGACACGCCCTTGACCATGTTGGACAGGATCGCACGCACGGTACCGGTCAGTGCGACCAGGTCGGCGTTCTCGGTGCTCAGGGTGGCAACGCCGTTGTCGACGTTGATGGCAATACCGGCCGGCTTGGCCAGCGACAGGGTGCCCTTCGGGCCCTTGGCGGTGACGCTGTCCGACTGGACGTTCAGTTCAACCTTACCCAGGTCGATCGGCTTCTTGGCTACGCGGGACATAGTTCTACTCCTTTCGCCTTAGGCCACGAAGCACAGGACTTCGCCGCCGACGCCCAGCTGGCGCGCCTGCGCATCAGTCATGATGCCCTTGGAGGTGGAAATGATGGAGATACCCAGGCCGTTCATGACCTTCGGCAGTTCGCTCTTGCCGCGGTACTGGCGCAGGCCCGAACGCGAGAAGCGCTTCAGGGTCGCGATGACCGGCTTGCCTTCGAAATACTTCAGCACGATTTCCAGCTCGGACTTGTTGTTTTCCAGCTGGGTCACGCGCAGGTCGGTGATGTAACCCTCGTCCTTCAGGACCTGGGCAATCGCAACCTTGATCTTGGACGACGGGGCTTTCACCGTCTGCTTGCCAACCGCGGCCGCATTCTTGATGCGGACCAGCAGGTCGGCGATGGGATCAGTCATGCTCATATGAGTACCTTTGAGTGCACCGATATCCGCTTTCGCGAAAATCTGTTGTCTCCTGGAAACGGGCCAGGTCCCTTGTTGCAGCGGGCCGAAAGCCCACTCCTACAACCCCGTCTGCACAGGGCAAGACGCGGGAGTATACGCCAAAAGAGCCCGGCTTGCGCCGGGCTCTTCGGTTTTTTTTGCGTCGGGAAAGCTGAATGCCTCCCCTGCCCGGTTCAGGCACCCCCGAAGGGGCGCCTGATCGCAGGGCCGGCTGGGATTACCAGCTGGCCTTGCGCAGACCCGGGACGTCGCCACGCATGGTGGCTTCACGCAGCTTGTTACGGCCCAGGCCGAACTTGCTGTAGACGCCACGCGGACGACCCGACAGCTCGCAACGGTTGCGCTGGCGGCTCGGCGACGAATCGCGCGGCAGCTTGGCCAGCTTGGTTGCGGCGTCGATCTTCTCTTCGTAGGTCGCGTCCACGGAGGACACGATCTTCTTCAGAGCTGCACGCTTTTCAGCGTACTTCTTTGCCAGCTTTTCCCGCTTGATGTCGCGGTTGACCATGGAGGTCTTTGCCATTTCGGTTTCCTCGACAGATCAGTTACGGAACGGGAACTTGAACGCTGCCAGCAGCGCCTTCGCTTCCGCGTCGGTCTTCGCAGTGGTGGTGATGGCGATATCCATACCGCGGATCGCGTCGACAGCGTCGAAGTCGATTTCCGGGAAGATGATCTGCTCCTTCACACCCATGTTGAAGTTGCCGCGGCCGTCGAAGGAACGACCGGAAACACCACGGAAGTCGCGCACGCGCGGCAGCGAGATGTTGATCAGGCGATCCAGGAACTCGTACATCTTGTGGCGACGCAGCGTGGTCTTGCAGCCGATCGGCCAACCATCGCGGATCTTGAACGACGCAACCGACACACGCGACTTGGTGACAACCGGCTTCTGGCCGGAAATCTTGGTCATGTCGCCGACGGCGTTTTCCAGGATCTTCTTGTTGGTGGCCGCTTCGCCGACACCCATGTTCAGGGTGACCTTGACCAGCTTCGGCACTTCCATCGGATTGGTGTAGCCGAACTGCTTCATCAGCGCCGGCACCACTTCGTCCTTGTAGAACTTTTCGAGACGGGAACTCATCTTCTCATTCCTCAGGCGTCGAGCGCCTCACCGCTGGAGCGGAACACACGCAGTTTGCGTCCATCCTCCAGCACCTTGAAGCCAACGCGTTCGCCCTTGCCCGAAGCCGGGTTCAGAACATTCACGTTGGAGATATGGATCGAAGCTTCGCGCTCGACCACGCCGCCGGCAACACCTGCCTGCGGGTTCGGCTTGGTGTGGCGCTTGACGATGTTCACGTTGGCGACGACCACACGGTCGCCGTCGACGCGGACGACTTCGCCCTGCTTGCCCTTGTCCTTGCCAGCGTTGACGACAACCTGGTCGCCCTTCTTGATACGGTTAGCCATGATTATCTCCTGTCGCTCACAGCACTTCGGGAGCGAGCGAGACGATCTTCATGAACTTCTCCGAACGAAGTTCACGGGTCACCGGCCCGAAGATACGGGTACCGATCGGCTCCTGCTTGCTGTTCAGCAGAACGGCAGCGTTGCCGTCGAAGCGGATCAGCGAGCCGTCGGCGCGACGCACACCCTTGCGGGTACGCACCACGACGGCGTCATACACTTCACCCTTCTTGACCTTGCCGCGCGGAATCGCATCCTTCACGGTGACCTTGATGATGTCGCCGATGCCGGCGTAACGGCGCTTGGAACCACCCAGCACCTTGAAGCACATCACCTGCTTGGCACCCGAATTGTCCGCGACGTCAAGGTAGCTCTGCATCTGGATCATGATTCAGCTCCTTATTCAGCCGCGCGCGTGATGACTTCCACCACGCGCCAGTTCTTGGTCTTGGACATCGGAGCAATCTCGGTCACGCGGACGACATCGCCTTCCTTGCAGGCGTTGTCGGCATCGTGGGCGTGCAGCTTCGTCGAGCGCTTGATGTACTTGCCGTACAGCGCGTGCTTGACCTGACGCTCAACCAGGACGGTAACCGTCTTGTCCATCTTGTTGCTGACGACACGGCCTTCGACCGTGCGCAGCGTCTTCTTTTCAGTATTGTCGCTCATAGCGGCCATCCTTACTTCGTGCTGCCGAGCAGGGTCTTGACGCGAGCAATCTCGCGGCGGACCCGGCGAATGTCGTGGGTCTTCGGCAGCTGGCCGGTGACCTGCTGCATACGGACAGAGAACTGTTCCTTACGCAGGTCGATCAGGTGGGCCTTGAGTTCGTCAGCCGACTTTTCACGGAGAGTTTTGATATCCATCAGCGCACCGTACGGGTCACGAAAGTGGTGGTGACCGAGAGCTTGGCGGCGGCCAGGCGGAACGCCTCGCGAGCCACTTCCTCGGAAACACCCTCGATTTCATAGATCATGCGGCCGGGCTGGATCTGGGCCACCCAGTATTCCACGTTGCCCTTACCAGAACCCATTCGGACTTCGATGGGCTTCTTGGTGATGGGCTTGTCGGGGAACACGCGGATCCACATCTTGCCGCCGCGCTTGACGTAGCGGCTGATCGAGCGGCGGGCCGCTTCGATCTGACGCGCGGTCAGCTGACCGTGTGCGGTTGCCTTCAGGCCGTATTCGCCGAAGCTGACAGCGTTGGCGCTCCAGCTCAGGCCATCGTTACGGCCCTTGTGTACCTTGCGGTACTTGGTTCGCTTGGGTTGCAACATTGTCGTTACCTCGCTTCACGGGCCGGGCGCTGACGGTCACCACGGTCGCCGCGATCGTGACGATCGTTGCGCGACGGGGTGTCGTCCTGCTTTTCCTGGCCAACCTGGGAGAAATCGAAGACCTCGCCCTTGTAGATCCAGACCTTGATGCCGATGATGCCGTAGGTCGTCTTGGCTTCAGCGAAGCCATAGTCGATGTCGGCACGCAGGGTGTGCAGCGGCACGCGGCCTTCGCGGTACCACTCCGAACGGGCGATTTCTGCACCGTTGAGGCGGCCACCGACGTTGACCTTGATGCCCAGGGCACCCAGGCGCATCGCGTTGCCGACCGAGCGCTTCATTGCACGGCGGAACATGATGCGACGCTCCAGCTGCTGGGCGATCGACTCGGCAACGAGCTGCGCGTCCAGTTCCGGCTTGCGCACTTCGGTGACGTTGATGTGCGCCGGGACGCCCATCATCTCGCTCACTTCCTTGCGCAGCTTCTCGATGTCCTCACCGCGCTTGCCGATCACCACGCCCGGACGGGCGGTGTGGATCGTCACGCGAGCGGTCTTGGCCGGACGCTCGATCAGGATCTTGCTGATGCCGGCCTGAGCCAGCTTCTTGCGCAGCATTTCGCGCACTTTCAGGTCGGCTGCCAGGTAACCAGCGAACTCGGCCTTGTTGGCGTACCACTTGGAGTTCCAGTCCTTGGAAATGCCGAGGCGGATACCAATCGGATGAACTTTATGACCCATGGTCTTTTCCTTATCCGCTTACTTGGCGGCGCCCACAACCACAGTGATGTGGCTGGTGCGCTTGAGGATGCGGGTACCGCGGCCTTTCGCCCGCGCCATGAAACGCTTCAGGGTCGGACCTTCATCAACCATGATGGTCTGAACCTTCAGCTCGTCGACGTCGGCGCCCTGGTTGTTCTCGGCGTTGGCAATTGCCGACTCCACCACCTTCTTGATCAGGTGGGCAGCCTTCTTGTCCGAGAACTTCAGCAGGTTGACCGCACGCTCGGCCGGCAGACCGCGCACCTGGTCAGCGACCAGACGAGCCTTCTGCGGGGAGATGCGCGCAGTGCGCAGGATGGCTTTCGCTTCCATTGTCATCTCTCCTTACTTGCCCGACTTCTTGTCACCACCGTGACCCTTGAAGGTCCGGGTGATGGCAAATTCGCCGAGCTTGTGGCCGACCATGTTCTCGTTGACGAGAACCGGGATGTGGTTCTTGCCGTTATGCACGGCAATGGTGACGCCTACCATGTCAGGCAGGATCATCGAACGGCGCGACCAGGTCTTGATCGGCTTCTTGCTGCCCGCAGCGGCCTCCACCTTCTTGACGAGGTGGTGATCGACGAACGGGCCCTTCTTGAGTGAACGTGCCATGGTCGATTAGCCCCTACGATCGCGGACGATGAACTGCTGAGTGCGCTTGTTATGGCGCGTCTTGTAACCCTTGGTCGGGACACCCCACGGGGTGACCGGATGCGGGTTACCCTGGCCGGCCTTCGCCTCACCACCACCGTGCGGGTGGTCAACCGGGTTCATGGCAGCACCACGAACGGTCGGGCGGACGCCGCGCCAACGCTTGGCACCGGCCTTGCCCAGCTTTTCCAGGCTGTGCTCGTCGTTGCCGACTTCGCCGATGGTGGCGCAGCACTCGACCGGAACCTTACGCATTTCACCCGAGCGCAGGCGCAGGGTGGCGTAGATGCCTTCGCGAGCCACCAGCTGCACGGCCGCACCAGCGGCGCGAGCGATCTGAGCGCCCTTGCCCGGCTTCAGTTCGATGCAGTGGATGGTGGTGCCGACCGGAATGTTGCGCAGCGGCAGGGTGTTGCCAGCCTTGATCGGGGCATCCGAACCAGCGATCACCTGATCACCAGCCTTCAGGCCCTTCGGGGCGATGATGTAGCGACGCTCACCGTCGACGTAGCACAGCAGAGCGATGTGCGCGGTGCGGTTCGGATCGTATTCGATGCGTTCCACGCGCGCCGGGATGCCCAGCTTGTTGCGCTTGAAGTCGATGATGCGGTAGTGCTGCTTGGCACCACCACCGACGTGACGCACGGTGATGCGGCCATGGTGGTTACGACCACCCGAGCGGCTCTGCGACTCGACCAGCGCAGCGTGCGGAGCACCCTTGTGCAGGTCGGGAGTGACCACGCGCACGGCCGAACGGCGGCCGGGGGAAGTGGGCTTGAATTTCATCAATGGCATGGGATGTACCTCAGGCCTTGGCCGTTACATCGATCGACTGGCCATCGGCCAGGCGAACGTACGCCTTGCGCCAATCGCCGCGGCGGCCAGCACGGTTACGGAAGGACTTGTTCTTGCCCTTGACGTTGACCACGTTGACGGCTTCGACCTTGACGTCGAACAGCTGCTCAACCGCGGCCTTTACATCGGCCTTGGTGGCTTCGTTCGAAACTTCGAAGACATACTGGTTGGAGAGTTCCTGCAGGCGCGCGGTCTTTTCGGAGACACGCGGGGCACGCAGCACGCTGAAGATTTTTTCGTTGCTGTTCATGCCAGCCACTCCTCGACCTTCTTGACCGCGTCAGCGGTGATGACGACCGTGTCGGCACCCACCAGCGAGACCGGATCCAGACCCTGGACGTCACGCACCTGCACGTACGGCAGATTGCGGGCGGACAGGTACAGGTGCTCGGACGCTTCTTCGGTGACGATCAGCGGGCGCTTGCCCACTTCCAGGCCGGCCAGCTTGGCGATCAGACCCTTCGTGTTGGTCACTTCGACGTCGAAGGACTCCACGATGGTCAGACGGCCCTGACGGTTCAGCTCGGACAGGATCGCGCACATGGCGGCACGGTACTGCTTGCGATTGACCTTCTGCTCGAAGCTGCGCGGCTTGGCCGCGAAGGTGACACCGCCGCCGACGAAGATCGGAGCCGTCAGTGCGCCATGACGCGCGCCGCCGCCCTTCTGCTTCTTCGACTTCTTGGTGGTACCAGCCACTTCGGAGCGAGTCTTCTGTGCCTTGGTGCCGGCGCGACCGGCGTTGCGGTAGGCAACGACGACCTGGTGGACCAGATCTTCGCTGAAATCGCGACCGAACACGGCGTCGGAGACCGAGACCTTGTTGTTGCTACCCGTGATAACGAGTTCCATCGTCATCTCTCCTTATGCCTTGCTCGCCGGACGGACGATCACGTCGCCACCCGCCGCGCCCGGAACGGCGCCGCGAACGGCGATCAGACCGCGCTCGACGTCGACCTTGACCACTTCCAGGTTCTGGGTGCTCTGCTGCACCGCGCCCATGTGGCCCGACATCTTCTTGCCCGGGAAAACGCGACCCGGGGTCTGGCGCTGACCCAGCGAACCCGGCGCGCGATGCGACAGCGAGTTACCGTGGGTTGCATCGCCCATACGGAAGTTGTGGCGCTTGATGGTGCCCTGGAAGCCCTTACCCTTGGTGACACCCTGGACGTCGACGATCTGGCCGACTTCGAAGATGTCCGCCTTGACTTCGCCGCCAACGGCGAAATCGCCGAGCTGCGCGTCTTCAACGCGGAATTCCCACAGGCCACGACCCGCTTCCACCTTCGCCTTGGCGAAGTGGCCGGCTTCCGGCTTGTTGACCAGGGCAGCGCGACGCGCGCCGACGGTCACCTGCACGGCGCTGTAGCCGTCGGTTTCGACGGTCTTGATCTGCGCGATGCGGTTCGGGGTTGCTTCGATCAGGGTCACCGGGATGGAGCGGCCATCTTCAGTGAACACGCGGCTCATGCCAGCCTTGCGGCCCACGAAGCCCAACGAATACTTCTTCGTCATGGTCGTAGTCCTCAGGTCAGCTTGATCTGAACGTCGACGCCGGCAGCCAGTTCGAGCTTCATCAGCGCGTCCACGGTCTTGTCATTCGGGTCAACGATATCGAGCACGCGCTTGTGCGTGCGGGTCTCGTACTGGTCACGCGCGTCCTTGTCGACGTGCGGGGAAACGAGAACGGTGTAACGCTCGATCTTGGTCGGCAGCGGGATCGGGCCACGCACTTGCGCGCCGGTCCGCTTTGCCGTTTCAACGATCTCGCTGGCCGAACGGTCGATCAGACGATGATCGAACGCTTTCAGCCGGATCCGGATCTTTTGGTCCGCCATGGCGGTAGGTTCCTTCGTTAAAAGAGCGACAGACAAAGCCTCTGGGTTGCTTTGTCCCATGAAATTCCTGAATACGGACAGCCCGCAGTCCTGCAGGCCGCCAAGGTCAATCCATCGACCTCAAAAACGTAGGCAGACCAGTTACCCGGCCTGCCCAGACGTAGAAGCATAATGGCACGCAAGGCAGCTGTCAACAGTCGCCTGTTGACGCCGCCTGAATGGCATTGACCCTTCCTGGTCCGGGGAACACAAGGCACATCCTGTGCCTGCTTTCCCATTTGATACGCCCCGATGCCCTACCCAGGCAACATCGGGGCGCTGATACTACCAGATTACTCGATGATCTTCGAGACCACGCCGGCGCCGACGGTACGGCCGCCTTCGCGGATGGCGAAGCGCAGACCTTCGTCCATGGCCACCGGGTTGATCAGGGTGACTTCCATCTTGACGTTGTCACCCGGCATCACCATTTCGACGCCTTCCGGCAGCTTGGCGGCGCCGGTGATGTCGGTGGTGCGGAAGTAGAACTGCGGACGGTAGCCGTTGAAGAACGGGGTGTGGCGGCCGCCCTCGTCCTTCGACAGGACGTACACTTCGCCTTCGAACTTGGTGTGCGGCTTGATCGTGCCCGGCTTGGCCAGCACCTGGCCACGCTCGACGTCGTCACGCTTGGTGCCGCGCAGCAGCAGGCCAGCGTTGTCGCCTGCCTGACCCTGGTCCAGCAGCTTGCGGAACATTTCAACGCCGGTCACGGTGGTCTTCTGCACCGGACGGATGCCGACGATTTCGATTTCGTCGCCAACCTTGATCACGCCGCGCTCGATACGACCGGTCACCACGGTGCCGCGGCCCGAGATCGAGAACACGTCTTCCACCGGCATCAGGAACGGCTTGTCGATCGCACGCTCCGGCTCCGGAATCCAGCTGTCCAGCGCGTCGACCAGCTTCAGGATGGCCGGCACGCCGATGTCGCTCTGGTCGCCTTCCAGCGCCAGACGGGCCGAACCGGCGATGATCGGGGTGTCGTCGCCCGGGAACTCGTACTTGCTCAGCAGCTCGCGCACTTCCATCTCGACCAGCTCGAGCAGCTCGGCGTCGTCCACCATGTCGGCCTTGTTCAGGAACACGACGATGTACGGCACGCCGACCTGGCGCGACAGCAGGATGTGCTCACGGGTCTGCGGCATCGGGCCGTCAGCGGCCGAGCACACCAGGATCGCGCCGTCCATCTGGGCGGCACCGGTGATCATGTTCTTGACGTAGTCAGCGTGGCCCGGGCAGTCAACGTGGGCGTAGTGACGGATCGGGGATTCGTATTCGACGTGCGCGGTCGAGATCGTGATGCCACGCGCCTTTTCTTCCGGCGCGGCGTCGATCGAGGAGTAGTCCTTGAACTCGCCACCGAAGCGCTCGGCACCGATCTTGGTCAGTGCGGCGGTCAGCGTGGTCTTGCCGTGGTCGACGTGACCGATGGTGCCGACGTTGACGTGCGGCTTGGTGCGTTCGAACTTACCCTTTGCCATTGTTCTATACCTTGATTGTTCGTAAGTGGTTTCAAGAGAGGCTGAGCGAGGCTCAGCCCTTCTTCATGACGGCTTCGGCGATGTTGGTCGGAGCCGGCTCGTAGTGATCGAATTCCATGGTGAAGGTGGCGCGGCCCTGGGTCTGCGAACGCAGTGCAGTGGCGTAGCCGAACATTTCACCCAGCGGGATCATCGCGTTGATGATGCTGGCCGAACCGTCACCGGTGGTGTCGGAACCCTGCAGCACGCCGCGACGACGGCTGACGTCGCCCATCACGTCACCCTGGTAATCCTCCGGGGTCACGATCTCGACCTTCATGATCGGCTCCAGCAGCACCGGCTTGGCCTTGGCGAAGCCCTGCTTGAAGGCCATCGACGAAGCCAGCTTGAACGCCATTTCCGAGGAGTCGACGTCGTGATACGAACCGAACACCAGCTTCACCTTGACGTCCACGACCGGGAAGCCAGCCAGCGGGCCGCTGGTGATGGTTTCGCGCAGGCCCTTCTCGACCGACGGGATGAATTCCTTCGGGATCACGCCGCCGGTGATGTCGTTGATGAACAGGAAGTCGTCCTTGATCATCGGAGCGATCTTCGGATCGGCACGGTCGGCAGCAGTGATCGGCGACAGTTCGATCACGACGTGACCGTACTGACCCTTACCACCGGACTGCTTGGCGTGCTTGTAGTCCGACTTGACGTCAGCCAGGGTGATGGTTTCGCGGTAGGCCACCTGCGGCGCGCCAACGTTGGCTTCAACGTTGAACTCGCGCTTCAGGCGGTCAACGATGATGTCCAGGTGCAGCTCGCCCATGCCCGAGATGATGGTCTGGCCGGATTCTTCGTCGGTCTTGACGCGGAACGACGGATCTTCCTGTGCCAGACGGCCCAGGGCCAGGCCCATCTTTTCCTGGTCCGACTTGGTCTTCGGCTCGACGGCCATCGAGATCACCGGCTCCGGGAACGTCATGCGCTCCAGGATGATCGGGGCGTCCACGGCGCACAGGGTGTCACCGGTGGTGGTGTCCTTCAGGCCCACGGCAGCGGCGATGTCACCGGCCAGAACTTCCTTGATTTCCTCGCGGTTGTTCGAGTGCATCTGCAGGATGCGGCCGATGCGCTCCTTCTTGCCCTTCACCGAGTTCAGCACGGTGTCGCCACCGTTCAGGGTGCCCGAGTAGACACGGAAGAAGGTCAGCGCGCCGACGAACGGGTCGGTGATGATCTTGAAGGCCAGCGACGAGAACGGAGCCTTGTCGTCCGACTTGCGGGTCATTTCGACGGTGTCGTCGTCAACGTCCACGCCCTTCACGTCCGGCACGTCGACCGGCGACGGCAGCAGCTGGATCACGCCATCCAGCATGGCCTGCACGCCCTTGTTCTTGAAGGCCGAGCCGCAGTACATCGGCACGATCTCGGTGGCCAGGGTGCGGGTACGCAGGGCATTGATGATTTCAGCCTCGGCCAGCTCTTCGCCGCCCAGGTACTTTTCCATCAGCTCTTCGCTGGCTTCGGCAGCGGTCTCGACCATGAACTGGCGAGCCTCTTCAGCCGGGCCCTGCAGTTCGGCCGGGATGTCGCCGTATTCGAACTTCATGCCCTGCGAAGCTTCATCCCAGTGGATGGCCTTCATCTTCAGCAGGTCGACGACGCCCTTGAAGTTGTCTTCAGCGCCGATCGGCAGCTGCATCGGCACGGCAACCGCGCCCAGCTTGGCCTTCAGCTGGCCGACGACCTTCTGGAAGTTGGCACCGGTACGGTCCATCTTGTTGACGAACGCGATGCGCGGCACGTGGTACTTGTTGGCCTGGCGCCACACGGTTTCCGACTGCGGCTGCACGCCACCGACGGCGCACAGGACGAAGACGGCACCGTCGAGCACGCGCAGCGAGCGCTCCACTTCGATGGTGAAGTCGACGTGCCCGGGGGTGTCGATGATGTTGAAGCGGTGCTCCGGCAGGGACTTGTCCATGCCCTTCCAGAACGCGGTGGTGGCAGCGGACTGGATCGTGATGCCACGCTCCTGCTCCTGCTCCATCCAGTCCATGGTGGCGGCGCCGTCATGCACTTCACCGATCTTGTGGCTCTTGCCGGTGTAGAACAGGATGCGCTCGGACGTGGTGGTCTTGCCGGCATCGATGTGAGCCATGATGCCGAAGTTACGGTAACGCTCGATGGGAGTGGAACGGGCCACGGGAGCCTCTCAGATTTCTTGGATTTCGGATGGCCGAACGCCGCCTTTCGGCGGCCTTCGGATTGGCGCAGCCCTTCTGGGACCGCGAGGCAGCACGCACCGAAGTGGTGCTGCCCTGCCTGTTTTACAAGGCCGTCAAACTCACCAGCGGTAGTGGGCGAATGCCTTGTTGGCTTCGGCCATGCGGTGGGTTTCTTCGCGCTTCTTGATGGCGCCGCCACGGTTTTCCGAGGCGTCGATCAGTTCAGCAGCCAGCTTCTTCGGCATGGTGTTCTCGCCACGCTTGCGCGCGGAGTCGATCAGCCAGCGCATGGCCAGGGCCATCTTGCGCGACGAACGCACTTCGACCGGCACCTGGTAGGTGGCACCACCGACGCGGCGCGACTTGACTTCGACCGCCGGAGCGACGTTGTCCAGAGCCTTCTGCACCAGTTCAATGGCGTTGGCGCTGCTGTTCTTCTCGGTGATCACGTCCATGGCGCCGTACACGATCTTTTCGGCGACGGACTTCTTGCCGCTCTGCATGACCATGTTGATGAAGCGGGCGATGGTTTCGCTTCCGTGCTTCGGATCGGGCAGGACGGAACGCTGCGGAGTATTACCCTTACGCGACATAGTGCTCTCTCCTTATGCCTTCGGACGCTTGGCGCCGTACTTGGAACGGGCCTGGCGACGCTTGGCAACGCCGGCGGCGTCGAGCGAGCCACGAACGGTGTGGTAACGCACACCCGGCAGGTCCTTGACGCGACCGCCGCGGATCAGGACCACGGAGTGCTCCTGCAGGTTGTGGCCTTCACCACCGATGTAGGAAATCACTTCTTCCTGGTTGGTCAGGCGGACCTTGGCAACCTTGCGCAGAGCCGAGTTCGGCTTCTTCGGAGTGGTGGTGTAGACACGGGTGCAGACGCCACGGCGCTGCGGGCACTTGTCGAGCGCCGGCGAGGCACTCTTGTAGGTGGTCGCTTGCCGCGGCTTGCGGACCAGCTGGTTGATCGTCGCCATCAGTAGGTTCTTCTGATTGGTGGCCGGAAAATCCGACCAGAGATGCGGAAATGTTAAAGCAGGCCGAAATTCTGGCCTGCTGAGACAGACGATTGTAGCAACCTGCCAGGAAAGCAGTCAAACGCCTCCTGTCAAGCCCGTCCCTGATCCCGGGACGTTACTGGGGGGCCTCCATGTACCCCGTTCAGATTGACAGGGTCGATCGCGGACGATCTCCCTGCCCTTTCCCACTCCCATCGATGGACCGACGGGGTGGTCCGGCCTTGCAGCCGGACCGGATACCTCATTCTTCGCCCGACGCCTGTTCAGCTTCGGCTTCAACCACCGGTGCCTCGACCGCGGCCGGGGTGCCGGCAAGGGTCTGCATTTCCGACTCGGTGAGGCCGGAAGCGCCGCGACGGCGGTTGCTGTGGTACGCCAGGCCGGTACCGGCCGGAATCAGGCGACCCACGATGACGTTTTCCTTCAGGCCACGCAGGTTGTCCGAGGTGCCGCGGACGGCCGCTTCGGTCAGCACGCGGGTGGTTTCCTGGAACGAAGCGGCCGAGATGAACGATTCGGTCGCCAGCGACGCCTTGGTGATACCCAGCAGGACCGGATCGAAGTGCGCCGGCAGCTCATTGCGGGCTGCAAGGCGGGCATTCTCCTCGATAACGCGCTGGCGCTCCACCTGTTCGCCGTTCAGGAACTTGCTGCTGCCCTGGTCGGTGATCTCGACCTTGCGCAGCATCTGGCGGGTGATCACCTCGATGTGCTTGTCGTTGATCTTCACGCCCTGCAGGCGGTACACGTCCTGGATTTCCTTCACCAGGTAGGCGGCCAGCGGTTCGACACCCAGCAGGCGCAGGATGTCCTGCGGGCTCGGCTCGCCGTCCACGATGGTTTCACCCTTGGTGACATGCTCGCCTTCGAACACGATGACCTGGCGGTACTTCGGGATCAGCTCTTCGTGCTCCGAACCATCGGTGTCCTTGATGATCAGGCGCTGCTTGCCCTTGGTGTCCTTGCCGAAGCTGATGATGCCCGAACGCTCGGCCAGCACCGCCGGATCCTTCGGCTTGCGCGCTTCGAACAGATCGGCCACGCGCGGCAGACCACCGGTGATGTCGCGGGTCTTCGACGCTTCCTGCGGGATCTTGGCGACCACGTCACCCACACCGACGGCAGCGCCGTCCTGCAGGTTGACGATCGAGCGCGGCGGCAGCAGGTACTGCGCCGGCAGGTCGGTGCCCGGAATCGACAGGTCGTTGCCCTTGGCGTCGACGATGCGCACGATCGGGCGCAGGTCCTTGGCCTGGGTACCACGACGCTTCGGATCGGTGATTTCGCGCGACGCCAGGCCGGTCAGCTCGTCGGTCTTCTCGATGACGGTGATGCCGTCGACGAAGTCGATGAAGCGGATGAAACCGGCCACTTCCGACACGATCGGGTGGTTATGCGGATCCCAGTTGGCCACGGTCTGGCCAGCCTTGATCGCATCACCGTCCTTGGACGTGATGGTCGCACCGTACGGCAGCTTGTAACGTTCACGCTCACGGCCGTGGGCATCGAGCACCGAGATTTCGCCCGAGCGCGACACTGCCACCAGCGAGCCGTTGGCATGCTCGACCGACTTGAGGTTGCTGAACTTGACCGAGCCGGTGGTCTTGACGGTGATGTTGTCGACCGCAGCAGCTCGCGACGCCGCACCACCGATGTGGAACGTACGCATGGTCAGCTGGGTACCCGGCTCACCGATGGACTGGGCGGCGATGACGCCGACCGCTTCACCGATGTTGACCAGGTGGCCACGGGCCAGGTCGCGGCCGTAGCAGCGCGAGCAGACGCCGAAGGCCGATTCGCAGGAGATGGTCGAGCGGACCTTGATGGTCTGCACGCCGGCGTCTTCCAGCTTGGCAACCCAGGCTTCGTCCAGCAGGGTGTTGCGGGTGACGATCGGATCTTCGTCGTTGCCCGGCAGGAACACGTCCTCGGCAACCACGCGACCCAGCACACGGTCCTTCAGCGGTTCGACCACGTCGCCGCCTTCCACGATCGGGGTCATGATCAGGCCTTCGGTGGTACCGCAATCCACCTCGGTGATCACCACGTCCTGTGCCACGTCGACCAGACGACGGGTCAGGTAACCCGAGTTCGCGGTCTTCAGCGCGGTATCGGCCAGACCCTTACGGGCACCGTGGGTGGAGTTGAAGTACTCCTGCACGTTCAGGCCTTCGCGGAAGTTCGCCTTGATGGGCGTCTCGATGATCGAGCCGTCCGGGCGGGCCATCAGGCCACGCATGCCGGCCAGCTGACGGATCTGCGCCTGCGAACCACGCGCACCGGAGTCGGCCATGATGTACAGCGAGTTCATCGACTTCTGGTCGATGGTCTCACCCTTGGCATTGACCACCTTCTCGGTACCGATGGTGTCCATCATCGCCTTGGCGATGCGCTCGTTGGTGCGCGACCAGATGTCGACCACCTTGTTGTAGCGCTCGCCGGCGGTGACCAGGCCCGACTGGTACTGCTCCTGGATTTCCAGCACTTCGGCTTCGGCCTCGGTGAGGATGCCCTTCTTCTCGTCCGGGATCAGCATGTCGTCGATGCCGATCGAGACGCCGGCGCGGGTCGCGTACGCGAAGCCGGTGTACATCAGCTTGTCGGCGAACACGACCGTGTCCTTCAGGCCCAGCTGGCGGTAGCTGGAGTTGATCAGGCGGCTGATGTTCTTCTTGGTCAGCTCGGTGTTGGCCAGCGCGAACGGCAGGCCTTCCGGCAGGATTTCAGCCAGCAGGGCGCGACCGATCGTGGTGTCCACGATCGAGGTCTTGTTCTGCTTGTTGCCGTCTTCGTCGGTCACCACTTCGGTGATGCGGACCTTGACGCGCGCGTGCAGTTCCACCACGCGGTTGTCGTAGGCACGCTTCACTTCGGCGATGTTGGCGAAGGCCATGCCCTCGCCCTTCTTGTTTTCCAGCGAGCGGGTCATGTAGTACAGACCCAGCACGACGTCCTGCGACGGCACGATGATCGGCTCGCCGTTGGCCGGCGACAGGATGTTGTTGGTCGACATCATCAGCGCACGCGCTTCCAGCTGGGCTTCCAGCGAGAGCGGCACGTGGACGGCCATCTGGTCACCGTCGAAGTCGGCGTTGAACGCGGTGCAGACCAGCGGGTGCAGCTGGATGGCCTTGCCTTCGATCAGCACCGGCTCGAACGCCTGGATGCCCAGACGGTGCAGGGTCGGCGCACGGTTCAGCATCACCGGATGCTCGCGGATGACCTCTTCCAGGATGTCCCAGACTTCGGCTTCTTCGCGCTCGACCAGCTTCTTGGCGGCCTTGATGGTGGTGGCCAGGCCACGACGCTGCAGCTTGGCGAAGACGAACGGCTTGAACAGCTCAAGCGCCATCTTCTTCGGCAGGCCGCACTGGTGCAGGCGCAGGTACGGACCGACCACGATGACCGAACGGCCCGAGTAGTCGACGCGCTTGCCCAGCAGGTTCTGGCGGAAGCGGCCCTGCTTGCCCTTGATCATGTCGGCCAGCGACTTCAGCGGGCGCTTGTTGGTGCCGGTGATGGCACGGCCACGACGGCCGTTGTCCAGCAGCGCATCGACCGATTCCTGCAGCATGCGCTTTTCATTGCGCACGATGATATCCGGCGCGCTCAGTTCGAGCAGGCGGCGCAGGCGGTTGTTACGGTTGATGACGCGGCGGTACAGGTCGTTCAGGTCGGAGGTCGCGAAGCGGCCGCCATCCAGCGGGACCAGCGGACGCAGGTCCGGCGGCAGCACCGGCAGCACGGTCATGACCATCCACTCCGGACGGTTGCCCGATTCCAGGAAGGCTTCGATCAGCTTGATGCGCTTGGTGAGGCGCTTGAGCTTGGTTTCCGAACCGGTAGCGGCGATTTCCTCGCGCAGGCGGGTCATTTCCGACTGCAGGTCGATCGTGCGCAGCAGTTCGTACACGGCCTCGGCGCCCATCGCGGCGTCGAAGTCGTCACCGTGCTCCTGGCGGGCCTGCAGGTACTGTTCTTCGGTCAGCAGCTGGCGGCGCTCCAGGGCGGTCAGGCCCGGCTCGGTCACCACGTAGGCTTCGAAGTACAGCACGCGCTCGATGTCGCGCAGGGTCATGTCCAGCATCAGGCCGATGCGCGACGGCAGCGACTTCAGGAACCAGATGTGCGCGACCGGCGAAGCCAGGTCGATGTGGCCCATGCGCTCGCGACGCACCTTGGCCAGGGTCACTTCGGTGCCGCACTTTTCGCAGACCACGCCGCGGTGCTTCATGCGCTTGTACTTGCCGCACAGGCACTCGTAGTCCTTCACCGGGCCGAAGATGGCGGCGCAGAACAGGCCGTCGCGTTCCGGCTTGAAGGTACGGTAGTTGATGGTTTCCGGCTTCTTCACTTCGCCGAAGGACCACGAACGGATCAGGTCCGGCGAAGCCAGCGCGATCTTGATCGCGTCGAAGTCCAGCGTCTGGCGCTGCTGGTTGAAGAGGTTGAGCAGGTCTTTCATGGTGTTCTCCAGAAGGAGGAATGCTGTGTCGATGGGCTTTCAGTTCACTGCCAGCGGCGCGGCGGCGTTGACCGCCGCGCCGGCATGGATCAGTTGTCTTCCAGTTCCATGTTGATGGCCAGCGAGCGGATTTCCTTCACGAGCACGTTGAAGGATTCCGGCATGCCCGCGACCATCTCGTGCTCACCGTCGACGATGTTCTTGTACATCTGGTTGCGGCCCTGCACGTCATCGGACTTCACCGTCAGCATTTCCTGCAGGGTGTAGGCCGCGCCGTAGGCTTCCAGCGCCCAGACTTCCATTTCACCGAAGCGCTGGCCGCCGAACTGCGCCTTGCCGCCCAGCGGCTGCTGGGTGACGAGCGAGTACGGGCCGGTCGAACGGGCGTGCATCTTGTCGTCGACCAGGTGGTTCAGCTTCAGGTAGTGCATGTAACCCACGGTGGTGTGGCGATCGAACGCTTCACCGGTGCGGCCGTCGTACAGCTGGGTCTGGCCACTGCTCGGCAGGTCGGCCAGTTCCAGCATGCGCTTGATTTCCGCTTCGGTGGCGCCGTCGAACACCGGGGTGGCCATCGGCACGCCGTCGGTGAGGTTACGGGCCAGACGCAGCAGTTCCTCGTCGCTGAACTGCGACAGGTCGACACGGTTGGCCACGTTGGTGTCGTCGTGGTTGTAGATGTCGTCCAGGAACTTGCGCAGGTCGGCGACCGCCGCCTGGGCTTCCATCATCGCCTGGATCTTGCGGCCCAGGCCCTTGGCAGCCCAGCCCAGATGCACTTCCAGGATCTGGCCGATGTTCATACGCGACGGCACGCCCAGCGGGTTCAGCACGATGTCCACGGTTTCGCCCGAGGCCATGTACGGCATGTCCTCGACCGGCACCACGTTGGAGACCACACCCTTGTTACCGTGGCGGCCTGCCATCTTGTCGCCCGGCTGGATGCGGCGCTTCACGGCCAGGAACACCTTGACCATCTTCAGCACGCCCGGGGCGAGGTCGTCGCCGGCGGTGATCTTGCCGCGCTTGTCGGCGAAGCGACGCTCGAATTCCTTCTCGTGCGCCTGGATCTGCTTCTGGGCGCGCTCGATGGCTTCCGAAGCGTCCTCGTCCTTCATGCGCAGGGCGAACCAGTCAGCCTTCTTCAGGCCGTCCAGGAAGGCGTCGCTGATCACGTCGCCCTTCTTCAGGCCAGCGCCACCGTTGACCACCTTGCCCACGATCTGCGAACGCAGACGCATGTAGATGGCGGCTTCCAGGATGCGGAACTGGTCGTCGAAGTCCTTCTTGACGCGCTTGATTTCAGACTCTTCGATCTGGCGGGCGCGCTTGTCCTTCTCGATGCCGTCGCGGGTGAAGACCTGCACGTCGATGACGGTACCGTCCATGCCCGGCGGAACGCGCAGCGAGCTGTCCTTCACGTCCGAAGCCTTCTCGCCGAAGATCGCGCGCAGCAGCTTTTCTTCCGGGGTCAGCTGGCTTTCGCCCTTCGGCGTGACCTTGCCGACCAGGATGTCGCCGGCACGGACTTCCGCACCGATGTACACCACGCCGCTCTCGTCCAGGCGGTTCAGCGCCTGCTCGGAGACGTTCGGGATGTCGGCGGAGATTTCCTCCGGCCCCAGCTTGGTGTCACGCGCGACGCAGGTCAGCTCTTCGATGTGGATCGTGGTGTAACGATCCTCTTCCACCACACGCTCGGAGAGCAGGATGGAGTCTTCGAAGTTGTAGCCGTTCCACGGCATGAACGCGATCAGCATGTTCTGGCCCAGGGCCAGTTCGCCGATGTCGGTGGACGGACCGTCGGCCAGCACGTCGCCGCGGGCGATGACGTCACCCACCTGGACCAGCGGACGCTGGTTGATGCAGGTGTTCTGGTTCGAACGGGTGTACTTGACCAGGTTGTAGATGTCCACGCCTGCGTCGGTGGCGCCAACGATCTCTTCCTCGTTGACCTTGACCACGATACGGGCGGCATCGATCTGCACGATCTCGCCACCACGACGGGCATTCACGGTCACACCGGAGTCACGCGCCACGGCGCGCTCGATGCCGGTACCGACCAGCGGCTTCTGCGCACGCAGGGTCGGCACGGCCTGACGCTGCATGTTGGCGCCCATCAGTGCGCGGTTGGCGTCATCGTGCTCCAGGAACGGAACCAGCGCGGCCGCGATCGACACGGTCTGCATCGGCGAGACGTCCATGAAGTGGACTTCCGCCGGCGGCTTCAGCAGCGACTCACCCTGGAAGCGGCACGGAACGAACTGCTCGGTCAGCACGCTGTCGGCATTGGTCAGCGCGTTGGCCTGCGCAATGACGTACTCGTTTTCTTCGATGGCCGACAGGAACTCGACTTCGTCATAGACCTTGCCGTCCACGACCTTGCGGTACGGAGTCTCGAGGAAACCGTACTGGTTGGTGCGGGCGTACACGGCCAGCGAGTTGATCAGGCCGATGTTCGGGCCTTCCGGGGTTTCGATGGTGCAGACGCGGCCGTAATGGGTCGGGTGCACGTCGCGCACTTCGAAGCCGGCGCGCTCACGGGTCAGGCCGCCCGGGCCCAGGGCCGAGACGCGACGCTTGTGGGTCACTTCCGACAGCGGGTTGTTCTGGTCCATGAACTGCGACAGCTGCGAGGAGCCGAAGAACTCCTTGATGGCAGCGGCGACCGGCTTGGCGTTGATCAGCTCCTGCGGGGTCAGGCCTTCCGACTCGGCCATCGACAGGCGCTCTTTGACCGCGCGCTCGACGCGGACCAGGCCCACGCGGAACACGTTCTCGGCCATTTCGCCGACCGAACGCACGCGACGGTTGCCCAGGTGATCGATGTCATCGACCACGCCACGACCGTTGCGGATCTCGGTCAGGACCTTGATCACGTCCAGGATGTCGGAGCTGTCGCCATGGGCGGCAACCAGGCGCTTGGACTCTTCGTCGTTGCGCTCACCGTAGTACTTGCGGTCGTACAGCACGGCTTCGCCGGTGGTTTCCTTGCGGCCCACGCGACGGTTGAACTTCATGCGGCCGACCGCGGACAGGTCGTAGCGCTCGAAGGTGAAGAACAGGTTGTGGAACAGGTTCTGCGCGGCGTCCTTGGTCGGCGGCTCGCCCGGACGCATCATGCGGTAGATCTCGACCAGGGCTTCCAGCTGGGTCTTGGTCGGGTCGATGCGCAGGGTGTTGGACAGGTACGGGCCACGATCCAGATCGTTCACCCACAGGGTGCCCACGGCATCCACACCGGCCTTGCGGAAGGCCTGCAGCTGCTCGTCGGTGATCTCGTCATTGGCCTGGGCCAGCAGTTCGCCGGTCGAAGCATCGACCACGTCGTGCGACAGGATGCGGCCGACGATGTAGTCGTCCGGCACGGCCAGAGCGGCGATGCCCGAGGCTTCCAGCTGCTTGATGTGGCGCGCGGTGATGCGCTTGCCGGCTTCCACGATGACCTTGTCGCCGTCGGCGAGGTCGAAGCCCAGGGTTTCGCCGCGCAGGCGCTCCGGCACCAGCTCCAGCTGGACGCCTTCATCCGGGTTGATGTGGAAGGTGTTGATCTCGAAGAACTCGGCCAGCATCTCTTCGTTGCTGTAGCCGAGCGCGCGCAGCAGGATCGACACCGGCAGCTTGCGGCGGCGGTCGATACGGGTGAACAGCGCGTCCTTCGGGTCGAACTCGAAGTCCAGCCAGGAGCCGCGGTAAGGAATGATGCGGGCGCTGTACAGCAGCTTGCCCGAGCTGTGGGTCTTGCCACGGTCGTGGTCGAAGAACACGCCCGGCGAACGGTGCAGCTGCGAGACGATGACGCGCTCGGTGCCGTTGACGATGAAGGTGCCGTTCTCGGTCATCAGCGGGATTTCGCCCAGATAGACCTCCTGCTCCTTCACGTACTTGATGGCCTTGGTCGACGACTCACGGTCGTAGATCACCAGGCGCACGGTCACGCGCAGCGGCGCGCCGTAGCTCATGCCACGCTGGCGGCACTCACGCTCGTCGAAGACCGGTTCGCCCAGCTTGTAGCCGACGTATTCCAGGGCAGCATTGCCGCTGTAGCTGGCGATCGGGAAGACCGACTTCAGCGCAGCGTGCAGGCCGTGGTCCGTGCGCTTGGCCGGATCGACGTTTTCCTGCAGGAATTCACGATAGGAATCCACCTGGATGGCGAGCAGGAACGGCACTTCGAGAATCGAGCGCTGCTTGCCGAAATCCTTGCGGATACGCTTTTTTTCGGTGAACGAATAGGACGTCATGAGGTCTTCCACCTTGTTGTGCGGATCGTGCGCCCACGATCCGAAGGGAACTTGAAATTGTCAGTTGGAAGTCGCTGGTATTGCCGGCACCAGCACGCCTTCTCCCGCTACTTCCAACTGCCAACTCGTCTGCATCCACTCCCCCGCTGCCGCGCTCTGCGCTGGCCTGCCGGGGTCTGACCGCAGCCCGTGTTGGGCTTTTTCTGCTTTTGAAACAGTCGACCAACAGTCGACCCTACCGGTACTGCAACAACGACCAAAGGCCGGGGGCTTACGCCCCCAGCCTTGGCTGCATCGCCGTGAATCGGTGACGATGCAAGGTAACTGTTTACTTGACTTCGACAGTCGCGCCAGCAGCTTCCAGGTCCTTCTTCATCTTCTCGGCGTCGTCCTTCGAAGCGCCTTCCTTCAGGACGCCACCGGCTTCGGCCAGGTCCTTCGCTTCCTTCAGGCCCAGGCCGGTGATGGCGCGGACGGCCTTGATGACTTCGACCTTCTTGTCGCCGGCCGACTTCAGGGTGACGGTGAACTCGGTCTGCTCTTCAACAGCAGCGGCCGGGCCAGCGGCAGCAGCCACGGCAACCGGAGCAGCGGCGGAGACGCCGAACTTCTCTTCGATGGCCTTGACCAGCTCCATCACTTCCATCAGGGACTTCTCGGCGATGGCGTCGACGATCTGTTCGTTGGTAAGGGACATGATTAATACCTTTGGATGATTTTCTGGGTTGAGGTTCCGTCAGGAACCACGGTAAGTCGAAACTCAGGCGGTCTCGGCGGCCGGCTCGGCAGCGTCGGCGGCGACGTCGCCACCACCCTGCTTCTCGCCAACGGCCTTGATGGCGCGGGCAAACATCGTGACCGGCTCGGTCAGGACGCGGGCCAGCATGGCCAGGGCCTGGTCGCGGGTCGGCAGCGAGGCCAGCACTTCGACGTGGCTTGCCGGGAACACTTCGCCACCGATGGCGACGACCTTAGCCTTCAGCTTGTCGTTGCCCTTGGCGGCTTCCTTGATCAGGCGACCGGCAGCGCCGGGCTCCTCGAGCGAGAACGCGTACAGCAGCGGACCAACCATCTGGTCCTGGGCGACTGCGAACTCGGTGCCTTCAACGGCGCGCGAAGCCAGGGTGTTCTTGACAACCTTCAAGAAAACACCGGTTTCACGAGCCTGCTTGCGCATCGCGGTCATCTGGGCGACCGTGGTGCCAGCGTATTCGGCTGCGATCAAGGAGTGGGCCTTGGCGGCGACGTCTGCCAGCTCGGCGACTACTTCTTGCTTCTGGGACAGATTGAGAGCCATTGCACTCCTCCTATTGAACTCCGCTTACGGCTCCTGCCGTGTGCGGTCCTGTGCGGCATCCGTCCTGGACGCCGGGAACATCGGGATGATGTTCCGGGGGTGGGCCGTTCTAGACCTGGAGTGGGCCAACCTGGGAAACCCAGACGTGCGTGAACCAGAAAAACTCCAGAAGGGCACCATCTACGCAGGGTGATTCCGGGGAATCGATTAAGCGCTCATGACTGCTCCGGCGGCGACTCCTTGCCAGATCGAGCTTCCGTGCCCGTCGCCGGTATTGCCACGACCGCGCCTGCGGTCTTTGACGGCTACCGCGGGCGATGTAAGGCCAGCGATGCCTTCAAATGTCACGGTCACGGCACCGAAGGTACCGTGACCGCTTGAAACAATTACTTCAGGGTCAGCGACGACTGGTCGACGGTGACGCCCGGGCCCATCGTCGAGCTGACCGAAACCTTCTGCAGGTAGGTGCCCTTCGAGGTGGCCGGCTTGGCCTTGATCAGGTCCAGCAGCAGCGCGGTCAGGTTCGACTTCAGCGCGTCTTCGGCGAAGTCGGCCTTGCCGATGGTGCAGTGGATGATGCCGGCCTTGTCGGTGCGGTAACGGACCTGACCCGACTTGGCGTTCTTCACGGCTTCACCCGGGTTCGGGGAAACGGTGCCGACCTTCGGGTTCGGCATCAGGCCGCGCGGGCCCAGCACGGTGCCCAGCTTACCGACGACGCGCATGGCGTCCGGGGTCGCGATGACGACGTCGTAGTTCAGATCGCCGGCCTGCATCTTCTCGGCCAGATCATCCATACCGACGGCTTCGGCGCCAGCGGCCAGGGCTTCGTCAGCCTTGGCACCGGCCGGAGCGAACACGGCGACGCGGACCGACTTGCCGGTACCGGCCGGCAGCACGGTGGAGCCACGGACCTGCTGGTCGGACTTCTTCGCATCGACGCCCAGGCGCACAGCGACGTCGATCGACTCGACGAACTTGGCCTTGGTGGCGCTCTTCAGGATGTTGATCGCGTCCTCGAAGGCGTATGCCTTGCCCGGAACGACGGCGGCCTTGATGGCCTTCTCACGCTTGGTCTGTGCCATCTTATTAACCCTCCACCACGAGGCCCATGGAACGGGCAGAGCCAGCGATGGTACGCACGGCGGCGTCCAGGTCGGCGGCAGTCAGATCCGGTTCCTTCGCCTTGGCGATCTCTTCCAGCTGCTTACGGGTGACCTTGCCGACCTTCTCGGTGTTCGGGCGCTTGGAGCCCGACGAGATGCCAGCGGCCTTCTTCAGCAGGGTGGTGGCCGGGGTGCTCTTGGTGATGAAGGTGAACGTACGGTCCGAGTAGGCCGTGATGATCACCGGAACCGGCAGGCCCGGCTCGAGCTTCTGCGTGGCAGCGTTGAACGCCTTGCAGAATTCCATGATGTTCAGACCGCGCTGACCCAGCGCAGGACCGACCGGCGGCGAGGGGTTGGCCTGACCGGCCTTCACCTGCAGCTTGATGTAACCGACAACTTTCTTTGCCATGTGAGTACTCTCCGGGTGCTAGCGCCTTTCGACAACAGGCTCCCCATCGGACCGGGAATCACGCGTCCCGGCATCGCGTTTTGAAATCATGCTGAAGGCCACCTTGCGGCGGCCTCGTCCTGCTGGCTTCCCAGCGGGGAGCCGCGCACTATATCAGGTTTTTTCTTCACATGCCTGAAGCGGCACGTAAACGAGAGAAACCGGGCAGCGCCCGGTTTCTGGTCCCGTAGCGGTCGAGCTTGCTCGACCCACGGCCGGATCAGACGGCCTTTTCGACCTGGCCGAACTCGAGTTCGACCGGAGTGGCACGACCGAAGATCAGCACCGAGACGCGCAGACGGCTCTTCTCGTAGTTGACTTCTTCGACGACGCCATTGAAATCGTTGAACGGGCCGTCGGTAACGCGGACCATCTGGCCCGGCTCGAACAGCACCTTCGGACGCGGCTTCTCGACACCTTCCTGAACGCGATTCAGGATGGCTTCGGCCTCGGAATCGGCGATCGGCAGCGGACGGTCGGCGGTGCCGCCGATGAAGCCCATCACGCGCGGGGTTTCCTTGACCAGGTGCCAGCTTTCGTTGTCGATGCGCGGAATACCGGCTTCTTCGTGGGTCTCGATCTGGACCAGCACGTAACCCGGGAAGAACTTGCGCTCGGAGCGGCGCTTCTGGCCAGCGCGCATCTCGACCACTTCTTCGGTCGGGACCAGGACATCGCCGAAGCGCTCTTCCATGCCGTCACGGACGATGCGATCGCGCAGAGCCTGCGCCACCGACTTCTCGAAGCCCGAATAGGCGTGAACGACGTACCAACGCTTCATGCAATTCTCCTTAGCGGCTCAGGAACAACTGAACCAGCCACTGAATGACGTAATCGAACCCACCCAGCAACAGACTGAGAATGGTCACCACCACCATCACGACCCAGGTCATGCGGATGGCTTCCTGGCGCGTCGGCCAGACCACCTTGCGCAGTTCGAAGCGCGACTCGGAGAGGAATTCGCGGGTGTCGCGCCCCTTGCCGGTCAGCATGAACACGCCGATACCGCCAACCAGACCGACCACGACCGCCAACGCACGCAGCTGACCCGCCCACGCACCCAGCTGGGTGGCGCGACCGGAGTCGGCGGAGAACCAGAACCAGACGAACAGACCGGCCAGCACCAGCAGCGATGCGGCGACGTACTTGACGATATCCCCGCCGTTGGCGGAGCTGTCCTTGGAGTGTTCGATCTTGCTATTCATCCGACTGTGTCTGCTTTAGCGGCCCAGGCCGCTGGATAAGGTGGGCAGATGGCACGCCAGGAGGGACTCGAACCCCCAACCTGCGGTTTTGGAGACCGCTGCTCTGCCAATTGAGCTACTGGCGTACGTATTGAAACTTGCCTTCCCTTAGACGGCGAAGGCGGACCGAGGTTCCCGGCCCGCCATTCGCGTAACCGGCGGCGCTATGCAACCACCGGTACTGCAGGCTTACTCGATGATCTTCGAGACCACGCCGGCGCCGACGGTACGGCCGCCTTCGCGGATGGCGAAGCGCAGACCTTCGTCCATTGCCACCGGATTGATCAGGGTGACTTCCATCTTGACGTTGTCACCCGGCATCACCATTTCGACGCCTTCCGGCAGCTTGGCGGCGCCGGTGATGTCGGTGGTGCGGAAGTAGAACTGCGGACGGTAGCCGTTGAAGAACGGGGTGTGGCGGCCGCCCTCGTCCTTCGACAGGACGTACACTTCGCCTTCGAACTTGGTGTGCGGCTTGATCGTGCCCGGCTTGGCCAGTACCTGGCCACGCTCGACGTCGTCACGCTTGGTGCCGCGCAGCAGCAGGCCAGCGTTGTCGCCTGCCTGACCCTGGTCCAGCAGCTTGCGGAACATTTCAACGCCGGTCACGGTGGTCTTCTGCACCGGACGGATGCCGACGATTTCGATTTCGTCGCCAACCTTGATCACGCCGCGCTCGATACGACCGGTCACCACGGTGCCGCGGCCCGAGATCGAGAACACGTCTTCCACCGGCATCAGGAACGGCTTGTCGATCGCACGCTCCGGCTCCGGAATCCAGCTGTCCAGCGCGTCGACCAGCTTCAGGATGGCCGGCACGCCGATGTCGCTCTGGTCGCCTTCCAGCGCCAGACGGGCCGAACCGGCGATGATCGGGGTGTCGTCGCCCGGGAACTCGTACTTGCTCAGCAGCTCGCGCACTTCCATCTCGACCAGCTCGAGCAGCTCGGCGTCGTCCACCATGTCGGCCTTGTTCAGGAACACGACGATGTACGGCACGCCGACCTGGCGCGACAGCAGGATGTGCTCACGGGTCTGCGGCATCGGGCCGTCAGCGGCCGAGCACACCAGGATCGCGCCGTCCATCTGGGCGGCACCGGTGATCATGTTCTTGACGTAGTCAGCGTGGCCCGGGCAGTCAACGTGGGCGTAGTGACGGATCGGGGATTCGTATTCGACGTGCGCGGTCGAGATCGTGATGCCACGCGCCTTTTCTTCCGGCGCGGCGTCGATCGAGGAGTAGTCCTTGAACTCGCCACCGAAGCGCTCGGCACCGATCTTGGTCAGTGCGGCGGTCAGCGTGGTCTTGCCGTGGTCGACGTGACCGATGGTGCCGACGTTGACGTGCGGCTTGGTGCGCTCGAACTTACCCTTGGCCATGGCTGCTTATCTCGAATTCGTCTGAGAGGTGATGCTTAAGATGGTGCTCACGAAAGGAATCGAACCTTCGACCTCTTCCTTACCAAGGAAGTGCTCTACCGACTGAGCTACGTGAGCCGAGTTTTGCATTATGACATGAACTCGATAATATTCAAAGTTCATTCAATGGAGCGGGAGACGGGAATCGAACCCGCACCATCAGCTTGGAAGGCTGAGGTTCTACCATTGAACTACTCCCGCGCCGGGAATGTCACAACGTGAAACTGGTGGAGGGAGGTGGATTCGAACCACCGAAGGCGTAAGCCAGCAGATTTACAGTCTGCCCCCGTTGGCCGCTTGGGTATCCCTCCTTACCACCCCATTCCGTTGCCGCCGAAGCGTTGCGGTGTGTGGTGGTGAGCCGCTTATTCTGCTGATGGGACGGGGGGCTGTCAACGCTTTTTTCCATTTTTTTCACACGCTGTCGCAAACCCATTGATACGCAAGGTTATTGCCCGGGAACCGGCAGGGTCTCGTTGGCGAAAATTGCGACATGAGGGACGCCGTCGCCGCCGATCCAGCCCCGATACATGCCCTGGGTGTTGAATGGCGTGGCCATTTTTCCGTCTGCAGCGAGCACGATCGCACCGCCGTCACCCCCCATCTGCGGAATCGTCTCGTTGATCACGCCCTTGCCGGCCTGTTCCGGCGTCTGCCCCTGGTAGCGCATGCGTGCGCAGATCTCGTGCGCGGCCGCGGTGCGGATGTAGTACTCGCCCCAGCCGGTGCCGGACACCGCACAGCGCGCATCGGCCCAGGTGCCTGCACCGATGATCGGCGAGTCACCCACCCGGCCATAGCGCTTGTTGGTCATGCCACCAGTGGAGGTACCGGCGGCCAGGTGCCCCTGCGCATCCAATGCGACCGCACCGACGGTCCCGAAGTGCTTTGCAGTCTCCAGGTCGGCATGCGCCTGGCCACTGGCCTCTTCTTTCAGTGCACGCTGCAGCTGCTGCCAACGCTTCTCCGTACGGAAGTAGGAGGGATCGACCAGAGACATCCCCTGCTCGACCGCGAAGGCTTCGGCGCCCTGCCCGACCATCATCACGTGCCTGGATTTCTGCATCACGGTCTGCGCCAGCAGGATCGGGTTGCGCACCCGCTGCACGCCGGCCACCGCGCCTGCAGCCTGGGTGGCCCCGTCCATCACTGCGGCATCCAGCTCGTTGTGGCCGTCATGGGTGAACACCGCGCCCTTGCCGGCGTTGAAGGTGGGATCGTCCTCCAGGACGGTGATCGCAGCGGTGACTGCAGCCAACGCGGGGCGACCCGCCGCCAGCTCCGCATGCCCCTTCAACAGGGCCGCCCGCAGCGCGTCACGTGCGGCCTTTTCCTCGGCCGGCGACAGGTCCTTGCGCTCGACGCCGGCGCCGCCGTGGATGACCAGCAGCGGTGAAGCCGCCGGTGCGGCCTGGGCAAGCATGGGCAGGGACAACAGTGCGGACAGCGCCAGGCGCAGTTTCATCGGTTACGTCTCCAGCAGAACGAGGGAATGGATTGCGGGGTAGTGCCGGCCGCTGGCCGGCAGGGGCGCATCAGGGAAGGTGAGTTGCCGGCCAGCGGCAGGCACTACCGAAGCGTGAACTCAATCTCGCCGTCGCTGACGTCGGCCACGGCCTGGTAGTCGGCGTCGGCCTGGAAGTCATCCAGGCGCATGCGGCTGCCGCTGGCGACCACCGTTACCGGTACCGCGTGGAAGCGCAGCGGCTCGCCCTCGACCAGACGGTCGGCATCGCGGCCGGGGCTGACCACCCAGACCTTGCCTTCGCCGTCGGCGCTGTAGACCTGCGCCTGGCCATCGGGCTCCACGCACAGGGCGGTGTCCTCGTCGACGCCGATGCCGACGATGTCGGGGTCGCCACTGTCCTGCGCGGCGCGCGCCACGAACACGATCAGGCGGCCGAGCCGATCGCGCTTGTCGAAGTGGGTGTCGGTGACCACGCGCTGCAGGTAGGGCATCTGCAGGAAGCCACTGTCCATGGTCACCGCACTGCCCATCGGGTCGGCCAGCGCACCGGCGGAGGTGATGCTGCCGCCGTCCATCGCGCCGTAGGCGTAGCCACCGAGGATGGCCAGCCCGGCGCTGGTACCGGCAATCGGCTTGCCGGCGCGCACATGGGCATTGAGCGCGCGGTTGAGCGCGGTGCCCTTCCAGAAGCGGATGTAGCGCGACTGGTCACCACCGGCAATGAAGATGGCATCGGCCGCAGCCACCACGCGCAGCACGGCCGGATCGTCGGCGCCGCGGCGGCTGTCGAAGACCAGCGTCTGCACTGCGGTGGTCCCGCCAATCTCGCGATACAGGCGGTCCTGCAGTTCATCACTGCCAGAAGCGCGCAGGATCAGCACGCGGCCGTTGCCGGCCTGCTTCAGCCACCAGTGAAAGGCCTCCGGCACCCATTCGCCACCGCCCATCAGCATCATGGCCGGCGCGCGCGGGCCGGGCCGGGGTGCGTCGAGATCCCCGGCTTCGTAGTAGGCGAAGCCCGGGCCCTGCAGGTCCTGCGCAAGGGCGGCCAACGGCACGGCCAACACCAGCAGCGCCAGCCAGGCGAAGGGGGCACGCAGGGTGCAATGGAGGCGTCGCATCTTGATCTCCCTGAACAAAATCGACTTGCAAGCGTTTTCACTCTTTGCCAGATAGGGACCCAGTAGTCAAGGGCATGAAAAAGGCGTTAAATGCGCGCGCCCATTCCGGAAATCTGAATGGGGGACAGGGCCCCTCCTCTGCGGGCCGGCTTCATTTTCGAGAATTCCTCATGCGTAGAAAGGCGATGGCGTGGTCGATCCAGCTGGCGTTGATGGGCGTGGCTGCTTCCGCGGCGGCCCAGGCACCGGCTTCCTCTTCGGTTCAACAACTGGATGCGGTGCAGGTCACCGGTTCGCGCATTCCGCGCGCCCAGGTGGAAGGCCCCGCCCCGATCACGGTGATCAGCGCCGAGCAGATCCGCTCCAGCGGCTTCACCAGCGTGCCCGACGTGCTGCGCTCGATGACCCAGAACGGCGGTGAGACGCAGAGCCAGCAGTCGTCCAGCGGCGCCGACTTCTCGCCGGGCGCCCAGCAGGTGGACCTGCGCGGGCTGGGCCCGAATCACACGCTGGTGCTGGTCAATGGCCGCCGCATCGCCGACTTCCCGATGCCGTTCAAGGGCCGCAGCAACTTCACCGACGTCTCCAACATCCCGCTGGGCATGATCGAGCGCATCGAAGTGCTGACCGGCAGTGCCTCGGCCATCTACGGTTCGGACGCGATCGCCGGCGTGGTCAACTTCATCCTGAAGAAGAAGGCCGACGGCACCACCGTCGACATGCGCATGGGCACCACCAGCGAAGGCGGTGGCGAGTCGTTCGACATGAGCCTGGCCAGTGGCTTCAGCCGTGGCAACTTCAACGCCGTGTACAGCGTTGAACTGCAGTCGCAGACCCCGCTGTGGGCGTACGAGCGCGATATCCAGGATTCGACCCAGGACGGCCCCACCGAGGGCTCACGCATCGCACGCCGCGCTTACCTGCGCACGGACTACAACGACGACTACCTGGATCCGGGCGCGGCCACCTGCGAAGCGCTGGCCGGGCAGAACCAGGGCAGCACCTACCGCGCCTACCGCCCGCGCTACGGTTACTACTGCGGCAGCGACAGTTCGATCGGCTACGGCACCATCCTCAGCAAGCGCCGCGGCGCCAATGGCTACGCCTCGCTGAGCTACGACTTCGACAACGGCCAGCAGTGGTTCGCCGATGTGCAGCTGGGCTACCACACGATGTCGCTGATGCGCGACGTCACCAAGTGGGGCCGCATGGACGCCAACGGCGATGAGTCGGGCTATTTCAACAACCAGGCCACCGGCGAGATCGAGTTCTGGCAGCGCCAGTTCTCGCCCGAGGAGATGGGTGGCCTGCGCAATGCAATGGTGCGCAGCACGCAGAAGACCTTCAGCGTGACCACCGGCTTCAAGGGCAACCTGGCCGGCAACTGGGACTACGAAGCGGCCCTGAGCCATTCGCAGTACCAGTCGCGGATCAGCTGGGCACAGATCATCGCCGCCAAAGCCAATGACCTGTTCCTGGGCCCACAGCTGGGCGTGGACGACGACGGCTTCCCGATCTACAACGCCGACCCGTCGCGCCTGTACCGGCCGCTGACCCGCGCCGAGTACGATTCGATCGCGGCGCGCACCACCTACACCCCGAAGTCGCGCACCGAGACGGCTGCGTTCACGCTGACCAATTCCGCGCTGTTCGGCCTGCCGGGCGGTGATGCTGGCTTCGCCGCGACCGTGGAAGTGGGCCAGCAGGCGTACTCGCTCAATCCCGATCCGCTGGCGACCCAGTACTACTACTACAGCTGGAAGGATTCGGACGGCAACGGTTCGCGCAACCGCTGGGCGACCGCTGCGGAGCTGCGCATGCCGCTGCACGAGACGGTCAACCTGAGCGTGGCCGGCCGCTACGACCAGTACCGCTATTCCGGCCACACCATCGGCAAGGCGACCTGGAGCGGTGGCCTGGAATGGCGCCCGATCGACACCCTGCTGGTGCGTGGTTCGTACGGCACCGCGTTCCGTGCGCCGGACCTGCACTACGTGTTCGCCGGCCCGGGCAACGACGAGACTGACGTAGTGGATCTGTACGACTGTCGCGTCAATGGCACCGAATGCGACGAAGACGTCAGCATCATCCGCAGCCGCACCGGCAACCGCCAGCTCGACCCGGAAACCAGCACCTCGTGGAGTGCCGGCTTCGTCTGGTCGCCGGCAATCGGCCTGGACCTGTCGGTGGACTGGTTCGACATCGACATGCGCAAGCAGGTGCAGGACATGGACGTGCGCACGATCCTGGCCAGCGAAGCGAACTGCCGCCTCGGCAGTGCCGACATCAACTCGCCGACCTGCGTGGACGCGCTCGACCGCATCACCCGCACCAGTGATGGCCGCCTGTACGGCGTGCGTGTCGCCCCGATCAACGTCGCCCGCGAATCCACCTCCGGCATCGACATTGGCCTGCGCTACCGCCTGCAGACCGGCATCGGCGACTTCATCCTCAACGGCACCCACACCTGGGTGAAGAAGCACGATTTCCAGCGCTACCCCGGTGATCCGATCCAGGACCAGTTCGCGGTCAACAGCAACTTCGACATCCCGCGTACCAAGACCAGCCTGAGCGTGACCTGGGAGAAGGACGCGTGGTCGGCCACGGTCTATGGTTCGCGCCTGGGCAAGCTGCCGACCTCGGACAGCTACGACCAGGTATTCAAGTGGGACAGCGGTGACAGCCCGTACATCAAGGCAACCTACCGCTACAACGCGTCGCTGCAGTACCGCTTCGACGACCACTCGCGCCTGTCGCTGTCGGTGGTCAACGTGTTCAACAAGATGCCGCCGAAGGACGCCACGTACACCGCGTATCCGTACTACGACGTGTCCTGGTTCGACAGCGTCGGCCGCACCATCAACCTGCAGTACACCCACAAGTTCGGTGGCAGCGCGCTGTAAGGCACGCCGCATTGCAGAACGTGGACGACAAGGCCCGCCATTGGCGGGCCTTGTTGTTCATGCACACCGCACCCGGTAGATGCCCACCTTGGTGGGCATTCGTTGCCGCGCACTCGCCCTGGGTTTTCCACACCGCACGTGGAAAGCGATGGGGGTTTGGTGTGGACAAGTCCCTGCGAGCCACGCATTGCAATGGTTTCGAAGGGTGGCAATTTTTTGTCCAGACAGAATCCGGGTTTTCCACATGCGCCGTGGAAAGCGATGGGAACTAGGTGTGGACAAGTAAGTGGGAGTGTTGCCACGCAAGCGTTTCGAAGCATGGCGAAAATTTATCCACACTGCCCGGGCAATCCCTGTAGAACCGCCCCCATGCTCGGCTCCGGCTGGCATCAGCCGAGCATGGGCTCGGCCCTGCAGCGATACGCAGGGTTTTCCACACCGTGCGTGGAAAGCGGTGGGGGTTTGGTGTGGACAAGTACTTGCGAGCCCTGTGCCGCAGGCGCTTCAGAGCATGATCAATTTTTGTCCACGCATGCAACCGACGCCGGAAACGCGAACGCCCCGCACAAGGCGGGGCGTCCTGGGTCGATCCGCTGCTGCTGGATCAGACGTTGAAGCGGAAGTGCAGGATGTCGCCTTCCTGCACGCGGTATTCCTTGCCCTCCAGGCGCAGGCGACCGGCTTCCTTGGCGCCGGCTTCGCCCTTGTACTTGATGAAGTCGTCATACGCGATGGTTTCGGCGCGGATGAAGCCCTTCTCGAAGTCGGTGTGGATGACCGCGGCAGCCTGCGGGGCGGTGGCGCCCTTGCGCACGGTCCACGCGCGGACTTCCTTCACGCCGGCGGTGAAGTAGGTCTGCAGGCCGAGCAGGCTGTAGGCCGCGTTGATCACGCGGTTCAGGCCCGGCTCGCTCAGGCCCAGGTCGGCGAGGAAGGTATCGCGGTCTTCGTCGTCGAGCTGGGACAGCTCTTCTTCGATCGCGGCCGACACCGGCACCACCTGCGCGCCTTCAGCGGCGGCATGCGCGCGCACGGCTTCCAGGTGCGGGTTGTTGTCGAAACCGTCTTCCAGCACGTTGGCGATGTACATCACCGGCTTCAGGGTCAGCAGGAACAGATCGCGCACCAGCGCCTTCTCTTCCTCGTCCAGGCCCACCGAACGGCCGGACTTGCCGTCGGACAGCGCCGCCTGCAGCTTGGCCAGCACCGGCTTGCGCGCCGCGGCGTCCTTGTCGCCGCCCTTGGCCGCACGCTCGGCACGGTTCAGCGCCTTCTCGACGCTGTCCAGGTCGGCCAGCGCCAGCTCGGTATCGATGGTTTCGATGTCCGAGATCGGGTCGACCTTGTTGTTGACGTGGATGACATCGGCGTTCTCGAAGCAGCGCACCACGTGGGTGATCGCATCGACTTCGCGGATGTGCGCCAGGAACTTGTTGCCCAGGCCTTCACCGCTGGCGGCACCGGCCACCAGGCCGGCGATGTCGACGAACTCGACCGCGGTCGGGATGACCTTCTGCGGGTTGATGATCGCTGCCAGCTCGTTCAGGCGCGGATCCGGCACCGGCACGATGCCGACGTTCGGCTCGATGGTGCAGAACGGGAAGTTCGCTGCGGCGATACCCGCCTTGGTCAGCGCATTGAACAGGGTCGACTTGCCGACGTTGGGCAGGCCGACGATGCCGCATTTGATACCCATGGGTGACAGCTCTCTGGGGTGAAAGTGATTGGTGAAACAGCGCGCGCGCTGCTTGGCCAATCCATCTCGGTGTCGATCATTGTGTGCCAACCAAGGTTGGCACCTACCGAAAGCGGGCTATTTCGGGGTATGAAGCCGCTTCATCGCTTCGCTGAAGTCGCCCTGCACTGCCAGCGGCAGCACGTCGATGGCATCGTCGATGGCGCGCGAAATCAGTACGTCATCATCCTTGGAAGGGCGTCCCAGCACCCAACCCACCACGCGGTCCTTGTGGCCAGGATGGCCGATACCCACGCGCAGGCGATGGAACTTGCCGTGGCCGAGCAGGCGGATGGTGTCGCGCAGGCCGTTCTGGCCACCGTGGCCACCGTCGAACTTCAGCCGCGCCACGCCGGGCGCCAGGTCCAGTTCGTCGTGGGCCAGCAGGGTTTCTTCCGGCTCGATCTTCCAGAACCGCTGTGCGGCGGTGACCGACTTGCCGCTGAGGTTCATGAAGGTGGCGGGCTTGAGCAGCCACACCGTCTGCCCGGCGATCTCGACCTTGGCGGTCTCACCGAACAGCTTGCTGTCCACATTCCATCGTGCACCGGCTTTTTCCGCCAGGGCCTCAACGAAATGAAACCCGGCATTGTGCCGGGTCCGGGCGTGTTCCGATCCGGGGTTGCCCAGACCGACGATCAGTCGCAGTCCTGCCATGGTTCCTTCCAATACGGTGCCTGCCCGGAGGCAGGCACCGTAGCGGTATTACTCGGCGGCAGCCGCTTCTTCGTCAGCCGCGTCGGCCTTGCCGGCCTTAGCGGTGACGATGGCGTCGTCGTGGTCCTTGCCCAGCGCCAGGGCCGGGATTTCCACGCCCTTCGGCAGCTTGATGTCGGACAGGTACACCACGTCACCGGCCTTCAGCTCGCCCAGGTCGACTTCGATCGACTCCGGCAGGTCCTTCGGCAGGCAGGTGATGGTCACTTCCTTCAGTTCGTGGGTGACCACGACGTCGGCAGCCTTGCCGGCCGGCGAGGTGTCTTCGTTGACAAAGTGCAGCGGGACCGAAGCGGTCAGGGCTTCGTTCTCGTTCACGCGCTGGAAGTCCAGGTGCATGATCAGCTGCTTGTACGGGTGGCGCTGCATGTCACGCAGCAGGACCTTCTGCACCTGGCCATCCAGGTTCAGGTCCAGGATCGAGGCATAGAACCACTCGTTCTGCTGGGCCAGCCAGATTTCGTTGTGGTCCAGGCTGATGGCGACCGGCTCGGCGTTGCCGCCGTACACGATGGCCGGGATCACACCGGCGTGACGCAGGCGGCGGCTCGCACCCTTACGCTGCAGTTCACGCTTGGTGACCTTGATTTCATGGGTCTTCGACATTTTCGACTACTCAGGTTGTTGCCGCGCCCTGCGGCGTGGCGGTTGAAGATGCTTCCGCGACCAGAAGCATCCGGGTATGCCCCCGCCGTTGCCGGCAGGGGCGAAGAACTCAGTCGACGTACAGCGAGCTGACCGACTCGCCGAAGGCGATGCGGCGCATCGTTTCGGCCAGCATTTCCGCCACGCTCAGCTGGCGGATCTTGCTGCACACCCGCGCCGCGTCCTTCAGCGGGATGGTGTCGGTCACCACCAGCTCGTCGAGCTGGGAATTGGTGATGTTGTCCACCGCCGGGCCCGACAGCACCGCATGGGTGCAGTAGGCAGCGACCTTGAGCGCACCGCGCGCCTTCAGGGCAGCAGCAGCGGCGCACAGGGTGCCGGCGGTGTCGACGATGTCATCGACCATCACGCAGGTCTTGCCTTCGACGTCACCGATGATGTTCATCACGGTGGAGACGTTGGCGCGCGGGCGGCGCTTGTCGATGATCGCCAGGTCGGCGTCATCCAGGCGCTTGGCCACCGCACGGGCGCGGACCACGCCGCCCACGTCCGGCGAGACAACAATCAGGTTCTCGGTGCCGTAGGCGCGCCAGATGTCGGCCAGCAGCAGCGGGGACGCATACACGTTGTCCACCGGAATATCGAAGAAGCCCTGGATCTGGTCGGCGTGCAGGTCGACGGTCAGCACGCGATCAGCGCCAGCGGTGCTGAACATCTTCGCCGCCAGCTTGGCGGTGATCGGCACGCGCGAGGAACGCATGCGGCGATCCTGCCGCGAGTAACCGAAGTACGGCACCACGGCGGTCACGCTGGCCACCGATGCGCGCTTGAGCGCGTCGATCAGCACCAGCAGTTCCATCAGGTTTTCCGCGCTCGGCGCGCAGGTCGGCTGGATCACGAACACGTCCTGCTTGCGGACGTTCTCTTCGATCTCCACCTGCACTTCACCATCGGAGAAGTGCGAGACCAGCGCCTTGCCCGGGCGAACCCCCAGTTCCTTGCAGATGTTCTGCGCCAGACGTTTGTTGGCGTTGCCGGAAAAGACCAGCAGGTTCGGGGACTCTTGCATCATGATTGTCTCGGGCGGGGACGAGTGGCGGGGATCCGGAGTCGGCAAGGACCCCGATGGACCCTTGCTGCTGACAACACCGCGGTTGTTTCCACGTCCCGCGCGGGCGATGCGCTGGAAGGCGCGGACACAGCCGCTATTGGCAGGGGCGGTAGGATTCGAACCTACGAATGCCAGGATCAAAACCTGGTGCCTTGGGCCTCTTGGCGACGCCCCTGCATTGATAAATCAGTGTTGCTCGAGTGCATCCAGCAGTGGCGAACGCGCAACGCCCGCTGCCACCCTTGCCCGCAACTCCTTCGGCAACTTCGACCGTCCCTGCTCTGCGGCAGACTGCGATGCGAACTCGACGAAACAACCACTTCCCGAACCGGTCAGCCGCGCCGTGCCGATATCGCTCAACGCGGCGAACGCTGCCTCGACGGCAGGCTCACGGCGGCGCAGCACCGGTTCGAACGCGTTCCCGACCAGGGTTCCGGAAGCGAAGTCCTCTATTTTCGCCACTGGGCTGTCGCGCGTCAAATCCGGGTCTGCGAACAGGGCCGGGGTGGGAACATGAACGCCCGGTTCAACCACCACATACCAGGCCGGTTCCAGCGCGATCGGCTGCAGGCGCTCGCCCACCCCTTCGGCCCAGGCATTGCGCCCGCGCACGAACACCGGCACGTCCGCCCCCAGGCGCAGGCCCAGCGCGGCAAGCGCGTCCTCGTCCAGACCGGCCCGCCACAGGCGGTTCAGCACCACCAGCACGGTGGCGGCATCGGACGAACCGCCGCCGAAGCCACCACCGGCAGATACATGCTTTTCAACGACGATGTCAGCACCTTGCGCGACATTTGCCACTTCTTTGAGCAATCGCGCGGCACGCACCGCCAGATCATCGGCCTCGGCCACGCCAGCCAGCCCCTCGCCCTGCCGGCGCACCTGGCCGTCTTCACGCAGGCGCAGGCCGATGCGGTCGCCCCAGTCCAGCAGCCGGAACACGGTCTGCAGCTCGTGATAACCGTCGGCGCGGCGGCCGGTGATGTGCAGGAACAGGTTCAGCTTGGCCGGGGCCGGCCACCAGGACCAGCCCGCGTCGTCGACTGCCCCGCTCATGGCGCGCCCTGCCCCCACTGGTCCACCAGCAGGCGTACCTTGGCGTCGCCATTGCTGGCTTCGATCCGGCGCGGCAACGCCTGGTGCCCGGCCTCGGCCGGGTACCAGTCCAGGTACTGCACCTGCCAGCCCATCTGCTGCATGCGACGCGGCCGGCCTTCACCGTCGCGCTCGACCTTTTCCGGGCCAGCGGCGTCGCCGACCACCAGGCCACGGATCCACTCCGGCAGCTGGTTGACCGGAATGTCCCAGCCGGTCGCCTCCAGCAGCAGCTGCTGGGCGTCCTCGCCATCGCGCGGACCGCCGGCCAGCCCTTCCAGGCGGCCAGCTTCGGAATGGGTATCGCCGGTCAGCTTCCAGCTCTGCCGGGTCACCGGCGCGCTCAGCTCGACCACATAACGGCGCCCTTCCTGCTTCCAGTCGATGCGACCGCTGCCACCGTCCTTGCCCTTGCTGACCGCGACCCGGCCCTGGAAGGCCCAGTCCGGCTGTGCCTGCAGCGCGGCCACGCGTGCGGCCTCGGCCTGCGCCGCTTCGGCCGAAACGATCTCGACCACCGCCGGCGCCGGGATCTTCTGCGTGCCCACGCTGGTGCAGGCGCTGACCGCCAGGGTCGCGGCCGCCAACAGCAGCGGCCGGATCAGGGAAACACTCATGGATTGAATTTCTCGCGGGCGCGCAGCAGCGCGCGGTTTTCAGGGTCGAGCCTGGCCGCTTCCTCGAAGAAATGACGGGCCTCATCGTGCTTGCCCAGCACCCATAGCACTTCGCCAACGTGCGAAGCGATCTCCGGGTCCTTGGCCAGGGTCCAGGCCCGGCGCAGCTGCACCAGTGCCTCTTCCTTGCGGCCCAGGCGATACAGCACCCAGCCGTAGCTGTCGACGATGGCGGCGTTGTCCGGTTCGGCCACGCGGGCGCGGTCGATCAGCTCCAGTGCTTCCTGCAGGCGGCCGGTGCGATCGGCCAGGGTGTAACCCAGCGCGTTCAAAGCCGGCACGTTCTCCGGCTCGGTCACCAGGATCTTGCGCAGATCCGCCTCGGCGCGCGGGATGTCGTCGCGGCGTTCCCAGGTGAGCGCACGGGCGTACAGCAGGCCGTTGTCATCCGGGTAAGCGGCCAGGCCGCGGGCCAGCGCATCCAGTTCACCGGCGCTGTCGTCGGCGCGCTGGCGCAGTTCGGCTTCCAGCAGGTAGGCGTCGCGGCGCACATCGTCGTCGACCACAGCATCGGACTGGATCGCATGCACTTCTTCCAGCGCCAGCGGCAGGCGCCCGGCCAGGGCCTGGGCATTGGCTGCGCGCAGGCGCGCTTCGCTCAGCTCATCGCCACCGGGCACGCTGTGGTACCACTGCACCGCCTCGGGATAACGCTTCAGGTACTCGGCGATCTTGCCCAGCAGCAGGCGCTGCGCCGGGTCCGGCTTGGCCGCCTGCCGCGACAGTTCGTTGTAGAGATTGGAAAGCGCGGCCTTGTCGCCCTGCTTGGCCAGCAGCGAGGCGCGCATGCCCCAGGTCTGCACGTCCTGCGGGCCGAACGCCAGCACGCGCTCGGCGGCGGACGGCTGGCCGAGACTGTCATAGGCAATGGCCACCGCATTGCGCAGCTCCGGGTCCTGGCGGGTCTTCGGCTCCACATCGTGCAGCAGCGACAACGCCTTGCCGGTCTCGCCCGCCTGTTGCAGCTGGCTGGCACGCAGCAGCGCCACACGTGGCTCTTCCGGGAAGCGCTTGACCACTTCATCGATCATGCGCCGGGCCAGCTCGGGCTTTTCCATGCGCAGGGCAAGGCGGCCAAACTCCTGCCAGGCTTCGATCTTCGGCGGAATGGCATTGGCGTCGACCAGCTCACCCAGCACCTGCGCGGGCACCGCCGGATCACGGCCGCCACCGATCAGTGCGGCCAGGGCGAACTTCCAGCCGCGCTCGTCGGGGTCGGCCAGCAGGCCCTGCAGTTCGGTGCGGGCCGCCTTCACATCGCCCTGGCGCATGGCCAGTGCACCGGCCGCACTGCGCATGGTCAACGAACGCGGGGCGCGCTGCTGCCACAGGGCCAGGCCCTTGGCGGCGCTGGCATCATCGTTGGCGAGCATGGAAATGCGGGTCGCGCGCTCGGCCAGGCCGGCGTCGCCGTCGGTCTGCTGGGCCGCCTGCAGGTACCAGCGCGCGGCCTCGGCCAGCTTGCCGGCCTGCAGGGCGAACTCACCGGCCATCACCGGTTCCAGCGCCAGTTCCTCAGTGGCCGCAGCCCGCACGGGGGCCTTGGCCGGCACCGCCGCCAGGGCCTGGCTGCAGGCCAGGGACAGCAGCAGAACACTGGGGATGCGAATCAATGCGGGCATCGTCGGCATCGGGGCCTTAAAATGTCGTCCAATGGCCAGCAGCTTATCGCAAGCAACTGAACAATGACCCTGTGGGTGCTCGGACTGAATCACCAGACCGCACCGGTGGAGCTGCGCGAGCGCGCGGCCTTCGCCGGTGAGGCGTTGCCGCGCGCGCTCGGTTCGCTGCGCGATACTCCGCAGATCGCCGAGGCGGTGCTGCTGTCCACCTGCAACCGCACCGAGCTGTACGCCGTGGCCGATTCGGCACAGGCGCTGGACCAGTGGCTGCACACCCAGGCCGGCGACCTGCAGGGCTACCTGTACCAGCACGCTGACGCCGAGGCCGTGCGCCACCTGTTCCGGGTCGCCACCGGGCTGGACTCGATGGTGCTGGGTGAACCGCAGATCCTCGGCCAGGTGAAGGATGCCTGGTCGACCGCGCGCGACCATGGCCTGCTCGGCCAACGCCTGGACCGCCTGTTCCAGCAGACCTTCTCGGTGGCCAAGCGTGCGCGCACCGATACCCAGGTCGGCGCCAACCCGGTATCGGTGGCGTCGGCTGCGGTGCGCCTGGCGCAGAACGCGTTCGCGCGGCTGGACGATTCCACCGTACTGCTGGTCGGTGCCGGCGAGACCATCGAACTGGCTGCACGGCACCTGAGCGAAGGCAAGGTACGCCGGCTGCTGATCGCCAACCGCACCCTCGCCCACGCGCAGGAACTGGCCAGCCGACATGGTGGCGTGGCGCTGCCGCTGACCGAACTGGACCGCCACCTGGGTGAGGCCGACGTGGTGTTCTCGGCCACCGCTGCGCGCGAACCGGTGATCCATCGCGAAATGGTGGCCAAGGCCCTGCGCGCGCGCCGGCACAAGCCGATGCTGCTGTTCGACCTGGCCGTACCGCGCGACATCGAGGCCGAGGTCGGCACGCTCAACGACGCCTTCCTCTACACCGTGGACGATCTCGAACGCGCGGTGGAAGACAACCGCCGTGGTCGCCGCGAAGCGGCCGCCGAGGCCGAAGCGATCATCGACCTTCAGGTGTCGCGCTTCGTCGAGACCCAGCAGGCCAGTGCCCACCAGGCGCCGCTGCGACAGCTGCGCGCGTTCGGCGAAGCCACCCGTGCCGAGCTGCTGGAGCGCGCACGCCAGCAACTGGCCAACGGCAAGCCGGCCGACGAAGTGCTGGAGCTGCTTGCCCACGGCCTGACCAACCGCCTGCTGCATCCGCCGACCGCCGCCCTGCGTGCGGCCGCGCTGAGTGGCGATGCCGACCTGACCCGCGCCGCCGAGCGCCTGTTCCCGGCCACGCCGGGTTACCGCCACCCACCCGTGAGACCCGATGACGCCGACCCTGCGCCGTAAGCTGGAAGCGCTGGCCGAGCGCCGCGAAGAACTGGAACGCCTGCTCGCCGAACCCGATGTGGTCGCCGACAACACTCGTTTCCGCGACCTTTCGCGCGAATTCGCCCAACTTGAACCGATCGCCATCGCCCTGGCCGATGAAGCCCGTGCCAAGGCCGATCTGGCCGCCGCCGAAGGCATGCGCGCCGACCCGGACCTGCGCGAGCTGGCCGATGAGGAAATCGCTGCTGCACAGGCGCGCCTGCAGGAACTGGAGCAGGAGCTGGCGCTGCTGCTGGTGCCGCGCGACCCGCGTGACGAAGGCAACCTGTTCCTGGAAGTGCGCGCCGGTACCGGCGGCGACGAGGCCGCGATCTTTGCTGGCGACCTGTTCCGCATGTACGCCCGCTACGCCGAGCGCCAGGGCTGGAAGGTCGAGATCGAATCGGACAGCCCGGGCGAGCATGGCGGCTTCAAGGAAGTGGTGGCGCGCGTGGTCGGGCGTGGCGCGTTCTCGCGCCTGAAGTTCGAATCGGGCACGCACCGCGTGCAGCGCGTGCCGGCCACCGAATCGCAGGGCCGCATCCATACCTCGGCGGCCACCGTGGCGATCATTCCCGAGGCCGATGAGGTTGATGACATCGTCATCAACCCGGCCGACCTGAAGGTGGATACGTTTCGTTCGTCCGGTGCCGGCGGCCAGCACGTCAACAAGACCGAATCGGCCATCCGCATCACCCACGTGCCGACCGGCGTGGTGGTGGAATGCCAGACCGAGCGCAGCCAGCACGCCAACCGCGACAAGGCGATGAAGCGCCTGAAGGCACAGCTGCTCGATGCCGAGCGCCAGCGCCAGGACGCGGCGCAGGCCGAGTCGCGGCGCCTGCAGGTGGGCAGCGGTGACCGCAGCCAACGCATCCGCACCTACAACTTCCCGCAGGGCCGGATCACCGACCACCGCGTGGAAGGCCTGACCCTGTACGACCTGCCCAACGTGCTGGCCGGCGACCTCGACCCGCTGCTGCAGCGGCTCAGCCACGAGCACCAGGTCGACGCCCTGGCCCAGTTGTCGGCGGGCTGAGTCGCATGTCGGCCTGGCAGCAGCGGCAGCACCTGCAACAGGCGATTGCACGCCAGCCGGGCGACTTCGTCGCCTGGGTGATGCTGGCGGACCTGGAACTGGAAGCCGGCGACATAGCCGCCGGCGAGCAGGCCGCGCGCCGTGCACTGCAGCTGCGCCCGAACCACCCTGAAGCGCTGGCGCGGCTGGGCCGCGTGGCCTGGATGGCCGGCGCGCATGCCGATGCGGCGAAACTGCTCGGCCAGGCCTCGGCGTTGGCCCCGCAGCACCCGGGCATTGCCCTGTGGCTGGGCCATGCGCTGGAAGATGCCGATGATGCCGAAGGCGCGGCGGCAGCCTATCGCCGTGCGCATGCACTGATGCCGGGCGAACCCTATATCGCCGCCCAGCGCCTGGCCTGGCAGCGTCGCCTGTGCGACTGGCAGGACGTGGACGTGCTGGCGGCACAGGTACGTGGTGCACTTGCCTCTGGGCAGGGCGTGGTCGAACCGTTCGCGTTCCTCAGCGAAGATGCCAGCGCAGCCGAGCAGTTGGCCTGCGCGCGTGCCCGTGCATCCGCCGTTGCCGCTTCTGTGCGGCCGTTGCCGCCAGTGAAGGTGCGTTCCCAGGGCCCGCTGCGGGTCGGCTTCCTTTCCAATGGTTTCGGCGCCCATCCCACCGGATTGTTGACCGTGGCCCTGTTCGAGCAGTTGCGTCATGACCCGGCGTTGCAGCTGCACCTGTTCGCGTTGAACCACGATGACGGCAGCCGCATCCGCCAGCGCCTGCAGGTGGCCACGCAGCTGCATGATGTGGCCGCGCTGCGCCATGCAGACACTGCTGCACGCATCCGCGCACAGGGCATCGACCTGCTGTTCGACCTGCGCGGCTGGGGCGGCGGCGGTACGCCGGAAGTGCTGGCGATGCGCCCTGCCCCGCTGCAGTTGAACTGGCTGGCCTATCCCGGCACGTCCGGTGCGCCGTGGATGGATGCGGTGATCGGCGACAGCTTCGTTCTGCCGCCGTCACTGGAACCCCACTACAGCGAGCGCGTACTGCGCCTGCCGCGTGCGTTCCAGCCCTCGGACAACACCCGCTTGCTGGAACTGGCACCGTCCCGGGCCGAGTGCGGCCTGCCCGAACAGGGCGTGGTGTTCTGCTGCTTCAACAACAGCTACAAGCTCAATCCACGCAGCATGGGCCGCGCCTTCGCGGTGCTGCAGGCGGTGCCCGGCAGCGTGCTGTGGCTGCTGTCCGGTCCCGGCCAGGCCGACGCGCGCCTGCGCAGCGCCGCACAGGCCGCTGGCCTGGATCCGGCACGCCTGGTGTTCATGGCCAAGCTGCCACATCCGCAGTACCTGGCTCGCTATCCGCTGGCCGACCTGTTCCTCGACACGCATCCGTACAACGCGCACACCACCGCGTCCGACGCACTATGGGCCGGCTGCCCGGTGCTGACCTGCCCCGGCGACACCTTCGCCGCGCGCGTGGCCGGCAGCCTCAATCACCATCTGGGGCTGGCACGGATGAATGTCGCCGACGATGCGGCATTCATCGCCACCGCCAGCGCGCTGGGCAACGACCCGGCAGCACTGGCAGCGTTGCACGCCGAGCTGGCGCAGGCACGCGAGCGCAGTGGATTGTTCGACATGGCCAGCTTCGCCCGCGACCTGTCGGCGCTGCTGCAGCGACTGGCCGGCGAGCATGGCTGGCAGGGCCTCGACATCGCCTGAGCGATCCCTGCGCTACGCTCGGGCTCCCTCCCCGCGTGGTGTGATGATGGCCAAGCTCAAGCGCAAGGACTACGACGAACTGCTGCTGCCGCTGCAGCTGGAACTGACCGCGATGGCGCGCTGGGTGCAGCACAGCGGGCAACGCCTGCTGGTGCTGTTCGAAGGCCGTGATACCGCAGGCAAAGGCGGCGCGATCCAGGCCATCAGCCAGCACCTCAACCCGCGTCAATGCCGGGTGGTGGCACTGCCCAGGCCCACCGACCGCGAAGCCACCCAGTGGTATTTCCAGCGCTATGCCTCGCATCTTCCGGCCGCCGGCGAGATCGTGCTGATGGACCGCAGCTGGTACAACCGTGCCGGCGTGGAGCGGGTGATGGGCTACTGCAGCGAAACCGAGTACCAGCAGTTCCTGCATCAGGCGCCGGTATTCGAGCAACTGCTGGTGGACGACGGCATCCTGCTGTTCAAGTACTGGCTGTGCGTGGATCAGGAACAGCAGGAAAAACGCTTCGCCGAGCGCCACCTCGATCCGCTGAAGGGCTGGAAGCTCTCCCCGGTGGACCTGAAATCCCGCAGCAAGTACAGCGCCTACACCGAGGCCCGCGAGGCGATGCTGCGCGCGACGCATCGCGAGGCGGCGCCGTGGACGCTGGTGGATTTCAACGACCAGCGGTTGGGTCGGCTGACGCTGGTGCGCAACCTGCTGGACCGGTTGCCGGACACGCGGGTGGATGCACCGTTGCCGGAGCTGCCGAAGCTGAAGGGCAAGCTGCATCGCGAGCACTATGATGTGCTGAAGCCGATCGAGGACTTCCCGGTCGAGGATTAGGGTGGGTCGGCAGGGCCTGCGGCCCTGCACCTGCAGAGGCAACGACAACAGCCGGCTCTGGGAGTTTTGCTTGTTGGCTGGGGTGGTGTGGGTTGGCAGGACACGCCGTAAACCCATCCATGGGGGCTCGATGGCGCCATCCATGGCGCCAACGGTCCTGCCAACCCACACCGCCCCATTCCCGACGGATTTCCGGTGACGGAGGTAGATCCACGCCATGCGTGGATGAATCTCCATTGAAATCGATTATTTCGACAATTGAACGAAGAGCATCCACGCATGGCGTGGATCTACGTGTCGACCAAGGTCGACACCCACCAAGAGCAGGCCATGCATTCCGACAGATCGCGGAGAACTGTCGAAGGCGGGGTGGGTCCGGTGGCGGGGGCGTGAGCCGCATGGATGCGGCGACCGAGCTTACATGGACGTACTTGCAGCGCCCCCCGCCACCGGACCCACCCCGCCTACCCACAGGAAACCCCGCTTGGGCTGTTGCTTTTGCTGTTGCTGGGGTTGCCGGCCAGCGGCCGGCACTACCGCGGGTGCAGGGCCGCAGGCCCTGCCGCCCAACCCCATTACTTGGCAGCAGCGATCTGCTTTTCGATGTCGGCGGCCGTCACCGGGCCGAGGAAGGTGTGCGCCAGCTTGCCCTGCGGATCCAGCAGATGCGTCAACGGCAGGCCTCGCGGCGTGGCGAAGTCCGCCGGCGGATCGAACGGGTCCACGATCACGATCGGATAGGTCACCGGATGCTTGGTCAGGAACGACTGCATCTCCGGCACCTCAATATCCTCATAGGCCAGGCCAACCACCTCGATGTTGCTGCGCATCGCATGCAGCGCCGACAGCTCCGGCATCTCCTTGCGGCACGGGGCACACCAGGTCGCCCAGAAATTCACGATCACCCACTTGCCGCGGTGCGCCGCCAGGTCGTAGTCGCTGCCATCCACCGCCTTCATCCTCAGCGTGGGGAACTCGGCAGTGGTGCGCTCGGCCGGGGTCTCTTCGACCGGTGCCGGTGTGGTCGGCGTCGGAGCCTGTGCCGGCGGCTGGCTGCTGGCGGGGGTCGGCTCCTGCGCCGGCTTGCAGGCCGACAGCGCCAGCAGCAGGGCCAGCGGAAGCAGCAGCAACGGGGTCTTGCGGGTCATGGCATGTCTCCGGAATCGGTGTAGATATCGCTGACCTTGCGCTTGAGGCGTTCGCGCAGGGGCAGCCGCAGATCGTCCAGTGCCGCCAGCGCAGCACGGCCCAGTGTGTCGTCGCGGTATGGCAGATGCTGCTCGGCTACCGGAATGCGCAACTGGGTACATTCGTACAGATCGGCCAAGCTGACCTGGTCCAGGTCGCGCGAGAGCAGCCATTCGCCACGTTCATCGCGGCGCAGCAGGCCGATCTCCTGCAGGTTACAGGCCAGGTCCTGCAGCAGCGAATCGGTCAGCATCGGCTCCAGCCGCAGGATTTCATCATCGGCCAGGCCCTTGCCCTTGGCTCGGGCATGGTGGAAGCGGCCGAGCAGGCGCAGCAGGCCATAGAACTCGTAGCCCTGCGGCAGGCGCAGTTCCACCGGCTGGTAGCGGAAGGCGGCCATCGACGAGGACAGCGACGCGCCCAGCAGCACCGCCACCCAGCATAGGTAGATCCACAGCAGCAGGATCGGCACGAAGGCGACCGTGCCGTAGAGCTTCTGGTAGGACTGGAAGCTGCCCAGGTAGGCGCCGATGCCCCATTTCACCAGTTCCAGGATGACCGCCGCGAGAATCGCGCCGGGCACCGCGTGCCGCCATTTCACGGTGTGGTGCGGCACCACCCGGAACATCAGCGTGATGCAGACGAACTCGATCAGGATCGGCGCCAGCCGCAGCGCGAACTCGGCCAGCCAGCGGCCCTCCTGGGTGCCGAACAGTGGCATCGCGAACACCCGCGCCGACACCGCCAGCGAAGCGGCAGCGAGCATTGCGCCCAGGGTCAGCACGGTCCAGTAGACCAGGAAGCGGGTCAGCTTGGGCCGGGTCGAGCCGACCCGCCAGATCTGGTTGAAGGTCTCTTCAACGCTGTTGAGGGTGATCAGCAACGAGACCACCAGTGCGATGAAGCCGGCAGCCGTGAGCTGCCCGGCACTGGCCGAGAACTGCCGCAGGTAGCCTTCGGCCGCACGCGCGGCGTTGGGCACGAAGTTGGAGAAGACGTAATCGCTGAGCTGGTCGCTCCAGCGGTCGAAGACAGGGAAGGCCGAGAGCACGCCGAACACCACGATGGCCAGCGGCACCAGCGCGAACACCGTGGTGTACGCGAGCGCCGCCGCCGCCTGGAACAGGCGGTCGTCGAGGAAGCGATGCCACAGGAAGCGGCCGAAACTGATGGCCCGTGCGCGATCCCGCGCGCGCTCCATCCACAGGTTGAGCGTATCCAAAGGTTCCATCGGCGAAAGGGTACCCGATGCGGAATGCTCGCAGGATAGCCATACTGGTGGCCACACGACGAGGAGAAGCGGGCACGATGGGCGAGATTCTGGTGCTGTACTACAGCCGGGGCGGTTCAGTGGCACGGCTGGCGCGCCAGATCGCGCGGGGCATCGGCGAAGTGCCGGGCATGACCGCGCGCCTGCGCACAGTGCCGCCGGTGGCCGCCGTGACCCAGACCGCACAGCCGCCGGTCCCCGACGATGGTGCCCCCTACGTGAGCGTGCAGGACCTGGTCGAATGCCAGGGTCTGCTGCTCGGCAGCCCGACCCGCTTCGGCAACATGGCGGCGCCGGTCAAGCACTTCCTGGACGGGCTGGGCGCCGAATGGGTCAACGGCACCCTCTCCGGCAAGCCGGCCGCCGTGTTCACCTCCACCGCCTCGATGCATGGCGGCCAGGAATCGACCCTGCTGTCGATGCAGGTGCCGCTGCTGCACCATGGCTGCGTGATCGTCGGCATCCCGTTCACCGAGCCGGCGCTGAGCCACACCACCAGTGGCGGCACGCCGTATGGCGCCAGCCATGTGGCCGGTGCAGCCGACGACCCGCAGCCGACCGACGATGAAGCCGTGCTGGCGCGCGCGCTGGGCCGCCGGGTGGCCGACATCGCACAGCGGTTGGCCCGATGAGCGCGGCGCCGCGCACGGTCCTGCTGCTGGCCCTGATGGGGCTGGCCGCGCTGTTCGCCGGCTGGTTCATCAATGACAAACACTGGCTGGCCACCCAGCTGGTGTTCACCGCGCCGCCGCTGGCGTTGGCCGTTGCCCTGCGACTGGGCTGGCGCAAGGCCGGTTTCTGGGCCTCGGTGCTGGCCCTGGGCTGGTTCAGCCACGGGGTGATGAGTGCCTGGAGCCACCCGGAAACACGCTGGCTGGCGCTGATCGAGATCGCGCTGGCCCTGCTGGTGATCTTCAGCGCCAGCCTCCCCGGGCTGCGCGCCCGCTTCGGCAAGCGACGCTGACGCTGCGGCCGCCGGGCCGTATCATCTGTGTTCCTGGCCCCGCGCCGCTGTACCTGTCCTGGTTTCGCGCATGCACATGATGGAAGAGCTCCTGGTCGTCACCACCGGTGGCACGATCGACAAGATCTACTTCGACGACAAGTCGGACTACCAGATCGGCGACCCCCAGATCGGCATGATCCTGCGCGAGCTGGGCGTGACGTTCCGCTTCAACGTGATTCCGATCCTGCGCAAGGATTCGCTGCACATCAACGATGAGGACCGCGAACTGATCCGCGCCACCATCGCCGCACAGCCGACCCGCCACGTGCTGGTGACCCACGGCACCGATTCGATGGTGCAGACCGGCAAGGTGCTGGCGACGATCGCGGACAAGACCATCGTGATGACCGGCGCGCTGAGCCCGGCGCGTTTCCGCGGCTCGGATGCGGAGTTCAACATCGGCTGCGCGATCGGTGCGGTGCAGTCGCTGCCGAGCGGCGTGTACATCGCGATGAACGGGCGGATTTTCGACCCGCAGCACGTGCGCAAGAACGTCGCCGCGAACCGCTTCGAATCGGTCTGAGGAACAGCGTGCCGACCAAGGTCGGCACCTACCACGACGCGGCGGCTCGCATCACCGCGCGTCCCCATGCAAAAACGCCCCGGCCGGAGCCGGGGCGTGCCCATGGAGAGGGGCTTGGGCTCAGTACTGGGCGTTGAGAGTCAGGCCCGAGAAGGTGCTGTAGGCCTTCACCCGCACATACCACGTGCCGGCAGCCGGACTGTTGATGGTGCAGGTCTCGCTGTTGCCGCTCAGGTACGGGCGGCAGGTGTAGGCGGTATCGGTCGGGGCACTGCCCTGGCGCACGTACAGGTCGGCATCACCGCTGCCGCCACTGATCGCCACGCGCAGCTGGGTGCTGCCGGCCGGAACGTTCACGGTGTAACTCAGCGAAGCGCCGCTGGCAGCGCCCAGGCCGGTCACCGGAACGTTGTTCTGCAGCACGTTGCCACCCGGGTTCGGGCCGCCACCGTTGATCGCCGCAGCCACGGCCGCGTCGGCGTCGATGATGCCTGCGCCGCAGCCGCCCGAGCAGGCGCCCGGCAGCGGACGTGCGGTGCTCTTGATGATGCTCTCCACCTGCGCCGGGCTCAGCGGGCTCGGGGCTACGGACTGCATCAGCGCGACCACGCCGGCCACGTGCGGTGCTGCCATCGAGGTGCCGTTGTACGAAGCGTAGCTGGCGCTGCCCGGGGTGGTGGTGCCGCTGTTGAGGGTGGACAGGATGCCCTGGCCCGGTGCCGAGATATCGATGCCGTTGCCATAGTTGGAGAAGCTGGCACGTGCACCGGCCGAGGTGGTGGCCGCCACTGCGATCACGTTCGGGCAGTTGGCCGGCACCGACGAGGACACGTTGGTGTTGCTGTTGCCGGCGGCGACCACCACGGTGGTGCCACGCCCGACAGCGCCATTGATCGCGTTCTGGTAGGTGGTCGAGCAGCTGCCGCCGCCGCCCAGCGAGAGGTTGATGACCTCGGCCGGATTGGCATTGGCCGGCACGCCGCTGACGCTGCCGCCGGACGCCCACACGATCGCGTCGGCAATGTCGGAGGTGTAACCGCCGCACTTGCCGAGCACGCGCACCGGCACGACCTTGGCGTTGAACGCAGTACCTGCCACGCCGGTGCTGTTGTTGGTCACCGCCGCTACCGTGCCGGCCACGTGGGTACCGTGCCAGCTGGAGTTCGAACCCGGGTAGCCCGCCTGGCACTCGTTGTCGCCGTACCAGTCGCCCTCATCGTTCGGGTTGTTGTCGCGGCCGTTGCCGTCGCGCGCCATCGCCGCATCACTGATGAAGTCGTAGCCCGGCAGGATGTTGGCATTGAGGTCGGCGTGGTTGGTGATGCCGGTGTCGATCACCGCCACGACCACACCGGTGCCGGTGGCCTTGTCCCAGGCCGGCCGGATGTTGATGCCGGCATTGGAGGTGCCGAAGCCCCATTGCTCGCTGAAGCGGGTGTCGTTCGGGGTCAGGGTGGCACGCATGATCTGGTCGACTTCAACGTATTCCACGTTCGGGTCGGCGGCCAGCTTGCGCATCAGCTGCTCGGATTCGGCCTGGTCGAGCGGACGATCGGTCTTGACCAGGGTCGGGCCGACGGCCAGCTTGCGGACCTGCTGCAGGCCCAGCGCGCGGCCCTGGCTGCTGGCCAGGCCGGCGGCGGCACTCTTCAGCGAAGAGGCCAGTGCGGTGGTGTTGGCCACCGGCGCGCTGCCGTCGCGGTACTTCACGATGAAACGCTGGTGGGTCTGTGCGGACTGCAGGCCGCTGAGCTGGACATCACCGGCCAGCGCAGGCGTGGCCAGCAGCAGCGATGACAGAACGGACGCACCAAGGACCACCCACACTCGACGCACACGCGGTTGCGTTACCTGGGACATCGTATTTCCCTTTCTTGTGGTGTGAATGCCGGAATCGGCAGAAGCACCGGCCCGAACCCTGGGCTGGCTTGCGTTGGCGAGGTTCGAAGTCCGGCGAGCCAGCGGATCCCCCTAACGATCCGCCGTGCAGATGACGCTAATGACCAAAACCGGACACCACAAGATTTTCAGCGTCTTTTCAGCAAGATGAAATGTTCGTTCTGAGACTTTTCGGGTCGAGGGTTTGTGAAGGTGAAGGAACTTTCTCCTGCCCTGCACGCACCTGACTGGGTCATCACGTGTCCTGCGATGACTTTGCCGACATCGGCGTCCACTGCTGACACCAACGACGGCGCAGCGTGCCCGCGGCGTGCCTGCCCATCGCGTCGGACGCGCTGACTACTTTGCCTGCGGGAGGCGCGCCGGCCGGATCCGCTGACCTTTGACCGGCTCGCCGCGTGCAACTGGCTGGTCATCGGCCACATAACCGGAGAACTGTGCCGGGAGCGCTTCGCCGACACCGAACACGGGCCCGGCCTGCAGCTGGTAGTGCAGGTGCGGCTCGGAGGAGTTGCCGCTGTTGCCACAGTCACCGAGGTGCGCGCCGCTGCGGACAGCCTGTCCCTGCGCCACACGCACACTGCCCTGGCGCAGGTGCGCCAGCACCGAGTATTCCTCGTTGCCGTGGTCGAGGATGACGCGGTTGCCGGTGAGCTGGGCGGCATTCATCTGGCCCGGCACGTTGTCGGCGACACCCTCGATCACCTCCACCACCGTGCCGTCGGCGGGCGCGAGGATCGGGCGACCGAAGCAGTAGTAATCATCGTTGCGCAGGCCATCGCCACGGTGCGACCGGCCATCGCGGACCACCAGCAGATCCAGCGCGAAGCGCTGGCCGGCATGGGCCGCATGGTAGTTCTGTTCGACGGTACGCCCGCCCCAGAACACGAAGTACTCATCGTCGAACGGCAGTTGCAGCCGTGTGCGGGTCTGGTAGTCGAGGAACCCGCTCGCTGCGGCCTGCGGCGGCGTGGTCTGTAGCGGGCGGATGTAGAAGCCGCCAATCCGCCCGTCGGCATCGATGGCCCACAGCACCTGGATCAGGTCCGGGCTCCTGGCGAAGCGCGCCTGCCGCAGATAGGTGTCGAATCCATCAACCTTCTCGACCTTCTCACTGACCAGCTCGGTTTCTGCGCCCCAGCCCGCCAGCACCTGCTCGCGCAGCGCCACCAGGTTCTGCGGGGACTGCAGCCCCGCCTGCATCTGCGGCGTCATCCGTTCCCACAGTGCGTCGATGTGCCCTTCGTAGAACTGCGTGGTCAGCGCAGCTCCCTGTTGGCGCGGATCTGCAGCCGCAGCCGCGCCGATGAGGGCAGAGAAGGAAACAACCAGAACTGCAAACAGGCGCGGGAGCAATGTCATGTCAGGCGTCCTTTCGATCCGGATCGGGAATGCCGGCAACGATCGCCGCCAGCTGTGTGCGGTACTCGGCCAGGGCAGTGCGGCCCATCGGCGTCAACTGCAGGGTGGTCAGCGGGCGCTTGCCGCGGAACGACTTGTCGATGGCGACCAGTCCAGCAGCCTCCAGCTTGCTCAGATGGCTGGACAGGTTGCCCTTGCTCAACCCGCTGAGATGTTCGACAAAACCGAACTCGGCGGATTCGGCACCTGCCAGGATCGACAGGATCAGCAGGCGTGCCGGCTCGTGGATCAAGCGGTCGAGCTGGAGCAGCGCTCTGGAGTCAGGCAGCTGGGTCATTCGGCGTTCGTCCGCGCCGCCATGAACGCGCGCATCTCTACCTGCAGCCGGTGGAAGCGCTGGTGGTCACGCCAGCCGACCACGATCAGTGCGATGGATGCCAGCGGGAACACCGCCGTGCTCGGGCCGAAGCCATACGTTTGCCCGGTGAAGGCCAGCGCGGCCTGGCACAACAGGAACACGCCCACGATGAACTCCAGCGGTGTACGCAGCCAGCGCCACACCACCCAGGGCAGCAGCGCTACCACGGCCAGGTAACCGATGGCGCGCAGGTCCCAGGGCAGCTCGCCCATCGGCGCCAGCCGGGTCAGCACGCTGCCGATCACCAGCACGCTTACCAGCGCGGTGAAGGCAATGAAGAAGCGCTGGAAATTGCGCTCGACCGGCGTGACCTGCTCCTCGACCTGTCCCAGCCGCTGGTAGTAACGGCGTGCCAGCCATTGCTTGCCGACGATCCACAGCACCGGCACGGCAATCAGCACGATGCGCAGCGCCAGGGTGGTCGGCAGCAGCGCGCCGGCAAGGAACGAGGCCAGGCAGGCAATGCCGCCTGCCATCGCCGACAGGCCCCCGGCACTTCGCGAGTACCGCGAATATTCACGGGTCAGCGCCTGCAGGCGCGAGGAAGGATCAATGACGGACGGCTGCTGCATGACACGCTCCATCGGGGTCGCTTGAATTTAGTTTGCAGTGCAAACCTATTTGCGTCAATCGCCCGTCTGCTGCCGTCGACGGGCGGGCCCACAACGCAGAAAGCCCGTCACTGGAACGGGCTTTCAAGAAGAGCCGCCGGGCATGGCCCGGCGCTACCGGTTCAACGCGGGCGATCAGCCCAGCTTGACCAGCCAGTTGTGGCGGTCCGGCAGGCGGCCGTACTGGATGTCGGTCAATTCCTTGCGCAGCGACATGGTCACTTCGCCGGCCGGTGCGTTGATGTCGCCCACCGAGAAGCCTTCGCCCTTCAGCTGGCCGATCGGGGTGACCACCGCCGCGGTGCCGCAGGCGAACACTTCGGTGATCTCGCCGGAGGCAACGCCGTCCTTCCACTCGTCGATGCTGACCTTGCGCTCTTCGACCTTCATGCCGCGGTCGCGGGCCAGCTGCAGGATGCTCTCGCGGGTGATGCCTTCGAGGATGCTGCCCGACAGCTGCGGGGTAACCAGCGTGCCGTCCTTGTAGACCAGGAACACGTTCATGCCACCCAGTTCTTCCAGGTACTTGCCCTCGACCGGGTCGAGGAACAGCACCTGCGAGCAGCCCTGTGCCTGTGCCTTCTGCTGCGGCAGCAGCGAGGCGGCGTAGTTGCCACCGCACTTGGCGGCACCGGTGCCACCCTTGGCCGCACGTGCGTACTCGGTCGACAGCCAGATCGACACCGGGGCGACGCCCTTGGCGAAGTACGGGCCGGCCGGGCTGGCGATCACGTAGTAGCCGGCCTTGTGCGCGCCGCGCACGCCGAGGAAAGCTTCGTCGCCGATCATGAACGGACGGAAGTACAGGCTCGACTCATCGGCCGACGGCACCCAGGCGCTGTCGACGGCGATCAGCTGCTTCAGCGATTCGACGAAGATCTCCACCGGCAGTTCCGGCAGCGCCAGGCGCTGCGCCGAACGCTGCAGGCGACGGCCGTTGGCATCCGGGCGGAAGGTCCAGATCGAACCGTCGGCATGGCGGTAGGCCTTGATGCCCTCGAAGATTTCCTGGCCGTAGTGCAGCACGGCCGCGGCCGGGTCCAGCTGCAGCGGGCCATAGGCGCGCACGTTGGCGTTGTGCCAGCCGGTGTCCTTGTCCCAGCGCACTTCCACCATGTGGTCGGTGAAGTGCAGGCCGAAACCCGGCTTCTCCAGGATCTGGGCGCGCTCTTCAGCGCTGCGCGGGTGGTCCGAACGGGTGACGGCGAAGCTGGGAATGGACTGGGACACCGGAGATTTCCTGTTCTGGTTGCGGGTAATGCCCGGCCCGCGCCACTGCGGGCCGTGGGTCAAAGCATGCCGGTCTCGAGCCGGGCCGCCTCGGACATCATGTGCTGGTTCCACGGCGGGTCGAACACCAGGTCGACGTCGGCCTCGGCCACCGTCGGAATCATTTCGAGCTTGCTGCGCACGTCGTCGACCAGGATCTCGCCCATGCCGCAGCCCGGTGCGGTCAGGGTCATCTTCACGTCGATCTCGCGCTTGCCTTCGTCCAGGTGCTTGATCTCGACCTCGTAGACCAGGCCCAGTTCGACGATGTTCACCGGAATTTCCGGATCAAAGCAGGTGCGCAGCTGCTGCCACACCAGCTGTTCCACCTGTTCATCGGTGGCGTCAGCCGGCAGCTCGAGCGGTGCCGGTGCCTCCTTGCCGATGGCGTCGCCGTCCTTGCCGGCGATGCGGAACAGGTTGCCCTCGACGAACACCGAATAACTGCCGCCCAGCGCCTGGGTGATGTACCCATAGCTGCCGGCGGGCAGGGTCACGGTGTCGCCCTGCGGGACCATCACGGCCTCGCAATCGCGTTCGAAGTGGACAGGTTCGCTGCTACGGGAATACATGGGGACCGATATGGGGCCGTGGCCAAGGCCACGCAAGACGGCATTCTAGCCCAGCCGCCCTGCCGCCGCCGGTGCACTGCGGCAAACCACAGTATCCTGTGGGTGATCTTCAGGGAGCTTCGATGTCCTCCAATGCCGCGCGTGCCAGGACCGTGACCTGGCTCTGGCCCATCATGCTGTTGCTGGGTCTGCTTGTTGCTCCCCTTGCCTGGATGGTGCTGGCGCTGATGACCGGCCGGCAGGTCGGCTGGATGGCGGTACTGACCGCCCTGGAACTGGTGTTCATGCTGCGCATGGGTACGCTCGGCCCGGGCCGGCTGCGCATCGTGCTGGTCGTGGTGGGCACCCTGCTGGTGGCGGCCGTGGCCAACTGGACCATCGCCAGCGCCTGGATGGGCGGCTCGATCGGGCTGGACCTGTGGGACGCCACGATGCGGATGGGCCCGCACCTGGCCTGGACCCTGATCACCCTGGCCAATGGCGCGGTGGAGTGGCTGTGGCTGGCCCTGGGCCTGGCCGTGGGCGCCTGGCTGGCGCGCTGACCCACCGGCAGGTAGTGCCGGCCACTGGCCGGCAAATGCGTGCGGACCAAGGTCCGCACCTACCGGGCGCAGCCGCCATGCGTGGATGGGGGTAGTGCCGGCCGCTGGCCGGCAGAACCGTGCGGACCATGGTCCGCACCTACCAGATGCAACCACCACGCAGGGATTCGGTAGTGCCGGCCGTTGGCCGGCAGAAACGTGCGGACCAAGGTCCGCACCTACCGGGCACAGCCGCCATGCGTGGATGGGGGTAGTGCCGGCCGCTGGCCGGCAAATGCGTGCGGGCCAAGGTCCGCACCTACCCGATGCAGCCGCCGCTCAATGCCCGCCGTCGAGCGCCTTCAGTTCGCTCACCAGCGAGGCCGCCGCTTCCGCACCATCGCCATACAGCATGCGGGTGTTGTCGGCGTAGAACAGCGCATTCTCGATGCCCGCGAAGCCCGTGCCCTTGCCGCGCTTGATCACCACCACGTTGCGCGCATTGACCACGTCCAGCACAGGCATGCCGTAGATCGGGCTGGCCGGATCGGTTCGTGCGACCGGATTGACCACGTCGTTGGCGCCGATCACCAGCACCACATCGGTGTTGGCAAATTCCGGGTTGATGTCGTCCATGTCCGCGATCAGGTCGTAGGGCACACCCGCCTCGGCCAGCAGCACGTTCATGTGCCCCGGCATGCGCCCCGCCACCGGGTGGATCGCGAACTTCACCTTCACCCCGCGCTGGCCCAGCCGCTGCGCCAGCTCCCAGATCTTGTGCTGCGCCTGCGCCACGGCCATGCCGTAGCCAGGCACGATCACCACGCGCTCGGCGAAGGCCATCATCGCGGCGACGTCAGCCGCTTCGATCGGCTTCTGCGAGCCGCTGATCGCCTGCGCTTCGCCACCAGCACCACCGCCGAAGTTGGAGAACAGCACGTTGCGGATCGGCCGGTTCATCGCCTTGGCCATCAGCCGGGTCAGCAGGATGCCCGCCGCGCCGACCATCATGCCGGCGATGATCAATGCTTCGTTGCCCAGCACGTAACCTTCGAACGACACCGCCAGGCCGGTGAACGCGTTGTACAGCGAGATCACCACCGGCATGTCGGCGCCACCGATCGGCAGCGTCATCAGCACGCCCAGCGCCAGCGCAAGTACGAAGAAGGCAACGATCGCCCAGGTGCTGAGCGTGCTGGCGGCGATGATCGCCAGTACCACCACCGCCAGCGCCACCAGCAGGTTCATCACCTGCTGGCCCGGCCAGGTCACGCGCTTGTCCAGGCGTCCATCCAGCTTGGCCCAGGCGATCACCGAGCCGGACAGCGACACCGCGCCGATCGCTGCGCCGACCACCGCCAGCAGCAGCACCGTGCCCGACGGCTGGCGCGCGGCGAGGTCGGCCAGCGCCTGCGCGCTCCAGTGGCTGGTATCGCGGTTGGCAAGAAAGGCGTAGCGCAGCAGCTCCACCGCGCCGATCGCCGCCGCCGATCCACCGCCCATGCCGTTGTACAGCGCCACCATCTGCGGCATGTCGGTGATGGCAACCTTGCCGGCCGACCACCAGGCCAGGCCCGCGCCGAGCAGCAGCGCCACCAGGATCAGCGGCACGTTGTGCAGTTCGGGAAGGAAGAAGGTCGCCGCCGTGGCCAGCAGCATGCCCAGCCCGGCCCAGCGGATGCCGCTGCGCGCGGTCAGTGGCGAGGCCATGCGCTGCAGGCCCAGCAGGAACAGCGTGGCGGCGACGAGGTAGCTGGCCTTGACCAGCCAATCGAGCAGTTCGACGGTGCTGATGTTCAAGCCTGCGGCTCCTTCGGCTCGTCCTTGCCGCCCTTGGGCGCGCTCGGCTTGAACATTTCCAGCATGCGCGCGGTGACCACGTAGCCACCGGCGGCGTTGCCGGCACCAAGCACCACGGCGAGGAAGCCCAGAGCTTTCTCCAGCGGTGTCTGCGCGTGCCCCAGCACCACCATTGCACCGATCAGCACGATGCCGTGGATGAAGTTGGAGCCCGACATCAGCGGGGTATGCAGGATCACCGGCACCCGCGAAATGATCACGTGGCCGGCGATGGCTGCCAGCATGAAGATGTACAGCGCTACGAACCCGTCACTCACCGGCAACGCTCCTGCTCTGTCTTCGTCGTCCCATCATAACCATGGGCTGAACCCGGTGCGCGCCCGGCGTCAACCGAAGCCGCGCTCACGCGTTGTCGATGGTGACCCCGAGCGAGGAACCGTACCCTGTGCTGGTGAGCAGCCCCGTCCCCCCGAGCGCCGAGACCGATGCCCTGCCGGCGTCGCTGGAGGCGTTCCTGGCCAGTGTTGGCCCGCGCGCGTTCCGCTTCGCCGAGGCCGGCCTGCGCCAGCGCGAAGACGCCATGGACGCGGTGCAGGACGCGCTGCTGCGCATGCTGGACTACGCCGACAAGCCGGCTGCCGAATGGGCCCCGCTGTTCTGGAGCATCCTGCGCCGGCGCGTGATCGACGTGCAGCGCCGGCGCCGCTTCCGACTGCCGTTCTGGCGCGACAACCAGGACGCCGACGGCGGCGAGATCGACTGGGCCGACCCCGGCCCGGACCCGGCACAGGCGCACGAACAGCGCCAGCAGTACCAACAGCTGGTGGACGCGTTGCGCCGCCTGCCCGCCCGCCAGCGCGAGGCCTTCACCCTGCGCGTGCTGCAGGACCTGGACGGGGCCACCACCGCCCGCGCCATGGGCTGCAGCGAAGGCGCGGTAAAAACCCATCTGGCACGCGCCCGCCAGGCGCTGCAGGATTATCTGGAGACCCACCCGTGAACCGCTCCCTGCCTTCCGATGACACCCTGCGCAGCCTGCACGCGCAGTCGCTGCACGCGCTGTCGCCGGCAACGCTGGCCCGGCTGCGCCAGGCTCGCCACGGCGCCACGGCCGCCCATCGCGGGCGCTGGCGCTGGTGGCTGGCCAGTGCCTGTTCACTGGTGGTGGCACTGGGTATCGGCCTGCAGTTCACCGGCCACGGCACCCTGACGGGCCCTGCGCCGGCACCTGTGCTTGCCTCGGCGGAAGACAACAGCGCGCTCTACGACGAAAATCCCGATCTGTACCTGTGGCTGGGCGATACCGACCTGGCGATGGAGTGAATCATGTCCCGACTGCACACCCTGCCCCTGCTGATGACCCTGTTGCTGCTGCCGGCCTTCCCGGCCCTGGCGCAGAGCGCCGCGCCCGCCCCTGCCGCACGCCCTGCGCCGGCCGCACCGCTGCCGGCGTGGGAACACCTCAGCGAAGCGCAGCGCGAATCCCTGCTGGCGCCGCTGCGCGACCGCTGGAACAGCGCCGATGCCGGCCAGCGCCAGCGCATGCTTTCGCATGGCCAGCGCTGGCAATCGATGAGCCCGGAGGAGCGCGACAAGGCCCGCCGTGGCCTGCGCCGCTTCGAGCACATGAACCCGGAACAGCGTGAGCAGGCCCGGGCCCTGTTCGGTCAGATGCGGAACATGCCGCCGGAACAGCGCGACGCCCTGCGCGAGCGCTGGTCGCAGATGACGCCGGAACAACGCAAGGACTGGGTGCGCGACAACCCGCCGCCGGCGAAGCCGCGGTAACGCCGGCATCCGCAGGGTGGGTGCGGACCCTGGTCCGCACGCTGGGCCGTTCCTCCACGCATGGCGTGGATCTACCGGGAAGGCAACCGGCGCTACCGGCTCACGCCTGCCAGCGTGTCTTCGCCAGCAACTCGTCGTCCCAGTCGAAACTGAGCTCCCCTTCGCGCACGAACAAGGCGACGAAGTTGAGCAGGTTGCGCGCGTACATCTCGCTGGCCTGGGTCGCGCCGCGGCTGGCCAGGCCAAGCGGGCCATCGATGGTCACGCCCTGATGTTCGATGCACTGCCCCGGCTGGGTCAGTGCGCAGTTGCCGCCGCTCTCTGCCGCCAGATCGACAATGACGCTGCCGGTGGCCATGCCTTCCACCATCGCGGCAGTCACGATCGTCGGCGCCGGTCGCCCCGGTACCGCTGCCGTGCAGATCACCACATCCACGCTGCGCAGGTGGTCGGCCAGCCGGCGCTGCTGCTCGGCGCGTTCCTCATCGGTCAACGCACGCGCATAGCCGCCTTCACCGGCTGCACTCACACCAAGATCAAGGAAGCGCGCGCCCAGCGACTGGATCTGCTCGCGGGTTTCCGGGCGCACGTCGAAACCTTCCACCTGTGCACCGAGACGACGCGCGGTGGCGATGGCCTGCAGACCGGCCACACCGGCACCGATCACCAGCACCTTGGCCGGGCGCACGGTACCGGCGGCGGTGGTCAGCATCGGGAAGAAACGCGGCGCACGCTCGGCCGCGATCAGTGCCGCCTTGTAACCGGCCATGCCGGCCTGCGAGCTGAGTACATCCATCGCCTGCGCGCGGGTGGTGCGCGGCAGCTGCTGCAGTGGGAACAGGTGCAGGCGGTCGCCAGCGGCCAATGCCGCAAGCGCCGGATCGCTGGCCGGGGTCAGCAGGCCGACCACGCTGGCAGTGGGCTTGAGCTGCTCCAGCACCGCCACCGGCGGTGCCTGCACGCACAGCAGGATATCGATCTCGGCCCAGCGACCTACATCGAACACACGTGCACCGGCGTCGTCATAGGCAGCATCGGTAAATCCCGCCGCCAGACCGGCGCCGGCCTCATACCAGACAGTGATGCCCAAGGCACCGAGCTTGCGCGCGGTTTCCGGCGTCAACGCCACGCGCCGTTCGCCCGGCGCGGTCTCCTTGATCCCCAGCAACGCCACGGCCATGCAGGTCCCCGCTGATCGGTGAGTTTTCCCGATCCTAGCAGGCGGCCACGGCTCAGTGCAGTGTTGCGCTGCCCGGGTCCAGCCGATCGATCACACCCTGCATCGCGCTGTCGAAGGCGCCATCGTCGACGTGGGCGCGCAGGCGGCCCAGCCGCACCATCACTGCCAGTTCTTCCGGCGAGGCCACGCAGAAGCGCACGCCGCGGCGGTTGACGAACAGCAGGCGCGAGGAAATCGGGCTGACCCAGGACAGCTTGCCGGCCTGCACCTTGCCGTCCTTGTCGACGAAGTCCAGCCAGTTGCCGATTTCCATGCGGCGGAAGCGGTCGGCGTCGGCGTTGTCGAAATCGTCGGCGTCGATCTGCCCGCCGAGCTCCACCGCTGGCGACTCAGCCACCGGCGGCGCCGGCAAGGCAACCTGCGGCAGCTCCGGCAGCGCGCGCTGCAGTTCCGGTCGCGATTCCGCAATGCCCTGCAGGGTGTCGTGCAGGGCGTCGATGGCACCGGTGGCGGCATCGCCGTGCACGCCGACGCTGGCAAATACCTTGGCCAGCACCGGCTGCCAGGCCTGCAGCCACGGCTTGCCGACGATCTGGCGGCGGGCCTCGGCCACTTCCTCCAGCAGGCCGTCAGCCAGGCTCAGTGCCTCGGCCACCGACGCGCCCTCCTCGCCCTCGCGCAGCAGCGCCAGGGTCAGGTGGTGCTGCCATGGCTGGCGCAGGAACTCAGCGATGGCCGGCGGCAGGGTGGCATCGCCGATGCGGCGATCCAGTTCGGCACCCGCCCGGCTGCGGGCCATTTCCAGCTTCTCCTGGCCGCGCTGCGTTTCGGCGGCGCGGCGCTCGGCGATCTCCACGCGGCGGCGATGCTGCACCAGGAACTCGCGGAATTCTTCTTCCAGGGTCAGGAAGATCGCCAGGTTCTCGTTGAACTCGGCCACCAGGCGCTCGATGATTTCCTCGACCTTGGCCATCAGCATGCGCTCGGCCTGGCTTTCGCCGGTATTGCCCTCGCAGGCTTCGGCCAGCGAGTTGAGCAGCTTGCGGGCCGGGTGGGTCTTCTGCACGAACATGCGGCGGTCGAGCATCGCCACCTTGACGAAGGGCACCACCAGGCGGCCGATCAGCTCGCGCGAGCGACCTTCCAGTTCGCGTTCGTCCAGCATCACGTCGAACAGCATGCCGACCAGATCGATCGCATCTTCGTCCTGCGGGTCCAGCCGGGTCTGGCCAGGATCGACGCCGAGACGGGTGGCGCTGGACAGCACTTCACTCTTCAGCCGCTGCGCCAGTGATTCGCCGTCCTCGCCGATGGCCGCACGCAGGGTGGCGCTGGGCGTGGCCTGCAGCAGCGACAGCACCGACATCATCTCGCGCTGGCTCAACGGGCGGTGCTGGCCGACCGCGACCTGCGCTGCCGAGGTGGCGTCCTCGCGAACGTGACGGGTCTGCTGCAGCAGCTCATGCAGGGCCTCCAGCAGCATTCCCTGCTGGCCGGCATACGCCTCGCCGTTGCCGGCATCCTCGCTCCCGAGGTGCTGCTGCATGTGGCCACGGCGCTCGGACCAGCGCGCAGCGAAGCGCTGTGCCCAGGCCGGCGCGGCCTGTTCATCATCGCTGAATTCGGATTCGAAGCCCGCCGCGTGGCGCGGCTCGACCAGATCGTCCGACCCGGGCGCCATGCGCGGGTCGGGCGCGGCAGACATTGGACGCCGCGGCGCCCCCATCTGCGACATCACGCCAGCGGCGGCCAGCTGCTCGTCCAGCTTCTCGTAGATGCGGCCCACCGGCGCGCGCAGGTCACGCTCGCACAGCTTGATCAGCACCAGGTGCACTTCCGGCGCCAGTTCGCAGCCGGCAAAGGCCTCATGGATGGCCACGCCCAGATGTTCGGGGCTGACCGGGTTGTGATCGGCATCCAGCTCGGCGCCGCCGATCAGGCGGCCGAGGCGGCGGTCCAGCCGCGCCAGCACCGGCTTGAAGTCACGCAGCAGCACGGTGGCGAAATTGCGCACCGCCAGCCGCGATTCCAGTACATGTTCAGCCAGCAGGCTCAGGCCATCCTCGGCCGGCCCGGACAGGGTGGCTTCGGCCGACAACGGCTCGCCACTGGCCAGTGCATCCCAGGCCCGCTGCAGGTGGCCGGCGAAGGCGGCGGCGATGTCCTCACGGCGACGGCGCAGCTCGCGCATCGCATCCAGGAACAGCAGCTGCGACGAGCCAGCATTGCCGGCGCGGTCGAACAGTGCATCGTCGAAACGCGCCAGTGCGGCCCCGAACGCCTGGCACAGCGCCGGCAGGACCATGTCCCGGGCACGCTGAAGCTGGACCGGGTCACGGCCCGGCGATCCCATCGGTGTGGGCGCGCTCATCATTCGGGAAGGCTCCCCACCTTCTCTGGTACGACAGACAGCATGGACATCGCGACGGCCGGCACACCCCATGTGCCGGTACGTCGATGGTAGGCCGGCCAGCCCGTCACGGACAGTGAAACAGTCCTCACTTCAAACCTCATGACCGGCGGCCCGGCAAGATAGATATCGTAAGCCGTGCGAGGCCCACGAGGCGAGAGGAAGCGGTCGTCCCTTTCCCGCCAGTGGCATGATGTTCATCACAGTTTGATATTCAGGGGCGGGACGCGACACAGACGGCGTCATTGACCACCCCGACTATAATCAAACACCCGTGATGACCGGTTCAGACTCCATGCCCGACCCCGCTGCCCTGCTTGCCCTGGATGCCCGCCGCTCGGTGCCCTCGCGGCAACTGGGCGAGCCCGGACCGGATCCAGCCACCCTGCAGCGCATGCTGGCCTCGGCCGTGCGCGTGCCCGACCACGGCAAGCGCGTACCGTTCCGCTTCCTGAAGATCGCCGGCGATGCACGTCACACTCTGGGCGACTTCCTGGCCGAGCGCAGCCGCCAGCGCGACCCGCATGCGGGCGAGGCGGTATTCGAGAAGGACCGCCAGCGTTTCAGCCATGCGCCGCTGGTGATCGTGGTGGTGGCCAGCCCGCGGCCGGACCCGAAGGTGCCCGAGCAGGAACAGCTGATGACCGCCGGCTGCGTCTGCTTCGCCCTGCTGCAGGCCGCGCAGGCGCTGGGCTTCGGCGCGCAGTGGCTGACCGCCTGGATGGCCTTCGATCCGGCGGTACAGGCCCACTTGGGCCTGGTCGAAGGCGAACGCATCGCCGGCTTCATCCACATCGGTACACCCAAGGCTGATGTACCTGAGCGCGAGCGCCCCGATCCGGCGGCCCTGCTGCGCGACTGGACGCCGCCGGCATGAGCCTGCCGGCTCCGCCGCCGTCGCTGTATCTGGTCGACGCCAGCATCTACGTGTTCCGCGCCTGGCACTCGCTGCCGGACCAGTTCCAGGACGCGCAGGGCTGGCCGACCAACGCCGTGCACGGCTTCGCCCGCTTCCTGCTGGACCTGCTGGAGCGCGAGCGCCCCCGGCACATCGCCATCGCCTTCGACGAAGCGCTCGACAGCGGCTTCCGCCATCGCCTGTACCCGGCCTACAAGGCCAACCGCGACCCGGCACCGGAGGCGCTCAAGCGCCAGTTCGTACACTGCAAGGCGCTGTGCGCGGCATTGGGCCTTGCGGTGCTGGCCCACCACGAATTCGAAGCCGATGACCTGATCGGCAGCGCCCTGCACGTGCACCGTGGCAGCCACCGCGGGGTGATCATCTCCGCCGACAAGGACCTGTCGCAGCTGCTGCTGGATCACGACGAGCAGTGGGACTACGCACGCAACCAGCGTTGGGACGTAGCCGGAGTGAAGGCGCGGCACGGCGTGCACGCGCACCAGATCGCCGATTACCTGGCACTGTGCGGCGATGCGGTGGACAACATTCCCGGTGTCAGTGGTGTCGGCAGCAAGTCCGCCGCCGTGCTGCTGGCCCACTTCGGCAGCATGGATGCGCTGTACGAACGCCTGGACGAAGTGCCGTTCCTGCGCCTGCGCGGCGCGGCACAGATGGCGGTGCGCCTGCGCGAACAGCGCGAGCACGCCCAGCTCTGGCGCCAGCTGACCACCATCGCGCTGGACGCGCCGCTGGAAGGCAGCCAACCCGGTCTGCTGCGCCAGGCGGCCGACCCGGAGCTGCTCGGTGGCCTGTGCCAGACCCTGCGCTTCGGCCCGATGACCCGCCGCCGGCTGTTCGATGCCGCCGGTGTGGCCGACCCCGTTCCCACTCCATCCTTTTCCAATTCCAGCGAGCCCGCATGAGCCAGCGCAACACCGAAGCCCCGCGTGTCGTCTATGAAGGCAAGTACCAGCGCATGCTGGTGCGCGGCACCTGGGAATACAGCGAACGTACCCACGCCGGTGGCCTGGCCGCGATCATCATCGCCGTCACCCCTGAGGACAAGGTGCTGTTCGTCGAGCAGTTCCGCGTGCCGCTGCAGGCACCCACCATCGAGATGCCGGCCGGCCTGGTCGGCGACATCCACGCCGGCGAATCGATTGAAGTCTCGGCCGTGCGCGAACTGGAAGAAGAAACCGGCTGGACCGCCGATCACGCCGAAGTGCTGATGATCGGCCCGACGTCGTCCGGCGCCAGCAGCGAGAAGATCGCCTTCGTCCGCGCTACCGGCCTGCGCCGGATCGGCGAAGGTGGCGGTGATGACAGCGAGGACATCACCGTGCACGAGATTCCACGCAGTGAGGCCGCGGCCTGGCTGGTGCAGAAGATGGGCGAAGGCTACGAGCTGGACGCCAAGCTCTGGGCCGGCCTGTGGATGATCGAGCACCACCTGGACGGGCGCCCGCGTGGCTGACGCCGACCTGCATGCGCTGCCGGCGCTGCTCGGCGCCGATGATCCGGCAATCTACGCGATTCACCGGCCGCAGGGCGCTTCGCCGTACCTGCTGCTGGCCGACCATGCCGGCCAACAGGTGCCGGGTGCCCTCGCCGGCCTGGGCTTGCCACAGGTCGAACTGGACCGCCACATCGGCTGGGACATCGGCATTGCCGGCACCACCCGCGCGCTGGCCGAACGGCTGGATGCCTGGGCGATCGAACAGACCTATTCGCGGCTGCTGATCGACTGCAACCGCCCACTGGCCTCGCCCACGCTGATTCCGGAAGTGAGCGACCACACCGTGGTCCCGGGCAATGCCGGTCTGTCAGTGGCACAGCGGCAACAGCGCATCGATGCGATCCACGCGCCGTACCACGCACGCATCGACGCCGAACTGGACGCACGCCGCGATGCCGGTCGCCCCACCCTGCTGGTGATGATGCACAGCTTCACCCCGGCGATGAACGGCGCGCAGCGGCCGTGGCATGCCGGCGTGCTGTACCACCAGGACACGCGCTTTGCGCATGCACTGCTGCAGGCACTGCGCGACGAAGGCGACCTGGTGGTGGGCGACAACGAACCGTATTCGGTCAGCAGTACCAGCGACTACGCGGTGCCGGTGCATGGCGAAGGCCGCGGGCTGGTGCACGTGGAACTGGAGATCCGCCAGGACCTGATCGCCGATGCCGCCGGGCAGCTGGCATGGGCGCAGCGGCTGGCGCGGATCTTCAGCGCGCTGCAACCGCAGTTGCTGGCCGCCGGGTGATTTACCCAGGCTTGGTAGTGCCGGCCGCTGGCCGGCAACTGCAATGATCCAACGAACCTGAGGTTGCCGGCCAGCGGCCGGCACTACCGCAATACGGGCGCATCCATCCACGGGAACGGCTTGACCCCGTGCACCTGCACGGTCGCACCGGTGGCGTCGAAGTCATCCTTGGGAGCGGCTGGCGCGGATCTTCAGCGCGTTGCAACCGCAGTTGCTGGCCGCCGGGTGATTTACCCAGGCTTGGTAGTGCCGGCCGCTGGCCGGCAACTGCAATGATCCAACGAACCTGAGGTTGCCGGCCAGCGGCCGGCACTACCGCAATACGGGCGCATCCATCCACGGGAACGGCTTGACCCCGTGCACCTGCACGGTCGCACCGATCGCTTCGAGATCATCCTTGATCGCCTGCGCGCGGCGACGATCCAGCGCCTCACCCAGCACCAGCGGCAACGCACGGCAGCGCGCCAACGCCTCGCCCACCGGCATCTCCAGCAGGCGCGCCACGCGCTGCGCTGCGGCTTTGATCTGCCCCTCCGAGCACGCCTTCAGCGTCAGATCGAAGGAAGCGAAGATGCCTGCGCCCAGCCCTGCCTCGCGCGCCTCCGCTTGTTCCTCAGCACCCGCTTCGCCCAGGGCCTCGTCGATACCTTCGACCTGCTGGAATGCGTCGTACTCGGTGTAGTACGCCAGCGCCTGCGCGTAGTCCTGCAGCGACGACAGCGGGCGTTGCCGCTTCTGCACATCCAGCACGTCGGCAAACATGGCCGGTTCCAGATACGGGAACAGCCCCATCGCTGCCGAAGCGGCCGATCGCTCGCCGTCGTCATCCAGCGCTTCATCACTGGATGACGGCAACCACAACCGCGCAGCCAGCAGGTCCTCGTCGCTGGCCATCACCCAGCCGAAGGCGTTCCACACCTCATCGTCATCGTTGCAGGCAGCGAAGGCATGCAGGGTCTGTTGCAGATCCAGCAGTTCGATCATGCGTCGGTGCTCAGGCAGGCAGTCGCTGCCGAGTCTACCGGCGCCGGGCGCAGGCCCAGCGCGATCACCACGCCGAGCGCGGCGAACAGCGCGGCGCCGTACTGTGCATTGACCATGCCCTGCAACGCATCAGGGCTGGTTGCCGCCTGCGTGCCGCGCGCAGCGTTGGCGACCATCACCAGTACCGCCAATCCCAAGGCGCCGCCGATCTGCTGGGCGGTGGCCGCCATGCCGGACGCGACGCCTTGCTGCGGACCCGGCACGCCCTGCCCGGCCACGATCCACATCGCCGTCCAGCTCATGCCCTGGCCGATGCTGAGCACCACGATGCCCGGCAACAGCGGCCAGTAGCTGGCGCCATGCGGCATCGCCAACGCAACCGCGGCGATGCCGACGGCACCTGCGGCGAAGCCCCAGGCCAGCACCTGCCGTGGCGAACGGCGCCGCAGCATGCGTTCGGCAATCCGGATGCCGAAGGTGCACACCAATGTCGGCAGCAGGAAGGCCATACCGGCCTGCAGCGGGCTCCAGCCATAGCCATCCTGGAAGTAAAGCGCCAGGAAGTAGTACTGCACGCCATAGCTGCTCATGAAAGCGAAGGTCAGACCCAGCGCGGCGCGGAGGCCGGGCAGGCGCAACAGCGAAAACTGCATCAGCGGGTCACGGCTGCGCTTTTCGATCTGTACGAACACCGTCAACAATACGGCTGAAAGCAGCAGGCAGATGAGCGTAGCCGGCGCCGTCCAGCCCCACTCCGGCCCTTGCACCAGGGTGGTGACCAGCAGGCTGCCGCCAGCGGTGACAGTGAGACAACCGGCCAGATCGAAGGAACGGCCCTGCACGCGTGGACCATCGGCCGGCAGCCATGTACCGGCCGCGACCGCGCACGCCGTGGCCAGCGGCACGATCACCGCGAGCACCGCCGGCCAGCCGAACGCCTGGGTCAGCACGCCACCGAGCAGCGTGCCCAGCGCCAGGCCGACCGCGCTGGCCATGCTCCAGATCGCCAGCGCACGATTGCGTACCGGGCCTTCGGCGTACAGCGTGTTGATCAGCGCCAGCGTGGCCGGGAACAGCAGCGCCGCCCCGACGCCTTGTGCGGCGCGCGCGATGATCAACAGCGTGGCGTTCGGCGCCAGCGCACCGAGCAGCGAGACCAGCGCGAACAGCAGCATGCCCAGCCGGTAGAAGCGGCGGCGGCCGATCAGGTCGGCGGCGCGCCCGCCGAGCAGCAGGCTGCCGCCGAAGGCCACGGTGTAGGCACTGACCACCCATTGCAGCTGCTGCGCGTTGATCTGCAGCGCGCGGCCCATGTCATGCAGGGCAACGAAGATGATGGTGGCATCCAGGGCGATGATCAGCTGGGCGGTGGCCAGCAGGGTCAGCGCCCAGCGCGGGTATTTGAGGGGAGGCATCGGCGGTCTGGCGCGGTGGGGGAGCGCAGTCTCATTGATGCGAGCCAATCAATAAACCCCTCCCCGACCATATCTGTCATGATTTTCGGCATGAATGGAGCCTCGATGGACCTCAATGCGGTGCGCATGCTGGTGCAGGTGGCCGAAGCCCGCAGTTTCACCGTGGCCGCCGGCCAGCTCGGCCTGAGCCAATCCGGCCTGTCGCGCGCGATCGGGCGGCTGGAAGTGTCGCTGGGGGTGAAGCTGCTGCAGCGGAACACCCGCAACGTGGCGCTGACCCCGGATGGCCGCCAGTTCGTGGAACAGGTGGCACCACTGCTGGCCGGCCTGGACGATGCCGAACGGCAACTGGCCGACCGCCCGTGCACGCCCTCGGGCACGTTGAAGATCAGTGCGCCGTCGATGTTCGGGCGCAAGGTGCTGGTGCCGATGCTGGCGCCGTTGCTGCAACAGCATCCGCAGCTGCAGGTGGAAGCGGTGCTCAGCGACCGTCTGGTCGATCTGGTCGAGGAAGGCTTCGATGCCGCGCTGCGCACCGGCGTCATCGCCGACCAGCGCATCGTCGCGCGGCCATTGCGGCCGCTGCGCTGGGTGACGGTGGCCAGCCCCGCCTATCTGGCCCGCTGTGGCGCACCGGACGATGTGGCCGCGCTGCAGGACCATGCCTGCCTGGCGGTGCGCAACCTGCGCAGTGGCCGGCTGGTGGACTGGCAGTTCCTGCAGGACGGGCAACTGCGCGAGTTCACGCCGCCGACGCGGATGGTGTTCGACAGCGGCGATCCGCTGGTGGAAGCGGCCATCGCCGGTATCGGCATCGTGCAGGTGATGGATTTCGCCGTGGCCGATGCGTTGGCCGATGGCCGCCTGCAGCGCGTGCTGCAGCCGTTTGAAGGCCGCAGCCGTGCACTGTCACTGATCTATCCGCCCTCGCGGCAATGCTCGCCGAAGCTGCAGGTACTGGCCGACGCGTTGCTGGCTGGGGAGTGGTAGCGCCGGCCGCTGGCCGGCGCCTCCAGGAATCCAACCGTCTCAGGTTTGCCGGCCAGCGGCCGGCACTACCGCAGCCAGGCGTGGCCTGGCTCTACTGATCAGTGCACCGAACCCGGTCTGGAGCAGAGCCCCCTTGTTGTTCAAGGGGGCGCGCCGACAGGCGCGGGGATAAGGTGGAATGCGTGGATAGTTTTGCCTCAAGCAAAACTGTCGGTGGCGCGCACCAGCGCGTCCACGTTCTCGGCTTCGAACGCCGAGTGACCCGACGCCGGCGTGATTTCCAGCTTCGCCTTCGGCCACACCTTGGTCAGGTCCCAGGCGTTGGCCAGCGGGCAGACCACGTCGTAGCGGCCGTGCACGATCACGCCGGGAATGTCAGCGATGCGGTGTGCGTCGCGCAGCAGCTGGTCTTCCACTTCGAAGAAGCCGCCGTTGACGAAGTAGTGGTTCTCGATGCGGGCAAAGGCCAGCGCGAAGTGCGGGTCTTCGTGGCTGTTGATGAAGTCATCATCGACGTGCAGGAAGCTGGTCGCGCCTTCCCACACCGCCCACGCCTTGGCCGCTTCCAGGCGGGTGGTTTCGTCGTCGCTGGTCAGGCGGCGGTGGAAGGCCGAGATCAGGTCATGACGCTCCACCGAAGGAATCGGCTTGAGGTAATGCTCCCACGCATCCGGGAACAGGCGGTTGGCGCCTTCCTGGTAGAACCATTCCAGCTCCCAGCGACGCAGCATGAAGATGCCGCGCAGGACCAGTTCGGTCACGCGCTGCGGGTGGGTCTCGGCATAGGCCAGCGCCAGGGTCGACCCCCAGCTGCCGCCGAACACCTGCCAGCGATCCACCTTCAGGTGCTCGCGCAGCTTCTCGATATCGGCGACGAGGTCCCAGGTGGTGTTGTCCACCAGGTCCGCGTGCGGGGTGGAACGGCCGGCACCGCGCTGGTCGAACAGGATGATGCGGTACTTGGACGGGTCGTGGAACTGGCGCATCTTGTCGCTGCAGCCGCCGCCCGGGCCACCGTGCAGCATCACCACCGGCTTGCCGTCCGGGTTGCCGCACTGTTCGAAGTACAGCGTGTGGCGGTCGTCGACCTTCAGGGTGCCGACGTCGTAGGGGGTGATGGCGGGGTACAGCGTACGCATGCTTGCAGCTCCAGGGTGATGCCCTGCCGGGGCAGGAGAACCTCCATTCTAGGCCGGACGCCGGCCCAGGGTGATGCGGTCGCGCTGCTCCAGATCCTGCACGGTCTGCACTTCCGCAAAACCCGCCGCGTCGAATAGCGCGCGGATCGCCACGCCCTGGTCCCAACCGTGCTCGATCAGCAGCCAACCGCCGGGCAGCAGGTGGGCCTGGCCACCGTCGACGATGCGGCGGATGTCATCCAGCCCGTCCACGCCGGAGGCCAGCGCGGTGGCCGGTTCGAAGCGCAGGTCGCCCTGGGCCAGGTGCGGATCGTCGCTGGCGATGTACGGCGGGTTGCTGGCGATCAGGTCGAACCGCGCGCCCTGCAGCGGCGCATACCAGTCCTGCCCGCCCTCGGCGAAGCGGACGTTGCGCAGTTCATGGCGCGCAGCATTGCGCGCGGCCACGGCCAGCGCGCCCGGGCTGGCATCGGTGGCCAGCACCTGCGCTTGGGGCCGTTCGCTGGCCAGCGCCAAGGCGATCGCGCCGGTGCCAGTGCCGAGGTCGGCCAGCTGCAGCGATTGGTCTGGCGGCAGCCGCTCCAGCGCCAGCTCGACCAGCAGCTCGGTTTCCGGACGCGGGATCAGCGTGGCCGGGTCGACCTCCAGGTCCAGCGTCCAGAAACCGCGGCGGCCGGTCAGGTAGGCCACCGGCTCACCGGCCACGCGGCGGGCCAGCAACGCTTCGAAGGCGGCCAGGTCGGCGGCGGCCAGCGGATCGGTGGCATGCGCGAACAGCCAGCTGCGCGGGCGCTCCAGCACATGCAGCAGCAGCAGTTCGGCCTCGTGGCGGGCCTCGACGCCGCCGAGGCGGGCACTGGCCTCGGCCACGATCTGGCGCAGGGAGGGTTCGGTTTGGGAAAACATGCCGCAATTGTAGAGCGGAGCCCATGCTCGGCTGCTTCTGGCGCAGTCGAGCTACACATCCACAGGTCCGCAGTCGAGCATGGCTCGACTCTACAAAAGGCTGCAATCCGTTCAGGTTCTGCCCGAGGGGATAAGGAGGGACTATTGGCCCTATTCAGCCGTTCCGGAAGATTTCCCTTGTCACACAGCCAGTTGCAGGATGGGAGCGGCAAGGTTCAGTGCCTGCTCATGACCAAATGATAGATTCCATCTATCAAATAGATGCAATCAATGGATTGTTCTTATCGCCAGCGAGTCGGTAACCTAGCTCCTGTCGATTCACCCACTCCCCTTCACCAGAGGAAAAACGATGTCCCTGATCAACACCCAGATCCAGCCGTTCGAAGCCAACGCTTACCACAATGGCGAGTTCATCAAGGTTTCCGACGCCAGCCTGAAGGGCCAGTGGTCCGTCCTGATCTTCATGCCGGCCGCCTTCACCTTCAACTGCCCGACCGAGATCGAAGACGCCGCTGACCATTACGCCGAGTTCAAGAAGGCCGGCGCCGAGGTCTATATTGTCACCACCGACACCCACTTCTCGCACAAGGTGTGGCACGAAACCTCGCCGGCCGTCGGCAAGGCCCAGTTCCCGCTGGTCGGCGACCCGACCCACCAGCTGACCAACGCCTTCGGCGTGCACATTCCGGAAGAAGGCCTGGCCCTGCGCGGCACCTTCATCATCAACCCGGAAGGCGTGATCAAGACCCTGGAGATCCACTCCAACGAGATCGCCCGTGACGTCTCCGAAACCCTGCGCAAGCTGAAGGCTGCCCAGTTCACCGCCGCCAACCCGAACCAGGTGTGCCCGGCCAAGTGGAAGGAAGGCGAGAAGACCCTGACCCCGTCGCTGGACCTGGTCGGCAAGATCTAAAGCAGTACCGGCCTGCCGTGGCCCCACGCCACGGCGCGCCTTTCATCCCCGTGCCGGTCCCCCCGCCGGCGTGGGGGTGAACCCAAGACAGCCAACGCTCGCCCGCCTTGGCCAGCCAGCCCCTTCCACGGTCGCTGTCTTGGGTTCACCCCTACCCCCTGCTGGTCCGCTACCTTCTACAGCGGTGCCACGCCCCCTGTTTGCCTGAAGCCAGGAGATGACCCGATGTTGGACGCCAACCTGCAGTCGCAGCTGAAGACCTATCTGGAGCGCGTGACCCGCCCGATCCAGATCACCGCGCACGCCGACGACGGCGCCAAGTCGCAGGAAATGCTGGAACTGCTGCAGACCCTGGACAGCCTGTCGGACAAGATCTCGCTGCAGGTGCTGCGCGATGGCCAGGGCCGTGTGCCGTCCTTCGACCTGGGCACCCCGGGCCAGGATATCCACCTGACCTTCGCCGGCCTGCCGATGGGCCACGAGTTCACCTCGCTGGTGCTGGCGCTGCTGCAGGTCGGCGGCCACCCGTCCAAGGCCACCGCCGAGCTGATCGAGCAGGTGCAGAACCTGGAAGGTGAATACAGGTTCGAAACCTACTTCTCGCTGTCCTGCCAGAACTGCCCGGACGTGGTGCAGGCGCTGAACCTGGCCGCGGTACTCAACCCGCGCATCCAGCACGTGGCCATCGACGGTGCCCTGTTCCAGGACGAAGTCGAGAAGCGCGAGATCATGTCGGTGCCGACCGTGTACCTCAACGGTGAAGTCTTCGACCAGGGTCGCATGACCCTCGAGCAGATCGTCGCCAAGCTGGACACCAATGCCAGCAAGCGCGATGCCGAGAAGATCGCCGCCAAGGACGCCTTCGACGTGCTGGTGGTGGGCGGTGGCCCGGCCGGCGCAGCAGCGGCGATCTACGCCGCGCGCAAGGGCATCCGCACCGGCATCGCCGCCGAGCGTTTCGGTGGCCAGGTGCTGGACACCATGGCGATCGAGAACTTCATCTCGGTGAAGGAGACCGAGGGCCCGAAGCTGGCCACGGCGCTGGAACAGCACGTGCGCGAGTACGAGGTGGACATCATGAACCTGCAGCGCGCCAGTGCGCTGGTGCCGGCCGGTGAAGACGGCCTGGTGCAGGTGCAGCTGGAGAACGGCGCGGTGCTGAAGTCGCGTTCGGTGATCCTGTCCACCGGCGCACGCTGGCGCCAGATGAACGTGCCGGGCGAAGACCAGTACCGCAACAAGGGCGTGGCCTACTGCCCGCACTGCGATGGTCCGCTGTTCAAGGGCAAGCGCGTGGCGGTGATCGGCGGCGGCAACTCCGGCGTGGAAGCGGCCATCGATCTGGCCGGCATCGTGTCGCATGTAACCCTGCTGGAGTTCGATTCCAGCCTGCGCGCCGACGAAGTGCTGCAGAAGAAACTGCGCAGCCTGGCCAACGTCACCGTGCTGACCAGCGCACAGACCACCGAAGTGCTGGGCGACGGCAGCCGTGTCACCGGCCTGGTCTACAAGGACCGTGTCGGCGGCGACGCCCACCGCGTCGAGCTGGAAGGCATCTTCGTGCAGATCGGCCTGCTGCCCAACACCGAGTGGCTGAAGGACACCGTGGCGCTGTCGCCGCGTGGCGAGGTCGTCATCGATGACCGCGGCCAGACCAACCTGCCGGGCGTGTTCGCTGCTGGCGATTGCACGACGGTACCCTACAAGCAGATCATCATCGCCATGGGCGCCGGTTCGACCGCCGCACTGAGCGCGTTCGACCACCTGATCCGCTCGTCGGTGAGCAGCAGCAGTGGTGCTGTTGCTGAAGCTGCCTGATCCATCGTTCCCAGATCACCGGGAACATTGTCTGCCTGTCGGGTAACCATGCCGTCAGCCGGTCCGTTACCCCTGGGGTGTAAGGATGAACCTACGTGATCTGAAGTACCTGGTAGCCCTGGCCGACCACAAGCATTTCGGCCGGGCTGCCGCCTCCTGCTTCGTCAGCCAGCCGACGCTGTCCACGCAGATCCGCAAGCTGGAAGAAGAGCTGGGCCTGCCGCTGGTGGAACGTGCACCGCGCAAGGTGATGCTGACCCCGGCCGGCCAGGAAGCAGCAGCACGGGCACGGGTGATCGTGTCCGAAGTGGAACAGCTGAAGGAAGCGGCACGTCGCAGTCGCGATCCGGAAGCCGGTACGGTGCGCCTGGGGATCTTCCCGACCCTGGGCCCGTACCTGCTGCCGCATGTGATTCCGCGCATCCGCGATCGCTTCCCGGAGCTGGAACTGCTGCTGGTCGAGGAAAAGAGCGATGTGCTGCTGGACCGCCTGCGCGAAGGCAAGCTCGACGCTGCACTGCTGGCCCTGCCGGTGATCGACGACCAGCTGCATGCCGAGTTCCTGTTCGAGGAACCCTTCCTGCTGGCCGTATCCGGGCGCCACCCGCTGGCCCGTCGCGAACACCTGGACGTGCAGGAGCTGGCCACGCAGAAGCTGCTGCTGCTGGAAGATGGCCATTGCCTGCGCGACCAGGCACTGGAAGTCTGCCGCCTGTTCGGTGCCAACGAGAAGTCCGAGTTCCGCGCCACCAGCCTGGAAACCCTGCGGCAGATGGTCGCCGCCGACGTCGGCATCACCCTGCTGCCAAGCCTGTCGGTGCAGCCGCCGGTGCCGCGCTCGAACAACATCCGCCTGCTCGACTTCACCGGCGAAGGACGCCCCAGCCGCCGCATCGCGATGATCTGGCGCCGCAGCTCGGCCATGAACGACTTCCTGATGGAGCTGGCCGATCAGTTCAAGCGCCTGCCGCAGGCGCTGTTCACCCTGGAAGCGGTCAACGCCGCCGGCGACACGACCGCCCTGCCCGGCCCCGCGCTGAACGGCTGAACCCCCGCAGCACCGGCCTGGAATCGGCAGGAGTCGATTCCGGTCGCATTTGTCCCCACAATACAGACAGGCGGCGCCAGCAGGTGCCGCCTTTTGCATGGCTTTCAACCAAGGAGCTTCACCATGAGTACCGCCAGCGGCCTGCCGCCGTCGATCACCGTTTCCACCTTCGACATGGACCGCCTGGACGCCATGCTCGAATCCCCTGCGCTGAGCCAGACGCCTGCCGCGCTCGCGCTTGCTGAAGAACTCAACCGTGCCACCGTGCTGGCACCGGACCAGATTCCCGAAGGCATCGTCATGATGCATTCGCGCGTGGAGTGCGAAGATGAAGTGTCGGGCGAGAAGCACGTCCTGACCCTGGTCTTCCCCCGCGAAGCCAACGTCGATGAAGGCAAGGTTTCCGTGCTGGCCCCGGTCGGCAGTGCCCTGCTCGGCCTTTCGATCGGCCAGAGCATCGACTGGAACGCGCCCGGCGGCCGCAAGCTGCGCCTGCGCGTGACCGCGGTCCACAACGACCGCCCCTGATTACCGCTGCGCACCGCGCGCGATTCGATCCCCCTGCACCAGGAGCCGTAATGAGTACCCCGTCCAAACTGTCCCAGCTGCGCGAACTGTCCGTGGTCGTTGCCGATACCGGTGACTACGAGGCGATCAAGCGCCTGCAGCCGGTGGACTGCACCACCAACCCGACCCTGGTGAAGAAGGCGCTGGACCTGCCGGTCTACGCCGAGCTGATCGAACGCGAACTGGCCTGGGGCCGCCAGCAGAGTGGCGACCGCGAAGCCGTGGTGCACGCCGTGGCCGACCGCCTGACCATCGGCGTCGGCGCGCTGCTGAGCACGCTGGTGCCGGGCCGCGTGTCCACCGAAGTGGATGCCGACCAGGCCCACGACACCGCTGCCACCGTAGCCAAGGCCCGCCAGTTCATCCAGATGTACGCCGATGCCGGCGTGCCGCGCGAGAAGATCCTGATCAAGATCGCCGCGACCTGGGAAGGCGTGGAAGCCGCGCGCATCCTGCAGGCCGAAGGCATCGACTGCAACCTGACCCTGATCTTCAACCCGACCCAGGCGCTGGCCTGCAGCGAAGCCGGCGCGTTCCTGATCTCGCCGTTCGTCGGCCGCATCCTGGACTGGTACGTGGCCAACGGCCAGACCCCGGCCAACATCGATGAAGACCCGGGCGTGAAGTTCGTGCGCGGCGTGTATGCCGAATTCAAGCGCCGCGGTTCGCCGACGGTGGTGATGGGCGCCTCGTTCCGTTCGACCGCGCAGATCGAAGCGCTGGCCGGCTGCGACCGCCTGACGATTTCGCCGGACCTGCTGGAGAAGCTGGACGCCGACCACGGCGAGCTGCCGCGCAAGCTGGTGGCCGGTGCGGCGGATGGCGTGGCGGTGACGCCGATCGATGCGGCGAAGTTCGCATCGGATCTGGCGGCCGATCCGATGGCGACCGAGAAGCTGGCGACCGGTATCGATGCGTTTGCCAAGGATCTGCAGGCGCTGCGCGAGCGCATTCGTTCGGAACTGTGAGGATTTCGGCCAACGGCTGAGCCCCTCGTGGCGGATCGATTTGTAGAGTCGAGCTTGCTCGACTGACTGCTAAAGCAAAAGCCGCGCTGGGTCGGGCGGGTTGGGTTCGCGGGAGACGCCGTGAATCCGTCCCTGGAGGCTTGGCCGCGGCATCCATGCCGCGGACACTCCCGCGAACCCAACCCGCCCGCCCTCTGACAGTTTCCGGTGGCCGCGCGCCACGGATGAAAGAAAGAAGAGCAAAGCGGGTCGCGCGCTTCGCTTGCTCGGAGCGGAGCATGGCTCCGCTCTACAGAAAGCACTGCAGGATCAAACAAAAAGGACGCGGCGAACGCCGCGTCCTTTTTGTTTTCCTTCAGTTCGTCAGTAACCCAATGCTCTTGCCCCCCGTCACCGGGAAACTGTCGAAGGCGGGACGGGTGCAGATGGCGGGACCGTCCACGGCATGGATGCCGTGGCCGAGCCCCCATGGACGGGTTTACGGCGTGTCCCGCCATCTGTACCCGTCCCGCCAAACTCACAACAACCCAGAGCCGCTTTGGCTGTTGACGTTGATTTTGACGTTGCCCGCCGCAGGCGGACCACCGCGCGTCAGCGCGGCGCCTCCACATCCAATCCGATCGGGCAGCTCACCCCGGTGCCGCCGATGCCGCAGTAACCGTTCGGGTTCTTCGCCAGGTACTGCTGGTGATAGTCCTCGGCGTAGTAGTACGCCGGTGCCGGGTACACGATCTCGGTGGTGATCGGCCCGTAGCCGGCTGCGGCCAGCTGCGCCTGGTAGGCCTCGCGGCTGGCCAGCGCGGCGGCGTACTGCGCCTCGTCGGTGGCGTGGATCGCCGAACGGTACTGGGTGCCGGTGTCGTTGCCCTGGCGCATGCCCTGGGTCGGGTCGTGGCTTTCCCAGAACAGCTGCAGCAGCCGCTCCAGGCTCACCACCGCCGGGTCGAACACCACCTGCACCACTTCGGTGTGGCCGGTCAGGCCCGAGCACACCTCTTCATAGGTCGGGTTCGGGGTGATGCCGCCGGCGTAGCCCACCGAGGTGCTGTACACGCCCGGTTCGGTCCAGAACTTGCGCTCGGCGCCCCAGAAGCAGCCCAGCGCGAAGCGGATCTGCTGCAGGCCGGCGAAACGGTCCTTCAGCGGATGGCTGTTCACGAAGTGCTGGTTGCTGTGCAGCGGCAGCGGTTGGTCACGCCCCGGCAGTGCTTCTTCCGGGCGCGGCAGGCGCTGCTTGAAGGCGCCGATGCCGAGGATGCCCTGGCCAATTCCCAACATGATGCGCTCCTACGCCGGAAGGCCGGCTATGTCGTCTGCATCGGAAATGGGGGCGTCCGGCGCGTGGCCCAAGTCCAGCGCCGCCACGATGTCCTCGGCCTGCGGCCGTGCCGCACCAGGGATGCCCACCCGCAGCACGCCGAACAGTGGCAGCTCGCCCATGCCGCCCAGCAACGACTCGCCGAACACGAAGGCCGGGATGCCGGCATCCTCCAGCGCGTGCTTGACCAGGTGGGCGTCGAACAGGTTGTCGGCCTTGTACACGATGTGCATGCGGCAGCTCCGTGGGACAGGGTTCCAGCATACGCCCGGGGGCTGAATGGTGGTGGTGACGGCGCATGACCGTTCTGCCGGCCAGCGGCCGGCACTACCCATCCACTTTCCGGTAGCGCCGGCAGCGGGCCGGCGGAATGTGGATCGCCGTGCAGTTGGGTAGTGCCGGCCGCTGGCCGGCATCCCCACACCCTACCGGGCAGCCCTGCCCCGTACGCGTTAGACTGGCGATCTTTCTGCCTTTCTTTTCGCCGACTCATGTCCGAGCACACCCCCGCCAGCCCCGAGACCCCCGCCGACAGCCACGAAAAGCGCGATTTCATCCGCCAGATCGTGCGCGAGGACCTGGCCAGCGGAAAGCACCAGGCGATCAAGACCCGTTTCCCGCCGGAACCGAACGGCTACCTGCACATCGGCCATGCCAAGTCGATCTGCCTGAACTTCGGCATCGCCGGCGAGTTCAGCGGCGTGTGCAACCTGCGCTTCGATGACACCAACCCGGCCAAGGAAGACCCGGAATACGTGGCCGCGATCCAGGACGACGTGCGCTGGCTGGGCTTCAGCTGGAACGAACTGCGCCATGCTTCTGACTACTTCCAGACCTATTACCTGGCCGCCGAAAAGCTGATCGAACAGGGCAAGGCCTATGTCTGCGACCTGTCGGCCGAGGAAGTGCGCGCCTACCGCGGCACCCTGACCGAGCCGGGCCGCCCGTCGCCGTGGCGCGACCGCAGCGTCGAGGAAAACCTCGACCTGTTCCGCCGCATGCGCGCCGGTGAATTCCCGGATGGCGCGCGCACCCTGCGCGCCAAGATCGACATGGCCAGCGGCAACATCAACCTGCGCGATCCGGCGCTGTACCGCATCAAGCACGTCGAGCACCAGAACACCGGCAACGCGTGGCCGATCTACCCGATGTACGACTTCGCGCACGCGCTGGGCGACTCGATCGAGGGCATCACCCACTCGCTGTGCACGCTGGAATTCGAAGACCACCGCCCGCTGTACGACTGGTGCGTGGACAACGTCGATTTCGCCCATGACGACACGCTGACCCAGCCGCTGGTCGACGCCGGCCTGCCGCGCGAAGCCGCCAAGCCGCGCCAGATCGAGTTCTCGCGCCTGAACATCAATTACACGGTGATGAGCAAGCGCAAGCTGATGGCGCTGGTTACCGAGCAGCTGGTGGACGGCTGGGAAGACCCGCGCATGCCGACCCTGCAGGGCCTGCGTCGCCGTGGCTACACCCCGGCCGCGATGCGCCTGTTCGCCGAGCGCGTGGGCATCAGCAAGCAGAATTCGCTGATCGACTTCAGCGTGCTGGAAGGCGCGCTGCGCGAAGACCTGGACAGCGCCGCGCCGCGCCGCATGGCGGTGGTCGACCCGGTCAAGCTGGTGCTGACCAACCTGCCGGAAGGCCACGTAGAGCAGCTCACCTTCAGCAACCACCCGAAGGACGAGAGCTTCGGCAGCCGCGAAGTGCCGTTCGCACGCGAAGTGTGGATCGACCGCGAGGACTTCGCCGAAGTGCCGCCGAAGGGCTGGAAGCGCTTGGTCCCGGGTGGCGAAGTGCGCCTGCGCGGTGCCGGCATCATCCGCTGCGATGAAGTGATCAAGGATGCCGACGGCACCATCACCGAGCTGCGTGGCTGGCTGGATCCGGAATCGCGTCCGGGCATGGAAGGCGCCAACCGCAAGGTCAAGGGCACCATCCACTGGGTCAGCGCCGTACATGGCGTGCCGGCCGAGATCCGCCTGTACGACCGCCTGTTCTCGGTGCCGAACCCCGACGACGAATCGGAAGGCAAGACCTATCGTGATTACCTCAATCCGGAATCGCGCCGCACCGTCACCGGCTATGTCGAGCCGGCCGCGGCCAGCGCTGCCCCGGAGCAGTCGTTCCAGTTCGAACGCACCGGCTACTTCGTGGCCGACCGCCGCGACCACACCGAAGCCAAGCCGGTGTTCAACCGCAGCGTGACCCTGCGCGACACCTGGTCGGCCTGAGGACCTGCGCGGGCGCCAGCACGGCGCCCGCATGACTCCGACGATGATCACCGCCCTTTCCGTCCTGTTCTGGTTCATCTCGCAGCATCCGCTGCTGACGTTCTTTTCGGCGATGGTGCTGGCCGGGCTGGTCTCGTGGTGGCGGCGTTTTCCGGGCTACGCCATCGTGGTGTTCCCGCTGGCGATGCTCAACATCTTCCTCGGCCACTTCCTCAACGCCGCCTTCCTCAACGTGGTGGGCGAGCGTGGTGAAGCGGTGATCGTGAAGTCCGAGCGCACCAGTTCGACGATGAACGAGCAGTACATCTGGCGCTACGAAGGGGTGCTGCGCACCGCCGAGGGCCGCGACGTGGAGGTGGTGTTCCACACCAACACCGCCTCGCTGTGGCCGCTGGAGAACGCGATCCGCATCCCGGCGCCCGACCAGCCGTTCGTGGTCAAGTACACGCCGGGTTTCCCGCGCAACTTCGTCATCCTCACCAACGAATCCCCGCACGGCATCGCCCAGGCCCGTGCCAGCGCGCGCGAGCGGGTGGAAGTGGCGGCACGCAAGCTGCATTTCAGCCCCGGCAACGCCGATTTCCGCGCGGACTATCGCCGCGAGTTGGAAACCTGGCTGCGCGACCACGGCAACGATCCGCAGCAGCAGTCCGACGCGCAGCGATATCGCGCCGAACTTGACGCGCTCGACCGCTAGATCCCCAGGCCTTGCCTGGATGTTCCACCCCATCCACAGGCCTGACATGACCACGACCTCCACCGCCCTCCTCCCGCTGCTGCAGCAGGTCCTGCAGGAGGCCGGCATCGCCAGCCACGTCGACGGCGACGCGCTGCTGCTGGACAGCGGCCTGCACCTGACCCCGCATGCGATGGCCGCGCACGCGCGCGACAACGGCGGCTGGCAGACCTCCACCGTCATCGAGAGCCAGCATCCGGTGCTGTTCGCCGATGGCCTGTTCGAGTACCAGCACGCCAACGGTGCCGATGAGCAGGCATCGCTGCTGTCCGGCTTCCAGGCCTGGGTGCGGGTGGACCTGGCCACGCTGCAGACCGCGATCGGCGCCGAAGACGCGCAGGGCCTGCCGATGATGGGCCTGACCTATCCGGCCGGCGATGACGGCGAGGAACACCAGCGCACCGTAGTGCTGGGGCCGCTGGCGCACTACCGCGCACAGGAGGTGGATGCCTCCACCTGCAGCGAGGACGACCACGGTTCCTGCCCCTGCTGCCTGTTCACCCGCAGCATGGAGGCCTTCGATGAGCTGCTGAAAGCCCGCCAGTTCCTCGCCATCCGCCTGTTCGCCTCGCGCGATGCCGACGGCCTGTGCGAAGCCGACTGCCGGGTCAACGGCCACGACTTCGCCGCCGCCCTGCCCCTGCTGCGCGCCTACGCGGCCAGCTGGCCGCAGGCCGGGCTGGAGTTCCGCAAGCAGTACGTAGTGATCCGCACCGGCTCGCCGGGCTGACCCACCGCCACACCCGATACAGGCCGGTGCGGCTACACTGCGCGCCGGTTTCCCAAGCAACCGCACCTTCTTCCATCCCATTACGAGGCACCCCCGCGATGCTGTACGCGCAAGTCCACCTGACCCTTCCCGCCTGGATCCACGACCAGATCGACCTGGATCGTCGATATCCGGGCGATGAGGCCAAGGTCGCGCTGGCGATCGAGCTGTCGCGGCTGAACGTCGAGCACGCCAGTGGCGGCCCGTTCGGTGCAGTGGTGTTCGGCCCGGATGACAAGGTCATCGCCGCCGGCGTGAACCGGGTGATGCCGCACGCGACCTCGCTGGCGCACGCCGAGAACATGGCCTACATGCTGGCCCAGCAGCGCCTGCAGACCCCGCGCCTGAACGCAGTGCTGTCGCCGGTCACCCTGGCCACCAGTTCGCAGCCGTGCTGCCAGTGCTACGGCGCCACCGTGTGGGCCGGCATCGACCGCCTGCTGATCGGTGCCAACTCGGCCGACGTCGAAGAGCTGACCCCGTTCGATGAAGGCCCGCTGCCGGCCGACTGGGTGGGTGAACTCAACAAGCGCGGCATCGAAGTGGTGCAGGGCCTGAACCGCGACGCCGCGCGCAGCGTGCTGCGTGCCTATGGGGAAAGCGATGGCGCCCGTTACTGAGGCCGGCATCGGCCTGCTGTGCCTGTGCCGGCAGGGCTTCGAGCCCGAGCTGGCCGGCGAACTGCAGTTCCGCGCCGGTGAAGCCGGTTTCGCCGGTTATGCGCGCACCCAGCGCAATGATGGCTACGTGCTGTTCATGTGCGACGAAGCCGCCGCCCTGGCACCGCGCCTGCGCTGGCGCGAGCTGATCTTCGCGCGGCAGAAGCTGGTGGTGCTGGCCGAGCTGCCGCAGCTGGACCCAGCCGACCGCATCACCCCGATGCTGGAGGTGCTGGCCGATGCGCCGCGCTTCGGCGACCTGTGGGTGGAACATCCCGATTCGGACGCCGGCAAGCCGCTGTCCGGGCTGGCCCGTGCCTTCGGCAATGCGCTGCGCCCGGCGCTGCGCAAGGCCGGCAAGCTCACCGACAAGCCGAACGACCGTCTGCCGCGCCTGCACGTGGTGTTCGTCGACGGCACCCACGCCTTCGTCTGCGTAGCCGACCCGGCCGACAGCGCACCGTGGGCACTGGGCATTCCGCGCCTGAAGCTGCTGCCCGAAGCGCCGTCGCGTTCGGCACTGAAGCTGGACGAAGCCCTGCTGACCCTGCTGGCGCCGGAAGAACGCGAAGCGCTGGCCAGGCCCGGCATGCGCGCGGCTGACCTGGGTGCCGCACCCGGCGGCTGGACCTGGGTGCTGACCCGCCAGCACATGCACGTGCTGAGCATCGACAACGGCCCACTGCGCCAGCACGTGCTGGACACCGGCCTGGTCGAGCACCTGCGTGCCGATGGCTTCCACTGGCTCCCGGAACAGCCGCTGGACTGGATGGTCTGCGACATGGTCGAGCAGCCGCGGCGCGTGGCCGAACGCATGGCCACCTGGTTCCGCGAAGGCTGGTGCAGGCACGCGATCTTCAACCTGAAACTGCCGATGAAGAAGCGCTGGGACGAAACCCGCTTGTGCCTGGACCTGTTCCAGGAGCAGGCCTGCAAGCCGCTGGTGGTCCGCGCCAAGCAGCTCTATCACGATCGTGAAGAGATCACCGTGCTGGCGTCGCCGCTGCGCTGAGGCCGTCGTGCCCGCCGGGCGTGGCCCGGCGCTACCGAGGAATGGGACCATGCGATACCGCTCGATTCCGATACTGATCGCCCTGCTGGCAACTGCAACGGCCCTTGCACAGCAGCTGCCGTCCATGCCGGCGCAGGTCCAGCCGCTGGGCCCGACCGGCGGCGCCATCCGCCAGCAGCCACTGGGCGCCGGCCAGGTCACCGGCAGCGTCGAGATTGCACGGCCGGCCGGCGAGGCACAGGTGACCGTGCGTTCGCTGGAACCGAGCAGCGTGGTCGGCCAGTACCGCATCCACTTCGCCGCGCTGGATGTGAACGGTGATGGCTTCATCAGCCGCGAGGAAGCGCAGGCCAATCCGGCGCTGGCCGATGAGTTCAATGCGTTGGACGTGAAGCGTCGCGGCAAGCTGGATCGTGCCGACCTGGCTGGTTGGCTGGTTGATTGATCCACCGGCGCGATCTTCATCCACGCATGGCGTGGATCTACTGGATCAACGGCGGTAGCGGAGCCCGCTTCTGGTAGGTGCCAACCTTGGTTGGCACATCCATCAGGCATCCTGGGCCCAGATGAGGCGAGGGTATTTCCAGCCTTGTGCCAACCAAGGTTGGCACCTACCAGAGCGGCGTTGGCACCTGCCAGAGCGACCTGTATTCCGGTCAGACCCCGGCGGCGCGCTTCCAGAACGCCTGCACCAGCGGCGGCCATTTGCCGACGCAGCCCAGCGCGCGTCCACGGGCCAGGGTCAGGTGCATTTCGTCGTTGGAGAACAGGCGGTTGATCGCATCGAAACTGTAGGCGGCGATGTGGTTGTCGCTGCGCCGTTCGCGTGCCCAGCGCTGCAGGCGCTGCGGCGACAGCCGCGGCTGGCCGCGGCGTTCGGCCGACGGCGCCAGCCACTGCTGCAGGGCGGCGACATCGCGCAGGCCCAGGTTCACGCCCTGCCCGGCCAGCGGATGCACCACATGCGCAGCATCACCCAGCGCCAGCACGCGGCCAGCCACGTAGTGACGGGCCAGCTGGCGACGCAGCGGGAAGGCCGCACGCGGTGACGCCAATCGCAGTTCGCCCAGGCGCGCAGCGAAGGCACGGGTCAGTTCGCGGTTGAAGGCGTCCTCGTCCAGGGCCAGCACGCGAGCCGCTTCATCCTCGGGCAGGGTCCAGACGATCGAACTGCGACGCTCGGCCACCGGCAGCAGCGCCAGCGGCCCGGTCGGCAGGAAGCGCTGCCAGGCCGTGGCCTGGTTGGGAAGATCGCTGTCCACATAGGCCACCACGCCACGCTGGTGGTAGTCATGCTTTTCAACCTCGATCCCGGCCAGCTGGCGCAGGGTTGACTCGGCACCGTCGGCGGCCACCGCCAGTGCCGCTTCCAGGCGGCGCCCGTCATCCAGCCGCAGGCGCACGCCGTCTTCATCCTGTTCCAGCGCTTCCACCCGTGCTGGGCAGTGCAGCTGCACGCCCGCCGCCGGCAGCGCCGCCCACAGACGATCCTGCAGCAGGCCGTTCTCGACGATGTAGCCCAGCTCACGACGGCCGAAGCGATCGGCGTCGAACAGCAGATCCTCGCCACCGGCCGCATCCCACACCTGCATGCGCCGGTAAGGCCAGGCGCGGGCCTGCGCGATCGCCGGCCACACACCCAGGCGGTTCAACAGCTGCACGTTGTCAGCGGCGAAGGCGAACACGCGCAGGTCCGGCTGTGCGGCCTGCCACGGTGCCGGTTCGCGGCCTTCCACCAGCGCAACCGACAGGCCGGCATCGGCCAGCGCCAGCGCACACGCGGCACCGACCACGCCACCACCAACGATGGCCACATCAAGACGCGTGCGCCGGCTCATGCGGCTTCTCCGCGGCACAGGCGCGGCACGTCACCACGGAAGCCCATCGCACCACCGACCAGCATCGACTGCACCGACTCGCGCTGTGCGGCCACCAGGCCGAGGCTGCGCAGCGGCCGCATCAGCGGTGCCGGGTTGCTGGTCAATCGTGCCAGCCCACCGGAGAACGCCACCGTCTGCCGGCGATCTTCCTCGCGCCGCGCGACGTAGGCCTTCAGCAGCGCATCGCTGCCGGCATCCTCATGCGCATCCTCCAGCAGTTCGGCCAGGGTCAGCGCATCGCGAAGGCCCAGGTTGAAGCCCTGTGCGCCCAGCGGATGGATGGTCTGCGCGGCATTGCCGAGCAGCACCGTGCGCTCACCGGCCAGCGCGCGCGCCAGCACCTGGATGAGCGGGTAGGCGCTGCGCGGGCCGGACTCGAGCAGGCGGCCGGCACGCCAGCCGATCGCGCTCTGCAGGCGTTGCAGCCAGGCCGCATCGTCCAACGCCATCACCGCATCGGCCTGGTCGCGCGCTACCCCGTGCACGGTGCCGAAGTGACGATCGCCACGCGGCAGCAGGGCGGTTGGGCCGGTATCGGTGAAGCGTTCCCAGGCGGTGCCATCCGGCGCGCGCTGGCTGCGCACGCGGGCCACGAACAGGGTCTGCTGGAAATCATGGCGGTCGACTTCGATGCCCAGCGCGCCACGCACGCCGCTGGTGGTGCCATCGGCCCCCACCACCAACCGTGCCAGCAGCACGCGTTCGCCAGCCTCGTCAGCCACCCGTACCTGGCGGTAACCATCGACCACCTCACCCAGCCCCAGGAACCGCATCGGCCGGTAACGGCGCAGGCGCGGCAGTTCCTGCAGGCGCGCTTCCAGCGCCTGGCCGAAATCGCGCGCGACCACCACCTGGCCGAACCACGGCCGGTCGTAATCGGCCGCTTCGAGCTGCACACGGCCGAAATCGCCGGCACGACTGACATGGATGCGCCGGATCGGGCCCGGTGCCATCGCCAGCTTCTGCATCACCCCCAGCGCGGTCAGCGCATTGACGGTGGCAGCGGCGAAACTGAGATTGCGCTGGTCGAACACCGCAGGCAGCTCGCCGGCCGGGCTGGCCTCAAGCAGGCCCACGTCGCGGCCCAGCCGGTCCAGGGCGATGGCCAGGCTGGCACCGACCAGGCCACCACCGACAATCAGCACGTCATGTCGTTCACTCATGTGTTCATGATACGCGCTCGCCCCGACTGTACGCCGAACGGGCGGCACCTGCGCCAACCTGCGCGGCGGGCTAGAATGAAACCTGAATCCGCTCCGGGCCCCACCATGTCCGATACCGCCAACCGCGCCTTCGTCCTGTCCGTACTCGTACTGCTGCTGGCGGCGACCCGGGTCAATCACTTCGCGGCCATTCCGGATGCCTCCTGGGCCGTGTTCTTCATCGGTGGCTTCTACCTGGCGCGCTGGACGCGCTGGGCGTTCCCGCTGCTGATGGTGTTCGCGGTGCTGGTGGACTGGATCGTGATCCGCAGCAGCGGTCTGGATTTCTGGCAGCACTACTGCGTGTCGCCGGGCTACTGGCTGCTGCTGCCGGCCTACTTCTCTTTGTGGGCCGGCGGCATGCTGCTGGGCCGCAACTACCAGAGCGCGCGCTGGCCGGTACTGGCCAAGGGCGCACTGCTGCTGGTCGCTTCGGTGGCGGTCTGCCACCTGCTGGCACAGGGCGGTTTCTACTGGAGCAGCCGCAACGTGGCCGAGCCGACCCTGGCCGGCTGGGCACAGAACTACGCGCAGTGGTTCGGGCCCTACCTTCGCACCACGGCGATCTATGTGGCGCTGGCCGCCGCCCTGCAGCTGGCCGTGGAGCAGGTGCTGAAGCTCCAGCAGGCCCGCCGCGACATCCGCCACTGAGCCGCGCCATGGGTCATCGCCTCTCGCGCATCTACACCCGCACCGGCGACGACGGCAGTACCGGCCTTGGCGACGGCCAGCGCGTAGCCAAGGATGACGCCCGCGTGGCGTCCTACGGCACCGTCGACGAGGCCAATGCCGCGCTCGGCCTGCTGTTGGCCGCGCCCCTGCCCGAGGATGTGCGCGCGCTGGTGGTGCATCTGCAGCACCAGTTGTTCGACCTGGGCGCCGAGCTGTGCATTCCCGGCCATGCCGCGATCCACGCCGCCGACGTCTCGGCCCTGGAACAGCAGCTGGACCATTACAACGCCGACCTGCCGATGCTGAAGGAATTCATCCTGCCGGCCGGCGGCGAAGCCGCCGCGCGCTGCCATCTGGCCCGCACCATTGTCCGCCGCGCCGAGCGCGAAACGGTCACCCTGGCCCGCCACGAGGCTGTGCGCAGCGAGGCGCTGCAGTACCTCAACCGGCTGTCGGACCTGCTGTTCGTGCTGGCCCGGGTGCTGGCCCGAGCCGATGGCCACGGCGAAGCGCTGTGGCAGCCACAGCAGCGCCAGCGCTGAGTCGGCACGATGCTGGTCTATACCCACCCGTCCTGCCTGCTGCATGACCCCGGCCCCGGCCATCCGGAGTGCCCGCAGCGCCTGCAGTACGTACTCGACGCACTGCACGCCGCCTTCCCTGATCAGCTGGACTGGCGCGAGGCGCCGCCGGCCAAGTTCGGCGAACTGACCCGGGTCCACGACAGCGCCCTGCTCGACTTCGTGCTGCAGCCGCAGACCGCGCCGCTGCGCCAGCTGGACATGGACACCTGGACCTCGCCAGGTTCGGCCAGCGCCGCCGTGCACGCCGCCGGTGCCGGTGTGGCCGCGGTCGATGCGGTAATGCTGGGCGAGGACCCGCTGGCCTTCTGCGCGGTACGCCCGCCGGGCCACCACGCCACCAGCAGCACGGCGATGGGCTTCTGCCTGCTGAACAACATCGCCATCGCTGCCGCCTATGCCCGTGACCGCCATGGCCTGGAGCGGATCGCGGTGGTCGATTTCGACGTCCACCACGGCAATGGCACCCAGGACATCTTCCAGCACGATGCCCGGGTCTCCTACTACAGCACCCACCAGGCCGGGCTGTTCCCCAATTCCGGCCTGCGCCGCGACCGCGGTGCCGGCAACCTGATGAACATCCTGTTGCCACCGGGCAGCGGCGGCTTCCGCTTCCGCAACGTCTGGGCCGACGAGATGCTGCCAGCCATCGACGACTTCCGTCCGCAGCTGCTGCTGATCTCCGCCGGCTTCGACGCCCACCTGCGCGACCCGCAGGCCGATCTGATGCTGGAGACCGACGATTTCGCCTGGATCACCCGTGAACTGCATGCGCTGGCACGCCGTCACGCCGCCGGCCGGGTGGTCTCGATGCTGGAGGGCGGCTACGACCTGCAGGCCCTGGCCGAGTGCAGCATGGCCCATGTCCAGGCCCTGATCACCCCCTCTGCGGGTGCCTCCGCCGGATGAACCCGAACCGGCAGGCTCCGGCGCCCTTCATTGCCCCTATGCAAGGGATGGGGCAAGCTACCGTCCGTTTTCGCCCGAATCCGAACCGCGTGCGCCGAGCCCTCCGCCTGCTTCCCCTGCCTCTGAGCATCGCCATCAGCCTGCCGGCGATGGCCGATGATAAGCCGCTCAACTGGGGCCTGTGCCCGGCCACCGACGTCATTCCCGCGTTCACCGACGCCCCCACCCCGGTCCCGGCCCAGGACAAGGCTGCTGCCGCAGCCGCCCGCGAGAACCAGCCGACCGACATCGAAGGCGACCAGCTGCTGGGCACCACCACGGTGCCGCAGTACGAGGGCAACGTGGCGCTGCGCCGGGGTGACCAGTTCGTCGGTACCGACAAGCTCAGCTTCGACACCGAGACCGGCAACTACATCGCCGACGGCAATGTCCGCTACCAGGACGGGTCGATCCGGATGGTCGCCAAGCGCGCCGAAGGCAACCAGGAAAGCGACACCCACAAGATCTCCGACATCAAGTACCAGCTGGTATCGCGCCGGGGCAACGGTGATGCCGAGTCGGTCGACCTGCAGGGCGCGGTCGGCCAGATGCACCGCTCCACCTACACCACCTGCGACCCGTCGCAGCCGGTGTGGAAGCTGTCGGCGCCGCAGATCGAAGTGGACAACGACGAAGGCTTCGGCACGGCCCGCAACGCCGTGCTGCGGATCGGCAAGGTGCCGGTGCTGTGGGCGCCCTACTTCAAGTTCCCGATCGATGACCGCCGCAAGACCGGCCTGCTGTTCCCGCAGCTGGGCATGTCCGGGCGCAATGGCTTCGATTATGCGCAGCCGATCTATTTCAACCTGGCGCCGAACTACGACGATACCCTGACCCCGCGCTACATGAGCCGGCGCGGCCTGCTGCTCGACAACGAGTTCCGCTACCTCTACAACGGCGGCCGTGGCGAGGTGCTGACCAGCTACATGCCCAACGACAAGCTGCGCGACCGCGACCGCGGCCGGGTGATGTTCGACGGCTACCACAACGTGAACAGCCACTGGCAGGCCCGCGCCAACCTGGCCTGGGTGAGCGACGAACGCTATGTCGAGGACTTCGCCAACCGCCTGGTGGGGGTGACCGCCTCCAACCTGCAGAGCACCATCGGCCTGTACGGCACCGGCCAGAACTGGACGGCCGGCATCATGGCCGACCGCTGGCAGCTGACCGACTACACCCTCGACGAGCGCGCCCTGCCCTACAACCGCGAGCCACGCCTGTTCTTCAACTGGAACAAGCCGGTGCTGCCGTGGCTGGAAACCGGCATCTACACCGAAGCGGTGCGCTTCACGCATGACGACATCAACTTCAAGAATGCCGTCGGCGCCGGCGAGGATCTGCAGTACACCCGTAATGGAGTGCAGTGGACCGACGGCGTCGGTGTCAGCGGCGGTTCGCGACTGGACGTGAAGCCGTATGTGTCGTTCCCGATCAGTGGCGCAGCTTGGTATGTGACCCCTACCCTGGCCTACCGCTACACCGCCTATCAACTGGACCGTGGTCTAGTGGATGGGGTAAGGGGCATCCAGGCCCAGATCCTGCGCTCGCAGGGCATCGACCCGGCCACGGCCACTCCGGAACAGCTGCGCGGCAATACCTCGCCCAGCCGCAGCCTGCCGATCGGCAGCCTTGATGCCGGCCTGTTCTTCGATCGCGAGACGTCGATCGGAGGCAAGTCATTCCTGCAGACCCTGGAGCCGCGCCTGTTCTACCTGCGCACCCCCTACCGCAACCAGGACGAGCTGCCGATCTTCGACACCCGTGACTTCACCTTCAGCTGGGGCCAGCTGTTCCGCGACTCGCGCTATACCGGCGCCGACCGCCAGAACGATGCCAACCAGCTGACCCTGGCACTGGGCACCCGCTTCATCGACCAGACCACCGGCAAGGAACGCTTCTCGGCCGCGATCGGCCAGATCCAGTACTTCGACGAATCGCGGGTGAGCACCACGCCGGGCGGCGCGCCGGTGGAGAAGGGCAAGTCGGCGTGGATCGCCGACGGCAACTACATGATCAACGACCGCTGGACCCTGGGCGCCACCTACCAGTGGGACCCGAAGTACAAGCGCGAGGATCTGGCCAGCGTCCGCGCCCGTTATCTGATGCCCAACGATGGCGTGATCAACCTCAGCTACCGCTACCGCATCAATGCCGGCGCCCCGGCAACCGCCAACAAGCATGACCGGACCCTGCTGGAGCAGGCCGACCTGTCGTTCCTGTACCCGCTGAATGCGCGCTGGAGCCTGGTGGGCCGGTATTACTACTCGCTGCAGGACAAGGAACCGCTGGAGATCATCGCCGGCGTGCAGTGGGACAGCTGCTGCCTGGCCGTGCGTGCAGTGGCCCGCCGCTACGTGCGCAACCGCGAAGGCGACATGAACAATTCCATCCAGCTGGAGTTCGTCCTCAAGGGCCTCAGCTCCATCGGCCAGGACACGGACCGTACGCTGCGCCGTGCTATCCTCGGCTACAACCGCGACGACCTCTATCTCGTGCCGCCCAGCAACACCGGGGCGACCCGGGATGACTACGATCCGAATCAGATCCCATGACCAAGCGCTTCCCCGTTCTTCTCGCCTCCCTGCTGGCGGTGTCCAGCGTGTCCGCCCCCCTGCAGGTGCTCGCGCAGGAGGCGCAGCCGTTGGACCGCATCGCCGCCGTCGTCGACGAGGACGTGATCCTGCAGAGCGAGCTCCAGCGTGCGATCGCCAACATCAAGGCGCAGTACGCCGGCCGTGAAAACCAGCTGCCGCCGGAAGACGTACTCAGCCGCCAGGTGCTCGAGCGCCTGGTGCTGGTCAAGCTGCAGGTGGCCCGCGCACAGGGCAGCGGCATCCGCGTCAGCGACCAGGAGCTGAACCAGGCGATGAATGCCATCGCTCAGCAGAACGGCTCGAACCTGGATGCACTGCGCCAGCGCCTGGCCCACGACGGCATCGACTTCAACGATTTCCGCGCTTCAGTGCGCGATGAAATCACCGTGCAGCGCCTGCGCCAGAGCTTCGCGCAGAGCCGCATCAGCGTCAGCGAGGGCGAAGTCGACGCCGCCCTGAAGCAGCAGGCCACGGTTGGCAACCAGTACCACCTGGCGCACATCCTGATCGCCCTGCCCGACGGCTCCAACGCCGACCAGATCGCCACCGGCCAGAAGAAGGCCGAAGGCGTGAAGGCCCTGCTGGACAAGGGTGAGCTGGACTTCAACGCCGCCGCCGTGCGTTATTCGGACAGCCCCAACGCGCTGGAAGGCGGCGACCTGGGCTGGCGCAGCCTGGACGAAATCCCGCAGGCCTTCGCGCAGATGATGGAAAAGATGAAGCCCGGCGAAGTGGTCGGCCCGATCCGCGGCCCCAGCGGCTTCCAGCTGCTGAAGCTGGTGGAAGTGCGTGATGCCAGCGCCGCCAGCGGTGGCGAGCACACGGTCACCGAGTACCACGGCCGCCACATCCTGGTGCGCGTGGACGATCACCAGACCGACGCTGCCGCCAAGGCCAAGATCGATACCCTGCGTGCCCGCATCGCCGGTGGCGCGGACTTCGAGACCGTGGCCAAGGAGTCCTCCGAGGACAACAACAGCAAGGGCCAGGGCGGCGATCTGGGCTGGTTCCCGGCCGACGCGTTCGGTCCGGCGTTCGGCCAGCAGGTGTCCGGCATCCAGGACGGTGGCGTCAGCCAGCCGTTCCGCACCGATGCCGGCTGGCACATCGTGCAGCGCGTGGGCACCCGCCAGACCGACGTGACCACTGACAACCAGCGTGCCCAGGTCCGCGAGACCATCGGCCGCCGCAAGCTGGAAGACGAGTACAACCGCTTCCTGCAGGAACTGCGTGGCGAAGCCTACGTCAGCTTCCGCAGCGGCGACCGCGCGGAAAACACCGCCACGCCGCCGCAGTCCTGACCGATGCGCCCCGAGCTCGCTCTGGTACCGGGCGAGCCCGCCGGGATCGGCCCGGAGCTGTGTGTCCGCCTCGTCCAGCAGCCGCGTGAAGATTGCCGGCTGCTGGCCTTCGCCGACCCGGATACCCTGCGCGCGGCCGCGGCCGCGCTGAACCTGCCCCTGCAGCTGTTGCCCGAGGACGCCGAAGCACGCGTCCCCGGCGATCTGCGTGTGCGCGTGGTAGCCAATACCGTGCCCAGCCACTTCGGCCAGGCCAATCCGGCCAACGCCGGCGCCGTCATCGGCGCCCTGCTCGGTGCCGGCCAGGCGTGCCTGTCCGGCGAACTGCACGGCGTAGTCACCGGCCCGGTGCACAAGGCGGTCATCAACGAAGGCGGCATCGCCTACAGCGGCACCACCGAACTGCTGGCCGACCAGGCCGGGGTGAAGGTGGTGATGATGCTGGCCAACCACATCGTGCGCGTGGCCCTGGCCACCACCCACCTGCCACTGCGCGAGGTGGCCGACGCGATCACCGCGCCCGGCCTGGAACACACCCTGCGCACCGTGCACGCTGCGCTGCGCCGCGAATTCGGCCTGCCCGCGCCACGCATCGCCGTGCTCGGCCTGAACCCGCATGCCGGTGAAGACGGTCATCTGGGCCGCGAGGAACTGGACCTGGTCATCCCGCTGCTGCAGCGCCTGCGCGCGGAGGGCATGGACCTGATCGGGCCGCTGCCGGCCGATACCGCCTTCCTGCCGGCCAAGCTGGCAGGCTTCGACAGCGTGCTGGCGATGTACCACGACCAGGGCCTGCCGGTGCTGAAGTATTCGGGCTTCGAGCAGGCGGTGAACCTGACCCTGGGCCTGCCCTACCCGCGCGTGGCGGTGGACCATGGCACCGCGCTGGACCTTGCCGGCCTCGGCATTGCCGATCCTTCCAGCCTGCAGGCGGCAACGACGTTGTGTGCGCAGCTTGCGCGGCAACGTACACTGAGCGCATGAATTCCCCGCATTCCCCCTCCGGCCCGGTGTTCACCGCCCCGGCCAAGAAGCAGCTTGGCCAGCATTTCCTGGCCGACCGCCACTACATCGACAAGATCGTGATGGCGGTCAACCCGAAAGACGGTGACCGCCTGGTCGAGATCGGCCCGGGCCAGGGCGCGATCACCCTGCCGCTGCTGCGCGTGCATCCGAAACTGACGGTGATCGAGTTCGACCGCGACCTGATCGCGCCACTGACCGCCGCCGCCGAGCCGCTGGGCGAGCTGACCATCGTCCACCGCGACGTGCTGCGCGTGGACTTCACCGAGCTGGCTGCCGGCCAGTCGATCCGCCTGGTCGGCAACCTGCCCTACAACATCTCCTCGCCGATCCTGTTCCATGCACTGGAACATGCGGCGGTGATCCGCGACATGCACTTCATGCTGCAGAAGGAAGTGGTCGACCGCATGGCCGCCGGCCCCGGCAGCAAGGTGTACGGCCGGCTCAGCGTGATGCTGCAGGCCTACTGCCAGGTGACCTCGCTGTTCGTGGTGCCGCCGGGCGCGTTCCGGCCGCCGCCGAAGGTCGATTCGGCCGTGGTGCGGCTGGTGCCGCGTGACCCGGCCACGATCAACATCCACGACCACAAGCGTTTCGCCGAGGTGGTCAAGGCCGCCTTCGGGCAGCGCCGCAAGACCCTGCGCAACGCCCTGAACAACGTGGTGTCCGCCGAACAGTTCGTTGCCGCCGGCGTGCGTCCCGATGCCCGCGCCGAACAGCTGGACGTGGCCGAATTCATCGCTTTGGCCAATGCCTCCTGATTACACTGCCGGTATGGAAGACGCTGACGTTTATGCCATCTCCGTCGAAGTCGCACCGCGCTTCCTCGACGATCAATCCGCGCCGGAAGACGGGCGCTATGCGTTCGCCTACACGATCCGCATCCACAACCAGGGGCGTGTTGCCGCGCGCCTGGTCGCACGCCACTGGCGCATCACCGATGCCAACGGCCGCGTCGAGCACGTCGATGGTGACGGGGTGATCGGCGAGCAGCCGCGCCTGCGTCCCGGTGAAGACTTCCATTACACGTCCGGTGTCATGCTGGGGACCGATCACGGGACCATGCAGGGCCACTACGACATGGTCGCCGACGACGGCACCGAATTTGCCGCGCCGGTCGCACCTTTCGTGCTGGCCATCCCGCGTACCCTGCACTGACACGGAGGCCGAACGATGAGTGTGTGGGCGATCGGCGACCTGCAGGGCTGCTATGACGTCACCCAGCGACTGCTGGAGAAGATCCGTTTCGACCCGGCGCAGGACACCCTGTGGTTCTGCGGCGACCTGGTCAACCGCGGTGGCCAGTCACTGGAAACGCTGCGGCTGGTGCATTCGCTGCGCGAGCACAGCGTGGTGGTGCTGGGCAACCATGACCTTTCGCTGCTGGCCGTCGGTGCGCGCACCGAAGAGGAACAGCGCAAGGTCAACCCGGACCTGCTGCGCATCGTGCAGGCCGAGGACCGCGACGAACTGCTGGACTGGCTGCGCCTGCAGAAGCTGGTGCACGTGGACCGCGAGCTGGGCTGGATGATGGTGCACGCCGGCCTGGCGCCGAAGTGGACCACGCAGATGGCCGAGAAGCATGCGGCCGAAGTCGAGGTGCAGCTGCACGGCGCCGGCTACCGCAAGCTGTTCCGCAACATGTACGGCGACAAGCCGAGCTGGGCACCGAACCTGTCCGGCTACGACCGCTCGCGCGCGATCATCAACGTGCTCACCCGCATGCGCTACTGCACCCCGCGCGGGCGCATCGGCATCGAGGACAAGGGCACGCCGGGCACCCAGGAACAGGGGCTGTATCCCTGGTTCGAAGTGCCGGGCCGGGTCGAGCGTGACCTCAAGGTGGTCTGCGGCCACTGGTCGGCGCTGGGCCTGACCATCACCCAGGGCGTGCACGCCATCGACACCGGCGCGGTCTGGGGCGGCAAGCTGACCGCGATCCAGCTCGATACCGATGAACTGCGCGTGGTGCAGGTGCCAGGCCGCGATGTACCGGCACCCGTGCCCAACGCCCGCCCGCCAGCGCGCCCGGCGCGCGAGCGCCCGGCTGCACCGGCGCAGGGCAAGGAACAGGGCGGCGGCAATGCTCCGGCCGCCAACCCGGGCAACCGCGGCCCGCGCCGTCGTCGTCGCCGTGGTGGTGGTGGTGGCTCCGGCGGTCCCAACAACAACAGCACCCCGCCGCAGGCATGACGCGGCACGGCTGGGCACCATGGACGGTGCTGCTGCTGACGCTGGCCCTGGCCAGCGGCTGCCAGCCCGGCTCGCCGACTGCTCCCACGGCTGCGGACAGCGCTGAACGCACACCGACGCCACCACAGGCGCCTTCGCCGCCACTGGTGGCTGCGGCGCGCGCGCAGATCGGCGTCACCACCCGCTACGACCCTGCCTATCAAGTGCTGGCCTATCCCGGCGGCGACGTGCCACTGGATCGCGGCGTGTGCACCGATGTGGTGGTGCGCGCCCTGCGCAGCCAGGGCCTGGACCTGCAGGCACGCGTGCATGAAGACATGCGCGGCAACTTCAGTGCCTATCCGGCGATCTGGGGCCTGTCACGGCCGGACCGCAACATCGATCATCGTCGTGTACCGAACCTGATGCGCTGGTTCGAACGGCAGGGCTGGCAGCAACCGATCACCGCCCTCGCCACCGACTATGCGGCCGGTGACATCGTTGCCTGGAAGCTCAACGGCAACGGCCTGCTGCACGTGGGCATCGTCTCCGACCGGCAGCTGGCCGATGGCACGCCGCTGGTGCTGCACAACATCGCGCGCGGCACCCGCGAAGAGAACCTGCTGTTCCGGCACGCCATCATCGGGCATTACCGGATGCCGTAGGCAATCCTGTAGAGCCGAGCCATGCTCGGCTACGGGATGTGTCCGGCAACAGCAGCCGAGCATGGCTCGGCTCTACAGATGGGCGGCGGTCAACGGCGCACGTAGTGCACGAAGCGGAACGCGTACGCGTGACGTTCGTCGGCCGGATGCGGCTCGCTGCTCACTTCCCGCCAGTCCTGCACGTCCACTTCGGGGAAATGGGTATCGGCGGGGACTTCGGCATCCACCCAGGTCAGGTACAGGTCACTGACCTGGTCCAGCAGCTGGTGGAAGATCTCGCCGCCGCCGATGATGCATAGCTCGCTGGCGCCCTCGCCTTCGGCAATCGCCTTCGCCTCGTCCAGCGACGCCACCGCGCGCATGCCCTCGAACGGCACCTGGCCGCTGCGGGTCAGCACTAGGTTGGTCCGCCCCGGCAGCACGCGGCCGATCGACTCGGCCGTCTTGCGCCCCATCAGGATCGGCTTGCCCAGGGTGAGCGCCTTGAAGTGCTTGAAATCATCCGGCAGGTGCCAGGGCATGGCATTGCCCTGGCCGATGCCACGGTTGCGGTCCAGTGCCACAATCATCGAGAGCTTCATTGCTGCCACCTCCTCAGCTGGCGTCGATCTGCAGGCGTTCGCAGGCAGCGTTCGCGGCACTGGCAGCCTGCAACGCCGCAGCCAGCGCAGGGTTGGACGTGGACCGCTCATCCAGGCCACCGAGGATCTTCTGCTTCTGCGCCTTTTCGATATCCTTCAGGCCCGGTCCTGACAGGATGTCTGCCGACAGCGCAGCGGTGTCGGTGCTGGCACGACGTGCCAGAAATGCCTTCAACTGGTCGCTGGAATAGACGTTGGCCAGCTGCTGCTCGAGCGTGCGCTGATAGACCGGATCCTCGATACCGGCCTTCAGATGCTCGGTCATCGCCGTGTACATCCCGGTTACCGCCTCATGCATCTGCGCCCGGCACCCTTCCGGAACATCCTGGGGCATCATCGTGCTGCCGTTGAATGCCCCGGCGAACGCCTGCACTTCCTCGCGCATGTGCTTGTGCACGATCTGCTCGTTGACCTGCCTGGCCAACGACAGCGCATCGGCCGGTCCGGCCTGCACCATGGCCAGCGGCAGCATGCCGCACAGCGCCAGCAGGCCGCTGGAAATCAGGCGGGTACTCATACCGCCACCGGCGCCTTGATGACCGGGTGCGGATCGTAGCCGTCGATGCGGATGTCGTCGAACTGGAAGCCGAACAGGTCGGTCACCTCCGGGTTCAACCACAGCGTCGGCAGCGCGCGCGGTTCACGCGACAGCTGCTCGCGCGCCTGCTCGAAGTGGTTCGAATACAGGTGCGCATCGCCCAACGTGTGCACGAAGTCACCCACGCCCAGGCCGGTGGCCTGCGCCACCATGTGGGTCAGCAACGCGTAGCTGGCAATGTTGAACGGCACGCCGAGGAAGATGTCGCCGCTGCGCTGGTACAGCTGGCAGCTGAGCTTGCCGTCCACCACGTAGAACTGGAACAGGTTGTGGCACGGCATCAGCGCCATCTGCGAGAGCTCGCCCACGTTCCAGGCGCTGACCACCAGCCGGCGCGAGTCGGGGTTGCGCTTGATCTCGTCCACCAGCCATTGCATCTGGTCGATCTCACCGCCATCGGCGGTAGCCCAGCTACGCCACTGCTTGCCGTAGACCGGGCCGAGGTCGCCGTTCTCGTCGGCCCACTCGTCCCAGATCCGCACCTGGTTGTCCTTCAGGTAGCCGATGTTGGTGTCGCCCTTCAGGAACCACAGCAGCTCGTGGATGATCGAGCGCAGGTGCAGTTTCTTGGTGGTGACCAGCGGGAAGCCTTCGTTGAGGTCGAAGCGCATCTGCCAGCCGAACACGCTGCGGGTGCCGGTGCCGGTGCGATCGCTCTTCTCGGCGCCGTGTTCGAGCACGTGCGAGAGCAGGTCCAGGTAAGCCTTCATGCCTTGCCCTCGGCAGCTACCAGCGGCTGCGGCTGCAGTACCGGCGCGCGGCGCGACATCACCAGCAGCACCAGGCCGAAGGCGATCAGCGGCAGGCTGAGGATCTGGCCACGGGTCAGCCAGTCGAAGGCCACGTAGACGCCGTTGTCGGGCATGCGCACAAACTCCACCGCGAAGCGGAACAGGCCGTACATCAGCGCGAACAGGCCACCGACCAGGTAGCGATGACGCGGCTTGGCCGACACCGTCCACAGCACCACGAACATCACCAGCCCTTCCAGCAACGCTTCATATAGCTGGGAGGGATGGCGTGCGAACTGATTCAGCGCGCCGGTGGCGAACTGCGCCTGCAGCGTCGCATGGTCCAGCTGGTTCAGCGGGGCCGGCAAGCCGGACGGGAACACCACGCCCCAGCTACCGTCGGTGTACTTGCCCCACAGCTCGGCACCGATGAAATTGCCGATACGGCCGAAGCCCAGGCCCAGCGGCACCAGCGGCGCCATGAAGTCCATGGTGTCGAAGAAGTGCAGCTTGTGCTTGCGCGACCACCACCAGCAGGCGGCAATCACGCCCAGCAGGCCGCCGTGGAAACTCATGCCGCCATCCCACACCTTGAACAGCAGCAGCGGGTTGTGCAGGAAATCGCCCAGCGCGTAGAACAGCATGTAGCCGATGCGCCCGCCCAGCACCACGCCGAGCATGGCGTAGAACAGCAGGTCGGAGAAGCCGTTGGCATCGACACCCGGCAGGCGCCCGTCAGCGATGCGCTTGCGGCCCAGCAGCCAGGCCGCAGTGAAGCCGAGCAGGTACATGATGCCGTACCAGTGCACCTTGATCGGCCCCAGCGAGAGGGCGATGGGGTCGATGTCGTGGAAATAGATCATGGAAGGTGCCTTGCGGTTGAACGCCTATTCTCGGGCCAGTGCCGCCCCGGCTCAACCAAGGAACTGGGGCGAGTTCGGCAACGCGTCATCGTTCGACCGCGTCGAGGCCGGAAAGTGCCCTTCGATCAGGCTGGAGACCTCGTCGATGGCATCCTGCAGCGCTTCCACCGGATGGGAACCACGCAGGCCCTCGCGCAGGTGGGTGCAGACCCGCTGCCACTGCGCCGGACTGACCCGGCCCTGCAGACCCCGGTCGGCGACGATCTCGATGGCGTGGTCAGCCAGCAGCAGGTAGATCAGTACACCGTTGTTGTGGGTGGTATCCCAGGTGCGCAGGCGGGCAAAGGCATGCTCGGCGGCCTGGCGCGGGGTCACCCTGTGCCACAGCGCCCCCAGCGGCAGGTCCGCTTCCACCGCGAACATCACCTGCCCACCGTGGCGCTGCTCACCGGCCGCGATGGCCTCGGTGATCGCCTGCAATGTGGCGGGCGGGAACGCGCGCCGTACCGACGGCGAAAACACGTGCCGACATAGACGTTGGATCATCACCAGCCCCCCGAAGCACCGCCACCACCGGAGCGGCCACCACCGCCACCCCAGCCGCCACCACCACCAAATCCACCGCCCCCACCGAAGCCGCCTCCGCCGCCCCAGCTGCCACCGCCCCAGCCGCCGCCACCGGCAAAGCGGCCCGGATGGCCGGAGAGCATGGCCACGATCAGCCCTACGACGCCTGCCAGGCCACTGGCCAGCAGCGTGGACGTGAACAGGAACGCCGCCAGCGCCGCACCGGCACCGCCGAGCAGGCCGCGCAGCGGGCGCGGCACGCGCGAGAACACGCCGCGCAGGATGCTGCCGGCGAACACACCGATGAACAGCGCTAGGAACCAGGTATCGCCACCACTGCTGGGCTCACGCCCGCGATGGCCGCTGACCGGTGCCGGCAGCGTTTCGCCGTCGATCAGCTTGACCAGCACCGCCGTGGCGTCGGTGATGCCACCGGCGTAGTCGCCGCTGCGGAAGCGCGGCACCAGGTATTCCTGGATGACCCGGTTGGCGATGGCATCGGGAATGGCGCCTTCCAGACCGTAGCCCGGCTCGATGCGCACGCGCCGGTCGTCCTTGGCCACCACCAGCAGCACCCCGTCATCCACGCCCTTGCGGCCGATCTGCCACTGGTCGAAGACCCGCGTGGTGTACTGCGCGATGTCCTCCGGCTGGGTGCTGGGCACCACCAGCACCTGCAGCTGGCTGCCCTTGCGCTGCTGCAGGTCAGCCGCCTGCTGCACCAGTGCCTGTTTCTGCGTGGTGTCCAGCGTGCCGGTGGTATCGACCACCGGCGAATCCAGCGCCGGAATCGGCGCCAGCTGCTGCGCCTGCGACGCCAGCGGCAGCCACAGCAGCAGGGCCAGCAGCGCAGTGGCCAGGCGCATGGGTCAGTGACCCGGCTGCGGTGCCGGCTGCTGCTGCGGCGCGTTGCCGAAATCGACCGCCGGCGCGTTGGAGATCTGCGCTTCGTTGTCCACCGTGAAGTTCGGCTTGGTCTTGTAACCGAAGATCTTGGCGGTGATCACCTGCGGGAACGAGCGGATGTAGGTGTTGTAGTCCTGCACCTGCTGGATGTAGCGGCCGCGGGCGACGGTGACCCGGTTCTCGGTACCTTCCAGCTGCGCCTGCAGGTCGCGGAAGTTCTGGTTGGACTTCAGTTCCGGATAGTTCTCGGTGACCACCAGCAGCCGCGACAGCGCGCTGCCAAGTTCGCCCTGGGCCTGCTGGAACTGCTTGAGCGAGGCTTCGTCGTCGGCGTTGACGTTGATCTGGCCGACGCGCGAACGGGCGTTGGTGACTTCGGTCAGCACGCGCTCTTCCTGGCTGGCGAAGCCCTTCACGGTCTGCACCAGGTTGGGCACCAGGTCGGCGCGGCGCTTGTACTGGTTGATGACCTCCGACCAGCTGGCCTTGACCGCTTCATCCTTCTGCTGGATGGCGTTGTAGCCGCAGCCGGAGAGCAGGGAGGCCAACAGCATCAGGGGCAGGACACGGGTGAACAGGCGCATGGCGGAGGTTCCGGGTGGGCTTGGCGCCGAGCATGCCATGGTTCGGGTGAAAGACCGGCCATCGGGCGCCGCCCCCTCCGCGGTGGTTGGCGGGCTCTCTGTGGTTGGCCGGGAGGGTGGGTTGGCTGGGGGGCGCTGCAAGTACGTCCATGTAAGCTCGATCGCCGCATCCATGCGGCTCACGCCCCCAGCCAACCCACCCTCCCGACCAGGGACAATTTCCTGCCACCGCGGGAAAGATCAGAAAAAAGCAAAAGCAAAAGCAAAAGCCGGTTCTTCAGGCATTCGTGTCGACCAAGGTCGACACCTGCCAAAGCAGAACGACGTTCCGACAGACCGCGGGAATCTGTCGAAGGCGGGGTGGGTCCGGTTGAGGGGGCGTGAGCCGCATGGATGCGGCGACCGAGCTTACATGGACGTACTTGCAGCGTCCCCCTCAACCGGACCCACCCCGCCAACCCACGGAATGCAGGCTTTTGCCGTTGACGTTGACGTTGATTCGGCGGGTGCAGGGCTGCAAGCCCTGCCGGAATCCAACACTCCTCAGCAAGCCTCGGCCACCGCAGTGCGCGGACGCCCCAGCCATGCCAGCAGCAACCCCGAGGCCGCCAGCAGGCCACCGGCCACCGGAATCGCGGCGTAGCCCAGGCCCGAACTGATCACCGCACCGCCCAGCGCCGCACCCACGGCATTGCCCAGGTTGAACGCACCGACGTTGATCGACGACGCCAGTCCCGGCGCCTCGCTGGCCGCCTGCATCACTCGGATCTGCAACGGCGGCACGATGGCGAAAGTCGCCGCGCCGAACAGCAGCACGCCCAGCGCCGCCGTGGCGTGATTCATGAAGGCCAGCGGCAGCACGAACATCAACACGGCCAGGACCGCCAGCAGGATGCGGGTGGCGCCATCCAGCGACCAGTCGGCCATGCGCCCGCCGATGCCGTTGCCGAAGGTGAAGCCGATGCCGATCAGCGCCAGCGACATCGCGATGAAGGCGTTGGAGGCACCGGTCAGCTCGGTCAGCACCGGCGCCACGTAGGTGTAGAGGGTGAACATCGCGCCGGCGCCAAGCACGGTGGTAGCCATCGCCAGCAGCACCTGCGGCTGCAGGATCGCTCTCAGTTCGCGGCGCACGTCCGGGCGCGGCCCCGGCGCGGATGCCGGCAGTGCGAGGCCGAGCGCGGTGATCGCGACCAGGCCCAGCACCGCAGTACCGGCGAAGGACAGGCGCCAGCCGAGCTGCTGGCCCACCCAGGTGGCCAACGGCACACCGCCGATGTTGGCGATGGTCAGGCCCATGAACATGGTGGCCACGGCGGCAGCCTGCTTGTCCTTCGGCACCAGGCTGGCGGCAACCACCGCACCGATGCCGAAGAAGGCACCGTGATTGAGGCTGGTGACCAGACGCGACAGCAACAGCAGGCCGTAGTTCGGGGCCAGTGCCGAGAGCAGGTTGCCGACCACGAAGATCGACATCAGCAGCATCAGCGCGGTGCGCTTGCCAAACCGTCCCATCAGCAGGGTCATCACCGGCGCGCCCAGCATCACGCCCACGGCATAGGCGGTGATCAGCATGCCGGCGGTTGGAATGTTCACGCCGACGCCGTCGGCAATGACAGGCAGCAGGCCCATCGGCGCGAATTCAGTGGTGCCGATGGCGAAGGCGCCGACGGCAAGGGCCAACAAGGCGGCTCTGGAGTTCATGGGGTCATCCTGCGTGGGGCAGGTCCTGGAAAAGAGCGCGTAGCCTGCGCGCTTTGTCGGCCCGGATTAAGCCTCGCCCCGGGAAAACACTGTTGACCCCAATTCACAGCTGGCGGGAACCTCCCCGCCGGGCATGGCCCGGCGAGCCCAATGGGTCCCATAACGCAGAACCCCCGGCGCTGGCCGGGGGTTCTGGGACACACATTTGCCTGTGATCTGCTTACCAGTCGCCAGCACCCGGCACGTGGTGATCGCGTGCGCGGCGGCGCATCAGCAGGTTCAGCCATTCCACCAGCACCGAGAAACCCATGGCCGCATAGATGTAGGGCTTGGGCACGTGCACGTCCAGGCCATCCAGGATCAGCACCGCACCGATCAGCAGGATGAAGGCCAGTGCCAGCATCTTCACGGTCGGGTTTGCGTCGATGAAGCGGCCCAGCGGGTTGGCGGCCAGCAGCATCACCAGCACCGACAGCAGGATGGCGGCGACCATCACCGGGATGTGATCGGCGATGCCGACGGCGGTGATCACCGAGTCCAGCGAGAACACGATGTCGATGATGGCGATCTGCAGGATGACCATGCCGAATACACCCGAGGCCTTGCTGGTGGCCGGGTTCTCGTCTTCGCCACCGGTGATCAGCTCCTTGATCTCCATGTAGCCCTTGATGATCAGGAACAGGCCACCGACGATCAGCACCAGGTCGCGGATGGAGATGCCCATACCAGCCACGGTGAACAGGTTGGCGGACATGTGCGCCAGATAGGCCAGCGACACCAGCAGGGCGATGCGGGTGATGCAGGCCACGGCGATGCCGAGCTTGCGCGCGAACGGGCGACGCTCTTCCGGCAGCTTGCTGACCGCGATGGAAATGAACACCAGGTTGTCGATGCCGAGCACGATTTCCAGTGCGCTCAGGGTGAACAGGGTCACCCAGGCATTGGGGTCGGCGAGGAACTCAAAGGACATGGAAACTCTTCAGGGCAGTGGGGGAATGGGGATCAGCCGTAATTGCCGGCCATTGCATGCGGGACCACGACCAGCGCCCAGCACAGAAGCACGTTCATCATCAGCACGAACACTGCCGCCGAACCCATGTCCTTGGCGCGGCCGGCCAGCTCGTGGATCTCGCTGCCGTAACGTTCGATCACCGCCTCGATGGCCGAGTTGGCCAGTTCCATCGCCAGCACCAGCAGCATCGAGCCGATCAGCAGCGCACGCTCGACCGGGGTCTGGCCCAACCAGACCGCGACCGGGGTCAGCAGGATCAGCAGGTAGACCTCCAGCCGGAACGAGGACTCATGCAGCCAGGCGGCGCGCAGGCCCTGCCAGGACCAGCGCGCGGCCTGGAAGATGCGGCGCGGGCCGCGGGGCAGATGGCCGAACTGATCAGCCACGGGTGGAACATCCAGCAACAGGGGCGCGGCGCAGCGACCGCTCAGACGCACGGCAGGGAATCATGGGTGCACAGGGATAGGCAGATGGCCGCCATTTTGCCACAAGGCCGCCAGCCGCATCCCGGCACCGGCCCGGTGAATGGACTGCCAGGGGCAAGCCCCGGCCCGCCCCAGCTTCTATGATGGCTTTCCCCTTCCCTGCTGGAGCGCCTGATGTCCCGTCGCCGTACCTGCCTGCTGATGCTGGGCCTGCTGACCGCCGCCCCCCTGGCCCAGGCGCTGAGCCCGGCCAAGCCGCCGCGCGTGCCCGAGCAGGTCTCCAACGTGGCCTGGGCCGGCGACATGGCCCACTTCGCCAGCGCCGACCAGGCCAGCCCGCCGCCGCGTGGTGGCATCGAGTTCATCGGCAGCTCCTCGATTCGCTTCTGGGAGAGCCTGGCCACCGACTTCCCCGGCCAGCCGGTGTTCAACCGCGGCTTCGGCGGCTCGGAAGTCCGCGACAGCACCTGGTACGCCGGCCGCATCGTGGTGCCGTATGCGCCATGCAAGGTGTTCTTCTACGCCGGCGACAACGACCTCAACAGCGGCCGCAGCGCCGTGCAGGTGCGCGACGATGTGGTTGCCTTCGTGCAGCGCGTGCATCGCGACCTGCCGAAGACGAAGGTGGAGTACCTGTCGATCAAGCCAAGCCCGTCGCGCGCGCACCTGCTGCCGGCGATCAACGAGGCCAACACGCTGATCAAGGCCGCGCTGGCCAAGCTGCCCAATACCGGCTTCACCGACGTCTACACGCCGATGCTGGGCGCCGACGGCCAGCCGGATGCGTCGCTGTTCCGCGAGGACATGCTGCACATGACCCCGGCCGGCTATGCGATCTGGACCAAGGCGCTGGCGCCGAAGGTGAAGTGCAACTGAGCAACCCCATCCACGCATGGCGTGGATCTACTGCGGATCGCGGGAAACTGTCGAAGGCGGGGCGGTGTGGGTTTGCAGGACCGTTGGCGCCATGGATGGCGCCATCGAGCCCCCATGGACGGGTTTACGGCGTGTCCTGCAAACCCACACCGCCCCGCCATTTCACGGAATGCCCGCTTTTGATGTTGATGTCGCCTCGGCGGGTGCCGGGCGCAGCCCGGCAAAAGCCCTCTACCGGAAGATCACCGTGGCCTCGGTGCCCTGACCCGGCTCGCTGGCCAGGCTGACCTTCCAGCCAAAGCGATCGCACAGCCGGCGCACGATCGACAGGCCCAGGCCGGTGCCCTGCGGGCGGCTCGGCTCGGCGCGGTAGAACGGCTCGAAGGCCCGCGACAGTGCGTCGGCCGACATGCCGATACCGGTATCGCGCACCACAACCCGATCGTTGTGCACATGCACGTCGATGCGCCCCTCATCGGTGTAACTGCACGCGTTGCGCACCAGGTTGCTGACCACCACCTGCAGCACCCGCGGCGGCGCATGCAGCTGCACCGGGCCATCGCTGTGCAGATGCACCGACACCGGGCGCGTACCCAGCAGTTCGTTGGCGTTGTCCACTTCGTAGCGGACGATGTCATTGACGTCGAACAGCTCGACCTGGGGTTCGACGTCGGCCTCGCGGGCCAGGATCAGGAAGGCATCGATCACCGCCTCCATGTCACGGCCGGCACGCTGGATGCGCTGCAGGCTGCGGCGCAGGCGCGGCTCCAGGCTGTCATCGCCCAGCGCCATGTCGCTGGCCACGCGGATGACGGTCAGCGGTGTGCGCAGTTCATGGCTGGCATCGCGGGTGAAATTGCGCTCGCGCGCCACGTGCGCGCTGACCCGGTTGGCCAGCGAATGCAGTGCGGCCGCCAGCTGGCGGGTCTCGCCCTGCATGTCCGCCGGCAGCTTGTTCGGCTCCAGGTCGGCCGCCTCCGGGTGGCCCGGGTCCCAGCGCGAGACGCGCCGCGCCAGCCAGTTCACCGGCGATACCAGGCGCTTGGACGCACGATAGGTGACCCAACTGGCGCCATACACCGCCAGCAGGGTCAGCAGCACCGGCACGATGCCGAACCAGAACGCCAGCATCTCCGCACGCGAACGCAGGAATACCAGGTAGAGGCGGCCGGCCGGGCGCACATCGACCAGCACCAGCTGGTCGTCCTTGGGCAGTTCGTGGAAGCCGGGCTCCAGGTTGCGCAGATTGGCCGGCAACGACAGGGCCGACTGCCCGCTTTCCAGCAGGTAGCCACGGATGTTCTGGGTGTTGGGTGGCGGCTGCACCGGCGAGGCCTCGTGCAGCGTCCAGAAGTACGCCGCCTCCTCGCGCAGGGCGGCGCCGACCAGGCTGTGCTTGATCACCAGCGAAACCAGCCACGCACCGAGCAGGATGCCCAGGCTGGCCAGCACTGCCTGCAGGATGAAAGCGATACGGATCTTGCGCGGCAGGCCGTGCGGCATTGCGGGGTCCCGGTCAGAGCGCTGCGATTATAGGCAGCGCACCGCGCCGTTGGGATGCACGGGCGATGACCGGCGGCACTGCCGGACGGTCATCCCCTGCCCTTGTGCCTGGCCGCAGCCCGGCCCGGCCTGCGGCTGCACCGGCGCGGGCCTGCTCAGGCCATCGGCTGGGCGATGTCGGCAATGCGGTAGCCGGCACTCTGCACGGTATGCAGCAGCGGACGGTCGAACGGCTTGTCGATGATCTTGCGCAGGTTGTACAGGTGGCTGCGCAGGGTGTCCGAATCCGGCAGGCCGTTGCCCCAGATCTCGCGTTCGATCTCCTGGCGGGTGACCACGCGCGGCGATTCGCGCATCAGGATGGTCAGCAGGCGCAGGCCGATCGGCGACAGCTGCAGCTCGGTACCGGCACGGGTGGCACGCATGCTGACCGGATCGAGCACCAGGTCGGCGACCTTCAGCACTTCCGAACCGACCTGGCGACGCTCGCGGCGGATCAGCGCGCGCAGGCGGGCTTCCAGCTCCTGGATCGCGAACGGCTTGGTCAGGTAGTCATCGGCGCCGAAACCGAGGCCGGTGAGCTTGTCGTCCAGCGTGTCGCGTGCCGTGAGCATCAGCACCGGGGTGGACTTGCGCGCATCGTTGCGCAGGCGACGGCACACTTCGATGCCATCCAGGCGCGGCAACATCAAGTCGAGCACCACGACGTCATAGCTGTTCTCCGCCGCAAGGCGGTAGCCATCCAGGCCGTCCTGTGCATAGTCGACTTCGAAGCCGCGACCTTCCAGGTATTCCCCGATCATCTCGGAGATGTTGCGGTTGTCTTCGACCACCAGCACCAAGCCGGAGGTCTCCTTCGTCTGACGCATGTGATTCCCTCTAACTTCAGCTTTGTGAAACATGCCGGATCGACGGTGGACGCGATGTGAAGTTCCGTCAAGAGGTAAACAAACGGTTCAGAGCAGCGGTCTGAGCAGCGGCCAGACGTTGTCCAGCACCTTCGGCTGCGCCTGTGCGGTCGGGTGCAGGCCGTCGGCCTGCATCATGCCCGGCTGCAGGGCCACGCCCTCCAGCAGGAAGGGCAGCAGCGGCAACTTGTACTGCGTGGCCAGCGCCTTGTAGGCCGCCGCAAGGCGCTGGCGATAGGCTGGCCCGTAATTGGGCGGCACGTCGATGCCCAGCAGCAGCACCTTGGCACCGGCCTTCTGGCTGGCCTGCACCATCTTTTCCAGGTTGCCCTGCACCTGCGCCGGGGTCAGCCCGCGCAGTGCGTCATTGCCGCCGAGGGCAATCACCACCACGGTCGGCTTTTCCTTCGCCAGCAGGCCGGGCAGGCGGGTCAGCGCGCCAGCGGTGGTCTCCCCGCTCATGCTGGCGTTGACGATGCGCGCCGGCGTTTTCGACTGCTGCGTGACCCGCTGCTGCAGCAGGCTCACCCAGCCGGCGTCGGCAGGGATATTGTGGGCAGCACTGAGGCTGTCGCCGAGCACCAGCACGGTGCCAGCCGGACCTTTGGCACACGCCAGCCCGGGCAGCAGCAGGAACCCTAGCAGCAGCACCATCATCACGCCGGCTCGCCGGCTCCATCCCGTCTTGCGCATTGGAGTCTCCTCATCGACAGCCTGTCCCCCCGCAGCGCGTCCGTTGCCATCGCCGTCGACCGGGTCGGCAAATCCGTGCAGGGCCCGGAGGGTGAAGTCCACATACTGGACAACATCACCCTGACCGTCCATGAAGGGACCAGCGCGGCCATCGTCGGCGCCTCCGGTTCCGGCAAGACCACCCTGCTCGGCCTGCTGGCCGGGCTGGACCTGCCCAGCCGCGGCCGCATCGCGCTGGCCGGCCAGGACCTGGCGGCGCTGGACGAGGAGGCCCGCGCCCAGCTGCGCGCGCGTGAAGTCGGCTTCGTGTTCCAGAGCTTCCATCTGCTGCCGGCACTGACCGCCGCCGAGAATGTCGCGCTGCCGCTGGAACTGGCCGGGCGCGAAGACCGGGCGCGGGTCGAAGAAGTGCTGGCCCAGGTCGGCCTGGCCCATCGCGCCCGCCACTATCCGCGCCAGTTGTCGGGCGGCGAGCAGCAGCGCGTGGCACTGGCACGTGCCTTCGTCACCCGCCCGCGCATTCTGTTCGCCGACGAACCGACCGGCTCGCTGGACCACGCCACCGGCCAGCACATCAGCGACCTGCTGTTCGAACTCAACGCCGGCAGCGGCACCACCCTGGTGCTGGTCACTCACGACCTGCGCCTGGCCCAGCGTTGCCAGTACATCCACCGCATCGACGACGGCCGCCTGCTGCCGGTCGAGCGTGGGGCGCAGGCATGAACCTGCTGCAACACGCGTGGCGCGCGCTGCGCCGCGAGGCGCTGGCCGGCGACCTGCTGACCGTGTTCGCCGCGCTGGTGCTGGGCGTGGCGGTGATGACCGCAGTCGGCACGCTGGTGAACCGGGTCAACCTGGCACTGACCGGCAGCGCAGCGGAAATGCTAGGCGGCGACCTCGGCATCGCCGGGCGCGATGACCCGCCGCAGGCGTTCGCCGACGAGGCGCAGCGGCGCGGACTGGCCTACACCCGTATCGCCAGCTTCGGCAGCGTGCTCTTCAACGGTGATGCCAGCCAGATGGCCAGCATCAAGGCGGTGCAGGCGGGCTATCCGCTGCGTGGCACGCTGCGGGTGCGGGCCACGCCCGGGGGCGCCCTGATCGACAACGCCGGCATGCCGGCCAAAGGCCAGGCCTATGCCGACCCACGCCTTCTCCAGGGGCTGGGACTGAAGGCCGGTGACGACCTTGAATTCGGCGCTGGCACGCTGCGCATCGCCGGCATCATCGAGGCCGAGCCGGATACCGGCGGCGACCTGCTTACGCTTTCCCCCACCCTGCTGGTCAACCGCGCCGATGTGGAAGGCACCGGCCTGCTCGGTCCGGGTAGCCGCATCAACTACCGGCTGATGTTCGCCGGAGCAGCAGAACCGATCGCGGCACTTCGGCAATGGCTGCTGCCGCAGGTGAAGGGCCTGCGCCTGCTGAGTGTGGACGACACCCAGCGTGGCGTGCGCCAGGCGTTCGACCTGGCCGGGCGCTTCCTCGGCCTCAGCGCGCTGCTGGCGGTATTGCTGGCCGGTGTTGCCACGGCGCTGGCGGCGAACCGCTTCGCCCTGCGCCGCATCGACCAGGTGGCGATCCTGCGCTGCCTGGGCGCGCGCCAGCGCGACATCCTGTCCGGTCTGGCACTGCAGCTGCTGATGCTGGCGGTGCCGGCCTGCGCACTCGGCATCGGCCTGGGCATGGCGGCGCAGGAAGGCCTGGTGCAGGTGCTGGGCAGCCTGGTGCCGCAGCGCCTGCCGCTGCCCGAGGCAATGCCTGCGCTGACCGGTGCCGGCATCGGGCTGTTGCTGCTGTTCGGCTTCGGCCTGCCGCCGCTGCTGCGCCTGCGCGGGGTGCCGCCGATGCGGGTGCTCAACCGTTCCTTCGCCGCCCTGCCGCCGGCCTCGCTGCTGGCCTACGTGGCTGCCCTGGCGGCCAGCCTGCTGCTGGCGGTGCAGGTCACCGGTGATCTCAAGCTGGCGCTGTGGGTGCTGGGCGGGTTGGCCGCGCTGGCGGTGGCGGCCGGCGTGGTCGGCTTCGTGCTGCTGCAGCTGCTGCGCGGCCTGCAGCACCGCCTGCATGGCCACTGGCGGCTGGGACTGGCCGCGCTGACCCGGCGCCGGATGCTGGCGGTGATGCAGCTGGTGGGGCTGTCGCTGTCGCTGTGCGCGCTGTTGCTGCTGGCGGTGACCGGCCCCGGCCTGCTGCAGCAGTGGCGCGAGCGACTGCCCGCGGATACGCCGAACTACTTCCTGATCAACATCCAGCCCGAACAGCGCGACAGCGTGCTGGCCGCACTGCGTGGACTGGGCGCCAACGACGCCAGCATCGAACCGATGGCCACTGGCCGCCTGATCGCGATCAACGGCAAGCCGCCGCTGCGCGTGGACCGCTCGCCTGAGCAGAACGGGCAGCCGGCACAGGGCGAAGGCCAGCGCGATGACGACGACGAGAACCGGCCGTTGAACTTCAGCTGGCGCAGCAGCTTCCCGCCGGCCAACACACTGGTCAACGGCACCTTCTGGAAGGCAGACAGCACCGCCGCCGAAGCCTCGGTGGAAATCGGCTGGGCCAAGCGCTACGGCGTGCATCCCGGCGACCGCATCACCATTGCGGTGGGCGAGCAGGAACGCGAGTTCACTGTCACCAGCGTGCGCAAGGCCGACTGGAACACTTTCCGTCCGAACTTCTTCGTGCTGCTGAACCCGAATGCGGTGGGCGATACGCCACACAACCTGCTGTCGGCATTCCATCTACCGGCCGGCAAGGCCGCCGGACTGGGCGAGCTGGTACGCGCGCAGCCGAACCTGTCGTTGCTGGACGTGGATGCGGTGATCTCGCAGGTGCGCGATGTGATGGAACGGGTGGCACAGGCGGTGCAGCTGGTGATGGTGTTCAGTCTGCTGGCCGGCGTGCTGGTACTGCTGGCCGCGCTGCAGGCCACGGCGGGCGAACGGCGCTACGACAGCGCGGTGCTGCGCACGCTGGGCGCGACCCGTCGCCAGCTGCGTGGCGCGGTGCTGGTGGAATTCGGTACGCTGGGCACGCTGGCCGCGTTGCTGGCGGTGGGCGCGGCCGCTGCGATCGGCGTGGCGGTCTCGCAGAAGGTGTTCGAACTGCCGTTGCTGCCGCCGTGGCCGGGCCTGCTGATCGGCGGCGTGGTCGGCATCGGCTTGAGCCTGCTGGCAGGCTGGTGGGGTACGCGCGCGATCCTGCATACGCCACCGGCACTGGCCCTGCGCGAAGCCTGACGCGATCGTGACACGCTCGGGGGGGCGCTATGCTGCGCGCCCCACCCGATCAGATCGTCCGGAAGCGCGGAACGTTGCTCCCGCGCTCCCGAGGTTCAAGGAATGAAGATGAAATACAGCCTCTGTCTGCGCATCCTTCTGGCCAGTTCCCCGCTGCTCACCGCGGTGCTACCCGCAGGCGCCCGCGCGGCGGAGGGCTATGTTCCTGACGCGGTGCAGGCCTTCGTGCTGGAAACGGTGCTGGCTGATGAAGCGCAAGCCTTCCTCGAGGGCCACCCGACCTATCTGGTTCCGGCCAGCGTGTCACGCACGCGCAGCGATGCCGGCGTGGTGGCCGACCTGCGTGCTGAGTTCGACCGGTTCTACCGGGGCCAACCGAAGCCGAGAAAGGAAGTGGCGCACATGGCGATCCTCGTCGCACAGACCGCGCTGCTGCTGCCGGACCGTAGCGCCTGCAGCACGGATCGAGTGCGTTGCCACCAAGCTGTCATGGGCGTCCGCACCCGCGATGACGAGGCCAGCCTGCAGGCCACCTTGCGTGCGTTCCAGGACGCCGGGCTGGACCTGACCACCTTGGGCGAGAAGGCGTCTTGAGTGCACCGCATCCACGCATGGCGTGGATGCAGCGTGCGATCACCGATGGAGAGCGTGCCGAGCAAGCTCGGCACCTACCAGGAGCAGATATCCGGCACGGCACATCCACATCACGCGTGGATGCGGTGTGCGATCACCGGCGAAGAGCCTACCAAGCAAGCTCGGCACCTACCGGAAGCAGGGGTTGGTAGATCCACGCCATGCGTGGATGCGGCTCACAACGCCTGCTGCTTTGCCCAAGCCACGGTCGTATCCATCGCACGCTGCATTCCCGAAAGCGCTGTGAACACGCAGAGCTCGTCCTTGGCATTGTCATCCCCTACCCGGTTGTGGACTTCGGTGTAGTCCGGAGGGCTTTCGAAAATGACGATACGGACGATGTTGCCGCTGATCAGATGCTTGGCGGAGAAAATGGGGTTGGCTTCGCGGTCTTTCGTACCATCGACGAAGAACACGTTGTAATGCGGGCTGCGGAAGTCTTCAGCACGCAGATTGGCCGTCTGGATGCCGGCCGTGAACGCGTCGAGGAAATGCTGTTCGAGACGATCATGAACTGCGGATCGGACAGGTACGTTTCGAACAACTGGCGCTCTTCCACGAGCATCAGCGAACCTCATTTTCGAGCAATGGAATCGCAAGGACACGAACCACGTCGTGACCTGGAGGACCATCAGTGCGGCTCTCGCAGAAGCGAAATCCAGCGAGCATGCCAGCATCTTCGAACACGGAGCGCACGATGTCGATTTCAGCCGAAGCCGCCCTGTCGGATTCGTGCCGACGGTGGCTCCCGAACGCAACCCCTTCGGGGCCTGGATAATAGAAGACGCTTGGAAGCAGGATGCCCTCTTGCGCGTGCAGCTCGAAGTCGGTGAAGCTCAATGCGAGGAACATCTTCGCATCGGCTGAATCACGTGCACGACCGGAAATGCGGACTGTTGAAAGCACGTGACTGCAGAGACTGAGCAGATAGGCCGAGGTCCATCGAGGCCCAAGGCGCTCCAGCACTCCATCAATCCGACTCAAGCGCGAGACAAGTTCCACCTCCTCGAAGTCGTCGATTTCGAGATGGAAACTGTCGATGTCGTCACAGGCTTCGCCGGACAACAGTTGACTACAGAGGTCGGAGAGCTTCATCGGTGGGATGATCAAGGGCGGCGTGGGCAGCCACCCTATCGCACACCCAACCTCCGAGCGGAGGTTTCGAGAGAATGTGGCGAATTACGTCAAAGCGATACGCATCAGGCGCCATGTAACGCGACCCCGAGCATGGATGCCACGTGCAATCGCCGGCGAAGAGCGTGCCGAGCAAGCTCGGCACCTACCAGAAGCGGATACGCGGCGCTGCACCTGACCAGAGGATCTGCGCCATGAGTCGAGCAGGGCTCGACTTACTGGGCCTTTTCCACGTACTTGGCGAACACGTCGTCGATCTGCTTGTCCTTCACCTTCTTGCCGGCCTGGATCTCTTCGGCCTGGGTGAACATCGGGATGATCATCGCCATGCCGTCGATCTTGGTCTTCAGGTGCACCCCCGGGGCCTGGCCGAGGAAGCCATCCCAGCGCTGGCGCACCTTGGCCCAGTATCCGGCGGTGGCCTTCCAGTAGTTGCGCGCCGGGGTGAAGTCGACCTCGGTGGTCTTCACGTAGTCGTTGAAGCCGAACTCGCGGGCGGTCTCCACCTGGCTGCCATCGGCGTTGCGCTGCACCTTGGTGTTGAACTGCTCGTGGGTCCAGCCGTTCGGGGTCAGCGTGTGGCGGTTGATCACGGCCAGCGCGTTGTAGTCACTGCGCTTGGTGTACTCGCGGCGCGGCAGCGGACGCCAGCTCAGGTCGCTGGTCCAGCTCGGCACGTTGTTGGTGTAGGTCCAGGTGCCGGTGCCGCAATAGCGCGGTGCGTCGCTCACTTCGTATACGCACTGGGTCCAGGCGCCCTGGTTCACCGCCGCCGGAATGCTGCGCACCTTCCAGGTCTGGTCGGCACTGAACTCGAAACGGTTCGGTGCTTCGTACACCCAGTCCTGGCGCCAGTGCTTGGTGATGTGGCCGCTCTTCTCGTCCAGCAGCAGGTGCTGCAGCACGATGCGCTTCGGCGTGTCTTCGACCACGATGACCACTTCGCTGCCGCCGCTGCGCATCGCCGGCGCGCGCTCGTAGCCCGGCTTCAGCAGCACGGTCTCGTCGAAGGCGAAGTCCACGGTGTACTCACCCTGCATGGCAAGGATGCTGTCGTGGTCACGGGCGATATCGGAGGGCTGCGCGCTGGCCACGCCGCTGGCGGCGAGCACAAGCAGGGCGCTGGCTGTCTGGAGCTTCATCGGGGTCTTCCTTCGGGGTTGCAGATGCGTTGAGAGGCCGTCCGTGGCCGACAGGCGTTCCATCAGGAGTGGGTCACAGGCGGATCAGCGGCAGGTCGCCGGGAATTCGCGGCGCCGGACGCCGCGCGGCATCGGCACAGCAGCAATCGTCGATTGCCAGCTCGCCTTCGGCACCTTCCAGCCGTGCAATGCGGCGCGCGGTGGCTGCGCCCAGCGAGGACAGGGTCGACAGACTGGCGGCCAGCGTGCGGCCATCGTCGGCGGCATGCAGGCGCAGCGCGCACAGGCGCCAGCGCTGGCCACCCAGATGACCGGCCAGGCGCCGCCACAGGCGTTCGCCGACGCTGCCATCGCTGTCGTGCTCGGGCCCCGGCGGCAGCGCAGCCACCAGCCGGTCCCAGGCCAGGAAGTCGCTGTCCGGCAGCAGGTACAGGCGCCACACGCAGCGGCCGCGGCCATCGAGGAAGCACAGGCTTTCGCGCAGGCCTTCGCTGTCCACGCCCTGGCAGGCATGCACGCGTACGGCCTGGCGCCAGCCGCCCAGCTCGTTGCCGTCGGCGTGGTACAGGCACAGCACGGTGCCGAGCGTGGCCAGCTGTGCCGGGGTCGGCCAGGCCGCGCTGTGCGGCGCGGCGATGGAGTCATTCCTGCGTGCGGACAGTGCTCGGCTCATGAGGTCACCAGGAAACGGCAAGGCTGGCGGAGAAGGTGCGGCCCGGGCTGCTGAAACGATCGCTCAGTGCGCGATTGGTGATCAGGCTCGGCGTGATGGACGACCATTCGATGTAGCGCTTGTCGGCCAGGTTGAACACGCCGACATTGAAGGTCGCACCCGGTGCGAAGTTCCAGTGCGCCATCAGGTCCAGCACGCCGTAGCCGGCCGGCTGGTAGACGAACGGCGCCGGTGCGTTCGGATTGGTCTGCGCAGCAGGCGGCGGCAGGCGCTTCTTGCGCTGCACGAAGGTGCCGGCCAGTTCGACTCCCCATGTATCGGTGTCGTACATCAGGCCCAGCGTGCCACGCAACGGATCGACCGAGGCCAGCGGTTCGTCATCGGTCCGGTTGTCACCACGCGACCAGGCCAACGCACTGCGCAGCGCCCAGCCCTTCAGCGCCGGACTGAGCTCACCGAATTCGATGCCGGCCTTCATTTCCGCACCATAGATGCGCGCGTCGGCGATGTTCTGCGACTGGAACACGGTCAAACCCTGTGCGTTGCGGCCGGTATCGACGTTGGACTCGATGAAATCCTTGTAGTCGTTGTAGTAGCCACTGACGCTGACGTACGCCGCCGGCGCGATGAAGCGCAGGCCAAGCTCGTAGCCGTCGCTGGTTTCCGGCTTCAGGTCCGGGTTGGCGATGGCGGTGTAGCCGAAGGCCACGTTGGTCAGGCCGATGTTGACGTCGTTGTACGGCGGCGAACGGAAGCCACGCGCATAGCCGGCGAACAGCGACCACTGGTCGGTGAAGCGCCAGACCATGCCCAGCTTCGGCGACACGCTGGTCTTCTTCAGCTGCGCCACGGCCGTGGTCGGGTTGTCTTCGGCGAAGATGCTGTCCACTTCCGGCTTCAGCTCGTAACGGTCCACGCGCACGCCCGGCACCAGCGACAGCTTGCCGTCGGCCAGGCGCATTTCATCCTGCGCGTACAGGCCCAACTCGGTGGTCTTGCTGATCGGGAAGTCACGCACCGGGAAGGTGTCGGGGGTAACGGTGTTGCTGACCACACCGGCACGGTTGACCTGGTAGCCGTCGCGCTTCTGGCGGATCTCGGTACGGGTGCCTTCGAAGCCGTAGGTCAATGCGTGCTCGACGCTGCCGGTGCTGAACGCCTTGTTGAACTGCGCCTGCAGGCCAAAGGCATGCTGGTCGAAGGAGAACACGCGGTGACGGCGGCTGCCGTCGGTGCGGGTCTCGTCGGTCTGCTGCCGCGTTTCGCTGTTCTGCGCATACACCTGCCAATGCAGGCTGTCGGCGAACGGCTGGTCCAGCGCATCCATTTCGTGGGCAAAGGACACGCGGGTACGCTTCTGCGTGTCGTGGGACTTCATGCCAGTAGCCGCAGCCATCGCGCCGGGGCGCGGTGCAACGCTGGCAATCGCCGACAACACATTGGTATCGGTGGTGTCTTCGTTGCCTTCCACGGTCAGGCGGAAGCGCTGGTCTTCGCTCGGTGCGTAGACCAGCTTGCTGAGCAGGCTGCGGCCGTCGCGGTCCTGCGGATTGGACGCCGTACGGGTGTCGTTGTCGCTGCGCACCGTGCCCTTGCTGTCCGTTTCCTGGCCTTGGTGGTGGTTGACGTTGACCAGGCCGCTCCAGTGGTCGCCACCAAAGGCGGCGGTGGCACCGCCGAGCAGGCCCTTCCACTCACCGTCGTAGCCGAACTTCAGGCCGAAGTAGCTGTTCTTGCCGTCCTTGAGGTAGTCGGCCGGGTCCTTGGTGACGAACGCCACCACGCCGCCCAGTGCATCGGAGCCGTACAGCGAGCTGGCCGGGCCGCGCACGATCTCCACGCGCTTGAGCGTATCGAGGTCGGTGAAGTTGCGGTTGGAACTGGCGAACGAACCGATGTCGAACCGGGTCGGCATGACGATGCCATCGGTCTGGATGCGCACACGGTTGCCGTCCAGGCCACGGATGCGGAAACCATCCAGGCCGAAGCGGGTCGCGCTGCGGGTGACCGACAGGCCCGGCTCGTAGCGCACCAGATCCTTGATGTCCTGCACCAGGTGCCGGTCCATCTGCTCGCGGTCGATGACGTCCACGGTGGCCGCCACGTCACTCACGGCCCGCTCGGTGCGGGTGGCGGTGACCTGCACCCGATCGAATTCGCGCGCATCAGGGGCGGCGGTGGCAGCAGCGTGGGCGGACAGCGGCAACGCCATCCAGACAGCAAGACACAGGGCGGTATGGCGGGTCATCGGGTTCGTTCGGTCAGGCAGGGGAACCCCCGGTTACCGGCACACCCGGAAGGTGCACGCGGTAGACCGAGGGGGAGAGAGCGGGAGCGGACGGGTCGCCCACCCTGTCGGCGCTGCCGGCAGGAGGGAGGGAGGCGGGCGACCAGGCCGCGATTACTTGGTCAGGATCAGCTTGTCGTTGCTGGTGTGCCGCAGGCGATAGAAGCGGTCGCCGTGCTGGATCAGGATTTCACGACGGCCCTTGAGCAGGGCTTCGCTGTCGATGACCTCTTCCGGCGGAACGACGCGGACCGGTCGATCGCGGAGGGTCAGCGTTTCGGGGCGCAGCAGTACAGGTTGAGCATTCATGAGCATCTGGACTCGTGCGAGGGACGAGTTAAATGATAATGATTCTCAGTTGACAATCAACAACCATTCTCAATTTGATTGATGAGATTAATGATCGAATTCTGAAATTCGATAGATTTCATATATTGAAAGGTGGGGGCACACGGCTTTTGTAGAGTCGAGCCACGCTCGACTGCTCTCGCGCCGTCGCCTGGAAATGCCCGCGCTACGTGCGGAGTCGAGCATGGCTCGACTCTACAAAGGCCCGACCAACCTGGAGTCGAGCGTGGCTCGACTCTCCAAAGGGTTGTCAGGCGAAGACGGCTTCGACCTGGGCCCAGCCGGCCGCGTCGACCTGCTCCAGCACGTCCAGTGCCTGCAGGTTCTGCAGCAGCTGGCTGACCCGGCTTGCGCCGAGGATCACGCTGGAAACGTTCGGGTTGCGCAGGCACCAGGCGATGGCCAGCGTGGCCGGGGCATGGCCGAGCGCGCGTGCCACCTCGCTGAAGCGCCGCACCTGGCCCAGGCGGGCCCCGGCGTCGGCCCCCAGCACCAGGCCCTGCAACCACTCCATGCCTTCCCGCCCCAGCCGCGCATCGGCCGGGATGCCCTGGTCGTACTTGCCAGTGAGCAGGCCCGAGGCGAGCGGCGAGAAGATGGTGGTGCCCAGGCCGGCACCCGCATACAGCGGCGCGTACTCGACCTCGACCCGCTCGCGGTGTAACAGGTTGTACTGCGGCTGCTCCATCGACGGGCCCTGCAGGTTGCGCGCCTCGGCGATGTCCAGCGCCTGCTGGATCTGCGCCGCCGACCACTCCGAGGTGCCCCAGTAGAGGATCTTGCCCTGCCGTACCAGGGTATCCATGGCGTGCACGGTCTCGGCGATCGGCGCGTCCGGATCCGGGCGGTGGCAGTAATAAAGGTCCAGGTAGTCCACCCTCAGGCGCTTGAGCGCGGCATGGCAGGCGTCGGTCACGTGCTTGCGCGACAAGCCGCGCTGGGTCGGCCGCGGGTCCTTGGCACTGCCGAAGAACACCTTGCTGGACACGCAGAAACCGTCGCGCGGCAGGCGCAGGTCGGTGATCACGTCGCCCATGACCTGTTCGGCACGGCCGTTGGCATAACCCTCGGCGTTGTCGAAGAAGTTGACGCCATGATCCCAGGCGGCGGCCACCAGGTTGCGGGCCTCATCGCGCGGGACCTGGTCGCCGAAGGTCACCCAGGCGCCGAAGGACAAGGCGGAAATCGGCAGGCCGGTGGAGCCCAGGCGACGGTATTGCATGCGAATCTCCTGCTGCGGGCCCGCATCCGGGCCGGGATCGAACCCCATTCTACCCGCCGCCGCCAGCCGCAAGCCCTTGCCGTTGCTGGCCTGATCGGTACCGTTGGCCGCGCGCACGCTGCTTTTTCTTGCCCCGGCCCCTGCCCTGCACTAGGCTTCCCGTTTTTCGCGACGCCCTAGGGGAGTCACTCACATGGTCGAAGGTTTGGGCAGGATCGGCTTCGGCCTGTTCGGGTTGGCGGTGCTGATCGGCATCACCTGGTTGTTTTCCAATAACAAGCGCGCGGTTGACTGGAAGCTGGTTGCCACCGGTATCACCCTGCAGATCGCCTTTGCGGCGCTGGTGATCCTGGTGCCGGGCGGGCGCGACGTGTTCGACGCGCTGGGCAAGGGCTTCGTCAAGATCCTCAGCTACGTCAACGAGGGCTCGGGCTTCATCTTCGGCTCGTTGATGGACACCAAGAACTACGGCTTCATCTTCGCCTTCCAGGTGTTGCCGACCATCATCTTCTTCTCTGCGCTGATGGGGGTGATGTACCACCTCAACATCATGCAGGGCATCGTGCGCGTGATGGCCTGGTCGATCACCAAGGTGATGCGCGTGTCGGGTGCGGAAACCACCAGCGTCTGCGCCAGCGTCTTCATCGGCCAGACCGAGGCGCCGCTGACCGTGCGCCCGTACATCGCCAGGATGACCCAGTCCGAGCTGCTGACCATGATGATCGGCGGCATGGCGCACATCGCCGGCGGCGTGCTGGCGGCCTACGTGGGCATGCTCGGCGGTGGCGATCCGGCGCAGCAGGCCTTCTACGCCAAGCACTTGCTGGCGGCCAGCATCATGGCCGCGCCGGCCACGCTGGTCGTGGCCAAGCTGCTGATTCCGGAAACCGGCACCCCGCTGACCCGCGGCACGGTGAAGATGGAAGTCGAGAAGACCTCCAGCAACATCATCGACGCGGCCGCAGCCGGCGCCGGTGACGGCCTGAAGCTGGCGCTGAACATCGGTGCGATGCTGCTGGCCTTCATCGCCCTGATCGCGCTGCTGAACGCCCCGCTGACCTGGATCGGCGATGTGACCGGCCTGGCCGCTGCCATCGGCAAGCCGACCAACCTGTCGACCATCTTCGGTTACGTGCTGGCCCCGATCGCCTGGGTGATCGGCACCCCGTGGGCCGATGCCACCACCGTCGGTTCGCTGATCGGCCAGAAGGTCGTGATCAACGAGTTCGTGGCCTACACCGAGCTGTCGCAGATCGTGAACGGTCAGATCGCCGGCGTGAGCCTGTCCGAGGAAGGTCGCCTGATCGCCACCTACGCGCTGTGCGGCTTCGCCAACTTCAGCTCGATCGCGATCCAGATCGGCGGCATCGGCGGCCTGGCCCCGGAACGTCGCCACGATCTGGCCAAGTTCGGCCTGCGCGCGGTGTTGGGCGGTACCATTGCCACCTTCATGACGGCGACCATCGCCGGCGTGCTGACGCACTTCAGTTGAACCCTTGGTTGAGAAAAGATTCCCTATGAGCAGCAGTGTCGTTGTCGTCGGTTCCTTCAATGTCGATCACGTGTGGCGGTGCGAGTCGCTGCCGGCACCGGGTGCGACCATTGCCGGCCGTTACAGCACCGGCCCCGGTGGCAAGGGCTTCAACCAGGCCGTGGCGGCCTGCCGCGCCGGTGCCGACACGCACTTCGTATGCGCGCTGGGCGACGACGCCGGTGGTGCCACCGCCCGTGAGCTGGCCGCGCAGGATGGATTCGCGCTGATCGCCGAGGCCAGCAGCGAGCCGACCGGCACCGCCGGCATCTACGTCGATGCCCGTGGCCGCAACACCATCGTGATCGGACCGGGTGCCAACGCCGCGCTGAGCACCGACTTCCTGCAACAGCAGCAGGCCCTGCTGACCGGCGCCAAGGTGGTGCTGGTGCAGCTGGAATCGCCGGTGCAGACCATCGAAGCGGCGCTGGCCACGGCCCGCGAGGCCGGCGTCACCACCGTGCTCAACACCGCACCGGCCGACGCCCCTTCGACCATCGGCCTGCTCAAGCTGGCCGATGTGATCACCCCGAACGAGACCGAGTTCGCAGCCCTGCTCGGCCGCCATGTCGGTGAGCGCGTGGATGCCAACGACGTCGCCGCGCTGGATGGTGCCAGCCTGCATGCGCTGTGCCGCAAGCTGGTCGGCAACGGTACCGTGGTGGTGACCCTGGGTTCGGTGGGTGTATTCGTGTCGCATGCCGACGAGAACCTGCGCGGCGATACCCAGCCGTACTACCGCGTGGGTGCCGAACAGGTGCAGGCGATCGACACCACCGGTGCCGGTGACGCCTTCAACGGTGCGCTGGCCGCGTCGCTGGCGCAGGTGGCCGACGCCCCGTTCGCCCGCCACGTGCGCTTCGCCAACCAGTTCGCCGGTCGTTCGACCGAGAAGGAAGGCGCTGCTGCGGCAATGCCGCGCTTCACCCCGGCCGACGTGGAAGTGAAGTAGATCCACGCCATGCGTGGATGGGAAGGCCCGGGTGCGCTGGCATCCGGGCCTTTCTTTTGCCCATTGTCCAGCTCTGCGACCGCCTGCCGCATTGCCCTCACCCCGCCCCTCGCCGAACATCCGCGCAGCTTCTCTGCACGGGCAGGACATGGACGGATTCCCCTGGTTGCTGGTTGCCGCCGCCGGCAGTGCCATCGCAGCCTTGCTGCATATCGGCTGCATTGCCTTTGGGGCACCCTGGTACCGGTGGTTCGGCGCTGGCCAGCGCATGGTCCGGCTGGCACAGGCGGGGCATTGGTGGCCACCACTGATGACCGCCGGCATTACTGCCGTGCTGGTGGCCTGGACGCTGTACGCGCTGGCAGCCGCAGGCTGGCATTCGCCGCTGCCGGCCAGCCGTCCGGTGCTGTCGGGCATCGCCCTGCTGTTGCTGGTGCGCGCGGCGATGGGCTTCGGGCTGGCGCTGCTCCGGCCCGGCTACAACGGCCGGCACTTCTGGGTACTCAGTTCACTGGCCTGCCTCAGCCTGGGGCTGGCCTTCGCGCTGGGGACCCGCCAGGCCTGGCAGAGCCTGGGGTAGCCGCCTACCATCGCCCGCCCTTGGGGGCGGCGGAAGCAACCGTCAAGCATCTGTTGATGCCGGTACGGCATGAGCTGGGTGCGGATCGGCCTGAACCGGACCGCGCCCGACACGGCCGTACCGCCGCCCGCGCCCTACAATGGGCGCATGCAGATCGGCCCGTACACCATTGCCCCCAACGTCGTGCTGGCGCCCATGGCCGGCGTCACCGACAAGCCTTTCCGCCTGCTGTGCAAACGGCTGGGCGCGGGACTGGCCGCCTCGGAAATGACCATCAGCGACCCGCGCTTCTGGACCACGCGCAAGTCGATCCATCGCATGGACCATGACGGCGAGCCGGCACCGATCAGCGTGCAGATCGCCGGCACCGAGCCGCAGCAGTTGGCCGAAGCCGCCCGCTACAACGTGGACCACGGCGCGCAGATCATCGACATCAACATGGGCTGCCCGGCCAAGAAGGTGTGCAACGCCTGGGCCGGTTCGGCACTGATGCGCGACGAACAGCTGGTGGCGCGCATCCTCGAAGCCGTGGTCAACGCGGTGGACGTGCCGGTCACGCTGAAGATCCGTACCGGTTGGGACTGCGACCATCGCAATGGTCCGGTGATCGCGCGCATCGCAGAGAACAGCGGTATCGCCGCACTGGCGGTGCACGGCCGCACCCGCGACCAGCACTACACCGGCCAGGCCGAGTACGCCACGATCGGCGAGATCAAGGCCGCACTGCGCATTCCGGTGATCGCCAACGGCGATATCGATTCGCCGCAGAAGGCCGCCTACGTCCTGAAGGAAACCGGCGTGGATGCAGTGATGATCGGCCGCTCGGCACAGGGCCGGCCATGGATCTTCCGCGAGGTGGCGCATTACCTGGCCACCGGCGAGGAACTGCCGCCGCCGTCACTGGCAGAAGTGCGCGACATCCTGCTCGGCCACCTGCATGCACTGCATGCGTTTTATGGCGAGCCGCAGGGCGTGCGCATCGCGCGCAAGCACCTGGGCTGGTACGCCAAGGATCGACCGGAGAATGCCGCCTTCCGCGCGGTGGTCAACCGTGCCGAAGATCCGGCCAGCCAGATCGCATTGACGACCGAGTACTTCGACCGCCTGATTGCCGGGGAACCGGCGTTGTCTTCGGCAGCCTGAGCGCGCCAGCCCCTCGTAACCCGCCCGACTGCCTTGATCCGTAGAGTCGAGCTTGCTCGACTGCTCCACACCGTAGAGTCGAGCGTGCTCGACTGGCTTTCTGAACAGTCGAGCACGCTCGACTCTACGCGCCCCTTCCATTGATCACGCTCGACGCTACAAGAGCCCGCCCCCATGACCCCGCCGATTTCCTCCCCGACCTACCTGCACGGATTCTCCGGCACCGAGCAGCAGCGCCTGATGACCCAGGCACGGCTGCTGGAATCGAGCATCTTCGGCCAGATCGACTACAGCGGCGCGCGTCGCCTGCTGGAAGTCGGCAGCGGCGTCGGCGCGCAGACCGAAATCCTGCTGCGCCGCTTCCCCGATCTGCACGTGACCGGCGTGGACCTGAGCGAAACACAGCTGGCCACCGCGCGCGAGAACCTGGCGCGCACACCGTGGTGCAGCGACCGCTACACCCTGCAGCAGGCCGACGCCGGCGAGCTGCCGTTCGAAGCACGCAGCTTCGACGCGGCGTTCCTGTGCTGGGTGCTGGAGCACGTGCCGTCACCAGCACGCGTATTGAGCGAAGTGCGCCGCGTGCTGGCCCCGGGTTCGCCGGTCTACATCACCGAGGTGATGAATGCCTCGTTCCTGCTCGACCCGTATTCGCCGCATATCTGGCGCTACTGGATGGCCTTCAACGATTTCCAGTACGACCACGGGGGAGATCCGTTCGTCGGCGCCAAGCTGGGCAACCTGCTGCTAGCCGGCGGCTTCCGCGACGTGCACACCGAGATCAAGACCATCCACCTGGACAACCGCGAACCGGCCCGTCGCAAGACGATGATCGCGTTCTGGGAACAACTGCTGCTGTCGGCTGCCGACCAGCTGTTGCAGGCCGGATCGGTGGACGAGGAAACCGTGGAAGGCATGCGTCGCGAGTTCCGCCTGGTGCAGAACGATCCGAACGCGGTGTTCTTCTATTCGTTCGTGCAGGGCCGCGCCACGGTGTATTGATTCGGTGGAGCCACGTCATGCGTGGCTGCCTTGGCCGATGCACCCCGCCATCCACGCATGGCGTGGATCTACGGATGCGACACTGCACCGCCGATGGAGGCAGTAGAGCCACGCCATGCGTGGCTGCCATCGCCGATGTCCGCGCCATCCACGCATGGCGTGGATCTACGGATCAATGCACGGCGCTGTGGTCGACCGCACCCGGCTGTGCTGCCGGCTGATGCCAGATCCGCTGCCACATCGCGGCCAACCGGCGTCCGACGTCGGCGCGTGCAGCCGGGCTGCTGTAATCCACCCGCACCTGCTCGGGCGTGATCGCCCGCCACTGCCCATCAGCCTGCTCGGCCACCGCGAAGTTGAAGGTGTAGTCCGGTTCCAGCCCCATACGCAGGTCGCTCAGCACCAGCCGGCCGTCCACCACCTGCGCACGCATGAAGCCACGATTGAACCACGTCAGCTGCTGCACCGCCGGGATGGCCTGCGCTTCGCGCAAGGCCTGCACGTTGGATGCGTGGCCTTCGAACCGCATCGGCCCGTGGTCGGCCACCAGCGAGCGGTCGCCCACCACGTAGCCGTTCGGCGTCATTGCCACCACGCGCCACAGCAGGGTGTTGAACGGCATCGGCACCGAGAAGCGCGGCGCATCGCCCAGGCCCATCGCCGCCAGGCTCTGCTGGGCAGCACGGTCGACCTGCGCCTTGGCGATCAGGCCCCAACCCAGGTAGGCACTGCTGACCAGCAACGCCACACCCAGCACCTTGCCAGCCCAGGGGCGGGCGCGACCAAACCAGGCCAGCACGCAGCCCAGCAGCAGCCATACCGTGTAGCCGAGATCGATGATGAAGACACTGGAACCCATGGTCGGGTGTGGGCGCAGCGGCCACCACAGCTGGGTGCCGTAGACGGTGAACGCATCCAGCATGGGATGGGTGACCAGCGCCAGCTGGATCGCCCAGAACCAGCGCACCGGTGACTGGGCGACGCGGCCATTGCCGAAGCGCTTGAACAACCACCAGATCAGTGCCGCCACCCAAGGCAGCACCAGCAGCGAGTGGCTGAAGCTGCGGTGCTCGATCATGTTCGCCACCGGGTCGGCGGCAGTGAAGCCGAGCCACAGGGCGTCGAGGTCCGGCAGGGTGCCGAGCGCGGCACCGGCCAGCAGGGCCGCACGGCGATGTCCGGGCGGGGCGATGGCAGCAGCGACGGCGCCGCCGAGCACGATCTGGGTCAGGGAATCCATGGGCCGATGCTAGCGGCTTGCGGGCGTGCCGTCTTGATGGCACAGCCGCTCGCGCTCTTTTGTAGAGTCGAGATCCTATGTTCGTGGTCAAGCCTGCTGGAAGCAGGCTTGACCCACCTTCAGCATGGCCGGATCGAAGTCCCGGCCGCTTTTGAAGACACCCCAGGCGATCCTGGCCAGCTTTCTGGCCAGGATGTTGAAGACGGCGGTGCTGGGGTGACCGCGTTTTGACAGCTCGTCGTAGAGCGGTTGCCCCTGGCGACACCGCTTGAGCCCCATTGCGGCCATGTAGAGCATCTGGCGCAGCACTGGCGCGCCCTGTTTGGACAGCCGACGCCGTCCCGTTCTGCCGCCAGACTCGTTAGGCCGGGGATCCAGGCCCGTGCAGGCGATCCACGCGTTGGCGTTGGCCAACGGCCAGCGCGTCATGTAGTAAATCAGGTGAGCGGCGACGGCAGGGCCGATACCAGGGATGGTCAACAGGCGCTTGTAGAGCGCGCCATGCTCTCCATCGCGACCCAAGCGCTGCAGTTCGCTTTCCAGCTCGGACAGCGTCCCAGCCAGAGCGCAGAACAGATCTGACAGCTCCCCGGGGGCACTTTTGCTTACCCCGAAGGATTGCTCCAGGCGCGCGCGTGTCTTTACCAGCGTCTGCCGCTTGCGCAGCAAATCGTGCATCTGCTGCTGCTCATCGGTACGCGGTACGTATTCACGCAGGCGATCGTTCTCCTTCTTCACGTACCGGGCGATCGCTTCGGCGTCCATGGCGTCCGTCTTGCCACGCGAGCCCGTCGCCCGGCCGTAGTGCTTGATCAGACGTGGATTGATCACATAGACAACGTGGCCTGCCTGGCCAGCCATCCGAGCCAACAACTCGTAGTACCGCCCCGTCGCCTCCATGCCAATCCGGCATCGCTGGGGCAAGGTGTTGAGCCACTGGGCTATGCCGGCCCGGGTGTTGGCGATCCTGTCGCCGGCCTTGCGGTCGGCCACTGCCGGTACGAACTCCTTGGAGTCCACGTCCACGCCAATATCGAGAGAATCAGACATTTGTACGGCTCCCAGCTATCTTTAAGGGGCTGGGGTGGTACCGCACCGACGTTAGCTTGCCTACATCGACGATCCCCTTTGGGGGCCGTACGATCCTTTATCGACGTTCGTGTGCGGGATGGGGATCGCTCGACTCGTCTGTCGGCTAGTATCCGCAGATGCATGCTTGACGGTCCCTCCACCCTGGCTCCTACATACCGCGTAGGAGCCGGGAGGAACATACAAGCCATGCTCGACTGCTGTACGCGGGGCAGTCTGAGAAGAGCAGTCGAGCATGGCTCGACTCTACAAGAGTGGGTCAAGCCGCTTGCTTGATGCGCGCGCCCGGCAGTTCCACCAGGGTCTGGCCATTGTGGTCAAGCAGGCGCAGCGCGCCATCATGGTCTTCGGCCAGCGCGGTCAGGCTCTCCACCCAGTCGCCGTCGTTGGCATAGACCAGGCCATCGCGCTCGATCAGCGCGGCGCGGTGGATGTGGCCACAGACGATGCCATCCAGTCCGCGCCGCCGCACGTCGTCCAGCCCGGCCTGCACGAAGCGTTCGATGTAGCGTTCGGCCGCACCGCTGCGCTTCTTCAGGAACTCCGACAGCGACCAGTAGCGCATCCCCAGCAGCCGCCGCACCGCATTCAACGCCTGGTTGCCGGTCAGGATGCGGTAGTACAGCCAGTCACCGAACTTTTCCTGCAGGCCACCGAAGTGGGTCACGCCGTCGTACTCGTCCCCATGCGCAACGAGCAGGCGACGGCCATCGGCGGTCACATGGATGGCGCGGCGGCGCACCTGCATCGCTGGGAGCATCAGCCCGCACACGTGGCGCAGTGACGCGTCATGGTTGCCGGGGATGTAGACGATCTCGGTCCCGGCACGGCGCAGCGCGTGCAGGGCCTGGATGACTTCGCTATGCGACTGGCGCCAGTTGGCGCGGCGATGCGCCATCCACCACAGGTCGATGATGTCGCCCACCAGGTACAACCGTTCGCAGCGCAGCTGCGAGAGGAACCGCGCCAGCTCGGTGGCATGGCAATGACGTGACCCCAGGTGCACGTCGGAGACGAACACTGCGCGCCGGTGCGGCGACAGGTTCGCCAGCGCGCTCATGCCGGCGCCCCCGCGTCGCGCAGGTAGCGTTTGCGCTTGTTCGGCCTGATCGCGCACAGGTCCACTTCAATCAGGCCGTCGATCGAATCACTGAAGTCCGGGTCGACACCGAAGGCAAGGAAACGGGCGCCACCGGGTTCGCACAGATCGGTGTACTGGCGATACAGCGTCGGCACGCCGGTGCCGAGTGCGGCCAGGTTGGCCTTGAGCACATCGAACGCGGCACCTGCATCCAGCTCGCCGAAACTTGGCGGCGCGGCGAAGTACTGGAACGGGCGGTTCGATTCGGCCAGGCCGGCGGTACCGCTGTAGTAGCGCTGGTAGTACGCCACCAGCTGCTCGCGTGCATCGCGTGGCAGCGCTGCGCTGATCGACACGGCGCCGAACAGGTAGCGGATGCCGGGCCGGCACTGCAGGTAGGCACCGATGCCCTGCCACAGGTAGTCCAGGCTGCGGCTGCCCCAGTAATCAGGCACCACGAAGCTGCGGCCCAGTTCCAGGCCTTCGGCGATGTGGGTGATGGCGTCGTCGGAATAGCGGAACAGCGACGCGCTGTAGAGCCCGGACAGGCCGTGCCGGGCCAGCGCGTGGGCACCACGCATGATCCGGTAGGCGCCGGCGATGCGCTGCGCGGCCGCGTCCCAGATCACGATGTGTTCGTACCGCGGATCGTAATCGTCCAGATCGCGGCTGCGCCCGGTGCCCTCGCCTACCTGGCGGAAGGTCAGCTCGCGCAGACGCCCCAGCTCCAGCAGCAGCGGCGAATCGGCGGTACAGGTCGCCAGCAGGATCTGCTTGCCGTCGGCGGTCTGGCCCAGCTGGGTCGCCGCGGCGATGCCTGCGGCCACCTGTGAAGGCGGCACCGGGGACGCCAGCGGCTCGGGGCCTGCTACAGCAGCTGCATCGCCCGCGGCCCCATTACGGCCCAGCGCATACAGCGCGCGGCGCACCGCCAGCAGCTGTGCGCCCGGGTCGCCGCCCTTGCCCAGCTGCATCGGCTCACCGATGCGCAGCCGCAGCGGACGGCCACGACGGGTGAACATCTCGCGCGCCAGCAGCGCGGTGCCCGCCGGCTTGAACAGGGTCGAGGCGCCGTAGAACAGCGCCGAGTTGCGCGCCTCCACACGCACCGGCAGCACCGGCGCGCCAGCGGCACGGGCAAAGCGGACGAAACCGCGCTGCCAGCGACCATCACGGATGCCGCGCAGCGACAGCCGCGAGACCTCGCCGGCCGGGAACACGATCACGCACTGCTCGGCGGCCAGCGCCTCTTCGACGGCATGCAGGCTGCCACGCTGGGCCTTGCCACCGAGGATGCGTACCGGCAGCAGCAGGTCCTGCAGTGGCGCGATTGCCCCCAACAGGTCGTTGGCCACGATCCGCACGTCACGGCGGATGCGGCCGACCGCGTCCAGCAGAGCGAGGGCATCCAGTGCCCCGGAGGGATGGTTGGCGACGATCAGCAGGCGGCCGGTGGCCGGGATCCTGGCCAGCGCGGCCGGATCCACCTGGTACTGGCCGTCGATGAACTCCAGGCCGGCGGCGACGAAGCCGAAGCCACGCAGGCCTGAGCTGCGCTGCAGGAAGGCTTCGATCTGGTCCAGCCGCGACCAGCGACCGACGCTGCGCAGCAGTGGTCGCGCCAGTTGGCCCCGGCGGCCATGGAACCAATCGGGGAAGCGTTGCTGGAGACGCTGTTCAAGTTCCTGCATGGCGGATCCACTCATGCCCGGCGGCCGGATTGGCCGACAGCCTGCGCCCGGCAGGCGGCAGCCAGATGGCGGTTTTTGGGCAGAACGATGACGGCCGCACAGCCGCTGCCGGGCGTTGTGGCCCGCGCAGTCGGGGCCGGTAGCCGCCCGCTGCGTTGTCACGCTGGTGGAACACTGGACCTCGAGGCTGAGCCCCAATCCCGGCCGGACGGCCCCTGCCGGGGCTACGCGGGCTTAACCACCGGCAACCGGTACAGGTTCACAATGCACAGGCGGCGCACCCCGTGTATCATTCGCGCCCATCTTTCCATCCGAATCAAGGGATATTACGCCTGATGTCCAGCTATCTCTTCACCTCCGAGTCGGTCTCCGAAGGCCATCCGGACAAGGTTGCCGACCAGATCTCCGATGCGGTGCTGGACGCGATCCTGACCCAGGACCAGCGCGCCCGCGTGGCCTGCGAGACCATGGTCAAGACCGGTGTTGCCATTGTGGCCGGTGAGATCACCACCAGCGCCTGGATCGACCTGGAAGCGCTGACCCGCAAGGTCATCACGGACATCGGCTATGACAGCTCCGACGTCGGCTTCGACGGCGCCACCTGTGGCGTGCTGAACCTGATCGGCAAGCAGTCGCCGCACATCGCCCAGGGCGTGGATCGCAAGAAGCCGGAAGAAATGGGCGCTGGCGACCAGGGCCTGATGTTCGGCTATGCCACCAACGAGACCGACAGCTACATGCCGGCCGCGATCCACCTGTCGCACCGCCTGGTCGAGCAGCAGGCCAAGATCCGCAAGAAGAAGAACTCGCCGCTGTCGTGGCTGCGCCCGGACGCCAAGAGCCAGGTCACCCTGCGCTATGAAAACGGCGTGGTCTCGGCCATCGACGCCGTGGTCCTGTCGACCCAGCACGCCCCGGGCATCAAGCAGAAGGACCTCATCGAGGCCGTCCGCGAAGAGATCATCAAGCCGGTGCTGCCGGCCAAGTGGCTGCACAAGGGCACCAAGTTCCACATCAACCCGACCGGCAAGTTCGAGATCGGCGGCCCGGTGGGCGACTGCGGCCTGACTGGCCGCAAGATCATCGTCGATACCTACGGCGGCTGGGCCCGTCACGGTGGTGGCGCCTTCTCCGGCAAGGACCCGTCCAAGGTCGACCGTTCGGCAGCCTACGCGGCCCGCTACGTGGCCAAGAACGTGGTTGCCGCCGGCCTGGCCGACCGTTGCGAAGTGCAGGTCTCCTACGCCATCGGCGTGGCTGAGCCGACCTCGATCTCGGTCACCACCTTCGGCACCGGCAAGATCAGCGACGACAAGATCGAGAAGCTGATCCGCAAGCACTTCGACCTGCGCCCGTACGGCATCATCAAGATGCTGGACCTGGTGCACCCGATGTACCAGCAGACTGCGGCCTATGGCCACTTCGGCCGCAAGCCGAAGGAGTTCAGCTACCTCAACGGCGAAGGCGAGACCGTCAACGCCACGGCCTTCTCCTGGGAGAAGACCGACCGCGCTGCCGCCCTGCGCGCCGATGCGAAGCTGAAGTAAGAAACACGAAGGGCCGCTCACGCGGCCCTTCTGCTTCTGGTAGAGCCGGCCGCTGGCCGGCTTTTTCATGGCCTCCGGAAACAATCGCGTGGTTGCCGGCCAGCGGCCGGCACTACCGGTTGCCGATACAATCGCCCCATGTCGACCGAACTCAAAACCCACCAGCTGTCCATGACCGTGCTGATGTCGCCGGAGATGGCCAATTTCTCCGGCAAGGTCCACGGCGGCGCCATCCTGCGCCTGCTCGACCAGGTCGCCTACGCCTGCGCCAGCCGTTACGCCGGCAGCTACGTGGTCACCCTGTCGGTGGACCAGGTGATGTTCCGCCAGCCCATCGCGGTGGGCGAGCTGGTCACCTTCCTGGCCTCGGTGAATTACACCGGCACCTCGTCGATGGAGATCGGCATCAAGGTGGTGGCCGAGGACATCCTCAAGCGCAGCGTGCGCCACGCCAACAGCTGTTTCTTCACCATGGTGGCCGTGGACGAGGAAGGCCGGCCGACGCCGGTGCCGTCGTTGCAGCCGGTCACGTCGGACGAGAAGCGCCGCCAGGCAGCCGCATTGATCCGCCGCCAACTGCGCCAGGAAATGGAGCAGCGCCATCTGGAACTGCTGGCGTCGAACCCGCCGTCGCCGGAAGAGTGAGGTAGCGCCGGCCGCTGGCCGGCAACCTCGCGCGTGCTGCCAGACATCATGAGGTTGCCGGCCAGCGGCCGGCACTACCATTTCGAATTCGCCGGGCCACGCCCGGCGGATGCATTTCACCCGGTGTTCTGCACACCCTGCGAAACACCGTTCACGCAGGCCACCAGCGCGCGCAGCAGCTCGTCATCCTCGCGCCCGCTTTCGCGCCAACGCTGCAGCAGATCCACCTGCAGCACGCTGATCGGATCGACATAGGGATTGCGCAGACGGATCGACAGCGACAGCCGCGCATCGTGGTCGAGCAGCGTCTGCTGGTCCATCAGCGCCAGCAGCCAGTGCCGGGTCAGTTCCAGTTCGCGCTGTACCTGCGGGAAGAAGCGCCCGTGCAGGTCGCCCGACAACAGCGAGAACTGCTCGGCAATGGTGATATCCCCCTTGGACAGCACCATCGCGATGTCGTCCAGGAAGGTACGGAAGAACGGCCAGTCACGTGCCATCTCGCGCAGGGTCTGCTCGTGACCAGCATCGACCGCCGCCTGCAGTCCGCTGCCCACGCCATACCAGCCGGGAATGACGGCACGCGCCTGGCTCCAGGCGAACACCCACGGAATCGCACGCAGGTTGCCCAGTGCTGCGTCCTGACCGAGCCGGCGCGACGGACGCGAACCCAGCGTCATCCGCTCGATCACGTCGATCGGCGTGGCCGTGCGGAAGTAGTCCATGAAGCCAGACTGGCCGACGAAGGTGCGGTAGACCTCGCTGCTGGAGCCGGCGACCACATCCATCACCGGCCGCCAGTCATCCTCGCGCGGCTCCGCTGCACGCGGGCGCAGGCTGGCGCGCAGCACCGCACCCGTGGCCTGTTCCAGCGAGCGCAGGGCCAATGCACGGATGCCGTACTTGCGGTGGATCACCTCGCCCTGCTCGGTCACCCGCAGGCGGCCATCGATGCTCCCGCGCGGCGAGGCGTCGACCGCATGCGTGGTCTTGCCACCACCACGGCTGATCGAACCGCCACGGCCATGGAAGAAGGTCAGGCGGATGCCCGCCTCGGCCGCCACTTCCATCAGTTCCACCTGTGCACGTTGCAGGCCCCAGCGTGAGGCAGCGATGCCTCCGTCCTTGCTGCTGTCCGAGTACCCCAGCATCACCATCTGCACGTCATCGCGTGCACGCAGATGCGCACGGTACACCGGGTCGGCCAGCAGGTCGCGCAGGGTCGCGGTGCCACGCTTGAGGTCGTCCACGGTTTCGAACAATGGCGCAATATCCAGCGGCACCGCCCCGCCCGCTTCCACCAGGCCGCCACGGCGTGCCAGCGCAAGCACGGCCAGCACGTCACTGCGGTCGTGTGCCATCGAGATGATGTAGCTGCCCAGCGCATCGCCACCATGGCGCACACGCGCATCGGCCAACGCCGCAAATACCGCATCCAGACGCTGGTTGCCTTCGTCGTCGCCCTTCGGCAACGGCGCGTCACCACTGGCATGCGGCGCCAGCAGACGCGCACGCCCCACGGTATCGAGACTGTCCCACGCTGCGTCGCCGCCCAGCACGGTGGCCAGCGCGCGCGCATGCACGCTCGATTCCTGGCGCACGTCCAACCGTGCCAGGTGGAAGCCGAAGGTCTTCACCCGCCACAGCAGGCGCTGTACGGCGAAGCCACCGGCATGTTCGCCGCGGTTGGCGCGCAGGCTGTCGAGGATCAACTGCAGGTCCTCGATCAGTTCATCAGGGCCGGCGTAGGCGCCTTCGCCGTCATCCAGCGTGGCCTGCAGGCGTGCACGCATGCGGTCATTGAGCAGGCGGTAGGGCATGTCGGCATGGCGCGGGCGCGACTGCACCTGCGGCAGCAACTGGTGGTACTGCGCCACGCGCGCCTGCAGTGCATCGCTTACGCCCACCCGCTCGGTGGACTGGCTGAGCAGGCTGGCCAGCTGCAGCAGTTCCTTCTGGTAACGGCCCAGTACCGCCTGCCGCTGCGCATCCAGCGTATTGCGGATGGTATGGGCATCCACGTTCGGGTTGCCGTCCATGTCGCCGCCCACCCAGGTACCGAAACGCAGCAGGCGCGGCAGCGGCAGTTCTTCGCCATAGGTATCGCGCAACGCCTGCTGCAGCGATTCGTACAGCACCGGAATCACCCGGTACAGCACCTGCACCAGATAGAAGCCGACGTGCTCGCGCTCGTCATCCACGGTGGGCCGCACCGGTGAGGAATCGGTGGTCTGCCACGACGCGGTGAGCGCCATGCGGAAGCGCGCGGCATCGGCGGCGGCCTCACCCGGGGTGCGCTGGCCGTCGAGGTTGTCGACCAGGCTGGCCACCATCAACTGCTCTTTTTCCAGCAGCGCGCGGCGTACCGCTTCGGTCGGGTGTGCGGTGAACACCGGTTCAATGTCGATGCGTGGCAGCCACTGCGCCAGCTCGTCCAGGCCCACACCCTGCGCCTTCAGGTGCTGCAGTGCATCCTGCAGGCCATCGGGCTGCGCCCCTGCGGTACCGGCGCGCTGGTAGTCACGGCGACGGCGGATGCGATGCACGCGCTCGGCGATGTTGACCACCTGGAAGTAGGTGCTGAAGGCCCGCACCATGGTTTCGGCCTGCTGCGGCGTGCGCCCGGCCAGGCCATCGGCCAGCTCCGACAACGGCGCCTGGTTCTCGCGGCGGGCGATGGCGCGGGTGCGCACGTCTTCCACATCGTCGAGGAAGGCGGCGGAGACCTGTTCAACCAGCAGGTCGCCAACCAGCGCGCCGAGCCGGCGCACATCATCGCGAAGCGGAAGATCGGGGGAAGCAAACTCGATGCTGCTGCGGTACTCGTTCATCGGCGACGCACAGGCCTCGGTCATCGGATCCAGACCCCAAGCCTATCCCAGAACGGGCATCGTGCTGCGTTGCAAAAATGGTTTCATCTGGTAGTGCCGGCCGCTGGCCGGCAACCTCAGGTCGCGTAGGTCCATGAGGTTGCCGGCCAGCGGCCGGCACTACCGGGTCACGTCAGCGCTTCTTCTTCGCCTTGCCCTGCTCGGCCGGGCCGATGGTCTGTTCCAGCCAGCGCTCGCTTTCGGCCAGCATGGTCATGATCGACTCGCGTGCACGGTAGGCATGCGATTCGTTCGGCAGCATCACCAGGCGCGCGGTACCACCCAGGCCCTTCACTGCGGCGAACATGCGCTCGCTCTGCATCGGGAACGTGCCGGAGTTGTTGTCGTCCACGCCGTGGATGAAGAGGATCGGATCCTTGATCCTGTCGGCGTAGTTGAACGGCGCCATCTTCTGGTAGACGTCCTGCGCCTGCCAGTAGTTGCGCTCCTCGGCCTGGAAGCCGAACGGCGTAAGCGTGCGGTTGTAGGCGCCGCTGCGCGCGATGCCCGCCTTGAACAGGCGCGTATGCGCCAGCAGGTTGGCGGTCATGAACGCACCGTAGGAATGGCCACCAATGGCGATGTGATCGCGATCGGTCACGCCACGGCGCACCACTTCATCCACGGCTGCCTGCGCGTTGGCCACCAACTGTTCGATGTAGGTGTCGTTCGGCTCCTTGTCGCCCTCGCCGATGATCGGCATCGACGGGCTGGCCAGCACCACATACCCCTTGGCCAGGAACGCCTGCGGGCCCCAGTAGCTGACCGAATTGAAGCGGTACGGCGAATCGGTCACCTGGCTGGCCGCAGCCGCACTCTTGAACTCGCCCGGGTAGGCCCACATCAGCAGCGGCCGCGGGCCGTCGCGCTTCGGGTCGTAGCCCGGCGGCAGCAGCAGGGTCGCGGTCAGGTCGACGCCATCCTTGCGCTTGTAGCGGATCTGCTCCTTCTGCACGCCCTTCAACTGCGGCAGCGGATGCGCGAAGTGAGTCAGCGCACGCGGTGCAGCACCGGCATCGGCCAGCGACTGCACGTAGAAGTTGGCCGGCTCATCCGGGCTCTCGCGGCTCAGCAGCAGCGAGCTGGCCTGGTTGTCCAGCAACGCCACCGGCAGCGCATAGCTCGGCGCCTGCGAGTGGAACAGGCGGGTGGCCTTGCCCGTGGCAACGTCGAAGCGGTCCACGAACGGACGATCGCCTTCCGGCGATGCACCGGCACCGGCCAGATACAGGCTGCTGCCATCGGCGCTGGTCTGCAGCAGCGAGCGCCCGCGGTCGTCGCTGGACAACAGCGGCCGGCCCGGATCGGAATAGCGGTCCTGCCCGTCGCGATCCCACAGCAGGCGCGGCTCGGCTCCGGCATTGTCCGGGGCGATCAGCCAGGTCCTGGTCTTGCGCGTCTTCCACCACGACTCGGTCAGCAGGGCCAGGTCGCCACGGCCCCAGTTGATGCCCACCAGACGGCTGCCGAGCTGGGCCAACGTGACCGGCGGCTTGTCGAACGGCGCAGCCTGCATCAGCACCGCATCGCGCACCTTGGCCTCCCTGTTCGGGTCGCCGCCGTCCTGGGCTTCGGCCCAGACCAGCGTGGCATCGGCATCACCACGCCAGCTGATATCGCGCACGCCGGTCACTTCAGCGTCGTTGCCGGTCGGCAAACCTTCCACCAGCGGACGCACGGCCACGGTGTGCACCAGCTTGCCGCTGGCACGGTCGATCACTTCAATGCGGCGCGGGAAACTGCTCACCGGCACCACGTAGGAATACGGCCGCTGCACCGGCTGGCGCAGCACGAAGCGGCCATCCGGCGACACCGCAAAGCCCATGAAGATGCCAGCTGCGCCGATCGCGCGGGTGTTGCCATCCAGGCTGACTTCCATCGGCTGGGTGGTGGCGTAGTAATCGAACTGGCGCGCGTCGGCCTCGTTCTTCAGCAGGTCCTGGTAGGTACGGATCGACACCACGCCGCCGCCCTGGCTGGTCTGCTGCACGGCCGGGCCGGTCGGAATGCCGTCGGCGGCCGGGGCCGCACCAAGGTTGGCCGGACGGGTGAACACCACCAGGCCGCGGCTGTCCGGCAGCCACTGGTAGCCACTGCCGATCACCGTGTTCAGGCCGGCGACCAGACGACGGGCGCTGCCGCCGGCCACATCCACCAGCCACAGTTCATTGGCGCCGCTGGCGGCGTCGACCTGGTTGAAGGCCAGCCACTTCTGGTCCGGCGACCACATCACGCTGGCGATCGACAGCGTGGCCGGCAGGCCGCTGATCTGCCGTTCCTTGCCGTCGGCCACGTTCATCAGCCACAGCTTCTCGCCGAAGCTGAAGCGGCTGTCGGAGAAGGTGCGCGGGTTGATGCGCAGGCCGGCCAGCTTCAGTTCCGGCTGCGCCACCACCTGGATCGACGGCAGCGACGGCATCTGCATCATCGCGGCGACATCGCGGCGTGGCGACAGGTACAGCGAGGGCGCGCGCGGCGCGTCCACCACCGCCTGCAGCGCCGCCGACGGCAGTTCGTAGCCGTTGACGCCCTGGGCCTGTACCTGGGCGGGCTGCGGGGACGCGGCCCAGGCCAGCGGAGCCACCGCCAGCAGTCCCATCGACAGGACCAGGCCGGTCCAGCGCCGTGTGCGGCGCGCGTGCATGCTCATCGTTCCACCTGTGTGATGCGTGAAAACACCGACCTTAACAGGCCGTGCACGTGATCCCACCTGCCGATGGTTGGGTCATCCGGATGTCACGCCGGGGCCGCGATATAATGGGGGTTCTCCCCTGCCGAGGGGCGCTGCGACCGGATCCCATGAGGCCCGGCCAGGCTCGGTAAGGTGGCTTTGTAACAACGGCGCCCGGCTAGATGCGAGCACCCGCTCGCCCACAACCGGAGCACACGAATGAACGCTGTTGCCAAGACCTTCTCCACCGAAGGTGATTACAAGATCCGCGACATCACGCTGGCCGACTGGGGCCGCAAGGAACTGGACATCGCCGAGCACGAAATGCCGGGCCTGATGTCGATCCGCCGCAAGTACCAGGCCGAGCTGCCGCTGAAGGGCGTGCGCGTGACCGGCTCGCTGCACATGACCATCCAGACCGCGGTGCTGATCGAGACCCTGAAGGACATCGGTGCCGACGTGCGCTGGGCCTCGTGCAACATCTTCTCGACCCAGGACCACGCCGCTGCCGCCATTGCCGCCACCGGCACCCCGGTGTTCGCCTGGAAGGGCGAGACCCTGGAAGAGTACTGGGACTGCACCCTGGACGCGCTGACCTTCACCCTGGCCGACGGCACCCTGACCGGCCCGGAGCTGGTGGTCGACGACGGCGGTGACGTGACCCTGCTGATCCACAAGGGCTACGAGCTGGAAAACGGCAGCGACTGGGTCAACACCGCCTCTGCCTCGCACGAAGAACAGGTCATCAAGAACCTGCTCAAGCGCGTCGCCAAGGAGCGCCCGGGTTACTGGGGCCGCGTGGTCAAGGACTGGAAGGGCGTCTCCGAAGAGACCACCACCGGCGTGCACCGCCTGTACCAGCTGGCCCAGGCCGGCACCCTGCTGATCCCGGCGATCAACGTCAACGACTCGGTCACCAAGAGCAAGTTCGACAACCTGTACGGCTGCCGCGAGTCGCTGGCCGATGGCCTGAAGCGCGCGATGGACGTGATGCTGGCCGGCAAGGTGGCCGTGGTCTGCGGCTACGGCGACGTCGGCAAGGGCTGCGCGGCCTCGCTGCGTGCCTACGGCGCGCGCGTCATCGTCACCGAGATCGACCCGATCTGCGCCCTGCAGGCGGCGATGGAAGGCTATGAAGTCAACACCATCGAATCGACCCTGGGCCGTGCCGACCTGTACGTTACCACCACCGGCAACAAGGACATCATCCGCATCGAGCACCTGAGCGCGATGAAGGACCAGGCCATCGTCTGCAACATCGGCCACTTCGACAACGAGATCCAGGTCGATGCGCTGGTGTCGTTCGCCGGCATCAAGCACGTCAACATCAAGCCGCAGGTGGACAAGTACATCTTCCCGAACGGCAACGCGATCTTCCTGCTGGCCGAAGGCCGCCTGGTGAACCTGGGCTGCGCCACCGGCCACCCGAGCTTCGTGATGTCCAACAGCTTCGCCAACCAGACCCTGGCACAGATCGACCTGTGGGCGAACAAGGACAGCTACGAGAAGAAGGTCTACCTGCTGCCGAAGAAGCTGGACGAAGAAGTGGCCCGCCTGCACCTGGAAAAGATCGGCGTGAAGCTGACCACCCTGAGCCAGGAACAGGCCGACTACATCGGCGTGCCGGTGGAAGGCCCGTTCAAGCCGGACCACTACCGCTACTGATCGTTTTTATCTATCCGACGGGGCCTTACCGCCCCGTCGGTTTGAGGGACACAACATTGTTGAGCAACAGCAGTGTTACACGACTCGGCGAGCAGCTGAAGAATGGTAATGACGATGCCAATACGCTCACCGAGCTAGAAGCATATCGTTCAGAATTCGTACCCGCATACAACCACGTAGTTCGAATCCTGAAAGATAAGCTGCTTCTTTCGGTCACCGGGCGCTTCAAATCAACAATTTCGATCATTGAAAAATTGAGACGAAGCAGCAGCAGACTTGCTCAAATTCAAGATATTGCGGGTTGCCGCGTCGTCGCCACTACGACAATGGAGCAGAGGGAGATTGCCGACTCTCTCAGACAGTGGTTTCCTGACATTAAATTCATTGATCGCACTACACGCCCAAGTAACGGTTACAGAGCTATACACGCACTTGTTCGACATGATGGCCGCGTTGTCGAAATTCAAATCAGAACGCTCATTCAGAATTTCTGGGCAAGCATCTCAGAGAAGGTCGCCGATCTCCATGGTCAGGAAGTCAAATACGGAGGGGGGCCTCCGGAATTGCAGCGCCACCTCATTGATCTCTCAGAAGCATTCAGAGTGGCCGAGGATCGCAACGAGCAGTATGCACTGACGCACGTTAGCGTGGTGCAAGCGAAGCGTTCTGGCGTCTCCAAAGACACTTGGAAGAAGCTTCGCGACGATAAATCTAGCGCCAAGAAGAGATATGAAAGCGCCATGAGCCACGTTAGCAAGCTACTTGCTAGCAAGCTGCTTAAGGGAATCTAAATATGTATTACCTTGTTCACTACAATCGGCGCTCCAGATCAGTCCTCAGGCTAAGTGAGTTTGTGGACAGACCTTCTGCATCACGCGAAAAGCTCGCAATTGAGATCAGCCTAATTGGGCACGACGACGGACACGAGGTCGTCATACTGGAAGCTAAGGACATGACAGACCTTCAGCGCAGTCATAGCAGATACTTCGCTGATTTGACGAAGCTAAATCCTTTTGGCCGCAGGACCGAATAGGTCTGATGGTGCAGTAGCCTCGGTCAAGGCAACACCCCTGCCCCGCGCTACGATGCCCCCATGACCCCGGCCATCAACCTGCTCAAGCGCGAGAAGATCGCCCACACCGTGCGCAGCTACGTGCACGACGCCCACGCCGAATCGTATGGGGGCGAAGCCGTCGACAAGCTCGGCCTCGACCCGGCCCAGGTGTTCAAGACCCTGCTGGCCAGCACCGAAACCCACGAGCTGCTGGTGGCGATCGTGCCGGTGGCCGGCCAGCTGGACCTGAAGGCGCTGGCCGAAGCAGCCGGCTGCAAGAAGTGCGAAATGGCCGCGGCCGATGCCGCGCAGCGCGCGACCGGTTACCTGGTCGGTGGCATCAGCCCACTCGGGCAGAAGAAGCGCCTGCGCACCTTCCTGGACGCCAGCGCGCAGGCATTGCCCGCGCTGCATGTCAGCGCCGGTCGCCGCGGCCTCGAGGTGGAACTGGCGCCGACCGACCTGCTGCGATTGACGGCCGGCCACTACGCCGCCATCGGCAAGTCACGCTGATGCGCTGGCCGTGGTCTGCAGCACCGATACCCCGGCTCGACGAAGCACAGGCCGACGTGCTGCTGCAGGACCTGTTGTCGCGCGATGCAACGCGCATCACCGATGCCGCGCGTACGGTCGCTCGGCTGTTCAGCGCCTCATCGTTGGACGCGCTGGTCGCGCATGTGGATACGATCGAACGCAGCTGCCAAGGCATCGCCCTTGGCGGCATGCTGATCAGCAACCAGGCGCACCTCAAGGCGGCCCTGCAACGGCTGCGCTACTGGCAGGCACGCGAAGGCTGCCTGTGCGCGCTCTACCCATCCTATGTGTTCTTCAGTCCCGAGCCGCTGCTGGAACAAGGTCACGTGCAGCTGCGTGCACGGGGCGAAGCGGAGGACGGCTGGGGCGAATGCTACCGGCTGACGTGCACCTGCTGCGCGCAGCAATGGAGCGCGACCGAGCGCGAATACCACTACACCTGGTGGGAGTGGAAGCCCGAGCCCGCCCTGCAGACGCCTTAGTTGAGCTTGAACGTGACCGTGCCGCGTATCAGGCTCATGCTTGGTGCCTTGCCTGCCGCTTCACGCTCGTAGCGCCAGTCACGCGCGTGCTTGAGCGCCGCCGCATCGAGCAGCGGGTAGCCGCTGGATCGGGACAGGATGATCGCCTGGGTCTTGCCCTGCGCATCCAGCAGCAGCATCAGCTCGACACCTCCCTGCTGGGCCTCGCGCATGGCGGCCGCAGGATACGTCGGGACCGACGAAAGTCGCCGCTGGTGCCAGCCTCCTTCCCGGGCAATCAACGGCGTGCTGGAAGAGAGTGGGCAACGTGCAGGCATCTGCAGGTCGAAGCCTGCAGCCCCTTGCGAAGGCCGGGTGGTGGCTGGCGCACCACAGGCGATCGCAGACACGCTCTGCAGCAACGACTGCTGACGCGAAAGCGCTGCAGCGTCATCCGCTTCCACATGGAACGTGCAGCGCCCCAACGTTGCCTGCGCCTGCAGTGAACCCACGCCGGCATCACGGATCGGCGTCACGTCGGACAGGGCACCACAGGCGGCGCCTGCATCGTACTTTGCTGCCGAGCCTTCACTTGCGGCCAGCAGACCTGCGGCGACCCATGCAAACGGCATCCAACTGCGAACATCCATCCCTGTGCTCCCTGCGTTGATTCACTGCCATGGTAGCGCCCCGCTGCAATCCTCCCTGTTCACATGCCGACTGTCCGGCCGCAGCGTGGGCTCACGGCCGCCAGTTGGCGTTGTTCTCCCAGAACGCGACGGAGCGCTGGTAAGCCTCGCGATCCAGCGGCACACCGGAACCGCCCTCCTCCACGCCCAGTGCATTGCGCATCATGGTGATTGGTGCCATCGGCACTTCCTCGGGCTCGGAGGTATAGATGCAACCGACGATGCCCCAGTCGGCTTCGATCGGTGAACCCTCCTTCGCCAGCTGCCCGGCGCTGTACAGGATTACCACCAGGTAGTTCGCGCGCGGTGATTCCACGCCCTCGAACCAGCGCACCAGCACCGGCAGTTCCTCACGGTTGCGCGCCTCATAGCCGCTGCGCAGCTGGTGGCGGTTGGCGTCGGTGACCGGCACCGTCAGGCAACGCGTGCTGGTCCAGTTCTCGTAGACGAACAGCTTGCAGAACGGGGCGTAGCCATCGAGCACCTTCAACGGCGCGTGCGCATTGAGGTGTGCCTCGAACTGCTCGGCAGTACAGTCCTGGATGGTGTTGCCGCGCGGCACGCGCGGGAACAGGCGGGGACGGGCGAAATCGGTGAGGACGATGGACATAGCAGGGCGTGGTCAGGAGTTCCACCGCACAGGGTAACCGCCCCGGAGGCAGGCAGGGCCGGATGCCGATGGTCACTGGCGCCCGCGTCCGGCTTGCAGCACTCTGCGGGCGACCCAATGCAAGGATCGCCGGCTCATGGATGCAGCACACGCCTTGCCCCGTTCCGCCCGCCGTCGGCGATGGCCGATCGCCCTGGCCGTCCTCCTGCTGGCGCCGCCATTGCTGTTCACCGCCGCCCTGCTCTGGCCGCTGTCGGCACCGCCGTTGCCCGAGCCGGGCAACAGCCGCATGATCGTCAACGCGCGGGTGGTGGACGTCGCGCGCGGCCAGGTCAGCGAACCCACCACAGTGACAGTGCGCAACGGCACGATCACTTCCATTGGCGAAGCTCCACGGGACACCGCGTTGCCGGTGCTCGATGCCGGTGGCCGCTGGCTGCTGCCCGGTTTCTGGGACATGCACACCCATGCACTGCAGTTGTCGCCGCAGCTGCAGTTCCCGCTGATGCTGGCCAACGGCATCACCGGCACCCGCGACATGATGGACTGCCCGCAGGCCACCGATCCGCTGATCGCCTGCGTGGCCGACAAGCGCCGCTGGACCGCACAGGCCATTGCCGGGCAGCAGGTTGCACCGCGCTTCGTGCAGATCGCCAGTTTCTACTTCGAGGATCCATCACTCGCGCCGGAGGCCGCCGCCGAGCGTGCACGCACGTACAGCGCGCGCGGTGTCGACGCGTTGAAGGTCTACAACCAGCTGCGTGCGGACACCTACCAGCGGCTGGCCACCGAGGCGCAGCAGCTGCGCCGTCCGTTGATCGGCCACCTGCCCAAGGCCGTGCCTCTGGACGCCGCGGTGCGGGCGGGCCAGCGCAGCTTCGAGCATGCCCATCTGTTCGTACGCCACTGCTTCGACAACGCGGCGGCGTGGCGCGGTGGCACGCTCGACAGTGAGGATCCAACCGCGCTGGCCGAACGCATGGTCGGCGGCTACCAGCCCGCGCTCTGCAACGAGGCGTTCGGTGTGATGCAGGCCAGCGGTGCCGCGTTCGTACCCACCCATGTCACCCGCGAAGAGGATGCGCGTGCGCGCGACCCCGCCTTCATCAACGATCCACGTCTGGCCTATCTCGATCCACTTTCGCGCTGGGCATGGCGCGATGATCTGACGGCCACCACCGAACGCTATCCTGGCCTGCGCGGCGAAGACGCGTTGAAGGCGTACTTCGAGCATGGACTGGCCCTCACCGGTGCCGCGCATCGTGCCGGCGTCACCGTGCTGGTCGGCACCGATACCGGGCTGGGTGGCTTCCGCTATCACGAGGAACTGCAGTGGCTGCGCCAGGCAGGCCTGAGCCAGGCCGACGTGCTGCGCGCGGCAACGCTGCACGCGGCGCGTCATCTGGAGCTGCAGGCATCGCATGGCAGTGTCGAGGTCGGCAAAGCCGCCGACCTGGTATTGCTCGACGGCAACCCGCTGCAGGACACCGCCAACACCCGTCGTGTGCACGCGGTGCTGCTGGCCGGGCACCTCTACGACCGCTCGCGGCTGGATGCACTGCTCGCCTACACCCGCGCGCAGGCACGTTCACCGGCGGTGATGGCGCGCCTGCTGTGGGGCTTCATCACCAGCCCGGTCAGTGCCGAGCTGTAGCGGCAACTACAACGCCATCCGCTCGCGCAGTTCACGCGCCTGCCGGCGCGACACCTCCACCTCGCTGCCGTCGTCCAGTGCCAGGTCATAACCATCAGCGATGCTGGGCGTCACGCCTCGGATACGGCGCAGGTTGACCAGCGTGTTGCGGTTGGCACGGAAGAACAGATCCGGCGGCAGGCGTGCCTCCAGCGCACTCAGGCTGCGGGTCAGCAACGCGTTCTGGTCGCGGAACCACAGCCGCGTGTAGTTGCCATCCACCACCAGCCGGCGGATCTCCGAGACCGCGACGAACCAGCAGCGTTCGCCCTCGCGCACGAACACCTGGTCCTGAGCGCCCAGCGTGCTGCGCGGCTCCGGCGTTTCGCCCGCCACCACCTCGCGCTGGCGCGCCCGCTGCAACGCTTCCAGCAAGCGCGGTGCCTCGACCGGCTTCACCAGATAGTCCAGCGCGTTGGCCTGGAACGCGCGCACCGCGTAGGTGTCATAGGCGGTAACGAACACCACCGCCGGCACCGCCTCCAGCCCGTCCAGCACATCGAAGCCACTGCCGGACGGCATCTGCACATCCAGCAGCACCAGGTCCGGCGCCAGTGTGGCGATCGCCTCGCGTGCGGCAGGCACATCGTCGGCTTCGCCCACGCACTGCACCCACGGCAGCGCCGACAACAGCGTGCGCAGCTCCTGCCGCGCCAGCCGCGCATCATCAACGATCAATACGCGCAGCACGCCACTCATTGCGGAATCTCCAGCAGGGCCTGCATGCGGTCGCCGACCGGCTGCAGGGTGAAACGACCTTGCGTACCGAGCTGCGCACGCAGGTAGGCCAGGCCGACGCCATGCCCAGGGGTGGGCTCGTTGGCGCTGCCCAGCGGATTGTCCACCTGCAGGCGCAGCACGTCATTGTCCAGCGTGGCACGGATCTGCACCTCGCCGCCGCCGGGGCGGCTGGCGATGCCGTGCTTGATCGCGTTCTCCACCAGCAGCTGCAAAGCCATCGCAGGCAGCTGCGCCTGCATGGCATCGGCATCGATCTGCTGCCGCACCTGCAGGCGCTGCTCGAAGTGGATGGCCTCGATGGCCAGATAGTCGTCGACCACCGCCAGTTCCTCGGCCAGCGTGACCTGCTCGCTGCGGTTGTGCGCCAGCGCCTGGCGCAGCGTGCGCGACAGGCGGGTGACCATGTCGCGCGCACGCTCAGGATCTTCCAGGATCAGCGCACGCAGGTTGTTCAGCGCATTGAACATGAAGTGCGGGTTGAGCCGCGCACGCAGCGCATCGCGTTCCAGCGCACTGCGCTCGGCTTCGGCGCGCAGGCGGGCCAGTTCCGCCCCGCGTATCCGGCGCAGGCTGTGCAGGCTTGCCCAAAGCGCTGCCCACAGGGCCAGCATCACCGCAGTGGTGTACCAGTAGAGCAGCAGCGCCTTGGGGCTGAAGTCGGCCGTCTGCCGCCCCAGGCTCACCCAGTTCCAGGCCAGCGCCGAGTGCAGCGCGATGTTCACCAGCAGCTGCGCCACTGCCGCGCCCAATGCCACCGACAGCGCCAGCCGCAGCAACAGCCCGGCCGTACCGCGCGCCCACCAGTCGGCGCGCAGCGCCAGCGCACGGATGGCACCGCTGCACCCGAACAGGGCCAACGCCAGGCCCAGCGTGATCAACACGCCCGCGCTTCCGGCATCGCTGAAATAGGTCTGGCGCAGGCCGATTCCGGCAACGCCATAGAGCGCCCACACCAGCGCATTGAGCAGCCAGAAGCGTACCGTCGAGGAGGAATCCGGCATGTCCATTTCCAGGCGTGTTGAAACTCAGTGGTGGTGGTCGAGGAAGGCCTGCACCTGACCGCGCAGCCAGCGCGGATCATCCCACATCAGGAAGTGGAAACCCTGCGCGCTCATCGCGATCTGCACGCCCCGCAGTTTCGCGTACTGCGCCTGGAACACCGCGCGCGTGCTGTCCTCGGTGCCGCCCATCGGCTGGTAGCCGGCCCAGCTGCCCAGCACCAGCGTCGGTGCGGTGATCGAGGCGATGCTGTCACGCAGGTCGGTGGTCATCACCGCATGCATGGCGTCAGCGGTGGTCTGGCGGTCGCTGGCTTCGCCCCAGCGCCCCAGCTCGGCCTGCCGCTGCGGATCGCGGGTCATGCCCGGCAGGCCGGCCTTCAGCTGCGCCTGCCACTGCGCGGCATCGGCGGCGAGCATGCCCTTGCGCAGCTGGTCAGCCATTGGCCGCACGCTGTCTGCGGTGGCGTTCGGGTCACGCGCCGCCGGCAGGAACGGCAATGCGTCGACCACCGCCAGCGCACTGACTGCCTTCGGCTCGGCCTGCGCCACCTGCAGCCCCAGCAGGCCGCCAAGACTGTGGCCGATCACCACCACCGGGCCCAGCTGTTGGTCATGCAGGTAGGCAAGCAGCTGCCCGCGCATGGCCGGCAGGAATTCGGCCGGGCGCGGGTCGGCTGGCGCAGCGCCGGCAAAGCCCGGCAGCTGCACCAGATGGCACTGCACGTCCTTCAGCGCCAGGCAGGTCTCGCGCCAGACCTCGGCGCTGCTGTTCAGGCCGGGGATCATCAGCAGCGGACGGCCCTTGCCGACCACCTCGACCTGCACCTTGCCCGCCGCCGGGGCGCTGGCGGCGTGCGCCGAGCCGGAGCCGAGCACGGCCATCGCCATGCCGATCATCGCCAGCCGGGCCAGGGCCTTCATTGCATACCAGAGTGCCAGGAAGATCTTCATCGTCTGCTCCTTCGTCAGGTGGGTGGTCCCGGAATGGGCTCAGCGTGCCGCCGGCCACGGCACCCGGAGGGCGATTTCGGAGCAGCGGCCGATCGCCGGGGCGAACGGTCGCAGGCGGCTGACGATGTACGTCCGCATAAATTGACAACATCCATCTTGATGAAGCGATATACTAATCCGCACCCGCCGCTGCCGCCCGTGCCATGACCGCCATCAGCTTCGAGTTCTATCCGCCCAAGACCGACGAACAGCGCAGCCAGCTGGACCGCGCCGCGGCCAGGCTGAAGGACTACGGTCCCGAGTACGTGTCGTGTACCTTCGGCGCCGGTGGCTCGACCCTGAGCTATACCTCCGAGACCGTGCGCCATCTCAACCAGCACCATGGCTTCGATGCCGCACCGCATCTGTCCTGCGTCGGCGGCACCCGTCAGGAAATCCGCGAGCTGCTCAAGCTGTATCGCGCCATCGGCTGCCGCCGCCTGGTCGCGCTGCGCGGCGATCTGCCGTCGGGCATGGGTTTCCCCGGTGACATGCGCTATGCCGCCGAACTGATCGACTTCATCCGCGCCGAGCACGGCGATGCGTTCCATATCGAAGTGGGCGCGTACCCCGAAACGCACCCGCAGGCTTCCGACGCACTGGCCGACCTGAAGCATTTCAAGGCCAAGATCGACGCCGGTGCCGATGCGGCGATCACCCAGTACTTCTTCAACCCTGATGCCTACTTCCATTTCGTCGACGAAGTGCGGCGGCTGGGCGTGCAGGTACCGATCACGCCCGGCATCATGCCGATCGCCAACTTCAGCCAGCTGCGCCGCTTCTCCGAACAGTGCGGTGCGGAGATCCCGCGCTGGATCAGCCGCAAGATGCAGGCTTATGGCGATGATGCAGAGTCGGTGCGTGCATTCGGCACTGAAGTGGTGGCCAAGCTGTGCCAGCGCCTGATCGAAGGCGGCGCACCCGGCCTGCACTTCTACACCTTGAACCTGGCCAAGCCGACCACTTCGGTGCTGAAGCTGCTGCAGGGCTGAAAGCACGGCGCGCAAGCGTGATCGGCGCTACCCTGCGAGGATGATCCGGCTTTCCTTCCTGCTGTTGCTGTTGCTGCTGCCGCTGTGCGTGCTGTCGAGCGTCGCCCACGCACAGTCCACGCGCCTGAACCGCTGCACCGATGCCCAGGGCCAAAGTGTCTACACCGACCGGCCCTGCGACAGCCTGGGCGCGCGGTCGCGGTTGCCACCGCCTGCGCCCGCCGGCAATACCCTGCAGCGCGACACCTTGGGGGCACGCTGCCCGCGGCGGCTGAGTGAACTGGTGGACGCGCTGCGCATCGGCATCGTCAGCAACGATGTGAATCGGCTGTCCTCACTGTATCTGTGGGGCGCGGTTTCCGATGCGGGCGCGCAGCGCATCCTCGGCCAGCTGGAATCCTTGGCGCGGCGGCCCCTGGTGGACGTGGTGCCGGTGTATCCGTCACAGGCGCTGCAGCAATCGCAGGATGAGGATCAGAGCCCTGCCGTGTTGGGATCCGACCCTGTGGCCTCTGTGGCGCGGCAACCCATCGGCCTGCGCCTGGAGCAGACGTTGCCCGGCAGCGCGTCGCGCGCGTCGACGGTGCTGGGGTTGCGGCGCCAGTACGGGTGTTTCTGGATCACGTTGTGATCGGGCGGGGTCAGAGCCCTGCTGCGCAGGGATCTGACCCCGCATGCCGGCTCACTCCGGCCACAGCGCGCGGATGGCGGCGATGCCCTGCCCACCATGGCGACGCGCTTCGGCGATGTGACCGCGGCCCATGCCGCCCAGCGCATAGATCGGCAGTGACACCTGCGCGCGCAGCTCGGCGAACGCGTTCCAGCCCAGCGGCACGGCATCGGGATGGCTGGCCGTGGCCTGCACCGGGCCCAGCACGGCGAAGTCGCAGCCCAACCGCTGTGCGGCCTGCAGCTGCTGCAGGTCATGGCAGGACGCGGCCACCAGCTGGCCTTCGGGCAGCGGACGCTGCGACAGCTCCAGCAGCTGCTCGCTGCCCAGGTGCACCCCAACGCCCAGTACGCGCGCGCGTTCGATATCGCGGTTGAGCAGCCACTGCACCCCGCTGCGACGATGTGCGCGCACGGCCTGTTCGACCATCGCCTGGCGCTCCGGATGTGCCGTCGGCAACCGCAGCTGGATGCGCTGCTGGCCCGCCGCCACCACACGCTGCAGCTGCTCATGCCAGTGCTGCACGCCGTCGGCGTCATCGGCCGGCGCCGGGGTGATCAGGTAGCTGTCGGGTTGGCGCAGCGCGGCCACCACCGGCAGATCGGCCGGTGGCATCGAATAGCGACCAAGTTTATCCGGCGCCACCCAGGTAATGGCCTGGCCCTCGCGGCCACGTGGCGTCCCCTTCCAGCTGCGCACGTGGCGCACTTCCAGGGTCAGGTGCTTGTCCGGGTAGCGCTGCGGCACATCCATCAGCCATTCGCCGACATCGGCTTCGATGCCCAGTTCCTCGCGCAGCTCGCGAACCAACGCCTGCTCGGAGGTCTCGCCGGATTCGCGCTTGCCGCCGGGGAACTCCCACAGGCCGGCCATGTCGCGGTTCTCGGTACGACGGTTGAGCAGCACGCGGCCACGGGCGTCGGTGATGACGGCGGCCACGACGTGGATCGATCGGGTGGGGGGAGCCATGGGGGAAGCATGCCCAGAACAGGGCGGCCCGCGCAATCTCGGATCGGGCCGGATCAGCCCCACGAAACAGCCGCCATGAAAAAAGAGCCCCGCTTTCGCGGGGCTCTTCGGGGTCAGCTCAGCTGGCCGTGGCAGTGCTTGTACTTCTTGCCACTGCCGCACGGGCATGGATCGTTGCGGCCGATCTTCGGCTCATCGCGCTGCGCCTGTGCAATGCCCTGCTGGGCAGCCTGCACCTGCGCGGCTTCCTCGTCGGCACTGTAGCCGCCCACGTCCTGGTGCTGGAACTGCGACTGGCTCAGGCGCGCTTCGGCCTGCTGGCGTTCGGCTGCTTCCAGCGCCTGCACTTCCTCGTCGCTGCGGATGCGCACGCGCGACAGCAGGGTCACCACTTCGCGCTTGACGTTCTCCAGCATGTCCGAGAACAGCTCGAAGGCTTCCTTCTTGTACTCCTGCTTCGGCTGCTTCTGCGCGTAACCACGCAGGTAGATGCCCTGGCGCAGGTAGTCCATGCGCGCCAGGTGCTCCTTCCAGCTCTGGTCCAGCACGGTCAGCATCACGTGCTTCTCCAGCGCACGCATGGTTTCCTCACCGACACCGGCTTCCTTCTCGGCGAAGTGCTGGTTGACGCGCTCCTGCACCTTGGCGGCGATGGCTTCGGCGTCCAGCTCTTCGTGCGACTTGACCAGATCGGTCAGCGACATCTGCAGGCCGAAGTCCGACTCCAGGGTTGCTTCCAGGCCACGCAGGTCCCACTGCTCGTCGATCGAGTTCGGCGGCACGAAGCGGGCCACCACGTCGAAGATCACGTCGTCGCGGATGCCGTCGACGTTGTCCTTCACCGACTCGGCGTCCAGCAGCTCGTCGCGCTGGGCGTAGATCACCTTGCGCTGGTCGTTGTTGACGTCATCGAAGTCCAGCAGGTTCTTGCGGATGTCGAAGTTGTGGGCCTCGACCTTGCGCTGCGCCTTCTCGATCTGGCGGCTGACCAGGCGGTCCTCGATGACGTCGTCTTCCTTCATGCCCATCATGCGCATGGCCTTCTGCACCCAGTCGGAGGCGAAGATGCGCATCAGGTTGTCTTCCAGCGACAGGTAGAAGCGGGACGAACCCGGGTCACCCTGGCGGCCCGAACGGCCGCGCAGCTGGTTGTCGATACGGCGCGATTCATGGCGCTCGGTACCGACGATGTGCAGGCCGCCGGCAGCCTTGACGGCCTCGTGGCGCTTCTGCCAATCGGCCTTGACCGCGGCCTTCTGTTCGTCGGTCGCGCCTTCGCCCAGCTCGTGGATCTCCGCTTCCAGCGAACCGCCCAGCACGATGTCGGTACCGCGGCCGGCCATGTTGGTGGCGATGGTCACGGCCGCCGGACGGCCGGCATTGGCGACGATGGTCGCTTCGCGGTCATGCTGCTTGGCGTTGAGCACTTCGTGCTTCACGCCCGCCTTGCGCAGGTGCTCGGACAGCATTTCCGAGGTTTCGATCGAGGTGGTACCCACCAGCACCGGCTGGCCGCGCTTGGCGCACTCTTCGATGTCGGCCAGCACCGCATTGAACTTGCCCTTGCGGTTCAGGAATACCTGGTCCGGGCTGTCCTTGCGGATGGTCGGGCGGTTGGTCGGGATCACCACCACTTCGAGGCCGTAGATGCTCTGGAACTCGAAGGCTTCGGTATCAGCCGTACCGGTCATGCCGGACAGCTTCTTGTACATGCGGAACAGGTTCTGGAAGGTGATGCTCGCCAGCGTCTGGTTCTCGCGCTGGACCGGCACGCCTTCCTTCGCTTCCACCGCCTGGTGCAGGCCATCGGACCAGCGGCGGCCGGACAGGGTGCGGCCGGTGAACTCATCGACGATGACCACTTCGCCATCGCGCACGATGTAATCCACGTCACGCTGGTAGATCGCGTGCGCGCGCAGCGCGGCGTTCAGGTGGTGGACCACGGTCAGGTTCTGCGGCGCGTACAGGCCTTCGGTCTCGCCGTCGAGGATGCCGGCCTCGACCAGCAGCTGCTCGGCGTGCTCCATGCCCGCTTCGGACAGGTGCACCTGCTTGCCCTTCTCATCGACCCAGAAGTCGCCTTCGCCGTCTTCCGCTTCCTGCTTGACCAGGTTCGGCACGACGCGGTTGACGCGGATGTACAGCTCCGGGGAATCGTCGGCCGGGCCGGAGATGATCAGCGGGGTACGCGCTTCGTCGATCAGGATGGAGTCGACTTCGTCGACGATGGCGTAGTGCAGGCCGCGCTGGTAGCGGTCGGCCTTGGACAGCGCCATGTTGTCGCGCAGGTAGTCGAAGCCGAATTCGTTGTTGGTGCCGTAGGTGATGTCCGAGGCGTAGGCTTCGCGCTTGTCGCTGTGCGGCATGCCCGGGTACACCACGCCCACGCTCAGGCCCAGCCAGTTGTACAGCTTGCCCATCTGCGCGGCGTCGCGGCGGGCCAGGTAGTCGTTCACGGTGACCACGTGCACGCCCTTGCCTTCCAGCGCGTTGAGGTACACCGGCAGGGTCGCCACCAGGGTCTTGCCTTCACCGGTGCGCATTTCTGCGATCTTGCCCAGGTGAAGCACCATGCCGCCGATCAGCTGCACGTCGTAGTGGCGCATGCCCAGCACGCGGCGACCGGCTTCGCGGCAGACCGCGAACGCTTCCGGCAGCACCTTGTCCAAGGCTTCACCGTCGGCGATGCGCTGCTTGAACTCCGGCGTCTTGGCCTGAAGCTGCTCGTCGGAAAGCTTCTCGATCTCCGGCTCCAGCGCATTGATCTTGGCGACGATGCGGTTGAGCTGGCGCAGCTGTCGTTCGTTACGACTGCCAAATACGCGGGTAAGCAGGCTGTTGATCATTGAAGGAACCGGGTTGGATGGACACGACGCCCGGCCTCCCCCTTGGGATCCGTCCGCCGCAAACGAAACAGGGCGCCTGGCGCCCTGTCGATGGCAACACCCATTGTAGCTTGGGACGGCCGCAAGGGGTTTCAACCCTTTGGCGGCAATGGCATCCGAACACTCCCGGTAGTGCCGGCCGCTGGCCGGGTACGCGTCAGCGCATGCGCGCTGGCGCTCCCACGCTTCGCTGCGCGAACCGTGGGCCCCACTTACCTCGCCTCCACACCCCCGCGCCTACGGCGCTGCCCCCGTACTCCGGGGGCGGTAGTGCCGACGGCAGCCGGCACCCCAATGGGGCATCAGCCGCGGCTGACGCGGCCGACCGGCGTGTTGCCGCCGTCGCCGAGGAACTTGCGCGGGTTGACCACGTTGCCGTTTTCCCACACTTCGAAGTGCACGTGGGCGCCGGTCGAACGACCGGTGGAACCGGCCTTGGCCACTTCCTGCCCGGCACGGACCAGGTCGCCGACCTTCACCACCAGGCGCGAATTGTGCGCGTAGCGGGTGACGTAGCCGTTACCGTGGTCGACGTCGACCACGTTGCCGTAGCCGCCCTTCACGCCGGAGAAGCTGACCACGCCTTCGGCCACGGCCATCACCGGGTCACCGACCCTGGCGTGGAAGTCCATGCCCTTGTGGGTGGCGGCACCGCGGCCGAACGGGTCGGCACGGGTGCCGAAACCGGAGGTCACGTAGCTGTTGCGGATCGGCATGCGCGACGGCACGGCGTTCTGCTGCAGCTGGTGGTCGAACATCAGCGATTCCATCACCGACAGCTGGCGGCCTGAAGCAGCGAAGCGCTGCTCCAGCACCTGTAAGTCGGCGTTGACGTCCTTGACCGGGATGTCGCTGGTCGGGCCGCCGGCGTCGCCGTCACCGAGACCGGGGGTCTCGTTGAAGTCGAACTCGCCGTCTTCCAGCTTGCCCATCTGGGTCAGCCGTTCGCCGAGGGCGTTGAGGCGGGTGGCCTGGGCCTGCAGCTCGCCGAGGCGGGCCGCCAGCGCGTTGACCTGGGTCTGCGCATCGCGCTTGATCTTGGCCAGCTCTGCATCCTGGCGCTCGACCTTGGCCTGCAGGCGGGAATCATTCAGCGCGCTGGCGCCAATGCCGCCGGCAAGGCCGATAATGCAGCCTACCCCGAGCACGCTGCCCAGCAGGGCGCGGGGGCGGTCCTCGAAATAGAACCGCAAACGCGCGATCGGCGACGCTTTGGCCTGTCCTTCACGCGTTTTGATTACGATCTTTTTGAATGCCATCAGTGAGTTTTCATGTCTGAGCCGAAATCCAGCGTTCGCCCCGCGTCAGTGCCGAAGCCGGCGCTGGATGCGGTGATGGCGGACAAAAGCGGGAACCCGCTGCGGCGTGCCTTGTGGCTTGACGCGCTGGACCGTCAGTTGCGCCCCCAGTTGCCGCCACCTCTGCGCAGCCGTTGCCGGCTGGCCAATGTGGACGGGGAACACCTCGTTTTTCTCGTCGAGTCCCCGGTCTGGCATGCCAAGTTGCGGCTTGCCGAAGCCCAGTTGCTCGACGCGGCCCGTTCCATCGGGCTGAAGGCCACCAGGGTGACCATCAAGACTGCGTCTCCCACTCCCACGCGCTCCCCAGCGCTCGACAACCGGAATGGACCCCACGCAGTTTCAGCCGCCACGCACAAAGGGCTACGCGACGCCTTGGCTTGCCTGCAGGACGTTCCTTCGAAGCCGAAGAAGCGGTCCTGACGACAACGGAGCATCCGGCTCCGCTCCCCGTCGCGCGTGTCACCACGGCGTGAAACATTTCGGGGGCCGGGTCGCATCCTAGCTGCCATCCGGGGGCCTGTCGTTAGATTGTTGTTAAAACTACGTTAAATTCAGGCTTCCGATCCAACAGGTTCACAAAACCGTGACCTCGAACCGGCCTTGACGCGCGTCAAGCATGCTGAATGCGCCGGACACGCCTGAAACGACAACGCCGCCCTGGAAGGCGGCGCTTTTGTCTTTCAATTCAACGATCTACAGGAATCAGGCGTAGGCCGGAGTGGCATATTCCACCGGGTCCGGGGTGGCCGGCGAGTCGAAGCTGACCCATTCCCAGGCGGTGGCGTCGGCCATCAGCGCCCGCACCAGCTTGTTGTTGAGGGCGTGACCGGACTTGAAGCCTTCGTAGGCACCCAGCACCTGGCCACCGGCCAGATAGAGGTCGCCGATCGCGTCGAGGATCTTGTGGCGCACGAATTCGTCGGCGTAGCGCAGGCCGTCTTCGTTGAGCACGCGGAACTCGTCCAGCACGATGGCGTTGTCCATCGAACCGCCCAGGCCCAGGTTGCGCTCGCGCATGTATTCCAGGTCGCGCATGAAACCGAAGGTGCGCGCGCGGGAGATTTCCTTGGTGTAGGCCAGCGTCGAGAACTCGATTTCCTGGCGCGACTGCTTGGCCGGGATCATCGGGTGATCGAACTGGATGGTGAAGCCCAGCTTGTAGCCCTCGTACGGGCTGAAGCGGGCCACCTTGTCGCCCTCGGTCACTTCCACGGTCTTCAGCACGCGGATGAAGCGCTTGGGCGCATCCTGTTCCACGATGCCTGCCGACTGCAGCAGGAACACGAACGGGCCGGCCGAACCGTCCATGATCGGCAGCTCGGCCGAGGACAGTTCGACGATGATGTTGTCCACACCCAGGCCGGCCAGCGCCGACATCAGGTGTTCGACGGTCTGGATCTTGGCGTCGTTGCAGGTCAGGCCGGTGCACAGGGTCACTTCGGTGACCAGTTCGGCCTTGGCCGGCACTTCCACCACCGGGTCCAGGTCCACGCGACGGAACACGATCCCATGGTTGACCGGTGCCGGGCGCAGGGTCATGTAGACCTTGTCACCGCTGTGCAGGCCAACGCCGGTGGCGCGGATCGTGTTCTTGAGGGTGCGTTGCTGGATCATGGGGGATGGGCCGGAAGTGACACATTAGATTAACACGCGCCCTCCCCTACCCTGGCTGAAACGCCAGTGAAGGCTGCAGGCAGGACGCACCGGCACGCCGTGGGGACGCGCGTGAAGCAGGGCAGCCGGACCCATCCTGGCCCGGCGCCCGCGTTTTCAGGACATGGTGGCGCAACCCGGGGAGGACAAGCCCCGGGTGCCCCGCTTAGTCCGCCTGGCGGCGCAGGAACGCCGGGATGTCCAGGTAGTCGTTCGGCAGTTCCGCCGCCGCCGGGGCCGAAGCGGCCGGGGCCGAGGGAGCGGAGGCTGCCGCGGTATCGCTGCTGGCGCGACGCAGGCCCAGACCCATGCCGCCCACGGCCTTGGACACGGCGTCGCCGCCGTTGTCGAAGTCACCGAATTCCGGCTGGCCGGTGGTGGCATTGCGGACCAGCTTGATCGGCGCACGCTCGCCCGGACGCTGGGTCTTGCTGGCCGACACGCGGTTCAGGCCGGTAGCGACCACGGTCACGCGCACTTCGTCCTGCATGTCCGGATCCAGCACGGTACCGACCACCACGGTGGCGTCTTCGGAAGCGAAGCCATCGATGGTGCGGCCGATTTCGTCGAACTCGGCCATGGTGAAGTCGGCGCCGGCGGTGATGTTGACCAGGATGCCGTTGGCACCGGCCAGGTTCACATCGTCCAGCAGCGGGTTCTGGATCGCGGCTTCGGCGGCGGCCTGGGCGCGGTCATCGCCACGGGCGGTGCCGGTACCCATCATCGCCAGGCCCATTTCGGACATGACGGTGCGCACGTCGGCGAAGTCGACGTTGATCAGGCCCGGACGCACGATCAGGTCGGCGATGCCCTGCACGGCGCCCTGCAGCACGTCGTTGGCGGCACGGAAGGCCTGGATCATGGTCGCGTTGCGACCCAGCACGGTGATCAGCTTCTCGTTCGGGATGGTGATCAGCGAGTCGCAGTGCTGGCTCAGTTCCTCGATGCCCTTCAGCGCCACCTGCATGCGGCGACGGCCTTCGAACGGGAACGGCTTGGTGACCACGGCCACGGTCAGGATGCCCATTTCCTTGGCCAGCTGTGCCACCACCGGCGCAGCGCCGGTGCCGGTACCACCGCCCATGCCGGCGGTGATGAACACCATGTCCGCACCCTGCAGGGCGTCCATGATGCGCTCACGGTCTTCCAGCGCGGCCTGACGGCCGACTTCCGGGTTCGCGCCTGCGCCCAGGCCCTTGGTCACGTTGGTACCCAGCTGCAGCTGCAGCTTGGCACCGCAATTCTTGATGGCCTGCGAGTCGGTGTTGGCGGTGATGAATTCCACGCCGTCCACCGCCGAGTTGACCATGTGCGCCACGGCATTGCCGCCGCCGCCGCCCACGCCAACCACCTTGATCACCGCATTGGGTGCCATCTTTTCGATCAGTTCAAAATGCGCCATGTCCGTGTCCTCGTTGTATCCGCTTTGGCTGGCATGGGCATTCGGGCGTCCTGCCGTCCTGCTGCATGCCGACGTTGCGGCTGTGTGGGTTGTGTGTTGCCGGTGTTGCGTTGTGCTACGGGTACTGCGGGTGCTGCGCCCGGGCGATGCCCGGTGTTACGGGTTCCGCGTCAGAACTCGCCGCGGAACCAGGTCTTGAGTTTCTTGAACATGCTTCCAGCGCGCCCGGTCGGCAGCGACGGCCGCCGCGGGTGCTCGATCTGGCTGCCCATCAGCAGCAGGCCCACGCCGGTGGCATGCACCGGGTTGCCCACCACTTCGCCCAGGCCGGTGACGTGCTGCGGGATGCCCACGCGAACCGGCATCTGCAGCATTTCCTCGGCCAGTTCGACCACGCCTTCCATCTTCGAAGCGCCACCGGTCAGCACCATGCCGGCGCGTACCAGTTCCTCGAAGCCGGAGCGGCGCAGTTCGGCCTGCACCATCTCGAAGATTTCCTCGTAGCGGCCCTGCACGGCCTGCGCCAGCGAATGGCGCGGCATGCGGCGCGGCGGGCGGTCGCCCACCGACGGCACCTGGATGCTTTCCTCGGCGGTGGCCAGCTGGGCCAGGGCGCAGGCATAGCGCACCTTGATCTGCTCGGCTTCCGGGGTCGGCGTGCGCAGCATGTGCGCGATGTCATTGGTGACGTGGTCGCCGGCGATCGGCAGCGAAGCCGTGTGGCAGATCGCGCCCTGCACGAACACCGCGATATCGGTGGTGCCGGCGCCCATGTCGACCAGCACCACGCCCAGCTCGCGCTCGTCAGCGGTCAGCACCGCCACGCTGGAGGCCAGCGAGGACAGCACCAGGTCGTCCACCTGCAGGCCGCAGCGCTGGACGCACTTGCTGATGTTGGCCGCAGCCGACTGCGCGCACACCACCAGGTGGGCATGCACTTCCAGGCGCACGCCGGTCATGCCGACCGGGTTGCGGATGCCTTCCTGCGAATCGTCCAGGACGTACTCGCGCGGGATCGCGTGCAGGATCTTCTGGTCGGCCGGAATCGCCACGGCCTTGGCCGCATCGAGCACGCGATCCAGGTCGCCCCAGGTCACTTCGCCGTCGCGGATCGGCACGATGCCGGGCGAATTCTTGCACTGCACGTGGTTGCCGGAGATCGAGGCATACACCGAGCGGATCTCGCAGCCGGCCATCAGCTCGGCTTCTTCCACCGCGCGCTGGATCGACTGCACGGTCGATTCGATGTCCACCACCACGCCACGCTTGAGCCCGCGCGACTCGTGCGAGCCGATGCCGATCACTTCGATCGGGTTGCCCGGCGAGTACTCGCCCACCAGCGCCACCACCTTGGAGGTGCCGATGTCCAGCCCAACGATCAGCGATTTGTCACCCTTGCGATTCATGTCCTTTCCTGCGTCCTGCTGGCTGGGGTCGCCGGCGTTTTCGCCGGCGTGGCCGGGGTACCCCAGCTCAGCGTGAAACCATTGGTGTAACGGAGATCGGCGCGCTCGATCGGCGCGTCCTGACGGTTGAGCTGCGGCAGCACCTTGACGAAGCGCTGCATGCGCGAGCGCGCGTCGTCGCGGCCGACCACCACTTCGGTACCGTTGCTCAGCACCAGCGACCAGCTGCCGCGCGCATCCATCGTCACCCGGCGCACGTCGACGCCGGCCGGTGCGAACAATGCACGCGAGTCGCTGTACAGCTTCATCACTTCTTCGGTCTGGCTGTCGGGGCCGTCCAGTTCGGGCAGCGCCAGATCGGCCAGCTTCTTCGGCGTGGGGAACAACTTGCCCTGCTCGGAAACCAGGCGGTCGTTGCCCCAGCGCGCGAACGGCTTGTGCTCGACCAGGGTCACTTCCAGCACGTCCGGCCACTGCTTGCGCACCTGCGCGCTTTCCACCCACGGCAGCTGCTCCAGGGCGTCCTGCGCGTCCTGCAGCTTGACCGCGAAGAAGCCCGCATGCGCGTACGGCAGCAGCACCTGCTGCAACTGCTCGGCCGGCACCCGCTTGAACTCACCATGCACGCGCAGCTTCGCCAGCGGCCAGCGCTCGGCGCCGACCCAGCCATTGACCACGGCCACCACCGGCAGTGCAACCACCGACAGCGCCAACAGCCAGACGAAGATGCGCAGCACCGCGTTCATGCGTGCGAGGCCTCCAGGGTCTGTTCCAGCACGCGCCACACCAGCTCTTCGAAGCTGATGCCGGCCTGGCCTGCGGCCTTGGGCACCAGCGAATGGCTGGTCATGCCCGGCGCGGTATTCACTTCCAGCAGGAAGAAGCGACCGCTGCTGCGGTCACGCATCACGTCCACGCGGCCCCAGCCACGGCAGCCGGCGGCACGGAACGCGGCCAGCGCGATGCGGCGGATTTCCTCTTCGTCGTCACCATCCAGGCCTGGGCACAGGTACTGGGTGTCCTCGGCGATGTACTTGGCGTTGTAGTCGTACCACTGGCCCTTGGGCACGATGCGGATCGACGGCAGTGCGACATCGCCGAGGATGGCCACGGTCAGCTCGTCGCCCACCACCATCTGTTCCATCAGCAGCTGGCCGTCGTAGCGCGCGGCCAGCGCCACGGCTTCATCGAGGCCCGCGTCATCGGTGACCCGGCTGATACCCACGCTGGAGCCTTCATTGGCCGGCTTCACCACTACCGGCAGGCCCAGTTCGGCTGCCAGTGCATGCACCGTGGTCGCGTCCACCTTCCGGTACTGCGGGGTGGGCAGGCCCAGCGACAGCCACACCTGCTTGGTGCGGATCTTGTCCATGCTCAGCGCCGAGCCCAGCACGTTCGAGCCGGTGTACGGCACGCCGAAGGCGTCCATCAGGCCCTGCACGATGCCGTCCTCACCGCCACCGTTGTGGCCATGCAGGATGTTGAACACGCGATCGATGCCACCGGCGGCGAGCGCCTTGGCCAGCGCCGGAATGCCATCCACCGCGAACGCATCGACGCCGCGCGACTGCAGCGCTTCCAGTACGTTGCGGCCGGAGTCCAGCGACACCTCGCGTTCGCTGGAGCTGCCGCCGAGCAGCACGGCGACGCGGCCGAACACGGCCGGGTCGGTCACGCGCAGCGGCGGGAAGGTCAGCGCGCTCACGCCTCGCCCTCCCCCTTGAAGCCTTCCACCGCAATATGGGTGGCCACGGCACCGATGTCGCCGGCACCCATCATCAGCAGCAGGTCACCGTCCTGCAGCACGTCCGGCAGCACGCTGGCCAGCTCGGCGGCCTTGCCCACCACCACCGGCTCGCTGCGGCCACGCGCACGGATGGCGCGGGCCAACGCATGCGAATCGGCACCAGCAATCGGTTCCTCGCCGGCCGGGTAGACCTCGCTCAGCACCAGTGCATCGACGCTGGACAGCACCGCGGCGAACTTGTCGAACTGGTCGCGGGTACGGCTGTAGCGGTGCGGCTGGAAGGCCACCACCAGGCGCTTGTCGGCCCAGCCACCACGGGCGGCGGCAAACACCGCTTCCAGCTCGCTCGGGTGATGACCGTAGTCGTCGATGATGCGGACCTTGGCGCCGCTGGCGGTGGTCACTTCGCCCAGATCGTTGAAGCGACGGCCGACACCGGCGAAGCCTTCCAGTGCGCGCGCGATCGCGTCCGGTGCCACGCCCAGCTGCCAGCCCACCGCAGCGGCGGCCAGCGCGTTGAGTACGTTGTGCTTGCCCGGCAGCGCCAGCACCACTTCCTGGCTGGTGCCCTGCGGCAGGCGCAGGGTGAAGCGCATGCGCGAGCCTTCCTGCACCACGTTCTCGGCGCGCACGTCGGCCTGCGGGCTCATGCCGTAGCTCATCACGTGGCGCGGGGTCTTGGCAGCCAGAGCCGCGACTTCTGGATCGTCGATGCACAGCACCGCCAGGCCGTAGAACGGCAGGCGCTGCAGGAACTCGGCGAACGCCGCCTGCACGCGGGCAAAGTCGTTGCCGTAGTTCTCCAGGTGATCGGCGTCAATGTTGGTGATGATCGACATCAGCGGGTTCAGGCGCAGGAAGCTGCCATCGCTTTCGTCGGCCTCGGCCACCAGCCACTGTCCACCGCCCAGCTTGGCGTTGGCGCCGGCAGCCAGCAGCTGGCCACCGATCACGAACGTCGGGTCGAGCCCGCCTTCGCTCAGCACTGCAGCGGTGAGGCTGGTGGTGGTGGTCTTGCCATGGGTACCGGCCACAGCGATGCCGCGGCGGAAGCGCATCAGCTCGGCCAGCATCGCCGCACGCGGCATGATCGGAATACGCTGGCTGCGCGCTTCCATCAGTTCCGGGTTGTCTTCGCGGATGGCGCTGGAGACCACCACGCAGTCGGTGCCCAGCACGTTGGCTGCGGAGTGGCCGCGCATGATGCGCGCACCCAGGCTGGCCAGGCGACGGGTCGCCACGTTGTCGGCGTTGTCCGAGCCGGACACCTCATAGCCCAGCGTCAGCATCACTTCGGCGATACCGCTCATGCCGGTGCCGCCGATGCCGACGAAATGCACGCGCGGGAACGCGCGCACCAGGTCGTTGGTGTCGTGCAGGCGACGGATCATGCGCGGCCTCGCGCAGGGCAGGCGCGGTGGCATGCCTTCTTCATACAGCTTCCTCAAGAATGATATCGGCGATGCGCTCGGCGGCATCGACCTTGGCCAGGGCACGCGCGGCTTGCGCCATCTGCATGCGGCGGGCGGGATTTTCGGACAGATCGCGCAGCAGTGCGGCAATGCCGTCGGCCAGCGTTCCGTCCTGCTTCAGCAAAACCGCCGCGCCGCGTTCGACCAGGTACTCCGCATTGCGGGTCTGGTGATCGTCGACGGCAGCGGGGAAAGGCACCAGCACGCTGCCGACACCCACCGCACACAGCTCGGCCAGCGTCGAAGCGCCCGCACGGCACACCACCAGATCGGCCCAGGCAAAGGCCTCGGCCATGTCGGCGATGAACGGCGTGATTTCAGCCTGCACGCCGGCCTTGGCATATGCCTCGACCGCTTCGGCATGCAGCTTTTCGCCGCTCTGGTGGCGAACCTGCACCGGCACACTCGTGCCCAGCGCAGCAATCGCCTGCGGCACGCCGGTGTTGAGCGCACGCGCGCCCTGGCTGCCACCGACCACCAGCACGCGCAGCGGACCCTGGCGGTCAGCGAAACGCTGTTCCGGCGGTGCGATGGCGGCGATCTCCGCACGTACCGGGTTGCCGACGAACTCTTCGCCCTTGGCGAAGGTGCCCGGGAAGCCGGTCAGCAGCCGGCGCGCATAGCGCGACAGGATGCGATTGGTCATGCCGGGAGCGCGATTCTGTTCGTGCACCAGCAGCGGCAGGCCGTGCAGGCGTGTGGCCATGCCCCCCGGGCCGGACGCGAAACCACCGAAGGCGACCACCGCACGCGGCTGGCGCTTGCGGATGATCATGCCGGCGGCACGCAGCGCGCGCATCAGCCGCCACGGCGCGCCCAGCAGGGCCAGCTTGCCTTTGCCGCGCAGGCCGGTGATGGCCAGCGTGTCGATCGGAATGTCGTGCTGCGGCACCAGGCGGGTTTCCATCGCACCATCGGCGCCCATCCAGGTGACCGGTACGCCGCGCGCGCGCAGCACGCGGGCCACGGCCAGGCCGGGGAAGATGTGACCGCCGGTGCCACCGGCCAGGATCATCACCGGGCGCACGTTATCGGTGGCTGCGCTCATGACAGCCTCCCGAAGGTCGGTTCGATGCGCGACTGCAGGCGGCTGGTACCGCGTGCGGCGTTCGCTGCAGCGGCAGCCGTCGGCTCGGCGCTCATCGGCACGCTGGCCGCAGCCGGTGCGGCCGGCGCGTCCACGGGTGCATCGGCCACGGCCTCGTCGCCACCGCCGATGCGCACGGCCTGGCGACGCTCGGCGCGCTTGAGCTCATAGGAGACGCGCAACAGCAGGCCCATCGCCACGCAGGTCATCAGCACCGACGAACCGCCGGAGGAGATCAGCGGCAGGGTCAGACCCTTGGTCGGCAGGATACCCAGATTCACGCCGATCGAAACGAAGGTCTGCATGCTGATCCACAGGCCGATGCCGAAGGCGATGTAGCCGGAGAAGTGGCGCTTCATTTCCACGCAGCGCATGCCCAGCCAGAACGTGCGGCCGACCAGCAGCGCGTACAGGGCCACGATCACGCAGGTGCCGAGGAAGCCGAACTCCTCCGCGGTGACCGAGAAGATGAAGTCGGTATGTGCTTCCGGCAGGTAGTACAGCTTCTGCACCGAGTTGCCCAGGCCAACGCCGGTCCACTCGCCGCGGCCCACGGCCATCAGCGCGTTGGACAGCTGGTAGCCGTCGCCCTGCTGGTCGGCCCACGGGTCGAGGAAGGAGGTAATGCGGCGCATGCGGTACGGCTCGATGATCGCCAGCGCGCTCATGCCGACCAGGCCGATGATCACCGGCATCGACATGCGCGGCATGTTCACACCGCCCAGCACCAGCATGCCGGCGGTGATCGCCAGCAGCAGGGTCGAGGAACCGAAGTCCGGCTGCAGCAGCAGCAACAGCACCAGCGCACCGGCCACGCCCAGTGGCTTGAGCATCGCCGGCCAGGTCGCGTTGACCTCGTCGCGGAAGCGCACCAGGTAGCTGGACAGCCAGACGATATAGAGCACCTTCACCGCTTCCACCGTCTGGAACTTGGAGATGCCCAGATTGATCCAGCGGCGTGCGCCGTTGACCGTGCTGCCCAGGCCCGGTGCGAACACCGCCAGCAGCAGCACGAAGCAGCCCAGCAGCAGCATCTGGTTGTACTGCTCGATGGACTTCAGTTCAGTGCGGGCGGCTACGACCGCCAGCACGATACCCACCGCCAGGAAGATCAGGTGGCGGTTGAGGTAGTAGAACGGGCTGCTCATCAGAGCGATCGAGCTGGACGCCACCATCACCACGCCGATGCCCGTGAGCGCGATGATCGCGCCCAGCAGCCACTTGTCGTAGCTGCCTTCGATGGCCTCAAGGCGTGTTGCCTGGCGGGACAGGTCGTTCATCTCAGCGCACCTTCAACGTGGCCAGGCCGATCAGCACGAGCACGACCGAGATGATCCAGAAGCGCACGATCACGCGCGGCTCCGGCCAGCCCTTCAGTTCGAAGTGATGGTGGATCGGTGCCATGCGGAACACGCGCTTGCCGGTCAGCTTGAACGAGGCGACCTGGATCATCACCGACAGCGTTTCGATGACGAACACGCCGCCCATGATCACCAGCACCAGCTCCTGGCGGGTGATCACTGCGATCGTACCCAGCACCGCACCCAGCGCCAGCGCGCCGATGTCGCCCATGAACACCATGGCCGGATAGGTGTTGAACCACAGGAACCCCAGGCCCGCACCGGCGATGGCCGCGCAGATGATGACCAGCTCGCCGGCGCCCGGGATCTGCGGGATCTGCAGGTAGTTGGCAAACACCACGTTGCCCGAGGCGTAGGCGAACACGCCCAGTGCGCAGGCCACCAGCACGGTCGGCATGATCGCCAGGCCGTCCAGGCCGTCGGTGAGGTTCACCGCGTTGGAGAAGCCGACGATCCAGAAGTAGGCGATGGCCACGAATCCGATGCCGGCCAGCGGCAGCGCGATCGACTTGAACATCGGGATGTAGAAGGTCAGCGCCGCCGGCACGTCGGCCGTGTAGAACAGGAACAGGCCCGCGGCCAGGCCGAAGATCGACTGCAGCAGGTACTTCCAGCGCGACTTCAGGCCGTTCGGGTCGCGGCGGACGATCTTGATCCAGTCGTCATACCAGCCGATGGCGCCGAAGCACAGCATCACCGCCAGCACCAGCCACACGTAGCGGTTGCGCAGGTCGGCCCACATCAGCACCGACAGGGTGATGGTGAGCAGGATCAGCGAACCGCCCATGGTCGGCGTACCGGCCTTGGAGAAATGGGTCTGCGGACCGTCCTTGCGGATCGGCTGGCCGCCCTTGAACTGGGCAAGCTTGCGGATCATCGCCGGGCCGAGCCACAGCGACAGGAACAGGGCCGTCAGCGCGGCAAGGATGGCGCGGAACGTCTGGTAGTTGAACAGCCCGAACAGGCTCTCCAACTGCTGCAACCATCGAGCCAGTTCATACAACATGCGGGGATTCCTCTCCTTGCGCCAGCAGCGCTTTGACAATCGTGTCCATGGCGCTGCCACGGGAACCCTTGACCAGGCAGCGCACGCCGGCGTGCAGCTCGTCCTTCAGCGCCTGCGACAGCGCGTCATGGGTGGCGAAATGACGGCCGCCTTCACCGAAGGCGGTGGCGGCAGCGGCGCTGAGCGGGCCCAGCGCATACAGGCGCTTGAGGCCAGCAGCGCGCGCGCGGAGCCCTGCCTGCGCGTGCAGCGCTTCGGCGTCCGGACCCAGCTCGCGCATGTCGCCCAGCACCAGCCAACCCTCTTCCGGCGCGGCGGCCAGGGCGTCGATGGCCGCGGCCAGCGAACCGGGGTTGGCGTTGTAGCTGTCGTCCACCAGCACCGCGCCGTTGCGCAGCTGATGGGCGATCTGGCGGCCCGGTACCGGCTGTGCTTCGGCCAGGCCGGCCGCGATCAGCGCCAGATCGACACCGGCGGCCAGCGCCAGGCTGGCAGCGGCCAGCGCATTGCTGACGTTGTGGCGACCCGGCAGGCCCAGCACCACGCGGGCTTCGCCGCCCGGTGCGACCAGGGTGAACTGGCTGCCCTGCGCGCCGGCGCGGATGTCGCGCGCGGTGATGTCCGCGGTGTGCTCCAGGCCATAGCGCAGTACGCGGCAGCGCGGCGGGGTGCCGACGAAGTGCTGTTCGAACCAGCGGCCGTAGGCATCGTCGACGTTGATCACCGCCACGCCATCGGCCGGCAGCGCGGCATAGATCGCGCCCTTGGTCACTGCCACGCCGAGCAGGCTGCCCATGCGTTCCAGGTGCGCCGGGGCGATGTTGTTGACCAGCGCATAGCGCGGGCGGGCGATGTCGGTCAGGTAGGCGATGTCACCCGGCTTGCCCGCGCCCATCTCGTAGACAGCGTAGTCGGCATCTTCCGGGGCATCGATCACTGCCAGCGGCAGGCCGATCTCGTTGTTGCGGTTGCCCGGGTTGGCGTAGACCACCTTGTGCGCATGACGGGCCACCTGCTGCAGGATCGACAGCAGCAGGCTCTTCACGCTGGTCTTGCCGTTGCTGCCGGTGATCGCGAACACCTCGGTATCGCGGTCGCGCTGCATGCCGGTGGCGATCTTCGCCAGCGCCAGTTCGCTGTCGGCCACCAGCACCTGCGGCAGTTCGATCGGCAGCAGGCGCTCGACCAGCAGCGCGCTGGCACCGCGCGCCTGCGCGTCGGCGGCAAAGTCATGGCCATCGAAACGCTCGCCGCGCAGCGCCACATACAGGCTGCCCGGGCCGAGGCTGCGGGTGTCATTGCTGACCGCATCGATGGCCACGTCGTCGCCGTGGATCTCGCCGCCGGCCCAGTGTGCGATCAGCGAAAGCAGAGTGCGCTTCATGCGATGCCCTCCCCGGCCTGCGCGCTGAGCACACCGGCCTTGGCTGCCAACGCAGCGGCGGCCACTTCGGTGTCGTCGAAGTCATGGCGCACGCCATTCACCTCCTGGTACGGCTCGTGGCCCTTGCCAGCGATCAGGATGATGTCGCCGGCACCGGCACGCTTCACCGCCAGGCCGATCGCACGCGCGCGGCTGCGCTGCACGGTCACGGCATCGGCGTTCTGGAAGCCGGCCAGGATGTCGGCCACGATCACGTCGCCGTCTTCGCCACGCGGGTTGTCGTCGGTAACGATGACCTGGTTGGCCAGGCGCTCGGCGATCGCAGCCATCTGCGGGCGCTTGCCGGTATCACGCTCGCCACCGCAGCCGAACACGCAGAACAGCGTGCCCTGCAGGTGGCCGTGCAGGCTGTCCAGCGCCTGTTCCAGTGCGTCCGGGGTATGTGCGTAATCGACCACCACGGTCGGCAGGCCGTCTTCGCCGCCCAGGCGGTTCATGCGGCCACGGATCGGCTGCAGCGCCGACAACACCTCGGCAATGCGCGGCAGCGGCTGACCCTGCGCGTGCAGGGTGCCGGCCACGGCCAGCAGGTTGTCCACGTTGAAGCGGCCCAGCAGCGGCGACTGCACCGCCGCGCGCTGGCCGTCGATGACCAGTTCGAAGGCAATGCCACGGCCGTCCAGCTGCAGCGCCTCGGCGCGCACGCTGGCATCGGTGGCACCGCGCGAGCTCAGGCCGATCGGTTGCACGCCCGCCGGGAGGCCGGCGAACAGCTGGCGACCGAACGCGTCGTCAAGATTGATCACCGCGGCCTTCAGTCCCGGGCGATGGAACAGCCGTGCCTTGGCCGCGCCGTAGCTGGCCATGTCGCCGTGGTAGTCCAGATGATCGCGGGTGAGGTTGGTGAATACCGCCACGTCGTAGTGCACCGCATCCACGCGGCCCTGGTCCAGCGCATGCGAGCTGACTTCCATCGCCACCGCGCGCGCACCGGCATCACGCAGCTGCGCCAGCAACGCATGCATCTGCAGCACCAGCGGCGTAGTGAAGCCGGTCGGCTCAACTGCACCGTAAAGTCCGGCGCCCAACGTGCCGATACTGCCACTGGGCGTTCCGAGCAGGTGCCAGGCCTGGGCCAGCAGCTGCACGGTGGAGGTCTTGCCGTTGGTGCCGGTCACGCCCACCATCGCCATCGCCCGCGACGGTGCGCCATGGAACTGGTCGGCCATCGCACCCATGCGCGCGCGCAGGCCCGGCACCGCAATCGCATCGGCCGGTGCCGGCAGTTCGACCGGTGCCGGCGGTTCGAACAGGATGGCGCCAGCGCCGGCCGCACGGGCCTGCTCGACAAAGCCCAGGCCATGCGCGCCGAAACCGGCGATGGCGACGAAGGCATTGCCGGGGCGCACGGCGCGGCTGTCCAGCACCAGGCCGGTCAAAACGGGATCGTGGCCCGCCAGGGCCACATCCGGAAGCAACTGCGAAAGCAACATCGAAGGACTCATTGCGTGCCTCCCGTAGCGGGCGGCGTCTGGGCTTGCGCGCTGGGCAGCGCAGCGTCGAATTCAGCGGCGGCATCCACCGGCAGCGCGGCCTCGGCCGGCGGCGCGGGCAGGATCGAGGCCGAATGGCCGACCTTGCCGGACTGCTGTGCGGCCAGCCACGACTGCAGGTCGTCCAGCGGCACGTCCATCAGGCGCAGGGTGCCTTCCATCACGTTGTGGTAGACCGGCGCCGACACCAGGCCGCCATAGAACTTGCCGGCCTGCGGGTCGTTGATGACGATGACGGTGGCGAAGCGCGGATTGGTGGCCGGCACCACGCCAGCGAACAGCGCGTTGTAATGGCCGCGCTCGTAACCGCCGGGGCCGGCCTTGCGCGCGGTACCGGTCTTGCCGGCCACGCGGTAGCCCAGCACCGCCGCCTGCTTGGCGCCGCCCTGGGTGACCACGGTTTCCATCATCGCCACCACCTGCTTGGCGACGTTCTCGTCGATGATCTGCTGGCCTTCGTTGCGCTGGCCCTTGACGAAGGTCGGCGCGATCAACCTGCCACCATTGGCCAACGCCGAATAGGCAGTAGCGATCTGCAGAGGGGTGACGTTCAGGCCGTAGCCGTAGGACATGGTGGTCTTGGTGGTGCCTGACCAGCGCGCCGGGCGCAGCACGACGCCGCCGGATTCACCCGGGAAACCGCTGTGCGGCACCGAGCCGTAGCCGAAGCGGCGCACGCCGTCGTAGAACACCTGGTCCGGCATCTTTGCCGCGACCTTGGCCGCGCCCACGTTCGAACTGCGGGTGATCACGCCGGTCACGTTCAGCACGCCGTTGTTGCGCGGCACGTCGCGGATGGTGAAGCGGCCCAGGGTCATGTAACCCGGGTTGGTATCGATGATGGTGTCCTTGGTCACCGCACCGGCCTGCAGCGCAGTGGCAATGGTCAACGGCTTCATCGTCGAACCCGGCTCGACCAGGTCGGTCACTGCACGGTTACGGCGCGCATCGGGCAGCGCGCCGGTCAGCGAATTCGGGTTGTAGGTCGGCAGGTTGACCATGGCCAGGATCTCGCCGGTGGTCACGTCCATGATCACCATCGAACCGCCGGCCGCCTTGTTGGCCACCAGCGCGTTGCGCAGTTCCTTGAACGCCAGGTACTGGATGCGGCGGTCGATGCTGAGGGTCAGGTCCTTGCCCGGTTCGGCGGCGCGCAGCAGATCGCTTTCGACGGTCTCGCCCTTGCGGTTGCGGATCACCCGCTTGGCACCGGCCTTGCCGCGCAGCCATTCGTCGAACGCCAGCTCCAGGCCTTCCTGGCCGCGGTCGTCGATGTTGGTGAAGCCCAGCACGTGCGCCATCGCCTCACCCTGCGGGTAGAAGCGGCGGAACTCGCGCTGCGCGGCCACGCCCGGAATCTTCAGCGCGACCACCTTCTCTGCCTCGTCCGGATTGATCCGGCGGCGCAGGTACATGAATTCCTTGTCCGACTTCTGCGACAGGCGGCTGCTCAGCTCATCCACCGACATGCCGACCGCCTGAGCCAGCTCAGGAATCCGCTCGGGCGAACGCAGCAGGTCCTGCGGGTTGACCCAGATCGAAGCGACCGGGGTCGACACCGCCAGCGGCTCGCCGTTGCGGTCGGTGATCATGCCGCGCGAGGTCTTGATCGGCAGCTCGCGCAGGTAGCGGGCTTCGCCCTGGCGCTGGTAGAAATCGCTGTTGATGATCTGCACGTAGGCCGCGCGGCCGACCAGCGACACCGAGCACAGGCCGAGCGCCAGGGCAACCCAACGCAGGCGCTGGCGCAGGTTGAAGGCGTTGCGCGGGCGGTTGCGGCCGGTCTTGCTCATGGGCGCACCACCACGATGTCGGCGGCCTCGGGGAACTTCATGCCGAGCTTCTCGCGGGCGATGCGATCCACACGGTTGGCTTCGGCCAGGGTGGCCTGTTCCAGCTGCAGGCGGCCGAATTCCAGATTGATGTCATCGCGCTTGCGCTCAGCGCGCGACAGCTCGATGAACGTCTGCCGGTGACGGTGACGCACGAACACGACGCCGATCGCCGAGGCCACGGTCGAGGCCAACAGGATGATCAGCAGCAGCCGGCTCATGCATCGGCCTCCCGCTTCTGGGCCACGCGCAGCACGGCGCTGCGGGCACGCGGGTTGGCCGCCAGTTCTTCGTCGGTGGCCTTGATGGCGCCACCGATCAGATCCAGGGTCGGCACGAACACCTCCGCCTCGGGCAGGCGGCGGTTGGCCGGCGGCGCCTTGGCCAGGCGGTTCATGTACTGCTTGACGATTCGATCTTCCAGCGAGTGGAAGCTGATGATCGCCAGGCGGCCGCCGGGCTTGAGCCGTTCCACGGCCGCATCGAGCCCGGCTTCCAGATCGGCCAGCTCGCGGTTGATGTGGATGCGGATGGCCTGGAAGCTGCGCGTGGCCGGGTGGATCTTGTCCTTGCCGCGCGGCATCACCGAGGCGATCAGCTCAGCCAGTTCGGCGGTGCGGGAGAACGGCTGTTTCTCGCGGCGGGCCACGATGGCACGGGCGATACGGCGGCTCTGACGCTCTTCGCCGTAGGTCCACAGCACGTCGGCAATCTCGCGATCTTCGACGCGGTTGATCCACTGCGCGGCGCTTTCACCGCTGTCCGGGTCCATGCGCATGTCCAGCGGGCCGTCCTTGCCGAAGCTGAAGCCACGCTCGGCCACGTCCAGCTGCGGCGACGACACGCCCAGGTCGAACAGCACGCCGTCCAGGCCTTCAGCCGTCGCATCCCACTGCAGCAGCTGGGCGAAGCTGCCACGGAAGATGGACACGCGCGGGTCCGGCGCGAAATCGCGCTCGGCTACGGCGATGGCTTCCGGATCCTTGTCCATGACCAGCAGGCGCCCCTCGGGACCGAGCTGGGTGAGCACGCCACGTGCATGACCGCCACGACCGAACGTGCCATCCAGATAACGTCCGTTTTCGATCACCCTCAGGCCTTCAAGGACCTGGGTGTACAGGACCGGCAGGTGCACCGCCGGCGACTGCGACACCGGAAGGTGACCGGCCTGCGCTTCTGGGCGCATCCGGGCACCCCGGCTCACAACTTCAGGTCGAGCAACCCATCACCCAGATCCTCGTCAGACAATGTCTGCTGGATCAGGGCCCGATGCGCCTGCTCGCTCCACAATTCGAACTTGTCGCCCATACCGAGCAATACCGCCTTCTTCTCAATGCCCACCGCACCGCGGTGGCTGGCGGGGATGCTGATGCGACCGTTGCCGTCCAGCTCAAGATGGGCGGCCGAGCCGACCAGCTTCTGCTGCAACAGGCGCACGACGCGCTGGGTGTTGGGCTTGGACATCACGTCGTCGCGGACCCGCTCCCATTCCGACTCTGCATACAGCCACAGGCAGCCGGCTTCGAACGGGTTGTAGGTCAGCACGAGACGGTTGTTGCTGGCGCGCGCGACGAGGTCGCGGTAAGCGGTGGGAACCGCCATGCGCCCTTTATCGTCAACTGTGATGGCCGTCTCGCCCTGGAACACGACGCGTGCACCTATCCTTCGCCCGGTGAAACATTGAACCACGAAAACCCACAAAACACCCGGATTTCCCTCTGATGCCCACCTTAGCAGCGGCCGAAGGGTTGTCAACAACTTTTCAGCGGGGAAATCGCCAGCCACATCAATGGCTTGCAACAACCTTTAGAGAATTGTTCAAGGCTTATCCACAAGTTGCTGATCCGTCTCAATTTTTGAGATTGAACGGAAGTTCAGGGCTGTGGACAGCGCGTGAAACATCGGCCGCGCATTCATCCAAAACGGGCCGGAAGCGGCGCCAGACTGCGCAAACCGTGCACAATGAGGCCATGTGCCTGCTCGCTCTTGGCTGGATGCACCACCCGCGCTGGCGGCTGGTGATGACCGGCAACCGTGATGAGTTCCACGCCCGCCCGACGGCGGCGCTGGCCGCCTGGCAAGATGAGACCTCCGTCATCGGGGGGCGCGACCTGCGCTCCGGCGGCGGCTGGGCGGGCGTCGGTGCCGTAGGCCGGATGGCAGTGGTCACCAATGTGCGTGATCCGCTGGCCGCCCAGACCGGCCCTTCACGGGGCGCGCTGGTGGCCGACTTCCTGCGCGGCCGCGACCCGGCCGCCGTGCATATCGACCGGTTGGCAACGGTGGCCGGCGCCTACGCGCCGTTCAACCTGTTGCTGGCCGACGGCCACAGCCTGGAGTTCCTGGGCAACCACCCCGCCGAGCGGCAGAGCCTGGGCCCGGGCGTGCATGGCATGTCCAACGGTGCGCTGGACGCGCCCTGGCCGAAGACCCGGCGGCTGATGGCGGCCCTTGAAGCCTGGCTGCAGGAAGACCGGGTCAGATCCCTTTCGCAAAGCGAAAAGGATCTGACCCCGGACCTGACCCCGCTCTGGGCCGCCCTGGCCGACGAACATCGCCCCGCCGACAGCGACCTGCCCGACACCGGCATCGGCCTGGAACGCGAGCGCTGGCTGAGCCCCGCCTTCATCCGCGGCGACGACTACGGCACCCGCGCCAGCACCGTGCTGCTGATCGACGCCGACGGCCACGGCCAGATCCACGAGCGCCGCTTTGGCCCACAGGGCGCAGCCAACGGACAGAGTCACGTCATTTTCTGACCGGGTCGTGCCGGCCGCTGGCCGGAATCTCTCTCCAGCAGGGGTATTGCCTACCGTTGGCCGGAATCTCTTTCCAGCAGGGTAGTGCCGGCCGCTGGCCGGCAACCTCCGGATCTTCGGGCAGGCCACGCCGCTGCCGGCCAGCGGCCGGCACTACCCGTCACTGCGATCCAAGGCTGCCAACGTCATTCAGCTTCCGGACGCAGCGCCTTTCCGCCCGCGCCACAGGGCCTGCGTTGCCGCAGCCACCCCACTGTGCCCTTTTTGCGCTTGGCACTGTGTCTATAAATGCCGCCCGCAACCTCCCAAGGTGGTCATGCCCGGCACCATGCCGCGCGATCCACATCCACATGGAGGCCCCATGCGCCGCACCCTCATCCTGCTCGCCACCCATCTGCTCACTCTCGGCCTCGGCTTCGGCCTGGGCGTCTACTTCCTGCCGATCCTGATCGCTCCTGATGATCCGCCCGCAGCACAGGTGCAGGCCGCCATGAACGACGCCACCCATCACACCACGTTCCGCCGCGACCTCAAGGGCAGCGACGCGGTGCACTGGGCGGAAGGCAAGGTCAGCGTCAGCGCACGCCAGGTGGCCTTCGACGGGAAGATGGGACCGGGACCGGACTACAAGGTCTACCTGGTCCGCGATTTCGTCGACAACAAAGCGGACTTCCTGAAGATCAAGGCGCAGGCCCGGCGCATCGGCGAGGTGAAGACCTTCAACCGTTTCCTGGTCGATGTACCCGATGACGTCAACGTCGACGACTACACCACGGTGGTGGTGTGGTGCGAGCGCTTCTCGCAGTTCATTTCCGCAGGGCAGTACCGTACGCCGGGCTGACGAACGCGCGACGTCGAGGTAGTGCCGGCCGCTGGCCGGCACTCTGTCCGCCCTGCAGGCATCGTGAAGCGGCCGGCCAGCGGCCGGCACTACCGATGCGCGGTTCACGCATATGGAAGAAAGAGGCGGAGCCGGCCGATAAGCCGGGTTCTGTCGTGGACAGTCATTCCTCTAGGCGTTACGTCACCGCAACGCTCAAGCAACCTACCCGGATCCAACGCGGGCCGCGCCAAAGGATCCCTATTTGGTCTTGCTCCAGGTGGGGTTTGCCGTGCCGGTCTGTTGCCAGACTCGCGGTGCGCTCTTACCGCACCATTTCACCCTTACCGGCCTTCCGAAGAAGACGTAGGCGGTATCTTTCTGTTGCACTTTCCGTCGGCTTGCGCCGCCCAGGCGTTACCTGGCACCTTGCCCTATGGAGCCCGGACTTTCCTCGGCATCCCCGAAGGGATGACGCGACTGTCTGGCCGGCTCCGCCAACGCACATTCTAGCCTACGAACGCCCTTCCTGCCGTGCTGATCGCGGCATCCGGTTCATCCATCCACGCATGGCGTGGATCTACCGATTCCGCTGCTCTGGTGGGTGCGGATTCCGCTCTGGTGGGTGCGGACCTTGGTCCGCACCATTTACTCGTCACTCGCCGCAGCCAACGATGTTCCTTTTTGTCGGTCGATATTCAAAACACCCGACGTTATGGAACAATGCCGTCATGGGAAACGCCGAGGCCAAGGCACGAAAGCTATTGCGACGCGCAGGCACCCTGCGCGCCCGCGAACTGGTGACTGCCGGGATCGCCCGCGCCCAACTGACCCGCCTGGTCGAGGCAGGCGCACTCATCCGGCTGTCCCGTGGCGTCTACGCGTTGGCGGAAAGAAAGAGCGACGACACCGATGATGGACTGCGGATCATTGCAGAACGCCTGCCACACCCCCGTCTATGCCTGTTGAGTGCCCTGCGCCTGCATGGCCTGACCACTCAGGCACCATTCGAACGCTGGGTCTCCATCGGCAACAGCGACCGCGTTCCGCGGATCGACTGGCCGCCCCTCCGTGTGGTCCGCATGTCGGCAACGACCCTCAATGCGGGGCTGGAAGAACGTCGCGTAGGCGGACGTCTCATATACGTCAGCAACGTAGCCAAAACCGTCGTCGATTGCTTCAAGTTCCGCAATCTCGTAGGGCTTGATGTCGCACTTGAAGCCCTGCGTGACGCGCTTCACAGCCGTGCAACCACGCCGGATGCGTTGATGGAGTATGCGCGGATCTGCCGCGTTGCCAGACTGATGAGACCGTACCTCGATGCCCTGGCTTGATCCCCTCTCCAACACCTCCCCACCGCGTTGCTTCCATCCGGCAACGGCTGCTCGATCTCGCACGCAAGCAGGGTGAGGACTTTCAGTTCGTGCTGGACAGGTTCGCCGTTGAGCGCCTGCTCTACCGGCTCTCCGCTTCTCGATACCGCAACCAGTTCCTGCTGAAGGGTGCCATGCTGTTCGCAGTGTGGTTCGACGCGCCGCACCGCCCTACACGGGATGCCGATTTCCTGGGATCCGGCAGCGCTGAGCCCGATCGCCTGCTACATATCGCACTTTCGCTCTGTGGAATGCCCGGGGACGACGGCCTGCGCTTCGATCCAGGCAGCATCGTCATCGAGGCCATACGTGAAGAAGCCACGTACGAGGGGCTGCGCATGCGCCTGATCGCACATCTGGGCCGGGCACGCTGCCATGTGCAGTGGGACGTCGGGTTTGGCGACGCGGTGATCACCCCGCCGCCGGAAATCACCTATCCGGTGATTCTGGAAGGATTCCCTCCAGCCTGCCTGCGCGTCTATCCACGCGAAACCGTGTTTGCCGAAAAGCTCGAGGCTATAGCGGCACTGGGCATCGCTAACAGCAGGATGAAGGACTTCTTCGACTTGCTGGCACTGATCCGCGAAGACGCCATGGATCGCCCGCACCTTGTTGCGGCCATTGGCGCGACGTTTGATCGACGAAGGACCCCGGCGCCAACGCCCCTGCCCTACGGACTGACTCAGTCATTCGCCGCAGATACCCAGAAGCAGACCCAGTGGCGCGCCTTCCTGCGCAGGAATCGCCTGATCGCGCCGGACCTCTCTTCGGTGATTGCCGAGATTGCCAACTATCTGGACACCCTCGACACACCCGTACAGTCCTGACGTCGCAAGGCCTGGCGCTATCGGTCCGCCCGGGTGGGTGCAGACCCCGGCGCGGCCCGTTCATCCACGCATGGCGTGGATCTACCGATTCCGCTGCTCTGGTGGGTGCGGATTCCGCTCTGGTGGGTGCGGACCTTGGTCCGCACGATCCATCAACTCCCGTACAACGCCTTGCGCGGTGCGCCGGTCAGCTCGGCAGCCAGCTTGGCGGCGGTCGACGGCGGCAGATGCTCGCTCAATTTGGCGTAGACACGGCGGCCATGCGCCAGCTGCGCTTCCTCATCGTCGCCAGCACCCTGCACCATCACCACGAACTCGCCCTTGCGCTGGTTCTCGTCAGCTTCCACCTTCGCCAGCAGGCCGGCCAGGTCACCATCAAGCACGGTCTCGAACAGCTTGGTCAGCTCGCGGGCCAACACCGCCGGGCGCTCACCGCCGAAGATCGCCGCCATGTCGGCCAGCGATTCGGCGATGCGGTGCGAGGATTCGTAGAACACCATGGTGCGTACTTCACCGGCCAGCGCCTGCAGGCGGTCGCGGCGGCCGCTGGCCTTGGCCGGCAGGAAACCCTCGAAACTGAAACGGTCGCTGGGCAGGCCGGCCACGCTCAGCGCAGCGATGGCGGCACAGGCGCCGGGAATCGGGCTGACCTTGATGCCCGCCGCGCGCGCAGCACGCACCAGGCGGAAACCGGGGTCACTGACCAGCGGGGTGCCGGCATCACTGACCAGCGCCAGCGATTCACCGGCCTGCAGGCGCGAGACCAGGCGCTGGGCCAGGGCCTCTTCATTGTGTTCGTGCAGGGCCACCAACGGCTGCTGGATGCCGAAATGGGACAGCAGCTGGCCACTGCGGCGGGTGTCTTCAGCACAGATGGCCGCCACCGACCGCAGCACCTCCTGCGCGCGCGGGCTCAGATCGGCCAGGTTGCCGATCGGGGTGGCGACGACGTACAGGGTTGGCACACTCATTTCAGCGGTACTCACGGGGCAAGGGTAGAATCGTAGCGTGTACCCGGCCAAGGCCGCTGCCCTCATCGCATGGACCCGATCATGAACAAGCCCGCCGCACGGATCTCCGCCCTGTCGCTGTCGCTGATGCTGCTGGCCGGTTGCGCCACCACCAGCCTGACCAGCACGCCCGATTCGCCGGCCCAGAGCCAGGCGCTGGCGCTGATCGAACAGGGCAAGCCCCGCGACGCCGCGCTGCAGCTGGAAGGCCTGGCCGCCACCCTGCGCGGCGGCGCTCGCAGCAATGCGCTGGCCGACGCGGCCTGGGCCTGGCACCTGGCCGGTGACAGTGCGCGCGCGCGCAGCCTGCTGGGCCAGCTCACCGCCCGCCAGCTGTCCGGCGCCAGCCTGCAGCGCTACCAGCTGACCGGCGCCGAGCTGGCACTGGCCGACAAGCAGCCGGCGCAGGCCCTGGCCCTGCTGAAGGACCACGGCGACAACGTGCTGCCGGCGCTGCGTACGCGCTGGTATCTGGCCCGCGCCAACGCGCTGCAGGGCACCGGCGATGCCTTCGGCGCCGCCACCGAACGTGCACGCGCCCATGCCAGCCTGACCGGCAGTGCGCGCAGCGAGAACCAGGCCGCCATCTCCGGCCTGCTCGGTACCCTCGACGACGCCACTTTGCGCAGCCGTGCCGCTGCCCTGCCGGCCAACGATCCTCTGTACAACTTCGCCGGCCGTGCGCTGATCGCGCGCGGCCTGCCGCTGCCGCGCCCGTTCGACCGCGATGGCGCGGCCCAGTTTGATACCAGCAAGCGTCCGCCGGCGATGAGCGACGGCTACCGACCGCCGGCCAAGCTGGCCGTGCTGCTGCCGCTCAGCGGCCGCCTGGCCACCGCCGCGCAGCCGGTGCGCGACGGCCTGTTGAGCGCCTACTACGGTGAAAGCCGTCGCCGCCCGGACATCAATTTCTTCGACACCGCTGGCACCCCGGCTGGTGCCCTCGCCGCCTACGACAAGGCCGTCGCCTCCGGTGCCGACTTCGTGGTCGGCCCGCTGGGCCGCGACGGAGTGGACGCCGTGTACGGCCGCCAGCAGCTACAGGTACCGGTGCTGGCCCTGAACCGCGGCAAGGATGCACCGCCGGCCGGCAGCGCTGGTTTCTCGCTGGCACCGGAAGACGACGGCATCGTCGCCGCCGAGTACCTGCGTGGCCGCGAGCGCAACCGCGCGCTGGTGATCAGCAGCAACGACGACACCGGCCGCCGTTCCGCCGCCGCCTTTGCCCAGCGCTTCGCACAGCGCGGCGGCCAGGTGGTGGCCACGGTCAATGTCAGCGAAGCCGTCGGCGATGTCGGCGCGCAGGTGCGCAATGCCGGTCAGGTCGATGCCGTGTTCCTCGCCGTGCGCGCCCCGCAGGCCCGACTGCTGGCGCCGCAGCTTGCGCTGGCCGGTGCCGGTGGCGCGACCCGCGTCGGCACCTCGCAGCTGACCGTCGGCAGCGGCAAGGTGGAAGAAGACGTGGCGCTGGACGGCATCGTCTACCCGAACGAAGCCTGGAATGTGCGCAGCGTGTCCGGCCTGCCGTCGGCCAGCCAGGTGGCCAGCGCGCTGCCCAGCGCTCGCGGCGCCGCTGGCCGCCTGTTCGCTTTCGGTGCCGATGCCTGGAAGATCACCGCCTATCTGGACAAGCTGTCCAACGAGGGCGGCCTGGACGGTGCCACCGGCACCCTGTTCCTGGACAGCAACGGCAACATCCTGCGCCAGCCGGCATGGTCCACCTTCAATGGCGGCCGGCCGATGCCGATCGTCGGTGGTCGCTGAGCGCAGCCAACGTGGCTCGGCGGTGGAAGCCGCCGCCGAGCAGCACCTGCAACAGGCCGGGCTGCTGCCGCGTGCGCGCAACGTGCGTTATCGCGGCGGTGAACTGGACCTGGTGATGGATGACGCCGGTACCGTGGTGTTCGTGGAAGTGCGCTATCGCGCGCGCTCCGATTTCGGTGGCGGCGCCGCTTCGGTGGATGCGCGCAAATGCCGGCGCCTGGCGCATGCCGCGCAGCTGTACCTGCAGGACAACCCGGCACTGGCCAATGCGCCCTGCCGTTTCGATGTGGTTGAAGCCAGTGGTGAACCGCCGCAGCTGCGGTGGCTGCGTGATGCGTTCCGGCTGGATGACTGCTGATGGTTAACGTCCGCTCTGGTAGAGGCCGAACTTGGTCGGCGCCTCTGTGCCAACCATGGTTGGCACCTACCAGAGCGCAGCCTGGCCGGCACGACCACGGTGCGTGACTGATGCCTTCGATCATCACCCATGCCGCTGTGCCGTTGGCGCTCTGGTGCGCCGCTGACCGTGGCCGCATCCCACCGCGCCTGCTGGCGGCCGGTGTGATCGCTGCGATGCTGCCCGATGCCGACGTGCTGGCCTTTGCACTGCATATTCCCTACGCCGATGCGTTCGGACATCGTGGTGCCAGCCATTCGTTGCTGTTTGCGTTCGTGCTGGCGGCGTTGGCCGCGGTGTTGGCGTTCTTCGGTAGCCGCCGGCCTTGGTCGGCGCCCCGCAACTCCGGTAGTCGCCGACCTTGGTCGGCGCTTCGGTGCCAACCAAGGTTGGCACCTACCGAAGAGGCAATGGCACGCTCTGGTAGTGGCCGACCTTGGTCGGCGGTTTCGTGCCAACCAAGGTTGGCACCTGCCAAGGCAGGGCCAACGATGGCATCGACCCTACAAGCGGCGGTGTTCGTCTTCGTCTGCGCCGCCAGCCACCCGCTGCTGGATGCGATGACCTCCGGCGGCCTCGGTGTCGCCCTGGCCTGGCCATGGAGTGAGCAGCGCTTCTTCGCGCCGTGGCGACCCATCCGCGTTTCTCCGTTCGCGCCACAGTTCTTCAGCGCGCGTGGCCTCGCCACCGTAATGTCGGAACTGCGCTGGGTGTGGCTGCCACTAGCCGGCGCCGTTGTTGCCTGGAAACTGATCCAACCCGCTCCCGTTGCCCCACGAGATCCGTCATGAGTCCTGCCCTGCCTGCTGCCCTGGTTGCCGAACTGTCCGCCCTGCTGGGCGCGGAGGGCTGGCGCATGGATGACGGCGCGCTGGAGGCGAACGCGCAGGACAACTCATGGCGTCACCAGCGCCCGGCGGCGGTGGCGCTGCCAGCCGACATCGAACAGGTGCAGGCTTTGGTGCGGGCCTGCCGTGCGCATGGCGTGGCCCTGGTCGCACGTGGCGCTGGTACCGGCACCACCGGCGCGGCGGTGCCGCTGCCCGGCAGTATCGTGCTGTCGTTCACCCGCATGGACCGCATCGTCGAGATCCGCGCCGGTGACCGTTGCGCGGTGGTGCAACCGGGCGTACTCAACGGCGCCCTGCAGCAGGCGCTGGCCCCGCATGGCCTGTTCTGGGCGCCGGATCCATCCAGCGCCGAGATCTGCAGCATCGGCGGCAACCTGGCCTGCAACGCCGGTGGCCCGCGCGCGGTGAAGTACGGCACCAGCCGCGACAACGTGCTGGGCCTGGTTGCCGTTACCGGCACCGGCGACGTGATCCGCTGCGGCGGTGCCTACACCAAGGACGCCACCGGCTATGACCTCACGCATCTGCTGGTAGGCAGCGAAGGCACGCTGGCATTGATCGTGGAAGCCACGCTGAAACTGACCCCGCTGCCGGTCAGCCAGGCCGGCCTGCGCGTGCTGTACCGCGATGCCGATGCCGCCGCGGCCGCCGTATCGCGATTGATGTCGCAACCGGTGGTGCCCACGCGCCTGGAATTCATGGACGCACGCAGCCTGGAGCTGCTGCGGCTGAATGGTGCCGACGTGCCGGAGGCCGGTGCGATGCTGCTGGTCGAAGCCGATGGTGACCACGACACCCTGCCCTACCTGCTGCAGGCACTGGCCAGCGCTGCCGAAGGCGACGGCATGATCGAGCTGGACGTCGCGATGGAAGGCCGCGCGCGTGACCAGCTATGGGCCGCACGCAAGGCGCTGTCGCCGGCGCTGCGCAGCGTTGCCCCGGGCAAGATCAACGAAGACGTGGTGGTACCGGTATCGCGCATTCCGGAACTGGTGGCCGGCGTGCAGGCATTGGCACGCGACTACGCGCTGACCATCGTCACCTTTGGCCATGCCGGCAACGGCAACCTGCACGTCAACATCCTGTACCACCCGGACGATGCCGACGAGAACGCGCGCGCCCATGCCGCGCTGCCAAAGATCTTCGAGCTGACGCTGGCGTTGGGCGGCACGCTGTCGGGAGAACACGGCATTGGCCTGGCCAAGCGAGATTTCATGGCGAAGGCCTTCACCGCAGAAACGCTGACGACGATGCGAGCGATCAAGGCCGCGCTGGACCCGGACGGCATCCTCAACCCCGGCAAGGTGCTGCCGCCGGTGTAGTGCCACTGCCAATGTGTTGACGACGACCCGCAGGAGCCCTCCCCAGCTGGAGGCGTCGCACTGTACCCGCTACGGACCTTCACGCTGCCAGCCGTCAACTGAAGCTCCATCCGGTGTCCAGTGTGCTTTGCAACTTGTTGCATGGGAAAACTGCTCCTTTGCCAGGAACATATCGCCAACAGCACCACACAGCTCTGACCCACACCCGTCGTGAGCGCCAGCTGCCTGGTCCAGCGAGCCTGCAGTGACAGCACCATCGGCATCTCTGTGAGCCGTTGGCAACCGCCGAACGGGTTGGGTCGAAGCAACAGCGCCCACGCCCTGCGAACAAGGATGCCGAGATGTACAAGCCTCTCTATCCCCATGTCATCACCACTCTTGGCGAAGCCGCTGCGCGCCTGCCACATGACCTCGCGCCGATCCTGGAGCAGGCCCTGGCCGCGGTCAACGATGCGCGGTCGCTGGCAACGGTCACGTGTGAGTCCTGCCTGCAGCAGCGTCGCGGCAGGCAGCCGCAGGCTGACTGAGTACTGGATGTGCAGTTGCAGGCAGCTTAGCGACATCTGCAGAGCCGAGCCCATGCTCGGCTGCCATGGGGCACATCGCGATGAAAGCCGCGCTTCGCGCGTGAGCCGAGCGTAGGCTCGGCTCTGCAGCGTCGATGTCATCCAGCAACCGCGCACCGATACGGCAGCACCCGGTCATGCCCGGCGGTTTCAGTCGCGTGGCAGCGCCGGGCCATGCCCGGCGTCATCAATCAGACGAAGTGCTGGTATCCGCCGTCGGCGGCTTCGCCATCCACGTGCACGCCCTGCCCTTCGGCAATGCGACCGATGCGGGTGAGCGGCACGTCCAGCGATTCGGCCAGGTAGTGCAGCGCGTCGCGCTGGTCGGCGGCGGCGGTGAAGCACAGTTCGTAGTCGTCGCCACCGCGCAGAGCGCAGTCGCGCGCGCCATCGCGGCCGAGCAGCTCACGCAGCGCGTGGGAGATCGGCAACGAATCGGCATCGACATGTGCGGCCACGTTGCTGCGCGTGGTGATGTGACCCAGATCGGCCAGCAGGCCATCGGACACATCCACCGCCGCGTGTGCGAACGCACGCAGGCGCAGGCCCAGGGTCACACGCGGAGTCGGCCGCAGCAGACGCAGGCGCAGGCTTTCGTAGTCGGCCAGCAGCGTGGCGGTGGCGATGCTCAGCGCAGCTTGCTGCCACAGGCGCAGCGCACCGGCGGCATCGCCGAGCGTGCCGCTCACCCAGATGTCATCGCCCACCTGCGCGCGGTCGCGACGCAGCGCCTGGCCACGTCCCACCTGGCCCATCGCGGTCACCGACAGCGACAACGGACCACGCGTGGTGTCACCGCCGATCAACGCGATGTCGTGCTGATCGGCCAGGGCGAAAAAGCCATCGGCGAACGCATCGATCCAGTCTTCGGAGGCTTCCGGCAGCGACAACGCCAGCGTGCACCACGCCGGGCGCGCGCCCATCGCGGCCAGGTCCGACAGGTTGACCGCCAGGGTCTTCCAGCCGATATCGAAGGCCGGGGTTTCCACCGGGAAGTGCACGCCGCTGTTGAGCGTGTCGGCAGTGACCACCAGTTGCTCATTGGCACGCGGCTGCAGCAGCGCAGCGTCGTCGCCGATGCCGAGCAGGATGTCGTCGCGCTCGAGGGTACGGGCGCGGATGCGGTCAATGAGGGCGAATTCGGCCAGGGACATGGGGCGTTCCCGCTGTTGTACGTGCCGCGCGGTGCGCGGTGGGCGGTAGTGCCGGCCGCTGGCCGGCAACCTCAGGATCCCTGCAGCTGCCGGCCAGCGGCCGGCACTACCACAGGTGGGTCAGTGACCCGATTCGACCTTGCGCCATTCCACGGCGGCACGATCCAGCACGCCGTTGACGTAGGTATGGCCATGCTCGGAACCGAAGCGCTTGGCCGATTCGATGGCTTCGTTGATCACCACGCGGTACGGCACGTCCAAGCGGTAGCGCAGCTCGTACGCCGCCAGGCGCAGCACCGCGCGTTCGATCGCGTCCACTTCTTCGATGCCACGGTCCAGGTACGGGCCGAGCGCTTCGTCGATGTCGCGGCGGTTGTCGAGCACGCCGTGCAGCAGTGCTTCGAAGTACGCCAGGTCGGCGATTTCGCGGGCCTGCTCGTGGGCGAACTGGGCGATCAGCGACTGGGCGTTGCCGCCGGAGATCTGCCAGGCGTAGACGGCCTGCACAGCACGACGGCGCGCGCGCGAGCGCAGCACCGGATCGACGCCATCACGGCGGACGGGTTTACCGGAGGGCTTGCCCTGGGTGTTCTTGTTCATGGCAGCTGCTCCAGAAGATTGACCATTTCCAATGCGGCGAGTGCGACTTCCTCGCCCTTGTTGCCGTGGCTGCCGCCTGCGCGGGCCTCGGCGTCTTCAACGCGTTCCACCGCCAGCACGCCGTTCAGCACCGGCACGCCGAAGTCCAGCTGCACGCGCATCAGGCCTTCGGCGCAGCGATCGGCCACGTGCTCGTAGTGGCGGGTATCGCCACGGATCACGCAGCCCAGGGTAAGGATGGCGGCGTGTTCGTGGGCGGCGGCCAGGCGCGCGGCCACCAGCGGCAGTTCCCAGGCACCCGGCACGCGGATCACGTCGATGTTGGCTTCGGTGATGCCGTTGCCAGCCAGGCTCTGGCGGGCGCCAGCGACCAGCGTGTCGGTGATGCGGGCGTTCCAGCGGCTGGCCAGGATGGCGAAGCGCGCCGATTCGGGAGTGCGAAGATCGCCTTCGAAGTGGCTCATATGCGGCTTGGGGGACTCGATAAGGGGGTAATTCTAGCGTGGATGGGCCCCGGCCGTGGCCGATGGGGGCCCGGGGCGTGCCGACCAACGGTCGCCACCCACCGGTAGTGCCGGCCGCTGGCCGGCAATCACGGGGACTGCGGTTGCCGGCCAGCGGCCGGCACTACCCATTACAGGGTCACCGTCTCCACCACTTCCAGGCCGTAGCCGGCCAGGCCGATCTGGCGGCGCGGGGTGCCCAGTACGCGCAGCTTGCCCAGGCCCAGGTCGGACAGGATCTGTGCGCCAGCACCATTGCGGCGCCACTGGCTCACGTCCTTGTCCTTGCCCGGTACCACCGGCGCCGGCTGCTGCCGCAGGCGGGCCAGCAGGGCCTCGCCGTCGCGCGGGGCCGACAGCACCACCATCACGCCGGCGCCTTCGGCATCGATCGCGCGCAGGGCATCGGTGGCAGCCACGCCGAAGTCATCACGGCGCCAGTGCAGCAGGTCGGCCAGCGGGTTTTCCACCTGCACGCGCACCAGGGTCGGCGTTTCGGCATCCGGGGTGCCGCGCACCAGGGCGAAATGCACGTCGTGGGCGATGCGATCGCGGTAGGTGACCAGCTTGAACGGGCCGAACTCGGTCTCGATCTCGCGCTCGTCCACACGCTCGACGGTCTTTTCGGTGGCCAGGCGGTAGGCGATCAGGTCGGCGATGGAGCCCATCTTCAGACCGTGCTCGCGGGCGAACACTTCCAGTTCCGGGCGGCGTGCCATGCTGCCATCCGGGTTCAGGATCTCCACCAGCACGCCGGCCGGTTCCAGCCCGGCCAGCATGGCCATGTCCACGGCCGCCTCGGTGTGGCCGGCGCGGGTCAGCACGCCGCCCGGCTGAGCGATCAGCGGGAAGATGTGGCCCGGCTGGTGCAGGTCCGACGGCTTGGCGTTGGGCTTCACCGCGGTACGGATGGTGTGCGCGCGGTCATGCGCCGAGATGCCGGTGGTGACGCCCTCGGCGGCCTCGATGCTGACCGTGAAATTGGTCTGGAACTGCGCGGTATTGGCCTGCACCATCGGCGCCAGGCCGAGATCGGCGGCGCGGGTGCGGTTCAGCGGCAGGCACACCAGGCCACGGCCATGGGTGACCATGAAGTTGATGTCGCTGGCCTTGACCAGCTCGGCGGCCATGATCAGGTCGCCTTCGTTCTCGCGGTCTTCGTCATCGACGATGACGACCATGCGGCCCAGGCGGATGTCTTCCAGGATTTCCGGAATCGGGGCGAAATTCATGCTGCATCTCCATGCGGGTGCTGGCCGTTGGCCGGCACGCTGATCAGGCGTTCGACGTAGCGGGCGACCAGATCGATTTCAAGATTGACCGCGCTGCCCACGCCTGCGGCGGAGAAGGCGGTGTTGGCCACCGTGTGCGGGATCAGGGCGACTTCAAAACCTTCATCGTCCACTTCGTTGACGGTGAGGCTGACGCCGTCCACGCAGATCGAGCCCTTCTTGGCGATGTAGCGGCGCAGCGAGGCCGGCGCTGCGAAACGCCAACGCTGGGCACGCGCGTCTTCGTGGATGGACAGCACCCGGCCGAGGCCGTCGACGTGGCCGCTGACCAGATGGCCGCCGAGGCGGTCGGTCGGGCGCATGGCGCGTTCCAGGTTGATGACCGCACCCTCGCCCAGCTGGCCCAGCGTGGTCAGGCCCAGGGTCTCGGTGGAGGCATCGGCCTGGAAGCTGCTGGCGTCGAATGCGATGACGGTGAGGCAGACGCCGTTGATGGCAATGCTCTCGCCCATCTGCACGTTGTCGAACGGCAGAGTCCCGACATTGAAGGTGAAGCGGACATCGCCGCCGATGGATTCGCGTGCGGCCAGACGGCCGACGCCTTCGATGATTCCAGTAAACAAGTAACGTTCTCCGCGAAAAGTGAGCGAAAAACGCCGCAAGGCAAACAGGCGCACGCAGGGCATGAGCCCTGTGGCACCGTCTTCTTTCATCCGGACTATGACCGTCGGCTCCGGCATTGGACCGGATCTGCTGACCCCCGGCCGTGGGCCGGGGCGCTCGCGGGCTCGTGCTTGCGCACCTACCGCCGGTGGGGAATTGCACCCCGCCCTGAAGACGTTTGTGTACCGGCGAACCGGCGTGGCTAGTGTACCAGCCCGTGCTGAACGGGGTCGGATGCCACAGCTGTGACGGCCGTCGCTCGCAATTTGTAAAACTTTCATTAAAATTCTGCCCCGGACGACATGAGGTCGCCACGGGCAGCCCGCTGGGCATGCCCGCCAAAGGACTGAAATTCACAGGAATTCCCATGCGCAAGATGCTGATCGTGGCCGCCCTGCTGGCCGCCGCCCCGCTCTCGGCTTCGGCCGACGCCCTGAGCTACACCTACGTTGAAGGCGGTTGGACGCAGGTCAAGGTTGACGACAACGCACTGGACGACCCGAAGGTCGACGGCGGCTACCTGCGTGGCTCCGTGGCCATCGCCGAACAGGTCTACGTGTTCGGTGGCTGGTCGCGCACCAGCAAGACCTATCACTACAGCGACGGTTCGCTGAAGGTTGAACTGAATCAGCCGGAGCTGGGCATCGGCTACCACATGCCGTGGACCGACCGCGTCGACTTCACCGCCGACATCGCCTGGGTGCGCCAGAACGCCGAGCTGACCGATCGTTATGACGGCTACAGCGACCGCTACAAGGACCACACCAACCTGGCCCGCGCCACCATGGGCATCCGCGGCAAGCCGTCGCGCATGACCGAAGCCTGGGCCAAGGCCGGTTACATGGACGGCGGCAACAACTACAAGGGCACCTGGGTCGGCACCATCGGTGGCCAGATCAACTTCACCAGGACCTGGGGTCTGGTGGGCGAGATCTCCGGCTACCGCGACGTCACCCAGTACTCGGCCGGCGTCCGCGCCAGCTTCTGATCCAGCGATCGCTTCTCGTGGTGCGATCGAACGGGCCCCGCAAGGGGCCCGTTTTTTTGGCCGGCATACACGACCACGTGACCCCATAGCGCCATCGAAAGCCCACGCAGATGCGCTAGGCTTGCGCGCCTCTGGAACAGGAAAACACCGTCATGAAGACCCCCACCCGTACTCTGCTGGCCAGCATGCTGCTGTGCGCCCCGCTGATCGCCACGGCCGCCCCGGCCACGCTGTCGCCCGAACAGGCGTTCGACCTGTATGCACGCACCCTGCTGGAAGACGACGCGGCCGCCACGCGCACGCTCAACGACGCACTGAAACCGGCATTCGAAGGCCAGGACGCCGTGACCCCGAACCCGGGTGCGCTGGCCAAGGCGCTGGCCGAACCCTGGCAGACCGTCCTCGCCAGCACCGGCGCCAAGGTCGACGCTGCGGCCACCGAAGCGCTGTATGCCAAGGCGCTGCGTGATTCGAAGTGCCGCGCGACCAAGAGCGTGATCGAAGACAACGAATACGTTGAAGACCAGAAGCTGGCACGGATCACCTTCAGCTGCCAGCTGCCCGACCTGGGCAAGGTGCGCCCGCTGTTCGCCGCCAGCCTCGCATCCGATGCCAGCCCGGCCTCGCGCAAGCAGTTCACCGATGCCTACACCCAAGCGCTGCAGAGTGGCGCGCGCGTGCCGGTCATCGGCACCTTCACCCTGTACCCGGCCAAGGACAACGGCTACTGGTACAGCGGCAACTTCGATGACCTGGTGGGCACCGTGGCCGGTGCGCTGGCACCGTTCGAGGACTGGATGCAGGACGCGCAGGCGGCCAACGCGCCGAAGGTGACCGGCGTACCGGGCTGCGACCTGTTGCTGCAGCAGCATCGTGCCTGCGTGGCGAAGGTCGCACCGGACCAGATCAGCGGCGTGGACGCCATGGCCGAGGAGCTGAAGGCCAAGGCACAGGTGCAGTCGGCCGATGAGATGACGCAGGAGTGCAAGGCACTGCGCCCGATCGCCGAGATGATGTGGACCGACGAGTGCGCGTGAGCCTCGTGTAGAGCCGAGCCCACGCTCGGCTCATTGTCGCCGACGACGAGGGCGGCCGCACTTTCAGAACCGTTGCATGGCCCTGCGTGGCCTGCATGGTCAATGCTGTTGCCCTCTTCCATCGGGGCAACCGCATGAAACACCGCACGACGTCGACCATGGTCATGTTGCTGACGCTGCTGGCGCTTGTGGCGTGCGGGCAAGCCAAAGCTCCCAAGTCCAGGATTACGACCTTCTCGGTCATCCCAGCGGTTGCCTTCGAGTCAACCCTGCTGAGCGACAGGCAGCTGGATGCGTGGATGAGCGAAGACGACGACTGCCACGCGTTCCTGATGTATCACGATCAGTGCGCAGTGCTGGTATTGCCGCATGAGTACGACGACGGTTTTACCCGTCACCAGCTGCGATTGAAGGCGAGGAAACTGCCGGGCGAGGCACTGGGCGCGTACTGCCGCAACCTGCATGGGCTGTGGAAGCAGCAGTGGAAGGGCCAGTGCCCCGTCGGCGAAGAAGACGACGAGGAAGCCTGACGACAAGGGCATCGCCCCTGCTTCGCGTCATTCCCTCACGGGCGCAGCAGCAGCCTGATGTCCTCACCGACCTGACGCTGGTCAACCACGCGCAGGCGGCGCTGCTGGTCCATGGCATCGATGCCGAGGCCAGCCAGCAGCGGGCGACCGGTATCGCCCAGCAGCGTGGGCGCCTGATACAGCAGCAGTTCGTCCACCCAGCCGCCGTGCAGCAAGGCACCGGCCAGCGTCGCGCCGGCTTCGGTATGCACCTCGTTGATGCCGCGTTCGGCCAGCAGTGCCAACACCGCGCCAAGATCGAGACGGCCGTCAACACTGGGCACGCTGGCGAATTCGGCATCGGCCGCATCCGGTGCACTCACTGCAGCATCGTGCAGGTACAGCGTCGGTGCCCCGCCCTCGCGCACGCGGCTGCATTCGAGCGAACGCAGGCGCGAATCGAGCACCACGCGCAGTGGCGGCATCACTTCGGTGTCCGCCAGGCGCACGGTCAGCATCGGATCGTCGGCCAGCACGGTTTCGGCGCCGGTCAGGATCGCACCTGCGCGCGCGCGCCAGTGCTGCACGTCTTCGCGCGCGGCCGGGCCGGTGATCCACTTGGAGCTACCATCGGCCATCGCGGTGCGACCGTCGAGGCTGACCGCCAGCTTCACCCGCAGCCACGGCCGGTTGCGCTCCACACGCGACAGGAAGCCCTTGTTGAGCTCACGTGCCTGCGTCGCCATCAGCCCTTCAGCGACTTCGATGCCGGCATTGCGCAGCAGATCGAAGCCACCCCCATCGACCTTCGGGAACGGATCGCGCATCGCGGCAACGACGCGCGACACACCCGCTTCGATCAAGGCCAGCGCACACGGCGGTGTGCGCCCGTAGTGCGCACAAGGCTCCAGGGTGACGTAGGCGGTGGCACCGCGCGCCTCGCTTCCTGCCTCGCGCAGCGCGAACACTTCGGCGTGCGGTCCACCGGCACGCTGGTGCCAGCCCTGCCCGACCACGCGTTCGCCGTGGGCGATCACGCAGCCGACCATCGGGTTGGGGCGGGTGGTGTAGGCGGCACGCTCGGCCAGACGCAGTGCGTTGGCCATGTGCAGGTGGTCGAGAACGGAGAACGGGGCGGTCATGCGGCCATGGTAGCGCCGTTGGTGGCGGTGTAGATCCACGCCATGCGTGGATGGGCGCCACTGTGCCAACCAAGGTTGGCACCCACCGAAGCAGATATCTGTGCCAACCAAGGTTGGCATCTACCGGGGCGTCAGCCCTTCTTCTTCTTGGTCAGGGCGATCACGTCGCCCAGCAGCTGCAGCTGTTCGGTACTGGATGGCAGGTCGCGCTCCAGCTTCTCGATCTCCTCGCGGAAATCGGCCACGTCCTCGAAGCTGCGGTAGACCGACGCGAAGCGCACATAGCCGACATGGTCGAGCTTGCGCAGTTCGTTCATGACGAACTCGCCGACCTTGATCGAGGGTACTTCGCGCTCACCGCTGATGCGCAGCTGATGGACCACGGCGCGTACCGCCGCTTCGATCTTGTCTTCGGCCACCGCACGCTTCTGCAGCGCGCGGTCGAAGCCAGCGCGGACCTTCCGCTGGTCGAATGCTTCACGGGTGCCATCGCTCTTGACGATGGCGGGCAGTTTCAACTCCACCGTTTCCATGGTGCTGAAGCGCTCGCCACAGGCTTCGCATTCACGCCGACGACGGATCGTCGCGCCGTCTTCGGAGACGCGCGAGTCGATGACCCGGGTATCGGCATGTTGGCAGAAGGGGCAGTGCATGGAACGCCTGGCTCAGGAAAGTACCTATTGCCACGGTCATGGCAGCGTCGCAAAGGTACCTGAGAAAGGGCCCCGCAGCAAATGCTGTCTGCGCGGAAGTGCCTGCATTTCGGCCGAACAGAACCGCCAGCGCGGTCAGCGCTGCGCGTTCAACCGGGTGCCGGCGGCGCCGAGGCCGCGCGCGCCCAACGCAGCCACGCCAGATGCCCTGCCATCACCAACAGCGGCGGGCCGAACCCGAAGAAGGCCAGGGTCGAGATCTCCCCGCGCTTGAAGGTGAAGTACAGCGTGGCGGCGACCACGCCCAGCGCGGCCAGGCTTCCCAGCGCCAGGCCTATCCAGGCGACAACCGGCGATTGGCGCAGGCCGGTAACACCGCGCCACAGGAACAGGCCGCTCAGCCACAACCACGACAGCAGGCCGATGATCCCGGCCGACGACCACAGCAGCAGGATCCTGTACTCGTCACCGGTCAGGTACTTGCCATCCCATACGACCATCAGACCCAGCACGGCACCCGTGCCTCCGGCGGCCACCGTGGGCAGGCCCACCAATAGGCCGGCAATGGCCATCCAGCGTTTGTGCAGACGCTCATCCATGCGTTCGGTTTCCTTCCCTGGGCCGCATCATCCGCAGCGTTTGATCCACACCAGCATCGCAGCCGGCACCAGCATCGACGGGCCCAGCAGCAACAAGCCGAGGCCTTCGCCGTGCACGGCGATGCCCCACCACAGCGCCAGCCCCAGCGGGGGCAAGGCGGCGAGACCGCCCGCCAGCAGCATCCACCACCAGAGGCGGTGCACGTGCAGCCCGGCACGCCCCTGCAACAGAAAACCCGCGCTCAGCCACAACCAGGCCAGGCAGCCGGCAATGCCGGCCAGGCCCCACAGCGGCATCACCGTTACCGAGACCAGCGTGCCATGACCAAACTGGCCCAGCCCCATCAGCAACAGCATCGTCGCCGCCGCGCCGCCCATCGCCAGGCTGGGCAGGCCGAACAGCACCGCCAGCGCGGCGTAGAGGTACTTGAGGTGGCGCTCATCCATGCGCGGTTGCTCCGATACCGGGGTCAGAGCCCTTCCCTGCGGGAAGGGATCCGACCCCTGCTTCGATCCGGGCTTCGGGGTCGGAGCCCTTCCCGGCGGGAAGGGATCCGACCCCTGCTGCGATCAGCCGTAGACCGGGTACTTGCGGCACTGCGCGCTGACGGCGTCGCGCACGCGGGCGATGACGGCGTCATCGTTCGGTGCGTCGAGCACGTCGGCGATCCAGTTGGCCAGGTCCACGCAATCCTGTTCGACGTAACCACGGGTGGTCACCGCCGGGGTGCCCAGGCGCAGGCCCGAGGTCACGAACGGCGAACGCGGATCGTTCGGCACCGAGTTCTTGTTGACGGTGATGTGGGCCTTGCCCAGCGCGGCTTCCGCGTCCTTGCCGGACACGTCCTTGCCGATCATGTCGACCAGCATCAGGTGGTTCTGGGTGCCGCCGGAGACGATCTTGTAGCCGCGCGCGATCAGCGTGTTGGCCATCGCCTGGGCGTTCTTCACCACCTGCTGCTGGTAGGCCTTGAAGCCCGGTTCCAGCGCTTCCTTGAAGGCCACGGCCTTGCCGGCGATGACGTGCATCAGCGGACCGCCCTGGATGCCCGGGAACACGATCGACTGCAGCTTCTTGACCAGGTCTTCGTCGGCGCCCTTGGCGACGATGATGCCGCCACGCGGGCCGCGCAGGGTCTTGTGGGTGGTCGAGGTGACCACGTGCGCGTGTTCCAGCGGGCTGGGATAGACGCCAGCAGCAACCAGGCCGGCGACGTGGGCCATGTCGACGAACAGGTAGGCACCGACCTTGTCGGCGATGGCGCGGAAGCGCGCCCAGTCGATCACCTGCGAGTAGGCCGAGAAGCCGGCCACGACCATCTTCGGCTTGTGCTCCAGGGCCAGGCGCTCGACTTCGTCGTAATCGATCAGGCCCTGGTCGTTCACACCATACTGCACGGCGTTGAACAGCTTGCCCGAGGCGTTGACCTTGGCACCGTGGGTGAGGTGGCCGCCGTGGGCCAGGCTCATGCCGAGGATGGTGTCACCCGGCTGCAGCAGGGCGAAGTACACGGCCTGGTTGGCCTGCGAGCCGCTGTGCGGCTGCACGTTGGCGTAGTCGGCGCCGAACAGCTGCTTCAAGCGGTCGATCGCCAGCTGCTCGGCGATGTCCACGTATTCGCAGCCACCGTAGTAGCGCTTGCCCGGGTAGCCTTCGGCGTACTTGTTGGTCAGCTGGCTGCCCTGCGCTTCCATCACCGCCGGGCTGGTGTAGTTCTCGCTGGCGATCAGCTCGACGTGGTCTTCCTGGCGCTGGGTTTCAGCGGCGATGGCCTTGGCCAGTTCGGGATCGTAGGATTCGATGCGGACGTCACGCGGGAACATCGGGTACTCCAGCAGGCAGGGAAAAGGGGGTACGGCTCAGCCCCCGATTGTAGCCCCGCACCGGGCCTGCCGGGGCCGAAACGGACGGGGCCGGCATCCCCGAAGGAATCCGGCCCCGTATGGTTTCGAGTGGCGTTGCGGGGGCAGAGCCCTTTGCGCTGCAAAGGGATCCGACCCCGACTGCGATCCTCAGCGGCTGCTGAGCACGTACTGGGCGATCACACCGGTGGCGATGGCCACCAGCAGCATGTTGCCGCGGTCATCGCGGATCCAGTGGTGGCCATATGGCGGGCGACGCAGGTGATAGCGCGGGTAGTCGTTCACCACATAGACCGGGCCACGGTAGTAGTCGCGGTAGCGATGGCCGACCTTCCAGCCGTAGCCCGGGCCATAGGCCGGGCGGTACACCACACGCGGCGGTGCCGGGCGGTAGTAGCGGTCATGGTCGCGGTGCCACTCGCGGCGATCCTGGCGGTAGTCGCGCCGGGCCTCGCGGCGGTCGCGTTCCCAGTCACGACGGTCCTGGCGCCATTCGCGGCGGTCCTCGCGCCACTCGCGGCGGTCGTGGTCGCGGCGGTGGTCGTTGTCGGCGAAGGCCGGGGCCACGGCGCCGGCCATTACTCGATTGATGCGCATGTCAGACCTCTGCTCGGGTGGGTGGTGAGCCCATATTGCGCACCCGATCTGAACCGTTTCCGGCTGGAAACGCTTCCCGCTACAGGACTGTGACCGGGTATTCAGGCCGCGGCCAGCCCGGCGCCCCTGCCCGGGCGCGGCCCGGAACCGGTTCCGGCTATAATTGGCGGTATTCCATTTCAGTCTGTGCCCGCTGCCGCAACGGGATGTTCCCGTGACGGGTCGGGCGCAGGGCCGCGCCTACGGAGACCGCATGTCCTCGCAATACATCTACACCATGAACCGCGTGTCCAAGGTGGTCCCGCCCAAGCGGCAGATCATCAAGGACATCTCGCTGTCCTTCTTCCCGGGCGCGAAGATCGGCCTGCTGGGCCTGAACGGCGCCGGCAAGTCCACCGTGCTGAAGATCATGGCCGGCGTGGACACCGATTTCGAGGGCGAAGCCCGCCCGCAGCCGGGCATCAAGGTCGGCTACCTGGCGCAGGAACCGGAACTGGACCCGACCAAGACCGTGCGTGAAGCGGTCGAGGAAGGCGTGGGCGAAGTGCTGCAGGCCCAGGCCGCGCTGGACGCGGTGTACCTGGCCTACGCCGAGGAAGGCGCCGACTTCGACGCGCTGGCCAAGGAACAGGAGCGCCTGGAGGCGATCCTGGCCGCTGGCGACGCGCACACCCTGGAGAACCAGCTGGACGTGGCCGCCGATGCGCTGCGCCTGCCGCCGTGGGATGCCGTGGTCGGCAAGCTGTCCGGTGGTGAAAAGCGCCGCGTGGCGCTGTGCCGCCTGCTGCTGCAGAAGCCGGACATGCTACTGCTCGACGAACCGACCAACCACCTCGACGCCGAGTCGGTGGAATGGCTGGAACAGTTCCTGGCGCGCTACACCGGCACCGTGGTGGCGGTCACCCACGATCGCTACTTCCTGGACAACGCCGCCGAGTGGATCCTGGAACTGGACCGCGGCCGCGGCATTCCGTGGAAGGGCAACTACACCGACTGGCTGACCCAGAAGGATGAGCGCCTGAAGCAGGAAGACAACCAGGAAAAGGCTCGCCAGAAGGCGATCCAGAAGGAACTGGAGTGGTCGCGCCAGAACGCCAAGGGCGGCCGCACCAAGGGCAAGGCCCGTCTGGCCCGCCTGGAAGAGCTGCAGTCGGTCGATTACCAGAAGCGCAACGAGACCAATGAAATCTTCATTCCGCCGGGCGAGCGCCTGGGCAATGCGGTGATGGAGTTCAAGAACGTCTCCAAGAAGTTCGGCGACCGCCTGCTGTTCGACAACCTGAGCTTCCTGGTGCCGGCCGGCGCCATCGTCGGCATCATCGGCCCGAACGGTGCCGGTAAGTCGACCCTGTTCAAGATGATCACCGGCCAGGAAAAGCCGGATACCGGCGAGATCGTGGTCGGCCCGACCGTGAAGCTGTCCTACGTGGACCAGAGCCGCGACGCGCTGGAAGGCAACCACAACGTCTTCCAGGAAATCGCTGGCGGCCTGGACATCCTCAACATCAACGGCATCGAGATCCAGTCGCGCGCCTACATCGGCCGCTTCAACTTCAAGGGCCAGGACCAGCAGAAGATGGTTGGTTCGCTGTCCGGTGGTGAGCGTGGCCGCCTGCACATGGCCAAGACCCTGCTGCAGGGTGGCAACGTGCTGCTGCTCGACGAACCGTCCAACGATCTGGACATCGAAACCCTGCGTGCGCTGGAAGATGCGCTGCTGGAGTTCCCGGGCAACACCTTCGTCATTTCGCATGACCGCTGGTTCCTGGATCGCATCGCGACCCACATCCTGGCGTTCGAAGGCGACTCGCACGTGGAGTTCTTCCAGGGCAACTACCGCGAGTACGAAGAAGACAAGCGCCGCCGCATGGGCGACGACGCTGCGCCGAAGCGCCTGCGCTTCAAGGCGCTGAAGTAAGGCAACAGGAAAGGCCGCGCTCGCGCGGCCTTTCTCCTTCTGTGGGTCGCCCGCTTGCTGGCGACACCTTCGCGAGAAGCCCCATGTCCCTGTTCGAGCGCCTGTTCCAGCTGCAGCAGCACGGCACCACCGTGCGCACCGAGCTGCTGGCCGGTGTCACCACCTTCCTGACGATGTCCTACATCGTCTTCGTCAATCCCGAGATCCTTGGCACCACCGGCATGGATGCGGGCGCGGTGTTCGTGGCCACCTGCCTGGCTGCTGCACTGGGTTCGGCGGTGATGGCGCTGGCCGCCAACTTCCCGGTCGGCATGGCGCCCGGCATGGGCCTGAACGCGTTCTTCGCCTTCACCGTGGTCGGCGCTGCCGGCCTGCCGTGGCAGCAGGCACTGGGCGCGGTGTTCATCTCCGGCCTGGTGTTCCTGGTGCTGTCGCTGACCGGTGTGCGTGCATGGCTGGTGTCGGGCATTCCTTCGTCGCTGCGCTCGGCCATCGTGGCCGGCATCGGCCTGTTCCTGGCGATCATCGCGCTGCAGAAGTCCGGCGTGATCGTCGGCAATGAAGACACGCTGGTGGCGCTGGGCCCGTTGAACACGGCGCCGCCGCTGCTGGCGCTGGCCGGCTTTCTGCTGATCGCGGTACTGGAAGCGCGCCGCATCCGTGGCGCGATCCTGATCGGCATCCTGGCCGTGACCGGCGCTGGTTGGGCATTGGGCGACGTGCAGTACCAGGGTCTGGTCTCGCTGCCGCCGAGCCTGGCACCCACCTTCCTGCAGCTGGACCTGCCGGGCCTGCTGCACCATGACGGCGGTGCGCCGATCGCGGTGCTGCTGCAGGTGGTGCTGGTGTTCGTGCTGGTGGAAGTGTTCGATGCCACCGGCACGCTGTACGGCGTGGTCGGTCGCGCCGGCCTGCTGAAACTTCCAGGCGCGCAGAAGCGCTTCGGCCGTGCGCTGCTGGCCGACAGCACCGCGATCGTGGCCGGCTCGATGCTCGGTACCAGCAGTACCACCGCGTTTGCCGAAAGCGCCTCGGGCGTGCAGGTAGGTGGCCGTACCGGCCTGACAGCACTGGTGGTATCGGCACTGTTCCTGGCCGCGCTGCTGTTCTCGCCGCTGGCGGCGATGGTGCCCAGCTATGCCACCGCACCGGCGTTGCTGTTCGTGGCCGGGCTGATGCTGCGTGAGCTGGTGGAAGTGGACTGGAGCGACCTGACCGAATCGGTGCCGGCGGCACTGTGTGCGCTGGCGATGCCGTTCACCTACTCCATCGCCAATGGCCTGGCGTTCGGCTTCATCGCCTATGCCGCGCTGAAGGCCGGTACCGGCCGCTGGCGCGAAGTGCATCCGGCGGTGTGGCTGGTGGCGGTGCTGTTCACCCTGCGCTACGCGTTGGAATAAGCGGTAGGTGATGCCGGCCAGCGGCCGGCACTACCGGAGCACGCTTCGGCCAGCGGCCGGCGCTACCGGGCGCTGGTTCACCTGCCGCGCACGGTGCTTTGGGATGATGCGGGCATGCCACCGCCAGTCCTTCCTGCTGATCCGTCCTCGCCGTTGCGCCGCCGGCTGCTGCGTGCGGCAGTGCTGGCGCCATTGGCCGGTACGCTCGCCACCCTGCCCGGCTGCTCGCTGCCGGTGCAGGTGGATGGCACCTTCCTGCAGCCCTGGCGCAGCCACCTGCAGTGGGGCCTGGCCGACTGGCAGCGATCCTTGAAGCTTGCACGTACGCTGGGCTGCAGGCAGCTGGTGCTGCAATGGACCGGCATCGTCGGTGGCAGTGACGGCGACTGGTCATTGCCCGACGGCAGCCTGCAGCAGCTGTTCACCGCTGCCAGCGAGAACGACATCCGCATCCGCGTCGGCCTGCCCTTCCAGCAGCGCTGGTGGCAGGCCATCGGCGCAGACGACGCAACGCTGCAGGCCTTCCTGGCCGAGAGCCTGGCGCACGCACGCAGCTGGTTGGCACAGGCACCCTGGGCGCAGCAGCCGGCCTTCGGGGGCTGGTACCTGCCCTACGAGCTGGAGCAGTACCACTGGGCCGATCCGGCCCGCCAGCAATGGCTGGCGCAGTGGCTGCACGGGCTGGTGCAGGCCGCCAGCGCACGCGGTGGCGACTGCGCGATGTCCTGCTACTTCAGCCGCCTGCAGACCGATGGCAACTTGGTCACGCTGTGGCAGGCGGTGTTGGCACAGACCGCGCTGCGGCCAATGGTGCAGGACGGCGTGGGGGTGGCCGGCGCCGGCAACGTGCAGCAGCTGCAACCGCTGCTCGATCATCTCCATGCCAACGGCATCGGTTTCGATGCGATCGTTGAACTGTTCCGCGAACTGCCCGGCGGCCCCGCCGACGGCAGCGGATTCAAGGGCGAAACGGCCGATGCCGCACGCATCCAGCGGCAGTTGGCATGGGCACGCGACAGCGGCGCACAGCACGTGCTGGTCTATGCATTGGAGCCATGGCTGACCCAGGACACACCGCAGGCCGCAGCGCTGCGGCGACGCTGGGGCCTTCCTCAGTAGTAGAGGATGGCGGTGGCGAACAGGCCCTTGGCACGCTGCGTATCACCACCGCCGATCGCGATGCGGTACTGCACGGTCAGGTCCAGGTAGGAACGCGGCGTGTTGTAGTGGTCCTCCCGGAACCAGTAACGCACGCCCACGCCTGGCCCTGCGCCAAGTGACCAGCTGCGCTGCGTATCGTTGAGCGCGAACGACTGCGCCGGGAACGGCGGATAACGGATGTCACGCACGCGCGAGCGCTGGTCCAGCCAATCGGCGCCAACCACGACATAGGGTGTCACCACCCAGTGCGTCTGCCCGGCACCGAAACGGAAGCTGCGCCCGGCACGCAGTTCACCGGCAGCGAACCACTGTTCGCGATGCAGGCGGCCATTGGCCTCGCCAAGGCGCCGCACCGGCGTGCCGTTGGCATCGAGCGCGTCGAGGGTGAAGGTGGCACCGTTGTCGTCCCAGGTATATCCCCCCTGCGCATAGCCACTGACCATCCACCACTGGTTCACATCGGTGCGCAGATCAGTGCCGTGGTAATAGCCGTAGGTCAGGTAGGACATCCATCCACCGGAACCGCTGGCCAAGCGGTAGCGCGCCAGCGTGCTGGCTTCCAGTGGCCGGTTCAGGGCCAGCTGCAGGCGGCACTGCACCGCTGCCGATGCGGGGTAGACCTCGCCCTGGCGGGTGGCACTGCCCAGGAACTGGCGGCGCTCGATGCCGGCGCTCAAACCGGTCTGGCCAAAGGCGTAGCGCAGGCCGAAAGAGGCGATGGTGGACGGCCAGCCGGTGGTCGAGCGCGAATGACTGAGGCGCTCGGCGCGTGCACGCGCATCCGGCGTTGATTCGCCGGTGCACGGATCCACCGCACGGATCGATTCATAGGTGCCGCCTTCGTCGTACAGCGTATTGAGCAGGCGTGCGTAGAGCTCCAGCGTGCCATGCTGGTCATTGAACGCTGGTGGCCGCCAGAACGCCTCCAGCGTGCTGAACACCGAATCGCCCGGCGTGCTGATCGCCGCACCGCCGACATTGGTTGCGGCCTGGCGCGCACCCCGGAAACCCGCCGAGGCGACCACGCCCCACTCGCGTGAATAGTTGGCGATGGCATTGCGCACGTTGTAGCGCTGATGCTCATCCAGCGGCAGCTCACCGACGTCGGCGCGATCAATGGCGCTACGCAGCAGCGTCACCGCCTGTGGATGATCGCCGTTGGCCGCACTCGCGTACGCCTGGTCCAGCACCACGCTCTTCGGCGCCTTGCCGGTGGCCTCGGCGGCACGGAAGTCGGCCAGTGCCTGTGCCGGATCCCTGGCCTTCTGGTTGAGGTAGCCGCGCTGCATCAGTGCTCCTGCGTCATCAGGGTGCTGTGCCAGCGCCGTATCCAGCCGCCGCCGCGCTTCGTCCTGCTGGGCACGGTTGCCCGCTGCCAGCGTGGTGGTCAGCAGGCCTTGCAGGTTCGCGTCGTCCGGTGCGTGCTGCACGGCCTGCCGTGCCTCATCGATGGCGTCAGCGTAGTCCCGCCGCGCATAGGCAGCGTAGGCGCGCTGTGCGGCACCGCCATCCCCCTGCAGGTCGGCCGGCATCAGCTCGCAGACATTGCCTGTGTCGCCGGACTGGCAGTGCTGGACCGGTGCCGGGTAGGCCTCGGCGCTGATGCGGGGAAGCGCGCGACTGGAGCGAATCGCCTTGGCGCGCTGCTCGATGCCCTGCTGCAACAGCAGCTGTGCCCGTGCGTCTCTCTCATCTGCTGGCACTGGCGCCTGCAACGGTGCCAGCAGTGCAGCCGCACGCACCCGATCGCCGGCAGCCAGTGCCGCATCCACCGCGAGCAGGCGCACGTTGCGCTGCTGCGCGGTTGATCCCGGCGTGGCAAGCGCGGCGTCGAAATCTTCATTGGCCCGCAACGTGCTGCCCTGGCGCTGGCGCAGGTAACCGCGCATGACCCGTGCATTGAGGTCGTTGGCATCTACCTGCAATGCCTGATCAGCACTGTGCTCAGCGTCGGCCAGCTGATCGCCCTGCAGCTGCGCGGTGATCAATAGCAGCCGGTATGAAGCCACGTCGGGGGCCAGTTCCACGGCAGCGTGTGCCTGCTCAATGGCGGCGGCATCCTCGCCTGCGGACAGCGATTGATAGGCCTGCTGGGCCTGCAGCAGGGCGCGTTGGCGACCCAGTGCCACGCGGCGCGCGCGCAGTTCCTCGACGTTGGGTGCCCCCAGCTGCAGCGCGGTGCCGATGGCGGCGTCGGCCTGTTCGGGCTGTTGCTGTGCCTCCAGTGCCGCCACCCACAGCAGGGCCCATGCGCTCTGTTTCGGCTGCTGCCGGAACGCCTGCTCGGCCTTGCTGGCCGCCTCTCCCATCCGCCCGGCGTCATAGGCCGCGTACGCCTCGGTGGCCAGCGCGTAGGCCTGCTGCCTGCTGCGGTCTGCGGCGCTGCCGACCGGACGCGATGGGGATGTCGTGCGCGCACCTTCGCCTCCGGTTGCCGCGCTACGTGCAGCGGTGGCAGCCGCCAGCGCCGGCAAGGCGGGATCCTTCAACCCCGCATCCAGCGCACGCCGCGCCTGCTGCTGCGCTTCTGCGCCACGCCCGAGCTTCTGCAGCGCATAGATCTGCAGCAGGCGCAGCCGCACCACATCCGGGCGCAGCCGGATCGCTTCAGTGGACTGCTGGTACGCCGCTCGGTAGTCACCACGCTCATAGGCGGCAAACGCCTGTTCGGCGATACGGTAGGCAGCTCCAGACAATGGCAGCTGCGCATCGGCCTGGGCCTGTACCGATACGCTGGCCGTGGCCAACGCGACGGCAATGACGGTGGACAGCAGCGTGGTCTTCATGCCGGCAAGGCTCCGGGAGGCGGTGACTGCAGCGCGGCCGCACGTCGACGCTGCTCCTGCATGGCCTGGGCCACGGCCTCCTCGGTGGTGATGCCCTGCTTGACCAGGTAATCGCCGATGCGGCCGTCGCGCTGCGGCATGTAGTCATCCAGTGCGATCTCGAAGCGCGCGTGGTCGATCAGGCGCATCTCCACCAGCAGGTCGCCCAGCAGCGGCACGTTGTCCAGGTGCCACTGCCGGTCGCCACCGATCAGGCGCAGGCCCGCGTTGATTTCGCTTTCGCGGGCGATGCTCTGTTCGACGTGCTCACTGCGGGTTTCCTGCTTCAGCAGTGCCAACGCCTCTTCGGGCAATGGGCTGGCCACGGCCAGCCGCAGGGTGCCTTGCTGGCGCGGTGGCAGCGGCAGCATGCGCCATTGCACACATGCATCGGCACTGACCGGGAACTGGCAGGCGCGCAGGTAGTCCACGTCGATGACCGCGCGTGGCAGGTCGCCCTGGAAGGCGATCGCCTCGGCCAGCGTTTCATCATCCAGCCAGCCCTGGGTGAGCAGGATGCGACCCAGCGGCTGCTGGCGCCCTGCCTGCTGCTGATCCAGCGCCTGCTGCAGGCGTTCGGGTTCCACCGCCTGCCAGGTGGTCAACAGCTCACCGAGCTGCTTGCGGGTCTGCACCAGCTGCGCCGCATCCGGGAAGTCGTGCATGGTCTTGTCCCAGACCATGCGCTTGCCGAACAGCAGGTAGGCCAGGAACACCTTCCACGCGCGTGCGGTGGCCATGAAATTGATCATGTTGCCGACCACCATGCGCGGGATCGACATCAGCGCGTGTTCCCAGCCATACAGCCGGTTGACGAAGTAGAAGCGCTGCACGACGCGGGTCGCCAGCGCCGCCGTGGTCAGCAGCGCCACGTTCATCTGCCAGGTACCGGCCTGGAACACGCTGGGAAACTGCATCGTCCACAGCCCGGTCATTTTCAGCAGCCAGAACAGCAGCAGCTGCAGGAAGATGAGGTAGGCGATGATGCTGACGAACGAGGTGATGATGCCCTTGCGGTCGCGCGCCAGCAGGTACTTGGTGGCCAGCGAGCCGCGCCAGCCCAGCGACTCCCAGCTCTGCAGCCCGATGCCCAGCACCCACCGCGCCTTCTGCCGGTACGACGCGCGGAAGTTGTCGGGGAAGTACTCGCGCACGCACAGCGCCATCTGCTGGGTGCGCTCGCGCACCGGTCCCCAACCGAACCAGGACGGGCGGCGCACGCGGAACTGCACCGGGAAGCGCGCGAAGATCGACTGCATGCCCATCGCCGCCAGCCGCGCACCGACGTCGTAGTCCTCGGTGAGGCTGTCGGTGTTGAAGGGCTGGTTGTCGGTCTGCGCGCTCAGCGCCAGCAGCGCGCGCCGCGAGAAGCAGGTACCGACGCCCGCCGACGGCACCATGCCGGAAACACTTTCGCGCACCACCAGATCCTTGGCATGCCATTCGGCGAACTCGTCCATGTAGACGCCGGCCACCAGTTCGTACCACTCGCGGTCCAGCGAGGTGACCGGCAACTGGATCATGTCCTTGCGCGGCAGCAGGTAGTTGTAGAAGCGCAGTTCCATCGGGTGCAGCACGTCCTCGCTGTCGTGCAGGATCACCCCGGCGAACTCGATGTCGTGGCGTTTCTCGTAATCGAAGATGGCCAGGATCAGCCAGTTCAGGCAGTCGGCCTTGCTGGTCGGCCCGTCATGCGGCACTTCCACGCGGCGCAGGCGCTTGTAGCGGCGGCGCATGCGCTCCACTTCGTCGATGGTCTGCTGGTCGTTGGGATAGGTGCCGACGAACACCACGTACTCGCGGTAGTCGAGCACGTTGATCATGTTCTCCACCATCTGCGCGATGACGTCGTAATCCATCCACGCCGGCACCATGATCGCCAGCGGCTGTTGCGGCCGCTGCAGCAGGTCTTCCTGGCTCAGTGGCCGGTACGCCGCGCGACGCTTGATGGTGAGCGCCCGCCAGCTCTCGCGCACCCAGTACCAGACATCGATGAACAGGTCATCGAGGCTGGAGATCAGGATCAGCACGGCCACCGCCGCCGCCGTGGTTTCCAGGGCAGCGTAGTAGTTGGCCAGCTGGATGTTCCAGAACAGACCGTCCACGGTGGATCAGTGCCCTGTGTTGGCGGACTTGCGGCGGCGCACCTGGGTGACGCGGGCGGCCAGCAGCGCGAACACGATCACGCCGACCAGCAGCAGCAACCAGATCATGTGCCGTTCCCACTTCGATTGCGGATTGCCATCCTGGGCAACGCGACTCCCGTAAGGATCCTGGCGGTCGAACTCGCGCACGGCATCACTGCCGTCGAGCACGGCGAGATCACCGCGCAGCAGCCGGAACGGTGCGCCGAATGACGGTGCCTGTGCGCCCAGGTCGCTGTACAGCACGCCGAGCTGGCCGCCGGAGGTGCCGACCTGCACCACCGCGGCGCGGTCCAGGCCGCTGACATCCAGCAGCGGCTGCGGCTTCCCGCCGATCAGCAGATGACCGTCCTTCAGGCCGGCCACATCGACACCCGATGGCGCCACACCGAATGCCAGCCACGGTACGCCCGGGCTGACCGCCGCACCGGCATCGACCACCTTCAGTTCCGACGCCTCCGGCGAGGCACCCACTGCACTGGCCACCGCAATCACCTTGCGCAGCGATGCCGGTGCATCCTGCAGCCACGTGGCCGGCACGAACACCTGGTTGCCGCGCGACAGCTGACTGCTGGCGCCGACGAAATCACTGCCCAGCGACCGCTTGGCCAGGGTCAGGTGGCTGCTGGGCAGGATCGAGACCGGATAGGCGGTGGCCGGATCGTGGCAATAAGGTCGTGCCGGCTGGCGCAGGAAGCTGACGCGGATCTCGTTGCGCGCCGACAGCGCGTAGGCCGGCACCTTGGCCACCAGCCGTTGCGGCTGGCCATTGGCCGACAGCACCTTGCCGCCCAGCAGGTAATCGTTGAAATGGATCGTGGCCACCGCGCCCTGCCCGGCGGCGTTGGGCGCCGCCGAGACATCGATCACCACTTCCTCGGGCAGGCGCCCATCGGCCGACAGCACGCCGAGGTCGAAGGTGGCACTGCGGTCCGCGCGGGTGACCACATCCATCGTGCCGGCGATGTTGCCGAGCCGGCTCAGCAGCACCTGGTCTCCGTCCAGCTTCGGTGTTCCCGCCGCGCTGACCTGCAGGCTGCGGCCCAACGCGTAGCTGCGCCACTGTTCGGCGAACAACCCGGCGACCTTGCCCGCCGCCGCCGGGTCGACCACCAGCGTCGGACGGCCAGCAACGGCGACCACGCTGACCGATGCGTTGGCCGTGGGCTTTTCCAGGCCACCCATATCGGTACCGCGCCACGCGGCGAAGGCAGCGCCCGCATCGGCACCCGTAGCCGCAACCTGTACGGCCAGCGCGTCCAGTGCCGCGCGTACGCCGGCCCGCAGCGCATCACTGCCGATCATCACGTCAGCGGCCAAGGGCCCGCTGTCACGCAGCGACAGCAGCGCGCCAACTTCGGCCAGATCCTTGATCACATGCGCACGCTCGCCCGTCGCCAGCGCAGCGTAGGCCGGCACGCCCTGCAGGCTGGCCGGGATGCTGATGCCGGTCAGGTCGACACTGTCACCGACCTTGGGTAGCGCCACCACCTGCACCTGCTTGCCACCGCCCTGCAACGCGGTACCGACGCGCCAGGCGGCGTCGTAGGCGGGCGCCTGCAGCGCCTTGCCATCCACCAGCAGGCGCACCTGCGGTGGCAGCGCGCCCCAGGCCTTGGCCACGGTGTCCACGGCCCGGCCATCGAAGCGGTAGCTGAAACGCGAGTCCGGCGACAGCCGCAACACGTTGGCCGGCGCGCTCTGGTCGGCACATTGGTAGTCGGAGACGATCGACCACCAGCCGACGCCGACCCGCACGAAGCCGTTCTGGCGAGGTTCGCCATCGATGGCCAGCAGCTGGCTGGCGTCGCCCTGCGCGTCGGTAATCGAGCGCGCGGCGATCGGATCGCCATCGACCGACCACAGGCCCGAGGTGCGCCCGGCGTGACCGCGCACATAACGCCCATCCAGCTGCAGCTGCGCATCGCGGGTGGCGACGCCGGCCGGCACCGGCAGGTAGACCTCGCGCTGGCTCTCCTGCCCGCTCAGCACCAGCGGTTGGCGGAAACCAAGTTCGCGCAGGGTCATCTGCCGGTTCACCGTGCTGTCGCCGCTCCATTCGGCGAACTGGCCGGCGACGTTGTCGGCGGCATGGGCAGTGCCGACCACGCCCGACAGGACGAACGCGGCGGCGGAAACAAACAGGGCAGAGCGGCCGGTCTGGGTCATGGCGTCACTTCATGCGGATGGGGGTGGGCGGCACCGCCGCTGCGGAGACCGGGCGAGAATTCGGGAAGCGGCGTGCCGCGCAGGGCAGCGACGATGCGGGCGCTGGCGCGGCCGTCCCCGTAGGGGCTGGCATCAGGATCGAAGCGGGTCGGCTGCGGTGGCTGGGCCAGTGCCGCATTGACCCCCTCGACGATGCGCGAGGGCGTGGTGCCGACCAGCGTCACCACTCCGGCCTCGACCGCCTCCGGGCGTTCGGTGACGTCGCGCATGACCAGCACTGGCTTGGCCAGCGCAGGCGCTTCTTCCTGCACGCCACCGGAGTCGGTGAGGATGACGTCCGCACGCTGCATCAGGCGCACGAAGCGCAGGTAATCCTGCGGTGGCACCAGGTGCACGTTGTCGAGATGGCCGAGGTGGGCGTTGACCGGTCCCTGCACGTTCGGGTTGAGGTGCACCGGGTACAGCACCTGCAGGTCCGGCCGCCGCGCCAGCTCAGCCAGCGCACGGCAGATGTCCTCGAAGCCCTGGCCGAAGCTCTCGCGGCGATGGCCGGTGACCAGCAGCAGGCGACGATCGGGGTCAAGCATGTGGAAGGGTTCGTCAGCCCGCGCACGCAGCGCCGGGTCGGCATCCAGCCGCTCTACGGTCTGCTGCAGGGCATCGATGACGGTATTGCCGGTGACCAGGATCTGCCCGCCCAGGTGTTCACCGGCCAGGTTGGCGCGCGAGCTGGGCGTGGGCGCGTACAGCTGGTGGCCGACCACATCGATCACCCGCCGGTTCATTTCCTCCGGCCACGGCCGGTTGATGTCGCCGGTGCGCAGGCCGGCCTCGACGTGACCGATCGGAATGCGGTGGTGGAACGCGGCCAGTGCGGCGGTCATCGCCGTGGTGGTATCGCCGTGCACCAGTACCCGGTCCGGGCGAACCTGCGTGTAGAGCGCGTCAAGCCGTTCGAACAGCTTGGAACACAGGCCATTGAGGGTCTGGTTAGGCACCATGACATCGAGGTCATGGTCGGCGGTGATCGCGAACAGCGACATCACCTGGTCCAGCATCGCCCGGTGCTGGCCGGTGATGCAGACCACCGATTCGATGTCCGCAGCCTCCGCCAAGGCCCTTACCAGCGGCCCCATCTTGATCGCTTCCGGTCGCGTGCCGAACACCGACAGGACCTTCATCGCAGCGCTCCGAAAGGCCGGCGCGAGGGAATGCCAGGAGCTGTAGCCACGTCTGGATCCTTTCGGCGTTCCCGTCCAACACCCGCAGGCAGGAGACGGTCACCTCATGAGGAAACTCCAAAATCGCGACGTACATCACATTCGAATGATGGTACGCGCGTCGTGGCATTGATCTTCATCGTTGGAAGATCAAGACGCAGTCAACGCCGCCCGTGGAACGGGCGACGTTGCGGTGGAACGCAGCAGTGGCGCGGCCTGCGGCCGCCTTACTCGTACTGGATGGTGAAGGTGGCCTGGCCGTTTGCGACACCTGCACCCACAGTGCCGGCCTGGGTCTGCACATAGCGGGCACGCAGCGGCAGCGCCATGACACTGGTACCCGGCACGGTGGTACCGACGTTGACGGTCTGGCCGAAACGCACTTCGCGCTCGGTGCTGCCATCACGCTGGACCATCTGGATGCCGATGCGGGTGGCACTGTTGGTGGCCGCGCTGAGCTTCAGCACGCCCGGCATGTTCGAGCTGTCCTGGTCGGCGTCGAGGCGGATGCCGATCTTGCTCTGGTAGGCAGCAACGTTGCTGCCCTGGCAGTTCAGGCGGATCTCGAAATCGCGATCTACAGCCTTGGAACCGACACCGGTGAACGTGGTGTTGGGCACGCTGCCGAAATCGACGGCAATGTTGCGACTGCCCGCCTGCACTTCGCAGGTCGGGCTGACCACGGTGGTGCCCGAGCCCTTGAAGGTGGAGGTCAACACCGGGCGACGGCTGCCATCACCATCAAAATAGTATGTAGTGAAACGACCGTTCGGCGCGATCACGCCGGAACCGGTCTGCGCGGCTGTCTTGATCAGCTGGATACGGAATCGACCGCCATTGAGATTGATCCTCGCCCCACCGTTGAATGGAATGCTGTGCGGATAGTAGGCCTGGATCGCCCCTGAATCGCGGAATAGCTTGATGCCAACGCCAGGGACATCGGTTTCATAGGTATTGGCAAAACCGGGCACCGGGCGCTGCTGCGCCGCGTTGACATACTCGCCGCGCGAGTAGCCGCCACTCCAATCACAGCTGGCCACGCTATCACGCTGAGTGATCGATTCACTGATCTCCTTGATCACGCCGCCGACCGGCGTGCTGGGCAGGATCACGATCTGGCCCATGTCCATGGTGACGTCCTGTGCGGTGAACCACGAAGAGTTCAGGCTGCACGCGGCGCTGGCTTGCTGGGCCAGCAGCACGCCGCCCAGCAATGCAAGGGCACTCAGCGCCTTGCGGCCACGGGAAGAAATCATCGGCATGCTGCCTCCAGCGGGATGAAGCCGGTCTTGGACGCATCGGCGCCCGCCGGAACCTGGTAATCGACCGTGCAGCGCTGGTCGGCGCCGGCGCCCCACTCCACCAGCAGGCTGCCCTGGTTCTTGTCACTGCGCACGTACAGGCGGCCGCCCTGGCTGACCATGCCCACCGGCTGGCCCTGCTCGTCCTTGACCTGCGCACCGAACGGCATGGTGCGGCCATCGGTGTTGCGCACCTGGATCAGCAGCGCGTTGCCCTTGCGGGTATCGAAGCGCAGGTAGCTGATGGCACCGGCGAACGGCGCGATCGACTGGCTGGTGCTTTCCAGCTCGACGTCGTGAGCCATGCCCTGCGGGTCGAGGGTGACGGTGTTGAGGCGGTACGGCGACACGTACGGGACCACCGCGTAGCCGCGGCCGTCGACGCGCAGGCCCGGGGCGTTGCTGACGATCGCATCGCGCGCGCCCGGTGCTTCGACCAGCACCATGGTGTCGCCACGCTGCGGGGTGAAGGTGAAACCGCCCGGATGCACGACCACGCTGCCATTGGCACCCACCGACGCCTGGCGGAAGTCACGCGAGTGGCTGTAGCTGGCGTTCAATGCGGAATAACGGCTGCGGTATTCGACGTTGCCGATCGCGGTGGTGCTGCCCTCGCGGGAATCGGACAGGGCCGCGCCATAGCTGAAGTTGTTGTCGACACCGGCCGAACCGGTGATGCCAACGCGGCTGTTGTCGTAGCCCCCGCGGTCGCGCACGCCAAGATCAGCACTGAATGACACAGGGTGGGTACCACGGCCCAGCGGCACACTCATCGACAGCAGGTACTGGGTATCCGAGCGACCGAGTACGCCCTCTTCGGTGCGCAGCGCCGAGAAACCGTAGTTCACCGAACGCCAGGCGTTGTTGTAGCCGACCTGGTACTGCTTGGAGGTGCCGGAACGGTCGTAGAAGTCACGCACCGAACCGGTCACGTACAGCGCGCCGCCACGACGGCCCAGCGGCTGGTTCAGCGTTACCTGGAACTGGCTGCGCTGACGGCCACGTGTGGTCGGATCGATGCCGCGCTTGTCCGAATCACGGCCATACAGCGCGTCCTGCAGGCTGTAGAAGCCTTCGGTCGAATAGCGGTAGGCGGCCAGGGTCAGATTGGTCCCGGTCTCGCCGATCATGTTGCTGTAGCTCAAGCGCACGCTGGCACCGGTGTGGTTGCCGTAGTGGTCGAACGTCGTACGTGCATGGGTGACGTCGGCGGCGAACGCGCCAACCGGCGTGGACAGGCCGACGCCGTACAGCAGCGACAGGTAGCCGTCGCTCAGTGCACTGCCGCCATACAGCGTCAGCTGGTTGCCGATACCGCGCTGGTAGGTGCCCTGCACCAGCCACGGCTCATCGGCCAGCAGCTTGTTGCGCACCTGGCCGGCGGTCAGCGAGTAACGCGACACGCCTTCGCGCAGCATCTGCGGCACCGAACCGAACGGCACCTTGAATTCGCGGCGGCGGCCATCGGCCTCGATCACGCTCACTTCCAGGTCGCCGCCGTAGCCGGTCGGGTACAGGTCGTCGATGACGAAGCTGCCCGGCGACACGGTGGAGGAGTAGATCAGCTGCTCGTTCTGGCGCACTTCGATGCGTGCGTTGGTCTCGGCGATGCCGCGCACGACCGGCGCGTAACCGCGCAGCGAATCGGGCAGCATGCGGTCGTCGCTGGCCAGGCTGGCACCGCGGTAACCGATCGAGTCGAACAGTTCACCGGTGGTGTAGGCCTCACCGATGGTAAGCATGCCGCGCACCTGCGGGATGCCGCGCTGCGCATAGGTGGCGATGCTCTGCCAATGGCGGCCATCGCCCTCGGACCAGGTCAGGTTCGAATCGTGGCGGAACTGCCAGCCACCCAGGTTCATGCCGGCGTTGAGGCCGAGGTAGGCACTGCGGTTGCGCTGGCCACCTTCGACACGGCTGTCGCTGTCGATGGCATTGAAGCTGTAGCCGACGAAGCCGGCATTGATGCCGCGGTCCCACAGCGCCGGGTTGACGTAGCCGCGTGCCTCACGACGCAGGAACACCTGCGGGATGCTCAGGTCGTAGCGCAGGTTGCCGCTGTCATAGACACCATAGGCATTGGCCATGCGCTGCTGAACCGGCACGCAGCTGGTCTTGTCGGTCGGCACGGACGGATCCTGCTGCAGCAGCACGGCTTCGCTGTCCACGCCCATTTCTTCCAGCATCGGCAGCGGCAGGCAGGCGTCGACACGGCCCTGCGCATCGGCCTTGAACTGCAGATCGCGACGGCCCTGCCAGGCACCGTTGACGTAGACGTCGACACGGTAGTTGCCGGCCACCATCGGGTTGCCGTTGCTGAAGGCCGCCAGATCGACCTGCTTGGCCTGGCCAGACAGGAAGCTGGAGTTGAACTGGGCCGATTCCGGTGCACGCGCATTGGCCGCACCACTCTGCGCCATCAGCGCCTGTTCGCCGAGATTGGCCGGGGCAGCCAGCGCCCATCCTGGGCAGGCCACGCCAGCAACCAACAGGCAAAGCGCCTGATGGATCGACAATGTCAATCTGTTTCCGATCACACTGACATTCCTTCAATTCGCCGCACAGCGGCGGTGGCGGGATGCGCAGGCCCAAGGCCGGCGCGGCGCGTTCAGCCCCCGGTGCTGCCGAGGCGGATGGTGTGTTCCACCCGGCCGCCGTAGTCGTTGATGGTGATGAAGCGGACCTGGTCGGTGCCCGCCGGTGCGGCGAACTCCAGGCTCTGCTTGGGCGCGACCATCGCGCCCTTGTCCTCGACGGCCTTTTCACTGCTGCCGGTCACGGCATGTACTTCGGCCAGAGTGACGTGGAAGGGGCTCGGGTTTTCCACCCGCAGACGGTCGCCCGTGCGGGTCCAGCGCAGCGCTGCGGGCGCGTCGTTGGCGACGCCCTTCAGGCCCTGCGGCCGGTAGAAAAGCTTCAGGCGCGAACGGAACGCGACCTGCAGGTAATTCTGTTCGCCGCTGTCGGCGTTGTCCGGGGACGGCGGAACATCCAGCACATTGAGCCAGAACACCGACTCACGGTCGGTCGGCAGCTGCGCGCCGGAGAAGATCAGTCGCAGCGCCTGGCTGCGGCCCGGCTCGACGCGCGCGATCGGCGGCGTCAGCACGAACGGGGCATCGCTGGTATCAGCGGTCTGGTTGGCGTCGCCGCTGTCGATCCAGGCCTGCACCAGCGCCGGCGAATCGCCCACGTTGTCGACCTGCACGGTGACTTCGCGCGCCTGCGCCGGATAGATCACTCGCGTGCCATTGACCACCACGCCGGCCAGAGCGTTCTGGCAGAAGGGCAGCGTGAACGCTGCCAGCAGCAGCGCCCGGGGAAAGAATGCTTTCATCGGAAGTACTACGCTCGAGGTATGTGGCCAGGGGCCGCGATGCACTGGCCGGCGCGTACGCCGGCCAGCGCGGGTACGACTACGATCAGTTGTAGATGATCGTGTACTTGACGCTGCTGGTGACGTCGCCCGGGGTGGCGGCGTTAGTGGCGTAGTACTCAGCGTAATAGTTCAGATTGGCCGAGCCGTCGGTGCCGACGGTGACCCACTGCGAGTTCTCCTGGGCCAGACCGAGGCCAGCCGCCTTGATCGGCAGGAACGTGTTGTTCGAGCCCAGCAGCTGCAGCTGCACGTTGGTGGCAGCGTTGGCCGAAGCCTGATTGACCAGGCGGCCGCTGTTGAAGTCAACAGTGGAACCCGGCTCGAAGTAGGTGGCGACGTTGCCGGCGCTGCACTTGCTCAGGTTGATGGCGAACGGGGTACGGCCCGCAACGGCACCGGCGGTGGCCAGGGTGTTCTTGGACACGGTCGGCAGGTTGACGGCGAAGTCCTTGCCGCCCGGGGTCGAGATGGTGCAGGTCTTGTCGGTCACCTTGCCGTTGAAGGTGATGGTGCCGTCGGCGGCGTTGGCGGCCAGCGGAGCGGCGGCCAGCATCAGAGCGGCGATGATATTGATCTTGTGCATTCGCTTTTACCTAACCCTACTGAAGAGATGAGAAGTAGAGGAGGAAGCAAGGAGCACTGCCGGGCTATCAAGACCCATCCTTGCGTCTCACCTGTGGCCGGACTCGGACATACCTTCCCCTGAATCCGTGACGCAAGTATAGGCACAACTGTGATGAAAGTCTCATTATTTTTCTGAACGCCAATTCATTGACGCCTCAAATGTGACGTGGTAGGCGGAATGAGAGCCCGGCGGGCGTAGGGGATTTGACGGCAAGGCGATCAGGTCACAAACGACCCTGCATGACGCTTCCCGTGGCGCGTTCGGCATGCGCGAAAACAGGCTTTTTTCAGGTGGAAATCGCCTTATTTGATGCGCATCACTCTTTCTTGGTGATGGCCCTAGCAGATTCGGATTTGTCCTATTAAAGACGGATCGAACCTGTCGCTAACTAGGACACACCGAACCAGAGAACGTGTCATGAGGAACTCCATTCTGCTGTGTGTGGCCCTGATGTCCGTCAGTGCGCTGGCCCAGGCCAGCAGCGGCAGCATCCGTTTCAGCGGCCGTATCGCCGAGCCGGGCTGCACGACGAACCTGTCCCAGGGTGAGCTGAGCCTGGCCGCCTGCCCGCCCTCGGCCAAGGGCTCGACGGTGGCCGTGACGGCGCTGGCCGATGGCCAGGCCGCGACGCTGCGCGACGGCAAGCGCCAGGGCCAGAAGCTGTCGGTGTCGGCCAGCGCGATGCGCGCCGGCGATATCGCCTTCTCCGAGCGTTACAGCGTGCAGGCTTCGAAGCAGCAGCCGCTGCAGGGCGCCTACCTGGTGGTGGTCGACTACCTGTAAGCCGGCGTGTTTACGCCGGCGGCAGCTCGAAGACCTGGCGCAGATAGGCCAGGTAGCCCGGGTCGTCGCACATGCTCTTGCCCGGCGAATCGCTGAGCTTGGCCACCGGCTGGCCGTTGCAGCGGACCATCTTGATGACGATGTTGAGCGGCGTTGGCCCCAGATCATTGGTCAGGTGGGTGCCGACGCCGAAGGCGACCTGGCAGCGACCACGGAAGTAGTCGTACAGGCGCATCACCTTGGCGATGTCGAGCCCATCGCTGAACACCAGCACCTTGCTGCGTGCATCCACCCGGCGCTGCTGGAAGTGCGCCAGCATGCGGTCGCCCCAGTCGAACGGATCGCCGGAGTCATGGCGGACGCCGTCGAACAGCTTGCAGAAGTACATGTCGAAGTCGCGCAGGAACGCATCCAGGCCGACCACGTCGGACAGCGCGATGCCGAGGTCGCCGCGATACTCGCGTGCCCACGACTCCAGTGCCGCCACCTGCGAATCGCGCAGGCGCGGGCCCAGCGCCTGGAACGCCTGCAGGTACTCATGGGCCATGGTGCCGTGCGGGGTCATGCCGTACAGGCGGGCGAAATGCACGTTGCTGGTGCCGACCAGCTGCGGCCCGAGGGCGTCGCGCAGCAACGGCAGCAGGCGGGCATGCCAGTCGCGCGAGTAGCGGCGGCGGCTGCCGTAGTCGGCGATGCGGCACTGCTCGAAGCCGGGGGTATCACGCAGCAGCGCGGCCTTGGCCTGCAGGCGGCGCTCGCCCTCGGCGAAGTCGGCGGTGGTGGTGTTGCGGAACCAGACTTCGTTGATGATCGCCAGCAGCGGCACTTCGAACAGAATGGTGTGCAGCCAGGGCCCGGTGATGTCCAGTTCGATCTCGCCGGGCACGGTCTTCGACGCGCGCAGCTGGATGTACTTGCGGTCGAGGTGGAACAGGCCGAGGAAATCGGCGAAGTCCGGCTTCACGAAGCGCAGGCCACGCATGTAGTCCAGCTCCGCGTCGCTGAAACGCAGGCTGCACAGGTGGTCGATCTCTTCGTCGATCTGGTCGATGTAATGGGCCAGGTCGATGCCGGGCGTGCGGCACTTGAACCGGTACTGCACCTGGGCGCCGGGGTGCTGGTGGAGCACCGCCTGCATCATGGTGAACTTGTACAGGTCGGTGTCGAGCAGGGACTGGATGATAGGCATGGGGCGGATTATGCGCCCGGCAGGGTGAACCGGGGTGCCTGCGGCCACACTCAGCTCACGGGAAACAACATTGGTAGATCCACGCCATGCGTGGATGCTCTTGCGGCGCTACAGCGCCTTGCGCAGCAGCTTCGGCACCAGCATCAGCGCGTGCGCCCAGATCGCGCCCCACACCGCTACCCGCACCGGCAGCGAACGCTGCCTGGCCTCGAACTTCTGGAAATAGCGCCACAGGCCCTTGTGCTTGTGCCATTCAACGAAGAACGGCCGCGAGCGGCTGGAGACGCCACGAACGTGGGTGACCTGCAGGTCATTGGCGATCGCCACCACTGCTCCGGCTTCGCGTGCACGCCGGCACAGGTCCAGGTCTTCGGCATGCAGACGATAGCCGGCGTCCCAACCTCCGATGCAGTTGAACAATGCACGCGGCATCATCAGCAGCGCACCGGACAGCGCCGGCACCCGCTGCAGCGCCTGCTGCGGGTCACGCGGCACCGCCAGCTTCGAGCCCTTGCCCGGCGAGCGCAGCATCATCAGGAAATCCGGGTCGCGGCGGCGCACGGCTTCGTCGGCATGGCCCTGCTCGTCCACCTGCTCGACACCGAGCAGGCAGTCGCCCAGTCCTTCCGCGCGGCTGCGCAGTGCGGCCAACGTCTCCGGTTCAACCATCAGGTCCGGGTTGATGAAGGCCAGCCATGGACTGTGCGAATCGGCCACGCCCTGGTTGTTGGCGGCGGCAAAGCCGGGATTGTCCGGATTGCCGACGAGACGCACGCGCGGGTCGTGGCTGGCATGGCGCTGCACGATATCCAGCGTGCCATCCATCGAGCCATTGTCGATCACCCGGATCTCGGCCACGTCCTGCGCCTGGCGCAGACGCGAGAGGCAGGCGTCGATGGTGCTGCCGCTCTGGTAGGTGACGACGATGGCGGCAATGGCAACATTCAAGCAGGAGGCTCCGGCGCGGAAGACGAGACGAACAGGTCACCCTGTTCCTTCGGCATTATCGCCTGCCGCATGCGCTGCTGCAGATCGGCACGCAGGCCATGCAGCGGATCGTGCATGAGGAAGTCAGCCAACCGTGGCACCCACCCCGGCCAGCGCGCGGCCAGGGCCTCGAGATCGCCATCACGGCTGACCGCCTCCCCTTCCCGGCTGACGAAGGCGGTCTCGCACAGCACGTTGCGCCATCCCAGGCCAGCCATGCGCAGGCTCAGGTCCACCAGTGCCGCGTTCCAGCCGGCGTAGCTGTCCACGTCCAGGCCGCCGGCGCGGCGACGCGCGTTGCCGCGCACCAGTACCGCGTGGGTGACCGCCGAGGGCAGCTCCGGATGCAGCACCGGCAGCGTGGCACAGGTGTGTGCCAGCAGCGCCGGGTCCTCCGGTTCCGGATTGATCTCGCCCAGCCGCGGCCATGCAGCGGTTTCGCCGGCATTGCACCACGGGGTTGCGGTGGCGATGGCGGCGTCGCGGGCGAAGGCATCCTGCAGCTGCTGCAGCCAGCCCGGCGCGGGCACGCTGTCCGGCGCCAGCACCGCCACGTCCATGCCCTCGCAGGCGCGCAGCATCTCATCCAGATGGGCGACCTCGCCCAACGGCCGCGCGCGGCGGGTGTATTCGGCCTGCAACGGCGTATGCGCCAACCAATGCTCCACCACCGCCTGCGCACGCGGGCCGGTCTGCGCGTCATCGGCCAGCCAGACCGCGGTTCCCGGCGCGGTGCCGGCATCCAGCGCGGCCAGGCAGCGGTCGAGCGCGGCATCGTCCACGCACAGCGGCAACAACACGATCGCCCCCATCCCGCCTCCGTGGTTGTCGGTAGCCACAGCCTAGCACTGGGAGGGTATCGGCCGGGTTGCACCCGGCGCCTGCAGAGGCCAGAGCCAGAGCCGAAGCAACAGCCGGAGCAAAAGCTGGGTTCCTGGGGGATGGCGGGGTGGGTCCGGTTGCGGGGGCCGCTGCAAGTCCCCCTCCGGGGCCCGGCCCAGCCGCTGGCGGCTGTGCGTTCGGGCGCTTGCGAAGCAATGCTTCGCAAGCAAAGCGCCCTCACCCATGTAAGCTCGGTCGCCGCTTGCTCGTGTGCGCAGTCCTGCGCACACGGCAAGACCGGGGTTGGGCGTCCTGCTCAACCCGCCCGAGGCATGCCTCGGGCCCATGCGGCTCACGCCCCCACAACCGGACCCACCCCGCCTTCGACAGATCTCTGCGATCTGCAGTAGATCCACGCCATGCGTGGATGAATCTCCATCGGAATCGAATATTTCGAATTGGAATCGAAAAGCATCCACGCATGGCGTGGATCCAGCGTGTCGACCAAGGTCGACACCTACCAACAGCCGCGGGAATCTGTCAGAGGCGGGGCGGTGTGGGTTGGCAGGACCGTTGGCGCCATGGATGGCGCCATCGAGCCCCCATGGAAGGGTTTACGGCGTGTCCTGACAACCCACACCGCCCCGCCATCCCCCAGAAACCCGCTGTTGCTGTTGCTGTTGCTGTTGCTGTTGCTGTTGCTCCAGCTCTGGCCTCTGCGGGTGCCGGGCGCAGCCCGGCCGTAACCCCTTACTTCTTTGCGCGCGGCTGGTTCAGCGGTTCCATCGCGCGGAAGCGCTGGCTGTACTCGTCGGTCAGGGTGCGTGCCTCCTGCCCGTTGCGCACGATGCTCGGCGTCAGCAGCACGATCACCTCCGAACGGCGGCTGGTGCGGCTCTTCTGCCCGAACAGTGCGCCCACCACCGGAATCCGGCTCAGGCCGGGGATGCCGCTGCTGCCATCGGTGCCCGTGTCGGTGATCAGGCCGGCCAGCATGATGGTGTCCCCGCTCTGCACCGCCGCTTCGGTCGACAGCTTCTTGGTGGAAATACGCGGGTTGCAGTTGCGCTCCGTCGGATTGCAATTGTCCGGCACGTTGGAGGCACTGCTCACTTCCTGCACGATGTCGAGGAACACGGTGCCATCACGGGTCACGCGCGGCCGCACCTTCAGGATCACGCCGGTGTCGATGTACTGCACCGAACTGTAGGTGCCGGCGCCGATACCGGTGTTCACCGTGGTGGTGTTGATCGGCACCTTGTCACCCACGTTGAGCGTGGCCTCGGCGTTGTTGCGCACGAACACCGAGGGGGTCTGCAGCAGGCGCACATCGGTGACCTTGTCCAGCGCGCTGACCACCGCCGCGCCATTGTGGCCGGTGAACGCCCAGCCAAGGCCTTCGCCACCGGTCGCGGCACCGGCAAAGCTGCTCCAGGAGCCGCCGGCGGCGGCCGGCAGGGTCACGCCGGCCAATGCGCCGGTCAGCGCGCGCCCGGCCACCGCGTTGTCGAAGAACCAGTTCACGCCGTACTTCAGGTCACCCTCCAGTGCGACCTCGGCCACCTGCGCTTCGATATGCACCTGCAGCGGCATCACGTCCAGCTTCTCGATCACTTCGCGGATCGAGCGCCAGGCCTGCGGGGTCGAGCGCACCAGCAGGGTGTTGGTTTCCTCCACCGCCGACACGCCCACGCGATCGCCTTCCACTTCCAGGCTGACGCTGACGTTGCCGGACTGGCGCTGCGGCAGGTTCATGCTGCCGTTGCCGGTGCCACTGGAGCCACTGCCCGGCGTCGAACCGAAATTGCTGCTGTTGTTGCTGTCCATGCCACGCTCACCGTCGCTGCCCAGCTGCGACGGCATTGCACCCGGTGCCAGCGAGGCCGGGCTGGAGCCGCCGCGATTGCCGCTGCTGGCGAAGGCTTCACTGAGGCGTTCGGCCAGATCCCGCGCCTTGATGTAGCGCAGCTCATAGGAGAACAGGCGGGCGCTGCCACCGGCGGTATCGATGCGGTCCAGCCACTGCTGGATCTGGTCCAGGTAACGCACCTGCGGGGTGATCACCAGCACCGCGTTGGCGTTTTCCAGCGGCAGGAAGCGGAACATGCCGGCGCTGGGCGTCTTGCTCTCCTCGCCGAACACCTTCTCCAGATCGGCGGCCACCTGCTCGGCCTTCCCCGACTGGATCGGGAACACGCCCACCGACATGCCCGACAGCCAGTCGACGTCGAAGATCTCGACAGTGCGCATGTAGTTTTCCAGCTCGGCGCGGGTACCGCCCAGGGTGATCACGTTGCGGCCGCTGTCGACGTTGACGATGGCGTTGGGGCGCGCGTACGGCTCCAGCACCTTCTTCATTTCAGTTGCGGAGATGAACTGCAGCGGGATCACCCGCACCTCGAAACCGCGTGCGCTGGCCGCCGGCGCCGTACTCGGTGCGACGGTGCCGGCCAATGCCTGATCGGCGGCGACGATGTTGTAGCGGCCGCCGCTGTAGACCATGCGGGCATTGTTCCAGCCCAGCACCATCTCCAGCAGGTTCAACGCCTGCGCCGGCGACACCGGCTTGGGCGTGGCCAGGGTGACTGTGCCCTGCACCCCCGGTGCGATCACGTAGTTCTGGCCCAGCATGTCACCGAGGATGGCCTTGACCACCGCATGCACCGATTCGCCTTCGAAATTGAAGGTTGCTTCACCGGTGCTGGCGCCATGCAGTGCCGGAGCCGGTGCGCGTGCTGCTTCGCGGTTGATCATGGTGCCGGTGCCACGGCGGATCACCGCCTGCGGAGCGCCCTGGGCGTCACGGGCAGCATCAGCGGCGACTTCGGCCGCCTGGCCGGCCTCGGCAGTGGGCGACAGATTGCCCTTGCGCTGCACATGCGGTGCGGACACGGTGCTGCAGCCGACCAGCAGCGCGAGGGCAAAGGACCAGGGAAGGAAACGCAGGCTCATGCATTCACTCTATCGGTTGGTGCCATCGCCCGGGGGCGGCGACGGTTGTTGCTGCTGTTGTTGTTGCTGCAGCTGGCGGCGACGGGCCTGGATGCGTTCGCGAATGGCCTGCATCTGCGCTTCGCTGGGGCCGTTGTTGTTGGCAGGCGGTGTGGCGGCCGCCGCAGCCGAGGATGCCGGCGCACTGCCAGCAGGCGACGGCGATGCGGTTGCCGCAGCCGGCGGCGGTGCCGGCGGAGCGCCTGCCGGGGGCGGCACAACGATCGCACCGGCCGGTGGCGCACCGTTGGCGCCGCGCAGCACGGTCGGCGGTTCCCCCCCCTGCCCGTTGAATACCGCCAGTTCCAGCACCTGGTTGCCACCGGGGCCGATCACGGTGGCCTGGCGCGGCTGCAGTGCGACCAGCTGCCAGCCGTCGACGGCTTCACCGTTGAGGCGCAGGCGCAGCGAGCGGTTCTGTTCGGTGGTGAAGGTGGCCATGCCGAAGTCGCCGGTCAGCAGCACGCCGGTCAGGCGCAGCGCGGCGCTGGCGGCGGGCTCGCTGCCGCCGAGCAGGTAGGGCTTCGGCCTGCGGTCCTCGGCGAACAGCGGTCGCTCGCCGATCGCGCTGTAGCTGTCGGCACTGGCCATGCGTTCTGCAACCAACGGCGGCAGCACCGGCAACGAAGGCACCGCATCGGCATCACCGTCCGCACCTGGCAGCTGGCTGCCCAGACCGAAGCCGGTGGCCAGCCAGACCGCTGCCGCCCAGCCGGCCAGTGCCAGCAGGAAGCCGGTGCGAAGGCTGATCTGCTCAAGCTTCATCGGCCACCTCCTGCCCTTCTTCCGGCGCAGCCGGTGCGGCGGCCGGTGCAGGTGTGGCCGAAGGCGGTTGCGGCGCCGCGCCCGGTTCGGCTGCAGGTGCCGGCGCAGCGCCATCGGCCGCAGCACCGGGCAGCAGGTAACCGGCCAGTTCGAACGACACGTCCAGGCCGAGCCCGGACTCGTTGGGCGACTGCTGGAAGCGCTGCGCGATCAGGTTGAGGTTGTCGACGAACAGGCGCGGGCTGCCGGTTTCCAGGCTGTGCAGCACCGTGGCCAGTTCGGCCACACCGCAACGCAGGCGCACCTGCATGGCCACGCGCACGAATTCGGCGTCACGGCGGTTGTCGGTCAGTGGCGTGCGGTTGCTGATGGTGCAGCTGCGGTTGCCCGGGCTGGCCATCGCCACCGCATCCTGCAGCTTCGCGCCCAGCGCAGCGGCCGCAGCTTCGGCGGTGGCTTCGCGCAGGAAGCCCGGCCGCTGCTGCAGTGCCTCGCGGGTGGCGCGCAGGCGCTGTTCGATCTGCGGCTGCTGCTGCAGCTGCGCCTGCACGCGCTGCTCGCGCTCGCGCAGGGCAGCCACGTCGGCGTCGATTTCGCGCAGTGGCTGGGTGAACCAGGGGTGCACCAGCAGCAGGTACGCCAGACCCAGCACTGCCAGCAGCAGCGCCAGTGCCAGCCAGCGGTCACGGCGTGCGCTTGGCATCGGCATCGGCCGCCTCCCGTGTCGGGGCCGCAGCCGGCAACGGCTGCAGTTCGGCGGTCATGGTGAAGCGGTCACGGCCACTGGCTGCGCCATCGGCCTGCAGTACGCCGGTCAGGTTGACCTTGCGCCACTGCGGTGCGTCCTGCAGCAGCTGCACCAGCTGCGAGGCCTCGCGGCTCAGGCCGATCAGCTGCAGGTTGTTGTTCTCGATGGCCAGCTTTTCCAGGTAAGTGCCCTCCGGCAGGCGCCGGGTCAGTTCATTCCAGATTTCCACCGTTCCGGCGCGCTGGCTGCGCTGCTTTTCCAGGAATGCGGCACCATCGATCAGCGCCTGCAGCTGCGCGCGTTCGCTGGCGACACCACGCGCACTGCGTGCACTGCGCTCGACCTGCGCACGCAGTTCGTCGGCGGCGGCGCGGCGGTTGTCGAGCAGCTGCAGGGCCGCCAGCACCAGCATCACCAGCGCGGCCACGGCCAGCAGCACATTCCAGCGCCGCGTCGGGTCTGCCCGCAGCTGGCGCTGCCCCGGTGGCAGCAGATTCACCTGCAGGGATTCACCCTCGGTGTCGATGGCATCGACACCGGCCAGTGCATCGGCCCATTCGCCTACGCTGGCCCGCCACGCCTCAAGCTGGCGCAGTGGCCAGGCGATCAGTTCGACCTGCAGCTGGCCCTCGGCGGCGCCCCCGAGTTCACGCACGTCATAGCTGACCTGGCTGGATTCGAACGGCGTCTGGCGGTCGATCTCGAAACCGACCACGGCGCGCAGCCGGTCGGCCGCAGCCGCAGGTAGGCGCAGATGACGACGCAGTACCTCGCTGGCCGGCAGCAGCCACACCCGCGGCAGGCTGCGCAGTCGCGGTTCCAGCACGCGGTCCAGTTCGGCCGGCGACAGCGGCCATGGCACGCTGGCAACTGCTTCGCGGCGTTCTCCGGCCTCTCGCCAGACCTGCAGCTGCTCACCCTGGCGCTGCAGCAGCAGGCGCGCCTGTGCCCAGCCCAGTGCCCACTGCCAACGTGCCGGCACCCAGGCCAGCAGCGATTGCCGCCACCAGCGCAGGAAACGGCCGGCGCCAGGGCCGATCCGGCCCTGCACCTGCCGCACACTGTCCTGCCATGCCGTCATCTTGCTGTCATTCCCTGCTCCCAGCGAAGCACTGTGTAGGACCGCCCGGGAACCCCGCCCGAGCCATTGCGTACCACTGCCTGCAACACCGACCGGCGTCCACTGCCGTCGGTTGCACGAGACTCGATACTATAGGTGCCGCTGCTGCTGGCAAGCGTTGTCGCACCGCCAGCGGTATCTGCGTCACGCTCCTGCTGTGCGCGCTGCGCCAGCACGGTATCCGCATCCAGGCCCAGTGCGGTCAGCACCGGCGCGCTGGCGAACTGGGGATCCGGGCGTGCCTGGCGGCTGTACAGGGTCAGGTGCGGCAGCATGGCCTTGTACAGCGGGCCGCGCATGCCCAGTACCCGCTGCAGTTCACCGAGCGTCTCGAAACGCTTGTTGCGTGGGCCATACGGCAACCCCGCCGCCGCATAGTCCGGGGCTTCGGCACCGCCGCCCGGCTGCAGCAGGCTGTCTTCATCACGCCAGTCGACAATGGCACCGGCCAGCTGCCGGGCTGCCCCTTCGTCTTCGCCGAGCGCCTTGAGGAACGCGGTCAGCAAGGTCACGTCGACCAGGTTCAGGTTGATCTTGCCGTTCTCGTCCAGCACCTTGATCTCGATGCTGGCGTCATCGAACTGCCAGCGGTAGGTTCGGCCATCAGCGCGCCAGGGCGCCCGCAGCGGATCGGCGGACAGGCGCAGCAGCGCGTACTCCAGGCCGGCGCGCGCCCGTTCCTGGCCGCGTGCATCGTCATCCAGCACCCGCTGCTGCAGATGCTCGACCCGTGCGCTCAGCGCGAACGCACCGACCAGCGCGGTCATCAATGCGATCAACCACAGCACCAGTACCAGTGCCGCACCGTGTTGCCGGTTCATCGCGCGCCTCCGCTGCCACCGTTGCGCGGCGCCACCACCAGCGTCGGCCAGGGCGCGCCCCTGGCCGGGACGATCTTGATCTCCACCAGCATCGGCAGGCGGCGGGTATCGTCCCAGCGCGGCATCCAGTCGCTCACCTGGCCGGTACTGGCATCGATGCCGCGATAGCGAAGTTGTACCGACTTCAGGTTTTCCACCAGCACTTCCGGCGGGCGCGGCGGGTTCTCGGCGATGCGCTCGCCTTCCTGCAGCAGCACCAGGTCCAGCAGCAAGCGCTGCTGGCCATCGCGGCCGTCCACCTGCAGCGCGTGCAGGTAGGGTCCGCCGCGGCCGAGGTAGCCCGGCAGATCGGCGGCGAACAACATGCGCTGCTCTTCGCCCTGGAAGAAGATCGGTTCGCGGGTGGGATCGGGTACTTCCAGCGGCGCGCGCAGCGCACCGGCCAGCTGCCGCCGCAACAGCGCCTGCACCGCGCGCATGCGCTCACTCTCGGCCGCGATCTGCTCGCCACGCTGACTGACCGCCATTGCCGAGCGGACGCTGGCGAACGCCAGCGCCAGGCCACCGGCCAGCAGCACCGTGGCCAGCATCACTTCAACCAGCGTGAAACCCGCGGCGCGGCGCTTCATCGCGCGCTCTCCAGGTCCGGCGGCAGCAGGCGCAGGCTGCGCCAGCGCAGCTGCTCGCGTTCGCTGTCGCCCCAACGCACCTGCAGCTGCAGTTCGGCCAGCCAGGGGGCACCGGCCGACTGTGACTGCACGGCGTTGCCGGCACGTGGCTCCACCCACGGCTGCACCTGCAGCTCCCAGTGGTAGCGTCCCTGTTCCCAGTCGCCCTGCTGGCTACCCACCTGCAGTGGCGTGGCGACACCGGTTTCGGCCAGCAGCGACTGCGCATGCAGTATCGCGCGCGTGCGCAGCTCGGCCTCGCGCACCTGCCTGGCACCACCGGACAGACTGCCCAGCAGCAGGGTCAGCGCCAGCCCGAGCAGGGCAAAGGCGATGATCACTTCCAGCAAGGTAAAGCCGCGAATGTGCCGCTTCATTGTGCCCGCCAGGGGCCGGAGCGGACCTCACCGGTCAGCCAGCCCACGTCGATGCGCCATTCGGCATCGTCACGCTGCAGCCGGATGCGGCCACCGCTGGAGCCACCATCGGGATGGAACTCGATCACGCCCTGCCCTGGCGCGGTGGCCAGCTGCGCGGCGCCTTCGAACTGCACCTGCAGCTGTGCCGGCACGTCACCATGGCGCTGGTTGGCGCCTTCCCAGCGCCGCTTTGCCGGTTCGATGACAAAGCGCTGCGGCTCGCCGCGGGCGATCGCCTGCGCGCGTACTACCCGCAGCTGGTTGGCGATGTCCTTGCCGGCGCTGCGCAGCTGCATGCCGGCGAAGCCGCGCGACAGGCCGGCGGCGGTAATCAGGCCGATCGCTGCGATCAGCGCGATCACCAGCAGCATTTCCAGCAGCGACAGGCCTGCTGCGCGCCTGCCGTGCAGGCGCGGGCGAGGCAGCCGGCGCGGCAGGAAATACGTCATGCAGGATTACGGCTGGTAGCGGATGTCGGCATCGACGCTGCTGCCGCCGGCCTTGCCATCCTTGCCGAGGCTGATCAGCTCGTACGGCTGGCCTTCGCCCGGCGCACGGTACTCCAGCGCGTGGCCCCACGGGTCGTTCAGGTCAGCCGGCTTGGCATACGGCCCCAGCCAGCCACCGACACCCGCCGGTGCGGTCACCAGATCGTTGAGCGAGCCGGGCAGCTTGCCGGTATCGATCTGGTAATTGTCGACCTTGGACGCAACGGTCTGCACCTGCGCCTTGGCGATGTTGGCCTTGCCGCGATCGGCGCCGCCCAGCACGCGGCTGGCGACCAGGGTCAGCACCGCACCGATCAGCACGATGACGATGATGATTTCCAGCAGGCTCATGCCCGACTGGTTGCGCGCGGCGGTGAAGGAAAGGCGGATCGGTCGACGGGAAGCAATCATGGTCGGTCCTTTCAGTTGCGGAGTGTCGGGGTTGCGTAGGGATCCATCGTCAACCGATGGCATTGGTCAGGTCGTACAGCGGTACCAGCACGGCAACGATCACCGCACCGACCACCGAGGCCAGCACCAGGGTGATCGCCGGCACCATCGCCGCCAGCAGGCGGTCGATGCGCCGGGCGCTGTCCTGTTCGAAGGTATCGGCGGCTTTCAGCAGCATGGTATCGAGTGCACCGGATTCCTCGCCGACCTGGATCATCTGCAGCGCCAGGCGCGGGAAACGCTTGCCGCGCGACAGCGCCAGCGACAGGCCGGTACCGTTCTTCACTTCATCCGCGGCGGCTTCCACATCGGCGGCCAGCGCGCGGTTGCCCAGCACGTTGCGGGCGATGCCCAAGGCACCCAGCAACGGCACGCCATTGCGCAGCAGGGTGCCCAGCGTGCGGGCCAGCCGCGCGGTTTCCAGTTCGCCGAGCAGGCGGCCGATGCCGCGACGCTGCAGCAGCCAGCCATCCAGCGCCAGCCGGAAGGCCGGTTGCCGCGCCTTGCGTTCGAAGAACAGCGCAAGTATCCCTGGCACCACCAGCAGCAACACCCACCAGTCGCGCACGAACAGGCCCAGCTGCAGCACCGCGTTGGTGAACCACGGCAGCGCCACATCCAGGCTTTCGTACATCTGCGCGAACTGCGGCACCACGTAGCCGAGCAGGAACAGCAGCGCGCCACCCACCACCACCAGCAGGATGGCCGGGTACACCAGCGCGTTGATCACCTTGCCCTGCAACGCGCGGCTGCGTTCGAGGTAGTCGGCCAGGCGCTGCAGGGTTTCGTGCAGGCTGCCGCCGGCTTCACCGGCCCGCACCATGTTCACGTACAGGCGCGAGAACAACCCATGCTGGCGCTCCAGTGCGGTCGACAGCGGCGCGCCACCGCGCACCACATCGCGGATGTCGGTGATCGCGCGGCGCGAGCGTTCGTCTTCGGGCAACCCGAGCAGGATCGACAGCGCGCGATCCAGCGGCTGGCCTGCACCGAGCAGTGTCGCCAGCTGCTGGGTGAACTGCAGCAATGCCGCACCCTGCAGCGGCCGTTGGCGGAACAGGTTGCGCCAGGTACTGCCACCGATCGCACCGCCATCGGCCAGCTGGGTCTCCATCGGCAGATGGCCCTGGTCCTGCAGGCGCGCGACCAGCTCGGCCTCGCTTGCCGCTTCCATCTGCCCGTCGAAGATCTCGCCGTGCGGATTCAGTGCCTTGTAACGGTAGGTCGGCATGTCAGCCCCGGCGTCCTGCGCGCATCAGCTTTCCTCGGTGACACGCAGCACTTCCTCGATGGTCGTCTGACCACTGAGGGCCTTGGACAGACCATCTTCGTACATCGTGCGCATACCGGCTTCGCGGGCAATGCGTTCGATCTCGCCCATGCCGTCGCGGCGCATCACCGCGCGCCGCAGCGCGTCGTTCATCACCAGGAATTCCATGATGGTGGTCCGGCCGAGGTAACCGGTCGGCGCCAGCGCGGAGGGCTTCGGGCGGTACAGGTGGATCGGTCCTTCCGGCTGCAGGCGGCGCAGCTCGAAGCGTTCGATCTCCTCCGGCGAGGCTTCATAGCGCTCGGCATGGGTCGGCTCCAGCCGACGCACCAGGCGCTGGGCCAGGATGCCGTTGATGGTGGAGGTAAGCAGGTAGTCTTCCACGCCCATGTCGAGCAGGCGGGTGATGCCGCCGGCTGCGTTGTTGGTATGCAGGGTGGACAGCACCAGGTGGCCGGTCAGCGCCGACTGGATCGCGATGCGCGCGGTTTCCAGGTCGCGCATTTCGCCGATCATGATGATGTCCGGGTCCTGGCGCACGATGCTGCGCAGGGCGTTGGCGAAGTCCAGGCCGATCTGCGGCTTGGCCTGGATCTGGTTGATGCCTTCGATCTGGTATTCCACCGGGTCTTCGACCGTGATGATCTTGACGTCGGCAGTGTTCAGCTGGCTCAGCGCGGTGTACAGCGTGGTGGTCTTGCCTGAACCGGTCGGGCCGGTCACCAGCAGGATGCCGTGCGGCTGTTCCAGCACCTTGCGGAACTGCGGCAGGAAGGCGTCAGTGAAACCGAGACGATGGAAATCGAACACCACCGTTTCGCGGTCCAGCAATCGCATCACCACGCTTTCGCCGTGCGCGGTCGGCACCGTGCTCACGCGCAGGTCCAGCTCCTTGCCCTGCACGCGCAGCATGATGCGGCCGTCCTGCGGCAGGCGGCGCTCGGCGATGTTGAGCCGGGCCATGATCTTGATGCGGCTGATCACCGCAGCAGTGAGGTTGGCCGGCGGGCTTTCGCCTTCCACCAGCACGCCATCGACGCGGTAACGCACCTTCAACCGGCTTTCGAACGGTTCGACATGGATGTCCGAAGCGCGCAGCTCCACTGCACGCTGGATCACCAGGTTGACCAGGCGGATCACCGGCGCTTCCGAGGCGAGGTCACGCAGATGCTCGATGTCATCGACCGCACCGCCCTCGCCATCGGCGGTTTCGACGATCGCGCCCATCGCGCTGCGGCCCTGGCCGAACCAGCGTTCGACCAGGTCATCAATTTCTGCGCGCATGCCCAGCACCGGTGTCACCGGTACACCCAGTGCCAGCTGCACGGCCTGCTGCGGATAAGGATCATGGGCATCGGCCAGCCACAGCCGGACCCCCTGTTCATCCAGCGCCAGCGGGCAGACATGGAACTGCTTGAGGAAGCGCAGCGACAACGGCAAGCCTTCCGCCAGCCCTTGTGGCGGTGCTTCCGGCAGCTGTTTGCCTTCCAGCAGCGGCAGCCCCAGCACTTCGGCGCTGGCCTGGGCCTGGTCACGCTCGGAGACCAGCCCCAGCCGCACCAGCAGGCCCAGCAGGCTGCCGCCGGCCTCTGCGTGCAGCGGCCGCGCACGTGCCAGATCGCCTTCCTTCAGCCGGCCGCGCGCCAGCAGCGCATCCAGGATGCGGCCTTCAGCGTCGTCGGCAGCGGCGGTAGCAGCAAGCGCGTTCACATGACTCTCCTGTCAATCGGCTCGACTTTAACAGTTAAGCCATGATTTCCGCCGCCCCTGCGCCACCTTTCGTAAAAAGACGAAGCCCGTCACATGGGATGACGGGCTTCGGCCATTCAACTACGACAGTTCAAGCTTACTGCGTGGCGAGAATGCTCACCCCGTTGTAGGCCGCTTCACCCACCACCTTGATGTAGTAGGTGGCCGCCACCGGCTTGGTCACCCGCACCGTCTCGGAGGTGCCCGGACGGGTCGACTTGGCGTCGTTGTCGCTGGCACTGGGCTCACGGCCTTCAGCCACGTAGACCGAAACGTTGCCGGTGCCACCGTAGGTGATCACGCTGAACTGCTTGCCGGCAGCCGCTTCGAAGCTGTAGAGCTTGCTGCTGCCGGCCGCACCGGACAGGCCACCGACGGCGGCCTTGTTGGTCAGCGGCGTGGCCACCGGCCCGCAGTTCTCGGTGCACGGTTCTTCCAGTGCCTTGGCCAGCGCGGCCTTGGCATCGAGGATGCCGGTACCGATCGGCGTGGCTGCCGGGATGGCGACCGGGAACGGACGTGCGGTTTCCTTCAGCAGGGTACGCATCGCGGCCGGGGTCAGCGGATCCTTGCCCTTGGCGATCAGTGCGCTCTGCACCAGTGCAGCAACGGCGGCCACATGCGGCGAGGCCATCGAGGTACCGCCCATGCCCATGTAGCCCGGCGTGCCCGATTCCGGCGTGGTCGCCGCATTGGAGCCGGTCTGCCAGATGTAGCCACCCGGGTTGCCGTCGACACTGCCGCCGCCACCCGGACCGGACAGGTCCACGCGGGTGCCGTAGTTGGAGTAGTAGGTGATGCCGCCGGTGATGCGCGTGGCACCCACGGTCACCACGCCTTCGCAGCTGGCCGGACGGTACTTGGATGCGTTGTCGGCTTCATTGCCCGCCGCGACCACCACCGTGGTGCCACGCGAGATCGCGCCGTTGATGGCGTCCTGGTAGGTGCTGCCGCAGGTACCGCTGCCGCCCAGGCTCATGTTGATGATCTCGGCCGGGTTGGTGTTGGCCGGGATGCCGGTCACCGTGCCACCCGATGCCCAGACCACCGCGTCGGCGATGTCGGACAGGTAGCCGCCGCACTTGCCCAGCACACGTACCGGCAGCACCTTGGCCTTGTAGGCGACACCGGCCATGCCGACGCCGTTGTTGGTCTGCTCGGCCACGGTGCCAGCGACGTGGGTGCCGTGCCAGGAACTGTCCTCGGCCAGCGAGCCGTCATAGCACTCGTTGTCGTTCTCGACCCAGTCACCGTAGTCCTGCGCACCCGGCACACGATCGTTGGTCGGGCGCCGCGAGGTCTCCGCATCGCTGATGAAGTCGTAACCCTCCAGCAGGTTGCCGACCAGGTCCGGATGCTGCGGCAGGATGCCGGTATCGATCACCGCCACCACGATGCCCTCACCCTGCGAGACATCCCATGCCGCCGGTGCGTTGATGCCGCCGACCGCATTGTGCAGATGCCACTGGTTCTGCTGGTAGAAGGGATCGTTCGGCACCAGCGCCGGCTGTACGTTGCCGGCACGCAGTTCGGTGCGGCGCAGCTTCACGTCGGCTTCGGCGTACTGCACCGACGGGTCGGCCTGCAGTTCCTTCAGCACACGCTGCAGTTCGGCCGGGGCCAGGCGGCCCTGCACGCGGATCAGGTCCGCACCGGTAGCGAGCTTGCGTACCACCTGCGGGCCGAGGGTACTGGCACGTGAGGTACCGCCGGACAGGCTGGCCCGGGTCAGCGCCGACTGCACGGTGGACAGCTTCGCCGAGCGGTCGGTGGCGGCGGCAGCGCCGGCCCGGTACTTGACGATGATGCGCTCGGTGCCCGGCTGGGCGGTGCTGGCCTGGCGCACCGGTTCGCGGGTCGGCAGGCCGGCGGCGTGGACGGCACCGACGGCCGTCATCGACAGCACGGCGGCGGCAAGCACATTGATGCGAAGGTTCTGCTTCTTGATCACGTCGAATTCCTCTTCTGGGTCATGGATCGAACCAACACTGCGGCCATCATTCCTTGACGACTCCCGGCCGGCCCAGCCGGGATTGCCGTGACCTCCCCCCAGGCCCTCACTGCAGGTGCTGCGCCGGCGTGGGTGGCCGCCGGCGCGATGGAGTGGCTTACCAGCCGAAGCCGGCACCGACGCCAACCGAGCTGTCGTCGCTGCTGAAAGCACCGCCGAAGGTCACCGTGGCGCGATCGCTGATCGCACGCTGGTAGCCCAGCGACAACGCCGACTCGCCGCCCTGGAAACCAATGCCGACGCCGACCCGGTTCTGGGTGCGGATACCGGCGGCACTGGTGGCCATGTTGAGCATCGCCGCGCTCATCGCACCCTGGCGGTCGATGCGGCGATCCATGTGGCGCAGGCGTCCGTCGATCTCGCCCTTGAACACATCGAAGCTGTCGGCGACGGCCTGGACGCGGCTGTCGGTGTAGCTGTTGGCCGTGGCCATGCCACGGTCGAGCTGGCCCTTGTTGACCGCATCGGTGGCCGTGGTACCCGCCGCCACATTGGTGACCTGGCGCTCGTTGCCTTCACTGCCCACCGAGACCGTGTTGGCACGATCGGCAACCGAGCCCTGGCCCAGCGCCACGGCATTTGCCGCAGTGGCATTGGCGCCCTGGCCGATGGCCGTGGACGAAGCGCCACTGGCGACGGCGCCCTCGCCCATGGCGACGGCATTGAAGCCCGTCGCGGGAGTGCCAACCGGAATCCCGGCACCGGCGGCAGCAGCGGTCGGCGTGCCCTGCACACGCGCGGTGCTGGCCGGTGCCGCGTCGGCCGTTGCAGGTGCATCAGCGGTGCTTGCCAGCGGGCTCTCATCCAGCGAGGCACTCATCGCGCGCAGGTTGGCAGTCCCGGCACGCGAGCCACCGGCGGTTCTGCGGTCGATCTCGCTGACCTTGCGGTCCAGCGCGCCGAGCGCATCGCCGACGTTGCTGTAGGTGGCGCCCTGGATCACGTAGTTCGGGGCCACGAACACCCCCTGCATGCCGACGCTGGCACCACCGCCGAGGAAGCTGGCGGCATCGCTGAGCGACTGGAACAGCTGGCCGCCGTTGATCGCCTGGCGACTGCCCGCAGCGATGCTGCCGGCACCGACGTTGTCGATGGTGGTGCCCTGGAAGCCGGACAGGGTCAGGCGGTCACGGCTGGCGTCGTCGTAGCCGACCGCGCTGGCCGCGGTGGTTTCCACGGTGGCGATGCGCGAATCGAAATCGCCCACGCGCGTTTCCACCGCACCCACCCGCTGGTTGGTGACGTTGAGCTGGGAGCCGGTGATGGCATCGCTGCTGCCGGCGGCGATGCGGCCATCGGCCACATTGACGATGCGGCGCGTGGCCGGACCCTCGGTGCCGTTGCCACCGCCGACCGACACCACGTTGGCATCGAGCGCACGCGAACCTGCGCCCAGTGCCACCGAGTTGGCACCGGATGCGCCGGCGCTGGTACCCAGCGCAAGTGCACCATTGCCGATCGCCATCGCATTGGCACCCAGTGCATTGCTGCGTGCGCCGCTGGCGCTGGCCGCCGAACCGATCGCGGCGGCATCACTGCCGCTGGCGCTGGCGATACCTGCGCCGGTGGCCTTGACGTAACGCGCCGTGCCATCAGCGGTTGCGGCGACCGCATCAAGCTGGCCGCGATTGACCGCATCGGTGCGCTCGGTACCGGCGGCGACGCGGGTGATCTGACGATCACTGGTGCTGCTGCCCACCGACACGGTGTTGGCACGGTCGGCCACCGAGCCTGCGCCCAGTGCGATGCTGCCGGCCGCCGACGCGTTGGCACTGACACCCACCGCAGTGGCATTGGCGCCGGTGGCCTTGCTGCCGTAACCCACTGCAGTGCCAAGGCGACCACTGGCTTCGGCATAGCTGCCCAGCGCCGAAGCGCCGTCGGCCGAAGCATTGGCGCGGAAACCACTGGCCTGCGACTGGGTGCCGCTGGCCGTGGCCTGCGCGCCGCTGGCAGTGCTGTAAGCGCCCTTGGCCTGGGCGCCGGCGCCGGTAGCACTGGCGCCGAGTTCGCTGGCGCTGGCGCCACTGCCCACGGCTACGCTGTCGACACCAGCAGCCTGCGCCGCGTTGCCGAGCGCCGCCGCATTGTTGCCGGTGGCGAGCGCATCGAAGCCCACGGCCGTGGCATTGCCGGCCATGGCATTGGCACCACTGCCCAGCGCGGTGGCGCCGTTGCCGATGGCGTTGGCCGCGTTGCCGGCGGCCAGTGCGTTGTCACCGTCCACCAGGGCACCGGCCTCGCCATCGGCATTGCCGCTGGCCTGGAACTGCCGGCTGGTCTTGTCGGCGACGCTGGCGACTGCATCCAACTGGCCTTTGTTCACCGCATCGGTGGCTTCGGTACCGCCTGCGACATGGGTGACCTGGCGCTCACCGCCCGCCTTGCCGACGGCCACAGTGTTGTCACGGTCGGCCTTGGATCCGGCGCCGAGCGCGACGCTGTTGTTGCCATTGGCGGTGGCGTTGGCACCCAGCGCGGTGGCGCTGCTGCCCGCCGCCCACGAATTCCAGCCGATCGCCGTGGCGTAGTCTTCGGTGGCCCACGCGCCCGCACCGAATGCCGCGGCACCGGTGCCACTGGCACGCGACGGGATCAGGCCGAAGAAGGTGCTGCCACCGATCGCCACGCTTTCTTCGCCACTGGCTTCGCTGGACTGACCGACCGCTACTGCACCGGTACCGGCGGCGGCGGCACCGAAGCCGACCGCCGTGGTGTTGGCGCCACTGGCCGCCGAACCGTAGCCCAGTGCCGTGCCGAGCCGACCGCTGGCTTCGGCATAACCGCCGACAGCGGTAGTGCCATCGGCGGACGCGGCGCTGCGGAAGCCGCTGGCCAATGCCTGGGTGCCGCTGGCATTGGCTTCGGCGCCGCTGGCGGTGCTGTACGCACCACTGGCCTGCGCACGCGCACCGGTGGCTGTGGCGCCCAGTTCACTGGCGCTGGCGCCGGTACCGAGCGCCAGGCTGTCTTCGCCGGTGGCCTGTGCCGTGCTGCCCAGGGCAGCCGCGTTGCTACCGGTGGCCAGCGCATCGATGCCCACGGCGGTGGCGTTGGCGGCCAGCGCATTGGCACCACTGCCAAGCGCGGTGGCACCGTTGCCGATCGCATTGGCCGCGTCACCGGCCGCCAGCGCGTTGTCACCCTCGACCAGCGCCCCGGTTTCGCCATCGGCATTGCCACTGGCCTGGAACTGCCGGCTGGTCTTTTCCGCTGCCGCGGCTACGGCATCGAGCTGATTCCTGTTGACCGCATCATTGCCCTGGATGCCGTCGGCCACATTGGTGATCTGGCGGGTATTGCCACCGCCGCCCACCGATACGGTGTTGTCACGGTCGGCAATCGAGTCCGCACCCAGCGCCACGCTGTTGGCACCACGCGATTCGGCGGCGTTGCCCAGTGCGGTGCTGTTGATGCCCCCCGACCAGGCGCCACCACCCACCGCAGTGGAGTAGTTGCCCGATGCCTCGGTGGCCAGCAGACCGAACAGCGAGCCGCCAACGGCGACACTGTTGGTGCCGGTGGCCAGGCTGCCCTGGCCGGTGGCGGTGCTGTAGGCGCCGGACGCTTCCGAGTCGCCACCCACTGCCACGCTGTTGGAGCCGGAGGCGTTGGCGAAGTTGCCGAACGCGGTGGCATTGAACGCCGAGGCCTGCGCGTAGCCACCGATGGCGGTGCTGTAACCGCCGCTGGCTTCGGCACCGATACCGAAGGCCGCCGACGCCGTACCACTGGCTACGCTCTCGCTACCGACAGCGGTGGCCGCGTCACCACTGGCATTGCTGAAGTAGCCCACGGCCACGGCCTCTTCGCCGGACGCTTCGGACAGCACGCCATTGGCAGTGCTACCGGCGCCGCTGGCGATGCTGGCCGCACCGAACGCCGCGCTCTGCTCGCCGCTGGCTTCGCTTTCCGCGCCATGCGCGGTGGCGTACTCGCCCGTGGCCTGTGCGTTGGCACCAACAGCGCTGGCGTTGGCTGCGGTCGCCAACGCATTGAAGCCCAGCGCCTGTGCGTTGCTGGCCAGCGCGTTGGCGCCGCTACCCAGTGCGGTGGCGCCATTGCCGATGGCGTTGGCGGCATCACCGGCCGCCAGTGCGTTGTCACCTTCCACCAGCGCACCGGCTACGTCATCACCGTTGCCGCTGGCCTGGAAGAAGCGGCTGGTGGTGGTGGCCGTGGTCGCCACCGCATCCAGCTGCGCCTTGTTCACCGCATCGGTGGCCTGGGTGCCGGCGGCGACGTTGGTGACCTGGCGTTCGTTGCCGGCGCTGCCCACCGACACCGTGCGCGCTCGGTTGGCGACCGAACCGGCACCCAGCGCGACCGTATTGCTGGCGCTGGCATTGCTGCCCGCACCCAGCGCGATCGCGCTTTCACCACCGGCTACCGTGTTGGTGCCGATGGCGATGCTGTTGATGCTGTTGCCCAGCGCCTGGAAGCCCAGCGCCACGCTGTTGTCGCCATAGCCGAAGGCACCACGGCCGACCGCTGTGGAGCTGGCGCCGTTGGCCCAGCTGTTGTAACCGATGGACGTTGCGCCGCTGCCACTGGCCCAGGCCGCGTTGCCGAACGCCGAGGCATTGGTGGCAGTGGCCCATGCACCCGAACCGAATGCTGCTGCGCCACTGGCAGTCGCCCAGCTGTAACCGCCTACTGCAGTGCTGTCATCGCTGCTGGCGAATGCGCTGTCGCCGACCGCAACCGCATAGCTGCCGGTGGCGCGCGACTTGCCGCCTGCGGCGAAGCTGTTGTCACCACTGGCCTTGGCCGCGTTGCCGAAGGCGCTGCTGGCAGCCCCGGTGGCCTGCGCGCCGCTGCCGACTGCGGTGGCATCGGCAACAGCGGTGGTGCCCACCTGCTGCGCCGTGCCATCGGCACCGATGATCGGCTGGTTGAACTCGTCGTAGGCCTGGCCGAGGCCACCGATGGCGACACCGCCATTACCGGTGGCCGCGCTGTTGCGGCCCACGGCCACGCTGTCATCGCCGATGGCCGACGCGGCAGCACCATGTGCAATGGCACCTGCGCCGATCGCATTGCTCGACGAACCCACAGCGATGGAGCCTTCGCCATCAGCCAGTGCGCCAGCATCACTGCCCGCCTCCGGCTGTGCCTGGAAGAAACGCGCGGTGGTGTCGGCAGTGCTGGCCACGGCGTCGAGCTGGGCTTTGTTCACCGCATCGGTGGCTTCGCTGCCTGCAGCAACACTGGTGATCTGCCGCTCGTTGCCGGCGCTGCCGACGGCCACGCTGTTGGCGCGCACCGCTTCGGAATTCGCGCCGAGTGCCACACTGTTCGCGCCGCGTGCGGTGGCGTAGTAACCCACGGCCGTGCTCTGCGCACCGCTCGCCCAGGTCTGCGCGCCGAGGGCACTGGCGTTCTCGCCCGGTGCATAGGCGAAGTAGCCGACCGCGGTCGCTTCGGCGCCGGAGGCTTCGCTGAGGCTGCCGTTGGCCACGGCACGGTCGCCACTGGCGATGGCACCGGCACCGACGGCGGTGGCGGCTTCGCCACTGGCCTGGGTCTGCACGAAGAAGCCCAGGCCGGGGATCAGGTCAGCCGGACCACCGATGGCGACGCTGCTGGTGCCCGTCGCGTTGCTCTGCGTACCCAGCGCGGTGGAATAATCGCCGATGGCATTGGCCACGGCGCCGAAGGCCGACGCCTGCGCACCGGCCGCATAGGCGCCGACGCCGTAGGACGACGCCGCAAAACCACTGGCTTCGGCACTGGCGCCGACCGCAGTGCCGCCGACGCCTGCGCTGGTTGCGCCGGTTTCCACCGGCACGCCGCCGCTGGTGATCAGCGGGTTGCCGTCGGCATCCACCGCAGCGCCACCCACGGCAACGCTGCCCGGACCGTTGGCCTGCGCGTTGTTGCCGAACGCGGCACTGTTCTGGCCCGAGGCCAGCGCGTTGTTGCCAACGGCAGTGGCGTTCTGCGCGACGGCGGTGGCGCCGGCACCGACTGCAGTGGTGCCGTTGCCGATGGCATTGGCGGCCTCGCCGGCCGCCAGCGCCTCGTCGCCCTCGGCCAGTGCACCGGCATCGCTGTTGCTGCTGCCATTGGCCTGGAAGCGCTTGGCGGTGGAATCGGCCACGGCGGCGACGTCCTTCAGCTGACCGACATTGACTGCATCGTTGTCTTCGGTGCCTGCGGCCACGCTGGTGATCTGCCGGGTCAGCCCGTATTCGGCGGCACCAACGGACACGGTATCGACGCGGTCGGCCAGCGAGCCCGCGCCGAGCGCCACGCTGCCGGTGGCAACCGCAGCGGAATTCGAGCCCAGCGCGGTGCTGTATTCACCAACGGCGGTGCTGAATGCACCCACCGCAATCGACGCTTCGTTGGCGGCGGTAGCGCCGCGGCCCAATGCGGTGCTGCCCGGGCCCATCGCCACGGCACCGCCGCCCACAGCCGTGGCGCCATCGGCAGTCGCTTCGGACAGCGCACCCAGTGCGGTGGCCGCGCCGTTCTCGCTGGCGGCGGTCGCGCTTGCGCCAACCGCGGTGTCGCCAAGACCGAAGGCCGCAGCGCTCTGCCCGACCACCACGCTGGCATCGCCGATTGCCAAGGCGCCCTGGCCGAACGCGCTTGCGCCCAGGCCCGCGGCAATGGCCTGGGTACCGATGGCAGTGGTGGCATTGGCCAGCGACTGCGCGCCGGCACCGGCCGCGACTGCGCCCTGCCCGTCGATCTTCGCCGCGTCGCTGTCATCGCCTGCGCCATCGGCCTTGAAATAGCGGTTGCCATCTGCGGCAACGTCGGCCAGCGCAGCCTGGGTGGCGCGCGCCTGCGCGTCCAACTGCGCCTTGTTCACCGCATCGGTCGCCTGGGTGCCCGCCGCAACGTTGGCGATCTGCCGTTCCTTGCCGGCATCGCCGACGGACACGGTGTTGGCCCGCGTGGCCTTGGAGCCAGCGCCCAGCGCAACGCTGTTGGCGGCACTGGCATTGCTGTTGCTGCCGATCGCCACCGCGTTGCTGCCCTTGGCCGTGGCCGAGCCTTCGATCAGGCACTTTTCGAGCAGCTTGCCGCTGAATGCAACGCAGGTGGCGCTGCCGCCGATCTGCACCGACTGTGCTGCGGCGCTGCCGCTCATGCCCAACCCCATTGCCAGGCCCAGTGCCACTGCCAACAGTGCGGGCGTGGCCTGTGTCGCATCGCGGCGCTGGTCGACGACCCCGCCGCCGCTGTCGGAGGAGGCCAGTTCCGAGGCCACCACCAACTGACCCAATGCTTTGTTCCAGACCTTGCGATAAATCCGATTCATCGGTACGGCTCCTGATTGGACTGGTTTTGGGCAAAGCAACGCCACCGCTGGGCTTTCCGGCCCAACGTCCCCTGGGGGCGTTTATTCGCGTGATTTACTGCGGGGTATTGCCGAACGGCGCGCAGCGACAGAAAACCGAGCGCGTGCGCCAAGCGGTTACTGCGAAATGAATGATTCTGAAACGGGGCTCAAGTGTTAACGGCAACTTTGCAGATCGTCAAGACTTTGACACAGCAAATCCTATTGCCGTGAAGCACATCACTATTTCACGTGTTTATGAAAGTATTTTGTTATACATGCGTGACGATTCCTCGACGCATGAAAATGCATGTAACTAGCGGTCGCGACTGGAGTTTCAAGCGCGCAAAGAAAAACCCGCCGATCAACGGCGGGTTTTTCCATACGCGATGGCATTGAGGCCTGCGCGATGCAGTGCGATCAGCCGCACCACACCCGCGCGTTGCGGAACATGCGCATCCACGGCGAGTCACCCTGCCACTCGGTCGGAGCCCAGCTCAGGTTGAGCGCGCGCGGGGTGCGTTCCGGGTGCGGCATCATGATGGTGACGCGGCCGTCACTGCTGGTCAGGCCGGTGATGCCGTCCGGCGAACCGTTCGGGTTCAGCGGGTACTGGCTGGCGACGTTGCCATTGCCGTCGATGTAGCGCAGCGAGACGCGTGCGGCGGCCTGGTCAACGGCGTTGTCGAACACCGCCTGGCCTTCACCATGCGCCACCGCCACCTGCAGGCGTGATCCGGCCATGCCACGCAGCAGGATCGACGGCGATTCCACCACCTCCAGCAGCGCGGTACGGGCTTCGAACTGCTCGCTGGCGTTGCGGCGGAACTGCGGCCAGTGCTCGGCCCCCGGAATGATGCCCTTCAGCTGGCTCATCATCTGGCAGCCATTGCACACGCCCAGCGCGAAGCTGTCCTCGCGCGCGAAGAATGCGGCGAAGGCATCACGCAGCGCACTGCGCTCCAGGATCGAGGTGGCCCAGCCACGGCCGGCACCGAGCACGTCGCCGTAGCTGAAGCCACCACAGGCGACCAGGCCGGTGAAGTCCTGCAGGGCCACGCGGCCTTCGATCAGGTCGCTCATATGCACGTCGAACGCGCGGAAGCCGGCACGTTCGAAGGCGTTGGCCATTTCAATCTGGCCGTTCACGCCCTGCTCGCGCAGCACGGCCACGCGCGGGCGCGCACCGGTGCTGATGAACGGCGCCGCCACGTCTTCGTTGAGGTCGAAGCTGAGCTTGGGCTTCAGGCCCGGCGCCGTGAAGGAACGCGCAATCTCGCGCTCGGCGTCGGCGTTGGCCGGGTTGTCGCGGCGCTTCTGCATCGCGTGGGTGACCGACCACCAGGCGTCGAACAGCGCGTCCCAGCGCCACTCGGCCAGGTTCTCGCCGCCCAGCGACACGCGCACCACCGGCGCGGTGGTCGGCTTGGCGATGCGCTGTGCGCATTCGGTCAGTGCGTGGCGTTCGACCAGATCGGCGAACGCAGCACGGTCTTCGCGCGCGATCTGCACCACCGCACCCAGTTCTTCATTGAACAGGCTGCGGAACGGATCATCGCCCCAGGCATCGAGGGTGATGTCCAGGCCCAGGCGCGAGGTGAAGGCCATTTCGCACAGCGCAGCGAAGGCACCGCCGTCGCTGCGGTCGTGGTAGGCCAGCAGCAGCCCGGACTGGCGCGCATCGCGGATCAGTTCGAAGAAGCCACGCAGGCGCTGCGGGTCGTCCAGGTCCGGAGCGGCACCGGCGAAAGCCGGCAGTTCGCCGTGGTCGGCATGCACCTGGGCCAGGATCGAACCGCCCAGGCGCTGCTTGCCGGCGCCCAGGCCGATCAGCCACAGCTCGCTTTCCACGTCGCGGTCGAGCAGCGGCGTCAGCTGCTGGCGCACGTCGGCCACCGGCGCAAACGCCGAGATCACCAGTGACACCGGCGACACGCTCTTGTGCGCTTCGCCCTGGTCGTGCCACTGCGCCTGCATCGACAGCGAGTCCTTGCCCACCGGGATGCTGATGTCCAGCTGCGGGCACAGTTCCATGCCCACCGCCTTCACTGCGTCGTACAGCAGCGCGTCTTCGCCCGGGTGGCCGGCCGCGGCCATCCAGTTCGCCGACAGCTTGATCTCATCCAGCGCATCGACCGGGGCCGCGCACAGGTTGGTCAACGCTTCGCCCACCGCCATGCGTGCCGAAGCAGCGGCGTCGAGCAGGGCCAGCGGGGTGCGCTCGCCGATCGACATCGCTTCACCGGACACGCCTTCGAAGTCGGCCAGGGTGATCGCCACGTCGGCCACCGGCAGCTGCCACGGGCCGACCATCTGTTCGCGTGCGGTCAGGCCACCGACGCTGCGGTCACCGATGGTGACCAGGAAATTCTTTGACGCCACCGTCGGGTGCGCGAGCACGCGAAGGCCGGCTTCCTGCAGGTCCAGGCCGCCGGTCTTCAGCGCCGGCCAGCGCGGGGCCGACGGATGCGCGGTGTCGCGGTGCATCTTCGGCGGCTTGCCGAACAGCACATCCATCGGCAGGTCGATCGGCGCATCGGCCGGGGTGTGGCCCGGCACCGCACCGTAGGCCACCACCAGGTGTTCCTCGGCAGTCGCCACGCCAACCGCGGCGAACGGGCAGCGCTCGCGGGCACACAGTGCGGCGAACTCGGCCAGGCGCTCCTGGGCCACGCCCAGCACGTAGCGTTCCTGCGACTCGTTGCACCACAGCTGCATCGGCGACAGCGACGGATCATCGGTGGGCACCTTGCCCAGGTCGATGACACCGCCGACCTTGGAGTCGTGCAGCAGTTCGGGGATGGCATTGGACAGGCCACCGGCACCAACGTCGTGGAAGAATTTGATCGGGTTGTTGGCGCCCATCGCCACGCAGCGGTCGATGACCTCCTGGCAGCGGCGTTCCATTTCCGGGTTGTCGCGCTGCACGCTGGCGAAGTCCAGGTCCTCGGCGCTCTCGCCGGAGGCCACCGAACTGGCGGCACCGCCGCCCAGGCCGATCAGCATCGCCGGACCGCCGAGCACAATGACCGCATCACCGGCCTGCAGCTGGATCTTGTCGACCTGCACGCGGTCGATCGCGCCGAGGCCACCGGCCAGCATGATCGGCTTGTCGTACGCGCGCACCAGATCGGCGCCTTCCGGCAGCTCGAAGCTGCGGAAGTAGCCGAGCAGGTTCGGGCGGCCGAACTCGTTGTTGAACGCAGCGCCGCCAAGCGGGCCGTCGGTCATGATTTCCAGCGCCGGTGCCATGCGCGGGTTCAGCGCGCGCGGCGCTTCCCACGGCTGCGGCAGCTCCGGAATGCGCAGGTGCGAGACCGAGAACCCGGACAGGCCCGCCTTCGGCTTGCCGCCGCGGCCGGTCGCGCCTTCGTCGCGGATCTCGCCACCGTTGCCGGTCGAGGCACCCGGGAACGGCGCGATCGCGGTCGGATGGTTATGCGTTTCCACCTTGATCTGGAACGCGCTGGGCACCTGCGGCTCGCGGCGGTATTCGCCGCTGGCCGGATCCGGGCGGTAACGCGACGCCGGATGGCCTTCGATCACCGCGGCGTTGTCGCTGTACGCGCTGAGCGTGTGCTGCGGGGTCTGCTGGTGGGTGTTCTTGATCATCCGGAACAGCGAGCGGTCCTGCTCCTGGCCGTCGATGGTCCAGCTGGCGTTGAAGATCTTGTGCCGGCAGTGCTCGGAGTTGGCCTGCGCGAACATCATCAGCTCGACGTCGGACGGCGCGCGGCCGAGCGCGGTGAAGCGTTCGCGCAGGTAGTCGATCTCGTCCTGGGCCATGGCCAGGCCGAGGCGCTGGTTGGCAGCCTCCAGCTGGTCCACCGGCACGCGTTCCAGTTCACCGCGGGCCGGCGCCGAGAACAGCGCCTGGCCCTGTTCCACGGTCTCCAGCACCGACTGCGTCATCGGGTCGTGCAGCGCCTTGACCAGCGCCTGCTGGGCGGCGGCATCGGCCGGCCACCCCTGCACGTCGATGCGCAGGCCACGCTCGACCCGGCTGACCGGCTGCCCGGCACCACGGACCAGTTCGGTGGCCTTGCTCGACCACGGCGACAGCGTGCCCAGGCGCGGCACCACGATGCGGCTGACCGCGCCGTCGGCCACGGCCTCGGCCTGCGGCGCGGCTTCGAGGATGCGGCACAGGGTGGTCAGGTCGGGGGCGGCGCTGCCTTCGGGCTGCACGAAGTAGACGTGCCAGGCACCGCTGATACGCAGGGAGGGAGCGATGGACTGCAGGCGGGATTCAAGACGTTCGCGGCGGAACGGCGACAGGGCGGGCGCGCCCTCGAGGACCATCATGTCCGGGGAACCGTAGTTGGGAAACGGGCCCGACATTGTACCGGAAGCGGGGGAAGGGCTTTGGCCGGGCGGCGCCCGGCACCCGCCGAGGCCAAGGCAACGGCAACTGCCAAAGCAAAAGCGGGGTTCCCGTGGGATGGCGGGGTGGGTCCGGTTGCGGGGGACGCCGTGAATCCGTCCATGGAGGCTCGATCGCCGCATCCATGCGGCTCACGCCCCCGCAACCGGACCCACCCCGCCTTCGACAGATTTCCGAGATCTGCAGTAGATCCACGCCATGCGTGGATGCTCCCCGGTAATGCCGGCCGCTGGCCGGCAACCAGGGAAATCTCAGAAGTCAGGCATTGAAGAGCGAAGCGATCGGCTTCTGCTTTTGATTTTTTGTTCTGTCTTCCGTGGCTGGCCGCGCAGGAACCTGTCCGTGGCCGGGCGGGTGGGCTGCGCAGGGGCGTAAGCGCCATGGATGGCGCGCCCGAGCCTCCAGGGATGGATTCACGGCGTCCCCTGCGCAGCCCACCCGCACGGCCACCCCCCAGAAATCCGCTGTTCGCGGAAAGCCCCAGCCACGAGGGGGCTCCGCCGATGGCCGCCGACCGCGCACCAGCGCCGCTCTCCGCCAAATCCCCGAACCATGCACTCGCTCACGGATTGACCACACGATTGATGACAACGTTGTCCCTACCTGGTGCCGGACTCTCTCCCCGGCCTCCCAGGTACCTCCGTCCGCCCCCTCCGTCGCCTTCCCGGGCGACGCCCGGACCTGCGTCACGCGCGGCGCCATCGGGGCCCGCGCGCCCTTTGATCGGAGACTTACCCATGTACGACCCGATTGTGCGCAGTGCCGAACGTTCGACCCGAAGCTGTCGTCCCCGCCGCCTGGCCTGGCTGCTTGCCCTGGCCGCCGGTACCGCCGCCCTGCCCGGCCTGGCGCAGGCCGCCAGCTGTGCCGGCGTGGCCCAGTGGGACCAGGCCAAGATCTACCGGGCCGGCGATACCCTGCAGAAAGGAGGCGTCCTCTATCGGGCGAACCAGGACATCTGGAACGCGCCGCCGGACCATCCGGCCGGTGCGCCCTACTACACCAACCTCGGTGCCTGCGATGGCAGCGGCAGCAACCAGCCGCCGGTGGTCAGCCTGACCTCGCCGGCCAACGGCGCCACCTTCAGCGCCGGCAGCACGGTCAACGTGACCGCCAACGCCAGTGATCCGGACGGCAGCGTCGCCAAGGTCGAGTTCTTCCGCGATGGCAGCACGCTGGGCGTGGCCACCAGTGCGCCGTACGCGGCCAGCTGGGCCAATGCCAGCGCCGGCAGCCACACCCTGCGTGCAGTCGCGACCGACAACAACAACGCCACCACCAGCACCGCGACCATCACCATCACCGTCAATGCCGCCGGTGGCGATACCACCGCACCGAGCGTGCCGGGCGGGCTGGCGGTCGGCACCCGCACCGCCAACAGCATCGCGCTCAGCTGGAGCCCGTCCACCGACAACACCGGTGGCAGCGGCGTGGCCGGCTACGACGTGTACCGCAACGGCAGCCTGGTCGGTTCACCGTCCAGCGCCAGCTACATCGATGGCGGGCTGACTGCCTCCACCACCTACCGCTACCGGGTTCGTGCCCGCGACAACGCCGGCAACGCCTCGGCCCAGGGCACCGAGATCAGCGCCACTACGCTGGCCGGCGACGGCGGCACCACCGGCAAGCGGGTGATCGGTTACTTCACCCAGTGGGGCATCTACGGCCGCAATTACCGGGTCAAGAACATCGACAGCAGTGGCTCGGCCGCACGCCTGACCCACATCAACTACGCGTTCGGCAACGTGCGCAACAACCGTTGCGAAGTGGGCATCACCCAGCCGTCGGATCCGAACAGCGGTGCCGGTGGCGATGCCTTCGCCGACTACACCAAGGCCTTCAGTGCCGCCGAGAGCGTCAGCGGCAGTGCCGATACTTGGGACCAGCCGTTGCGTGGCAACTGGAACCAGCTCAAGCAGCTCAAGGCCAAGTACCCGGGCATGAAGGTGCTGATCTCGCTGGGTGGCTGGACCTGGTCGCGTGGTTTCTCCAGCGCGGCGCGCCCGGAAAACCGCCAGGCCTTCGTCGCCTCGTGCATCGACGCCTACATCAAGGGCAACCTGCCGGTGACCGACGGTGCCGGTGGCGCCGGTGCCGCACTGGGTGTGTTCGACGGCATCGACGTCGACTGGGAATACCCGGTGGCGTGTGGCATCGAATGCGGCAAGCCGGAGGACAACGCCAACTTCACCGCGCTGATGGCCGAGTTCCGCCGCCAGCTCGATGCGGTGCGTCCGGGCCTGCTGCTGACGGTGGCGGTGGGTGCCGGCATCGACAAGATCCGCGTCACCGATCCGGCCGCGTACCACCCGTACCTGGACTACATCAACGTGATGACCTACGACTTCCACGGCGCGTGGGATGCGAAGACCAATCACCAGTCGGCGCTGTTCGATTCGCCGAATGATCCGTCCACCGGCGACCAGAAGCTCTACAACAGCAACGACGCCATCGAGGCCTTCATCAGCCGTGGCGTGCCTGCCGCCAAGCTCAACCTGGGCATCGGCTACTACGGGCGTGGCTGGACCGGTGTGGCCAACGCCAACAACGGCCTGTACCAGACCGCGACCGGCGCTGCCCCGGGCACGTATGAAGCCGGCATCGAGGACTGGAAGGTGCTGAAGAACCTGGCGTGGCCGAGCTACACCGACAACACCGCCGGTGCCACCTGGATCTACAACGGCAGCACGCTGTGGAGCTTCGACACCCCGGCCAACATCACCCGCAAGATGGGTTACGTGAAGACCCAGGGCCTGGGCGGCGCGTTCGTCTGGGAGTTCAGTGGTGACGATGCACAGGGCACGCTGACCAAGGCGGTCAGTGATGGCCTGAAGTAAGAAAAAAGCCGGGGATGCGGCACGCATCCCCGGCCTCCCACCTGTAGAGGTCGGCGGCGATCAGCGCTTGGCCGACAGCTTTTCCAGCGCCGCACGCAGCTGCGCCGGCGGCAGGTAACCGCCCAGCTGGGTGCCATCCGGCGCGAAGATCGCCGGCGTGCCGTTCACGCCCAACTGCTGGCCCAGCGCGTACTGCATCGCCACCGGGTTGGTGCAGTTCTTGGCCGGCACACTGCCACCGCGCTTGGCGTTGGTCAGGGCCTGGCGGCGATCCGCTGCACACCAGACCGAAATCATGTCGGTGTAGTCCTTGCTGCCCAGGCCCATGCGCGGGAATGCCAGGTACTCGACCGAGATGCCGTTGCGGTTGAGCTCCGCGATGTCCTGATGCAGCTTGCGGCAGTAGCCGCACTCGATGTCGGTGAACACGCTGATGGTGTACTTGGCGTTGGGCGCAGCGAATACGATGCGGTCGCCGTGGTTGGCCTTGGCCAGCAGATCGCGGCGGTAGCCGAGCAGGCCTTCGCTGTTGGCCGGGCCCTTGGCACGCGTGTCGTAGGGCTGCGACTGGAACAGGTAGCGGCCATCGTCGGACACGTACAGCAACTGGCCGGAGACCACGACCTCGCGGAAGCCGGGGAACGGCGCAGCGCCGATGTAGTCCACCTGGAAGCCGGGATTCAGGGCGGTCAGCACGGCGCGTACGGCCTGGTCGGCCGAAGCGTTGGCGGCCGGGACGGCCTTGGCCGCGGCCGCGGCGGGTGCCTTGGCGGCCGGCGGAGCCGGCTGGGCGCAGGCGGTCAGGCTGAGCGCACCGAACACGGCGGCGATGGCAAATCGGAGCATGGAGCGGTCCGCGACAGAAGAAGACCCCGGATTCTGACACAGCCGCCGCTACCGGGCCGCGACACCGCCCACCGTCCGAGGCCGGGGTTCAGGCCGCTGCTCAGCCGCGCGGATGGTGGCGCGCGTGCAGCTTCTGCAGGTGTTCGCGGGCCACCAGGGTGTAGATCTGGGTGGTCGACAGCGAGCTGTGGCCGAGCAGCATCTGCAGCGCGCGCAGGTCGGCGCCGCGGTTGAGCAGATGCGTGGCGAAGCTGTGGCGCAGGCCATGCGGGCTGATCCGCACCGGATCGATACCGGCCACCTGCGCGTGGCGCTTGACCAGATGCCAGAACGCCTGGCGGGTCAGCGCATGCAGCGTCGGCTCGACAAACAATGGGGTCTGCCCATCGGCCAGCGCCTGCACCTTGCCCTTGCCGACCAGCTGCGGGCGCGACGCCTGCAGATAGCGCTCCAGCCAGTGCTGCGATTCCTCGCCCAGCGGCACCAGCCGCTCCTTGCTGCCCTTGCCCGTGACCCTCAGCACGCCCTGGCGCAGGTTGACTGCCGTGGCCGGTAGCAGCACCAGCTCGCTCACGCGCAGGCCGGCCGCATACATCAGCTCCAGCATGGCACGGTCGCGCAGGCCCAGCGGACTGTCGATGTCCGGCGCCGCCAGCAGTGCGTCGATCTGGCTTTCGGCCAACGCCTTCGGCAACAGCCGCGGCAGCTTCGGCGGGTCCAGCAGGGCACTGGGGTCCTCGCTGCGTTCACCACGGCGCACGCCATCGGCGAAGAACGCGCGCAGCGCCGACAGCAGGCGCGCATTGCTGCGCGGTGACCAGCCATGCCGGGTGCGCCAGGCCAGGTAATCGAACAACCCCGGGCGCTCGATGCCGGCCAGGCCACCGTCGCGTCCATCCATCCAGCGCGCCAGCCCTTCCAGGTCGCGCCGGTAGCTGTCGAGGGTGGCGCGGGCCAGGCCGTTCTCGGCCCAGATCGCATCGAGGAAGCGCTGGATGCGCGCGCTGTCGTCGGCGCGCAGCTCGGGCAGTTGCTGCACCAGCTGGCGGCGTTCGGCGGGGGTGGAAACAAGGGCCATGGGTGCAGGATACGAGGGCCACTGCGGACGCGGCCAGCTTTGCGTATGCTCGGCGCATGTCCCGCCCCGCCACCGACACGGCCCCTGCGGCCGCTACCGAAATGCCCCGCCCACGTGCCTTGTTGGCCTGGCGCGTGCTGGCGATGGTCTACGACGCACTGCCGGTGCTGGCGCTGTGGATGCTGGCCGGCACGCTGTTCACCCTCGCCTACACCTTCAGCGGCCACGCGCAGCGCGAGAACATCGCACCGTTCAGTGCCTGGCAATGGCTGCTGTGGGCGGTGTGCTGGGGAATCACGGGGTGGTACGCCACGGCCAGCTGGCGCCGTGGCGGACAGACGCTGGGCATGCGACCGTGGCGGCTGAAACTGCAATCGAGCGATGGCACGCCGCTGCGGCGCGGCCAACTGTGGCTGCGCTTCGCGGTGGGCTCACTGTCGCTGCTGCTGGGTGGACTGGGGTTCTGGTGGGCATGGGTCGACCGCGACCGCCTGACCTGGCACGACCGCGCCAGCGGCACCCGCCTGATGCGCATGCCGAAGCGGTGATGCACCACGTGTAGAGCCGAGCATGGGCTCGGCTCCACACGATCAACGCAGCGATCAGCCAGCAGGTGCCGGATCCGGCAGGATCACCGCCGGCTGCGTCCAGAGGTCGAAAAAGGCGGACGCAAACGCATTGGCCTGCACATCGTCAGCCGCCGGCGACTGTCCGCTCAACTGCGCACGGGTCTTCACGAACTCCTGCCACAGTTTCAGGCTGGCCTTCTTCAGGCGCTTCTGCTCGCCTGCATCGGTTGCGGCAAGGTACTGCGCGTACAGCTCGCGCATCGGTTTGCCCTGGGCCTCATAGGCCGCCGGAAGCGGCGGCAGCTGGGCGGCAGTGAAAGCCACCGATGCTGCCGGCGGCCGGTAGCCATCCGGCCCGAAAGCCTCCTTCAGCTCGTCCCCGGCATCCAGGTATTCGAAGAAGCCAGGCACGTTGTAGAGCTTGGTCCGGTAGTCGGACGAGGTATCCGGGCTGCTGGAGACCACCGTGTCAGGCAGTTCGCCCTTCAGTCCTGCGTCCCAACGGCGCGGAATGAAGAAGCCGGTCGCCTTCACGTAGGGACCCTCGATCTCCACATCGTTCAGTTCGATCTTCGACGCCAGGTTGCCGGTATTGGTTTTGCTGGTGACGTACTGCTCGGTGACGATCACGTACTCGGCCATGGCCGGGTTGATCAGCCCGCCGATCCCGTCGGCGTAGACAACCATGCGTACGCTGCCGATCTTCTCGCTCTGCAGCCGGTACTGGCCCGGCTCCAGGACCAGGGGCATGGAGGTGTGCGGCGGCAGGGTATGCACCTGCTGGTCGACCGACAAGGTCAGCGGTGCATCCGTCGGGTTGTCGATCTCGAAGTCGACGGTGGACCGGCTGCAGCCGGCAGAAAGCAGCACGGCCGCGATGTACGGCAGAAAGCGTTGGAAGCTCATGTTCGTCCTTGAAGTGAAACGGAAACAGCCGGGCCTTGCCCGGCTCCCTGGGAATCAACCTGATTTGCGCCGGAACAGCAATCCGGACACTGCCAGCATCACGATCGGTGGCAGCGCATAGGCAATGCGGTAATCGAACTTCAGCGCGCCGGCCATGCGCCCGAAGAACAGCTGCAGCAGCCAGAAGCCCAGCGCGAACAGGATGCCCAGGAACAGGCGCTTGCCCATGCCGCCGCTGCGCAGCGAGCCGAACGCGAACGGCACCGCCGCCAGGCACAGCGCCAGCACGTTCAACGGGTAGAACCAGCGGCTCCAGTACACGTCCTCGAAGTCACGCGCGTCCAGCCCGTTGCGCTGCCGGTAGGTGATGCTGGTGCTCAGTTCGGCGAGGCTGAGGTTGCGCGGCTTGGCGATGCCGGTGGCCAATGCGGCCGCATCCAGCTTCGAATTCCACGGTTCGCGCGCGATTTCCTGGCGGGTCGCCGAGCGCTCGCCGAAGGTATCGCGACGTACCCCTGTCAGCACCCAGCCATCCTTGTCATGCTCGGCGGTGTCGGCATGGGTCAATGAGGCGATGCCCCCGTTCTCGGCGATGCGGTACAGGCGCACGTCTCGCAGGATCAGGCGCGTGCCCTTGTCGCCGACCAGCTGCTCCTCGCCGCTCTGCGCGTTGAGGAAGGTATCGCCCTCGCGTGCCCACAGGCCCGAGTAGCGGCTGGTGGCGATATCCCGCCCCCACTTGGCGCTGGACTTCAACGCATCGGCGCGGTCCTGGCCCCAGGGGCCCAGGGTCTCCGCGCTGAACACCATCACCGCGGTCAGCAGCGACAGCGCGATCGCCACCGAAACGCTCAGGCGCTTGCGCGACAGGCCCAGCGCTCGCAGCGCGGTCAGCTCCGAGGTCGCCGCCAGCTGGCCCAGGCCCATCAGTGCACCGATCACCGCGGCGGTGGGGAACATGGTGTAGGCGCGGCGTGGCACCGTGTACAGCACCCAGGCGGCGGCATGGCCCAGCGTGTAGCCATTCTTGCCGATGTCCTTGAACTCGCCGGAGAACGCCATCACCACGTCCAGGCCGACCAGCACGGCCCAGGTCAGCAGCACCGTGGTGAACACCGACCGGCCCAGGTACAGGTCGAAACGCATCGGGCGCAGCCTCATGCGCGGGCTCCCTTCGGGCGGCCCAGGCGGCCATCACGTGCATACATCCAGATTGCCAGCGCCAGCAACGGCAGGGTCAACCACCACAGGCCGAGCGCTGGGGGGATCTTGCCGTTGGCGATCCAGCCGCTGCCGATGAACATCAGATTGGTACCGACCATGTAGGCCATCAGCGCCAGCATCATGCGGCCGTAGCGCTGCTGGCGCGGCGAGCTGCGGCCCAGCGGCACGGTCAGCAGGGCGAACGCCAGCGCGATCAGCGGCGGCGCCAGGCGGCGGTGCAGCTGCGCCTGCGCCTGCGGACGCTCATCGCCGATCAGCTGCAGGGTCGGCATCAGTTCCGGGTCATCCTCGGTGCGGGTCTGCGCGCCATCGGGCAGGGCCACGTCATTGCGGGCGAAGGTCGCCAGGCGGTAGTCCAGGCCACCGGCCACCGGCCCTTCCACCTGGTGGCCGTCATCCAGCTCCAGGAAGCGCTGGCGGGTACCTTCGAAGAACATGCGGCCGCCATTGGCCGACACCACCTCCAGGCGGTCATCCTTCTGGCGCTGCAGGAACACCTTGCCCAGCTGGGTGCCATCGGGCGAGATCGAGGACAGGTAGACCACGCCGCCGTTGGGCAGGGGGGTGAAGCGGCCCGGCTCCAGACCGGCCATCAGCACGCTGCGGTTGGCCTCGATGATCATCTGCTCGGCCACCCGGCCGGCCCACGGGCCCAGCCACAGCGAGCAGGCGCCCACCAGGGCCACCACCGGCACCACCAGCATCAGCAGTGGCCGCAGCAGTCGCTTGGGGCCGACACCAATGGCGGTGATCACTGCCATTTCCGAGTCGCGGTACAGGCGCGCGATGGCCAGCAGCAGGCCCAGCATCAGCGCCAGCGGCAGGATCAGCGGCAGGTAGGCGATGAACTGCAGGCCCAGCTGCGAGAACAGCAGCTTGGCCGGCAGGCGCCCGTCGGCGATGTTGCCGAGGATGTCCACCAGCACGCCGCCCACGCTGACCACCAGCAGGACGATCAGGGTAGCCAGGAAACTCTGGACGAAATCGCCCAGCAGGTATCGGTCGAGCTTCAGCATGGGGCGGTGGTTTAAACTCTGGGGTTCGTTCGCGGTGCCGCCCAGTCTACTGTCTGGGCGTAAACGGCCTGCGATTGTACGGACTCGCCAATGGAATCTGCTCAATGGCCCTCGAATTCACCCTGAACCACGTTGCTCCGGCCGCCGCCACCGTCGATTGCCTGGTGGTTGGCGCGTATGCCGACCATACCCTGACCCCGGCCGCACAGACCCTGGACGCCGCCAGCGGTGGCCGCCTGGCCGCCCTGGCCCAGCGCGGCGACCTGTCCGGCAAGACCGGCGCCACCACCCTGCTGCATGACCTGCCGGGCGTGACCGCCCCGCGCGTGCTGGTGGTCGGCCTCGGCGAAGTCGCCCGTTTCGGCGTGCCGCAGTACCTGAAGGCCGTCGGCGACGCCGTGCGCGCGCTGAAGGCCGGTGCTGCCCGCAGCGCACTGTTCACCCTGTCCGAAGTGGCGGTGAAGGACCGCGACGCGGCTTGGGCGATCCGCCAGGCGGTGATCGCCGCCGATCATGCCGCGTACCGCTACACCGCCACCCTGGGCAAGAAGAAGGCCGACGACGCCGGCCTGGCCCAGCTGGCCATCGCCGGTGACGACGCGCAGGCCCTGGCCCAGGGCCAGGCCATCGCCGCCGGTGTCGAGTTCGCCCGCGAGCTGGGCAACCTGCCGCCGAACTACTGCACCCCGGCCCATCTGGCCGAGGTCGGCGTGAAGTTCGCCGGCGAGCACGACGGTGCCGAAGCCGAGATCCTCGACGAGCACCAGATGGAAGCGCTGGGCATGGGCTCGCTGCTGGCCGTGGCCCGTGGTTCGGCCAACCGCCCGCGCCTGGTCGTACTGAAGTGGAACAATGGCGGCGACGCCAAGCCGTACGTGCTGGTCGGCAAGGGCATCACCTTCGATACCGGTGGCGTCAACCTGAAGACCCAGGGCGGCATCGAAGAGATGAAGTACGACATGTGCGGTGGCGCCAACGTCATCGGCACCTTCGTCGCTGCGGTCAAGGCCAAGCTGCCGCTGAACCTGGTGGTGGTGGTGCCGGCGGTGGAAAACGCCATCGATGGCAACGCCTACCGCCCGTCCGACGTGATCACCTCGATGTCGGGCAAGACCATCGAAGTGGGCAACACCGACGCCGAAGGCCGCCTGATCCTGTGCGACGCGCTGACCTACGCGCAGCGCTTCGAGCCGGCCGCGCTGGTCGACGTCGCCACCCTGACCGGTGCCTGCATGGTCGCCCTCGGCCACCAGACCGCCGGCCTGATGAGCAAGCACGACGACCTGGCCAACGAGCTGCTGGCCGCCGGCGAGCAGGTGTTCGACCGCGCCTGGCGCCTGCCGCTGTGGGACGAGTACCAGCCGATGCTGGATTCGACCTTCGCCGACGTCTACAACATCGGCGGCCGCTGGGCCGGCGCGATCACCGCTGGCTGCTTCCTGTCGCGCTTCGCCGAAGGCCAGCGCTGGGCCCACCTGGACATCGCCGGCGTGGCCAGCGATGAAGGCAAGCGTGGCATGGCCACCGGCCGCCCGGTCGGCCTGCTGAGCCAGTGGCTGCTGGACCAGGCCGCCCGCGCCTGATGCCGTACCCGACCCTGGCCGGCGCCCGCCGGCCAGGGCCTCGCCCGGCACTGCCGGGCCCCTGCCTGACCCGGACCCTGCCATGCCCCGCGCCGACTTCTACCTGATCGCCAAGCCCCGCTTCCTGACCGAGCCGTTGCGCCTGGTCTGCGAGCTGGCGCGCAAGGCCAACGACGCCGGGTTGTTCACCCTGGTGCTGGCCCGCGACCAGGCCCAGGCCGAGGAGCTGGACGAACTGCTGTGGGCGTTCGACAACGATGCCTACATCCCGCACCAGATCGCCGGCGAGGACATGGACGAGGAAGAAGCCCTGGTGCTGATCGCCGTGCCGGGCACCGAGGCACCGGCGCGCCCGCTGGTGATCAACCTGCGCGATGAACCCTGGCTGGGCGAGTGCGAGCGCGTGCTGGAAGTGGTTCCGGCCGACCCGGAAGCGCGCGAACCGCTGCGCGAACGCTGGCGCCAGTACAAGACCGCCGGTTACGACCTGAACAAGCACGACATGTAAGTCCAGCGAGGACCCCTTGATGCGCCTGTTGATCGCCCTGATTCTTCCCTGGCTGTCCTTCTTCACCATCGGCCGGCCGTTTGCCGGCATTGTCTGCCTGATCCTGCAGATCACCCTGATCGGCTGGCTGCCCGCCGCCATCTGGGCCGCCTACGCGGTCAGCCAGTACCACACCGACCAGAAGATCCGGCGCGCCCTCGGGCCGCGCTGATCTCCCTTCCGCCTTGATTACCGGTTCCCCCGCATGACCCAACTCGCCTCCAGTTACGACCCGAAGTCCTTCGAGACCGACCTCTACGAGGCCTGGGAGAAGGCCGGCCACTTCAAGCCGTCCGGCACGGGCGAGCCTTACACCATCCTGCTGCCGCCGCCGAACGTGACCGGCACCCTGCACATGGGCCACGCCTTCCAGCAGACCCTGATGGACGCGCTGGTGCGCTACCACCGCATGCGTGGCTACGACACGCTGTGGCAGGTCGGTACCGATCATGCCGGCATCGCCACCGAAATGGTGGTCAGCCGCAACCTGGCGCTGGAAGGCAAGGGCGAGACCCGCGATTCGCTGGGCCGCGAAGGCTTCATCGGCAAGGTCTGGGAGTGGAAGCAGCAGTCCGGCGACACCATCGAACGCCAGATGCGCCGCCTCGGCACCTCCGCCGACTGGTCGCGCAGCACCTTCACCATGGACCCGCAGCCGTCGGCGGCGGTCAACGAGGCCTTCGTGCGCTGGTACGAGCAGGGCCTGATCTACCGCGGCCAGCGCCTGGTCAACTGGGACCCGGTGCTGAAGACCGCCATTTCCGACCTGGAGGTGGAGAGCGCCGAGGAAGACGGCTTCCTGTGGTCGATCGCCTACACGCTGGATGAGGGCCTGAGCTACGAACACGTCGAGCGCGATGCCGACGGCGTGGAAACCCTGCGCGAAACCCGCGACTACCTGGTCGTCGCCACCACCCGCCCGGAAACCCTGCTGGGCGATACCGCGGTGATGGTGCACCCGGAAGACGAGCGCTATGCACATCTGATCGGCAAGAGCGTGGTGCTGCCGCTGACCGGCCGCCGCGTCCCGGTGATCGCCGACGACTACGTGGACCGTGCCTTCGGCACCGGCGTGGTCAAGGTCACCCCGGCGCACGATTTCAACGACTATGAAGTGGGCGTGCGCCACAGCCTGCCGATGATCAACCTGTTCACCCCGGTGGCGGCGCTGAACGAGAACGCGCCGGAGCGTTTCCAGGGTCTGGACCGCTACGCCGCGCGCAAGGCCGTGCTGGCCGAGCTGGAAGACCTGGGCATCCTGGTCGAGACCAAGGCGCACAAGCTGCAGGTGCCGCGCGGCGACCGTACCGGCCAGGTGATCGAGCCGTACCTGACCGACCAGTGGTTCGTGAAGATGGACGACCTGGCCAAGCGCGGCCTGGAACTGGTCGAGGATGGAAGCATTTCCTTCGTGCCGCCGAACTGGATCAACACCTACCGCCACTGGATGAACAACATCCAGGACTGGTGCATCAGCCGCCAGCTGTGGTGGGGCCACCGCATTCCGGCGTGGTTCGACGAAGCCACCGGCAGCTGCTACGTCGGTCGCAGCGAAGAGGAAGTGCGGGCGAAGCACAACCTGGGCAGCGACGTGGTGCTGAACCAGGAAAGCGACGTGCTGGAGACCTGGTTCTCCTCGCAGCTATGGCCGTTCTCCACCCTGGGCTGGCCCAACGAGCAGGCCATGGCCGAGCGCGGCTTCGACCGCTACCTGCCGTCGTCGGTGCTGATCACTGGCTTCGACATCATCTTCTTCTGGGTGGCGCGCATGATCATGGCCACCGACAACCTGGTCGGGAAGATCCCGTTCAAGGACGTCTACTTCACCGGCCTGATCCGCGACGGCCAGGGCCAGAAGATGTCCAAGAGCAAGGGCAACGTGCTCGATCCGCTGGACATCATCGACGGCATCACCATCGACGATCTGGTCGCCAAGCGCACCGGCGGCCTGATGCAGCCGAAGATGGTGGAGAAGATCGAGAAGGCCACCCGCAAGGAATTCCCGGACGGCATTGCTGCCCACGGTGCCGATGCGCTGCGCTTCACCATCGCCGCGCTGGCCACCCACGGCCGCGACATCAAGTTCGACATGAACCGCGCCGAGGGCTACAAGAACTTCTGCAACAAGCTGTGGAACGCCAGCCGCTTCACCCTGATGAACACCGAGGGTGCAACGTTCACCGGCGTGCCGACGCCGCGCACCGATGCCGAGCGCTGGATCCTTGCGCGCCTGGCGGCGGTGTCCACCGAGGCGCAGGGCCACTACGCCAACTACCGCTTCGACCTGCTGGCGCAGTGCCTGTACGAGTTCGCCTGGAACGAGTTCTGCGACTGGTTCCTGGAGCTGAGCAAGCCGGCACTGAATGGTGCCGATGCCGCCGACGCCGAAAGCACCCGCCACACTCTGCTGTACGTGCTGGAAGCGCTGCTGCGCCTGCTGCACCCGCTCACGCCGTTCATCACCGAACAGCTGTGGCAGCAACTGGCCCCGCGCCTGGGCTTGGCCGAAACCACGCTGTCGCTGCGTCCGTACCCGACCGCCGCCGAGTTCGAAGGCGATTTCGCCCAGGCCGAGGCCGACGTGGAATGGCTGAAGGCCGTGATCAGTGCCGTGCGCCGCGTGCGCAGTGAGCTGAACGTGGCCCCGTCCAAGCTGGTGCCGCTGCGCCTGCAGGCCGGTCTGGAGCAGGACCGCGTGCGCATCGAACGTTTCAGCGCCTCGCTGTCGTTCCTGCTCAAGCTGGACAGCATCCAGTGGCTGGCTGAAGGCGAAAGTGCACCGCCGGCTGCCGCCGCGATTGTCGGTGAGCTGAAGCTGCTGGTGCCGCTGGAAGGCCTGGTTGATCTCGACGCCGAGCGTGCGCGCCTGGACAAGGAGATCAAGCGCGTGGAAGGCGAGCAGGAGAAGAGCGAAACCAAGCTCGCCAAGTTCACCGACAAGGTGCCCCCGGCGGTGGTCGAGCAGGAACGCGTGCGCTTGGTCGACTGGAACACCCAGCTGGCCGGCCTGCGCGAGCAGCGCGCGAAGCTGTAAGTGCAGGGAAACGCCGGGTACTGCCCGGCGTTTCCTTTTGTAGAGTCGAGCCGTGCTCGACTCATGACAGCAGTCGAGCATGGCTCGACTCTACATTTCCCGCGCATGGCATCATCGCTGGATGCCGCTTTCCATCTTCCTGCTGGTTCTCGCCGCTGCCGCGCTGCATGCCAGCTGGAACGCAATCGTCAAGCGCGGGCCGGACAAGTTCCTCGGCACCGTACTGGTGACCGGCAGTGCCGCGCTGCTGTCGGCTGCCGGCCTGCCCTTCCTGCCATTTCCCGCCGCGCACAGCTGGCCGTGGCTGGGCGCGTCGGTGCTGCTGCAGGTGACCTACTACGGCCTGGTCGCACGCTGTTACCAGCAGGTCGACATGAGCCTGGCCTACCCGCTGATGCGTGGCAGCGCGCCGATCCTGGTCGCGCTGGCGGGCACTCTGCTCGGTGAGCAGCTGCCGCCTGCGGCGTGGCTGGGCGTGGTGCTGGTCAGCACCGGCATCCTGTGCATGGCGCTGGGCGCGCGTGGCGGTCAGCTGCGCCTGCCGCTGCTGACCGCGGCGATGATCGCCACCTACACGCTGGTCGATGCGCAGGGCGCGCGTCAGTCCGGCAGCGCACTCAGCTATACGTTGTGGCTGTTCCTGCTGTCGGGCATTCCACTGCCACTGTGGGCGCTGTACACGCGCCGCGGCGCGGTGCTGGACTATGCGCGGCAGCACTGGCCGCTGGGGCTGGCCGGTGGCGTCGGCACCACCACCTCGTATGCGATGGCGTTGTGGGCAATGACCCAGGCGCCGGTGGCGATGGTCTCGGCGTTGCGCGAATCGTCGATCCTGTTCGCGTTGCTGATCTCGGTGTTCCTGCTGCGCGAACGGATTCCGCGCGCGCGCTGGCTGGCGGCGGCGTTGATCGTCGGGGGTGTGTTGGCACTGCGGCTGGCGTGAGGAAAGCGTGCCAACCAAGGCTGGCACCTACCACGGTAGGTGATGTGTCGATGACAGCGGAGATCCATCGGTAGTGCCGGCCGCTGGCCGGCCCCCCTTCTCCGTTACAGCGGCGGCATCGCCTGCAGGTCGCCGTCGACCAGTTCGATCGCCATCACCACCGCGTCTTCGCGGCCCTGTGCGGCCGGGTAGTAACGCGGGCGGCGACCGATCTCGTTGAAGCCTTCTCTGTGGTACAAGGCCAGCGCGGGTGTGTTGGACGGACGCACTTCCAGGAACACACGCTGCGCACCCCGGTCGCCGGCCAGCTGTACCAGCGCGCGCAGCAGCTGGCGCCCGAGCCCACGCGACTGCGTCAGCGGGTCGATGCAGACGTTCAGCACATGGGCTTCGTCGGCCGCGATGCTGAGTACGCCATAGCCGATCAACTGGCCATCGCGCTCCATGGCCAGGCCCGGATAGCCCGCACGCAGGCAGTCGACGAAGATGCCGCGGGTCCAGGGAAACGGATAGCCGCGTACTTCAATCGCCATCACCGCGTTGAGGTCGCTCTCGCGCAGCGCGCGCAGGCTGACCGGACCGGGCTGGCTGACCGCACTCATGGCGCGCCCCGCTTGCGCAGGGCGCGCAGCTGCGGCCACAGCGCGCGCTTGGCGGCCGGGTCCTGACGCAGCTGGTCCAGCGGCCAGCTGTCCATCAGCGCCTGCGTGGCCGGATCATTGGGATTGCAGCCGGACGCGCGCAGCAAGGCGATCTGCAGGCGATCCGGCAGGCGCACCACCGGCTGCCGGGCATTGCCGCCAGGCAGCGGCCGGGCAGCCGCGGGCGCGGTGTCCGGTGCGCTGATCGGGGTCTCGCGACGCGCTGGCGCCGGGCGTTCCTGGCGGGAAACCGGTGCGGCCGCAGCCAGAGGTTCGCGCGCGGGTGCGGTCGACGCCCGCGCCTGCTCCGCCGCTGGTGTGGCAGCCGCCTCGGCTTCGGCCACGCTCAGCTGCAGCGCGGCATCCAGCTCGGCGGCCAGCTGGCCGTCGTGATAGACGGTGTAGCCCATGGCCTGCAGCCAGGCCTGCTGGGCCGGTGACCACAGCACGGGCAGGTCCTCGCTCACGCGGCCTCGGGCTTCTTGCTCAGGCGCTGCACGGCCCACATCACCGGGCCCGACAAGGCGTACAGGATGCCCACCGCGAACAGCACGCGCGGCAGGTCGATGACCGCAATGGCGATCGCCACTGGCACCAGGGCCAGTACCAGGAACGGCACGCGGTCGGAGCGGGTGCCCTTGGCGCCGCCGCCCTTGAAGCTCCAGAAGCGGATGCGGCTGACCATCAGCAGCGCCGCGATGATCGTCACCGCCAGCGCCACGTAGCGCAGCTGGTTGCCGTCCCAGCCCAGGTTGCCATCGGCGAACGCCCAGACGAAGGACATCATCAGGCCGGCCGCGGCCGGGCTGGCAAGGCCGACGAACCAGCGCTTGTCGACCACCGCTACCTGGGTATTGAAGCGGGCCAGGCGCAGCGCCGCGCAGGCGGCATACAGGAAGGCCACGGCCCAGCCGACGCGACCCAGCAGCGGGTCGTCGAACTTCAGCCACGACAGCGACCAGTGGTACATCACCAGCGCCGGGGCCATGCCGAAGCTGACCAGGTCGGCCAGCGAGTCGTACTGCACGCCGAATTCGCTGCTGGTGCCGGTCAGGCGCGCCACGCGCCCATCCAGGCCATCCATCACCGCCGCCACGAACACGGCGATGCTGGCGTTGACGAAGTCCCCGTTGGCCGCGGCGATGATCGCGTAGAAGCCGGCAAACAGGCCGGCGGTGGTGAACAGGTTGGGCAGCAGGTAAATCGTGCGCGAACGCGGCGGCGGTGTGATCGGGTCCATGGAATCCAGTTTAATCGACTTGCCAGTGCTCGGCGCCAATGCTGCAATCGGCGTTCTACGCCCATTCCGTGGAGTTTGCCATGCGTGCCCTGTCCTGCCTTGGATGCCTGCTGTTGTTGGCCAGTGCCAACGCCGTGGCCGGCCCGGTCTATAAATGGAAGGACGCCAATGGCGTGACCCAGTATTCGGAGACCCCGCCGGCGGGCAGGAAGTTCGAGACCCGGGCGCAGGCGCGCAGTCCCCAGGCGGCGGCCAGCGCCGAGACCCCGGCCGCGCCGGTGCCCGAGCAGTGCAGCACCGCCCGCGCCAACCTGGCCCTGCTGGAGGGCGGCGGCCAGGTGATGCAGGACACCGATGGTGATGGCAAGGCCGATACCCCGTTGGCTCCGGAGCAGCGCAGCGCGCAGAAGGGATTGGCTGAAGCCGCCATCAAGGCCTACTGCCCGGCGGAGTGAGGGTTATCGGCAGGGCTTGCAGCCCTGCACCGACAGAGGCGGTAGCAAGGGCAACGTCAAAAGCGGGCATTCCGTGGAATGGCGGGGCGGTGTCGGAGTGCGGGGACGCCGCAAGTACGTCCCTGTAGGCTTGGCAGCCGCATCCATGCGGCTGACACCCCGCAATCCGACACCGCCCCACCCCCGACAGATTCCCGGTGGTCAGTAGATCCACGCCATGCGTGGATGAATCTCCATGGAAATCGAATAGTTCGAGAATTGATCGAACAGCAGCCGAGCATGGCTCGGCCCTACAAAAGGGCGACAGATCGCGGAAAACTGTCGAAGGCGGGGTGGGTCCGGTTGCGAGGGCGTGAGCGCCATGGATGGCGCGACCGAGCCACAGGGACGTATTTACGGCGTCCCCCGCAACCGCCCCCCCCCGCCATCCCACGGGAAGCCCGCTGTTGCAGTTGCAGTTGCAGTTGACGTTGCTTGAGGCGGGTGCAGGGCGCAGCCCTGCCGATACCCCTCCCCCCGGCCGGGCTGGCAGAATAGGCGTCTCTGCCGTTATCCGAAGCCGACGATGCGCCTCTCCCAGTTCCACCTGCACACCACCAAGGAAACCCCCAGCGACGCCGAGCTGACCAGCCACCGGCTGATGCTGCGCGCGGGCATGATCCGCAAGCTGGCATCGGGCCTGTACACCTGGTCGCCGCTGGGCCTGCGCGTGCTGCGCAAGGTCGAGCGCATCGTGCGCGAGGAAATGGACCGCGCCGGTGCCGTGGAATTCCAGATCCCGACCATCCAGCCGAAGGAACTGTGGGAGCAGACCGGGCGCTGGCAGAAGTTCGGCCCGCAGCTGCTGAAGATCAAGGACCGCAAGGACCAGGTGTTCTGCTACAGCCCGACCGCCGAAGAAGCCGCCTGCGACTTCGCGCGCAGCGAGCTGTCCAGCTACAAGCAGCTGCCGGTCAACTTCTACCAGGTGCAGACCAAGTTCCGCGACGAGATCCGTCCGCGCTTCGGCGTGATGCGTTCGCGCGAGTTCCTGATGAAGGACGCCTATTCGTTCCACCTGCACGATGAGTGCCTGGTGCGCGAGTACGAGAACATGAAGTCGGCCTACAGCCGTATCTTCACCCGCCTCGGCCTGGATTTCCGCATGGTGCAGGCCGACTCCGGCGCGATCGGCGGTGATGCCTCTCAGGAATTCCACGTCATCGCCGATTCCGGCGAAGACGCGCTGGTGTTCTCCACCGGTTCGGACTACGCGGCCAACATGGAAGCGGCGATCGCTGCCGATCCGGCACCGCGTGCGGCCGCCAGCGAAGCCATGCGCAAGGTCGATACCCCCACCCAGAAGACCTGCGAGGATGTCGCGGCGCTGCTCGGCATCGACCTGCAGCGCACGGTGAAATCGGTGGCGCTGATCGCCGGCGAAGGCAAGGCACAGCAGTTCGTGCTGCTGCTGGTACGCGGCGACCATGAGGTCAACGAGATCAAGCTGGCCAAGGTTGCCGGCCTGGACGAACAGCGCTTCGCCAGTGAGGCGGAAATCGCCGAGCACCTGGGCAGCGTGCCGGGCTTCCTCGGCCCGGTCGCCCCGGCCAAGGCCATCCGCGTGGTGGCCGATCGCGAAGTGGCGGCGATGTCCGACTTCGTCGTCGGCGCCAACGAAGCCGGTTTCCACCTGGCTGGCGTCAACTGGGGCCGCGACCTGCCGGAACCGGAAGTGGCCGACATCCGCAACGTGCGTGCCGGTGACCGCGCGCTGGACGGTGGTGAACTGAAGATCGCCCGTGGCATCGAAGTCGGCCACGTGTTCCAGCTCGGCCGCAAGTATGCCGAAGCGCTGGATGCCACCGTTCTGGACGAGAACGGCAAGGCCGCGGTGATGGCGATGGGCTGCTATGGCATCGGTATCTCGCGCGTGGTGGCTGCCGCGATCGAACAGAACCATGACGATGCCGGCATCATCTGGCCGGACGCGATGGCGCCGTGGCAGGTGGTGGTATGCGTGATCAATCCGAAGGGCGACGCCGCCGTGGCCGACGCCGCGGCCAACCTGCTGCAGGAGCTGCGCGATGCGGGCCTGGACGCGGCACTCGACGACCGTGGCCTGCGCCCGGGCGCGATGTTCGCCGACATGGAACTGATCGGCATCCCGCACCGCGTGGTGGTCAGCGAACGTGGCCTGGCCGCCGGCACCTACGAGTACCGTTCGCGCCGCGCCAGCGAAGCGGAAAGCCTGGACAAGGCCACCCTGCTTCAGCGCCTGCAGGGTTGATCAGGAAAAGACCGGGGCATGCCCCGGTCTTTTTTTGCCTGACGCCCATTTGAGCAATATTGCAGCGGACATAATCCGGTCAAAATCGACGCAATGCAGCCGGGATGCTGCCAGGCCATGACCGGTCTGCATTTGTGCTGCGATTAATTCATCTTTATTCTGTCCCGCGACGCCAGGGACTGGCTCGTCCCGTCCACTTATTAGTTTCCGGAGTAACCGTAAATGAGCATTGACCTGACCGGCCTGTCGGCACGCGAGCTGGGCGCCCTGATCCGCACCGCCAAGAAACAGCAGACCATCGTCGCCAAGCGCCGGCCGATCACCAAGGTCCGGGCACAGCTGACCAAGCTGGCCAAGACCGAGGGTTACACCATCGAGGAACTGTTCGGCGACGCCCCGGCCCCGCGCGCGCGCAAGGTGGCCAAGGTTGCCAAGGCACCGTCGAAGACCGCTGGCCGCAAGCTGGGCAAGGTTGCGCCGAAGTACCGCAACCCGGCCAATCCGAAGGAAACCTGGACCGGCCGTGGCAAGCAGCCGCGCTGGATGGCCGAGCTGACCGCCAAGGGCAACAAGAAGCCGGAAGATTTCCTGATCAAGAAGGCCTGAGGCCGGATCGGGATGCAATGAAAAACGCCGGCGAAAGCCGGCGTTTTTTCATTCCCCGGAAAGGAAAGGTGTGTGGACCAACGGTCCACACCCACAGGAAGCAGCCCAGAGGGCGATTACAGGGTTTTGCGGGCCGGCATCAGCAGGTTGCCGAACAGCAGGCCAGCGACCAGCGCCATCACCACGTTGAGCACGGTGAGGAACACGCTCTGGCCGGCGCCCACGTCCTGCTGCTGGACCAGGGTCAGCACGCCGCGCAGGCTGGTGCTGCCGGGCACCATCATGATGATGCCGGGCAGGCGGATGATTGCGCCCGGGCGGCCGACGAGGCGGCCGAACAGATTGCCACCGGCGGTCAGCAGCATCGCCGACAGGAAGATGCCAGCCGGCGCTCCCCAGGCGTGGCCACCGAACTTGGAGATCGCATAACCAGCGACCGAGGCCGCGATCACCCACGGATAATCGCGGCGGTTGGCCTTGAACAGCATCGCGAAGGCAAACGCCGCGGTCAGCAGTGAGCCCCACTCCACCCACGGCCCCTGCGGCCGCGTGGCGCGGATCACCGGATCGAGGCCGAGCACATCGGCCAGGGTCACCGCGATCATCGCGCCGACGCTGAGCTTCATGATGGTGGTCAGCGCACCGGCAAAGCGCGCGGTACCCGACACCCAGTGCTGGCTGGCCAGCTCATTGACCGCATTCGTCAGCGACATGCCGGGCAGCAGCACCACCAGCGAGGCGATGATCACCGTGTTGAGGTTGAGCGCGCCGATGAAGGACGCCACCAGGGTGGCGACCAGGCCGGCCAGCAGCGCAGCCAGTGCCTCGGCGGCTTCGCGGGTGGCCGGGCGACGGTCGGTGACCATGCCGAGCAGGCCGATCATCAGGCCGATGACACCGGCGGTGGCAATGTCCAGCCACGGCAGCTTCCACATGCCGGCCACGCCGGCCGCGCCGAGGGTGAACGAAAGGATGGTGCGCAGCTTGCCGCGCCGGCCCGGATCCTTGTCCAGCTGGCGCAGCGCGGTGTGGCCCTGGGCGATGCTCATCCGCCCGTTGGCCACTTCCTCGGCGATATGATCGGCCACGCTGAGCTTGTGCAGGTCGTTCTCGCCGGGGGCCAGGCGGATCACGCGGGTGATGTCACTGGAGCCGATCGCCTGCGCAGGGTCGCTGAAGCTGAGGATGATACCGGTGGGATTCGACCACGGTTCACAATCCAGATCGAGCTGGCGGGCCAGTGCCACCACTGCCGTTTCCAGGCGCTGGGCCGTTGTGCCGTAGCTGTGCAGGCGTCCGGCGATCTCGGAAACGAAGGCCACGCGCTGCGCGTAGGTGGCCTGGGGCGTGGGGATCGTGTGAGCGTCTGCGGACATGCGCCGTAGTATTACCTAGGCTGGGCCTTACCGGAGAAATTCATCCGAGTTCGACGCGATGCCCAATACAGAACGGTTATGCTGCGACCCGAATGGCCCAAGTGACCCCGAACCACGCCCCCCAGCTCGAACAGGATGCCCATGACCCGGGCGTGATCCGCCTGTCCGGCACCTGGACCTTGAAGACCGCGCTGGCCGCGGCCGAAGTCCTGCGCGGCGTTCCCGACACGCTGACCGGCATCGATGCCACCGCCATCGAGAAGATGGATTCGGCCGGCGTGCTGCAGGTGCTGCGCGTAGCCCACCGTGCCGACCTCGGCGAGGACGCACTGAAGTTCCGCCCGGACCACCAGGCGCTGGTGTGCACCATCGAGGAAGTGGCCGACGACCGGCCCAAGCCCAAGCGCGACTTCGGCGTGCTGGCTGCACTGGAACGGCTGGGTGTCAGCGTCCATGCCACCGGCCACAACATCAAGGCGCTGTGTAGTTTCCTCGGCGAGAACCTGGTCAAGGCCGCGCGCCTGGTCAAGGAACCCCGCCGTTTCCGCCTGACCGCCACCGTGCACCAGATGGAGCAGGTCGGGCTGGATGCGGTACCGCTGGTGGCACTGCTGTCCTACCTGGTTGGCGCGGTGATCGCCTTCCTCGGCTCGACCATCCTGCGCGACTTCGGCGCCGAGATCTATGTGGTCGAACTGGTCAACATTGCCTTCCTGCGCGAATTCGCGGTACTGCTGACCGCGATCGTGCTGGCCGGCCGCACCGCCAGCGCCTTCACCGCGCAGATCGGTGCGATGAAGGCGCGCGAGGAAATCGATGCGATGCGCACTCTGGGCCTGGACCCGATCGACCTGCTGGTGCTGCCACGGCTGCTGGCCCTGCTGGTCACCCTGCCCCTGCTGACCTTCATCGCCATGGTCGCCGGCCTGGCCGGCGGCATCACGGTGGGTGCGTTCGACCTGGATATTCCGCCGCAGATGTACATCGCACGCATGCACGAGACGATGGAAGTGCGCCACATGCTGGTCGGCCTGTCGAAGGCGCCGGTGTTCGCGCTGGTGATCGGCCTGATCGGCTGCCTGGAAGGCCTGAAGGTCGAAGGCACGGCGCAGTCGGTCGGCGAACGCACCACCTCCAGCGTGGTGCAGACCATCTCGCTGGTGATCATCATCGACGCCTTCGCGGCGTTGTGGTTCATGCACATGGACTGGTGACATGAGCACGCATCCGACCCCCGAAGAAGTTCCCATGCAGGACGACAACGGCCACGAGCTGGCCATCCGCGTGCGCGGGCTGGTCAACCGTTTCGGCAGCCAGACCGTGCATGAGGACCTGGACCTGGACGTGCGCCGCGGCGAGATCCTGGGCGTGGTGGGTGGTTCGGGTACCGGCAAATCGGTGCTGATGCGTTCGATCCTCGGCCTGCGCGTGCCCGATGCCGGGCAGATCCAAGTGCTCGGCCGCGACGCGCGTGCCGACGATGCTGAGAGCCGCCTGCACATCGAGCGCAACACCGGCGTGCTGTTCCAGGACGGCGCCCTGTTCTCCTCGCTGACCGTGGGCGAGAACGTGCAGGTGCCACTGAAGGAGCACCATCGCGAACTGCCCGAGCGCTGGCACTACGAGCTGGCGCTGCTGAAGGTGAAGCTGGCCGGCCTGCCCGCCGATGCGATCAACAAGCTGCCCTCGCAGTTGTCCGGTGGCATGCGCAAGCGCGCCGGCCTGGCCCGAGCGCTGGCGCTGGATCCGCCGCTGCTGTTCCTGGACGAACCGACCGCAGGCCTCGACCCGATCGGTGCGGCTGCATTCGACCGCCTGATCAAGACCCTGCAGGAAGCGCTGGGGCTGACCGTGTTCCTGATCACCCACGACCTGGACACGCTGTACGCGATCTGCGACCGGGTCGCGGTGATCGCCGACCGCAGGGTGGTGGCCAACGCACCCTTGCCTGACATCGAGAAACTGGATCATCCGTGGATCCAGGAATACTTCCACGGACCCCGCGCGCGCGCCGCGCGTGGCGAACAGATCGAGAGTGCCTGAGCCATGGAAACCAAAGCCAACTACGTGCTGATCGGCGCGTTCACCCTGATCACCGGCCTGGCCCTGCTGGCCTTCGGCCTGTGGGCCGCCAAGTACTCTTCCGACCGCACCTGGCAGGAATACCGCGTGGTGTTCCGCGAAGCGGTGACCGGGCTGTCGGTGGGCAGCCCGGTGCAGTACAACGGCATCGCGGTGGGCTCGATCACCGAACTGAACCTGGTACCGGACGACCCGCGCCAGGTGGTCGCGCGCATCCGCCTGAACTCCAACACGCCGGTCAAGACCGATACCCGCGCCAAGCTGGCGATCACCAGCCTGACCGGCCCGTCGATCATCCAGCTCAGCGGTGGCACGCCGCAGTCGCCGGCGCTGACCACGGTCAACAAGGACCCGGCGCCGATCATCCCGACCACGCCCTCCGCGCTGCAGAACATCACCGACGTCGCCAACCGCATCGTCGAGCGCATGGACCAGATTCTCAGCGACCGCAACGTGGCTTCGATCAACGCGACACTGGCCAACCTGGAAACCATCAGCGGTGGTCTGGCCGACCGTGACCAGGGCACGCAGGCGCTGCTGCTCAGCGCGCGCGACGCCGCCCGCAGCCTGGACACCACGCTGAAGACCACCAACGGCACCATCGAGCGCCTGGACAAGAACCTGGTGCAGCAGCTGCCGGGCATCATCGACAAGCTCGACGGCACTCTGGCCAAGCTTGATTCGGCCGCAGGCAACGCCGATTCGATCCTTGGCGAGAACCGCGCTGCCATCAACAGCTTCGCCAACGATGGCCTCGGCCAGCTCGGCCCGACGCTGACCGAACTGCGCGGCCTGATCCGCGACCTGCGCCGGGTCAGCGACCGCCTCGAGAACAACCCCGCGCGCTACCTGCTGGGCCGCGACGCACCGAAGGAGTTCGAACCCAAATGAGCCCGACCACCCTTCCGCGCCTGCTGCTGGCCGCTTCGATGGTCACCCTGCTGGGCGGCTGCTCCATCCTTGGCAGCAGCGAGAAAACCGCAGTGACGCTGTACTCGCCGTCCGTGCAGGTCAAGGCGGACCCGGCGTGGCCACAGGCCAGCTGGCAGCTGGTACTGGCCAAACCCAGCGCCGCGCGCATGGTCGACAGCCCGCGCATCAACGTGCGGCCGACGCCGTCGCAGCTGGAGATCTACAAGGGCGCCAGCTGGGCGCAGCCGGCCACCGACATGATCGAGGACACCCTGCTGCGCGGCTTCGAGGATTCCGGCCGCATCCGCGGCGTGGCGCGCAGCACCGCCGGCATCCGCGCCGACTACAAGCTGTCCACCGACGTGCGCCGCTTCGAATCGGACTACCAGGGACAGGCCACGCCGACGGTGGTGATCGAGGTCAACGCCAAGCTGATCCACGTCGCCGACCAGCGCGTGGTCGCCGACCGCACCTTCCGCCAGGCGCAGCCGGTCGGCAGCACCGATGTTCCTGCCGTCACCGCCGCCTTCGAACGTGGCCTGCAGCAGCTGGCGCAGGACGTGGTGGGCTGGACGCTGACCAGCGGACAGGCCGACCAGCCGACCGTCGCGCGCTGATCGATCAGCGCGGCGTGATCCAGCGGAACGTCAGGTTGATCCGCTCCCCCTGCACGCGTGCCATCTTCGGCAGCGCGTGCTGATAGAACTGTTGGGTCTGACCGGCCATCACCAGCAGATCGCCATGGCCGAGCAGATACTCGGCCTTCCGCGCCGGGTCATCGCGCCGGCGCAGCAGGAAGCGCCGCGCCGCGCCCAGGCTCAGCGAAGCAATCACCGGGGCCGGCCCCAGTTCCGGCTCGTCATCGCTGTGCCAGCCCATGTAATCACCGCCGCCGCGATAGCGGTTCAGCAGCACGCTGTTGAAGCGGCCGAGGCCCTCCACCTGCAGGCGATCACGCATGGCCTGCAACGCGGGTGGCCAGGGGTGCGGCACGAATTCAGCCCCGGAATAGCGGTAGCGCGCCTGCGGATCGCCGATCCAGCAGCTCAGCCGCGGCGAATCCACCCAGTTGCCGAACATGCGGATGCGGTGGACTTCCCAGAGGACTTCGGCCTGCAGCACGGACAGGAGCCGGTCTGCATCGGTCGCGGCCAGCCAGCCCGGCAGGTGCTGGACATCGGCATCGGGCAGGTCGTGAGGGAAAAGCATGGCGCTACCTGAGAATGGGGCGTCCCTGAGCCGGGCCGCCCCAGACCTTCAACCGCGAACGAACGCCACGCCCGTCTTTTCCTTCAACTCGTCATCGCTGACACCCGGCGCGGCTTCCACCAGCAGCAGGCCCTTGTCAGTCACGTCGAACACGGCCAGATCGGTGATGATGCGGTCGACCACGCCCACACCGGTCAGCGGCAACGTGCATTCGGGCAGGATCTTCTGCTCGCCGTTCTTGGCGGTGTGCTCCATCAGCACCACCACGCGCTGCACGCCGGCCACCAGGTCCATCGCGCCGCCCATGCCCTTGACCATCTTGCCGGGCACCATCCAGTTGGCCAGGTCACCCTTGTCGGTGACCTGCATGGCGCCGAGGATGGCCAGGTTGACATGGCCGCCGCGGATCATCGCAAAGCTGTCGTGGCTGCCGAAGTAGCTGGCACCGGCACGTGCGGTCACGGTCTGCTTGCCGGCGTTGATCAGGTCGGCATCGACTTCGGCATCGGTCGGGAACGGGCCGATACCGAGCAGGCCGTTTTCCGACTGCAGCCACACATCCACGCCTTCGGGGATGTGGTTGGCAACCAGGGTCGGCAGGCCGATGCCCAGGTTCACGTAGGCACCATCGGTCAGTTCGCGGGCGGCGCGTGCCGCCATCTCATCGCGGGTCCACGCCATGTCAGTTGCCCTCCGCGCGGATGGTGCGCTGTTCGATACGCTTTTCAGGATGCGGGTTGTGCACGATACGGTGCACGTAGATGCCCGGCAGGTGCACCTGGTCGGGATCGATCGTGCCGACCGGCACCACCTCTTCAACTTCCACGATGCAGACCTTGCCGGCCATCGCGCAGGCCGGGTTGAAGTTGCGTGCGGTCTTGCGGAACACCAGATTGCCAGCCTCGTCGGCCTTCCACGCCTTGACCAGCGCCACGTCGGCACGCAGCGCGGTCTCCATCACGTAGTGCTTGCCGTCGAACTCGCGGGTTTCCTTGCCCTCGGCCACCACCGTGCCGTAGCCAGTGGCAGTGAAGAACGCCGGGATGCCCGCGCCACCGGCACGCAGGCGCTCGGCCAGGGTGCCCTGCGGGTTGAATTCCAGCTCCAGCTCGCCGGCCAGAAACTGGCGCTCGAATTCCTTGTTCTCGCCCACGTAGGACGAAATCATCTTCTTGATCTGGCGGGTTTCCAGCAGCTGGCCCAGGCCGAAACCATCGACGCCGGCATTGTTGGAGATCACGGTCAGGCCCTTGGCGCCACTGTCACGCAGCGCGGCGATCAGGGCCTCGGGAATGCCACACAGGCCGAAGCCGCCCACGGCCAGCGTCTGGCCATCGGCGACCACCCCTTGCAGGGCCTCCGCCGCACTGGCGAAGCGCTTGCCGCGCTTGCCGGTGGAAGTCGATTGCTGCATTGCTGTACTACCCTGCACGTTGAGGATGACCGCATTCTAGCTGGAGGGCGGCGAAGGGCCTGGATGCGCCGCAGCATTGACGGAGGACCAGGCGGGCATTGGGTAGAATGGGCGATTCCACGCAGAAGGGTGCTTCAGCGCCTACGCCCCTCGATCTACGATGACGCCGACCTTCACAGACGAAGACCTGTTCCGCTGGATCGACGAATGGACACTGCAGAAAAGCGAGCAGTGCCTGGGTGGCGTGCGCAACCGGCAACTCCGCGATGGCCTGCTGACGGCCGAGGTACAGGGTTCGGCCAGGCATCCCTACTACGTGGAGATCGATCTGACGGCCAGTACGCGCACCGCGCGCAGCCGCCTGCAGAGTGCCTGTTCCTGCCCCGTCGGCCGCACCTGCAAGCATGTGGCGGCGGTGCTGGTCTCGTACATGCTGGATTCGCTTGCCATGGACGACGAGAGCCCCCTGACCGAACAGGACCTGACGCAACCGCCGCGTCCTGAACTGCTGGCAGAGCTTTCGCGTTGGCAGAGCGCGCGGATCCGGCCGGCCCAGCCACGCCGAAACGGTGTCATCTTCGAACTGTCCACCTACAACCACCACCCCGCCGTGCTGGTCCGGCGCGTCAAGTACGGGACCGATGGTGCGATCAGCACGGGCAAGTGGATGGATATCACTGCGGACCTGCTGCTGGATCCTCCGGCCTATCTCACGCCGACTGATCTGGCGGTGATGATCCAGCTACGCACCCAGCGGCAGCCCGCGACGAAGGACGAATGGATCGACTTCGCGGCCACCCTGCAGTTGATCGTCTCCAGCGGCCATGGCTGGGTCTCCTGCGGTACGCACGGCGACGTGCCGGCCCGGTCAGGAGCTCCACGCCGCGGCGAACTGGGCTGGACCGTTGGCATGACGCAGGGCGCAACGCTGCTGGAACCCGCGTTGAGCGTGGAGGGCGGCGCCAGAGGCGTGGTCCTGGGCCGGAGTGCGTGCTATCTGGACCCGGTCACCGGCGAGGTCGGTCCGCTGCTGCTGGATGTCAGGGCCGAGGACGCCGACGCCTTCCTGAGCCTGCCCAATCTGTTACCCAACGAAGAAGCGGTGGTCGCACAGATGCTGCAACAGATCGACCCTGCCCTGCCGCGCCCCGGTGCAAGCGACACGCTGCCTACCCTGCAGATCAGCGCGATGATCCCCGTGCTGCGCCTGCATACGATTGAGTTCCGGCCGGCATGGCTCGGTCGCCGCGACCCGTCGCAATGGGCCGATATCGCGACCGTGGCCTTCGAGTACGACGAGCACGTGCGGTTCCTGGATGATCCGAGCCTGTTCGCACTCGATCCGGAGGGCCAGCTCGCCCTGCTGCCCCGTGACCTGGCTGAGGAATCACGGCGCGAGGCCCAGCTGCGCACGGTGGGACTGTATCGCGACACGGACCCGCGGGCGCCATTGGACGGCGCTGGCCCGCAGTTCCAGCTGCGCACCCATGACTGGACACGGTTCCTGCTGGATGACGTGCCGCGCCTGGAAGCCTTGGGCTGGAAGGTGGAGACGGACGACGATTTCCGCCATCGCATCACCCGGGTGGATGAGATCGACCTGGACATCCAGGCGGACCCGACGGATGCGGGCTGGTTCAACCTGGGTCTGGACATCCAGGTGGAAGGCCGCAACGTATCGATGGTTCCGCTGCTGCAGCAGGTGCTGCAGTCCGATCCCCGCTGGATGCGTGGCCAGCTGGACGCCATCGGCGACGACGAGAACGTCCTGTTGATGGCAGGCGACAACACCCGCCTGGCACTGCGGGCCGCGCGACTGAAGCCGATCATGGCCCTGTTGGCGGACCTGTTCGCCCAGCGTGGCGCGCCGCTGCGCTTGTCAGCGCTTGACCGTGGCCGCCTGCAGGCACTGCAGGACACGGCGCGCCTGCAGTTCCGGGGCCGCAAGGATACCCAGGCGCTGGTGCAGCGGCTGATGCAGGCACCCGCACTGGGCGAAGTGCCGCCACCGGCGGGGCTGGTGGCAACGCTGCGTCCCTACCAGCTGGAGGGCCTGTCGTGGCTGCAGTACCTGCGCCAGCAGGGGCTGGGCGGGGTGCTGGCCGATGACATGGGGCTGGGCAAGACCCTGCAGACACTGGCGCATCTGCTGGTCGAAAAGGAAAGTGGCCGCCTGGACCAGCCGGCGCTGCTGGTGGTGCCGACCTCGCTGCTGCACAACTGGCAGAGCGAAGCGGCACGCTTCACTCCGGGCCTGCGCGTACTGACCCTGCACGGACCGGCACGTGAAGCACTGTTCGAGGCGATCCCCGAGCACGATCTTGTACTGACCACGTATCCCCTGCTGTGGCGTGACGAGCAGGCGCTGCAGGCACATGCCTACCATCTGCTGATCCTCGACGAGGCCCAGCAGGTGAAGAATCCGAAATCGCGTGCGGCCGTCACGCTGCGCACGCTGCAGGCGCGTCATCGCCTGTGCCTGACCGGTACGCCGCTGGAAAACCATCTGGGCGAACTGTGGACGCAGTTCGATTTCCTGCTGCCCGGCCTGCTCGGCAGCGAGAAACAGTTCAACCAGCATTGGCGCCATCCGATCGAACGCGGCAGCGACCACCGCCGCGCCACGTTGCTGGCGCAGCGTCTGCGTCCCTTCATCCTGCGCCGTCGCAAGGACCAGGTCGCGTCAGAGCTTCCGCCCAAGACCCTCATTACCCGCGCGGTGGAGATGGAGGGTGGCCAGCGTGATCTCTATGAAACCGTGCGTGCTGCGATGGAAAAGCAGGTGCGCGAGGCCATCAGCGGCAGCGGGTTGGCGCGCAGCCATATCGTGGTGCTGGATGCCTTGCTGAAGCTGCGCCAGGTCTGCTGCGATCCGCGCCTGCTGCCGGGCGACGCCCCTGCACGCAATGCCGGCTCGGCCAAACTGGAGCTGCTGCGCGACATGCTGCCGTCGATGGTCGAGGAAGGCCGGCGGATCCTGGTGTTCTCACAGTTCACCGGCATGCTGGCGCGGATCGGGCAGGCGCTGGAGGAGCTCGGGCTGGCCTATGTGACGCTGACCGGCGACACCCAGGACCGGGCCACGCCGGTGCAGCGTTTCATGCAGGGCGAGGTACCCGTGTTCCTGATCAGCCTGAAGGCCGGTGGCGTCGGGTTGAACCTGACTGCTGCAGACACCGTCATCCACTTCGATCCCTGGTGGAACCCGGCGGCCGAAAACCAGGCCAGTGACCGCGCCCATCGCATCGGCCAGCAGCAGCCGGTGTTCGTCTACCGGCTGATCGCCGCAGGCAGCATCGAAGAACGGATTGCCGAGCTGCAGGAACGCAAGGCCCTTCTGGCGGAATCGATTCTGGAAGGCGGCGGCAGCACGGGTCCACGCTTCAGTGAGGAAGACGTCCAGGCGCTGCTGGCGCCGTTGCCGGGCCTGCCGGCCAAGCGCACCGGCCGGCCAGGCCGACGATCGCCGCAGGCCTGATCCGTGGCGCCAGTCAGGTGGCGTTCTCCGATGGAAACGATTCCCATACGGGACTGGGGCTACAATTGAGCGCTGAGCTCACAAAGGATCTGATCGATGCCCCTGCCCGCCTTCAAGGCCTACGATATCCGCGGCCGCGTGCCGGAAGAACTGAACGAAGACCTGGCGCGCCGCATCGGCGTCGCCCTGGCTGCGCAGCTCGCTCCCGGCCCGGTGGTCCTCGGCCACGATGTGCGCCTGACCAGCCCGGCGCTGCAGGATGCACTGGCCGCAGGCCTGGGTGGTACCGGTCGTGAGGTGATCGACATCGGTCTGTGCGGTACCGAAGAGGTCTACTTCCAGACCGATCACCTCGGCGCAGCCGGCGGTGTGATGGTGACCGCCAGCCACAACCCGATGGACTACAACGGGATGAAGCTGGTCAAGGAGAACGCCCGCCCGATCAGCTCCGATACCGGCCTGTTCGCGATCTCCGATGCGGTCGCCGTCGATACGTCCGAGGCCCAGCCGCCACGCGCCGGGCAGACCGCCCAGCATGACAAGAGCGCCTATATCCAGCATCTGCTGAGCTACGTCGACGCCGCCAAGCTCAAGCCGCTGAAGCTGGTGGTCAATGCCGGCAACGGTGGTGCGGGCGCCATCGTCGACCTGCTGGCACCGCACCTGCCGTTCGAGTTCATCCGCATCTGTCACGAACCCGATGGCAACTTCCCCAACGGCATTCCCAACCCGCTGCTGCCGGAAAACCGCGCCGCCACCGCCAATGCGGTGCGCGAACACGGCGCCGACTTCGGCATTGCCTGGGACGGTGACTTTGACCGCTGCTTCTTCTTCGACCATACCGGCCGCTTCATCGAGGGCTACTATCTGGTCGGCCTGCTGGCCAAGGCCATCCTGGCACGCAATCCCGGTGGCAAGATCGTGCATGACCCGCGGCTGGTCTGGAACACCGTGGAAATGGTTGAACAGGCAGGTGGCGTGCCGGTGCTGTGCAAGAGCGGCCACGCTTTCATCAAGGAAAAGATGCGCGCCGAAGATGCGGTGTACGGCGGCGAGATGAGCGCACACCACTACTTCCGCGAATTCGCCTATGCCGACTCCGGCATGATCCCGTGGCTGCTGATCGCGCAGCTGATCTCCGAGAGCGGCCGCTCGCTGGCCGACTGGGTCGAAGACCGCATGGCGGCCTATCCCTGCAGCGGCGAGATCAACTTCAAGGTGGCCGATGCCAAGGCCGCCGTGGCCCGCGTGATGGAGCACTTCGCCGCGCGGTCGCCCGCGCTGGACCATACCGATGGCATCAGCGCCGATTTCGGCGACTGGCGCTTCAACCTGCGCAGTTCCAACACCGAGCCGCTGCTGCGCCTGAACGTTGAAGCCCGCGGCGACGCAGCGCTGATGCAGGCGCGCACCGACGAAATCTCCCATCTCCTCCAGCAGTAATCAAGGAAGACCATGAGCAACATCCAGCCCGTCATCCTGTCCGGTGGTTCCGGCACCCGCCTGTGGCCACTGTCGCGCGAGGCGTATCCGAAGCAGTTCCTGCCGCTGGCAGGCGAACTGACGATGCTGCAGGCCACCTGGCAGCGCGTCGCGCCCATCGCCACCCACGGCCCGTTGGTGATCGCCAACGAAGAGCACCGCTTCGTCGCTGCCGAGCAACTGCAGCAGGTCGGCGCCGAGCCGGCTGCCATCATCCTGGAACCGGTTGGCCGCAATACGGCGCCGGCGATTGCGGTCGCAGCCCTGGAGGCCACCCGCGACGGCGCCGATGCGCTGCTGCTGGTGCTGCCCTCGGACCATGTAATCACCGATGAGGCTGCATTCCGTGCAGTCGTGCAGGCTGCAGCCAGCGCTGCCGAGTCCGGCAAGCTGGTGACCTTCGGTATCGTGCCGACCGGTCCGGAAACCGGCTACGGCTATATCAAGGCCGCCACTGGGCAGGGCCTGCGTGCGGTCGAGCGCTTTGTCGAAAAGCCCGACCTTGAGACCGCCACCGGTTACGTCAGCAGCGGTCAGTATTACTGGAACAGCGGCATGTTCCTGATCAAGGCCTCGCGCTACCTGCAGGAACTGGAGCGCTTCCAGCCCGACATGATGGCCGGCAGCCGCCAGGCCTGGCAGCAGGCCCGTCGCGATTCGGATTTCACCCGTCTCGACAAGGAGGCGTTCGCAACCGTTCCCTCCGATTCCATCGACTATGCCGTGATGGAAAAAACCGCAGACGCCGTGGTGATTCCGCTGGACGCCGGCTGGAACGATGTCGGCTCGTGGACAGCCCTGCGCGATGTCTCGCATCAGGATGGCGATGGCAATGCGCATCAGGGTGACGTGATCGCGATCGACTGCCGCAACACCTATGCCTATGCACAGCGCCTGGTGGCACTGGTCGGTCTGGATGACGTGATCGTGGTCGAGACCGACGACGCGGTGCTGGTCGGCAAGGCCGACCGCATGCAGGAGGTCAAGACCGTGGTGGCGCAGCTGAAGGCCGACGGTCGCAGCGAGGCCACCTGGCATCGCAAGGTCTACCGCCCGTGGGGCGCCTACGATTCGATCGACAACGGCGAGCGTTTCCAGGTCAAGCGCATCACCGTCAAGCCCGGCGGTACGCTCAGCCTGCAGATGCATCACCATCGCGCCGAGCACTGGATCGTGGTCAGCGGCACCGCCGAGGTGACCCGCGGCGACGAGGTGATCCTGCTCAGCGAGAACCAGAGCACGTACATCCCGCTGGGCGTGACCCATCGCCTGCGCAACCCGGGCAAGCTGCCGCTGGAGCTGATCGAGGTGCAGTCCGGCAGTTACCTCGGTGAAGACGACATCGTGCGTTTCGAGGACACGTACGGGCGTAGTTGATCCGACGACCTGCGGCGGGTGCCGACCGTTGGTCGGCACTTCGCCTGCCGGGTCAGGCAATCTCCGCCATCACCCGCTTCAGGCCGTCCTGCCAGTTCGGCAGCACGATGCCGAAATCCTGCTGCAGCTTGCGGTTGTCCAGCACCGACCAGGCCGGGCGCTTGGCCGGGGTCGGGTATTCGGAACTGGGGATGGCTTCAACCGACGGCACCTTGGCCAGCACGCCCGTCGCCAGCGCTTCAGCGAAAATCGCTTCGGCAAAGCCATGCCAGCTGGTCTGCCCCGACGCCGTCAGGTGCCACGTTCCCGACAGCGCGCGCGGATGCTGCAGCGCCTGCACGGTGACATCGGCAATCAACGCGGCCGGTGTCGGCGTGCCGATCTGATCGGCCACCACACGCAACTGGTCGCGCTCGGCGCCCACCCGCAGCATCGTGCGCAGGAAATTGGCGCCATGCGAGGCATACACCCACGCCGTGCGGAAGATCAGATGACGACCGCCGGCCGCGCGAACCGCATCCTCGCCATCGCGCTTGCTGGTGCCGTACACGCCCAATGGCGCGGTCGGCTCGTCTTCGCGGTAGGGCGCGCTGCCCTGTCCATCGAACACGTAGTCGGTGGAGTAATGCACGAACGGCACGCCGTGCGCCGCACACCAGCGCGCGATCATGCCCGGCGTCTGCGCATTGGCGACGAAGGCGGCCTCGGCATCCTGCTCGGCACGATCAACCGCCGTATAGGCGGCCGCGTTGACCACCACCGATGGCTGCAGGCGATCCAGCAATGCCGGCAGGCTGTCGGGCTGGCCGAAATCGGCGGTTTCGCAGCCACTTCCGTCGGGCAGTTGCCCGCTGCGGGTCGTTGCGACCACCTTGCCCAGCGGCGCCAGCGCGCGCAGCAGCTCCTGGCCGACCTGGCCATTGCCGCCGAACACCAGCACCGTCACGGGATGTAGACCGGCAGGCGGTCTTCGGCAATGTCCTTCAGGAACGGCGCGTTCTCGTCCTTGGCCGACAAGGTCGGTGCGCTGACCGGCCAGTCCACCGCGATATCAGCATCGTTCCAGCGGATACCCGCATCCGCCTCCTTGACGTAGACATCGGTGCACAGGTAGCTGAACAGCGCACGTTCGGACAGCACGGCAAACCCGTGCGCGAAGCCTTCCGGAATCCAGAACTGCTTCCTGTTTTCCGCACTCAGCACCACCGCTTCCCACTGGCCGAAGGTCGGCGAGCCACGACGGATGTCCACGGCCACGTCATAGACCTCGCCCTCCAGCACGCTGACCAGCTTGCCCTGTGGGCGCGGCCACTGGTAATGCAGGCCACGCAGCACGCCCTGTGCGGACGTCGATACGTTGCTCTGCACGAAACGGTCCGGCAGGCCCAGTGCAGCGAAGCGCTCGGCATTCCAGGTTTCGAAAAAATAGCCACGCGCATCGCCAAACACGGCCGGCTCGATGATCTTGCAGCCGGGAAGCTTGGTTTCAATCACTTTCACGGAACGACTCCACGCAGCGCGAGTTTATGCAGGTACTGGCCGTAGCCATTCTTGATCAGCGGCGCAGCCAGCGCCTCCAGCTGCTCGGCATTGATCCAGCCCTGACCGAACGCGATTTCTTCCGGGCAGCACACCTGCAGGCCCTGGCGGGTCTGGATGGTCTCGATGAAGTTGGATGCCTCCAGCAGCGACTGATGGGTGCCGGTATCCAGCCAGGCATAGCCACGGCCGAGCGCTTCCAGGTGAAGATTGCCTTCCTCCAGGTAGCGCTTGTTGAGATCCGTGATCTCCAGCTCGCCGCGCGGCGACGGCTTCAGTTCCTCCGCGTAATCGCTGGCCTTGCCGTCATAGAAGTACAGGCCAGTCACCGCATAGTTCGAGCGGGGATTTTCCGGCTTCTCCACCAGATCGATGACCTTGCCGCTCGTGTCGAACTCGGCCACGCCGTAGCGCTCCGGATCATTTACCCAGTAGCCGAACACGGTCGAACCATCCACGCGCTCATCGGCGCGCTTCAATACTTCGCGCAAACCGTGACCGTGGAAGATGTTGTCACCCAGCACCAGGCAGCTCGGCTTGCCGGCCACGAAGTCGCGGCCGATCAGGTAGGCCTGGGCCAGGCCATCCGGACTCGGCTGCACCGCATACTGGATGTCCATGCCCCACTGAGAGCCGTCGCCCAGCAACTGCTGGAACAGCGCCTGTTCGTGCGGGGTATTGATGATCAACACTTCGCGGATGCCCGCCAGCATCAACACGCTGAGCGGGTAGTAGATCATCGGCTTGTCGTACACCGGCAACAGCTGCTTGCTGACGCCCTTGGTGATCGGATAAAGGCGGGTGCCGGAACCACCGGCGAGGATGATGCCCTTGCGCTGGGTCATGGTGTCTCCTGGGTTCAGGCTGCAGTGCCGATGCGCTGCAGGCGGTAGCTGCCGTCGAGCACGCCGTTGACCCAGTTCTGGTTGTCCAGGTACCAGTCGACGGTGAAGGCGATGCCCTGCTCGAAGGTGTAGGCCGGTTCCCAGCCCAGGTCGTTCTTCAGCTTCGACGCATCGATTGCGTAACGGCGGTCATGGCCCGGGCGGTCGGTGACGTAGGTGATCTGGCTGCTGCGCGGCAGGCCATCCTCACGCGGGCGGCGCGCATCGAGCAGCGCGCAGATGGCCTGCACCACTTCGATGTTCTGCTTTTCCGAGTTGCCGCCGACGTTGTAGGTCTCGCCGACCTGGCCTTTGGCCAGCACGGTGCGGATCGCCTCGCAGTGGTCGGACACGAACAGCCAGTCGCGCACCTGCTTGCCATCGCCGTACACCGGCAGCGGCTCGCCGGCCAGCGCCTTGGCGATCACCAGCGGGATCAGCTTCTCGGGGAAGTGGTAGGGGCCGTAATTGTTCGAACAATTGGTGGTCAGCACCGGCAGCCCATAGGTGTGGTGGAACGCACGTACCAAGTGATCCGACGCAGCCTTGGACGCCGAGTACGGCGAATTGGGCGCGTACTGGGTCGTTTCACTGAATTTGCCGGTCTCACCCAGCGTGCCGTACACCTCGTCGGTGGACACGTGCAGGAAACGGAACGCCGCGCCCTGTTCGGCCGGCAGCGCCTTCCAGTAGTCGCGGACCGCTTCCAGCAGGCCCAGGGTGCCCACAACATTGGTCTGGATGAAGGCGCTGGGACCATCGATGGAGCGGTCAACGTGGCTTTCAGCTGCAAAGTTCACGACCGCGTCCGGCTGATGCTCGGCCAGCAGGCGGGCGACCAGATCACGGTCGCCGATGTCGCCCTGCACGAACAGGTGGTTCGGGTTGCCATCAAGGCTGGACAGGGTCTTCAGGTTGCCGGCGTAGGTCAGCACATCGAGGTTGATGACCTTGACGCCGCGCGCGACGGCCTCGAGAACGAAGTTACCGCCAATGAATCCGGCGCCGCCGGTGACAAGCCATGTGGGCACTACCTGTTCTCCTGATCGAGATTCGTGGGACGGGGCCTTCATGGCCACGACAATGCAACGTTGAAGGATACAACGGGCCTCCGGTAACACGCGATCACACAAGTGAACTCAGGCCGACTGCATTGCTGCATCGCAACAGCCGGAGCTCCCACCATACGCATTCGCATGGTCACCCCAAGCCAGCTAGAATCGGGGTCCCACCCCCGAACCGGTTGCTGCTCCAGGACCGGACGTTCTCTCCGTTATTGAAGGACCCCGTACCAGATGAAAATCCTCGTCGCGTACAAGCGCGTGGTGGACTACAACGTCCGCATTCAGGTCAAGCCGGACGGTTCCGGCGTGGTCACCGACGGCGTCAAGCTGTCCCCCAACCCCTTCGATGAAATCGCTCTGGAAGAAGCCCTGCGCCTGCGCGACAAGGGCATCGCCAGCGAAGTCGTGGTTGCCACCATCGCCCCGGCCGACGCCCAGGCGCACCTGCGCAACGGCCTGGCCATGGGCGCCAACCGTGCCATCCACGTCGTCACCGACCAGGCGATCCAGCCGCTGACCGCGTCGCGCACCCTGCTCAAGCTGATCGAAAAGGAGCAGCCAGATCTGGTGATCCTCGGCAAGCAGGCCATCGACGACGACGCCAACCAGACCGGCCAGATGCTGGCCACGCTGTGGGGCCGCCCGCAGGCGACCTTCGCCAGCAAGCTCGAAATTGCCGATGGCAAGGCCACGGTGACCCGTGAAGTCGACGCCGGCCTGGAAACGCTGGAAGTGGATCTGCCGGCCGTGGTCACCACCGATCTGCGCCTGAACGAGCCGCGCTTCATCAAGCTGCCGGACATCATGAAGGCCAAGGCCAAGCCGCTGGAGACCCTGCAGCTGGCCGACCTCGGCGTTGAAGCCGCCGACACCTTCAAGACCACCCAGTACGCCGCGCCGTCCAAGCGCAGCAAGGGTGTGATGGTCAAGGACGCGGCCGAACTGGTTGCCGCACTCAAGCAGAAGGGGTTGCTGTAATGAGCAGGATTCTCGTCATCGCCGAGCACCACGACGGCAAGCTCAATGCCGCCACCGCCAAGACCGTCAGCGCCGCCGCCGCCATCAGCGGTGCCAGCATCGACGTGCTGGTGCTGGCCGCCGATCCGGCCGCTGTCGCCGCTGAAGCCGCGAAGATCGCTGGGGTCGCCAAGGTCCTGACCGTCGCCAACGCGGCCAACGCGCAGGCCATCGCCCAGGTGCTGGCGCCGCAGATCGCACAGCTGGCCAAGGGCTACACCCACGTATTCGGCCCGTCGACCACCTTCGGCAAGGACCTGATGCCGTGCGTGGCCGCCCTGCTCGGCGTCAACCAGGTCTCCGACCTGATGAGCGTTGAAGGCAGCCACACCTTCAAGCGCCCGATCTACGCCGGCAACGCGATCATCACCGTGGAAGCCCCGGCCGACCAGATCGTGGTCGCCACCGTGCGTGCCGCCTCGTGGCCGGAAGCCGCCCAAGGTGGCAATGCCGCCGTTGAAGCAGCCAGCGTCGACGCTGCCCTGCCGACCCATACCCGCTTCGTCGGCCTGGCCGCCGGTGCCAGCGACCGTCCGGACCTGCAGAGCGCCAAGCGCGTGGTTTCGGGTGGCCGTGGCGTCGGTTCGGAAGAGAACTTCAAGGTCATCTTCCAGCTGGCCGACAAGCTCGGTGCTGCCGTCGGTGCCTCGCGTGCGGCGGTCGATGCCGGCTACGTGCCCAGCGACCTGCAGGTCGGCCAGACCGGCAAGATCATCGCGCCGGAACTGTACGTGGCCGTTGGCATCAGTGGTGCGATCCAGCACCTGACCGGCATCAAGGATGCCGGCACCATTGTCGCGATCAACAAGGACGGCGACGCGCCGATCTTCGAGATTGCCGATATCGGCCTTGTGGGGGATCTGTTTGCGATCCTGCCGGAGCTGGAAGAGGCGCTGGCCTGAAGCAACAAGGCAGGCCGGTCTGTCACCGGCCTGCCTTGTTCGATCATTTTTCAGTTGTCGCCGAAAAGATCGCGGGTATACACCTTGTCCTTCACATCCAGCAGGGCGTCGGCCATCCGGTTGCTGATGATCAGGTCCGCTTGCTGCTTGAAGGATTCCAGGTCGTTTACCACCCGCGAGCGGAAGAACGCGTCTTCATGAAGTTCCGGCTCGTGCACGATCACCTCAACGCCCTTAGCCTTCAAGCGCTTCATGATCCCTTGAATGCTGGATGAGCGGAAGTTGTCCGAACCGGCCTTCATGATCAGGCGATAGATACCCACCACCTGGGGATTGCGCCGCAGGATATCGGCCGCGATGAAGTCCTTCCGCGTAGTGTTCGAATCGACGATGGCCCGGATCAACGTCTGAGGGACGCTCTGGTAGTTGGCCAAAAGCTGCCGGGTGTCCTTGGGCAGGCAATAGCCACCGTATCCGAAGGATGGATTATTGTAGTGCCCGCCGATGCGTGGATCGAAGCTGATGCCTTCGATGATCTGCCGCGAGTCCAGCCCATGCGTCAACGCGTAGCTATCCAGCTCGTTGAAGTAGGACACGCGCATGGCAAGGTAAGTATTGGCGAAGAGCTTGATGGCCTCGGCTTCGGTCGGTTCAGTAAACAGGACGGGCACGTCCTGCTTGATGGCGCCCTCTTGGAGCAGGCGTGCAAACGCCTCGGCCCGGGGCGAACGCTCGCCCACGATGATGCGGGACGGGTGCAGGTTGTCGTACAGCGCGCGGCCCTCGCGCAGAAACTCCGGCGAGAAGATGATGTTGTCCACGCCGAACTTCTCACGTGCCTTGAGCACGTAGCCGACCGGGATAGTGGACTTGATCACCATCGTGGCCGATGGATTAATGGCCAGCACGTCAGCGATGACCGACTCGATCGAACGGGTATTGAAGTAATTGGTGTCGGGGTCGTAGTCGGTGGGCGTGGCGATGATGACGAACGACGCGCCTTCGTAAGCCTCCCGGGGCTCGAGCGTCGCGCGGAAATCCAGCGCGTCGTGTGCCAATGCCTGTTCCAGCTCGGCGTCCGCGATGGGAGACCTGCGCGCATTGAGCGCTTCTACCTTAGCGGGCATGATGTCGACAGCGACAACCTCATGTTTCCGCGCAAGCAACACGCCGTTGGATAGGCCTACGTACCCGGTACCTGCAATTGCGATCTTCATCCGTGTGTCTTCTGTGGGGAGAATGGATTCAAGGAACTTCGACGTGGACTGACGGGATCCGCATGCCTTCATCGTGGAACCAGAACATCGTCTCTTGGACCAGCGACGCCTCCAGGGTGTAGCTCCCCGATGCGACGGGCGCCTTGACGTGCAGCTCCGCCTGGTCACCGGGCGCCAACTCCAACACCAGCGCTTGGCGTGCATCCCAGTCGACGGCTCGTTCGTCGCGACCGTCGGGGATGAACCGCCACGACAGCAGCACGTCGCGCCCCAGGACCTCGCGGGTCGAGAGGACGCCATCCGAGCCATTGGCCAACGTGAGCGTGAACGCAACCTGACCCGGCTGGATCGTGGTGCCAGTGATGTCCAAGCGCAGGTGTTCTGCAACACCGGACGCCACTCGCCCGGACATCCTGCTCATGCGGCCACCGGAGCAGTCCCCGAGCGGCACTAGTACTAGGCGGTGGCTAAGCGCTTCGATGGCAGGAGCAGCGAGGCCGTTGACGGCGCCGAACGCGCGCGCAAACCCTTCGGGCGACTCACAGGGGCCCGACACGCCCGCGCCCTTCGGCACGTAACCCGAATAGCCGTTCACGGAGAACATCCCGTGGTCCTGCGCGTAAATCATGGCATCTAGGTCGTCAAGATACGGGGCCTCGGCCGACCTGTCGGCGAATAGGACGTCACCCTGCCGTGCAGAAGCGGGAACGCGGGCAGCGAACGCTACCTGCCGTTGTTGCCATTGGGCAAAGGTCGCATGGCCAGCCTGGAAGGTCACGGACTCGGCAGTCAGCAACACAAAGGCAACCACACAGGCCAGGGCGCCCGTCCAGGTACCGCGACGCGAGGCCAGCAGCAGGACACGCTGGAATCCGATGCCGGCAAGCAGGCCTATCGGCATCACCATGACGAGCATCACGCGTGTAACGGCACGGATGGAATCAATGCCGGGAAGATGCAGGAAGACACGATAGAGCGACACATTGCTGACGTTGAGCGTGCAGATCACCAGCACCAGCGTGGCCAAGCCGGCCAGCATGCCCAGTTCTGCATCGGCGATGCGCCGCAGGGCGAGGAGCAGCCCCACGACGGCGAACAGCAGGACGCCCAGGCCCAGGAAGAGCTGGTGCTCGTGGCGCATCGAGATGTCACCAATCGAGCCGCCGATGAACCGCGTCAGCGGTGAGAAGTCCGCGATCAGGTAGCTCCACACCCGCGGCAACATCCCCAGGATTTCGTCGCGCGGCCTGACGAACCCCTGTACCTCAGTTACCGCGTGATAGCTGCGCAGCAGGGCGAGTACTGCGATGGCAGACGCGAGCACGACGGCAAGGCTGGCCAACGTGCGCCCCAACTCGTTCCTGCCGAAACTGGCCCGGACTTGCGCTGCTAGGGTTCGGCCACGCCCCAACAGCAACCAAGCGGCCGTCATCGCCAGCAGTAGGTAGGCCGCGAAGACACCCGTGTAAATGGCACAGTAGACTTGGGCAGCGAACAGCAGGGAGCTCCAGGCCAGGGATGAGGGGCGGCCGTGCTGCAGCCATCGGGAGAAGGTTAGGAACAGCAGAGGGACGAACATCCGGAATGCGAACTGCGCATGCGCCTGCTGTGCCAGAACGGGAAGGGAAAACGCAAATACGAATGCCGCCGCTCCCGCGCCGGAAGGACGCAGCCCCAAACTACGGGCGGCGACGTAGGCGCATGCGTAGTTGAGTACGCCCCCCAGCATTAGCCAGGCCGACAATGCCTCCGAGCGATCCAGCCCCCACCAGCGGAAGGCCGCATAAGGAAGGATTGAGCCGAAATGGTTGTCGCTCAGGGCCAGTACGTTGGCCACCGGGTAGAAGAAGCCCGGGCTCCACACATCGGGCGTGGCGCCGGTCAACCAAAGGTAGACATGCTCAAGGACCACCGAGTTGAAACGGGCGTCGATAAGATCGCCGGGGACCGCCGTGAAATATGCGTTCGCCTTGAGTTGGTAGAACACGACCCCGACGAGCAGGAAGACCGAGGCAGCGAACAGGTCGTTGCGCCAGCGGCCTGCGCTCTTACTGGCACTCATAGTCGGTCACCTGCTTGCTGGAGCGGAACGGATCGGTCAGTGCATCCGTGTACTGGCCCATCAGCAGACGTTGGCGTGGAAGGAAGTTCTGTCGATAGAAACGGCTGGCGGTTGCCAAAGCCTGGCCACGGGGCGTGAGCCGCACGCAACCATCGTGGATGGCGATGGTGCCCGACTGTTCCTGCTCCGTCAGCCGCACCTCCACCAAATGGTGCTCCGGGAGGTACTCATCAGTGAACACGCGTGCGAAACCATCCTCACGGATACCGCCTCCGCGTTGTTGGATCTTCTCCAGAATATAGAAGGACAATGATCGATCAATCACAGTCGGGACGGATATGGCGAACAGGTAGCCGCCCAACAGCCAGATCGTGATCAGCTGGACTTTCTCCAGCACCGAGAACCCGGAAAGCGCGCCCACCCCTCGTGCCGCCACGCCGACGATGAGAGCCGCCAGGAAGCCGTCGAAAATACTGGCGTACAGGACGACATCGACCTTGAACCAGCGCATGTGCACGATGTAGACGACAATCAGTGTAACGACGTACGCCAACGTCAGGAGCAACGCTTTGACCAGCTTGTTCATTTGAAGACCACCAACTTGTTTGCAAGAAAACTACAGGCCACCTGCACGCAAGTCGCCACGAGGAAGCCCAGACGGTAATCCCAGCCCGCTCGATCGGACCACAGGTAGAGCACGAGTGCATGGAGGAGCGCGATGACGGCGTAAAGCGCTACGAACCGGACACCCTGGCCGACGAAACTGCCCGAGGAGGCGCGGAAGACGAAGTAACGGCTGCCCAGGAACGACGCGGCAATGCCCACGCAGGCTGCGGCGCCATTGGCAAGTCCCGCTGATCGAAAGCCCCATACTTCCAGCGCGCAGTAGAGGACCATGAAGTGCAGCGCGGTCGCCAGCAAACCGTTGATCCCATAGCGGACGACCTCGCTGGCCAGCATGCGCTCACTCAGTGCGCGCATGCAGGATCTCGGCGATGAACGCCCTGTAGCCACCGACTTCAAGAATGCCGCCATTGCGCAGCGTTCCGGAGAGCATCAGGATGATCAGCGTCAGCGCACCGGTCTGCAGGAACACCAGCAACAGGATGCCGGTCACCAGCGAGAACCAACCCGGTGTAGCGAATCCGACCGCCTTGAGCCCGAGTGCAAGGACAGTGCCAAGCACTGACAATCCGGCGATCGCGGTGCAGGCGATGCCCACGCGTACCAGCACATCCTCGGCAAACACCATCAGCGCGCGAAAACCGTGCAGTGCCAGCCCAACGAAGTTCATCTTGCTCTTGCCGGCGTAGCGCGGGCCACGGTCGACAGCTACCGATGCCACCCGCAACTTGGATGTCAGCACGCAGGCCGCAACGTGCACCCAAAGCTCCTGCATCACCGCCAGGCGCTTGATCGCATGCAGCTTGGCCGCCATGAAGTTGCCGAAGCTGATGCGCCGGCCGCTGAGCATCGCGAACAACCACTTGTACACGACGTAGAACGCACGGAACTTCAAGGTTTCCACCCGGCTCTTGCGCGAGGCCACGACGATATCGACGTCGGGGGACTCCAACGCCTCCAGGAGCTCGCTGATGCTGCGCGGCGTATCTTCGCCGTCCGAGTCCATGACGACCACGCGCTGCCTATCGACGAAGTGTTCGGATACGTAGCCGATCCCGATCGCGATGGCTTTCTGATGCCCGACATTACGCCGCAGCTTCAGGACCACGCCATCGAGACCCGCAGCGGCGATCGCGGCGGCGTCCACCGGCTGCCGCACGGAGCCATCGTCGACTGCGACGATGTAGACATCATTGCCCTGGTCCCGTGCCAAAGCCCTGAACAACATGGACGAAGCCTCGACATCTTCGTAAACAGGCATCACGACGACCAGCGACGAGCTTTTCATATCCGTCATTCCTGCAAGCGCTTGCGGAAGTAGGCGATGGTCTCCTTCAGGCCGTCCTCCAGGCTCACGCGAGGCTCCCAGCCAAGCGCCGCCCGTGCCATCGAGATGTCCGGCTGGCGCTGGCGGGGATCGTCCGAGGGCAGGGGCTTGAACACGAGCTTGGAGTGGCCGCCCACCAGCCGGATGACCGTTTCGGCCAGTTCCAGCATGCTGTACTCGCCCGGATTGCCGATGTTGACCGGCCCGGTCAGCTCTGCGGGGCTGTCCATCAGGCTGATCATGCCGCTGATGAGATCGTCGACATAGCAGAAGCTGCGCGTCTGCTGCCCATCGCCATAGATCGTGATGTCATCCCCGCGCAGTGCCTGCACGATGAAGTTGCTGACCACCCGGCCATCTTCTGGATGCATGCGGGGGCCGTAGGTGTTGAAGATACGCATCACCTTGATTTCCAGCTGGTGCTGGCGCCAGTAGTCGAAGAACAGAGTTTCGGCACAGCGCTTTCCTTCGTCGTAGCAGCTGCGTATGCCGATCGGATTCACCTTGCCCCAGTAATCCTCCACCTGCGGATGGATCTCCGGATCACCGTAGACCTCGCTGGTGCTGGCCTGCAGGATGCGTGCACGCGTCCGCTTGGCAAGCCCCAACATGTTGATCGCGCCGTGGACGCTGGTCTTCGTCGTCTGCACCGGATCGTGCTGGTAGTGCACGGGGCTTGCCGGGCATGCCAGGTTGTAGATCCGGTCCACCTCGACATACAACGGGAAGGTCACGTCGTGACGCATCATCTCGAAGCGCGAGTTCGAGAGCAGGGACTCGACGTTCCGCTTGGAGCCCGTGTAGAAATTATCGACGCACAGGACTTCGTCGCCCCGTTCGACCAATCGATCGCACAAGTGCGACCCAAGGAATCCCGCACCACCTGTAACCAGTACTCGTGCCATATGCCTGCCCTAAATCTGTGATCAAGCGATCGTGTTGAAGAATTTGATGAAGACGGCCCGGAAATTCGCCTGCGAATACTTCTGGACGCTGGCACGTGCGCGGGCGGCCCACTGCGCCAGTTCGGGCGTCCCATAGAGCTTCATCAAGGAAAGGGTGCGCTCCTGGAGTTCCCTGGCGTCACTGAAGTAATAGCCATCGACGCCGTCGGTGACGACCTCGCGTGGCCCGCCCAACGGCTGCACGATGGGTACGACGCCGGCGGCCATCGCTTCGCAGGCGGTCATTCCGAAGTGTTCCAGTTTCTCGGGCTCCTGGTCACCACGCTCCCCCCAGCCCGCACCATGCCAGAAGATAGATGCCTCCGCATACTCCTGCAGCAGCTCCCGTGATCCAAGGTTTCCGAGAATACGGATCGGATAGCCCTCCGCCAGTGCGTTGACCTTCTGGAAGTAGCGGCGATGCTCCTCGCTTTCCGCATGGACGCTGCCGGCGAGATGGTACTCCCAACCCTCCGGCACGAGGCCCTTGTCGTGCATTTGCCGGAAAGCAGTGATCATCTCGATATGCTTTTTGTTGTGGCCGCCGGAGAAGAAGCGGCCGACACTCAGAATGACCTTCTTCTTGTTCGACAGGTCCACCGAGCCGAAGCGCTCCACGTCGATTGGCGGAGGAAGCACCACGGCATCACGCGCCCAGCGCTTGCGAATCCACGCTGCCGTGAATTCAGAGTTCGCCATCGGATCTTCGTAACTGTCGATGAACGGGCGCCGACTGGACGCCACGCCACGACGCAGCGTGCGCTGCGCCAAACTCGACATACGCGAAAGCCAAGGGTGTCCGGTACGATCAAATCTTCCCGCCGCACGCTGAAAAAGCCTGGGAAGCGGCGCGGCCTCGATGAGTTCATGGGGAAAGAATGCCAGGTACAGCGATTTTCTGGCCTGCGGGACCATCGAAGAGCAGTAAGTGGAATTGATGAATACATCGTACCCGGCCGAGCGTGGCGCGAGCTCGCTGCAGGAGGAGCCGGGCCACTCGACCCAGTGTGCCCCCGCCAAGTTGAGGTTCATCCTGCTACTGAACTCTGCTTCGTCGACGGGGCCGACGCGGATCAGGTCCACCTGGTGGCCTTCGGCCAGCAGGATCTCCGCGATCGTGCCGACGTGTTTTTCACCGCCGCCCATCGTGGCCCAGTAACGATTATAGATGCCTACTTTCATGCGGGGACGGCCCCGATGCGATCCTTGCAGGACGGCAGGCCGCCCCAACGTTGCCGCAGTACGACTGGAAGCAGCTTGAACAGGTCACGCTGGATGCGCAGACGCAGCCCGAACTCCGCGTTCAGGCGCTTGTCAGTGAAGCCGCGACGCGCTGCCGCGACTGCAGAGCGCAGGCATCTCAGTACTTCCCTTCCGTAGGCCCGGCCCGCGACGGCGGCCGGGGCATGTTTGATCTTGATCAGCACATGATTCCTGGAGACGTGGAAAACAAAGACTGGCGACCATTCGACGCTGGATCCCGTATGCACATGGCGTACGACGCTGGCCGGCACGTAACGCAGGCGCCCCCCGCCCTTGCGCAGGCGCCAGCTCAGGTCGGTGTCCTCGTAGTACATGAAAAAGTTCGAATCAAAGAGCCCCGCCTGTACCAGAGCAGAGCGGCGCATGAGCATGGCGGCGCCACAAAGGGCCTGCATGTCCTCCGGCTCATCATACTGACCACGGTCGTCCTCGTAGATTCCACGGTCACCCGCCTCGCCATTGCCATCGAGCAGCGTGCCAGCGTTATTGATGACGTCACAGGCAGCGCCATCGAGCAGGGCGGCCGGGCAAGTAAACACATGCTTTGCATAATCCGCTGCAAGAACACCCGTGCCCAGCACCGTACCCGCGAGGCTCACCGTGAATTCACGGCCCGCTGCGGCATTCGTCCCGGAGACATCCAACTCAAGAACATACCGTCCATCAACCGGATCCGGCGGTAGCGGCAGGCGGATCGTGCCCCGCCCGCTCGTCCAGCGCACGCTCCGGTCTCCGTGCTGTTCCCTGCCCCAGAAGCCCTCCCCGTACAAAGGCTTCTTGTAGCCACTTTCGACAAAACCACTGGCTTCGTCAACAAGCATCCCAAGCTCGCGCGTATCGCTGGACTGGCCCCCCGCACTGGGCTGGAACGGCAGGCTTTCTATCGTCAGCTCGACGTATCGCCGGAAGAACAGGATCTTTGAACCCGCCGCCGTGACATCCGGCTCGTCCATCAGTGCCCGGACAAGCGCCGACAACCAATCGGGATCAACGACGGTGTCGTTGTTGATCAGGCCGATCAGGTCGCCACGAGCCACTTGCATCCCAAGGTTGTTGCCTCCTGCGAATCCAAGGTTGCCTCCCGACTCCACGATCCTTACCCACGGGAAGGCGGAGCGGACGAAGTCCACCGAGCCGTCAGACGAGGCATTGTCCACCATGACGACCTCATAGCGCGGATAGTTCAAGGCGCCAAGGCTCGCCAACAAGGGCTGGAGATAACGCATGCCGTTGTAGTTGACTACGATCAGACTGACCAAGGGCAACATGCCGGTCCAATCGCCCGCGCCTCCCGCGCCAGCACCATCGTCGGAATCGATCGCCAGCGACCCAGCACCATGCCCTGCCGGCACCGTCGCCGGCGCGGCTTCCATGCGGGCCGTCGGCCCCGCGCTGTCGCCGCCTGCGGTACCAGCACCACGGGCATCCTCATACTCCCGAGCGACTTTCCTGAGCTCTGCCTCCCAGGCAGCGTCCTTGTCGGCCAGCGCTTGGTCACGCTCGGCCGCTATGCGGCTTATCTCGGACCGGTAATCGGCAGCCACCTGCTCGACCCGCGCTTCCCACGCCACATCCTTGTCGCGCAGCATACCGTCGCGCTCTTGGCCAATACGTGATATCTCCCGCCGGTAATCGTCCGCGACCTGCTGCACGCGCGATTCAAAATAGCCGGGAACTTCAAACACGGAGTCCGGCAAGCTGGGCAAGGCTCCGGCGGACGCCAGTACGATGAAATAGACCGGCTCGCGCGGCATGCTGCCCGAGCGGACGCTCTCCAGCCCTTCGCTCTCGGTCCAGTAATGGATTCCTGGCGCTACCGGCTCGGCCGCGCCACCGCCATCGGCAACGCGGCCGATCATGGAGGCCATCGTGGTGCGCTGCCCGAGCAGTCGGTAGTTGGGGAAGTAATCCCCCACCAGCGCCTCCAGTTCCTGCCTGTAGAGCTCCTTGACGTGGAACTCATTGCGGAAACCAGGACGATCGGAGTACTCGTAGCGATCCGGGCTGGACATCATGAGCACGCCACCAGGACGCAGCACTCTCACGATCTCCGCCATCATCTCCTGGTGCTGGTTGTGGTGCTCGATGGTCTCGAAGCTGACCACCACATCCACGCTCGCATCGGGCACCGGGATGGCGGCGCACGAGCCGAGCTTGAACTCCAACCCCTCGCGCGGATAGGTCGCTGCCGCATGCGCCACCGCCACGGCATCGATGTCCACGCCGGTGACACGCGCCGCACCGATCGACAGGAGGGCAGATCCATATCCTTCGCCGCAGGCGATATCCAGAACATCCTTGCCGGCGACAATGCGCGATGCGAGCTGGTAGCGGTGGTAGTGCTCCATCTCGATTTCGCCGCTAACGCCCGGCAGAAACCGTTCGCCGGTGAAGCTCATCTCGCCGTCAGGCACCTGGGAACGATCATGGCTCACGACGTTGCCTCCAGTTCAATAGTTCGCATTGGCACACCAAATAGCCCCAGGCAGACGGCGCTGGACTGCACGTGGAGGATCAGCGCATCGTGCACCCACTCGTGCTGGACATGGTCGGCCTGGGTGCCCTCGGCGATGGCTGGGGAAATGCTGTATTCGCCCGCTGGAAGTACCGGAAATCTGAAATCAAACGTCGCCACGACCTCGCCGTTGCGCGGAACCACGATGGCACGGTCGCGGTGCGCCAGGTATGTGTTGTCGGCAAAGATTATCTGCCCCAGCTTGTCCTTCACGACGAACCCCACGATGGGCCGGCTGATCTGTTCGTTGGCGCGCGCGATGATCCGAAGCTTGACGTCCTGCCCGCCTATCGCCCAGTTCACCTTCTGGCCCTGCGCATCCAGTAGATGCACCGCGGTGATGCGCGCAGCGCCCGTCCCGAACGAAGCACGGTTCTCGTCGAACTGGAAGACCTCGATGTCGTTCCGGAGCATCGACGCATCGATGAGCGTCTGTCTCATATCCACATAGGCGGGTTCCGCGGTCAACTCCAACGGGGAAGGCTGGCCATCCGCGGACGTGTCTTCGACTTCGACTTCGCCTCCACCGCCTTCGACCAGAGCAGTCTCTGCCATGCTGCCATCCTCCGGTTCGAACAGCGACGCCAGGTACTCCTGCGACAGTTCCTTGGGCGCGCCGTTCATGCGCATGACACCCTTGTCGAGCCAGATTGCGCGCTCGCACAGGTTGATGATGGCCCCCATGTCGTGGCTGCAGAAGAGCAGCGTCCCTCGCTTCATGAAAGAGCGCAGGAAACGCATGCACTTCTGCGTGAAGTAGGCATCTCCCACCGAGAGCGCCTCATCCACGACCAGGATATCGGCGTCGACGTGGGCGATCACGGAAAACGCAAGCCGCACGACCATGCCGCTGGAGTAAGTTTTAACCGGTTGGTCGATGAAATCCGGGATGCCGGAGAAGGCCACGATGTCGTCGTAGCGTTCCTCCATCTGCTGGGCCGTCAGCCCGAACAGCGCTCCGCTCAACATGATGTTCTCGCGACCGGTGAACTCCGGATTGAAGCCCGAACCCAGCTCCAGCAACGCGGCGATGCGGCCCGTGGTGCTCACCTGTCCGCTGGACGGCGTCAGCGTGCCGCAGACAAGCTGCAGGAGCGTCGACTTTCCGGAGCCATTGCGTCCGATGATTCCAACGGTCTCGCCGCGACGGACCTTGAAGGAAACGTCCCTCAGTGCCCAGAACTCACGGTGGTACTGCTTCGGTTCGCCACCCAGCGCCCGATCAAGCACCGGCAGGACGAACTGCTTGAGCCGGTCCTTGGGATCGGCGTAGATCTCGTAATACTTGCCCAACCCGGTCACTTCGATGGCGAGTTCGGGCTGGCCCGGATTTTCACATGACATCGGCAAACCCCTTGCGCATCTTCTGGAACACGGCGAACCCTGCGAAAGCAACGAGCAGCGCGATCGACAGGTATGCCGCCAGGCCGACGAAATCAGGGAGCTTGCCCCACACCAGCACTTGGCGCGATTGCTCCATGATGAAGGTAAGCGGGTTGAGCAGGAAGAGTTTCTGGTATTTCTCTGGCCACGCCGATTGCGGATAGAACACCGGCGACAGGAAGAGCATTGCAGTGGTGACGAACGTGGTGGTCTGCTTCAGGTCTCGGATGAACACGCCCAGCGCGGCGAGTATCCAAGTTATCCCCACAGCCATCACCAGCAATGGCGCCAACACCACGGGGAACAACAGCGCATGCCAATGGAGGCCGCCATTGCAGATCAACAGGCCCACCAGCAGCACCAAGGCGCTTGCCAGCGTATGGAACAGCGCGGAGCCGAGGCTGATCACCGGCAGCGCTTCAAGCGGGAAGACGACCTTCGTAACGTAATTCGTGTTCTCGAAGATCATGCCCGGCGCACGATTCACCATCTCGGCGAAGAAGCCATGGATGATGACGCCGACGAACATCACGAGCGCGAACTGGGCCCGACTGTCCCCTACCTGGCCATGCCAGCGGGCCTTGAAGATCACTGCAAAGACGAAGGTGTAGATGAGCAGCATCAACAGCGGATTGATCAGTGTCCATAACAAGCCGCCGAACGATCCCTTGTACTTGTTCTGGACGTCGCGTTTCCCGAGCAGCCAGATGATGCCGCGATTGCTCCAGAGTGACCGGAGCATGGCAGCAGGTGTTATCGCATTCATGACGCGTGTATTCCAGTTGGCAGTCTGATTCCCATGGGGTGGCGTAGGCAGGCTCAGGTCGCCGCGTTCCCGCCCAACGCCCGTTCCAGATCCACCTGCAGATCCCCCAACTCCTCCACACCCACGCTCAGCCTTACCAGCGCGTCGCTGATGCCCAGCTGCTCCCGCCGCGCGACCGGAATCGAGGCATGCGTCATCACCGCCGGGTGGTTGACCAGGCTTTCCACGCCGCCCAGCGACTCGGCCAGAGTGAACAGTTCGGTCTTCTCGCAGAAGCGCTTGGCCGCCTCGAAACCGCCCTTGAGCACGATCGAAACGATGCCGCCGTAACCGGCCATCTGCTTGCCGGCCAGCTCATGCTGCGGGTGCGAGGCCAGGCCCGGGTAGATCACTTTTTCCACGGCCGGGTGCTTCTCCAGCCACTGTGCCAGGGCCAGCGCATTGGCGCAGTGCGCCTTCATGCGCAGCGGCAGGGTCTTCAGGCCACGCAGGGCCAGGAAGCTGTCGAACGGGCCCTGCACGCCACCCACCGAGTTCTGCAGGAAGGCCATCTGCTCGGCCAGTTCGGCGTTGTCGCCGACCACGACCATGCCGCCGACCATGTCCGAGTGGCCATTGAGATACTTGGTGGCCGAATGCAGGACCAAGTCAGCGCCCAGCTCCAGCGGGCGCTGCAGCATCGGCGAGGCGAAGGTGTTGTCGACGACGACGATCAGGCCATGGCGCTTGACGATGGCAGCGACCGCGGCGATGTCGACGATCTTCAGCATCGGGTTGGTCGGGGTCTCGATCCACACCATCTTCGTCTTCGGCGTGATGGAGGCCTCGAACGCGGCCAGATCGGTCAGGTCGACGAAGCTGAAATCCAGCCCGGCGGTGCGGCGACGCACGCGCTCGAACAGACGGAAGCTGCCGCCGTAGATATCGTCCATTGCCACCACATGGCTGCCGGCGTCCAGCAGCTCGATCACGGTCGAGCTGGCCGCCATGCCCGAAGCGAAGGCGAAGCCACGGGTGCCGCCTTCCAGCGACGCCACGCAACGCTCATAGGCGAAGCGGGTCGGGTTGTGGGTACGCGAGTACTCGAAGCCCTGATGCTCGCCCGGGCTGGACTGGGCGTAGGTCGAGGTGGCGTAGATCGGCGGCATCACCGCGCCGGTGCTGGGGTCGGGCGACTGGCCACCGTGGATGGCCAGGGTAGCCAGGGCCAGGGCGCGATCCTGGGAAGTTGCGTTGGACATGTTCTTTCCTGAGGGGCGCCGACGCACGGCGCCATCGAAGGTGCGGAAGTCTACCAGCGCGGCCTTAACGACCTTTGACGCGGATAAACCAGGATTCAGCGGTGAACGTCGGCGATCAGCGGCTTACTGCACGCGACGGCGCAGATAGTTCAGCAGGTCGATACGGGTGATCAGGCCCAGGAAGGCGTCGCCGTCCATCACGATCGCCACCTGGCCGCGGTCGAACACCGGCAGCAGCGCCTCGATCGGCGACTTCACGTCCAGCCGGTCCAGCTTGCTGACCATCGCGGTGGCGACGGTGTCGCGGAAGCGTGCCTCATCGCCATACACGTGCAGCAGCACGTCGCTTTCGTCGACGATGCCGACCAGCTGCTCGCCGTCCATCACCGGCAGCTGCGACACGTCGTACAGCTTCATGCGCTGGTAGGCAGTGGTCAGCAGGTCGTTCGGACCGATCACCACGGTGTCGCGCTGGCCGTAAGGGCGCAGGATCAGGTCGCGCAGGTCGCCGTGCTGCGGGCGCTGCAGGAAACCGTTGTCCAGCATCCAGTAGTCGTTGTACATCTTCGACAGGTACTTGTTGCCGGTATCCGGCACCAGCACCAGCACCTTCTTCGGCGTGGTCTGCTCCTTGCAGTACTTCAGGCCGGCGGCCAGCAGGGTGCCGGTGGACGAACCACCCAGGATGCCTTCCTTGCCCAGCAGTTCGCGTGCGGTGTGGAAGCTCTCGGCATCGCTGATGGCATAAGCCTTCTTGACGCGGCTGAAATCGGAGATCGACGGCAGGAAGTCCTCGCCGATGCCTTCCACCAGCCAGCTGCCCGATTTGTCGTTCAGATTGCCGTCGTTGATGTACTCGGCCAGGATCGAACCGACCGGATCGGCCAGCACCAGTTCGGTCTTCGGCGACAGCTTGGCGAAGGCACGCGACAGGCCGGTCATGGTGCCGGAGCTGCCGCAGCCGAACACGATGGCGTCAAGGTCGCCGCCCATCTGCTCGAGGATTTCCGGGCCGGTACCGAATTCATGCGCGGCCGGATTGTCCGGGTTGCCGAACTGGTTGATGAAGTAGGCGCCCGGGGTCTGCTCGGCGATGGTCTTGGCCAGGTCCTGGTAGTACTCCGGATGGCCCTTGGCCACGTCAGAGCGGGTCAGGCGCACTTCGGCGCCCATCGCCTTCAGATTGAAGATCTTTTCCCGGCTCATCTTGTCGGGAACGACCAGAATGAGCTTATAGCCCTTCTGCTGGGCCACCAGCGCCAGGCCCAGGCCGGTGTTGCCAGCCGTGCCCTCGACCAGGGTGGCACCGGGCTTCAGGTCGCCGCGCTTTTCCGCCGCCTCGATCATCGACAGGCCGATGCGATCCTTGATCGATCCGCCCGGGTTGGCGCTCTCCAGCTTCAGGTAGAGCTCGCAGACGCCGGTGTCCAGGCGCTGGGCCTTGACGATCGGGGTCTGGCCGATGAGTTCGAGGACGGAAGAATGGATGGGCATTCGGAGGACTTTCGGTTCGCGCCGCACAGGGCCGGACCGATGATTATCCGACGGATGGCGATGAAAGTCAGGTCGGCAGGGCCGCAGCCCGTCCACCGTAAAAAGAGATGCGGACAGCCCCGGATCGACGAGGAGACCGGTACCGCCCGCATCGATGAGCTGTGCCTGCAGGCCAAGGCACCACGGCCTGTGGTGCCTTGGCGCGGCCGCCTCATCGGCGGTGCCGCGATGCCGGGGCAGGAGCGCCCGGCGGGGCCATCGATGGCCGGGTCACGCCGTTCCGGGCGTGACGGGGTGCGTCAAAGCGTGGGGGACGTCATTGGGAGCGGTGTTTCGTACATTCGCAGAAGTCGTTGCTTGGCCAGCAGCTTCTCGCGCTTCATGCGACCCAGGGTGACATCATCGATCGGGAGTACACCCAACTCCGCGTCCATGCACTTCTTGTTCAACTTGCGGTGCTGGTCATGGAGTGCCCTGAACTCCGGATCACGCGCGCGACGGGCGTCGATCTCGCTCTGGGGCTGATCTTCAAACATGATGGACCTCCTTCGACAGATACACGAACGCCCCGGCCGCAAGGCACGGGGCGTTGTTCATGGAGGAGCGCCGGTCGATGGCCACCTGGACGCCTGCAACGACCTGCGGCACTGGCCTGCGCACGTCGATCTGCTGCGGTTCGCGCCCTGTTTGCATCGGCCCGGCCCTCCCATCGTCCGGTCCGCGGCATTGCGTCCCGGACGATTGACCCTACGCCTGCTCAAGGCGGGGTACAAGACCCCTGCGGCAAAAAGACCGAACCCCGCCGGGGCGGGGTTCAGGCTGAATGCTCATTGCAACGAAAAACAAACAATATCAAGCAATTACGGGGCGATGATGACCTCGGCCGAGCGTGCCCGGGTGGACGCCGCCTTCTTGCCGCTGAGCTGGATCCGGTTGCTCGCGACACCCGCCGCGACCAGGGCATCGCGCAGGGCCTCGGCACGCTTCTGACCGACCCCGTTGGCGCTGTCATAGGCCTCGATGCGCAGGCGGCCCTTCTTGCCGATGTTCAGGTACTCGGCCAGTGCCTTGGTCTGGTTGCGGGCCCCACCGGACAGGCTGGCGGCGCCAGCGGCAAATGCGTCACCATTGAAGGTGAAGACTTCGCCACGGCCATCGAACTTCGAACCCGGCAGCTTCTGCCCGGATACCAGCTCGGCTTCCTCGCGGGCCAGCTTGGCGGCGTTCTGCTGGGCGGCGCTGAGGCGCTGCTGCTGCTTGCCGGCCACGCTGGTCAGGGCATTCTCGGCATCCTGGCGGGCCAGGGTCTCGGCCTCGGCGGCCTGGCGCAGGCGCTCAGCCTCCTCGGCCTGCATCTGCGCCTGCATGCGCAGCTGCTCGGCCTCCTGGCGGGCACGGGCGGCATCGCGGCGGCTGGCCTCGATCAGCAGATCACTGCGGGTGCGCTCGAGGCGATCGACCTCACGCGCGGCCAATGCGGCACGCACGGCAGTCTCGGCAATCTCCACCCGGCGCTCGGCCAGGTAGGTGGCCAGCTCCTGGTCGCGGCGCTTGGCCTTGTCCAGGGTGGCGATGGCCTGCTGGGCCTGCATGCGCTCGAAGGCGCCCAGCTCAGCCGTGTCGGGATTGGCCTGGATGGCCATCAGACGCTGGCTCAGCTGCGCCACCATCGGGTTGTCGGCGGCCAGGGCCAGGGTCGGCAGCGTCAGCAGGGCAGCCAGGGTTGCGGCAGTCATCGGCTTCACCGGCGGTCCTCCCCGGTCGACAGCTGGCGTTGCAGCTGGTTGACCTCGTTGCGGCGCAGTTGCAGCTGCGCGGTGACGGTGGCTTCCTCGCTGCGGGCGCGGGCCAGGTCGGCATCGGCAGCGGCGCGCAGGGCGATCGCCGGGGCGTTCTTGCGCTCACGGCGGTCGCCGGCAGCACGCTGGGCCTGTTCCAGCCCCTGCCGGGCCAGCCCGATCAGGTCCGGGGCGTACTGGTCGGCGTCGGCCTGGGTGGCCTTGTCGACCGCCTGCCGGGCCTGGGCCAGTTCCAGTGCGCCGTCCTGCGCCCAGGCGGGGGCAGACAGTGCGAATGCAAACGCCATCACATACAGGCCATGGCGCATTCGTGCGAAGCTAAGTCGTTTCATTGGGGAGGCCGTACCGGTTGTCGGTTCACGGCCATTGTCGTCAAGCCGACACCGTGCTTGCAACGGGCGTCGGCCGTTTCGTTGGGGAAAATTCGCAATGGATATCGGCTACTTCCTGAAGCTGATGACCGAAAAGAACGCTTCGGACATGTTCCTGACCACCGGAGCACCGGTCTACATCAAGATCGAGGGGAAGCTTTATCCGCTGGGCAACACCGGCCTGCCGCCGGGCATGGTCAAGAAGATCGCCTACTCGCTGATGGACGAAGGCCAGGTGCCGCAGTTCGAGCGCGAGCTGGAGCTCAACATGGCCATCGCCCTGCCCGATGCCGGGCGCTTCCGCGTCAACGTGTTCAAGCAGCGGGGCGAAGTGGGCATGGTCATCCGCGCCATCCGCAGCCGCATCCCGAGCATCGAGGAGCTGAACCTGCCGCAGGTACTGAAGGACGTCATCATGACCCCGCGCGGGCTGGTGCTGGTGGTGGGGTCCACCGGTTCCGGCAAGTCCACCTCGCTGGCGTCGATGATCGACCACCGCAACAGCACCACCACTGGTCACATCCTCACCATCGAGGACCCGATCGAGTACCTGCACAAGCACAAGATGTCGATCGTCAACCAGCGCGAGGTCGGGCTGGACACCCATGCCTTCCACAACGCGCTGAAGAACGCGATGCGTGAAGCGCCGGACGTGATCCTGATCGGCGAGATCCTGGATGCGGAAACGATGGAGGCAGCGATCGCCTTCGCCGAAACCGGCCACCTGTGCCTGGCCACCCTGCACTCCAACAACGCCGACCAGACCATCGAGCGCATCCTCAACTTCTTCCCGGAAAGCGCGCACAAGAACGTGCTGATGAACCTGGCGCTGAACCTGCGTGCGGTGATCAGCCAGCGCCTGGTGAAGAACAAGGAGGGCCGTCGCCTGCCGGCCACCGAGGTGCTGATCAACACGCCGATGATCCGTGACCTGCTGCGTCGCGGCCAGGTGCACGAGATCAAGGCGGCGATGGAAGGCTCGCTGGAGGAAGGCATGGAGAGTTTCGACCAGTGCCTGTTCCGTCTGGCCAAGGCCGGCATCATCGAGCAGGAGGAAGCGCTGCGCGCGGCCGACTCGCGCGATGGCCTGGCCCTGAAGTTCCGCCTGTCCGAAGGCAGCAGCGGCGAGCACGACCCGTATGCGGATTTCTCGGCCGGGCAGCCAAGCATCACTCACGGGTTCTGACCGCACGAAAAAGGGGACGGTGGGGATTAAGTCGTAAGTGCATTTACGACTTAATCCCCACCGTCCCCTTTTTCTGAAGAATTCAGGGGCGGTCTCATCCAATGAGACCCCTCATCCGTAGGTTTCCTCAATGGAAACCATCCGCAAGCTGGCCATCCTGGCCGATGCCGCCAAATACGACGCCTCCTGCGCCTCCAGCGGCTCGGGCAAGCGCGATTCGCGCGCCAGTGGCGGCATCGGCAGCACCGAGGGTATGGGCATCTGCCACAGCTATACACCCGATGGCCGCTGCGTTTCATTGCTGAAGATCCTGCTGACCAACTTCTGCGTCTACGACTGCGCCTACTGCGTGAACCGGGTCTCCAGCAACGTAGCCCGTGCACGTTTCAGCGTGGACGAGGTGGTCGCACTCACCCTGGACTTCTACAAGCGCAACTACATCGAGGGGCTGTTCCTGTCCAGCGGCATCATCCGCAATGCGGACTACACCATGGAACAGATGGTGGAAGTGGCCCGGCAGCTGCGCGAAGAACACCGCTACGCCGGCTACATCCACCTCAAGACCATTCCCGAGGCCTCGCCGGAACTGCTGGCCAGTGCCGGGCGCTATGCCGACCGCCTGTCCATCAACGTGGAACTGCCGACCGAAGCCGGCCTGAGCGCCTTGGCGCCGGAGAAGACGGTGCATTCGATACGCGGCGCGATGGGCGAACTACGCTGGCGCATCGAGGAAGCCAAGGAGGCGCGCAAAGCCCCCGCAGCGGTGGCGCCGAGGGCCAGCCGCAGTCCACACCCTCCCCGTTTCGCACCCGCCGGGCAGAGCACGCAGATGATCGTCGGCGCGGACGGGGCCAACGACCAACAGATCCTGGCCAGCGCCGATGCGCTGTACGGCAACTATCGGATGCGCCGGGTGTACTACTCCGCGTTCAGCCCGATTCCGGACGCCAGCCGGCAGCTGCCACTGCAACCGCCTCCGCTGCAGCGCGAACATCGCCTCTACCAGGCCGACTGGTTGCTGCGCTTCTACGGTTACGGCGTGGATGAGATTACCGATACCACCCAGGACGGCATGCTCGACCTGGACATCGACCCGAAAATGGCTTGGGCGATCCGTCACCCCGAGCGCTTTCCCGTGGATCTCAACCGCGCGCCGAAGGAAATGCTGCTTCGCGTACCCGGGCTGGGCGTGCGCAACGTGAAACGGGTGCTGATGGCACGCCGCCACGGTCGCCTGCGGGTTGCCGATGTAGCACGCCTGAAGGCACCGATGAGCAAACTGCTTCCGTTTGTGCAGCTGGCTGACCACCATCCACGCAAATCGCTGGACGATCCGGCGGCGCTGCGCGCGCAGTTGGCCCCACCGCCTCGTCAGGGATCGCTGTTTGATGCACCGCCCGCCGCCTGACGCGCAGCGCTGGTCGCTGCGGGTGGACCCGCAGTGGTCGCTGCAGGCCTGGCGCGACGCTGCGCGCGAAGCGTTGCTGCGAGGCGTGGCCCCGCCTCAGCTGGACTGGCTGGAAGGGAGCGAAACGTCGTTGCTGGATGCGCCGGCCGTGCAGCGGGCGCCGATGCTGGCTGATGCCAGTGCACCCAACGTGCCCCGCGATTTCCTGGAACTGGCGGCCACCTGCCTGTGCCATCGCGACCCCCAGCGACTGGCCTTGCTGTATCGCCTGCTGTGGCGCATCGTCCATGGCGAGCGTTCGGTGCTGAGCAACCCCGCCGACGCCGATGTCCTGCGCGCAACGGCGCTCGCCCAGGCCGTCCGCCGTGACACGCACAAGATGAAGGCATTCGTGCGCTTCCGCGAGGTGCCTGGCCAGCCTGATGCGTTCATCGCCTGGTTTGAGCCACAGCACCACATTGTCGACCGGGTCGCGCCCTTCTTCGCGCGCCGCTTCACCGGCATGCGCTGGGCGATCCTCACGCCTTCGCGCAGCGTCGCATGGGATGGGCAGGCGCTTGCCTTCGGCCCCGGCGCACGGCGCGAGGATGCCCCGGCCGAGGATGCGCGCGAATCACTGTGGCAGACCTACTACGCCAACATCTTCAATCCGGCGCGACTCAATACACGGATGATGATGCAGGAGATGCCGGCAAAGTACTGGCGCCACCTGCCGGAGGCCCAGCTGCTGCCACGCCTGGTGCGCGATGCGGCCGACCGCGTGCAGGAAATGCATGACCGTCCCGCGCAGGCGCCGCAGCGCAGGATCCCCCTGCGTGCAGGTGTTGCGATGCCAGCAGCGGATGCCAGCAGTCTGGAGAATCTGCGCGGACAGGCCAGCACCTGCCGCCAGTGCCCGCTGTGGGAGCAGTCCACGCAGACCGTGTTCGGGCAGGGGCCTGCAGACGCCCGCATGATGCTGATCGGGGAACAACCTGGCGACACCGAGGATCTGCGCGGACAGCCGTTCATGGGTCCTGCCGGTCAGCTACTGGACCGTGCGCTGACCGAACTGGGAATCGATCGCGCGACGCTGTACCTCACCAACGCGGTGAAGCACTTCCATCATGAACGGCGCGGCAAGGTACGGCTGCACAAACGACCGGAAAGCCGGCACATCCAGGCCTGCCGCCCCTGGCTGATGGGCGAGATCGCGCGCGTGCGGCCCCAGGTGATCGTGTGCCTCGGCGCAACCGCGGCAGCCTCGGTATTCGGCCGTGATTTCGACCTGTCACGTGACCGCGGACGCTGGCACACCCTCGAGGACGGCACCCGCGGCTATGCCACGGTGCACCCGGCATGGGTATTGCGGCAGACCGACGATGCGCGCCGCGAGGATGCCTATCGGCTGTTCCGCGATGATCTGGCCCGATTGCAACAAAAAGGGGACGGAGGGAATTAAGTCGTAAGTGCACAAACGACTTAATCCCCTCCGTCCCCTCTACTTTCAGGCGGCGTCGGGCTGGTTTTCCGGGCGTGCGCGGTCGAAGGCGTCCACTGCCTGGCACGCCGCTTCGATGCGGCGCAGGGTCGGGTACGGCGTCAGGTCCAGGCCGAAGCGATGCGCGTTGTACAGCTGCGGCAGCAGGCAGATATCGGCCAGGCCGGGACGGTCACCGTGGCAGAAGGTGCCCGTCGCGCTGCTGTTGGCCAGCATCGCTTCCATCGCAGTGAAACTCTCGGCGATCCAGTGCAGGGTCCACTGCGTGCGGGCGTCGGCCGGCAGCTGCAGGGTGCGCTCCAGGTACTGCATCACCCGCAGGTTGTTGATCGGGTGGATATCGCAGGCCACCAGCTGGGCCAGCGCACGCACCCGCGCACGGCCGGCGGCATCGGCCGGCAGCAGCGGCACCTGCGGGAAGCGCTCGTCCAGATACTCCAGGATCGCCAGCGACTGGGTCAGTGCATGCCCGTCATGCAGCAGGGTTGGCACCAGCTGCTGCGGATTGAGCGCGCGATAGGCGTCAAGGTGCTGCTCGCCACCATCGCGTACCAGGTGCACCGGCCGGGCTTCCCAGGCCAGGCCCTTCAGCTCCAGACCGATGCGCACGCGGTAGGCGGCGCTGGATCGCCAGTAGGTGTACAGCACGATGCCGTCGTCGACCGGGATCTCCATCGCCGCCTCTCTGCTCAGGGCCTGGTCGCCTGTTCGATGCGCTGCTCGATCGCACCGAAGATGCTGTTGCCGGCGGCATCGAGCATCTCGATGCGGACCACGTCGCCGAAGGACATGAACGGCGTGCTCGGCTTGCCGTCGCGCAGGGTCTCCACCACGCGCTGCTCGGCGAAGCACGAGGCACCCTTGCTGGTGTCTTCGTTGGCGATGGTGCCCGAGCCAACAATGGTGCCGGCGCTGAGCGGACGGGTCTTGGCCGCATGCGCGACCAGCTGGGCGAAGTTGAACTGCATGTCCACGCCGGCTTCCGGCGCGCCGAACCACTGGCCGTTGATGTGGGTCAGCAGCGGCAGGTGCACCTTGCTGTCCTGCCACGCGGCGCCCAGCTCGTCGGGGGTGACGAACACCGGCGACAGCGCCGAGCGCGGCTTGGACTGCAGGAAGCCGAAGCCCTTGGCCAGCTCGCCCGGAATCAGGTTGCGCAGCGAGACATCGTTGACCAGGCCGACCAGCTGGATATGGCCTGCGGCCTGTTCCGGGGTGGCGGCCATCGGCACGTCGTCGGTGATCACCACGATCTCTGCTTCCAGGTCGATGCCATAGTCCTCGCTGACCACCTTGACCGCGTCGCGCGGACCGTAGAAACCGGCGCTGGTCGCCTGGTACATCAGCGGGTCGGTGTAGAAGCTCTCCGGCACCTCGGCGCCACGGGCGCGGCGCACGCGCTCGACATGCGGCAGGTAGGCGCTGCCATCGACGAACTCATAGGCACGCGGCATCGGCGCGGCCAGCGCCTGCGGGTCCAGGTCGAACACGCCATCGGCGTCGCCCGCGTTGAGCGATTCGTACAGGGCGTTCAGGCGCGGCGCGATGTGGCTCCAGTCCTCCAGGGCCTGCTGCAGGGTGGCGGCAATGCCGGTGGCGCGCACGCCGTGGCGCAGGTCACGCGAGACGACGATCAGGGTGCCGTCGCGGCCGCCTTCCTTCAAAGAACCAAGCTTCATGGGTGGGTGTCCGGAGTCGTGGGCAAACAAGTTTCAAGTGTAATCAAATCTGCGTCGACGCCAAGCTGCAGCGCGGCATCGGCCCACCCTACCGTAGTGGGGGGTTCGGCAGGGTTGCACCCTGCACCTGCTTCAAGCCAGGGCAACGTCAACAGCAACAGCCGGCTCTGGGTTGTCTGTGAGCTGGGCGGGACGGTGTGGGTGGGCAGGACACGCCGTAAACCCGTCCCTGGTGGCTCGATGGCGCCATCCATGGCGCCAACGGTCCTGCCCACCCACACCGTCCCACCCCTGACAATTTCCCGATGACGGATCGAACATCCACATCATTCATCGTCGAAATCCGTCAGATATCGAAATTGATCGAATGAGATTCGACAGATCGCGGAAAACTCTCGAAGGCGGGGTGGGTCCGGTTGCGGGGGCGTGAGCCGCATGGATGCGGCGACCGAGCTTACATGGGTGAGGGCGCTTTGCTTGCGAAGCATTGCTTCGCAAGCGCCCGAACGCACAGCCGCCAGCGGCTGGGCCGGGCCCCGGAGGGGGACTTGCAGCGCCCCCCGCAACCGGACCCACCCCGCATCCCTCAGGAAACCGGCTTTTGACGTTGACGTTGACGTTGCTTCGGCCTCTGCGGGTGCAGGGCGCAGCCCTGCAGAGAGCCCCCTACCTGAACAGGCCTTTTTGCGTGAAGTCTCAAACATCGTTTAGACTTGCAGGGTCTGCAGCGGCCGTCCGTTTCCCTCCGGGACCGCCGGCGACCAGGGTCCGCCCTCTTCGCCCGCCCCCACTCCGACGCCGTTCGTCACGCATTCCAGCCTGCGCTCCGTGCCGGCTGCACCCAATTCTCGCAGCGCGGTTCACGGGAACGCTCCGAGTCAGCCGATCAGTTTGATCTGCCCCCGTCTGTCCGTTCGGACAGGCGTTTCTTGTACTTGGAGCAATCTCAATGTCTTTTGAATCGCTGGGCCTGGCGCCCTTCCTGCTGCGTGCGCTCGCCGAGCAGGGCTACGAAAACCCGACCCCGATCCAGCAGCAGGCGATCCCGCTGGCGCTGGCCGGTCGCGACCTGCTGGCCGGCGCTCAGACCGGCACCGGCAAGACCGCCGCCTTCGGCCTGCCGCTGCTGCAGCACCTGGGCACCGCCTCGCAGGAAGTGCGCAGCGGCCCGCGCAAGCCGCGCGCGCTGATCCTGGCCCCGACCCGCGAGCTGGCCACCCAGGTGCATGACAGCCTGCGCGGCTACAGCAAGTACCTGCGCATCCCCAGCGCCTGCATCTACGGCGGCGTCGGCATGGGCAACCAGCTGGACATCCTGCGCCGTGGCGTGGACCTGCTGGTGGCCTGCCCGGGCCGCCTGATCGACCACCTCGAGCGTCGCAGCATCGACCTGTCCGGCATTGAACTGCTGGTGCTGGACGAAGCCGACCGCATGCTCGACATGGGCTTCCTGCCGTCGATCAAGCGCATCCTGGCCAAGCTGCCGAAGCAGAACCGCCAGACCCTGCTGTTCTCGGCCACCTTCGAGGACAACATCCGCCAGCTGGCGCTGGAGTTCATGCGCAACCCGGAACAGATCCAGGTCACGCCGAAGAACACCGTCGCCGAAACCATCACCCATCGCGTGCACCCGGTCGATGCCGGCCGCAAGCGCGACCTGCTGCTGCACCTGCTGGCGCAGGACAGCCGCGAGCAGACCCTGGTGTTCGCCCGCACCAAGCACGGCAGCGACAAGCTGGCCACGTTCCTGGAAAAGTCGGGCATCAAGACCGCGGCGATCCACGGCAACAAGAGCCAGGGCCAGCGCCTGCGTGCGCTGGGCGACTTCAAGGCCGGCCGCGTGACCGTGCTGGTGGCCACCGATATCGCCGCGCGCGGCATCGACATCAACGAGCTGCCGAAGGTGATCAACTTCGACCTGCCGATGGTGGCCGAAGATTACGTGCACCGCATCGGCCGCACCGGCCGCAACGGCGCGACCGGCCAGGCGATCTCGCTGGTGGCGCAGGATGAAGTGAAGCTGCTGCGCGCGATCGTGCGCCTGCTGGGCCGCGACATGGACATCCGCGATGTGCCGGGCTTCGAGCTGCAGACGCCGATCCGCTGGGGCAACAGTGCGCCGGGCAAGGCCGAGCACGATACCGGCGAGCGCGCACCGCGCAAGAGCCACGCACGCCGTCCGCACGGCGATGCGCCGCGCCATGCGCATGCGGGCCCGAAGAAGGCCGGTGGTGGCCGTCGCGAGGGCGGTGGCAATGGCCAGCAGCGTGCAGGCGCCGGTCAGGGCCAGCGTCGTGGCGGTGGCGGCAATGGTGGCGGCCGTGGCCGCGGCCAGGGTGGCAACGGCGGCGGTCGCGCCGGCTGATCGCAGCTGACATGGAGGGTGCTTCCCGCTGCGCGGGGGCTATCGAGGGACGGCGCTGACGCGCCGTCCTTTTTTTTGTTGCGGGCTACCGGGTGATAAAGCACGCGGTGGCAGTACCGAGGGCGGATGGGCATGGGGGCAGCGCAGAACACGCTGTAAATACGTCCATGTAAGCTCGATGGCGCCATCCATGGCGCCAACGGTTCTGCGCTGCCCCCATGCCCATCCGCTTCAAGCATTGCCTGCACCTTCTTCTCCCGCCGGGTAGCCGGGAGAAGAAAGATCAAATTCAAATTCAAATTCAAAGGCAAAAGCCGAAGTCGCAATTCCTGGTTCTGCTTTTGCTTTCGCCCTTGCTCCCGCCTTGGGGTTCGATGCGTCCGCGCCCGCAGGAAACTGTCGAGGGGAGGCCGGGCGGGCTGCGCAGGACCGTGAGGCGCATGGATGCGCCGATCGAGCTTACATGGACGTATTTACAGCGTGTCCTGCGCAGCCCGCCCGGCCTCCCCCCCACACGCATCAATCGAGGCGCGCAAAGCCTCAACCCCGCGCTTTACTCGGATTCACCAGATTCCCGAAGAAGATCGCGTTGATCAGCAGTCGATCCGTCCCGTGCCAGTACTTGCGATGCGCCGGATCATCGGCGAACAGCACCACGTTGCCCTGCCCCTGCGCCGACACCAGCAGCCACGCGCTGCCCGCCACCCGCGTGCGATTGCGCTCGGACAGATAGCCATTCACCCGCGGCGGCGTGTCGATGCGTACCACCGTCGAGAACGGGTTAGCGCTTGGCTGCAGCGTCACCGTGTTTTCCTTGTTGATCGCCAGCTGCCGGCGTGGCACGCCAAACGCCAGCGGATGGCTGGTATCCACGTCGGCACTGAGGATGTTGCCGCTGACCCGCTCGATCGCGGCGATGTCGCGCTGGTCGCCGAACGCACGGCGGCTCTCGTCCGCGGTCTCTTCTTCCTTGCCAAGCTTCTCGCCGTCGGCGAGCTTCTGTTCGATCGCCCACTTCGAGGCACTGCCATAGGTAACCAGTGAACCACCGGCCTGCACCCAGCGCTTCAGTGCAGCCACCGCCGTGGCATCGATGCCTGTGTAGGTTCCACCGGACAGCACGATGGTGGTGTAACGATCCAGCGGTGCTTTGCCCAGCTGCTGCGGATCCAGCTTGCTGGCGGGCAACCGCAGCTGCTGGTCCAACAGGAACCAGGCCGAGCCGATCTCGGTGGCGGCCACGCCCTCGCCCATCACCAGCGCAACCGCAGGTTTGCGCAGCGCTTTGACGCCATCACTGCCGAGGTCGATGCCCTTACGGCTGCGGCCGCTGGACAGCGCGTGCACCTGCACACCGGCAGCACGCGCGGCAGACGTCACGGCTTCAAGCAACGCCGTGCCCTGCAGTGATTGCCCGGCCACCGGAATCACCAGGCTGCCGGCGGCGAAGTTGACCTCGCCCTGCGTGGTCGCGGTGGTGAACGGCTGGAATGCCGCGCGTGCATTCACGCCCTTGCCCTGCAGCGCGGCCAGCGCGCGCCCGGCATTGTAGTCGCGCCAGTCGATCGCGTAGGCGAATCCTGCCTGGCCGCCCAGCAGGGTGCTCTGCTCCGCCGGCAGCGCCGCCACGCGTGCGCCGCCGTCGATGCGGCTGCGGCTACCGGCGAAGGCCACACCGTAGGCCGGTGCAATCGCGTAGCTGGTGCTGCCGTAGAACACATCGCCCTTGATCGGCGGCGTCTCGGCAAAGATCGAATGCACCAGGCGGAACTGCGCCTGCTGCACCGGCACCACGTAGGCGCTGCCGGCATCGAAGCGCTGGCCATCGACACTGACGTCACGTTCCAGCGCGCGCACCTCGATGCGATGCAGCAGCAACAGTTCCAGCAAACGACGGGTCAATGCGGGGTCATGCGCATCGCCGAATACGAAGCTCTTCACCGGCTGCTGTGCGGCCTGCTTCAACGCGCTCTGGAAGAACTGCTTCTGCAGGTCGAACAGGCCGCTGCGCTCGGCTACCGCGCCGCGCACCGTGCCCAGCCCGGTAGCCACCTGGTTGCGGATGGTGAACGGGAAGGTCAGCAGGCCGTTCACCGATTCCTGCACGCGGCCGCGCGAGCTGGCCTGCTCGACGGTAACGCCGACGGCACCGTGGAAATCAGGATAGGTCGAGCCGTACACCGGCGAGAAGTTGTCGAAGTTCTCGCCGGTGTAGTACAGCGAGCCCAGCGCATCCAACGCCTGCGCGTGGTACTTGGCCAGGGTCTTGTTGAATTCATACGACGCCGCTGGAATCAGCGGGCTGTGCATGCTCTTCGGCGACGGTTCGAAGTAATAGGTGCTGTCCTTGCCCATCTCGTGGAAATCAATCTGCACGTTCGGGTACCACTGGTGGAACACCTCCACCTTCGGCCGCGAGTCCTGCTGGGTCAGGGCCAGCCAGTCGCGGTTGAGATCGGTGAAGTAGTGGTTGGTGCGGCCCTGCGGGAACGGCTCAACGTGTTCCTTGTCGGCCGGGTCGGCCGAGGCCGGATCAGAGGCCCAGGCGTTGTGCCAGTTGGCGGCACGATCACGGCCATCCGGGTTCTGCGCCGGGTCGAACAGCACCACCGCCTGCTGCAGCCACTGCTGGGTTTCGGCGCTGCGGTTGGCCACCAGGTAGTACGCCGTCAGCATCGCCGCTTCGGCACTGGAGGTCTCGTTGCCATGCACGCTGTAGCCCAGCCACACCACCACCGGGCTGTCACCGGCGGCGCTGCGCGGCTGCGCCGGATCGGCCAGGGTCGCGTGCTGCTGGCGGATCTGTTCCAGCCGCGCGTGGTTGCCTGCAGCAGTGACGGTGGCGATCAGCAGCGGGCGACCTTCATAGCTGCGGCCGATCTCGCGCACGCTGATCTTGTCCGAGCGTTTCGCAAGTTCCTGGAAGTACGCCACCAGCTGGTCGTGCCGGGTGTAACGGCTGCCGATCGGGTAGCCGAGGAACTGCTCCGGCGTGGGCACCGCTGCATCGAACGCCGCTGCGTCGGTCACCTGCGGGAAGAAGTACGCGCTCTGTGCCTGCGCCGGCTGCGGCGAGGACAGTGCGGTGGCGGCGGCAAGCAGCAACGGAAGAACGGCACGGCGATGCAAGGACACGATGACTCCCCTGGAACACAACGGCAGACAGTCGCGCGGCCGGTCCCTTCAGGTGACCGGCCGCGGCGGATGGATCAGAAGCGGTAATCGAAGCCCAGCGTGAAGTAGCGGCCACGCAGGTCGTACTGGCTGAAGTCGTACGGCGCGCGGATGCCCGGGAACGAGGCGTCGTACGGCGGCGTCTTGTCGGCCAGGTTCTGCACCTTGGCGTACACGGTCAGCTTGTCGATGCCGGTGTAAGCCAGGTACAGGTCGTACTGGCTGTAGCTGCCGACACGCTGCTGCACGGCCTTGGCGGCGGTACTGGCTTCCTGGCGGTAGCTGCTGGTGTAGTACCAGGTCACGGCTGCGTTGAAGTCGCCGTACTTCCAGTCCAGCGTGGTGGTGGCCTTGTCCTTGGGCAGGGTTGCGCCCAGGTTGCTGCCGGCGTAGTCCACCAGTGGGCCGCCGACCACGGTCGGGCGACGGTAGTCGCGCACGTGGGTGTAGGCCGAGGACACGGTGAAGTCACCCAGCGCAGCGGTCGGGATGCGCTGGCGCAGCTCGACGTCGATGCCCGAGGTCTTCAGCTCGCTCAGGTTCTGGTAGCGGTTGTAGACCGCCTGCAGCTTGCCGCGCTCATCGCGCTGCACGGCGCCGGCCACGTTGTCGTTGACCAGGGTCTGGGTGTTGTTGGTGCCGACCAGGTTGTCCAGCTGGATGCGGTAGTAGTCCACGCTCAGGTTGGTGTTGGCCCACGGCGACAGCACCACGCCGAAGTTCACGCTCTTGGTGCGCTCGGGCTTCAGTTCGTTGTTGCCGACGGTGAAGAAGGTGGGGTTCTGACGCGAGCCCGGCACGTCCGGGTCACGCGGATCGACCACGCTGCCGTAGGCGATGCTGGTGCTGTTGGAGTTCTCCGACAGCGACGGCGCACGGAAGCCCTTCGAGGCCGAGGCACGCACCAGCAGGAAGTCGAGCGGCTGCCAGCGCAGGCCGATCTTCGGCGAGAACGCATCGCCGAAATCATCGTAGTGATCGGCGCGCGCGGCAGCGGACAGCTCCAGCGTCGATGCCAGCGGCACGTTCACTTCGGCGTAGGCCGCACTGACCTGGCGCTTGCCGTGCACTTCGGCGATGGCCGGGCGCACCTGCAGGCCTGCGTCGATCTGCCACGGGTTGTTGGAATCGAGCTTCTCGCGGCGCCACTCGGCACCGGCGGCGAAGCCGATCTCGCCGGCCCAGGTATGGCCCAGGCTGCCGGAAATCTTCGCATCGATGCCCTGCAGCTTGGACTCGGCCGGACGCAGCGTGGCGATGTTGATCGAGTCGCGCACCGACTGCGGGGTGGCGGCCGGGTTCAGCAGGTTGTAGCTGCCCGTTGCCAGCGCATCGGCCAGCGCCCAGCGGTTGGCGAAACCGCCAGAGACACTCTCACGCTCGCTGCTGCGCGCGCCGAACGCGGCCACTTCCCAGTCCCACTTCGCGGTGGTGCCACGCAGGCCGAACACGCCGCGGTAAGCGGTGGAGCGGTTGGTCTTGAGCGTGCCGCCCAGGTCGAAGAAGGTGTATTCGATCGGGATCGCACGGCCGTACGGGTTGTACGGATTGTTGGCCGGCAGCAGCGACGACACCGGCTCGGCCAGGCCACTGTCCGCGTTCAGTGCGAAGCGGCCGCTCTCCAGGGTGAAGAACGGGCTGCTGCCGAACCACGCGGTGCTCTTGATCTGGCTGTACAGCACTTCGCCGAAGGCTTCGACGTTGTCGTTCAGGCGGAAGGTACCGTTGGCATAGGCCTGGTAGCGCTTGGTCGAGGGAATCAGCGTGGTGAACGGCGCCTGGTTGAAGCCGCAGGTATCACCGGCCAGGCCGTCGATCGGTGCGCTGGCGACGCGGGTAGTACCGGCCGGGCAGTTGCCGCTGGCATCGAGCATCGGCACCGACACACCGTTGACCAGATAGCGCGCGCCCTTGGCCGACCAGCCGTTCCAGCGGCCACCGGGCTTGTCGGTGTAGATGCCGCTCTTGGTCAGGTTGCGTTCGTCCTGGTCCAGGCGCTCGCGGTTGTAGCCCTGCAGGCTGAAGAGGATGTTGTAGCCATCGGTATCGAGATCACCGAGGCCGCCGACGAACTTCAGGTTCTGCTCGTGCAGGCCGCCCTGGTCGGCGCCGCCGAAGCTGCCGCCGATCTCGGCGCCTTCGAAGTTCTGCCGGGTGATGATGTTGACCACACCGGCCACGGCGTCGGAGCCGTAGACCGCCGAGGCGCCATCCTTGAGCACTTCGATGCGTTCGACCGCGACCAGCGGAAGCGCGTTGAGATCGACAAAGGTGTCGGACAGGCCACCGGCCGGGAAGCCGTAGTTGGCCAGGCGACGGCCATTGAGCAGCACCAGCGTGTTCTTCTGCGACAGGCCACGCAGGCCGATGCCGGCCGAGCCGGAGGCCCAGCCGTTGTTGGTGGTTTCGTTGCTGGCGTTGCCGGTGTTCGCCGAGATCGAGCGCAGCACATCGGCCACGGTGGCCTTGCCGGTCTGTTCCAGCTGCTGGCGGCCGATCACCTGCACCGGGTTGGAGGCCTCGGTATCGGTGCGCTTGATGTTGGAACCGGTGACGCGCACGGCAGCCAGGGTGCTGGCTTCGCCACTGGCGTCGGCGGAGGTTTCGGCGGCGGCGGACAAAGGCGCGGCCAGAGCGACGGCCAGGGCCGCCACGAGCAGGGTGTGCTTGGGCATGACGATGTGGGGGAGGTGGTAAGGGCGACGAAGTTCCGCAGTAGTCCATGCTTGGCCGGGGTCCGGCCAATAACATCTCTTCATACGGATATAAGAGAAACTATCATCTCTTCATCCGGATGGAAAGAGTTGCTTCACGAAAGTCCAACATCCGCTCAGGCTGGCCGGCCATCTGCGGCGTACAATCGCGTCATGGAAATCTTCAAAGTCTTCATGCTCGAGGCGGCGCACCGCCTCCCCAACGTGCCGCCGGGGCACAAGTGCGCGCGCCTGCACGGCCACTCGTTCCGGGTGGAACTGAAGGTCGAGGGCGAGCCTGGCGCGCAGACCGGCTGGATCATGGATTTCGGCGACGTGAAGGCGGCCTTCCAGCCGATCTACGACCGCCTGGACCATCACTACCTCAATGACATCCCCGGCCTGGAGAACCCGACCAGCGAGAACCTGGCGGTGTGGATCTGGAACGAGCTCAAGCCGAGCCTGCCGGCGCTGAGCGAGATCACCGTGCACGAAACCTGCACGTCGGGGTGCCGCTACCGTGGCCCCACTGCCTGATCAACCCATTGATCTGAAAGGTGTTTCAAAGGCGCCTCGGGCGCCTTTGTTATTTTTGTTGCATTGCCGCATCAAGGGCGTATGCTGCATTGCATCAAGCCACTCCCTGATGCCCCATGGCCGCCGCCTTCAGCGATCGCTTCAGTGATGCCACCCGCCAGCTCGCCGCCGCGGCAACGCGTGCGAACCGGTTGGCGTTGGAGAACGCGGAAAGCATGTTCGGCGTGCAGCTGAAGGTGATGGAGCGCAACCTGACCGCGACCGGCGGCTGGCTGGGTGAACTGGCCCGCGGCGAGGATGCGGCCGGGACGCTCTCCAAGGGTGCGCAGCTGTGGCAGGACAACCTGCAGCGGCTGGGCCAGGCCCAGCAGGACGTGGTTGGTCTCGGCCTGCAGGCCAGCAAGGCCTGGTCCGAACTGGTGCAGGGCTACAACGAATCAACGGCGGACGCGAACAACCACTGACGCGACGCAACGCTCATTGCGTGGGTCCCTCCCCCCACGCAATCCGGACCCGGCAGATCCCTCCCTCTGCCGGGTCTTTTTTTACCTGGCGTTTGGATTGAAGAGCGCTTCTTCGCCTGGATTCCCTGCGAGCTGAGGGGCCCCGCCGGGGCAGGCAGGGGCCTGGGCAAATGTCCCCCGGCGCCGGCCGTTGGCCGTCACCTCCTCCTTTACTTTGCCCAGACCCCTGCCCGCCCCGACGAGGCTCGGCTTACGGCAGGTAAAGCGCAGCGCTCGTGGCGCCTTTCAACTAGGCGCCGGAGGACATTCGTACGCAAGGGCCTCCGCCCCGCGCCACGCTGATTCAATCCGCTGCACGCAATGCAGAAACGGCTCAGCGCCCGCGACCACCGTGCCAATGCTGGTGCCACGCCTGGAACATCAGCACGTTCCACAGGTGCGTGTGCCACTTGCGCTCGCCACGCAGGAACGCCTCCCAGATACCGCGCACGCGTGCCACATCGAAGCAGCCCTGGTTGCGCAGCAGCTGCGGATCCAGCAGCGCCTCCGCCCAATCGCGCAGCGGGCCCGCCAGCCAACGCGCCATCGGCGGGCCGAAGCCGCGCTTGGGACGGTACACCAGCGGTTCCGGCAGGTAGCGCGCCAGCAGGTGCTTGAGGATCCGCTTGTGCTCACCATCGTGGTACTTCAGGTGCTGCGGCAGGCGCCAGGCCAGACGCACCACCTCCATGTCCAGCAGCGGCGCACGCGTCTCCACGCCCGCCGCCATGCCGGCACGGTCGACCTTGGCGAGGATGCCCTCGGCCAGATCCATGCGGAAATCCAACAGCTGGATGCGCGCCTCGGCCGGCAGCGCAGAGTCCTGCTGCTGGAAGATCGTCATCGGCTCACGTGCGCCCAGCACCACCTGCGCCGGCTGCCGCCAGCGGGTGACACGTTGCAGGTAATGCCCTTCCACATCGTTGGCGGCAACCTCGGCCACCAGCGCACGCCAGCCGCCGAGGCGGCCACGCTCGACGTTCATGCGGTTGCCACTGCGCCGCGCCAGATCACGCACCCAGTCCGGCAAGCCACCACAGAGGCGTGCATTGCGCAGCGCCCGGCCATAGCTGGGATGACCGAAGAACAGTTCATCGCCACCGTCGCCGGTCAGCGCCACCGGCTTGCGCGCGCCCAGCAGTTCACTGGCCAGCAGGGTCGGCAGCTGCGAGGCATCGGCGAACGGTTCGCACCAGACCTGCGGCAGGCGCTGCAGCAGGTCCAGGCCCTGGCGCGCATCCATCCGGTGCAGATGGTGCTGCACACCCAGGTGGCGAGCGACCTGCGAGGCCCAATCGCTTTCGTCGTGGCCGGGATCGTCGAAGCCGACCGTCCAGGCCTCGATCGGCAGCGTCGACTGCGCCTGCATCATCGCGGTCACCAGCGACGAGTCGGTGCCGCCGGACAGGAACGCACCGCAGGCCAGCGGCGAATGCATGCGTGCCGCGATCGCCTTCTGCAACACCACTTCCAGCTGGTCGGTGGCCTGTTCCAGGCTCGGCGCCGGCTGCAGGGGTTCCTGCAGCGCACTCTGCATCGCATCGCGTGCGCACCAGTAGCGCGCGCCCCCTTCCGCCGCCTGGCTGGAACCGCCGGCAGCGTGGTCATCCAGATCGACGCGCAGCACCGCGCCGGCCACCAGCTTGTGGATGCCCCGGTAGATGGTGTGCGGCGCCGGCACATAGTCGTGGCGCAGCAGCAGGCTCAGCGCATCCTGGTCGATGCTCGGCGCGAAACCGGCGAAGGCCTGCAGCGCCTTCATTTCCGAGGCGAACAGGAACTGGCCCTGGAACCAGCCGTAATACAGCGGCCGCTCGCCAACCGGATCACGCGCCAGCCACAACTCACGCGATTCGCGGTCCCAAACACTGAAACCGAACGCGCCTTCGATACGCGACAGCGCCCGCTCTACGCCCCATTCAACGATCGCCTGCAGCAGCAGCCGGGCGTCACTGCAGCTGCGTGGCAGCTCGCGCAGCTGCGCCTGCAGGTCGGCGCGGTTGTACAGGCGGCCGTCCAGGCACAGCACGTAACGGCCACAGTCCGAGCTCAGTGGCTGCAGCGGAGTGTCGGTCGGCGCCCGGCAGTGACCCAGCGCCAGACCGGCCTCGGCGTCGGTCCAGTAACCGATGCGGCCCCGGCCACGCTGCTGCAGGGCGCGCAGCATCGGCGCCAGCTGCTGCAGCAGGTGTTCGTCCTCGGCGGGCGGCAACCAGGCCCCGACCACGCCGCTCATCGGGCACCTCCGTAGCGGCAGCGGCGGGACGGGTTCAGCAGGCAGGGGGCGGCGAGCGACATGGGAACGGCACGCGGAGCGGAGGAGACTCCATGCTCGGCGCCCCACCTGCCCCGCGTCAGTCGCTTTGCTGTCAGCGATGGTCACCAGACGTATCACGAAGGTAACGTTTTGTAACGGCAACAAGCTATGCTGGGCGCCAAGTTGTTGCCAGGCCTGAGGCCCGGCCCGAGCGCCAGCAACCCCGGCTGAATGGCGCCCGCCCCCGGGACCCGGGCGGCCCGCAGGCTGGGATAGCATCGCCGCGCTCGTGCCGTGGCGGTACGTTTGCGCCCACGGAGGCCTTGAAAATGCTGGATATCGTACTGGTTGAAGACGATGCCCGCCTGGGTACGATGGTCAGCGACTATCTGCGGCGGCATGGCTACCAGGTGGCCCATGAGCGCAGTGGCGAGCGCGCGGTGGCCCGGATCCTGGCCGAGAAGCCGGCCCTGGTCCTGCTCGATGTCGGCCTGCCCGACCAGGATGGTTTCGAAGTGTGTCGGCAGATCCGGCCCCACTATGACGGCATCATCTGTGTGCTGACCGCCCGCACCGACAACATTGACCAGGTGCTGGGACTGGAGCTGGGGGCCGACGATTACATCGGTAAACCCATCGAACCGCGGGTGCTGCTCGCCCGCCTGCGTGCCCATCTGCGCCGCCACCGCCGGGTCGAACCGCGCGACGGCAGCCTGCGCTTCGGCGAGCTGAACATCGACCCGTCCACCCGCAACGTGCACCTGCAGGGCGGCCTGCTGGAGCTGACCACGGCCGAGTTCGACCTGCTGTTCCTGCTGGCCAGCAACGCCGGCCAGATCCTGGACCGCGATGCGCTGCTGCGCGGCCTGCGTGGCATCGCCTTTGACGGCCTGGACCGTTCGATCGATGCGCGCATCTCGCGCCTGCGCCGCAAGCTGGGCGACAACCCTGAACAACCGGAGCGGATCAAGACCGTCCGTGGACGCGGCTACCTGTTCAGCCGCTCGGCATGGGGATGAAGCGCACGCACTCGGCGATGCGCGGCCACGCCTTCCACTTCCTGCGCTACGGCATCGGCTTCCTGGTCGCCCACCTGCTGCTGATCGTGCTGGGCCTGTGGGCCTGGGATGCGCTGCTGGAAGACCGCACCGAAGCCAGCCTGCTGGCCGAGATGCGTGGCACCCATGCGCTGCTGCAGCAACGCTTCGCGGAAACACCACGTGACCAGTGGCCGGCGCTGGCACGAGGGCTCGACGCCGACTTCGCCTATGCCCTGCGAATGGTGCCGCTGGCCGAGGCGGAGAAGGCGCTGTCGGCCAGCCAGCGACCGCCGTTCAACAACGGCCGTGTGCAGATCGACCTGGAACACATGCGCAGCCTGCAGCGGATCGGCGACAGCAACTATGCCGTGATGCTGGGGCCACTGGATGAAGCGTTGCCTGAGGAAGGCTGGCAGGACAGCGAAGTGTCCGGCGTGGCGATCCTGCTGCTGATCCTGATGGTGGCCGTGGCGCTGCCGATGTACGTGATGGTCTACCGCCTGTGGCGCGACGTCTCGCAGCTGGCCCAGGCCGCCCGGCAGATGCGCGATGGTCAGCTGGACACGCGTGCGCCGCGCGCCGGCACCGCGCTGGTGCGGCCGCTGGCCAATGCCTTCAACCACATGGCCGAGCAGCTGCAGCAGCTGCTGGAAAGCCAGCGCGTGCTGGCGCAGGCGGTGGCGCACGAAGTCCGCACGCCGTTGGCGCGGATGCGCTTCGGCCTGGCCGACCTGGAGGACACCGCGCTGGACGAGATACAACGCGATGCGCTGGGTGGCCTGCGCACCGACGTCGATCGCCTGCAGCACCTCACCGATGCCGGCGTCGAGTACGCCGCGCTGGGCCGCTGCCATCAGCTGACCCGCCAGCGCCTGCAGCTGGCCGCGCTGGTCCGTGGCGTGGTGGCCCAGTTCGCACCGCTGCCGCTGCCGGTACAGCAGGCGCTGTCGCCAGCAGGCCTGGTCAACGTCAACCGGCATATGCTGGAACTGGCGCTGCGCAATCTGCTCGGCAATGCCTTGCGCTATGCGCGGCGGCAGATCCGCATCGCCAGCACGGTCAACGATGGCTGGCTGTGCCTGCAGGTGGAGGACGACGGCCCCGGCATTGCGCCCGAACTGCGCGGCCAGGTGCTGCAACCCTATGTGCGGCTGGACCCGGGCAGCCCCGGTTTCGGTCTCGGCCTGGCACTGGTGCAGGTGGTGGCCGACAAGCATGGCGGCCACGTTGAAGTGACCGACTCCGAACTGGGCGGTGCCTGCATCCGCCTGCACCTGCCTCTGGAAAGCGGCGGTGCCGTGGTGAGCGAGGCGGCCTGCTAGGCCGCCGGCTCCGCGCGCGGCAACGCGAACACGAACAGCGCGCCACGCTCACTGTCGCGCAGTTCGATGCGGCGGCCATGCAGCTGCACGATACGCTGCACGATCAACAGGCCGAGGCCACCGTTCTCGCCACGCCGTGCGCCCAGTGCGGCCGGCGCCTGGAACAACTGTGCGCGCAGCGCCGCTGCCACACCGGGACCATCATCGGCCACGCTCACCTCGATGCTGTCCGCGGTCGCACGCAGGCACACTTCGATCCGCCCACCTTCCGGCGCGTGCCGCAATGCATTGTCGAGCAGGTTGGTCAGCACCCGCTCGACCAGGCCCAGGTCGGCACGTACCAGCGGCAGGCCGGGCGGAAATTCCGCGTGCAGGCGCTGGTTGCGCGCCTGCGCGGCCAGCTCGAACTTCTGCAGTACGTCCTGCAGCAGCTCCGGCAGCGCGAACACTTCCCACTCCAGACGCACTTCACCGTGCTCCAGCCGCGCCAGCTCGAACAGCGCGCGCGCCAGCCGGCCAACCTTGGCGCTCTGTGCCAGCGCGATACCGAGGTAGCGGCGGCGCTCGTCCGGTGACAGCGTGGCGTCCTTCAGCGCCAGCGTTTCCAGGTAGCCATGCAGCGACGACAACGGCGTACGCAGGTCGTGCGAGATGTTGGCAACCAGCTCGCGCCGCTGCAGGTCCTGCTGGCGCAGCTGCTGCCACTGCTCCCCCAGCCGCTGCGCCATCTGCGCATGTGCATGTTCGAGAATTACCAGCTCGTCGCGCTCGCCCGGGCGCAGCGGTTCGGGCGGCGGCAACGGTGTCGGCGCATCGATATCGAAGGCTTGGATGCGCCGGGTCAGCCGCCGCAGCGGACGCGTCACCCAGTAGAACGCCACCAGCCCGGCCAGCAGGCCGAGGCTTCCGACCAGCATCACCGACCACCATGTGGTGTTCCACTGGCTGCCGGCCGCGAGGTCGTCGGCCAGCATCTGCCGGTGTTCGCCCACCAGCACCACGTACACATAACCGGCCTGGCGGCCCTGCACGATCAACGGTGCAGCACTGAACACCTTGCGGCCATCGGCGCTGCGCGGGTCATCGCCGAGGATCGGCAGTGGCGCACCCGACAGCAGGCGGCGTAGCGGTGCCACGTCCACCTTGTTGCGCACCAGATGGCCGCTGGGCGCGTCGTGGCCGAGAATGCGGCCTTGGTCGTCCAGCAGGTAGACCTCGACGCTGGGATTGACCGCCATCAGCTGGCCGAACAGCGCACGCACCGCAGCATCGCGCATGCCGCTGGTGTCCATCAGTTCGCTGCGTTGGGCGATGTGTTCGGCCAGGCCCAGCGACAGCCGCTGCACCACTTCCTGCTCATGGCGGGTGTTGGCGCGCATCTGCAGTGCCAGCAACGCCATGCAGCACATCAGCATCAGCGCGGCGATCACCGCCGCCAGCTTCTGCCACAGATTGGGCTTGATCATGCCGCCGCCCCGGCCGGGTCGACCAGCTTGTAGCCGCGGCCCCACACCGTCAGCAGCCGCCGCGGGTTGGCCGGGTCCGGCTCGATCTTGCTGCGCAGGCGGTTGATGTGGGTATTGACCGTATGCTCGTAACCATCGTGCTGGTAACCCCAGACCTGGTTGAGCAGTTCCATGCGTGCGAACACCTGGTCCGGGTGGCGGGCGAAGAACAGCAGCAGGTCGAACTCGCGCGGGGTCAGTTCCAGCGCATTGCCATCCACCGAAGCGGTGCGCGCGACCGGATCCAGCTGCAGCCCGCCCAGCTCGATCGCGCCCGCATCGATGCGTGCGCTCTGTGCCATCGCCTCGGCGCGGCGCAGCAGGGCGCGCACCCGTGCCACCAGTTCCGGCATCGAGAAGGGTTTTGCCAGGTAGTCGTCCGCGCCCAGCTCCAGGCCGACAATGCGCTGGGTCTCACTGCCGCGCGCGCTGATGATAATGATCGGCACGTAGCGCGCCATCGCGCGTGCACGCTGGCACACCTGCAGGCCGTCGACACCGGGCAGCATCACGTCCAGCACCAGCGCATCCCATGGGCCGTCCTGTTCCAGCAGGCGCAGGCCACCGTCACCGCTGGCGGCGTGGGCCACGTCATAGCCTTCATCGCCCAGGTGCATGCGCAGCAGGTCAGCGATGTGGGCATCGTCTTCGACGATCAGCACGCGTTTGGTCGACATCGGCAGCTCGGAGCCAGTGGGGAAGCTGGCTGCATTGTGGCGCGGGACGGCCGCCGATACCTCACGAAAAATTGAATCCTGCGTGAGGATTCGTTGACCCGGGCGGGCGCAGCATGGCCCCGTCGCCCCTTCCCGGAGTCCGCCATGTCCCTCTCCCGCCGCCATCTACTCGGCCTGGGCGGTGTTGCCACCGCCGCCGGCCTGCTCGGCCTGGGGGCCTGCAGCCGCGCCGCCCCGGCCGCCGCCGAAGCGCGTCCGTCGCGACAGTTCGAGGTCATGCGCAGCGATGCTCAGTGGCGCCAGCAGCTGACCCCGGCGCAGTACGCGGTGCTGCGCCAGCAGGCCACCGAGCGCCCGTACAGCAGCCCGCTCAACAAGGAACATCGGCAGGGCACCTTCGCCTGCGCCGGCTGTGCACTGCCGCTGTTCTCCTCGTCCACCAAGTTCGAGAGCGGCACCGGCTGGCCCAGCTTCTGGGCACCGCTGCACAACGCCATCGGCGAAGACCGCGACGTCACCTTCGGGATGCTGCGGGTGGAGGTGCATTGCCGCCGCTGCGGCGGCCATCTCGGCCATGTGTTCAACGATGGGCCACGCCCGACCGGGCTGCGCTACTGCATGAACGGTGCGGCGATGGTGTTCGTTCCCGGTGCCACTGATGGCACTGCCGACGGCTGGCGGGTGCCGGTCGGTTCTTCCCCTGCTTCCGGAGCCTGACGATGCTGCTGTTGCTGCTTGCCTATCTGGGGGGCGCGCTGACCCTGCTCAGTCCCTGCATCCTGCCGGTGCTGCCGTTCGTGTTCGCGCGTGCCGATCGCCCGTTCCTGCGCAGCACGCTGCCGTTGCTGCTGGGCATGGCGCTCACCTTCACCGTGGTCGCCAGCCTGGCTGCGGTGGGCAGCCAATGGGTGGCGCAGGCCAACCAGGTTGGACGCTGGATCGCCCTGCTGCTGATGGCGTTGTTCGCGGTCGCCCTGCTCTGGCCGCGGCTGGCCGACCATCTGCTGGCGCCGTTCCAGCGTGTGGGTGCACGCCTGAGCGCGCGTGCCGATGCCGCTGATGCTGCTGGGCATGGCGGCGCATGGACCTCGCTGTTGATCGGCATCGCCACCGGCCTGCTGTGGGCACCGTGCGCCGGGCCGATCCTCGGCCTGGTGCTGACCGGTGCTGCCCTGCATGGCGCCAGCGTCGGTACCAGCACCCTGCTGCTTGCCTATGCATCGGGTGCGATCACCGCGCTGGCGCTGGCGGTGTGGGTCGGCGGCCGCGTGTTCCGTGCGCTGCAGGCGCGGCTCGGCCTCGGCGATGTCCTGCGCAAGGTGCTGGGTGTAGCCGCGCTGCTGGCCGTCGTGGCGATCGGCCTCGGCTGGGATACCGGCCTGCTGACCCGCCTGTCCACGGTCAGCACCGCGCGCATCGAGCAAAGCCTGCTGGACGCAGTGCCCGGCGCGCAGCCGGCGGCACCGCCGATGATGATGATGGCCGGCGCCAATGCAGGTGCCGATGCACCGCTGCCGGTGGAAGGCGCCCTGCCCGCGCTGGATGGTGCCACCGGCTGGCTCAACAGCCCGCCGCTGAGTGCACAGCAGCTGCGCGGCAAGGTGGTGCTGGTCGATTTCTGGACGTACTCCTGCATCAACTGCCTGCGCGCGATGCCGTTCGTGCACGAATGGGAGCGCCGCTACCGCGACCACGGTCTGGTGGTGGTCGGCGTACACACGCCGGAGTTCGCGTTCGAGCGTGACCCACGCAACGTGATGAAGGCGGTGCAGCAGCTGAAGGTCGAGTACCCGGTGGCGCTCGACAACCAGTACACGATCTGGCGCGCCTTCAACAACCGCTACTGGCCGGCACAGTACTTCGTCGACGCGCAGGGCAACATCCGCGGCCATCAGTTCGGCGAGGGCAAGTATGCGCGCTCGGAACAGATGATCCGTCGCCTGCTGACCGAAGCCGGGCAGACCAACCTGCCACCACCGGCCGATCCCGCTGCCGCCGACCTGAAGGGCGTGGCCGTGCAGGCCGACATGGGCAACCTGCGTTCGCCGGAAACCTACCTGGGCCACGCCCGCGCCGAGCAGTTCGCCTCGCCCGGCGGGCAGCGCAGCGACACCGCGTTCGACTACAACCTGCCGGCCACCCTGGCGTTGAACCGGTGGGGACTGTCGGGGCGCTGGACCGTTACCGACGAAGCTGCGCAGCTGCAGCAGGCCGGTGGCCGCATTGCATTCCAGTTCCATGCGCGCGACCTGCACTTGGTGCTGGCACCGAGCGAGGACGGCAAGCCAGTGCGCTTCCGCGTCTGGCTGGATGGCAAGCCGCTGCCCATCGCCGATGCCGGCAGCGATGTCGGCGCCGATGGCAGCGGCGTGGTCAACGAACACCGCTTGTACCAGCTGGTGCGCCAGCGCGGCGCGGTCGGCCCGCATCGCTTCGAGATCGAATTCCTCGATGCGGGCGTGCAGGCCTATGCCTTCACCTTCGGTTGAAACGGGAGCACACGATGAAACTCTCTTTTGAACAAGGTATCGCCGCCGGTGTCGCCGGCTTGGTAGCTACTGCATTGATCGCTGGCGTGCTGCTGGTCGACCACGGCGCAGTCGCGGCACCGCTGGAAGCCAGCGCGCAGGCCAAGGCACTACCGGCGCCCAGCGGCGACGCCGCGTTCCGCGATGACGCCACCCATGCCAGCGTGGTGTTCGCCGGCGGTTGCTTCTGGGGCGTGCAGGGCGTGTTCCAGCACGTCAAAGGCGTGAGCAATGCGGTGTCCGGCTACATCGGTGGCAGCGCGGCCAATGCGCGCTATGAGCGCGTCAGCGGTGGCCAGACCGGTCATGCCGAGGCGGTGAAGATCGACTACGACCCGCGCCAGGTCAGCTATGGCCAGCTGATGCAGGTGTTCTTCTCGGTGGTGCACGATCCGACCCAGCTCAATCGACAGGGGCCGGACCACGGCAGCCAGTACCGCTCGGCGATCTTCAGTGATGACGCACGCCAGCAGGCGGCCAGCCGCGCCTACATCGCCCAGCTCGGCCAGGCCGGCAGCTACCGCGCACCGATCGTCACCCAGCTGGTCAGCGGCCAGCACTTCTACCCGGCCGAGAGCTACCACCAGAACTACATGACCAACTACCCGCAGGCGGCCTACATCCGCTACTACGACGCACCGAAGCTGGCTGCACTGGGCAAGCAGTTCCCGGCGCTGTACCGGCGCGACGCGGCACTGGTGCCGATGCGGTAACGACCCGGGTAGTGCCGACCGCTGGCCGGCTCCTGCGGATCTGGGGATCGCCGGCCAGCGGCCGGTACCACCTCCAAAAAAAGACGCACGGCCATCCAGCCGTGCGCTTGGGAAGTATCGGCCGTGCCCCGATCAGGCCCGTCCGACAACGACATGCTAGGCTCGCCATCATCATGGGTACAGAACCAGATGGCGGGAAGTTCGATGGATACAGATAACCAGAGCGCGATGATCCCACCCCGCTACCAACGGCTGTCCGATGAACTGGCCGAAGCCATCCACGGCGGACGTCTCCCGGTCGGCAGCCGCCTGCCTTCACTGCGGCAGATGGCCCTGCAGCGAAGGCTCAGCCTGAACACGGTGATCGCGGCCTATCGCCAGCTGGAGGACGCCGGCCTGGTCATTCCGCGGCCAAAGGCCGGCTTCGAGGTGGCGCCGCGATTGTCGGTGCCAGAGCGTTCGCTGCGTGATACCCCGTCCGCACCCACCGCACCACTGCAGCAGGTGCTGATGGCGCGCGTGCTGGAGGCACAACGTCGCTCCGGAGTGATCGACCTGGCCTTCGCCGGTCCGCGCGGGCGCCAGTTCTATCCGGGCGCGCAGCTGGCCCGGCATACCGCGCAGGTGCTGCGGCACGGCCAGCAGACAGTGGAATCCTACGCGCGCCCGAACGGCTCCCCCAGGCTGCTGGCGCAGATCGTGCGTCGCGGTCCACGCATGGGCCTGCACACCCATAGCGAGCGGCTGCTGCTGACCCACGGCGCGATGGAGGCCCTGCAGCTGGCACTGCGCGCGGTCACCCAGCCCGGTGATGCGGTGGGCATCGAGGCGCCGTCCTACTTCAACCTGTACCCGTTGCTGGCCAACCTCGGCCTGCAGGCCATCGAGCTGCCCACCCACCCGCAGCACGGCCTGGATGTCGATGCACTGGAAGCGATGCTGGAGCACACGTCGCTGGCCGCACTGGTGGTGATGCCGACCGTACACAATCCGCTGGGCTGTACCATGCCGACACCCGCCAAGCAACGCCTGGCCGAACTGGTCAACGCGCGCCAGCTACCGCTGATCGAAGATGCGGTGTATGCCGAGCTGCAGTTCTGCGAACCGCCGGCGCCCTTGCTGAAGGCCTTCGATCGCGATGGCTGGGTGATGGTGGTCGGTGGGTTCTCCAAGACACTGGCACCGGATTACCGTATCGGCTGGCTGGATGGCGGCCGCTTCGCCGAGCGCATCGCGCTGCTGAAATTCCAGTCCACCGGTGGCGAGCCTCAACTGCTCGGCGATGCGGTGGCGGCGTATCTGGAAGCCGGAAGCTACGAGCATCACCTGCACCGCATGCGCCGGCTGTACCGCGAACAGGTGGGACGGCTGCGCCAGCTGGTGGCCGAACACTTCCCGGCCGGCACCCGTGCCACCGAGCCGCAAGGCGGCTTCCTGCTGTGGCTCGAACTGCCGGGCGTGGATACGCGTGAGCTGTTCGAACGTGCGCTGGTAGAGGACATCGTGTTCATGCCCGGCCAGGTGTATTCGCGTGGTGCGCGTTACCGCCACTGCCTGCGGCTGTCGTGCTGCCAGACCTTGGATGCGCGCTTCATCGGTGCGGTGGAGCGGCTGGGTGCGATCGCGCGGGAGCTGGCGGCTGCAGCACGGTAACGCCGGCCGCTGGCCGGCAACCTCGGGATCGCCAGGTGGATGCAGTTGCCGGCCAGCGGCCGGCACTACCTAGGATCACTCAAGCAGGTGCACGCCCAGCGCCGCGTGTACTCGCGCGGCGCGCGCTATCGCCACTGCCTGCGGCTGTCGTGCTGCCAGATGCTGGATGCGCGCTTCATCGGCGCGGTGGAGCGGCTCGGTGCGATCGCGAAGGAGCTGGCAGCTGCAACACGGTAGTGCCGGCCGCTGGCCGGCAACCTCGGGATCGCCGGGTGGATGCAGTTGCCGGCCAGCGGCCGGCACTACCCAGGATCACTCAAGCACGTGCGCGCCCAGCGCCGCGTGTACTCGCGCGGCGCACGCTACCGCCAATGCCTGCGGCTGTCGTGCTGCCAGACCTTGGATGCGCGCTTCATCGGTGCGGTGGAGCGGCTGGGTGCGATCGCGAAGGAGCTGGCGGCTGCGGCACGGTAACGCCGGTCGCTGGCCGGCAACCTCGGGATCGCCGGGTGGATGCAGTTGCCGGCCAGCGGCCGGCACTACCCAGGATCACTCGAGCAGGTACGCCGACAGCGCTTCGCCATCCTCTCCCGGCAGATACGGCAGCCGCCCCCAGCACGGCATCGGCAGGCGCTGCTGCAACGTCGCGATGTTCTCATCCTGGCGCTGCATCACCGGGTCGATGTGGTTGCCGATCCAGCCCAGGCACTCCACGCCGCTGGCCTGCAGCGACTGCGCAGTCAGCCGTGCGTGGTTGACGCAGCCCAGCCGCATGCCGACCACAAGTACTACCGGCAGATGCAATGCACGCACCAGGTCGAGCTGGTCGAGCGTGGCCGAGACCGGCGCCAGCCAACCGCCAACGCCCTCCACCACCACGACATCGGCCTGAGCACGCAGGCGCGCGAACGCTGCCACGATCGGCGCCAGTTCCACCTGCACGCCATCCTCGGCAGCGGCCAGCTCCGGCGCCAGCGGTTGCCGCAGCGCGTACGGATTCAGGTCGGCATAGACCGGCACCGGCCAACTGGCCGCCTGCAGCGCCAGCGCGTCCTCGTTGCGCAGGCCCTGCCCCAGGTCTTCGCTGCCGCTGGCCACCGGCTTCATGCCAACCGCGCGCAGGCCGCGCCGGCGCAGTGCATGCAGCAGCGCGGTGCTGGCCGCGGTCTTGCCGATCTCGGTATCGGTGCCGGTGACGAACAGGGCAGGCGGCAGCGTGGCGGGCAACGGCATCGATAAGCTCCAGCGGGGCAACAGAGCCTGCATTATCGCCGGCCCGGCGCGCTTGCTAGACTGCGGGCATGTTCGCCAATGCCTCGCTCACCGGCAGCAAGCCGGAACAATACGCCCAGCTGCTGGAACAGGCCCGCGGCCTGGTCTACGCCGAGTCCGACCGCATCGCCAACGCGGCCAACCTCTCCGCGCTGGTCTATCACGCTCTGCCCGACCTGAACTGGGTGGGCTTCTACCTGTACGACGGCAAGGAACTGGTGGTCGGGCCATTCCAGGGCCTGCCGGCCTGCGTGCGCATCCCGCTGGACAAGGGCGTGTGCGGTGCCGCCGCCAGCCAGCGCGTGACCCAGCGCGTGGAGGACGTCGATGCCTTCCCCGGCCACATCGCCTGCGATTCGGCCTCGCGCTCGGAACTGGTGGTGCCGTTGCTGCGCGGCGATGAACTGATCGGCGTGTTCGACATCGACAGCCCGAAAGTCGGCCGCTTCGATGCCGACGACCAGGCTGGCCTGGAAGCCATCGCCCGCGTGTTCGTCGAGGCGCTGGGATGAGCGCACCGAAGCTGCGCAACATCGGCCCGAAGAGTGCGGCGTGGCTGCGTCAGGTCGGCCTGCGCAGCCGCGAGGATCTGGTTGCGATCGGCGCGGTCGGCGCCTTCGTCAAGGTCAAGCGCGCCGGCTTCAAGCCCAGCCTGAACCTGCTCTATTCACTGGAAGGCGCGCTGCTGGACTGCCATTGGCAGGAACTGAGCGAGCCGCAGCGTGAGGCACTGGTGCAGGATTACGAAGCGCGCATCGCTGCGCATCCGCTGAAGGCGGCCGGCCCCGCTTCGGGCCCGGTGCATGAGCAGCGCTTCGATGCTGACGACGACGCTGAGGACAGCGTGGCCGAGCGCGCGGACGAGGATTGAGGCCTCCGCGTTCCTGGGGATGCCGGCCAGCGGCCGGCACCACCACTGCGATGCGGGATCGGTAGCGCCGGGTCATGCCCGGCGAGTGCGGTCAGGGCTGCTGCAGCTCCTGCAGTTCGCCCACCAGCCCGACCTCGCCGCGCTCCAGCCACACCCGCAGGCGTGTGCCGTGGTCAATACGCAGGGCCCAGCACAGCGACATCGGCAGGCCGCAGACCTGCGACAGCACCATGCGCAGCGGGCCGCCGTGGCTGACCACCAGCGTCGGCACCGGATCGTCATCATCAAGCAGGCGATCCAGCGCGCGCGCGATGCGCCGCTCGAAGTGGCCCCAGCTTTCGCCGTTCGGCGGCGGGAATGCATGCGGGTCGGCATGGAAGGCCGCCAATGCGTCCTCCGGCAGGTCGAACAGCGACTGCCCGTCCCAATCGCCGAAATCCAGCTCTTCCCATTCCTCGTCCGCTTCCACGTCCAGCCCGCGCGGCGTGGCCAGGGCCATCGCCGTGTGCAGCGAGCGCAGCCGCGGCGAACTGATCACCCGCTCCCAGGGCTGCGCAGCGTAGGCGTCGACCAGTTCCTGCGGCAGGCGGGCCAGCTGCGGTGGATCGCTGCGGCCATCGAGGAACTCATCGCGACCGTTGCCGGCATGGCGGACCAGGTCGAGGATCATGCGTGCGTCCTGTACAGGCAACGCGGGAACAGCGGAAAACGGGCGGACATCGGCAACGGCACCACGGGATCGAGGGACCATTCTAAGGGCACAGCAAAGGCAGTCGAGCACGCTCGACGCTACGGGCCGCCTGCGATGCCGTAGACTGCGCGCACTTCCAGGTGACCTGCGGCCACGGCCGGCAGGTTGAAACGGGAAGCCGGTGACGCGTGATTCCACGCCAGGCCGGCGCTGCCCCCGCAACGGTAAGCACGTCAGTTCCAGGCAACAACGCCACTGTGCCGCAGGCATGGGAAGGCGCCTGGACGGTGGCCTCGCGCCACCCGGCGGCAAGCCCGGAGACCGGCCAGGAAGCCTCAGGTCGCGATGCGGTGGGCATGGCGCTGGATGACCGCAGCCTGCGCTGCGGCGTCGGCGCATGCCTGCCTTCGCGGCTCCTCCCCTTCGCCACGCGGGCGTGCGTGGCACCTGGAGTCCCCCATGAAGCTGCAGTCCCGAATGCTGTCCCTGGCCGTGCTGGCCGCCCTGCCCGCGCTGGCCCAGGCCGCCGATGACACCACCGCGCTCGACCAGATCCTGGTCACCGCCACCCGCACCCCGATCGCCCTGCAGGACAGCATCGCGCCGGCCCAGGTGATCGACCGCGCGCAGATCGAATCCAGCCAGGCCACCTCGCTGCAGGAGCTGCTGCGCGGCCGCGCCGGCATCAACCTGACCAACTCCGGCGGCCTCGGCAAGCAGAGCTCGCTGTTCCTGCGCGGCACCAACTCGGGCCACACCGTGGTGCTGGTGGATGGTGTGCGCATCAACAGTGCCGACCTCGGCCTGGCCATGTACCAGGACCTGCCGCTGGCGCAGATCGAGCGCGTGGAAATCGTGCGCGGCCCGCAGTCCAGCCTGTACGGTGCCGACGCCATTGGTGGCGTGATCCAGATCTTCACCCGCCGCAACCAGGGCGATTTCGCTCCGCACTTCCAGCTCGGCGGTGGCAGCAACGGCCTGCGCGAAGCCAGCGGCGGCATCGGCGGTGGCACCGAACGCGGCTGGTTCGGCGCCGACATCGCCTACCAGCATTCCGACGGCATCGATGCCTGCCGCGGCTCCGCCTCGGTGTTCACCGCGGGCTGCTTTGCCGACGAGCACGACCGCGACGGCTACCGCAACCTGTCCAAGAGCCTGCGCGGCGGCTACAGCTTCAACGACCAGTGGACCGTGGAAGGCAGCGCACTGCGCGCCGACGGCAAGAACCACTACGACGGCTACTACAACTACTCGGAGACCCGCCAGCAGGTGCTGGCCGGCAAGGTGCGCTACACCCCGTCTGAACGCCTGGCTTTCACAGCCAACGTCGGCCGCAGTGACAACGAGTCGGACAACTTCGGCGACTTCGGCGCACGCGGCAGCGCGCAGACCCACCGCGACAGCGCCTCGCTGCAGGGTGACTTCACCTTGGCCGAAGGCCAGCTGTTGAGCACCGGCGTGGACTGGAGCGAAGACAACCTGGATGGCAGCAGCGCGGGCTACCTCGTCGACAGCCGTCGCAACACCGGCGTGTTCGTGCAGTATCAGGGCCGCTTCGGCCGCCACCAGCTGCAGGCCAGCGCACGCAACGACGACAACCAGCAGTTCGGCAACCATGCCACCGGCAGCGTGGGCTGGGCGATGGAACTGGAGCACGGCCTGCGCGTCAATGCCAGCTACGGCACTGCGTTCAAGGCGCCGACCTTCAGCGACCTGTACGACCCGTGGAGCGGGGTGCCGACGTTGAACCCGGAGAAGTCCAAGAGCGCCAATCTCGGTGTTTCGCAGCAGGGCCAGGGCTGGCATTGGGGCCTGGATGTGTACGAGACCCGCATCGATGACCTGATCACCTACGATGCGTCCACGATGAAGATGCAGCAGGTGGAGAAGGCGCGCATCCGCGGTGCCGAGCTGACCGGTGGCGTGCTGTTGGCCGGTTTCGACATCAACGCGCAGCTGAGCTACACCGACCCGCGCAACCGCACCCATGGCAGCACCCAGTTCGACAACTGGCTGCCGCGCCGTGCGCAGCAGACCGCGCGCCTGGACGTCGACCGCCGCTTCGGCGATTTCCGCGCCGGCCTGACCGTGCAGGGTGCGGGCAAGCGCTATGACGATGCGGCCAACGCGGTGAAGGTCGGTGGCTACGGCACGCTGGACCTGCGCGCCGAGTACGCGCTGACGCCGTCGTGGTCGCTGCTGGCGCGCGCCGCCAACGTATTCGACCGCACGTATGAAACCGTGGCGTGGTTCAACCAGCCGGGCCGCGAGTACCAGCTGAGCGTGCGTTACCAGCCGAAGTGACCGCGACGGTCATGGTAGTGCCGGCCGCCGGCCGGCAACATCATGACCTTCGACAGCGCATCGCGGGTTGCCGGCCAGCGGCCGGCACTACCCATTGCGTCGGCCCGGTTACCGCCCGGCGACCGGCGTTATCCGTTGCACCAGCCCTGCAACCCCGGCAGTTCACGCAGGTCGTCGATCACCGCCACCGCATGCGCGGTGGCCAGGTCCAGGCCGCGCGGATAGCCGTAACGCACCAGCGCGATCGGCATGCCTGCATCTTCGGCGGCACGGTAGTCGGTCAACGAATCACCGACCATCAGGCACGCCTCTACAGGCAGCCCGAAGTGCGCGGCGATATGCCGCAGCGGTTCACCACTGGGCTTGCGCTGCGGCAGGGAGTCGCCCCCCAGCACCAGCGCGAACGCATCACCGATGCCCAGATGCTGCAGCAGCGGTGGCACCAGCGCTTCGGGCTTGTTGGTGCAGATCGCCAGCGGCACGTTGCGCGCACGCAGTTGCGCCAGTGCTTCAGCCACGCCATCGAACAGACGCGGGCTGCGCAGCAGGCACTCACGGTAGTGCACCATGAACACCGGCATCACTTCGGCCAGGTCCACCTCGCGGCCGGCCGCATGCACGGCCTGTTCGACCAGGCGGCGCACACCGTCGCCGATCCAACCGAGCACCGTGGTTTCCGGCACGCGTGCCACACCGATGTCCTCCAGCGTGCGGTTCAGTGCTTCGGCGATATCAGCTGCGCTGTCGACCAGCGTGCCATCAAGGTCGAACACGACCAGCGGATAGGGATACGACAAGGGACGGCACCTGCATGACGTGGGGCCGTCCATTGTACGCCGCAGGTTTTTGCGCCGATCCGCCTCAGCCGATCCGGCGCGCGCGGGTCGCCAGGAAGGTGGGCAGATAGCGATCGATCAGGAATCGCGGCTGCGGCTGCCAGTCTTCCATGAAGCGATCGATGATGAAGCCGGCATCGAGCTGCCCACCGATCAGTTCGGTCAGGCTGTGGCCGAAGGTCAGCGCGTCACCCCGTGCCAGCTTCGCCTCGCGCTCGGCCGGCGCCAGGTCTTCCAGGTCCGAATAGGGAATGGCGTACTGTGGCCGGATCAGGCCCTGTGCATCCAGCTGCGGATCGCGCGCGCCGACGAACAGCACCGGGTTGTAGAAGCTGGCCATCAGCATGCCATCGCGTGCCAGCACGCGGCGGCATTCGGTCCACACCGGGCGCACATCAGGCACGTACAGGTTCGAGATCGGGTGGAACACCACATCGAAACTGTCGTTGGCAAACACGTGCAGATCGCGCATGTCGCCCTGCACGGTGCGCAGCTGCAGGCCATCGCGCGCGGCGACCCTGCGGTCCTGTTCCAGCTGCCCGTCGGAGAGATCGAACACGGTGACGTCAGCGCCCGCAGCGGCCAGCACCGGTGCCTGCTGGCCACCGCCTGAGGCCAGGCACAGGATGCGACGGCCGCGCACATCACCCATCCAGTCCAGTGGCAACGCGCGGGGCGTCAGGTGCACCTGCCAGCGGCCTTCGCGCGCGGCGGCAATCGTTGAACTTTCCACCGGGCGCGACCATTCGCGCACTTCGCTGGCCTGGCGGTCCCAGGCAGCACGGTTGTGGTCGATCAAGGCCTGTCCATGGTTCATGTGTTCTCCTTGCCCGGTGGGCGCCAATCCAGATCCTGGAAGGCCGGGCTGGCGAAACACTCGCCCAGGAAATCCAGGAATCGCCGCATGATAGCGGGCTGCTGGCGCCGTGACGCGTACACGGCATGAATGCCGAGTTCGTCCAGGCTGAATTCGGGCAGCAGTTCGATCAGCTCGCCACTGCGCAGCAGCGGCGCCACCTGGTAGGTCGGCAGCATGGCGATGCCGGCACCGGCGCGCACCGCCTCCAGCAGCAGCGAGGCCTCGTTGGCGCTGATGTTGCCACCCACCGCCACCGACAGCGAACGACCGTCGCGGTGCAGCTGCCACAGGCTCTTGCCGACGTAGTGGTGGGTCAGGCAGTTGTGCGCGGCCAGGTGCTCGGGAGCGGTCGGTGTGCCACGCGCCTGCAGGTAGGACGGCGTCGCGCACAGCACCGAACGGCAGGTGGCCAGCCGCCGCGCGATCAGGCTCGGGTCGATCTGGCGGGCGATGCGCACCGCCAGATCCACGCGCTCTTCCACCAGGTTCACCGTGCGGTCGACCAGCAGCAGCTCGATGCGCGCCGCCGGATGGCGCGCGACGAAGCCAGCCACCGCCCGTGCCAGATGGCTCTGCCCGAACGAGACGCTGGCGGTCACCCGCAACGTGCCATGCGGCTCGGGATCATCGCTGGCCAGTTCGCCCTGCAGTTCTTCACCGATCGCCAGCATCTGCCGGAAGCGCGCCAGTGCCGCCTCTCCAGGACCGGTCAGGCTGACCCGGCGCGTGGTCCGGTGCAGCAGCCGTGCGCCCAGCCAGCCCTCGACCTCGGCCAGGTAGCGGCTGACCATCGCCCGCGACATGTCCAGCACCTCGGCGGCGGCGGTGAGGCTGCCGCGCTCGGCCACCTCGACGAAGACGGTCATGGCGGTCAATCGGTCCATATGCTCGATCCATGCAACAAACAAGCGCGTTATACGCTGTTTTTCGATCAACTGCAGCAGCCTAGAGTGGCCCCATTCCCACCCCACACCGCCCCACGGAGTCCTGCCATGAAGATCGCCCTCGTTGGTTCCACCGGCAACATCGGCCGCCAGATCGCCCGCCACGCGCTGGCCCGCGGCCACGAACTCACTGTCATCGTACGCAGCGCGCAGGACCTCCCGGCCGAGCTGGCCGGTGCCCATCCGGTGATCGCCTCGCTGGATGACCAGGACGCGCTGGTTGCCGCCATCACCGGCCACGACGTGCTGGCCAGTGCCTACGGCCCGCGCCCGGGCGATGACATCGGCCGCGTCGGCGAGGTCGCCGCGCAGCTGGCCGCCGCCGCACGCAAGGCCGGCGTGCCCCGCCTGGTGGTGGTCGGTGGCGCCGGCAGCCTCGAAGTCGCACCCGGCGTGCAGCTGGTCGATACCCCCACCTTCCCGGAGGCCTACAAGCCGTACGCACTGGCCCACCGTGAGGCGTTCAACCGCCTGCAGGCGGTGGATGACCTGGACTGGACCTTCTTCTCGCCGGCCGCCGAAATCGGCCCGGGCGAAGAGCGCGGCCAGTACCGCGTACAGCCCAAGGCCTTCCTGGCTGATGCCAGCGGCCACAGCCGCATCAGCTACGCCGACTACGGCGCGGCGTTCGTCGCCGAGCTGGAAGCGCACCAGTACCCGAAGCAGATCATCACTGCGGCGTACTGATGCCAGGCCGCCGGGCATGGCCCGGCGCTACCCACCTGTGAGCCAGGCCCACGCCCGGCTCGCCGTCCGCCACAAGGAATGCCCCATGCGTACCGCTGCCCTGCTGCTCCCCCTCGCCCTGGCCGCCAGCTTCACCAGTGCGCCACTGCTCGCCGCGCCGGCCGCCGCGGCGCCGGCCACGGCCACGAAATCCCAGCTGCACCTGCAGACCTTCCATCCCGGCCCGCAGGCGATGTTCTCGGTGTCCTCGGTGCTGATCGAAGGCCGCCACGACGCGATCCTGGTCAATGCGCAGTTTGGTGCCAGCGACGCGCGCAAGCTGGTCGAGCTGATCCGCACCAGCGGCAAGCAGCTGACCACCATCTACATCAGCCACGGCGATCCGGACTACTACTTCGGCCTGGCCACGCTGCAGGACGCGTTCCCGCAGGCGCGCGTCGTCGCCACTGCGCAGACCGTCGCCCACATCCAGCAGACCCAGGCCGGCAAGCTGGCCTACTGGGGACCGAAGATGGGCGCCGACGTGCCGGCGCGCATCGTGGTGCCGCAGGTGCTGGACGGCGATGCCCTGCAACTGGAAGGCCAGCGCCTGCCGCTGATCGGCCTGGATGGACCCACGCCGGACCGCACGGTGCTGTGGGTGCCGTCGCTGCGCGCGATCGTCGGTGGCATTCCGGTGGTGGCCGGTGAACACGTGTGGATGGCCGACACGCAGACGCCGAAGTCGCACACCGACTGGCTGCAGACCCTGCAGCGGCTGCAGGCACTGAAGCCGAAGGTGGTGGTGCCGGGGCATTACGCGCCGGGTGCGGCGTTGGATGCCAGTGCGCTGCGCTTCACCTCGGACTACATCCGCGCGTTCGATGTTGAGGCGGCAAAGGCGAAGGACAGTGCGGCGCTGGTGAAAGCAATGCAGGCGCGGTACCCGAAGCTGGCGGGCGTGGAGTCGCTGGAGCTGAGTGCGAAGGTGGCCAAGGGCGAGATGCAGTGGCCATGAGGTAGGGAGTTTTCTTTTGCAGGGCTGCGCCCTGCACCTGCTCAATGCAACGGCAACAGCCGAAGCAACAGCTGGCTATCCGTGGGATGGCGAGGTGGGTCCGGTTGCGGGGGACGCCGTGAATCCGTCCATGGAGGCTCGGTCGCGCCATCCATGGCGCTCACGCCCCCGCAACCGGACCCACCCCGCCTTCGACAGTTCTCTGCGATCTGCCTGGATGGCATGTCTCCGCAACCTGTCTGGATGGCATGACCTGCTCTTGGTAGGTGTCGACCTTGGTCGACACGAAGATCAGCTACGTGGGGACTCGTTCGGCCCGTGCTCGAACAGTTCCCCCTGCACCACCGGCTCCTTTTCGCGGAAGCCACCGAGTCCGACACCCACCAGCCGGTAGCGGGTCTCCGCCGGCAGGTCGACGCGGGCGCGCAGGGCCAGGGCGATGTCGCGCAGTTCTTCCATCGATTCCGGCGGGCGCTCCGGGGTGAAGCTGCGGGTGAGGATGCGGAACTGCGCGGTCTTCAGTTTCAGCACCACGGTGTGGCCGACGCGTTCGGTCTTGCGCGTGGCATTCCAGGTTTTCTCTGCCAACTGCACGATCGCCTCCCCCAGGTCTTCCAACGGCAGGTCTTCGGCGAAGGTGTCTTCGGAGGAAATCGACTGCACCTGTTGGTCCGGCTCCACCGGCCGCTCGTCGATGCCGCGTGCGCGGTTGTACAGGCTGCGGCCGAAACTGCCGAACGCCTCTTCCAGGTCGATCAGTGCCCACTGCCGCAGGTCGCCGCAGGTGACGATGCCGCGCGCGGCCAGCTTGCCTTCCATCACCTTGCCGACGCCGGGCACGCGGTTCACCGGCAGTGGCAGCAGGAAGGCGTCCACCCGCTGCGGTGGAATCACGAACTGGCCGTCGGGCTTGCGCCAGTCCGAGGCGATCTTGGCCAGGAACTTGTTCGGCGCGATCCCGGCTGAAGCAGTCAGGTTCGTTTCCTCGCGGATCTGCGCGCGGATGGTGCGGGCGATGTCGGTGGCCAGTTCAATGCCACTCTTCGGCTCGGTCACGTCCAGATAGGCCTCGTCCAGCGACAGCGGCTCGACCAGGTCGGTATGGCGCAGGAAGATCGCGCGTACCTGCTGTGACACCGCCTTGTAACGCGCGAAGTCCGGCGGCACGAAGATCGCGTCCGGGCACAGGCGCTCGGCACGCACGGCGGGCATCGCCGAACGCACGCCGAACACGCGCGCCTCGTAGGACGCCGCACACACCACCGAGCGGGCACCCCGCCATGCCACGACCACCGGCTTGCCGCGCAGTGACGGATCGTCGCGCTGCTCCACCGACGCGTAGAACGCGTCCATGTCAACGTGGATGATCTTGCGCAGTCGGGTCATGTCAGGTGGGAAAGGCGGGGCCGGGCCGGGTGGGCCACACGCCGAAGTATGGTCGTTGCACATCAACAGGATGCGCGTATTCCCTTGAAAACACTACGGTTGCGTACGGTTGAAATGTTTGATCGGCGCAGTTTCCACGGGCATCCTCGAGCGCTTGTTTCCCTGTTTCCCCGCTTCCAGGATTGTGCTTCATGACCCGTCTCCACGCGTTCAACCGCGAACAGCTGCTGGCCAGCGCACGCGGTGAACTGTTCGGCACCGCCGCCGGCCGTTTGCCCAACGATCCGATGCTGATGTTCGACCGCATCACCGACATCCGCGAGGACGGCGGACCGCATGGCAAGGGCATGGTACGCGCCGAACTGGATATCCGCCCGGACCTGTGGTTCTTCGGCTGCCACTTCACCGGCGACCCGGTGATGCCCGGCTGCCTCGGCCTGGATGCCATGTGGCAGCTGACCGGCTTCTTCCTGACCTGGCTGGGCGCCCCCGGCAAGGGCCGCGCACTGGGCTGCGGCGAGGTGAAGTTCACCGGCCAGGTACTGCCGGAGGCCAAACTGGTGCGCTACGAGATCGACATCAGCCGTGTCATCAACCGCAAGCTGGTGATGGCCCAGTCGGACGCCCGCATGTACGTGGATGACCGCGAAATCTACAGCGCGCGCGACCTGCGCGTCGGCCTGTTCACTGAAACCGGGAGCTTCTGATGCGTCGCGTCGTCATCACCGGCATGGGCATCACGTCCTGCCTCGGCAATGATCTGGATACCGTTTCGGCTGCGCTGCGCGAAGGGCGCTCGGGCATCACCGCCCTGGCCGACCACGCCGAAGCGGGCCTGCGCAGCCAGGTAGGCGGTCGCGTCGACCTCGACCTGGAGGCGCTGATCGACCGCAAGCAGAAGCGCTTCATGAGCGATGCGGCGGCCTTCGCCTACCTGTCCATGCGCGATGCGATCGCCGATGCCGGGCTCAGCCCCGAGCAGGTCAGCAACCTGCGCACCGGCCTGATCGCCGGTTCCGGCGGCGGCTCCAGCGAATGGCAGATCGGCGCAGTCGACCTGCTGCGCGAACGCGGTGTGCGCAAGGTCGGCCCGTACATGGTGCCGCGCACGATGTGCTCGACGGTCTCGGCCTGCCTGGCCACGGCCTACCAGATCAAGGGTGTCAGCTACTCGCTGTCGGCCGCCTGCGCGACCTCGGCGCACTGCATCGGCGCCGCCGCGGACATGATCCGCCATGGCGCGCAGGACATCATGTTCGCCGGTGGCGGTGAAGACCTGCACTGGTCGATGAGCGTGATGTTCGATGCGATGGGTGCGCTGTCGACCAGCTTCAACGAGACCCCGGCCAGCGCCTCGCGTCCATACGACAAGGACCGCGACGGCTTCGTCATCGCCGGTGGCGGCGGCATGCTGGTGCTGGAGGACTACGACCACGCGGTTGCGCGCGGTGCGCACATCCATGCCGAGCTGATCGGCTATGGCGTGACGTCCGATGGCGCCGACATGGTCGCGCCGTCCGGTGAAGGCGCGGTGCGCTGCATGAAGATGGCGCTGCAGGACGTCGATCGTCCGCTGGACTATCTCAACACCCACGGCACTTCCACGCCGCTGGGCGACGTCACCGAGCTCAACGCGATCCGCGAAGTGTTCGGCGATGCGGTGCCACCGCTGTCCTCGACCAAGGCGCTGTCCGGCCATTCGCTGGGTGCGGCCAGCGTGCATGAGGCGATCTACTGCCTGCTGATGATGCGCGATGGCTTCGTTGCCGGTTCGGCCAACATCGGCGAACTGGACCCGAAGGTGGAAAGCTTCCCGATCCTGCGCGAGAGCCGCGAGCAGAAGCTGGATACGGTGATGTCCAACAGCTTTGGCTTCGGTGGCACCAACGCTGCACTGGTGTTCGGGCGGGTGTGATGGGGCAGGTGTGCCGACCAACGGTCGGCACCCGTAGAGTCGAGCTTGCTCGACTGCATTGAAAAGCGTGCCAACCAAGGTTGGCACCTACCGGGGCGTTTGGGCGTGCCAACCAAAGTCGGCACCTACCAGGGCGTTTGGGCGTGCCAACCAAGGTTGGCACCTGCCGGGGCATTGGGTGTGCCGACCCACGGTCGGCGCCCACCGTTACCTCGGCAGCAGCGGCAGCAGCAGCGCGTGCGCGTCCACCAGCGAGCCGACGATGCGGTGACCCAGTGCGCGCAGCTCTTCATCCGGATGCACCAGGTCCGGCACCTGGATCACGGTCATGCCGGCAGCCAGCGCTGCACGCGTGCCGGCCGGTGAGTCTTCCAGCGCCAGGCAGCGCTCGGGCACCTGGCCCAGCCGCTGCGCGGCCAGCAGGTAGATATCCGGCGCCGGCTTCGGCCGCGCCACATCACCACTGGTGATCACGGCATCGAAATACGGCAGCAGGCCGGCAGCGGCCAGCTTGCGGTTGGCCCGCGGCTGCCGCGTGGTGGTTGCCACCGCGCGCGGTACCGCGTGCGCTTTCAGCAGCTCCAGCAGCTCCAGAATGCCCGGACGCAGCGGCAGGCCGGTCTGTGTGCGTGCTTCGTACAGCTCATGGCAGCGTGCGGCCACCGCTTCGATCACGCTGTCCTCGATGCCCTGCGCACGCAGCAGCGCGTGCGTGTCACGGTCACCGAGGCCGACCATGCGCAGGAACACCGCCTCGTCCAGGCCCAGTCCGAACTCGTCGGCGGCCTCGCTCCAGCAGGCCAGCGAGACCCGCTCGCTGTCGATCATCAGGCCGTCCATGTCAAAGATGACGGCGTCGGGCAGGAACGGCAGCGCAGCGATGGTGGTCATGGAGCGAACAGCGTATCCAGATCGGTGGAGGTGAGCTGCCGCCATTGCCCCTCGTCCAGTCCCTGCAGGTCCAGCCCGCCGACGCGGCTGCGGTGCAGGGTCTGCACGTGGTTGCCGGTGGCGGCGAACATGCGGCGTACCTGATGGTAGCGGCCTTCATGCAGTACCAGGCGTGCGCGACGCGCATCCAGCACTTCCAGTTCAGCCGGCAGCAGGGGGGTCTTCTCGGACTCCAGCATCAGCGTACCGCTGGCGAACAACGCCACTTCGTCGCCGCGCAGGTCGTCGCTCAGTTCCACTTCGTAGACCTTGGGCAGCTTCGACTTCGGCGAGATGATCCGGTGCAGCAGGCCACCATCCTCGGTCAGCAGCAGCAGGCCGCTGGTCTCGCGGTCGAGGCGGCCCACGGTGGACAGCACCGGATCGCGGTCACGGAAGCGCGGCGGCAGCAGGTCGTAGATCAAGCGGCCGGTGTCCTTGGTCGAACAGGTGTAGCCGGCCGGCTTGTGCAGCGCGATCGACAGCCCCACCGGCGGGTCCAGCGGCTCGCCGTCGACCCGGATCGCCTCGTGCGGCACCTGGTCGTCGGCATACAGCACCTCGCCGTCGGCGTCGGTGACGCGGCCTTCGCGGAACATCCACTGCACCTGCTTGCGGCTGCCATAGCCCAGGTTGGCGATGAGCTTGACCAGCTTCACTTGCCCTTCCCCTTCACCGCTTCCACCAGCTTGAAGCCATCACGCTCGGCGATCACGCGCACCGCGCCAAAGCTCTCGTTGAGCGTGTACTCGTACGGCAGGTGGCGGTTGGCCACCACGTACAGGCGTCCGCCCGGGCGCAGCGCCTGCGCGGCCACGGCGATGAAGCGCTGGCCGATGTCCGGGCGATCGGCGCGCGACGGCGTGTGGAACGGCGGGTTGCTGATGATGACGTCGTAGCCCGGTTCGATACCCGCGGTGACGTCCTGCCACAGGAAGCGCAGCGGCAGCGCGCGCGGCGGCGGCGCCAGGTTCAGTTCGGCCAGGGCCAACGCACGCTGCTCGGCTTCGTACAGATCCAGCGCGGTGATCTTCGGGCAGCGTTCCAGCAGCTCGCGCGACAGGTAGCCATAGCCCGCGCCGAGGTCGGCGGCACGCCCGGCCAGGTCGGCCGGCAGATGCTCGGCCAACAGCGCCGACGCCGGGTCGATGCGATCCCAGGCGAACACGCCCGGGCGGCTGAGGAAACGGCCGCCGACGATCGGCCGCACCGCATCCAGTGCCGACCAGCGCTTGGCCAGGTCGGCGTCGTGCTGGCCCTGCATCGGGGCGGTCCAGTACACGCGACAGTGGTTCTTGGTCAGGCTGCCGCCGAGGCCGGTCAGTTGCTTGAGGTCACCCTCGCCCGAACGTGCACCTTCGTTGTTGGACTGGCAGGCGACGATGCGGCCGCCGTCGGCGACCAGCGCCAGCGCGCGCGCGAACAGGGCACGGGCCTCCTCGCGCTGGCGCGGCGGCAGCACCAGCACCAGCGGGTAGCGGCCCTTGCCGGCCACATCATCCAGCTGGCCGCTGACGGTCCAGCCGGCGGCCTGCTGCAGCGGCTGCGCGAACGGGGCAAAGCTCTGCTCGCAATGCACTTCGCGGTTGCCGGCCACTTCGCGCAGCGGCCAGCCGTCGCGGGCACGCAGGAAGGCCACCGGGCCCTCCGGCCAGCGCAGGGCGCCTTGGGAGAACGGCAGGAACAGGGTCTGCAGGGGGGCGTCGTCGCTGGAGGCCATCGGCGCGGGTACTTCAAGCGTGAGGGCCGTCCATTGTACCGGCTTGGCCGGGCCGGCCCCGGCGGCCGCTTTGCGAAACCCGAACGGGGCCTTGATCTGCCAGCAACATTGAAACGTTCAGGGTAGAGGCTCCCCCGGAAACCCAGGAGAACCTGCATGCGAGCCTTGTTCGTCGGTGGCGTGGTCGACAACAGTGAAATGGACCTGGAAGGCAGCCATCCGCCCGTGCATTACCCCGAGGACACCGGCGGTGGCCACTCGCGCTACCGGCTGCACCAGGTCGGCCATGGTGCCGACGGAAGCGTGGCCTATGCGGTGTACGGCGCACCGGACCTGGCCGACGACGAGGTGGCGAGGGTGGCGGAAGAACGCGCCTATGCGCGCCGGTTCGAGGCGACGCCTACGTTGTTCGAGCATTGATCCCAACAGCCACGCATGGCGTGGCTCTACTGCAACCTCTGGAAAATCCACGCTGTGCGTGGACGGCATGAGGCCTGGCCGATGACGAGGTCACGCACATCCATGCGTGGCCCTTTCCAGTAGATCCACGCCATGCGTGGATGGGGTTGGCAGGTTGCCGTCAGACCCTGGGCGGCAACCTGCGGATGCTGGCGATCTCATCCAGCCACACATGGTGCTGCTGCACCGGCGTGTCGTAGTCATCCAGGCGCAGCTGGCCGTTGCTGCCTTCGTCGCCGGCCTCGTTGCGGTATTGCTGCACCGTCGGTTTCACGGCGACGGTGCCGAGCAGTCGGCGACCATCGTGCAGGGTCAGTTCCACCTGCGTTTCGCCTTCCAGCTGCGGCAGCAGGGCTTCCAGGCGCGCGATCTGCGCCGGATCGGTGTGGATGCGGGGAGCTGTACGGGACATCGGCGACCTCCTGCGTGCAGGGTCGCCGATCGGCCGTGAATGCTCAGTGCAGCGCGCTGTCCGCGCGTGGCACCTGCACTTTGCGTACCGCAGCCACCAGCTGTGCCACCGAGTACGGCTTGGCCACGTGTTCCTGGAAGCCCGACGCCAGCGCTCGGCGCCGGTCATCGGCACGTGCCAGCGCGGTCACGGCAACCGCCGGCAGGGTCATCGCATCCACGCCCATGTCCTCGCGCAGCGTGCGCACCAGGCCATAGCCATCCATGCCCGGCATGCCGATGTCGGTCAGCATCACGTGGTACTGCAGGTGCCCGGTATCGGCCAGCAGCGCCAGCGCTTCACCGGCCGAGCTGGCTGCCGACACGCTTGCGCCCTGCTCTTCCAGCATGCGCCGCAGGTACTCCAGCACTTCCGGCTGGTCTTCCACCGCCAGCACGTGCATGCCACGCAGCGGATACGGCTCGACGATCACCGGCTCCAGGATCGGTCCGCTGATCACTTCGCGCAGCGGCCGCCGTTCGGCATCGGGAATGTGCTGCGGCAGGCGCACGGTGAAGGTGGCGCCGTGGCCATGGCCCTCGCTGGCGGCGGCGACGGTACCGCCATGCAGTTCGACCAGCTGCTGCACGATTGCCAGACCCAGGCCGAGGCCGCCATGCCGTCGGGTGGTGGTGCCATCGGCCTGGCGGAAGCGGCTGAACAGATGATTGAGGAATTCGGGCGCGATGCCGTCGCCGGTGTCGCGCACGGTGATCACCCAGTGGTTGCCGTCGGCCTGCAGCTGCAGATCGATGCGGCCTTCGGCCGGGGTGAACTTGATCGCATTCGACAGCAGGTTCCACAACACCTGCTGCAGGCGGGTGGCATCGCCCAGCACCAGGCTGGGCTGCTCCGGCAGCTGCAGGCTCACGTCCAGCGCCTTGCCTTCGGCGACCAGCTCCTGCGCGCCGATGGCTTCGCCCAGCAGGTCGCGCAGATCCAGTATCTCCACCTCCAGCTGCACCTTGCCCAGCAGCATGCTGCTGAGGTCGAGCATGTCCGAGATCAGCCGCTTCTGCGCACCGGCGCTGTTGGCGATCACGTTCAGGCCCTTGTACAGCGGGCTGGTGTTGTCCACGCGCTGCAGCAGCAGTTCGCTCCAACCGAGGATGGTGGTCAGTGGCGTACGCAGTTCATGCGACAGCGTGGCCAGGAACTCGTCCTTCAGCCGCGCCATGTTCTCGGCTGCGCTGCGCGCGGCACGCTCGGACTGCAGCAGCTCCTCGCGGGCCAGTTCGATCTCGCGGCGTTCGGTCACGTCCGGGCTGCTGCCGGCCAGGCCGATGAAGCGGCCCATCCGCGAGAAGCGCGGACGCGCGTTCATCTCCAACCAACGCCAGTCGCCATCGGCGCGTCGGGCCCGCACCAGCGCATGCATCGACCGCTGCGCCTTCAGCGCTTCCTGCAGTTCGTACTCGAACACCGACGCATCGTCCGGGTGCACCAGGCCACGCCAGACATCTTCCGGCACGCGCGTCTCGTCGCCGCCGAAGAACTCACTGAAAGCGCTGTTGACGAAACGGGCATGGCCGCGCTCGTCGAGCACCCACACCGGCATCGGCAGGCCATCGGCCAGCGCACTGAAGCGGGCTTCGCTTTCGCCCAGCTCCACTTCCATCTGCTTGCGCGCGGTGATGTCGAAGAACAGGATGCCGACCTTGTCCTCACCCGGGCGGCCCACGCGCACCGCATCCACCGCGAACGAGCGGCCCAGCGCACGCGCTTCCATCTCGAACTGTGCCGGCCGGCCACTGCGGGCAACTTCGCCGTAGATGCGGAACCAGTCTTCCTCGTGGCCCGGTTCCAGCGCCGTCATGCGCTGGCCACGCGCATCCTTCAGGCCGGTGTGGCGCTCGAATGCGTCGTTGACCTCGATGAAACGATAGTCGACCGCACGATCGCCCTCGAACAGCACCTGGATCACGCAGAAACCGGCGTTGATGCGCTCAAGCACGCCATGATGCAGGTCGGGTTCGGGCGCCGGCACCATCATCGGTGGGCGCTCCACGAGGGGCGGCAGTGTGGACAAGGGCGTCAGTGCAGGCCGGGTTGGAGGCACAGCATCTTCCAAAGGGCGTATTCACAGCGTCAAGCGCCGTCAGTCATGGTTGACGACGATGAATTGGCGGCAACCACTCTTGCGCATGACGCAATCTGCCATTGCGGCGCCCCGGCCGCAGGATCACACTCGATCTGTGATCAACATCGTCCCCATCGCGGGGACGCAGGAGACCGTCATGAAACGCTCACTCGCGATTGCCCTGCTGGCAGGCGCCCTGGTGGCGGGCGGCGCCGCCGCTGCACCGCGCACCGTGACCGATGCGGACGCGCCACGTGCGTTGCAGGCCGATGGCCCGGTCAGCGTGAAATGGGAGGACCCGGCCAAATTCACCGAGATCCGCCAGAGCACCAACCGCTTCGAGGCCGAGCGTGGCGACTGGGTACAGCAGCTGGCACGCTACCTGCAGACCACCGCCGCCAAGCCGCTGCAGCCTGGGCAGACCCTCGATGTGACCCTGGTCGACATCAAGCGCGCCGGTGACTACGAGCCGTGGCATGGCCCGCGTGGCCGCGACATCCGGATCATGCGTGACATCTACCCGCCGCGGATCAGCCTGCAGTACACGTTGAAGGACGCCAGCGGCCGTATCGTCAGCGAGGGCGATGTGCGCCTCAGCGATACCGGCTACCTGCACAACCTGGGGCTGAAGAGCGACAGTGATCCGCTGCGCTACGAGAAGCGCCTGATCGATGACTGGGTGAAGCGGCAGCTGGCCAGCCAGGCCACCGCCGCGCGATGATCCCGGGCGGCGCGACTCACCGGTAGGTGTCGACCTTGGTCGACACGCATTCAAAGCGCCGACCAAGGTCGGCCGCTACCAGTGCCGAGCACGCCGACCAGTCCCTACCGGTAGGTGTCGACCTTGGTCGACACGCATTCAGAGCGCCGACCAAGGTCGGCCGCTACCAGAGCCGTGCGCGCCGACCGGTCCCTACCGGTAGGTGTGGACCTTGGTCGACACGCATTCACAGCGCCGACCAAGGTCGGCCGCTACCAGAGCCGTGCACGGCCAGCGTTCGGTCAGTCCTGATAGACCTTCGCCACGCGCTTGACCGCGCAGGGCAGCTGGTACGCACTCACGCCGCAGCGCGGCGCCAGTTCGGACAGCGTCGGTGCACTGCCCCACAGTTCCACCACACTGCCGATGCCGGCCTGCGCGTGCGCGGTCAGGTCCACGGTCAGCATGTCCATGGACACGCGCCCGATCAGGGCACCGGGCTGACCATCGATCAGCGCCGGGGTGCCATTCGGGGCAAACTGCGGATAACCGTCGGCATAGCCGAGCGCGACCACGCCCACGCGGGTGCGTGCCTTGGCCACGAAGCGCGCGCCATAGCCCACCGGCTCACCGGCCTCGATCCAGCGTTCGGCGATCACCTTCGACTGCATCGTCATCACCGGGCGCAGGCGCTCGGTCAGCGCGGTGTTGTCAGGCAGCGGATTGGCGCCGTACAGCATCAGGCCCGGGCGCACCCAGTCGCTGCGTACATCTGGCCAGCCCAGCAGCGCCGGCGAGTTGCACACGCTGGTCTCGCCATCGAGGCCGTCGATGGCCCGCGCGAACGTCGCCGCCTGCTCGTGGGTGCGTTCGCTGTCCAGTTCGTCGGCACGCGCCAGGTGGGTCATCAGCACGATGCGTTCGACCTGCGGCAGCGCCAACAGGCGTGCATGCGCCGCGCGGAAGCTGTCCACGTCCAGGCCGAGGCGATGCATGCCGCTGTCCAGCTTCAGCCACACCGTCAGCGGGCGCGGGCTGTCGAACGCGACCAGGGCTTCCAGCTGCCACGGCGAGCCCACCGCGAACCAGAAATCGTGTTCGGCCACCAGCGCCATGTCGCTGGGCTCGAAGATGCCTTCCAGCAGCAGGATCGGCGCACGGATGCCGGCCTGGCGCAGTTCCAGCGCCTCTTCGATGGTGGCCACGCCGAAACCATCGGCCTCGCCTTCCAGTGCCTGCGCACAGCGCACTGCGCCGTGGCCATAGGCATCGGCCTTGATGATCGCCAGGGCCTTGCCACCGCCCAGTTCACGGGCGAGCCGGTAGTTGCTGCGCAGGGCGCCCAGATCGATCAGCGCGCGGGCAGGACGCATGTGCGGTTCTCTTGTTGCGGCGCGTGACCGTACTGGCCGTAGCGGAAAATATCCAGGCCTTCGGTGCTGATCTGCGGCTGGCGCGCGCTCATCAGGTCGGCCAGGTAGCGGCCCGAGCCGCACGCCATGGTCCAGCCCAGCGTGCCGTGCCCAGTGTTGAGGTACAGGTTGCGGAACGGCGTGGCGCCGATCACCGGCGTACCGTCCGGCGTGGCCGGGCGCAGGCCGGTCCAGAACTGCGCGCGCGACAGGTCACCGCCCTTCGGGTAGAGATCGCTGACCACCAGCTCCAGGGTCTCGCGACGGCGCTGCGACAGCGACAGGTCGAAGCCGGCCACTTCGGCCATGCCACCGACGCGGATGCGGTCGTCAAAACGGGTCACCGCCACCTTGTAGCTCTCATCGAGGATGGTCGAGGTCGGCGCCATCGCCGGGTCGGTGATCGGCAAGGTCAGCGAGTAACCCTTCAGCGGATACACCGGCAGGCGCATGCCCAACGATGCGACCAGCGCCGGCGAGTAGCTGCCGAGCGCGACCACGAAGCGGTCGGCGGTTTCCAGCTTGCCGTCGATGCGTACGCCGGTGATGCGGTCGCCATCGAATTCCAGGCCGGTGATGTCCTGGTCGAAACGGAACTCGACACCGGCATCCACGCACATCTGCGCCAGGCGGCGGGTGAACAGCTGGCAGTCGCCGGTCTGGTCACGTGGCAGGCGCAGCGCGCCGACCAAGCCATCGACATGGGCCAAGGCCGGTTCGGCCTGGATGATGCCGGCGCGGTCCAGTACCTCGTACGGCACGCCGTACTGGGCCAGGATCTCGATGTCCTGCGCCGAGGCATCCAGCTGCTGCTGGGTGCGGAACAGCTGGGTGGTGCCCAGGTCGCGGCCTTCGAACTCGATGCCGATCTGCGCGCGCAGCTCGTTCAGGCAGTCGCGGCTGTACTCGGACATGCGCACCATGCGCGCCTTGTTGATCGCGTAGCGCTCGTGGGTGCAGTTGCGCAGCATCTGCCACAGCCAGCGGTACTGGGCCAGGTCCATGCCCGGCTTGATCGCCAGCGGCGCATGCTTCTCGAACAGCCAACCGATGGCCTTCTTCGGCACGCCCGGGGCGGCCCACGGCGAGGTGTAGCCGAACGACAGCTGGCCGGCATTGGCAAAGCTGGTTTCCAGCGCCGGGCCGGGTTGGCGGTCGATGACCGTGACTTCAAACCCGGCCTGTCGCAGGTACCAGGCACTGGTGGTGCCGATCACGCCGCTGCCGAGAACTAGGACTCGCATGGGACTTCTCCAACCCGATCATTCCCTGCACTGGAGCGTGCCGGGACCATAATTGGGGAAGTATAGACAGCCATTCCCAGTTGATTTGCCTGATTTGCGATCAACCGGCAGGATGTTCCCCTGCAATTCATTCCCCAAGGTTGACGGCCATGGCCACCCGTACCCGCGAACTGGACAAGATCGATCGCAAGATCCTGCGCATCCTGCAGGCCGAGGGCCGTATCTCCTTCACCGAACTGGGCGAGCGGGTCGGCCTGTCCACCACCCCGTGTACCGAGCGCGTGCGCCGGCTCGAGCGCGAGGGGGTGATCACCGGCTACCACGCCCACTTGGACCCGGCGGCGGTGAAGGCCAGCCTGCTGGTATTCGTGGAGATCAGCCTGGCCTACAAGTCCGGTGACATCTTCGAGGAGTTCCGGCGCGCCGCCCTGAAGCTGCCCAACGTGCTGGAGTGCCATCTGGTCTCGGGCGACTTCGATTACCTGCTGAAGGCGCGGATCAGCGAGATGGCCTCCTACCGCAAGCTGCTCGGCAGCACCCTGCTGACACTGCCGCATGTGCGTGAGTCGAAGAGCTACATCGTGATGGAAGAAGTGAAGGAAACGCTGAGCCTGCCGATTCCGGATTGAGTCCGGAACGGTAGTGGGGCCAGATCCCGTGCAGCGGGCTCTGACCCCCGGGTCCGTCAGCGCTGCTGCGGATGCTTCTGCGAGCGCTGTTCCTGCTGCTTGCCACCCTTGTGCGGCTGCTGCGGCTCCATCTGCTGCTGTTGCTGTTGCTGTTGCTGTTGCTGCTGTTGTTGCTGCGGGTTGCGGCCCTGCGGTTCCTTGCCGGGATGACGGTTCTGCTGGTTTTTCATGATCGCGATCCAGTGGACGAAGGACATGCGGCGGCGCAATGCCGGCGCACGGTCACGTTGGTCCCGGAACGGTTAATCGCAGGCGAAAAAGCAGTGATCTGCAGCGGGTTGTTTTCGTGCGTTCAGGCCGGACAGCGTGCGGTAGCCGCCAACCTCGTTTGGCACCCGAGATCAGCGCTTGATCTGCTGGCCATCGCCGGCCGGCACGCTGTCGTAATAGCGGCCGGTACGCGAATCGAACACGCGGTTCGGACCGGCCGGGCGTACCCCGGGGACGATGCGGCCATTGCGGTCGTACACCTTGTCGGCCGGCTTCGGCGCCGGGGTGGGCGCGATCTGGGCGGGACCGGTGGACCTGATCGGCTGCGCCGGCTGCGGCGACGGCAGGACCTGCGGCTGCGGGCGAGCGGCCTGCGGCGGCGGCATCACCGGCTGCGGTGCCACGGTGGTGGCACTGCGGGTGGCGGTCGGGCTCGACGACGTCGGTACCTGGGCCTGCGCGACCAGGGGCAACAGGGCCATCAACAGCAGGGAAAGGGTCGGTTTCATGTCACGCTCCGGCGTGGATCACATTTACCTTGCGCCTGCACCTGTGTGCCGGCCATGAACGGCCATCACACTTGCAAGCGCGCGCCGGCACCCCCACGTTTTCCGCCATCCCCAGGCCATCAACCCCCACGGAGCGCCGCCATGACTGCCTTCGACCTGACGCCCCCCACCGCCACCCAGACCGAGGCGCTGATCGCCGGCCTCAGCAGTGAAGAGCGCCGCGTGCTGCTGCAGCACGGTACCGAGGCGCCGTTCTGCGGCGTGTTCCTCGACAACAAGCGCGAGGGCGTCTACTGCTGCCGGCTGTGCGCACTGCCGCTGTTCCGCTCCAGCACCAAGTTCGATTCCGGCACCGGTTGGCCGAGCTTCTTCGCCCCGTTCGACCCGGCACACGTGCGCGAAATCCGCGATACCAGCCACGGCATGGTCCGCACCGAGATCACCTGTGCGCGCTGTGGCAGCCATCTGGGCCACGTATTCCCGGACGGCCCGCCGCCCACCTACGAGCGCCACTGCCTGAACTCCGTCTCACTTTTGTTCACCGGCAATGGCGAGCCCTGGCCCGACCCGTTGCAGCGTGGCGGCGCCGAAAGCGGCGTGGCGGGCTGAAACACCCCGCTGACCGATTTCACAGAATTCCCTCTTCAGAAAACCGGGCGACGGGCCGACAAGGAGATATCCCCTCTCCTTGCGTCGCCCCATGCTCATCATCGTTGGATTCCTGGTCGTCATCGTCAGCGTGATCGGGGGCTATCTCGGTGCCCACGGCCGCCTGGGTGCCCTCTGGCAGCCCTACGAGCTGGTCATCATCGGTGGCGCCGCGCTCGGCGCCTTCCTGGTCGGCACCCCGGCCAAGACGGTCAAGCAGACCCTGCAGGCCATGGTCGGCGTGTTCAAGGGCCCGCGCTACAAGCAGCAGGACTACATCGATGTCCTCAGCCTGCTCTATGAACTGCTCAACAAGGCCCGCCGCGAAGGCTTCATGGCGCTGGAAGACCACGTCGAGCGCCCGGCCGAAAGCGCGCTGTTCGGCAACTACCCCAAGGTGCAGGCCGACCACCACCTGATCGACTTCATCACCGACTGCCTGCGCCTGATGATCGGCAGCAACATCGAGCCACACGAGCTGGAGCCGCTGCTGGAACTGGAGCTGGAAAAGCACCACGCCGAGGCCATGGCGCCGTCGCAGGTGCTGACCAAGGTCGCCGACGGACTGCCCGGTTTCGGCATCGTCGCGGCGGTGCTCGGCATCGTCATCACCATGGGTTCGATCGGCGGGGATATCGTCGAGGTCGGCGGCCATGTGGCCGGCGCGCTGGTCGGTACCTTCCTGGGCATCCTGCTGGGCTACGGTTTCGTCGGCCCGATGGCGGCAGCGATGGAAGCGCGCGCCGAGCAGGACAGCCGCATCTACGAATCGGTGAAGACCGCGCTGCTGGCCTGCCTGCGTGGCTACAACCCGAAGATCGCGCTGGAATTCGCCCGCAAGACGCTGCCGTCGAACGTGCGCCCGGCCTTCTCCGATTTCGAGCAGCACCTGAAGACGGTCAAGTAAGCCATGGCCGAGACCAAGCCCACCGTCATCGTCCGTCGGGTCAAGAAGGCCGGCCACGCCGCCCATCATGGCGGTTCGTGGAAGGTGGCGTATGCCGACTTCGTGACCGCGATGATGGCGTTCTTCCTGGTGCTGTGGCTGATGGCCACCACCAACAAGAACGACCGTGCGGCCATTTCCGAGTACTTCCGCAACCCCAGCCCGCTGAGCGGGCAGAACGCCACGCCGGCGCCCGGCATGGCCGGCCCGGGTGGCGCCAGCACCTCGATGATCAAGCTCGGTGGTGCCACCGACATCTCGCGGGGCAGCAGCAACGATCCCTTCCAGAACCAGAAGGAAGCGGTGCCGCAGCCGGTGGACCAGCAGCAGCGCGACAAGCAGCAGCTGGAAGCGCTGATGAAGGAACTGCAGGAGGCGATCAGCAAGAGCCAGGCGCTGGAGCCGTTCAAGGACCAGCTGCTGCTGGATCTGACCCCGGAAGGCCTGCGCATCCAGATCGTGGACAAGCAGAACCGGCCGATGTTCGACCTCGGCAGCGCCACGCTGAAGCCGTACACGCAGCAGATCCTGCACGAGTTGGCCAACTACCTGAACCACGTGCCGAACCGGATCAGCCTGACCGGCCACACCGACATCACCGCCTATTCGGCCGCGCGCGGCTACGGCAACTGGGAACTGAGCGCCGATCGTGCCAACGCCGCACGGCGCGCACTGGTGGACGGCGGCCTGGAGGACAGCAAGATCACCCGCGTGGTCGGCCTGTCTTCGTCGGTGCTGTTCGACAAGGCCGACCCGCAGAATCCGATCAACCGCCGCATCAGCATCGTGGTGATGACCCAGGCCGCCGAAGCAGCCGCCCTGGCCGGTGCCGGCCCGCAGGTGGGGCTGTCGGCCCCCGCCGCCGACCCGGACGTGCAGGCCGCGCAGGGTCCGGCAAAGTAAACGGTAGGTGCGGACCTTGGTCCGCACATCCGGGAAAAGCGTGCGGACCAAGGTCCGCACCCACCAGGGGCATGACCCGGCGCACCCGCTACAATGGTGGTCTTTCCGTTTCCAGGTGACCCCACCCCATGTCCCAGAACTCCAAGGCCAAGCGCGACAAGCGCAAGAAGCAGCAGGCCAAGCGCCCGTTCCTGCGCCTGAACGCGCAGCAGCAGGTGCAGAACCATGCCGTGCTGACCAACGAAGACGGCCAGGTGGTCGCGGCCATCGGCCTGCAGGGCCGTGAGTGGCTGCTGGCCATCGGCGGCCAGACCATGGGCAACGCCGAGAACCCGGTGCCGATGCTGGCCATGCTCAAGCACCTGGCCAACGTGCAGGAGAAGGAAGGCCGCAAGGTCAACCTGGAGTACTCCGAACTGCTGCAGAAGCTGCTGGACACCCTGGCGGCCGAATCCGAGCAGACCGCCGACGAGTACCTGGACAAGCTGGTTGCCGAGTTCGAAGGCGTCGACGCTGCTGAAGGCGAGGAAGGCGAAGCCGCCGAGGGCGACGTGGCCGAAGAAGCCGCTGCCGAGGCCACTCCGGCCGCTGACAGCGACAGCAAGCCGCAGGCCTGAACCGGCCGCGGCGGTGACAGTCTACGTCGATGACGCGGTGCATCCCTGGCGCGGACAGCGCTGGGCGCACCTGATGGCCGACACCCTGGCCGAGCTGCACGCGATGGCGGCGCAGCTCGGCATTCCCCCGCGGGCCTTCCAGAACAAGGCCAGCGGTGCCCACTACGATGTCACTTCCGAGCTGCGCGCACAGGCGATCGCGCTCGGTGCGCGGGCGATCTCAAGGCACACCGACCGCGCGCTGGTCAAAGCGGTGATCGCCAACGCCAGGGCGCAGTACCGGCCGTAGATGGGAGCGCCGGGCATGGCCCGGCGCTACCGATCAATCTCAGAACGGGTCGCTGCCCAGCCGGATTTCCACGTTCAGCAGCGAGCACAGCGCCAGCATCGCGTCGTCGTCGCGGGTCAGCGCCATCACGCCGGTGAAGCCGTCGCTGCCGGCATCCACGCTCCACAGCGTGTAATTGTGCTCGCGCAGGCGGTCGAATGCGGTGGACATCAGCTGCACGCCGTCCAGGTCTTCGGCGAAGTCCTCGTCGTCCAGGTCGCCGCCCCAGTCCAGCTGCAGGTTGAAGCGCGCCGACAGCTCGTTCACCGCCGACTGCAGCGATTCCAGGTCATCTCGTTCCACCTCGAAACCGGACTGCCAGGCAATGGCCGTGAACAGCGCTGGCAGCCAGTCGCTGTCCGCTTCCAGCGGCTGCCCGTCCTCGGCCAGGTGCTCGCGCCAGCGGTTGAACTGCTGCAGGGCCAGCTCTTCGTCGCCCGGGTTGATCAGTACCAGCAGGTTCCAGACCCGCGCCTCGAAGCCGTCTTCGTCGAAGTCGTGGATGTCTTCCTCGAAGTCGAAATAGTCGCTGTTGTCGGGCATGGCGGAACTTCCTCTGGGGCAGGCCGGCATTCTACGGTTTATCCTGTGCCGCTGAAGCCGGCCTTGGTGGCCGTCACTGTGAATGAAGCGATGAGCGATACCCCTCCCGACCACCTGGCGATCAACCCGGCCAGCCCCTTCCATGATGCGCAGGCGCTGGAGCGCGGCGTTGGCGTGCGTTTCAACGACGTCGAGCGCGACAACGTCGAGGAATACTCGGTCAGCGAAGGCTGGATCCGCGTGCAGGCCGGCAAGGCCCGCGACCGCCGCGGCAACCCGATGACCATCAAGGTCAAGGGCAAGGTCGAGGCGTATTTCCTGGACCAGAAGCCGGAATAACCCGCGCCGTGGGATCGGTAGAGTCGAGCTTGCTCGACTGCTTTGCGAAAGAGCAGTCGAGCAAGCTCGACTCTACGCTTCGGGGCAGGGTCACTCGCGCTTGCGCGATTCCAGCAGGTCCAGGTTGCGGATCAGGCGCCGCGAGATCTCATCGGAGATCACCCCGCGCCGGGTCAGCCGGAACAGCTCCTCGCGCTCGGCATTGAGGCCGGCACTGCGCAGCTGGCGGTAGCCCAGTTCCATGCGCCGCACCTTCTCCGGGTCCACGTCGGGCCCGTCGCTGTCCTTCTCCAGGTGGCGCTGGTACAGCAGGCTGACCCGCGAGGCGGCGTCGTTGTACAGCTGCACGTTCTCGGTGTTCTGGTTCATCACCATCTGCTGGCGCATGCGCTCGACCCCGGCCAGCGCCGCCTTCGACGACAGCCGGCGCGCCAGATCCTCTTCCTTGCGCTCACCCGAATCGGACGGCAGCTGCAGGCCTTTCAACAGCCGCGGCAGCGCGATGCTGGCGCCCAGCAGCGAGAACAGGATCACCGACGCGGCCAGGAAGATCACCAGGTCACGCGCCGGGAACGCACTGCCGTCGGGCAGGAACAGCGGCAGGGTCAACACGCCGGCCAGGGTGATCGCACCGCGCACGCCGGCCACCGAGGTCGCCACCACGATGCGCCAGTTCGGCGCCTCGCCCCGCTCCAGGCCGCGACGACGCGCGCGCAGCAGGTTCCAGCGCAGCGACAGCCACACCCACAGCAGGCGCAGCACGACCAGTGCCAGATTGATCACCACCACATACACCAGCAGCCACCACGCACTCTGGTGGCCGGTCTCGTTCATGGTGGTGGTGGCGCGTTCGACGATGCCCGGCAGCTGCTCGCCCAGCAGCACGAACATGATGCCGTTGAAGCTGAACTGCAGCATGTTCCAGACCCCGGCACGCTGCACGCGCATGCTGCCGGAGACACGGCCGGTCAGCTCGACATAGCTCATCGCGATACCGGCAGCGACCGCGGCGAGGATGCCCGAGGCATGGATCTCTTCGGCCAGCAGGTAGGCCGCGAACGGAATCAGCAGGTTGACCAGCATCGCCGCGCCAGGCTCTTCGCCGAAGCGGCGCCACAGCCAGCGCTGGAAGGTGGACACACCCAGCGTCACTGCCACTCCCACAGCAAGGCCGGCCACCGCCACCCACACGAAGGTCAGCGAGGCGGTGGCCAGCGAGAAGGTGCCGGTCATCACTGCCGCCACCGCGAAGCGGAAGCAGACCAGGCCCGAGGCATCGTTCAGCAGCGACTCGCCCTCAAGGATGTGCATCAGGCGCTTGGGAATCGGCGCCTTGGAAGCGATGGCCCCGACCGCCACCGGGTCGGTCGGCGACACGATGGCCGCCAGCGCGAAGCACACCGCCAGCGGCATCACTGGAATCAGCCAGTGGATGAGGAAGCCGGCGCCGATGACGGTGAACACCACCAGGCCGAACGCCAGCTCGAGGATCGCGCCCTTGTCGCGGAACAGGCCCTGTTTGGGAATGCGCCAGCCATCCAGGAACAGCAGCGGCGGCAGGAACAGCAGGAAGAACACCTCCGGCTCCAGCGCGTGGCCGCGGTTGAACACGCCGGCGATGACCGCACCCAGGCCGATCTGCACCAGCGGCAGCGGCAACGAGAACGGCAGGACACGAACCAGGTAGCCGCTGGCGACAACGGCCACCAGCATCGCCAGGACGACTTCAATGGTATGCATGCTTCTTCCAGGAAGCGGCGCGCGGGGAGGCTCGCAAGCCAGCGCCGGAAACCCGGAAAAAACTACCACATGCGGCCATGACCGCGACGGCCGGGGCCGCCGCGCGTCAGCCCCGGCTCATGCCCCGTCGAAGCGGTACAGATCCATGGCGAGGAAGCCGGCATCGATACCGGCGTCGATGCGGCGTGCACCGAAGCCGCCCTCGCCGGCCGCGCCCATCGCGAAGAACAGCGGCAGCAGGTGCTCGTCGGTCGGGTGCGCACGTTCGGCGAACGGCGCCTGCCGACGGTAATCGAGCAGGGCCTGGCGGTCGTCGGCGGCCAGGCGCTGCTCCACCCACTCGATGAAGGGCCGCACGTACGGCGCTTCCTTGCCGTCCTGGTAGTCGCCCCAGTCGTGCAGGTTGTGGGTGATGCTGCCCGAGCCGACCAGCAGCACGCCCTGCTCGCGCAGCGGCGCCAGCGCGCGGCCGAGCGCGAACTGGTGCTCGGGGCCGAGCATCGGCTGGATCGACAGCGGCACCACCGGGATGTCGGCCTGCGGGCGCAGCAGCCGCAGCGGCACCCAGGCACCGTGGTCGAGGCCACGCTGCGGGTCGAGTGCCACCGGCAGGCCAGCGGCGGCGATGCGGCCGGCCACCTCTTCGGCCAGCGCCGGATCGCCCGGCGCCGGGTACTGCAGTTCAAACAGCGCGCGCGGGAAGCCGCCGAAGTCATGGATGGTCGGTGGCTGCGGATGCGCGCCGACCAGCGGCTGCCGGCCCAGCCAGTGCGCCGAGGCCATCACGATGGCGCGCGGCGTCGGCAGGTCGCGCGCCAGCTCGGCCAGGCGCACGCCAACCTGGCCCGGATGCAGGGCGGTCATCGGCGAACCATGCGAGATGTACAGCGAAGGCAGGCGGGACATGGAATTCTCCAGTTGCAGGGTCAGGCGGCGATCAGCGCGAACGCAGGGTCCACTTGCCATCGCCGACCAGGAACAGCACTACCAGCGCCAGTGCCCAGAACGCCGGGTATTCCCAGCCGCCGCCGGCATTGGCGAAACCGAAGCCGTTGGCGCCGTGCACGGTGACGATGGTGCCCAGCAGCAGCGGCACACCGACAAGGCCCACCCAGCGTGCGTAGATGCCCAGCAGGAGCGCGACGGTGATCACCAGCTCGACGCCGATGGTGAGGTAGCCGAGCACGCCGGGCAGGCCCAGCGACTCGAAGAACGCCGCCGTGCCGGCCGGGGTGAATACCAGCAGCTTGATCAGCGCATGGACCAGGAACAGCACGCCCAGGGCCAGGCGCAGCAGGGTGGCGCCGTACGGGGCCAGCGGCGAAACAGGAGCGGTCGTGGTGTGCATGGGGAAACACCTTGAAGGGAGTAGGCACAGGTTATTGCGCCTTCGTGGACCAATAAATACGATGGATTGACCGTATTTATTTCAAAAGGCGCAACAATGGACACCCTCGAGGCGATGCGCGTGTTCGTGGCGGTGGTCGAGCGCAACGGCTTCAGTGCCGCCGCCCAGGCCCTGGATATGTCCACTGCCGGCGTCACCCGCCAGGTCGCCGCGCTGGAAAAGCGCCTGTCCACCCGCCTGCTCCACCGCACCACGCGCCGGGTCAGCCCGACCAGTGCCGGTGCCGCCTACTACGCCCAGTGCGTGCGCCTGCTGGCCGAGTTCGACGCGCTGGAGGCCAGCATCGGCGCGCAGGCGCTGGAGCCCTCCGGCACGCTGCGCATCAACGCACCGGTCAGTTGGGGCATCGCCCGCCTCGGCCCGCTGCTGGCCAGCTACCGCGAACGCTTCCCGCAGGTGGAACTGGACCTGGCCCTGTCCGACCGGCTGGTGGACATGGTCGAGGAAGGCTACGACGTCGCCATCCGCATCACCCGCGAGCCGGGGCCGACGTTGATCGCGCGACGTCTGGGCGAATCGCGGGTGAGCCTGTGCGCCGCGCCGGCCTACCTGGCCGCACGCGGTACGCCACAGACGCCGCAGGAGCTGCAGGCCCACGCCTGCCTGAGCTACAGCTACTGGGCCGCTGGCGACCATTGGCCGCTACAGGGACCGGGCGGCGAAGTGAAGGTGGCGGTAAGCAGCCTGCTGCACGCCAACAACGGCGACGTGCTGCGCGAAGCGGCGATCGCCGGTATGGGCGTGATCCTGCAGCCCGATTTCCTGCTGGAAGACGCGCTGGCCGATGGCCGCCTGGTGCGCATCCTGCCCGAATGGGAGGCCTCGCCGATCGGCATCTTCGCGGTCTATACCAGCCGCAGCCATCTGGCACCGAAGGTGCGCAGTTTCATCGACCATCTGGTGGAGGCCGGGGTGTAGCCGAATCTGGCGCTTGCCGGTAGTGCCGGCCGCTGGCCGGCAATCAGACACATCCCGGTCCTGGGCGAATGCCGGCCAGCGGCCGGCACTACCACTTAGGCGGCAACCTCATCCAGCGCCTCGATGATCCGTTCCAGCGGCGCCGGCCGCCCGAGCAGGTAACCCTGCACCTGGTCGCAGCCGTGCGCAGCCAGCCAGTCCAGCTGCCCCGGCGTTTCCACGCCCTCGGCGATGATGGTCAGGCCCATGCTGTGGCCCAGCGACAGCAGCGCGCGGCAGATCGAGGCATTGCGCGGATTGGTTTCCACGTCGGCGACGAAGCTGCGGTCGATCTTCAGGATGTCCAATGGCAGGTGCTGCAGGTAGGACATGCTGGAATAGCCGGTACCGAAATCATCCAGCGACACGCTGATGCCCTGCTCGTGCAGGCGTTGCATGGTCTGCATCGCCTGCGCCGGCTTGCGCATCAGGCTGCTCTCGGTCAGCTCCACGTGCAGCGCGCCGCGGGCCAGGCCGAACTCCTGCTGCGCGCGGGTGAACTCGGCCACCAGATCGCTGTTGAAGAACTGCACCGCCGATACATTGACCGCGATCGGCAGCTCGCCCCAACCGGCCTCGACCAGCCGGCGCTGCGCCTTCGCCGCCGCACGGATCACCCAGCGCCCCAGTGCCAGGATCAGCCCGGTGTCCTCACACAGCTGGATGAACTCGTTGGGCGGGATGAAGCTGCCATCGGCCTGCGGCCAGCGCAGCAGAGCCTCCAGCGCGGCCGGGCTGCCATCGCTGGCGTGCCGGATCGGCTGGAAATACAGCTGGAACTCGTTGTCGATGGCGGCGTGGATGCGTCCGGCCAGGCGCAGGCGGTCGGCCAACCGCGTGGTCACCGCCGCGTCGAACCAGACCACCACGTTGCCTTCGGCGCGCGCGGCATGCGCGGCCTGTGCGGCCATGCCGATCACCTGCTCGGCGCTGTGGCCGTCGCCGGCAATGTGCACGGCCACGCCGATGCGCGGCTCGAACTGGTGCAGCGAATCCTTGCCGCGCATCGGCGCCGACACGATCTGCAGCAGGTCGTCCAGCACGCGCTGGGTATCGTGCTCGGCACCGATGGCGAACACGAAGTCCTCCGCCGGCTGGAATGCCAGCGTGCCGCAGCGCGCGCCCAGGCCACCGAGCCGGGTCGCCATCGACTGCAGCACCGCATCGCCGATCTCGCGGCCCAGCGTGTCGGCCACCAGCTGCAGTCCTCGCAACTGCACGAAGGCGATGGTGTAGCCCTCCTGCTGTTCGTCCAGCTGTTCGGTCAACGCACGCACGTTGAGCAGGCCGGTGGCCGGGTTGTGCCGCGCCTGGTAGGCCAGGTCGCGCTCGTAAGCCAGCCGCTCGCTCACATCCTCGGCCAGCACCAGGCAGGCGGGCTGGCCATCGAAATCGAGCTTGGACAGGTGTGCGCGCACTTCGAACACACTGCCGTCCTTGCGCCGGTGCAGGCGCACGGTGGCATCCTGCAGCTCGCCGACACGGGCCTTGGCGATCGCACCCTTCACCTCGTCCCAGCCTTCGCGCGGGCGGATGTCGAGGATGCTCATCGCCAGGAATTCCTCGCGGCTGTAGCCATACTGGCGCACGGCGGCATCGTTGACCTCGATGAAGCGCAGCGTATCCGGATCGAACACCCAGAACGGCGCTGGATTGCGGTCGAACAACAGGCGGAAGCGGCGTTCCACTTCGCTCATCTGCTCGCGGGCCTGGTAGCGTTCGCTCAGGTCGGTCAGGGCACCGATCATGCGGCGCTCGCTGTCGGCCACCTCCACCCGCTGCCCGCGTGCGCCCACCCAGCGCACTGCGCCTCCGGGCAGCACCAGGCGGAACACCTGGTCGAGCACCGCGCCACCGGCGAAGGCCTGGTCGAAGGCCTGCTGCAGGCGCGCTGCATCATCACGATGCACGCGCGCGAAGAAATCGGCCACCGGCAGCGCATCGGTCTGCACGCCGAAGATCTCACGCGCCAGCGGTGACCAGCGCAACAGTGCGGCATCCTCGTCCACGTACCAGGTGCAGACGCGCCCAACCTGGTGGGCCAGGCGCAGTTCGGCATGCCCGGTCTTCAGTTCCTCCGCCATCGACTGCTGGCGGCGGGTGCTGCGGCGCACCGCGTACAGCAGGACCAGCAGCACCCCGACGTAGGCCAGCACGATTGCTACTGACGCCTGCAGGTAGGGCCACCATGGCGCCAGCACGTCCTCATCGGCCAACCCGACCTGCACCGCCAGCGGGCTGCGCTCCAGCGTGCTGATGGTGATGATGCGCTGCACACCATCGACCGCGCCCGGCAGGCTGCCCAGCTCGACCACGGCCTGCTTGCCGAGCAGGTCGCGATGCGCGAGATCGTAGCGTCGGCCGACCGTGCCGTGCGGGTCCGGTACGCGGGCCAGCATGTAGCCTTCCGCATCGCTGATCGACACCAGCCCGTTCGGGCCAACATCGAGGCCGCCGATGATGCGCTGCAGTTCGCCGCAGCGCAGCCGCGCCAGCAACCAGCGGTCACCGGCCATCGGCAGCGCCAGCGGCACCACCCAGCCACCGTCGCTGGCGCGCAGCGGCGGGCCGATGTACAGCGAACTGCCCAGGCCGCGGCGCTGCGGATCGGTCCACAGCGGCAGGTTCAGGTCACCTTTGCCGGCCGTCAGGGCGCGGCCATAGCTGTCCAGCACCACGATGCTGTGCAGCTCGGCATGCCGGCGCAGCACGCCGCCGATGGAGGCATCAAGCAGCGCCGGCGCCTGCGCGGGCACGCTGCGGAACACTTCAACGGCATCGGCGGCGATGCCGGACATCGCCCGCTCCAGGTTGCGCAGCTCCAGCGCCAGCAGGCGCTCGCTGCCCACCGCCAGTGCACGGCTCTGGCGCTGTGCGGCCTCCAGCCGGCGGTGATGGTCGTTGGCCAGCATGGTGGTCAACCCGGCCACCAGCAGAATGCCCAGCAACACCCCGCCCCAGGTAATGGCGCGCAGCGGCCGGGCCAACGCCCGTTTCAGCGCGGGCATCGGTTGGTCTTCCTTGTGCAGTCGGCTGGCTTCATGCGCGAACGAATCCTCCACATCCCCGACCTCAACGGCCGGCGGACGCCATTCTTGACGCCTGACCCGCCCCCGCATGGCCACCTCCCCGTGTCCGCGCAGGGCTCCTGAGGCCAGCATGCACCACACCGGTGACGGCGTGAAGATCGCTTCCGCGCGTTCAGCCAGATCCCGCACAGGGCGGGCGGCACTACGGGAGGGCCAGCCGGGGCGGAGCGGATTAGACTTGGGGTTTTCCGCTGCAAGAGAAGTCCATGTCCAAGCTGCGCCGTCCCACCCTGGCACTGGCCATCGTTGCCAGCCTGTCCCTGGCCGCCTGCGACCGCCCGGCCGATCCGGCTGCCGGCACCGCCGCGCCTGCCGATGCCGCACCTGCGGCCGCCAAGCCGATGCTGGGCAGCTTCGGCTTCGATGCCAGCGGCATGGACCGCAGCATCAACGCCGGCGATGATTTCTTCGGCTTCGCCAACGGCACCTGGGTGAAGAACACCGAGATCCCGGCCGACCGCTCGCGCTTCGGCAGCTTCAACGTCATCGCCGAGAAAACCCTGGCCGACACCCGCGCCATTCTCGAAGGCGCCGCCGGCAACACCCAGGCCAGCGGTGACGACAAGCTGATCGGCGACTACTACGCCGCCTACATGGACGAAGCCGGCATCGAGCAGCACGGCATCGCGCCGGTGCAGCCGCAGCTGAAGGCCATCGATGCGATCGCCGACAAGGCCGGGCTGGCCCGTGCCCTGGGCGGCGACGTGCGTGCCGACGTCGACCTGCTCAATGCGACCAACTTCTACACCGACCGCCTGTTCGGCCTGTGGGTGTCGGTGGACCTGCTGCAGCCGGACCGCAACGCGCCCTACCTGGTGCAGGGCGGCCTGGGCATGCCCGACCGTGACTTCTACCTGGGCGGCGGCCGCATGGCCGAGCTGCGCAAGCAGTACCAGGCCTACATCGCACAGATGCTGCAGCTGGCCGGTGTCGCCGATCCGGCGGGCAAGGCGCAGCGCATCCTCGCGCTGGAGACGAAGATCGCGCAGGCGCACGCCACCCAGGAAGAAACCAATGATGTGACCAAGGGCGCCAATCCCTGGACCCAGGCCGACTTCAATGCCAAGGCGCCGGGCATGGACTGGAACGCCTTCCTCGACGCGGCCGCGCTGGGCAAGCAGCAGGACTTCATCGTCTGGCAGCCCAAGGCCGTGGCCGGCCTGTCCAAGCTGGTCGCCACCGAGCCGCTGGATGTCTGGAAGGATTACCTGGCCTTCCACGCGCTGGACCGCGCCGCTGCCTACCTGCCGAAGAAATTCGCTGATGCCCGCTTCGCCTTCCACGGCACCACGCTGAGCGGCACGCCGCAGCAGAGCGACCGCTGGAAGCGTGCAGTGGACGACGCCAACCATGCCATCGGCGAAGCGATCGGCAAGCGTTACGTCGAGAAGCACTTCGACGCCAAGACCAAGGAACGCGCGGACGAGATGGCGAAGAACATCATCGCCGCCTTCGCCAAGCGCATCGACGCGCTCGCGTGGATGTCGCCGCAGACCAAGGCCAGCGCCAAGGCCAAGGTGGCCGGCCTGACCGTGGGCATGGGCTACCCCGAAAAGTGGCGTGATTACACCGGCCTGGAGATCCGCCGTGATGACGCGCTGGGCAATGCGCAGCGCGCCGAACTGTTCGAGTACCAGCGCAACATCGCCAAGCTGGGCAAGGCGGTCGACCACAGCGAGTGGGCGATGCTGCCGCAGACCATCAACGCGATGAACGTGCCGCTGGAGAACCGCCTGGTGTTCCCGGCCGCGATCCTGCAGCCGCCGTTCTTCGACGGTGCTGCCGACGACGCGGTGAACTACGGCGCCATCGGCGCAGTGATCGGCCACGAGATCAGCCACGGCTTCGACAACGCCGGTGCGCTGTTCGACGAGACCGGCAAGCTGCACAACTGGTGGACCGCTGAAGACCTGAAGCAGTTCAACGCCGCTGGTGATGCGCTGGCCGCACAGTTCAGCAGCTACGAGCCGTTCCCGGGCGTGCATGTGAACGGCAAGCTGACCCTGGGCGAGAACATCGCCGACGTGGCTGGCCTGGGTACCGCCTACGATGCCTACCAGCTGTCGCTGCAGGGCAAGCCGGGGCAGACCCTGGAAGGCTTCACCCCCGACCAGCGCTTCTTCCTCGGCTTCGCCCAGGCGTGGCGCAGCAAGAGCCGCGAGCAGGCGCTGCGCAACTCGCTGCTGACCGATGTGCATGCACCGGGCCAGTTCCGCGCACTCACCGTGCGCAACATCGACGCCTGGTACCCGGCGTTCGAAGTGAAGGAAGGCCAGAAGCTGTACCTGGCCCCGGACAAGCGGGTCAAGGTGTGGTGATGTAACCGGAACGGGCGCCGAAAGGCGCCTGTTTCATTTCCCGGTAGCTGCCAACCCTGGTTGGCAAATGCCCCGCTCTGGTGGGTGCCAACCCTGGTCGGCACATGCCCCGCTCTGGTAGCTGCCAACCTTGGTTGGCAAATGCCCCGCTCTGGTGGGTGCCAACCTTGGTCGGCAAATGCCCCGCTCTGGTAGCTGCCAACCTTGGTTGGCAAATGCCCCGCTCTGGTGGGTGCCAACCTTGGTCGGCAAATGCCCCGCTCTGGTAGCTGCCAACCTTGGTTGGCAAATGCCCCGCTCTGGTGGGTGCCAACCTTGGTTGGCACGGAGCAGGAATCCACGCATGGCGTGGATCTACCTGCGGGTGGTGGCAACCATCAGCAGAGCGCTCGCAGCCAACACCGCAGCAGCCCAAAGCGTGGCGTACGGCCCGACACCATCCAGCAGCCGTCCCCCGCCCCACGCGCCAAGTGCGATACCGATGTTGAACACGCCTACATACAGGGCGGTGGCGATCTCCACGGCCTGCGGCACCGCTTTCATCATCCAGCTCATCAGGCCCACCGATACGCCGCCATAGGCCAGGCCCCATAGCAGCAGCACCGCAATGCCACCGCTCGGCGTGCCCCCCACCCACAGCAACAGCAGCGGCGTCAGCAGCAGGCCCGATGCGATCGCCAGCAACGTACCGCGCGGATGGCGTGCTGCCAGCGGCCCGGCGATGAAGTTGCCGGCGATGCCGGCCAGGCCGTAGGCAAACAGCAGTGCACCGATCCACGACGCCTCCACGCCCGAGACGGACGTCAGCAGCGGCCGCACGTAGGTGAAGGCGATGAAGTGCCCGGACACCAGCAGCACGGTCAGCCACAGCCCACGCCGCAGGTCGCGCTGGCCAAGCTGCTGTACGAACTGCCGCGGCTGCGCCGATGTACTTACAGGTAACGCGGGAACCACCCGCAGATGCAGCAGCATCACCGCCGCACTGAACAACGCCATCGCCGCAAAGGCGCTGCGCCAACCCAATGCATCCCCGATCAGCGCGCCCAACGGAACGCCCAGCACCGACGCTGCGGCCACGCCGCCGAAGATGATCGAGGTAGCCAGGCCGATGCGGTCAGCCGGCACCAGACGCGCAGCCAGACCGCCGGCGATGGCCCAGATGCCGCCCATGCAGAACCCCACCAGCACCCGTGCGGCCAACAGCCAGCCGATGCCCGGTGCCAGCGCCGACGCGAGGTTGGCGACCAGCAGGAGCGCAAGCAGCGCGCACAGGATGCGACGGCGATCGATGCCACCGGCTGCGATCACCACCAGCGGTGCGAACACTGCCGCCAGCAGGGCCGGCAGCGAGATCATGAGGCCGGCTGTGCCGGTGGACGCGCCGAGATCTTCGGCGATCGGGGTCAGCAGGCCGACCGGCAACATTTCGGTGGTGACCACCGAGAACGTGGCGAGGCCGACGGCGGAAACCGCCCACCACGGATGACGAGGCACAGGCGCGGCGTGCGCAGGCGATGAAGCGCTCACGGGACGATTCCTTCAGGGGATGTGGTCGAGGCAGACGGGCGCAGTGCACGGTGCGCGAGCACGGCGAACAGCAGCACGCCACCGCCTGCCACCAGCGCAACAGCAAAACCGCTGCGCACGCCCCCCGCATCGACACCCTGCCCGGACAGTGCCGCGCCCAGCGCCACGCCGATGTTCAATCCGGCCAGCAACCAGGTCATGCCTTCGGTCAGGCGCGATTCGGGCACGTACTGTTCGACCAGCGACATCGCCACGATCATCGTCGGCGCGAAGAACACCCCGGCCAGCAGCACGGCAACGGCCAGGGCAGGCAGGCTGCCGACCCACAGCAGCGGTAGCGTGGCCAATGCAGTGGCCGCTGCTGCGGTCAGCAACAGGCGCGGCAACGGGATCTGCAGCTTCAGTGCACCAAACAGCAGGCCCGCCGCGCAGCTGCCCAGCGCATAGGCCGACAGCACCCAACTGGCAGCCAGTGGCTGCCCGCGCTGTTCGGCGAAGGCCACGCTGGTGATGTCGACGGTACCGACAATCACACCCATCGCCAGCATCAGCAACGCCAGCAGGCGGATCTCCGCTTGCCGCAGCAGCGAGCGCGAGGGTGTTGCGCCTTCGCAGCGCTGCAGCGGTGGTTCGGTACCACGCTGCAGGAACAGTGCGGTCACTCCGATCACCAGCAGAAGGGCTGCAGCCAGCACGCCGGCCTGTGGCCATACCGCTACCGACAATCCGACTGACAACGGTGGCCCGGCGATGAAGGTGACCTCGTCGAACACCGTCTCCAGCGAGTAGGCGGTCTGCAGTTGCGGGCGCCCGCGATGGATCGCGGTCCAGCGCGCGCGCACCATCGCCGACACACTGGGCATGCAACCGGCCAGCATCGCCGCAATGAACAGCGTCCAGTCCGGCGCGGCCAGCAGCGTGCACGCAAGCAGCAACAGCAACCCGGCCGCACTGGCCGCGGTGGCCCACGGCAGCACCCTGCCCTGCCCGCGCCGGTCGACCCAGCGCGATACCTGCGGCGACAGCAACGCGTAGGTCAGCACGAAGGTGGCCGACACCGCACCGGCCAGTGCATAGCTGCCGCGCAGCTGGGACAGCAGGGTGATGATGCCGATACCGGTCATCGGTAGAGGAAGGCGTGCCAGCAGCCCGGCCAGGGCGAGGCCGGCGGTGCCGGGGGCCGCGAACAGGTCGCGATAGGGGGTGGCCATCAGGTTCTCCAGGGCAGCGACTTGCCTGGCGCACTGGGCGCCACGACAATACATACAGAGTGTATGAATAAGAGGCTACATTCATACGCACCGTATGTAAATAATCATGCACTGTGTATGTAAGGAGCTCCGGATGGTTCGTCGCACCCGCGCCGAGATGGAAGAAACCCGCGCCACCCTGCTGGCCACCGCCCGCCGGGTGTTCAGCGCGCATGGCTATGCCGCCACCTCGATGGACGACCTGACCGCCCAGGCCGGGCTGACCCGCGGCGCGCTGTACCACCACTTCGGCGACAAGAGGGGTCTGCTGGCGGCTGTCGTCGCCCAGCTCGATGCCGAGACCGACCTGCGTCTGCAGGCGATCAGCGATGGCGCGGATGATGCCTGGGACGGCTTCGTGCAGCGTTGCCGCGCCTATCTGGAGATGGCACTGGAGCCGGAGATCCAGCGCATTGTGCTGCGCGATGCGCGCGCGGTACTGGGTGGTGCCTCACCGGAATCGCAGCGCCACTGCGTGCACTCGATGCAGCACCTGATCGAACATCTGGTGGCGCAGGGCGTGGTGGCGCCGGTGGACGCGCAGGCGCTGGCGTCGCTGATCTACGGCAGCCTGGCCGAGGCCGCGTTCTGGATCGCCGAGGGCGAGGATGGCGACGCGCGCCTGCGGCAGGCGACGGCGGCGCTGGAGATGCTGTTGCGTGGGTTGAAGTCGGCCGGGTGAAGCCCATCCGCGCATGGCGTGGATCTACTGCGGAATCCGCTCTGGTAGAGGCCAACCTTGGTTGGCGCTTCTTCGGCACCGCGCGAAATGCGTGCCGACCAAGGTCGGCAGCTACCAGAACCAAGGTGTCAGTAGATCCAGCTACTGCGGAATCCGCTCTGGTAGAGGCCAACCTTGGTTGGCGCTTCTGCGGCACCGCGCGAAACGCGTGCCAACCAAGGTTGGCACCTACCTGGGAACGGTGGGCCACCCGCGCAACACCGCCACCGGCACGCCCATGCGCGTGCAGGCGCGGCTGGCCAGGCCATCGGGTAGCGCGCGGCGGAACAGCGGCGCCATGCCCTGCATCAGCTTCGCCGACGCGGCCGCCTGCGCCCGTTGGCGGCCATTGCGCTCGAGCATGCCTTCGGCCCAGTCCGGCAGCAGCGCGGCACCGGCCCCCAGAAACACTTCGCGCGACAGACCCGGCACCGGTACCGGCAGGCGCACGCCGGACAACACCTCCAGCACTTCGCGCGAGCGTTCGTCGACGCGCAGTTCCGGCTGCCGCGCGCAGAAGTACGCGGCCACTTCGGCTTCACTGCGTGGCACATCCACCGCACCCAGTGCCTCGGCCACGCAGCGGTACTCGTCGTAGTAGCGATCGGCGATGTGCGCCGGCACCTCGCGCCCGTAGCGGCGGAAGCCTTGCAGGAAGCCAAACGCCTCGGTCACGTGCACCCACGTCAGCAGCTGCGGATCGTCCGCCGCATAGGGCTCCCCCTGCGCGGTCTGGCCCCGGATCTGCGCATGGATGCGGCGTACCTTGGCCACCAGCGCCTCCACCTCGCCGCTGGGCGCATAGCTGGTGCCGGCAACGAAGGCGGTGGTGCGACGCAGGCGTCCCACCAGGTCCTGGCGGAAATTGGAGTGGTCGTAGACGCCGGCCAGCGCGCGCGGGTGCAGGGTCTGCAGCATCAGCGCACACAGGCCACCGGCCAGCATCGACGGGAATTCCGCATGCAGCCGCCAGGTGACGCTGTCCGGGCCGAACCAGCCCGGGTCTCCCAGCGGGTGGTCGTAATCGATGCCGCTCTGGCCACGCGGGAAGGCCTCCAGCACCCAGCGCCGGATAGGCGCGGTGACGGGGCGGGAAAGTCGCTGCAGCAGAGCCGGCATCACAGGTCCAGGAAAGGCGGAAGAGCGGCCGCAGGTTGCGCGGTCGGCCCCGATTCTGGGCGATCACGACGCCGACGGCGAGTCTCCGCGCTCAGCCACGGTTTCATGTGCAGCCGCAGCACGTTTCACCCTGCGACATCCTGTCGCAGGCTGCGACCATGATGTTGCAGTGCAACAACATTCACCCATTCAGACAAAACCCTTACGCCGCTAGGCATTGCGCCCATTGCACGGCTCGCTGGAAGTGCTAGAACTGAACCCGCCACACCGTCCAACGCTGATCGACGCACGTTCCACAAGGAGCCAGCCATGATTGCTTTGTTCAAGGGTTTGGGACTACTGCTTCGCGACAACGAGCTCTACAGCAGCCCGTTCGAAAAACAGGTCGCGCACTGGCGCAGCCTCAGCGAGCAGCAGATCCGCGATGAAGTGGCTGTGCTGGCCCAGGCTAAGTGCCAATGGCTGATCGCCTCGATCGTCGGCTGGCAGGCGGCCTCGCTGCTGATCCTCGGGCTGATCACCAACTACCTGTGCCCCCCCCCCCCCCCCCCCCCCCCCGTTGTTGTCTCCTCCCCCCCCCCCCTTTTTTTTTTTTTTTTCCCCCCCCCCCCCCCCCCCCCCCCCCCCCCCCCCCCCGTGGGGAGACCCCCCCCCCCCCCCCCCCCCCCCCCCCCCCCCCCCCCCCCCCCCCCCCGCCGCCCGGCCCCCCCCCCCCCCCCCCCCCCCCCCCCCCGGACCGGCCCACCACCCCCCCCCCCCCCCCCCCCCCCCCCCCCCCCCCGGAGCCCCCCCCCCCCCCCCCCCAGAACGGGCGCGCGAAACCCCCCCCCCAACAGGGCGCCCCCCCCCCCCCTGGGGGGGGGAAAGCCCCCCCCCCCCCCCCCCCCCCCCCCCCCCCCCCCCCCCCCCCCCGGAAACGGGGGGACCCACAATGCCACCGTGATCACTCACGGTGGCATTGTTCTATCGGGTCCTGGCTGACGCATTGGTGGAAGCCCCTGGGCAGGTCACGCATCGCCTCGGTCTTTCCCACCGCCACCGCGAACCGACGCAACGGCGGCGTGGCACACGCGGCCCCGCTGCTGCATGCAGGGTCCAGCACCACGTAGTGGCAGTGGCCACTGCTGCTGGCGATGCACTGGAACCGCGCCTCGCCATCGACCACGGTGCGTTTGCTGTACAGCGTGTCCACGCCGTTGGCATTGGTACGGGTGATCGAGGTTTCGCTGGACTTCTCGCAGCCGGCCAACGACAGCGCAGCAACGCAGGCAAACAGGAACAGGCGCATGGTGCCTCCAGGGTGCGGCTACATGCCGCGGAACAGGCTCATGAAGGGTTGGCTGACCACCAGCGTCTCCGTACGCCCACGCAGGCGCAGCACCCCGCGCCCGGTATCGTCGCGGCTGACCGCTGCCACCGCCTTCATGTTGACGATGGTCGAGCGATGGATCTGGCGGAAGTGCTGCGGATCGAGCACTTCCAGCAGCTCGCGCAACGGTGTGCGCAGCAGGCTCTCACCGGCCGCGGTCATCACGGTGGTGTACTTGTTGTCAGCACGGAAATAGGCCACGTCTTCCAGCATGATCAGCTGCGTCTCGCGGCCGTTGCTGGCGGTGATCCAGGCCAAGGGCGGGCGCTCTGCCGCCCTCTGCGACGGCCCCAGGCGCTGAAGCAGGCGTTCGAGTACGGCATCGTCCTGGCGCGTTGATGGCAGCCGCGACAGGATGCGTTCGCGCGTGGCCAGCAGGCGCTCATCGCTGACCGGCTTCAGCAGGTAGTCCATCGCACCCTGCTCGAACGCGTCGATGGCGTACTGGTCGTAGGCGGTAACGAACACCACCTGGGTGCGCGGGCTCAGTTCGGACAGCGAACGGGCCACTTCAATGCCACTGATGCCGGGCATGCGGATATCGAGGAAGGCGATGTCCGGCTGTTTCTCGGCCAGCTGTTCCAGCGCACTGGCGCCATCCTCGCACTCGGCCACCAGCTTCAGGTCCGGCCACAACCGGCCCAGCTGCTCGACCAGCGACTGCCGCAGCAGTTCCTCGTCTTCGGCAATGAGCGCCTCAAGCGGCATGGCTGCGCTCCTTGCTCGACTGCGGCAGGGTCATGGTCGCGGCCACGCCGCTGGGGAAGTTGGCGACGATCGCCACGCCGGCCTGTTCGCCGCAGGTCAGGCGCAGGCGCTCGCGCAGGTTCTTCAGGCCGATGCCGGTACCGCTGGTGCCCTGGCCGAAGCCGAGGCCATCGTCGGCCACCGTCACCGTTACATGGTCATCGAAGCCACGCGCCAGGATCCAGATCGTGCCACCGCCGGGCTTCGGTTCCAGGCCATGCTTGATCGCGTTCTCCACCAGCGTCTGCAGCGCCATCGCCGGCAGCTGCACGCCGTGCAGTTCGTTCGGTACCTGCACCTCCACCCCCAGCCGTGCGCCCATGCGGATACGCAGGATCTCCAGGTAGGCACGGGTGCGCTCCAGCTCCACGCCCAGCGTGGACAGCGATTCGTCCACCTGTGGCAACGAGCTGCGCAGGTACTGGATCAGGTGGCCCAGCATCTGGTCAGCACGTGCCGGGTCGGTGCGGGTCAGCACCTGCGCGTTGGCCAGCGTGTTGTAGAGGAAGTGCGGTTCCACCTGCGCGTGCAGCAGGTTCAACCGGGCCACCGACAGCTCCTTTTCCACCTGGGTCTGCTCGGCCGCGGCCTGCTCGTCGCGACGCTGGTCGGCAACACGGCGGCTGATCGCGCGGGTGACCGCTTCGGCGTTCTCGAAGTTGCTGCCCTCATCCAGTGCCAGCAGGTCGGCCCACCAGCCGGCATCCGGCTCAAACAACAGGGTGACGGTACTGGTGCCCTGCCCCGGCGTGACCGTCGCCAGCACGCTGTTGCGCTTGATCGCCAGCCGTGCCGGCAGGTTCCAGCGCGATGGCTGGCGGCCGTTCCAGGCATCCACGCGGCGCACGTAGGCCCGCACCTGCAGGCTGCCGGCCGAACTTTCCACGTCTTCAACGCGCGGCAGTTCAGCGATGGCCGCTTCCACCACCGAGAATGCCTGGCCGGCATCCATCGGCAGTTCCACCTGGCGGCGCTGGCGGCCGGAGAGCGTGGTCGAATCCAGCCGGCCGGCGACCAGCCAGACGCGGCGTACATGGGTAATCGCGCTGCCCAGCGCGGAAATCATCAGAAACATCGCCAGCAGGCCGAAGATCCAGCCGGGGCCATCGTTCATGCCGCTGAAGATGCCGCTCCAGACCATGCCGGCGACGAACAGCGCCGCAGCCCAGGCCAGCAGGTGACGAAGCAGGAGAGAGAGGCTGGCGAACACGGCGGCGCCTTGGAGGAAGGGGGTGAGCCGAGCATAGGGCGGCCCGCCGGGCAAACAAGCGGGTTGCGACGAAGGGCCGGAAAGCGGGGATGGAAGCCATTCTGGTAGAGCCGGCCGCTGGCCGGCTCCCCATGACCTCCACAAGCATCACAAGGTTGCCGGCCAGCGGCCGGCACTACCCGGGAGGCGCCGGGCGAACCCGGCGCATTCCCTTACTTGCGCTGGTCGGCGCTGGCGTCACGCACGGCGCGGAACGATTCGTCCTTGCTCCAGTTTGGCCAGCTGCGCGAGTTGGCCAGCTGGTTGCCCAGCGTGTACAGCACCTCCAGGTCGCGGGCGGCACCGGCGAACACCCAGTCCGGCTGCCACTCGTCGCCCTGCTGGTGGTAGCGCTTGGCGGTGTAGTCCTCGGAGGCCTTCTTGCCTGCGGCCACGCCACCGTCCACCCAGTCCTGGCCGGCCGACCAGGACAGCGCCGGCACGCCACGCTTGGCGAACGGGAAGTGATCGGAGCGGAAGAACAGGCCCGCTTCCGGCTTCGGGTCCGGCGTGTAGCGGATATCCCAGCCCTTGGCCACGTCCTTCAGCTGGTCCAGCAGCTCGAAGCGCGCGGCACCGTAGATGCCGAAATCACGCGACGGCCCGAACGGCGCCATGCCATCCATGTTGATCACCGCCACGGTCTTTTCCAGCGGATACAGCGGATGGGTGGCGTAGTACTCCGAACCCAGCAGGCCCTTTTCCTCGGCGGTGACCGCCAGGAACAGCAGCGAACGCTGCGGGCGCTTGGCCTTGGCGAAGCCACGGGCCAGTTCGATCAGCGATGCGGTGCCACTGGCGTTGTCCAGAGCGCCATTGAAGATCCGGTCGCCACGTGCGTCGGGCTCGCCCACGCCGATGTGATCCCAGTGCGCGCTGTAGACGATGGTCTCGTCCGGGTGGCTGCTGCCCTCCAGGCGTGCGGCCACGTTGTGCGAGGTGATCACTTCGGTCTTCACCGCGTACTTCGCGTCCAGGCTGGCGCCGGTCAGCGGCACCGGGGTGAAGTCGCGCTGCTGCGCCTTCTTCTTCAGCGCCTCGAAGTCCTGCCCGGCCGAGCGGAACAGCTCCACGGCCAGGTCGCGCTGGATCCAGCCTTCCAGCAGCGGGTGGCTGTCGGCCGGGTTGTCGCGCACCACGTCGAACATGGTGTTGGTGTTGGAACCGGCCACGGTGGCCCAGCCGTACGACGCCGGTGCGGTCTCGTGCACGATCAGCACGCCCAGCGCCCCCTGGCGGGCGCCTTCTTCGTACTTGTAGGTCCAACGGCCGTAGTAGGTCATGCCCTTGCCGTCGAAATCACCCTGGCCGGTCTCGAAGTCCGGGTCGTTGATCAGCACGACGGCGATCTTGCCCTTCAGGTCCACGCCCTTGAAGTCATCCCAGTTGCGCTCCGGGGCCTTCACGCCGTAGCCGAGGAACACCAGCGGGGCCTTGCTGATGTCGACGTTGCTGGCGCCGTTCATGGCAGCGCGCACGGCGATCTGCTTGCCCTGTTCCAGCGCAACGGTCTTGCCGCCCTGGTGCAGCGCCAGCTGCGGTGCGCCGACGATGTCGCCCTTGCGCAGCGGCACCGCCTGGGTCCACAGGCGCTTGCCGTCCTTGAGGTCGCCGCCCGGCTGCAGGCCGGCGTCGGCGAACTGCTTGCTGAGGAAGGCGATGGTCTTCTCTTCGCCGGCGGTGGCCGGGGAGCGGCCTTCGTAGGCGTCGGAGGCCAGTTCCTTGACGTCGGCGGAGATCCGCACGCCATCGAATTTCGGGGTGGCCGCCATCAGTGCGCTCGACACCGAAAGGGCCAGCACGCCCAGTACTACTCGTTTCATTGCTCTCTCCAGCAGGGAAATCCTTCTGGAGTGTAAGGGGTTCGGCAGGGCTGCGCCCTGCACCCGCAGAAACAACGGCAACGGCCGAAGCAACAGCAAAAGCTGGGTTCCTGAGGGTAGGCGGGGTAGGTCCGGTTGCGGGGGACGCCGTGAATCCGTCCCTGGAGGCTTGGGCGCGCCATCCATGGCGCTTACACCCCCGCAACCGGACCCACCCCGCCTTCGACAGGTTCCCGCTGCTGTTGGTGGGTGTCGACCTTGGTCGACACACCGCTGTTGGTAGGTGTCGACCTTGGTCGACACGCCGCTGTTGGTAGGTGTCGACCTTGGTCGGCACGCCGCTGTTGGTAGGTGTCGACCTTGGTCGGCACGCCGCTGTTGGTAGGTGTCGACCTTGGTCGACACACCGCTGCTGGTAGGTGTCGACCTTGGTCGACACACCGCTGCTGGTAGGTGTCGACCTTGGTCGACACACCGCTGCTGGTAGGTGTCGACCTTGGTCGACACGGACGGAAACAAGAAGGGGTCAGTTCCCTTTCCCAGCGGGAACGGTCTCTGACCCCATCGGTGTGTTGCTTGAGCCTGTTACCAGTTCGGGTCTTCGGCCGGGGCGGCAGCGGGCTTGGGCTTCGGCTTGGCCGCCGGGCGCGCGGCGGCAGCCGGTGCAGCCGAGGCCGTTGCGCCAGCAGCGGCAGCAGCCGGCTTGCTGCCCAGCTTCTGGCGCAATTCAATCTGGCCCGGACGGAAGCCGCCGCGCATGGCGTCGACGCCGTCTTCGATGGTGCCGTACGAGGTCTGTGCAGCCACGCGGTCGATGCGGATGGTGCAGCACGGGTGTTCGCTGCGGCCCAGCGAGCGACCGGTCTGCGGGTCCTTCAGTTCTTCGCCCAGGCGCACGGCCTGCCAGCGCTGGCCGGCCTGCACGGTGTCACCGCCCTGGCTCAGCACCACCTGGTCTCCGTCCACCGAAACCACCGACACCGGGAACAGCGTGGTGACGATGGCGGTGCCGATCTGGCCGGACAGCGATTCCATCATCGCCGCGGCCATGTTGCGGCCATTGACCACGCGCGGCAGGGTGCTCGGGCCGGTCGAGGCCAGCTGGTGATCGAAGCTGTCGGACATCACCACCTGGCCGGTGGTGGCGTTGATCAGGCGCAGGGTAATGCGGCCGCCACCGGAGTACGAGGTCACCTGGCGGTCGGACATGCGCAGGTTGCGCACGCTGCGCGGGTACTCGAAACGTTCGATGGTCGGGATCAGGATCAGGTCGGTCGCCAGCTGCTGGCCCACGCGTGCGGTGTCCTGCAGGCGCACGTTGCCACTGTTGATGTGATCGATCTCGGCCTGCAGTTCGTCGCCGAATTCGCGGTCCAGCACGATGAAGCGCTGGGTCTGGGTCAGCGTGTCGGACAGCCGTGCGCGGATCGCATCGGCCACTTCATCGGCATCCACGCGGCCGTCTCCGACGGCGTAGCTGCCGGCCTTGGTGCGCGGCAGGGCAACCACGATCTTCGGCTTGCCCTGCTCGTCCGGCGCGCGGTACTGGGCAATCTGTGCGCGCACGCGCACCTTCCAGTAGCTGCGCATGCTGCGATGGGTCACGTCGGAATCGAACGAACTGGCGCCACGCTTGGCATCGACGTTGACCTTCTCGTCGTAGCTTTCCCTGACGCTGGCCGAGGCCGAACCGCTCTTGGCCGATGCTTCGCCGGAGGCACTGGCCGACGCCGAGCCCTTGAAGCTCCAGCCTTCGTCGCTGGCGCGCACGCGGGCGATGGTTTCCTCGTCCAGCTGCCGCACTTCATCCTGCGACAGGATTTCATAGCCCAGCACCGCGCCCTGCGAGCCGGCGATCATCTGCTGGGTGAACGCGTCGGCGCGGATATCGCCGACGTGTTCGTCATCCACATCCACATGCAGGCCTGCACGCAGGCTCTGCATCTGACTGGCCACGCGTACGCCGTTGACCTGCGCCACCGCCGACTGCAATGCCGCCAGCACCGCCAGTTCCGGGGTGCTGCCAATGCCGTCGGCTTCGCGCGCGACCTGGGTGATGCCGCCGAAATCCGGCGTGCCACGCAGGGGCGCTGCTTCCACTGGCGCATTGCTGGCCAGTGCACTGGTTGCCTTGTCCTTGGCGGGCGCGGCGGCCGGGGTGTCCTGCTTGCCACAGGCTGCAAGCAGCGTGGCAGCCAGGCCCAGGCCGATCAAACGGTAGGTCATACGCATGGAGATTCGCCTCGGATCAGAGCGTGTCGAGCATCGAATCGGCGTTGGACGGCACCTTCACCTTGCTCTTCTTGGCGAAGGTCACGGCCGACTTGGTCGAACCGTACAGGCCCTGGATGAAGCCCGGCGATTCCTTGGCCACCCATGCACCTGCTGCCAGCTTGCGGCCGACGGTGGCCAGCTGGGTCGCGCCCAGGTTCTTCATGCCGGCGGTGAAGTTGCTGGCTTCGCCGCCCAGCTTCTGTGCTTCGGCCGCCGAGGACAGCAGCGAGACCAGGCCTTCGGCGTAGTGCTGCTTGGATTCAGCGTTCAGTTCCGGCTGTGCGGCCTGGCGCTCGTTGATCGCCGCCTGCGCAGCTTCACTGACCGACACCGACTTCTTCATCGCATCGACGCTGACCGAACCCGACGACAGCGCCTGGCGCTCGGCTTCCAGCAGCTGCACCTGCTCGGCCAGGCCGAAGGCGCGGGCAAACGAGGTCTGGGCCTGCAGCGAGTGCGACTGCGAGCTGACGAAACGACGCACCAGCGCTTCCTGCGCGGCTTCGTCCGGAGCGGCGGCGCTGGAGGCGCTGCTGCTGGAGGTGCCGGTAGCGGCGCCAGCCAGGTCCTTCAGCTTGCCCAGGCCAGCGTGGGCCGGCATCGACAGGGTGGCGGCCGCGATGGCCACGACAAGAGCGGTATTGCGGATCATGTGAGTGTCCTTTTGGGAGAGACGGCCGCGAAGCGGCACGTGGGAAATCGGTAACCCCGGGCGATGCCGAGCGAGCTCGGCACCCACCGGGGTGGCGGATCAACGAACTGCCTTGACGTTCAGTTCGTTGATCATCTGCTGGGCAGCCTTTTCAGCCGCCAGCTGCAGCGCGTTGGTACGGGCGACGGTTTCGTTCGGGCCGGTACCGGAGAACTGCACCGGGCCCACCGACGACACGGTGCGCGGGAAGCGACCGGTCACGTCCAGCACCTTGCCGGTGACCGTGACGAACACGCGGGTGTTGCCGCTGGCCGGGTCGCGGTCGCGCATGCCGACGTCGAGGGTGCCGACGGCGATGTACGGGATGTTGGCCGCACGGATGCCGTTGGCGGTATCACGCAGGGTGGCCGGGGCCAGGTCGTTGCCGGTGCTGAAGTCCTTGCGGATACGCTCGATGCTGAGCAGACCGCGCGACTCGCCTTCCACGTATTCGGCTTCAACCACTTCGTAGCCGGCGGCGCTGAAGGCGCCGGTCATCGCGGTGTTCACTTCGGCGGCGTTGGCCACCTTCCAGCTGATGTTGTCGCTGCGCTGGGTGGTGCTGCCACCGCTGGTGACCGACATCGAACCATTCTGGTTGATGCTGCCGTTGGTGCTGACCGAGTTGCCGCGGAAGCTGTCGCCTTCACGGGTGTTCTCGCTGTAGCTGCTGCTGGCGTCGACGCGACGGTATTCCTTGTCCTGGAACGACTGCACGGTGTCCTGCGAGCGCGCCATGAACAGGAAGGTCAGCAGCGAGCGCTGCGCGGCGGTGGCACCGGCCACGGCCGAGCCGGCATCCAGCTTGGTCTGCAGCAGTGTGGTGTTGATCTCGGCGCGGACGGTGACGGTGTAGGTCTTGGCCTTCTTGTCTTCAATGTCCGACAGCTGCACGGCGCTGAGCACGTAGCGGTCGATCTCGCCGATGAACTCGGAGCGACGTGCTTCGAACAGGCGCAGCTTGGCCGCACCGGTTTCGGCGATGTACGCCTCCAGTGCATTGACCTTGGCCTTGTTCAGGGCCTGGGCGCGGGTGTCGGCACTCAGGCGCAGGCCGTAGCTGGCCGAACCGGTACCGCGTGAACTGGCGGTCTGTGCAGCGACCGGGGAGGCCACCACCAGGGCGATGAGGATGAGCAGGATGGTACGCATCAACGACATGACTTGATCAACTCCTGGAGGGCTTGGGTCTGCTGCTGCAACGGGCGGCCGCCCGGCTTCTGTTCGTCCAGCCAGCCGCGCGAATCGGCGCGCTTGGCGGCGGCGCCGGCGAAGGCGTCGAAGCCGGCCAGCAGGGTTTCGTAGCTGGCCGACCACTGGTCGACCTGCCACTGCGTGACCGGCACCACCTTGGTGGCACCCTTGCGCAGCGGCTGTTCGAAATAGACCTTGCCGGAGAACGGCTCGGTCACCTTGGCGGTGAAGAACGCGCCGAACAGCATCGTCTTCATCGCCGGCGTTTCTTCGATCACGCCGTTCTTCAGCGCATCCACCTGCAGGTTGATGACGTAGTCCGGCTCGGGAATCTTCAGCTGGTAGACCTTGCCGTCGGCAAAGCGCGCCGCCATCGCACCACCGATCGCCTGGCCCGAGGCCGGCGGCAGCAGGCCGACGCCGGTATTGGACGACAGCGTCTTGGACAGCTCATGGGCCAGCGTGGCGCGCAGCGGGGCTTCCCACTTCGGGTCGGGCAGCTTGGCGCGGACCGCGTCGGACAGGGTTACGCCACCGACCTGCAGGCGACGCACGGCGGCATCGGGCAGCTTGGCCTGGGCGAGGCTGGCGGCCAGTACCTGCGACAGGCTGGTCGCAGCGTTGCCGTACAGCAGATCGGCGACGATCGCATCGATATCGTCGTTGTCGGGGCGGTAATCCTGCACATCGATGCGCTGCAGGGTGAGCGGATAGGACGCGATCACCTGGCGCTCGCGGAAATCGAAGAACAGCGCCTGCAGCGCCACTTCCACCAGCACCTTGTACTGGTCGCCGATCGGCTCGACCGAGACCAGTTCGCGGTCCAGTGCCGCGGCCAGCACTGTCGCACTGGTGGTGCCGTCGAGCATCGCCACCGGCTGGTCGATCAGTTCCAGATTGGCCGGCGGGCGACGCTTGAGCCCCTGCCCCAGGGTCTGGTTGAGCGGGATCAAGCCACGCTTTTCCAGCACGGCGTGCGCATGCGGCGTGGTCGCCTGCACGGCAGCGGCATCAGCGGTATAGGCAAAACCGGCCCAATAGGCCTGCTGTGATTTGTCTGCCGCCTGCACGGCCATCGGCCATACGGCCAGGCACAGGGCACAGGCAAGCAGGCGCGCAAAAGCGCGCGATGCGCTCTTCGTCCTTGAATACATCCAACCGCTCCTCGGTCAATACGCATGGAAAGTGGACGCTGACGCGTCCGCTGGGCGCGAAACATAACGGCTCGCGGGCCCGCCGACAAGTGCTGCCTTCGTCGAGGTCACTCCGTGGGAGGCAGGCCGGCCCGTTGCCGCAGCAGGCCCCGCTCTGCCTGGTTCTGGCTGAGTCTGGCGGCTTCCGCAAAAGCGTGACGTGCGTCCAGGTCGCGCCCCAGCGCCTGTAGTAACTCCCCGCGCACCACCTGCAGCGGCGCGTACTCGCGCAGTCGCGCGTCCACCAGCAACGGCTGCAGCTGCGCCCACGCCGCGAAGGCACCGTCACTGCGCAGCACCGCCACGACCCGGTTCAATGCAACAACCGGCGAGGGCTGCACCTGCAGCAGCTGCGTATAGAGCGCTGCGATGCGCGGCCAGTCGGTATCCTCGGGGCGGCGCGCCGCTGCATGGCACGCTGCGATACGCGCCTGCAGTACATAGGGATCATCAGCGCCACCGGCGGCCAGCGCGCGCGCCAGCACCTGCTGCCCGCGTTCAATCTGCAGCCAGTCCCAGCGCGCGCGGTTCTGCTGGTCCAGCAGTACCGGCACGCCCTGCGCATCGGTCCGTGCCGCGGCACGCGAGGCCTGCAGCTCCATCAGCGCCAGCAGGCCCAGCACCGGCGGCACCGGCAGCCGGTGCGCCAGGATGCGCGCGAGCCGCAATGCCTCCTCGCACAGCGCCGGACGCATCCAGTCATCACCGGCACTGGCCGCATAGCCTTCGTTGAACACCAGGTAGATCGCCTCCAGCACCGAAGTGAGCCGCTCGGGCATCGCGTCAGCACGCGGGACCTCGTAGGGCACCTGCTTCTGCGCCAAGGTGCGCTTGGCGCGCACGATGCGCTGGGCGATGGTCGGCTCGGGCTGCAGGAACGCGCGCGCGATCTCGACAGTGGTCAGGCCACCGAGCAGGCGCAGGGTCAATGCCACCCGTGCATCGGCCGGCAGCACCGGATGGCAGGCCACGAACATCAGCCGCAGCAGGTCGTCACCCAGATCATCTTCCAGCGCTTGACTGTCGTCGGGCGCCGGCAGCGGCGCCGGATGCAGTTCCTCGCCCCACTGCGCATGCTGCTGCGCCACCCGCTGGTGCTGGCGCAGTACATCAATGGCACGGTTGCGCGCAGTGGTCATCAGCCAGGCTCCGGGGTTGTCCGGGATGCCCTGCTCCGGCCAGCGCTCCAGCGCGGCCAGCCAGGTGTCCTGGGCCAGCTCCTCGGCGCGGCCGACATCGCCCCCGAGCAGCCGCGCCAGGCGCGCGATCAACACCGGCGACTCCATCCGCCAGAGGGTTTCCAGACGCTGCGTCAGTGCGGGCTCGAGCATGCGCCGATCACAGCACGCACGCCCGGCCCGCACAAGCGCCGCAGCTCACGCTTCAACAATCGGCTTGAAGCCGCCCCAGAACATGCGTTTGGTGTCGAACGGCATGTCCTTCGGGCCCAGCGACGCCAACCGCGGGTCCACCATCACTTTCGCGTTGATACGGTCGCGCGCCGCGCGCGAACGGAACACCACGAAGGCGACGATCACCGTTTCGCCAGGTTTGGCCTTGACCGCACGCGGAAACGACGTGCTCTTTCCCGGTTCCACATCGTCGGCCACGCATTCCATGTACTGCAGCGCGCCATGGTCCTTCCACACCGCACCGGCCTTGCGGGCAAGGCGGCGGTAGGCCGCCACCTTGTCCTGGGGGCACGGCAGCACGTAAGCATCCACGTAAGCCATGAGGATTCTCCCTGCGGCGGCCGTCAGCCCGGTTCGCCGTCCATGTGTGCGATTTCCCAGAGATGGCCATCCAGATCCTGGAAGCCGCGCTGGTACATGAAGCCCAGGTCGCGCGCCGGCTGCGGTTCGCTGCCGCCGGCGGCCAGTGCCTTGTCCACCAACTCGTCAACTGCCTTGCGACTGGGTGCCGAGAGTGCGTTGATCACTTCCGTGTGGGTGTGCGCATCGGCAATCGGCTTGTTGGTGAACTGCTGGAAAAAAGGTTGGGTCAGCAGCATCACGTAGATGCTCTCGCTGATGACCATGCCTGCCGCGTCATCGTTGGTGTAAGTTGGATTGAAGCTGTAGCCCAGCGCGGTGAAGAAGGCCTTGGATTTCTCCAGGTCCTTCACCGGAAGATTGACGAAGATCATCTGCGGTTGCGGTGCATTCATCGGTGAAGCTCCTTGTGGATGAAAAGAAGAGGGATCAGGGCTGCTTCATGCAGTTGACCATCCACGGCTTGCCGTAGCGGTCGATCAACATGCCCCAGCGGTGCGCCCAGAACGTTTCGGCGATCGGCATCTGCACCTGGCCACCGTCGGCCAGCGCGGCGAACACGCGTTCGGCTTCTTCGATGCTGTCGACGTCGACATTGATGGTGGTCGAGCCACCCTCGCCACCGCCGGGACCGTCGGCCGCCATCACGATGGCGCTACCGATTTCCAGCTGGCTGTGCGCGACGTGGTCCAGGGTTTCCGGCGGCATCTCGTTGCAGCCCGGCGAGCCATCGGAGGGCGGCATGTCGCGGTATTTCATTTCCGAGGTGACCTGGCCACCGAGTGCCTTGGCGTAGAACGCCATCGCCTCATGGGCCTGGCCGCTGAAGCCGAGGAAAGGAATCAGTTTCATGGCAATACTCCGTCGTGGGTTTCAGGGGGGTAGCGCCGGGCCATGCCCGGCGGGGGAAATGAATCGGGTCAACCTTCCAGCTGTGCACGCAGACGCTGTTCCTGCTGCTGTAATTCGGAGGTGAAGGCTTCACCGAAGTCTTCGGCGGAGATCAGCGGGCGCAGCTCCAGCGTGCCACCACTGTTGAACGGCGCGCGGCTGGCCCATTCAACGGCCTCGTCCAGCGAGCGCACGTCCCACAGCCAGAAGCCGGCGATCTGCTCGCCCGCAGGGCCAAACGGACCGGCCTCGACCTTGGGCGCGCCACTGCCGAAATGAATGCGACGTCCGCGCTGGGTGGCATGCAGGCCTTCACCGGCCAGCATGATGCCGGCGGCCACGAGTTGTTCGTTGAAGGCGCCCATTTCGGACAGTTCCTGTTCACTGGGCATGCGGCCGGCTTCGGAGTCGGCGTTGGCCTTCACGATCACCATCACTTTCATTGCGGTCTCCCGTGGGGACGCGTGGTGCGTGCCCTTCACTGGGTACAACGAACCAGGGGGCTGGGAATCGACACGTCTTTTGAAAATTATTTCTTCCGTGGAAAGCGCGCCTTCGGCGGGCGTCGGCGAACGGCGGAGCCCCTCCGTGGTGGGGTGGGCTGGTCGCTGAAAGCTGGTTTCCTGTGGGTGGGCCGGGCGGGTGGGATTGGCGGGGACGCCGTAAACCCGTCCATGGGGGCTTAGCCGCGGCATCCATGCCGCGGATACCCCGCCAACCCCACCCGCCCGGCCCCAGACAGATTCCGGTGGCCGAACCACCACGGGAAGATCAAGAAAAAAGGCAGAAGCAACAGCAACAGCGGGTGGCTGGCGACCTCGGCTTTGCGAGCGGAGCGACCCGCTTTTGCTCTTGTTGTTGATCTCCCGTGGTGGGTCAGCCGCAGAGATCTGTCCAAGGCCGGGTGGGGAGGCAGGGCAGGGGCGTGAGCCGCATGGATGCGGCGACCGAGCTTACATGGACGTACTTGCAGCGCCCCCTGCCCTGCCTCCCCACCCGGCCAAATCCAAGAACCCGAGCTTTCAGCAACCAACCCACCCCACCACGGAGGGGCTCCGCCGTTCGCCGATCGCCCGCCGCAGGCGGCTTTTCGCGCTGCAGCATGCTGGCAGGCAAACCTGCGCCATCATGGACACCTCGCCCCCGCCAGGACCGTCCCATGCAGCAGTACCTGCTTCTGATCTACATCGAGCCTGCCCTGCTGCAGGCCCTGCCCACCGAAGAATTCAACGCGCTGATGCGCGACTGCCTCGCCCACGCCGACAGACTGCAGGCGGAAGGCACGCTGCTGGCCGCGCAGAAGCTGCAGCCGGTTGACACCGCGCAGACCCTGCGCGTGCGTGATGGCCACAGCCGTGTATTGGATGGCCCGTTCGCGGAAACCCGCGAACTGCTGGCCGGCTTCAACCTGATCGTCGCCCGCGACCGCGACGAAGCCATGCGCATCGCCCGCGATTTCCCGTGGGCACGCTTCGGCAGCATCGAGGTGCGGCCGCTGGAAGACATGGACGCCGAGCGCGAACGCTGCGGCGCCCCGGCTGCGGCTATGGCAGCAGCCGTACCCTGATCTCGCGCGGACCCACGCCTTCGTTGCCGCTGTAGTCGCGCACGCTGGCGCGCACGGTGTACTCGCCCGGTGGCAATGCCGCCGGCTGCCAGCGCCCGGTTTCCATCAGGCCGTCACGCACGGTGTTGGTGGCCAGGTAGCGGAAACGGGTCACCGCGCTGCCATGCACGGTGATGCCGCTGTCCGGCGCGTAGGCCACGCGCACCGCTTCGTTCTGCGGCGGCATGCGGTTGAACACGATGTTCCAGCGTGGCTGTTCGTAGCCCTGCAGCGGCTGTCCGCCGGCATCGAGGATCTGGTAACCCACCTGGTACATGCCCAGCCGGCGCCGCGGCAGGTTGTTGTCGACCTGGTCCCAGGCCTCGACCACGATCTGCACGCCACGTCCCTGCCGCGCCACCATCACCACGCCGTCGCTGCCTGCGGTCATCGGCTGGTCGTTGTCGTCCAGCAGGGCCACATCGGTGATGCGCGGTGCGAAGTGGTCGGCGTAGTTGTGGAAGCCCAGCGCCACCGCGTTGGTTTCGAAACCGCCGGTACCCACCGCCAGATGCACGTGCGCCTGGTTGTTGATGCTGCCCAGGCGATCACCGACGTGGATGCGCATGCCACGACGCACGCGCATCCGCTCCAGCTTGCCCTGTTCGTCGTACAGCGCCTGCCAGCGCGCATCGAACGGCTGGTCGCGCGGGGTGCGGCCGACCCGCATGTGGATGTACTTGAGACGGTCCACGGCCAGGCCCTCCGCCTGCCCACCCAGGCTCCACGCCGCTACCGGGCTGCTGATCTTGCCATCGGCGATCGCCAGCACGGTCTGGCCGACATCGCCGCGCACATCGAAACCGCCGTGCAGGTGGTGGCGGCTCTCGCCCTTGAAGTTGCCGCGCACCTCGCCCAGCGTGCCGACCACTTCATGCCAGCCATCCTGGGGTGCCAATGGCCAGCGCCCACCGGTGTCCGGCAACGCTGCATCGGCAGCGGGCCCGACCAGCGCCGGTGCCGGCAGGTCACCCACCGGCAGCGGGCGCAGGCGGTGCAGGCGATAGCTGGCGGAATCGGCGACCAGCACGCTGCCATCGGCATCCATCGCCAACCCACTGGGGCGGGCCAGGCGTGGCAGGCGGCCGTTGCCCACCAGCGCGATCTGGTGGCCCTGCGGTGTTACCTGCACGATGCGGCCATCAAGGTCACCCACGTAAAGCACGCCGTCGTGCGTGGTGGCCAGCGACAGCGGCCCATTGATCACGCCGCCATCGCCCAGCAGCGTGCTGACCATGCCGTCGGCACCGACCCGACGCACCGCGTTGTTGAACAGGTCGGCCACCAGCAGCGCGCCGTGCGCATCGAAGGCCAGTGCCACCGGTGTATCGAAGCGTGCATCACCCGCCAGGCCATCGGCCAGCCCCGGGCGCTCGCCGCCAGCCAGGGTACGCACGTTGCCGTCGGTACCGATCACCCTGATGCGGTCGTTGAAGGTGTCGGCCACATAGACCTGGCCCTGCGCGTCCACCGCGATGCCCATCGGTGCATCGAAGCGCGCCTGCGCGGCAGGGCCATCGGCGTAGCCCTGTTCGCCACCGGCCAGCGTGGTCACCTGGCCATCGGTGCCGATACGGCGGATCGCGTGGTTGCCGGTGTCGGCCACATACAGGTTGCCCTGCGCGTCGGCGGCGATGCCCGAGGGCGTATTGAAACTGGCCTGCAGTGCCGGGCCATCGATACGCCCCTCGCCCTGCCCGGCCACCGTTTCAACGCGGCCATCGGGAAGGCGGCGACGGATCCGGTTGTTGTCACCGGCATCGGTGAAATAGACGCTGCCATCGGCACTGCGCAGCAACGCGTACGGATCGGCGAAACGCGCCTGCGCGGACGCGCCATCGCGGTCACCCGGGTGGCCATCGCCGGCCAGCGGCTCGATCTGCGCGGTCCACGCCAGCGGCGTTGGAACCGGGCCTGCCGGTTCAGCCGGCGTATGCAGCGGCGTCTCCCACCAGGTCGCGGCCAGTGCCACTACGGTCGCCAACGCTACGCCTGCCGCCATCCATTGCCACCGTGCCATCGTGCTGTGCTGCCTGCCTGCTGTCTGAAGAGGCACTGACAATAGACGCTGAACGCAGGATCCGCCACGGCCAAACGTACTGCCGGATACCAGAGTTCCATGCGTTGCGCTTGTTCTCCCTGGCTACAGCGGGTTCAATGCTCTTCCCACGGATGGAGATCCTCCATGCCCCGCATCTTCCCCCTCGCCGCCCTGCTGGTGGCCGCACTGGCCAGCACGCCGGCCTCCGCCTCGATCTCGGTGGCACCACAGAAGCCGTCAGTCACCGCCGATGCGATGCACCAGGCCTATGCCACGCGATGGGATGAGGCGATCCAGCAGTCACGCAGTGGCAACACGCTGGGCGCACTGATCGCGATGGAACGGCTGATGGAAGATCCGATGCTGGATGACTTCGATGCTGAACATCGCGGCCGCGCCGCGCAGGTGGCCGGCTGGACCGCGATGGTGCAGAAGAAGCCGGACCAGGCTCGCCGCTATCTGCAGCGCGCGCAGGAGGCACTGCCGGACGATGCGCAGATCCTGCTGACCCTGGTCTCGGTGGAACTGTCCGAGAACCAACCGGCGCCTGCCACCAAGCACCTGGTGCAGGCGCTGAAGCATGCCGAAGCGCCGTTGCCGGTGGACCACCACGCGATCAACTACCTGCAGTTCCGCCTGCGGGACCAGCCGCAGCAGCGCATGGAACTGCTGCAGGCACTGTTCGACAACGGCTGGAAGAGCGGCGGCCTGGAACCCACCGGACTGTGGCTGGCACTGGCCACGCTGCAGGCCGACAACGGCCGTGGCGAGGCCATCCCCGCGACCCTGGCCCGCATCTCCGCGCCCGCCGAAATCATCCGGCTGCGCAGTGACAAGCGCTTCGATCCCTATGTCGACCGCGCCAACCCGCGCTTTGATCCCGTGCAGGCTGCACAGAAGCACCTCGACGAACTGCGGGTTTCCGGCCTGCTCGACCGGGCGCTGGACGCGCGCATGGCCGAGTTCAGCAGCACGCTGCTGATGCTGGACCGCAACGAGGAAGTGCTGGCGCTGACCGATGGCATGGCCGCTGCGGCCGCCGAAGGCGAGGCGCCTTCGGCAGCGGAAGCCGAATGGGTGGCATGGCTGCTCAACAGCCGGCTTACGGCGCTGCGCCGGCTGGGTCGCAACGAGGATGCGCTGGCGGCAGCCAAGCTGGCCGCACGCATCGGTGCACTGGGCCCCGATGGTGCCGAGCACCAGTTCAACGTCGGCTTCGTGTTCAGTTCGCTGGGCCGCATGCAGGATGCCGCCACGGCAGTGAATGACATACCGGGCCTGGCCGGTTACGGCAAGGCGGCCCAGGCACTGCTGCAGTTCGTTGCCGCCCGTGAACGTGGCGATGCCAAGGCCGAACAGGCCGCGCGTGCAGCGATCCTGGCCCAGGGCGATGACGCGCGCCTGTTCCAGCGCGAAATGCTGCTGGACGAGGGCAATCTCGACGGCGCAGCTGCCGTGCTGATCGAACAGTTGCGCTCACCCGTTGAACGCGGTGAAACGCTGGCCAGCCTGCAGGACATGCGCACCTATCCGTCGCTGCCCGGTGACGTGAAGATCGATGCGGCCTGGCGTGCGCTGAAGCAGCGCGCCGACGTGCAGGCCGAGGTTGCCCGCCTGGGCCGCATCGAACGCTACGAACTGGTCAGCACCTCCACCTCGCGCTGAGCAAGCTCCCATGTAGAACCACGTGCGTGCAGCACCACCCGCCTAGCGCGCCGGCACCTCGGTACGGATGCCCATCGCCTCGCGGTAGCGTGCGTACAGGGCCATCACCTTGTCCACGTAGGCCAGGGTTTCGGCATAGGGCGGCACGCCCTTGTAGCGGGTGACCGCGCCGATGCCGGCGTTGTAGGCGGCCGCTGCCAGCGGCCGATCACCGTTGTAGCGACGCAGCAACGCGCGCATGTAGCGGGCGCCGCCATCGATCGACTGCTGCGGCGAGAACGGATCATTCACCCCGTACTCCTGCGCGGTGTCCGGCATCAACTGCATCACGCCCTGTGCGCCCTTGCTGGACACCGCCAGTGCATCGAAGTTGCTTTCGGCATGGGCGATCGCGCGCAGCCACGCGTCATCCACGCCGGTGGCCTTGGCGGCGGCCTTGAACTGTTTGGCATGCTGCGCCAGCTGCGGCTTGCCCACCTTGCCCAGGCCTTCGTGGGCAGGTTCACCCGCCGGCGTGGCCATGGTGAACTTCAGGAACACCCGCGAGCCGGGCAGGTTGCGGGTGGAGTAGACCAGCGCGCCATCCTGCTCGCGCTCGTACAGCACGCCGCTGAACACGCCCATGTTGCCCCACAGATTCGGGGTCTGGATGGCGTTGTCGTCGATTTCCTTCGGGGTGCAGCGTGAACCGGGTTCCGGCGCGGTGGCCAGGCTGACGGTGTTGCCCTGCACGCAGCGGTAGACGGTGCGCGCGGCGGCCAGCCCGGGCCACAGGCTGGGCAGCAGCAACAGCGCAAGCAGGAGAGGGCGACGGAACATGGCGGCCGGATCATCCGGCCGCGCCCGCTAATGCTGGGTGAATGGGGGTCGGCAGGGCTGCGCCCTGCACCCGTGGTAGTGCCGGCCGCTGGCCGGCAACCTCAACAGCAACGGCAACGGCCGATTTCCTGCGGGGGTCGGATCCCGTTGCTGCGCAACGGTCTCTGACCCCACTCCAGAGAGATCTCTGGATCAATCGATGGAACGCAAATGCTGGATTACTTCGCGGTCCTCCGCCGCACCCAATACCCCACGCCCAACAGCACGAACCACACCGGGCTGGCGACCAGCGCCTGGCGGGTGTCGGCCTGCAGGCTCAGCAGCACCAGCACGGCGGCGAAGAACACCAGGCAGGCCCAGCACATGGCGACGCCGCCGGGCATCTTGAAGATCGAGGCGGCGTGGCGTTCCGGGTAGCGGCGGCGGTAGGCCATGTAGGCCACCAGGATCAGCGACCAGACGAAGATGAAGAGCACGGTGGCCAGCGTCGTCACCAGGGTGAAGGCGGTCACCAGGTTCGGGATCAGGTAGATCAGCAACGTGCCGCCCAGCAGGCACAGGCACGAGAACAGCAGGCCACGGGCGGGCACTGCGGCGCGCGACAACTTCGACAACCCGCGCGGTGCGTGGCCCTCTTCGGCCAGACCGTACAGCATGCGGCTGGTGGAGAAGATGCCGCTGTTGGCCGAGGACGTGGCCGAGGTCAGCACCACGAAGTTGATCAGGCTTGCCGCGGCAGGAATGCCGGCCAGCACGAACAGCTGCACGAACGGGCTCTTGTCCGGCACCACCTGGCGCCACGGGGTGACCGCCATGATCGCGATCAGCGCCAGCACGTAGAAGATGATGATGCGCACCGGGATCGAGTTGATCGCCTTGGGCAGGTTGCGCTCGGGGTCTGCGGTTTCAGCGGCGGTGGTACCCACCAGCTCGATGCCGACGAAAGCGAACACCGCGATCTGGAAACCGGCGAAGAAGCCGACCAGGCCCATCGGGAACATGCCGCCGTCATTCCACAGGTTCGACAACGACGCGGTGTGGCCACTGGGCGAGGTGAAGCCCCACGCCACCAGCCCGGCGCCGGTGATGATCAGTGCACAGATCGCCACGATCTTGATCAGCGCGAACCAGAATTCCATCTCGCCGAACAGCTTCACCGTCACCAGGTTCAGTGCCAGCAACAGCAGCACGCAGGCCAGTGCCGGTATCCAGGCATCCAGCCCAGGGAACCAGAACTGCGCGTAGGCGGCAATCGCGATCACGTCGGCGATGGCGGTGACGATCCAGCAGAACCAGTACGTCCATCCACAGAAGAAGCCGGCCCAGGGACCGAGCAGATCGGTGGAGAAATCGATGAAGGATTTGTACTGCAGGTTGGACAGCAGCAGCTCGCCCATCGCGCGCATCACGAAGAACAGCATCGCGCCGATGATCAGGTAGACGAAGACGATGGACGGGCCGGCCAGGCTGATGGTCTTGCCCGAGCCCATGAACAGGCCGGTGCCGATGGCACCGCCGATGGCGATCAGCTGCAGGTGGCGGTTGGACAGGCTGCGGCGCAGGTGCTCGGGGGGCGTTGCGGGCTCGGTCATGGGCGTGCATTGGGGCGGGCGAAGCGTTCGACGTTAGTCCTCCCCGGCCCGGAGCGCCAGCGCTGGACGGCCCGATTGCGTCAATCATGGTCGCTTTCATCACATTGTGACCGAATACCGGATTCGTCCCATTCCGCCCGGCCCGGCGTCATGCTCAGATAGCCGCACCTGCCCAAGGATCGGCCCGACCATGTGCCCTGCCCTGCCCGCCCCGCTGGAGCTCCGGCCTTGAGTCGGCTGCGCGTGATCATTGGTGGCACCGCGCTGGCGCTGCTGGCCGCGGCCGTGCCGATCGCGGTGATGGCCTATGCCACCTGGGACCGTGCAGTCAGCGTCGAGCAGCAGCGGCTGCGCGACATCGCCGGTCGCGCGCTGCGCCGCGCCGACCAGTCCTACCAGGAAGCGCTGGCGGCACTGCAGTCGGCCGAGGTCGGCGCCCACGACGCCTGCGGGCCCGAGCATATCCGGCGCATGCAGACACTGGTGATGACCTCGCCGTCGGTCGACCAGATGGGCTACTTCGAGGGTGGCAAGCTGCGCTGTACGTCGTGGGGGCCGTTCCTGTCCGACGTCAACCAGCCCAAGGCCGACCACGTCACCAGTGATGGCGCCGGCATCGCCGTGGATGTGCGCCCCGAGGCCAGCGGACGGCGCCAGGTCCTGTCGTTCCTGTACGGCAACTACGACGTGCTGGTCGATCCGCGCCGCTTCGTCGATGTCATCGCCGACCCGAACGTGCGCCTTGCCCTGGCCAGCCCCGATGGGCGTCTCCTGGCCAGGCAGGACGGCATGGATCCGGCATTGCTGGAGACCCTGCTGCGCGCCCCCGATGAAGGCCTGGACCACCACACCCTGTATGCCACCGCCCGCAACGAAGAGTGGTTGGCGATCGCGACCATGCCGCGTACCGCGCTTGCCGCGACCTTCCGCCAGCAGGCGTGGCTGTTCGTGCCGATCGGCGTTCTGCTGGCCGCTGCCGGTGCCGGCCTGGTGATCTGGCTGTCGCGTCGCCGCCTGTCCCTGCGCGGCGAGCTGGCCACAGCGATCCGCCGCCGCGAGCTGTACCTGCACTACCAGCCGATCATCGAGCTGGATACCGGCATCTGCGTCGGCGCCGAAGCGCTGGTGCGCTGGCAGCGCCCGGATGGCACCCAGGTGCGGCCGGACCTGTTCATTCCGCTGGCCGAAGAGGCCGGCATGATCGGCGCGGTCACCGATCTGGTGATCGAGAACGTGGTGCGCGACATGCGTGAACTGCTGGTGGCCGACCGCAGCGCGCACATCGCGATCAACCTGGCCGCCGAAGATATCAGCAGCGGCCGTGCGCTGAAGATGATCTCCAAGCACATGGCCGGCAGCGGCATCCTGCCGCAGCAGATCTGGATGGAGGCCACCGAGCGCGGCTTCCTGGATCTGGACCGCGCCCGCACGATGCTGGCGCAGGCGCGTCGGGCCGGGCACAGCGTGGCCATTGACGATTTCGGCGTCGGCTTCTCCAGCCTGCAGTACCTGGAACAGCTGCCACTGGACGCGTTGAAGATCGACAAATCATTCATCGATGCGATCGACACCGAGAGCGCCACCAGCCCGGTAACCCCGCACATCATCGACATGGCCAAGGAGCTGGGCCTGTGGGTGGTGGCCGAGGGCGTGGAGACCGAGGCACAGCTGGCGTATCTGCATACCCGGAAGGTCGAGTTCGCGCAGGGTTGGCTGTTCTCGCGGCCGCTGCCGCGGGATGAGTTCGTGGTGTTCCATCACAAGCGGCAGCAGCGCTATGGCGCGGCGCGGGAGCACATGCAGAATCCGCGCAGCGTGCCGATCGAGCGTGAGGGGATCGAGTAGGACGGCCAACGGCGGAGCCCCTCGTGGTGAGTCGCGTACAGTGGATCCATCAGTTGGGGCCGGGTGGATGGGTCGCGCAGGGGGCGCTGCAAGTACGTCCATGTAAGCTCGGTCGCCGCATCCATGCGGCTCACGCCCCTGCGCAACCCATCCACCCGGCCACGGACACATTGCGGCGGCGTCCCACCACGGAATCAACAGAAGAAAGCAAAAGCAAAAGCAAACGCGGGTCGCTGCGCTCGGCAGATCCACGCCATGCGTGGATGGCGTGGACCACGGTAGTGCCGGCCGCTGGCCGGCACCTCGGTAACGTCTGGTCTGCGCCTACGCCCAGGCCTTCGGCCGTGCCAACAGCCACGCCGCGCTCACCGCCAGCAACAGCAACGGCAACCAGCCCAGCTGGCTCGGGCCGCTGACCTGCAACAGCACACCGCCTGCTACGCCACCGGCGGCAATCGCCAGGTTCCAGCCGGTCACCAGCATCGACTGCGCCAGGTCGGCAGCAGCACCGGCACGGCGTGCGAGCGCGGTCTGGAACAGGGTCGCAACCGACCCGAACGCCACGCCCCACAGGATCGTTGCCAGCAGCAGCGGTGTGGCCTGTCCTGGCCACAACAGCAGGGCCAACACCGGAAGAATGAAACCGATCACGGCCGCCCACACCAGCGTGCGCAGATGACGGTCCACGCCCCAACCGGCAATGCCGATACCAACGATGGCAGCCACGCCGAAGGCCAGCAGCAGGCGGTCCAGCCACGGGCCGGCGCCGGCCTCCACCGCCAGCGGTTCGATGTAGGTGTACAGCACGTTGTGCGCCAGCACGTACAGCACCATCACCGCCAACGCGCTGCGCACGCCGGGCATGCGCCACACCGTACCCAACGACGTGCGCTGACCGGCCGCGGCCGCCGGTAACGCCGGCAATGCCCAGCGCGCGTACGCCAGCAGGCCGACCCCCAGCACGCTCATCAACGCGAACGCCCAGCGCCAGCCGATCTGCTGGCCCAGCAACGTGCCCGCCGGTACGCCCAGCGACAGCGCCAACGGCGATCCAACCATCGCCACCGCAATTGCCCGGCCCTGCAGCGACGGCACCACCATGCGCGCCGCGTAGCCGGCCACCAGCGACCACAGCAGGCCACCACTCACACCGGCCAGGAAACGCGCGGCCAGGATCAGCGGATAGCTGCTGCTCACGGCGGTCAGCGTGTTGACCACCACGAAGCCGGCAATGGCGGCCAGCAACAAGGGGCGTCGCGGCAGGCGCTGGGTCAACGCGGTCATCGGCAGTGCGGCCATCACCGATCCCAGCGCGTACACGCTGACCAGCTGGCCCACCGCCGCATCACTCACGCCCAGGCTCTCGCCCATCGGCCGCAGTACACCGGCCGGCAGGGTTTCGGTCAGCAGGGTGATGAAGCCGCCACCTGCAAGCGCCAGCAGGCCGGCCCACGGCAGGCGTGTAGCTTCGCCGGCAGGACTCGCCGCATCAATGGCATGGCCGCTCATCGCGCAGCCTCCAGATCGGCGTAGACCGCGTCACGCAGCTCATCAACGAAGGCACCGTCCATGCCTTCGTACAGGGTGTTGGTCAGCGCCACCACGCTCAGCCCACGCGCAGGATCGACAAACCAGCTATGGCCGTAGGCACCGCCCCAGCGCCAGGTGCCTTCGCTCTGTGGCGTGCCACTGGCGGCGGCATCGCGCAGCACCGCAAAGCCCAGCCCGAAGCCCCAGCCGGCCGGTTCCGGCGGCCCCTGCTCGCCCACCTGCGGGGTGGCCATCGCCGCCACCAGCGCGGGCGGCAACAGATTCGAAGCTTGCACATCGCGCAGGGCCTCCAACACCGCCATCACCTCGTCGGCGCTGCCAATCAGTCCAGCACCGGCCGAAGGGAAACGGCTGGCATCGGTAGCACGGGCGAGGCTGTACTCGATGCCGACGGTACCCTCGAATGGAGCGACCACCTCGCCTTCCTGCAGGCGATGCGGCTGCGGCGCGTCGGTGACATAGGGCGTGGCCAGCCGTGCGGCATCGTCGATGGCAAACGCGGTATCGCGCAGGCCCAGCGGCGTGGCCAACAGGCGTGCGAACAATGCCTGCAGCGTTTCACCAGTCGCGGCTTCAGCCACGGCGCCCGCGACGTCCACGCCCAACGAGTACAACCATTGGCTGCCCGGCGCGAACAGCAGCGGCGCCTGCGCGATGCGATGCACGTTGTCGGTCAGCGTCAGCGGATTCGCATCCATGCCATCGCTGACGCCGGCCTGTGCGTACGGGCCATCCGCATCGGCTTCGAGGAAGCGGTAACCCAGCCCGCTGCTATGGCTGAGCAGTTGGCGCAGGCTGATCGGCGGCGTGCTGCCATCGGCCAGCGCCGGGCGGAAGTCCGGCAGCCAGCGCTGTACCGGCGCATCCAGGTCCAGCACGCCTTCGGCTACCAGGCGCAGGATCACCGTGGTCAACAGCGGCTTGCTGACCGATGCCAGCCGGAACAACTGGTCGCGCAGCATCGGCGTGGCCGACTCGCGATCGGCCAGCCCGGTCGCGCTGGCGTGGCGCAGCACACCGTGCTCGCGCACCAGCACTACCGTACCGACCAGGCGCTGTGGGTGGACCTGCTGCAGCAGCCGCTGCACCGACGGCAGCGTCGGCGCAGGTGCAAGGGAAGGAACAGCGTTCATCGCGGTGATCCGTGGGGAGAGGCCCGCCACGTTAGGCACCACGCCCTCGTGCAAAAAGCCGGTTGCGGCTCCGGGCATCATGGACCCTGCAGTCCGCAATCGGCATGATGGCCGGAACTGCAAGGCCGCAACGGGCTCCACACCACTTCGCACCACAGTGTTGCGATGGCGGAGCCGTCCGCTACAGCCGCGCCGACCTACCCTGCCGCTTTCATTGCCCGCACGCCCATGTCAGTCCTGGACAACCTCGCCAATCTGCAGACCTTCGTGCACGCGGCCGACACCCGCAGCTTCGTCGAGACCGGGCGCCTGCAGGGCATCTCGGCCTCGGCCGCGGGCAAATGCGTTGCCCGGCTGGAACAGGCACTGGGCGTGCGCCTGTTCCACCGCAGCACGCGCAGCATCACCCTCACCGCCGAGGGCCAGCTGTTCCTGGCACGCTGCCGGCGCATCCTCGACGAACGCGATGCCGCACGCACCGAGCTGGCGCAACCGCATGCCGCACCGAGTGGCACGCTGCGCATCAGCCTGCCGCTGGTGGGCGATCTCACCCTGCCGCTGATGGCCGAGTTCATGACCGCGTATCCGGACATCCGCCTCGACCTCGATTTCTGCGACCGCCTGGTCGATGTCATCGAGGAGGGTTTCGATGCCGTGCTGCGCGTCGGCGAGCCCAGCGACTCGCGCATGAACGCCCGACGCCTGGGCGTGTTCCCACGCCGCATCGTCGCCTCGCCGGCGTACCTGCAGCGGCGCGGCACGCCGCGCACGCCGGCCGATCTGATGCAGCACACGCTGCTGCACTATCGCTTCCCCAGCACCGGCAAGCTGGAACTGTGGCCGATCCACTGGCCCGACCATGAAACACCGCAGGAACTGCCGGTACACATGGTGGCCAATACCATCGAAGCGCGGGTGGCGCTTGCATTGCGCGATATCGGCCTGGCCTTCGTGCCGGTGCACTCGGTGCGCGATGCACTGGCCGACGGCCGGCTGCTGACCGTGCTCGACGAGCATGTGCACTCCTGCGGCATCTTCCACCTGCTGTGGCCCTCCGGCCGCCACGTGCTTCCGAAGCTGCGGGTATTCATCGACTTCGTCAGCGCGCGCCTGGAAACCGTGCCGTAGGCCGGTAGATCCGCGCTCGATGGCCGTGCCACGTAGAGTCGAGCTTGCTCGACTGCTCCTCAAAAGCAGTCGAGCAAGCTCGACTCTACAATTCGCATGCCCTGCGGGCGGTATAATCTCCCCTCATCCCTCCCAGAGGCTCGCGACCAATGCGCCATTGATGCCGCCGTCTTCGCAACAGACGGCCTGACTCTTCCCGCCCCTGCGCGCAGGGGAGAACCCGGCATCCATGGAGGTCGCATGACCCCGCATTCCCTCACGCTCGATCGCGTGTCGTATCGATTGGCCGACGGCCGCCCGCTGTTTTCCGATCTGACGTTTTCCTTCGAACCGGTCGCCACCGGCCTGGTCGGTGCCAATGGCGCTGGCAAAAGCGTGCTCGCACGCCTACTGGCCGGGCGTCTGTCGCCCGATAGTGGCCAGGTGCGTGGCAGTGGCCGCGTGTTCCTGTTGCCGACACCCGGTTATCCACCCGCCGGCACGGTCGGTGAACTGGCCGGCGTCGGCGCGGAACTGGCCGCACTGCAACGCATCGAAGCCGGCAGCGTCGATGAGGCCGACTTCACCTGCCTAGGCGAGCGCTGGGACCTGCGCGAACGCCTGCAGCAGCAATGGCGTGCGCTGCAGCTTCCCGACGACCTCGATCCCGCCCAGCCGGCCGCGCGCCTCAGTGGCGGCCAGGCCATGCAGGTGGCGCTGTCCGGCGCCTGGGCCAGCGGTGCCGACTGGCTGATCCTGGACGAACCCAGTAACCACCTCGACGCACGCCATCGCCAACAGCTGTACGAACAGTTGCAGCAGTGGCGCGGTGGCCTGCTGGTGATCAGTCATGATCGCGAACTGCTGGGCCGCATGCAGCAGATTGTCGAACTCGATGGGCGTGGCCTGCATCGCTATGGCGGCGCATGGCAGCACTACGCCGACACACGCGCCGCCGAACGTGAAGCCGCCACCGCCCAGCTTGACCATGCGCGTGCGCAGCACCGGCAACAGCAACGCAGCGCGCGCGAACAACACGAACGCCAGCAGCAACGCCAGGCACGTGGCAACCGTGATGCGAAGCAGGCCAACCAGGCCCCCATCCTGCTCGGCCGGCAGAAGCAGCGCGCCGAGGCCAGCCACGGCCGCGCGCAGCAGGTGCAGGCCGAACGCCTGCAGGCCAGTGCAGAGCAGCTGCGCGCAGCGGCGTCGGCGGTTCATGCGGCACCGGAACTGGCGCTGTTTGCCACCGATGGCGAGCGTGGCAGCGCACGCCTGCTGCAGGTACAGGATCTGGTCCTGCCACATGGCTGCAGCGCACCATTGCAGCTGGAGATCCGTCGAGGGCAGCGCATCGCCGTGGTCGGTGACAACGGCAGTGGAAAATCAACCCTGCTGCGTGTGCTGGCCGGCCAGCTGCCGGCGCGCAGCGGCATCGTGCAACGGCATGCGCCACTGGCTCTGCTCGACCAGCAGCTGCTGGGGCTGTCCGGCGAATGCAGCATCCTCGACAGCGTGCAGGCCGCCAACCCGAGTGCCGACCCCGGGGAGCTGCGCACGCGCCTGGCCCTGTTGGGTCTGGACGCACAACGCATCCAGCGCCCCGCCCGCAGCCTCAGCGATGGCGAACGGGTGAAGGGCACACTGGCCAGTGTGCTCTACGCCGATCCCGCGCCCCAACTGTTGCTGCTGGACGAGCCCGGCAATGCACTGGACCTCAGTGCATTACAGGCGCTGGAAGAACTGCTTGCGGCATGGCCGGGCGCACTGGTGATGGTCAGCCACGACCGGCACCTGCTGCAGGCGTTGCGGCCGACCCAGGTGCTGCACGTGAGCACCGAGGGCTGGCAGTGGCATGACGCCTTGTAGATCCACGCATGGCGTATCGACCCGGGGTAGTGCCGGCCGCTGGCCGGCAGCCCAGGAAACCTCAATGCACCGTCAGCGCTTCCACACCGGGAACGCCTGTGGCATCTGCTGCCACAGCAGCGGCCCCGCCCGCAGCTCCTGGTCATTGAGCAGGCACGCATCCAGCTCCGCGCGCACCGCACGCTCATCCATGTGCACACCAATCACCACCAGCTCCTGGCGGCGATCACCCCACAACGGGTGCCACAGCCGCTGCATCGCCGTGTGCGCGGCTGCATCCGGAAACTCTTCCAGCCCCGGCAACGGTGCGCTCCAGCAATCGGCCTGCTGCCGCGCCCAGCCAAGGTCGCTGTAGGGCAGCGGTGTCGGCGGCAACAACGGTGCGGTGTCTTCCAGGCCGGCACGCACGCGGTCGCGCGCGGCATACCAGAAACCCGCCGCCTGCGTCCGCGTCGCGGCGCCCACGGTGTTCAACTCGCCTACCCAATCCATGCGGTTGGCCAGCCAGAACCAGCCCTTGCTGCGGATCACGCCGGGCATGCCGGACTGCAGCGCGCGGGCGAATCGCGCGGGGTGGAACGGACGCCGCGAACGGTAGACGAAGCTGCCGATGCCGTACTCTTCGGTTTCCGGTGTGTGCTCGCCACGCAGCTCCTTCACCCAACCCGGCGCGCGTTGCGCACGCTCCATGTCGAAGCGGCCGGTATCCAGCAGCTCGGCCAACGGCACATCACCGAAGCTGGACAGCAGCAGCTTCGCATCCCGGTTCAAGCCACGCAGTACCGCCAGCGTGTCCTGCAACACTTCGTCATCCACTTGGTCGATCTTGCTGACCACGATCACGTCGGCGAACTCCACCTGCTCGCACAGCAGGTCGACCACACCGCGATCATCGTCCGGCCCGGCCTGCTGGCCGCGCTCGGCCAGGCGCAGGGTCGAACCGAAGTCGGCAAGGAACGCGCTGCCGTCGACCACCGTCACCATCGTGTCCAGCCGCGCGATATCACTCAGGCTGAAGCCGTGCTCGTCGCGCACCGCGAACGTGGCCGCCACCGGCATCGGTTCACCGATGCCCGTCGATTCGATCAACAGATAGTCATAGCGGCCGGCCTCGGCCAGGCGCTGCACTTCCTGCAGCAGGTCGTCGCGCAGGGTGCAGCAGATGCAGCCGTTGCTGAACTCCACCAGCGTCTCTTCGGTGCGGCGCAGCTCGGCGCCACCTTCGCGCACCAGCTGCGCATCGATGTTGACCTCACTCATGTCGTTGACGATGACTGCCACGCGCAGGCCCTCTCGGTTGCGCAGGATCTGGTTGAGCAGGGTGGTCTTGCCGGCCCCAAGGAAGCCGGACAGCACGGTGACCGGAAGGCGACGGTCGGCGCGGGAAACAGTGTTCATGTCGGAGCGGGTTGGCTGCGGAACGGAAATGTTACTGTATAACAGTTGCCGCGCAAGGAACCTCCCCTGATGAAGTCGCCTTCTGCCGCCCTGCTCGATGCCGGCGCGGTCGCCCTGTCCAGCCTGTGCCTGCTGCACTGCTTGGCGTTGCCCCTGCTTGCCGCCGCGCTGCCGCTGTTCGGCACCTGGGCCGAAGCGGAATGGGTCCACCTGCTGTTCGTGGCCATCGCCCTGCCACTGACCGGCTACGCGCTGTGGCGGGCCGAGCGCCGTCACCCACTGCCCGTGCTGGCCTGGGCCACCGCCGGCGCCGGGCTCGGCCTGCTGCTGGCCGGCGCGCTGGCCTTGCCCTCACATGACTGGGAAACGCCGATGACGGTCACTGGCAGCCTGCTGCTGGCCGCCACGCATATCTGGAACGCGCGGCACCGGCACGGGTAGTGCCGGCCGCCGGCCGGCAACCGCATGAGCTTCGGACGCCACGGGTAGTGCCGGCCGCTGGCCGGCAACTGCATGAGCTTCGGACGCAACCTGCAGTTGCCGGCCAGCGGCCGGCACTACCCCTGCTATTTGCCGTAGCGGCGCAGCAGCTCCACCAGCACCGCAGCCTCGTCCGCCCGCTGCTGCGGGTCATCGGCACCCACTACGTGTTCCTGCAGATGCTCGTGCAGCAACTCCATCAGCAGGCTGTGGGCGGCACCGCGCACCGCGGCGACCTGCACCAGCACGCCCGCGCAGTCCCCCGCTTCCCCCTCGGGCTTGTCCAGCGCCTGCTCCAACGCCGCCACCTGACCCGCGATACGGCGTACCCGGGTCCGCAGCTGCTTTCGATTCTTATGTACATGGGCCATGGCGGGATCATATACCCTATGGGGGTATCCACTCCAGCTCCCGCCGCCATGCACTTGGACGCCCTCGCCGCCGCCCGTCGCCACGAACACCGCTTCGACGACGGCAACCCGCTGGCTGAACGCAATACCCGCCGCGCCCTGTGGCTCACCGTCAGCATGATGTTGGTGGAGATCGTCGGCGGCTGGTGGTTCAACTCCATGGCCGTGCTCGCCGACGGCTGGCACATGAGTTCGCACGCGCTGGCGCTGGGCCTCTCGGTGTTCGCCTACCGCTGCGCGCGCCGCTACGCGCACGATCCGCGCTTTGCCTTCGGTACGTGGAAGATCGAGATCCTGGCCGGCTACACCAGCGCCATCGCACTGCTTGGCGTCGCCGCGCTGATGGCCGTGCAATCGCTGGAACGGCTGTGGGTGCCGGCACCGATCCATTACGACGAAGCCATCGCCATTGCAGCGTTGGGCCTGGGCGTGAATCTGCTCTGCGCCTGGTGGCTGCACGACAGCCCGGGCCACGCGCATCACCATCATGGGCATGGGCATGACCATCATCACGGGCACGACCACGATCACAGCCATGCGCACGGTCACGACCTCAACCTGCGCTCGGCCTACGTGCACGTGCTGGCCGACGCCGCCACCTCGGTGCTGGCCATCGTCGCCCTGCTTGGCGGCAAGCTGCTGGGCCTGACCTGGCTGGACCCGGTGATGGGCCTGGTCGGCGCCGTGCTGGTGACGGTCTGGGCGATCGGCCTGCTGCGCGATAGCGGCCGCATCCTGCTCGACGCGCAGATGGATGCACCTGTGGTGGCCGAAGTACGCGAAGTGATCGAACAGGGCCCGTGGCCGGCACGCCTGGCCGACCTACACGTCTGGCAGGTGGGTCGCGGCAAGTACGCGGTCAGCGCCAGCGTGGTCACCAGCGACGTCAGTCTGGATGCCGATACCGTGCGCAACGCGCTGGCGATTCATGAGGAGCTGGTGCACGTGACGGTGGAGATTCACCGCAGCGCCTGACCCGCATCCGGTAGTGCCGGCCGCTGGCCGGCATGGCATGCTCCGGCCGCCGCTGACCAGTAGAGCCAGGCCATGCCTGGCTGCGTTGCCCACAAGTCGAGATCCTATGTTCGTGGTCAAGCCTGCTGGAAGCAGGCTTGACCCACCTTCAGCATGGCCGGATCGAAGTCCCGGCCGCTTTTGAAGACACCCCAGGCGATCCTGGCCAGCTTTCTGGCCAGGATGTTGAAGACGGCGGTGCTGGGGTGACCGCGTTTTGACAGCTCGTCGTAGAGCGGTTGCCCCTGGCGACACCGCTTGAGCCCCATTGCGGCCATGTAGAGCATCTGGCGCAGCACTGGCGCGCCCTGTTTGGACAGCCGACGCCGTCCCGTTCTGCCGCCAGACTCGTTAGGCCGGGGATCCAGGCCCGTGCAGGCGATCCACGCGTTGGCGTTGGCCAACGGCCAGCGCGTCATGTAGTAAATCAGGTGAGCGGCGACGGCAGGGCCGATACCAGGGATGGTCAACAGGCGCTTGTAGAGCGCGCCATGCTCTCCATCGCGACCCAAGCGCTGCAGTTCGCTTTCCAGCTCGGACAGCGTCCCAGCCAGAGCGCAGAACAGATCTGACAGCTCCCCGGGGGCACTTTTGCTTACCCCGAAGGATTGCTCCAGGCGCGCGCGTGTCTTTACCAGCGTCTGCCGCTTGCGCAGCAAATCGTGCATCTGCTGCTGCTCATCGGTACGCGGTACGTATTCACGCAGGCGATCGTTCTCCTTCTTCACGTACCGGGCGATCGCTTCGGCGTCCATGGCGTCCGTCTTGCCACGCGAGCCCGTCGCCCGGCCGTAGTGCTTGATCAGACGTGGATTGATCACATAGACAACGTGGCCTGCCTGGCCAGCCATCCGAGCCAACAACTCGTAGTACCGCCCCGTCGCCTCCATGCCAATCCGGCATCGCTGGGGCAAGGTGTTGAGCCACTGGGCTATGCCGGCCCGGGTGTTGGCGATCCTGTCGCCGGCCTTGCGGTCGGCCACTGCCGGTACGAACTCCTTGGAGTCCACGTCCACGCCAATATCGAGAGAATCAGACATTTGTACGGCTCCCAGCTATCTTTAAGGGGCTGGGGTGGTACCGCACCGACGTTAGCTTGCCTACATCGACGATCCCCTTTGGGGGCCGTACGATCCTTTATCGACGTTCGTGTGCGGGATGGGGATCGCTCGACTCGTCTGTCGGCTAGTATCCGCAGATGCATGCTTGACGGTCCCTCCACCCTGGCTCCTACATACCTCGTAGGAGCCGGGAGGAACATACAAGCATGGCTCGACTCTACAACTACAGCTTCAACATCATCCGCAGCAGGTACATCAGCAGCGGCAGCGCGCTCAGCACTGCACCACCGATGCCGATCCACGGCCAGCGCTCGCCGCGCACGCGCGAAGCCACCGCCAGACCGCAGCCCACCAGCGCCGCGCCCAGCACCCCCACGCCCAATCCCGCAGCCATGCCATTGCCGCCTGCGGCCACCGCCGCCTGCGCAGCGAGGCTGCCCGCGCCCCAGCCCACCACGATCCCCAGCCAACTGGCCACGCCGCACCACGGTGCCTTGTCCTTCGCCATCCGAAAACCCCTGTGTCCTTGCCGAATTTCTGTACGGACCACGCCCGTGCACTGCCTACACTAGCCGCACCTGCCCCGTCGGGACATCCCATGCGCACGCTCCGCCTGCTGCTGCCCGGTGCCCTCCTGCTGCTCACCGCCTGCAGTGGTGATGCCGGGCTTCCTTTCAGCGCCGACCCGTTGCAGGGCTGCTTCGCCACCGGCGCGCGCAAACCGGCCGATTTCCGCATCGACAAGGAAGGCGGCCAGTACTTCGTCTCCTTCAGCCGCGGTGACCAGTGGCAGCGCGAACCCAACGCCCTGCACAAAGCCACCCGCAGCGAGATCAGCCGCTACTTCCGCGATGACGCCGAGCAGATCGACAGCGCGTTGATCCGCATGGCCGGTGGCTTCGGCATCTTCCACTTCAACAAGGGCGCGACGCTGAAGGGCAAGGCCAGTGATAGTGACTACATGGCGCTGATGCTGATCGGGGCTGGGCCCGTATACGCGGTCAAGTGCCCGTAAGACGCAATGATTCTGATGGCGGCTCAGGGCAATATGAGCACATCCTGTCTTCTTTGAGGAGCGATGCCAATGCTGCTGTTTCTGCTGCTTGCGTTAAGCGCGCCGAAGACCCAGGGTGCCTATGACGAAGTCCGGGAACTGCCCGACGGCCAGACACTGATATTGCGCACCCTGGACTGGGATCTCGGCGATGGTCGCCACGAGCGCGTTACCGTGCATTGGCTGCTGCAGGAAGACGGCAGCCTGCGCTACGACTTTGATCGGCAGCCACCGGAAACCCAGGAGGTCCACCGTCAGTCGTGCGCGCGAGTAGGCATGCAGCCGTCGCGTGGCGTCGGCGTGATTTCAGGGGAAGGAACCACACACGGCTACAGCTGCACCAGCCAGCGGTAGCGCCGAGCCCACGCTCGGCTCCGCCATGCCGGCACCCACGCGTGGCGTGGATCTAGCGCAACAGCAGCCACACGTGGCCCCGGCAACAGCTGCGGTACCATGCCCTCCCCCGAACCGCCCCGGTACCCGCCGTGCCTCATTACACCGGCCCCCTGCTGACCCGCGACAGCGCTGACACCCTGCGCCGTGCCCATGACAAGGGCGCTGCTGAATGGCAGGGCTCGCTCGACCTGGGCCTGAGCCAGGACAGCGTGGCCCTGAACGCCGACGGCTTCTACTTCCGTGGCCAGCGCTACCCGTGGCCGGGCAAGTTGAAGGACCGCACGCTGTACTACTGGGACGGCGAGGACTTCGCACCGATCTCGCGCTACAGCGGTTCGCTGATCAAACTGGTGCCCACCGAATGGGGCGCACCGACCTTCGAGATCGACGGCATCAAGATGCTGCCGACCTCCAAGCTGTCACCGTTCGAGGATGCGCGCCGCAAGGTCGAGCTGGTCGCCCCGGCCGGCAAGGTCATCCTCGATACCTGCGGCGGCCTGGGCTACTTCGCCGCCTGCGCGCTGGAGGCCGGTGTCGGCCAGATCCGCTCGTTCGAGAAGAACGCCGATGTGATGTGGCTGCGCACGCTCAACCCGTGGTCGCCGGATCCGGACTCGGCCGCCGCCGGGAGCCGTCTGCAGTTCAGCCACGGCGATGTCTCGCAGCAGATCGAGCAGGTGGCAAGCAACAGTGTCGACGCGATCCTGCACGACCCGCCGCGCTTTGGCATCGCCGGCGAGTTGTACTCGCAGGTGTTCTACGACCACCTCGCCCGCGTCATCCGCAAGGGAGGGCGCCTGTTCCACTACACCGGCGCGCCGAACAAGCTGACCAGCGGCCGCGACGTGCCGCGCGAAGTGGCCAAGCGCCTGGAAAAGGCCGGTTTCAAGGCCGAGCTGGCGCTGGACGGCGTGCTGGCCGTCAAGCGCTGAGCTTCATTCCGAGTCAACCTTCGCCAGCTTCATCACCCACTTCGGCACTTCCGGTTCACCGGCGTAGAAGTCTTTCGGCTTCTTCTCGGCCATCGCCCAGCGGTGCAGCCAGCTCGGGCCATAGCGACCGCTGTAGCCCTCGGCGCCACGCCCGTAAGCAGGATCGCGCATCGCCTCATCCAGTGAAATGAAGCGATAGCCGCGCCGCTTCGTCGCCGCCACCAGTTCGGCGAAGGTGGCTGCATTGAGTTCGTTGGCATGCATCAGCCACACCTGCGGCAGCGCGTAGCCCAGCAGCGCCTGCGACTGCTTCTCGTAGTAGTCCAGCTTGTTCAGCATGTAGGGCACATAGCCCTTGCGCAGCTGCGCCAGCATCGCCTCGCGCGCCGGGGAATCAGGCTGCTCGTTCATCACGTTGGCATAGGCGAAGGCCCACACCCACTCACCGTTGTCGACCGTCACCGGCGCCACGCGGTAGCCATGCTGCTTGAAGAACACGTCCATCTCCGCGCGTTCTTCCGGTGTGCGTCCGGCACGCAGATAGGGATGGCGCATCCACTGCGGTTTCAGTCCGCGCTCGGCCAGCAGCGGCCGCAGCACCGTTTCACCACGCAGAAAATCCTGCTGGAACGCAGGCCCCCCCCTGGCGTTCAGATCCATGTGCGAATAGGTGTGGTTGCCCAGCACATGCCCGGCGTCCAGCCAGTCGCGCAGCATCTGCACCCGCGCGGGCTGCACGTGTCCGTTGATCTCAAGCTTGTTCTCGTTGACGAAGCCGACCACCGGCACCCCCGCCTGGCGAAGCTGGGCCATCAGCGCTTCGTGCCGCGATTGCAGGTCCGGCGGAACGATCTCGTCCACCCGCGCCCACGGCAGGTCGTCGATGGTCATCGCGATCCGGCGATCCACCTCGGCGGCGTGTACCGCCAACGAACACAGCAGCAATGGCACCGCACGCAGCAACCAACGCATCAGCACATCCTTGCAGGGGTGAAGTGCTGACTCTAGCGCGATTGCGGACGCGCGGCCGGTCCCACACCCGCTATAGGCCGGGCGACTGCACCTGACGTTCGCGCACGATCGCCCGCCACAGCATGAATCCCGCAGCCATCGCCATCAGCATCAACGCGACCAGCACCAGGGCAAGATCATCGAGATTGCGCAGCAGCGGTGCATGCTCATGGGTGAGGATCTCGAACACCACCTGCTGCGCCTGTGCCAGCGGCAACCGGCCCTGCTCGCCCAGCTCCACCAGGCACGCCGCTGGGGACAGCTTGGCCACGCCAGTCCATGCCAGGTCGTACAGGTGCAATGCCCTGAGGGCCAGCGCCAGGATCGCGGCGTGCAGCGCCATCAGCCCCCAGTTGGCACGTCGCAGGCGTTCCGACAGGCGGCCCAGCCGGTAGACGCTGATCGACATCGCGCCCAGCAGCGCCAGTACCACGCCCGCCATCGGAATCCACTGCAAGGGTTGCCACGGTGCAAGCGCAGTGGACCGCGCCAGCAGTTGTTCGGCCACCTGCATGCGCGCGACAGGGTCGGGCCCACCGCATGCATCATCCACCGGCTCCAGCAGCAGTCCCACACGGTAGTGGAAGAAGCCGACTGCAAGGGCTACCGCCAGCAGCGCCACCACCTGCAGTGCCAGCAGGATCGGGCCAGGACCACAGATACGACAGAAGCGGGTAGCAGCAGAGACCATCGGTTCATCCATGACAACAAAGGACCATCCTAACCAAGCGCCCTGTGCTTGTCGGCTGGCGGATACGACAACCGGCGCGCGGTCCCGGTAGGATGTGGATGAGCATGGATGGTCGTATGTAGAGGTGTTGTGGATGGTCACGCTGTATCTGTGGGTGCGAACGCTGCTTCCGCTGCTGGCGTTCGTGATCGCCTGGATGCTGCTGTCGCGCCTGATCAAGGCCCGCGTGGCGCGCCTTCCACGGGTTCCCTTGAACCTGCCCGAGCACAGCAGCAGCCCGCGCAGGAAGGACCGGCGCATCTACGCGCGCAAGCTGCGGCGAAAGCCAGGTCTGCGTACCGCAACTCGCCCGGCCTCCGCGCCGCGCAGCTGGAACCTCGCAGCGGTGTTCGTTTCGCTCTTCACGTTGATCGCCACCGTGCTGGTCGTGCCGGATGGCGCGCGCTTCCAGGTCATGGTCGAGAGCATCACCGGCTACCCGGCTACGATTGCTGAAGTACATGTTCCCGCTGCCGGGCAGCCCCTCGTACTGCAGGCGTGGCAGCCAGCACTGGCGCAACTGTCGCGGCCGGTAACGATGCGCTACCTGATCGGACGCACCGGCGGCGAGCATGATGCGCACGCCATGCTACCGGTACAGGTGAGGCATCAGGGGGATCGCCTGCAGGTGGCTACGGCAGTGCCGGTGGATGCCGAGCTGCTGCGTGCAGAGCTTGCGCGCTTGGCGGGGCTGCCGACGGAGGCAATCACCGTCCGCCAGCGCGAGATCTCACCCTGGCTGGAACCCGGCTGGAAGCCCCTGGTCGACCTGTAGAGTCGAGCCCATGCTCGGCTGCTGTTGCAGTAGATCCACGCCATGCATGGATGGATGCAGAGCGGAGTCGAGCATGGCTCGATTCTACAGATCACGATCCGCGCGGCAGCTTCGCGGCCCACATGTTGTCCACCAGATTGGGATAACGCCGCCCGTTCTCTTCCGCGCGCTGCCGGGCTGCCTCCTTCTGCGCAGGCGACAACGGCTGCGACGTCTGGCCCTTGGGATTGGGCTTCTTCCACGGGGGCGTCTTCGGTTCACGCATGGGCGCAGCTTACTGCTTCAGAAAGTTCAACAGCGCCAGATTGAAGTGATCCGCATGACTGGTGTTGCAGCCATGCGGCGCGCCTTCCAGGATCACCACCTCGCTGCCCGCAATCGCCTCATGGGTGCGCTGGCCGGAGCCCTCGAACGGCACGATGGCGTCACTGTCACCGTGCAGGATCAAGGTCGGCACCGTGATCTTCTTCAGGTCATCGCGGAAATCGGTAGTGGCAAACGCCTTCATGCAGCCCAGCGCCGCCACCTGGTCGGATTGATGGCACAGCGCGATCGCCGCCTGACGCGTCTCTTCGGTCACCATCAACTGGCCGTTGGCGCTGAAGAAATCGCGGGTGAAGCCATCGAAGAACGCCTCACGATCCTTCTCAAGACCGCTGCGCATTTCATCGGCCTTTTCCTGGGTGAGCGGGCCATCCGGGTTGTCATCACTGCGCAGCAGATACGGCGGCACCGCCGCTGCAAACACCACGCTGTGCAGACGGTCCTGCCCATGATTGCTCACATAGCGCGCCACCTCACCGCCGCCCATCGAGAAGCCGACCAGGCTGACGTCGTGCAGGTCACGCTCCTCGATCACCCCGGCCAGGTCCGCTGCCAGCGTGTCGTAGTCATAGCCCTCGGCCGGCTTGTCGGAACGGCCGAAGCCGCGCCGGTCGTAACTGATCACCCGATGCTGCGCATCGCGCAGGATCGACACCTGTTGTTTCCAGGCATCGGCAGACAGCGGCCAGCCGTGGATCAGAATGATCGGGCGGCCGTCACCACCGGTGTCTTCAACGTGCAGGCGGATGCGGGAAGCAGGCATGGGAGCTCCTGTGGAAGGGGAGGCTTTCAGGCTATTGGCCGGCCCCTATCGCGACCGTGACGGAATCGCCGATCGCCATGACATCGCCTGCACAGGCGACGCCGCCGGAGCCGGGCCGTCAATGCGGGCATTCACTCCGTAGAAGGGCCGTTTCATCGGAAGCCGGCTGCAGCGGCCCAAACGCCATGCGAGCCTGCATGAACCATCCCCGGGAGTTTCGCCATGCTGCTGCTTACCTTGCCCCTGCTTGCTGCCGGTCTCGCTGCCGCACCGTCGCCCGCCGATGACCTGCGCCAACAGATCCGCCAGGCCGATACCCAGCTGTTTGCTGTGGCCTTCGAGGCCTGCGATGCCGACAGGGCCGCCGCGATGACCACCGAAGACATGGAGTTCTTCCATGACAAGGACGGCAAGTCAGCCAGCAACCGCGAGGACTTCCGCCGCAGCGTGGCCAACATGTGCAGCAATGCGCGCGAGGGCGGCTGGAGCCTGCGCCGTGAGCTGGTGGAACCTTCGCTGCAGGTGTTCCCCTTGCGCGACGAGCGGGCGCTGGAAATCGGCGACCACCGCTTCCATGAACGCGGCAAGGACGGCGTGGAGCGCTGGGTGGGCCAGGCCCGCTTCATCCAGGTCTGGCGCCGCGTGGACGGGCGTTGGCTGGCCGAACGGGTGATCAGCTACGACCATCGGCCGGCGGACTGACCCCTCGGGCGCGCTTCACGGGCCGGATCTATACTGACCGGGCCCACCACGACCCATCGCTACCGTTCGATCGCCATGCCAGAGATCACCCCCAACCACCCCGACTACGGCCTCAACCAGCAGATCCGCCAGGGCGTGGCCGCACTGGACGCCCAGCATGGCCGTCCGTTCGACCAGACCAGCGAGCGCCTGGCCGCCAGCCTGACTGTACTCGCCCGCGAGCAGGGCCTGCAGCAGGTCGACCATGTGCTGGTCAGCAATGCGACGGCCCAGCATCCGGCCGGGCACAACATCTTCGTGGTGCAGGGCGACCCGACCAATCCTGCGCATCTGCGGGCAATGATGCCGACCGCTGTGGCGGCGCAGATGCCGGTGGAGCAGTCGATGCAGGCGTTGGGGTTGACGGCGCAACAGCAGGTCGAGCCGCAAGCGCAGGAAATGCAGAATCCCACTCCGCGGATGGGGTGAGCGTCAGCTCATCCGCATCATGCTCTGCTCCTGCACGGCCAGTTGAGGCTCCTGACCTACCGCAAGCGCCTGCGCCTTCTGGTCCTGCTCCAGCTGCTCCACCTTGGCGAACGATTGCTCCACGGGTGCTTGCGCGGCCGTTGCGGTCTCCATGGATGCCCGCGTATGCGCCGGGTTCGCTGGATCGCCCTCGATAAGGAAGATCCGCTGGCCTGCCCCTGCATCTGCAGTGGCCTGGCTCAGCGCCACGTAATCCACCCGCTCGATACCCTTTTCCTTCGCCAACGCGAGCAGACTCGCAGAGATACGCTCGCTTGCATCGTCGTAGACTCGGCCATGCTGCTGGTCCACCTCCGCCACCTTGCTGCGAATGGACTCCAGCAGCTCCCTGTCTTTCTGCGGAAGATGCTGCTCGCTGATCAGGCGCTGCATAAGCGTGCGCTCCGGCATCGGGTTGCGCACTTCCCTGTTCAGCTCGCTGTCCGGAAATGGCGCGCGGATGCTACGGATCGCATCCACGTTGTCCAGCGGCTTGAGGTTGCCCTCGAAGCCCTTCCGCTCCATGCCCAAGATGTTATGACGATGCAGGCCCGCGTGATTCAACGCGCCCCAGGTGAAGTCGATGCAGCTGTTGCTGGCGCCGTTGTAGTTCATCTCAAAGCCATGCTTCGCAGGGGCGTTTCCAAACGCCAGCAGCTTGTCGTACTGCTCCTTGGAGATCTCCATATCACGTCGGTAGATCGGCTTCTGATACTGATCTGCATCATTGGTGTACACCTTGCCCGGGCCACTTCGGGCGCCATGCTCTTCCGGCGCGAATCCCAGGCTGTGGCTCGTCTTTCCATCGGAGACCGTGTAGTACACATGCCCGGCCATGGACGTTCCACCGGCCCGCAACGGTGTTCCGGGTGCGGCAACGTAGATGGAAACAATATAGCGATCATCCATGACGTACTCCTACTTGGCGCGGTGTGTGTAAGCCAACTGCAGTTCAGACGGAACAGCCTCCAGCCCCGCGGCCGGTGACAGCAGGCGAAGGCGCAGGCGGTAGTGACCGGGTTTCACCTGCTCGGCCCAGGCAAAGGTCACGGTGCGATAGTGCCCGTCCGGCCCAATCAGACCGGCAGCCACCAGGGACGCGTCGTCAGCACTGTCGGGTACTACGCCGGGCACATGCCCATCCGAGCCGACAGCCACCATTTCAGAAGGTTCAAAACCATTGAACTGGCGACGGGTCAGCGGCACCGGCTCAGTACCAACCTGCTCGACACGTTCAAGCAGCACTTCAGCCGGCAGTCCCTCGCGCACGAGGCGTTCGGCAGCCTGCGCTGCCTGTGCGTCATCCTCGCCTTTCACGCGAAGGCCGATCAGCAACGTGGGGGCAGCGTTCGGGCCGGGCGGTGTCAGTTCAAAATCGACCACCATCGGTTCATGCATGGCGGTGACCGGGAACGGTCGGATGATCGGCACGACGTTCTCCTGAGCTGTGGCCGCGCGGGTTTGGGGTGCGGGGGCCGCGGCGGGTTGGCAGGCCGCCAGCAGAACCAAGCATGCAGCGCTGGCCGTCCTCAACAGGTAATTCCGAAGTGTCATCCATGGACCTCGTCTGTAGCGTCTTCTGAAAATCTACACCAGGTGCGTAAGCCACAACGTGATGCCAGCTGGATTCCAGGGCATCGGACTGCGCCGTTCAGGTGAAAATGAAGAAGGGCAGGACGCATCGCCCTGCCCTTCCCTCTCACGCTGCCGAACAGCCTTACAGCTGAATCCGCGCCACGCTCTCGTCGGCGCCCTTGTCATCCTTCTCGCCGTTCTTGATGCTCACGTACAGCACGTTGTTCTTCGCATCCAGCGCCAGACTGTTCGGGTGGGTCGGCACCGTGTAGGTGGCCACCTTCTGGTAGCTGTCACTGTTGTAGGCCGTCACCGTACCGGCTTCGCGGTTGGTCACGTACAGGCGCTTGCGCGGTGCATCCAGCAGGATGCCCAGCGGGCCGGCGTCGGTCGGGATGCTGGCCAGTTCCTTGCCAGTGCTGCGGTCGAGCACCAGCACGCGCTGGCCCGGATGCTTGCTGACCAGGCCGCTGCTCTTGGCCTGGTAGCCACGCAGGAATTCCGAGCCCTGGTCGGTCACGAACAGGCGCTTGCCGGCCGGGTCCAGCGCGATGTTCATCGGCTGCTCGGCGGCGATCTTGTGCTGTGCCACCACCTTGTTCGAATCGGTGCCCACCACCACCAGATCGGCCAGCAGGTTGCTGGTGTAGACGCGCTTGTTGGCCGCATCCAGCGCCAGGCCCGGTGCCTTGGCATTGCCCAGGCCGTCGATGGTGTTGATCACCTTCAGCGTGGTGGTATCGATCACGAACAGCACGCTGCTCACGTCCGGCTGGCTGCTGTGGCCGGTCACGTACAGGCGGTTGGCCGCGCTGTCGACCACCAGTTCGCGCAGGTCGTGGGTGTAAGCAGCCTTGCCGTCCTTGCCGGTCTTCTTCTCCATCAGCTGGATGGTGCCGACGGCCTTGTTCTGCGCGGTGTCGACCACGGTCACCGACAGGTCCACGGTGTTGCCCACGTACAGGCGGTTGTGGGCGTCATCCAGCACCACGCCGAACGCTTTGCGCTCCAGCGGGATGCGGGTTTCCACGGCCAGCGTGGCCGGGTTCAGGCGCAGCACCTGGGCCGGGCCGGCGTCATCGCCAAAACCACCGGACGAGGCCACGAACACGGCATTCTGCTTCGGGCTGTAGGCCAGCTCGTACAGGCCCTTGGCCACCGCCTGGCGCTGCACGGCGGCGGTGGCACTGGCGGCGGGTGCGTTGTCGGCGAACGCGGAGGGCACGCCAAGGCTGAGCGAAACGGCAACGGCCAGGGCGGCCGAGCGGAAGAGAGGATTACGGAACATGCGAGCGTCCTTGAATGGGCACGGGAGGGTGTCCTGGCTCGCTGGGCCGTTCTACGACGGCCCGACCTGCATCTGTCTGCGCGGGGTGGGCTGGCTGGGTAGCGGGGGAATGGTAGCAGTTCTCAATTGGCGATGCGCCAATCGGTCTCGGCCACAGTGTGAGGACGAGAAACCGCTCGTTGGCATCTCCGCTCCCCGAAGATGTACGGCCTAAAGAACTTGGCCAACTCGCCGATTGCCACAGTGGGCAATCCACGTTTCGGAGCAAAATTGGAAATCAGGACACGCGCAAAAATCTACGCTTGGCTATTGCTGGCTGCTGCAATCAGCTACGTGGCGTGGTCATCATTGACGATATATACGCCCTTGGTCTCTAGTGAAACGGGTCAGACGTCGCTGAAGGAAATACGCGACTACAGCAATGAACTGGCAGAACGAATGCAGAAGACACGCGCCGAGCACAACCTCCCCTTCATTGGCGAGCAGCAGCTTACGATTGATCACGTTACAGGCATCAATCATCTGGCGGCCGACGCAGCAAGAGCGAGGCAAAGATACTTCGACCCTGAGCACACTTACGTTTGGAAGGGCATACTCGACGACATCAGTAACTACGTCCAACATCTGGACGGATTTGGATCCTCAGACCCAAATGATTCCAAGATGCGCCTTCAGGAACTGAACTCAGCACTCCTGCAGGTCTTGACCAATCGCGACAGGGCTGTGAAGACGATGGAGGGAACCAAGCAAATCTTCAGCGTTCATATTGGCGAAGCCAAGGGCTCGCTGTATACGGACATCCTGATGACGAAGACTTTGCTGGATGCCGGCGTGAACGAACACCTTCTGCTGACGACACAATCAAGTGCACCGCCATTCGAGGATATCGTCCGCTTGCAGAATGCGGAGTGGGCAGTATTCGAGCTGCATCAACAGTTGGGCCGCGACTACGAGCAAGCCAATCGAATCCCAACTGCGATTCGCCTGCTAATCGGGCGTTGATGACACAGCTCGTACAGCCGAGCAAGCAACCGTTGGCGCGGACTATTGCTCCTTCAACCGCAGCGAATCGGCCACATCGGTCTTGGCCGCCACTTCTGTAGCGATGCTGGCGCGGCGGTGCCCCGGGTCGTTGCGATCGCCCTGCACGATGAAGATGCTCTCGGCGGCATGGCTGCTTTGGGTCGGCTGGCTGAGCAGCACGTGGTCCACGCGCGAGAGATTGTTCTGCTTGGCCAGCACCAGCAGGCTGGCGCTGATGCGCTGGCTGGCGGCATCGAACGGGCGGCCATGCGCGGCATCCAGCTCGGCCACTTTCTGGATCAGCTGCGCGAACAGGCGATGGTCCGGATGCGAGGGGTCCAGCAGCGTGCCGGCCACTTCAATCGGCGTCGGCGGCGGCTCATCGCTGGCGCGGTCGCCCTGGCGATGGTGTTCGGCCTCGCGCTCGGGCATCGCATGGTGGGTTTCGGCATTCAGATCGCTACCCGGGAACGGCGCGGCAATGCACTGGATTTCCGGCAGGTTGAACAGCACCGCGAACTCGCCCAGATTGCTGCCGCCGTCCAGCGGCGCCGGCAGCGGATGCAGGCCAGCGTAGTGCAGCGCGGCCCAGACGAAATCGCTGCAGCGGTTGATGGTGGCCGGGCGATCCACATCGAATTCGAACTCGGCCGGTTCCTCGGCGAAATCACGCAGGCAGCCGTAATGCTCCTCAGTGATTTCCAGAGTGCGGCTGTAGTACGGGTCCAGATGCTCATCGGCATCGTCGTGGCGCACCTGCGCGTACTGCGCACCCGTGGGGGCTTCACCCGGCGCCTGGCGCGGCGGTGCGAAGCCGTAGCTGTGGGCCACGTCGCCTGCCGCCACCTGCAGGTACATGTGGCCGCGCGGGGAGATGCCTCCACTCTTAAGCAGGGTGCCGGGGGCGGCCAGATAAAGCGTTGCCGTGTAGCGTGTTGCCTGCTCCATGCCTGTTCAGCCTTGATGGGTGCTGCGGTCCTGGCTGGATGATGGCATAGGTGGGATGGGAGGCAGGTGGAGGAGCCCGGGGCCCGTAGTGGAGGCATGCTGAATGTGTGAACCAGCGAACGCTGAGGCACCGGATGCAGATATGGAGCGTGACCGGCTCTGTGGAATACGCCGCAGAACCTGTCCTATAGTGCCTCGTACACCTCAAGGAACGGCCGCATGAACCTGCCACCGCCGGGCCGCTGGTTGGCCCTGGCCATCGCCTTGGCAAGCAGCACGGCCTGCAGCAAGGCCCCCTCCAAGGAACCGGAGCACCGGGAGACCCCCATGACCGACACCGCACAGTCCCACACCGTGGACGGCTACACCTATACCACCGCCCCCGTGGAAGCCACGCTGGGCCCACACCGCTACGCCTTCCCCGCCAACCTGTACGACGACCAGATGGGTCCGGCGGTGGGCGGCGGCATCGGCCTCACCCTCCTGTGGCCCGACCTGCAGGCGGCACCGCCGGGCACGCGCGCCTCGCGCAGCATGTCCGACCACCACCGCGCCATCAGCCTGTCGCTGGATTACATCGACGCCCTCCCCATCGCCGAGCTGCTGCCGCGCAAGACCAGCACCGAAGCGACCACCGAGGACGGCTCGATCAACCGTGACGACCCGCGCCGCCGGCTGGACCTGCGCAACGCCGGTACGCCGCACTTCGGGCTCACCCCGTACGTCATCGACGAAGCCCGCATGACGCGGTTTTCCGAGGCGTATGCCGCGCAGCGCGGCGCGCCGCCGGTGCGCACGCCCGAAACCGACCAGGAGTGGTACATCGCCCGCGACACACAGGGCGCGCTGGCCACCTTCATCACCTGCAATCCGCCGCAGGATGGGCGCGAGGGGCTGACCGTGCAGGGCACCACGCTGGTGGATGACCCCGATGTGCCGGTGGCCACCTGCACGCATACCTTCACCGACCCGCAGGATGGGCTATCGGTGCGCGCGATCTACCCGCGCGTGCTGCTCAAGGACTGGAAGGCCGTGGAGGACGCCACGCGCGTCCTGCTGGCCCGCTACAAGCTGCGGTAACCGACCAGGGTTCAGGAGGAACGACACATGGGTGAATTGACCCGCAAGGATCTGGAGATCCTCAGGGAATACGCAGACAGCGGAAACCGCGAGCGCTACTGGAGCTACCTGGCGCACAAGGAACATTCCGATGGCTACGGTCTGCTGGCCCTGGGCGTGGTGCGCAACGACAACCTGCCGGGCCAGGTCGCCAACGCCTACGCGCAGTCGCAGGCCCGTGACCAGCACGACCGCAACCCGGCCCTGCAGAACCGCAACCTGACCGAGCGCGAATGGGAGGCCTTCGGCCAGACCCTGCTGCACCGCGACCTGGAACGCCGCGAGCACTGGATGGAGGCCAAGCGCCCCGATCTGGCCCTGAATCTGCCCGGCCGCGATGTGCAGCAGGCGCACGATGAAGCCTTCAAGCGCCACCACCTCGACCCCAACTGCTGGACCCCGCGTGTGCTGCTGGAAGCCACCCGCAAGGAACGCGGAGAGGGCAAGGCCGAGGAAGTCTGGAAGGAGATGCTCAACAACGATGTCGGTGGTACCCAGCGCGCGGCCAACACGCTGGGCAGCGCGTACCTGGCCATGCCCTTCTGGAGCGCCACCGGCTATGTCGGCCGGCTGGGCCTGTACGAAGGCTCGCTCATGGCTGAGGCACTGCCCAGCAGCGATCCCAATGTCATCGGCTCGCGCAGTTCGTACCACATGTATTCGGAAAAGGAGCAGGCCTGGTACCTGCAGGTGCCAGGCAGCATCCCACTGCGTGAGCACAACCCGAGGATCATCGCCTCGCTGGACGACGCCCGTGCCGTGCGCCTGGAGCGCGCGGAGAAGGCCACGCACTTCCACCCCGAGGACAGTTACCGCACCCGCCTTGAAACGCCCAAGGTGGTGATGAACGAGCCGCTGGAGCGCGATGGCCGCGAAACGCAGCTGGCCGCCAACCGCCCCGACCACGCCAACGATCCGGTGTACCAGCAGATCCGCGGCCAGGTGGCCAGCCTGCAGGCCGAGCACGGCCTGGTACTGGGCAACAACCCTGATGGCGTGACCGCGCGCCTGGCGGTGCTGGCCAAAGAGAACAACCTCAGCCAGGTGGACCACGTGATGCTCGGCAAGGCCAACGGCCCTGGGGGTGCGGGGCAGAACCTGTTCCTGGTGCAGGGCGCGCTGGATGATCCGGCCCACCTGCGGGTGGCCATCTCCGCCGAACAGGCCGTGCAGGCGCCGGCCGAGCAGAGCTACCGGCAGCTGGACGCACTGGCGCAGCGTCAGACGCAGGATGTGGAAAGCGCGCAGCAGGTGCAGCGGGAGGGGATGCGGATGGCGTGAGCCTTCCGTGGGCCAGGCAGGGGGCAGCGCATGCGCCCTGCCCGGCCGACCCGGTCAGTCCGGCAGCAGTTCGATCCGCCAGGTATCCAGCAATGCCTGCACATCCTCGCCGCCTTCCGCACGCGCTTGCAGGTGCCCCAGAAGATCCTGCTGGCGCGGCTGTGCAAAGACCATGCGATACAGCGCCAGGCTGCTCTTCAGCCGATCAAAGCGATGCTTGTCCTGGCTCAGAGGAAAATGGAACACCTTTCGCTCGACCGCCACACCGCCCGGTGCCTCGCAGATCCAGTAGGGAATCAAGCCCGCCAATGGCGTGTCCTTGTGAGGCAACTCTGCATTGGTGAATAGTCCCGCCCATGGGTCACCGGCGGCCTGGTCGGCCACGAACCCTGCCAGCCGCGCAACGTTTCGGCGGACGGCCAGTCCTTTGTAGCGATGAACGCGCCCCTCCCGCTGCTCAAGATCCACCGGATTGCCAGGCAGGTTCCAGTGAACGATTGAGTGGCACCAGGAATGGAAGTCCAGCCCTTCCTGCCCCACCGAAGTGGATGCGAGCACGAAGGGACGGAAGGGCGAGTTGAATGCATGCTGCAACGCGTCCTTGCGGGCAACCACCTTGTCGTCCTCGGTGGCATTTCCGTAGCGCATCGCATACCGGCAACGCAATGACAGCGCATCGTCGCGCACGAGCTTTCCATCCAACAGCTTCACACCCTCAGGGTGAAGCTGGCTTGCGCGCACGTGGCCCGCATCACTCACGCCCTTCGCGATGGCCTGAGCATGGGTAGATTTCTCGTCCGCTGCGTTCTGCTCGTGCAGCAGATGCAGGTACTCATCAAGCAAAGCCTGCAAATTGCCTTCTGCGCAGTAGGCCACCGCCCGCCGCCAATACACCCCACCTTCCTCGTGAGTGATGATGGCGACCGCTTCGGGCATATTCAGCTGTCGGCGGAACACGTCCGCAATTTTTATGGCGGCCTGGCGAAGGTCGGCCTCATTGTCTCCCGGCAGCAGGCGCAGCAATGCACGCAAAGCGCACACACCTGGTGCCGCCAATGCGAGATCAGCCAGTACCTCGGCAATGTCGTCGGGACGTGGCCCAAGCGTCTGCAGAGAGGGCTCGTCAAAACCGCGCCCCCATACCTGTCGCCAGTAAGCCACATGACGGGAGAACCCCTGCCCTGAAACGCTGGCGCCACCGTCTTCCTCATCCTCACCCGCACCAATCGTCAGGTCCTCCGAACCCCAGCACGGGTCCACATGCGATTGGACATGCGCACGCTCAAGCAGAAGCAGCGTCAACCAGTACCAGCGCACGTCAGGCGGCCCCGAGTGCCTGGACGCTGGCAGGTCAAGCGACTCCATCCTCTCCCTGATCCGACCGGCAGCCTCACGCCTGGCATCTGCCAAGTGCAGCGAGCCACCTGCAGCGACCGACATCGCCAAGGGATCGACCATTGTGGCCAGCGCGAGGGAAGGAACCAGCAGAGTGAGCGCGTTCATGTCCTCATGCCCGCTCTTGCCGCTGTTGAAGCGCAAGCGAGCACTCAGGCTCTTGCCAGGCGCGTCGTATCCGGGCTGGAGCGCATGCCCCGCCATGGCCAATTGCTCGGCATGGTAGGAAAGAAGGCCGGCAATCGCATCAGGAACCATGTTCCAGCTTGAGAACACCAGCGTCTTGCTGAAATGGGATACCTGCGCGTACGCACCCTCTCCTGCCCAGTAAGGCATGGAAGGAGGAACCCACAACAAGCGCCAGCTGCCCTGGTCCTCCATATCCTTGGCCAGCACGTCCATTCTCGGGTTTGCCGCCACCAACGGGCTGTACCGCTGCAGCGCATCCTGATCCAGCGTCCTGTACTGCGGATGCTGGGACAACGCCCGCCCCAGAGCCGCCTTGCCCTGTCGATCCATCATGCGGCGCTTGAAGGTGTATCCGTCCTCACGCATGAAGTTCAGCAGGTAGGGACTGGAGCGCCAGAACTCCATGACATCATTCGTCCCCGCCGCTCTTGCAAGCGCATCCACGCAGGCGTAGTCCGCCAGGTCCTCCGATGTCAGCGACAACGGAAGCGGGACATCCCTCACCATCGCATCGCGGCCCCGGGTTACACCCACGCGCTCGGTCCGGCACATCACCTTCTTGAGCCGACTCTCGATTGCACCCTTGAGCACACGTGCATCATCCTGCGATGCCCCCACGCCCACCAGCGATGCACGGAATGCGGCGAGGTCAGCGCGGAGCGCGGTCACCTCTTCCGGATCATTGAACAGGAATGACGCCGTTGCCAGGAAGTCGCGGTAGTGATCCTCCTGCTCCTGCTGGGCGACGAACATCTTGTAGGGCGTGGCCGAAAGCAGGAGCACGCGAGGCTTGTTCTCATGGTCGAACAACTCCTGCGCCAGCTTTGCAGCAGAAGATGCCGGGGCAGCCTCGTCATCGGAGTCAGGATCCTGCACGGCAAGAAGCTCGCGGAAGCGCTGGAACTCATCCAGCACCACCAGATCAGGCTTCAGTGCCTTCAGGCAACAGTGCGCCAGCGTGGTGCGCAGCCAGGACGTCAGCTCGAGGGCTTCGGCGCGCTCGTCACTGTCCAGTGCACGCGTCCGCCGACCGGCGTGCCTGTCACAGACTTCGACAAGCTGTCTCAATCGCTTCTTGTCCAACGACTTGACAAACGTACGGGTGATGGCCTCATCCGGTTCATCCACGCCGTCCTCGTGCTCAAAATGCTGCCGCCAGCCATCTCCCAGACCGCCACGCAGCACCCAGGCCAAGCCGTTGGCATTGAGCCTGGATACGCCCTGCAGCATGCGATGGATGAGCACGCGCTCGCGGGCCAGTCCTCCACGGCTGGTTGTTTCAAACGAAGTACCTGGTGTGAAACTGATGAAGTTCACACCGTCGCCTTCCAGACCGCCATCGGCAAGCGCCAGCGGCAGCAGGGTCAACCGGGTAGCGCGAACCGCTTTGGTCGAACGAAGCCGAAGACGCTCCAGGTTCTGCGATGCGATGGAAGCATTGGAGCAGATGTAGATGATGTCCATGCGCTCTTTGCTGGCTGCCTTATGGGCAACCACGCGCGCGATCAGACCTTTGGCCACCTGCGTCTTGCCCAGCCCCACCTCATCGGCGACCAGGAAACGCAGTGCCGGATCGTGATCTTCGTACATGCGTCGGAACGCATAGTTCACCGTCCTACGCTGGAAGCCCTTCAGCCGCTCAAGAACGGGGGTCGGATCCGAAAGATCTGTATTCCTGTTCATTACGCAGCCTCCTTGCCAATAGCGTTTCCCACAACTTCCCAGAGGGCCAGGAAATCATCGGGCAGACAGGGCTGCCCATCGAACTGCTTGTCCTTCAACCGCTTCACCATGCGATCAATCGCTTCAAGTCGTTCAGGCTCGCGGGAATAGATCCGCAGCAGCTGTTCAAACAGCGGGTAGTTCGCCATGAGGCCACTCGCATCCCTGCTGCCGCCGCCGCTGCCTTCGGATCGATTGCGCGCTCCACAGCCTGCGGCCTGGGGATCATCCAGCAGCAGCGCGAGATAGCGCAGGAACGCCGCGCGGTTACCCAGGAGTTGTGCCACCAGCGCGTCCGCGCGGTCGTCTGGAGCGCCTTCCAGTGAAACTTCCAGCGCGAAGCGCAACGGCGGGACGGCCAGCTCCTCGGCGCGGGTACTGTTGGGCGTGACCTGGAAGCCAACCAGCGAACTCACCTCATGGCCGGCAAAGGTTCCCAGATCAACCTGACCCGCCTGTACAGCACGGGCCCGCTCGGAAACCACCGCCAACGGCCACGCGTGCAGCGTGGCACCGTCAAGCGGAAGGCCCGGGCACGAAAGCGCGAGGTTCCATCCCGAGACCGGATGGGTTTCGCAGTGCAGCGTCCAGGCGGCAGCTGCAATCTGGCGACGGATGGCCTCCAGCTGGTCCTGCAGCTGGCGACGCTCTGCGCCCTCCGCATCTTCGCCCTCACCGGGCGTGTACGTGTCCAGCAAGGGCTGGAGATGCTCGTCAAGCCACTGCCTCGGCGCGGGAATCCTGCTCACCGGACCGCTCAGCTCCGCAACCACTTCAACGTTGCTGCCGTTCTGCACAACCGCGTTGGTGTAATTGGCCGAACCGACTGCAACGTGCACCCGTTGGCCGCGCTGGAACACGGCCACCTTGGCGTGCAGGCCCTGCAGCGTATCGGCCTGTCCAGCCTCTTCGCCTTCGGAGAGCAGCGTGTCAGGCTTCAACACGTAGGCACTGTCATCGGCCAGGCAGGCGCCGGCCGGAAGCCTATCCAGCTCATCGGCGCGACTCACCAGCATGAAGTCGCCGTTGCAGTGCTCGCGCAGCGTCTGCAGCGCGCCAGCGCGTACGAAGGGAGAGACGATCAACACATCCTGGGCCTTGCCACCGCCCTCGAGCGGACTCCACGGCACTGCCCGCTTTGCAGTACCCAGCACGTGGAACGCCAGCTGGGTGAAGCCCGGAGGCTTTTCCCAGTCAGCGCGCTCGATGTCCTTCGCCAACGATACGATCATCGCCTGCCGCTCCAGGTCCGGCGACGCCCCTTCGGTATTCAGCGGCAGCCAGCGCAGGAAGTCCGCCAGCGGCTTGTTGCTGGCCTCCTTGGCCTTTCCCGGCACACCATCCAGGCGCAGGCTCACGTCCCAACAGCGGTCCCAGGTCAGATTGCGGGTCAGCACCAGCAGACGTACGACGGTGGCAGGTTCGGCGGCCGCATCGATGGCCACATAGCGCAGCGCCCAGATCTTCGGGTGGAAGGCGCCGCCGTGTGGGGCGCAGACCTCATGCACCATGCCCTCAGCCAGCACCGCCAATGCGCTGCCTGCTGGCGGTGCTTCCATCCGTCCCCGTTCGCAGAACACCGCAAGCCTGCGGCTTGCCCGGCGCAGCCCTTCCACGAGGCGCAAAGGATCTTCTTCGGCGCTGTTGTCGTGGTCGCCGAGCAAGGCGAAATGTGCAGGCAATCCCAGCAACGCGCCCAGCGACAGGCTGTACGTAGTGGCGACGCCGGCATCAAACCGGTAGCCGCTGGGGGGCTGCAAGGCCTCGGTCAGAGTACTGCGTGCAGATGGATGGATCATGCGGCCTCCAGGCCGTGCAGGAGGTCGGCAAGGTGACGGCGCGTGATGCCCCACCGGTAATTGAGGATTCCGAGGCCGGACGCACCGCTCCAGCGATCGAGGTTTTCAGGATTGAAGCGCGAGAGATTGCCTTTCAGCGAGCGCTCCCGCTCACGCACGAGACTGCGTGATTGCGGGCTGTCGGCCTGGCCGGCCTTGACCAGCGCAAGCCAGCTGCTCACGAACTCGCGGGTGCGCGGATGAATCGGACGCCCCACCCGTTCCACCTGCTCCCAGAACCGCACCATGTCCCATTCGCCCAGCTGCGAAGCCGGAACGCCGTCGATCCAGGTCTTCAGTTCCTGGCCGTACTCCTCACGACGTTCATCGTTGGAAGACGCCTCCGCCAGGGCAAGGTTGTAGACCAGCGACGCACCGTTGGCGAGACGGGAGAACTGACGCGCGTGTTCCACGAGCTCACGCAGCGGCTGCGGAGCCTGGCGGATCTGTGGATGCAGCCATGGGAACCCGGCGTCGGCACAGTCGCCCAATCGCCCCTTGTCCTGCGCCAGCCACACCAGCAGGGTCTGCGGGTGATGAACCTTCCATTGCTCGCGGATGAACTCCGCCTCGTCCGCGGTCAGGGACAGCGATCCCTCTTCCAGTGCGGCCACCGGTACGAGCTTCTCCAGTGAGGGATGCCAGGTCTGTGCAATCAGCTCAGCGTCCTCCATCCCGTCGTCGCGTTGCTGCTTCCAGCTGCGCTCCCTGCGAATCTGCTCGATGGCCGAGAAGTAGTCCTGCTGGGAGCCCGATCGCGCGAAGATGCCCCAGGAGCGCATGCCCGCCCAGTAGACGGAGCTGGCAAGGCGCTTGAGCGTGTGGCCGGAATCACGACCGAACGCCCCGTCCTCCGCCGCCAGGCAATCATTTAGCTTCAGCTCATCCTGCCGCGCACGCTCTGCATAATCCCTGGGGCGTACCGAAGAAGCCTCCAGGCCCATGAACATCCTCGGCAGCAGAAGCATGTATCGCAGCCGCGTCTGGATGACGGAGGTGCCGGGGAACAGCTGGTCGGACAACGCATCGCGGATACCGCCAAATCCGAGCTCGTCGCGGGTGCCGGGCTGGTCCAGAAGAGCCAGCAGCGTAGCGCTGCGTGCCTGTGCCGCAGCGTCATGGTCGAGCCATGTCAGGCTGGAAGGCATCTCAAATCCTCCCGCAGGCGCGTGCGCGCGTGGATGCGCGGCGCGATACATGGCGCGTGCATTGGGTCTGCTGGTTCATCACTTTCCCCTGTTCCTGTTTCTGGTGTGGGTGACGCTTGTATCTGTGCTGCTCGATTGCTCTTGCATGTGCCGGCCAGCCATTCTTCCGATCAATGCGTCACTGGCTGTCGCGCCCTCAAAGAGGATGGACCAGCAGGACGCACCATGGGCAGGGATGCCCCCGCCATTCATACGGAGGCAAGCCGCCCATGTGGGGACGTACACAACGTTGGACCTATCACTGCCCAGCCTGCGGTTGGCTTCGTATCACCCCGCCAGCGGGGGATGTGCGTCTGCCGGGGCTGACGCACTTCTCCCATTGCCCGCAGTGCAGGTCACCCGCCGTCTCTGGCCGCCCCACCCGCACCCTCGACCACCTTTGGAATGGTCTGCCTGAGGCCTGGCGGAAGGCAGGCCCCAAGCCATAGCGACATTCAGGCAAAGACAGGTCATGCCAGGCCACACCCGCATCAAGCGGGCGTGAGCACCCGTCTTGCTGCATCGAGGAAAGCGGCATTGATCTGGTCCGCATCGACAAGAAGTCTGGACAGGGCGTCGAGGTTCATCGCCGCGTTGATGGTCTCCACGTTCTGGGTTGCCGAACGCATGGTTGCCGCATCCTGGACATCTCCCTGCATCAGGTCCAATGCAAGCGCACGCGCGGCCGAGCGGCAGGCCTTCGCCGTCGCGATGGATTCGGTGATGGCACTGCGATAAAGCTCGAACACCTCGTTGATCCGATCCTCGACATGCTCCATCGGCAGACGACCCTTGGGACGTTCACGCAGGAAGTCCTGCATGGATTTTCCACGGAATTCGTACTCCTTGCCGTACTTTGAGGAGTAAACACTGATGCCCTCAACCGTGATTCCATTCAGCTCGATTTCGTCCTCGATCTGCCCCAGGATCTCTTCAATCTGATCAGCTGATCGCAGATCGGCCTTGTTCAGAACCACGTAGACAGGGCGTCCCTCGAAACCAATCTCCTTCAGGAATTCGATATCCGAATCCGGAGTCGTACCGTTGGCGTCAATTCCGATGACCCAGAAGAGCACATCCGACTTCCGCGAGTGAGACACGGCTACCGCGCGATCGCTCTGACTGAAACTACCCTCGGTACCCGGGTTGTAGCCGGGGGTATCCATCAGACAGATGTTGCCGGTGCGCTCGGTGTCCATGCTGGTACCGACGCTTACCAAGGGCATGATCCGCTTGAGGTCAAAGCTGAACTTCTCGACAAACGCACGGGACATTTCCTGGTAGAACCCGGCATCCAGATCAATGCAGCCGCCATTGAACGAATACGCCTGGATCTGCGTCTGCTGCGCGGGATACACGTAGCTGGGGATGACGGTTGCCGGCGTGACGCTGGAGAGCAGCTTGAAATCCTTGCCGAGGAAGCTATTGATGAAGGCCGACTTTCCGCTGCTGAAGCCACCGACCACCCCCACGACCGTGCGGCGGAAGATGTCCGGATTGGCCGCCATCAGGTGCAGCTCCTGCTGGATGGACTGCAACAGCCTCAGCGCCTTCGCTTCGTCAGCGAGGGACGCCTCGGCACTAGCAAAGCGCATGTAGTCATCATCGAGCAGCTTCTGGAAGGCTTCGATTCCCTCATTTCGCGGCGGCGGCACAGCAAGCAGGCGCGAAACGAGCGCAAAGCGGATCTGCGTTGCGGCATGTTCGGCCTGCAGAAGATCCAGGTCGCCACCCAACTGACGGCTCTGCTCCTGCTCGCTTTCAAGCGCAGCCTGGGTTGCAGCATGCTGCATGGACTGCACCTTAAGGCGGTCCTGGGCATCCACCAGGCTCGTCGTCAGTTGCGCCCGGGCCATCTTCTCGGCGCCGTAGCGCTGGCTCAGGTCCAGTTCGCGCCTGCCCGCTTCCTGAAGCTCCTTCTGCAGCTCCTGCGAGACCTGCCTCTGGGCATCGAGTTCGCCAGCCAGTGCCTGCTCGCGGGTCTGCGCATCGTCACGCTCGCGACTACGGGTGGTCTCACTCTCGGCCAGGGCCTCGGACACACTCTTCAGCTCAGTTCCCCGCTCCGCCAGAGCCTCCGATGCGCGTTCAAGTTCGGTCTCGCGCTCTGCCAGAGCCCCGGATGCGTGTTTCAGTTCAGCTTCCCGCTCTGCCAAGGCAAGCGCGCGTTGCTCCGCCGTGATGTTGAGCCGTCGATGGTCCTCCACGATGGAGATCCAACGCTGGCTGGCTGCATCCATCTGCTCCTGGATGGCGGTCACGTGGGGCCGACGGCCCCACGGCTTCCACCCGGCGAGGTAGGTAAGGTGCTGCGCGCTGGTGCCTTCGAACAACGGCCTGCCATTGTCACCACTCACTGCATTGCCTCCAGCTCCGCATCCATCATGGTCAGTGTCGCCCGCGTCTTTTCAGCGTCTTCCATCAGCGCCTGCAGTGCATCGAACTGAGCTTGAATGTGCCCAATGAAGTCATCTGCAACAGACTTTGGAATTGCCCTCTTTACTGTCTCAACATACTCGTAGACCGCAGCCTCAGCCGTTTCTCGCAGTGTCTCAATGGCGTGCTGCGCCTGCTCGAGGAACGTATCGGCCTCGCTACCCTTCAGCTTCATGGTGGATGCCTTCAGCACCGGTGCCCGAAGCGAAACCGGAGGAAACTCCACGCCATTGACGATGCTCTTCAGCGATGAATAAACCGCCTCGATGTCCAGCTCATCGTCCAACTGCCGTCGCGCCGTCTGGAGCAGTTCTGCAAACAGCCGCTTGCCAAATTTGGCCTGCAACTCAGTCGCTCTGCTGTCAAGATCTGTTCGCAGCCCACTAGCAAATGCCGATACGGCGGACTTCACAGCAGCAGGCAGGACGGTGCGGTTGTTCTCCTCATACTCCCGGTAGCCGCCATCCCAGAGTTTTCTTGCCACCCAATTGAAGGCGCCAGGAGACTCAGTGCGGCGGGTGGTTTTCTCGGTACCTACCGTCCTGCTCACCCCCGAATCGGCAGCGTCGTAGGCGCCATCGATGACCTCCTTCATGGCCTTCCTGAGGCCATTCACGAAACCAGTCTTGATACCCATGAGCTCATCATCCAGAGCCACCGTAAGGTTGAATTTGCGACGTTCCAGCCCTCGCTTGTTCTTCTTCAGCTCCGTCAGCCCGGCCTCACCAATCTCCCCTCTGCGCAAAGACAACTGTCTGCGCAGCTCACGCAGCAGCTCGACCTGCTTCCGCTCCTTGGCATCCAGCAGGTCCTGGCGCCGAGCGGCCAGCACGCGCGCTTTCGCTAAACGGGTCTGTTCCACCACCTCATGCAGACCGGCCATGTTGGCCAACTGATCGAGATTGGTGCGTGACAGCCCTGGATTGTCATCCCTGAAGTAGTCCGGGTAGGTTTCCTTGAGGTTCTGCCATGCCGTCAGGCGGCCACCTTGCCAATCCGCCACGCTGTCGAACTCGACGGACATCGAATGGCACATGCCGGAACTGTGGATGATCGCATCCTCACCCTTGTCCACCAGGCTCTGGAATACATCGCCAACCTCGGGGTTGGAGAGCTTCAGCTTATCCAGCACCTTGCCCGCATGGCCCGCAAGCTCCCGCCGCAGACCGGTCAGCGAAGCATGCAGCTGTGCCTGCATTTCCGAACCATGCAGCGTGTTGTCCACCTGGCTGGCAACCAGCACCAGTTCGCGGATGCCCTCGGCAGCGGTGATCCGCGCCATCACGTCCAGATCTTCCTGACTCATGAACTGCGCTGCCGGGCTGACGACAAACACCACATCGCAGCACTTCAAGAGATCATGGGTGCGTGCCTCGCGCGATGCAACCGGGTCATTCAGCCCCGGCGTATCGATGATGCGCAGCCCGCGCAGCGCCTCCACCGGCATCTCGATGTCGACGCTCTTGGTTACAGGCATGTAGCGACCTTCCGCGGCAACGTAGTCCGCCAGCAGCGCCGCCAGGCCCTGTACGTCGTCAGCCTCCAGCGGCTTGTCCTCCTTCAGGCGGGCCAACGAAAGGCCGGATGCTGTGATCTTCTCCCACTGCTCGTGCGAGGCCTGCAAGGACGGCTGCTGGGTGGCCAGTGCCCGTCGGGCACCCCGCTCGGCCAGCTCCCTGCGGCGCTCAGGGTCCAGGCCCGCACGCCCTTCCGTGCGTCGCAGCTCTTCGATCAGCGACTTCTCAAGCAGGTCGCTGTACGCAGCAGCGGCCTGCTCGATGTTGGCAAGATCCGCCTCGGAGTAGAAGCGCGCGGTCGCCTTGAACCGGTCGCCGTAGGTCAGCGTGGTCAGTGCTGCGGTCATCGGCGTCGCCGCCTGCGGCAGTACTGACTCCCCGTTGAAAACCAGCGCGTTGAGCAGCGTCGATTTGCCGGCCTTGACCCGGCCGACAATGCCAATGTCCATCAGGCGATTTTCGTCGTCCAGTCGCAACAACGCTTCCTTCAGGCTATCGATCGTGTCGATCTCCCACTGCGACGAAGCCCCGACGGCGCCATTGAGAATGTCGGCGTGTGCTGCAAGCCACGTGATCAACTTCTGCTGACGGTCCAGGATCACTTCAGCACTCATCGGGCGGACTCCAGCGCGACGACTTCGTTCGCAACGGAGGTCAGACCAGCTTCCGCTGCGTCAAGTGCTTTCACGCGTGCCGCGCGGGCAGGACTGCTCTGCTCGGCCACAACACTTTCCAGCAGCTGCCGTTTTTCCTCGATGGCCGTCTTGAACTCATGCACGGCCTGCTCGATCAGGCCATCAACCTGTGCCTGCAGCAGCTCGGGCAGCTTGGTCCGGAACTCGCGCTGCACCGACGGAATAACCTGGTTGTCGATGGTCTTGCGCAGCTCCTCCTCGCGGAGCTTGCGCGACACAAACCCGAGGATCTCCGGCAGGAAGATCACGACCAGCTCGATCGCCGGAGCCACGACGCTGGTGGTGACCGCCAGAACGGTGGTGATACTGCGGAAGGCGACTCGGGCTCTCTGGGTCTTCTCCCGATCATTCTCGTCATCACCGGCATAAGGACGCAGCAGCTTCTCGTCTTCACGCGCCTTCTGCAGGTTGCCCTGCCAGCGCTCGAGCGCTTGACCGGTCTGGGTCAGCGTCTCCTGCACGCGCGTCTGCATCTGCTGCGTCCAGTCCGGTCCGCCGACACTGCCAACCTCATCCACCTCGCGCTGAGACAGGGATTTGGCCAGATCACCAATCGCCTGCTGGCTCAGCCCTTCCATGCGTTCCTTGACCACACGACTCAAGCGCTGGCGGGAAATATCGCTGACGACCTGCGCAAACCGCGGGTTGTTGCCACCGGCAGCGGCCGCCTGCAGCTCACTGGAGGCCTCGCGAAGGGCCTGGCCTACTTCCTCAACGCACTGTTCGACCACCTGGCTCAGGCGGCTACGGCCCAGCTTGGCGACGAGGGCGTCGCGCTGGGCGTTCAGATCATCCAGGGCATCATTCAGCTGACGTACGCTGCGATCAATATCCGCATCGCTCTGATCCAACGCCTTGCGTGCCATTTTCACCTGGGCACGAGCGTGGGCAAGCTGGCGCGAGATTCGCGGCAGGAAGCGGCCGATCCACAGATCACTTGCACTGATCTTGGGCAGCAGACTGGCCAGTCCATTGCCCTGCTTGCGGTCGTCGCGTGCCATGGCCGGCGCAACGCCCAGGCGCAGCTCAAGCTGCTCCCGTACAGCCACTTCCACGGCATCCACTTCTTCGGCCGAACGCAGGTTCGCCTTGCTCAGCAGGATCGAGAATCCAGCCTCATAGGTCTGCATGGTTTCAAGCTGGCGCAGCGTCGACTCGGCCAGAGTACCGTCGGGCACGCTCACGGCCACGATGAAGTGCGCGCCACGCGGCAGATAATGGGCGATGGCCTTGTTGTGGCTGTCCAGCGAGGAGCCGAAGCCGGGCATGTCCACGAGAACCTGTGGATACAGCGCTTCCAGGCGCGGGTCGTCCAGATGCAGTTCCAGGTGCGTGTACGACGAGGCCCGCGGCTTGATGGACAGCAAGTCCTCCACGGCGAGCCGATCACTGCCACCATCGGCACGGTGCGCCAGAACGTGGGGATCCCGGCTGAAGCGCAACTCGGTGGCCAGCTCAGTCTCCGGGGTGATACCGACCGGGAGGATGTCCGCGCCCAGGAAGGTGTTGATCAGCGAGCTCTTTCCTGCACTGAACGCACCGATGATCGGTACCAACAGTTCGGCCCGCTGCATTTCTTCGGCGAGCGAGTGGTTTTCAGGCAGTTCGATCGCTGCGCTGTCAGCCAGCGTCGTAATCCGGTCCAACAGACCAAGGCATTGATTCTTAACAGCGAACATCTGTTTCCCCTGTGTGGCGTGTAGGTCGAAGGAGTAGCGCGGAAAGATTGTGTTGCGGGCGTGCGACATCCGGCGTCGCACCCACACGTCAGTAACGCTGTGCGGCGCTTCGGTGGCGAGCGGCGATATCGTCGGCCAGTGCTGCGGGAGCCAGAACGCGTACCGATGCGCCCAGGCCGAGCAGCCACCAGCGCAGTTGGGCGGAGTCATCGACGGTGGCCCGCAGACGGGGAACAAGACCGTCCCCGACGTCCAGCTTCTGATCACGGGAGAGCGGTGTCTCCGCCAGGTGCTGGGCCAGGGCTTCATCAAGCTCCAGCTCAACGGACAGAGGTCCCTTGCTCTCGAAGCCAGCGGCAACCCGGCTCGCATAGTTTCCGAGTTCGAAGGACTCAGCACCTTCGGTGTCGGCGTCGAGCATTTCTGCACGCTGTACCCGGTGCAGCGACAGCGTAGTGGTCTCCGTGCGCCCATCAATCCGTCCAGCCAGGTAACTGGACGTTCCACGCTGGATCATCCCGTAGGGATGGAAGACGTACTCACTGGCATCGCTACGGCCACGGGCCACGTAGTACAAGCGCAGCTGCTTCTCGTTGAAAAGCGCCTGGTGCACGTTGACCGCCACGTCGGTGTCCACCGCAGCCGGCAGCAGGGACTGGCTGGCTGGCACGACGGCGACCTTCTCGTGCCAGCGCCGCGTGGAACGCGTCGTGCGGACCGCCGCCAGCGTCTTCTCTGCCTGGTCAAAGAACGGCGTCAGTGCAGGCCAGTGATTGGCTGGCAACAGTCCCTGCAGGTTGCGCTGCGCGGTGAGCAGCACCACCGCCTGTGAGACGGACATGCCCGGCATGCTGAAGGCGGCCGCGCCGCGCATCCATGCCCAACCATAGGGTTTCTGAAGATCATTGCTCTCGATGGGGAACTGCAGCGACAGGGCGTTCAGATCCCGCTCGATGGTTCGAGTACCCCCCTTGTAGCTCTCCGCCGCCAAGGTCTGGGCGAGCTCCTTCACGGTGCGGTAGTGCGGAGCAGGCTGCAGCAGCTGCAGCAGACGCCACTGGCGCGCCAGCGAGGAGCGGTTATCGGTGTCCATGTTGCCAGTCCTTTGTATGTTTCCACGACATCCCAGCAGGGGATGAGCCGATTCAACCGAAAGCTGCGACATCTGATGTCGCAAGAAGCCACTTCGGCCAACAACGGGTTCCTTCCCTTGGTCTCGTGATTATCTTGAATCCGATCACGCTTTCACAGCAGACACAGGGCCATCTGCGGGTGCGGATGTGGAACGATGTGTGTTCCGATGGAGGCTCAAGTAATCCAAACGCAAGCCGATAGCGGCCGGCTACGGATGCCAATGGCACGGCGCTCGGCGGGCAGCGACGCATGCCTGCACGGGGCGCCTCGTGGTGGATCGCTCTGCAGCAGAATCTATCGCCAACTCGCGCGCGATGTCTTTAGGAATGGTCTGAAATCCAATCGCGCCGCCACGATCCCGGGAGCGCCGAGTATCGGCCCGGGTGACGCGACACAGGTTGTCGCACCCCTCTGCAGAATGGACGCCGAAGGATCGGAACAGGGGCATTGGACGCCCCGCTACTACCCAGGAGGAGGGACTGCATGTTCAAGATTATCGGTGCCACGGTGGTTTACGGTTTCGCGCTGTATGGGCTGGGCCGCTGGCTGACGGATCAGCAGCTTGTCGGCGCAGATGACTGAGGCTCGGCAGAGCATGTGGGGACTGGCGCAAAAGTCGACCTACCATTGCCGAGACTGCGGCTGGAAGCGGACATTGCCTTCGTCCGGGGATGCGCGTATCGAGGGACTGACCTGGTTCCGCGCCTGCCCCGAGTGCCGCTCCACTGCGCTGGCGTGCGGCAGCGCAGCCACTCTGGATGCGCTTTGGCAGGGATTACCCGAGGCTTGGCGGAGTGCGCGACGTTCGGAGTAGTTTCCCAGCCGGAGGTGCCATGCATAATGGCAAATCTTACAGGGGGGAAAAATGGATTCGACTGCTCTGAAGGAAGTGCATCGTCAGATTCGCGATGCACAACCGGACTCGACGCGCGTGCGCCTACACCGCGCCATCAGCTGGCTCAACCGCGCCGAACAGGAAGACGAGGATACGGACGCGCGATTCCTGTTTCTGTGGATTGCGCTGAACGCAGCCTATGCCCAGGAGTTCGGATTCGAGAATGCCGAGCGCGAACAACTGCGCAAGTTCTTCGATGCTTTGCTGAGGCATGACAAGCAAGGAAGCCTGCAGGACATCCTGTTCAAACAGTTTCCCGGGCCTATCCGAACCCTTATCGGGAATCGCTTTGTCTATGCACGCTTCTGGAAGGCACTGCGGGAACATGACAGCAGCGACCAGTGGGCAGAGCGCTTTGCCAAGGACCAGCGCTCGGCGCTGCAGGCCGTAGTTGAGCGGCGTACTGAAGTCGTGCTCTCCATCGTGCTTGACCGGCTGTACGTACTGCGCAACCAGCTGGTACATGGCGGGGCCACGTGGGACAGCCATGCCAATCGTGAGCAGTTGCGAGATGGCGCCGCCATCCTGGGCCAACTGGTACCGGCAATCCTGCATCTGATGATGAGGGACGACGCGCCCGACCTGGGTGAAGTCGCCTACCCGATGATCCACATCTGAACCACGGCACGGCCAGAGATTTCGGCAGGCCCGGCAACGCGGTTTAGGGACTGAGCGCATGGCTGGGACCCGCCCCAGCCATGCACGCTCCACGCCATCCCCCACCCCCAAGGGGATGATCATGCCCACGATCCTCGCCGGGCGGCTGGAAGGTTCTACCCACGCGCTATCACCCGCCACTACGACGTCGGCCTGGGCGCGGCCAGCCGGTCCAGGCGGGAGCCAGCCGGGGGATGGCCGCGATGCTGATAGCGCACCGGAATGGAAACCACGTATGCCCCGTTTGAACACCGCCCTGGCACTGAACCTCGTTCTGATGCTGCCATGGCCACAGCTGCCATGGCCATGGCGGCGGACCCGCAGGTTTCCACTGAAGTGTTTGTAGAGGCCGGCGACAACCCCACCCTCAAGCTGCAGCAGGCACCTGCCCTTGTGTATTCAACGGCCCTCGCCACGCCGCCCGATACCTTCCTGCAGGCTCCCATGGCGGTGCTGCTGGTTGCTCAATTGGATGAGCTGGGCCACGTTTCCAACGTGATGGTGGCGCGGTCCAGCGGACTGCGGGAGCTCGATCGAGCGGCCTTTACCGCAGTGGACCAGTGGCGCTTTGATCCGGTCGTGGTTGAGTGCGTCGCGCGGCATGCGCGGGTACGGGTCCGTCTGACCTTCGTGCCCACGGCCGAGGCGCCGCCCGGCTGAACCGCTGCTCCAATCTGTCGCGATTGGCCCTAGGCCATCGCCCTGGCTGCGGGCGCTCCTGCGCTTGGGGCCAATAGCGCCAAGCTCTTCAAGAGCGTTGCGGCGCAATCGCTTGCTGGCTTAACACCGTGTGCGACAATGCCGAAAGCGTCAGGACTGGCAATCATCAGTCCTGTGGTTTCTTGGCATTTGGTTGCTGCACGGGTATCTCTTGGCGTGCCACCGGAAAAGGGTGGCGCGGGGTTCGAAAGCCCGCTCAGTAACCTTGTGTTTTGCGCTTGTCAGCCGGCGTCACCTTGTGTGACGCCGGCTGGCAATCCGTTCGCGTTCCATGGCGGGCGGTGCGTGGGGGTCTTCGGACCCACCGGCATGGTTACTGTCCGGCTTTCGAACCACGCATCGTCCGCCGCCTTTATCTGGTGGCGCTGCTATCTGTCCTGTACGGAGCATTGCCATGACCACATCGGACTTCCGTTCCCTGCACGCGCAGTACGATCCGGAGAACGCCGACGCCGAGCGCGAACCATCCCCCGATCCCAACACCTTCGTCGCCACACTGCGCCGCATTGGTAGCGGTGTGGCTGCAGACGGTCAGCCTTGGCCGGAACGGCATCAACTGCCTGGGCGCTGTCTTCAGCTGGCGGATGCGGATTGCGCGCTGGCGGGGCTGCGCGTGGTGGCGGAGCTGATGCTGGCTGCGGAGCGGACTCGGCAGAATGGTGCGCCCGAGGAGTACGTGGGGGATCGGGTGATGGAAGGATTGAAGATGGCGTGTGTGGCGTTGACTGCGCAGGCTATTGAGCGGTTGCAGGTTCGGGAATAGAGCGTGCTTTGCTACGCACATCGAGTGCAACGCGCCGGATTGCATGCACGGCCCTAAGCATGCGCCGCTGTCTGAGCCCCTTAGCCTCCAACACTGGCCTCACTATGCCGAGCCAGACTTTACTTGCCCTGACTGCGGCAGCGTTACTAGGATTGATCATTGGCGGAGCGTACGCGCCAGCCACCACAATGAGTCTTGAGAACTACCCAAGGCTCACCGACTCGGAGTTTGCCCTGTTTCGGGCCGACGCCGAGAGCTTTGCCGAGGAGTTGGCTTGCCAAGGCATCACCATCGGAAAGCATGATCCAGGTGCACACTTCTTTGATCTGAGCCTACGTGACGATGCCATTGTGTTCGTGGACAACTCTGGGCCAAGAATTCTGATAGTCACCATATCCACGGTTGCAAGCTATGCAATAGAGCTACAGCGCTGGAAAGATAGATGGGGCTCAACCGAGGGACGCAGGAGGAACTTGAGCCCACCTGAGAACGGCTGCCCTAGGTCTGCGTCCCAATAGCCCCCATCTGCACCCTGTCCTGGCAGCCAAACCCGTCAGCCAATGACACAAGGAACCTGGTTCTGGCCAGAATCCTGGGCACCTAGCTTCTGGGACAGGGATCCAGGAAGGAACTCCCTTTCGAGGTGGACGCGCTCTACAACCGTCAAAAGCACATCCACGGTGTATTTGGCGGGCAACGGCAAGGCGGCATTTCAACACCCAAGGAGCATCCGCTAGTCATCGCGTTCACTGGCGAGGCTGGCGTGTCTCATGGCTACCATGACTTCTGGAACGACGACGAAGTCTTTCATTACTTCGGCGAGGGTCAAGTCGGAGACATGAAGTATGTGGCGGGCAACCGAGCAATTGGCGAGCACGCCAAGGATGGCAAGACGCTCGTAGTGTTTCAGATGATGGGCAAAAGGTTCCTTCGCGCGAGTCATATCAAACCGTGGGCGGATAGCACTCATAGCGAGCGCGTTGATGACGAGAACGGTCTTCTGCTGGCCCCGCATGCGGACCTGCTCTTTGATCGCGGCTGGATTAGCTTCTCGTCGGCCGGTCGCCTGCTGATTTCGAGCTGCCTACCTTCTGACGTGCAAGTTCGGCTTGGCCTGAAGTTGGATGCATCACTTCGATATAGAGACTTCTCCCAGAAGCAGCTCGGTTTCTTTGAGTTTCACCGAAGACGTTGTCTTTGATAGGCGCCGTCCACCGATACAGAAAGTTTGAAGAGCATGTCAGGCGCTATTGCAAAGATTGCATCAACCCTCGTCCTTTCCTGGTAGTGACGCGACCTGTTTTCGAAGCTGCTGTCTTGGCGCCGCCCCCGCTACTGTAGGCAAGGGCATCGAACCTCCCAAAACACATAGTTCCAGTTGGCATATTCGTCACGCCATTAACAGATATCGAAATATCTGCGAACAAGATGATCAAGAACGGCAGCACTTGTGTAGGCAGAGTATGACTGAAGTCCATCATTCTTATCCGCGTCTGCAAAATCACATACTGCCTTTAATCCTACAAATTTTGGACGAGGAGATGTCGCCATTGCGCACGCGGATGAGACGCCGTAAAGCTCCATTTCTAGCCCTAAAGCGGCGCGCTGTTGGTGTGAGACCTCTTTCGCAAAAGCCCTATCTGCTACCACAGCTGAGCCAGACGCAACGGGACCAATTCGAATTCTAAGATCATTTCGCGGCGGATTTTGCCAAGCATCTCTAATCGATCTCAGAATCTCCTTATCTTCCGACAACTGCTCAATCAGCGCCCTCAGTTCCGGCGAAGACTGAATTTGATGAGGTGCCATCTCAAAACCAGGCTCACCGTTGCCATCCACGATACGCTTCCCGGCCTGATAGTCCCAAACCGGATCTGCGAAAACCACATCGCCCAACTCCACCCTTCCAGAGAATCCAGCACTAATGCCTGGCATCGCGCAAATATCTGGAACAACATCCGCGATCAGTTTGCTCGCCAGCACAGCTGACGCCACCATACCCATTCTCGGAGCAGCGGCAGCAATGACCCTAACATTACCTTTCGCCGTACTTACGACGCCCTTTGAGATGAACGAAACATCATCGAACGGGGTCTCCGCCTCCCAGTTCCAGGGAAGCTTCTTCACGGCCTCCAACTCAGGACTACGAAGCGCGCATATTACGAGAACCTCTGCCTTAGATGTTCTCGTAGCGTCTTCTTTGCGCGCAGAGCGGAGGTAGTTAACACAATTTTTGACTCTCTCCACCCACCCATTGTCGGCCTCAGAGACCTTAATTACATTCCACAGCATCTCATTAAAGGTATCGACAGCGTCAGCAATGCCTTCATCGTACGCAGTGAGCCCAACAATGTTTCCCGGCCTTTTGTACTCACCACCCTCAGAAATATCCTCAAGCAGGTCAACGCAGACCTGGGCATCTGGATCATCTTCTTGACGGAAAGGGATAAGCACATCAAGAAGCAGCAGATCGTAGTAGTTATTTCGTAGAAACTGGCGTGCAGAGTATGAACATACTGCCACCTCGATATGATCCCGAGGAATTCCTGTCTCCATGAGAACGGCAACGATCCGCTTCAACTTGGCTTGTGTATCCTCAACAACAAGAATTCTCAAATCGACACCCTCGCAATAAATTGATCCATCAAGCTAATCAACGCCCTCTTCCAATCCAAATTGGCGTTATCAAATTCCACAAGCCCAAGGAAGACATCCCCATGCTCTTCGCGCAACTCACACTCCAACTCTGACAGAAGATACCATTTTCCATCGATTGAAAAATCTGCGTATTGAGTTACAACAATTACGAGCGGCGAATAACTGAGCCGCTCGAACTCATTAAGAATTTCCACCCCCCCAGCGCCTTGCGGCCTGCCGCCCCCTTCTCCAGCCGCCACATCGAATGTTGGCAACGACATATCTAGCAAGATCAAATCAAAACTCTCTCGACCAAGACGCGCGATGGCTGATCTGACAGATGCGGCCTCAGTGATAATCGCCTCAGGATAATGGGATGCAAAAAGATCACGGACATTCTTCGACTTATGTGCCTCATCCTCAGCCAGGAGTATCGAGAAGCCTCTACTCTTCACAGCAACCTCCCTCTTGAAGAATCAAGGACAGCTTCATATCAACAAAAAAATCCGTTGCAGATGAGAAACCAAAATCCAAGTAACCCTTCGCGGATTGGCTCGCGATGGCAGCCAACTTCTTAAAGCCGGATTCGCCCTCGCGCCTAAGACCCTGTTCAATTCGCCCAGCCTTAACTTCATTCAGTATCTCAGAAACACGAAACTGGTTTCGATCGCGCACACCAACTGCAACTTCATTTTTTACGACGATCCTAAGCGTCCCTTCTGCATCATTGACGGAGCAATGTAGGCTAACAATCGCTCCGTCCTGAACTTCAGACTTGGTGTGAATATTTCCAAATATAACCAGAAGCACGTCAGCCAGCACGGGAATGTCCGCTGCGGTTATATCGAAGTCTGGGACTGTAGACTCAGAGAGGTTAAGGTTTGAATTCTTGTAAGTGGCCTTCGACGACTCTATACCAATTGCGAATGCATCCGCCAGTTTGCATCTCATATGGGCGGCATCAAGCCCAGACTTTTCAAACCATTGTGCCACCGACTCAACTTCTCCCAACACATCCCGACAGGCTTGATCCAGCTTACTGAGCAGCAAGGACAACTCAGGATATTTTTGTCGCTTCGCGACTACGGTAGCTCTGACCCTAGAGAACTCCCTAGATATCGATTCAGCAGTGCGTTCCCGGAGGTGCCTACGAACCGCACTCAATGACGGGTTGAGCAACCCCCAGAATGCCGCAAACATTGAATCCAGGAACCCATCGAAAGAGAGATCCCGCCGTACAAACGACCTGATTGTATGATACTCCCCCGCACCGAGATTAATACCAAGAAGTCCACTTACTTTCTCAGCAGTACGAATCTGAACAACGTTGTTCTTTGCATAGAGAAGTTCTGCATCGATTTTTTCACTGAAGTCACACATCGCTCTGACGACCTCAAGCTGTTCGATGTATGGAACTCTAACGTAGCTATCCCGCCAATCGTCCGGCTCGACGTAGGGTAACCCGCTACCCAAAGCCTGGAAAATCATTTCGTGCTGCTCGATCGCACCCCGCAAATGCCCGACGATAGAGCCGTGGCGGATACGCTTACTGAGATAGCTATCAAGGCCATGTTTAGCATCGAAAAGAAATCTGTTGCAGCTCAGATTTATCATTTCAACCAAGAGCTGGTCCGCCTCACTCTTAGGAAACGCAAGATCTCCAGCGCCAGAATCTCCCTTAGCAACCCGCCTCAGAACCTCATCAAACTCTCTCGTGTCTTCCACGGAAACGGGAGCTAGTGCGCGATATCGACTGAATGGCTCTGTCAACTCCTCACGAAGAAGCTGTCGGAGCGCCGCCTCGTCTACATATATTCGACTTTGATCAACTATGCGCCGACCATCCTCAATCATCAACAGATGAGTGATTGATACAATCTCAGAGTCATAGAACTCCTTGTGCTCGACATCAATCTCTCGCAGCACAGAAAGTATCTCTCTCATCTCCTTTCGAAGAGACTTCACCCCGTCTATGGAGTAAATCATGTCTACCACATGCTCCTCGCAGACCTCCCGCCAGAAGTGCCTAACTGCATTTATTCCGTGTACCGCCACATCAATCTGCGAGGGTCGCTCAATGGAATGGATCTTCAGGAAATCGTCGATCGCGAAGCGCAAGCATGTGCTCCAGTATTTCCCGGCATTCCTTTTGTTTAGGTAGTGGGCGGCGATGGATAGTCGGATATCAGAGGAGCATGACCGTATATCCTTCCACCTCAACTGAGCGGAGAACGCCAGTGCGTTTGGTGAGAGAGCTACCGCTCCCAGTCGAACAACCCCATCTGAAAGCACCTCCAAGAATGCAGATACATTTCGGTTTTTCGCAGCAGCTTCCAATGCCATGAGCGTTGCGAAATGACTCATGAACCCAACATCGGAGTGTACAAGGGGAGTTAGCTCGACAAGAACCCTTGGCAGATCACGGGCGACGGAATGCTGCGCTCCCAGAGCAATTGCTCGAGCATCTGAGCTCAGGGCCACTCCGTCACTTGGTCGCGGGGAAACCGAGATATCATTAATCAATCTAACTAAGTCCCCATGCTCCGACAGCTGCGATAGAAGGCGTGTGCTCTGAACGCAGCCAGGTACACTTCGCGCTGCAACTTGCATGGCAACTGAATCGAATATATCTGTCGCTGCGAGCCTGGTACTTGCACTTACAAGATAACCATCATACCAGTTCAAATGTAGCTTTCTCAGATCGGCCTTTGCAGCAACCGATCGCTCAGTTGCCAGCAATGCCTCGGCAAATCTGCTGACGACCTGGTTTCTCAAAGAACGCGCTTCCCTCTCACAACCATGGCCTTGAGCAGCCTGCGCTCGACAGATGGATGCAGTGATAATGTCCTCTATATTCAGGCATTGACGCCCTAGACATTCCTTCATGGCTTGGCGGTAGTGACCTGACACCAGCGAATCCATAGTCTTGCCGCTCAGCCCTAAAGAGGATGCTGACGTACTGAGTCTGCGATCCTCAATGCAGCTCAACTCATGTACGATCGCGTCGACATCAATGCCAACCTGCAGCCGTCCTGAGCGAACTGCGCTCAACAGACATACAAATGTTTCATAAACATCAATGCTAGCGTTGTTCTGCTCAACTCTAAGTACGCTCGCAATTTCAGCCTCATCTGAAGGCCACTGCTTGGTAAGCTTGTATTCAAGATAAACTGCAAGCTCCCTGTCCTTTATCTTCTCACATCGCTTCTTTACATCTGCAGTGAATCTTGCAACTGACGTAGACGGCTCATTGCGCACACTGAAATGATGAGACAAGAATGGGGCAACCCCCCCTTGCAGCGCCCGCTTGACAGTCGCTACGTACTTTTTCTGTGCCTCAAGACCGCCAGCTTGCTGATGGAGGAATATCCTTTTTTCAATAAGAAATATTGACTCCCCGAACTCGTCCGAAATCTCTTGTGCCTTTTCTAGCGCCCCTCTCGCTCCCGCCCAAACAATCTCTCCAAGCTCTTGATTCATCTGAATCGTCTTGGAGATTTCACCTGCCGCAGCCTTTATTCTCGCAATGTTCCAAAGCACTTCATCGGCGAGAGAGAGCTCCGGCATTTCCACGAGAGCTGCAACATTTGAATAGCCTTTTAAGGGAACCAGCCGAAGCATCTCGGCAGCGAACGAATTTATGTAGTCGAAGTAAGCACTATAGGATAATGGGGATAGAGTTTCTCTCGCCTTCCCATGCACATCTCTTAGACCGCGAACTGCACGGAAAGTGCGAACACTCTGGTCGACCCCATATGCCCGCTCCTTGATACTCCCAACAAGCCCACGGAGAGTCCCATACTTTGATGAGGCTTTGCGCACTTTAATGGCTGACATTCACATTCCCTGTATATCGCCCAAAATATTCATCCTTACGAGTGAGGCACGCGTCTCAAAAAGAAGGCGGCTTAATAGCCGCCTTCTTCCCTCACTACCGGAGCGGTCCACACTGGCCGGCTTCAAACCCCAACAGGATTAGCCTTCTCCGGATCAATCTTGTACTGCTTGATCGCCCGGGCCACATCCTTCGCGGTCATCTTCCCTTCCTTCGCCAGCGCCGCAATCGCGGCATGGGCGATGTAGTACCGGTCCACTTCAAAGAACCGGCGCAGGTTCGCACGGGTATCCGAACGACCAAACCCATCGGTACCCAGCACGGTGTACGACATCGGCACGAACGCGCGGATCTGGTCCGCATACGCACGCACGTAGTCGGTGGCGGCAATCGCCGGGCCCTGGCGGCCTTCCAGCAGCTCGGTCACGTAGGCCTTGCGCTGCTCACCTTCCGGATGCAGGCGGTTGGCACGCTCCACGTCGAAACCATCGCGACGCAGTTCGTTGAAGCTCGGGCAGCTCCAGATATCGGCGGTCACGCCGAAGTCCTTGTCCAGCAGCTCGGCGGCAGCAATGGCTTCGCGCAGGATGGTGCCCGAGCCCAGCAGCTGCACGCGCAGCTCGCCCTTCTTCGGCTTGCCGGCGTCGGTCAGCAGGTACATGCCCTTGACGATGCCTTCGGCCGCGCCTTCCGGCATTTCCGGGTGGGTGTAGTTCTCGTTCATCAGGGTGACGTAGTAATACTCGTCCACCTGGTCTTCCATCATGCGCTTGGTGCCGTGCTGCAGAACCACGGTCACTTCGAAGCCGAAGGTCGGGTCGTAGCTGCGCACGTTCGGGATGCCACCGGCCACCAGATGGCTGAAGCCATCTTCGTGCTGCAGGCCTTCACCGTTCAGCGTAGTGCGGCCAGCGGTGCCTCCCAGCAGGAAGCCGCGGGTACGCATGTCCGCCGCCTGCCAGGCGATGTCGCCCACGCGCTGGAAGCCGAACATCGAGTAGTAGATGTAGAACGGCAGCATCGGCACGTTGCTGACCGAGTAGCTGGTACCGGCGGCCATCCACGAGCTGATCGCACCCGGCTCGCTGATGCCCTGCTGCAGCACCTGGCCGCTCTGGTCTTCGCGGTAGAACATCAGCTGGTCCGCGTCCACCGGCTTGTACTTCTGGCCGAACGGCGCGTAGATGCCGATCTGGCGGAACAGGCCTTCCATACCGAAGGTACGGGCTTCGTCGGCCACGATCGGCACGATGTGCGGGCCCAGTTCCTTGTCACGCAAGGTGATGTTCAGGCTCTGCACGAAGGCCATGGTGGTGGAGTAGCTGCGCTCGCCGCTGCTCTTCAGCAGGCGCTCGTAGGCTTCCAGCTTCGGTGCCACGAAGGTCTTGTCGGCCTTGCGGCGGCGCTGCGGCAGGTAACCGCCCAGTGCGGCACGGCGTTCCTGCAGGTACTGCACTTCCGGCGAATCCGGGCCCGGGTGGTAGAACGGCACCTGGCCGTCGGCCAGCTGCGCGTCGGTCACCGGAATGTTGAAGCGGTCGCGGAAGTGGCGCACCGCTTCGTCGTCCAGCTTCTTGGTCTGGTGGGTCGGGTTCAGTGCCTCACCGGCGCTGCCCATGCCGTAGCCCTTCACGGTCTTGGCCAGGATGACGGTCGGCATGCCTTTGGTGTTCACGGCCTGGTGGTAGGCGGCGTACACCTTGTGCGGGTCGTGGCCACCACGGTTCAGGCGCCAGATGTCGTCGTCGGACAGGCCGGCGACCATCGCAGCGGTTTCCGGGTACTTGCCGAAGAAATGCTCGCGGGTATATGCGCCGCCGAAGGCCTTGCAGTTCTGGTATTCGCCGTCGACGGTTTCCATCATCAGCTTCTTCAGGACGCCGTCGCTGTCCTTGGCCAGCAGGGCATCCCAGTAACCGCCCCACAGCAGCTTGATCACGTTCCAGCCGCCGCCACGGAACACGCCTTCCAGTTCCTGGATGATCTTGCCGTTGCCGCGCACCGGGCCGTCCAGGCGCTGCAGGTTGCAGTTCACCACGAAGATCAGGTTGTCCAGGCCTTCACGGCCGGCCAGGGCGATGGCACCCAGGGTTTCCGGCTCGTCGCTCTCGCCGTCGCCGATGAAGCACCACACCTTGCGGTCGGACTTCTCGATCAGGCCACGGTTTTCCAGGTAGCGCATGAACTGCGCCTGGTAGATGGCGGCCAGCGGGCCCAGGCCCATCGACACGGTCGGGGTCTGCCAGTATTCCGGCATCAGCCACGGGTGCGGGTAGGAGGACAGGCCACCGCCGTCCACTTCCATGCGGAACTTGTCCAGCTGCTCTTCGCTGATGCGGCCTTCCAGGAAGGAACGCGCGTAGATGCCCGGGGCGCTGTGGCCCTGGATGAACAGCAGGTCGCCCGGGTGGTTTTCGCTCGGGGCGCGCCAGAAGTGGTTGAAGCCCACGTCGTACAGGGTGGCGCCGGAGGCGAACGAGGCGATGTGGCCGCCCAGGTCACCCGGCTTGCGGTTGGCGCGGACCACGGTGGCCATCGCGTTCCAGCGGATGATCGAACGGATGCGCCATTCCAGCTCGGCATTGCCCGGGCTCTTGGCCTCGAGCTGCGGCTCGATGGTGTTGACGTACTCGGTGGTGGGAGAGAACGGCAGGTAGGCGCCCGAACGACGGGTCAGTTCCACCATGCCTTCCAGCAGCTGATGCGCGCGCTCGGAGCCCTCGACATCAATAACGGCCTTCAACGACTCGATCCACTCCTGGGTTTCCACAGGATTCGGGTCGTTGTTCAGCACCTCGTTCAACCAGTTCATTAGCGCTCCCATAACCGCACGCACGCGCGCGACTGTTGTATAGATTTCTAGACCGCAAAGTGTAGCGCACCAAGGGCTTTCGTCACTTGGCTACGCAGGCGTATGGATGCAACCGGCCAGTGTCCGCAAGGGGCTTGCCGGGCCCGCTGAAGGCCCTGCGGCGGGCCTTGTTGGCTGCGCGGGCTGTCGCTTGCGGGCCGCTGCGCCCATGTGCAGGACGCAGTGTTACCGCTGCCGATGACGGTTGTAGGGCAGCGCCATGCCCACCTGTATCGGCTCCGCGTGCTGGCGCTGAACGGACGACAACGTGTCGCACCTGCCTCTGGATCGCCCCCCGCCCTGCCCTCAGGGTAGGCCTCGAGTGTTGGCCTCGCCCGCTTCGGTCCGCCGTCTGGCCCTGCCTCACTCCCTTCCACAGTGTTTCCGGGGCGCCTCGCAAGGGGCGCCCCTTTTGCTGTGCGCGGGGCCGGCCGTGGCCCAAAACTGACCTGCTTGTGGCCGGATCGATGATTGTCGTCTTCGATATATCGATATATCGTTTGCACACTCGTTTACCGATATATCGAAATGAGCCGTACCGCTTCTCCCAGAGCCCGTTCCACCAATCCGGAAGTGCCACGCCGCAACGGCCAGCCGCGGGTGCTCAGCCGCGGCGACCTGCGCCTGCTGGTGCTGGCCCTGATCGGCGAGCAGCCGCGCCACGGCTACGAGCTGATGCAGCTGATCAGCAACCAGTTCATGCAGGCCTACACGCCCAGCGCCGGCACCATGTACCCGCTGCTGGCCAGCTTCGAGCAGGCCGGCTGGATCGAGGCCGAGGAAGTGGACGGCAAGCGGATCTTCCGCATCACCACCGCCGGCGAGTTCGAGCTGAAGGTGCAGCGCACCCAGGTGCGCCTGGCGCAGCGACGTGCCTTCGACCGTGCCCGCGAGATCACCAAGGCCTCGCTGCCGCCGCCGCTGGCCGGCGCCCTGCGCGAGTTCAAGCGGGCGCTGGTGCATCACCACGGCCGCTGGGCCGAGGGCGAGGCAGAAGAAGTAGCGGCGCTGCTGACGCGGGCGTCCGCGCTGCTCAACGGTACGGCCGGTAGCGAGAGCCAATCCTTTTCTACGACCCAGCCAGACTGAATCCAGCCAGGTCGCCCCTACGCCGCGCGCCCCCGCGCGACACCTTTACAGGTAACCCCATGACCGAACACAACAACACGCGCCTGCGCCTGGATGTGCGCTTCCGTGAACTGACCGTGCTGCGCACCGAAGAGGTCACCCCGCACATGCGCCGCATCGTGCTGGGCGGCGCCGAGCTGGCCGGTTTCGATTCGCCCGGCGCCGACGACCACATCAAGCTGTTCTTCCCCAATGCCAGCGGCGAGATGGTGCTGCCGGTGGTCACTGCCGAAGGCCGCAGCTATCCGGCCGGCAAGGAGCCCTCACCGGCCCGCGACTACACGCCGCGCTGGTGGGACCACGAAACCGGCGAGCTGGCCATCGACTTCGTGCTGCACGACCAGGGCATTGCCGGGCCGTGGGCCGAGCAGGCCAAGGCTGGCGACACGCTGGTGATCGGCGGCCCGCGCGGCTCGTTCGTGGTGGCCGACAGCTACGACGCCTATGTGCTGATCGGCGATGAAACCGCGCTGCCGGCCATCGCCCGCTGGCTGGACGTGCTGCCGGAGGATGCCGAGGTGCAGGCCTTCATCGAAGTGAGCGATGAAGCCGAACGCCAGGACCTGCCGCAGTACGAGAACGTGCGTATCCACTGGCTGGAGCGCAATGGCTTCGCCGCGGCCAGCAGCACGCTGCTGGAAGACATGCTGACCGACTTCGAGGCACCGGACGGCGATGTCTTCTACTGGATCGCCACCGAATCGCGCCGCGCCCGGATGATGCGCAAGTTCATCGAAGGCCACCTGGGCGTGCCGCGCGACTGGATCCGTTCCACCGGCTACTGGAAGGCCCACCCGGACGAAACCGACGGCGATTGACCGGGCAGCCGGTGGGTGCGGCCCCTGCTTGGTGGGTGCGGACCGTTGGTCCGCACGCCCTGCAACAGGTAGTGCCGGCCGCTGGCCGGCAACCTCATGAACCTTCGGCAGGAACCTGCAGTTGCCGGCCAGCGGCCGGCACTACCACGTTGGATGCCACCTGCCGCTTCCACCCGAACCGCTGCGCGGCCCAGATCTCCAGCGCCACCAGCAGCGCGATGATCAGCAACGGCAACAGCAGCCCGAAGTACACACCGGGCATCATGCCGTTGATCTGCGCTTTCACCAGCCGCAGCACGCCACGGGTGTGCAGCAGCTCATCAACGTGCATGGTCAGTACCTCGCGTACCACCTTGGGTTCCAGCCCAATCGTGCCGGCCTTGTCCACCAGCGTGTCTTCCACCATGCCGCGCAGCAGGCCTTCGCGCACTTTGCCGATCACCCAACCGGTGCCGCGCGCCAACGGGCCGTTGCCAAGACGATCAAGACCGGGCAACGGATGTTCGCTGAGGTAGGCCGAAGCGATGGTATCGGCCACATCCCCCACCGTGCCCTGGCTGCGCAATGCCTCGCGCATGCGCGGGTCGTCCAGCGAATCGGTGAAGCCTTCGCTCCAGCCTTCCACCAGGGTCTGCAGGTGCGGCTGGAAATGATCGAGCTGCTTGAACAGCGCGCGGTGCGCGCCAGCAGTAAAGCCCAGCTGCAGGCCGAAGAAGGCGGTGGCCAGTGGCAGCAGCACCACGTAGCTGGCCAGCAGCCAGTGATGCCAGCGCTTGCGCCGCTGCAACCAACCCCGGCGGTGCAGCCAGCGCCAGGCAAAGATGCCCAGCACCAGGCCAAGCAGCGTACCGAGCACGCTGCCGCCCAGCAGATCGAGCACGCTCAGGCCCGTCCAGAATTCGTTCAACCAGTACTGCGCGTCCTGCATGGATCTTCCTTCCGTGGGTGGTACAGCGGGCCATTGTAGAGCCGAGCCCATGCTCGGCTGCTCTCCGCCTCCGGTGGGTGCGGACCGCCATCGACTGGTGGGTGCGGACCGTTGGTCCGCACACTCCCATGCAATTGCCGGCCAGCGGCCGGCACGACCCGCCAAGCAATGCGACAATCGCGCTCCTTTCCTGCAGCAACGAGGGCCACATGGCCAAACTGACCCTGGCCAGCGTGGATGCGCTGCGTACCCGCTTCGCCGATGACGCCGCCTGCGACGCGGCACTGGCCGCCTTCGCCGACACCGCTGCCCTGCGCGTACCGCTGCGTGAGCTGGTGGAAGCACAACACCGCTACCTGCAGGCCGAATTCGAAGTGGCGCAGGTGGCCGATGTGCTGCGCCGCGACCAGAAGTACGCGCCGGTGGGCCGGCCTTCGATCAACATCGTGCAGCTGCGCAAGCAGCAGGCCGCGACCAAGCAGGCCGCGCTGATCGCACGCCAGGTGGTGGCGCAGGCAGCGCAGACCTTCGTTCGGGTGAGCGGGCTGGCGGTGAAGGCCAAGCAAAGCCCGAGCGAAGCGTGCGTGGCATGGTTGGGCGCGCTGCGCTGAACGCGCGTACCCGGTAGTGGCCAACCTTGGTTGGCCTGCGAAATGCTCGTGTGCCAACCAAGGTTGGCACCTACCAAAGCACTCTCCGGCCCTGCATGAACCGGTAGTGGCCAACCTTGGTTGGCCCGCGAAGTGCTCGTGCGCCAACCAAGGTTGGCACCTACCAAAGCACTCTCCGGCCCTGCATGAACCGGTAGTGGCCAACCTTGGTTGGCCCGCGAAGTGCTCGTGCGCCAACCAAGGTTGGCATCTACCAAAGCACTCTCCGGCCCTGCATGAACCGGTAGTGGCCAACCTTGGTTGGCCTGCGAAATGCTCGTGTGCCAACCAAGGTTGGCACCTACCAAAGCACTCTCCGGCCCTGCACGAACCGGTAGTGGCCAACCTTGGTTGGCCCGCGAAGTGCTCGTGCGCCAACCAAGGTTGGCACCTACCAAAGCACTCTCCGACCCTGCATGAACCGGTAGTGGCCAACCAAGGCGTCCCCCACGCCCAAAAAAGAAGGCCCGCTTTTCAGCGGGCCTTCTGCCTTCTCACGACGAGTGAGCGGGGTGCATCAAGCGGCCGGCTTTTCGCCGGTGGCTTCGGTGGTGATGCGGATCTTCACTTCATCGCTGACGTTCGGGGCATACGCGCCGACGCCGAAATCGCTGCGCTTCAGGGTGGTGGTGGCATCGAAGCCGGCGGCCGGAACCTTGGCCATCGGATGCTCGCCGCCGCCGTTGACGGTCACGTCCAGGGTGACCGGCTTGGTGATGCCCTTGATGGTCAGGTCACCGGTGACGGTCAGCTTGTTGGTGCCAGCGGCTTCCACCTTGGTGCTCTTGAAGGTGGCATCGGCGAACTTGGAGGCGTCGAAGAAGTCGGCGCTCTTCAGGTGCTCGTCGAACTTGGCGGTGAAGCTGTTCAGGCCGCTCAGCGGCAGCTTCACTTCCACGGTGGACTTGGTCACGTCGGCGGCGTCGTACACCAGGGTGCCTTCGACGTTGCCGAAGTGCGCGCTGGGGTTGGAGAAGCCAAAGTGGCTCCACTGGGCCAGCACGTCGGTGTGGGTCGGGTCCAGCTTGTAGGTGCCCGAGGCGATCTGGATCGCTTCGGCGGCCGGCGCGGCGGCAGCGGCATCGGCAGCCGGGGTGGCGGCCTGTTCGGTGGTGGCCGGGGCGGCAGCGTCAGCAGCCGGGGCAGCGGTGTCGGCCGGCTTGGAGCAGGCGGCGATGGCCAGGGTCAGGGCCAGCGGCAGCAGCAGTTTACGGGTGGCGCTCATCTGAGGAACTCTCCGGATCGTAGGGTGGGTACACGGTGCAGCAAGAGCCTGCCACGGGACGGCAGGCCCGAAACCGATACAGCGACTTACGCGATGCGCGCCGCTTCGTCGAACGACAGGCGCGGCAGACGCGGGAACAGGCCCGCCGAGTCACCGTAACCCAGGTTGACCAGGAAATTCGACTTGATGGAGGTGCCGGCGAAGAAGGCTTCATCCACCTTGGCTGCATCGAAGCCCGACATCGGGCCGGCATCCAGGCCCAGCGCGCGTGCGGCCAGGATCAGGTAGGCGCCCTGCAGGCTGCCGTTGCGGATGGCGGCTTCGTGGCGGCCTTCCTGCGGGCCGTCGAACCAGGCCTTGGCATCGGTGTGCGGGAACAGGTACGGCAGCTTCTCGTGGAAGTCCAGGTCGAAGCCGATGATGACGGTGACCGGGGCGGCCATGGTCTTGTCGTGGTTGCCTTCGGACAGGGCCGGGGCCAGCTTGGCCTTGGCTTCCTTCGAGGTGACGAAGACGAAACGGGCCGGCGTGGTGTTGGCGGCGGTCGGGCCCCACTTCACCAGGTCATACAGTTCCTGCAGCAGGCTGGCCGGGACCGGCTTGTCGAGGAAAGCGTTCTGGGTGCGGGCAGTACGGAACAGCTGGTCGAGGGCAGCAGCGTCGAGCGCGTGGGACATCGGTGGATCTCCAGGGCGGCTAAGGGAAGTCAGTGCCCGCGGGCGGCGCGGGGCGAAACGACGAGCCGCAGTGTAGAGTGTCGCGACTGTTGCAACACCCAGCAGGGCTGAAACGAATTAATGCCACAGGTGAAACGATCGAGCGCGCCCTGGACGGTCACGGACGGCCGTGCGGGCAATGTCCGCCAGGCGGTCGCGCTGGCCTCTGCGCTGCGCCAGGGCACCCATCGGCCGCTGGTCCTGCAGCCCCGCGCACCCTGGCGCTGGCTGTCGCCGCGGCGGCTGCCCGGTGATGTGAACGGCTATGGCGAGGCATTCGCGACGCTGGCCGCGGACGCACCGCCGCTGGCGATCGGCTGTGGCCGTCAGGCCGCCGGCGCACTGCGCGTGCTGCGCGCACGTGGCAGCCAGGTGGTGCAGATCCTCGACCCGCGCATCAATGCCCGCCACTGGGACATGGTGGTGGTGCCCGAACACGATGCCCTGCGTGGCAGCAACGTGCTGACCCTGCTCGGCAGCCTCAACCCGGTGGATGACGACTGGCTGGCCTGGGGCCGCGCCGCGTTCGCTGGCTTCAGTACCCTGCCTGGCCCGCGCACCGCGCTGCTGGTGGGCGGGCCGACGCCGCTGGCACCCTGGGACGAGACCGCGATGGTGGGCGTGTTCCAGGCGCTGGCCGATCAGATCCGCGCTGAGGGCGGCAGCCTGCTGGCCACGACTTCGCGGCGCACGCCACCGGCATTGGCCGAGATCCTGCGCGCGAAATTCTCCGACCTGCCGCACGTGATCTGGGGCGATGGTGGCGACGGCACCAATCCCTATGGCGGCCTGCTCGGCTGGGCCAACCGCGTGGTGGTCTCGCCCGATTCGGTGAACCTGCTCTCTGAGGCCTGCGCCACGCGCATGCCGGTGATGGTGGCGCTGGCCGAGACTGCGCAGGGCCGCTTGGCGCGCTTCCAGCAGCAGCTGCGCGAGCGCGGGCGATTGCAGGCGCACTGGCTGGACTGGCAGTACGACCGTATCGAGCCGCTGCGCGAGACCGCGCGGGTGGCGGCAGAAGTGAAACAGCGCCTGGCAGCGGGGTAGTGCCGGCCGCTGGCCGGCAATCCTGGGCACCTGGCATCACGGTAATGCCGGGTGCCCAGCGTTTTCTGAACATTTCGATCCGGTACCGCGGTTAGAGTCCAGCTTCCCCCATCACTCTGAACGTCTTCATGCGTACCTTGCTCCTGCTGCCCCTGGCCCTGCTCGCTGCCTGCTCCACCACGCCCACCGAGCTGGATCCGATTTCGTATCAATGCCAGCAGCAGTTGGACGCGTACCGCGAACAACCGGCGCTGCGCGATCCGAAGGGCCAGCGCCCACCGCTGCCGGTGGCCCCGATCAGCGATGCCTGCGACAAGGAGCTCCAGCGCAAGGGCGTGGATCGTCCCCTGCGCTGAGCAGCGTATGATCGGCGCGCGGGCCTGCCCGCCGTTGAAGGTATCGACATGGATCGTTTCTCCCACCTGCCGCGCGCCGCGCTGCTGATCACCAGCCTGCTGGCGACCGCACCGGCCTGGGCCAACAGCACCGAATGCCGCGAGCGCTACCCGAGCGTGGCCGCGCAGGCGGCGATGCTGGACGTGGCCTGGACCACCGCTGAGCGCCTGGACGCGCTGCCCGATGTGGACGTGGTGGTAGCCGCGCGCGGTGGCCAGGACCTGAGCCGCTACGGCCTGCGCCACAGCCACCTGGCCTTCCTGGTGCGTGAGGACAATGGCCGCTGGCGCGCGATTCACCTGCTCAACCGCTGCAAGACCGACAGCTCGCAGCTGTACCTCGAAGGGCTGGGCAACTTCGTCGGCGAGAGCGGCGGCCATACCGACCTGCGCATCGGCGTGCCCTCGGCGCCGCTGCGTGCCGCGTTGAAAGCGATGCTGGTGTCGCCGTCGATCCAGCCGAAGGCGCTGCACGAAACCAAATACAACGTGGTTGCCTACCCGTTTGCCACCGACTACCAGAACTCCAACCAGTGGGTGCTGGAAGTGCTGGCCGCGGCGATGGCGCAGACCGAAGGCGCGCCGGCCATCGTCAAGCGCGAACAGGCACAGCAGTGGCTGCGCCAGCAGAAGTACCAGCCCAGCGTGCTGCATATCGGCCTCGGCAAGCGCGTGGGTGCGCGCCTGTTCGTGGCCAACGCCACCACCACTGACCATCCGGCCGGCGAACGCATCTCCGGCAACTATTCGGTGGTGACGGTGGAATCGGTGTTCGATTTCCTGCACCAGCGCAGCCAGCTGCAGCAGGAACTGGTGATCCCTCACGTGCCGGTAGCCGGTGCTGCCGCCGCCACGCCCTGAATCCAGCAAGGAGAACGACATGCGTACCCTGCCCGCCGTCCTGATGCCGATGCTGATCGCCGCAAGCCTGGCCTGGTCCACGGCCGCTCATGCAGAGCGCCGCATCGTGATCATCCACGACCCGGGCCCGCAGGGACCGAGCCTGGAGATGTCCACGCAGATGGTGACGTCGGCCCGCGCGGCGGCGGCGAAGGAAGCCCAGGATGCCGCCGACGCTGGCCAGCCGCTGGCCCGCCCGCAGCAGATCAAGCTGCCGCAGATGCAGGTGAGCGCGATCGCCACCACCGTGGATGGCCGCCGCGAAGTGCTGCTGCGCGATGCCAACGATCCGCAGAACACCGCATCGATGCAGTACCCGCGCGGCATCGGCGATCCCGCCGTGCAGTTCACCGTGGGCCAGACCGTGAACTTCGAACCGACCGGCGCCGACCAGGGCTGGCAGCTGAAGGACAACCAGGGCCGCCCGCTGGAATACCTGCCCGAGGCCACCGGCCCGCGCGACATCTTCGATACCCGGCGCTGAGCCGCCGTCCCCACCCTGACCAGGAGGTCTCCATGTTCCGTTGCCTGCGCGTTCCCGCCACTGCCCTGCTGCTTTCGGCGCTGGTGGTGCCCACCGTCCATGCCGGCGCCGCGCCGCAGTTGAACAGCGGCCAGACCAGCGTGCTGGTCACGTCGCTGATCGTGCTGTCGATTCCGTTGGCCACGTCGATGGGACTGGCCGAACTGTCCAAGGCCCCGTTCAAGGCCAGCGAGCGCAACGGCAAGGTCGCCGCACGCACGCCGGCGGTGCCGCTGCCACCGATGGAAGTGAAGCAGGTCGCCACCACGCCAGCCGGTGATCGCCAGGTGCACCTGCAGGTGCCCGGCAAGGCCGACCAGACCGCAACGCTGCAATGGCCGGCGGCTGCAGGTGATGACCCGATTGCCGGTTTCGTCGTCGGCCAGCAGGTGCGCTTCGACCCGACCGACGCGGGTGCCGGCTGGACCGTGAAGAGCGCGCAGGGCCAGGCGCTGGCCTATGTGCCGACCGCCTATGCCGCCGGCGATGTGATGAGCGAAACGCTGTAAAGCTGAACGGCCGGTTTTGGCATTGCCGCGGGCCGGGCGGATAATGGGCGATCCCCTTTGTCCCCCTGGCTCGCCATGTCCGTGCGTCCTGCCCCTGTGTTTGCCCCGTTGACCGCCCGCGCCCTGGTGCTGGCGGTGCTGGCCATGGGCGCGGTGGTGCTGCTGTCCAACGTACTGGTGCAGTACCCGATCAACGATTGGCTGACCTGGGGTGCTTTCAGTTACCCGGTCGCGTTCCTGGTCAGCAACCTGATCAACCGCCGCTTCGGCCCGGGCCCGGCCCGGCGCGTGGCGTGGATCGGTTTCGCGGTGGCGGTGCTGCTTTCGATCTGGGTGGCCACCCCGCGCATCGCCATTGCCTCGTGCTCGGCCTTCATCGTGGCCCAGCTGCTGGACATCACCGTGTTCGACCGCCTGCGGCGTGGCAGCTGGTGGCGCGCACCGATGGTGGCCACCACCTGCAGCGCGACGGTGGATACCACCATTTTCTGGTCGATCGCGTTTGCCGGTTCGACCCTGCCGTGGGTGAGCTGGGCTGCCGGCGACCTGGCGGTGAAGCTGGCGATCGGCGTCTGCCTGCTGGCCCCGTTCCGCGCACTGTTGTGGAAGATGGCGCCGCTGCGCACCACCAGCTGACCGCCGTTGCTCTGGTAGGTGCCAACCTTGGTTGGCACGCTGTTGCCGGGGTCATGAACGCTGACGGATTGTGCCAACCAAGGTTGGCACCTACCAACAGCAGGCCAACGCTCAGATCATTGATCCGGCGGGTCATCGCCGGGCCATTGATCCGGTAGTCGCCAACCTTGGTTGGCGCTTTGCATTCATGCCAACCAAGGTTGGCATCTACCAACAGCGGGTCATCGCCGGCCAATGATCCGGTGGGTGCCGACCGTTGGTCGGCACGCCCTGCAGAACCCATCGCTGCCGACAGATTGTGCCGACCAACGGTCGGCACCTACCAACAGCGACCATCGCCGAGCCATTGATTGGGTAGCTGCCAACCTTGGTTGGCGCTTTGCATTCATGCCAACCAAGGTTGGCAGCTACCAACAGCAGGTCATCGCCGGCCATTGATCCGGTGGGTGCCGACCGTTGGTCGGCACGCCCTGCAGAACTCATCGTTGCCGACAGATTGTGCCGACCAACGGTCGGCACCTACCAACGGCGACCATCGCCGAGCCATTGATCTGGTAGCTGCCAACCTTGGTTGGCGCTTTGCATTCATGCCAACCAAGGTTGGCATCTACCAACAGCGGGTCATCGCCGGCCAATGATCCGGTGGGTGCCGACCGTTGGTCGGCACGCCCAGCAGAACTCATCGCTGCCGACAGATTGTGCCGACCAACGGTCGGTACCCACCCAAAGTTGTTGCAGCATTTGCACCCACTCAGGCGAACGGCAGCTCCGCGGCGATGCACGCGGCGGTAATCGCGGCACATGCCTCTTCAATCGCGGGCGTGGTCGGCGCCAACCGCGGGCGCCGATCCAGCGTGCAGGCCAGGCCCACGTCCAGCAGCGTGGCATGTGCTCCATGCAATGCCTGCGCCGTGTCTTCCGGCAGGAAACCGGCAACGGCCAACGCATCGATCAACGACGGCGTATCGCGCGGCTGCAGCAGCGCCGCATGCTGCGCACTGCGCGCCAGCACACCGGTCTGCAGCAGGAACTCCAGGTCCACCACGCCGCCAGCACCCTGCTTCAGGTCCAGTCGCGCGGCATCGCTGCGGTCCAGTTCGGTGCGCATGCGGCCGCGCATCTTCAGCACGTCCGCGTACAGCACACCCGTGTCGCGCTCACGCCCAAGCGTCTGCGCACGCACCTGCTCGAAGTCGGCCAACAGGCTGGCATCGCCGGCCACGCCACGCGCGCGCACCAGCGCCTGGTGCTCCCAGGTCCACGCACGTTCGCGCTGGTATTCGGTGTAACTGGCCAACGAAGACACCAGCGAACCCTTGCCACCATCCGGGCGCAGGCGCACGTCGATGTCGTACAGGCGCCCGGCGGCGGTCACCGCACCGAGCAGCGCCATCACCTTCTGCGCCAGGCGTGCATACCAGCGCCCCGGCTCCAGCGGACGCGCGCCATTGCTGGCATCCACCCCGGCCGGGTTGTCGTGCAGGAACACCAGGTCCAGATCGGAACCGAAGCCCAGTTCAAGCCCACCGAGGCTGCCATAGCCGATGATCGCGAAACGCCCGCCGGGAATCTCGCCGTGTGCGGCATGCATGTCCGCTTCGGCCATCGCCAACACGGTGACCACCACGGCCTGCGCCAGCTCGGCCAGTTGCCGCGTGCTGTCCACCGCACCCTGGCGGCCATCCAGCGTGGCCATCGCCATGCGGAAACTCAGTGCCAGCCGCGTTTCATTGAGCCAGCGCAGCGCGGATTCCGGATCTTCCACCGGCAGCACCTGCTGGCACTCGGCCAGCATGCCAGCCGCATCCGGCATCGGCCCGGATACGCGCACGTCCAGCAGTTCGTCCAGCAGCAGCGGATACGCCGCCAACCGCTCGGCCAGCAGCGCGCTGCGCGCCAGCACGTCCACCAACCGCGCCAGTGCGCTGGGCTGTTCGTCCAGCAAGGCGAGATAGCTGGTCCGGCGCAGCACCGCCTGCAACAGGCCGAGCACGCGCTTGAGCGCGGCATCCGGCTGCGGCGAACGCGTGGCCGCATGCAGCAGCGCGGGCAGCACGCGATCCAGCCGCGCACGCGCGGCATCGGACAACGACTTCACGCCGGTGCCCTGGGCGAAATCGCGTAGCGACTGGTCGGCGCCGTTGGCATCGAGGAAACCGGCTTCGGCCAGCAGCGGTGCGTTGCTGCCTTCGGGCAGGCTGCGCCAGTAGTTGGCCAGTGCATCGGGCGCGGCCTGGCCCTTGCGCGGTGCCAGCAGCGCGGCGAATTCAGTACTGACGCGCTGCTGCTGTTCGGCCAGCGCCGCGCGCAGCACCTCCCAATCCGGATAGCCCAGACCCACGGCGATGCGTTCGCGGTCGAGCGCATCACTGGGCAACACATGGGTCTGCGCGTCACGCAGCATCTGCAGGCGGTTCTCCAGGCGCCGCAGGAACAGGTACGCCTCGCGCAGCGCGCTGCCATCCTCGGGCGCGATCTGCCCGGCGGCCACCAGTGCGTCCAGCGCCACCAGCAGCCGACGCTCGCGCAATGCCGGTTCGCGACCACCGCGGATCAGCTGCAGCGCCTGGCACAGGAATTCGATCTCGCGGATGCCACCGGCACCGCGCTTGATGTCGTCGTGCAGTTCGCGGCGTGCGACTTCAGCGGTGATGGCCGCCTTCATTTCGCGCAGGCCGTCTAGCGCGGTGAAATCCAGGTAGCGGCGGTACACGAACGGGCGCAGGGTCTGCAGCCACGCCTCACCGGCCTCGATATCGCCGGCCACCGCGCGCGCCTTCAGCCAGGCATAGCGCTCCCAATCACGGCCCTCGCGCTGGAAATACTGGTCCATCCCCGCGAACGAGAGTGCAACGCGGCCGGCGCTGCCGAACGGACGCAGGCGCAGGTCGACGCGGTGGCTGAAGCCATCGACGGTGGTTTCATCCAGCAGCTTGGCCAGGCGCTGGCCGAGACGGGCGAAATATTCTTCCGCCGCCAACGGACGCGGTCCATCGGATTCACCTCCCTGCGGATAGGCGTAGACCAGATCCACATCGGAACTGAAGTTGAGCTCGCCACCGCCCAGCTTGCCAAGGCCGAACACCACCAGCTGCTGCGGGATGCCGTGTTCATCGGCGATGACGCCGTGACGCTGGGCGAATTCCTGCTGCAGGGCGTCCAGCGCCAGCCGCAGGCAGTCTTCGGCCAAAGCGGTGGCACCGGCCAGAGTCTGCGCCACGTCGTCCAGACCGGTCAGGTCACGCCAGATCAGCCGTGTGGACATCGCGGTACGCCAGCGCCGGATCTGCGCCGGCCAGTCGCTGGGCTGCAGCGGATCGAGCACCGGCGCTGGGATCGGCGGGCAGCCGGGCGCGGCCAGCTGTGCCAGCAAGGCCGGTTGCCGCACCAGGGTGTCCAGCGCGAAGTCGCTGGCCACCGCCAGCCGGGTCAGCAGCGGCAGCAGGTTGGCCGGGATGTGCTCGGGCAGGACCTGGGCCAGGCGCGCCAGAGCGCGGTCGACAAGAGGCTGCAGGGAGGCGGGCACGTCAGCGGGGGCGAGGGTCATGGGCTGATTGTATCGACCCGTTAACGCCGGCCGCTGCCCAGCGAATCCGATGACCCGGTAGTGCCGGCCGCTGGCCGGCAGATCCGATGATCCTGCCGAAGGTTACTGGGGTTGCCGGCCAGCGGCCGGCACTACCGATAATGGAGACCGCGTATTCATACTGGACGACAGGCAATAAAAAAGCCCGCTTGCAGCGAACTGCCAGCGGGCTCTGCTCCCTCCCCCACGTCGGGATGCAGGTCCATCGTGCGGGCTGCGAAAGCACTTTGCACGCTGCACTGCAAAACAAAACCGGCGGGTTTGGGTGACCCCTGCGGGAAAAGCCATTCCACGAAGGTAGAACCCCCCGTACGGATGAGGATGGCCGATAATCGGAATTCCCCCAAGCAACACGTGTCGTCATGTCTGTTGATCGCATCGCCAACGCGCGTCTTCGTGACCGCGTGGTCTCCGCAGAGGCCGCAGCCGCGCTGATCCAGCCCGGTGAAACCGTGGCCATGAGCGGCTTTACCGGCTCCGGGTATCCCAAGGCCGTTCCCGTCGAACTGGCCCGCCGCATCGAAGCGGTGCATGCCCAGGGCCAGCCCTTCCAGATCAGCCTGATGACTGGCGCCTCCACAGCGCCGGAACTCGATGGCGCGCTGGCCAAGGCCGATGGCATCGCCATGCGCATGCCGTTCCAGAGCGACCCGGATGCGCGCAACCGCATCAACGAGGGCAAGCTGGATTACATCGACATCCACCTCAGCCACGTGGCCCAGCACGTGTGGTTCGGTTTCTATGGCGAGATCGATACCGCCGTGATCGAAGTCTCGGCCATCCGCGAAGACGGTTCGCTGGTGCCCTCCACCTCGGTCGGCAACAACAAGACCTGGCTGGACCTGGCCAAGAAGGTGATCGTCGAGGTCAACGAATGGCAGCCGGCCGGCGTCGACGGCATGCATGACATCTACTACGGCACCGCGCTGCCGCCGCACCGCAAGCCGATTCCGCTGGTGAACGCCAACGACCGCATCGGCGACACCGCGCTGCGCTGCGACCCGGACAAGATCGTGGCCGTGGTGCGCACCAACGGCCCGGACCGCAACAGCCCGTTCAGCCCGATCGATGCGACCAGCGAGCAGATCGCTTCGCACCTGATCGAGTTCCTGCAGCACGAAGTGAAGAAGGGCCGCCTGCCGCCGAACCTGCTGCCGCTGCAGTCGGGCGTGGGCAATATTCCGAACGCGGTGCTGGCCGGCCTGGCCAAGAGCGGCTTCCGCGACCTGGCCGCGTTCACCGAAGTGATCCAGGACGGCATGCTCGACCTGCTGCGTGACGGCGTGCTGAGCTATGCCTCGTGCACCGGCTTCGCGCTGAGCCCGCAGGCCAACGAGACGTTCAAGGAGAACATCGATTTCTACCGCGAGCGCATCATCATGCGCACGCAGGAGATCTCCAACCATCCGGAACTGGTGCGCCGCCTCGGCTGCATCGGCATGAACGGCATGATCGAGGTGGACATCTACGGCAACGTCAATTCGACGCACGTGATGGGCACGCGGATCATGAACGGCATCGGCGGTTCCGGTGACTTTGCCCGCAACGGTTTCCTGTCGGCGTTCCTGAGCCCGTCCACCGCGAAGAACGGCACCATCTCGGCGATCGTGCCGATGGCCAGCCACGTGGACCACACCGAACACGACGTGTCGGTGATCGTCACCGAACAGGGCCTGGCCGACCTGCGTGGCCTGACCCCGCGCAAGCGTGCGCAGGTGCTGATCGACAACTGCGCGCACCCGGATTTCCGCCCGCAGCTGCAGGACTACTTCGACCGTGCCAGCCGCGAGAGCTACGGCAAGCACACCCCGCATCTGCTGCCGGAAGCGTTGTCGTGGCACCAGCGTTGGCTGGATACCGGCACGATGAAGAGCTGAGATCCGGAGACTCTGGTAGAGCCGGCCGCTGGCCGGCTCCCCAGAACAGCCGGCCAGCGGCCGGCTCTACCTTCACGCGGTGCGCAGCGCCGCCAGCGACTCAGCCTGCAGCCGCTCGTAGATCTCGAACTCGTCATTCACCGCCACGCCCAGCGCCTGCTCGAAGGCCTCGCGGTTGGCGTGTGCGGCATACGCACGCTGTTCTTCGCCGCCCAGGTTCGACTGGAAGATGCCCGCCGCACTGACCGGCAGGAAATCCTCATAGACGATCGGGTCGGCCGTGGCCAGGCCGGCGGCCACCAGCACTTCGGCGGGCAGATCGGCCACGCGCTCCGGCGCGGCGCGGCCAGCGTCGGTCAGCTGGTAGCGGTAATAGCCCAGTCCTTCCTGGCGCAGCGTGTCATGGTCATCCGGGAAGCTGGCGAACACCGCCTGCAGGCGCTGGCCGTAGTCGCCGCCGGTGCTGCCTTCGCCACCGGCATCGCGGGCCTGCGACAGCAGCTGGTCGTACAGCGCGCGGCCCTTCGGGGTAAGCGCAAGGCCCCGCTGTTCGATCTCGCCGAAGCGCGCGGTGTGGGTGCCGGCATCGCCACCCTCGCTGTCCGGGAAATGCACGGCTTCTTCCAGTGCCTTGAAGCTGGTCTGCCGCAACAGGATCGGGCAGGCACGGCGCGGCGGACCTTCGATCACCGCCTTGGCGGCCATGCCATGCTCGATCATCGCCGCCTGCGCCGCGTCGATATCCAGCGTACGCGGGGTCAGATGGTTGATGTGCGGGCCACGGAAGCTGACCACGTCGGCCACCAGGCGATGCGCGTTGTGCAGCGCGTGGTAGGTCGGCAGGTCGACCGTGGCATCGCCATGCCAGCGGAAGGTTTCCAGTGCTTCCTCGACGAAGCGCTCGGCATCGGCCTGCGAGAGCCCGCCGTCACGCTCGGCCTGCTCGATCAGCGCCAGCGCGCCCTCGGTGAAGATGCGGCGACGTGCAAGGATCTTTGCCGATTCGGCACGCAGCGCTTCGTCTTCGATCAGCTCCAGGCGCAGCAGCGAGGTGAACACGCGGAACGGGTTCTGCGCCAGCGCGGCGCCGGTGAGCGGGCGGAACGCGGTGGAGTGCACCGGCACGCCGGCCACCGACAGGTCGTAGTAGCCGACCGGGTACATGCCCATCACCGCGAACAGGCGGCGCAGCGTGGCCAGTTCCTGCACGGTACCAACGCGGATCGCGCCGTGGCGCTCTTCATCCAGGCGCGCACGCTCGTCGTTGCGCTGCAGCTGTGCGGCCAGCGCAGGGTCCTGGTCAAGCACCTGCGCGTTGATCCGCTCCACCAGTTCCACCAGCGTGCCGTACAGCGGCACTTCGGTGCGGTACATGCGGGACATGGCCTGCGCGAACAGGCGGCGGATCATATCAGGCGAAACGAAAGAGGCGCTCATCAGTCACTCGATTACGGGAACGGGGAACAGCTCGAACCCGTATTGTCGCCGGAGCGCGGGGCCGCGGCGATATGCAGAGCAACATGAAGGAAATCGGTAGTGCCGGCCGCTGGCCGGCAACCTCCGGATGCCTGGAAGGATGCAGTTGCCGGCCAGTGGCCGGCACTACCGCTTGAGCTGGCGCCTCAGGGTGGCATCCAGGGTGATCGGCCGGTCCCAGTGCTGGTAGCTGGCCACGATGGCATGGCGCACGGCGCGGTAATGCAGGTTGTCCGGCTTGGCCGGCATGCGCTTCACCACCGCCTCCCAGCCGCCCTCCGGGTCCTGGCTGAAGGCGCGCACGCTGTCGCGACAGGTCTGGCCGCTGGCCTTGGCCCAGAAGCAGGCGAAGTAGATATCCCCGGCCTGCCAGCCATGGGTGGTGAACAGCGCGCTGATGTAACCGCGCGGCACCTCGGCATAGCGCGACACTTCGTCGAGGAAGGCGTCGGGGTAGCGTTCGGCGTAGTGGTTGATGTCCTGCAGCTGGGCATCGACCCAGCGGTCACCGGTTTCCACCGTGTAGGCCGCCGAACGCTTGGCGGTCTGCTGGGCCAGCACGATGGCCGGCACCAGCAGCAGGGACAACAACAGCGCGCGCAGTCGGACGTTCATGCCACGATTCTGCCGCAGCCGCCGGGTCCTGTCAGGCCGCCGCCGAGGCCTTGGCCTCGATCGCGGCCAGTGCGGCCGGCCAATCATGGGCGGTATCGGCAGTGACCATGCGCGGTTCGTCGTCGGCCACGCCGTGCTGGGTCTCGTGGGCCCAGGTCACCGCGTACGGGGTATGCACGCCCCAGCCACCCAAGGTCACCACCGGCTCGATGTCCGAGCGCAGCGAGTTGCCGACCATCACGAAGCGCTGCATCGGCAGGTCGAATTCGGCCAGCACGCGGGCGTAGGTCTCCGGGTCCTTCTCGGAGACGATCTCGATGCGCGGGAACAGCTCGGCCAGGTTGGCGACCTTGATCTTCGCTTCCTGGTGGAACAGGTCGCCCTTGGTGATCAGCACCACTGGATAATCTTCGGCGATCGCAGCGACTGCTTCACGCACGCCGTCGATCAGCTCGACTGGGTGGCGCAGGGTGTCGTGGCCGATGTCCAGGATGCGCTGGATGTCCTTGGCCTCGATGCGCTGGCCGGTGATGTCGATGGCCGCTTCGATCATCGACAGCGTCATGCTCTTCACGCCGTAACCGAAGGTGCCCAGGTGGCGCTGCTGCACTTCCAGCAGGTGGCGCGCGGTCTGCGTGTCATGCACGTCGACGTAGCGCGACAGCAGGTCAAGATAATCCTGCTCGGCCTTGCGGTAGTAGTCCTCGCTCTTCCACAGCGTATCGTCACCGTCAAAACCGACCAGGCCGATGGCGCGCGACGGCGCAGGCGTGGGGGTGTTCATCGCACAAGGATACAGGGGTGCTGGTGACGATAAAAACCCGGGCGGCCGCAGCCGCCCGGGTCCCCATGCACCGGTCTTCCCGAATCAGGCGTGGATCAGCGGCCCTGCGCCGCGCCGGCACCTGCACCGGCCTGCTGGGCGGCCACGTAGGCCTTGTACTCGTCGGCGCTCAGCTCGCCGTCCTTGTTGGTATCGGCCTGGTCGAACACCTGGGCCAGGCCTGCGTTCACCTGCGCCTCGGTCTTGCTGATGGTGCCGTTGCCATCGGTATCGATGCTGGCCCAGGTCTGGCCACCGCCATTGGCCTGTGCCGAAGCCGCTGCGGCCGCGTTGGTCGCCTGGTCAGCCGCCTGCCCTGCCTGTGCCGCCGACTGCTGCGCCTGCGCGGCCTCGTTCTGTGCCTGCGCGGCCTGCTGCTTGGCCGACTGGGCCATCGCCGGAATGGCCAGCACGCTGCCGGCGGCGACGATCAGGGCGATCAGGGGCTTGCGGTTGCGAATAGTCATCAGGGGTGTCTCCTACCAATTGGGTGGTGTTGCGCGGCGTGTTGTCTCCGCACGGCACCTACCCTGCCACCGCGTTTCTGAATCGATTTTGCCCCGCGACCGGCGTCAACACGCACGATTAACCACTCGCCTACGCGCATGCTTTAGCGCGGTGGTTAGCACGAAGTGAGTGGCTCATAAGCTGCGCATTCAGCGCTGCCTGATTTAACCGGCAGCGAACAAAAAACCTGCGTCAGTCGACGTTCTGAGCCGATGACCGCGAACTGAACACCACCCAGCCGAGGGCAACACCGGCGAGCGCGCCGGCGATTTCCAGCACCACGCGGCTGCCGAGTTCGTTCGGATCGTGGATGGTGGCGAGGAAAAGGCGCGCATACAGGGGCGACTCCAGACGCACGATGCCCATGTAGAACAGCTTCCAGGCATCGATGCCGGCGGAGATGATCACGGCGATGACGCAGGACCAGCCGATCGCGTGGCCAACCGTCCAGTGCAGGAGCCGGCACAGCTGCGACCACAGGAAGTACACCAGCAGCCCGACCAGCAGGGCAATGGCGCCCGCTTCGAGGGTACCGAGCAGGCCGAAGTGCAGGGGAAGGTTCATCGGGTGGGCAGGGATGAAGAGGCGGCCAGTGTAAGGGATCTGCCTCGGACCCAATCCGTTAGCCCCGGTAGATCCACGCCATGCGTGGATGAATCCCCATCGAAATCGAATACTCCGATGATTGAACGAAAGGCGTCCACGCATGGCGTGGATCTACCGTGTCGACCAAGGTCGACACCTACCAACAGCAGCGCCCCTCCGCCGATGTCCCTACCGCACGGGGACGTCGTATGCGGTGCCCGGGTCCGGTTCGGGCTGCAGGGTGTAGTGCCACCACTCCTGCGGATAGTTGACGAAACCACGGCGTGCCATCGCCTGCACCAGCTGCTTGCGATTCGCCTGCTGCGCAGCACTCAGCCCGCTCGTCTGCGTATGCGCGCGTGGCCCGAAGAAATCGAAGTCGGTGCCCATGTCCAACGGCGTACATGCACCACTGCCGCAATCCAGCAGCCCCAGATCCACCGTGGCACCGCGGCTATGGCCGGAGCGCTCGGCGATGTAGCCGTCGGCCAGCAGCCGTGGCTTGTCCAGATCCGGGTACTGCAGAGCCTTGCGCGAGCGCTCGCGCGGATCGTTCACCCAGGCCATGAAGGCCTGCACCGAGCGCACCGGCCGGTAGCAGTCGTAGAGGCGCAGGCCAAAGCCATCCGCGCGCAGGTCCTGTTCCACCTGTGCCAGTGCCTTCGCCACCGGCGCCAGCAGGTAACAGGACGGCCCCTCGTAACCCGGCACGCGCGCGCCGGTGAAGTTGTTGGCGCCGGCGTAGCGGATGTCCATCTCGATGCCTGGCGACAACGTGCGGATCTCCACGAATCCGGCGCTGGCGGCATCGGTGGCCGGCGAAACACGCGGCGGCTCAGCGGCGCTGGCGCTCGCTGCCAGGGCAGTCGCCAGTACGAGTGAAATGCAGGTCCTGGAAGTCATAGCTGAAGTCGATGTCCGGGTCGATGGCACGCAGGTCCAGTGTGGGCGGCGCACCGTCACCGGGCTGCAGCCAGGCCTGTGCGTCTTCGCCCAGCGTATCCCAGCGCAGCAGCCAACGCCCCTGCAACTGCAGCACCGTGGCCTGCAGCCGGGGCGACTTGTCCACGCTGAAGCGCAGGCCGTCCGCGCCCGGGCACAGTGAGGCCGGGCCCAGCCACGGATCGCGGTAACGGCCCTGCCAGTGCGGCAGATCCGTGCGGCTCGTCTCCTGCGCCGCAACGGTGGACGGCCGCGAATGGCCGGTCGCCGCCCGCGTTGCCTGGTCTGCCTTCAATTCGGCCAGGTACTCCATCGCAGGCCGCGCATCGTCCGCTGCGGTGAAGCGCTTCAGCGCGGCCTGCATCAACGCGGTACGCGCATCCTCGCCTTCGCCATTGATCAGCATCACCACACCCACCTTGCGGTCGGGCAGCAGCGCCAGCGACGAGTACATCCCTGACAGCGTGCCGGTGTGTGCCACCTTCCACTGCCCATCCATGTCAGACACGCGCCAGCCATAGCCGTAGCCGTAGAAATGCGCGTTGTCCCAGCGCCGCTGGCGCTCACCCAGCGGCATCGGCACGTGTAATGTCCACAACGTGCGGCGCTGTTCACTATCCAACCAATCCTGCACCACGGCAGGATCAAGCAGTACCTGCATCCAGCGCGTCATGTCGCGCAGCGAACAGCGGATGCCTCCGGCAGCCATGGAAGGCAGGTCCGGGCTGATGGCACCGTCAGCGTTCACCACCTCATTGCGATCACGACGCCAGGCATGTGGCTGCGCGACGTTGCCTACGCGCTTCACCGACCAGGCCCCCACCTGGCAGCGCGTCATGCCGAGTGGTTCAAACACCTGCTCGCGCATCAACTGGTCGTACGATTTGCCACCGGCCGCAGCGGCCACTTCGCCGGCCACCACATACATCAGGTTGTCGTAGGCATAGTGGCTGCGGAAGCTGCTGACCGGCTTCAAGTGCGCCAGTCCGGCAATGATGTCGGCGCGGGTGAACGTGTTCGGCTCCGGCCACAGCATCAGATCACCGGCGCCCAGACCGAGACCGCTGTTGTGGATCAGCAGGTCGCGCACCTGCATCTGCTGGCCCACCCATGCGTCATGCATGCGGAAGCCCGGCAGGTGCCGCCGCACCGGGTCATCCCAGCGCAGCTTGCCCTGCTGCACCAGCCGCGCCAGCAACGCGGCGGTCATCGCCTTGCTGTTGGAGGCGATCTTGAACAGCGTGTCCTCGTCGATGCGGCCGCCATCACCGCGCGCGCCCTCGGCATGGCGATAGACCACGTGCCCATTCTCGACCACCGCCATGGCCAGCCCGGGCAGGTGCTTATGCTGGACCACGGCGGCGACATCGGCATCGATGGATGCGGTATCGACCGCCGAAGCGGAGGGTGCGGCCAGTGCCGCTGCGAGGATCAGCAGATGATGCATGCACGCTTCCCTTCCAATGCCCGCGCCGCCCACACGGACGGCACGGGATGCAGCCTCAGAAATTCCAGGTCACCACCAACTGTGTATAGCGCGGAGCCTGCCAGCGCGTCCCGGTGGCGAACGTCGCCTCGCGGTACTGGCCGGGCTGCGCTTCATAGCGCTGGTGCACGTTGATGGTCTTCTGATTGTTGAACAGGTTGTAGACCGACAGCCGTGCGCTGAGGTCGATGCCTTCCACCGGCAAACGCCACGTCACATTGGCGCCCATGGTCCACGTCCATGGCAGGCGACCGAACGCGCCGCGCGGACTGTACTCGAACTGTCGCTGGTTGTATGGGCCGGAGCAGTTGGCCACGCACAGCCAACCGGTGCCACCGCCACTACCTTCACTGGAGGTACTGCCACCGGCGATGGAGTCGTTTGGCCACATCACGCCATACGCAGTGATCGGGCCACCGGACTGCACCTGCAACGTGGTGCCGAAGGACCATTGCTTGTTCAGTGCGTACGCAGCTCGCAGCTTGAACTGGTGGCGGAAGTCGTTGAACAGTACGCCGTAGCGCTCGTTGGTGGCGGGGTGGTCCCAGAACTGGACCATGCCGGTATCACCGTAGTTGGTATCGGAGTTCACTGGTCCTTCGAAGTTGCCTTCACTCTTCGACCACAGGTAGGACGCGTTGAACATCCACTTCTCGTCCCATGCACGGTCGATCTGGAACTCCAGCGCCTTGTAGGTACGCTTGGGCTTGGAGTAACCGATCACCTCGCCACTGCCGCCCTTTCGATAGCCGCTGTTGGCGGTGTCGATGGTGATCCAGCCTTCGTTGGCGCAACCGATGCTCTTGTCGCCCCAGATCGTCAGGCTCTCGCCCGGGTTGGCGATCGGCCACAGCGTGCTGGGGGTCGGGCCGCACGGGGTGTAGTTGATGCGGATGTCATCCAGAGCGCGGGTCATGCGCCGGTAGGTGGCGTTGACGCCCCAGGACCACGCCTGGTTGATCATGTTCTGGAAGCCCAGGATGTACTCGTCCTGGTAGACCGCCTTGAGATCGCGGTCCACGCTCTGGCGCAGGTCGGCACCGCCGGTGTTCATGCGGGTGTCGGTCGGCCCGATCTGCTGGCCGACGATCGGTGCCATGTACGGCGAGCCTGTCGGCGAGGTCTTCTGTTCCCAGCCATTGAGCACGTAATAGCTGTATTCGTCGGTGAGACCACCGGCGAAGTTCACGTTGATGTTGTTGGTAACCGGCAGGTAGTAGCGGCCGGCGTTGCCGAAGAGCTTGGTGCTGCCATCACCGCGCATGTCCCACGAGAAGCCCACACGCGGCGCGACCAGGTCGTCCATCTTGATGAACGCCTTGCCGGCGGCGGTGCGGTTTTCGAAACGGTCCCAGCGCACGCCGAGGTTGAGCATCAGGTTCGGAGTGATGTTCCAGATGTCTTCCACGTAGAAGGCATTGGCTTCAGTCTCGAACGTGCCTCCCGACTTGCGGTTGCGCGCACGCAGCATTTCGGTAACGCCTGCTGGCACGTAGGCATTGGCACCGTCCCAGACTTCGTCGCCAGGTCGCGCTACGTAGGCCGTGTAGCTCAACTCGGTCGGACCGGGGTAGCGGGTGGACTGCTTTGTGGTCATCAGCTCACGGTCGACACCGAAGCGTAGCAGGTGATCACCCAGCTGCCATTCGAAGTCCAGTCGCGCCACGTCACGGGTATCGTCACGCTCGGCCACTGCCGTGCCGGTGGGGTGGCAGCCTGCGCGCAGGCCCTGCAGCTTGCCCAGGCGCGGGCCGTAGGTGCTGTCGGTGAACACCGGGCTGCACGCCTGATCCAGCGACGAATTGGTGAACGCACGCTGGTTGTTCTGGCCGACCATGGCGCGGGCGGTGAAGTTCTGGCCGAAGTGGCCGGTATAGGTGGCCGACCAGTTGCGACCACCCGTCTCGGTGACCGAATCACCGCCCCATGCACCGAGCTGGTCTGCGTTCCAGTTGTAGCCATACGAGGCGTTGGTGACGTCACCTTCGTCGGAGAACGCCAGCAGTGCCAGGCTGTGGTTGTCGTTGATGTTCCAGTCCAGCTTGGTGCCCCAGAAACCGTTGCCGGAATCATTCTTGAACCAGGTACTGCCATCGGACGAGGTGTTGTGCCCTTTGTCACTGCGGTCTTCATACATCGCGAACAGGAACAGCTTGTCCTTGATGATCGGACCGGAGCCCCACACGTTGGTCTTCAGGAACGAGTTGTTGTCGCGGCTGCCATACGAATGCGGGGTTCCATCACGATGGAAGTGGTCGCCGCCGCTGGAGCGCCATGCACTGGGTTCAGCGGTGACTTCCACGCCGCCTTCGAACTCGTTGCTGCCCGAACGGGTCACCGCATTGATCACGCCACCGGTGGAGCGGCCGAACTCGACCGAGTATCCGCCGGTCTTGACCTGAAACTCCTTGAAGAAGGCGAACGGCGCGGTACTGAAGCCGCGACGGGTGTACATGTCGGTGACATTCAGGCCATTGATGAAGACGGCATTTTCAGCCACCGACGAGCCGGCGAAGGACAAGCCACCAAACGACGAGTTGCCGCCGACCACGCCAGGCGCCATCAGTGCGACCGCAGACAGGTCCTGCGCCACAGGAAGGCGCGAGATTTCCTGTCGATTGATGTTGAAGGATGTTTCGGTGGAATAGACATCCACGCGATTGACCACGCGTGTGCCGACCACCTGCAGTGCATCGAGATTGGTGACGCCGCCGCCGCTTGCCAGATTGACCGTGGTGGTGCCGCCGATCGCGACGCTGACAGCAACCTGATCACCCAGCTTCTGGCCATCACGGCTGAGCTGCAACTGGTAGTCGCCCACCGGTAGCTGGCCCAGGCGATAGCTGCCATCGGCACCGACCGTGACAGAGCGGGTCAGGCCCGTGCTGTTGCTGACCACGGTCACCTGATCACCGGCGGTGGCGCGGCCCGCCACCGCGCCGCTCACGTTCTGCGCCATTGCGGTGCCGGGCAGCATCACGCCCAGACACGCCCCAAGGGCGACGCACAACGCCGCCCGCTTGATGCTGTAAGCCTTCATCCCCTGCTCTCTCCTGCAAGAATCGAATGGTGTGGAGTGCGATGTGTCGCGCTAGCGTTGCCTGGCTGGCAGTACCCGCCACTGGAAGTCGTAGTTCCATTGGTCGAAGTACAGGTTGCCGCCAGCCCACTCGGCCTCGCCGCGCTGCGAGTCGACCGTTTCCGAGCGGAAGTGCTGCTTGGCCGGCACCAGGGCCTGGCCGAAATCGTCGTTGAAGGCGATGCGGTAGCCGTCGAGGCCACCCAGGTAGAAATCGCGCAGGGCCGGCACGTCGCTGGCCAGTGCGCCGGTGGTCACGTCCATCGGCAGCCATCCATACGGCGCCAGGTAGACCTGCCCCCAGTCATGCAGGTTGTTGTAACCACTGCCATCGTCGGAGAACACCATGCCCGACTGCCAGCGTGCGGGAATGCCGTTCAGGCGCAGCAGCGCGATCAACAGCAGGGTCTGCTGCCCACAGTCGGCATGCCCGGCATGCAGCGCGTAATCGCTGATGTTGCTGATCGTGGAGTATTCGCGCGCACCGGCCCATGGAATGCGATCCACGGCAGCAAACAGCTTGCGCACCACTTCATACGGGCGGGTTTCCCCCTGCAGCACCTGGTCGGAGAACAGCTTCAGCGCCGGCGTGAAGCGCACGTGCGGCAGCTGCTCGGCCAGGTAGGGTTTCAGTGCCGGATCGGCCGGTGTCGGCTGCACCTTGGCCGGATCGATCGCGGTATGCCGGGCCAGGATCGTGACCGCATAGCGGACCTCGAAGCGGGTCGGCTGCCCGGCCACCGCTTTGGCTTCCAGATAGGCGGTACGCTGCAGGGTGCTGGCTGGTGCCACGCGCGCCTTGCCCGGGGTGCTGCCCAGCCACTGCACCTGCTCCTGCTGGCCGGGTATCTCGCGCGGGTACGGAATCCAGGCGCGTACGGTCTCGCCGGCCGGCACCGCATCGGCTTTCACCGTGAGCGACTGGGTGAATTCAATGCGCTGCGGCAGTACCGACGCCTGGCCACTTTGTTCCGCTGCGGCAAGCACGCGTGCGTGGTGCGCGTTGAGCACCTCGTTTGGGCCCGGCGCCGGCATCGGTGCATCCGCGCGGCGGCGCGCACGTGCCTCGTCGCTGAGCAGGAACAGGTTCAACGGTGCGCGCTTGAAGTACCAGCGCGTGCCATCGATGTCGAGGTGTTCGATCAGTCCAAGCTGGTCCCAGCGTGCGAATTCCTCGTCGGTCAGGTCGGGAATCCAGCGGCGCACGGCAGACTTGGCGGCGGCTTCGTCGAGGGAAAAATCCAGGCGGATGCGGCGCATGCGCTCTTCCTGGAACGCGATGTCGTCGAAACTGACGCCAGGCTCCGCCGCGTCCGCAGCCGACCAGGTGTTCAGTTCGCTGCCGGCTTCGGAGAACCGTCCCGCGTCGATCATCTGCACGACCCGCGCAAACTGGATGGCCGAGGGTGGCGGCTCCGCTCCCGCCGACCACGCCCACAGCAGCAGCGCGGCACACAGGCCGGCAGTGGCAGGCAGACGTGGTTTGCGAACGGCAGGATCCACAGCGACACTTCCCCAGCGCGGGTGGTAACGGCTGTGTAACACGGGCCGGGATGCCGGTCAATAATTTATTCTTGCTTTCGATGCCAAAAGGAATAAATATTCCAACAGGCATTCGAGGAGGGTGTGCAGCGCATGATCCTGGCTTCCCGCGAACGGCATCGGCATTGGCCACGCCGCTTGACCCTGGCCCTGTGCCTGCTGGCCGCACCGGCCTTTGCACAGGCGGCCCCGCCGCCCGACCCGGGCGCGCCGCTGCCCTATGTGATCGGCCTGCACGAGGCCTACCTCACCCCGCAGTACTGGACCGCGCGCCTGGACAACGCAGACGTGCCGATCCTGGACCGCAGCCAGATCGAGGCACAGAACGCACGGATGCGGTCACAGGACAGCCACATCCAGGACATCGCCGCACTGCCCGAGCAGCTTGATGCGGCGGCGGTGCGCGCCAGCATCACCTCGCTGTCGAGCTGGCCCACCCGCACTCTGTACAACGACAAGGGCCAGGCCGTTGCGCCGGCACTGCGCAGCGCGACCGAAGCCAATCTGGGCCTACAGTCCATTCCCGCGCAGACGACACCGCAATACGGGCTGGTGGTGAAGCGCGCTGCACTGCGCACCTTCCCCACCCGCGAGCGCGTCTTCAGCAGCGTCGGTGACATCGACATCGATCGCTTCCAGGAATCGGCGCTGTTCCCCGGCGACAAGGTCGCCGTGGTCCATCGTAGCGCCGACGGCCGCTGGCTGTTCGTGCACAGCGAGCGCTACAGCGCATGGATCGAGGCCGATGCCATCGCCAGCGGCGACAAAGCCACCGTGCTCGGCTACGGCGCGAAGGGACCGTACCGGATCGTCACCGGCGCCACCGCACAGACCGCCTACACCCCGGAAGAACCGCGCGTCTCGCGCCTGCAGCTGGACATGGGCGTGCGCTTGCCGGTGCTGGCCGACTGGCCGGCGTCAGAGCCGGTGAACGGCCAGCAGGCACATGCGTCGTGGGTGGTGCAGCTGCCGGTACGCGAGGCCGATGGTCGATTGAAGCTGGTACCAGCGCTGTTGCCGCGCTCGCAGGACACCGCCGCCGACTATCTGCCGCTGACCCCACGCCTGCTGCTGCAGCAGGCCTTCAAGTTCCTCGGCGAGCGCTACGGTTGGGGCCACGACTACGACACCCGCGACTGCAGCGGTTTCGTTTCCGAGATCTACCGCAGCTTCGGCGTGCTGCTGCCGCGCAATACCAGCGCGCAGGCGGTCAGCCCGGCGCTGGACCGCGTGCCATTCACCGGCAAGGACGGCAAGGCCGTGCGCGACCGCGCCGTCACCGACCTGCAGGTGGGTGACCTGGTCTACATCCCCGGCCACGTGATGATGGCCATCGGCCACGTCGACGGCCGCACCTGGGTGATCCACGATACGGCGGGCGGCAGCTGGTTCGGTGCTGACGGCAAGCGTGTGCAGGCCCACCTCAATGGTGTTTCGGTCACCCCGCTTGAGCCGATGATGGCCAGCGACAGCGTCCGCTACATCGACCGCATCACCAACATCCAACGCCTGCGTGCCAAGACCCCCTGAATGAAGATCACTGCCATCGAACTGGGCATGCTGCGCGTGCCGCTGAAAACACCGTTCAAGACCGCCCTGCGCACGGTGGAAACCGTGGAAGACGTAGTGGTGCTGATCCGCACCGACACCGGCCACACCGGCTACGGCGAAGCGCCGGCCACCGCGGTGATCACCGGTGATACCCACGGCTCGATCATCGAGGCGATCCGTCACTTCATCGCGCCGCGCCTGATCGGCCAGGACGTGGCCAACCTCAATCGCCTGTGCGGTCTGGTGCAGACCGCGATGGAGCGCAACACCAGCGCCAAGGCGGCGGTGGAGATCGCGCTGTACGACCTGTGGGCACAGCTGCATGGCGCGCCGCTGTACCAGATGCTGGGTGGCGGCGACCCGGTGATCACCACCGACATCACCATCAGCGTGGACTACATCGACAAGATGGTGGCCGATTCGCTGTCGGCGATCGAGCGCGGCTTCGAGTCGCTGAAAATCAAGGTCGGCAAGGACATCGGTCTGGACATCGAACGGGTCAAGGCGATCCACGCCGCCGTGGAAGGCCGCGCCCTGCTTCGGCTGGACGCCAACCAGGGCTGGACGGCCAAGCAGGCGGTGCATGCCATGCGCACGCTGGAGGAAGCGGGCGTGGTGCTCGAGCTGCTGGAGCAGCCGGTGAAGGCCGCCGACATCAGTGGCCTGAAGTACGTGACCGACCGCGTCAACACGCCGGTGATGGCCGACGAAAGCGTGTTCAGCCCGAGCCAGGTGATGGACCTGATCCAGCAGCGCGCGGCCGACATCATCAACATCAAGCTGATGAAGACCGGCGGCCTGTCCAACGCGATCCGCATTGCCGACATCGCCGGCATCTACGGCGTGCCGTGCATGATCGGCTGCATGATCGAATCCAGCATCAGCGTGGCTGCGGCCGTGCACCTCGCGGTGGCCAAGAGCGATGTGATCACCAAGGTCGACCTCGACGGCCCCTCGCTGGGCCAGTTCGACCCGGTCAGTGGCGGCGTGCACTTCAACGAATCGGAGATCAGCATCAGCGACGTGCCGGGGCTGGGCATCACCGAAGTGCGCGGGCTGGAGATGCTGGGGTGACCCGCGCAGTCGAGCATGGCTCGACTCTACAAGGGCCGTGCTTATCTGATGCCTGGTCGGGCGTTACTTTTCTTTCTGCGAAAAGAAAAGTAACCAAAAGAAACGCTCCGCCAGCCGCGAGCCGACGTGCTGCGCACGTCGGTGCCCTGCGCTCCTCGGTCCGTCAAGGGACGGCGCGGAACTCGCTGCGCTCAGACACCCGCGCCTCTTCGCCCTCGCAGGACCTGCGGTGCTCGGCTCGCTACAAGGCGGACTCAACGTCCAAAGCAACAGCTGCACCCAGTAAATCCATGCCACGCGTGGATGCACCTTCTCTTGCTTCTGCCCTACCCCGTAACCCCTTCGCGGCTGGCACGCGCGCGATGTGTCCGAGGTCGGGCGGGTGGGGTTTGCAGGGGTGTCCGCGCCATGGGCCCGAGGCATGCCTCGGGCGGGTTGGGCAGGACGCCCAACCCCGGTCTTGCCGTTTGCGCAGGACAGCGCAAACGAGCAAGCGCGGCCAAGCCTCCATGGACGGATTCACGGCGTCCCCTGCAAACCCCACCCGCCCGACCCACTCCATGACACGCTCTACGCGACCAACCGCAATGCGCCTACACATGCCCGGACTCCCCGCATGCCGCCCCTGCTGAAGATCCGTTCCGAGCGCGGGCAGATGTCGGCCATCGAGCGTCGCATCGCCGACTTCATTCTCGACAACGCACACCTGCTGCGCGACTACTCGTCCCAACAGCTGGCCAGCGCGCTGGGCATCAGCCAGTCCAGCGTGGTGAAGTTCAGCCAGAAGCTCGGCTTCAAGGGCTACCCGGACCTGAAGTACTCGATCGGCCAGGATGTGGCTCGCGCCGGTGCCGATCCACAACAGGCGCCCAGCGAACCGGACAGCGGTGACGACTACCTGCGCCTCGGCGAGGCCCTGCGCCGCAGCAAGGCACAGGCCGAGGAGGAAACCCGCCAGGCCAATCCACGCGGGGAAATCGAGCGCATCGTGCAGCTGATCGACGGCGCGCCGAAGCTGTTCGTGTACGGCCTGGGTGACGACGGCCTGTACGCGCGTGAGTTCGCCATGCGATTGTCGCTGCTCGGCCTGCTGGTGGTGCCGCATACCGACCCGATCCTGATGCTGGCCAACCTGTCGGCCGCGCGCCCCGGCGATGCGCTGCTGGTGTTCTCCGAGTTCGGCAACCTGCCCCAGCTTTCGCAGCTGTCGCGCCAGTTCCAGGACATGGGTGGCAAGGTGATTTCCATCACCCGCCACACCGCCAACCCGCTGCGCGCGCATGCTGATGCAACACTGGTGGTGTGTGCGCACGACCGCACGCCGCAGGTCGCGCAGCTGCTGTACCGTAGCGCCATGCACGCGCTGCTCGATTTCCTGTTCGTGCTGCTCTGCCACGCCAATCCGGATCGCCAGCAGCAGCTCGCGGTGAACCTGGAGCGGATCGACCACCTGCTGGATTCCTGACCGGAGCGCACGTTGATGAAATCGCTGGTCCGCCTCGCTACCGCTGCGCTGCTGCTTGCTGCAGCGGTGTCCGTATACGCGGCGCCGCTGGATGGTGCGCGCCAGCTGATCGTGGTCACCAGCGATGGCTGGGACAGCACCGAGGGCCAGCTGCAGGCCTATGTGCGCGATGGCAAGGGCTGGCACGCGCATGGACAGGCGTTCCCGGTGGCGCTCGGCCGTACCGGCAGCGCCTGGGGCCTGGGCCTGCATCCGGCACAGGCCGACGGCCCGCAGAAGCAGGAAGGCGATGGCCGCAGCCCGGCCGGCGTGTTCGCGCTCGGCAGCGCCTTCGGCTATGCCATCACCCGCCCCGGCACCGCGATGGCCTACCAGCCCATGCTTGAAAGCAGCTACTGCATGGATGTGTCCGGCTCTCCGTTCTACAACCGCATCGTGGATGAAAAGAAGGTCGGCAGCGCCGCGGTCAAGGGCTCCACCGAGCCGATGCGGCTGGACCTTCACAACCAGGGCGACGTGCGCTACCAGGAAGGCTTCGTGATTGCCCATAACCCGGACAACCAGCCCGGCAAGGGCAGCTGCATCTTCGCCCATCTGTGGCGCGCGCCCGGTGAGGCCACGGCTGGCTGCACCGCCATGCCGCAGCCACGCATGCAGGCGCTGCTGGACTGGTTGCGCCCGCAGGATATGCCGCGCTTCGTGCTGCTGCCGCGCGCCGAGTACAAGCGCCTGCAGGCACAGTGGCAGCTGCCCGCACTGAGCGGAGACGCCCGTTGAGCGCGCAGGACGAACCGCAGCTGCAGCGCGCGGTCAGCCGCTGGCAGATCGTCGGCCTGTCGATCAACGATGTGATCGGCAGCGGCATCTACCTGCTGCCGGCCGCCACCGTCGCCCTGCTCGGCCCCTTCAGCCTGTGGGGCGTGGTCGCCGCCGGCATCGTCGTTGCCCTGCTGGTGCTGTGCTACGCGCAGGCCGCCAGCTACTTCGATGAACCCGGTGGCAGCTACCTGTATGCCCGTGAGGCGTTCGGGCGATTCGCCGGGTTCGAGATCGGCTGGATGATCTGGTTGACCCGCATCAGCTCGGCGGCCGCATTGAGCAATGCACTGGCCGATGCGGTCGCGCGCTTCTGGCCGTGGGCCGGCGCCGGCATGGGCCGCATCGCGGTGATCGTGGTGTCGCTGGGCTTCCTCACCGGCGTCAACATCATCGGCGTGCGCTCGGCCGCGCGCACCGGCGTGGTGCTGGTGATCGGCAAGATGCTGCCGCTGCTGCTGTTCGTGGCCATCGGTGCGTTCTACATCGATCCGCAACTGGCCTTCTCCGGCCAGCGCCCGGACCCGCATGACCTGCAGCGCATGGGCGAAGCCGCCTTGCTGCTGCTGTACGCCTACGCCGGCTTCGAGAACATTCCGGCGGCCGCCGGCGAGTACCGTAATCCGCGCCGCGATATTCCATTCGCCCTGATCACCATGATCATCACCGTCACCGTCATCTACGGCGCGGTGCAGGTGGTGGCGCAGGGCACGCTGGCCGGCCTGGCCAGCTCGGCCACGCCGCTGGCCGATGCCGCCGCCGGCTTCGGTGGCGAGGCACTGGCGCTGATCCTGACCATCGGCGCGACCATCTCCATCCTCGGCACCAACAGCAACACGATGATGATGGGCCCGCGCTTCCTGTTCGCGCTGGCCCGCGATGGCTACGGCCCGAAGATCCTGGCCCAGGTGCATCCGCGCTTTTACACGCCGGCCGCGTCGATCCTGTGCCAGGGTCTGATCGCACTCGGCCTGGCCCTGTCGGGTTCGTTCGTGCAGCTGGCGCTGCTGTCGATGACCACGCGCCTGTTCGCCTACATCGGTACCGCCGCGGCAGTGCTGGTACTGGCCAAGCGCTATGCCGACCGCCCCGGTGCATTGAAGCTGCCGGGCGGCCCGCTTATTCCGGTGCTGGCGCTGCTGCTGTGCGTTGCGCTGTTCGCCAGTGCCAGCTGGCAGAACATCGCCGCCGCGCTGGTGGCGTTCGCCATTGGTGCAGTGATCTACAAACTGCCGCGAAAAGATGCCGACGCCGGATGACCGATAGCGCCGGGCCATGCCCGGCGGATTGATCTGGTGATCACGCTGCCGGACCGGGCCGTTAACCGCCACGCAGGCATGATCAGGCTTCGTCCACAACGGAGCCTTCCATGACCGAGTACCAGATTCCCGGCCGCGTACCGGACGACAGCACACCGCGCGATGCGGTCAGTAACTACTGGCGCGAACGCTACACGGCCGAGCCGTACTACGACGACCAGCTGTTCTTCGAGGACTACGAGCCGGCCTACCGCATCGGCCACGCCGCACGTGCGCAGGACGTGATCCGCGCCTACGAGGAAGTGGAACGCGAGCTGGAATCACGCTGGGCCAGTGAACGAGGCAAGAGCCGGCTGGAGTGGGCGCAGGCACGCAGTGCCGTTCGCCGTGGCTGGGAGGAAGCGCGGCAGGTGGAACCGCGCCTGGCACGCGGCCCCTGACGGATCCGATATGCGGCAACGCCGGGCATGGCCCGGCGCTACCGTTGCTGCATCACTCCTGTTCCGGCAGCGGCGGCACGGCCGTGCTGCGCTTGCTCTCACCGCCACCGGCGGCGATCAGGTCGCGGGTGTTCTTCTGCACCGCCACCGCACCGAACAGCGACAGCGCGAAGGCCATGCCGTAGAAGCCCTTCTCGCTCAGCACCAGGGTGGCGTTCCACAGGCCAACCAGCAGCAACAACAGCGCAGACAGCAATGCGAACCAGCACAGCGCGTAATACAGGCCACTCACCGGGATTCCCTCGACACGGTCACGCACGCTCTTCTGCAGCGACACCGCCGCGAACAGGCCGAACAGCAGCAGGGTCAGGTAGTAGCCCTTTTCGTTGAGCGCCATCGTGGCGTTGAACAGACCGATCAGGTAGGCCGCCGCACCCAGCAGCAGGGCCACCCATGAGGCGGCGATGAAGGCGGTGGAGGGCTTGTGGGGCATGGCAGTGTTCATTGCAGATCCTTGGCAGGCAGACGGGCACGCTTTGCCCGGGCGTGCCCACCCTAGACGATCCCGCCGCGCTCGCACAGGGGTCGCAGGACCTTCGGGCCACGACGCTCACGACGCCAGTGGTATACAAGGGACAGCCCGGCCATCCGCATCCCCGCACTGGAGATACCCATGACCCGCACGCCCCTGCTGCTCGCCCTCGGCCTGGTGCCGATCCTTGCCACCTCCGCCTGCAATGCCGCCGACCCGGCCGCCAACGGGGCCCAGACCGCAGCGTCCGCAGCCTCCACCACTGCCGACCAGCGACCGTTCACCGCATCCGAAATCAGTCGTTTCGACCAGCCGTGGGCAATGACCTTCCTGCCCGATGGCAGCCTGCTGGTCACCGAAAAGCGCGGAAAGCTGCAGCACCTGGACCTGGCCAGTGGCCAGAAACACGAGATCACCGGCGTTCCGAAGGTCGCTTACGGCGGCCAGGGCGGCTTCGGTGACGTGATCCTGCACCCGCAATTCGCGAGCAACCACGTGGTCTATCTCAGCTATGCCGAGGAAGGCACGCTGGACACCCGCGGCGCTGCCGTGGCCCGTGCCACGCTGGCGCTGGATGCCAACGGTGCCGGCCAACTGAAGGACCTGAAGGTGATCTGGCGACAGAGCCCGAAGGTGAGTGGTGAAGGTCACTACGGCCATCGCCTTGCTTTCGGCCCGGACGGCAAGCTGTGGATCAGCTCCAGCGAGCGCCAGAAGTTCGATCCGGCACAGGACATGGGCGGCAACCTCGGCAAGATCATCCGCCTCAACGATGATGGCAGCCTGCCCGCCGACAACCCGTTCGCCTCGCAGGGCGGCGTGGCCGCGCAGGTGTGGTCACTGGGCCACCGCAACATCCTCGGCATGGCCTTCGATGCCAACGGCAAGCTGTGGGCCCACGAGATGGGCCCGGCCGGCGGCGACGAGCTGAACCTGATCGTGCGCGGCGCCAACTATGGCTACCCGATCGTCTCCAACGGCAACCACTACGACGGCCGCCCGATTCCCGACCACGATACCCGCCCGGAGTTCGCCGCCCCGAAGGTGACCTGGACGCCAGTCATCTCGCCGGCCGGCTTCGTGATCTACAGCGGCACCCTGTTCCCGCAGTGGAAGGGCAGCGGCTTCATCGGTGGCCTGTCCTCCACCTCGCTGGTGCGCGTGGCCTTCGATGGTGACAGCGCGCGCGAAGCCGAACGCTTCAACATGGGCGAGCGCATCCGCGAAGTGGAACAGGGCCCGGATGGCGCCCTGTGGCTGCTGGAAGATGGCAACAAGGCGCGCCTGCTGAAGCTCACCCCGAAAACCTGACAGGATGGTAGTGCCGGCCGCTGGCCGGCACGTTTTCCCGCAACGGCCCCGCACGCGGGGCCGTCTGCGTTCATTGGATGGTGATGACCTTCACCTCGGTCTTCGTGCAGGCCTGGTCCAGGCACTGCCCGTTCAACCACACCTGGCCATCGCCGATCATCACGCCCTGCTGGTTGACGAAGACCTTGCCGAAGTCCTGTTCGGACACCGCCTTGACCACCGCCGGGGTGATGATCTTCTCGTAGTTGCGCTGGAACTCACCGGGGCCGGTGATCTTCCTTCCGTTAGCGATATTCAGCGGGAAGCGCACTTCCTCCACCACCGCAGCGCGATCACCGCCGACCACCGCGGTCTTGAACGCGTTGAACACCTTCTCGTACTGCGCGGCATCACCGAGCAGGGTCTCGATACGCGCACGTGCGTCTTCGGTAGTCGCTTCCGCTGCGGGCGCGGTCGGTGCCGAAGCAGCGGATTCAGCGGCAGGTGCCGCAGGCGTTGCCGCAGCACTGGCCTCCATCGGCGGCGGTGCGTCCACCGCAGGCTCGGCCGGCGGTGCCGGCTGCGAACAGGCCGCCAGCAACAGGGCGGGAATCAACACAGCGATCGTGCGCATGCGCGGACATCCATCGGTTCAAGAACACCGATGGTAGCGCCGCCGCGGTGAGGACAACAAAAAGGGGACGGAGGGGATTAAGTCGTTAGTGGCACAAACGACTTAATCCCCTCCGTCCCCTTTTTCTTCGATCAGGCCTTCAGCAGCTCGAACTGCACGGCTTCGCCTGCTGCCGACGAGGCGCAGACCCACAGGTCGAACTGGCCCGGCTCGGCACGCAGCACGCCGTCGCGGCCGGTGAACGCCAGCTGCTCGCGGGTCAGGGTGAATACCACTTCGGCCGACTCGCCCGGCTGCAGTGCCACCTTGCGGAAGTCCTTCAGTTCACGCACCGGACGCACGCGGCTGGCCACGCGGTCGTGGATGTACAGCTGCACCACTTCCTCGCCGGCCATGTCGCCGCTGTTGGTCAGCGTGGTGGTGATGGTCAGGGTGTCGTCCCAGCCGAGCTGCGCCGCACTCAGCTGCGGCACGCCGTAGGCGAAGGTGGTGTAACCGATGCCGTGGCCGAACGGGTACAGCGGCTCATTCGGGATCTCGCGCCAGCGAGCCTTGAACTCCGACATGGTCGGCAGTTCCGGGCGGCCGGTGCGCGGGTGGTTGTAGAAGTACGGCTGCTGGCCGGACACCTGCGGGAAGCTGACCGGCAGGCGGCCGGACGGGCTGTAGTCGCCGAACAGCACATCAGCCACGGCATGGCCGGTCTGCGTGCCCAGGTACCAGGTGACCGCCACCGCGTGCGCGTTGCGCACCGCGCCCTGCAGTGCCAGCGCGCGGCCGTTGCGCAGCAGCACCACCAGCGGCTTGCCGGTCATCGCCACCGCCTCGGCCAGTGCCTGCTGTGCCGGCGGCAGGGTGATCTCCACGCGCGACTGCGCTTCACCGCTGTAGCGCTGCGGTTCGCCCAGCGCCAGCACCACCACGTCGGCGCGCAGCGCGGCCGCCACGGCGGCTTCGGTGCCGCCCGGAATGGCAGTTTCCAGTTCGCAGCCCGGCACGATCTCCAGCAGCGCTTCATCGCCGATGGCGGCGCGCACGCCGGTTTCCAGATCCACGTAACGCTGCTTGTCGCCGAACAGCGTCCAGCAGCCTTCAATGTTCTCGCGGTCCTGCACGAACGGGCCGATCAGCGCGATCTTCTGCCCGGTCTTCTGCAGCGGCAGTACGTTGTCACGGTTGTTCAGCAGCACGATCGAACGGCGCGCGGCATCGCGCGACAGTGCGTCATGTGCGGCAATGTGCGAGGTATCCGCTTCGCGCGCCGGGTCCAGCGAACGGTACGGGTCGTCGAACAGGCCGATGGTTTCCTTCAGCCACAGGATGCGGCGCACGCCTTCATCCAGCACCGCCATTGGCACTTCGCCGCTCTCGACCAGGCCCGGCAGGTGTTCGGCGTAGAAGCCGCTCTGCATGCTCAGGTCCAGGCCGGCGGTGAACGCCTTGGCAGTGGCATCACGGTCATCGGCGGCATAGCCGTGCGCGACCAGTTCCATGTCGGCGGTGTAGTCGGAGATCACCACGCCCGGGAACTTCCACTCACCGCGCAGGATGTCGGTCAGCAGTTCGGCATTGGCACTGGCCGGCACGCCGTTGATGTCGTTGAACGAGGACATCACGGTGATCGCGCCCGCATCGAAGGCGGCCTTGAACGGCGGCAGATGCACGTCACGCAGGGTCTGCGGCGAGATGTCCACCATGTTGTATTCCATGCCCGCCATCACCGCGCCGTAGGCGGCGAAGTGCTTCGGCGTGGCCAGCAGCGAATCGGCGGCGCGCAGGTCGCTGCCCTGGAAGCCACGCACGCGGGCGGCGGCGAACGCACACCCCAGCACCACGTCCTCACCGGCACCTTCGGCGCCACGGCCCCAGCGCTGGTCGCGGGCGATGTCCACGGCCGGCGCATAGGTCCAGTGCAGGCCAGCGGCCGTCGCTTCGATGGCGGTGGCGCGCGCGGTGCGCTCGGCCAACTCCGGCTCGAAGCTGGCGGCCTCGCCCAGCGGAATCGGGAACACGGTACGCATGCCGTGGATGACGTCGGCCGCCAGGATCACGGGGATGCCCAGGCGGCTCTCTTCGGTGGCGACCTGCTGGATCCGGCGGCCCAGTTCGGCGCCCACACCATTGAACAGCGAGCCGACCTTGCCCTCGCGCACCTGCTGCAGCACCTGGTCGGCATTGCGCACGTTGGCTTCCGGGTTCACGTCCGGGGCGAACGGGCGGACCATGTCCGCGAAGACACCCAGCTGGCCGACCTTTTCCTCGACGGTCATCTGGGCAATGAGGGATTCGATGCGATCGGAGGCCACCGGCAGTCCTTGATGAAAACGTTTACAAGCCCGGCATTCTAGCGATCCCGGGCGATTTGGCGAGGGGTTTGTTCATTCAGTTTCAGCCACCAGCGGGGTCCGTATGGCCCCGCCGGGGGCACCGCAGCTTACTCCGAGCCGGCCAGCTGGCGCTGCCCGGCCATCAACATGGCGTCGCTGGAGGCCTGGAATACCCGCAGGCCGAAGGCCGGCAGGATCGCCAGCAGGTGGTCGAAGATGTCCGACTGCACCGCCTCGTACTCGCCCCAGGCGGTGCTGCGGGTGAAGCAGTACAGCTCCAGCGGCAGGCCTTCGGTGGTCGGCTGCAGCTGGCGTACCAGCAGGGTCATGTCGGTATGGATGCCCGGGTGGCTGCGCAGGTAACGCTCCACATAGGCCCGGAAGGTACCCAGGTTGGTCACCCGGCGGCTGTTGACCTCGGCCACGCCCTGCTCGCGCAGGCGCCCGTTCCACTGGCCAAGCTCCTGCTCCTTCTCCTGCAGGTAATCACGCAGCAGCGCGAACTGGCCGAGGAAGGCCAAGTCGCCTTCGTCCAGGAAGCCGACGCTGTGCTGGTCCAGGTACAGCGCGCGCTTGATGCGGCGGCCACCGGCCTCCTGCATGCCGCGCCAGTTCTTGAACGACTCGGTCACCAGCTTCTTGGTCGGAATGGTGGTGATGGTCTTATCGAAGTTCTGCACGGTGACGGTGTGCAGCGCGATATCGATGACGTCACCGTCGGCGTTCTGGCTGGGCATTTCGATCCAGTCGCCGATGCGCACACGGCCATCGCCACTGATCTGCACGCTGGCCACCAGCGACAGGATGGTGTCCTGGAAAATCAGCATCAGCACCGCCGTGGCCGCCCCCAGGCCGGTCACCAACGGCCCCAGTTTCACCCCCAGCAGCGTGGCGATGATGGACAGGCCGGCGGCCACGAACACCACGATCTTGACCACCTGCAGGTAGCCCTTGATCGGCTTGTTGCGCGCATCGGGCTTGCGTTCGTACAGGCTGTTGGCCGCGTCCAGCGCATGCGAGAACGCCATCGACACCGTCAGCACGGCCCATACGATGCACAGCTTGATGATGACGTTGACCAGGCCGGGTGGCAGGTCGGGAATGAGGGTGATGCCCGAGGCGATCACCTGGCTGGGCACCACGTTGGACAGGCGCGAGATGACCCGCATCAGATGGCTGCCGCGCCCGGACTCGGCACCTGGCAGGCGCTGCAGCAGGCGCCGCAGGCCACGCACCAGGATGCGCTTGGTAACCCAGTTGGCCAAGCCCGCAGCGATCAGCAGCGCCGAGATCATCAACGCCAGGTAGGCGCCGGGATAGGGTTCCAGTGTGTTCTGCAGCTTTTCCAGCCACTGTACCGCCACCACCGCGTCCACCATCAGTTGTCTCCTTGCGTTGTCGTTGTTGTTGGGGGTGCCGGCCAGCGGCCGGCACTACCGGATCAGTCCCGCGAGCGCTCGATGATCACGCCCACCGCGCGCGCGCCACGCACCGCGCCCGGCTTGCTCAGTTTCAGGCGCAGCCACTTCACGTCGAATTCGTCCAGCACGATCTGTGCGCAGCGCTCGGCCAGGGTTTCGACCAGGCCGAATTCCGACTCGCGCACGAACTGCTCCAGGCGCTTGCTGACCGCCTTGTAGTTCAGGGTGTGGGCGATGTCGTCGGAGGCCGCCGGACGACGGTTGTCGAAGCCCATCTCCAGGTCGAACACCAGGTCCTGGCGGATCCGTCGTTCCCAATCGTAGATACCGATCAGGGCGTCGATCGTCAGCCCCTCGATGAAAACCTTGTCCATTGCGCTTAACCAGCCCGAATACAGGGGGCCATGGTAACGGCACGACGGTGAGCCTGCCCGGAACGGGCGGTGAGTGGCCGGCAGGGGCGCGGCTCCAGAAAAGACAAAGGACCCCGCTAGCAGGGCCCTTTGGTACTACCGTTTGTCCCCGGGGGGAGCTGTTGAACAGCCGCGGGTCCCGGTGGCGCAGGCACGCAGATTAGGTAAAGACGAGATCACCGGTCAAGGCCAATTCCGACAGGGCAGATCAGGTAGTCGTCCGAGGTCAAACGCAGAGAATCAGCCGCGCAGACAACGACGTTCCCTGATGGTGGCCGCCGCCCACTCTCGCGAACATCGATCCCTCCTTCACCACCGCACATGACGATGGCTCCACACGATGTACTGCGGCGCGCGTTGTCAGCGGAGCGTCTGTCTACTTACGAGAGAATCGCATCGACCTGCAGCCCCGACGTCACGGCCGAATCCCTGTACCTCTGGAACATGCGGATGTGCGGTGCACTGATGATGCCGGTCCATCTGTGCGAAGTGGTCACCCGTAACGCCGCTGCTACCGTGCTCGCCCGGCAGCATGGCCCGCGTTGGCCCTGGAATGATGCCTTCCGACGCAGGCTGCCAACCTCGTCCTGTACTTCCGCACGTGCAGCACTGGAACAGGTTGCTGGCCGCACGACCGATACACCCGAAATCGTCGCCAAGCTGCCGATGGTGTTCTGGCAGCAGCTTTTCACCTGTCGCTTCGACGACACGCTATGGATACCCGCACTCAATGGAGTTCTGCGGCATGCACCCTCAGCTCATCCCAGCGTCATCAGAAAAGCCATCCACTCTGACATCGGACGCATTCGCCACCTGCGCAACCGCATCGCGCACCACGAACCCATCCTGGAACGCGACATCGGTGCCGACCTGGCGGCGATCGGGCGGCTGATCCACGCCCGCTGCCCGCATACGCTGGGCTGGCTGCAGCGCCATGAGCGGGCGACAACGGTGTTGGCGGCGTCGCCATTGGCAGGGCGTCCGTAATGTGTAGCCGGGCGTGGCCCGGCGCTACGGAGGCCTGCCTGTAGAGTCGAGCTTGCTCGACTGCTCTGTGTCCGTCATTGCGCCCAGTCGAGCAAGCTCGACTCTACAAACGCCGATCGAGCGGTTCGCGCGGCCGGGGGGCTCAGACCGCCGGCAGGGTCGCCATGTCCCAGCGCGGGGTCACATCCACCTTCGGCGGGCTGTACTGGCCGGCCTGCAGCCGCAGCGCGCCGGCGAAGGCGATCATCGCGCCGTTGTCGGTGCACAACGCCGGCCGCGGGAAGCAGGCACGGCCGCCGAGACGCTCGGCCATCTGCTGCAGGCGTGCGCGCAGGCGCTTGTTGGCGCCAACACCTCCAGCCACCACGATCACGTTGGTGCCGGCCGCTTCCAGCGCGCGTTCGCACTTGATCGACAGGGTCTCGACCACCGCGTCCTCAAAGCCCCGGGCGATGTCGGCACGGGTCTGCTCGCTCTGGTCACTGTCGCGCCAGGCCATCAGGACCTGGGTCTTCAGGCCGGAGAAGCTGAAATCCAGCCCCGGGCGGTCGGTCATCGGTCGCGCGAAGCGGTACACGCCCGGCGTGCCCTGCTCGGCCAGCCTGGCCAGCTGCGGGCCACCCGGGTACGGCAGGCCCATCAGCTTGGCGGTCTTGTCGAAGGCCTCGCCGGCCGCGTCGTCCAGGGTCTCGCCCAGCAGGCGGTACTGGCCGATCGCGTCCACCGCCACCAGCTGGGTATGGCCACCGGACACCAGCAGCGCCACGAACGGCGCTTCCGGCGGGTCGTCCTCCATCAGCGGGGCCAGCAGGTGGCCTTCCATATGGTGTACGCCCACCGCCGGCACCTCCAGCGCCCAGGCCAGCGACCGCGCCACGCCCGCGCCGACCAGCAGTGCGCCGACCAGACCGGGACCGGCCGTATAGGCCACGCCGTCGATATCACCTACACCCAGACCGGCGTCGGCCAGGGTCTGGCGCACCAGCGGCAGCAGCTTGCGGACGTGGTCGCGGCTGGCCAGTTCGGGCACCACACCACCGTATTCGGCGTGCAGGGCGATCTGGCTGTAGACCGCATGGGCGCGCAGGGCCGCGCTGCCGGCCAGGTCGGTGTCATACACCGCCACGCCGGTCTCATCACAGGAAGATTCGATGCCAAGGACTCGCATGCCTGCTATTATGACGCCCCTGCCGCCCCCTCGGGGGACGTGCAGATCTCACTGCTTTCGAACCGCCGGCCCGTATTCAGGGTTGGCCGCTTGCAGTTTGTCTATTCGCCGCTATAATGTGCGGCTCGCCGGGCGTGACCCGGTTCTACTGTGTCCCGGAGATTCCATGCCCAGCGTCAAAGTCCGCGAGAACGAGCCCTTCGAGTTTGCTCTTCGCCGCTTCAAGCGCACTTGCGAAAAGGCCGGTGTGCTGGCCGAAACCCGCAAGCGCGAGTTCTACGAAAAGCCGACCCAGGAGCGCAAGCGCAAGGCCGCCGCTGCTGTGAAGCGTCAGCTGCGCCGCTCGTCGCGCGACGTCACCAAGCGTCAGCGCCTGTACTGATCGGACGCATCTTCATTGCGGCGGGCTTGCCTGTCGCGATGGAGCCGAAGCCGGCACGCGCGAGCGTCGCCGGCTTTTTGCGTTTCCGGGTTCGGGCATCCGCCCCGCCCCACCTACCACCACGAGGTTCCTCATGAGCATGAAGCAGCAGCTCACCGAAGACATGAAGGCCGCCATGAAGGCGGGCGAGAAGCACAAGCTGGGCGTGATCCGCCTGATCAACGCCGCCATCAAGCAGCGTGAAGTGGACGAGCGCATCGAACTGGATGACACCGCCGTGATCGCCGTGCTCGACAAGATGGTCAAGCAGCGCAAGGACTCGGTCAGCCAGTACGAGGCCGCCAACCGCGAGGACCTGGCCGAGATCGAGCGCGCCGAGATCGTGGTCATCGAAGCCTACCTGCCGGCCAAGATGGGCGAAGCCGAGATCGTGGCCGCCATCCAGGCCGCCATCGCCGAAACCGGCGCCTCCGGCCCGGCCGACATGGGCAAGCTGATGGGCGCACTGAAGCCCAAGCTCGCCGGCCAGGCCGACATGGGCCTGGTGTCCAAGCTGGTCAAGCAGCAGCTGGCGTAATCCAGCACTTGGGGTCGGATCCCTTCCGCGACGCGGAAGGGCTCTGACCCCATTGATGCACTCGCTTCACCGCACCTTCGTCGCTCGCCTGCTACAACCGCACACATGGTTGAACCCGAGCCCAACGTTCACGTGTCACTGCACAAGTACATCAAGCGCCTGCAGGACAGCTTCCCGATGGCGGTGGCCAAGCGCTTCATCGACGTCGACGTGCTGACCCAAGCAGCTTCCGTCTCCTTCTACGCGCTGCTGTCGATGGCGCCGTTGCTGGTGCTGCTGCTGTGGCTGACCGCCTCGCTGTACCCACCGGCCCAGCAAGCACTGATCGACCAGATCAGCTCGGTGGCCGGCAGCAGCGCGGCTACCGTGGCCGAAACCGTTCTGAGGAACGCCGACAACCAGCCGGATGTCGGCTCGCTGGCGGGTGTGTGGAGCACGCTGCTGCTGTTCGTCGGCGCCACCGCCGTGTTCGCCCAGCTGCAGAACGCACTGAACCTGATCTTCCGCACCAGCGGCGAGCGCCTGGAAGGCCTCAAGGCCTGGCTGCGCAAGCGCGTGTTCTCGTTCGGCGTCGTGCTGGCGCTGGGCTTCCTGCTGATCCTGTCGATGACCGCCACCACGGTGCTGCAGGTGGCCTTCGCGCAACTGCCTTCGATCCTGCCCGCGCTGGGGTACGTCACCAGCCTGCTGCTTTACGCAGTCGGCTTCGCCTTCATGTACCACTACCTGCCCGACCGTCGCGTGGCGTGGCGCCAGGCCTTCATCGGCGGCGTCATCACCTCGGCACTGTTCGCACTGGGCCGCTACGGCATCGGCGTCTACATCGCCACCGTGGCCCCCGGCAGTGCCTACGGCTCGATGGGCGCGCTGGTGATCTCACTGGTCTGGATCTATTACGCGACCGTCGTGTTCTTCGTTGGCGCGCTGATGACCGCGGTGATCGATGAGCGCCTGCGCGCGCGCCATCACCTGGCCGCCGCCGGCATCGATCCGGCCACCGCCAGCCAGGTGCCCGACAGGGGGTAAACTAGGGCAACCGCCCCCGGTTCCGTCGCGTGGTCCTGTACCGCGCCCTGCCCTGTTGCCCATGGCCCGTATCCCCGACGCTTTCATCGACGATCTGCTGGCCCGCACCGACATCGTCGAGGTGGTGGGCAGCCGCGTGCCGTTGAAGCGCCAGGGCAAGGAGTACGCCGCCCGCTGCCCGTTCCATGACGAGCGCTCGGCGTCGTTCACGGTCTCGCCCACCAAGCAGTTCTATCACTGCTTCGGTTGTGGCGCGCACGGCACCGCGATCAGCTTCCTGATGAACTACGACCGCCTCGAGTTCCTCGACGCGGTGGATGAACTGGCCAAGCGCGCCGGCATGGAAGTGCCGCGCAGCGAGAACCCGCGCAGCCCCCAGCAGCAGGACGACAGCCGCGAGCTGTACTCGGCGCTTGAGGCGGCCACGAAGTTTTTCCAGAGCAACCTGCAGGGCAGCGACAAGGCCCGCAGCTACCTGGATGGCCGCGGCGTGGATGAAGAGAACCGCGCGCGCTTCCAGATCGGCTACGCGCCGGATGGCTACAGCGGCCTGCGCGATGCGTTGGGCAAGGACGAGCGGCGGATGAAGCTGCTCGACCGCGCCGGCCTGTTCTCCAAGAACGATCGCGGTCACGTCTACGACAAGTTCCGCGACCGGGTGATGTTCCCGATCTTCGACCGCCGCGGCCGGGTCATCGCCTTCGGCGGCCGCGTGTTCGAGAAGGACGACGGCCCCAAGTACCTCAACTCGCCCGAGACCGCGCTGTTCCACAAGGGCCGCGAACTGTACGGCCTGTGGCAGGTGCGCCAGGCCAACCAGAAGATCGAGCGGCTGATCGTGGTCGAGGGCTACATGGACGTGGTCTCGCTGTTCCAGTTCGGGGTCACCCAGGCGGTGGCAACACTGGGCACCGCGACCACGCCGGACCATGCGGAGCTGCTGTTCCGCAACGCACCGGATGTGTTCTTCTGCTTCGACGGCGACGCCGCCGGCCGCCGCGCCGGCTGGAAGGCGCTGGAGTCGGTGCTGCCGCGCATGAAGGATGGCCGCCAGGCCTTCTTCCTGTTCCTGCCCGATGGCGAAGACCCGGACACCATCGTGCGCAAGGAAGGCGCCGAGGCGTTCAACGAGCGCCTGAAGCAGGCCACGCCGCTGTCGCAGTTCTTCTTCGACGAACTGACCCGCGAGATCAATCTGGGCACGCTCGATGGCAAGGCACGCCTGGCCGAGCGGGCCAAGCCGATGCTGGCGCAGATTCCCGACGGTGCCTTCGGCGACCTGATGAAGCAGCAGCTGGCGCAGCTGACCGGCCTGGGCGGTACTGCCCAGGTCACGCGCGCGCCGATGCCGCAACGGCAGCCGCAGCGGACGATCCAGCCCGTGGCCAAGCGCAGTCTGGTGCGCGGCGCGATCGCCGTGCTGCTGCAGCAGCCGTCGCTGGCGCTGACGCTGGGCGGCAAGCATCACTTCCAGGGCCTGCGCCTGCCCGGCGTGGAACTGCTGCTGGAGCTGCTGGGACTGGTCGAACAGCGCCCGGACATCAGCACCGGCGCCCTGCTGGAGCACTTCGACGGGCGCGAGGAACAGGCATCACTGCACACGCTGGCTGCGCAGACACTGCCTGGCACCGAGGCCAGCTGGACCCAGGAACTGCACGACGCCGTGGCCCAGCTGGAGAAACAGCTGCTGGTGCAACGTCTGGAGGAGTTGTTGGCAAAGCAGCGCCAGCAGGGCCTGGACGATACTGACAAGTACGAACTGCGCGAGCTGCTGAAGGCGCGCGCCGGACTGCGCCTGTAGCGGCAGAACGTTTTCACGGAGAGGACCATGCTGCTGCGCCTGACCTGCCTGCTGTTGTTGTCGCTCTGCCTGCCGCTGACGGCCCTGGCCGAAGACGCGCCCCTCAACGAAGTCCGCCCCGGCCTGTACGCCGGCGGCCAGCCCAGCGCCGCACAGCTGCAGGCCTTGGCCGCACAGGGCGTGCGCACCGTGATCGACCTGCGCCAGCCCGACGAGGACCGGGGTTTTGATGAAACCCGCGTAGCCGAATCACTGGGCCTGCGCTACGTACGCATTCCGGTGGCCGGTGCCGACGGCCTGGATGCGGCCAACATCCGTGCCGTGCACCAGGCCCTGCAGCAGAGCCAGGGGCCGGTGCTGCTGCACTGTGCGTCCGGCAACCGCGCCGGTGCCGTGCTCGGCCTGGTCAATGCACGCTACGAACATGCCAGCCCCGAACAGGCCCTTCAGCTGGGCCAGCGTGCTGGCCTGAAGTCGCTGGAAGCCGCCACCCGCCAGCGCCTGGCCACGCCGGTCACCTCGCCCTGAACCCTCCGCACCAAGGACTCTGCCCACCATGACCCGCTGGTGGTCGCGCCTGCGACCGGACAACTTCACCCTCGCCCTGCTGTGCACCGTCGGCCTGGCCTCGCTGCTGCCGATGAAGGGCGCCGCCGCCATCGTGCTCGACGATGTCACCACCGTCGCCATCGCCGCGCTGTTCTTCCTGCATGGCGCGCGCCTGCCGCGCGAGTCGATCATCGGCGGCATGCTGCACTGGCGGCTGCACCTGACCATCCTGGCCTGCACCTTCATCCTGTTCCCGCTGCTGGGGCTGATGTTCAAGCCTCTGTCGGGCTGGCTGCTGACGCCGGAGCTGTACCTGGGCGTGCTGTTCCTGTGCACCCTGCCCTCCACCGTGCAGTCGTCCATCGCGTTCACCTCGATGGCACGCGGCAACGTACCCGCTGCGGTGTGCAGCGCCTCGCTGTCGAGCATCCTCGGCGTGTTCCTGACCCCGCTGCTGCTGACCGCACTGGCCGGTACCTCCGGCGGCGTGCACGACCCGCTGCATGCGATCGGCGGCATCATGCTGCAGCTGCTGGTGCCCTTCGTGGCCGGCCACCTGCTGCGGCCGTGGATCGCCGGCTGGGTGGAGAAGCAGCGCGCGCTGCTGCGCTATACCGACCAGGGCACGATCCTGCTGGTGGTGTATTCGGCGTTCGGCGAAGCCGTCACCGAGGGTCTGTGGAGCAAAACGCCGCTGCTCTCGCTGCTGGCCGTGGCGGTCGTGGCCGCCGTGCTGCTGGGCATCGCGATGCCGCTGATCACCTTCATCGCGCGTCGCCTGCGCTTCAATCGCGAGGACGAGATCGCCATCGTCTTCTGCGGCTCGAAGAAGAGCCTGGCCACCGGCGTGCCGATCGCCAAGGTGCTGTTCGCCGGTGGAAGCCTCGGCGCGATCGTGCTGCCGGTGATGATCTACCACCAGATCCAGCTGATCGTCTGCGGTGTGATCGCGCAACGGTATGCGAAGCGCGCGCCCTGATTGGGCGCGCGGGTTTTTGTAGAGAGCCCATCCACGCGCGGCGTGGATCTACCAAACCGCGGATGGCGTGAACCCGCAGTAGATCCACGCCATGCGTGGATGACGCATACGCCGCCGCTAATCCACGATGGCCGCGGCGATGTCGTGCAGCACTCGGGCGTTGCGCTCCACGTCGCTGCCCGGCTCGCCCGTGACGGTCAGACTGTAGGTCTTGCTGTCTCCCGTCCAGGCAAGCTCAACCCGAGTACGGCCGACACTATCCACAACCTTCCCGAGGTGAGCGGGCTTGCCGTCCACCACGGTGTTCTGCGCCTCCGCGATGACCTCGATCTGCATGCCCGCAGCGAGGAAGTTGTTCTCGCTGAACTCCACGATGCCGACACCCTCCAGCCGGTAGAAACGGCTCAAGCCCGAGGACTTTCCACCCTCCAACGCACCACTGGGCTCCATGCCAATCATCTCGGCTGCGCCCAGCAGGCTGCTTTCCAGCCTGCTGGGGGGCTGCGGCAGGCGCTGGCGTAGTTCTGGAGTTGAGCGGTGAGTCCGCGGCACGGCAGCCAGCATTTCGGCCTGCGTTGGGATGCTCCCTGCTGCAACCCGCACGACACCGTTGGATCGTTCGATGTCATCGCGAAGCTGCTGCTTCACTTCTCGGGGGGCATCAAGGTCTGCCAGTTTCACCATCTGGTAGCTGCCCACGCTGGCGGACGATCTTCCCATTGCCGAGGCCTCCTGCATTGCAGCCTGCATGGCGCGTTGGTGTAGCCAGCTCCCTACCGCATCGGGAGCAGGTTCATTCTGGGATGCTTGAGCTGACATCGACATGGCCAGCGAGAATGCGATAAAGCAAAGAATCTTCATGATGCTCACCACTCCGAAAGCTGGCAATCGACCGCACTCATGGGTTGCGTAAATACGCGTCCGCCCAGCACCCATGTGTGATATCCGTGAACAACCATTCGTTCTGGATCACTGCCATCGCCTGCGTAAAATCGCCAGGAGTACAGTCCATTGTTAGGCGCACCGAAAGCATGCTTCGGCTCAATGTTCCCGAGGGGAACGTGCCTAGTTACGGCCGACCCCTGAAAATTGCGAAACTGGGGCCGTTCATAGGTCACGGATTCGTTGATGAATCCAATGCAGTTGGCCCGACTCAGTGCTTTTATTTCTGCTGCCGCATTGCCAGCCAGGCTGGTAAGCGCGGCACACAGAACGATGGGCAGAGAAACATGACATCTCATTGATTGCTCCACAGAATTGCGAGTCATCCCGCAATACCTGTGTATCTACTGTTGATGATCCGGTCTGGTGGAACAGTCGGTATCTGTGACGCCTTGCGTGCAGGAAGCTGACAGCGCGGCAAAACCCTACAGCGCGACGGCTTGGTCGATGGGCGCAGTTGCAGCCCTCCCGGGCGAAACCCGACACTGGCTGCGCCGGGTTCCGTGAGAGCCCATCCACGCATGGCGTGGCTCTACTCCCACCGATGGCGTGAACCACCAGTAGATCAACGCCATGCGTGGATGGGTTGCCTGCCGTTACGGGCCCACCAGCGTGCCGACGCTCAACTCCGGCATCCACACCCACAGGTCGTACGGCCGTTTCGCATCGGCATCGACCCGCGGCGCCGTGGCCACCTGCTCTGGAAGTGGCCGCGCCATGCAACGGTCCGCGCACGCCCACGCCTGGCCACGCAGCGCACCCAACCGCACGCTGTAGATATCCAGGTCCCGCAGCTGGGAGGCCATCGGCTGCCTCTGCATTTCCGGCGGCATACCTTCCGGCCGCCGCAGCATGGCGTGGACATTGCCCGTCAGCACCAGCATGCGTGCATTGTCTGGCAACCCTCGATAGAGCCGTCGCAATTCGGCTGCCATGAAGTCATCGCGCGCCTGGTTGCCGCCACTGCTGGCATTGACGTCATAGCCAACCACTTCGATCACGCGCCCCTGCGCCTTCAGCACACGGAGGCCTTCGATCATCGCCAGCATGTCGCGGCTGCGGCGACCATCATGCTGGTCATCGCGCACGGTCCAGAACGCGCGGCCGTGCAGGTGCCGGCGCGCCCTGGCCCCGCCATCGGATTCCAGATAGTCGCGCAGCACAGGGTTCTCGGCGCGTGGCAGTTCCAGCGCCAGCAGGACCGGGCCGTTGCGGCTGTAGTCGTCCACCAGCTGGCGTACCAGCAACGGGGTCTCGCGGGTGCCGTGGAATTCGCCCAGTACCAGCAGGCGGTGCTCACCGGCATGCTGGCGGATCTGCGCGGCGGTGTCATCGGCATGCGCGGTGAGGGCCACACCCAGCGCCAGCAGCAGCGCGGTGGTCCAACGGAAGATCGAATGCATCCCTGCGCCTTCCTTTCCTTTGCGGTCAGGAACAGCAATGGCGACGCAGCAACCGCGGTTCAAGTAGATCCACGCCGTGCGTGGATGCTCCCGCCATCAGACCGGGCCTGAGTCGAGCGTGGCTCGACTCTACAAAGGGCAGCCCCTCACAACCAGGGCAGGATCCAGTGGTCCACCAGCAGGAAGGCGAACAGCGCCATCAGGTAGACGATGGAGTAATAGAACATCTTCATCGAGAACAGTTCGTCCGGCGGATTGAGCATGCGCCAGGCGTACCAGAGGAACACCGCATTGAGCACGATCGCGCCGCCCAGGTAGAACGCACCGCTCATGCCCACCAGGTACGGCAGCAGGCAGACCAGCGCCAGCACCACCGAATACACCATGATCTGCTTGCGGGTGTGCACCACGCCGTGGGTCACCGGCAGCATCGGAATTTCCGCCTTGGCGTAATCCTCGCGGCGGAAGATCGCCAGCGCCCAGAAGTGCGGCGGCGTCCAGATGAAGATGATCAGCACCAGCAGCGACGAGTACGCCCAGTCCGACGAACCCTGCATGCCGGTCACCGCAGCCCAGCCCAGCATCGGCGGCATCGCGCCGGCCAGGCCACCGATGACGATGTTCTGCGAGGTCGCACGCTTGAGGTACACGGTGTAGATCACCGCGTAGCCGATCAGCGAGGCGAAGGTCAGCACGGCGGTGATCAGGTTCACCCACAGCACCAGGATGACCATCGACAACACGATCAGCACGCCGGCGAACACCAGCACCTGCCACGGCTTGACCTTGCCCACCACCAGCGGACGCCACGATGTGCGCGCCATCTGCGCATCGATGTGCGCATCCAGCAGCTGGTTGATCGCCGCGGCGGCCGAAGCGGCCAGCCAGATACCGAGGAAGCCGAGCACGCCTGCGCGCACCTGCTCCCAGCTGGGCACGCCGGGGATGGCCAGGACCATGCCGACCAGGGCGGTGAAGACAATGAGGGCAACGACCTTGGGCTTGGTCAGGTCCCAGTACTGGCGGTAATTGGAAAACATGGAATCAGTCCGGGGCACGCAGGCGGGCCAGCAGGCTGACCAGCACGAACAACAGGGCAACGGCCACGCCGTTGTGGGCCACCGCCACTTCCAGCGGCAGCGCCAGCTTCACATTGAGGATGCCGAGGGTGACCTGCAGCACCAGCAGCGCGATCAACGCGCTGGCCCAGCCACGCATGCTCGGCAACCGGAACAGGCGCACGCCCAGCCACAGCAGGTAGAGGGCCACCACCACCGCGAACAGGCGGTGTGCCATCTGGATGGCGATGCGCGAGGCGCCATCCAGCACGCCGCCTTCGTAATCCACGCCGATGCCACGCCACAGGGTGAAGCCTTCGACGAAGTTGTGCTGCGGCCACCACTGGTTGGCGCAGCGCGGGAAGTTGTCCAGCGAGGCGCTGCCACCGCCGCAGGCCAGCGCCGCGTAATTGGCGCTGACCCAGCCCCCCAACGCGATCTGGGTGACCAGCACCGCCACGCCGATGCGCAGCAGCCACTTCAGCTTCGGCGCCTCGGCCAGCGTGATCGGCATGTGCGTCGCGCGCCAGGCCATCCACACCAGCAGGCCGAACATCAGCATGCCACCGAGCAGATGGCCCATCACTACGATGGGTTTGAGCAGCAGGGTCACCGTCCACATGCCCAGCAAGGCCTGGAAGATCACCACCGCCAGGGTCAGCAATGCAGCGCGCGCCAGGTCGATGTTGCTCCAGCGCAGCGCGGCGATCAGCAGGATCGCCTCACCGATCAACGCCAGCACGCTGGCCGTGCCATGCCAGCCCATCATGTACAGCGGTATGCCGGCGGCCACCAGCACGCAGGCGGTCACCACCGCCGTGCTTCCGAATCGCCGCTTGCGCGTGGCCAACAGGGCCAGGGTCAGGATCTCGATGCCCAGCGCGCCAGCCAGGAAGCGGTGCACCTGCTCACGCCAGGCCTTGTGGGTCTCCAGCGGGCGGATCTCCGCCGCCGGGTGGCCGATGGTCTCTTCCACGTGCTGCGGCCAGGTGGCCTGGCCATAGCAGGTCGGCCAGTCCGGGCAGCTCAGGCCGGCATCGGACAGGCGCACGAACGCGCCGAACATGATCGTGCTCGCGGTCATGATCATGGCGAACCACGCCAGGCGGTGGAAATTGCGGTGCAGCGCCGGACGCGCGGAAAGGCTCATCAAACGGGACTCACTTCAGTTTCAGCAACGTGGCCATGTCCTTGCGCAGGCCACCCAGGTCGGTGCCCGGGGCATGACGCATGATCACGAAGCCGTTCGGATCGATCACGTAGACCGGCAGGCCAGCCGGATCGTCGACGCCGGGCAGGGCCGCGCGCAGTGCTGGCGACGGAGCCAGCGGCCGCAGCGCGGGCAGCGAGGCGATCGACGCCGGTGGCGTTCCCAGCCACAGGATTTCGACATTATCGGCGTTATGGCCGAACAGCTGCCACACCTTGCCCAGTCCCTGCGACAAAGTGACGCACTGCGCGTCGCAGGCACCGGCCGGCGCCACCAGCAGGCGCCAGGTACGGGCCTCGGGGTTCCAGGCGTAGGGCTGGCCGCTGGCCAGGGTCGGCGCCTGCTGGCGCAGGTCCACCGGCGGCTTCAGCAGCTGGCCGGCATTGCGGTGCCCGGTCGGTTGCCAGCCGGAGAAGCGCAGCACGGCGGCCAGTGCCATCGCACCGAAGAACACGGCAAACAGCAGCACCAGGGTCCGGCGGCCGGAGCCGCGCGCCTGCGGGGACGTAGCAGTGTTCATGCGGGGCATTTTCTCATGGTTGGGTAAGGGATGCGGGTGTGGTGCCCCGGTAGTGCCGGCCGCTGGCCGGCATCCAGGAATCCGAGGGGATGCCGGCCAGCGGCCGGCACTACCGGGCCACGGCACGTCTCCTGCGCCACTCCAGCACCAGCGCGACCACCAGCACGGTCAGGGCCAGGCCGAACCACTGCACGGCGTAGCCCAGGTGACGCTGCGGCGGCAGCGTGTTCGGCAGCAGGTCCAGATCGCGTTCGTCGCCGAATGGCAGTGCCGGGTCCAGGCGCAGGACGCGGTCGGGCAATACCGGTAGGCCAAGCGCCGCCGCCAGGCCTTCGGCGGGCAAACGGCTGGCCAGCCAACGCCCGGCCTCATCGGTAGCGGAGAACGCCGGGCCCAGTGCCAGTCCCGCCGACGGCGGCGGCGCCAATAACCCACGCACCGCCACCGGCGAAGGCGGCGCCGGCACATCCGGCAGCGTGCGATCCGGCGGCAGCGCGCGCCAGCCGAGGTCGACCAGCAGCACGCTGCCTCCGTCACTGCGGAACGGACGATAGATCTTCACCCCGGCGCGACCATGCCGGGTCTGGTTGTCCAGCAGCACCACGCCGGGCAGGAAGCGGCCGTGGTCGGCCACGCCGTGCAAGGCGCCGGGCGCCGCCAGGGCCTGCGACAACGGAAGCGCTTGCGCCACAGCTGGACCCTGCGCATCCAACATTGCCTGTTTGGCATGCATGCGCTGCAGTTGCCACAGCCCCAATGCGCTGAAACCGGCCATCGCCAGCACCGCCAACAGCCAGCCGATCACGCGCGTGTGCTGGCGCATCATGACAAGTCCGCGCAAACGCGGTCAGATAGGCGCATCCACCCTGCCCTCGAGCCGCGCATGAGTGATTCGCTGAAGACCCTGCTGGTAATCGCGTTTCTGATCGTCATCGTCTGGAATCTGGGCGCCGGCCTGTATTACCTGCTGGTCGACCGCGGCCAGACCAAGCGCACGGTCAACGCACTGACCCGCCGCATCGCGGTGTCGGTGGCGTTGATCCTGCTGGTGATCGTGAGCATCTACATGGGCTGGATAAAACCGCACGGCATCGGCGGCTGAGGCCACCGATACGTGCGCGGTCAAAGCACGTAGACGAACATGAAGAGCATCAACCACACCACGTCGACGAAGTGCCAGTACCACGCGGCGGCTTCGAAACCGAAATGGTTGTCGCGGGTGAAGTGCCCCTTGGCCGAACGCAGCCACATCACGATCAGCATGATCGTGCCCAGCAGCACGTGCGCACCGTGGAAGCCGGTCAGCATGAAGAACGTTGAACCGTAGATGCCCGAGCCGAGCGTCAGGTTCAGTTCCTTGTAGGCGTGGATGTACTCCTCCGCCTGCAGGGTCAGGAAGCCGAGGCCGAGCACCACGGTCAGGCCCAGCCAGATCAGCAGCTGGCGACGGTTGCCCGCCTTCAGCGCGTGATGGGCGATGGTCAGGGTCACGCCGGAGGTCAACAGGATCAGCGTGTTGATCAGCGGCAGGCCCCAGGCCGGAATGGTCTGGAACGTGCCACCGATCGCCGCCGGGCCATTGGTCGGCCATCCGGCGGAATAGCCCTGCCAGAGCAGCTCGTTGGTCATCACACCGCGGCCTTCGCCACTGAGCCACGACAGGCCCAGGTTGCGGGTGTAGAACAGTGCGCCGAAGAAGGCGCCGAAGAACATCACCTCGGAGAAGATGAACCAGATCATTCCCATCCGGAATGATCCGTCGACCTGGTGGTTGTAATTGCCGGCCTGCGATTCGCGCACCACGTCGCTGAACCACCAGAACAGGGTCAGCACTAGCATCGCGATGCCGATGTAGAACGTCCAGCGTCCCCAGCTGGCATCGTTGAGCCAGCTGGCCACGCCCACCATGGTCACCATCATCGCGATGGACCCCACGAACGGCCATTTGCTCTGGGCCGGGACGAAGTACACGTTGGCATCGGTCGGTGTCTGGGCCATGTCGGTATCCGGGTCAGGGTGCGGCGTGCGCGCCTTCCGAGGTGGCGGCCGGAGCCAGCCGATCGGACAGCGCGTCGTTGCGGTAGAAGGTGTAGGACAAGGTGATCGTCTTGATCTCCGGCGGCAGGTCCGGATCGACGATGAAGCGCACCGGCATGTCGCGCTTCTCGCCGGCCTGCAGCGTCTGCGCGGTGAAACAGAAGCACTCGGTCTTGCTGAAGAAGCCCGACGCACGCGCCGGCGCCACCGACGGTACCGCGCTGCCGACCACCGCCTGCTGGCTGTCGTTGCGGGCGAAGTACAGCGCCTCGTTGAGCTCGCCCGGCACCACGTCCATGGTCAACTGTTCGGGATGGAACGACCAGGGCAGGCGCGAGTTGACGCCGCCATCGAACTCCACGCGCACGGTGCGCTTGCCGGTCACGGCGCCGGTACTGGCCTCGCTGCCGGGACCGCGCTCCAGGCGCACGCCGAATACCTTTTCGCAGGCGATGCGGTACAGCGGCACCAGCGAGAACGTGAGCAGGAACACCGCCACCGCCACGCCGATCAGGCGCGGCAGCCCCGCACTGCGTGACGGTGTGGTGGCCGGCGCCTCGCTCATCGGCCGATCACCCCGCTGAGGATGAAGCCGACGTAGACCAGCACGGCGATGGCGCCGACCCAGAGCGCGGTGCGCCTGGCGCGTTGGCGCTGCTGCTCGATGCTTCCACCCTGGTAGAGCCGACCGCTGGTCGGCTGCGCTTCGCTGTTGTAGAGCCGAGCCGTGCTCGGCGGCTTTTCGTCAGTCGAGCATGGTTCGACTCTACCGATCGGGAGCGGGCTTTCGTTATGCATGCCCCACCTCAATGCGTGATGTCGTCATGCGCCAGATCCCCCGGGCGGATGGTCGGCGGCGTGGTGAACGTATGCGCAGGTGCCGGCGACGGCAGCGTCCATTCCAGGCCGCGCGCACCTTCCCACGATCGGGCCTCGGCCTTCTCGCCGTTGCGCAGCGAGGACAGCAGGATCGCGGCCATCATGAACGGCGTGACGAACATGCCGAACGCGCCGATCGAGCTGATCAGGTTCCAGTCGGCGAAGGCCACGCTGTAATCGGGAATGCGGCGCGGCATGCCGGCCAGGCCGAGGAAGTGCTGCGGGAAGAACAGCAGGTTGACGAACACGATCGACCACCAGAAGTGCACCTTGGCCCACTTCTCGCTGTACATCCGCCCGGTCCACTTCGGCCACCAGTAGTACACCGCCGCGATCAGCGCGAACACCGCACCGGTCACCAGCACGTAGTGGAAGTGCGCGACCACGAAGTAGGTGTCGTGGTACTGGAAGTCAGCCGCCACGATGGCCAGCATCAGGCCGGAGAAGCCACCGATGGTGAACAGGATGACGAACGCCACCGACCACAGCATCGGTGCCTCGAACGTCAGCGAGCCACGCCACATGGTGCTGACCCAGTTGAACACCTTCACCCCGGTCGGGATCGAGATCAGCATGGTGGCGAACATGAAGTAGATCTCGCCACCCAGCGGCATGCCCACGGTGAACATGTGGTGGGCCCAGACGATGAACGACAGGAACGCGATCGCGGCGGTGGCGTACACCATCGCCTGGTAGCCGAACAGCGGCTTGCGACTGAAGGTCGGGATGATCTCGCTGACCACGCCAAAGGCGGGCAGGATCATGATGTAGACCTCGGGGTGCCCGAAGAACCAGAAGATGTGCTGGTACATCACCGGGTCACCGCCACCGGCGGCGTTGAAGAAGCTGGTGCCGAAGAACTTGTCGGTCAGCAGCATGGTCACCGCACCGGCCAGCACCGGCATCACCGCGATCAGCAGGAACGCGGTGATCAGCCAGGCCCAGCAGAAGATCGGCATCTTCAGCAGGTCGATGCCCGGCGCACGCATGTTCAGCACAGTGGCGATGATGTTGATCGCGCCCATGATCGAGCTGATGCCGGCCACGTGGATGGCGAACACGCTGAAGGCGACGTTGTAGCCGCCCTGCAGCGACAGCGGCGGGTACAGCGTCCAGCCGCCGGCCGGCGCACCACCGGGCAGGAACAGGGTCAGCAGCAGCAGGCTGAAGGCCACCGGCAACAGCCAGAACGACCAGTTGTTCATGCGCGGCAGCGCCATGTCCGGCGCGCCGATCTGCAGCGGGATCATCCAGTTGGCGAGGCCGACGAAGGCCGGCATCACGCCGCCAAAGATCATCACCAGCGCATGCACGGTGGTCATCTGGTTGAAGAACTCGGGCTTGACGAACTGCAGGCCCGGCTGCGCCAGCTCGGCGCGGATCACCACGCTCATCGCCGCACCGATGATGAACATGATGAAGCTGAAACCCAGGTACAGCGTGCCGATGTCCTTGTGGTTGGTCGAGAAGAACCAACGCTCGAAGAAACTCTGCTGGTGATGGTGATCGTCGTGCCCAACTGCCGAGTGCGCCATTGCAAAACACCTCTCAGAATCGGTTGTCACCACGGCCGCGAACGGCCGCGGGCTTTACATCACGCGCCGCTGGCCACGGTGGCAGGCGCGCTGCCCGCTTCTGCAGCAGCAGGCGCAGCCGGTGCCTCGCTCGCCGGTGCCTCGCTCGCCGGTGCAGTCGGTGCCGCCGGTTCGGTAGGTGCCGCCGGCGTTGCCGGCTCGGCGGGCGGCGCCGGCTTGCGCTGCGCCAGCCACTGCTTGAACTCTTCCTTGGACACCGCCTCGACCACGATCGGCATGAAGCCATGGTCCTTGCCGCACAGCTCGGCGCACTGGCCGCGGTAGACGCCGGGCTGCTCGATGCTGGTCCAGGCTTCATTGATGAAACCGGGGATGGCGTCCTGCTTCCAGCCCAGCGCCGGCACCCACCAAGCGTGGATCACGTCATCAGAGGTGATGACGAAACGCACCTTGGTATCGACCGGCAGCACCAGGCGGTTGTCGACATCCAGCAGGTAATGCGGGTGAGTCTCGCGGGTCGGCACGATGCCACTTTGCCGCACGCGGTCGGACTCGCGGTCCAGGCGGCTGGTGAAGGTGACGTTCTCGCCGAGATACTCGTACTTCCACATCCACTGGTAGCCGGTGACCTTCACCGTCATCTCGGCATCGCGGGTGTCGTACATCTTGATCAGGTTGGCCGTGGCCGGCCATGCCATCACGATCAGGATGATCACCGGGATCACCGTCCAGATGATCTCGGCCTTGGTGTTGTGGCTGAAGGTGGCGGCGACCGCGCCCTTGGATTTGCGGAACTTGAAGATGGCGTAGGCCATCGCCCCGAACACGATGACGCCGATCACCGTGCAGATGATCAACGAGAGATTGTTCGATTCCCAGGCCAGGCGCGAGGTCTGGGTCACCCCCTTGCCCATGTTCAGCTGCCACGGCTTGGGATCGGCCGCCTGGGCCCAGGCCAACGCCGGCATCAGTCCCCCGGCCACCATGGCGGCGACCGCTGCAACGCACTTCGTGCCCCACCTGCTGCTTTGCTTCATTGCCTAGACCCTTAGCGTCGTCGGTTGCCGCCATCGCTGGCGGCGAGCAAGCTTTCAAGTGTCTCTGCGAGCGTCTGACGTTCGGCCGGCGCGAGGAAACTCCCCACCTCCACCTGCCGGCCGCTGGATGCCAGCCGGACCCTCTCGTCGTCGGTGAGCAGGCGCACCCAGTGGGGGTGGGCCCGGAACACCGGCGATCCACCGGGTACGGGGATGACCTCCACGTACGCCGGCACTACCCGGATCTCCTCCTGCCGTTCACCACTGCGCCACAAGGCACGCAGTGCCGCCGCCAGCACCAGGCTGTACAGCAGCGCGAACAGGGGGGCGAATGCATTGCCGGCCAACCACCCGAGGGCGGACACCAGCCACATCGCACCCGACAACACGGTGAACAACAGGACGAACTGCCGGGCATCGAGCGCCCGTGGGGGACGCAGCCGCAGCTGCGTACCTGACCCATCCGGAGCTGGAAGCACCTCGATCATGTCGCAACCGCGTTCCTGCCGCGGGAAACGTCTCGATGGTAGCCCCGCCCTCTCGCCGGTAGCAAGGGTGCATTCACACTTTTTACCATGCTGCAACACAGCATGAGGTCGGCGGCACGAATGACGAATTCAGCACAAATCCTGCCAAGCTTGCTGAACACGCTGAATCCACTGCAGCTAGGGGCTATCAGCGCTTCACGAAGGTGGCTGTTGGGCACTTCCGCAACCCGCAAAAATGATTAAAATCGCCAAGTTTTCCACTGGCCGGACCGGCATGAACGCACCTTCCTCCTCCCCTGCCGCCCACGACGCTCCGCGTCCCGGCGCGCTGCTGTCGCCGGAACTGCCGGCGCCCCCCAACCCGTTCCGCCAGGCCATCACCGATGGCTGGTTGAAGGACGAGGCCAGCCACGTGCGCGAGCTGCTGGCGCAGGCCCGCCTACCCGCCGAAGAGCAGGCCAAGGTGCAGGCGCTGGCCGCCGACCTGGTCGGCCGCGTGCGCGTGCGTGCCAAGGACCAGGGCGCGATCGAAGCCTTCATGCGCCAGTACGACCTGGGCAGCGAGGAAGGCGTGCTGCTGATGTGCGTGGCCGAGGCGCTGCTGCGCATTCCGGACCAGGACACCGCCGACAAGCTGATCCGCGACAAGCTGGCCGATGCCGACTGGGAAAAGCACCTGGGCGGCAGCGACTCGGTGCTGGTCAACGCCTCCACCTGGGGCCTGATGCTGACTGGCAAGCTGGTGCAGATGAACGACGCCACCCGTGCCGATGCGCCCAGCGCGTTCAAGCGCCTGGTCGGCCGCGTCGGTGAGCCGGTGGTGCGCCTGGCCGTGCGCCAGGCGATGAAGATCATGGGCCACCAGTTCGTCATGGGCCGCACCATCAGCGAAGCGCTGTCGCGCTCGCACAAGGGCGACAACGCGAACTACCGCTACTCCTTCGACATGCTGGGCGAAGGCGCGCTGACCATGAAGGACGCGCTGCGCTACCTGGAAGACTACCGTCGTGCGATCCACGCCATCGGCGGCGACCACAAGGCACGCGGCGGCCGTCCGGACGGCGACGTCAACAACGCGCCGGGCATCTCGATCAAACTGTCGGCGCTGTACCCGCGCTACGAGCACGCCAAGCGCGCGCGCGTGCTGAAGGACCTGGTGCCGGGCGTGCTGGAACTGGCACAACTGGCCAAGAGCTACGGCATCGGCTGCACCGTCGACGCCGAAGAGTCCGACCGCCTGGAACTGTCGCTGGACATCATCGAGCAGGTCTTCTCCGACGCCTCGCTGGCCGGCTGGGATGGCTTCGGCGTGGTCGTGCAGGCCTACCAGAAGCGCACGCCGTACACGATCGACCACCTGGCCGACATGGCCCGCCGCGCCGGTCGCCGCTTGCAGGTGCGCCTGGTCAAGGGCGCCTACTGGGACGCCGAGATCAAGCGCGCGCAGATCGAAGGCTACCCGGGCTACCCGGTGTTCACCCGCAAGCAGAACACCGATGTCTCCTACCTGGCCTGCGCCAAGCGCCTGTTCACGCATGCCGACGCGATCTACCCGATGTTCGCCACGCACAACGCGCACACCATCGCGGCCGTACGCAGCATCGCCAATGGCGGCGTGTACGAGCACCAGAAGCTGCACGGCATGGGCGACGACCTGTACGCCGAAGTGGTGCCGGCCGACCGCTTGAACCTGCCCTGCCGCGTGTATGCGCCGGTCGGTTCGCATGAAGACCTGCTGCCGTACCTGGTACGCCGCCTGCTGGAAAACGGCGCCAACTCCAGCTTCGTCAACCGCATCACCGACGAACGCGTGCCGATCGCCGACCTGATCCGCGATCCGGTCGAGATGGTCGCTTCGTTCGAATCGATTCCGCATCCCAAGATCCCGCTGCCAGTTGACCTGCTGCGCAGCCAGAACCACGACAGGAAGAACTCCATGGGCGCCAACCTCGCCAACGACAACGAACTGCGCGCCCTCGCCGAGCAGATCAACGCTGCAGTGAAGCCGTGGCAGGCCGCCCCGCTGGTGCCGGGTGCGAACCCGGCCGGCGCCGCGCTGCCGGTGACCAACCCGGCCGACACCCGCGAAGTGGTCGGCCAGTGGCTGGCCGCCGATGCCGCCACCGTGCAGAAGGCCCTGGCCAACGCCGTGGCCGCGCAGCCGGCCTGGAACCGCACCCCGGCCGCCAGCCGCGCCGCCATCCTCGAGTACGCCGCCGACCAGCTGGAAGCGCGCATGCCGGAGTTCATGGCGCTGTGCGTGAAGGAAGCCGGCAAGAGCCTGCCCGACAGCATCGCCGAAGTGCGCGAAGCGGTGGACTTCCTGCGCTACTACGCCAAGCAGGCGCGCGAGCAGTTCAGCCACGCCGAGAAGCTGCCGAGCCCGACCGGTGAGTCCAACGAGCTGCAACTGCACGGCCGTGGCGTGTTCGTCTGCATCAGCCCGTGGAACTTCCCGCTGGCGATCTTCCTGGGCCAGGTCGCTGCCGCCCTGGCCGCCGGCAACAGCGTCATCGCCAAGCCGGCCGAGCAGACCAACCTGATCGGCTACTACGCGGTGAAGCTGCTGCACGACGCCGGCGTGCCGGCCGAGGTGGTGCAGTTCCTGCCGGGCGACGGTGCCACCGTCGGTGCCGCACTGACCGCCGACCCGCGCGTGGCCGGCGTGGCCTTCACCGGCTCCACCGACACCGCCCGTGCGATCAACCGCGCGATGGCCGCGCGTGATGCCGCCATCGGCGTGCTGATTGCCGAGACCGGTGGCCAGAACGCCTTCATCGCCGACTCCTCGGCACTGCCGGAACAGCTGGTCAAGGACGCGATCGGTTCGGCCTTCACCTCAGCCGGCCAGCGCTGCTCGGCCGCGCGCGTGCTGTTCGTGCAGGACGACATCGCCGACAAGGTGATGACCATGCTGGCCGGTGCGATGAAGGAACTGAAGGTCGGCAACCCCGGCCTGCTGTCCACCGACGTCGGTCCGGTGATCGACGCCGATGCGCTGCAGATCCTGCAGGATCACGCCGTGCGCATGGACCGCGAAGCACGCCTGATCGCTGCGGCCGAGCTGTCCGCCGAAGCGGCCAACGGCACCTTCTTCGCCCCGCGTGCGTACGAACTGAAGGACCTGGGCCAGCTGCAGAAGGAAGTGTTCGGTCCGGTCCTGCACGTGATCCGCTGGAAGGGCGACCAGCTCGACGCGGTGATCGACCAGATCAACGCCACCGGCTACGGCCTGACCCTGGGCGTGCATTCGCGTATTGACGAGACCGTCGACCGCATCAGCAACGGCGTCCACGTCGGCAACGTCTACGTCAACCGCAACCAGATCGGTGCGGTGGTCGGCGTGCAGCCGTTCGGCGGCCAGGGCCTGTCCGGCACCGGCCCGAAGGCCGGCGGCCCGCACTACCTGCTGCGCTTTGCCACCGAAAAGACGGTGACGGTGAATACCACCGCCGCCGGTGGCAACGCCTCGCTGCTGACCCTGGGCGACTGATCGCCTGCGTCATGCGGTGAACGAAAAACCCCGCGAAAGCGGGGTTTTTTGTGCCTTTTTTCCTGTAGCGCCGAGCGTGGGCTCGGCGCTACACCCGCATCAGGCCGCGCCAATGACGCAACGCCACCAGCGCGTTGATCCAGAAGCCCACGTACAGGATCGAGGTCAGGTGCAGGCCACGGCTGTAGTACAGCGGCACCGCCACGGTGTTCACCAACAGCCACACCCACCACGATTCCAGCTTGCGCCGCATCATCAGGATCTGCGCGATCACGCTCAGCACCAGCACCGCCGAATCGATGTAGGGCGCGTAGGCGTTGGTCAGGCGGGTCAGCATCCAGCCGTAGCCGAACGTGGCCACCACCGCCAGCGGCGCGAGCCAGGCCCATGCACGCGGTCGCAATGAGGTAATCGGCAGCGGCGCACCGTGATCGCCACGCAGCCACTGCCACCAGCCCAGCACGCTGATGGCAATGAAGAAGAACTGCAGCACCATGTCTGCGTACAGGTGCGAACGCTCGAACACGGCGGCGAACAATGTGCAGCCCACGATGCCCAGCCACCAGGTGTGCACGTTGTTGCGGCCGGCCAGCAGGATCGAGCCGGCGACGGCAATGTTGGCAGCCAGCTCCAGCTGGAAGTTCGGATCGGACAGGTTCATGGCGCTATTGTCGTGGATCCGCACCGTGGCTGGCTGCGCTCTTCAGTAGATCCATACCACGCGTGGATGGCCCGTGGCCACAGAAAAAGAAAGCCCCGCTTGCGCGGGGCCTTCCGTGTGCTGCGTCAGGCCGAGGCCCGAATCAGAACTTGTACTGGAACGAAGCCGCCAGCACGTCGCCACGGACCTTGTACTTGCCCGACAGCGAGTTGCCCTGGTTGGCAGTGGTGGCACGCACGTTCACGTTCGGATCGCTGGTGAACAGGTGGGTGTAGCCAAAGTTGTACTCGGTGTTTGCCGACGGGGTCCAGCCCACGCCCAGCGACAGCCACTTGCGGCTGGTATCCGGCACGCGCACGTCGCGGTGTGCGTCGGTGGTCGGGGTCTGGTCCAGTGCAACACCACCGCGCAGGGTGACGGTGTCGCTCAGCTTGTAGTCGGCGCCCAGCGACACGAAGGTGGTGTCACGGTAGCCGAACTCCAGGACCGAGTCCGCCTGCGGCGACGCGTAGTCGACGGTGACGCTGTCAAAGGCGGTCGACCAGGCGGTACGGGTCACGTCGCCCATCACGGTCCAGCGGTCGTTGACCTTGTGGGTCACGCTCAGGGTGGCCGAGGCCGGCATGGTCACCGTGGCCTTGCCGCTGGTGTCCATGAACCAGCCGCGGGTACGCGGCGAGTTGGTCAGCAGCGAACGTGCGCGGTCGGCGCCGCTGAAGGTCGCATCACCACCGGTGATCTTGTGCTCGACCTTCGAACGGTAGCTCAGGCCGATGTGGGTGTTCTCGTCGATCGAGAACAGGCCACCGACGGTCCAGCCCACGGCATTGTTGTCACCCTCGATCTTCAGGGTGCCATCCGCGCTGCCCGGGGCGAAGCCCGGAGCGCCGGCGCCGGCCAGGATGCTGCCGTAGTCGACGGCGTTGCTCAGCTCGATGGTCAGGTGCTCGACGAACACCGACGCGCCGAACGACACGTACGGGTTGACGTCATACGACGCGGCGAAGCCAAGGTCGATGGCCTTCAGATCGGTCTTCAGGCCGCTGTAACGACCGACCCAACCGTTGTCGTATTCGGTCTTGAAGCCGAACGGTGCGGTCAGCGACACACCGAAGTGGGCCTTCTCGCCGATCGGCATGTGGAAGTACGCAGCCGGGACCGGAGCGATCATGCCGGCGTCGCCGCCGTCACCACCGGTCTGCGGGCGGCCTGCCGCATTGCGGCCCTGGCCCTTGAACTCGGCCTTGAAGCTGATGGCGCTCAGGTCGCCCTGGACCATCGTGCCTTCCAGCTGGCGCATGCCGGCCGGGTTGACGGCGATGATGGAGGCGTCGCCTTCGGCGCTGCCGGAACCGGCGAACGCGCGGCCGAGGCCCTTGGCGCTGTTTTCCTTCAGCTGGAAGGCAGCAGCGTTGGCGTCGGCGGCGGCCAGCGCACCGGCAACGCCGACGGCCAGCAGGGTCAGACGGGCAATGGTGGAAGCGGTTTGCATCGTAGTTCTCTCTCCGGTAAGCGGTGATGGTGCTCTGAGTGCGCCTGCGCCCGGCAGGCCTTGGGGCCCTTCGGAGCGCGCCGGATTCCCCTCCCGACATACGACGCCGTATGCGAGTATTACCCAGAGCTGTTAATGAAACAATAACAGCGCAGGCGCTTTTTTCGTCCCAGAAGCTGAACAGGACAATCCCCGCCGTAAGCGCCCGCACGCTAGGCTATTGCCCATGTTCGTCTCCCTCCCGTCGCGCAAGAAGGCGGCCCTGCGCTGGGCCACGCCCGTGCTGTTTGCGGCACTGTGGCTGGCGTTCCTGTGGTCGATCTCGCGTCCGGACGACGCCCGGGGCAGCCTCTGGCTGGACTGGGGCGCCCTGTCCACCGGCCTGACCCACCCGCTGGACTGGTGGGCGACCCTGCAGGACGGCAGCGTGCTGCGGCTGTTCACGGCTCTGTTCCTGCACGCGGACTGGTCACATCTGCTGGGCAACCTGGTGTTCCTGCTGATCTTCGGCCTGCCCGCCGAGCGGGTGCTGGGGCCGTGGCGGCTGCTGCTGCTGTTCCTGGTCGGCGGTGCGGTGTCCAACCTGGTAGCGATCTACACCATGGGCAGCCCGGACCAGATCATCATCGGTGCCAGCGGCGCGGTGTCCGCACTGATCGGCGCCTATCTGGCCCTGTTCCCGGGCGCCCGGCTGGGCGTGGTCATTCCGCTCGGCCTGTTCCTGGAGTTCGTGCGCGCCCCGGCCTACCTGCTGATCGGCGTCTGGGCCGCCCTGCAGGTGGTGTTCGCCCATATCGGCCCAAGCTTCGGCATGGTCGCCTGGTGGGCGCACATCGGCGGCTTCGTGTTCGGCGTGGTGTACGGGGTCTACGTGCGGGCGGCCATCGCCCGCCGCCTGCGCAAGCGCCACGGCTTCTGACCCCTGGTAGTGCCGGCCGCTGGCCGGCTCCACGCGCACCCGCTCGTTCGTGGCGTCGAGCGTGCTCGACTCCTTCATCGATATGGATCTGCTCCGTCCGCGATGACGCCGAATGCGTCACTCGCGACTGACCACCAACGTGTTGTGGTGGGTATCGAACAGCAGCGTAGCGCCGTCATCCAGCACCACGAAGTACTCAAAGAACGGCAACTCGCCGAGCAAAGGAATCAGTTCACTTGCCTGCAGAGTCCAGATCGGCCACGGCAATGCGCGCTCATCTGACGCTACCAGGCACATTTCACCGTTCACTTCCGCCAGCAGTTCAGCCAGGCAGGAAAGGCCTTCATCGCTGCTGTCGTATTGGATCGTCTGATCAGACGTCGCTTTGCCTGCCCACCAATAGACAAAGCGCGGATCGATTCCATGGCGGACCGCCAGGGATTCCAGCAGGGTGGCGGCCCGGTCAGGTGGCAGCGGATCACGGCCAAGGAGTTGGCTGATCGTAGTCGCCAGGTTCGAATCGTCCATGGGCCGATTCTATCGGGCGACGCCTCGGCCGCGTCGCCTTCTGCATGAGCAGGGTGTCCGCCAGGCACAGCCCGGCGCTACCCTCAGGGCTTGGCCGGGACCGGAATGGGCTTCGCTTCCGGCTTCGCTTCCGGCTTCGCTTCTACCTTCGCCTCCGGCTTCGCGGCAGCGGCCTTCGCAGCCTTGGCCGCATCCACTTTCGTCGCTTCGGCCTTCAAGCGTGCAGCCACCGAACCCGGGTTCTTCAGCTCGGCCAGCGCGTCGTTGATCGGGCCATCGCCCGGCAGTACCGCACCGGCGTGATAGCCCTCGGTGCCCTCGTCGTCACCGCGCAGATGGCCCGGCAGGGTCGCTTCGCTGTAATCGCTCAGGCTGGCCGGCAGTGCATCCTCGGCCGGCGTAGCGGCCGGCTTCAGTTCGACCTCCGGCACGATGCCCGTGGCCTGGATCGACTTGCCGCTGGGCGTGTAATAACGCGCGGTGGTCAGCTTCACCGAGTCACCGTTGTCCAGCGGCAGCACGGTCTGCACCGAGCCCTTGCCGAAGGTGCGGCTGCCAACCACGCGGGCGCGCTTGTTGTCGCGCAGTGCGCCGGCCAGCACTTCCGAGGCACTGGCCGAACCGGCGTCGACCAGCACCACCACCGGTGCGCCCTTCAGCAGGTCGCCCGGCGTTGCATCGAAACGTGCATCGCTGATGCTGATGCGACCGCGGGTACTGACGATGTTGCCCTTGTCGAGCAGGTCGTCGGCCACCTGCACGGCAGCGGTCAGCAGGCCACCCGGGTTGCTGCGCAGGTCCAGCACCAGGCCCTTGAGCTGGCCACCGGACTGCTTCTGCAGCTGCTGCACGTGCTTCTGGAAGTCCGAACCGGTGTCGGCCTGGAAGGTGCTCAGGCGGATGTAGCCATAGCCCGGTTCCAGCAGGCGGCTGCGCACGCTGGTCACGCGGATGGTCTGGCGGGTGAGGCTGACATCGAACGGCTTGGGCTTGCCTTCGCGCACGATGGTCAGCACCACCTTGCTGCCGGCCGGGCCGCGCAGCGGTTCGCTGGCATCGATCGCGCTGATCGGCTTGCCGTCGATGGCGATGATCAGGTCACCGGCGAGGATGCCGGCCTTGGCCGCCGGCGTGTCGTCGATCGGCGAGATCACCTTCATGCTGGCGTTGTCTGGCTGCTGCTGCAGCTCAACGCCGATGCCTTCGTAGGCACCGCTGGCCTGTTCGTCGAAGGCCTGCGCGTCTTCCTTGTTGAAGTAGGTGCTGTGCGGGTCGAGGTCGAGCAGCAGGCCACGCACCGCTGCCTGCATCAGCTTCTTGTCATCGACCGGATCGACGTAGGCGGCCCGCACTGCGTTGTAGACGGCCACGAAGCGGCGGATGTCCTCCAGCGGCACCTTCGAGGTCACCGCCTCCTCGCTGCTCGCTGCCTGCCCGCCGGTTTCCTGGCTCGGGGCGGGCGCGGTCTGCTGCGCCCAGGACAGCGCTGGCAACAGGGCCAGCAAGAGGGTGGCGGTACGGGCTGCGCGCATGGATCACTCCTGTCGACGGTGGCATGGTGCCCAAGGCACATGCACCGATTATGCGCGAAGCACAGCTAAATTCCCGTTGAATCCAGCCCGCTCATGGCGAGCCGGGATTCAGCGCCGCTGCAGCCAGCTGTCCGGATTCACCGGTTGCCCGCCACGACGCAGCTCGAAGTACAGCGCGGTGACCCCTTGGCCCCCCGAGTTGCCGACCTTGGCCACCGCATCGCCACGGCTGACCCGTGCACCGGCGTCCTTGAGCAGGGTGTCGTTGTGGGCGTACAGGCTCATGTAGCCATTGCCGTGGTCGACGATCAGGATCATGCCGTAGCCGGTCATCCAGTCGGAGAACACCACGGTACCGTCGGCCACAGCGGTGACGGTGCTGCCGGCCGGTGCGCCGATCAGCACGCCGCTGCTGGTACGCCCGTCAGGCAGCTTGCCGCCGTAGCGGGCCAGCAGGTTGCCGGACAACGGCCAACCCAGGCCCCCCACCTTCGGCGCCGGTGCGGAAGCCACCGCCGGCGGAACCTTGGTGGGCGGTGGCGGCCGTCCCTGTGCCGCGGCCTGGCGTGCGGCACGTTCGGCAGCGGCCTTCTCCGCTGCCGCACGGCGCGCAGCCGCGCGACGCTCGGCCTCGGCACGGGCGGCGGCCGCACGCAGATTGGCCAGCAGTGTTTCCAGCGCCTTGGCGTCCTGGCCCAGCGCCTGTTCCTTCTCGCGCTGGTCCTTGAAGCGCTCGTCCAGCGAGGCCACGGTCTTTGCACGATCGCGGCGGTCGGCTTCCAGCGCCGCTGCCTGCTGCTTCTGGTCCTGCTGCGCCCCCTGCAGCTTCTGCTTGCGCTCGGCAATCTGCGCCTGCAGCGCTTCCAGTTCCTTCAGGTCGGCGGTCAGCGTGGTGATGCGCTGGGCCCGCTCACGCTGCAGGTAGCGGTGGTAGGCCAGGGCGCGATTGGCATCGGCCACCGTGTCCTGCGACAGCAGCAGCTTCAATGGTGCGTGGTTGCCCAGCTGGTAGGCCGCACGCAGCAGGCCGGCCAGCTCGCGATGCTGCTGGGCGAGGTTGACCTGCAGCGTGCTGCGGCGTTGTTCGGCCTCGGCCAGGGCCCTTCCCTGCTCGCGCAGCGCGGTCTCGGTCTGCGCAAGCGCACGGCCGGTGCGGGCCACCTTCTCATCTGCCTCGCGCAGCTGCTGCGAGGCCTGGCCACGCTGGCCTTCGATCTGCCGGCGCTCCTGCGCCACGCCCTTCAGCTCACTGCGCAGCTTCTGCAGCTTGCGCTCGGTCTCGCGCGTGGTCTGCGCGGCACCCGGCAGCGGCAACGCCAGTGCCAGGGCCAGCCCCAACAGCAGGCAGCGCCCGCCGCGAGCAGCGGCGATGTGATGTCGGCGTGATGGGAAGGCGTTGTTGCGCAAGGGCTTTCCAGTGACTTCAGGCAGTTGCAGGGGGTACCGGGGAATGGTGACATCTCCGCACGCGGCCTGCCAGCCGCACATCCATCGAGGTCCCCATGAAAGCTCTCTCCATTCCGCTGCTGTTGGGCGTACTGCTGGTCACCGGGCCAGTGGCAGCGCAGGAAAACATCAGCAAGGTCAACGGCAGCATCAGCGCCGAACCCGGCCAGCGCTACGGCAAGCTGGACACCGTCAACGGCGGCATCCGTGTCGGCGAAGGTGTCGAGACCGGCAGCATCGACACCGTCAACGGCGGGGTCAAGGTCGCCGATCGCGCGCGCACCGGCAAGATCGAAACGGTCAACGGCGGCGTACGCCTGGGCCGCGAAGTGATCGCCCACGGCAGCGTCAGCACCGTCAACGGCAGCATCTTCAGCGATCGCGGCAGCCAGATCGAAGGCGGCGTTGAAACCGTGAACGGTGGCATCGGGCTGGTCGAAAGCCGCGTCGGCAACGACGTGGAAACCGTCAACGGTGACATCACCGTGGGCATCGGTTCGCAGGTCAAGGGCGGTGTGCACGTGCGCAAGCCGAACTTCAGCGTCTCGCTGACCGCCAGCCGCAAGCCGCGCGTGATCATCGGTCCGAATGCCGTGGTGGACGGCCCGTTGCAGTTCGAACGCGAGGTGGTGCTGTACGTGCACCGCACGGCCCGCATCGGCCCGGTCACCGGCGCCGAGCCGATCCCGTTCGACACCGAAACCGCTCCGGCGGACTGAGCACACCGCGCCCATCGGTTCGGTGATACTCGCTGTTACCGGTCGTACACGTGGTGCGGCCGCCCTTTGTTTTCCAGGAATCGACGATGCCCCGCAAACTCCTCCTGTGCCTGGCCGCTGCGGCCGCGCTCAGTGCCTGCAAAGGCGAAGACACTCCGGCGCCCGCGCCGGCCACCGACACCGCCACTGCCAAGCCGGCGGCCCATGCGTTCTCGCCGGAGATCAACGCCGGCGACTTCGCCGAGATGGTCAAGACGCTGGCTTCGGATGAATTCGAAGGCCGCGCCCCGGGCAGCAAGGGCGAGGAACTGACGGTCAACTACATCCGCGACCAGATGCAGCGCATCGGCCTGCAGCCCGGCAACGGCGACAGCTGGTTCCAGGATGTGCCGATGACCGAGACCACGGCCGACGAATCGACCGTGCTGAAGATCACCCAGGGCGGCAAGACCACCGAGCTGAAGTTCGGCACCGACATGGTGGTGGGTACCCGTACCGGCCAGGCCGAGGTGAAGGTCGATGCCAGTGACCTGGTGTTCGTCGGCTACGGCGTCGACGCGCCGGAGCAGAAGTGGAACGACTACGCCGGCCAGGACTGGAAGGGCAAAACGGTCGTCATGTTTGTCAACGACCCGGGCTTCCATGTCGATGACGCGAAGCTGTTCGACGGCAAGCGCATGACCTATTACGGGCGCTGGACCTACAAGTTCGAGGAGGCTGCGCGAAAGGGCGCCGCTGCCGCGCTGATCGTGCACGACACCGCCGGCGCTTCCTACGGCTGGGATGTGGTGAAGAACTCCTGGGCAGGCCCGCAGTACGACCTGCCGGCCAAGGATGACCCGGAAGCCCGCATTCCGGTGCAGGGCTGGCTGAGTGCCGACGCTGCCAAGGCGCTGTTCGCCGGTGCCGGCCTGGACCTGGCGCAGGCCTACAAGGACGCCAGCAAGCGCGGCTTCAAGCCGGTGCCGCTGAAGGCCACCGCTGCAGTCGATCTGAAGAGCCAGATCGCGCAGAAGCAGTCGCGCAACGTGGTGGGCGTGCTGCCGGGCAGCAAGCGTGCCGACGAGGCCGTGCTGTACATGGCGCACTGGGATCACCTGGGCAAGCACGAGGGCGAGACCGGCGACAACATCTACAACGGCGCGGTCGACAACGCGACCGGCGTGGCCGGCATTCTCGAAGTGGCCGAAGCAATGGCCCACCAGGAGCCGAAGCCGGAACGTTCGGTGGTGTTCCTGGCGGTGACCCTGGAAGAATCCGGCCTGCTGGGTTCGAAGTACTACGTTGCCCATCCGACCTTCCCGCTGGACAAGATCGCCGGCGTGATCAACATCGACGCGATGTCGGTGGCCGGCCGTGCCAAGGACGTTACCGTCACCGGCTTCGGCAGCTCGGAGCTGGAAGACATCCTCAAGCCGCTGGCCGCGGCCCAGGACCGTACCCTGCACGGTGAGACCTCGGTGCAGAGCGGCTTCTACTTCCGTTCCGATCACTTCAACTTCGCCAAGGCCGGTGTGCCGGCCCTGTACGCCGATGGCGGCGAAGACCTGCGCGAGGGTGGCGTGGACGCGGGCCGCAAGGCTGCAGCCGACTACGGCGCCAACCGCTACCACGGCCCGAAGGACGAGTTCGATGCGGCCACCTGGAAGCTGGACGGCACCGTCGAAGACCTGCAGCTGATGTACGGTGTCGGCAAGGAGCTGGCCGGTGGTGATCGTTGGCCGAACTGGTACGAAGGCAACCCGTTCAAGGCAGCCCGCGACGCGATGATGAAGGACAAGGCCCCGGCTGCGGCGAAGTAACGTCGAGCTTGCTCGACTGAGTACTGAAGCAAGCCAAGGCGGCGCCCGCAAGGGCGCCGCTTTTTTGTGTGTGATCGCGCCCTGCAGTTGTAGATGCCAACCTTGGTTGGCGCCGTGGTTCCATGCAGAGAGCATCCACGCATGGCGTGGATCTACTTGTAGTGCCGGCCGCTGGCCGGCAAACGATCGCTGTGTGGGCCTGCTGTTGGTAGCTGCCAACCTTGGTTGGCGCCATGGTTCCTCGCAGAGGGCCTCCACGCATGGCGTGGATCTACCGGTAGTGCCGGCCGCTGGCCGGCAATCACAGCGACGCGCACTGTCTGGACCTGCTGCCGGGGGGCGGCACCGCTCTTCGCAGGGACAGCCATCCACGCATGGCGTGGATCTACCGGCCGCTGTGCAGCCACGGCAGTGCCGGCCATCGGCCGGCACTACCCGCATTTCGCGCGCACAAAGAAAAACCCCGCTGCGCGAGCAGCGGGGTTTTGGGTGTAAACCCTGGCGATGACCTACTCTCGCATGGCTTGAGCCACACTACCATCGGCGCAGCTGCGTTTCACTTCCGAGTTCGGGATGGGATCGGGTGGTTCCACAGCGCTAATTTCACCAGGGAGACGGTTGCAGCAGCGCTTGCAGCGCCAGCTTCGCGATCTTGCCCTTGGGGCGGAAGGTACCCGGAAAATGCAGTGCCTTCACTTAATAAGAAAAACCCCGCTGCGCATGCAGCGGGGTTCTCGGGTATAAACCCTGGCGATGACCTACTCTCGCATGGCTTGAGCCACACTACCATCGGCGCAGCTGCGTTTCACTTCCGAGTTCGGGATGGGATCGGGTGGTTCCACAGCGCTAATTTCACCAGGGAGGCGGTTGGAGCGTCGCCATCCGATACAACTGGATAAGGCGCCTGCCTCTCGTAGTTCTTGTGACGTAGCGTGCACTTGGATGCTCTTACGACGTTGTCGTAAAGCCAAGGCAACTTGAGGTTATATGGTCAAGCCTCTCGGATCATTAGTATCAGTTAGCTCAATACATTGCTGTACTTACACACCTGACCTATCAACCACGTAGTCTACATGGTTCCTTCAGGGGGCTTGTGCCCCGGGAGATCTCATCTTGAGGCGCGCTTCCCGCTTAGATGCTTTCAGCGGTTATCGCTTCCGAACATAGCTACCCGGCAATGCCACTGGCGTGACAACCGGAACACCAGAGGTTCGTCCACTCCGGTCCTCTCGTACTAGGAGCAGCCCCTCTCAAATCTCCAACGCCCATGGCAGATAGGGACCGAACTGTCTCACGACGTTCTGAACCCAGCTCGCGTACCACTTTAAATGGCGAACAGCCATACCCTTGGGACCGACTACAGCCCCAGGATGTGATGAGCCGACATCGAGGTGCCAAACACCGCCGTCGATATGAACTCTTGGGCGGTATCAGCCTGTTATCCCCGGAGTACCTTTTATCCGTTGAGCGATGGCCCTTCCATACAGAACCACCGGATCACTAAGTCCTAGTTTCCTACCTGCTTGATCCGTCGATCTTGCAGTCAAGCACGCTTATGCCTTTGCACACAGTGCGCGATGTCCGACCGCGCTGAGCGTACCTTCGAGCTCCTCCGTTACTCTTTAGGAGGAGACCGCCCCAGTCAAACTACCCACCATACACGGTCCCCGACCCAGATAATGGGCCCAGGTTAGAACGTCAAGCACGACAGGGTGGTATTTCAAGGATGGCTCCGCTGCAGCTAGCGCCACAGTTTCATAGCCTCCCACCTATCCTACACAGACGAACTCAACGTTCAGTGTAAAGCTATAGTAAAGGTTCACGGGGTCTTTCCGTCTTGCCACGGGAACGCTGCATCTTCACAGCGATTTCAATTTCACTGAGTCTCGGGTGGAGACAGCGCCGCTGTCGTTACGCCATTCGTGCAGGTCGGAACTTACCCGACAAGGAATTTCGCTACCTTAGGACCGTTATAGTTACGGCCGCCGTTTACTGGGGCTTCGATCAAGAGCTTCGCCTTGCGGCTGACCCCATCAATTAACCTTCCAGCACCGGGCAGGCGTCACACCCTATACGTCCACTTTCGTGTTTGCAGAGTGCTGTGTTTTTGATAAACAGTCGCAGCGGCCTGGTTACTGCGACCCTCTTCAGCTATAGCTCGCACGAGCCACCAAAAAGGGTGCACCTTCTCCCGAAGTTACGGTGCCATGTTGCCTAGTTCCTTCACCCGAGTTCTCTCAAGCGCCTGAGAATTCTCATCCTACCCACCTGTGTCGGTTTACGGTACGGTCTGCGTAAGCTGAAGCTTAGGAGCTTTTCCTGGAAGCGTGGTATCAGTGACTTCGCCTTAAAGGCTCGTCTCGGTGCTCGGTCTTAGAGGATCCCGGATTTGCCAAAGATCCAAACCTACCGCCTTTCCCCAGGACAACCAACGCCTGGTACACCTAACCTTCTCCGTCCCTCCATCGCACTTACGCGAGGTGCAGGAATATTAACCTGCTTCCCATCGACTACGACTTTCGTCCTCGCCTTAGGGGCCGACTCACCCTGCGCCGATTAACGTTGCGCAAGGAAACCTTGGGCTTTCGGCGTGCGGGGTTTTCACCCGCATTATCGTTACTCATGTCAGCATTCGCACTTCCGATACCTCCAGCAGACTTCTCAATCCACCTTCAACGGCTTACGGAACGCTCCTCTACCGCGCATACAAAGTATGCACCCCAAGCTTCGGTTCTGTGCTTAGCCCCGTTAAATCTTCCCCGCAGACCGACTCGACCAGTGAGCTATTACGCTTTCTTTAAAGGGTGGCTGCTTCTAAGCCAACCTCCTGGCTGTCTGTGCCTTTCCACATGGTTTTCCACTTAGCACAAAATTTGGGACCTTAGCTGTGGGTCTGGGTTGTTTCCCTTTTCACGACGGACGTTAGCACCCGCCGTGTGTCTCCCATACAGTCCGTCTCGGTATTCGGAGTTTGCAATGGTTTGGTAAGTCGCGATGACCCCCTAGCCATAACAGTGCTCTACCCCCGAGAGGATACATATGAGGCGCTACCTAAATAGCTTTCGAGGAGAACCAGCTATCTCCGGGTTCGATTAGCTTTTCACTCCTAATCACACCTCATCCCCTACCTTTGCAACGGGAGTGGGTTCGGGCCTCCAGTGCGTGTTACCGCACCTTCACCCTGGGCATGACTAGATCACCCGGTTTCGGGTCTACTGCCCGCGACTATGCGCCCTTATCAGACTCGGTTTCCCTTCGCCTCCCCTATACGGTTAAGCTTGCCACGAACAGTAAGTCGCTGACCCATTATACAAAAGGTACGCAGTCACTCCTTGCGG